>NZ_CP125295.1:0-4800000 GCF_030412785.1 Paraburkholderia sabiae
ATGAACGAATTCTGGCAACACTGTTCCGCATTGCTGGAGCGTGAATTGACGCCCCAGCAGTACGTGACGTGGATCAAACCGTTGGCCCCGGTCGCCTTCGACGCCGATGCGAATACCCTGAGCATCGCCGCGCCGAACCGTTTCAAGCTGGATTGGGTCAAGAGCCAGTTTTCGGGCCGCATCACCGATCTCGCGCGCGATTTCTGGCATTCGCCCGTCGACGTCCAGTTCGTCCTCGATCCCAAAGCCGGCGTGCGTGCGGCGCCTGCCGCGCCGTCGCGCCCGTCGTCCATTGGTGCGAACAATGCGGCCGCGGCCGTCGATGCTGCCGTCGGCGCCGTGCAAGCGGCCCACGCGTCGCGCGTGGGAGGCATGGCCGGTCTCGGCATGCCGACGAACGCCGCGCAGCTTACCGACGATGCCGCCGACCTCGATCTGCCCAGCCTCGATGCCAACGAAGCCGCGGCAGCACGCCGCACGTGGCGTCCGGGTGTGGCCGCGCAGGCGGCGAGCGGCGAGAGCGATTCGACGTACGAGCGCTCGAAGCTGAACCCCGTGCTCACTTTCGACAACTTCGTGACCGGCAAGGCCAATCAGCTGGCGCGCGCGGCCGCGATCCAGGTCGCCGACAATCCCGGCATTTCGTACAACCCGCTGTTTCTGTACGGCGGCGTGGGTCTCGGCAAGACCCACCTGATTCACGCGATCGGCAACCAGCTGCTGATGGACAAGCCCGGCGCGCGCATCCGCTACATCCACGCGGAACAGTACGTGTCGGACGTGGTGAAGGCGTACCAGCGCAAGGCGTTCGACGACTTCAAGCGTTACTACCATTCGCTCGACCTGCTGCTGATCGACGATATTCAGTTCTTCTCGGGCAAATCCCGTACGCAGGAAGAATTCTTCTACGCGTTCGAGGCACTGGTTGCGAACAAGGCGCAGGTGATCATCACCAGCGATACCTATCCGAAGGAAATCTCAGGCATCGACGATCGTCTGATCTCGCGCTTCGATTCCGGCCTGACTGTCGCAATCGAACCGCCCGAGCTTGAGATGCGCGTCGCGATTCTGATGCGCAAGGCGCAATCGGAAGGCGTGAGTCTGAACGAGGACGTCGCATTTTTCGTCGCAAAGCATCTGCGCTCGAACGTCCGCGAACTGGAAGGCGCGCTGCGCAAAATTCTCGCGTACTCGAAGTTCCACGGCCGCGAAATCACGATCGAACTGACCAAGGAAGCGCTGAAAGACCTGCTGACGGTGCAGAACCGGCAGATTTCGGTGGAAAACATCCAGAAGACGGTCGCCGACTTCTACAGCATCAAGGTCGCCGACATGTATTCGAAGAAGCGGCCGGCCAATATCGCGCGGCCGCGGCAGATCGCGATGTATCTGGCCAAGGAACTGACGCAGAAGAGTCTGCCTGAAATCGGCGAACTGTTCGGCGGTCGCGACCACACGACGGTGCTGCACGCAGTCCGCAAGATCGCCGACGAGCGCGGCAAGGACGCGCAGCTGAACCACGAACTGCACGTGCTGGAGCAGACGCTCAAGGGTTGAAAACGCCGTGAAGGGCCGGATGAAACCGAAGGGTTCCTCGAACCCGTCGGAAAATTCGATCTGTTTATTGCGCAAGCCACCCCCAATTTAGGGAAGTGCTTCCATTTTCAGGCACAATACAGGTTTAACCGCCCGGCAAAAGCGGGCGGGATTCACGCCGTGACTGGCGCAGTACGACGCCGGCGGGGGGCCGGGGCCGCGCGCTTCAATATTGCCGGGCAAGGCGCGCAGGCCGTCACATCAACGAAGGAACTCTATGCAACTGGTCAAGACCGAACGCGATAACCTCCTCAGGCCGCTGCAAACCGTGAGCGGCATTGTCGAACGCCGTCATACGTTGCCGATCCTCGCCAATTTGCTTATCACCAAGAACGGCCCGGACGTCTCGTTCCTGTCCACCGACCTCGAACTGCAAATCACCACGCGCGCCGATTTCGGCGTCGGCGGCGAATCGGTGGCCACCACGGTGGCGGCACGCAAGCTCCTCGACATTCTGCGCGCGATGCCCGACGGGCAAGTCACGCTCACCCTGAACGACAAGCGTCTGACGGTGCAGTCCGGCAAGAGCCGTTTCGCGCTGCAAACGCTGGCGGCCGACGAGTTCCCGACCGTCGCTCAAGCTAAAGACTTCGGCGCGAACCTCGCGGTTCCCCAAAAGACGTTCCGCCAGCTGCTCGGCATGGTCCACTTCGCGATGGCGCAGCAGGACATCCGTTACTACCTGAACGGCATGCTGCTGGTGGTCGACGGCGATCAGCTGATGGCTGTCGCAACGGACGGTCACCGTCTCGCGTTCTCGTCGATGAAGATCGAAGGCTCGTTTGCGCGCCAGGAAGTCATCATCCCGCGTAAGACGATTCTCGAACTGCAACGTCTGCTCGAAGACATCGACGACGTGCTGAAGATCGACATCGCGCCGACGCAGGTCAAATTCACGTTCGGCGGCGTCGAACTGGTTTCGAAGCTCGTCGAAGGCAAGTTCCCCGATTTCCAGCGCGTGATCCCGAAGTCGCACAAGAACACGTTCGTGATCGGCCGCGAAGAACTGCAGCGCTCGCTGCAACGCGCGGCCATTCTGACTTCGGACAAGTTCAAGGGCGTGCGCTGCATCGTCGAGCCGGGCCAGCTGAAGATCATGTCCACGAACGCGGACCAGGAAGAAGCGCAGGAAGAACTCGAAATCGCTTATCAGGGCGACAGCATCGACATCGGTTTCAACGTCACGTATCTGCTCGACGTGCTCGCGAACCTGAAGGTCGACATGCTGGAAATCAGCCTCGGCGACGCCAGTTCGAGCGCGCTGATCACGATTCCCGAGAACGACGAGTTCAAATACGTGGTGATGCCGATGCGCATCTGACGCGTCCGACACGAAGAACACATCAAGGGGCGCAGCGCCCCTTTGGTGTTTTTATGGTGTTTTGAAAAGCCTCGAGCAGTAACGAAGCAGTAACGCAGATCCGGAAGAAATCCATGACTGATACGAACAATTCGCAACCCGATAACAGCTACGGCGCCTCGTCCATTCAGATCCTCGAAGGTCTGGAGGCCGTGCGCAAGCGGCCGGGTATGTACATCGGCGATACTTCGGACGGGACCGGTCTGCATCACCTCGTGTTCGAGGTGCTCGACAATTCGATCGACGAGGCGCTCGCCGGTCATTGCGACGACATTCAGGTCATCATCCACGCCGACAACTCGATTTCCGTGACCGACAACGGCCGCGGCATCCCGACGGGCGTCAAGCGCGACGACAAGCACGATCCGAAGCGCAGCGCCGCCGAAATCGTGATGACGGAACTGCACGCGGGCGGCAAGTTCGACCAGAACAGCTACAAGGTGTCGGGCGGCCTGCACGGCGTGGGCGTGTCGTGCGTGAACGCGCTGTCGTCCTGGCTGCGCCTCACCGTGCGCCGCGACGGCAAAAAGCACTTCATGGAATTCCACCGTGGCGTGCCGCAAAACCGCGTGATCGAAGAAATGGGCGGCGAACGTCTGTCGCCGATTCAGGTTGTCGGCGACACGGAAAACCGTGGCACCGAAGTTCATTTCATGGCCGATGACACGATCTTCGGCAATGTCGAATATCACTACGACATTCTGGCGAAGCGCATTCGCGAACTCTCATTCCTGAACAACGGTGTACGGATTCGTCTCACCGACCAGCGCTCGGGCAAGGAAGAAGATTTCGCTTTCGTGGGCGGCGTGAAGGGCTTTGTCGAATACATCAACAAGACGAAGAGCGTGCTGCATCCGACCATTTTCCACATCGTCGGCGAGAAGGACGGCGTGGGCGTCGAAGTGGCGATGCAGTGGAACGACAGCTACAACGAAAACGTGCTGTGCTTCACGAACAACATTCCGCAGCGCGACGGCGGCACGCACCTGACGGGTCTGCGCGCGGCGATGACGCGCGTGATCAACAAGTACATCGTCGATCACGAAATCGCGAAGAAGGCGAAGGTCGAAACGTCCGGCGACGACATGCGTGAAGGCTTGTCGTGCGTGCTGTCGGTGAAGGTTCCGGAGCCGAAGTTCAGCTCGCAGACGAAGGACAAGCTGGTGTCGTCGGAAGTGCGCGCGCCCGTGGAAGAAGTGGTCGCGAAGGCGCTCGAAGAATTCCTGCTCGAAACGCCGAACGACGCGAAGATCATTTGCGGCAAGATCGTCGACGCGGCGCGTGCGCGCGACGCAGCGCGCAAGGCGCGTGAAATGACGCGACGCAAGGGCGTGCTGGATGGCGTCGGTCTGCCGGGCAAGCTTGCAGACTGCCAGGAGAAAGATCCGGCGAAGTCTGAAATTTATATCGTCGAGGGCGACTCGGCAGGCGGCTCGGCGAAGCAGGGCCGTGACAGAAAATTCCAGGCCATTCTGCCGCTGCGCGGCAAGGTGCTGAACGTCGAGAAGGCGCGTTACGACAAGCTGTTGTCGTCGGAGCAGATCGTCACGCTGATTACCGCGCTGGGTTGCGGCATCGGCAAGGAAGACTACAACCTCGACAAGCTGCGCTATCACCGCATCATCATCATGACCGACGCGGACGTCGACGGCGCGCACATCCGTACGCTGCTGCTGACGTTCTTCTATCGTCAGATGCCGGAGATGATCGAGCGCGGCTACATCTACATCGCGCAACCGCCGCTGTACAAGGTGAAGGCGGGCAAGGACGAGCGTTATCTTAAGGACACGGCAGAGTTGAACGCACATATGCTGCGTCTTGCTCTGAACGGTTCTGAACTGATTGCGTCCGAAGGCGCGACGCCGATCGCGGGCGATGCGCTCGGTGAGCTGGCCCGTTCTTATCTGCTGGCGCAGGCTGTCGTAGATCGTCTGAGCAGGCTGTACGACGAAGCGGCGCTCGGCGCGGTGATGGATGGCGTGACGATCGACCTGTCGAACGAGCAATCGACGGAAGCGTCGGCACGCGCGCTGCAGGACAAGTTGCGCGACGATCCGCTCAAGCCGGAAGTCAACGTGATCGCAATGTACGATCCGGTGCGTGAACTGCGATCGCTGCGCGTCGAGCGTCGTCATCACGGCAACGTGAAGGTTTCGGTGATCGACGAAGAATTCCAGCTGACGGCGGATTATCAGCAACTCGTGAACACGGCGAACACGTTCAAGGGTTTGATCGGCGAGGGCGCTGTGATCAAGCGCGGCGAGCGCAGTATGGCCGTGGGCGACTTCAAGAGCGCCATGAAGTGGCTGATCGCCGATGCAGAACGCAACGTGTCGAAGCAGCGCTATAAGGGACTCGGTGAGATGAATCCTGGGCAGCTCTGGGAAACGACGATGGATCCTAGCGTGCGTCGTCTGTTGCGCGTGCAGATTGAAGACGCGATTGCCGCGGATGGGATCTTTACGACGCTGATGGGCGATGAGGTCGAGCCGCGTCGCGCGTTTATCGAGAGCAATGCGCTGCGGGCGGGGAATATTGACGTTTAAGCGTTGAGACTTGCATTAGCCCGAAAAAAAACGCCAACCGAAACCGGTTGGCGTTTTTTATTCCCGCGTCAATCATGCTGCCACTTGCGGGCGTACCGATCCTTGACCACTTTCGAAATATAAGTAGCCAACCCGCGCCCGGCGACTGCCAGCCGCTTCATCTCCTCAACTTCCTTTCGACCCGGCCTTGCATAGTCGTAGAGATACATATCGCCGGTCAGAAACTTCACGACGATTCCGTCGTCAGCCGTCTCGTAGGCGACCACCCCCGAACTGCCACTCAGATTCCGATAGCGCTTCATCGCCGCAAGCCCGCACGATGCATTCCTAAACCACCGGCAAACAAATATCCGTCAGCAGATTCGCCGGCGCGGTTTCCTTCGGATTGTTCAAATATTCTTCGAACACGGGCGCGTCCGCAGCCTCATGTTCCGAATTGACGAGCCACTCGCCGTAAAGCCACTGATACGCCGCCGCCATATCCGCATACGGTCCCTTGTGCCGCAACACGGCATACCGGCCGCCCATAATCGACGTCACGCTCACCAGCGCATCACCCGACACATCGACGGCACGCGGCAGCCACACGCCAGCCTTCGACCGTAACTCATTCTCAGCCACCGCAGTCGGATCGTCGTAGTAAATCCCGATCATGCGCATCTCGCCCGACAGCAAGCCGCGCGATGCGAGCCAGCCCATCAGCGTATCGAACGCCTTGCCGATCTGCATGTACGGACCGACATGATCGACCGTCAGCACGTCGAAGCCGTCGATATCCCGAATCACCACGTCTCTCATCGTCATTTCGTTACCTCCTGAGTCTGCAAGAGATGGCCGGAAGCGTATGTGCGTTCCCGACTTTCGATACTGCGCGGGCGGCATGCCGAAGACGGCGCTGAACGTCCGCGTGAACGACTGCAAGCTGCTGTATCCGGACCGCTCCGCGATCTCGGCAATCGACATCGATCCATTCGCGAGAAAACCCGCCGCGCGATGCAGACGCAAGCGCCGCACCGTGGTCGCGACGGTTTCACCGTACATCGCCTGATAGATCCGGTGCCAGTGATACGGCGACAAACACGCGATCCCGGCAAGCCGGTCGATATCGAGCGGCTCGTCGAGATGATCGTAGATATGGTCGAGCACGCGCGAGAGCCGCGCGGCGTAGCGCGCGCGATGGCCGATATCGTTCATGGCAAGCGTAAAGGGAAGGGCGACGAAAATACGATAGCACGCTGCGATTTACCAAATCCTGCTGACTTGTCGTGCGTTGCGACACGCCATTCAGCGCGCATTATTCAGCGCAGACTTAATGCCGAGCCAGCGTCAACTTTGCCGATTTTCGATAACACCTCGATTAATGGCTTCCTACCATCGCCAGATGCCGCCGGTATGGGCGACGCAAAAGCGACTGCCAACCGGCAACTTCAAAAGGGAGCCTCCGATGAAACAAGAGTCGACAACCCAGCACCACGGCACCGTCACGCATCACGAACTGAAGCAGACGCTCGGCACCTGGCAGCTTTGGGGCATCGCCGTGGGCCTCGTGATTTCGGGCGAATACTTCGGCTGGAGCTACGGCTGGGCGAGCGCCGGCACGCTCGGTTTCGTGATCACCGCGCTCTTCATCGCCGCGATGTACACGACGTTCATCTTCAGCTTCACCGAACTCACGACATCCATTCCCCACGCGGGCGGCCCGTTCGCCTACGCGCGACACGCATTCGGCCCGACAGGCGGCTACATCGCAGGCGCCGCGACGCTGGTCGAATTCGTGTTCGCGCCACCCGCCATCGCGCTCGCGATCGGCGCGTATCTGCATGTGCAATTTCCCGGGCTCGAACCGAAGCACGCGGCGATGGGCGCGTATCTCGTGTTCATGGCGCTCAACATAGTGGGCGTGCAGATCGCGGCGGCGTTCGAACTCTGCGTGACGCTGCTCGCCATCTTCGAACTGCTGGTGTTCATGGGTGTCGTGTCGCCGGGCTTCCAGTGGTCGAACTTCACGAAGGGCGGCTGGTCCGGTTCCGACTCCTTCAGCATGGGCTCATTCCACGGCATGTTCGCCGCGATTCCGTTCGCGATCTGGTTCTTCCTCGCGATCGAGGGCGTCGCGATGGCCGCGGAGGAAGCGAAGAACCCGAAGCGTTCCATTCCGATTGCCTACGTGACGGGCATCCTGACGCTCGTCGTGCTGGCAATCGGCGTGATGCTGTTCGCGGGCGCCGCCGGTGACTGGACGAAGCTCGCCAACATCAACGACCCGCTGCCGCAAGCGATGAAATACATCGTCGGCGAAAACAGCGGCTGGATGCATATGCTCGTGTGGCTGGGCCTGTTCGGTCTTGTCGCGTCGTTCCACGGCATCATCCTCGGCTATTCGCGGCAGATCTTCGCGCTGGCTCGCGCGGGCTACTTGCCGGAGTTTCTGTCGAAAGTGCATCCGCGCTTCAAGACGCCGCATCGAGCGATTCTCGCGGGCGGCGTGGTCGGCATCGCAGCCATCTATAGCGACGAGCTGATCCAGTTCGGCGGCCAGACGCTGACGGCGAATATCGTGACGATGTCGGTATTTGGCGCTATCGTGATGTACATCATCAGCATGCTCGCGCTGTTCAAGCTGCGCCGCATCGAGCCGGACATGGAGCGTCCGTTCCGCGCGCCGCTGTTTCCGTACTTTCCGGCGTTCGCGCTGGTGGCCGCGGTGATTTCGCTGGCGACGATGATCTACTTCAATCTGCTCGTCGCGCTCGTGTTTGCTGCATTCGTCGCGCTCGGCTACGGCTACTTCCTGATGACGCGTCATCAACGCGAAGTCGCCCCGGCAGATGTTCTGCTCGAAGAATGACGGCAACACCGGCGCACTGGCAACAAGCCGCGCAGTAGCCGCGGCGATGGAGTACACGATATGAGCTTCACGGAGACAATCGGCAGCCGCACGTATCGGTTTGCCGATCTGAAGACATTGATGGCGAAGGCGAGCCCGCTGCGTTCCGGCGATCAGCTCGCCGGCATTGCGGCGGCGAGCGAGGAAGAGCGCGTCGCCGCGAAGATGGCGCTGGCGGACGTGCCGTTGCGCACGTTTCTCAGCGAGGCATTGATTCCGTACGAGAGCGACGAAGTCACGCGCCTCGTCATCGATACGCACTCGCCGGAAGCGTTCTCTGAGATCGCGCATTTGACGGTCGGCGAGTTTCGCAACTGGCTGTTGTCGAGCGACACCGATACGGCGGCGCTCGAGCGCATCACGAAAGGGCTCACGCCCGAGATGGTCGCGGCCGTGTCGAAGCTGATGCGCAACCAGGATCTGATTCTGGCGGCGCGCAAACGACCTGTCATCACGCGCTTTCGCAACACGGTTGGCTTGCCGGGACATATGTCGGTGCGCTTGCAGCCAAACCATCCGACCGACGATGTGAAGGGCATTGCCGCGTCGATGATCGACGGTCTGATGTACGGATGCGGCGACGCGATGATCGGCATCAATCCCGCCTCGGACAGCCTGTCGGCGATCACCAATCTGCTGCTGATGATCGACGATTTCCGCACGCGCTATCAGGTGCCGACACAATCGTGCGTGCTCACGCATGTGACCAATACGATTTCGGCGATCGAGAAGGGCGCACCCGTCGATCTCGTGTTTCAGTCGATTGCCGGAACGGAGAAGGCCAACGCGGGCTTCGGCATTTCGCTCGCGTTGCTGCAGGAAGCGTATGAAGCCGCGCTGTCGCTCAAACGCGGCACGGTCGGCGACAACGTGATGTACTTCGAGACAGGGCAGGGCAGCGCATTGTCTGCGGATGCGCATCATGGTGTCGATCAGCAAACGTGCGAAGTGCGCGCCTATGCCGTCGCGCGCCAGTTCAATCCGTTCCTGACGAATACCGTGGTGGGCTTCATCGGCCCGGAGTATCTGTACGACGGCAAGCAGATCACGCGCGCGGGTCTCGAAGATCATTTCTGCGGCAAGCTGCTCGGCGTGCCGATGGGCTGCGACATCTGCTACACGAATCACGCGGAAGCCGATCAGGACGATATGGACAATCTGCTGACGCTGCTCGGCGTCGCGGGCATCAACTTCATCATGGGCATTCCCGGCGCGGACGACGTGATGCTCAACTATCAGAGCACGTCATTCCATGATGCGCTGTACGTGCGCGAAGTGCTCGGCTTGCGCCGCGCGCCCGAGTTCGAAGAGTGGCTGGAGTCGATGCAGATCGCCGACGCGCGCGGCGCACTGCTGAATGCGCCGGCGCATCAGCCCTTGCTCGAAGGCGCGAGCGAATGGATGGGCATCGCATGAGCGATTCGATCGAAAAGAATGCGTGGCAGGCGTTGCGTGCGTTCACGAATGCGCGCATCGCGTTGGGCCGCGCGGGGAACAGTCTGCCGACTGCGCCGCTGCTTGCGTTCAACCTGTCGCATGCGCAGGCGCGCGACGCCGTGCATCATCCGCTCGATGCCGACGTTCTGCACGAGCAACTGCGTGCGCACGGTTTTTCGTCGCTCGATGTGCATAGCGCCGCGCCCGATCGCGCGCATTATCTGCGGCGTCCGGATATGGGACGACGTTTATCCGACGAGAGCCGCGAAGCGCTGACAAAGACGGCTTTAGGCGACGCGCCCGATGTGGTTTTCGTCATCGCCGATGGGCTATCCGCGTTCGCCGCTTCTAAACAGTCCATTCCTTTTTTGCAGGCCATCGCGAAGCGCCTCACCGACTGGAAGATCGGACCCGTTGTGGTCGCGCGTCAATCGCGTGTCGCGTTGGGCGACGAGATCGGCGAGTTGTTGAAGACGAAGCTGGTCGTGATGCTGATCGGCGAAAGGCCGGGACTGAGTTCGCCGGATAGCCTCGGCATCTATCTCACGTACGCGCCGGAAGTGGGATGCAGCGATGCGCAGCGCAACTGCATTTCGAACGTGCGGCCTGAAGGGCTCGATTACGAAGCGGCCGCGCACAAGCTGCACTATCTGTTGACGCATGCGCGTCGTCTGGGGCTGACGGGCGTCGGTTTGAAGGACGATAGCGATGCGTTGCTGAAAGCGCCCGAAGCGACAACAGTTATCGCCGACGATTCAAAGCCTCTATAAAAGAAGTGCCCGGATGCATTGAATAGAACATCCGGGCACACACAACGAATCATCTAAGCATCCGCCTTGCTCACAGGATGCTTTTCGAGCCACGCACTTTCATCATCGTCGAACAGACGCGAGCGCGTCAGGAATCGCAATCCTGTCGGACGCTCCAGGGAAAACATGCCGCCATTGCCCGGCACGGCATCGATAATCAACTGCGTGTGCTGCCAGTACTCGAATTGCGATTCGCTCATGTAGAACGGCACGCCCGCAATCTCACCAAGCCTCACATCCGATCCGCCGACCATGAATTCGTTCGACGGAAAACACATCGGCGCGCTGCCGTCGCAACATCCGCCCGACTGATGAAAGATGATCGACCCGTGTTCGGCGCTCAGTTGCTGGATCAGTTTGATGGCGGCGTCCGTCGCCACGACACGCGCAACGCCTTCTTCGCTCATCTCGCTTCCTCTCTCGCTTTGACCTGCGGAAAAAACGGGCGAACCGCTTTAAGCGATTCGCCCAACAGGAGCACTGCGCTCAGAAGAAACCCAACGGCTTGTCGCTATAGCTGACGAGCAGATTCTTCGTCTGCTGATAGTGGTCGAGCATCATCTTGTGATTCTCGCGTCCGATGCCCGACTGCTTGTAGCCGCCGAATGCCGCATGCGCCGGATAGGCGTGGTAGCAGTTCGTCCACACGCGGCCCGCCTGAATCTCGCGGCCGAAGCGATATGCACGCGTGCCGTCGCGCGTCCAGACGCCGGCGCCGAGACCGTACAGCGTGTCGTTGGCGATTTCGAGCGCTTCTTCTTCATTCTTGAACGTCGTGACGGACACCACCGGCCCGAAGATTTCTTCCTGGAAGATGCGCATCTTGTTGTGGCCGCGGAACACGGTCGGCTTCACGTAATAGCCCTTCGCGAGTTCGCCGTCGAGCTTGTTCTGTTCGCCGCCGATCAGGCATTGCGCGCCTTCCTGCTTGCCGAGATCGATATACGACAGGATCTTTTCCAGCTGTTCCTGCGAAGCCTGCGCGCCGATCATCGTCTTCGAATCGAGCGGATGGCCTTGCTGGATTGCCGCGACGCGCTTCAGCGCACGTTCCATGAAGCGGTCATACACGGATTCTTCGATCAACACGCGCGACGGGCACGTGCAGACTTCGCCCTGATTCAGCGCGAACATCGCAAAGCCTTCGAGCGCCTTGTCGAAGAAGCTGTCGTCCTTGTCGAGCACGTCGGCGAAAAAGATGTTCGGGCTCTTGCCGCCGAGTTCGAGCGTCACGGGAATGATGTTCTGGCTCGCGTACTGCATGATCAGGCGGCCCGTCGTCGTTTCGCCCGTGAAGGCGATCTTCGCGATGCGCTTGTTCGACGCGAGCGGCTTGCCCGCTTCGAGGCCGAAGCCATTCACGACGTTCAGGACGCCAGCCGGCAGCAGATCCTGAATCAGTTCGACCAGCACGAGGATCGAAGCGGGCGTCTGTTCAGCGGGCTTCAGCACGACGCAGTTGCCTGCCGCGAGCGCCGGCGCAAGTTTCCACGTGGCCATCAGGATCGGGAAATTCCACGGAATGATCTGGCCGACCACGCCGAGCGGCTCGTGAAAGTGATACGCGACCGTGTCGTGATCGATCTCCGAAATGCCGCCTTCCTGCGCGCGCACGGTGCCCGCGAAGTAGCGGAAGTGATCGATCGCAAGCGGGATATCAGCCGCCATGGTTTCGCGCAGCGGCTTGCCGTTGTCGATCGACTCGGCGACCGCGAGGCGTTGCAGATTCGCTTCCATGCGATCGGCGATCCTGTTGAGGATGTTCGCGCGTTCCGTGGTCGATGTCTTGCCCCACGCGGCCTTCGCGCGATGTGCGGCGTCCAGCGCGAGTTCAATGTCGGCTTCACGCGAGCGCGGAATCGACGTGAACGGCTCGCCCGTAATCGGCGAGATGTTGTCGAAGTACTCGCCGCCAACCGGCTTCACCCATTCGCCGCCGATGAAATTCGCGTATTGCTTCTTGTACGGGAATTCGGTCGTCAGAAACTTCATTTCTGCGTGATTCATCTGTGTGCTCCTCACATGATCTGATGTCGATGTATTCGGTTGGGTATATCACTCACCCGGCTAGGCGGTGTTCTGCTGCCGCGGGTGCTTATCGCCAGAAGCGTGCCAACGTCGATGCGTCGGCGGCCGATGCCGGTGCACGCAGCACTGTCGCGATGCACGCGATTTCCGGGCGAAACAGGTGTGCGTCGATGACGTTGCATCCATGAGCACTTCGAAGAGCGAGTGTTCATCGATTGAACAGGACAAGGTGTTGCATCGCCGGTAAGCGGGAACGTCCGTTCGGCATGGGACTTGCGTCGGTCGGCGCCTGTTCGTTCAATGGCGCATGCAGGTGCATGTCCCTCATCGATGCCCCCTATGACGACCGACCTTCATTCCTTGTCCGCGCAACCGGCCGCGTGCCGCGTCGAAACCAGCGTCGCGCACGATGCCGATGAGCAGGCGCGCAATCTTCACGGCTGGACGCAGACGTATGACCAGCTGACGGCGGGACGCTTCGTCGGACAGCTGACGGGTTTGCATCTCGACGGCATGCACGTGTTCTGCGAAACGACGAGCCAGACGTTGCGCCAGACGTGCGAGGTGCCTCCGGACGCGTACTGGTTCGGCGTTCCCGCCGACGATGAAAGCATCGGCCGCATTGGACCGCAGCCGATCAACCGAGACGCGCTGGCGTTTCAGCGCGGCGGCGTCGAGTTCGAACTGCTCACGCCGGGCGGTTATGCGATCTTCGGCGTCGTCGTACGCGGCGACACCTTGCGGCAGCATGCGGCTTCCGTCGAACATGCCGATCTGCTCGATCGCGCGACGCAAACGGGCATCGTGCCGATCGAAACGGCTAACAAGGCCCGCTTTTGCGGGCTCTTGCGCGAAGTGCTCGACGGCACCGCGCATGCCGTGCTGTCGGAACGCGCGCGGCGCAATCTGCAGGCATCGGTGTTGTCGTCGCTGTTCGATCTGTGCGCGACCACGGCGCTCGAACCGGTCGCGATACCGGCGCGTCCGCGCAGACAGTGGATCGTGTCGGAGGCACGCGATTACGTGATCGCGAATCGCGAACGTCCCGTCGGTGTGCCGGAGCTGTGCGAGCATCTGCACGTCAGCCGCCGGACGTTGCAGTACTGCTTTCAGGACGTGCTGGGCCTCGCGCCCGCGAGCTATCTGCGCGCGATCCGGCTGAACGGCGCGCGCCGCGAACTGTGTGGCGCGACGCCCGGCGAACTCACCGTGCAGGACGTCGCGGCTGCGTGGGGCTTCTGGCATCTGAGCCAGTTCGCGACCGACTATCGCAAGCTTTTCGGCGTGCGTCCTTCCGACACGCTGAGGACGAGTCCCGTCCACGCCAGGTCGCAACTGGCTCACTAGCGTCCATCGCCGGGGTTTACACGCGCATCCGCTAGAATTGCGGCATGCGCGGCCTCGTCTCGCCGCCCGACCCACCATCTTCATCGACTTCGCACCACGCGCGCCGGCCTGTCCCGACGTATCCACAGCAACCTGTGGATAACGGCAGGAGTAGCGGGCGAAACACGTGTGGAATCGATGTGGACGTAAACGGGGTAACTCGACACGCACGCGCGGACCGAAAAAGTTGTTCATCGAACGCCATCCGCTGCGCACATTGGGCGCACGCGGTTATGCGTCCGGCAAAACGCTGATTCGTTTGGGTAAACCTGCGTTATCCACAGAAATGTCGCGTGCTTGTTAACTGCTACTACGTATATATAAAGTAAACCTATTGTTGAAAAGCCAGCGCGGGCAGGGAAGGCGCGTTGGCGACTCACGCTGGAGATTCACCGTGTTCACATGTATCAACCAGAGCTGCGGCGCGCAGTGGGAAGTGTCCGACGTCGTCATCAAGAACGAAGGACAAGGCTTGCTGTTCCGCTGTCCGATGTGCGGCGCGCGCAACTATGTCGAGCGCTTCGATGCCGACGACGGCACGATCGTCTATGAACAGATCGAAGGCCGCCCCTACATCTAAGCCCGCACACGACTATGACAACCAAGGCTCGTCCTTTTAGCGAACTGCCGCTTTCGCAGGCGGCGCTCGCGAATCTCACGCAACTCGGTTATGCCGAGATGACGCCCATCCAGGCCGCGAGCCTGCCGATCGCGCTCGCCGGTCACGATCTGATCGCGCAGGCGAAGACAGGCAGCGGCAAGACGGCAGCGTTCTCGCTCGCGTTGCTCGCGCGGCTCGACTCGCGCCGTTACGCTGTGCAGGCGATGGTGCTGTGCCCGACGCGCGAACTCGCCGATCAGGTCACGCAGGAAATCCGCCGACTCGCGCGCGCCGAAGAGAACATCAAGGTGCTGACGCTGTGCGGCGGCACGCCGATGCGTCCGCAGACGGCGAGTCTCGAACATGGCGCGCATATCGTGGTCGGCACGCCGGGGCGCATCATGGACCATCTGGAGCGCGGCAGCCTGTCGCTCGACGCGCTCAACACGCTCGTGCTCGACGAAGCGGACCGCATGCTCGACATGGGCTTCTTCGACGATATCGCCAAGGTCGCGCGTCAATGTCCGAAGGAGCGGCAGACGCTGCTGTTCTCGGCGACGTATCCCGAAGGCATCGCGAAGCTGAGCCAGCAGTTCCTGCGCAACCCGAAGGAAGTGAAGCTCGAAGAGCGTCACGACGACAGCAAGATCCGTCAGCGCTTCTACGAAGTGACGGAAGACGAGCGTCTGCATGCCGTCGGTCAGCTGCTGAACCACTTCCGCCCGGTAAGCACGATCGCGTTCTGCAACACGAAGAACCAGTGCCGCGATCTGCTCGACGTGCTGCGCGCGCAAGGTTTCCACGCGCTCGCTCTGCATGGCGAACTCGATCAGCGCGAACGCGATCAGGTGCTGATCCAGTTCGCGAATCGGAGCTGCTCGGTGCTCGTCGCCACCGACGTCGCCGCGCGCGGTCTCGACATCGCGCAGCTCGAAGCGGTGATCAACGTCGACGTGACGCCTGACCCCGAAGTGCACACGCACCGCATCGGACGCACGGGCCGCGCGGATCAGGACGGCTGGGCGCTGAGCCTCGCGAGCATGAACGAGATGGGGCGCGTGGGCGGCATCGAAGAGGCGCAAGGGCGCGACGTCGAATGGCATCCGCTGGGCGAACTGAAGGCCGCGAGCGACGAGCCGCTGCTGCCGCCGATGGAAACGCTGCAGATTCTCGGCGGCCGCAAGGAAAAGATCCGTCCCGGCGACGTGCTGGGCGCACTGACGGGCGACGCCGGGTTCGCTGGTTCGCAGATCGGCAAGATCAACGTGACGGAGTTTTCGACTTACGTTGCTGTCGATCGCAGCGTCGCGCGCGATGCGCTACGCAAGCTGAACGCGGGCAAGGTGAAGGGCAAGAAAGTCAAAGTGCGTCTGATGGACGAGTGACGCATGCAAGAGCCGGGCGATGCCGCATATCGCCCGGCTCTTCGTCCTACGGATGGTCTGTCGCTCACAGGCATCATTCCTTCTCATGCCTGCGGGATTACCCTGCCACGCGACGCATTCCGCGTTGCGGCATCCACGCGAAAGCGTTTCCTCCGATTTTCCACGTCGCATGACTTCGCCGGGCGCATGAGCCAAACGCATGCCGCGCATGACAAACTTTCGTTTGTTCCGATGCGCGCGATGTTGCCTAATCGTACAAACTGAACGGACCGACGCGCCAGGCGCGGCCCGCCGATTTGCAGCGAGAAGGAGGAAATCTCATGCAGAGCGCTTTGCAAGCACGCTCGAAGTTGCCGGACGTCGGCACGACCATTTTCACGGTGATCGGCCAGCTGGCCGCCGAACATAACGCGTTGAACCTGTCGCAGGGTGCGCCGAACTTCGCGCCCGACGAAGCGCTTGTCGACGGCGTGGCCAAGGCGATGCGCGCGGGACACAACCAGTACGCGCCGATGGCGGGCATCGGCGCGTTGCGCTCGGCGCTCGCCGCGAAGGTCGAAACGCTGTACGGCGTGCACTACGATCCGTCGACGGAAGTGACTGTGATCGCGAGCGCGAGCGAAGGCCTCTATTCGACGATCAGCGCGCTCGTGCATCCCGGCGACGAGGTGATCTACTTCGAGCCGTCGTTCGACAGCTACGCACCCATCGTGCGTCTGCAGGGCGCGAAGCCGATTCCCATCAAGCTGTCCGCGCCCGGCTTCCGCGTGAACTGGGACGAAGTGTCGGCCGCGATCACGCCGAAGACGCGCCTGATCATCGTCAACACGCCGCACAATCCGACCGCGACGATTTTCAGCGACGCCGATATCGAACGTCTGAAGGCTGTCACGCGCAACACGGACATCGTGATTCTGTCCGACGAAGTGTACGAACACGTCGTGTTCGACGGCGCGAAGCATCACAGCATGGCGTGTCATCGCGAGCTGGCGGAGCGCAGCGTGATCGTGTCGTCGTTCGGCAAGTCGTATCACGTGACGGGCTGGCGCGTCGGCTATTGCCTCGCACCCGCCGCGCTGATGGACGAAATCCGCAAGGTCCATCAGTTCATGGTCTTCTCCGCCGACACGCCGATGCAATATGCGTTCGTCGAGGCACTGTCGAATCCGCAAAGCTATCTGGGCCTGTCCGACTTCTATCAGAAGAAACGCGATCTGCTCGCGCGAGAACTGCGCGAGTCGCGCTTCGAGCTGTTGCCGAGCGAAGGCAGCTTCTTCATGCTCGCGCGTTATCGCGGCTTTTCGGATGAACGCGACAGCGACTTCGTGCTGCGTCTGATCCGCGATGCGAAGGTCGCGACCATTCCGCTGTCCGCGTTCTATACGGACGGCACGGATTCCGGCGTGATTCGCCTGAGCTTTTCGAAGGACGACGCGACGCTGATCGAAGGCGCGCGCCGTCTGCGTTCCATCTGAGCGAGGACCACGCGATGATGCAGCAATCGATCAACGCAGCCGTCGTGCAGATGAGCAGCAGCGCCGATGTGCAGCAGAACCTCGGCGAAGCGCGCCGCTGGGTGCATCAGGCCGCGCGTGAAGGCGCGACGCTGATCTGCCTGCCCGAATACTTCTGCTGGATCGGCGACGACGAAATGCAGCGCGTCGCGCTCGCCGAAACATTCGGCGACGGCCCGATTCAGCAAGCGCTCGCGGAACTCGCGCGCGAAACGGGCGCGTGGCTGATCGGCGGCACGGTGCCGATGCGTCCGTCGCATGGGCCGCAGGTCGGCACGCACGCGTACAACACGTCGCTCGTGTTCGATCCGTCGGGACAATGCTCGACGCGCTACGACAAGATCCATCTGTTCAGCTTCAACCAGGGCGCGGAGCAGCATGCCGAAGGCGACACGATGGTCGGCGGCGACAGCATCGGCACGGCGCAAGGGCCGTTCGGCACGTTGCGGCTGTCGGTCTGCTACGACCTGCGCTTTCCCGAGCTGTATCGCGCGGGACCGGATGCCGATGTGATCGCCGTGCCCGCCGCGTTCACGCACACCACGGGCCTCGCGCATTGGGAACTGCTGCTGCGTGCGCGCGCCGTCGAAAACCAGGCGTTCGTGCTGGCGTCCGGTCAATGCGGCACGCATTCGAATGGCTGGCGGACTTTTGGACACAGTATGATCGTCGGGCCGTGGGGCGAAGTGCTCGCGCGGCACGACGACGAGCCCGGCATCGCGCTCGCGACACTCACACAAAGCGCGCTCGACGAAGCGCGCAATCGTCTGCCGGTGCTCACGCATCGGCGCATCGCTACGCCGTCTGACGTGCGTTGAACCGCATTGAACACAAGGGGAAGGAGATCGAGATGAAGCTAATGAAGAATCTGCTGATGCTGGCATGCGCGTTCGCCTCGGTGGCGACGACATCGGCCATGGCCGCCGATGCCACGACGCTGCGCTATGGGCTCGAGGCGCAATATCCGCCGTTCGAATCGAAGGGCTCGAACGGTGAGCTGCAGGGCTTCGATATCGACGTCGGCAACGCCGTCTGCAAGACCGCGAACCTGAAATGCAGCTGGGTTGAAACGTCGTTCGACGGCCTGATTCCGGCATTGCAGGGCCGCAAGTTCGACGCGATCAACTCGGCGATGAACGCCACGGAAAAGCGCCGTCAGGCAATCGACTTCACCAACGTGATCTACCGCGTGCCGACGCAACTGATCGCGCGCAAGGACAGCGGACTGCAGCCTACGCCCGAATCGCTGAAGGGCAAGCGCGTCGGCGTGTTGCAGGCGTCGATCCAGGAGACGTTTGCGAAGGCGCATTGGGAAAACGCGGGCGTCACGGTCGTGCCATATCAGGACCAGAATCAGGTCTATACCGATCTCGTCGCCGGCCGCCTCGATGCCACACTTGTACTCGCGCCGGCAGGACAGACGGGCTTCCTGTCGCGTACAGACGGCAAGGACTTCGCGTTCGTCGGCCAGCCGGTTCGCGACGACAAGATTCTCGGTAGCGGCATCGCGTTCGGTATTCGCAAGGGCGATACCGCGCTGCGCAACCAGTTGAATGCGGCGATCGCGAAGGTGCAGTCGGACGGCACCGTGAAGACGCTCGCGGAAAAGTACTTCGGCAATATCGACGTATCGGCGAAATAATTTCGTTGGTCGCGCTACACAACGCGCCGCATGGTTTCCGCCATGCGGCGCGTTTCTTTTTGCGCAAAGTTTTGCTTAACGTCTGACGAATGAATTACCGAAAGCCGATGGAATAAAGCCTGCAATGCTCCTGTTAGCGCAGCAAGAGCCCGATATTTGCACGCCCGAACCATCATGTCCCGCACCCATCGACCGACCGACAAGCCGCTGACCGAAGCGGACATGCAGGCATTCGCCGATGGCAACCTGTCGCCGGAACGGGCGGCGCGCGTGCGGAAGTATCTCGGTTCGCGTCCGGGCGAAGCCGACCGGATCGCGTTCTATCGACAGCTGAACATGCAGATGCGCAGCGTGTTCGAAGGCGCATTTCCGCAGCGGGTTCACGCACCGCGCGCCGGGCGCGGACGCGGCGTCGATTTGCGCGCGACGATGCGCCGGTTTTCGATGCGGCGCGTGGGCTTCGTACTGCTCGGCGTCGCGGTGGCGATATTGGCGGCGAGCGGTTGGCTCGTTGCGTCGCGCGTTTCGCCGGAAATGCTCGATGCTGCGGCTGTCATGGCGTTGATGCGAGACGGCGGCCAGCCGGTCGCAGATGTGCCGGCCGCCATGCGCAACGATCCGCATGCCGTCGACCTCGCGCCTTTGGGATTAAAGCTGGTGGCGGCAAAAACGCGCCATCCGAACGCGCTCGCGAGCATCGACATACTCGATTACCGGAACGCCGACGGCGAGCCTGTCGTCCTGCTTTCGGCCTCAGCGCCGTTCTCGACGGATCAGCTGCACTGGTCGGCGCAGCGGATCGGCAATGTGCGGCTGCTGTCGTGGACCGTGAACGGCAGGCGGTACGTGATCGCGGGCCGTGCCACGACGCACGGGCTGATGCGCGCAGCAGACGCACTGACGATCCGCTGACGAAGCCGCTCGTTTTGCGAAATTGCGCGCCTTTGTCGAGCTACTGAAAAACAGCCGGAATAAAATGCTTTAGGTTGTGTTCTCTGCTTCAAGAGGCGACGCGCGCGGCGGCTTGGCGTGCCGAGCGATATTCGATGGGTAGAGTAAATGGACATCCGAAACGAGTTGATGGATCACGTTCCGCGATTGCGCCGCTACGCGCGGGCGCTGATCAGCAATCGCGATCTCGCGGACGACCTCGTGCAGGACACGCTCGAGCGCGCGCTGACGCGCACGAAAATGTTCGAAGCAGGGAGCGATCTGCGCGCATGGCTCTTCACGATCATGCACAACGTGTTCGTCAATCAGGTGCGCAAGTCGTCGTCGCGCGCGGTGCACGTGTCGGTGGATGACGAGAGCATCGTCGAGAGCGAATTTGCGGTGTCGGGCGAGCAGACGCGTTCGCTCGAAGTGCGCGATCTCGACTTTGCATTGCAGCGTTTGCCCGCCGATCAGCGCGAAGTCGTGCTGCTCGTCGGGCTCGAAGAAATGAGTTACGCCGAAGTGGCGATTGCGCTCGACATTCCCGTCGGTACGGTGATGTCGAGGCTCTCGCGTGGACGCGAGCGTTTGCGCGCGTTGATGGCGGGCGCACAGCCCGGCGCGAAACTGAAGGTGGTGCGATGAGCGATCAACAGACTCCCGTCAGCGAAGAGGAAATTCATGCGTACGTGGACGGCACGCTGTCCGACGAACGACGTGAACAGGTGGAGCGCGCGATCGAACTGAATCCCGCGCTGGCCGAACGTATCAGCGATTACTTCTCGCTGAACAACATGTTCCACGAGCGCTACGACCGCGTGCTGAACGAGCCGGTGCCGGCGCGTTTGCGTGTGCCGGAGAAGCGTCGCTGGATGAGCGCGGCGAACTGGCCGCAGTTCGCGGGCATGGCCGCGGCGCTGGTGCTGGGTATCGGTATTGGCGTCGGCACGAACATGGGCAAGGACGTGGCTGCGCCGTGGATGGGCGCCTCGTCGACGACATCGAACACGCGGCCGGTGAGCGCCGATGCTTCGGAAGTCTTCGCGCAGAAGGCGGCGCTGGCGCATGTCGTGTACATGCCCGCTGTCGATCGGCCTTCGCAGATCGGCGAGGATCACGAGCAGGAGTTCGTGCAGTATCTGGCGAACAAGCTCGGCACCGATGTGCATCCGCCGATGCTCACGAAGAACGGCTTCGAGCTTGCGGGCGGCCGCGTGCTGCCCGGCGACGACGGGCCTGTTGCGCAGTTCATGTATCACAACGCGAAGGGCGAGCGCGTGACGCTGTGCATTTCTCATCGCAAGGCTAGTGCGAATACGACGGCGTTCAAGCTGTATCAGGAAGGGCCCGTGAACGTGTTCTATTGGGTCGACGGCGATTTCGGCTATGCGGTGTCGGGCGGTATCGATCGAAAGGTGATGCTGCAGATCGCGCATGATGTGTATGCGCAGTTGACGGCGGCGACGCCGGGTTGATCTTCGCCAGGTTTTTAGCTTTGGGTTTTGCATTGACGGCTGCATCTTCGGATGCGGCCGTTTTTGTTTTTGCTTCTTTTAGTTAGCGATCCGTATTTTTGTGGACGGTTGGGAATAGATCGCGGCGTCGCGTGGTTCGTCATGGTGCGTACCGCACGTTTTCAAAGGAGTTGGAAATGAAGATGCTCGCCCTGTTGGCCGTATCCGTCGCTGTTCTCGGTTCGACGAATGTTTTCGCGCAAGGCAAGACGCGCGCGCAGGTTTATCAGGAATTGATCGAGGCCCAGCAGAACGGCTTGAACTACATCACCGATGCGTCGTATCCCGAAGTCAGTCCGGCGTTCGAAGGTACGGTTGCGTATCTGAAGAAGCAGGCGCAGGCCAAAGCCGACAGCGCGAACAAGATGGCGAAGGCGGCTTCGGATGCGGCGGTGCCGGGGAATTGAACGGGCTTGGGTGGGGCGGAAATGAAAAAGGCCGGTTAGCTTTCGCTAACCGGCCTTTCAAATTCTTGGTGGGGCGTGAGTGACTCGAACACTCGACCTACGGATTAAGAGTCCGCTGCTCTACCAACTGAGCTAACGCCCCCAACAGAAGCGAAAGTATGCAGGAGTTTTTCTTGCTTGGCAATACCTTCTCGCAAAATTCTTAAAAAAGATCGCGAAAGCGCGTCGGTACGAAGTCAAAGCCAGGCGCGGAAAGCAGCCGAAAGCACCAACGAAGCGCACGCGCGTTCGTCCCGGTATGATGTCGCGACATCACGCCGAGCGGCCTTCCGCGCGGCTCCAACGGAAAATCACGATGGACGACAACGAAGTCCGGGAACTGCTCGACCGTGTGCTCGCGCCGTGGGTGCGAGCGCTGTCCCTCACGCCCGTCAAGGTCGACGATGAAAGCGCGACGCTGCGCCTGCCGTTTTCGGGCGAACTGCGTCACAGCGGCGGCGTCATCTGCGGCCAGGTCTTCATGGCGGCCGCCGATACGGCGATGGTCGTCGCCATTTCGGCGGCGCTCGGCGGCTTTAAGCCGATGACAACTGTCTCGCTGAACATCAGCTTCATGCGCGCCGTCCGCAAAGGCGACGTCCAGATCACGGCGCGCGTGCTGCGCATGGGCCGCAATCTCGTGTTCGGCGAAGTCGAACTGATCGACGAAGACGGCAAGATGGCCGTCCACGCCACGATCACTTACGCGCTGCTCAACTGAGCGCGCATCCGCCGATAGCGCGGACGCGTGCTGCGGCAATCGAAGGAAGCAACGGATGTTCGATCAGGTCGTATTCGCCGGCGGCGGCAATCGCTGCTGGTGGCAGGCGGGTTTCTGGGATGTGATCCAGCCGGAACTGGCGATCAAACCGCGCGTCATCACGGGTATTTCGGCGGGCGCGGCGACGGCCTGCATGCTCTACACGCGCGACGCCGACTGGGTCATGCGCTACTACGAGAACGCGCTGCGCAACAACACGAAGAACGCGTACTGGGGCAACCTGCTGCGCGGCGAATCGGTGTTTCCGCACTACCGGATTTACCGTCAGGCGCTGCTGGACATCTACGGCGAGAAGTTCGCGCAACTCGCGGACGCGCCGGAAATTCGCATTGGCGTGTCGCATGTGCCGCGCTGGCTCGGCGCGCGCAGCGCCGTCGCGGCCGGGCTGATCGCGTACAACATCGAAAAATACATCCGCAAGACGCTGCATCCCACACTGGGCCAGTCGATCGGCTTTCATCCGGAGTTCGTGCGCGCTCAGGATTGCGCGAGCGTCGAGGAACTCGCGGATCTGATTCTGCAATCGTCGTGTACGCCGCCGTTTACGCCCGTTCTGCGGCGCAATGGACGTCCCGTGCTGGATGGCGGGATGGTCGACAACGTGCCCGTCGGCGCGCTCGATCCGACGCCCGGCATGGTGCTCGTGATGGTGACGCGCCTTTATCCGCGTCCGCAGATGTTCGTCGTGCCGCACGGCGCGCAGCAGCGGCTGTACGTGCAGCCCTCGGCCAAGGTGCCGATTTCGAGCTGGGATTACACGAGTCCGTCGCAGATGCTGCACGCGTACAACCTCGGCCGCACGGACGGCGAGCAGTTTCTACAACGCATGCCTGAACTGCTCGATGCCGCCGCGCACGACTGAAGCGCGCATTTAAACAAAAAGCGGCCGCTGAGGGCCGCTTTCGATTATTTCCGGTGAGTTCGGCGCTTATTTCCGGCGCTTACTTCCGTCGCCCGCCCTGCAGCGCTTCCGGATTCGCGACACTCACCGTATCGCCCTGATCGAACGCGAGAATGTTCTTGAATGCCGCGCTGAAGTACAGCTCGTAGCTTTCCTTCTCGACGTAGCCGATGTGCGGCGAGCAGATCACGTTTTCCATCCGCAACAGGCTGTAACCCTGCAGGATCGGCTCGCTTTCGTAGACGTCGATCGCGACCATGCCCGGCCGGTTGTGCGACAGCGCGCCCATCAGCGCATTCTCTTCCAGCAGTTCCGCGCGGCTAGTGTTCACGAAAAGCGCGGTCGGCTTCATGCGCATCAGGTCGTCCTGTTTGACGATGCCGCGTGTGTCGTCGTGCAGACGCAGATGCAGCGACAGCACGTCGCTTTGTTCGAACAGCGCTTCGCGGCTTTCCGCGACCTGATAGCCGTCGGCGGTGGCGGCTTCGCGCGTGTGCTCGCGGCCCCAGATCAGCACGTTCATGCCGAACGCCTTGCCGTAACCCGCGACCATCCGGCCGATCTTCCCGTAACCCCAGATGCCGAGCGTCTGGCCGCGCAGCACCTGACCAAGGCCGAAGTTCGGCGGCAGCGCCGACGTTTTCAGGCCTGATTGTTGCCACGCTCCTTGCTTAAGGTTTGCTACGTATTGCGGAATGCGGCGTTGCGCGGCCATGATAAGAGCCCACGTCAGTTCGGCGGGAGCAACAGGCGAGCCAACGCCTTCGAGCACGGCGATGCCGCGCTCCGTGCAGGCAGCCATGTCGATATGGCTTCCTGCTTTGCCCGTCTGGCTGATCATGCGTAGATGCGGCAACTTGTCGAGCAGTTGAGAGCTGATGCGGGTGCGTTCGCGAATCAGGACGAGTGCGTCGACTTCCGACAGGCGGCTGGCGAGCTGGCCGAGTCCGCGAACGGTGTTGTTGAAAACCTTGACCTCGTGGTCAGCGAGCAATTGGAAACAGTCGAGCTTGCGGACGGCGTCTTGATAGTCGTCAAGGATGGCAATCTTCATGGCGTATATGTTTTGCGACGCACCCATAGGATGCGGAACGGAGAGTCTGATTCGGGTGTCCCATCATGTGACCTGGACCACATGATGCTTGTTTTGAATGCCTTACCGTATAAGGAGCCGCTATGACGGAGCCATGACGGCGGGGCAAGTTCCCTCGTTTTTAACAGTTTGTTGCATGTCCGCGCAAGCCGCTTTACAGACGGTTTCAACGTGCCGGCGACAGGCTGGAAAGGCCCTTACGACCTGCAGAATCGCGCGTCAGAGATCCTTTCGCGCAGATTGTCGCCTCTCGCACGCAGCGTCGCTGGGCTAGCACCGTTTTTCTACTTCTACCAAAACGGAGACAGCTCGATGAATCATCCCGCATTTGCAGGCCATTCGACCCTCGAAGCGCCTGCCTGGGTCAAACATCAAAAACTGATCGAGTGGGTGCAGCGCGTCGCGGCGCTGGCAAAGCCGGAACGGATCGTCTGGTGCGACGGTTCGCAGGAGGAATACGACCGGCTGTCCGCGCAGATGGTCGCGGCCGGCACCCTCAAGAAGCTCAACCCGGCCAAACGGCCGAATTCCTATCTCGCCTGTTCCGATCCGTCCGACGTCGCCCGCGTCGAGGATCGCACGTTCATCTGTTCGAAGCGCCGCGAAGACGCCGGCCCGACTAACAACTGGATCGAGCCCGCCGAAATGCGCGCGACGCTCAACGGTCTGTTCGACGGCGCGATGCGCGGCCGCACGATGTACGTCGTGCCGTTCTCGATGGGACCGCTCGGCTCGCCGATCGCGCATATCGGCGTCGAGCTGAGCGACAGCCCGTACGTCGTCACGAACATGCGGATCATGACGCGCATGGGCCGCAAGGTGTACGACGTGCTCGGCGAAGACGGCGCGTTCGTGCCGTGCGTGCACTCCGTCGGCGCGCCGCTCGCGGCCGGGCAGAAGGACGTCGCGTGGCCGTGCAACGACACGAAGTACATCGTCCATTTCCCGGAGGCGCGTGAAATCTGGAGCTACGGCTCGGGCTACGGCGGCAATGCGCTGCTCGGCAAGAAGTGCTTCGCGCTGCGCATCGCGTCGACGATGGGCCGCGACGAAGGCTGGCTCGCCGAGCATATGCTGGTGCTCGGCGTGACCTCGCCGGAAGGCAAGAAGCATCACGTGGCGGCGGCGTTCCCGTCGGCGTGCGGCAAGACTAATTTCGCGATGCTGATTCCGCCGCAAGGCATGAACGGCTGGAAGATCACGACGATCGGCGACGACATCGCGTGGATCAAGCCTGGCAAGGACGGGCGTCTCTACGCGATCAACCCGGAAGCGGGCTATTTCGGCGTCGCGCCCGGCACGAGCGAGAAGACCAACTTCAACGCGATGGCGACGCTCAAGGAAAACGTCATCTTCACGAACGTCGCGCTGACGGACGACGGCGACGTCTGGTGGGAAGGCATGACGGACGAGCCGCCTGCGCATCTGATCGACTGGCAGGGCAAGGACTGGACGCCTGAAATCGCGAAGGAAACGGGCCGCAAGGCCGCGCATCCGAACGCGCGCTTCACGGCGCCTGCGTCGCAATGTCCGTCGATCGACGCCGACTGGGAAAACCCGGCGGGCGTGCCCATCGACGCGTTCGTGTTCGGCGGCCGCCGCTCGACCACCGTGCCGCTCGTGACGGAAGCGCGCGACTGGATCGAGGGCGTCTACATGGCGGCCACGATGGGCTCCGAAACGACGGCGGCGGCGGCTGGCCAGCAGGGCGTCGTGCGGCGCGATCCGTTCGCGATGCTGCCGTTCTGCGGCTACAACATGAGCGACTACTTCGGCCACTGGCTGAAGACAGGCGCGAAGCTGGAGCAGCTGAGCGTGCGCGCGCCGAAGATCTTCTGCGTCAACTGGTTCCGAAAGGGCGACGACGGCAAGTTCGTGTGGCCGGGTTTCGGCGAAAACATGCGCGTGCTGCGCTGGATGGTCGACCGTATCGAAGGTACGGCGCAGGGCGAGGAACACGCGTTCGGCGTGTCGCCGCGCTACGACGACATCGACTGGAGCGGGCTCGACTTCACCCGTGAGCAGTTCGAGCAGGTGATTTCCGTCGATGATGCCGCGTGGCGCAAGGAACTCGCGCTGCATAGCGAACTGTTCGACACGCTGAAGCAAGGCTTGCCTGCCGCACTGCAAGATGCGCGAAGCGCGCTGGAGAAGAAGCTGGCCGCATGATCTTGTGAGTGCTCACTCACGTATGAGGAAGCCGCCTTCGGGCGGCTTTTTCCATTCATCAGGCCAATTTCTCCTCACCTTTCGACCCCCATTCCGCCGCCGACGCGGTGCTTTCGCTGTTCGAACTGATTGTCGCTTTTCGACGCAATGCAGCAAATTGTTTCGTTGATGGGAACAATCGACCCTTTGTTATTCCGTCCCCGAAGATATTGACTCAGATTTTTATAAAATTTCTGCCATCTTAGGCAACTTCTGCAGGATTTCCCTAGTCGTAGGAAAATTCCAAGTGTGCTTCCTGTTCGTGAGGGGAGCGGTACTACGGCAGGAGTTGTTCATGGATCATTTGCAGTCGATGCGAGTTTTCGTCAAGGTGGCGGATCTCGGAAGTTTCGCCCGCGCAGCTAGCGCGATGGATATTTCAAACGCAGTTGCCACACGTCACGTCGCCGATCTGGAAGGCCGTCTTGGCACCCGACTGCTCAACCGCACCACCCGTAGTCTTTCGCTGACCGAGTCTGGTCAGGTTTATCTGGAACGCGCGCGTCAGATTCTCAACGAGCTTGAGGACGTCGAGCAGATGGTTGTCGCGCGCAATCACGAGCCCGTTGGGACGCTACGTATCGTCGCACCCGTCGTGTTCGGTCTGCACAACCTGGCGCCCGTGCTGCAGACATACGCCGAGCGCTATCCGAAGGTGATTCCCGATGTGACGCTGGTCGACCGGCAGGTCGATCTCGTCGAAGAAGGCTTCGATGTGGGCGTCGTGATCGCGCGACATATGCGCAGCGCGAGCATCGTCACGCGCCGTCTGACGACGGGCTGCATGACCGTCTGCGCGACGCCTGCGTATCTGGAGAAGCACGGCACACCGACGCGCCCCGAGCAGCTGCTCGAGCATCCGTGTCTGTCGCTGCCGTCCGAATACTGGGGCGACGAGCGCGTGTTCACCGGCCCGGACGGCGAGGTGCGCGTGCGTCCGACCAATGTGATTGTCGCGAACAACACGGAAATGCTGCGCCAGTTCGCGTTGCTCGGCATGGGCATCGCGATTCTGCCGAGCTATCTGATCGGGCGCGACACGACACGCGGCAAGCTGGTGCGTCTGTTGAGCGACTACCGTTTGCCGCAGGTCGAGATCAACATCGCGTACCCGAGCCGCCGACATCTGCCGGCGAAGGTTCGCACGTTCATCGATCACCTCGTCGAGCACTTCAACCAGACGCCGAACAGCAAGCTCGGCGAACAGTGGGTGAAAGACGGCGTAGAGCGCGCGCCTTCGATGCTCGAATCGACGGCTATGTCGATGCCGCCTGAAGCGTTCGACGGCGCTGAGCCGCTATCTAGCCTGCTGGATGGCGAGATTCCAGCCAAGCCGACGCGCACGTTGAACCGATCGCGCGGCATCGCTTCGCCGACGCACTGACACGCGGAAGGCAATCGACGTCCGCTTCAGCGATAAAAAAAGCGCAGTCACCGTAAAAAGTGACTGCGCTTTTTGTTGGCGCGCGGCGCCGCGTGCGGCTTACGAGCCCGTCTTGCGAGCCGCGGATTTCGCAGCCGTAGTTTTCGCTGCGGCCTTTTTGGCAGGCGCCTTCTTGGCTGCAGCCGTTTTCACGGCGGTCTTCTTCGCGGGCGCCGCTTCATTCGCCGCTTCGTCGGCCTCCGACTCAGGCGCTGCCTTTGCAGCGGACTTCGCTGCCGTCTTCTTCGCCGCGCCTTCCTTCGGTTCCTTCTTCTCGAACTCGAAGCCGATCTTGCCGTCGTTCTGCTTGACGAGGAACGCCTTGAAGTTACGGCCCGTGCGCGACGACTTGAAGTTCGTCAGCAGGTCGGTGCGTCCGTTTTCGAGCAGCTTCGCCATCTGTTCGCGCGTGATTTCCTGCTGCAGGATCACCTTGCCCGAACGGAAGTCGCAAGTCTTCGGATTCGCGACAGAGTTTTCGCAGACATAGCTCATGCCGTGCTCGAACACCTTGCCGCTGCACTTCGGACACGCGCCGACGGGCTGCTGCTCGGAGAAGTCCGGCGCCTCGCCGTCTTCGCCGCCCTGATCCTGGCCGAAGTCGAACTCGAGCTTGTAGTTCTTCGTTTCGTCGTCGAACGAGAGCTTGAGAATCGCTGAGAACGGACGGCCCATCTTGCTGCGGAAACCCGACAGCGGACCGATTTCCTTCTTCTGCAGCAACTCTTCGACTTCCTCGATTTCGAACTGCCGGCCGCCCGGAATCTTCGAGATCGAGAACTCGCACTTCGTGCACGCGAAGCGCCGATAGTTCTCCTTCACCTGGCCGCCGCAATTGGGGCAAGGCGTCTGCAGCGTCGCGTAATCGCCGGGAATCGTGTCGGAATCGTATTCCTTCGCGCGCTTGACGATGGTCTGCGTCATGCGGGCGATTTCCTGCATGAACGCGTCGCGCGGCAGCTTGCCGCGTTCCATCTGCGACAGCTTGTATTCCCATTCGCCCGTCAGTTCCGGCGCGGTGAGTTCCTTCACGTCGAGGCCGCGCAGCAGCGTCATCAGCTGGAAAGCCTTCGCGGTCGGAATCAGTTCGCGTCCTTCGCGGACCAGATACTTTTCACCGAGCAGACCTTCGATGATGGCCGCGCGCGTCGCTGGCGTGCCCAGACCCTTCGCGGCCATCGCTTCGCGCAGTTCGTCGTCCTCGACGAGCTTACCCGCGCCTTCCATCGCCGAGAGCAGCGTCGCTTCGTTGTAGCGTGCGGGCGGCTTCGTGACGAGTTGCTGCGCCGCGATCTTGTCGGTCTTGACCTTCTCGTCCTTCTGAACCGGGACGAGGTTCGCGTCTTCGCCGCCCGTCTCGCGGCCATAGACCTGCAGCCAGCCCGGCTCGACGAGCACCTTGCCTTCGGTCTTGAAATGATGGCCGACGACTTCCGTGATACGCGTGGTCACGCGGTACTCGGCAGCCGGGAAGAACACGGCGAGGAAGCGCTTCACGACGAGGTCGTACAGCTTCTGCTCGGGCTCGGACAGCGCCTTCGGAGCCTGCAGCGTCGGGATGATTGCAAAGTGGTCGCTGATCTTCGAGTTGTCGAAGATGCGCTTGTTCGGCTTCACCCAGCCCTTGTCGAGCACCTGCTTTGCGTGCGGCAGATAGTTGTTGCTCTCCTTGAGCATCTCCATCGTGTGCTTGACCGTTTCCAGGTAGTCTTCCGGCAGCGCGCGGGCGTCGGTACGCGGATAGGTCAGCACCTTGTGCTTTTCGTACAGCGCCTGAGCGAGGCCAAGCGTGTTCTTCGCCGAAAAGCCGAAACGGCCGTTGGCTTCACGCTGCAAGCTCGTGAGGTCGAACAGCGCGGGCGACAACTGCGTCGATGGCTTCGATTCTTCCGTCACGGTGCCCGTCTGACCGCGACAGGCCGCGACGATCGTTTCCGCAGCCGGCAGGCTCCAAAGGCGCGAATCGCGCTTTTCCGGATCGAACTCGTCTTTCTTGAACTTCGGGTCGTACCAGCGGCCTTCGTAAAAACCGCCCGCGCAGACGAACTCCGCCTTCACTTCCCAGTAATCGCGCGGAATGAAGCGGCGAATCTTTTCTTCGCGTTCGACGACGATCGACAGCGTCGGTGTCTGCACGCGCCCGACCGTGGTCAGGAAGAAGCCGCCGCCCTTGCTGTTGAACGCGGTCATCGCACGCGTGCCGTTGATGCCGACGAGCCAGTCCGCTTCCGAGCGGCAACGTGCGGCATCCGCGAGCGGCTGCATGTCGTGGTCGGTGCGCAGTTGAGCGAAGCCGTCGCGGATCGCGGCGGGCGTCATCGACTGCAGCCACAGGCGCTGCACCGGCTGTTTAGCCTTTGCGTGTTGCGCGATCAGACGGAAAATCAGCTCGCCCTCGCGCCCCGCGTCACATGCGTTGATCAGACGGTCGACGTCTTTCCGCTTGATCAGCTTGTTCAGCACCTTCAGCCGCGATTCGCTTTTCGCGATCGGATTCAGGTCGAAATGGGGCGGAATAACGGGGAGATTGGCAAAACTCCATTTGCCCCGTTTGACCTCATATTCCTCGGGCGCGGCGATCTCCAGCAGATGGCCGACCGCCGACGAAAGGACGAAGTCGTCGCTTTCGAAGTACTCGTCATGCTTGGTAAAACCGCCCAAAGCCCGCGCGATGTCGTTCGCGACGGATGGCTTTTCGGCGATGATCAGTGCTTTGGACATGACTGAAAATAAATTGGTGGATTCGGGCCGGTACCTCGGGTTTTCCCACCCGGGTTAGGCACCCATTAACGACCGCTTTATAGCACACGCCGCTGCAACGGCAATCGGTGGGCCCAAAAAAGCGGCTCATCATAATTGCGCGCAGATCGGTTGGGCAAGCGTGTGACGAGCGGGTCCGCGGGTGGTTTCGTAGCTGTTTTAGGCCATTTTTCCCACATCACGCGACGATTTTTGCAAGCGGCGTGCCGCCGGTATCGGGAAAACCCTCGAATGAGACGAAACGAGGGTCGCCGCTCAGGCTTCGAGCAGCGCCGGCCGCATTTTTGGCGCCCCTTTGATGCCGGGCACGGCCGTCAGATCGATCAACATCCGTTCGACGATCGACGCTTGCGGCAGAACCGTTCCGAAGAAGCGCGTGGTAACGCCGTCTTCTATAAGAATGGTGGGGAAATTCTCAACATCAAGATCGTCGAAGCGATCTGCGTGCGTCTCGATATCGACCCACGCGAAGCAGATGTCAGGATGTCGGTCCGCCAGCGCATCGAACGCGGCGCGGTATTCGCGGCAGGTTCCGCACCATTCCGCGCACAGACACGCAACGAAAAGCGTCTCGCTATTGCTGACGAGCTCGGCGATCCGTTTCGAGTCGGTGTCCAGGTTCAGCGCGGGCATGGCGGCTTCCTTCGGTATTGCATAGGTTATTTGGCGCGAATGTAGCACGTCGCGTCAGGCGCTGCGCACCGCGCGAACGTACCGGCCGCCGGGTAGCGCACAGAGTTCGCCAGCCAGTTCGAGCCGCAGCAGCGTGCTTTGCAGCAGGGTGTCGTCCATGTCGGTGCGTTCGGCGAGGATTTCAAGCGTGGCGGGCGAATGACCGAGTGCGTCGAGCAGGCGTCTCGCATCGGCCGTCGAACCCGGGGGAGCTTCCGCCCGCGAACCGGTATCCGTTCGAAGCGGCTGTGGAACGACTCGCAGCTTCGGCGCGGGCGCCGGCTCTGGCGGCGGCGCGGCGAATCCCAGTTCTTCGAGCACGTCTTCGGGCGTTTCGACGAGTTTCGCGCCCTGCTTGATCATCCGGTGACAGCCGCGCGCCAGCGGCGCGTGGATCGAACCGGGAATCGCAAAGACGTCGCGGCCCATTTCATTGGCGAGACGCGCTGTGATCAGCGAGCCAGAGCGCATCGCCGCCTCGACGATCAGTACGCCGCGCACGATCCCCGCGATCAGCCGGTTGCGCTGAGGGAAATTCGCCGACCGTGCCGGCGTACCGAGCGGCCATTCCGATAGGATCGCGCCGTGGTCGGCAATCTGGTGTGCGAGCGCGTGATGAGAGGCCGGGTAGACGACGTCCGCGCCTGTGCCGATCACGGCGACCGTGCTGCCGCGCGCCTGAAGCGCCCCGCGATGCGCCGCGCCATCGACCCCCGCCGCGAGCCCCGACACCACAGTCACGCCGGCGTCCGAGAAGGCGCGTGCGAAGCGCGACGCGTCTTCGAGTCCCTGCGGCGTCGCACTGCGGCTGCCGACTACCGCGACACTGCGCGCATGCAGCAACTCGATCCGGCCTTTTACATATAGCAGCGGCGGCGGATCGGGCATGGTCAGCAACGAAGGCGGATAGACAGGATCGTCGAGCGTGACCAGCGCATTGCCCGGCAGCGCGCGCCAGGCGCGCACTGCGTCGAGTTGTGCGGGAAAGTCCGCCGACGGCGGCGCGAGCGCGGCGCGGGCTATGGCTTCGTCGGTGGCCTCGGCGAGTGCTGCGAAAGTCTGCAACAGCACCGCTTCAGGCAGGCCGAAGACCGACAGGAGGCGGCGCAGGGCGGCCGGATTCAGGCCGGGCGCCGCGGCAAGCCGCAACCAGGCGGTGAGTTCTGAGTCTGTCAGGGGAAGGGGCTGCATGGCTGGCGTCCTCGCGCATGGCAAACGGTCTTTCAGTCGCCATGCTAAAATTTTCATCATCCGAAATAACCGAAACCCCTGCTGCGCCGCGTTCAGCGCGAGCCCGGCGACATGCGCATGAGCGTCGAACAGGCGTTGAATCAACGCGGTTCGGTCGCTATCTATCCTGTGCGTGTCGCGACTGGCGAACAACCTGGCCGAATGGCCAATCGCGCGATTTTTCAACCGCGTCGGCGCTCAATCAATTTCAGGACTATGGCTTTACTCAACATCCTCAATTACCCGGACAAACGGCTGCACAAGGTCGCGAAGCCGGTCGAGAAGGTCGATGACCGTATCCGCAAGCTCGTCGCCGACATGGCCGAGACGATGTACGCGGCGCCCGGCGTTGGCCTCGCGGCGACTCAGGTCGACGTGCACGAACGCGTGATCGTGATCGACGTGTCCGATACGCACGAAGAACTGCGCGCGTTCATCAACCCGGAAATCATCTGGTCGAGCGACGAGCGGAAGATCCACGAGGAAGGCTGCCTTTCGGTACCGGGCATCTACGACAACGTCGAGCGTGCCGAGAAGGTGCGCGTCCGCGCGCTGAACGAGAAGGGCGAAACCTACGAACTGGATTGCGACGGGCTGCTCGCCGTCTGCATCCAGCACGAAATGGATCACCTGATGGGCAAGGTGTTCGTCGAATATCTGTCGCCGCTCAAGCAGACGCGCATCAAGAGCAAGATGAAAAAGCTCGCGCACGCGATGTGACGCTTTCGGACGGTCATCAGCACATGAGTCATACGTTGCGCGTTATTTTTGCCGGTACGCCGGAGTTCGCCGCCGCGGCGCTTGCCGCGATCCATGAGGCGGGCTTCCCGGTGCCGCTCGTGCTTACCCAGCCGGACCGCCCGGCAGGCCGGGGCATGAAGCTGCAGGCAAGCCCCGTCAAGCGTTATGCACAGGACCATGGGATCGAGGTCGCGCAGCCTCCTTCGTTGCGCCGTAACGGCAAGTTTCCGGCGGAAGCCACGGCTGCCATCGATCAGTTGCGCGCCACGCCGCACGACGTGATGGTGGTCGCCGCCTACGGCCTGCTGCTGCCGCAGGAAGTGCTCGACATCGCGCCGCACGGCTGCATCAACATTCACGCGTCGCTGCTGCCGCGCTGGCGCGGCGCCGCGCCCATTCATCGCGCAATCGAAGCCGGCGACGCCGAGACGGGCATCACGCTGATGCAGATGGACGCGGGCCTCGACACTGGCGCGATGATTTCAGAGGCCCGCACGCCAATCGCGGGCACCGATACGACGGCGACGCTTCACGACCGTCTCGCCGAAGCGGGCGCGAAGCTGATCGTCGACGCGCTGATCGAACTCGAACGCAGCGGCAAGCTCGCGTCGACTCCGCAGCCTGCCGAGGGCGCGACGTACGCCGAAAAGATCGGCAAGCACCAAGCGGCGCTCGACTGGCGACGGCCGGCAGCGGAACTGGCGCGCCAGGTTCGCGCGTTCGACCCGTTTCCCGGCGGCGCCGCGACGCTCGACGGCGCTGTGCTCAAGATCTGGTCCGCTGCCGCGATCGATGCTCCGAGCAAGGCCGAACCGGGCACGATCGTCGATGTCTCGCCCGAAGGCGTAGTCGTGGCGTGCGGCGAAGGCGCGTTGCGTATCACGCAACTCCAGAAGCCCGGCGGCAAGCGCCTGCCCGTGCGCGATTTTCTGGCCGGCTCGACCCTCGCTGCAGGCCAGCGTTTCGAACTCGCGCAGCCACAATAACGTCACCCGCGACGTTGCACCATATGCCGTTCGGCCAGGGCGCGCCGCGTTCGCGCGGCGCGTTAGAATCTTCGGTGCAACTTGCCTGAAGAGGATTCACATGTTCGGCATCACCCATTTCGAGTTTTTCGTCGTCGCGGTCTTTCTGCTCAATGTCACGCCCGGACCCGACACCGCTTACATCGTCGGCCGCAGCGTCGCCCAAGGGCGCGGCGCGGGGCTGATGTCGGCGCTGGGCATATCGGCGGGATGCTGCGTGCACTCGCTCGCTTGCGCGTTCGGGCTGACGGCGCTGCTGGCCGCGTCGGCTACGGCGTTCACCGTGATCAAGTTCGTCGGCGCGATTTATCTGGTTTATCTCGGCGTGCGTCTCATCCTGACCAAGCCGGAATCCGGCGAAGCCGCGGGAGACGCGCGTTCGACGGGTGCGCCGAAATCCCTGCGCCAGCTTTTCCTGCAAGGCTTTTGGACCAACGTGCTGAATCCGAAGGTCGTGCTGTTCTTCGTGTCCTTCTTTCCGCAGTTCGTGTCCGCCGACAGCAGCAACAAGACGGTCGCGTTTCTGACGCTCGGCGTCGTGTTCGTCGTGATGAGCATGGCCTGGAACAGCTTCGTCGCGTGGATTGCTGGCAGCGTCACGCGCCGCTTCTCCGGCAAGCCGGGCGTGAAGAAATGGCTGGATCGCACGGTTGGCAGCGCGTTCGTTGGACTGGGCATCAGGCTCGCCTCCGCAACGCGGTGATTGAATTTTTCCCGCTCGTCCATATCTAACAGTTCGCTTACAATCATTCGCCGCGAATAGGCGGCGTCAATAGGGACCGCGTGGCGGGCAAGGAGTCTTGGATATGTTCAACTGGGTGAAAACCGCGATGCTGATGGCCGCGATCACGGCACTCTTCATCGTGATCGGCGGCATGATCGGTGGACGGAGCGGCATGATGCTCGCGCTGCTGGTCGCGCTCGGGATGAATTTCTTCTCGTACTGGTTCTCCGACAAGATGGTTCTGCGCATGTACAACGCGCAGGAAGTCGACGAGACGAGTGCGCCGCAGTTCTACCGGATGGTCCGCGAACTGTCCACGCGCGCGAATCTGCCCATGCCGCGCGTCTATCTGATTGACGAAGACCAGCCGAATGCGTTCGCAACGGGGCGCAATCCCGAACACGCGGCTGTCGCGGCGACGACGGGCATTCTGCGCGTGCTGTCCGAGCGCGAAATGCGCGGCGTGATGGCGCATGAGCTGGCGCACGTGAAGCACCGCGACATCCTGATCTCGACGATTTCGGCGACGATGGCGGGCGCAATTTCGGCAATCGCGAACTTCGCGATGTTCTTCGGCGGCCGCGACGAGAATGGCCGTCCGGCGAATCCGATTGCGGGCATCGCCGTCGCGCTGCTTGCGCCGATCGCGGGCGCGCTGATCCAGATGGCGATTTCGCGTGCGCGTGAGTTCGAAGCGGACCGCGGCGGCGCGCAGATTTCGGGCGATCCGCAGGCGCTCGCCTCGGCACTGGACAAGATCCATCGCTACGCGAACGGCATCCCGTTCCCGACGGCCGAGGCGCATCCCGCCACGGCGCAGATGATGATCATGAATCCGCTCGCAGGCGGCGGCATCGCGAACCTGTTCTCGACGCACCCGGCCACTGAGGAACGCATTGCGCGTCTGATGGAAATGGCGCGTACGGGGCGCTTCGAATAATCGGATTGGCAATTCGGCCGAAGGTCGAAGGTGTTTCCCAAAAGGGGCGAGCGCAACTCGCCCCTTTTTCATTTCCGGCGGGAACCGGGTGGCTTGATCGCGCCAGGCACTTCCGAAAAGCGATGCGTCATCGGCACAAGCGGCCGGACGACTCGGCTCGTCACGCTACAATGTGGCGTTTGCGCGACACTTCCGGTGCGCACCGTTTTCTGCCCGTTCATGACCCGAAAGCCTTCTCAGCGTCCTGCCTCGCCGCCGCGTTCGCGCGATACCCGTCTGCCGACGCTGCATCTCGCACCCGAATCGCTCGGCTTCGCGCTCGATTGCGCAGCTCAGGCCGTCGGCGCGGTGCGTCAGGGTGCGGCGCTGCCCGCTGCTTTGCATGCGATCTTCGTGTCGTTGCCGGAAAACCTCGCGACGGCGTCGCGTGGCGCCGTGCAGGACATCGCGTACCGGACGATGCGCCGGCTCGGCACGGCCGAATGGCTCGTCGCGAAACTCGTGCGCAAGGCGCCGCCGCCGCATATCGCGCATGTGCTGGCCTGTGCGTTTGCCCTGCTGATCGATGAAGAGAGCAACGCTGCGTACTCGCCCTTCACGGTGGTCGATCAGGCGGTGAACGCGATCGGCGCGCGGCGCGAGTACGCCTTTGCCAAAGGCTTGACGAACGCGGTGCTGCGCAACTTCCTGCGCGAGCGCGATGCCTTGCTTGCCGAAGCGCAGAACGACGCCGTCGCTCACTGGAATTACCCCGTCTGGTGGATCGACGCTGTTCGCAAGGCATGGCCCGACGCATGGCAAGACATGCTCGCAGCGGGCAACAGCCAGGGTCCGCTGACACTGCGAGTGAACGCACGCCATTCGACCGTCGACGCCTATCTGCAAACGTTGCGTGAGCATCAGATTTCCGCGACGCAAGCGGGCCAGCATGCCGTGCGTCTCGATACGCCGATGCCGGTGGATCGCATTCCCGGCTTCAGCGAAGGCGTCGTGTCCGTGCAGGACGCGGGCGCACAACTCGCCGCGCAGTGGCTCGGCGTGCAGGACGGCATGCGCGTGCTGGATGCGTGCGCGGCGCCTGGCGGCAAGACGGGTCATCTGCTCGAACTCGCGGATATCGACTTGATCGCGCTCGAAAGCGACGCGACGCGCGCGCGCCGGATCGGAGAAAACCTGCAGCGTCTGGGCTTGAGCGCGCATGTGCGCGTCGGCGATGCGGGCAGCCCGGAGCAATGGCACGACGCCGCCGACCCGCCTTTCGATCGCATTCTCGCCGACGTGCCTTGTTCCGCGTCGGGCATCGTGCGGCGTCATCCGGATATTCGCTGGCTGCGTCGCGCGTCGGACATTCCTGCGCTCGTCGAAGAACAGCGACGCATTCTCGAAGCGCTATGGCCGCTCGTCAAACCGGGCGGCGAGTTGCTGTACGTTACGTGTTCGATCTTTCCGGAAGAAGGCGAGTTGCAGGCTCAGTGGTTTGGAAACCGACACGCGGATGCGGTACGATTGGACGCGCCGGGGCAACTGCTCCCAGCAGTCGCCCGCGCGCCCGCCGATGTATCGGCTGGTTCCCGCGCCGGACAAAGCACTGGTTCGAGCTTAGACCACGACGGATTCTTCTACGCGCGCTTTCAGAAACGGTGATCATCAAACGCTTTCTTCCGCTGCGGCTCATGGCCGCGCTCTGGATTGCGCTGGCCTTCTGGCTGACGGCAGCCGGGCCGGCGCGCGCCGAATCGATCGCCGTGCAACGCGCGTCCCTGCAATCCGACGGCAGCGGCTGGAGCCTCGATGCGCGCTTCGAGTTCGAGCTGAACAGCAACCTCGAAGACGCCGTCAACAAAGGCATACCGCTTTACTTCACAACGGACTTCGAACTGAGCCGGCCACGCTGGTACTGGTTCGACGAACAGCCGGTGAGCGTATCGCAAAGCATTCGACTCTCGTTTCAGCCGCTCACGCGCGAGTACCGCGTGTCGACGGGCGGCTTGCAACTCGGTTTCGCTTCGTTGAACGAGGCGCTTGCCGTCATCAAGCATGTCACGTCGTGGCATGTGATCGATCGCAGCCAGGTTCATACGGGGGAGACGTACAACGCATCGGTACGCATGCAGCTGGATATCGCGTTGATGCCCAAGCCGTTCCAGATCGACGCGGTCAACAACCGCGACTGGAACCTTGCTTCCGACTGGAAGCGTTTTACCTTCACGGTGACCGAACGTGCTAAATAAAGTACGCCGCGCCACCAGTGCCGGCAACCTCGTCGTCAGACTGCTCGTATCGACAGTAGCGGTGACGGCTGTCCTGCTGCTCGTGCTGCTCGCAGCCGCGAGCGCGAACACCGAATTCTTCGACCGCTACTATGGCTGGCTCTACGCCGCCAACGTCGCCGTCGCGCTGATCTTCATGCTGATCGTTGCGGTGCTGGTGGTGATCATCGTCACGCGATTGCGCAAGGGCAAGTTCGGCACGCGGCTTTTAGCGAAGCTCGCGTTCTTCTTCGCGCTCGTCGGCGTGGTGCCGGGCGGGATCATCTACATCGTGTCGTATCAGTTCGTGTCGCGCAGTATCGAGTCGTGGTTCGATGTGAACGTCGAAACTGCGCTCACGTCTGGGCTGAATCTCGGACGCGGGATGCTCGATGCGTCGCTGTCCGATCTGCAGACCAAGGGCCGCCTGATGGCCGAGCAGCTCGCGAGCGCCGATTCCGCCGGCACGACGCTCACGCTCTTGCGTCTGCGCGACCAGTTCGGCGTGCAGGACGCGACGATCGTCGAGCCGTCGCGCAGCATTTCGGGCGCGACGCCGGACATGCACGTCGTCGCACAGGCGACCAGTAACTACGCATCGCTCGTGCCCAGCGATCTGCCCACGCCGATCATGATCGAGCAGGCGCGCGGACGCGGTTTCGCGTCGATCGAAGGCGAGGTGGACGGCGATCCGAAAGCGCATGGCGCAAAGGGCGCGTTGCGGCTGCGCGTGGTGACGCGCATTCCCGATGCCAACGCGTCGCAGCTGCAACCGACCGAACGCTTCCTGCAACTCACGCAGCCCGTGTCGCAATCGCTCGCGCGTAACGCGGATGCCGTGCAGCGCGCGTATCGCGAGTATCAGGAGAAGGCGATCGGGCGCACGGGTTTGCGCAAGATGTACATCGGCACACTGACGCTCGCGCTGTTCCTCGCCACCTTCATCGCGATGATGCTCGCGCTCGCGCTCGGCAATCAGCTCGCGCGGCCGCTGTTCCTGCTCGCGCAGGGCACGAAGGAAGTGACGGAAGGCGACTACACGCCGAAGCGCGAAATCAAGTCGCGTGACGAACTCGGCTTCCTCACGCAGTCGTTCAATGCGATGACGCGGCAGTTGTCGGAAGCGCGGCTCGCGGTCGAAGCGAACCGCATCGCACTCGAGCATTCGAAGTCGTACCTCGAAAGCATTCTGGCGAATCTGACAGCGGGCGTGTTCGTGTTCGACCGGCAATTCCGTCTCACCACCGCGAATCGCGGCGCGGAGCGCATCTTCCGTCAGCCGTTCGCGTCGCTGCTGGGGTCGTCGCTGGATCGCATCGGCGTGTTGAGCGAATTCGGCGCGATGGTGCGCAAGGCCTTCGCGGATCTCGAAGCGGCAGGTGGCAACGATCAGGGTGACACAGGGCACTGGCAGCAGCAGATGGCGCTGCAGGTGCCGGGCGAAGTCGATCCGCTGACGCTGCTCGCGCGCGGCGCGCGGCTCGTGTCGGCGGCGGGCAACGATAGCGACGACGAAGAGACGTCGGGTTACGTTGTCGTGTTCGACGATATTTCCGACGTGATCTCCGCGCAGCGTTCCATTGCATGGGGCGAAGTCGCGCGGCGTCTCGCGCACGAGATCAAGAATCCGCTCACGCCGATCCAGCTTTCCGCCGAGCGTCTTCAGATGAAGCTCGCTGACAAGCTGATGCCGTCGGATGCCGAAGTGTTGAAACGCGGTGCCACTACAATCGTGAATCAGGTCGCGGCGATGAAGCAGATGGTCGACGATTTCCGCGACTATGCGCGGACGCCGCCGGCGGTGCTCGCGAATCTGCAACTGAACGAACTCGTTAGCGAAGTGCTGACGCTGTATGGAATCGAAGAAGGCAAGAGCCCGATTGTCGTCGAAATGGCGGACTTGCCCGTTATACGCGGTGACGCGACGCAATTGCGTCAGGTGATCCATAACCTGCTGCAGAACGCACAGGATGCTGTGTCAGATGTCCAGCATCCGCGTGTGTTGCTCGAAACGAGGACAGTAGAATATGGCGATCCCGACGCAGATGGCAAAGTGAGCGTCGCGGTGCGATTGACCGTGTCGGATAACGGTCCGGGCTTCCCCGCGCGCATCCTCACGCGTGCGTTCGAACCTTACGTGACGACCAAGGCCAAAGGTACAGGTCTTGGACTCGCCATGGTCAAGAAGATCGTCGATGAACATGGCGCACGAATCGACATACGCAATCGTCTGAAAGCGGGCGATGTGATCGAAGGTGCGCAGATTTCGATCCTCTTCCTTCAACTTGCAGACAACAAGGCTGCGGCGCCTGGAAGCGGGCCGCAGGCGGCGCATGGCGGTAGCGCGTCGCAGGGAAAGACAAAAGCAACAGTGCAGACAAGGGCAGCTTAAATGGCAACCATCCTGGTGGTAGATGATGAAATGGGCATCCGGGAATTGCTCTCGGAGATCCTGAGCGACGAAGGGCATGTCGTGGAGGTCGCGGAGAACGCGCAGGAGGCGCGCGACTACCGGCAACGCCAGGCACCCGATCTGGTGCTGCTCGACATCTGGATGCCCGATACCGACGGCGTGACCTTGCTCAAAGAGTGGGCCGCGCAAGGCACGTTGACGATGCCCGTCATCATGATGTCGGGCCACGCGACGATCGACACAGCCGTCGAGGCGACGAAGATCGGTGCGCTGAACTTCCTGGAAAAACCGATCGCGCTTCAGAAGCTGCTGAAGGCAGTCGAGCAGGGACTCGCGCGTGGCAGCGCGGCGCCCGCTGCGGGCGGCATGGCGGCGAAGCCTGCGATGACGGCGAACGCTTCGGCGGTTGCGTCGGCGGCGGCACTGCCGATGATGTCGTCGGATAGTTTGAGCGGCGGCATGTTGTCCGCGCAGACGGCGTCGATTTCGTTCGACATTCCGTTGCGCGATGCGCGCGACGCGTTCGAGCGCGCCTACTTCGAGTATCATCTCGCGCGCGAGAACGGCAGCATGACGCGCGTCGCGGAAAAGACGGGGCTCGAACGGACGCATTTGTATCGCAAGCTCAAGCAGCTCGGCGTCGATCTCGGCAAGAACAAGGGCGAGTGACGCGACGTGCACGGATGTCGTTGAAGTTTTTTTCGCGAAGGGCTTGAGGAACGCAAAAACGCTTGCTATACTCTCGCTTCTTCGTTGGCCCGGTAGCTCAGTTGGTAGAGCAGCGGATTGAAAATCCGCGTGTCGGTGGTTCGATTCCGCCCCAGGCCACCAGGATTCAGCCCCAGGAAATCGCAAGATTCCTGGGGCTTTTCCTATGTGCTGGCGAATATGATGATTTGCTACGTGGCACAGGCGGTGCGGCGGCCGCGAGCGGGGCTAGGCTCCGCATGATAAAATCGCACTGGATCAAGGACTTGCCATATGTTCTTCGCAAGTCCTTTTTCGTTTCAGGTCCGAGGCATCGCGTAGCGTGAAACTCTCTAGCGGACGATCAGCGGTATAAGCCAAGGCAGCTTGGCGCGCGAAAGGCGCCGCCTATACTGCTTGAGCCGGCCGAGGTGCCGGCCCGCGCGGCAAGTCTCCCCGGCCCCGAGGCCGCGGCGCGCCAGGCGCGGAAATCAACATACACGGAGTTTCACGGTGAACCGCAAAGACGCCAAGCGTAGCGCCCTGGTGCTGTTTTCCGGTGGCCAGGATTCGGCCACATGTCTCGCCTGGGCGCTGGATCGATATGAAACGGTCGAAACCCTGGGTTTCGACTATGGCCAGCGGCATCGCGTCGAGCTCGAATGCCGCGAAGGTTTCCGCAGCGCGGTGGCGCACACGTTCCCCGAGTGGGGCGAGCGGCTCGGCGACGATCACATGATCGATCTGTCCGTGCTTGGCTCGATCAGCGATACCGCGATGACGCGCGAAATCGAGATTCACGCGGCGTCGAACGGCCTGCCGAACACATTCGTGCCCGGCCGCAATCTGATGTTCATGACGATTGCGGCGGCGATTGCATATCGACGCGGGCTGCGCGTGCTGGTTGGCGGCATGTGCGAGACGGATTTCTCCGGCTACCCGGATTGCCGCGACGACACGATGAAGGCGCTGCAAGTCGCGCTGAATCTCGGCATGGACAGCCGCTTCGTGCTCGAAACGCCGCTGATGTGGATCGACAAGGCCGATACGTGGCGCCTCGCGCATGAGCTGGGCGGCGACGAACTGGTCGAACTGATTCGCGTCGAGACGCACACGTGCTATCTCGGCGAGCGGGCGGAACTGCATGCGTGGGGCTTCGGTTGCGGCGAGTGTCCTGCATGCCGCTTGCGCAAACGTGGTTACGAAGCGTATCTGAGCGGCGAGCAGGTCACGGAACCGGCCTGAGCGTCACTACGCAGAGCAGCATCGAGCACACACATCAACAGAGCTTTACGGAGCATCGGGCAGAAAGCAGCATGACGTACGCGGTCAAGGAAATCTTCTACACGTTGCAGGGCGAGGGCGCGAACGCCGGCCGCCCGGCCGTGTTTTGCCGGTTCGCCGGATGCAACCTGTGGTCGGGCCGCGAAGAAGATCGCGCGGAAGCCGTGTGCAAGTTCTGCGATACCGACTTCGTGGGGACGGACGGCGAGAACGGCGGCAAATTCCGCACGCCCGAAGAACTCGCGGCGATGATCGCGTCGCTGTGGCCGGAAGGCGAGGGCCAGCGCTTCGTCGTGTGTACGGGCGGTGAGCCGATGCTGCAGATCGATCAGCCGCTGGTCGACGCGCTGCATGCGCAAGGCTTCGAAATTGCTATCGAGACGAACGGCTCGCTCCCCGTGCTCGACACGATCGACTGGATCTGCGTGAGCCCGAAGGCCGACGCGCCGCTGGTGCAGACCAAAGGCAACGAACTGAAAGTGGTCGTGCCGCAAGACAATCAACGTCTCGCCGACTACGCGAAGCTCGAGTTCGACTATTTCCTCGTCCAGCCGATGGACGGTCCGTCGCGGGACATCAACACGAAGCTCGCGATCGACTGGTGCAAGCGCCATCCGCAATGGCGTATGTCGATGCAGACTCACAAGTACCTGAACATTCCCTGATTTGCCGTGCTGACGATTACACGAAAACTCGAATTCGACGCGGGTCACCGCATTCCCGATCACCGCAGCCAGTGCCGTAATCTGCACGGCCATCGCTACGTGCTCGAAATCACGCTGCAAGGCGATCTCGTCGAAACGGAAGGCGCGCCGGATCGCGGCATGGTGATGGATTTCGCCGACGTGAAAGCGCTCGCGAACCAGCATCTCGTCGACAAGTGGGATCACGCGTTTCTCGTCTACGAAGGCGATACGCAGGTGCGCGGTTTTCTCGAAACGATGGCCGGTCACAAGACGGTCGTGATCGACCGCATTCCGACTGTCGAAAATCTCGCGGCTGTCGCGTTCGACATTCTCGCGAACGTCTACGACGCGCACTATGGCGTGAATCTGCGGCTGCACAAGGTGCGTCTGTATGAGACGCCGAATTGCTGGGCCGACGTCGTCCGCGACTAAACGGGTTATTGTCACGGTATGATCGTTTCGATAACCACACGGAGCGAGACATGCCGGTCACCGCGCTACGCAGCGGGCTCGACGCCCGCTACAACTTTCAAGCTGTTCACGTCGGCCTTTCGGGCCGCGTCGTCTTCTGCTCCCGCCTGCTCACGGCTGCCCCTCTTAACGACGGAGGCACGCGATGAGCACGTTCACGAATCCACTCAAACTGCGTCTCAAGGATCCGGATCCGCTGTTCGGTCTGTGGCTTTCGCTCGGCAGCGATAGCGCGGCCGAAGCGCTCGCGCATGCCGGCTTCGACTGGCTGTTGATCGACATGGAGCACGCGCCGAACGACAGCGTCGATGTCACGGGGCAGTTGCGCGCGATTGCTGCGGCGCATCTGCCGACAGAGCCCGTCGTGCGTCTGCCTGCCGTCGAGCCGTGGCTCGTCAAGCGAGTGCTCGATGCAGGCGCACGCACGCTGATGTTCCCGAACATCGAAACGGCCGAGGAAGCGGCCTATGCCGTTCGCCTGACTCAATACGCGACAGCCGAGGCGCCGGACGGTCTGCGCGGCGTTGCTGGCGCAGTACGTGCTGCCGCTTATGGCATGCGGCGCGACTATCTGCAGAACGCCAACGCGCAGATCGCGAATATCGTGCAGATCGAATCGCAACGCGCACTCGCGAATCTGGAACAGATCGTGGCGACGCCGGGCATCGACTGCCTGTTCGTGGGACCGGCAGACCTGGCGGCAAGCCTCGGACATCTCGGCGATTCGAAGCATCCCGAGGTTCAGGAGGCGATGAAGCATATTCAGGATGTGGCGCATCGCGCGCGCGTCGCGACGGGCATCTTCGCGATGGACGTGGCGAGTGCGCGGCAATACCGGTCGGAGGGCTTCCGCTTCATCGCGCTGGCCGCCGACGTGATGTGGCTGTTGCGCACCACGCGACAGGCACTGCAGGAGGTTCGGTCATGAAGCTGTTGTCGTTGCGCGCGACGCGCATAGCAATTCGCGCTGTCGTGCTGGCCGCGCTGACGGCGGGCGCAGTGGCACATGCGCAAAGCAAGACACCGCCGGCGTCGGATATGGAAACGCAGACGGCCGTCGCCGATTACAACGCGGGCAACTTCACGTCGGCGCTCGCCGAGTTTCGCAAGGCGGCGCAACGCGGCAGCCGTCTCGCCGAGTTCAATTACGCGATGATGCTGCTCAACGGCGAGGGCGGTCCGGCGAATGTCGAAGAAGGCAAGAAGTGGCTGCGCAAGGCCGCGGACGCCAACATGTCGCACGCGCAGTACGTGTACGGCAAGATGTACGACGATGGCGAATTCGTTGCGCGCGATCCTGTCGAGGCGCATCAATGGTTCTTGAAGGCTGCGCAGCAAGGGCACATTCAGGCCGAGCTGGCGCTGGCGAATCAGTTTCTCGATGGACGCGGCACCGCGCGCGACAACCAGCAGGCGTTCGTCTGGTACAAGAAAGCGGCTGAAGGCGGCGACATGACCGCGCAGTACGTGACGGGCTCGTTCTATGAGCGCGGCGGCGATGGTGTGCCGCAGAACCTGAATGTCGCGCGCGCGTATTACGCGGCCGCCGCTGCACAAGGCGACCCGGCGGCGCGCCTCAAGTATCAGCAGCTCAGCACGCAGCTGCGCGAATCGCACGAAGCGAAGCCGCAATGAAAAACGGCGCCTGATTTTTCAGGCGCCGTTTTTTATCTCGCTGCGGAGAGATCAACTCTGCATCAGTCGCTTCTGTCGCGCGACGCTCATGATCAGGCCGATCGCGAAACCGAGCGTTGTCAGCGCAGTGCCGCCGTAACTCATGAACGGCAAAGGCACGCCGACCACAGGAAGAATCCCGCTCACCATGCCGATGTTCACGAACGCATAGGTGAAGAACGCCATCGTCAGCGAACCGGCCAGTAATCGGCCGAATAGCGTCGCGCCGTTCGCCGCGATGTAGAGGCCGCGCGCAATCAACGCCATGTAGAGCGTCAGCAGGACAAGACCGCCCGCGAGACCGAACTCCTCGGAGAACACCGCGAAGATGAAGTCGGTGTGCTTTTCAGGGATGAATTCGAGGTGCGCCTGCGTGCCCTTCAACCAGCCCTTGCCGAGCGGGCCGCCCGAGCCGATCGCGATCACGGCCTGAATGGTGTGGAAGCCTTTGCCGAGCGGATCGGATGTCGGATCGAGCAGCGTGCAGATGCGGTGCTTCTGGTAATCGTGCATCAGCGGCCACTGCACTTCGGGCTGACAGATCTTGTCCTGGAACGTCGCGATCGCGCCGACGGCAATCACGCCCGCCACCAGCACGGGGACGATCAGCTTGAAGCTCAAGCCCGCGAAATAGATGACGAAGAGCCCCGACGCGAACACGAGCACAGCCGTGCCGAGGTCGGGTTGCTTCGCAATGAGGCCGACAGGTACGGCGAGAATCGCGAAACCGACGATGTAATCCCACCAGCGAATATTGCCCTCGCGACGCTGGTAGTACCACGCGAGCATCAACGGTGTAGCGATCTTCAGGATTTCGGAAGGCTGAATCACTACGCCGACGTTGATCCATCGCTTCGCGCCCTTGCGCGTCAGGCCGAAGGCCGCGACGGCCACCAGTAACGCTATGCCGACCGTATAGAGCGGGACGGCGAAGCGCATCAGCGTGGTCGGCGGAATATTGGCCAGCACCCACATCAGCAGGAACGTCAGGATGATGTTGCGCAGCTGGTCTTCGACGCGGCCAGGCACGTCAAGGCTCGCGCTATAGAGCGTGACGATGCCGACGCACAGCAGCAGAAACACGATCAGCGCGAGAGGGCGATCGAAGCCCGCAAACATTTTCTTGATGCGTTCGAGCCAGGCGCGCTTGTCGATTTGCATGCCTTTCTCCTTACTCGTCGATGCCGCCGGAAACGGGGCCGCGCGGCGCGGCCTGCGATTCCTCGTTGCGCGACGGCGCGGCGGCGACCGGCCGCGATTCGCTGGCCGGACGGGGTTTGCGTGGGGACTTGCGGGCGTCGGACGCCTTCACGGGCGCGGCGGCGGTTGCATCCGATGACGGCGCGGCCGTCGCTGACGCAGCGCGCGGCGCCTTCGCAGACTTCGCGCTCGAAGCGGCGCGAGGCGCAACCGCCGATGCTGCAGCAGGCGCCGAAGCCGATGCGGCTCCAGAGGCTGCGCCAGCCGCCGCCGCACCGGATGCATCCGATGCCGCCGCAGCGCGCGGTGTCGATGCGCCTGCCGGCAGCGGCAGCGCCGTGAAGCCAGCCGCAACGGAAACCGGCTGCACCTCACCGCTGGGCGCGGCCGGCGCGCTGCCGATCACAGGCGCCGAGCTTTCCTCCGTCGCCGACGCAGCCGCCGTCACAGCGGCCGCTTCGACGCCGGGCTTCGTCTTGTCGACGAGGTAATAGTCGAGCACACGTCGCGCGATCGGGCCTGCCGCCTGCGCACCCCAGCCGCCGTTTTCGACGATCAGCGCAATCGCGATCTTCGGATTGTCGGCGGGCGCGAACGCGATGAAGAGCGCGTGGTCGCGCAGATGTTCGGCGAGCGCATGCCCGTGGTACTTCTGGCCTTGCAGTGAGAAAACCTGCGCCGTGCCCGTCTTGCCCGCCGACAGATACGTCGCGTTGCGGAACACCTGATACGCGGTGCCCGACGGATTCATCGTCACGTTTTCCATGCCGCGTTTCACGACGTCGATGTCGGACTGCTTCACGTCGACGCGGCCATCGTCCTTCGGCACCGTGGCGCGCAGCGCGCGCGTGATCGGATTCTCGATTTCCTTCACGAGGTGAGGCTTCATCAGCACGCCGTTGTTGGCGAGCGTGGCCGTCGCGTGCGCGAGTTGCAGAATGGTGTACGAGTTGTAGCCCTGACCGATGCCGAGACTGATCGTCTCGCCTTCGTACCACTTCTGCTGTTCGGGCTTGCGATATGCCTTGCGCTTCCAGTCCGTCGACGGCAGGATGCCGCGTGCTTCGCCCGCGATATCGATCCCCGTGATCTGCCCGAAGCCCCACGGCTTCATGAAATTCGCGATCGCGTTCACGCCGAGATCGTGCGCGAGCATGTAGAAATACGTGTCGTTCGACACCATGATCGCGCGGTTCATGTCGATCCAGCCCTGACCCTGCGGCACGTCGTTGCGGAACGTGTGGCCGCCGAACGTGTACGAGCCCGGATCCTGGAAGCCCCATTGCGGCGTGCGCTTGTGCAGCGTCAGCGCGGCGAGTGCCATGAACGGTTTGTACGTCGAGCCAGGCGGATACGTGCCGTGCAGCGGACGGTTCAGCAGCGGGTGATCGGGCGAATTGTTGAGTTCGTCCCAGGTCTGCTGATCGATGCCGTCGACGAACGAATTCGGATCGAAGCTCGGCGCGGACACGAACGCGAGCACATCGCCCGTCGTCGGCTCGATCGCGACAAGTGCGCCGCGTCGGCCCGCGAATGCCTGCTCGGCGACCTGCTGCAAGCCGATATCGATCGACAGCACGAGGTTGTTGCCCGGCGTCGCCTGCGTGCGTGACAGCGTGCGCACGGGCCGGCCGCCCGCCGTCACTTCGACTTCCTCGAAACCTGTCAGGCCGTGCAGCTCCGTCTCGTAGCTCTGCTCGACGCCGATCTTGCCGATGTAATCGGTGCCCTTGTAGTTGTTCGCATCGAGACGCGGATCGTAGTGCTCGGGATCGCTGTCGTTCTGATCGCTGGCGTCGTCGATCTTGTCCTGATCGCGCTGCGAAATGCGGCCGATATAGCCGATCACGTGCGCGGCCGTCGGCCCGAGCGGATATTGGCGGAACAGACGCGCGCGCACTTCGACGCCCGGAAAGCGGAAACGCTGCGCAGTGAAGCGCGCGACTTCGTCGTCGGTGAGGCGGGTGCGGATCGGCAGGCTCTCGAAGTTCTTCGAGTCTTCCTGCAGCTTGCGGAAGCGGCGGCGGTCGCGAGCGTCGATACTGATGACGGTCGCGAGATTGTCGATCACGTTGTCGAGCGTGTCGTTGAGCTTCGATGGCGTGATTTCGAGCGTGTACGCCGAGTAGTTCTTGGCGAGCACGACGCCGTTGCGATCGGTGATGATGCCGCGATTCGGTACGATCGGCGCGACTGAGATGCGGTTTTCATTCGCCTGCAGCGAGTACTTGCTGTAGTGCCAGACCTGCAGGAACAGGAAGCGGAACGCGATCAGCCCGAAGCAGACGAACACGAACAGCCCCGCCGCCGCGACGCGCAGGCGGAATTTCGTGAGCTGCTGCTGGGTGTCCTTGAATTCGGTCATGCGGTTGGGCAGGAACTGCCGGTTATGCGGTTTGAATCGGTGCGGCGGTCATGCGCCGTTGTGCTATCGAACGCTCGTGAAAGCAGCAAAACCATGGCGCGTTCATGAGCGTGCGTGCGGCGCGGCGGTCAGATGGGCCGCGTATCGTCCGGATCGGCCGGACGGCGCTGCGGCATCAAAAGCAGAATGCTCGCGATGGGCCACAACGCAGCTTCGACGAAACCGTCGATCAGATAACCCCAGCCCGGAAACGCCGCGCCCGTCAGCAGACGGATCACGAAGGGCACGAGTTGCGCGACGACGAGCAATGGCATGACGGCGAAAACCTGCACGCCAATCGACATCCACAGCACGCGACGGTGAATCGTGATCGCGCCGTACGAGAGCAGCGTGTACGCGAGCGCGTGTTCGCCGAGCAGGCTGGCGTTGTGCACGTCCATCAGCAGGCCGAGGATGAACGCGATGCCCATTCCGACCTTGCGCGGCTGATGAACGTTCCAGAACAGCAGCACGAGCGCGACGAAATCCGGCACGCCGATCAGACGGCCCCACGGCATCATGTTCAGCACGAATGCGGCGGCCAGACTGAACGCGATGAAATACGGATTGACTGGCTGCAGGATGTACTGCGGGCGATTCATTGCTTGGCCCCCTGGCCGGCTTGCGGCTTCGCACCCTTTTCAGCGGCCGGCTTCTTTTCGCTCGATGCCTTGCCTGCAGGCTTGGCCGTCGAAGCGGGCTTCGGTGCGGCCGCCGCCGCTGCAGGCGCCGACGCGGCCGTTGCCGTCGAAGCGGGTTGCGCAGCTTTCGCGTCTTTGCCCTTGTCCGGCGTCTTCGCGTTCTTCTTTTTCGCTTCTTTCGCGGCCGTGGCGGGGTCGGGTTCGTCGGCGGGACGCGGCGGCACGTTGTTCTCGTAGTGTAGGACAAGCAGGTCGCGGGCGCCGCGCACGGGAGCGATCGGCTGGCAAATGACGCGCGCGAACGCGGTGTCCGCCTGCTTGTCTACGCGCACTACCTTGGCCACAGGCAGCCCCGGCGGGTACACGCCGTCGAGACCGCTCGTCACGAGTTCGTCGCCGGCTAGCACATCGGCGCTGATCGGCACGAAACGCAGATCGAGCGCGTCGCCCTTCGGCGTGCCGTAAATCACGCTGCGCAATCCCGTGCGGACGATCTGCACAGGCACTGCCTGGTCTTTGTCGGTGAGCAGCGTCACTTCCGACTGTAGCGGGAACACGCGCGTCACCTGGCCGATCACGCCGTCTTCGTTGACGACGGGCGAACCGTCCTTGATGCCTTGCTGCGAGCCACGACCGATAACGACCTTCTGCGTGAACGGATCGCGCGTGTCGTACTGGATTTCGGCGGGGATCGATTGCGTCGTCATCCGGTTCGACAGCTGCAGCAGGTTGCGCAGATGCTTGTTCTCGGCGTCGAGCTGGGCGGCTTCGTTTGCCTGCTGCGACAACTGCAGATTACGTGCGCGCAGCTTGTCGTTTTCACCGCGCAGCGTCGCGCTGGTGACGGCGAGATCGGCGGCACCCATGAAGATGTCGCGCGGCACGAGCGCCGCGCGTTGCAACGGATACAGACCCGCGCCGAGCACGCCGCGAACGATTTCGAGCGTGCGGAAGCGGGCGTCTGAAATGAGCAGGGCGAGCGCCACCAGCACGAAGAAGATCAGTCGTGCGAGCGCCGAAGGGCCTTGCTTGAATAGGGGCGGCGGACTGTATTCCATGGTCGCCGGGAGCGCGAGCGAGTGGGTGAAACGGCGGCGCGCTAGGAGCGCGCGCAATGCACAAAGCGCACAAAGGCTGGCAGAGCCAGCCTTTCAGTGCGCGATGCAGACATGGAGACTGGCAACCTTACTCGTACGAGAAGATGCTGCCGAGCTTGTCCATGCGTTCGAGCGCCATGCCCGAGCCGCGCACGACGCACGTCAGCGGATCTTCGGCGACCAGCACGGGGAGGCCCGTCTCTTCGGCCAGCAGACGGTCGAGGTCGCGCAGCAATGCGCCACCGCCCGTCAGCATCATGCCGCGTTCGGCGATGTCGGCGCCCAGTTCCGGCGGCGTCTGTTCCAGCGCGATCTTCACCGACGACACGATCTGGTTCAGAGGATCGGTCAGCGCTTCGAGAATTTCGTTGCTCGAAATGGTGAAGCTGCGCGGAATGCCTTCCGACAGGTTGCGGCCCTTGACTTCCATTTCCTTGACTTCGGAGCCCGGGAACGCGGAGCCGATTTCCTTCTTGATGGCTTCGGCCGTCTGTTCGCCGATCAGCATGCCGTAGTTGCGGCGGATGTAGTTGACGATCGCTTCGTCGAACTTGTCGCCGCCGACGCGCACCGAGCCCTTGTACACGATGCCGCCCAGCGAGATCACGCCGACTTCCGTCGTGCCGCCGCCGATGTCGACGACCATCGAGCCCGTTGCTTCCGACACCGGCAGGCCGGCGCCGATTGCCGCCGCCATCGGCTCTTCGATCAGGTACACCTGCGAAGCGCCCGCGCCGTGTGCCGCTTCCTTGATCGCGCGGCGTTCGACCTGCGTCGAACCGCACGGCACGCAGATGATGATGCGCGGCGACGGCGAGAACATGCGGGATTCGTGAGCCGTCTTGATGAACTGCTTGATCATCTGTTCGGTCACGGTGAAGTCGGCGATCACGCCGTCTTTCATCGGGCGGATCGCCTCGATGTTGCCCGGCACCTTGCCGAGCATCTGCTTTGCTTCCTTGCCGACTGCCTGAATGGTCTTCTTGCCATTCGGGCCGCCTTCCTGGCGAATCGAAACGACGGACGGCTCGTCGAGAACGATACCCTTGCCACGCATGTAGATGAGGGTGTTGGCCGTGCCGAGGTCAATGGCCAGATCGTTGGAGAAATAGCTGCGCAAAAAACCGAACATGCAAAATCCTGTCTCGCTGGGGGCCGGGCCTCGCGTAGTAAGCGTAGGGCGGCAGCGGAAAAAATTAGCAGCCTCATGTCCGGCCAGTTACAGGGCCGAGTGAAGCATGAAACTGCGGGGGAACGTACCGGAGGCTATAGCAAGGCAGCCGAGCTGTCGTTCAGCGATCTCTGAAATTGACAGAAAGGCCTTGGTAAGTCGGTCCGGGTTTGGGTCGAACGCGTAATGATACCTTATAATTTTGCTTGATTTAAAGGAAACGAATGGCACTTTTTGCCATCGCCGGCCCCAATTTCGAGGGCCTGCTCCAATGACCTAACCCGCTGTCGCAGCATTGTTTTTTCATCGCTGCGGCCGGGCGCCACTTTTCCGGTGACTGCATGGCCCTGACTCTGACCGATGTGAAACGCATCGCCCATCTCGCACGGCTCGAATTGCCCGATGCCGATGCCGAGCACACGCTCACCCAACTCAACGACTTCTTCGGCCTCGTCGAACAGATGCAGGCGGTCGATACAACCGGCATCGCGCCGCTTGCGCATCCGATCGAGCAGATCGAAGACGTCGCCTTGCGTCTGCGCAACGACGCCGTGACGGAAAACGTGAATCGCGACGATTACCAGCGTCCGGCGCCGGCTGTGCAGGACGGCCTGTATCTGGTGCCGAAGGTCATCGAATAAGCGCCGAAACGTCGTTATTTAGCACAGGGTTGTGTGTCATGCGTGCGAATGCGCGCGCAACATGGCCCGCTCTATTCGGCCCGGCGTGCCGGCGGGCGGCCGGATGCCCAAACGGATGCCCAAACGGCGGCGCACTGCGCCGTCGCGCTTTCCAGGAAAAACGCAATGCATGAGAAAAGCTTGACCGAACTGCGCGCCGCGCTCGACGCGAAGCAATGCTCCGCAGTCGAACTGGCGCAGACGTATCTGAAGCGGATCGAAGACCACAAGGCGCTGAACGCATTCGTTCATGTCGACGCGCAGCAGACGCTCGCGCAGGCGCAAGCCGCCGACGCGCTGCTCGCAGCCGGCAAGGCCGGTCCGCTGACGGGTCTGCCCATCGCGCATAAAGACGTGTTCGTCACGCGCAACTGGCGTTCCACGGCCGGCTCGAAGATGCTCGAAAACTACACGAGCCCGTTCGATGCCACTGTCGTCGATCGACTCGCGCAGGCGGGCATGGTGTGCGTCGGCAAGACCAATATGGACGAGTTCGCGATGGGCTCGTCGAACGAAAACTCGTATTTCGGCCCCGTGCAGAACCCGTGGGACCGCAAGGCGGTGCCGGGCGGCTCTTCGGGCGGTTCGGCGGCGGCTGTCGCCGCGCGCCTTGCGCCCGCTGCGACGGGCACGGACACGGGCGGCTCGATCCGTCAGCCGGCGTCGTTCGCGGGCATCACGGGCATCAAGCCGACGTATGGCCGCGTGTCGCGTTACGGGATGATCGCGTTCGCGTCGTCGCTCGATCAGGGCGGTCCGATGGCGCAGACGGCCGCCGACTGCGGCCTGCTGCTCAACGCGATGGCTGGCTTCGACGAGCGCGACTCGACGAGTCTCACGCACGATCACGAAAACTACACACGCTATCTCGGCCAGAACTGGTCGGGCGCGGGCGCGACGAACGACAAGCCGCTCGTCGGCCTGCGCATCGGTTTGCCGAAGGAATATTTCGGCGCCGGTCTCGCCGACGACGTGCGTGCATCGATCGACGCTGCGCTCAAGCAATACGAAGCGCTCGGCGCAACGCTCGTCGAAGTCTCGCTGCCGAAGACGGAACTGTCGATTCCCGTGTACTACGTGATCGCGCCGGCGGAAGCGTCGTCGAACCTGTCGCGTTTCGACGGCGTGCGCTACGGCCATCGCGCGTCGGAATATCGCGATCTGCTCGACATGTACAAGAAGTCGCGCGCGGAAGGCTTCGGCCCCGAAGTGAAGCGCCGCATTCTGGTCGGCACGTATGTGCTGTCGCACGGCTACTACGACGCGTACTACCTGCAGGCGCAGAAAATCCGCCGCATCATCGCGCAGGATTTCCAGGAAGCGTTCAAGCTGTGCGACGTGATCATGGGCCCGGTGGCGCCGTCCGTCGCGTGGGATATCGGCGCGAAGGGCGACGATCCCGTGCAGATGTATCTCGCGGACATCTACACGCTGTCGGTGAGCCTCGCCGGTTTGCCGGGCATGAGCGTGCCGTGCGGTTTCGGCGCGGGCGCGAATGCGCAGCGCCCCGTCGGTTTGCAGATTATCGGCAACTATTTCAACGAAGCACGCATGCTGCAAGTGGCGGACGCGTTCCAGCGCGTCACCGACTGGCATCGCAAGGCGCCGGCAGGAGTTTGAGCATGGCAACACAATGGGAAGTCGTTATCGGTCTCGAGACCCACGCGCAGCTGTCGACGGTCTCGAAGATTTTCTCGGGCGCGGCCACGCAGTTCGGCGCCGCGCCGAACACGCAGGCCTGCCCCGTCGATCTGGCCTTGCCGGGCGTGCTGCCCGTGATGAACAAGGGCGCCGTCGAGCGCGCGATCCAGTTCGGTCTCGCCATCGACGCCACGATCGCGCCGCGCAGCATCTTCGCGCGCAAGAACTACTTCTACCCTGATCTGCCGAAGGGCTATCAGATCAGCCAGTACGAGATTCCTGTCGTGCAGGGCGGCCAGATCACGATCCAGGTTCCGGCCAACGAAAAGGCCGGCAAGGAAGCGTACGAGAAAACCGTCAACCTGACGCGCGCTCACCTCGAAGAAGACGCGGGCAAGTCGCTGCACGAAGACTTCGCGGGCATGACGGGCATCGACCTGAATCGCGCGGGAACGCCGCTGCTCGAAATCGTCACCGAGCCGGAAATGCGCAGCGCGGCCGAAGCCGTTGCGTATGCGAAGGCGTTGCATGGTCTCGTCGTGTGGCTCGGCATTTGCGACGGCAACATGCAGGAAGGCTCGTTCCGCTGCGACGCGAACGTGTCGGTGCGTCCTGTCGGGCAGAAGGAATTCGGCACGCGCGCCGAGATCAAGAACCTGAACTCGTTCCGCTTCCTCGAAGAAGCGATCCAGTACGAAGTGCGCCGTCAGATCGAACTGATCGAAGACGGCGGCACGGTGGTGCAGGAAACGCGTCTGTACGATCCGGACAAGCGCGAAACGCGCTCGATGCGCAGTAAGGAAGACGCGCACGATTACCGCTATTTCCCTGATCCCGATCTGATGCCGCTCGTGATCGATGCGTCGTGGGTCGAGCGCGTGAAGGGCGAGTTGCCGGAGCTGCCGGCTGCCATGCAGCAACGCTTCGTCGATCAATACGGCCTTACGCCGTACGATGCGGGCGTCGTCACGTCGAGCAAGGCGATGGCTGCTTACTACGAAGCCGTCGTCGCGAAGGTCGGCGCGGCGCAGGCGAAGGTCGCGGCGAACTGGCTGATGGGCGAAGTGTCGTCGCAACTGAACCGCGAAGACCTCGACATCGCCGACAGCCCGGTTTCCGCCGCGCAACTCGCGCTGGTGCTGCAACGTATCGCCGACGGCACGATCTCGAACAAGATCGCAAAGGAAATCTTCCTCGCGATCTGGGAAGAGAAGGCCACCGACGAAGCCGCCGCCGATCGCATCATCGAAGCGAAGGGCCTCAAGCAGATTTCGGATACAGGCGCGCTCGAAGCGATCATCGACGAGGTGCTCGCCGCGAACCAGAAGTCGGTCGAGGAATTCCGCGCCGGCAAGGAAAAAGCGTTCAACGCGCTGATCGGTCAGGCGATGAAGGCGACCAAGGGCAAGGCAAATCCGCAGCAGGTCAACGAGCTGTTGAAGAAAAAGCTGGGCTGAACGCGGTAGAAGTACGGGCAGGACGGGCTGTTGTCGCATCGAAAGTCGCGCAACGGCCCGTTTGCTTTTTCACCCGGCGTAAAGCGTCGCAAAGGAGAACCCGAAGATGGCAAAGAAGAGCGGTCTCGACGAATATCGCGTGCCTTTTTTCGACGCAGACGGCAAATCGAAGTTTTCCCTCGCTGACGACGATCCGTCGACGAAGCCGTTTTCGACGGGAGCGAAGGACACCGACCGCGAACGTCTCGCCGAAATCGGCGCGGCGCTCGATGCGCAGCAGGAACGCCTGCACGCGCAGCGCGTTCAGCGCGTCTTGCTCGTGCTGCAAGGCATGGACACGAGCGGCAAGGACGGCACGATCCGCGCGGTGTTTCATGAAGTCGATCCGCTCGGCTTGCGCATCGTGCCGTTCAAGGCGCCGACGCTCAACGAACTCGCGCACGACTTCCTGTGGCGCGTTCATTCGCAGGCGCCCGCCGCCGGCGAACTGACGATCTTCAACCGCAGCCATTACGAAGACGTGCTCGTGCCATACGTGCTCGGTACATTGAGCAAGGACGATCGCGAACGCCGCTTCCGGCACATTCGCGAGTTCGAGCTGATGCTCGCGGAAAACGGCACGACGATCATCAAGTGCATGCTGCATATTTCGAAGGACGAGCAGCGCGAGCGTCTGCAGGCGCGTATCGACGATCCGACCAAGCACTGGAAGTTCGATGTCTCCGATCTCGACGCACGCAAGCTGTGGGGCAAGTATCAGGATGCGTACGAGGATGCGCTCGCGGCGACGTCGACGGAATACGCGCCGTGGTACGTGATTCCCGCGAACTCGAAGACGCATCGCAACGTGATGGTCGGCGAGTTGCTGCTGCGCGCGTTCGAGTCGCTGAAGCTCGAATTCCCGCCGGCGAAAGAATCGCTGAAGGGCGTGATAGTCGAATGATCTTCACCTCGTCGAATAGACGAAAACACAACGAAGGAAAAACATGTTGCGTGTGATCACGGCCAATCTGAACGGCATCCGTTCGGCGGCCAAGAAGGGTTTTTTCGAATGGTTCGGCGAGCAGAAGGCCGATGTCGTGTGCGTGCAGGAAATCAAGTGCTCGCAGGACGACATGACGCCCGAGTTCCTCGCGCCGCACGGTTTCACGGGCTATTTCCAGCACGCGGTGAAAAAGGGCTACAGCGGTGCGGGCCTGTATACGCGTCACGAGCCGGATGAAGTCGTGATCGGCTTCGGCAGCGAAGAGTTCGATCCCGAAGGACGCTACGTGGAAGCGCGCTTCGGCAATCTGTCGGTGATTTCGGTGTATGTGCCGTCGGGTTCGAGCGGCGACGAACGCCAGCAGGCGAAGTACCGTTTCATGGACGAGTTCATGCCGCATCTGGCCGAACTGTCGAAGGAACGCGAAGTGATCGTGTGCGGCGACGTGAACATCGTGCACAAGGAAATCGACATCAAGAACTGGAAGGGCAACCAGAAGAATTCGGGCTGCCTGCCGGAAGAGCGCGCGTGGCTCACGAAGCTGTTCGACGAAGTCGGTTACGTGGACGTGTTCAGAACGCTCGACCAGCGGCCCGAGCAGTACACGTGGTGGAGCAATCGCGGTCAGGCGTATGCGAAGAACGTCGGGTGGCGTATCGATTATCAGATCGCGACGCCGGGTGTTGCGGCCACGGCGAAACGTGTCGATGTGTTCCGTGATATCAAGTTCAGCGATCACGCGCCCGTGACCGTCGACTACAACCACAAGCTGGCGGAATAAACGCTGCGGCGCGCGTCAGTCGCTCACAGTCGTACGCTTCGGGCGGCCGATGCCCGCGTAGTCGGGCAGCGTATCGACGGATTTGCCGATTGCCTTCGCGTACAGCGGCAGCATGTCGGCGAGCCGCTTCATGATGTCTGCGCGCCGCGCCGGCGTGTACGGGTGCACGTAGATGAAGCCCTGATCGCGGTTGCCGCGCGTCGCGACGGCGAGCTTGTCCCACAGCGTGATCGCCGCGCGAGGATCGAAACCGGCACGCGATGCAATGTCGCTGCCGATCACATCCGCTTCCGTTTCGTCGGCGCGCTCGTACTTCATTTCCACCAGCTGCGAGCCGATGCCGAGCGGCGCTGCGCCGAGATCGGCGAGGCCGAACAGCTGCGGAATCGACCCCGATCCGAGCTGCCCCGCCTGCTGTTCGCCGAGCCGCTCGCGCGCATGCTCGCGCAGCGCATGCGCGATTTCATGGCCGAGCAGCATGCCGAGTTCGTTGTCGTTCAGTTTGACCTTGTCGAGCATGCCGCCGTAGATGACGATCTTGCCGCCCGGCAGACAGTACGCGCGAATATCCGGCGAACGCAGCACCGCGACGTCCCACTTCCAGTTCTTCGAGCGGTCGTTCCATTTCAGCGAATACGGAATGAGCTTGTCGACGATCGACTGCACGCGCTGCACGTGCGGATCCGATGGCGGATACAGCCGGTTCATGTGCTCGGCGCCGCGCGCGATCTGATCGAATTCCTCTGCCGATTGCGCTTCGAGCATCGGCGACGGAATCAGATTGCGGAACACCGCGTAGCCGCCGTAACGCAATTGCTGGTTTGGCTGGAACTGCGTCGGTAACGTGGGCGGCGGCGGGGTCGGTGCGGGCGTGCGCGCGGTAACAGGCATCTGAGGCGTTGCCGAGCCTGCATTCGATGGCGCGGATGCGCCGGATGTAGCCGTCGGCGCTGGTTCCGTTTTCGGTGCCGAGGGTGCGGAAGGTGCTGATGGAGCAGAAGGAGCAGAAGGAGCCGACGGTGCGTTCGCTGCGGGCGGCGTGCTGATATTCGATGTCGGCTCGGCGGCGTTTGCCTGCCACGGAGATACGACGCCGAAACCCGCGCATGCGGCAAGAACAGCGACATGCAACGCACGGGCACGCGCGCGCATGCGATATGCAGGCAATCGACGGGAAACGGCGCGCAAAGCCCGACCAATGGCGCGCCGCGACGCAAACACCATCACGACTGCTTTCTCCAAGGGGCGATCCGAAACAACAGTAGCATGCCTGGTATAGCAAGCGCCGTGCAGACAATGAAGTAGTCGAACCAGCCAATCTGCGCGACGACGAACCCGCTTGCCGCCGACGCCAGCGTGCGCGGCACCGAGGCCAGCGACGTGAAGAGCGCGAATTGCGTCGCCGTGTAACGCGGATCGGTCGTACTCGCGATGTACGCGGTGAAGGCGGCGAGCGTGAGACCCGTGGTAAAAGTTTCGAAGCCGTACACGATCGCGAGAGCAACCGACATCGGATCGAGCTGCACCGTCCAGCCGATGCCGAGCAGCGACAGCAGCTTCGTCGTCGCCGCACTGATTCCGACTGCAATGTCGTACACGACAGTCAATCCCGGCGACGTCGGCCCGACATGCGCGAGCCACGCGAAGCCGAGCGTCGACACCATCTGCAGAATGCCGAAAATCCACAGCCCACGGCCGATGCCGATGCGCATCAGCGCAATGCCGCCGATGATGCCGCCCGCGAGACTCGCGCCGAATGCCGTTGTCTTCGCGATCACGCCAATCTGCGTGCGCGAAAAGCCGATGTCGAGGAAGAACGACGTCGACAGCGTGGTTGCCATCGTATCGCCGAGCTTGTACAGAAAGATGAATCCGAGCACGAACAGCGCGCCGCGCCAGCCGTCGCGCGTGATGAATTCGTGAAACGGTTCGATGATGGCTTCGCTCAGATTCTTCGGCGGCTTGCCGTGCACTTCGGGCTCGCTGACGACGAGCGTCATGATCATGCCCGGCAGCATGAACGCGGCCGTCACGACGAACACGGTCGCCCAAGGCATATGGTCCGACAGGATCAGCGCGAGCGAACCGGGCACGAGCGCGGCGATCTTGTACGCGTTGACGTGCACGGCATTGCCGAGACCCTGTTCGGTGTCGTGCAGCAGTTCGCGACGATACGCGTCGATCACGATGTCCTGACTCGCGCCGAAGAACGCGACCAGCGCGGTCAGCGCGGCAACGGTCCAGATCGAATCGCGCGGCGAGACGATGCCGAGCGATGCAATGGCGACGGCGACGAGAATCTGCGTGGCGAGCATCCAGCCGCGCCGGCGTCCCGGACGCCAGCCGGGCAGACGCGGCACGTAGCGGTCCATCAGCGGCGCCCAGATGAACTTCCACGTATAGGGAAACTGGATCAGCGCAAACAGGCCGATCTCTTTCAGGTTCACGCCTTCCGAACGCAGCCAGGCCTGAACGAGATAGACGAGCGTGAATAGCGGCAACCCCGACGTAAAGCCGAGGAAAACGCAAATCAGCATGCGCGCGTTGAGAAACGCGCGCCAGCCGGGGTGTTCTTCGTGTGCGGTTAGTGCAGGCGCCTCGTGTGGCGGGTTCGACATGTGATGAGTGACGTTAGCTTTTCTTGACGCGATAGACCGCAAGACTACCACGCCAGTTCACGCCCCAACGCACCTGTTGGCCGCCATGCAGAACCACACGGTCGAGAATCTCGATGCCGACTTCCGGCGCGAGCGCCTCGAAGTCCTTGATGGTCAGCACGCGCACGTTCGGCGTGTTGTGCCACTGATACGGCAGCGATTTCGACACAGGCATGCGACCCTGCAAAACGGAAAGACGATGCGCCCAGTACCCGAAATTTGGGAACGACACGATGCATTCCTTGCCGACACGTACCGTCTCGCGCAGGATCGCAGCCGTCTGGTGAATGGTCTGCAGCGTTTGAGAAAGGATCGCAAAGTCGAAGCTGCCGTCTTCGAAGAGACGCAAGCCGTCTTCCAGATTCTGCTGGATCACGTTGATGCCGTTCTTCGTCGATGCGAGCACGCCGGCGTCGTTGATCTCGATGCCGTAGCCCGACACTTCGAGTTCTTCCGACAGCAGCGATAGCAGCGAGCCGTCGCCGCAGCCGAGATCGAGCACCGTCGCACGCGGCTCGACCCAGCGGGCGATCGCGCGGAAGTCCGGCCGCGTCGCAAGATAATCGAGAGCGCGCTGGTTCATGCGTTGACCTCTGCAGCAATGCGTTCGTAGTAGGCGCGCATCAGGTTGTGATAGCGCGCGTCGTCGAGAAGGAAGGCATCGTGGCCGTGCGGCGCGTCGATTTCGCCGTACGTCACCTGGCGCTTGTGATCGAGCAGCGCCTTCACGAGTTCGCGCGAGCGCGCGGGCGCGAAACGCCAGTCGGTCGAGAAGCTCGCAATCAGATACTTCGCCTTCGTGTGCGCGAGTGCGGCCGTCAGGTCGCCGTCGTAGGCTTTCGCGGGATCGAAGTAATCGAGCGCGCGCGTGATGAGCAGATACGTGTTCGCGTCGAAGTAATCGGCGAACTTGTCGCCCTGATAGCGCAGATACGATTCCACTTCGAACTCGACGTCGAAGTTGAAGTTGTAGACGTCCTCCGCGCCTTCCGCGCGGCGCAGCGCGCGGCCGAACTTCGCGGCCATGTCGTCGTCGGACAGATACGTGATGTGGCCGATCATCCGCGCGACGCGCAAGCCGCGCTTCGGCTTCACGCCGTGTGCGTAGTAATCGCCGCCGTGGAAGTCCGGGTCCGACAGAATCGACGAGCGCGCGACTTCGTTGAACGCGATGTTCTGCGCGGACAGCTTCGGTGTCGATGCAACCACGATGCAGTGTTCGAGGCGGTCCGGATACATCATGCTCCACGCGAGCGCCTGCATGCCGCCGAGACTGCCGCCCATCACCGCGGCGAATTTCTCGATGCCGAATTCATCGGCGACGCGCGCCTGCGCATTCACCCAGTCTTCGACGGTCACGACGGGGAAGCTCTTGCCGTACGGACGACCCGTCGACGGATCGATGCTCATCGGACCCGTCGAGCCGAAGCACGAACCGAGATTGTTCACGCCGATCACAAAGAAGCGATTCGTATCGAGCGGCTTGCCCGGGCCGACCATGTTGTCCCACCAGCCGACGTTCTTCGGATCGTCCGCGTAGACGCCCGCGACGTGGTGCGACGCGTTGAGCGCGTGGCACACGAGCACGGCGTTAGTGCGCGCGGCATTGAGCGTGCCGTACGTTTCGACGACGAGGTCGTAGTTCGCGAGCGAGCTGCCGTTCTGCAGACGCAGCGGCTCGGAGAAATGCATTGTTTGTGGAGTGACGATCCCGATCGATTCCATTCATTCCGCCTTCTGACATGGGGCGGCTAAATGGTGTCGGCGATTGCGCGGAAGGAAGATGTGCGCGGCTGACGACCTCTTTAGCCGCATTTATAGTGAACCGGGACGATGGATCTCATCCGCTGGTTCGCGCGCCCGCAATCGAGTCAGCAAATCGGCGCGTTTTAAACCTGGGCCGTCATGAACGGCTGAGCGGAGAGTATATCGGAATTTCCGCCGCCCCTGCAGAAAGCGCCCTTACTGCAGGATCAGCCGCAATTGCGCGTCGGCCTGTTCGTTCGGCGCGCGCGAGAAGCCGCTGCGCACGAAACGATGCCAGCGCCCGATGATGTAGCTGAGCAGGAGGCTCGCGCGCACGACGGGATCGTAGTCGGCGGATAGAGGGATCGCGGGAATCGCGTGCTGTTCGGCGTGTTCCTTGTGACCCGACGCGTCCATCACGCCGAGCCGCAGACACTGCTTGAGCGACGCCTCGACGCGCTCGAGCAGCTGATTGACGCGCTCGGTGAGCCGCTCGTGTTCGCCGACGAGCGCTTCGCACGTCAGCACACGCGTCATGCCCGGATTCTTCGCCGAAAAATTGAGCAGCGTGAGCGCGATCGCACGCGCCTGCAATATGCCGTTCGGCTCTTTCGCGACGATCTGGTTGATGAGGCCGAACAGCGTCTGCTCGATGAATTCGATCAGCCCTTCGAACATCTGCGCCTTGCTCGCGAAATGGCGATACAGCGCCGCTTCCGACACGCCGAGGCGCGCGGCCAGCGCCGCCGTCGTGATCTTTTCGTTCTTCGGCGCTTCCAGCATCGCGGCGAGCGTCTGGAGAATGTGCACGCGCCGCTCGCCCGGTTTCAGGCGCGTGGCGCGCGGAGCGGCCGGCTGGTCTTCGGTTACGTCCTCGTCATGCTTGCGGATCGGCTGCATGTCTGTCGTCCCTGTTGGTGCAAGGCCGGATGCTCTCCGTTACAGGTCGATCGGCCTTCCCGGGCGGGCGCCCAGTCTCAACGATTTTAGCGAACGAATGCGACGGTCGACATAGTGCGGACGTCCCGTGCCCGGCAGACGCGCGAGCGTGCCGTCCGCGCGCGCATGCCGCGGCAGATGGCCGACGATCCACACCGTGCGGATACCGAGTCGCCGATAGTTCTTCAGATGGCTGCGCGTGTCTTCGACGAGCACGGCATCGGCGAGACGCACGTGCGCGTCGCGCATCGCCCGGCGCAGCATCATGTGATCGGGCTTCGCGCGCCAGAAGCGGCGGTCGCGCATGTGCTCGATCGCAATAACGCGTTCGAACAGACGCTCGATGCCCAGTTCTTTCAAGACGTCCATCGCATACGTTTCGGGCGCGTTGGTGAGCACGATCTTACGGCCCGGCAGCGCATCGACGAGACGTTTCAGCCCGCGCTCGCTGCGCAGCATCGCGCGCAGATCGGGAAACGTGTGCACGTATTTCAGGAAGTCATGCGGATCGACGGGATGGTGACGCGTGAGGCCCAGCAGCGCCGCGCCGTAACGCTGCGTGTAGCCGGTGCGCAGACGGTTCGCTTCGTCGCGCTCGACTTGCAGCGCGTCGATGATGTACTGCGTCATCGCGGCGTTGATGGCGGGAAAAATGGCGTGCGACGCGTGATGCAGCGTGTTGTCGAGGTCGAACAGCCAGACGGGCGTGCCGGCGTGAATCTGCGGCCGACGGCGCTTCGGACGGGAAGGGCGCATGATGTCGTGGATTCCGCGCGCGTGCGCAAGGACTGCGATCCGATGCAGGCGATGTGCGAAGCGTTGCGGGGAAGATTCTGGACAGCGCAGCGTGCTGCGCGAAAGACGGAAGGCCAGTATGCCTTCTGCGAAGCACGGCGGCTAGCGTGCCGTGCTTCGCGTGAACTGCTTGAGTAACGATAAGCGCTCAGTGCGAGCGGATCATCGTGCCGAACGGCTGCTCCGTCAGGATTTCGAGCAGCACCGAATGTTCGATACGGCCGTCGATGATGTGCACCGAACGCACGCCGCTCTTCGCCGCGTCGAGCGCCGACGAGATCTTCGGCAGCATGCCGCCCGAGATCGTGCCGTCGGCGAACAGCGCGTCGATTTCGCGCGCGGACAGATCGGTCAGCAGCGTGCCTTCCTTGTCCATCACGCCGGGGATGTTCGTCATCATCACGAGCTTTTCGGCATTCAGCACGACAGCCAGCTTGCCCGCGACGAGGTCCGCATTGATGTTGTACGACAGGCCGTCTTCACCGAAGCCGATCGGCGAGATCACGGGAATGAACGCGTCGTCCTGCAGCGCCTTCACGACGGCCGGGTTGATCGCCTCGACTTCGCCGACCTGACCGATATCGATGTACTGGCCCGGGTTGTCGCGATCCGGCATCAGCAGCTTGCGCGCGTGGATCAGGCCGCCGTCCTTGCCCGTCAGACCGACCGCGTGGCCGCCGAAGTGGTTGATCAGCGTGACGATGTCCTGTTGCACTTCACCGCCCAGCACCCATTCGACGACTTCCATCGTCTCTTCGTCGGTGACGCGCATGCCCTGGATGAACGTGCCCTGTTTGCCGATCTTCTTCAACGCCTGATCGATCTGCGGACCGCCGCCGTGCACGATCACCGGGTTGATGCCGACCAGCTTCAGCAGGATCACGTCGCGCGCGAAGCCCTGCTTCAGGCGCTCTTCCGTCATCGCGTTGCCGCCGTATTTGATCACGACGGTCTTGCCGTGGTACTGGCGAATGTAGGGCAGCGCCTCAGCGAGAATTTCAGCCTTGAGCGTGGGGGCGATCTGGGACAGGTCGGGAGTTTCGGACATGGCGGCGGGCTCGGACGGAAACGGTGAAAACAAGGCCGGATTGTACACAACTGGCGCGGTGCAATAGTGAATTCGACGTGTGCCGCCGCGGGGGTTCCAGCCGTTTTTCCGCACTGCGGAAACGCGTGCTTTTCAGCGACCGGCGACGGGTTGTCGCACTGATGCGGCGCTGACGCAGCGGATAGTTTGGGCCGCTCGGGCGCGTGTAAGTTCTCTCATGGCCGGAAAAGTCGGTTAGGTGGGAAGACGGGGCGCGCCTATCAGACGGCGGGCAGACATTTTGCTGCGCCACCGGAAGTGGCATCATGTTCGAATCAACCGACCGGTTTCATCCCGCTGTCATGAATCCGTCCCCATCCGAATCGCTTGAAACCTCTGTCACGTCGAGCGTGCGCTGCCCGCGCTGCCGTCGGGTGTTCGACTGCGGCGCGCGCGGCGACCGCTCGTCATGCTGGTGCGCGTCGATGCCGGCCTTGCCCATCGAGGCGCTGGAGTCCGGCACCGGCTGTCTTTGTCCCGAATGCCTGGCGGGTGTGATCGCGCGCACCCGCGCCGAAGAAGAAGGCACGGCGCCGGATTGAAGCGCGCGCCGCACTGACTGCGTGTGGCGTCGGACTACTGGCGGCGCGAAGCGGCCAGTTCACCGAGATCGCGTGTCAGCTTGTCGAACACCGGCTCCCACTGCGCGAACTGCGCTTGCCGGTAAAGCGTCGCGCTCGGATACCACGGGCTGTCGGTGCGATCGAGCAGCCACACCCAATGCGGATTGACATCGAGCAGCACCCACGTGCGCTGCCCGAGCGCGCCGCTCAAATGTGCAACGGACGTGCACACGCTAATCACCAGATCGAGGGCGCTGACGTACGCGGCCGTGTCGTCGAAGGTGTTGAAGGCTGCCGTGTGATCGGTGATATCGAGCCCGGCTGTGCGCGCCGCCGCCACTTCGGCTCCGGCGCCCGGCTGCAGCGAATAGAACGCGACGTCGTCGAGTTCGCGGAAGTAATCGACGTAGCGTTCGAGCCCGACCCGCCGATACGGGTTGCGTTGATGTCCATGGCTGCCCGTCCAGACAAGCCCGACCTTGAGCCGCTTCTCACCTGCGAGGCGCTGACGCCACGTATCGACGCCTCGCGGATCGGCTTGCAGATAAGGAACAGTCGACGGAATCGTTTCTTCCCGTGTCTCGAGCAGCAAAGGCAGCGACAGCAGCGAGATTTCGTAGTCGAACGTCGGCAGATTTTCGACGCCGCCGCCGAGCGTGAACTGATCGGCATATTGCGCGAGCGTGCGTGCGAGCAGCGCGCCCATCTGCGGAAACGAATTCCACACGAGCCGCCCGCCTTCGCGGTGCACACGCTCGGCCAGCACCGGAACGTAGCGGCAGAACTGCAACAGATCGCCCATGCCCTGTTCGCCCCACAGCAGCAGCGTCTTGCCCGCGAGCGATTCGCCGCGCCACGTCGGTCCCGGCATGACAGGGCGCTTGCCCGCCAGCTCCTTCGATCCGTCCCAGCGCGCCTCATGCTCGCGCCAGCCGTCGGCGTAGTTGCCACGCAGCAGGTGCAGCATGCTGAGATTGGACACGAACGATGCTTTGCCGGGCGCTGCGCGATGCGCGGCCAACGTGAATCGCTCGGCGTCATCCCAATGCTGGGCTTCGCGCAGAGTCTGGCCGTGATTGCCGAGCGCGATGAGATTGTCAGGCTGTAGTTCGAGCGCACGTTCCTCGGCTTCGAGCGCGCCGTCGAGATCGAAACCCGCGAGGCGCGACTTGGCGAGATTGATCCACGCGTTCGCATCGTCGGGAGTTTCCTGGAGTGCAGCCTTGAGCAGGACAGCCACTTCCGGATTCGCGGGATTCGCCGACATCAACGCAGCGGCCAGATTGTTGCGGAGACTGGGCACGTTGGGATCGATGGCGAGCGCCTCGCGATAAGGCGCAATGGCCTCGCTGTGCCGGTTCATCAATTGCAGCGTGAGCCCGAGTTGAAAGTGCGTTCCGGGATGATGCGGAGCGAGCGCGGCGCAAGCCCGGGAAATCGTTTCTGCTTCGGCGGCGTGTTGTCCTGCAAGCAGTTGTGGAATCAGCGCAGCGATGGATTCGGGATCTGTCGGACACAGATGTGAAGCGGCCTGGAGCCAGACGTCGCGTGCGGATTGATCGTTTTGTTCCTGCGCTGCGACAGCGTGACGCAGAAATGTCTGGAAGGAATCCAAAAGAACTTGATGTGGATCAAGCGATGTCTTAAGCATTGGGCGTAAAGAGTGGCGGGCGTACGTTAAACGATAAAGAACACTATAGTTCCGAACATTCACGAGATGAATCAGACCGCTCCCAACGGGTAAACTTGCAGGATGCACCGCATAACCATCACTGGCCGGGTCAACCTCGGACATCTCTTCTGGCTACGCAGTCTTGCCATCATCGGGCAGCTCGTGACGATTGCGTTCGTCCAGACTTTTGTTGGCGTCAAGCTGCCATTGCCGGCGATGCTGCTCGTCATCGGTCTCGAAGTGATCTTCAACGGATTGACGTGGCTGCGCGTCGCGAGCCAGAAGCCCGAATCGAATCTCGAACTGTTCGGGCAACTGTGGGTCGATCTCGGCGCGCTGTCGGCGTTGCTGTTTCTGTCGGGCGGCACGACCAATCCGTTCGTCTCGTTGTATCTGCCGTCGCTGGCCATTGCGGCCGCCGTGCTGCCCTGGCATCTGATGGCCTGGCTCGCCGCTTTCGCTGTTGCCTGCTACGCGGTGCTCGGCTTCGAGTCGGTGCCGCTCAATCTCGACAATCCCGCGAATCTGTTCGACTACTACCGCGCCGGCATGTGGGTGAACTTCATGGTCAGCGTTGGCCTGATCGCGTGGTTCGTGGCGCGTATGTCGCGCGCGCTGCGTCAGCGCGATACGGCGCTCGGCGAGGCACAGCAGCGTCTGTTGCGCGACGAGCGTGCCGTGGCGCTTGGCGTGCAGGCCGCGACAGTTGCCCATGAAATCGGCACGCCGCTGTCGACGATCGCGATGCTCACCGAGGAACTTCGCGACGCCGCCCGTAGCGACGGTGGCCTCAAGCCCTATGCCGCCGACCTCGATATCCTCGATCAGCAGATGACGCTGTGCACGTCGGCGCTCGCGCGTCTGCGCAGCCGCGCGTCGACGCAAGGCAGTCGTCAGCGCGTCGACGAATGGCTCGACTCGTTCGCCGACCAGTGGCGCTTGCGGCATCCGCATGTGAAGTTCGAGCGTCTCGGCGAGCCGCCCGCCAACGTCGGCATCGACGATACCGTGGCCGTCAGCCAGATCCTCACGATCCTGCTCGACAACGCCGCGCGCGCGAGTCGCGATCACGTGACGCTGGCGGCGAAGCTCGTCGAACCCGCGTCGATCGAATTCGAAGTCTGCGACGCCGGGCCCGGCGTGCCGGCTGCGCTGCGCGGATTGCTGGGCGCGGCGCCCGTCGACAGCACGCAGGGCGGACACGGCGTCGGGCTGTATCTGGCGTTTTCGGCGGCGGCGCGGCTCGGCGGATCGATCGAGCTTACCGATGTCAGCGAAATCAAGCCGCGCGGCACACGCGCGGTGTTGCGGTTGCCTCTGGCCCGCGAGCAAACGGGCGCGGGCCGGCAGGGCGCCGCGTCGTCCAATACGGAGAAACAAGCATGAGCGACAAGAATTTTCTGGTTATCGACGACGACGAAGTGTTCTCCGGCATCCTGGCGCGCGGATTGACGCGTCGCGGCTTCACCGTGTCCGAGGCGCATAACGCCGAGGAGGCGATTCGTCTCGCGAACCAGCAGAAGTTCGGGCAGATCACCGTCGATCTGCATCTGGGCAATGACTCAGGGCTGAACCTCGTCGCGCCGCTGCGCGACCTGCAACCGGATGCGCGGATGCTCGTGCTGACGGGCTACGCGAGCATCGCGACGGCTGTTCAGGCGGTGAAGGACGGTGCGGACAACTATCTGGCCAAGCCCGCGAACGTCGAAACGATTCTGTCGGCGCTGCAAACGGAAGCGAGCGCGCTGCAAGCTGAAGAAGCGATCGAGAACCCGACGCCGCTGTCGGTGGCGCGGCTCGAGTGGGAGCACATTCAGCGTGTGCTTGCCGAGAACGGCGGCAATATTTCGGCGACGGCGCGCGCGCTCAACATGCATCGGCGCACGTTGCAGCGCAAGCTGGCGAAGCGGCCCGTCAAGCAGTGATCTAGCCTCTGCAAGAGACATGAAAAAAGGCGGCGTTCCATCGGAACGCCGCCTTTTGCTTTTGAGTCGCGAGTTACCGCGTTACAGCACGTAGCGCGACAGATCTTCGTCCTGCGCGACGTCGTTCAGCGCACGGTCGACATACGCACCATCGATCAGCACGCTCTTGCCGGTGTGATTGCCCGCCGAGAACGACACTTCCTCGAGCAGCTTCTCGATCACCGTATAGAGGCGGCGCGCGCCGATGTTTTCCGTCTTCTCGTTCACCGAGTACGCGATTTCCGCGAGACGCCGGATGCCATCGTCGGCGAATTCGAGGTGCACGTCTTCCGTTTCGAGCAGCGCCTGATATTGCTTGACGAGGCTGGCGTCCGTAGCGACGAGAATCGATTCGAAGTCCTTCACCGACAGCGAGTCCAGTTCGACGCGAATCGGGAAACGGCCTTGCAGTTCGGGAATCAGATCGCTCGGCTTCGCGAGATGGAACGCGCCGCTCGCGATGAACAGGATGTGATCGGTCTTGACCATCCCGTACTTCGTATTGATCGTCGTGCCTTCGACGAGCGGCAGCAGATCGCGCTGCACGCCCTGACGCGACACCTCGCCGCCGCCCGCTTCACTGCGCGACGCGATCTTGTCGATTTCATCGAGGAACACGATGCCGTTCTGCTCGACGTTCTGCACGGCCTTCGTCTTGACCTCTTCGTCGTTCAGCATCTTCGCGGCTTCTTCGTCGGTGAGGAGCTTGAGCGCTTCCTTCACCTTCACCTTGCGGCGCGTCTTCTTGCCGCCGCCGAGGTTCGCGAACATCGAGCGGATCTGCTCGGTCATGTCTTCCATGCCCGGCGGGCCCATGATGTCCATGGCCGGCGTCTGCATTTCGATGTCGAGCTCGATCTCTTTGTCGTCGAGCGCGCCTTCGCGCAGGCGCTTGCGGAACGTCTGACGCGTCGTATTCGACTCGTCGCCGCTTGCTTCGCTCGCGCCCGAACCAAAGCCGACGGTGCCGCGCGCGCCCGGCAGCAGGATATCGAGAATGCGGTCTTCGGCGAGATCTTCCGCCTTCGTGCGGACCTTGCGCATTTCGGTTTCGCGCGTTTGCTTGACGGAGATTTCGATCAGGTCGCGCACGATGCTGTCGACGTCGCGGCCCACATAACCGACTTCCGTGAACTTGGTCGCTTCGATCTTGATGAACGGCGCGTCGGCGAGCTTGGCAAGACGCCGTGCAATCTCAGTCTTGCCGACGCCCGTCGGCCCGATCATCAGAATGTTCTTCGGCGTGATTTCCTGACGCAGCGGATCGGCGACCTGCTGACGGCGCCACCGGTTGCGCAGCGCGACGGCAACCGCCTTCTTCGCGCGATGCTGGCCAATGATGTGCTTGTCGAGTTCCGAGACGATCTCGGCGGGAGTCATGGTGCTCATCGTGTGTCCTTACTCGATCGTCTCGATGACGCGGTTGTGGTTCGTGTAGATACACATGTCGCCGGCAATCTCCAGCGACTTTTCGACGATCTCGCGCGGCGAAAGATCCGTATTGTCGGCGAGCGCCTTCGCTGCCGCCTGCGCGTACGCGCCGCCCGAGCCGATTGCGCAGATGCCGCCTTCGGGATCGAGCACGTCGCCGTTGCCCGTGATGACGAGCGTGGTGGTCGCGTCGGCCGTGATCAGCATGGCTTCGAGACGGCGCAGCATGCGGTCGGTGCGCCAGTCTTTCGCGAGTTCGACGGCCGCGCGCGTGAGATTGCCCTGGTGTTTTTCGAGTTTGGCTTCAAAGCGGTCGAGCAGCGAGAACGCGTCGGCCGTGCCGCCCGCGAAGCCGACCAGCACCTTGTTGTTGTAGATGCGCCGGACTTTCTTCGCACCGCCTTTCATGACGATATTGCCCAGCGTGACCTGGCCGTCGCCGCCGAGCGCGACCTTGTCGCCGCGGCGCACGGAGACGATCGTCGTGCCGTGAAATTGCTCCATATGCGTTCCTTTTCTAAAGCAAGGGAGGACGCGGCAGCGCCAATGCGCAACCACGGAATCCGAGAGCGGACGGCGCGCGATGCCGGGTGCGCGCGCGTGCAACGCATGTCCGGATTATTTTAGGGCGTGCGCGGCGTTATCAAGGGCCGATGTGGAATGAGCGCGAGAAAAGGCGCGGGCGGCCAGGGACGGGGGTTTGCGGCGGTAAAACGTGCTGCCGGTTGATGCGCACATGGTCGTATGCAATGCGCATTTACCGATCTGCGCGTTCAGGTTCGGGCGCGCGCGCACCAAAACGCGCGGCGCAAAAGAAAAAGAGGCGCACGATTCACCGTGCGCCTCTGACGAAGCGTATCTGGGGCGCGGACCCCGAAAACCGCGCCGCCCGTCGATCAGTCGCCGAACAGCTTCTGGCGCAGTTCGCGGCGTTCCTGTGCTTCGAGCGACAGGGTGGCGGTCGGACGCGCGAGCAGGCGGGGAATGCCGATCGGCTCGCCCGTTTCCTCGCACCAGCCGTACTCGCCCGATTCGATCCGCGCGATGGACTGCTGCACCTTCTTCAGCAGCTTGCGTTCGCGGTCGCGCGTGCGAAGTTCCAGCGCATGCTCTTCCTCGATCGTCGCGCGGTCGGCCGGGTCCGGCACGATCACGGTTTCGCGGAGGTTCTCGGTCGTCTGGCCGGCATTGCGGAGAATGTCCGCCTGCAGCTGCTCGAGCCGGTTCTTGAAGAAAGCGAGCTGATCCTCATTCATGTAATCCTTGTCGCTCATCTTCAGGATTTCGGCTTCGGTCAAGAGTCGTTTCGTCGTCATCTGGCTTGCTTCTTCAATGTGAGGCAAATCATTGCCCGCACTTTCGTGTTGCCCGCAACAGGCGCCTCGATGACGCTCAAATGAGCGCCGGCGAACACGGACGGTGGGCTGTCGTGACGCCGAAGCGCCGATGCGGGGCCGAACTCCTCTGGAAACCGATTCTTCCCATGCTCCTGAGGCAATGCTTCCCGGCAGCGCGTTATGAGCCGGAATTGTGCCGGCCGGCATATCGGCGATGTCCCCGGATTAGATTTTCCGGCGCCGTTTTCGGCCCGGCACGGCTGCAACGCGACTTCGCGCTTTAAACCGGGCAATTCGTTCTCATTCTCCAGCGGGGCCGTATTGTAACTGAATCACAATACGAATCAGCAAGCGAGGGAAATCCCTGCCGCAAACTCCACTTATCGTGAAAATATAACGCGCTGTTCACTAAAAAGCGATGGTCGTACACGTATTCTCACAACAGGGTTTTCACGTGCTTTGACCGCAAACGAACTGTTAAATTGCCGCGTTCGTGCTTTTGAGCCCTTTTTCGCGTTCCGACAGCAAAGGAACGGCAGCACGGGCAGGGCGCCGGGGCGCCTGCCCGCAGACTGCGCGGATGAAGAGATAACGAATCAGACGAGGCAGGCTTCAAGACCGTCGGTAATCAGGTCTTGCGGCAGTTCAATGCCGATGAACACCATCTTGTTCGTCTTTTTCTCGATGGGTTGCCACTTCGCGGCCAGATCGCTGCCCATCATCTGGTGCACGCCCTGGAAGACGACCTTGCGATCGACGCCCTTCATGTACAGCACGCCCTTGTAGCGCAGCAGGCGCTCGCCATAAATCTGCAGAATGCCGCCGAGGAAGTCTTCGAGCTTGTTCGGATCGAACGGGCGGTCGCTGCGGAAAACGAACGACTTGATCTTGTCGTCGTGATGCGCGTGGTTATGGTGATGATGGCCGCGATCGTGGCCTTCGTGATCGCATTGGCCATGATCGTGATCGCAGTTCGCGTGATCGTGGTCATGGTCGTGATCATGATCGTGATGCGCGTGATCGTGGTCGTCCTCGGCGAGGAAGTCCGGGTCGATTTCGAGCTTCGCGTTCAGGTTGAAGCCGCGCAGATCGAAGATTTCCTTGATGTCCGCTTCGCCGAAGTTCACGACGCGAATCTGCGCCTTCGGATTCATGTGCAGCAGACGATGACGCAGGTCGCCGAGCACCGCTTCGTCGACGAGATCGGATTTCGTGACGAACAGGCGGTCCGCGAAACCGACCTGGCGCTGCACGACTTCGTGCTCGTCCAGCTGATGATTGCCGTGCTTCGCGTCGACGAGCGTGATGATCGCGTCGAGCAGGAATTCGTCGGCGATCTGGTTATCCATGAAGAAGGTCTGCGCGACGGGGCCGGGGTTGGCCAGGCCCGTCGTTTCGATCACGACGCGGTCGAAGTCGAGCTTGCCTTCCTGCTTTTGCGCAGCCAGGTCGCCGAGCACGCGCGCCAGGTCGCCGCGAATCGTGCAGCAGATGCAGCCGTTGCTCATCTGGATGATCTGCTCACCCGTGTCCTGCACGAGGATGTCGTTGTCGATGTTCTCTTCGCCGAACTCGTTTTCGATCACGGCGATCTTCATGCCGTGCTTCTCGTTCAGGATGCGCTTGAGCAGCGTGGTTTTGCCGCTGCCGAGAAAGCCGGTCAGGATAGTGACGGGAATCATGTTGTTCGCCATGTGGAGTCGCCTTGTGTTCGTCGATCTGGGTTCGAGCCGCGCAAAGCGCGCTGGGCCCGAACCGCAGGAATTCAGCAGAATATTGAAGCATAACTGCGCGGACGCCGCTGCCCGGCGGTCAATGCCCCACCGATGCCAGGGAAATAACGCCTAACTATGGGCGATCACGCGATTTGCAACAATAGGCCTTTCAGATATTCGCCTTCGGGGAACGCCGTCAGCAGCGGGTGATCGACGCCCGCGCCGAGTCGCCTGAGAATGCGTGCATCGACGCGTGCGTCGGAGGCCGCGCCGGCGACGATCTTCTGGAACAGGTCAGCATCGATCGCGCCCGAGCACGAGTACGTGAACAGCAGGCCGCCCGGACGCAGCAGCTTGAGACCGGTGAGATTGATGTCCTTGTACGCGCGCGCGGCGCGGTCCACGTGCTCGCGCGACGGCGCGAACTTCGGCGGATCGAGCACGATCAGGTCGAAGCGGTCGCCTTCGTCGTACAGGCGGCGCAGGGTCTTGAACGCGTCGGCGTCGAGCCAGGTCGCGCGCTCGGCGTCGAAGCCGTTGGCCTTCACGTTTTCCTGCGCGAGCGCCAGCGCCTCGCCGGACGAATCGATCGATACCACGCGCTTCGCGCCGCCCTTGAGCGCCGCGAGTGAGAATCCGCCGGTGTAGCAGAAGCAGTTCAGCACGTCGCGGTCTTTCGACAGTTGCTGTACCAGCGCGCGGTTGTCGCGCTGATCGACGTAGAAGCCCGTCTTGTGGCCGTTGCGCACGTCGACGTGATAACGCACGCCGTTTTCGCTCGCGATCAGCGTTTCGGGCGGCGCGTCGCCGGCGAGCACGCCCATCGTCTGTTCGAGCCCTTCCTTTTCGCGGATCGACACGTCCGAACGCTCATAGACGTTCGGACAACCCGTCGCGCCGATCAGCGCCTGCACGATCGCGTCCTTCCACGCCTCGACGCCCGCCGCCATGAACTGGCAGACGATCTGGCCGCGCTTCGACGCGTCATCCTGGATGTAGTAATCGACGATCAGGCCCGGCAGTCCGTCGGCCTCGCCGAAGATCAGGCGAGTCGCGCCCGTGTCGTGCACCATCGTCTGACGATGCGCGAGTGCGCGCTGCACGCGGCGCTTGAAGAACGCGTGATCGACGGGTTCGTTTTCGTCGAAACTCCAGACGCGCGCGCGGATCTGCGAATGCGGGCTATAGGCGGCGCGCGCCAGAAAGCGGCCGTCGTGCGCGCGCACCAGCACGGTGGCGCCGGCGGCCGGCTTGCCGTCGACGCGGTCGATCGCATTCGCGTAGACCCACGGATGGCGGCGCAGCAGCGATTTTTCTTTCGACGGTTTCAGCGTAACGGTATTCATGACTTCGTGAGGGTTTCAGCAGAACAATGCGCCGCCCGAAGCGGCTAAGCAGGATTGACCGGCCGTCCGACAACGTCGGGCAGCGTCAGTCGCGTTTTTTGGCGCGCGGATGCGCCTGATCGTAGATTCGCGCGAGATGCTGGAAGTCGAGGCCTGTGTAGACCTGAGTCGCGGCGATGCTCGCGTGGCCGAGCAGTTCCTGCACTGCGCGCAGGTCGCCGCTCGATTGCAGCACGTGCGTCGCGAACGAATGGCGCAGCACGTGCGGATGGACGTTCGCGGGAATGCCCGCCGTGAGCGCCGCGCGTTTCACGCGGTCGCGGACCACGTTCGGCGACATCCGGTTGCCGCGCACCGATACGAAGAGCGGATGCGGATCGTGTTTCACGAGTTCGCCGCGCACCGCGAGCCATGCTCGCAAGGCGTCGAGCGCCTTGCTGCCGACGGGCACCGAGCGTCGCCGGTTGCCCTTGCCGAGCACTTCGACTTCGGCGTCGTCGAGCTTCAGCCAGCCCGTCGACCGATAACCGTCGACATCGGCGAAATGCACGTCGAGACCGACCAGTTCCGACAGGCGCAGACCCGACGAGTAGAACAGTTCAAGCATCGCGTGATCGCGCAGACCTTCGGCCGTGGCCGTCGCGGGCGCTTCCATCAGCTTGTGCGTATCGTCGACGGACAGGGCTTTCGGCAGCGTCTTCGCGCGCTTCGGCGCGCGCACCGTCGCGACGGGATTCGCGGGCAGTTCGATGCGCCCGGCGAGCCAGCGGTAAAACGCGCGCCACGCGGACAGCCTGTGTCCAATCGAGCGCGCCGACAGCCCGCCGCCATGTGCGCGCGCGACGGCGCCGCGGATGTCGGTGGCCGTGAGGCTTTCGAGCGGGCGGCCGTTCGCGAGCTTTTTCAGCTCATCGAGTTCGTGCGTGTAAGCGCGCAGCGTATGCGCCGACAACCGCCGTTCGTGCTTGAGGCTCGACAGATAGGTGGCGATCGGGTCGGCGGATGTCACGGGCGGGCGCTCAGCGCGGCAGCAGACGGCTCAGCGCAGCGCTTGCGAGCGCGCCGATCTGCGTGAGGAAGTCGGTGGCCATGCCGTCGTGGAAGCGGCGCGGGTCGGGCGAACCCATCACTAGCAGGCCGAATGCGGCGGCGTCGTTCGATGCTTCGGGGTCGCGCAGCGCGATCAGCGCAATCGATTCGGTGCCGTTGCCGTTCGTGGATGCGCCTTCACCCGAAGCCGAAGATTCACCGGCAACCGACGACACGGCAGGCGTGAGCCACTGCGCCGCCTCGAAGCCCGTGTTCACGCCGCAATACGGCGTGGCAAGGCTGTTCGCGAAGATACGCACTTCCTCGCCGACCTGGCGCGTGAAGTCCGCCTGCGAGTACGGCTCCGACACTTCCCACACGCGCAGCGCGGCCTGCGGCACGTCGAACACGTCGCGCAGACCCGACGAGATCGTGCGCGGCAGCGCACCCGGATCGCGTTCGGCCATCACGCGGGTCGTCCAGCGGCCGAATTTCGACGCGATGCTGTCGTTCTCGTGCCCGTAGCGCAGCAGTTCGGCGAGACGCCGCTCGAGATGCTTGTTCTTCTCGCGCAGCATGTCCATCTGCCGTTCCTGCAGCGACACGGCCGCCTTGCCGTGCGGATTTGCGAGCCGCACGGAAGCGAGCAGTTCGGCGTGCTCGGCGAAGAATTCGGGATTGGCTAGCAGGTAGTCGGCGACTTCGCGATCGTTCATGTTTTCAGCTTAAAGGTTGCGCGCTTCTTTGCTGTCGGTCGTACTGCTGCGCCGCGCGGTTCAGCCTGCGCGCGACGGTGAGAAATTCAGTCGGCCAGTTCGATTTCGCCTTCGAACACGGTGGCGGCCGGGCCCGCCATCATCAAGGGCGACGCAGATTCGCCGTTCCACGTGATGGTCAGCATGCCGCCGTGCGTGTGAACCTTGACGGGCGCATCCAGCAGACCGCGGCGAATGCCTGCCGCGACGGCCGCACACGCGCCCGTGCCGCAAGCGAGCGTTTCGCCCGCGCCGCGTTCGTAGACACGCAGCTTCACTTCGCTGCGGTTCACGATCTGCATGAAGCCCGCATTCACCCGCTGCGGAAAGCGCGAATGGCGTTCGATCACCGGCCCGTCGACCAGCACGGGGAACGCCTCGACGTCGTCGACCACCTGCACCGCGTGCGGATTGCCCATCGATACGACGGAGATCCAGCGCGTCGCGCCGTTGACGTCGAGCGCATAGAGCGTGTCGCTGGCTTCCTGGCGCGCGTCGAGGCCGCTGGCGTCGAACGGAACCTTCGCCGGCTCGAACACGGGCGCGCCCATATCGACGACGACCTCGCCGTTGTCCTGCATGGTCAGCGTGATTACGCCGTTCTGAACCTGCACGCGGACGCTGCGCTTGTCGGTGAGATGCGTGTCGCGCACGAACTTGACGAAGCAGCGCGCGCCGTTGCCGCAGTGCTCGACCTCGCCGCCGTCGCAATTGAAGATGCGGTATCTGAAATCGACGCCATCCACGGTCGGTTTTTCGACCACCAGCAACTGATCCGCGCCGACGCCGAAGTGCCGGTTCGCGAGCGCGCGCACCTGCGTTTCCGTCAGGTTGAGCGGTTGCGTGTAGCCGTCGAGCACGACGAAGTCGTTGCCCGCGCCGTGCATTTTGGTGAATTTCAGTTTCATGCCGCTATTGTAAGTGACTGGCCGGGCGTCTCGCCCGTTATGCGTCGACGTGCGTCAGTAAAAGCTCGGGTCGCCGGGCGGGCGCGTCTTGAAGCGCTTGTGCACCCAGTAGTACTGCTCGGGAATGCGCGGAATCTGCTCTTCGAGAAACTCGTTCATGCGGCGCGCGTCGGCGTCGTCGTCGCCTGTCGGGTAGTTGTCCCACGGCTTGAAGACGCGCAGCTTGTAACCCTTGTAGTTCGGCAGCACTTCGCCGATGAACGGCACGACCTGCGCGTGCCCGACTTTCGCGAGGCGCCCGACGGCCGTCAGCGTGCACGTCGGCACGCCGAAGAACGGTACGAAAGTGGAATTGCGCATCCCGTAATCCATGTCGGCGCCGAGCATCACTGGCTTGCGGTCGCGCAGCCAGCGCAGCACGATCCGCGCGCTGTCGGCGCGACTCGCCATTTCGGCGTCGAAACGGCCGCGCTGCGCTTTCGCGACGGCTTCGAGCTGCTCGTTCGACATCGGCTGATACAGCGAGCCGCACGGGCGCTTCAGCGAGTAATTGAGGAAGATCGAACCGGCCTCGATGCCCACGAAGTGAAAGCCGAGAAATAACGTGGGCGGCAGATTCGGATCCGTGAGATCGATGTCACTGTCGAGCTGGATCAGCTTTTCGAGCTTTTTCGCCGAGCCGAACCACTGCACGCTGCGCTCCAGATAGCTGCGGATTGCGTGCCGGAAGTGCTTTTGCGCGACTTCTTCGCGACGCTCGTCGCTCCATTCGGGGAAGCACAGCTTCAGGTTGATATGGACGATGCGGCGGCGGCGGCTCGGAATCTGATACAGCAGCCAGCCGAGGCCGTCGCCCAGCCGCGCGACGAAGCCGTACGGCAGCAGCGCAAACAGCTTGAGCAGCCCGATGGCGAGCGTGACGCCCAGACGGCTCAGCATGCGACGGCTCCGCTATGCGCGCGAAACCACGCAGAGTAAAGAAAAACGGCGAAATGGACGATATACCGCACGCGCAGACACTCTGTGACAAATGAAAGAAGTCGCTATAATAAGGGCTTCGCCGAGTTAATAGACAACTTGCGGGGCGAAGCCGACGGACGGTTATCTTTCAGATAGTCGACCGGCGGTAAGGAAATCCGCTAAAGCGTCGCCGCTTCAGGCTCGAAGCAGGCTACGTGAAACTCAACCGTAACCAATAAGGAGCCTGTAACGTGGCTAACGATTACCTCTTCACCTCTGAATCCGTCTCTGAAGGCCATCCGGACAAGGTCGCCGACCAGATCTCGGACGCTATCCTCGACGCGATCCTCGCCCAGGACAAATACTCGCGCGTTGCTGCGGAAACGCTGTGCAACACGGGTCTTGTCGTGCTGGCAGGTGAAATCACCACGACGGCAAACGTCGACTACATCCAGGTCGCGCGCGAAACGATCAAGCGCATCGGCTACGACAACACCGACTACGGCATCGACTACCGCGGCTGCGCGGTGCTCGTCGCGTACGACAAGCAGTCGCCGGACATCGCTCAGGGCGTCGACCGCGCGCACGACAACAACCTCGATCAGGGCGCCGGCGACCAGGGCCTGATGTTCGGCTACGCATGCGACGAAACGCCCGAACTGATGCCGCTGCCGATCCACCTGTCGCACCGCCTCGTCGAGCGTCAGGCTAATCTGCGCCGCGACGGCCGTCTGCCCTGGCTGCGTCCGGACGCGAAGTCGCAGGTCACGGTCCGTTACGTCGACGGCAAGCCGCATTCGATCGACACCGTCGTGCTGTCCACGCAGCACGCACCGGAAATGGAACTGGCGCAACTGCGCGAGGCCGTGATCGAAGAAGTCATCAAGCCGACGCTGCCGGCTGAGCTGATCAAGGGCGACATCAAGTTCCTCGTGAACCCGACCGGCCGGTTCGTGATCGGTGGCCCGCAGGGCGATTGCGGTCTGACGGGCCGCAAGATCATCGTCGATACGTACGGCGGCGCGGCTCCGCACGGCGGCGGCGCGTTCTCGGGCAAGGATCCGTCGAAGGTCGACCGCTCGGCTGCGTACGCTGGCCGCTATGTCGCGAAGAACATCGTCGCGGCAGGCCTGGCATCGCGCGCGCTGATCCAGGTTTCGTACGCAATCGGCGTTGCGCAACCGACGTCGGTGATGGTCAATACGTTCGGCACGGGTCGCGTGTCGGATGCGACGATCACGCGTCTGGTTCAGGAACACTTCGATCTGCGTCCGAAGGGCATCATCCAGATGCTCGACCTGCTGCGCCCGATCTACGAAAAGACGGCAGCTTACGGCCACTTCGGCCGCGAAGAGCCGGAATTCTCGTGGGAAGCCACCGACAAGGCGCTCGCGCTGGCCGAAGCGGCTGGCACGGAGCCGGTTGCCGCGCTCGCCTGAGAGAACGTGTGAGCGATCCGCGCGGCTGAATGTCGCGCGGTATCAGTTCCGAAGCGAGCTGCAAAACAAAACGCCCTGCATGCGAAAGCATGCAGGGCGTTTTTTATGGCGCGAGCGATCTGCGCGCAGCGAATAGTTAGCGGTCGCTATCGCGCAGGCTTAAAAGAACAGCCGAGCGCTCAGCGCGCGAACGCGAACCAGCCCTCGCTCGCCAGCGACAGACGACGCGGGCGGCGGCTCGTCGCACGCGGCACAGCGGCCGGCTTGGCGGCGCGCGGCGACACGCCGAGCATCCGCACGGGCGACGGTTTGCGCAGCAGCGTGCGCAGCGACAGGCGCCGCGACGCGCCCTGCATGCGCAGCGCGCTGAAGAACGTGCGGAACCAGAAGCGCACGCTATCGACGGGCTTCGCGTCGCGCAGTTGCTCGGCGAGCGCGCGCGTACGCGCGGAATGGTGGCGAAGTGCACGCGCCACATGGCGGCGTGCGGGACGCGCGGCGTTGAATGCGCGGCTGAGTCGAGTGCTAAATGGACTGTGCATGGCTTGAAGGATCAGGCAGCGTGGATCGCGTGGCGAGCGACGAAAAGTGCCGCAAAAGCAGCACCATCCATGCCAGCGAAGGGGACGCAATAGCCTGAGGAAAGACGGAATGAGACGACAGCGGCTGCGGATGGCCGTGTCGACGGCGAAGTAGCGTGTGTTGCAATCGACATGCGTGCAAGGCTACACGTGATTGATGACCGTCGAAAGTCCGGAGGGATAGGGGTTTTTACGAGGACGAAGCCCGCATGATCGCGCCCTTTGCGCTCGATGAATGTGCATGGCTGCCCAGCCGGCGTGCAGTCGCGCTCATCCGGATTGCATGTCGCGGGTCATGGAAACGCATGACCGGGCGACGATACGATCGTGCCCGTTTTACAATGAGAACCGGTTGTCGAACGAACGCTAGCTGAACGGAAAGCCCATGTCAGTCCATTCGAAGAAAGAGCAGATCCAGGTGCTGCGCGAGCAGGGTTTCGTGATCGTTCCGGGTCTCATTACGCCCGAGCGCTGCGAAGAGATGAAACAGATCGCGCGCCAGCAGTTGCAGGCTGCCGCCGAGCCGATCGAATTCGAAGCGGACCTGCGCTATCCGGGCGCGCCTGATTCGAAAGAGTCGCCGGGCGGCCATACGGTGCGGCGACTGCTGGACGCCTACGGACGTCATCCGCGTTTCGCCGAATGGTCGACGGCGCCGGAAATCCGCGGCTGGATGGAGCTGTATTTCGGCGAAGAGCCGCGCCTGTCGCGCGCGCATCACAACTGCATGATGACCAAGCATCCCGCGTACGGCAGCCTGACCGGCTGGCATCGCGATGTGCGTTACTGGTCGTTCGAGCGTGACGATCTGGTGTCGGTGTGGCTCGCGCTGGGCGACGAAACCGTCGACAACGGCGCGCTCTGGTTCGTGCCCGGCTCGCATTCGGCGGCGTTCACGTCGGATCGTTTCGACGATGCGAAGTTTTTCCGCTCCGACGTGCCCGAGAATGCCGCGCTGATCCAGAAAGCGGTATCGCCCGCGTTGAAGGCGGGCGACGTCGTCTTCTTCCACTGCAACACGCTGCATTCGGCGGGGAAGAATCTGTCGGATCAGGTGAAGTTCTCGCTGGTCTTCACCTATCACGGCGCGAGCAATGTGCCGCTGCCCGGATCGCGCTCCGCGTCGAAGCCCGAAGTGGCGTTCTGAGGCGCAGATCGGGCAGCGCGTCGAGCCAAATAAGGCGTTGATTCAGCGCTTGCTCGACGCGAGCCCGATCAGGCCGGCGAGTGTCGCGACAATGCCGCCCGCGATCAGGAAGATCGTCTTGTTGGTCGGCGAGCCGGTGAAGACGCGCGACACATCGTTGCTGAACGAATGAAACGACTGGCCGCCGAAGTACAGCAGCACGATGCCGCCGACGATCAATGCGAGCGAGATCGCTTTGGTCATGAACACACTCCCTCATCGATGAATAAATGTGGCCGAAAGTCTAGGGGATCGACGGCACCGAGTCCATGCTCGCGTCCCGCAGTGTGGGCGTCTGCAGCATGCGCGGCGATTGGCTAACATAGCGTGTTGGGCCGTCGTTGCACGGTCGCAATCTGCATGCCGCAGACCAGCGCGGATAGTGGAATAGCGGCGCAATAGACCCTTCGTTTGGTACCGGTACCGCGCTGTCTGCACTATCTGCAAGCGGCACCGGGCGCGGCACACCAGATAACAACAAACGCTTCATTCCTGCGATGCACGATCCGCATCGCCGACTCCATCTCAGAGGACTCCATCAATGGCTTACGAAGCAGCTTCAGCCCGCTATTCGGACATGCAGTACCGCGTCTGCGGCAAGTCAGGTCTCAAACTGCCGGCGCTGTCGCTCGGCCTGTGGCACAACTTCGGCGACACGACGCCGATCTCGACGCAACGTGAGATCCTGCGCACCTCGTTCGATCTCGGCATCACGCACTTCGACCTCGCGAACAACTACGGCCCGCCGTACGGCAGCGCGGAAACGAACTTCGGCCGCATCTTCAAGGACGACTTCCGGCCGTATCGCGATGAACTGCTGATTTCGTCAAAGGCCGGTTGGGACATGTGGCCCGGCCCGTACGGTCAGGGCGGCGGCTCGCGCAAATACGTCCTCGCGAGTCTCGATCAGAGCCTGCAGCGCATGGGTCTCGATTACGTCGACATTTTCTATTCGCATCGTTTCGACGTCGACACGCCGCTCGAAGAGACGGCAGGCGCGCTCGCGAGCGCCGTGCAGCAGGGCAAGGCGCTGTATATCGGCATCTCGTCGTACTCCGCTCAAAAGACGCGCGAAATGGCGAAGCTGCTCGCCGAATACAAGGTGCCGCTGCTGATCCATCAGCCGGCGTACAACATGCTGAATCGCTGGATCGAAAGCGAACTGCTCGGTGCGCTGGAGGAAACGGGTTCGGGCGCGATCGCGTTCACGCCGCTCGCGCAAGGTCTGCTGACGGGCAAGTACCTGAACGGCGTACCGCAGGACGCGCGCGTCAACAAGGCAGGCGGTGGTTCGCTGAAACAGGAGCATCTGAGCGAGCAGAACATCGAACGCGTGCGCAAGCTCAACGTCATCGCGGAACGCCGCGGTCAAAGCCTCGCGCAGATGGCGCTCGCATGGACGCTGCGCGATTCGCGCGTGACGTCGGCGCTGATCGGCGCAAGCAAGGCCGAGCAGGTTCGCGAGAACGTCGCGGCGCTGAAGAATCTGTCGTTCACGGCGGAAGAACTCGCGGAGATCGACCGGTATGCGACGGAAGGCAGTGTGAATCTGTGGGAGAAGCCTTCGACGGATCAGCACATTTGATCGCCGAGGCATTCGCACTGCGATGCCAGATGAGAAAAGCCGCCCATCTGGGCGGCTTTTTCTTTTTCGCGCCAGGCCGTGTCGCCCGGCGCATGTCACATGCGAAAACGGCTTCGCTACACCAGCGCAGGCAACCCCTCTACCAGCACGACCGCAAACACGACGCCCAGCAACGCGCCCAACACACGCAGCGTGTTGTGCCTGAACTCCGTTTTGCAAGGCAGCGCACCGAGGAAGAGCGCCCCGGCCAGCGCCATCGGAATGACCAGAATGAAATCACCGATCGTGAAGTAGTGCATGCCTGTCTCCTTTATGTAATCGCCTGGACGCGACTGCATGCGGCGCGCCTGAAACCAGTATAGGAGACGGTGTCGATGCGTTTTGTGGGTTGGAGCGCACGAGCGCTTCTGTCCCTCGCGCCGGAAAGCGAAGCGGGGCAAGGCTTTGCGCGGTGCGCGCAGTTGTGAGCAGAATTTCGCGCGATGTCGCCGCCCGCTTACGTCGACCTTTCTGAATATGCGCTTTATCGGTCGAAACGTCGGCGGGCGTCGCACGGCATTGCAGAAATGACGTCAGGCCGCGCCGATGCGTTCGCGGGCCCGTAGCCGCGTCGACGCGAGTATGCCGATCAGCAGCAATCCGCCGACGAGCGCCGCGACGCCCGTCCACGCATACACCGCCCACACGCGCCCGCCATACGAGCCGACGATGCTCGATCCAAGGTAATACGCGAGCAGATACAGCGCGGCCGCCTGGCCCTTCGCTTCCTTCGCGATCCGTCCGACCCAGCCGCTCGCAACCGCGTGTCCCGCGAAGAAGCCGAACGTCACGCAGGCGATCCCGCATGCGATCAGCACGAGCGACTGCGTGGTCGTCATCAGCAGGCCGCACAGCATGATGACGATGCTGCCCGTCAGCACGCGTCCGCGCCCGAACGTGTCGGCCATGCGGCCCGACCACGGCGACGCGACCACGCCCGTCAGATACACCACAAAAATTCCGCCGATGGCCGTCTGACTCAGCCCGAACGGCGGCGCGAGCAGCCGGTAGCCGATGTAGTTGTACAGCGTGACGAAGCTGCCCATCAGCACGAAGCCCATCAGGAATAGCAGCGGCAGACCGGGCCGGCGGAAATGCTTCGTGAGTGCCGTGCGGTGATGGGCAAAGCCGAGTCCGCACCGTGGCACGAAATGGCGCGACGGCGGCAGCAGCGAACGGAACGCAAGCATCGACAGAATGCCGAGCACGCCGATCGTGCCGATCGCAACGCGCCACGAGAACAGATCCGCGACGACGCCGGTGATCACGCGTCCCGCCATGCCGCCGATCGCCGTGCCGCCCACATAAAGTCCCATCGCGAGACCGAGGCCGTCGGGATGCACTTCTTCCGCGAGATACGCCATCGCGACGGCGGGCACGCCGCCGAGCGCGAGTCCTTCGAGCGCGCGCAACAACAGCAGCGCATGCCATTGCGGCGTGAACGCAACCGCGAGCGTCAGCAGCGACGAAGCGGTGAGCGAAGCCGTCATCAAACGGTGACGGCTCCATCCTTCCGACACGAAGCCCGCGATGAACACGGCGAGCGCGAGCGCCGCCGTCGTCAGCGACAAGGACAGGCTGCTTTGCGCGGGGCTCACATCGAACGAAGCGGAGAATGCGGGCAACAGCGGCTGCACGCAGTAGAGCAGCGAGAACGTCGCGTAACCGGCGAACAGCAGCGCGAGACTGGCGCGCCAGTAAGCACGTGTGCCGCGCTCGAGATACGGCGCGCCGGAAGGGGAAGCAGAGGAAGAGGCGAAAGACGAAGAAGCAGCGGGCCGACTCGGGTCCGACGATGCGGTCACAACAAAACTCCCGGAAACGATGAGAAGAAGCACGGAGCGCGCTTTCAGCAGGCGCGCGAGGGCTCAACGATACGCCGATTGCGTCGTGGGCGTCGTCGAACTCTGCAGCAAGACGCGGGCCGGAATGCCCGCGATGCGTGCCTCAGCTACGTGTCGCGGACGCCGCGCTCGCGGGCTGGCCGGCGGCGTCGGGATGTGTGAGCTGCTCGTCGGTGGGCAGGGACGTGGCGTCCCAGCCGCCGCCCAGCGCCTTGATCAGCGCGACGCTCGCGGCCATCCGGCGGCGCGCGATCGATACGGCTTCGCGCTCGTTGGTGAGCGCCGTCGTCTGCGCGACGACGACATCGAGATACGTGATCGCGCCGTTCTTGTAGCGGTTCGACATGATCGCGAGCGAGCGCTGCGCGGCTTCGACGGCGTCGTCCTGCGTCTGCGCTTCCTGTTCGAGCACGCGCAAGGCCGCGATGTTGTCTTCGACCTGGCCGAACGCTGTCAACACCGTCTGTCGATACTGCGCGACGCCTTCGTCGTAGTTCGCCTGCGCCTCGGCCTTTTGCGCGGCGCGTCCGCCGAAGTCGAGCAAGGTGCCCGCGAGCGACGGCCCGAGCGACCAGAAGCGGCTCGGCGCAAGCAGCCATTGACTGAAGTTGGTCGCCTCCAGCCCGCCCGTCACCGACAGGATCAGATTCGGAAAGTACGCCGCCGTCGTCACGCCGATCTGCGCGTTCAGATCGACGATATGCCGTTCGGCGGAAGCAATGTCGGGGCGTCGTTCGAGCAGCGTCGATGGCACGCCGACAGGCGCGATCACGGGCACGGCGACGAGCGGCGCGACGGGCAGCGAGAACGTCGAAGGCGGCTGGCCGATCAGAATCGCGATTGCGTGTTCGAGCTGCGCGCGCTGCACGCCGAGATCGATCGATTGCGCCTGCGTCGTGCGCAATTGCGTCTGCGCCTGAGCAACATCGGCGTCGGTGGCGATGCCGCCCTTGTAGCGGTTCTGCGTGAGTTCGACGGCTTCCTTGTACGCGGCGATCGTGTCGTCGAGCAACTGCCGCTCGCGGTCGATACCGCGCAGTTCGAAGTAATCCGTCGCGAGTTCGGCCTGCATCGACAGCAGCGCGCTTTGCGCATCGGCGGCGCTGGCTTGCGCGTTCGCACGCGCACCTTCGACGCTGCGCGACACGCGGCCCCACAGGTCGGGTTCCCAGGTCGCATCGGCGCCGACGATCCAGTCGTCGAGCGTCTTGCCCGCCGACGACTTGAACTTCACGTTTTCCGACGACCGCGCGCGCGAGTAGCCGCCGTTCATCGTGACCACGGGGAAGAACTGCGAGCGAAACTGCGCGACCTGCGAGCGCGCCGCGCGAAAGCGCGCCTGCGCGGCCTGCACGTTCTGGTTCTCGCTGGCGACCTGCTGCTCCAGCGCGTTCAGCGAGGCATCGTTGTAGGCCTCCCACCACGCGCTGCGGATATGCGCGTCGGCGGGTTCGGCGGCTTTCCAGCCTGTGCCTTCGAGTTCCTTGTACGTGGCCGCGGTCGGTGCTGTCGGGCGCTTGTAGTCGGGGCCGAGCGTGCACGCGGCAAGCAGGCTCGCGCCAGCAAGCGCGAGAACCACGGAACGCAGACGCATGCGATGCGTGCTCACTCTGATGCCTTCGAAGTCGGTTCGTTTTGTGCCGAAGGCAGAGCGCCTGACGCGCCTGATCCACCCGCTGCCTTACCCGCCTTCGGATGCACGATGCGCACTGCCGCGCCGTCGACGATCGAATCCTGCGGATTCAGAATCACCTGTTCGTCGCCCGTCAGCCCCGACGCGACCGCGACACGCGTCCCGTAGTCGGTGCCGAGCGCGACCTTGACGAGCTTCACGCGCTGCTGCGCATCGACGGTTGCGACCTTCACGCCGTCCGGGCGGAACAGGAACGCGTTGCCGGGCAGCGTGAACGGCGCGGCGACCTGCGACTTCAACGCGAAATGCACCTGCGCATACGCGCCCGGCAGCAGATCGCCATTGCGATTGTCGACGTCGACTTCGACGAGCATCGTGCGCTGCTGCGCATCGACAGCGCCTGCCGTGCGTGCGACGGTGCCGGGATAGTGCTTCGCCGGCGTCTCGGTCAGCGTCAGATACGCGGTCTGCTGCGCCTTCACTTCCTGCGCGTAAGCCTGCGGCACGTTCACATAGACGCGCAGCCGGTCGGCCTGCGCGACGTGGAACAGTTCCTTCGCCGGGCCGCCCGAACTGCCCGCATCGATCAGCGCGCCGACGTCGACGTTGCGCGCCGTCACAATGCCGTCGAACGGCGCATAGACCTTCTGGAACGACTGCATCTTTTCGAGCCGCGCGACGTTGAAGCGCGCGGCATCGAGCGTGCCTTTCTTCGCGAGCATGTCGCCGACCTTTTCGTCGGTTTCCTGCTTCGAAACGGAGTTGCTGCGCAGCATCTCCGACCAGCGGTCGGCGGTGCTTTTCGCGAGCGCGTAATTGGCCTGTGCATTCGCGAGATCGGCGCTCGCAGCCTTCAGCTGATCGTCGACTTCGGGCGTGTCGATGTCCGCGAGCAGTTGTCCCGCCTTCACATGCGCGCCGATGTCCACGTACCACTTCTTCAGATAACCGTTCGTGCGCGCGTAGATCGGCGTGTCGAGAAACGCCTGCACGTTGCCGGGCAACACGAGATCGAGCGCCGCCGCCGACTTCTGCGGCTTGACGACTTCGACGCTCAGTTGCGCGGCGTGCTGCGCATCGCGTTCGAGCGCGGCGTGCGCGTCGTGACGGGACCAGATGCCTTGCGCGGCGAGCGCGAGCACGACGACAGCCGCGCCAACCGCGATCCAGCGCGCGCGCTTCGATGAGCCGCGCGGGCCTTCCCCGTGCGGCGCGGACTCATCAGGACGATTCACTTCCATCTGCACTCCGGATATCTTGCGCATCGTTGTTATGACAGCGGCCGCTTCATGCTCGCTTTGGGCACGTTACTGCGGTTTGTGAACGACATGCGCGGCGGCGCGTGCGCGCCGTTCCGACAGCCGTCGATAGATCATCGAAAACACCACGGGCACGAACACCAGCGTCGCAATCGTGCCGATTGCAAGCCCGCCGATCACCGCGCGCCCGAGCGGCGCGTTCTGCTCGCCACCTTCGCCGAGACCAATCGCCATCGGCACCATGCCGATCACCATCGCGAGCGCCGTCATCAGCACGGGACGAAAACGCGTGAAGCCCGCTTCGATCGCGGCGCGCGTCGCGTCGCCGTGTTCGAGCAACTGCTCGCGCGCGAAGCTGACGACGAGAATCGAGTTCGCCGTCGCGATGCCGATACACATGATCGCACCCGTCAGCGCGGGAATCGACAGCGTGGTGTGCGTGAGGAACAGCATCCACACGATGCCCGCCAGCGCGCCCGGCAACCCCGTAATGATGATGAACGGATCGAGCCACGACTGGAAGTTCACGACGATCAGCAGATACACCAGCACGATTGCGAACACGAGACCGGCAAGCAGGCCCGAGAACGAATCGTTCATTGTCTGCACCTGGCCGCGCAGTTCGATCGACGAACCCTTCGGCAATTGCGCTTTCGTATCGGCGATGATCTTCTTGATGTCGTCGGACACTGCGCCGAGATCGCGGCCGTCGGCGGTGCCGTAAATGTCGATCGTGGTCTGCGCGTTGTAGTGCGTGAGCACGGCATTGCCGGAAGTGCGATGCATCGTCGACAGCGCGCCGAGAATGTTCGTGTGGCCGTTCGCGTTCAGCGGAATGTTCGCGAGCGATTGCAGCGAATCGATCGAATATTGCGGTGCTTCCGTGATCACGTTGTAACTGACGCCATTGCGCGGATTGAGCCAGAACGTAGGCGTCGTCTGCTGGCTGCCGGAGAGCGTGATCAGCAGATTGCTCGCGACGTCGCGCTGCGTGAAGCCGGCCTGCTGCGCGCGCGTGCGGTCGACGTCGACGAAGATGCGCGGCAAGTCCGAAGGCTGCTGGATGCGCGCGTCGGCAAAACCGGGAATGGCGCGCAATTTGTCGAGCAGCAGCGCGGCGAACGCGCGATTGCCCTGCACGTCGCGCCCGACGATCTGCACGTCGATCGGCGACGGCATGCCGAAGTTCAGCGTCTGACTGACGATATCCGCGGGCAGGAAAGCGAACTGCACGCCGGGGAATTCGTCGGTGAGCGTACGGCGAAGCTTGCGCACGTAATCGGCTGTCGGATGGTGGTCCGGGTTCAGCGTGATCAGGATGTCCGCGTCCGACGTGCCGATCGTGCCCGTGTTGCTATACGACAGGTTGATGCCCGACACGGGCAGACCGATGTTGTCGATGATCGAATGCAGCTCGCCGCGCGGAATCAGTTCGCGGATGCGCGCGTCGACGCGATCCGTGACGACAGCCGTTTCTTCGACGCGCATGCCTGTTTTCGCACGCAAGTGCAGCGCAATCGTGCCGGCGTCGACGGCAGGGAAGAAGTCGCGGCCGAGGAACGGCATCAGCAGCAACGACAGCAGACAGCAGCCCAGAAATATCGTCACGAACGGGCCGGGCTTCGCGACGCGCGCTACGAGAAACCCGTGATAACGCGCGCGCACGTTCTCGAAACCGCGCTCGAACGCGAGGTGCATCCGCATGAACGGATTGCGCGTTTGCTGCGAATGATGGAAGTCGGCGGGACGATGGTGATTGCGCAGCAGATACTTCGCGAGCGTCGGCACCAGCGTCCGCGAGAAGAAGTACGACGCGAGCATCGCGAACACGACGGCTTCGGCGAGCGGAATGAACAGATAGTGCGCGACGCCCGTCAGCAGAAACATCGGCACGAACACGATGCAGATGGAAAGCGTCGACACGAGCGTCGGAATCGCGATCTGATGCGCGCCGTCGAGAATCGCCTGTTCGAGATTCTTCCCTTGTTCGAGTTGATGGCTGATGTTCTCGATCGCGACGGTCGCATCGTCGACGAGAATACCGACCGCGAGCGCGAGCCCGCCTAACGTCATGATGTTGATCGTCTCGCCGAGCGCGGACAGCGCGATGATCGACGTGATCATCGACAGCGGAATCGACACCGCGATGATCAACGTTGCGCGCCAGTTGCCGAGGAACAGCAGAATCATCAGACCCGTCAGGCACGCGGCGATCAGCGCTTCGCGCAGCACGCCTTGCACCGATGCGCGCACGAACAGCGACTGATCGGCGACGGGATCGATGTTCAGCGATTCGGGCACGAGATTGCGCAGCGTCGGCATCATGGTCTTGATGCGATCGACGATTTCGAGCGTCGACGTGTTGCCGCTCTTGTTGATGGTCAAGAGCGACGCGCGCTGGCCGTCGACGCGCACGATGTTCGTCTGCGGCTGATAACCGTCTCGTACATGCGCGACGTCGCGAATATAGATCGTGCCGTTCGGCCCGGATTTGATGGGAATGTTGTTCAGGCCTGCGAGCGAATCGGGGCTCGAATTCATCTGCACCGAGTATTCCGTCGAGCCGATTTTCGCAGTGCCCGTTGGCACGATCAGGTTCTGCGCGGTGATCGAATTCACCACGTCCATCGGCGACAGATTGCGCTCCTGAAGCTTGCGCGAATCGATATCGACCATGATCTGCCGCTGCTTGCCGCCGTACGGCAGCGGTGCCGACGCACCCGGCACGGTCGCGAGCTGCGTCTTCAGGAAGTTGTTACCGTAGTCGTACAGTTCCTGCTCGGTCAGCGACGGCGACGACAGCGACAGCCGCAGGATAGGCACGGTGGATGCGTTATAGCGCAATATGTTCGGCGGCGTGATGCCGGGCGGCAGCGAGCGCAATTGCGATTGCGACAGTGCCGTGACTTGTGCGAGCGCTTCGCTGATGTTCGCGTGCGGCTGGAAGAAGATCTTGACGACGGCGATGCCGTTCATCGAAGTCGATTCGACGTGCTCGATATCGTTCACCGCAACCGACAGCCCGCGCTCGTAGTTCAGCACGATGCGCTTTTCCATCTCGTCGGCGGGCAGGCCGTTGTACGACCAGATCACCGACAGCACGGGAATGTCGATGTTCGGGAAAATGTCCGTAGGCGTGCGCAGTATCGTCAGCGGGCCGATGATCAACAGCAGCAGCGCGAGAACGACGAACGTATAAGGGCGCCGCAGCGCGAGACGAACGATCCACATGAAAAGGGCGGTCCGGTAAGGGCGGGGGCGGCTGCTTCTGGTGGCAGCGAGCGTGGCGCGACGGCGGCCCGGCCGGGCGTGCGCGACAGGAATATAGCGCGTATCGTAGCTTACATTGACATTTTTGAGACGAGTGGATGGCTCGGTTTATGATGAGCCTGTTACGGGCTGTTACAGTCAGGGTTTCGTAAGTCGAATCGACCGGATGAGCGCCTGACAAGGCCTTACTTTTTACTTTGCCAAAAGGCCCAAAAGGGCAACAATGGGGCTCAACGGGTCGTCTTCCGCAAGACAGTGGTCGAAGGTAAGTCGATCCCCGCCCTTGGTTTTCGAGTCAGGTGCGCATGCAACCATTTGCGCGTTGCGGCGCTTTTATCAGCACATTGACCGGCGCGGTCCCTAACAAGCCGGCAATTGGGAGAACGGGGAAACATCATGCAAGTCGGTTCTATTGTTCGATCCGTGCATATTGCCGTGCCACAAGGCGCGCGCGGAATCGTGATGCGCATTCTCGGCGACATGGCGATGGTGGCGTGGTACGCCGGCGAGCCGGGTACATCGAAGATATTGAATACGGAACCCTTTTTCCTCGAGGATCTGATCGACACGGGCGAGTTCGTTCGTCCCGCCGGCGCACAGGTGCATTGAGCGCGGTTTTGTTCGCTGCTGTCGTGACTGCCGAGATGTGCGGCCGCTGAACGGCGCCGCGTCGCGAGCGAATCGCGGGTCATACTCGCGCTCGTTTTTGTGCCCGGCACGGCGCACAATGCGGGCATGAACGAAGACACTCCAATTCCGCAGGACGGCCAAGCCGTTCCTTTTGCCCGGCTCACGCCGGAGGTGGTGCTCGACGCGCTCGACAGCGTGCTCGACACCGTGGGCGTGCGCACCGACGGGCGCATGCTGCCGCTCAACAGCTACGAGAATCGCGTGTATCAGGTCGGCGTTGAAGACGGGCCGCCTGTCGTCGCGAAGTTTTATCGTCCGGAGCGCTGGACGGACGAGGCGATTCTCGAAGAGCACGCGTTCGTCGCCGAACTGACTGCGCGCGAAATTCCCGCCGTGCCTGCACGTACCTTCAACGGTGCGACGCTGCATACCTTCGACGGCTTCCGCTTCTCCGTCTTCGATCGACGCGGCGGCCGCGCGCCTGATCTCGATCGCAAGGACACGCTCGAATGGCTTGGCCGGTTTATCGGGCGCATTCATGCTGTCGGTCAGACGGTGAACTACGCGGCGCGTCCGACGCTCGACATCCACACCTTCGGTTACGAGCCGCGCGACTATCTGCTCGCGCAAGACTTCATTCCCGCCGACGTGCGCACCGCGTGGCAAGCCGCCGTGAATCTGGCGCTGGAAGGTGTCGAGCAGGCGTTCGAACGTGCGGGCGATGTGCGCCAGTTACGCATGCACGGCGACTGTCATCCGAGCAACGTGCTGTGGACCGACGCAGGCCCGCATTTCGTCGATTTCGACGATAGCCGTATGGGTCCTGCGATTCAGGATCTGTGGCTGCTGCTGCCGGGCGAGCGCCAGGAGGCGTCGCGCGCGCTGACGGATCTGCTCGCGGGCTACGAGGACTTCTGCGAGTTCGATCAGCGCGAGTTGCATCTGATCGAAGCGTTGCGAACCTTGCGGCTGATTCACTACTCGGCGTGGCTCGCGCGGCGCTGGGACGATCCGGCGTTTCCTGTTGCGTTTCCGTGGTTCAACACGCAGCGTTACTGGGAAGACCGCATTCTCGAATTGCGCGAGCAGATCGGCGCGATGCAGGAAGGGCCGCTCTGGCCTGTGTGAATTCGTGCTTCGTCAGTCGGCGGCTTGCGTGCGGCGTTGCGATTCGGCGATCACGCGCGAGGACGCCGGCGCGATCGACGATGCGCGCTGCGCCACATCCACGAGCGTCGAGCGGACGATCACTTGCGCGCGCACGTCACGGCCGATCGTCTCCATGCCCGCGCGCATCTGCGTGAAATCATCCGGCGAACACACCTCGCTGCCGAAGCGTGTGTAGCCGTCGCGCGTCACGGTGATGACATGTGCGGTCGCGTCGTATGAGTACGTCGAGCGATAGTCGATGAAGCGGTCTTGCGCGGCCAGCGCTTGCGGCATGTCGATCACGCTGAAATTCGCAGGCAGCGCAATGCGCGTGCGCTCGTGCAACTCGACATTGCGGCACACGAAAGGCTGCGTGCGTTGCCGCTCGCCGAGCCAGTAGCGCACATCCGACTGAAAGCCACCGACGAAGCTCGTCAATGCCGGGATCGACGCGGCTGTGCCTGGCACGACGAAGTCTTCGAGCTTGCCTTTCATCGTCAGCGACAACGGGCCATCCGCTGCGTTGAGGTTGCTGCTCGATAACGTCGCCGTGCCCGACAGATTCACCGAGCGCAGTTCGGCCTGCAGCGATTCTTCGCGCTGTGCAGGCGTTTGCATGCGCAGCAGCGCGCGTCCCTGTTCCGCGACCCAGCCCGCAGCTTCGAGCTGATAGACGAAGCTCGCCGAACCGTCGGGTGCGATGTCGATCGACAGATCGGTGGTGCGCGACATCGTGGCCGTCGACGGCGTGCGCGACAGCGTGCCTTCATCGACGAGCACGGCGGGGCGGTTCATGTCGGAGGACGGCAGATAGCCGAACTCGACATTGGGCGCTGTCGAGTCGGCGTAGAGCTGCAGGTCGGGCAGCCACGTGATCACGTGATTCAACACGCCGTAGCCCGGCACGTCGGGAAGCGTGTAGATCGTGCCGCTGCTGATCAGCGCGGGTTCGTTGCGAATGCCGACGGCGTCGAGCAGCGCGCCATACAGCGCGACGTGATCCTTGCAGTCGCCGTAGCGCAGCGTGAGGATATCCGTCGCGCGATGCGGGACGACCGCGCCACGCCCGATGTTCACGGCCACGTAGCGGATGTTCTTGCGGATCCAGTCGTAGAGCGTCTTGGCTTTGGCGCGCGGCGTCGGATCGCGCGTGGTCAGCGAGCGGGCCAGATCGACGATGGCCGGGGCCGACGCGCTCGCATCGTCGGCCGATTCGCGATACTTCGCAGCGAACGCGGCGTAATCCGGATACGTCGACACCATCAGCCGGTCGCCGTAACTCACATACGCAATCGATCCGTATTCGAGCCGCGCGAAATGCGCCCTGTCGTAGCGATACTCGTAGCGTGTTCGGCCGTTTTTCGTCGACGGCGGCAGCGCGACGAAACCGCGCGAATCGGCATAGAGTGGCTTGCCAGCAGGCAGATCGTAGATGAGTCGGAAGTTGTGAGTCGGCGCGAGATCGGGCGGCGTGAAGTCGCTGAAGTGACCGGGGACGATCGGCTGCTTCTGCGTCTTCCGATACTTCAGATGCACGCGCGCGCCCGGCTCGACGGCGGGAAACACGATCACCTTTTCGAGGATGTCCTGGAACATCGGCGCGTCGAAAGAGCGCGCCTCCTGGACGTCGCGAATCTGCTCGGGACGCACGTCGTGGCGCGTGCCATCGGCGGATGTGGTGTACGCCTCCAGAACGTCGACGCTCGCCATGTTGCGGTTGAACCAGATGTAGTACTGCGCGACTCGCGCGACGCCTGCTTCGTTGTTCACGTGCAGCGTCATCTCATCGATCTTCGTGTACGAGCCGTCGGCGTTCACCGTGAAAGTCTGCGTTTCGCGCTCGTTCGTGTAGGGCTCGATGGGCGCGCTCGCCGCGACGTTGAGTGTGGCGATGCCTGCCTGGTTGGACGCTTCGCCGGGGACGGCAACTTCCGCGGCGTGGGCTGCGCACATGAAATAGGCGCAAGCGGCCATCGCGATTCGAAGGATCGTGAAAAGGCGCATGGGGAGTCAGGCGTCCGAAGGAATTGGTCTAGTTCTGTCGCATCCCTCACTTCAAGATCACACAAAGTTTGTGTCAAGCGGGCAGACCGCACACAAGAACACCATTTTTCTGATCTTTGTCCCGGCGCCCGGCATTGAGGAAAATTACATTTTGTGTAATGATAGTTATTCTCATCTGAAGGGCGTCGCCAGCCATTTGTCATCTTTCTCCTCGTGACAAGCCAGCCAGCTCTTCGATGACTCACTGTTTCAGCCCTGACAATCGCCCCTTGCCTTAGGTCGGGCGCGATCCGTTCCCGCTCCGGAACGGCACTTCCAGTTGCCAACTAACCTCGTCTCCGCTCGCCGGCGACGCACGACCCGTTTTGCCAGGAACACGATGAACGCGCCCGAATCGATCGAATTGAAGCCTGCCGCCCGCGCGAGCGCGATGCCTGGCCGCATCCAGCAAATGGATGCCGACGAACTGGCCGCGCGGCGCCAGCGCTCGCGGCGCGCGACTTTCATCAAGTGGCTTCGCAAGGTGCACGGCTGGGTCGGGCTGTGGGGCGCCGTGCTTGGATTGCTGTTCGGCGTGACGGGCTTCTTGCTGAACCATCGTGCGGGGCCGCTGAAGGTGTCGTCGGGCGAACCGCAGGTCGAGCAGTTGCAGATTCCGTTGCCGCAGAAGGGCTTCAAATCGCCGGGCGATATGTCGCGCTGGCTGAAGGACGAACTGCATATCGACGGCAAACCGGGCAGGGTGCGTCGCGAGCCCGCGCATCCCGTCGCGTGGGGCGATCAGAGTGCCGTGCAGCCGGAGTTCTGGCAGGTCGGGATCGCCGGTCCTGGGCAGAACGTGCAGGCCGAGTATTGGGTTGGCAACGGGTTTGTATCCGTGAAGCGCACGCAGAACTCGTTTCTCGGCACGATGAACAATCTGCACAAGGGCACGGGACTGAGCGTCGGCTGGGTGCTGCTGATCGATACGATCGCGGGCAGTCTGATTCTGTTGTCGCTGACAGGCGTGCTGCTGTGGACGGAACTCAACAAACGTCGCACCGTAGGCGCTGTGCTGATCGGCGGATCGATCGTCGCGGCCGTGGTGTGCGGCTTGATGTGATGCGCCAGCGTTGCTGATCGTGCCCGTCAGTCGTCTTGTCCTTCTTCGCGTGCCGGGTCGGGAAGCTGCGTGAAATTGGTGAGCTTCACGTCGCCATCCGGAAAGCGCGCGATGATCTCCAGTTCGCCACCTAGCGCGCGGATGTGATCGCGCAACGTGGAGATGTACATGTCCGTGCGTTGCTCGAGTTTCGCGATGCTCGGTTGCTTGACGTTGAGGCGTTGGGCGAGCGCTTCCTGGGAAAGGCCGCGTGCCTGGCGCAGGCTGTAAAGGGGCATTTCGGCCAGGAGTTTCTTCGTCAAGGCTTCAGAGCGAGCCCGAGATTCCGGCGACATTTTCAGCCAAAGCTCTTCAAATTTTTTCGCCATCCTTGGCTCCTCCATGCATCGTATGCAGCAAATGCAAGCGATAGATGATTTCAGCTCGCGGAACATTTTGTTGATACCAGCGCTCGTGACCAGTCTTGTCTCCGCCGAGCAGCAGGACAGCAGTTCGGCGCGGATCGAACGCGTATAGCACGCGATACGGTTTTCCGCGATGCTGGATCCGTAATTCCCTGAGACTTCTTATTGCCGAACCTATTATCCGGCTGGAATATGGGAACGGCAGATTGGGACCATGCTCCTTGAGCAGAAGGATCGTCGATGCGATCGACTCGCGCTCAGCTACCCGCAACCCTTCCCACCACGCTTGAAATGGATCGGTGTACTCAACATCCCAGGTCATCGAAAATATAGCCTCCAAGGAATATTCCGTCAAGGGAATAACGGTGGCTGTGGACCAGACGCAATGCGACAAATAAGCCGCGACGCAGAGTCCGCAAAAATTCGATGCTAGGGGATCAGAGATGCTCAGCGACAGTCAGCCGAACGGCTATACCGAGCAGAAGAATCGGACCGCGAACGAGCTAACGTCGCGGTCCAGACACGCAGATAGAAAATTACTCAGGAATACTGCAAGCCGCGCCACCGCTTGCCGCAATCTCACGCGCGGCCTTCGCGCCTTCGACCTGCAGCAGCGTCGGAAGCGACACACCATTCTTCGCCGCCGTCACTTCAGCAAGAATCGACACGGCGATTTCCGGCGGCGTCCTGCTGCCGATATAAATCCCGACCGGCCCATGCAGTCGCGCGAGTTCGGTTTCGGTGAGATCGAATTCCTTGAGCCTTTCGCGCCGCGCCGCGTTATTGCGCCGCGAGCCCAGCGCGCCGACATAGAACGCAGGCGTTTTCAAAGCCTCCATCAGCGCGAGATCGTCGAGTTTCGGATCATGCGTCAGCGCGATCACCGCACAACGTTCATCGAGCTTCATATCGAGCACGGTATCGTCGGGCATCGTGCGAACGACTTTCGTGCCGGGCACATTCCACTCGTCCGTGTACTCTTCGCGCGGATCGCACACCGTCACCTGATAATCGAGCCCGACCGCGATATTGCACAGATAGCGCGACAGTTGCCCCGCGCCGATCACGAGCATCCGATAACGCGGGCCGTGTATCGTCAGCAAGCGTCTGTCGTTGAAATCGATGCCATCCGTCGCCTGCGCGGGACCGAGGCGCGCAACCCCCGTCTCCATGTCCAAAGTACGCGCGACGAGCCGTCCATCTTCCACCGCTTCGCACAGTTCGGCGATACCGCTCGCCTTCGTCAGAGGCTCAAGAACGAGTTGAATCGTCCCGCCGCACGGCAAACCAAAGCGATGCGCCTCTTCGGCTGTGATGCCGTACTTCACCGCTTCGGGCTTCTCCTGCTCGATGCCACGCTGACGCACACGATCGATCAGATCGTCTTCGATACAGCCGCCCGACACCGACCCCACCACCGCGCCATCGTCACGCACGACGAGCATCGCGCCTTCCGGACGCGGCGACGAGCCCCACGTCTTCACCACCGTCACGAGTAGCGCGCGATGTCCCTGCTCGAGCCAGCGCGCGCTGCTCTTCAGGACTTCGAGATCCACGCTGTCCATGATTTCTTCCTCTTCGTTTCATCGCCACCGCCGTCGCCGGCACCTTCGCCGTCGGCGGACTGGCTTGCAGTGTCGCCGGAATCGGCGGTTTCTGCCTGCGCGGTGTCGCCACCGCCCGTCACCTGCTCGCTGAAGCGCCGGAAAAACTCGCCGGCAAGTTTCCTCGCCGCGCCGTCGACGAGTCGCGAGCCGATCTGCGCGAGTTTGCCGCCGACCTGCGCCGTCGCCGTGTACGTGAGCTTCGTCGCTTCGTCGCCGTCCGGTTCGAGCTTCACATGCGTTTGCCCTTTGCCGAAGCCGGCTGCGCCGCCCTGGCCTTCGAACACGATCGTGTACGTGTTGGGCGCGTCGATATCGGTGAGTTCCATGCGGCCCTTGAAACGCGCCTTCACCGGCCCGACGGATGCGCTCAACGAAACCGCGTACGCATTCTCGCCATCAGGCTCGATGCTGTCGCAGCCGGGAATCGACGCGCGCAGGATTTCCGTGTCGTTCAGCGCTTCCCATGCCCGTTGCTGCGGCGCGGGCAGCGTGTAGGTTTCGGTCAGCTCCATGACGTTGCTCCTCCAGGTATCGAGGCGCGCGCGGCATCGCGGGGCACGCGCGTCAATTGCGCGAGATCGCGGCCGAACGCAGCCAGACTGTCGAGATTGTGGACCGGCTTGTGCGCGTCGACGAAAGGAAGCATCGCCTGAACGCCGCGCGCCTTGGGCGAGAACTCGCGGTAACGCAACAGCGGATTGAGCCACACGATGCGATGCGCGAAGCGCCGCAAGCGGGCCATTTCGGTTTCGAGCACGTCGATCGCTTCGTGATCGAGGCCATCGGTGACGAGCAGCACTGTCGCTCTTCCCGTCAGCACTCTACGTGCCCAGCGCCGGTTGAATTCGGCGAGCGCCGCGCCGATTCGCGTGCCGCCCGACCAGTCGACGACCTGACCGGCGAGCCCCGCGATCGCGACATCGGGGTCGCGTTCCTTCAGCGCGCGCGTCGCGTTGGTGAGCCGCGTGCCGAACAGGAACACCTGCAGACGTTCGCGCGATTGCAGCAGCGCGTGACAGAAATAAAGCACGGCGCGCGAATAGCTGCTCATCGAGCCCGAAATATCGAGCAGAAGCACAAGCGGCGGTTTGCGCTCGACTACCGCGCGATATTTCCACACGGTCCAGTCGCCGCCCGCGCGCACCGCATGACGCGCGCTCGCGCGCAGATCGGCATGCGTGCCGTGCGATGCCGCTTTCAGCCGCCGCGTCGGTTCCATCGCAAGCGGCAGACGCTGCCCGCGAATCAGATGACGTAGCGTGCGCCATTCGTCGGCCGTCAACGTGTCGAAATCGCGATGACGCAGACGCTCTTCCGCGCTGAACGTCACGTGCGCGTGCAACTCGTGCCTGTCCTTGTCGCCGGATTGCGCGGCCTGCTTGAGCTGCTTCGCCTGATGCACGGCGAGCGCATCGGCGAGTCGGTTGTTGCGCTTCGGCGGCGGCATGCCGCTCGTCACCTTCGGCAGCAGCAGCGCACGCAGCTTGCCCTCCCAGTCGGGATCACGCCAGAACAGATCGAACGCGGCATTGAAGAGATCGCGCTCGTCGGGCGCGCATACGAGCAACGCGGCAAGCGCCGCACGCACGTCGTCGCGCCGGTCGAGATCGATCCAGCGCAACGCGTCGAGCGCATCGACGGCCTGAGCGGGCGACATCGGCAGACCCGCGCCGCGCAGCAGACGTACGAAATGAACGACATTGCGCGCGAGCGTCGCGGATTCGTTGTGGTGAGCGGCGAACATCGACGCTACTCCGCCGCCGCGAGACATTGCCGGATCTCGTCGGCATCGAAGCGCGCGAGATCGTCCTGATACTTGAGCAGCACGCCGAGCGTGTCCTGCACCGATTGCGGATCGAGTTCGGTGACCGTGAGCGCGGCGAGCGCACGGCACCAGTCGATCGTTTCCGCGATGCCGGGCGCCTTGAACAGATCCATGCCGCGCAGACGATGCACGAAATCGACGGCACGCCGTTGCAGCGCTTCACTGGTTTCGGGCGCGCGCGCCGCGACGATGGCCAGCTCGCGTGCGCGCTCCGGATAGCCGATCCATTGATACAGACAGCGCCGCTTCAACGCATCGTGCACTTCGCGCGTGCGGTTCGACGTCATCACGACAAGCGGTGGATGCTCGGCGCGCACTGTGCCGTATTCGGGAATCGACACCTGAAAGTCGGACAGCAGTTCGAGCAGGAAGGCTTCGAACGGTTCGTCGGCGCGATCAATTTCGTCGATCAGCAGCACGCGCCGCGCGCCGGGATGATGTTCGTCGGGCAACAGCGCTTGCAGCAAAGGGCGCTTCAACAGAAATTCGTCGCGATACAGCGTGCTGCTGTCAGGCTTCTCACCCGACGCTTCCGCGAGCCGCAACGCCATGATCTGCCGCGGATAGTCCCACTCGTACAGCGCGCTTGCCGTATCGAGTCCTTCGTAGCATTGCAGCCGCAGCATCGACGTGCCGAGCAACCCGGCCGCCGCCTTCGCCAGTTCCGTCTTGCCGACGCCCGGTTCGCCTTCGACGAACAGCGGCCGTTCCATCCGCAGCGCGAGAAAAAGCGCAGTCGCCAGTTCGCGGCTCGCGAAGTAGCCTTGCGCGGTGAGCTGGGCGAGGGTGTCGTCGATTGAAGCGGGCTGCATGGTTCTCCCTGAAAACGCTGAAGAAACCGGAAAACGAAACGGCCCGGACGCGCCGGGCCTCATGTCGGTCGAACGCTTCGTGGCTTGCCGCGTTCGTTACCCGAGCGCCGCCCGCACCGCGCGCGCCGTCAGCACCGGTATCAGGTGAGCGCGATATTCGGCGCTCGCATGCATGTCGGTGTTGAGGTCGTCGGGTGCGATCGTCACGCCGCGCGCGGCCGCTTCCGTGAAGTTCGCGCTGAGCGCGTTCTCCATGTCCGTCGCGCGAAACACCGATGACGCCGCGCCCGTGATCGCCACGCGCACACCGCTCGCAGTCTTGGCGACGAACACGCCCGTCAGCGCGAAGTGCGACGCGGGATTCCTGAACTTCTCGTACGCCGCCTTTTCCGGCACGGGAAACTCGACGGCGACGATCAGTTCGTCGGGCTGCAACGCCGTCTCGTACATGCCGACGAAGAAATCCGCCGCGGACACGCGACGCCGGTCGGTGACAACCGTGCCATCGAGTCCGAGCACGGCAGCGGGATAATCCGCCGCCGGATCGTTGTTCGCGATCGATCCGCCGATCGTGCCGAGCGAGCGCACCTGTCTGTCGCCGATGTGGCCGGCGACAAACGCGAGCACAGGCAACACGCGCTGCACGTCCGCGTTATTCGCCACGTCCGCATGACAGACGGCCGCGCCGATCGTCACCTTCGTTGGCTCGACGCGAATCTCTTTCAACTGCGGAATGCGCGTGACGTCGATCAGCTTCGACGGTTGCGCGAGACGCAGGCGCATCGTCGGCAAGAGGCTTTGTCCGCCCGCCAGATACTTCGCTTCGCTGTCGGCCGTCAGCACATCGACGGCGCTTTTCGGATCGGCTGCACGTTGATAGTCGAATGAATACATGTCGGCCTCCGCTCAGGGACGTGAGTGTTGCGCGGCGTGAATCGCGGACCACACGCGATGCGGTGTGGCAGGCATCTGCAAGTCCGTGACGCCGAGCGGCGCGAGCGCGTCGATGATCGCGTTGATCACGGCGGGCGGCGAACCGATCGCACCCGCTTCGCCGCAGCCCTTCACGCCGAGCGGATTGTGCGTGCACGGTGTGCCCTTCGCGGTTTCGACGGTGAACGCCGGCAGATCGGACGCATGCGGCATCGCGTAGTCCATGTACGAACCCGACAGCAACTGGCCGCTTTCGTTGTCGTACACGCAGCGCTCGAGCATCGCCTGACCGATGCCCTGACCGAGACCGCCATGCACCTGTCCTTCGACGATCATCGGATTGATCACGTTGCCGAAGTCGTCGACGGCGGTGAAGCGGTGAATGCGCGTTTCGCCTGTATCCACATCGACTTCGACTTCGCAGATATACGCGCCCGACGGATACGTGAAGTTGGTCGGATCGTAGAACGCGCTTTCGTCGAGGCCCGGTTCGAGTTTGTCGAGCGGATAGTTGTGCGGCACGTAGGCCGCGAGCGACACGTCGGCGAAGGTCTTCGTGCGGTCCGTGCCTGCGACGCGGAATGTGCCGTCCTTGAACTCGATGTCGTCCGCCGATGCTTCGAGCAGATGCGCCGCGATCTTCTTCGCTTTCGATTCAATCTTGTCGAGCGCCTTCATGATCGCCGAGCCGCCGACTGCGATCGACCGCGAGCCATACGTGCCCATGCCGAACGGAATGCGTCCTGTGTCGCCGTGCACGATCTCGATGTTGTCGAGCGGCACGCCGAGGCGATCGGACACGACTTGCGCGAACGTCGTCTCGTGGCCCTGGCCGTGACTGTGCGAGCCGGTGAAGACGGTGACGGAGCCAGTCGGATGCACGCGCACTTCACCTGCTTCGAACAGGCCCGCGCGCGCACCGAGCGCGCCCGCGATGTTCGACGGCGCGAGGCCGCACGCTTCGATGTAGCACGAGTAGCCGAGGCCGCGTCGCTTGCCGTTCTTCTCCGATTCCTGGCGGCGCGCGTCGAAGCCTTGTACGTCCGCGAGTTCGAGTGCGCGGGCGAGGCAGGTTTCGTAGTCGCCCGTGTCGTAGGTGAGACCGACGGGCGTCGCGTACGGGAACGAACGGATGAAGTTGAGCCGGCGGATCGCAGCGGGATCCATCTTCATCTCGCGCGCGGCTGTTTCGACGAGACGCTCGACCACATATGTCGCTTCAGGACGTCCCGCGCCGCGATAGGCATCGACGGGCACGGTGTTCGTGAAGACCGCTTTCACTTCGGCGTAGATCGCGGGCGTCGCGTACTGGCCCGCGAGCAGCGTCGCGTAGAGGATGGTCGGCACGCTGGAGGCGAACGTCGACAGATACGCGCCCATGTTCGCGATCGTGTGGACGCGCATCGCGAGGAACTTGCCGTCGGCGTCCATCGCGAGTTCGGCTTTCGTCACGTGATCGCGGCCGTGAGCGTCGGAGAGAAATGCTTCGGAACGCTCGGCCGTCCACTTCACCGGACGGCGGATTTTCTTCGACGCCCACGTCAGCGCGACGTCTTCCGCGTACAGGAAAATCTTCGAGCCGAAGCCGCCGCCGACATCCGGTGCGACCACGCGAACTTTCGATTCCGGCAGCGACAGCACGAACGCGGCCATCAGCAGCCGTTCGACGTGCGGATTCTGATTCGCGACGTAGACGGTGTAGCTGTCGTCCTGCGGCGAGTAGCTCGCGTTGACGGCGCGCGGCTCGATTGCGTTCGGAATGAGGCGATTGTTGACGATGTCGAGCGTCGTCACGTGATGCGCTTTCGCGAACGCGGCATCGGTCGCGGCCTTGTCGCCGTGGCCCCATGTGTAGCAGGTGTTGTCGGGCACTTCGTCGTGCACGGCGGGCTGGCCGGCGTCGGCGGCGTGCGTGGTGTCGATCACGGCGGGAAGCTCGTCGTAATCGACTTCGATCAGCTCGGCGGCATCTTTCGCGGCCTTCACCGAATCGGCGATGACGAGCGCGACCTGGTCGCCGACGTGGAGCACTTTCGTATGCGCAATCACGGGATGCGGCGGCTCGTGCATCGGCTTGCCGTCGACGCTGTGAATCAGCCAGCCGCACGGCAGTCCGCCGACATTCTCAGCGGCGAGATCGGCGCCAGTGAAAATCGCGACGACGCCGGGCGACTGCTTTGCCGCCGACGTGTCGATGCTCTTGATGCGCGCGTGCGCGTGCGGCGAGCGCAGGAAGACGGCGTAGGTCTGCGCGGGAAGAACGATGTCGTCGGTGTACTGGCCGTTGCCCGTGAGGAAGCGATAGTCTTCCTTGCGCTTGACGGGCATGCCCACCATGCGATGCGAATCGGGTGCGTTCATGGCGGGCTCCTCAGACGGTCGTGGCGGCTTTCGATGGCGCGCCGGCTTTCATGCCTTGCGCGCCCAGAACGACGGCCTTGACGATGTTGTGATAGCCCGTACAGCGGCACAGGTTGCCGTCGAGCTGACGACGCACTTCGTCTTCGGTGAGATTCGGGTTCGCCGCGACGAGTGCGGTCGCGCTCATCACCATCCCGGGCGTGCAGAAGCCGCACTGGAGGCCGTGGCATTCGCGGAAAGCGGCTTGCATCGGATGCAGTTCGCCGTTTTGCGACAGCCCTTCGATCGTGGTGACTTCCTGGCCCTCGGCCTGCACGGCGAGCATGTTGCAGGACTTGATGGCGCGGCCGTTCAGATGAATCGTGCACGCGCCGCATTGCGCGGTATCGCAGCCGACGTGCGTTCCCGTCAGCCGCAACTGTTCGCGTAGAAACTGGACAAGCAGGGTATGCGGCTCGACGTTCGCGGTAACGGGTGAACCGTTCACCGTCAGACTGATGCTGATCGCCATGAACTGTCTCCTTGGGGACGCCCCTGGATTTATGCCCCGGATGGGGCGAGACCGGCTCGGGCCCGCATTCAACTACCTACCGCTTGCCTGCCTGGGAGGGTCCGGATCGGTTGGGTGCTGTTGCTTTTCTTTGTTGCTTTTTTTGTTTGTGTCGAAAAGTAAAACACAAAAAACGAGAGGCGGCTATGGGGGAACTGTGCCTACGGCGTTCGAAGTTATGCCTGCGGCGTTTGGATGGTTGCAGATGGGAGGATGTTGCAGTGCGGTGATTTTTTTTGTCTTCGACGCTAGTCGCCATTCTTGTCTTTGCTTTTTGCTGCTGCGCTGGCATCCGCGATTTCGTAGCGGTGCTTCTCGCGTTGCCCCTGTGCGGGGCGGCACCTACTTTTCTTTGCAGCGGCAAAGAAAAGTAGGCAAAAGAAAGCCGCTTTTAAACCTCCGGTGCCTGCCAGGATAACGCTACGGCACACGTTCTTTGAGCGGTCGCGCAGCCACGCCAACACTCCGTAGAAAGCCCGCAGTGAGGTGTGCGCGGCGCGAAAGATGACATCCACTTGGGGCACATTCGGCCGGCTTGTTTTTGTGTGTTTGCCGTCGCTCTGATTGCGGCGGTATGTGTTCCAAACGGTGTGGGTTTTCGCGCCGTGCGCGGTCGACTGCGGGCTTTCTACAGAGTGCGGACGTTGCTGCGCGACAGCTCAACTGCGGCATGCCGCAGCGCTATCCTGGCAGGCACCGGAGGTTCAAAAGCGGCTTTCTTTTGCCTACTTTTCTTTGCCGCTGTGTACAGACTGGAGACATGGTTGACACCTGTACGGGGACATCGTTGACACCTGATGGTCAGGGTTTGGGAGTCTTCAGGTCAAGTTTTGCGACCCGCTGATGGGCGAACCAGATCTCGATCACCCCGTCTTCCTTCTCGCTCATGCGGGCGGCTACCTGCAGCCCCTTGAGCGCGATCGACAGCTTCAGTTTCTGGCCGCGCAGGCGCACCACGCCGCTGGCATTGACCCGCAACACTTCATCGCCGGGGCCGTATTCGGGCTCGGGCACCCGCTCGGGCATCGCGCGCAGGCTACACGCGTAGCGCGTGATGGGCGTGGCCATCCCGAGTGCCTCGTGCGGACGTTCGACGTTGTACACGTGCCGCCAGCGATCCAGTGCCTGCTGCATGTGCGCATGTGTGCTGAAGGCCTGCCGGTCCAGCACTTCGGCCTTCAGCGTGCGGTGAAACCGTTCGTCCTTACCATTGGTCTGCGGGTGATACGGCCGGCTGTAGCTCACCAGGATGCCCAGCCGGATCAGCCAGACCGCGAGTTCGGTGAGCTGCCCCGGCGCGCTGGGCGAGCCCCACGGCGCGCCGTTGTCGGTGTTGATGCGCGCGGGCAGCCCGTAGCAGCGGAACGCGCGCTCAAGCTCGGCCTGCACGACCTGTGTGGTCGTACGCGAGCAGGCGCTCAGCACGAGGTTGTAGCGCGAGTGATCGTCGATGACCGTCAGCGGCATGCAGCGCCCATCCTTCAGCGTCTGGACGTCGCCCTTGAAGTCCATCTGCCACAGCAGGTTCGGATGCGCGTGCTCGAAGCGCTGCCAGTGCTGGCGCTGCTGCGACGCCTGTTCATCGATGAGCCCATGGCGGCGCAGGATTTCGGTGATCGTGGCGGGCGCGGGCACCTCTGTCTCGCCCAGATCCTTCAGGCGCCGTTCGATCTTGCGTCCGCCCCAGCCATGTTCGCGACGCAGTTCCAGCACCCGCGCTTCGATGTGTTCAGGTGAGCGCAGGGGGCTGTGGTGCGGGCGTCGGGAGCGGTCGGCCAGCCCGCCGGGGCCTTCGGCCTTGTGACGGTCCAGCCACTTGTAGCCGGTCTGGCGGCTGATCCGGTAGCGCCGGCATAGCTCGCTGAATGACAGGGCCTGTGTGGCGGCCAGGCTGACGAATTCTTCGCGGAGATTCATGGTGTTTTTTGCTTCCCAGGGCATGGTTGAATCCGGGCGTTTGATTACCCGAAAGTGTCAACCATGTCCCTGTACACCTGTCAGCTATGTCTCCAGTCTGTACACCGCTGCAAAGAAAAGTAGGTGCCGCCCCGCACAGGGGCGACGCTAGCAAACCGATACGAAAACGCGGATGCCAGCGAAGAGCTGAGCCAAGTATCACCGGCCCGGACGGGCCAATTTCGAATGCTTCCGCGAATAACCAAAATAAACAACCATCCCAACGACCAACCAGACCACAAACGCGATCCAGGTAACAGCGCTGAGGTTCACCATCAAAAACAGACAGGAGCCGACAGCGAGAACAGGCACAACCGGCACGCCGGGGCACCGGAACGCCCGCGGCAACTCCGGATGCGTCCGACGCAAAACGAGCACCGCAATCGACACCATCGAAAACGCCGCCAACGTGCCGATGTTGATCAGCTCAGCGAGCACATTCAGCGGCACCAAAGCGCCGATCAGCCCAAACACAATCCCGACGATCCAGGTCGTCGCAAACGGCGTAGCAAACCTCGGATGCACCTTCGACAAACCGGCCGGCAGCAAACCATCCCGCGACATCGCGAAGATCACCCGCGTCTGCCCATAAGCCATCACGAGAATCACGGTGAGCATGCCGAGCACCGCGCCGAGATCGATGAAACCGGCGACCCAGTTCTGACCCGCGACCTGCAGCGCATACGAAACGGGATGCGAAATGTTGGCGAACTGCCCGAACGGAACGATGCCCGTCACAACAGCCGCCACGGCCACATACAGCACCGCGCACACGCCCAGCGACGCAATGATGCCGATGGGCAGATCGCGCTTCGGATTCTTCACTTCCTCGGCCGCCGAGGACACCGCGTCGAAACCGATGAACGCGAAGAACATCACGGCCGCCGCGCCGAAGACGCCGCTGAAACCGTGCGGCATGAACGGATGCCAGTTCTCGGGCTTCACATGGAACACGCCGACGACGATCACCAGCAGCACCACCGTCACCTTGATCGCGACCATCAGGTTGTTCACACGCGTCGATTCGCGCACGCCGACGGACAGCAGCGTCGTGATCGCCATCATGACGAGGAACGCCGGCAGATTGAACAGCGTCTCGTGGCCGGGCAGCGCGCCGGGCGCCGCCGTCAGCGCGACGGGCAGCGATACGCCGAAGCCCGACAGCAGCGACTGCAGATAACCGGACCAGCCGACCGATACCGCCGACGTCGCCAGCCCGTACTCGAGCATCAAGTCCCAGCCGATGATCCACGCGGCCAGTTCGCCAAGCGTCGCGTACGAATAGGTGTAGATCGAGCCGGCGACGGGAATCGTCGAGGCGAATTCGGCGTAGGCGAGCGCAGCGAAGCCGCACGCGATGGCCGCGATGATGAACGACAGCATCAGCGCCGGGCCGGCCTGTACGGCACCCGTGCCCGTCAGCACGAAAATGCCGGTGCCGATGATGGCGCCGACGCCGAGAAAAGTCAGATCGAGCGCGCCGAGCGCTTTTTTCAGGCCGGCAGCCTGCGCGCCGGCGATCATGTGCTCGACGTTCTTCTTACGAAAGAGGGACATTTGGCGGGGTCTCCTGTGAAGCACGCGCGTGGGCGCGCCCAATGTCGGGAAAACCCGCAATTTTAGCGGAAGTGGGCCGGCAAGCCCTTTCAGGTGCGCAGTGCCAAGGTGCGCCAAGGCGCCGCGAGCGCGGCGCGTGAGATCAGGCCGTCATCGCCGGATTCAGGTCGACGAGGCGATTGCTCATCACGTAGAAGGTGAGTTCGGCGTTGTTGCGCAGCTTCATCTTCTCGAGCAGCCGCGTGCGGTAGACGCTCACCGTCTTCACCGACAGCGACAGCGCGATCGCAATATCCGTCAGACGCTTGCCCGACGCGAGCATGCACAGCGTCTGGTATTCGCGGTCGGAGAGCTTTTCGTGCGGCAGCTGCTCGCCGTCGAAGGAAACGTAGTCGGCTAGCGCTTCCGCCATCGCCGGGCTCACGTATTTGCGGCCCGCCGCGACTTGCTGGATCGCAGCGATCATCTGCGTGGCGTCGCCCGTCTTCGACAGATAGCCCGCCGCGCCTGCCTTCAGCGCGCGCACCGCGTACTGATCCTCGCGATACATCGAGAACATCAGCACGGGAACGCGCGGCTGCTTGCGCTTCAGACGCTTGAGCACTTCGACGCCGTTCATGTCCGGCAACGAGATATCGAGCAGGATCACGTCGAACACATGCTTCGACGCTTCCGTGAGCACTTCGGTGCCCGTCTGCGCCTCGGCGACGTCGTCGGCGACGCCGCGGTCGATCAGCAGCTGCCGAACGCCCTGTCGAACGATGGCGTGATCTTCGGCAATCAGAATGCGCAGAGTCATAACGGACGGTCAGTGTTCAAGAACGGGCGGGGCAAGCGGCGAAGGCAAAGGATCACAGGCGAATGGCGGTGCGGCGCGCGCGCGGGCGCGAAGCATTGCCCATCAGCGCTTTCCATTCGAAGCGCGCGTGCACGGTCGTGCCGCGCGTGTCGCCGCCCGACGCGGCGACCTTCAGCTCGCCGTCGAACGCATTGCAGCGTGCACGCATCCCCGCCAGTCCGAACTGGCGCTCGTCCTGTCCGGCGTGCGGCGGAATGCCGATGCCGTCGTCGCTGACGACGATGCTCAGATGATGCGCAGTCGTTTCGATGCGCATGTCGGCGCCCGACGCACGCGCATGCTTCGCGACGTTGTTCAGTGCTTCCTGGGCGACGCGGAAGACGGCGAGCGATGCGTCGGCGGACAGGCGCGTGAGACGCACATCGGCGGCGCACACGAAGCTCATGCGCAGGCCCGTGCGAGCGGCGAAGGTGTTGGTCCAGTGCGACAGCGCGCAAACGATGCCCTTGTCGAGCGTCGGCGCGTGCAATTCGGTGACGGCCTGTTGCGCGGCTTCCGTGACGGCTTCAAGCGAACGCTGCGCGGTTTCGAGGGCGGTCGTGCATTGGGGCGGGGCGTCGGCGGGCAGCCACGTTTCGACGTTTGCAAGCGCGAAGCGCGCAGCCGTGACTTCGGCGCCGAGGCTGTCGTGCAGTTCCTGCGCGACGCGGTGGCGCGTGGCTTCCTCTGTGCGTGTCAGTTCCGAGGCCAGTTCGCGCACACGTGCTTTCAGACGCGTGACTTCGTCGCCCGATGCTGTCCGCGTCGCTGCGCTGGCGGCAAGCGGCGCTTTGGCGGCGCGGCTCGCACGCACGCCCGACGCGCGCTGTGCGTCACCCGCGCGGGCGGCCGAGCCGTGCCCGTGCATCGGCACGACGACGGATGTTTCCACAGCCCCGCTCACGAAACGAAATGGCCGGCGTCACAGCGACGCATCGGCAGCATATAGACGTAAGAACGCATACGAACCCTGACCCCCAGATGTGTCCGTCGCAGGAAGTATCGCGACGGAAAAACGCTACGTCTGTGCGTAACGAGATTTACATTCTGTAACAAATAGAAGACGATTTTGTTAAAAGTCTGTCAAATGCCGTTGTGATGGATCATATCGCAAAAAAAGAAAAAACGCCCGATTTTTGCGGGTTGTAGCGCATAGTCGGCGTAATTATTGAGGTAAACGTTCGACGGATGTAGGAAAAATGCCTACATGAAAAGTAAACTTAAGCGCATCGAGTTTGTAACCCGATATCCGACGTCGGAAGGGATGCGCGAAACGCGTTTTCGTCGGTGTTAACCTCGCGCACGTCACGCGCGATTCGAGCTCAAAACGCGTCGCGCAAAAAGAAAAACCGGAGCGCGAAGGCTCCGGTTTCGGGTGTTTCCAGCGGGCGGGAGCGTCAGTGACGTCCCGCCGAAGCGTGCACGGCGGCTTGCTTAGCCGACGAACGCCTTTTCGACGACGTAATGGCCAGGATTGTTGTTGCTGCCTTCCTGGAAGCCGAGGCTGTCGAGCAGTTCACGCGTGTCGCGCAGCATGTGCGGGCTACCGCAGAGCATCACGCGGTCGTTTTCGAGCGAGAAGTGCGGCAGATCCAGATCGTCGAACAGCTTCTTCGTTTCGATCAGGTCCGTGATACGGCCACGGTTCGCGAACGGCTCGCGCGTCACCGTCGGGTAGTACACCAGCTTTTCCTGGATCAGTTCGCCGAGGTGCTCGTGCGCCGGCAGGTGATCCGTGATGTATTCCTTGTACGCGAGTTCGTCGACGAAACGGCAGGTGTGCGTCAGCACCACGCGGTCGTAGCGGTCGTAAACGTCCGGATCCTTGATGATCGACATGAACGGCGCGAGACCCGTGCCCGTCGACAGCAGCCACAGCGTCTTGCCGGGCAGCAGGTTGTCGGCCATCAGCGTGCCCGTCGGCTTCTTGCCGATCAGAACCTGGTCGCCGACCTTCAGATGCTGGAGGCGCGACGTCAGCGGGCCGTCCTGCACCTTGATGCTCAGGAATTCGAGATTCTCTTCGTAATTGGCGCTAGCCATGCTGTATGCACGGATCAGCGGCTTGCCGTCGACTTCGAGACCGACCATCGTGAACTGGCCATTTTCGAAGCGGAACGACGCATCGCGCGTGCAGGTGAAGCTGAAAAGCGTATCGGTCCAGTGATGGACGCTCAGGACGGTTTGTGGATTCAGGTTGCTCATGGCTTCTTCGATGGTGCGAAAACAAGGTCGGCCACACAAAAAGCGGGGCCGGCACGGCAAAGGCGATGCATCGTTCCTTGTCGTCATCGACGGGGAATGATGCGCAATCCGCTATTTTACCGCGTTACCGGCTCGGGCATTGCCGCGGCGGGTTGGGCGGTGGATGTGGTCTGTCCAGCGGGTCGTCATGCGCCGGCGCGGCTGAGAGGTCCGGTTTCGCCCGGAACGGTCAACCACGGCGCGGCAAGGGTGTACTGCTGGGGTGGTACGGCGCCGGGTCTGTGCCCGGATGACCCGTGTGGGTGTTTCCCGGCGGGTCTCGCCGAGTCGCGGCGGGCGCTTGCCCGTCGGCCATCTGGTGATGGCAGCTTTTCAGCGAAAACAGGCGCTGGTAGGCGCTATCTCGGAATAATACCGGAAACGTATCGCGCGCTGCAGCATTGACCCTTCCGGCGAAGCTGGAAACCTGAGCGAAATCAGGCTTGTGCCTCCTCGTCGCGCGTTCAGCTTTCGGCCGCGAGCTTCGCGCCGAGACCGACGAGCACGGCGCCGCATACGCCGTCGATCGGCCGGCGCAGGCGGCGATAGCCGCGTTGCGTGCGCTCCGTCGCGAACATCAGCGCGACGCTGCCGTACCAGCCGACCGACATCATGCCGATCATCGCGAGCGCCACGCCGTAGAACCAAAGCGGCGGATGCGCGGGAAACAGCGTCGCGAAGATGGACGTCCAGAACGCGCATGACTTCGGATTCGTCAGGCAGGTGAGCATGCCCGAGCGCCACGCGCGGAAATACGCGCCGCGATCGTTGGCGACAGGCGTTTCGACGTTCACGACGATCGGTTCGCCGCGCTTCGTGCTCGCGCGCACGAGCTTGATGCCGAACCACACCAGATAGATCGCGCCCGAGATCCGGATGCCGTTATAAAGCCAGTCGATCTGCTGCAGCACGGTCGCGAAGCCGAGCATCGCCAGCGATGCCCAGATCGTCGACCCGGTGCCGACGCCGAGCGCCGATGCTGCGCCGAGTCCACGGCGGCCCGCCAGCGACAGCTGCGTGATCATGAAGAAGTTCGGACCGGGACTGATCAGCGCGATCAGATAGACGATGGCGATTTGCAGCAGGATCGGCAGATAGTGGTGCATGGCGACGATTTGCCGCGCGAGACGGCGGCGCGTTGAGCGGGAAATGAAGGCAGAACCGCGATCTTACTCCCGCTTGCGCCCGTTGGAGCGCACGTCACGCCGCCGTTTGCCCAGCGCCCGCGTCCGGCTCACTGCGCTTGTGCGCGCGCTGCTTGAGCACACGCGCCTGCAGCACGATCACGAGCAGCAGAAACACGCCGCGTATCACCGATTGCCAGTACGCCGACAAGCTGATGTACCCGAGCCCGTTTTCGAAGTTCAGCAGATTGAACACGAGGCCGAGCAGCAGCACGCCGGCAATCGTCATTGCGATCGAACCTTCGCCGCCCGTCAGCAGCGTGCCGCCGAGCACGACTGCCGAAATCGCGAACAGCTCCCAGCCGACGCCTTCGTTCGGCTGTCCCGCGCCGAACTGCGCGGCGAGGATCACGCCCGCCAGCCCGGCGAGCAGGCCGCTAACCGCGTACACGGCGATCAGCGTGCGATTCACGTTCAGTCCCATCAGACGCGCCGCTTCCTCGCTGCCGCCGATCGCCAGAGAATGCCGTCCGAAGCGCGTGCTGCGCAGCGCGAGCCAGCCCACGACGGCCGCGACGAGCGCGATCAGGCCGGGAATCGGCAGGCCGAACAGATCGCCCTGGCCGAAGTTCGCGAAGTTCGTATCGGAGGAAATCGACACCGCGTCGTTCTTGCCGAGCAGCAGCGCGAGACCGTGCGCGCCGAGGCTCGTCGCGAGCGTCGTGATGAACGGCAGGATTTTCATGCGCGTGATGATGATGCCGTTGAGCACGCCGACCAGCAGTCCCGCGCCCGCGCCGGCGAACACCGCGACCCAGCCGCCGTACGGACTCGCGAGCGCCGCGACGACGCTCGACATCGCCGCGACCGTGCCGACGGACAGATCGATGCCGCCCGTGATGATCACGAAGGCCATGCCCACGGAAATCAGCGCGAACATCGAGTTGTAGCGCCAGAAGGACGTGATGTTGTACTCGGAAGCGAAATGCTCGTAGCGCACGAGCCCGAGCACGATCAGCGCGCCGAGCGCGATGAGAATGGGCAGATTCTTTTTCATCGGATGGTTGTTCCCAGTTCGTTCAGCGCGAGCGCCGCTGCACGTACACGGCCGCGATGATGATGCCCGCCTTGACGACGAGCGCGGCGGCATCGGGAATGCCGTGCGCGAGCAGCGTGTAGCGAAGCAACTGGATGATCAGCGCGCCGATCAGCGTACCGCCGATATACGCCTTGCCGCCCGTCAGCGCCGTGCCGCCGACCGCGACGGCCGCGATTGCATCGAGTTCGATGCCGAGCCCGACCACGTTCGCATCCGACGACGAATTCACCGAAATCGAAATCAGCCCCGCGAGACCCGACAGCGCCGCGCACAGCGTGTACGCGATCATCTTCACGCGCGCAGTCGGCACGCCGCTCAGATACGCGGATTTCTCGTTGCCGCCCGTGACGAGCAGATACTGGCCGAACAGCGTCTTTCTCACGATCCACGCGAACAGCGCAACGAGCGCGAACATCAGCAGCACCTGGAACGGCACGCCCGCGACCTTGCCGAGCGCGATCCACTGAAACGCGGGATTGTTGAACGCCTGCAGGCTGCCATTGGTGACGACCTGCGCGATGCCGCGTCCGGCGATGAACAGCACGAGCGTCGCGACAATCGGCTGCACGGCGAGCCTCGTCACGAGAAAGCCGTTGAACACGCCGCAAACGGCAGCCGCGAGAATCGGCAGCACGAAGGCGAGCGCGATGCCCGTTGGCCCTTCGATGTGCATGAAGAGCATCGGCGCGATCGCGCCCGCAATCGCCATCGATGCGCCCACTGACAGATCGATGCCGCCTGTCGCGACGACCAGCGTCATGCCGATGCCGACGATCACGATCGTCACGACCTGCGTCAGATTGACGTTAAAGGTCTGCAGCGACCAGAAGTGCTGGGTGAACAGCAGGTTGAACACGAGCATCGCGAGCAGCACGACGATCTCGCGCTGAATCGCGATACGGCGTTTCTTCTTCACCGTCGATGCAGCGGGCGCTGCGGCCGTTGCTGTCGCTGATGTAGCGAGCGGCGACTCATGAGCCATGACGCTCGTCCTCCTGTGCATCGTTGAGATGGGCGGAATGGGCTGCCACTTCGGCCGCTTCGGCCAGTTGCGAGGTGCCCGCGCTGCCGTACGCAATCGCGTCCATGATCGCGGACTCGCTCATTTGCGCGCCATCCAGTTCGGCGACCGTGCGGCCATCGCGGATCACGACCGCGCGATCGGCCACGGCCGTCAGTTCCTCGAGTTCCGATGCGGACAGCAGCACCGCCATGCCTTCGTCGCGCAATTCGCGCACGATCTTCGCGACATCGGCTTTGGCGCCGACGTCGATGCCACGCGTCGGTTCGTCGAGCAGCAGCAGCGACGGCTGCGCGGCGAGCCAGCGCGCGAGCAATACCTTCTGCTGATTGCCGCCCGACAGTTCGCGGATCGGCTGATCGGGCGAGCGCAGCTTGATGCCGAGCGACGCGATGAAGCGCTCGACGATCGCCTGCTGTTTCTTCACATCGACGACGCCGTGTTTCGACAGCGTGCGCAGACAGACGAGCGTGAGGTTGTCGCGCACGGAGAGGTCCGGCACGATGCCTTCCGCCTTGCGGTCTTCCGTGAGATACGCGAGACCGCGCGCAATCGCATCCTGCGGCGACTTCAGCGCGACGTTCTCACCGTTGATCGACAGCGCGCCTTTTTCCGCGGCATCCGCGCCGAACAGAAGACGCATCGTTTCCGTACGGCCCGACCCCAGCAAACCAGCGAGTCCGACGGCTTCGCCCGCGTGCACGTCGAGCGAGACGTCGCTCACCTTCGGATGCGCGGACAGGTTACGCGCCGAGATCGCCTTGTCGCCGCGTCGCGCGAGATTCGCCTCGCGCGCGGCGCTGTCGTCCTGCACGACGGCAGCGAGTGTGCGGCCGAGCATCGTCGTGACGAGTTGCCGCTTGTCGATGTCCTTCATCGCGCTTTGTGCGACGGTCTGACCGTCGCGCATCACCGTCACGCGGTCGCACAGCGCATACAGTTCGTCGAGCCGATGCGACACGAAGATCACCGCGCGTCCGTCGTCGCGCAGCTTGCGCACGACGGTGAACAGCAGTTCGACTTCGCGTTCGTCGAGCGACGAAGTTGATTCGTCCATGATGACCATCTTCGCGTCCGACGACACCGCGCGCGCGAGCGCAACCATCTGCTGGATCGCCGTCGAATAGCTGCCCGCGGGCTTCCTCACGTCGATCTGCAAGCCGAACGATTCGAGCAGCGCGGACGCGCGCTTCTGCACTTCGCGCCAGTCGATCAGACCGAAGCGGCGCGGCTCGCGGCCCAGAAAAATGTTCTCGGCCACCGAGCGGAACGGCACCAGATTGATCTCCTGATAGATCGTGCTGATGCCTGCTTCGCGCGCTTCCTTCGGCGTGCGGAAATCGATCTCGCGGCCCTCGAAGCGCACGCTGCCGCCCGAGCGCCGGTACGCGCCCGTGAGGATCTTGATCATCGTCGATTTGCCCGCGCCGTTCTGGCCGATCAGCGCGTGCACTTCGCCCGCGGCGACGCTGAGATTCGCGCCGCGCAACGCGGGCACGCCGCCGAACGAAATGTCGATGCCCTGCATGTCGAGCAGGGGCGCGCGGGACGAAGATGGGGAAGAAGGTAAGGCGTCGGACTGCGCGTCGGGGTGCGTCACGTATGTCTCCTGATACTTATCGCTGACGGTCAGCGCTGTCGGTCAGGCCGCGACGTTCATGGTACGCCCGACAAAGCGAAGCGACGGCCTGTCGAGCGCGAAAACGCGCGCAACGGACACGTCGCTTCGAACCCTTCCCGTCAGCGGGGCGCGCGTGCGCCTCGATGAAGCCCTGCGTCATCGCCGGCGAACGCGGAGCGCCCGCCGGTTTGCTGCACGTTGGCTACTCAGTAGCCGTACTGCATGCTTTCCTTCACGTTGCCCTTGTCGTAGAAGCGGTCGGACACCTTGACCCACGTCGGCACCTTTTCGCCCTTCGCGAATTTCTCCGCGACATCGCACGCGAGCGGGCCGAAGAACGGGCTCGATTGCACGCTCGCGCCGAGTTCACCCGCCGCGATCGCGTCGAGGCCGCCCTTGGTGCCGTCGATCGTGACGATCTGGATGTCCTTGCCCGGCTGCTTGCCGGCCGCCTTGATCGCGGCGATCGCGCCGAGTGCCATTTCGTCGTTGTGTGCGTAGACGGCCGTCACATCGGGATGCGCCTGCAGCAGCGTCTCCATCACCTGACGGCCCTTGTCTCGCGCGAAGTCGCCGCTTTGCGACGCGATGATCGACATGCCCGGATTCTTCGCGATCACTTCGTCGAAGCCCTTCTTGCGGTCGTTTGCAGCGGACGCGCCCGTCGTGCCTTCGAGTTCGATGATCTTCGCCTTGCCGCCTGTCGCCTTGACGAGCCAGTCTGCGGCGCGGTGGCCCTGATCGATGAAGTCGGAGCCGATGAACGTGATGTAGTCGCGGCCCGCCTTCGCGACGGACTGATCGACGTTGCGGTCGACGAGAATCACGGGGATGCCCGCCTTCTTCGCCTGCAGCACGACGGGTGCGAGCGGCTTCTCTTCACGCGGCGGGAACACGAGCAGATCGACGTGCTGCGCGATCATGCTCTGGATGTCCGACACCTGCTTCGAGTTGGAGCCGTTGGCGTCCGTCATGACCATCTGCCAGCCGCACTTCGCGGCGACGTCCTTGAAGCTTTGCGTTTCGGCGAGACGCCACGGATTGTTGCTCTCCGTCTGCGCGAAGCCGACTTTCAGCGGTTTCTTGGTGGGGATCTTCGGCAGATCGTCGGCCTGCGCCGAGGCCATGCCGAATCCCATAGCGATTGCCAGCAGTGCCGCCGCGAGCGGCTGGAGCCGTTGCCGGCGCGAATCCCGATTGTGCGACGCCATGTCTTCCTCCAGGTACCAGTTCAGTTGGTGTGTTTTGCTTTTGTGCTTCAACTGCCGCCGGCACTTCGGTGGTGACCGGTCGTGCCGATTATTTCATCGAGAATTATTATTGGTCAATCACTAATAATATTAATTGCTGTGTGTTTTGCCTCGGTAATTTCCCTGACAGACGCGCGTTCGATCAACGGACCGTCGAGCTTCACCATCCGGTGACGCACGGGCGCGCCCGCCGCCTGGTTGTGCACTTCCTGGAGCAGCGTTTCGACGGCCCAGCGACCCAGCTCGTAGTTCGGCAGCACGACCGTCGACAGCGGCGGATGCGTGTGGCGCGCGATTTCCTGGTCGTCGTAGCCGAGCACGGAGACATCGTCGGGCACGCGATAGCCGAGCTGTTTCAGCGCCTCGATCGCGCCGAGCGCCATCAGGTCGTTCGCACAGAAGATGGCCGTCGGCGGATGCGGCTCGCGCATCAGCGACAGCGTGTGTTCGAAGCCCGTGCCCGAACTCCAGTCGCCGTCGCGCACCAGTTCCGGTGCGAACGGCAGGTCGGCGGTGGCGAGCGCGGTGCGGTATCCCTTCAGGCGGTCTTTGGCTGCGTCCTGCCAGTGCTCGCCGTTGATGTAGCCGATCCGCCGGTGTCCCGCGCGCAGCAGGAATTCCGTCGCGACGTGGCCGCCCGCGACTTCGGCGGGCACGATCGACGACTGGCCGCCTTCGCTCGTGTAGCAGTTCAGCAGGACGGTCGGCACGCGCGACAGCGCAGCGGGCAGCGCGACCTTGCGCGTGTAGACGGTCGCGTAGATTACGCCGAACACGGTTGGGCTCGTCAGAACGGCGTCGAGAACCTGTTGCTCGATGTCGGCGTTGCCGTGCGTCGAGTAGACGGCGAGCAGCTTGCCGTGCGCGTAGGCGGCGTCGCGCGCGCCGTCGATGTTCACGACGGGATGCGGACTCGTCGAGATTTCGTCGGCGAGATAGATGATCAGGTTGCGTTCGTCCGACGACGGCGGCAGCGGCTCGCGCGCGGACAGGCGATAGCCGAGTTCCTGCGCGGCCTTGAGCACCTTGTTGCGGGTCGCTTCGGAAAACTTGGCGCTGGTCGCGTTGTTGAGAACGAGCGAAACGGTCGATTGCGATACGCCGGTGAGCTTGGCGATATCGGTCATCGTCGGGCGGCGTTGAGTCGATTTTTTCATTGATCTGGCCGCGCAACGGCGGCTCGTTGACGGTGAATGCCGCAGGCATCGTGGTGTCGACGGTAACACTAATAATATGCGCCGGACAACACGCGCAAACCCCGCATTTTCGCTTCGCGGCGTCGGCTTGTTGAGGCGGACTTTGAGGTAGTTTATTACTAATAATATTGACCGAAAGATTTGGGCGTGCGATTCTCGCTCGCGCAGGGGCGCTTTTTACGCGTGGTTTTCGCGTTTTCGATTGAGGCGCCCACCGAATCTCGCAACCGCCCACGATCACTCAAACAACTATGCGCGAAGCCTTTCTCCATTCGTCCGCGGCCGATCCCGCCACCGATCTGCGCATCGACGATGCCTCGCTCGTCGTGTTGTCGAGCGGCGAGACGACGCTCGTCGTGGCGCCGAACGTGGGCGGAGCGATTGCCGCTTATTACGGCGTAGTGCGCGAAGGCGCGTCGCAGCGCGTGCTGCACTGGCTGCGTCCCGCGACGCGCGCTGCGCTCGCCGATCGCGATCCGTTGCGGATGGCGAGCTTTCCGCTCTTTCCGTATTGCAATCGCATACGCGACGCGCGTTTCATGTTCGACGGACGCGAGCTCGATCTGAGCGGGGATGGGAACCGCTACGCGCACGCGTTGCATGGCCATGCGTGGCGCAGGCCGTGGCGCGTCGGTGCGCGCACGTCGAGTTGTGTCGAATTGCAGTTTGAGCACGTACCCGATTCGCAAAGGCGTGGCGACTGGCCGTTTCACTATCGCGCGAGCCAGCGTATCGAACTGATCGGCGATGCGTTGCGCGTGACGCTGGCTGCGCAGAATCTGTCGGAAAGCGCGATGCCGTTCGGCATGGGTCATCATCCGTACTATCCGCGCACGTCGAACACGCTGGTCACGGCGGATGTCGAGGCCATGTGGCACGCCGACGCCGACGTGCTGCCGACGCATCTGGATTCGCATCCCGCCGTCGATGCACTCAAAACCGGCATGAACGCGGACGCGTTCGACCTCGACAACAATTTCGCCAACTGGAAGCGCAGCGCGACGATCGCGTGGCCGGACGAGCGCCGCTCGCTGACGATGACGGCCGATGCGCCGTTCGATCACATGGTGGTGTTCGCGCCCGCGAACGACGTGCAGCTATGCGTCGAGCCCGTCACGAACACGACCGACTGCTTCAACGCTGAAGCAGACATGCGCGAGCGCGCGGGCTACCGCGTGCTTCAGCCGGGCGAAGCGATCAGCGCCGAACTCAACTGGAAACCGCAGCGCGACTGACGCTGCAATCCGTTCATTCGACGCGCAGCCGCGCCATATACGGCAGGTGATCCGACAGCCACGCGGTCTCTTGCGCCGGCTGGATCCATTCGATGGGTTTCATGCCGCGCACGAACATCTTGTCGAGCGCGAGCGCGGGTGAAAACGCGGGGAACGTGCGGCCCGTTTCGCCGAGCAGCGTCGCCACTTCTTCGAGACCGTGCTCGCGAAAGAGCGGCACGGAATCGTTGCGCCAGTCGTTGAAGTCGCCCGCGAGCACGAGCGGACCGTCGGGCGCTTCCTTCGAAATCCAGTGCGCGATCCAGTTCATTTGACGCAAGCGCGCCTGACGCGTGAGCGCGAGATGCGCGCACAGCAGCGTCACCGAATGGCCGCCGAAGGTGGCGCGCGCCACAAGCAAACCGCGCCGCTCGAAGCGATGCGCGGAAATGTCCCAGCGTCCGCCGAGATCGAGCGGATGCGGCGACAGGATCGCGTTGCCGTGCCGCCACGACGGCTTGAACACGTTCGGTCCGAGGGCGATCTGCAGTTGCAGCGCGTCGGCGATTTCCGTCGCCTGGCAATGCCACACGTCGCTGTCGATATCGCCCATGCGCGCGCCGAACGTGCTGGCCAGCACGGGGCCGGGCATCCGCCGAGCCATTGCTTCCTGCAGGAAATACGCGTCGGCATGCACGGATTGCACCCAGCGCTGCATCGCCTGCCAGGCCTGGAAGCCGAGGGGCGAGCGGCCTTTGTGCAGGTTCCAGCTCACAGCGATGAAGTCTTTCCGGTCGAGGTTTTCGCGTATCAGTTCTTCGGGGTTTCGCATGCCGCGTTATCCACGTCGTTCGTTGAGTTCACGGGTTGTTTGCGACGCTTGCACGTAAGCGATAGACGAGATTCGGGTCTTTGTCGACGATCGTCCATGAGGTCCAGTCGCCTGGCGGCACTTTCAGCCCCGGATGATTCGCGCTCACCTGACGCGGCTGCGGCGGCAGTTTGCAGCCGGTGTCCGTGACGCGGGTGCCGGGTTCCTGGAGCGTTTCCTGGGCGTCGATCGCGAATGTCACGCCCGACGCGTCCGCCTGCGTCGGCGAGACGGTCAGCGTGCGGGACAGGTCGATGTTGCCCGCCGGCACGTCCTTGCAGCCGACATTGTTCTGAACCACGTGATGATGCGTGTCGGTGCGCGCCTGACCGACGGTCGTCGTGCCGTCGAACGAATCGATCTGCTGTCCGTCGCGCATCACCTGCAGTTCCCATTTGACGACGGGCGGCGCACTGCGCTGTTGTGCCTGGGCCGTGCTGGCGCTTGCGATGAGCGTGGCGCCGAGCAGGGTGGCGACGAGGCTGGTTTTCCACATGTACAAAGAGTCTCCGGAATCGCTGCGTTTCGCCGATGCGTGCTATGTCCGCGCGTTCTTTCTTGCGACCGCCGACCATCTTACGCTTTATCGAGATATCGGTTTTCTGACACCCGATCTGGAACCAAGGTTCAGCGCGCGGCGGTAACACTACATTGCAGATAGGGACGCGCTTGTGTCGATTCAAGCAAACACCTCGCCCGGCATGTGCGATTAGCAGCAGACCCGCGTGGCTGCTGGCTTGCATGCGATTTTCCCGTCGTTACACTGAAACAGGAGCGGCGTCGCGGACGCTGCGTCTGCAAGAACAACTCGACGGGGTGAAGCGATGACAACGGCCATGGTGAAGCAGGAAATCTCGGTGGCATCGTTCAGCAAGGTCTACGACCTGGAGCAGGTCGAGACGGCGCTGAACGATCTCGGCGACGGCGCCAGCGATGCGCTGCGTTCAACGTACGAAAAAATGCTGAAGGTCGGCAATCTGCGTTTTTGCGTGAAGCCGAACCGCATGCCGTCGATTGACGATCTGATCGGCTCGCTGCCCAATTTCACCGAGCCGCTCGACGATATCCGCAAGCAGGTCGCGCTGTGTCTCGAAACCGACGACCGGCTCGAACTGATGCCGATTCTGCTGCTCGGCGATCCCGGCATCGGCAAGACGCATTTCGCGAAGCAGCTCTCGCGCATGCTTGGCACCGCGTATCACTACGTCGCGATGAGTTCGCTGACGGCGGGGTGGATTCTGTCGGGCGCGTCGTCGCAATGGAAGAACGCGAAGCCGGGCAAGGTGTTCGACGCGCTCGTGCACGGCAGCTATGCGAACCCGGTGATTGCCGTCGACGAAATCGACAAGGCGACGGGCGACTCGCAATACGATCCGCTCGGCGCACTCTACGCGCTGCTCGAACACGACACCGCGCAGACTTTCATCGACGAATTCGCGGAAATTCCGATCAACGCCGGTCATGTGATCTGGATCGCGACGGCCAACGACGAGCGCGCGATTCCCGAGCCGATCATGAACCGGATGAACGTCTACGAAATTCCACCGCCGGACCGCGACGGCGCGCGGCGCATCGCGCAGTCGATCTACGACGAAATCCGCTCGGCGCACGGCTGGGGACAGCGCTTTCCCGCCGAACTGGGCAGCGCCACGCTCGACGCGCTCATGCAGGCGTCGCCGCGAGAAATGCGGCGCGCGATCCTGAACGGCTTCGGCTCGGCGCGCATCGCGGGCCGCGATCACATCGCCGCCGACGACATTCGTCTTGACTACAACTCACGCCGCAAACCGATCGGTTTTTGAGGAGCCACGCGCCGTTTCTGCGAACAGGCCGCCTGCGCGCGGTCTGTTCATTGTTTCAATTAGGCGCCTATTTCATACCAAAAACAGGGTGATTTACTGCTTACTTGAACGGATTTCGACAACAGTCAATTTCGTTAATGAGGGTCGGCAAACCAATAGGTGAAGACTAGACTGCCTCCATCGAAACGCACTCCGCGTTTCTTCCGGACTTCACCAGGAACCGATCATGAAGAAGCTTTCGCTTGCAGCGTTGTTGATTTCCGCAGTGGTCGCCGCACCCGCATTCGCAAGCGGTTACAGCCCGGCGCCGACGCAAACGCCGTCGTCGGTCAACGGTCCGAAGACGCGCGCCGAGGTGAGGACGGAACTGGCGCAAGCGCGTGCGAGCGGTGAACTGAGCCTGAATCCGAACGCGCCGGCGTATCCGCAGCAGTTCGCGACGGGCGGTTATACGGTGCCGGTTGCGCATGTCGACGTGCGCCATCTGTTCAAACGCACAACTGCGACCGATTGATCAAGCCTGTTGTGGCGCGAGCGGAACGCATGAAAAAGCGAGGCCGCCAAATTCACCAGGAATGAGCGTCGTCGGCGTACACTGAGTCAAACGCGCGACGCGTTCCCACATATTGATGCCCGCAACCCGAACCGGTTGCGGGCATTTGTGTCTGTGGCGTGTCAGGCGATTTCGCATTGTGCATGTGAAGCGTTCGACAGCACGCGGTCACGGGTAAAACGGTGCCGCACGCTATCGGAATCCTGGTGGACGACGAGGTAGAACGCGGTGCATCGGGCCGCGTCCAAGGGACATGGATCAGATCGAATGTGTGGTGATCGGCGCAGGTGTCGTCGGTCTTGCCGTCGCGCGCGCTCTGGCTGCGCGCGGACGTGAAGTGATCGTGCTCGAAGCGGCGGAAGCCATCGGCGTCGGCACGAGTTCCCGCAACAGCGAAGTCATACACGCGGGCATCTACTATCCGCGCGGCTCGCTCAAGGCGACGCTCTGCGTGCGCGGCCGCGAAATGCTCTACGACTACTGTGCGGAGCGCGGCGTGCCGCATCAGCGCTGCGGCAAACTGCTGGTCGCGACGGCGCGCAACCAGATTCCCCAGCTCGAAGCCATCATGGCGCGCGGCAAGGAAAACGGCGTGCTCGACCTGATGCGGATCAGCGGCGAGGAAGCGCAGGCGCTCGAACCCGCGCTGCAATGTGTCGAAGCCGTGTTCTCGCCGCAGACGGGTATCGTCGACAGCCATCAGTTGATGCTTGCCTTGCTCGGCGATGCCGAACGCGACGGCGCCATCTGCGCGTTTCATGCGCCCGTCGAAGCCATCGAGGCAGTCAATGGCCGCTTCGTCGTCAAGGTCGGCGGCAACTCGCCAACGACGATCGGCGCCGCGTGCGTGATCAACAGCGCCGGACTGCACGCGAACGCGATCGCGCGCAAGATTCGCGGACTCGACGCGCGCCACGTGCCGCCGCTCTATCTCGCGCGCGGCAACTACTTCAGCATCTCGGGACGCGCGCCGTTCAACCGGCTGATCTATCCGATGCCGAACGAAGCGGGACTCGGCGTTCATCTGACGATCGATCTCGGCGGCCAGGCGCGCTTCGGCCCGGACGTCGAATGGGTCGATTCGATCAACTACGACGTCGATCCGCAGCGCGCCGAATCGTTCTATGCGGCGATCCGCGCTTACTGGCCTGCGTTGCCCGATCAAGCGTTGCAACCGGCGTATGCGGGTATTCGTCCGAAGCTGTCGGGACCGGGCGAGCCTGCCGCCGACTTCCTGATTCAAGGTCCCGCCGCGCATGGCGTGCGCGGTCTCGTGAATCTGTTCGGTATCGAGTCGCCGGGTTTGACGGCGTCGCTGGCGATTGCGCAGCGTGTGTGCGAGGTCAGCGGACGCGCCTGAACGCGTGATATGCCGCCGGTGATAGCGTGCGAGTCTTTCTCAATCACGCACGCTACGGAATTGCTTATGACCGACATTTGACGCGTCACGCGCGTCGGCTTCATTGCTATCCTTGGGGACCGCTGTCGTCAGAACAGCGTAGATCCCCACAATACCAATGGAGCGAGTCCCATGAACAATTCCCGTCGTACGTTTTTGATCACGAGCATCGGTGTGGCATCGACTATCGCGCTGTCGTCGCGTCAGGCATTCGCCGATGCGCCGAAGGTCGCCGAATCCGATCCGACCGCGCAGGCGCTCGGCTACAAGGAAGACGCGAGCAAGGTCGACAAGGCGAAGTACGCGAAATACGCGGCAGGGCAAGACTGCGGCAACTGCAGCTTCTATCAGGGCAAGGCCACGGACGCCTACGCAGGCTGCCCGATGTTCGCGGGCAAGCAGGTGGCGAGCAAGGGTTGGTGCAGCGCATATAACAAGAAGGCCTGACGCGACAGGCTTCAGACTTCATGGGGCGCGCGTTACGCGATGCAATGCAGCATCGCCGGGCGCGCCTTTCGCAGCAACGCTCGAAGAGCGCGACGCCGTGCAACGCGACGTCGCGCTCTTTGTCGTATGAAAGTTGCTTGAAATCGGATGTCCTGCTCTTTTACACTCGCATGGCGTGCGCGCGGGGCCTGACAGCGGCCCATTCGAACCAAATTCAATCCAACGCACCCGACGCCTCGGTAAAGGCCGGAGACATCGATGTCACAAGCATCCAGGAGCCTCAATACCCGGGCGGTCACGGCGGCCGTCATCGGTAATGCGCTCGAATGGTACGACTTCACTGTCTTCGGTTTTCTCACTGTCGTCATCGCCGAACTCTTCTTTCCCTCCAGCAGCGACTACTCGTCGATTCTTCTCACCACGGCAAGCTTCGGCGTCGCGTTCTTCATGCGACCCGTCGGCGGGATCGTGCTCGGGCTGTATGCGGACCGCGCGGGACGCAAGGCCGCGCTGTCTCTCGTGATCGCGCTGATGACGCTCGGCATTCTGCTGCTCGCGATCGCGCCGCCTTATTCGGCGATCGGCGTCGGCGCGCCATTGCTGATCGTGGTTGGGCGTCTGTTGCAGGGCTTTTCCGCGGGCGGCGAGTTCGGCAGTTCGACGGCGCTGCTGATCGAAGCTGCGCCGTTTTCGAAGCGCGGCTTTTACGGCAGCTGGCAGATGGCGAGCCAGGCGGCTGCGCTGCTGCTCGGCGCTGTGGTCGGCGCGGCGGTGACGCGCGGCCTGTCGCCGGAAGCGCTGAAATCGTGGGGCTGGCGCGTGCCGTTCATCATCGGTCTCGTGATCGGGCCGATCGGTTTCTACATCCGCCGCAATCTCGCGGATTCCGAAGCATTTCTGCACGCGAAGCAGACCGCGCGTCCTGCGACGCTCGGTGAAGTTTTTGCGCACCATAGTCGCGATGTGCTCTGCGGTCTTGGCTCGGTGGTCGCGTTGACGGTCACGATCTACGTGTTGATCAGCTATCTGCCGACCTTCGCGGTCAAGCAACTCAAGTTGCCGTATGCCGATTCGTTCACGGCCGTGATTATCGGCAATCTGCTGCTCACCGTGCTGTCGCCGCTAACGGGCGCATGGTCCGACCGCATCGGGCGCAAAGGTCTGTCGCTCTGGTCGCTGGTCGTCACGCTGGTGGTGATCTATCCGCTTTTCGTCTGGCTGGAAGGCGCGCCGAGCGTGTCGAAGCTGGTTCTCGTGCAGGCCATTCTGTCGATCACGCTGTCCGGCTACTACGGCCCGTTCGGCGCGCTGATGGCCGAGCTTTTTCCCGCGAACGTGCGCTCGATCGGCCTGTCGCTCTCGTACAACTTCGCGGTGATGCTGTTCGGCGGCTTCGGTCCGTTCATCGTCACGTGGCTCATCGAGACGACGGGCTCGCCGCTCGCGCCGACGTACTACGTGATGTGCGGACTCGCGCTGTCGATCGTCTCGGTCGCGTGCATGCCGGCGAAACGTCACGCCGATCTCGACGCGATGCGCAAGCCCGTCGATGCTCTCGAACGTCGCTGAACTTCAGCGCGCAGGCATCAGCGGCGGCCGCCGGTCGAACCACGGACGCGCCGTTTCCAGCTGCGCAGCAAGCCGCAGCAACATCGCTTCGCCGCCTTCGCGCGTGGCGAACTGAACGCCGATCGGCAGGCCGCGCGCGTTCCAGTAGAGCGGCACCGACATCGCCGGCTGTCCCGTCAGATTGAACAACTCCGTGCAGCCCGCCCACGCGAACGCCTTGTTCGACACTTCCGTCAGCAGCTTGCGCATCAGCGGCTCGACGGGAACGGTGGTGACGGCGCGCATCTGCATTTTCTCGACGGCAGTAGGCTGCATTTCGCCGATCTTGATCGGCGCGGCGGCGAGCGTCGCGCACAGGATCACGTCGTAGCGCGTCATCAGATCGGTGAGTTTCGCACTGACCTGGCGCTGCGCTTCGAGCGCAGCAGGCAACTCGCGCTCGCCGAATTTGCGGCCGATATGTCCCATCGTCCACGTCGGGATTTCGAATTCCTCACGATTCGGTTTGCGCCCCGTGATCTGATCGGCCCTCAGCACGAGATTCTCTGCGCTCACCGACCAGATCATCAGAAACGCTTCGCGCAGACTCTCGAAGTCGATGCCGAGCGTCACGGGTTCGATGTGATGACCGAGCGATGCCGCGAGTTGCGCGGCGTCGTCGAGCGCGGCGCGGGCGTCGGCGGAAAGCGTGGGCGCAAGCATCGGATCCGTCACGAACGCGATGTGCAGCGGCTTGCACGGCTCACTGGTCGCGGCGAGGAAAGTGCCGGGCGCGCCCATCGGACGGTCGGCGTTGCCCGAGGTGAGATCGAGCAGCAACGCGCTGTCGCGCACGCTACGCGAAACCGCGTGATCGATGCCGAGATCGCCGGGCGCGGGCACGGCGTTCGACGGCTGGCGTCCGCGCGTCGGTTTGAGTCCGAAGAGGCCGCAGCACGACGCGGGAATGCGGATCGAGCCGCCGCCGTCCGATGCATGCGCGAGCGGCACGATGCCCGCGGCGACGGCGGCCGCCGAACCGCCGCTCGATCCGCCTGGCGTGTGATCGAGACTCCACGGGTTGCGGCACGGCCCAAACAGTTCGGGCTCCGTATAAGGCATCTGCCCCATTTCGGACGTACTCGTCTTGCCGAAAATATTGAGTCCGGCGGCGCGCGTCAGCGTGACGATGGGCGCGTCTTCCGTGGGAACGTAATGGCGATAGTGGCGGCTGCCCATCGACATGCGCAGGCCTTTGACGGGCAGGCCGAGATCCTTGACCAGATACGGCACGCCCGCGAGCGGTCCGTCGGCGAGTGCGTCGCCGTTGCCGTTTGCCTGCTCGCGCGACGCGCGTTGGCGGGCGGCGTCGTAGTCCTTCAGAACGATCGCGTTGATCGCGGGATTGGTCGCTTCGGCGCGCGCGATCGCGGTTTCCAGCAATTCGCGCGCGCTCACCTTGCGCTTGCGCACGAGATCGGCGAGGCCGATCGCGTCATGATCGAGATAATCGGATTGCACGACGACGGCCCCCGCGGACTGGAATGATGATGACGGCACGCTCGGGCTTGCGTGCGCGTGCTCATGCACAAGGCGCGACGCAGATACGTCGCGCCTCTAGCGTAACTTACGCGTGCGTGCCGAGGAAAGTCAGCGTGCGGCCATGCGCGAGCGCTGCCGAGTGCTGGTGATAGCTTGCGCGCTCGGTGCAGTTGAAGCCGTGATCGGCGTTCGGGTAGATATACAGTTCGGCGTCGTCGCGGCCCGCGAAGCGCTCCTTCACTTCGCCGACGGCCGACAGCGGAATGCCATGATCTAGTTCGCCGTAGTGGAACTGCATCGGCACCTTGATCTGCGGCGCCTTGTCGAGCGCGTTCTGGATGCCGCCGCCGTAGTACGACACGGCGATGTCGAGCAGCCCTTCAGCCGCGGCCAGATACGCGAGACGGCCGCCGAAGCAGTAGCCGACGCCAGCGATCTTGCCCGTCAGTTCCGGCATAGCGCGCAGCGCGGCAGCCGTCGCGCCGATGTCGGCGACGGCGAGATCCACGTTCGTCTTCTGAAGAATCTCGATGCCCTTGTCGCGGTCGGCGCCCGCGTAGGTCAGTTCGACGCGCGGCTGCGTGCGCCAGAAAATGTCCGGTGCGATCGCGATATAGCCATCCTGCGCGTATTGATCGACGACGTCGCGAATATGGCCGTTCACGCCGAAGATCTCCTGAATGATGATCACGGCCGGACCCTTGCCGCTCTTCGGCGTCGACATGTACGCGCCAAACGAGTCATTGCCGGTCGGAATGTCGATCCATCGGGAAGTCACGCTCACGTTTTTTCTCCTTGCATAAACGGTGAAGCCGCAAATCGGGCGGGCAATCGTTTGCGGGCGTCTGGCCCGCAGTGGGCGCCCAGTGTGCCACCAAAAGATGGCGGCTGCAGCGAGAGCCCCGCGTGGCGGGCTTCTCGTAAGGGGAATGAAACACGCTTGCCGATTCGGAGCGCGCGCATTTGCACATCGACGGCGATCCGTATGGCATTCGCACTTCATGCACTTCTTATATAGATACCCGCACTTCGGAATGTTTGAGAGCAATCGCAGCCCGGCTCTAACAGCATTCCGTTTACCTGTTATGACGTGTTCCGCACATATCCCGATCATTCACCGACGATGCGCGCGATGCTCGATGCACGCACAATGGAAACACACCTCGTTGGCCGGAAAGCCGCGCCAGCTGTCGCTTTCCGGGCACATTCCAGATGTGTTTCATGACTAAGTGGGATAAACGCTATTGGTAGTGTTCCCACTTTCTCAAAAAAACCCCACAAATTAATTTGATGGCCTACACTTGCGCGCAAGCGCGGGGCGCCACCTGCCACAAACAGGCTGGAACGCGTGCTTGCCAAGTGCATGAACGATGCATCCGGCGGAGTCGTCCACGGGATTTGAGCGACACGTGAAGGAAGCGGGGCACAAGGGCGATTACGTTGTTTTTCGGGACCGATACGGAGACTTACATGAACATCAAAATTCAAAAGCTGTTGCCGATCAGCGCTGCGGCGATGCTGTTTGCAACGTTGGCGACGACGGCTTCGGCCGACACCGTGGTCAAGATCGGCCATGTTGCGCCTTTGACGGGTGGCATTGCTCACCTGGGCAAGGACAACGAAAACGGCGCACGTCTCGCAGTCGAAGAGATCAACGCCAAGGGTCTGACGATCGGCGGCCAGAAGATCACGCTGCAACTGGATGCACAGGACGACGCAGCTGACCCGCGTACGGCTACGCAGGTCGCACAGAAGCTGGTCGACGACAAGGTCGTCGCAGTGGTCGGCCACCTGAACTCGGGCACGTCGATCCCGGCTTCGAAGATCTACAGCGATGCAGGCATCGTTCAGATCTCGCCGTCGGCAACGAACCCGGCCTACACGCAACAGGGCTTCAAGACGACGTACCGCGTCGTGGCAACGGATGCGCAGCAAGGTCCGGCACTGGCCAACTACGCAGCGAAGGGCCTGAAGGTGAAGAGCGTCGCGATCGTCGACGACTCGACGGCATACGGCCAGGGTCTCGCGAACGAATTCGAAAAGACGGCAAAGTCGCTGGGTCTGAACGTGATGTCGCATGACGCGACGAACGACAAGGCTGTCGACTTCCGCGCCATTCTGACGAAGATCAAGGGCGAAAACCCGGACGCGATCATGTACGGCGGCATGGACGCCACGGGCGGCCCGTTCGCCAAGCAAGCCAAGCAGCTCGGCCTGCGCGCGAAGGTGCTGGCTGGCGACGGCGTGTGTACCGACAAGCTGTCTGACCTGGCTGGCGACGCAACCGACAACATCGTCTGCTCGGAAGCCGGCATGGCGCTCGAGAAGATGGAAGGTGGCCAGGCGTTCCAGGCGAAGTACCAGAAGCGTTTCGGTCAGCCGATCCAGATCTACGCTCCGTTCACGTATGACGCTGTGTACATCATCGTCGACGCAATGAAGCGTGCTGGCTCGACGGATCCGGCGAAGATCCTCGCAGCAATGCCGAACACCGACTACAAGGGTGTGATCGGCGAAACGACCTTCGACTCGAAGGGCGACCTGAAGCACGGCGTGATCTCGCTGTACAACTACAAGTCCGGCAAGAAGACGCTGCTCGACGTCGTCAAGATGTAAGAGCGGTTGACGCAGCTTGCGCGCACGCGGTTCGCCGCGTCGCGCAGGACGCGAACCGGCCAGACAAGGCATCATAGGAGGCACGCGGGTTTAACCCGCGTGCCTTTTGTTTTGTGTGGCCGTTTTTGCGCATACCACGCGGGGGACGCGATCGTGACACGGATGATCGATGACGAATGGCGGCGCTGGATCGCCGAAAACCTGTTGCTCGATGCATCGCCCGAACATGTCCATGCCGTGCTCGTCGAACATGGCTTCGAGCGCGAACACGCTTTATGCGAGATCGATAGCACGCTGAATAGCCCTTATTTTCAAGCGGGTTCCCGCTTGCGCAATCGTTTGCGCAAGCGCGAATGGATGCTTTCCGTGTATGGCGAGCTGAATCGCATGCGAACGGGCGCGGATTGCGTCGAACGTCGCGCGCGGCTGTCGCGCGATGCGTTTTACGAGCAGTTCTATTTTCAGAACCGGCCTGTGATCGTCACCGGCATGATCGATTCGTGGCCCGCTCGCCGGCGCTGGAATTTCGATTACTTTCGCGCTCGCTGCGCGCAGGCCGAAGTGGAAGTGCAGTTCGGCCGCGATACGGACGCGAACTACGAGATCAATCAGCCGTCGCTGCGGCGCGCGATGCGTTTTGGCGAATATGTCGATCTCGTCGAACGCGCAGGCGTCACGAACGATTTCTATATGACGGCGAACAACGCGTCGCGCAATCGCGTGGCGCTGGCGGCGCTATGGGACGACGTGCCGCCCATCGGCGAATATCTGAATGCGACGTCGGCCGATGCGGGCTTTTTCTGGTTCGGTCCCGCCGGTACGAAAACGCCGTTTCATCACGACCTCACTAACAATCTGATGGCGCAGGTGATCGGCCGAAAACGCGTGTTGCTCGTGCCGTTCACCGACACCGCGCATATGTATAACCATCTGCATTGCTATTCGCAGATCGACGGCGGCGCGCTTGATGTCGAACGCTTTCCTTCGTTCGAACAGGCGCAGGTGATCGAATGCACGCTCGAGCCGGGCGAGCTGCTGTTTCTGCCCATCGGCTGGTGGCATTACGTCGAGGCGCTCGATGCTTCCGTCACAATGACGTACACGAATTTTCTCGAACGCAACGATTTCGCGCGCACGTACAGCACGTATCGCGAGTTGTGAGCGTTCAGATGCCGAGCCGGCGCAACACCTTGGGCCCGACGAACGCGACGAGCGCCGCGCACAGCGCGACGACGGACAGGCCGATGGGCAGATTCGTCACCTGCGCCACGCCGCCGATAATTACCGGCCCGAGCAGCAAGCCGAAGTACGCAAGCCCTGCGACGTGCGCGAGGCCCTCGGCGGCCGGAATGCCTTTGACACGCGCGGCCGCCGCGAACAGCACCGGCATCATGTTGGCGAGACCGAGCCCCATCATCGTGAAACCCGTTAGCGCCGCAATCGGATTCGGCAGAAGCAGCGCGCCGATCATGCCCGCGCATGCCAACGATGCGCTCGTGGCGATCAACTGCGGCGCGCCGAAACGTGCGCGCACGGCGTCGCCGGCGAACCGCGCGGCGGCCATGCCGCCAGAAAACGCCGCGTAGGCGGCGCTCGCCGCGGCGGGCGTCGACGCAACGACGTCGCGCATATAGACCGTCGCCCAGTCGTACATCGCACCTTCGGCGATCAGCGCAATCAGCGCAATCGCGCCGAGCGCCCACAGCGCGGGCGAGCGCCAGCGGCTGCCACGCGGCGCATGCGCGTCAGGATGCTCGGAATGCGGAACGTGCGGCAGCACGGCGGGGCACGCAGCCAGCAGCACGCCCGCGCTGATGAGCGCCGCGAGCAGCAGATGCACGGCCGGCGCCATCCCATGCGCCAGCGCCGCGCCGCCGACAGCCGCACCCGCCATACCGCCGAGGCTGAACATGCCGTGCAACGCCGACATGATCGGCCGGCCGAGCGCTTCTTCGACGGCGCTCGCTTCGGCGTTCATCGCGACATCGAGTGTCGCCATGCCTGCGCCGAAGAATGCGAGCAGCACGAGCAGCATCCAGTACGACGGCACGACCAGAATGAGCGCCGCGCACGCCGACATCACGAGCCCGCCCGCGAGACACGCGCGGCGCGTGCCGACGCGCGCGATCCACGGACCGTTCGTCACCATCGCGCCGATCGAGCCACCCGCGACCGCAAAGAGCGCGACGGACAGCATCGCCGGATTCAGATGGAAGCGGTCTCGCACCGTCGGCACGTGGACGCCCTAGGACGCATACATCATCCCGGCGATGAAGAAGAGCGCCATCGTCGCGTAACGCGCGCGGTTGCGCGCCGTCACGGACAGATTGCGGTGCGCGGCGGGCAGGGATGCGGAGTCGGAAGGGCGGTCGGACACGTAGAAACCTGGCGATCGAAGAAACGACGAAGAGGAACTGCAGGCAAGAAAGCGCAGTGAAAGCGCTTCCAGATTCTAGCGAAGCAATGGCATGTCGTGCGGACAAGTCCCTGAACTAATATCTACTTTCCACGCGCGGCGCGGCGCCCGTTCAGGCAGGGATCGACGTTGGACGGCCTCGTCGATCCAGCGGGCATCGTGCAGCGCGGATTCCATTCAATAAGGATGCGCCTTGAACATTCCCGCTCACGCCCCGTTGCATCTGCTGCATCAGGCCGCCATCGGCACGCTCGCTACGCACGCGCGCCAGCCGCAAGGCTTTCCGTATCCGACCGTGCTGCCGTTCGCACCCGACGCGCGACATCGCCCGACGATACTCGTGAGCCGTCTCGCCGAGCACACGCGCAACCTGCATACGGATCCACGCTCGGGTTTCCTGATCGTCCACGCGCCGGACGGCGACGTGCTCAATGGCCAGCGCGTCACGCTCGTTGGCACGTTCGAGCACGTCGAGCCGACGCCGGACGTGATCCAGCGCTACCTGCGCTATCACCCGGACGCCGAGCGCTACCTCGTGCTGGGGGATTTTTCTTTCTGGGTCATGTCGGTCGAGCGGATGCGTTATATCGGCGGGTTCGGCGCGATGGGCTGGCTAATGGCAGATGAACTCGATCCGCTCCCGCCTGTTTCGTTCGAAGAAGAAAGCGCGCTGATCGACATGATCGAGCGGCATCCGCGGCGGCCACAGCATGTTCGACTGCTGGGCGTCGACCGATATGGCGCGGACCTGGTGATGTCGGGCAACCGGAACCGCGTCATATTCGACACACCCGCTCCGGATTCGGAATCGCTGCGAGCCGTTCTCGAAGATTGCATCGTTCGTTTGGACGTTTCTTAAACGGCAAAGGCAAGGACGTTTTTACCTGATGATGAGCGCATTTCACAATTGCCCGGTTAAAAACTCGCATCGCATGAAATGTTTCGGAATAAATTAACCATTGCTTTTCATGGTTTGCCAGTTAATATGAATTTATTCCTCAGATGAGCGTTATTCAGTGAAAGAATAATTTGGACATCAGAGTTGCGGATTGAGCTCGCGCGTGAAAGTTTAAGAAATTGAGATTAATTAATTTTCGCGGACGTCTTTTCCGGAGTTTCTATTTTGTGTTAATCTCGCCACCAAATTCCGAGGCATGATCACTTTCCGGACTAATCGGCATAGACCGTCCGTCCATTTATTGAACCACAAGGAAACTATGTCCTCCTACAGGGAACTGCTCGCGCAGCGCGAAAAGCTCGAACAGCAGATCGAAGAGGCGAAAGCGCGCGAGTATGCGGAAGTGTTAAACGAGATCAAGCAGAAAATGGCTGATTACGGCATTACGCTCGCTGAACTCGGTGGTACGCGTGCGAAAGCCGTAAAGGCGGCGGGTCGTCCCCGTGCCGGAGTTGCGCCGAAATATCGCGATCCCGCGACCGGCAGCACCTGGTCGGGTCGTGGAAAGCCGCCGCGCTGGATTGCTGGTCAAGATCGCGAAAAATTTCTCATCGAGAAATAATATGACTTAATGCTTGCATTGCGAGCAATGCATTAAAGAAAACCGCGCCGCATTGAGGGGCGCGGTTTTTTATTGGGCGGTTTCTTTTCAATCCTTAGCAAACCGGGGCAGCCATGCCGCTGCCCGTTCGATGCGAATGCTTCGCATTATGATAACCACATGATTTAAAAGGTATTTTTTCTTCGCTTAACAGCGAATTCACGAAGCCGCGGGTAGAATTAATGGTAACGAACCCGTTTTCCCTTCAAATGTCTTCCACCCTGGCCGCCCAGTCCGCGGAAAAGCAGCGCGTTGCGCGCAAAAGCACTTACGTCAGCATCGGACTCAATACCGTGCTGATGACGATGCAGATTGCCATTGGCGTGTTCGCGCATTCCCAGGCGCTCGTTGCTGACGGCGTGCATTCGCTCGCCGATCTCATTTCCGATTTTGTCGTGCTGATTGCGAATCGCCATAGCGCAGCGGAACCGGACGCGGATCATAACTACGGACATAGCCGTTACGAAACGGTCGCTTCGCTATTTCTCGGCGGTTTGCTGATCTCGGTCGGCGTGGGCATGCTGTGGCGCGCCGGCACACGGCTCTCCGATCTGCAGCACATTCCCGCTGTCCATCTGAGCGCGCTGGCAGTGGCTGTCGTCGTGCTGCTGTCGAAAGAAGGGCTGTTCCGCTACATGCTGCGCGAGGCGCAACGCGTGCGTTCGGCGATGCTGATCGCGAACGCGTGGCACGCGCGCTCCGATGCGGCGTCTTCGCTGGTGGTGGCGCTGGGTATTCTCGGGAGCATTGCGGGCGTGCGGCTGCTCGACCCGATCGCGGCTGCGATCGTCGGCTTCATGGTCGCGCGCATGGGCTGGACGTTCGGTTGGGACGCGCTGCAGGATCTGTCCGATCGCGCGCTCGACGAAGCCGATACCGCCGATCTGCGAGCACGCATCATGTCGACGCCGGGCGTGCGCGACGTTCACGAATTGCGCACGCGGAAAATGGGCGACTTCGCGCTGGTCGACGCGCACATTCTCGTCGATCCGATGATCTCGGTTTCTGAAGGTCACTACATCGCGGAGACGGCGCGCTCGCGCGTGCTGTCGGATAACCGCGTGCTCGACGCGCTGATCCACGTCGATCCGGAAAACGATGCGATTGCGCGGCCGCCCGTCAACCTGCCGCCACGTGCAAAGATCGCCGCCGAGGTGGAAACGGCGCTCGCCGCGCAAGGGCTCAAGGCGGCCAGTGTGAATCTGCATTATCTGAGCACCGGGCTCGACGTCGAGGTGACCTTGCAGCCGTCCAGGCTCGACGCGCTCGAAAGCGAAGTGCATCAACTCGAACGAGTCGATCTCGAAGCGCTGAAGCTCACACTGGGCGCGCGCCGGTTGAGCGTGACGCACGCCGTCGATGTGTCGACGGCTGGCGCAGAGCTCGCACGGGAGCCGCGCGGCGACGCTTGAGCGCGCTGCTTAAAGCGGCAGCTGCGTATCGAATTTGATTTCGCGCAGCACGACGCTCGTGCGCACCTGTGCGACGGCGGGAATCTTGAAGATGCGGTCGTGAAGGAAAGTGTCGTACGCCTTGATGTCGGGCGCGACGATCTTGAGAATGTAGTCCGATTCGCCAGTCGTGCTGTAGCACTCGGTCACTTCGGGACAGGTGGCGATTTCGCGCTCGAACTGCTCGACGCCGCCTTCCGTGTGCCGCGTGAGGTGAATATGCGCGAGTGCGCAGACGTGCAGGCCGAGCTTTTCGCGGTCGAGCAACGCCGTGTAGCGCTGGATGATGCCCGATTGCTCCATGTCCTTGATGCGCCGCCAGCACGGCGTGCTGGAGAGCCCGACCTGGTCGGAGATTTCCTGCACCGAACGGCGCGCGTCTAGCTGCAGAAGACGCAGGATCTTTTGAGAGAACGTATCGAGTGTCAACTGCGCCTCCGTTGTCGCGTCGCCTTTTCATCAATGTTAGAGGCCGCGGAAACGAAACGCAATGCAAACCGCCGATACTGAGGGAGATTCCCTAAATTGCCGGCTACTCGGCGGGTTTTTGTCCTGAGTCGTCCCCATCTGCTTCCGACACGACGGCGCTCTGGCTCGCGCGCAGTTCCGCAAGCATGTTGCAGAAGAGCGCGCCTTGCTCGATGGCGTCGTCGAGCGCGACGTGTGTATGCGGATGGTCGTCGAACCAGTGCTTCGGAAAGCGCGGCTTGATGTTCTTTCGGTATGGCAAGCCCGTCATCGCGAACGCGAGCGTCTTGATGTCGAGCGCCGACCACGAGAACGGGCAGCGGTCGGTAAAGCGCATCATGTACCAGAACATGAAGGTGAAATCGAAGCCCGCCGGCATCGCGACGAACACGGGCTTGCCCGGCAGCGCCTCGACCCACTCGACATATTTGACCAGCGCCGCCGCCGGCTGCTGCAAGTCCTTGCGACACGCGGCCCACGCTTCGGGCTGCGTTTTCCACCACGCTTCCTGAACGGGATGAGGCGCAGCGCCTTCGAGCAATTCCAGGTTCGCCGAGAACGTGGCGATCAACTGCTTGTCGGCCGTATAGGCCGCCGACGCGAAGCTCAGCATCGAATGCGGGCCGGGAATCGGACCGTCCGCTTCGACGTCGGTGCTCACATAGATTTCCTCGCTCATGCGCCGACTCCGTCTGCGACATAGGGATTCGTGCGTCGCTCGTCGCCGAACGTCGATGTGGGGCCGTGGCCGGGGACGAACGTGACGTCGTCGCCAAGCGGCCAGAGCTTGTCGCGGATCGAGCGGATCAGGTCGCCGTGATTGCCGCGCGGAAAGTCGGTGCGGCCGATCGAGCCGGCGAACAGCACATCGCCGACGAGTGCGAGCCGATGCGCGCGGCTGAAGAAGATCACGTGTCCCGGCGTGTGGCCGGGGCAGTGAAAGACCTCAAGGGTTTCATCGCCGAACGTCACGGTGTCGTGGTCGTCGAGCCAGCGCGTCGGCTCGAACGCTTCGGCGGCGGGAAAGCCGAAACGCAGGCTTTGTTGCGGCAGTTGCTCGATCCAGAAACGCTCGTCGACATGCGGACCTTCGATCGGTACGCCGTAGTGTTCCGCCAGCGTCTTCGCGCCCGCGCAGTGATCGATATGACCGTGCGTGAGCAGCACCTTTTCTATCGACACCTTCTGGCGTTCGACCTCGCCTTTGATGATGTCGAGATCGCCGCCCGGATCGACGACGGCCGCGCGCCCGGTCTTCTCGCAGACGAGCAGCGAACTGTTCTGCTGGAACGGCGTGACGGGGATCAGGGTGACTTTCATGAGTGACGGATAAGTGACGACGTGCTTGGAAACCTCGATTGTACCGGCCGTCGCGACGCATGCCATTGGCCGAAAAGCCGACTGGCGAATACGAATTTTTGCAGTAATAGTGAGAATTCATCGACGGCAACTTGAGGTAGAGAACACAGGATTGTGTTTTTGGTATAATCTCGGTATGAGGTGTGGGAAATCGCACCGTCTTTTGGGTGAGCTGGCGTTTCGTCCTATAAAACGGGAACAGACGCTGCTGGTTCACCATCAAGCAAGTGCTGTCGGTTATGCCGATGGCAAATCCAGCATCGATCGTATTTTTCGATGCGCACGTCCTGTCTAGCCAGGTGCCACGCGCCTGTCACGGTCTCGCTACCGTAACGCTGGATGGGGCCTACGCCGCCTTCCTGAGCGCCGTGTTTTTCCGGTGCATGAGCGTGTGAACGTTCGATGGCGGCTTGTGGGGTCTGGCCAAAAACTGCGGGGACAGTTGCGTCAGACGTGAAAACTAACCGTGCGGTTGCGGCAGAAGGTGCCGCGTCCGGGCTTTCTTCGTCCTGCGCCAGCGTTGCGCAGCGCGCGCTCGCCCTTTGCCGCCGGAGTCGCTAGCAAACACGTAGCAATTCGCGTGATGCGGCTCGCATTTGCATCAATTTGTCTTATGAAAACTCGGCTACCCCGACGTGTTGGGACCGTTTTTGCCTTTTTGGCACTCGCTGGTTGTGCGGTGCCTCCGGGCGCGAATACCCAGGTAAGCGGTGTGTCCGCAACGACGAAGGACGCGCGTAATGTGCTCGCGCCGCAGTCGTACGGATCAGGTATGAACAATCTGCCCGATGCGGCAGACCAGAAGGGCAAACTCGCTGACGCAGAGCCGTTGACGGACGGCCCCAACATCGCGGACTTCCACCAGACGGGACGCGCGTCCTGGTACGGACGCGGCTTCCACGGCCGCAAGACGGCCAACGGCGAACGCTTCGACATGCACGCGCTGACGGCTGCGCACCGCACGTTGCCGCTCGGCTCGTACGTTCGCGTGACCAATCCGGCGACAAACGACACCGTCGTCGTGAAGATCAACGACCGTGGCCCGTACGCTCGCGGACGCGTGCTTGATCTTTCTTACGCGGCTGCGAAAATTCTGCATCTTGCGCATGTCGGTACTGCACGCGTGAAGATTGAAGGTCTGACGCAACGCGAGGCTAAGGCCGAGATGAAGGAAATCCTGGCTTCGAATCAGAGCGATTCGAACGAGAAGTAAGAGCGTCTTAGATGGATCGCCGTGGACACTGGATGTCCTCGGAAGAAAGGGCTGCGCGCGCAGCCCTTTTTGTTTTCACTCGTCTTTCTTGAGTTCGAGCGCGCGCGTGTACAACGTGTTGCGCGAGACGCCCGTCAGTGTGGCCGCGATCTTGGCCGCGCTGCTCACCGACACCTCTTCCAGCAACATGCCGAGAAGCGCGTCGTGATCGTGCTCGCCTTCGACATCGGCGGGCGCGCCTTCGACCACCAGCACGAATTCGCCGCGTTGCCGGTTCGTATCCTCTTCCAGCCACTTTGGCCCTTCGGCCAGGGTGCAGCGATGCAATCCCTCGTGTAATTTCGTCAACTCACGGCCGATCAGCAGACGGCGCTCGCCGCCGAATGCATCGGCGAGCGCCTGCACCGTTTCGACTATGCGATGCGGCGCTTCGTAGAACACCATGGCCTGCGAGTGCTTCGCAAGCGGAGCGAGCGCGGCGGCGCGCTGCTTCGCTTTGGGCGGCAGGAAGCCGAGAAAGGAGAACGTCGAGACCCAGTCGCCCGCGACGCTGAGCGCGGTCGCGAGCGCGCTCGCGCCAGGCAGCGGCACGACGGTGAAACCGGCTTCGCGGACGGCATCGACGAGTTTCGCGCCGGGGTCGGAGATGCCGGGCGTGCCTGCATCGGAGACATACGCAACGCGTTCGCCTGCTCGCAAAAAGTCGACGATGCGTTGCGCGGACTCACGTTCGTTGTGCTGATGCACGGCGACGAGCGGCTTCGAAATGCCATAGCGCGACAGCAGTTGTCCGGTGTTGCGCGTGTCTTCGGCCGCGATGCGATCCACGAGGCCGAGCACATGCAGCGCGCGCACGGTGATGTCGGCGATGTTGCCGATCGGCGTGGCCACGACGTAGAGCGCGGAGGCGGGGTACTGCTGCCCTTGCGCGAGTTCGGAAAGAGGAGTCATGACACGAAAGACGCAGACAGACGAAACAAGGCCGACATTGTGCCACGCGGATACACGCACACGAGACTGCGCGAGCGATGCCGCGCAGCGCTCGCACAACTTTTCGAAGGGCGCACGGTCCAAAACCGTCGGAGCCGCATTCGAAGCGCACGCGCTGACGTTTCTTCAGCGACAGCGTTTGCGCTTCGTCGCGCGTAATGTCGTGTGTCGTGGCGGCGAGATTGATCTCGTGATGAGCGAGCCGGACGGCGCGCTCGTGTTCGTCGAAGTGCGCGCGCGGGCGCGAAGCGGATATGGAGGCGCGGCGGCGAGCGTCGTGTGGCAGAAGCAGCAGCGCATCGTGCGGGCCGCGCAGCATTTTTTGTCGACGCATGATGTCGCGATGCCCGCGTGCCGGTTCGACGTGATCGCGTTCGAGCGCGGTCGTCTCGTGTGGCTGCGGGACGCTTTTCGTGCGGACGAAGGTTGAGCATGCGGATTCGCCGCGTGAGTACGCTAAACTTGCGGACGCGAAAGGGACGACCCCAAAGGGCGGCTGCTTTCGTGCGCTCATGTTCGCGCGGGGAAGGGCACACGTCTAATTGAACCAGCGCTGCCAGGCGGGCGGCGCGAGCAGTACACGATAGAGAGTCGATGTCAGTCGAACGCATTCAACAACACTTCCGCGATAGCGCGGCAGTCACACTCGCAGCACTTGAAGAACTGTCGATGCCGATCGCGGCGGCCGTCGATACGATGTTTGCCGCGCTTGCAAACGGCAACAAGATTTTGACTTGCGGCAATGGCGGTTCCGCTGCCGACGCGCAGTACTTCGCCGCCGAACTGATCGGCGGTTTCGAGCGTGAGCGCCCTGCGTTGGCGGCCATCGCGCTGACGACGGATTCGTCGATCATCACCGGCATCGCGAACGATGCCTCGCTCGACCAGATTTTCGCGACGCAGGTTCGCGCGCTCGGGCAGCCCGGCGACGTGCTGTTCGCGATCACGACGTCGGGCAATCCAGCCAATATTCTCGCTGCCATCGAAGACGCGCACGATCGCGAGATGATCGTGGTCGCGTTGTCGGGCAAGGGCGGCGGCAAGATCAATGAAATGCTGCACGACACCGACATCCATATTTGCGCGCCGTCCGATCGCACGGCGCGCGTGCAGGAAGTGCATCTGTTGACGATCCATAGTCTGTGCGACGGCATCGATGCCATGTTGCTCGGCGAAGAATGATGACGAAGGAGAGCGAGTTGATGAGCGCATATCGCGTGAAGAGTACGTTTGTGAGAACTACGCTGGTGGTCGGTCTCGTCGCTGGGTTGGCGGCGACGTTGCAGGGCTGCGTGCTGGCTGTCGGTGCAGCGGCGGGCGGCAGCGCGCTGGTTGCGACCGACCGGCGCACGCTCGGCGCGCAGACGGAAGACCGCGAGATTCAGGTGAAGGCGATGTCGCTGATCAGCCAGAATCTGCCGGACTCGGCACACGTGAATGTGACGGTGTTCAACCGGCGCGTGCTGTTGACGGGTGAAGTCGCCGGTGAAGTTTCGAAGGCGCGCGCTGAATCGGTTGTGCGCAGCCTCAATAACGTGAACGCGATCATCAACGAGCTGACTGTTGCGCCTGCGAGTTCGTTCTCGTCGCGCAGCAACGATACGTATCTGGAAGGGCGCGTGAAGACGGCGCTGATCGCCGAGAAGGATATTTCGTCGAACAACTACAAGGTGGTGTGCGAGCGCGGATCGATTTATCTGATGGGCCTCGTGACCGTCGATGAAGGTAATCGTGGCGCCGATGTCGCGAGCCGGGTGCCGGGCGTGACGCAGGTCGTGAAGGTGTTCCAGTACATTCAGCCGCAAGAGGCTGCTGCGGCGTCGGCCGCGGCTGCGTCGACTGCTTCAGGGGCGCCGGCTGCTGCTGCCGCTCAGCCGGATGCTGAGGTGACTTCGGGTGCGGTGCCGGATTCGTCGATTACGTCGAAGCCTTTGGAGCAGCAGTCGCCCGCGCCGGTGAGTAATTCGTCGCAGGTGCATCCGGGGAATCCGAAGGCGGGGCAATGAGGCTTTTTGCTTCTGTAGTTCGTGCGTCGCTGGGGTTGGTGGTTGCGTTGGCCTCGTTGGCTCATGCCGCCGATGCGCCGCCGCGCGGGCTCGCAATCGCTCGAAGCAATGCGTGTATGGGCTGTCATGCTGTCGATCGGAAGCTCGTCGGGCCTTCGTTTCAGCAGGTTGCTGAGAAGTACAAGGGAAATGCTGGGGCTCCTGCTTCCTTGGCGAAGAAGGTCAAGGATGGTGGATCTGGAGTCTGGGGCGCGATTCCCATGCCCGCTCATCCTGCTATGAGCGATGCCGATATTCGCACTGTTGTCGATTGGGTGCTGGTTGGAGCGCCTTCTAAGTGACGTCGCTTCGGGCTTGGCACAATAAAATTGCGCCGTGCTAGAATCGTTTCACCGTGGGGCGGTAGCTCAGCTGGGAGAGCGTCGCGTTCGCAATGCGAAGGTCGGGAGTTCGATCCTCCTCCGCTCCACCACTGAATTCTATCTTCTTGATTGGCAAGGCTATCTTGCCAAATCGTCGCCGGTCTTGGCTTGGGTGTCCCGAACAGGTGTCCCGAACCGAGCTGGCCCATGTCCTTCAGACTTCCCGCCTATCTGCATCGCAACCGCCACGGCATGCTGTATTTCCGGCTGACCGTGCCGCCCGACCTGCGCCCTATTGTGGGACAGGCCGAGATCTATCGCAGCCTAGGCAGTGCCAGCGTGCGCCAGGCCGCCGACATGGCGCAGACCCTCAGGATCGCGCTGCATCGCCTGTTTTCGGATCTGAGAGGGAACGGGGGAGAGGGCATGAACGAGGAAGCATACAAGGCACTGCGGGCGCTGCTCGACCAGCGGAAGATTGCGGCGCGCCAGATGGAGGCGCGGGAGGAGCTGGAACAGCAGATCTCCGGGATGAAGTCCGAGCAGTTCCGGACGGCAGCCGAACACCAGCGCACGCTGGAGGCCGTGCAGACCGCCCAGGCCATCGTCGTCGCGCAGGTGGTCAGGGCGGCTGACCACACCGTGCCGGCTGGGGAACCCGGCCCTAAGCAAGGCGCCGCGGGCGTGCCGTTTTCACAGCTGTTCGATGCGTTCTGCCGCTTCAAGGAGGGTGCAGGGGAGTGGCGCGACCCCGAATCCGAGCGGCTCTACCGTTACGGTCCCATCGTGCGGGAATTCATTGCGTGCGTGGGCGACGTCGCCGACGTGTCGCTGGATGGTGCCGTGATCCGGGCGTTCAAGCAGGCGCTGGTCGGACGGGACGATTTCAGCCAGGCGAAGAAGACGAAATATTTCGAGCATATCGCCGCGATCCTGCGCTGGGCGCGCACCGAGCAATACATCCGGGACGACCTTGCCAGTATCCTCAAGATGCCGGCGAAGAAGTCCACCGGGGGCTATGAGCCGTTCTCGGATGACGATCTCAGGCGCCTGTTTGAATCCGACGACTACCGCGATGGAACCTTCGCCAAGGCGTCGCAGTTCTGGATCCCGCTGATCGGTCTCTACACGGGCGCCCGGATTACCGAGATCGCACAGCTGCACTTGAGCGACATCCGCCAGCAGGACGGTGTCTGGCTGATCGACATCAACGATGACGACCTGAGAAAGCAACTGAAGTCCGAGAGCGCCACCCGCACGGTGCCGATCCATCCGGTGCTGGTCGGGATTGGGCTGCTGCGTTACCACGCCGAGGTCAAGGCGGAAGGCTACGATCGGCTGTTTCCTGACCTGACGCGCACGAACAAGGCGAAGGACAGCTTCGGGGCCGACCCGTCGGAGTTCTTCACTGGCTACCGGCGCAAGCTCGGCGTTACCTCGAGGACCGAGACGTTCTGTGCGACGACCAGCAAGTGGATCGGCCGCGGCACGAAGGTCTTTCACTCCCTGCGCGACACCGCCAACAGTAAGCTCCGGCACGCGGGCGTAACGCAGGAGCGGCGGGAACGGCTCGTTGGTCACGCGTCGCGCGATGTCAACAATCGGCACTATCGCCCGGCGGACATCAACCAGATGTTTCCGCTGGCTGGCTTGCTCGAAGATATCAGGAAGTTAGACTACGGCCTGACGCATGCGTCCTACATCGGCACAGCGCGCCATCGGCAGGAGCGAGTGAAGGGTGCGCAGCGGCAAGGAAGGATTGATGCGGACGCGAAGGAATGAAGCCGCCGTCACTGGGTTAAGGGCACTTCTAGATCTCCAGTCACACAGGGGCCAACGCGCTTGCGAACAAAGGAGACCATTACGGTCTCAAGGGGGCTCATAGGAGTGGCCGCAAGCGTATCCCGAGGACGGCTAGGTCGGCATGGCCTTCCTTGGAACGTCGGCTGTTCGATCGGCATAAGGATCCTCGCATGAGCCTGCTCCGTTGGAATCTGAGTTCAACGCATAAATGGGGGCCGCAGGCATGGCGAATCCCAACTGGTCGATTCATACGAACGGCGACCTAGATCTCGCGAGCAAACAACAAAGTGTGCAGGAGAGTGGCTAGTGCGCGTGCTGACACTTTGTTGGGCTCGGATATTCGAGAGCTACGCATTAATAAGGGCGCGCAGTCTGACGGCTGGCGCATAAGTTGGGGCATGCGGCAGTTGGACTATGCGCCAATGTTCGCGTCCAGCTGCAAGATTATGCGCGATGGGTCGCTGCCATTTTGCGATCGGTCTTCAAACCGGCCAGCATCAAGTTTTTGCCTCCTTCTATGTGCTGCGGAGCGGCTATCTCATGATGCATTTATTCTGAAGCGCTCGTTATCTTTGCGTGCGCTGATGCGTAGGCCATTAGCGTGCGGCTCGCACAGCGGCCTTCGTGGGCTGGTCGCTATCAAAAAACTTGTGGATCATATCTAGCGGCGCGAGGACCTTCGGCTAACGTATAAGTTGGGGCGACTCTTCGAAGTGCCGAAGCGCACAAGTAGATGTGTGGCAACTTTGCGGGAATTCGGTGCGGACGCGCCCTATAAGCCGTATTGCATTCGCCATCGCTGCGGCAGGCAGATCCCGCAAGCAGGGGCGGCCCTGTAGAATAGGCGGAAAACGAGCTAAGTGGAGGCAAGTCAAGCCTTCGCCGGGGGATTGCGAATGAAGTGCTGGACACACCAAAAAATCAACTGGCCAATCCAAGGGCGAACTTGGCGTGTGACCGCACGAGAAGAATGGCCGCGCTCATAGCGGAGCTGAGTAAGGCCGCGAGTGTTACCGACAATTCGTGGGCTGTCGGGTGTGACTTCGAACAGCACTGGGTTCGACTAGGGCGGATTGACCCATCTAGGGTCTGCTCAATGATGGGCCAGTCCGCGGTGCCAATCGGGCAATCGCTTCCAGGCGACCAACGGCCTGCTCGCGGCAGAGTCTCAGCGTGGACGAAATGTTCTTGCGGAAGATGAAGCACACCACGTCCCTTCACTAATATTCGCCACATCTGGCAGATCATTCACGTCTAACATTGGTTTTCTATCAAGAAAATGGGCGTGGCCTGCAAGAACGTTGAATGCCTGCTGACCAGTGAGCTTTGCCTACCAGCGACTCAAGGATCTTTTATATGAAAGCCTTCGAATTCGATCACAATCTCATAAAAAATTACGAGCGCTTCTCGAGGTCTTTCACTGAAATCCGGGCGAGCGACATCAAAAAGAAGGTCGAAGAAGAATATGAGGCTGGGCGCTTCTGGCCTGGCAGTCTGTTGTCGCTGAACCCGCGTTATCGCGACGGACCAACCGTTGATGAGCTCGTAGCTTCTGGAGACCTCGATAAGGCCACGGGCAGCATTTTCAGAATTGATGGCAACCCTATAGGCCTTCGTCGGCACCAGGCGCAGTCGATCGCAAAAGCGCGCAAAGGGGATAGCTATGTCGTGACTACTGGCACGGGCTCGGGAAAATCGCTTTGCTTCTTCGTCCCCATTGTGGATGCGATAGTGCGGGCGCTCCAGTCGGGTGCTCCCCGGCGCACGCGAGCGATCATCGTCTATCCGATGAACGCGCTTGCTAACAGCCAGATCAAGGAGATCGACAAGTTCATTTCCCAGTCGGGCCTACCTGAAACGCTGAAGCCGGTGGTCAAGCGCTATACCGGTCAAGAGTCCCGTGAGGAGCGTCAGCGCATTGCGGAAAACCCGCCTGACATCTTGTTGACCAACTTCATGATGGCCGAGCTGTTGTTGACGCGACAGGATGATCTCGACTCGCGTGTGATTGCCAATGCCGCCGGGCTGGAATTTATTGTTCTGGATGAGCTACATACCTATCGTGGGCGGCAAGGAGCCGATGTGGCGATCCTCGTGCGTCGTCTTCGAAACCGTTGCGCGCCGAACAATGAGCCGATCTACATCGGCACCTCGGCCACCATGTCTAGTGAAGGATCGGACGAGAGCAAGGCGCTGGCCGTCGCTGCGGTAGCGTCACGGCTATTCGGTGCTGATGTCGGGCCGGACGCTGTCATCGACGAAGCGCTACAGCGCGCTACGGACGACAGCCTGACACTTGAAATCATTAAGCCGCAATTGGCGTCGGTGCTGACCAATCCGCTGTCGGAAGTTCTCACTGACGACATTCTGCGGAAGCATCCGCTGGCCGTATGGGCCGAACTGGCGATTGGGCTGAAGGATGAGCAGGAGTTGCGCCGCCAAGCTCCTGTTCCTTTCGGGGACGCGGTGGAGCGACTTGCGATTGATAGCGGAGTCGACCGCGAGATCTGTCGCGAAGCGTTTGAACGATTCCTCACGCATGTCAGCCTCCCTGAGAAAGATCGCGGGGGGAAAGGTGATGGGGCCTTCCTTGCATTCAAGTTGCACCGGTTCATCTCGGGCGCGGGCGAAATATTTACTACGCTAACGGGGCGCCCCCGCCGTGTTTTATTCGAAGGGCAGCTTGAAGACCCGCAAGCGCCGGGTAACCGACTGTATCCGACCCGCTTCTGCCGCGCGTGCGGACAGGAGGTGCACGTGGTCACAAAGATGGACAGTGCTGGCGGTCCGATATTCCTACCCCGCAGCATCGACGATGCGCCACTTGACGGCGAAGAGGCGGATGCTGCGGGCTATCTCACACCGGTGGGCGACGGTGACTCGGACTACATTTTCAATGGCGAGATCGACACTTATCCCGAGGACTGGCGAGAAGAATACAAAGGGGATGAACGTCTGCGCGCTAACCGCAAGGAGAGAGCTCCCGCGCGCATTACCATCGGTCCCGACGGACGTTATAGCCCCGGCGGAGCCTCTTTCTGGTTTATTCCTGGTCGCTTCGGTTTCTGCCCGTCCTGCCATGAACAGCCGCATCCCAACATGCGGGAACGCAGCAAGCTGGCGGGTCTATCTGGTGAAGGGCGAACTTCGGCCACCACGCTGCTGGTAGCGACTGCGTTGGAATGGATGAGCGAACCGGACAGCGGCGTTCCGCCCGAAAAGCGCAAGCTCCTCGGATTTACCGACAACCGGCAGGATGCCGCGCTTCAGGCGGGCCATTTCAACGATTTTCTCTTCGTCAGTCTTCTGCGCGGGGCGATGCTGCGTGCCGTGCTGGATGCTGGGCCGGAAGGTATGAGTGAGGAGGAGTTCGGCCTAAAAACGGTTCGTGCACTTGGCTTTACAGCTGTGAACAAGGACGCGCGGGTCCATTGGATGCTGGAACCAGAGGCGGGCGCCGTAATCCGCGAGGATGCGCAACGGGCGTTGGCAAAGGTGCTGGCGCACCGCGTGTGGACTGATCTTCGGCGTGGCTGGCGCTTCACCAATCCCAGTCTTGCTGAACTGAAGTTGCTTGCAGTCGAATTCGTCGGCTTGAGCGATATCGCCGAGAATCATGCGGCTTTGAGTAACGTGCTGCCCGCGTTCGGAAGTATGGAAGTTGAGCAGCGTCGCAAAGTCGTGCACGCCATCCTGCAATTCTTCCTTGAGGGCCTAGCGGTTAATACCGAAGCCTTAGATCGGACGGTGCTCGACGGTATCAGCCAGAAGTCGCGCGGCGTTTTGCGTATGCCTTGGGCAATCGATCAAAAGGAAACGCTTCGCGGCAATACCACGCTCTTCCTTCAGGCGCCGGGTAAGGACCGGGTCAACCTGCGGGAAGAGCAAACCATTCTGCGCGCTGGGCATAATTCTCGACTCGGGCGCCTGATCAATCGCAAGTCGATGATCGGCACACGACTGAAGAAGGACGACTATCTTGCATTCATGACTGGCTTGATGGGCATTCTGCAGCGCGAAGGGCTTGTCATGCCGGTCGAGATCGAAGCGGACCTTTCCGGCTGGCGGCTCGCGCCTTCCGCCGTCCGTATTGTTGCCGGTCCTGCTGCGTTGGGACAGGACGTCAAGGGCAACTCGTTCTTTACTGGGCATTATTCAGACATCGCGGCGGACCTCAAAGCCGGGCTCGGTAGCTTCCAGGGTCTGGAGGCGCGGGAGCACACCGCTCAGGTCACGCAGCGGCAGCGCGAATGGCGGGAATGGCGGTTCCGCTTTGAGGCGAGTGATCGTGAACTTCTTAAGGACAAGGTCGCCGAGCTGAAGGCTGCGGGCGAGTCAAATCAATTCCTGCCCGCGCTGTTCTGTTCCCCGACGATGGAACTCGGCGTTGACATCTCCGCACTCAATGCGGTCTATCTTCGCAACGTGCCGCCGACGCCAGCGAACTATGCTCAGCGGGCGGGCCGCGCGGGCCGTTCGGGTCAGGCCGCCGTAATCGTTACATATTGCGCGGCACAGTCTCCGCACGACCAATATTTCTTCAATCGACGCAACGACATGGTGGCGGGGGTGGTGCGACCTCCGGCCCTCGACATCACTAATGAAGAACTCGTGCGTTCGCATCTGCACGCGGTGTGGTTGGCAGAGACGAAGCTGGCGCTGTCGCCCGACATTCCCGAGATCCTGGACTTGACGAAGACGGGCTACCCGCTCAAGCCGGATGTGCTGGAAACGATACGAATGCCTTCGCTCGTCACGGCCAGCCGGGCTCCGATGGAGCAGGTGCTAAGTAAAATCCTTGACTCAGTTGGCGGAACGAGGCCTGTTTGGCTTGATGACCAGGAGGCGTTCATCGTCTCTGTTGCGACAAACGCGCCTGACCGATTCAACGAGGCCTTCGACCGCTGGCGGGAGCTTTACCATTCTGCGCGCAGTCAGCTTGCGGAGGCGAACAAAAATTCGATGAACGCAGGGTTGTCCAAAGCGGACCGCCAAAAGATTAAGGCTTCACAGATGCAGGCGACCGATCAGCTCGCCATATTGGAGCAAGGCAAGGCGTCAAACGGGTCCGACTTCTATTCGTATCGCTATCTGGCAACTGAAGGGTTTCTTCCGGGCTACAACTTCCCACGTTTGCCCCTGTATGCGTTTGTTCCTGGCGACGGCAAAACCGGGTCGTTTCTCCAGCGTGCGCGCTTCCTTGCCATCTCCGAATTCGGCCCGCGCAGTCTGATCTATCACGAGGGGCGCGCCTATCGGGTCATGAAGGCCAAGCTCCCGCCGGAAGTGCGAAGTGGCGACGGCTTGGTGACGAAGGATATCCTCATCTGCCCAAATTGCGGGGCTTGTCACGAGAGAGAAGCCGAGCGCTGCCATGCCTGTCACGCGCCGATGGCGGGAGGGCTGCTGGTCCAGCGCACGCTGCGCATCGACAATCTCGAGGCAGCGCCGGCGGAACGGATTACGGCCAATGACGAAGAGCGGGTGAGGCAGGGCTTTGATCTCCAAACGGTGTTCTCCTGGCCGCGCAAGGACGGTCGCGTGCATGTCACCGAGGCGGAATTTCGTTGCGGAGACACACCGGTGCTCACGCTGCAATACGCGAATAGCGCTGAGATCAGCCGGATTAACAAGGGTCTCAAGCGACGAAAAATCACTAGCCCATTGGGCTTTAATATCGATCCTCGCACAGGCTACTGGGCGAAGGCTGACGATGAAGGCGTGGACGCAGACAGTCCGCCGGATATCGCGAAACCTGTGCGGATCGTGCCTATCGTGCGCGACCACAAAAACGCCCTGCTACTTCGTTTCAACGATCCAGAGACGCTAGCACGAGAGACGATAGCCACAGTCCAGCATGCGCTCATGCGTGGGATCGGGCTTGAGTTTCAGTTGGAGGAGGGCGAGATTCTGGGCGAGCCGTTGCCTGAGAGGACTAACCGGCGCTCCATTCTCGCCTACGAGGCAACCGAGGGCGGTGCGGGCGTGCTGAACCGGCTTATCGACGATCCCAAAGCCCTCGGCCGCGTCGCGCGTGCGGCGTTGTCGCTGATGCACTTCGATCAGGTAGATGAGGCGATTGCGGCGGGTGACGCATCTCTCTTGATGGATAGGCCTAGCGATGCATGCGTCCGTGGCTGCTACCGATGCCTCCTGTCCTATTTCAACCAGCCGGATCACGAACTGATCGACAGGACGAGCCAACAGTCCAAGCGGATGCTGGTGGACCTCGCGCGAGGCGACGTCCATGTAACGCGAACTGTCGGCCTGGATGATGCACCGGAAGGCTGGTTCAAGGCGTTCAAGCATGCCGGCTTGCCGCGGGCCGATGCCGAGCCGGCTACGCTCGGCGGTCAGGAATTTCCTTACGTCTGGCGCGATTACAGGGTTGCGGCGACCGCCGAGACGTTGACTGACGCCGCCCAGTCATTCTCCGATGACATGGGCTGGACACTTTTCGAATTACCGCAAGAGCCCGGCCCGGATCTGCCGGCGAACTTCATTGCGGCCCTGAAGGAGTAGAGAATGACCGTCGATTTTGCTCCGGGCGATCTTGTTCGCGCTCGTGGCCGTGAGTGGGTGACTCTGCCGGCGCCAGCCGATGGAATTCTGGCGCTGCGTCCACTCTCTGGCGCAGAGAGCGATGCGGTCATTCTCGATCCGCGTCTCGAGCTGATGCCGGTCGAGCTGGCGCACTTCGACTTACCGGAGGATGCCCGTCAGACGGTTCAATCCAAGGCTGTGCTGCTAGCCGATGCATTACGCCTGACACTACGCCGAGGTGCCGGCCCTTTCCGTTCCGCCGCGCAATTGGCATTCGAACCACGGGTCTACCAGTTGGTGCCGCTTCTGATGGCGCTTCGACTTCAGGTCCCGCGCCTGCTCATCGCGGACGACGTTGGCATCGGCAAGACCATCGAAGCTGGACTGATCCTGCGTGAGCTGATGGACCGCGGCGAGCTCGACGCTTTTTCCGTGCTGTGCCCGCCGCATCTGGTCGAACAGTGGCTGACCGAGCTCAACTCCCGCTTCGGGATTGATGCGGTCGCCGTCACTTCGGGCAGCGCGGCACGCCTCGAGCGCGGGTTGCCGGTGTCGCAGTCGCTGTTCGACGCGTATCCGTTCACGGTCGTCAGTCTTGACTACATCAAGGCAGACAAGCGCCGGGAAAACTTCGCCAAGGCATGTCCGGATTTCATCATCGTGGATGAAGCCCATGCGTGCGTTGGAACCGGCGCGGGCAAGCAGCAGCGCTTCGAACTCCTAACTGGCCTCGCGAAAGATCCTGAACGCCGGATGCTTCTGCTGACGGCCACACCGCATTCCGGCGACGAGGAAGAGTTCGGCCGTCTGCTTTCGCTGATCGATCCCGCGTTCGCCGCGATGAATTTCGATGACGCGAAGTATCGCGAGCGGCTGGCAAGGCACTTTGTTCAACGCCGGCGTATTGACATCACAACGGGGGGCTGGCACGAGGAGCGGGTATTTCCGAAACATGAGACCACCGAGCTTCCCTACGGGTTGTTGCCAGCCCAAATCGCCTTTCAGGAGGCCGTGATTGATTACTGCCTTGAGGTGGTTTCACGGGTCGGCGGCAATTTCAAGAGTCGGCGGTTAGCGTTTTGGAACACCTTGGCGCTCATGCGCTGCGTCGGGTCCTCTCCAGCCGCGGCGCTGAGCGCGTTGCGCAACCGCATGGACAACGAAAGCGAGCGGATCGAACCCGAGATCTATGACGACGACGGTGATGATGGCGACGCAGTCGATCTCGAGCCGGCCGCCGGCTTCGCCACCGAGTCGGCCCTGTTTTCTTTGGTCGAGCAGGCGGAAACCCTGCTCGAGGTAGCGGACCCGAAGCTGGACGGGCTGATCGAGATCCTCAAACCGTTGTTGAAGAAAGGGGCGAACCCGGTCGTCTTCTGCCGCTATCTCGCAACGGCCGACTACGTGCGCGACGGGTTGCGTCGCGCATTCCCAAAGCTGACCATCGAAGCCGTCACGGGCATGCTGACGCCGGACGAGCGCCGCGATCGCGTGGCGGAGCTGGTCGCGGAAGAAGAGGGCAAGGGCGGGCAGCGCCTGCTCGTCGCGACCGACTGCCTATCTGAGGGAATCAACCTTCAACAGGCATTCGATACGGTCATCCACTACGACCTGTCGTGGAATCCGACCCGCCATCAACAGCGGGAAGGACGTGTCGATCGCTTCGGCCAGCCGGCGCAGCTCGTGCGCTCCATCATGATGTTCTCGCCCGATAGCGCAATCGACGGCGCAGTGCTCGAAGTGATCCTGCGCAAAGCCGCCGAAATCCGCAAAGCCACCGGCGTCACCGTGCCGCTTCCGGATGAACGGGGCCCGGTAACGGACGCTCTCATGGCATCGGTGATGCTGCGTCGAGGCGGCAAGAAACAACTGGCCCTGGACCTCCGTCTGGATGACGGCACCCAGGTGATGGAAGCACGATGGCGTGATGTCGCCGAAAACGAGACGAAATCGCGTGCCCGCTTCGCCCAGAACGCGATGAAGCCGCAAGAGGTCGCGCCGGAATGGGAGAAGGTCCGTAGCTTCCTGGGTTCGCCCACGGATGTCCGGCGCTTCGTCGAAGCGACGATGGCCCGCTTCGGTATGCCGCTGGAAGCGAAGCAGTCGCTGCTGCTCGCGCATCTGTCGGGCCTCGACGCGGCGCTGCGCGAGCGCCTCGAACAGCGCAACCTGCAAGGCTCGATTCGCCTGGCGCTGGCTGAGCCAGCACCGTCCGGGGCCGCACTTCTCACCCGGACCCATCCCCTGACTGCGACGCTGGCGGAATCCTTGCTCGAAGCCTCGCTCGATCCTGTGGCATTGAGCGCTCTTGGTATTGGCCGTGTCGGTGCCTGGCCCACGAATGCCGTGCAGAGGCTGACGCGGCTAGCCTTGGTGCGCATCCGTTTCAAGCTGACCGTTCATGCGCGTAAAGAGCGCCTTCTGCTCGCGGAGGAAGCCTCCCTTGTGGCCTTGCAGGGCGACGAGATTGTCGCGGTAGGAGACGAGGCACGCGCGCTGCTCAACGCTCCCGCGATTTCAGATCTGGCGCAATCGGCGCGGGACCGGTTCATTCGCAAGGCTAATGAGGATCTGCTCGGCCTCCTTGACGGCCCATTGGCGGACTATGTGCGGAATCGGGCCGATGAACTCACGGAGGATCACGCCCGTCTTCGGGCTGCTGCTGGATCTGTTTCACGGGTGACTGTTGAAGCCATTCTTCCGCCCGATGTGATCGGTCTCTTCGTCCTTATTCCGAGCGAGATGTAAGTCATGGCCCGCAAACCTGTCGTCGACATGGCCGTATGGCCCTCGCTCGGCCTTGAAGGCAATCTGATCGTCCCGGCAATGATCGCTCAGATTGCCGCTCCGAAGGATGATGAGGAAACCCGCCAATCCTACGGCATCCGAAAGGGTTTGACGATCCGCGAGGAAATCGCCACCGCCTTTCGCGTTGGTCAGTCGCATTTCGATGCCTTCCTGCGGATAAAAGCCCCGTCTGCCGAAGCCACGCGCCGCTTCATGCGTGACTTTCTAACCGAGACGTTCGGCTTCGAGGACCTAGTCACCTCGGGTGGCGCGATCTCGTTCATCGCCGGCGGTCGCGTGCCGGTCGTGGTGGTGCCGCCGAACGAGGAAAAACTCGATCGCCGCAGCGTGACCCTGTCAACGGACCGATCCCGGTCTCCGGCTGTCGCACTCCAAGATTATCTGAACGACAACGACGACTGCCTTTGGGGGCTTGTGACCAACGGCACGGTGATCCGACTGATGCGGGACAACGCCTCCCTTACTCGCCCGGCATATATCGAGGCGGATCTTACGCAGATCTTTGTTAACGAGGATGCGGCTTCTTTCGCCGTCCTCTGGCTACTCCTTCACCGCACGCGCTTCGGCAGCCAAGGCAACACCGCTGCAGATTGTGCACTGGAGCGCTGGCGGGATGCCGGTGCGCGCGAGGGTGAAACCGCTCGTGACCGCCTTGCGGGTCAAGTGCAAAGCGCGCTCAAACTACTTGGCTCGGGCTTCTTGGAAGCGAACCCCGATCTTGCGGCACGCTTGATGGCGGGCGAGATCAGCCTGACCGATTGGTTCAATGAACTTCTGCGTCTCGTCTATCGCCTGATTTTCCTGATGGTCGCTGAGGACCGCAACTTACTGCATCCGCCCGATGCCCCGGCAGACGCGCGCAAGCTTTATGCCGACGGCTATTCGCTTACTGCTCTGCGTGCGCAGTGCTTCCGGGGGGCGACATGGGACAAACACCATGATCGCTACGAGGGTGTCAAGATCACCTTCCACGCACTTGCCACCGGACAGGACGTGCTAGCGTTGCCTGCGCTAGGCGGATTATTCGCCGATGGAGCGCTGCCTCATCTGACGAACGCCCGCCTGCGCAACCACGCTTTCATGCAGGCGCTCTATCGGCTGTCCTGGCTTGCTGAAAAGGCCAGCATGGTTCCGGTCAACTGGCGAGCGATGGAGACCGAGGAACTGGGATCCGTCTACGAATCGCTTCTCGAACTTCAGCCGCAACTGGGCGATGACGGCCGCAGTCTGGTCTTTGCATCGGAAGCGGCGGAGCAGAAAGGCAATCAACGCAAGACCACTGGCTCCTACTATACGCCGGACAGCCTTGTTCAGGCGCTGCTCGATACAGCGCTTGATCCTGTGCTCGATAGGATCGAGGTGCAGGCCGACGATCCCGTCAAGGCGCTTCTGAGACTCTCGGTCATCGATCCGGCCTGCGGTTCGGGCCACTTCCTTCTGGCCGCCGCACGCCGCATTGCAACCCGCCTAGCCCGCATCCGGGCCGAGGGCACGCCCTCGCTGGCCGATTTCCGCCATGCCCTGCGCGATGTTGCCCGTTACTGCATCCACGGCGTGGACCGTAATCCGATGGCGGTGGAGCTAACCAAGGTCGCACTCTGGATCGAAACGGTGGACCCGGGCCTGCCGCTAGGCTTCTTCGACGCGCAGATCCGTTGTGGCGATGCATTGCTGGGTGTCTTTGACCTGAAGGTTCTGGAAAAAGGCATCCCCGACGCGGCTTACAAGCCCCTGATAGGGGATGACAAGGCCACCGCTAAGTATTACCTACAGGCCAATACGGACGCGAAGAAAGGACAGGGCGGGTTCGACTTCGGCACCGGGCAGTCATCGATGCCGGCACTTAGGCCGTTGGCGCTTGATTTCTCGGGCTTTCGTGCTCTGCCCGAAGATACGGTTGAACAGATCAGAGCGAAGGCAGAACGCTTTGAGGAGTTGTGCAACAAGCAGGAGTTCATCCAAGCAGAGGCGGCGGCGGATCTCTACGTTGGAACTTTTCTGATGCCGAAAACCGGCGGCCTGCCCTCGGGCGCTTTCGCGCACACCGTGCCGACGACGGCGGAACTGCGGGCGGACGAAGCACAAGGCGACGTCCGGAAGGTGAGGCTCGACGCAGCAAAGGCCGCCCGTCAAGCTCGCGCTTTCCACTGGCCGCTGGAGTTTCCCGATGTCATGCAAGGTGGCGGCTTTGACGTAGTGCTGGGAAACCCGCCGTGGGAGCGCATTAAACTGCAGGAGCAGGAGTTCTTCGCCGCACGTTCGCCGGAGATTGCCAGCGCACCGAACAAGGCGGCGCGGGATCTGCTTATCAAGGCACTGCGCGATTCTCCCGCGGGGAGTGCCGAGCGAGCACTGTCGGATGCGTTCATTGCTGCCAAACGCCAAGCCGAGGCCACTAGTGAATTTGTCCGTGTAGTGGGTGAGGACGGTGGACGTTTTGTCCTGACGGGTCGCGGCGATGTGAACACCTATGCACTGTTTGCCGAGTTGTTCAGCAAATTGTCTCGATTGCGCGCGGGAGTAATTGTGCCGACAGGCATCGCAACTGATGCCACTACAGCGCCCTTCTTTGCTTTATTGGTAGAACAGAAGCGGCTCGCCAGTCTGGTGGATTTCGAGAATCGCGAAAAGCTGTTTCCTGCCGTAGATAGCCGCATGAAATTCTGCCTACTCACGCTTGGGCGAGACGAGGAGGAGGCTCGCTTTGCGTTCTTCCTAACCGATGCTGCGCAACTGGCGGAGCCTGAGCGGAACTTCACGCTTTCGGCGGAGACCATTGCGGGGCTGAACCCAAATACCCGCACTGTGCCGGTATTCCGCTCGCGCGCCGACGCAGAATTGACTGCGAAGATTCATCAGTCCACCCCGATCTTGAGGATGGATGCGAAGAGTTCGAATCCTTGGGGATTCGACTACATGACAAAAATGTTTGACATGGCTGACAACAGCGGCGAATTTGCCGATGCAAAGGACATTGGCGTGCCCAGCGTTAGCGATGGTCGAATTCGAGCGGACGTGCCTCTGCAGGGACAGTGTGTTCCGCTGTATGAGGCAAAGAACTTACACATCTTTGACCACCGCTGGTCGTCGTTTGACGTTGCGGAGAATGAAACGATTGACGTCGTCGCCAGTAAGAAAGAAGAAACGACTTTTGAAATCAAAACTCGTTACTGGGTGCGCGAATCTAGACTTTTAGAGCGGTTGCAGTCCAAAGATTGGACGCGACAATGGTTGATGGGCTGGCGCGATATAACGAATGCTACAAACGAGCGCACCACAATTGCCGGTTTTTTTCCGAGATGTGCTGCTGCCCACACGTTGCGAGTGATGTTTCTCGGGACCGACGCAAAGCTTGCAATGCTCTTTGTTGGGTGCTTGTCCTCTCTTGTATTTGATTACGTTGCGCGGCAGAAAATCGGGGGAACTCATCTTACCGTGGAAACGCTAAAGCAACTGCCTGTCCTTGAACCGAGCGTATACGGTGAAAACGACGTCTCGTTTCTGCTTCCCAGATTAGTTGAACTCGTTTACACATCGGCGAGCATGCGCGTCCTCGCCGAAGATGCTGGATATGCCGGTCCGCCGTTTCCTTGGAATACAGAACGCCGTGCATTTTTGAGGGCGGAGCTCGATGCGTATTATGCGCGTATGTATGGGCTGACCCGCGACGAACTTCGCTATATCTTAGATCCTGCGGAGGTAAAAGGCCCTGACTATCCATCAGAAACCTTCCGTGTGCTGAAGGAAAAGGAAATCCGCCAATACGGCGAATATCGAACTCGCAGCCTCGTGCTGGAAGCCTGGGACCGGATGGCGCAAAAGGGCGAGCTTGCTGACACGGTGATGCTGTGATCGAGTCTCCCCAATCCTTTGTCATCCGAGAGGAATGTGGAAAGGCTGCTTGGCAGCACGGCTTCCGCCGGCAGTTGGGCGAGGATGCTGGTTGGGCAGCATTTGCCTCGACCACTGCGCAGGGGAGGATCTGGCTCGCCGCCGATGGGCCTCAGGGACCGTGGCATCTTGCGCTCGATCATCCCGGAGTGATTGCGGAGCTGAATCTCCCCGCCGGAGTTGTTCCCGGCCCAGGTCTGTCGCGCCATGTTTTTGAGAGTTTGAACGAGCTATACAGGATTCTCCCGCGCCTTTATCAGCTCGCTGCCAGCCTCCCCGATGCGCCGCTTCATATCTTCCAGACACAAGTGGCGGGCATGCCTAAGGCGACTGAGGCCGAGCGGTTGATTGTTCAGCGTATTGGACAAGATATCTTCCGCGCGAGCCTGATGGAATATTGGCAGGGTCGCTGCCCTTTGACCGGGATTACGGACCCAGCGTTGTTGCGCGCCTCGCATATCGTCCCTTGGGCGGATTGCGATAGCGACGCAGAAAGACTGAATGCTCACAACGGCCTATTGCTTTCTGCTTTGTGGGATGCAGCATTTGACCGGGCATTGGTGAGCTTTGGTGACGACGGATGTCCGCTTTTCTCGCCACAACTGAGCGATGAGGCGCGTGACGAGCTACGCTGGGCCGCACCGATACCGTTGAGCGATCAGCATAGGGCGCGCCTTGCTGGGCACCGACAACGATTTTCTACGTCGAATTGTTAGTGGGGCTCCCCGTTGAGTGGTGGACTTGGGACGTAGCCGCGCCTTTTGATGACTTGTCGAACGACAATCTCGCGCCGTGTCAGGCAATTGCTTCGGCGTTCGTCTGTATAGAGATTTCGTCTACTCCTTCATGCAACGTTCTCCATAAAGACTCGGCCGGAATTGCGTCGTCAAAACCTCGATCGCAGTTCCTCGCTACAATGTGGAAAATTAAAGAAACCGGGCTATGAACGTCCGGACGACGCCGGAGCGGTGTTGCATGTTCATTTCCAATCAGAAAGAGCAATTCAACGTAGCCTATGTTCACGCGATCGCTAGCCAAGCTGGATTGAACACGGGAAATATGAGGGTAGACGACCAAAGCATCGACCTTGATGTTGATGGAAAAATTCCCACCGCGACGAAGAACCGCTTTCCCAAGATCAGCTTGCAGCTGAAAGCCACTTCACAAAAAATGGTGAAGAACGGTGTTATCAAGTTTCCTCTTCCCCGGAAGAACTACGACGATTTGAAGAACGATCGTCTCATTGTTCCCAGATACTTGATCGTGCTGCTTGTTCCGGACGACACGGACGATTGGATTCAACATCATGCCCAGCATATGAGCCTGCACAACACATGCTACTGGGCATCCATCAAAAATGATCCGTCTGTCAAAGGTAGATCGAAGGTGACGGTCGACATTCCGCTGACCCAGCGTTTGAACACCGTGTCTTTACTGCATCTCGTAACGTTGGCGAGCGAGGGGAAATGCGCATGACCCGCGATGACGTCATTGAGCGAGTCCACGGTGTGACATGGATGCAGCTGCAGTCTTATCTGATAGCCACCGGATGGGCGGACGATGGAGCGTTCGGCCCATTCGCGTCGATCTGGCACCGCGCAGATCACAATGATGCTCAGGTATTGTTGCCCATATCGGAGGAAGCCGACGATTTCTGGCCGCGCCTGGCGGATGCCGTGCTCGCGATTGCCGAGTTCGAGCAACGGCCGACAGCGGACGTCATCGCTGCGGTGAGCGGGCGCTTCGGGGATGTTATTAGCATCCGAGTTATTCACGAAGACGTCGAAAGCGGGACCATACCGGCTATCGATGGCGTTGCACTTAACGAGAATGCGCTCGAGTTGTTGACGGCGGCGTCAATGTCTTACCTGACGAAGCGGCAGTATCATCAGAGGCCGACGGCCGTGACAAATGCTTTCCTAGAGACGCTTCGACTAGGTCAAACGGAGAAGGGAAGTTATGTCGTAAACCTGTTTGCGCAATTGCCCGAGCCATCAGAGAGTCAGCCTGCATTAGACAACGTGCACATGACAAACAATGTCATCGCAAATCTGTCGTCGGGCCTGAAGGCGCTTAGTCATGCGATCAGGGCGAAAGGTAAAAGAAAAGACGAGCATAAAGCGCTCGACGAGGCAGTGGCAGCGGGCGCCAGTGCGAACATGTGCGACGCCTTGATAGGTATAAGCGGGCGCGACAAGAACCGAGCCTTTGAAATCTCGATCACGCCCTTGCGTTCCGGAGGTGATACGCCGACGTCCGTGAGATTTGCATTCCAAAAGGAAAAAATTGAACGACTAGAAAAGGCGTCCGAGTATTACAGACGCACATACACAGCGCGCAACAAGACGGTCCAAGGCTACATCAAGCGACTCGACCGCGCGCACGGCGAGAGACACGGCACGATTTTAGTCGCTGCTTTGGTGGAAAACACCGAAAAAATGGTCGAAATTGACCTCGGACCAGCCGACTATAAACGAGCTATCTCGGCGCACGCGTCCGACGCGGAGGTCAGGTGTTCGGGTGACGTGCTGATCAAGCCTCGTAGCGCCATCCTCTTGAACCCTGCAGGATTTCAGGTGGTAAATGATGGCGATGATTTGTTCACGCTGAAGAGCAAGGCCAAGAAAAAGTGACGCAATCGACTGCTGAGTCCGAAGCCGACCATAACAGGAACGACTATCGTTGCGACTTTGGCGCGAGGTGATAACTTGAGTGATCGGGCGCTTCAAGGCACGGGTATATCCGATCTGAAGACTACGTTCAAACTTTACTCACAACGTTGAGCACGATTCATTCTCATGAGCCGCTATATCCCGAATCATCCAAACGCAAATCAAGTCTTTGATCTTGGCGCCAAGTTCAAAACCGAAGCCCTGCTGAACGGCAAATCGATTTTTGTTCCTAAGGCAGATCTTTGGACCCCGGAGAACTTCGATCCGCTTATCGAGCACTATGTGAAGGACCCGATCGTCGGAAAAGGTGACGTCCGCGGGGAAAAATTTTGGGAGAAACTTGGCAGCCAACTGGGGCGGTGCACTCCGTCGAGCGTGGCTCTTTGTGCAGAGATTTATTGGATCCTGACGCTCGCATCAAGCTTCCTCACTGTGAAATACAAGAAGTCAAAAATCTCCTCGATTTGGGCGATGGCGAGGCCTGAACCTATATCGTCGTTGGACGCGTCGTCACCTTACTTATCGGAGACTGCGCTCGGAGGAGTGGGAAGCACAGGAACGGCCTATAACCTTCTCATGTGGATGGAACTTGCATATGCCATTCAAATGTTTAGAAGCTTGGTCGCTATGCCGATCGACGAGCGGAGCAAGCTTCTGATGCAGCCGTGGGAGTTTGCGCGCTGGCTCGACGAGATGGATGATACTGAAGGACGTCAGTTCTATCATATTCTCGCGCATGTGCTGTTTCCCGACGAGTTTGAGCGGGTGTTCTCGGAGGGCGGCAAGGAGGCGCTAGCGCGTCACGACACACTTAGTATTCCGCATGCGCGGCGTTCGCCTCGTTCAACACGTGATAAAGCGCTCTTTGACGAACGTGTGCGTCTCGAACGCGAGTTTGGCCGTTCCATCGACTACTACAGCGACCCACCATTGCTCGTCAGGAAGGACAAATCGAAACAGAAGCGTAAATCCGTCTCGCCTAGCCCGAGAGGGATTGATCTCACTGAATTGTTTACGGATAGCAATGGCGGTGACTCGAACAAGCAGGCGCAAGAGGGAGGCGGCGATAGCCCGATCGAGCGCCCCTGGACACCACGCAATCGGGTCTTCTTCGGGCCGCCCGGCTCCGGCAAGACTTACTCCATGGAACGCATTCGGCTGGAACGATACAAAAGTGGCGAGCACATTGTCTTCGTATCGTTCCATCCGTCCTACTCCTACGAAGACTTCGTCGAGGGCTATCGGCCTTTGCCGGGACAAGGTGGACGGTTGAGCGAGCGGCCGGTGAAAGGCCCTTTCCGGGAGATCTGCGAGCGGGCCCACAAACATCCGGATGTTCGGCACACGCTGTTCATCGATGAAATCAACAGGGCGAACGTGGCGAAGGTCTTCGGCGAGCTCATTACGATCTTGGAGCCGAGTAAGCGGTGCGATCCCAACCCGACGCTAGACTTCTCCGACGTAAATTCGGCGGTGCGCCTTCAATATAGCGGCGAAATGCTCGCGGTGCCTGCGAATCTGGACATCGTCGCGACTATGAACACAGCCGATCGCTCTGTTCAGTCGATCGACAGGGCGTTGCGACGCCGCTTCGAGTTCATCGAAACACCGTCCGATCCTGAGAGGCTATCGCCTAACCTCGTCGGCGGTGTTGACCTTCGGGCATTACTCTCAGCCGTCAACGACAGAATCGAGTTCCTGATCGATAGTGACCATGCTATTGGTCACGCGCTGCTAATGGACGTTCGTAGTCTCAGCGACCTGCGGCGCGTGTTCTCACGTCGCGTGATTCCCCTGCTTCAGGAGTATTTTTTCGAAGATTTGAGCAAGGCGAAGCTCGCGCTGACCGGATCAGGCAAGCGCTCGGTCTTTTTCGACGAACGCCCCCTTGATCCTGGCAAGTTATTCGACTCGACTGCCGAGCTTGATGGCCTTGAGGCCCGCGTCTCCATTCGACCCGCATCCAGAACGGACAATTGGACGGCGCCTGAGTTCGTCAAGCTCTACCTCCGCGGCGCAGAGGCACAGGCGGCAATTGATGCTCTGTCATCGGGCGGACTGCCGGACCAGGAGGTCGAAGACGATGAAGAAATTGCCGAGGAGTGGTCGGGCGCCAAACTTGAGGATATCGAGCCCGACCGCCGGGAGGGAGCAGCCTCCGAGCCGATCACTGAGATCTCAGCTGCATCCGGCGTTAAACACGGCGAACGATCTTCCGCGCCGTTTGGCACATCATCTCAAGCCCCTGTCGATGACACCGACTCTGGCGCCACGGGGCAAACCGAAGGTTCGACCTAACCGTAAGCCATGTCTATACGCGCCTTAGTTGCTTTCGAGCGGGAGACCCTCTTCGTCGCGTCGGACGCGGAGGTGATGGAAATGCGCAGGCGTGAACTCGCTTGGCCCGCGGAGGCGGGCGAGACAGAAACGCGGCTTGGCGAGGGGGACCGTGGAGCGTCCACCGTTTCGACGCCTCGGAGCAGGATCGTTTTGGGTGAATCCGAGGCAGATGCGCTAGAACGCATTAATGCCATTCGCGAGGGCTTCTGTTCACGCGTCAAAGGCGGCATTGCACTTTCGAAGCATTGCGGCATTGTCCGTCTTCCGGCGTTTGGCACGGTGGGCGCTAAAGGAGGGTTGGTCCTAGAGATCGTCCCGAAGATTTGGGGCGGCGAGGTTGACGACGCCGAAGCGTCAATTGATCGGACTGCTGGAGCGGGGCAGGCTCGTGTGGCCTTGCTGCGGATGCTCGCCGTGGCGAACGGATTGAAACTCTCCGAGCTCGACGTGGCCCCGCAGTCGGCGGCCCATGCGTCATTGCTAGATCTTTTTGTTCGCTCCTTCCTGCGGACCGCTCTGCGGGTTGCGAAAGCGGGGCTGCTCACGCGTTACATGGAGGCTACTGACGATCAACCGGTGTTGCGCGGGCGTTTGCTACTTGTGGAGACCGAACGCCTGATCGCTACGCGACCAGGTCTTTTCAGATGCTCGCATGACGACCTCACGGTCGACAATCCATACAACCAAGCCCTGCTTGCAGCCCTCGAATACTGCCGGCCTCACGCGCGGCAAGCCGCAACGCAGCGCCTTTGGTTCGAGGCACGCGCTCTCTATTCTGGCGTATCTTTGGTTCGGACGGACGCTAAGCGAGTGGCGAGCCTGAAGCGCGGTCGCGAGACGATGCGCTACGCGGAGGCGCTCCGATGGACGGAGCTCCTGCTTAGCTTGCTTGCCCCTTCCATCTCGGCCGGCGGCGAAAGCGCACCGGCGTTGCTGTTCAATATGGAGCAACTCTTTGAGCGGTGGGTCGAGGTCCATGAGCGAAGCAGGGCATCGGAGGGTGTAGTGGTTCGCTTTCATGGCTCTGCCAGACAATTGGCGGCCGTCCGCCGTGGACCTCCGGAAGATCGGGGGATTGCTGCCACATTCACCGGCGACGGCGCGTGCCGGAGCGCGCAAGCGACGGGGGTTTTCCGTCTCACGCCGGATATTCTGCATTGGCGCGAAGAAGCGGACACCGACGTTGACGCTCCTGAGGCCGTGGTCGACGCCAAATGGAAGGTTTTAGCACCAAAGAAAAGAGATTGGGGTGTGGACGAAAAGGATGTCTATCAGTTGCTTGCCTATGTCACGCGATATAGCTGCCTCACCACGCGCCTTGCGTTTCCTGTGTTATCCACAGCAAGGCTTCCCATTGAGGGGCCGCCACGCTTTGAGGTCAATTTGCCCAACGGACAAATAGCTACCGTCACGGTCGACTTGGTTCCAATCGACGCTTGAGTCGTCGAAAGCGATACCGATAGCGACGTCGTCTCGACAAACCGTCGTAGCATCCATCTGCGTTCCGATAAATCTCTCGTTTAAGGATATGACTTTGTGTCTCGTTGGGCCTCTACGTCCTTCAAGAATTTTGGCAGCGCGACGCGATGTTTGTCGAGGACAACAAGCTGGTTCCACCACCGCCCGATGTGCGCGAGATGGATCAGGACACCGCAGATCTGGCCGGTCGCTGGTAGTCGTGATCATCAAGGAGCGCGTGCTCACCGATGAAGCGGAAGCAGATCGTGTCGAATACAAGGATCTCTTCCGCAATTACAGCTGCTCCTGCTTTATCTCGGCGCCGTGCAGCACCTGCACACACCCGGGCAACCCACTGAATCAGGAAGGGGATGAGTCGTGCTGAGTGGAGATCGAGCGCGAGGCTACCGAAGAAGCTGAGATACTTGAGCGGAGCTGGTAGTGAAGGGCGCACTCGGCGCCCTTTTATTATGCCGCAGCGAAACCAGCGGGCTCCAGCTTCAGGCCCAACTGGTTCACGGAAACCCACCCCTGCTGCTCGGCGTAGTCGCGACCGGCAGCGAAATCTGTTGCGGTGAAACCATCCGAATGCCATGCAGTGTTAAAGCTGCCGAATGGCAGGTTGCCGCCGACGTTCAAATTGAACCTATCGACCATGATCGACAGAATGCGACGCGCCGAATCTTCCGCTGTATATGCCACTGCCATGAATGCCTCCTTATAACGTGAAGGCAGCAAGTATATTTGGATGCAGCGTTGTGCGCTGGCACTCCGACGTCAGTCTGCTATTCGCGCGTCACAGGCGTATATCCCCGTTCAGCGTCACGCATCCAAGATCACCGGATTGCCGCCAACAACACGTCTTTAAAGTCTCTCTTGTCGCGCCTCGTGAAGACCCAGCTGCGGCGCCCCGATTTATGCGTTGATCTCCTACGGGCTCATGCACCAGCCGTAGTGCTGACGAGCTGATGCAGATGACCGTCTACCCGCATTGCTGTCCCGCGCGCTACTCAAGGTCAGCGTGCGCGGAATACTTCTCGAGCGCCGCTCAAAATCTGCAGCGCACGCCGCATTTTTGGCGTTCCACCATCAATGGATGAAGTTTCGAATTGCGATATGCAGAGAGTCGTTCTGGTGTGAAGGGCCATTTTGGAGCCGACCGGCACGCGTGATAACTTGTGCGCCGCTCCGCGCTGGCGGAACCCTCTCGTGGGTCGCGTCATCGGCGGATAACTCGTGGGCTCAAATCGGGTGTCCGTCTGGCATCCAGCCCCAAGTCGACGCTTAAATCATTCGCAACAGTGAAAGCTGACGAAGGGGAAACGCTCGCTACGCGCGAAGCGATTCATTGGTCTGGCGGCAGACGCACGGATCACTGCGATACCGTGAGGCACTACTTGTGCATACCTTCTGTTGTCACTGATGCAGCGAACAGCTTCCTGTTGACCGCATTGACGTTATCCTACCTGCGTCGCCAGAGAGTGATTTTGTGGCTACGTCGGGTTCGGCACGGCCAATCGCAAGAAGATTTACGAATTCGCATGTCTGGCAGAGATCGCGCATGCTGGCTGCTTCGTGGTCCCTCACCAAACCTTGATTCACATCGTGGCGGACATCGTGGATATGGGACTTCCGTCGGGCATGAACGGCCCGGAATCGCAGAGCATTGTTCGGTTTCCGGAAGGGCTTGCGGCCGCTTGGGGCGAGCTCGCTTCATCGAGGTTCAGCTTGCGGACATTGAACAGGTTGCGCGCAAGACGCTGACGCATGGGGAGCAGGCGATATTGCGGCGAGCCGCGCTCGCTTGGTTTGTTGAATGAGTGCGCTTACTAAAACGCATCTACTATTACTGGTAGATATGTTTTGAAGAAGCACCGGAGCAGTCAAAGCTCCCCCAAACCCGGCTGCTATCAGCAAGGTTCGGGCGAGTTGATTGTCCGGCGTCTGTATAACCTCTTGAGAGGTCACCGTATGCCCGGGTGGCGGAGAATTTACCTTTCCCGCTCTTAGCTCAACCTTCCGCAGACTTAACACGAAGGCATCGTGTCCACTCTTGGGCTCTGCAAGGATTCGCCCCCACCCTAGTCGCCATGAGTCCCGCTTGCGACGTCGCTCTTGCAGGTTTGCGTTTCGCACGGGGCTCACCCCACCTGCTATCCGTTTCCTGTGTGGCCGCGGTTGGGTTGTCCTCTCCCTCCTCCACACAGCTAGTGAAACGCTGCTGCAGGGATTGTAAGTTTGCGGTTACTTATCTGCTGTCACGGATCGGCGTAATCGAGCCGGGGATGATCGGCGTAATGAGGCCACCTGGAATGGCCCCGAAACGCGATTTCGAAGGGACTCAAGAATGCGTTTTTTTGCCTGATTTTGCAACCACGTTTTCGCCGTTTTCGGGCATCGGTTTCGGCTTGCGGAAGCTCTCACCCTCAATGACGACACGGTAGGCGCCGTGCCGTAGCCGATCGAGCGTGGCAGCACCGAGGATGCGGTTGTCGGGGAATGCGTCGCCCCATTCGCTGAAGTCGAGATTCGACGTCAGGATAGTTGCCGCGCGCTCATACCTGGCGGCGATCAGGTCGTGGAAGTCTTCGTCGTGGGGCGCACGCAGGGGTTTGAGTGCAAAGTCATCGACGATCAGCACCGGAACGCGCACGAACTGCTGCAACTTGCGTTCATAGAGCTCAGTCGCCCGTGCTGCATGCAGCTTCTTGAGCAATTCGGTTTGCGTGATGAACAGGACATCGCGGCCCTGGCGTGCGGCGCAGTGGCCCAGGGCCTGCGCGAGATGCGACTTGCCGACGCCGGTTTGGCCGACCATCAGCACGCAGACCTTCTCGTCGATATAGCGGCCGGCGGCGAGATCATAGATGTGAGCGCGGTTGAGTTTGGGCACGCGGTCGAAGTCGAAGTTCTCGAGCGTCTTGCCTAGGGAGAAGCCAGCGCGGGCGAGCCGCACGCCGAGCTTCTTCTGCTCTCGCCGCGCGACCTCGTCGTGCAGAAGCGTGGCGAGGAACTCCGTGTAGGCAAGTTGCCCGTCGATGGCTTGACGGTTGCGTTGCTCGAGCGAGTCGAGGATGCCCGAGAGGCGCAACTGCTTGAGGATCGTGTTCAGTTCTGGACTGGGATGCATAGGCGTTCAATGGATCAGAAGGGAATGGAGGTCACGGCCGAAGCGGCCGCCGTTCAGATAGGTGTCGGCAGGCGCCGGCGTCGGCGCTGGTGCTGCGGTGGGCTGGCTGTCCAGCCCCTTGTCGAGGATCGCCTTGACAGTGCGGTACTTGGGGCTGGCGAACACGAGCGCACGCTCGCACGCAGCCTCCAGCCGTTGATCGCCGACCTTCTCGCGAAGCCTCAAGACGCCCTGCGCGCCGCGCAGGTTGACGAGCACCTTGTCGTTGAACATCGCGAGAACGAGCGCGTGGCAGGCTGGCCCGATATCCTTTGCCCGCGCCAGGCACCACTGTGGATCGTGCTCGAGCCACGCTTGCGCTTCAGGCGGCTGGTGGTCACGCACCGTGTGGCGATCGCCGGGCTTGCGCAGGCGCGGATGGGTCGCGACGAGCTCATGGCGGTGGAACACCTGCACGACCGTGTCGGTCGCCTTCAGCCACAGCTGCTTGCCAACGAGCGTGAACGGCACCGAATACAGTGCCTTCTTGTAGACGACGTGCCCGTCGGTATGGACCTTGACCTCGCACCATACGGCCAGCACTGGCGGCACATCGGGCAGTCTGGCGAGCAGTGGCTTCTCGATGGCGAAACGTGCAAGCGGCTGCTCGCGCGTCGTGCCGTGCTCGCGCGTGCCGGCCTGCTGCATCACCCAGTCGCGCAATTGACGGTTGGCGTCGGCGAGATCGCGGAATTCGCGCAGCGGCACGAAGGATCGTTTGATGTATTTGACTCCGGCCTCAACGACGCCCTTCTTCGCAGGATCGTGTGGAGGGCATGCATCGATCCGGAAGCCGTACCCCTCGGCCAGCGCGGCGTACGAGCGCTGTACCTCGGGGTCGTACATGCACGCCTTTGTGATCGCGCACTTGGCGTTGTCGATGATCACGCGTTCGACGCGGCCACCGAACCATTCGAAGGCGCGCCGGTGACAGGCCAGCCACGTCTCGACCGTCTGATCCAGCACGACCTCGGCGTATTGATGACGCGACCAGCACAGCGTCATCACGAAGAACCATGTCTTGAGCAGAACCCCGGACTCATGCGTGAGCACCGGACCGGCGCCGAAGTCGACCTGTGCGGCCTCGGCCGGTGCGAACTCCAGGATCGTCGTCGCTCTCGCGCCGCGCTCGGCCTTCAGGTGCAGCAGGAAGCGCCGCACTGCCGAATAGCTGCCCGTATAGCCGTGGTTGCGCTGAAGCGCGTTGAAGATCGTCGTGCCCTGCACGTCGGCGTCATACCAGCCGCGCACCAGATCGCGAAACGGTTCAATCGTGGAGACGCAGCTACGCGGCAGCTTCGGATTGCGTCCGAAGATCGCTGCCAGTTCGGCGTCGTCCGGCAAGGGCCGACCGGGATCGAGCCAGCCCCGAGCGAGCGCGACCTGCCTGACGGTCTTCAGCTTCCCACGCCCCATCAGGCGTGCGCTGGCAATGTCACGGTCGGAATCGCCCTGACGCATGCGCGCCAGAACCTGTCGATACTCAAACACTTCGAACCTCCTTCGACTCATCGGCCCTCCGGGCAAAAAGCCTGAAGGTACCGGGTTGTGGAAATTCGAAATGCGTTTCGGGCTGCCGCCCGACAGAACACTGAGCCCGCTACGTGGCTCGATTACGCCGATCCTGCGGTGGCTCTAATACGCCGATCATCGAGTGGCCCGATTGCGCCGATCATGCACTGGCTCGATTGCGGCGATCATCCGGTGGCTCGATTACGCCGATCCCGGAATGGCTCGAATATGCCGGTCAGTGACATCTGCAAGACACTCAACGCAATATTCAGCACGAATGCAACGCTATCTTTTACTCAGCGACGGAATGGTCGCTCAGGCTCGCGCAGTTTTGAGAGGTGCGCCCGCTCAGCCCCGACCGAACCTAGCTCGCGAAAAGCGTCGGGCCTAGTTCGCAGTCGATTTCCGAGGGGCGGCTCGAGCGCCTGCCGCGGCTTCAGACGAATAAGGGGCCTGCCTAACCATGATCGTGTGATCCGTCGACACACATTGCTGGACCAAGCACGCCAGAGTGCTGCGTTGACGTGATGGATGTGATTGACGACGTCGTCGCTGATATTAGATCGAGGATCGGCGGCGCTTGCGCATCAATCTTCGAAGCTGAGCTGCGGTTCGATGCCGTTCGAAGTCGAGCGCTACTACAACCCGTGTCACCCGATCACGATCCCGCGCGGCGCGCTGCTGTCCATTGACCGCATCTTCATACGCAAGGGTGCGCCCGACTTCGACAGCATCACGTTTTGGCTCAAGGCGAAGTCGACGCCGGTCGCGGTGAACGGACGTCTGCTGAAAAAGAGTGTGCGCTTCTGGGCGAAGCTGGACGACGTGAACCGCATCGAGGTGCGGGAGCCGACGCCATGAACACGAAGCCGTCAATCGGTCAGCGCGTTCGCCTCAACGACGACGGCTACGAGCAACTGCACCTTACCAGCCGCGAAGCAATCAGGCAGTCGTGTGACATGCGGATCACCGGCGTCGAGGATATGGGCTGCGCCGGGCACCCAATCTGGGCCATCGACGTTGATCAACCTGCACTGAACATGTTCCTGCTGCACGCTGAATTGGTCGACCCGATCTAGCTACGGCATCGGAACGAACCCGGCAGGGTTCTTCGAAAAGTGGATCGTGGCGTCATGCGTGTGCTTGACGCCATATTTCCCGAACTGGTCGTCATTTATGTGAGTGTTGCCAAGGGACCATGCGATCCATAGATGGTTCGGGCCGCTGTCTTTCTCGTCCGTATCGCCTTTTCTGAGCGTGATATTGCCCGACGAATGACGCACGCCCCAGTGAACGGTTATCCAGGGGTGGGCGCTGTCATTGACGAAGGTTAGTTTTGCCATCGTTCTTCTCCTGTATCGCCCTACCAGTTCTTCGAGGGGTGAAAAAGAGCGTGCGCTACTGGGCCAAGCTCGACGACGTCAGTCGCATCGAAGTCCAGGAGCCGACGCTGTGATCAGGTATGCGGACGCGGATCGACGATCGTTTTGCAGGCGGGTTCGCCGTGATTCACCCCATCGCTACCACGACAGACTCCAATAAAGTGCTTAGCAGTCGGCGAGCATTTGCCAGCTGCCCTGTATTGGGCTGCTACGTTTTTGTTAACCCCGATCACAGTCAGCTGCGCGTCGATCCATGAATGCCCTTCAGAAAAATGCCGTTTTGGTGTCCATGTATGAATTCTCATCCCGTCGCCAATTGCCCACATTTGCATTTGAGAGGCGCGATCACCTGTGGCCGGGACCACCGACACAGTGTGAACCACGCTGCTGCAGTATTCGTAATCTTCGGGCAAAGGGTATTGAAAGTCAGCATCTTCGCCAACGATCGTATATCCAACCACATAGCCAGTCGTCGTCGTGAGAGTTGAAATGTCCACCCCAAGGTATAAGGCAGCAGCATCCAAAGCAGTTTTGCAGACCGTGTTGTGAATGCACTGCATGGCTGTTTCCCCAAGGCTATCGGGGTCCATGACCGGATTGACGTGCGCGGTGAGTGCGACCAGATCGGGACTCTGCGGTGATTGGGCATTTGCCAAGGTGGCCGTCATCGCAAGAAGGCAAAGGAGTATTCGTTTCATTTGATTCTCCCGTCATTAGCAACGCAGCCTATCGGCAGGAAATATCTCGTTCTGTTCGCGAAAGCACATACAGGCAGAACGTAAGCCATGAAGTGCATACCGAATTCTTGTTCGCAAACTCCAATGCCCGATACTTATACTAAGTATCGGGTTATTCAATTATGGGGGGCAATATATGACGACTCTGATCGCGGGCACCGACATCGGAACGACGGGCCTCGACTGGACGGAAGGGCACAGGATTATCGAAGTCGCCGCCGTCATCTACGACCTGACGTTGCATCGGGGTCGAATCCGCAGCGTCCCATCGCAGCGCGAAGAAGCGTCTGGGCCAATACGTGCAGCGCGTCACGTGATGCCGTGAACCACGTTCGACCAGCTTGCCGCTGAGCCGACGTGGGAGCAGGTCGCGCCTAACTGTGCTCAGCAAGACGCAACACCTCGTGGCGCACAACGGCAACGGTTTCGACTTCCCGTTCATCACGCGTGAGTTCCAGCGCATCGGTGTGCCCGTGCCGACATTCGGCCCGATCGACGCGATGCAGGAGGCACGCTGGGCGACGCCGCTGGGCAAGCTTGAGCGTAAGAGCACCTCTACCTGTGAGCTGGCGGCTCTTTGCCATGATATCCCGAGGGGCAGCGCGCTCCATTGTCTAGATCCGCCGGCAGGCGCACCTATGGGGACTTAAGCCGTTCTAGCGGCGGATTTCTTCTTGGCGAGCCGGCGCGGGACACCTGGGCTGCGTTCGCCGTTTATGGGCCTTGACGGGCACTAGGCCGTTGATAAAGTCCGCGCATAGATTGGCAGTCCATGACAAATTGTGACTTACCATCCTCGAATGTCGCGAACTTCTTTGTTGATTCGACCATGAACGCCGGTGATGTCGTGTCCGAATCGTTCGGCCGTCTTGATTTGCATTTGAAGATAACGGGAACCCTCTACTCGAACGGGACCTGCAGCTCCAGGCCAGGTGATCATCAGATAGCGGCCGAAGTTTTCTTCGTCAACCCTTACGAAATTAATCACCGAGCCGTCAAGCATGTTGACCAGGCGCTCGTCTTCGGCGCTAGCGTCGAAGTGCGGGAGCTCAGCCAATAGGCTGAGTAGGCGACGCGATGACCGCGGCATCGAGGTGCGCCGCTCCGATCGTTGCTCAATGGACGAGTCGCTGAACCTTCCCCAAATCCAGCTAAGCGTCGCCCAGATCATGCGGAGCACCCAGAGAAGAACATGACCAAAATGCTTGGGCACGCTCCATTTTGCGGAATAAGAGAAGTTACGTGCCACCGAGTCGGATATTATGTTGGTGCCCCAAGATGCCGTTACGAAAGGAATAATCCACATAAAGAACGTTCCAGCATTGCTTATGGCGGTTGCCTGCACTGTCGAGAGGCCGTGCGCGCCTTTGGAGTTGATCAAGGACTGTGCAAATGGAATCCACCGCATTTGGATTTGAAAAGCCGCCCAGCCGGCAGCGAGGATGAGCACCATTCCAAGAAGGATAGCCCCTACCTTGCTGATATCCTTGCTGGTCAGCAAAATGGTGGACACCGCTACTGCAACCATTAGTAGGTTAAGCAGGCTGAGTGTCATCATGGCGTTAATAGCATCAAACATCGGATCTCCAAGGCCAAAGTTGCGATAACGACCTATTGGCCGAATCCCTTAAATTTTCAACTTTAGTGCGATGAGGGACGGCTACTACGCATAAATCCGGTTTGTGGTCGCGTGGGCGAGGAACTACGCATAAGTTGGGGCCGCGCCACCTCAGCGGGAAGCTACGCATAAATCGAGGCGCCTAGTTCGGACGCGATCTCATGTAGTTGAGGACTCGTTGGGCGTAACTTGCAAGGTGCGCAAATGCTCAATAGCCCCAGATCTGCATTCCCTTTACAGCCGCACATTGCTGGCAGAGCGCCGGTGGTCAGCTGCCGTCGAGGTAGTCTCTGTTTTCGACACTAGTGTCTCGCCCCAATTTATGCGCAAGTGGCGAATGCATGACAAAGGGAGCTCAACGGACGATCAGGCCCGGATGGGGCACGGCAGCGCCGTCGCGGCCTCGTTGAGACGGATCTACACAACATACCGACCGGGCTAGTCTTCCCAGATCTTTTGATGAGCGCGAAGCGGGTCTCGATGATGGGCAGCACGCGGCTGAATCGATCCTCGGTGTGTCTAATGACTGGGTGAGACTTCATTTTCAAGACCGACCGACGGAGCAGGCTCGGATCCGTGTAGCTAGACACCTAGCTATACGATCCATGGCGGGACGGCGACTTCCCGCACAGAAATGGCGTCCGAGCGGAAGCTAGAATGCATCCTCATCGAATAGTGAAACCTCGGGGGAAACAATGAGGAAGCTGATTGCGGGTGCCCTGCTCGCCGCATCTGTTGGAGCGTTTGCGCAAACGCAAGTCCATATCGGAATCTCAGGCGTCACCGGAAGCGCCTTTATGCAGTGGTCGCATCGGAGCAGATCCGATTACGTGAACGGTCTCGTTGACGGAATGCTATATGCGCCTGCCTTGGCCAATGCCAACCTCCCCTTCCTTGATCACATCGAGGATTGCTTTGTGGCGATGCATCCCACGCACGGCCAGCTCACCTCGATCGTGGACCAATATCTACGAACCCATCCCGTCCTCACCGGGTATGAGATGCACAGCCTGACCTACTGGTCGCTTCGCGATGCGTGCGCGCAACTCGGCAAGCCTCTCTAAGCCGGTCGAACCTTATATGGCGGGCAGCGAACCCTATACCGGTCCACGGCGGTCTCTACCGGCGCCCAGCCATGGAAACTTAGGCGTGGATTCGGGCCAAACTCAGACGGGAATTGGCTGAGCGGGCCGTGGCAGGCTTCGGTGCGGTATAAGAAATTTCTGGCAGGCGGCGATCGAAAGACAACGATACGGACCACACGTATAAGCTTCTTATAGAGAGAATGATGTGGGCTGTGTGTTCTCTACGTATGGATGATTGTGTGATTGATTCATGCGGCCCAGCGTGTATCGTGTCCGTGTCGGTGGTGTTATCGCGACCGGTCTTTCCGTCTACCGGGTGGGCACCCTTGTCGTTGCTGGTGGGCCAAGCGATCGGGTCGTTTTCTCTGCTCATCGGGTGGTCGATGCCGAGCTCATAGCGGGCCTGCTCGTCGTCGATACCTGTAAACTAACGAGGCGCTCGTAAGGGCGTTCTATGATCTTGAGTCACTTTCCATAGCCGGTAAAACCTTCGTAATGGGACCGAAATTGCGCGACTCCTTGAAATAGGCGAATTGCATTTCAGATCAATGGTTTATCGTGCCTCAGTTAGGCATGCTTTCGGAGCATGAAATAAAGCCCTGAATTTCCGTGTCGAAAGTGCCGTTATCATGCAAGCAAAATCAAAGATTAAGAGGACTACACCATGTTGCGGAAGGCAGCTATCGCAGGGGTATTCCTTACCAGCTTCTCCCTCGCGCACGCGTCCGACTGGCACCCCATCGCGGGTAACAATGATGGCACTATCGAGATAGATCTGGGCACCGTTTCCCGGAACGGACCCTTGGTCAAAGTGTGGTTGCGTCAAATATTCTCCAATGGCAAAGCGGACACCGCATATCCGAGACCAATCGGTAGCAAGCAGACTCACTGGTATCTGGACTGCAAGCGCCGCGCTATAGCGCAAGGTGAGATTTTCGTGCGCGATATGCAGCAAGACATCATGTTCCAATCACGCGGAACGCCGAATGACTTTCAGGACGTCGTGCCTGATTCGACCGGTGAGGCTGTGCTCGAAACGATCTGCGCCGCTCACTAACGGCTAAGCATGACCGCCGACACGCACGTCTTTCAGATCACGCAGGCTCTGGCGCTCATGTGCGAGCGTCTGCCGCTTCCTCCTTCAGGGTTCGACTTGGTCGCCTTTCTGGAGAAGTGGCAAGACCTGACTGGCGCGATCATTGGTGGTCTGCTCGGCGTGATCGGGGCTTTGATCGTGGCGCGGAGTGCGACCCGGCGAGAACGGAAGATCGCCGCGACGATGGTGCTGCCCGAAGTGCAGAGCTTCGAAGCGGCGCAAATGGGCATCGCCAAACACCTGAAAGTCAGCTACCAGAGCAAGGCCGCCCAGAAGCGGCAGACTTGTTTCATGTTGCTGAAACAGCGGCCAAAGATCCGTGCTTTACACGGTGAGACGATCACTCACCTGTATGATCTCGACGCTAGGCTCTTTGCCCATCTTTCGCTATGCAAGATGATTCACGAAGAGTTTGAGGCATCGCTCGGCCATTTCGAACAGGCGTGGAAGTCGGCAAAAGCGCCCATCGCATCGCCCCAGGATGCGGCGATGGTTGAGGCGGCTATCGACATTCGGGTAGCAGCGGTGACTGTGGCATGGGACCATTGCGTGGAGCACGCGACCCTCGCGAACTATTTTCTCGGTCACTTCAATTTCAGTCTGTGGCCCGTCTGGGCAGGCAAGCTGAGAATGCGGCTCTTCCCCAATGACTTTGATCGGCGATCAAAGCGGCTGCTTAAGGAAGGCCAATTGCCCGTCGATGATCCGAAACAGACCAGACCTGATCAACCCATCTGACGGGGTCTAGGGCACGCCTGCGCCCTTAGGGCCGCAGGAATAGCCGTTTCCAGCGTCACTCTTCCCCGACTACTGCGTAAACCCCGCTATGGGCGTTTCTAGCCACACGGGTTGTCCACCCCCTCGTCGATGATTGCCAGCTCGGCCTAGGTCAGATCGAGTTCGCGCTCGTCATCCATTTCGTGGAACTCGTCTTCGGTCTCGTAGAACTCCTGCACTCGCACTTTCGCACTTTCGGCATGTCAGTTTCCCATTGTGTGGAGCCCGATTCTTGCGTGTGCATAGCACTGTAAGGGTCCTGATTCTGGCAGCGCCTGGCTGTATAAGGATCGGGTCTCGCCTTGGAAAAAAATTAGGCGCGAGGCCTTTGCATCGAACTCACGGTTTCTAAGACTATCGACGTCTTGCTACCGAGATCGGCCTTGGTCGGGCTTCGTGTCCTTGCCCTTCATGAGCAACGTGCGGCCGCTCGCTCATTCTCTACAGCAACGGCCGCGCGACTGTATTTCCGAGAAGGCCAAATGGAGGTCTTGTTCCATACCTGTGCCGATGCGCGTTCCCCTCGAACGCCACGATTGGCACCGAGCACGCCGCAGGACCGAACCTCGGGACATCGGATTGCGCTGACTTCTAGTCAATTCTCGACATAGAACTGCACCAATGTGGTGCGTCGACCTTAAACGGTCCAGTTCCCTTTCTGATCGCGCAGTTTAGAGCGGGTATGCCTGGGGCGATACAATGACGACTTGGGCGACCGCAGGCACAAATCTCCTCCGCAATCGCCGAACACCATTCATCCAGGCCACCGTGCAACTATGAAGCTTTTTCATCTGACAGACATCCATTGCGGGAACAAGAACGCGCCGTTTCGGACGGACGAGTTGGTCAACGCTCTGGAAGCGCTTTCGGGGGACTTTTCTCGCGACGACTGTTATCTAGTGGTGAGCGGCGACGTTACGTATCAAGGCAGCCTCGCGGGATACAAAGAAGCGCAAGCCGTGATAGAAAAATGCTGGCTGAGCCGGGGTGGAGCTGCGAGCCGCATTGTTGCTTGTCCGGGGAATCACGATATTTGTGAAAATTCCTTTCGCGCGTTCGATAAATTTACTTACGCTGTGCGGCGCGACGGCCGGCTAAGCTTCGAAAACAAGAGCACGTGCGTCCTGAGATTCGGCGACGTCCTGTTTGCAGTGGTCAACTCCGCTTACCATCGTGATCATAAATTCGGGCTAGTTGATGTCGCGCAGCTCGTTGATGAGTTGAAGGTGGCGAGGGTGTCGGAGTGCAACACCAAGATTGCGATCGTGCATCATCATCTTGTTGGAGTTGACGCCAACGATCTCTCGACTCTTAGGAATGCACTTCCACTTCTGGAAGCGCTGCAGAAACATGGATTTGAGCTCGTGTTGCACGGCCACAGACACTCGCTATCAGAAATTTCCGTAGGCCCGAACGCCATGGCTATCCGCGCTGGTCGCTCCCTGAACTTCGAAACACCCGGTTACGTGAATGGCATGTCGATACATGAACGGGTCAACGGGACTTGGGAGGCGAAGAACTTGTTTCTGTCAAAGGATATCGCAGCAGTCGGGCTGGCCGGGTTTGCAGCACAGGGGCGTGAATAAAATGGCTGGAAAATTTATCGTATTTGAAGGTATCGACGGCTCCGGGACCTCGACGCAGGCGACCCTTCTGCGCGACCGACTTATAACTACTGGCCAGCGTGCAGTATTGACGAGCGAGCCCTCAGAAGGGCCCATCGGGACGATGATTCGACAGGCGATGAAAGGGAGGGTGCTTTTCTCGCAGGAAGCTGCTCGTTTTGACCGACAGATGGCATATTTGTTCGCTGCAGATAGATTTGACCATTTGCATAACCCAGTGGACGGTGTTGAGAAGCTCGTGTCTGAGGGGACATTTGTTATCAGCACAAGGTATTACTTTTCGTCGTTTGCATATCATGGTGATTCTGCCGCAGACTTCGAACGGGTTCGCTCGCTTAACGCGGAGTTTCGGCACCCCGATCTGGTGATTTATCTGAGTAATACCGTTGAGCGATCGATGGCAAGGATTTCCAGCCGGAAGCATTTCGATGCATACGAAAATGCAGCGAAACTAACGAAGGTTTCAGAAAATTACGAACGGATTTTTGCCGATTATCAATACCCATTCTTACGGCTAAATGCCAGCGATTCAATGGAGAGTTTGCACGAAGCCATTTATCTGCGAGTAAAGGATTTGCTGTGAATTGCATTGATTACCAGAAAGAAGAGAATCTAGAGGCTGTTGCCGCTCGTGCTAGAAATGCAGTGAACGAAGGCGTAAAGGTTTTCAACTTTATTATTGCGGCTGAGCTGTCGCGGGAAGCAATCGAGAACGCTCCTCTTGCTGATGTAACTGATATTGCGGAAAAATGGCGTCAACCGAATGTTCCTGATGATTTGATAATCAATCACGGGAGCTATTTCCAATACGCTATCGCTTTTTTGACAGATGAACTACGCCAAAAGCCCACCTCTAATCGGGCTCTCTATTCATTGATCAACACGAAAGATATTTCGGAGAGTGGGGATCGGCCGATTCCGTCGTTTTTGATCTTTCAATGTGGATTAGACGGCGATACTCTCTACTGCACAGTGTATCTTCGTGCGCTTGAAATCGCCAATTTCTTGAGGATCAATCTCGAGGAGATACGCCTTAACCTGTGCGAGGTATTAAAGCGAGTCCATGCGGTCCGGGTAAGGCTCGCCGTTTTCGCGTTTGGCGCATATAACCGCCCGAATCAGTCTACATTGATAAAGCCGGAGCTGGATCGGTTGTCGGATGTCGACTTCAGGGATGTGTTGGACTTCGAACGAGCGAGATTAGTGGAGATGCTAATCGAAAAGTCGCAGGAGGCAACGTTTATCGATGTCAAGAGAATCGCGACGATCGCAGACTGGTCTGCCGCAGGACGTGCTCGTCGTCCCAATCTGGCAAATATCAATCAAATAAATCACCTCGCGTTTGAGGCAGTTAAGGCAGGGAACGAGCTCGCCGCAGTGCGTCTTTTGCACTCTCATCACGATGTTGTTGTTGGGGAAGCTGAGAAATATACGGCAGCCGTTACCAAACTTGCGTTGGAGTTCAGAAAATGTCCTTGACCATCGCCGAAATCCTCACGTTGCAGAGCGAATTTGATAGGAACCACGCCGGCGCTACCCCTTTTTTTGTTGAAATCAACGAAAAAAATCTTTGCGAACTCGAACATTTAATTGTTTGCATGGTGGGAGAGTTGGGCGAGTTCGCAAATATCGTAAAGAAGGTTCGGCGGGGAGATTTTCCGCTGGCAGATGTCAAGCCTGATCTTGATGAGGAATTGGTTGACGTTTTCATTTACTTGTTGAAGATCGCTGGACAGACCAATGTTGACCTCGAAGCGGGTTTCCTGGAAAAAAGGAAACGTAACATTGATCGCTTCGCAAAGTATCGAAAATGATTACTTTTAACGATCTGTCATTTAACGGGCAATATCTGAGCGCTCTCGAAATCGCTACCAGATCGCCCCATGTCGCACCGTCGCGGCTTGGTGACATGGTTAATCTCGGCCAGGCTTTTTTTGAAATAAAGCCTAATGACCCTCGACTCGTTTTCTTGAGTGGCCGGAAGCTAAATGCTGTCTTCGCAATCGTAGAGGCTTGCTGGGTATTGCGAGGGTCGAACGAACTGGCGCCTCTCGCTCGAGAAATCGCCACATATGGCGATTTCTCGGATGACGGTGTGACGCTGAATGGTGCATACGGTTACCGGCTACGATCATATTTCGATTTTGATCAAATCGAGCAAGGCTTGGAAATATTGAAGCTTGATCCTAGTTCTAGGCGAGTCGTATTGTCCTTATACGATACTGACGATTTGGGAAAGCGATCAAAGGATATTCCGTGTAACACATCTGTGTTTTTGAAGATTATTGATCGAAAACTGGATTTGACGGTAATCAATAGATCGAATGATTTATTTTTAGGCGTCCCTTACAATATATTTACATTCGGAATATTGCAGGCTTACCTGGCCAAGAGGTTAGGCATGGATATAGGAAATCAGCGACATTTTACGGATTGCCTGCATGCATACACCGAAAATCTGCTAAAAATTGAAGCTATTGTTCGGGCGAATAAATTGAGCGAAGTGGAGGAGAGATCTGCCGCTTTTAACTGGGAATACTCGGCTGCAATTTTGGAGAATGCGAATGCCATCGTCGATGACGATTTCCGCTCAATAACATCTGATGGTCTCAGGGCCTTCCTGTTGTCGCTAACGAAGGATGATTGCGATCGCACAACTCATAGTGACTCTGATACCCATCACACGACCTTTTATACTTTTTTGGCAGACCGAGTGATCGGTCGACGATCTGCCAGATGAATTTTCAAAGGGACAACATGTCTGGAACCGCCGCTGTAGAGTTCGCGTTGCTCACCACTGAGAGCCAAGAAGTTATAGTGGAAAGCATAAACGCGTGGGCAACTCGTCTCACTGGTTGTCTTCCGCAACTTAAGGCTGTGCTAGGTGAGGATGGCCGAAAACTTGGTATGGACTCGCCGGGCAGAAGCGAAGACCAACAATTGCGCACAATTTTGCTTTCCGCCGTGCTGACATCCGGCGATCCGAATGTTGCGCGTTCGGAAGTAGGACAGCATAGACTGCAACAGATAGCTGCAGCAGCCTCCGCTCTTGGGGTTGCTATGAACGACGTCCAACCTCTGTCGAGCGCGGCGAAAGAACTTTTCGCGGCGATCGACTCTTTGGTAACTAGATGAGGCAATTCGGCTTGGGGGAGGGCGCGTTGCAGTTGTCTTGCGCCTGACCTCCCTAATCGCCCAATCTGCGTTGGGCATCCGCGGGTGGCGTTGTGCGCATATTCTTGAGTGCGAGCTCCATAGGGAGGGTGTTGCGGGGTGTCGCGGGTGCGCACACAATCATCCTACTGTTCGCGAGTGCCTCTCGCTTTGGAGCCACATTTACGATTGTTTTGCGCCAGCCGTGCTTCAAAAGCGGCTGACTCAGCGAGACGTGAGCGCTTTCGGTGTGCTCTCGTCGCCTTGATCTTTGAGTGACCACGGTCCGATTCCGCTCTGTCTTACCGCGCGCGTTCATTCCCGTTCCGAACCGACGTTCTATACTCAAAATTTTAACGAATCCTCAATCGAATGTTCTGCACTTATTGCGTGCGGCGACATGACGAAGTCAGAAGGTAAGTTGTTCCAAGGCTGTGTATGCGCCGATAGTCGAAGTGGGCAGTTACCATACCTGTCTGTTAAAGCGAAATGGAGCGAGCCATGGGTATGCGCTCCAAGCGGTGTTTCTGGACTGCTTCAATCTTGAGGCCCGTTGGGAACAGCGACAATCGCATAGCTGTCCATCTCCTATCCAACGCAGCTGTATAAGGATCGCACGTCGGCGCAGAAAAATTAGGCATGACGCCCCTGCATTGAACTCCCCGTTTCTAAGACCATCGACGTCTCGTATCAAAGTGAGTCTTGGTTGGTCCGTAGCGCGTGGTGGCTACACAATTCCCTGCATGTCGAAAGTGGCAATCTACCTGCGGGCGAGCCAAAACCATCTTGCTCAAGTCTCGCGAAGACGCAAAGTGATTTCTACTTGTGCCGAAGGCAGTTGTGCCAGATCGAGTAAACGACTGGAATGGAGGCAGATATAAGCCAGATGACGTTCATGTATCGCCGCATGAATCGATCTTGCTTAGACTCCTTTGCGATCCTCGCCTGGCGTGCCCTCCAAAGATCTTTAATTCCCATAGCTCTCCCCGATTGTTCACTGATGCGAATGCAATTGTCTCGCGATGTGTTTGGATTTTCAAATAAGTTAGTGGTTACAATTATTGATGATGTGATTCACTGTATTTTGGTGTTTCTGATCGTTAACTTTCGTGGCAGCGAATAAGCCATTGCTTAGTTACCTGTGAATCTGTGCAACGTTCCGGTGATCCCCTTGATAGTGCGGATCGTCCGAGGCTGAGGAATTTCTGCGTTGGCGAGTTAGGCGAGATATGCGCTGCGTGATGTTGCTGCATTGCTGAACAGTTGGCGAGCCCGTCCTGGTAACTCCGGATGTCCGCCGGGTGGCTATTGGGAGAAAAGCCGGGCTTTTTGCGGTTATCCACTGGCCCCTGCAACCCGAAAATCCTCGCCGTGGGACCATTGACTCCGGAAACTCTCCCAATGGCGAAGGAGAATAAGGGTTGCAAACCCCGGACACTCCCAATAGACCGGCGGTTGAATCTATTGGGAGGGAAACCCAGTCGCTACGTGCCTCACCGCTGAGCGGAGTATCCGATCCGACGGGTCCTCACGACCCGGAATACCTCCCATTGAAGCCCGAAGCAGCGCAGGGCGCGCCCGATCGGAAATGCCTGAAGCTCATTTTCATCGTAGGGGCGGTTCTTACCGGCTTCTTCACCACACTGCAGGCAGATGCGCCGCTGGATAATGCGGAGCCGTCTGGGCCCGCGCCGCCTCCGATAGCGTCGGCGGGAGGGGTGGAGCGCCTAGTAGACGCCGGCGCACCAATCGCGCTGATCGTGACGTCGGCGGGCACACTTATTGGAGCATTCGGCGCCGTGACGACAACGATTCTGGGTTTGGTCACGGACCGAAGAGGCATCGCACACGAAGCTGGAAACGGAAAAGCTCCAGCTTGAAAATGAGCAGCCGCGAAAGACGCTCGATGAAAGAGGCCCGTCGAGCGACGTCTGCGCCGCTCTAGGCCGCCTTCCTGAAGACTGAGTAGTCGAAGTCGTTCGTGAAATTTTGAAAAAACCGGCGTGTTCGGGATGGAAACGGTAATCCGTCGTGCCGCTGCGCTGTGCAACTGACGCATACGCGAGTGGAGGCGTTCTTCTTAAAGAAACAGTTCGGATGGTTTATGGGTCTCGGCATCTGGCGGACATGGGATAACCAAATAAAACGCCCTGGATTTTGCTGACGGTGTGATTACACTTCTTTTGCTGTCACGCTTGTTTCGTTGTTTAATCGCTTAATGAAATGTGAAAGCATTTTGGAGAAAGACATGAACACACCTAACCAGTCTCCACCTGACCAGTTTCCGCCGCCACCTAAGAAGACATCAAAAGATTTCGAGGAAGACTCCAAGAAACTGATCGAAGTGTTGAAGGCTGTTCCGTCGCCAACGGTTATTGGTCAGGATGGTCTTTTTACGCTGTGCGCGCTAATCATCATGACCGAAACCGACGCGGCGCGGCGAGAGAAACTGATCGATCAGATCAGAAAGATGAGCGGCGTGGACCGGTGGACGTTTCGTTCGGCGATCTGGATCTTAGGTGGTATAGCTGTTGTAGCCGCAGGTTCACTCGTGGCGTTCGGTATTTTGAAGACGCCAACGGACTATATAGCTGGAGTTCTTTCTGTGGCCTCGGCCTGCGTCGCAGGCCTAGCGGGGCTGTTGACCCCGCGCGGCAGATGACCAAACGTCAAGCGGCGATCCTGAACACGCTGTAGTCGACGTCCCGCACGATGAACGCGACGTTCGGGCCGAACTTCTTCACGCGCAACCCGCGCCCGATCCGCTGGCGCGTCGCCACCAGAGAAGGGCTTTCAAATTGTCCTTCCACACCGGAAATTGAGCGGCATCATCTCCGTCCCGGGCCCACGCCCCAGGTCGCAATAACGGATCCTGAATACACGCGCCTAAAGGCCTGCACTTTCCGTGTAGTCGAATAGATTCATGCGGACAGCGTCAAACGCGGTGGGAGCATCGCTGTGGTTGTCAAGCGACTGTATCCCGGTGTGTATAGCTAGACGTATAGCTATACAGCAAAGGAGCTTTGAAACTCGCCGTCCGTGAAACAGTAGACATGCCGGACTAGGATGTCCAAACCGCAGCGTGATGGGTGAACGCCTGCGCGGACGCCTTGGAAGTCCCAAACCGCCCGAAGCGGTCACCCGCATTGGCAGGCAACTCTCTAGTCACAACGCAATGCGTGTGATCGGGAAGGCAGATCGTCACGGTTGTCGCGAGACGTCTAGAACGGCCGAACCGTGCTTGCACGCGCAAGTTTTCTGTTTCGAGTCTTTAACTAGGATCAGTAGACGGCTGAGCGCTAGTAGGAGCTTTTGAAAGGAGGGGCGATATGCGTGGACGAGAATCAGGCCAAACAGGCCATGGATCTGCATCGGTTCGGGTCGATGCGGCGAATCGACGAGGCTATCAGCGAGCCGCCGATGCACGTGTGGTCGAGCTGTTGACTCCCGCTGCGATCGCGCATTGGCCCATCGTGGCCAGACAGCTGCGCGATGCCGACGTGTTGAGCTCCGTCGACGCGTGTTCGTTGGCAGCATACTGCGAGGCATTCGCACGCTGGTGCGCGGCCGGCGAGCAGGTCGCCAAAATGCTGATCGAATTTGGCGCGAGATCGGGAAAGCAGGCTCAGGAGCCGGCCCGCGCAACCCAAGAAGCCGCTCAATCGGCACAGGTTGCTGCACAACAAAGGGAAGAGGCGTGGCGACGGAACCCTAACTCGATCATGCGTCGGCAAGACGTCGAGCGCGAAGTCAGGCTGTCGCGGACGACTATTTACAACCGGATGAAGGATGGCACTTTTCCAGCAGCGGTGAAGCTTGGTGCCAGATCGGTGGGATGGCGGGTCGCCGACGTCGACGCTTTTCTGGCTAACCCTGCGGCATACCGGGCAGCGTCGAGAGACAAAAAAGCGTGATAGTCGACGCACCTTTACGTCTGGCGAAGGGCTTGCTAGCCGTATGCAGACGAGTAGGGCTGGGAAATGCTACGCTGTCCCGGCAAAGTGTCCCGAAACAGTAGTTGAAAGCGCCCCAAGCAGGACAGGCGACAGGCGGGAGCCGTCGGTAGCTCAGCTGGGAGAGCGTCGCGTTCGCAATGCGAAGGTCGGGAGTTCGATCCTCCTCCGCACATCGAAATTAACCATCCCTTTTAGACAGCCCAGCAACGTCTCAAACGGTGAACCTACCGGACACCTCTCCGCTCCATCCCCAGCAGTTCCCAGACCCTCCTCCTCCCACAACACCCGCCTTTCACCTCCCTAACCACCGGGAACATTCCCGCGCCCAACCGCGACTAATCCACGTAAACCCGAAACCGATTCAAAGAAACGCTCGCGCAAACATCCCAGGCAAAGCCCCACCCCGAGCTCCCCATGCCCAACAATCCCCGCTCGATCGAAGTAGATTTCTTCCGAGGGATCGTACTGATCGTGATCGTGCTGGACCACATTCCGGGGAGCGTCTTACAGCACCTGATGCTGCACGCCTACGCCCTATGCGACTCGGCCGAAGTGTTCGTATGCCTGGGAGGCTATGCCTCAGCAGCAGCCTACAACGCGGTGTTAACAAAAAAAGGCCCCAAAGCCGCCCAAACCCGCTTCCACAAGCGCTGCTGGGAGATCTACAGGGCATATCTACTGACAGCGCTCCTAACGCTGCTTTCAGGCGCAATCCTTCAGCGCCTGCACCTCAACCGCCCGATGGTCGAGCTAACCGGCTGGCCGACCTTCGCCGCAGCCCCAATCAAAGAAGCCTTCGAAATCGCGACGCTCAGACGCCAGCCGTACCTGTCAAGCGTCCTGCCGATGTACGTCCTCTTCGCGCTAACCGTGCCGCTCATCGTCCCGCTCGCGCGAAAATCCCCGCTGACAGCACTCGCCCTGAGCGTGACCACATGGGCGCTAGCCATACCGCTAGCGAAACTCTTCGCGATCGACGACGTCAGCGACTGGGCCTTCAATCCTTTCGCCTGGCAGTTGATGTTCGTAATCGGTATCCTTTGCCGCGAACACCCGGTCCCAACTGACATCCAGGAATCCCGCACCGGTCGCTGGTTAACCAGAATCGCCATCGCAGCCGTGCTAGCCTTTGCAGTAACCAAACTGTTCATCCTGACCCAGCCGTTGCCCGGCCACCTGAAACAGAACCTGTCGATTGAACGCGTGATCAACTTCCTCGCCATCGCCTGGCTCGCAACCGGGCTCGTCCGCACGGGCGTCATCGCCAGGCTCGCGCGCCGCATGCCCGCCGTCGTCAAGGTCGGGCAGACGGGGCTCGTCTGTTTCGTCGGCGGCACGCTGATTTCACTGACCGTCGATACCGCCACGCCGCGCAGCCTCAGCGGCCTGAGTCACGGCCTCGCCGCACTCGCGGGCGATCTGGTCGCAATCATCGCCGTACTCTTGCTCGCGCGTTTCTGGAACGACTGGAAAGGTCCGACGCAGCCGCGCGCGGCCGTCCGCGGAGCCGACTGTCGATGAAGCGCGGTTCCGCATGGCCGCGTGCGGCGCACAAGCTCGCACGCACCGCGCTTCTGTGCAGCATCGTCGCGAGCGCGCACGCAGCAGACTTAAGCACGACCGAAAGGCCTAACTCGCCAGAACAGCCAGAAGCCCAGGCAAAAAAGCCGCCGTTCGCCACCCGCTGCACGGACCTGAACGGCATCTGGCTCGAAGCCGACGCCATCGCGATTCCCACGCACGGCGCGCATGTCGAAACGGCTACGCTGATTTCCGCACAAACGCCCGGCAACGGCGCGGGCGAGTTCTGCCGCATCACGGGCGTCATCCGCGCGCTCAAGGGCACGACGCCCGATATCCGCTTCGACCTGAACCTGCCGCGTCGCTGGAATGGCCGCGCGTTGCAGGTCGGCGGCGGCGGCTACAACGGCACGGTCGTCACGGGCATCGGCGTGATGCCGTTCTCGCCGATCCGCGCACCGCTCGCGCAAGGCTACGTCACGTTTGGCGACGACTCGGGCCACGTCGGCAATTCGTCGCTCGCGGTATTCGGTCTCGTCGATGAATCCGTCGTCAACTTCGGCTACGCGCATCTGAAGAAGACGCACGACGCGGCCCTCGCGCTGATCGCGCGCATGTACGGCCATCCGCCAGGCCGCACGTATTTCGCGGGCGGTTCGACGGGCGGCCGCGAAGGCTACACGGTGATGCAGCGTTTCCCCGACGACTACGACGGCGTAATCGCCGATTCACCCGCGCTGAATTTCTCTGGCGTGCGTCTGATCGGCGTGCGCGTCGGTCAGGCGGAATACGCGACGCCAGGCGGCTTCGTGCCGCCCGCGCTACTGGAGCGCGTCTATCAGAAGTCGCTCGAAGTCTGCGACAAGCTCGACGGCGCGGCGGACGGCATCGTCAGCGATATCGCCGAATGCCGTCAGCACGAAGCCGAAATCATCGACGCGCTGCGCTGTCATCGCGGCACCTCTTACGCTCACGAAGGCGGCTGTCTCAGCGACGCGCAACTGTCGACGCTCAACGTCCTGCGCGACGGTTTGAAACTGCCGTACAAGCTCGCCTACGACGTGAGCGGCTATCGCGGATACAACGTGTTTCAGGGCACGCGCTTCACCGGCGCGCTCGGACTCGGCCGCGATCCCGTGCGGCAAACGTCGCCGACGTTCGCGGGCAACGGTTATCTGTTCGCACAAGGCGACGGCTACGTCCGCTACTTCGTCGCGCAGGACGCCACCTTCGATTCGCTGAAGTTCGACGTGCAGCATCCCGGCAAATATCAGAAGCAGCTTGTCGCGCTGTCGCAGACCATCGGCGCGATGAATCCTGACATCGGCCGCTTCATCGCGAAGGGCGGCAAGCTGATTACGATGCAAGGTCTCGCCGATGAAGTGATCAGCCCGAACCAGACCATCGGCTACTACGATCGTCTCGTCGATCTGTATGGCGACGAGCGCGTGAACGCATTCATGCGTCTCTACATGGTGCCGGGCTTCCAGCATGGCGGCGGCGTCTTCATTCCATCCGTCGATCTGCTCGGCGCACTCGACAACTGGGTGACGCGCGGCATCTCGCCGGAAACCCTGCTCGCCACCGATATCGCTCCGCCGACCAACGGTCGCTCGCGTCCGTTGTGCCGCTATCCGATGTATCCGCGCTATCTCGGCAAGGGCAATCTCAACGACGCGAACAACTTCGTTTGCAGCGAACCTTAAGCCTTCAACGTCAGACGAAATCGCGTCGCGAAGACCTTCAGATAGCCCGTCGCGCGCCGCACATTTCGGCCCTCATTTTTATGCGCAACCGTGCATCGCACCTGTAGTATTGGGCGATCGTGCGGCAAGGCGCTGCTATCTGCAGTCATCAGTACGCCTTCCGGTAATGTTTGCGCACATATGCCGCGCGCGAACAGTTTGCACGCAAACAATCGAGCAAAATTTACCTGACCCGTTTCCGGAGACCTTATGAACGCATCGAAAAGCGCGGCTCTTGTCGAAGTGCTGACGCGTCATCGCGACACGTTGCTCGCCGACTGGTTGAATCAGCATCTATCGATTGCGCTGCGCCGCGGGTTGACCACGGAAGCTGAGATGAACGATCAGTTCCGTAACTTCCTGAACGTCTTCTCCGAGACGCTCGCGAAGGCCGACACGCTCGACGCGAGCCGTCCCGAATGGGAAGCCGTGCGCGCCTTTCTCGCCGACATGTCCGCGCATCGCGCGCGCCAGGGCTTCACACCCGTTGAAACGGCAACCTTCGTGTTCTCGCTGAAGCAGCCTGTCTACGCGCGCCTGCGCGACGAGTTCGACTCGAATCCGCAGGAACTCGCCGAAGTAAGCTGGACGTTGAACCTGCTGCTCGACTCGCTCGGTCTCTTCACGACGGAAGTGTTCCAGCGCAGCCGCGAAGCGATCATCGCGCGTCAGCAGGAAGAACTGCTCGAACTGTCGACGCCCGTCGTGCAATTGTGGGAAGGCATTCTCGCGCTGCCGCTGATCGGCACGCTCGATTCCGCGCGCACGCAGGTCGTGATGGAAAGTCTGCTGCAGAAGATCGTCGAAACGGGTGCCGCGATTTCGATCATCGACATCACGGGCGTTCCGACGGTCGACACGCTCGTCGCGCAACATCTGCTCAAGACGGTCGCGGCCGCGCGTCTGATGGGCGCGGACTGCATCATCAGCGGCATTCGTCCGCAGATTGCGCAGACCATCGTGCATCTCGGCGTCGACCTGACCAACGTCATCACGAAGTCGACGCTCGCCGATGCGTTCATCGTCGCGCTGCAAAAAAGCGGGTCGAGCATTTCGGCACGCGTCGCGAGCTGAGGTGAGCACATGGATCGCATTCCAATCCTGCGGATGGGCGATTGCCTGATCGTCGCGATTCAGGTGGACATGCACGACCGTCTCGCCATCGCGCTTCAGGACGATCTGACGGCGCGCATCGTGAAGGACAAGGCGAAGGGCGTGCTGATCGACATCTCGGCGCTCGATATCGTCGATTCCTTCATCGGCCGCATGATCAGCAACACGGCGGCGATGGCGACCGTGCTCGATGCGCAGACGGTCGTGGTCGGCATGCAGCCGTCCGTCGCGATCACGCTGGTCGAGCTGGGGCTCACGCTGACCGGCGTGCGCACGGCGCTCGACGTCGAACGAGGCATGGCGCTGCTCAAGCAGCGACAGCGTTGACCAAACGGGGCGCTTACACATGAACTCATTCGGCGTAGTGGTGACATCGACTGTCGAAGTCGGTCTGCGCTCGGATCAGGAGATCGTCAGGCTGCGTCAGATCGTGCGCGACGAAGCCATTGCACAAGGCTTCTCACTCGTCGATCAGACGAAGTTCGTCACGGCCGCGAGCGAACTGGCACGCAACACGCTTCTGTACGGCGGAGGCGGCGACGCGACGCTCAACGTGTTGCTCAACGGCACGCGCAAGGGACTCAGACTGACCTTCGTCGACCAGGGCCAGGGCATTCCGGATATCGAGCGCGCTTTGCAGGACGGCTTCACGAGCGGCTCGGGCCTCGGCCTCGGGCTTGGCGGCGCGCGGCGTCTGTGCGACGAATTCGAAATCCAGTCGGAACCAGGAAAAGGCACGACGGTGTCGATCACCAAATGGAAACTTCGCTGAGCGGTCTGCGCGCGATGCATGCGTCGTTCGAAATTGCCGACGCAAGCAGCGTCGCTTTCGCACGGCGCGGCGCCAACGATGCCGCGCAGAAGGGCGCGCTGAACGAAACGGATCAGGGCCGCGTCGCGCTGATCGTGACGGAAGCCGCGACCAACATCCTCAAGCATGCGCAGCACGGCGAACTGCTGGTGCGCGTGCTGCCTGCGGACGCGGCGGGCACGCTCGCTCCCGGCGTCGAGATCATCGCGATCGACAAGGGACCGGGCATGCAGGACGTGGGTCTCGCGTTTCGCGACGGCAGCACGACGGCGGGCTCGCCGGGCACGGGACTGGGCGCGATCCGGCGTCTGTCGGAAGAGGTGTCGGTGTATTCGCAACCGCGTCTCGGCACGGTGCTGCGCGCCGTCGTGCGCAGCCGCGCTTCGGGCGATCGCGCCGCGGCGGGCGCGATGCGGGCGGCGGCGGGCACCGACATCGGCGGCATCTGCGTGCCTTATCCTGGCGAATCGGTGTGCGGCGACGCGTGGGGCATCGAAGCGGATCAGCACGGCCTGACCATCACCGTCGCCGATGGACTCGGCCACGGTCCCGACGCGCATGTCGCGTCGGCGGGCGCCGTCGATGTCGCGCGGCGGCGCGCGGGCCGTTCGCCCGCCGCGCTGATGGAACTCGCACACGGCGCATTGCGTTCGACGCGCGGCGCAGCCGTCGCCATCGCGCGGCTCGATCTCGCGCGTTCGCAACTGGAGTTCGCGGGCACGGGCAACATCTCGGCGGCGATCTTCAACGCCGGCAGACCGACTTTGATTGGCGGCGGTTCGTCGCGCGGGACGAGCGTGGCATCGTCATCGACATCGGTATCGGTATCGTCATCGGACGGCGCGCGCGACAGCTGGCAGCTCACGTCGCGCAACGGCATCGTCGGCCACACGATGCGCGATTCGCAGGAGTTCGCCGTGCCGTGGCCGCGCAATGCGCTGCTGATCCTGCATTCCGACGGCATCGGCACGCGTTGGGATCTGGGGGCGTATCCGGGCCTGCATCTGCAGCCGGCCGTGATGATCGCCGCGGTGCTGTATCGCGATTTCTCGCGCCGTCGCGACGACGCGACCGTGGTCGTCGTCAAGGCCGATCAGCAGCAATCTTTCATGGGGCAGACGTAGCGCGCTAGTGCACCCACTAATGCGCCCGTTCTTGGTTTTCGGGAGTACATTTCGAGCATGACGACCCCTATCCTGCGCATCCGGCTCGGAGCCGAAGAAGATGTCGTAGCGGCGCGCCGCAAGGCTCGCGCGATCGCCGCGGGCTTCGGCTTCTCGCAACTCGACCAGACGCGTATCGCGAGCGCGGTATCCGAGATCGCGCGCAACGCATTCGAGTACGCGCGCGGCGGCGAAGTGACGTTCGCGTTCGACGGCGCGGCGCGGCCGCAAGCGCTGCTCATCGACGTGCGCGACAAAGGGCCGGGTATCCGCGATCTCGAATCGGTGCTGGACGGCACCTATCGCTCGCCGACGGGCATGGGCTGCGGCATCGCGGGCAGCCGCCGGCTGATGGACCGCTGCGAGATCGAATCGTCGGCGCAAGGCGGCACGGTTGTGTCGATGGCGCGCTTTCTGCCGAACGACCGCCCCGACATGCCCATCACCGGCATCGACGCGATCATGCGCAGCCTGATACAGCAAACCACGGTGAATGGACGCCCGCAGCATGAAACGACGGACGAAGCCGCGCGCCGTTCGTTCGAAGAACTGCACGAGCAGAACCGCGAACTGCTGACCACGCTGACGGAACTGCGCGATCGTCAGGACGAACTCACGCGCCTCACGCAGGAACTCGAAGCGACCAATCGCGGCGTGGTCGCGCTGTACGCGGAACTCGACGAGCGTGCCGACGAACTGCGCCGCGCCGACACGATGAAGTCGCGCTTCCTGTCGAACATGAGCCACGAGTTGCGCACGCCGCTCAGTTCGATCCGCGCGCTGTCGAACCTGCTGCTGAATCGTCTCGACGGCGATCTTTCGGGCGAGCAGGAACGCCAGGTGCTACTCATCCGCAAATCGGCCGAAGATCTGTCCGAAATCGTCAACGATCTGCTCGATCTGGCCAAGATCGAAGCGGGGCGGACGGAAGTGACGCCGGTCCGGTTCAAGGCCACGGGGCTCTTCGCGGCGCTGCGCGCGATGCTCACGCCGCTTCTGACGGATCCGGCGGTGAAGCTGATCTTCGAGGACACACACGGTTTGCCATCCATCTTCGCCGACGAACCCAAGTTGACGCAGATACTGCGTAACTTTGTCTCCAACGCGCTCAAATTTACCGAGCACGGGGAGATTCGCGTCGGTGCGCGAATGGAACCGGATGGCGAGCACGTGACGTTTTCCGTGGCCGATACGGGAATTGGTATCGCAGAGGAACACCAGCAGGTGATCTTCGAGGAGTTCGGTCAGGTGCAGAACCATCTGCAACAGCGGGTCAAGGGAACGGGGCTCGGCTTGCCGCTGTGCCGCAAGCTCGCCGCGCTGCTGGGCGGCTATACGGGTGTCGACAGCAAGCCGGGCGTCGGCTCGACTTTTCATGTGACGCTGCCGCTCGAGGCCGAAGCGGCAGCCGGACCGGACGCTCGACGCGCCGACGTCGTGCATGACGCGCCGCGCGGCCCGTTCATCGCACACGGAGGCGCCTCATGACGGTTGCCGCTCCGCTGATTCTCAACGTCGACGACAACGACGGCGCGCGTTATGCGAAAACGCGCGTGCTCGTGCATGCCGGTTTCGAGGTGATCGAGGCGGCGACGGGCCAGGGCGCGCTCGATCAGGTGCGCTCGCACAGTCCCGCAATCGTGCTGCTCGATGTGAAGCTGCCCGATATCAGCGGCATCGAAGTCTGCTCGATTCTCAAGCGCGATCCGCAGACGCGCTCGACGCTGATCCTGCAGACGTCGGCGGCCGCCGTGCAATCGTTCGACAAGGTGCGCGCGCTCGACGGCGGCGCGGACAGCTATCTGACCGAGCCGATCGAACCCGCCGAACTCGTCGCGAACGTGCGCGCGCTGCTGCGGCTGCATCGCGCGGAAGAAGCGTTGCGCGACGCGGACCGCCGCAAGGACCAGTTTCTCGCGACGCTCGCGCACGAACTGCGCAATCCGCTCGCGCCGATCCGCAACGCCGTCGAATTGATGGACCCGCGTTATCACGCAACCGAAGACGCCGTGCACGACGCACGCATGATCGCGCGCCGACAGGTCGAGCATCTGAGCCGGCTGGTCGACGATCTGCTCGACGTGTCGCGCATCACGCACGGCAAGATCGCGCTGCAGATCGAATGCGTGCATGTCGATGCCGCCGTCGCGACGGCCGTCGAAGCGAGCCAGCCGTTCATCGCGAAGAAGCAGCACACGTTGCGCGTCAACGTGCCGGACAAGTCATGCATGATTTACGGCGACCCGATCCGTGTCGCGCAGGTGATCAGCAATCTGCTGTCGAACGCGGCGAAGTACACGCCGGAAGGCGGCGTGATCGAACTGGACGTCAGCGCCGCCGACGGCAACGTGACGGTCCGCGTGCGCGACAACGGCATCGGCATTCCATCGAACGAACTGGCCGACGTGTTCAATCTGTTCATGCAGTCGGAAGATTCGCTTGCGCGCTCCGAAGGCGGGCTCGGGATTGGCTTGTCGCTGGCGAAGACGCTTACCGAATTGCATGGCGGCGCGATCGAAGCGTTTTCGGCGGGACTCGGGATGGGCTCGGAATTCGTCGTGACGCTGCCGATGGTGATTCAGGAAGCCGCCGTCGAACCCGAGCCGGCGACAGCCGGCGAAGCGGCGGATACGCCGCGTGCGAATCACGCAGACACGTCCACTACCGCCGAACAGCTGGCTGACAAAAGCGGCGCACGACGCCGCGTGATGGTCGTCGACGACAGCGTCGACGGCGCGGAATCAATGTCGATCCTGCTCGAAATGCTCGGCCACGAAGTGCGCGTGATGTACGACGGCGCGGCGGCGATTGCGGCCGCAAGCGAATTCAGGCCGGAGGTCGTGCTGCTCGATATCGGGCTGCCGGTCATCGACGGCTATCAGGTCGCGCGCGCGTTGCGCGCCGAGCCCGCGACGGCGGGTGCGTTGCTGATCGCGCTGACAGGCTATGGCCAGGACAGCGACCGGCAGCGCACGCGCGACGCGGGCTTCGATCATCACCTCGTGAAGCCCGCTTCGCTCGACGACATCGAGCGCGTGATCGCGGCGGACGGCGCGGGCGGCGTGCCGCGCAATCCCGGCTCGACCGCCCAGCCGGATGCGGCCCAGCCAAATGCGGCCCAGCCGAGTGCGGCCCAACCCGACGTGACGGAGTGAACGCGTATCGGGCGAAACACGGCGATAGCAGGCGACGAGCGCAGCACACACAGACCACGGTCCGGGCACCGGCGAACAGCGCGAGGCCGGTAACGGCCGGACGGACGAAAGCAATACGGCGGGACATTTGAGGTTGCGTCGATGAAACCGGATAACACGATGGCGAGCGCTCCCACTGAGGCGGACGCGGCGCTCGCGGGCAGTGCGGCCTCCAGCTTTCTGGCTGGCGGCGGCGAAATGGGAAGCCTGATGCGAGCGTACGACTGGCGCGCGACGCCGCTCGGCGCGCCCGACCAATGGCCGCAAAGCCTGAAGACGGCGATCCGCATCATGCTCACGTCGCGCCAGCCGATCTGGATCGGTTGGGGGCCGGACCTCATCTTCTTCTACAACGATCCGTACAAGTCGATCATCGGCGGCAAGCATCCCGACGCGCTCGGGCAGCCGACGTCGGTCGTATGGCGCGAAATCTGGGGCGACATCCAGCCGTTGCTGCAGACGGCGCTGACGGGTATCGAGGGCACGTTCGTCGAGCAGAAGCTCCTGATCATGGAGCGCAACGGCTATCCGGAAGAAACGTACTACACGTTTTCCTACAGCCCGATTCCCGACGATCACGGCGGCACGGGCGGCATCATCTGCGCGAACAGCGACGACACCGCGCGCGTGCTCGGCGAACGCCAGTTGCGGCTGCTGCGCGAAATCGGCAGCGCGACGCGCGACGCGCTGTCGTGGCACGAAGTCTGTGCAGGCAGCGTACGCGCGCTCGCAAGCGATCCCCACGACGTCACGTTCGCGCTGTTCTATCAGACGGAGCCGGGCAACGCCGCGTCGCTGGCGGCCACCTGCGGTATCGCGGCAGGCCATCCCGCCGCGCCGCCCGTCCTCGACGCGCGCGATGCCGCGTGGCCGTACCTCGACGTGCTGCGCAGCCAGCAGCTGGCTATCGTGCCGGATCTCGCCGAACGCTTCGGCGCCCCGCTGCCTTCGGGCGCGTGGCAGCGGCCGAGCACGCTGGCGGCCGTGCTGCCCGTGCAGCCTTCGGGGGAAACGGGGCGAAGCGGCGTGCTCGTGGTCGGACTGAATCCGTACCGGCTCGTCGACGACCACTACCGCTCGTTTCTCACGCTGGTCGCGCGGCAGATGGGCGCGGCGCTCGGCTACGCGGACGCCTACGAAGAAGAGCGGCGGCGCGCGGAAGCGCTCGCGGAAATCGATCGCGCGAAAACGACGTTCTTCTCGAACATCAGTCACGAGTTCCGCACGCCGCTCACGCTGATGCTGGGGCCGCTCGAAGAAATGCTCGCGCGGCCCGACGCCGCGAATCCGGGCGACCGGCAACTGATCGAAGTCACGCATCGAAACGGCTTGCGGCTGTTGAAGCTCGTGAACGCGCTGCTCGATTTTTCGCGCATCGAAGCGGGGCGGATCGAAATTCATCCGCAGCCGACCGATCTCGCCGCGTTCACCGCGGACCTTGCCTCGCTGTTCCGTTCGGCCATCGAATCGGCGGGGATGAAGCTCGAAGTCGATTGCGAACCGCTGCCGCATCTCGTGTCGATCGATCGCGAGATGTGGGAGAAAGTCGTCCTGAATCTGCTGTCGAATGCGTTCAAGTTCACGCTCACGGGCACGATCGCGGTGAGTCTGAAAATGGCCGACGACGGTGCCATCGAAATGAGCGTCGCCGATTCGGGCATCGGCATTCCCGAGCACGAGGTGCCGCGCCTGTTCGAACGTTTTCACCGCGTCGAGGGCGCGATGGGCCGGTCGGTCGAAGGCAGCGGCATCGGGCTCGCGCTCGTGAACGAACTCGTGCGGCTGCAGGACGGCTCGATTCATGTCGAAAGCGAACTGGGCGTCGGCACGCGTTTCACGATCGTGCTGCCGCCGGCGATTGTGCTCGATCCCGCATCGAGCGACGCCGCGCGCGCGACGATGAGCGCCAACGCGCAAAGCTACGCCGACGCCGCGCGGCGCTGGCTGCCCGACGCGCCGATGGCCGCCGATGCCGACGACGCGAGCGCGCTGCCGGGCGCGGGCAATGCGCCGCTCGCGCTCGACGGCGAAGCGACGGGCAAGCTGCTGGTTGTCGACGACAACGCCGATCTGCGCGACTACATGCGGCGCATTCTCTCGGCGGCGGGTCATCAGGTGCATGTCGCCGCCGACGGCGAAGAAGCCCTCGCCGCCGCGCGCGAATTGCAGCCCGAACTGATCGTCTCCGACGTGATGATGCCGAAGCTCGACGGCTTCGGTCTGCTGCGCGCACTGCGCGCCGACGACGATCTGCGCGAAACGCCTGTGCTGCTGCTGTCGGCGCGTGCGGGCGAAGAAGCGAAAGTGGGCGGCCTCGAATCAGGTGCTGACGATTATCTGATCAAGCCGTTTGCGGCGCGTGAACTGCTCGCGCGTGTCGCGGGCAATCTGCAGCTCGCGCGTTTGCGACGCGAAACGGGCAACCGTCTGCGGGAGGAATCGCGCACGCTCGAAATCCTGAATCGCGTGGGCACGGTGGTCGCGGCGGAACTCGATCTGAACCGCGCGGTGCAGGTCGTCGTCGATGCTGCGACGGAACTCACGGGCGCCGCGTTCGGCTCGTTCTTCTACAACGTGCAGGACGACAAGGGCGGCAGCTACATGCTGTACACGCTGTCGGGTGTGCCGAAAGATACGTTCGCGAAGTTTCCGATGCCGCGCAACACGGCCGTGTTCGCGCCGACGTTTCTGGGCGAGGGCATTGTGCGTTCCGACGACATCACGAAAGACTCGCGCTACGGACGCAACCCGCCGCATCGCGGGATGCCCGAAGGTCATCTGCAGGTGCGCAGCTATCTCGCCGCGCCCGTCATATCGCGTACGGGCGAAGTGCTCGGCGGGCTCTTCTTCGGGCATCCGACGCCGGGCATGTTCTCCACGCGCTCCGAGCGCTTCGTCGAAGGTATTGCCGCGCAGGCCGCGACGGCCATCGACAACGCGCGTCTCTATCAGGCCGCGCAGCGCGAAATCGCCGAGCGCACGAAGGCGGAAGAGGCGCTGCGCGAACTGAACGAAACGCTCGAAGGGCGCGTGATCGAAGCCGTCGCGGATCGCGACCGGCTCTGGGACGTGAGCGAGGATCTGCTGGTGGTCGCGGGCTTCGACGGCGAATTGCAGCGCGTGAGTCCCTCGTGGACGCGCCTGCTCGGTCACGACGTGCACTGGCTCGCGCTGCAATCGTACTTCTCGCTGATTCACGCCGACGACCTTCCGCTCGTCAAGGCGCATCTCGGCGAATTGCGCCGCACGGGCGCGCCGATGCGCTTCGAAAACCGTATCCGGCATATCGACGGTTCGTGGCGCTGGATCGCGTGGACGCTTTCGCTCGATCCCGATACCGAGCGCATTCACGGCGTGGGCCGCGACGTGACGAGCGATCGCGAAACGCAGGAAGCGCTGCGCCACGCCGAAGAAGCGCTGCGCGTCGCGCAGAAGATGGAAGCGATCGGCAAGCTGACGGGCGGCGTCGCGCACGACTTCAACAATCTGCTGCAGGTGGTCGGCGGCAATCTGCAACTGCTCGCCGACGATGTCGCGGGCAACGAACGTCCCGCGCAGCGCGTGCGCAACGCGCTGGCGGGCGTCGCGCGCGGCGCGAAGCTGGCGTCGCAACTGCTGGCGTTCGGCCGCCGTCAGCCGCTCGCGCCGAAGGTGGTGAACCTCGGGCGCTTCGTGCGCGGTCTCGACGACATGATGCGGCGCGCGCTCGGCGACGGCATCGAGATCGAGACCATCGTGTCGGGCGGCTTGTGGAATACGCTCGTCGATCCGTTCCAGGTGGAAAACGCGCTGCTCAATCTCGCGATCAATGCGCGCGATGCAATGGACGGCCACGGCAAGCTGACCATCGAGGCGGGCAACGCGTCGCTCGACGATGCCTACGCGAAACGCCACGCCGACGTCATACCCGGCCAGTACGTGATGGTCGCCGTCACCGACACGGGTTCGGGCATGTCCGCCGATGTGCAGGAGCATGTGTTCGAGCCGTTCTTCACGACCAAGCCCGAAGGCCAGGGCACGGGCCTCGGCCTGAGCATGGTGTATGGCTTCGTCAAGCAGTCGGGCGGTCACGTGAAGATCTATAGCGAGCCGGGACACGGCACGACGATCCGCCTGTACCTGCCGCGCGTGCGCGAAGAAGAGGATCTCGAAACGATCGTCGACGCCGGTCCCGCGAAAGGCGGCGCGGAAACGATCCTCGTCGTCGAAGACGATGAAGACGTGCGCACGACGGTCGTCGAAATGCTCTCGGCGCTCGGCTATCGCGTGCTGAAGGCGAAGGATGCGCAAAGCGCGCTCGCAATCGTAGAAAGCGGCGTTCCCATTGATCTGCTGTTCACCGACGTCGTGATGCCGGGGCCGCTGCGCAGCACCGAACTGGCGCGCAAGGCGCGCGAGCGTCAGCCGGGCATCGCGGTGCTGTTCACGTCGGGCTATACCGACAACGCAATCGTGCATGCGGGACGGCTCGACGAAGGCGTCGAACTGTTGAGCAAGCCGTATTCGCGCGAAGCGCTCGCACGCAAGATCCAGCATGCGCTGCGCGTGCAGTACGCGAGGCCGGACGGCGTGACGCTGCAGGCGGAAGACTCGCAGACGGTGCGGCTCGTCGATCACGGCAACAATGTGACATTCGACGCGATCCGCAATCTGCGCATCCTGTTCGTCGAAGACGACGAGCTGGTTCGCGTGAGCACGGCGGAACTGCTGCGCACCTTCGGCATCGAGGTCGCGGAAGCGGCGAGCGCGGCGCAGGCGCTGAAGTTGCTGCACGAAGCGAGCTTCGACGTGCTGCTGACGGATATCGGGCTCGCGGGCGCGTCGGGCGTCGATCTCGCGATCGATGCCATCGCGAACGAACCGGGCATCCGTGTGATCTTTGTCACGGGCTCCGATGCGGCGCTGTCGCCGGAACAGCAGCTGCAATTGCAGGGCGCCGCGCAACTGCGCAAACCGTACGATCCGCTCGACCTCGTCAACGCGTTGCGCGCGTGCGTCGAATGAAGGGCCGCGTGTGGTTCAGTAGGTGATCGTCGCGATCACGGTGTCGATGTAGGTGCCTGCCTGCGGCGTCGTTTGCGGCAGCACCCGCGCGTAGACGGTGATGCTTTGCGACGATCCCGTGCCTGTGCCCGCGAGCGCCGTCGTGCCGTTCGTGCCGTCGCCCCATGGCAGCGAGTAGCTCGCGTTCTGATACAACTGGTAGTGAACCTTGTCGCTGCCGCCGCTGCGCGTCATCGCGCGATCGGCGACGGTCGCGCCGCTGCCCGCGCCTGACGACAGCGCGATCGAATACGCGTCGTTCTTCGTGCATGCGACCGTCAGCGTGCCCGTCGCCGTGAGCGTCGAATTGAGCACGCCCGCCGTGCCGAAGTTGATGTTCGTCGACGCGATCGTGCAGTCGTTGATGACGTTCGCGCTGACGGTGAAGCTGAACGTGCTGCTCGGCGACGTCAGCGACGCGCACGCAGGCGCGATCAGCAGATACGCCTGATAGTCCAGTTCTGCCTGCAACGCGCCCGCGAAGGTCGATGCATACGGACCCGCGACGAGAGCGGTTTGCGACGCGGGCACGCGTCCGTAGACGGTGAGCGTGGCGGAGCCCGAGCCCGACAAGCCGTTTTCGTTGACGTCGATGGCGATGGGCTGATAGGTGGTCGAGCCGCGCGAGCCCCACACCGTGCTGCCGCCCGATGCCGTGTAGAGGTTGTATTGCAGCTGGCTCGTGCCGTTGAGCGCGATACGCGGCAGGTAGGTGCTGCCGCCGCTGCCCGTGCCGATGTTCACGCACGCGCGCACGGGCAACGCGGACATGCCCGTGCAGTTGATCGTGATCGTCGACGATGCGCTCGCCGTCGTGCCCGCGACGGGACTCACCTGGCCGAAGTTCAGGTTCGACGCGACGGCCGTACATGTTTGCGCCGACGCGAGGCGCGGCATGCAGACGAACCACATCGCGAGGAAGACGATCCACAACGCGCGCCTCATGATCAACGCGCCTTGCAGGTGAACGGGCCGAGCGTCGGCAGACCGCTGCCGCTGCGCCTGAACGGCACGTCGACTTCGCACGGTCCCTGCGCGGACGTCGACGTGAAGGCATTCGTTGCGCGCATGTCGTCGATGAACGCAAGGCCGTCATAACCGACCACGTAGCGCTTGCCCGTTTCCTGTTGCGTCAGCACAGCGCCCGGCGGCAGCGGCTTGCCCGCCGTATCGACGACGATCAGCTGCGCGCCCGTGAAGTCCCGCAGCGCGAAACGCGCGAGCACGCCCGCGCGCGATTGCGGCGCGAGATTCAGGCGCGTCGTCGCGACGGACGTGTCGGCGGGCAGGTCGAGCGGATCGATCGCGAGATGATTGGGCTCGTAGGCGACGAGGTCGGGCACGAGCAGATGACCCGCGCCGTTCGTCTCGCCGATCACCCGGTTTTCGTGCAGCACGGGCACATGCGATACGCCGTCGGTGGAGACGAGCGCGAAAGCGTCGTCGATGCGGCGGCCCGCGAGCACGTCGCCCGCCATCAACACTACCGAACCCGACGCGTCCACTTCGCCATACGTTCGCGAGCCGACGTTCGCGACGCTGCCGATCAGATCACCGTAACGGCCGCGCCACGTCGCTTGTGCGAGCGACTGCTGCTCGCCGTTCTGACGTGACGTTTGCACCTGCCAGCCGAGGCCGCCGCCATAGTCCGGCGTGCGCGTGACGGCCGCGCCGAACAGCGGCTTGCCGTGATCGGTGCCCGCGTTGACGCTCGCGTTCACCGAGCCGCCCAGCAGGAAGCTCAGCGCAACGAACACGCCTGTATTTCCCGTATCGCCGAAGTCGTGATACACGCTCGCCGAGAGCGACGTGCTTGCGGGCAAGGTCGTCGTCCATGCGAGCGAACCGATGCGCGAATCGCCGTAGTACGGATCGTCGAGACCGACGAGGCTCGCGCTCGCCGTGCTCGACGAGCCGAACAGACGGAACGGCACGGCGACCGTCGCGCGATACGTCGTGCGCGGCACGGGCGTGCCTTCCGCTGCCGCGAGATCGCTGTAGTGCGGCGTCGCGTGCTGCGCCTGGAGATCGATCGACAGCGACGGAATGTGCCATTGCCAGCCAGCCGAGAATTGCGCGCCGCTGCCGCCGGGCGTCGGCGGCACGCCGCCTGGCGACGTGTTCGTCGTGCCTTCGACAAAACCGATGCCGACAGGCACGCCCGTCGTGTTCGACAGGCCCGCGGCAGGCAGATTGCGCGCAAGCGAGCCGTCGCCGCCATTGCCTGCGCTGCCCGCCACCGAAAAATTCAGCACGCCCGCGCTGCCCGCTTCGAACAGCGCGCCGACGCCCGCGTTGTAGACGCCGCGCGTCACTTCGCCGTGCGTTTCGAGCGTGATGCGCGACGTCACGCCATGCCGGAACGATACGGATAACGAAGGATCACCCGCATAGTCGAACGAATTCAGTGCGTACGAACGGCGCATGAAGCCCGCTTCGATCGAAAAATCCGTGAGGCCGGGCGCGAGCAGGCGGGCGTCGATGTAGAGCGGCACCGTCGTCATCACGCTGCGGCCGAGCACGTCGCGCGTGACGATCACCGCTTCGCCCGCGCCGTTGATCGCGGGCACGGCGTTGATCACGAACGGCCCGGACGGCGCCGCGCCGGTGAACTGGCGCACGTTGTTGACGTAGAGATCGACGGCGCTCGGCACGGCGGACGTGCCCGCGAGCGTCGGCACGGGATAGGTGATCAGGTCGGGCCGCAGCGTGAAATCGCGCGACACCTGCGCGCCGCCGAGTCGCACAGGACGCGTCCATGTCAGCGACGACGAGATCGTGTCGCCGACGCGCGTCGTCACCATCGTGTCCTGATTCGAATGGCTCCACGTCGTGTCGAGCCGCACGTAGCGATGCAGATTGCGATACCAGTACGCGGTGCCTGTGTTGTCGAGCAGGCCGCCCGGATAGAAGAAGCGTTCCTCGCTGTAGAGGCCGTATTGCGTCGGCGAATTGGTCTGCGCGCTGAACTCGTAGTTGATCACGAGTCCCGTGCCGCTCACCGATACGGGCGGCCGCGCGGGACTGTTCTCGAGCGTGACGGGCTGGCGGCGTGCGTCGACGACCTGCAGATCGATCTGCTGATGCTCGGGACGGTACGTGTAGCGCAAGCCCGGAATCGTGCCGAGGGCGATCAGGCCGTCCTTGCCGGGCGGCGGCAGGTCGTCGGTGCGAATGCCGACATCGCGCAGTTCACTCGCCGTCGTGTAGATCATCGCGTCCGTGACGACGAAGTGGGCGATCTCCTTCGTCGATTCGCCGTTGATCTTCACTTCGAGATAGACGTCGCCGTTCGACGGCGCCGCCGTCGCGCCATTCGGCGCCATGCCCGAAGGCGGCACGGGCTGCGCGGCGACACTGAGCGGAGGCGTCGGTCCGGGCGTGCTCATGGTGACGCCTGCCGGCGTGCCCCAGGCCTGCGCGCACAACAGCGGCCACGCCATGCACGTACAGGCGCTGTAGACGGCTGCGTGGATTGCACTGTGCCCGCGGCGGCATGGCATCGATCCACCGTCAGCGCGCGGGCGTGCTGTCGCCCGGCGGCGGAGCGGTGTGCGCGCTTCCGTCCGATTCCACGCGCAGTTGCGCCGTCACCGGCTGCCCGTTCACGACGGCCGACAGCGTCGCCTCGCGTGCATCGGCGGGCGCGTGGACGACGGGCCAACGGCGCGTCGCGTGTGGCAGCGCGTAGCCGAGCAGGCCGGGAGACAGCTGCGTCGACTGACCGTCGCGCCAGGTCAGCTTCACCTTGCTCAGTTGCGCGTGCGTCGCGTCATGGTTCACTGCGCGCAGCATCAGGACGGACGCGGACGGCGGCTGCGCGTTCTCACCCGTCGCGGTCCGTTCGAGCGCGAACTGGACCACGGGCGGCTTGCCGTCGAGCGGCGCGCCGACGAACACAGGCACCGAATAGCGCAACTGCATCCGCACGCCCGTCGCGTCCGCGCCCTGTCCGTTGGGAATCTCGTCGATCAGCAGACGATACGTTTCCTCGCCGCTCACGTTGCTTTTTGTGACGCGCAGGATGCGCACCGTCTGATCGGCACCCGGCGCGACCTGAACGATGGGCGGACTCGCGACGATGTCGTCGGTGCGTTCGAGGTGATCTTCGTCGGCGGTCTGGCTCCACGCGAACACGCGCACCTGTGCATTGAGCGGTGTCGCGCCGACGTTGTGCAGCGTGAGGACGGCGGCGGGGCGGTCGGCGGCGAGGTCGAGACGGATCGGCGTGACCTGCAGCGCGGCGGCGTGCGCGTTGCTCGCGTGCAGGATGGCAGCGCAACTCACGCAGGCGAGAAACAACGCCCGCGTCATCCGATGCGCGGGCGTTTGTTTGTCCACGTCTGTGTCCCGTCGCGCCGCGACCGTCAGCAAGGCGCGGCGTAAAGCGCACCCAGCGGGCCGGCGCGCGGCCCGTTTTAACGGCATGGTCATGGCGTCAGAAGGTGACGGTCGCGGTGACGGTCGAGGTGTACGTGCCCGCGGCCGGCGTGTTCTGCGGCGCGACGCGCCCGTACACGGTCAGCGTCTGCGCGGCGCCCGTGCCCGTGCCGGCCGCCGTGTCGGTGCCGACCGTTTGTCCCCAGGTCAGCGAGCGCGCCGAATCGCGATATAGCTGGTACGCGACGGTCGGCACAGGCGTCCCCGTTCCGCCGAGCAGCCGGTTGGCAACCGTCGAACCCGTCACCGAGCCCGCGTCGAGTCCGACCGTGTACGGCGCGCCGTTGGAGCAGGTGACGGTCAGCGTGCTGGTCTGGTCGATGTTGGCGGCGATCACGCCGGACGTGCCGAAGTTGAGGTTCGTCGCCGAGATCTGGCAGTCGGTCTGCAGAGTCAGCGTGACGGTGAAGGTGGTCTGACGGGTCGCGGCATACGCGTTGAACGGAACGACGGGTGCGGCAGCCAATGCGACAGACAGACACGGAACGACCAGGTTGCGCCAGCGCATCGGATATCTCCTCAGAGCCCTCGAGCGCATCCGGCGCTTTTTTAGGGCGACGATCCGATTATGAAGTTCGCTGGCAGACCAAAATGTAACTATTTGTTAGATTTGGCCGAGAAGTAGGACAAAACCATGCTAACGGCATGCTTTGTCGCATATCTTGCTAACTTTATGCGATTTGCTAGAAAGCAATTTCTACCGATCCATCGCGCGACGCCGTGGCAAAAACAGCGGATCGCGGCTCGGTTGCGCTCGCGAAGTAGTTGCCTCGATAGACGCGAAACGGCGCGCCCGCCGAACAGGCGACTTGCGGTGTCGCGTCGTCAGTATTCATCGTGCAGACGTCGCGGATGGTGAGCGAAATCTGGATCTCGCTGCTGATGGTCGCGGCGCGCGCGGTTTTCTCGATGGCGGCGGGCGAGAGGCAAACCAGCGCGGCCAGAGTGAGCGCGCCGAGACGTCCCGTCAGCGCTGACGGTCGACCTGGATGATGGTGGACGAACATGGAAACAACCCCGTACGAATGATGCCGCGATAGCCGGTGGCGATTTTTTGTGGTCGCGGCCTTGCTCTTGTTAACGGCAATGCGGGGTGGGTTTTGAGTTCCCTGTGGCAGATGAGAATTTTATCCGGACGATATTGCTTTTTATATTTATACCCGGATAAAATGCGCGCATCGACTTCACACGATGCGAGGCATCACATGACCCATTCCATCACCTGCACGGCTTTCGAAGGCGTCCGATGCGTCGCGTCGGGCGCATTGCCGGACGTCGCGCTGGCTGTCAAAGCCGCCATGGAGCGCGACGCGGGCGCGTCCGTCCTGATCTTCGACGATCTGACCAGCCGCCTCATCGAACTGGATCTGCGAGGTTCCGCGAGCGATGTGCTCACGAGACTGGCCCCGCAGGGCGCACTCGATTCCGAGCCATCCGGCGACACGGCTTCGGCATCACGCGGCCGAGGCCGTCCGAAACTCGGCGTGGTCGCGCGCGAGGTCACGCTGTTGCCGCGGCATTGGGAATGGCTGAACGCGCAATCGGGCGGGGCGTCGGTGGCGCTGCGCAAACTGGTCGACGCGGCGCGCGTCGCAAGCGAAGGGAAGGATCGCGCGCGGCAGGCGCAGGAAGCGGCGTATCGCTTCATGACGGCCATGGCAGGCGACCTGGCCGGCTACGAAGAAGCGACGCGCGCGCTGTATGCGAACGACGCCGCGCGCTTCGACGCGATGACGGCCGCATGGCCCGTCGACGTCCGCGATCACACGCGCAAGCTGGCGAAGTGTTCGTTCGATGTCGACGTTTCAGCGAACGCGTGACGTGTCGCCACAAAACCGACGGACGAAAAAAACCGCTCATGCCGGGGAGCATGAGCGGAAAGTCGGAGAGTTACAACATCGCTTGCGCTACTCAATCGGGGTCACGCAGCCGTTGAAGTGTAGGGAGCGGGACATACGCTCCGATATCAGATAACTCCCAAAGCACCGCCGCAAACGTCTGATTCGACAGCACGCCGGAGCACTTCGCGCAAACCCTCATGCCGGCTTTCTTATGTCGTGGATCCATTCATCAAGTCCGCATAACGGACGCCGTAAAGCAATGCAGCCTGCCGGCCCGCATTGCCTGCCCATCCGGCTGATGAACTGTCGAGGATCGCATCATGAAGTGGTTTGACCGCATGTCCGTCTGGAAGAAGCTGCTGATCGCATTTGCAGTCGTAATCGGTTTTGGTGTCGCCGTCGGCGCGGCGGGATTGTCGGCGCTGGCGTCGATGCACGGCATCACCGAAGAAATCTCGAGTCGGCACATGGACGGCCTCTACTGGATGGAAGAGGCGAATCGATACAAGATCGACACCGATCTCGACGCGGCCAATCTCGGCTACGCGCCCGACGAAGCCGCGCGCCAGAAGCTGAAGGACGACATCCTCGTGTCGCTGAAGAACATGCACGACGCGTACGCGCGCTATCGCGAGACGATTGCGGGCGCGGACGGCCAGACGCTCTACGACGACGTGCTGCGCAAGACGGAAGGATGGGAAGCGATCGTGCATCAGCAGATTGGCTTGAAGCCGGTGCCCGCCGGCGTCGACAACGCCGAACTGGTGCGCCGCGCGATCGCCGCGAGCGAGGCGCTGCGCGACAGGATCGTCGTACTGATCGACTATCGCCGGAAGCAGGCGAACGCCGCGCAGCACGAAGCCGGTGCGGAATACGCGAACATGCGCGTCGTGTTGTCGCTGCTGGTGCTGGCGTCGATGGTCGTAGGCGCGGCGTTCGCGTGGCTGATCGCGCGGCGTCTGACGCGTCAGCTCGGCGGCGAGCCCGACTATGCGATGAAGATTGCGAGCCGGATCGCGGCGGGCGATCTGGCCGTGCACGTCGACACGAAACCGGGCGACACGACGAGCCTGCTGCACGCGCTGGCCAACATGCGCGCGCAGCTGGCGGCGATCGTCGGCAAGATCAGCGAGTCGAGCGAATCGATCCTGCTTGCATCGGGCGAAATCGAGCAGGGCAACACGGATCTGTCGCAGCGCACCGAGGAACAGGCCGCGTCGCTGGAAGAAACGGCGTCGAGCATGGAGCAGCTGACGGCGACCGTCCGCCAGAACGCCGACAACGCGCAGCAGGCGGGCGGCGTTGCGCGAGGCGCATCGGAAGTGGCGGTGCGTGGCAGCGGCCTCGTCGGCGATGTGGTGGAAACGATGCGCGAACTCGCGTCCGGTTCGAAGCGGATGACGGACATCATCGGCGTGATTGAAAGCATCGCGTTCCAGACGAATATCCTTGCGCTGAATGCCGCCGTCGAAGCGGCGCGCGCCGGCGAACAGGGGCGCGGCTTCGCGGTCGTCGCGGGCGAAGTGCGCGCGCTCGCGCAACGCAGCGCGGTATCGGCGAAAGAGATCAAGGAGCTGATCGAAAGCTCGACGTCGCGCGTCGACAGCGGCGCGGTGCTCGCCGAGCGCGCGGGCCGCACGATGGCGGAAGTCACGCAGGCCGTGCAGCGGATGACGGACATCATGAGCGAGATTTCGGCGGCGTCGAGCGAGCAGAGCACGGGCATCGAGCAGGTGAACCGCGCCGTCGCGCAGATGGACGAAGTCACGCAGCAGAACGCCGCGCTCGTCGAGCAGGCGGCCGCGGCGGCGGGCGCGATGGCCGATCAGGCGCGGCATCTGAAGACGGCCGTCGCGGTGTTTTCGCTTTGATACAACACTAAATCGGAGCAGTCGCGCGCAGCATTTTGCGCGGCTTGTCAGCGCCAGGCGCTCTCCGTACACTCGCGCGTAGTTCAAGAATCGCATCCTGGACCGCGCCGCCGTATTACGCATCCACGCGGCGCTCCATACAAGATCTACGCCAATAGAGGAGAACCCCCGCGATGGCCGATTCCTATTTTCCGCGCTGGCGCGTCCAGCCAAAAAGCGTCGAAGGGCGCGTCGTCAATACCGACGAACGCCTGCCCGCGCCGCAGATGTTCGCCATGGGCATCCAGCACGTCGTCGCGATGTTCGGTTCGACCGTGCTCGCGCCGCTGCTGATGGGCTTCGATCCCAATCTGTGCATCTTCATGTCGGGTATCGGCACGCTGCTGTTCTTCGTGCTGGTCGGCGGCCGCGTGCCGAGCTACCTCGGTTCGAGCTTCGCGTTCATCGGGCTCGTGATCGCGATCACGGGATACACGGGACAAGGTCCGAACATGAACATTCCCGTCGCGCTCGGCGGGATCATCGCGTGTGGCGTGGCTTACGTCGTGATCGGGCTGATCGTGTCGGCGATCGGCACCGCGTGGATCGAAACGCTGATGCCGCCTGTCGTGACTGGCTCGATCGTCGCGGTGATCGGTTTGAATCTCGCACCGATCGCGGTGAAGGGCGTGAGCGGCAGCGCGTTCGATTCGTACATGGCGCTCGTCACTGTGCTGTGCGTCGGCGCCGTTGCCGTGTTCGCGCATGGCATGTTGCAGCGTCTGCTGATTCTCGTCGGTCTGCTGATTGCCTACGCGATCTACGCGGTCGTCACGAACGGCATGGGCATGGGCAAGCCGATCGACTTTTCGATCGTCGCGAACGCACCGTGGTTCGGCATGCCGCATTTCATGGCGCCCGTCTTCAGCGGTCAGGCGATGGCGCTGCTCGCGCCCGTCGCGGTCATTCTCGTCGCGGAAAATCTCGGCCACATCAAGGCAGTCAGCGCGATGACGGGGCAGAACCTCGACGGCTACATCGGCCGCGCGTTCATCGGCGACGGTCTCGCAACGGTGCTGTCGGGCTTCGCGGGCGGCACGGGCGTGACGACGTACGCGGAAAATATCGGCGTGATGGCCGTCACGAAAATCTACTCGACGCTCGTGTTCGTGATCGCCGCGCTGATCGCGCTGGTGCTCGGCTTTTCGCCGAAGTTCGGCGCCGTGATCGCGACGATTCCTGGCCCCGTGCTGGGCGGCGTGTCGATCGTCGTGTTTGGTCTGATCGCCGTGACGGGCGCGCGCATCTGGGTCGTCAACAAGGTCAACTTCTCGGACAACCGCAATCTGATCGTCGCGGCCGTGACGCTCGTGCTCGGCGCGGGCGATTTCTCGCTGAAGTTCGGCGGCTTCGCGCTCGGCGGCATCGGTACCGCGACGTTCGGCGCGATCATTCTGTATGCGCTGCTGCGTCGCAAAGGTCCGCAAGAGCCTGCTGTCTGAGCGATAGCGGCACGGCTTGCCTGTAAAAAAGGGCGCCCATCGAGGCGCCCTTTTTTACGTCTACTTCTTCCCTTTGCCGCGCGTCTGCAGCGCGGTTTCCGACAGATCCACTTCGCGCATCAGCTTGTTCAGCGTGTCGTCGTTGATCAGCTGACTGCCGCGCAGTTCGAGCAGCGCCGAGCGTTCCGCGCGCATCGCCGCGAGCTTCATCTGGAACTCCAGCGCTTCGCTGCGCCGCGCGTTTTCGGCGGGTCCGACATCGTCGTCGAGCGTCGCCAAGCGGCGGCGATAGATGTCCATCACGCGCGCCGTCACATCGGCGGCATGCGCGGACGCGGCTTCGTCGCATTGGGCCGTCGCCGTTTCGTGAAAGTCGTCGACTGCGCGAATCGCGGCCTGCGCCGCCTGGATGCGCGCCGTGCGCTCTTCGGCGGCATGCGGATCGGGGCGGCGGCGCGCGCCGTTCATCAACAGCGGCAAGCCGACCACGGCGACGAACAGCGACACGAGAATCACGCCCGACGCGATGAAGATGGCGAGATCGCGTCCCGGCAGCGGCTGTCCGTTCGACAACGCGACGGGCAGCGACAGCACACCCGCGAGCGTCACCGCGCCGCGAACGCCCGCGATCGTCGTCATCGATACGGTGCGCAGACCGGGCACCGCATTCGCGACGCCGTGCTTTGCCGCGCCGCGGCTCGCGAACCAGCGCAGCAACCAGACCCACACGAAGCGCAGCGCGTACAGCGCGAGCGCCACGGCCACGACGTAAAACATCAGCCGCACTTCGGAGCCACTGGCTTCTTCGTGCGCGTCGAGCAGCGCGCGTCCGATGATGTGCGGAAACTGCAGCCCCAGCAGAATGAAGACCATGCCGTTGAAGATGAACTCGATCATCGTCCACGTGACGCTCGCCCGCACGCGCGCCGATGCAGGACTGGTGCGCGCGAACGTCGACGAGTTCATCGTCATGCCCGCGGCGACGGCGGCGAGAATGCCGGAGAACCCGAAGTGCTCGGCGAACAGATAGGCGGCGAACGGAATCAGCATCGTCATCACGACGCCGGGCGCGGGGTCGCCTTCTTCTGTGAGGTTGAGAAAGCGCGTCGACGCGAAGCTGAAGAGCCACGCGACGGCTGCGCCCGTCGCGAGTCCGCCCGCTGCGATGATCACGAAACTCACCGATGCATCGCGCAGCGAGAACACGCCCGTCAGCGCGGCCGCGACGGCGAACTTCAGCGCGACGAGGCCCGATGCGTCGTTCATCAGCGCTTCGCCTTCGAGGATATGCATCAGGTGATCGGGCAGCCGGTTGCGGCCCGCGATGCCCGACAGCGCGACGGCATCCGTCGGCGACAGCACGGCGGCGAGTGCGAACGCGACGGGCAGCGAGATCGACGGCACCATCGCATGAATGAAGTAGCCGACGGCGACGACCGTCAGGAACACGAGGCCGAGCGCGAGCATCAGGATCGCGCGGCGCTGCATGTAGAACTCGCGCTTCGGAATGCGCCAGCCGTCCGCGAACAGCAGCGGCGGAATGAAGAGCATCATGAAGAGTTCGGGATCGAACGTGACATGCAGGCCGAGGCGCGGCCACGCGAGCAGCGCGCCGAACGCGATCTGCACGAGCGGCAGCGGCAGCTTGAGCGGCACCAGCCGCACGATCACGCCCGAAGCGGCGACGGCGAGCAGCAGGATCAGAACGGTGAAGACGATATCCATCAGAAGCGGGCGGGGTGTGGGGAAACAGACGGCGGCACGCGCGAGGAAGGACGACTCTCGGGTTGACACCTCGATACGGCACCTCGCGCGACAGGTAGCGCCGCGTCTGGAAAGACGATGCGGCGCGTCGGTCAGACCGAAGTGTAGCCCGATCGGATGACATCGCGCTTCGAAGGCTGCAAGTCGTCTGAAAGCCGTTTGCACCGTTGCAGTGCATCTCGCGCCCTTGCGCGACGCATACGCGGCTCACGCGGTGCAATGTCCGATGCGGATTTCGCTCCCAGGTGCGCTGCCGTGCGCATGGAGCTTGCTTGAGAGGAAGCGACAACGCACATTTCGAGGACGGCCGCGGCTCTTTCGCATTCGCGACGCGCGCGCCGTGACTCCTGCGTGAGAGGATTGCATGACCATTGCGCAACAGGAAAGAACGGCGGTGCCGCACGGTTTCGAGCTCAGCATGACCTCGGGCCTGCAGCGCTATTCGGTGCAACACGGCGACCTGACGCTGACGAGCGTCTTCCAGCCGATATTCAGTCTGTCGCACATGCGTGCCGTGGGCTACGAAGGCTTGCTGCGCGCACATGATCCGTTTGACCGTGTCGTGTCGCCCGTCGATGTGTTCGGCCAGGCGGCGCGGATCGGCGACGTGCTGCAGGTCGACCGGCTCGCGCAGTCGTTGCATCTGGAGAACTTCAAGGTGCTCGGCGCCGAGCGCGAGTGGCTGTTCTTGAATGTCCATCCGGGCGTGCTGATCGATTCGTATCATTCGGCGGCGCTGCTCGCGAATTTGCGGCGCCTGGACCTGTCGCCGCGACGCATCGTGCTCGAAGTGCTCGAACAGAGCGCGGAAGATATCGAACGACTTGCCGACGCCGTGCGCCAGTTCCGCGAGCGCGGCTTCCTGATTGCGCTCGACGACTTCGGCGCGGGGCATTCGAATATCGAACGCATCTGGCAGCTGAACCCTGACATCGTGAAGCTCGATCGCATCATGCTGTCGCACGCGGCGCATCGCACGGATGTCGCGTCGATCCTGCCGGGCCTGGTCGCGCTGCTGCACGAGGCGGGCAAGCTGGTGTTGATCGAAGGCGTCGAGACGGAGCACGAAGCGCACATGGCGCTCGAATGCAATGTGGACTTCGTACAGGGCTTTTTCTTTGGACGTCCGCATCCGGGTCTCGCCGATGCGACGCATGCGGCGGCCTGCATCGGCGAGTTGACCGAGCGTTATCAGACGCAGACCGAGCAGCGCGAGCGGCGCAACGCGTCGCGGCTCGCGCCGTACATTCGCGCGTTCGAGCGCGCGGCGGAACGGCTTGCTGCGGGCGAACTGCTCGACGAGGTGTGCTGGAATTTTCTTGCGCTCGATCACGCGGCGCGCTGCTATCTGCTCGACGAAAAGGGCCGGCAGGCGGGGCGCAACGTGGTGTTGCGAGCGGACCGCGCGTCGCACGAAACGCGCTTCTTGCCGTTGTCCGATGCGCAGGGCGCGAACTGGCTGCGTCGACCGTATTTCCGCGCGGCGATCGATGCGCCCGAACGCGTGCATGTGACGCGGCCTTATCTGTCGATCAACGAGGCGGTGCCGTGCGTGACGTTATCGGTGGCGACGCAGATCGGCAGCCGCATGTGCGTGCTGTGCGGCGATATCGACTGGTTCGAGGAGCCGCACTTCTGAGATCATGTTCTTTTCACGACGTGACTCATTGAGATGCGAAACGAACGGGTATTGCTTGAAGTCATCGCGACGACGGTTGCCGATGCGAAGGCTGCCGCGCGCGGCGGCGCAGATCGGCTCGAACTGATTACGGCGATGGGCGAGGGCGGATTGACGCCGGGCATCGGGATGATCGAGGCCGTGATCGCGGCTGTTTCGATTCCTGTGAATGTGATTGTGCGGCCGCATAGCCGGTCGTTTGTCTACGACGCCGATGACTTCGATGTTCTTTTGCGCGATGTGCGTGCTGCCAGATTGGCGGGGGCTAATGCCGTTGTGGTTGGGATGTTGACTGCGTCGCGTGAAGTCGATCTTGAGGCGTTATTGCGGGTTGTCGATGTTGCCGACGGCATGGATGTTACGTTTCATCGTGCGTTTGATGAGGCGCTCGATTTGCGCCGGGCGTTGGATGTTTTGCTTTCGGTCGATGGCGTTACTAATGTGTTGACCTCCGGTGGGAAGCGTTCTGTGCTCGATGCTGTCGACGAAGTTCGTGGGCTTGTTGCTCAAGCGGCTGGGTCGCGGTGTACTGTTCTTGCTGGCGCTGGGTTAACCGTCGATCGTGTCGCCGAGTTTGTTCACGCTACGCGCGTGCAGGCGGTTCATTTTGGGTCTGGTGTGCGTAGTGATGGTGTTGTGCGGGAAGAACTCGTGCGGCGAGTTCGTGGGCTGGTGGATGTTTAAAGGTTTGCTTTTGTTTTTGTTTTTGCTTTTGCTTTTGCTGGCATCCGCGGTTTCGTATCGGTTTGCTAGTGTTGCCCCTGTGCGGGGCGGCAGTTACTTTCTTTGCCGCCGCAAAGAAAGTAACCAAAGAAAGCGGCTTCAAACCTCCGGTGCCTGCCAGGTTCGCGCTGCGCCATGCCGCAGTTGAGCAGTCGCGCAGCGACGCCAACACTCCGTAGAAAACCCGCAGTCAGGCGCGCGCGGCGCGAAAAATGACATCCACTTGGGACACATTGGGTCGGCTTGTTTTTGTCCGTTTGCCGTCGGTCCAATTGCGGCGGTATGTGCTCCAGCCTGTGTGTGGGGTTTTCGCGCCGCGCACGGTTGACTGCGGGCTTTCTACAGCGTGCGGACGTCGCAGCGCAATAGCTCAAAGAACGTGAGCCGTGGCGTTATCCGGGCAGGCCCCGGAGGTTCAAAAGCGGCTTTCTTTTGCCTACTTTTCTTTGCCGCTGCAAAGAAAAGTAGGTGCCGCCCCGCACAGGGGCGACGCCTGAAGCACAGACCGCAAAACGCGGATGCCAACAAAAAAGCCTTCAAGCGTCGCAGACAAAAAAACCATCACTTGGCGACTACAACAGGAATGCCTCGCAGAGTCCCAACCCCTTTAGCTTCCAGAAGCGCTTCAGCAACAAAACGGCCGGTCGCCGCTTCGACCCGCAACCGCACAGCAATCTCACGTTCGCTGCGCTTAACAGCAGCCAGATTAGCGAGCTTCACATGCCCATACCCGCGCACGCGGGAAAAGACCTCAGCAAGCCGAACGACATCATCAACGGTAACGTTGTTCAGCATCACGAACGCCCGCTGCATAGTCGTTTCGTAGTCGGCGGAAAGCTCACGCTCCATGCGCCGCTCGACAGTGCGGCCAAACGGATCGAGCGCCGTGCCTCGCAGGCCACGCCACTTCGCCATCACGCCAAACACCGGCCACATCCATTGCCCGAACGTCTTCTTCTGCGGCTTTGCGCCGCCATTCGCGCGTGAAATGGTCGGCGGCGCGAGGTTGAACTTCACGCCGAAGTCTTTACCCGCGACACCTTCGAATTGCGCTTCGAGCGCGGCACGGAAAGAAGGATCGCTATGCAGACGCGCGACTTCGTATTCATCTTTCACGGCCAGCAATCGATAGAACGTCGTCGCCACCGCGCGACTCAAACGCTCGTCACGCACACCGCCTTCGAGCTTGCGCTCGGCCTGACGCGCCGCATCGACCAGCGCACGATAGCGCTTCACATAAGCGGCACCGCCATAAGCCAAAAGACGCGCCTCACGATCCGCAACCAGTGCATCGAGCGATTCCAGCGACACAACAGGCTTGACCGCATGACGCTGCGTCCATAGTGCTTCGAGCCCGGCGGGATCGGCGGCTGCCATGCGGCCAATCGCAAACGCCAACTGATTCATCTGCACCGCGACGTTGTTCAGTTCGATCGCGCGCATCATCGCCGCAAACGACACCGGCACGAGACCCAACTGCCACGCGTAGCCCAGCATCAGAATATTCGCGCCGATCGTGTCGCCGAGAAAACGCGTCGCGAGCGATTGCGCGTCGCACGACGACATGCGCTCTTCGCCCGCCGCGTGACGCATCTTGTCGAGCAACGCGTCCGCGTGAAGATTCGCGTCCGGGTTCTGCACGAACGACGCATTCGGAATCGCATGCGTGTTCACGACGATGCGCGTGCGGCCATGACGCACTGTCTGCAATGCATCGGCGCTCGCGCCCACGACCATGTCGCACGCGAGCAGCACGTCGGCTTGCTGCGTGTCGATACGCACCTGGTTCAGCCACTCGTCGCGCGCGGCGAAGCGCACGAACGACAGCACCGAACCGCCTTTCTGCGCGAAGCCCATGAAATCCAGCACCGACGCGCTCTTGCCCTCCAGATGCGCAGCCATGCTGATCAGCGCGCCCACCGTCACGACGCCCGTGCCGCCGACGCCCGTTACGAGGATGTCGTAAGGCGCGGCATCGAGTTGCGTCGTCGGCAAAGGCAATGCGTCGACACGTGTGGCGAGTGCGGCTGCATCGAATGCGACGCCTGCGGCCTTCTTCAGCTTGCCGCCTTCGATCGTCACGAAGCTCGGGCAAAAGCCGTTCACGCACGAATAGTCCTTGTTGCACGACGACTGATCGATGCGGCGCTTGCGGCCCAACGGCGTTTCGACGGGTTCGACGGAAAGACAGTTCGATTGCACGCCGCAATCGCCGCAGCCTTCGCACACTTCTTCGTTGATGAAGAGGCGCTTGTCCGGATCGGGAAACTCGCCTTTCTTGCGACGGCGGCGCTTTTCGGCGGCACAGGTCTGGTCGTAGATCAGCACCGTCACGCCGTCGATGTCGCGCAATTCGCGCTGCATCCTGTCGAGTTCGCTTCGGTGATGGAACGTCGTGCCCTTCGGAAACTGATCGTGATGGCCGTCGTATTTTTCCGGCTCGTCGCTGACCACGACGAAGTGCGACACGCCTTCCGCTTCGACCTGTCGCGCGATCTGCGGCACGGAGATGCTGCCGTCGACCGGCTGCCCGCCTGTCATTGCGACGGCATCGTTGTAGAGGATCTTGTACGTGATCGTCGCCTTCGCCGCGACGGCCTGGCGGATCGCGAGAATGCCGGAGTGGAAGTACGTGCCGTCGCCGAGATTCTGGAACACGTGACGCGTTTTCGTGAACATCGAATGCGCGGCCCAGTCGACGCCTTCGCCGCCCATCTGGATCAGCCCCGTCGTGTCGCGCTCCATCCACGACGCCATGAAGTGACAGCCGATGCCCGCCTGCGCAATCGAGCCTTCGGGCACTTTCGTCGATGTGTTGTGCGGGCAGCCCGAGCAGAAGTAGGGCGTGCGCTTCACGGCATCGGCGGCATTCGAGAGAATTTGCGGCGCGACGAGATCGACCACGCGCTCGCGGCGGTCGAGCGCGGGCTTGTGCTTCGCGAGCCAGTTCGCGAACACGGGCAGAATGCGCGACGGCCGCAATTCACCGAGCGACGACAGCAGCAGCGAACCGTCTTCCGCGTACTTGCCGACGATCGCGGGCCGCGCGCCTTCCTTGCGGTTGTACAGATAGTCCTTGATCTGCTGCTCGATGACGGGACCTTTCTCTTCGATGACGAGCACTTCGGAAAGACCGGAGACGAATGCATCGATACGCGTCATTTCGAGCGGGAACGACAGACCGACCTTGTAGATGCGCACGCCCGCGTTTTCCAGATCGGCGACGGTGAGGTCGAGCCGGCGCAACGCTTCCATCAGATCGAGATGCGCCTTGCCGCACGTGATGATGCCGACGTTCGCGTGCGGGCTCGGCGCGATCCACTTGTCGATGCTGTTGAAGCGCGCGAAGTGGCGCACGGCGTCGAGCTTCGCGTGCAGGCGCTGTTCGATCGTGAGACTCGGCAGATCGGGCCAGCGGTTGTGCAGGCCGCCAGTGGGCGGCTGGAAGCCTTCGGGCGTCGGCCATTCCATTTGCAGCGCATCGAGATCGACGGTCGAACCGGACTCGACCGTTTCCGAAATCGCCTTGTAGCCGACCCACGCGCCGGAGTAGCGCGACAGCGCCCAGCCGTAGATGCCGAATTCGAGCATGTCCGCGATGTTCGACGGATTCACGACGGGCATGTGCCACGCGATCATCGCGAAGTCGCTCTGATGCGGCATCGACGACGACACGCAACCGTGATCGTCGCCCGCGACGACCAGCACGCCTCCGTGCTGTGACGAGCCGTATGCGTTGCCGTGCTTGAGTGCGTCGCCTGCGCGGTCGACGCCGGGGCCTTTGCCGTACCACATCGCGTAGACGCCATCGACGGTGCGCTCCGGGTCTGCCTCGACACGCTGCGTGCCGAGCACGGCCGTGCCGCCGAGTTCTTCGTTGATCGCGGGGAGGAAGCGGACGTCGTGTGCGTCTAGCAGTTTCTTCGCCTTCCACAACTGCTGGTCGACCATGCCGAGCGGCGAACCGCGATAACCGCTGATGAAACCGGCGGTGTTCAGGCCGTGCGCCTTGTCGAGTTCCCGTTGCATCAGGGCGAGGCGCACGAGCGCCTGGGTGCCAGTCAGGAAGATGCGGCCGCGCGTGGCGGTGAGGTTGTCCGAGAGGCGGTAATCGGCGAGTGCGGGGGTGCCGTCGATGGGTAGACGAGCGGTCATTGGGGAGTCTCCTTTTTTGCTTTTTCGGGCTTTGCTGCCTGCGGCGCGTCCTTGTTGCCGCTGGCCGCAGTCGCGGCGAAAGAGACTCCATTCTTTCGCGTCAATTGGAGTAGAAGTTCTCTAAATTGGCCGGCCGTTCCGTTTCGTTCGCAAGTTTCTTCGCGGAATTTGCGGTGTTTGGGTGGATTTTTCTGCGCGTGCTGTGGCATCCGCGTTTTCGTATCGGTGCTGCATGCGTTGCCCCTGTGCGGGGCGGCACCTACTTTTCTTTGCAGCGGCAAAGAAAAGTAGGCAAAAGAAAGCCGCTTTTGTACCTCCGGTGCCGGCCAGGATAGCGCTTCAGCATGCCGCAGTTGAGCTGTCGCGCAGCGACGCAACACTCCGTAGAAAGCCCGCAGTCAGGCGCGCGCGGCGCGAAAGATGACATCCACCTGGGGCACGTTCGGTAGGCTTGTTTTTGTGTTTGCCGTCGGTCTGATTGCGGCGGTATGTGCTCGAAACTGTGTGTGGGGTTTTCGCGCCGTGCGCGGTTGACTGCGGGCTTTCTACAGAGTGCGGAGGTCGCTGCGCAATAGCTCAAAGAACATGTGCCGGGGCGTTATCCTGGCAGGCCCCGGAGGTTCAAAAGCGGCTTTCTTTTGCCTACTTTTCTTTGCCGCTGTGTAAAGACTGGAGACATAGCTGACAGGTGTACAGGGACATGGTTGACACTTTCGGGTAATCAAACGCCCGGATTCAACCATGCCCTGGGAAGCAAAAAACACCATGAATCTCCGCGAAGAATTCGTCAGCCTGGCCGCCACACAGGCTCTGTCATTCAGCGAGCTATGCCGGCGCTACCGGATCAGCCGCCAGACCGGCTACAAGTGGCTGGACCGTCACAAGGCCGAAGGCCCCGGCGGGCTGGCCGACCGCTCCCGACGCCCGCACCACAGCCCCCTGCGCTCACCTGAACACATCGAAGCGCGGGTGCTGGAACTGCGTCGCGAACATGGCTGGGGCGGACGCAAGATCGAACGGCGCCTGAAGGATCTGGGCGAGACTGAGGTGCCCGCGCCCGCCACGATCACCGAAATCCTGCGCCGCCACGGGCTCATCGATGAACAGGCGTCGCAGCAGCGCCAGCACTGGCAGCGCTTCGAGCACGCGCATCCGAACCTGCTGTGGCAGATGGACTTCAAGGGCGACGTCCAGACGCTGAAGGATGGGCGCTGCATGCCGCTGACGGTCATCGACGATCACTCGCGCTACAACCTCGTGCTCAGCGCCTGCTCGCGTACGACCACACAGGTCGTGCAGGCCGCGCTTGAGCGCGCGTTCCGCTGCTACGGGCTGCCTGCGCGCATCAACACCGACAACGGCGCGCCGTGGGGCTCGCCCAGCGCGCCGGGGCAGCTCACCGAACTCGCGGTCTGGCTGATCCGGCTGGGCATCCTGGTGAGCTACAGCCGGCCGTATCACCCGCAGACCAATGGCAAGGACGAACGGTTTCACCGCACGCTGAAGGCCGAAGTGCTGGACCGGCAGGCCTTCAGCACACATGCGCACATGCAGCAGGCACTGGATCGCTGGCGGCACGTGTACAACGTCGAACGTCCGCACGAGGCACTCGGGATGGCCACGCCCATTACCCGCTACGCGTGCAGCCTGCGCGCGATGCCCGGGCGGGTGCCCGAGCCCGAATACGGCTGTGGCGATGAAGTCTTACGGGTCAATGCCAGCGGCGTGGTGCGCCTGCGCGGCCAGAAACTGAAGCTGTCGATCGCGCTCAAGGGGCTGCAGGTAGCCGCCCGCATGAGCGAGAAGGAAGACGGGGTGATCGAGATCTGGTTCGCCCATCAGCGGGTCGCCAAACTTGACCTGAAGGCACCCAAACCCTGACCATCAGGTGTCAACGATGTCCCCGTACATGTGTCAACCATGTCTCCAGTCTGTACACCGCTGCAAAGAAAAGTAGGTGCCGCCCCGCACAGGGGCAACGCATGAACTACCGATACGAAACCGCGGATGCCACCACAAAAGACAAACCCGCCAACCCAACCCAATCCTGAGCTACCCTACCCAAACCCATTCGCCGAAGGCAAAAAAAGATGAAACTCTATTACTGGCCCAAAACCCGCGCATTCCGCGCGCTCTGGATGCTCGAAGAAATCGGCGAGCCCTACGAACTGGCGCACGTGAACCTTCGCGCCGGCGAGCAGGACACCACCAACTTCCACCACATCAACCCGATGTGCAAGCTCCCGGCACTCGACGACGCTGGCGTGCAGGTCGCCGAATCGGGCGCAGTGCTTCTGTATCTGGCCGACCGTTTCCCGGAAGCAAAGCTTGGCGTGCCCGTAGGCGATCCACTCCGCGGGCGCTTCCTGCAATGGCTCTTCTTCACGCCAGGCTGCCTGGAACCGGCGATGGCCGAGAAACTCACAGGCGCGTCGGGCAATTCGTTCAGCTTCGGCTGGGGCAATCTCGAACGCGTGAAGGCCGCGATCGACACGGCGCTCGACGAAGGCGACTGGCTCCTCGGTGAGCGCTTCTCGGCGGCCGATCTGCTGCTCGCTGGCACGCTGCAAATCGCGTTCGTCGCGAAACTGCTGGAGCCTGCGGGACGCATCGGCGAATACGTCGATCGGGCGATCGCGCGCGATGCGCATACGCGCGCAATGGCCATCGAGCAACGCGAAATCGAAGCGCTGAAACTCAAGCACTAGCCAGCAAGGCAAAACAGCGCCTCAGCCCGTCGGCGCCTGCTGCAATTCATGCGGCTGCAGCGGCTCGACGTCATCGAAATGCGAGTAGTCGATGTGGCTCACGCCATTCACCTCGCGGATCAGATCGACGAAACGGTGCTGCCAGCGAATGTCGTCGGCGGGCCACGAAAAGCGCGCCTGCATCGTCTGCGATGTGTTTTCGTCGGAGCCTTCTATCGTGAGCAGCAGCGACGCGTCCTGCGAATCGAGGCTTTCGGGCGTTTCGCCGAACAGCGGACTCGCCTCGTCGATCACGTGCATCAGGTTCCAGCCGAGATAGAACATCGGCTGCTGATCGCGCACGAGCTTGAGGTCGTAAATCTTGCGCAGCACGTAGCCTTCCGTCGAACGCTCGACGCGCATCAACCGCAGCCGCGCCCGCGCTTCGACGATAACGTTTTGCCGCGCGTTCGCGGTACGCACCATCAGCGTAGTCTGCCCGTCGATCGGTCGCACGATCGCGAAGCGCGAGAACATGATCTTCGCTCGCGGCCGCGAAAAGCGCGCGAAGATCAGGCCCGTCGCCAGCGCAATGCCCGACATGCCGACGAAAATTTCGAGCGTCGCGACGAGGTGGCCGTACAGCGTCTGCGGATGCATGTCGCCATAACCGACCGTCGCGAGCGTTTCGACGCTGAAGAAGAATGCGCCTGCAAATCCCTTGGGATTCTGATTGGCGATCGCGCTGCCGCCGAACTCATACAGCGACGCGAAAATCGAGTTCAGCACGAGAAAGACGAACGCCAGCGAACTGAAGAACACGGGCCAGCTGATCGTCAACGCACGGTGATAGAGGTCCTGCCACACGCGCAACGGCAAGCCGTGCGCAATGACCGTATGCGAGCGGGCGCGAATCTTCCGGTCGAGACGGCGGCCTGCGCGCGCGGGATGATCGCCGCTGGATTCGGGTGGGGTCGCGCTCATTGTTTTTCTGTTCCGCTGACGAGTGTGTCGCGCAGCGTCATGGCGCGCCAGTCACCGACGTCGCCCGCTGCGGCGTGTAGTGTAGCGCGGCCCTCCGCCTACGGGCGGCGAGGCGTCATCGTCGAAGAAGCGGCCGTCGTGCGCTCAGGGAAAAATCAGGGAAATGCGCGCGGCTTCGGCACGCCCGCGCCGTGCTCGATATCGGCAACGGCCTGCTGATGCGCCATTTCGACGGCTTCGGCTTCGGTCGCAAAGCCGGCGTCGCCGCCTACGGTTGTCCAGCGCTGCACGGGATGATCGCGATGCCGGATCTCGTACTCCGCGTCCCAGCGCGCGCCTTGCAGTTCGAGTGGTCGCACGTGTATCGCATACACGCCGTAAAGAAAGAGCGGTTCTGCCATGATCGCCTCCGCCTGTTCAGCTGCAAAAAGTCGCAGGCGCGGCGCGCGGCGGACGCGCCACGTCTCGCTTCAACGGAAAAATCGCATGCCTATAGTTCGATCTCGCCGAGGATTCTGTGAGCCAGCGCTTTGGCTTCTTCGAGCGCTTCGTCAGCGGTCGCCGACGTGGCTTCGACTTCGTAGACGGTGTCCTCGGTCCCTTCGCCTTCGTCGCGCGAAAGCGCAACGACGCCCTGATACTTCCCGCCATCTACCGGGCGAACGGTCGCCGTCGCCGTATAGAGACCTTTGGTGTAGGTGACGTCCTCCATGATGCATCTCTCCTGCAAGGGGGAGATTCCATCCTAGCACGCGATTTCGACGCTCACATGTCGACGCCTCGAGTCACTTTCATCGCGCATTCACCGGCCGTTCCCGCAAAGGACGGAGTTGCCGGTCGGTGCTTGTACCGGCAACTTTTTCCCGTCAATCCTGCAAGAGCGATACGACTTCATCGAGCGTCGGCGAATGCGCGCCCGAGTGGCGGCACGCGGCGGCGCCCGCCGCGAGCGAGAACGCCAGATGCTCTTCCCACTTGCGCTGCGGCGCCGTCATCAGACTGAACAGCAGACCGCCGATCGACGCGTCGCCCGCACCGACCGTATCCGCGACAGCGACGCGCGGCGGCTTCGCTTCGACGACGCGCTCGCCGTCGATCAGCGTTGCCGTTTCCGAGCCGCGCGTGACGAGCACGATCGCCTTCGGATTCATCGCGCGCAGTTGAGCGAGGGCAGCCGCTTCGTCGTCGGTCTTGAACAGCATGCGCAGATCTTCGTCCGATACCTTGATCAGATCCGCGAGCCCCGCCATCTGGCGCAGCGTCGGCTCGTAGCCTTGCGCCATCAGATTGCGGTAGTTCGGATCGAAGCTGATCTTCACGCCGCGCGCGCGCAATTCGGCGGCGAGCTTCGCGAGCGTCGTGCCGAGCGGCTGCCGCACGAGGCTGATGCAGCCGAAATGCGCCCACTTCACATGCGACGTCCAGCCTTCGGGCAGCTTCGACGGATCGAAGGCGAGGTCCGCGCTGTTGTCGCCCATGAAGAAGTACGCGGGCGGATGCGTCTGATGCACGACGGCCAACAGCGGCGCGCGCTCGACGCGCTGCATGAAGCGCATGTCGAGACCGGCGGCTTCGCTGGCGTGCCACAGGTCGTCGGAGAAATTGTCGACGCCGAGCGAACCGGCGCATGCCGTCGGCAGGCCGAGACGCGCGACCGCGCGCGCGACGTTCCAGCCCGCGCCGCCCGGCACCGACAGCCAGCTTGAAGGGCCCGTGCGGACGAGATCGGTGAGGATGTCGCCGGCGGAAACGAAATCGGGAAATTCAGGGCTCGCGCTCATGATGCTCACCGTACAAGGTTATGCGGACGCGCTGGAAGTCTGCAGCGCATGGTGCAGCACTTCGTAGCAGGCGCCCATCGTGTGATAGTCGGTCTTGCCGGCCGGGCTCTTTTCGTCGCTGTACTTGCGGTTGTCGCACGTGAGAATGCGATACCACGCGCCATAGCGATGATCGACGAAATGCGTCCAGCTGTAGCGCCAGATCTCGTCGTACCAGTCCCAGAAGCGCTCGTTGCCCGTGCGCTTGCCGAGCAGCGCGGCCGTCGCGAAGGTTTCTGCCTGGACCCAGAAGTATTTGTCGTGATCGCACACCGTGCGGTCCGGGCCGAAGCCGTAGTAGAGGCCGCCGTGATCGTGGTCCCATGCGTGCGTCATCGCGGCGTCGAACAGTTCGATTGCGCGCGGCAGCAGCCACGGCAGCGGACGATGACGTTCGAGAATCAGCAGCAGCTTCGCCCATTCCGTCTGATGGCCCGGCTGGAAACCCCACGGACGGAAGATGTTCGAGCTGTCTTCCTCGTTGTAGTGCCAGTCCACTGACCAATCCGCATGAAAGTGCTCCCACACGAGACCTTGCGACAGCTTTGCCTGACGCAGCGTGATGTTGCTCGCGACACGTTCGGCGCGGTCGAGATACACCAGATGCCCCGTCGCTTCGTACGCGGTGAGCAGCGCTTCCGTCGTATGCATGTTCGCGTTCTGGCCGCGATACGAACTCACGCGCCAGTCGGCGGTGGCTTCGTCGGCGTAGAGGCCCGCTGCGGGGTCCCAGAAGCGGTGCTCCATCAGCTCGAACGTCGCGGCGATCATCGGCTTCGCTTCTTCGATGCCCGCCATCGCCGCGTGCGAATACGCGAGCAGCACGAAGGCGAGGCCGTAGCAGTGGCGCGTTGCGTCGAGCGTGCGCCGGTGGCCGTCGCGCCAGTCCACTTCCCAGTCGTAGCCCTGATGATGCGGATCCCAGTGACCGTCGCGCAGAAACTTCAGGCCGTGCTGCGCGTATTCCAGATGCTGCGGATCGCCGAACTGCCGGTACGCCATCGCGTAGTTGAACACGTAGCGGCAGCTGCTGACGAGGTGCCGCGTCGCGCGGTTGTAGATCGAGCCGTCGTCGCGGAAAAAGTGGAAGAAGCCGCCGCTCGGATCGAACACGTTCGGCGCATAAAAGCGCAGCGTGTCTTCGATGTGCGACAGCAGGAAAGCGCCGTCGCGGAAGCTCGCGACGGGCGGCGCCTTGTGATTGGCGGTGTTGTTCGGGAGAGTCGTGTCGGGTTGTTTCATGGCATGTTCACCGAGGTACTGGCACGGACAACGAGTTGGACCGGCACGCGAATGTCGAGTGCGGACGGCGTGTCGTCGAGCAGCAGTTCGACGCCGCGACGGCCGAGCGCTTCCTTGTCGACGGCGATCGTCGTGAGCGGCGGACGCGCGTGCGCGGCGGCGGGAATGTCGTCGAAACCGACGATCGCGATGTCTTCGGGCACACGCAAACCGCGTGCGAGGCACACGCGCAGCGCGGCGAGCGCGGCGAGGTCGTTGTAGGCGAAGACGGCGTCGGGGCGCGGGCCGGGGCGGTCGAGCAGTTGTTCCATCGCGAGCGCGGCCCCGGCGTCGGGATCGAGGCCGGCGTCGATCGTCAGTTCCAGCGACGGATCGAACAGCAGCCCGGCTTCGAAGAACGCGCGCCGGTAGCCGAGCGCGCGCTGCGCGATGCTGTAGTGCGCGAGCGAGCCGCCGATGAACGCCACCCGCGTGCGCTTCTGCACGAACAGATGCTGCATCGCGAGCGCGGCGCCCGCCTGGTTGTCGAGGTTCACCGAGCGCAGATTCGGCGCCCACAGGTCGATCAGCACGAGCGGGCGCTTCATCGCGGAGAGCGTCGCGAGCGTTTCGGGCTCGACGAAACCGGCGACGGCGATCGCGTCGGGCGCATGCAGGCGCATCTGTTGCACCACGTCTTCCGTCGGACCCGCCGTCAGCACGGACGGGACGATGCCGCGCTCGCGACATGCATCCTCGACGCCGTGCAGCACGTGCGAGAAGAACGGGCTGACAGCGAAGTTGTTGTGATGCCGATGCAGCAGGAATGTGAGCCGGCGAATGCGCGGGCGCAACTGGGCGGAGTCATAGCCGAGCCGGCGCGCGGTTTCGACGACGCGTTCGCGCGTCGATTCCGACAAGCCTGGCTGATTCTTCAGCGCGCGTGAGACGGTGCCGATCGACACGCTGGCCGCGCGGGCGACGTCGCGGATCGTTGTAGCCATCGAAAAGACGGCGGCGCAAGCGAAGCGCCGCGGCGGAGTTCAGGTCCGGGTGATTGTATAGTAAAACGTCATCTGCAAACCCTTGTTCAGAGGCTTTAGATACGCGTAGATACCCGTATACAGGCGGGGTGAAGGCTTTCGGATAGTTTAGTAAAATTCACTAAACGATACGTGAAATGAATGGGTGCGCCTCGCCCGGACTCGCCTGGACTCGAGCGGATGAGCAAACTGAAAAAGGAAATGGAGCGCGCACAGTCACAAGGTGACCGTGCGGCGTGACAGGGAAATGTCGTCGCGTCGGACGATGGGTGAGGTGGGATTAAAGCGGCGCGCGGTTCAGTCGACGGTTGCCATCGCGCGCCCTTGCAGCAGCGTCTGGCTCTCTTCGAATTCGACGGTCACGAGACCGGACGGCTCGCTCTTCGCGCGGCGTTTCGCGAGCGCCGCCACCGACGCGATGTCCTCGCTGCTGTACGTAGTGTCGTCAACGTGCGGCCGCACCTGCACGCAGCCGATCGCCATCGTCACGAAACCGAAGAACGTCGGATTGCCGCGCCGGTCTTCGCCGTGGATACCGCCTGCCAGCCGGTCGCCCGGCGCGTAAAAGCGCTGCGCTCCTTCGTTGAACACGTGAATCGCACGTTGCGCGCGCTCATGCCAGTCCTCGCTCTGGAACAGAACCAGGAAATCGTCGCCGCCGACATGCCCGAGAAAATCGCGGGTCGGATCGCACACTTCGGCGAGCACATGCGCGGCGAATTTCAGCACTTCGTCGCCTTGCCAGTAGCCGTACTGGTCGTTGAACGGCTTGAAGTGATTCAGATCGACGTAGCACGCATAAAAGCCCGCTTCGTGACTGAGCAGCCGCGCGATGTGCGAGCTGATCGGAATGTTGCCCGGCAGGAAGGTCAGCGGATTCGCGTAGCGGGCTGCTTCGATGCGCACTTCCGTCACCGCGCGCACCAGGCTTTCGCCCGTGCCGAGGCCCACGTAGCGGCCATCCTCGGTGATGACGAAGCCGTCGGCGAGATAGCGCTGGTCGTCGCTCGCGAGCAGCTTGGCCATGTCTTCGACCGTCATCGATTTTTCGATCACGACGGGCGACTCGTTCGCGAACAGCATGCACGGCCGCTTGCCGAACAGCTCGCGGTGATACGGCAGTGCGTAGCGGTCCATGAATGCGCGGCGATTGATCAGCGCGACGGGCTCGTTTTCCTCGACGACGGCAACGGCGTGCAGGTTCGGCAGCCGGTTGAAGAGTTCGAGCACGTCGTTGTTGGTCGCGTTGCGCGGCAGCGCGGGCGCGTGCACGACCATCTTCGCCGACGCCATGCCGCCCGACGGCGAGGCGCTCACCGCGCGCGTCGCTTCCGGGAACACGGCGATATGGCCGGAGCGCAGCGCCTCGCGCGCGTCGTCGGCGAGCTTGCGCGGCGGGCGCGCACTCGGCTTGCCGAAGAAATAACCCTGTCCGCAGGCGATGCCCATGTCGCGCACCACGATCAGATCCGCTTCGTTTTCGATCCCCTCGGCGACGAGGCGCGCGCCGCTCGCGGCCGCGAAGTGCTGCATCGCCTTGACGGCTTCGAACTTGAGCGGATCGCTGGCGATGTCGTGAATGAAAAAGCGGTCGATCTTCACGACGTCGGGCTGCAGGCGCACCCACAGATTCATGCTGGCGTTGGCCGTGCCGTAATCGTCGAGCGCGAACTGCGCGCCTGCCGCGCGCAGCACGGAGATGGCGGGCAGAAAACTGGCGACGTCGGGAATCGCGCTCTGCTCGGTCAGCTCGATCACGATGCGCTCGGCATCGACGCCCATGTTGCGCAACATCGTGAACGTGTCGTCGCGGTGATCGGCGAGCAGGCGGATCGCGCCTGCGCTGAAGTTCAGGAACAGCTTGCCGTCGTAACCGAGCTTCGCGAACGCCTCGATGCAGGTTTGCGCGGCCGCGCGCTCCAGCGCGATCACGCTGCCTTCGGCGGCCGCCTGCGCGAACAGCGCATATGGCGCCTCCTGCGCGGTGCCGGCCGGTCCGCGAATCAGTCCTTCGTAACCGAGAATGGCGCCGTCTTCGAAATCGACGATCGGCTGGAACACGGCGGACAGGTCACGCCGCGCGATCAGATCGACGATGCGCGGCGCTGCATTGAGGGAGGGCGAGCGTTGAGACATGACACACACGGCCGGAGCATTGGACCGACGGCTTATCGGCAGCAAAACGCAAGAATTAAGTGAATTTTTAGTGACGCGATGCACCTGTTTGGTGCGTCACGGAAGCGTTTCCAATATCTGGAACGCATATCGGTGGGAGTGCGTTTGTCCTATGCCGTCGTGCCGAGGCGACAGCGAACGGTGGGCGCGCTGAAATAACAAAAAAGCCGCCCGCAGGCGGCTTTCCACGACATGCACTCAGGGAGAGCGCTTATGAATTCCGTTTCATTCGAAGCAGGCCTAGCGGCGCGCCACGGCGGCAGTCGCGCTTTTTTGCGCGGCGCGCTTCTCCGCGCTGACATCGCGAGCGCCCCAGCGTTGCGCGAGCGCCGCGCAGACCATCAGCTGGATCTGATGGAACAGCATGAGCGGGAGCACGACGGCGCCCACCGCGTGCGTCGCGAAGATCACCTTCGCCATCGGCACGCCGGCAGCGAGACTTTTCTTCGAGCCGCAGAAGATGATCGTGATCTGGTCGGCGCGGCTGAAGCCGAGACGCTTGCTGACGAAGATCGTCACGGTCAGCGCAAGCGCGAGCAGCACGGCGCACACCACCAGCAGGCCGCCGAGGGCGGCGAGCGGAATCTGATGCCAGAGGCCCTCGTTCACAGCCTCGCTGAACGCGCCGTAGACCACCAGCAGGATCGAGCCCTGGTCGACGAACTTCAGCACGCCGCGGTTGCGCTCGATCCATCCGCCGATCATCGGCCGCAACAGCTGCCCGGCGACGAACGGCACGAGCAGTTGCAGCACGATGTTCCACACCGTATGCCACGCCGACCCGCCGCTCGCTGCCTGATTCGTGACGACCACGCTGACCAGCGCGGGCGTGATGAAGATGCCGAGCAGGCTGGACGCGGACGCGCTGCATACGGCGGCGGGCACGTTGCCCTTCGCAATCGACGTGAACGCGATCGACGACTGAACCGTCGACGGCAGCGTGCAGAGGAACAGGATGCCGGCGTAGAGCGCAGGCGTCACGAGGGGCGAAAGAAGCGGTTTGAGTACGAGCCCGAGTATCGGAAAGAGCGCGAAGGTGCTTAGCAGCACGACGAGGTGCAGCCGCCAGTGCGTGGCGCCGGCGATGATCGCCTCGCGCGAGAGCTTGGCGCCGTGCAGAAAGAACAGCAGCCCGACCGCGACGTCCGTGACCCAGTTGAACGCCTGCGCTGCTTGCCCGTGCACGGGCAGCAGGCTGGCGAAAATCACCGTGCCGATCAGGCACAGCGTGAAATTGTCTGGCAGGAGTTTCGGACGGGCCATCTCTTAAATCTCGGTGCGGGTGAAGCGATCGCCTTGTTGCCGCCGGCGAGCGTACGCCAAAGGGCTATTGTCCGTGCAAAGCGATTGAAAAAGCAAATTCATTTGCCGAATTGATTAATTACGTAAACGCATGAAAGCGACCGCGTTTTCGCCCATGTCGTGTCGTTGCGCCCGCATCCAGAAAGGCGCTTCCTGTGCTCGTCACGACCCACGTTTCAAGTATCGATCAGCCGCTCGAAAACCGCCTTCGAAGCCGCATTTTTTGCGCTACTGTTCATACGAATTCAGGTGTTCGAACCACTCCGTTTCAGCGCTTTTTCGTTGTGGTCCGCAAGATCTTTGTGGCGAAAAAACGTCGCAGTAACAATGCGTTACAAGAGTGCCGCAGACCTAACATATTTTGGCTCGACACCCTCGGAGGCCGCCAATAAATTACTGTTCGAAGGCCGATGGGCTTCGCGCGCGCCAAAGCGTCATGCGTCGCGAGAGTCCCGAAACCAGTCCAGCCGCAGCTCGAACGGCGGACTCTCAGGCGGGTCGTCGGGCAGGTGAAACATGGTGCTTGTAGGGCTGTCGAGGATCAAATGGTGGATGACGGGCGCGCTGGTCGTTGCGCTGACCTCGCTCGCCTATGCGAAGCCGTCGTTCGTTCAGCATGACGGACATGGTTTCTTCGGCGGCAGTGCAGGATTTCACGGTTCGTCGTTTGGCGGACCTGTGCATGGCAATCCCGTGCCGCGCGCGAATGTTTCGCGCGAAATGCCGCGCGGCATTCCGATGTCGGGTCACACTGGCCGCTATTCACGAAACGACGTGTCGAACACTCGCAGCGGCTACGGTGCGCAGCGCATGATGGTTCCCTCTGACGTTTATCGAAATCGTCCAGCGGCGCAATACGTCGGCACGCAATACGCGGGCGCCATCACACCCGTCAGCACCGACTCGCACAACGCACCGCGTCCGCCTGCCAATGCGCAATCGGCGCACGTCGGCTCGATTCGCGACGACGTCACGCGTTACAACGAAGAGCGTGGCGCATCGCGCCAGATTCCTCGTCCGCCGGGCGATTCTTCGCGACTTCCGTCTCCCTCGCCGTACCGCAACTGATCGTTCGAATCTTCGGCTCACGCCGCGCTCGCTGTTCACGCGCTCGTCGCCGTCTTATGCCATCCAACTCGCGTTGAGTTCGGATCGGTCTCCTCTCAATCCGCCTCATCAACCTCTGCGGCCTCTGCACGCCTCGTCAAAATGCGGCCGTCTGATCTGACGTAAGCACGCCACACTTTTTTGAAATCGCTCGTCAGCGCGCGGCCTTTTGTCATCAAATCCCGTCTTTGTTGCGGCGGTGCATCAATCCTCGATTGATGTGCCTCGCGTCAAGCGCCGTCCTGTAAAATCCGCGCCCTTCCAGGTGCGTGCGCAGATTTGCGGCGGTGCAAAAACAAGGTGCACCGGCAACGAGTATCAGGCTGAAAGTTCACCAAACTATTCAGACCCATATACCCGCAATAAGCGCAGATATTTTTGTCCATAAAAATGGTCCGCAAAGATTTGTCCCAGCCCCCGATTGGCTCGACGATCAGACGGACAACAAGCACGGATCCGGCGAGCGCCCCGCCGCACAGCCACACCTTTTTGACAAAGACAGGAGAACCCATGAATACCACCGTCAGCCGTGCGCTGAGAACAAGTCGTCAGGCGAGCCCGAAAGCAAGCGCTAGGGCGACCCTGAAGGCGACCGTCATTGGCGCCTTGCTGGCCATCGCATCGACGTCGTCATTCGCGCAGTCGAGCGTGCAGCTTTATGGTCAGGTCGACGAATGGGTCGGCGTAACGAAGTTCCCGGGCAGCCAGAGCGCGTGGAACGTGTCGGGCGGCGGTATGTCGACGTCGTACTGGGGCATCAAGGGCGCGGAAGATCTGGGCAACGGCTACAAGGCGATCTTCACACTTGAAGACTTCTTCCGTGCGCAGAACGGCAAGTTCGGCCGCTTCGACGGCGACACGTTCTTCGGCCGCAACGCGTATGTCGGTATCGAATCGCCGTACGGCACGGTGACGGCGGGCCGTCTGACGACGCAACTGTTCGTATCGACGATTCTGTTCAATCCGTTCATCGATTCGTACGTGTTCTCGCCGGCCGTCTATCACGTGTTCCTCGGTCTGGGCACGTTCCCGACCTACACGACGGACATGGGCGTGGTCGGCGATTCCGGCTGGAACAACGCGGTCCAGTATTCGACGCCGGATTTCAGCGGCCTGTCGGGCAGCGCGATGTACGCGCTAGGCAATTCCGCCGATCACAACGGCTCGAAGAAATACAGCGCGCAGTTCCTGTACTTCCACGGTCCGTTCGCGGCGACGGGCGTGTTCCAGTACGTGAACTTCAACAACTCGCCGACCGACCTCGGTTCGCTGGTCTCGGGGCTGAAGAGCCAGTCGGTGGGTCAGCTGGGCGTGTCGTACGACCTGAAGTTCGCGAAGTTCTACGGCCAGTACATGTACACGAAGAACGATCAGGACGTCGGCAGCTGGCACGTGAACACGGCGCAGGGCGGCGTGTCGGTGCCGCTGGGTACGGGCACCGTGATGGCGTCGTATGCGTATTCGCGCGATGCAGGCGGTCTCGATCAGATGCACCAGTCGGCGGCCATCGGCTACGACTATCCGCTCTCCAAGCGTACCGACGTGTACGCCGCCTACCTGTACGACAAGTACACGAGCCTGTCGTCGGGCTACACGGCTGGCGTGGGTCTGCGCGCGAAGTTCTGATCGCGACAGATGCCGGCGGCGCGCTCTGCGGGCCGCTTGAGCAAAGCCCTGCGTTCCTCACGGAACGCAGGGCTTTTTTCTTTCCAAAGCTCCATGCGTCTCACATTAACGACGGCTCCTTGATAAAGTCCCAGGAATCTGTCCGATTCATTCCTATTCCGAGCGACCGCCATGGATACCCTCGTCAGCATGAAAGTGTTTCGCCATGTCGTCGAAGTCGGCAGCTTCGTCGGCGCAGCGGAGAAGATGGACATGTCGGCGGCGATGGCGAGCAAGCATGTGATGCATCTCGAGCAGCAACTCGGCGCGCGTCTGCTGAATCGCACGACGCGCCGTGTCGCGCCGACGGAAGCGGGCCGCGAATACTACGAGCGTTTGAGCCAGGTGCTGAGCGAACTCGACGAAGCGGAGCAGGCGGTCGGCGCCGCGAGCGTCGTGCCGCAAGGGCGGTTGCGCGTGTCGTCGCTTTCGGCGTTCGGTCTGCGTCATGTGATGAGCGCCGTCGCCGATTACGCCACGCAGCATCCGCAAGTCACCGTCGATATCACGCTGTCCGATCGCGTCGTCGAACTGATCGACGAGGGCTTCGATGTCGCGATCCGCGCGTCGCCGACGGGGCTCAAGTCGTCGTCGCTTATTGCGCGGCAGGTTGCGACTGCGCATCTCGTCTTATGCGCATCGCCTGAATATATCGAGCGGCATGGCGCGCCCAAAACCGTGGCCGATCTCCCGCGCCACAACTTCATCCAGTACGCGGGCGTGTCGGCGCTCGAACTCGTGGCGGGCGCCAATTCCGAGAGCGCGCGCGTCAAGCTGTCGGGCAATCTCGTGGTCAATCATCTGGAAGCGCAGCGCGTCGTCGTGCTGCAGGGCGCGGCGCTCGCGCTGCTCGGCACGGAAGTGATCGGCGACGATCTCGCCGAAGGCCGCCTCGTGCCGCTGCTCGTCGACGAACTGCCGCCGCGCGAGCTGCCGATTCACGTCGTCTACGCGAGCCGTCGCCATCTGTCGGCGAAGGTGCGCTCGTTCGTCGATTTCATCGCCGAGCGTTTTTCCAGCGAAACGCTCTGGCCGACGCTCGATCAGATCAAGGCGCTCGCGCAGCGCTGAACGGTGCATGCAAAAGCGCGCGCCGGATGAACGGCGCACGGACGATCGGGTCGTATCGTTATACTGCTTGCAGCACCCGTGAAGCACGAGACGAACGAACCTGACGATTCGATCCGGGGGAGACATGACCGATCTTTCCACGCCGCAGCGCATCGGCGACGACGCGCCCGCTTCTAATCTCGCTTCCCAATCTTCCGCGCCGCGCGCGCCGGGCGAGCAGTCGTCGCGGCGTTTGCGCTTCGTCACGGCGGCCGCGCTGTTCGACGGCCACGACGCGTCGATCAACATCATGCGGCGCATCTTGCAGGCGAGCGGCGTCGAGGTGATTCATCTCGGGCACAACCGCTCGGTCGAAGAAGTCGCGACGGCCGCGTTGCAGGAAGACGCGGACGGCATCGCGGTGTCGAGTTATCAGGGCGGGCACATCGAATACTTCCGCTATCTGGTCGATCTGTTGCGCGAGCGCGGCGGCGAGCGGATCAAGGTGTTCGGCGGCGGCGGCGGCGTGATCGTGCCGGAAGAGATCGCGGCGTTGCAGCAGTACGGCGTCGAGCGCATCTATTCGCCGCACGACGGCCAGCGGCTCGGGCTGCAAGGCATGATCGACGACATGATCGCGCGATGCCGCGACGCGGCGCGACCGGACACACAGCCATCGCAACGGATTCACGAACTGAACGACGCGCTGAGCCGTGACACGGATAGCGCCGCGCGTCTCGTCGCGTTTCGTAAGCTCGCGCAGTTGATCACATCGCTTGAAACGGGCGACCTCGATCCTGCTAATCGCGCAGAACTCGCCGCGCAAGCGAAGGACATGAACGTGCCCGTGCTCGGCATCACGGGGACGGGCGGCGCGGGCAAGTCGTCGCTGACGGACGAACTGATCCGGCGCTTCCGCCTCGACTACGGTGACACGCTGTCGATCGCCGTGATAGCCATCGATCCGTCGCGCCGCAAGTCGGGCGGCGCGCTGCTCGGCGACCGCATCCGCATGAACGCGATCGGTGACTGGGGCAACGGCGCACGCGTGTTCATGCGTTCGCTGGCGACGCGCGATGCATCGAGCGAAATCTCCGACGCGCTGCCCGATACGATCGATGTCTGCAAGCTGGCGGGTTTCGATCTGATCGTGGTGGAGACATCGGGCATCGGTCAGGGCGATGCGGCCATCGTGCCGCACGCCGACAAGTCGCTGTACGTGATGACGCCCGAGTTCGGCGCCGCGAGCCAGCTTGAGAAGATCGACATGCTCGACTTCGCGGATTTCGTCGCGATCAACAAGTTCGACCGCAAGGGCGCCGCCGACGCGTTGCGCGACGTCGCGAAACAGGTTCAGCGTAACCAGCAGAAGTTCTCGTCGAAGATAGATGACATGCCTGTATTCGGCACGATCGCTTCGCGATTCAACGATGATGGCGTGACCGCTGTGTACCAACATATCGCGGTGGCGCTGCATGATCACGGTCTGCGTGAGAGCGACAACCGCTTGCCGAAGCTGGAAGGCTTGCGTCACTCGACGGGCCGCAACGCGATCGTGCCGCCCGCGCGCGTGCGCTATCTGTCGGATGTCGCGCTGACGGTGCGCGCCTATCGCGAACGCGTCGAAGGGCAGTCGCAACTCGCGCGCGAGCGCTGGCAACTCGATGAAGCGCGTCGCATGCTGAACGAAGCGAACGGCAGCGTTCCCGACACGGCCGCATTCGAAGCGCAAATCGAAGCGCGCACGTCGCAATTGGGCGAGCGCGAAAAGTCGCTGCTCGAAGCGTGGCCGAAAACGGTCGCGGCCTATTCCGGCGACGAACACGTCGTGAAAATCCGCGACAGGGAAATTCGCACGGAACTCACCGTCGAAACGCTGTCCGGTTCGAAGATCCGCAAGGTCGCGCTGCCGGCATACAAAGATCCGGGCGAAATCCTGCGCTGGCTGATGCTCGACAATCTGCCCGGCTATTTTCCGTTCACGGCGGGCGTGTTTCCGTTCCGCCGCGAGAACGAAGATCCGACGCGGATGTTCGCGGGCGAGGGCGATCCGTTTCGCACCAACCGGCGTTTCAAGCTGCTGTCGGAAGGCATGCCCGCCAAGCGTCTGTCGACGGCGTTCGATTCCGTCACGCTCTATGGCGAGGAGCCGCACGAGCGGCCCGACATCTACGGCAAGGTCGGTAATTCGGGCGTGTCCGTGGCGACGCTCGACGACATGAAGGCGCTCTACGACGGCTTCGACCTGTGCTCGCCGGAGACGTCGGTCTCGATGACGATCAACGGTCCCGCGCCGACCATCCTCGCGATGTTCTTCAACGTCGCGATCGATCAGCAGATCGCGCTCGCGCAAGTGAAAGCGCAACAGGCGGGACGCGAGCCTTCGCACGAAGAACTCGACACCGCGCGCCGTTTCGCGCTCGAAAACGTGCGCGGCACCGTGCAGGCCGACATCCTGAAGGAAGATCAAGGTCAGAACACCTGCATCTTCTCGACGGAATTCAGCCTGAAAGTGATGGGCGACATTCAGGCGTACTTCGTCGAGCACGCCGTGCGCAATTTCTATTCGGTGTCGATCTCGGGCTATCACATCGCCGAGGCCGGCGCGAACCCGATCTCGCAACTTGCATACACGCTCGCGAACGGCTTCACGTATGTCGAGGCGTATCTCGCGCGCGGTATGAACATCGACGATTTCGCGCCGAACCTGTCGTTCTTCTTCTCGAACGGGATGGACCCGGAATACACGGTGCTCGGGCGTGTCGCGCGGCGCATCTGGGCCGTCGCGATGCGCGAGCGTTACGGCGCGAACGAGCGCAGCCAGAAGCTGAAGTATCACGTGCAGACGTCGGGGCGCAGCCTGCACGCGCAGGAGATCGATTTCAACGATATCCGCACGACGCTTCAGGCGCTGATCGCGATCTACGATAACTGCAATTCGCTGCACACGAACGCGTTCGACGAAGCGATCACGACGCCGACGGAAGATTCGGTGCGCCGCGCGGTCGCGATCCAGCTGATCATCAATCGCGAATGGGGACTCGCGAAGAACCAGAATCCGAACCAGGGCAGCTTCGTGATCGACGAACTGACCGATCTCGTCGAAGCCGCCGTGCTCGCCGAGTTCGACCGGCTGACCGAGCGCGGCGGCGTGCTCGGCGCGATGGAAACGGGCTATCAGCGCGGACGGATTCAGGATGAGTCGATGCTGTACGAGCATCGCAAGCATGACGGCTCGTATCCGATCGTCGGCGTGAATACGTTTCTCGGCGCGCATGCGCACGACGCGCCGTTGCCGATTGCTCTGGCGCGTTCGACGGAAGACGAAAAGCAGAGCCAGCTCAAGCGACTGCGCGCCTTCCAGTCACGCACCGAAAGCGACACGGCGACGATGCTCGAACGCCTGAAACGGGCCGTTATCGACGATCAAAACGTGTTCGCCGTGTTGATGGATGCCGTGCGCGTCTGTTCGCTCGGGCAGATCACGCATGCGCTGTTCGAAGTGGGCGGGCAGTATCGGCGGAACATGTGAGTTGCTGACGTAAAAGAAAAGGCCGCGTTGAATCAACGCGGCCTTTTTCATGCATTCACGAACGAGATGCCGATGTGTCAGCGCCCGATCCCAAGCCGCGCCTTCGCCGTTTCATATTCGTCCTTCAGCCGCGCGACCAGTTCACCGACGCTCGGCACGTCATGCATCAACCCCACGCCCTGGCCCGCGCCCCAGATGTCTTTCCACGCCTTCGCCTTGTCGCTGCCGAAGTTCATCTTCGTCTTATCCGACTCGGGCAGCGCGTCGGGATCGAGGCCCGCGTTCACGATGCTTTCGCGGATGTAATTGCCGTGCACGCCCGTGAAGAGGTTCGTGTAGATGATATCGGCCGAATTCGAGCTGATGATCGCCTGCTTGTAGCCTTCGACGGCGTGCGCTTCCTTCGTCGCGATGAAGCGCGTGCCCATGTACGCGAGGTCCGCGCCCATCGCCTGCGCGGCGAGAATCGAGCCGCCGTTCGCGATCGAGCCGGACAGCACGATCGGACCGTCGAACATGCGCCGCACTTCGCCGACCAGCGCGAACGGCGACGTCGTGCCCGCGTGTCCGCCTGCGCCCGCCGCGACGAGAATCAGGCCGTCGACGCCCGCATCCAGCGCCTTCTGCGCGTGGCGCAGATTGATCACGTCGTGCAGCACAATGCCGCCATAGCTGTGCACGGCATCGACGATTTCTTTGGCGGGCGCGCGCAGGCTCGTGATGAAAATCGGCACCTTGTGCTCGACGCAGACGCGAATGTCGTGCTCGAGCCGCGCATTCGACTGATGCACGATCTGGTTAACGGCAATCGGCCCGATCACGGCGTTCGGATTCGCCGCCTTGTGCTCGGCCAGCGATGCCTGAATCTGCGTCAGCCATTCGTCGAGCAGTTCCGCGGGACGCGCATTGAGCGCCGGAAACGATCCGACGATCCCCGCCTTGCACTGCGCGAGCACGAGTTCCGGGTAACTGACGATGAACATCGGCGAAGCGACGACGGGTAGCGCAAGCTGCTGCAGGACGGCGGGCAATGCCATGGTGCGAGTCTCCTGATCGACGTGCCGGTGCATAAGAATGCCCGGCGATATGAGTGTAGCGGCTGACATCTGCGGTTGAGTCTTTCAGACAGCCGTCGGAATTTGATTCGAATTTAAGAACGATCGTTCGATTATAGGCGAGTCTTCGCCACGTTGCTCACACGATGGCGTTCGAAGGAGAGTTCAGGTTCTACGAAAGCGTGGGTTATCCCACTCGCAGCGACACACGTGCCTTCTACAATGCCCACACTTACAACGAGAACGAGATCCGACATGCCCTTCGCAGACTTCACTCCGTTTCGGGTCACGGCCGGCGACGTCGATATTTTCGGAGTCAAGGGCGGAGCAGGGCCGCCTTTGCTGCTGCTGCACGGACACCCGCAGAATCATCTGATCTGGCATCGCTGCGCGTCGCAACTCGCCGAGCATTTCACGGTGATCGCGACCGATCTGCGCGGCTATGGCGCGTCGGCGAAACCGGCGAGCGATGCGACGCACTCGCCGTACTCGAAACGCGCGATGGCCGCCGATCAGGTCGCCGTGATGCGCCACTTCGGCTACGAGCGCTTTCTCGTTTGCGCCCATGATCGCGGCGCGCGCGTCGCGCATCGGATGGCGCTCGACTTTCCCGATGCCGTCGAACGCCTGATGCTGCTCGATATCGCGCCGACGCTCGCGATGTACGAAGCGACCGACCGCGAATTCGCGACGTTGTATTTCCACTGGTTCCTCCTGATCCAGCCCGAGCCGCTGCCGGAGACGCTGATCGAAGGCAATCCCGATGTGTACGTCGACCGCGTGATGGGCAGCCGTCACGCCGGGCTCGCGCCGTTTGCGCCGGAGGTGCTCGCTGAATACCGCAAGGCCTTGCGGCAGCCGGGCGCCGTGCACGCGATGTGCGAGGACTACCGCGCGTCGGCGACGATCGACCTCGAGCACGATCGCGCGGATATCGAGCGCGGGCTGAAGATCGCGTGTCCGCTGCGTGTTCTCTGGGGCGCGGAAGGCGTGATCGAGAAATGCTTCGAGCCGATCGATGAATGGCGCAAGGTCGCGCGCGATGTCAGCGGACGCTCGCTGCCGTGCGGCCACTACATCCCCGAAGAAGCGCCCGCCGAACTCGTCGCGGAAATGCTGTCGTTCTTCGAAGCCGTCGAGCTTTGATTCACCTCCAGGCTGCCGCCCGCTTTTTCAGACGAGCGGCGGCAAGCGCCGCGGCACCGGCGTCGATTTGACGATCGCCGTACTCGTTTCCGCACGCTCGGTCACTTTCGACAGAATCTCGTCGAGCTGATCGATCGAGCGCAGATAGAGGCGGCAGATGAAACAGTCGTCGCCCGTCACCTTGTCGCACTCGACGAACTCGGGAATGCGCCGAATCACTTCTTCCACCAGATGCAACTGCCCGGGCAGCGGCTTCACGCGCACGATTGCCTGCAGCGTGTAGCCGAGCGCGCGCGGATCGATCTGCACCGTGAAGCGCTCGATCACGCCTTGTGCGTCGAGACGCCGCAAGCGGTCCGCCGTGGCAGGCGCGGAGAGGCCGACGTTGCGCGCCAGTTCGCTGATCGGCTGACGCGCGTCGTCGGCGAGACTCGCGAGCAGCATGCGATCGGTGTCGTCGAGCGTCGTGGATGCAGGCGGTTGCTTCGACGCGGGCGAAAGGTGTTTAGCCATGTCGGCCTTCACATTTAAGGTGAATTGAGTGTGACGCCTTATTTTAGATATGTATCACGCCCATCGGGTTCATTACACTGACCGGAAGATGTGATTCTTCTGGAGAGTGTCAGATGGCGGCAGGCAACGAAGTGCGTGAAGTACGGCGCGGCGCGTTCGAGATGACGCTCGCCATGCTCATGTCGGGAACGATCGGCTGGCTGGTCGTATCGTCGCAGCAATCGGCGTTGAACGTCGCCTTCTTCCGCTGCCTGTTCGGCGGCGCGACCTTGTTGCTGATCTGCGCGGCGCGCGGGCTGCTCAAACGCAAGCTGTTCTCGTGGAAGATGATCGCGCTGGCGACGCTCGGCAGCGCGGCTATCGTCGCGAACTGGGTGCTTCTGTTTGCGTCGTACTCGCGCGCGTCGATTTCGATGGCGACCACCGTCTACAGTACACAGCCGTTCATGCTCGTCGCGCTGGGCGCGCTGGTGTTCCGCGAGCGCGTGACGGCGTCGACGGTCGTGTGGCTGCTGATCGCATTCGTCGGCCTCGTGTTCGTCGTGAAAGTGGAGCCTGCCGTGCTCGCCGTGCCGGGGCAATATCTGCAAGGCGTCGCGTACGCGGTCGGCGCGGCGTTCCTGTACGCCGTGTCGTCGATCATCACAAAGCACTTGAAGAACACGCCGCCGCACCTTATCGCGCTGATCACCGTCACGACGGGCGTCGTCGTGCTCGCGCCGTTCGTGCAGTACGACGCGTTGCCTTCGACGGGTACGCACTGGCTGCAACTCGTCACGCTCGGCGTCGTGAACACGGGGATCATGTATGTGCTGCTGTACGGCGCGATCCAGAAGCTGCCGACGGCGATGACGGGCGCGTTGTCGTTCATCTACCCGGTTGTGGCAATCGCGGTCGACCGGATCGCGTTCGGACAGAAGCTGGCGTGGATTCAGGTGCTCGGCGCCGTGCTGATTCTGCTCGCGGCGGCGGGCGTGAATCTAGGCTGGCGCATCGTACCGGCGCGGCGCTACTCGATCTGACGACGCGATATAACGGTAGTTCATACCGATAGTACGGATTCCGAATAAGGCGTGAGGTCGGACGTTAAGAATCTGTAGGGAAATCACCGATGCGTTCGAAAGGTGCGCGCAGGTATCATTTCTTCGACGCTGATCACGTCAATATAATTGCGCCGCTCGAACTGAAAGCCGAGCGGCTTTCTTTTTGTACGTCCGTTCGCGAGGCCGCTGTTTTGATTTTCAGCGGCTTTGCCTCAAGAATCATTCGGCGCGCGCACTGATTTGCTCGCCGTCGAATTGCAACGGACCATTCTCCGCAGCCAATCCTTCGACCAGTTCGCGCAGCAGCGCAGGCCACGCGCTGCGCGGCTTCAGCATCGACGCGGCGGCGCGCATCACACTCGCTTCATCGACCATGCGCAGTAACGCTTCGAAAGACATTGCGCGCGCGTCGAGCAGCTTGAACACGATCAACACCTTCAGCGCGTTCTTCGCGTTGCGCGAAGGATCGGCGCGCAGCCATGCCACGCGCGACAGCGCGCGATCGAGCGCTGCGTGCACATCGGAAAACGGCGCACCGTGGCCGGGAATCACCGTTTTCACATCGAGCGTGCCGATCAGTTCGAGCACAGCCTGTTGTTCGGCAAAACCGCTTTCGCCTTCGAGTTCCGGAAAAATCACGCCGAAGCCGTTTTCCCACAACGCGTCGGCGCTGATCAGCAATTGCCGTTCGGCGCAGTAGAGCATCAGCGAATGCGGATCATGACCCGGCGCGCCGAGCACGTCCCAGGTAAGCGCGCCGAGCGTCAGACGCGTGCCCGGCTCGATCGTGCCGGAAAATGCGAAACGTTCGCAGAATTGGCCGGTCGCGTGAAAGGTCAGACGCGTTTCGTCCCATTCGCGAACGGCATCGGCTTCCGTCGATGGAATCAGCGTCTTGCACGGCCACGCCGCCTGCAACTGCGCGTTGCCGCCGCAGTGATCCGAATGCAGGTGCGTGTTGACGATCAGATCGAGCGGTCGCGCGCCGAGCGCATGCTTCACTAGCGCGACCGTCTGCGCCGCGTGCGACGCGTAGCCCGTATCGACGAGCGCCGCGCAGGCTTCATCGACCAGCAGCACATTGTTCGACGACAGCCAGCCGCGCTCGAACACGCGTATCGACGCGGGCAGCGCGATCATGCCGCACCTTCCTGCGCAGCGGCCTTCGGCATTACGAGTATGGTCGACTTACCGATCACCACCGTTTCGGCGCGCTGGTTGACGACGCTCCCTTCGAGTTGCGTCAGGTCGCCATTGAGGCTCGCCTTCCAGAATGCGCCGACGACGCGCCATGTCATCGTCAGCGTGTCACCGCTATGCACGGCTTTCTTGAGCTTGATGTCGAACTCGAGCCCGAGCGGTTGCGCGTAGGTCGAAAAGTGCGTGGCGAGCAGCGCCATGAAATGCGCGGTCGGCTGCGTGCCGGAAGCGATCAATCCGCCGAAGCGACTTTGCGCCGCGTAAGCTTCGTCGTGATGCAGCGGGTTCAGATCGTTGACGGTGGTCGCGAACGACTTGATCGATTCAACCGAAAGATTCAGCGTCGCGCTGAACGTCTCGCCAATCGTGACGACGCGCGGCGGCGTGTTCATGTCTTCGCCTCGCGCTTGTCTGCCTGCTTCGACATGATGTCGGCGTGACGCTTTTCGATTTCATCCCATACCGCGCGCTTCGTTTCGTCGCCGAACGACGACCATTTCGCGATTTCGTCGATCGTGCGCAGGCAGCCTTCGCACAGGCCGGTCGCCTTGTTCATCCGGCACACGTTGATGCAGGGAGAGGGAACGGACGCGATGCTTTGCGCCCGCTCTTGCGTGCGAGCGGTGTCGTCCGTCATGCCGTTTCGCGTAATGCCACGTCGACGACGGGCGCGCCCGTCAGCCCGGCCAGTTCCTGCGGCGTCAGGTTGAACACCGCATGCGGATGACCGGCGGCTGCCCACAGGCTGTCGAGCGTGAAGAGATCGGCGTCGATCAGCGTGACGGGCGGCGTCGCGTGACCGATCGGACATACGCCGCCGATCGCATAGCCCGTCTTCTCGCGCACGAACTTCGCGTCGGCGCGCGCAATCTCGCCGACTTGCGCCGCGACCTTCTTTTCGTCGACGCGGTTCGCGCCGCTCGCGATGATCAGCACGGGCGCGTCGTCTTCGCGACGGCGAAACAGGATCGACTTGGCAATCTGCGCGATCGAACAGCCGAGGCCCGCGGCCGCTTCCGCCGACGTCTTGCCCGTTTCCGGCAGCATCACGACATGTCCGGCGTGGCCGCGCTCGCGCAGCAGCAGTGCGACGCGGCGCGCCGAATCGGGCAGCGCGTCGAGTTCGGGCGTATGAGAGGGTTGTTGCACGGTTGCGTTATCCGACATGGGTTGTGTTCCTGTGATGGGTCAAACGCAGTTGGTCTTTTCGCTGCGAGCTTTCGCGAGCAGCGCTTTGCCCGCGCGCGACACGTTCGGCCGTCCGATCGACGTCGAGATGAAATCGCCGATCTCGACGACTTGCGCGAGATCGATGCCCGTTTCGATACCGAGGCCGTTCATCAGATACAGCACGTCTTCCGTCGCGACGTTGCCCGTCGCGCCTTTCGCGTACGGACAGCCGCCGAGGCCCGCCACCGACGCGTGAAAAATCTCGATGCCTTCCTGCAGCGCCGCGTAGATGTTCGCGAGCGCCTGGCCGTAGGTATCGTGGAAATGTCCCGACAGGCGCTCGCGCGGGAATACCTGCGTGACGGCGGCAAACACCTCGCGCGTGCGCTTCGGCGTGCCGACGCCGATCGTGTCGGCGATGTCGATCTCGTCGCAGCCGAGTGCCGCAAAACGCTCGACCACATCGACTACCGACGCCACAGGCACTTCGCCCTGATACGGGCAGCCCAGCGCGCACGACACGCTGCCGCGAATGCGCAGGCCTTTTTCCTTCGCGGCTTGCGCGACGGGCGCGAAACGCTCGATGCTTTCCGCGATGCTGCAGTTGATGTTCTTCTGCGAAAACGCTTCGCTCGCCGCGCCGAAGATCACGATCTCGTCGGCGTTGGCGGCGACGGCACCTTCGAAGCCGCGCAGGTTCGGCGTCAACACCGAATAGATCGTGCCCGGACGGCGCGCGATGCCCGCCATCACGTCGGCGCCGTCAGCCATCTGCGGCACCCATTTCGGCGACACGAACGAAGCCGCTTCGACATTCCTGAACCCAGCCGCCGATAGACGATCGATCAGTTCGATCTTGACCGCTGTCGGCACGAATTCCTTTTCGTTCTGCAGTCCGTCACGCGGACCGACTTCGACGATCTTGACTGCTTGTGGCATGGCCATGTCTGTCTCCTGTTGACGGGCACTTGCGGCGTGATGCCGGATCCCGTCCGTGTCTATTGTGTGATGTCGCCGTCAGTATCCGCGCGCGACATCGACGATTCCGCCGATCGGCTCGCCGCGCATCAGCGCACCGATTTTCTGCGCGATCTGCGCGACGCTCTCTTCACGCAGCGTCAACGCCGAGATATGCGGCGTGATCGCGATGCGCGGGTGCTCCCAGAACGGATGCTCCGGAGGGAGCGGTTCTTCCACGAATACGTCGAGCGTAGCCGCTGCGATCTGGCCTTGTTCCAACGCGTCGAGCAAATCCTGTTCGACGAGATGCGCGCCGCGCGCGATGTTCACGAGGTACGCGCCGCGAGCGAGCTTCGACAGATTGCGTGCGTTCAGCACGCCATTCGTGTCGGGCGTATGTGGCAGCAGATTGACGAGCACCTTGAGGCCATCGAGGAACGCGTCGAGCTGATCTTCACCCGCGAACGTATCGACGCCTTCGATCTCTCGCGCGCTGCGGCTGAAGCCGCGCACGGGGAAACCGAGCGATGCGAGCGACGTCGCCACGTGCGAACCGAGCACGCCAAGGCCGAGCACGCCAACCGTGAACGTTTCGCGCGCGTGCGGTTCGAGCACATGCCAGCGGCGCTCCGCCTTCAACTGGTCGTATTCGTCGAAGCGGCGCATGTAGCGCAGCACGGCGTGCGTCACATACTCGGACATCTGTTGCGCCATGCCCGTATCTTCGAGCCGCACGAGTTGCGCATTGCGCGGCAGCGTGCCGGGATGATCGCGCTCGAGCTTGAGGATCGCATCGACGCCCGCGCCCAGATTGAAGATGGCGCGCAGATCGCTGCGGCCCGCGAGCATGCCGCGCGGCGGCTTCCAGACGATGGCGACATCGGCAGGGGCGTCGTCGCCCGGCTGCCATACGCGTAGATCGGCGTTGGGCAGCGCACGCGACAGGTCGCGCAGCCAGACGTCGGCATCGGATTGCGGTGTGTAGAACAGGACTTTCATGCGTGGCCGTTGAGCGTTGCCGTCAAGCCTTGCGACGATTCAGCAAGGGCTGCTTTTATGGACAGACTTCATTCTACTTTTTTCGCCGCCGTTCGCGCGCGTTGCGGGCGGTGACAGACGGCATAGGCGAAACGCACAGGCACTCGACGCAACACGGCGATATGCAAAGCAGGAAAAATTGGTTCAGGCGGCGCGCTGCCCACGCGACAATGATTTCCAGGATTCCCTCAGCGAGGAAAGAATCATGTTTTCGTGCACCCGATCGATCTGGCCGCCGCGGCTCGTGACTGTGCCGGGCTTGCACGGCAGCGAAGGCGCACATTGGCAAACGTGGCTGGAACGCCAGTTTTCGCGTTCGTTGCGCGTCGAGCAGAGCGACTGGGACGCGCCGGACCTCGCGCAATGGGCGCAGGCCGTGCGCGACCTGCTGGCGCGTGAGCGCGGCCCGTTCGTGCTCGCCGCGCATAGCTTTGGCTGCCTGGCGACGGCGCATGCATTGCAGCAAGGCGTGCCAGCCGCCGATATTGCCGGGGTGCTATTCGTCGCGCCCGCCAGCCCGAAGAAGTTCGAGTTTGCAGGTGCGTTCGATGCCCGCCGCCTTGGCGTGCCGTCCATTCTGATCGGCAGCGAGACCGACCCGTGGATGCCGCTTGCCGGCGCGCGCGAACTGGCCACGCGTCTGGGCAGCGCATTCGTCAATCTTGGCGACGCCGGTCATATCAACACGGCAGCGGGATTTGGCCCGTGGCCCCGCGCGAAATACTTTGTGGATACGCTCGCGCATTGCGCTGCGCCGCTGCGTTTTCATGACGACGCCGAAGAGCTTGCCACGCAGGTTTTCAGCTAGCGCGATAGCGAAGCGATGCCTCGGCATCAGATCCAGTGAAAGCCCTTCGCGAGAAGACCCACGATCGCGAAATTCGCTGCCCACAGAAGACGGAATTCGATGCGCATGGATGCTTCAAGCGCACTGAAGCGCGCTTCCATCTTCGCTTCAAACTCACGAAACCGCTCGTCGACATAGATTCTCAGCTCGCGGACCTCCCGTTTGAGATCTTCGAGATCCTGAAGAATGTGTTCGATCGTCGTTTCAGCCCGGGTCATGCGTGCCTCCATGTTGACACTGCCGTGAATGAGTCGAAGCGTATGAAAGCGACGCTTCGCGAGAGGTTTTTCTAACGTTTCCATTGGCACCATCCTAAGGAAATTCATTCTTAAGCGGGGTTTTGTTTGATCAGAAACCTGGCAAACGAATGACATATTGATCACGTTGTCACACGGCGTTCCGCGATTCATGAGCTACGTGATGAACTGATCGTACGTGCGGCTGGCATGTGGGGAAACCTGGCCGGAAGGTATAGGGAGTCCTCCCGGTGTTTCCCGGAATCGCGACAGGCGATCCGCTAGAATCGCTGATCAAGCCGCATCCACGCGGCCACGTGCTTCATCATTGACAAGCGGGGAAAAGATGGCAGGCAGAGGGGATCAACCGCGCTGGCTCGCAGCCGGCTTCACGGCGTTGACGCTGGCGCTCGGCGCTGCGCAGAACGCGTATGCCGATGCATCGTTGTTGAACGTGTCCTATGACGTGACGCGCGAGCTTTACAAGGACATCAACACAGCGTTCGTCGCGGCATACAAGCAGAAAAGTGGCGAGACGGTGACGATGAAGCAGTCGCATGGCGCATCGAGTGCGCAGGCGTTGTCGGTGCTACAAGGCTTGCAGGCCGACGTCGTGACGATGAACCAGCCGAACGATATCGACCTGCTCGCCGAGCGCGGCCATCTCGTTCCCGACAACTGGCGCGCACGTTTGCCGAACAACAGCGCACCGTACACGACGACGATGGTGTTCCTCGTGCGCAAGGGCAATCCGAAGCACATCAAGGACTGGGACGATCTTGCGAAGCCCGGCGTGCAGGTTGTGATTCCGAATCCGAAGACGGCGGGCAACGGCCGCTACACGTATCTCGCTGCGTGGGGCTACAAGAAGCAGAACGGTGCAACGGATGCGCAGGCGCTCGATTTCGAGAAGTCGATCTTCCGTAACGTGCCTGTGCTCGACACGGGCGGCCGTGGTGCAACGACGACGTTCACGCAACGCGGTATCGGCGATGTGCTGGTGACGTTTGAGAACGAAGTGTCGCTGATCGACACGGGCGTGGGCGCGGGTAGCTTCGAGGCAGTGTATCCGTCGATGAGCATTCTCGCGGAGCCGCCCGTGACGATCGTCGACAAGGTTGTCGACAAGCGCGGCACGAGGAAGGAAGCTCAGGCGTATCTCGATTATCTTTATACCGCGCCTGCGCAGGAGATCATTGCGCAGCATCATTTGCGTCCGCGTGATCCGGCTGTGCTTGCGAAGCACGCTAGCGAGTTTAAGCCGCTTAAGACTTTTACTGTCGAGCAGGTTTTTGGTAGCTGGCAGAAGGCGCAGCAGACTCATTTTGCCGATGGCGGGACGTTTGATCAGATTATCGTTGACAGGAAGTGATCAGGTGCAAAGGCACTGAGTCTTTTGCTGGCATCCGCGGTTTCGTATCGGTTTGCTAGTGTTGCCCCTGTGCGGGGCGGCAGTTACTTTCTTTGCCGCCGCAAAGAAAGTAACCAAAGAAAGCGGCTTCACACCTCCGGTGCCTGCCCGGATATCGCTACGGCATGCCGCAGTCGAGCTGTCGCGCAGCGACGCCAACACTCCGTAGAAAGCCCGCAGTCAGGCGCGCGCGGCGCGAAAAATGACATCCACTTGGGGCACATTCGGTCGACTTGTTTTTGTGTGTTTGTCGTCGGCCCAATTGCGGCGTTATGTGCTCCAGACTGTGTGGGACTTTCGCGCCGTGCGCGGTTGACTACGGGCTTTCTACGGAGTGCGGACGTGGCAGCGCAATAGCTCAAAGACCGTGTGCCGTGGCGTTTTCCAGGCAGGCACCGGAGTTTCAAAAGCGGCTTTCTTTTGCCTACTTTTCTTTGCCGCTGCAAAGAAAAGTAGGTGCCGCCCCGCACAGGGGCAACGCAAGAAGCACCAATACGAAACCGCGGATGCCAGCGCAGCAAAAGGCTTAGTGCCCATCGCACCCATGCGAACAGCGATCACCCTCAACAGGCACCATCTGCTGCGCGGCTTCAGCGCGAATCCCAAGCCGCTCGAGCAACTTCCGATCAGCCTCAGCCTGAGGATTACTAGTAGTCAACAACTGATCCCCATAAAAAATCGAATTCGCACCAGCGAGAAAGCACATAGCCTGAAGGGCCTCATCCATCTGCTCGCGACCAGCGGAAAGCCGCACCATAGCCCGCGGCATCGTAATCCGAGCAACAGCAATCGTCCGCACGAACTCAAACGGATCGAGCGATTCCGTGCCGGTGAGCGGCGTCCCCTCAACCTGCACGAGATTATTGATAGGCACCGACTCAGGATACGGCTCCATATTAGCGAGCTGCGCAACAAGACCCGCGCGCTCACGTCGCGACTCACCCATCCCGACGATCCCACCGCAACACACGTTGATCCCAGCATCGCGCACATGCTCGAGCGTATCGAGACGATCCTGATAAGTCCGCGTCGAAATGATCTGCCCATAAAACTCGGGCGACGTATCGAGATTGTGATTGTAGTAATCGAGCCCGGCTTCGCGCAGTCCTTGCGCCTGATGCGCTTCGAGCATCCCGAGCGTCACGCAGGTTTCGAGCCCCATCGACTTCACGCCGCGAATCATGTCCTTGATCGGTTCGAGGTGACGATCTTTCGGGTTACGCCACGCGGCGCCCATACAGAACCGCGTCGCGCCGTTTTCCTTCGCGACACGCGCAGCGGCCAGCACCTCGTCGACTTCCATCAGCTTTTCGGCCTTCAGCCCGGTCTCGTGATGCACCGACTGCGGACAGTACGCGCAATCTTCTTCGCAGCCGCCCGTCTTGATCGAGAGCAGCGTCGACAGCTGCACGGTGTTCGCGTCGAAATGCTCGCGATGCACCTGTTGCGCGCGGAACAGCAGATCGTTGAACGGCAGTTCGTACAGCGCGACGACGTCGGCGACTTTCCAGCGCGCGGCGGCGTTGTCGGCGGCAGCTGCAGCAGCCGCCTGCGACGGCGTGACGGGCAAAGGTGCGGTCTGGATCTGGCTCATGGGGTGGTCCTTGATGATTTGATTTGTCGAAAGCCTTCAGCGCTGCGCGGCACGCAGCGTCTGCAACAGTCGGTTGGTGTCGAGATGCGTCGCGGCGACATCGGGCGACGCAGGGCTCAGATGCGGGACGATGCCGAGCAACGGCGCGTTGTACTGTCGATCGAGCCGTGCACGCAGCGCGTCGATGTTCTCGTCGGGAAACAGCATGGCGGGATCCACGCGATTCGCGACCCAGCCCACGATGGGCAGGCCGCGCGCGGCGATCGCTTCCGCCGTCAGCAGCGCGTGGCTGATGCAGCCCAGCCGCATGCCGACGACGAGCACCACGGGAAGATTCAATGCGAACGCGAGATCGGCGGTGTCGTGCGCGTCGGTGAGCGGCACGCGAAAGCCGCCGACGCCTTCCACGACGACTACATCGGCCATTTGCACCGCCTGCGCATGCGCCTCGACGATGCGCGTCATGTCGAGCGCGACGTTTTCATGCGCGGCGGCGATGTGCGGTGCGGCCGGTTCCTTCAACATGAACGGCGTGCGGATCTCGGGCGGCAACAGCACGTTGGCAGCGGCGTCGAGCTGATCGGCGTCTTCGTTGTGCAGCACGCCGTCGACGAGCGTCGCGCCCGCCGCGATCGGCTTCATCGCGGTCGCGCGCAAGCCTTCGCGCACAAAGCCGCGCAACAGCGCCGCCGACACCAGCGTCTTGCCGATTTCGGTATCGGTGCCCGTCACGAAGAGAGACAGTGCTTGGCTCATGTGCGTGCCTCCGCAGTCTTCGTCAACGCGTTTTCGAGCTGATCGAGATCGTTGTGCGAGTGTGCAGCCGACAGCGAAATGCGCAGCCGCGACGTGCCTTCGGGCACGGTCGGCGGACGGATCGCGGGCACCCACAGATTCGCGCGATCGAGCGATGCGGCGATTTCGAGCGTCGCCTCGTTCGCGCCGATGATGAGCGGCTGCACAGCCGTATGCGAATCGACGGGCAGCCACGGCGTGCGCTTGAGCATGTCGCGTGTGCGCGCGATCAGCGAGCGCAGATGCACGCGACGATGTTCGCCTTCATCACCGCCGATGATGCGCAGGCTCGCGGACACCGCATGGGCCGCCGACGGCACCGACGCCGTCGTGAAGATATACGGACGCGCGCGCTGCACGAGCCATTCGATCACCGTCTCATGCGCGACGACGAACGCGCCCGACACGCCCGCCGCCTTGCCGAGCGTGCCGATCGCGATCAGATGCGGCGAGCGCAGTGCGGCTTCCGCGACCGCGCCGCGTCCTTGCGGACCGAGCACGCCGAAGCCATGCGCATCGTCGACGACGAGCCACGCGCCGTGTTGCTCGGCGAGTTCGAGCAGACGCGCGAGCGGCGCGATGTCGCCGTCCATGCTGAAAACGGTGTCGGTGACGATCAGCTTCACGGCGGCGTCCGACGCTTCGAGCATCGCGCTCAATGCTTCGGCATCCGCGTGCGGATAGATCTGGATATCGGCACGCGAGAGCCGCGCACCGTCGATCAGCGACGCGTGATTCAGCGAGTCAGAAAACAGCGTCGTGCCGCGCCCCGCGAGCGCGGTGAGCGTCGCGAGATTCGCCATATAGCCAGTGCTGAAATACAGCGCGCGCGGATTGTCGACGAAGCCGCCCGCGAATTCGGCGAGGTCGTCTTCGAGCTGCGCGTGCGCGCGCGAATGGCCGCCCAGAAGATGCGAGCCGCCGCTCCCCGCGCCGTAGCGCCGCGCGCCTTCGGCGATGGCCGCGACGAGCAGCGGATGCGCGGCGAGGCCGAGATAATCGTTGCTCGCGAAGCCGATGATGTTGCGGCCGTCGACGGTCATATGCGCGGAGCACGGCGAATCGACGGTGCGTCGGCGACGGCGCAGGCCGCGCGCGTCGATGTCCTTCAAGCCCTGTTCGAGCGTTTCAAGCAACTGCATCAGCGCGTCTCCGTCAATGTCGCTTCGAACGTGGCGCGCGTGCGCTCGGCGAGCAACGCGATTTCTTCGTCGTCGAGAATGTACGGCGGCATCAGGTACACCGTGGTGCCGATCGGACGCAGCAGCAGTTCGCGCTGCAATGCGTTTTCGAAGAAGCGGCGCGAGAAGGTCTTCGCGGCATCGGCGTCGTCGATGACGGCGTCGAACGCGAAGATCGTGCCGCGCTGACGCAGATTGCGCACCTGCGCATGTTGCGCGAGCGGTTCGAGCGCAGCGCGCATCGCCGCCGATTTCTTTTCATTCGTGGCGAGCACGTTGTCGCTCGCGAACAGATCGAGCGTTGCGAGCGCGGCGCGGCACGCAAGCGGATTGCCCGTGTACGAATGCGAATGAAGGAAGCCGCGCGTGGTGTCGTCGTCGTAGAAGGCGGCGAAGATTTCGTCGCGCGACAACACGATCGACAGCGGCAGATAACCGCCGCTGATGCCCTTCGACAGACACAGAAAGTCCGGCCACACGCGGGCCTGTTCGCTCGCGAAGAAGGTGCCCGTGCGCCCGCAGCCAACGGCGATTTCGTCGGCGATCAGATGCACGCTGTAGCCGTCGCAGAGCTCGCGCAAGCCCGCGATATACGACGGGTCATGCATCGCCATGCCCGCTGCGCACTGCACGAGCGGCTCGACGATCAGCGCGGCGATGTTGCCGGCGCGCGCTTCGAACAGCGCGCGTACGTCGGCGAGCGCGCGTTGCGCGACATCGGCGGCCGTTTCGCCTTCGCGTGCGAAGCGCGCATCGGGCGACGCGACGACGTGCGCGTTGCGGATCAGGGGATCGTATGCGTCCTTGAAGAGCGCGACGTCGGTGACACCGAGCGCGCCGATCGTCTCGCCGTGATAGCTGTTCGCGACGCAGACGAACTCGCGCTTGTAGTCGTAGCCGCGATTGCGCCACGAGTGGAAGCTCATCTTCAGCGCGATCTCGACGGCCGACGCGCCATCGGACGCGAAGAACGCATGTCCGAGCGTGTTCTGCGTGAGCGCGCCGAGTCGTTCGGCGAGTTCGATCGCGGGCTCGTGCGTGCAGCCGGCGAGCATCGCGTGCTCGAGCGTGTCGAGCTGGTCTTTCAGCGCGGCGTTGATGCGCGGGTTCGCGTGGCCGAACAGGTTGACCCACCACGAACTGATCGCGTCGAGATAACGATGTCCGGCGCGATCGTAAAGCCACGCGCCGGCACCGCGCGAAACGGGCACGAGCGGATAGCGCTCGTGATGCTTCATCTGCGTACAGGGATGCCAAACAGCGCGCAGGCTGCGGGCGATCCAGTCTTCGGTTGCCTGTGTGTCCAAAACTACTCCGAACATGAACCGGGCAAGGCGCGCGCGGGCGCGTCGTGCTGATCGGTCATGTAAATGGGTGATGCAAATCCTGCTGGCGAATCGGGACGCATGACGTCCGCTGAATCCGGCGCCGCAGAGCGTCGTTCGCATCGCCGGCGATGGCGGTGCGGGCGCTTTCCGTGCGTCGGATGGACTGTCGCGTTCGCGTGCTTGAAGCTCGATAGCGCGCTTTTTCGCGGCAGCGGAAGTGAGATTAGCGCGATATCCGCTGCAATGCACTATCTGAAAACACCATGCTTTCAATGGCTTACGCGCGTTTTTCCGGGATTGGCGACAGCTCGCGACAGTTCGTTTTCAAACGCCGCAAATGACCGTAGATAACGACGGCAAAGTCATGGGCCCCCTGTGAAAAAATCTGGCGCGGCGAGGGCGTTTTGGGGGCGGTTCGATGTGATGCGAGCGGCGGCGGCCGCTCTCTGGCGGTGAGAGCAGTGTCAAGTTGGGCGGTCGTGCGCGGCGTTCCTGGCGCACCAGGTCGAATTGGCGCGTTACGTTGGAATCCTGAGAATCGAGGCCGATTCATCAGTTCAGGCGAGAAGGGATCGGAGATTTGGCCTGCGCGAGCGCGCGGCGGCGTGTGCGGGAAAAGCGGGGAGGTGAGGCAATCTCGCCCGATGCGCAGAACACGCAACGGGCGACAGGTCGATCAGCGGCTGGCCAGCGCGGGCTTGCCGCCGTCCTTCGACGGGGATTCGGCGTCGGCGTCAGCCGTTTGCGTCGAGGTGTCTTTCCACACGACGTTGTCGTTGACTGCGTACAGGTGGCACGGGTCCGAACTCTGCTTCTGGCAATTCGAGATCGCCACCGACATCGGATCGTCGCCGCCTTCGGCCCATGACCACGCGCCCGAATCCGACACGGCGAACGCGCGGCTCGGATACTGATGCAGGAAGTTGCGATAACCGGCGCGACCGGCTTCATCGACGAACGGCACGGAGTCGACGGCATCGATCTTCGCGAAGTGCGTGGCCTTCGGCTGCGTCGGTTCGGCGACGCGATACTGCACGCCCGTCGGCATGCCGACACGCGCGAGGAAGGCTTCGACGGACGGCCACCAGACCCGCACGCCGTCGCGATCGCCGACGAGGCGATGCGCGTCGTTCTTGTACGAGCCGAAATCGACCATCTTCGCGTTCACGCCCTTGCCCAGCGTGTTCTGCGTGTAGGCGGTGTACATCCGCGAAACGAGCGCCGACGGCCAGATCGAATCGTTGTCGCCGTACAGCCAGAGCGACGGCACGTGCGTGCTTTCGCCATACGTGCCGAACGCGTTCGTCAGATTGCCTTGCCAGTCGGTGCAGGCGTCCTGACGCAGGCCACCCGAGAAATTGATCAGTGCGCGCACGCCGGGCGCGGCGTTCGTGCCGTACGCGATGGTCGCGAGGCCGCCATGCGAGGTGCCGGCCACGACAATGTGCTGCGCGTCGACGTAGCTCTGCTTCGACATGTAGTTGACGGTCGTGGCGACGTCGGCGGCCTGGCTCAGACCGTTGCGCGTCACGTCGCAGCCGTCCTGCACGTACGAGCCGCCCGAATCGGCAAAACCCTGACGGTTCGGCGCGACGACGACATAACCGCGCCGCACGAATTCGCGCGCCAGCGACACGGGATCGCTGCGCGTCTGCATGCGCGGATCGCCGTGAATCTTGCCGTGGTTGAACACGACCATCGGGAACGGGCCGGGACCTTCCGGCTTGTAGACGGTCGTTTCGAGAGTGACATTGCCGTCGCCGTCGACGGGAATGCGGATGACCTGTTCGCTCAGCTTGACGACGGGCAGGTAGCCGTCTTCATCGAGGGCGAGCCGCTGCACCTGGGCGCGGCCGAGCGGGCCGGTTTCGGCATCCGCGAGCGGATCCGCGTGCGCGGTCGTGACAGCGCTGGCCACGAAGGCCGCCGACATCGCACAAACCGTCAGAACTTTGCTGAACACCATCCGCTACACCTGCTCTCAAAAACGCTGAACCTTCCCTAACGGGGATCCGGTGTGGACTGCCGTAGGTCTGATTTGGCTCCGTTTGCACGCCAAAACAAGGTCAAAAGATCACGCACGTCGCGATATTCGCGTACGCAGACAGATCAGGACCGCATTGGAGTGAACCGAAGCCGGTCGACGCGACCCCACGCGTCGAAGTGAGCGCCTCGCGATGCCCCGGATCGCGTGCCCGCTGAACGATCAGCGGGCGGTGCGTCTGGACATCCTGCGGGAGCGGTGGACCGCTACCTCGCTACGGAGCGCTGCAACATCTGTAGGACTCATACTGGCACGACAATTTATATTTGTGCAATTCAGTACAAACCCCTTGCGGCACTATTTGCAGGCTGGCAGGGGCGCTCGCAACGGCGCGGGGCGGCCCGCCGGGCAAAGGCGGAAAGAATCGGATATGAGGGACGTGGCGTCGATCCAACACATTGATTTTTCTACAGAAACGGCCCTTATTTGAGTTTTTTGGCAGGCATTTAAGACGTTGCTGCAGTGCAATCGGAAAGATAGAGTCAGCGATCGCTCACATCGCCGTCGACGTAACGCCAGCGCGCGTCGTCGCCTCTGATGAAGCGGCTGGATTCATGCAGCCGATGCGCCCGTCCGCCCACTTTGTACCGCGCGACGAACTCCACTTCGGCGTGCGTATCGTCGAGCGGCGTGAAGCGTTTGATCTGCAGACCTAGCCAGCGCGGCGCGTCGGGCGCATCCGTGTCGACGTCGAGATCGGCGGGGCAGGTTTGTGGCGCCCATGTCTCGCGCAAATAGTGGGATTCGCCGAGCACGTACGCGCTATAGCGCGAGCGCATCAGCTCGAACGCATTCGGCGCCGCCGCGCCGCCGTCGATATATCGCCCGCAGCAATCCGCGAAACGCGGCGGCTTGTCGGTGTCGCGCCGGTTCGGCGCGGCGCCGCCGCAAGGACAATCGACGGGACGTGGTTTCGCTGATGCAGTCATGAAAGTTCGAAGAAAGGTTTAACTCAGTCCGCGCGCGATCAGAATCTTCTGGATATCGCTGGTGCCTTCGTAGATCTGGCACACGCGGACGTCGCGATAAATACGTTCGACGGGGAAATCGCTCAGATAGCCGTAGCCGCCATGAATCTGCAGCGCGGCCGAACAGATCCGTTCCGCCGCTTCGGACGCGAACAGCTTGGCCATCGCCGCTTCCGTCAGACATGGTTGGCCCGCGTCTTTCAGCGCGGCCGCGTGCCAGATCAGCTGACGCGCCGCCTCGAGTTGCGTCGCCATGTCGGCGAGCCGGAACTGCACGGCCTGATGCGAAAAAAGCGGCTGCCCGAAGCTTTCGCGCTCTTTCGCGTACGCGAGCGCCGCTTCGAACGCCGCGCGCGCCATGCCGACGCTCTGCGCGGCAATCCCGATGCGCCCGCCTTCGAGCCCCGACAGCGCGATCCGGTAGCCTTCGCCTTCCGCGCCGATCAGGTTCGCAGCGGGCACGCGGCAGTTGTCGAACACGATCTGCGCGGTATCGGACGAATGCTGGCCGAGCTTCTCTTCGAGGCGCGCGACGACATAACCGGGCGCGTCCGTCGGCACGATGAACGCGCTGATGCCGCGCTTGCCCGCGCTTTTATCGGTGACGGCCATCACGATCGCGACATTGCCGTTCTTGCCGCTCGTGATGAACTGCTTGACGCCGTTGAGCACGTACGAGTCGCCGTCGCGGGTTGCCGTGGTGCGCAACGCCGACGCATCCGAGCCCGCCTGCGGTTCGGTCAGACAAAAAGCGCCGAGCATTTCGCCGCGTGCGAGCGGCGTGAGCCAGTCGCGCTTCTGCTGCTCGTTGCCGAACGTCAGCAGAATGCTGCACACCGGGCAGTTATTGACCGAGATCGCCGTCGATGTACCGCCGTCGCCTGCCGCGATTTCTTCGAGTATCACCGCGAGCGCCAGCGCGTCGAGGCCGGCGCCGCCGTATTCCTCGGGCACGAGCACGCCGTACGCGCCGAGTTCGGCAAGCTGGCGATGCACGTCGGCGGGAAACGTGCGCTCGCGGTCCCATTGCGCGGCGTTCGGCGTCACGGCTTCGCGCACGAAAGTGCGCACCGCGTCGCGGATCATCAGGTGGTCCTGATCGAGCAACATGCGGGTGTCTCCTGGATGTCTTTATCGTCTGATCACGTTGCTACCGGTTCTACCAGTCGATCGCCGTGCCGTCGTACTGGAAGAAACGTCCGTGAAAAAGGTGCGGCGTGCTCGCCGCTTCCGCCAGCACTTCGCGCATGCCGCGCACGCTGTGCGCCGGATCGACGGCAGCCGACGCGCCGCCCATGTCGGTGCGCACCCAGCCCGGATGCAGCGACACGCAGGTCGCGCGGCGCGTCTGCACCGACGTCACCTTCAGCACGTCGTTCAGCGCCGCCTTGCTCGCGCGATACAGCCAGCCCGTCGTGCCCGTCGTCTCGCTGATACTGCCCATGCGACTCGACAGCACGGCCAGCACGCCCTGCGCTTCTTCGACGAGCGGCAGCAGAACCGGAATCAGCTGCATCGGCCCGCGTACGTTGGTCGTCATCACGAAGTCGAAGTCTTCGGCGGTGATCGTGTCGACGCCTTCCGTCTGCGGACCGTACACGCCCGACACGATCACGGCGGCGTCGAGACGCTCGCCGTCGAGTTTCCAGCTGAGCGCGGCGATGTCCTCGGGCACGGTGATATCGAGCGAAAACGCTTCGGCGCCGAGCGCCACGAGTTCACCGAGCGATTCGGCATCACGCGCGGTGGCCAGCACGCGCCAGCCGTCGTGCCGGTACTGCTTCACGAATTCGCGTCCGATGCCACGCGACGCGCCTGCGATCAACACTGTTTTCATCGATAGTCCTTTCGTCCTTTCGCGAGCGCGCGCAACGTTGCGCGCGCCGTCAGTGAAAAGCTGCTTAAACCAGTTCGACGCCCATGGCCGTCGCCTCGCCGCCGCCGATGCACAGGCTCGCGACGCCGCGCTTCAGGCCGCGCTTCTTCAGCGCGCCGATCAGCGTGACGAGAATGCGCGCGCCCGATGCACCGATCGGGTGGCCGAGCGCGCACGCGCCGCCGTTCACGTTGACCTTGTCGTGCGGCAGGTTGTGTTCTTTCATCGCGGCCATCGTGACGACGGCGAATGCCTCGTTGATCTCGTACAGATCGACGTCTTGCGCTTTCCAGCCGTTCTTCTCGAACAGCTTGCGGATCGCGCCGACGGGCGCCGTCGTGAACTTCGCGGGTTCCTGAGCGAAAGTGGAATGGCCGACGACGCGCGCGAGCGGCGTCACGCCGAGCTTCTTCGCCGTCGATTCGCGCATCATCACGAGCGCCGCCGCGCCGTCGCTGATCGACGACGAGTTCGCGGCTGTCACCGTGCCCGTCTTGCTGAACGCGGGCTTGAGCGTCGGAATCTTGTCGAGATTCGCCTTGAACGGCTGCTCGTCGCGCTCGACGGTCACGCTGCCTTTCTTGCCTTCGATCGTCACAGGCGCGATTTCCCATGCGAACGAACCGTCTTCGTTCGCGCGTTTCGCGCGCACCAGCGATTCGACCGCGAATTTGTCCTGCGCTTCACGCGTGAAGTCGAACGAGCCTGCGCACTCTTCCGCGAACGTGCCCATCAGACGGCCTTTTTCGTACGCGTCTTCGAGGCCGTCGAGGAACATGTGATCCATCACCTGGCCGTGGCCCATGCGCATGCCGCCGCGTGCCTTCGGCAGCAGATACGGCGCGTTCGTCATGCTTTCCATGCCACCCGCGACGATCACGTCGACGGAACCGGCCGCGAGCATGTCGTGCGCGAACATCGCCGCGCGCATGCCGGAGCCGCACATCTTGTTGATGGTGGTGGAACCCGTCGACAGCGGCAGGCCCGCGCCGAGCGCCGCCTGGCGCGCGGGCGCCTGGCCCTGGCCTGCGGGCAGCACGCAGCCGATCACGGCTTCTTCGATCTGTTCAGGCTTCAGGCCCGCGCGCTCGACGGCCGCCTTGATCGCGATCGCACCGAGTTGCGGCGCCGTCAGCGATGCGAAGTCGCCCTGAAACGCGGCCATCGGCGTGCGCGCGACGGAAACGATGACGACGGGATCTTGTGTCTCACTCATGTTTCATCTCCTTGATAACACCGTGAACGACGGCGGCCACGTCGCCGAGCTTTGCGGCGTCGGCGGCGACCACGTCGTTGTCAGCCGAATGGGCGCGGCTCGCCGAAACAGCCGCAACGCAACTGGTGTAGGTCTCTTCGAGCTTCGTGGGATCCTTCACCGTCATGCCGAGATCGCGCACGCGTCCGTCATGCACGCCATAGACCCAGCCGTGAACGGTGAGGTCCTGACCGCGCGCCCACGCGTCGTTGAGGATCGTCGTGCGGCACACGTTGACGACCTGTTCGATCGTGTTCAGTTCGACGAGGCGGCGATGCCGCGCTTCGCCCATCGGCCATTCTTCGAGCAGCGATGCATGCTTCGAGCGCACGTCCTGCACGTGATGCAGCCAGTTGTCCGCGAGACCGACGCGCCGGCCGTGCAGCGCCGCGCCGACGCCCGAGCAGCCGTAGTGGCCGACCACCATGATGTGCTTGATCTTCAGCAGATCGACGGCGAACTGGACCACGGACAGACAGTTCAGGTCCGAATGCACGACGACGTTCGCGATATTGCGGTGAACGAACACTTCGCCAGGCGGCAGACCGATGATCTCGTTGGCGGGCACGCGCGAATCGGCGCAACCGATCCACAGGTATTCAGGCGCCTGCTGGTGCGCGAGACGCGAGAAGAATTCAGGATCGTCTTCGAGCTTGTGCGTGACCCACGCGTCGTTGTTCGCGAAGAGATGAGCGAGCGGATGTTCAGCGGCGTTCGTAGTCATGTTTCGTTCCGACGTAATCAGGTTGTTCGATGTTGTTCAGTGGTAGCGGGGCGCGCGTTCAGGCAGCGCGCTCCGCTGGTGCAGCAGTGCGATCGGCAGCGAACCTTTCCGGATAACGAACGGAAAAGCGCAGGCTGCGATCGTAGGGATAAAAGTCGGGCAACTCGCCCCGCAGAATGTGATCCTTGTGCTTTTGCCACAGCGCGGGATCGAAAAAATCTGCGTGATGCTTGAGAAACGATTCGCGCACGCGCGGATCGCCGAGCAAAAAGGTGTGGTACGTCTCCGGGAAAATATCGTGCGGACCGACCGAGTACCACGGCTCGCCCGACATCTCGTCTTCCTCGTTGCGCGGCGGCGGCACCGCGCGCACGTTGCAATCGGTGAGATATTCGATCTCGTCGTAGTCGTAGAACACGACGCGTCCGTGTCGCGTGACGCCGAAGTTCTTGTACAGCATGTCGCCGGGGAAGATGTTCGCCTGCATCAGTTCCTTGACCGCGTTGCCGTATTCGCGGATGCCGTGATCGATGTCGGCGTCCGTGCCGTTCTGCAGGAACAGATTGAGCGGCACCATGCGCCGCTCGATGTACACATGCCGGATGACGAGATTGTCGCCTTCGTATTCGAGCATCGAAGGCGCTTCCTTTTCCAGCTCGCGAATGAGCGCATCGTCGAGACGCGACAGCGGCAACGCGACGCTCGAATATTCGAGCGTATCGGCCATGCGTCCCAGACGGTCATGGCGCTTCACGAGTTGATACTTGCCGACCACCTGTTCGCGCGTCGTTTCTTTCGGCGGCGGGAAGGCGTCCTTGATCAGCTTGAACACGTACGGAAACGACGGCAGCGTGAACACGAGCATCACCATGCCCTTGATGCCGGGCGCGATGATGAAGCGGTCGCTCGAATGTTTCAGATGACGCAGCAGATCGCGATAGAACAGATTCTTGCCCTGCTTCTGCAAACCTACCGACGTATAGATTTCCGCCTTCGGCTTGCCTTGCAGAATGCCGCCGAGGAACTCGACATACGCGGACGGCACTTCCATATCGACGAGAAAGTACGAATGCGCGAAGCTGAAAATGATCAGCAGCTGATCGCGCTTGCAGAGCAGCGCATCGAGCGCGAGCAGGCCCGGTTTCACGTGATGAATCGGCAACGCGAACGGCACCATCATGTCGCCGTTGATGATCCGCCCGATGATGTACGCCGCCTTGTTGCGAAAGAACAGCGACGACAGCACATGAATCTGGAAATTGGGCGCTTCGTTGAAGGTGCCGAAGTTGTCGCGCAACGCCTGGATCACGCATTGCACGTCGCGCGTCAGATTCTCGAACGGCGGGTTCAGCTGAAAGTTCGTGACGATGCGCTCCAGCGTGACGGCGAGGCCGTCCTTGCCGGGGTAATACGCGCGATACGTCGGCTTCGCGGCGGGCTCGTCGTTTTCGATGTACTCGGTCGAAATCGCGGGCCGCACGAAGATGAAATCGTTGTTGAAGTACGAGCGATGCAGGATATGGCAGCACACCGAATTGAAGAACGTCTCCGCGCATTCGGGCTGCCGGTGCGTCGTCAACAGACCGATGTAGTGCAGCTTGATCTGCTGCCACACGCCGTCGTCGATGTTTTCCGCGTCGTACTCGTCTTCGAGTGTTTCGATGCACTCGCGCACGCGTTCGTCATACGACGTGATGCGATCGCGCGCGAGTTTTTGCAGGCCGTGCCAGTCGGCGGCTTCGAAGAGATCTTTGGCGCGGATCGCGGCTTCGCGAAAGATGCAGTAATGCCGGTCGAACCCCGCGAGCAGCGTCTCCGCGACGTCGAAGCCGATCTGTGACGACAGCAGTTTGGGAAAGTGATTCATGTCGACCGTGCATTCGCTCAGTGTTCGCTCAATGTCGTGAAGACTCCCGCGATTGTATCGCCCGGGTGAGCCTGGAAGACGCTCCCGAGCCTTTTGAGCGCGGCGCCTCCGGATAGACCTTGCTGCGTGTTGCAAGGCGTTCGGCACATCTTCATGCAATGCCGTCCGAACAGCCGTGTTTGTCGTGCTATCTCCCGATCAGAATTTTTCTTTCAGCGCGTCTTCGCGCGCGGCTTTTTCCACGCTGCCGTAACCATCGCCGCGCGTGCCGCTTTCGAGCAGCGCGCGCGCTTGCGCTTCGTATTGCGCGAGGTCTTCGAGCGTCGCGTTCAGATCTTCGCGCTGACGTTCGAGCACTTCGCGATGCCGCACGACCGTCGCGAGAAACGCCTGCAACTGCGGCGTGGTGTCCGTCGGCGAGTCGTACAGATCGAGCAGATCGCGGATCTCCGACAGCGTGAAACCCAGCCGCTTGCCGCGCAGCGTCAGCCTCAGCCGCGTGCGGTCGCGGCCCGAGTACACGCGGCGCAGTCCGCTCGAACCTTCGCGACTCGGTGAGAGTAAACCCTGGTCTTCGTAGAAGCGGATTGCACGCGGCGTGACGTCGAATTCGCGGGCCAGTTCGGTGATCGTGTATTGGATGTTCATCGCGGAATGCCCGTCGGCGTGCCCGCGTCTGCGTGTGCATCAGACAGCCGGGCACAAAAACGGATTGAACGTTAGAATCGACGTTTACGTTATCGTCAACCTGAACAAAGCGCAACCACGCTGCAATGTGCGATCGGTCATGCGACTGCTCTTGCAGCCGACGAAGGAACCCTCACGATGAACGCTCTCGAACATCAACTCGACTATCCATTCGCCGACGGCATGCCCGCCGCGGGCACGACACAGGAAGTCGCGCCCGGCGTCTACTGGCTGCGCATGCCGCTGCCGTTCGCCCTCGATCACATCAACCTGTGGCTGCTGCGCGATGAAATCGACGGGCAAAAGGGCTGGACGATCGTCGACTGCGGCATCGCGTCCGACGAGATCAAGGCGAACTGGGAAAAGCTGTTCGACACGGCGCTCGAAGGCCTGCCGGTGCTGCGCGTGATCGTCACGCATTGCCATCCGGATCACCTCGGTCTCGCGAACTGGCTGTGCGAAGGCGGCGACAGGAAGCGCTGGAACGTGCGCCTGTGGATTTCGCTCGGCGAGTACATGCTGGGCCGCGTGATGGCGGCTGGTGACGGCTCGAACGCGGGCGGCGAGGGCGCGGCGCGGCATTTCGCGCGGCATGGTCTGCGCGACGAGGCGTCGCTCGACAAGTTGCGCAATCGCAAGAGCTATTACGCGAATCTGGTGCCCGCCGTGCCGAGCCAGTACCGGCGCTTGCGCGAAGGCGATGCGCTGTCGATCGGCGGACGCACGTGGCGCATTGTGACGGGCTTCGGCCATTCGCCGGAGCACTGCGCGCTGCATTCCGACGCCGACGGCATGCTGATTTCCGGCGACATGGTGCTGCCGCGCATTTCGACGAACGTTTCGGTGTTCGACATCGAGCCGGAAGGCAATCCGCTCGCGTTGTATCTCGGTTCGCTGGGCCGCTACGAAACGATGGCCGCCGATACGCTCGTGCTGCCTTCACATGGCAAGCCGTTTCGCGGGCTGCATACGCGGATCGGACAACTGCGCGATCACCACGCGGCGCGGCTCGCCGAAGTGCGTGCGGCGTGCGCGGAAAAGCCGTGCAGCGCGGCGGATATCGTCCCGATCATGTTCAAGCGCGAACTCGACATTCACCAGATGACGTTCGCGATGGGCGAGGCGCTCGCGCATTTGCATTTGCTGTGGCTGCAAGGCGAGTTGAAGCGTGGGCAGGGCGAGGACGGGGTGATTCGGTTCAGCGCGTGATGCCTCAAGCGCGTCCGCACTGAAAACAAAAAGCCCGGCCGCATTCGCGGGCCGGGCTTTTTACATCGAGCGACGGCGCGTCGGGCAGATCACTGCACCGACACCGCCCCAAAATTCTGCCGCCCAAACGGACTCACGTGATACCCGCTCACGTTGGTCCGCGTAATCGCAGCCGCCGTCGGATAACCGAGCGGAATCCACAGCGCTTCATCGTGGATGATCTGCTGCGCGGCTTCATACGCCTTCGTGCGCTTGCCCTGATCCGCCGTTTCCTTGCCTTGCGCGATCAGCTTGTCGAGTTCCGGGTCGCAGTAACGCGCGAAGTTGATGCCCGACTTCACCGCATTGCAGCTGAAAAGCGGCGACAGATAATTGTCCGGGTCGCCATTGTCACCGGCCCAGCCCATGAACAGGGTGTCGTGCTGCCCCTGCTTGGCCTGCTTGATCAGCTCGCCCCATTCGATCACCTTCACCTCGGCCTTCACGCCAATCTTCGCGAAGTCCGCCTGCAGCATTTCCGCGCCCGCCTTCGGATTCGGATTCAGCACGCTGCCGTTCGGACGCACCCAGATCGTCGTTTCGAAGCCGTTCGGATAACCGGCTTCGGCGAGCAGCTTCTTCGCTTTTTCAGCGTCATACGGCCACGGCTTGACGGCCTTGTCGTAGCTCCACGTATTCGGCGGATACGGATTGTTCGCAGGCGTCGCCGTGTTGTCGAACACGGCCTTCAGATACGACGTGCGGTCGAACGCCATGTTCAGCGCGGCGCGCACCTTCTGGTTGTCGAGCGGTTTCTTCTGCGTGTTCAGCGCGACGAATGCCGTCATGAACGCGGGCGTCTGCACGACGGCGAGCGACTTGTCCTTCTTCGCGTCGGCGACATCCTGCGGCTTCGGCGACAGCGCGATCTGACATTCGCCCGCCTTCACCTTTTGCGCGCGTACGGCGGCGTCGGGCGTGATCGCGTAGATCAGCCGGTCGATCTTCGGCTTCGGGCCCCAGTACGTCGGGTTCACGTCATAGCGGATGATCGAATCTTTCGTGTAGCCCTTCAGCACGAACGGACCGGTGCCGATCGGCTTCGCGTTCAGGTCGGCCGTCTTGTTCGCCTTGAGCAACTGGTCCGCGTATTCGGACGAGTAGATCGACGCGAAACCCATCGTCAGGATCGACACGAAGGTCGCGTTCGGCTCGTTCAGTTCGAACTTCACCGTGTTGTCGTCGACCTTCGACACCGACTTGATCAGCTTCACGAGACCCATCGACTGCGCATGCGGAAAGCCGCTCGCGCCCGCGACCTTGTGCCACGGATTGCTCTCGTTGAGCATGCGGTCGAAGGTGAAGACGACGTCGTCGGCGTTCAGCGCGCGCGTGGGCTTGAAGTAGTCGGTGGTCTGGAATTGCACGTTCGGGCGCAGATGGAACGTGTAGGTGAGGCCGTCGCTGCTCACGTCCCATTTGTCGGCGAGCGCAGGCGCGACTTTCTTCGCGGCCTCGTCGTACGACACGAGCGAATTGAAAATCACATCCGCCGATGCATTGGTCGTGACGAGCGAGTTGTACTGGACGACGTCGAAGCCGTCAGGGCTCGACTCCGTGCAGACGGTGAGCGGCTTCGCGACGGACAGCGCGGGCGCGATGGCGAGGGCCGTCAGTGTCGCGGCGGCAAGCAACTTGAAACGCATAAGATCTCCCGGGATTTCGAATTGTTCGTGGCGGGGCGGCGTCGTGCGTGCTGCTGCAAACGACGCGCTCCGGGCGGGCTGTCACGCATTGACTCTGAAACGGTTCCGGCGCTGTCGGCTTCGTTGTTAACGCTTGCCGGCTCTGGCGCAAGCTTATCGAAGGCTCACGGCAGCGACAACAATTGAATCCGCATAACCATATGGCTGGCCGGTTACGCCTGGCGGCGGCTCGCGTAGTCCACAAGATACGCGATGCCGTCGATCGCCCGCGAGCCATACCACGACACCATTTCGCCATCGATCAGTTCGACCCGTTTGTTTTTCAGTCGCGCATCCTGTGAGAGCGCATCGCAATGCTGCTGCGTGAAGCGATACGGTTCGCTCGACAGCAACACGCGGTCGGCCTGAGCGAGCCACGCGGCGTCCAGATCGAACGAAGGATAACGCGCCGCGCCTTTTTCGCCGCCGTGCACGTCGGGCAAGGTGTGCCAGTTCACGAGGCGCAGCATTGCGGAGATGTAGGTGTCGCGCGCGACGGTCATCCACGGTTCGCGCCAGATCGCGTAAAGCACGTTTTGCGTCGGCCATTCGCGCGATGTGCATGCGTTGAGTTGCCTTTCAAGCGCGGCGCTCAACTCGCGCGCTTCTTGTCCGCGGTCGAAGAGCGCGCCGAGCAGTGCATACAACGCGAGGTTGTCGCGAGGCTCCAGCGGATGCGTAACGACGACATGCGGCACGAACGCACGCATCTGCTCGACAGTATCGCGCTCGTTTTCGTCGATATTGACGATCACGTGCGTCGGTTGCAGCGCGCGCACAGCGTCGATTTTCACCGCTTTCGTGCCGCCGACTTTCGGCACGTTGCGCACCTTGTCGCGCGGATGCACGCAAAAACCCGTGCGTCCGACGATCTGCGCATCCAGTTTCAGTGCAAAGAGAAGTTCGGTGAGGCTCGGCACCAGCGACACGATGCGCGCGCCGGGTTCCGCTGTCGCGTGCTCGATACCGGCTGCATCGACGACACGCGTGGCCATGCGCTACTGCGCGGTGCGCGGTTTGCGCGGCGCCTTTTCGAACACGGCGTCGTAGAGCCAGCGCGGCGCGACGTGCAGCAGCATCGCCGCGAAACGCATCTGCCACGGGAAGATCGCGAAACGCGTCTTGCGCGCGATCGCTTCGGCGACCTTCGCGGCGAAACGGTCGGCGTCCATCAGGAAGGGCATCGAGTACGGATTGTGCGCCGTCATCGGCGTGCGGATGTAGCCGGGCGCGATCGTCGTCACCGACACGCCGAGCGGACGCATCTCGACGCGCAGCGCTTCGAGATACTTGAGCGCCGCCGATTTCGACGCGCTGTACGCACCCGAACCCGGCAACCCGCGCACGCCCGCGACGCTTGCAATGCCGACGAGCGCGCCCTTGCGCGCGGCGATCATCGCTTGCGCGAACGGCTCGAAGGTCGCGACCATGCCGAAGTAGTTGATGTCCATCACGTCGCGGAACGTCTGCAGATCGCCGTGACCTGTGACGGCGCCGCGGCTGATGCCCGCATTCGCGATCACGATGTCGGGGCAGCCGTGTTCCGCGATGAACTGCTGTGCGGCCTGCGCGAGCGCGTCCGCATCCCGTACGTCGACGGAATAAACGGAGATGGTGTTCTGGGGATGGGACTGCTGGAAGCGGGCGAGGGCGTCGCCGCGACGGGCGACGAGCCCGAGGATCGCGCCGCGCCGCGCGTATTCGGCGGCGAGCGCTTCGCCTATGCCGCTGGACGCGCCGGTGATGAAGACCTTCAACGGTGAACTCATACCGGCGCTTTGTTGAATTACATCTTCTTGGCGCGAACCTGCGCGACCAGGTAGTCGAGCACCTGGATCGTGCCCGGCAGGCTGTTGGTCTGCGCCGGGCCCGTTTCGTACTTGCCTTGCACAGCGAGCGTCGGCACGCCGTCGATACGGAAGTCTTCGATCAGCTTCTTGTCACGCTGAACCGCGCTTTGCGTCGAGAACGAGTTGTACGCGTCCATGAACTTCTTCGGATCGACGCCGTTCTTCGAGAGGAATTTGGCCTGATCTTCCGGCGTCAGCAGATAGTTCTTGTTGACGTGAATTTCGTGGAAGATGGTCGGCGTGAGCTGGTTCGCGAGGCCGAGCGCGTCGACTGCGTGATAGAGCTTCGAGTGCGGAATGAAGTCGTCGCGGAACGCAACGGGCACGCGCTTGAAGACGACGTCCGGACCCTGCTTCTTGATCCACGCTTCCAGATACGGGTCGAACTCATTGCAATGCGGGCAGCCGTACCACATGAACTCGATGACTTCGATCTTGCCGGCGGGCGCTTCGACAGGCTGCGGCGTGGACAGCGTCGTGTAGTCCTTGCCGGCGACGGGCGCAGTGGGCGACGCATGCGCCGCGCTTGCGACGAGGCCGAGCGAAAGGAAAAGAATGCTGAGCAGTTTTTTCATGTCTTGTGAACCCAATCAGGGAAAGTAACGGTGGCCGGCTGCTGCACTATTGCACGCCGAGACCGCTACGGATTCGACGGCAGGCTTCTGCCGCACATGAGACTTGCGCCGCGCGCCGAGGTTCAGCAACGGCGCGCGACAACGCATTACCGAATATGAATCACTGCTTGCTGAAGCGGATCACGGCCGTATCGACACCGGCGTCCGACAGACGCTGACGCGTGGTGTTCATGTCCTCGAACTTCGAGAACGGCCCGATACGCACGCGATAGTACGTCACACCGCCCGCATCGCGCTGCGTGACCTTCGACTCGAAACCCTGGAATGCGAGACGCGCACGCTGCTGTTCGGCGTCGGCGGCTGTCTTGTAGGCACCGACCTGCAGCAGATAACCCGTGTTCGCGTCGGCAGCGGACGGCGCGCCGTTCGTGTTCGGCGTCGAGCCGGCCTTCGGCGGCTGCGTCGGGGCGTTGTTGGCTGTTGTCGGTGCGCTCGTCGGATTCGGTGCCTTCTTCGGCGGAATCATTGCCGTGGTCGTGCCGTTGTTCGCGTTCGCGCCGTTGTCCTGCGCGGGCTTCGGCGCGACGGCGACACCGTTGTTGTTCGACGGCGGCACTTCGACGATCTGCGGCTCTTCGAGCATGCCCGAGCTCTGCGTCTGGTTCGTGGTCTGTCCGGGCGCCGTGTTGGGCGGCGCGGGCTGTGCGGCTTGCGGCACCGGCTGGCCGGGGCTCTTGCCTTGCAGCGGACGGTTCGGATCGTATTGCGGCTGGCTTGCGCCGCTGTCGGATGCAGCGGGCGGTGCGACCTTCGCGACGAACGGTGTCGGTGCGCGCGTGATGTAGAGCGCCACCACCACCGCGATGGCCAGGCCGACGATCAGGCCCAGCACGATACCGAGAAAAGTGCCCCCGGTCTGTTTAGACTGCTTTGTAGTGCGGCGTGGTTTTGCCATCGTCTAATTCACCTGCAAATGGAAATCTGGAATGACCGTCGATTATAGCGACGGTCATCCGGCTCGCGTCCCGAATAAATCCAATTAAACCGCGGGGAGATTACATTTTGGCGGGTGCCGACACACCGATCACGGCGAGGCCATTCGCCAGGACCTGACGCGTCGCCGCGAGCAAAGCGATGCGCGCATTGCGCGGCGCTTCGTCGTCGACCAGAACGCGTTCGGCATTGTAGAACGAGTGAAATTCGCCTGCGAGATCGCGCAGATAGAACGCGACCGCGTGCGGCGCGAGTTCGTCGGCGGCGTGCGTCAGCATGTCCGGGAATTCCGCGAGCTTCTGCAGCAGGGCCATCGCGCGTTCGCTGTCGAGGGGCGACAGATCGACGATGGGCAGGCCCGTTTCATCGGCGCCGTAGCGCGACTTCCATTCGTTGATCACCGAGCAGATGCGCGCGTGCGCGTACTGCACGTAGTACACCGGGTTCTCGTCGTTCTGCTTGAGCGCGAGGTCGACGTCGAACACGAACTCCGTGTCGGCCTTGCGCGAGATCAGGAAGAAGCGCACCGCGTCGCGGCCGCGACGGATCGTCTCTTCGTCGAGCAGATCGGGCGCGGCTTCCTGGCCCGGCACGGCGCCACCCGACCATTCGATCAGATCGCGCACCGTCACGTAGCTGCCCGCGCGCTTCGAGATCTTCACTTCCTGGCCGTCGCGCATCACGGTGACCATCTTGTGCAGCACGTAGTCGGGATAGCCCTTCGGAATGCCGATGCCGAGACCCTGCAGACCGGCACGCACGCGCGCGATCGTGCCGTGGTGGTCCGAACCCTGAATGTTGATGACCTTCGTGAAGCCGCGTTCCCACTTGGTCTCGTGATACGCGACGTCGGGCACGAAGTACGTGTACGTGCCGTCGGACTTGCGCATCACGCGGTCCTTGTCGTCGCCGTCGTCGGTGGTGCGCAGCCACAGCGCGCCTTCCTGCTCGTACGTCTTGCCGGCGGCGATCAGCTCGTCCACGGTCTTCTCGACGCGGCCTTCCTTGTACAGCGACGATTCGAGGTAGTACTGGTCGAAGTTCACGCCGAAGGCTTGCAGGTCCATATCCTGCTCATGACGCAGATACGCGACGGCGAAGCGGCGGATCGCTTCGAGGTCTTCGACGTCGCCCGCGCCCTTGACGGGCTCGCCGTCGCTGGCCGACACGGTTTCGCCGTTCAGGTAGTCGCACGCGATGTCGGCGATGTACTCGCCGTTGTACGCGGCTTCGGGCCAGCCGGCGTCGCCGGGCTTGAGGCCGCGGGCGCGTGCCTGCGTCGAGATGGCGAGATTGCCGATCTGCACGCCAGCGTCGTTGTAGTAGAACTCGCGGTGCACGCCGTAGCCTTGCGACGCGAGCACGTTCGACATCGCATCGCCGAGCGCGGCCTGACGGCCGTGGCCGACGTGCAGCGGGCCCGTCGGGTTCGCCGACACGAACTCGACCAGCACGCGCTTGCCTGCGTCGCGCTGCGAGCGGCCGAACGTGTCGCGCTGTGCGAATACGGCGGCGATCACCGATTGCTTGGACGCAGCCGACAGACGCAGATTGATGAAGCCCGGACCGGCCACTTCGGCGCTTTCGACGAGGCCTTTGGCGAGCGGATGCGCGGGCAGCGCATCGACGATCTGCTGTGCGAGCTGGCGCGGATTGGCGCGCAGCGGCTTCGCAAGTTGCATCGCGACGTTGCACGCGACGTCGCCGTGCGCGGCGACCTTCGGTCGTTCGAGCGTGATGGCGGGCGCGATGAACGCGGCTTCGGATTCGCCTTGAGTGGCCTGGGCGACCTGCTTGACCACGTCGGTCAACAGGGTTTCGAGAGTGTGTTTGTGTGCAGGCAGCATGCTTGTTGCGAGTCCAGTGAGGCAGTCCGATGAAGCGGGCAGCGCCGCGAACGGCATGAAGCCGGGCCGTCGACGGCGTGGAAAGCATCAGGGCCGCCGATGCGCGGCGTCGGCAGATTGCGACTGCGGCGTCGCGGCGAGCCGTGGCAGCCGTATCGAACACGCGCGGCTGCGATGCAGCGCAGCGTGCCCGGACGTGCGGCAGCGAGCTTTTTCCGTCAATGTCGGATTTTAGCAGGTGCTAATATGTCCAATGAGATGTCCAACGAGCTGCCCAGCAAGGGCCGTGGCCGTCAGCCCGCCGTCAGACAGCGGGCGGGCGCGCAAACGGAACTCGTGCGGCTGGCCGCGCGGGAAACCAACATAACGAAAAGGGAACCGTCATCATGCTGATTACTTTCAAATGCCGCTCCGCGCCCGACGTAGTGATGCTTGAGAATCTTGCCCAGTATTTGCTGGGCATCATCGGCAAGCGGCTCGGCGAACGCGGCGTGATCAGTCACGACGAACTGGGCGTGGCCATCACGAAGCTCGAAGCGGCCATCGTCACGGACAAGCAGGAGCGTGCCGAGCATGAAGGCCACTTCCACGAAGGCGAGGAAGGCCACGAGCATCATGAGATCCCCGTCGGGCTCGCGCAACGGGCGTTCCCGTTCCTCGACATGCTGCGCGCGGCGCAGAAGGAAAACACAGATATCGTTTGGGGTATCTGAGGCGCAAACAAAAAGCCCGTCGTGATCCGACGGGCTTTTTTCATTGCGTCGCCGCTTGTTGGCGCGCTTATTTGTTCGCTTACTGGCTCGCACCTTGCGGAGCAGCCGCGGGAGCGGCCTCGCCATTCTTCGACTTCTTCTTTTTCGGCTTCTTCACGTGCTTGACGGTGGGCGGCGAGTACGAGCTCACCGAACTTGATCCACCGGGCGCCTGAGGCTGGGCCTCGGACAGCGGCGCAATGGCGGCGAGCGATAACGCGGTCAACATCAGCGTCAGCTTCTTCATACGATTTTCTCCGTTGACGGTTGCAAGTCGTTGGGCCGACGCGTTTTTTGTTCGCGTCTGGCGGGGCGGCAGGTCATGCCCGAGCAGTCTACAAAGCCGAAAATATTCGCTGTGCTCGCAGCCGAAAATACTTAGCCTCTGGCCAGCGATATAGTCCTGCCGCCGTCCTCCCCGTCCTACAGCAGCGGCGCGAGCGCGCGCTCGGCATCCTTTTTCGACAGCGACATGCGCTGCGCGTAGTCTTCCAGCTGATCCTGACCGATCTTGCCCACAGAGAAGTACGTGCTGTCGGGATGCGCGAGATAGAAGCCGGAGACGCTCGCCGCAGGCAGCATCGCGAGCGATTCCGTGACGCTCATGCCGATCTCTTCGGCTTGCAGCACGTCGAACATGTCGCGCTTGACGAGGTGATCCGGGCACGCCGGATAACCGGGCGCGGGACGCACGCCTGCGTACTTCTCGGCGATCAGCGCGTCGTTGTCGAGCGTTTCGCCCGACGCGTAGCCCCACAGGTCGCGGCGCACGCGTGCGTGCATCGCTTCGGCGAACGCTTCCGCGAAGCGGTCGGCGAGCGCCTTCAGCATGATCGCGCTGTAGTCGTCGTGATCCTTTTCGAACTGCTTTTCCTTCACGTCGACGCCGAGACCCGCCGTGACCGCGAACATGCCGATGTAGTCGGCCACGCCCGAATCCTTCGGCGCGATGAAGTCGGCGAGCGAGCGGTTCGGGCGCATCACGCCGTCTACGACGGGGCGCACGCTCTGCTGACGGATATTGCGCCACGTCAGCGCGACTTCGCTGCGCGATTCGTCCGTGTAGATTTCGATGTCGTCGTCATTGACGGTGTTCGCGGGCAGCAGCGCGATCACGCCGTTCGCCGTGAGCCAGCGGCCTTGAATCAGGCGCGCGAGCATCGACTTCGCGTCCGAGAATACGCGCCGCGCTGATTCGCCGACGATCTCGTCGTTGAAAATGGCAGGGTAAGGACCGGCGAGATCCCACGTCTGGAAGAACGGACCCCAGTCGATGTAGTTCGCGAGTTCGTTCAGATCGAAGTTCTTGAACACGCGGCGGCCGATGAACTTCGGCTTCACCGGCTGATACGCGCTCCAGTCGATCTTCGTCTTGTTCGCGCGCGCTTCGGCGAGCGTGACGAGCGGCAGCGCTTTCTTGTTCGCGTGCTGGTCGCGGATACGGTCGTAGTCGGACTTCAGTTCGTCGAGATACTTCGTCGCGCCTTCGTCGGAGAGCAGGTTCGACGCGACGGACACCGAGCGCGACGCGTCCGGCACGTAGACGACGGGGCCTTCGTAGTTCGGCGCGATCTTCACGGCCGTATGCACGCGCGACGTGGTCGCGCCGCCGATCAGCAACGGAATCTTCTTCACGCGGAAGTAGTCGTCGCGCTGCATTTCCGACGCGACGTAGGCCATTTCTTCGAGCGACGGCGTAATCAGACCCGACAGCCCGATGATGTCCGCGCCTTCGACCTTCGCCTTCGCGAGAATCTCGTTGCACGGGACCATCACGCCCATGTTGACCACTTCGAAGTTATTGCACTGAAGCACCACCGACACGATGTTCTTGCCGATGTCGTGCACGTCGCCCTTCACGGTCGCGATGACGATCTTGCCCTTCGCGCGCACGTCGCCGCCCGCTTCGGCGAGCAGACGCTTTTCTTCTTCGATGAACGGAATCAGATGCGCGACGGCCTGTTTCATCACGCGCGCCGACTTCACGACTTGCGGCAGGAACATCTTGCCCTGACCGAACAGGTCGCCGACGATGTTCATGCCGTCCATCAGCGGGCCTTCGATCACGCTGATCGGGCGGCCGCCGTTATTCATGATGTTCGCGCGCGCTTCTTCCGTATCTTCGACGATGAAGTTCGTGATGCCATGCACGAGCGCATGCGCGAGACGCTTCTCGACAGGCTGGTTGCGCCACTCGAGGTTCTCTTCCTTCTTCGCTGCGCCCGTCTTGAACTTGTCGGCGATTTCGAGCAGACGGTCGGTCGCGTCTTCGCGGCGGTTCAGCACGACGTCTTCGACGCGCTCGCGCAGTTCGGCGTCGAGATCGGCATACACGCCCAGCTGGCCCGCGTTGACGATGCCCATGTCCATGCCCGCGTGAATCGCGTGATACAGGAACACGGTGTGGATCGCTTCGCGCACGGGGTCGTTGCCGCGGAACGAGAACGACACGTTCGACACGCCGCCGCTGATCTTCGCGTGCGGCAGATTCTGCTTGATCCAGCGCGTCGCTTCGATGAAGTCGACCGCGTAGTTGTTGTGCTCTTCGATGCCCGTCGCGATCGCGAAGATGTTCGGATCGAAGATGATGTCTTCGGGCTCGAAGCCGGCTTCGTTGACGAGAATGTCGTACGAACGCCTGCAGATTTCCGTCTTGCGCGCGAACGTGTCCGCCTGTCCTTTCTCGTCGAAGGCCATGACGACGCTCGCCGCGCCGTAGCGGCGAATCAGCTTCGCGTGATGAACGAACTGTTCCTTGCCTTCCTTCAGCGAGATCGAGTTGACGATCGCCTTGCCCTGCACGCACTTGAGGCCCGCTTCGATCACATCCCACTTCGACGAGTCGATCATGATCGGCACGCGCGCGATGTCCGGCTCCGACGCGATCAGATTCATGAAGCGGACCATGGCCGCTTTCGAATCGAGCATCGCTTCGTCCATGTTGACGTCGATGACCTGCGCGCCGTTTTCGACCTGCTGGCGCGCGACGGCCAGCGCTTCGTCGAACTGGCCGTTCAGGATCATCCGTGCGAATGCCTTCGAGCCCGTCACGTTGGTGCGTTCGCCGACGTTGATGAAGAGCGTCCCCGAAGTGACGTTGAACGGCTCGAGGCCGGAAAGGCGCATCGTGTGATCGGTCATGGTTGGTGTGCGTGTTTCGTCAGTGCTTCGATGATCTCTTGCGCGGCGCGTTTCGCGTTGCTTCGTGCGTTTCGTGCGCCGCTTGCGTGGCTGTCAGGCGGCGTTGCGATACTGGCTCGGCCACTTGCGCGGCTTCACGTCGTTCAGCGCCTTCGCGATTGCCGCGATGTGTTCCGGCGTCGTGCCGCAGCAGCCGCCCGCGATGTTCACGAGGCCCGCCTGCGCGAATTCCTTCAGCAGGCCGGACGTATCGGCGGGCAGTTCGTCGAAGCCGGTATCGCTCATCGGATTCGGCAGGCCCGCGTTCGGATAGCACGACACGTAGGTGTCGCACAGCTTCGCCAGTTCCGCGATGTACGGGCGCATCAGCGCCGCGCCGAGCGCGCAGTTCAGGCCGAACGTGAGCGGCTTCGCGTGACGCAGCGAGTTCCAGAATGCTTCGACCGTTTGACCCGACAGAATGCGGCCCGATGCGTCCGTCACCGTGCCCGAAATCATGATGGGCAGACGTTCGCCCGTGTCTTCGAACAGCTCGTCGAGCGCGAAGAGCGCGGCCTTGGCGTTCAGCGTGTCGAAGATCGTCTCGACGAGGAACAGGTCCGCACCGCCGTCCATCAGCGCCTTCGCCTGTTCGTAGTACGCCGCGCGCAGTTCGTCGAACGTGACGTTGCGTGCGCCAGGATCGTTCACGTCGGGCGAAATGCTGGCCGTCTTCGGCGTCGGTCCGATCGCGCCCGCGACGAAGCGCGGCTTGTCGGGCGTCGAGTACTTGTCGCACGCAGCGCGCGCAAGTTTCGCCGATTCGAGGTTCATTTCGACTGCAAGCGCTTCCATGCCGTAGTCGGCCTGCGCGACGGTCGTTGCACCGAACGTGTTGGTTTCGATGATGTCCGCCCCCGCTGCGAGATATTGCTCGTGAATCTCGCTGATGATTCGCGGCTGCGTGATCGACAGCAGTTCGTTGTTGCCCTTGATGTCGCGCGCATAGTCCGCGAAGCGTTCGCCGCGATAGGCGGCTTCGTCGAGCTTGTAGCGCTGGATCATCGTGCCCATCGCGCCGTCCAGAATCAGGATGCGCGATTCGAGCAACGCGGGCAGGGCCGCGCCGCGCGTGTAGGCGGCGCGGGCGGGAACGGCTGACGGGGCGGGCTGGTTCATGGTCTGATCGGGCTCGTGCCGGCACGGCCGGCTTTTTTCAGGAAACTCAATATTGTAGCCGCACGGTCGCGGGCGCGCCCGGCGTGGTGGCTGTGGCGGGATCACGGCGGGCATCGTGGCGCTGCAAGGCGCGGGAGATGCTGTGAATGTAGCGCGGAAAGTATTTCTTTCGCTGCTTGCTCAACGAACTGAACCCGCGGAACCCGCGTTTCGCGCCATGCGCGCGCCGGCGGGCCGCCTGAAACGAAAAACCCCGCCCGGGATACCGGACGGGGTTGATGGGAAACGTGTCGCCAAAGGGTGGCGCGTAACGATCAGTGAAGAATGACCGGCTGGTTCATCAGGCTGTCGAATTGACCGAGAAATTCGTCCACTTCGTCGAGCGTCGGTTCGTCTTCGATCAGCTTTTGCACGTGCTCGCGAAAACTGGCTGCCATCTCACCGTCGATGTAAATCTCGCGCTGTGTATTCTTGTCGACGATCTCATACCCGCCGGACTTCATCGCGAGATGGCCGTCCTGCGGCGGAAACTCGACGACACAATAGTTGGGGCTGTTGTAGATCATTTGCATGGCGACACTCCTTATTTCCGATGGCTCCGGGCCAGTGTTGCACCGTAGATGGAGCCCTTGGTTTGGAATTCAAGGGGTGGGTCCGGCGTGACGCTACCCATTCTCCGGACCTATCTGTTAGACCCGTTTTTGCAAAAACGATTCAAGCAAAGCAGTGAAACGTTGCGACTGTTCGATCGGTGCGAGGTGAGCCGCGTCGAGCAACTCGAACTGCGCGTCCCGGATGGCATTCGCAATTTCCTGTGTAGCAGCAGGTGGCGTGCCTGCATCGTGGCGTCCAGCCACAGCAAGAGTGGGAAGGGCGATCTCTTTCAGTCTACTGCGCACATCGAAATCGCGCAGTGCAAAGCACGCCTGCGCATAACCTTCAGACGAAGTGTTCTCGAATACCTCGCGAATCTGCTCGACGACTTCGGGATGCGCATCGCGAAAGCCCGCCGTCAGCCACCGTTCGATCGTCGCCTGGGCCAACGCCGCGACGCCTTCGTCGCGTGCTTTCGCCGCGCGCTGTTCCCAGACGGCGCGTCCATCGGCCGGCGATGCAGCGTGCGTATCGGTGAGCGTCAAGGTTTCGATGCGAGCCGGGTCATCCAGTGCGAACTGCTGCGCGATCATGCCGCCCATCGACATTCCGACAATATGCGTCTTCTGGACGCCAAGTGCATCCAGCAGCGCGCGTAGATCCTGCGACAAATCTGCAACACTGAACTGCCTGTCCGATGCCGCCGTCTGACCGTGACCGCGCACGTCGTAGCGCAAGACCGTGAAGTCGTCGCGGAAGTAGCCTGCGAGCTGATCCCAGATCGACAGATCGCCGCCGAGCTGATGAATGAACGTGAGCCAGGGGCCACCGCCTTCATTGCTCAGGATGTAGCGCGTATCGATGCCATTCACATTGATTTGCATGCGGACTCCGTAAGTGATGTCGCAATGGGTGACGTCGCAATGAAAGAACGAACGGACCGGCGGTTCATGCGATGCAATTCATGGGATTTGCATGAACCGCCGACGCGATATGAGCGCGTTGAGAGAACGCTTCGAGTGCGCCTCGTCGTGCGATCGACACAGTCGCCAGAAGTTTCTGGCGCAGAGTGTCGTCCCGGATAACACAGTGTCCTCCATTGCGAAGGACCTGTTTGTGTCAGGGCTTTTCGGGCCCCGCACCAGGATCGGTCACGGACGGTTGCGGTGTAGCCGACGTCGTGTCGTCGGACGATGTGTCGTTGCCATCGGCATCCGGCGACGCGATCCTCCCGCGCCATACAAGCTCTATCTGCGTTCCGTTCGGCTCGGTTTGCACGAGACGCACGGGCAGCCAGCCGAGCGACGGCGCGAGCCATACGTCGATGCGCCGCCGATCGCCTTCGCGGCGCGGCAGCCGCATGAAATGGCGGGCGTCGATGGTGCCGTGATCGGTGCGCACGGACTCGTCGCCTATCGTCTCGATCGGCCAGATTTCGCCGCTGTCGTTGTCGGTGACATAGAACTGCCGCGTGACGCCAGGTTGATACGCGTCGGGATCGCCGCGCACGAGACTCGCGAGCTGCATCACCATGCTGAAACGGTCTTGCGCGCCGTCCTGCAGCGGCAGCGTGTTCGGCGTGCGCGTGAAGCCGATCTGCTTCGAGTCGCGATGAAACGTGGTGATGTCTTCGCCGCGCCGTCCGCGTTTTTCGATGTACTGATCAGGCGCGAGACCGAAGGCATCGACATGTCCGTGGCTCGCATAGCTGAACGTTCCGACGAACGGCAAGGGTACCGAAACGACCATGTCGTACGAACGGCCATCGCTCGACCAGTGGATCGTTCCCGGCTGATTGCGCACGCCGTTGTAGAACGTGTCGTATTGCAGATTGCCCGACGGCGGCACGGAGAATTTCACGCCGGGCGCCGTGCTTTGCGCGCTGCCCTGGCCCGCCGCGTTGGCATTGGCGTTCGAACCGCTCGCGCTGCTTGCACCCGTCGCAGCCGAGGCTTCTACAGGCGCGCTCGCAGGTTCGGTCGCGGGCGCTGTTTCATGCGGCTTTGGACCCGGGCGCGTCGCGGTCAGCACATGTTCACGCGGCGCACGCGCTGCATGAGCCGGCGCAGCGGGCGCTGCCTTCGCGGGCGGCGGCGAACCGGCCGCCTGAGTTTCGATGCGCTCCGGTTTGAGCAACGCGACCTGCACGGGCACATGTTCGGGCGACACGGGCTTGAACGTATCGTGATGTCGTTCGAACCATTGCGCGGCGATCAAATGCGCGCCGAGAACAGCCGCCAGCACGCCTGTCCAGCGCAGGCGCGACGCGCGGCGCCGCGCACGGGCGAGGTGGGCAGGCGTGATCGAACGGACAGCGGATGGAGACGACATCAGAAGCGGTATCTATGAAGGCAGGACGCGAACACGTTTCGACACGATGCCGACGTTACGTGTTCCTCGCGCGCATCGTCATCGAGCCGTCGGACTATAGCCGAGTTCATACGACAGCTTCTGCGCACACTCGCGCAGCGCGGTATCGACTTCGCCGCCCCACGCGATATCGAACGCGCCTTCGTGACCCAGCGCGATCAGCCCGAGCGCGAGATCGCCATTCGAATCGAACACGGGTGTGCAGAACGCGTGGATGGTCGGCAGCAGCATGCCTTCGACGCGCGCCGAACCCTGCGCGCGCACTTCGTCGAGCACGCGTTCGACATCCTCCAGCGTACGCGGACTGTTGGCTGCGGCCCAACGCTGCGTTTCGGCGAGTTCTCGCTCGATCATCGCCGCCGTCTTGCCGCGCGGCAGATAGGCGGCGAACAGCAGACCCGTCGCGGAACTGAGCATCGGCATCACGTCGCCGAGTTTCAGCGAAGCCTTCGCGGGATAGCTCGATTCCATCCAGTGAACGACGGTCGGCCCCTGGTTGCCCCACACGGCGATGCCCACGGTCATGTCGAGCCGCTCGCGCAGTTCGGCTAGCGCGATGCGCGCGAGCTTCACGCCGTCGACGCGTGCGAGCCGCGCCAACCCAAGTTGCAACGCGAAGCCGCCGAGTTCGTAGCGCCCCGTCAGCGGATCCTGCGCGACGACGCCGAGGCGCTGAAAACTCACCAGATAACGATGCGCCTTCGCGGGACTCATCCCCGCGCGCTGCGCGAGATCGCGCAGCATCATCGCGCGCGGCTCGTGCGTGAGCACGTCGAGCAGACGGAAACCCACCTCGATCGACTGGATGCCCGAACGCAGTTTTTCCTCGCCGCTTTCATTCGAGTCGGCGGCATCGTCGTCGACGGTATCGAGCGGTTCGGCGGCTTCGGCATCCTTGCGGATCGAACTTGAGCGGGCGGTTGGAGGCATAGGAAACGGTTGAACGATGAGCGAAGAAGGGCGTCGAGCGGGCAGCAAAGAAGCGTCCGCTTTGGCCGCGCCGATTCACCATCGTAGAATAGATTCCTCTTATCGTCATCCACACGCTTTTTCCGCCATGAAACTTGCCTCGCTGAAGGACGGCACGCGCGACGGTCAACTGATCGTCGTTTCCCGCGACCTGCATACGGCCGCCGTCGCCGACGCCATCGCCCCGACGATGCAGCGCGTTCTCGACGACTGGACTTTCTACGCGCCGCAGCTGCGCGACCTGTACGACGAGCTGAATCAGGGCCGCGCGCGCAACACCTTTTCGTTCGATGCGAAGGAATGCATGGCGCCGCTGCCGCGCGCATTCCAGTGGGCCGACGGCTCCGCCTATGTGAACCACGTCGAACTGGTGCGCCGCGCGCGCGGCGCCGAGATGCCGCCGGAGTTCTGGACCGATCCGCTGATGTACCAGGGCGGCAGCGACGACTTCATCGGACCGAAAGACGACATCGTGTGCGCGTCGGAATCGTTCGGTATCGACTTCGAAGCGGAAGTCGCCGTGATCACGGGCGATGTTCCGATGGGCACCAAACCGGACCAGGCGCTGAAGAGCATCCGCCTCGTCACGCTCGTCAACGACGTGTCGCTGCGCAATCTGATTCCCGCCGAACTCGCGAAGGGCTTCGGCTTTTTCCAGAGCAAGCCGGCGACGTCGTTCGCGCCCGTTGCCGTGACGCTCGACGAACTCGGCGACACGTGGCGCGAAGGCCGCGTGCATCGTCCGATGATCGTGCACTGGAACGGCAAGAAAGTCGGTCAGCCGGACGCGGGCACCGACATGGTGTTCCACTTCGGACAGCTGATCGCGCATGCCGCGAAGACGCGCAATCTACGCGCGGGCGCGATCGTCGGTTCGGGCACCGTGTCGAACAAGGACGCGAAGCGCGGCTATTGCTGTATCGCCGAAAAGCGCTGCCTCGAAACGATCGAGAACGGCAGCGCGCAAACGGAGTTCATGAAGTTCGGCGATACCGTGAAGATCGAGATGTTCGACGAGGCGGGCAAGACGATTTTCGGTTCGATCGATCAGGCCGTTGCACCGCTCGAAGGCGAGCTTTGATGAAATAAAGGGAAGCGCGCGGCATCGGTGAAATGAACCGAAAGGGTTTCGCCCGATGCCGATAGCGCGGCGCGCGCCGCTACACTGACGCTCGCGCGAGGCCATCGCGCCTCGCATGCGGGTTCGCGAACATGGCGAACCGGCACATGCAACACGCAGCATCGCAGAAATGACAAAAAGCCAACTGGAGACAAAGGCATGCCGCGATACGGGACGTTTGCATTTTCAACTTTGCGCAATTGCGCTTCGAAGCGGCGCACATTGCTCGCCGCCACGCTTTCCGTTTTGCCTGGAGTCGCGCTCGCGCAGGTCAAGATCGGGCTCGTGCTGTCGCTGACGGGACCGGCCGCGTCGCTCGGCATTCCCGCGCGCGATACGGCATCGCTCTTTCCGAAAGAGATCGCCGGGCAGAAAGTCGAATACATCGTGCTCGACGATGCATCCGATACGACGCAAGCCGTGCAGGACACGAAAAAACTGATCTCTGAAAATCACGTCGATGCCATCATCGGCTCGTCGATCACGCCGAACTCGCTCGCGATGATCGACGTCGTCGCCGAGGGTGAAACGCCCGCGATTTCGCTGGCGTCGTCGGCGAAAATCATCGAGCCAGTCGATGCAAAACGTCACTGGATGTTCAAGACGCCGCAGACGGACGCGATGATGGCCTCCGCGATCACCGAGCATGCGAGCCAGCATGGCGTGAAGACGATCGCGTACATCGGACAGGCAGACGCGCTCGGCGAAACCTTCTATGCGGAAGTCGCGAAGTTCGCGCAGATTCACCACATCAACGTGGTGGCCAACGAGCGTTTCAATCGCACCGATCCGAGCGTCACCGGACAGATTCTGAAGATCATGGCGGCGAATCCCGATGCCGTCGTCGTGGGCGCGGCGGGCACGCCGGCCGCACTGCCGCCGAAGACGCTGATCAGCCGCGGCTACAAGGGCAAGATCTATCACAACCACGGCGTGGGCAATAACGACTTCCTGCGCGTATGCGGCGCGGATTGCAACGGCACGTATCTGCCCGCGAGCCCCGTGCTCGTCGCATCGCAATTGCCAGCGGACTATGCTTCGAAGCGTCTCGCGCTCGATTACATCGCGCGCTTCGAGAAGCTGCGCGGTCCGGGCAGCGTGTCGGCGTTCGGCTCGTATGCGTGGGATGCCAGCATGTTGCTGAACAACGCGGTTCCCATTGCGCTGAAAGCGGCTGCGCCCGGCACCGTCGAGTTTCGCCGCGCGCTGCGCGATGCGCTCGAAGCAACGAAGGGTCTCGCCGACACGAACGGCGTCGTCAACATGAGCACAACCGATCACCTCGGCCTCGATCAGCGCGCGCGCGTGATGGTCGAGATCAGCAACGGCAAGTGGGTGTATCAGCCGCGCTGATTGCGGCGTGTTTCGGGCGGCGCAGCGTCGGCTGCGTCGCACGCCTGATGTGTGGTCTGACGCCGACGCGTCGCTTTTAAGGATGCCTGCCATGTCTCACGAATCGGAATCGCAAACGGTCGAACCTGCGTTCTACGCGCACTACAGGTCGCTGCGCGTCCGGCGTCATGCGCACGGCATCCTCGAAATCGTGATGAGCGGCGAAGGCGCGAACAAAAGCAATCTCGCCACCGCCGATGCGAACATGCATCGCGAACTGGCCGACATCTGGCGCGACGTCGATCGCGATCCGGAGACGCGCGTCGTGGTGATTCGCGGTGAAGGCAAAGGCTTTTCGGCGGGCGGCGATCTCGGGCTCGTCGAAGACATGGCGAATGACTTCGACGTGCGCACGCGCGTGTGGCGCGAGGCGCGCGATCTCGTCTACAACGTGATCAACTGCAGCAAGCCGATCGTGTCGGCGATGCACGGACCGGCTGTCGGCGCAGGGCTCGTCGCGGGACTGCTCGCGGATATTTCGATTGCAACGAAGTCGGCGCGCATCATCGACGGGCATACGCGTCTGGGCGTCGCGGCGGGCGATCATGCGGCGATCGTGTGGCCGCTTCTGTGCGGCATGGCGAAAGCGAAGTACTACCTGATGCTGTGCGAACCCATGAGCGGCGAGGAAGCGGAGCGCATCGGGCTTGTGTCGCTTGCTGTCGACGACAACGATCTGCTGCCGAAAACCTTCGAAGTCGCGCGCAAGCTTGCGAGCGGTTCGCAGACGGCGATCCGCTGGACCAAGTACGCGCTGAACAACTGGCTGCGCTCGGCCGGCCCGACGTTCGATACGTCGCTTGCGCTCGAATTCATGGGCTTTGCGGGACCTGACGTGCGCGAAGGCGTGGCGTCGTTGCGCGAGCGGCGCGCACCGGACTTTCCGGGCAAGGAGCCGTTCTGACGGCATGAGCCTTGCGCGCCATCGCGCATTTCGGCGGACGCAAAACCGTCACATCTGGCGGCGCACGATAGTTTCGGCGCCGCGCGGCATCTCACCGCGAAAATGCACGCGGTATGATCGAACCGCGAACTTCGAACATCGATAAACCTCACAGCCAGAACCGAACACAGGAGCTCAGCAATGACCGACAACTCCGGCTCGACGCCACCCTTTCCGGGCTTTCCAGGCTTTCCGCCCGCCGAAATGCTCGATCGCATGTGGGGCATGATGCGCCTCACGCCGTTCGGCGCGGCGTTTCCGGGCACGACGCCTGGCTCGTCGCAGGGCTTCGTGCCGTCGCTGTCGATGATGTCCGACATGATGGCGCCGCTCACGAACGTCGAAGAACTCGACAAGCGCATCACCGACATGCGCGCCGTCGAGCAGTGGCTCAAGCTCAATCTGAACATGCTGCAATCGGCGATTCAGGCGCTCGAAGTGCAGCGCGCGACGCTCTCGACGCTGCGGGCGTTCGGCGCGTTCGCGCAGCAATCGATGACGCAGCCGCCGCCCGAAGCGCCGAAGCAGCCGGAGCCTCAGCCTGCCGCGAGCGCGCAGGAAGCGGGCGAAGCAGGTGAGTCGACGCCGCCGCCCGCATTCGACGCATCCGGCTGGTGGAATCTGCTGCAGGCGCAGTTCAACCAGATCGCGCAGTTCGCGATGGCGCAGCCGGCGGCCTCGACGGCGACGGGCGCATCGGAAGCGGGCGCGGGCATCGAGCCGAGCGATCTCGAACCGGATGAGGCGCCTGAGCCCGATGCGGCAGGCGCCGCGCAGCCGCAACCCGACGACACGCCGCGCCCCGCGGCGAAGCGCGCGTCGGCCACGAAGCGCACGGGTGCAGCGGCTGCGAAGAAGTCGTCGTCGACATCGGGAATGACCCGATAGCCGGCCGTGAAACGACGCGCGGCGTGCCGGCGCCGCGCCTAGCACATTCGTTTGACGCCGTGCGGACAACGCGCGCCCTCGTTGTTTTGCGTCAATCTCAAAATAGGTTTCGACGGGCTGGAAACGGGGCGGGGCGGACCCGCATGCTATTATTGTGTAAGCTTTTTCTGGTCAGCGGACGCGTGCGAAGACTGCCAGATTCGCCGTTTATCCGGTGCCGTCCGGTGCTGGTGCGTCCGCTGCGGACCCAAATGCCGTCGTTCGGGCGGCAAGCTGGCACGACCTCAGGCACAGGTTCTCCCTCACCCACGGTTGGCCGCGCATGCGAGGCACAAAAATCGCGTGCGCATCACGAACCGCTGTATTTCTTTTGCCAACGACATGCTTCTTGGCAGCCGATTACCGCGTAAAATCGAATGCTGCGCTGACGACAGGGGAAGTTCCCGAAAGTTTCCGTGCGTCGGCAGCTTACTAGCAACAGACATAACAGACGTCGCTTTGCGCAGAACAGGGGTGGGATCATGAACACCATGCTTTATCCGGAACTTTACAAATCGCTCGAATCCGTTCGATGGGACATGGAGAAGGACATTCCCTGGGACAAATTCGACGCGTCGCTGCTCACCGATGAGCAGGCGGCGACCATCAAGATGAACGCGATCACCGAATGGTCGGCGCTGCCCGCCACGGAAATGTTCCTGCGCGACAATCATCACGACAGCGATTTCTCGGCATTCATGAGCGTGTGGTTCTTCGAAGAGCAGAAGCACTCACTGGTGCTGATGGAATATCTGCGCCGCTTCAAGCCGGAAATGGTGCCGACGGAAGAAGAGCTTCACGCGGTGCGCTTCGAGTTCGATCCGGCGCCGCCGCTCGAAACGCTGATGCTGCACTTCTGCGGTGAAATCCGCCTGAATCACTGGTATCGCCGCGCAGCCGAATGGCATACCGAGCCCGTCATCAAGGCCATCTACGAAACCATTTCGCGCGACGAAGCGCGTCATGGCGGCGCGTATCTGCGCTACATGAAGAAGGCCCTGACCAATTTCGGCGACGGCGCGCGTGCGGCGTTCGCAAAGATCGGCGTCCTGATGGCTTCGGCGCGCCGCACTGAAAAGCCGCTGCACCCCACGAACCTGCACGTGAATCAGGCGCTGTTCCCGCGCGACACCATCCAGTCGCGTCTGCCCGATCCGGAATGGCTCGAACGCTGGCTCGACGAGCAGATCCGTTTCGACGACGGCTGGGAAAAGAAGGTGGTCGAACGCATTCTGCATAACCTGTCCATTCTGTTCGAGCGCTCGTTCACGACGGCTCAGGAACTGAACCGCTATCGCAAGGAAGTCGTGACGCGCCTGCAGGCCGAACAGCCCGCAGTGCAACAGCCGGCCTGACAAGGGCCGCGCGTCGCAAGGTGTAAAGCCCTATGCGTCGCACAGAAACACGACGGCCCGGCTGGTGAAAAACCGCCGGGCCGTTTTCTTTTGTGTTTGCCTCATCATCTTCAAACCCGTTCTACGTTTTCGCTCATGGCCGCTACTTTCGAACGCAAGCTCACGACACGCGACGCACTCGCTCAACTTCGTCCGTCGCTGAAAGGCCCGGTGGTCTTCACGAACGGTGTTTTCGATATCCTGCATCGCGGGCACGTCACGTATCTGGCGGACGCGAAGGCGCTTGGCGCGACGCTGATCGTCGGCGTGAACAGCGATGCGTCGGTGCGCATGCTCGGCAAGGGCGACGATCGTCCGATCAACAACGAGGCCGACCGGATGGCGTTGCTGGCCGCGCTGGAGAGCGTCGACTGGGTCGTGTGCTTCGGCGAGCAGACGCCCGTCGCGCTGATCGAAGCGCTGCATCCGGACGTGCTCGTGAAGGGCGGCGATTACGACATGGACAAGCTGCCGGAATCCGCGCTCGTGCGCGGTTGGGGCGGCAAGGCGCTGGCGATCCCATTCGAGCACGACCGCTCGACGACAGCGCTTCTGAAAAAGGTGCGCGCTCAAGGGTGAGCGCAGCAGGACGCGGGCAAGAGCGCCCGCGTCTTTCAGGCGTTACTGAAGCGCCGAAGCAGCGACCGGCGCAATGGGCGCGGGTCCGCCGACAACGGCGAGATCCGCTGCATCGGTCGACGACATCGGCTGCACGCGCAGTTGTTCCGGACGGACCTGCCGGTTCAGGTGATTCGGTTCGCGCGGCCCTGCGGCAGGCGAAGGGCCGAACAGTCCGCGCATCGTGATGAATGCGAGGATGTTGGCCAGAACGAGCACGGCGAGTAGCCAGCGCAGCATCATCGAGATTCTCCAGCTTCCTTGGTATGTGGCCCGGCGATCATGCCGGATGAGCGTCCGTCGACGGATTGGCTGAACCTTGCGCGGCAATCAGCGCGAGTCCGGCCAGCACCAGCGAGTCGTGACGCGTGTACGGCACGCCAAGCGCCTGCACCAGTTCGCCCGCGGCGCCGCCGCCTACGACGAGCCGCACGGGCACTTGCCATTCTTCCTGCAGATCGCGCCACATCCGCTCGATCAATCCGATTTGCGCCAACGCGCATCCCGACGACAGCGAACGCGGCGTATCCGTCGCGAACCAGGCCGCGCGTGTCGTCGCAGCCGGTTCGTCCGCCAGCAGTCCGCGCGCGGCGGCGGCATCGAGCGTCGGCAGTTGCGCCGTGTGCTCGCCGAGCGAACGCATCATCAGCGACCAGCCAGGCGCGATCAATCCGCCGACAAACACGCCGTCTGCGTTCAAGGCTTCGAGCGTCGTGGCCGTGCCGAAGGTCGCGATCAGCAGCGGCTCGCCCGGAAACGCGGCGCGCGCGCCGATCATCCCGGCCCAGCGGTCGCTACCGAGCTGCGACGGCGTCGTGTATCCGTTCGTCACGCCGCATTGCTGCGCAGCCGAGCGGATCGTGGTGCGCGCAAGACCGGGCCATCGCCGGTCGATGAATGCATCGATGCGGCGCGCGACGGCGTCGCCCGCGACATTCGATAACCATGCAGAACCGGGCGCAGGCAACGTCGACCAATCGGGCTCATGCCTTGATTGCAAGGGATCGCCGGTTCCTTTTACCAGCTGGCCGCCGTGTGAAAACGCACCTGAATGCGTCTGTGTACCATCGGCTTGAGCCAGCGCCCATTTGACCCGGCTGTTGCCCGCGTCGATCAGCAGATAAGGCGCGCTCATGCAGCGCCGCTTCCTTCGTCCGCGAGACGCAGCGATACGTCTCCCGTCGCGATAGATTGCTGGCCGGACGGGGTATCGAGCAGCAACTGCCCGAGATCGTCGACACCCGCCGCCACGCCGCGCGCGATTTCCACGCCTTGCTCGAACAGCACGACATCGCGTCCCGCATACGCATGGCAGCCGTTCCACCGTTGCCGGAACGGCGCGAAGCCTTCGGCGCCGAAGCGCTGCAACGCTGGTTCGAGCGCGTTCAGCTCGGCGGCGAGCGTATCGGTGAGATTCGCGTTGGGCAGCGCGCGCGACAGCGCCGTCGGAACCGCGCCGCGTGCCTGCGCGGGCACGTCGGCGTTGAGCGCGCCGACTTTCGCCGCGAGTTCGTCGGCGCCTTTCACGTTGGTGCCGATGCCGATCACCACGGCGCTTGCGTCCGCCGTACTCCATGCCGTTTCGATCAGGATGCCCGCCAGCTTGTCGCCTTCGAGCAGCACGTCGTTCGGCCACTTCAGCGCGATCTGGCCGGGACCGTCGACGGGCAGCGAGCGCAAGCCGTCGACAAGCGCGACGCCAACTGCGAGGCTCAATCCCGCGAGACCTTCGAGCGGCCTCGGCAGCACGCACGCCACCGAGAACAGCAACGCATTGCCGGGCTCCGCGTACCACGGACGGCCGCGCCGGCCGCGTCCCGCCGTCTGCAGATAGGCGACGCGCACGATCGGCCGCGCGAGCGCGCCCGGTTCGCGCGGCAGCGCTTTCACGCGCGCCATCAGGTCGGCGTTGGTCGAGCCGGTTTCTTCGACGATTTCGATCGGCCAGTCATGCGCGGCCGGGCCGAACAGCGCAACGGCGCGCTGCCGGTCGATTCGCCAGTCGCCCGAAGGGCTGGGGGAGGTTGGGGTAGTCATGAAGCGTATTTTAGCCACTGCGCCAGCGAGCGTGATCCCAAGATCGCGAAGCGGCACGTTGCGCGCGCCCGCCAGCGCGGCGTGTGCGGTTTTGCGGCGCCCCGCTCAGACAGGCAGACCACGAGGGCCCATTATCGAACCCTTCGCTACAATGCCCGTTAATCCGATAACGAGATCCCGCGATCCTTGAACTACGACACTCCTCCCGGACTTGAAGTCACGGCAGGCAGCCAGGGCAAGATCGTCCGCCTGTCGGGCCAGTGGACGGCGCTCGCGCTCGCGCGCGACCGTCTGCACGGACAGGCGCTGCCACGTCTGCGTGAACTGGTCGACAGCCGCTCGCACGTTGCGCAGTGGGATCTGTCGCGAGTCGAACGCATGGATCACGTGGGCGGCCAGGCGCTGTGGCGCGTGTGGGGCTACAAGCTGCCGCGCGATCTCGTCGCGCTCAACGACACGCAGCGCGATATCTTCGACCGCATCGCTTTGCTCGACACCGCACGCGAGAGCCCGGAGGCCGTACAACGCTTCGATCCGTTCACGAAGCTCGGCCTCGGCATCTTCAGTTTCTTCGAGCACGTGTACGGCGGCGTCGCGATGTTCGGCCGCGTGATCCTCGACCTGCTGTCGATCGCGCGTAATCCGAAGCTCGCGCCGTGGAAGGAGATTTCGGCGAATGTGTATAGCGCCGGCACGCAGGCGCTCCCCATCACGGCGCTCGTCGCGTTCCTGATCGGCATCGTGCTGAGCTATCTGTCCGCGCAGCAGCTGCGGCTGTTCGGCGCGAACCAGTTCATCGTGAATATTCTGGGTATGTCGGTGCTGCGCGAACTGGGGCCCGTGCTGTCGGCGATTCTCGTCGCGGGGCGCTCCGGTTCGGCCATCACCGCGCAGATCGGCGTGATGCGCGTGACGGAAGAACTTGATGCGATGCGCGTGATGGGCATTCCGCACGGCCTGCGTCTGATTCTGCCGCGCGTGATCGCGCTGTCCCTTGCGATGCCGTTGCTCGTGATGTGGACGAACATCATCTCGCTGCTCGGCGGCGCGCTCGCCGCGAAGATCGTGCTGCAGATCGACGTGTCGTACTTCATTCGCGCGCTGCCGGGCGTCGTGCCCGTCGCGAACTTGTGGATCGGGCTCGGCAAGGGCATGGTGTTCGGCATGCTGATCGCGATTGCCGGCTGTCACTTCGGCTTTCGCATCAAGGCCAATTCGCAGAGTCTCGGCGAGGGCACGACGACTTCCGTGGTGTCGTCGATCACGATCGTGATTCTCGCCGATGCCGTGTTCGCGATTCTCTTTCAGAACGTGGGGTTGTCATGATCGCGCCGCTCACCACTGCCGTACGGGACCAGCCGCTGCCCGAGATCGCGGAAACCGTGATCGAGGTGCGCAATCTGAGCAAACGCTACGGCCGCAACGTCGTCCATCAGCATCTGGATTTCGACGTGCGGCGCGGCGAGATCGTGTCGATCGTCGGCGGCTCGGGGTCGGGCAAGACCACGCTGATGCGCCAGATTCTCGGTCTTGAACGGCCCACTTCCGGCAGCATCAAGGTGTTCGGCGAGGACACGTCGAAGCTCGACGACGACGAAGCGCGCCTGATGCGCGTGCGCTCGGGCATGCTGTTCCAGCACGGCGCGCTGTTTTCGTCGCTGTCGGTGTTCGACAATATCGCGCAGCCGCTGCGCGAACTCGGCAAGGTGCCGGAAGACCTGCTGCGCGACATCGTGATGCTGAAGCTCGAAATGGTCGGGCTGCCGTGCAAGCACGCTTCGAAGATGCCGGCTGCATTGTCGGGCGGGATGGTGAAGCGCGTGGGCATCGCGCGCGCGATCGCGCTCGAACCCGAACTCCTGTTTCTCGACGAACCGACGGCAGGCCTCGATCCGCAGGCCTCGGACGAATTCGTGGAACTGATCAGCGCACTGCATCGCGCGCTCGGCCTGACGGTCGTCATGGTGACGCACGATCTCGACACGATGGTCGCGCTGTCGACGCGCGTTGCCGTGATCGCCGACCGCACGGTGATCGTGGCGGCGCCCGTCGAGGAAGTGGCGGGGTTCGATCACCCGTTCATCCGCGAGTACTTTCTCGGACTGCGCGGGCGGCTCGCGTTGCAGGGGTTGTCGCCGGAACGCCGCGGCAAATTGCCGCCCGAGGCGCTCGAACCCGCGACGGAAGCGCTTCCGCTGCGCACCGCGCCATGAACGCCAGGGAACCTGACAATGGAAAATAAATCACACGCCTTCTGGGCCGGGCTCTTCACCGTCGTGATGGTGGCTGCGATTGCCGCGGCGGCGTTTCTGTTCAACGTGGACCGGTCGGTCCGCATACCTTTCGATCTGATTGCACGCACCAATGTCACAGGTTTGTACCCGGATGCTGCGGTACGATATCGCGGCCTCGACGTCGGCAAGGTGCAGTCGATCAAATTCGACCGCGAACATCCGGGGCAGATTCTGATCCGCATCCTCGTCGACAAGAACGCGCCGATCACGCATTCGACGTTCGGCAGCCTCGGGCTGCAGGGCGTCACGGGCCTCGCGTTCATCCAGCTCGACGATACGGGGCGCGATACGTCGCCGCTCGCGTCGTCGGCGAAAAACGTTGCGCAACTGCCGATGCGCCCGGGCCTGCTCGACCAGTTGCAGGCGCGCGGCGACATCCTGATCCGGCAGCTCGAAAAGACGGTGCGCGACGTCGACGCGCTGCTGTCACCGGAAATGCGTGACCAGTTGCTGGCGACGGCGGCAAGCCTGCAGCACGCCGCTGACGGCGTCACGACGCTCACGACACAGATGGGCCCCGCCGTCGGCAAGCTGCCGAACACGCTCAATCAGCTGGACCAGACGCTTGCGTCGACGAACCGGATGATCACGAGCCTGAATCGCCCGGACGGTCCGCTCGAAGGCACGCTGAACAAGGTCGGCACGGCCGCGCAGCAGGCGGGCGACGCGCTGACGGCGATGAACGCGACGCTGCAGGACATCTCGGCGCGCGTCGGTTACGACACCTTGCCGCGCGTGAACTCGCTGGCCGACGACGTGCGCTCTGCCGTGCGTTCCGTCGACCGTGCCGCCGACACCTTCAGCGAGACGCCGAACAGCGTGCTGTTCGGTGCGCCGCGCGCAGCGCCCGGCCCCGGCGAACCGGGCTTCGTGTGGCCCGCTGGCCACGCGGCCAAATGAATTTAAGGGAATAACAGCATGACACGCTCGATCAACCGACTCTTCACCTCGCGCGCCGCGCTCGCTGCCGTGCTGCTTGCGCTCGGCGCGCTGGCTGGCTGCGCGGGCAATCCCGCGGCGCTCTCCGACATCCGCTACGACTTCGGCCCGGCGCCGCTGCCGTCCAGCACGGGCACGATGCCGGCCATCAAGGTGCTCGACGTCACGGCACCCGCCAATCTCAATACCGACAAGCTCGTTTACCGTCTCGGCTATTCCGATTCGCAGCAGACGGCCGCCTACGCGAACAGCCACTGGACGATGCCGCCCGCGCAACTGATGACGCAGCGTCTGCGTAACGCGCTGTCGTCGCGCGGCACGGTGCTCACGGGCTCCGACGGCGTGAGCGCGCCCGTGCTGAAGGTGGACCTCGACGTGTTCGAGCAGGATTTCGACGGCGAGTCCGAAAGCCATGGTTCCGTGACGGCGCGCGCGACGCTGATCGTCGGCGGCAAGGTTGCCGGGCAGCGCACCTTCCTCTCGCGCGCGCCCGCAAGTTCGGCCGATGCGGCGGGCGGCGCGCGTGCGCTCGCTGCCGCCACCGACGACCTCGTCGCGCAACTTTCCGCATGGCTCGGCGTGCAGGCGCTCGTCGCGCAGCAATGACGGGTCGCCGCGCAGCCACGGAGGCGCTGCATGGCTGACAAGCCGTGGCAGCGTCGTCCGTCGGCGTTCGCGAGGCAGGCGCTGGTGCTGTATGCGGCGCTGATCGTGTATGGATCGTGGTATCCGTTCTATGGCTGGCGCTCGCTCGGCCTCGGGCCGCTCGACTATCTGTTCGATCCCGTTCCGCAATACCTGACCGCTTTCGATGTCGTGACGAACGTGCTCGGCTACATGCCGTTCGGCGCGCTCGTCGTGCTCGCCGTTTATCCGCGCTGGCGCGGCGCGCTTGCCGTCGCGTTCGCGTTCGGGCTCGGCACGCTGCTGTCAGGCGTGATGGAAGCGGTGCAAACCTATCTGCCGACGCGCGTCGCGTCGAATCTCGATCTCGCGGCGAATGCGCTGGGCGCGCTGTTCGGCGCGACGCTGATGTCGCCGCTGACGGGCGCGCTGCTCGATCGCGGGATGCTGCGCCGGATGCGCTTTCTCTGGTTCGAACGCGACAGCACGGCTGTGATCGGCCTCGCGGCTTTGTGGCCGTTCGCGACGATGTATCCGTCGCCATTGCTGCTCGGGCTCGGCACATGGCCGCGCGAGTTGTGGCTGCGCTCCGATTCGACGATGCAGGACGCGTTGCTCGCGTGGACGCCCGCTGCGTGGCACGTGCCCGCGTGGCCCGCGCTTGCCGCGGCGTGGATGCCCGACGACGCGTGGGAAGCCGTCATCACGGCGCTCAACCTGCTGGCGGCGGGCGCGCTCGCGTCGCTGCCGATGCGCGAGCGCGCGCCGCGCGTGCGCCTTTTGATCGCGTTCGTCGTGGCGACGCTCGCGGTGAAAGCGGGCGCGACCTTCCTGCAATCGCAATCGGGGCTCGCGTTCAACTGGGCGACGCCGGGCGCGCTGATCGGCCTTGTCAGCGGCTTTGTCGCGATGTTGCTGACGTTGAAGCTGCCGCGCAGTTCGCGCGCCGCGCTCGCGGCCGTTGCGCTCGGCCTGTCGCTCGTGTTCGTCAATCTGCTACCCGTGAATCCGTATTTCGACGTCGTGCTCGCCGACTGGCGGCAAGGGCGCTATCTGCATTTCAACGGGCTCGCGCGCTGGCTCGCGTGGATGTGGCCGTATGCTGTGCTCGTGTGGGTCGGTTTGTCGGCGGAACGGGCATTGCTGTCGAAACGGCGCGGGTCGCGCGCGTGACGGCGCGTCAGCAGCGATCTGCGATGTTCGAGCCCCGTCGTTATAATCGACGGGACCTCTTATCCCTGCTTCCGGCGGGCCGCGCAATGCATGCTGCGCGCCTCGCGACGGATCTCACACGTCAGCCATCATGGATTCCTTCTTCAAGCATCACGTCTTTTTCTGTCTGAACCAGCGCGAACCGGGCGCGTCGCGTCCTAGCTGCGCGAACTGCAATGCGCAGGAAATGCAGGAATACGCGAAGAAACGCGTGAAGCAGCTCGGCCTTGCCGGTCCCGGCCAGGTGCGTATCAACAAGTCGGGGTGTCTGGACCGCTGCGAGGAAGGTCCGACCATCGTCGTGTATCCGGAAGGCGTCTGGTACACGTACGTCGACAAGACCGATATCGACGAAATCGTCGATTCGCATCTGGCAAACGGCAAGATCGTCGAGCGGCTGCTGATCGACCGTTGATCCACTGCTAACCGCGTCACCTGTCCACACAAGATGAACGTACACACGAAGAAATATCTGATCGACGGCCCGGTGGGCAAGATCGAAGTGGCCGTCGACGCCCCCGACGCCAGCCGCGACGGCGGCGCTGCGCCGCGCGGCATCGCGCTCGTCGCGCATCCGCATCCGCTCTTTGGCGGCACGATGGACAACAAGGTCGCGCAGACGCTCGCGCGCACGCTGGTCGGGCTGAACTACATCACATATCGCTCGAATTTTCGGGGCGTCGGCGAAACGCAGGGCACGCATGACGCGGGCGTCGGCGAACGCGACGACTTGCGCGCCGTGCTCGACCACATGCGCGCGCAGCCGGGTCAGGCCGATCTGCCGCTCGTGCTCGCGGGCTTTTCGTTCGGCACGTTCGTGCTGTCGCACGTTGCCGCGCGGCTGCGCGAGGAAGGGCAGGAGATCGAGCGGATGGTGTTCGTCGGCACGGCGGCGAGCCGCTGGGACGTCGCGCCCGTGCCGGAAAACACGCTCGTGATTCACGGCGAAACCGACGATACGGTGCCGATCCAGTCGGTTTTCGACTGGGCGCAGCCGCAGGAACTGCCCGTCGTCGTGATTCCGGGCGCCGAGCATTTTCTGCATCGCAAGCTGCATATTCTGAAGCGCATCATCGTCGACGCGTGGCGTTGATTACGCCTCGCTGACGTATCCGGAAAATAAGCGAAAAAATGACCGGAATAATGAGCGGCCGCGTGCCGCTCATGTTGCAAAAAACCCTCGGAAATAGCGGGAAAACTCAAAGGCGTAGGGCAAATTGTCAGGCGGCCGCGCGTATAATGAGCGCTCTTTTTTGGGCGCAGCGTTGCCCGTCTGGTGGATCGAATCGCCTTGCTCGTGAGTTCATGGCGGCGAATTCGGCGCGAGATGCGAGGCGCGCTGCGCGAACCGACCGCGTGGCAGACAGTCTGACGAGCAGTCGAAACGACGCCGCTTCCTTGCGGCGGCGACTGTTAGTCCGGCATCACGCGAATCCTCCGAACTGCGCACCCTTTTGCGCGCCCAGCACATTTCTGCCCGAATCCACCCTATGCGCTTTTCGAACTCCGGCTCCGTCAGCCTCGCCCGTCTCGCTTCCTTCGTTCCGCAATCCGCCGCCAGCAAATTCGCGCTGGGTCTCGCGCTGCCGGCCGCGCTGGTCGCCGGCACCGCGTTCGCGCAAGTGCCGCCGCCGGGCGTGAACGCACGCTCGTGGGTGCTCGTCGATGCCACCAGCAACCAGGTGCTCGCTTCCGCCAATGCCGATGAGCGCGTGGAACCGGCTTCGCTGACCAAGCTGATGACCGCGTATCTCACGTTCGAAGCGCTGGCGTCGAAGAAGATCACGATGGATCAGTCGATCAATCCGAGCGAAGCGGTGCGCCGCGTGCGCAACGACGAATCGCGCATGTTCATCGAGGCGAACAAGCCCGTGACGGTGCACGACCTCGTGTACGGCATGATCGTGCAGTCGGGTAACGACGCCGCGATCGCGCTGGCCGAACTGGTCGGCGGCAGCGAAGCGCAGTTCGTCAACATGATGAACGCGGAAGCGCAAAAGCTCGGCATGAAGAACACGCACTTCGCCGATGTGAACGGCATGCCCGATCCGCAGCACTACACGACGGCGGGCGACCTCGCCATCCTGTCGGCGCGCCTGATCCGCGACTACCCGGATTACTACAACATCTTCTCGGTCAAGGAATTCACGTATAACAAGATCAAGCAGCCGAACCGCAACCGTCTGCTGTGGATCGACCCGACCGTCGACGGCCTGAAGACGGGTCACACGCAAGCGGCCGGCTACTGCCTGATCGCGAGCGCGAAGCGTTCGCTGCCGGGCGTCCCCGATGCGTCGCGCCGTCTGGTGTCGGTGATGATGGGCGAGCAGAAGGAACACGACCGCGTGCAGGACAGCCTGAAGATGCTGAACTACGGCTACTCCGCGTACGACGCGGTGCGCCTGTACAAGGCGAATCAGGTCGTCGAGACGCCGCGCGTCTACAAGGGCTCGCAAGACACCGTGAAGCTCGGCGTGACGACCGACCAGTACATCACGCTGCCGAAGGGCATGGCCGACAAGGTCAAGCCGCAGGTCGAGCACGCCGAACCGCTGATCGCGCCGATTTCGCAGGGCCAGCAGGTCGGCACGGTGAAGTTCGTCGCCGACGGCAAGACGCTCGCGCAAGTGCCGCTCGTCGCGCTGCAGGCTGTGCCGCAGGCGGGCATCGTCGGCCGCGTGTGGGATTCGATGATGCTGATGTTCAACAAGAAGAAGTAAGCCGTAGACAAGTCGAAAAGCAAGAATCTGCGGCTTGCTTTTTCGCCGCGCGCAATCATATAGGGTGATTGCGTGCGGTGAGTAAAGGAGTCGAGGATGAGTCCCGTGAACGAATCATTGATAGATTTTCCGTGCGATTTCCCCATCAAGGTGATGGGCAAGTCGCACCCGGATTTCCAGACGACGATCGTCGAGGTGATCCGCCAGTTCGACGGCGAATTCGACGCGGAGCGTGTCGAAGTGCGGCCGTCGAGCGGCGGCAACTACACCGGTTTGACGGTGACGGTGCGGGCGCTGAATCGCGAGCATCTGGACGACATTTATCGGGCGCTGACCGGGCATCCGATGGTCAAGGTGGTGCTGTAATTCTCGGCGAGTGGGCGGCGCGTGTCAGCGCTCCGCCTGCGCAGCCGGAAGCTGGACGTGCAATGCGTTCGGTTCACGCGTGTCGGCGCCATCCGTCGCCGAGCGCATCGCATTCTCGGTGCACGCTTTCTCGAATAGCAGCCTGAAGCGCCCGACTTCATCGAACACCCAATCCCGAAACGCCTTCACACGCGCTGTCTGCATCAACTGCGGCGTGCAGATGAAGTAGTACTGCCACGGGCTCGGTCCGTCGATATCGAACAGCCGCACGAGCCGGCCGGCCGCGACTTCGTGCATGGCCAGCGAACGGCGCGTGAGCGCGACGCCCTGTCCATCGATCGCCGCCTGCAGCAGATTCGACGAATCTTGATACAGCACGCCGCGCTTCGGCTCGGGCAAGTCGGTCAGACCAGCCGCGTCGAACCACGGACGCCATAGCTCGTCGTCGGAACGCAGCAGCGGCACGTTTGCGAGATCGGCGGGCGTTTTCGGCAGATTGCCGCCGTTGAACGTCGGTGAACACGCGGGGAAAAACACTTCTTCGAGCAGCAATTCCGCATGCAGCCCCGGATAGTCGCCGTAGCCGAAGCGGATCGCGCAATCGACGTCGTCGCGGGCGAAATCGGTCAGCGCGTTGGTCGACAGCAGTTCGAGATCCCACTGCGGATTCGCCTCGATGAACCGGCCGATGCGCGGCGTCACCCAGCGCGCCGCGAACGACGACAGCATCGACACGACGAGCCGCCTGTCGCGGTCGCCGGCGCGAATCTCGCGCGTCGCTTCCGCCAGCGAAATCAGCGCCGTGCGCACCTGCGCGGCGTAACGGCGGCCGATATCGGTGAGCCGCACGCGCTTGCCGTCGCGCGCGAACAGCTTCACGCCGAGTTCCTCTTCGAGCGCGCGGATCTGATGGCTGACGGCGCCATGCGTGACGTACAGCTCGTCGGCGGCGCGCGAGAAGCTCTCGTGGCGGGCAGCGGCCTCGAAGGCCTTGATCGCGTTCAGTGCAGGTAGTTGACGGAGATCCATCGCAATTTTTCTCACATAACCGTGAAAAATGATCGTTTGGCGTAAACCCTTGTCACGCCTACGATTGTAGCCATGAAACGATTTTTGGCGAGGCCATCATGCGAGAAATTTCCTCTAGCATCACGTTTGAAATCGTAGCCGGTGAAACCGTTCCGATGAAGGTCACCCGCAGCACGCGGCTGGCCGTGTCGGGCGGCGCGGTGTGGGTGACGCGCAGCGACGATGTTGAAGATTACTGGCTCGAACCGGGCAAAACGCTGCGTCTGCGGCGCGGCGAGCGGCTGTGGCTGTCCGTCGAGCGCGGCACGCAGGCGCGAGTCGCATTCCACGTGCCGACGCGGCCGGATCAAAAGGCGCTCAACTGGTTCGCGCGGGTCGGCGATCGGTTCGGGGCGTGGCTGCGCTCCGGATGGCGCACCGTCTGATTCACAAATCAGATCCCACTTATTGCCTTCGCGCTCGGCGAGGCACGCCGGATTTCGGTAAACTGCCGCAATCATGTGTGCCACGCCGGTTTCACCTTCCCCCGAATCTTCCAGTCCTGTCGAGCCCGTCGCTGCTGGGTCTGACGCAGCCGCGCAGCCGGTGATCGTGCGCTGGCGCGGGTCGGAGGACTATCAGGCCAGCTTCGACGCGATGCGCGCGTTCACCGATTCGCGCACGTCCGAAACATCGGACGAAATCTGGCTGGTCGAACATCCGCCCGTTTTTACGCTCGGCCAGGCCGGCGATCCCGCGCATCTGCTGGCCGCCGACAGCGGCATTCCGCTCGTCAAGGTCGATCGCGGGGGACAGATCACGTATCACGGTCCGGGCCAGGTGGTCGGTTATCTGCTGCTCGATTTGCGGCGTCGCAAGCTGATGGTGCGCGAGCTGGTGACGCGGATCGAGCAGGCCGTGATTGACACTCTCGCGGCGTATAATCTCGCCGGTGAACGCAAGGCGGGCGCGCCGGGCATCTACGTTTCGCCCGATCAGCCGAACGCCGGGCTGCACGCCGGCGCGAAGATCGCCGCGCTGGGCCTGAAGATCCGTAATGGTTGCAGCTATCACGGCGTCAGCCTGAACGTGAAAATGGACCTGCAGCCGTTTCTCGCCATCAATCCGTGTGGTTACGCGGGGCTCGAAACAGTCGACATGGCGACGCTCGGCGTCGCAGCCGGCTGGGACGACGTAGCCCGAACCCTTGCAGCAAGCCTCATCGCCAACATCGACGGCATCCCCGCAGCCGTCGGCCAACCGCAGGCCGGTGCCATCACCGCCTGACTGGAACGAACGAATGACTGACGTTACCGCGAATCCCGCAGCCTCGAGTCCCGTCAACGGCGCTGCTCCCGCAGCTTACGACGCTACCGCCAAGCAGAAGGCGCAAGCCAAGACCGCGCGCATTCCGATCAAGATCGTCCCCATCGAAAAGCTGAAGAAGCCCGACTGGATCCGCGTGAAGGCCGCGACGGGCAATTCGCGTTTCTACGAGATCAAGCAGATTTTGCGCGAACACAATCTGCATACGGTGTGCGAAGAAGCGAGCTGCCCGAACATCGGCGAATGCTTCGGCAAGGGCACCGCGACGTTCATGATCATGGGCGACAAGTGCACGCGCCGCTGCCCGTTCTGCGACGTCGGTCACGGCCGTCCCGATCCGCTCGATCCGGAAGAACCGGGCAACCTCGCGCGCACCATCGCTGCGCTGAAGCTCAAGTACGTGGTGATCACCAGCGTCGACCGCGACGATCTGCGTGACGGCGGTGCGGCGCATTTCGTCGAGTGCATTCAGAAAACGCGCGAGCTGTCGCCGGAAACGCGCATCGAAATTCTGACGCCGGACTTCCGCGGCCGTCTCGATCGCGCGATCGGCATTCTGAATGCGGCGCCGCCCGATGTGATGAACCACAACCTCGAAACGGTGCCGCGTCTGTACAAGGAAGCGCGCCCGGGTTCGGACTACGCGCATTCGCTGAAGCTGCTGAAGGACTTCAAGGCGCTGCATCCGAACGTCGCGACGAAATCCGGTCTGATGGTCGGCCTCGGCGAAACGGAAGAAGAGATCCTGCAAGTGATGCGCGATCTGCGCGAGCACAACGTGGACATGTTGACGATCGGCCAGTATCTGCAGCCGTCCGAGCACCATTTGCCCGTGCGCGCGTATGTGCATCCGGACACGTTCAAGATGTACGAAGAAGAAGCGTACAAGATGGGCTTCACGCACGCGGCCGTCGGCGCAATGGTGCGTTCGAGCTATCACGCCGATGTGCAGGCACATGATGCCGGTGTGGTCTGAACGTCGACCGCACTAGCAGCAGCTTGAAGAAAAAGCCCGCGAAAGCGGGCTTTTTTGTTTTCGGCGACGGGTGGCGCGTGTACACAATCTGTTGCAAATGCCACAAAACAGCAAAACGCACAAAAGTACAAAAACGCAGAATTGTGCAACACTAGGCAGCAAGAGTTCGGGACGCATGCGTCCAGTCATGACGGCGCAGGCATCCTGGGCAATCGCGGGAGTCCTGGTGCGTCGTGCCTATGCTGATTCTGCTGAACTTGCTGTCGGGTGTCGCGTTGCTGGTGTGGGGCACGCATATCGTGCGCACCGGCATTCTGCGCGTGTGGGGTGCCGATCTGCGCCGCGCGCTGGCGCGCAGCACGAACAGCCGCGTGAAGGCCTTTGCGGCGGGCGTCGGCGTCACGAGCCTCGTGCAGAGCAGCAACGCGACTGCGATGATCGTCACCTCGTTTGCGGCACAGGGTATGCTGCCGCTCGCATGTGGTCTCGCCATCATGCTGGGCGCCGATGTCGGCACGGCGCTGATGGCGCGCATTCTCACACTGGATCTGTCGTGGCTGTCGCCGTTTCTGATCGTCTTCGGCGTGCCGCTCTTTCTTTCTCGCAAGCAGAACCGTTTGGGCCAGGTGGGACGCACGGCGATCGGCCTGGGGCTGATCTTGCTGGCGCTGCATCTGATCGTCGAAAGCGCGCAGCCGATGATGCACGGCGCCGGCGTGCGCGTGATGTTCGGCGCATTGACGGGCGACACGATGCTCGACGCGCTGGTCGGCGCGACCTTCGCCGTCATTTCATATTCGAGTCTGGCAGCCGTGCTGTTGACGGCGACGCTCGCGTCGTCGGGTGTGATTTCGTTGAAGGTGGCGCTGTGTCTGGTGATCGGCGCAAATCTCGGCAGCGGCCTGCTTGCACTTGCAGGCACACTCGCGCAGAACACGGCGGCGCGCCGTCTTGCGCTTGGCAGCCTCGCATTCAAGCTGGCGGGCGCATTGCTGATCCTGCCGTTCACATCATTGCTCGCGCGCGGCCTGCCTGTATTGATCAACAATCCGCGGGAGGCCGTGGTCGGCTTCCACGTGATCTACAACACGCTGCGCTGCTGCGCGTGCCTGCCGCTGATCGACGCCGTCGCACGCGCCAGTTGCCGCGTTTTGCCGGAGCGGCCAGAGCCGAACGGCCAGCTTCATCCGATCCATCTCGACACCGCTTCCATCGCGACGCCGACGCTCGCGCTGGCCAACGCCGCGCGCGAAGTGCTGCGGATCGGCGACATCGTGCGCGCGATGCTCGACAACGTCTCGCATCTGATCCATCACAACGATCCGAACAAGGCACGCGACACGATCCGCATGGACGACGATGTCGATCATCTGTATGCGGAGGTCAAGGCGTATCTGGCGCGCGTTTCGCGCGAACAGCTCGATGACGCCGACAGCCGCCGCTGGACGGATATCATCGCGCTGACCATCAACCTCGAACATGCGGGCGACATTATCGAGCGCATCGTCACCGACATCGAAGAGAAGAAGATTGCGCACCGCCTCGCGTTTTCCGAAGAAGGTCTCGCCGAACTCGACGACCTGCATACACGGCTCGTCGGCAATCTTCAGTTGGGCATGTCGGTATTTCTGAACAACGACCTGCGCTGCGCCGAACTGCTGCTCGCGGAGAAAGAGCGCTTTCGCGATCTCGAGCGCGCGTACTCGTACAAGCATCTCGACCGGCTCGCCGGAGAGACGTTGCGCAGCATCGAAACGAGCGCACTGCATCTGGATGTGATCAGCGACATGAAGCGGCTCAACTCGCTGTTTTGTTCGACTGCGTATCCCGTACTCGACGCAGCGGGCGCGCTGCACGATACGCGCTTGCGCAAGCGCATGCATGACGCGGTGCCTGCCGTGACGCTCACTCAACCGCCATGAATGACGCGGACGGCACACGCATTCACGCGAGTATCACCTTGCCCACTTTGCGCTTGATCTGCGTAAAAGTGGCAACGTCTGCCGCTTTGCGATTCGTTATCAGCAGATCGATCTTCTCAGGCGCACAGTACGCGATGCGGCTGCGCTGTCCGATCTTGCTGTAATCCGCGAGTATCACGACGCTGTCCGCGTTCGCCACCATCGCGCGCGCGACTTCCGTTTCCGCGCGGTCGTAATTGCTCGCGCCATTTTTTGCATCGACACCGACGGGCGACAGCAACGCGATATCCGCGCGATATCGCTGGATGTCGAGGATGGTCGTGTCGCCTGTGGTCGATAGCGCACGGTCGCTGATCGAGCCGCCCAGCAGAATTACTTCGTTCGCCCACGATTCGCGCTGGTCCGGCGCGCCGCGCATCTTCATCGCGACGTCGATCGAGTTGGTGATGATGGTGAGGTTCGCGAGCTTCGCGAGTTCGTCGGCGAGTGCCGCTGTCGTCGTGCCCGCATCGATGAACAACGTCTGGCCGCTCGCGACCACACCCGTCGCAGCCTTCGCAATCGCCTTCTTCGATTTCACGTGCGTCTGCGCACGTTCGGCGATGGGCGCTTCGTCGGCGGGCCTGATCGCGCCGCCATGCACGCGACGCAATTCACCGAGCGCTTCGAGGTCGAGCAGATCGCGCCGCACGGTTTCGCGCGATACGCCGAGGTCCGCCATGATGCGCTCCGTCGACACGCGTTTGAGGGTCGAGAGCAGCGCGCGTATTCTCTGATGACGGTCTTCCTGCCACATGCGTATCGTTCCTCGCCTGTTCGTATTTGACGTTTTCGTCCTGCCCGTATTGCGCGTTTTATCAGCGTATTCCCGAACAGGATGACTACCAGGCGAATGTGTCGAAGCTATGTCAAAACGCATGACAGCGCTTCGCCTGTGTCCCTTTGAGGTTGTATTTTTTTGGGAGCTTGCAACTTTGGGTATTTGAATTTAGCCTTCGCATTCTGAGGCATTCGCGCCCGATTTGAAACATCGCGAACAGCGCATTTTCGAAAACGAAATGAAATACGCGCAGTGCGATGTTCCGGCAAGACGAATGTCGTGCAATGACAAGCCTGCGTCGCATCGCGTCCGGAAGACCAACCTTTCGCGATCCTCAGAATAAGATAGAACGGTGCATCACGCGCCGTCGAATGCAGGCTGCAGTTCCATCAGATCTTTGTGAAGGCAAGCACGATGGGCAACGGGATCGATCAGGCATTATCCGCAGACTGGCCGTATCCGCGGCGCGTCGCACATCGCATTGGCGGCAAGCTCGCGCCGGAGAACACGCTCGCGGGCTTCGAGATGTGTGCGCGCTTCGGCTACAGGATGATCGAGTTCGACGCGAAGCTTTCTTCCGACAACCAGATCTTTCTGCTGCACGACGACGACCTCGATCGAACGACGAACGGTCGCGGTCCCGCAGCGGATCACACGTGGCAACAGCTTGCATCGCTCGATGCAGGCGCATGGTTCGACGCACGCTTCGCGGACGAACGACTGCCGACGCTCGCGCAGATCGCCGCGCGCTGCGCAACCGAAGCGATTGCAGCGAACATTGAAATCAAGCCTTGTCCCGGCCGCGATGAAATAACCGGCGAGCTTGTCGCGCTTGCGGCGAAAGACCTGTGGCGCGCGCAGAAGCCGCTGCTGTCATCCTTTTCATTCGATGCACTGAAGGCCGCGCGCGATGCCGCGCCGTCGCTGCCGCGCGGCATGCTGTTCGAGGCGCTGCCCGACGACTGGCTTTCCATCGTGCGCGAACTCGCATGCGTGTCGCTGCATGCCGATCACAAGCACCTGACGCAGCAGAACGTGCGCGCGATTCGCGACGCCGGCTTGCGCGTGCTCGCCTACACCGTCAACGACCCCGCGCGCGCACGCGAACTCGCGAAGTGGGGCGTTGACATGATTTGTACCGATCGCCTCGATATGATCGGCGCGGACGTCGTGAGCTAAACGAAAAGCGTGCCCGCACACGCAAAGAAAGACGTCGAAAGGCAGTTTTCCTAACGTAGCAATTTTCGGCAAAGGATGAGAACACTATGAAACCGACCACGTTGCGTTGTTTCCTTTTGGCGTCCGGCGTGGCCGCCGCAGGCCATGTCCTTGCTGCGCCGCCTGAAGCGCTCGTCGCGGCAGCGAAGCAGGAAGGTCAGCTCACCGTGATCGCGCTGCCGCACGACTGGTGCGGCTATGGCCCGATGATCGCGGACTTCCAGAAAAAGTACGGCATCAAGGTCAACGAACTGAATCCCGATGCCGGCTCCGGCGACGAGATCGAAGCGATCAAGGCGAACAAGGGCAACAAGGGTCCGCAGGCGCCCGACGTGATCGACGTGGGTCTGTCGTTCGGTCCGGCGGCGAAGGCGCAAGGTCTGTTGCAGCCGTACAAGGTCGCGACGTGGAAGTCGATCCCCAACGACAACAAGGACGCCGAAGGCTACTGGTACGGCGACTACTACGGCGTGCTGTCGTTCGAAGTCAACGCCGACATGATCGACAAGGTTCCGACCGACTGGAGCGATCTGCAGAAGGCAGATTACAAGAACGCCGTGTCGCTCGCGGGCGATCCGCGCTCGGCGAACCAGGCGATTCAAGGCGTGTACGCAGCGGGTCTGTCGGCATCGAAGGGTGACGCGAGCAAGGCTGCGCAAGCCGGTCTCAAGTACTTCGCCGATCTGAACAAGAACGGCAACTTCGTGCCCGTGATCGGCAAGGCGGCGTCGCTCGCGCAAGGCACGACGCCTATCATCGTGCGCTGGGACTACAACGCGCTCGCCGATCGCGACACGCTGAAGGGCAATCCGAAGGTGCAGGTGGTCGTGCCGAAGACGGGCGTCGTCGCGGGCGTCTACGTGCAGGCAATCAGCGCGTACGCGCCGCATCCGAACGCCGCGAAGCTGTGGATGGAATACCTGTACTCGGACGAAGGCCAGATCGGCTGGCTGACGGGCTATTGCCACCCGATCCGCTACAACGAACTCGTCTCGCAGAAGAAGGTGCCGCAGGCGCTGCTCGACAAGCTGCCGCCCGCATCCGCGTACAAGAACGCGGTGTTCCCGACGCTGCAGCAGCAGGACGCGACGAAGGATGTCGTGACGAAGCAGTGGGACCAGGTAGTCGGCGCGAACGTCAAGTAACGCGTCAAATAAGCGCTGCGTAATCAGGCGATGCGGGCGACGCGCGCGTCCGCATCGCCCGCCGGCCAGCACGGCGAGGCGAAGCGGTTGAGTCTGTTCGAGGGTGAGTTATGAGCGCTTCATCGGAAGCCGGGCCGGGCGGTCAGGCGGACCTGATGGTTCCGTCCGTGCCGCAACCTGCGCCGAAGGTCGATGGCCCGGGTCGGGCGTCGCCCATCTGGACGTGGATCGGCGTGATGCCGTTCTTCATTTTTGCGTTGCTATTCCTGATCCTGCCGACGGGGTTCCTGATGGTCGGCGCGTTCCAGGATGCGCAAGGCCACTTCACGTTCGCCAACATGCGCGAGCTGTTCCATGAAGGCACGCTCGACGCGTACTGGATCAGCTTCAAGGTCAGCGCGGCCTCCGCGTTGGGCGGCGCGCTGTTCGGCTCGCTGCTCGCATGGGCGGCCGTGCATGGCAAGCTGCCCGGCTGGATTCGTCCGACGCTGCTGACGTTTTCCGGCGTTGCATCGAATTTCGCGGGCGTGCCGCTCGCGTTCGCATTCATCTGCACGTTGGGCCGCGTCGGTCTGGTGACTGTGCTGCTGAAAAAGTACGCGGACATCAATCTCTATTCGACGGGCTTCAGCATCCTGAGCTTCTGGGGGCTGACGCTCACCTATCTGTACTTCCAGATTCCGTTGATGGTGCTGATCATCACGCCCGCGCTCGACGGTCTCAAGCGCGAATGGCGCGAAGCGTGCGATTGCCTCGGCGGCACCGCGTATCAGTACTGGCGTTACGTCGCGTTGCCCGTGCTGTGGCCGAGCGTGCTCGGCGCGACGCTGCTGCTGTTCGCGAACTCGTTCGGTGCGGTCGCGACGGCGTATGCGCTGACGGGCAGTTCGCTGAACATCGTGACGATCCTGCTGTATGCGCAGATTCGCGGCGACGTGCTGCACAACCAGAACCTCGGCTATGCGCTCGCGCTAGGCATGATTCTCGTGACGGGGCTGTCGAACGGCGGCTATATCTGGCTGCGCTCACGCGCTGAAAGGGGACGTCGATGAACAGGCAATCGCGCGTGGGCGCGTGGACCGCGATGATCGTCGGTTCGCTTTATTTCCTGATACCGCTGATCGCGACGTTCGAATTCAGCCTGCGCATGCGGCGCGGCACATACAGCTTCGACGCCTACAAGGTCGTGCTCACCGATTCGCATTTTCAGGCGTCGTTCGGCTATTCGATCCTGATGGCGCTGCTGACGATCGTCGTCGGCATTTTGCTCGTCGTGCCGACCGCGTACTGGGTGCAGCTGCGTCTGCCGAAGCTGCGCGGCATCGTCGAGTTCATCACGCTGCTGCCGCTCGTCGTGCCCGCGATCGTGATCGTGTTCGGCTATCTGCGCATCTACAACAGCAGTTCGATCCTGCCGCTCACGTCGAACGAGCGCGCGACGGATCTGCTGCTCGTATTCGGCTACGTGACGCTGTCGCTGCCGTACATGTACCGTGCCGTCGACGCGGGCCTGCGCGCCGTCGATATCCGCTCGCTGACGGAAGCTGCCGAATGTCTCGGCGCAAACTGGCCGACCATTCTGTTCAAGGTGATCTTTCCGAACATCCGCTCGGGCATTTTGTCGGGCGCGTTTCTCACCTTTGCCGTCGTGATCGGCGAGTTCACGCTCGCGAGTCTGCTGGACCGTCCGGCGTTCGGTCCGTATCTGCAACTGATCGGCGCGAACCGCGCTTACGAGCCATCGGCGCTCGCGATCATTGCATTCGCCGTCACGTGGGCGTCGATGGGGCTGATTCAGGTGTTCGGCTCCGCGCGCACGCTCGCCGCGCAGAAACCTTGAATGTGAGACTGGGGCAACATCATGGCATTCCTTGAAATCGACAGTCTGCACAAGACGTTCGGCGCGAACACGGCGCTGCATCAGTTCGACATGAAGATCGAGCGCGGCGAGTTCATCACGTTTCTCGGGCCGTCGGGCTGCGGCAAGACGACGGTGCTGCGGATGATCGCCGGCTTCGAAACGCCGACGCGCGGCACGATCCGTCTCGACGGTCGCGACGTCACGCATCTGCGCACGCGGCAGCGCAAGGTCGGCATGGTGTTCCAGGCGTACGCGCTGTTTCCGAACATGACCGTCGCGGAGAACATCGGCTTCGGGCTGAAGATCGCGAACCGGCCGCAGAGCGAGATCAAACAGCGCGTCGATGAAATGCTGCAGCTGATCAAGCTGCCGCATCTGGGCGAGCGTTATCCGTGGCAACTGTCGGGCGGCCAGCAGCAGCGCGTCGCGCTGGCGCGCGCGCTTGCGGGCAAACCGCAAGTGCTGCTGCTCGACGAGCCGCTGTCGGCGCTCGATGCGAAGATCCGCATTTCGCTGCGGCAGGACATCCGCGCGTTGCAGCGCGAGCTTGGTATCACGTCGATCTTCGTCACGCACGATCAGGAAGAAGCACTGTCGATTTCCGACCGCATCGTCGTGATGAACGAAGGGCGCGTCGAGCAGGTCGGCACGCCGCTCGAGATCTACAACTATCCGCGCACGCGTTTCGTCGCGTCGTTCGTCGGCACACTGAACATTCTGTCGGGTCATGTGATCGATCCGTCGACGGGACGCATGGCGGTCGACGGTCAGGAACTGCGCACCACACAGTCGCTGCCCGCCGACGACGCCGGCAAGAAGCGCATGCTCGCGCTGCGTCCTGAGGCGATCGTGCTGGAAGCGCCCGCCGCGGGACGCAACACGCTGACGGCGACCGTCGAAGAGGTGAGCTTCCTCGGCGCGATCGTGCGTATCCGTACGCGCGTCAAAGACGAAGTGATTTCGCTCGATATCTTCAACGATCCAAACCGGCGTTTGCCCGAACGCGGTCAGCCGGTGGCGCTCGGTTTTTCGCACGAGAACCTGCTCGTGCTCGAGGAAGGCGCTCAAGGATAGGTTAGGGTAAGCCCTAAGCCTTATGGGATAAGGCGTTCGGGAATCCGGACGCCTGGATTCCGGATTTCCGGAAACCCGGAAGTCCGGATCTTCGTGTGTCTCAAAATTGCCTTTCGAATCAACGAATTAAGCGGGAAATAAACGCTGGCATTGACCTTGCAAATAGAAAACGCGGCCGCAACGGCCCGTACACAACAAAGCAAGGAGACAACGATGCCTGAGTTCCTGTTCTGGTCCTTCTGATTTCGTCGTCTGTCGCGCGGCCTGTTCACTGCGCAAGACGCACGATCCACCGTTCGTCATGCGCTGAGTGCCTGGGCCTTTCGGTCCACCCTGGCTTTACTCCATTGCAGGAACACCATCGTGAAGAAACCTATTTATAAAGTCCTCTACGTGCAGGTGATCGTCGCGATCATCATCGGCATTGCGCTGGGGCACTTCTATCCCGCGCTCGCCACCGACATGAAGCCGCTCGGCGACGCGTTCATCAAGCTCATCAAGATGGTGATCGGGCCGATCATCTTCTGTACTGTCGTGACGGGTATCGCCGGCATGGAAGACATGAAGAAGGTCGGACGCGTCGGCGGCAAGGCGCTGCTGTACTTCGAAATCGTCTCGACGTTCGCGCTGATTCTCGGGCTCGCCGCGACGCACCTGCTGCGTCCGGGCGTCGGCTTCAACGTCGATCCCGCGACGCTCAACGGCAAGGAAGTCGCGTCGTTCGCTGCGAAAGCGCACGGCCAGTCGACGGTCGACTTCCTGATGCACATCATCCCGGACACGCTGGTGTCGTCGTTCGCGCAAGGCGAAATCCTGCAGATCCTGCTGATCGCGCTGCTGTTCGGCGCGGTGCTCACGCATGTGGGTGAGCGCGGCAAGCCGGTGACGAGCTTCATCGAAAGCCTGTCGAGCATCCTGTTCGGCATGGTCGGCATCATCACGAAGCTCGCGCCGATCGGTGCGTTCGGCGCAATGGCGTTCACCATCGGCAAGTACGGCATCGGCTCGCTGATCCCGATGCTCAAGCTGATCGGCACGTTCTATCTGACGTCGATCGTGTTCGTCGTGGTGGTGCTCGGCATCATCGCGCGCATGGTGGGCTTCAACATCCTGCGCTTCGTCGCGTACATCAAGGAAGAGATGCTGATCGTGCTGGGCACGTCGTCGTCGGAAGCGGCGCTGCCGCAACTGATGCTGAAGCTCGAAAAGCTCGGCTGCTCGCGCTCGGTGGTCGGCCTCGTCGTGCCGACGGGTTACTCGTTCAACCTCGACGGCACCAACATCTACATGACGATGGCCGTGCTGTTCATCGCGCAGGCAACGAACACCGACCTGACGTGGGGCCAGCAGCTGACCCTGCTCGCGGTGACGATGCTGACGTCGAAGGGCGCAAGCGGTGTGACGGGCGCAGGCTTCATCACGCTGGCCGCGACGCTCGCCGTCGTGCCGACGATCCCGCTGTCGGGCATGGTGCTGATTCTCGGCATCGATCGCTTCATGAGCGAATGCCGCGCGCTGACGAACATCGTCGGCAACGGCGTGGCGACGGTTGTCGTGTCGGCATGGGAAAAGGAACTGGATCGCTCGAAGCTGCGCGCTGCGCTGAGTCGCGATGTATCCGTTACCGAAACGGCCGAGGTCTGAGCCATGAAAGCGGCGCCGCGGCAACATGGCGCGGCGCCGCTTGCTACGAATGCGGCGGAAGCGCTCGACGCGTTCGACGATGAGGAGCGATATGCCACAATAGGCGATCCTCATCGAACGAATTCCACCATCGTGACGCGCCGCCTGCTGATCCTGTTTGCGCTTGTCGCCGGGCTCGTGGCGGCCTGCGGACTCACGTGGACCATCACGTGGCAGCACGGTATCGACACGCTGCGGCGCAACGCTGCAGTGCGCGCGGACCGCACCACTGCCACGCTCAAGAGCACGCTCGAACGCTACGAGTCGCTGCCTTATCTGCTCGGCGAACATCCTCTCGTGCAGGATGTGCTCGTCGATCCCGACGCGAGCAATGTCGCTCGCGCCAATCAATATCTCGCTGATCTGAACCGCCGCGCTCGCGCGAATGTCGCGTATCTCGTGACGGCGTCGGGCCGCTGCGTGGCCGCGAGCAACTTCGATCAGCCCGACAGCTTCATCGGCCAGGAGTATCTGTTCCGGCCGTATTTTGTCGAAGCGATCAAAGGCAAGGTGGGGCGCTTCTTCGGTATCGGCACGACCTCGCTCGATCCCGGTTACTACATCTCGCAGCCGGTGCGCCGCGACGGAAAGATCGTCGGCGTGGCTGTGGTCAAGCTGAATCTCGAATGGTTCCAGGGCGCCGATGCGTCCGAGCCGATGATCGTCACCGACGATCACGGCGTGATCTTTCTGTCGTCGGTGCCCGCGTGGAAGTACCACACGGTCAAGCCGCTTACAAGCGACGTGATCGCGTCGATCTACGACACCCGCCAGTACGCCCGCCAGCCGATTGCGCCGCTGCCGATGTCGGTCGTGCGCACGCTCGAAGGCGGCGCGCAGATCGTGCGGATCGGCGGCGGGCGCGCGGGCAATTACGCGGCGCCGCGTTTTCTCGCGTCGCAACGCGCGCTCGGCGAACCGGACTGGCGCCTCATCACGATGGCGCCCGTCGATCCCGTCAACGCCGACGCGCGCTACGCGACGATCGTGACGGGCTTCGGCTATGTGTCGCTGTGTCTGTTGCTGTTCTACTGGCGCATGCGCCGCGCGCGCGTGCGCGAAGTGATGCGCAGTCGCGCGTTGTTGCAGAAGGCGTATGCGGAACTGAACCAGCGCGTGGCCGAGCGCACGGCGGATCTGTCGCAGGCCAACGAACAGTTGACGAAAGAGGTCAGCGAGCGCACGCGCGCCGAGCAGGAATTGCGCGACGCGCATGACGAGCTGATTCAGGCCAGCAAGCTCGCCGCGCTCGGCCAGATGGCGGCGGGTATCACGCATGAACTGAATCAGCCGCTTGCCGCGTTGCGCGGCTTCTCTGACAACACGCGCGTGTTTCTCGAACGCGGCGACCACGAATCCGCGAAGGAAAATCTCGAAGCGATCGCCGCGCTCACCGAGCGCATGGGCAAGATCACGAATCAGCTGAAGCTGTTTGTGGGACGTGCGCGGCCACGTAACGCGCGCGCAGGCGTGGCGCGCGCTTTGCGCAATGTGCTGACGCTGTTGCAGAAGCGCTTGCAGGACGTGACGGTCGACGTTTCGTTGAGCGACGAAGGCGCCGCGCCCGTTCGATTCAATCTCGATATCGACGATCCGAAGCTCGTCGCGCATTGCGACGACTTGCGGCTCGAACAGGTGCTGATCAATCTGCTCGGCAACGCGCTCGACGCCGTCGCCGGAACGCCTGCGCCGCGCCTCGCGATTAACGTGCAAACGTCGCCGGACTCGCTCGCGATCATCGTGAGCGACAATGGTCCCGGTATTCCCGACGACGTGCTGCCGCGCCTTTTCGAACCGTTCTTCACGACGAAGGAAATGGGCCAGGGACTCGGCCTCGGCCTCGCGATCTGCTCGTCGATCGCGCGCGATTGCGGCGGCTCGCTGGCCGCGCGCAACAACGCGCAAGGCGGCGCCGAGTTCGTGCTGACGCTGCGGCGCGCACGCGCTCAGGCGACGGATATTGCGGACTCCGTGACAACGGGATCCTGATTCAGAAAGTTTTCAAGGCGGTACGAAACATGGTGAACAAGGGCTTGCAGGTCCTCTATATCGAAGACGACGAACTCGTGCGGCGCGCGAGCGTGCAAAGCCTGCAACTCGCGGGTTTCGAAGTGGTCGGGCATGCGTCGGTGGAATCGGCGGCGAAGCTGATTCACGCTGAGTTTTCCGGCGTGATCGTCAGCGATATCCGTTTGCCCGGCGCGAGCGGCCTCGATCTGCTCGCGCAATGCCGCGAACGCGCGCCCGACGTGCCCGTGATTCTCGTCACGGGTCACGGCGATATCTCAATGGCCGTGCAGGCGATGCGCGACGGCGCGTACGACTTCATCGAAAAGCCGTTCGCCTCCGAGCGGTTGATCGAAACCGTGCGCCGTGCGCTGGAGCGTCGCACGCTGGTGCTCGAAAACCTCGCGTTGCGCCGCGAACTCGCGGGACAGGGCTCGCTCGCGCCGCGCATCATCGGACGCAGTCTCGCTATCGAACAGGTTCGCAAGCTGATCGCGAACGTCGCGCCGACGGATGCGTCCGTGCTGATCAACGGCGATACGGGCGCGGGCAAGGAATTGATCGCGCGCAGTCTGCATGAACTGTCGCCGCGCCGCGACAAGCCGTTTCTCGCGGTGAACTGCGGCGCGCTGCCCGAGCCGATGTTCGAGTCGGAGATGTTCGGCTACGAGCCGGGCGCGTTCACGGGCGCGGCGAAGCGGCGCATCGGCAAGCTGGAGCATGCGTCGGGCGGCACGCTGTTTCTCGACGAGATCGAAAGCATGCCGCTCGCGCTGCAGGTGAAGCTGCTGCGCGTGCTGCAGGACGGCGTGCTGGAGCGGCTCGGGTCGAATCAACCGATACGCGTCGATTGCCGCATCGTCGCGGCGGCGAAGGGCGACATGACCGAGCATGTCACGGCGGGCACATTCCGGCGCGACCTGCTGTACCGGCTGAATGTGGTGACGATCGCGCTGCCGCCGCTGTCGGAGCGGCGCGAGGACATCGTGCCGTTGTTCGAGCATTTCCTGCTCGATGCCGCCGTGCGATACCAGCGTCCCGCGCCTATTCTCACCGATCGTCAGCGCACGAATCTCATGCAGCGCGAATGGCCCGGCAACGTGCGCGAGTTGCGCAACGCGGCGGATCGCTTCGTGCTGGGTGTCGGCGACGACACGGCGACAGCCACCGCCGACGATGCGCTGACGTCGATTACGCAGCCGCTGAAGGAGCGCGTCGAGCAGTTCGAGCGTGCCGTGATTGCGGAGGCGCTGGAGCAGACGGGGGGCGCGGTCGCCGTGGCGGCAGACAGGCTGCAGGTCGGCAAGGCGACGCTCTACGAGAAGATCAAACGATACGGCCTGGCGGCGCGGGGGGAAGGGGAGCGGTGAGGCGGGATTGAGGCTTTGCCGGCGGCGGGTGCGCTGTACGTGGAGTCAGCGCGGAAGCCCGCCGTCCGAAGAAAACGGTCAGGTCGTGCCCAGCGCCTTTTCGAGCAGCTGGTCGAGTTCCGCAAACTGCGGCTCACCGACATAGCGCTTCAGCACCTTGCCGTTGCGGTCGATCACGAACGTCGTCGGCGTCAGCTGGACGTTGCCGAACTGCTTCGCGGCCGAACCGTCGTCCATCGCGACCTTGAACGGCAGACGGCGCGTTTCCGTGTAGTTGGTCACGTACATCGGCGCGTCGTAGCTCATTGCGACGGCCACGAACTCGAGCCCCTTGTCCTTGTACCGGTTGTACGTCTGGATCATCTGCGGCATTTCCTTCATGCAGGTGTCGCAGCTCGTCGCCCAGAAATTGACGAGATAGACCTTGCCTTTCAGATCAGCCGTCGACACTTTCTGGCCGGACAGCAGCGTGAACGTGGCATCGGGCACGTGCTGCTGGCTGCCGAACGCGAAGTAGCCCGCAACGGCGATCGCACCGGCGACGACGGCGGCAGCGATATAGCGAATCGGGCTCGAACGCCGGGAAACGTTGGTTTGGCTCATGAACGGGAACCTCGGGGAAACGCGTGGGACGCACGCCGTAAGGTGCTCGAATGCTGCGAGAAAAGCAGCGCGAACGAACGCCTCGAATAACGTCTCATATTGTAGCGGCAATCTCGTGACGCGGCTTGCGACGCGGTTAAGGCGCGGATAACGGTTTCGCGCTGACCGGCCAGGCGCCAAAGCGGCGGATAATGGTTCTTTCCGTTGCCTACTTTTCCCTTCGCCGCGTCATGCTTCGTATCGCTATTCGCCCGTTCGTCCGCCGCCGCGCTTCTCCGCTTGCTTCGTTCCGTTCGCTGATTGTGTTCCTTGTCACCGTGCTGTCGGCCGGCTGGCTGCTCGCCGCCTGCACGCCAACCTACGACTGGCGCACGATCATGAACAACGACAACGGCTACACGGTCGACCTGCCCGCGAAACCGACCACCGACGAGCGCAAGATCGACATAGGCGGCACGCCGATGGACATGTCGATGCAAATCGCCGAGGCGGACGGCGCGGTATTCGCCGTCGGCACGGTGATGCTGCCGAGCGACGACCCGCAGGTGCAGCGCACCGCGCTCGATTTTCTGCGTTCGGGACTCGCACACAACCTTGGAACAGCGCCCAACGCCCACGCCACGGAAATCCCGCTTGCGGCAGGCGGTGACGTGCCAGGACTGGAAATGACCTTCAGCGGCAAAGCGGGCCCCAAACAGGAAACCCGAACGATGCACGCGCGGCTCGTCGCAAAGGGTCGTCACGTGTATCAGGCAGCGGTGATTGCGAGCAAGGAACCGCCGCCCGAGCAAATCGAGCAGTTCTTCGGATCGTTCAAACTTTACTGATTCGGGGCCAGAGAAACCGCCTCAGAGCGCCGGGCCAAGTGAAAGTTCCTTCGCAGAAAAGAACGCTAATGCCACGTTTACACGAGACTTTTTTTGTTACCCACAGGATCTGTGGATAACTTTGTTGGTAACTCTGTGCGGTAGGCCGCAAATCCCCATCGGACGGGCGGTTTGCCACTTTGCCCTGAATCTTGGCATTTTGAAAAATCCAATAAAATCAAAGGCATTTGCCCGATGCCTCACAACTGGCTTTCAGTTGTATCAAAATCTGTCGGTTGCCCGAAAATGTGCATAAGTCAAGTCTTGACATGCATTTTTTGTCGTCTGCACGTTTTACTGACTACCGAATGCGCGCCTGTATTGAACGGCCTCCGACACCTGAGCGGCGTTCGGGGCATCGTTTCCAGCCAGATCCGCGATCGTTCTCGCCACTTTCAGCACGCGATAGTAAGCGCGCGCTGACCAGCCGAAGCGCTCGCCTGCTTCGCGCAGCAATCGCTCGCCGTCGTCGTCGGGACGGCACACTTCATCGACTTCCCGGCCGCTGAGTTCGCGGTTTGTTTTGCCCTGCCGTCGCAACTGGCGTTCGCGCGCGGCTTCGACTCGCACCGCGATGGGCGCGCTCGGTTCGCCTATCGTCGTCGAGCGGGCCGACAGCTCTGCCGGCGAAAGCGCGGGAATCTCGATCTGGATATCGATGCGATCCAGCAGCGGACCCGACAGCTTGCGCAGATAGCGCGCCGCGACTTCCGGCGTGCAGCGGCAGCGGCCACCGGGATCGCCGCGCCAGCCGCACGGACAGGGATTCATCGCCGCAATCAGCTGACAGGCTGCGGGGAAGTCGGCTTGAAGCGCGGCGCGTGAAATCGTGATGCGGCCGTTTTCCAGTGGTTCGCGCAGGTTTTCGAGAACGTGCCGGTCGAATTCGGGGAGTTCGTCGAGGAACAGGACGCCCAGGTGCGATAGCGTGATCTCTCCCGGCTGCGGCGGATTGCGCCCGCCGACCAGCGCGGCTGCGCTCGACGAATGATGCGGCGCGCGAAACGGCCTTTGCCGCCACTGCGCGGGCGTGAAGCCGGCCGCGCTCGCCGAGAGCAGCGCCGCGGATGTTAGCGCTTCGTCGTCGGTCATCGACGGCAGGAGGCTGGGCAGCCGCGCCGCCAGCATCGACTTGCCGGCGCCGGGCGGGCCGATCATCAGCATATGGTGCCCGCCAGCAGCAGCGACTTCGAGTGCACGCCGCGCGCCGCGCTGGCCGATCACGTCGACCATGTCGGGTGGCGCGACGACGGCGTCGCGCGAGAGTGTGGCCGCAGCGACGGGATACAGCTTCGCATCCGCGTCACCGGCAAGGTGAGCGCATAGCGAGGGCAGATCGGCCGCGCCGTACACCGCGACGCCAGGCACGAGCGCCGCCTCTTTCGCGCTTGCAAGCGGCAAATAGAGTTCAGGCGTGCGATCGTTCGCGGTGTCGTCCGACGCTTCGGCATAGGACAAATGACCGCGCGCCGTGCCGCATGCCATCGCGAATGCACCGCGCATCGGACGCAGCGCGCCTGTCAGCGAGAGTTCGCCAGCGAATTCACGGTGTTCGAGCGATTCGACGGGAATCTGCCCGCTCGCGGCAAGAATACCGAGCGCAATGGGCAGATCGAAGCGGCCGGATTCTTTCGGAAGATCGGCGGGCGCCAGATTGACGGTGATGCGGCGGACCGGAAAGTCGAGGCCGCAATTGAGCAGCGCCGCCCGCACCCGCTCGCGGCTCTCGCGCACTTCGAGATCGGGCAGGCCGACGATGGAAAAAGAAGGAAGCCCGTTGGCGAGATGAACCTCGACGGTAACTTCCGGCGCGCGGCCAGCGGCCGGCGCGCGACTGCGCACCACGGCAAGCGACATGTTTTCTCCCGTCCGGACGCGCCCGCGAGGCGCGTTCACCTTAAAGCGCTATTGACGTCACGGGCCGCTTGCCTGTGATGTGCAGATCAGTACGGCGTGCTCAGGAGGACTGGCTCACGGGCAGCTTCTGCTCGAGTTCGGCGACGCGTCGTTCCAGCTCTTCGAGCCGCGCGCGCGTGCGCACGAGCACCTGCGTCTGCGTATCGAATTCTTCGCGCGTCACCAGATCGAGCTTCGAGAAGCCTTGCGACAGCATTGCGCGCACGTTGCGTTCGACATCTTTCGCCGGCGAGTTTTTGAACAGCTCGGAGACCCGGGCCTGAAAGTCGTTGAAGACGTCGTTTGGTTGTTTCATTTCAATCCCCTTGTTGCACAAAAAATGTGCATGTGTCGTTACGCGCGTGCTTCGTAACGCCGAATGATCGTTTCTGGTGCAGGTCCGCTGGGAGCCCGCTGCAGCATGGGCGCCTTTGGTGCGCACGCCTGTGGTTCAAGCCTGCGAACACTCTAGCAACGATCCCGATAGCGCGCCAGCGTGCATGGCCGGAACTGGCCATACGGACAAGAAAACGCGCGAAACCCTTGTGGCATAAGCGCGAGCGAGAGTTTGCCAGCAAATTGGCATGGACGTTGCTGTTACTGCCCCGCGCACCGGCGGGACGCCGCCTGGAAATGCGCCGTAGCCCCCGGTTCGGGGTGCAACCGAAAGCACGGCGCAAGGCGAATGCAAGTCACGCAAACGGGTTGAGTCACTACAGCGAGGATTTCATGAAACTCATTACCGCAATCATCAAGCCGTTCAAGCTCGATGAGGCGCGCGAAGCCCTGTCGGCCATCGGCGTCTCAGGGATCACGGTAACGGAAGTCAAAGGATTTGGCCGTCAGAAGGGCCACACGGAGTTGTATCGGGGAGCCGAGTACGTCGTCGACTTTCTGCCGAAGGTGAAGATCGAAGCCGCGGTGTCGGACGACATCGTCGACCAGGCGATCGAGGCACTCGAGCGCGCGGCACGTACGGGCAAGATCGGCGACGGAAAGATCTTCGTCACGCCGATCGAACAGGTGATTCGTATTCGTACCGGCGAGACCGGCGCGGACGCACTGTAAAAAACAGCGACAAGAGGAAACTGAAGATGCGTAAATTATTGATGTCCCTGCTGATGGCCGGCTCGCTGCTGTCGGTCGGCATCGGCGCTGCCCTCGCGGACGACGCGTCGGCCCCCGCAGCGGCTTCCGCGCCGGACACGACGGCGAGCGCGCCGGCTGCGTCGGATGCTGCCGCGGCGCCCGCTGCCAGCGCACCCGCCGCCGACGCTTCCGCTGCACCGGCAGCCAGCGCCCCGGCCGATGCATCGGCAGCGGCACCCGCCTCGGACGCCGCCCCCGCCGCACCGACGGCCCCGTTCTCGGTCGATTCGTCGAAGATCAGCTCGGGCGACACGGCCTGGATGCTGACGTCGACGGCACTCGTGCTGTTCATGACGATCCCCGGTCTCGCTCTCTTCTACGCCGGCATGGTCCGCAAGAAGAACGTGCTCGCCACGGTGATGCAGAGCTTCGCGATCACTGCGCTCGTGACGGTGATCTGGACGGTGTTCGGCTACAGCCTCGCGTTCACGCCGGGCGGCTCGTTCCTCGGCGGCTTCTCGCGCGTGATGCTGCACGGCATGGCGTACATCAAGGGCGACAAGGCGACCACGCTGACGGTCAGCCATCTCGCGCCGACGATCCCGGAATCGGTTTACTTCGTCTACCAGATGACGTTCGCGATCATCACGCCGGCACTGATCACGGGCGCATTCGCGGACCGCATGAAGTTCTCGGCGATGCTGATTTTCATGACGCTGTGGTCGATCATCGTCTACTCGCCGATCGCGCACATGGTCTGGGAACCGACGGGCTGGCTGGCTAGCGCGGGCATCCTCGACTTCGCGGGCGGCACGGTGGTGCACATCAACGCAGGTATCGCGGGTCTGGTCTGCTGTCTCGTGCTGGGCAAGCGCACGGGCTACGGCAAGGATTCGATGGCGCCGCACAACCTCGTGCTGACGATGATCGGTGCATCGATGCTGTGGGTGGGCTGGTTCGGCTTCAACGCGGGTTCGGCGGTGGCGGCTGACGGCCGTGCCGGTTTCGCGATGCTGACGACGCAGGTTGCAACGGGTATCGCAGCACTGGGCTGGATGTTCGCCGAATGGATTGCGAAGGGTAAGCCGTCGGTGCTCGGCATCGCGTCGGGCGCCGTGGCCGGTCTGGTCGCGATTACGCCGGCTTCGGGCTTCGTCGGCGTGGGCGGCGCGCTCGCCATCGGTCTGATCGCAGGCGTGGTGTGCTTCTGGTCGGCAACGTGGCTCAAGCACAAGATGGGCTACGACGACTCGCTCGACGCGTTCGGCGTGCACTGCATCGGCGGTATCGTCGGCGCAATTCTGACGGGTGTGTTTGCGGTCAAGGATATCGGCGGCGCGGACGGCAGCGTCATCCTCCAGCTGAAGGGCGTCGTGACGACGCTCGTGTACAGCGGCGTGATCAGCTTCATCCTGCTGAAGATCATCGACGTGACCATCGGTCTGCGCGTGACGGAAGAAGAAGAGCGCGAAGGTCTGGACGTGATCCTGCACGGCGAACACGTCGAGTAACTCCAAGGTTTCCCCGGCGACGGGGACTCGAAAGGTATGAGCGCAGCGACTTTGGCCCGCCTTCATGGCGGGCTTTTTTCATGCTGCGGCCGTTGGTCGCGGCACGCCCCAATCTTGTCTCACAAACAGCAGATTTTGCGGCTATCGTACCCATAGGGAGAAAGCATCCACCGACAACTTGCGAACGGAGAAAGCGTCCCCAAATGGGCAGGGCAATTGCTCTACAATCTTTTTTCTCCAGTCTGCGAGTGATCAATGGTTCCGCATTTAGTTACGGCGTTAAACGGCCCGCTGCTCGATCTCGAGCGGAAGATCCTCGACGCCACGCCTGCAATCGAACGCTGGTTCCGCCTCGAATGGCAGGAGCACACGCCGCCGTTCTATTGTTCGGTGGATCTGCGTAACGCCGGTTTCAAGCTCGCGCCCGTCGATACGAACCTCTTCCCCGGCGCGTTCAACAACCTGCCGCAGGAAACCTTGCCGCTCGCGGTGCAGGCGGCGATGGCGTCGATCGAAAAGATTTGCCCGGACGCGAAGAACCTGCTCGTGATCCCCGAGCGTCACACGCGCAATGCGTTTTACCTGGAGAACGTCGCGCGGCTCGCGACGATCATGCGTCAGGCGGGCCTGAACGTGCGCTTCGGCACGCTCGATGAAAACATCGTCGGCCCCGTCACGATCGCGCTGTCGGATGGCCAGAAGATCGTGCTGGAGCCGCTTGAGCGCTCGGCGCGCCGCATCGGGCTGAAGAATTTCGACCCGTGCTCGATCCTGCTGAACAACGATCTGTCGGGCGGCATTCCGCCCGTGCTGGAAAACCTGCACGAGCAATACGTGCTCCCGCCGCTGCACGCGGGCTGGGCCGTGCGCCGCAAGTCCACGCACTTCTCGTGCTACGACGACGTCGCGAAGAAGTTCGCGAAGATGGTCGAGATCGACCCGTGGATGATCAATCCGTACTTCGCGCATGTCGAAGGCGTCGACTTCGAGGCGCGCACGGGCGAGGAGGCGCTCGCCGACGCGATCGACGGCGTGCTGAAGAAGATCGCGAAGAAATATCGCGAGTACGGCATTTCGGAGCGGCCGTATGTCGTCATCAAGTCGGACGCGGGCACGTACGGAATGGGCGTGATGACCGTGCACGACGCGTCGGAAGTCGCTGCGCTCACGAAGGGCGAGCGCGCGAAAATGGCGACCACGAAGGAAGGCCTCGAAGTGCACGACATGATCGTGCAGGAAGGCGTCTATACCTTCGAGCGGATCGGCGAGGAAGTGGCCGAGCCCGTCGTGTACATGATCGACCGGTATGTGGTGGGCGGGTTCTATCGCGTGCACGGCAGCCGCGAGCGCGACCAGAACCTGAATGCGCCGGGCATGCATTTCGTGCCGCTCGGCTTCGAGCACACCGCGCTGCCGGACGCGCACGCGAAGCCGGGCGCGGCGCCGCCCAATCGCTTCTACATGTATGGCGTGGTCGGGCGGCTCGGGTTGCTGGCGGCATCGGTGGAACTGGAGCGGACCGATCCCGAGGCGATCCAGGTCTGATCGCATCCGACTCACAGGCGCTCCGCAAGCGCGTCCGCGCGCTTCGCGTTAGGCTGACGCTCCCGCCGCGGTGAGCGCGGCAGCATGTGACGGCAGATGCCCCCGATGCGCATCTGCCTTACGCTATAACGAATCAACGTGTGGCCCGCGAGGGCGCCTCAGGAACTTCATGGACATTCTCTTCATCGCCGACCCGCTTTCCCGCTTCAAGATCTACAAGGACTCGACCTACGCGATGATGGCCGAGGCCGCGAAGCGCGGTCACACGCTGTATGCGTGCGAGCCGCAGCATCTGGCGTGGACGGGCAGCGGCGTCGAGGCGAACGTGTACCGCTTCGAGATCGTCGGCGATCAGGCGGACGGTCATCGCGATGTCTGGTACGAGGCTAAACCTGTCGAGGCGCGCAATCTGGCGAGCTTCGGCGCCGTGCTGATGCGCAAGGATCCGCCGTTCGACATGGAGTACGTGACGTCGACGTGGCTGCTCGAACTGGCCGAGCGCGCCGGCGCGCGCATCTTCAACAAGCCGCAGGCGATCCGCGATCACTCGGAAAAGATGGCGATCGGCGAGTTTCCGCAGTTCGTCGCGCCGACGCTCGTCACGCGCGATCCCGCGCGGCTGCGTGCGTTCCATGCCGAGCACGGCGACGTGATCCTGAAGCCGCTCGACGGCATGGGCGGCATGGGCGTGTTCCGCGTGAAGGCGGACGGCATGAACCTCGGCTCGATCGTCGAGATGCTGAGCCACGACGGCGCGCGTTCGGTAATGGCGCAGAAGTTCATCCCCGAAATCAAGTCGGGCGACAAGCGCATTCTGCTGATCGGCGGCGAGCCGGTGCCGTATTCGCTCGCACGCATTCCGCAGGGCAACGAAGTGCGCGGCAATCTCGCCGCAGGCGGTCTGGGCGTCGCGCAGCCGCTGACGGCACGCGATCGCGAAATCTCCGAAGCGCTCGGGCCGGTACTGAAGTCGCGCGGGTTGCTGCTCGTCGGACTCGACGCGATCGGCGACTGGCTGACGGAAGTGAACGTCACGAGCCCGACGTGCTTCCGCGAGATCATGGAACAGACGGGTTTCGACGTCGCGGCGATGTTCATCGATGCACTAGAGAAAGCCGTCGGTTGAAGCGGCGCGTGTGCGCCGCCATGTTCTGCCGTGGAACCGCGCCATCAGGCCCGCCAAGCGTGAAAAGGCCGAAAGCGCGAAAATGAGGCTGTTACAATGCCCGCTCGCCTGAAAACGGCCTATTTTGGCCGCGTTGATCCGGCCCCTTGGCGGCCCGATCCCAGGCGAGTTCGATGGCTCTGTTGTCCTGTTTGCCGCGTCCGGCCTTCCGTTCGGCCACTCAGCGGTGTAATGGATGCGCAGCCACGCTTTCCGGGCGGATTTCTGCAGCAAGGCTGACATGGCAGGCATTCTGATCATTGCGCACGCTCCCTTCGCCACCGCGCTACGCGAGTGTGTCGCTCATATTTACGGCGGCTTGCCCGCCCGCATCGGCGTCATCGACGTATCCGCGGATTGCGATCCCGTCCAGGTCGTCGCGTTCGCGCATGCGGAGATCGACAGGCTCAAGGAAGAAAACGGCGCGCTCGTGCTGACCGACATGTTCGGCGCGACGCCTGCGAACATCGCGGGCCGCCTCGCGACGATTCCCGACGTGCGCGTGCTGGCGGGCGTCAATCTGCCGATGCTGGTGCGCGCCGTATGCTATCGCGCGACGCCGCTCGACGTGCTCGTCGACAAGGCGCTCGCGGGCGCGACTAAAGGCATCCATGCGGTCGGCCCGGCGACGCCGCCGCCTGACGCTTGCGTCACGAGCACCGCCGACTGTATTCCCGCGTTGCCGCCCGACAAGGCGCTCGCCGAAACGTGCAAGACGGATGCAGAAACCAGCTGCAACCGGAACGACGCGTGAGCGTCGCGCGAAGCATTCTTTTTCCTCGATAACATCAACACCCGCGCATCGGACGACACATGCTGCAACAGGAAACGACTATCGTGAACAAGCTGGGCCTGCACGCACGCGCGTCGGCCAAACTCACGCAACTTGCCGCTAACTTTCAGGCGGAAATCTGGATGAGCCGCAATGGCCGGCGCATCAACGCGAAGAGCATCATGGGCGTGATGATGCTGGCGGCGGGTATCGGCAGCACGGTGGTGATCGAGACGGAAGGCGCCGACGAAAAAGAAGCGATGGATGCACTGCTCAAACTGATCGCCGACAAATTCGGCGAGGGACAATAAAAAATCCGCTGCCGCATTCGTTTTGAATGGAAGACGCCGCGCGATGTCGCGGCGTTTTCTTTTGCTGCGCCGGATTCGCGCGTCCGGCTATGTCTTTCGGCAGCATGACGATGCTGCGCCGCACACCACGGTTGTACGGGACGGAATTTATAATGATCGTCGGGGTCTGAGAGCACTGCAGCGGTTTGCCGCGGCATCACACAACTAGAGGAGGTGCGCGTGTCGTTCACGCTGCATGGAATTCCCGTGTCACGCGGTATCGCCATCGGGCGGGCATATCTGATCGCCCCGGCTGCACTGGACGTCGACCACTATCTGATCGAGCCTTCGCAGATCGAAGGCGAGGTGGAGCGTTTTCGCGCGGCGCAACGGGTTGTGCATCAGGAGCTCGACGAACTGCGCGCCGATCTCTCCGCCGACGCGCCCTCCGAAATGGGCGCGTTCATCGACGTCCACACCATGATCCTGAACGATGCGATGCTCGTTCAGGAAACCATCGACCTCATCCGCACGCGGCGCTACAACGTCGAATGGGCGCTTACCGAACAGCTCGAACGCCTCACGCGTCATTTCGACGAAGTCGAAGACGAATATCTGCGCGAACGTAAGGCCGACATCGAACAGGTGGTCGAGCGCGTGCTGAAGGCGCTCGCGGGCGGTACGGGCGCGCTCGTCAACGGCAGTCATGGCCGCTGCGACGAAATGATCGTCGTCGCGCACGACATCGCGCCCGCCGACATGATGCAGTTCAAGACGCAAACGTTCCAGGGCTTCGTGACGGATCTGGGCGGACGCACGTCGCATACGGCGATCGTCGCGCGCAGTCTCGGCATTCCCGCGACGGTCGGCGTGGCGCATGCGAGCGCGCTGATCCGTCAGGACGATCTGATCATCGTCGACGGCGATCATGGCATCGTGATCGTCGATCCCGCGCCGATCGTGCTCGAAGAGTATTCGTACCGGCAGAGCGAGAAGGCGCTGGAAGCGCGCAAGCTGCAGCGCCTGAAGTTCTCGCCGACGCAGACGGTGTGCGGCACGCGCATCGAGCTGTGCGCGAACATCGAGTTGCCGGAGGATGCGCAGGCCGCGCTCGATGCGGGCGCGACGGGCATCGGCCTGTTCCGCACCGAGTTCCTGTTCATGAACCAGAAGGGGATGCCGGAAGAGGAAGAGCAGTTCGCCGCATACAAGCGCGCCGTCGAACTCATGAACGGCATGCCCGTGACGATCCGCACGATCGACGTCGGCGCGGACAAGCCGCTCGATTCGATCGGCGGCGACGAGTTCGAAACGGCGCCGAACCCGGCGCTCGGTCTGCGCGCTATCCGCTGGAGCCTGTCCGAGCCGCATATGTTCCTCACGCAGTTGCGCGCGATTCTGCGCGCGTCGGCGTTCGGCTCGGTGAAGATTCTGATTCCGATGCTAGCGCACGCGCGTGAGATCGATCAGACGCTCGACCTCATTCAGGAAGCCAAGCGCCAGCTCGACGATGCGGGTCTCGCGTACGACCCGAACGTGCGCGTCGGCGCGATGATCGAGATTCCGGCGGCGGCGATCGCGTTGCCGCTGTTCCTCAAGCGGCTCGATTTCCTGTCGATCGGCACCAACGACCTGATCCAGTACACGCTAGCCATCGATCGCGCCGATAACGCAGTCGCGCATCTGTACGATCCGCTGCATCCGGCGGTGCTGCATCTGATCGCGTTCACGCTGCGCGAAGCGAAGCGCGCGGGCGTTCCGGTGTCGATCTGCGGTGAAATGGCCGGCGATCCGGCGCTCACGCGCCTGTTGCTCGGCATGGGACTGACGGAGTTTTCAATGCACCCGAGCCAGCTTCTGCTCGTGAAGCAGGAGGTGCTGCGCGCGCATCTGAAGACGCTGGAGAAGCCCGTCGCGGACGTGCTGGCGGCGTTCGAGCCGGAAGAGGTGCAGTCGGCGCTGGATCGCGTCGCGCAAGCCTGAGTTTTATGACCGATGCCGCTCGCCGCACACCGGGCAATCCGGCTGGCGCGCGATGCGCATCGTGTTCCATTCCATCCTCAGCGAATCGAGCATCATCAGGCGGCCCACCAGCGGCTCGCCGATGCCCGCGATCACGCGCAGCGCTTCCGCCGCCTGCATCGCGCCGATGATGCCGACCGTCGGCGAAAACACGCCCATCGTCGAGCACGCCACTTCCTCGAACGGCTGATCTTCGGGGAACACGCACGCGTAGCACGGCGAAGCGTCGCTGCGGAAATCGAACGTGCTGATCTGGCCGTCGAAGCGCAGCGCCGCGCCCGACACGAGCGGTACGCCATGCGTCACGCACGCGCGGTTGATCGCGTGACGCGTCGCGAAGTTATCGGTGCAGTCGAGCACGACGGTCGCTTGCGGCACGTTGCGATCGAGCCATGCATCGTCGACGCGCTCGGCCACTACGTTCACGACCACATCCGGGTTCAGTTGCGCGATCGCATCGCGTCCAGACTCGACCTTCAGCCGACCGACCGACTTCGTCACATGCAGGATCTGCCGCTGGAGATTGGTGAGATCGACGGTATCGGCATCGACGAGCGTCAATCTGCCGACGCCTGCCGCCGCCAGATACATCGCAGCCGGCGAGCCGAGACCACCCGCACCGACGACGATCGCATGTGCGTCGAGAAAGCGTTGCTGAGCCTCGATGCCGATTTCGTCGACGAGGATGTGACGGGAATAACGCAGGAGTTGATCGTCGTTCATGGCGGGGCGCGGCGTGTGTCGTGAGTGTCGCGCTGGAGCGGGAAGCGGCGCGAGCTTGTGGTTATTTTAATCGCGCGAGGGAAAGTGTCTTCGCGGCGCGCTGTGAAGCGCTGCGCCGCGAAGACACGGGTTACGTCAGAAGGCTTACTTGCTCGGCGTGGCCGGCTGCGAAGCCGGTTGCGTAGCGGAGGCCGGTGCGGCCGGGCTCGATGCCGTCGGCGTAGCGGGCAGCGCGGGCTTCACGGCGACAGGCGCCGAAGCCGATTGCGCCGGCTTGCTCTGCGCAAGACGCCGCTCCATCAGCGACTTCGACTCGGCCACCGGCTTGCCTTCGAGCTTGTTCAGGCCTTGTTGCAGCATGAAGTCGTCGGCGGAACCGAATTCGACCGGCTTGCGATCGCGATCCTTCGCGCGCTGTTCCGGCGTCTTCTTGTCGTTCTGCTCTTCGAGCTGACGCAGCTGGTCCATGCGCTCCTGCTCGCGCTGTTCCTGCTCCTTCTTCTCGTTCGGATCTTGCGTGTTCGCAAGGTGATTCGAGTAGTCGACTTCGCGCGTGACGAGTGCGTCGTCGGGATCGCCGTCCGCGTATTGATCAACCGCGACGTCCGGGCGGATGCCCTTGTTCTGGATGGAGCGGCCGCTCGGCGTGTAGTAGTACGCCGTGGTCAGACGCAGCGCGGAATCCGCCGTCATCGGACGAACGGTCTGCACCGAACCCTTGCCGAACGTCGTCTTGCCGACGATCAGCGCGCGATGCTGATCCTGCAGCGCACCCGCGACGATTTCCGACGCCGACGCCGAGTAGGCGTTGGTCAGCACGATCATCGGCACGGTCTTGAAGATGGGCGGCAGGTTCTTCAGCGGATCGCCGTCGAAGGAGGGCAGGCGATAGTTGTCGTAGGTGTCGCGATAAACCTGCTTCGAATCCGGAATCTGGCCGTTCGTGGACACGACGACGGAATCCGGCGGCAGGAACGCGCCCGCGACGCCGACCGCGCTTTGCAGCAGACCGCCGCCGTTGTTACGCAGGTCGAGGATCAGGCCCTTCAGGTTCGGCTGCTGGCGCGCGATGTCCTGCAGCTTCTGCGCAAGGTCGGGCACCGTGCGTTCCTGGAAGCTCGTGATGCGGACATACGCGTAGCCCGGCGCGAGAATCTTCGACTTCACGCTCTGGACCTTGATGATCGCGCGCGTGACGGTGAGCGGGAAGGTGCGGTCGTCGGTCTTGCGGAAGATCGTCAGCGTGACCTTCGTGCCCGGCTCGCCGCGCATCTGCTTGACGGCTTTGTCGAGCGTCATGCCGCGCACGGGCTTGTCGTTGATGCGGGTGATCAGGTCGCCCGGACGGATGCCGGCGCGGAACGCGGGCGTGTCTTCGATCGGCGAGATGACCTTGATGAGGCCGTCTTCCTGCGAAATTTCGATGCCGAGGCCCGCGAAGCGACCCTTGGTCTGTTCCTGCAGTTCTTCGTAGTCGGTCTTGTCGAGATACGACGAGTGCGGGTCGAGGCTCGACACCATGCCCTTGATCGCGGCCGTCAGCAGCTTCTTGTCGTCGACCGGCTCGACATACTCATGTTTGATCTGCCCGAAGACTTCGGCGAAAAGCCGCAACTGGTCGAGCGGCAGGGGCGCGGAAGCAGGTTGCTGGGCCGAGGCGCTCAGTTGCAGGGTTGCAAAAACGCCGGTAGCCAGGCCCGCGGCGATAAGGCCGATATTTTTCAGGTTCTTTCGCATAGAGTATGTTGCGGTCGGAAGTGCGTGGCAGCGTCAAAGGAGAAAAGACGGACAAGTATAACTTGACGCCTGCACGGCCTGTACGTGTGGGTAATCGGGTTTCGACAGCGCTCGTGCCGCGAGGTTCTAAGGATCGCTGGCGTCTGGCACGACGAATGTGCGCTGGCGGACGCCCGCAGCGGCAAAAGTGCCGCCATGCGACGCGTGAAGCAGGTGAAATATGGGCCGAGCCGCCGATACCGTTGTATATGCATCGTTATCGATGGATGGCGCGAACATGGCGGATACGTGGCAATGCCGTCAGGGACGCGCGCGCGGCAGATGAAGCGCACATGCCGTGGCCCGCAGCAGCATCGCCGCGGACCACGATCATTATCCGGGAGACGAGCGGGAATCAGCCTGCCTTGCCCTGCTTCGCGACAGCCGCCTGCGCCTTCGCGATCGCTTCCTGGTCGCCGAGATAGTAGTGCTTGATCGGCTTCAGGTTTTCGTCCAGTTCATACACGAGCGGCACGCCGTTCGGGATGTTCAGCCCGACGATGTCGCTGTCCGAAATGTTGTCCAGATACTTGACCAGCGCGCGGATCGAATTGCCGTGTGCGGCGATCAGCACCTTGCGGCCCGACTTGATCGCGGGTGCGATCGATTCGTTCCAGATCGGCATCACGCGCGCGACGGTGTCCTTCAGGCATTCGGTGAGCGGCAGTTCTTCGCGCGGCACCTTCGCGTAGCGCGGATCGTTGTACGACGTGCGCTCGTCGGTCGTTTCCAGTGCGGGCGGCGGCGTGTCGTAGCTGCGGCGCCAGACCAGCACCTGATCGTCGCCGAACTTCGCGGCCGTTTCCGCCTTGTTCAGACCCGACAGAGCACCATAGTGGCGCTCGTTGAGACGCCACGAATGGACGACGGGCAGGTACATCAGGTCCATCTTGTCCTGCACGTGCCACAGCGTGCGGATCGCGCGCTTGAGCACCGACGTATACGCGATGTCGAACGTGTAGCCCGAGTCCTTCAGCAGCGTGCCAGCCTGTTGCGCTTCGAAGTTGCCCTGCTCGGTCAGGTCGACATCGACCCAGCCGGTGAAGCGGTTTTCCTTGTTCCACGTCGATTCGCCGTGGCGGATGAGAACGAGTTTGTACATGTCGTTGCCGGTCGGTAGTGAGGAAGCCGTAATCGGGGCGGCACCGCAGCCTGTGGCTGGCGGTCGCCATCGCGTCAGACGGTTATTTTATAATGGTCGGATTGCCCTTTCCGATTTATCCCGTTTCTTTCCTTTTTTCCGGCGGATCTTCCGTGAAGTTTTTCACCGATTACACCAACCTTGTACTGATCGCAGTCGCCCTCATCTCCGGGGCGTTGCTCCTGTGGCCGTCGATTTCCCGGCGCGGACGCGGCGGCCTTTCGGCGGCTGCCGCCACGCAGCTGATCAACCGGCGTAACGCTGTCGTCATCGACCTGCGCCCCGCGGCGGAATACGCCGGCGGGCACCTGCCTTCTGCCCGTCAGGTCGAGTTTGGCGAGTTGCAAGCGAAAGTCAGCCAACTCGTGAAGAATAAGAGCAACCCGGTGCTGCTCGTTTGCCAGAACGGCCAGCAGTCGAACAAGGCGGCACGTATTGTGCGCGACGCAGGCTATGCGGAAGTGCACGTGCTGGAAGGCGGCGTCAACGCCTGGCAGCAGGCGGGCATGCCCGTCGTCAAACAAGGAGTTGCGAAGTGAATAGAGTGATCATGTACAGCACGCAGGTGTGCCCGTATTGCCAGATGGCCGAACGTCTACTAAAGTCGCGCGGCGTCGACCACATCGAAAAGGTGCTGATCGACAAGGATCCGGCGCGCCGTCAGGAGATGATGACGCGCACGGGCCGTCGTACGGTGCCGCAGGTGTACATCGGCGAGACGCACGTCGGCGGTTATGACGACCTGTCCGCGCTCGATCGCGCGGGCGGTCTGACGCCGCTGCTCGAAGCCGTCGCCTGAAGTCGGAGCGCAGCATCGCTAGCGCGTCGCGCCGATCCGTCGGCGCAGCGCGCGGCAGCTAACAAGATGAAGGCCGGGTAACGCGTTTATGGCGTTCGCACCGGCCGGCTGGACGCCGTCCATCGGGGCGGCCGCAGCACCACGAGATCTGGCGGCATTCGTCCGCCGCAACGAAATTTAGGGAGTAGAGAACCATGTCCGACGAGAACAACCAGCCGTTCTTCAATATCCAGCGCATCTACCTGAAGGACATGTCGCTCGAGCAGCCGAACTCGCCGGCCATTTTCCTCGAACAGGAAATGCCGTCGGTCGAAGTCGAAGTCGACGTGAAGGCCGAGCGCCTCGCGGACACGGTGTTCGAAATTCTCGTCACGGGTACTGTGACGGCCAAGGTCAGCGACAAGGTCGCATTCCTGATCGAAGCGAAGCAAGCAGGCATTTTCGACATCCGCAACATTCCGGCTGAGCAAATCGATCCGCTCGTCGGCATTGCTTGCCCGACCATCCTGTTCCCGTATCTGCGTTCGAACATCGCCGACGCGATCACGCGCGCAGGCTTCCCGCCCATCCACCTCGCCGAAATCAACTTCCAGGCGCTGTACGAGCAACGTCTCGCGCAGATCGCGTCGCAGGAAACGGGCGCGGGCAGCGCAGCCCACCACTGACGCGTGCAGGCGGTGCCGGGTATGAAGGTCGCCGTTCTCGGCGCCGGTGCATGGGGCACCGCACTCGCCGGCCATCTGGCCGCGCGGCATGACACGGTTCTTTGGGCGCGCGATGCCGCGCTCATCGCCGAACTCTCCACTTCGCACGAAAACGCCCGCTATCTGGCGGGCGTTGCGTTGCCGTCCACGCTTCGCTTCGAAGCGGATCTCGATCTCGCACTGAATCACGCGCTCGCCGACGACGCGCTGTGTGTCGTCGCGACACCCGTCGCCGGCTTGCGCGCGATGCTGCGCACGATGCGCGACATGGGCAAGGTGCCGGCGCATATCGTGTGGCTGTGCAAGGGCTTCGAGGCGGACTCGCAGTTGATGCCGCATCAGGTCGTTGCGCAGGAGCTGAGCGGTCACGGCAGCAACGGGCCGCTGTCCGGGCCGAGCTTCGCGCGTGAAGTGGGGCAGAAGCTGCCCGTGGCGTTGACCGTAGCGAGCGCGTCGGCAACGTGCCGTGAGCGCACGGTCGCGGCGTTCCATCACGGCGCAATGCGCATTTATAGCGGCGACGATGTGGTCGGCGTGGAAGTGGGCGGCGCGGTGAAGAACGTGCTGGCGATCGCCACGGGTATCGCCGATGGTCTCGGCCTCGGCCTGAACGCGCGCGCGGCGCTGATCACGCGCGGCCTCGCCGAAATGTCGCGTCTTGGCGCGGCGCTAGGCGGTCGGCCGGAAACGTTCACAGGCCTGACGGGTCTCGGCGATCTGATCCTGACCGCGACGGGCGATCTGTCGCGCAACCGCACGGTCGGCATGCAGCTGGCGAGCGGTCGTACGCTCGACGATATTCTCAACGCACTCGGGCATGTCGCCGAGGGTGTGCGCTGCGCTCGCAGCGTGCTATCGATCGCGCGATCGCATGCGATCGAAATGCCGATCACCGAGGCCGTCTGCGACGTGCTGTTCAATGGCGTCGCCCCGCGCGATGCCGTCAGCGCGCTGCTGCGCCGCGACGCGAAGGCAGAGTAATCGCCGTCTCGCACGGGCGGGCTTCGACGCCCGCTTCTCATCGCCCCCAATTCCTTGAAAGTGTTTTACGAAGCCGGTAAAGGCTAAAGCCGAACGGCGCGCTTCTTTCGCTGTCCACCTCCTATCGTCGCTGTATCGATTCTGGAGGTTTTCCCATGCTCACCATTGGCCATAGCACGCTCGAAGCGCGCGTCGTCGACATCACGACGCTCGATGTCGACGCGATCGTCAACGCGGCGAACACGTCGTTGCTCGGCGGCGGTGGCGTGGACGGCGCGATTCATCGCGCGGCGGGCCCCGATCTGCTGCGCGAGTGCGAAACACTGGGCGGTTGTGTGACAGGCGACGCGAAGATCACGGGCGGTCATCGGCTGAAGGCGCGCCACGTGATTCATGCCGTCGGCCCCGTGTGGCACGGCGGCGGGCGCGGCGAAGCGGAACTGCTGGCTTCGTGCTACCGGCGCTCGCTCGAACTCGCGCGCGATGCGGAGGCGAAGAGCATCGCGTTTCCGGCGATCAGTTGCGGCGTCTATCGCTTTCCCGCCGACGACGCCGTGCGGATCGCCGTGCAAACCGTGGTCGACATGCTGGCGGACGCGCCGTCTATCGAGTGCGTGATCTTCGCGTGTTTCGACGAAGCGATGCACGCGCGCTACAAGGCCGAACTCGAACGACGCGTTCAGGCGCCGCCTTCGAAGCCCGCCTGACGCCACGCCTCGAACACGACCACGGCGACCGTGTTCGACAGATTCAGGCTGCGGTTGCCGGGACGCATCGGCAGACGCACGCGCTGTTCGTTCGGAAAGCGCTCCAGCAAGGCCGCAGGCAGGCCGCGCGTTTCCGCGCCGAACACGAACCAGTCGCCAGGCTGAAACGCGTGCGAGTGAAACGGACTGGAGCCGCGCGTCGTGAACGCGAACATGCGCGTGAGGTCGGGCGTTTCACTTTCGATCAGCGCGTCCCAGTCGCGATGCACGTGCATCTGCGCGTACTCGTGATAGTCGAGGCCCGCGCGGCGCATCTTGGCGTCGTCGAGCGGAAAGCCGAGCGGCTCTATCAGATGCAGGCGCGCGCCCGTGTTGGCGCACAGGCGGATCACGTTGCCGGTGTTCGGCGGAATTTCGGGTTCGACGAGAACGACGTTGAACATAAGCGGTAAGTGGAAAACTAGTTTTTCGGCGTGCGCAGCGCGACGAGATTCGTCACGCGACGCGCGCCGGCTGCCTTCAGCGTGCGCGCCAGCGCATCGAGCGTTGCGCCCGTCGTCATCACATCGTCGACGACGGCGACATGCAAACCCCGCACTGGCCTCGCCACGAGAAACGCGCGGCCGACATTCTGCCTGCGCGCATCGAGATCGAGCTTCGATTGCGGCGCCGTATCGATCACGCGCCGCACGAGCGTCGCGTCGCTGCGGACGCCGAGCGCTTTCGCGCAGGGCCGCGCGATCTCCCATGCCTGGTTGTACCCGCGCTCCACGAGCCGCCGCGCCGATAACGGCACGGGCGCGACGACATCGGGGCGGTCGCGTCCGTCGAGCGTGTCGAACACATCGAGCGCGGACCACGCGAGCCTTCGAGCGAACTCATGCGCAAGTGCCAACCGCGCGCGGAACTTGAGACCGACAGCCAGCGCATCGAGCGGCGCGCGGTAGTCGGCGAGCGCCACGGTTGCATCGAACGCGGGCGGCGTGCTGAGGCAGTCGCCGCATCGGTAATGCATCAGGCTCGCGCGGCGAAAGCCGCTCAACGGCACTGCGCAGACGGTGCAGCGCAGCCGCGCTTCGTTCCACCAGGCTTCGTCGCAAAAGGCACACAACGTCCGATGCGACATATTGCCGCACAAAGCGCACGGGTTCGGCAACACGGCACGCGCGAGCGCCGGCAGTGCCGAGACGGACCGTTGCGCCATCCCGACAAGTCGTTCGCGCAGCGGTTGCACACAGTGAATGGCGCGAGGCCACCGAAAAGCCCAATTCGGCATATCGACACGCCTCCGAAGGCCGCTGACGCTGAAGGGACGGAATCGAGCGAGTATACTTCGCACTCTTCGTCCGTACGACTCGAATAACCGTGTCTCCCACCGAAACTGGCCGTCCGGCCTATGATTCGCGCCGTCTCCGGAAGATTTTCGACCGCCGCGCCGCCACCTTCGACGACGTCGCGTTCCTGCCACGCGAGATCGCGCAGCGCATGCGCGAGCGGCTCGACTACATCAAGGTCAATCCGTCGCAGGTGCTGGATGCAGGCTGCGGCGCGGGCGACGACCTTCCTTCGTTGCGCGAGCGCTTTCCGGAAGCGCCCGTGTTCGGCACCGATCTCTCGCGTTCGATGCTCGCGCGCGCCGTCACGCACGATGCCGCCGACACCAGCTGGCGCCGCTTTCTGCCCGCATCGCTCGGCAAGGCGCTTGGCGCGCGGGGGCCGAGGTTTGCTCAAGCCGACTTCTCCGCGTTGCCGTTCGCATCGGGTGCATTCGAATTCATCTGGTCGAATCTCGCGCTGCACTGGCACTCGCGGCCCGACCTCGTATTCCCGGAATGGCAGCGCGTGCTGAAGGTCAACGGCCTGCTGATGTTCAGCACGCTAGGCCCCGACACGCTGAAAGAACTGCGCGGCGCGTATGCCGAGATCGAAGCGGCGCACGGCGTCAATACGCACAAACATGTAATCGACTTCGTAGACATGCACGATCTGGGCGATATGCTTGTCGAAAGTGGCTTCGAGATTCCCGTGATGGACCAGGAGACGTTGACCATCACGTACAAGTCGCCCGAGTCGCTGCTCGCCGATGTGCGTCGCTGGGGCGCCTATCCGTTCCGGCGCGAGGGGCTGCCGGGTGTCGCGTCGAGGCGCATGCACAAGGCGCTGCTGGCCGCGCTCGAGGCGCGCCGGCGCGGCGACGGCACGATCCCGCTCACCTTCGAGGTGATCTACGGGCATGCGTGGAAAGCCGTGCCGCGAACGACGCCGGAAGGGCATGGCATCGTGCGGATCGAAGACATAGGACGAGGACGGCAGGGCAATCGTTGAGGCGGTAAAGAGGGCAGCCGTTATGTCCGAAATTAGCGGCTCAAAAAGTGCGTCAAAACGGCGCAGAGGCTTATGTGGCTTGGGTTGCGGGCCGATAGAGCGTTGCTTGTGGATGCCATAGATCGGCCCTATAATGCGTCAGTTTGTCGCTCAAAGTTCCCACAATTGGAGCGGCAGTCCGGGGCGTACGCTTCGGGTAGCGGTAGTTGCGCCGGGCTTGAATGGCAGTGGCGGTAGGCGGTGACTGGCGGTTCGCGGGAGGCAGCGATGAATGCAACCGATCTGCTGGCTGAGTCGGAGCCCGTCCTCAAGGACTGGCTGATGAAGCGCAACTGTTCGGTTTCGCCGCGGCAATTCGTGTTCTTCTATGTGTCGCTCGCGGCATTCTCGCTCTTAATTGCATTCCTGCTGGTCCTGTGCGGTGCGTGGCTGGTGTTGCCGTTCACGGGTATCGAGTTGCTCGCTGTCGGTGTCGCATTTGCAATCTATGCACGCCATGCTGTCGATTACGAGCGCATCCGGCTGTTTCCAAACCGGCTCGTGATCGAACAGGTCAGCGCCGAGCATCTCACGCAGTTCGAATTCAATCCGCGCTGGGTGCGGGTCGAACCAGGGGCGACGCCGCGCGACCGCATCACGCTGGTTTCGCGGGGCGAGTCGGTCACGGTCGGGCTGCACCTTGCGCAATATCGGCGCGCGCAATTCGCCGACGAACTGCGGCTGTGGATCAGGCAGTGCCAGGCGCAAAAAGTTGCGTATTGAATCGCGCGCCGTTCCAGAAGACGAGAGACAGCCTTCCAGCGGGGTCGAGGGTTTGAATGGAAATTTTGGGTAAGGAAGCTATGAAAACAATCAAGCGAGCCCTCATGGGTGTGCTGGCGTGTAGCGGACTGCTGTTCGCCGGCGCCGCCCTTGCAGTCGGCGACAGTCCGGGCGGCCCCGCCGTCAACGAGATCAATCTCCAGCCGCCCGTGACGAGGATTGCCGAAGAGCTCTACAGCCTCCACACGTTCATGCTGATTCTCTGCACGGTGATCTTCATCGGCGTGTTCGGCGTGATGTTCTATTCGATCTTTGCGCACCGCAAGTCGAAGGGTTTCAAGGCGGCGAATTTCCACGAAAGCACCACCGTCGAAATCATCTGGACGATCGTCCCGTTCATCATCGTCGTGCTGATGGCGTTGCCCGCCACCAAGACAGTCGTCGCGATGAAGGACACCACCAACGCCGACCTGACCGTCAAGGTCACCGGCTATCAGTGGAAGTGGGCCTACGACTACGTGAAGGGTCCGGGTGAAGGCATCAACTTTTACTCGACGCTGACCACGCCGCGCAGCCAGGTCGACGGCCAGGCGCCGAAGACGGATACGTACCTGCAGGAAGTCGACAATCCGCTCGTCGTCCCCGTCAACAAGAAGATCCGCATCATCACCACCGCCAACGACGTCGTGCACTCGTGGTACGTGCCCGCGTTCGGCGTGAAGCAGGATGCGATCCCCGGCTTCGTGCGCGACACGTGGTTCAAGGCGGAGAAGGTCGGCACCTATCGCGGCTTCTGTACCGAGCTGTGCGGCAAGGAACACGCGTTCATGCCCGTGGTAGTCAACGTGCTGTCCGACGAGGACTACGCGAAGTGGGTCGATGGCGAGAAGAAGAAAATGGCCGCCGGCCAGGACGACCCGAACAAGAACTACACGCTGGCCGAGCTGACTGAGCGCGGCGGCAAGGTGTACGCGGCGAACTGCGCCGTTTGTCACCAGCCGACGGGCAAGGGCGCGGGCGCGTTCCCGGCGCTCGACGGCAGCAAGGTCGCGAACGGCGCGCTCGCCGAACATGTGAGCATCGTGCTGAAGGGCAAGAACGCGATGCCGTCGTGGGCGCCGACGTTGAACGACGTCGAGATCGCTTCCGTCATCACGTTCGAACGTAACTCGTGGGGCAACCACACGGGCGACATCCTGCAGCCGAAGCAGGTCGCCGAGGCGCGTAACGGCCGTCTGCCGTCGGGCGGCGATCACCTCGCGGGTGCTGCGGCGGCTGCCGCATCGGACGCAGCAGCGGCGAGCGGCGCGGAAGGCGCGAGCGGCGCGGAAGGCGCGAGCGGCGCGGCTGCGGCAAGCGGCGAAGCGGGCGCATCGGCTCCCGCGGCGGCTTCGGGTGCGTCGGGCGCTTCGGGTGCATCGGACAACGCAGCAGCTTCGGCGCCGCAGGCGTCGCTGCCTGCCAGCGTCTACTTCGAGACCAACAAGAGCTCGCTGCCCGCCGACGCGAAAGCGGCCATCGACGCCGCTGCTGCTTACGCGAAGGCGCATCCGGACGCGAAGTTCACGCTGTCGGGCTTCACCGACGCAACGGGTTCCGCCGACAAGAACGCGAAGCTCGCCAAGGCGCGCGCCGAAGCCGTGCGCGATGCGCTCAAGGCAGCAGGCATCGCCGAAGACCATATTATTTTGAAGAAGCCGGAGACGATCACGGGCGGTGCGGACGCGAAGGAAGCACGCCGTGTTGAGATCAGCCCAGCGGCCTGACGTGCCAAGTCAGAGAAAAGCAGGATTCGATTTAGGAGATTGTCATGTCTAGCATCGGACACGATGTAGCCGCAGGGCACGAGCACGTGCACGGCGACCACGCCCACGAGACGCCGCATGGCTGGCGTCGCTGGCTGTTCGCGACGAACCATAAAGACATCGGTACGCTGTATCTGCTGTTCTCGTTCATCATGTTCCTGTCCGGCGGCGTGATGGCGCTGGGCATCCGTGCTGAACTGTTCGAACCGGGCCTGCAGATCATGCGCCCCGAGTTCTTCAACCAGCTGACCACCATGCACGGCCTGATCATGGTGTTCGGCGCGATCATGCCGGCCTTCGTCGGCTTCGCGAACTGGATGATTCCGCTGCAGATCGGCGCATCGGACATGGCCTTCGCGCGGATGAACAACTTCAGCTTCTGGCTGCTGCCCGTCGCTGCCGTGCTGCTGGTCGGTTCGTTCTTCACGCCGGGCGGTGCAACGGCCGCCGGCTGGACGCTGTACGCGCCGCTCTCGACGCAGATGGGCCCGGGCATGGACTTCGCGATTTTCGCGGTCCACATCATGGGCGCGTCGTCGATCATGGGCGGTATCAACATCGTCGTGACGATCCTGAACATGCGCGCACCCGGCCTCACGCTGATGAAGATGCCGATGTTCGTGTGGACGTGGCTGATCACCGCGTACCTGCTGATCGCCGTGATGCCGGTGCTCGCGGGCGCGATCACGATGGTGCTGTTCGACCGCCACTTCGGTACGTCCTTCTTCAATGCGGCAGGCGGCGGCGACCCGGTGATGTATCAGCACATCTTCTGGTTCTTCGGCCACCCCGAGGTGTACATCATGATCTTGCCGGCGTTCGGGATCGTGTCGCAGGTGATCCCGGCGTTCGCGCGCAAGCCGCTGTTCGGCTATAGCTCGATGGTGTACGCAACGGCATCGATCGCGATCCTGTCGTTCATGGTCTGGGCGCACCACATGTTCGCGACGGGCATGCCCGTCACCGGCCAGCTGTTCTTCATGTACGCGACGATGCTGATCGCCGTGCCGACGGGCGTGAAGGTGTTCAACTGGGTCGCGACGATGTGGCGCGGTTCGCTCACCTTCGAAACGCCGATGCTGTTCGCGGTGGGCTTCCTGTTCGTGTTCACGTTCGGCGGTCTGACGGGCCTGATGCTCGCGATGGCGCCGCTCGACATCCAGTATCACGGCACCTACTTCGTGGTCGCGCACTTCCACTATGTGCTGGTGGCGGGTTCGCTGTTCGGTCTCTTCTCCGGCTGGTATTACTGGTCGCCGAAATGGACCGGCTGGATGTACAACGAGACGCGCGGCAAGATCCACTTCTGGGCGTCGCTGATCTTCTTCAACCTCGCGTTCCTGCCGATGCACTTTGTCGGTCTGGCCGGTATGCCGCGTCGCTACGCCGACTATCCGGCGCAATTCACCGACTGGAACCAGGTCATCACCATCGGCGCATTCGGCTTCGGTCTTGCGCAGGTGTACTTCCTGTTCGCGGTCGCGTTGCCGGCCTATCGCGGCGGCGGCGAACTCGAGCAGGCAGGTGACAAGCCGTGGGACGGCGCGACGGGCCTCGAATGGACCGTGCCGAGCCCGGCACCGTTCCACACGTTCGAAAATCCGCCGACGGTCGAGTAAGCCGTCAGCAGTCTTCGCAGTTCCTGCTCCGGCGTCGCCACGCCGGAGCAGGAAAGCTGGATAAAAGCAGGCAGCACCACGAATGTCGAGCATGAGTCGGAATCCACAAAAAAGACGTACGCCTGAAGAAATTCGCGCAGGGAACCTGCGGCTCGGTCTGATTCTGCTGATCGTCGTCGCCGTCTTTTTTCTGGGTGCCGTCGTCAAGCAGGTCTGGTTTGCTCACTGACCTGGCGTGACGAGTCTGTAGTGCCGTGCATGTGATCCGTTGAGGAAGTTCGATGTCGACGCAACCGCCCGCTGGGGCCGACCGTTCTTTTAACCGTCCGATGCTGGTCAAGCTGGTCGTCGTCGCATTGCTGATGTTCGGCTTTGGGTTTGCGCTGGTGCCGATGTATCGCGCGATCTGCGAGGTCACGGGCATCAACAACCTCGTGCAGCGCGACGCCACGGCGCGCGAGGCGAAGAACACGCAGGTCGACATGACCCGCACGATTTCGATCGAGTTCGACGCGAATGCGCGTGGGCCGCTCGGTTTCAAGCCGGAGCAGAACAGTATCGACGTGCATCCCGGCGAAGTCACGACGGTGATGTACGACGTGAGCAACCAGCAGGCGCGCACGATTCAGGCGCAAGCCATTCCGAGCTACGCGCCGAAGCAGGCGACCGAGTTCTTCAGGAAGATCGAGTGTTTTTGCTTTACGCAGCAGACGTTGAAGGCGAACGAGTCGAAGCGGATGCCCGTGGTGTTCGTCGTCGATCCGAAGCTGCCGAAAGACGTGAAGACGATCACGCTGTCGTACACGTTCTTCGAACTGAATGCGCCTGCGGCGACGACGCGCGGCACGGAAGGTCAGACGGCTGACGGCGCGGCGAAAGCTGCAAACCCGGCCTGACGCGTATCAATGACGCTTGCCCAGAGAAGCCGAGGAACATGAACGATAGCGGTCGCGGCGGCAGGAAAAGCAGTTTCGGCCAGTCGATGAAAGCGGTGATGTGGTCGTTTTTCGGTGTGCGCAAACGGCGCGATCTGGAAGCGGACGCCACGCAACTGAATCCGTTGCACGTCGTCGCAGCGGCGCTGATCGGCGCGGCGATTTTCATCGGTGTGCTGATTCTGATCGTACGCGCGGTGGTCGGCTGAGGCGCTTGAACGAGGCTGGACGCAATGAATGGAGCAGGGCGGCGCAGCGCAGCGCGCCGCAGGAGATAGAGCCCGGGCGCAGCGCAGTCGGCTGTGGATTCAACGGGACCAAGCGGAACAACTGGACTGAAGTGGAGAATCAACAATGAGCGGTCAAAACGAGAGCCCGTACTATTTCATACCGCATCCGTCGCGGCATCCGATCAGTGCTGCAATCGGTCTGCTGGTCATGCTCGGATCGTTTGCGGCGTGGGTGAACGGCGAGCCGTGGGCTCCCATCACGGCGCTGATCGGTCTGCTGTGGCTGCTCTTCACGCTGTACCACTGGTTCGGCGACGCCATCTCCGAGTCGGAAGGCGGCATGTACGGCAAGCGCGTCGATGCGTCGTACCGCTGGAGCATGAGCTGGTTCATCTTCTCCGAAGTGATGTTCTTCGGCGCGTTCTTCGGCGCGCTGTTCTACGCGCGCCAGATCGCGATGCATCAGCTCGGCAGTCTCGACTACAAGCTGATCTGGCCGGATTTCTCGGCGGTATGGCCGAATATCGGACCGGCAGATCTCGTGTCGCACTTCAAGTCGATGACGCCGTGGCCCGTGCCGACCATCAACACCGCGCTGCTGCTGTCGTCGGGCGCGACGCTGACGGTTTCGCACCACGCGCTGCGCGACAATCACCGCACCAAGGCCATCGCATGGCTCGCGGCTACGCTGGTGCTGGGCGTGTCGTTCCTGTTCCTGCAGGGTTTCGAGTATTTCCACGCGTACAACGAGCTGAACCTGACGCTCGCGTCGGGCGTGTACGGTTCGACGTTCTTCCTGCTGACGGGCTTCCACGGTTTCCACGTGTTCCTGGGCGGCACGATGCTGGCTATCGTGATGATCCGGCTTATCCGTGGTCACTTCACGGCGGATCACCATTTCGCGTTCGAAGGCGCGGCGTGGTACTGGCACTTTGTGGACGTCGTGTGGCTCGGGCTGTACGTCGTCGTGTACTGGCTGTAAGCGTCGTTCGGATACGACGAAAACCTGCGCGAGGCGTGCGTCATATCGACGCATCGAGGCGGTAAGCGCGGGCTGGAAGAAGACGTGAACAACGCCGCCCTCGACCCCGTCGGGGCGGCGTTGTACTTGATAAGGCAGGAATGTCGCCGCGCGGGTAATGGTGTATTGCCCGATAGGCGCGGAAATTCGATGGCATACTTCGCCGTCGATTTTGAGATGGCGGACGGCAGGTGGCAGAACGCAAGCGCGCGTCAGCGGCCGTACGGGATGCCCGTCGAGTGAATCCAGCCCATCCAGTTCGCGAACAGGATGAACAGGAACAGCGAAATCGACAGACCGACGCGCGTCGCCAGCGACCACACCATACGCTTCGTCTTGCCCCGGTCGTGCATCATGAAGTACAGCGCGGACACCATGCTGGCGATGATCAGAGCGAACGCGATGGGAACGAGAATGTGCATGGAACCAACTGAAATTCAGGAAAGCGAAAGCAACGATTTCATTATCGCACCGCACGCAATGGTTCGTCTGTCGGCTTCAACGCAGTCCAACATCGCACGATGAAGATTCGTCTCATACCGACGCTGCTGATTCTGATCGTCGTCGCCGTGACGGTGCGGCTTGGCTTCTGGCAGCGCGATCGCGCGCATCAGAAGGAAGCCTTGGAGGCGCACATCACGCAGTTCGAAAATGCGCCCGCGCAGAACATCGGCGCCGCGCCGGTCGCGCTGAAGGACATCGAGTTTCATCGCGTGCGCGCAGTCGGACAGTTTATGCCGCAGCAAGTGGTGTACCTCGATAATCGCCCGTATAACGACCAGCCGGGCTTTTACGTGGTGATGCCCTTTAAACTGCGCGACGGCGGCTACGTGCTGGTGAATCGCGGCTGGCTGCCGCGCAACATGAACGAGCGCACGACCATCGCGCCGTACGACACGCCGAAGGGCGAGGTCGAAATCGAAGGCATTGCGCGCGCCGACGCGACCCGTGCGTATGAACTCGGGCAGGGCGGCTCGGCCGCGCATCAGACGATTCGCCAGAACCTCGATGTCGCGTCGTTCGCGACTGAGACGGGCTTGCCGCTACAGCCGTTCGTGATCCAGCAGATCAACGACGACGGCGACAAGCTCGTGCGCGACTGGCCCGCGCCGACATCGGGTGTCGAACGCAATTACGGCTATATGTTCCAGTGGTGGGGCATGGCGTTCGCGGCTGTCGTATTCGGTCTGTACGCGGCGCGCCGCGGCGCGAAGAACGCGAAGCTGGTCGGCGACAAACGTCCCGAAAGCGACGCGGCCAACAACGGACAGGCGCCCCGCGCATAACAGGTCGCGCCTTGTTTGAGCGCGCGAAAGTAGCGCGATCGCAAGCGCCATCAAGGAAAGAGGATCACGAGTGTCGACGCACAATTCCCGTTCGCAGCAAACGCGGCAGCAAACGCAGCAGCAACCCGCGCAAGATGGGCAACGTGCCGTTCCGGGAAAGCCCGGCGGCAAAGGCAAAGGTTCGTGGCAGCGCGGCCGCTGGACACTGCTGCTGATCGCGCTGGTCTGCGCGGCGCCCGTGATCGGGTCGTACTTCACGTATTACGTGATCAAGCCGAAAGGCGGCACGACCAGCTACGGCACGCTGATCAACCCGCAACGCCCGATTCCCGACGCGCTCGTCGTGACGGGCGAAGACGGCAAGCCGATGAAGCTCGCGTCGCTGCGCGGCCGCTGGCTGCTGATTTCCGTCGACAGCAGCGCGTGCGACAAGCCTTGCGTGACGAAGCTGTACTTCATGCGCCAGGTGCGCGCGACGCAGGCGGGCGAGCGCGAGCGCATCGTCAACGTGTTTCTGCGCACGGACGCGGGCAAGGTGCCCGACATCGTCGATACCGCGTACAAGGACACCGACATGCTGATCGCCGATCCGAAGGAAGTGGCCGCCTGGCTGCCCGCCGACGACGGCACGCAAATCACCGACCATATCTACATGGTCGATCCGAGCGGCAATCTGATGATGCGGTTTCCGAAAGACGCAAACCCGACGAAGATCAAAGGCGACGTCACGAAACTGCTGAGAAATTCCGGTATCGGCTAAAGTGCCCCGGGCACGTCAAAACGCGCTTCGAGGCGATAGAAGGAAAGATAGATGTTCGTATTGCAACTGGGACTGATCGGGCTGTGCATTGCGCTGCTGCCGCTGTCGTACGTGTGGGTGAAAGCCGACGACAACAAGTTCCGCAAGCTGGTCTGGGTCACGACGTTCCTGACGCTGGATCTCGTGATGTTCGGCGGCTTCACGCGTCTGACGGATTCGGGTCTCGGCTGTCCCGACTGGCCGGGTTGCTATGGCACGTCGTCGCCGTTCATCGCGCACGCGGCGATCAGCGCGGCGTATCAGGCGATGCCGTCGGGCCCTGTCAGCATGACCAAAGCGTGGATCGAGATGATTCACCGTTACTTCGCGATGGCGATAGGCGTGCTGATCGTCGCGCAGACGATCATCGCGTGGGTCGCGCGCATCAAGCGCCGTCCGCTGCACGTGTCGCCGTGGTGGCCGACGTCGCTGCTGCTGCTGATTCTCGTGCAAGGCGCGTTCGGCGCCTGGACCGTGACGATGAAGCTGCAACCCGTGATCGTTACGACTCACCTGCTGCTCGGGCTCGCGCTGCTCGGCACGCTCGGCTGGCTCGCCGCGCGTCAGACGCCCGTGCCTGCGTATGAACCGGCGGCGTCGAACTGGCGTGCTGCCGCGCTGTTCGGCCTCGCGGTGCTGATCGTGCAGATCGCGCTCGGCGGCTGGGTCAGCACGAACTACGCCGTGCTCGCCTGCACCGACTTCCCGACCTGCAACGGCCAGTGGATTCCGTCGATGGACTTCGGCCACGGCTTCCACCTGTGGCGTGCGCTGGGCATGACGGGCGACGGCGACGTGATCACGCAGGACGCGCTCGTCGCGATTCACTGGACGCATCGCACGTTTGCCTTCGTCGTGGTCGCGTATCTGCTCTGGTTCGCGCTGAAAATGCGCCGCTTCGAGTCGCTGCGGCGGCCCGCGAACGGCGTGCTGCTCGTGATCGTGATCCAGTTCATCACGGGTCTGTCGAACATCGTTTTGCAATGGCCTTTGCCCATTGCCGTCGCCCATAACGGCGGGGCCGCGATCCTGCTGCTTTTGCTCGTTATGTTAAACTTTCGAATCGCTTATAGCCGTCCCGGCCGCGCCGTTGTTCCCGCGCGCGACGCCGCGCCAGCGTGACTCTTCATGGACAGCACAACTCTCCCTCATTCGCCCGGTAGCCGGATTTCTCAATACATTGCGCTGACGAAGCCGCGTGTCACGCAGCTCGCCGTATTCTGCGCAGTGATCGGCATGTTCCTGGCCACGCCCGGCATGGTGCCGTGGACGGTGCTGATCGGCGGCGCAGTCGGCATCTGGTTGCTGGCAGGCGCGGCCTTCGCGATCAACTGTCTCGTCGAACAGAAAGTCGACGCGAAAATGCGTCGCACCGCGTGGCGTCCGTCAGCGCGCGGCGAAATCACCACGTCGCAGATCCTGCTGTTTTCGGCCGTGCTCGGCGGACTCGGCATGTGGACGCTCTACACGTTCACCAATGCGCTGACCATGTGGCTCACTATCGCCACTTTCGTTGGCTACGCGATCATCTACACGCTGCTGCTCAAGCCCTATACGCCGCAGAACATCGTGATCGGCGGCGCGTCGGGCGCGATGCCGCCGGCGCTCGGCTGGGCGGCCGTGACGGGCGCAGTGCCCGGCGACGCGTGGATTCTCGTGCTGATCATCTTCGTGTGGACGCCGCCGCATTTCTGGGCGCTCGCGCTGTATCGCCGCAAAGACTACGAAAACGCCGGCCTGCCGATGCTGCCCGTCACGCACGGTGAAGCCTACACGCGTCTTCATATCCTCCTGTACACGGTCATTCTGTTCGCCGTCACGCTGATGCCGTTCATCTCCGGCATGAGCGGAATCGTGTATCTGGCGTCGGCAGTTCTGTTGGGCGCCGTGTTCCTCGCGTATGCGTGGAAGATTTATCGGGAATATTCTGACGACCTCGCGCGTAAAACCTTCCGTTACTCGATCGTTTATCTGTCGCTGCTGTTTGCGGCGCTGTTGATCGACCACTATTCGCGCGCCTTGATCGGCGCGTAAGACCATGCTCACTCAACGGTTCGCGCGCGCGGCGCGCGTTGCTCTCGTCGCGTGCGCGCTCGGCGGCGCGGCGCTGATGTCGGGATGCGGGAAAGAACAGCCCGCGTTCACGAACGTCGATATCACGGGCAACAAGCAGTTCGGTACTGATTTTTCGCTGCCCGACTCGGGCGGCAAGACGCGCACGCTCGCAGATTACAAGGGCAAGGTCGTCGTGCTGTTCTTCGGCTATACGCATTGCCCGGACGTGTGTCCGACGACGATGGCCGAACTCTCGCAGGCGCTTCAGCAGTTGGGCCCGGAAGACGCGAAGCGCGTGCAGGTGCTGTTCGTCACTGTCGACCCGGAGCGCGATACGCCTGAACTGATGGCGCAATATGTTCCCGCGTTCAACCCGACCTTCGTCGGCTTGCGTCCTGCCGATCAGGAGCAGCTGACCAAAGTCACGAAGGACTTCCGCGTCTACTACGCGAAGGTGCCGGGCAAGACACCCGACAGCTACACGATGGATCACACCGCAGCCAGCTACGTGTTCGATACCGACGGCAAGCTGCGTCTGTTCGCGCGCGATGGCCAGGGTGCATCGCCGTGGGTTCATGATCTCAAGCTGTTGCTTGGCTGAGCGATTAGCTTAAGAACGAACCGCGCTTCGAAACAAGAAAGGCTGCACGCATCGTGCAGCCTTTTCTTTTTTCAAACCGCAAACTCTCAAACCTCACCTCATTCCGGCACTTTCAGATTCATTCCTGGCGCCATCCGCGTCGCCTTGAATTCCGTCACGTCATAGCGCGCGACCTTCTGCTGCGCGAACGGATCACTCGCGAGAATCTCGTCCAGCCTTGCTCGTTCGATACCTGCCGCGATGATCACGCCACCGTCGCGCGGCACTTTCGGCCCGGCCATGACGAACACGCCCGCATCGAACTGCCGCGCAAGGAACGCGCGATGCGCTTCCAGCGCGTCGTCCACGCGATCCAGCGATGCCGTGTAGGTGAGGGAAACGACATACATAAGAAACCTCGCAAAAGGGATGAGCCGGATGGCATGCATATCGGCGTGTCCCGTCATTATCCGCGCATCTAACGGCGATGTGTCCCTTACAGCCCGCCTCAAGTCAGCGCCTCGACGTGCCGTTATCCAGTAAGAGCAATCGTTTGCGCTGATCGCCTGCCGAGGCGGCGCGACGGATATGCCAAGGAAAGTAACACCACCACATGAGACCAACACAACATGAGTAGGATGAGTCTGAACCGCAAGCTGTGGTTATCGCTTGTGCTCGTATGGCTGGGTTTGCTGGGCGTCGGATTGTGGAGCGCGGTTGAAACCCGTTCGACAATGCTCGACGAGCGCAAGGCAGGCATGGTGAATCTCGTCGATGCCGCGCAAGGCGTCGTGAACGGCTACTACGCGCTCGCGCAGTCCGGCAAGATGAGCGAGGCCGATGCGCAGCGCGACGCGCTCGCACGTCTCGCCACGATGCGCTACGGCGAATCGGGCTATCTGTTCGTGATGGATTCGAAGCCTGTCGTGCTGATGCACCCCACCTTGCCGCAGATGAACGGCAAAGCGGTCGGCGACTTCAAGGATCCGGACGGCAAACTGCTGTATGTATCGATCGTCGATGCAGCGAAGGCGACGGGCAAAGGCTTCGCCGAGTATCGCGGACGCCTGCCGCACAGCGAAGAAGCCGTGCCGAAAATCAGCTATGCGGTGCATTTCACGCCGTGGGACTGGAACATTGTGAGCGGCGTGTTCGTGCGCGACATCGACACCGCTTACTACGCGAACCTGATCGAGCATTTCATCGTCGTGCTGGTGATCGGCGCGGTGATTTCGTTCGCGATGGTGCTGATCATCCGCAACGTGCGCGGCAGTCTCGGCGGCGAGCCGCAGGATGCAGCGAAGCTCGCGGCGCGCATTGCAACGGGCGATCTCACGCAGATCGTGCCCGTGCGCGCGAACGATTCAACCAGCATGATGGCCGCGATGAACGAGATGCAAAGCCGTCTGCAGCGTGCGATCGGCGAGATTCGCCAGTCGGCGGAATCGATCGCGTCGGCGACGCACGAGATTGCCGCGGGTAACGGCGATCTGTCGCAGCGCACCGAGCAGCAGGCCGCGTCGCTGCAGGAAACGGCCGCGAGCATGGAAGAGCTGACGGCGACCGTCAAGCAGAACGCCGACAACGCGCGCCAGGCGAGCGGCCTCGCGAACAACGCATCGGAAATCGCGACGAAGGGCAACGAGGTCGTGAGCCGCGTGATCAGCACGATGACGGAGATCAACGATAGCTCGCGTCAGATCTCGGACATCATCGGCGTGATCGAGGGCATTGCGTTCCAGACTAACATTCTCGCGCTGAACGCGGCCGTCGAAGCGGCACGCGCCGGCGAGCAGGGCCGTGGATTCGCGGTCGTCGCAGGCGAAGTGCGCAGCCTCGCGCAACGCTCGGCGACGGCGGCGAAGGAAATCAAACAGCTGATCGGCGATTCCGTCGAGCGCGTCAACAACGGCTACACGCTCGTCGAGCAGGCCGGTACGACGATGAGCGAGATCATGCAGGCCGTGCGTCGCGTGACGGACATCATGGGCGAGATCGCGGCGGCGTCGGAAGAACAGAGCAGCGGCATTTCGCAAGTCGGCCGTGCGGTCACGCAGATGGACGAGGTCACGCAGCAGAATGCGGCGCTCGTCGAACAGGCTGCGGCGGCTGCGGCATCGCTGCAGGATCAGGCGACGCGTCTGCGTCAGACGATCGGCACGTTCCGTGTGAGTGGCTCGGATGCCGTCGTGACACCGGCTCCCGTGCGGACCGTCGCCAGCAAGGTTGTACCGAAGCCGGCGCCGAAGGCGCACGTGGAACCTGCGGCAGTTCAAACGACCCACGCGCAGCACGAGCCCGTGATGCGACCTGCTGCGCGCGAAGAGCACGCGGCACCGCCCGCCGCTCGCAAGCCGGCAGCCGCGCCGCGCACGCCTGCACCGAAGTCATCCGACGACGACTGGACGACCTTCTGATAGCTCCTTAACCGATCGCGAGTCCGTTCCCGGTCTGTTGGATGTGTTGCAACGTCGGGTCGGATTCGTGAATCACGAGTATGTCGATTCCGAAGTCGAACGAACGATAGCCAAGCTCCAGCAGAAAAGTCTCAATAGAAGCGCGATCGGACTTGATCATTTCGATCAGCATGACGGGGAGATGCCGTTCGAGCACCGTGCGTCCCCCGCGCAACACGTCGAGCTCCATCCCTTCGACATCGAGTTTCAGAAAGTCCAGACGATCGAGTTCCAGCGACGGCAGATCGACCACGGGCACCTTGGCGCCGTGGTTTGCGTCGTACGAAATGTGCTGGCCGATGGACTCGGTGTTCTCTCTCTGACGCAGTTCCAGGCTGCCGAAGCTCGCGGGCCGCATGTAGTCCGGCCGCGGCACGATCATGTCGCCGCATCGCTCACCCAGTGCCGCGAGACGCGCCCTTGCGTTGAGGCAGTTATTGAGCGCGATGTTGCCCGCCAGTGCATAGAAGACGATTTCCTGCGCTTCGAACGCATGCACCTGTCCCCAACCGTACATATGCCGCGACCATTCGATCGTGTGCACGCCGATGTTAGCGCCGCCGTCGATCGCGACCACACCGTCGCCGAAGTGATGGCGGCGCAGATCGAGAATCATGCGCGCGAGGTTGATTTCATTGATGTCGAACTGCGACGCAGTGAGCAGCTGAAAGCCGACGCCGAACGTCGTGCCGTCCTCCTTGAAGGCGAAGTCGTTGCGGTTGACGATCATATTGCCGTGGTTGGTCGAGGCAAGAACGTAGGCGATGGGGCGAGCGGGAAATGACATGAGTGTCTGCGTATGCGTTGATGGAGTGATGTCCCGCGGCGTTCGCGGGTGAGGAAGTCCGGCTGATCGGTGCGCGTTCGGACATCCACTATCTTAAAAATGCGGCGCAGATTCCCGTATAGGACGGCTCTGAAAACGCTCGCGCTCCGATGCATCACGTTGTGAGGTATGGCGCGGGGCCGCGCCGGGAAACGCGCATACCCATATGCGAACCCTGTATTTCACATCGACGCGAGCCTGTGAGACCATCTACGGCTCGACGCATGACGGGCAATTCAAGAACGTCCGCCGTCGATCTACGAATCTGAAACAAGGCAGTCAAGAGAGAATCACATGCAGCGCAGAACACTCATCAAGGTTTTTTCCGCAGCGCTCGCTTCGGCGGCACTCGTCACGAGCTTCGGCGCACACGCCGACGACAAGGTCATCAAGGTCGGCACGATCAGCGGCCCCGACGCGCAAATCTGGTCGGTTGTGCAGAAGGTCGCGAAGCGCGAAGGCCTCAACGTGAAGGTCGTCGAGTTCAACGACTACGTGCAGCCGAATGCCGCACTCGATGCCGGCGATCTCGACGCGAACAGCTTCCAGCATCAGCCGTATCTCGACAGCCAGGTGAAGCAGCGCGGCTACAAGATCGTCAATGCGGGCCTGACGTATATCTCGCCGCTCGGTGTCTATTCGAAGAAGCTCAAGTCGCTGAAGGATCTGCCGCAAGGCGCGAAGGTCGCAGTGCCGAACGATCCGTCGAATGAAAACCGCGCGCTGCTGCTGTTGCAGGCGCAAGGCGTGATCAAGCTGAAGGCGGGCGCGGGCACGAACGGCGGCACCGCGACGCCGCTCGACGTCGCTGAGAATCCGAAGAAGGTGAAGCTGGTCGAACTCGATGCCGCGCAACTGCCGCGTTCGCTGTCGGATGTCGACGCCGCGGCGATCAACACGAACTACGCGCTGGCAGCCGGCCTGCAGCCGACCAAAGACGCGATCGCGCTCGAAGACGTGCACAGTCCGTACGCGAACCTGATCGCCGTGCGCGCGAAGGACAAGGACCAGCCGTGGGTGAAGAAGCTGGTTGCCGCGTATCAGTCGGAAGACGTTCGCCAGTTCATCAAGACGGAGTTCAAGGGTTCCGTCGTGCCGTCGTTCTGAGCGGCACGAACTGACCACTCGATGTGAAAAGCGCCACGGGAAACCGTGGCGCTTTTTTGTTTGCGACGTTAGAAGCGAAGCGCGTCTACATCCCGCGCTCCCACCGTTCGATGACGAGATCGCGCCCGAAGCGCCGCTCCGGTGCCGCCGCAAGCAGCGCGAAACCGGCTTGCGTGAAAAGCCGACGCGCTTCGTCGAGCGAGCTTTCGCCTTCGACGGACAACGTGCGGTATCCCGCCCGCTTCGCAAAGCGCACGCATTCGTTGATCAGCTGCGTACCGATGCCGAGCCGCCGCACGTCCGGTTCGACGTACAGCATATGAACGTTCGCCTGCGCGTCGGCGGCGCTCGTCACCAGCGCCGATCCGACGATCAGCCCATCCTGTTCCGCGACCCAGCAGTTTTCGCGCTGCACGTCGTGTCCTTGCGCGAAGCGCGCGGCCTGCTGCGCGAGCAGCGCTTCGAACGTGTGATCCCAGCCGTGCGCCTGCGCGAACAACTGCGCCTGGCGCGACACCAGCAAACCATATTCGCCCGCACGCGGCGCCCGCAACGTGACGATGCTGTGCCGTGGACGCTCGTCGAGCAGCCGCTCGATCAGCTTCATCGCGGCGATCAGCTGATCCTGCGAGTGCGGCGCGAGCCGCGCGAGCACGGCGACGACTTCGTCGATCGCGGCGGCGTCGAGCGGCCGATACGCGGCGAGTCCCGTCTCCGTCAGCGAAACCAGCGACTGGCGCGCGTCGATTTCGGACGGCTTCCGCGAAATCAGATTGCGTCGCTCGAAGCTCGCGAGCAGCCGGCTCAGATAACCGCTGTCGATGCCGAGGTCGCGCGCGAGCGCCGCAGCCGTCTGATGCTGGCTGCGCGACAGCTCGTGCATCACGCGCACTTCCGTCAGCGAAAACGGGCTCTTCTGCAGATGTTCGTGCAGTGCCCCGATGTGCTGCGTGTAAAAGCGGTTGAAGTGGCGGACCTGTTCCGCCCGGGCTATGTCGGGATCGTTCACCTTGTCCGTTCCCCGTATTCGACTGTCATTCGGTCACCAAGCTCTGTTGTTTCCATCGAGTGATCGCGCGCGAATTTCGAAGTTTGCACCAGATTGTTAATAAAGAGGTATGACATTTGCGGGTTAACGCACGTAACTTGACAGACCATTTGGGAGGACCAGTTCGTCGACTGGTCTCAAATACGGGTATGCCCTAATGCCAGCCGTCTGTCAGTTGGAAACCGCTTAATTCGGGAAATGTCTTTCAGATCAATGGCTTGTGCGACGTATACCAGCCGGATACCAGTGCGTTGACTGGTATTATGGTGGTTATATAATGGGCTCCGATTTCGTAGGTTAAAGCAGTCCAGAATCCTCACGATCCCGACCGAGCCATATGGAAACCCGTTGGTCCGCACTGACACCCGACGCGCACAACGTCACCCCGATGTACCTGCAACTCGCCCGCAATCTGGCGACGGCGATCCATTGCGGCGTGTGGTCGGCTGGCGAGGCGCTGCCGTCGGAGCGCACGTTGTCTGACGCCATCGGCGTGTCGCGGATCACCGCGCGCAAGGCGATTGCGCTGCTGGTCGAACAGGGTTTGATCCGGCGCGCGCGCGGCGCGGGCAGTTTCATCACGCCGCGCGTCGAAGATCCGCTGTCGCGTCTCACCGGCTTCACGAAGAAGATGGAGCAGCGCGGCTTTCGTCCCGATTCGGTGTGGCTGGAGCGCGGCCTGCGCACGGCGAGCCGCGACGAGATCGTGCATCTCGGCCTGTCGCCGGGAGCGTCGGTGGCGAGCTTGCGCCGTCTGCGTCGCGCCGACGGCATCGTGATGGCCGTCGAGCATTCGTCGCTGCCCGTGTCGATCGTGCCCGATCCGCAGGCGATTGGCGGCTCGCTTTACAGCTACCTCGAACAGCGCGGCGCACCCGTCGTGCGCGCGCTGCAGCACTTTCGCGCCGTCAACGCGTCGAGCGAGATCGCCGCGCTGATGGACATCGAACAGGGCTGCGCGCTGCTGCTGATCACGCGCGTCGGCTATAGCGCCGACCAGCGCGCCATCGAACTCACGGACACGTACTGCCGGGACGATTACTACGACTTCGTCGCTGAACTGCGGCTTTGAGCCTGCTCACAACGAATACAGGTTGAACGCGGGCCACGCAAATCAGTCACGCACTGCATAACGCAACATCAGAGAGACTCATGCTGACCGGAAACATACTCACTCCCGAAGGCTGGATCCACGGCACGATCGAATTCGAAAACGGCCGCGTCTCGGCGATCAAGGGCGACGCCGTCGATCCGTCGACGAACGATGCGCCCTACATCCTGCCAGGCTTCATCGATCTGCACGTGCACGGCGGCGGTGGTGCCGACGTGATGGAAGCGGGCAACGCGATCGAAGCGATCACGCGCACGCACGCGCGCTTCGGCACGACGAGCCTGCTCGCCACCACGATGACGGCACCGCGCGACGAACTGATGGCCGTCGTCGCGGGCCTCGGCGACGTCGCGAAGAACCGCGTGCCGGGCGGCGCGCGTGTGCTCGGCGTACACCTCGAAGGCCCGTACATCAATCCCGGCAAGCTCGGCGCGCAGCCTGACGCGGCTGTGTCGGCGGTGCTCGACGAAGTGCTGAAGTATCTGTCGATTGCGCCGATCCGCGTCGTCACGATCGCGCCGGAAATCTCCGGCCACATGGACATCATTTCCGAGATCAACGCGCGCGGCGTGCGCGTGCAGCTCGGCCACTCGCTCGGCACGTACGACGACGCCGTCGCCGCGATGAAACACGGCGCGCGCAGCTTCACGCACCTGTTCAACGCGATGTCGCCGCTGCATCACCGCAATCCGGGGATGGTCGGCGCGGCGCTCGCGCACGCCGAATACGCGGAAATCATTCCCGACCTGCTGCACGTGCATCCGGGCGCGATCCGCGCCGCGATGCGCGCGATCCCGCGTCTCTACGTGGTGACGGACAGCACGTCGGCGACGGGCATGCCGGACGGCGAATACCGCCTCGGCAGCCAGCACGTGACGAAGTGCCTCGGCGGCGTGCGCCTTGCCGACGGCACGCTTGCAGGCAGCACGCTGACGATGGATCAGGCGCTGCGCAATCTCGTATCGCTCGGCCTGCCGGTGGCCGATGTTTCAAACCGTATGTCCCGCTATGCCGCCGACTACCTCGGCATCGAAGACCGTGGCCGCCTTGCACGCGGCGCGTGGGCCGATGTCGTCGTGTTCGACCGTGAACTGGCGCTGACGGCGACTTACGTCGAAGGAGAATCGATTGTCGAATATGCTTAAAGAGGCGCTGGCGTCCGCCGATGTGGTCGCCGCGCAACTCAACGATACGTCGCGCGTCGAAGCGCTCGCGGCCCGGCTCGCACAAGAGCCGCGTCATGTCGCGCTCACAGTCGCGCGCGGCAGCTCGGATCACGCGGCGAGTTATTTCGCATCGCTGACGATGAGCCGCGTCGGCCTGCCCGTCGCGTCGCTGCCGATGTCCGTCGCCACGCTGCAGCAGGCGCCGCTCAAAGTGCAGAACCAGCTTGCGCTCGGTTTCTCGCAATCGGGCAAGAGCCCGGATCTGGTCGGCACGATGCAGGCGCTGCGCGAAGCGGGCGCGCTGACCGTGGCCGCCGTCAACGTGCCCGGCTCGCCGCTCGAAAACGCATGCGAGTTTTACTTGCCGCTCGTCGCCGGTCCTGAGCTGAGCGTCGCGGCGACGAAGAGCTATATCGCGATGCTGTCGGTGTCCGCGCAACTCGTCGCGCACTGGCAACAGGACGACGCGCTGCTCGGTGCACTCAAGTCGCTGCCCGATGCGCTCGCGCGCGCAGGTACGCTCGACTGGTCGAAGGCTGTGGACGAATTGCGCGACGTCGAACGCATGATCGTGATCGGCCGTGGTCTCGGTCTCGCGATCGCACAGGAAGCCGCGCTGAAGCTGAAGGAAACGTCGGGCATTCAGGCCGAAGCGTTTTCGAGCGCCGAAGTGCGTCATGGTCCGATGGAACTGATCGATCGCGACTATCCGCTGCTCGTGTTCACACCGCGCGGCCCCGAACAGGCCGGTCTGCTGCAACTCGCGCGCGATATGCAGGCGCGCGGCGCACGCGTGCTGCTCGCCGCACCGGACGACGTGCCCGAAGCCACCTTGCCGCTGGCATCGACGGCGCATGCTGCGCTCGATCCGATTGCCGCAATCCTTTCTTTCTACGTGATGGCAGCCGGCCTCGCCGCCGCTCGCGGACGCAATCCTGATGCGCCGCGCCATCTGATGAAAGTCACCGAAACTCACTGATCGAGATATTCAGATGCGACGTGTCGAGGAGTCCCGTTTGAAGAGCCATTCCGAAGGCCATATTGTTTTGCTCGCGCCGATGACGGGTCCCGTCGTCCCGCTCGCGAACGTGCCCGACCCGGTGTTTTCGGGCGGCATGTTCGGCGACGGCATCGGCATCGATCCGCTGGAAGGCAAGCTCGTTGCGCCGTGCGACGGCGTCGTGATGCATCTGGCGCGCACCGGCCACGCCGTCACGATCACGACGGAAGAAGGCGCCGAAATCCTGCTGCATATCGGTATCGACACGGTCGAGCTGAACGGCCGAGGCTTCGCGCCGATGATCGAGCAGGGCGCAACCGTGCGGTCGGGCGATGTGCTGATCGAGTTCGATCAGGACGTGGTCGCGCGCAACGCACCGAGCCTGGTTTCCGTGATCGCGATTGCGAACTCCGATGCATTCGAGATCGTCGAGCGCGCCGACCACGGCGTGCTCAAGGCAGGCCAGTCGCCGCTCCTGACGCTGCGCGTGAAAGATGGCGCGGCAGTGGCGGCGTCGCGCGAAGCGTCGAGCGTCAGCGAGGAAGCGCGCCAGACCATCGTGCTCGACCATGCGGGCGGGCTGCATGCGCGTCCCGCGGCGCGTGCGCGTGAAGCCGCGCGCGGTCTGGATGCGCGTGTCGAAGTGCGTTTCGACGGCAAGAAGGCGGCGATCGAAAGCGTCGTCGGTTTGCTGGGACTGGGCGCGGGACAGGGCGCAACGGTCGAGATCGTCGGTATCGGCGCGCAGGCGCAAGCGGCCGTCGATGCCGTGGTGCGCGAACTGACGCGCGAAGCGCACGGCGAAGCGGAAGAGAAGCCCGCGCGCCAGATGTCGCCCGCGCCCGTCACGGCTGTGCGTCCGCAAGGCGCCGAGAGCCTCGCGCCGAACACGCTCGCGGGTGTGTGCGCGGCGCCCGGCATCGCTGTCGGCAAGCTCGTGCGCTGGGACGACGCGGACATCGATCCGCCCGAGACGACGGGCAACACGCCCGCTGCCGAAAGCCGTCAGCTCGACAAGGCGCTCGCTGCCGTCGACGCCGAACTGAACACGACCGTGCGCGACGCATCGCAGCGCGGCGCGCATGGCGAAGCGGGCATTTTCGCCGTGCATCGCGTGCTGCTCGAAGACCCGACGCTGATCGACGCCGCTCGCGATCTCATCAGCCTCGGCAAGAGCGCGGGCTTCGCGTGGCGCGAAACGATCCGCACGCAGATCGGCGTGCTGTCGAAAGTCGATGACGCGCTGCTCGCCGAACGTGCCGCCGACTTGCGCGACATCGAAAAGCGCGTGCTGCGCGCGCTCGGTTATTCGAACGCGGCGGCTCGCTCGCTGCCCGATGAAGCCGTGCTGAGCGCCGACGAGTTCACGCCGTCCGATTTGTCGTCGCTGGATCGCAAGCGCGTCACCGCGCTCGTGATGGCGCGCGGCGGCGCAACCTCGCACGCGGCGATCATCGCGCGGCAGGCGGGCATTCCGGCACTGGTCGCGATGGGCGATGCGTTGCACACGATCGCGGACGGCACGCAGGTCGTCGTCGATGCGACGGCGGGCCGTCTCGAATATGCGCCGAGCGCGCTCGACGTCGAACGTGCGCGCAACGAGCGTGAGCGTCTGGCGGGCGAGCGTGAAGCGAACCGCCGCACGTCGAAGCAAGCCGCCGCGACCCGCGACGGCCGCGCAATCGAAGTCGCCGCCAACATCGCGACGCTCGACGACGCAACGACTGCAGTGGACAACGGCGCGGACGCCGTCGGCCTGCTGCGCACCGAGCTGCTGTTCATCCACCGTCAGGCGGCGCCGACCGTCGACGAGCATCGCGAGAGCTATCAGTCGATCGTCGAGGCGCTGCAAGGACGCACGGCGATCATCCGTACGCTCGATGTCGGCGCGGACAAGGAAGTCGATTATCTGACGCTGCCGCCCGAACCGAATCCGGCGCTGGGTCTGCGCGGCATCCGTCTCGCGCAGGTGCGCCCGGATCTGCTCGAAGACCAGTTGCGCGGCCTGCTCGCGGTGCAGCCGGTCGGCAAGGTGCGCATCCTGTTGCCGATGGTGACGGACGCGGGCGAACTCGTGCGTCTGCGCAAGCGGATCGACGAACTCGCCGTCGAGCTTGGGCGCACGGAAAAGATCGAAGTCGGCGTGATGATCGAAGTGCCGTCGGCGGCGCTGCTCGCCGATCAACTCTCGAAGCACGCGGATTTCCTGTCGATCGGCACCAACGATCTCACGCAATACACGCTCGCGATGGACCGCTGCCAGCCCGATCTCGCGGCACAGGCTGACGGCATGCATCCGGCCGTGCTGCGTCTGGTGTCGGCGGCTGTGCAGGGTGCCGAAAAGCACGGCAAGTGGGTCGGCGTGTGCGGCGCGCTCGCCGGCGATCCGCTCGCGGTGCCGCTGCTCGTTGGCCTCGGAGTGACCGAGCTATCGGTCGACCCTGTATCCGTGCCGGGCATCAAGGCGCGCGTTCGCAATCTCGATTATCAGCTGTGCCGTCAGCGCGCCCAGGACGCTCTGGCGCTCGAATCGGCACAAGCGGTAAGAGCCCTGAGCCGCGAAATCTGGCCGCAAGACTGATTGCGCTTGCGTCGCAATCAGTCTGAAAACCGGATTCGTCAGCTCGACATTTCAACCAGCAAGTAAAGCAATTACGCAACTACACGAGACAAAGGAGTGGAGGTATCAATGGATGGAAATCCGTTTCTGAAGATTCAGCGCCTTGGCCGCGCACTGATGCTGCCAATTGCGGTTCTGCCCGTCGCCGGTTTGCTGCTGCGCCTCGGTCAGCCCGATGTGTTCAACATCAAGATGATCGCCGACGCGGGCGGCGCGATCTTCGACAACCTGCCGCTTCTGTTCGCGATCGGCGTCGCCGTCGGCTTCGCGAAGGACAATAACGGCGTGGCGGCGCTGGCGGGCGCGATCGGCTATCTGGTCGAAGTGGCCGTCATGAAGGACATCAACGACAAGCTCAACATGGGCGTGTTGTCGGGGATCATCGCCGGTATCGTCGCGGGGATGCTGTACAACAAGTACAAGGACATCAAGCTGCCGGACTACCTCGCGTTCTTCGGAGGCAAGCGCTTCGTGCCGATTGTCACGGGGGTCGCGTGTCTGGTGCTCGGCATCGTGTTCGGCTACGTGTGGGCGCCGATTCAAGGCGCCATCGACTCCGCCGGCCACTGGCTGACGACGGCAGGCGCAATCGGCGCATTCGTGTTCGGTCTGCTGAACCGTCTGTTGCTGGTCACGGGTCTGCATCACATCCTGAACTCGCTCGCGTGGTTCGTGTTCGGCAGCTTCACGCCGCCGGGCGGCGCAGCCGTGACGGGCGACCTGCATCGCTTCTTCGCAGGCGATCCGACGGCGGGCACGTTCATGACGGGCTTCTTCCCGATCATGATGTTCGGTCTGCCCGCCGCGTGTCTCGCGATGTTCCACGAAGCGCCGAAGGAGAAGCGCGCGCTGGTCGGCGGCCTGCTGTTCTCGATGGCGCTGACGTCGTTCCTGACGGGCGTGACGGAGCCGATCGAATTCAGCTTCATGTTCCTCGCGCCGGTGCTGTACGCGATCCACGCGGTGCTGACGGGCCTGTCGCTCGCGATCTGCTCGGCGCTCGGCATCAAGCTCGGCTTCACGTTCTCGGCGGGCGCGATCGACTACGTGCTGAACTACGGCCTGTCGACGAAGGGCTGGGAAGCGATTCCGATCGGTATCGCGTATGGCGTCGTGTACTACGGCCTGTTCCGCTTCTTCATCCGCAAGTTCAACATGGCGACGCCGGGCCGCGAGGCCGAGACGCCGGAAGCGGCTGTCGAGTCGTACACGTCGGGCGGTTATGTGGCGCCTGTCGAAGGCGCGACGGCAGCGGCTGGCACGCGCGCGCAGCGTTACATCGCGGCGCTTGGCGGTGCGGCAAATCTGTCGGTGGTCGACGCTTGCACGACGCGTCTGCGTCTGTCGGTGGTCGATGCAGAGAAGGTGTCGGAGAACGAACTGAAGTCGATCGGCGCGCGCGGTGTGCTGAAGCGCGGCGGCGGCGCGGTGCAGGTCATCATCGGACCGGAAGCGGACATCATCGCCGATGAAATCCGCTCGACGATTGCAAGTGGCGGCGCGGCTGCTGTGGCTCCTGCTCATGCTCCTGTGAAGGCAGCGGTTGCAACGCCGGTCGCTGCGACGGCTGCTGGCAACGGCCCGCTCGATCCGGATCCGCTGCGCTGGCTCGCCGTGTTCGGCGGCGCGACGAACGTCGTGTCGCTGGAAGCCGTGGCGGCGACGCGCCTGCGTATCGTCGTGCGCGATCCTTCGGCTATCGATCGCCAGCGTCTCGACACGCTGAGCGTCGCGTGGGTGGCGACGGATACGTTCCACATCGTCGTCGGCGAGGCGGCGCAGCGTTACGCGCAGCAGCTGTCGACGCGTCTGACGGCAACGGCCTGAGATTCAACGTTTAAGGCTTGCTGAGTTAGCAATCGGCGCCCCTCGGGGCGCCGATTGTCGTTTACGGCTCAGCGTTCGTCGCGGTTCGCGTCCGCATCGACGGCGTTGGTCGCTTCGAGCCACATCACGTTGATGATGCCGAGCGCAAGCGCGAGTCCGATGCCGAGAATCCAGCTGAAGTACCACATGATTCGCTCCTCGTTTGCGCGTGACGTCAGTACATCGTGTGATGGTTCTGTTCGATCGCATCGGCGGTGACCTTGCCGCGCATCACGCGATACACCCAGCTCGTGTAGATCAGGATGAGCGGCAGAAAAATGATCACGGCGATCAGCATGATCTGCAGCGTCATCTGGCTCGACGTCGAATCCCAGACGGTGAGGCTGCTGCGTCCGTCGAGCGACGACGGCATGATGAACGGAAACATCGAGAAGCCCGCCGTCAGGATCACGCCGATCACCATCAGCGAGGTCGACAGGAACGCGGTGCGCTCGAAGCGCGAGTTCGCCAGCACGAGTGCGAGCACGCCGCCCACCACGCCTGCGATGGGCGCGGCGATCATCCACGGATACATCGCGTAGTTCGTGAGCCACAGGCCGGGCGCGCCGATCACGTTCTTCAGCAGCGGATTGGCGACGGTATCGAGCGGCGCAGGCTCGCTGATCTGATAGCCGCCGATCAACGTCGACACCAGCACACCCGCGATCAGAAACAGCCCGACCGCGATGAGCGACGCGACGCGCAGTGCAATCGACGCACGCCGCGCGACGATGCCGTCCGCTTTCATCTTCACGAACGCGGCACCGTGCGCGGCCAGCATCGACGCGCTCACCACGCCGCACAGCAGCGCGAAGGGATTGAGCAGCGCGAAGAAGCTGCCGTGATAGGTGACGCGCAGATCCTGATCGAACGCAAACGGCACGCCTTGCAGCAGGTTGCCGAACGCGACGCCGAACACCAGCGCCGGCACGAATCCGCCTATGAACAGCGCCCAGTCCCACGCGGTTCGCCAGCGCGGATCGTCGCGCTTGCCGCGATAGTCGAAGCCGACGGGGCGGAAGAACAGCGAGAACAGCACCAGCAGCATCGCGAAGTAGAAGCCCGAGAACGACGCGGCATAGACGAGCGGCCACGCGGCGAACATCGCGCCGCCCGCCGTGATGAGCCAGACCTGATTGCCTTCCCAGGTTGCGCCGACCGTATTCACGACGATGCGCCGCTCGGCGTCCGTCTTGCCGATGAACGGGAGCAGGATCGCTGCGCCCATGTCGAAGCCGTCGGTGAGCGCGAAGCCGATCAGCAGCACACCGATGAGCACCCACCAGATCAGTTTGAGCGTTGGGTAATCCATAGCGTTGTCCTTGTCCTCGTGTCTCTCATGCCGCCGTATTCGCGCCGACCGTCGTCTGCGCGGTTTGCTCGTGGTGGTAACGGCCCGTATGCAACGACGACGGACCGAGCCGCGCATACTTGAACATCAGCGTGATCTCGATGATGAAGAGCGCGGTATAGAACACGACGAAACCCGCGAGACTCAGATACAGATCGCCCGCCGTCAGACTCGACGACGAGAGCGACGTCGGCAGGATGCCCGCGATCGTCCACGGCTGGCGTCCGACTTCCGCGACGATCCAGCCGAACTCGGCCGCGAGCCACGGCAGCGGGATCGCCCACACGGCCCAGCGCAGGAACCAGCGCCGGTTGTCGCGCAGCAGCGAGCGCTGCGCGCAGAAGAAGAACGCGAGCACGAAGGTCGCGAGGAACAGGATGCCGAGGCCGACCATCAACCGGAACGACCAGAACACAGGCAGCACGGGCGGCACGGTTTTCTTCGCGGCCTGTCTGATCTGATCGGCGGTGGCGTCGACGACTCTCGGCGTGAACTGCTTGAGCAGCAGGCCGTAACCGAGATCTTTCTTGTTCGCGTCGAAGGTGGCGTGCGTTTCGTCGGTCGCGTCGCCTTGCTTGATCTTTTGCAGCGCGCCGTACGCGAGGATGCCGTTGCGGATGCGCGTCTCGTTCTGCGCCATCAGTTCCTTCAGCCCGACGACGGGTTCGTCGAGCGAGCGCGTCGCGATGATGCCGAGCGCGTACGGCACGCGCAGCGCATAGTCGGTGCGCTCTTCCTGCTGGTTCGGAATGCCGACGATCGTGAACGGCGCGGGCGGCGGCGCCGTGTCCCATTCGGATTCGATCGCGGCGAGTTTCATCTGCTGCACTTCGCCCGTGGTGTAGCCCGATTCGTCGCCGAGCACGATCACGCACAACGTCGCCGCGAGCCCGAAGCCGGAAGCGACCGCGAACGAGCGCAGCGCGAAATCGATGTCGCGGCGCTTGAGCAGATACCACGACGACAGACCGAGCACGAACATCGACGCCGTCACGTAACCCGCCGACACCGTATGCACGAACTTCACCTGCGCAACGGGATTGAAGATCACGTCGAAGATGTTCGACAGCTCCATGCGCATCGTTTCGTAGTTGAACTCTGCGCCGACCGGGTTGTTCATCCAGCCGTTGGCGATCAGGATCCACAGCGCCGACAGGTTCGAACCGAGCGCCACGAGGAACGTGACCATCAGATGCTGGACGCGCGACAGCCGGTTCCAGCCGAAGAAGAACAGGCCCACAAAGGTCGATTCGAGAAAGAACGCCATCAGCCCTTCGACGGCGAGCGGCACGCCGAAAATATCGCCCACGTAATGCGAGTAGTACGACCAGTTGGTGCCGAACTGGAATTCGAGCGTGAGGCCCGTGGTCACGCCCATCGCGAAGTTGATGCCGAACAGCTTGCCCCAGAACTGGGTCATGTCCTTGTAGATCTGCTTGCCCGTCATCACGTAGACGCTCTCCATGATGACGAGCAGCCACGACAGACCGAGCGTCAGCGGCACGAACAGGAAGTGATAAAGCGCCGTGACGGCGAATTGCAGACGCGAGAGATCGACGACGTCGCTAGCGGGCATGGTTGTCACCTTGAGGCGGAGGCGGCGATGGGACGGATGCGGGCACCGAGAGCAGCGCCTGTGCGACCTGCGCAGGCGGCAGCGACATGTGCTGGGCCTGTGGATGATTGAAAAACGCGAACTTGAGCGCGAGCAGCAGCACGAATTTGATCGCGAGCACGATCAGGATGTCGCGCGCGAAAGTGGGACCGCGAGCCCACGCGACGATGCGGCTGGCGAGCGTGCGGCGTGTGGCATTCCTGTGATTGAGCGTGATGGCCATGTTCGATCGGCAACGACATCGCGCCGGTTGACCCGGCAGGACCCAGTGCGCATCGTCTGCCGCGCTGGCGCATGCCTAACCATTGTAGGAATGAGCTGACGGACGCGGCCGCGTCATCGTGTCGCGAGCGTGCATCTGCTTGATCACTAATAAGTCACGTTCTGTGCGAGGTCAAGGCAATGTCTCCGCGTCGACTCGCTTTCACGCAATATCTGACGCGACGCATAAGAAAAAGCCCCGCCTTCTTGCGAAGGGCGGGGCTTTGCTTGAGACGGATTTGAAACGGGTGCGGGCGCGCCCGCTGCTTCTCAGTGCTTATGCGTATTCGGCCAGCGCGGTGCGCATCTTCTTCATCGCGCTTGCTTCGATCTGGCGAATCCGTTCAGCCGACACGCCGAACTCGTCGGCCAGTTCGTGCAGCGTCGAGCCGCCCGAACCGTCGTCTTCCACCTGCAGCCAGCGTGCTTCGATGATGCGGCGGCTGCGCGGATCGAGCGATTCCAGCGCGCTCGCGATACCGTCGCTTTGCAGCTTGTCGCGCTGACGCGCGGCCAGCACGGCCGTCGGCTCGCTGTGCGAATCCGCCAGATAGGCGATCGGCGCGAATGCTTCTTCGCCGTCTTCCACCTGACCTTCGAGCGCGACATCGCCGCCCGACAGACGCGTTTCCATTTCGGCCACTTCTTCGCGCTTGACGTTCAGTTCTTTCGCCAGACCGTCGATCTCGTCCGGCGTGAACGACTGCAAGCCTTGCTTGTGGCTGCGCAGGTTGAAGAACAGCTTGCGTTGCGCCTTGGTCGTCGCCACTTTCACCATGCGCCAGTTGCGCAGGATGTATTCGTGGATTTCGGCCTTGATCCAGTGCATCGCGTACGACACGAGGCGTACGTTCTGCTCCGGGTCGAAGCGCTTCACAGCTTTCATCAGACCGATGTTGCCTTCCTGGATCAGATCGGCGTGCGGCAGGCCATACCCGAGGTAGTTACGCGCGATCGACACGACCAGCCGCAGGTGCGACAGGACGAGCTTGCGCGCAGACCCAAGGTTGTTCTGCTCGCGGTATTCAGTGGCGAACTGGCGCTCTTCTGCCGGCGTCAGCATCGGAATCCGGTTTACGGCCTGGATGTAGGCGTCGATATTGCCCAGCTGACCGGGCAGAAGAGAAGCGTGCGAGAGCGCCAGTGCACCTGCCGGAGCGGCCTTAGCCGACGACGGGCTCAGAGTACTCGGAAGGGTCAATGTGTTGCTCACGTAGCAAACTCCTTTTATTCAGACAAAAGTCTGGCAGTTGCCAGACCACGATGGATGTTAGCACTCTCATCTACCGAGTGCTAATACTTAGAAGCCGTAGGGCCATCCAAGTTCCCGAAATACTATTGGAATGTAACTTCTAATAGTGTCGTGTCTCTATCGTACCTCATCTGCGGGTTTGCCAGCGAACGCTTAGGATTCATCGGATACGACAAAATTCCGTAATCGACTGCAAGATTTTTTCGGAAACGGAAGCAGTTATTTGCGACTTTTTGATCCCGATTAAAGGGCCCGATAGTTGCTACTGTCTCTAAAATGTCGCTGCGCGATGTCCTCGCTCAACCCCGCATCTGGTGGACGTACGATGGAAAAAAAGAACAAGGCCTGGCTTCACGCGGCGCTCAAATGTGCCGCTGCGGCGACGTTCCTCGGCGCATCCGGTCTGGCTTCGGCAGACCAGTTCGGCATTCAGGTCGCGGGGGGCACCGCCGACCATCACGTACGCAAGCTCGATCTCGGCTTTGTCTGGGATCCCAATCTGACCTGGTGGGAAATCGGCGGCTGGCACTTCTCGCTGATCGGCGAGGCGCACGCGGCGTGGTGGCATACGGACGAAGGCAACGAAAACGAGAACATCGGCGAATTCGGCGTCACGCCGGTGATCCGCTTCATTCGCGGTTCGGGCTGGTTCCGGCCGTTCGTCGAGGCCGGCGTCGGCGTGCGCGTGCTGACTCACCCGCGCCTTTCTTCGACCTTCACGATGGGCTCCGCGTTCCAGTTCGCCGACATGGCGGGCGTCGGCGCGCAGTTCGGCGATCATCAGCAGTACCAGCTTGGCTACCGCTTTCAGCATGTCTCGAACGGCGGTATCAAAGAGCCGAATCCTGGTATAAATTTCCACCAGATTTACGTGCAGTACAACTTCTGACGATCGTTGCCGCTGTCGGCGCCGTCGTCGATGGGGGCGAACGCGATGGTGGCAAAAGTGATCGAGGCGATTCGCGGGCTGGAGCGCGATCGTTTTCGCGCGATGGTGGAAGGAAACGGCCAGCAGCTCGATGCGCTGCTCTCGGACAACGTCATTTACGTCCACACGAACGGCAAGCGCGAGTCGAAGCAGCAGTTCATCGATGCCATCACGGCCGGACGTCGGCGTTATCGCCAGATCGAGGTGCAGTCGCAGGACGTGCTGCCCGTCGGACGCGAGACCTGCGTGGTGACGGGGCGCGCGCTGATCGAGATGGAAGCCAACAACGGCGCGCTGCTCTTTCCGATCGCCTACACGGCGATTCAGGCGCAGGAAGACGGCAAGTGGCGCCTGATCGCGTGGCAGGCGACGCGTTGCGCAATCGAGTGACGCGGATCGCGCCATCACTCTTTTTCTGACGAAACCCGCTTCGTAAGCGGTTCGTGCGCGCCGGCGACGGGTGAATCGCCGGCGTTTGCGCTTTTGCGTTTTTTCCGACGGCGAATTACGCCGCGACCCGGCGATCGACAGCCGGCCAGCCCGCGCGATTGACGCCGCTGACGACGGCATCGACGACAGCCGTCATTTCGTCTTCCGCGACGCCGACGCCGTGCCGCATCGGTTGATCGCCAACCCGGCAGCCGACGAACACGGCCGTGCGGCCGTCCGCCGTGCGCATTGTTTCGAACGACGTGACCTCGACGGCCTGCTTTGACGCCGCCGCGATTTCCTGTGCGACGGCCTTCGCATAAGCCTCGTGGCCGTCGATGCTCGCCGTCGCCATCGCCGGCACGCCGATCTCGCGCTTGTTCCAGCGCACCGTCGAGCCGTTCACGCGCTGCGCCGGGCCGTCCGTTTCGAAGTATTCGCGAGCGAAGAGCGTGCAGATTGCGTCGCCCGTCACTTCCTCGCCGGACTGGTCGGCGATCGACTGCACGGCGTGGCTGAATTCGACCTGCACGCGGCGCGGCGGCGCGAAGCCCATGCCGCGCTCGAGCAGATAGGTCGAACCGCCTTTGCCGGACTGGCTGTTCACGCGGATCACGGCGTCGTAGCTGCGGCCGACGTCGGCGGGATCGATGGGCAAATAGGGCACTTCCCAGACGGCATCGGCTTTTTGCTGCGCGAAACCCTTGCGGATCGCGTCCTGGTGCGAGCCGGAAAACGCCGTGTAGACGAGGTCGCCGGCGTACGGATGGCGTGGATGCACGGGAATCTGGTTGCAGCGCTCGACCACCCGCCGCACGGCGTCGATGTCCGAAAAGTCGAGGCCGGGATCGATGCCCTGCGTGTAGAGATTCATCGCGAGCGTGACGATGTCGACGTTGCCCGTGCGCTCGCCGTTGCCGAACAGACAGCCTTCGATGCGGTCCGCGCCCGCCATCAACGCGAGTTCCGCGGCGGCGACGGCCGTGCCGCGGTCGTTATGCGGATGCACCGACAAGACGATGCTGTCGCGATAGCCGAGATTGCGGTCCATCCATTCGATCTGATCCGCATACACGTTCGGCGTCGCGGCTTCGACGGTGGCGGGAAGGTTCACGATCATCTTGTGATCGCGCGTGGGACGCCACGTTTGCGCGACGGCGTCGCAGACTTCGCGCGCGAACGGCAACTCGGTCATGCTGAACGTTTCCGGCGAGTACTGGTAGGTCCAGTGCGTCTGCGGACGGGCGTCGGCGTGCTCGCGAATGATCCGCGTGCCTTCGACGGCCAGCGCCTTCACTTCTTCCGGCGACTGGTTGAAGACGATCTTGCGGAACGACGGGCAAATCGCGTTGTACAGATGGACGATTGCGCGCGGCACGCCTTCGAGCGCCTCGAATGTGCGCGCGATCAGGTCCGCGCGCGACTGGACGAGCACTTCGATGGTCACGTCGTCGGGAATGCGCTTTTCGTCGATGAGTTTGCGGACGAAATCGAAGTCGGTTTGCGACGCCGACGGGAAACCGACTTCGATCTCCTTGAATCCGATGGCGACGAGCATCTCGAAGAACTCGGTCTTCTGCGCGATGCTCATCGGCTCGATCAGCGACTGGTTTCCATCGCGCAAGTCGGTGCTCATCCAGATCGGCGCGCGCTCGATCGTGCGGGTGGGCCACTTTCGCCCGGTCAAACGGACGGCGGGGAAGGGACGGTATTTCTCGGCAGGGTTGCGCAACATGGTAAGGCCTCGTTCGATTCGTTTAGTCGTGTGCTGGGGAGTGTGGCGTCGAGCGGCTGGCGGGTTGCCACAGATGCACGACCCGCAAGCCGGGCGCTAGCGGGAGCAACGAACGGGCGCGAACAAACAACGTCATCGGAACGACGACGAAGGCAACGATCGAAACGGAAGCCCATGCAACGTGCATTTGACCCTCGCGATTCGTCCGCGCGGTAAACGGACGAATACAGACGACTACAGGTTTTGAAGGAACTACGGACTGGGGTGAAACGGAACTACGGGAACTGCCAGGAGGACCGCTGCAGCCGCTTTGGCGACTGCACGCGGCGCTACGCCTTGCTTACGCTAGACGTAGCGATAGGGGCCGCGCTAGGCGGCCGAGGGTAATTCGGAGGGTGTTCGGAAAGGAACGCATTTTTAAAAGATAAGCGAGGCAGCGTGGGCCTGTCAACACATTGTGAGCCGCGATGCGTTCGTTTCGGGTGGGAAAGCGCCGTGTCGAAAGGCCGCCGCCCCTTGTCAGGCGGCCTTCCGCGCGATTTCTACGATTAGTTCGACCTGCCGCGTGATTGCGGCCGGCACGGGCGCATCGCCGCGCAGGACGTCCGCGATCCATGCTGCCGTGGTCGGCGCGTCGCGGCCTTCGGGCAGATCGACCTCGGGTGCATCCGGCGACGAGCGCTCGGCGGCCACGCGCGTTTCGCAGATCCCGTCATGCAGCCAGTCGATCTGCACCTGGCGGCGCGTATCCGCGACAGCCTCGCCTTCCGTGCCGCGGGCGAGCAGCGCACCGCCGATAGCGGCTTCAGGATGCGAAACGAACAGTTGCGTCAGACTCTCGCGATACGGCGGATGCGTGTAGTTCACGAGCCGCAAGCCTGCCGGCGCGAACGGCTGAAGAATCTTGACGAGCGTATGCGTCGAATTGCGCACGCCCATCCGTCGACGCAGTGACAGCAACCGCGCCAGCTTCGGCGCGAGTGTTTCGATGGGCGCGAAAGCGACGCGCTGGTTCGCGAGGCCCGCTTCGATGTCACCGTGCGTCTGCGCGGGCGCGACGTTCAAATGCGCGAAGATCTCGGCGCTCGTCACGCGGCCCGGGTCTTCCGTCACGCCGTGCACGAGCACGGGCACGCCCTCGCGAGCGAGCAGCAACGCGAGCAGCGGCACGAGATTCGGCTGCTTGCGCGCGCCGTTGTAGCTCGGAATCGACACCGCCTGATGCGTGCCGTGCTTCACGTCGATCGGTGCGAACGATGCATGCGCTGCGGTCAGCATCGCGGCCAGTTCGTCGGCGGATTCGCCTTTCACCCGATACGCGAGCAGGATCGCACCCAGTTCGAGATCGGAGACGCGGCCGTCGAGCATTGCGGCGTACAGCGCATGCGTGTCGTCCGGCGTGAGCGCGCGCGCGCCGTTGGGACCGCGGCCGATTTCCTTGATGAATCGGGCGCAGGGAAATGGCGTGGTGTCGGTGGAATCGGTCATCGGGCAAATCGGTATTTGAGGGACAGCGGGCAGACGCGGATCGACGCGCTACGTTCCTTTCGAGTATCGCACGCCGCGCTTGCGTCCAGAATTCGAGCAAACTTACGAGCAAAGTCGCGGCCTGTCTTGAACCTTACGGCATCGCTTGAACGCATGCCACCTGGCCGTTCGGCCAGGCTACGCGTGAAACGGCGCCGCGTTACACTCAATGCTTCGCCGCGTCAGAGCGGCTCAATAGAAGACGGAGAAACGGAATGGGTTACGTGTTTGCGCCAGCGCCGGTGACGGCTGTGCCAGTCGTCGGATCGGACGATCAATTCGCGGTGCGCCGCATTTACTGCGTCGGCCGCAATTACGAAGCGCATGCGCGCGAAATGGGCCACGATCCCGACCGCGAACCGCCGTTCTTCTTCGCCAAGCCGGCGGACGCCGTGCTGTACGTCGCGGCGGGCGCGACGGGCGAGTTTCCGTATCCGGCGCAGTCGAAGAACGTCCACTATGAGATGGAACTCGTCGCGGCCATCGGCAAGGCCGGCAAGAACATTCCCGCCGCGAACGCGTTCGATCACGTCTACGGCTACGCGCTCGGTCTCGACATGACGCGCCGCGACCTGCAGGCGGAAGCGAAAAAACTGGGCCGTCCCTGGGACACGGCGAAGGGCTTCGATCATTCCGCGCCGCTCGGTCCAATTCATCCTGTTTCGAAGGTCGGTCACATCGACAAGGGCGCGATCTTTCTCAGCGTCAACGGCGAAGAAAAGCAGCGCTCGGATGTGTCGCAGCTGATCTGGTCGGTGGCTGAGACGATCGAGTATCTGTCCAGCTTCTTCGAACTGCAGCCCGGCGACCTGATTTTCACGGGCACGCCCGAAGGCGTCGGCGCGATTGTCCAGGGCGATCTGATGAAGGGTGGCGTGGACGGGCTGGGCGAATTCAGCGTGCGCGTGGTCTGACGCCGCCGGATCCATTCAGGGGGAGGACAAGACAATGAAGCTGTACAGCTACTTTCGCAGTTCCGCGTCGTATCGCGTGCGCATCGCGCTGAACCTGAAGAACCTGCCGTACGAGTACATGCCCGTGCATCTGCTGCGTGACGGCGGCGAGCAGTTCAAGCCCGAATATCGCACGCTCAATCACGACGCCATCGTGCCGACGCTGGTCGACGGCGATGACGTCATCACGCAGTCGCTTGCGATCATCGAGTATCTGGAGGAGACGCATCCCGAACCCGCGCTTCTGCCGAAGAAGCCCGCCGATCGTGCGTATGTCCGCTCGATCGTCCAGCAGCTCGCGTGCGAGATCCATCCGTTGAACAACCTGCGCGTGCTCAAGTATCTGAAGCGCACCGTCGGCGTCAGCGACGAAGTGAAGGATGCGTGGTATCACCACTGGATCAGTTCGGGTTTTGCCGCGCTCGAAGAATATCTGGTCGCGGACGGACGCGCGGGCAAGCTGTGTTTCGGCGATACACCGACCATCGCCGATATCTGTCTCGTGCCACAGGTGTTCAACGCGAGCCGTTTCAATGTCGATCTGAGTCCGTATCCGACCGTCCGGCGAATTTGCGAATACGCGAACTCGCTCGATGCGTTCGCGCGTGCCGAACCGTCTGTGCAGCCCGACGCGGAGTAAAAGCGCATTCCGCTAAGGAAGCGTTGAAACGCGAGAAGCCATGAAAAAGGGCGTCATGCAAAACACATGACGCCCTTTGTCTTTCGCTCGCATTCAGGTGGTCACTGCATCACCCGAGCAACGCATCCGAGAACTCTTCTGCGCTGAACGGTTGCAGGTCTTCGACCTTCTCGCCGACTCCAATGAAGTACACGGGCACAGGACGTTGCCGCGCAATCGCCGCAAGAATGCCGCCCTTCGCCGTGCCATCGAGCTTCGTCACGATCAGGCCCGTGAGCCCGAGCGCGTCGTCGAATGCCTTCACTTGCGCGAGCGCATTCTGACCGGTGTTCGCATCGATGACGAGCAGCACTTCGTGCGGCGCGCCGTCCATCGCCTTGCCGACCACGCGCTTTACCTTGCGCAGTTCTTCCATCAGATGAAGCTGCGTCGGCAGACGGCCGGCCGTGTCCGCCATCACGACGTTGATCTTGCGGGCGCGCGCTGCGCCGACAGCATCGAAAATCACCGCCGCGGGATCGCCGCTTTCCTGCTGCACGACCGTCACGTTGTTGCGCTCGCCCCAGATCGCGAGCTGTTCGCGCGCGGCGGCGCGGAACGTGTCGCCCGCTGCGAGCAGCACCGACTGGTTGAAGCGCTGCATATGCTTGGCCAGCTTGCCGATGCTCGTCGTTTTGCCCGCGCCGTTGACGCCCGCGATCATCATCACGGTCGGATGGTAGTGGCCGAGCGTCAGCGACTTTTCGAGCGGCTTCAGCAGATCGACGAGCAGCGTGCGCAGCGCGGTCTTGACCTGCTGCGGATCGGTGAGGCGCTCGGCGCGCACTTTTTCGCGCAGCGTTTCGAGCAGATATTCCGTCGCGTCGACGCCCGCGTCGGACATCAGCAGCGCCGTTTCGAGTTCTTCGTACAGGTCTTCGTCGATCTTCGTGCCGACGAAAATACCCGTGATGCTCGAACTCGTTTTCGACAGGCCGCTGCGCAGGCGCGTGAGCCACGTGCGTTTCGCGGCTGCTTCGGGAACGGGCGGCGGGACGATTTCGACGTTCGCTTCGTTTTCGTCGTCCGAATCTTCGAAATCGGCGGCGTCGGGGACGTAGTTCGGGTCGAACTCGGGCGCGTCGGCGGAATCCGGCAGCGCTTGCTGACGGGGCGCGGCGGGCGCTTCCGGCTCAGCCACGTCCTGCATGTCGACGTCGGCGCCGGAATCGGTCTGCGACGCATCAGGCGTGTCGTCGGGCGCCTTGGAACCCTTGAATCGTTTGAAAAAGCTGAACATGGTCTGGGCTGGAGTGAAAGTGTGCCGGATTCCTGCTTGCGGCTCGGCGGCGCGTGGCGGCGAACGGCGATGGGCGAGCACGCAACGGTCCGGCGGCGGCTGCATGGCGATCGGCCATGCAAGGCGCTTGGAGCCGCACATTTTATCAGGCGCGTCAGGCGTCGTCGTGATCGCGGGCAGGCGCGCACCGTCGTGGTGAACTTCGCCGGGGGCGCTTGCGCGCGTGTGGTAACGTGGGCGCTCCGGCTCGCCGATCGGCCTCTGTTTACCGACGATCGGCGGGCACTAGCTCAACACATGAAACGCATGTCCCGTACTTCTCCCGCCCGCGCAAAAAGCGCGCCTTCCGGCCGCGGCCAGGCACACTCGATCCGCATTATCGGCGGCGACTGGAAACGCACTCCGCTGCCCGTGATCGACATCGATGGTCTGCGCCCGACGCCCGACCGCGTCCGCGAGACGCTGTTCAACTGGCTCGGCCAGCGGCTCGATGGCCAGCGTTGTCTCGATCTTTTTGCCGGCAGCGGCGCGCTCGGTTTCGAAGCGGCATCGCGCGGCGCGGCCCGCGTGCTGATGGTCGAACGCAACGCGCGCGCGGCGGCGCAGCTGCGGGCGAATCAGGCGAAGCTGGCGGCCGGTGCGATCGAAATCGCCGAAGCCGACGCATTGCGGCTCGCCGCGAGCCTCGCGCCCGGTTCGTTCGACATCGTGTTCATCGATCCGCCGTTCGGCGAAGAACTGCTCGGCCGCTCGCTGGAACTGGCGGCGCCGCTGGTCGGCGCGGATGGCTTCCTCTACGTCGAGTCGGGCGAATCGCTCGACGCCGTCGAACACGCAGCGCTGGCGGGCTGGTCAGTGGTCCGGCAGGGCAAGGCGGGCGCTGTCCACTATCATTTGCTGCAGCGCGAAAATGAGGAATAATGCGCGTTCCATAACAAGCGCCGGGCGGTTTGCCGTCACGCGCGCGATATCGTCGTCAGACGAGTCCTGCAGGGTGTGCTCCGGCATGCCTTCTAGTCAGTAGAGAGGAGAAATCCCATGGTTGTCGCCGTGTATCCGGGTACGTTCGATCCGCTCACGCGCGGTCACGAAGACCTCGTGCGTCGAGCATCGAGCATTTTCGACACGCTGGTGGTGGGCGTGGCGGATAGCCGCAACAAGCGGCCCTTCTTCACGCTCGAAGAGCGCCTCGAGATTGCGAACGAAGTGCTCGGCCACTATCCGAACGTCCAGGTGATGAGCTTCAAGGGGCTATTGAAGGATTTCGTCCGTATCAACAATGCGCGCGTGATCGTGCGCGGGCTGCGCGCCGTATCGGATTTCGAGTACGAGTTTCAGATGGCGGGCATGAATCGCTATCTGCTGCCCGACGTCGAGACGATGTTCATGACGCCGTCGGATCAATACCAGTTCATCTCGGGCACGATTGTCCGCGAGATCGCGCAACTGGGCGGCGATGTGAGCAAGTTCGTGTTTCCGTCGGTGGAAAAGCGGCTGCAGGACAAGGTCGCTGCTAACGAGTTGGCGCGCGCTGCCAATCCGTGATCTGTCTGCGCCTGGCGGCGAAGCGCGAGCGTGTTGCCATAACCGGACGCTCAGCGTGGTCTATCCGACAGGCGTAAAATTGCGGATTACGGAACGTTTTTACCGGCGCGTGCAAAGACGCGGCGCGCCGGCATGAAGTGAGAACAGCATGGCCCTGATGATTACCGACGAGTGCATCAATTGTGACGTCTGCGAGCCCGAGTGCCCGAACGACGCCATTTCGATGGGCCCGGAAATCTATGTGATCGACCCGAAAAAGTGCACCGAATGCGTTGGCCATTTCGATGAGCCGCAATGCGTGCAGGTATGTCCCGTCGAATGTATTCCGCGCAATCCGGAACACCTGGAGACGCAGGAGCAGTTGATGGACAAGTACAACGGGTTGCAGGCTGCGAAAAGCGCCTGATTTATCTGATTCGTCTGAACGCGGCGCCGTTAGTTTGTCTAGACGGCGCCGTTTGTCTTAGTGCCGACGTCTTAACCGACGTACCCGCCAAGAATATCTTTCAACGCATCCAGCAGCGTGTCGCACTCGGCATCCGTGCCGATCGAAATACGCAGATGCTGGTCGATGCGCGGCAGCCTGAAGTGCCGCACGAAGATTTCCTTTTCCCTCAGTTGCTTGGCGAGCGTGGCCGCGTCATAACCTTCGTGGCGCGCGAATACGAAATTCGCCGACGACGGCACGACTTCGAATCCTGGCGCCGTCAATTGCGCCGTCAGACGTTCGCGGCTCGCGATGACCTTTTTCGTGCACTCGCGGAACCACACGTCGTCCTTGTATGCGGCCGTCGCAGCCGCTTGCGCGAGACGGTCGAGCGGATAGGAGTTGAAGCTGTCCTTGACGCGATTCAACGCGTCGATCAATGCGGCATCGCCGAATGCAAATCCCACGCGCATGCCGGCGAGCGAACGCGACTTCGACGTCGTATGCACAACGAGGAGATTCGGATACTTGCCGATCAGTGAGATAGCAGATTGCGCGCCGAAGTCGACATACGCTTCATCGATAACAACGACGGAATCGGGATTCAATGCGACGATTCGTTCGATGTCCGAAAGCGGGAGCGCGTGACCCGTCGGTGCATTCGGATTCGGGAAGATGATGCCGCCATTCGACTGCATGTAGTCGTCTGCGCGGATCTGGAACGTATCGTCGAGCGGAATCGTCCGATACTCGACGTCGTAGAGACGCGCGTACGTCGGATAGAAGCTGTATGTGATGTCCGGAAAGAGAATCGGCTTGTCGTGCTTGAGAAGCGCCTGAAACACGAGCGCGAGCACTTCATCCGAACCGTTGCCCGCAAACACCTGTTCCGCTTTCAGCCCGTGGTGCGCCGCGACGGTCTCACGCAACACGCGCGCCGTCGGATCGGGATAGCGGCGCAGCGACTCGGCGTGCTCGCCGAGTTCGTCGCGGATCGCACGCAGCACGGCGGGCGAGGGCGGGTACGGGTTCTCGTTGGTGTTCAGCTTGACGGGATGCGCGAGCGCGGGCTGCTCGCCCGGCACATACGGCGTCAGCCGATCAACGATGTCGCTCCAGTAACGGCTCAAGCTTCTCTCCTGTGTGCGTCGACGCGCGTCGCGTCAGGGATTTCGATGCAGCTGCATCATCGCGCGTTCGAGTTCGCCCTTGACGACGGTCGGCATCACCGCCAGCGCGCGCTCGATCGACGCGTCGATCACGTCCTGTTCTTCCTTGCGCGGCGGCTTGAGCACGAAGTTCGCGACATCGGGCTTAGCACCGGCGCGTGCGCTTTCAGGAATCAGATCGCGCGGATGGCCGATGCCGATGCGCAGCCGCCAATACTGCTGCGTCGACAGATGCGCGGAAATGTCCTTCAGGCCATTGTGCCCGCCGCTGCCGCCGCCGAGCTTCAGCTTGACGGTGCCAGGCGGCAGATCGAGTTCGTCGTGAGCGACGAGAATCTGGTCCGGAAGAATCTTGAAGAAATGCGCAAGCGCGACGACGGATTGACCCGAGCGGTTCATATACGTCATCGGTTGCAGCAGATGCACTTCTTCGCCATAAAGGCGCGCTTTCGCGTAGAAGCCGTGGAAGCGCCGTTCGTCGCGCAACGTCGTGCCCGCTTCGCGAGCGAGTTGGTCGACGAGCCAGAAGCCGGCGTTGTGACGGGTCGCGGTGTATTCGGCGCCCGGATTGCCGAGCCCGACGATCAGCTTGATCATGTTCGAGTGAGCCGCGCGTCAGCACGCGCAGGCTGAAATAATCGAAAAAAAACCCGCCGGGGCGAACCGCGGCGGGTTACGTCGACCGTTCCATTGAAACGGATCGAGAGGATAGCGGTTTTATTCAGCTGCCGGCTTTTCGCCTTCAGCAGCTGCTTCTTCCGATTGTGCGCCAGCAGGAATCGGTGCCGAAACGATCACCGGGTTTTCTGCGACGAGGTGCGCAACCAGTGCGACGCCAGCCGGCAGAACGATGTCCGTTGCGTGCAGCGATTGACCCGCTTCGATCTTCACCAGATCGACTTCGATGAACTCCGGCAGAGCGGCCGGCAGGCATTCGATTTCGATTTCGTTGATGACGTGCGAGATGATCGCGCCACCCAGCTTAACAGCCGGGTTGGTTTCCTGATTCATGAAGTGCAGCGGCACCTTCGTGTGCAGCTTCTTCTTCGCGTCGACGCGCTGGAAGTCCACGTGCAGGATGATCTGACGGAACGGGTGGTATTGCACGTCGCGCAGCAGAACCTGTTGCGACTTGCCTGCCACTTCCAGATCGAGAATCGACGAGTGGAATGCTTCTTTCTTCAGTGCGTGCCACAGCGCGTTGTGATCGATTTCGATCAGTTGCGGTTCGCCAGCGCCGTACACGATACCCGGGGCCTTGCCCGAGTTACGCAGGCGGCGGCTCGCACCCGTACCTTGCAGATTACGCTCGAAAGCGATGACTTTCATTTGCTTCTCCATTATCTGCCCGCGACCAGGCAGTAAAACGGGGTCTTGCTTGCCCAAGATGAGCGGAAGACCCCTGACAAAACGACATGAACCTTCGTCCGTTCATGCCGAATGCAAAAGCGCCGCATTCATCATGCGGCGCTTTTGCGAATACTTTAGCTTTCCGCGAACAGCGACATCACCGAGTCGCCGCGACGGATACGCGAGAACGTTTCGGCCAGCAGACCTGCACTAGTCAGCGAGCGAATCTTCGCGCATTGACGGGCTTCTTCGCTGAGGGGAATCGTATCGGTGACGACGAGTTCGTCGAGCGCCGATGCAGCGATACGCGGACCGGCGCCACCCGACAGCACCGGGTGCGTCGCATACGCGAACACCTTCGTCGCGCCGCGTTCCTTCAGCACTTGCGCTGCCTTGCAGAGCGTGCCCGCCGTGTCGACCATGTCGTCCATGATCACGCAGGTGCGACCGTCGACTTCACCGATTATGTTCATCACTTCAGCGATATTCGCCTTCGGACGACGCTTGTCGATGATGGCCAGATCGCAGTTCAACTGCTTTGCCAGTGCACGGGCGCGGACCACGCCGCCGACGTCCGGCGACACGACCAGCAGGTTCTCGTGATTCTGCTTGCGCAGATCGCCGAGCAGCACGGGCGTTGCATAGATGTTGTCGACGGGGATGTCGAAGAAACCTTGAATCTGGTCAGCGTGCAGATCCATCGTGATGATCCGCTCGACGCCAGCGATTTCCAGCATGTTCGCCACGACCTTCGCCGAGATCGCCACGCGCGCCGAACGCGGGCGGCGGTCCTGACGGGCATAGCCGAAGTAGGGGATGGCTGCGGTGATCCGGCCTGCGGATGCGCGCTTGAGCGCATCGACCATGATCATCAGTTCCATCAGATTGTCGTTGGTCGGCGCGCAGGTGGACTGAAGGACGAAGACGTCCTTGCCACGCACGTTTTCCTGAATCTCGACCTGGATCTCGCCATCCGAGAACCGGGAGACCATTGCTTTGCCGAGGGGAATACCGAGGATTTTGACGACTTCCTGTGCAAGCGCGGGATTTGCGTTGCCAGTAAAAACCATCAGGCCGTCATGGCTGCTCATCATGCACCTGCTTCAGGCTGTGGGAGGCGAGGAACTGCGAGAATTTATGGCAGGGGAGGAAGGACTCGAACCCTCGCATGCCGGAATCAAAATCCGGTGCCTTGACCAACTTGGCGACTCCCCTACACTAACTTTGAGCTTCACTGAATGTGTAGGCCATTCAGTGCCGCGAAACTTATGCCGCGAAAGCAAAGAGTGGATGCGTATCCAGACTTGCCGCTACTGCACCGTTCCATTCGACTGGCAGTTTGGCTTGCGCCGCAACTGCTTCATCTTTACTACGGAACGCTGCAAAAACGCTTGCGCCTGATCCTGTCATCCGCGCCGGCGCGATGTTATCAAACCATCTCAGCACCTGCGCAACTTCCGCGTATTTTCTAGCGACAACCTGTTGCATATCATTCTGACCGAAGCTATCTGGCCATTCTGCGCTGCAACTATGCTGTGCAAGAAAGTCTGCTATTGTGAGGGCTTTCGTATCTCTTGTCAACTCTTTTTCGGAGAAAATTGCCGACGTTGGAACGTGAACCTTCGGTGTCACCACCAGGAAGTGGCGCGGCGGCAATTGTACCTGCTCGAGTTCTTCTCCGATACCCTCTGCGAAGGCATTTTTTCCGAACACGAAGAACGGCACATCGGCGCCCAGTTTCACTGCGAGCGTCTGCAATTCCGCGCGCGGCAGATTCAGTTTCCAGAGGCGGTTCAACGCGAGCAGTGTCGTCGCTGCATCGGAGCTGCCGCCGCCAAGACCCGCGCCCATCGGCAGACGCTTGTCGATCTCGATGTTCACGCCCTGGCTCGTGCCCGTATGTTCCCTGAGCAGCTTCGCGGCGCGCACGGTGAGGTCGGTGTCGGCGGGGACGTCGGCGATATCGGTGCCACGCGTGATCGCGCCGTCATCGCGGCGCGTGAAGTGCAGCGTGTCGCCCCAGTCGAGCAACTGGAACACCGTCTGCAACGCGTGATAGCCATTCGGCAGACGGCCGGTGATGTGCAGGAAGAGATTCAGCTTCGCTGGAGCGAGGCAGTCGCGCAGCGAGTCGTTCGTTTCGATCATGAGTCTTTGCAATGCGCGCGTGCGGTTACTGGTCGAGCACGAGCTTGATGTCGAGCGGTGGTTCGGTGCGCGCGAGATTGACGCGCTTCACGCCGGTTGCGGGCGCATCGGCATAGGCGAGGTAGTCGATCGTCCAGCCGTCCTGCTGAATTTCCTTCAGACGCGTGTCCTGTTGCGGATCTTTCTCGGTCTTCGCCTTCGATGTCGGCGCAACCGACGGCTGCAGCCAGTAGCGCAGCCCTTCGACGGGCAGCGCAAACCCGAGCGCGTTCTGCATCAGCGTCGAGACGTTATCGGCGGTCAGCGGTTGGCGGTTCGGCAGTTCGAGCGTCGCGGCCGCGGGCGACGATGTGACGATCGCCATTGTCTGTCCAAGCGGATTGCGCAATTGCAGCGTCACGGTATCGCCGCGTTCCTGCCAGTCGAAGTTGCCGTACGCATTGCGCTGCTGTCCATTCTGGTCGACGTACTGAACGGCGAAGCGGCCGTGATACGCGCGGCTCGTCTGCGCAGTAACGGCCGTTGCTGCATTCGACGTGGACGGACCTTGCGGCTTGACGGAAGCACAGCCCGACAACGCGACGATGGCTGCGGCTGCGAGACCCAGCGCCGCGCGACGCGGCGCCGGAGAGGAGGACACGGGAAAAGAAAAGTGCATCAGAGATCGTTCACCTGAAAACGTTTGAGCGTTTTGACGAGCGTATCGTTGTCGGGTTCGAGCTTGCGGGCATCGCGCCATGCTGCGCGCGCCTGATCCTGGTCGCCGCTCTTCCATAGCACTTCGCCGAGGTGCGCGCCGATTTCGGCGTTCGGCTGCAGATCGTAGGCTTTGCGGAGCACGCGGATCGCATCCGACGTATCGCCGAGCCGGTACTTCACCCAGCCGACGCTGTCCATGATGAACGCGTCGTTCGGCGACAGCGCCAGCGCCTTCTCGACCAGCTTGTCCGCTTCCTGCAGACGCTGCCCGCGATCGGCAAGCGAATAGCCGAGCGCGTTGTATGCCTGCGCGTTATCCGGTTGCGTGCGCATCAGCTTGCGCAACTGCGTTTCCATCACGTCGTAATGGCTGTTCTTTTCGGCGGCCATCGCGTAGTCGTACGTGAGATCGGGGTCGTCCGGGAAGTCGCTCGTGGCCTGCGCGAGACGCGTCTCCGCTTCCTGATAGCGCTTCGCGTCGAACAGGATCGCCGCGTCGGTGCGCGCGATCAGCGCCTGCTCATGCGGATCCTGCGCGTGAATGCCCGCAAGCAGCTTGCGCGCGTCATCCACTTTGCCTTCCCGCTGAAGCAGTTGCGCGCGCGTGATCTGCGCCGGAATGTACTGCGTGCTGGTCGGCGGAATCTTGTCGAGCCAGCGGCTCGCGCCCGCCGTGTCCTTCTGTTCGAGCGACAGCTGCGCGAGATAGATGTACGCCTGGCCCGCATCCGCGCCCGGCGTTTTCTCGGCCCGCTGCGCATATTGCTGCAGATAGTTCTGCGCTTCAGGCAGATTCTTTTGCTGGATCTTGATGAGCGCAAGCGCCATCAGCGGCGTCAGATCGTTCGGGTTGTCCTTCTGCATGAACTCGAACTGCTTCTGCGCGTCGTCGAGGCGATCGCTGGCGAGATACATCTGCGCGAGCGCGAGCCGCGCTTCATGCGACTTCGGATTCGCCTGGACGTATTTTTCGAGCGATGCGATGCCTTCCTTGCGCTCTTCCGGGCCCATCTGCGACAGCATCAACGCTGCGGGCAGATAGTCGGGCTTCAACTTGAGCGCCTGTTCGAGCGATTTGCGCGCGCCTGGCGCATCGTCGGCGATCAGCTGTTGACGCGCGAGCGCGAACTGCGCTTCCGGGCGGTTCATGTCGTTCGCGATCAGATCCTGCAGCACGTGCAGCCCGCCCACGCGATTCGGTCCGCGCGAGATCAGCAGTTGAAGCGCGAGAATGCCGTTGCCGCGGTTTTCCGGCGGAATCTTCGCGAGTTCTTTTGCGAGCATCGGCTTGGCGTCGTCGGGCTTGCCCGACAGCACGAGCAGCGATGCGTCGAGCTGTGCGGCGCGTTCCGATTGCGGTGCATATTGTTGCCAGAGCTGCGCGGCCGCCAGCGCATCCGATGGGCTCTGCGCGGCGAGCGCGATTTCCGTCGCGCGCTGCGCCATGCGCGGATCGTGCGTGTCGCGAGCGAGCGAGAGATAGGTCTGATACGCTGGCGCCGGCTGATTGCGTTGCAGAGCGACTTCCGCCGCGAGCACCTGGAAAACGATCTGGCTCGTCAGCGGAACGCTGGGCAGGCTGGTTTTTTCTTCGGCGGAATCGGGGCCGAAGGCGTCTTGCACGGAGACAGAGTTGTCATCCGTATCGGGCGACGGATCCTGCGCATGCGCGGGCAAGGCGGCGAGCGCCCAGACAGCCAGAGCGGCCGCGCCCAGCAGCCGGCGTGCGGAAACGGCGTGCGGCACGCTGTTCGCACCGGCCCGGCGCTTCAAAAACTGCTTAACGATGGACAGGTTCATACAGATCCGTTCAATGTTTCGGTCGATTGTAACGCGCTCGCTACAATAAGCGCATAACCACGGACGCAAGTTGCAGACCAGTTAGACATGCCAGAGTTGCCAGAAGTTGAGGTTACCCGACGCGGAATCGAACCTTATGTCGCGGGGCGCCGCGTCGAGCGCGTCGATGTGCGCACGCCCGCATTGCGCTGGCCGATTCCGCCCGGCTTTGCGCGCCTGCTGCACGGCCGGCTGGTCCACAAAGTGGAACGGCGCGGCAAATATCTCCTGTTCGAGATCGACGAGGGCTGGTTCATCGTGCATCTCGGCATGACAGGGACGCTCAGGGTGCTGCGTAACGTGCCGCATCCGCCGGCTGCGGCGAAGCACGATCACGTCGACTGGATCTTCGACGACTTTATTCTGCGCTTTCGCGACCCGAGGCGCTTCGGCGCTGTGCTATGGCACCCGCGCTCGGCAGGCGACGTTCTCGATCATCCACTGCTCGCCGATCTCGGCGTCGAGCCGTTCGCGCCGTCGTTTTCCGGCGCGCTGCTGCATCGGAAGACGCGCGGACGGAAGGTGTCGGTGAAGCAGGCGTTGCTTGCCGGCGATATGGTCGTCGGCGTGGGCAACATTTACGCCTCTGAAAGCCTGTTTCGCGCCGGCATCCGGCCGACTACGCCCGCTGGCCGCATCTCGCTCGTCCGTTACGATCTGCTTGCAGACGCCGTGCGCGTGACGCTCGCCGCGGCGATCGAAAAGGGCGGCAGCACGTTGCGCGACTTTGTCGGCAGTAACGGTGAAAGCGGGTACTTCCAGCTCGACTATTTCGTCTATGATCGCGCGGGTCTGCCATGCCGCGTCTGCGGCACGCCGATCAAACAGATCGTGCAAGGCCAACGCTCCACTTACTACTGTCCGACCTGTCAGCGCTGAGCCGTTCATGTCCGCTTCTTCCAGCATTTCTCCCACGATACCGAAGCTCGCCGATTTCTCTGTGCGCCTGATCGCATGGCAGCGCGAACACGGCCGTCACGACCTGCCGTGGCAGAACACGCGCGATCCCTACCGTATCTGGCTGTCCGAAATCATGTTGCAGCAGACGCAGGTATCGACGGTGATTCCGTACTACGCACGTTTTCTCGCGCGTTTTCCGGACGTCGCCGCGCTCGCGGCTGCGCCCGCCGACGACGTGATGACCTTGTGGGCCGGCCTCGGCTATTACACGCGCGCCCGCAATCTGCATCGCTGCGCGCAGGTCGTCGTCGAGCAGCATGGCGGACGGTTTCCCGAATCGGTGGAAGCGCTCGCGGAGTTGCCGGGCATCGGACGTTCGACGGCTGCGGCGATCGCGTCGTTCGCATTCGGCGCGCGCGCGACGATTCTCGACGGCAATGTGAAGCGCGTGCTTGCACGCGTGTTCGGCGTGGAAGGCTTTCCGGGCGAGAAGAAAGTCGAGAACGGCATGTGGCTGCTGGCGGAGTCGCTGCTGCCCGTCGACGCGACCGACGACGACATCAGCGCCTACACGCAGGGCTTGATGGACTTCGGCGCGACGCTGTGCGCGCGCGGCAAGCCGGATTGCGTGCGCTGTCCGTTTGCCGTCGATTGCGTGGCGAACGTCACGGGACGTCAGCGCGAGTTGCCCGCCGCGCGCCCGAAAAAAACAGTGCCGACGCGCCGTACGTGGATGCTGCTGTTGCGCGACGGCGATTCGGTGATGCTCGAAAAGCGCCCGCCGTCGGGCATCTGGGGCGGCTTGTGGAGTCTGCCCGAAGCGGCCGACGAAGATGCGCTCGCACAACTCGCGCGAGACTTCGGCGCGCGTGCAGCCGTATCGCCGCTCGCGCCGCTCACGCATGTGTTCACGCACTTCAGGCTCGATATCGAACCGCGCATCGCGGAGTTCGATCGCGCGTCGAAGGCCGTGAGTGCGCGCGATGCCGACACGGTGTGGATGTCGCTGAACGAACTCGACGCGTACGGCGTGCCTGCGCCCGTGCGCAAGGTGCTCGAAGGTCTGCAGGGTTCGCTGATCTGAGCGCTGCGCCTACAGCAGTTGATGCTGCTGCATGTAGTGATGCACGACGTCGATGCGCGCGCCGGCATCCTGCAGTTCCATCAGTTTTTGCCGCGCTTTCAGTGCGATGGGCAGCACTTCGGACAGACGGTTCGACACCCACGTCGGATCGTCGAGTCTGAACGGTTCGACGAATGGCAGGCTTTCCGGATCGCGTTCGCGGATCGTCGCGATGATGCGTTCGAGCACCTCCGCACACGCGCCGAATTTCTCCATCAGCTGCGTGCCTTCGAGCGGCACGTCGCTGCCGACCAGTTCGGCCATGCCGACCAGCAGGCCGCTCGATTCGACACGATGCGAAAGCAGCCGGAACCGCTCGGTGCCGCGCGCACGGATCAGCAGCATGCCGAATTCGTCGACATCGCATATGTCGATCTGCGCGAGACAACCCACGCTTTCGGGCACGGAAGGTTCATTGGGCTGGGCGACTTCTGCGCCGCTCTTCAGCAGACACACGCCGAACGTCGTCTTGTCGCGCAGGCAATCGCGCGCCATGTCGAGATAGCGGGCCTCGAAGATTTTCAGCGGCAGCAGTCCATCGGGAAAGAGGACGGTGTGCAATGGAAACAGCGGCACATCGGCAAGCACGGACGGTGTAGAGGACATGGCGCAACGCTTCGGTTAGGGCCGCCCCGAGCGGCCGGTCAAGCCACCATCGGAAGCCTCAGGCGACCAGTTTCGATGAGTCGTCGACGTCGATCGGCGCATCGCGATGCCGCACTATCACGTTCCCTTCGCTCGCGAAACGCGCGGCCAGCGTTTCGGCGATGAATACCGAGCGGTGCTGTCCGCCCGTACAACCGATTGCAACGGTGAGATAACTGCGGTTGTCGTCGCGGAAACGCGGCAGCCATTTCTGCAGGAACGACTCGATGTCGCCGATCATCTGCTGGACGACGGGCAGTGCATCGAGGAAATCGATGACGGGCTTGTCGAGCCCCGTCAGCGGCCGCAGCTCGCGGTCGTAATAAGGATTGGGCAGCATGCGCACGTCGAACACGAAGTCGGCGTCGAGCGGCACGCCGCGCTTGAAGCCGAACGACTCGAACATCAGCGCGAGGCCCGTATGCTCCTGTTCGATGAAACGCTTGACCCACATGCGCAAAACGTTTGCCCGCAGGTTACTCGTATCGATCTGGTGGCCGAATTCGGCGAGGCTCGCGACGAGCTCACGCTCGCGCTCAATAGCTTCGGCAAGCGACGTCAGCACGCCTACATCGGCGTCGTGTGCGGGCGTGCCCGACAGCGGATGGCGGCGGCGTGTTTCGGAAAAGCGCTGGATCAGGGCCTGCGTGCTCGCGTTCAGGAACAGCACGCGCACGTCGTGCTTGCCGGAGAGATCGCGGATCATTTGCGGCATGTCGTCGAGCGAGGCGCCCGAGCGCGCGTCGATCGCCACTGCGAGCCGTTCCAGACCGTCGCCTGCGAGGTAGGTGGCGAGTTCGGGCAGGAAGCGCGGCGGCAGATTGTCGACGCAGTAATAGCCCGCGTCTTCTAACGCGTTCAATGCAACAGACTTGCCGGAGCCGGAGATGCCGGTGATCAGGATAATGCGCATGGAGTCGTGGAATCCGTTGGGTTCATCATAGCATCCGGTGCCACCCGCTGTGCCGCCGCGGCTTCGCGCGTATCGCGTCAGATCAGCTTGCCGGGAAACTGGCTGTCGGGATCCTGCATCGCGAGGCGCTGACGGTCCATGAAGTCGCGCAAGGTATCGATGCCGCGCAGCTGCAGGATCGTGTTGCGCACGGCCGCTTCGACCAGCACGGCGAGGTTTCGGCCCGCCGCCACCTGAATCGTGACCTTGCTGATGGGAAGACCGAGTACGTCGACCGTCTGGCTTTCCAGCGGCAGCCGCTGGAACTCGCCGTCCGGGCGGCGCACCAGCTGCACGATCAGCTTCAGCTTCATTTTCCGGCGCACGGCCGTTTCACCGAAAATCGTTTTGATGTCGAGCAGGCCGAGGCCGCGCACTTCGAGCAGATTCTGCAGCAGCGGCGGGCAGCGCCCTTCGACGAAATCGGGGCCGAGGCGCACGAAGTCGACGGCGTCGTCGGCGACGAGACCGTGGCCGCGCGAAATCAGTTCGAGGCCGAGTTCGCTCTTGCCGAGGCCCGAGTCGCCCGTGAGCAGCACGCCCATGCCGAGGATGTCGAGAAATACGCCGTGCAGCGTTGCACGCGGCGCAAGGATGCGCGACATGTAGAGACGCAGGCTGTCGATCACGGCAGCAGGCGACATCGGTGTGGTGAAGAGCGGCGTCGACGAGCGCGTGCAGCGCAGGACCAGTTCCGGCGGCGCAGCGACGCCGCCCGCGACCACGAGGAACGGCGGTTCGAGCGCGATCAGCTCGGCCATGTGGCGCGAGCGGTCTTCGTCGGATTGACGCTGGTAGTAGTTGGTTTCGGCATCGCCGAGCACCTGGATCCGGTTCGGGTGGATCAGGTTGAGGTGGCCGACGAGGTCGGCGCTGGACGTTGCAGTCGCAACCGTTTCCGCCGAGAAGCCTCGTTCCCAGCCCTCATGCCCCGTCAGCCAGCTGAGTTTCAGCGCGGCGGCGTTGTCGTCGAAAATGCTTTGGGCGTTGATGCTGGACGTATCCATGAATCCCTGACTCCCTGACCTCGTATGTGCCGCTAGGGTGCTGCTCTCGTGCTGCCGTGTAACGTCGATAGGCCGTAACCTCGAATCGAGCGCGGCGCCGACGCGCCGTGTATCTGCCGGTTTCGGCCCTGATGCGCCCGCGAATACGTCAAGGTTGCCACTGAGTCAGCAGGCGATGCAACGCCTCGCGGTCCTCTTCTGTGTGCAGCCGTTCGCGCGCTTCGCGATCCGACAACAGTTGGGCGATCTCCGACAGGATTTCAAGGTGCTGCTGCGTCGCCTGTTCCGGGACCAGCAGGAAGATGAGCAGCGAAACGGGCTGGCCGTCCGGCGATTCGAAGGGGATCGGATCGGCGAGCCGCACGAAGGCAGCGAGCGGTTGCTTGAGGCCCTTGATACGACCATGCGGGATCGCGACGCCTTCGCCGAGCCCCGTCGAACCGAGACGCTCGCGCGCGAACAGATTGTCAGTCACCGTGCTGCGGGCGATGCCGTTCTGGTTTTCGAAGATCAGGCCCGCTTGCTCGAATACGCGCTTCTTGCTGGTGACCGCTAGACCGACGACGACGTTTTCGAGGGGAAGATATTTGGCTAAACGATTCATGTTGACAGGCGCAAAGGTCGCCTGGATTCTCCTCGCTGTGGCGTTTGAAAAGCGTTCCATGCCGGACAGCTGCTCATGGCGAATCCAGCGACTTGCAATGAGCCCTGCTCTTGAGACCCGCAATGATCCCTTTGTGCAGGACTCGGGCTGGACAAAGACCCCGAAGGTAACCGATTTATTATAGAACAGGGTTGCAACCTATGGTGCGCCGCGCCATGAGTGAAAAATTCGGGCTGCCTCTCACTCGTTGAATCACCGCAAACACGCACACAGGACACTGCAATACGCTCTCAAACAAAAAACCGCCCGATGTCGGGCGGTTTTGCGGGGTTAAGGAAAAGCCTCTAACCGGCTTATTGCGGCGGCACTTCCGGTTGCGCCGCTAGCGGTTGATACTTGATCGCGTCGTGCTGATGGCCCTGCAGACGATCCTTGTGACGAATGACCTGGCGGTCGAGCTTGTCGATCATCAGGTCGATCGCGGCGTACAGGTCGCCATCGCAGCTTTCGACGAAAATATCCTTGCCCTTCAGATGCAGGTTGATTTCAACCTTTTGTCTCTTTTCCTTTTCCTTGTGGTTGTCGACCGAGAGGACCACACTGCCATCGATCACCTGATCGAAATGTCTTAGCACCCTGTCTAATTTGGTGATCACATATTCTCGCAACGCTGGCGTTACATCGAGATGGTGTCCACTGATCTTCAGATTCATAGTGCTTCTCCAAGCTAGTGGCCGCCTGGTCCGCATGAATCGCGCGAGCGCCGGTCGATTCTCGCAATCTGCCACGCCGTCCCCCGTTGACAGGCTACTGGCAGGTCGCATCGGCCAGCCTGCTCCGCCAAACAGCGGCGCGGCCGGAAAATGCCCGCCACAGGAGGCAGCGGGCTACAGAGACTTGCGCAGATTGACTGCTGGGATCTTCAGTGCTTCGCGGTATTTCGCAACTGTACGGCGCGCCACGACGAAACCCTGTTCTGCCAGCAGTTCGGCAATGCGGCTGTCTGAAAGAGGAGATTTGGTGTCTTCTGCTCCTATCAGTTGCTTGATGAGCGCGCGAATGGCCGTGGAAGAGGCCGCGCCCCCGGTGTCGGTGGATACGTGCGATCCGAAGAAGTACTTAAATTCAAGCGTCCCGAATGGGGTGAGCATGTACTTGCCGGTTGTCACACGCGATACCGTCGACTCGTGTAAACCCAGCGTATCAGCTATTTCCCGCAAAACCAAGGGGCGCATGGCAATTTCGCCGTGGGCGAAAAAGTTCTTTTGACGCTCGACAATTGCCTGCGCGACACGCAGGATCGTCTCGAAACGTTGCTGGATGTTCTTGATCAACCAGCGTGCTTCCTGCAGTTGCTGGCGCAGCGAACCACTGCCCGGATCGCCACGATTGTTACGCAGGATATTCGCGTACAGATGGTTGATCCGCAGCTTGGGCACGACTTCCGGGTTCAGTTCGGCCTGCCAGCCCTGTGCCGTTTTGCGCACCATGATGTCGGGCACGACGTAGTCTGCTTCGGCCTTGCCATAGGCTGCACCAGGGAACGGTTCGAGCGAGCGGATCAGTGCATGTGCATCGCGCAGATCGTCATCGCTGGCCTTCAGGTACTTGCGCAGACGCGTGAAATCACGCGCGGCGAGCAGCTCCAGATGGTGAGCAACGATGTCGAGTGCGAGCGTGCGGGTTGGCGACCCGTCGAGCCGGCACAGCTGCAAACGCAGGCATTCGGACGCCGAACGCGCACCGACGCCAGCAGGGTCGAAGCTGTGCAGCAACGCGAGTGCCGCGTTCAGTTCGTCGGTATCGACTTCGAGTTCTTCGGGCAGGTCGGCGAGTATTTCGTCGAAGGTGGCCGTCAGATAGCCGTCGTCATCGAGCGATTCGATCAGGAACGTGACGAGCGCGCGGTCGCGCGGACTGGCCTGCGTCACGCGAAGTTGAGCAGTCAGGTGATCGCGCAGCGTCGTGGTCGATTCGTGGATTTGCAGCGGCGGCAGATCGTCGTCGTCCGATGCGTTGCCCGAACGGCCGTAGTCGTCCAGATTCCATTGGCTCGAATCGCCGTTTGCATCCGAACTCATGCCGTTGTATTCGTCAACGCCCTGCGGCTCTCCGCCATCCGAGCTTTCACTGGAAGACGTGGACGAAGACGACGGCGGTGCGCTCGACATTTCCTCCGGCGCGGCATTCTGCGCCGTTTGCGCGATGACGGTGCCGTCGGCGGCAACGCGCAACGGACTCGCGATCCAGTCGTCCTCCGCTTCGAGCAGCGGATTCTGGGCGATCGCCATCGAGACTTCCTGTTGCAGTTCAAGCGTAGACAGCTGCAGCAGCCGGATGGACTGTTGCAGTTGTGGTGTCAGCGCAAGATGCTGCGACAGGCGGAGTTGGAGGCTGGCTTTCATGGCAATGTGTGATTCATTGTAGAGAGTTTGCCACGACCGCGATACCTTGCGACACCCGCAAAAACGCGTGTGCATCAGATTTTGGCGCGGACGGTCGTACCACGCGCATAACGCGAGCGATCACGCGCCAGCGTAGCCCGTCAAAATTACTGAACCCTGCTTTTGAAACGGCCCGGAACGAGGGCCGGAGGTCGCGGCTCCACGCGGCGCTCACGCGCCGCGTGCGCGCTTACATGCGGAAGTGTTCGCCCAGATAGACGCGGCGCACGCTCTCATTTTCAATGATGTCGCCGGGCGCGCCCGCTGCGAGCACGCTGCCGTCGCTGATGATGTATGCGTGATCGCAGATACCGAGCGTTTCCCGCACGTTGTGGTCCGTGATCAGCACGCCGATGTTGCGCTGCTTCAGAAACTTCACGATCTTCTGAATTTCCAGCACGGCGATCGGATCGACGCCCGCGAACGGCTCGTCGAGTAGGATGAAGCTAGGATTCGTCGCAAGCGCACGCGCAATTTCCACGCGGCGTCGTTCGCCGCCCGACAGCGAAAGCGCCGGGTTTTCGCGCAGATGCGAAATCTGCAGTTCGTCGAGCAAAGCTTCCGTGCGCGACGCGATCGCGTCTTTCGACAGACGCTTGCCGTCTTCGCCGACTTGCAGCTCCAGCACCGCGCGGATGTTTTCCTCGACGGAAAGCTTGCGGAACACGGACGCTTCCTGCGGCAGATACGACAGGCCGAGCGACGCGCGCTTGTGGATGGGCAGAAGACTGATCGACTTGCCGTCGAGATCGATCTCGCCGGCATCGAGCGGCACGAGACCGACGATCATGTAGAACGACGTGGTCTTGCCCGCGCCGTTCGGGCCGAGCAGGCCGACCACTTCGCCGCTTTTCACGTCGAGCGACACGTCCTTGACGACCGTGCGCGAGCCATAACGCTTCTTCAGATTGCGAACGACGAGCGAACTGCTGGTGCCGGCCGGCTTTCGTTTGGGAAGGGCGGGGGCGCTCACGGCTTGGTGGTTCCTTGTGCCGGGAATTGGTTGGCGGGCTGCAGGGTCGCCGACGGGCCGCTGAGCGGCTGCGCGCCGCCGTTGCGCGGCGACAGCATCGCGCGCACGCGGCCGCTCGGATTGCCCGGGCTGGCGACGTCCTTGCCGGCCTTCGCCGTGTAGAAGTCGTTCTGGCCGTCGTACGTGATCACGCTGCCGTGCACTTCGTCCATGATCGTGTTCGTGCCTTGCAGACGGCGCACGGTCGCGCGCGTCGTCAGCGTGGTGAGATCCTGCTTGCCGTCGTAGTCGATGCGTTCAGCATCACCGTCGATATATTCGTCGACGCCGTCACGTTTCTGACGGAAGTACGCGAGGTTCTTGCCCGTCGACGTGCCCGTTGCATACTGATAGCCCTGCGGATCCTGCGTCACTTCGACGCGATCCGCACGGATCAGGATCGTGCCTTTGGTCGCGACCACGTGGCCCGTGAAGATATTGACCTGCTTGAGGTCGTCGTAAGTCATGTTGTCCGCTTCGATATTGAGCGGTTTGTCCTTGTCGGCACGCTCGGCGTGCGCAAGCGGCGCAAAGCCGGCAAACGGCAAGGCGATCAAAAGTGCCGCAAGTCCGGCGCGGCTTGCACGAAGCGCACGCATGCGGCCGGACTCAAAACGGGGGAACGATTCGTTCATGCAGTCACGCTGGAATGGATTTACCCGGGTTGCTACTGGGAGCCGCCGGAGTCGGCCGGGGCGATGGCGCCGCGCACGTTGCCGAAGAGCTGCATCACCCGGGTGACATTGTTGTAGTTCATGCCGCTGGCCGTCATGATCGACAAGCCGCGCTGAAGTTTAACCGGCTTTTCCGTCTCGATCACATCGTCGTTCACGAGCACGCGGAAATGCGTCGAATCAGCCTGCATTCTCGGGTCGCCGGCGCCCGCGTCGCGCACGATGCGCGCATTGCCGTACAGATCGACGATCGACGCGTCGCCGTTCACCGTGCCCGTGTCGCCCGTTGCCGTGACGACGGGCTTGCCGGGCTGGAACGCGCGGATGGCCGGTTTGGTCAGGTCGCTCACTTCGTCGTCCTCGTAATGAACGAGGGTCGCAGCCGTCAGGCGATATTGCGTCGAGCCCGACTGGTCGAGCTCGGACACCGAGAAGTTATCGGCGAAATAGTCGGGCGTGTGCTGCTTCGGCTTGATGAGGCCTTCGTCCTGATGCGGTCGGGTCGCCTGCAGCAGCCAGTACGTGATGCCGGCGAGCGCCGCCATCGCGACGAGCGGAATCAGCGACGTCCAGCGAAATCTGTTCATCCGACCAGGCCTCGCTGCGTCTCGCCGCGGCATGCGGCTGCGAGCAGTTCGTCGTAGTGGCCCTGCGCGCGCAGCAGCGCGTCGCACACTTCGCGCACCGCACCGTGGCCGCCGCGCGCTTCGCTGACCCAATGCGCACGCGCGATCACTTCGGGATGCGAGTTCGCCGGCGCCGCCGCGAAGCCGACTTTCAGCATGACGGCGAGATCGACCCAGTCATCGCCCATATAGCCGCATTCTTCGGGCGTGAGGCCCGTTTCGTTCAGCAGTTGCTCAAATGCCGCGAGCTTGTGTTCGACGCCCTGATAGACGTGCGTGATGCGCAGATTTTCCGCGCGTTTCGCGACGATGCCCGACTGACGGCCCGTGATGATCGCCGTGTCGATGCCGGCTTCGCGCAGCAGCTTCGCGCCGTGGCCGTCCATCGAGTTGAACGCCTTCATCGTGTCGCCCTGATCGGTAAACAGCAGGCCGCCGTCGGTGAGCACGCCATCGACGTCGAAAATCATCAGCTTCACGCGGCTCGCGCGTTCGGCGGCGGTCAGGGCGGCAGGGGCCATCAGATCACCTTCTTCGAAAACAGATCATGCATGTTGAGCGCGCCGATCAGCTTGCCCGCTTCGTCGACGACGAGCATCTGATTGATCCGGTGGCGCTCCATCAGTTCCACGGCTTCGACGGCGAGCCGGTCGGGACCGATGGTACGCGGACCGTGCGTCATCACGGAGTCGATCGACAGCGCGCGGAAATCGCCGTCGCGTTCGAGCACGCGGCGCAGGTCGCCGTCGGTGAAGATGCCCTTCACCCGCTCGTTTTCATCGACGATAGCCGTCATGCCCATGCGCTTCGCCGTCAGCTGGAACAGCGCGTCGCGCACGGTCGCTTCGGACAGCACCTTGGGAATCTGGTCGCCCGTGCGCATCACGTCGCGCACGTAGGTGAGCAGGCGTCGGCCGAGCGCGCCGCCCGGATGCGAGCGGGCAAAGTCGTCGGCGCCGAAGCCGCGCGCTTCGAGCACGGCGACCGCGAGCGCATCGCCGAGCGCGAGTGCGGCCGTGGTGCTGGCCGTTGGCGCGAGATTATGCGGACACGCTTCTTTTTCGACGCCGCAGTACAGATGCACGTCGGCGATTTTTGCGAGACTCGAACCGGGGCGACCCGTCATCGCGATCATCTTCGCGCCGAGGCGCTTCACCAGCGGCAGAATCGCGACGAGTTCTTCCGATTCGCCGGAATTCGACATGCCGATGAAGACGTCGTCGGCCGTCACCATGCCGAGATCGCCGTGGCTCGCTTCGGCGGGATGCACGAAAAACGCGGGCGTGCCCGTGCTCGCGAGCGTCGCTGCGAGCTTGCGCGCGATATGGCCGGATTTGCCAATGCCGGAAACGACTACGCGCCCACGGCAGCCAAGAATGAAATCGATTGCTTCGACGAATGCGTCGTCGAGATGGTCGCGAAGGGAGCGCACGGCGTCCGCTTCGATGTCGAGCACGTCGCGAGCGAGCGCAAGTGCCCGGTCGCCATTGATTTTCGCTATCATCCGGGGAGTATAGCAAAGGCGCATGTTCGCCGCGCCGGAAACGACCTTTCCGGACATTGCCTTCACGGGCCCCTAAACCTTGCTGCGCGGGCGTTTGCGCGTAGCTTCGCCGACGAACCAGGACGCTCACCCGGATGCGCTTTTGCCGATGATTTCGCCGCTCGAAATGACGCTGTTCCTGCTGCTGGCTTCAGTGGTGGGCGTCGTCGTGTTCCGCTATCTGAACCTGCCGCCGATGCTCGGCTATCTGTCCGTCGGCATCGTGGTCGGGCCGCACGCGTTCGGCATCGTGCCGGACTCGGTCGGCGCGCAGAATCTCGCCGAATTCGGCGTCGTGTTCCTGATGTTCTCGATCGGCCTGGAGTTTTCGCTCGCGAAGCTGCGCGCGATGCGGCGCCTCGTGTTCGGCATGGGCTTGCTGCAGGTGCTCGGCACGATTGCCGTCGCGGTGTCGCTCGGGTTCGTGTTCGAGCGCTGGGTGCACATCTCGTGGCAGGCGAGCGTCGCGCTGGGCGGCGCGCTCGCGATGTCGTCGACGGCCATCGTCAGCAAGATGCTCGCGGAGCGGCTCGAAATCGAAAGCGAGCATGGTCGGAATATCTTCGGCGTGCTGCTGTTCCAGGATCTGGCCGTGGTGCCGCTGCTGATCGTCATCGCGGCGCTCGGCGGCAGTTCGGACGATCTGATGAAGTCGCTCGGCATCGCGTCGATCAAGATCGTGATCGCGCTGTCGCTGCTGCTGATCGTCGGACAGAAGTTCATGACACGCTGGTTCAACGTCGTCGCGCGGCGTCGTTCGCAGGAACTGTTCATCCTGAATCTGCTGCTCGTCACGCTGGGCGCCGCGTTCATCACCGATAAATTCGGCCTGTCGCTCGCGCTCGGCGCGTTCATCGCGGGCATGCTGATCGCCGAAACGCCATACCGCCATCAGGTGGAAGAGGACATCAAGCCGTTTCGCGACGTGCTGCTCGGCCTCTTCTTCGTGACGACGGGCATGCTGCTCAATCCGCGCGTGATCTGGGAGCATCCGCTGATCGTGCTCGCGTTCCTGATCGGCCCGGTGCTGCTGAAAGCGGTGATGATCACGGGCCTCGCGCGGCTGTTCGGCGCGACGCCGGGCGTGGCGATGCGCACGGGTATCGGGCTTGCGCAGGCGGGCGAGTTCGGCTTCGTGCTGCTGAATCTGATTCTCGACAAACACCTCGTCGACGCGACGCTGCTGCAGGCGATTCTCGCCGCGATGCTGCTGTCGATGCTCGCCGCGCCGTTCATGATCCAGAACGCGGACCGCATCGTGCTGCGGCTGTCGTCGACCGAATGGATGATGCAGTCCTTGCAGATGACGCGCATCGCGACGCAAAGCCTCAAGCAGAGCGGCCACGTGATCATCTGCGGCTATGGCCGCGCAGGACAGAACCTCGCGCGCATGCTGGAGCACGAAGGGCTGTCGTACGTCGCGCTCGACCTCGATCCCGATCGCGTGGCGGCGGCTGCGGCGGCGGGCGAATCGGTCGTGTTCGGCGACGCCGGGCGGCGCGAGTCGCTGCTCGCGGCGGGTATTCACCGCGCGGCGACCGTCGCGATCACGTACGCGAACACGCCGTCGGCGCTGCGCGTGCTACATAACATCCACGAACTGGAACCGACGCTGCCCGTGATCGTGCGCACCGTCGACGACAGCGACCTCGAAAAGCTGCTCGCAGCGGGCGCGACGGAAGTGATTCCGGAAATCGTGGAAGGCAGTCTGATGCTCGCGTCGCATACGCTCGTCGTGATGGGCGTGCCGATGCGCCGCGTCGTGCGGCGTGTCGAGGAACTGCGCGACGAGCGCTATAGTCTGTTGCGCGGCTACTTCCACGGCGCCGACGACGTGGAAGACGACGACGGTCACGAGCAGGTGCGGCTACAATCGGTGCCCGTCGACGAAAAGGCCGATGCCGTCGGGCGCACGCTCGAAGAACTCGGGCTGTTCGATCTTGGCGTCGAGGTGACGGCGATTCGCCGGCATGGCATTCGCGGCGTCGAACCCGATCCGTCGACCAAGCTGCGCGCGAGCGACATCGTCGTGCTGCGCGGCCTGCCCGAAGCGCTGGCGGAAGCGGAAGAGCGTCTGTCGAAACATCGGCGGGCGGGCGCGGCGGCGGCCTGACGCTTGCTGTCGTTCTTCACCGTAATTCAAGCGGCGCGCCGTTCCCCACATTCGACGGACGCGCGCAGCATTCAAGCAGTTCACTGGAAATATCAGGGTCTACCGAGACCCGTCTGGAGTCATCATGTCCAAATCGCCCGCGAACCAGCCGTTCGATCCGGCCGAATACATCAACAGCGAGATTCGCACGGTGCCCGACTGGCCGCAGGCCGGCGTGCAGTTCCGCGACATCACGCCGCTTCTGCAAAAGCCGAAAACGCTGCGCGTGCTGATCGATCTGTTCGTGCAGCGTTATATCGACCAGAAGCTCGACTACGTGGCCGGTCTTGACGCGCGCGGTTTCATCATCGGGCCGATTCTCGCGTATGAACTGAACCTCGGCTTCATTCCGATCCGCAAGATCGGCAAGCTGCCGTACAAGACGGTGTCCGAATCGTACGAACTCGAATACGGCTCGGCGACCGTCGAGATTCACGAGGACGCGTGCAAGCCGGGCGACCGCGTCGTGATCGTCGACGATCTGATCGCGACGGGCGGCACGATGATGGCGGGCAAGAAACTGCTCGAACGGCTCGGCGCGACGGTGATCGAAGGCGCGGCGATCGTCGATCTGCCCGACCTGGGCGGCTCGAAGCTGCTGCGCGACGCAGGCTTGCCGCTTTTCACCGTCACGACGTTCGGCGGCCATTGATCTTTTTCACCGAGCTTTGAGCGCGATGCCCAACTTCCTGATTTTCCTCGCGACGTCGCTAGCGATCACGTTCGCGCCCGGCCCCGACAATCTGCAGGTGCTCGCACGCGGCATTTCGCAGGGACGCGCGGCGGGCTTCGTTGCGGCGCTCGGCTTCGCAGCGGGCATTTCGTTTCACACGACGCTCGCCGCGCTCGGCGTCGCGGCCGTGCTGCGCTCGTCGCCCGTCGCGTTCGAAGTCATCAAGCTCGCGGGCGCTGCGTATCTGGTCTGGATCGGCATCAAGGCGCTCACCAGCAAAGGACTCGCGACCGCGCACGAACGCCCGCCGCAGCCGCTCAAGTCGATCTTCCGGCAGAGCGTCATTGGCAACATGCTGAACCCGAAGGTGACGCTGTTCTTCGTCGTGTTCCTGCCGCAATTCGTCGATCCGCATGGCGTGCAAAGCGTCACGCTGCAGATGCTCGAACTGGGCGCGCTGTTCATGCTGCAAACGGTGGTCGTGTTTTCGCTGTTCGGCGTGTGCGCGGGCATGATCGGCGGATGGCTGAAGCGCCGTCCGCGCGCGGGCGTGTGGCTCGACCGGCTGGCGGGCACGACGTTCATCGCAATCGGCATTCGCGTCGCGCTGCGCGATTGAACCGTTCGCGCGCTTCGTTCATCTCGCTGTCTGGAGTTTCCATGTCTTTGCCTTGCATCATCGCCGCGCGCCGTTTCGATCGAGCGTTGCATCTGCCGTTTGTGATCGGCGGCGAGCGCGTCGGCTGGATTCGCGCGAGCGATGTGCCGTTGCTCACGCGCTGGCCCGACGTGTTCGATATCGACGGACAGCGCGTGCTGCTGTCGCCGCAATTCGACTCGGTGAATCTGCGCAGCGCGGCGCTCGGTTCGGTGATCGGCGCGCTCGCAGCGGAAGGCCGCATTCCCGGCTGGCGCGACGAAACCTACGCGATCCGCAATGCATTCGATGCGTCTCCGCTCGCGTATATCGAGCGCGCGGCGTCGCGCTTTTTCGGCACGATGACGTACGCGGTGCATCTGAACGGCGTCGTAGAATACGTGGATCGCGCGCCGCAGTTGTGGATCGCGCGGCGCAGCGAGACGAAGGCCACCGATCCCGGCATGCTCGACAACGTGGTCGCGGGCGGCATCGGCTGGGGTTTCAGCCTGGCCGAGACGATCGTCAAGGAGTGCTGGGAAGAAGCGGGCATTCCGGAAGAGATCGCCGCGCGCGCTGTCGCCGGGCGCACCGCGCACGTGTTGCAGTCGTTGCCCGAAGGCACGCAGGCCGAGCAGATTTTCATCTACGACCTTGCGCTGCCCGAAGACTTCGCGCCGCGCAATCAGGACGGCGAAGTCGGTGAGCATCGGCTGGCGCGTATCGAAGATGTTGCGCAGGCGATCGAAGAGGGCGCGATGACGGTCGATGCCAGTCTCGCGACACTCGATTGCATGCTGCGTCGCCGATGGATCGACGAGGACGCGTGCGAGGGCATCGACGCGCTGTTCGAGCCGCCCGTTCTCGATTGACGCGACAGCACCAGCGAAACACGTTCAAGAGTTCAAGAAACACGCACTGAAGAAGGGAGTCACCGAGGTCATGTCGACCGAACACAGCTTTATTCTCAAACTGTCGTGCGCCGACCGGCCCGGCATCGTTCACGCCGTATCGGGCTTTCTGTTCGAGCGCGGCAGCAACATCCTCGACTCCGCGCAATTCGGCGACAGCCACACGGGCGAATTTTTCATGCGCGTCCACTTCCAGCAGGTAGGCGGCGATCCCGGTATCGACGCGCTGCGTGAGTCATTCGCGACGCTCGCCGAGCAGTTCGGCATGCGCTGGGAACTGCATGACGCGAACGTGAAGCCGCGCGTCGTGATCATGGTGTCGAAGATCGGTCACTGTCTGAACGATCTGCTGTTCCGCTATCGCACGGGACAGCTGAACATCGAGATTCCCGCCATCATCTCGAATCACAAGGAGTTCTATCAGCTCGCCGCGAGCTACGACATTCCGTTCCATCACTTTCCGCTGACGTCGGGCGACACGAAGGCGCATCAGGAAGCGCGCGTGCTCGAAGTGATCGACGAAAGCAAGGCGGATCTCGTGGTGCTCGCGCGGTATATGCAGATTCTGTCGCCGGAACTGTGCGCGCGGCTCCAAGGGCGCGCGATCAACATTCATCACTCGTTCCTGCCGAGCTTCAAGGGCGCAAAGCCGTATTACCAGGCGTTCGATCGCGGCGTGAAGCTGATTGGCGCGACCGCGCATTACGTGACGACGGATCTCGACGAAGGTCCGATCATCGAGCAGGAAGTGGAGCGTGTCGACCACAGCATGACGCCGGATCAATTGACGGCGATCGGCCGCGACGTCGAATGCGTGACGCTGGCGCGCGCGGTGAAGTGGCACGTCGAACACCGTATCGTGCTGAACGGCAGCAAGACAGTCGTGTTCCGCTGATTCGTTTTTTGTTTCGTTAGAAACCGGCGCGTGTCTTGAACGGCAGCGCCGGTTTTTTATTGGTGAAGCGTTATCGCGAGGCCGCGCTTTCCGTCTGCGCCTGAACCACGCGCGCCGATGACTTGCGTGCGCTCGATGCCTGGCGGCGCGCGTTCATCTTCTTCAGCCAGATCAACAGGCCCGTTGCGCTCAGCACGGCGACCATCACGCCGACACAGCTGATCAGAATCCGTCCGCCGAGCCCGAGAATGCGCCCCGAATGCAGCGGGAATTGCGCCTGCATGAACAGATCGCCCGCCGTGCCCTTGCCGGGAATCTGCGCGCCGAGCGGCTGGCCGTTCTGCGCGTTCCAGTACGTCCACGCGTTGCCGAGACCGCCGTCGCCGTGATCGTCGCCGGCGTTGAAATAGCCGATGCCATAGACGTGGAACATCGGCGCGTAGTAAATCGCGCCCGGCGGGGCGTCGATGTGTTTGTCGGTGCGCGCCTGTTCGGCCTGTTTCAGAACCTGTTCGCGCGCGATGGGCGCTTCATCCGGCTTTGCCGTCGGAAGCAAGGAAGGATCGGTGAACGGCGTCGGCGTCAAAGTCGAGAAAAACTTGACGATCGGTTGCACGACGGGCGCCGACAGATTCATCGATACCGACGTCACCGCCATCATCAGCAACAGGCCCCAGATCCACACGCCGCCCGAACGGTGCAGATCGAATGTGAGCGCGTAGCCGCCGCGCCGCACGCGAAACGCGAACGACTTCTTCCATGCTTTCATGCTCGGAAACGACAGCACGAGCGCGATCACGCTATCGAAAATCCACACCATCCCGACGATGCCCATCAGCCACGTGCCGATGTCGATGCCGCCCGTGAACGGCAGGAACAGCGTGTAGTGCAGCTTGTAGATGAACGGCATCAGATTGAGACGCGCGACGGACAGCGCGCCCCATTCGCGGCGGCTCTGGATCGCGCCCGTCGCGGGATCGACGGCGATCTGGTTGAAGTCGAGCGGATACGGCTGGTTCGTCTTCGGATCGACGCGCGGCAGCACCATCATCTGCAGCGCGTGTCCCGGTTCGACGGAAAGCGGCAGATAGGTGACCTGCAAGCGCGGATCGTTGGCTTCGACACGGCGTGCGAGTTCCAGCGACGGCAGCGGCTGCGCGTCGCCGCGCGCGTAGAAGAACGTCGGATTGAGCATCGCGTCGAGTTCGTGATCCCACGCGATCAACGCGCCCGTCAGCCCCGCGACGAACAGAAACAGCGCCGTCCCGATCCCGAACCAGCGATGCAGCCGCACGAGCACGGGCCTCATGCGTGGCTCCCGCCGGAAACGGCGGCCGTGATCGGCGGAAAAATGGCGGACATGACGACGCACTGCCTCTGAATAAGAATGATTCGCATCTTATGGGGTACGCGCCGATGTCGCAAGTGTTTCGTAAGCACGCGCTGAATCCGGCGTGCTGTGTGCCATGCCTTCTTATGCGTCTGCGACAAAATGTCGCGTGTAAACATTTACAGAACACCAACAGTTCCGGCATCATTCGCCCTCGGGTAAATGGGAATGATTCTCATTGAATGATGTTTTTCAAATGAGTTGCCGGGAACAACAATGAAAAAGATGGTCGGAAAAGGGGCGGGTCAGAAGTACGGCAAGAAGGCGCCTGTCATGGGCGCACTGCACGTTGCCGCGATGCTCGCGTTTGCTGCGAGCCACAGCGCGTACGCGCAGTCGGACAGCGCGGGCAACGCGACGAATGCCGCCGCGACATCGGTGGGCGCGACCAGCGATTCATCCGCCGACAAGGCGCTGCCCGTCGTCAAGGTGACGGCCGCGCAGGACTCGCTGCAGCATCTGAACACCGACGTCAACAGCGGCGCGCTCGGCACGCGCACGCAGCTCGACACGCCGTTTTCGACGACCGTCGTTACCAGCGAAGAGTTGCAGGACATGCAGCCGCAAAAGCTCGGCGACGTGTTCGCGCGCGACGCTTCCGTCTCCGACAACGGCAATCCGTACAGCGCATGGGCGACGTATCTGAGCGTGCGCGGCATGCAGCTCGACTGGCAGAACGGCTTCAAGATCGACGGATTGCCGTTCAACAGCTATGGCATCACGATGCCGTACGAACAGCTCGAACGCGTCGAACTGCTGAAGGGGCTGTCCGGCTTCATGTATGGCTTCGGCGCGCCGGGCGGCGTCGTCAATTACGTGACGAAACAGCCGCCGCGCAGCGACACGCCGGTTCGCAGCGTCGACATCGGCTATCGGAACGACGGCGTGTGGAGCGAGCACGCGGACCTCGGCGGCCGCATCGGTCCGAACAGCATGTTCGGCTATCGCTTCAACGCCACGCACGAAGAAGGGCAGACGTACAACGACGGCAACATCCGCCGCGACGCGTTTTCGCTTGCGCTCGACGCCCGCATTACACGCGACTTGACGGCGACGTTCGGCGCGCTGTATCAGGATCAGCATGCCAGCGGCCAGGGCGGTTCGATTTCGACAGCGCAATACGTCGGCACCTCGCTGCCGACGACGGTCAGCGGTTCCACCGACAACCTCGGCAACGCGTCGCAGCACCTGAACACAAATCTGCAGCTGTACACGGCGGGTCTGCACTACAACCTGACGCCTGACTGGACCGCGAGTCTCACGTACAGCTTCAGCAAGAGCTTCCGCGACCGCAACGAGAGCACGTTCTTCCTGCAAGACGCATCCGGCGACTACACGGATTACCGCTTCGCCGGCAAGGAAGGGCATCGTCTGAGCTTGTGGCAGGCGATGGTCGAAGGCAACGTGAAGACGGGACCGTTCCAGCATCAACTGGTGTTCGGCGCGGCGTGGCAGAAGCAGGTGAACGAATACGAAGCGACCAGCGCGTACGAGTTGATCGGCACGGGCAACATCTATTCGCCGAACAACAACACTTTCTACAGCCCCGAAGGCCTCACGACTTATCGAGCCGGCGACATCACGCAAAAAGCGCTGTTCGCCAGCGACACGATCCAGCTGACCGAGCGCTGGTCGGTGCTCGGCGGCGTGCGTTACACGAACTACGAGCAGAACGGCTACACGCTGGCGGGCGCGACGAGTTCGCACTACAGCCAGAGCGGTGTGCTCACGCCTTCCGTCGCGCTGATGTTCAAGCTCGCACCGACGACGACGCTCTACACGAGCTACGTCGAATCGCTCGAAGCGGGTTCGATCGTCGACTTCACGTATGCGAACGCCGGTCAGATGCTCAAGCCGCTGCGCAGCAAGCAGTACGAAGTCGGCGTCAAGACGGAGCAGACGCGCTGGAGCGCGAGCGCGGCGCTGTTCCGCATCGAGCGCGGCGCCGAATACCCGAACAGCGCGAACTTCTACGTGCAGGACGGCGAGTCGATTTTCGAGGGCGTCGAAGCGGGCGCGGACGTGCGGCTCGGCGCGGGCTGGACGGTCGGCGGCGACCTGATGTGGCTGCATACGAAGTACGAGCGCGGTTCGTCGTTCGACGGCAACCGCGTCGCGGGCGCGCCGGGCTTCGTCGCGGCCGGTCACGTGACGTACAACGTGCCGTACGTGCCGGGGCTGAAAGTCGGCGCCGACGCCAAGTTCACGGGCAACACGACCGTGCGTCCCGCGGGCGATCTGAAGGCGGGCGGCTACACGCTCTTCAATGTCGGCGCGACGTATGCAACGAAAATCGGCGGATATGGTGTGACGTTCCGTGCCGCGCTCGACAACATCACGAACAAGCGCTACTGGGAATATCAGTACGCGGACTACATCTCGCCGGGCGATCCGCGCACGGTGTCGCTCAACGCGCGCATCGACTTCTGATCGTCGCGTTCCTCCGTGCTTCGGGAATCGCGGACATGAAAAAGGGCGGCCTCGCGGTCGCCCTTTTTTGTTTGCTGAGCCGTGTGCGTCACACGAGCCGCAGATAGATCAGTTCTCGCTTGATGTACGCATAGAAAATCGGCGCGGCGATCACGCCCGGAATGCCGAACGCGGCTTCCATGATGAGCATCGCGATCAGCAGTTCCCACGCGCGCGCCTCGATCTGTCCGCCGATGATCCGCGCGTTCAGGAAGTATTCGAGCTTGTGGATCAGGATCAGGAAGATCAGCGCCGTCACGGCCGCCGGAAAGCTCACCGACAGCGCGACGGCCACGATCAGCGTGTTCGAGATCAGATTGCCGATCACGGGCAGCAAGCCGACGATGAACGTGAGGATGACCAGCGTCTTCGCCATCGGCAGCGGTGCGTGAAAGAGCGGCAACAGCAGCAACAGGAAGATGCCTGTGAACACCGTGTTGATCGCCGAAATCTTCACCTGCGCGAACACGATGCGGCGGAACGCGTCGGCGAAACGGCCGACGCGCGTGATGAACGCCGTCGACAGTGGCAGCCGCTGCATGTGCCTTTGCGCGCCGACCGCGATGATCGCGCCGATGATCATGCCGATCAGAATGTGCGTGAAAATCCGCGCGGCGTTCTTGCCGCCTTGCGACAACGTGCTCGCGTGCGTCTGCATCAGCACGGCGGCTTTCTCTTTCATCTGCTCGGTGGAAACGGGCAGGTTCTGCGCGATGAATTCCGGCAGACGGCCTCGCGCCTGATCGATCAGCGACATCGCCTGGTCGAGCAGTTTCTGCACACTCGGCACGTCTTTCTCGAAGTGCTCGATCACGGCGACGGTGAAGCCCGTCAGCGCGCCGACGATCACCACAGAGAGAATCACCACCGCGAGCCAGCGCGCGCGCCCGCTCGACATATGCTTTTCGATGCGCGGCGCGAGCGTGTGGACGAGCTGGAACACGAGCATGCCGGCGAGCAGCGCGCCGAGCAGCTTCAGTTCGAGCACCGCCCACATCGCGAGCAAGGCGACGATGTAGCTGCCGATTTCGACCGCCGACAGTTTCGGCAGGCTCATGTCGCTGGTCAGCCTGACCGGGCGAGGGCGCAGATCCTGCACCTGCCCGTCCTCGCGGGCCTGATTACGCTTGGCCATGGCTTTCTATAGTCTCCAACCTCAGGTTTTCACGCTCGGCTTGCGGGCCTTGGCGGTTTTTGCCGCCGCTTTGACCGCGCCTGCCGCTGGCTTCGCTGTCGATGTCGAAGCCGGTTTGGGTGCATCGGCAGCGACGGCCTTTTTCGGCTTTGCTGCTTTTACGGCTGGTTTTGCGGATTCTTCAGCGTCGGCGTCGCCGACAGTTGCTTCAGCTTCTTCCTCATCTGTTTCGGCATCATGTACGAGCGCGCCGGCTGCCTTGTCGCGCTGCAAAAGCGGCGCGAGATAACGGCCGGTAAAACTTGCTTTCGACCTCGCGACCTGCTCCGGCGTGCCTTGGGCGATGATCTGACCGCCGCCGGCGCCGCCTTCCGGGCCCAGATCGATCACCCAGTCGGCAGTTTTTATCACATCGAGATTATGCTCGATGATGACCACGGTATTTCCTTGATCTCGCAACCGATGAATCACTTCGAGCAACAGCGCGATATCGTGGAAATGCAGACCGGTTGTAGGCTCGTCGAGGATATAAAGCGTGCGACCCGTATCTCGCTTGCTCAGTTCCAGGGACAGCTTCACGCGTTGCGCCTCGCCGCCCGACAGCGTGGTCGCCGACTGGCCAAGACGGATATAGCCGAGACCCACGTCCAGTAGCGTCTTCAGCTTGCGCGCGACGACGGGCACGGCCTTGAAGAAGTCGTACGCGTGCTCGACCGTCATCTCCAGCACTTCGCTGATGTTCTGGCCTTTGTAGAGGATATCCAGCGTTTCGCGGTTGTACCGTTTGCCGTGACACACATCGCACGGTACGTACACGTCCGGCAGGAAGTGCATCTCGACCTTCAGCACGCCGTCGCCCTGACACGATTCGCAGCGTCCGCCCTTCACGTTGAACGAGAAGCGGCCCGGATCGTAGCCGCGTTCCTTCGCGGCGGGCACGCCAGCGAACAGTTCGCGGATCGGCGTGAAGACGCCCGTGTAGGTGGCGGGATTCGAGCGCGGGGTGCGGCCGATCGGCGACTGGTCGACGTTGATGACCTTGTCGAAATGTTCGAGGCCTTCGATCGCCTCGAACGGCGACGGCTCCGCCGACGAACCGTACAAGTGCTGCGCGACGGCGTGATAGAGCGTGTCGTTGATGAGCGTCGACTTGCCCGAACCGGACACGCCCGTCACGCAGGTCAGAAGACCCACAGGCAGATCGAGCGTGACGAGCTTCAGGTTGTTGCCGTACGCCTCGATGATGCGCAGATGGCGTTCGTCGGCCTGCTTGCGGTCGTCGGGGAATTCGATGCGGCGCGCGCCCGCGAGATACTGGCCCGTCATCGACGCGGGATCGGCCTGCACTTCGTCGGGCGTGCCTTCGGCGATCACCATGCCGCCGTGCTCGCCCGCGCCCGGTCCCATATCGACGACGTAATCGGCCATGCGGATCATGTCCTCGTCGTGCTCGACGACGATCACCGAATTGCCGAGATCGCGCAGATGCTTGAGCGTCGAAATCAGACGGTCGTTGTCGCGCTGATGCAGGCCGATGGACGGTTCGTCGAGCACGTACATCACGCCCGTCAGCCCCGAGCCGATCTGCGACGCGAGCCGGATGCGCTGCGCCTCGCCGCCCGACAGCGTTTCGGCGCTGCGTTCGAGCGACAGGTAATCGAGCCCGACGTTATTCAGGAACATCAGACGCGCGACGATTTCCTTGATGACCTTGTCGGCGATTTCGCGCTTCGCGCCTTCGAGCCTCAGCGTCTGGAAATAGCCGAGCGTGTCGCGCAGCGGCCAGCCGCTCACTTCGTAGATGCCGCGCGCGTCCTTGTCCGCACCGATGCGCACGTAGCGCGCTTCGCGGCGCAGACGCGTGCCTTCGCACGACGGACACGCCTGATTGTTCTGATACTTCGCGAGTTCTTCGCGCACGGCGACGGAATCCGTCTCGCGATAACGCCGCTCCAGGTTCGGAATGATCCCTTCGAACACATGCTCGCGCACGGACGTACGGCCACGCTCGTTGATGTACGAGAACGGCACCGTCTGCTTGCCCGAACCGTACAGCAGGATGCTGCGCACCTTTTCGGGCAAATCTTCGAATGCCGTATCGATGTCGAATCCGTAGAACGCCGCGAGGCTTTGCAGCATCTGGAAGTAGAACTGGTTGCGCCGGTCCCAGCCCTTCACGGCGCCCGCCGCCAGCGATAGCGACGGATGCGCGACCACCCGCTTCGGATCGAAGAACGTGATCTGGCCGAGGCCGTCACATTCCGGACACGCGCCCATCGGGTTGTTGAACGAGAAAAGCCGCGGCTCCAGTTCCTGCAGCGAGTACGAGCAGATCGGACACGCGAACTTCGAGCTGAACAGATGCTCCTTGTCCGTGTCCATTTCGAGCGCGATCGCGCGGCCGTCGGCGAGACGCAGCGCCGTTTCGAACGATTCGGCGAGACGCTGCTTCGCGTCGGCCCGCACCTTCAGACGGTCGACGACGACGTCGATCGTGTGCTTGTCGTTCTTTTTCAGCTGCGGCAGCGAATCGACTTCATAGATCTTCGCGACGCCTTCGTTGGCCGTACCGCCGCCCGAGCGCACGCGAAAACGGATGAAACCCTGCGCCTGCATGTCCTCGAACAGCTCGGTGTGCTCGCCCTTGCGATTCGCGACGACGGGCGCGAGGATCATAAGCCGCGTGTCTTCGGGCAGCGCGAGCGCGGCGTCCACCATCTGCGAGACGCTTTGCGCCTCGAGCGGAATTTCGTGGTCCGGGCAATACGGCGTGCCGACACGTGCGTAGAGTAGTCGCAGGTAGTCGTGGATTTCGGTGACGGTGCCGACCGTCGAGCGCGGGTTGTGCGAGGTCGCTTTCTGCTCGATGGAGATGGCGGGCGACAAACCTTCGATCAGGTCGACGTCCGGCTTTTCCATCAGCTGCAAAAATTGCCGGGCGTACGCGGACAGGCTCTCCACATAGCGGCGCTGGCCTTCGGCGTAGAGCGTGTCGAAGGCGAGCGACGATTTGCCCGAGCCGGACAGGCCGGTAATCACGACCAGCTTGTGACGCGGCAAGTCGAGATTGACGTTCTTCAGGTTGTGGGTCCGAGCCCCACGGATACGGATTTGTTCCATGAACCGGCGGGAAGAGGAGAAGGCTAAACCTGCTACTATAACGACTTTTCCAGACCGCCGTTACGGCTTCCTGACAGTGCGCAAACGGCTCGCTGACAGGGGCGAAAGCGTCGTTTTTTTGCGGTTCAGCGTTGCGGGAATGGTTCGTAAGTAAGGGCGATTTCCGCCTTCTGCAAGACAGCCGGCAACCCGTTATAAGCTCGGCCAGCGTCAGATGCCGCGCGTGCGTCGTGCATGTGGGCATCGCGCGACTCGCTGCCCGTTCATTCGAAAATCGTTCCCGATGTCCAATCCGTCCGCCACATCTTCACGCATGAGCGCGCCTGAACTGCGCGCGACCGTGTCGCTTGCCGCGATCTTCGCGCTGCGCATGCTGGGCCTCTTCATGATCATGCCCGTCTTCTCGATCTACGCGAAGACGATTCCCGGCGGCGACAACGTGCTGCTGGTCGGCATCGCGCTCGGTGCATACGGCGTGACGCAATCGCTGCTGTACATCTTTTATGGCTGGATTTCCGACAAGGTCGGCCGCAAGCCCGTCATCGCGACTGGTCTGCTGATCTTCGCGCTCGGCAGTTTTGTCGCGGCGTTCGCGCACGACATGACGTGGATCATCGTCGGCCGCGTGATTCAGGGGATGGGCGCGGTGTCGTCGGCGGTGATCGCGTTCATCGCGGACCTGACGGCCGAAGAGCATCGCACGAAGGCGATGGCGATGGTGGGAGGCTCGATCGGCGTGTCGTTCGCCGTGGCGATCGTCGGCGCACCGATTGTGTTCCACTGGCTCGGCATGAGCGGTCTGTTCACGCTCGTCGGCATCTTTTCGATTCTGGCTATCGGCGTCGTGTTGTGGATCGTCCCCGATGCGCCGAAACCCGTGCACGTTCCCGCGCCGTTCCGCGAAGTCCTGCACAACCCGGAACTGCTGCGCCTGAACTTCGGCGTGCTCGTGCTGCACGCGACCCAAACCGCGCTGTTCCTCGTCGTGCCGCGCATCCTCGAATCGGGCGGACTGCCCGTGTCGTCGCACTGGAAAATTTACCTGCCCGTGATGGGCCTCGCCTTCGTGATGATGGTCCCCGCGATCATCGCCGCGGAAAAGCGCGGCAAGATGAAGGCCGTGCTGCTGAGTGCGATTGGTCTTATCCTGATCGGACAGTTACTACTTGGCGTGGCTCCGCATACCATTCTGACTGTGGCCGCGATCCTGTTCGTCTACTTCCTCGGCTTCAATATTCTGGAAGCATCGCAGCCTTCGCTGGTGTCGAAGCTGGCGCCGGGCAATCGCAAGGGCGCGGCAGCCGGCGTGTACAACACCACGCAGTCGATCGGGCTTGCAATGGGCGGCGTGATCGGCGGCTGGCTGCTGAAAGTGGACGGACAGAGCGCGGTTTTCTTTGCCTGTTCTGGGCTCGTGGCGTGCTGGCTTATAATCGCCGCCAGCATGAAACAGCCGCCGCGCAAGGCATAAAGTTTTAGGGCTCGAATTTACAGGCGGCGTGTAACAACGGGGCGCGCTTTCCGGTCACTCTGAAGCGGCCGTGGCGTAGAAGCCATCCAGTGCCGCGTCGCCGGAACGGAATCAACAGGAGAAACTCATGGCATCCGTGAACAAGGTCATTCTCGTCGGCAATCTGGGCGCCGATCCGGAAGTTCGTTATCTTCCGAGCGGCGACGCGGTGGCGAACATCCGCCTTGCCACGACCGATCGCTACAAGGACAAGCAGTCGGGCGAATTCAAGGAAATGACGGAATGGCATCGCATTTCGTTCTTCGGGCGCCTCGCTGAAATCGTGTCGGAGTACCTGAAGAAGGGCTCGTCGGTGTATATCGAAGGCCGTATCCGCACGCGAAAGTACCAGGCGCAAGACGGCACCGAACGTTACTCGACGGAAATCGTCGCTGACCAGATGCAGATGCTCGGCGGCCGCGGCGGTGCGGGCGGCGGCGGTGGTGGTGGCGACGACGGCGGCTACAGCCGTGGCGAATCGATGGAACGCGGCGGCGGCCGCATGTCGGGCGGCGGCGGTGGTGGCCGTGTAGCGGGTGGCGGCGGCGGCGGCGGTCAGAGCCGTCCGAGCGCGCCGGCTGGCGGCGGCTTCGACGAAATGGACGACGATATCCCGTTCTAATCCATCTCCGCGATCAAGACGCCCTGAAGCATCGCGCGTCGAACGAATGCAAAAACACCCCGCCATCGAGCGGGGTGTTTTGTTATGCGCGCGAGAACATGAGCTACATGGCCACATGAGCCGCGCTTGCGGACGATCAGGCCAGTCCGCCATTCGCCCGCAGAATCTGCCCATTCACCCACGCGCCATCCGAACCCGCGAGAAACGCGACCACAGAAGCGATATCCTCCGGCTGGCCAAGCCGTTGCAGCGGCGGCATCTTCGCGAAGGTCTGGATCTGCTCTTCCGTCTTGCCGTCGAGGAACAGCGACGTCGCGACGGGCCCCGGCGCCACCGCATTGACGGTGATGTTGCGACCGCGCAGTTCCTTCGCGAACACGCGCGTGAACGATTCGACGGCGGCCTTCGTCGCGTTGTAGATCGCGTAGCCGGGCATGTTCAGCGCGAGCGTCGTGCTCGAAAAGTTCACGATGCGTCCGCCGCCATTCATCCGCGTCGCCGCTTCGCGCAGCGTGTTGAAGGTGCCGCGCACGTTGATATCGAAGGTTTGCGCGAAGAGCGCGTCGCTGGTGTCGGAAAGCGGCGCCGGCTTCAGGATGCCCGCGTTGTTGACGAGCACGTCGACCCGGCCGAGCTGCTGTTCCGTTGCATCGAACAGGCGGCGCACGTCGTCGGCATTCGAGACATCCGCCTTCACCGCGATCGCTGCCGCGCCTTCCGCCTTCAGTTCGGCGACGAGCGCGTCCGCTTCCTTCGAACTCGCCGCGTAGTTCACGACGACGGCAAAACCGTCGCTGGCGAGGCGCCGCGCGATCGCCGCGCCGATGCCCCGCGAAGCGCCCGTGACGATGGCGACCTGTGCATTCTTGACGTTGTTCATGATCCGATTCCTTGAAGTGGTGAGTTGATGAGAAGGATGATCGGATATCTCACGAAAGAGATAATCAGGCTAAACTTGTTATCATCGTTCCATTCACTTCAACAATGGCTGAAACCCGGCCGCTGCGAGCCGTTCCATGGACCGTTTTCAGGAAATGCAGGTGTTCGTCCGGATCGCCGAGCGGCAGAGCTTCACCCGTGCGGCCGACGATCTGCAGATTCCCCGCGCCACCGTCACGAACCTGATGAAACGCATGGAGGCGCGGCTCGGCGCGCGGCTGCTGGAGCGCACGACGCGCACCGTGCGCCTCACGCACGACGGCGAAGCGTATTACCGCCGCTGCGTGCGCCTGCTCGCCGACATGGACGAAGCCGAGGGTTCGTTTCGCAATGCCGCGCCCAAGGGACTGCTGCGCGTGAACCTGCAGGGCACACTCGCACGGCACTTCATCGTGCCGGCGCTGCCTGAGTTTCTGGCGCGCTATCCGGGCATCGAGCTATATATCGGCGAGGACGACCGGCTGGTCGATCTGGTGCGCGAGGGCGTCGATTGCGTGCTGCGGGCGGGCAATCTGCAGGATTCGTCGATGGTCGGGCGGCGCGTTGCGCGGCTCGAACAGGTGACGGTTGCGAGCCCAAGCTATCTCGAACGATACGGCACACCCGACAGCCCTGACTCGCTCGCGACGCACCGCGCCGTCAACTACATATCGAGCGCGACGGGCAACGCGTTGCCGCTCGAATTCACCATCGACGAACGCGTCGTCGAGATCAATCTGGAGGCGATCGTGTCCGTGACGGGCACCGACCTGTACACCGGCTCGGCTGTCGCGGGGCTCGGTCTCGTGCAGGTGCCGCGCTATCGAGTGCAGAACGAGCTGGCTGCGGACAGCCTCGTCGTCGTGTTGCCCGAATTTCCGCCGCCGCCGATGCCCGTCACCGTGCTCTATCCGCAGAGTCGTCAGTTGTCGTCGCGTGTGCGGGTGTTTGCTCAATGGCTGCGCGAAATCTTCGACGCGGCAGGCGGACTGAACCTCGGTTGAAGCAAACGAAAGCGCACTAAGGCGCCCGATCGAGATGCGCGAGCGCATCGCGCATTGGTTGGCTCGACGAAACGATCGGCCCCGTCAGCGGCGTGTCGAGATCGACGATCACATACACGGCCGACGCGATCGACACCGCGCCCAGCATGATCATCACGAGCGCCAGCGCATTGCGCGGCGCGACGAGGCCAAAGCACAGGAAGATCACCATCAGCCAGAACGTGAGCGTCGTGAGAAACGGCTTGGAGATCGAACTATGCGCTTGTTCGATCAGCGTCCAGCGCGCCTCGATCACACGTTCGAAACGGGCAAGGCACTCGGCCAGCGTGTTCTCCTGATAGCTGTCGGTCGGCTTGAGTTTGCGTACCGCGATGTACGCTGCATTCAGCATGTCGCCGAGCTTCACGTCTTCGAGCTTGTCCTGATTCAGATCGGATGAAATTCTCGGATACTCGCCCGCCGGCGGTTGCTCGCGCGGCCAGGTCGCCGCAATCGCCGCAGCCGTGTACATGCGCAGCAACTCACGCGGACGGTCCGCCTCGGGACCGTACTGGCGCAGAACCGTGTCGAGCTGGATTAGTTCGGCTGCATACGAGCGGAAGTCGTTGCCGACGGTATCGAAGCTGCTTTTCGCCGACGCCGTGAGCAGCCCCAGCACCAGCGCCGCGAAGGTCACGAGCATCGTGATAACCAGCTGGATCAGCTGCATCGTCTCGTGCTTGCGATGCTCCTCGGGCAAGTAAGGCTTGCCGAAAAAACCCACGCCCGTTCCGATCAGCAACAGGACGAATACCACGAGCGTCGACGTTGTCTCTTGCATGAGCGGGGTCCGCGTAGCCATCGCCTCGCTAATGTCTAACAACGCGACGGCGCGGGCAAGCCAGCCGTCCGCCGGATTGTTAAATCAACGGCACGAAACCCACATATCGAGAAGAAAGATCCCGCAAGCATCGCGAGCCTGTGCGCCAGATCAAATTTGCGAACATTTCGCAGGAAAGCCACCACCTGGCCCATAAAGTTTTGGGCGAACTGGCCGTAACTGAAATTGTGGTGCATTTGCTTAAATTTTAATCGCGTTGCGGACCTTGCCTATGGGCCTGGGCGCAGCACGCCTGCCGTGGAACCGGGAGATTCCAGGCACGCGGCCATAGGAGACAAGGTTCATGTTGAAACGTCTTTCGATTCGCGCATACCTTACGTTGATGATCGTGCTGTTCGGCATCGTGTTGCTGATTGGCGCGGCAGCGGGGCTGTTGTCGCTGCGTGAGAGCAATGCGTCGCTGCAACAGATGTACACCGTCGACACGCCCGCCGTGGCCGACCTCGAAGGCAGTGCCGGACAGCTGCTGCGCCTGCGTCTCGCGCTGGCGACTTATGCTTCGCTGATCGAACTGAACGATCAGGAAGGCGCGGACGCCGTGCTCAAGCGTTTCGACACGTATCTGAAGGTGTCGAACGACCGGCTCTCGCATTACACCAGCAAGGCAAGCAACGACGCCGACGAACAGCGTCTCATCAAGGACATGCAGGACAAGCGCGACACCTTCCTGCGCGAAGGCGTCGAACCCGCGCTCGCGGCGCTCAAGTCCGGCGACAAGGCGGCATTCCAGCAGTTGCAGGCGCACAAGCTGTCGCCGCTCTACAGCGCGTTCGAAAAGGCGATGCTCACGCTCGAAAAGCTGCAGCTCGATCACGCCGAGCAGCGCTATCAGGACGCGCAGCAGCTGTTCTACACGATCAGCGTCGGCGTCGCGATCGGCATGGCGGCCACGCTGATCTTCGCGTGGATCGGGCGCGTGCTGATGGTGCGCGCGATCGTGCATCCCGTCGACGCCACGATCGATCAATTCCAGCGCATCGCGAACGGCGACCTGACGGGCCGCATCGATATTGTCGGCGACAACGAAATGGGACGTCTCGCGGCGGCGCTGCGCAAGATGCAGGAATCGCTGATCGCGACGGTGAGCACGGTGCGCCACGGCACGGATTCGATCGATACGGGTGTGAGCGAAATCGCCGCTGGCAACACGAATCTGTCGCAACGTACGGAAGAGCAGGCCGCGTCGCTCGAAGAGACGGCGGCGAGTATCGAAGAACTCACGTCGACGGTCAAGCAGACGGCCGACAACGCGAAGCAGGCAAGCTCGCTCGCGCAAGGCGCATCGACGCTCGCGGCGCAGGGCGGCGATCTCACGCAGCAGGTGGTCGGCACGATGCAGCAGATCGTCGACGACTCGCGGCGCATCGCGGACATCGTCGGCGTGATCGAAGGCATCGCGTTTCAGACCAACATTCTCGCGTTGAACGCAGCCGTCGAAGCGGCACGCGCCGGCGAGCAGGGACGCGGGTTCGCGGTCGTCGCGAGCGAGGTGCGATCGCTCGCGCAACGCAGCGCGGCAGCGGCGAAGGAAATCAAAGGCGTGATCGGCGAATCGACGGAACGCGTGACGGCGGGCGCGGATCTCGTGCAGCGTTCGGGTTCGACGATGACGGAGATCGTCGATGCGATCGCGCGCGTCAGCGCGATCATGGGAGAGATCGCCGAGGCCGCGACCGAGCAGAGCACGGGCATCGATCAGGTGAATCTCGCCGTTGCGCAGATGGACGAAGTGACGCAGCAGAACGCGGCGCTCGTCGAACAGGCTGCGGCAGCAGCGAGTTCGCTCGAAGAGCAGGCGCGTCGCCTGACGGACGCCGTCTCCGTGTTCAAGACGGATAGCGCGCAGGCAGCGTCGTCGCGTGTGGTCGCGCGCCGGGCAACTGTTCAGCAGCGGGAAACGGCGATGCCGCTGGAGGCGGCGGAAGCGGTCTGAACGTAACGGAAAAAGCGGTACGAAACAAAACGGCGGTGCAGGCATTCACGCTTGCACCGCCGTTTTTCTTTTCAACGCGTTACGCGATCAAGGCCGCTGCGCGTAATACTTCGCGACGCCGTCGATTTCTTCCGGCGTCATGTGGCGCGCGACGTTGCGCATCTGTTCGTTGATGTCGTTGCGCCGGTCGCCGTCTGCGAACGCGCGCAATTGCGCCGCCATGTACACCGACGACTGCCCGCCCAGCCACGGCGCGGCGCCCTTGCGATCGCGATCACCGTGACACGCTGCGCAGGGCGCGATGTTGCGCATCGGCGAGCCTTCGTTGACGAGCTTGCGGATGCTCTCGTCTTCGGCCGTGCGCTGCTCGACGGCGGCGGGACGCGGCAGCGTCGAGTAGTAGTTTGCGAGATCGTGCAGATCGCGATCGTTCAGACGCGCGATGATCGGCGGCATGATCGAGTTCACGCGCTGCCCGCTCTGGTAGTCGCGCAATTGCTTGTAGATCACGTCGGCATACTGCCCGGCGAGCACGGGCGCCGTGACCTGGATCAGACTTTCCACGCCGTGACACATCGAGCAGTTCTGCGCGAGCGTCGCACCGCGTCCGATCGACTCGGCGCTCGGCCGCTCGCGGCCCCACGGCGGCGCGGGCGGCAACACGATCACATTGCTCGGCGCGGGGCCGGCGATGTTCTCGCTTTGCGTGTACCAGCTCGACGGCACGCCTGCCGCGCTGCAGATCGTCGCCCACAATCCGCGTTGCGTGAAGTCGGGATGCTTCGACGGCAGCCAGATGAAGCCGATCAGAATCGCCACGACGGCAATGGCGATCGTGCCGAGCACGCTCGACGTGAACCATCGGTTGCTGAAGCTGAAGACGCGTTCTTCGTTCATCACCGCGCTCCCACCGACACGGCCGGCACCGACGTCTGCTGCAAACCGAGCAGCTGCGCGATGGGGACGCTGTAGTTGACCACCGTCAGTCCGATCATCAGCGCGACCCACAGACCCAAGCCGTTCAGCGCGGCAGGCACGCGCTCGACGGGATGCACGGTCGCGCTGAAACGGAACTGCTTCGGCTGCTCGACAATGCCGAACTGCGATTTCGCGAGGATGTACAGGAACAGAAAGCCGGATATCACGAGAATGAACCCGCCGAACGCCGACACGGCGACCCAGATCGCTTGCGGCGCGATCGCGGGATTGCTGTAGTCGTAGTAAGCCATGCGGCGCGGCGCGCCGAGCAGTCCGACGTAGTGCCAGGGCAGCGTGACGACCATCATGCCGATGAACCACAGCCACAACTGCCAGCGCACCATCCGCACGGAGCAGATCGCGCGGCCCGTCAGTTGCGGCCACAGTTCATACGCGATCGCGAAGTACATGATGACGATCGCGCCGCCGAAGATCAGATGGAAGTGCCCCGTCACCCACTGCGTATTGTGGATCGTTTCGTTCAGCTGATAGCTCATGTTGATGAGCCCGCCCGCGCCGCCGAAGCCGAGCATGATGAACGAGAACGCGATGACGAGCATCATCGGGTTGTCCCACGGCAGCGCCTTCAGCCAGCCGAACGCGCCCTTGCCGCCGCGCAGTCTTCCCGCAATTTCCACCGACGCGCAGATCGTGAACACGGTCAGCAGCGTCGGCACCGACACCATGCCCGTGAACACGGCGTGCACGAACTTGAAGCCCGCGCCGACCTGCGGATCGGCGAACAGGTGGTGAATGCCGATCGGCATCGCGAACACGAGGAACAGGATGAACGACACGCGCGCCATCGAATCGCTGTACAGCCTGCCGCCGATCGCGCGCGGCACCAGCGTGTAATACGCGATGTACGACGGCACCAGCCAGAAATAGACGATCGCGTGCAGCGTCCACGAGAAGAGCACGCGGGCGAGGCCGGCGTCGATCGTCGACTTCAGGCCGAGCGCGACGGGCAGAATCTGGAACAGGATTTCGAGCGCCGCGCCGACGGCCGTCCACGCCCACAGATACGCGCCCGCCACGTTCGCGTACATCGCAAGCGGCACCGGCTTGCCAGGGTTTGCGCGCTTCCAGATGCGCAGATTGATGCCCATCAGCGCGACCCAGATCCACGAGCCGACCACGACGAGCACGACGCCGAGATAGTAGAACGGACTGCCGATCATCGGCGGATAGAAGGTGAAGAGCACCGAGGCCTGGCCAGCCGCGACGGGGATCATCGCCATCACCGCGCCGACCGCGAGCAGGATGAGCGCGGCCCATGCCCACTTCAGGCCGACAAGTGCCTGCTGCAATGCGAGTTCGACGATCGCGTAGCCGAACCCCATCGCCACCAGCGTGGGCAGCACATAGGCCATCACGGTGCCGTGCGCCGTCACCGAGCGGTAATACAGCTCCGGTTCGCCGATCCACGGATGCAGCGGACTGCGCACGAGCATCTGCCATGCGCCCAGCAGCAGCGCGACACCGAACGAGATGAACGCGAGCCAGAAGTGCGCGAGAACGAGTCGCTTAGCGTGAAACACAGCTGAGCCTCCGGTTTTGTTTGGCCTGTTCGAAGAAGGCAGCTTTGTCGATGACCTTCACGTGCGCCCACATCGTCTGATGGCCGAAGCCGCAGAACTCGTGACAGGGCATCAAATGGTCGGCGGGTTGCGGGAAGGAGGAGGAGAACGTCGCGACATAGCCGGGCACGACCATCGTGTTGATGTTCGTGTCCGTGACGAGCAGTCCGTGCACGACGTCGGCGCTCGTCGTGCGGAACGTGATGTCGGTGTCGGCGGGCACGAGCAGACATTGCGGCGTGAACGAGTACTGCTGCGCAATGAAGCGCACGACCACGGAGCCGTCCGGCTCGACCGCGCTGCCGAGATTGCTCTCGACAAACTCGCCCGACATCTGCAGCCGCGACGGGTCGATCGTTTCGACGCGCGACGGCGGCATCATCGCCCAGTGCAGGCCCGAGTACACGACGACCACGAGCATGAAGACGACGATCGCGATGACGAAATACGCCCAGCGTTTTTCCGAGCGCTCGGCGACGGCATGGCCGCTATCCGGGGAATGGGAAGGTTGGGTCGACATGATCAGTGAATGACGCCACGCGGCAGAAACACGAGAAAGTAGAAGCCGATCCACAATGCCAGCACGACCACGGCCGCCACACCCGCGACCGCGATCGCGCCGTGCGGGCCTTGTGCGACGATGCGTTCGACTTCGTCGTCCGAAGCGTTGCCTTCGTGGTCGCCGGAGTGCTTACCAGGGTCCATCTAGAGATCTCCGAGGACAGGTTGATGCGATTGATGTGAGCTAGTGCAGCGGCGCCTTGCGCAGTTCGTTGACCTGTTTCGCCGTCACAGGCAGGCCGTGGTTGCCCCACGCCGTGCGGATATACGTGACGACGGCGGCTGCGTCGGCGTCGTTCAGTTCCTGCGCGAACGGCGGCATGCCGTACGGTTCGGGATTGCGTCGCGTGCCGGGCGGGAAGCCGCCGTTCAGCACGATGCGGATCGGGTTGACGGCCGAGTCCATTTCGATCGACTGGTTGCGCGCGAGGGGCGGGTAGTGCTGCAGCTTGCCTTCGCCATGCTCGCCGTGACAGGTCGCGCACTTCTGCATGTAGATGCGCTGGCCCGTTTCGAACACGGCCGGTTTCACGGTCGCCGACGGGCCCGTCTTGCGGCCGGGATCGTTGTCGGGCAGCGTCTTCAGATAGACGGCCATCGCTTTCACGTCGTCGTCGGTCATGTATTGCAGGCTGTGATACGTGACTTCGGCCATCGGGCCGTAGACCGCGCCGCGATCCGAAATGCCCGCCTGCAACAGATCGACGATGTCCTTGATGCTCCAGTCGCCGAGACCGCCGTCCTTGTCGGATGTCAGCGACGGCGCGTACCAGTTCTGCACGGGAATCAGCCCGCCCGCGAACTGCTCGCTCTTCGACGAACCGCCGAGCAGATTGATCTTCGTATGGCACATCGAGCAATGGCCGAGTCCTTCGACCAGATACGCGCCGCGGTTCCATTCGACGGAGCGACTCGGGTTCGGCTGGAACTCGCCTTCGCGGAAATACAGCGAGCGCCAGCCGACCAGCAGTTCGCGCTGGTTGAACGGGAATCGCAGTTCATGTTTGCGATTCGGCTGATGCACGGCTTCCACCGACTTCAGATACGCGAAGATCGCGTCGGAGTCTTCGCGCGTGACCTTCGTGTAGGCCGCGATCGGCATCGCGGGATAGATGAGCTTGCCGTCCGGGCTCTTGCCCGTGCGCATCATCTTGAAGAAGTCGTCAGCCGTCCATTTGCCGATGCCGTATTCGTTGTCCGGGCTGATGTTCGGCGTGTACAGCGTGCCGAACGGCGTCTCCATCGCGAGCCCGCCGCCGAAGGTCTTGCCGCGCGGCGCCGTGTGACACGCGACGCAATCGCCCGCGCGCGCCAGATATTCGCCGCGCACGACCTGTTCGGAGCGTGTTCCGGCGGCTGCGGGTGCGGCAGTGTCGGCGGCATGTGCATCGACGACAACGGCAAGCGCGAACGCAGCGCCGGCTGCAAGCGGCAGCGTCATGCGGCGTGTCAATCGAGCGGCTCGTTGCATGCGCGTCACAACATTAATCGACGCAGAGTTGATCGAGATCAAGCCAGGCGAAACAAAGCGAAGGGAGAGAGTCTTCATTCCGGTTGGCTCCCACATGCGAGCGGCAGCTTGCCGGGCAATCGCGGCACGGGACGCGGATCGGCGGGACGCGGCTGGCGCGCGAGCCAGCTCGAGACGGCCGTGATGTCCTTGTCGTTGAGTTTGACGGCGATGGTATGCATGCAGTCCGGCGCGAGCGCGTGACGCGTGCCCGAGCGCCATGTGCCCATCTGTCCCGCGATGTAGCTCGCATGCAGACCGAGCAGGCCGGGAATGCCCGGCTGCTGTCCCGTCAGCCGCGCGCCGTGACACGCGACACACGCGGGAATGCCGCGCTTCGCGTCGCCTTGCATGACGAGCTGCTTGCCGTAATCGAGCGTCGCTTGCGGCAGCGGATTCGTATCGGCATTCGGATAGGGCGGCTGCATGTCGGCGAAATACTGGCTGATCTTGCGCAGATAGTCGTCGGGCAGAAACGCGAGCAGATAGCCCATCGGCGGATAGGTGCGGCCGCCGTCGCGGAAAGCTTGCAACTGGTTGAACAGATACTCGGCGGGCTTGCCTGCGATGCGCGGGAAATAATCGTTGTTGCGTCCCTGGCCCTGCACGCCGTGACAGGTCGTGCACGCATGCATTTTCTCGTCCATTGTGGACGGCGCGGGCGCGTCATTCGAAGCGGCAAACGATGGCCTCGCACACACGGTGCAAAGAGCGCATAACAGCAACAGGATCGAAGAGCCGATGGTTCTGCGATGCACGACTGGCCTCGTAGGGAAATAGGGTTTCTAAATTTCGTTGTGTGATACCCCGAGGAAGAGTCGCGTGGCGCTCTTCACTCTTGCTTCTCTACCGCGGCCGCCTAAGCGACCCAGGACATGCAAATGATTGATGCTCTTACATGCGCGGCGCCGACAGTCTATGCAAGCCGGCTCGCGCGCGCAGAAGAGGGTGCGACATGGTGCGGGGCGCCCCTCGCGCCTGCCGTCGATCCCGCCAACGCTTTGTCACCTTCGGTGGTTACGTTAGGTCATCAGGATGACGTAGGCATTGCAAACATCATAGGTGGCAATCGGCGGTGTTTCAACGCACGGCAAAAAGCGTCTGCAGACGTTGCCGCGTCAATCGGGCATACTCGCAGACCGCCGTCTGCCGCTCAGGCAAGCAAACGCATGAACGCTTCGCGCGCATTGGTGACGAGCTCGCTTTCGCCGGGACGTCCGGGCAGCAGATGGAACTCGACGGCGGGCAACTGAGGCAGGCTGATTGCAGGCGGGCAGGGCACCATGCCCGAACCGATCGACGATTCGTTCAGACATGAAATGCCGAGTCCCGCCTTCAATGCCAGTTGAAGACCGGCCATGCCCGATGCCGAATGCGATACGAGGTACGGCACCCTGCTTTCATCGAGCAAGCGGACGACGAAGCGCTGCAGCTGACAGGTCGACGGCAGCAGCACGAGATGAAAGGGCGTGGCGATGTGCCTTGGGTCGGCATCGGCGGACATCGCCCAGACCAGCTTCTCGCGTCGCACGACGGTGCTGGCGGCAGTCGGCCTGCCCGACGCGACCCGCTTCGCGCCCGGCGCGACGATGCGCAGCGACAGACCGATGTCGAACGTGCCGTCGTCTTCGACGCCGCTGTCGATCACCGCGCTCGGCAGCACCGTCACATGCAGCCGCAACCGAGGATGCTGCTCCGAGAACATCTTCAGCACGCGCGCGACATCGTGCGGACGGTAGTAATCGGTGATCGCGATACGCAACTCGCCGTCGAGCGCGCGCCCTTGCAGGTCTTCGAACGCGGCTTCGCTCATCGCGAGGATGCGGCGCGCGTGATCCAGCAGCTTCGCGCCCGCAGGCGTCGCCGTGACGCCCAGTTTGCCGCGCAGGAAGAGCGGCTGGCCGGCGCGCTCCTCAAGCTTCTTCAGTTGCTCGCTCGCCGACGACTGCGACAGGAACACGCGATCGGCGCCAGCCGACACGCTGCCCGCTTCCGCGACGGCCACGAAGGTGCGCAACTGCGCGAGGTCGAACGCCCGCTGGTTCATGTTTCGGATTCTCCGATGGATGACATCCTATTTTCCCGCTTTTCCGATTGAACGCGCAACCCTACGATAAGCACCAACCGAGTCATCCGGAGGTCATCGTGGGACAAGCTTTTCAGGCATTGGGAACATCAGGCGGGTTGGGCGTCGATCATCGCTGGAAGGTGCTGGGCGTCGGTTTCGCCGCGAACGCGAGCTTCGCGGCCGCATTTTCCGGCATTCCGACGACGGCGATCTTTCTGCGTAACGGCTATCACATCGACAACGGCGGATTGGGTCTGGTGCTCGGCATGCTCGGGCTCGGCATTGCCGTCAGCGAGCTGCCGTGGGGACTGCTCACCGATCGTTGGGGCGACCGGCGCGTGCTGCTGCTCGGTCTGCTGACGACGGCCGCCGCGCTCGCGGCGATGGCCGGCTTCGTCGTGCCGCACGGCGCCGACGTGCCCGGCATCGTGCCGCTCGCGCTCGGACTTCTGGCGGTCGGGCTGCTTGGCGGAAGCGTGAACGGGTCGAGCGGGCGCGCCGTGATGGCATGGTTTCGCGAAGGCGAACGCGGTCTCGCGATGAGCATCCGGCAAACGGCTGTGCCCGCGGGCGGCGGACTCGGCGCGCTGACGCTGCCGTCGCTTGCCTCGCACTTCGGTTTTGCGGCGGTGTATGGCGTGCTTGCCGCGCTGTGCGCCGTGACGGGCTGGTTCGCGTGGCGCTGGCTGCATGAGCCGCCGGAGTCGGCTGCGTCTGCTGCTTCGGCTGCGCCCAGTGCGAGTGCGCAGGGCGCCTCGCCGCTGCGCGATATCGGTGTGTGGCGCGTCGCATTGGGAATTGGCGTGCTGTGCGTGCCGCAACTCGCCGTCGTCACGTTTGCGACGGTGTTCCTGCATGACTTCGGACGCGTGGGCGTGGTCGGCATCAGCGCGACGATGGCGGCCGTCCAGACGGGCGCGGCAGTGGCCCGCGTCTGGAGCGGGCGCTGGACCGACCGGCACGGAAACCGTCGCCAGTACATGCGCGTATGCAGCGTGCTGACGGCGCTGCTGTTCGCGACGCTCGCGCTGATCGCAGCAGCGGGCGCGGGCGGCGCGCACGGTTTCTTGACGGTCGTGCTCGCGGCGATGGTCGTGCTGGGCGGCGTCAGTGCATCCGCGTGGCATGGCGTTGCCTACACCGAACTCGCGACGCTCGCAGGGACACGCCGTGCCGGAACCGCACTCGCGATGGGCAACACGTGCGCCTTCATGACCTTGTTCGTCACGCCGCTCGCGATTCCGCCGTTGCTTGCTGCAACTTCCTGGCCGGTGGTCTGGGCCATTGCGAGTCTGTGCGCGCTGATCGCGCTGCCGGTTTTCCCGAGGCCGCTGCGCGCGGCGCGGTACGGAGCGCGCGTGCGGGCGTGATCGAACGGGCATAGATCTCGATGCGGTTTTTTGGGGCGTTCGGCTATCCGTCGAATGCCCCTTCTTTATTTTGTGATCGACTTAAATCGAAAACATTCTGTGTCGCAGATTCGATATGGTCTGTCTGATTTTTCTGTCTTGAAAGTCGGAATTATTTTAAATTCTATCGATTGAAGTTTATTTGCATAAGCAGGTTCTTCTTTCACGACTATATCGAATGGCCAAAAAACTCGCGATGCATATAATTCTTATGCCGAATCGCATGTGTATCGATTGGATTATGCGAGAATTGCCACGATGAACTCTATGTCTCCTTCCTTGGAAGCCCGTTGTAGCAAGGCTTCCTAAAAGCTATTCCGAAATTTCGGAAGTGGCGTGATGAAAATGGATGGGCACTGTCTTATTCGAGTGGTTCAAAGTCGGTAATTCCTCAGCGGTTTTTCAAAATCATCTTTGAATCAGTCATTGATTCGGAAATCTCTGATATTCCGTTTTTGCCGAAGATGTTTAGATTCGGTTTGTCGGAACGCGATCCGTTATTTGTCCGGGGGCGGTCTCTCAAAGCGGGCTCTTTTTGACTCGCTTCGAAATGGACGTTTCGACATCGATAAACACAAACCAAAAAGCAGGCGGCAACTTTGAACCTTCGAATCATGCTGGCAGACGATCACCCGTTTGTTCTGCTCGGTATCCGGGCCACGCTGATCGCGCATGGAGGATTCACGGTCGTCGGCGAGGCGACGAGCCCTTCGTCGCTTGTTCAACTGATGGAAAACGCGCCATGCGACGTGCTGGTCACGGATCTGACCATGCCGGGTGCGTCGGGGGACGCCGACGACGGGCTCCGGCTCATCCGGCGCATACGCAGCGGCTGGCCGGAGGTTCGCATCGTCGTGCTGACCAGCCTGACCAACGCGGCCATTCTCCGGTCCATCATGTCCGACGGCGTGATCGGCATGCTCAACAAGAGCGAATCGATGGACGAGCTGGCCGCCGCCATACGCGCGGCCGGCACGGGGCGCTCCTACGTGAGCCGGTCGATCCTTCAGACGCTCGCGGAGGCGAGCGGCGAGCCGTTCGGCATGTCGCCCATGCGTTACCTTTCTCCGCGCCAGTCCGAAGTGATCGGCATGTTCGTGCGCGGCAAGTCCATCTCCGAAATCGCCCGCGATCTGGGGCGGGACGTTCGAACGGTTAGCCGGCAAAAGCGCGACGCAATGGCGAAGCTTGGCGTCAGCAACGATCCCGGCCTGTTTGCCTTCGTGCGCGCGTACGGTCTCGCACAAGAGATAATTCGGGATCACTAACTATATTTCGGAGAAATCTTATGTCTGGGGAAAACTGGATATCTGATTCTCGCCGGCTAGAGATCGCCGGATCTATATCAAGTTACAAGAAACAGGGAGAGACCACGCGTGAATATGAGGAAGGATGTGACACCGCCAATCCGCACCATCATCGCCGACGATCATCCGCTCGTCTTGCTGGCGATGGAAAATCTGATGTCGGGATTTCCCAACATCGAAATTGTCGGCAAGGCGACAGATTCATCCGAGTTGTTCGCTGAGGCGCAGCGTGTCAAATGCGAACTCGTCATCATGGATCTCTACATGCCGGGCGGCATACACGGTGACGGCACCGAGATGGTCCGGCAGTTCAAGGAGCGTCATCCTGATGTCGTCGTAGTCGTGCTGACGATGGAAACGTCGGCCGACGCACTGCAAAAGGTGCTCGCGCTCGGTGTGGGTGCGGTTGTGAGCAAGCGCGACCGCATCGACCTGATTCACGTGGCGATCATCACTGCGCTGGCGCGCGAATGCTATGTCGGTCCTGCCATTCGCGCCTTGCTCGCCGACGCTACCTTGTCGCGCCGGATCGACTATGTCAGGCAGGTTCTGTCGCGACGCGAACTCGAGGTGCTGACGCAATACGCGACGGGGCGAGGCGTCACCGAAATCGCGCTAAGGCTTGGCCGTAGCGTCAAGACGATCAGCGCGCAGAAGTGCACGGCGATGCGCAAGCTGTCGCTGCAAAGCGATGCCGATCTGTTCCGATTCGCCGTCGAACATGGTCTGGTGCCCGACGATCAACCCATTGCGGCAAGCAGGACAGGCGGACGAGGCTGACGCAGCGCAACTGTGGGCATAACGAAATGACCGTCCTCGAGGGGACGCTGTACGGCGACGGTCTACCAACAAGTACAGAACAAGAATGGAAAACAAGATTCGCGTCATCGTCGCCGACGATCACGCGTGCGTGCGCGTGGGCGTCAGGTTTTTGCTGGAGCAGATCAGCCATGTATCGGTCGTTGGTGAGGCGGACAGCACGCAGGCGCTCGCCGAGTTGCTGGACGTATGCACGTGCGACGTCGTCGTGACGGACATCGGCATGCCGGGCATCGACGGCGAGAGCAATGCAATCCAGTTCCTGAGACGTGTGATGCACCACACGCCGCATTTGCCCATCGTCGTACTCACGATGATCCATCAACCGTCGATCCTGATGGGGTTGCTGCAGCATGGCGTCGCCGCGATCGTTGACAAGCGCGACATGACCGCTTCGTTGATTCACGCGATCGACGCGGTGTTGACGGGCCAGGGCTATCTGTCCAACCACGCGCGCGCAGCGATCGCGAAGGCGGGCACTCCGCAACCACGATCGGGCGTGATGAGTGCCGGCGAATGGAAAGTCTTCACGATGTACGTAAGCGGTATGACGATCAGCCAGATTGCGGTCCGGCTCAATCGCAGCGCGAAGACGATCAGCACGCAGAAGCGCAACGCCATGCGCAAGCTCGGGCTGGAAACGGAAGCTGACGTGATCGACTACGCCTGTCAGATCGGTCTCACCTGATCGCATTTTTCGGAATTGTCCGATTTTCGGCCCTGTTCACGGAATCAAAAATCTCCGGTTGGACTCCCGGATCGTGGGGTGTCGTGTCACGTAATTGATTCGTAATGCAAATCAAATGTGAAACGCACAACTCATTTGATCCGTCTCAAAGGATGGTCGGAGCGGGGCAGTTTCCGGAGGATGCATGTCAGGGCTGGGAAAGCGATTGATCGTGGAAGGCGCCGGGACGGCGTGGCTCGTGTTCATCGGGTGCGGCACCGCCGCGCTCAACACCGGCGCGCAGGGCATCGGTGTGATAGCCGTGCCGCTCGCATTCGGTCTGGCGCTCGCTACGGCGACATACGTTCTCGGACGTTTTTCCGGCGCGCACTTCAATCCCGCCGTCACCGTCGCTTTCGTCACAGCGCAACGGTTTCCCGTCCGCGATCTCGCTCCCTATATCGCCGCGCAGGTGCTCGGCGCGGCCGCGGGCGCTGCGCTGCTCGTGTATATCGCGAGTGGCCGTCCCGGTTTCGAGCTGGCGTCGAGCGAGTTCGGCGCGACGGGATATGGCGACCATTCTCCCGCTGACTACTCGCTGCATTCGGCGCTGGCCGTCGAAATCACCATGTCGTTCGCGTTCGTGCTGGCGCGCATGCTGGTGTCGAACGGCCGCTGGGCGAACCTGGTCGGACCGCTCGTCGCGGGCTTGTGGCTGATGCTCGGTTACGTCGTCGCGACGCCCGTCACGAATGCTTCGCTGAACCCCGCGCGCTCGACGGGACCGGCGCTGTTCGTCGGCGACTGGGCGCTCGACCAGTTGTGGCTCTTCTGGGCTGCTCCACTCGCAGGCGGCGTGCTGGCGGGGTTGCTGCACTCGCGTGTATTCGGAGAGCCACGCGATGTTTTCATGCAGCGCCGCGAAGACCGTCGCGGCGAGTCGGCGTGAGCGCGCTCATGTATTGCTCACTCGTCCCGTCGCAGATCCCCTCTCATTCGACACATCGCACCTTGCGGACCCGCGTTCGCCACGCCCTGACAGCCACTTTTGCCCTGTTGTGCACGTTGTTGCTCGGCATTCAACCCGCGCAAGCCGCACCTGGCGCGCATCCGTCCGGGTTTCCTGCGAGGCTGACGGTCGGCGTGCTCGCCAGCGGCTGGCCGCCGTTCGAGATGTTCCAGGACGGCAACTACGCCGGGATGAGCGTCGACTATCTGCGTGCGATCGTCGGGCCTGACGTCGAAATCACGACGAAGACGTTTCCCGACATGGACCGATTGCTTGCGGCCGCGTGCGCGAATCGCGTCGACATCGTGACGAGCATCGCGCGCACGCCGGAACGTGAGCATTGCCTGTCGTTTTCAACGCCGTATTTCCGTGGATCGACGTCCGCCGTCACGCTGGCAAGCAGGGCAACGGCGTTGTCCGGCCAGCAGCAGGTGCAAGCCGCGCGCGTCGCCGTCGAGCGCGGCTTCGCGCTTGGCGCCGTGCTGCGAGAGCGCTTCCCGCATGCGCAGTTCGATTCCTTCGACGACACACGCTCCGCATTGCAGGCGATCAGGCAAGGCCAGGACAACGTGTACTTCGGCTTCACACCGGCAGTGCGTCATTATCTGGCCGATCCGGAATTTAGCGGGCTGGCCATCGCGTTCGAAGAAACGGGGCAGGTGAGCGAAATGCGCTTCGCCGTTCCCGTCGCGAGGTCCGATTTGCGCGACAAGCTGGACCGTGGGCTCACTGCGCTTCAGCACGAAGACGAAGCCGCGATCCGGGCGCGCTGGCTCGGCGGCAGTTTCGAAGCGCGGCCCGCGTCGGCGGCGTCGAATCTTGTGCTAAGCCGCGACGAACAGGCGTGGCTTCGAACCTTGCCGCCCCTGACCGTCGGCTTCGACGGCGACTGGGCGCCATTCAGCGCGCTCGACGAGTTAGGTCGTCCGTCAGGCATCGCTGCCGACTATCTCGACTACCTGAGCCGGTCGTTGGGTATCACGCTTCGTCGCGTGCCGGCAAAGGATTGGCCGGGCACGCTTGCGGGTTTCCAGCGCGGCGACATCGCGCTGCTTGCTACGGCCAATCGCAACGATCCCAGGCTGGATCGGGCAACTTTCACCCACGCATATGAAACCTATCCGCTCGTCATCGTGGCGCGCGAAGCCGAACCCGCCGCACGCAGCCTGAGCGATTTCGCGGCGCGCCGCATCCTGGTGTCCGTCCATAGCAAAGGGGCGGTGCCTTTCCAGTCGTATGGCGTCGCGGCGGCTCATGTGAGCGTCGCCCCGAGAGTGGACGCAGCGTTGAAATTTCTGGCGGCGGGCGGCGCCGATGCATTGGTCGGCAACGTCGCGGAAATCGACGCCGCGTTGGCGGGGCAATACGCGGGCGTGCTGAAGATCGTCGGTACGGTGCGTGAGCCGGACCCCGTCGGCTTTGCGGTTCGCGCCGATCTCGCGCCGCTGGCCGGGCTGATCGACCGTGCGCTGCTGGCGATGCCCGCGCCGGAGCATCAGCGCATTCGCCAGAAATGGGTGACGGGCGACGCGCGGCCGCGAGGCGGCTGGAGCGTGACTGCGCTGCGGCTGCTGCCCGTGCTGATCGGCATCGGTGTGATCCTGCTGGTGACGTTGCGGGCATACGTGCTGTTGCAGCGCGAAGTCGGCCGGCGCGAGCGCACGGAGCGCGAGCTCGAATCGCAACTGAATTTTCAGCAGACGATGATGGAGATGGTCCCGTATCCGCTCGTCGCCAAAGATCTGCAGGGGCGCTACATCGCCGTCAATCGCGCGTACGAAGAAGCGACGGGGCTCCGGCATGAAATGGTGATCGGCCGCACGAGCGCCGACGTGCACGCGTGGGGCGAGGACAACAGCCTGCGTCTCGAACAGCTGACGCGCGACGCGCTGCAAAACGGCTCGGCCACGCAAATCGAACTGCAGTTCGAGAGTCGCGATGGCGATAGCCGGCACGGCCTTTTCTGCGTGTGTGTGTGCGAGGACGCGGGCGGCGCGCCGCTCTGCGTGCTCGGCACGCTCGTCGATATCACCGACATTCGTCGCGCGGAAATGCTGGCAAACGAAACGCAACGGCGTCTCATCGACGTGACCGGCTCGCTGCCGGCAGTGGTTTTCCAGCTGCGCCGCGGGCTCGATGGCGAGTACACGTTCCCGTATGTCGGCGGCGACACCGAACATCTGTTGGGCTACGACAGCGCCGTGCTGATGCGCAGCGCGGCGCTCGACTTCGGCACGATCTGCACGGAAGACCGTCCGGGCGTCGTGGCAGCGCTCGAGCGTTCCGCCGCGTCGTCTGAACCGCTGCACCTGGAATTTCGGATCGACGGTCCCTCCGAGCAGCGCTGGGTTCGCGCCGAACTCGTACCGCGCCGCGAGGCGAGCGGCGCGACGGTATGGAGCGGCTATTGGGTCGACGCGAGCGTCGAACGGCTGCGCGCCGACGAACTGGCGCATGCGCGCGATCTGGCCGAAGCCGCGTCGCGCGCGAAGGACGACTTCCTCGCGATGATGAGCCACGAAATCCGCACGCCGATGAACGGCGTGCTGGGTCTCGTCGAAGTGCTCGAACGTACGCGGCTCGACGCCGACCAGGGCGAAATGCTCGGGATGATTCATGAGTCGGCGGGCGCGCTGCTGCAGATTCTCGACGACCTGCTCGACTATTCGAAGATCGAGGCGGGACGCCTGACGATCGAGTCCGAGCCGATCGACTTGCGCGATCTGGTCGATACCGCAGTCGGTCTGTTGGCAGGGCGCGCGCATGAGAAAGGTCTGAAGGTGCGTGTCGATGTCGACCCGCAGGTTGCCGCGACGCTGCGAGGCGACAGCGTGCGCTTGCGACAAATCCTGTTCAATCTGCTTGGCAACGCGATCAAGTTCACGCCGCAAGGCGAGGTCGACATCGACGTGCAGGTGGTCGAGCAGAGCGCGCACGGTCAAACGGTCGAGATCACCGTCGACGACACGGGCATCGGCATTGCGCCCGACGTTCAGGCGCGGCTGTTCGAGCCTTTCGTGCAGGCGGAATCGTCGACCACGCGGCGCTTCGGCGGTACCGGTCTCGGACTGACGATCTGCCGCAAGCTGGTCGCGCTGATGGGCGGCACGCTGTCGTTGTCGAGCACGCCGGGCGAAGGTACCCGCATGACGTTGCGTCTGCTGATGCCGCTCGACATGCAGCATTACCGCGCGGGCGGTTTGCGCGGCAAGCGCGGCATCGTGTTCACCTCCGATGCGCCCGTCGCAACGGCTCTCGTCCATTTCGGCGCGGCGCTCGGTCTCGAACTGCGATGCGCGCGCGGGGCCGGATTTCCTGATGCGACAACGCCGCAAGACGTGGATCTGGTTTTCGTCGGCGATGGCGTTGAGCTGCCTGTCGAGATCGCGCAATCGAACGCGAAAATCATCAGTCTGACCGAGAAGCCGAAGCCGACCGGCTACCGGATCGTCGATAACGCGGTGCGTGTCAGTATCAATCCGATTTCGTGGCGCGGTTTGAGCGCGGCGTGCGCCGCGGCGCTGACGGGGCTGTCGCCGACGCCCGCGCGTCAACCCGGCGCGGCGGAAGCCGTCACCGCGCCGCCCGATCGCGAGCGGGCGATCACTTGCGGCCGGCTCGTACTCGTCGCCGAAGACCATCCCGTCAATCAGGAACTGATCCGTCATCAACTGGCGTTACTCGGCTTTGCGTGCGACGTCGTCAACGATGGCGCCGAGGCGCTCGAAGCCCTCGATGCAACGCCATACGGCTTCCTGATCACCGACTGCCACATGCCGAGGATGTCCGGTTACGAACTGGCGCGTGCGGTTCGCGACAAGGAGCGTGAGACGGGTGCGCGTCTGCCGATACTCGGCATTACCGCGAACACCGCGCCGGAAGATCTGAACGCGTGCCGCGAAGCCGGCATGGACGATTGCCTCGTCAAACCGACGCGTCTCGCCACCTTGCGCGAGTATCTCAGCCGCTGGTTCGGCGCGGAGGGTACACGGTCTGTCGGGCAAAGCGAAGCGCCCGCTGTTGTTGCGCAGGACACGCGTCCTCAAGACGCGGCCAGCATCGCGTACGTGCCCGTCGATCTCAGCCAGTTGACGCAGATCTGGGGCAGCGAATCGACCGTCAAGTCGTTACTCGATGCGTTCGTGTCAGCGGTGCGCGACGATCTGCGTGCACTGCCGCCGCTGCTGAACGAGCCGGACGTCGGCGCGTTGCGTCAATGGCACCATCGGGTCGCGGGCGCCGTGGGCGTGCTGCAGTATCCGCCGTTGCTCGGCGTGCTCGAACGCTATCGTCATCAGTTGACGAGCGCGCCGTCCGAGCTGTTGCGCAGCGAAGGCATCGCGCTCGTCCGCCTGTGTAACACGATGCTCGATGGCATCGAAGAGCAGGCGGCGTTGCTCGCCTGACTCTGCGCTTCCCGTCTTCTTTCCGCCCGCTTCGCAAGCCTTTGCGTGACTGCGCATGCGTCACGCGCTGTGCTTCGAATTGCACTAGTATGTGCTGGCGCATGAATTGGCGTGGCCGCCCAGGCCTTGCACAAGAAGCGATGCCAGCGCGGCGCGCAAAGACTCGGAGAGAACAATGATTGCGATTCGAAAGCTGAGCATGGTGGCGGTTGTGTGGGCGTTGGCGTCGGCGTCGGGTGTTGCGCTGGCGGACACGGTGGAACTGAAGGCAGACCTCGAGCCGTCGAGCGAAGTGCCACCGCGCGTGAGCAAGGGACACGGCGCATTGGACGCTACGTTCGATACGTCGACGAGGACGCTCAAGTGGACGGCCACTTACGAGAGCCTGTCGGGGCCCGCGACGATGGCGCACTTCCACGGACCGGCGCCCGTCGGTCAGAACGCGAAGGTGCAGGTGCCCATCGAGAAGAATGCGCTGGCGAGCCCGATGAAGGGTTCCGCGACGCTCACGGAACAGCAGGTCACGGACCTGATGGCGGGCCAGTGGTACTTCAATATTCACACCGCGCAGAACCCGACGGGCGAGATTCGCGGTCAGGTGTTGCCGGCGAATTAAACAAACCAGGCAAGACAAAAAGATGGCCGGAACCGCGCACGGCGGTTCCGGCCATTTGCATTTCAAACGCAGCGTGGCGCCTTATGCATCCAGTAGAAGCCGCCGTCGACCGCGCCGTGCCGAAAGCCACGTACCATGGGCGCTTGACTGTCGATTGGAGAATGCTCCGATGAGTTGGCAAAGCGCCCTCGCGTGCTGGTTTCTGCGCCGTCAGTTTCATCCGCAGACACGACATCCGACCATCAGCGCCGAACGCGCGCGCAAGATGACCGCGAAGCGTGCCTATACGCCGCGCGTGCCTTCCGGCTGGACTTTGCACGAACGATATGGCGCGCACGACGGACCGCTGCGCGGTGAGTGGCTGACGCGCGTCGACGGCAGACACGCGGCCACGATTCTTTATCTGCATGGCGGCGGCTACTACTTCTGTTCCCCGCAGACGCATCGCGCGGCGTCGTTCGGTCTGGCGGCGCGGAGCGGGGCGCGTGTGTTTTCGCTCGACTACCGGCTCGCGCCCGAACACCCGTTTCCCGCCGCGCTCGACGATGCGCTCGCCGCGTATCGTCGTTTGATCGAAGACGGCGCGAAGCCGGAGTCGATCGTGATCGCGGGCGATTCGGCGGGCGGCGGCCTGGCGCTAGCGACGCTCGTCGCGTTGCGCGATGCCGGCGAGCCGTTGCCGGCCGGCGCGATCCTGTTTTCACCGTGGACCGATCTCGCGGCGACGGGCGCGTCGCTGGAAACCAACGACGGCGTCGATCCGATGTTCCACGGTCCGTCGATCGCGCGGGCCGCGAAGCTCTATCTGGGCGACACGTCCGCGACGCATCCGTACGCGTCGCCGCTGTACGCCGACCTGAAAGGCTTGCCGCCGCTTTTCATGCAGGTGAGCAGCACGGAAGTGTTGCTCGACGATTCGCGCCGTGTCGCCGACAAGGCACGCGCGGCGGGCGTCGAGATCGACTTCGAGATCTGGCGCAAGATGCCGCACGTGTGGCAACTCTGGGTGCCGTTCATTCCCGAAGCGGGGCGTGCGCTCGATCTTGCCGCGCGCTTCGTGAAACGCGTGACGAGCGAGTCGCGCAACGTTCAGCCTTCGAGCGAAACGTCGATCGCCTGATACGCGGCTTGGACGGCATCCGTGCCGTACTGGCGTTCGAGCCGCCGCACCGTGAAGTGCCCGTGCGCGACCTGCTGGAAGTGATCGATGAACACGGTGTTGACCATCGCGCCGAGCACCGCGCCGATCGCGGGAATCGACTTCGCGGCGATCTGCTCGCTCACCTGCACCGAGAAGCGCGACGCGATCGTGTTCAACAGGCGCAGCAGCGCCGCCGAGCCGTGCGTCGTGAAGCCCTTCGTCGCGATTTCCGACGACGCCTTCGACACCGCCTGCGCCAGCGCGCCGCGCATGATGAAGTAGCCGTAGTCGGCGTCGTCGTCGGCTTTGGACGTGCCGCCCATGCCGAGCACCGTCAGACATTGCAGCTGCGTATCGACGGACGTCAGATCCTCGCCCTCGCTGCGCGCGATGTCGCAGATCGAGCGGAACATCAGCGTCGTCGTCACGGGCAGTTCCACAGGCAGCGCGAACAGCCCGAACGCGCCGCCCGCCGCGCCCGTCGTCGCGACGGCGAACTTGTGCAGCAGATTGCTCGGCCGGTCGCTGACGCCGAGCGGCGCGCCGCCCATCGGACGGCCGAGCGTGCGCAGCGCGATCTGCAGGCATTTGCGCAGCGCGAGTTGCGTCGCGTCGTTGACCTTGTCGCTGGCGATGGACGGCATCCGCGAGATCAGCTTTTCCATCGGCGAGCCGACGATGCTGGCGAGTTTCATCGCGAGCGCGGGACTTTCGAGTTCGTGTTTGGCGCGGCGCAGTGTTGCGAGATCGTCGGCGGAAAGCGGCGCGGCGGCGAGCATCGTGGGTTCCATGAGTCTCCCTGACTTCGGCGGATTGAGTTTTTTGACGCATCCGGTGCAGCGGCTGCGTTCGAATGCACGCACATTTAGAGCCATCCCGCATGGTATGATTCCGTATCGTTGACGCGTCAACAGTTGTTTCATCAAAAAATGGCCGTGCATACCGCCGCTCACCATTCGAGTGGGCAAGTTTTACCGTTCCGGGAATCGCTGCTGGCGATGCTGGGCGTTTCTTTCGTGTCGATGCTGGTTGCGCTCGACCAGACCGTAGTCGGCACCGCGCTGCCGACGATCGTCGCGGATCTCAAGGGTTTCGAGCTGTACGCGTGGGTTGCGACGTCCTATCTGCTGACCTCGGTGATCACCGTGCCGATCTTCGGCAGACTCGGCGACTATTACGGGCGCAAGCCGTTCGTGATCGCGTCGATCATCGTGTTCACGGCGGCTTCCGTGCTCTGCGGCGCGGCCAACAACATGCTTTTTCTGGTGATTGCGCGCGGCCTGCAGGGCATCGGCGGCGGCATGCTGGTCGGCACCGCGTTCGCCTGCATTCCCGATCTCTTTCCGGATTCGGTCGTGCGTCTGCGCTGGCAGGTGCTGATGAGTTCGGCGTTCGGCATTGCGAACGCGGTGGGCCCGTCGCTCGGCGGTTTTCTGACGCAGTACTACGGCTGGCGCTCGGTGTTCTACGTGAATCTGCCCGTCGGCCTGCTGTCGCTGTTTTTCGTGTGGCGCTATCTGCCGCATCTTCGGCATGTCGTGCACGAAGGCAAGATGCGGCTTGACTGGCCCGGTGCGTTGCTGATTGCGCTGTCGCTCGGCAGCTTGCAGATGTTCGTCGAACTGCTGCCGAAGCATGGCTTGTCGGCGTCGGCCGTCGGCTTGCTGGTGGTGAGCGTCGCGTGCGCGATCGCGCTGTGGAAGTGGGAAAAGCGCTTCCCGCAAGCCATTCTTCCCGTCGACATGTTCCGCAACCGGAGCCTGTCCGCGCTGTTCGTGCTGGCCGTGCTCGGCGGCTTCGCGATGTTTTCACTGCTGTTCTACGCGCCGCTGCTGTTCCAGGGCGGCTTCGGCATGACGCCGAACGAGGCGGGGCTGGTGATTACGCCGCTCGTCGTGTTCATCACGATCGGCAGCATCGCGAACGGGCGCATCGTGTCGCGCATTCCGAATCCGAACGTGATGCTGTTCATCGGCTTCGCACTGTTTGCGGCGGCGTCGCTCGGCGTGGTGATCGCGACGCGCTCGATGCCGCGCGAGCTCCTGATGCTGTTCATGACGCTCGGCGGTCTCGGCCTCGGCTTCGTGCTGCCGAACCTCACCGTGTTCGCGCAGCAGACGGCGGGCCGCGAGCATCTCGGCATCGCGACGGCGCTGCTGCAATCGCTGCGGATGATCGGCGGGATGATCGGCACGGCGCTGACGGGCACGCTCGTCACGCATATGTACGCGAGCGGCGTGCGCAGCGCGCTCGACGGCGATCACGCGAGCCAATGGTTCGCCGATCTCGGCGATCCGCAGATTCTCGTGAATCGCGATGCGCAGCAGACGCTTCTGAGCGCACTCGCGCACGCGGGTCACAATGGCGCGTTGCTGCTGGAATCGGCGCGCGAATCGCTGGTGGGCGCGATTCACATTGGCCTCGCGCTCGGCGCAATGGTGTCGCTGTTCGCGATCTGGCAGAGCCGGCGCGTGCCGCCCGTCAAGTTACGCAAGCAGGTCGAGCCGGTCGTCCATGTAGACTGACGGACGTTTTAGAGATTTAGAAGAAAGATCATGGAAGAACAGGACCGCGTCGCTATCCTTCATCAGTTTGGCCGCACGTATCGCGCGTTCATGTCGGCGTTCGAGGGGCGCGTCGGCCATCCGATGCCGCGCTGGCGCATTCTGCTCGCGCTGCACGAGCAGGCGGGCGAGTCGTCGCAGAAGAAGCTGGTCGAGCGTCTGCGCATCGATCCGGGCGCGCTGACGCGTCAGTTGAAGTCGCTCGAAGCGATGGGCTGGATTGCGCGCAGCATGGACGAGCGCGACAACCGCATCACGAACGTGAAGCTTACCGCGGAAGGCCGCGCCGCAATCGAAACGAGTCTGCCGAATCGCAATGCGTTTCTGCACGACACGATGGCCGCATTGCCGGATGATGTGCTGGCAGGACTGTCGGGCGCGCTGACGATGCTCGAAGCGCGCATCGGCGAAGTGGCGGCGGCTGCATCGACGGATGCGGAGCCTGCGGAAGCCGCCCGTTGAGCCAATAAAAAACGGCGCGATGTCGTCACACATCGCGCCGCTTTGCTTGACGAAGCGATCGAAGAAAAATCAGAAGAACGTTTCGATCACTTCCGTCACGCGATACGACGGATCGAGCACCAGCACCTGACGCCACTTGTCGAACGTCAGGCACGGATGCGAGATGTCGAACGCGATCATGTCGCCGACTTTCAGATCGGCGCCTGCGGGAATCCGCAGATACGCATGCTGATCCATCATGCCGAAAATCTCCCAGCCTTCCGTGCCGGCGATATCGCGCGGCGCCTGCGTGCCCGGACGATAGTGCTTCGCAGGTTCGGGATAGCCGGCGTCGAACGCTGAATCGCGCTTGCCGAGGCCGATGATCGCGCGGTCAGGCTCGGGAATGGACTGCACATACGCCCACAGATGCAGCGCGGGCAACAGGCCTTCGCCCATGCGTTTCGCGACAGGGTTGCGCTTGAAGATGTCCGTCTGCGCCTTGCGATAGATGCCGACGTCATGTGTCAGATAGCAGCCGGGACGCAGCACGATTTCGATGCGGTCCTTGCGCGACGCTTTCGCGAATTCTTCAGCGACGACGTCGTACCACGCCGAACCCGCGCCCGACAACACAGCCGGCGTACGCGCAAAACGGCCCTTGTCCGACAGTTCGAGCGTGAGCTTCACGGCGCTGCGCAGGAAGTCGCGCACTTCCTGCTCTTCCTTCAACACGCCTTCATACAGTTCGATGCCCGCGAGCTTCAGCGAATCCGGATAACGCGCGATCGCGTCGAGCACGGCTTGCGTCTGCGCGTCGTCGCGCACGCCCGTGCGGCCGCCCGGCACGCCGAGTTCGACGAGCACCTGCAACTCTTTCTTCACCGAGCCGAAAAACTTGCCGAGCTGCTCGACGCCTTCGACTGAATCCACAAGGCAGAAGAACTCGAAGTCGGGATCGCTCAACAGTTCCGCGATCATCAGCATGTTGCGTTTGCCGACCAGCTGATTCGCCATCAGCACGCGCGATACGCCGCCGTGATACGCGGCGCGCACCTGATGCGCGGTGGCGAGCGTGATGCCCCATGCGCCCGTTTCGATCTGGCGGCGGAACAATTGCGGCGCCATCGTGGTCTTGCCATGAGGCGCGAGCTTCACGCCGTATTCGGCGACGAACTTCTGCATCCAGTTCAGGTTGTGCTCGATACGGTCCGCGTACAGGACGGCGGCGGGCAGACTCACGTCTTCGTCGAGCAGATTCCATTCGAGACGCGACGCGTCCGCGAGCTGGATGCTCGTGCCCGGCACGTTGCCCAAGCCCTTGCTATAAGGGTCGATCGTTGCTCCCTGATAGTTTGTAACTTTCATGTCATCCTGCTCCATCGGCCAGTTAAATCGAATCGAAGTTGACTTTCGTATGTTACCGAAAGTACGATGGTTGATGAAATGTTATTTAGTACCACGCATGCCGCAGTCGATGTTACCGGCGGCGCGTGGTGCTTTTGAGCCGAATTGCGAGCCGAGTTTCGAGCCAAGTAGCGAGCCATGAATTCCACCGCCGAACCCGTTGCTTTCGACATCGTCGCGCGCATTGCAGAATGTGCGCCCGAATTGCGCTCGGCCGAGCGCAAGGTCGCGGCGCTGATTCTCGACGATCTGACGGGTGCATCGCGCGCGAGCATCGGCGCGTTGGCCGAGCGGGCCGAAGTGAGCGTCGCGACGGTCACGCGATTTGCGAAGGCGGTCGGTTGCCGCGACGTGCGCGAACTGAAGCTGCGACTCGCGCAGGCAGCGGCAGTAGGGCAGCGATTCCTGCAGATCAGCGCGCCAAACGACGACACGCCCGAGCCATTGGCAACCCGCGTGTTCGACGAGTTGCAGACGGCGCTCACGCACAACCATCAGTTGCTGTGTCAGGCGCCCATCGCGCAGGCGGCGGCCGCGTTGCGCGACGCGCGCATGATCTACGTGTTCGGCATGGGCGGCGGCTCGACTGCGCTCGCCGATGAGATGCGCTTCCGTCTCGTGCGGCTGGGTCGACCTGTCGCCACGTATCAGGATGGTTTGCTGCAGCGCATGGTGGCGTCGACGGTTTCGCGCGACACCGTCGTGATCGCGCTATCGACGACGGGCCGCGTGCCCGAGATGGTGGACAGCTGCAAGATCGCGCGCAGCTACGGCGCGACGCTGATCACGGTGACGGCGCCCGCGTCGCCGCTCGCGAGGATGGCCGACTGGGTGATTCCCATCGTCGCGTTCGAAACCGACTTTATCTACAAGCCGTCGTCGTCGCGTTACGCGATGATGATGGCGCTCGACGTGCTCGTCACCGAACTCGCGTTGAGTCTCGGCGACGAGAGCCGCGAACTGCTGCGCCGCATGAAGCATGCGCTCGATGCGCACCGTGGCGGCGGCGACCGACAACCGCTAGGAGACTGATCCATGCATTCGCACCCCGAAGCCGCCGATACGCTGATCGTCGGCGCGCAACTGTACGACGGCACGGGCGCGCCGCCCGCCGAACGCGACGTCGCATTGCGCAATGGGAAGATCGCCGCGATCGGCAATCTGTCGAACTGGCTGGCCGAAGAAGTGATCGAGGCAAACGGCCGCGCGCTCGCGCCGGGCTTCATCGACGTCCACACGCATGACGACACGCACGTGATCCGCTCGCCGCAGATGATGCCGAAGATCACGCAGGGCGTGACGACGGTGATCGTCGGCAATTGCGGCATCAGCGCGTCGCCTGTTTCGTTGAAGGGCGATCCGCCCGATCCGATGAATCTGCTCGGCGCGCGCGACGCGTTCCAGTATCCGACTTTCGCCGCATACGTCGATGCCGTGAATGCCGCGAAGCCTTCTGTGAACGTCGGCGCGCTGATCGGACATACGGCGCTGCGCAACAACCATATGGACCGGCTGGACCGCGCGGCGACGGCGCAGGAAATCGGCGGCATGCGCGCGCAGCTCGAAGAAGCGCTGGCGCACGGCGCGCTCGGTTTGAGTTCGGGGCTCGCGTATGGCTCTGCATTCGCTGCGCCGACGGAAGAAGTGATGGCGCTTGCCGAGCCGCTCGCGGCATCGGGCGCGCTGTACACGACGCACATGCGCACCGAGTTCGACGCGATTCTCGATGCAATGGACGAGGCGTATCGCATCGGCAAGCACGCGCGCGTGCCTGTGATCATTTCGCATCTGAAGTGCGCGGGTCCGTCGAACTGGGGGCGCAGCGTCGAGGTGCTCGCGTCGCTCGAAGGCGCGCGGCAATTTCATCCGGTCGGATGCGACTGCTATCCGTACAACCGCAGTTCGTCGACGCTCGATCTCAAGCAGGTGACGGGCGATATCGACATCACGGTGACGTGGTCGACGCCGCATCCGGAGATGGCGGGCAAGCTGATCAAGGACATCGCGGCGGAATGGGGCGTCACGCAACAGGAAGCGGGCAAGCGACTGCAACCGGCTGGCGTCGTGTATCACAACATGTCCGAGGATGACGTGCGGCGCATCCTGTCGCATCCCGCGACGATGGTCGGCTCGGACGGTTTGCCGAACGATCCGTTGCCGCATCCGCGTTTGTGGGGCGCGTTTCCACGCGTGCTGGGGCACTATGCGCGAGACCAGAAGCTGATTCCGCTGGAAGACGCGATTCGCAAGATGACGAGCCTGTCGGCGCGGCGTTTCGGCTTGAAGGAGCGCGGCGAGGTGCATATCGGCTATCACGCGGATCTCGTGCTGTTCGATCCTGCGCGCGTGCGCGATGCAGCCACGTTCGACAAGCCGCAGCAGGCGGCGGATGGTATCGACGCGGTTTGGGTGAATGGCGTGCTGTCGTATCGCGATGGGACTCACACGGGCGAACGCGCGGGGAGGTTTGTCGCGCGTGGGGCGACGGCGGCGTCGCGGGCCGAGAACACCGAAGGTTTCTGACTGATTTTGCGTTCGCATGGGTTGCGGACGCGCTTACCGTTACAGGAGTTGAACGATGAAGCGTTATGGCGTTGAAGGTGGCAAGGGCACGGGCGGACAGGTGATGCCGTTTGCGCGTGCAGTCGAAGCGGACGGCTGGCTGTTCGTGTCGGGGCAGACGCCGATGGAAAACGGCGAAGTGATCAACGGCGGAATCGTCGAGCAGTCGCACAAGACGATTCAGAATGTGCTGGCGATTTTGAGCGAGGCCGGGTATGGGCCGGAGCATGTCGTCCGGTGTGGGGTTTGGCTCGATGATCCGCGCGACTTTGCTTCTTTTAATAAGGTCTTCAAGGAGTACTTTGGGGCTAATCCGCCTGCGCGGGCATGTGTTGTGTCTTCTATGGTTATTGACTGTAAAGTTGAGGTTGACTGCGTCGCCTATAAGAAGCCTGCGGCTTGATCTTTTTCTTCGCTGGCATCCGCGTCTTTTTTGTCGGTTTGCTAGCGTTGCCCCTGTGCGGGGCGGCACCTACTTTTCTTTGCAGCGGCAAAGAAAAGTAGGCAAAAGAAAGCCGCTTTTGAACCTACGGTGCCCGCCAGGATAGCGCTGCGGCACGCCGCAGCTGAGCTATCGCGCAGTGACCTCCGCACTCCGTAGAAAGCCCGCAGTCAACCGCGCACGGCGCGAAAAACCACACACAGTCCGGAACACATACCGCCGTAAACCGACGGCAAACGCAAAAAAACAAGTCGAGCGAATGTGCCCAGGTGGATGTCATTTTTTGCGCTGCGCGCGCCTGACTGCGGGCTTTCTACGGAGTGTTTGCGTCGCTGCGCGACAGCTCAAGGAACGTGTGCCGTGCTGTTATCCCGGTAGGTACCGGAGGTTTGAAGCGGCTTTCTTTTGCCTACTTTTCTTTGCCGCTGTGTACAGACTGGAGACATGGTTGACACCTGTACGGGGACATCGTTGACACCTGATGGTCAGGGTTTGGGAGTCTTCAGGTCAAGTTTTGCGACCCGCTGATGGGCGAACCAGATCTCGATCACCCCGTCTTCCTTCTCGCTCATGCGGGCGGCTACCTGCAGCCCCTTGAGCGCGATCGACAGCTTCAGTTTCTGGCCGCGCAGGCGCACCACGCCGCTGGCATTGACCCGCAACACTTCATCGCCGGGGCCGTATTCGGGCTCGGGCACCCGCCCGGGCATCGCGCGCAGGCTGCACGCGTAGCGCGTGATGGGCGTGGCCATCCCGAGTGCCTCGTGCGGACGTTCGACGTTGTACACGTGCCGCCAGCGATCCAGTGCCTGCTGCATGTGCGCATGTGTGCTGAAGGCCTGCCGGTCCAGCACTTCGGCCTTCAGCGTGCGGTGAAACCGTTCGTCCTTACCATTGGTCTGCGGGTGATACGGCCGGCTGTAGCTCACCAGGATGCCCAGCCGGATCAGCCAGACCGCGAGTTCGGTGAGCTGCCCCGGCGCGCTGGGCGAGCCCCACGGCGCGCCGTTGTCGGTGTTGATGCGCGCGGGCAGCCCGTAGCAGCGGAACGCGCGCTCAAGCTCGGCCTGCACGACCTGTGTGGTCGTACGCGAGCAGGCGCTCAGCACGAGGTTGTAGCGCGAGTGATCGTCGATGACCGTCAGCGGCATGCAGCGCCCATCCTTCAGCGTCTGGACGTCGCCCTTGAAGTCCATCTGCCACAGCAGGTTCGGATGCGCGTGCTCGAAGCGCTGCCAGTGCTGGCGCTGCTGCGACGCCTGTTCATCGATGAGCCCATGGCGGCGCAGGATTTCGGTGATCGTGGCGGGCGCGGGCACCTCTGTCTCGCCCAGATCCTTCAGGCGCCGTTCGATCTTGCGTCCGCCCCAGCCATGTTCGCGACGCAGTTCCAGCACCCGCGCTTCGATGTGTTCAGGTGAGCGCAGGGGGCTGTGGTGCGGGCGTCGGGAGCGGTCGGCCAGCCCGCCGGGGCCTTCGGCCTTGTGACGGTCCAGCCACTTGTAGCCGGTCTGGCGGCTGATCCGGTAGCGCCGGCATAGCTCGCTGAATGACAGGGCCTGTGTGGCGGCCAGGCTGACGAATTCTTCGCGGAGATTCATGGTGTTTTTTGCTTCCCAGGGCATGGTTGAATCCGGGCGTTTGATTACCCGAAAGTGTCAACCATGTCCCTGTACACCTGTCAGCTATGTCTCCAGTCTTTACACAGCGGCAAAGAAAAGTAGGTGCCGCCCCGCACAGGGGCAACGCTAGCGAACCGATACGAAATCGCGGATGCCAGAGCGCAGCAAAAAAACAGCGACCAGCGTCGCAGACAAACAAAAAACCTTATTGCCGCGCAGTGCGCAAATTATCCGGCATCGGCAGATTAAAGTTTGTGCGGAACGGATTGATATCGAGCCCGCCGCGTCGCGTATACCGAGCATAAACAGCCAGCTTAACCGGCTGACAAGCCTTGAGAACATCAAGAAAAATCTTCTCGACACACTGCTCATGAAACCCAGTGTGGTTCCGATAAGAAATAATGTAGCGAAGCAGACCAGCATGATCGATCTGCGGCCCGACGTAATGAATCTGCACCGAGCCCCAATCAGGCTGCCCGGTCACAGGACAATTCGACTTAAGCAGATTGGAGAACAGAGTCTCTTCGACAGGCGCTTCATCGAGCGCCGCCGACAACAACGAAGCATCGGGCAGATACACGTCGGTATCGAGATCGAGCCGATCAAGCGAAGTCCCTTCGAACTCCTCGAGCCCGAGCTTGGAAAACTCCGCCGGCGGATAAAGATGCAGCGACACAGACGCGCCACAAGCAGCGGACACATCCCGCTTGATCGTATCGCGAACGACATCGATCGAATCAAACGCAGTGTGTGCAAAAGAACCGAGATAAAGCTTGAACGACTTCGACTCGACGATATTCGGCGAATCCGCCGGAACATAAAACGTTGCGACAGCGATCTGCGGCTTGCCGCGCGCATTGAGCCACGACAGCTCATACGCGTTCCAGATGTCCGTGCCGAAAAACGGCAACGTCGCGCCAATGCCGATCTGGTCGCGCGCATTCTTTCGCGCAATCGGGAAAAGGAGCGAGGCGTCGTACTGTTCGGTGTAGCTGGACGGCTTGCCCAGCGGAGATTGTTCGGGTGTCATGATGCGTTCACGATGCCACTCACGACATGCCCGATCGCTGTCACGTCACGGGCCGATTCGCAGTGGCGAATTTGGTCGTCGAAGAAAAAGTCCGGCTCGAACTCGCGCAGAAACGCGCCCTTGTCGAGCCCGCCAAGAAACATCGCTTCGTCGATTTCGATGTTCCAGGCCATCAATGTCCGGATCGCGCGCTCGTGCGCAGGCGCCGAGCGCGCCGTCACCAGCGCGGTGCGAATGTGCATCGGCGCGGCTTCGTCGGCCAGCGTCTGCAAACGATGCAGCGCCTTCAGCAAAGGCTTCAGCGGCCCGTCGGCGAGCGGCAGATCCTTGTTGTCGATCTCGTGACCGACGAAGGCGCCTAGCCCGTCCTTCTGGAACACGCGCTCCGCTTCGTCGGAAAATAGAACGGCGTCGCCGTCGAACGCGATGCGGATTTCGTCCGGGTACTTACCCGCCATTTTCGCCGATTCGGGCAACACGCGTGCAGCGGGAAATCCGGCCGCCAGCGCGTCGCGCACGTCGTCCTGATTCGCGGACAGAAACAGCGACGCATTCAACGGCTTCAGATACGCAAACGGCGGTCGGCCGCGCGTGAACACGCCGCGCTCGATCGCGAGGCCATGCTCTCGGCACGAACTGAACGCGCGCAAGCCGCTGATGGGATCGCTGCGCGACAGAATCACCACTTCCACGCGATGCGCGCCCGTATTCAGCGCCAGCAGCTTGCGAATCAGCGGAAACGCGACGCCGGGCTTGGCGGGGACGTTCAGCCGTTCGCGCTGCAGCGTTTCGTACGCGCGCAGGTCGCCGTCCTCGTACACGCGGTTCTCTTCCTCGAAATCGAACAGCGCGCGCGAGGAGATCGCCACCACCAGCTTGTCGTCGAGCGAAAAAGCCATGCGCGATTATTAGCCGAGGAACAGCCGGTACACCGGGTTCGACGTCTCTTCCCAATACGGATAGCCGAGCGTCGCGAGGAAGCGCGCGAATTCCGCATCTTCCGCCGACGGCACCTGGATGCCGACGAGAATCGAACTGTAGTCCGCGCCCTGATTCCGGTAATGGAACAGGCTGATGTTCCAGTTCGGCGCCATCGACGACAGGAATTTCATCAGCGCGCCCGGCCGCTCCGGAAACTCGAAGCGGAACAGGCGCTCGTCGTGCGCGAGCGGCGAGCGGCCACCGACCATGTAGCGGATGTGCTGCTTCGACAGTTCGTCGCCCGTCAGATCGACGGTCGCGAAGCCGTGCTCTTCGAACGTGCCCGCGATCTGCGCGGACTCGCCGCGGTTGCGGATCTGCACGCCGACGAAGATATGGGCGGAGTTCGCATCCGCAATGCGGTAGTTGAACTCGGTGACGCTGCGCGTGCCGACCAGTTCGCAGAAGCGCTTGAAGCTGCCGCGCTCTTCGGGAATCGTCACGGCGAACACTGCCTCGCGCGCTTCACCGACTTCGGCGCGTTCCGCGACGAAGCGCATGCGGTCGAAGTTCATGTTCGCGCCGGACGTGACGGCGATCAGCGTCTGGTTCTCGATGCCTTCGCGCTCGGCATACTGCTTGGCGCCCGCGACGGCCAGCGAGCCGGCCGGCTCCAGCACGCTGCGCGTGTCCTGGAAGACGTCCTTGATCGCGGCGCACAGCGCGTCGGTGTTCACGGTCAGCACTTCGTCGAGGTATTGCTGGCACAGGCGGAACGTCTCTTCGCCGACGAGTTTCACGGCCGTGCCGTCCGAGAACAGGCCGACTTCGTTGAGCGTCACGCGCTTGCCGGCCTTGATCGACTCCGCCATCGCGCACGAGTCGTCCGTCTGCACGCCGATCACCTTGATCTCCGGGCGCACCGATTTCACGTACGCCGCGATGCCGGCCGCGAGACCGCCGCCGCCGATGGGGACGAAGATCGCGTGAATGGGCGCCTGATGCTGGCTCAGCACTTCCATCGCGACGGTGCCCTGACCGGCGATTACGTATTCGTCGTCGAAAGGATGCACGAAGGTCAGGCCTTGCTGTTCCTGCAGCTTGACGGCGTGCGCGTAGGCGTCGCTATACGACTCGCCTGACTGCACGACTTCGACGGTCGGACCGCCGTGCGCGCGCACGGCGTCGACCTTGACCTGCGGCGTCGTCACGGGAACGACGATGATCGCCTTCACGCCCATCCGGGCCGCCGACAGCGCGACGCCCTGTGCATGGTTGCCCGCCGAAGCCGTAATCACGCCGCGCGCGAGGGCGTCGGCGGGAATGTGCGCCATCTTGTTGTACGCGCCGCGCACTTTGAACGAGAAGACGGGCTGGTTGTCTTCGCGCTTCAGGTAAATCGGGTTGCGCAGCCGTGCGGAAAGATTCCGCGCATATTCGAGTTCGGTCTCACGCGCGACGTCGTAGACGCGGGCGGTGAGGATTTTCTTCAGATAGTCGTGGGAGGCCATTCTGGGCGCGCGCCCCGGGGCGCTGGTTGCTGAGGGGAAAGGGGTAATGATAGCGCTAAGTGTGTCCTTGGCGGACGGGGTGGGGTTTGGGGTTGGGTTTTGGTTTTGGGTTTCGGGTTTTGATTTTGGGGTTTTATTGGCATCCGCGTTGACGTATCGGTTTATTAGCGTTGCCCCTGTGCGGGGCGGCACTTACTTTCTTTGCCGCCGCAAAGAAAGTAAGCAAAGAAAGCGGCTTCAAACCTCCGGTGCCTGCCAGGATAACGCTGCGCCATGCCGCAGTTGAGCTGTCGCGCAGCGACGCAAACACTCCGTAGCAAGCCCGCAGTCAGGCGCGCGCGGCGCGAAAGATGACATCCACCTGGAGCACATTCGGTCAGCACGTTTTTTTGCATTTGCCCTCGGTTGACTGCGGCGGTATGTGCTCCAGACTGTGTGGGGATTTTCGCCGTGCGCGGTTGACTGCGGGCTTTCTACAGAGTGCGGACATCGCTGCGCGATAGCTCAACTGCAGCATGCCGAAGCGTTATCCTGGCAGGCACTGGAGGTTCAAAAGCGGCTTTCTTTTGCCTACTTTTCTTTGCCGCTGGCAAAGAAAAGTAGGTGCCGCCCCGCACAGGGGCAACGCTAGCAAACCGATACGGCAACGCGGATGCCAGCGAAAACCAAAGCATGGCGACCAGCGTCGCAGACAACCCAGAAAAGCCAAACCGCAAACCCTTACGCCACGTAGGTCCACGCGCGAACGCGCGCCCCCATCCTGCGGTAGAATCATGGTTTGGAACAAGGATCGGAAGATCGGATGATGCACTGGCAGCCTCGGATCGCCCATTTGATGCCCGTCCCGCGTGAGGCTCGCCCCGCGGCGCAGCGGCATGTGCGGCACGCACGATCGCGTAGCTATATCTGAGCGCCGCGAGGCGACCGGCCACCCACGTTCCAGCCATATCCCCGGCGATCCCGGGCGCTGGCCTGCCGGTTGCGGCTTCGCACACTAGAAAGATTTCCAGCATTGCGCCCCACGCGCACTGTCAGCGAGCCCCAGCGATGAGCGCACGCCGCTGACTTACCCGAGTCGTCCAAACATGAACGCACCTCAAGTTTTCGATCCGAACGGCGCCGCCGCCTCCGTTGCCGCCGATACCGAAGCGCGTCTGCGCGAAATCCCATACAACTACACGTCGTTCTCCGACCGCGAAATCGTCATCCGTCTGCTCGGCGACGAAGCCTGGGCCGCGCTCGACGAACTGCGCGCGGAGCGCCGCACCGGCCGCTCGGCACGCATGCTGTATGAAGTCCTCGGTGATATCTGGGTCGTGCGTCGCAATCCTTACCTGCAGGACGACCTGCTCGACAATCCGAAGCGCCGCGCGCTGCTGATCGAAGCGCTGAATCACCGTCTCACGGAAATCGAAAAGCGCCGCCGCGCCGATCTCGTCGAACATGCCGACGACGCCGGTGTCGGACGTGCCGCGCGCGTCGAAACGCTCGTCGGCGCCGCGCGCCGCGCCGTCGATGCGTTCGCCGCCGAATTCGACAAGATGGCCGACTTGCGACGTCGCGCGACCAAAGTGCTGGGCCGTCAGACGCAGAAGGACAACATCCGCTTCGACGGCATCGCACGTGTCTCGCACGTGACGGACGCGACCGACTGGCGCGTCGAATACCCGTTCGTCGTGTTGACGCCGGACACGGAAGCCGAAATCGCCGGCCTCATCAAGGCGTGTTTCGAACTCGGCCTGACCGTGATTCCGCGCGGAGGCGGCACGGGCTACACGGGCGGCGCGGTGCCGCTCACGCCGTTCTCGGCCGTCATCAACACGGAAAAGCTCGAACAGCTCGGCGCCGTCGAACTGACGGAACTGCCCGGCGTCGCGCACAAGGTGCCGACCATTTTCTCGGGCGCGGGCGTCGTCACGCGCCGCGTCACGGAAGCGGCCGAGCAGGCCGGCTACGTGTTCGCTGTCGATCCGACTTCGCTGGACGCTTCCTGCATCGGCGGCAATGTCGCGATGAACGCGGGCGGCAAGAAGGCCGTGCTGTGGGGCACGGCGCTCGATAACCTCGCCTGGTGGCGCATGGTCGACCCGGAAGGGAACTGGCTCGAAGTCACGCGCCTCGATCACAACCTCGGCAAGATTCACGACATCCCCGTCGCACGTTTCGAACTGAAGTGGTTCGACGGCGAGTACGCGCCGGGCGAAAAGCTGCTGCGCACCGAACTGCTCGACATCGAAGGCCGCCGCTTCCGCAAGGAAGGTCTTGGCAAGGACGTAACGGATAAATTCCTCGCGGGTCTGCCGGGCATCCAGAAGGAAGGCTGCGACGGTCTGATCACGTCGGCGCGCTGGGTGCTGCACAAGATGCCCGCGCACACGCGCACGGTTTGCCTCGAATTCTTCGGCCAGGCGCGCGAGGCGATTCCGAGCATCGTCGAAATCAAGGACTATCTGTTCGAAACGTCGAAGCAGGGCGGCGCGATTCTCGCTGGCCTCGAACACCTCGACGAACGCTATCTGCGCGCCGTCGGCTACGCGACGAAGAGCAAGCGCAACGCCTTTCCGAAGATGGTGCTGATCGGCGATATCGTCGGCAACGATGCGGACGCGGTGGCGACGGCTACGTCCGAAGTGATCCGCATGGCCAATGGCAAGAGCGGCGAAGGCTTCGTGGCGGTCAGCGCCGAGGCTCGCAAGCGCTTCTGGCTCGACCGCAGCCGCACGGCCGCGATCGCGAAGCACACCAACGCGTTCAAGATCAACGAAGACGTCGTGATTCCGCTCAACCGCATGGGCGAATACACGGACGGCATCGAGCGCATCAACATCGAGCTGTCGATCAAGAACAAGCTGCAACTGGTCGACGCCCTCGAAGCGTTCTTCAGGGGCGGCAAGCTGCCGCTCGGCAAGAGCGACGACGCGAACGAAATCCCGAGCGCCGAACTGCTCGAAGACCGCGTGCAGCAGGCGCTGGAACTGCTCGCGCACGTGAAGAAGCGCTGGGAATTCCTGCGCGACAGGCTCGATCTGTCATTGCGCGAGGCGCAGCACTATCTGGTGCAGCTCGGCTATGCGGGACTCGCGGAGAAATTCGCGGACCGCGTCGACGATCAGCCGGACGCGAACGTCTTCCACATCGTGCAGGACCGTACGGTGCGCGTGTCGTGGAAGCAGGAAATCCGCGCGGAACTGCGCCAGATCTTCAACGGCGGCGAGTTCAAGCCGATCCTCGACGAAGCGCAAGCCATCCACAAGCAGGTGCTGCGCGGCCGCGTGTTCGTCGCGCTGCACATGCACGCGGGCGACGGCAACGTTCACACGAACATCCCCGTCAACTCCGACAACTACGAGATGCTGCAGGACGCGCATATCGCAGTGGCGCGCATCATGAAGCTTGCGCGTTCGCTGGATGGCGTGATTTCCGGCGAGCACGGCATCGGCATCACGAAGCTCGAATTCCTGACGGAAGACGAGATCGGCGAATTCCGCGCGTACAAGCAGCGCGTCGATCCGCACGGCCGCTTCAACAAGGGCAAATTGCTCGAAGGCGCGGACCTTCGCAACGCGTACACGCCGTCGTTCGGACTGATGGGTTATGAATCGCTGATCATGCAGCAGTCCGATATCGGCGCGATTGCCGATTCGGTGAAGGACTGCCTGCGCTGCGGCAAGTGCAAGCCGGTTTGCGCAACGCACGTGCCGCGCGCGAACCTGCTGTACAGCCCGCGCAACAAGATTCTCGCGACGTCGCTGCTGGTCGAGGCGTTCCTGTACGAAGAACAGACGCGCCGCGGCGTGTCGATCAAGCATTGGGACGAGTTCAACGACGTCGCCGATCACTGCACCGTCTGCCACAAGTGCGTGACGCCGTGCCCGGTGAAGATCGACTTCGGCGACGTCACGATGAACATGCGCAATCTGCTGCGCAAGATGGGCAAGAAGAAGTTCAACGCGGGCAACGCGGCGGGCATGTTCTTCCTCAACGCGACGAATCCGCAGACCATCAACCTCGCGCGCACCGCGATGATGGGCGTCGGCTACAAGGCGCAGCGCCTCGGCAACGAGGTGCTGAAGAAGATCGTCAAGAAGCAGACGGCGCGTCCGCCCGCGACCACGGGCAAGCCGCCCGTGATGGAGCAGGTGATCCACTTCGTCAACAAGAAGATGCCGGGCAACCTGCCGAAGAAAACGGCGCGCGCGTTGCTCGACATCGAAGACAACAAGATCGTGCCGATCATCCGCAATCCGAAAACGACGACCGTCGATTCGGAAGCGGTGTTCTACTTCCCCGGCTGCGGTTCCGAGCGCCTGTTTTCGCAGGTCGGTCTCGCGACGCAGGCGATGTTGTGGGAAGCGGGCGTGCAGACGGTGCTGCCGCCGGGCTATCTGTGCTGCGGCTATCCGCAGCGCGGCTCGGGCCAGTTCGACAAGGCCGAGCAGATCGTCACGGATAACCGCGTGCTGTTCCATCGCGTCGCGAATACGCTGAACTATCTCGACATCAAGACGGTGGTGGTGTCGTGCGGCACGTGTTACGACCAGTTGGCCGGGTACGAATTCGAGAAGATTTTCCCGGGCTGCCGGATCATCGACATCCACGAATTCCTGCTGGAGAAGGGCATCAGGCTCGACGGCGTAACGGGCACGCGCTACATGTATCACGACCCGTGTCACACGCCGATCAAGACGATCGACCCGGTCAAGCTCGTCAATGAACTGATGGGCACCGAGAAGAACGACGGCTACAAGATCGAGAAGAACGATCGCTGCTGCGGCGAATCGGGCACGCTCGCAGTGACGCGTCCGGACGTGTCGACGCAGGTGCGCTTCCGCAAGGAAGAGGAAATCCGTAAGGGTGCCGCGAAGCTGCGCAACATCCCGGTCGTCGCCGATGCGGGCGCGAACGCGATCAACATGGCGAACGCGGCAGCGGGCGCGGCGGGTGCGCCTGCCGGTTCGGTGCTGAAGGCCGGCGACGGTCCGCAGCCGAACGGCGCGAACGGCGCGAACGGCGCGAACGGCGCGAACGGTGCCACGGACGTCAAGATCCTGACGAGCTGCCCGTCCTGCCTGCAGGGCCTGTCGCGCTACAACGAAGACGCGAACGTCGAAGCGGACTACATCGTGGTCGAGATCGCGCGTCACGTGCTCGGCGACAACTGGATGGCGGATTATGTCCAGCGCGCGAACAATGGCGGAATCGAGCGCGTGCTGGTCTAATGGCACGATAAAGGTTCCGCTCGAGGACGACGATGGACTGTATCTTCTGCCGTGAGGACGGCGGCGATGTGCTGTGGCAGGACGACACACTGCGTGTCGTCCTCGCCGACGAACACGACTATCCCGGCTTTTGCCGCGTGATCTGGAACAGGCACGTCGCCGAGTTCTCCGATCTGGGCGACGGCGATCGCGATCGCGTGATGCGCGTGGTGTACGCCGTCGAGCGCGCGATCCGTCGCATCCTGCAACCCGTCAAGGTGAACCTGGCGAGCCTCGGCAACCAGGTTCCGCATGTTCACTGGCACGTGATCCCGCGTTTTTCCAACGACGCGCATTTCCCGCTGCCCATCTGGGCGCCGCGTCAGCGCACGGTATCGGAAGCGATGCTGTCGCAACGGCGCGCACAGGCCACGTTGCTGCGCGAAGCGGTACGCGGCGAAATCGAACACGCTCTCGCCTGAGGTCATCATGAGTGGATTGACACCCGACACGCCGGTCCCCACCGGCGTCGTCGTTCATGCCGTATCGCGCGTACTCGAACTGCAGTACGCGAACGGCAACAGTTACCGCGTGCCGTTCGAACTGATGCGCGTCTTTTCGCCTTCCGCCGAAGTGCGCGGCCACGGTCCCGGCCAGGAAACGCTGCAGACGGGCAAGCGCGAAGTGACGATCACCGCGCTCGAAGGCGTCGGCAACTATGCGTTGCAGCCCACTTTCTCCGACGGCCACAACACGGGCATCTATTCGTGGGACCTGTTGTGGGATCTCGCGACCCGTCAGGACGAACTCTGGGCCGAGTATTTCGACAAACTTCAGGCAGCAGGCGTCGAGCGCGACGCACCGATGCCCGTATCCAGTCCAGCGCACGGCCACAGACACTGATACGATTCGGCCGGCATGCCGCCTGGGTGCGGCGCAACAATTTTCAGAATACGCGAAAGGACGAAGCGCGATGACCAAAACCCACTTCGGCTATCAGACAGTCGACGAACAGGAAAAAGCGAAGAAAGTGGCCGGTGTGTTCCACTCGGTCGCCTCCAACTATGACCTGATGAACGACCTGATGTCGGGCGGGCTGCACCGCGCGTGGAAGGCGTTCACGATTGCGCAGGCCAACGTGCGGCCGGGCTACAAGGTGCTCGACATCGCGGGCGGCACGGGCGATCTGTCGAAAGCATTTGCGAAGCGGGCGGGCGAAACGGGCGAAGTCTGGCACACGGACATCAACGAATCGATGCTGCGCGTGGGCCGCGATCGTCTGATCGACAAGGGCGTCATTACGCCGGCGCTGCTGTGCGACGCCGAGAAGATCCCGTTCCCGGACAACTACTTCGACGTGGTCACCGTGGCATTCGGCTTGCGCAACATGACGCACAAGGACGCCGCGCTCGCCGAAATGCGTCGCGTGCTGAAGCCGGCGGGGCGTTTGCTCGTGCTGGAATTCTCGAAGGTCTGGGATCCGCTCAAAAAGGCTTACGACGTCTATTCTTTTAAGGTGCTTCCGTGGCTCGGCGATCGCTTTGCCAAGGACGCCGACAGCTATCGCTACCTCGCGGAATCGATCCGGATGCATCCGGACCAGGAAACTTTAAAAACGATGATGGAACAAGCTGGCCTCGACGCCGTCAAATATTACAATTTGTCAGCTGGCGTGGTAGCCTTGCATGTGGGGACGAAATACTAATGTCCCTAACCTCCCGTTTTTAAAGGAAATTGAGAAAATGTCTGATTCGAATCTGTCATCTCGTTGTAAGGTTAAGGGGGCTTGGGCGAGGAGAATCGGACTGATCGCGATGGTCGGCCTGATCTCTGTCGGCACGCTGGCCTCGCTCGACGCCGAAGCGAAACGCATGGGCGGCGGCCGCAGTATGGGGCGTCAGTCGAACATCACCCAGCCGCATCAGCAGACGGCGCCGTCGCCTTCGCAGTCGCCGGGCGCGCCGTCGCAGGCAATGCAGCAGCAGCGTCCCGCGACGCCGCCGCCTACGCCCGCCGCGCAGCCTAACCGTTCGCGCTGGCTGGGACCGATCGCCGGTCTCGCGGCAGGTCTCGGTATCGCCGCGCTGCTGTCGCACTTCGGCCTGGGCGAAGCGTTCGCCGGCATGATGTCGAACCTGATCGTGATCGCGCTGATCGCGTTCGTCGCCATCTGGCTGATCCGCAAGTTCGTTAGCCGCAAGCGCGATGCGCAGTCGCCCGCTTACGCAGGCGGCTCGCCGACGCTGAACGCGGGCGGCACGGGCTACTCGCAGGAGCCGCGCTACACGGCGCCTCCCACGGGCTCGTACCTCGGACCGCAAGGCAATCCGCTGACGACGCCCGATGTCGCCGCTACACCGACAGTTCCGGCTGGCTTCGATTCGGAAGCTTTCCTGCGCAACGCGAAGGTCTACTTCGTGCGTCTGCAGGCGGCGTGGGATGCCGGCAATATGGACGACATCCGTGAATTCACGACGCCTGAAATGTTCGCCGAAGTGCGGGTGGATCTGAGCTCGCGCGGCGCCGACAAGAACCAGACCGACGTCGTGAAGCTCGACGCCGATCTGCTGGGCGTCGAGGATCGCGGCAGCGAGTACCTGGCGAGCGTGCGTTTCCACGGCCTGATCCGCGAAACGTCGGGCGGCTCGGCGGAACCGTTCGAAGAAATCTGGAACCTGTCGAAGCGCACGGGCGAAGGCTGGCTGCTCGCGGGCATCCAGCAAGTCAATCTTCACTGATCCCGTAAAGGATTAGCCGTTCGGCTGAGTCAGGCTCGCAGCGAACGGACGTTACAATAGGAACCCGCGTCGGCAGTCGCCGGCGCGGGTTTTCTCTTTCCACTGCCGATGACCCTTGCCGCCAAGCCCTTCGCTGCTGCCGTCAACCATCTGCTCGCTCGCGAATCGTGGGCGCGCGAACGTCTCACCCCATACGCCGGCAAGACTGCGCGGCTGTCCTGTCCTCCCATCACGCTGATCCTGCTGGTGCAGCCGGACGGCTATCTGAGCGCCGTCGACGAAAGCGAAGCGCAGGCGTTCGACGTCACGGTCGCTGTACCCTCGGACGCCGTTCCCGCGTTCGTGCAAGGCGGTCAGGCTGCCGTGATGAAGCACGTGAAGATCGAAGGCGACGCCGAGTTCGCCACGGTGATCGCAAAGCTCGCCGAGCATTTGCGCTGGGAGCCGGAAGAAGATCTCGCGAAGCTCGTCGGCGACGGGCCGGCATGGCGGATTGCGTCGGTGGCGCGCACGGTCGGCGATCATGCGCTGCGTACGGGCCGTAATCTGCTCGAATCGGTCACTGAGTATCTGCTGGACGAAAACCCGCAGCTCGTTCGCCGCGCCGCGCTCGACGATTTCAACGCCGAACTCGCGCGAGCCCGAGACGCGCTGGCGCGCGTCGAGAAGCGCATCGAGCGTCTCGAACAGAAGGTCGAAGCCCGTGGCGCCAATGCGCCGGGCGGCGCCGCCACGTCGCGCGGCACGCGCTAGTCACCGGGCTCAACCATGCGTTTCCTGCGTTTCCTCAAGATATTCTTTACCGTCATCCGTTTCGGCCTGGACGAGATGATGCTGAGCCGCGTCAATGACCGCCGCGTGCGGCTGTTGCTGCGCATCACCACGATCGGCCGCAAGTTCGACCAGCCGCCGGGCGTGCGTCTGCGTCTCGCGCTCGAAAGCCTCGGGCCGATCTTCGTGAAGTTCGGGCAGGTACTGTCCACGCGCCGCGACTTGCTGCGACCCGACATCGCCAGCGAACTCGCGAAGCTGCAAGACCAGGTGCCGCCGTTCGATTCGGCTGTGGCGATCGCCATTATCGAAAAGTCGCTGGGCGCGCCCGTCGATACGATCTTCGACGACTTCGAGCGCGTGCCGGTGGCGAGCGCGTCGATCGCGCAGGTCCATTTCGCGACGCTGAAGACAGGGCAGCATGCGGGCAAGCAGGTCGCCGTGAAAGTGCTGCGGCCGAACATGCTGCCTGTCATCGATTCCGATCTCGCGCTGCTGCGCGACATCGCCGTGTGGGCCGAACGTCTGTGGGCGGACGGCAAGCGTCTGAAGCCGCGCGAAGTGGTCGCGGAATTCGACAAGTATCTCCACGACGAACTGGACCTGATGCGCGAAGCCGCGAACGGCAGCCAGTTGCGGCGCAACTTCGCGGGCCTCGATCTGCTGCTCGTGCCCGAGATGTATTGGGAATACTGCACGGCCAACGTGCTGGTGATGGAACGGATGGTCGGCGTGCCGATCAGTCAGGTCGACACGCTGCGCGCGGCGGGCGTCGATATTCCGAAGCTGGCGCGTGAGGGCGTCGAAATCTTCTTCACGCAGGTGTTCCGCGACGGCTTTTTCCACGCGGACATGCACCCCGGCAACATCCAGGTGAGTCTCGATCCCGCGCATTTCGGGCGTTATATCGCGCTGGATTTCGGCATCATCGGCGCGCTTTCGGATTTCGATAAGAACTATCTCGCGCAGAACTTTCTCGCCTTCTTCAAGCGCGACTATCACCGCGTCGCGACGCTGCACCTGGAGTCGGGCTGGGTGCCGGCCACGACGCGCGTCGAAGAACTCGAAAGCGCGATCCGCGCGGTGTGCGAGCCGTATTTCGATCGCGCGCTGAAGGATATTTCGCTGGGTCAGGTGCTGATGCGGCTCTTCTCGACGTCGCGCCGCTTCAATGTCGAAATCCAGCCGCAACTCGTGCTGCTGCAGAAGACGATGCTGAACGTCGAAGGTCTGGGGCGTTCGCTCGATCCGGAACTCGACCTGTGGAAGACCGCCAAGCCGTATCTCGAGCGCTGGATGAACGAGCAGATCGGCGCGAAAGGCTGGTACGAGCGGCTCAAGATCGAGGCGCCGCAGTGGAGCAAGACGTTGCCGCAACTGCCGCGGCTGATTCATCACGCGTTGGCGCAGCGTCACGACGCGCAGCAGCGCGGCATCAACGACGAAACCATCCGCCAGATCCTGCTCGAACAGAAGCGTACCAACCGCCTGTTGCAAGGGCTGCTGATGTTCGGCGTGGCGGTGGGCATCGGCGCGGTGCTGGCTCGCGCGTGGCTCGCCATCGCGTACGGCGGCTATTGAACGCCATCGACGAGGTATCCCTATGAGCGACAAGCGGCCAGTCATTCCCCCTTCTGATTTCGAAAACCGCGATCCGAACGCGCCCGGGTTCTGGGACGAACGGTTCGAACGCCGTTTCACGCCGTGGGATCAGGCAGGCGTGCCGTCCGCGTTCAAGGCTTTCGTCGAGCGGCACGCGCCGATGCCCGTGCTCATTCCTGGGTGCGGGAGCGCATACGAGGCGTGGTGGCTTGCCGAGAAAGGCTGGCCCGTTCGCGCGATCGACTTCGCGCCGCGTGCCGTCGAAGCAGCGCGTGCCCAACTGGGCGCGCGTGGCGATCTGGTCGAAGAGGCTGACTTCTTCACGTACCAGCCGCCTTTCGAACCGGGCTGGATCTACGAGCGCGCGTTCATGTGCGCGCTGCCGCCGGCGCGGCGAGGGGACTGGCTCGCCCGGATGGCGGAACTCTTGCCTGAGGGCGGATTGCTCGCCGGGTTCTTTTTCATCGGCGCGACGCAAAAGGGGCCGCCGTTCGGCATCGACCGCGCCGAACTCGACGCGCTCCTGTCGATGCATTTTGAACTGGTTGAAGACGAACCCGTCGACGATTCGATCGCGGTCTTCGCCGGGCGGGAGCGCTGGCTGACGTGGCGTCGGCGCGGTGCAGCAAGGGCTTGATGTTCGCCTGAAGCGTCCTCATTTAATTCAGTGGTCGTTATGCCGGCCGTTTCCCCCGAATTCCAGGGCCAGCCATTGTTTGCGGCTATAATTCAAGGCTTTGCAAGCGTTCTAAGAGATTTCAGTAGGGACAAGGTCATGCCGATCTACGCTTATCGATGCGAGTCATGCGGCTTCGCGAAGGACGTGCTCCAGAAAATGAGCGACGCCCCGTTGACGCAATGCCCGGAGTGCGGAACCGATGCATTCCGCAAGCAGGTTACCGCCGCCGGCTTCCAGCTGAAGGGCTCGGGCTGGTATGTCACGGATTTCCGTGGCGGCAATTCGGGCGGTGCGTCCAGCAACGGTGCGGCTGCATCGGACGCGAAGACGGAGAGCAAGCCGGACACGGCTTCCGCCTCGTCCTCGTCGGACAGCGCCGCATCCACCAGCGCACCGGCGGCCGCCGCGCCCGCAGCGGCGCCTGCTCCGGCCAGCAGCTCGGGCACCTAGCAGTTTCGCCACCTCGAGGTGACGTAGACGCCGCGCAACGCAGCTGCGCGGATTTCTGGCGGTACACATGACGACGAAAAAGACGACGCTCAAATCGGTGTTTCTGACGGGCCTGCTGGTGCTGGTGCCTCTCGCCATCACGTTGTGGGTGCTGGGTCTGATCATCGGCACGATGGATCAGACGTTGCTGTTGCTGCCCCGTTCGTGGCAGCCGGAGCGCATGCTCGGTTTCCGCCTGCCCGGCCTCGGCGCCGTGTTGACGCTTGCTTTCATTTTTGTCGTCGGGCTATTGACGCAGAACTTCGTTGGGCAGAAGCTGGTCGGCTGGTGGGAACTGATCGTTGCGCGCATTCCCGTCGTCGGCCCGATCTACACCAGCGTCAAACAGGTGTCCGACACGCTGCTGTCGTCGAGCGGCAATGCGTTCCGCAAGGCGCTGCTGATCGAATATCCGCGTAAAGGGTCCTACACCATCGGGTTTCTGACGGGCATCCCCGGCGGCGACGTGGTCAATCACCTCAAGGAAGACCACGTCAGTGTGTACGTGCCGACCACGCCGAACCCGACGTCCGGCTTCTTCCTGATGGTGCCGAAAGCCGAAGTGATCGAGCTCGACATGACCGTCGACGCCGCACTCAAGTACATCGTCTCGATGGGCGTTGTCGCTCCGCCGGCCAATCAGCCGCTTCCGGAGCGCCGCACGCCCGTCGAGCCACCGCTGTAATGCCGGCTCGCGCCGCCCGCAACACAATGTGGCGCGCGCCGTTCAACCAATGCAAAACGAAAGACAAACATCATGTCGATGAGATCTGAATACTGCGGTCTGGTGACCGAACACCTGCTGGGTCAAACCGTGTCGCTGTGCGGCTGGGTGAGCCGGCGCCGCGACCATGGCGGCGTTATCTTCATCGACCTGCGCGACCGCGAAGGCCTCGTTCAGGTTGTCTGCGACCCGGACCGCGCTGAGATGTTCAAGACGGCTGAAGGCGTGCGCAACGAGTTCTGCGTCCAGGTGAAGGGCGTCGTGCGCAATCGTCCGGAAGGCACGACGAACGCCGGCCTGAAAAGCGGCAAGATCGAAGTGCTGTGCCACGAACTGACCGTGCTGAACGCGTCGGTGACGCCGCCGTTCCAGCTCGACGACGACAACCTGTCGGAGACCACGCGCCTCACGCATCGCGTGCTCGACCTGCGCCGTCCGCAGATGCAGCACAACCTGCGTCTGCGCTATCGCGTGGCGATGGAAGTGCGCAAGTATCTCGATTCGCGCGGCTTTATCGACATCGAAACGCCGATGCTGACCAAGAGCACGCCGGAAGGCGCGCGCGATTACCTCGTGCCGTCGCGCGTGAACGCGGGCCAGTTCTTCGCGCTGCCGCAGTCGCCGCAGCTGTTCAAGCAGCTTCTGATGGTCGCGAACTTCGACCGTTACTACCAGATCACCAAGTGCTTCCGCGACGAAGACCTGCGCGCCGACCGTCAGCCGGAATTCACGCAGATCGACTGCGAAACGTCGTTCCTGGGTGAGCAGGAAATCCGCGATCTGTTCGAAGACATGACGCGTCATGTGTTCAAGGAAACGATCGGCGTCGAACTGGATGCGAAGTTCGCCGTGATGCCGTATTCGGAAGCGATGAGCCGCTTCGGTTCGGACAAGCCGGACCTGCGCGTGAAGCTCGAATTCACGGAATTGACGGACGCGATGAAGGACGTCGATTTCAAGGTGTTCAGCACGCCCGCCAACACGAAGGACGGCCGCGTCGCGGCACTGCGCGTGCCGAAGGGCGCGGAGCTCTCGCGTGGCGATATCGACAGCTACACGGAATTCGTGCGTATCTACGGCGCGAAGGGTCTCGCGTGGATCAAGGTCAACGAAGTGGCGAAGGGCCGTGACGGTCTGCAAAGCCCGATCGTCAAGAACCTGCACGACGCATCGATCGCAGCGATCATCGAACGTACGGGCGCGCAAGATGGCGACATCATTTTCTTCGCGGCGGATCGCGCGAAGGTCGTGAACGACAGCCTCGGCGCACTGCGTCTGAAGATCGGTCATTCCGAGTTCGGCAAGGCGAACGGCCTCGTCGAAGCGGGCTGGAAGCCGCTGTGGGTCGTCGACTTCCCGATGTTCGAATACGACGAAGAGGAAAACCGCTACGTCGCCGCTCACCACCCGTTCACGAGCCCGAAGGACGAGCACCTGGAATACCTGGAAACGGATCCGGGCCGCTGCCTCGCGAAGGCGTACGACATCGTGCTGAACGGCTGGGAAATCGGCGGCGGATCGGTGCGTATCTTCCAGGAAGACGTACAGAGCAAGGTGTTCCGCGCGCTGAAGATCGGTGCGGAAGAAGCGCGTCTGAAGTTCGGCTTCCTGCTCGACGCGCTGCAGTACGGCGCGCCGCCGCACGGCGGTATCGCGTTCGGTCTCGACCGCATCGTCACGATGATGGCGGGCGCCGATTCGATCCGCGACGTGATCGCATTCCCGAAGACGCAGCGCGCGCAAGACCTGCTCACGCAGGCGCCGAGCGAAGTCGACGAGCGTCAGTTGAAGGAACTGCATATCCGTCTGCGTCAGCCCGAGCAGAAGGCGTAAGTGTGACCGCTCGCGCGGTGCGTCGTTAAAACAACGACGCAAGCGCGAAACCGGCAGCGAAAAAGGCGCGATATGCGCCTTTTTCGCTTTTTGCGTTACAGTCGCTGTAAGCTCTGCCGTCCGACATGCATCGCGCGATGCATCACGCCACACCGCGCCCGCTTTATCACCATGCCGAAACCGCCGAAGATTCCGGAATCCGTCCTCGTTGTCATCCACACGCCCGACCTCGACGTGCTGCTCATCGAACGAGCCGACCGGGAAGCGTTCTGGCAGTCCGTCACCGGTTCGAAGGAGCATATCGACGAGCCGCTCGGCGAGACGGCGATCCGCGAAGTTGCGGAAGAGACGGGCATCGTCGTCGGCAGCGAGGCCGTGCCCCGTGAGGCGCTCGTCGACTGGCAACACCATATCGAGTTCGAAATCTTCCCGACGTGGCGGCATCGCTATGCTGAAGGCGTCACGCACAACACCGAGCACTGGTTCAGTCTGCAGGTGCCGCAGCGCCTCGAAGTGACGCTCGCGCCGCTCGAACATACGGCGCATCTGTGGTTGCCCTGGCAGGAAGCCGCCGAGCGCTGCTTCTCATGGTCGAACCGCGATGCGATCCTGCAGTTGCCGCAGCGCGTGAAGGAGCGTTGCCGATGAGCGGCGGCGGCAGCCGCCGCTTCGACCGGCTGACGCAGCATCTGCCCGGCCGGCGCTACTGGTCCAGGTATCGCTTTTGTTCCGGCAACACGGTGCGGCTGTTCACGGCGGGCGAGACGTATTTCGCCGCGCTGATCGAACGCATCGAAGCCGCGAAAAGCGACGTCGCGCTCGAAACCTACATCTTCTGCGACGATCCCGCGGGCCGTCCTGTGTCCGACGCGCTGATCCGCGCCGCCTCGCGCGGCGTTCACGTGCGCGTGATCACGGACGGCGTCGGCACCGAGCGTCTGCCGATGTTCAACGACTGGCTGGCGGCGGGCATCGAGCATCGCATTTACAACCCGCATATCTTTGGCCGCTTCGGCTTCTCGCGCACGCATCGCAAGCTGGCCGTCGTCGATGGCGAATTCGCGTATTGCGGCGGCATCAATGTCGTCGATGACTTCGACCAGAACGGCACGCGTCTGCCGTATGCGCGCTGGGATTTCGCCGTCGAGCTGCAAGGGCCTGTCGTGGCCGACGTGCTCGAAGCGATCGACGTGCAGTGGGAACGCATCCGCATCGGCCATCGTCCGGCGCTTGCGCCGCCTGCTGTCGGCGGCGCGACGCCGCAGGCCGCGACCGCGCGTTTCGTGCGCGCGCGCCGCAGCACTAACGGCAGTGGTGGCCGAAACGCGGACATGCGCGCAATGGCCGAGCCGTGCATTGCGTTCGTCGCGCGCGACAACTTCGTCAATCGCCGCGCGATCGAAAAGGCGTATCTGACGGCGATCGGCCAGGCGCGCTCGGAAGTGCTGCTCGCGAATCCGTACTTCATGCCGGGGCGCAAGCTGCGGCGCGCGCTGATGTACGCGGCGCAGCGTGGCGTCGATGTGAAGCTCGTGATCGGCAGGAAGGAATTCGCCGTGCTCGATTACGCGGTGCCGTTCCTGTATCGCACGCTGCTCAAGTCGGGCGTGAAGATCGCCGAGTACGAGAAGACCATGCTGCACGGCAAGGTCGCCGTCGTCGATTCGAACTGGGGCACGGTCGGCTCGTCGAATCTCGACGCGCTGAGCCTGATGCTGAACAACGAGGCCAACGTCGTGCTCGTGCTGCATCCGGAGATCGACCAGCTGCGCAAATCGATCCTCACCGCCTTCGACGAGTCGCGCCGCATCGACGAAAAACACTACGAGGCGCGTCCCGCTGGCGAGCGTCTCTTGAACTGGTTCGCGTACAACACCTATCGGATCGCGATGAAGCTGCTGACGGTCGGCGGCTACGATTAAGAAGCTGACCGAATAACGCAGACGAAATCCAGTCATAACAATCAGAATTCGGAGACAACCCGGCGCATTTCTGGCAAATGATTCTAAAAATTCCGCATCGTCTGATTGTCGAATGACGGAAAATCAAATCCTGGTTAGAAACCCGTTTCTAATAAATTCCTTGTTTCGCGGACGGTCGCCCACAATAATGGTACGACCGTTCGATTTTTACTTTCGATCAAATCAGACGGTACACAGCTATGCGAAAAGGCGAACAAACGCGAGCCGCGATTCTCGATGCAGCACTTGATCTGGCAAGCCGCGACGGACTGGAAGGTCTGACGATCGGTCTGCTCGCCGAGCGCATGCAGATGAGCAAGAGCGGAGTGTTCGCGCATTTCGGGTCGCGCGAAGACCTGCAGGTCGAAGTGGTGCGCGAATATCACCGTCGCTTTGAGGACGAGGTGTTTTTCCCGAGTCTGCGTGAACCGCGCGGCTTGCCGCGCTTGCGCGCGATGCTCTCGCGCTGGATCGAGAAGCGCATCCAGGAAGTGACGACGGGATGCATCTACATCAGCGGCGCGGTCGAGTACGACGATCGCGCGGAGAGCGCGGTGCGCGAGCAGCTGGTGGCGAGCGTCACGATGTGGCGCGCGGCGCTCACGCGAGCCATTTCGCAGGCGATGGAGGAAGGGCATCTGCGTGCGGACACCGATCCGCAACTGATGCTGTTCGAACTGTATAGCTTCACGCTCGGCCTGCATCATGACGCACGCTTCCTGCATCTGCCCGATGCCGTGCGCCTTACGTGGGCCGCGCTGGAAAAACTGATTGTTTCGTATCAGAGCGAGAGCGCAAGCAGCTAGCGAGGCTGGCCTGGTCCTCATCGGATGGATCCAGACGGCGGGGAGGCTGGCAGTGGAGCTCGAGCCAACACCTTTGGATTGATTGGAGAGACACATGGGACAGTACGCCGCGCCGCTGCGCGACATGCAATTCGTATTGCACGAGCTGCTGAACGTCGAAGCCGAGATCAAACAGATGCCCAAGCACGCTGATCTCGATGCCGACACGATCAACCAGGTGCTCGAGGAAGCCGGCAAGTTCTGCTCGGAAGTGCTGTTCCCGCTGAACCAGAGCGGCGATCAGGAAGGCTGCAAATACGAAGGCGATGGCGTCGTCACCACGCCGAAGGGCTTCAAGGAAGCGTATCGCCAGTACATCGAGGCGGGCTGGCCCGCGCTCGGTTGCGATCCCGACTTCGGCGGCCAGGGCCTGCCCGCGTTCGTCAACAACGCGCTGTACGAGATGATGAACTCGGCGAACCAGGCGTGGACGATGTACCCCGGCCTGTCGCACGGCGCGTATGAATGTCTGCACGCGCATGGCACGCCGGAACTGCAGCAGGCGTATCTGCCGAAGCTCGTGTCGGGCGAATGGACGGGCACGATGTGCCTGACCGAGCCGCATTGCGGCACCGACCTCGGCATCCTGCGCACGAAGGCCGAGCCGAACAGCGACGGCTCGTATTCGATCAGCGGCACCAAGATCTTCATCTCCAGCGGCGAGCACGATCTCGCCGACAACATCATCCACCTCGTGCTCGCGCGTCTGCCGGACGCGCCGCAGGGCACGAAGGGCATCTCGCTGTTCGTAGTGCCGAAATTTGTCCCCGACGCGAGCGGCGCTCCGGGCGAGCGCAACGGCGTGAAGTGCGGTTCGATCGAACACAAGATGGGCATTCACGGCAACGCGACGTGCGTGATCAATCTCGACAACGCGAAGGGCTGGCTCGTCGGCGAGCCGAACAAGGGCCTCAACGCGATGTTCGTGATGATGAACGCGGCGCGTCTGGGCGTCGGCATGCAAGGCCTCGGCCTGACGGAAGTGGCGTATCAGAACTCGCTCGTCTACGCGAAGGAACGTCTGCAGATGCGTTCGCTGACGGGCCCGAAGGCGCCCGAAAAGGCGGCCGATCCGATCATCGTGCATCCCGACGTGCGCCGCATGCTGCTCACGCAGAAGGCCTACGCAGAAGGCGCGCGCGCGTTCACGTACTGGTCGGCGCTGCACATCGACAAGGAGCTGTCGCACGCCGATGAATCCGTGCGCAAGGAAGCCGGCGACCTCGTCGCGCTGCTCACGCCGATCATCAAGGCGTTCCTGACGGACAACGCGTTCGAAGGCACGAACATGGCGATGCAGATTTACGGCGGCCATGGCTTCATCGCCGAGTGGGGCATGGAGCAGTACGTGCGCGACGCGCGTATCAACATGATCTACGAAGGCACGAACTCGATTCAGTCGCTCGATCTGCTGGGCCGCAAGGTGCTCGGCGACATGGGCGCGAAGCTGAAGAAGTTCGGCAAGCTGGTGTCGGATTTCGTCGAGGAAGAAGGCATCAAGCCGGAGATGCAGGAGTTCGTGAATCCGCTCGCGGACATCGGCGACAAGGTCCAGAAGCTGACGATGGAAATCGGCATGAAGGCCATGCAGAACCCGGACGAAGTCGGCGCGGCAGCCGTGCCGTATCTGCGCACCGTCGGCCATCTGGTGTTCTCGTACTTCTGGGCGCGTATGGCGCGCATCGCGCTCGACAACCAGGCTTCCGGCGATCCGTTCTACAAGTCGAAGCTCGCCACCGCGCGCTTCTACTTCGCGAAGCTGCTGCCCGAAACGGCCTCGACGATCCGCGCCGCGCGCGCCGGGTCGAAGACGTTGATGGAAATCGACGAAGCGCTGTTCTAAGCCATCAGGCGTCGGCGCGCCAAAGTCATGCGCCGACGCGACACTCTCACACCCATGCCGCGCGCCGCTCGTCGAAGCCCGCGCGCGGCGACTCGCGACACCGCATAACGCCCCGGAGGAACGACGTGAGCAATCTGATCATTCGCAAGGTCGCCGTGCTCGGCGCCGGCGTGATGGGCGCGCAGATCGCTGCGCACCTGATCAACGCCAAGGTGCCCGTGCTGCTGTTCGACCTGCCCGCCAAGGAAGGCCCGAAGAACGCGATTGCGCTGAAGGCCATCGAGAACCTGAAGAAGCTGTCGCCCGCGCCATTCGGCGTGAAGGACGACGCGCAATACATCCAGCCCGCCAACTACGACGACGACATCGACAAGCTCGCCGAATGCGACGTGGTGATCGAGGCGATCGCCGAGCGCATGGACTGGAAGCACGACCTGTACAAGAAGGTCTCGCCGCACATCGGCGCGAACGCGATTTTCGCGACGAACACGTCGGGCCTGTCGATCACGGAACTGTCGAAGGGCTTTTCCGACGAGCTGAAGTCGCGCTTCTGCGGCGTCCACTTCTTCAATCCGCCGCGCTACATGCACCTCGTCGAGCTGATTCCGACGTCGACGACACGCCCGGAGATTCTCGATCAACTCGAAACGTTCCTGACGAGCGTGGTCGGCAAAGGCGTCGTGCGCGCGAAGGATACGCCGAACTTCATCGCGAACCGCGTCGGCATTTTCTCGATTCTCGCGGTCATCAAGGAAGCCGAGAAGTTCGGTCTGCGCTTCGATGAAGTCGACGATCTGACGGGTAGCCGCCTCGGCCGCGCGAAGTCGGCGACGTTCCGCACGGCGGACGTGGTCGGTCTCGACACGATGGCGCACGTCATCAAGACGATGCAGGACAACCTCGCGGGCGATCCGTTCCTCCCGGTCTACGAAACGCCTGCCGTGCTCGCCGGACTCGTGCAGCAGGGCGCGCTTGGCCAGAAGACGGGCGCGGGCTTCTACAAGAAGGAAGGCAAGGCGATCAAGGTGCTCGATCCGAAGTCGGGCAGCTATGTCGACGGCGGCGCGAAGGCTGACGAACTGGTCGGCCGCATCCTGAAGCGCCCGCCCGCCGAGCGTCTGAAGCTCTTGCGCGAATCGCAGCATCCGCAGGCGCAGTTCCTGTGGGCGATCTTCCGCGACGTGTTCCATTACATCGGCGTGCATCTGGAGTCGATCGCCGACAACGCGCGCGACGTCGATCTCGCAATCCGCTGGGGTTTCGGCTGGAACGAAGGTCCGTTCGAAGGCTGGCAGACGGCGGGCTGGAAGCAGGTCGCCGAGTGGGTGCAGGAAGACATTGCGGCGGGCAAGGCGCTGTCGAACGCGCCGCTGCCCGCGTGGGTGCTCGAAGGCGCCGTCGCCGAGAAGGGCGGCGTGCATACGGACGAAGGCTCGTGGTCGCCGGCTGACCAGCGCTTCGTGCCGCGCTCGTCGCTGTCCGTCTACGACCGTCAGGTGTTCCGCGCGCCGCTCGCCGGCGAGACGGGCGCCGATCCGAAGACGTATGGCAAGACCGTGTTCGAAACGGATGCGGTGCGCGCGTGGGTCGACGATCGCGCGGGCGAGAACGACGTCCTGATCGTGTCGTTCAAGAGCAAGATGAACACGATCGGACCGTCGGTGATCGACGGTTTGACGCAAGCCATCGATACCGCCGAGAAGGACTACAAGGCCGTCGTCATCTGGCAACCGACGTCGCTGAAACTCGGCGCGCCGGGCGGCCCGTTCTCGGCGGGCGCGAATCTCGAAGAAGCGATGCCCGCGTTCATGATGGGCGGCGCGAAGGGCATCGAGCCGTTCGTGAAGAAGTTCCAGCAGGGCATGCTGCGCGTGAAGTACGCGAACGTGCCCGTGGTTGCGGCCGTGTCGGGCATCGCGCTCGGCGGCGGGTGCGAGCTGCTGCTGCATAGCGCGAAGCGCGTCGCGCATATCGAAAGCTATATCGGTCTCGTCGAAGTGGGCGTCGGTCTGGTGCCGGCTGGCGGCGGCCTGAAGGAAGCCGCGCTGCGTGCCGCCGAAGCCGCGACGCAGGTCGGCGCGACGAACGATCTGCTGAAGTTCCTGCAGAAGTCGTTCGAGAACGCGGCGATGGCGAAGGTCTCGGCTTCCGCGCTCGACGCCCGCGCGATGGGTTATCTGAAGCCGTCGGACACGATCGTCTTCAACGTCTTCGAACTGCTCGACACCGCGAAGAAGGAAGCGCGTGCGTTGGCGGCGGCCGGTTATCGCGCGCCGCTGCGGGTGACGCAGGTGCCCGTCGCCGGACGCTCGGCGATTTCGACGATCAAGGCGTCGCTCGTGAACATGCGCGACGGCCGCTTCATCAGCGAGCACGACTATCTGATCGCGAGCCGCATCGCGGAAGCAGTGTGCGGCGGCGACGTCGAAGCGGGCAGTCTGGTCGATGAAGAATGGCTGCTGGCGCTGGAGCGTCGTGCGTTCGTCGAGTTGCTCGGCACGCAGAAGACGCAGGAACGGATCATGGGCATGCTGCAAACGGGTAAGCCGGTGCGCAACTGAGGGAGCCTCAAATGACAAAGCAATTGCAGGACGCATATATCGTTGCCGCGAGCCGCACGCCGATCGGCAAGGCGCCGCGCGGGATGTTCAAAAACACGCGCCCGGATGAACTGCTGGTGCACGCGATCAGATCGGCTGTCGCGCAGGTGCCCGGTCTCGACACGTCGCTGATCGAAGACGCGATTATCGGCTGCGCGATTCCCGAAGCCGAGCAGGGCCTGAACGTCGCGCGCATGGGCGCGCTGCTGGCCGGTCTGCCGAGCACCGTTGGCGGCGTGACGGTGAACCGCTTTTGCGCATCGGGCGTGACGGCGCTGGCGATGGCGGCGGACCGCATTCGCGTCGGCGAGTCGGACGTGATGATCGCGGGCGGCTGCGAATCGATGAGCATGGTGCCGATGATGGGCAACAAGCCGTCGCTGTCGCCGCATATCTTCGATCGCAATGAAGACGTCGGCATTGCGTACGGCATGGGCCTGACGGCCGAGAAGGTTGCCGAGCGCTGGAAGGTGAGCCGTGAGCAGCAGGACCAGTTCTCGGTCGAATCGCATCGCAAGGCGTTTGCCGCACAACAGGCGGGCGAATTCGCCGACGAGATTTCGCCGTACACGATCATCGAGCGCTTCCCCGATCTCGCGACGGGCGAAGTGCGCGTGAAGTCGCGCGAAGTGGCGCTCGATGAAGGCCCGCGTGCGGACACGTCGATGGAAGGGCTGGCGAAGCTGCGTACCGTGTTTGCGAACAAGGGCTCGGTGACGGCGGGTAACAGCTCGCAGACGTCGGATGGCGCGGGCGCGCTGATCGTCGTGTCGGAGAAGATTCTCAAGCAGTTCAATCTCACGCCGTTGGCGAGGTTTGTCAGCTTTGCTGTGCGTGGGGTTCCGCCGGAGATTATGGGTATTGGGCCTAAGGAGGCGATTCCGGCTGCGCTGAAGGCGGCGGGCTTGAAGCAGGACGATATCGACTGGATCGAACTCAATGAGGCTTTTGCTGCGCAGGCTCTGGCTGTGATCGGGGATCTTGGGCTGGATGTCTCCAAGGTCAATCCGCTCGGCGGCGCCATCGCGCTCGGGCACCCGCTCGGGGCGACGGGTGCGATTCGTGCTGCTACTGTGGTTCATGGCTTGCGCCGCAGGAATTTGAAGTACGGGATGGTGACGATGTGTGTTGGCACTGGGATGGGGGCTGCTGGGATTTTCGAGCGCATGTGATGTTTTGCTTGCGGCGCGGTTTTGCTAGTTTTTTTCTGGCATCCGCGTTTTGTTATCGGTCTATTGGCGTTGCCCCTGTGCGGGGCGGCACCTACTTTTCTTTGCAGCGGCAAAGAAAAGTAGGCAAAAGAAAGCCGCTTCAAACCTCCGGTGCCCGCCAGCAAAACGCTTCGGCATACCGCAGTTGAGCTGTCGCGCAGCGACGCAAACACTCCGTAGAAAGCCCGCAGCCAGGCGCGCGTGTCGTGAAAGATGACATCCACCTGGGGCACATTCGGTCGGCTTGTATTGTTCGCCCGCCGTCGGTTTACGGCGGTATGTGTTCCGGACGGTGTGGGTTTTTCGCGCCGTGCGCGGTTGACTGCGGGCTTTCTACGGAGTGCGGAGGTGACTGCGCGATAGCTCAAAGAACGTGCGCTGTGCTGTTATCCTGGCGGGCACCGGTGGTTCAAGAGCGGCTTTCTTTTGCCTACTTTTCTTTGCCGCTGCAAAGAAAAGTAGGTGCCGCCCCGCACAGGGGCAACGCTAGCAAACCGATACGGCAACGCGGATGCCAGCGTAAGAAACTGCATTCCACCCGCTTCGCGGAAACAGAAGCAAGAAGCAACGAGCAACGAGCAAGGAGACACGCAGTGGAAATCACACTAACCCGCACGCACGACGTGCTAACGATCGCATTTAATCGAGCCGAAAAGAAAAACGCGATCACGGCAGCGATGTACCAGACGATGGCCGACGCGCTAGTCGAAGCGCAAGCAAACCCGGAAATTCGAGCGGTCCTGATCCGCGGCAGCGCAGGCATCTTCAGCGCCGGCAACGATCTCGAAGATTTCATGAAGCAGCCGCCCGTCGGCGAAAACGCGCCCGTGTTCCAGTTCCTGCGCGCGATCAGCTCGGCGGAGAAGCCGCTGGTGGCATCGGTAGCGGGCGCGGCCGTCGGTGTAGGCACAACGCTGCTCCTGCATTGCGATCTCGTCTACGCCGCCGACACCGCGACGTTCTCACTGCCCTTCTCGCAACTCGGCCTGTGCCCGGAAGCCGCGTCGTCATTGCTGCTTCAGCGAGTGGCAGGTTATCAGGCAGCGGCCGAAAAGCTGATGCTCGGCGAACCGTTCGACGCCAGGGAAGCACAGCGCATGGGCTTCGTGAACCGTCTGCTGCCCGCCGCTGAAGTCGACGCGTTCGCGCTGCAACAGGCGCAGAAGCTGGCCGCGCTGCCCGCGTCGTCGCTGCGCGTCACCAAGCAGATGATGAAGCGCGCGGCACAGCACGAAATCCAGACGCAAATGACGGAAGAAGCCGTCCACTTCGCGAAGATGCTGCTCGCGCCCGAAGCGAAGGAAGCGTTCAAGGCGTTCTTCGAAAAGCGCAAGCCGGACTTCCGCCAGTTCAACTGAGCGGCAAGCCAGGCGGAAAGGAAACGGGCGTCACACGGTGTCGTAATCGACGAAACTCGACTCGCGACAGAAACTCACCAGCCGCACGCCCGCTTCGCGCGCAATCGTGATGGCCAGCGACGACGGCGCCGAAATCGTCGCGACCATCGGAATGTCGACGCGCGCGGCCTTGCGCACCAGCTCGTAGCTCGCGCGGCTCGACAGAAAGACGAAGCCTTCCCGCGTATCGACGCGATCCAGCGACAGTCGCCCGATCAGCTTGTCGAGCGCGTTGTGACGGCCGACGTCCTCGAATGCACAGCGGATCGCGCCCGTCGCATCGCACCACGCGGCCGCGTGCAGGCCGCCCGTCATCTTCGTGAGCGCCTGGTGCGCGGGCAGTTCCTTCGCGGCGCGTGCGATCGCATCCGGCGCGAGGCGCTGCAAAAAGCCGGTGTCGGGCACGCGCTCCGGCGTCAGATCGAGCAGATCGATGCTCTCGATCCCGCACACGCCGCAACCCGTGCGTCCCGACAGCGCACGGCGCTTCTCCTTCAACGCGGCAAACGCCTGCTGCACGACGGTCAGCTGCACTTCCGCATGCGGCAACTTGCCGTCGCGGAATTCGACCTCGATGTCCTGAATGTGCGCGCCACGCTCGACGATCCCTTCCGAAATCGCGAAGCCGACCGCGAATTCTTCGAGGTCGCGCGGCGTGCACATCATCACCGCATGCGAAATGCCGTTGAAGACGAGCGCGACAGGCCATTCCTGGCCGACATGATCGGCGACGCTCTCGACCGCGCCGCCGCGGTGGCGGCGCACCGCTTGCTCGACGATGCCCGGCTGTTCGCCCGTATCCAGTTCGTTCACCTGCTGACTCCTGCGCTAGAGCAGCGACCCGGCTGCCCGAAGGCCGCCGCGCCGCGAATAAGGTTCTAAAATACCTCAGACCGGCTTAGCGCGTTGGCCGCCGAATAAGAGGAATCTGTCATGGGACTCAATGATGCGCCCCTGCTGTTCAACTTCGAGGTTGAATCTTCGGAGAATCTGAAATTCATCCCGATGGTCGTCCGATTCAATCTCGACCGCTTCGGGCTGCGGATTTCGCTCGAACAATGGCAGATGCTGCCGCACGAAGACCGCGCGTTACTGGCGCGCTTTCCCGTCGAAGAGGACACGGCGATCGAGCCGAACTTCGATCACGCCCTGTTCGAGATGATGCGCACGCACGCGAACGTCGAGCCCGAATGGTTCACGCCCGAGGATAACCCGGCATGGCGCGACACTGCAGTCGTGCCGGAAACCGTGCTGAACCAGGCGCAGCTCGCGAATCTCGCGCCGCCGGGTGCCGCGCAATGGGCGCAACTCGCGCCGTTTCAGCGCTACGTGCTCGCCAAACTGTCGCGCAAGGCGGCGAGCAACCATGATTTCGTGCCGGCGATGAAGGAATTCGGCCTCGCTAGCTGAATCCGGCGCAGGATTTTTTCGCTTTTTGCCCTCAATCTCTTCCGAACGCTGCCGTTATCCAAAGGTTGGCGCGTAAAAGCGCGCCGCGCCCGGTTGCGCCTGTTTCGTCCGCGTCGCGCTCGCGCCGCGACTGAACGGCGCCGTCGCGCGCCCCGCCTGCAGGATCGAACGACGTTCGGAACCTATGATCTCTTTTCTATCGAAGCGGCTGCTGATCAACCTGGCCGTGGTTGCGGCTGCCGTCGGCGCGAACGCGTTCGTCGCGTACACGCAGATTTGCGGACAGCGCGATGCCGATGCGCGCACTGCCCGTTCGACGGCCATCCGTCAGAACCTGGAAGCCTATCGCTCGACGCTCGAGGACGGCCTCGGTGTGCTCGGCCGCTACGAGGCGTCGGCCGAACCCGCGCCCGAGAAGGCCGTCGCGAACATGACCGCGTCGCTTGCACAGATCGACCGGGCGCTGCATGAGCAGCTCGCGGGACAGCCGCGCGTCGCCGGCGCGCTCGACGACCTCACGGTCAACGGCAAGCGCCTGCAGCAGGACATCGCCGTCGCGCTCGCCAAAACCACCGCGCCCGAGCAGGACGGCTCGCGTGCATGGGCTGCGCAGACCTACACGCGTCTCGGCATGGAAGTCGACCGGCTCGAAGCGCACATGGATCAACTGCGCGCGGAGGAAGACCGCGCGCTGAAGGACGCGCTCGAAGCATCGACGCGCGATTCGCGCTACGCGATGCTCTTTCTCGTCGTGACGATGCTTGCGGGCGGTGGGCTGCTCATCTACACGTTCGGCGCGCGCGAAAACGTCGCGCGGGAAAAGCTGCGCATCGCCCGCGCGCTGCACCGGAACGACGAGCGCTTTCGCGGGCTGTTCGAGCAGCATCCCGTGCCGATGTATATCTTCGATCGCGACACGCTGCGCTTTCTGGCCGTCAACACGGCGGCCGTCCAGCAGTACGGCTACTCGGAGAGCGAGTTTCTGGCGATGACGGTGCGCGCGATCCGCCCGCATTCCGAAGTGACGCGACTGGAGACGCACTTGCAGCGCAGCGACGTGACGCCGGGCGGCCCGCGCACGATGGCGGGCGTCTGGCATCACCGGCGCAAGGACGGCTCGCAGATCAGCGCGGACATTTCCTATCACGCGATGACCTTCATGGGCCGACCCGCGCTGTTCGTGCTCGCCGACGACGTCACCGAGCAGATCAACGCGGAAGCCGAAGCACAGCGTTCGAACCAGATGCTGGAAACGGTGATCGACAACATTCCGCAGCGCATTTTCTGGAAGGACAAGGAACTGCGCTATCTGGGCTGCAACATGGCGTTCGCGCGCGACGCGGGCCTCGCGTATCCGGAGCAGGTGATCGGCAAGCGCGACGAAGACATGCCGTGGCGCGGCTTCGCTGAAGGGCTCGCGCGCCAGGACACGGAAGTCATGGCGTCCGGCGTGCCGAAGATGAACTACGAAACCGATATCGTGATCGACGGCGTGCATCGCACGACGGTGACGAGCAAGCTGCCGTTCACGGACAGCGACGGCCGCGTGATCGGCGTGCTCGGCTCGTACACCGACATCACCGAGCGCAAGCGCGCCGATCTCGCGTTGCGCCTGCAAAGCCGCGCGCTCGATGCGAGCGTCAACGCGATTCTGATTACGGGGCCTTCGAAGGAAGGCAATCTGATCGAGTACGTGAACCCGGCGTTCAAGCGCATCACGGGCTATGACCCGCAGGAAGTGATCGGTCAGGATTGCCGTCTGTTGCAACGCAATGACCGCGATCAGGAAGGCATCGCCGCGATCCGTCAGGCGCTCGCGGCGAACCGCGAAGTGAGCGCGGTGCTGCGCAATTACCGCAAGGACGGCGCGCTGTTCTGGAATCAGCTGTATATCGCGCCCGTGCCGGATGCCGACGGACAGACGACGCACCACATCGCCGTCATCAACGACGTGACGGCGTTGATCCGCTATCAGGAACAGCTCGAATATCAGGCGAACTACGACAGCCTCACGCGTCTGCCGAACCGCAATCTGCTGCGCGACCGGCTGCAGCATGCGCTGATCGTCGCGCAACGGCATCACAAGGGCGTAGCCGTCGTGTTCATCGATCTCGACGGCTTCAAGAACGTCAACGACAGTCTGGGTCACAGCGTCGGCGACCGGCTGCTGTCGGTCGTGGCCGATCGTCTCGCGCGTGCCGCGCGCGCAAGCGATACGGTCGCGCGTCATGGCGGCGACGAGTTCGTGATCGTGATGACGGATACCGTCGACGAACAATCGCTGATCGCGTGGATGGAACGCGTGCGCGCGTCGATTTCGGAGCCGGTGTGGCTCGACGGCACGGAGTTGTACGTGGGTTGCAGCATGGGCGCGAGCCTCTTCCCGCAGGACGGCGACGACGCCGAAACGCTGATGAAGAAGGCCGACCTCGCGATGTACCGCGCGAAGGACATGGGCCGCAACACGTTCCAGTTCTATCAGCCGGAGATGAACGTGTCGGCGGGCGCGCGCCTGAATCTGGAGCGGCGTCTGCGCCGCGCGCTGCGCGACAACGAGTTTCTGCTGCACTACCAGCCGCAGGTCGATATCGAAACGGGGCAGGTGGTCGGCATGGAAGCGCTGGTGCGCTGGCATGACCCGGAAGTCGGCCTGATTCCGCCGTCGCAGTTCATTCCTGTCGCCGAGGAAAGCGGCTTGATCGGGCCGTTGTCGGAGTGGGTGCTGCGCGAAGCGTGTCGCCAGAACAAGGCGTGGCAGGACGAAGGATTGCCGCCCGCGCGGGTGTCGGTGAATCTGTCGGCGCGGCAATTCCAGCAGCGCGATATCGCGAAGCTCGTGATGCAGGTGCTAGAGGAAACCGGTCTCGATCCGCAGTATCTGGAGCTCGAACTGACCGAGAGCACCATCATGCGCAACGCGGAAGAAGCCGTGTCGATGCTGAACGAACTGCACGCGCTCGGCATCGGTCTTGCCATCGACGACTTCGGTACGGGCTATTCGAGCCTGAGCTATCTGAAGCGCTTCCCGGTGGACCGCTTGAAGATCGACAGATCGTTCGTGTCGGATATCGGCGAATCGTCGGACGACGAGACGATCACCTCAGCGATCATCGCGCTCGCGCACTCGCTGAATCTGCAGGTGATCGCGGAAGGCGTGGAGACGTCGACGCAGCTCGACTTCCTCAAAGAGCGCGCGTGCGACGAGATGCAGGGCTATTACTTCGCGAAGCCGCTGCCGCACCACGCGATTCCCGGCATGTTGCAGCGTGGCGCGGAGAGCGCGGCGATCGCAACAGCCGACGCCTGAGCGCAAGCGTGCCGCGCCTGCAACGGGCGCGGCAGGCGGAATTTACTCCAGCGGCGGCAACGCGCGCGGGCGGCGGTCGCTGTCGGTCGCGACGTAGGTGAGCGTCGCTTCCGTGACCTTCACCGTTTCTTCCGCGAGGCTCATGCGCTGCGCGTAGACCTCGACGGAGACCGTCACCGACGTGTTGCCCGTCTTCACGATATCCGCGTAAAAGCTCAGCAGATCGCCGACGAACACCGGCTGCTTGAACACGAACGAATTGACGGCGATGGTCGCGACGCGGCCGTTCGCGCGGCGGCTTGCGGGAATCGAGCCGGCAATATCGACCTGCGCCATGATCCAGCCGCCGAACACATCGCCATGAACGTTCGCATCCGACGGTTGCGGGACGACGCGCAGCGCGCACGATTTCTGCGGGAGTTGGGGAGTCTGGGTCATCGGGGCATCCATAGAATCAGTTGAGCCTGCAGCGAGCGCTCTCACGACGACGCGATGACCGGGACACATCGTACGGTCAGCGCGGCGAAAGCGGCGCCAGCCGGCTTCTGCGACAATATTGCTAGATCAGGAATTGTACGGGAAAGCGCACGCTCGAACTTATTGCGAGCGCATCGCGTTCGCCCGTCACATTCCCTACGAGTCGCGCGTCAAGCGTGCAGGCATTCCCACAATACAAATCATGCGTCGCTATTCCGCTTCGTCCGAACCGTCGCCGATCTCGAATCAGCCGCGCAACGACTGGCAAACCATCGTTTCGCTGCTGCCTTATCTCGCGACCTACAAGTGGCGCGTCGTGTTCGCGCTCAGCAGCCTGATCGGCGCGAAGGTCGCCAATCTCGGCGTGCCTGTCGTGATGAAGCACATCGTCGACAATCTCGCTTCCGTTCGGCATCTGACGGCGCTCGGGCGCGCGACGAATGCGCCCGGCATCGTGCTGCTCGGCGGCGTGGGACTGCTGGTGGTCGCGTATGCCGTCGTGCGTCTGTCGACGTCGCTCTTCACCGAACTGCGCGAGATTCTTTTCTCGAAGGTCACGGAAAGCGCTGTGCGCCAGCTTGCGCTGAAGGTGTTCCGGCATCTGCATTCGCTGTCGCTGCGGTTTCATCTGGAACGGCAGACGGGCGGCATGTCGCGCGATATCGAACGCGGCACGCGCGGCATCACGCAACTCATTTCGTATTCGCTGTACAGCATTCTGCCGACGCTCGTCGAATTCGGACTCGTGCTCGGCTTTTTCATCGTCAAATACGAGGCGTATTACGCGATCGTCACGGCGATCGCGCTCGTCGCGTACATCACATACACGGTGAAAGTGACCGAGTGGCGCACGCATTTTCGCCGCACGATGAACGAGCTCGATTCAAAGGCGAATTCGCGCGCGATCGATTCGTTGCTGAACTACGAGACGGTCAAGTACTTCAACAACGAAGAGTGGGAAGCGCAGCGTTACGACGAAAACCTGAAGCGCTACCGTGCGGCTGCCATCAAGTCGCAGAATTCGCTGTCGGCGCTGAACTTCGGGCAACAGGCGATCATCGGTATCGGCCTCGTGTTCATCCTGTGGCGCGCGACGCAGGGCGTGATGGCGGGGCGGCTCACGCTCGGCGATCTCGTGCTGATCAACACGTTCATGTTGCAGCTTTACATTCCCCTGAATTTTCTGGGCGTCGTGTATCGCGAGCTGAAGCAGAGTCTCACCGACATGGACCGCATGTTCACGTTGCTCGGCGCCGCGCGTGAAGTGCCCGACGTGCCGGGCGCCGCGCCGCTCGTGGTGCGGGGCGCGCAGGTCAGCTTCGAGCGCGTGAACTTCGCGTATGAGCCGTCGCGTTCGATCCTGCACGACGTGAGCTTCACGATAGCTGCGGGCACGACGACGGCTGTGGTCGGCCATAGCGGCTCGGGCAAATCGACGCTCGCGCGTCTGCTGTTTCGCTTCTACGATCTGGATCGCGCGATGGGCGGCGCGATACGTATCGACGGACAGGATATTCGTGACGTCACGCAGGATTCGCTGCGCGCGTCGATCGGTATCGTGCCGCAGGATACGGTGCTCTTCAACGACACGATCTACTACAACATCGCGTATGGGCGTCCTTCCGCGACACGCGACGAGGTGATTGCGGCGGCGCGCGCGGCGCATATTCACGAGTTCATCGAGAGCTTGCCGAAGGGGTATGAGACGCCTGTCGGCGAGCGCGGATTGAAGCTGTCGGGTGGGGAGAAACAGCGCGTTGCGATCGCGCGGACGTTGCTGAAGAATCCGCCTGTGCTGCTGTTCGACGAAGCGACGTCGGCGCTTGATTCGCGTTCTGAGCGGGCTATCCAGCATGAACTCGATCAGATTGCGCGTGAGCGGACGACCTTGATCATTGCGCATCGGTTGTCGACTGTTGTGCATGCGCAGCAGATTATTGTCATGGACAAAGGGCGCATCGTTGAGCGTGGGACTTTTGCTGCTCTTCTACAGGCCGGTGGGCTGTTTGCTCAGATGTGGGCCTTGCAGCAGGAGCGGGCGGGGGCTGCGCATGTTGGTGAGGTTGAGTAGGGTTGGTTTTTTTGCTGCGCTGGCATCCGCGATTTACTGGCATCCGCGTTGACGTATCGGTTTATTAGCGTTGCCCCTGTGCGGGGCGGCAGTTACTTTCTTTGCCGCCGCAAAGAAAGTAACCAAAGAAAGCGGCTTCAAACCTCCAGTGCCCGCCAGGATAACGCTGCGCCATGCCGCAGTTGAGCTGTCGCGCAGCGACGCAAACACTCCGTAGAAAACCCGCAGTCAGGCGCGCGCGGCGCGAAATGTGACATCCACGTGGGGCACATTCGGTCGGCTTGTTTTTGGTGCGTGCCGCCGGTTGATTGCGGCGGTATGTGCTCCAGACTGTGTGTGGGTTTTCGCGCCGTGCGCGGTTGACTGCGGGCTTTCTACAGCGTGCGGACGTTGCTGCGCAATCACTCAAAGAACGTGTGCCGTGGCGGCATCCTGGCAGGCACCGGAGGTTCAAAAGCGGCTTTCTTTTGCCTACTTTTCTTTGCCGCTGCAAAGAAAAGTAGGTGCCGCCCCGCACAGGGGCGACGCATGAAGCACCGATACGAAACCGCGGATGCCAGCGCGACGCGACGCAACGCAACCGCACGCACTACAACATCAAAACCTTATCAAGCGCCTGAAGCTGCGCGGGAGTCCCAACATTCTCCCAAAGCCCTTGATAAAGCTGCCCGGTAGCGCGCCCAAGCGCGATGGCATCGCGATAATAAGGAGTCAGAGCCCGCCGCGTCCCAGGCGCGATATCCCTAAACATCCGCGTGTCATAGACGCCAATACTGCCAAACGTATACCGCGGCGCGCCGTCCAAAGACAAACGCCCGTCGCCAGAGAGAACAAAATCGCCTTCAGGATGAAACGAAGGATTAGGCACCATCACAAGATGCATCCCGGGCACATCGAGAGCGGCCAAACGCTCGCATTCCAGCCGCAACGAAGAATAATCAAAATCCGCATACACATCGCCAGCGACAGCCACGAACACTTGCGACGCACCGGCGTCTTCGATCAACGGCAAAGCCTGAGCAATCCCGCCTGCCGTTTCGAGCGCATCATGCTCCGCCGAGTACCGCAACGAAACGCCATACCGCGAGCCATCGCCGAGCGCAGCCTCGAACTGCTCTCCAAGCCACGCATGATTGATCACGATCGTCGTGAATCCCGCGCGCGCGAGTCGCTCGATCTGCCATTCGATCAAAGCCTTGCCGCCCACTTTCAACAGCGGCTTCGGACACGTGTCCGTCAACGGCCGCATCCGGTCGCCGCGTCCGGCGGCGAAGATCATCGCTTTGTTCAAGTGCTTCCCCGTCAGAACGTGTAGCCGACTTCGGCCGCGCGGCCTTCGAGGTCGTCGAGCAGTTTCGCGAACGGCACGAGCGGCCGGTAGCGTTCACACACCTTGCGCGCATAACCGATGAAACGCGGCAGATCCGCCATGTAATGCGGCTTGCTGTCGCGATAGTTGATCCGGCAGAACAGTCCCAGCACCTTGATGTGCCGTTGCAGTCCCATCCATTCGATCTGTCGGTAAAACTCGCCGAAGTCGGGATCGACGGGCAAGCCGGCCTTTTTCGCGCGCTCCCAGTAATAAGCGAAGCAGTCGAGTTCGAACTCCTCGTCCCAGCCGATGAACGCATCGCGCAACAGCGACGCGACGTCGTAGGTGATCGGGCCGTACACAGCGTCCTGGAAATCGAGAACGCCGGGATTCGGACTCGCGATCATCAGATTGCGCGGCATGAAATCGCGCAGCATGAAGACCTGTGGCTGCGCCATCGCGCTCGCGACCAGCAGCGCAAACGTGCGATCGAGCACGCCGCGCGTGTTGTCGTCGACCTCGCGGCCCAGATGCCGGCCGATGAACCATTCCGGCATCAGCTCCATCTCGCGGCGCAGGAACGCTTCGTCGAACGGTGGCAGCACGTCGTCGCGCGACGCGAGCTGCCAGCGGATCAGCGCATCGAGCGCGGCGCGCATCAGCTGTTTCGCTTCGGCAGGACTGCTGTCACGCAAGGTGGACAGATACGACTGCGTGCCGAGATCGGTGACGAGCATGAAGCCCGCGTCGAGATCGACTTCGAGCACGCGCGGCACATGCACGCCCGCGTCGGCCAGCAAACCGGCCACCTGGACGAATTCGCGGCACTTTTCGGGCGGCGGTGCGTCGACGGCAATGACTGTCGATGCCCCGCCCGCCAGCTCGGCGCCGCTCCCCGCGAGGCGGAAATAACGGCGAAAGCTCGCGTCGGCGGAAGCCGGCTGAAGGGTGGCGAGGTCGAGACGGTAGCGGTCGGCGTGAGTGCGCAGCCAGCCGTTGAGAAGCTCGAGTCGTGTGTCCGCCGTCGAAGAAGCGGATGTAAGGGAAGATGCAGGGGAATGCGTCATGAAAAGCAGGCGACAAAATCGGGGTGGGCAACGTCTTGCCATATAATACCCCACGACTTTTTTGACGCGACTCGCGTCAGTTCTCGCGCATCTCGCTGGATCGCCCGCCTTACCGCTGCATGAATCGTCAATAGTTGTGCATTCGATGCCCGATTGCACAGGCGGCAACTCGTGACTGATGACCGGGCACATGAACTGACAGCAGGGCCGATACGCCAAACGATACATGCCGCCCAGACAGCTTTTCCCAATCACTCCCTCCTCTGACGGCCTGCCGCGCAGAAGGCGGCTCGCAGCGGCGCTGATCGCCGTGCCGGGTCTGCTGCCCGCGCTCTCGCACGCGCAGCTGGCGGGGGAGGCGGCGCAGGCGCAGCCGATAGACGCGCCGTGGGGCCTGCGGCTGGCTCCACAACTCGAAGATCACTCGACGCCCGACGGCCAGAGTCCCGCCACCTTCGTGCTGGGCGACTCGACCACGGGCACAGCCGATCAGGACATCGCAGCCAAAGGCTCCGCTGAAGTCCGTCGCGGCACATCGGCGCTCAAGGCCGACGCGCTTCATTACGATCAGGATACGGACATGGCCGATGCATACGGCAATGTCCATCTGTCCGGTAACGGCGCCCGCTTCGCGGGCCCGGAAGCGCACATGAAGCTCGAGTCGAGCGAAGGCTTCATGACCACGCCGAAGTACCACTTCAACGTGACGGGCGGGTCGGGCAGCGCGGAGCGCGTCGATCTGCTCGACAACGAGCGCTCTGTCTTCACGCGCGGCACCTACACGGCGTGCCAGTGCGAGGAAGATCCCGCGTGGTACATCAAGGGCAGCGAGTTCGATTTCGACACGGGCGCCGACAACGGCGTCGCGCACAACGGCGTGCTGTTCTTCGAGGGCGTGCCCGTCTTCGCGAGCCCGTGGCTGTCGTTCCCGTTGTCGGGCGCACGGCGCAGCGGCCTGTTGCCGCCGACGGCCTCGCTCAGTTCGACCAACGGCTTCGAGCTGTCGCTGCCGTACTACTTCAACATTGCGCCGAACCGCGATCTGACGGTCACGCCGCGCATCCTGTCGAAGCGCGGCGTGCAGTTGCAGTCGACCTTCCGGTATCTGTCGCCAACGTATAGCGGTTCGATCACGGGCGAATATCTGCCCGACGACAAGATCACGCACACGAACCGCTACGCGCTGTACATCCAGCACAACCAGAACTTCGGTTCGGGGTTCGGCGGGTACATCTACTACAACAAGGTCTCGGACAATACCTATCCGGAAGACCTTGCATCGACGACGAACCAGTTCCTGAACGGCACGCAGCTGCTGTATCAGCAGGAAGCGGGTTTGACGTACAACAACGGGCCGTGGTCCGTGCTCGCGCGCGAGCAGCACTGGCAGACGCTGTCGCCGTCCACCGCGCCGTACGGCCGCGAGCCGCAGTTGAACGTGAAGTACACGAAGTACAACGTCGGCGGCTTCGACTTCGGCGCGGAAGCCGACTACACGCGCTTTCGCATCACCACGGCGGACGCGACGGAAGGCGATCGCGTCGTCTTCAATCCGTACCTGTCGTACTCCGTCATCGGTCCGGGTTACTTCGTCACGCCGAAGGTGCAATGGCACTTCGCGTCGTACGACCTGAGCAACATCGGCACGGGCTCGCCCGCGAACCAGCCGAAGAACTTCACGGAATCGGTGCCGACGTTCTCGTTCGACACCGGCCTGATCTTCGACCGCTCGGTGCGGATTTTCGGCGAGGACTATATCCAGACGCTAGAACCGCGTCTGTACTACGTCTACACGCCGTATCGCAACCAGAGCTTCGCGCCGCTGTTCGACACGGCGGAATCGGACTTCGGTCTCGCCGAAATCTTCACGCCGAACACGTTCGTCGGTAACGACCGGATCGCCGACGCGAACCGCCTGACGGCCGCGCTCACCACGCGTTTCCTGAACCCGGCAACGGGCGACGAACGCGCGCGCTTCGTGATCGCGCAGCAGTACTATTTCCGCGATCAGCGCGTCACGCTGAACCAGACGCAGACCACGGAACAGGCGACGCATTCGGACCTGATTCTCGGCGCGTCCCTGAAGCTCGGGGCCGGTTTCGCCTCGGAAACCGCGTTCCAATATAATGCGGACAACAATCAGCTGGTCAAGACCAGTGTCGGCTTCGGATACAGCCCCGAATCCGGCAAGGTCGTCAACGTCGGCTACCGGTACACGCGCGCCAACACGACGCTCGACAATCAGCCGATCAACCAGCTGCTGATCTCGGGACAGTGGCCGCTCATGCATCGGGTCTACGGCGTCGGGCGGATCAATTACGACCTGAAAGGCCATCGCGCCGTCGACGCGCTTCTCGGCGTGCAATACGACGCGGATTGCTGGACGCTCGGCGTCGGGTTCCAGCGCTACGCCAACGGGGTCAACTCGACGGGCAGTCAGACGGCCGGCACGCGGGTGCTCGCGCAGCTGACGTTCAAGGGGCTGTCGAGTGTCGACAACGGTCTGATGTCGGCGTTCCGCGCCAGCGTGGCGGGCTATCAGCCGCTGCCGCCGCCGCCGCCGCCCGAATCGCAGTTCAACAACTACGAATGAGCGGGTCGCGGGTAACAGACCGATGCCGCGTCGTTCGCAGAACAGAAACGCAACTTGTTGCATGGGATCCGGGTAAGGCGCCAACGCGCCCACCCAGGTCGAAAGACGGGCCGAGCGTGCCCGACATCTTTGGAGTATCTGTGGCAATCATGAAAAAGCTTCGCCTGGCAACGTTCGCGACCGGCTTCGCTGCGGCCGCTTCCATTCTGCTGGCCGGACCCGCGCACGCGCAGGCACTGGGCGGCAACAGCAATGCACAAACGGTCGATACGATCGCGGCTGTCGTCAATAACGGGGTCATCACGCAGCGCGAGCTGGACATGCGCGTCGGCCTGATCACGAAGCGCCTGACCCAGCAGCACGCGCCCATTCCTCCCGCCGACCAGCTGCGCCAGCAGGTGCTGAACCAGATGGTGCTCGAACGCATCCAGCTGCAGAAGGCGCGCGAAGACGGCATCACGGTCGACGACGCGACCGTGCAGCGCACGCTCGAACGTCTCGCCCAGGCGAACAACATGCAGCTCGACATGTACCGCGCGCGTATCGAGGCGCAAGGCGTGCCCTGGTCGACCTTCATGGGCGACGCGAAGACGGAACTGATCCTGTCGCGTCTGCGCGAAAAGGAAGTCGACAGCAAGATCACCGTGTCGGACGCGGAAGTGGCGAACTACATCGCAAGTCAGCGCGGCCCGACGGCTGGTCTGACGAGCGACCTGCACATGGAGCACATCCTCCTGAAGGCGCCGCTCAACGCATCGCAGACGGACATCGAAGCCGCTCAGGCGAAGGCGAACTCGCTGCTGCAGGAAGCCTTGAAGGGCGACAACTTCGAAAAGCTCGCGAAGAACAATTCGCAGGCAGCCGATGCGTCGAAGGGCGGCGATCTGGGCTTTCAGGCGCCGTCGAAACTGCCGCCTGAATTCGTGACGGCGTCTTCGACGCTGCGTCCGGGCCAGGTCAATCCGTCCGTGATCCGCACCAACGACGGCTTCGAGATCGTGCGTCTCGTCGAGCGCCGTTCGGGCCAGGGCTCGACTTCCGCCGACTCGACGAAGCTCACGCAGACGCACGTGCGTCACATCCTGCTGCGTGTCGGCGACGGCATGTCGGAACCGCAGGCGCGTCAGAAGCTGCTCGAAATCCGCCAGGAAATCGAAGCGGGCCAAGGCGACTTCGACAAGTTCGCGCGCACGTATTCGCAGGACGGCTCGGCGTCGCAAGGCGGCGATCTCGGCTGGATCAGCCCGGGCGAGACGGTTCCCGAGTTCGAACGCGCGATGAATTCGCTGCAGGACAACCAGATCAGCCAGCCCGTGCGAAGCGAGTACGGCTACCACCTGATCCAGGTGCTCGGCCGCCGCGAGGCGGAAGGCTCGGTTTCGCAGCAGATGGACCTCGCGCGCCAGGCGATCGGCCAGCGCAAGGCGGAACAGGCGTATGCCGACTGGCTGCGTGAACTGCGCGACACCGCGTATGTCGATTACAAGGCAGGCCCATACTCGGGTACGCCCGCGGGCACGTCCGCGGACAACTCCGCGCAATAACCTCTGGAATCGTCATGACCGCTGCCCAGCCCTCGAACGCTCCGCTGAACATCGCGATCACTACGGGCGAGCCGGCTGGCGTCGGTCCTGAACTGACGGCACAGGCGCTCGCCGCGGCGGGCGCGCATTGGCCGGACGCGCATTTCACGGTGCTCGGCGACAGCGGTCTGATGACGGAGCGCGCGAAGGCCGTCGGGATCGACTGGGCGGCGCAGCAGGGCGCGCGCATCGCCACGCAGCATCATGCGCTTGCCGTGCCCGCGCAGGCCGGCAAGCTCGACGCGCAGAACGGGCCGTATGTGCTCGGTCTGCTGGATGCCGCAATCGACGGCGCGGTTGCGGGCACGTTCGATGCCATCGTCACCGCGCCGCTCCAGAAGAGCACGATCAACGATGCCGGTGTGCCGTTCACCGGCCACACCGAATATCTGGCCGAGCGCACCCACACGCCGCATGTCGTGATGATGCTGGCGGGTACGGGCGCAAGGCCGTTGCGCGTTGCACTCGCGACCACGCATCTGCCGCTGAAGGATGTGTCGGCGGCATTGACGGTCGACGGCATCGTCGACACGCTGCGCATCATCGACCACGACTTGCGTCATCATTTCGGCTTGCCCGCGCCGCGCATTCTCGTCACCGGCCTGAATCCGCATGCGGGCGAAAACGGCTATCTGGGCCGCGAGGAAATCGATGTGATCTCGCCCGCGCTGAAACTGGCGAACGGGCAGGGCATCGACGCGCGCGGCCCGTATCCTGCCGATACGCTTTTCCAGCCGCGTTATCTGAATGAGGCCGATTGCGTGCTCGCGATGTTCCACGATCAGGGCTTGCCCGTGCTCAAGTACGCGACCTTCGGCGAAGGCATCAATGTGACGCTGGGTTTGCCGATCATTCGCACGTCCGTTGATCACGGCACGGCGCTCGATCTTGCCGGCACCGGCCGCGCGGACGCGGGCAGCCTGATCGCCGCGATCGACACAGCAGTTTTCATGGCGCGCAACCGGCGCGTCGCGTGATTTTTTCGTAGCTTCTTTCGATGTCGAACAGTTCAAGCAAACAGCACCAGGGCCACTTCGCGCGCAAGCGCTTCGGACAGAATTTTCTGGTCGACCTGGGCATTATCGATTCGATTGTCGACGTGATCCGTCCGCAACGCGGCGAGCGCATGGTCGAAATCGGGCCGGGGCTGGGCGCGCTCACGGAACCGCTGATCGAGCGTCTCGCGACGCCCGAAGCGCCGCTGCATGCCGTCGAATTGGACCGCGATCTGATCGGGCGTCTGAAGAAGAAATTCGGCGATCTGCTCGAACTGCACGAAGGCGACGCGCTCGCGTTCGACTTCGGCTCGCTCGCGGCCGAGGGTGACAAGCCGAGTCTGCGCATCGTCGGCAATCTGCCGTACAACATTTCCAGCCCGCTGCTGTTTCATCTCGCCACGTTCGCCGAGCGTGTGATCGATCAGCATTTCATGCTGCAGAACGAAGTGGTGGAGCGGATGATCGCGGAGCCGGGCAGCAAGGCGTTCAGCCGGTTGTCGGTGATGCTGCAGTATCGCTATGTGATCGACAAGCTGCTCGACGTGCCGCCCGAATCGTTCCAGCCGCCGCCGAAGGTCGACTCGGCCATCGTCCGCATGATTCCGTACGCGCCGCACGAACTGCCCACCGTCGATCAGACGACGCTCGGCGAAGTCGTGACGGCCGCGTTTTCGCAGCGTCGCAAGATGTTGCGCAACACGTTGTCCGCGTATCGCGATACCGTCGATTTCGAAGCGCTCGGTTTCGATCTGCAACGCCGCGCCGAGGACGTGCCCGTTGCGGAATATGTGGCCGTTGCGCAGGCGGTATCGGCGGCATCGGCCCGCTAGCGCATCGATCGGCAACGTTAAATCGTTGCGTTCACACAGACCGACGCAGTTCCTTGTAGACAGCCCGCAACACGCGGGCTTTCTTTTATCTTCCTGACTCTTCATACAGATTACTCTTACGCTTGCTTGCGTTCGCCTATTCGCGCGCCAGCGACGCCGCACCGCTTTAAGACATTCCCACGCAATTCAAATGCATGCAGGATGAATCAGGAGACGGTATGACGAAGGTGAGCAAGAGGCTGAAGGTCTGCGCGTGGGCCGCGATGTCGCCTGCATTGATGTGCGGAACGGCGCAAGCGCAATCGAGCGTCACCTTGTACGGCATCGTCGATGAAAGCGTCCGCTACATGACGCACGTGAACAAGAACGGCGACTCGAGCGTGGGGCTCGGCAACGGCGGCATGTCGGAAAGCCGTTGGGGCTTGCGCGGCGTCGAGGATCTGGGCGGCGGCTGGTCTACCTTCTTCAAGCTTGAAAACCGTATCTACATCAACAGCGGTCAGAGCGATCCGACGCTGCCGTTTTTCAACGAAGCGCAGATCGGCGTGCAATCGTCGTCGTACGGCAAGCTGATTTTCGGGCGTATGCCGAATGTGCTGATCGAGGGGATTACGATCGGCGGCTACGGCAGCAATCCGTGGATTCCGTACAACTTCAGCTTCCAGCCGGAAGTGACGATGTCGGGCGGCATCTGGACGAGCAATCAGGTGCAGTATCAGGCGCGCGCGCATGACGTGATGTTATCGGTTGCGTATGCGTTTGGTGGCGTGGCAGGGCATACGTCGTATGGCTCGCAGTTCGGCGCGGCCGCTGCGTATGCGCCGAGCGGCGGACCGGTGAACCTCGGCGGCGCGTACGAAGAGACGCGCGATTCCATCAACGGCAGCACCGCGAAGGCCTGGACCTTCGGTGCGTCGTACACGTGGAACCAGACGCGCTTTGCGCTCGGCTATATCGTGAATCAGAACGATGCGGGCTTTTCGAACTTCGCGAACGGGCCGTTCACGGCGCCTGTGCTCGCGGCGCTCAAGTACACGGATTTTTCACGGCGTCGGATGATATTGGGCGGCATCACGCAGCAGGTCGGCGCCGCGTGGCATTTCGCAGCGAATGTCTGGCGGACATTGCAGGATGGCAAGACATCCGCGCAGGATGGCTCCGCGTGGCAGTATCAGCTGGTCGCCGACTACAGCCCGTCGAAGCGTACGGACGTTTATCTGGAAGGCGATTATGCGTTGTACCGCGGCGATCTGATCGGCGCGCAGTTGCAGGGTGTCAATGGGGTCGGGCTGGCGCAGAAGGGTTCGCAGATTGGCTTGATGGCGGGGCTGCGGCATCTATTCTGAAAGTGTCGCTGAGCGGACGCGCGGCTTTTTCTGTACATTGACGTCCTCGACATTTTCACGCACCAAGGGAGTCCACGATGCGCCTTCTTCACACCATGCTCCGAGTGGGCAATCTCGATCGTTCGATCAAGTTCTATACCGAGCTGCTCGGTATGAAAGTGCTGCGTCGCAATGATTATCCGGAAGGGAAGTTCACGCTGGCGTTCGTTGGGTATGAAGACGAGAAGGACGGCACGGTCATTGAGCTGACGCATAACTGGGACACTGAGTCGTATGACATGGGTAGCGCGTTTGGGCACCTCGCTATCGAGGTGGAGGACGCGTATGCCGCGTGTGACAAGATCAAGGCGCAGGGCGGGACTGTTGTTCGCGAGGCGGGGCCTATGAAGCATGGCACGACTGTTATCGCGTTTGTCACCGATCCTGACGGCTATAAGATCGAGTTTATTCAGAAGAAGTCTTAACGGTTTTTTGTTTGGTCTGCGACGCAGTCGCGGTTTTTTTGCTGCGCTGGCATCCGCGATTTCGTATCGGTTGTTCATGCGTTGCCCCTGTGCGGGGCGGCAGTTACTTTCTTTGCCGCCGCAAAGAAAGTAACCAAAGAAAGCGGCTTCTAACCTCCGGTGCCTGCCAGCATAGCGCCGCGGCATGCCGCAGTTGAGCTGTCGCGCCGCGACGCGAACACTCCGTAGAAAGCCCGCAGTCACGCACGCGCGGCGTGAAGGGTTACCCTTGATTGGGGCACATGGGTCGCCTTGGTTTTGCGTCGGTATGTGCTTCGAAGTTGTGTGGTGTTGTCGCGCCGTGCGCGGTTGACTGCGGGCGCGTTCTACGGAGTGCGGACGTCGCTGTGCGACGGCTCAAGTGCGGCAGGCCGCGGCGCTATGCTGGCGGGCACCGGAGGTTTGAAGCGGCTTTCTTTGGTTACTTTCTTTGCCGCGGCAAAGAAAGTAACTGCCGCCCCGCACAGGGGCAACGCGAGCAAACCAAAGCGAAATCGCGGATGCCAGCGAAGAAAAACAAAAACAAAAAAACCAGATTCGCGACTGCGTCGCAGACAAAAAACCCACACTCAAAGCGTCGGCAAAAGCTCCGGCGGATGATGCTTAAGTGTCTGCCGTGCCTCACGAAACTCAGGAAAAATAGACTCAACAGTCTGCCAGAACCGCGGACTATGATTCATCTCGCGCAAATGCGCGAGCTCATGCGCTACGACATAATCGATGACCGACAGCGGAAAATGAATCAGCCGCCAGTTCAGGCGGATCTTCCCATCGCTCGAACAACTGCCCCAGCGCGTCGCCGCCGACGACAGCGCATACGCGCGATACGTCACCCCGAGCTTCTCCGCATACACATCGAGGCGCTCGCCGAAAATCCGCTTGGCCTCGCTTTGCAGCCAGCCCTGCACGCGATCCTTGATCTGCTGCGGATCGGCCTGCGCAGGCAGCGGCAATGCAAGCACGTTCTGCACAGCATCGTACGCAAGCAGGCCATTCACAGCAGCGAGCGTCACCCGCACCGTATGCCCAAGATAAGGCACCTCAGCCCCATCCTTCCAGTCGACGCGCGGCATCACGCGCTGTTCAGTACGCGTCTGCCATTCGGTGAGTTTCGTGAAGATCCAGCGCTGCTTTTCGGCGATAGCCGTTTCGATATCGGCAAGCGTCACCCAGCGCGGCGCAGTGATCGTGAGCCCCGTGCTGTCGATTGCAAAACCAATCGAGCGGCGCGCCGAGCGCTTCAGCGCATAGTGCAACGTGCGCGCGCCAAGCGTGACGCTGCGCAGTTTCGAACCATCGGGTGCGAGGGGCGCGGCGGGCCTGAGTTGCGGCGGCGCGGCGGATTTGCCCGGCTCGTCGAAGAGCGGCAGATCGAGTTGCCGGCTATCGAGCGCCGCAGCAGGCTGCGGCTTGGAAGACTTCTGCATCGGACTCACTTCGCGCTGATACGCTGCACTACGCACGAGTGCGCTTTGCAGCGTGGCGCGTCAGATTCGGGCGGCGGCGGGCGTGTTCTGCTCGTCGCCATAAGCGGCTGGATCGATGCGGCGCATCTCGGCTTCGATCCACGTTTCGACGCGCGTGTTCACTTCGTCGGGCGTGAGCCCGGTGGTGTCGATCGGTTTGCCGATCGACACTGTGACTATACCCGGATATTTCATGAACGAGTTGCGCGGCCACACACGTCCCGCGTTATGCGCGATAGGCACCACGACCGCGCCCGTCGCGACGGCGAAGCGCGCGCCACCCGTCTTGTACTTACCCTGCTTGCCCGTCGGCGTGCGTGTGCCTTCCGGAAACATGATCACCCACGCGCCTTCCGACATGCGCCGCGCGCCTTGTCGCGTGACCGACGCGAACGCGTTCTTGCCTTCCTTGCGGTCGATGTGAATCATCTTCAGCAAGCCGAGCGCCCAGCCGAAGAACGGCACATACAGCAACTCGCGCTTGAACACGTAGCACAGCGGACGCGGCATCAGCGCAGGAAACGCGAGCGTCTCCCACGCGGACTGATGCTTCGACAGCAGCACGGCGGGACCGTTCGGCAGATTGTCCATGCCGCGAATTTCATAGCGGATGCCGTTCAGCCAGCGCACCACGTTGAGTGTCGTGCGGCACCAGCCGACCGCCATCCAGTAGCGGTTGTCGGCGCGCATGAACGGAAACGCGAAGAAGCACGCGGTCGCGTATGGAATCGTGAAGACCGCGAAAAAGATCAGCAGCAACAGCGAACGGATGAAGCGCATCGGCGTGGTCAGTGAGGTGTGGACGCGCTACGGCGCGTCATTCTTGTTCTTCGGCGAGAAAGTCGAGAGCGAACGCGCGCAGATCATCATGCACGCGCGTGCCCTCGGGCAAACCGCCTGCTTCGAGCGTCTTCTTGCCTTTGCCCGTCAGCACCAGATGCGGGACGAAACCGAGCGCCGCACCTGCCTGCAGATCGCGCAACGAGTCGCCGACGCACGGCGTGTCTTCCGGGTCGATCTCGAAGCGCTCCGCAATCATCTTCAGCATGCCGGGCTTCGGCTTGCGACATTCGCAGTGATCGTCGGCCGTATGCGGGCAGAAGAACACGGCGTCGATGCGCCCGCCGACGGCAGCCGCCGCGCGATGCATCTTCAGATGCATCGCGTTGAGCGCATCCATGTCGAACAGGCCGCGGCCGATGCCCGACTGATTCGTCGCGATCGCCACGCGATAACCCGCCTGGTTGAGTCGCGCGATCGCTTCGAGGCTGCCGGGCAGCGCGACCCACTCGTCGGGCGATTTGATGAACGCATCCGAGTCGACGTTGATCACGCCGTCACGGTCGAGCACCACCAGTTTCTTTGCAGTCGGCATGATGCGTCGCTCAGGCTGCGAGGCGCGAAATATCCGCGACGCAGTTCATCTGTTGATGCAGCGCGCCGAGCAGCGCAAGGCGATTCGCGCGCAGCGCTGGGTCTTCCGCGTTGACCATCACGTCGTTGAAGAACGTATCGACGGGTTCGCGCAGCGCCGCGAGCGCCGACAGCGCGCCCGTGTACTGACGCTCGGCCAGTTGCGACTGCACACGCGGCGCAACCTGTTCGAGCTGCGCATGCAGCGCCTTTTCGGCCGCTTCGATGAGCAGCGCGGTCTGCACGCCGTTCGCGTTCGCGCCTTCCGACTTCTTCAGGATGTTCGAAATGCGCTTGTTCGCCGCTGCCAGCGACGCCGCTTCCGCGAGCGCCGCGAATTCGCGCACGGCATCCAGACGCGCGACGATATCGTCGAAACGCGTGGGGTTCAGCGCGAGCACGGCATCCACTTCACCCGCCGAATAGCCGCGTTCACGCAGCATGCCGCGCAGACGGTCGATACAGAATTCGTAAATGGCCTGCGTCGAATCGGCGACGTTCGGCACGTTCGCGAATTGCGCGTTTGCTGCGCGCAGCAGTTCGACGAGATCGATCGGCAACTGCTTTTCGACCAGAATGCGCAGCACGCCGAGCGCGTGACGGCGCAGCGCGAACGGATCTTTTTCGCCCGTCGGTTGCAGGCCGATGCCCCAGATCCCGACCAGCGTTTCAAGCTTGTCGGCGAGCGCGACGACCGTGCCCGTTGCCGTCGACGGCAACGCGTCGCCGGAGAAGCGCGGCTGATAGTGCTCCGAGCACGCGAGCGCGACTTCTTCCGGCTCGCCGTCGTGGCGCGCGTAATACGTGCCCATCGTGCCTTGCAACTCGGGGAATTCGCCGACCATGTCGGTCAGCAAGTCGGCCTTCGCGAGATGCGCGCCGCGCTTTGCGAGCGCGACGTCGGCGCCGATCATCTGCGCAATTGCGCCAGCGAGTGCTTCGACGCGCTCGACGCGTTGCAGCGCCGAACCCAGCTTGTTGTGATAGACGACGTTCGCGAGTTGCGGCACACGATCGGCGAGCGGACGCTTCTTGTCCTGCTCGAAGAAGAACTTCGCATCGGCGAGACGCGGACGCACCACACGTTCATTGCCTTCGACGATTTCACCAGGCGTCTTCGTCTCGATGTTCGACACGATCAGGAAGCGCGAGCGCAGCTTGCCGTTCGTGTCGGTGAGCGCGAAATACTTCTGGTTGGTCTGCATCGTGAGGATCAGGCATTCCTGCGGCACCTGCAGGAACTCGTCCTCGAACTTGCACGCGTACACGACAGGCCATTCGACCAGCGACGTCACTTCGTCGAGCAGCGACTCGGGCATCACGACCTCGTCGCCGTTCGCCTGCGCGAGCAGATGCGTGCGGATCGTTTCCTTGCGGTCCGCGAAGCTCGGCACGACATGGCCCTTGTGCATCAGCGTGTCGGCGTAATGATCCGCGTGCTGGATCTGCACGAAACCTTCGGACAGGAAGCGATGGCCGAGCGTGGTGTCGTCGGCATCGATGCCGAACGCGGTGACGGGCACGATCTCTTTGTCGTGCAGCACCGTCAGACGATGCACCGGGCGCACGAACTGCACGTTCGAGCCGTCCGGACGCTGATACGTCATCACCTTCGGAATGGGCAGCTTGGCGAGCGTTTCGTCGAGCGCGGCTTGCAGACCTTCGGCGAGCGTCGCGCCGGGTGCGGCGTAGCGCAGAAAGAACGCTTCGGCCTTGCCGTCGTTCGCGCGTTCGAGATCGTTCACCGAGAAATCGGGGAAGCCGAGCGCCGCGAGTTTCTTCGCGAGCGGCGGCGTGGGCTGGCCGTTCGCATCGAGTGCGACGGAGACGGGCAGCACTTTTTCGCGCACGTGTTTCTCGGGCGCGACGTCGCGCACGTTCCTGATCGTGACAGCGAGGCGGCGCGGCGTCGCGTAACGCTCGAACTGCAGTTCGCCTTCGATCAGATCGCGCGCCGCGAGACGTTGCGCGATGCCTTCCGCGAACGCATCGCCGAGACGCGCGAGCGCCTTCGGCGGCAGTTCTTCCGTCAGCAGTTCGACGAGCAGGGTGGCTTGATGGGATTGCGTCATGTCTTCTTGGTCTCGTCAGTCCTGGTCGATCTTGCGTTCGACTTTGAGCGGCGGCGCCCACGCGGGCATCGCGGCGTCCTGTTCGTCGGTGGTGAGGCCAGGCACGCCGTGCACGGGATTGCCGAGCATCGGGAAGCCGAGCTTTTCGCGCGAGTCGTAATACGCCTGTGCAACGAGGCGCGACAGCGCGCGAATGCGACCGATGTATGCCGCGCGCTCCGTCACGGAAATCGCGCCGCGCGCGTCGAGCAGGTTGAACGTGTGTGCTGCCTTCAACACGAGTTCGTAGGCGGGCAGCGCGAGCGGCACTTCGATCATGCGCTTCGCTTCGCTTTCGTAGCTGTTGAAGAACGTGAACAGCAGATCGGTGTTCGCGTGCTCGAAGTTGTACGTCGACTGTTCGACTTCGTTCTGGTGATACACGTCGCCATACGTGAGGCGGCGCATTTCAGGACCGTTCGGACCTTGTTCTTCCCACTCGGTCCAGATCAGGTCATAGACGTTCTCGACCTTCTGCAGATACATCGCGAGACGTTCGAGACCGTACGTGATTTCACCGAGCACCGGCTTGCAGTCGAGGCCGCCCACTTGCTGGAAGTAGGTGAACTGCGTCACTTCCATGCCGTTGAGCCACACTTCCCAGCCGAGGCCCCACGCGCCGAGCGTCGGGTTTTCCCAGTCGTCCTCGACAAAGCGCACATCGTTCTGCTTCAGATCGAAGCCGAGGGCTTCGAGCGAGCCGAGGTACAGGTCGAGGATGTTTTCCGGCGCCGGCTTCAGCACGACCTGATACTGGTAGTAGTGCTGCAGACGGTTGGGGTTCTCGCCATAACGGCCGTCCTTCGGGCGGCGCGACGGCTGCACGTACGCGGCGCGCCACGGCTCGGGGCCGACCGCGCGCAGGAACGTATGGACGTGGGAAGTGCCCGCGCCGACTTCCATGTCGATCGGCTGGAGCAGCGCGCAACCCTGCTTGTCCCAATAGGATTGCATCGTCAGGATGATTTGCTGAAACGTGAGCATGAAGTGCCTTGAAGGGTGCCTTTCAGGCAGGACGCGGACGCCGTGCGGCCCGCGGGGCGCGCCGGCCATGCTGGCCGTTCACCCCGTAGCCGGCCGGCTGCGCGGCCCAGTGCTGTAAAACCCTGAATTTTACCGGATTGCCGGTGGCTTGAGACTTTCTGGGGCCTGGTGGTTCAACGGGGGCGCGCGTTTGTGCTTGTTGCTTTGCGCTGCCCCGCCGTGAGTTCTCAGCTGTTGCCGTTCTTTCGCTTGCGGCCCGGACCGAAGGCGAAACCAAATGCGAGGAACAGCAGCGACACGGCAAGCACGGTGTTATTGCCGCTCGTCACGTACGGCGTATTGCCCGTCGTGCCTTGAATGGTCGCTTCGATCGAGCCGGCCGTGAACGTCGGCATGCGCGCGATCACGTTGCCGTGCGCGTCGATGGCGGCCGTCGCGCCCGTGTTCGTTGCGCGCAGCATCGGGCGTCCCGTTTCGAGCGAACGCATGCGCGCGATCTGCAGATGTTGATCGAGTGCGATCGTATTGCCGAACCACGCGAGGTTCGTCGAATTCACGAGCACGCCCGCCGGCGTGTCGCTCTCGCGCACCGTGCGCGCGATTTCCTCGCCGAAGATGTCCTCGTAGCAGATATCGACGGCGATGGGCTGGTTGTGCACGATGAACGGCTTCTGCACGGGCGCGCCGCGCGCGAAATCGCCGAGCGGAATGTTCATCAGGTTCACGAACCAGCGAAAGCCCCACGGCACGAACTCGCCAAACGGCACGAGATGATGCTTGTCGTAGCGATACACGCCCGTCTGACCCGGCGTGACGCCGAACAGGCTGTTCGTGTAATCGACGACGCGTCCTTCCGGCGTGATCTTGCCGCCGATCGCGCCGAACAGAATCGACGAATGCGTCGAATCGGCGAAATTGCGCACGGCCAGCGCGAACGGCTCGGGAATGGCCTGCGCGAGCACGGGAATCGCCGTTTCCGGTGTGACGATCAGATCGGCGGGTTTCTCGGTGATCATCCGCTGATATTCGTCGATGGCCGCCTTCACGCCCGATGCTTCGAACTTCATGTCCTGTTTCACATTGCCTTGCAGCAGGCGCACGCTCAGCGATGCGTTGGCGGGCGTCGTCCACGAGACGAGCGGCAGCAGCAGGCCGGCCGCGATCAGCGCGACGGCGATCACGGCGGGCGTCGCGATGCGAGTGGAACGCGGCGTGGTTTCGGTTTTTGGGGCGCGCGTACGCAGAAGCGCTTGCGCGATCAGCGCGGCAGCGAGCGCCATGATCCAGCCGACGCCGTACACGCCCACCACGGGTGCGAATCCGGCAAACGGGCCGTCGACCTGCGCATAGCCGCTCGCGAGCCACGGGAAGCCGGTGAACACGGTGCCGCGCAGCCATTCACCGACGGCCCACGCGCTCGCGAAGGCGAACGCGCCGTGCCAGGTCGGGGAAAACGGCGTGTTGTCGACGAGTTTGCCGTTGCGCGCGTGCCCCGCGCAGAACGACCAGACGCCAGCTGCGAGCGCCGGATAAACGGCGAGATACAGCGAGAACAGCACGAGCGCCGCGCCCGCGAGTGGTGCCGGCATGCCGCCGTAGAAGTGCATGCTCACGTACAGCCACCACACGCCCGTCACGTAGTTGCCGAAACCGAACGCGAAGCCGGTGAGGGCGGCGCTTTTCCAGCCTGTCGTGCGCGTGAGCCACGCGAAGAAGAAGACGAAGATCGCGAGTTCGAGCCAGCCGCCGTGCGGAGTCGGTGCGAACGAGAGCGTGTTGAGCGCGCCGACGGCGGCGGCGGCGAGGTAGTGCCACCACGGCAACGTCCGGGCGCGCCCGATGTTTGCATCGGCTGCGTCGGGCGTCACGCCGCGGCGCAGACGGGAAATGATCGGGTCGGCCATTGTTGCGCGGTCGGCTTCAGAAAAACACGGGATGGATCAGGTTTGCACGTGCTGGGCGTCGCGTTCGCGCTGGCCAGCGAGGGGATCGCGGCGCACGAGCAGCATGTGGATCTGGCGTGCATCGGCGCGCAGCACTTCGAAAATCAGGTCGTCGAGCCGCACTTTCTCGCCGCGATGCGGCACGCGTCCAAAATGGTGCGTGACCAGGCCGCCGATCGTATCGACTTCCTCGTCGGAGTAATGCGTGCCGAATTCCTCGTTGAACTGCTCGATTTCGGTGAGTGCGCGCACGCGATAGCGACCGTCGGGCGACGCGATGATGTTGCCGCTTTCCTCGTCGAAATCGTATTCGTCCTCGATGTCGCCGACGATTTGCTCCAGCACGTCTTCGATCGTAATCAGGCCCGCGACGCCGCCATATTCGTCGACGACGATGGCAAGGTGATTACGGTTCACGCGGAAATCATGCAGCAGCACGTTGAGGCGCTTGGATTCGGGGATGAACACGGCGGGGCGCAGCATGCCGCGCACGTCGGCTTCGTCTTCGGCGTAGTAGCGCAGCAGGTCTTTCGCCAGCAGCACGCCGATGACGTTGTCGCGGTTGCCTTCGTACACGGGGTAGCGCGAGTGCGCTTTTTCCAGCATGTACGGGATGAATTCGTCTGGGGAGTCCGCGATGTTGATCGCGTCCATCTGGGCGCGCGGGATCATGATGTCGCGGGCGCAGAGCTCGGAAACCTGGAACACGCCTTCGATCATCGACAGCGAATCGGCGTCGATGAGATTGCGTTCGTGCGCGTCCTGCAGGATTTCGAGGAGTTCGCCGCGAGAATCGGGCTCGGGCGAGATGAAGTCGGTCAATCGCTCGAGGAGGGAGCGTTTTTCCTGGGGTTTGTCGCTGGTATGGCGTCGACTGGGATACGAATCGTTCATGGTGGTGCGCCCGGAAAGCTGGGCGCGCTGTTGCAGAGCGTTAAGGATACACCACGGGTGTGGCGGGACCGTGTCCCGGCGCACTTTCCGCGGGTTGCTTGGTTTTTATCCTACCGGATATCTGCGGTCGACAGGGGTGTCGACAAAATTTGGTCTTTTGGCACTTATTATTCGCGATGCGGTTTGGTTTTTGATTTTTGGTTTTGGGTTTTTGGATTTTTGCTGGCATCCGCGTTGACGTATCGGTTTATTAGCGTTGCCCCTGTGCGGGGCGGCAGTTACTTTCTTTGCCGCCGCAAAGAAAGTAACCAAAGAAAGCGGCTTCACACCTCCGGTGCCTGCTTGGATACCGCTTCGGTATGCCGCAGTTGAGCTATCGCGCAGCGACGCAAACACTCCGTAGAAAGCCCGCAGTCAGGCGCGCGCGGCCCGAAATGTGACATCCACGTGGGGCACATTCGGTCGGCTTGTTTTTGGTGCGTGCCGCCGGTTGATTGCGGCGGTATGTGCTCCAGGCTGTGTGTGGTTTTCGCGCCGTGCGCGGTTGACTGCGGGCTTTCTACGGAGTGCGAACGTCGCGGCGCGACAGCTCAACTGCGGCATGCCGAAGCGGCATCCTGGCAGGCACTGGAGGTTCAAAAGCGGCTTTCTTTTGCCTACTTTTCTTTGCCGCTGCAAAGAAAAGTAGGTGCCGCCCCGCACAGGGGCAACGCGTGAAGCACCGATATGAAATCGCGGACGCCAGCGCAGCAAAAAACAAAAACAAAAAACAAAAAAGCAAAACCGAACCCTTATCCACACCTGGATAAAAGCGCCTCCAACGCCCGATCCGGCATCCCACTCTCCCGCAAAGCGGCGACTGTGCGACTCACATAGTCAAGCGTAGTCCCATAGCGCCCCGAAGCACACCCCAACACGGCCCGAACGACATCATCAGAAAGCTTCCCGGTATAAGAAGCAACATCACGCCGCATGACGAACGCGAGCGCATCAACGCGCCGCCCATCGGCGAGTACACACGGCAGCCATGCAGGCCGATACGACCCCATCGCCATTTCGCGCCGCCACAGCGCGTCGAGATGCGGCATCGCGCCCTCGGCGGCGAGGCGAAATGCAATGCCGCTGCAAGAACCGCCGCGATCGAGCGCGAGCACGAGTCCCGGCTGCTCCGGCGTGCCGCGATTGACGCGCGACCACAGATACAGCCCACGGTGATACCCATGCACCCGCGAGCGCAACGCTTCGACCGTCGGCAGCCCGGGGTTCCAGATCAGCGATCCATAGCCGAACAGCCACAAATCACTCTTGCGATCCCAGTCGCGCAGCGTGCAATCGAGCGACACACGCAATTCGTCGTCCGTCAGCAGACGCGATTCGCCCAGCGACGGCGGATAGCCGGGGCAGGGCGGAAGCGTCGACGGTGGCGTTGAAACAGGTTGGCTCACGTTGATTCGATCGGTTGGCCGGGCGGGATTCGGAGCCTGCGATCGACGTTGACGGCGGGCTCGAACTTCCTGCTATCGAGCCTCATTCATACGGGTCAGGGAAGCCGAGCTTGCAGAGCACCTCGGTTTCGATCGCTTCCATCTCTTCAGCTTCTTCCTCGTCCTCGTGGTCGTAGCCCTGCGCGTGCAGCGTGCCGTGGACGAGCAGATGCGCGTAATGCGCTTCGAGCGGCTTGCCCTGTTCGTTCGCTTCTTTCTCGACGACAGGACAGCACAAGATCAGATCGCCCGTGACGGGATCGTCTTCCGATTCCGCGTAGGCAAACGTCAGCACGTTGGTCGCGTAATCCTTGCCGCGATACGTGCGGTTCAACGTGCGGCCTTCGTCGGCGTCGACGAAACGCACGGTCAGTTCGGCGTCCGCGAACAGCGCGGCCCTGATCCACGCGGTCACGGTTGCCTTCGGCAACAGCGTCTTGTGTTCGGGCCACGCTTTTCCAGCGGGAAATTGCAGGTTCAGCGACAGTTTCGGGGCGCGGCTCATGCGTCGTTCTTCGTTACGGTCATGTCCGTGTCACTTCGCGGCGTCGCGGGAATTGGACGTTTCTGATTCGCCGGCTTCCTTCTTCGTGTGCGCGTCGTAAGCCTCGACGATGCGCGCGACCAGCGGATGCCGCACCACGTCCGCGCTCGTGAAGCGCGTGAGCGCGATGCCGCGCACGTTCGCGAGCACATGCTGCGCCTCGATCAGCCCGCTCTTGTGGCCGCGCGGCAAGTCGATCTGCGTCGTGTCGCCCGTGACGACCGCCTTCGAGCCGAAGCCGATACGCGTCAGGAACATCTTCATCTGCTCGGGCGTCGTGTTCTGCGCTTCGTCGAGAATGATGAACGCGTGATTCAGCGTGCGGCCGCGCATGTACGCGAGCGGCGCGATTTCGATCATCTGGCGCTCGAACATCTTCGCCGTCTTGTCGAAGCCGAGCAGATCGTAAAGCGCGTCGTACAGCGGACGCAGATACGGATCGACCTTCTGCGCGAGATCGCCGGGCAGGAAGCCGAGGCGCTCGCCCGCTTCGACGGCCGGGCGCGTCAGCACGATGCGCTTGACCTGATCGCGCTCGAGCGCATCGACGGCGCACGCGACGGCCAGATATGTCTTGCCCGTGCCCGCCGGACCGATGCCGAACGTCACGTCGTGCGAGACGATCTGCTTCAGATACTCGCGCTGAGCGGGCGTGCGGCCGCGCAGATCGGCGCGGCGCGTGTACAGCTTCGGGCCCAGTTCCTCTTCGTCGACGCCTTCATGCGCCGGCTCGTCGAACGGATGATCGGGATCGCCGCGAAAGCGCGGATCGAGTTCTTCCGTATCGCCGTTGCCGCCATTCGGACGAGCATTGCGAGCGGGATGACGCGCTTCGACGAGCGCCAGCTGGATATCGTCGACGGAGAGCGGATCGCGCGCGCTGTTGTAGAAGTTTTCGAGCGCATTGAGCGCGACTTTGGCGCCGCGTCCGCGAATGCTGATGCGATGACCGCGGCGTTGCAGCGTGACGTCGAGCGCCTGTTCGATCTGCCGCAGGTTTTCGTCGAGCGGCCCGCAGAGGTTGGCAAGCCGCGCGTTGTCTTCGCGCGGCGCGGTGAATTCCAGATGTTGCTGAGTGGTCTTCAAGGCTTGGGTTCGGTCCTGTCAGTGCGCTGCAGCTTGATGTGTGGCGGGCGCGCTATCGTGAACCATCACGAGTTCGCCGCGCAGCGAGTGCGGATACGCGTGCACGATCTTCACGTCGATCATCTGTCCGATCAGGCGCGCGTGCGTTTCCACGGGCGCCGGGAAATTCACGACGCGGTTGTTCTCCGTGCGGCCCGCGAGTTCGTTCGGATCTTTACGCGCCGGCCGTTCGACCAGAATGCGCTCGACCTTGCCGACCATCGCCTGGCTGATGCGCTGCACGTTTTCCTCGATGGTCGCCTGCAGGTGCTGCAGACGGCGCAGCTTCACTTCGCGCGGCGTGTCGTCGTGCAGGTTCGCGGCGGGCGTGCCGGGACGCGGGCTGTAGATGAACGAGAAGCTCGTGTCGTAGCTCATGTCGTGCACGAGCTGCATCATCTTGTCGAAATCTTCTTCCGTTTCGCCGGGGAAGCCGACGATCATGTCCGTCGACAGCGACAGATCCGGGCGGATCGCGCGCAGTTTGCGAATCACCGACTTGTATTCGAGCACCGTGTAGCCGCGCTTCATCGCCATCAGGATGCGGTCCGAGCCGTGCTGCACGGGCAGATGCAGATGGCTGACGAGCTTCGGCACCTTCGCGTAGGTGTCGATCAGGCGCTGGGTGAATTCCTTCGGATGCGACGTCGTGTAGCGAATCCGTTCGATGCCGGGAATCTCGGCGACGTATTCGATCAGCGTCGCGAAATCGGCGATTTCCGTCGCGCCGACGGTCATCGCGCCGCGATACGCGTTCACGTTCTGGCCGAGCAGCGTCACTTCGCGCACGCCCTGATCGGAGAGACCGGCGATTTCGGTGAGCACGTCGTCGAGCGGGCGCGACACTTCTTCACCGCGCGTGTACGGCACGACGCAATAGCTGCAGTACTTGCTGCAGCCTTCCATGATCGACACGAACGCGCTCGGACCGTCGACGCGCGCGGGCGGCAGGTGATCGAACTTCTCGATTTCCGGGAAACTGATGTCGACCTGCGCGCGGCCGCTTGCGCGGCGTTGATCGATCATCTGCGGCAGACGATGCAGCGTCTGCGGACCGAACACGAGGTCGACGTACGGTGCGCGCGCGACGATCGACGCGCCTTCCTGACTTGCCACACAGCCGCCGACGCCGATCAGCAGATTCGGGTTCGCTTCCTTCAGTTCGCGTACGCGGCCGAGATCGGAGAAGACTTTCTCCTGCGCTTTTTCGCGCACCGAGCACGTGTTGAACAGAATGACGTCAGCGTCTTCGGGGTTGTCGGTCTTGACGAGGCCTTCCGCCGCGCCGAGTACGTCGACCATCTTGTCGGAGTCGTACTCGTTCATCTGGCAGCCAAAGGTCTTTACATAAACTTTCTTGGTCATCGAGTGTTCGCCGGTCGCAGTAATTAACCTGGGGGCGTCAATAAAAAGGTGAAGAGACGAAAAACGCGCGGCGTCGCGGCGAGGAAACTCGCGGCAAAGCGCCATGTGAAGCGGGGCCTGAGCGGCGATTGAGCCGATAACTGAACGCCCGAACGCGTTTTTACAGCGTAGTCCAACATTATAGCCCTTTGCGGCGAGGGGCTTTGGCGGCTTGCCAGGCGTTCTTTAAGCGTCCGATTCCCGGTTCGCAGACGGTTTTTTTCCGAGCGCGGACGGTTTTTGCGCGCCCGAGCGCGTTGTGCGCGCATCGCCGAGCGGCTGCGGCAGTCCGAGCTGCGCTTCCAGTTCGCCTGTGGTTCTGGCGAAGCGTTCGGCGAGGAAGTCGAGCAGCACGCGCACGCGCGGCGGCATGAAGCGGTTGCGGTGATAAAGCGCGTGCAGCGGCGCATCGGGATAGCGCCAGTCCGGCAGCAGCACGCGCAGGCCGTCGCTTTTCAGATCGGCTTCGACGTCCCACATCGATTTGATCACGATGCCGTAGCCGCGCAGCGCCCATTCGCGGGCGACGGCGCCGTCGTTGGTTTCGCGCGCCGATTCGACCGGAATCGTGTACGTGACGATTTCATCGCCGCGCGTGAAGCGCCATTCGTTGACGGGCCCCGACGCCGTGCCGAGCACGATGCAGTCGAAGCGCGCCAGATCGAGCGGATCTTTCGGCTCGCCGTGCCGCGCGATGTATTCCGGCGACGCGCACAGCACGCGCGGATTCGGCGCGAGCCAGCGAGCGACGAGCGAGCTGTCCTGCGGCACGCCGAAGCGGATCGCCAGGTCGATGTCTTCCTGCACCAGATTCTGCAGCGAATCGGACAGCGTCAGTGCGAACGTGACGTCCGGATAAAGCGCGTTGAATTCGTCGAGCCAGTGCATCAGCAGATTGCGGCCGAAGTCCGACGTCGCGGACATGCGCACCTTGCCACGCACCGCGTTCTGGCCTTCCTGCAAGGCGGATTCGGCGTCGTCGAGCGCGCGCAGCGCCTGCTGGCAGCCGCTCAGATACAGGCGGCCGACGTCGGTGAGACGCAATTGCCGCGTAGTGCGCTCGAACAGACGCGCTTTCAGCCCGCCTTCGAGCTTCGCGAGACGCGCGCTGGCCGCCGCCGGCGTGAGGCCGAGCTTGCGGCCCGCCGCCGACAGGCTGCCCAGTTGCGCCGCTTCGACGAAGAGACGGATGTCACCGAGGTTGTCGGTCATTATCCAATGAAGTTTGAAAATCCTTCAAATGGTACGCCAATTATCAAATTCTGCGCGTACGCGGACAATCCGATCCTGACAACGCGATACCCGCGTTTACCCGGAGCCGCATCATGCATCTCGACCACGCGACGATCGTCACCCCCGATCTCGACGCCACCCGACGCTTTTTCGTCGATGTCGCCGGGCTGACGGACGGCGCGCGGCCGCCGTTCGGCGTCGGCGGTCATTGGCTGTATGCCGATGACCGTCCCGTGATCCATCTCGTCGACTCGACGCTGCCGTATCAAGCCGGTCGCACGAGCCCGCGCATCGACCACATCGCGTTCCGTCTCGACGACGCCGACGCGTGGCAGGCGCTGCTCGCGCGGCTGGAGAAGGCGAGCGTCCCGTATCAGACCGCCGATGTGCCGCTCTCGGGTGAAGTGCAACTGTTCGTCGCGCTGGCGTCGTCCGTCGTCGTCGAGTTCGTGACGGCGGCGCGCAACGCCGGTCGAGCGTCTTTCTGAATCTTCGTCTGAATCTTCTTCTGGAGCTTCACATGCCCATTCCCTTGCTTGCGCTCGCGATCAGCGCATTCGCCATCGGCACGACCGAGTTCGTCATCATGGGTCTGCTGCCCGACGTGGCGAAAGACCTTGCCGTGTCGCTGCCTTCAGCCGGTCTGCTCGTCAGCGGTTATGCGCTCGGCGTCGCCGTCGGCGCGCCGTTGCTGGCCGTCGTCACCAGCAAGATGCCGCGCAAGCTCGCGCTGCAACTGCTGATGGGCGTGTTCATCATTGGCAACGTGCTGTGCGCGATCGCTTCCGACTATTCGGTGCTGATGATCGCGCGCGTCGTGACGTCGTTCGCGCACGGCTCGTTCTTCGGCATCGGCGCGGTTGTCGCTGCGTCGCTCGTGCCGCAGGAAAAGCGGGCCAGCGCGATCGCGCTGATGTTCACGGGCCTCACGCTCGCGAACGTGCTTGGCGTGCCGTTCGGGACGTTCATCGGTCAGCAGTTCGGCTGGCGCGTCGCGTTCTGGATCGTGGCCGCGTTCGGCGTGCTGTCGCTCGCGGGCGTCACGGCGCTGGTGCCGAATCGTCACGACACGGGGCCCGCAGGCCTCGGTCACGAAGTGCGCGTGCTGAAGGAACCGCAAGTGTGGCTCGCGCTGGCGATGACGGTGCTCGGCTTCGGCGGCGTGTTCGTCGTGTTCACCTACATCGCGCCGATTCTCGAGCAGGTGAGCGGCTTCACGCCGCACGGCGTCACGCTGATCCTCGTGCTGTTCGGCGTCGGCCTGACGGTCGGCAACACGATTGGCGGCAAGCTCGCGGACCGCTCGCTGATGCCGTCGCTGATGGGCATCCTGATCGCGCTTGCCGTCGTGATGGCCGTGTTCGCGCACACGAGCCACTCGCAGATCGCGGCGGGCATCACCGTGTTCATCTGGGGCATCGCGGCCTTCGCGACGGTGCCGCCGTTGCAGATGCGCGTCGTCGAGAAGGCGAAGGCGGCGCCGAATCTCGCGTCGACGCTCAACATCGGCGCGTTCAACGTCGGCAATGCGGGTGGCGCGTGGCTCGGCGGTCTCGCGATCGGCCACGGTTACGGGCTCGATGCGCTGCCGTATGTGGCTGCCGTCGTCGCGCTGGCTGCGCTGGCGCTGACGTGGATCGCCGCGCGGATGGATGCGCCCGCCGCTGTGGTGACGCGGGAAGTGCGCGAGCGGGTCTGATTGAGTTCGCGTTAGCTGTGAGGTGATTCCGATGCCCATGCTTTTCGGAGCCTGGGCATCTGTCTTTTGTATCGACGCCGCGTGCTGAACGCATCGCACGTCAGCGCATAACGGTCCTCTGCGATCGTGATAACAGTGTGAAGATAACTTCGTTGGGCGTAGGAAAACCGGGTGCTAGTCTTGCCTCCACTAGTGCTTGCTCCGCACCGATGCGGAGATTCTGGAGGCAATCATGCAGTCACCGCTTGCGCTCGTGCGCGACCGCGCATCCGAAGGTCACGACGCGGCCCACGCTCACGACGAACCGCGCTCTTCCGAATTCGATGCGCTCGAACATCGTGTCGGCGTGAATCTGGCGCGGCTGCGCGCTGAGCGTCAGTTGTCCCTCGATGCTTTGGCGCGTGCATCCGGCGTGTCGCGCGCGATGCTCGCGCAGATCGAATCGGCGCGCAGCGTGCCGTCGATCAAAGTGTTGTGCAAGGTCGCGGCCGCGTTGAAGGTGTCGGTCGCCGCATTCCTTCGTCAGCACGCAGTGAACGGCTTCGAGCATTTGCCCGCCGAGCGCTCGGCGCGTGTGGTCACCTCGAATGGCCGCTACTGGACGCGCGCGCTGCATCCCGAAGGCGAGCCGTCGACCGCGGAGTTTCACGAGCTGCGCATCGCGCCGCTGCATACCGAGCCGGGCACGCGACGCCCGCCGGGGACGACGGTAAATCTCGTCGTCAGCGTGGGGACGCTCGAAGTCAGCGTGCACGATCGCCGGCAATTGCTCGCGACAGGCGATTCGATCGTCTTCGACGCCGACCAGCCGCACAGTCTGCGCAATCCCGGCGACACGGAAGCGCGCGCGTTTCGGGTGACGGTGAATGCGGAGACGCCGCCGCGCTGGGACGTGCCGCACGACGCGACTCATGGCGCGCCGAACGACGCACAGCTCGCGCATGCACATTCCGAAGGATGAAACCCGAAGCACGCGCGGGCTGCACGCCGCGCGAGGTTGTTGTATGCTCTGCGAGCCGGGTCGATCCGGCAATCAGTACGTCTTCAGGGCGGGGCGAAATTCCCCACCGGCGGTATGCAGGCGGCGCGCATCAGGCGCGCGAGTCTGCGAGCCCGCGAGCGCCTGCGTGTATGTTGGATGCAGGGTCAGCAGATCTGGTGAGACGCCAGAGCCGACGGTTAGAGTCCGGATGGAAGAAGATGTGCAGATAGTCATCTGACTGTTCCTGTCGACGGGAACGGACGCGTCATTGGCGCGTTGCTTCCGTCTCATGCGAGAAGGTGGCCGCCATGCCGCTCATTACGAGCGGCGCGCGTGGTTGTCCGTTCATCGCATGTCAGCCGTTGCGGCTGACGGGACGCGTTTGCCTGTTTGCAATGCCCTGAAACGTTTTTCGCCCACACTCTTGCGAGGAGCGTTTCACATGTCCGCTGTATCCACTTCTGCTGCCTATGCCTGGCCCGCACCGTCCGTCGTCGCGGAGGATGCTGTCGCCGATCTCCCGTTGCTGGCCACCGAACCTGTTCCGCCGCGCATTGCCGCTGCGCTCGACGCTTTGCGAGAGGGCCGTGCCGTCGTGCTGCAGGACGATCACGATCGAGAGAACGAAGCCGATCTGATCATGTCCGCCGAGCGTATGAGCGTCGAAATGATGGCGCTATTTATCCGCGAGTGCAGCGGCATCGTGTGTCTGTGCCTGACCGACGACAAGGTACGCGCACTCGAATTGCCGCCGATGACGGCACACAACGAAAGCCGCAACACGACGGCGTTCACGGTATCGATTGAAGCACGCGAGGGCGTGTCGACGGGCGTATCCGCCGCGGACCGGCTGACGACGATTCGCGCCGCGATTGCGGATCATGCGAAGCCTGCGGATATTGTGCGGCCTGGTCATGTTTATCCGCTTCGCGCGATGCCGGGCGGTGTTCTCGCGCGCCGTGGGCATACGGAAGGGACCGTCGATCTCGTGACGTTGGCGGGGCTGAAGCCCGCCGGTGTTCTTTGTGAGTTGATGAATGCTGATGGCACTATGATGCGCGGGGCGGATGTTGAGGTGTTCGCTGCGCGGCATGAGATGCCTATGTTGACCATTGCCGAATTGGTGGAGTTTCGGCGCGCGCTCGCCGGGGTGCGGGAGGTTTGTGTCGAGGTTTGATGCTTTTTTTGTCTTGCGACGCTAGTCGCCATTCTGGTTTTTTGTTTTTGGTTTTTGCTGCTGCGCTGGCATCCGCGATTTCGTGTCCGTACTTCAGGCGTCGCCCCTGTGCGGGGCGGCACCTACTTTTCTTTGCAGCGGCAAAGAAAAGTAGGCAAAAGAAAGCCGCTTTTGAACCTACGGTGCCCGCCAGAATACCGCTTCGGCATGCCGCAGTTGGGCTATCGCGCAGCAACGTCCGCACTCTGTAGAACGCCCGCAGTCAACCGCGCACGACGCGAAAACCCACACACAGTCCGGAACACATACCGCCGTAAACCGACGGCAAACGCAAAAAAACAAGCCGACCGAATGTGCGCCAGGTGGATGTCATCTTTCGCGCCGCGCGCGCCTGACTGCGGGCTTTCTACGGAGTGTTGGCGTCGCTGCGCGACAGCTCAAGGAACGTGTGCCGTGCTGTTATCCTGGCAGGCACCGGAGGTTTGAAGCGGCTTTCTTTTGCCTACTTTTCTTTGCCGCTGCAAAGAAAAGTAGGTGCCGCCCCGCACAGGGGCAACGCTAGCAAATCGATACGGCAACGCGGATGCCAGCGCAGCAAAAACCAAAAAAAGCGAAAAGCAAAAAACCAGAATGGCGACTAGCGTCGCAAGACAAAGAAAAAACCAACTACGACTGCAAACCCCCAAACTCCCCCCGCATCCCAGCCTGAACGAAGGAAGGCAACTCCTCCATGTGCTTCATGATCCGCGTAATACCCAGATTCCGCAGCACATCGGCGTAGCCATCAGGAATATGACTAGCGCCAACAAACGCAATAGTCATCATCCCCGCCGCACGAGCGGCATTCAACCCAGAAACGCTATCCTCGACCACAACGCACCGCGAAGGCTCAACGCCCAACTGCTGCGCAGCAAACAGATAAACATCGGGATAAGGCTTCGGCCGCGCGACCTGCTCGGCGCTAAACACACGCGGCCCGAAAATCTCGGCGAGTCCCGCGCGCCGCACCGACGCGCTCACACGCGTCATCCGGCTGTTCGAGACAACCGCGGCCGGCAACGGCACGCGCTGCAACGCATCGCGCACGCCGCTGATCGCCGATAACGATGACGCCAGCTCCGCTTCGACATTCGCCTCGACGGTCTGCAGAAAATCGGCGGGCAACCGAATGTCGAGCGCCGTTTCGACGCTTTTCAGAAAGCGCGAAGTCTGCTGACCGAAGGCAGTCTTGCAGATCTCGTGGAAATCGAGCGTCGGAAAAGTGGCGGCGAGCGTGTCGTGCATCACGCGGTCGGCAATGACTTCGCTGTCGACGAGCACGCCGTCGCAGTCGCAAATGAGATGGTCGATCATGCTGAAAACGGAAGGAAAGCGCCGCCTGCAAACGCTCTGCAAGCGGAAAGCCACATCATACGTGCTTCGCGGCCCGGCGCGCCGGAGCGGGCACGCGTCGAATCACGGCGCGTCGGCCCACGCCTTTGCCGCGCGGATCGCGCGCTGCCAGCCGTCCAGGCAGGCCTTTGCGTCGGCGGCAGGCATCGACGGCGAGAAGCGGTGGTCGAGCTTCCACTGCTTCTGCAATTCATCGATGTCTTTCCAATAGCCCGTCGCCAGTCCCGCAAGATACGCAGCGCCGAGCGCCGTCGTTTCGCTGACCTTCGGACGCACAGCGTCGACGCCAAGAATGTCCGCCTGGAACTGCATCAGCAGATTGTTCGCGCACGCGCCGCCGTCCACGCGCAGTTCGTCGATGTGAATGCCCGAGTCGGCTTCCATCGCCTTCAACACGTCGACGGATTGATACGCGATCGAATCGAGCGCCGCGCGCGCGATGTGCGCCGACGTCGTGCCGCGCGTGACGCCGAACAGCGTGCCGCGAGCGCGCGCGTTCCAGTGCGGCGCGCCAAGCCCCGCGAACGCCGGCACGAGATACACGCCGTCGCAATGCTCGACGCCGCGCGCGAGCGTCTCGACTTCCGACGCGCTGCGAATGATGCCCAGCCCGTCGCGCAGCCACTGCACCACGGCGCCCGCAATGAAGATGCTGCCTTCGAGCGCGTAGTTGACCTGATCGCCGATCTGCCAGGCAATCGTCGTGACGAGATTGTTCTTCGACTCGATCGGCTTCGTGCCCGTGTTCATCACGAGAAAACAGCCGGTGCCGTAGGTGTTCTTCACCATGCCGGAACGCGTGCACATCTGGCCGAAGAGGGCGGCGTGCTGATCGCCCGCGATGCCCGCGAGCGGAATCTTCGATGCAAACACGGTCGTCTTCGTCGGTCCATACACTTCCGACGACGGCCGCACTTCGGGCAGCATGCTGCGCGGAATGTCGAGCGCGTCGAGCAGTTCGTCGTCCCATTGCAGCGTGTGGATGTTGAAGAGCATCGTGCGCGACGCGTTGGTCACGTCGGTGATGTGCAGTTCGTGCTTCGTGAAATTCCACACGAGCCAGCTGTCGACCGTGCCGAACGCGAGCTTGCCTTGCTTCGCCTTTTCGCGCGCGCCGTCGACGTTATCCAGAATCCAGCGGATCTTGGTCGCCGAGAAGTACGAATCGATCGGCAAGCCGGTCTTCGCGCGAACCTTGTCTTCAAGACCTTGCGCTTTCAACTGGTCGCAGAAATCGGCCGTGCGGCGGTCCTGCCAGACGATCGCGTTATAGATGGGATGGCCCGTTTCGCGGTCCCACACGATCGTGGTCTCACGCTGGTTCGTGATGCCGATGGCGGCGATCGACGTGCCGTTCAGCCCGGCATGCGTGACGGCTTCGGCGGCGACGCCCGCCTGCGTCGCCCAGATTTCCTGCGGGTCGTGCTCGACCCAGCCCGGATGCGGATAGATCTGCCTGAATTCCTTTTGCGCGACCGAGACGACATTGCCCTTGCGATCGAACAGCATCGCGCGCGAACTGGTGGTGCCCTGGTCTAGCGCCAGGATGTACTGATCCTGCATCGTCTCTTCTCCATGCGTTTTTGTCGGACCGGCGCGGCGGCGCGCTCAGGTCACGCGAAATGAATGTCTTCGCGGATTGTTGCATGCGCGCCCGCGCGGGGGAATCGCCGCGCGTGGCCGCATGGGTGTCGATAAGGTCAGGCGTGCTGTTTCGCGCCCACTCGGGCGAACCACGCGTCGATGTCACGCGTGACGTTCTCGAGCGTGCCTGGCTCGACATGCAGGCCGAGCTTCGAGCGGCGCCACAAGATGTCTTGCGCCGTCGTCGCCCATTCGGTTTCGCGCAGATAGCGCAACTCCGCTTCATACAGGCCCGGCGCGAACTGCTGACCGAGATCGGCCAGCGAGCGCGCATTGCCGATCACGCGTTCGGCGCGTGTACCGTAAGCGCGCGCGTAGCGGCGTGCGAGCGCGGCGGGCAGCCACGAATGCTGTTGCGCGAACTGCGCCGCGAAGCCTTCGAAGTCCGCCCGCGCGATATCGCCGCCCGGCAACGGCACGCCCGCCGTCCATGCCTGTTTGTCGTGCCGCAGGGCGCGCACGAGATCATCGACGGCTTCTTCTGCGAGCTTGCGGAACGTCGTGATCTTGCCGCCGAATACCGACAGCAGCGGTGCCTCGCTCGCAGGCGCATCGAGTTCGAGCCGGTAGTCGCGCGTCACGGCGGAAGGGTTGTCCGCGTTCTCGTCCTCCAGCAGCGGACGCACGCCCGAATACGTCCAGTAGACGTCGCGCGGCGCGATGTGCTGCTTGAAGTAGCGGTTGATCGAGTCGCACAGGTACTGCGTTTCGGATGCGTCGATCGCGACCTTCGACGGATCGCCCTTGTATTCGAGGTCCGTCGTGCCGATCAACGTGAAGTCGCGCTCGTACGGGATCGCGAAGATGATGCGCTTGTCCGGATTCTGGAAGATGTACGCGTGATTGTGTTCGAACAACCGGCGCACGACGATGTGGCTGCCTTTCACCAGCCGCACGCTGTAGTTCGCCTCGCGACCGCGCGACAGCGGGCCGCGCAGCAGGTCGCCGACCCACGGCCCGGCGGCGTTCGCAATCGAACGTGCGCGAACCGCGACCGTCGAGCCGTCCGCGCGCAGCAACTGCGCGTGCCATTCGCCATTCACGCGGGTCGCGCCGACGAGCCTCGTGCGCGTGAGGATGGTCGCGCCGCGTTCCTGCGCATCGAGCGCGTTGAGCACGACGAGGCGCGCGTCGTCGACCCAGCCGTCCGAATAGACGAAGCCGCGCCTGATCGAATCGACGAGAGGTTGGCCGGCGGGATGCTTGCGCATGTCGATGCCGCGCGAACCCGGCAGCAGTTCGCGGCGCGCCAGGTGGTCATAGAGGAACAGACCCGCGCGAATCAGCCACGCGGGCCGCAGATCGGGCATGTGCGGCATCACGAAGCGCAACGGCCACATGATGTGCGGCGCCGCGCGCAGCAGCGTCTCGCGCTCCTGCAGCGCCTTGCGGACGAGACCGAACTCCCGGTATTCCAGATAGCGCAGGCCGCCGTGAATCAGCTTGGTGCTGGCCGACGACGTATGCGCGGCCAGATCGTCCTGTTCGCACAGCAGCACAGAAAGACCGCGGCCCGCCGCGTCGCGCGCGATACCCGCGCCGTTGATCCCGCCGCCGACGACGAGCAGGTCATAAATGGAATCTTGCGTCACCCGGAATGCCCCTGACGGAGGAAAAAATGGGGTTGATGTGAAATCGTAATGTTCGTTTTCGAAACTTTAATGAACATATTCGAAAAAGTAAAGTTCGACTTGCCGCAGATTGGTGCGCGAATTTGCGTCAGCCGACGGGCTCGGTGGCAGGAATGCGGCGCTGGGCCGATACTTCCTGCAACCAGCCGGATTGCGGCGATACGAGGTGATTTTCATGCGTGGACTCTGGATGACGGGCGCAGCGGCGCTGTCGATCGCAGCGGCGTTGACGGGATGCGTCAGCACGCCGAGCCTGAACGGAACGATGGGCGCGCCGTCGTTCGCGGACTTGCAGGCGATGTGCGGCAGCCAGCCCGTCGATTACGGCAACGACGCGCAATCGGTCTATACGACGCTGTTCGACGCGTACGTGGCGAACCGGCGCGGCGGGTTGTCGAAGGCGGATTACTGCGCGTTCCAGACTGCGTTGGCGCAGCGCTACACGGCGCAGGGCGCGAGCACCGATCCGGAAGCACGCCGCCAGTGGGTGGAGTTCTTCAACGCGCAGCGCGTCAAGGCGCTGAGCTGGCGCGCGGTCGTCGACCCGACGTTGCGCGCGGGCTGAGCCGCAGGCGTGCACATAGAAACGCGCCGTTCAATGACAGCGTGGAAGGCGTGAAAACATAAAGACGGTCAGGCGGGTCGATCCGCGTGACCGTCCAGGCGCCCGTATGCTCGCGTGTCCGTTGCAGGCACGCTTACGGTCGCAGGGTAGTGACAGGCAAACGTGTCAGGCGCGATCGGTTGCCGTCAGGAAAAGCGCTTGATAGCCCGGAGAGCCGTATCGCCGGATTCCGTGATACGCCATTGTTGCAAGCCCGACGCGAGTTTTTCGAGCTGGACCAACTGCCGTTCGAGCAGTGCGTCGAGCTCTTCGCGTTCCATGTCGACCTGATTGGGGGCGTCCTTGACGAGCAACAACGTGGCGAATTCATGCGGACTCAGCATCGTTTCTCTCCATGTCAAGCGTACTCGGGTAGCCATTGCGTCAGCCGACGGCCCTGCCGGCGACGGAGGATCCAGCGGCGGTGAATACCGTGGATCAGGCCTGAAGTTTTGCTCTCTTCGCCCCACGTCCAGCGTCTGTCGCTCAGTCCAAAGACGTTTAAGGACGTTGGGGAACTGGAGTGTAGTCAATGGCGGCAGGAAGTCCAAATCGGACCCTGCAAATTTTCCCGTTGACAGTATCCGGCGCAAGAGGCGGTCCGGTGGAGGCGGCAAATCCTTGATTTCACTGGAGGATTTGCGTGCGGTGCAACATGGCGGAAATGGGCTTGCGGCCCCGGCACACAAACCGGGGCGCATGCGGCACGAATGCCGCGTACACCGTCACTCGGCGATGTAGACCTGCGTGCCCGACGTCGCCAGCGTTTCGGCCATGTCGGGTGGCGGCGGCGCGTCGGTGAAGAGGGAGTCGATCTGGTTCAGGTGCCCCTGGCGCACGAGCGCCGGGCGGCCGAATTTCGAATGATCGGCGGCGAGAAAGACGGTGCGCGAATGTTCGATGATCGCTTCGGCGACGCGCACCTCGCGCGTGTCGAAATCGCGCAGCGTGCCGTCCGTTTCGATGCTCGACGTGCCGATGATCGCGAAGTCCACCTTGAACTGGCGGATGAAGTCGATCGTCAACTCACCGACGATGCCCTTGTCCCACGGACGCACGATCCCGCCCGTCACCAGCACCTCGCAATCCGGGTAGCCGCTCATCATGCTCGCGACGTTCAGATTGTTCGTGATCACGCGCAGCCCGCGATGACGGTTCAGCGCGCGCGCGACTTCTTCCGTTGTCGTGCCGAGATTGATGAAGAGGGACGCCTGATCGGGAATGTGGGTCGCGACGAGCGACGCGATGCGCCGTTTCTCGTCGTGGAACATCCGCTGGCGCGCGCTGTAGGAGACGTTCTCGGAACTGGTCGGCAGACTGGCGCCGCCGTGGTAGCGGCGCAGCAGATTCATGTCGGCGAGCCAGTTGACGTCGCGGCGGATCGTCTGCGGCGTCACGTCGAAGTGCGCGGCCAGATCGTCGACCGTGACGAAGCCGTCGCGTTGCACCCACTCCAGCAGTTCCTGTTGACGTGCGTTCAGCGTGAGGCGGGGGTCTCGTGTCATGGTGTTTTTGTGAGCGCCGCACCGTAAGTGGGCGAGGGTTGGCTTGGCGGTATTGTAAGACCTTCGTTGTGTTCGTCGTCGCCCGCCGCGGGCGGCGGATTTTTTCGCGTGTTTGAATGTCGATCGAAAGGCAGTGTAGTGCGGTTTTAAGTTTTCGAAGGTGTTCGAAACATCAGATCGAATCCCAGATGCAACGTCTTTGTGCATTCGCACGATCAATCAACGTTTGCGCGGAACTGCGCGGATACGGCATGGTCTGTGCTGTGTTATCTGCGAAATTGCAGAGCAACGGCTAAGATGAAGATAAAAATTCAATGTTGCAAGGCACTGTAGCGGTCACGGGCGGCGGTCGAACCGGAGCACATGCGGTTCAGCCCGCACACGAGGCGCTACGGTTTTCGGAGCGGACTTTTATGCACAACGAGGCTGTTCACGTGATGCCCTGGCGCATCGAGGATATCGATCTCACTCGCATCGACCGTCAACGTGCGGCCGCCAACGAAGACCTTCTGTTGCTCCTTTGCGCGTCGTCGTTTATCGAAAGCGGTACTGATCTTTACACGAGCAATCTGAGCAGGTTCTTCAACGGCGATCCCGAGGTGTCGGCGTGGCTCAACAATGAATGGGAGCCCGAAGAAATGCAGCACGGCCGCGCGCTGAAGGCCTACATCGCGCACGTGTGGCCGGAGTTCGACTGGGACACGGCGTTCCACAATTTCTTCGAAGAGTATTCGAAGACCTGCAACATGGAAGACTTCGAGAAGACGCGCGCGCTGGAAATGGTGGCGCGCTGCGTCGTCGAGACGGGCACGGCCACGTTGTATCGCGCGATCGGCGTATGTTCGGACGAACCCGTGCTGAAGGAAATCACCGACAACATCCGCACCGACGAAGTCCGTCACTACAAGCACTTTTTCAAGTACTTCAAGAAGTACAACCAGATCGAGGGCAACGGAAGGCTCGCGGTGCTCGGCGCCTTGATGCGGCGCGTGATGGAGATCAAGAACGAAGACTCGGAGATCGCGCTGCGGCATGTGTTCGCGGTCCGCTATCCTGAGCGCGTCAACGACGAAGCGTACAACCGCGAAAAAGCCGCGCGCGTGAACAAGCTCGTGCGGCACAACCTGTCCGCCGACATGTGTGTGAAGATGCTGCTCAAGCCACTCGACCTGCCGGCGAAGATTCAGCCGGGCGTTCATTACCCGCTCGCGAAGATCACGCAGCACGTGTTTTTCCGCTGAAATTCTTCGTCGCGCTCAGATATCGATGGCCCGCCGCGCGCGGGCCATTTGCTTTTGCGCTGAACAGAGGACACTCGCATGCCAACATCCACGGAGCAAAACCACTCACTCGATCAACAGGTCTTCGACGAATGGCCCGTCGAATTGCGTGCGTTGTTCGATGGCTCGGCGCTGGAGTCGAAGATCGGTTTCACGGCATCGCTGCTGACCGTCGATGAAAGCAGCGCTGTGCGTACGTCGCTGCTGGGCATCGGCGAAATGTATGCGCCCGACTCGCGCACGCTCTGCATCGGGCTATGGCCGCAATCGCGTGCGGCGCGCGCGATCGCGCGAAGCGGACGCGCGACGCTGACCTTCGTGGTCGATGAAGCGTTCTATCAGGTTCAACTCGCGCTCGTGCCTTTGAACGCGGACGCGGGCGGACTCGCGTGTTTCGCGGGCACGATCGATTCCGGCGAAGCGCAGCGCGTGCAGTACGCGCGCCTGACGTCGGGCATTACGTTCGATCTGGCGGAGGGGAAAGATGCAGTACTCGAACGCTGGATACAGCAGATCGAGTATCTGAAGAAGGCCGTCGGCGGCGCGGCGGCTGGAAGATAGAAGAGGGAAGTGAGACGCCCGCGTGGAGAACGGCGGGCGTCGTCGTGATGTATCAGTTGCCGCGTTGACCGCGCGATCCATCGCTGCGCGGCTTGCCGCCACCGAGCAGGGCGCCCGGGTTGCCATTGCGCGGCTTGCGAGGTGCGTGCGCAGCATGCGGCGTGTGTGCGCTGCCTTCGTGTGCGGCTGCGCGCGGCTTGTCCTGATGACGCGAACCGTCGTTGCGCGCATGCGCAGGCTTCTGGCCTTGCGGCTTCGCGTGCTGCTTCGGCTTGTCGCCCGGTTTGTCATTGGACCCGCGGTTGCCGCCGCGCGACTGACCGTTGTTCGCACCCGACGAGCCTTCGCGTTTCTGCTGTCCCTGCGCCTGACGCTGACCCTGGCCTTGCCCTTGACCTTGACCTTGACGCGGCTGACGACCACCGCCGCCCTGGCTGCGACGCTGGATCGGCTCGGGGCGCGCGTTCGGATCCGGCTCGAAGCCCGCGATCACTTCTTGCGGCACGGCGCGCTTGATCAGCTTCTCGATGTCCTTCAGCAATTGCAGTTCATCGACGCACACCAGCGACACCGCTTCGCCCGTCGCGCCCGCGCGGCCCGTGCGGCCGATGCGGTGCACGTAGTCTTCCGGCACGTTCGGCAGATCGTAGTTGACGACGTGCGGCAACTGATCGATGTCGATGCCGCGCGCAGCGATATCGGTGGCGACCAGCACCTGCAGCGTGTTGTTCTTGAACTCGGCCAGCGCGCGCGTTCGCGCCGACTGGCTCTTGTTGCCGTGAATCGCGAGCGCGCTGATGCCGTCCTTCGTCAGCTGTTCGGCGAGACGGTTCGCGCCGTGCTTCGTACGCGTGAAGACCAGCACCTGAAACCAGTTGTGCTGCTTGATCAGATGCGTGAGCAGTTCGCGCTTCTTGTCGCGATCCACCGGATGGATCTTCTGCGCGACCGTTTCGGCCGTCGTATTGCGGCGCGCGACTTCGATCAGCGCGGGCGCATCGAGCAGGCTGTCGGCGAGCGCCTTGATTTCGTCCGAGAAGGTTGCCGAGAACAGCAGGTTCTGGCGCTTCGGCGGCAGCTTCGCGAGCACGCGCTTGATGTCGTGGATGAAGCCCATGTCGAGCATGCGGTCGGCTTCGTCGAGCACGAGAATCTCGAGATGCGACAGGTCGATCGTCTTCTGCTGCATGTGATCGAGCAGACGCCCCGGTGTCGCGACGACAATGTCGACGCCGCGCCGCAACGCATCGATCTGCGGATTGATGCCGACGCCGCCAAACATCACGGTCGACTTCAGCTTCAGATACTTGCCGTACGCGCGCACGCTTTCCTCGACCTGCGCAGCGAGTTCGCGCGTCGGCGTAAGGATCAGCGCGCGCACGACGCGCTTGCCGCCCGGCGCGGGCGGCATCGTGAGAAGACGTTGCAGGATGGGCAGCGTGAACCCGGCCGTCTTGCCGGTGCCCGTCTGCGCGCCGGCCAGCAGGTCGCCGCCGTTGAGCACAGCGGGAATGGCCTGTTGCTGGATCGGGGTCGGCGATGTGTAGCCGAGTTCGTTGACTGCGCGGACCAGCGGTTCGGACAAGCCGAGGGAATCAAAAGACATAAAAACTCTTTGCAATGCAATTGTGCAAACGATGCCAACGCGGCCCGAAGGCGCGTTCGCGGGCGACCCGAATGATCGCTCGCCCGACACTCACCGTTCACGGAGAAATCGGCGGCACGCGCGATGATGCGTGCCGAATTGCTCGACGCGCTAAGCAGACACGTCGACTGGCATTAAGTTGCATCCGCCGTCTCGCGCCTCATGCGACATAACGCGCGACGCTGACGAACTGACACAGACTGCCGGCAAGTACGAACAGGTGCCAGATGCCATGTCCGTGCCGGATGCGCTCGTCGTTGACGAAGAAGTAGATGCCGGCGCTATAGATGAGCCCGCCTGCCAGAAGCCAGGCGGTGCCCGCAGCCGGTAACGCAGTGACCAGCGGGCGGATGGCAACGAGCGCGAGCCATCCCATCAGCACATACAGCACCATCGAAACACTGCGGGTACGTCGCCCGAGTGTCAGTTCCTGCACGATTCCTAGCGCGGCCAGCCCCCAGCTCACGCCGAACAGCGACCATCCCCAGGGGCCACGCAACGTGACCAGTGTAAACGGCGTATAGCTGCCCGCGATCAACAGATAAATCGCAGAGTGATCGCACTTCTGCAAGATCGCTTTCAGACGCGGCTGACGCACGCTGTGATACAGCGTCGAAATCCCGTACAGCGCGCAGAGCATCGCGCCATAGACGCTGAAGCTCACGACCTTGTACGCATCGCCGTCGAGCGCGCCCATCGTCACGAGCGCCGCCAGCCCCGCCACCGACAGCACGGCGCCGACGAGGTGAGTGATGCTGTTCAGACGCTCACCGACATGCACTGTGCTTCCTCCCGCATGATGCCAATTTCATCCTGCCGACGACACAGGACAACCGTTATACGCCTGATAGGCCGTCAGCCTGTGACTAACCGGCTCGCATACGCCGCACCTGAAAAAGCGAAGGGCGCGGCCTCGATTATCGCAGGCCGCGCCCCAAACCTTCACGCAACGCTCAATCGAGCGGCGCCGAACGCAGATCGGACACTTGTTGCGGCGACACAGCCGTACCGTGGTTGCCCCACGACTGGCGGATGTACGTCACGACAGCGGCCACTTCCTGATTCGACAGCGCCTGTGCAAACGGCGGCATGCCATACGGCTTCGGATTGCCACCCGTGCTCGGAGGATAACCGCCGTTCAGCACCATACGGATCGGGTTGACGGCCGACGGCATCTGGATCGACTGGTTGTTCGCGAGCGGCGGGAACGACGGCGGCATACCCAGACCGTTTTCCGAGTGACACTTCGCGCAGTTGTCGGCGTAGATCTTCTGACCTTGCTTCAGCAGTTCGCCGCCGAACTGTTCCGACGTTTCCAGCTGCAGATGCTCGGGCGCCTCGCTCTTCTGCGGAATCGTCTTCAGGTACGTCGACATCGCGTGGACGTCTTCGTCCGACATGTACTGCAGGCTGTTGTGAACCACTTCAGCCATCGGACCGAACACTGCGCCGCGCTGCGACACGCCGTTCTTCAGCAGATCGGAAATGTCCTTGATGTCCCAGTCGCCGAGACCGGCTTCCTTGTTCGACGTCAGCGAAGGCGCGTACCAGTTCTGCAGCGGAATCAGACCGCCCGCGAACGCCGCCGAATTCACCGGGCCGCCCATCGCGTTGATCGACGTGTGGCACATGCCGCAGTGGCCGAGGCCTTCGATCAGATACGCGCCGCGGTTCCATTCGACCGACTTGGTCGGATCCGGCTTGTACTCGCCTTCACGGAAGAACAGCGTACGCCAGCCGATCAGCAGATTCCGGTTGTTGAACGGGAACTTCAGTTCATGCGGACGGCTCGGCACGGAAACGGGCGGAACCGAACGCAGATACGCGTAGATCGCATCCGAGTCGGCGCGCGACACCTTCGTGTAGCTCGTGAACGGGAACGCCGGATAGAGCAGGCTGCCGTCCTTCGAGCGGCCCGTGTGCATCGCGCGATAGAAGTCGTCCTGCGACCACTTGCCGATGCCGTACTGATCGTCAGGCGTGATGTTCGGCGTGAAGAGCGTGCCGAACGGCGTGGCCATCGGCAGGCCGCCCGAGAATTCCTTGCCGCCGCGCACCGTGTGGCACGCGATACAGTCGCCGGCGCGGGCGAGATATTCACCCTTCTTGATCAATGCTGCCTGGTCTGCGGGCGTGGCGGCGACGGCGGTGCCGTTATGCAAATAGTCGCTGCCCGACCACAGGACGGGAACCAGCGCGGCAGCCGCCACCACGACGACAGCCGAAAGCGCGAATAAAGACTTGCGTTTCATTGTTTGTCTCTCCCGGTGCCTTATTGCGGTTCGCTGCCGCAGGCAAGCGGAGTCTTCAACGATTTGGCGGGCGCCGGCACGGGATTCTGCGGCGCTTGCTGCGTGGACAGCCACGCGGCGACTGCGTTCACGTCGGCGTCCGTCAGACGCGTCGCAATGGTGTGCATGCAATCAGGTTCGATCGCGTGGCGCGAACCCGAGCGCCATGCACCCAGCTGCGCGCTGATGTAGTCCATGTGCAGGCCGACCAGACCAGGAATGGCCGGTTCCATACCCGTCAAACTCTTGCCGTGACAGGCCGCGCACGCGGGAATCTGGCGCGACGCGTCGCCATTCAGCACGATTTCCTTGCCCTTCGCGAGCGTGGCGTCCGACACAGTCGGCTTGGCCGGCGTCGGATACGGCGGACGCTGCTGCGAGAAGTACGTGGCGATGTCGTGAAGGTAGTCGTCAGAGAGATACGTGACGAGGTAGTTCATCGGCGGATACTTGCGCCGGCCTTCACGGAAGTTCTTCAGCTGGTTGTAGAGGTACTCGGCCGGCTTGCCGGCGAGACGCGGAAAGTAGTCGTTGTCCGTACCCTGACCTTTGGAGCCGTGACACGCCGTGCAGCCTTGCACGCGCGCTTCCATCGTGTCCGGAGCCTTAGGCTGGGTTTGCGCTTGCACAGCGCCAGAAACGCCTGCGCACCCGATCAACAGCAGGGCGAGCAACGGGCGGAAAATGCGTCTTGAAGACACGCGTAACTCCATCATTATCGTGGACCTGGCCGAACTTCGAACGGATCGGTGTGTGCAGCGCGATGAATGCCTGCGAGAAGGTGCGCGGCGACGCAGCATTCTATCATCGATGGGTAATGGTGACTATTTGCCACATACGACGACTTTCGTGCTTGACGCGCCCCAACGACACCGTCATTGCGACAAGTTGACGCGATTCGCTGGCATCTTCTGTCTTCCGTCCGGCCTGCGAATGAGCGCTGGCCGGACGGTAACGCTTCCAGCTATTTTAAGATTGCGCATTTTGCATTGAGGGCGATTGTCGCTTTGTTGCCTCCTGCTGTTTCAGTTTTGAGCGAATTCGTGTAAGGCGCTGTGCTTCGACGCGGCTGCGATGAGCGTTGAACTGACTGAGCGGCGAGACATCGAAGCGTACTATCCCGTCCGTCCATGCAATTTCCATTTCTCATCTGCAGCCAGCCTATGACTCTTTCCTTGTCCCTACGTACGCCACTTCGCTGGCTCGCGGCGTGCGGCTTATCGCTTGCCACGCTCGCACTTGCGTCGAATGCTTTTGCACATGCTACGCCCACCTCGCGCGATCCGGCGCCGAACGCCGAAGTCGCCGCACCCTCGGCTGTGACCATCCATTTCAGCGAGCCTCTCGAGCCGGCGTTCAGCAAGATCGCGCTCGTCGACGCAAGCGGCAAGCCTGCTGCGTCGGCAGCATCGCAAGTGGATGCGCAGGACAAGAAGACCATGCAGCTCGAATTGCAGCCGCTCGCAGCGGGGCGTTATACGGTGCAATGGACGGCCGTCGCCGAAGATGGACATCGCACGAAAGGCACCTACGCCTTCACCGTCAAATGAGAGTCGACGGATTGTGGATCGGGCAGGTCGCCATGGCCGCGCTCATGAATGTCGCATTCGCGTTTGCCGTTGGTTCGGCGTTGCTCGGCGCGTGGCTCGTCAACGATGCGCAGGCGAAGATCGCGCCCGCGCGTCCCGCTTGGTTGCGCGCGCAGCGCTCGATGCAGGCGTCGGCGATCGTGCTGGTGCTGGCTGACCTCGGCTGGCTGCTGTATCAGGCAGCCGAGATGGCGGGCGTGCGTTTGCCGGAAGCCTTCGGTGTCGTGCCGACGATGTTGTCGCAAACGCATGTCGGCTTTGGCTGGAGCATTGCGTTTGCGGGCGCGCTCGTGCTGTTGCTGGTGTCGTTCGGCCGGCAGACCAATGTGTTGCGCAACGCGTTGCTGTGGCTCGCGGTGATCGCGATCGCGGGCGGCAAGGCAACGCTGGGTCACGCGGCCGATGCAGGCGTCGCGTCGGCCGCGATCGGCATGCACACGTTGCACGTGCTGACGACATCCGTGTGGGGCGGGCTCGTGCTCGCGGCAGGATTGTCGGTGCTGCCCGCGCTCGGCACGTCGATCGCGCGCGGCGTGCTGATCCGCACGGCGACGCAACTGTCGAATGTGTCGCTCGTCGCCGTCGTGTTCGTGCTGCTTTCAGGCGTGTTCAATGCCGCACGCGGATCGGGCAACTCGTTTCTCGCGATCGAAACGAGCACGTGGGGTCATGTGCTGATGCTCAAGCTCGCGCTGGTTGCGCTGGCGCTGGTGCTCGGCGGCCTGAACCGCTTTTCGGCGTTGCCGAGATTGCGCCGCACGGCATCGACGATGGATGCGCACACGTTCACCAACCTGCTGTATCTCGAAGCGCTCGCGATGCTCGGCATCTTCGCTGCTGCTGCTGTGCTGTCGCACAGCGTGCCGGGTTTTGCAGTGCTCGGCTGAACGTGAAAATGCTCGTTGTCGGCGAATAGCGGCGGGTTATTCGTAACCCAGCTTGTGGCCGACGACGGGCGCGAAGAACAGCCCGATCGCACAGCCCGCGACCTTGCCTTCGAGTTCGGCCGCGGCTGCGTGTGAACTCGTCATGTGCGTGCTCCACCGCCGCGCCGATGTCGATACAACGGGTTGTCAAATGACAGGATGAACAAACGCCGCCCGAAGGCGGCGTTCGTGTCTCATTCGCGATACTGCGCGCCGATGCTTACCACTCGGCGACGCTGCCGTCCGCGTGACGCCATACCGGATTGCGCCAGCGATGGCCGACCTTCGCCATTTCGCGCACTTTCTCTTCGTTCACTTCGATGCCGAGACCCGGGCCTTGCGGGATTGACACGAAGCCGTCCTCGTACTTGAAGACTTCCGGATTCTTGATGTAGTCGAGCAGATCGTTGCCCTGGTTGTAGTGGATGCCGAGGCTCTGCTCCTGGATGAACGCGTTGTAGCTGACGGCGTCGATCTGCAGACACGTTGCGAGCGCGATCGGGCCGAGCGGGCAGTGCAGCGCGAGCGCGACGTCGTAGGCTTCCGCCATTGATGCGATCTTGCGGCATTCCGTGATACCGCCTGCGTGTGACGCGTCCGGCTGGATGATGTCGACGTAACCGCCCGCGAGAATGTGCTTGAAGTCCCAGCGCGAGTAGAGACGCTCGCCGAGCGCGATCGGCGTGCTCGTCTGGTTGACGATGTCGCGCAGTGCCTCGACGTTCTCCGACAGCACCGGCTCCTCGATGAACATCAGCTTGAACGGATCGAGTTCTTTCGCGAGCACCTTCGCCATCGGCTTGTGCACGCGGCCGTGGAAGTCCACGCCGATGCCGACGTTCGGGCCGACCGCTTCGCGCACAGCGGCGACGTTGTTGATGACGCCCTGGACCTTGTCGAAGGTGTCGATGATCTGCAGTTCTTCCGAGCCGTTCATCTTCACGGCCTTAAAGCCGCGATCGACGACGGCGCGTGCGTTGTTCGCGACGTCGCTCGGACGGTCGCCGCCGATCCACGAATACACCTTGATGCGGTCGCGCACCTGGCCGCCGAGCAGCGTGTGCACGGGCACGCCGTGGAATTTGCCCTTGATGTCCCACAGCGCCTGATCGACGCCCGCGATCGCGCTCATCGAAATCGGACCGCCGCGATAGAAGCCGGCGCGGTACATGACCTGCCAGTGGTCCTCGATGTTGCGCGGATCCTTGCCGATCAGATAGTCGGAGAGTTCGTCGACGGCGGCAGCGACCGTATGCGCGCGGCCTTCGACAACCGGTTCGCCCCAGCCGACGATGCCTTCGTCGGTCTCGATCTTCACGAAACACCAGCGCGGCGGAACGATGAATGTTTCGATTTTGGTGATCTTCATGGGGACGTCTCCTTAGCTTGCGAATGCCGATTGCGGTTGGTGGCCGCCTTGCCCGTTCGTCCCGTTAAATGGACGCGGCTCGTGCGGCCGTTGAGGAGCCACATGCTACCGCAAAATCGCCGTAAAATACTATTAATAGTATTATTTGTCGCAGGGTTTTGCTTTGGCGACGGTGGGTTTTGCGCCCGCTATCGCCGATAATCGCGGGCGGTTCGCGTCGCCCATTCAGGCGAGGTCGAGCAAAAACTAAAAACAGCATGAGGGGAATCGTGATGCAGCGAGATCTGCACGGCCGCGTCGCCTGGCTGCTCGGCACAGCCATCCTGCGCGGCGACTACGCGCCGGAATCCGTCCTGCCGCGCGAAGCGGAGCTGATGGAGACGTTCGGTGTCAGCCGCACGGTGCTGCGCGAAGCGTTGCGCACGTTGACGTCGAAAGGGCTGATCGAATCGCGGCCTCGGGTGGGCACGCGTGTGCGTCCGAAGCCCGCGTGGAATCTGCTCGATGCCGATGTGCTCGACTGGTATTCGCGTGTCGCGCCCGCGATGGATTTCGCGCTCAAGCTTCAGGAAATGCGCGAGATGATCGAGCCGTATGCGGCGGGACTCGCCGCGGCGTCGCACAGCGATTCGACGTTCGGCGCGCTCGATGCCGCGCATTCGTCGATGGTCGCGGCGCGCAACGTCGACGAATGGGTGCGCGCCGATCTGCAGTTTCATCTGAGCGTGCTCGCCGCGTGCAGCAACGAACTGCTGGTGCCGCTCGGCACGCTGATCGAACGCACGCTCGAAGCGCAGTTGCGGCTCAATGCGAAGCGCGCCGATGTGTTCAACGCGTCGCTCGCCGAACATACGGCGGTGTTCGAAGCGATCCGCGATCGCGATTCGCCGCGCGCGCGGCATGCGATGGCCTCGCTGCTGGGTGTGACGCGTGGAAGGATCGAAGGCTGATCGGCTCGTGGTTTTCTATCGGTTCAATCCATTGCCGCATGCGCGACCGATTCGTCGGGCGCTTTGCGCGACGGACGGATCAGCAGCACGAGCGGAATCACGAACAACGTCGCGACGAACATCAGCTTGAAGTCGTTCAGATACGCGATCATCGCGGCCTGCTGTGTGATCGACACATCGAGCACGGCCATGTTCATGCGCGAACCGGTGTCGAGCATGGGCTGAACGAGGGGGTTGTAGGCCGTCACGTTCGCGGCGAGATCCGAATGCGCGACCTGCGTGTTGCGCGTGAGCAGCGTCTGCACGATCGAAATGCCGATACTGCTGCCGATGTTGCGCATCAGGCTGTAAGTCGCCGTGCCATCGGCGCGCAACGCCGGCGTGAGCGTCGAGAACGTCAGTGCGCTCAGCGGCACGAACACGAGTCCGAGGCCGAAGCCCTGAATCACGCCCGGCCACACGATGTCCGACGCCGACAGCACGATCGTGTATTGCATCATCTGCCAGAGCGCGAACGCCGACACGATGAAGCCTGCGAGCAGCATCAGCCGCGCGTCGATGTGCTTGAGCAGGCGCCCCGCGAACAGCATCGCGATCATCGTTCCCGCGCCGCTCGGCGCCGTCACGAGACCCGTCGTGGCGACGGGATAGTTCATCAGGTTTTGCAGCATCGGCGGCAGCAGCGCGCGCGTCGCGTACATCACCGCGCCGATGATGAAAATGAAGAACGTGCCCGTCGCGAAGTTGCGGTCCTTCAGCAGTTCGTATTTGAAGAACGACTTCTTGCCGACGGTCGCCGTGTGCGCGACGAAGAACGCAAAGCTGATCGCCGCGACCAGCGCTTCGATCACGATTTCATTCGAGCCGAACCAGTCGAGCTGTTCGCCGCGGTCAAGCATCGCCTGCAATGCGCCGATTGCGAGGCCGAGCGTCGCGAAGCCGAACGCGTCGAATTTTGCATCGTGCTTCGGTTCGCGCGACGGCAGAAAGGTCAACACGCCGAACAGCGCGAACGCGCCGATCGGCACGTTGATGAAGAACACCCAGCGCCAGTTGTAGCTGTCGGTGAGCCAGCCGCCGAGCGTCGGACCGAGAATCGGCCCGACCATCACGCCCATGCCCCACACGGCCATCGCCTGGCCCTGCTTGTCGCGCGGATTGATGTCGAGCAGGATCGATTGAGACAACGGCACGAGCGACGCGCCGAAAATGCCTTGCAGCAGCCGCGACGCGACGATCTGCGTCAGCGTTTCGGACAGCCCGCACAGCGCCGACGCGAGCGTAAAGCCGCCGATCGCGAACATCAGCAGACGCTTGATGCTCAGCCGGTCGGACAGCCAGCCGGTGAGCGGCGTCGCGATCGCGGCGGCCACGATGTACGACGTGAGCACCCACGTGATCTCATCCTGCGACGCCGACAAGCTGCCTTGCATATGCGGCAGCGCGACGTTGGCGATGGTGCTGTCGAGCGTCTGCATCAAGGTCGCGAGCATGATCGCGATCGTGATCATCGGGCGGTTCAGCTCGACGGCGGGTTTTGCTGCCGGCAAATCGGAGGCCATGAAGCGAGTCTTGGAAAATAGTAAGCATGCTTATTGTATCGACGACGCTTTTCTATGGATACGCTGAATTTCCCGGAGTCGTTGTACGCTGCGCGTTTTGGGCGTTTTTCGCCTGTTTGCACGAAACCACTTCGTATAATCGCGCGATGAAAACTCACTTTGACGAGCGTTTCGGCTTTCTCATTTCCGATGTCGGCAGACTTGTCGGCAAGCGGTTCGACGATCTCGCGCGGCTTTCGATCGACCTCACGCGCGCGCAGTGCCGCGCGCTCGCGTATTTGTCGTTCTATGGCGACATCAACCAGGCGCGGCTCGCCGATTTGCTGGAAGTCGCGCCGATTTCGGCTGGACGGCTGCTGGACCGGATGGAGGAGGGCGGCTGGATCGAACGGATCGGCAATCCGCGCGACAGGCGCGAGAAGCAGATTCGGATCACCGAGAAAGCCGAGAAGACGCTGGATGAAGCGAAGCGCGTGGGCGATCAGGTTGCCGCCGAAGGCCTGAGCGGGCTCACCGACGAAGAGGCGAAGCAGTTGATTTCTCTGCTGCAGAAGGTGCGGGGGAATCTGACGCGGATTGTGGATCGGTGAGACGCTCTGCGCGCGACCACGTTGGTTGCGCGGTCTTCGATCGATCTTTGGTTCTTTCAGGCGGCGCTGGAAATGAAAAAGCCGCTGTTTCGTGAGAAACAGCGGCTTCTTGCATTTGGTGGCGAATCAGGGATTCGAACCCCGGACCTGCGGATTATGATTCCGTCGCTCTAACCGACTGAGCTAATTCGCCGACAGAAGCGAAATTATGAAGATGCCGGCGGGGGCTGTCAACCCCCGCGCGGCAACTTTTTGCGAGAACTCCAGATTACCCCGCGCTCAGTCCTGAGCGTAGATGTTGGAGTCCTTGGTCTCCTTCACGAAAAGCAGACCGATCACGAACGTGGCGAGCGCGATGATGATCGGATACCACAGCCCGGAGTAGATGTTGCCCTTGGCCGCGACGATCGCGAAGGCCGTCGCCGGCAGGAAACCGCCGAACCATCCATTGCCGATGTGATACGGCAGCGACATCGATGTGTAGCGGATCCGCGTTGGGAACATCTCGACGAGCATCGCCGCAATTGGCCCGTACACCATCGTCACGTAGATCACGAGAATCGTCAGGATCACGACCGTCATCGGCCAGTTGATCTGCGATGGATCGGCTTTTGGCGGATAGCCGGCCGCTTTCAACGATGTGCTCAGGTTCTTGTCGAACGTCTTGCCCGCCTCCTTCGCGTCGGCGGCCTTGCCGTCAAACGTGTCGATGGTGGTGTCGCCGACCTTGATCTGCGCCAGCGTGCCCGCCGGTGCCGCCACGTTGTCGTAGTTCAGGCCTGCCTTCGACAGTGCGCTCTTCGCGATGTCGCACGAACTCGTGAACTTCGACGTGCCGACCGGGTTGAACTGGAACGAGCACTCGTCCGGATTGGCGATCACGACGATCGGTGCCTTCTGCGTCGCGGCTTCGAGTGCCGGGTTCGCGTAGTGCGTGAGCGCCTTGAAGAGCGGGAAGTACGTCAGCGCGGCGATCAGGCAGCCCGCCATGATGATCGGCTTGCGGCCGATGCGGTCGGACAGCGAACCGAAGAACAGGAAGAACGGCGTGCCGATCAGCAGCGCGATCGCGATCAGGATGTTCGCGCTTGCACCGTCGACCTTCAGCGTTTGCGTCAGGAAGAAGAGCGCATAGAACTGGCCCGTGTACCAGACAACTGCCTGGCCAGCCGTGATGCCGATCAGAGCCAGAATGACGATCTTCAGATTCTTCCACTGGCCGAACGCTTCCGACAGCGGAGCCTTCGACGTCTTGCCTTCAGCCTTGATCCGTTCGAAAGCCGGCGACTCGTGCAGTTGCATACGAATCCAGACCGAAATGCCGAGCAGCACCAGCGAAGCGACGAACGGAATGCGCCAGCCCCACGTGCCGAACGCGTCTTCGCCCATTGCCGTGCGCACGCCGAGAATCACGAGCAGCGACAGGAACAGGCCGAGCGTTGCCGTCGTCTGGATCCAGGCGGTGTAGAAGCCGCGACGGTTTGCCGGTGCATGTTCCGCGACGTACGTGGCCGCACCGCCGTACTCGCCACCGAGCGCGAGGCCCTGCAACAGACGCATCGCGATGAAGATCACGGGCGATGCCATGCCGATGGCCGCGTAGCCGGGCAGGAAGCCGACCACGCAGGTCGACAGACCCATGATGACGATCGTGATCAGGAACGTGTACTTGCGGCCGACCATGTCGCCGAGTCGCCCGAACACCAGCGCGCCGAACGGACGCACCGCGAAGCCGGCCGCGAAGCCGAGCAGGGTGAAGATGAAGCCGGCCGTCGGATTGACGCCGGAGAAGAAGCTCTTGCTGATGAAGGCCGCCAGCGAGCCGGCCAGATAAAAGTCGTACCACTCGAAAACCGTGCCCAACGATGACGCGAAGATTACCCGTTTCTCTTCTTTCGTCATCGGCGCGTGCGAGATTTGCCCGCTTACGGTAGCCATATGTCGTCTCCAGTATTGATATCAGTCGCGGTTCGCCTGGACAGGCGTTGCCGTGTAGCGATTATTGGAGCGGAAACTTACGGCCTTCTGACTCGGAAGGATGTCCTTTGAGAATGTGTTGCGTCGGTCAACGCGCCGGCATATTCATCTAACGTCATGAATTCATGTCGCTAAATTCTCTAAAGTCACGATATATGATTGCTGACTGAAATGGCGAAAGCTGACAGATTAGGGTAAGTCCTGTGCACGATCCATGATCCGTAAGCTGACACGGACGAGCGTTCCCGCGAGGCGCGGCGATGTCTGATAGACATTGTCTTCGATGGCGAGGGTGCCGCCATGCATGGTCGTGATCTCGCGGACGATCGCGAGGCCCAGTCCGCTGCCGTCGCCTTCGCGGCCGAGAATCCGGTAGAAGCGCTCGACGACGCGCTCCCGTTCGGCGGCCGGAATGCCCAGCCCCGTGTCTTCCACTTCGACATGTGCCATGCGGGCGGCCGCGTCTCGCCGCACCCGCACGGTGATCCGTTCGCCCGCGGGCGTATAGCGGATAGCGTTATCGATGAGATTCGACAGCATCTCGCGCAGCATCACGGCATTGCCTTCGACTTCGATGGTTTCTTCCGGCGTCTCCGGTCCTTCGTAGCCGAGATCCATCTGCTTGGCGAGCGCTGCCTGGATCCAGTCGCGCACCGCGCTGCGCGCGACGTCGCCCAATTCGACGGGCGCAAAAACCTGCCCGGACATGCGGTTCTCCGCGCGCGCCAGCGCGAGCAACTGTGTGACGAGGCGCGCCGCGTGTTCAGAACTCGTCGCGATCTGCTCGAGCGAACGATGCACCTCCGACGACGCCTCCTGTCGCAGCGCCAGTTCCGCCTGCGTGCGCAAGCCTGCGAGCGGCGTTTTCATCTGATGCGCGGCATCGGCGATGAAGCGCTTCTGCAGTTCCATGTTCTGTTCGAGGCGCGTCAGCAAGTCATTGAAGGACGTGACGAGCGGCTCGATTTCGGGCGGCGCGCGACGTGCTTCGAGCGGCGACAGATCGTCGGGGCGGCGCGCGCGGATATGCGCCTGCAGCGCGTGCAGTGGCGCGAGACCGCGCGACAGCCCGAACCACACAAGAAGAATGGCGAGCGGCAGGATCACGAACTGCGGCAGGATCACGCCTTTGATGATGTCGTTGGCGAGCGCACTGCGTTTGTCGAGCGTTTCGGCCACCTGCACCAGCACGGGCTGCGCGCCCGGCGTCTGCGGAAACTCGACGGTCGTGTACGCGACGCGGATGTCATTGCCGCGCAGCATGTCGTCGCGAAACTCGACGATCCCCGGCTGCGGCCGGTCTTCCTCGCGCGGCAGCGGCATATCGCGATCGCCCGTCACGAGTTCGCCACGCGTGCCGAGCACCTGATAGAACACGCTGTCTATATTGTCGGCACGCAGAAAGTCGCGCGTCGAATCGGGCAGCGTCAGTTCGGCGACGCCGTTCACCGGGTGAATCTGCCGTGCGAGCACATAGGCGTCCGTTTCCAGCGCGCGATCGAACGGTCCGTTCGCGATCGACTTCGCGACCAGATACGTGACAGCCAGGCTCATCGGCCACAGCAGCAGCAGCGGGGCGAGCATCCAGTCGAGGATTTCCCCGAACAGCGAACGCGGACGCGTTTCCGCCTGCGCCTCGGTTTCATCGGGCGGCGCAAACGGATTGGCGTAGCGCGCGTCGCGGATTTCGTCGAGATCCGCCGCGTGCGCCGTGGCGCGTGGTGCGCGGACGGACATGGAGCGCCTTACTTGAAGTAGTGGCTAGCGGGCATGGCAGCGGACGCGTCGGAAGACTCGGCCCCGGTTGTCTGCGGCGTTGGCTGAGCGGGCGTCGTCTTCTCGAGACAGTAACCCAGCCCGCGCACGGTGATGATGCGCACGCCGCTCGGCTCGATCTTCTTGCGCAGCCGGTGCACGTAGACTTCGATCGCGTTGTTGCTGACCTCTTCGCCCCATTCGCACAGATGGTCGACCAGCTGTTCTTTCGACACCAGCCGCCCGATCCGCTGCAACAGGACTTCGAGCAATCCTAGCTCACGCGCCGACAGATCAATAACCTGCTCGTTGGCATAGGCAATTCGACCGACCTGGTCGAACGACAGCGAGCCATGCTTGACGACGGTCGGCCCGCCGCCCGCGCCACGCCGCGTCAGCGCACGCACGCGCGCTTCGAGTTCGTTGAGCGCGAAGGGCTTGGCCATGTAGTCGTCGGCGCCGAGATCGAGGCCCTTCACGCGTTCGTCGACGCTGTCGGCCGCGGTCAGGATCAGCACGGGGAGATTCGAATTGCGCGCGCGCAGCCGCCGCAGCACTTCGAGGCCGGACATTTTCGGCAGGCCGAGATCGAGGATGAGCAGGTCGAAAGTCTGCATCGACAGCGCGGTGTCGGCTTCCGCGCCCGTCTTCACATGGTCGACGGCGTATGCCGATTGGCGGAGTGATCGGACGAGACCGTCCGCGAGTATGCTGTCGTCTTCGGCAATGAGAATTCGCATGATGCGCCCTGCCCGGCCGGCACCGGGGCGCTCCGGCGCACAGCGTCTCCGAAAAATTTTGTGGGTAGTCGGGTGTTGTCCGTTTGCACATGTGGACGTCCGCATGCGAAACGTGCTTGCCAAAACTACTGTTTTTTTATACAGTGTCTGCGTTTAGCGTGCTGGTTGTTGAGCCCGGGCTCGAAACGGCCGGCGCACCTGCCTCAGACGCCGTTCATCATAGCAAAGGACGATTCATGGAAGAAAGCAAGAAAGGCTCGGCTGGACTGACTGCGGAAAAGAGCAAGGCACTCGCTGCCGCGCTTGCGCAGATCGAAAAGCAGTTCGGCAAAGGGTCGGTCATGCGGCTCGGCCAGGGTGAGGCAGTTGAAGACATTCAGGTGGTCTCCACGGGATCGCTGGGCCTCGACATCGCGCTGGGCGTTGGCGGTCTGCCGCGTGGCCGTGTGGTGGAAATCTACGGACCGGAATCGTCGGGTAAGACGACGCTGACGCTTCAGGTCGTTGCCGAAATGCAGAAGCTCGGCGGCACGGCAGCGTTCATCGACGCGGAACACGCACTCGACATTCAATACGCGCAAAAGCTCGGCGTGAACGTCAGCGAACTGCTGGTTTCGCAGCCGGACACGGGCGAACAGGCGCTCGAAATCGCGGACGCACTCGTGCGTTCGGGTTCGATCGACATGATCGTGATCGACTCGGTCGCGGCGCTCGTGCCGAAGGCTGAAATCGAAGGCGAAATGGGCGACTCGCTGCCGGGTCTGCAAGCGCGTCTGATGTCGCAGGCGCTGCGTAAGCTGACGGGCACGATCAAGCGCACGAACTGCCTCGTGATCTTCATCAACCAGATCCGCATGAAGATCGGCGTGATGTTCGGCAACCCGGAAACCACCACGGGTGGTAACGCGCTGAAGTTCTACGCATCGGTGCGTCTGGACATTCGCCGTATCGGTTCGATCAAGAAGAACGACGAAGTGATCGGCAACGAAACGCGCGTGAAGGTCGTGAAGAACAAGGTCTCGCCGCCGTTCCGCGAAGCGATCTTCGACATCCTGTACGGCGAGGGCATTTCGCGTCAGGGCGAAATCATCGATCTCGGCGTGCAGGCGAAGATCGTCGACAAGGCGGGCGCCTGGTACAGCTACAACGGCGAACGTATCGGTCAAGGCAAGGACAACGCGCGTGAATTCCTGCGCGAAAACGCAGACATCGCGCGTGAGATCGAAAACCGTATCCGCGAATCGCTCGGCGTGAACGCAATGCCGGCGGGCGCTGCCGTCAGTGCCGACGAGGAAGTGGGCGAAGAGGAGTAATCGTCGCGTGATACGCAAGGGCCGCTCTGCTTCCCCGGTTGCGGGTGAAGGACGCAATACGGGCGGCCCGCGTGACGACGAGGCATTCGAATCGTCGTCACGTTCTTCTTCAAGCTCGTCTGCTGCAACGCCGACTGCTTCTACAGCGGCATCGTCTTCATACGGCTCATCGTCGGATGACGACTTCGATCCGTTCGAATCCTTCGACGCTCATGATCGAGCCGCAGGCGTTGGCCCATCTTCGCGTGGCCGGGTCTCGAACGTCGGCAGCGCTGACAGCGCCAGCAGCACCGACTCCGGCGAAACAACCTACACGCGCTCGCGTCGCCAACCAGGCGAAGCCAAATCCGCTGACAAAGCAAACCGCGCTTCAAACCGTCCCGTACGTTCGCTCAAAGGCCGCGCACTTGGGTATCTTTCGCGCCGCGAGTACAGTCGCGCGGAGTTGTCGCGTAAGCTCGCGCCCTACGCGGAAGAGGGCGATTCGATCGACACCTTGCTGGATTCGCTCGAACGCGAAGGCTGGCTGTCGAACTCCCGTTTCGCCGAAAGCCTGATTCACCGGCGTGCGTCGCGCATGGGCGCCGGTCGCATCGTCAACGAACTCAAGCGGCATGCCGTCGGGCAGGAACTCGTCGAAGAAGTCAGCGCGCAGCTGCGTGAAACCGAACTGGCGCGCGCCCGAGCCGTCTGGCGCAAGAAGTTCGGCTCGTTGCCCGAGACACCGAATGAACGTGCGAAACAGGCGCGTTTTCTCGCGACGCGAGGCTTCTCGCAGGGCATCATCGGGAAAATTCTCAAGGGCGTCGACGAAGACTTCGCGTCGGAATAGCCTGTCAGGCACATGCGTCGCGCAATTGATGCGCCGCAAGAAGCACTGCGCCGAAATGTCGCGCGCCAGGAGCGCTGAAAGCCCGCCCATCACGCCCCTGCGGGCTTCGGCCAGTCTCAAATACCCAGTATGCTAAAATTCAACGGTTCTTAAATCCGGCCTTTGTTCTCGCATGCCGCTTTCTCCGCCAGTGTCCCGACAGTTGCGCCATCGCCGCGCAATCCGAGCGGACGCATATGAGCGTGAAGATGGCCTGTGGGATATCGAGGCATGCCTCACCGACGAAAAGCCACGCGATGTGACGCTTGCGTCGGGTGTCCGGCCGAACGGCTCGCCGATCCATGAACTCTGGCTCCGCATCACGATCGATCGCAAGCTCAATGTCGTCGACGCCGAAGCGTCGTCCGACTGGGTTCCGTATCCCGGTCTGTGCGAAGCCTCCAATCCCGCCTATCGCGCCCTCATCGGGCTCAACCTTTTCCAGAACTTCCGTCGCGATGCTGCCCGTTTGCTGGCCGGCACGGCTGGTTGCACGCATCTCACCGAGTTGTGCGCAATCCTGCCGACTGCCGCCATTCAGGCATTCGCAGGCGACGTGTGGAACACGGACAAAGGCAGGCCGGGAAGCGGGGATGGATCGACGGACGACCAGGCCAACGGCACGCAGGGCAGCAACGGACGAGACGCCCAAGACAACGCTTCGAGCGCGCAAGCAGGCGAACAGGCAAGCGAGCAATCAAACGACAAGCCGCCATTCCAGTTGGGCCGCTGCCATGCGCTGCGGTTCGATGGCGAGGCGGTGCGACAGTTTTATCCGCGCTGGTACGGGCACGCGCCGCGTTCAGCGGATCGCGCGGATGCCGCAGCCGACGGACAGGCCGTGAAGACGGCGCGTCCCGAGTGAGCGGTCCAGGCGGAAGCGAAGTTCAATCCAACTCTCAGACTGAAGGGAATCACGCATGAAGATTCACGAGTACCAGGGTAAGGAAATCCTGCGGAAATTCGGAGTCGCGGTACCGCGCGGCAAGCCGGTCTTCTCGGTGGATGATGCGGTCAAGGCCGCTGAAGAGCTCGGTGGCCCGGTGTGGGTCGTCAAGGCTCAGATCCACGCGGGTGGCCGTGGCAAGGGTGGCGGCGTGAAGGTCGCGAAGTCGCTGGAACAGGTCCGCGAATACGCGAACCAGATCCTCGGCATGCAACTCGTCACGCACCAGACGGGCCCGGAAGGCCAGAAGGTGAATCGTCTGCTGATCGAAGAAGGCGCTGACATCAAGAAGGAACTGTATGTCGGTCTGGTGATCGATCGCGTGTCGCAAAAGGTCGTCGTGATGGCCTCGAGCGAAGGCGGTATGGACATCGAAGAAGTCGCAGCCAAGACGCCCGAAGCGATCCACAAGGTCGCCGTCGATCCGTCGAAGGGTCTGCTCGACGCGGAAGCCGACGATCTGGCGAAGAAGATCGGCGTGCCCGACGCTTCGATCCCGCAAGCTCGCACGATCCTGCAAGGCCTGTACAAGGCAACGTGGGAAACGGACGCATCGCTGGCCGAAATCAACCCGCTGATCCTGACGGGCGACGGCAAGGTGATCGCACTGGACGCCAAGTTCAACTTCGACTCGAACGCACTGTTCCGTCATCCGGAAATCGTCGCTTACCGCGATCTGGACGAAGAAGATCCGGCTGAAGTCGAAGCATCGAAGTTCGACCTCGCGTACATCTCGCTCGACGGCAACATCGGCTGTCTGGTGAACGGCGCCGGTCTGGCCATGGCGACGATGGACACGATCAAGCTGTTCGGCGGCGAGCCGGCGAACTTCCTGGACGTCGGCGGTGGAGCTACGACCGAGAAGGTCACGGAAGCGTTCAAGCTGATGCTGAAGAACCCGAACCTGACGGCGATTCTCGTCAACATCTTCGGCGGCATCATGCGTTGCGACGTGATCGCGGAAGGCGTGATCGCGGCTTCGAAGGCGGTCGATCTGCAAGTGCCGCTCGTCGTGCGCATGAAGGGCACGAACGAAGACCTCGGCAAGAAGATGCTGGCTGACTCCGGCCTGCCGATCATCTCGGCGGACAGCATGGAAGAAGCTGCGCAGAAGGTCGTCGCGGCCGCCGCAGGCAAGGCCTGATCGCCAGGGGCGCTCATTACCGGATTACGAATGGCGGCGTGTGAAGGGCGCGTGCGGCGAGTTTCTCGCCGCGCCAGACGCCACCCGCACGCCACCAAACGAACAGAGGTCAATACATGTCGATTCTGATCAACAAAGACACCAAGGTCATCACGCAGGGCATCACCGGCAAGACCGGTCAGTTCCACACGCGCGCATGCCGTGAATACGCAAACGGCCGCGAAGCATTCGTCGCTGGCGTGAACCCGAAGAAGGCCGGCGAAGATTTCGAAGGCATTCCCATCTACGCAAGCGTCAAGGAAGCGAAGGCAGAAACGGGCGCGACCGTTTCGGTCATCTACGTGCCGCCCGCAGGCGCTGCTGCTGCGATCTGGGAAGCCGTCGAAGCCGACCTCGATCTCGCGATCTGTATCACGGAAGGCATCCCCGTCCGCGACATGATCGAAGTGAAGGACCGTATGCGCCGCGAAGGCCGCAAGACGCTGCTCCTCGGACCGAACTGCCCGGGCACGATCACGCCGGACGAACTGAAGATCGGCATCATGCCGGGTCACATCCACCGCAAGGGCCGCATCGGCGTCGTGTCGCGTTCGGGCACGCTGACGTATGAAGCAGTCGGCCAGCTGACGGCACTGGGCCTCGGCCAGTCGTCGGCAGTCGGTATCGGCGGCGATCCGATCAACGGTCTGAAGCACATCGACGTGATGAAGATGTTCAACGACGATCCGGATACGGACGCCGTGATCATGATCGGTGAAATCGGCGGCCCGGACGAAGCGAACGCTGCGTACTGGATCAAGGACAACATGAAGAAGCCGGTGGTTGGCTTCATCGCTGGCGTCACGGCGCCTCCGGGCAAGCGCATGGGCCACGCCGGCGCGCTGATCTCGGGCGGTGCGGATACGGCCGACGCGAAGCTGGAAATCATGGACGCCTGTGGCATCAAGGTCACGAAGAACCCGTCGGAAATGGCCCGTCTGCTGAAGTCGGTGCTGTAAGAAGGGTTGCGGCAAGCTCAAGAAACGCCGGTCGATACCGGCGTTTTTTGATACTCTTACGAAGGCCTTTCGTAAGACGCAATGACAAGCGAGGGAGCGAGCAATTGCTGCCTCGCTTTTTTGTTGCCGTTCGCTTTCGCTACCTTCTATCCTGCTTTCCATGCTCGAATTCCTCACTACGCTCCATTGGGGCGCCGTCTTCCAGATCATCGTCATCGACATCCTGCTGGGTGGCGACAACGCTGTCGTGATCGCGCTCGCCTGCCGCAACCTGCCGTCCGCGCAACGCACGAAGGGCGTGCTGTGGGGCACGCTCGGCGCGATCGTGCTGCGCGTAGCCTTGATTGCGTTTGCCGTCGCACTGCTTGACGTGCCGTTGCTCAAGTTCGCGGGCGGCCTGCTGCTGATCTGGATCGGCGTGCGCCTGCTGGCGCCCGCGCCCGACGCGCACGCCAACGTCAAACCCGCCGACAAGCTGATCACGGCAATCAAGACGATCATCGTGGCCGACGCCGTGATGAGCCTCGACAACGTGATCGCCATTGCGGGCGCTGCCGAAGCCGCCGAGCCTCATCACCGCATCGCGCTCGTCGTGTTCGGGCTGATCGTCAGCATTCCGCTGATCGTCTGGGGCAGCCAGCTCGTGCTCAAGCTGCTCGACCGCTACCCGGCCGTCGTCACGTTTGGCGGCGCGCTCCTTGGATGGATCGCGGGCGGCCTGATCGTCAACGACCCCGCAGGCGACCGTTGGCCCGTCCTCGATACGCCCGTTGCCGAATACGGCATGAGCATCGTCTGTGCGCTGTTCGTCGTGATCGTCGGATACGCGCTGAAGCGGCGCAACGCGGCGCGCATTGCTGGCGACTCGCCGAACGGTACGCACTGAGCGCATTCACTTTACGGGCGCGTCCGCCCGCGCGCCATTAGCCGTTCGGCTAGCCATCTGGCCGACTGCCGGCGCAAACGGCGGCTCGCTACGATCGAAGCGCCTGTCCTGATTCCCGGGGCAGGCGCTTTCGTTTTGAGGAGTCTGCCGATGATCGCTACTGTTGCCGTTGCTTCGTTGTCCAAGCTTTATGCTCGCCGTCCGCTCGTGCGCGCCCAGCGCGCCTGGCCTACCGCGCTTTCGCGTATCAAACGTTTGTGGGGATTCACGCTGATCGAACTGATGATCGTGCTGGCTATCGTCGGCGTGATCGCCGCGTATGCGATTCCTGCGTATCAGGACTATCTGGCGCGCAGCCGCGTCGGCGAAGGGCTGTCGCTCGCGGCCGCTGCGCAGTTGACGGTCGGCGAAAACGCGGGGAGCGGCAATGCGTTCGGCAGCGGCTACGCGTCGCCGCCTGCCACGCGCAACGTTCAGTCCATCCATATCGACGACGACACAGGCCAGATTACGGTTGCGTTCACCACGCGTGTCGCCGACGACGGTTCGAACACGATCGTGTTCGTGCCGTCCGCGCCTGACAATGCCGACACGCCGACCGCGCGCGTCGCGTTGGCGAAGGGCTCCGCGCAGAAGGGGACCATCACGTGGGAATGCTTCGCGGGCGGCAAGGCAGCGTCGTCTCTGCCGGCGCCGGGTGCAGGCCCGTTGCCCGTCGATGCGCCGACGCTCGCGTCGAATCTCGCACCGCCCGAGTGCCGTGGCTGATCGGGCGCGAACGGTTCGCAACATGAGCCCGGTATAAATCGATCGGGTATCGCAGGCCGCGGCAAAAGTTTCCGTGCCGTGGCCTGATTCCGGGTTATTTCAGTCGACCCGACGCACAGCGTAAGGATTTTTTTGTATAGTGCGCCGGTTGCTGACGCCCCCGGTTACTCATGCCCACCCCCTTCGCGCGCTATCTTTCACTGTTCATATTGGCGTGTGCGTTGATCCTGCCGTACGCAGTCGTCAATCACACGTACCCGATTCCGACCTTCTACGCCGAGTTCACGGCGTTGTCGCTTTATCTGCTGCTGGGCGCGGGCGTCGCGTTGCTGGTGTCGACGGCACGGCCGCGCGTGGCTTTCGCGTCGCCTGTCGTCTCGCTGGTGCCGTTGGGCTTCGGGCTCGTGCTGGTCGCGCAGTCGATCGTGCTGCCTGTCGCGCAGCCGTCTATGAACTGGCTCGGCGCCGGTTTCCTGCTTGCCGCGTTCATGGCGACGCACGCGGGCTTCGGTTTCAGCCGGGCGAACCTGACGGAAAACGCGTTCACGGTGGCGGCGTTCGCGCTGGTCGTCGGCGGGCTCTTCGCGGTCTTCTGCCAGACGATCCAGCTGTTTCACCTCGAAGTGAAGGTGACGCCGCTGGTGGTCGCGTACAGCGTGCTGACCGAACGCAGGCCGTTCGGCAACATGGCGCAGGCCAATCACCTGGCGACGTATATCGCGTTCGCGACGGCGGGTGCGATGTACCTCGTGCAGACGCGGCGTATCAACGTGTTCATCTGGCTGCTGGTGTCGGCGATTTTCTCGGGCGGCCTGGCGTTGACGGTGTCGCGCGGCCCGTGGCTGCAGATGGGCGTGATCGTCGTCGCCGGGTTCTGGATGGCGTTTGCGGAGACGCGCCGCAATCCGTCGCGCCGCCGCAGCAATCGCGAGTGGCTGATTCCCGTCGTGCTGGCCGTGCTGTTCTTCGCGGTGAATGCGGCGATCCGTTGGGCGAACGTGCATTTCCACCTCGACCTCGCGCAATCCGCCGCCGAGCGGATGAAAGACGCGAGCCAGATCGCGCCGCGACTCGCGCTGTGGAAGTACGGCTGGACGATGTTTCGCACGCATCCGCTGCTGGGCGTCGGCTGGGGCGAATTTCCGCGTTACCAGTTTGATCTCGTGAAGTCGCTGGGCGGCGTCGAGATCGCGAACAACTCGCACGACATCTTCATCGATCTGCTCGCGAAGACAGGGCTGATCGGCGTGGCCATCGTGCTGCTCGGACTGGCCGCGTGGTTCGTGCGTGTCGTGCGCGCGCCGCACACGGCCGCGCGCGTGTTCGGACTCGCGCTGATCGGTGTGCTGGTGATGCACGCGCTCGTCGAGTATCCGCAGCAGTACATGTTCTTCCTGCTGCCGGCGATGTTCGTGATCGGCCTGCTCGATACGAAGCCGCTGCGTCTGGTTCCGGGCGGCTTCTCGTTCGGTGCGTTCCTTGTGATCGTCTTTGGTGGGCTGGCGGCGCTGTATCCCATCTATCGCGATTACGCGCGCTCGGAAGTGCTGTACTACGGCTCGCATCCGTTCGACCAGTATCGCGAGGATCCGTCGTTCCTGTTCAACGCGTGGGGCGAGTATGGGATGGCGACGCTCCTGCCGATGAACTCGCAGGATCTGCCGCACAAGCTGGCGATGCATCGTCAGGCGATGGCCTTGCTGCCCGGCGAAACGGTGCTGCGCCGTTACGCCGTGCTGCAGGCGTTGAGCGGCGACACCAATGGCGCGTTCGATACCGTCGACCGTCTGAAGATCTTCGCCGAAGAGCTGCATGACTGGCCGTCGCAGCTGTCGTATCTCTACGACCTGTGCGATCAGCAGAAGACGCTGGGTGCGTTCAAGGCGGAGTTGATGAAGAAGTACGGAACGCCGCCGAAGGACATCAACAACAGCGATGAGGAGGATGACGGCGACGACTGATTTCCCGTCGTCATCGAGTCTGAGCGGCGCTCGAACTGCGCCGCTCAGTCAGAAAGATTGAAACCCCTTCTGGCGGCAATCAGCAGCAAGACGTCACTCCGCCACCCAGTCCCCCGACTTCCCGCCATGCTTCTCCATCACCTTCACATCGGTGATGGTCATCCCGCGATCCACCGCCTTGCACATGTCGTAGACGGTCAGCAGGCCGACCTGCACGGCCGTCAGCGCTTCCATCTCGACGCCCGTCCGCCCGAGCGTCTCCACCTGCACGCGGCAATGCACAGCCGGTCCCGTTTCATCGAGTTCAAAATCGACGGCGACGCGCGTGAGCGCCAGCGGATGACATAGCGGAATCAGGTCGGCGGTGCGCTTCGCGCCTTGAATCGCGGCGATGCGCGCGATGCCGATCACGTCGCCTTTCTTGGCTTCGCCTTTGCGGATCAGGTCGAACGTCGCGGGCAGCATGCGGATCGTGCCGCGCGCGACGGCGATGCGCTTCGTCTCGTCCTTACCGCCGACGTCCACCATATGCGCCTGGCCGGACGCGTCGAAATGAGTGAGTTCAGGCATGCTTGGCTCCTTCAGAGGGCGCCTATCATAGCAGCGCGAGCGCCGCCGGACAGTCGGGCGCGGGCCTGCAGTTCACGATAACCCACAACGTGCGTTCGCGCTCTGCCCGCGACACGCGACACATTTCGCAAGCCGCCGCGTGCACGGCACTGGGTACAATCGCAACAGGCCTTTCCTTCCGGCGCCTTACGCCGCTTTCGATCTCGCCACCGCCCGCAATGCGTCTGAAACGGATTCTCGCTGCGTTGTTGTCCGTCACGCTCGCCGTTCCGCCCGCGATCGTCGCGCAGCCGTCGAACCTGTCGGAACTGCCGCTCGTCACGGGTCCGCTCGATACGTACGGCAGCGCCTCCGTGCCGCCCGACATCGCGCAGGGTGTGTTCGGCGTCTACGGCGGCGCGCAGTCGCGCTTTTCGGGCAACCCCGGCGGCAACGCGAGCCTGCGCGCGCCGATGTCGACGCAACAGCTGCCCGATCTTGGCGACGGCTCGGGCGGATCGCTGACGCCGCAAGCCGAACGCAAGCTCGGTGAGCGCGTGATGCGCGAAGTCCGCAGCGATCCCGACTATATCGACGACTGGCTCGTGCGCGACTATCTGAACTCGATTTCCGCGCGGCTTGCGGCGGCCGCGACGGCGCAATATATCGGCGGCTATCGTCCCGATTTCGATCTGTTCGCGATGCGCGACGCCCAGATCAACGCGTTCTCGCTGCCGGGCGGCTTTATCGGCGTGAACACGGGGCTGATCGTCGCGACCCAGACGGAATCGGAACTGGCCTCCGTCGTCGGTCACGAAATGGGTCACGTGCTGCAACGGCACATCGCGCGGATGATCACGGCGGGCGAACACAGCGGCTACGCGGCGCTCGCTGGCATGCTGCTCGGCGTGCTGGCGGGCGTGCTCGCGCACAGCGGCGATCTGGGCAGCGCGATCGCGGTCGGCGGGCAGGCCTATGCCGTCGACAATCAGCTGCGCTTCTCGCGCGCGGCCGAACACGAGGCGGACCGAGTCGGCTTCCAGATGCTCGCGGCCGCGGGCTACGACCCGTACGGAATGGTGGCGTTCTTCGAGCGGCTCGATCGCGCGTCGATGAGCGACGCGGGCGCGCCCGCGTACGCGCGCACGCACCCGCTGACGGGCGAGCGGATCGCCGACATGGCCGACCGCGCGCGTCGCTCGCCTTATCGGCAGCCGCGCCAGTCGTCGGAATATGCGTTCGTGCGCGCGCGGGCGCGCGTGCTGCAGGACCGCTCGCGCAGTGAATACGCCGACGATATTTCGCGGATGCGCTCGGAGATCGAAGACCGGACGGCGCTGAACGTGGCGGCAAACTGGTACGGCATCGCCTACGCGCAGATGCTGATCGACCGATACGACGACGCGGCCACGTCGCTGGCCAATGCGCGCGCCGCGTTCGATGCGAACGAGCGCGCCGAGGGCGACTCGACGCGCAGTTCGCCGAGTCTCGACGTGCTTGCCGTCGATCTGGCCCGGCGCTCGGGGCGCAACGACGAAGCCGTGCGGCTCGCGGAAATCGCGCAAAAGCGCTGGCCGCAATCGCACGCCGCCATCGACATGCGTCTGCAGACGCTCCTCACCGCGCGCCGTTTCAACGAAGCCCAGGCGCAGGCGCTGCGCGAGACGCGCGCCGATCCGCAGCAGCCTGTCTGGTGGCGCTATCTGGCGCAGGCGAGCGTCGGTACGGGCGATGCGCTGACGCAGCATCGCGCGCTCGCGGAGAAGTTCGCGCTGGAAGGGGCGTGGCCGTCGGCGATTCGCCAGCTGAAGGAAGCGCGCGACATCAAGTCGGTCGGCTACTACGATCTTGCGACGATCGACGCGCGTCTGCACGAGTTCGAGGCGCGCTACAAGGAAGAGCGCGAGGACGAGAAGAACAGCAGTTAGTGCGAGGCGTTGTCCGAACTTGCGGCTGCGCGCGCAGCAGGACTTGCGATGAATCCGAAGCGCTTCTCGACCTCCGACTTGCGTACGGGTTCCAGGTTCAACGCGACGCCGTCGCGCCAGCGAAACTCGCCGCTTCGTCCATCGCTCGCAAGGTCGGCGTGCTCGGAGAACAGGTCGAGATCGTGGTCGTGCAGGACGGCGACACGCGCGGGCGTCGAGCGGTCGGTGAACAGAATGCCGCCTTCGTCGTCGAGATAGACGGCTGACGGTTCGAAGGCCGAGCCCGCCTGATCGGTGAGCGTGAGCTGGCCGCTGGCGTCATCCACGGCAAGCCGCACGACGAACGGCGTGTAGCCGAGTTCGACGTACACGCGCTGCGGCCCGTTCTGGAAGAACCATTGGCCTGCGTCGTCGGCTTCGTAGTTGCGATTGATGAAGCCGAGCAGGGCGGTATGGCGGATCGGCTCGCCGGGCGCGCCGGCCGCTTGCGCAGCGTCGTCGCGCATGCGCCAGTTGCCGCGCCGGTCGAGCAGCAGCCAGCCGGTGCAATGCGGCACGTTCGGCCATTTGGCCAGTGCCTGCTTGACGATGTCATCCATGTTGCGTGAACGGGTCGAGATAGCCGAAGACCCGGCGCGAAAGCCAGTCGATCCGGCCGGGGAAGGGGCCCGTCATGAAGCCGACGTGTCCGCCATGCTCCGGTTGATCGAGTTCCACCATCGATGATACCTCGCTGCGCGACGGCAGCACGGCGCCCGGCAGGAACGGGTCGTTACGCGCGTTGAGCACGAGCGTCGGCACTGTGATTTCGGGCAGCAGCGGCCGGGATGTCGCGCGCGTCCAGTAGTCGTCGGCGTTGCGAAAGCCGTGCAGCGGGGCGGTGACGACGTCGTCGAACTCGTGCATCGTGCGGCAGCCGAGCACGTCGTTCAGATCGAACAGGCCGGGATACTGCGTGAGCTTTTGCTGCGCCTTCAGCTTGAGCGTCTTCAGAAAGCTGCGCGTGTAGATCATGCCGAAGCCTTGCGACAGCGCGCGGCCGCCCGCGTGGACGTCGAGCGGCGCGGAGATCGCGGCGGCCGCGGCGATGATCGACGCATCCTCGCGACGCTCGCCGAGCCAGCGCAGCAACACGTTGCCGCCCAGCGATACGCCCGCGGCCACGATCGGTCCGGTATGCCGCTCGCGCAGACGCCGCAGCACCCAGTCGACCTCGTTGCTGTCGGCGAGATGATAGAAGCGCGGCAGCAGGTTCATCGGACCGCTGCAACTGCGAAAGTGCGGCACGACGCCGTGCCAGCCGCGCGCATACGCGGCCGCCATCAGGGTGCGCGCGTAATGCGAGTCCGAACTGCCTTCGAGCCCGTGGAACAGCACGAAGAGCGGCGCGCCCGCCGCCGCGCGGAAGCCCGTGAGCGGATCGGGCGCGAGCCAGTCGAGATCGATGAAATCGCCGTCGGGCGTGTTCCAGCGTTCGCGCCGGTAGGCAACGACCGGGCGGCGCCCGAACAGCGCGGGAATGATGGTCTGGATGTGGCTGTTGGGCAGCCAGAGCGGCGGGCGGTACAGCATGTCGATGGCGGTTTCGACGGGCGTGCTGCCGACAGCAGCCTCGACAGCCGCCGCCGTTGCATCGAGGGCCGGTCTGGAAGAAGCTTTCTTGTCGTGGGTCGTGCTCATGCCAACACCGGTATTCAGGCGAAACTCCGGGCCGAGGTGATCCCAGGAGCTTCTTTCAAGCGGTCTCGCGGGACGCTTCAGTGCAGCGCGCCCTGACCATGTCTCATTTTGGCAGCAAACTGCGAGGCTGTTTCGTTCGGCATCGCACTCGCGTGGATATGCGCGATCTTCCATTCGCCGCGTTCGTGGACCATCACGTAGGTGGTGAAGATCATCGACGGCAGGGCAGCCGGGTCGGCCGGACGGTGCGCTTCGGCAATCGCATAGACGACGGTGCCGAGGCTGTCGTACACGCGGATGTCGAGCGGCTCGATCGACACCGGCTGCGCTTCGAGCTGAATGGTCAGGCCCGAGCGGATCGCGTCGAGGCCATGCAGATGCGAACCGTCGGCGCAGATGCAGCTGACGAATTCCTCGTCGATCCACAGGCCCATCAAACTGTCGATATTGACCTCCGCGACCGCCTGGTAATAAGCGTTCAACGTGTCCGCAGCGGCTTCGAAGATGTGGGCAAAACGTGGCATGGCTTGTCAGTCTCTTGCGCGCTGCGCGCGCGGTTGCGGGTCAGTGGTGTACAGCAGGCCATCCGCCAGCATGCTCGCGCCGCAAGACGCGAGCATGACGCCGCAGAGGCAAGCGGGACGGCGCCCGCACGAAGCTCGACCGATGTCGCAGCAGACCGTTCGATGAGCCGGACGGTCAGCGTTGCGCGAGCAACATGCCGCGCAGGTCGTCGAATACCTGTTCGGCGCTCAGTTGCCGCAGGCAGTTCAGATGACCCAGCGGACATTCGCGCTGGAAGCACGGACTGCACTCGAGATGCAGCCATTGTACCTTTGCGAGGTCCGACAAGGGCGGTGTGTGGCGCGGATCGGTCGATCCGTACACGGCGACGAGCGGCCGGCGCAGCGCGGCCGCGACGTGCATCAGCCCGGAGTCGTTGGTGACGACGGCGCTGGCCCGCGAGATCAGCGCGCAGGCTTCGCCCAGCGCCGTCTGGCCGCACAGGTTGCGCACGTTCGGCGCGCGGTCGGCGATGGCCTGAGCGATGGGCGCGTCCTTCGGCGAGCCGAGCGCAATGATCTTCGTGTACGGGAACGACTGGCCGACCATCTGCGCGAGCGCCGCGAAGTGCTCGGGCGGCCAGCGTTTCGCCGGACCGTACTCGGCGCCGGGGCAGAAGACCAGCAGCGGCACGCGCGTGTCCAGATTGAAGCGTGTCGATACGCGCGCCGCTTCGTTCAGATCGGCGTCGAGGCGGGGCGGCGCGAGATCTTCGGGCACTTTGGCGCCGGGCGCGTAGGCAAGCGCCGCGTACTGGCCGACCATCGGCGGACGCTCGTCCTTGCGCGGGTTCGCGTGCCGCACGTTCAACAGGCCGTAACGGCTCTCGCCCGTATAGCCGATGCGCAGCGGAATGCCCGCCATCCACGGAATCAGCGCGGACTTCAGCGAATTGGGCAGCACGTACGCCGCGTCGTAGCCGACGTCGCGCAAGTCGCTCGCCAGTTGCCAGCGGCGCAGCATCTGCAGCTTGCCGTGCGCGAGATCGGTGGCGTAGACATCGCGGATTTCAGGCATCCGTTCGAGCACGGGCGCGACCCAGCTGGGCGCGACGGCATCGATCGCGATGCGCGGATGCAATTTCACGAGGCGCGCAAACAAAGGCTGCGCCATCAATGCGTCACCGATCCAGTTCGGTGCGATAACCAACGCGCGACGCATCAGGGTGAGTTTCCGGTGTCGAAAATAAGGCGCCGCGCGCTCGGGGCGCGCGGTGCCGGGTTGTCAGGGATAGTGCGCTACTGTGAGCTACATACGGCCCAGGCTTTATCGGCGTGCGCGGCGGAAAATACAGCGTTCCGCTTGCCTGACCAGGCAAACGACGCGCCGCGCGCCGCCGCAGCCCTCGCCGCAGACGAAGCGAATCAGCGGCTCAATGGCCCTTGATCACTTCGCCTTCTTTCAGCTTGTAGCGCGTGCTGCAGTAGGGGCAGCGCGCTTCGCCATGAGTCACGTCGATAAAGACGCGCGGATGGTTGCTCCAGCGCGGCATCGACGGATTCGGGCAATACGCAGGAAGATCTTTCGCCGACAGTTCGACCAGCGGCATTTCCTTGATTTCGCTCATAGGGACTTTCTCGTTGTATGCAGAGAACGGGCGCGACCAGCTTGATTTTGCCAATGCCGCGCCCGCGGAATTCAGATCTTCGTCAGCCAGTGCGCGTACTTCTCGCTCTTGCCGTTCACGATGTCGAAGAAGCCCGATTGCAGCTTCTCCGTGATCGGGCCGCGCGTGCCCGAGCCGATCGTGCGGTTGTCGAGTTCGCGGATCGGCGTGACTTCGGCGGCCGTGCCCGTGAAGAAGGCTTCGTCGCACGTATAGACTTCGTCGCGCGTGATGCGCTTTTCGATCACTTCGATGCCCGCGTCCTTCGCCAGCGTGATGACCGTATCGCGCGTGATGCCGTCGAGGCACGACGACAGATCCGGCGTGTACAGCTTGCCGTTGTTCACGAGGAAGAAGTTTTCGCCCGAGCCTTCCGACACGTAGCCGTCGACGTCGAGCAGCAGTGCTTCGTCGTAGCCGTCGGCCGTGGCTTCCTGGTTGGCCAGGATGGAGTTGACGTACCAGCCCGACGCCTTCGCGCGGACCATCGACACGTTCACATGGTGACGCGTGAACGACGACGTCTTCACGCGGATGCCCTTTCTGATGCCGTCTTCGCCGAGATACGCGCCCCATGGCCACGCGGCGATCGCGACGTGGATGGTGTTGCCCTTGGCCGACACGCCCAGCTTTTCCGAACCGACCCAGATGATCGGGCGCAGGTAGCACGACTCCAGCTTGTTTTCGCGGACGACTTCGCGCTGCGCGGCGGCAAGCGTTTCATGGTCGAACGGAACGTCCATCTGGAAGATCTTGGCCGAGTTGAGCAGACGCTTGGTGTGCTCGTTCAGACGGAAGATCGACGTGCCGCCGTCGGCCGTCTTGTAGGCGCGTACGCCTTCGAAGACGCCCATGCCGTAGTGCAGCGTATGGGTGAGGACGTGGATCTTGGCGTCGCGCCAATCGATGAGCTTGCCATCCATCCAGATCTTGCCGTCGCGGTCGGCCATTGACATACGGTTCTCCAGGCAGTGCGGGTTCGCGGGTTCGGATTCTGACGTCTGATCGTGACGTCCGGTTGGGGTATTCGGGGCGTGGCGCGACGACGACAGATGCACGCGCGCCATGCGGCGAAAAGCGATATTTTAGCGTCTTTTGCACAAGCAACGGGCATTTGCGGGCACCCCGGACGCTATAATCCGGCGGTTGCTGAAAACAAAACCGCGTGCGCCAGCGGCTGCTTCACGATCTGGCGCTGACCTCCTGCCATCGTGGCGTTCGTCGCGTTCATCGCGGCGCGCTGCATCCGTCTCATGCTCGCTCGCTTGTCCGAACTCGACCGCCGTGCCTTCCGTGATGGCGCGCGCGCCTATTCGCCGACGCTGATGGCGATCTTTTCGTGGGGCCTCGTGACGGGCATCGCGATGAGCAAGTCGGTGATGACCGTGCCGCAGTCGCTCGCAATGTCGCTGCTGGTCTACGCGGGCTCGTCGCAGCTGGCCGTGCTGCCGCTGATGCTCGCCAAGCTGCCCCTCTGGACGATCCTGCTGACGGCCGCGATGGTGAACACGCGTTTCGTGATCTTCAGCGTGGGCCTCGCGCCTCATTTCTCCTATCTGCCGCTGCACCGGCGCCTGCTGGTCGGCTATTTCAACGGCGACGTCATCTATCTGCTGTTCCAGAAAAAGAACTTCCCGCACGGCTACGTGCCCGGCAAGGAAGCGTATTTCTGGGGCATGGCGATCGCGAGCTGGCTGTCGTGGCAGGTGTCGTCGATCATCGGCATCCTGCTCGCGAGCCTGTTCCCCGACAACTGGGGCCTTTCCCTCGCGGGCACGCTCGCGCTGCTGCCCGTGATGGTGTCGGCGATCTCGTCGCGTTCCACCCTGGCGGCCGTGAGCGTCGCGGGCATCGTCGCGCTGATCGCGTTCGATCTGCCGTACCGCCTCGCGCTGCCGCTCGCCGTCGTGACGGCCATCATCGCGGGCACGGCCGCCGACGCGATGGTCGAGCGCGCCGACCTGCGCCGCATCCGCAACAGCACGAGACGTTCGGGAGACCTGCAATGAGCACGCTGCAAATCTGGCTCGCGATCATCGGCATGACGTTTGTCACAGCGCTGACACGCGCGCTGTTTCTGATCGGGGGTGAGCGCACGGTGCTGCCGGAGCGCGCGCAACGGATGCTGCGTTACGCACCCGCGGCGGCGCTCGCGGCCGTCGTGGTGCCGGACGTGGCCGTGACGGACAGCGGCGTGTCCATCGCACTGTCGAATCACGAGCTGTACGGCACGCTCGCGGGCCTCGCGTGGTTCCTGTGGCGGCGTACGATGCTCGGCACGATCGTGGTCGGGATGCTGGTGTTCACGGCGCTGCGGCTGATGTTCTGATGCTGCTTGCCGGCAGGCATGCGGATGTTGCGCTGCAATATCGCGCGACGCCCGCTACGGCAGGCAAATACTGGGATTCGCTCGGATCGGCTTAGATCGATCTGTCGATCGGTTAAAATAGCCCTCTCCCGGAACTTGCGCGACGCCGCCGGCACCGTTCGCGAGAGGCCGTCCGCGCAGTCCGCACCGCCTTCCAATCAACTCGCATACGAATCATGAACAAGGTATTGCGTCTCTCCGATCTGATCGCCGAAGGCAAGCTATCCGGCAAACGCGTCTTCATCCGCGCCGACCTGAACGTGCCGCAGGACGACGCCGGCAACATCACCGAAGACACCCGTATCCGCGCCTCTGTGCCCGCCATCAAGTCCGCGCTGGACGCGGGCGCGGCCGTCATGGTCACGTCGCACCTGGGCCGCCCGACGGAAGGCGACTTCAAGCCTGAAGATTCCCTCGCGCCCGTCGCGAAGCGTCTCGCCGAACTCCTCGGCCGCGACGTGCCGCTCGTGCAGAACTGGGTCGAAAACGGCGTGAACGTCGCGCCCGGCCAGGTCGTGCTGCTCGAAAACTGCCGCGTGAACAAGGGCGAGAAGAAAGATTCCGACGAGCTCGCGCAGAAAATGGCGAAGCTCTGCGACGTGTACGTGAACGACGCGTTCGGCACCGCGCACCGCGCCGAAGCGACCACGCACGGCATCGCGAAGTACGCGGCCGTCGCCTGCGCGGGTCCGCTGCTCGCCGCCGAACTCGAAGCGCTCGGCAAGGCGCTCGGCTCGCCGAAGCGTCCGCTCGTGGCGATCGTCGCGGGCTCGAAGGTGTCGACCAAGCTGACCATCCTGAAGTCGCTCGCTGACAAGGTCGATCAGCTGATCGTCGGCGGCGGCATCGCGAATACGTTCATGCTCGCGGCCGGGCTGAAGATCGGCAAGTCGCTGGTCGAAGCCGATCTCGTCGAAGAAGCGAAGGCGATCATCGAATCGGCGAAGGCGCGCGGCGCATCGGTGCCGATTCCGTCGGACGTCGTGACGGCGAAGGAATTCGCGGCGACGGCGCAAGCCACCGTCAAGCAGGTCGCCGACATCGAAGACGACGACATGATCCTCGACATCGGACCGGAAACGGCCAAGGCGCTCGCCGGCCAGCTCGAAAAGGCAGGCACGGTCGTGTGGAACGGCCCGGTCGGCGTGTTCGAGTTCGACCAGTTCGGCAACGGCACGAAGACGCTGGCTGAAGCGATCGCGAAGTCGTCGGCGTACTCGATTGCAGGCGGCGGCGACACGCTCGCGGCCATCGCCAAGTACGGCATCCACGACAAGATCAGCTATATCTCGACGGGCGGCGGCGCCTTCCTCGAGTTCCTCGAGGGCAAGAAGCTGCCCGCAGTCGCAGTGCTGGAATCGCGGGCCTGATAATGGCGACGCGCTCCCCCAACAAAGCTCAGAAGACGCGCAACGCGTCGCGCACGGCAGCGGCAGGGGAGCGCGCAGCGCGCTCCGCAGATGCGCTGCAACGGGAGGCCGCCGCACAAGCGGCCTCGCAGCAACACGATCACGCGCCAGTGGCACAGACCGCAGCCGTGACGGAAACAGAACAGAATATCGAACTGGCTGTCGTCGAAGCCGCAGACAACGCGGATCAAACAGCCGGTTCAACCGCAACGGTGTCTCTCGCCTCGCACACCGAAGCCAACGAATCCTTGCCTGCAACTGAAGTGACTCAAGAGGTCGCTCAGCCGCAGGCATCGAAGATCGCAGCAGCTCCCCACGATTCGACGCCGGGCCTTCAAGGTTCGAAGGGAACGAACGGCGCACCACCCCATGTAGCACCTGTCGTTGCGCAGCCTCCGCATCCGACTCCCAACGTTCATCCCAGCGATCCTATCCAGACGAGGAGACTCATGCATCGCGCCACCAAGATTGTCGCAACCATCGGACCCGCTTCCAGCACCCAGGACATCCTGCTGCAGATGATTCAGGCGGGCGCCGATGTGGTGCGTCTCAACTTCTCGCACGGCACCGCCGACGACCATCGTCAACGCGCGGATTTCGTACGTGAAGCGGCCCGGCAGGCAGGCCGCGAAGTCGGCATCATGGCCGATTTGCAAGGCCCGAAGATTCGTGTCGGCAAGTTCGAAAACGGCAAGACGACGCTGATTGCCGGCAATACCTTCATCCTCGATGCCGATTGCGAGCTCGGCAACGACGACCGCGTCGGTCTCGACTACAAGGACCTGCCGCGCGACCTGCGGGCAGGCGACACGCTGCTCCTGAACGACGGCCTGATCGTGCTGACCGTCTCGCGTGTGATCGGCAACGAAATTCACACGGTTGTGAAGATCGGCGGCGACCTGTCGAACAACAAGGGCATCAACCGCCAGGGCGGCGGTCTGACGGCACCGGCGCTGACCGCGAAGGACATGGAAGATATCCGCACGGCGATGTCGCTGGGTGCGGACTACGTCGCCGTGTCGTTCCCGAAGAATGCGACCGACATGGAAATGGCGCGTCAGCTCGCGAACATCGCGGGCGCGCCGTACGGCATCAAGCCGAAGATGATCGCGAAGATCGAGCGCGCCGAGGCGATTCCGGCGCTGCAAGGCATTCTCGAAGCATCGGACGGCATCATGGTCGCGCGCGGCGACCTCGCCGTCGAAGTCGGCAACGCGGCTGTGCCCGCGCTGCAAAAGCGCATGATCAAGATGGCGCGTGACATGAACAAGTTCGTGATCACGGCCACGCAGATGATGGAGTCGATGATCCACGCGCCCGTGCCGACGCGCGCGGAAGTGTCGGACGTCGCGAACGCGGTGCTGGACGGCACGGATGCCGTGATGTTGTCGGCGGAATCGGCGGCGGGTAAATACCCGGTGCAGACCATCGAAACGATGGCTGCCATCTGTATCGAAGCCGAAAAATCCGAGCACGTCGAACTGGACAAGGATTTCCTCGACCGCACGTTCACGCGCATCGACCAGTCGATCGCAATGGGCGCGCTGTTCACCGCGTATCACCTGGGCGCGAAGGCGATCGTCGCGCTGACGGAATCGGGCTCGACGGCGCTGTGGATGTCGCGTCACTGGACGCACGTGCCGATCTTCGCGCTGACGCCCCGCACGGGCAGCGAGCGCGCAATGGCGATCTACCGCAACGTCACGTCGCTGCATCTCGACACCAGCAGCGACCGCGACATCGCGCTCGCGCAGGCGCTCGAAGTGGTGGTCGGCAAGGGCTACGCGGCGCGCGGCGACATGGTCGTGCTGACTGTCGGCGAGCCGATGGGCCAGGCGGGCGGCACGAACACGCTGAAGATCGTGCGCGTCGGCGAGCCGGTCTGAGCGTGGAAGTTAGCCAGCCAAAACCCGCCGTCAGAGCGAGTTAAAGCAAGCCGTTACGTTGAGGAAGAACGGCGAGACCGAACGGCACGCGTGAAGCAGGAAGCCGTGTCCCCAAAGAGAGGTGGCGCACAGAGTTTGGGAGAGTGCGCTCGGGACACGGTCTGCTTCACGATAAAATTGCACGAAATTGCATAAATAGATGCCGTCGGCACAGATTTCGTTTCAATCTATGGAGTAATCAATGCCTCTCGTATCAATGCGTCAACTGCTGGACCATGCCGCCGAACACGGTTATGGCCTTCCGGCATTCAACGTGAACAATCTGGAGCAGGTGCAGGCAATCATGGCGGCAGCCGATCAGGTCAACGCGCCCGTGATCATGCAGGCCTCGGCAGGCGCGCGTAAGTACGCGGGCGAGCCGTTCCTGCGTCATCTGATCGAGGCGGCCGTGGAATCGTATCCGCACATTCCCGTCGTGATGCACCAGGATCACGGCCAGTCGCCGGCGGTCTGCATGGCCGCGATCCGCAGCGGCTTCACGAGCGTGATGATGGACGGTTCGCTCGAAGCCGACGGCAAGACGGTTGCATCGTACGAGTACAACGTCGACGTGTCGCGCAAGGTCGTTGAAGCGGCGCATTCGATCGGCGTGACGGTTGAAGCGGAACTGGGCGTGCTCGGTTCGCTGGAAACGCTGATGGGCGACAAGGAAGACGGCCACGGCGCGGAAGGCACGATGACGCGCGAGCAGCTGCTGACGGACGTCGAGCAGGCCGCCGACTTCGTGAAGCTCACGCAGTGCGACGCTTTGGCGATTGCGATCGGCACGTCGCACGGCGCGTACAAGTTCTCGAAGAAGCCGACGGGCGATATCCTGTCCATCCAGCGTATCCGCGAGATTCACGAGCGCATTCCGAACACGCACCTGGTGATGCACGGTTCGTCGTCGGTGCCGCAGGAACTGCTGGCCGAGATCCGCGAATTCGGCGGCGACATGAAAGAAACGTACGGCGTGCCCGTCGAGGAAATCCAGATCGGCATCAGGCACGGCGTGCGCAAGATCAACATCGACACCGATCTGCGTCTGGCCATCACGGGCGCGATCCGTCGTTATCTGGCGGAAAATCCGTCGAAGTTCGATCCGCGCGACTACCTGAAGCCGGCTCGCGAAGCCGCGAAGAAGGTCTGTGTGGACCGTTATCTGGCGTTCGGTTGCGAAGGCCAGGCGTCGAAGATCAAGCCGGTCTCGCTGGACAAGATCGCTGAGAAGTACAAGTCGGGCGAACTCGCGCAAGTCGTTCGCTAAGCGGCAGGCGGGCGCGCTTCCGGCCCGCCCGCAAGACGCAGGCAGTATTGCGCACCTGGCCATCTGGCCAGGTTGTCGTCAGATCGCCGTTCCCGCAATATCCGGGGAACGGCGTTTCCCTTTTGCTGTTTCCCTTTGTTTCGGGCAGTTTCAGGCCCATTTTTGCGAATCACGACGATGTCTACCCTCTACGAATCCACGCTCCGCTCGCTGCCGCTGCTCGGCCGCGGCAAGGTCCGCGACAACTACGCGGTGGGCAACGACCAGTTGCTGATCGTCACGACGGACCGTCTGTCCGCTTTCGACGTCATCATGGGCGAGCCGATTCCGGACAAGGGTCGCGTGCTTAACCAGATGGCGAACTTCTGGTTCGACAAGCTCAGCCACGTCGTGCCGAACCATTTGACGGGCGTCGCGCCGGAAAGCGTCGTCGCCGCCGACGAAGCCGAGCAGGTGAAAGGCCGCGCGGTGGTCGTGAAGCGCCTCGAGCCGATTCTCGTCGAAGCCGTGGTGCGCGGCTATCTGGCCGGTAGCGGCTGGAAGGACTATCAGGCAACGGGCGCCGTGTGCGGCGTGCAATTGCCCGAAGGCCTGCAAAACGCGCAGAAGCTGCCCGAGCCGATTTTCACGCCGGCAGCCAAGGCCGAAATGGGCCATCACGACGAAAACATCACGTACGACGAGATGGAGCGCCGCATCGGCACCGAACTGTCGGCAACGATCCGCGACATCTCGATCCGTCTGTACAAGGAAGCGGCCGAGTACGCGGCAACGCGCGGCATCATCATTGCCGACACGAAGTTCGAATTCGGTCTGGACGAGCACGGCAAGCTGTATCTGATGGACGAAGCGCTGACGGCGGATTCGTCGCGTTTCTGGCCGGCGGATCAGTATCAGGTCGGCACCAACCCGCCGTCGTTCGACAAGCAGTTCGTGCGCGACTGGCTCGAAACCCAGCCGTGGAAGAAAGAGCCGCCCGCACCGAAGCTGCCCGACGAAGTCGTCACGAAGACGGCCGAGAAATACCAGGAAGCGCTCGAACGCCTCACGGGACAGAAGCTCGACTGAGCGCATCGCATACGGAAAGACAACATGAGTGAAGCACACACGCACAGCGCGCCCGTCATCGGCGTGCTGATGGGTTCCAGCTCCGACTGGGAAGTGATGAAGAACGCGGTCGCGATCCTGCAGGAATTCGGCGTGCCGTACGAAGCGAAGGTCGTGTCTGCGCATCGCATGCCGGACGAAATGTTCGCCTATGCTGAAAGCGCGCGCGAGCGCGGCATCCGCGCGATCATCGCGGGCGCGGGCGGCGCGGCGCATTTGCCGGGCATGCTCGCCGCGAAGACGACGGTGCCCGTGCTGGGCGTGCCGGTCGCGAGCAAGTACCTGAAGGGCGTCGATTCGCTGCATTCGATCGTGCAGATGCCGAAGGGCGTGCCCGTCGCGACGTTCGCGATCGGCGAAGCGGGCGCGGCGAATGCGGCGCTGTTCGCCGTGTCGCTGCTGTCGGGCACGTCGCCGGAATATGCGGAGAAGCTCGCCGCATTCCGCGTGCGCCAGAACGAAGCGGCTCATGCAATGACGCTGCCGCCGCTGTAACGCGTAGCTTTCCACCTCGTCGTTCAACGTTTCACCCGGCCGATCCCCACATCGGCCGCGACCGACCACCAAGATGAATCCAGACAACACTCCGGTTTCACCGATTATGCCCGGCGCATGGCTCGGCATGGTCGGTGGCGGCCAGCTCGGCCGCATGTTCTGCTTCGCCGCGCAGGCGATGGGCTATCGCGTCGCCGTGCTCGATCCGGATGAAACCAGTCCGGCGGGCGCCGTTGCGGATCGCCATCTGCGCGCCGCGTATGACGACGAAGCGGCTCTCACCGAACTCGCACGCCTGTGCGCGGCGGTATCGACCGAATTCGAGAACGTCCCCGCCGCGAGCCTCGATTTCCTCGCGCGCACGACGTTCGTCAGTCCTGCCGGGCGCTGTGTCGCCGTCGCGCAGGATCGTATTGCGGAGAAACGCTTCATCGCGTCGTCGGGCGTGCCTGTGGCGCCGCACGTGGTGATCGAAACGTCGGACGCACTTGCCGCTATCGACGACGCCGCGCTCGAAGCCGTGCTGCCCGGCATTCTGAAGACGGCGCGCATGGGCTACGACGGCAAGGGCCAGGTGCGCGTGAACACCGTCGCCGAAGTGCGCGCGGCGTATGCGTCGCTGGGCGGCGTTCCGACCGTGCTGGAAAAGCGCTTGCCGTTGAAGTTCGAAGTGTCGGCGCTGATCGCGCGCGGCGCGACGGGTTGCTCGGCCGTGTATCCGCTCGCGCAGAACACGCATCGCAACGGCGTGCTGTCGCACACCATCGTGCCCGCGCCCGACGCGAACGCGACGCTCGTCGAGCAGGCGCAGCAGGCCGCGCTGCAGATCGCCGACAAGCTCGGCTATGTCGGCGTGCTGTGCGTCGAGTTCTTCATTCTCGAAGACGGCACGCTGGTCGCGAACGAAATGGCGCCGCGTCCACACAACTCCGGCCACTACACTGTCGACGCCTGTGCGACGAGCCAGTTCGAACAGCAGGTGCGGGCGATGACGGGTATGCCGCTCGGCGATACGCGTCAGCATTCGCCCGCCGTGATGCTGAATATCCTCGGCGACGTGTGGTTCCCCGCGAACGCAAAGGGCGACAAGCCGACGGCCGCCGTCACGCCGCCGTGGCACGAAGTCGCCGCGATGCCGGAAGCGCGTCTGCATTTGTACGGCAAGGAAGAAGCGCGGCCCGGTCGCAAGATGGGGCACGTGAATTTCACGGCCGCGACGCTCGAGCATGCGCGTTCGGCGGCGCGTGACTGCGCGCGTCTGCTGCATATTCCGACGAACTGAGCGCAAGCCGTTATGCCGGATCAAATGAAACCCGCTGACGTGACGTCGAGCGTCAGTGCCGACGAAATCGCGCACGCGGCAGCGCTGCTCGATGCGGGACAACTCGTCGCGTTTCCTACGGAGACCGTGTATGGATTAGGCGGCGATGCCGAAAGTCCTGACGCAGTCGCGCGCATTTATGCGGCGAAGGGCAGGCCGGCGAATCATCCTGTGATCGTCCATCTGGCTCCGAACGGCGATCCGAATTATTGGGTCGCGCAGTTGCCGTCCGAAGCCCAACGCCTGATCGATGCTTTCTGGCCGGGTCCGCTTACGCTGATTCTCAAGCGTGCCGCGCATATTCCGGCGGCCGTGAGCGGTGGTCAGGATTCCGTCGGATTGCGCTGTCCGTCGCATCCTGTTGCGCAGTCGCTGCTTGCGGCGTTCAGCGCGTTGCGCAATGGACATGGCGGCGTGGCGGCGCCGTCGGCGAACCGCTTCGGTCATGTCAGCCCGACCACGGCGCAACACGTGCGCGACGAGTTTGGCGATGCGATTCACGTGCTCGATGGCGGATCGTCGGATGTTGGGATCGAATCGACCATCGTCGATCTGTCGCGTGGTTTTCCGGCGCTTCTGCGGCCGGGGCATGTGACGCCGCAGGACATCGCCGACGTGCTCGGCGAAATGCCGCGTTTGCCCGATGGTTCGGACGCGAGCGCGCCGCGCGCGTCGGGCACGCTGAAGGCGCACTATGCGCCGCGCACGCGGCTCGCCTTGCTGCCGTTCGACGTGCTCGAGCCGCTACTGGCCGCGCGCGCTCCCGGCGAGCGTGTGGCGCTGGTGGCGCGTGCGTCGCGCGCAGGACATTGGGCGGAAGCGTCGGACGTGCATTTCGTCGCCGCGCCGGAAGATCCGCATCTGTATGCACGCGATCTCTACGGTCTGCTGCGCGCGTTGGACCGCGCGAACGTATCGCGCATTCTGATCGAGAAGTTGCCCGATACCATCGAATGGATCGCCGTCAACGACCGGCTCGGGCGTGCAGCAGCGGCGTTCGAGGCGAACGAAGCCTGACACTTTCGTAGCGAACTACGCGCATGAAAACAAAAAGCCCGGCTCATACAAGCCGGGCTTTTTTGCATCAAGGGCAGCGAAATAAACCGCTTACTTGCCCAGACCAGTAGCCGCGATCTTGCCTTCGACGAGCGTCGCGAATGCAGCATGCGCGTGCGTCGTCGGGTGGATCGTGTCGGCGAACACGTACGACTGGTCCGCGCCCGCGACCGTCAGCGTATTCGGCGAGCAGAACAGCGACGACGCGAATTGCTGGCCGTACTGCGCCGCCGTCATGCCGCCGACCAGCACCGACGGGTTCGCCGTCGCGTAAGCCGTCGCGTTCGCAGCCATTTGCGTGATGTTGCAGGCCGTGCCCGTCGTGTTGCTGAAGCCCTGCGCCGACGGATTGGCGAGCAGCGGCGTGAGCCAGTCGCTCGTCTGCACGTAGATCACCTTGTTCGTCAGGCCGCCTACTGCCAGCGCTTGCTGCAGCACGCCGTTGTACGTCGCGACGATGCCCGAAATCACCGTCGGAACCTGCGCATTGTTCAATTGCGCGGCAAGGCTGGCGGCGAGCGGCGTCTTGCCGATATCGGGCACGTCCATGACGACGACGTGCGTCGCGCCGCCCTTGAGGATCGTACCGATCTGCACCGCGAGCGCCTGCGCCATCGGACCGACCGTGCTCTGCGCGACCGACTGGACCACCAGCGGCGCCTGGGTCGGATCGGTGAGTTGCGCGACCTGGGTAGAGATCGTGGTCAGCATCGTCGACAGGTTCTGCAGGATGTCGTTGGCGCCGCCATTGATCAGCACGAGCTGATTCGAGTTGAAGCTGCCGTGATCGGTCAGGTATTGCTGGACCTGCTTCGTCACCGGCCACGTCGTGGCTGCCTGGTTGTTCGGCGCGTAGCCATTGCCGTCCGTGCGCGATACGTCCGAGCCGCCCTGCGCGTAGCCGTAGCCGCCGTTGGCCACGAGCGCCTTGCCGAAGCCGCCGACATACGCCGGCGTCAGCGTGTCGCCGTAGTATTCGGCGATCTTCTGCGTCCACACTTCACCCGGATTCGTCGTGAAGCGCCCGCCGCCGAAGCTCGAGGTGATCACGGGCGAATACGTGCCGACATCGGACAGGCTGTCGCCGAACGACACGACCTGCAGCTTGACCCCGCCCGCCGGCGTCGTGCTCGCGTTGTTATTGTTGTTGTCGCTGCCGCCGCCGCAAGCGACGAGCGTCGCGAATGCCGCGCATGCGACGGCGATCCGCGCGAAACGCACGACGCCAGTGTTGTTTGATGCTTGCTTCATAAGATCCTTATCTCCTCGTATGGTCTGGCCTCGAGCGATGTGTCTCGTGCGCCATCTGTTGCGGGCCGCGCCGTCGTGTGGACACGGCGTCGGCCTGCAAAACCTTCCCTGCTTGCTGCTTTTCTGCTTGCTGCCTTGTTATTCGATGAGCCGTTCAGACGGCTGCGTTATTGTTGTGTTGTCCTTGCCCGGCAAGCGCTTGCGCATCGCGAGCGCCCCTCAGACTTGCGTGATACTGCGCGGCCCACGCGGGCGGCGCGAACAGTGCATTGAACCGGTTGCGCCAGCCACGCACACGCACGAAGTCCCGCGCCATCGATGCCCATTCGTGAAACGTCGCCTTCAGCGGGTTATACGTGTGAAGCGGCTCGACGATGCCGTACACGGGCGGCTCGCGCAAATCTTCTTCGACATAGCTGCCGAACAGCCGGTCCCAGATCACCAGCACGCCCGCATAGTTGCGGTCGATATAACGGTCGTTGCGCGCGTGATGCACGCGATGGATCGACGGCGTGTTCAGCACGTATTCGAGCCAGCCGAGCTTGCCGAGCGACTGCGTATGCACGAAGAATTGAAACGCCAGATTGATCAGCACGACGCCGACGATCTGCTTCGGCGGAAAGCCGAGAAACGCCAGCGGAATCCAGAACACCCACATGCCCGCGACGGGATACATGAGACTCTGGCGAAATGCCGTCGAGAAGTTCATGCGCTCAGACGAGTGATGCACGACATGCGCGGCCCACAGCCAGCGCACGCGGTGGCTGCAGCGGTGAAAGACGTAATAGAGCAGATCCTGCGCGACGAACAGCACGACGAACGATATCCAGCCCGCATGCCAGTCGAGCAGCCGGTAGTGCGCATAGCAATACGCATAGACGGGAATCACGAACAGCCACGCGAGCTTGTCGGCGCCCTGATGCATCAGCGCGAGCGCGGTATTGCACAAGGTGTCGCGCCAGCTGTACATGCGCGCTTCGGGCTGTGTGCGCCACGCGTGCCACGCTTCCCAGCCAATGCACGCGAGAAAGATGGGCGCCATGCCGAGCAGAAGCAATTCGGCATCGAATTGCATTGACGTCTCCCTCCGAGGATCCCTGCGGCTTCCTCTACGGGAAGCCGGCATTGTCTTTATTGTTTGAATGCGGCGCTGTTCTGCCGATGGCGCTTGCCGTGTGCACCATCATGCATGTTTGTCTGCGCTTTTTTGATACTGGCCGACAGCGTACAACGCGAAGCGGCGCGCCGCGCACCGCTTCAATAGAATGAATCCTCAGTGGGCGCCGCGGCGCTGAGGGTTTTTCCTGGCTTTGCGGTGAGGCTCCTGCGTGGCTTCGGCAGCTTGCGCGTTGGCCGTGCTGGCGAGCATCGCGGAAGGCCCCTGATAGACCCATTCGAGCAGCTCGTCATGCGCGGCGCGCGCGGCTTCCGCGTGCGGATCGTTGATCAGGCTGACGACCACATAGCTCTGTCCATCGGCGGAAGCGACATAGCCGGCGATCGCGCGCACGTCGCGCAGCGTGCCCGTCTTGATGTGCGCGTTGCCGTTCACGGGCTTCGACGTCAGCCGGTTGCGCATCGTGCCGTCCACGCCGACCACGGGCAGCGAATCGACGAATACCTGCGCGACGGGGCTCGCGTTCGCGCTCTGCAGCAGATCGGCGAGCGCGAGCGCGGTGATGTGCTCTTCGCGCGACAGGCCCGAGCCGTTGTCGAGGCTCAGGTATTCCATCGGCATCGCGCTGCGATGCAGGAACGATTCGATCGCGTCCGCCGACTTCGCGGGCGTCGCGGGCGGCCGGTTCATGACGGCGCCGATCGTCAGGAACAGGTTGCGCGCCATCGTGTTGTTGCTGAACTTGTTGATGTCGTGAACGATGTCCGACAGCATCGGCCCCTGATGCGTCGCGACGAGTTTCGCATCGATCGGTACAGGCCCTTCGCGCGTCGTGCCGTTGAACGTGCCGCCCGTCTGCTGCCAAAGCGCGAGGAAACCGCCCGCGAAGAACGCGGTGTGATCGAGCACGGCCACGTTGACGGTGCGCTCGCCGCAGCGCAGCGGATAGTCGCCGATGAACGACGCGTTGACGACGCCGTTCGCCGCGGGCGTGACGGCGGGCGTCACGAGTTCACCGCGGCATGGGCCGCGCGTCGCGCGCAGTTCGTTGTCGATCTGAAGTTGCGCGAGCGCGGGCAGCACGTCGATCTGCACCTTGCCGTCGTCGGACGGCGACATCGTGAACGACAGCGACTTGAACGCATAAAGCAGCGGATCGGGACCGACGTTGTACGGCGCGTTGGCGTCGTCGTCGAAGGCGGGCAGATCGCGCGTCGACGGATCGAAGAAGCGCTTGTCGAGCACGAGCGCACCGTCGATACCCGTGATGCCCGCCTTGTGAATCTTCTGCACGAGATCGATCAGCTCTTCCGGCACGAGCTTCGGATCGCCGGTGCCCTGAATGTACAGATTGCCATGCAGCACGCCGCTGCCGTCCACATTGCCTTGCGCATACGCCGTCGTTTTCCAGCGGTAGTCCGGGCCGAGCAGCGACAGACCGGAGTAGGTGGTGACGAGCTTCATCGTCGACGCGGGCATCATCGGCTTGCCGGCATTCAGCGCGAGCACGGGCGTACGGTCGCCGACCTTCTCGACGACCACGCTGATCGACGACAGCGGCACGTGTGCGCGCTGCAGGCCGGCCATCACGGCAGGCGGCAGCACGGTGCTGACGTTGACGGCGGGTTGCTGCGCTTTCTTGCGCGCGTGGGCTGGCGTGGGTGCGGCAACGGCGAGCGCGGCGCATGCAAACAGCACGGCGGCGGCGCGCGATGCTGCACAACGGTTTGCGGACAGCGAAGCCGCCGGCTCGGCATGAGCGGACGTCAGCGTCCTGAAGTGGCGCCCGAGCGAACGGGCATACGACGAAGCAAGTGAAACGAAGGCGAGCGGCATGTACGGAAAAATCGTCGAAATAGCGGCGCGTGGCAGCCTGAATCGGTCTGCGCGGAAAGGCAAATGCAAGGGCCAGGCAAGGAGGTGAAAACCGGCCGCACCGTGCAAAAGCGCTCATTGTAGAGAGTTGCGATGACGTCGCGAAAAAAATGATGCCGTGTGTTTCGCGCGCGTCACGCATCGCACGACGTCATGTTTCGCCCGTATGCAGCGGGCATTGATAAAAGATGAAAAAAGTACGCGGGCGCTAGAATGCTGGCATCGAAAACACACGGCCGGGACGTCAGTGCCGTCAATACCGGCCATGCCGGAACGGATGAATAGCGATGCGCATACTTCTCGTTGAAGACGACCGGATGATCGCCGAGGGCGTGCGCAAGGCACTGCGCGGCGAAGGTTTCGCGGTCGACTGGGTGCAGGACGGCGAATCCGCACTGAACGCGGCACAAGGCCAGCCCTACGATCTCGTGCTGCTCGATCTCGGCTTGCCGAAGCGCGACGGACTCGATGTGCTACGCACGTTGCGCACACGCGGCCATCAGTTGCCTGTGCTGATCGTGACGGCGCGCGACGCCGTCGCGGATCGCGTGAAGGGACTCGACGCCGGCGCCGACGATTACCTCGTCAAGCCCTTCGATCTCGACGAACTCGGCGCGCGGATGCGCGCGCTGATCCGCCGACAGTCGGGGCGCAGCGAGTCGACCATTCGTCACGGCAATCTCACGCTCGACCCCGCTTCGCATCAGGTGACGCTCGACGGCGCGCCCGTCGCGCTGTCCGCGCGCGAATTTGCGCTGCTCGCCGCGTTGCTCGCGCGGCCGGGCGCGGTGCTGTCGAAGAGTCAGCTCGAAGAAAAGATGTACGGCTGGGGCGAGGAGATCGGCAGCAATACCGTCGAGGTGTATATCCACGCGCTGCGCAAGAAGCTCGGCGCGGAATTGATCCGCAACGTGCGCGGTCTCGGTTACATGATCGCGAAGGAAGCCTGACACGATGCGTTCGATTCGCCGTCAACTGCTTTTCTGGCTGCTTGCCATCGTATTGCTCGGCGTCGGTATCGCGGGCTGGCTGATCTACCGCCAGGCGCTCGCCGAAGCCAACGAACTCTTCGATTACCAGTTGCAGGAAATCGCCGCCGCGCTGCCCGCCGAGCCGTTTTCGCAGGTGCTCAGCTCGCGCGATACGGGCGATGAAGGCATCGTGCTGCAGATCTGGAATCGCAACGGCGTGCTGATGTACTACTCGCATCCGCGCGCGCCGCTCGCGCCGCGCGCCGAACTCGGCTTTTCGACGGAGCGCACGGAGCGCGGCGACTGGCGCGTGTATGGCGCGATCGTCGGCGATAACGTTGTGCAGCTGGCGCAGCCGCTGTCGGTGCGCAACCGGCTCGCGGCGAACGTCGCGCTGCGCACGCTGTGGCCGCTGATCGTGCTGCTGCCGCTGCTCGGCGTGGCCGTGTGGGGCGTCGTCGGACGCGGGCTCGCGCCGTTGCGGCGCGTGACGGGTGCGCTCGACACGCGACATCCCGAAGCGCTCGATCCATTGCCCGACTCGCGACTGCCGCTCGAAGTGCAGCCGCTCGTCCGTGCGTTGAACGGCCTGCTCGAACGTCTTGCCGTCGCGCTCGATACGCAAAAGGCCTTTGTGGCCGACGCCGCTCACGAACTGCGCACGCCGCTCGCTGCCGTGCAGATCCAGTCGCAGCTGGTGGCGCGCGCGCACGACGAAACCGAGCGCCGCGAAGCGCTGCACGATCTGCAGGCGGGCGTGACGCGCGCGACGCGTCTGGCCGAGCAGTTGCTCGCGCTCGCGCGCTCCGAACCGGACGGCCACGCGGCCACGGGCACCGTCGATCTCAACGCGCTCGTGCACGAATGCGTGACCGCGTATCTGCCGCTTGCGCAGGAGCGCGGCGTCGATCTCGGCATCGAAGCAAGCGAACCCGCCACCATCGCGGGCGACACGGAAGCGCTGCGCGTGATGCTCAACAACCTGATCGACAACGCCACCAAATACACGCCGAACGGCGGGCGCGTCGACGTCTGTCTGCGCGTCGAGAACGGCAAGCCCGTCGTGCAGATCGGCGATAGCGGCCCCGGCATTCCGCCCGACGAACGCGGCCGCGTGTTCGACCGTTTTTACCGCGTCGGCGCGGGCGCGACGCGCGCTCGCACGGACGTGTCGGGCAGCGGTCTCGGCCTTGCGATCGTGCGCCGCATTGCGCTTCAGCATCACGCGAGCGTCACGCTCGACGACTCTGCAACGGGCGGGCTGCTCGTCAGCGTGCGCTTCTGAATCGACCTTTCAGCCGGGCTTTCATCGCGGTTGCGTTGTTTAAGACTGATTTAAGCGACGCCCCGTACTCTTTGTCCCATCGAAGAGTCAACTCTCCCAATCAGGAGTACACGATGAAAGCAAACATGCTGACCCGTAGCGCCGTTGCAGCGGCCGTCGTCATCGCCTTGTCGGCGGGCTATGTGGCCGGCCATCGAAACGTGCCGGCGCCGCAGGTGATCTCCCCCGCAGTCGCCGCGATGATGCCCGCCGAAGCCGCAGCCAAAACGGGCATCCCCGATTTTTCGGGCCTTGTCGAAACCTACGGTCCCGCGGTCGTGAACATCAGCGCGAAGCATGTCGTCAAGCAGACGGCGATGCGCGGCGGCAATAACAGCGGCCAGCTTCCCATCGATCCGAGCGATCCGTTCTACCAGTTCTACCGTCACTTCTTCGGCCAGATGCCGGGCGGCCCGAACGGTGGTCCTGGCGGCGACGACGGCGGCGACCGTCCGAGCGCGAGCCTCGGCTCGGGCTTCATCATCAGCCAGGACGGCTACATCCTGACGAACGCGCACGTCGTCGACGGCGCGAACGTCGTCACCGTCAAGCTCACCGACAAGCGCGAGTACAAGGCGAAAGTGGTCGGCGCGGACAAGCAGTCGGACGTCGCGGTGCTGAAGATCGACGCGAAGGATCTGCCCACCGTGAAGATCGGCGATCCGCGCGCGAGCAAGGTCGGTCAGTGGGTCGTCGCGATCGGCTCGCCTTACGGCTTCGACAACACAGTGACGTCGGGCATCATCAGCGCGAAGTCGCGCTCGCTGCCGGACGAGAACTACACGCCGTTCATCCAGACGGACGTGCCCGTGAATCCGGGTAACTCGGGCGGCCCGCTGTTCAATCTGCAAGGCGAAGTGATCGGCATCAACTCGATGATCTATTCGCAGACGGGCGGCTTCCAGGGCCTTTCGTTCGCTATCCCGATCAACGAGGCGATCAAGGTCAAGGACGATCTCGTGAAGACGGGCCACGTGAGCCGCGGCCGTCTCGGCGTCGCCGTGCAGGGCGTGAACCAGACGCTCGCGGATTCGTTCGGCATGAAGAAGCCGCAAGGCGCGCTCGTGAGCTCCGTCGATCCGGGCGGTCCCGCCGCGAAGGCCGGCTTGCAGCCCGGCGACGTGATCCTGTCGGTGAACGGCGTCGATGTGGCGGACTCGTCGGCGCTGCCGTCGCAGATCGCGGGCATCAAGCCGGGCACGCAGGCCGACCTGCAGGTGTGGCGCGACAAGTCGACCAAGGATCTGAAAGTGACGATCGGCTCGCTGTCCGATACGAAAACGGCAGCGAACGACGAAGGCGGTCCCGCGCAGATGCAAGGGCGGCTCGGCGTTGCCGTGCGTCCGCTCACGCCGCAGGAGAAGAGCGGTGCGTCGGTGTCGCATGGTCTGCTGGTGCAGGATGCGAGCGGCGCGGCAGCGAGCGCGGGCATCCAGCCGGGCGACGTGATTCTGGCCGTCAACGGACGCTCGGTGTCGAACGTCGATCAGCTGAAGCAGGCGGTATCGGCGGCGGGCAACAGCATCGCGCTGCTGATCCAGCGCGATAACTCGCAGATCTTCGTGCCCGTCGATCTCGGCTGATTTCCGGTTGAGAGCGGCAATGCGGCAGCACCGGCGGCGTCTTGAGATGCCGCCCGGTAAAAGCTGCCGGATATGAAAAAAAGTGGCGGTTCGCGGCTTGTTTGCGCGAACCGCCATTTTTCGTACGGGCCCGATTTACGGGGCCGGGCCGGGCGGCGCGGCGATATGGCCGCCATAGGCATACAGATTGCGTGCGGACAGTCGTCAGAACTGTTTGGGTTCGCCCCGAAAAAGGAGCCACGCAATGATCCATCGTCGTTTCGTCGCCCGCGCCGCCACGGCTGCGGCTGCGACCGTTCTCATGCTCGGCCTGACGGGCGGCGCGTACGCGCAGCAAGCCAGCGAAACCACGGGCGGCACCACCACCGACAACACCAGCGCGGGCAACGTCAACGGCGGCGGCCTGCCGCAAGTGCAGCAGCAGGGCGACGTGTCGTTCACGTCGGGCGGCGTCGGCCTCGATGAATCGAAGGCGCTGCTCGCCGCGCAAAGCCAGTGGCCGTTGTCGCTGCGCTTCACAGGCCCCGGCTCCGACTACCTTTCCGATGTGAAGGTCAAGATCGTCGATGCCCACGGCGGCAGCGTGCTCGATACCACGTCGCGCGGACCCTACATGCTCGTGAAGTTGCGCCCTGGCCGCTACACCGTGCACGCCGCCTATAAGGAAAGCGACCAGACGAAGCCCGTCACCATTCCCGCGAAGGGCACGGCGAAGGCGGCGTTCTACTGGGGCACGCAGTAATCCGGCGCGTCGCAATCGGCCAGTGGTCGGCAGATAAGAGTCGGCAGATAAGAGTCGGCAGGCAACGCGGGCGGAAGCCGGCGACGAACATGCGTCCGTCCGCCGGCGTACGGCTCGCCTCTCAGGGAGAACGGCCACGGCGCGCCGCCTGCGCTGCGGCAATCGGTAGAGACCCGATGTCCAACGAAGGATGCGCAAGCGCGACGTGTTTGGTCAATAATGAAGCCACGGACACGCTCCGTGGCTTCCGCTTTCAGGCAGCCGACGCCGGGTGACCGAGGGAGACGCGCATCGCAGAATCATAACGACGCGGCGCGTGCCACGAATGCCGGGCTGACGGACCAGCCGGGCGGTCGATCGAAGCGTGCACGCACGTGCCAGCAGCGGAGCGGACGACATGAACGATGCCCCATCCGGCGCAAGCGCCGAAGACGCGGACAGCGGCAATGCCAGACACGGCGGCGATGCGTCGGGCCGTGCGCCAGCGCACAGCGGCAGCGAAGAAGCGGACCATACGATTACCATTACGGCCAACCAGCATCGGGTGCGCGTGATCCATCAGGGCGTGACGTTCGCGGATACGCATACGGGACTCACCCTGAGCGAAACCGGTTGTTCCGACGTGTTTTACTTTCCCCGCGCCGACGTGAACATGGCGCGGCTCATCCGGTCGGCTCATACGACGCAGTGCCCGTTCAAGGGCGAAGCATCGTACTTCCACCTGCACACGGAAGACGAGACGATCGAAAACGCAGTCTGGAGCTACGAAAACCCTTTGGAGCGAGTGAAGCAGATAGCTGGGTATGTTGCGTTTTGCGCATCGCGTGTCGACCGCATCGATCAGACGTCCTGATCCCGCTGTCGCGCGTTCTTCGGGGAGGCTGTCATGGAATTGAACGACGCATTGAGAGTGCCGCTCGCGCCGTCCGAAGTCTGGGACGCGCTGCAGGATCTCGCGCTGCTGCGCGCGAGTCTCGACAATTGCGAATCGTTGCGACGACTCCAGGGCGGCGAATATCTGCTGACGATGACGGTCCCGCTCGGACCGTTGCGCGCGCACTATCACATTCGCGCACACGTCGCGAGCGAGGACGGCGCGCATAGCGCGAAGCCGCATCGCACGTTGAACTTCAAGGCGCGCGCCGAAGGCGTCGGCTCGCTGCGCGGGCAAATCGACGTGTCATTGCGCACCGACGATCATCTCCATCTGCCGGGCCGCGGTCCGAGTACGCGCATCGACTACTCGGTGTGGGCGACTTCGACGGGGCCGCTCGCGCAACTGCCTGCGCGCCAGATCGAAAACGCGCTGCACGAACTGGCCGACGACTTCTTCACCGAATTCTGCGCTGTCGTGCAGGCCAAGCACGGCAAAGGTCCGAATCGCGCGACGGGCACGCAGGGGCGGCGTCAGCACGTGTTCCTTCGGCCGATCAGCCTGAGCGGCGTGGCGCGTCGCGCGCGGCTGCACGATCAGCAGCAGGGCGGCACGCTGACGGGCCGCGCCGCGCATTCGCTGCTGCACGGCCTGCATCACGAGCATGATCCGCACGTGCTGCCGAACTGGGCGTGGGCGGTGATGATCTTCTTCGTCGCGTTGCTGCTGTACGTCGCGCGGTACTTTACGCAGGGCTGACGCCACACCGCGTCACGCCACGCGGCGCATCACACGCCGCGAAATTCCCGCCGCCACGCAGACGGCGACGTCCTGAACGCGTCGGTGAAATGCTGACGCAGCGACGCCGTCGAACCGAATCCCGCCATCCCAGCAATCGACTCGATCGGTTCGTCCGTGCTTTCGAGCAGCTGCTGCGCGCGTGCGAGCCGTTGCGCGAGCAGCCACGCGCTCACTGTCGTCCCCGTCGCCGCCTTGAAATGCCGCGTGAACGTGCGGCGGCTCATCGCGGCTCGGCCGGCGAGCGAATCGAGCGTGTGCGGCGCGTCGAGCGTGCCGTTCACCCAGTCGAGCAGCGCGGACAGGCGATTGCCGCGCATGTCCGGCGGCATCGGTTGCTGGACGTATTGCGCCTGGCCGCCCTGACGATGCGGCGGCACTACGAGCCGTCGCGCGATGTAGTTCGCGCTTTCCGCCCCGCATAGCTTGCGCACCACGTGCAGGCAGCAATCGAGTCCTGCCGCCGTGCCCGCCGACGTGAGGATGTCGCCGTCATCGACATACAGCACTTGCGGATCGACCTTCACGTTGGGAAAGCGCCGCGCGAAGTCGGCGGCCCAGGCCCAGTGCGTCGTCGCCGGGCGTCCGTCGAGCAATCCTGCTGCAGCCAGCACGTAAGCACCGAGGCACAGGCCGACCAGTTGCGCGCCGCGTGCATGCGCCGCGCGCAATGCGTCGAGCAGCGCGTCGGGCGGCGCTTCGTCGGGATCGCGCCAGCTGGGCACGATGATCGTGTCGGCGTCGGCGAGTGCGTCGAGGCCGTGTGGCGCGGCGATCGAAAAGCCCGCCGTGGTCGACAGCGGACCGGCGTCGATCGAGCACACGCGAAACTCGAAGCCGAGCACGCCGCCGTCGCTGCGGTCTTCGGCGAACACGACGCATGGCACCGACAAGTGGAATGGACTGATGCCGTCGAAGGCGACGGCCGCCACGACGTGCGGCTGTCGCGACACGGTGCGGCACACGGCGTCGTTTCGCTTCGCCGCGAGTCCAGTCGCGGGCGTGCGAGCGGACTTCGAAATAACGCTGACAGCGGAGCGGGCCATCGCGGCCTCCGTTGGAAAAAATGACGAATGGCCCGATCCTAGCGAAAATTGTCATTCGGGTCACTGTCGCGCGATGGGTGGAAAGCGAACAATGCGCACATCGGCTGAAACCGTCAGCCGCCGACTTCAACCATCAAGGAGAGTTGCCATGCCGACGCCACGCCGCGCCCTGATCGTCATCGATGTGCAGAACGAATACGTCACGGGCGACCTGCCGATCGAATATCCCGACGTGCAGACCTCACTGTCGAACATCGGCCAGGCGATCGACGCAGCGCATGCCGCGCGGATTCCCGTCGTCGTCGTGCAGAACTTCACGCCGGCCGGTTCGCCGATCTTCGCGCGCGGCAGCGAGGGCGCGGAACTGCATCAGGTGGTCGCGTCGCGGGAACATGATCACTACGTCGAGAAAGCGCTGCCGAGCGCGTTCACGAACACCGATCTCGCCGACTGGCTCGCCGCAAACAAGATCGATACGCTTACTGTGGTCGGCTATATGACGCACAACTGCGACGCGTCGACGATTTTTCATGCGCTGCACATCGGGCTGGCCGTCGAGTTCCTGCATGACGCGACGGGCTCTGTGCCGTATGAAAACAGCGCGGGATTTGCGAGCGCTGAAGAGATTCATCGCGTGTTCAGCGTCGTGCTGCACTCGCGCTTCGCCGCGGTGGCGAGCACGCAGCAGTGGATCGAGGCTGTGAAGTCGGGCGGTGAGCTGGAGCGCGGTTCGATCTATGCGTCGAACCAGAAGGCGCGGGCGAAGGCCGTGGCTTAAGTGAAGTGAAAGGGCGCCGGGTCTTCCGGCGCGTTCGCTGTTCTAGCGGGCGCCGTCAGGCGCCCATGCGCAACGCCGGACTGCGCAACGCATCGATCATGCTTTCGACCATCTGCCGCGCATGCCGGCCGAAGTCCAGCACTTCCGGCACGAACAGCATGTCCTTCAGCGATCCGCTGATGAACGCATGCACCATCGACGCCGCCACGGGCACGTTCATATCGGCGGGCAGCTGTCCTTTGGAAATCGCGTTGCGCATACACGTCTGGATGTTCGTCAGGCCCTCGCGCATCGTGTTCTGATAGCGCGCCATCACAGGGCCCATCTCTTCGACGAACTCGCACTTGTGGAACAGGATGTCGAACACGCGGCGGCGATGCGGATCGTTCGCGGTGTCGCGCAGACAGACAGTGCAGATGTCGATTAACCGGCCGAGCGGATCGGCCTCATTCGGATCGACGGAAGCCGCTTTGAGTTCGTCGAGCGGCAGCAGCACGCGGTCGAACATTTCCGTGAAGAGCTCGCCCTTGTTGGCGAAGTGCCAGTAGATCGCGCCGCGCGTGACGCCCGCCGTCTGCGCAATGTCGGCCAGCGACGTGCGCGACACCCCTTTCTCAGAAAAAACCTGCTCGGCTGCATCGAGGATGCGGGTGCGCGTCTCCTGCGCTTCTTCCTTGGTTCGACGGACCATTCGTATGACCTGCGGTAAATGCGGGGTTTCCCCTGACGTTTTTAAACGCGCCTGTTAAAGATCATTTCTCGTGCACGTTAATGCCTGGCTGATCTTTCGGGGGAAGGCCTTCTTTCGGGTTGAACGCACTTTTACATGCATTCATGAATGTATATATAATAGCACCCCATCGATCGGATGGCTCATGTTGGAGTGAACGGTTAATATCCGTCACTGTTGTCTTTCCATGCACTTTGCGCTGTCCCAAAAAATGGACAGCGCGGTGCGGCATTTCCCGGTTTGGCGCATTTCGCAATGGGTGCACCCGCAGGAAAAGCATTCGTGAGCGTCCGGTCACGGCGTCGTTGAGATGCCAATGTGCACAAGCCTTCTCCGGAGAGAGATGCACGCACTTTTTCCTTCTCAGTCTTTGACAGAGGTCGCTCCATGCGCGTCGAACGGGTTCCATTCCGCTTACTCACTGCCGCGACGGCTGCCGTAATGCTGGCAGCGTGCGGACAAAAACAATCAGCACCTCCGCCTCAAACTCCTGAAGTCGGCGTCGTCACGGTCCAGCCGCAAGCCGTGCCCGTCGTCACCGAACTGCCGGGCCGCACCAGCGCGTTCCTCGTCGCGCAGGTGCGCGCGCGGGTCGACGGCATCGTGCTGCGCCGCGAATTCACGGAAGGCACGCAGGTCAAGGCCGGCCAGCGTCTGTACAAGATCGATCCGGCGCCGTACATCGCCACGCTGAACAACGCGAAGGCATCGCTTGCGAAGGCGCAGGCGAATCTCGCATCGACCACCGCTCAGGCGAACCGCTTCAAGGTGCTGGTCGCCGCGAACGCCGTCTCGAAGCAGGACTACGACAACGCCGTGGCCGCCGAAGGCCAGGCGGCCGCCGATGTCGCCGCAGGCAAGGCAGCCGTCGACACCGCGCAGATCAATCTCGGCTACACGGACGTCGTGTCGCCCGTGTCGGGCCAGGTCGGCATTTCGCAGGTCACGCCGGGCGCATACGTGCAGGCGAGCCAGGCGACGCTGATGTCGACCGTGCAGCAGCTCGATCCCGTCTACGTCGACGTCACGCAGTCGAGCCTCGCCGGGCTGAAGCTGCGCCGCGAAATCCAGGCAGGTCGCCTGAAGACCAACGGCCCGAACGCCGCGAAGGTCGAACTGATTCTGGAAGACGGTCGTGTCTATTCGGAGAAGGGCAAGCTGCAGTTCACCGACGTCACCGTCGATCAGACCACGGGTTCCGTGACGATCCGCGCGATCTTCCCGAACAAGGATCACGTGCTGCTGCCGGGCATGTTCGTGCGCGCGCGCATCGAGGAAGGCGTCGACGAAAACGCGCTGCTGGTGCCGCAAATCGGCGTCACGCACGACCAGAAGGGCCAGCCGACGGCCATGGTGCTGAACAAGGACGACAAGGTCGAACTGCGCACGCTGCAGGCTTCTTCCACCTACGGTCAGTACTGGGTGGTCGAAGGCGGTCTGAATGCGGGCGATCGCGTGATCGTGAACGGCGTCGACAAGATCAAGCCGGGTGCGCAGGCGAAGGGCGTTGCGGCGCAACTTCCGCCGCCGGGCGTGGCATCGGACGCAAGCGCGGCGGGTGCGCCGGGCGCGTCCGCCGCAAGCGGCGCGCCGGCAGCCAGCGGCGCGGCCGCGGCCTCCGCTGCATCGGGCGCGTAATCAAGGGGAGCCTGCTTCATGGCAAAGTTTTTTATCGATCGCCCGATCTTCGCGTGGGTGATCGCCATCATTCTGATGCTGGCGGGTCTGGCGTCGATCTTCACGCTACCGGTCGCGCAATATCCGACGATTGCGCCGCCTGCCGTGCAGATCAGCGCGACGTATCCGGGCGCATCGGCGAAAACGGTTGAAAACACCGTCACGCAGGTGATCGAGCAGCAGATGAGCGGTCTCGACCACTTGCTGTACCTGTCGTCGACTTCGGACGACTCGGGCACGGCCACGATCACGCTGACGTTCGCGGCGGGTACGAACCCGGACATCGCGCAGGTGCAGGTGCAGAACAAGCTGCAGCTCGCGACGCCGCTCTTGCCGCAGGTGGTGCAGCAGCTCGGCACGAAGGTGACGAAGTCGTCCAGCAGCTTCCTGCTGGTGATGGCGTTCGTGTCGACGGACGGCAGCATGACCAAGTACGACCTCGCGAACTACGTCGCGTCGAACGTGCAGGACCCGGTCAGCCGTATCGACGGCGTGGGTACGGTCACGCTGTTCGGCTCGCAGTACGCGATGCGGATCTGGCTCGATGCGCACAAGCTGACCAACTTCGGCCTCACGCCCGTCGACGTCGAAACGGCGTTGCAGGCGCAGAACGTTCAGGTGGCGGGCGGTTCGCTCGGCGGCACGCCGTCGATCCCGGGCCAGCTGCTGCAGGCGACGATCAGCGAAGCGACGCTGCTGACGACGCCCGAGCAGTTCGGCAACGTGCTGCTGAAGGTGAATCAGGACGGCTCGCAGGTCCGTATCAAGGACGTTGCGCGCATCGAGCTGGGCGGCGAAAACTACAACTTCGACACCAAGTACAACGGTCAGCCGACGGCGGGCTTCGGTATCCAGCTGGCGACGGGCGCGAACGCGCTGGCGACGGCGAAGGCCGTGCGCGACAAGATCGACCAGTTGTCGAAGTACTTCCCGCACGGTCTCGTCGTGAAGTACCCGTACGACACGACGCCGTTCGTGCGCCTGTCGATCGAAGAAGTGGTCAAGACGCTGCTCGAAGGTATCGTGCTGGTGTTCCTGGTCATGTACCTGTTCCTGCAGAACCTGCGCGCCACGCTGATCCCGACGATCGCGGTGCCCGTGGTGCTGCTGGGCACGTTCGCGATCATGAGCGCGGTGGGCTTCTCGATCAACGTGCTGTCGATGTTCGGTCTCGTGCTCGCCATCGGCCTGCTGGTGGACGACGCGATCGTGGTGGTGGAGAACGTCGAGCGGGTGATGTCGGAAGAAGGTTTGTCGCCACGCGAGGCAACCCGCAAGGCGATGGACCAGATCACGGGCGCACTGATCGGCGTGGCGCTGGTGCTGTCGGCCGTGTTCGTGCCTGTGGCGTTCTCGGGCGGTTCGGTCGGTGCAATTTACCGGCAGTTCTCGCTGACGATCGTGGCGGCGATGGTGCTGTCCGTGCTGGTCGCGTTGATTCTGACGCCGGCACTGTGCGCGACGATCCTCAAGCCGATTCCGAAGGACCATCACGAAGAGAAGAAGGGCTTCTTCGGCTGGTTCAACCGGACCTTCGACAAGAGCCGCGACAAGTATCACTCGGGCGTGCATCACGTGATCAAGCGCTCGGGCCGCTGGCTCATCATCTATCTGGTGGTGATCGTCGCGGTGGGTCTGCTGTTCGTGCGTCTGCCGAAGTCGTTCCTGCCGGATGAAGACCAGGGCACGATGTTCGTGCTGGTGCAGACGCCGTCGGGCTCGACGCAGGAAACCACGGCGCGCGCGCTGAAGGACATCTCCGACTGGCTGCTGAACGACGAGAAATCGATCGTCGAATCGACCTTCACCGTGAACGGCTTCAGCTTCGCGGGCCGCGGCCAGAACTCCGGTCTCGTGTTCGTGCGGATGAAGGACTACGCGGAGCGCCAGCACGCGGACCAGAAGGTGCAGGCGCTGGTCGGCCGGATGTACATGCACTTCGCGGGCTACAAGAACGCGGTCGTGTTCCCGGTCAATCCGCCGTCCATTCCTGAACTCGGCACGGCGTCGGGCTTCGACTTCGAGCTGCAGGATCGCGCGGGTCTCGGTCACGAGAAGCTGATGGCGGCGCGTAACCAGCTGCTCGGCATGGCTTCGAAGGATCCGATGCTCGCGCAGGTGCGTCCGAACGGTCTGAACGACACGCCGCAGTTCAAGGTGTCGATCGATCACGAGAAGGCGGCGGCGCAGGGCGTGAGCCTCGCGACCATCGACCAGACGTTCTCGATCGCATGGGCATCGGCGTACGTGAACAACTTCCTCGATACGGACAGCCGGATCAAGAAGGTGTATCTGCAGGCCGACGCGCCGTTCCGCATGACGCCGGAGAACCTGAGTGACTGGTACGTGCGCAACACCGCCGGCAGCATGGTGCCGTTCTCGGCCTTTGCAAGCGGCCAGTGGACGTACGGTTCGCCGAAGCTCGAGCGCTACAACGGTATTTCGGCCGTGGAAATCCAGGGTCAGGCGTCGCCGGGCAAGTCGACGGGTCAGGCGATGACGGCGATGGAAGCGCTCGCGGCGAAGCTGCCGGCGGGTATCGGCTACGAATGGACGGGTCTGTCGTTCCAGGAACGCCAGTCCGGTTCGCAGGCGCCGATCCTGTACGGTATCTCGATTCTCGTCGTGTTCCTGTGTCTTGCCGCGCTGTATGAAAGCTGGTCGATTCCGTTCTCGGTGATCATGGTGGTGCCGCTCGGCGTGCTGGGCGCGCTGCTCGCCGCGACGCTGCGCGGGCTGGAGAACGACGTGTTCTTCCAGGTCGGTCTGCTGACAACCGTGGGTCTGTCCGCGAAGAACGCGATTCTGATCGTGGAATTCGCGCGGGAACTGCAGCAGGGTGAAGGCATGGGACCGGTGGAAGCGGCGCTCGAAGCGGCGCGTCTGCGGTTGCGGCCTATCCTGATGACGTCGCTCGCGTTCATTCTCGGCGTGCTGCCGCTCGCGATCAGTAACGGCGCGGGTTCGGCAAGCCAGCACGCAATCGGTACGGGCGTGATCGGCGGTATGTTGACGGCGACCTTCCTCGCGATTTTCATGATCCCGATGTTCTTCGTCGTGATTCGCGCGAAGTTCACGGGCGACAAGGAAGACCCGGACGAAGCGATGAAGCACTACAACGAGCACCATCCGCATGACCCGCAGGGCGGCAGCGGCCCGGGCAACGCCAGCTGAGGACATTGAGATGCATAAATATTCTTTGATGGCAGTCGCCGTCGCGCTGTTCGCCACGGGCTGCACGATGGAGCCGAAGTACGAGCGGCCGGCCGCACCCGTTTCGGGCGCGTTCCCGAGCGACGGTGTCTACGCGACGCAGCCCGCGCCCGGCGCGGGTGCGCGCACGGCGAACGGTCAGTCGGCGGTCGATATCGGCTGGCGCGACTTCTTCGTCGATCAGCGCCTGCAACAGCTGATCGATATCGCGCTGAAGAACAACCGCGATCTGCGCGTGTCGGTGCTGAACATCGAGGCTTCGCGCGCGCAGTATCAGATCGCGCGCGCCGCGCTGATGCCGACGCTCGACGCCGTCGCTTCGCAGTCGAAGCAGCGCACGCCGAAGGATCTGTCGTTCTTCGGCAATACGATTTCCAACCAGTATTCGGTCGGACTGAATGCGTCGTGGGAAATCGACTTCTTCGGCCGCATTCGCAGCCTGAAGGACCAGGCGCTGGCGCAGTATCTGTCGACGGCGCAGGCGCGCAAGGCGACGGAAATCGCCCTGGTCGCGTCGGTGGCGGATCAGTATCTGACGGTGCTGGCCTATGACGATCTGCTGAAGGTCACGCAGGACACGCTCAAGACTGCGCAAGAGTCGTATCGCATCACGAAGCTGCAGTACGACACGGGCACCGGTTCCGAACTCGATCTGCGTCAGGCTGAGACGGTCGTGGAACAGGCGAATGCGGATCAGCAGTCGCAGGCGCGTCTGCGTGCACAGGCAGAAAATGCACTGATCGTTCTGGTCGGCGAGCCGTTGCCGTCGGATCTTCCGGGCGGCCTGGTGCTCAACGATCAGGCTCTGCTGACCGATATTCCGGCGGGTCTGCCGTCGGATCTGCTCACGCGCCGTCCCGACATCATGGAAGCCGAGCAGAATCTGCTGGCGGCGAACGCGAATATCGGCGCGGCGCGCGCGGCGTTCTTCCCGCGCGTGTCGTTGACGGGCAGCTTCGGCACGTTGAGCCCGACGCTCGGCGGACTGTTCAAACCGGGTTCGGCGGCGTGGAGCTTCGCGCCGCAGATCACGCTGCCGATTTTCGAAGGCGGCCAGAACAAGGCGAATCTCGATCTCGCGACCGTGCAGAAGAACATTCAGGTCGCGCAGTATGAGAAGGCGATCCAGACGGCATTCCGCGAAGTGGCCGACGGGCTTGCCGCGCGCGGCACGTACGACCAGCAGATCAAGGCGCTCGAGCGCAACACCTTTGCCGAGCAACGCCGGCTCGATCTGTCGGACTTGCGTTACCGGAACGGTGTCGACAGCTATCTCGCCGTGCTGACCGCGCAGACCGATCTGTACACGTCCCAGCGGTCGCTGATCACGGCGCGCATGGAGCGTCTGACGAACCTCGTCGATCTGTACAAGGCGCTCGGCGGTGGCTGGATCGAACGTGCGGGCGAGCAGCCGCGTCCCGCGGACGCACCTGTCGATTACGGCGCGGGCAGCGCGCCTGTTGCTGCTTCGGCGGCGACGGCGGGCTAAGACTCACTTTTCTTCTGCAGCAGCAAGAACGCCACGGCATGCCGTGGCGTTTTTTTTGCGTGCTCGTCTTGCAGAACCTGGCCAGATGGACAGTTTAGTTATCCAGATCGTTCGCGCAAACTGGTGTTGATTGCAGGATCGTCTCAGATTGATGGTCCGCTGTTTGGTTGTCAATTGACAACCTGTTGGGAGGCGCTATAGACTGGAGTCGTTCATGAATCGTCGAAGTCATTCAAAGAAGGAAGTCGAGTCGGCACTCGGCTATGCGGAAGTCAACGGTTGGCGCATCGTGCCCGCCACAGGCAGCGGGCACGCGTGGGGGCGCATGTATTGCCCCTACAACGACGCTGAATGCAGGTGTGGCGAGTTTTGCATTACGAGTATCTGGTGTACGCCGCGCAATGCCACGAGTCACGCAAGAACGCTGCGGCGCATCGTCGAAAACTGCGCGCCGCATCGGCAGAAGGTCATCTCGCTACGTGTGATTGCTGGATCGAATCAACGCGCATGCGGGCGGGACGCTCAAGAGCAGCAACAGGAGCAGAAGGAAAAGGAGCAGGTATGGAATACACCTTCACATTGAAGTACCGTCTAAGCGCGGAAGACTGTGATCACGACGATATCGTCGAGCGTCTCGGGGCGGAAGGCTGCGACGACGCAACCATCGGTGTGGGTCAAGCGGGTCGGCTTGCGCTCGCGTTCGCACGCGAAGCAAATAGCGCAACGCATGCACTTGTCAGCGCGCTAAAGGACGTACGTCGCGCGGTGCCGACAGCGCAGCTGGTCGAGGCTGCGCCAGATTTCGTCGGGCTGACGGATGTTGCGGAAGTGGCGGGCGTGTCGCGTCAGAACATGCGCAAGCTGATGCAATCGCATGCCACCGACTTCCCTGCGCCGGTCCACGAAGGCAGCACATCGCTTTGGCATCTGTGCGACGTGCTCGAGTGGATGCACGATCGCGGCGACTATGACATCGCGCCGGAAGTCTTTGAAGTCGCGAGGTCCGCGAAGCAGATCAATCTGATGAAGGAGGCTCGCGATCTGGAGCCGAAGGTAACGCGGCACTTCAACAATCTGGTCGCGTGATCATCCGGAGGAAAAGCGGCGTGCGCACGACCAAAGTCATGCGCACGCGGGTCGAGCTTGTCGTGTCGCGCGCTTAATGCATGTCGGCGGCGCGCAGCATTTCGTCGCCGGCAATGGCGTCGTCATTGCCGCTGCGTCCGTCGAAGTCGTGACCGGCGCGGCGAATATCGCGCTTCGCGGCACGCTCGCCCTTCACGCCATTGAAGATCAGGTTCAGCACGACGGCCGATACCGACGCCAGCAGAATCCCGCTATGCAGAAGCGGCGACAACGCCGGCGGCAGCTTCGCGAAGAAGTGCGGCGAAACGACGGGCACCAGTCCAAGACCGATGCTCACTGCCACGATGAAGAGGTTGTGATGGTTCTTTACGAAGTCGACCTTCGACAGCACCTTGATGCCGTTCGCGGCCACCATGCCGAACATCACGATGCCTGCGCCGCCCAGCACGAACGCGGGCACGGAGGCGACCACTTGCGCCATCTTCGGGAACAGGCCGAGCAGCACGAGGATCACGCCGCCCATCGCGCAGACAAAGCGGCTCTTCACGCCCGTCACGCCGATCAGGCCGACATTCTGCGAGAAAGACGTGTGCGGGAACGAGTTGAAGATGCCGCCGATCAACGTGCCGAGGCCGTCCACGCGCAGACCGCGAACGAGCGCCTTCTGATCGACCGGTCGCTCCACCATGTCGCCGACCGCAAGGAACATCCCCGTCGATTCGATGAACGTGACGAACATCACGGTCACCATCGTCGCGATCGAAAGCGGGTCGAAATGCGGCAGGCCGAAGTGGAACGGCATCACGAAGCCGACCCACGGCGCGTTCGTCACGCCTTCCATGTTCACGCGGCCGAGCAGCGCGGCAATCACGAAGCCCGCGACGATGCCGAGCAGCACGGAAATATTCGCGACGAAGCCTTTGCCAAATTTGTTGATCAGCAGAATCAGCGTGAGCACGACGAGCGACAGGCCGAGATAGACAGGATTGCCGTAATCCGGATTGCCGACGCCGCCCGCAGCCCAGTTAATGCCCACTTCCATCAGCGACAGCCCGATCACGGAGATCACCACGCCCACCACGACAGGCGGAAAGAATCGCAGCAATTTGCCGATCATCGGCGCGACGACAATGCCGATCACGCCCGCCGCGATGGTCGAGCCGAAGATGTCGAGGATGCCGAGGCTCGGGTTCGTGCCGATCGCGACCATCGGGCCGACGGCGGCGAACGTGCAACCCATGATCACGGGCAGCCGGATGCCGAAGATCCACAGGCCGAGTGTCTGGATCAACGTGGCGATTCCGCAGGAGAAGAGGTCGGCGCTGATCAGAAAGGCGATCTGCTCTTTCGGCAGTTTGAGCGCACTGCCGATAATCAGCGGTACGGCGACGGCCCCTGCATACATCACCAGTACGTGCTGAATGCCGAGCGTCAGCAACTGGCCGAAGGGCAGTCGCTCGTCGCACGGATGAACCGTGTTCGAGTGCATCTTGTCTCTCTCCACATCTGGTTTTGGGATGACTCCAAGGTATGCGGGACGAAAAAGCGCGACAAGACCACGGCTCCCTATTTCAACCTTTGCCGGGACGATATGCGTGGACCAGATTTGGAACACGCCGCTTATGCGAGATCGCGTAAATTTCCCGGAAGCCCTTATGGCGTGGTGGCTTGCGGGAATTGCTTCAACGCGGCTTGCCATCGCGACGTATATGCGCCCATATGATGTGTATTGCGGTTCGCACATAATGCGTTTTCGGGGCACGCGCCATCAGGGGTGGGTTAACCCTCGCGAGCTGGCGTGACGTGTGACAATGACCGTCCGCCGTCTGCAGCATGAAGCGCGCGCGTCATGTCCCCGAAGCACGCGATAACCACCAACAGCAACCGCTTACTCAACGCATCGCATTCATGTCCTTTCTTGGCATCGATCTCGGTACAGGTTCACTGAAGCTCGCGATCATCGACGACGAAGGCCGCGAGCAGGCCGCGACCAGCATCGCGTATGCAATCGACACGCCGCATCCGGGCTGGGCGGAAATCGATCCGCAGGTCTGGTGGCGCGCACTGTGCGAGGCGGCAGCGCGCTTGCCCGACGCGCAACGCAGCGCCGTGCGAGCCATCGGCTTTTCCGGTCAGATGCACGGCGTCGTGCTGAGCGACGCGCAGGGTCACGCCGTGCGTCCCGCGATGCTCTGGCCCGACACGCGCGCGTTGTCCTTGCTCGATGCATGGCCCGCGCCGCAGCCCAATCCCGTTGCGCCCGGCATGGCCGGTCCGCTGCTGCGCTGGGTCGCGCTGAATGAGCCGCAATCGGTGCATGCCGCGCGCTGGGCGTTGCAGGCCAAAGACTGGCTGCGCTTCAAACTGGGCGGCGCGATCGCCACGGATCCCTCCGATGCGTGCGCGACGGCGCTAGCCGAACCCTCCGGCGTCTGGGATCGTGCGTTGCATGAGAGGCTCGGACTGCCCGCAGACTGGTTCGCGCCGCTCGCGCCTTCGTATGCCGCGGGCGGCACGTTGTCGGACGAAGCGGCGCAGGCGCTCGGCTTGCGCGCGGGCATCGTGCTTGCGATGGGTGCGGGCGACACGCCATGCGCTGCGCTCGGCAGCGGTTTGACAAGCGACGGCGACGCGCTGTTGACTACGGGCACGGGCGGCCAGATTCTCGTGCTCGCGACGGAAGAACCCGACCCGGTGCAAGGGCTGCATCGATATCGCGCGGCGACGGATCACTGGTACCGGATGGCGGCCATGCAAAACGTCGGCGTTGCGCTCGAAGCCGTGCGCGGCTGGCTGTCTTATGAATGGCAAGACGCCTATCGCGACGCGTTCGAGTCCGATGCCGCGCCCGGTCTCACGTTTCTGCCGTATCTGACGGGCGAACGCACGCCGTGGCTCAATCCTGCCGCACGCGGCGGCTGGCTGGGACTCGCGCTCGGCATGTCGCGCGGCACGATGATGCGCGCGGCGTTCGAAGGCGTCGCGTTTTCGTTGCGAGCCGGGCTCGATGCGATCCGTCAAAGCGGTGCGAGCGTGTCGGCGCTGCGTCTCGCGGGCGGCGGTTCGGTCGATCCACGCTGGCGTCAGTTGCTCGCGAATGCGCTGCAAGTGGAACTGCATGCCGTCGATTGCCCGAACGCGGCAGCGCGTGGCGCGGCGATGCTCGGTGGTATCGCAGCGGGACATTGGCACGCAGCCGACCTCGCGGCGCTCGCGCCTTCGGCATCGCGCGTGGCCGGGCCGCAGGACGATGCGCAACTCGCCGCACGTTATGCGCGCTTCATCGATCTTTACGGACGCGTCGAGCCGTGGTTCGCGCAGCCGTCAGCATGAGAGGCATGCGCCGTCGCATGAGGACAATCGGGCGGCGCGGCATGCCATTCGCGCGTCTTGCGGATACGCGATGATGTCCAGCGCGTGGCGCGCGAACATGAGGGACAATCCGGGCCGCAATGATTCACGGCGGCAGCGAAAGAATTCGCAGGAACAGGTCAGATAACAGGTTCAAGGAACTACAGGAGCATTCACGATGAAGACGAAAGCAGCAATCGCATGGAAAGCAGGCGCACCGTTGACGATCGAAGAAGTCGACCTCGAAGGTCCGCGCGCCGGTGAAGTGCTGATCGAAGTGAAGGCGACGGGCATCTGCCACACCGACTACTACACGCTGTCGGGCGCCGATCCCGAAGGGATTTTCCCGGCGATTCTCGGTCACGAAGGCGCGGGCGTCGTCGTCGATACGGGTCCGGGCGTCGGCACGCTGAAGAAGGGCGATCACGTGATTCCCCTCTACACGCCGGAATGCCGCCAATGCAAGTTCTGCCTGTCGCGCAAGACGAATCTGTGTCAGGCCATCCGCTCGACGCAGGGCAAGGGCCTGATGCCCGACGCAACGTCGCGCTTCTCGCTCGACGGCAAGCCGCTGTTTCACTACATGGGCACGTCCACGTTCTCGAACTACATCGTCGTGCCGGAAATCGCAGTGGCGAAGATCCGCGAAGACGCGCCGTTCGACAAAGTCTGCTACATCGGCTGCGGCGTGACGACGGGCGTCGGCGCCGTCGTCTATTCGGCGAAGGTCGAGGCGGGTGCGAACGTCGTCGTGTTCGGTCTGGGCGGCATTGGCCTCAACGTGATTCAGGGCGCGAAGATGGTCGGCGCCGACAAGATCATCGGCGTCGACATCAATCCGGGCCGGGTCGAACTGGCGAAGAAGTTCGGCATGACGCACTTCATCAACCCGAAGGAAGTCGAGAACGTCGTCGACCATATCGTGCAACTGACGGACGGCGGCGCGGACTATTCGTTCGAATGCGTCGGCAACACGACGCTGATGCGCCAGGCGCTGGAGTGCACGCACAAGGGTTGGGGCCAGTCGTTCATCATCGGCGTGGCGGCGGCGGGCGAAGAGATCAGCACGCGTCCGTTCCAGCTGGTCACGGGCCGTCAATGGAAGGGCTCGGCGTTCGGCGGCGCGCGTGGCCGTACCGACGTGCCGAAGATCGTCGACTGGTACATGGAAGGCAAGATCAATATCGACGATCTGATCACGCATCACCTGAAGCTCGACCAGATCAACGAAGGCTTCGACCTGATGAAGAAGGGTGAGTCGATCCGCTCGGTCGTCATCTACTAAAGGAGCGGCGCGATGCTCGAACTGATCGAAACGCATGCGTCGTTCGGCGGCACGCAGCGTATCTACAAGCACGAGTCGAAGGCGATCGGTCTGCCGATGCGCTTCTCCGTCTTCATGCCGAAAGAGGCCGCGCAAAAGAAGGTGCCGGCGCTGTTCTATCTCGCCGGGCTGACCTGCACGGAAGAGACGTTTCCGATCAAGGCGGGCGCGCAGCGCTTCGCCGCGCAGCACGGCATCGCGCTGATCGCGCCCGACACCAGCCCGCGCGGCGCGGGCGTGCCGGGCGAGACCGACTCGTGGGACTTCGGCGTCGGCGCGGGTTTCTATGTCGACGCGACGCAGGAGCCGTGGTCGAAGCACTATCGGATGTACTCGTATGTGCGGGACGAACTGCGCGAGACGGTCGTCGGCGAATTGCCCGTCGATGGAGACAGGCTCGGCATCTTCGGCCATTCGATGGGCGGCCACGGCGCGCTGATGCTCGCGTTGCGTAACCCGGAGATTTATCGGTCGGTGTCGGCGTTTGCGCCGATTGCCGCGCCGACGCGTTGTCCGTGGGGCGAGAAGGCGTTCAGCGGCTATCTGGGCGCGGATCGCGAGGCGTGGAAGGAGTATGACGCGAGCGAACTCGTCGGCAAGGCGACACGCAAGTTCGCCGAAGGCATTCTGGTGGATCAGGGTCTCGCCGATGCCTTTCTCGCGCAGCAGCTCAATCCGGATGTGTTCGAAGCCGCGTGCAAAGCGGCTGGTCAGCCGTTGACGCTGCGTCGGCACGAAGGCTACGACCACGGCTATTTCTTCATCTCGACCTTCATCGAGGATCACATCGCGCATCACGCGAAGGTGTTGCTCGGCTGATCTCCCTGAATGCGAAGTGCTAAATGCAAAACGGGGTGGCTCTAAGAAAGCCACCCCGTTTTTTTAAGCGTACTTCAACGCCTCATGTGCTGCGCCAGCAAACTCGCGCCGTAGACCAGCGCCGCGAGCAGCGTGATCCAGAAGCTCGTCGGCCAGTCGGTATAGAAGGCGAGCGTCACGCCGATCCACGCCTGCGCGAGCGCAAGCAGCGCGGCGAGCACGAGTCCGACGGACAGACGCGTCGACAGATTCTGTGCGGCGGCTGCCGGTCCGACCATCAGCGTGAACACGAGTAGCACGCCGACGATCTGCGTGCACGCGGCCACGGCGAGCGCCGCGATCGCGAGAAAGAGCACCGACACGAGCCGCAGCGACACGCCTTTCGCTTCCGCCAGTTCCGGCTGAAGCGAAGCGAACAGCAACGGACGCATGATCGCGGCCAGCGCGATCAGACTGACGACGCCGAGCGCCGCGAGCACGGCCAGCGTCGACGAACTGACGCCGAGCACGTTACCGAACAGCAGCGCCGTGACCTGCGTCGCATACGCGGTGAAGAAGTGCAGAAACAGCAAGCCGAAGCCCAACGCGAGCGACAGAATCACGCCGATGGCCACATCGCGTCCCGCGAGCTTTTCGCCGAGCGCGCCCATGCCGACGCCCGCCGCGAGCGTGAAGCCGATCATCCCCCAGATCGGCGAAATGCCGATCAGCACCGCGCCCGTCGCGCCCGTAAAGCCGACGTGCGACAGCGCGTGTCCCGCGAAGGTCTGCCCGCGCATCACGAGGAAGTAGCCGACGATGCCCGACAGCACGGCCACAATCCCCGACGCCGCGAAGGCGTTCACCATGAAATCGTATTCAAACATCGTGCGTGTGTCCGTCGCGTGACGCGTGGTGGTGGGTGTGCTTCGCGTCGTGCGCGTGGCCGTGCGAATGTCCGTGGCCGTGCGGCTCGCCATGCTGATGGTCGTCGTCTTCGTGTTCGTGATCGTGCTTTTCGACGTCGAAGTCGCCCGACATCACGAAGATGCGGCCGTTCACGCGCATCACGTCGATGGTCGAGCCATAGAGGCGCGAGAGCACCGGCTTCGTGATCACTTCATCGACGGTGCCGAGCGCTGCTACGCCATTGCCGAGATACAGCACGCGATCGAGCGCATGCAACAGCGGATTGAGTTCGTGCGCGGAGAACAGCACGGCGATGCCGAGTTCCTGCTGCACGCGCTTGACCAGTTCAACGACGGTTTTCTGATGATGCGGATCGAGGCTGATCAGCGGTTCGTCGAGCAGCAGCAGACGCGGATTGCCGAGCAGACATTGCGCGAGCAGCAACCGCTGACGCTCTCCGCCCGACAGCTCTGACAACGGACGCGCCGCGAGCGCGCTGCCGCCGACCAGTTCCAGCACGCGGTCGACATCGGCGCGAGCCTTGGCGTCCGCATGCGGCAAACCCCAGCGATGTCCGTCCGCCGCCATCGCCACGAAGTCGCGCCCGCGCACGCGTCGGCCGGCGAGCGCGCTGCGCGTCTGCGGCATATAGCCGATCGACGGATTGCCGCGCATGACGGGTTCACCGAGCACGCGCACCGTGCCGCTCGCCGCTGGAACGAGGCCGAGCACCGAGCGCATCAGCGTCGTCTTGCCCGCGCCGTTCGGCCCGAGCACGCCGATGAATTCGCCCTGGTTGATCGTGAAGCTGGTGTCGCGCAGGATCGTGCGGTCGCCGAGTTCGAGCGTCACGCGATCGAGGTCGAGCACGGGTGCCGTGTCCGACGATCCCTGGCGGCGAGGCATGTTCATTGAGTCTTTCCCTTGTTCGCGCTGCCCGCATTGCCAGCGTTGCCGGCGGCGAGCGCGTTGCCGAGCGCGTCGAGTTGCGCCAGCATCCATTGCTGGTAGTTCTTGCCGGCCGGCTGCGTCTCCGTCACGCTCATCGTCGGTACGTGCGATTGCTGCGCGAGTTTCAGCATGCGTTTGGTCAGGGCCTCGGTTGCCTGGCTGTTATAGATCAGAACGCTCACGCGCCGCTCGCGAAGGTCGCGCTCGAACGCGGCGATGTCCGACGCGCTCGCTTCCGTGTCGTTCATCGCGGCCAGCTGGAAACGCTGGTTGCGCATGTCGAGGCCGATCGCATCCGACATGTAGCCGAACACCGGCTCCGTCGCCGTCACGCTCACGCGCGCGTACTGGCTGCGCAGCGCGGCGACCTTGTCGTCGATCGGCTTGAGCGAGCCGAGAAACTTCGCGAGGTTCGCATCATACGCCGCCTTGTGCGAAGGATCAGCCGACGCCAGCGCCGCGCTCACCGCGCGCGCGACGGCGGGCATCGTCGCCGGGTCGTACCACAGATGCGGGTTGTCGCCGCTCTTCTTGCCGACCAGTTTCGCCGCGACGATCGTCTTGCGCTTGTCGTTCTTCGACGCGTTCAACAGCTTCGTCATCCACGGATCGTAATCGGCGCCGTTGTAGACCACAAGGCTCGCGTGCTGCAACGCGCGCGCCGTCTTCGGGCTTGCTTCGAACAGATGCGGATCCTGATCCGGATTGCTGAGAATGCTCGTCACGTCGACGCGATCGCCGCCCAGTTGCTGCACGACGTCGCCGTAGAAATTCTCCGCGGCGACGACGGGAATCTTTGCTTCCTGCGCGTGCGCGGCGTGGCCGAGCGCGAAGGCGAAAACCGTCGACGCGGCGGCGCGCGTCAGAAACTTCCACATCGAATTGTTGTTCTTCATCGGGATGACCTGTTGCTCGAGAGGTGTCGGGGTTGAAGGGAGGGCGTCAGGCGTGGCCGTGCTTGCAGGCGGCGCACAGTCCGCTCAGCTCGACGACCTGGTGATGCACTTCGAAACCGTGCGCGGGGGCGCTGTGCGACAGCTGCGCGGCGAGGCCGTCGCCGGGAATCTCGACGGTTTCGCCGCACGCGTCGCACATCAGGAACTGGCTCTGATGCGGCTCGCCCATCTGGCAGCACGCGAAAAACGCATTTTTCGATTCGATCCGATGCACGAAGCCATGCTCGACGAGAAAGTCGAGCGCGCGATACACGGTGGTCGGCGGCACGCGGCCGCGCTGCGGCTCCAGCGCGGCCAGCAGATCGTATGCGCCGACGGGGCGCTCGCTCTGCGCGATCAGCGTGTAGACCTGGCGACGCAGCGTCGTCAGCGCGAGACCGCGCTCGGCGGCGAGCGCATCGGCGCGCGCGAGCTTGTGCGCGAGCCGGTCGGCGTGATCGGCGGAAACGTCGGGGTGAAGATCGGATGAGCGGGCCATCGCACGAACTCCGGCAGCGTCGGATTGAACGAGGTCGCAATGATATAACGTATCTCGAAAAATTGTCATTGCCCGTTGCAAAGTCATCGCCGATTCTTAAGAAGACAGCCGTAGACGAGCTTTTTCGCGCTGCCGCGCTGCACCATCGAAATTGCGCGACGCGCCTTGACATGACCGGACGCGTATCCGATCATTCGATCACAACGAGAGCAATTGCTCGATCAACGAGCGTTAGCTCATGGTGAATCGAAGCATCGATCGAATAACCAAACGAATAACCAAACGAACCGGAGACAGTGGTGACAGCCCGACTGCAAGGCAAGGTGGCGATTCTGACGGGCGCGGCGAGCGGTATCGGCGAGGCAGTGGCCCGGCGGTATCTCGAGGAGGGCGCGCGCTGCGTGCTGGTCGATGTGAAGCCGGCCGGCGACTTTGCGCATGCGCTGCGCGAAACCGACGGTGAGCGCGTGCTCACTATCAGCGCAGACGTCACGAAGCGCGAAGACATCGCGCGCATCGTCGAGCAGACGGTGCAGCGGTTCGGCCAGATCGACATTCTCTTCAACAACGCGGCGCTGTTCGACATGCGCCCGCTTCTCGACGAATCCTGGGACATCTTCGACACGCTCTTCGCGGTCAACGTGAAGGGCATGTTCTTTCTGATGCAGGCCGTCGCCCAACGCATGGTCGAGCAGGGCCACGGCGGCAAGATCATCAACATGTCGTCGCAGGCAGGCCGCCGCGGCGAGGCGCTCGTGTCGCATTACTGCGCGACCAAGGCGGCCGTGCTCAGCTATACGCAGTCGGCGGCGCTCGCACTCGCGCCGCACCGGATCAACGTGAACGGCATCGCGCCCGGCGTCGTCGATACGCCGATGTGGGAACAGGTCGATGCCCTTTTCGCGCGTTACGAGAACCGGCCGCTCGGCGAGAAGAAGCGTCTCGTCGGTGAAGCGGTGCCGCTCGGCAGGATGGGGCTGCCGGCGGATCTGACGGGGGCGGCGCTGTTCCTCGCATCGTCCGATGCGGATTACATCACCGCGCAAACCCTGAACGTCGACGGCGGCAACTGGATGAGCTGACCGTCATTCACTACGGCAACCGCTACCCGGCGCACACGCATCCGCCGATCACGTACCAACACGAAAGTACGAATAAAGGAGACAAACGATGAAGCCAACCTGCAAACCCGCGCTCAACGTATTTGGCGCCGCGGCGCTCGCCTGCGCTGCCTTCAGCGCCAACGCGGCGACCGTGACGATCGCGACGTTGAACAATCCGGACATGATCGAGTTGAAGAAGCTGTCGCCGGCATTCGAAAAAGCGAATCCCGACATCAAGCTCAACTGGGTGATTCTCGAAGAAAACGTGCTGCGTCAGCGCGCAACGACGGACATCACGACAGGCAGCGGCCAGTTCGACGTGATGACGATCGGCGCGTATGAAACGCCGCAGTGGGGCAAGCGCGGCTGGCTCGCGCCGCTCACGAACCTGCCCGCCGATTACGACCTGAACGACGTCGTGAAGACGGCGCGCGACGGTCTGTCGTACAACGGCTCGCTGTACGCGCTGCCGTTCTACGTCGAAAGCTCGATGACGTATTACCGCAAGGATCTGTTCGCGGCGAAGGGCCTGAAGATGCCCGACAACCCGACCTACGACCAGATCGCCCAGTTCGCCGACAAGCTCACCGACAAATCGGCGGGCACCTACGGCATCTGCCTGCGCGGCAAGGCTGGATGGGGCGAGAACATGGCGTACGTGACGACGCTCGTGAACACGTTCGGCGGCCGCTGGTTCGACGAGCAATGGCACGCGCAGCTGACCACGCCGGAATGGAAGAAGGCGGTTTCGTTCTACGTCGATCTGCTGAAGAAAGACGGCCCGCCGGGAGCCAGCTCGAACGGCTTCAACGAAAACCTCACGCTGATGTCGTCGGGCAAGTGCGCGATGTGGATCGACGCGACGGTCGCGGCCGGCATGCTTTACAACAAGCAGCAATCGCAGATTTCGGACAAGGTCGGTTTCGCGGCCGCGCCGACGCAAGCCACGCCGAACGGCTCGCACTGGCTGTGGGCGTGGGCGCTGGCGATTCCGAAGTCGTCGAAACAGGCCGACGCGGCGAAGAAGTTCATCACGTGGGCGACGTCGAAGCAGTACATCGAAATGGTCGCAAAGGATGAAGGCTGGGCGTCGGTGCCGCCGGGCACGCGTCAGTCGACGTATGCGCGCCCCGAGTACAAGCAGGCCGCGCCGTTCGCCGATTTCGTGCTGAAGGCCATCGAAACGGCTGATCCGACGCATCCGACCGCGAAGCCGGTGCCTTACACGGGTGTGCAGTTCGTCGGCATCCCTGAGTTCCAGTCGTTCGGCACGGTGGTCGGTCAGAGCATTTCGGGTGCAGTAGCAGGCCAGATGTCGGTCGACCAGGCCTTGGCAGCCGGTAACGCGACGGCGGATCGCGCTGTCAAGCAGGCCGGCTACCAGAAGTAAGCGTCCAGTTATACCGACGTAACACCCGCAGTGAAATTGGCACGCCGTCTGCTTGACCCCACGCGGACGGCGTGTCCAAGACCCAGCCCGTAGCCTCTCAGGGAAGCAGCACACCCGGCCGGAACGTTGCACAACGCCGGCTGACAGTGCGAGGTAACTGCATCGTCAGCCGGACTCCTGGCAGCACAGCGAGCCGCACGCCCCCGCGACCCGCGCACTACCGAAGAGGTGGTCCATCATGCGTCAACACTTGCGTCTACCCCTCATGCATGCCGAACCCCAAACCGAACACGAGCGCGAAGCGCGCAAGGCCGCGCATGCGCGCTGGCTCGTAACGCCGTCCGTCGGCGTTCTCGTCCTGTGGATGGCGATTCCACTCGCGATGACCATCTGGTTTTCGTTCTCGCGCTACAACCTGCTGAATCCGGATGAAAAAGGGTTCACGGGTCTCGACAATTACAAATATCTCGCCAGCGATCCGTCCTTCTTGCCGTCGATCGTCCATACGTTGCAACTGATCGTCGCGGTGCTGCTGATTACCGTGGTCGGCGGCGTGCTGCTCGCGGTGCTGTTCGACCGCAAGTTCTACGGGCAGGGCATCGCGCGATTGCTGGCCATCGCACCGTTCTTCGTGATGCCGACGGTCTCCGCGCTGATCTGGAAGAACATGATCCTGCATCCGGTCTACGGCCTAATCGCCGACGGCATGCGCGCTGTCGGGCTCGCGCCGATCGACTGGTTCGCGGTGTATCCATTGACGTCAGTGATCATCATCGTCGCGTGGCAGTGGTTACCGTTCGCGTTCCTCATTCTCTTCACGGCGATCCAGTCGCTCGACCAGGAGCAGAAGGAAGCCGCGAAGATCGACGGCGCAGGTCCGTTCGCGATGTTCTTCTTCATCACGCTGCCGCACCTGAAACGCGCGATCGCCGTGGTCGTGATGATGGAAACCATTTTCCTGCTGTCGATCTTCGCCGAAATCTACACGACGACGGGCGGCGGTCCGGGCAACGCGACGACCAACCTGTCGTACCTGATCTACGCGCTCGGCCTGCAACAGTTCGACGTCGGCCTCGCATCGGCAGGCGGGATTCTCGCCGTGGTGCTCGCGAATATCGTGTCGTTCTTCCTCGTGCGCATGCTCGCGAAGAACCTGAAAGGGGAGTACGAAAAATGAGCCAGGTTGCCGCTACACCTGTTACGACGAACGTGTCGAAGGTCAATTCGCCGTTCGCCATCATTCGACGCAGCATTCCGGGCATTCTCGCGTGGATCATCGCGCTGCTGCTGTTCTTCCCGATCTTCTGGATGACCATTACGGCATTCAAGACGGAGCAGCAGGCCTACGCGTCGTCGTTGTTCTTCACGCCGACGCTTGAGAGCTTCCGCGAAGTGTTCGCGCGTAGCAATTACTTCGGCTTCGCGTGGAACTCGATCCTGATCTCGGTCGGCGTCACGCTGCTGTGTCTGATTCTGGCCGTGCCGTGCGCGTACGCGATGGCCTTCTTCCCGACGCGCCGCACGCAGAAAGTGCTGCTGTGGATGCTCTCGACGAAGATGATGCCGTCCGTCGGCGTGCTGGTGCCGATCTACCTGCTGTGGAAGAACAGCGGTCTGCTCGATACCGTCAGCGGTCTGGTGATCGTCTACACGCTGATCAATCTGCCGATTGCCGTGTGGATGTCGTTCACGTACTTCGCCGAAATTCCGCGCGACATTCTCGAAGCAGGGCGTATCGACGGCGCAGCGACGTGGCAGGAGATCGTCTATCTGCTGATGCCGATGTCGCTGCCGGGGCTCGCATCGACGGCGCTGCTGCTCGTGATCCTGTCGTGGAACGAGGCGTTCTGGAGCATCAACCTGTCGAGTTCGAACGCCGCGCCGCTGACGGTGTTCATCGCGTCGTATTCGAGTCCTGAAGGGCTGTTCTGGGCGAAGCTGTCGGCGGCGTCGCTGCTGGCTGTCGCGCCTATCCTGATCGTCGGCTGGGTGTCGCAGAAGCAGCTGGTGCGTGGTCTTACCTTCGGGGCGGTCAAGTGACGGAGACCCGACACGCAGACCGCGCGTTGATCTGCGACTGCGACGGCGTGCTGATCGACAGCGAAGCCATCGCCGCGAAGGTCATCGTGCAGGAGCTGGAAACGCGCTGGCCGGGCCTCGACATCGCGCCCGTCGTGATGCCGCTGCTCGGACTGCGCACCGAGCGCGTGCTGCAAGGCGCGGCCTCGGCGCTCGGCATGACGCTCACGCCCGGCGATATCGACGCGATCCGCATGACGGTCGGCGCGTCGGCGATCAAGGCGCCGATGGTCTCAGGCATCGACGCAGCGCTCGCGCAGATCTCGCTAAAGAAGGCCTGCGCGAGCAACAGCGATCGCGGCTACGTCGAAGCGGTGCTCGAACGTACGGGCCTCGTGAAGTTCTTCGGCAACCGCCTGTTTTGCGCGGACAGTGTCGAAGCGCCGAAGCCCGCGCCCGATGTTTATCTCGCCGCGGCGCGCGCGATCGGTGTGAATCCGGAAGCGTGTCTCGTGATCGAGGACAGCGTGGCGGGCGTGACGGCGGCGACATCGGCGGGCATGACGGTGTATGGCTTTATCGGCGGCGGGCACGCGAGCGACGAACAGGTCGACACGCTGCGGCAGCTCGGCGCGCAACATGTATTCGACGACATGAAGCTTTTGCCGGAACTGGTCGCGCAATGGCTGCATCGCGTGACCGTGACATAGGCGTGGCTTGAAGCCGCGTTCGGCAAATCGATTCAACGTAGCAGGGAAATACGGAGACACATCATGGCAAGCGTAACGCTGCGCAACATCAGAAAGGCCTACGACGACAACGAGGTGATGCGCAACATCAACCTCGACATTCAGGACGGCGAGTTCGTCGTGTTCGTGGGCCCAAGCGGCTGCGGCAAGTCCACGCTGATGCGGATGATTGCCGGCCTCGAAGACATCACGGGCGGCGACCTGCAGATCGACGGCACGCGCATGAACGACGTGCCGCCCGCCAAGCGCGGCATCGCGATGGTGTTCCAGTCGTACGCGCTGTATCCGCACATGACGCTGTACGACAACATGGCATTCGGTCTGAAGCTCGCGGGCACGAAGAAGCCCGAGATCGACGCCGCCGTGCGCAACGCGGCGAAGATCCTGCACATCGACCATCTGCTCGAACGCAAGCCGAAGCAGCTGTCGGGCGGCCAGCGTCAGCGCGTGGCGATCGGCCGTGCGATCACGCGCAAGCCAAAGGTGTTTCTGTTCGACGAACCGTTGTCGAATCTCGACGCCGCGCTGCGCGTGAAGATGCGCCTTGAGTTCGCGCGTCTGCACGACGAACTGAAGACGACGATGATCTACGTGACGCACGATCAGGTCGAAGCGATGACGCTCGCGGACAAGATCGTCGTGTTGTCGGCGGGGAATCTGGAGCAGGTCGGCAGCCCGAACACGCTGTATCACGCGCCGGCGAACCGCTTTGTTGCTGGCTTCATCGGCTCGCCGAAGATGAACTTCCTCGAAGGCATCGTGCAGTCGGTGTCGGCGAACGGCGTGCTCGTGAAGTTCGAGACGGGCGAGACGCAACTCGCGCTGGTCGAGCCGGGCCGCGCGAAAGAGGGCGACAAGGTGACAGTCGGCATCCGCCCCGAACATCTGCATGTCGACATGCCCGACTACGGCGTGTCGGCGCGCATCATGGCCGTCGAGTCGCTCGGCGATGCGGCTTATCTGTACGCCGAAAGCAGCGTCGCGCCGGATGGTTTGATCGCGCGCATTCCGCCGCTCGAACGGCATGAGAAGGGTGCGACGTTGCGTCTCGGCGCATCGCCCGATCATTGCCATCTGTTCGACAGCGACGGCAACGCGTTCCAGCGCAAGATCGTCGAAGTGCTGGCGGCCTGATTCGCTGAACTGCATCGATAAAAAGCGCCGTTGCATTCGCTGCAACGGCGCTTTTCTTTATTGCGGACTCGGACTTGTCCGATAGTTCAGCGCCTTATCCCATATCAAAATTGTGCATCGTCTGACAGTGCGTGCCTGAGCCGTTCTTCAGGTGGCGCTGCCGGTTCTTCGTCCATTCCGTCCGGCGCACGTCTTCCGCGCGATTGCTCGTCAGATCGCGCGAAACCAAACGTGCGGCCGACTCAAGGCGCCATGCACAACGCTTCTCCTCTTACTCACGAACACGCCGTTCCCGCATCGGTTGCAGAGCGCGCGCTCGCGTTCCATCGCGCGGGCGAACTCGATCGCGCCGAACACGCGTATCGCGCGCTGCTCGACACCCAACCCGACGACGCCAACACGCGCTACATGCTTGGCGTGCTGTATCTGCAGCGGCAGGACGTCGAGCGCGCGATCGAATCGTTCGATGCATCGCTCGCATTGCAACCCGATCACGCCGACTGTCTGAACGATCGCGGCATCGCGGCGCTTTCGCGCGGCGACAATGAAGATGCAGCGAACTTCTTTCGCAGAGCCGTCGAATGCGCGCCGCACGATGCGCTCGCGCATTGCAATCTCGGCAAGGCATTGCGTCTTCTCTCGAAGCCTGAAGATGCGCTCGCCAGCTTTCAGAAGGCGCTCGCGCTCGATGGGCATTTCTTCGAAGCGGCGCTCGGCAGCGCGGACGCGCTCGAAATCCTCGGGCGTCCGCATGAAGCCGTGGCCGCCTACGAACGCGCCGCGCGCCATGCACCCGACGATATGCGCGTGTTGCTCGGTCTTGGCCTGACGCTGAACGCGGCGCGTCGTCACACCGAAGCCGTGACGTATTTCGAACGCGCGTTGCAGCAGGAGCCGGAAAACGCGCAGGCATTGTTCGGCATCGCCTTCGCAGTCGATGCCCAGATGAATTTCGACGATGCCGTGATCCGCTACAAGCGCGCGCTCGAAGTCCTGCCGAATTCGGCGACGCTGCATAACAACATCGCGTTCACGCTGACCTGCATGTCACGCTACGACGAAGCCGACGAACATCTTCGCCGCGCCATCGAACTCGCGCCGGATGTATCGAATGCGTACAAGCTGCTTGGTATGTCCGAACTGCGGCGCGGCAATTTTCGCAAAGGCTGGACGTACTACGAGCATCGCAAGACGACGGCGAGCGGCCAGCGCGAGTATCCGCCACTCGATTTGCCCGAATGGAAGGGCGAGCCGCTCGACGGCAAGCGCTTTCTGCTGGCGCGCGAACAGGGCGCGGGCGACCAGTTGCAGTTCGTTCGATACGCCGGCGTGCTGCACGATCTGGGCGCGACCGTCGACGTGTGGACGAGCGGCGAACTCGCGCCGCTATTCGCGCGCATGCGCGGCGTAAATCGTGTGTTGACGGAAGCGCCGACGGGCGGCTACGACTATTACTCCCGGATGATGAGCGTGCCCACGTCGCTCGCCGACGACGCGATTCCGCATGCCGTGCCCTATCTGTCGGTGGATGAGTCACAGGTCGACGCGTGGCGCGGGTTGATCGGGAAGGCGGCGGGTTCGAGCAGGAAAGTCGGGCTGGTGTGGGCGGGCAATCCGCACCATTACCTCGACGTCTATCGTTCGGCGCCTCTGGCGGCACTCGAACCGCTCGCGTCGGTGCATGGCATCGCGTGGTTCGCGTTGCAGAAGGGCGCGGGAGAGGCGCAACTGGATGGCGTTGCGCATCGCTGGCCGATCTGTGCGCTTGGTCAGTTGCTCGACAGCTTCCACGCGACGGCGGCCGTGATCGAGTCTCTGGACCTCGTCATTACCGTCGATACATCCGTCGCGCATCTGGCGGGCGCGCTCGGCAAGCCCGTGTGGGTGCTGCTACCGAAGCAGGCCGACTGGCGCTGGACGATGTCGGGCGACACCACGCCGTGGTATCCGACTGCGCGCCTGTTCCGGCAGCAGGTATTGGGCGACTGGACGCCCGTCGTCGAATCGGTGCGCCGCGCGCTCGAAGCGCTATAAGCGCGACGCCGGTCCGCCTTCGTGATTCAGCGCGGCGCGCGCGCACAACTCGTCGGTCACGAGCCCGGACAGCCAGCCGCCCTTCAACGCGGCAATCACCGCATTGCGCTTGCGTTCGCCGCCCGCGAAACCGATCACGGGACGCTTCGGCGGCGAATCGAGATTCAGGCTCGTCACCCGGCGGCCAGTCGGCGATTCGACGCGTGCGCCGCTCGCGTCGATAGGCAGGCCGAGCAGTTCGGCCACCGCGCCGAGCGACACCAGTTCTTCCACTTCATCCGACGTGATGAAGCCGTCTTCATGCAGCGGGCAATGCAGCCCGATATTGCCAATCCCCACGAACGCGACATCCGCTTCGCCCGACAGCGATTCGACGATCCGGTACAAACGGTGATTGCACCATTGCGCGCGCTCCGCTTCGTTATCGGCGATCAGCGGCGCGGGCAGCAGGAAATGCTTGCCGCCCGTCTTCTCGGAGATGTGCAGCGCGACGTCGTAGCGATTCGACGAGCCGTCCTGCGCAATCGCGCCGACCATCGACACGAGCCGGTGTTGCGGCCGCTCCAGTTGCCCGACCTGATCGACGACGGCCTTCAGCGTCCGGCCGCTGCTGACGGCGACGACCATCGGCCGTTCTTCGCCGAGATAGCGCTCCATCACCTGCGCGCCCGCGACCGCGAGCTTGCGGTCGATCTCTTCGGGCTTGTCGTTGTCGACGGGAACGACTTCGCACATCGACAGGCCGTAGCGCTTCGACAGCTGATCCGCCAGCGACAGACAGTCCGCGAGCCGATGATCGACGCGCACACGGATCAAATTCTTCTCGACGGCGAACGCGACGAGCCGCTGCGCGACGGGCCGCGAGACCTGCAGTTTTTCCGCGATCTCGTTTTGCGTGTTGCCCGCGACGTAGTAGAGCCAGGCGGCGCGGGTCGCGAGATCGAGCTTTTCAGTGGACTTGGGCACGATGTTGGCGGTCAGGAATGCGCCGAAGCGCGTAACACCAGGAAGCCCGCGTCGGGCGTTCTGGTGCGCTGCATGCTGTGACGTTCATCGCCGTCTGCTGCACGTTCAATGCGCGCGTTGCTTTACGCCGCGTTCGCTTCGCGCGCGGGCGCGAACATCGGCTTCACATGCCGGTACAGCGCACGATAACTCGCGAGCCGCTCGCGCAGCACGGCATGTCGCTGCGCGTTCGGCGTGAATTCGATTTCGACGGGCGGCTTGGTCAGCACCTTCGCGGGATCGCCGCCTGCCGCGAGCCAGCCCAGACGCGCCGCGCCGAGCGCCGCGCCCGTTTCGCCGCCGCCATGCTTGCGCGTGGTCGTGTTCAGCGAATCGGCGAGCAGTTGCGCCCAGTAGTTGCTGCGCGCACCGCCGCCCAGCAGCGACAGCGCATTTACTTCGGTGCCCGCCGCGCGCAACGCGTCGAGGCCGTCGGTCAGCGCGAGCGTCACGCCTTCGAGTACCGCATAGCCGAGCAACGCGCGATCGGTGGCGTGCGTCATGCCGAAGAACACGCCCTGCGAATACGGATCGTTGTGCGGCGTGCGCTCGCCCGACAGATACGGCAGGAACAGCGGCGCGGTGACGAGCGCTTCGTCGGAGAGTTTTTCGACTTCGGCGAGCAGCGTCGGCTCGTCGGTCGATGTGAGCTTGCACACCCAGCGCAGACAGCTCGCCGCCGACAACACCACGCTCATCTGATGCCAGCGATCGGGGATCGCGTGACAGAACGCGTGCACAGCCGACTCGGGATTCGGCCGGAAGCTGTTGCCGATCACGCACAGCACGCCCGACGTGCCGAGCGACACGAAGCCGTCGCCCGGTTGCGTCGCGCCGATGCCGATTGCGCTCGTCGCGTTGTCGCCGCCGCCCGCCGCCACGACGACGGGTTCGCGCAAGCCGAGTTCTTCCGCCAGCTCGCGCCGCAGCACGCCCGACGACGCGCTGCCTTCCGCGAGACGCGGCATGTGCGAGCGGTTCAGATCGCAAGCCGCGAGCAGCGTGTCGGACCAGTCGCGCTGCGCGACATCGAGCCAGAGCGTGCCGGCGGCGTCGGACGGATCGGAGACCTTGTCGCCCGTCAGTTGCAGGCGCAAATAATCTTTCGGCAGCAGCACACACGCGGTCTGCCGGAAAATCTCCGGCTCATGACGCGCGACCCACAGCAGCTTCGGCGCGGTGAAGCCGGGCATCGCCAGATTGCCGGCGATCTTGTGCAGGTCCGGCGCGCGTCGATACAGCTCGTCGCATTCCTCGACGGCGCGCATGTCGTTCCACAGGATCGCGGGACGCAGCACGCGATCTTCGCTGTCGAGCAGCACCGCGCCGTGCATCTGTCCCGACAGCCCGATGCCGCGAATCTGCGCGAACTGTTCGGGAAAGCGGCCGCGCAGCGCGAACAGCGCTTCGCGTGTGCCTTGCCACCAGTCGGACGGATTCTGCTCCGACCAGCGCTGATGCGGCCGCGAAACGGTGAATGGAGAACCTGCCGTGCCGATCACGCGTCCATCGGAGGCGAGCAGCAGAACTTTCACTTCGGACGTGCCGAGGTCGATGCCGAGATACATGGGCGCGAAACCTTCGTCGGTAGGAGATGCGCTACTTTAGCCGCATGCTGCGTGCGATGCCATGCGCAAAAGACCTGGCGGATGGCATGGTTCGAACGCGGCGATCAATGAGAGCGGCCGCGCGTGAACGGAGTCCATGCGCGGCCATGTCGCTACGAGTGTGAAGCTGCGTTATTTGCCCCGCTTGGCAAGCCACGCATCGACGCGGCCGAGCGCCGACCGCACGACGTTTTCCAGCGAAGCCATGCCCGCCATGCTGCCCCACAGCAGCCGGTCGGCGCAGAACGCCTGCACGGGATCGGCGGCCTTGAAGAAGCCGCGCGCGACGCCTTCGTCCATCACGCCGTCCTGATACGTGTACGGCAGCTTGCCCTGTTGCCAGCGATCGAGAAAGCGCAGGAACAGCGCGGGCAGCATCGCCGTCGCGTTCGGCTCGGCCTTGCGCGCGAAGCATTCGGATAGCGTCGGCGCGATGAAGCCGGGAATCTTCGAGAAGCCATCGGCGGCGACACGCTGATTCGTGTCCTGGATATACGGATTGCCGAAGCGTTCGAGCACGACGTCGCGATACTTCGCGAGATCGAGCGGACTGGGCGTGAGGCACGGAATCACGTCCTGCGTCACGTAGTCGTGCGCAAACTGGCGGATCTCGGCGTCGAGCGTGCCTTCGTGGATATACGACAGGCCGACGAGCGTGCCCGCCCATGCGATGCAGCTATGCGTCGCGTTGAGAATGCGGATCTTCGCTTCTTCGTACGGGAGCACCGACTCGACGAGTTCCGCGCCGACCTGTTCCCACGCGGGACGTCCGGCGATGAAGTGATCCTCGATCACCCACTGGATAAACGATTCGCCCATCACCGGGCAGGCGTCGTCGAAACCGGTCGCGGCCTTCACGCGCTCGCGCACGTCGGGCGTCGGACGCGGCGTAATGCGATCGACCATCGAGTTGGGACATGCGGTGTTCGCATCGAACCACTGACGCAGCGCAGTCGCGCCGCGTCGTTCGAGAAACTGCGTCATGCCTGCCTTGAACCGGTCGCCGTTGCTGCGCAGGTTGTCGCAGGTCTGCAGCGTGACGGGACCGGCATTGCGCTGCATGCGCGCTTCGAGAATCGCAGCGAGCGCGCCGTAAATCGTGGTGCGCGCGCCGTTCAGATCCGCGGCGAGATCGGGATTAGCCGTATCGAGCTTGTCGTGCTCGTCGAGGTAATAGCCGCCTTCCGTGACCGTGAACGCGATGATCTTGCACGCGGGGTCGGCGCCCGCTTCGACGAGCGCATCCAGATTCGCCGACCACGGCACGACGCGTTCGATCGAGCGGATCGTTTCGTACGCTCGCTCGCCTTGCGGCGTGACGGTTTCGAGCGTGTAGACGCCGTTCTGCGCAGCGAGCGCATCGGCGACGGCATTCATGTCGCTGCGGATATTGCCGACGGTCAGCGACCAGTGCGGATCGTTGGGCTTGCGCGCTTCGTTGAGCCGGTGCAGATACCAGGCCTGGTGCGCGCGATGGAATGAGCCTGCGCCGATATGCAGGATCACCTGCCTGCTTGCGCCGCTTTCGCCGCTGTTCATATGCGTCTCCTGTGTCGGCCGGAGTTCGTGCGTCGAGCGTCTTGCTCCGGTCCCATGCTGGTTTTGAAAATCTTGTGCGCACGGTCTTTCGCGTGCGTTCCTTCGGATAAGTCTAGAAGCTGTCTCGACGTTGTGAACCCAACGTTTGAATTGAAGAGCATTTGCTCTTGACGTGAACTAATGATCGTATCCGCTCGATTGAATGTCAAGGCGAAGGACACGGCTTTTTCGTGGCGCAGCGCGACGGGGCGGGCCTGTGCAGCGCATGTGACGCTCGCGCCGCGTCTTGCCGGACATGCGCTTGCGAGGCTGTTGCATTGCATCAAATTTGACAATGAAAGCGCCAGGATTAACCCGAATGCAAAAAAGTATCGGTCGGCGGTCTCATTTCTAGTGGCCTCTATTGCGTCCGGGGTCTAACTTTCGGTACACACAACAAGAGCAACAACAGCGACGCAGACACAGGAGGAAGACAGATGAAGGGCTTCGTCATGCCGGTTACCTCGTTGCACGCGCATCAACATGCAGCTCCGCTTGCGGGTTGCGTGGAAAGCGCGCAGCCGGGCCTTTGAGCCGCGCGTCAGGAGACCGACGTGCAACCCGATCTCGAACTGGTCACCGTACGCCGCGACGAATCGTTCAAGGCGTGGTATCACGGCTTCCCGTACCGCACGGTGCGCTGGCACTTTCATCCGGAATTCGAAATCCATCTGATCGTCGCGACGACGGGCAAGATGTTCGTCGGCGATTACATCGGTCCGTTCGCGCCGGGCAATCTCGTGCTGATGGGCCCGAACCTGCCGCACAACTGGGTCAGCGAAGTGCCCGAAGGCGTGACGATCGAACAGCGCAATCTCGTCGTGCAGTTCCCGCAGGACTTCGTCGCGCATTGCACGGAGAGCTTCCCCGAGTGGCGCACGCTCGAAGCGCTGCTCGCCGATTCGCGGCGCGGCGTGTCGTTCGGTCCGCAAACCAGCGCGAAAATCCAGCCGCTCTTCATGGAATTGCTCGACGCGCGCGGCCTGCGCCGCATCGTGCTGTTTCTGTCGATGATGGAGATCCTGCTGAACGCGACCGACCGCGAACTGCTCGCGAGCCCCGCGTATCAGATCGACCCGACGAGCTTCGCGTCGACGCGCATCAATCACGTGCTGTCGTATATCGGCAAGAACCTGTCGTCCGAGTTGCGCGAATCGGAACTCGCGCAACTCGCGGGCCAGAGCGTGAGCGCGTTCTCGCGCTACTTCCGCCGGCACACAGGTTTGACGTTCGTGCAGTACGTGAACCGGATGCGCATCAACCTCGCGTGCCAGCTGCTGATGGACGATGACCTGAGCGTCACCGACATCTGCTACAAGGTCGGCTTCAACAATCTGTCGAACTTCAACCGGCAGTTTCTCACCGCGAAAGGCATGGCCCCGTCGAAGTTTCGCCGCTTCCAGCAACTGAACGACGCGAGCCGCGTCGCTTCCGAAGCGGCGGCGGCGCTCGGCAAGGGCATCGCCAACGCGCCCTCGATCGTGCCGGCCGCGCAAACCCAGGTTCATGCGCACGGCCAGCCGCGCGCCGCGCCAGCGGCGTATCCGCCTTCCGGTCCGCCGATCCTGACGACCTAGGGCACCTCAGCAATCCCGACGTTTCACCTGCTCATCGCGCTGCCAGACAGCGCGAGGGAAGCACTCATCCTCAAAAACGGAGACAAACCATGACGCACAGCCATTCATCGCATCAGTCACGCACCTTGCGCGTTCGCGCAACGCTGGCCTTCGCCGCCGTGATGCTCGCCGCGCCGCTGTTCGCGCCCGCCACCGCGAACGCCGCGCCGCTGAAGATCGGCATGACGTTTCAGGAGCTGAACAATCCGTACTTCGTGACGATGCAAAAGGCGCTCAACGATGCCGCCGCATCGATCGGCGCGACCGTCGTCGTCACCGACGCGCATCACGACGTGAGCAAGCAGGTCAGCGACGTCGAAGACATGCTGCAAAAGAAGATCGACATCCTGCTCGTGAACCCAACGGATTCGACGGGCATCCAGTCGGCCGTGACGTCGGCGAAGAAGGCGGGCGCCGTGGTCGTCGCCGTCGATGCAAACGCGAACGGTCCCGTCGATTCGTTCGTCGGCTCGAAGAATTTCGACGCGGGCCAGATGTCGTGCGAATACCTCGCGAAAGCGATCGGCGGAAGCGGCGAAGTGGCGATTCTCGACGGCATTCCCGTCGTGCCGATTCTCGAACGCGTGCGCGGCTGCAAGGCGGCACTCGCGAAGTTCCCGAACGTAAAAGTGGTCGATACGCAGAACGGCAAGCAGGAACGTGCGACGGCATTGTCCGTCACCGAGAACATGATCCAGGCGCATCCGAACCTGAAGGGCATCTTCAGCGTGAACGACGGCGGCTCGATGGGTGCGTTGTCCGCGATCGAATCGTCGGGCAAGGACATCAAGCTGACGAGCGTCGACGGCGCGCCGGAAGCGATCACCGCGATCCAGAAGCCGAATTCGAAGTTCATCGAAACGTCCGCGCAATTCCCGCGCGACCAGATTCGCCTCGCGATCGGCGTGGCGCTCGCGAAGAAGTGGGGCGCCAATGTGCCGAAGGCGATTCCCGTCGACGTGAAGCTCGTCGACAAGGACAACGCGAAGGGCTTCAGCTGGTAAGCAGGGCGTTGACGATGCAGCGGCGTTTTCGATTTCGGTTAAACGCCGTTGCGTGAACAGGAAAACGCGATGGACACGATCCTCAAACTCGACAACATCACGAAGAGCTTTCCGGGCGTGAAGGCGCTGCAGGGCATTCATCTCGAGATCGCGCGCGGCGAAATTCACGCGCTGCTCGGCGAAAACGGCGCGGGCAAGTCGACGCTGATGAAGATCCTCTGCGGCATCTATCAGCCCGACGACGGCACGATCGTGATCGACGGCGAAGCGCGGCACTTCACGAACTATCACGACGCGGTGGCGGCGGGAGTCGGCATCGTGTTTCAGGAATTCAGCCTGATTCCGTATCTGAACGCCGTCGAGAACATGTTCCTCGGACGCGAGTTGCGTAATCGCTTCGGCATGCTCGATCGTTTGAAAATGCGCCGCGCGGCCGCGGAGATTTTCGCGCGGCTCGGCGTCGCGATCGATCTGTCCGTGCCGATTCGCGAACTCTCCGTCGCGCAGCAGCAGTTCGTCGAAATCGGCAAGGCGTTATCGCTGAATGCGCGCATTCTGATTCTCGACGAACCGACGGCGACGCTCACGCCTGCCGAAGCCGAGCATCTGTTCACGATCATGCGCGACCTGAAGAAGCAGGGCGTCGCGATGATTTTCATCTCGCATCACCTCGAAGAAATTTTCGAAGTGTGCGATCGCATCACGGTGTTGCGCGACGGCCAGTATGTCGGCATGACGGATGTCGCGCAGACGGACGTGAGCCGTCTTGTCGAGATGATGGTGGGACGCAAGATCGAAAGCAGCTTTCCGCCGAAGCCGACGCTTCCCGCCGATGCGAAGAACGTGCTCGAAGTGAACGCGCTGCAATTGCACAAGGACGGTCCGACGAACCGCTTCACGCTGCGAGAAGGAGAAATACTCGGCTTCGCGGGACTGGTCGGTTCGGGGCGCACGGAAACGGCGCTCGCGGTGATCGGCGCGGACGCGGCGCACGTGAAGGACATCCGCATCAACGGCGCGGCGGTGAATCTGTCCGATCCCGCCGATGCGTTGAAATCCGGTATCGGCATTCTGCCCGAGAGCCGCAAGACGGAAGGGCTCATCACGTCGTTCTCGATCAAGCAGAACATTTCGATCAACAACCTCGGCAAGTACCGCACGGGACGCTTCTTCATCGATCACGGCAGCGAAGCGAAAGCGACGGCCGACATCATGAAGCGCGTCGGCGTGAAGGCGCCGACTATGCATACGGAAGTCGCGACGCTCTCGGGCGGAAATCAGCAGAAAGTGGTGATCGCGCGCTGGCTGAATCACCACACGAACATCCTGATCTTCGACGAACCGACGCGCGGCATCGACGTCGGCGCGAAAGCGGAAATCTATGTGCTGATGCGCGAACTCACTGCGCGCGGCTACTCGATCATCATGATTTCGTCGGAACTGCCGGAGATCGTCGGCATGTGCGATCGCGTTGCCGTGTTCCGGCAAGGGCGCATCGAAGCGATGCTCGAAGGCGACCAGATCGAATCGAATGCCGTGATGACTTATGCAACGGCTGGTGCAACCGCTGGTGCATCAACCGGCAATCGTGGAGCAACACAGCATGAACACGCCTAACTCTTCTCCCAAGACTTCGACGGTCGCATCCGATACGCCGGGCGCGCCGTTTCGCCTGAACTGGGCGAGCATCAAGCGCTCGACTTTGTTCTATCCGTTCATCGGTTTGCTCGTCGTGTGCATCGTGATGGTGTTCGCGAGCGACAGTTTTCTGTCGGCGGCAAATCTGGAAAACGTGCTGCGTCAGGTATCGATCAACGCGATCATCGCCGTCGGCATGACGGCCGTGATTCTGACGGGCGGCATCGATCTGTCCGTTGGTTCCGTGATGGCGCTGTCGGGGACTTTATCCGCAGGGCTGATGGTCGCAGGACTCAACGGCGTCGCGGCGATCGTGATCGGCATTGCGGTGGGGCTCGGCTTCGGCGTCGCAAATGGTTTCTTCGTCGCGTTCGCGGGCATGCCGCCCATCATCGTCACGCTCGCGACGATGGGCATCGCGCGCGGTCTCGCACTGATCTACACGGGCGGCTATCCGATCGACGGTTTGCCGGAATGGGTCAGCTTCTTCGGCAGCGGCAAAGTGTTCGGCATTCAGGCGCCCGTGCTCATCATGCTCGTCGTCTACGCGATCGCGTGGCTGCTGCTCGAACGCATGCCGTTTGGTCGCTACGTGTATGCGATAGGCGGCAACGAACAGGCGACGCGTCTGTCAGGCGTGCGCGTCGCGCGCGTGAAGCTGATCGTTTATACGCTCGCCGGTTTGACGTCTTCTTTCGCGGCCATCGTGTTGACCTCGCGTCTGATGAGCGGCCAGCCGAATGCGGGCGTCGGTTTCGAACTCGATGCAATCGCAGCCGTGGTGATGGGCGGCACGTCGATCTCGGGCGGACGCGGCTCGATCATCGGCACGCTGATCGGCGCGCTGCTGCTCGGCGTGCTGAACAACGGCCTCAACATGGTCGGCGTGAATCCGTATGTGCAGAACGTGATCAAGGGCGGAATCATTCTGCTCGCGATCTACATCAGCCGCGAACGCAAGAAGTGAATTCTCCTCTCCTCTGTTCTCCACTTTTTAAGCAGGGCAATGCAATGACCACAGAAAGAAACATGACGGCGATCGTGTGTCACGCGCCGGAAGACTATCGTGTCGAACGCGTGACGAAACCGCAGGCGCGTGCGCATGAACTCGTGATTCGCATCGCCGCATGCGGCATCTGCGCGAGCGATTGCAAGTGCCATTCCGGCGCGAAGATGTTCTGGGGCGGACCGAGTCCGTGGGTGAAAGCGCCCGTGATTCCGGGCCATGAATTCTTCGGTTATGTCGAAGAAATCGGCGAAGGCGCGGAAGAACATTTCGGCGTGAAGAAGGGCGATCGCGTGATCGCCGAGCAGATCGTGCCTTGCGGCAAGTGCCGTTATTGCAAATCCGGCCAGTACTGGATGTGCGAAGTGCATAACATTTTCGGCTTCCAGCGCGAAGTCGCGGACGGCGGCATGGCCGAATACATGCGCATTCCGCCGACGGCCATCGTGCACAAGATTCCTGACGGCATCTCGCTCGAAGACGCCGCGATCATCGAACCTCTGGCATGCGCGATTCATACGGTGAATCGCGGCGATATTCAACTGGACGATGTCGTCGTGATCGCGGGCGCGGGCCCGCTCGGCCTGATGATGACGCAAGTCGCGCATCTGAAAACGCCGAAGAAACTCGTCGTGATCGATCTCGTCGACGAGCGTCTCGAACTTGCGCGCGAATATGGCGCGGACGTGACGATCAATCCGAAGAGCGACGATGCGCTCGCCATCGTCAAGTCGCTGACGGACAACTACGGCTGCGACGTCTACATCGAAACGACGGGCGTGCCGGCGGGCGTGAATCAGGGCATGGACCTGATTCGCAAGCTCGGGCGTTTTGTCGAGTTTTCGGTGTTCGGTGCGGAGACTACAATGGACTGGTCGATCATCGGCGACCGCAAGGAACTCGATGTGCGCGGTGCGCATCTCGGCCCTTACTGCTACCCGATTGCGATCGATCTGCTGGCGCGCGGACTTGTCACGTCGAAAGGCATCGTCACGCACGGCTTCTCGCTCGAAGAATGGGACGAAGCGATCAAGGTCGCGAATTCGCTCGATTCGATCAAGGTGTTGATGAAGCCTGCCCGATAGCCGGATAGTTCGCCCGTCATTCGAAAAATACACAGTGCGCGTCGTGAAGACGCGCACACGGAGACTTTATGAACTACGTCATCGGCGTCGATATCGGCACGCAGAGCACGAAGGCTGTGCTCGTCGACCAGAACGGCGAAATCGTCGCGCAGCATTCGAGCGGCTACCACCCGGACACGCCGAAGCCCTTGTGGGCCGAGCAATGGCCGACCGTGTGGATGAAGGCGGTGATCGAGTGCATTGCAAGCTGTGTCGGCAAGGCGCGCGAAGCGGGCGTTGCGTCGAATGCGATCAAGGCCGTGTGCGTGAGCAGTCTTTACGGCGGCTCGGGCATTCCCGTCGACAGCGACATGAAGCCGCTGTATCCGTGCCTGATCTGGATGGACCGGCGCGCGACGGCGCAGGTCGACTGGGTGCGCGAAAACGTCGATCTCGACCGCTTGTATGCGATCACGGGCAACGGTGTCGACAGCTATTACGGCTACACGAAGATGCTCTGGCTGCGCGACAACGAGCCGAACGTGTGGGCGAATACGCGATTCTTCCTGCCGCCGAATGCATACGTGATTTATCTGCTGACGGGTGAAGTGGCTGTCGATCACAGTTCGGCGGGCAATATCGGCGGTGTGTATGACATTGCGAAGCGCGACTGGTCCGACGAATCGCTCGACATGCTCGGCATTCCGGCGACGATGATGCCCGAGCATCTGGTCGAATCGTCGGATGTGGTGGGCGGATTGCTGTCGCAATGGACGGAGCAGCTTGGACTCGATGCGGGTACGGCGATCGTCGCGGGCGGCGTCGATGCGGCGATGGCGACGTATGCCGCGGGCGCCACGCGCGCGGGCCAGCATGTCGCGATGATCGGCACGAGCATGTGCTGGGGCTACATCAACCAGAACGTCGATGCGCGGCATGGACTTGTCAGCATGCCGCACGTGTTCAACGGGCTGCAGGATATTTACGTATTCGGTGGAGCGATCACGGCGGGTGCATCGGTGACGTGGTATCGCGAGCAGTTCTGTCATGCGGAGGTCGAAGCCGCGAAGGCGATTCCGGGCGGCGACCCGCATCAATTGCTCGAAGAGGATGCCGCGCAGATTCCGGCGGGTGCCGATGGCGTGATGTTCCTGCCGTATCTGATGGGCGAGCGCAGCCCGGTGTGGGACGCGAAGGCGAGCGGCGCGTTCGTCGGTTTGAACCTGTATCACACGCGGGCGCATCTGTATCGCGCGGTGCTGGAAGGCGTCGCGTTCGCGTTGCAGCACAACATCGTGGCGGGACGTAAGGGCGCGAAGTCGCTTGATGACAAATTGATCGTGGTCGGCGGCGCGGCGCATTCGGATTTGTGGATGTCGATCATTGCGGACATCACGGGCTTTCCCGTCTACACGATAGAGCAGGACGTGGAAGCAGCGATGGGCGCGGCCTTGCTCGCAGCGTACGGCACGAAGCTGATTACGCAAGAGGTCGCGCGCGGCGGCTGGGTGAAGCTGATCGAACGCGTGAAGCCTGATGCGGCGCGACAGGCGATGTACGCGGAGCGCTTTGGCATTTATACGGATCTGTATCCGGCGTTGAAGCCGGTCATGCATCGACTGCAAGCAAAATGAACCTATCCTTCGATTTTTCCGGGCGCTCTTTTCTCGTCACTGGCGCTTCGAGCGGCATTGGTCGCGTGACGGTTGAATTGCTGTGCGCCAGCGGCGCGCAAGTTGTGGCGGCGGCGCGCAACGTGGGCGAACTGGCGCGGCTTGCTGAGGAGACTGGGTGTGAGCCTTTGGTGTTAGACGTTGGCGATGAGGCGGCTATTGATGAAGCTTTGGGTTCGCTCGATGTCGTTTTCGATGGGCTTGTCAATTGTGCAGGCACGACGGTTCTTGAGCGCGCTATCGATACGACGGCTGCGAGCTTCGATAGCGTGATGAGTGTGAATGCGCGAGGTGCCGCGTTGGTGGCGCGGCATGTTGCGCGTGGGATGATCGAGGCTGGACGCGCTGGCAGTATTGTGAATGTGTCTAGCCAGGCGGCGCTCGTTGGGCTCGATGATCATTTGAGTTATTGCGCTTCTAAAGCGGCTATGGATGCTATTACTCGGGTTTTGTGTGTCGAACTTGGGGCCTATGGCATTCGGGTTAATAGCGTGAATCCTACTGTTACTTTGACGCCTATGGCGGTGAAGGCTTGGAGCGAGCCCGCCAAGCGTGATCCTGCCTTGCAAGCGATTCCTCTTAAACGGTTCGCTGAACCGCGCGAAGTGGCTGAGCCTATTTTGTTTTTGCTCAGTGAGGCGGCTTCCATGATTAGTGGTGTTGTTCTGCCTATCGACGGTGGTTACACCGCTAGATGATGTTTTTGTTTTTGTTTTTGCTTTCGCTGGCATCCGCGAGTTCGGATCGGTCTATTAGCGTTGCCCCTGTGCGGGGCGGCACCTACTTTTCTTTGCAGCGGCAAAGAAAAGTAGGCAAAAGAAAGCCGCTTCAAACCTCCGGTGTCTCCCAGGATAACGCCACGGCGCACGGTCTTTGAGCTGTCGCGTAGTGACGCAAACACTCCGTAGAAAGCCCGCAGTCAGGCGCGCGCAGCGCGAAAGATGACATCCACCTGGGGCACGTTCGGCCGGTTGTTTTTGTGTGTTTGCCGTCAGTTGATTGCGGCGGTATGTGCTCCAGACGGTGTGTGGGGTTTTCGCGCTGTGCGCGGTTGACTGCGGGCTTTCTACGGGGTGCGGACGTCGCTGCGCGATAGCCCAACTGCGGCGTGCCGCAGGGCTATCTTGGCAGGTACCGGAGGTTCAAAAGCGGCTTTCTTTTGCCTACTTTTCTTTGCCGCTGCAAAGAAAAGTAGGTGCTGCCCCGCACAGGGGCGACGCATGAATACCGACATGAAATCGCGGATGCCAGCGCACCGAAAGGCAAAAAAGCAAAAAAAACCAAAATCGCGACTAGCGTCGCAGACAAAAAAACTACAGCATAGTTCTCACATGCCAAAGCTCGGGGAAGAGCACAACATCGAGCATCTTACGAAGATAAGTAGCACCGCTGGTGCCACCAGTACCTTGCTTGAAGCCAATGATACGTTCAACAGTAGTCACATGCCGAAACCGCCACTGCCGAAAGGCATCTTCAAGATCGACGAGTTCTTCGGCCATCTCATACAGTTCCCAATGCTGAGACGGATTACGATAAACCTCTAACCAGGCCGCTTCGACAGAAGCATCATGCACGGTAGGCTGAGTCCAATCGCGCTCAAGCCGCGATGAGTCAATAGCAAACCCACGCCTCGAAAGCAGGCGCACAACTTCGTCATAAAAAGAAGGCGTTTCAAGCGCAGCTTTAACTTCGGCATAAACATCAGCATGATGCGCATGCGGCTTGAGCATCTGCTCATTCTTGTTCCCAAGCATGAACTCGAGCTCACGATACTGATAAGACTGAAACCCGGAAGAACTCCCGAGAAACGGCCGCATCGACGTATATTCGGAAGGCGTCATCGTCGAGAGAACATTCCACGCTTGCACAAGCTGCTCAAGAATCCGCGACACACGCGCAAGCATCTTGAACGCAGGCGGCAACTCATCGCGATGCACGCAAGCCAGCGCCGCGCGCAACTCATACAGCGCGAGCTTCATCCACAGTTCACTCGTCTGATGCTGAATGATGAACAGCATCTCGTTGTGATCCGGCGACAACGGCTGCTGCGCATGCAAGATAGACCCGAGCGACAGATAGTCGCCATAACTCATCGACTTCGAGAAATCGAGCTGCGCGTCGTGCCAGCCTTCGCCTTCATCGACAGCCATATGCGAAGCATGCTCGGCACGCGGCGCCGGCGTTGCGCCATGTCCGAAAGGGCAACCTTGCGCCGGCTTGTCGTCCATCATCTTCATGTGATCGGTCATCGCGCGCTCCTCAGGTCACGGCGCCGCGCGCGGCGAATTCAGGCGCACGCCAGGTCTCTTCGGCAAGCACGTGGCGCAGATGCTCGACGGCATCCCACACATCCACGTAACGCGTGTACAGCGGCGTAAAGCCGAAACGCAACACGTGCGGCTCGCGATAATCGCCGATCACGCCGCGCGCGATCAGTGCCTGCATCACTTCATAACCATGCGGATGCTCGAAGCTCGCATGCGAGCCACGCTGTGCATGTGCGCGCGGCGTCACGAGCTTGAGCGGAAATTCCTTGCAACGTGATTCGACCAGATCGATGAACAGATCGGTCAGCGCGAGCGACTTCTTGCGAATGGCCTGCATGTCGGTTTGCAGGAACACATCGAGGCCGCATTCGACGAGCGCCATCGACACCATCGGCTGCGTGCCGCACAGGAAGCGTCCGATGCCATCATCGGCGGTATACGTCGGGTCCATCGCGAACGGCGCGCGATGCCCCCACCAGCCGGACAACGGCTGCTCGAAGTCGCTCTGATGCCGATACGGCACCCACGCGAACGCCGGCGAGCCGGGACCGCCGTTCAGATACTTGTACGTGCAGCCGACAGCGCAGTCCGCGCCGACGCCGTTCAGATCGACGGGGACGGCGCCCGCCGAGTGCGCGAGATCCCACAGCGCAAGCGCGCCCTTGTCGTGGATCAGCTTCGTCACCGCGGCCATGTCGTGCATGTAGCCCGTGCGGTAGTTGACGTGCGTGATCATCGCGACGGCGACGTCGTCGGTGAGCGCGGCGGGCAACTCGGACGGATCGTCGATCAGACGCAGTTCATAGCCGCGATCCAGTTGCTTGATGAGCCCTTGCGCGATGTACAGGTCGGTCGGAAAGTTCGAGCGCTCGGACACAATCACGCGACGCTTCGGGTCGCGTTTGTCCTGCATCCGCAGCGCCGCCGACAGCACCTTGAACAGATTGATCGAAATCGTATCGGTGACGACGACTTCGTTGTGCGCCGCGCCGATCAGCGCGGCCAGCTTGTTGCCGAGGCGCCGCGGCAGCGAGAACCAGCCCGCCGTATTCCAGCTGCGGATCAGCCCTTCGCCCCATTCGGCGGCGATTACGGTTTGCGCGCGCTGCGCGGACGCGGCGGGCGGCACGCCGAGCGAATTGCCGTCCAGATAGATGACGTTCGGCGCGAGCGCGAACTGGTCGCGCAAGGGCGCGAGCGGATCGGATGCGTCGAGCGCGAGTGCTTCTTCACGTTGATTCATGATGGTTCGTTCAGTCGAAAGAGCGTTCAGGCGGAATGCGGTTGTTCAGGGAGTGCGCGCAGCACGGCGCGTACCGGGCTGGCGTCGAGCGTTGTCAGCTTGAGCGGCAGCGCGATCAGTTCGTAGTCGCCGGGTGCGACGGCGTCGAGCACGATGCCTTCGAGTATCGCCATCCGGTGTGCGCGAATCCGGTGATGCGCGTCCATCGTTTTCGATTCCTGCGGATCGAGCGACGGCGTGTCGATGCCGATCAGCTTCACGCCGCGCGCGGCGAGCAGATCGATCGTTTCCGGCGCGACGGCGCAGAAATCGCTGTCCCAGGTCGTAGTTGGCGCTTTCAGGTAAGTGCGCAGGAGGACGCGCGGCGGAATTTCATCGAGTGAGCCTAAAAGATGCTCCGGCGTCACCAGCGGCGTCGCGCCGATGCAATGAATCACGCGGCATCGGCCGAGATACGCATCGAGCGGCACCGCGCCGATCGCGGCGCCGTCGGCGTCGTAGTGCAGCGGCGCGTCGGTGTGCGCGCCCGTGTGCGGCGAGATCGTCAGCCGCGCGACGTTGACGGGCGAACCCGCCTCCATCCGCCACACGCGCTCGATGCCGACGGGCGTGTCGCCCGGCCAGACGGGCGTCGCCGTATCGACGGCGGGCGTGATGTCCCAAAGTGTGTCCATGTCTCCCTGATGTCGTTTGGCTGCTACATCTCGATAATAGGCGGCATCAAACGAAATGTGCTTGCTAAAAAAACTGTTTATTTCGCCCCCGTTGGAACATAATTTGAGGCAAACGGGAAAGGGAGACCGAAAATGAACGCGATCTCACTCGACGCCACCGATTGCCGTATCTTGACGGTGCTGCAGCACGAAGGACGAATCAGCAATCTCGATCTGGCGGAGCGCATCTCGCTTTCTCCGTCTGCCTGTCTGCGCAGGTTGCGCCTGCTGGAAGAGCAGGGCGTGATCGAGCGCTATCGCGCGTGCCTGAACCGGGAAGTGCTGGGATTCGAACTGGAAGCGTTCGTGCAGGTATCGATGCGCAACGACCAGGAAAACTGGCACGAGCGCTTCGCGGAAGCGCTGCGCGACTGGCCGGAAGTGGTCGGCGCGTTCGTCGTGACGGGGGAGACGCACTATCTGCTGCGGGTGCTCGCCCACAACCTCAAGCACTATTCGGATTTCGTGCTCGGCCGGCTGTACAAGGCGCCGGGCGTGATGGACATCCGCTCGAACATCGTGCTGCAGACGCTCAAGGAAGATTCGGGCGTGCCCGTCGCGCTGGTGTCGAGCTCGAAGGTGCAGCAGCAGCCGGGCTAGCGGCGGCCCTGGCCAGCGAGCCGCGGCAGGAATTCAAGCGGCGAAGGCGGCGAGCGCTCAGCCGATCCGCTTCAGTCCGTGAAAATCGCCGTTCTGGAACACGAGCGGCTCGATCTCCGCCGCCTGCTCGTGGACGCCGCAGCGCTCCACTTCGCCGACGAAAATCACGTGATCGCCCTCGTCGTAGCGGCTGCGGTTATGGCATTCGAACCACGCCAGCGCGCCGTCGAGTACGGGCATGCCCGTGTCGCCCGCTGCGTGCGACACGCCTTCGAAGCGGTCGCCCTTCACCGTCGCAAAGCGCTTGCACAGATCGAGCTGCGACGACGCCAGCACATTGACGACATAATGACTGTTGGAGCGGAACACGGGCATCGAGGCCGAGCGTGTCGCGAGACTCCACAGCACGAGCGGCGGCGTCAGCGAGACGGAATTGAATGAGCTGGCCGTGATACCGATCAACGCGCCGGACGGCGCGCGTGTCGTAATGACGGTGACGCCCGTCGCGAACTGGCTGAGCGCGCGGCGAAACGAGACGTCGTCGAAGTTGGGCGGGTTGGCGCGCTTCATCGGCAGAGGCATTCCGGCGAACGGACCGCTTGATGAAGCGACCAGATGGAAAAAAACGGTTCGAAGGTCATGTAGAAATTCGGCGAATTGTCCCAATTTTAACTGCAATCGCAGAGACTCTGGCGCAGGCGCGCGGCGGGACAAGGGCGTCAGCGTGGTACGGATGGTGCATGTGGCCTGCATGAATCCCCGAAAACGCGGAATATTGCGCCGGTCGGATGCGGTGAAGAGTGTCCAGGTGACTGCGGCGAGCGGTGCGTTTGTCCTCGGGACGGACGTCGCGGCGAGCCATTCCAAGGAGCGAGCATGAGTCAGTCAGTCGAGACCGCCACACTGGGCGGCGGGTGTTTCTGGTGTCTGGAGGCGGTGTATCTCGGCGTCGATGGGGTGACGTCGGTGGAATCGGGGTATGCGGGCGGGCACGCCGACAACCCGTCCTACGAGCAGGTGTGCGACGGCAACACGGGGCACGCGGAAGTCGTCAAGGTCGAGTTCGATCCGGCGCGCATCAGCTATCGCGAGATTCTGGATATTTTCTTCGCGATCCACGATCCGACGCAGCTTAACCGCCAGGGCAACGATGTCGGCACGCAATACCGGTCGGTGATCTTCACGCACTCGGACGCGCAGCGCGAGACGGCGCTGCAGGCGATCCGCGAGATCGGCGCCGAAGGCATCTACGACGGCCAGATCGTCACGCAGGTGCTGCCGCTCGACGGCAACTACTGGGCGGCGGAGGCGTATCACCAGAACTACTTCGCGCAGCATCCGGATCAGGGCTATTGCGCGTTCGTCGTCGCGCCGAAGGTGGCGAAGTTCCGGCAGAAGTTTGCGCATCGGATCAAGGCGTGATGTAACGCTCTGCGCGGTGCGAGTGCTGAGCGGCTTGCGCTAGCCTTTCGCGCGTTTTCCCCCTTACGCGGCTTCGGCCGCGCTTTCTTTTTGTGCGCTGCGAAGCCGCTCGCACGCAGCCGCGATTTCCGCCGCGAGCTTCACGCAGGTCAGCGGCGCCGAGCCTTCCGCCTTGTTGTTCGCCGCGATCAGCACCGGCTGGCCGGCAATCGCGTAGCGCGCGGCGAGTTCGGCGAGTGCGGTGCGCGTGTCGGGGTCTTCGTCGACGAGTTTGTCGAACGGTTCGTACTTCGCTTTCGCCTGCTCGTACTTGAAGCCGCCGTGCAGACTCCAGCGCACGATCAGCGGGCCGGCCGGTTCTTCATCGAGCATCGCGAGCGCGGCGGCCTGGCGCGACGGATCGGGCATCCGCGCATGAATGCCGACGCAATAGCGCACGCCCGTCGCCTTCAGCGCGCGAATCAGGCGCGGCGTCAGCAGGCACGCGTCGCGGATTTCGACGGCGTAGCAGGTGTCGCCTTCCAGCGGCGGCAGCGCGGCGAGGAACGCCGTCAGCCGTTCGACGAACAGCGCCGGTTGCGCAAGCATCTCGATCGGCAGCGGCGAGAACTGGAACACGAGTGAGCCTGCCTTCGCGCCGAGTCCGTCGATGCACGGCCGCACGAACTCATCGATGGCCAGTTGCGCGTTCAGAAAGCATGGGTTTTCGGACACCGGCTCGCCGCGTTCGGCGCGCACGGTTGCGTCGGTGACGAGCGCGGGTGCCTTCACGATGAAGCGGAAATGGTCGGGCACCTGCTGCGCGTACCGCAGATAGTCGGTGACGGTGAGCGCCTGGTAGAACGAGCGGTCGATGCTCACCGTGCGCAGCAACGGATGCGCGCCGTAAGCGGTCAGGCCGTCGCGCGAGAGCTTGCTGTTGCTGTAGTCGTCGCCGTAGACGATGCCTTTCCAGCCCGGAAACGACCATGTCGATGTACCGAGATGCACCTGCGGCGGCAACTGGCTGGCGAGCTGGAGAAGATCGTCGGAAGGAGGGGCGGCGAGGACGTCGCGGGCGCGGCGCTTTTTCGGCGGCGCGTCGTTGGATGCGGGAACAGGTGCTTCGGGAGCCGTCGTCTGATCGACGACGGGATTGCCGAACATGTCGAATTGCGCGGTGCCGTCAGGCGTGTCCTGTTGCATCGAAGCTTCGCGTGAATGAGTTTGCCGCGCCGCGCGCCGTGCGAAACAGCGCGCGGCGCGGCCAAAACGGAATCACGCGATTTTACAGCGCCTTCTCGTACATGAAGCGGCGCGACCACGGCAGCGTCTTCGCGCTGCGGCCTGCCCTGCGGCATACCACCTGATAGATCGACACGTCGTCGTTTTCGAACGCATACGCGCAGCCCGCGAGGTACACACGCCAGATACGGAATTTCTCGTCCTCGACGAGCGTCTTCGCAACCGCCGCGTTGGCTTCGAAGTTCTCCGCCCAGATGTCGAGCGTGCGCGCGTAATGACGGCGCAGGCTTTCGATGTCGAAAGCTTCGAGCCCGCCGCGCTGCATGCATTCGAGCGCGAGGCTGATGTGCGGCAGTTCGCCGTCGGGGAACACGTATCGGTCGATGAATTCGCCGCCGCCGAGCGCCGTTTCGCCGCTGTCGTAATCCGTCGACGTGATGCCGTGATTCATCGCGATGCCTTCGTCGGCGAGCAGGTCGTGGACCTTCTGGAAGTACGTCGGCAGATTCTTGCGGCCGACGTGCTCGAACATGCCCACGCTCGTGATGCGGTCGAACTGGCCTTCCACGTCGCGATAGTCCTGCAGGCGGATTTCGATCTGACCTTCGAGGCCAGCCGCTTTCACACGTTGCGTCGCGAGATCGAACTGGTTCTGCGACAGCGTCACGCCCACGCACTTCGCGCCGAACTTCTGCGCCGCGCGCAGCACGAGCGCGCCCCAGCCGCAGCCGATGTCGAGCAGACGCTGGCCCGGTTGCACCTGGATCTTCGTGAGGATGTGGTCGATCTTCTTGATCTGCGCGGTGGCGAGATCTTCGTCGCCGTTCTCGAAGTACGCGCACGAGTACACCATGTTCTCGTCGAGCCACAGCTTGTAGAACTCGTTCGAGACGTCGTAGTGATACTGGATCGCCTTCTTGTCCGACGTTTTCGTGTGATTGAAATAGCGCCGCACGCGCGCCAGCTTGCTCGCGCTCGTCACCGTGCTGCGCGCCAGCGAGTAGCTGATATTGATGATGTCCGACAGCTTGCCTTCGATGTCGATCTTGCCCTTCACGTACGCCTCGCCGAGATTGTCGAGGCTCGGTTCGAGCAGGAGGGGCAGCGCCGACGCGCTGTTCACTTTCAGCGTGACCGCCGGCGCGGCGAACACGCCGAAGTCATGTTGCTGGCCATCCCAGAGCACGAGGCGCGCCGGAATATTGGCCTTTGCTTTTACTTCTTCTACCCACTGCGCCAGCTTCTTCTCCCAGAACATGTGATTTCTCCGTGTCCAATGAATCAAAGCAAAGCCTGTCGAATCGCAGTGCGCCGCGCGCGTGCCATCATGGGCCGCGCGTTCGGGCTTCGAGCAACGCGCATGCGATCCAGCCGTCGGCGCGACGCGTCATGCCAGGTGCAGCACGACGGGCCGCGCGCCGGCCTTTCGATGTGTCAGGGCGACAGACGGGCGATCGTCCAGTCGGCAGTTCCGCTGCGCGTATACAGCAGCCGGTCGTGCAAACGTGAAGGCCGTCCTTGCCAGAATTCGATTGCGTCGGGAATCAGCCGATAGCCGCCCCAGTGCGGCGGGCGCGGCGGGTTCTCTCCGTATTGTGCGCTGAATTCACGTTCTCGCGCTTCCAGCGTGGCACGGCTTTCAATCACCTTGCTCTGCTCCGACGCCCATGCGCCAATGCGAGAGCCGACGGGTCGCGACGCGAAGTATGCGTCGCTTTCGGCGTCGCTCGTTTTGACGACGCTGCCCTCGATGCGCACCTGACGCTCGAGTTCGATCCAGTAGAAGAGAAGGCTTGCATGTGGGTTCTGCGCGAGCTCCTGGCCCTTGCGGCTCTCGTAGTTCGTGAAGAACACGAACCCACGTTCGTCGACACCCTTGATCAGCACGATTCGCGCCGAAGGCCGGCCGCGGGAGTCGACCGTCGCAAGCGTCATCGTGTTCGGTTCGGGGAGCTGCGCGTCGATGGCCTGCTTGAACCACGTGTCGAACTGGCCGAACGGATCCGGATTGGCATCGGCGATGTCCAGCGAACCGAGCGAATAGTTTTTGCGGAGGTCGGCAAGAGTGCTCATATTTTTATGCAAGCGCTACAGTGGGGCCAGTATAGCGAAGGACAAACTTTTTTGCGTTGAGGCGGACGGTGTTCCGTTCGCGATGCAAGGCGAGCCTGCTGCGACCCGCGGGCGCGTGCCGACGCGATCAGGCAAAATACGGGCTTGAATGCACGCACACCTACACATCATGTCCACGCCTCTTGTCACCGGGCAATCCGATCTTACTACCGACCATCACGCGCATGAAACCGCTGACCGCGCCCGCCGATTCGGTGGCGTCGCGCGACTATACGGCGCGGGCGCGCTCGCCGCGTTCGAACGCGCGCACGTCGCTGTCATCGGCATTGGCGGCGTCGGCTCGTGGGCGGCGGAAGCGCTCGCGCGCACGGCGATCGGCACGATCACGCTGATCGATCTCGACAACGTCGCCGAGAGCAATACGAACCGGCAGATCCACGCGCTCGACGGCAACTACGGCAAGCCGAAGGTCGATGCGATGGCCGAGCGTATCCGGCTGATCGATCCGCAGTGCGACGTGCGCGTGATCGAAGATTTCATCGAGCCGGGTAACTTCGACAAGGTGCTGGGCGCGGGCTTCGACTTCGTCGTCGATGCGATCGACAGCGTGCGTACGAAGACAGCGTTGATCGCGTGGTGCGTCGAGCACAAGCAGCCGTTGATCACGGTCGGCGGCGCAGGCGGCCAGCTCGATCCGACGCGTATCCGTATCGACGATCTTGCGCAGACCATTCAGGACCCGCTGCTGTCGAAAGTGCGCGGACAGTTGCGCAAGCAGCATGGTTTTCCGCGCGGACCGAAAGCGAAATTCAAGGTGAGCGCGGTGTATTCCGACGAGCCGCTGATTTATCCCGAAGCGGCCGTGTGCGATATCGACGACGAGGCCGAACACGTCACGACGTCGCCCGGTCATCATGGCCCGGTGGGTTTGAACTGCGCGGGCTTCGGTTCGAGCGTGTGCGTAACGGCGAGCTTCGGTTTTGCGGCCGTCGCGCATGTGCTACGTGCGCTGGCGAAGCAGGCGGCCTGAAGCGCGGATCCGCTTCGTACGAACGAAAAAAACGCGGCCTGGCGGCCGCGTTTTTTCATGGTGCAGGGAGATTGCTTAGTTCAGCAGCGCGCTCAGTTTGCGACGCCATTTCGCCACCAGTTCCGGCTGATGCGCGGCGAGATCGAATACGGAAAGCATCGTCTTGCGTCCGATATCTTCACGGAACGTGCGGTCGCGCTGCACGATGAACAGCAACTGTTCGAGAGCCGGGTCGTACTTGCGACGCGCGATGAATGCGCTGGCCAGATCGAAGCGCGCGTCGAGATCGTCGGGATTCTCGGCGACGCGCGTTTCGAGCGCGCCCGTGGGCGGCAGGTCGGCGGCGGCGTCGACGGCATCGAGCCGCGTCTTGATCGCGTTGTAGCGCGCGTCGATGCCCTGCGTCGTCTTCGGCGACAGCAGATCGTTTTCGTTCTGCGCTTCGTCGGTGCGGTTGTCTTCGAGCAGCAGTTCCATCAGATCGAGGCGCGCTTCATCGAAGCCGGGATCGTAGGCAAGCGCTGCCTTCAGCGCGTTGTACGCGTCCTCGCGACGACCTTCGGCAATCGCGATCGCCGCTTCCGCACGCGCGGCTTCCGCGCCGTCCGGCACGAGGCGGTCGAGGAACTGGCGCAACTGGCCTTCGGGCAACACGCCGATGAACTGATCGACGGGCCGTCCGTCCGCGAACGCGACGACGTGCGGGATGCTGCGCACCTGGAAGTGCGCGGCAAGTTCCTGGTTCTCGTCGACGTTCACCTTCACGAGACGCCATTTGCCTTCGTACTCGGCTTCAAGCTTTTCGAGCATCGGGCCGAGCGTCTTGCACGGTCCGCACCACGGCGCCCAGAAGTCGACGAGTACGGGCGCGAGCATCGATGCGCTGATGACGTCCTTTTCGAAAGTGGCGAGAGTGGTGTCCATTGCTATCTCTTCCTTGAACGGTAGGCGTAGTAGTTGGGGGCGGCGCGTGCCGTTTCAATGCGGAACCTCTCGTCCCGCAACGGCGTGGCTTGCCGTCGATGCCGTTCAGTCTAGCGCGGCTTGCGTTCCGGCAGCGGGATCCATTCCGTTTCGCCGGGCACCTTGCCCATTTCCTGGTTGGTCCACGCGAGCTTCGCCTGCTCGATCTTCTCGCGCGAACTCGCGACGAAATTCCATTCGATGAAGCGTTCGCCGTCGAGTTTCTCGCCGCCGAGCAGCATCACCGTCGCGCCTTTCGCGCTGGCGAGCGTGACGGTTTCGCCGGGCGTCAGCACGGCCATGGTCGCGACTTCGAGCGGCTCGCCGTCGAGCGACAGATCGCCGTCGACCAGATACACGCCGCGTTCTTCATGCTCCGGTTCGAGCGCGAGCACGCTGCCGGGCGAAAAGTGGGCGGCAGCATAGAGCGTGCCCGAGAACGTGCGCGCCGGCGACGTCTCGCCGAACGACGACCCCGCGATGATGCGCAGCGTCACGCCGTTGCGCTCGATTTCAGGCAGCGTCGCGCCCGCGTGATGTTCGAACGAAGGCTCGGCGTCTTCGTCGTCGAGCGGCAGCGCAACCCACGTCTGGATACCGTGGACCGTCGAGCCGTTCGTGCGTTCCGGCTCGGGCGTGCGCTCCGAATGCACGATGCCGCGGCCGGCCGTCATCCAGTTGACGTCGCCGGGGACGATCTTCTGTTCGGACCCGAGACTGTCGCGATGCATGATCGCGCCTTCGAACAGATACGTGACCGCCGCGAGACCGATATGCGGATGCGGACGCACATCGAGTCCGGTGCCGGCGGGCAGCGTGGCGGGGCCCATGTGATCGAAGAAGATGAACGGACCGACGAGACGCGCGGCCATCGCGGGCAGCACGCGCCGCACGGCGAGATTGCCGATGTCGCGGACGTGGGGCTTGAGAACCGCTTTGATCGATGAGGACATGACAGGCTCGGTTGGGGGGGGCAGGACGGGTCATTCTACTGCCCGAGTCGGCGGCTTGCGTTCGAGGGCGCGAGGGATGGAAAGGGGTCGGTTGTATTGGCGGGCGGCGTGTCGGCGGTTGGTCCGGTAAACTTTCAGGTTCAGAGACAAGCAAAAACAGGAGTGCAGATGTCACCGAAAGACCTGCTGCTGGCGCTGGTCGTCGTCGTTGCGTGGGGTGTGAATTTTGTCGTGATCAAGGTCGGGCTGCACGGTGTTCCGCCGATGCTGCTCGGTGCGTTGCGCTTCATGCTTGCCGCATTTCCCGCGGTGTTCTTCGTCAGGCGGCCGCAGATGCCGTGGCGCTGGCTTCTCGCCTATGGCGCGACGATTTCGCTCGGGCAGTTCGCTTTTTTGTTTTCCGCGATGTATGTCGGCATGCCGGCGGGTCTTGCCTCGTTGGTGCTGCAGGCGCAGGCGTTCTTCACGCTCGGTTTTGCGGCGCTCTTTTTGCATGAGCGGTTTCGCGCGCAGAACGTGCTTGGTCTCGTCATCGCGGCGATTGGTCTTGCTGTGATCGGCCTGCAGGGTGGTCATGCGATGACTGTCGCCGGCTTTGTCCTCACGCTGTGTGCGGCTGTCATGTGGGCGCTCGGCAATATCGTCACGAAGAAGGTCGGCAAGGTCGATCTGGTCGGGCTCGTCGTGTGGGGGAGTCTGATTCCGCCTGTGCCTTTCTTCGTGCTGTCTTATATGTTCGAAGGGCCGGCGCGGATTGAGGCCGCGTTGACGGGGATTGGGGCGTCGTCCGTGTTTGCGATCGTTTATCTTGCGTTTGTTGCAACCCTGCTCGGGTACGGGTTGTGGAGCCGGTTGTTGTCGCGGTATCCCGCGGGGCAGGTCGCGCCTTTCTCTTTGCTCGTGCCGATTGTTGGGCTTGCTTCGGCTTCGGTTTTTCTTGGGGAGGCGTTGTCTGGGGCCCAGATCCTGGGCGCTGTTCTCGTTATGGCCGGGCTTGCTGTTAATGTTTTTGGTGGGTGGGTTTTGCAGAGGTTTTCGTTGGCAAGGTGAGGTTTTTTTGTCTGCGACGCTAGTCGCTATGCTTTGCTTTTTTTCTTTTGGTTGGCATCCGCGGTTTCGTAGCGGTTTATTAGCGTTGCCCCTGTGCGGGGCGGCACCTACTTTTCTTTGCAGCGGCAAAGAAAAGTAGGCAAAAGAAAGCCGCTTTTGAACCTCCGGTGCCTGCCAGGATACCGCTACGGCACAGGTTCTTTGAGTTGTCGCGCAGCGAAGTCCGCACGCTGTAGAAAGCCCGCAGTCAACCGCTCACGGCGCGAAAACCCACACAGTCTGGAGCACATACCGCCGCAATCAAAGCGACGGCAAACACACGAAAACAAGCCGACCGAATGTGCCCCGAGTGGATGTCATCTTGCGCGCTGCGCGCGCCTGACTGCGGGCTTTCTACGGAGTGTTGGCGTCGCTGCGCGACAGCTCAAAGACCGTGTGCCGTAGCGTTATTCTGGCAGGCACCGGAGGTTTGAAGCGGCTTTCTTTTGCCTACTTTTCTTTGCCGCTGCAAAGAAAAGTAGGTGCCGCCCCGCACAGGGGCGACGCTAATAAACCGCTACGAAACCGCGGATGCCAGCGCAGCGAAAGCAAAAAAACGAAAAAGCAAAAAACCCAGAATAGCGCCTAGCGTCGCAGACAAAAAACGTTAAGTCATCCGACTCTTGGCCAGCGGCGGATTAGCCGCAAAATACCGTTTAATGCCACTCATAATGGCGTTAGCCATCTTCTCCCGATACGCGTCGTCATTCAAACGACGCTCCTCCTCGGGGTTACTGATAAACGCAGTCTCGACGAGAATCGACGGAATATCCGGCGCCTTGAGCACGGCAAACCCGGCCTGCTCGACAGAGCCCTTGTGCAAGCGATTGATCCCGCCGATCTCCTTCAGCACGAACGTGCCATAGCGCATCGAGTCGCGGATCTGCGCCGTCGTCGACATGTCGAACAGCGCGCGGTTCACGCTCGCGTCGGCGGACTTGATGTTGATGCCGCCGATCTGATCCGACGAGTTCTCCTTGTTCGCCATCCAGCGCGCGGCCGCGCTCGATGCGCCGTGCTCCGACAGCGCAAACACCGACGAGCCGCTCGCTTCCGGCGTCGTGAACGCATCCGCGTGGATCGACACGAACAGGTCCGCGCCGACGCGCCGCGCCTTCTGCACGCGCACGTTCAGCGGTACGAAGAAGTCGGCGTCGCGCGTCATCATCGCGCGCATGTTCGGCTGCGCGTCGATCTTCGCGCGCAGCTTCTTCGCGATGTCGAGCGCAACGTGCTTCTCGTACGTGCCGCTGCCGCCGATCGCGCCAGGGTCTTCGCCGCCATGACCCGGATCGATCGCGACGGTCAGCAGACGCACCGTGTTGCTGCCTTTCTTCGGCGTGGTGAACTTGTATTCGTCGTTGCCGTCGCCGTCGTTGTCCGTATCGTTGTCGTTGTTGCGCGCAATGACAGGCGGCGCGGGCGGGGCAGCGGGCTTCGACGGAACATGCGGAGCAGGCGCGCTATGCAAGGGCGGACGCGGCACGGGCGCACCAGGCGACGGCGCGTTGTTCTGCGCATACTTCTCGAAGAAGGCATCGCTGTTGTCGCCGGGCGGCGTGGACGGGCCGCTGAGCGTCGCGGCGGGCGGCGCGGTGTTCTCCTTCAGCTGCTGTTCCTTGCGCTCGGTCTGCGCGAGCAGATCCATCAACGGATCCGGCGCGACGGCGGGATACAGGTCGAACACGAGCCGGTACTTGTACGTGCCGACAGGCGTCAGCGTGAACACCTGCGGCTTCACGGAGCCCTTCAGGTCGAACACCATCCGCACGACATGCGGCTGATACTGGCCGACGCGCACCGATTGAATCTGCGGATCGTTCGGCGCGATCTTCGAGACGAGATCCTTCAGCGCCTGGTCGAGATCGAGACCGTTCAGGTCGACCACCAGCCGGTCAGGGCCTTGCAACAGTTGCTGCGTGTTCTGCAGCGGCTGGTCGGACTCGATGGTCACGCGCGTGTAGTCGCGCGCGGGCCACACACGCACGCCGAGCACCGACTGCGCAAACGCGAGGCGCGGCGCAAGGCCGAGGACGAGCGTGGAAGCGCCCGCGCGAAGAATCTGCCGGCGACGCCAGTTATGCGTCGCGGTGGCCGCCGATTCGATCGAGCGGAACGGTTTGATCAACATCTTTCGAGACATGCCTTTCCTGTTTCGCTGTATGCCCTGGCGACAAGAGAGCGGCCATCGCCGTCGACGTCGAGCGAGAAAACGAGATCCGGCACGCCCAGCAGGCTGCCCGCGCGTTGCGGCCATTCGACGAGGCAGATTGCGCCGCTATCGAAGTACTCGCGAAAGCCTGCATCGGCCCATTCGGCCGGATCGTTGAAACGGTAAAGATCGAAGTGATACAGCTCGAGTTCCCCATCCGGTCTTTCGACCGCATAAGGTTCGACGAGCGTATAGGTCGGGCTGCGCACGCGGCCCGTGTGTCCGAGGGCGCGCAGCGTGGCGCGCACGAGTGTCGTTTTGCCCGCGCCCAGGTCGCCGTGCAGCTGCACCTGGAGGCCGTTGAATGGGTTCTGGTCCGTCGCGATCGCTTCGTTGCGCACGCTGTCGATCGCATGCGCGAAGCGCTCGCCGAATGCCGTGGTCGCGGCTTCGTCCGCGAGCGCGAACTGGCGCTCCAGCAGGACGGCGGCGGTAGGTCGATTCGCGGGTCCGGTGTGATCGGGCATTCTCGTAAAATGGCGTAATGAACCAAGGCCAGCAGCATTCCACGCCGGATCCACAAGAGGACCCGAAGCGCGATCCGCATCCGTCGCCCCGTGCGACGGATGACGAAGCACCCGTCACGCGACGTTTCGACGAAGCGCAACTGGCTGCGCTCGCTTCGCGTATCCGTGAATGGGGACGCGAACTGGGTTTCGGCGCAGTCGGCATCAGCGACATCGATCTGTCGCACGCCGAAGCGGGGCTTGCAGCCTGGCTCGACGCGGGTTGCCACGGCGAGATGGATTATATGGCCAAACATGGGATGAAACGTGCACGGCCGGCCGAGCTTGTGGCCGGCACGCGACGCGTGATCTCGGTTCGCATGGCCTATTTGCCCGCCCATTTGCGCGCACATCCGACCGATTCACCCGATGCGCGAAAGGGCGCTGAAAGTGCCGTCGACGACGTTCAGCACGACTGGCGACTCGAAGAACGCGCGCGTCTCGACGACCCGTCGGCGGCCGTCGTGTCGATCTACGCGCGCGGCCGCGACTATCACAAGGTGATGCGCAACCGCCTGCAGCAACTGGCCGGGCGGATCGACGGCGAGATCGGCCCGTACGGCTATCGCGTGTTCACGGATTCCGCGCCTGTGCTCGAAGTCGAGCTTGCGCAGAAGGCAGGCACGGGCTGGCGCGGCAAGCACACGCTGCTGCTGCAGCGGGACGCGGGCTCGCTGTTCTTCCTAGGCGAAATCTTCGTCGATCTGCCGCTGCCGACGGATGCCGAGACCTCGCCGGAAACTGCGCCCGAAACGCCCGGCGCGCATTGCGGCAGCTGCACGCGCTGTATCGGCGCATGTCCGACGGGGGCGATCGTCGCGCCGTATCAGGTCGACGCGCGGCGCTGCATCTCCTATCTGACGATCGAACTGAAGGGCAGTATTCCCCAGGACTTGCGGCCGCTGATCGGTAATCGTGTGTACGGATGCGACGATTGTCAGCTCGTGTGTCCGTGGAACAAGTTCGCGCAGGCCGCGCCCGTCGCCGATTTCGACGTGCGTCACGGGCTCGATCGCGCGTCGCTGGTCGAGCTGTTCGGCTGGAGCGCCGACGATTTCGACACGCGCATGCAAGGCAGCGCGATCCGCCGGATCGGCTACGAATGCTGGCTGCGCAATATCGCCGTCGGCATGGGCAACGCGCTGCGGGCCGCGCGCGATACGCTGCCCGCCGACGCGCGCGAGGCCATCATCGATGCATTGCGCAAGCGTGCCGACGATCCGTCGCCGCTGGTGCGCGAGCATGTCGAGTGGGCGCTCGAAGCGGCCTGAGCGGGAATTCAGCGAAAGAGGTGAGCACATCATGTTCAACGCAGTGATCGACGCGCCGTTCGGCAAGATCGGTGTCCGGCTCGAAGGCGAGACCGTGCGCGAGATCGTTTATCTGCCCGATTCGGTGGCGAACGTCGAACCGGACTCGCCGCTCGCGAAGCAGGCCGTCGAGCAGATCGGGCAGTATTTGCAGCAGGCGTCGGCGAGCTTCGATCTGCCGCTCGCCGACGTCGGCACGCCGTTCCAGCGACGCGTCTGGAAGGCGATCAGCGAGATTCCGCCCGGCGTCGTGATCACCTACGGGCAACTCGCGAAGAGCATCGGCAGCGTGCCGCGCGCCGTCGGCCAGGCGTGCGGGTCGAACTTCTTTCCGATCGTGATTCCGTGCCATCGCGTGGTCGGCGCGGGCGGCATCGGCGGCTTTGCGCATACGGGCGGCGACGGCTACTATCGCAACGTCAAACGCTGGCTACTGAAACACGAGGGCGTACCTTACGCATGACTGATGTGCTGACCGAAGACGCGCAACCCGCGTCGCCTTTGCTGCTGACGAGCGGCGCGTCGATCGACGCCTTCTGCGACGCGCTGTGGCTCGAACACGGCCTTGCGCGCAATACGCTCGATGCGTACCGGCGCGACCTGCGGCTCTTCTCCGAATGGCTCGCCGAGCGGCGCGACGCATCGCTCGATACCGCAAGCGAAGCCGATCTCACCGCTTACAGTGCGGCGCGCTCCGCCGACAAATCGACGTCGGCGAACCGGCGTCTGTCCGTGTTTCGCCGTTACTACGCGTGGGCCGTGCGCGAGCATCGCGCGTCGGCCGATCCGACCTTGCGCATCCGTTCAGCCAAGCAGCCGCCGCGTTTTCCGTCGACGTTGACGGAAGCGCAGGTCGAAGCGCTGCTCGGCGCGCCGGATGTGACGACGCCGCTTGGTCTACGCGACCGCACGATGCTCGAACTGATGTACGCAAGCGGCTTGCGCGTGAGCGAACTGGTCACGTTGAAAACGGTGGAAGTCGGGCTGAACGAAGGTGTCGTGCGCGTGATGGGCAAGGGCTCGAAAGAGCGGCTGATTCCGTTCGGCGAGGAGGCGCACGGATGGATCGAACGCTATCTGCGCGAAGCGCGGCCCGCGCTGCTCGGCCAGCGTTCCGCCGATGCGCTGTTCGTCACCGCGCGCGCCGAAGGCATGACGCGCCAGCAGTTCTGGAACATCATCAAGCGTCACGCGTTGACGGCGCACGTCCACGCGCCGCTGTCGCCGCACACGCTGCGCCACGCGTTCGCGACGCATCTGCTCAATCACGGCGCGGACCTGCGCGTCGTGCAGCTGCTGCTCGGCCACACCGATATCTCGACCACGCAGATCTACACGCACGTCGCGCGCGAACGGCTCAAGTCACTGCACGCGACGCACCATCCGCGCGGCTGACTTTGGCCGTGCTTGTTTGCGCTTTGTTCGTGTGATTCAGGCCAGATCGCGCAGCCGGTGCTTGAGAATCTTGCCCGTCGATGCCGCGGGCAACGCGGCGAGCACCTTGATTTCAGCAGGGCGCTTGTAGGGCGCGAGGCGCGCTTCGCACCACGCGGCGAGATCGGCGGGCGTCGCAGTCGCGCCGCCCGTCAGTTCGACGAACGCCACGACTTCCTCGTTACCCTCGACGGCGCGCCCGATCACCGCTGATTGCACGACATCGGGATGCGCATTTAGCACATGCTCGACTTCCGCCGGATAGACGTTGAAGCCCGAGCGGATGATCAGCTCCTTGCTGCGCCCGGCGATATGCAGCGCGCCATCTGAGTCCTGACGCGCGAGATCGCCTGTCTTGAGCCAGCCGTCTTCCGTGACGGCGGCTTGCGTCTGCTGCGGGTTACGGTAGTAGCCGAGCATCACGTTCGGCCCGCGCACCCATAGCTCGCCCACTTCCCCTTGCGTGACGTCGACGCCATCCAGTCCGACGAAACGCACTTCGATGCCTGGAATCGCCTGACCGACGGAGCAGTCGGTGCGCGGCGATTCGATCATCGTTTGGGACACAGTCGGACTGCTTTCGGTCATGCCGTAACCGTTGTGCAGCGTGACGCCATAGACGCTTTCGACGCGCGACTTCAACGCGGCGTCGAGCGGCGAACCGCCGGAATAGGCGAAGCGCAGCTTTGGAGCGGACCACGGTAAGCCCTTAGCCTGCAGATATTCGAGCAGTTTGGCGTGCATCGCGGGCACGCCCTGGAAGATCGATACGTGCTCTTCGGCGAGCGCGTGTTGCACGGCGTCGGGCGAGAAGCGTGGCGCGAGCCTCAGCGTCGCGCCCGCATACAGGCTGCCGAGGCACACCGACGCGAGGCCGTACACGTGAGAGATGGGCAGCACGGCATACACGATGTCATCGGCATTGACGCGTCTGAGCGTGCTGGAGATGGCCGCGATGAACAGCAGATTGCGGTGCGAGAGCATCACGCCCTTGGGCGAGCCCGTCGTTCCCGTCGTGTAGATCAGCGCGGCACATTGGCGGTCGCTTGCGGCTTCGGCGGGTTCCGCTTGCGCGTTGTTGTCGAGCGCGTACGACCATGTGCCGATGTCCGCTGCAATTTGGTGTGCCGGCTGCGCGCCGTGGCGTTCGGCGTGCTGCCGAGCATCCGGCGATACGTCCACGGCATAGGCGGTGAGGCGCGGTTGCGCATGTGTGCGGATCGCGTCGAGTTCCGCCGCCGACAGCCGCGCATTCGACATTAACGCCCAGGCATCGAGCTTCGCGGCCGCGAACATCAGCACGATCTGCACGACGCTGTTTTCCGCGACGATCATCACGCGGTCGCCGGCGCGCACGCCCTGTTCGGCGAGTAATGCAGCGACGGCGTCGACGGCGTCCACGAGTTGCGCGCGCGTGAGACGCCGGCGATCTTCGATCAGCGCAACGTGCTGCGGATCGCGCAGGGCGATGCGCCGCGGAATGTCAGCGATGCGTTCCGGGAGAGCGGCGAGCAGCGCGGCCACGTCGACCGATTGCGGGACGGACTGCGAGCCGTCAGGCGAGTGCTGGGCTGTATTCAACGATGCCTCCTTTGACGGCGGGAGTTTACGCTTCAACTTCATGGAAGACGCGTTCCGAACGATCGTGCCACAGCCCCGAGGCCCGCACAATTGGCCGTTCGGCCAATGGCACGTCGGCTCGCGCGGACATTACAATGCGCCGATGAGCAAATCCAGACACGTTTCCGAAACGCCTGCCACGCAGTTTTTGCGTCGTCACAAGGTCGAGTTCGGCGAGCATCCTTACGATTACGTCGACCATGGCGGCACGGAAGAATCCGCGCGGCAACTCGGCGTCGACGAGCATCACGTCGTCAAGACGCTCGTGATGGAAGACGAGCACGCGAAGCCGCTGATCGTGCTGATGCACGGCGACCGCACGGTATCGACGAAAAATCTCGCGCGGCAGATCGGCGCGAAACGCGTCGAGCCGTGCAAGCCGGAAGTCGCGAGCCGGCATTCGGGTTACATGATCGGCGGCACGTCGCCGTTCGGCACGAAGAAGACGATGCCCGTGTACGTCGAATCGACCATACTCGAAATGGACCGGATCTATATCAACGGCGGGCGGCGCGGCTTTCTGGTGAGCATCGAGCCCGGCGTGGTTACGTCGCTGCTGTCGGCGAAGGCTGTGCAATGCGCGAGCGTCGAATGAGCGCGGTGGACTTTGCTTCCGCTTGTAAAAGCACGTGAAGGGTTCGGTAGAATGTGCGCCGTTGCGGCGGCGCGTGGTGCGCCGGCGCGTCTTGCGCATGCGGCACATGGAGACCAGCGTCGCCTGGTGCGCTTTCCGATACTGATAAGAGTTTCAACATGGAAAACCTGATTGTCGCCGTCCTGGCCTATCTGATCGGCTCGGTGTCGTTTGCCGTGATCGTCAGCGCCGCGATGGGACTGGCCGATCCGCGCTCGTACGGCTCGAAGAACCCCGGCGCGACCAACGTGCTGCGCAGCGGCAACAAGAAGGCCGCGATTCTCACGCTGATCGGCGACGCGTTCAAAGGCTGGTTCGCCGTCTGGCTCACGGGCCATTTCTCGGCGCAATTCGGACTCGACGACACGTCCGTCGCAATCGCCGCGATCGCCGTGTTTCTCGGCCACCTGTATCCGATCTTCTTCCGCTTCAAGGGCGGCAAGGGCGTGGCGACGGCGGCGGGCGTACTGCTCGCGATCAATCCCATTCTCGGTATCGCGACGCTGCTGACCTGGGTGATCGTCGCGTTCTTCACGCGTTATTCGTCGCTGGCGGCACTGTGCGCGGCGATCTTTGCGCCGCTGTTCGACGGCTTTCTGTTCGGCGCGAACGTGATCGCGCTGTCCATCGTGGCGATGAGCGCGCTGCTGATCTGGCGTCACCGCGCGAACATCGCGAAGCTGGTGGCGGGGCAGGAGAGCCGTATCGGCGACAAGAAGAAGGCCGAAGCGGCGGCGAACAAGCACTGAAACCGCAGTTGCGGTTCAGACTGTCACGCGCCGGCCAGTGAACCGGCGCATGACGGCGAACATCAATCGCGGAAGTTGTTGAAGTCGAGCGGCGTGTCGGTCACGTCCTTGCGCAGCATCGCGATCACGCTTTGCAGGTCGTCGCGCTTGGTGCCCGTCACGCGCACCGCGTCGCCCTGAATGCTCGCCTGCACCTTGATCTTGCTGTCTTTCACGAGCTTGACGATTTTCTTCGCCAGATCGCCGGACACGCCTTTCTTCACGGTGACGACCTGCTTGACCTTGTCGCCGCCGATCTTCTCGATCTTGCCGTAGTCGAGGAAGCGCACGTCCACGTTGCGCTTCGCCATTTTCGACACGAGCACGTCCTTCACCTGGCCGAGCTTGAATTCATCGTCGGCGAACGCGGTGAGTTCGCGTTCCTTCTGCTCGACGCGGGCGTCCGAGCCCTTGAAGTCGAAGCGCGTCGAGATTTCCTTGTTGGACTGCTCGATCGCGTTCTTCACTTCGATCATGTTCGCTTCGCTGACGACGTCAAACGATGGCATTGCTTTCTCCCATTTGTTTCAAAGCGTGCGGCGCCAGAAGGCTGCGCGCGACGCACTCGCTATAATCACGGACCGGTGTCATTTTACCGACGCCTTTCTCTTTTGCCCAAGGCTCGCGAGCGGCTTCCTTACCGCTTGCGCAGGTTCTGCCGGGCGTTTGCCACAACATCCGATGTCCCAGTCCGAACCGCTTCCGTTTATCGCCGATTTTCCGCTCAAGCCGCACAATACCTTCGGTTTCGACGTGCGCGCGCGCCTTGCGTGCCGGATCGAAAGCGAGGCCCAGCTGCTCGCCGCCGTGCGCGATCCGCGTGTCGTGGGCCTGCGGCGGCTCGTGCTGGGCGGCGGCAGCAACGTCGTGCTGACGGGCGATTTCGACGGACTCGTGCTGCTGGTCGCGCTGCGTGGCCGCAAGCTCGTCCGCGAAGATAACGACGCGTGGTACGTCGAAGCGGCCGCGGGCGAGAACTGGCACGAGTTCGTGTCGTGGACGCTTGCAGAGGGCATGCCCGGTCTCGAGAATCTCGCGTTGATTCCCGGCACGGTGGGCGCGGCGCCGATCCAGAATATCGGCGCGTACGGGCTGGAAATGTGCGAGCGCTTCGCGTCGCTGCGCGCGGTCGAACTGGCGACGGGCGAAACCGTCGAGTTCGACGCCGACGCGTGCCGCTTCGGCTATCGCGACAGCGTCTTCAAGCAGGAAGGGCGCGAGCGCTTCGTGATCGTGTCTGTGACGTTCAGGCTGCCGAAAGCGTGGGTGCCGCGCGCCGGTTACGGCGATATCGCGCGCGAGCTGTCCGCCGTCGGTCTCGGCGACGCAACGCCGACGCCTCAGGCTATCTTCGACGCCGTCGTCGCCGTGCGGCGTGCGAAGCTGCCCGACCCGCTCGCGCTCGGCAACGCGGGCAGTTTCTTCAAAAATCCTGTCGTCGAGGCGGCGCAGTTCGACGCGCTGCTTGCCAAGGAGCCCGAGATCGTCTCGTATCGTCAGCCGGATGGGCGCGTGAAGCTCGCGGCGGGCTGGCTGATCGACCGTTGTGGCTGGAAGGGGCGCGCGCTGGGCGCGGCAGGCGTGCATGAACGGCAGGCGCTGGTGCTCGTGAATCGCGGCGGCGCGACGGGCGCCGAAGTGCTGGCGCTCGCGAAGGCGATCCAGCAAGACGTGGCGCAGCGCTTCGGCGTGGAGCTGGAGGCCGAGCCGGTTTGTCTGTGAGCGGATTCGAGCGTCTGCTTTGGACGCAAGCCTGAAACAAAAAGCGCCGGATGTCGAATCCGGCGCTTTGTTTTGTGACGGCGCGTTGCCGTGCAGGCTCAGTGATTCAGCTTGCCGAGCAGCAGAAACTCCATCAGCGCCTTCTGCACATGCAGGCGGTTTTCGGCTTCGTCCCACACGACGCTCTGCGGCCCGTCGATCACCTCCGCGCTCACTTCCTCGCCGCGATGCGCGGGCAGGCAGTGCATGAAGAGGGCGTCCTTGTCGGCACGCGCCATCATGTCGGCGTCGACGCACCAGTCGGCGAACGCCTTCTTGCGTGCTTCGTTTTCTGCCTCGAAACCCATGCTGGTCCAGACGTCCGTGGTGACGAGGTCGGCGCCCTTGCAGGCTTCGTTCGGATCGTCGAATTCTTCGAAGAACGGCGCGCTTTCGGGCGCGACCATCGCGCGGTCGAGCTTGTAGCCCGGCGGCGTCGACAGGCGCAGCTTGAAACCGAGGATTTGCGCCGCTTCGATCCACGTGTACAGCATGTTGTTCGCGTCGCCGACCCAGGCGACCGTCTTGCCGCGAATCGGGCCACGATGCTCGTAGTACGTGAAGATGTCGGCCAGCACCTGACACGGGTGGTATTCGTTCGTCAGACCGTTGATGACGGGCACGCGCGAATTTTCCGCAAAGCGCTGAATGATGTCCTGGCCGAACGTACGGATCATGATGATGTCGACCATCCGCGAGATGACCTGCGCCGCGTCTTCGATTGGCTCGCCGCGGCCGAGCTGCGTGTCGCGCGTGCTCATGAAGACGGCGTGACCGCCCAGCTGGAAAATGCCCGCTTCGAACGACAGGCGCGTGCGCGTCGAGTTTTTCTCGAAGATCATCGCGAGCGTGCGGTCGTGCAGCGGATGATACGTCTCGTAGTTCTTGAACTTGCGCTTCAGGATGCGCGCGCGTTCGAGCACGTACTCGTAGTCTTCCAGCGAGAAATCGTTGAACTGCAGATAGTGGCGGATAGTCTTGGCGGTCATAAAACAAATACGGCGGGTTCACCCGGACGAAGATGCCGGACTGTGCCGCCGTTGTTTGTGGTAACTCAAATCAGCATAAAGGATTTTGAATGTTTTGACGAGTCAGCCAGAAGACATGTCGTGCCTGTCGGAATCTGCAAAGGTCTGTTCCGGGAGCCTTGTGTGCGGTGCGGAAAAACCCTGGCTGCGCTATAATCTCAAAGTTTTCTCAAAGCCCGGCGGGCAGGCTCCTACGCTTGCAGGACATGGCTTCCGCGCATCCGCTGGCGCACTCGTATGCGCCGCGCCGTGTGCCATCATGGCTGCTGCCCGAGGTGTCCTGGCTGGTTGTTCGTGGCAGACGAACGGCATATCAACTGCTGCTTCGCGCGGTCGCGAGACGTGTTCAGACAGCGTTTTCAGGCAATATCCTCGCGGGCTTATCACCGGCAGATCGCTGGGCAGTCACACAGGGTTTCGTACATGGCCGACACACCCCCAACCGAATATTTCATTCAAGGCATTACGTCGAGTGGACGAAAGTTTCGTCCGAGCGACTGGTCGGAACGGCTGGCGGGCGTGATGTCGTGTTACGGTCCGGGCGCGAGAGGGCCGAATGCCCGTCTGCAGTATTCGCATTACGTGCGCCCCACGTTGCTCGGCGATCTGAAGTGCGTGATTGTGGATTCGCGGTTGCGGGACATCGAGCCGATGGCTTTCGACTTCGTCATGAACTTCGCGAAAGACAACGATCTGCTCGTCACCGAGGCGTGCGAACTGCCGCCGGAACACGAAGCGCGCAAGGCACCGACACGCTGAGCGCCAGGTTTCCGGTGCGTCGACATCGGCGCAGGCAGTCGAACAATGGAACCCGCATCGGCGGGTTTTTTTGTGTCCGCTGGCTTTTGGTCACTCAAGATCAAAGTGACGTGCAAAACAAAAAAGCCCGCCAAAGCGGGCTTTCATGACGCAGCGGAAACAGGAAACAGCCCGCCTGAGCGAGCTGCCGGATTCGTGAATTTACTGCGCTGCGGGCGCTTGCAGAGCCTTGACGGCTGCAGCGAGGCGGCTCTTATGGCGAGCTGCCTTGTTCTTGTGAACGATTTTCTTGTCGGCAATGATGTCCAGCGTCTTTGCCGATGCCTTGAAGATTTCAGCGGCTTGCGCTGCGTCGCCGGCATCGATTGCCTTGCGGACAGCCTTGACAGCCGTGCGGTACTTCGAGCGCAGCGCCGAGTTGTGCGAGTTTGCCTTGGCGGCTTGGCGGGCGCGCTTGCGTGCTTGTGCGGAGTTAGCCATGACGGTTCCTTATCCTGTTCCTGTTTCCAGTGCCAGCCTTAGAAAGGGCAGGCGCTGCTTTTAGATCGAACCCTTGAGAGCGATTGCTCAAGGGCGCAAATAGACAAAACGACTGAGAACTACCGTGAAATCTCGCCCGTTCTGGCCCGGGTTGCGTAGAGCAAAAACCGAGGCAAAAGGTTTAGCGAGCTTCGAAACCGGCGATTATAGCAACAAAATCAGATACGTGGCAACCGCAGCGCGCGACGGCGTGGCGGATGGCCTGTCGCAGGCCGGGGCAGCGCGGTGCGGCTCTGGGAGCGCCGTGCCGTTGTGCGGGTGGACGCACGAGGTGTCGGCTGGTTTCCCGGTCGACACCTTTCGTTCACAAATTCGCCGTCAAATCGAACGCCTTTGCGGCAAATCGGTCCCAAACCCTTCGAATCGCCACGAATCGTGGCCCTGACACACTGACCGCCCCGGACGCACCCGTATAATAAGCGCCCCATGAATCTATTCCGAGCCCTGCTGACGGTCAGCGGCTTCACGCTGCTTTCGCGCGTGACCGGACTGGCCCGCGAGACGCTGATCGCCCGCGCTTTTGGCGCGAGCCAGTACACCGACGCGTTCTACGTCGCTTTCCGCATTCCGAACCTGCTGCGCCGCATTTCCGCCGAAGGCGCGTTTTCGCAGGCCTTTGTGCCGATCCTCGCCGAGTTCAAGAACCAGCAAGGTCACGACGCGACGAAGGCGCTCGTCGATGCCACCTCGACAGTGCTCGCCTGGGCGCTCGCCGTGATGTCGCTGCTGGGCGTGCTGGGTGCGTCGTGGGTCGTGATGGTGGTCGCCTCCGGTCTGCGCGGAGAAGGCCAGGCGTTCGCGCTCGCCGTGTCGATGACGCGGATCATGTTCCCGTACATCGTGTTCATCTCGCTGACGTCGCTGGCGTCGGGTGTGCTGAACACGTACAAGAATTTTTCGCTGCCCGCGTTCGCGCCCGTGCTGCTGAACGTTTCGTTCATCATCGCGGCCGTGTTCGTCGCGCCGCTGATGAAGGTGCCCGTGTACGCGCTCGCGTGGGCGGTGATCGCGGGCGGCATCGCGCAGTTCATCGTGCAGCTGCCGGGCCTCAAAAAGATCGACATGATCCCGCGCATCGGGCTCAATCCGCTGAAGGCGCTCGCGCATCGCGGCGTCAAGCGCGTGCTCGCGAAGATGGTGCCGGCGATGTTCGCTGTCTCTGTCGCGCAAATCAGCCTGATCATCAATACGAACATCGCGTCGCACATCGGGCCGGGTGCGGTGTCGTGGATCAATTACGCTGACCGTCTGATGGAATTCCCGACGGCGCTGCTCGGCGTCGCGCTCGGCACGATCCTGCTGCCGAGCCTGTCGAAAGCGCACGTCGATGCCGACGCGCACGAATATTCGTCGCTGCTCGACTGGGGCCTGCGCGTCACGTTTCTACTCGCCGCGCCGAGCGCTGTCGCGCTGTTCTTCTTCGCCGAGCCGCTCACGGCGACGCTGTTCCACTACGGCAAGTTCGACGGCAACGCCGTCGTGATGGTGGGGCGCGCGCTGGCCGCCTACGGCGTCGGCCTGATCGGCCTCATCCTGATCAAGATTCTCGCCCCCGGCTTCTACGCGAAGCAGGACATCAAGACGCCTGTGAAGATCGGCGTGTTCGTGCTGGTCGTCACGCAGCTGAGTAACTATGTGTTCGTGCCGATCTTCGCGCATGCGGGGCTGACGCTCTCTGTGGGGCTCGGCGCTTGCGTGAACGCGCTGTGCCTGTTCATTGGCTTGCGGCGGCGCGGCATCTATATGCCGTCGGCGGGTTGGTCGGTGTTCTTCGTGCAGTTGATCGGCGCGTGCCTCGTGCTCGCGGGCGTGATGCACTGGTTCGCGATCAACTTCGACTGGATCGGCATGCATGCCGAACCGCTGCGGCGCATGGTGCTCCTCGCGGCGTGCCTCGTGCTGTTCGCGGCGTTATATTTCGGTATGCTCTTGCTGATGGGCTTCAAGTACGCGTATTTCAGAAGGCGAGTGAAGTGATCACGATGACCCGGGTTCTCGACTATTTCAGTGCGCTCGTCGCCGAGGACGATGGGCTTCCGCTCACGGAAGCGGCGCTTTCGCTTGCGCAGGACGCCTATCCCGATCTCGATATGCAAGCGGTGCTCGCTGAGATCGACGAACTCGCATTGCGCGTCAAGCGCCGCATTCCCGACGACGCCGACATCCAGCAGCGCGTCGTCATTCTGAATCGCTACTTCTTCCGCGAGCTGGGTTTCGCGGCGAACGTCAACGATTACTACGATCCCGACAACAGCCACCTCAACATGGTGCTCAAGCGCCGGCGCGGCATTCCGATCTCGCTGGCAGTGCTGTATCTGGAGATGGCGTCGCAGGTCGATATTCCCGTGCGCGGCGTCGCATTCCCCGGACACTTCCTGCTGCGTGTCACGTTGCCCGAAGGCGACGCGATGATCGATCCGACTACGGGCCATCCGCTGACGGAAGCCGAGATGGTCGAGATGCTGGAGCCTTACGTGGCGAAGGCGGGCGAATCGGTGAGCCGCGCGCTGCGCATGCTGCTTCAGCCCGCGACGCGCCGCGAGATCATCGCGCGCATGCTGCGCAATCTGAAGGCGACGTATCTGCAGACGGAGCGCTGGCAGCGGCTGCTCGCCGTTCAGCAGCGTTTGGTGATCGCGCTGCCGGACAGCATCGAGGAAGTGCGCGATCGCGGCTTCGCGTATGCGCGGCTTGATTACTTGCGGCCCGCGCTCGAAGATCTCGAACGTTATCTCGGCGATCGGCCGGATGCCGAAGATGCGACTGTCGTTGAATCGCAATTGCTGGAGTTGCGGCAGCGCACACAGCACAACGACCGCGACTGACCAGACCGCTTGCTGCAACCGGAAACGCCTGCGTAATCCAATACGCAGGCGTTTTTCATTTCAAGCGACACCCAAAACGCGCTTACTTCGGCTGCATCCGGATCGCGCCGTCGAGACGAATCACTTCGCCGTTGAGCATCGGGTTGTCGAAGATCTGCTTGACGAGCATTGCGTACTCGTTCGGCTTGCCGAGGCGCGGCGGGAACGGCACCATCGCGCCGAGCGCGTCCTGCACCTCTTGCGGCATGCCGAGCAGCATCGGCGTTTCGAAGATGCCCGGCGCAATCGTCATCACGCGGATTGCGTTGCGCGACAGATCGCGCGCGACCGGCAACGTCATGCCCGCGACGCCCGCTTTCGATGCCGCATACGCCGCCTGACCGATCTGTCCGTCGAACGCTGCGACGGACGCCGTGTTCACGATCACGCCGCGTTCGCCGAGCGCGTTCGGCTCGAGCTTCGACATCTCTGCCGCCGCGAGGCGAATCATGTTGAACGTGCCGACGAGATTGATCGACACCGTGCGCGCAAACGAATGCAACGGATGCGGGCCGTCCTTGCCGACCGTCTTCATGGCAGGCGCGACGCCCGCGCAATTGACGAGGCCGCGCAGCGCGCCGAGCTTCGTCGCGGCTTCGACGGCTTGTGCTGCATCGTCTTCGCGGCTCACGTCGCATTTGACGAACACGCCGCCCAGTTCCTTCGCGAGCGCCTCGCCGGCGTCGTGGTTCAGGTCCGCGAGCACGACCTTGCCGCCGTTCTCCGCGAACAGGCGCGCCGTCGCGGCGCCCAGGCCGGACGCGCCGCCCGTGACCAGAAACACGTTGTCCTTGATGTCCATGTCTTCTCCTTGATGGAATGCGTGATCGCGTGATTTGGAATTGTTGTCGCCGATCGATTTTAACGGGTCGCTCTCACGCGTCAAACCGCGCAAACGGCATAGGACGAATGACGCGTGTGCGTCGTTATTGAGCAGCTGCGCTCAGTGCTCCGAACGAACCACGCGAGCAATAAGCGCGCAATAAAAAACCCGCCGTAAAAGGCGGGTTCTTTTGTGTGCTGCGCGCGATGCGCGATTACTTCAGCGCGTCGAACACGCGGGCACGGATTTCATCGACCGAGCCGAGGCCCGAGATGCGGCGATATTGCGGCGCCTTCAGCGACGTCGACGCATCGCCGTTCTGCGCCCAGCCGTTGTAGTAGTCGATCAGCGGCTTGGTCTGTGCGACGTACACGTCGAGGCGCTTCTTGACCGTTTCTTCCTTGTCGTCGTCGCGCTGGATCAGCGGTTCGCCCGTCACGTCGTCGACGCCTTCGACCTTCGGCGGATTGAACTTCACGTGATACGTGCGGCCCGACGCGGGGTGCATGCGGCGGCCGCTCATACGCGTGATGATCTCGTCGAACGGCACGTCGATCTCCAGCACGTAGTCGATCGCGACGCCTGCCTGCTTCATCGCTTCCGCTTGCGGAATGGTGCGCGGGAAGCCGTCGAACAGATAGCCGTTCGCGCAGTCGCAATCTTGCAGACGCTCTTTCACGAGATTGATGATGAGTTCATCCGTGACCAGTTCGCCCGCGTCCATGTAGCGCTTTGCTTCGATGCCGAGCGGCGTGCCCGCTTTCACCGCTGCACGCAGCATGTCGCCCGTCGAGATTTGCGGAATGCCGAACTTTTCCTTGATGAAGTTCGCCTGGGTGCCCTTGCCCGCGCCAGGAGCGCCCAACAGGATCAAACGCATTTGATATCTCCAGATCTATGTAAATTCTGTCTGGCGCGCCGCGCATCGATTATCTCTGCTGCAGTCAACGCTCTTGATTCTTTGTTGTCCGCTCTGATTGCCGGGCAGCTTTTCGCTGCCGGCTTCGCGCTGCACGTGTGAACGGCGCTGCGAAGCAAACGGCAAAACAGGCGAATTAAAAATACGGGCGAACGGTGATATCGATCAATGTGCATCGATATCGGATGAATCGCGCGAACGATCGATTATGCCATGCCTTTTTGCGCTGACGACCCGAAAAACGCCTGTACACGGGCAAGATCGTCGGGTGTGTCGACACCCGGCAGAGGCGCGTCGTGCGTGACGAGCACGGCGATGCGCTCGCCGTGCCACATGGCGCGCAGCTGTTCGAGCGCTTCGCTCTGTTCGATCGGCGAGATGGAGAGACTCGGGTAAGTACGGAGAAACTTCGCGCGGTACGCATACAGCCCGATATGCCGATGAACGGCGGCGGGCGCAGGCGGCGCAGGCATCTGCGCGACGTTCGGCCAGTGCGCCTGATACGCGTCGCGAGCCCACGGAATCGGCGCGCGCGAGAAGTACAGCGCAACGCCGCGCGCATCGAGCACGACCTTCACGACATTCGGATTGAAGACTTCGGCGGGATCGTGAATGGGATGCGCGGCCGTGGCGATCACGCAGCCGTCCGTTGCAGCAAGGTGCGACGCTACGCCGCGCACCAGCGCGGGATCGATCAGCGGCTCATCGCCCTGCACGTTGACGACGATCGTGTCGTCGCTCCAGCCGTAATGCGCGGCTACTTCCGCGAGACGGTCGGTGCCCGACGGATGATCGGCGCGCGTCATCATCACGTCGATGCCGTGTGCGCGCACGACATCGAAGACCTCTTGCGCATCGGTTGCGACCAGCACCTGCTGCGCGCCCGATTCGAGCGCGCGCTCCGCAACGCGCACGACCATCGGCTTGCCGCCGATATCGGCGAGCGGCTTGTTCGGCAGACGCGTCGAAGCGAGGCGCGCCGGGACCACGGCGATGAAGGGCGGAGTGTGCTGGGTGTCGTTCATGGAAGTGACAGCGGCCTCGGCGAGGCTGAGAAAGACGCGCCGCCTCACAGGCGGCGCGGTATGCGAGTTCGTATTGCGACCGGCGTGCGAGGCGTCATCATGCGATGCCGCGTTGCACGCAACGGCGCTCAGGCCACGGAGCCGGGGTTCAGATCGACAGGCGTGCCTTCGACCGTTTGCCGCGCTTCGTCGACGAGCATGACGGGAATGCCGTCGCGGATCGGGTAGGCGAGCTTGTCCGCGTTGCAGATCAATTCCTGCGCGGCGCGGTCGTAGCTGAGCGGACCCTTGCAGATCGGGCAAACGAGAATTTCAAGCAGGCGAGCGTCCACGGACTTTCTCCACAACAAGTGCAATGAGGCGATGATCGAGCGTGGCTTCGACGGGAACGACCCAAAGCCGCGCGTCATGCCAGGACCCCAATTTTACCGCATCCTTTTCGGTGATCAGGATCGCATCGGCGTCCACGTCGACGAACGGATTCGTGCTGAACGCATAGTGATCGGGCAACGCGCGCGTGTCGGGCGAGAGGCCCGCCGCGCGCAGCGTCGCGAAGAAGCGCTCGGGCGCGCCGATGCCCGCCGCGGCGAGCACGCGCTCGCCTTTGAATTGCGCGAGCGGGCGGCGCAGACGCGGATTGTCGAGATGCCACGCGTCGCCGGGCGCGAGATCGAGCGAGAAGGTGTTTGGCCACGGCGGCATCGCGCGGTCGTAGGGATTGTTGATCAGCGTGGCGTCGCGCTGGCGCGACAGCGGCTCGCGCAACGGTCCGGCAGGCAGCAGGAAGCCGTTGCCGCCCAGCCGGTGATCGAACACGACGATCTCCGCGTCGCGTTCCAGCCGATAGTGCTGCAAGCCGTCGTCGCTGACGATCACGTCGACATCGCGATGCGCCTTGCACAGCGCCTCGGCGGCCGCGACGCGATCGGGGCAGACGAACACGGGTGCGCCCGTGCGGCGCGCGATCAGCAGCGGTTCGTCGCCAGCTTGCGACGCCTTCGACGTCGGCGTGACGAGCGTCGGCTGCGTAATCTTCGCGCCGTAGCCGCGCGATACGACGCCAGGCGTGAAGCCTGCGCTGCGCAGCGCCTGCACCAGCGCGATCACCGTCGGCGTCTTGCCCGTGCCGCCGACCGTCACGTTGCCCACGATCACGACAGGCACGCGCACACGCACCGACTTCAGCCAGCCCAGTTTGAACGCCGCGCGTCGCCCGAGCGCGACCGCGCCGAAGACGCACGCAAGCGGCGTCATCGCCCACGCGAGCGGACCGCGCTGCTGCCACTCGCGCGCGATACGCGTTTCGAGGCGGGAAGCGAGATCGCTCATCGGCGGGCAGCCGGCTTGCGCGGCGCGTCAGACGGGACGGACAGGGCGGACACGGACATCAGCAGGCATCTCCGGGCGGTCGGTTGCATCGGCGGTTGGATGATCAAGGGAACCACGATACGTGGACAACAAGCGAACGCAACAAACGAACAACAAAGGACGGCAGCGGCGAAAAACCATTGGCTTGGATCGCTCGCGCGACGGGCGCCAGATTCCGCCAGAACCCGGCACTCTAGCGCGCGGGCGGCGTCGGCTGCAAGTCGGGACGGCGTTCAGAGGCCCGCCGCGCACGGCGAATGCTTTATTCATAGCCTGTGGATAACTTTGTGGAGAACCTGCCTTGCAATCTGTCGGAATGGCCGCCCCGCAAGCATCGCGTCGGCAAAAGGGAACTTTTAAAAGATGAAAAATCCATAAAAATCAATTGGTTAATTGGTATTAAGTGGGCTCTGGCGCGGTTTTGAGGTCGTCTTCCACGGCGCTCCCGACATGTGGACACTTTTAACAATCCGGCTAAAGACGTTGAGAACACGCTGGACCTGACTGGCCGATCGGTCTATCGTCTGTCCGGCCTGTCAAAACCATTCTTCGCATGAATTCCGAAAGTCAGTTCTCGTCCCCTGTTGGTGCGGGCGGCGACGCCGTCGTTCCCGTCTCGGTGCTCAATCGCGCGATCGGGACCATGCTCGAACGCTCGTTTCCGCTCGTGTGGGTGTCGGGCGAAGTGTCGAACTTCACGCGCGCCGCGAGCGGGCACTGGTATTTCTCGATCAAGGACGCGCAGGCGCAGATGCGCTGCGTGATGTTCCGCGGCCGCGCGCAATACGCCGAATTCACGCCGCGCGAAGGCGACAAGATCGAAGTGCGCGCGCTCGTCACGATGTACGAGCCGCGCGGCGAACTTCAATTGAACGTCGAAGCGGTGCGCCGCACAGGTCAGGGCCGACTGTACGAAGCGTTCCTGCGGCTCAAGGCGCAACTCGAAGGCGAAGGTCTGTTCGATCCGCAGCGCAAGCGCGCGCTGCCCGCGCATCCGCGTTCGATCGGCATCGTCACGTCGTTGCAGGCGGCCGCGTTGCGCGACGTGCTGACTACGTTGGCACGCCGCGCGCCGCACATTCCCGTGATCGTCTATCCGGCGCCCGTGCAGGGTGCAGGTGTCAGCGCGAAGCTGGCCGCGATGGTCGAAGCGGCGAACCGGCGGCGCGAAGTGGATGTGCTGATCGTGTGTCGAGGCGGCGGTTCGATCGAAGATTTGTGGGCGTTCAACGAAGAAGTGCTGGCGCGCGCGATCGCGGCGAGCGAGGTGCCCGTCGTGAGCGGCGTCGGTCACGAAACTGACTTCACGATCGCCGACTTCGCCGCCGACGTCCGCGCGCCGACACCGACGGGCGCCGCCGAACTCGTCAGCCCGCAACGCGTGCTGCTGTTGCGCGATCTCGATCATCGGCATGCGACGCTCGCGCGTGGCTTCGGACGCATGATGGAGCGACGCGCACAACAGCTCGACTGGCTCGCGCGGCGTCTCGTGTCGCCCGCTGAACGACTCGCGCGGCAACGCACGCACTTGCAGCAGCTGAGCGTGCGGCTCGCGTCGGCGGGTGCGCGGCCCGTGCGCGATGCGCGTGCGCGTTTCTCGCTCGTGCAGATGCGCTGGCAGCGCTGGCGTCCCGATCTCACGTCGCATCGTTCGAAAGTGACGGGCCTTTCAGAGCGCCTCGACCGTGCACTGTTGCGTCAACATGAAAGACACGTTGCGCGCGTGGAAACGCTTGCCGCGCGGCTCGAAGTATTGAGTCCGCAACGCACGCTCGAACGTGGTTACGCAGCCTTGCTCGATGCGCAAAACGGTCGCGCGGTGCGTGCGCCATCTGCATTGAAGCCGGGCCGGCGCATGACCGTTCACCTCGCGGAAGGCTCGGCGGATATCGCGTTGTCGGATGTTCAGCCGCGTCTTACGGATGGCTTTTAAGTGCTGATCGCCACAGTAGTTTTGACCTTCGTATGACATGTGAAAACACGCTGCGCGAGCATTAATTACGCTGCGCGTGCAGCGCGTTTTCGCAATGAATGCCATAAAGGGCTTGCGTTTGCGGGGTTATTCCAAGTCGCCTACAATCGAGTGCTCCCACAGCGTTATCCGCAGACTCCCCATAAACAGATACAAAGGAATAGCACCATGGAACATACGCTCCCGCCGCTGCCGTTCGCCAAGAACGCACTCGCTCCGCACATGTCGGAAGAGACGCTCGAGTTTCACTACGGCAAGCACCATCAGACCTATGTGACCAACCTGAACAATCTGATCAAGGGCACTGAGTTCGAAAGCCTGTCGCTGGAAGAAATCGTCAAGAAGTCGTCGGGCGGCGTGTTCAACAACTCGGCGCAAGTGTGGAACCACACGTTCTTCTGGAACAGCCTGTCGCCGCAAGGTGGCGGTGCACCGAAGGGCGCGCTCGCGGACGCGATCAACGCGAAGTGGGGTTCCTTCGACAAGTTCAAGGAAGAGTTCACGAAGACGGCAGTCGGCACGTTCGGCTCGGGCTGGGCATGGCTCGTGAAGAAGGCTGACGGTTCGCTGGATCTGGTCTCGACCAGCAATGCAGCTACGCCGCTGACCACGGACGCCAAGGCGCTGCTGACGATCGACGTGTGGGAACACGCGTACTACATCGACTATCGCAACGCACGTCCGAAGTTCGTCGAAGCATACTGGAACATCGTCAACTGGGCTTTCGCTGAAAAGAATTTCGCGTAAGTTCCTGCAAGCATTCCTGGTGAAACCGGGAATGACGGCATGACAAAAAAGCCCTCATTGATGAGGGCTTTTTCTTTTGCGTGCTTTTATTGATTCGCTATCCGTATCAATATCGGCATGCTGTGCTGATGGAAAAACGCCGCTCGAATGAGCGGCGTTTTCGTTTTCGCGTGACGCGTATCGGTTACTCGGTATCGCTGGTTGCTTCCGTCTTGCGAGGACGGCGGCTGCGCGTCGCCGATTTGCGCGACGGTCGCTTTTTCGCAGCGGGCGCTGGCGTCGCCGAATCTTCTGCTTCGAACAACGGCGCTTGAGGCTCAGACGCCGCAACCGGCTCGGCGGCACGAGGCGTATCTGCGGGCGAAGCTTCGACGCCTTCGACGCGTTCCGTCTTCGCCTTCTTCGCTTTCTTCGCAGCGGGCTTGCGCGTACCGCGATCCTTGCGACGCGTGTCGCTCTTTGCCTTCTCCGCAGGTTCGGTCGACACGACAAACGGCGTAACGTCAGTGACATCATCTGCCGGCAACTCTGCTTCGACGACGGAGCCAGCAACGGCCGTTTCCTCCAGTTCGACGATCTCGGCAGCAGCCGGCATTGCGGCCCATTCGTCGCCCGTTTCGCGCGGCGCCACGACTTCGACGGGCGCAGCGCCAGCAGGCGCCGCGCTGCGATACACGAACGTGCCCGACTTCTCGTCGCGGCCCACTTCGAGCAGTCCGCGCGACTGCGCTTCTTCGAGCAGATTGCCGAATGCGCGAAAACCGTAGTACGTCTCGTTGAAATCGGGCTTGCGGCGCTTGATCGCGTTCTTCAGCACCGATGCCCAGATCTTGCCGCTGTCGCCGCGCTCGGACGCCAGTGCATCGAAAGTCTGCACGGCGAACTCGATTGCCTTCGTCTTGCGCGTCTCGAGATCTTCCTTGCGCTTCTCGCCTTCGGGCGCGCGCTTCGACGGCTGTTGTGCTGTCTGTTGCGCGGCCTTCGCGTTGTCGCGTTTGGCGGCGGCGCGCTGGTTTTCGCGCACGAGATCATCGTAGAAGATGAACTCGTCGCAGTTCGCCGTCAGCAGATCGGAAGTGGAGCGCTGTACGCCGACGCCGATCACCTGCTTCGCGTTTTCGCGCAGCTTCGACACGAGCGGCGAAAAATCCGAATCGCCGCTGATGATGACGAACGTGTTGACGTGCGACTTCGTATAGCAGAGATCGAGTGCATCGACGACGAGGCGAATGTCCGCGGAATTCTTGCCCGACTGCCGCACGTGCGGAATTTCGATCAGCTCGAAATTCGCTTCGTGCATCGCGGCCTTGAAGCCCTTGTAGCGGTCCCAGTCGCAATACGCCTTCTTCACGACGATGCTGCCTTTCAGCAGCAGGCGCTCCAGCACCAGCTTGATGTCGAATTTTTCGTATTTCGCATCGCGCACGCCGAGCGCGACGTTTTCGAAATCACAGAACAGCGCCATGCTGACGGTATCCTGGGATGACGCCATATGCTTCTCCAGTGAAGTGCAGGCTCGATCGTCTCACACAACGGGGCGTCGATCGAGTGTTTGCAAGGTGCTTGCGCCGAACTGCTCCGCGCTGCGCTCAGGCGCCGCCGAACGTCCCGTTCTCCGCAACCGCGCTGACGAATTCTTCCGTCGACCGCACGAAACCCATGCGCGGGAAAATATCCTCGACGGGAAAACGGTGCGTATCGCCGGACAAACCCGACATTGCGTCTTCGATGAAGATCAGCTCGTAGCCTTGATCGAACGCGGCGCGTGCCGTCGACTCGACGCCGAAGTTCGTCGCGATGCCCGTCAGCGCAATGGTGCGAATGCCCCGGCGACGCAATTGCTGTTCCAGATCGGTGCCGAAGAACGCGCCCCATTGGCGCTTCGTCACGATCACGTCGCCGGCCTGCACGTTGCATTCGGGCACGAGGTCCGACGCTTGCGGCGGCGGAGCGGGCGCGTCGCGCGGACGCAGCGGCGCGTCGGCGGGCAAGGACAGCAGTTGCGCGACGTCGACGCGCACAAAAACCACGGTGCCGCCCGCCGCGCGCAACGCATCGGCGGCGCGCACGGAACGCGCGACCACATCCGCTGCCGAATGCGGCATCAGTTGCCGCCCGACGTTGCTGTGTTGCAGATCGATCAGCACGAGGGCGGTGCTGCGCGGATCGATGGAAAGCGCTTGCGTCATGCGTCACCTATATGTGAGGATGGCCTCAGGTCATGATAGTCGATCAACATGAGTCTTGCCTCAGATAATCCGAAAGTGCGGCGCGTTCCGCAGCAGGAACGCGCGGCAAAGCGTGTCGACGCGCTGCTTGACGCCGCCGGCGACGTGATCGCCGAGCGCGGCTTCGACGCGGCCACGATGACGGCGATCGCCGAACGTGCGGGCACGTCGATCGGTGCCGTCTATCAATACTTTCCGAACAAGGATGCGCTCGTTTTTGCGCTGCGCACGCGTTACGGCGATGAAATGGAGGCGCAGTGGAGCGCGTTGGGCGAGGCGGCGCAGGACGGCAGCGTCGATGAACTCGTCGATCGTATTTTCACGCTGATGACGGATTTCATGGCGGCGCGGCCCGCGTATCTGCCGCTGCTGTCGGTGACGCTGAATTTCAAACGCGATGCCGCCGCGCGCAACCGCTTGCGCGGTCGGTTCGCCGAACTGTTTCAGCGCTACAGCACAGCGTTATCGGACGACGACGCGTTTCGCGTCGCCGAAGTCGCGTTGCAGGTCGTGAAGAGTCTGAATCCGCTGTACGCCGCCGCGAAGCAGAAAGAGCGCAAGGCGCTGGTCGACGAGTACAAGCTGGTTGTATCGACGTATCTCGCCGCGCGCCTGCGCTGAAACGTTGCTTCAGGTCGTAGCGTGCAGTGTATCGACCGGAAGCGGCACGCGCGCCGTCAGCACGTCGTCGACGAGACCATAAGTTTTTGCCGCATCCGCGGACATGAAGTTGTCACGATCCGTGTCCCTTTCGATCTGCGTAAGGCTTTGGCCCGTCCGCTCGGCGAGCAGACTGTTCAGGCGTCCGCGCAGATACAGCACTTCTTTCGCCTGAATCTCGACGTCGGACGCCGTGCCCTGGCCGCCGCCCGATGGCTGATGGATCATGATGCGCGCGTTCGGCAGCGCATAGCGCTTGCCCGGTGCGCCCGCCGCGAGCAGAAACGTCCCCATGCTGGCCGCGAATCCGGTGCAGAGCGTCGATACATCGGGCTTGATGAACTGCATCGTGTCGAAGATCGCGAGGCCGTCATAGACCGAGCCGCCCGGCGAATTGATGTAAAACGAAATATCCTTGTCAGGATTCTCCGATTCGAGGAACAGCAACTGCGCGACGATCAGGCTCGCCGACTGGTCGTTGACGGGCCCGACCAGAAACACGATCCGCTCGCGCAAGAGCCGAGAATAGATGTCGTAGGCGCGCTCGCCGCGGCTCGATTGCTCGATGACGGTCGGCACGAGATTGAAGCCGGAATTGGTCGGCGTAGAGAAGTGACGATGCATGCGTTCCTCGCTGATTGACTGAAGGGCCCGCGCGGTGCGGGATTTCAGTCGCATGACGCGAAAGCGGGGCGCAGCGTGACAAGGATATTTTTGCGTCGACGTGTCACAGCGCGGGCGGCCTGTCCGTCAAGCCGATGAACCAGCCACAGGAGCGGCACGCATGGACCAGATGGACAGAGAGAAGTCGGCGGAATTCGAGGCGGTGCGCGCGAAGCTCTTCGCGCTCGCTTACCGGATGCTCGGCAGCCGCGCAGAAGCGGAAGACGTCGTCCAGGATGCATGGCTCAAGTGGCATGCTGCCGACGCGAGCGAATTGCGCTCGTCGGCCGCGTGGCTCACGACAATCACGACGCGGCTCGCGATCGACCGGTTGCGTCATCTGCAGATCGAGCGCACGACGCGTTCGGGCGGCTGGATGCCGGACCCGTGGCTCGAAGGACTCGCGCCGTCGGCGGAAGATCTGGCGTTGCAGGCCGTGCAGATGTCATATGGCGTGATGTTGCTGCTCGAACGCCTGAAGCCCGAAGAGCGCGCGGCCTTCGTGCTGCACGAGGCATTCGAATGCGACTACGCGGAGATCGCGAAGATTCTCGCGAAGACGCCCGCGAATTGCCGGCAGATGGTGCACCGCGCGAAAGAGCGCCTGCAGCGTGAAGGCGTGCCGGCGAAACGCGCCGATCCCGCCGCGCATGCGCGTATCGTGGAGCGCTTGCGGGCGGCGATGGAAGCGCAGGATCGCGTGGGACTCGTTCGGCTCTTCTGCGACGTGCCGAGCGTGATCAGCGACGCGCCCGAAACCGTCGACGCTGTTGCGACGGCCGATCAGGTTGCCACCACGCTGTCGATGCGCGGCGGTGGCGATCAGATGGAAACGGTGTCGATGAACGGCATGAGCGCCGTGGCGTGGATGCGCAATGGCGAGATCGACGCGTTGCTCGATATTTCGATCGACGAGGACGAGCGCATCGTCGCATTGCGCATCGTGACGGGCGCGCTGCGCCTCGCGCCCGCGACGCGCGTGTTCGGACGCGCGGCGATCATGCGGCTGCTGCAACCCGTCAGCAGCCAGGCCGCGTCAATTACGATGCGCGGCCACTTCCCAGTTGATATCGACGCATAGCACCTGCATGCCGCGCGCGGTTTCCGCCGCGATCGACGCCGTCACGCACAGGTGCGCTTCGTTGATCGACAGATAGGGCGGCGTCAGGTGCACCTGACCGGGTGCGCGCACGGCCTCGATGAAATACGGGCGGCGTTCCCAGCTCGCGCCTTCCGAATGCAGGAGCGGACGGAAGCGCTTGGCGCGTTGCGACGCGCGGCCGGTCGGCAGCACGTTGTCGCCGATCTGGCGGCCCGAGCCGTCGAGCAGAAAGCAGCGCGCCGTTTCGCGCAACGCGAGCAGCGGCGCGGTCGCGTCAGCCATCGTTTCGCCTTCGACCAGATGCGCGCTCGCCGATTCGAGAGCCGTGACGAACGGCGCGAGCCGCTCGGACTGCGCACGTTCGCGCGCGGCCACGCGTTGCCGCAGCGCCGCCGACAGTTCGTCCATCAGATTGACCGTCGCCTGACGCGCGACGGGCTCGACGCTCGGCGCGGCGAAGAAGGAGCCCTGCACGAAATCGACGTTGCATTCGAGCGCGATCAACGCGTCGCGCTCCGTCGACAGACCGCCCATCAGCACGAGTTGCCCCGATTCATGCAGCATCGACACGATACCGGGCAGCACGCGCTCGATATGCGAATGCTCGCTGGCTTGCGCGAGGATGCAGCGATCGAGCGTGACGATGTCGGGCCGCAGATTCCACACGCGGTCGATGTTCGAATGCTTCGCGCCGAAACCGTCGAGCGCGATCAGAAAGCCGGACTTGCGCAGCGAATCGATGATTTCGGCGAAGCGCGTCGTTTCGCCGCCCGCCTGTTCGGACACTTCGAGCACCACGCGTTGCGCGGGCAGGCCGAGCGCCTTGAGGCCGGCGAGTAGCGCGTCGCCGTAGCTCGTGTCCATCAGCGCAGCGGGATGGAGGCTCAGGAAGAGCCATTCGTCGTGGCTGTCGAATGCGTTGAAGTTGCCCAGATGCAGCGATTCGGCGAGACGACCGAGTTCGAGCAGATCGCCGCGCCGCGCGGCTTGCGTAAAGACTTCGGCGGACGGCACCTGCTTGCCGTTCTCGTCGTGAGCGCGCAGCGACGCGTGATAGCCGATCGCGCGGCGGTGAGAAACCGAGAAAACCGGCTGAAACACGCTGAAAACCGTGTAGCCGCCATACCGGACGGTGCGGCGCGAGCCTTCATCGCCCGCTACGGGGCGTGGAGGCTGGAAGCCGGGAGGATCGAGTTCGATCATGCTCATCGTGTCGGTTATCGGTTGAAAAGCGGGCGTTGTGACGAGGCGGGCCGTGCATGGCCGCGAGAGATTCAAGTTTACAGGATAGGGCAGCAAGAAACATGCGCATGACGAAACGCCGCGGGCTCTCTGCTGCTGTTCATGCGTGAGTTGCGCCTTGTTCGGCGCGTTCGCCTTTAATTGTGCGCCGCAATCGCCAATGCTGTCATGCGCGTGAGAAACGAAGCGCACAGCGGTGGTGCGGCGCGCGCCCCATTAGCGTTCGAGCGTGACGCGCGGCGTGCGCACTCAGGTGCGTTCCTGCGGATCGGCGCGCTTCGCGGGCTGCCGGATATCCGCCGATAGCTGCGCGAAAATCCACGACGTCGCGGCCGTAATCAGGCCGACGCAGAGGAACGTCGCGTGAAAGGCGGGCAGCGAGTTGGCGGCCGTCACGCGCGGCATCAGACCCGTGAACGTGGTGAGCAACGCGCCCGCGACCGTAACGCCGAGGCTCATTGCGAGCATCTGCACGAGCGAGAAGAGGCTGTTGCCGCTGCTTGCGCCGCCCGTGCCGAGGTCTTTCAGCGTGAGCGTGTTCATCGCGGTGAACTGCATCGAGTTGACGCCGCCGAAGAACGCCAGCTGCACGAGACGCAGCCACAGCGGCTGATGCTCGCTCGTCAGCGAGAAGCTCGCCATCGCCAGACCGACGAGCACCGTATTCGACACGAGCACGCGTCGATAGCCGTACTTCATGATGAGCCGCGTGACGAGACGTTTCGACGACATGCCCGCCGCCGCGACGGGCAGCATCATCAGGCCGGCTTCGAACGCGCTGTAGCCGAGGCTCACCTGCAACAGCAGCGGAATCAGATACGGCATCGCGCCGCTGCCGATACGCGCGAACAGATTACCCAGCAGACCGACGCTGAACGTGTGGATCTTGAACAGATCAAGCGAAAAGATCGGGTTGGACGCGCGCACTGCATGCAAACCGTAGGCGACGAAACAGCCAAGCGAAAGAATCAGCAGCATCAGCACGGTCGCGTGCTGGATCGCGAATTCGGTGCGTCCGTCGAGCGCCATCGAGATCGACACCATGCCGACGATCAGCAGCACATAGCCTTTGATGTCGAAGCGCGCGGTATCGGGATTGCGGCTGTCGGGCATGTAGATGAACGTCGCGATCACGCCGATGATGCCGACGGGCACGTTGATCAGGAAGATCCAGTGCCACGACGCGATCTTGACGAGCCAGCCGCCGAGCGTCGGGCCGATCAGCGGCCCGATCAGCCCCGGAATGGCGACGAACGACAGCGCGGGCAGATAGCGTTCCGCGGGAAACACGCGCAGCACGGCAAGCCGTCCGACGGGGAGCAGCATCGCGCCGCCGACGCCCTGCAGCACGCGATAGATCACGAGTTGCGTGAGCGTCTGCGCATTCGCGCAGAGAAGCGAACCGATCGTGAAGACGAGGATCGCGCTCATGAACACGCGCCGCGTGCCGAGCTTGTCCGCGAGCCACCCGGAGACGGGAATCATCACGGCCATCGTCAGCGAATACGCGATCACGACCGATTGCATATGCAACGGCAATTCGCCGAGACTGCGCGCCATCGCGGGCAGCGCCGTGTTGACGATGGTCGAATCGAGCGTCTGCATGAAGAAGCCCGTCGCGACGATCCACAGCATCACCGTCAGCGAGCGGGCCGTGGGCGTGGTTTTGCTCGTGTCGCTATGAGCGGTCGTTGCAGATTCGGTCGATTCGGACATGAAGACGAGGCAGGGCGGCTGGGCGGGGAGCCCACATTCTAAGGAAAAAGCGCGAGATTCGTATCGATGTCAGCGCGAGCAAGTGCCGCGCCTCAGGTCGCGAGTGTATGATAGTGTCATACACTATTCGACGGAGCGGCCATCATGGCAAGCACACGTTTGACCATCACGTTGACACCGGAACTGCTCGAGTTCGTTCGCGAGCGGAGCGCGGGTGGCGACTACAACAACGACAGCGAAGTGATTCGCGACGGGCTGCGCCTTCTCAAAGCACGCGATCAGGCCGTCGAAGAATGGCTGCGCAAAGAAGTGGTGCCCGCGCATCTGCGGCTGAAGGCCGATCCTTCGCGCGCGCTGTCGGCCGACGATGTAGCGAAACAGCTCGCGGAACGTCGCAAAGCCCGAAAGAAACCGGCGGCATGAGGCAATACAAGGTTGTATTCGCGCCGGAATTCATGGTTTCGCTGGATCGCATTCTGAGCTTCATGGAATTGACTGCGGCTTCTGAACATCATCTCGATCGCTACCAGCACAATGTGCTGGAGTTCTGCCAAACGATGAGCTGCTTCCCATATCGCGGCAAGCCGCGCGACGATCTCGCGCCTGGCTTGCGGATTACCCATTACCGGAACAACACGGTACTGCCGTATGCAGTGGACGAAGATTCCCAGACCATAGCGTTTCTCGGGGTGTACGCCGCGCGTCAGGACTACGAGAAGCTCATGATGGGCGAATGAACGCGCGCCTTCATCACCCCTTCAACCGCGCCGCCGCCTCAAAAAACGCCCGCGCCCGCGGCTCGTTCGCAAACGCCGCATTGATGCGAATCCACGGGCTAGGCTCCGCATTCGGCCTGAAATAGCTGCCGGGCGCCACCGTCACCCCGAGCGGCGCGCCGCATTCGACGAGCCGCTCCGCATCGTCGATATGCGGCACGCGCGCCCACACGAACTTGCCGCCGATCGGATTTTCGAACACCTCCCAGCCGCTCATTTCGAGCGCCTGCACGGTTGCGCCTAGCGCGTCGCGCATACGCCGCCGCAACCGGTCCAGATGCTTGCGATACATCCCGCGTTCGAGCAGCGCCACCGTCACGGCTTCCGCGAAACGCGATCCGCCGATGCTCGTCAGCATCTTGATGTCGGCGAGATCCTTGATGGTCGCGTGGTCCGCGATCACGTAGCCGATCCGCAGCGACGACGACAAGGTCTTCGACAGCCCGCCGATGTAAATCACATGTTCGAGCTGATCGAGCGTCGCGAGGCGATCGGTGGGATCGCTCTGGAAGTCCGCGTAGATGTCGTCTTCGATGATCTTGAAGTTGTGTTCGCGCGAGAGTTGCAGCAGACGGAACGAGATCGGCGGCGCGATCGTCGTGCCCGTCGGGTTGTGAAAGACGGAGTTGATGAAGAAGACCTTCGGCCGATGCTGCTGCAACTGCTTTTGCATCGCGTCGAGATCGGGACCCGTGCGCGTGCGCGGAATGCCGACGAGCTTCACGCCATGCAGCTTCAGCAAACCGTTGAAATTGTAGTAGCCGGGATCCTCGACGAAGATCGTGTCGCCGGGCTTCAGCATGTAACGCATCAGCAGATCCATCGCCTGGCTCGCGCCGATCGTGATCAGGATCTGCGAGGCTTCCGCTTCGATGCCGAGCTGCGCGACGCGCGCCTGCAAATGCTCGCGCAGCGTCGCGTTTCCGAGCGGCGTCGCGTAGTCGATCATGCTCGCGCCGTCGGTGCGCGACACGTGGCGGATCGCCTGCGCAAGGCTGTCCATGTCGCGCCACGATTCGGGGATGAAGCCGCTGCCGAGCTTCAGCGATTCGCCCGGGTGATTGAACTGCTGCATGATGTGCACCGATTCGTCCTCGGCGCGGCGCGGGTCGGACGTACCCTGGCCGCTCATCGATGCGCGATGCCGCTCCGCCACGTAGAACCCCGAGCCGGGCCGCGAATCCAGATAGCCGAGCGACACGAGCCGGTCGTATGCCTCGATCACCGGGAAGCGGCTGATGTCGTTTTCGGTGGCGAACTGGCGGATCGACGGCAGCTTCGCGCCGGGATGCGCGGTGCGCGAGCGGATCCATTCCTGCACGCCGCTCACGATCTGCTCGGTGAGCGGCACGCCGTTTTCGCGGTTCAGGTCGATGTCTAGCTTCACAGGGTGTCTCCCTTCGGGCGCTCCGCCGGCCGTACGCAAACGCTCTGTCACGGTCGAAGCACCAGCAACTGTCAGGTTTTCTGGCTGTACAGTTCTTTTGAAACTGTTCAGCACTGTGCATGTGACAGTTATCTTCGCACGACAATAATGGATGCAAGCGAAAAAGCACTTCAAGGAGCGAGCGATGCGTGAAATCCGTACTTTTGAACTCGAACACGGCGAGCCGGCCAGCGCCTGGCGGGTCGCGCAGCCGCTCGCCGTGAACGTGCTGGCAGGCGAACTCTGGTTGACGGTCGAGGGTGATGCCGACGATTACTGGCTCGCACCGGGCGAGTCGTTCGAACTGAAGCGCGGCGCGGTCGCGTGGATGAGCGCAGGGCGTGACGGCGTGCGGCTCTCGCTGACGGTGGCGAGCGGCCCGTCCGATACGGTGCGCGTCGAACGGCGCCGCACGCCGCGCTTTACCTGGATGCCGCGCTGGCTGCTCACGGCCTGAACCGCTGACGGCTCTCGTGTCGGTCAGTCCTGCTCAGTCCGCTTCGTACGCGCCGATGTATCTGGCGCGCGGACGGATCAGGCGCCCGTCGCTGGTCTGCTCCATCGCGTGCGCAATCCAGCCCGTCACGCGGCCGACCGCGAACAGCGTGAAGGCCGCGCCGGCGGGCAGACCGAGCACGCGTTCGATGGCCGCGAGCGCATAGTCGACGGTCGGCGCGGCGCCCGTCGTGTCGCGCACGGTGCGGGCGAGCCGTTGCACATCCGCGAGCGGCGAACGGCTGGGTGCGCATTCGTCGAGCAGATCGAGCAGCAGTCGCGCGCGCGGATCGCCGTCCGGATACAGCGGATGACCGAAACCCGAAATCACCGGTCCCGGCGCGCTTTGTTCATGATGCGCGAGGCGAGTCGCCAGATAGCGGTCGAGATCGGCGGCGCGCGCGGCTTCGTCGAACAGTGCCGCGACGCGTGCCGTTTCCCCTCCATGCCTCGGCCCCGATAGCGCAGCAAGTCCGCCCGCGACCGCTCCGAACAGATGCGTGCCCGTCGACGTGATGCAGCGTACGGTGAACGTCGACGCATTCAGTTCATGATCCGCGCACGCGACGAGCGCCGCTCTCAACAGATTGATCTGCGCGCGGTTGCGCACGCCCCATGCGCCGGCGAGTTGCTTGTGAAGCGGTTCGTTCGACGGCGCCGTCGAAATCATCGCGCCCGCGAGCAGCCGCAGCAGCGCGCAGGCGTTGTCGAGTTGCGCGTCGCGGCCGAGCGCCCAGACACGCGGCATCTGCGCGGCAGCGGCGGGCAGCAGCACCAGCGCGCGATCGAGCGGCGCGCTGTCGCTCCAGAGCTTGAGCCACGCCGACCATTGCGCGGCGGCGAGCGGCGCGGCGGGCGCGTCGGCGATGCGTCGCGCGCTGCATTCCCACAGCAACGCCGCTACTTCTTCCAGCGTCGCCGTGCGCGCGAGTTCGATCGCGTCGCGGCCGCGATACAACAGTTTGCCGTCGGCGATCAGCGTGATCGACGATTCGAGCACGGGCACGCCCCAGTCCAGCACCTTCTGCGCGACCTTGCCGGCGCGCTTGCCGTCTTCCTTGCGGCGCGCGAGACGCCGCACTTCGTCGGCGTCGTAGAGACGCCGCTTGCTGTTCGCGTCCGGCGCAGAGCGCAGCATGCCCCGGCTGACGTACGCGTAGAGCGTCGTGACGCTGATGCCGAGCATCGCGGCGGCTTCGTCGGCGGATAGGTAGCGTGTAGTGGACATATCGGGGAGCGAAAGCCAAACAAATGAATATATATTGATTATATGAATCAAGATTGATCGTGGCGAGTCGCAATCCTAGACTGAGGCACGTCTCCTCTCCAGGAAGTCTGCTCGCTATGACGCCCCAGCTCGCTCTCGATCATCTGTGGTCCGTTGCCGGCTGCGATCCGGCCTTGCTCGAATATGTGTCGATGGAGGGCAACGATCCGTCGCTGCCGTCCGTGTTTCGCGTCGGGACGCTGGCGAGCGCGTCGATTGCCGCGATGGCGCTCGCCGCCGCCGATTGCTTCCGCCTGCGCGCGGGCCGCATGCAACGCGTCGACGTGAACGTGCGACGCGCGCTGATCGCGTTTCGCAGCGAGCGGTATCTGCGTGTGAACGATGGCTTGCCGCAGGAGTTGCGTCATCCTGTGACGGGTTTTTATGCGACGCGCGATGGTCGATGGATCCAGTTGCACACGAATTTTCCGCATCATCTGCAGGGCGTGCTGAAGGTGCTCGGCTGCGACGGCGATCCTGGCGCGGTCGCCGAAGCGATTCGTAACTGGGACGGCGCGAAGCTCGATCAGACGCTCGCCGATGCCGGCCTGTGCGCCGCGCTGATCCGCTCGCCGCGCGAATGGGCGGCGCTGGATCAGGCGAAGGCGATCGCGAATCTGCCGCTGTTCGAAATCGAGCGGATCGGCGATGCGCCGCCCGAAGCGCCCGGACGCGGCGAGGCGCTGCGGCCGCTCGCGGGGACTCGGGTGCTCGATCTGTCGCGCATCATCGCGGGACCGGTGGCGGGACGCGCGCTCGCGCAGCATGGCGCGGACGTTCTGTTGATCAACGGTCCGCATCTGCCGAACATCGCGCCGCTCGTCATCGACAACGGACGTGGCAAGCGCTCGGCAACGCTTGATTTACGCGAACTCAAGGCGCGCGAACAGCTACAGGCGCTCGCGAGCAAGGCCGATGTGTTTCTCCAGGCGTACCGTCCCGGTTCGCTTGCCGCGCGCGGTTTCGATCCCGAGACGCTGGCGCGCGTCAGGCCCGGCATCGTCTGCGTGTCGATTTCGGCTTACGGCCACGCGGGGCCATGGGCGATGCGGCGCGGCTTCGACAGCCTCGTGCAGTCGGCGAGCGGTATCGCGTACACAGAGAGCCGCGCGGCAGGCGTCGACGGGCCGAAGCACCTGCCGTGTCAGGCGCTCGATCACGCGACGGGTTATCTCGCCGCGTTCGGCGCGATGGTCGCGCTCGCGCGGCGTGCGCAGGAAGGCGGCAGCTGGCACGTGCGGCTGTCGCTGGCGCAAACGGGCCGCTGGCTGCAATCGATGGGGCAGATCGAGGACGGCTGGCGCGTGCCGGACGTCACCTATGAAAACGTGCAGGATGGTTTGCACGACGTCGATTCGCCGTTTGGCCGCGTGCGCGCGGCGGCGCCCGCCGAGTTGATGTCGGAGACGCCCGCGTTTTATGCGCGGCCGCCTGTGCCGATCGGTACTGACGCGGCGCGCTGGGAAACCTAAGCGCTGGCGTCTACTTGCGCAGTTCCGCGACGAAATCGTAGTAGTCGTTGCGGCAGTAGGTATCGGTGAGTTCGATCGCGCGCTGGTCGGCCGTGTAGCCGACGCGCGTGATCAGCAGCAGTGCGTCGTTCGGCGCGATGCTCATCTGCTGCGCGATCTCGTCGCTCGCGTTGACGGCGCGGAAGTGCTGCAACGCCCGAACGATAGTCAGTCCTTTCTGTTCGAGATACGTGTACAGCGAATCGCCGATTGCCTGCGGATCGGGAATCACAGAAGCCGGGAAGGTCGAATTCTCGACGGCCATCACGATGCCGTCCGCGAGGCGCAGCCGGCGCAGCCGCGTGACGGCGGCAGCGGGCGACAGTCCCAATTGGATCACTTCATCGCGATTGGCGGGCACGATCTCGCGCGACAGCCATTGCGAACTCGGCGTGAAGCCGCGCCGGCGCAGCATTTCGCTGAAGCTCGACAGACGAGACAGCGGATCTTCATAGCGCGGCGTGATGAAACTGCCTGCGCCTTGCGAACGTCGGATCAAGCCCTGTTCGACGAGCAGCGCAATCGCCTTGCGCGCCGTGATGCGCGACACGCCGAGCGCATCCGACAACACACGTTCCGACGGCAGCGCTTCGCCGGCGTTCCAGCGGTTCTCATGGATAGCGGTGCCGAGCTTGCGGGCGAGCTGAAGATACAGCGGCGTATCGTTTTCCGGGTCCGGGCGCAGATCGCGCCAACGGTCTTCCGAGGCTGGGTTCATGTGACGGACGCAAGTAGGGCAAGCGGCAATTCTATGACATTGGCGCGCGGCGTTATAGCGGGGTTTTGCCGGGACACGGATGCGTGTCGCGAACCGGCGCTACACTCGCTGGACGAGCCGCTGCATCGATAGCTACCCGGCGGCGCATCTTCAGAACACCATTAACGAGGACGCAACCATGACGAACGACATCGCCAGCGTGACGCTGCCCGACGGCGAACGCATTCCGAAACTCGGGCAGGGCACGTGGGAGATGGGCGAGCATCCGTCGCGCCGCAAGGCCGAAATCGAGGCAGTGCGCGGCGGCATCGAACTCGGCATGACGCTGATCGATACGGCCGAAATGTACGGCGAAGGCGCGACGGAATCGCTGCTCGGCGAAGCGCTGCACGGACTTCGCGACGAGGTGTTTCTGGTCAGCAAGGTCTATCCGCACAACGCGAGCAAGCGTGGTGTGCAGCATGCGTGCGAGCAGTCGTTGAGGCGACTGAAGACCGATCGCATCGATCTGTATCTGCTGCACTGGCGCGGCTCGGTGCCGCTCGAAGAGACGGTCGCGGGCTTCGAGGCGTTGCGGCGCGACGGCAAGATTCGTCACTGGGGCGTGAGCAACTTCGACGTCGACGATATGGAAGAACTCGTCGATGTGGCGGACGGCGATGCCTGCGCGACAAACCAGATTCTCTACAACGTCGCGCGGCGCGGATCGGAATTCGATCTGCTGCCGTGGCTCGCGGACCGCAAGATGCCCGCGATGGCCTACAGTCCCGTCGATCACGCACGCCTGCCGAAGCGCTCGCCGCTCGACGATATCGCCGCTCGGCATGGCGTGTCGGTGATTCAGGTTGCGCTGGCGTGGGTGCTGCGGCAACCCGAGGTGTTCGCGATTCCGAAGTCAGGACGCATCGAGCATGTGCGCGACAACCGTCGCGCGCTCGACCTGCAGCTTTCCGCCGACGACCTCGCCGCCATCGATACGCACTTTCGGCCGCCGCGCAGCAAGCGGCCGCTCGAGATGCTTTGAGCGGCGCTTCGGGTCACGTGCGTAGGTGTCGATTCAGTCGCACGCGTGATGCATATGCACCGAACCGAGCACGGCGACTTCGGCGGGCGTGCGCTTGAGCGAATCGGCGTTGACCTGGCCGGCGTCCTGAACGAATTCATCGACGATCGTCGAGACGGGCACGTCGCGCAGACACAGTGACACGCGCTGCGTTTCCTTCGCCGACAGCGACGTGCGCTGGCTCAGAAACAGCACGCCGTACTGATAGCCGTGGATGATGCCGCGCACTGCGCCGACGCATTGGCCATGCGCGACGTTGTCGGACTTCTGCTGGCAGGCTTGCGCAAGCGAATACGCGGAGAAGGTGGGATCGACGGGAGGGGCGGCTTGCGTTTGTGCCGCGTTTTGTGGTGCATTCTGCGCCTGAGCCAGCGACGCGCCACCGACCAGCGAAGCCATCAGCAGGCACGACGCGATGCGTGCAACGGGGCGGGGGAAGTGTCGTTGCATGTAGGAGGCCTCATATCGAACGTGGAATAGATAGGAGGCGGGCGGGGCGGTTTGGTTCCGGTGCGCGGCTTTTCGCGCGCGATGTTCGATTGCTCTTGCGGTGAGTGCGCATGGGCATCGTGAAGTTGATGCATATCGGCCCTTGGGCGGTGACGTCCGACCGGGGGATCGGAACGTCACCGCCGACGACGGCCAGACAGCGTCTCTATGCTGCGGGATGGCTGACGTGGGAGAACGGCGCGGGGGCGCGCCGTCCGCCGGATCTAATGTCCGTTGCCGCCGCCGTGACCGCCGCCCGAGCCGGAGCCTCCGCCGTAGCCACCGCCTTTGCCGAAGCCGCCGCCGAAACCGCCGCCGAAGCCACCGCTACCAAAGCCACCACCGAAGCCGCCACTGCCGAAGCCGCCGCCAGGTCCGCCGTGACCGCTGCCGCCACAACCGCAACCACCGTTGCCGCCGCCGCCGCCGTTACCACCGCCGCCGTTACCACCGCCGCCGTTACCACCGCCGCCGTTACCACCGCCACCGTTACCGCCGCCGCCGTTGCCACCGCCGCCGTTACCACCGCCGCCGTTACCACCACCGCCGTTACCACCGCCGCCATTACCACCGCCGCCATTACCGCCACCGCCGTTACCGCCGCCGCCGTTACCACCGCCACCGCTACCACCGCCACCGCTACCGCCGCCACCGCTACCGCCGCCGCCGTTACTGCCGCCGCCGTTACTGCCGCCGCCGTTACCGCCACTGCCACCACCACCAAACCCGCCACCTGAACCACCGCTCGAACCCGCCGCGGCCCCAAAGCCCCCACCGCCCGAACCTCCGCCGGACGATCCCGACGATCCCGACGATCCCGCAGACCCCGACGCACCCGCCCCAGCCGCCCCCGCACTAGCGCCACTGCTAGCCCTTCCGCCGCTGGGCGAGCAGTTGCCTGCATTGCCGATACATGTTCGAAGGAGAAAGACGGATGACGCATCATCGGCGGCCGTCGTCGCGCCGGCTTCCGCGCCCATCGACCCAGCGTCGCCGTGCGCCGGTTGCGTCGCAGCCGACGCGCCGCTGGCAGGCAGTGGCGCATCGGCTGTAACGATCCACTTCGGGATCACGTCGTCCGTGGATGCGGCCTGAACGGATTGAGCCGCCATGAAAGCCCCCGCGCCAACCACAAGGGTTGCCGTACCCCGTATTGCCTTGTAGTAGTACGTATTAATTATGCCGGTCTTCATCGCACCTCTCCCGACGAAACGACGCCCCCGCAGCCGTCATCCCGTGTTCACTGCTTATCGCGTTGTTCTGTGCCGGGCCGATCGGCAGCGGGCGAGCTTTTGTTGCTCTTCGTAGTCGCGGCGCGTGCCGTTATCCGTGGCACGTCGCGCGCTCCTGCCTCCCTTCCCGCCGCCTGCGGCTTCTTGTTTCTGCGTAACGTTCGACATCGAACGTGGGATCGACTGTCTTTTCTTTGCGCCGTTGCGTCGTTCGTGTACCGGCGCGAAGTCCCGGAGCTCAAGGTTTTTGTCGATCCCGACGCAACCCCATGCGTGAGCGTCATTTAGCGATAAACATGCCATTGCGCGCAGACGCCCGCCGCACGTGGCATTTGCGTGACCGCCATTTCGCGCACGCTGTAAAACGCGAGAAAAACGTTTCGGACCTGAAACGCGCGGGTCGAAACACGGCGTTTTTCGTTTCAACGCGCGATGCAGCAGCGAATCGGCAAGCGGGAATCAGTTGCGCCGTTGAAGCACGCGCAGTTCGTCGACGGGGATATGACAGCGGATACGATGACCGTCGCCGGCATCGGTGGAGGGCGGATCCTGCTGCTCGCAGATCGCGCCGAGCTTGCGCGGACAGCGCGTATGAAACACGCAGCCCGACGGCGGCGCGGCAGGACTCGGCAGTTCGCCGGACAGATGGATGCGCTGCCGCTTCGCGTCGGCGGGTGTTTCGCCGTCGTGCAGATCGAGCGTCGGCACCGACGACAGCAGCGCTTCCGTATAAGGATGATGCGGACCGTCGAACACGGCCGCGGCCGGTCCGATCTCGAGCAGGCGCCCCACGTACAGCACGGCGATCCGATCGGACAGATAGCGCACGACGTTCAGATCGTGCGAGATGAACACATAACTCACGCCGCGATCGCGCTGCAGATTGGCGAGCAGATTGAGGATTGCGGCCTGCACGGAGACATCGAGCGCGGAGGTCGGCTCGTCGCACACGACGATGCGCGGATCGCCCGCAAACGCGCGCGCAATCGCGACGCGCTGCTTGAGTCCGCCCGACAGTTGCCGCGTGCGCGACGTCAGATAGCGATCGGGCAGCCGCACAGCCTGTGCGAGCGACTCGAGCCTTGCCTCGCGCGCGTCGCCGCGCAGCGCGGACAGACGCGATAGCGCGCGCCCGATCAGCCGCCGCACCGAATGCGCGCGATTGAGCGCCGAATCGGGATTCTGAAACACGATCTGCAGCGACTTCACCTGATCGTCGTTGCGGCTCGTGACGCGCGCCGGCAGAGGCGCGCCGTCGAGTTCGAGCACGCTGCCTTCATCGGGCGAGACAAGCCCGAGCAGCAGCTTCGCGAGCGTCGTCTTGCCGCTGCCCGATTCGCCGACGAGACCGAGCGTCTCGCCTTTCGCGAGTTCGAGCGACACATCGTCGACGGCACGCAGCGCCGCGCCCGCGACATGGAAAGTCTTCGAGACGTTTTCCGCGCGCAGCACGGGCGCGGCGTCGTACGCGATGCGCCCGTTCGCGGAGGCTTCGACGGGCGTCATGCGCGGCAAGTCGATGGCACGCTCGTGATAATGACAGCGCGACATCTGATCGCCATGCTGCGCACTCACACGATAAGGCGGCGGCGCTTCGCGTCGGCAGCGGTCGTCGGCGAGACGGCAGCGTTCCAGATACACGCAGCCCTGCGTGATGGAACCCGGCTGCGGCAAGCTGCCCGCGATCGTATCCAGCCGGTCGGTGTCCTTGCTGCGTCCTACCGTCGGCAGGCAGCGCAGCAGGCCGACCGTGTACGGATGCCGGGGCCGCGCGAATACATCCTGCGTCACGCCTTCTTCGACGAGCTTGCCCGCATACAGCACGCCGACGCGCTCGCACATCCTGCCGATCACGGCCAGGTTATGGCTGATGAACAGCACCGCCGTGTGGAATTCCTCGCGCAGCTGCGCGACGAGATCGAGCACTTCGGCTTCGACGGTTGCGTCGAGTCCCGTGGTGGGTTCGTCGAGAATCAGCAGCGCGGGTTTCGACGCGAGCGCCATCGCAATCACGACGCGCTGCTGCATGCCGCCCGACAGCTGATGCGGATAACTGTCCATCACGCGTTCCGGCTCGGCGATGCGCACCTTGCGCAAGATCTCTGCCGTCTGCCGCAGCGCGTCGTCGTAGGAAGCGCCCGAGGCTTCGAATGCTTCGGCGACCTGGCGCGCCACCGTCAGCGACGGATTGAGCGCGCGCGACGGATCCTGATACACCATCGATATGCTGTTCGCACGCAGCGTTCGCAAGGCGGCGGCATCGAGCGCATTCACGTCCTTGCCCGCGATCGAAATGCGGCCCGCCTTCACGCGTCCGTTGCGCGCCAGATAGCGCAGCGTCGCCATTGCAACCGTCGACTTGCCGCAGCCCGATTCGCCGACGAGCCCATACGATTCGCCACGCTTGATGCGAAACGATACGTCCTGCAGCACCTCGCGTTCGCGTCCTCGCGTGCGATACGCAACCGTCAGTCCGACGATGGTGAGCGCGTCCGACTGCTCGCTCTTCGATACGTCGAAGGCGGGGAACGAGGCGGGCGGCGGGGGAGGAGAGGGGCCGTTCATGCGTCGACGGCTCCTTGCACGGCATCCGCGATCAGGTTCACGCCGACCACCAGCGAGGCGATCGCAGCGGCATCGAATACGACCGTCCACCATGCGCCGCCCGCCATCAGCGTGTACGACTCGGAGAGCGCGAGGCCCCAGTCGGCGGAAGGCGGCTGGATGCCGAAGCCGAGAAACGACAGCGTCGCGACCGCGAAGATCGCGTAGCCGAGGCGCACCGTCGCTTCGACGATGATGGGTGGCAGCACGTTCGGCAGAATCTCGGCGAACATGATGTAGAACGCGTTTTCGCCGCGCAATTGGGCGGCCGCCACGTAGTCGAGATGCCGTTCTGCGAACACGGCGGCGCGCACCGTGCGGGCCGTGATCGGCGTGAACGTGATGCCGATCACGAGGATCACCGTGAAGTTCGACGCGCCCACGGCCGCGAGCGCGAGCAGCGCGACGATCACGAGCGGCAGCGCGAGCACGGCATCGATCGCGCGTCCGACCACGTTGTCGACCCAGCCGTCGAAATAGCCGACGAAAAGACCGAGCGCCGTGCCCGCGAGCGTACCGAGCAGCGTCGCGAGCGGGGCGATCGTGAGGATGTCGCGCGCGCCGACGATCACGCGCGACAGCACATCGCGGCCGAGTTGATCGGTGCCGAACCAGTGACCTTGCGCGGGCGGCGTGAGCGAATTCAACGGATCGGACGCGTATGGATCGAGCGGCGCGATCCACAAGCCCGCAATCGCGCACACGATCCACCACAGCACGATCAGCGCGCCGACGATGAAGGTCGGCGAACGCAGCAATGCGCGCAGCACGTCGTGGCGGCTGTCGCGTGCGCGTGGGGTCGACGGCGGGACGGGCTTATCCGGTGTATCCGGCGTATTGGGCGTATTGGGCGTATTGGGCGTATTGGGCGTAGAAGGCGTCGTCGTACTCATTCGGTGCTCCCCACGCGCAGACGCGGATTGAGCAGCACGTACAGCCCATCGGCGACGAGATTGGCGACGGTATAGACGACGCCGACCGTCAGCACGCCCGCTTCGAGCATCGGAAAGTCCTTCGCTTTCGCGGCGTTGTAGATCAGCGAGCCGATGCCCTGATAGTGGAACAGCGTCTCCACCACGACGAGTCCGCCGATCATGTAGCCGAGCTGCGTCGCGGCGACGGTGATCGTCGGCAGCAATGCATTGCGCAGCACATGCCGGAAGATCACGATATGCGGCGGCAGTCCCTTGAGAATCGCGGTGCGCGTGTAGTCGGCATCGAGCGCTTCGACGGTGCCCGCGCGCGCCATTCGGGCGATATAGCCGAAGAACACGAACACGAGCGGCAGCACGGGCAGCACCAGATGCTTCAGTTGCGTGAAGATGCCGGCGCCGGGCGGATACGTCGCGTCGATGGGCAGCCATTGCAGCCACACGCCGAATATCAGAATCAGCACGATCGACGACACGAACTCGGGCACGACGGTCGCCGACAACCCCGCAATGCTGATCGTGCGATCGAGCCAGCGTCCCGCATGCATCGCGGCCCACACGCCGCCCGCGATGCCGAGCGGCACGACCACGACGAACGCGAGCAGGCCGAGCTTCGCCGAATTTGCCAGCGCGCTACCGATGAACTGCGAGACGGGTTCACGGAAGATGTACGACGTGCCCATATCGCCTTGCACGAAATGCGTGATCCACTGCGTGTACTGCGTGAGAAGCGGCCGGTCCGCGCCCAGCTGATGATTGAGCGCGGCGACGGCGCGGGCATCGGCGAGCGGGCCGAGAATTGCACGGCCGATATCGCCTGGCAGCAACTGGCCGCCCGCGAACACGATCACCGACAGCAGCCACAGCGTGATCAGCGAAAGGCCGACGCGCGTCGCCACGAAGCGTGCGACACGCGCCGCGCCGCCTGTGCCGCGAGCCACGGAGGATGAGGAAACCGTCGTCGACATCGTTGTACCTGGCTCGCTGCGTTGCGCGCAATCAGGCCGCGAGCGTCGCGCGATCGAAATACAGCTGCGCGATCGCCGTGAAGCGCACGCCGTTCAGCTGCTTGCGCGCGGCGATCAGCTGATCGTAGAAGAACGGGAAGATCACGGGCGTTTCGTCGAGCAACAACGTCTGGATCTGCGCGGACACTTTCTTCTGCGCGGCGATATCGAGCGCCGCGACGTAGTCGGCGACCAGCTTGTCGTACTGCGGATTCTTGAAGTGCGCGGCGTTCCACGTGCCGCCGCTCGTCAGCGGCGCGCTGAGGAACACGTTTGGCACGCCGCGGCTGCCGTAGTCGGTGATGCCGAGCGGCGAATCGAGCCAGTCCGATTTGCCCGGCGTGCCCGAACCGTAGTACTGCGACTGACTCTCCACCTTCAGATTGATGCGGATGCCGACGGCCTTCGCGTAGTTCTGCACGACGACGGCGAGGTCGGGAATCTCCATGTACTTTTCGGTCGTCAGCGTCACGTCGAAGCCGTTCGGCACGCCCGCCGCCGCGAGCAGCTGCTTCGCCTTCGCGACATCGATCTTGCGCTGCGGCACGCCTGCATCCGACGACGGAAACGCGGGCGCAAACGGGCTGTCGTTGCCGACCTGCGCGCGTCCCTTGAAGAGACCCTTGACGATCACATCGCGATCGAGCGACAGCGCGAGCGCCTGACGCACGCGCTTGTCCTTGAACTGCGGGCTGTCGACGCGCATGTGAATCTGCCGGTGAGCGCTCGACTTCACGCCGATCACCTTGAACTCGGGGTTGTTCATCAAACCCTGGCCGCCCTGCACGGTGAAGGTGCCCATCACGTCGGCCTGATGACCTTGCAGCGCGAGAATCTGCGCCTGCTGGTCCGCGTAGAACGTGAACTGCACGCGCTGCGGCAGCGCCTTGTCGCCCCAGTAGTCGGGATTGCGCACGAACGACGCGCCCACCTTTGCCTGATACTTTTCGAGCTTGAACGGACCCGTGCCGATGAAGGTTTTCTCGTAGTTGCCTGCATAGTTCGCGGGCAGGATCACGGCGTTGTAGTTGTCCGAAGAGACGTAGTACGGGAAGTTGCCGTTCGGCGCGTCGAGATGGAACGCGACGGTGTGATCGTCGACGACCTTCGTGTTGCCCTTCGACAGCACGCCCTTCAAGGTCGACAGCGCAGCCGAACCGGCGGCGGGATCGGCGAGACGGTCGAACGTCGCGGCGACGTCCTTCGCGGTGAAGGCCTGGCCGTCGTGGAATTTCACGTTCTCGCGCAGCTTGAAGGTCCACACGTCGCCCTTGTCGTTCGGCTTCCATGACAGCGCGAGGGAGGGCTTGAGCGTCTGCTTTTCGCCGTCGTCGTCGATCAGGAATTCGCCCGTCTGATTGAGCAGGCAGAGGCTGGCGGCGTCGGTGACCGTCATCGGATCGACGGCGCCCGCGGGCGTCAGATGCGCGACGCGGATCGTGGCGTTGGCGCCCGCTGCGCCTTGAGCGCGAGCGCTGCGCGGCGCCAGCAGGCCGCCGCCCGCGAGCGACATCCCCATCACGCTCGCATAGCGCAGCAGTTCGCGGCGCGTCAGACGGCCGGCGAGGAATTCGTCGATGGCGTGGTTGCCGTGGGCGTCGGCGCTGCGGCGCGTCGCGTCGAGTTCAACCGATTCGGCCAGGCGAGGCGCAAAACGCGGGTCCGCGGAATTCTTCATCGATGGTGGGTCCGATCCGTTCTGTTGGGACGCCATGCGCAAAGGCGCGGCGCTGCGGTGGTACTGCGATCACGATGCGGGATCAGTGTAAGCGATTGCCTCCCAATTAGGAGCATTCGCTACCGCGCACGGTTCCCTTCAGACGAATCCGAGGCGAGAGTTGTGTCGTGCGCACAACGGCACGGCGTCGGGACGCGTGTTCCGATGCTCGGGCGTCGGCGCGTTAGTGGGTGGCCGCAGCGGGCCGGCGCCAGCGATGAAACAGGATCGAGCCGATCCAGCACAGCATGAACACGCTGACGATGCCGTAGCCCAGCATCCCGAAGCGCTCGTTGACGGCCGCCACTGCGTCCCATGCGCCGCCGTTGAGTTCCAGCTTGTCTGCTAGCAATCCGAGTGCCTCGATGCCGCCGATCGCAATCGCCACGACGGCCGACACGAACGTGATGCTGGCGTTGTAGTAGAGCTTGCGTTTCGGGTCGTCCATTGCCCAGCTGTACGCGTGGACCATGAGGACATTATCGGTGGAATCGACGAGCGTCATTCCTGCCGTGAAGAGCGCGGGAAACACGAGGATCGAGTAGAGCGGCAGGCCTTTGCCCGCTTCGGCGGCGGCAATGGCGAGCAGGCCGATTTCGGTGGCCGTATCGAAGCCGAGGCCGAACAGCACGCCGACGGGATACATGTGCCAGCTCTTCGTGACGAGCCTGAACAGCGGCTTGAGCGCGCGCGACAGCAGACCGGCGGGCGCGGCGCGCGCGGCATCTTCGTGCGTCAGTTGTCCGCCTTGCTGAACGTGCCGGTAGCGGCGCCACACGTCGCGCAGAATGACGAGATTCACGCCCGCGAGCACGAGCAGAAACACGGACGACACGATCGTGCCGATGGTCCCGCCGACGGCATGAAGCGCCTCGAAGCGCCCGTGCAGCGACAGCGCCGTCAACGCGATGCCGACGGTGGCCGCGATCACGATGCTCGAATGCCCGAGCGAAAACGCGAGCCCGACGCCGAGCGGGCGCTTGCCTTCCTGCATCAGCTTGCGCGTGACGGCGTCGATGGCGGCGATGTGATCGGCGTCGACGGCATGGCGCAGACCGAATCCATACGCGAGCAACGCAGTGCCGAGCAGCAGCGGATAGTGGCGAAATGCGATCAGCGCCCACGCCCACGCGGCGAGATTGGCGGCGATCAGACCCACGTACAGCGTGACGAGGCGGGGGCGCAGGGAGGTCGGCGTCATGGGGGACGGGCTTAGTGATCGTGCGGGTGTTTGTGGATCGGGTCGACCCAGTAGACGGTTTCGGGTTGCTCGACGGCATCGATGTTGAGGTTCACGACGACGGCTTCGTTGTCGCTGCGCACGAGCACGCATTCGAGTGGATCGTCGGTGCTGGCGTTGATTTCCTGATGCGGCACGTAGGGCGGCACGAAGATGAAGTCGCCGGGACCGGCTTCGGCGGTGAACTCCAGATGTTCGCCCCAGCGCATTCTTGCGTGGCCGCGGACGACGTAGATCACGCTTTCTAATGCGCCGTGGTGGTGGGCGCCTGTTTTTGCGTTCGGGTGGATCGTTACCGTGCCGGCCCAGATTTTTTGCGCGCCTACGCGGGCGGCGTTGATTGCTGCGGCTCGGTTCATGCCTGGGGTTTGGGGGGTGTTTGTGTCCAGCTGGTCGCCTTTGATGACCTTCACGCCGTTGGTGCGCCAGTCTGTCGGCGCTTGATGATCGTCGTCGTGGGACATTTTTTTGTCTCCTTGCCGGTCGGTTTGCTTTGCCATTCTGGCATGGTCAAAATGTTGGTGCTTTTTGCTGCGGTGCGCTGGCATCCGCGAGTTCGTCGCTGGCATCCGCGATTTCGTCTCTGTGCTTCATGCGTTGCCCCTGTGCGGGGCGGCACCTACTTTTCTTTGCAGCGGCAAAGAAAAGTAGGCAAAAGAAAGCCGCTTTTGTACCTCCGGTGCCTGCCGGGATAGCGTTTCAGCATGCCGCAGTTGAGCTATCGAGCAGCGACCTCCACACTCTGTAGAAAGCCCGCAGTCAACCGCGCACGGCGCGGAAACTCCACACACAATCCGGAGCACATACCGCCGCAATCAAACCGACGGCAAACACAAAAAAGCAAGCCGACCGAATGTGCCCCAGGTGGATGTTATCTTTCGCGCCGCGCGCGCCTGACTGCGAGCTTTCTACGGAGTGTTGGAGTTGCTGCGCGACAGCTCAAAGACCGTGTGCCGTGCCGTTATCCAGGCAGGCACCGGAGGTTCAAGAGCGGCTTTCTTTTGCCTACTTTTCTTTGCCGCTGCAAAGAAAAGTAGGTGCCGCCCCGCACAGGGGCAACGCGTGAAGCACGGATACGAATTCGCGGATGCCAGCGCAGCAAAACAAAAAAGGCCCGTCCAAAAAGAACGGGCCTTCGCGCAGCGAAAACAAAAAACCTATTTGGATTTCGAATTAATAATAGCTTCGGACACGTTGTTCGGCGTCTCGGCGTACTGCTTGAACTCCATCGTGTAAGTAGCGCGCCCTTGCGTCAACGAGCGCAGCGAGGTGGAATATCCGAACATCTCGGAAAGAGGCACTTCAGCCCGCACGAGCTTGCCACCGCCGCCGGCAATATCCTCCATCCCCTGCACGATCCCGCGCCGCCCGGACAGATCGCCCATCACATTACCCATGAAGTCCTCAGGCGTCTCAACCTCAACAGCCATCATCGGCTCAAGCAGCACCGGCTTCGCCTTGCGCATCGCTTCCTTGAACGCCATCGAGCCAGCCATGCGGAACGCGTTTTCGTTCGAGTCCACGTCGTGGTACGAACCAAACGTCAACGTCACCTTCACGTCCACGACGGGATAACCCGCCAGCACGCCGGCCTTCAGCGTCTCCTGAATGCCCTTGTCGACAGCAGGAATGAACTCGCGTGGAATCACGCCGCCCTTGATCGCGTCGATGAACTCGTAGCCTTTGCCCGGATCGGGTTCGAGCGAGATCACCGCGTGACCATACTGCCCGCGGCCACCCGACTGCTTGACGAACTTGCCTTCGACATCCTCGACCTTGGTGCGCACCGTCTCGCGATACGCGACCTGCGGCTTGCCCACCGTCGCCTCGACGCCGAACTCGCGCTTCATCCGGTCGACGAGAATTTCCAGGTGCAGTTCGCCCATGCCCGAGATGATCGTCTGGCCGGATTCTTCGTCCGTCTGCACGCGGAACGACGGGTCTTCCTGCGCAAGGCGGTTCAGCGCGATGCCCATCTTCTCCTGGTCGACCTTCGTCTTCGGCTCGACGGCCTGCGAGATCACCGGCTCAGGGAAGATCATCCGTTCGAGGATGATGATGTTGTTCGGGTCGCACAGCGTGTCGCCCGTGGTCGCTTCCTTCAGACCGACAGCCGCCGCGATGTCGCCCGCGCGCACTTCCTTGATTTCCTTGCGCTCGTTCGCGTGCATCTGAAGGATACGGCCTAGGCGCTCCTTCTTTTCCTTCACCGGGTTGTAGACGGTATCGCCCGATTCGACGACACCCGAATACACGCGGAAGAAAATCAGCTGGCCGACGAACGGGTCCGTCATGATCTTGAACGCGAGCGCCGAGAACGGCTCGTCGTCGCTCGGATGACGCTCCGCTTCCTTGTCGTCTTCCGTGTGACCCAGAATGGCGGGCACGTCGACAGGCGAGGGCAGATAGTCGATCACGGCGTCGAGCATCGCCTGCACGCCCTTGTTCTTGAACGCGCTGCCGCACAGCATCGGCACGATCTCGTTGGCGATCGTGCGCTTGCGAATGCCCGCCTTGATCTCGTCTTCCGTCAGGCTCTCGTGGTCGGTCAGGTACTTTTCGAGCATCTCTTCGCTTGCTTCCGCCGCTGCCTCGACCATCTTTTCGCGCCACTCGTGCGCGAGTTCCTTCAGGTTGTCGGGGATCTCTTCGTACGTGAACTTGATGCCCTGGCTCTCGTCATCCCACACGATCGCCTTCATCTTCACCAGATCGACGACGCCCTGGAAATGCTCTTCCGCGCCGATGGGAATCTGGATGGGCACGGCCACGCCCTTCAGGCGCTCGCCGATCTGCTTCTGCACGCGGAAAAAGTCCGCGCCGACACGGTCCATCTTGTTGACGAACGCGATGCGCGGCACCTTGTACTTGTTCGCCTGACGCCACACGGTTTCGGACTGCGGCTGCACGCCGCCGACCGAGTCGTAGACCATGCACGCGCCATCGAGCACGCGCATCGAGCGCTCGACTTCGATCGTGAAGTCGACGTGTCCCGGCGTGTCGATGATGTTGATCCGGTGCTCCGGATAATTGCCGGCCATGCCTTTCCAGAAGGCCGTCGTGGCCGCCGACGTGATCGTGATGCCGCGCTCCTGCTCCTGTTCCATCCAGTCCATCGTCGCCGCGCCGTCGTGAACCTCGCCGATCTTGTGGGTCACGCCGGTGTAGAAAAGAATGCGTTCGGTGGTGGTGGTCTTGCCGGCATCGATGTGAGCACTGATACCGATGTTCCGATATCGCTCGATAGGAGTCTTGCGGGGCACGTGAACCTCCATGAGTTGGCGCGCCGGTGAATGGCGCCGGGCCGTCCGCGGTCATCTGCTGCGCGGCCCGGACGATCTCGGTGCTGCTGGTGAGACTATAAGAATAGCGTGTCGCCCCCGCTTTTGCAGGAATCCTGCCAGGAAGGGCCCGGCGACCGCCGGACGTTGCGATGCAGCGGGCGCAAAAAAGCCGGCGCGCCTTTCGGCTGCGCCGGCTTGCGGCTTTTCGTCGGGCCGTGCGCTTATTGCGGCGCCGGCAGCCCCTGAATCTTCATACCGGGCTTGATGCCCTTCGACGTGAACCAGCCCTTGCTCATTTCGAGCGCATAGACACCATTGTTCTTCGGACAATGGTTGTTGGTGGTTTCCGCCTGCATTTCGTCGATGTCGGTGATCGTGCCGTCCGCGCGGATGAATGCGATCGACAGCGGAATCAGCGTGTTCTTCATCCAGAAGCAATGCACGGCGTTCTCGCCGAACACGAAGAGCATGCCTTCGTTCGGCTGGAGTTGCGAGCGGTACATCAGACCTTGCTCGCGATCGGCATCGTTCGCGGCCACGGCGGCGTCGATCACGAACATGCCCGCCGTGAGTTTTGCGCGTGGGAAATCGCCGGGCTGTTTCGCGCCCTGCGGCATCTGCTGCGCATGCGCATCTTGCGCGGACATCGCCGCGAACGACACAGCCGACAATGCGGCAACAGGCAATGCAACTGCAATCGCGAAGCGCGCGATCAACGAGCGCAATGAAAATCGCACGACGTAGCTCCTTGCTGAATATGACTCGCGAATGTTACGCGAGCGCGTCAAAAACAAAAAGGCAGAGGACCTTGCGGCCATCTGCCTTTCAACGCCGTAAGAACGGCAATTCTGCTAGTTCTTGACTGCGTTATTGCAACAAACTTATTCCGACGCTGCCGAAGCTGCTGCTGCCGGAGCTGCCTTCTTGTGCGACTTCTTGTGCGAAACCTTCTTCGTTGCCTTGTGCGACGAAGCTGCTGCTGCCGGAGCTGCCGAAGCTGCTTCCGGTGCCGAAGCTTGTGCGAATGCTGCCGTTGCGAAGAGACCAGCGACCAGAGCGGCGATCAGTTTGTTCATTTTGCGAATCCTCAGCTTTAGATAAATAACCTAATGACCCGGTTAGATTGAGTCATGTCGTTAAACGTGCCATCCACCTTTCGGTTGACATCCGCATCGAAGAAAATTTTCTTTGCGGCTGCTAGCGTTCAGACACCTTCGTGCACGTCGTTGGAGCGGCGTGCACCAAGGCTCTTGAGGCTGAATGCCGGACAGCTTCAGCGGCATCTGCGTGGACTAACGCATGAACGCGCGACGTGGTTGACGAAAATTTTCAGGAATTTTTTCGAAGCTGATAACGCGTCGCAGAGTGCGCGAATTAGCGGCGCTTTAGGGCGGCTTTTGTACTTTGCAAGCGCATTTTCAAATTGATGCAATTGCGTGAGAAACGCATGTCGATACAACGGCTTAGCGATTTATCGAAGCGTGATTTGCGGGTGCATGAATTGCTACGCGACGCCATCCCACGGTGCGCGCGCAGATAGCTCGAGGCTTTCGCCGGGCTGCAGCCCAAGCGAAAAAATATCGAGCGCACCGACGCCGACACGCACGAGACGCAGCGTCGGAAACCCGACGGCCGCTGTCATGCGGCGCACCTGGCGGTTCTTGCCTTCGGTGATCGACAGTTCGATCCATGTCGTCGGAATGGCCGCGCGATATCGGATGGGAGGCGTGCGATCCCATAGCGCGTCACCGGGTTCGACGAAATCGGCGCGGCAAGGTCGCGTGACGTAATCGCCGAGATCGACGCCGCGCGTGAGCGCCTTTAGATGCTGTTCCGTTGGCGCGCCTTCGACTTGCGCCCAATAACGCTTCACCAGTTTGTGCTTCGGCTCCGCGATGCGCGTTTGCAGCGCGCCGTCGTCGGTGAGCAGCAGCAGACCTTCGCTATCGGAGTCGAGACGGCCAGCGGGATAGACGCCGGGCACCTTCACCCAGTCGGCCAGCGACGCGCGTGTTTCGTGCGGCGAAAACTGACAGATCGTGCCGAAGGGTTTGTTGAGAGCGAGCAGAGTCATGCGCGAAAGAGGAGAGCCGGGCCAGCGATAACGAATAGCGAAATCTTAACGCATGCGTCGTCAAGCTCATTTCCACGTCTTATATAAGACATCGAATGTAAAACAGGTTCGAACAAGGAACAGCGTGCGCGAGGCCTCGTACGTGCACGCCCGGAGCGCGGCCTGGCGCCGGTGTGGGCTAGAATACCCGCCTGGCCGCTTGTTGCATCGGTATCCGGCATCAGCACTCGCATCGGCGTGACGCTGCGCCGCGCGCAAGAGAAGCGCCCCGGTTTTGCATTTCCAACCTGTTCTCACAGTACAGCTATCACTGGAGTCCGATCATGGCGTATCAGCACATCACGGTTCCGGCTGACGGTGACAAGATCACTGTCAACCCGGATTTCTCGCTCAACGTTTCCGATCAGCCGATCATTCCGTACATCGAAGGCGACGGTACGGGTGTCGACATCACGCCCGTGATGATCAAGGTCGTCGATGCTGCCGTCGAAAAGGCATACGGCGGCAAGCGCAAGATCCACTGGATGGAAATCTACGCGGGCGAGAAGGCGACCAAGGTCTATGGTCCCGACGTGTGGCTGCCCGATGAGACGCTGGAGGTCGTGAAGGATTACATCGTGTCGATCAAGGGGCCGCTCACGACGCCCGTCGGCGGCGGCATCCGTTCGCTGAACGTCACGCTGCGTCAGGAACTCGATCTGTATGTGTGTCTGCGTCCCGTGCAGTATTTCAAGGGCGTGCCGTCGCCGCTGCGCGAACCGGAGAAGGTCAATATGGTGATCTTCCGCGAGAACTCGGAAGACATCTACGCGGGTATCGAATGGCCGGCCGGGTCGCCTGAAGCGAAGAAGGTCATCCAGTTCCTGCGCGACGAAATGGGCGTGAAGAAGATCCGCTTCCCGGACTCTTCGGGTCTCGGCGTGAAGCCGGTGTCGCGCGAAGGCACCGAGCGTCTGGTGCGCAAGGCGATTCAATATGCGCTCGACAACGATCGTCGTACGGTCACGCTCGTGCACAAGGGCAACATCATGAAGTACACGGAAGGCGCGTTCCGTGACTACGGCTATGCGCTCGCGCAGAAGGAATTCAATGCCGAGCTGATCGACGGCGGGCCGTGGATGAAGGTGAAGAATCCGAAGACGGGCAACGACGTCGTCGTGAAGGACGTGATCGCCGATGCGTTCCTGCAGCAGATCCTGTTGCGTCCCGCCGAATACGACGTGATCGCAACGCTGAACCTGAACGGCGATTACATCTCCGACGCGCTCGCTGCGCAGGTCGGCGGCATCGGCATTGCACCGGGCGCGAACATGTCCGACTCCGTCGCGATGTTCGAAGCCACGCACGGCACCGCGCCGAAGTATGCGGGCAAGGACTACGTGAACCCGGGTTCGGAGATTCTGTCGGCGGAAATGATGCTGCGGCATATCGGCTGGACGGAAGCGGCGGATACGATCCTGGCGTCGATGGAAAAGTCGATTCTGTCGAAGCGCGTTACGTACGACTTCGCGCGTTTGATGGAAGGCGCGACGCAGGTGTCGTGCTCGGGCTTCGGTCAGGTGATGATCGAGAACATGTGAGCGCGATTCTGCGTTCTGAATGGCAGTGACGAAACCCCGGCGAGCGCCGGGGTTTTGTTTTGTGCGTTCGCCCGAATGCGGCAACGTGACTGCGTTATGATCCGTTGTCTGTTTTCTTTGCTCCTGCTCGCATCCGCTCGCATGAAATTGCTGTGGCGCATTGTCATCGTGTTGACGTTTTCTCTGCTCGGCATGCAGGGCGCGTTCGCTTGCGAGCATCATCATCATGATGTGTCTTCGGGTGTCGTCCCGGTGCATGCGGAAGCGGCACATTGCCTTGCGTCAACCAGCGATCGGGATTCCAGTTGCCATCGCACGCATTCGTTGTGCTGCATGAGCGCGTGCGGCGTGCATTGCGGTGCGTTGCTATCGAGTGTCAGCGTGTCGGCGCACGCTGCGGCCTCCGAGATTCACTTTGCCGATAGCGACGCGATGCGCGCGAGCGTCACACGTGCGCCGCCTGTTCGTCCGCCGATCGCCTGACGGGTTCGTGTCAGCGCTGCTTCTCATCGAACAGCGCGCAAGCGGGCGACACGCATCACGCTGTCGTCACACGATCCATGCGTTCGCGTGCAACACGATTGCCGCGCCGCATCAGCAAGGAAACGATCCATGATTCGCAGGGAATTTCTCGCCCGTACGTTGAGCGTTGCCGTTGCGTCGCTTTTCGCGCGCAATGTTTCCGCACAGCATTCAATGCACGACATGCACGGCATGAGTGACATGGACGACATGCCGGGCATGTCGTCGTCGCACTCGTCGCACGCCAACCAACACGCCGCACAAGGAACGCCGAAGCTCGCGCCCGAAACGGCGATTCCGTCCGGCGCGCCGCTCGCTGCGTTGCGCACATTGCGCAACGAAAGCAGCGAGCCGGGCGTATTCCGCGCGACGCTCGTCGCGCAACCCGTGCGCCGCCAGTTAATGCCGGGACATCCGACTGCTCTGTGGCTCTACGGCGATGCCGCCCAAGGGCCGATCGTCGGACCGCTCATCGACGTGCGCGAAGGCGACACCGTCGAAATCCGCTTCGTCAACCATCTGCCGCAACCGTCGACGATTCACTGGCACGGTCTGCCCGTACCGCCCGATCAGGACGGCAATCCGATGAACCCGGTCGCGCCCGGCGAAACGCACGTCTACCGATTCACCTTGCCGCCCGGCAGCGCGGGCACGTACTGGTATCACCCGCATCCGCACATGATGTCGGCGGAACAGGTGTTTCGCGGGCTGGCCGGGCCGATCGTCGTGCGTGCCGCCGACGATCCGCTCGCCGCGTTTCCTGAGCGTCACCTGTTCTTCACGGACCTGAAGCTGGCAAGCGACGCGTCCGTCGCGCCGAACGACATGATGGACTGGATGAATGGCCGCGAAGGGCAGTTCGTGCTGGTCAACGGCGCGCGCCGGCCGCGAATCGACGTCGCGCAGGATGAGCGCTGGCGTCTGTGGAATGGCGGCAATGCCCGCTATCTGAGATTGTCGCTGGGCGGGAACCGGACCTTCACGCAGGTCGGCACCGACGGCGGGCTGCTCGACAAGCCGCGCGACGGGCTGACGGAACTGCTGCTCGCGCCGGGCGAGCGGGCGGAGATCGTCGTGCGCGCCGGTGCGCAGGCGTCGACGGCGGTTCTCACGGCAGCCGCGTACGACCGCCGCAAGATGACGATGACGGAAGGCAAGAGTCTGCCCGCCGATCCCGCGAAGCCGCTCGCCGACGTGCGCTTCACGCCGTCGTCGACGGCTGCGGCGCGCACCGTGCCGCCGACATTGCGACCGATCGCCCCGCTGCTGTCATCCACTGACAGCGCGGCCGACAAAGCCCCGCGGAAATCGGTCGTCTTCTCGGAAGAAATGGACATGACGGCGATGCACCGTCCGGGCGCGACGATGTCGGCGCTGCCGCCCGGCATGCAGTTCATGATCAACGGCGCGCGTTTCGATTCATCGCGCATCGCGCTGACGAGCCGGCGGGGCGAAGTCGAAGTCTGGTCGATCGAAAACCGCACCGACATGGATCATCCGTTCCATCTGCACGGCACGCAGTTTCAGGTGATCCGGCGGGAGCGGGGCGGCGTCGCGGTGCCCGAGCCGTATCTTGCATGGCGGGATACCGTCAACGTGCAGCCCGGCGAGACGGTACGCATCGCGACGGTGCAGCGCGACGCAGGCGAGCGGATGTTCCATTGCCACATACTGGAACACGAGGATCTCGGCATGATGGCAACCCTCAAGGTTGTCTGATTGCTGCCGTAGTTATCGTTAGAGGCATTGCCAACGCCAGAAACGAAAAAACCCGGCATGAAGCCGGGTTTTCAAGGCTGCGGACCGAACGTATCAGGCTGCGGACTGAATGTTCGATGCCTGTTTGCCCTTCGGGCCTTGAACGACCTCGAAGCTAACTTTCTGGCCTTCCTTGAGGGTCTTGAAACCGTTCATCTGGATAGCCGAAAAGTGTGCAAACAGATCCTCACCGCCTTCGTCGGGCGTAATGAATCCGAAACCTTTCGCGTCGTTGAACCACTTGACCGTACCAGTTGCCATACCAACTTCCCCTGTAACTCAAAAGCTGCCACGAGCCCTCGAAAAGCTCAACGACCACGGGATGCAGTCGTCCCTCCTCACAAGCTCACCAACGGCATTTTTTCTTTAGACCGCTTATTGAAAAAAGTGCCAGCTTGATTGTTGAGTCTCTTTATTCGAGTGTCAAGAAAATTTTGAGACGCGGAATTCTCCGTTGTAAAGAACCAATTTCCAGGGTTTCTCCCGCTTTTCTTATGTGCGGTGGCGCAAGCGGCGCGTCTTGAAAAGTCGCATAATCGACTCACATGCAGTGCAGAGGTGAGAAGCGGATGGCGCGATGGCGTGTCATCAGCCTGCTGGCCCGGGTTGTGCGATACTCGATCCGACTGCAGTCATCACGCTGCAACACAGATTGACCGGAGGGCCGCCGACCGCACGCGGCCCGGCGCAGAGCGCACCCGCGAGAGGCTGCTCCACAGGGCCGGAGGGAACCGATGTCCGGCCAGCCGGTCGGGTTTTGACAGGATTGCGGGCCTGTCCGAGTTGTTTAGAATGGGTGTATGGCGATTATCCCGGACAAGCAGGACAACACCGTACTGGAGCGGCAGGAACAAAAGCTGAAACCGCCTGCCATGTTCAAGGTGGTGCTGTTGAATGACGATTTCACGCCGATGGAATTCGTCGTGATGGTCGTGCAAGAGTATTTCAATAAAGATCGAGAGACCGCAACGCAGATCATGTTGAAGGTCCATCGCGAAGGCAGGGGAGTTTGTGGGGTCTACACGCGGGACATCGCGTCGACCAAAGTCGAGCAAGTCGTTACCCACGCGCGGCAGGCAGGGCATCCGCTGCAGTGCGTGATGGAGGAAGCATGATTGCCCAGGAACTGGAAGTCAGCCTGCACATGGCGTTCATGGAAGCGCGCCAGGCGCGGCATGAGTTCATCACGGTCGAACATCTTTTGCTGGCGCTGTTGGACAATCCGACGGCGGCTGAAGTGCTGCGCGCATGCGCGGCCAACATTGAAGACCTGCGTCAGAACCTGCGCAACTTCATTCACGACAATACGCCGACCGTTCCGGGCACTGACGACGTCGATACGCAGCCCACGCTGGGTTTCCAGCGTGTGATCCAGCGCGCGATCATGCACGTCCAGTCCACGTCGAACGGCAAGAAGGAAGTGACGGGCGCGAACGTGCTCGTGGCGATCTTCGGCGAGAAGGATTCGCACGCGGTGTATTACCTGCAGCAGCAGGGCGTGACGCGTCTGGATGTCGTCAATTTCATTTCGCACGGCATCGCGAAGACGAACAGCTCGGAAGCCGCGAAGTCGACGGATGCGAATGCGGAATCGGACGAAGCCGCTGCGCAAAAGGAAACGCCGCTTGCACAATTTACGCAGAACCTGAACCAGATGGCGAAGGACGGCCGCATCGATCCGTTGATCGGACGCGAAGCGGAAGTCGAACGCGTGGTGCAGGTGCTGTGCCGTCGTCGCAAGAACAATCCGCTGCTGGTCGGCGAGGCCGGCGTCGGCAAGACGGCGATCGCGGAAGGTCTCGCATGGCGCATCACGCGCGGCGAAGTGCCCGACATTCTGGTGGACGCTCAGGTTTATTCGCTGGACATGGGCGCGCTGCTGGCGGGCACCAAGTATCGCGGCGATTTCGAGCAGCGCCTCAAGACGGTTCTGAAGGAACTCAAGGAACGTCCGAACGCGATCCTGTTCATCGACGAAATCCATACGCTGATCGGCGCGGGCGCTGCATCGGGCGGCACGCTGGACGCGTCGAACCTGCTGAAGCCGGCGCTGTCGTCGGGCACGCTCAAGTGCATCGGCGCGACGACGTTCACGGAATTCCGCGGCATCTTCGAAAAAGACGCGGCACTGTCGCGCCGTTTCCAGAAGATCGACGTGACCGAGCCGACCGTCGAGCAGACGGTGGCGATCCTGCGTGGCCTCAAATCGCGTTTCGAAGAGCACCACGGCGTGAAGTATTCGTCGGGGGCGCTGTCGGCGGCGGCTGAGCTGTCGGCGCGCTTCATCACGGATCGTCATCTGCCCGACAAGGCTATCGACGTGATCGACGAGGCGGGCGCAGCGCAACGCATCCTGCCGAAGTCGAAGCAGAAGAAGACCATCGGCAAGAGCGAGATCGAAGAGATCATCTCGAAGATCGCGCGCGTGCCGGCGCAAAGCGTGTCGCAGGACGACCGCAGCAAGCTGCAGACGCTCGACCGCGATCTCAAGGCCGTCGTGTTCGGTCAGGATCCCGCTATCGACGCGCTGTCGGCTTCGATCAAGATGGCGCGCGCAGGCCTCGGCAAGACGGACAAGCCGATCGGCGCGTTCCTGTTCTCCGGCCCGACGGGCGTCGGCAAAACGGAAGTGGCGCGGCAACTGGCGTTCACGCTGGGTATCGAGCTGATCCGCTTCGACATGTCGGAGTACATGGAGCGTCACGCGGTGAGCCGGCTGATCGGCGCGCCGCCGGGCTATGTCGGTTTCGATCAGGGCGGTCTGCTGACGGAAGCCGTCACGAAGAAGCCGCATTGCGTGCTGCTGCTCGACGAAATCGAGAAAGCGCATCCGGATATCTACAACGTGCTGCTGCAGGTGATGGACCACGGCACGCTGACGGATAACAACGGTCGCAAGGCGGACTTCCGCAACGTCATCATCATCATGACGACGAATGCGGGCGCCGAGTCGATGCAGAAGTCGACGATCGGTTTCACGACGCGCCGCGAAACGGGCGACGAAATGGCCGATATCAAGCGCATGTTCACGCCTGAGTTCCGTAACCGTCTGGATTCGACGATCAGCTTCCGTGCACTCGATGAAGAAATCATCATGCGCGTGGTCGACAAGTTCCTGATGCAGCTGGAAGACCAGCTGCACGAGAAGAAGGTCGACGCGCTCTTCACCGACGCGCTGCGCAAGCATCTCGCGAAGCACGGTTTCGATCCGCTGATGGGCGCACGTCCGATGCAGCGTCTGATCCAGGACACGATCCGTCGTGCACTGGCCGACGAACTGCTGTTCGGCAAGCTGATGAGCGGCGGCCGCGTGACGGTCGACGTCGATGCGGAAGACAAGATCCAGCTGACGTTCGACGAAAATTCGGCGCCGCCGCGCAATCCGAATCCGGAAGCAGTGGAAGTCGACTAAGCGTCGAAACATCCGAAGCAAAAAGAACGGCGTGGGTTTCACAACCCACGCCGTTTTTATTTGGCCGCTCGGCCAAGCAACGATTCAGAACGGATTCTGAGCGATGCCTCAGTGTTTGCCGGTGCTGCCGAAACCGCCTTCGCCGCGATCGCTCGTGTCGAATTCGTCGACGATATTGAACGTCGCCTGCACGACGGGGACGATCACCAGTTGCGCGAGACGCTCCATCGGATTCAGCGTGAACGTGGTCGTGCCGCGATTCCACGTCGAGATCATCAGTTGGCCCTGGTAGTCCGAGTCGATCAGACCGACCAGATTGCCCAGCACGATGCCGTGCTTGTGGCCCATGCCCGATCGCGGCAGGATCAGCGCCGCGTAGCCGGGATCGGCGAGATGGATCGCAAGGCCGGTCGGCACGAGTGCCGTCTGACCGGGTTCGAGCGTGAGCGGCGCATCGAGGCACGCGCGCAGGTCGAGGCCCGCGCTGCCCGTCGTGGCGTAGGCGGGAAGTTGTTCGCGCATGCGCGGGTCGAGAATCTTGAGGTCGAGTTTCATGCAGTTCGGTGAGAGGTTGAAAAAATGGCGGCGCCCGTCATCGCAACGGAACACCGTAGTCGATTCATGACTTGCCGAGATCGAACGCCTCGGCCAGCAGTTGATACGAACGCAGACGCGCGCGGTAGCTGCCCGCGACCGTGAGCACGATCAGTTCGTCCGCATCGAATTGTTCCTGCAGCGCGCGCATGCGCTCCGTCACGGACTCGGGCGTGCCGATGATGCTGCGCGGCTTTTCCCGGTCGATGATCAGCTGCTCGCGCTCGCCATATTCCTGCGCGAGACCCTGCGCGATGGACGGCACGGGCGCGTTCAATCCGTATGCCATTTGCACGCGACGTAGATCGACGGCTTTTTCGAGGTCGGCAGCTTCCTGCTCTGTGTCCGCGCAGATCACGAACACCGCTGCCGCGAGATACGGCTTTTCCTCGTGGCCGGGCACGAAGCGCTCGCGATACGCTTGCGCGACCGAATGTCCGAAATGCGCATTGATGAAATGCGCGAATGAAAAGCGGATGCCGAGCTGCGCGGCCAGCATGCCGCCGAAATCGCTGGAACCGAGTACCCACAATTGCGGACGCGTCTCGATCTGCGGCTGCAGCAGCACGCCGTGCGCGAGGTGATCGGACGGCAGCGCGCCGTCCATCAGCGCGACGAGTTCGCTCACCTGCTGCGGAAACAGTTCGCCGCGATTGTAGGCGCCCGCCGCGACGGCCTGCGCGGTGCGCATGTCGCCACCCGGCGCGCGTCCGACGCCCAGATCGACGCGATTCGGAAACAGCGCTTCGAGCATCATGAACTGCTCGGCAACCTTGAACGGGCTGTAGTACGGCAGCATGATGCCGCCGGAGCCGATGCGGATGCGCTTCGTCACGCTGCCGAGGCGCGCGAGCATCACTTCCGGGCACGGGTTCGACACGCCATAAAGCCCGTGATGTTCGGCGCACCAATAGCGCGTGAAGCCGAGGTCGTCGGCGAGTTGCGCGAGTTCGACCGTCGCGGCGATCGCGTCGGCAACCGTATGCCCGTCGATGACGGGCGTCTGGTCGAGCACGGAGAGCAGAGTCATGACAGCACCAGAACGTTAGCTGATGAAGAGCATTCGAGCGTGAACGTGGACGATGACGGCGAGCGCGGCGCGTTCAACCTGTCACGCTCCCCGTCACGCTCGCATCCGGCAGGCGCTTGGCGATTTCGGCGATGAGTGCACGCGCGAGCGTCTGCTTGTCCGCGCGCGGCAGCCGCGTCGTGCCGGCGGCTTCGAACAGCACGACTTCGTTGTCGTCGAGCCCGAAAGTCTGCGGGCCCAGATTGCCGATCAGAAGCGGCACGTTCTTGCGCTTGCGCTTCTCTTCGCCGTGAATGTCGAGATCGCCGCTTTCCGCTGCGAAGCCGACGCAGAACGGCGCTTTCGGAAGCTTCGCGACGGCAGCCAGAATGTCCGGATTCTCGACGAACGAAAACGACGGAATGGCGTGATCGGCCGTCTTCTTGATCTTGTGTTCGGCGACATGATCGACGCGCCAGTCCGCGACGGCCGCGACGCCGATGAAGATGTCGTAGCCGGGCACCGCGCGCATCACGGCGTCGTGCATCTGCTGCGCCGTCTGCACGTCTTCGCGATAGACGCCCCACGGTGTATCGAGTCCGACGGGGCCCGCGACGAGATGCACGTCGGCTCCCGCCTGCTGCGCGGCGCGCGCGAGTGCGAAGCCCATCTTGCCGCTCGAACGGTTCGTGATGCCGCGTACGGGATCGAGCGGCTCGAAAGTCGGGCCTGCTGTCAGCAGCACGCGGCGGCCGGCCAGCGTCTTCGGCGTGAAGAACGCGGCGATCGCTTCATAGACGGCTTCCGGTTCGAGCATGCGTCCGTCGCCGACTTCGCCACATGCCTGCGCGCCCGAATCGGGGCCGAGCAGTTCGATGCCGTCCGCGCGCAACTGCGCGACGTTGCGTTGCGTTGCCGGATTCATCCACATCTGCCGGTTCATCGCCGGCACGACGAGCAGCGGACAGTCGCGCGCGATGCACAGCGTCGACAGCAGGTCGTCGCACAGACCGTGCGCGAGCTTGGCGAGGAAATCGGTGGAGGCGGGGGCGATCACGATCGCGTCGGCTTCGCGCGACAGATCGATGTGCGGCATGTTGTTCGCGATGCGCGCGTCCCACTGGCTCGTGTAGACGGGGCGGCCGGACAGCGCCTGCATCGTGACGGGCGTGATGAACTGCGTGGCGGCTTCCGTCATCGCGATCTGGACCGTGGCGCCCGCTTTCACGAGCAGCCGCGTGAGTTCAGCGATCTTGTAGCAGGCGATCCCGCCTGTCATGCCGAGGACGATGTGTTTTCCGGCGAGTTCTGTGGCCAACTGATGCCTCCGACAAGACATGATGGCCGGCGCATCGGTGAAGCGCGCCGGCTTCGTACTGCAAGACTGCCAGGGCGCGGGCGCCGCGGTTCGAGGCCGCGATGCCTGCGCTGGCAATGCGGCCTCGAATGCGCCGCGTTGTTGTTATGTCAGCGTGTGCCGCGCACGCGCCGCAGTTCGTCGAACACCAGCAATGCCGCGCCGACCGTGATCGCGCTGTCCGCGAGATTGAACGCCGGCCAGTGCCACGCGCCGACGTGGAAATCGAGGAAGTCGATCACGTGGCCATACAGCAGCCGGTCGATCACGTTGCCGATCGCGCCACCCATGATCAGCGAGAGCGCCGTGCAGAACATCTTCTGATTGCCGTGACGCTTGAGCAGATAGCAGATCAGAATGGCCGCCGCGACGCCGAGCGCCGTGAACGCCCAGCGCTGCCAGCCGCCCGCCATCGCAAGGAAGCTGAACGCGGCGCCGCGGTTGTAGACGAGCACGAGGTTGAAGAACGGCGCGATCGCATGCGACGAGCCGTACGCGAACACCTTCGCCACCGCAATCTTCGTCAACTGATCGAACAGGATCACGATGACCGCGACGCCCAGCCACGGCGCAAGCGAGCCGCCCGTCGATTTCGACAGCGTTCTGGACATTATGCCGCGCTCCTCGTTTCGCCGTTGCCGAACAGGTTGCTGATGCAGCGGCCGCAGAGCGTCGGATGCTCGGCGTTTTCGCCCACTTCCTTGCGATAGTGCCAGCAGCGTTCGCACTTCAGATACTTCGACGTGATCACTTCGACGCCTTCTTCTTCGACGCTATCGACCTTCACGACCGTCGCGCCCGACGTGATCAGCACGAACTTGAGGTCGGCGCCGAGGCTCGCGAGCGCATCGTGACGCGCGCCGCTCGCGCGGATTTCGACTTCCGCCTGCAGCGACGAACCGATCTGGTTCGCGACACGCGCTTCTTCCAGCGCCTTCGTCACGTCGCTGCGCACTGCGCGCAGGAGCGTCCACTTGTCGAGCAGCGTCGCGGCTTCCGGCACGTCCGGATACGCGTGATACGTCTCGGTGTAGATGGTTTCGCTGTTCGGCTGGAACACCTTCCATGCTTCTTCGGCGGTGAACGACAGGAACGGCGCCATCAGACGCAGCAGGCCGTGCGCGATGTGATACAGCGCGGTCTGCGCCGAGCGGCGTGCGTTCGAATCGGGTGCCGTCGTGTACAGACGGTCCTTCAGCACGTCGAGATAGAAACCGCCCAGATCTTCCGAGCAGAACGTCTGCAGCTTCGCGACGACCGGGTGGAATTCGTAGCGGTCGTAGTGCGACAGGATGTCCGCTTGCAGATTCGCGGTCAGCGCGACGGCATAACGGTCGATTTCCAGCCAGTCGCTGACGGGACGCGCATGCTTCTCGAAGTCGAAGTCCGACAGGTTCGCGAGCAGGAAGCGCAGCGTGTTACGGATGCGTCGATAGCTTTCCGTCACGCGCTTGAGAATTTCTTCGGAGATGGCCAGCTCGCCCGAGTAATCGGTCGACGCGATCCACAAACGGATGATTTCCGCGCCCAGACGGTTCGACACCTCATGCGGATCGATGCCGTTGCCGAGCGACTTCGACATCTTGCGGCCTTCGCCGTCGACGGTGAAGCCGTGCGTCAGCAGCGCGTTGTACGGCGGACGGCCGTCGAGCATCGACGCCGTCAACAGCGACGAATGGAACCAGCCGCGATGCTGGTCCGAGCCTTCCAGATACAGATCGGCCGGGAACTGCAATTCGTCTTTGTGTGAGCCGCGCAGCACGTGCCAGTGCGTCGTGCCCGAATCGAACCACACGTCGAGCGTGTCGCGGTTCTTTTCGTACATGTTCGCGTCGTCGCCGATCAGCTCGCGCGGATCGAGCGTCTGCCATGCCTCGATGCCCGACACTTCGACGCGCTTCGCGACTTCTTCGAGCAGTTCGGGCGTACGCGGATGCAGGTCGCCTGTTTCCTTGTGCACGAAGAACGCCATCGGCACGCCCCATTGACGCTGACGCGACAGCGTCCAGTCGGGACGGTTGGCGATCATCGCGAACAGGCGCTGCTTGCCCCACGACGGATAGAACGCCGTCGCCTCGATGCCTTCGAGCGCCGTCTCGCGCAGCGTCTTGTCGCTGTCGTTCGGCTTGATGTCCATGCCGGCGAACCATTGCGACGTCGCGCGGTAGATGATCGGCGTCTTGTGACGCCAGCAGTGCATGTAGCTGTGCAGGTACTTTTCGGTGCGCAGCAGCGTGCCCGCTTCGTCGAGCGCTTCGACGATCTTCGGATTCGCGTCCCAGATCGACAGACCGCCGAACAGCGCGAGCGATTCGATGTAGCGGCCATCGCCCATCACCGGGCTGATGATGTCCGAGTCGGCCATGCCGTGTGCCTTGCACGACACGAAGTCCTCGACGCCGTATGCCGGCGACGAGTGCACGATGCCCGTACCCGTTTCCGTCGTCACGTAGTCGCCGAGATAGACGGGCGCTGTGCGCTTGTAGCCGGGATGCGCGGACGCGAGCGGATGGTTGAAGCGCAGATTCACGAGCTTCGCGCCGGGCGCTGTCGCGATCACGTTGCCTTCGATGCCGTACGACTTCAGGCAGGCCTCGACGCGCTCTTCAGCGAGGATCAGCAGGCCGCGCGGCGTATCGACGAGTGCGTAGACGATTTCCGGATGCAGGTTCAGCGCCTGGTTGGCGGGGATCGTCCACGGCGTGGTCGTCCAGATCACGACGCCGCCTTCGTTGCGCGGCAGCGCGGCGAGACCGAACGCCTGCGCCGTCTTCTCCGGCTCGGCGAACGTGAACAGCACGTCGATGGTCGGATCGGTCTTGTCCTTGTACTCGACTTCCGCTTCGGCCAGCGCCGAGCCGCAGTCGAAACACCAGTTCACCGGCTTCAGGCCGCGGAACACGTAGCCCTTTTCCATGATCTTCGCGAGTGCGCGGATTTCGCCGGCTTCGTTCGCGAAGTTCATCGTTTTGTACGGATTGTCCCAGTCGCCGAGCACGCCAAGACGGCGGAAGCCGGCCTTCTGCTTCTCGATCTGCTCGGTTGCGTAGGCGCGCGCCTTCGCCATCACTTCGGCGGCGGGCAGCGATTTGCCGAACTGTTTTTCGATCTGGATTTCGATCGGCATGCCGTGGCAGTCCCAGCCCGGCACATAGACGGCGTCGAAGCCCGCGAGATTGCGCGCCTTGACGATCATGTCCTTCAGGATCTTGTTCACCGCGTGGCCGAGGTGGATGTCGCCGTTCGCATACGGCGGGCCGTCGTGCAGGATGAACTTCTGGCGGCCCTTCGAGGCGGCGCGGATCTTCTCGTAGATCTTGCGCTCCTGCCATTCCTTGACCCATTGCGGCTCGCGCCTGGGCAGGTCGCCACGCATCGGGAAGGGCGTGTCGAGCAGGTTGACGGGGTATCGGGCCTGCGGTTTCGAATCGGCTTTCTTGTTGCTCATGGTGAGGTAGCGGTGAATACGATGTTGGGGCGCGGCATGCGCAAAGGCCTGAGTGGCGCCGGGCGAGGCGTCTGGCGGTGCGCCCGGCGTCGCGCACGATGCGAGGCCGTTGCATTGCTGCAGGCGGCGCCCGTCGATGCGCGGCGGACGGTACGTGCTTCGCTCAAGCGCCTGCACGTACCGCGGCGGTCATCTAATTCGATCGGTTGCCGACGTGGCGAAACCTGTAGAACGGCTGCCCGGCGCGTCGCCGATGGCTTCGAACCACGTGCGGGCGTTCGCGACGTCGCGCGCGATTGCTGCCGTCAGCGTTTCGAGATCGACGAACTTTTCCTCGTCGCGCAGCTTCTTGAGAAACTCGACGCGCACCAGCTTGCCATACGCGTCGCCGTGCCAGTCGAGCAGATGCACTTCGAGCAGCACGCGGCCGGAATCGTCGACAGTGGGACGCAAGCCGAGACTCGCGACGCCCGGCAGCGGTTTGTCGTCGATACCGTGCACCTGCACGATGAAAATGCCCGACAGCGCGGGACGCTTGTGCGCGATAGGCAGATTCAGCGTGGGAAAACCGAGATCGCGGCCGAGCTTCAGACCATGCACGACGTGGCCGCTGATCAGATAGTCGCGGCCCAGCGCGGCGCGTGCCGAGTCCAGATCGCCCGCGATCAGCGACATGCGCACGCCCGAACTGGAAATGCGCGCGCCGGACGGATCGGCGACAGTCGCCATCTGCTCGACTTCGAAACCGTACGACTCGCCCGCCGTTTTCAGCGAATTGAAGTCGCCCGCGCGCTTCGCGCCGTAGCGGAAGTCGTCGCCGATCATCACCCAGCGCGCGTGCAGGCCATTGACGATGATCCGCTCGACGAACGTATCCGGCGACTGGCTCGCGAACGTGTGATTGAAATGCTCGACCACCACGCGATCGACGCCGTTCATGCGCAGCGCTTCGAGCTTGTCGCGCAACATGGCGATGCGCGGCGGCGCGCTGGCGGGATTGAAGAACTCGCGCGGGTGCGGCTCGAAGGTCATCACGCAGACGGGCAGGCCGCGCGCGTCTGCGGCAGCGCGGACGCGGGCGAGCAACGCCTGATGTCCGCGGTGGACACCGTCGAAGTTGCCGATGGTCAGTGCGCACGGCGCACGGCTCTCGGCATTGGGAAGACCGCGGAAGACTCTCACGATAGCGGGCGAAGGATTTGAGCGGGCCGGATGCCGCAAAACAATCGATTATAAACGCACAGGGCTACAGACGGCGCCGCCGCGCGGATTGCGGCATGGCCGAATGATAAAATCCGCGCATGAAAAATCTCGTCATTCTGATTTCCGGACGGGGCAGCAACATGGAAGCCATCGTGCGCGCGTGCGCAAGCGAGGGCTGGCCGGCGCGTGTCGCCGCCGTGATTGCCAACCGTCCCGATGCCGCCGGGCTTGCGTTTGCGGCGTCGCAAGGCATTGCCGCGGTGGTCGTCGACCACCGCCAGTTTCCTGACCGCGAAAGCTTCGACGCCGCGCTCGCGCGCGAAATCGACGGCTTCGCGCCCGATCTGGTCGTGCTCGCCGGCTTCATGCGCGTGCTGACCGATGGTTTCGTCGACCGTTACGCGGGCCGCATGATCAACGTGCATCCGTCCCTGCTGCCGAGCTTTCCGGGCCTCAAGACGCACCAGTCGGCGCTCGACGCGGGCGTGCGGCTGCATGGCGCGTCCGTACATTTCGTCACGCCGACGCTCGATCACGGCCCGATCGTGCTGCAATCGGCCGTGCCCGTGCTTTCCGGCGACGACGCCGCGACGCTCGCGGCGCGCGTGCTCGACACCGAACATGTTATTTATCCGCGCGCAGTGCGCTGGTTCGTCGAAGGGCGCCTCGCCGTCGACGGCCTGCGCGTCACCGTGACGCCGCCCGAGCCGCAGTGGCTCTTCATCGACACAATTAGCCAGAACACCGCCGGGGAGGGCGCATGAGACTGCATGGATTTTTGATCGGACAAACTGAGACTCTGCTTGCGGACGTCCTAAAGTTCACCGGCCCCGCCGATGCCGCAACCAGCCGCTTTTTCCGCGCGCATCCGAAGCTCGGCCACGGCGAGCGCGGTGTGATCGCGGAAGCCGTGTTTGCGGTCCTGCGCCGCCGGATGGAATTTGCGCATCTGGCAGAAAGCGGCACCGGTAGTCCGAACCGCCGCATGGCGCTGCTCGGATTGATGCAGACCGCGGGCCGTACGGCGCTGAAGCCGTTCGTGTCGGAAGCGGAAAACTCGTGGCTCGAGCATGTCTCGAAGATCGATCCGCAGAGTCTGCCGCTGCGTATCCGCATGAATCTGCCCGACTGGATCTATCAGGCGCTCAGCAACCGCTTCGAAGCCGAGGAAATCGCTCATCTGGCCGCCGCGCTGAACTATCCGGCGCCGCTCGATCTGCGCGCGAACCCGATCAAGGCGAGCCGCGACGACGTGCTCGGCGCGCTGTCGAAGGCGGGCATCGAGGCGGGCGCGACGCCGTACGCGCCGCTCGGCGTCCGCGTGGTCGGCAAGCCGCCGCTCACGAAGCTCGACGCGTTCCAGGACGGCTGGCTCGAAGTGCAGGACGAAGGCAGCCAGCTGCTTTGTACGCTGGTCGCGCCCAAGCGCGGCGAGATGATCGTCGATTTCTGCGCGGGCGCGGGCGGCAAGACGCTGGCACTCGGCGCGGCGATGCGCTCGACGGGCCGTCTGTACGCATTCGACATCTCCGACCGGCGTCTCGCCAAGCTCAAGCCGCGCCTCGCGCGCAGCGGCCTGTCGAACGTGAATCCGGTTCTGATCGACAGCGAACACGACGCGAAGATCAAGCGGCTTGCGGGCAAGATCGACCGTGTGCTGGTCGACGCGCCGTGCAGCGGCCTCGGCACGCTGCGCCGCAATCCCGATCTGAAATGGCGCCAGTCGCCGGAATCGATCGCCGAACTGACGCCGAAGCAGCTGTCCATCCTGACGAGCGCCGCACGTCTCGTGAAGAAGGGCGGCCGTCTCGTCTACGCGACGTGCAGCATTCTCGACGCCGAAAACGAAGGCGTCGTGAAGCAGTTCCTCGCCGATCATCCCGATTTCGAACTGGTGCCTGCGCGCGATGTGCTCGCCGAACAGCGCGTCGAACTGGAAATGGGCGACTTCCTGTCGCTGTGGCCGCACCGTCATTCGACGGATGGCTTCTTCGCGGCCGTGCTGGAGCGCCGCGGCTAAGCGCGTCACGCCAACGGGCCGCTTTCGGGCGGTCCGGCCGGTGCGCAGCTCGTGAATGACGTGTCGTGCCGGCTGCTGGAAACAACATGCAAAACCATCTCTTCTTTCACATGCTGGGCGACGTCGTGCGCGACTTCGGCCAGCCCGTGATCCTGTGGCAGGTCGGCGTGCTGCTCGGCACGCTGGCGCTTGCGTGGGTGCTCGCGCGTCTCGCGCGGCGTGCTTTGGATGCGCAGCGCGAAACCCGCTATAACGCGCTGCGATTCGGTGCGGAAGCGCTCAATCGCGCGCTCTTTCCGTTGCTCGGCGGCGTGCTCGTGTGGATCGCGCGGGCGATCGCGGGGCAGTTCATCCACACGTCGCTGCTCGATCTCGCGCTGGTGCCGCTGTTCGGCATCGGGCTGATCTACATCGTGTTCTATCTCGCGCGCCGCGTGTTCGGGCGCGACGGCAGCACGCATACGTGGCTGTCGCTGGTCGAGAAGGTCGTGTCGCTGATCGTCTGGGTTGGCATGGTGCTGACGGTCATGGGCATCCAGAACGACGTGCTCAAATGGATGGCGAGCGTGCAGTTCCGCATCGCCAATACGCACCTGACCTTGCTGTCGCTGCTGTCAGGGTTGCTGTGGGTGTGCGTGACGATGATCGTCGCGATGTGGCTCGGCGCGGCGCTCGAAGACCGGCTGATGCGCGCAGGCGCGCTCGACGCGAACCTGAAAGTGGTGCTGTCGCGCGTCGGCCGGGCGCTGCTGATTCTCGCGGCGATTCTGATCAGTCTGTCGCTGGTCGGAATCGACATCACGGTGCTCGGCGTGTTTGGCGGCGCGCTGGGCGTGGGGCTTGGCTTCGGCTTGCAGAAGATTGCGAGCAACTACGTGTCGGGCTTCATCATCCTGATCGACCGGTCGCTGCGGATCGGCGACACGATCAACGTGAGCGGGCTGCAAGGCATGGTCACGCAGATCCGCACGCGTTATACCGTCGTGCGCGGACTCGACGGGATCGAAACGCTGATTCCGAACGAAAAACTGATCACCGACGTCGTGCAGAACCAGTCGTCGTATCTGACACGCGGCAATGCGAAGGCGACGGTCCAGATCGCCTATTCGACGGATGTCGAGAAGGCGATGGCGTTGCTGGTCGAGGCGACGGCGGGTGTCGAGCGTGTGTTGCGGGAACCGGCGCCGACGCCATATCTGGCGGGCTTCGGGCCGGACGGCATCAATCTGGAACTCGGTTACTGGATCGAAGACGCGGCGACGGGCACGTCGGGCGTGCGCTCGAACGTGAACCGCAACATCTGGCGGCTTTTCAAGGAAAACGGCATCGCGATTCCTTATGCGCAACGGGAAGTGCGCATTGTCGAGGGCAATAGCGACATCATGTCGCAGGCGGTAAGTGTGACTGGACGTGCCGCCAACGAACCGGGCAGCGCCGCCTGAAACGGGCGTTCCCGGGGTCGAAAATGGCCGCTTCGACCCTCAATCGGCGCGTCTGCAGTTGATGCAGCACAACAAAATCCTTTTTTGTTACAGATACTTGGAACCGTTCGCGTAGAATAACGTCCAAAATCTTCAATTGCTTTCACTTCCTTGACATCCGCCGTTGTATCCTTGCGCGAATGTCTTCGTTTCCAGGTAAATGGCCTTGTTGAATTCCCTGCTTGATTTCCTTGCCCACGGCGCATTGCGTTTTTCGTGGTGGCAAATCGTGTTGTGGACGCTCGCCGTCACGCACGTGACGATTATCGGCGTCACGGTCTATCTCCATCGCTGCCAGGCGCACCGCGCGCTGGATCTGCACCCCATCGCAAGTCACTTCTTCCGCTTCTGGCTGTGGATGAGCACGGGCATGCTGACGGGCCAGTGGGCCGCGATTCACCGCAAGCACCACGCAAAGTGCGAAACGGAAGAAGATCCGCACAGCCCGCAGACGCGCGGTATCTGGAAGGTGCTGCTCGAAGGCGCCGAACTGTATCGCACCGAAGCGAAGAACGAAGAAACGATGCGCAAGTTCAGCCACGGCACGCCGAATGACTGGCTCGAGCGCAACGTCTATACGAAGTATCCGATTCTCGGCGTGAGCCTGATGATGGTCATCGACGTCGCGCTGTTCGGCATCGTCGGTCTGACCGTGTGGGCCGTGCAGATGATCTGGATTCCGTTCTGGGCGGCTGGCGTCGTCAATGGTCTCGGACACTTCTGGGGTTATCGCAACTTCAACTCGTCGGATGCGAGCACGAATCTGTTCCCGTGGGGCATCATCATCGGCGGCGAAGAACTGCACAACAACCACCATACGTATGCGACGTCCGCGAAGCTGTCGAACAAGTGGTACGAGTTCGATATCGGCTGGATGTATATCCGCATCATGTCGGCGTTCCGTCTCGCCAAGGTGAAGAAGATCGCGCCGACGCCGCGTCTGACTACCGGCAAGCTCGTGCTCGATCAGGACACGCTGCAAGCCGTGCTGGCGAACCGCTATGAAGTCATGGCGAGCTACGCGAAGGCGATCAAGCGTGCGTACCGTCAGGAACTGGCGCATCTGAAGGAAGTCGGTGCGCGCGAGAAATATCAGCTGATGCGCGGCGCGCGTAGCTGGTTCCACAAGGAAGAGGCCGGTCTCGACGAGCCGCAGCGTCTCCAGTTGCCGCAGATTTTCGCAAGCAGCCAGAAGTTGCGCACTTACATTGAACTGCGCAACGAACTCGCGGCGATGTGGGAACGTTCGAACGCATCGCGCGAACAACTGCTGGTGCAATTGCAAGATTGGTGTCACCGCGCTGAGCAAAGCGGCATCAAGGCCCTGCAGGAATTTGCGATGCGCCTGCGGCGCTACGCCTGATTCGCGACGAAATCTATTAAACTTTCGTTACGTCACAAAACCCCGCGTTGGCGGGGTTTTGCTTTTTTGGGCCGCCGAAATCGGTTCGCAGAATCGGCTGTCGGCGGCAGAATCAGCAGGGCAGAGGAGATCATGAATCAGGCGATCAGGAGCGTCGAGTACGACCGTCCGCAAGGCACGGCCTGCAGCATCGGCCAGGCTTGGGCGAAAGTGCCCGATGCGCCGTCAACGCAGGGACGACTCGCGTTGAAGGAGCGTATTCGCAGCTTGCTCAAGCGCGAAAAGGCAGTGCTCGTCGCGCATTACTACGTCGACGCTGAATTGCAGGAACTGGCGGACGAAACGGGCGGTTGCGTGGCCGATTCACTTGAAATGGCCCGCTTCGGACGCGACCACGACGCGCAGACGCTGGTGGTCGCCGGCGTGCGCTTCATGGGCGAGACCGCGAAGATTCTCAGTCCAAACAAGCGCATTCTGATGCCGGACCTGGATGCGACCTGTTCGCTCGATCTCGGCTGCCCCGTCGACGAGTTTTCTGCCTTCTGCGATGCGCATCCGGACCGCACGGTCGTCGTGTATGCGAATACAAGCGCGGCCGTGAAGGCACGGGCCGACTGGATGGTGACGTCGTCGATCGGGCTGGAGATCGTCGCCGATCTTCATGCGCGTGGTGAAAAGATCATCTGGGCGCCGGATCGCCATCTCGGCAGCTATATCCAGAAAAAGACGGGCGCCGACATGCTGCTGTGGCAAGGCTCTTGTCTCGTTCACGATGAGTTCAAAGGCGTCGAACTCGATCTTCTGCGGGCCGAGTATCCGGACGCGAAAGTGCTCGTGCATCCTGAGTCGCCTGAAGGTGTGGTGGCGCAGGCCGACGTCGTTGGCTCTACAACGCAGTTGATCGACGCAGCGAAGAACAGCAGCGCGACGCACTTCATTGTCGCGACCGACCTCGGCATCCTGCACAAGATGCGTCTCGCTGCGCCCGGCAAGACCTTTATCGAAGCGCCCACGGCCGGCAACAGCGCAACGTGCAAGAGTTGCGCGCATTGTCCGTGGATGGCGATGAACGGGCTGCGCAATCTCGTTGAAGTGTTGGAGCGCGGCCACAACGAAATCTTCGTCGATCCGGCGATTGGCGAGCGCGCGCGTCTGCCGATCGATCGCATGCTCGATTTCGCCGCGCGTCACAAGAAGCGCGTGCAGGCGAGCGGCGATCTCGCGCGCGATACCGCGCTGTTCTCGAACATTGGAGCGGCTTGATGGGCGCGAGTGAATCGCTGGAGTTGAAAGACGCCGTCTCGCCGCTTTTCGCGGAAGTTCAGGCGCAGTATGGCGACGCGTTCGCTGCGGCGATCGCGCGCAACGTCGCCGATGCACTCGGGGAAGACGTCGGCAGCGGCGATCTGACGGGCCTTCTCGTTCCCGCAGACGAGATGCGCGACGCGCGCATCATCGTGCGCGAAGAGGCGGTGCTGTGCGGCGTGCCGTGGTTCGACGAAGTGATGCGTCGCGTCGATCCGCGTATTGAAGTGCAATGGCGTTATCGCGAAGGCGACCGCATGGCGGCGGATTCGGTGGTGTGCACGCTGCGCGGGCCGGCGCGCTCGCTGCTGACGGCAGAGCGTAACGGGCTCAACTTTCTGCAGATGCTGTCGGGCGTCGCGAGCGCGACGCGCAAGTTCGCCGATGCGATCGCGCATACGCGCGCCCGTGTGCTCGATACGCGCAAGACGCTGCCGGGTTTGCGACTCGCGCAAAAGTACGCGGTGCGCGTGGGCGGCGGCGCGAATCAGCGGCTCGCGCTCTACGACGGCATTCTCATCAAGGAAAATCACATCGCGGCGGCGGGCGGTGTCGGCGCGGCGATGCGGGCGGCGCTCGCGCTGAACGCGGCTGTGTCGATCCAGATCGAAGTCGAAACGCTGGAGCAGTTGGAGTCGGCGCTCGCTCACGGCGCGCAGTCCGTGCTGCTCGACAACTTCTCGTTCGACATGATGCGCGACGCGGTGCGCATCACGGCGGGGCGGGCGGTGCTGGAAGTATCCGGTGGAGTGAACTTCGACACGATCCGGCAGATCGCGGAGACGGGCGTCGACCGCGTGTCGGTAGGTTCGTTGACCAAGGACGTGCGCGCGACCGATTTTTCGATGCGCATCGTCTAGCCGAATAGCGTAGGCGTTCAAGAAAAAGGCCATCGCCAGTCTGACTGGCGATGGCCTTTTCAATGCGACGCGAGTCCCGCTAAACGTTCCGGTTCGGCACGCGTTCGGGCGAAAGCACGGTCGGCAGCGCCTTCGGCAACGCGTTCGGCCAGTCGCGGCTGTAGTGCAGGCCGCGACTTTCGCGCCGCGAACGTGCGCCTTCGACGATCAACGAAGCCACATCCACCAGATTCCGCAACTCAAGCAGATCGCGACTCACCTTGAAGTTCGCGTAATACTCGTGGATTTCGTCACGCAGCAGCGCGAGCCGGTGCTTCGCGCGCGCAAGCCGCTTGTCCGTGCGCACGATGCCGACGTAATTCCACATCAGGCGCCGCAGTTCGTCCCAGTTGTGCGCGACGACCACTTCCTCGTCGGGATCGGACACGCGGCTTTCGTCCCAGTCGGGCAGCGGCGCGTGCACGGCAGCGCCGAAACCTTCCTGCTCGATCGCCTGTGCCGCCGACCGGCCGATCACCAGACATTCGAGCAGCGAATTGCTCGCGAGCCGGTTTGCACCGTGCAGACCCGTGCACGATGTTTCGCCGACGGCGTACAGCCCGGCCAGATCTGTGCGTCCCGCGAGATCCGTTACGACGCCACCGCAGGTGTAGTGCGCGGCGGGCACGACGGGAATCGGCTCTTTCGTAATGTCGATGCCGAACTCCAGGCAACGGGCAAGAATAGTCGGAAAATGCTCGCGCAGGAATTCAGGCGATTGATGGCTGATGTCGAGATACACGCAATCGATACCGCGCTTCTTGATCTCGAAGTCGATCGCACGGGCGACAATATCGCGCGGCGCCAGTTCGGCGCGTTCGTCGTGTGCGGGCATGAAGCGCGTGGCGTCCGGCAGCTTAAGAATGCCGCCTTCTCCTCTGACTGCTTCCGAAATCAGGAACGACTTCGCGTAGGGATGGAACAGACACGTCGGATGAAACTGGATGAACTCCATGTTCGACACACGACATCCGGCGCGCCAGGCCATCGCGATGCCATCCCCCGTCGCGGTATCGGGGTTCGTCGTGTAGAGGTAGACCTTGCCGGCGCCGCCCGTTGCCAGAACCGTGTGAGGCGCTTCGATCGTGACGGTGCGCCCGCTTGTCAGATCGAGCGCGTAGAGGCCATGACAGCGCCGGCCGGGCAGGCCGAGGCGGTCGGACGTGATCAGGTCGATCGCGTAGTGATCTTCGAGCAGCGTGATGTTGGGATGCTGCCGCACCCGTTCGCTCAGCGTCGCGACGACGGCGTGGCCCGTCGCGTCTGCCGCGTGAATGATGCGCCGATGGCTGTGGCCGCCTTCGCGCGTCAGGTGAAAGCCGAGCTCGGCGGCATCGTCTTTCGTGAACGGCACGCCTTGATCGATCAGCCACTGGATTGCCTCGCGGCCATGCTCGACGATGAAGCGCGTAGCGGCCTCGTCGCACAAGCCACCGCCAGCGATCAGCGTGTCATCGACGTGATTCTCGACGCTATCCGCTGAATCGAGCACAGCCGCGATGCCGCCTTGTGCCCAGTCGCTGGCGCCCTCGGTCAGCGAGCGTTTGGCGATCACGGCGACGCGCCGTGTCTCTGCGAGATTCAGCGCGACACTCAAACCGGCAAGGCCGCTGCCGACAATCGCTACATCGAAATTCATCTCCTCTCTCCGTCGTATTGCGCGGCCGGTGCAGCGAACGCCGCCACAGCCATTCGATTGGAAACCGAAGAGCATACGCGTTGCAGCCTGCGAGGAAAAGCAGGCCGAACGGCTTAGTCTGTTGCGCGCGCCGGAAGCAGGGTAATAACGGCGGGATAGCGCAAAGCCAGAGATGAAAAACAAAAAGCCCCGCAGAAGCGGGGCTTTTCATCGTCAACAGGCAGAAAACGAGATTACTTGATCTTCGTTTCCTTGTACGCCACATGCTTGCGAGCGACGGGATCGAACTTCATGATCTCCATCTTTTCCGGCATGTTGCGCTTGTTCTTCGTCGTGGTGTAGAAGTGACCCGTACCTGCGGTCGATTCCAGCTTGATCTTGTCGCGTGCGCCCTTGGCCATGATTTACTCCTTAGGCTTCGCCACGTGCGCGCAGGTCAGCGAGCACGGAGTCGATACCGTTCTTGTCGATCAGGCGCAGGCCGGCGTTCGAAACGCGCAGGCGCACCCAACGGTTTTCGCTTTCAACCCAGAAACGGCGGTTTTGCAGATTCGGGAGAAAACGACGCTTGGTCTTGTTGTTCGCGTGGGAAACGTTGTTGCCGCTCATCGGCGCTTTCCCAGTTACTTGGCATACGCGTGCCATGAGAGCACTCCTAATACGCTAATTCTGAGTTCGAACGCCGTGAAGTTTCCCGGGAAAACATGTGGACCGAGCCGTAGCCGACTTGAATCGCTTGCTTTCCGAGAAGGCCTTGTGGCTTCGGAACAGGGGTTGGAAGAGGCAAACCGAGATAGTAGCAGAAAAAGAGCCGAAAAATCAAACCTTATTTGCGACGATACATCAACGTGGAAGGCAGACGTCTATGGCTTCAATGCCTGCGCGGCCCGTCGCGGCGCGCTTCAAGGCCAGCCGGCGCGGGCGAAAGAAAACGTCTCGTTTGCGCCAATCACAAGATGATCGATCAGTTGCACGTCGATCAAAGCGAGCGTGTCGCGCAACACACGCGTCAGCTGGCGGTCGCTGGCGCTCGGCTTGACTGCGCCGGACGGGTGATTATGCGCGACGATCAGGCTCGCTGCATTGACGGAAAGCGCACGCCGCACGATTTCGCGCGGATACACGGCCATGCGCGTGAGCGAGCCGCGCGAATTTTCCTCCGAGCGGATCAGCCGGTGCCGCGTGTCGAGAAACAGGCAGATGAACACTTCATAAGGACGCGAGCCGATCAGCAGCCGCAAATAGTCTTCGACGGCTTCGGGCGAATCGATCAGCGGACGCTCGCGCATCTTTTCCGCCAGCGCGCGCCGCGCCATTTCCATGATCGCCAGCAATTGCGCGCGTTTGGCCGGACCGACGCCGCGCATGCCGTCGAAATCTTCCGGCGTTCCGTCGAGCATCGCGCGCAGCGAACCGAAGCGCTGCAGCAGCGAGCGCGCGACGTCGAAAACATTATGTCCGGGCAGCCCCGAGCCGAGCACGAGCGCGACCAGTTCGGTGTCGGAGAGTGCGCCCGGACCCGCATCGAGCAGGCGTTCACGTGGCATATCGCGCGCCGGCCACGCAGGCGGGGCGCGGCGTATCGGGGATTTTTCCGCGTTGGTGAGCGGGATGACTATCGTGTCGTTCATGGCTACGTCCTTCGAAATTCGGATGAAGCGGCGACGGCGCGCCGCACAGCAACGTTCCAGCCGGCTCGGGATATGTGGCTTACAATAGAGCCTTTGCGCACGGCATCCCCGGCCTCGCACGGGCCCGCCATGCGCGCGACCTGCGCCGCAGCGTTCAAGCGCCGCGCGCCACGACCGAACGAGTACCGCATGAGCATCATCGACATCTCCGAAGTGAAACCCGGTTCGCACGTGACGCTTCACTACCGGCTTTCGCTCGCCGATGGCGCCGAAGTCGTCAGCACTTTCAACGAGAAACCCGCCACGCTGCTGCTGGGCGCCGGCCAGTTGGCGCCGCCGCTGGAAAACATTCTGCTGGGATTGAAGGTGGGTCACCACTCGACCTTTCAGCTAGAACCGGGTGAGGCATTCGGCCCGCGCAATCCAGAGCTGATCCAGCGCGTGTCGCTGGCCACGCTGCGCGAAAACAGCATGATCGGTGAGGATTTTTCTCCCGGCGATCTCGTCGAATTCAATGCGCCGGGCGGCGGACGCTACGCCGGCGTGCTGAAAGAGGTCGGCGAAACCTCGGCTCTCTTCGATTTCAACCATCCGCTCGCCGGCCAGGCGCTGACGTTCGAAGTAAAAATCATCGGGATCCTGTAAACATGAGCATCACGGACACGACTCTCGCCGAAGCTGAAATCCTGCTTGCGCAACCGCGCGGATTTTGCGCCGGCGTCGATCGGGCGATCGAGATCGTCGAGCGCGCCATCAAGCTGTACGGTTCGCCGATCTACGTGCGTCACGAAATCGTTCATAACGCGTATGTCGTCGAAGATCTGCGCAAGAAGGGCGCGATCTTCATCGAACAACTCGAAGAAGTGCCGGCGGGCAGCACAGTGATCTTCAGTGCGCACGGCGTGTCCAAGGCCGTTCGCGCGGAAGCCGACGAGCGCGGCCTGCGCGTGTACGACGCAACGTGCCCGCTGGTGACGAAGGTGCACATCGAAGTCGCGAAGATGCGCGCGGAAGGCTTCGACATCGTGATGATCGGCCACAAGGGCCACCCCGAAGTGGAAGGCACGATGGGGCAGACGGGCGAAGGCATGTATCTCGTCGAAGATATCGACGACGTGCAGGCGCTGGAGTTGGCCGACCCCGACCGCATCGCTTACGTGACGCAGACGACGCTGTCCGTCGACGACGCCGCGCAGATCATCGCCGCGCTGAAGGCGAAGTTCCCGAACATCAAGGAACCGAAGAAGCAGGACATCTGCTACGCGACGCAAAACCGCCAGGACGCCGTCAAGTTCATGGCGCCGCAGTGCGATGTAGTGATCGTCGTCGGCAGCCCGAACAGCTCGAACTCCAACCGCCTGCGCGAACTGGCTGAAAAGCTCGGCGTTCCGTCCTATATGGTGGACTCGCCGGATCAGATCGATCCCGCATGGGTCGCGGACAAGCGCCGGATCGGCGTGACGGCGGGCGCGTCGGCGCCCGAGGCGCTGGCTCAGGCTGTCATTGGCCGTCTGCGCGAACTGGGCGTGCGCAACGTGCGTGCGCTCGAAGGTATCGAGGAAAACATCGCGTTTCCGTTGCCGCGCGGGCTCGGTTTGCCGGCCTGACGACCTGTCCCCATCGAAAAAGCGCGCCGCGGGCGCGCTTTTTTATTGCCCCGAGACCTCCGAAATCGCTGGAAAAACGGTGCCATATCACATAAAAACTAGAAAGTGACGGTGTCGAGGCGAACATTCTTTTTGTTTTTCGAGGCGTAATTTGGGTTCAAGCAGCCGATCGCGCCCTGTTTTTCGTCTGATGATCGCAACAAAGGCCGTTCGAACGCACAAAATCGGTGCATCTGCGCCGCGACGCAATATTGGGACGGGTCGATGGGTTGAAGTCCGCAGCATCGGGCTGACGCGGGAATCACTGCAACAACTGGTGTGGCAATGCATCGTTGCTGGTGCAACTGATGCACAAAAAACTGGCGCAACCAGGTTGCAACGATAACGCGCTAGATGTCTCGAAATGCGGTTGCAATGCAGGAAAACCCTGCGCATTCAGCAATATTGCCCGTCGCAGAATTGGAGTTACAATGCGCGCGTTCTCAAGGCTTTAGCGCCTTGGAACGCCAGATTTTGCAAGGCGCAGGAGACCTATTTAATGCGAGTCAAGTTTGCTTGTGCCGTGACCATCGCGGCCGCGGTTGCGATGACCGCGTGCAGCAAAAAGAACGATGGCGAAGCGGACAAGAGCGCGTCGGCTGCAACGGCAGCCTCGGCAGCGCCCGCAAGCGAAGTGACCGTCGTGAAGATCGGTCATGCGGCCCCTTTGACGGGCGGCATTGCACATCTGGGTAAGGACAATGAAAACGGGGCGCGTCTCGCTATTGAAGAGATCAACGCGCAGGGGTTGACCATCGACGGCCGCAAAATCCAGCTGCAACTGGACGCGCAGGACGATGCGGGCGATCCGAAGACGGGCACGCAGGTCGCGCAGAAACTGGTGGACGATCACGTGGTGGCGGTCGTCGGGCATCTGAATTCGGGTGTATCGATTCCGGCCTCGAAGATATATAGCGACGCGGGCATTGTGCAGATCTCGCCGTCGTCGACGAATCCGGCCTACACGCAGCAGGGCTTCAAGACGACCTACCGGGTCGTTGCGACCGATGCGCAGCAGGGCCCGGCACTGGCGAACTACGCGACGAAAGCACTCGGCGCGAAACGGATCGCCGTCGTCGATGACGCGACTGCCTACGGCAAAGGTCTTGCCGACGAGTTCGCGAAGACGGCGGAAGCGGGCGGCGCGAAAATTGTTGCGCGCGAGGCGACCAATGATCGGGCCACGGATTTCCGGGCCATCCTCACAAAGATCAAAAGTGCCCAGCCGGACGCCATCATGTTCGGCGGCATGGATGCAACGGGCGGGCCGTTTACGAAACAGGCAGCGGCGCTCGGAATCAGGGCAAAAATCCTTGGCGGCGACGGCGTGTGCACCGACAAGGTAGGGGAGCTGGCGGGCAGTGCCGTCCAGAACCTCGTATGTTCGGAAGCAGGCCTTGCGCTTTCGAAGATGGAAAGGGGAGCGGACTTCGAAAAGAAGTACGACGCACGCTTCCACACGCCGGTGCAGATTTACGCGCCGTTCACGTATGACGCTGTGTACGTGATCGTCGATGCAATGAAGCGCGCCAATTCGATCGAGCCGCCCAAGGTGCTCGCTGCGATGCCTTCGACCGATTACACAGGTGTGATCGGCCACATCGCATTCGACGACAAGGGCGACCTGAAAGAAGGTGCGATTACGCTTTACGACTTCAAGGACGGCAAGAAAGCGGTCCTCGACGTCGTGAAGATGTAATGACGGGACGTACAGCCTGACGGCACCGGACCATCCGACGGTGCCGTTTTTGCATCCGCGTCGAGCGTGCGGGCCGCTGCAACCCAGCGGCCACGAACGGTCGATGAAGATAACCCTTACCGGTCTTTTATATCAGTACCCGCAGTGCCGTTGCGATTTGCGTCACTCATCAGCGCCAACCGGCAGATGAAGCGCGCGAATCCAGTCGCACGGGCCAAGGAGCATTAAATGGATATTTTCATCCAGCAGGTCATCAACGGACTGGTGCTTGGTAGTGTCTACGCCATCATCGCACTGGGCTACACGATGGTGTACGGCATTCTCGGCATCATCAACTTCGCGCACGGCGACATTCTGATGGTGGGCGCGATGGTCGCGCTCTCGTCCATCGGTGTGTTGCAGAACCACTTCCCCGGTCTCGGCAATGTGCCGACGCTGTGTATCGCGCTGGTGATCGCCGCCATCGTATGTGCGCTCGTGGGCTACACGATCGAGCGCGTCGCCTACCGGCCGTTGCGCAAGGCACCCCGTCTCGCCCCGCTGATCACCGCGATCGGCGTGTCGATCCTGCTGCAGACGCTCGCGATGATGATCTGGTCGCGCAACCCGCTGCCGTTCCCGCAGCTGCTGCCCACCGATCCCCTCAACGTGATCAAGGCCACGGACACCACGCCGGGCGCCGTGATCTCGATGACTGAAATCGTGATCATCGTCGTCGCGTTCCTCGTGATGGCGGGCCTGCTGCTCCTCGTGCACAAGACCAAGCTCGGCCGCGCGATGCGCGCGATCGCCGAGAACCCGGGCGTTGCGTCGCTGATGGGCGTGAATCCGAACTTCGTGATCTCGGCGACCTTCATGATCGGCTCGGCGCTGGCGGCGCTGGCGGGCGTGATGATCGCGTCGGAATACGGCAACGCGCACTTCTACATGGGCTTCATTCCCGGCCTGAAGGCGTTCACGGCGGCTGTGCTCGGCGGTATCGGCAATCTCGGCGGCGCGATGGTCGGCGGCGTGATTCTCGGTCTGATCGAACAGCTGGGCGCCGGCTACATCGGCAACCTGACGGGTGGCGTGTTCGGCAGTAACTACCAGGACGTGTTCGCATTCATCGTGCTGATCATCGTGCTGGTGTTCCGTCCGTCGGGGCTGCTCGGCGAACGTGTCGCGGATCGTGCGTAAGGGAAAGGAGCAAACATAATGACCTCAATTCAACCGATCGAGCCGTCGACGACGCTCGTCCCCGAACGCAACATGACGAAGACGCTGACGGTGGGCCTCATCACCGCTGTGTTCGTCATCGTCGCGCCGATGATCATCGGCGCGGCCGGCGGCAACTACTGGGTCCGCGTGCTCGACTTCGCGATGCTGTACGTGATGCTGGCGCTGGGTCTGAACGTGGTGGTCGGCTTCGCCGGCCTGCTGGATTTGGGCTACATCGCGTTCTACGCGGTGGGCGCTTACACGGCGGCGTTGCTGTCGTCGCCGCACCTCTCGTCGCAATTCGAATGGATCGCGCATTTCGCACCGAACGGACTGCACGTGCCGTTCCTGATCATCATTCCGTGCGCGATGGCGATCGCGGCGATCTGCGGCGTGATTCTCGGTGCGCCGACGCTGCGTCTGCGCGGCGACTACCTCGCGATCGTGACGTTGGGCTTCGGGGAAATCGTTCGTATTTTCCTGAACAACCTCGACCGTCCGGTGAACATCACGAACGGCCCGAAGGGCATCACGGGTATCGATCCGATCCACGTCGGCGACTTCAGCCTCGCGCAGTCGCACTCGCTGTTCGGTTTCCAGTTCCCGTCGGTGTACTCGTACTACTACGTGTTCGTGCTGTGCGCGCTGTTCGTGATCTGGGTCTGTACGCGTCTGCAGCACTCGCGTATCGGCCGCGCATGGGCCGCGATCCGCGAAGACGAAATCGCCGCGAAGGCAATGGGCATCAACACGCGTGACGTGAAGCTGCTGGCGTTCGCGATGGGCGCGTCGTTCGGCGGCCTGTCGGGCGCGATGTTCGGCGCGTTCCAGGGCTTCGTGTCGCCGGAATCGTTCACGCTGCCGGAATCGATCGTCGTGCTGGCCTGCGTGGTGCTGGGCGGCATGGGCCACATCCCCGGCGTGATTCTCGGCGCGGTGCTGCTCGCCGTGCTGCCGGAATTCCTGCGCTCGACGATGGGTCCGCTGCAGCACATGATCTTCGGTCATGAAATCGTCGATACGGAAGTGATCCGCCAGCTCGTGTACGCACTCGCGATGGTGCTGATCATGCTGTACCGCTCGGAAGGCCTGTGGCCGTCGCCGAAGCACGAAGACAAGATCGCGAAGATCGCGAAGCGCAACGGCAAGAAGCCGGTGCGTGCCTAACGGACAGGAGTAAAAGAAATGAGCGACAAACAAATCCGTCTGTCCGTGAAGGGCGTGAACAAGCGCTTCGGCGGTTTGCAGGCGCTGTCGGATGTCGGCCTGCAGATCGAGGAAGGCACGATCTACGGTCTGATCGGCCCGAACGGCGCCGGCAAGACGACGTTCTTCAACGTGATTACCGGTCTCTACACGCCGGACTCGGGCGAATTCAAGCTCGACGGCACGCCGTACACGCCGACGGCCGTCTATCAGGTGGCGAAGGCGGGCATCGCGCGTACGTTCCAGAACATCCGTCTGTTCGGCGGCATGACGGCGCTGGAAAACGTGATGGTCGGCCGTCACGTGCGCACGAAGCACGGCCTGCTGGGCGCCGTGTTCCAGACGCCGGCTGAGCGTCAGGAAGAGCGCGAGATCAAGGAACGCGCGCTCGAACTGCTCGAATACGTCGGCGTGCTGCAATACGCGGACTACACGTCGCGCAACCTGTCGTATGGTCACCAGCGCCGTCTGGAAATCGCACGCGCATTGGCGACCGATCCGAAGCTGCTCGCGCTCGACGAACCGGCTGCCGGCATGAACGCGACGGAGAAGGTCGAACTGACGAAGCTGCTCGACAAGATCCGCGCGGACGGCAAGACGATCCTGCTGATCGAGCACGACGTGAAACTGGTGATGGGTCTGTGCAACCGGATGACGGTGCTCGACTATGGCAAGGTGATCGCCGAAGGTCTGCCGCATGACGTGCAGAAGGACCCGAAGGTGATCGAGGCATATCTGGGCGCGGGGGTTCACTGATGGCTACGGCAATGTTGAAAATCAAGGGCCTTCAGGTCAACTACGGCGGCATTCAGGCCGTCAAGGGCGTCGACCTGGAGATCGCGCAGGGCGAACTCGTTACGCTGATCGGCGCCAATGGCGCGGGCAAGACGACCACGATGAAGGCGATCACGGGCCTGAAGCCGTACTCGGCCGGCGACATCGAGTACATGGGCCAGTCGATCAAGGGCGTGCCGCCGCATGAGCTGCTGAAGCGCGGTCTGGCGATGGTGCCGGAAGGTCGCGGGATCTTCGCGCGTATGTCGATCGTCGAGAATATGCAGATGGGTGCTTATCTGCGTAACGACGCGGACGGCATCAAGAAGGACGTCGAGCGGATGTTCGGCTTTTTCCCGCGTTTGAAGGAGCGTGCTACGCAGCTGGCCGGTACGTTGTCCGGCGGTGAACAGCAGATGCTGGCGATGGCCCGTGCCGTTATCTCGAAGCCGAAGCTGCTGCTGCTCGACGAACCGTCGATGGGCCTGTCGCCGATCATGGTCGAGAAGATCTTCGAAGTGGTGCGTGAGATTTCCAAGGAAGGCATTACGGTGATGCTCGTTGAGCAGAATGCTCGTCTGGCTCTGCAGGCCGCTGATCGTGGGTATGTGATGGATTCCGGGACTGTCACCATGTCTGGTGACGCCAAGCAGATGCTTGATGATCCTAAGGTGCGGGCTGCATACCTCGGGGAGTAATTTGCCCTTGCAGGGCGAGCTCTGATCTGTGGTTCGAAGGCTGCATGTGATGAACATGTGGCCTTTTTTATTTCTTCGCTGGGATCCGCGGTGTTTTGCTGCGCTGGCATCCGCGAATTCGTATCGGTCTATTAGTGTTGCCCCTGTGCGGGGCGGCAGTTACTTTCTTTGCAGCGGCAAAGAAAGTAACCAAAGAAAGCCGCTTTAACCCTACGGTGCCTGCCCGGATAGCGCTGCGACATATCGCAGTTGAGCTATCGCGCAGCAACGCGACACTCCGTAGGAAGCCCACAGTCAACCACGCGCAGGATGAAAACCCATCCGCATTTACAGCACATTCGGCCGAAAGAAACCCGTGGAGCAATTTGCGGAGTCGAAGCACAAGTCAACAAGCCAGCCGAATGTGCCCCAACTGGGTCGAGTCTTTCACGACGCGTGCGGTTGACTGCGGGCTTTCTACGGAGTGTCGCGTCGCTGCGCGACAACTCAAGGACAGTGCGCCGTAGCGCTATCCCGGCAGGCACCGGAGGGTTAAAGCGGCTTTCTTTTGCCTACTTTTCTTTGCCGCTGCAAAGAAAAGTAGGTGCCGCCCCGCACAGGGGCAACGCATGAACAACGCTAACGAATCGCGGATGCCAGCAAAGCGAAAACCAAACCACTACCCAGCGTCGCAGACAAGATCGAGCCTCTTCCCGAGACTAACGACATCATCGACCCGATACCCGAGTGCCTCATAAAACCCACGGATATCGGCTTTCACGCTAAGCACCTGAAGATTTACTTTAGGACAACCGCGAGCAGCAAGAGCGGCCTCGGCGTGACGCACGAGTCGAGTCCCAATCCCATGCCGCCGGCAGGCAAAATCAACGGCAAGCGAATACATCCACCCGCGATGCCCGTCATACCCCGCCATCACAGTGCCCACAATCCGGGCACCGGCAACAGCAACAAAGAACAACTCAGGCTGCGTAGTGAGCTTGTTCTTGATTGAAAGATGCGGATTGCGCTGCGGCCTGCTCGTATCCCCATACTCCGGGAACGCTTCGAGCCACAACGCAATCACGGCATCCGTGTCGGCCGCATCGAACGCGCGGATCGACAGTGGCGCGTCTATCACAGCGTATCCAGAATCGACCGCAGCATCGACATCATCTGATCGATCTCTTCCGTCGTCACATTGAGCGCGGGCATGAAGCGCAGCAGATTCGGACGCGCAGCGTTGAGCAACAGGCCGTCAGGCTGCATCAGCCGCGCCTTCTCGACGATCTGGTTGCCGATGTCCTTGCCGAGCAGCAACGCACGCAGCAGACCTTCGCCGCGCTCGCCCTCGAAGCCGCGCTCTGCCGACAGTTCGAGCAGCTTCGCGCGCAGATACTCGCCGCGCGCCCGCACGCCTTCGAGAAAACCGGGCGCCGTCAGCTGCGAGATCACCGAATAGCCGGCTGCCGTCATCAGCGGATTGCCGTTATACGTGCCGCCCTGGTCGCCCGCTTCGAACACCTCGACATGCTTCTTGCACAGCAGCGCGCCGAGCGGCACGCCGCTGCCGATGCCCTTCGCCAGCGTCATCACGTCCGGCTCGATGCCCGACAGCTCGTACGCGAACAGCGTCCCCGCACGGCCACAACCGCTTTGCACTTCATCGACGATCAGCAGCAGATTGTGCTTCGTCGTCAGCTCGCGCAGTTGCTGCATGAACTCACGAGTGGCCGGGAGCACGCCGCCTTCGCCCTGGATCGGCTCGAGCATCACGGCGATGGTCTTGTCGGTGATCAGCTTCTCGACGGAAGCGATGTCGTTCAGATCGGCCTTCGGGAAGCCCGGCACCTGCGGCGCATAAATCGTGTCCCAGCCGGGCTTGCCGCTCGCCGACATCGTCGCCAGCGTGCGGCCGTGGAAGCCGTGATCGAACGTGATGATCTCGTACGCGCCGTTCTTGAACTTCTTGCCGTACTTGCGCGCGAGCTTGATCGCGCCTTCGTTCGCTTCGGCGCCGCTGTTCGTGAAGAACACCTTGTCGAAGCAGCTGTGTTGCGTGAGCAGGCCGGCGAGCTTCGCCATCGGCTCGTTGTAGAACGCCGGCGACGGATTGATCAGCGTGCGCGCCTGCTGCGTGAGCGCTTCGATTACGCCGTCGTTGCAATGGCCCAGGCTGTTCACGGCCCAGCCCTGAATGAAATCCAGATATCGCTTGCCGGTGTTGTCATAGAGCCACGAGCCCTTGCCGTGCGTGAAAACGATTTCGGGCCGGTTCGTGATGTACATCAGCGAATCGATCGGATACTCATTGAAGTTCATGGCTACAGGCTCCAGGCAAACAGGGATAAGAAACCGCCTCGGACAAAATGGCCCAGCAACGGAAAGAAAGGAAACGCCAGAAATACAAAAAGCCACGGCATGCCGTGGCTTTCATGATTCGAACTGCTTGCGCGTTGTTCGCGCGAATCCGTGACGAAGCCAGCGGCGCCCCTAAGGGAGCAGCGAGCGGCGACGTCGAAGTTCGGACAGGATGCGGTTCATGCGCGAAAGAATACGACAATGCCGGCGCCCATGTAAACCTGCAATTTGCATGTCTTCACGTTTGCCGGCCGGTTTCATCTCCGCCAATCAGTCGATGCGGATGACTGCGCAACGATCAGACGGGGTTCGCGAGATCGGCTGCGCTCGTGAACGAATCCGCATAGAACTCGTCTTCCGGCAGGCGATGATGCTGCGTGAAATCGCGCTGCGCCGATTCGACCATGACAGGTGCGCCGCACGCGTACACCTGATACGCCGACAAGTCTGGCAGATCTTCGATGACGGCGCGATGAACGAAGCCCGTGCGGCCCGTCCATGCGTCGTCCGCGTCCGGCTCGGACAGCACAGGCACGAACTTGAAGTTCGGGATCTCGCGCGCCCATTGCTCGGCGAGCTCCATCATGTACAGGTCTTTCTTGCGACGCGCGCCCCAGTAGAGCGTCATCGGGCGCGTGATGTTCTTGAACGCGGCATGCTCGACGATCGCCTTCAGCGGCGCGAAGCCCGTGCCCGAAGCGAGCAGCACGATCGGCTTGTCCGATTCTTCGCGAAGGAAGAAGGTGCCGAGCGGCGCCTCGAAGCGCAGGATGTCGCGCTCCTTCATCGTGTTGAAGACGTGATCCGTGAACGCGCCGCCCGGCATGTGACGGATGTGCAGCTCGACGGGACCTTCCGTGTGCGGCGCATTCGCCATCGAATAGCTGCGCCGCTTGCCGTCCTTCAGGATGAATTCGAGGTACTGGCCGGCCATGTACTGCAGACGCTCGTTTGCGGGCAGTTGCAGCTTGAGCACGACGACGTCGTCGGCCACGCGCTCGATCGCATTCACGCGGCACGGCAGCTTCTTGATCTGCACGTCGCCGAGGCCCGTGATTTCGCGGATGTCGATTTCGAGGTCGGTGCAGGCCGTCGTGCAGCACAGCAGCGCCATGCCGCGCGTCTTCTCGTCGTTCGACAGCGCCGACGACGAATGCGCGCGCTGCTCGACTTCACCGCCGACGACGGCACCCTTGCACGAGCCGCATGCGCCGTTCTTGCAGCCGTACGGCAGACCGATGCCCTGGCGAAGGGCGGCCGTCAGCACGGGTTCGTCGGGTTCCACCTGAAACTGCCGGCCGCTTTGCCGGAGCGTTACGTTAAATGCCATATGCGTTCAATCTTCGAATACAGGGAGTCGGTAACCAATGCGTATCGTGGATCGCAGCTACAATGCGTCCACGATGAAAGCGACACGAAATATGCGCAGGCCGCGCTTGCTGATCGTCGGTTGCGGCGATGTCGGCATGCGCTGTGTGCGGCAACTGCAACGACGCGCGCGTCTCTATGCGCTCACGAGTCACGCCGAGCGCCGCGACGAACTGCGCGCGGCGGGCGTCACGCCGATCGTCGGCGATCTCGACGTGCGTGCGAGTCTCTCGCGTATCGCGCGTCTCGCGCCGACCGTGCTGCATCTCGCGCCTCCGCAAAAAACCGGCGATGAAGACACGCGCACGCGCGCGCTGATCGCCACCTTGACTGCCACGTTAGCGGCGCCGCGCATCCGCCATGCCCGTCATGTCGCGACAGGGCGCCTGCGACGCGCGCAGCACGTCATTCGTGCACGCAAAACATCCAGTATTGTACCCGACGGGGGTAGTCCGGCTCTCCGGGCTAGCCATGATGCGCCGAGGCGTTTGCGTGTCGTCTACGCGAGCACGACGGGCGTCTACGGCGACTGCGGCGGCGCATGGCTCGACGAGACGCGGCCCGTCGCGCCCGCCAACGACCGCGCGAAACGCCGCGTGTCGGCGGAAACGCAATTGCGGCGCGCGGCGACGCGGCGGGTGCTGACAGCGAGCATCGCGCGTATTCCGGGCATCTATGCGGGCAACCGGCTGCCGCTCGCGCGGCTGGAAAAGCGCACGCCCGCGCTCGTCGATGAAGACGACGTCTACACGAATCACATCCATGCCGACGATCTCGCTGCGATCCTGTTGCGCATGGCGACGCACGGACGTCCATCGCGTGTGATTCACGCATCCGACGACACGACGCTGAAAATGGGCGATTACTTCGATCGCGTGGCGGACGCGTTCGGTGTCGAACGTGCGCCGCGCATCTCGCGTGACGAAGCCGAACGCCAGCTCGGCGAAATGATGCTGTCGTTCATGCGCGAATCGCGACGCCTGCTGAACACGCGTCTGAAGCGCGAACTGCGCGTGCAGTTGCGCTATCCGGATGTCGACGATTTTCTGCGCACGATCGCGAGCCCGGCCCGGATTCAACCGGGCGCAGGCAAGCCGTGATGGAGAGGTAAGCGATCAGACGGTCAGGTAAGGGCAGGTAGCGCTTCCAGCAGCAGAAAGCAGCAGAATGCGCCGATCAAGGCAGCGATCAGACTCGGCTCGTACCGGTGCCGAAGATGCATGACGGCCACTACGCCGCCTATCAGCAGGATCGCGAGACCGATGAACGCAATCATCCCGTATGACATCGCCAGGTTGCCGTAAGTGAACATGGCGCCTCCTTGCCCGCTTTGTAATCTTTGTTAATACGAGTATAGGACGGGCGTTCGACGCAAGCATGCTGCGTCGCAGCGTTTCGAAAGGATTCTGTTGCGGTTTTGTTCGGAATCCAACGTAGTCTCAAGCACTTGAGATAAGGCGAGCGGCGCGCTCGTCGTTTACCCGTTCCGTAATGCACCCAGGTCGGCTGCATCGAGCCATTGCCATGCGCCCTCGGCGAGCGTCGTCGGCAGCGCGAGCCCACCGATCCGCTCGCGATGCAGCGCTTCGACGCGATTGCCTGCCGCCGCAACCATCCGCTTCACCTGATGGTATTTGCCTTCGAGCACGGTCAGTTCGAGTTCGTGATCGCTGCGTGCATGAGCGGAGACCGCGGCGATCGGCTTTGCTTCGCCATGCAGCAGCACGCCTTCGCGCAACGCGGCGAGCTGCGCGTCGTCGAGCGGATGGCGGGTCGTCGCGAGATAGAGCTTCGGCACCTTGCGTTTCGGCGACGTGTACGCGTGGACGAACTGGCCATCGTCGGAGAGCAGGAGCAGGCCCGTCGTGTCCTGGTCGAGCCGTCCGACGCACTGGATACCGCGCGTCGCGAACTGCGCGGGCAGCAGATTGAAGACGCTCAGATGATGCTGCGGATCGCGCGAGCATTCATAACCCGCAGGCTTGTTAAGCAGGATGTAAGCGCGCTCATGAAAAGGCCACGCCGTGCCGTCGACTTCGAACACGAGCGCGTTCGTGTCGATATCAGCATCGGCGTCGGTGAGCGTCGCGCCGCCGATCGAGATAAGGCCATCGGCGATCATCGCGCGGCACTGGCGGCGCGAGCCGAAGCCTTGAGAGAAGAGAACGCTTTCGAGATTCATGGGAGCGCAAGGTAAAGCAGATACGAAGCAGATACGAAGCAGACAAGCGGCATCAAAACGTCGAAGGCGTTCTTCGAACCACCGAAGAACGCCTTCATCGCCAGCATTTTACCTGCCGCGCGGACTGCGCCGCCCGCGCTCAGTGCGCACTCAATGCGCACTCAATGCGCGCCGGAGCGGCGCTCGACAAAACGCGCGACGTAATCGTCGGCGGGCTTCGAGAGGATTTCGTCGGGCGTGCCTTCCTGCACCAGCGTGCCGTCGCGCAGGATCGCGATGCGATTGCCGATGCGCAGCGCTTCGTCCAGATCGTGCGTGATGAACACGATGGTCTTGTTGAGCGTCGCCTGCAGTTGCAGCAACTGATCCTGCATTTCTGTTCGGATCAGCGGATCGAGCGCGGAGAACGCTTCGTCCATCAGCAACACGTCGGTGTCGGCGGCGAGCGCGCGGGCGAGACCCACGCGCTGACGCATGCCGCCCGACAGCTCATCCGGATAGTGATCGCCGTATCCGTCGAGCCCGACCTTGCCGAGCCACGTGCGCGCCTTCTCGTTCGCTTCGGCCTTGCCTTCGCCGCGCGTGCGCAGCGCGTAGGCGGTGTTGTCGAGCACGGTCTGATGCGGCAGCAGACCGAAGTTCTGGAACACCATGCTGACCTTGTAGCGGCGCAACTCGCGCAAGCCGTGCGGATCGAGCTTGATGACGTCGGAACCGTCGATGACGATCTCGCCCGCCGTCGGCTCGATCAGCCGGTTGAAGTGGCGCACGAGCGTCGACTTGCCCGAGCCCGACAGACCCATGATCACGTAGATTTCGCCGGAACCAATGTGCAGGCTCACGTTGTTCAGGCCGACGTTGCAACCTGTCTGCGCAAGCACTTCGGCCTTGCTCCGGCCGCTCTTGAGCAGGTCGAGCACGCGCCGATGACCGGCTTCCGGGCCGAAGAGCTTGTACACGTTTTTGACTTCGATCGATGACATGTCCGTGCCCTCCGTCAATCCGCCGCGCGGGTTTCGAGGCCGCTCTGCGTTGCGTTTTCGTTGCCTGCCACTGCCGGTTCTTCGTCGCGCGCCGCGCCTGCATTGCGATAAGGAATGCGCGACGCCGCCTTCGCCTTGCGCCGTTGCGCGACGAGTCGGCGCGTGCGGCGATCCTGCCCGTAGCCCTGACTGATCCGGTCGATGACGATCGCGAGAATCACGATCGCAATACCCGCCTGCATGCCCTTGCCGATATCGAGCGTCTGGATACCGGCGAGCACGTCTTCGCCGAGTCCGCGCGAGCCGATCATCGACGCGATCACGACCATCGACAGCGCCATCATCGTCGTCTGGTTGATACCTGCCATGATGCTGGGCCGCGCGAGCGGCAACTGCACGTTGACGAGCAACTGCCAGCGCGTCGTCCCGAACGCGCGCGCCGCTTCGACGACATCGGCGTCGACGTGACGGATGCCGAGATCGGTCAGGCGGATCAGCGGCGGCAGCGCGTAGATGATCGTCGCGAGAATCGCGGGCACCTTGCCGAGGCCGAACAGCATCAGCACGGGGATCAGATACACGAAGCTCGGCAGCGTCTGCATGATGTCGAGCACGGGCAGCAGCACGCGGCGCATCCACGGACTGCGCGACGCCCAGATGCCGAGCGGCACGCCGAGCACGACGGACAGCACGGTCGCGACGAGCATCAGCGCGAGCGTCTGCATCAGCTTGTCCCACAGCCCGAAGCAGCCGATCACATACAGCAGCAGCACGAAGAACCCGGCGATGCCGATGCGCCGCGTCGCGTTCAGCGTGAGCAGCCCGACGGCGATCAGGATTGCCCACGGCGGCGTCGCGCGCAACGCGCCTTCGAGCGGCACCAGCACGTAGCGCAGCAGCGCCGTGCTCAAGTCGTGGAAGCTGTCGCCGTACGCGGCGACGAACGATTGCACATGGTCGTTCACCCAATCGGCAATCGACAGATGCAGGAAGATCGAATTCATGTTGAAACCCTCCGATGCGTCATGACGCGTCGCTGCTCATCAGCCTGCGAGCGCAGCCTGAACCTTCTGTGCGACGTCAGCGGGCACCCATGCCTTCCACATTTCCGGATGCTGTTGCAGGAACTGCTTCGCCATCGTCTGGCCGTCGATCTTCTTGCTCGTCATGTCGAGGATGGTCTTGTTGAGGAAGTCCATCGGAAAGCTGACCTTCGAGTACGTGTCCATCAGTTGCGGCTCGGCCTGATAGAACGGCGTCGACACACCGACCTTCAGATGCGACACGAGATACGACGACGCGCACTGCGACGCGCTGTTATCCGCGCGCAGCGTGTCCCAGCACTTCTGGTTGAACGCAGGCATCTTCAGCTGGACGAACTTGTACTTCGCCATCAGCGCTGCCGGTTCCCAGTAGTAGAAGAGGATCGGCTTGCCGCGCGCGTACGCCGATTCGATCGCGGCATCGAGCGCCGCGCCTGTGCCGGGGCGGAAGTCGGTATAGGAGTCGTCGAGATTGAGCGTCTTCAGCAGGCGCCGGTTCACGCGCTCGCAGTCCCAGCCCGACGGGCAGTTCAGGAAGCGGCCTTTGCCCGGTTCTTCGTCGTCTTCGAAAACGCCTTTGTACTTCGGCAGATCGTTCACGGAAACCAGGTTCGGCGCGACGGGTTTGATGTTGCGCTTCGCGTCGCCCTTGACGACGTACTCGGGCACGAACCAGCCTTCGTTGGTGCCGCCAGGCAGCGTGTCGCCGAGCAGCTTCACGTGGCCGTCCGCGACCGCCTTCGCGATGATTTCCGAGCGGCCCGTCCACTGTTCGGACCAGACCTGCAGATCGTCACGCGACAGCGCCGTTTCCGTCGCGGCCGTGTTGCCGGGCACCGTGTCCGTCTTGCAGCCGTAGCCTTTCTCGGTGATGAAGCGCAAGACTTCCGACGTGAACGCGCCGCTTTCCCACGTGACGCCCGCGAACCTCACGGGCTTGCCCGCCGAGCACCAGCTGCCGGCGTGGGCAGCGGCGGGCCATAAGGCGCTCGCTGCGAGCGCGACCGTGGCGGCGCGCATCAGGGATCTGATCTGCATGGTTTGTCTCCGATTGTGATTGGATGCTTCGCGCCGTCGTCGGGCGCTTTACAGGTCTTGCTTTAGCCGTACGTGCTGCTGGAACTGAGCGTCGCGGCGAGGATGTCTTCGTCGATGGAAAGGCCGAGGCCCGGTGCGTCCGACAACGTGATCCAGCCTTCGCTGTCGATATCGATCGGGTTCTTCAGCATGAAGTCGCGGCGCTCGATCGACCATTCGGGCGGGTCGTACGGAAATTCGATGAACGGCGCGCTCGCGGCGCCCGCCGTCAGATGCAGATTCGCGGCGACGCCGATGCCGTTGCCCCACGTGTGCGGCGTGAAGACCTTGCCGCGCGCCTCGACGGCTTGCGCGAGCTTGCGCAGACCTTCCATGCCGAGCGAGCACGCGACGTCCGGCTGATACACGTCGAGGCATTCGTGCGCGAGCAACTGGTCGAACTCGTAGCGCTCGCGAGTCATCTCGCCGCCCGCGATGCGCAGTTCCGGCGCGACCGCCTGGCGCAGCCGCGCCATGCCGTCGTAGTCGCCGCGATGCAGCGGCTCTTCCATCCAGTAGACGCGCTGCTTTTCGAGTTCGCGCGCGACGCCGAGCGCTTCGTCGAAGGTCCACGGCGCGGCCGTGTCCCAAGGCATGCGCCAGCCCTGATTGCAGTCGACCATCAGTTCGAGTCGGTCACCGACGGCTTCGCGTACGGCGGCGAGCACGGCGAAATCGTCTTTCAGCTGCGGACGTCCGAAGCGGATCTTGAGCGCTGGAAAGCCACGTTCGGCGACATGCAGTGCCATGCGCGCCATCTCGTCGGGCCGGCGATGCACGCCGCTCGACGCATACGCGCGAATCCTGTGACTGCGCCCGCCCGCCATCCGCCAGCACGCCTTGCCGCGGATTTTCCCTGCGAGATCCCACAGCGCGATATCGAGCGGCCACGGACGGCCGGCGTGAAAGCCGATGTTGTCGAGCACGGCACTGTGGCGCGCGAGATCGAGCGGATCGGCGCCGATGAACAGATGCTGGTAATCCGCGAAGCCGTACATCGCGTCGCCGGAGCCGAAGCCGACGCGGCCGGCGTCGTCGTGCACGCGCACGATCGTCGCGGGAAATTTGCGGCGCGGCTGGCTATCCCAGGAGGCGGGGAAGGGCGGATCGAGCACCAGCTGGTGGTGCGTAATCTCGATCCGGGTAATCCGGGCCGCGTGTGCACTGTGTGCAGTCTGATTCACGACCTGGCTTGCTTCACGATCCATCAGGCGTCTCCTCCTGTTGACCGGCGTCGGCGTTTTTTTGCCTTTGCCTGGGTCCCATGCCGATGCTTTCGCCGATTGATTGATGCGGTGCCGCATTCAATCCGCAGACGATGCATCCCGGATGGGATAAGAATGACGCAATGCTATGAAGCTGCAGCAGGCAACTCAATCGCTTCAATAAAAGTAAATGACTGCATCCAATTCTGGGATATGCAGTGCGTATCATCCGAATGACACAACTCAACGAACTACCGGAGACCGTCGCATCATGGCGATGAATGCCTGGCTGCCGAGAATCGAGGCGGGCAGCGAACCGAAATACCAGGTCATTGCGCGCGCGTTCGCGCAGGCCATCCTCAACGGTCAATTGCCCGCCGGCGAAAAGCTGCCGCCGCACCGTTCGCTCGCAAGCGAACTGCGGGTGACGACGGGCACGATCAGCCGCGCGTATGCCGAACTGGAGCGCCAGGGACTCGCGAACGCGCGCGTCGGCGACGGCACGTATGTCGCGCAGGCTCGCTCGCGTGAATTGCCACCCGTCGCGAACGGCTACACGATGCTGCGCCCCGGCGCGGCCAGCGCGCCGCCGCTGATCGACCTCGGCCAGAACGTCCCGCAGTCGACGGAAGAAGCGGCTGCGCTTTCCGTCACGCTCGCCGACATCGCCACCGATCAGCGCCTCACGGCCGAACTGCTGCAATACGCGCCCGAGGCGGGCTCGATGCGCCATCGTCTCGCGGGCGCCGCGTGGCTCGGTCGCGCGGGCAGTCCGGCGAGCGCGTCGCGCGTGCTCGTCACGCAGGGCGCGCAGCATGCGCTCGCGTCGGTGCTGCGTGCCGTCACGCGTCCCGGCGATACCGTGCTCGCGGAAGTGGTCAGCTATCCCGGCATCATCGCGCTCGCGCGGCAGTTGCGGCTGCATCTCGTGGGTGTCGAGATCGATCAGGAAGGGCTCGTGCCCGCCGCGCTGGAACTCGCGTGCAAGTCGCTGCATCCGCGCGCGATCTTCTGCGTGCCGACTATCCACAATCCGACTACGGCGACGATGTCGGCGGAACGGCGCGACGCCGTCGCGGAAATCCTGCAGCGCCATGGCGTGCTGCTGATCGAAGACATCGTCCCGGCGATGCTGCTCGAAACGCCGCCCGAGCCGCTCGCGGTGCGCATGCCGGAACAGGCGTTTCTGATCGCGGGGCTGTCGAAGTCGGTCGCGCCGGGGCTGCGCGTCGGCTATCTGCAGGCGCCGAGCGCGTGGTGCTCGAAGATCGCCGCTGTGATCCGCAGCGACTGCTGGATGACGGCGCCGCTGATGGCCGAGATCGTGTCGCGCTGGATCGAAAGCGGCGAGATGGACCGGCTCAATGCGTTGCAGCGTGCGCGGATCGATGCGGAACATGCCGTCGCGAACGATGCGCTGACGGACGTCGCCTATCGGCAGGCGCCGACCAGTTCGCATCTGTGGCTGCCGCTGCCCGAACCGTGGCGCGCGGCGGAATTCGCGGCGGCGCTGCGTCAGGAGGGCGTGCTCGTGAAGACGGCGGACAGCTTCGTGATCGGCCGCAATGCCGCGCCGCACGCAATCCGCATCTGCATGAGCGGCGCGACGTCGCTCGATGCGCTCGCCCGCGGCCTTTCGCTGATTCGCACCACGCTCGAACACGGGCTCGAAAGCGGCATGGCTTCTTCATACGCGCCTTGAGGGGCGCTTGCTGCACGTCGTGGTCTGACGGAATCACAGAGCAAGAAGCGGAGCGCGACGGCTGACTGAAACCGTGACGATGAGTTTTTCGTCATCGCGTCACGGAGGCAGCCGATGCGCTTTCCCTTTTCTCACTCGCGCGCCGCGTTACCCGCGCCGTTTCAGCAGCTTGCGTGGTCGAACCTGATCGCGCAGTCGGCGGAGCAGATCAGTCTCGCCGCCGCGCCGCTCGTCGCCGTGTTCACGCTCGGCGCGAGCGCCCGCGATACGGGGCTCTTGCAGACGGCGCAGACCTTGCCGTTCCTGCTGCTTTCGATTCCCTTGGGCGTCTATGCCGACCGACGTTCGCGCCGCGCGCTGATGGCCGTGTCGGAAGGTGTGCGTGCGCTGGCGATGGCAACCGTGCTGCTGCTCGTGCTCTCTCACGCGTTGACGTTGCCGCTGCTCGCCGTGCTCGGCTTTTTCGGCGCGACGGGCACGGTCGCGTACAGCGTCGCCGCGCCCGCGCTCGTGCCCGCGCTCGTCGCGCGCGATGCGCTTCCCGTCGCCAACGGACGTATCGAGCTTGCGCGCAGCGTCGCGTATTCGGCGGGGCCGGCGCTGGGCGGGCTGCTGGTCGGATGGATCGGCGCGGGCTGGGCGTATGGATGCGCAGCGGGCTTGTCGGCACTGGCGGCGGCGCTGCTGGCCGGCTTGCGCGAGCCGCCGCGCGCGGCTGCGGTCACGCGCCACTTCATGCTCGAACTGCGCGACGGCGCGCGCTTCGTGTTCGGCGACGAGTTGCTGCGTCCGATGCTCGCGACGGCCGTATTCTTCAATATCGGCTTCTTCACGCTGCAGGCGGTGTATGTGCCGTATGCCGTGCATCGGCTGGGGCTGGGCGCGACGGCTGTCGGCGTGACGCTCGGCGCGTACGGCGTCGGCATGGTGTGCGGCGCGCTGGCCGCGCCTTCCGTCGCGCGGCGGGTGACGTTCGGACGCACGCTGATCGTCGGGCCGTTCTGTGGACTGGCCGCTTCGCTCGCGATGGTCGCGACGCTCGCCGTGCCGTCGTTCTGGCTCGCGGCGGCGAGCTTCTTCCTGCTCGGCGCGGGGCCGATTCTGTGGACGGTCGGTTCGACGACGCTGCGTCAGGCGATTACGCCCGCCGGCATGATGGGCCGCGTGTCGGCGCTCAACAGCACGGCGACGTACGGCGCGCGGCCCGTGGGCGCGCTGCTGGGCGCGGCGATCAGCGCGCGCTTCGGCATGGACGCCTGTCTGGTCGCGGCCGCGCTCGGCTTTGCCGTGCAGGCGTGGATCATCGTGATATCGCCGGCGGCGCGGCTCGCGCGGATTCCTGACAGCGGCGCGATGGCTTCTTCGTGAAGCCATCGTGAAGGGTTATGCGCCAGACAGCACGGCGCTTACTCCTTGCCGAACTCCTTCGCCGCGCGGTCGATCGCATCGGCCGCCGCGCCTGCGTGCGCGACGGGCAGCAGATGGCTCGACGGCGTTTCGACGATCGTCGCGCCGATGCGATGCGCCATCCAGCGCTGGATTTCCGGCGACACCGCGCGGTCGCGCGTCGTCACGATGTACCACGACGGCTTGTAGCGCCACGCGGCTTGTGTCGCGCGCTCTTCGAAGGACTTGGCCGCGATCGGCTGCTGCGCGGCGACGAGCACGCGGGTCAGGTTTTCGGGGACGTCGGCGGCGAAGTCGGCGTGATAGCGCGCCGGGTCGAGCCACAGAAAGCCGCTGCTGTCCTTCGTCATCGCCGAGCCGGCGGGCATCTGCGGGCCGCGCTTGAGAATATCGACCGACGATTCGCCGATATCCGGCGCGATCGCCGCCACGTAGACGAGGCCGACGACCTTCGATGCATCCGGTCCCGAGCCCGCCTCCGTAATCACGAAGCCGCCCCACGAATGGCCGACCAGCACAGTCGGGCCGGTCAGTTGCGCGAGCACGCGTCTGGTGGCCGCGATGTCCTCGGCGGCCGAGGTCAGCGGAATCTGCACCGACGCGACGCGATACCCCTTCTTCTGCAAGCGCGCGATCACGCCGTTCCAGCTCGATCCGTCGACGAACGCGCCATGTACGAGCACGATGTTCTGCACGGGACCGCTGGGTGGCGTGGAAGCCGCGGTGGGGCGAGGCGCGGGAGCGGGAGCCGGTGCTGCGGGTGGTGCAGCTGGCGGCGTGGCTTCCGTGGCGGAAGGCGCGGGCGCAGCAGGCTCGGCATCGGGCGCCGCCGATGGCGCGGGCTGCGCCGCGGGTTGTCCCGTCTGCGCATGGACGCCGGTTGTGGCGACGAACGCGCCAAGGAGAACGGCATAGAGCAGATGTTTCGGCGACATGGCGACTCCATCGGCTGGACGGGATTCTGGGAACATACCGAACGCAAGCCAGGGTGACAACCGCAATCGCACGGAGTTTTCGGACACGTTGCGCAACGATTTGGCGGGAGCATGGAAATCCGTGGCGCAAGTTCTGACATGGACCGTCTCGGTGGTTCGGTTGAGCAGGGCGGGCGAGCACTGAGCCGAAGGGTACAATTTATGATTTTTCCGCACGGGTACGATCGGCCCGGCGCGGATTCGGTTGAGTGCAATGCAGTGGAGTGAGACATCTTGAGTGACGGACTTAACGGACAGCAGCATGACGGCCTGAAGCGTGGGCTGAAGAACCGCCATATCCAGCTGATCGCGCTGGGCGGCGCGATCGGTACGGGGCTTTTTCTGGGATCGGCGGGGGTTTTGAAATCGGCGGGACCGTCGATGATTCTCGGCTACGCGATCGGCGGATTCATTGCGTTTCTGATCATGCGTCAACTCGGCGAAATGGTTGCGCAGGAACCCGTTGCGGGTTCGTTCAGCCACTTCGCGTACAAGTACTGGGGCGATTTCCCGGGCTTCCTGTCGGGCTGGAACTACTGGATGCTGTACGTGCTCGTGAGCATGGCCGAACTGACGGCTGTCGGCACTTATGTGCACTTCTGGTGGCCGGACGTGCCGGCGTGGGTGTCGGCGCTCGTGTGCTTCGTCGTGATCAACGCGATCAACCTCACGAACGTGAAGGCATACGGCGAGACTGAGTTCTGGTTCGCGATCATCAAGGTCGTGGCCGTGATCGGCATGATCCTGTTCGGCGGCTATCTGCTGCTGAGCGGCAACGGCGGTCCGCAGGCATCGATCTCGAACCTGTGGAGCCACGGCGGCTTCTTCCCGCACGGCTTCAATGGCCTGTTCATGATGCTCGCGGTGATCATGTTCTCGTTCGGCGGGTTGGAACTGATCGGCATCACGGCCGCCGAAGCCGACGATCCGCAGAAGAGCATTCCGAAGGCCGTGAATCAGGTGATCTACCGGATTCTGATTTTCTACATCTGCTCGCTGGTCGTGCTGCTGTCGCTGTATCCGTGGAATCAGGTCGCGGAAGGCGGCAGTCCGTTCGTGATGATCTTTTCGCAGATCGGCGCGGGTTTGACGGCGAATGTTCTTAACGTCGTCGTGCTGACGGCGGCGCTGTCGGTGTACAACAGCGGCGTCTATGCGAATAGCCGCATGCTGTACGGTCTCGCGGAGCAGGGCAATGCGCCGCGCGCGCTGCTAAAGGTGGACAAACGCGGCGTGCCGTATATGGCGATCGGGCTGTCGGCGCTCGCGACGTTCGCTTGCGTGATCATCAATTACCTGATTCCCGCGAAGGCGCTCGACGTGCTGATGGCGCTCGTCGTCGCAGCGCTGGTGCTGAACTGGTCGCTGATCAGCCTGACGCATCTGAAGTCGCGTCGCGCGATGCTTGCGCAGGGCGAGACGCTCGTCTTCAAGTCGCTGTGGTTCCCGCTCGGCAACTGGCTCTGCCTCGCGTTCATGGCGATGGTGCTCGTGATTCTCGCGATGACGCCGGGACTCAATGTGTCGGTGCTGCTGGTGCCTGTGTGGCTCTTCGTGATGTGGATCGGCTATGTGGTGAAGCGCCGACGCGCGGCGGCGCATCGGCTGGCGGGGGCAACGGGCGGGCGGTGAATTTTCGCTGAGCCGCATGACACATGATGCAAAAAAGCCGGATTCGCCGTGAGGCGATCCGGCTTTTGTCTTTTTGGTTTTTTTTGGGTTTCGAAGGCGGCCAGAAAACACAAAACCCGCGGCATCCGATGGATGAACGCGGGTTCAGTGAGATGAAGCTGAATTCTGGTGCCCAGGGCCGGACTCGAACCGGCACGCCTTGCGGCGGGGGATTTTGAGTCCCCTGCGTCTACCTGTTTCACCACCTGGGCATTTCTTGCGACTGCACCGGCGCTTTGACGTCGGGCTGCCGGGCGAAGACGCAGATTATGGCCGAAAACCCGCTCGCGGGCAAGCCGACGCCGTTACACCGTTCGGGAAAACCGCTGCATCGACTGTTGGCCCAGATAACGGTCGAACACCATCGCGATGTTGCGCACGAGCATCCGCCCAGCCACCTGCACATCGAGCCGTCCCGCGCCGATCTTCACGAGCCCGTCGTCCTCGAAGGCGCGCAGCCGTTCCAGTTCGGGCGCGAACGTGTCCTGAAAGCGGATGCCGTACGCGGCCTCGAATTCGTCGAAACGCAATTCCAGGTTGCACATCAGCTGGGTGATGATGTCGCGCCGCAGCCGGTCGTCGGCGGATAGACGCACGCCGCGTGTGATCGCCAGCTCGCCTGTGTCGATGGCCGCTGCGTAGCCCGTCAGGTCTTTCGCGTTCTGCGCGTACACATCGCCGACCTTGCCGATCGACGATGCCCCGAAGCCGATCAGATCGCACTCGGCACGCGTGCTGTAGCCCTGGAAGTTGCGATGCAGTGTGCGCTGCGCCTGCGCACGCGCGAGTTCGTCGGTGGGCAGCGCGAAATGGTCCATGCCGATATACACATAGCCCGCGTCCGTCAGTCGCTCGACGACGCGTTGCAAAATCGCGAGCCGCTCAGCGGGCGAGGGCAGCGTCGACGGATCCATCTGCCGCTGCATCTTGAAAAGTTGCGGCATGTGCGCGTAGCCGAAGACGGAGAGCCTGTCGGGCGCGAGTTCGAGCATCGTATCGAGCGTCCTGCTGAAGCTGCTCACCGTCTGATACGGCAGGCCGTAGATGAGATCGACGCCTATCGAATGAAAACCCGTCGCGCGCGCGGCGCGGATTACGCTCGCCGTCATTTCGAGCGGCTGGATGCGATTGATCGCGCGCTGCACGACGGGATCGAAGTCCTGCACACCGAGGCTCAAACGATTGAAGCCGAGATTGCGCAAATGCACGATGGTTTTCGGCGGCGCCTCGCGCGGATCGACTTCGATCGAGAACTCGCCTTCGGCGTCGCTGCGCAGCAGGAAGTGCTCGCGCGTGGTGGCCATCAGTTCCGACATTTCGTCGTGCGACAGAAAAGTCGGTGTGCCGCCGCCCCAATGCAACTGCGTCACAGGCCGGGACGTATCGAAGAGTTCGGCCTGCAGCGCGATTTCGCGCTTGAGCCGCGCGAGATACGGCGCCGAGCGCGCGCGGTTCTTCGTCACCACCTTGTTGCAGCCGCAATAGAAGCAGACGGTGTCGCAAAACGGAATGTGGAAGTACAGCGAGAGACCGGTTTCCGATGCGCCTTTGTCGGCGGCGGCGCGGCGGTAGTCGTCGGGCGAGAAGTCGTCGCGGAACTGGAGGGCCGTCGGGTACGACGTGTAGCGTGGTCCGTTCGCGCTGTACTTCGCGAGCAGGTCGGGACGGAACAGCGAATCCGCCGAAGGGAAAGAAGGCGCGGTGTTCATCGAATCGGTCTCCAGACGCGCGCCTGATTTCGTCGGGCCAGATGATCTGGACAGGCGACGTGCGAGCGTGGGTTGAGCTCGAACGAGTGTAAGGGCGTGCGTCTATGAGACATTGAGTAAAAAGGTCGCAACGCGTCAGATGGCACAATGTCGGTTGATCGGCGTCAAGGTTTTGCGGATTTGAGCGCCGTTTCGTGTACTCGTGTATCAGGAAGTCTGTCGTGTCTCTCCCTTTGTCTCACACGCCGTCCGCTGCGCCGGATCACGCGTGCCGCCCGAATTGCGGCGCGTGCTGCATCGCGCCGTCGATTTCGAGCCCGATTCCCGGCATGCCGCACGGCAAGCCCGCGGGCGTACGCTGCGTGCAGCTCGGCGACGATCTGCGCTGCGCGATCTTCGGCAAGCCGGAACGTCCGGCGTGCTGTTCGGGTCTACAGCCACAGCCGGATATGTGCGGCAGTTCGCGCGACGAAGCGCTCGTCTGGCTCACGCGTCTGGAAGCCGATACGCGCCCGTGACCGGCGGCGTCGCGGCACGAAAGACGGAACACAATTCATCGAAAGCAATACCGGCGCGGCGCTCGCCCTGCCACAGGAGAATCTGCATGACGCAATCCGCTGCGCCCGCACGGCGCCGCTTTCTGGTTTCCGCGCTGTCCGTCTGCGTGGCCGCAGGCATCACGGCGCCGCTTGTCGCATGCGCAACGTCGACGTTCCCGTTTATTCCGGATCACTACACGTTTTCGCAGAAGCAGGTTCAGGACGCCGTACAGCGCAAGTTTCCGTATCAGCGCACGGTGTCGCAGGTGTTCGATGTCGCGCTGAGCAATCCCGTTGTCGGCTTGCTGCCCGATACGAACCGCGTCTCGGTGCGGCTCGATGCGCGGCTCGCGAGTCCGTTCCTGCAGCAGCCGGTGAACGGCGTGTTCACACTGTCGAGCCAGCTCGAATACGATCCACAAAGCCGTTCCGTCGTGCTGCGCCAGCCGAATGTCGACAACGTGAGCGTCGACGGCAACGCGCAGGCCTATACGCAGCAGATCAACGCGGCCGCGGCAGTGCTCGCCACCCAGCTGCTGACCAACTATCCCGTCTACACATTCAAGCCCGAGCAGCTGCAATTTGCCGGAGTGAATTACGAACCCGGTACAATCACGGTCCTTACAAACGGCATACGCGTGCAGATCGTCGAAAAGTGACACACGCGCGGCCGGGCGGCCGCGCCGACCTTGCTGACGCAGCCGTTTTGCCTACCAACTCCAAGCGAAAAGGCCACGGATGGACTGGATCATCACGTTGAAGGCGCTCATTCTCGGCGTCGTGGAAGGCTTGACCGAATTTTTGCCGGTGTCGAGCACGGGTCACCTGATCGTGGCCGGCAGTTTGCTGAACTTCGATGTCCCGCAGGAAAAAACTTTCGATGTCGTGATCCAGCTCGGCGCGATTCTCGCCGTGTGCTGGGAATTCCGGCAGCGCATCATCGACGTCGTGTCGGGACTCGCGACGCGCACCGAAGCGCGGCGCTTCACGCTCAACGTGATCATCGCGACCATTCCGGCGATCGTGCTCGGGCTGCTGTTCGAAAAAGCGATCAAGGCGGTGCTGTTTTCGCCCGTGCCTGTCGCGTTCGCGCTGGTGGTCGGCGGCGTGCTGATCCTCTGGGTCGAGGCGCGGCAGCGCAACCGGCCGGACGTTCGGGCGCGCGTCCATTCGGTCGACGACATGACGCCGCTCGACGCGCTCAAGGTCGGTCTCGCGCAATGCTTCGCGCTGATTCCGGGCATGTCGCGCTCCGGTTCGACGATCATCGGCGGCATGCTGTTCGGGCTCGACCGGCGCGTGGCGACCGAGTTCTCGTTCTTCCTCGCAATCCCCATCATCTTCGGCGCGACGGTGTACGAGCTGCACAAGGGCTGGCACGAACTGTCGACGGATGCGCTCGGGCTTTTCTCGATCGGTTTTCTGGCCGCGTTCGTCAGCGCGTTCGCTTGCGTGCGCTGGCTGCTGCGCTACATCGCCGCGCACGATTTCAGCGCGTTTGCGTGGTATCGGATCGGCTTCGGTCTGCTGATCCTGCTGATCGGCTATAGCGGCGGTTTGAGCTGGGCGGATTGACGTCTTTTGAAACGCCGAATATGAAAAAGGCCTGCGGTGTGCAAACCGCAGGCCTTTTTTGTTGCCGATTAAGCCAGTGTGCTTCAGCTATTCGGACGACGCTTGTAGATCAGATCCCACACGCTGTGCCCAAGGCGCAGGCCGCGCTTCTCGAACTTCGTCACAGGGCGATAGTCGGGACGCGGCGCGTAATCCTTGGCGGTGTTTTCGAGTGCGGGTTCCGCGCCCAGCACTTCGAGCATCTGTTCTGCGTAGTTCTGCCAGTCGGTCGCGCAATGGATGTACGCGCCCGGCTTCAGCCGCGACACCAGCAGCGCGACGAACTTCGGCTGGATCAGGCGGCGCTTGTGATGGCGCGCCTTGTGCCACGGATCGGGAAAGAAGATATGCACGCCGTCCAGACTCTCGGGCGCGATCATGTTTTCGAGTACTTCGACGGCGTCGTGCTGGATGATGCGGATGTTCGACAGATTGTGCTCGCCCATCAGCTTGAGCAGCGCGCCGACGCCCGGCTCGTGCACTTCGACGCCGAGAAAGTCGTCGTTCGAGCGATGCGTCGCGATTTCCGCCGTCGTCGCGCCCATGCCGAAGCCGATTTCCAGAATGCGCGGCGCACGGCGGCCGAAAACGGCTTCCCAGTCAGGCTGCTCAGGCGAATAGGGCACGACGTAGCGCGGGCCGAGTTCGTCCATCGCGCGGCGCTGGCCCGTCGACACTCGGCCGGCGCGCGTCACAAAGCTGCGGATGCGGCGCAGATGCAGCGGGTTGTCCGACGCAGCGGCGTCAGCGATTTCCGGCAGTTCGTCGTCCGTGAGTTGGGAGGGATCGCGCGGCAGACCGGCTTCGTTCGGATCGTGAATCATCGTGATGAAGGCAAGATTGGCGGCGGAAATCACTGAAACTGACTGGGCGTGAGGCGCGTCTTTCCGTGCTCGACAGGAGGTCGCTATAAAAGCACGCTATAAAAAAGCCGCCTTCAGGGAGGCGGCTCTCACGCTGGATTTCCGCCTGCTCTCCCTATGCGCGCGTTGCGGCAGAGGGAGCGGCTGAAAGTGGAGCGGGCGATGGGAATCGAACCCACGGCTCTAGCTTGGGAAGCTAGGGTATTACCATTATACGACGCCCGCAGAGCGCGCTATTTTACGCGGATTCGCCGGCTTTGGGCAAATCGCCGGATGCGCGCGGCACCCGGCATCGAGTGGAATCAAGCGGAATCAGGCGCGTATCAGATGCCGAACAGCGTCAGCGACACGGCTGCGCGCGTCACGACCATCAGCAGCACCTGGACGATCACGAACAGCAGGATCGGCGACAGATCGATGCCGCCAAAGCGCGGCATGATCTTGCGCAGCGGATCGAGAAACGGCGCCGTCAGCTGATACAAAATCGGCATGGCGGGCGAACGCGGATTGAGCCACGACAGCAGCGCCATCAGGATCGTCAGCCAGATCAGCAGGTTCAGCGCCCACTTGACGACCGTCAGCAGCGCGACGATCAGCAGCGACGGCATCAGCCCGAGCGGATCGACGCCGACGATCGCGACCATCAGCACGACATAGACGATCGACGTGATCAGCGCGGCGACGAGGCTCGCCCAGTCGATGCTGCGCGTACTCGGAATGATCTTGCGCAGCGGCAGCACGAGCCAGTTGGTCGCCTGCATCACGGCACTCGACACCGGGTTGTACGGCTGCATGCGGATGAACTGGAGCCAGGCGCGCAGCAGCAGCGCCGCGCCGAACAGCGTGAAGACGGTATTGAGCAGAAAACGGGCGATATCGCCGAACATCGTGGATCCTTTCCTTCAGAAAACGTCCCGGCAGGCGGGACGCGTGGCGCCGGCGGGCCGGCGGACGGCTGACAACATCGAACGCACGACGAACGGCAAGGAACTCGCCAGAACGCGCGCGCGGATCGCCGGGGTTAGACGGCGACCTTGATTTCGCTGATCAGGATTTTGCCGTTGCCGCCGTCCGTGTAGTTGGGAATGTCGGCGAGCAATGTGTCGCTGGCGGGTTTGAAGACTTCGTAAAACGCCTCGACGGTGTCGAACAGAAAGTGCCCCGCGGCGACGAACGGCGGCGGCGAGCCCGGCGGGCCGGCGTTGATGCCGATGTCGACCGACCAGCCCTTCAGCGCTGCGCCGAACAGTTTCGCGGCGAGCGGCATGTGCGTGCCGCAGTAATAGTCGACGTCGAAACGTCCGCCTTCTCGATACGGATAGAGGATGCTGACCTTGATCATTGTGCGTTCTCGTCGGTTGGTCACGAAGCGCAGGGCGGGCGTCGTGCGCCTGCTGCGTGTCGTTGCCCGCGTGGTGGCCGGCCTTGTCGATGGGACCGTCCGTGCCGCCGATCCCGTCGCGGGCGGTAGTCATGATGGCCCCGTTCATGCCGGACGTCACATTATCACGGCTTACTCCGCGCTTGCACCTTTCGCTGCGCCTTGAAGCGTGCGGCTGAGCGACTGTTCGACAGCGGCGGCGATCGCGTCGATGGCGACGGGCGGCGTCACACGCTGGCGCGCGAGCGCGACGGCCCGCCTCGACATCAGCCCGAACAGCGCGCCGTGATCGCCGCCCAGCCCTTCCAGCAGCGACAGTTGCTTTTCCACCACGCCGACGTCGCCGCGTGAAACGGGGCCTGCCAGCGCGTTGGCGAGGCCGCGGTCGCGGGCGGTTTCGAGCGTGCGCGTCATCATCGGCAGCAGTGCGCGCAGCGCGTCGTGCTCGTCGAATCCGAGCTTGCGCCACAGGTTCACGTTTTCGGCGAGGCTGCACAGCGCGAATCCCGCCGCGTAGTGCGCTGCCGCGTGATACAGCAGGCGGCCGTCGGCGGGAATCGACAGCGGATGGCAGTGCAGCGCGCCGGCGAGCGCCACCAGCGCGTCTTTTAGCGCGCCGTCGGCCTCGATCGTCACCGAGCAGCCGGCGATCCGGTCGACGTCTGTCAAATCGCCGCTGAACAGGTAAAGTGGATGAAAACCGCCGATCGACGCGCCCTGGTCCCGAGCCGGGGCCAGCAGTTCGACGGGCGACGCGCCGCTGCAATGCACGACGGCCCAGGCTTCCTTGCCGGGCGCCGCTCGCGCTGGAAAGGCGAGTGTGTTCGCTGTCGTACCGATGCTGTCGTCCGGGACGGTTAAAAAGAGTATGTCCGCCGACTCGACGGCCCGCTGAGGGTCGTCATACGCGGCGCAGAATTCGATCTGACTGGCAAGCTGCCGCGCCGATTCCGGCGTGCGGCTCGCGATAGCCGTGACGGGATATCCGGCGCGTGCGAAGCCGAGCGCAAGACAACGCGCAATCCGGCCCGCGCCGACGAAACCCAGGCGCGGCAAGGAGGGCTGGGACATGGTTCCTGCTCCCGACGGGACTGAAGAAGGAAGCAGCAGTATCGCGCTCCAATAAATCCAGGGCGCGATCTGGCGGCTTTGGCAGGTGGTTTGGGCGCACACAAACGTGCGTTTCGCGGTCAACTGACGCTTTCAGGACCGCTCGCGACGCATGTCAGCCGATGGCCGTGCGGGCAGGCGCGAAAACTGCTTTCAGGATTTTCCGTAGGAGTGGATAGGCGGTCACCGTGGTTTTCTATGTCTCGCAGTCAGATTCGGGAGGTTACGATGAGCATCTTTGCTTACCGAAAGCACTTGCGGTTCCTCACGCATTCTCAACGCCGTCGCTGGTGGGATCAGAAGAAGCGGCTCAGCCCTCGGGTGAAGATTAGCGGCGCCTATGTGCCGCCGAATGTCACGCGCGAGTTCACGTATGTGAAAGTCGGTTGATGCTCGTTTGAAGCTCTTTTGAAGCTCTTTTGAAGCGGAACATGCAGAACGCCCGGCCAGTCGGCCGGGCGTTTTCCTTTTGGCGGACGCGAAGCACGCAGGACGCGATGATGCGCGTCCGCAACGGCCATTCGGCGAATTTGTAATTAAAGATTACCGACGCGCCACAGATCCCTTCGAACAAGCCGGTCAGGATGCCCGATCCGCATCGAACGATCGTCCAAAGCCTTGATTTTCGATACGATGCGCGTCATCTGAAGAATGACAAAAAAGCCCCGGCTAACGAACCGCTTTCCCGCAATTGCAATTTGCAACAAATGCAGACAACGGCATGCAGGCTTTTTCGATACATTGAGTTCAGAGCATGACCGTCATGCGACCCGGTCAACACGGCCGAGCCGCCAGGAGAAATACAAGTGAAGAAGATCGTTCCGTCTATCGCTGTTGCTGCTCTCGGGGTGGGAATGACCACTGCAGCGCAGGCTCATGTGTCCGTTGGTATCGGCATCGGTGTTCCGGTCGCGCCGGCATATCCGGTCTACGCGGCCCCGCCGCCCGCGTACTACGCACCGCCGCCGCCCGTCGTCTATGCGCCGCCGCCCGTGGTTTATGCACCGCCGCCGCCGGTCGTCGTAGGCGGGTACTACGGCTATCACCGGCCTTATTACCATCACGGCTACTACGGCCGTCCGTACTACCGGTATTGATGATCGGGCTGTGTAGCGCGTTGATTGGCGCTACGTCGGACTGACGACAAAACGGCGCAACGCCGGCTCATCGCCGCGTTGCGCCGTTTGCATGTGGGCGTGTGAAAACCGCGAGGGCGCTCAGCTTGCAGCGTGAGCCGTCGGCACGATCAGATCGTGGTAGCCGTTGACGATCACGCTGTACGAGAAATAAGCGAACAACACCGCCGACAGCACGTGACAGATGCGCAGCAGCCCCGTGCCGGCGCGCTTGCGTCCGTGGCTTGCCAGGCCGCAAATGAAGAGTGTCCAGCACAGTCCGCCGAGAAAAAAGCCGCCGAGAAACACGGGCGCTGTCGTCACCGATGTCGCGCCTGCCTTGGCGATCAGCGCGCCGCCGACGGCCGCGAACCACAGAATCGCGCTCGGCGAAGAAACGGCGAGCAGCACGCCGCGCAGAAAGCCGCGCTTCGGATCGAGATGCGGCGTCGACGGATCGGCTTCGCCTTCGACAGGCGGCGCCGATGCCGGAAACAGCGCCTCGCGCGCCATCTTCCAGGTCAGAAAGAGCAGGATCGCCGCGCCGCCGATCCACACGACCCAGCGCACCGACTCGAATTGCAGCAGCGCGGCCATGCCCGCGAGCGCGAGCGCCGCGTAGATCAGATCGCCGAAACAGGAACCGAGGCCGAGCCAGAAGCCCGGCCTGAAGCCGTGCGACAACGTCAGCGAGATGATCGCGACGTTGACGAGGCCGATATCGAGGCACAACGACAGCGAGAGAAAAAAACCGTCCGACAACATCGACAAGCTATGCATCCGTTCGACCGCGCTGATGATTTTTTGTAGTTGAAGAAGCCTGCAAAACAGCCCGGTTCACAGGCCGAGTTCGTTCCACAGACCGTCGATGCGCGCCTTCACGGCATCGTCCATCACGATCGGCCGACCCCACTCGCGATCGGTTTCGCCGGGCCATTTGTTGGTCGCGTCGAGTCCCATCTTCGAGCCGAGACCGGCAACGGGCGACGCGAAATCCAGATAGTCGATCGGCGTGCGATCGACCAGCACGGTATCGCGCGTCGGGTCGATGCGTGTCGTGATCGCCCAGATGACTTCCTTCCAGTCGCGGATGTTCACGTCTTCGTCGACGACAACGATGAACTTCGTGTACATGAACTGCCGCAGGAAGCTCCACACGCCGAACATCACGCGCTTCGCGTGGCCGGGATAGCTCTTCTTCATCTGCACGATGGCCATCCGGTAGCTGCAGCCTTCGGGCGGCAGATAGAAGTCGGTGATTTCGGTGAACTGCTTCTGCAGCAGCGGCACGAACACCTCGTTCAGCGCGACGCCGAGCACGGCGGGTTCGTCGGGCGGTTTGCCCGTGTAGGTGGAGTGATAGATCGCGTCGCGGCGCATCGTGATGCGCTCGATCGTGAAAACGGGAAACCACTCCTGTTCGTTGTAGTAGCCGGTGTGATCGCCGTACGGACCTTCGAGCGCATGCTCATAGGACGCGCTCGCCCCTTTCGACGGACGCGGCGGCGCACCTTCGGGCGCGGGCGCCGGCTGGCCTTCCTGCGGATAGATGAAGCCTTCGAGCACGATCTCGGCGCGCGCGGGCACCTGCAGCGTATCGACGCCCGGCGTGATGCATTTCGCGAGTTCCGTGCGGCCGCCGCGCAGCAGGCCCGCGAACTGGTATTCGGACAGCGTATCGGGCACGGGCGTCACGGCGCCGAGGATGGTCGCCGGATCGGCGCCCAGCACGACCGCGACGGGATACGGCTTGCCGGGATTCTTCAACGCGAACTCGCGGAAGTCGAGCGCGCCGCCGCGATGCGCAAGCCAGCGCATGATGACCTTGTTGCGCCCGATCACCTGTTGCCGGTAGATGCCGAGGTTCTGCCGCGTCTTGTTGGGCCCGCGCGTGACCGTGAGGCCCCAGGTGATCAGCGGACCCGCGTCGCCCGGCCAGCAGGTCTGAATGGGCAGCTTCGCGAGATCGACGTCGTTGCCTTCCCAGACGATTTCCTGGCAGGGCGGGGCGCTCACCGTCTTCGGCGCCATGTCCCAGACCGCCTTCGCCAGCGACAGCAGCTTGCCGGCGTCCTTAAGGCCCTTGGGCGGCTCCGGCTCCTTCAGCGCGGACAGCAGACGCCCGACATCGCGCAGCGACTCCAGCGCCGCCTGATCGCCGCCGGCGTCGCCCGATGCGCCGTTGTCGATACCCATGCCGAGCGCGACGCGCCGCGGCGTGCCGAACAGATTGCCGAGCACAGGGAACGCATGCGTTTCCTTCGACTCGAACAGCAGCGCGGGGCCGCCTGCGCGCAGCACGCGATCGCACAGTTCCGTCATTTCCAGGATAGGCGACACCTTTTGCGAGATACGGCGTAGCTCGCCAAGCGATTCGAGGCGGCTCGCGAAGTCACGCAGGTCTTTGTATTTCATCGGTCTGTTCGGGCTGCGATACAAGGGCTACAGAAGCTGGCGGCACGGTGACGAACAGGTGACGAACGACCGCGCCGAATGGATTGTCGATTTTACCTGCGTTGGGAAGCGCACGTTGAATACGGAAAATGTCAATCGGCTGGAAAGGCCCGTATGCAGGGCGCTTGAAGCTCCTGAACAGTGTTCATTATTACAATTGGTTATAGTTTTGACATTCTATAGTGTTGACGATCTATAAAACCCTGATAGAATCCGGTCACATCGGTTGCAGGGTATTGATAGTTTTTACCACCGTCCCCCGGTCCTTCAGACGCAACGCGTCGCTCTTACCGCCCCTGCACGGTATTGACGGTCATATGTAGTCTCCACCAGCGCATTTCGACGCTGGTTTTTCGCGTGGGAGCCAACGAATGCGTGCTTTTTGGCATGCAGGCGGCCCTTTTCAAGATTTTGGCTCCCCAACGGTACTTTTTGCCGTTTTCCCGACGTCGTTGTCGCCTTAACCAGAGTGCGCGGCGTCTTGGCTTTTGCGAACTGCATTCCAGCCGGTCATTTTTACGGTGTTCGCGGAGCCAGCAACATGGGAGATCTGAATGAACGCCTGGTTATCGTGGCGTCCCAACGAGCGGCTCGCGCAGGTCATGCGCGGCGCAGTTCGCCAAGGGACGCGTGTGAGTCATCATCTTTTCAGCGTGGTCGGCGGATTTGCCGTCCTGTTCGCGCTTACGCTGTGGCTGATGCCCAGCTGGCGCCTGACGCTGGCAACGCGGCTGATGCCCTTCATTTCGGCTGCTGTGCAAGCCGGCCCCGCCCGTCTGCTGCAGGGCAATCCGCTGCCGTCGTTCGCGCCGCAACAGCGGAGCAACACGGCGCCGCAGGACGATACGCTGTCCAGCTCGTCGAATCCGGGCAAGGGCGACACGCCCAACACCGCAGCGGCCGCCGCTGACGCCGGCTACAGCGTCGCCAGCGACAACGGCAGCTTCACGGCGCCGGCAGGCACGGGTGTGAGCACGGGCCTTTCGTCGGCGGCGCTCAACGGCCTCGATCCGCGCACGCTGCCGAGCGTCGGCACGATCGCGTCGATGATCCCGTCGCAGCGCGTATCGCCCGATGCACGCGACGACCGCGTGCTGGTGTCCACCCGCGAGCAGGATCTCGTTGCAACGTTTATCGCGCGCCGCTATCGCGTGGCCCAGGAGCCCGTCAGCGAGCTCGTGAAAGCCGCATTCGACACCGGCCGCGAAGTCGGCCTCGACCCGCTGCTGTTGCTTGCCGTGATGGCGATCGAGTCGGGCTTCAACCCGTACGCGGAAAGCGGCGTCGGCGCGAAGGGCCTGATGCAGGTCATGTCGACGGTTCATTCGGACAAATTCCGCTACTTCGGCGGCCAGAGCGCGGCGCTCGAGCCGCTCGCGAACATCAAGGTCGGCGCAATCGTGCTGAAGGATTGCATCGCGCGCGGCGGTTCGCTGCCGGGCGGTTTGCGTCTGTACGTCGGTTCGACGTCGCCGGACGACGGCGGCTACGGCGCGAAGGTGATGGCAGAGCGTACGCGTCTGCGCGACGTGGCCCGTGGCCGCAAGGTGCCGATCAACTCGCCGCAAGCGCCGGCGACGGTGCAGGCTTCGACGCCGTCGTCTTCCGCGTCGTCGAATGGCGCGAACAAGCGCGTTCAGGTCACGCTCGAAGGTCATCCGCTGACGGCGGGGACGTCGGTGAAGGGCGCGGAACAGGACGATGCGAGCGCGAACACGGCGAAGCATCCGTCGCAGCCCGAGCTGGGCGCTTGAGCTAAACGCGTTCGGCTGAAAGCTGATCCGGCAAAAGAAAGGGCACCTTCGGGTGTAATGCCGTTCAGTTAAGGTCTCTTTTGAGGAACCGAACGGTATAGCGAAACGGTCTGGATTTGACGGCCCGAGCGCAACTGCGCCCGGGCCGTTTGTCGTTGGGAAGTTGCTTGAGCCGCTCGCGCAGGCGCCTGAGCAGCGCTGGCAGTTTGCCGTACGAGCGCGTCACGGCCGCCCACGTCATTTCGTACTGAATGGTGTGAAACGCGCGGATGAAGCTCAGCTCGTCGGGTGCGTGCCGGGCGTCGAGTGTCGCCCTGGCCATCTCCAGGCGAATCAGGTTATAGGCGATCAGAGCCCCCCAGAACTCCTGATAGACACCTTGTACGGTCTGGCTGCGAAGGGTCAGTTCCATGCCCAGCATCGACTGCTTCAGTTCATGGTAGCTGGTCTCGATCTGCCAGCGACGCTCGTAGCACGACACAATGTCAGCCGCCTTGAAACGCCTTCGATCAGTCAGGGACGTGAGCAATGTCCGTTGCCGGCCACGTGCATCGACGGCCAGCACGGCGCGCGCCTGCCAGAATTCGGGCAGCTCGGGGCATTTCGTGCGGGCCTGCGGCGACACACGCATGCGCACGATCTGGTCACCGTCGCACCCGCTCACGACCTCCCAGCGCAGGTTCGATCTGGCCGGGATGATGAAATGCCGGTTCTCGCCGCCTGAAGCCAGATTGCACAGGATCTGGGCCGACAGGAACCCCTTATCAAAAACGGTAATGGAGTTGTCTGGCACACGAGGGATGAGCTCACGCGCCCAGATCATCTCATTGATATCGTAAGGGCCGAACCCGGCATCACACACCAGATGCGTCGCCAGGGCGGTGAGCGTGACCGCGCGCAGTTGGGGATAGCTGCCCACCCGACCGTGAGCGGCAGCCGAGGCGCCGAAATGCCTGCGGTTGGCGACACTGTCGGTGGTTCGCAGCGTCGTGCCATCCATCGCGAATAGCGAGAATCCCTTGAACAGGTACTTCGCCTGATCCTGCGCGATCCAGTTCCGGGCCGATTCATGAAACAGCCACGCCAGGGGGGCGGCGCCGATACGCTGCCGCGCCTGGGCGATGGCGCTCTTGCTGACAAATGACGCATCGGGTGCGGGTAGCGCAAGGTCCAGTTCATCGACGACCTCGCTGATCGACTGGTGCCGATACAACGCCAGCGCAATCACTAGCCACACGACCTGCTGTGCGGGTAGCCGACGCCGACGCACGCTGGCACTGCCACTGGCCTGCACCGCATACTCGATCCATTTGTACGGCAGATGCTGGCCTAGCCGGTCCCAATCGAGCGGCGGCTGTGATTCAACAAGGAGGCGCAAATCATCGACCAGCATGGCGATGAAAGTTAACATCGCCACGCCGCGTTTACAACCAATTCGAGCTACCAATAAAAATGCCGTTCAGTCGCTTAACTGAACGGCATTACACCTTCGGGTGCCCTTTTTCGTTGGCGTAGCGGTTACGTCTAGCCGCCGAACAGCTTCCGCAGACGCTCGACCGCCTCTTCCAGCTTCGAATAAGCCGTCGCATACGACAGACGGATGTACTCGCGCGGCTGATACGAGCCGAAATCCATCCCCGGCACGAGCACGATACCCGCGTCGTGCAGCATCGCTTTAGTGAGCGCAGCGCTGTCGCCGGCGGCCGGATGGGCGACGGTGCGGCAATCCGCATAGACGTAGAACGCGCCGTCCGGCATCACGGGAACCGAAAAGCCGAGCGATTTTAGCGCGGGCGCGATGAAATCGCGGCGTCGCTTGAACTCGAGCCGGCGGCCCTCGTAGATTGCCAGGGTATCCGCCTCGAAGCAGGCGAGCGCCGCATGCTGCGCAAGCGCCGACGCGCAGATGAACAGGTTCTGCGCGAGCTTCTCGAACGCACCGACGAGGGAAGGCGGCACCACCAGCCAGCCCAGGCGCCAGCCCGTCATGTTGAAGTACTTCGAGAAGCTGTTGACGGTGACCACGTCGTCGCCAAACGACAGCGCCGACACGGGTGGCGCGTCATAGCTCAGGCCCTGGTAGATTTCGTCGACGATCGTGAAGCCGCCGCGCGCGCGGACCGCTTCGACGATGCGCTTCAGTTCGGCCGGCTCGATCGACGTACCGGTCGGATTCGACGGCGACGCGAGCAACACGCCGCGCGTGCGCTCGTTCCACAGACGTTCGACATCGGCGGCCGTCAACTGGAAGCGCTCGGCCGGGCCGCTCGGCACCAGCACCGGCTTGCCCTCGGCGGCGGCGACGAAATGGCGGTTGCACGGGTAGCTCGGATCGGGCATCAGCACTTCGTCGTCGCGATCGACGAGCGCCGCGCACGCCAGCAGCAGCGCCGCCGACGCACCCGCCGTCACGACGATCCGCGCCGGATCGATGTCGAGGCCATATGCATGCTTGTAATGCCCCGCGATCGCCTCGCGCAGTGGGTGAATGCCGAGCGCGCTCGTGTACTGCGTGACGCCGCTGCGCAGCGCGCGCGTCGCCGCCTCGATGACGGGTTCGGGCGCAGTGAAATCGGGCTCGCCGATTCCCATATGGATGATGTCGCGCCCGGCGCGCTCCAGCAGCGACGCTTCCTTCGCCAGTTCCATGACGTAGAAAGGCTGGATGGCGTCGACGCGGGCGGCCAGTTTTACGAGGGGTTCGGTCACGCTGTTCATTCGATCAATCCGGTTCAAAGCAAGTGCGCAGATAGAGCCGCGCAAATAACAAAGGCGGGCCCGCGTAACGCCGGACCCGCCTGCATCGCCAACAGCCGAAGGCAGCTACGCTCGTCGCGCTTATTGCTTGCGGGCAGCCGCCTGCGTTTCGTCGACGCGCAGCTTTGCCGACAGCTTGTCCAGCACGCCATTCACGTACTTGTAGCCATCGGCGCCGCCGAAGGTCTTCGCCAGCTCGACAGCCTCGTTGATGACAACGCGATACGGAATGTCGATGTGGTTCTTCAGCTCGTACGCGGCCACCAGCAGCACTGCGCGTTCGACGGGCGACAGCTGGTCGATCGGGCGGTCGAGGCAAGGCGCGAGATCGGCGGACAGTGCCTCCGAATCGCGGATCACGCCATGCAGGATCGCGTCCAGATGTTCGTGGTCGGCCTTGTCGTAGCCCTGGGCGCCACGCAACTGCGCGTCGATCTCACCTGCCGGCGAACCCGACAGCAGCCACTGATAAAGCCCCTGCGTGGCCAGTTCGCGGGAGCGTCGGCGTGCGCTCTTCATGCCCGTTCCTCTTCTTCGTCCTCGTCTTCGCCTTCGTCGTCGTCATCGCCGTCGAGCTGTTCGAGCGCGACCGCGAGATTCGCCATTTCGACCGCGGTGCGGGCCGCGTCACGGCCCTTCTCGGTCATGCGGGCGACGGCCTGTTCGTCGCTTTCCGTGGTCAGCACGGCGTTCGCGACGGGGATGCCGAAGTCGAGCGCGATGCGCGAAATGCCCGAGCCGCTTTCGTTCGACACGAGTTCGAAGTGGTACGTCTCGCCGCGAATGACCGCGCCGAGCGCGATCAGCGCGTCGAACTGGCCGCTTTCGGCGAGCTTTTGCAGCGCGAGGGGGATTTCCAGCGCGCCCGGCACGGTGACGAGCAGCACGTCTTCGCCCGTCACGCCGAGGCGTTCGAGTTCTTCGATGCAGGCGTCAGCGAGGCCGTTGCAGACGGGTTCGTTAAAGCGCGATTGGACGATGCCGATGCGCAGGCCGTCGCCGTCGAGATTCGGTTGGTATTGTCCGATTTCCATATGAGGTCCGTAGTGTGTTGGTTGAGCGCAGGTGAGCGAAACTGGGCAAAAAACTGAGCGTTAGAACGGTGAAAGCGTTCAGCAGTTCTGCGGCTTTTGGGCCGCGCTGCCTGGCATCGGCACGAAGCCGGTCACTTCGAGCCCGTAGCCGGACATGCTGCCCAGCTTGCGCGGGTTCGACAGCACCTGCATCTTGCCGACACCGAGTTCGCGCAGAATCTGCGCGCCGATGCCATACGTCTTGAAGTCCACCGGGCGGCGCTTGAGCGCCTCGGCCCGGCTCTTTTCGTCGAATGCCTTGAACACGTCGATCATGTGTTCCTTCGAGTCGCCGCAGTTCAGCAGCACGATCACGCCGTGATCGCGTGCGGCAATTTCCTTCATCGCGGCGTCGAGCGTCCACGAGTGCGTGGACGTGCCGACTTCCAGCAGATCCAGCACCGACAGCGGCTCGTGCACGCGCACCATCGTTTCGTGATCCGGCGTGGGCGTGCCGCGCACCAGCGCCATGTGCGGCTGGCCGCTCGGCTGGTCCAGATACATGACCGCGCGGAACGGGCCGTGCACGGTTTGCATCGTGCGTTCGCAGACGCGCTCGACGATCGATTCCGTGCGGCTGCGATAGTGGATCAGGTCGGCGATCGTGCCGATCTTCAGGCCGTGTTCTTCTGCGAACGTCAGCAGGTCGGGCAGACGCGCCATCGTGCCGTCGTCCTTGATGATCTCGCAGATCACGGCAGCAGGCGTGAGACCCGCGAGCGCCGTGAAATCGCAGCCCGCTTCCGTGTGGCCCGCGCGCACCAGCACGCCGCCCGGCTGCGCCATGATCGGGAACACGTGGCCCGGCTGGACGATATCTTCGGCGCGCGCGTTAGCCGCAACAGCCGTCGCGATGGTATGCGCGCGGTCCGCCGCCGAAATGCCCGTGGTCACGCCTTCCGCCGCCTCGATGCTGACGGTGAACGCCGTGCCGTACTGCGTGCCGTTGCGGTGCGTCATCAGCGGCAGGTTGAGCAGGCGGCAGCGTTCTTGCGTGAGCGTCAGGCAGATCAGGCCGCGGCCGTAGCGCGCCATGAAGTTGATCGCTTCCGGCGTGATGAATTCCGCAGCGATGACGAGGTCGCCCTCGTTTTCGCGGTCTTCTTCGTCGACAAGAATCACCATCCGGCCAGCTTTGAGCTCGGCGATGATTTCAAGGGTGGAGGCGAGGGTCATGTTGGCGAGAAGTTTGGGAAAGCGCGTATTTTACGCCACGCCGCCCGGCAAGTCGCCCGTCCGAACGGCATATGCCATTCGGACGAATGTTCAGCCGCAAAGAGGAAGGCGAGACTACTTCGGTGCGTTGAGCATGCGCTCGACGTATCGCGCGATCAGGTCGATCTCCAGATTGACCTGATCGCCTTCCTTCAGAGCCTTGAGCGTGGTGACTTCAACCGTATGCGGAATCAGATTGATCGAAAACTCGCAGCCGTCGTCGCGGTCGTTCACCGAGTTCACGGTGAGGCTCACGCCGTTCACGGTAATCGAGCCTTTGTATGCCAGATACTTGCCGATTTCACGCGGCGCAAGCACGCGCAGTTCGTGCGATTCGCCCACGCGCGCAAAGCGCGTCACTGTGCCGAGACCGTCCACATGGCCCGACACGATATGGCCGCCCAACCGATCATGCGAGCGCAGCGCCTTTTCGAGGTTGACTTCGCCCGTGTCGCCGAGGCCCACCGTACGGTTCAGGCTCTCGCGCGACACGTCGACGTCGAACGAAGCCGGCGACTTCTCGATCACCGTCATGCACGCGCCCTGAATGGCGATGCTGTCGCCCAGTTGCACGTCTTCCATATCGAGGCCGCCCGCATCTACATGAAGCCGAACGCCCGCGTCGGGATCATTGCCAAGCGGTTTGATCGATGCAATGCGGCCGACAGCCGCGACGATTCCCGTAAACATCGTGTCGTGTCCTATGTCGTTTGGTCAGTGCGTGGGCGTCTTTCGGATCAGGCGCGCGAGAATCCGCACGTCGTCGCCGATCCGGTCCACGGCATGAAATTCGAGTTGCGTGCGCCCATCCAGCGAGCCCGGCGCGGCGAGATTGAACATGCTCATCGAGTCATTGCCGAGCAGACTCGGCGCGAGATAGACGAGCAGTTCGTCGACGCAGCCTTCGCGCAGCAGCGATCCATTCAGCTTGTAGCCCGCTTCCACATGCAGTTCGTTGACCTCGCGCTTGCTCAGTTCTTCCAGCATGCGCGGCAGGTCGACCTTGCCGTTTTCGTTCGCGAGCGGCACGATCTCGGCGCCGCGATCGTGCAGCACGGCGGCGCGTTCTTCGAGCAGCGGCGTGAGCGTGCTGCAGAAGATCAGCGTCGGCGCGCCTGCCAGAATCTGCGCTTCGGGCGGCACTTCGAGCTGGCTGTCGATCAGCACGCGATGCGGCTGGCGCGGCGTATCGACGGCGCGCACTGTCATGCGCGGATTGTCTTCCTTCACGGTGCCGATGCCCGTCAGGATCGCCGACGCTCTGGCGCGCCACGCATGTCCGTCGTTGCGCGCAGCTTCGCTCGTGATCCACTGGCTTTCGCCCGACGGCAGTCCTGTACGGCCATCCAGCGAGGCCGCCACTTTCATCCGAACCCAAGGCCGGCCGCGCGTCATCCGCGATACGAAGCCGATGTTCAGTTCGCGCGCGTCGTTTTCGAGCAGGCCGCAGCGCACCTCGATGCCCGCGTCGCGCAGCATCGAAAGTCCGCGTCCCGACACGCGCGGATTTGGGTCTTCCATCGCGGCGACCACGCGCGAGAGCTTCGCCTCGATCAACGCATTCGCGCAGGGCGGCGTGCGGCCGAAGTGGCTGCACGGCTCCAGCGTCACGTAGGCGGTTGCGCCCTTGGGATCGTGGCCGCGCTTGCGCGCGTCCTTGAGCGCCTGGATTTCGGCGTGGTCGTGACCGGCCGGCTGCGTATAGCCTTCGCCGATCACCTCGCCGTTCTTCACCAGCACGCAACCGACGCGCGGATTCGGGTCGGTCGTGTACAGGCCGCGCCAGGCGAGGGCCAGCGCGCGCTCCATGTGGACGAAATCGGTCTGCGAGAACATCGGTTTCGGGTTATCCCTTTAGGGTTTCGTCGACGTGAATCAGACGAGCGACTTGAACGCGCCGCGCGCGGCTTCGATGGTCGCGTCGACGATCGCGTCGTCATGCGCGCTCGACACGAAGCCTGCTTCATACGCGGACGGCGCGAAGTACACGCCCGCGTCGAGCATCTTGTGGAAGAACTTGTTGAAGCGCGGGATATCGCAGTGCGAGATTTCCGCGAAGCTGCCCGGCACCGACTCCGAGAAATACAGGCCGAACATGCCGCCGACGGCATCCGCCGCGAACGGAATCTTCGCTTCGCGCGCCGCTTCCGTGAGCCCTTGCGCGAGGCGCGTGGTCTGACGCGACAACGCGTCGTAGAAGCCGGGCGCCTGGATCAGTTGCAGCGTTTTCAGACCGGCCGCGACGGCGATCGGATTGCCCGAGAGCGTTCCCGCCTGATACACGCCGCCGAGCGGCGCCAGATGAGCCATGATATCGCGCCGTCCGCCGAAGGCCGCCGCCGGCATGCCGCCGCCGATCACCTTGCCGAGACACGTGAGATCCGGCGTGATGCCGTACAACTGTTGAGCGCCGCCGAGCGCGACGCGGAAGCCGCACATCACTTCATCGAAGATCAGCACCGAGCCGTACTCGGTGCACAGGCGGCGCAGCGCGCCGAGGAATTCGGGCGTCGCGCGCACGAGGTTCATGTTGCCCGCCACCGGCTCGACGATCACCGACGCGATCTCGTTGCCGAACGCCTTGAACGCTTCTTCGAGCGCCTCGACGTTGTTGTACTCGAGCACGGTGGTGTGTTTCGCGATGTCGACGGGCACGCCCGCCGACGTCGGGTTGCCGAACGTCAGCAGGCCCGAGCCGGCCTTCACGAGCAGGCTGTCGGCGTGGCCGTGATAGCAGCCTTCGAACTTGACGATGCGGCTGCGGTTCGTGAAGCCGCGCGCGAGACGCAGCGCGCTCATCGTGGCCTCCGTGCCGCTCGACACCATCCGCACCTGTTCCATCGACGGCACGAGCTTGCAGATTTCTTCGGCGATCTCGATCTCGGCTTCCGTCGGCGCGCCGAACGAGAAGCCATTCGACAGCACGCGCTGCACGGCTTCAAGCACTTCGGGATGCACGTGGCCGACGATCATCGGCCCCCACGAGCCGATATAGTCGATGTAGCGCTTGCCCTCCGCGTCCCAGAAGTACGCGCCTTGTGCGCGCTCGATGAAACGCGGCGTGCCGCCGACCGAACGGAAGGCGCGCACAGGCGAGTTGACGCCGCCCGGAATGGTTTTCTGGGCGCGGTCGAAGAGTTCTTGATTGCTGGACATGAGCGTTGGACCTGCTTGGGTTGGGCTCGCGCGTCGAACGGCTGGGACTTGCGCGAGTGCAGTACAAAGGCGGTATTGGTATGGCGCGGATGCTCGCGCGCTGGCGCAGAGCGGCCACACGACCGTCAGGATGACCTCGTGAAATTGTACCGGAGTCGTGTCGAATCGGCCGCGAGCGGGGCGGCCGGGCGTGGGCGATTGCGCTCAGGTGTCGCCGGAATCGCTACCGCCGCCCTCGCCGTCGCCGGGCGTGCCGTCCCCGCGCTTGCGCGAACTGAAGTACATCGCGACCCGCGCCGCGCGTTTGCCCGCCGCAGCCTTGTTGGCGGCGCTCCAGGCTTGCGTCGCCTGCTCTTTCGTCGAGGTCGCCGGTGTGTCGGACTGTGGCGCGAGTGCGGCGGCGGGGCGCGCCCGCTTGCCCGTCCGTTCGATCCACAGCTTTTCGAGCGCGCCTTCGGCCATCGGTTTGATCGAGATGCCGGAGGTTTGGGCGTCCCACGTTTGCACGGAGAACGGATGCTTGCGCAGTTCGTCGCGCGTGACGACCACTTCATGATGCGCATCGACCAGATAGTCGTACACGAAGTCGACGCACAGCCGGTAGCCGCGCTTTTTGGTCGCATCGGGCACTTCGTACGGCGCGCGCGTCACATAGCCCGACGCGAACACGCCTTTGGGCTCCAGCGTCACGCGATGAACGAACACGCGATCGCCCGGCAGGATGCTGCGCGAGAAGCCGCAACCCCAGACATCGGTGACGGCTTCTCCTGCCGCAACGCGTTTTGCCACGTCGGGCAGTTCGGGCCACGGCCATTTTTTGGGGCTCCAGATCAGCAGAAAGGCGGTCATCTGGGTCGGATGTCGGTGTCGAAAGAATGGACGGCCAGCTTAACCGATAAGGCGGAGAAAGGCCGGTGGCGGGAAGGCCGCGATTGGGCGTCGGTTACAATCGGGGGCCGTATCCGCAGTGCTGCACGGTCCGCTGGGTCCAGCATCGGCCGTTCCTTGCGCGCTGCTTCTCAATGGAATTCCATGTCTCACGACGTCAGATCCCGGCCCGACGCCCGGCTGATTCTGCTGCTCGGCGCGCTCGCCGCGTGCGGGCCGATTTCGATCGATATGTACCTGCCCAGCCTGCCGTCGATCACGCAGGCTTTCAGCGTCAGCGCGGGCGCCGCGCAGAGCACGCTGACGAGCTTCATGCTTGGCTTCTCGATCGGCATGCTGCTGTACGGGCCGATGTCGGATGCGTATGGGCGGCGGCCGGTGCTGCTCGGCGGCATCGTCATGTACACGCTCGCGACGATCGTGTGCGCTTTATCACCGACGATCGGTTCGCTCATCACATTCCGCTTCGTGCAGGCGCTCGGCGCGGGCGCGGCGTCGGTGCTGGCGCGCGCGATCGCCCGTGACGCGCACGGGCCCGCCGATGCCGCGCGTGTGCTGTCGATGCTTGCCATCGTCACGTCGATCGGGCCGTTGCTGGCGCCTTTGATCGGCGGTCAGTTGTTATTGCTTGGCGGCTGGCGCGTCGTCTTTATCGCGCTGACGATTTTCGGCGCGATCTGCGCGGTGACTGCATTCACGAAGGTGCCGGAGACCTGGCCGCGCGAAAAGCGTGCGCACGGTGCCGTGTTTCAATCGTTTGCCGCGTATGGGACGTTGCTGAAGGATCCTGTCACGTGGGGGCACATGCTGTGCGGCGGTATGGCATTCGCGTCGATGTTTGCGTACATCACGGCGACGCCGTTCGTTTATATCGAGTACTTCCATGTGTCCGCGCAGCACTATGGCTTTCTGTTCGGGATGAACATCGTCGGGATCATGCTCGGGAATTTCATCAACACGCGGGTTGTTGGGCGGACTGGGCCGCTGCCTGTGATTTCTGCCGCTGCGACTATCAGCTTTGTCGCGTCACTGTTTGTCGCGTTGATGTGTCTGACGGGGTGGGGCGGGTTGTGGTCGATTGTGGCTGGGTTGTTTTTTGTGGTCGGTGTAGTGGGGTTGCTGTCGGCTAACTGCACGACCGATCTGATGCATCGATATCCGCACAACGCTGGTGCTGCTGCGGCTGTGTTTGGGGCTGTTCAACTTGCGCTAGGAGCGTTGTCTTCTTTTGCCGTTGGGCTTTGGCATGATGGCTCGCCTCAAGGCATGGGAGTCACTATTGCTGTTGCTGGGTGTTTGTGTTTTGTTGGAAGGGTTTTGGTTGTGCGGTGGCATTCCAGGTCGGTGTTGCAATAGGCGTTTTTTGTCTGCGACGCAGTCGCTCGTTTTTTGCTGCGGTGGCATCCGCGATTTCGTATCGGTGCTTCTCGCGTTGCCCCTGTGCCGCCCCGCACAGGGGCGACGCATGAAGTACAGATACGAAATCGCGGATGCCAGCGCAGCAGCAAAAAGCAAAAAGCAAAAACCAAAAACCAAAACCAGCGACTGGCGTCGCAGACAAAAAAACCGCTAATCCTTCGGCGAAGCCGCCGCCCCATGACTAAGCCAGTCGAGCACGGCCGACGTATCATCATCCGCACCCTTGCGGACTTTACTCACAGTAGCGCTAACTTCAGAAGCCGGCGCGGCACGCCGAATCGCGACCCCAACAGCCAGAATATCGATCATCAGCAGATGCAGAATCCGCGAAATCATAGAAAGCTGCGATTCGCGAATCTCGATGTGATCGGTCTCCAAAGCGACCGTCGCGCGCTTGGCCAGCGGCGTGTTACTCGACGTAATCGCGATCACCTTCGCGCCCGCCTGCATCGCCACTTCCAGCACGCGCAGCAACTCGGGCGCACGTCCCGACTTCGACACGGCAACGATCACGTCGCCCTTGCCGAGCAGCGCTGCCGACGCCGCCTGCATGTACAGATCGCCATAAGCAATCGTCGGAATGCCGAAGCGGAAGAACTTGTAGTGCGCATCCTGCGCGACGATATTCGAGTTGCCGAGCCCATAAAACTCGATGCGTCGCGCGCCGTTCAGCAGATCGATCGCCGCCTCGACATGCTCGAAGTTCAGATGCTCACGCAGCTGCAAGATCGCCGACACCGTGTTGTCCAGCACCTTCGCGCCGAAGTCGGTTGCCGTATCGCCGAGATGCACCTGGCTGTGCGAGACGGGAATCGTGCCCGTCAAACCCGTCGCCAGCTTCAGCTTGAAATCGGACAGGCCCTGGCAGCCGAGTGACCGGCAGAAGCGGATCACCGTCGGCTGGCTCACGTCGGCCTTGCGCGCGATGTCGACGATCGGGTCGTTGATGATCGAACGCGGATGGTTCAACGCGAGATCCGCGACGCGCCGCTCGGCGGGCGTCAGCGCATCGCGCATCTGACGGATACGCTCGAACACGGCCGACGAACTTCCGCCTGCGCGATTCGACAGCTGCTCCGCGAGAATCGCCGACACGCCGAGGAACGCCGGGTACTCCGCCGTGATCACGTAAGTCGGCACGTTCTTCAGATAAGCCTCGAAGCGGCCCTTCGCCTCGAAACGCTGACGGAACGACGAACGCGCGAACACTTCGCCCAGACGCGGCACCACGCCGCCGCCAATATAGATGCCGCCCAGCGCGCCGAGCGTCACCGCGATGTTGCCCGCGAACGTGCCGAGAATGCCGCAGAACACATCGATCGTTTCGGCCGCGAGCGGATCGCCGTCGAGTCCTTTCTTGACGATCTCCGAAACTTCGATCGTCGTGGGCACGCGCTTCTTGTCGCGTCCCGCGAGCGCCCGATAGATCACTTCGATGCCGGGCCCCGCCGCCACGCGCTCGAACGACACGTGCGACCACTTCTTGCGCGCGTACTGGAGAACCAGGTCTTCGCGCTCGTCCATCGGCGCGAACGTCGCGTGGCCGCCTTCGCTGCCGAGCGCGATCCAGCGGTCGTCGGCGGGAATCAGACCCGACACGCCCATGCCCGTGCCCGGGCCGAGCAGACCGATCACGCTGTTCTGACGACGCGAGCCGCCACCGACCTGCACGCGCTGCGCATCGGTGAGACCGGGCAGCGCCATGGCCAGCGCAGTGAAGTCGTTGACGACGAGCAGCGTATCGAAGCCGAGCGCACGGCGCGTCGCTTCGATCGAGAACGTCCAGTCGTGATTGGTCATGCTGACCTGATCGCCGTCGACGGGATTCGCAATCGCAATCGCCGCATGATTCACGCGACCGATCTTCGTGTCCTTCAGATATTTCTTGATGACATCCGCGACGCCCGGATATTCTGCGCAGGGATACACCAGAACCTGCGTGATTTCGCCTGGACCCGTCTCAAGCGCAAAGCGCGCATTGGTGCCGCCGATGTCGGCGAGCAGCCTCGGTCCGTCGGCGTGCTGGCCCGCGCCGGGGGCAGCCTTAGTTTGCACACCAGTAGACATCGAGTCTCACTCCCTTGTCGTTCGCCAACGTCGAGATGGCATTTTTTTGTGGGGCGGCTGCGGCGGCATTGAGCACGTCGAGCTTTTTCTGACCGGCGATCAGCAGAAACAACCGGTCGATCTTCTTCAAGGCAGACATGGACCAGCTCACGCGCGCATGCGGCGCAGCGCCGGGATGCACGGCGACGAACGGTTCGGCCGTCGAGATGGCGTGCTCCCATTCGGGCGCGTCCGCGAAAATCGACGCCGTGTGGCCGTCTTCGCCCATGCCGAGCACGGCGACGTCGGGCAGATGACGCGTGCCGCTCGCGACTTCGCCGTTCAAGGCGGCGACGTAGGCGTCGAGCAAGTGCGTCGTATCGACGAGCGGAAGGAAGGCGGCGTCACGCGCGGCATTCTGCAACAGCGTCTCGTGTGCGAGGCGGGCGTTGCTGGCGTCGTCAGTTTCGGGCACCCAGCGGTCGTCGACGAGCGTCACGGCAACGCGCTTCCAGTCGAACGGTTGCGTGGATAGCGTCTGCAGAAACGGACGCGGACTCGTGCCGCCGGACACGGCAAGGGTCGTCGGGCGAGCGCGGGTCGCGCGCGCACCGGCGGCGAGCGACGCATGTAACGCGTCGCCGACCGCCTTCGCCAGCGCGTCGGATTGGGCGCGCGGGTCGTCGAAAGCGTGAAGCTCGATCACTTCTCCTCCATGCTGCTTTCTTTGTTTGATCTGAGGTGCTGCGGGATCATGCTGTGCTGCACACGGCGCGCTGCGCGACCGATGCGATAAACGGAAAAGACATCGATCATCGCAGGTCAAAACAAAACGCGCCGTACTACTTCAAATTCAGTTCTCTTCTTCGAGCCAGCAGGTATCGTGCTGCGCGAGCATCGCGCTTGCCGCTGCCGGACCCCACGTACCTGCCGCGTACGGCTTCGGTTTGCCCGACGCGGCCCATTCGTTGAGAATCGGCTCGACCCACTTCCATGCCGCTTCCTGTTCGTCGCGACGCACGAAGAGCGCAAGGCGTCCGTTGATCACGTCGAGCAGCAGGCGTTGATACGCCTCCATCTGGCCTTCCTTGAAGAACTGGTCGAAGGCGAGGTCGAGGTGGACGCTCGACAGGTTCATCCCTTCGCCCGGCTTCTTCGCGAGGCAATACAGACGAATGGTTTCGTTCGGCTGCAGACGGATCACGAGCCGGTTCGCGCCCGCGCGCAACGCCGACGCGCCCAGCGCCGAATGCGGCACTGCGCGGAAGTTCACGACGATTTCCGCGACGCGATCGGCGAGCCGCTTGCCCGTACGCAGGAAGAACGGCACGCCCGCCCAGCGCCAGTTTTCGATCTCGACCTTCAACGCGACAAACGTTTCCGTTGCGCTGTCCGTTTTCACGCCGGGTTCGGTTGCATACGCGGGCACCGACGTGCCGCGAATGACGCCCGCGTGATACTGGCCGCGCACGGCGACCTTGCTGATGTCGCGCGGATCGATCGGCTTCAGCGCGCGCAGCACGCGCAGCTTTTCATCGCGGACGGAATCCGAATCCATCGAGTGCGGCGGTTCCATCGCGACGATCGAAAGCAGCTGCAGCAAATGGTTCTGCACCATGTCGCGCAGCGCGCCCGTATTGTCGTAGAAGTCGCCGCGGGCTTCGACGCCGAGTTCTTCCGCAATCGTGATCTGGATGCTCTCGACCCACTCGCGGCGCCACAGCGGCTCGAAGAGGGCATTGCCGAAGCGCAGCGCCAGCAGGTTCTGCACGGGCTCTTTGCCGAGGTAGTGGTCAATACGGTAGATCTGCTCTTCCGCGAAGATTTCGCCGACGGCGTCGTTGATCGCATTCGACGAACGCAGGTCATAGCCGAGCGGCTTTTCGAGCACGATGCGCGCGTGCTCGTTCAGACCGACGGAAGCCAGCGCGCGGCAGATGGGGACGAACAGCGACGGGCCCGTCGCCAGATAGAACACGCGCGTGCCGGGCAGATCCTGCAGGGCATCGCGAAGCTTCACGAAATCTTCCGCGTTGCCGAGATCGAGCTTCACGTATTCGATACGCGCGATAAAGCTCGTCCACGCGTTTTCATCGACGCCGCTCTTCGCGACGTGCGCCTTCACGTGCTCATTGACCCATCGCAGATATCCGTCACGGTCTTCCTCATGGCGCGCGACAGCCACGATCTTGCCGCTCGCCGCGAGCATGCCCGCACGGTGCGCTTCATACAGAGCGGGGAGGATCTTGCGCATCGACAGATCGCCAGTTCCGCCGAAGAGAACGAAGGTGAAGCTAGAGTCGGTTTGCATGTGTCTCCGGGGATATCCGATGGGGCTGTAAGGCGCCCGTAGTCCGATAAAATTTTTTTTGACACTGAATTGTAGTTTAACTACAATCCAAATCAAGAGGTAACGTGAATTCGATGAAAAAAGCGTGCGGGGCTTGTGAACAAGCGCCTTTTCGCGGGTGCACGTAGCTTCCCTGCATGTTAACGGACAACGCGTTCCGGCATGCGCCAGAGTGCCTTTCGAGCGCGGCGCAGCATGACGGAGACAGGCGTTTTCGGCGAATGACGTGCGCGGACCACCTCGAGTCTGCAACGCGCCGCAGTCAGAAGGCGGAGCAGGCAAAAATCAAAAGAGGAGACAGTTCTTGCACTGCACATCACTCATCTCTTGAGCGTCACGCGGCCGAACCTCGGCACGCCGGCACATCCACAACATCGTGTGCCTGTCCGACGCTCGACCGTCCAGCGTATTGCCTGTTTGACCAACCATCACACCCTGGTGACATCAGGGGCCACTCGTTTTTAGTTCAGGTGTCTGGAGGAGATAAGCAATGAAATTCCGTGCGATCATGGGCGCCCTGTGCGCCGCAGGTCTGATGTGTGGCGTCGCCACGGCACAGGCGGCCGAGTCTGTCGAAGTGCTGCACTGGTGGACGTCGGGCGGCGAGTCGAAGGCCGTCGGCGTGCTGAAGGACGACCTGCAGAAGCAGGGTTACACGTGGAAGGACTTCGCGGTGGCAGGCGGCGCGGGCGCAGCGGCCATGACGGCACTGAAGACCCAGGTGATCTCGGGCAACGCCCCGACCGCCGCTCAGATCAAGGGTCCGCTGATTCAGGACTGGGCATCGCAAGGCGTGCTGGTGAACATCGATTCCGTCGCCGGCGACTGGAAGAAGAACCTGCCGCCCGAAATCGACAAGATCATGCACGCGGACGGCCACTACGTCGCAGCGCCGTTCTCGGTGCACCGCGTCAACTGGCTGTACATCAACAAGGCAGCGCTCGACAAGGCAGGCGGCAAGGTGCCGACGACGTGGCCTGAGTTCTTCGCTGTCGCCGACAAGATGAAGGCAGCCGGCATCCAGCCGATCGCAATGGGCGGCCAGCCGTGGCAAGACCTGACGCTGTGGGAAGACGTCGTGCTGTCGCAAGGCGCGGACTTCTACAAGAAGGCGCTCGTCGACCTCGACCAGAAGACGCTGACGTCGGACAAGATGCTCGGCGTGTTCGACACGGTCCGCAAGATCCAGGGTTACTTCGACAGCGGCCGTACGGGTCGCGACTGGAACCTGGCGACGGCGATGGTCATCAACGGCAAGGCCGGCATGCAGTTCATGGGTGACTGGGCGAAGGGCGAGTTCGCTAACGCGAACAAGAAGTCCGGCTCGGACTACATCTGCGCAGCTGTTCCGGGTACGGAAAAGTCGTACACGTTCAACGTCGACTCGTTCGTGTTCTTCCAGCAGAAGGGCCAGAAGGCTGCAACGCCTGGCCAGCTGGCGCTCGCGAAGACCATCATGAGCCCGGACTTCCAGGAACAGTTCAGCCTGTACAAGGGTTCGATTCCCGTTCGTCTCGGCGTGTCGATGGATAAATTCGACGACTGCGCGAAGAAGTCCTACGCTGATGAACAGACGGCCATCAAGTCGGGCGGCTATGTGCCGTCGCTGGCTCACGGCATGGCTCAGCCGGACGCAGCAGCAGGCGCGATTTCGGACGTCGTGACGAAGTTCATGAACTCGAATCAGGACTCGAAGAGCGCGGTTGCCGCACTCGCGAAGGCTGCGAAGACGAAGTAAGGCAGTCGTAGCACAGTTGTAGCAGAACGCCCGGCGCGCATGGTCTTTAATCAGTTCATGCGCGCCGGACGACGATGGCGCGACGCATGATGCGATGCATCACCGCGCCTCTGCCGCTCGGCGTCTTTCATGGATGCCTGACGGTACAGTTCCAGGAGTCGAGTTGTGACTGCTTCTATTAGCGGAAACGCAAAAGGCACGACGCGTGCAACGCGCCCCGTGTCGCCGATGGCGGCATTGGCCGACCGCTGGATGCCGAAGCTGGTGTTGTCTCCCAGCATCGTCATCAGCCTTGTCTTTGTCTACGGTTTCATTCTCATCACCGGTTATCTGTCGCTGTCCACGTCGCGATTGATGCCGCGTTACGATTTCGCCGGTTTCGACCGGTACGCTGAACTGTTCGACAACGACGTCTGGTGGACGTCGGCGGCGAACCTTGGCTGGTTCGGCATTCCGTTCATCGCGATCTGTATCGGTCTGGGTCTGTTCCTCGCGATCCTGCTCGATCAGAAGATTCGCAACGAAGGCGCTTTGCGCGCGGTGTTCCTGTATCCGATGGCGCTGTCGTTCATCGTGACGGGCACGGCGTGGCAGTGGATTCTGAATCCGGATCTCGGCTTTCAGAAAGTGCTGAACGACTGGGGCTGGACGAGCTTTTCGTTCGGCTGGCTGGGCGACCCCGACAAGGCGATTTTCTGCGTCGTGATCGCGGCCGTGTGGCAATCGACGGGCTTCGTGATGGCGCTGTTTCTTGCCGGCTTGCGCGGCGTCGACAGCGAAATCTTCAAGGCCGCGCAAGTGGACGGCGCGACGCTGCCCACCATTTATCGCAAGATCGTGATTCCGAGCATGCGCCCCGTGTTCTTCTCGGTGCTGCTGATTCTCTGCCACATCACGATCAAGACCTTCGACCTCGTCGTCGCGTTGACGGCGGGCGGTCCGGGCACGTCGTCGTCGCTGCCCGCGATGTTCATGTACACGTTTTCGTTCAACCGTGGGCAATTGGGCGTCGGCGCTGCGTCGTCGATGATGATGCTCGCGACCGTCGTGGCCGTGCTCGTGCCGCTGATGTACCTGGAATCGAGGAGCACGCGCAATGCAGCCTAAGATGAACTTCAGTCGCGCGGTGATTTACGCGGCGCTGATCCTGTTTGCGCTGTACTTCCTGTTCCCGCTGTACGTGATGCTGTCGACTTCGTTCAAGGACATCGACCAGCTTCGCACGGGCAACCTGCTGACGCCGCCGACACACTGGACGTTCGCGCCGTGGGTGAAGGCGTGGAGCCAGGCATGTACGGGCGTGCGCTGCGACGGCATGGAGCCGTTCTTCATGAACTCGGTGAAGATGGTGATTCCGGCCGTGCTGATCTCGTCGATCATCGGCGCGTTCAACGGTTATGTGCTGACGCACTGGCGTTTCCGCGGCGCGGACGCGCTGTTCACGATGCTGCTGGTCGGCTGCTTCATTCCGTTCCAGGCAATTCTGCTGCCGATGGCGCGTCTGCAAGGCTTCTTCGGTCTGTCGAACACGATCGGCGGGCTGGTGCTGGTGCACGTCGTCTACGGTATCGCGTTCACGACGATGTTCTTCCGCAACTTCTACGTGAGCGTGCCGGCTGAACTCGTGAAGGCAGCGCGTATCGACGGTGCAGGGTTCTTCATGATCTTCACGAAGATCATGATGCCGATCTCGCTGCCGATTTTCATGGTCTGCCTGATCTGGCAATTCACGCAGATCTGGAATGACTTCCTGTTCGGTATCGTGTTCTCCGGCGTCGATTCGATGCCGATCACCGTGGCGCTGAACAACCTCGTGAATACGTCGACGGGCGTGAAGGAATACAACGTCGACATGGCGGGCGCGATCATCGCGGCACTGCCGACGCTGCTCGTCTACGTGATCGCCGGCCGCTACTTCGTGCGCGGTCTGACGGCGGGTGCGGTGAAGGGCTAATTTTTACGCGGCCGCTGCTTGCGTTGAGGCGAGCAGCGGTGCTCAACGGTATTCGGCTCGCGTCGCCAGCTAGCGACGCATCAGCAGTACAGAGACTAGAGGATTCACAGCATGGCAAGCCTTTCCATCCGTGACGTGTACAAGACCTACCCGAACGGGGTGCCTGTCCTGAAGGGTGTCAACATCGACATCGAAGACGGTCAGTTCCTGATTCTCGTCGGCGGCTCGGGCTGCGGTAAGTCGACGCTGCTCAACATGATCGCCGGTCTCGAGACCGTGACGAAGGGCGAGATTCAGATCGGCGGCAAGACGGTGAACAACCTGTCGCCGAAAGATCGCGATATCGCGATGGTGTTTCAGTCGTACGCGCTGTATCCGTCGATGACGGTGCGCGAGAACATTTCCTTCGGTTTGAATATCCGCAAGGTCGCGAAGGGCGAGCAGGATCAGATCGTGGCTCGCGTTTCCAAGCTGCTGCAGATCGAGCATCTGCTGGATCGCAAGCCGGGTCAACTGTCGGGTGGTCAGCGGCAGCGTGTGGCGATGGGTCGTGCTTTGGCGCGCGATCCGGCGATGTTCCTGTTTGACGAGCCGCTGTCGAATCTCGACGCTAAATTGCGTATCGAGATGCGCTCGGAAATCAAGCTGCTGCATCAGCGCTTGGGTACGACGATCGTTTATGTGACGCACGATCAGATCGAAGCGATGACGCTGGGCGATCGGATTGCTGTGATGAAGGACGGTATCGTTCAGCAGTTCGGTGCGCCGCAAGAGATTTATGATTCGCCTTCGAATCTTTTCGTTGCCGGGTTTATTGGCGCGCCGCCGATGAACTTCATTCAAGGTAAGGTTGTTGAGCAAGGCTCGGGTATCGGGCTTGAGCTTGATACGGGTGTGAAGCGTTCGGTGCTGAATCTGCCGTTTAATGGCGCGGTGAAGGGCCATGTCGGCAAGGAAGTGATTCTTGGCCTGCGCCCCGAGCGGATTACCGATACGCGGAATGCGCATAACGTCGAAGACGGTAAGCTGCAGCCGATCGAAGTTAAGGTCGATGTGATTGAGCCTACTGGTCCGGATACTCTGGTGTTTGCGCAGGTGAATGGCAAGCGGGTCGTGAGTCGTGTGCACCCGGGGGCTAATCCGCAACCCGAGCAGAATATGTCGCTGATGTTCGACGTTTCTAAGGCCGTTCTGTTTGATCCGCAGACGGAAGAGCGGATTGCTTAAGGGTTAGTTGCTGTTGTTGAGTTGGTTTTGAGAAGGCCCCGAGCGGATGAGATTCGTTCGGGGCCTTCTGGTTTTTGCGCTTCGGGTTTCGCTTGTGCGGGTGAAAGGGTGGTGAATAGGCGGTCATATACTTTGGATTGCTACCTAAACCTCAAATGCTTACGTTGCTGGAGCGACTTGCGAGCGACGGCGCACATGATGCACGCCTTGACGTTGAGTTGCTTGAGGGCATGTTGTCCGGACAAATTGCAAAGCGGTTTGTTAAATCGAAACGGGCCTGATACGTGACCGCGTAGTACCAAGCCAACCGCGGCAGACTGCCTTGACTACCGACAAAGCGCGCGAAGTGCTAACCGCCGTTGCCGACTATCAGGCTCGGGTGGCAGATAAATTGCGGCCCCATCCTGTATTCGAAAGGCCATTCAAGACGAGTGCCAGATTGCCTTGCAGCTCATACAGCTGAAAACTAGATTAAAGAGAAGGGTCTGCCGTTCCGTAAACGCGCTTAGTACAATCGACTGCGTCGGCGAGTGCCAAGGTGGTCGCACAACAAGTTTGCCGAGGACACGGAACATGACAGGTAAGGCACAGAAGGAATACATCGCGGAAGGGATCGGGAAAGTCTTCGAACACCGTAAAAACTTTCTGGTAATCGGGCTTACGGGGCGTACCGGTAGTGGCTGTACGACTGCAGCACGCGTACTTGCAACCGCACTTTTTTCTGATCTTAGTCTACCCAGTGTCCAAAACCCTCCGAGAAGTCACGAAGACCGCAAGCTTCGCATCGTGCGGCTTTGGGCGGAAAAGCATTGGCAGCCCTTTGCCACTATCAGCGTCACAGCGCTAATCCTTGCTATGGCAATACGTGAGGGAAATCAGAAGCTCGTCTCTCATCTTTTACTGATCGACTCAAATATCTCACAAGCCGAGATAGTTAAGATATTACGCCCAATTGAGAGGAAGGTAAAAAAAGCATTTGCGGTTCTGGATCGATTGCACGCTGCAGACGATCAGGAAATCCTGGACGCAATGCATACGCTTATCGTTGAAGTGGTCGCACGTCTTTCGCGGCTACGAGAAATTCTTCTCCCGCATAAGACGGCTTATACACGTTTTTTTCAAGAACTTGGCAACAATATTCGGCAGTCTGGATCGCCATTTCAAAATAAAGTTGATCCGGAGAAAATATTCACAATTCCTGCTGCCATCGAAAAAATAATTGCGTTATTTAGAAAATATTGTTCTATAAAAGGACTAGATCAACGGTATGTTGTCGTTGATGCTCTGCGACATCCGTATGAGATACGTTATTTGAGGGAAAGGATTTCCTCTTTCTACACAATGGCCGTCAGCACAACTGACGACGATCGAAAGCGGCGACTTCACGATCTGCAACTAACAAACGAAGAAATAAAGGATCTGGATAATCGTGAATATCCCGACCGCATTGCCGATGCGGACGATTATTCCGATTTGGTAAAACAAAACATCAAATCGTGCTTGGAATTGGCAGATGTTTACATATCTAATACCGGCTCCGGGAGCGAGAGCCGTATCGAACTTACGAGGCAATTAGTTAGGTATGTGACTTTGATGCAACATCCTGGTCTAGTAACTCCGACTGCGGTCGAACGATGTATGCAAGCTGCAATTGCGGCTAAGGCAAACTCTGGGTGCATTTCTCGGCAGGTAGGTGCAGTCGTTACCGATAATTCTTATTCGGTTAAGGCCATTGGGTGGAATGATGTCCCGCAAGGGCAAGTTCCTTGTTTATTGCGAAATGTATCTCATTTGATGCAGGGTGGTTATGATGCAGTCGCTTACAGTGAATACGAGCGGGGAGATTCAGAGTTTAAAGGTATCTTGGTAAAAACATATTTGTCTAATTCAAATTTTGAAGCGTTTGATGGCAGAAATCTGAGTTTCTGTTTTAAATAAGCTTATAACAAGCAAAAAAAGAAAGAAAATCAGGTTCACACACGATCGCTTCATGCTGAGGAAAATGCATTCCTTCAAATTGCAAAATATGGTGGGCAGTCGATACTCGGTGGATATTTATTTACGACTGCGAGTCCATGTGAATTGTGTGCAAAGAAGGCATATCAACTTGGGATACGAAAAATATATTATATCGATCCATACCCTGGAATTGCTACAAATCATGTGCTAGCTTCTGGAACGCAGCGGCCCGAGCTTAGTTTGTTTGAAGGTGCTATAGGAGCCGCATATCACGATCTGTATCAACCAGTGATGTCCTACAAAGATGAGTTACCGTTGCTGCTCGCAGGAGCGAGGGCAAGTTCTGAATCTTCGACGGATTGACATATAAGGGGCAATCCCCGTGGATTGGGTAAAGATAGCCTAAGGTCGCGGCGGCTTTAAAGTTCCCGCGCTGTTGCGAAGGGAAGTATTTTTCGATCAATGGAACCTGTCCGCGTTTTTGTGGGCGAGGCAGTTAAAGAATCTTCATCCGCGGGCCTGCGTGAAGCGGTCGCCAAACAGGATGGCAAACTGGTTCATTGCAGACTTCCAGTCATAGGCATGGCGCACGGACTTTGCAAGGACGTTGCGCAATGCCAGCCACAGCAGCTTGATGGCCGCTTCGTCATTGGGGAAATGGCCCCGGGTCTTGATGATCTTGCGCAATTGCATGTTCAGACTCTCGATGGCGTTGGTGGTGTACACAACGCGTCGGATCTGCGGCGGAAACACGAAGAAAGGCGTGACATGTTCCCAGGCGCGCTGCCAGGATTGCACGATCATGGGGTACCGGATGCCCCACGGGCCCTCAGCGAAAGCCTGTAAAGCCTGCTGCGCAGCCGCTTCACTCGCGGCAGCATAAATCGGGCGCAGCGCCGCTGCGAGGGGCTTACGGTCCTTGTAGCTCGCATATGCCAGACTGTTGCGGATCAGATGCACGATGCAGGTCTGCACGGCTGTCCTGGGATAAGCGGTGCCGATTGCCTCGGCCAGTCCCTTCAGGCCATCGACCACGGCGATCAGGATGTCCTGACAGCCACGCGTCTTGAGTTCGTTGAACACCTTGAGCCAGAACTTCGCCCCTTCGGTCTGCTCGATCCATAAGCCCAGCACGTCACGCTGGCCGTCAGTCTGGATGCCCAGCGCCAGATAGACCGCCTTGTTGCTGACCACGCCGTCATCGCGGATCTTCACGCGCAAGGCGTCGAAGAATACGACCGGGTACATCGGCTCGAGCGGCCGGTTCTGCCAGGCCAGCGTTTCGGCCATCACCTCGTCAGTCACCGAACTGATGAAATCGGGCGAGACCTCCGTGCCGTAGGCTCGGCCAGAAAGGCCTGGATCTCGCGCACACTCATGCCGCGCGCGTACATTGCGATGATGCGCTCGTCAAAGCCAGTGAAACGGCGCTCGTGCTTCGGGATCAGGATGGGCTCGAAGCTGCCATCGCGGTCGCGCGGCAAGTCAACCCTTAGCGGTCCGCGCTCGGTGATAACAGTCTTGCCACTGGCACCATTGCGTTCGTTGGCCTGACCGGCCGGCCGGGCCTGCCCAGGCCGGTAGCCCAGATGCATGCTCATCTCGGCACCCATCGCACGTTCGATGACCGCCTTGTTAAACGCCAGCATCAGGTCCTGCACCTGCGCCGGTGTCATCGGCCCTTTGACCAGTTCGTCCAGCAGGGCTTCGGGCAGCTCAGGCAACGGCCCGCGGGCCGCCGCCTGAGCTGCCACTGTGCGTTTCTTCTTCATCGGCATATCCATGAGCTTTTAACTCCTCATGTTATGCCTCGCCCACAAAATTGCGGATAGGTCCGATCAATGCGGCAACCTAACATCCAACTTAAACGTCACTAGCCTTGCCACAAGAATGAACCCCGTAGCAATCAACACGCTGTAGACCGTATCGAAGTTAATGTAATCCAGCAGCAGATAAACCCAACACCCAACAAGCGCACAAGTAGCATACGGCCGCGAGTCCCGCAAAATAAGAGGAACCTCATTGCAGATCACATCACGGATGATGCCGCCGAACACGCCAGTAGCCACACCCATCATCGACGCCACAAACCAGGGCATCTGCGCATCGAGCGCGAGCGACGTCCCCGAGATGCTAAACAGCCCAAGCCCCACAGCATCCGCCACGAGCAACACGCGCTCGTTAAAAACCCGCGTGTAAGCCTTCAACACAAACGGCGCAAAGAACGAGAGAACAAAGATCAGAATCGCGTACCACTGATGCTCGACCCAATAGAACGGCCTCCGATCGAGCAGCACATCTCTAACCGTCCCGCCGCCGAATGCAGTCGCCATCGCCACCAGAAAAGTCCCAACAGCATCGAGCCGTTTCGTCCGGGCTTCGATAAACCCAGAGATCGCGTAGGCAAGAATAGCCAGCGCTTCCATGATTGAAAGCGCGAGAGTGAGACGAGGATGCATCGTTGAAGAGCCTTCTTAGACTTTGCTTGACGAAGAAGACGAAGACCCGGGAGCAGACCCAGCCGACACAGGTTGCAGCAACACGAGTACAGCCCCGGCACCACCATCATGCGCACGAGCCTGCGAAAACGCGATCACTTCTTCCTTTTGCACGAGCCACGCGCGAACCTTGCCCTTCAGCACCGGTTCTTTCCCAATCGACCCTAAGCCTTTCCCATGAATCACGCGCAGGCAACGCAGACCTTTCTTACTCGCCTCACGGATGAACTCGGATAGCGCCTCACGCGCTTCCTCACGACGCATCCCATGCAGATCAAGTTGTGCCTGCACGATCCAGGCACCGCGTCGGAGCTTCTTAACGATTTCCTGGCTCACACCGGGCCGACAGTAAGACAGCGACTCATCGGTATCGAGCAGCACTTCGGGATCGAACTCATCGGAAATAGCTTCGTGCAGCACAGCTTCTTCGTCGAGTTTCGTCTGAAGCGGAACGGGAGCGGGCGGCGTGCGCGCCACCGTCGCGCGAGGCTTCGCGCCCAGCGGCGCGACTTCGCCGATTTCACGCCGGAACATGTCAGCATCGGCGGCGGCTTCACGCGACGCTTGCGCCGCCACAGCCTTCTCGCGCTGAGCGCGTTGGGATGCGCCTTTCAACGCATCGCGCAAACCGCCTAGCCCAGCCAGCCCGGCGCCGGTCTCAACCAAAGGCTTCTTCGAAGACGCCGAAGAAGACGAAGAAGCGCCAGCATCAGACGACACAGAAGCATCGTCAGGACGGGAAGCCGCTTTGCGCGGCCGTTTCGGTTCGCTCGGGTGGGGCAGGTTCTTGGGCATGGCGATCGAAGCAAAAAACAAAAAGGGCCGCCGGCATATCGCCGCGGCCCTTACGAACATCGAAAATCCAGCAAGCGCGGCACGCAGGCTGCATGCCGCTATTTTACCGATCCACGTCCGCCGTTCTAGTTGAACACCACAAACAGCGACGCAATCAAAGGATCAGATCGAACGCTCGGCTTCGGCGCTCATCGCGCGCTCGCCGATCGACTCGTGGATGCTTTCCAGATAACGCTGCGCATCCAGCGCAGCCATACAGCCCGTACCCGCGCTCGTAATTGCCTGACGGTACACGTGATCCTGCACGTCGCCGGCTGCGAACACGCCCGGCACGCTCGTGCCCGTCGCGTTGCCGTTCAGGCCGCCGTTCGTGATGATGTAGCCGTTCTTCATCTCCAGCTGACCTTCGAAGATATCCGTGTTCGGCTTGTGGCCGATCGCGACGAACAGGCCTTGCAGGTCGATATCCGTGGTCGCGCCCGTCTTCACGTTCTTGACGCGCAGGCCGTTGACGCCGCCCTCATTGCCTTTCACTTCGTCGAGCACGTGCTCCCACTTGATCTCGACGCCGCCTTCCTTTTCCTTCTCGAGCAGACGGTCGATCAGGATCGGCTCGGCGCGGAACTTGTCGCGGCGGTGGATCACCGTCACCTTCTTCGCGATGCCCGCGAGGTACAGCGCTTCTTCAACCGCCGTATTGCCGCCGCCGACCACGGCGACGTGCTGATTCTTGTAGAAGAAGCCGTCGCAGGTCGCGCACGCGGACACGCCGCGGCCCATGTACAGCTCTTCCGACGGCAGGCCGAGATATTGCGCCGACGCGCCCGTCGCGATGATCAGCGAATCGCACGTGTACTCGCCCGAATCGCCGATCAGGCGGATCGGCTTTTCGTCCAGCTTGGCCGTATGGATATGGTCGAACACGATCTCGGTGTTGAAGCGCTCGGCGTGCTCGAGGAAGCGCGCCATCAGCTCCGGACCTTGCACGCCGTTGGGATCGGCGGGCCAGTTTTCGACTTCCGTCGTGGTCATCAGCTGGCCGCCCTGCGCGAGACCCGTGACGAGCATCGGCGACAGGTTGGCGCGCGCCGCGTAGACGGCCGCCGTGTAACCGGCAGGGCCGGAACCGAGAATCAGAACCTTCGCGTGTTTGGTCGGGGAAGCTGGCATGATCGAAATCCGTTAAAAGCGTCGGTCTGCGGCGATGAAGCAATTGCCGTGACCGGCGGTACTGGCGTCGAGCCGGGAAACCTGCTTGACACGTTAGATGGGTATCAGCCCCGTATTATAAAGGGCAGGGCAAGCGGCTGCTTCATGAAGCTTTATGATGAAACCGATAGGCGATGCCAAATGCTTAAGCCGGGTAAATGGCGTAACGGCGCTGAAATCCGCCGAAAAGCCCCGCGTTTGGCCCGAAAACGTATGGGAATTACGACATTCCTGGCCGTTCGGCCAACGTTACCGTCATTTACAGCCTTGGGCGCAACAGTGCGTTTACAATAGTCGCCAACGAACGACAGGCGGCTTGCCGGCGGACATTCCCGGCACCTGAGTCAGTCCCGGCAGACGATTTGAAGGGCAACTGAAACCGGCGCCGGGGACCGGACTCGAACCGGCAATCAAACCGCTGCAGGCCGCCACACGCAACAGGCTCAATGGCAAAAGCTCCATACTCCGCGAACGCGCAGGCATTGCCTCACCGCATGTCGCGCCTTTTCACCGAAATCCGCTGGATTCTCCAGGTGGCGCTCGGCGTTTTCCTCGTGATGGCGCTGATCAGCTACAGTCGCCGCGACCCGAGCTGGACGTTCGCGGCGAAGGTCGATCACATCTCGAACTGGGCCGGCCGCGTCGGCGCCTACACCTCCGACATCCTCCTTCTGCTTTTCGGGCTGTCCGCCTGGTGGTGGATCGTCCTGCTCGCGCGACGCATCTCGACCAACTACAAGCGCATCACCCGTCAGGAAGAACCCGCCGAAGACGCGCCGCGCGACAACAGCTGGCTCGCTGACGTGTTCGCGTTCGTGCTCGTGCTGCTCGCGTGCGACGGCATCGAGGCGCTGCGCATGTGGTCGCTGAAAGTGCAACTGCCGCGCGCGCCGGGCGGCGTGATCGGCGAAGCGGTCGCGAAGGGCGTGTCACATGCGCTCGGTTTCACGGGCGGCACGCTCGCGCTGCTGATCGCGCTGGGCATCGGGTTGTCGCTGTACTTCCGCTTCTCGTGGTTGTCCGTTTGCGAGAAGGTCGGCGATTCGATCATCAATGCCGTGACGCTCGCCAAGCTGCGTCGCGAAGCGGGCCGCGACCGCAAGCTCGGCGAGGCGGCTGCCGTGAAACGCGAAGGCAAGGTCGAACAGAGCCGCGTGAAGAGCGAGGACCACGAGCCGGTGATGATCGTGCCGCCCGTGACGAAGCCGGAGAAGTCGGAGCGCGTTGAGAAAGAACGTCAGGTGCCGTTGTTCGAAAGCCTGCCTGGCGACTCCACGCTGCCGGCCATTTCGCTGCTCGATCCCGCGCCTGCCACGCAAGAAACCATTTCCGCCGATACGCTCGAATTCACCTCGCGACTCATTGAGAAAAAGCTGAAGGACTTCGGCGTCGATGTGAGCGTGGTTGCGGCGTATCCTGGTCCGGTCGTTACGCGCTACGAAGTCGAGCCAGCTGTCGGTGTGAAGGGCAGCCAGGTCGTCAATCTCGCGAAGGATCTGGCGCGCTCGCTGTCGCTGACGTCGATTCGTGTTGTCGAGACGATTCCGGGCAAGAACTACATGGCGCTCGAACTACCGAACCAGCGTCGTCAGACGGTGCGGCTGTCGGAGATTCTCGGCTCCGCCGTCTACGCCGACGCCGGCTCGCCGCTGACGATGGGCCTCGGCAAGGATATCGGGGGCAAGCCAGTGTGCGCGGATCTCGGGAAGATGCCGCACTTGCTGGTCGCGGGTACGACGGGCTCGGGCAAGTCGGTCGGTATCAACGCGATGATTCTCTCGCTCTTGTATAAGGCGAGCGCGGATCAGGTGCGAATGATCCTGATCGATCCGAAGATGCTCGAAATGAGCGTCTACGAAGGCATTCCGCATCTGCTGTGTCCGGTGGTCACGGACATGCGCCAGGCCGGCCACGCGCTGAACTGGACCGTCGCCGAAATGGAGCGCCGCTACAAGCTGATGAGCAAGCTGGGCGTGCGTAACCTCGCGGGCTTCAACAACAAGATCGACGACGCCGCGAAGCGCGAAGAGAAACTTCCTAATCCGTTCAGCCTGACACCGGACGATCCTGAACCGCTGTCGCGTCTTCCGAATATCGTCGTTGTGATCGACGAACTGGCTGACCTGATGATGGTGGTCGGCAAGAAGGTTGAAGAACTGATCGCGCGTATCGCACAGAAGGCGCGCGCGGCGGGTATCCATCTGATTCTCGCGACCCAGCGTCCGTCCGTCGACGTCATCACGGGCCTTATCAAGGCTAACGTGCCGACGCGGATGGCGTTCCAGGTGTCGTCGAAGATCGACTCGCGCACCATCCTCGATCAACAGGGCGCGGAATCGCTGCTCGGTATGGGCGACATGCTGTATCTGCCGCCGGGCACGGGCCTGCCGATTCGCGTGCACGGCGCGTTCGTATCCGACGACGAAGTGCATCGCGTCGTCGAAAAGCTCAAGGAGCAGGGCGAGCCGAACTACATCGAAGGGCTGCTGGAAGGCGGCGTGTCGGGCGAAGGCGACGAAGGTTCCGCCGACGCCTCGGGAACCGGCGCGGGCGGCGGCGAGTCCGACCCCCTATACGATCAGGCTGTCGAAATCGTCATCAAGAACCGTCGCGCGTCGATTTCGCTCGTGCAACGGCATCTGCGCATCGGCTACAACCGCGCCGCGCGTCTGCTCGAACAGATGGAGCAGTCGGGGCTGGTGTCGGCGATGTCGTCGAACGGCAACCGCGAAATTCTGGTGCCGGCACGCGAGACGGAATGACGCTCGCTGCCCGGACGCCATAAGGGAGAAAACTACATGCTGCAAATCGTTGGGTCTAAGACCCGTCTTGGCAATCTGATGCGCGTACTCGCTTTCGGCGCCTCGATGCTCGTCACGTCTCATGCTTTCGCAAGTGGCACGGATCAACTGAAGCAGTTCGTTTCGCAAGTGCGTTCGGCGCGCGGCGAATTCACGCAAACGGAAGTGCGTGCGCCGAGCAATGCGCAACAACAGGCGAGCGGCGTGCTGTCGACGCAAAATGCGTCGCAGAACAAGGTGTCGAGCGGAACGTTCACGTTCGCGCGTCCCGGCAAGTTCATCTGGGCTTATGAAAAACCGTACGCGCAGTTGCTGCAGGCCGATGGCGACAAGCTCTACGTGTACGACAAGGATCTGAATCAGGTCACGGTGCGCAAGCTGGGCGGCGCACTCGGTGCGAGCCCGGCGGCAATCCTGTTCGGCAGCAACGATCTCGACAAGAACTTCACGCTGAAGGACGCGGGCGTGAAGGCGGGCATCGACTGGCTCGAGCTGATTCCGAAGTCGAAGGACACGCAGTTTCAGCGTGTCGGCATCGGCTTCAAGGACGGCAATCTCGAAGCGATGGAATTGCACGACGTGTTCGGCAACGTGACGCTGCTGAAATTCTCGAACATCCAGAAGAACCCGTCGCTGCCCGCGGACGCGTTCAAGTTCACGGTGCCCAAGGGCGCCGACGTGATCAACGGCTAAACGTCGCGTTCATGCATGTAGGCCGGGCGACGGATGCGCGGCCTTCATATCGTCGATAAACGCATCGACGATTTCGGTCCGATGCTGCCGCGTCCGCGTGACCATATGAAACGCGACGCGGTAGCCCATCTGCTGCGGGTTTACCGCAGCGAGCAAACCTTCCTTCACATACGGCGCGGCGAAGTGCCCCGGCAGATAGCCGAGGTGATGACCCGACAGCACGAGCATCGCGACGGCTTCCATGTTGTCGGCGACAGCGGAGACATTGTGCGGCGTTGCTGAAGCTTCGGCCTCGGGCAGCGGATAGCTGCGCCACGCCCACTCATGCTGCGCGGCTTCGGCGGGGGAGACATCGCCCGCGCGAGCGAACAGCGGATGCCCCTTTGCGCAATACGCGAACTGCTCCTCTGAAAAAATCTCGGTGTATTCAAGCGACGGCACACGGTGCCAGAAATATCCGATGCCGATCTGAATCCGTCCGCTCAACAACAATTCTTCGAGTTCTCCTGGAGAGCGCACGAGAATTGAGAATCGCACCGACTCGTCCCGGGCGCGAAAGCGCGCGATCGCATCGCTGATACGCGCACTTTCCGACACGGGCGTATGCCCGATCATGCCGATTCCGAGCGTGCCGACCAGCTTTCGTCCGACATTTCGCGCCTGCACGCCGAAGGCATCGACGGCTGACAGCAGCGCGCGCGCCGCCTCGACGAACTGTTCGCCTCGCGCGGTCAGGCTAAAACCGCTGCGGCCGCGTTCGCACAGCCGGTACCCCAGACGGGTTTCAAGCGTCGAAAGTTGCGTGCTGATGGTGGACTGGCCTACATTCAAGGTAGCCTGAGCAGGCGAAACGCCGCCCGCGTCCACAATGGCGAGGAACACGCGGATCAGGCGCAGGTCGAGATCGGTCAGTTGCGAGAACATACGGCAGGATACATCGGTGCGAATCGATGTGAAGTTTTTTCTGTCGGCATTTTATCTTCGCCGGAACTGCACAAAAATAAGAAATGCCCCGGCGTCGCGCGCTTTGCGGCGGCTGGATTTGACGCTTTTTCAAGACGCTGTGCTTTTCATTGGCGAACCACGATGAATACTTCCTCGAATTTCGTTTCTCCGGACCTCACGGAGCGGCCGCAGCCGTTGTCGGGCAACGCGATGCCGCGCTCCGGCGGGATCGCCACCATGATGCGGCTGCCGAACGTCGGCTCGGCGGAAGGGCTCGACGTGTGCTTCGTCGGCGTGCCGTTCGATCTGGGCACGTCGAACCGCACGGGTGCGCGCTTCGGTCCGCGTCAGATTCGCGCGGAATCGGTACTGCTGCGCCCGTACAACATGGCGACGCGTGCCGCGCCGTTCGACTCCCTGCGTGTCGCCGATATCGGCGACGTTGCGATCAATCCGTATAACCTCCTGGATTCGATCGGCCGCATTGAGCGCGCTTACGACGAAATCCTGCAACACGGCACGAAACCGATCACGCTCGGCGGCGATCACACGATCGCGCTGCCGATCCTTCGCGCGATCCACCGCAAGTACGGCAAGGTCGGCCTGATTCACGTCGACGCGCACGCCGACGTCAACGACACGATGATGGGCGAAAAGATCGCGCACGGCACGCCGTTCCGCCGCGCGGTCGAAGAGGGCTTGCTGGATTGCGATCGCGTGGTGCAGATCGGTCTGCGCGGCACGGGTTACGCGGCGGAAGACTTCGACTGGTGCCGCGATCAGGGCTTTCAGGTCGTGCAGGCGGAAGCGTGCTGGAACCAGTCGCTGGTGCCGCTGATGGCGCGCGTGCGTGAGCAGATGGGCGACGGCCCTGTCTACATCACCTTCGATATCGACGGGATCGATCCGGCTTTTGCGCCGGGCACGGGCACGCCGGAAATCGCCGGACTGACGGTGCCGCAGGCGCTCGAAATCGTGCGCGGCGCGCGTGGGCTGAATATCGTCGGCTGCGATCTGGTCGAAGTGGCGCCGCCGTACGATCCGTTCGGCACGACCGCGCTGCTCGGCGCGAATCTCGCGTTCGAACTGCTGTGCGTGCTGCCGGGCGTCGAGTATCGGCCGGCTACGCGCTAATTCATCGCACTGGCGATTCACAGAATCGCCCAGACAACGCCCATAACGTCTGTTATGGGCGTTTTTGTTTCTCATCACCCGAGGCCCAATTCGCCACATCCTAGGCATTTTTAAGAATAGTGAGCTAGAGACGGACCCCTCGCTTCGGTACGCTGCAAGGGCTTCGGCGCGATTTCGACAAGAATTCTTGGATAAATCGTAAAGCGCGCCGCACCCCTTCCTAATACGTCTCTCGCAGGATCCAGTCATGTACGGCGATTTGCAAAATCCCGAGGCCACAGTCGATCGCTATTCATCCGCAGTCTCGCTGTATGGCAACGCACGCTTCCAGGAAGCGCTCGCGATGCTTGAACCTTCGCTGATCGCACACACCGCCGACGCGCAGGTTTTGAATCTGGCCGCGGCGTGCTGCCTGTCAATCGATCGTCCGCACGATGCCGAGACTTACTGGCGGCGCGCGATTGCTGTGAAGCCGGATTACTGCGACGCGCACAGCAACCTGGGCGTCGTGCTGAAAGAACTGGGCCGCCTGGACGAAGCCGCAGCGTGTTATCACAACGCGCTGGCCATTACGCCGAATCACGCCGGCGCTTACGTGAACATGGGGCGGCTCTATGCGCAACTCGGCCGGACGGACGAGGCCGAATCGGCCTATCTGCGCGCGCTCGAACTTCAGCCAAATGACGGCGACTTCCTGGTCAATCTTGGCGTGCTGTATCAGGCCCAGATGCGCTTGCCCGAAGCCGAAGCAGCATATAAAAGCGCAATCATGGCCAATCCGCGCGACGTCAAGGCGCATTTCAATCTCGGCGTGGTGCTCAAGATGCAGCATCGCTTTGCCGAAGCGGAGGCGTCGTATCGACAGACGCTCGCGCTTCAGCCCGATTACTTCGAGGTGAAGATCAACCTCGCGCATCTGCTGCTCAACGTCGGGCGTCTGGAAGAGGGTTGGGCGCTGTTCGAAACCCGCTACGATTCCGCGTGGCCGGCTCGCAAGATTGCGCCGCCGCCAGTCGGGTTTCCGATCTGGCGCGGCGAGTCGCTCGCGGGGAAGTCCTTACTCGTGTGGCCCGAGCAGGGGCACGGCGACAGCCTCCAGTTCTGCCGCTATCTGCCGATGCTCAAGGCTCTAGGACTCGCGAAGCTGAGCGTCGCGTGTTCGCCTGCATTGCAAAGTCTGTTCGAGACGATCGAAGGCGTCGACCGATGCATTGTGCTCGATGGCGAGCACGACATTCCGCAGCACGACTACGTGTGCCTGACGATGAGCCTGCCGCAGCGCCTCGGCACGACGACGCTCGACGCCATTCCGCGCACAACGCCTTACCTGCGCGTGCCTCCCGCGTACTCCGCGAAATGGAAAGGACGTCTGCCCGAAGGCAACCTCAAGGTAGGACTTGTCTGGGCCGGCGATCCGCGTCCCGATCAACCGGAGATCAACGCCGTCGACCGCCGCCGTTCGCTCGATGCGCGCGCGTATCTTCCGCTGCTGCGCGTGCCGGGCATCACGTTCGTCAGCTTGCAAAAGGGCGCGTCGACGCAGCCGCAAATCGACACGCTCCCGCCGGAACTGCGTCCATTCGATCCGATGCACGACGTTCACGAGTTTGCGGACACAGCCGCGATCATCGAACAACTAGACCTTGTGATTACCGTCGATACATCGATCGCGCATCTGGCGGGCGCGTTGAACAAGCCGACGTGGATTCTCTCGCGCTACGACGGTTGCTGGCGCTGGCTGCACGATCGCGACGATACGCCGTGGTATCCGCGCGCACGTCTGTTCCGTCAGACGCAGCCTGGCGAGTGGGGCGAGGTGATCGAGCGCGTGAGAACTGCGCTCGAAGAATGGTCGACGAGCGAGCGCGCGCCGACCTGAAGATCTTCAAAAATCAGGCGTAAGCCTGCTTGCGCGCCGATACGAACGCGAGATAGCACACCGCGCCGATCACCAGCGCGGGCAGCGTCGCGCCGAGATTCGGCAGCCACTGGTTGATCGCCTGATACGCGGCGATGCCGATCGCCCACGCAATGAACGCGCTCATGTGCCAGCCGCCCGAGTAGCCGTAGCGGCCTTGCGTATCGGCGAGCGCGTCGACTTCGATGCGGCGCTTGCGCACGATGAAGTGATCGACCAGCACGACGCCGAACAGCGGCGCGAACACCGAACCGATCAGCAGCAGGAAGTTCTGATACTTCGCCATCGGCACGGCGAGCGCGATCAGCGTGCACAGCGCGCCAAACGCGGCCGACAGCAGCGGCACGCTCGCGCGCGTCCAGAACGTGCCCGTCGACACCGCCGCCGAGTGAACATCGGCGAACGCGTTGTCGATCTCATCGATCAACACCAGCAGCAGCGCGAGGCCGCCACCCGCCTGCGCGAGCGCCGTGGTCAGCAGCGCATCGCCGCCACCTGCGGCCAGTCCGTACACCGCGCCGAGCGCGTAGAACCAGATATTCGCGATGCCATAACCGAGGATCGTGCCGCGGAACGTCTCGCCCGCCTTGCGGCCGAAGCGCGTGTAATCGGCGATCAGCGGCAGCCACGACAAAGGCATCGCGACGACGAGATCGATCGCGCCGCCAAACGACATTTCGCCGTTGCCCGGACGATGCATCAGCTCGCCGAGGTTCTGCTTCGCGAGCACGGCGTACGTCAGCCATCCGGCGCCCGCCAGCAGGAGCCAGATGCCCCACGTGCGCAAAAAACGCCGCACGAACGACAGCGGGCCGCTGATCGCGAGCAGCGTCGCGAGCACGCCGAAGATCAGCGTCCAGAGAAGCGGGGCCGAGAAACCGAACGCCTGTTTGGAGAGGGCATCGGCGGAATCGCGCATCACGATCACTTCGAACGAGCCCCAGCCAACCAGCTGAACCATGTTCAGCACGGCGGGAATCGACGCGCCACGCACGCCGAGCGTCGGACGCAGCGACGACATCGCCGCAAGCCCCGTGTCCGTGCCGATTACGCCCGCGAGCGCGAGCAGCACCACGCCGATCACACTGCCGATCAGAATCGCCAGCAGCGCGTGCGGCAGCGAGAGGCCGGGCACCAGCAGCGCGCCCGCCTGCGCGACCAGCAGGCCGATGCCGAGCGAAAACCAGAGTGCGAACGCGTCGCCCGTCTTGAACGCGCGGCGCGCGTCCGGCACCGGCTTGAGCGGTGCGTAGGTCGAGCCGGTCTCGCCGGCGATTGGATCCTGAGCCATCGAATCTGTTTCCTGTCTGTCTGTCGTTGTCGTATCGGCTGTGATTTGCAACCGTATGTTGTCGCTATCCTGTCCGGCGCACGGTACGTGTCTTGCGGACCGCCCATCAGATTCCGCCTATGACATCTGCCGCGAAGCCTCGCTGCGCGGCGGCTGTCATAATGCACAACTCTGCATGCGCCGCTGCACGCCGGATGACGGTTTCGCGCGGTTGCGTGCCGTTCCGGGACAGACCGCCGCGCGCCATGCGGTGCATGCTGTGCGTGTGACGGTTTATACCCGAAAAGCCGAGATTATCCCCAAAACGCCATGTTTGAAGAAACCCGCGCCAATGTTCCGCTCGCCGAGCGCCTTCGGCCCCGCACCATCGACGAAGTGATCGGGCAGAAGCATCTGCTCGGCCCGAACAAGCCGCTACGCGTCGCGTTCGAGTCGGGCGAAGCGCATTCGATGATCCTTTGGGGCCCGCCCGGCGTCGGCAAGACCACGCTCGCGCGCCTGATGGCCGACGCGTTCGACGCGCAGTTCATCGCGCTGTCGGCGGTGCTGTCGGGCGTGAAGGACATTCGCGAAGCCGTCGAAACGGCGCAGATCCATCGCGCGAACGGCCACCAGACGCTCGTGTTCGTCGACGAAGTGCATCGCTTCAACAAGAGCCAGCAAGACGCGTTCTTGCCGCACGTCGAGTCCGGACTGTTCGTGTTCGTCGGCGCGACGACGGAGAACCCTTCGTTCGAGGTGAACAGCGCGTTGCTGTCGCGAGCCGCCGTCTACGTGCTCAAGAGTCTCGACGCGGACGAGCAGCGCGAACTGCTCGACCGCGCGCGGAAGGAACTCGGCGGCCTCACGTTCACGGACGAAGCGCGCGACGCGCTGATCGGTTCCGCCGACGGCGACGGTCGCAAGCTGCTGAACAATATGGAGATCGTCGCGCGCGCGGCGGCTCAGCAGAAGAAAACGGAAATCGACGGCGAACTGCTCGCCAGTGCGCTCGTCGAGAATCTGCGTCGCTTCGACAAAGGCGGCGACGCGTTCTATGACCAGATCAGCGCGCTCCACAAGTCGGTGCGCGGCAGCAATCCGGACGGCGCGCTGTACTGGTTCTGCCGGATGCTCGACGGCGGCGCGGACGCGCGTTATCTGTCGCGGCGCCTCGTGCGCATGGCGTGGGAGGACATCGGGCTCGCCGATCCGCGTGCGGCGCGCATCGCGCTCGACGCCGCCGAAACCTACGAGCGCCTCGGCACACCCGAAGGCGAACTGGCGCTCGCGCAAGCCGTGATCTATCTGGCCGTCGCGCCGAAATCGAATGCGGGCTACAACGCGTACAACGCGGCGCGCAGCTTCGTCGGCAAGGACCAGTCGCGCGCCGTGCCGATCCATCTGCGCAACGCGCCGACCAAGCTGATGAAGGAACTCGGCTACGGCCACGAGTATCGCTACGCGCACGACGAACCGGACGCGTACGCCGCAGGCGAGACCTATCTGCCCGACGGCATGCGCGACCCACGCTGGTATCAGCCGACGCCGCGCGGGCTCGAAGGCAAGATCGGGGAGAAGCTCGCGCGACTCGCCGACCTCGATGCGCAATGGCGCAGCGAGAACCGGAAGAAAAGCTGAAGCGCGTTGCACCTGACCCGACAATGCCGCCGGCCAGCCGCGCCGGTGCGCTAAAATCGCCCATTCAACCAACGAACTGTCGCCCCATCCCATGCTTGACATCCAGCTGCTGCGCAAAGACATCGACGGCGTCGCGAAACGCCTCGCCGATCGCGGCTATACCCTCGACGTCGCGGCGTTCTCCGCGCTCGAAGCCGAACGCCGCGCCATCCAGACCCGTACCGAAGAGCTGCAGGCAAAGCGCAACAGTCTGTCGAAGCAGATCGGCGCGATGAAAGGGCGGGGCGAAGACACGTCGGCGGTGATGGCCGAAGTCGGCGGTATCGGCGACGAGATGAAGGCGTCGGCGGTGCAGCTCGAAGACATCCAGAAGCGTCTGTCCGACCTGCTGCTCGGCGTGCCGAACCTCGCGCACGAAAGCGTGCCCGTCGGCAACGATGAAGCGGGCAACGTCGAAGTGCGCCGCTGGGGCACGCCGCGCACGTTCGACTTCGAGGTGAAGGATCACGTCGATGTCGGGACGCCGCTCGGCCTCGATTTCGAAACGGGTGCGAAGCTGTCGGGCGCGCGCTTCACGATGCTGCGCGGACAGATCGCGCGTCTGCATCGCGCGCTCGCGCAGTTCATGATCGACACGCACACGCAGCAGCACGGCTATACGGAAGTCTATACGCCGTACATCGTCAATCCTGAGATCCTGTTCGGCACGGGCCAGCTGCCCAAGTTTGCCGACGACATGTTCCGTGTCGAAAAGGGCGGCGGCGAGAATACGGTCACGCAGTACCTGATCTCGACGTCGGAGATTTCGCTGACGAACACGGTGCGCGACAGTATCGTCGACGCGAACGAGCTGCCCATCAAGCTGACGGCGCATTCGCCGTGCTTCCGCTCGGAAGCGGGCTCGTATGGCCGCGACACGCGCGGCATGATCCGCCAGCATCAGTTCGACAAGGTCGAGATGGTGCAGATCACGTCGCCTGACACGTCGTATGACGCGCTCGAGCAGATGGTCACGCACGCGGAGACGATCCTGCAGAAGCTCGAACTGCCGTATCGCGTGATCACGCTCTGCACGGGCGACATGGGCTTTTCGGCAGCGAAGACGTACGACCTCGAAGTGTGGGTGCCGGCGCAGAACACCTATCGCGAGATTTCGAGCTGCTCGAATACGGAAGCGTTCCAGGCGCGCCGGATGCAGGCGCGCTTCCGCAACGCGCAGGGCAAGCCCGAACTCGTGCATACGCTCAACGGTTCGGGACTGGCAGTCGGCCGTACGCTCGTCGCGGTGCTGGAGAATTTCCAGAACGCGGACGGCTCGGTCACGGTTCCGGCGGCGCTGCGTCCGTATCTGGGCGGCGTCGAACGTCTGGAAGTGAAGGCGGCCGGCTGAACGGATTGACGTCTCCAGGTCCTTTTCAAGTTTCTGCGAAAAATGACTTGGAAATCGAAAACAGGTGTTCTATAATCTTCGTCTCACGCAAGCAACGACCCGCTTAGTGTGACGCGACAAGACCACCTTGGTGGGAAGTCAAAGAATCTGGAAAGGTGGCAGAGAGGTCGAATGCGCCGGACTCGAAATCCGGTATACGGTTATACCGTATCGTGGGTTCGAATCCCACCCTTTCCGCCAGATGCAAAGCGAAACAGGCCCTTCGGGGCCTGTTTTCGTTTGTGCCGCTCTTTTCACGCGCGGCCGATATCGCCTCCTGATCCTCCGAAGCCGGACGCCGCAAATTACACGGCCATAGCGCCACAATCCCGTTTTCTCGCTCGTCCGCTCGCGACAGATCTACGAATCCGCGCAAGCACATGTTCGTCTGCACATCGCATGTCGACAGGCATCGCGGGCGTTCGGCGACTCGTCGAACGCTACTGCACAAAAACCATTGGTACGGTCGTTGCGTGATCTGTGTTGTCTGCCCAACCACAATTGGAGTCCAACATGACGAGCCCCAATCGCGAGGAAAGCACACAACCGAAAGATCCGGCCGAGATTCCGCCGAACGAGCTCAACAAGCCGATCGGCGATGCGATTCCCACGCCTGTCGAACCCGGCCTCGATCAACCGTTGCCCGAAAAACCAAAGACGGATGACGAAGATCCGGACGAACCGATAGGCGACGAGGATCCGCCGCCAGGCGTGCCGACGCCGGGCCCATCGGATTTCGCATGACGTAGCCCGTCCGTTCATCAACCTTCCGCTACAGCCCGAAGCGCTCAGCAACGCCAAAGATCGTTTCGGGCTGCGCATCAAACCCCGCCATTGAAACGCCAGCGTGAACAGATGCCGCGGAACCGAAGACTCCCGTCAGTTTCTCGCCGGCGACCGCTTCGCTGCTTTACTAAGCCCGACTTTGTGCCTACGATGAAGTTGCACTTTTTTCCGCCCGACATCAGTGCGGACAAGTAAAAAGTCACCAGCGATTGTTCACGGAAGCTGGTCGTGAATATTCGCAGTCCATATGAAGATTTGCGCCAATGGGCCACTTTGCCCGTTCATTTTCTGGCGCAAGTAGTTGACCTCGGCGGTCAACCAGTGCATCAGTACAAGACGATGTCACGGTTTCATGCGTAAAGGCAGAGGCGTCGCGCGCCCATTCCCGCGCCGCCCGGATGCGTTGCTAACAACAACGAAGGCGTGCGCACGTGGTCGCGGCAGTATGAGTGCGAACGTCTTGAGGAACGGTAAGCCATGCACATCGCTATATCTGCTTTGACAGTCGCGGTGGCTGCAATCATTGTCTGGTGGTCGCTGCATCTGCGACGCGTCGCGCCGGAGCGCGTCGGCGGTTCCATGCCGATGCGCAGCGGCGTATCCCTGTTGCCCTGGTTCAAGCGCGCGGCGAACCCTCTCGCGCGCATGGGAAGCCTGCATGGCGCAAGCGGTTACTTCACGTTCTTGCGTCGCCAGTCCGGCGCGTCGAACGAACTCGCCGATGTCATCGAGTGCCTGCCCGTCGCGTCCGTCGTGTTCGACGAACATGGCGTGATCGTCCTCGCCAATGCGCAGGCCGAACGGCTTTTCGACTACCGGCGCGGCGTGCTGGCGGGTGCATGTGTCGGCATGGTCGCGCCGGCGCTTTCACAGGAAAGCCGCGCGTCGGGCGGCGCTTCGCAGCAAGCAGGCCGTCCCGCTTCGACCCGCACGCGCAGCCTGCGCGCGCGCCGCCGCGACGGCAGCGAGTTTCCCGTCGAAATCGCGACGAGCGCAATCCGCTATGAAGGGCGCATCGCGACCGTCGCGTTCATCACCGACATGACCGAGCGCTTCGAACTCGAACGCAATCGCCGGGAGCTCGCGCATCTGACGCGCGTATCGACGATGGGCGAACTGGCCGCGTCGCTCGCACACGAACTGAACCAGCCGCTGACGGCGATTCTCAGCAACGGCCAGGCCGCGCAGCGCTTCATGGATCAGGAGCCGATCGATCTCGCCGAAGTGCGCGACATCCTGAAGGACATCGTCGACGACAGCGGGCGCGCGAGCGAAGTGATCCGCCGGATGCGCGCCTTCGTGAAGAAGGAAGAGCAGCAGCAACTTTTCAGTCTGGATGCGGGCGGCCTGCTGCGCGACGTCGCGCTGCTCGTGCATGGCGATGCCGTCGCGCGCGGCATCCATGTGTCGCACGTGATCGACGACGGCTTGCCCCCCGTGCGCGGCGACAAGGTGCAACTGCAGCAGGTGCTACTGAATCTGCTGCTCAACGCGTTCGATGCCGTGAGCGAATGCGGTTCGCCCGATCGCGTGGTGGCGCTCTTTGCGCAACCCGGCCGCGACGGCATGGTGCGTATCGCCGTGCGCGATCGCGGACACGGCCTGACGCCCGACAGGCTCGAATGCATCTTCAAGCCGTTCGTCACGTCGAAGCCGCAAGGTCTGGGTCTCGGGCTGTCGATCAGCCGCTCGATCGTGCAGATGCACGGCGGCCGCCTGTGGGCCGAGAACAACCCGGATCAGGGCATGACGTTCTATGTCGCGTTACCTGCAGCGCGCGAAACGAGCAGCGCCGGTGCTGCGCAGGCGGCGTCATGAGCCTGTCCGCCGCGCTCGTCTACGTCGTCGACGACGACCCGTCGGTGCGCCGCGCGCTCACGCGGCTCATCCGGTCGGCGGGACACGAGGTGGAGGCGTACGGCTCGGCGTGTGAATTTCTCGCGCATGCGGTTGTCGAGCGCACGCCGGCTTGCGTCGTGCTCGACGTGCAGCTGCCCGATCTGAGCGGACTCGAACTGCAGCGCGAACTCGATGCCCGTTTGCCCATCATCTTTCTGACGGGGCACGGCGACATCGCGATGACGGTCGGCGCGATCAAGGCCGGCGCGACCGATTTCCTCACCAAGCCCGTCGACGACGACGATCTGCTGCGCGCGATCGATCACGCGCTCACGCGTTCCGTCGAAGTGTCGAAGTCGATGCACGAACTGGAAGTGTTGCGCAGCCGCGTCGGACGCCTGACGGTGCGCGAACGCGAAGTGATGAATCTGATCGTGCTCGGCCTTCTGAACAAGCAGGTGGCGTGCGAACTCGGCACCGTCGAGAAAACCGTCAAGGCGCATCGCGCGCGTGTGATGCAGAAGATGGAGGTCGGCTCGCTCGCGGAACTGGTGCGCATCGCCGACAAGGTGGCCGTCGCTTGCGAGTCTACAGCCGACGGCATACGAGACCAAGGTCCAATACCACCGACGCCCGCAGTCTCATAGTCTATTGCTGAGACGCCCACGCATCGTCCGCGTGGACGTGGCGGCTCAATAGGCTAATCAGAATGGGCACAGACAAACCATTCGTCGTGGTAGTCGACGACGATGCGTCGGTGGGCAGGGCGATCAGGCGTCTGTTGCGCTCAGTCGGGATTGCGGCCGATACGTACACGAGTGGCGACGAGTTTCTCGACGTGCTGTCGGCCACGCCTTCGTATCGCCCCGACTGCGTGATCCTCGACGTGCAGATGCCAGGTTCCAACGGCATCGAGGTGCAGCGCCGGCTGGCGGGCAGCGCCGTGCCCGTCATATTCATCACGGCCCACGACGACGCCGGCGTGCGCGAAGCCGCGCTCGCGGCGGGCGCGCGCGCCTATCTGCGCAAGCCCTTCAACGACGTGCTCTTCATCCGGACAGTGTGTGCCGTGCTCGGCATCGCTGCGCCGCTATGAGCGCGTCGCCCGTGCGATCGAACGCTGCGGGACGCAAGCGTATATGCGCTCCTGCGCACGACCGTTATCGCCGGATTGGGTATTGGACCAAGGTCCAATTGTCTTTGACCCGCCCCGCTTCCACACTGGATTGCATCGGAGTCGCCAGCCCGGCTGGCGCGCTTCCCGTTAGTCCGCCGTGCAGTGCGCGCAGCGCAGGCGAGGGCGGAGGCAATCGTTTCGAGTTGCGGAGATTTGTTATGGGACGGACATTTCGACACCCGTCGATGGTTGCCGCGTGGCCGCCGATATCACGCTGTGCGCTCGTGGCCGCACTCGCGTCCGTCCTGTTTTTCACCGCCTGCAAGAAAGCCTCCACCGAACCGCCACGCCCGACTGTCGAAGTGACCGTCGTCACCGTCGCGCAGAAAGAAACCCCCGTCGATTTCGAGTTCACCGCGCAGACGCAGAGTTCGCGTGAGGTGGAAATCCGTGCGCGTGTCGACGGTTTTCTTGAACGGCGGCTCTATGACGAAGGCGCGCTGGTCAAGGAAGGCCAGGTGCTGTTCGTGATGGACCGCAAGCCTTTCGAAGCTGCGCTTCAATCCGCCAAGGGCGCGCTCGCACAACAGCAGGCGCGGCTGCTCGTCACAAAGCAGAACCTAGCGCGTGTGATTCCGCTTGCCGCACAAAACGCATTAAGCAAGAAGGATCTCGACGACGCAACGGGCAACGAGAAACAGGCCGAAGCCGCCGTCATCGCCGCACAGGGTGAAGTGCGCACGGCCGAACTGAACCTGAGCTACTGCACGATCCGCTCGCCGCTCAAGGGTCTCTCCAGCTTCGCGCGTGTGCAGGACGGCAGCTATGTGACGCCGACACAATCCGGCCTGCTCACGTACGTCTACCAGCTCGATCCGATGTGGGTGAACTTCAGCATCTCCGAGAACGAACTGCTGCGCTACCGCGAACAGATCACCAAGGGCCTGCTGCGTTTCCCGCCTGATAACAAGTTCGACGTGACAGTGATCCAGGCCGACGGTTCCATCTATCCCGAGAAAGGCCGCATCGATTTCACGAACCCCGCGTTCAGCCAGCAGACGGGCACGTTCCTCGTGCGCGCGACGTTCTCCAATCCGAACGGCACGTTGCGCCCGGGGCAGTTCGTGCGTGCGAAGGTGTCGGGCGCGGTGCGGCCGAATGCGATTCTCGTGCCGCAGCGCGCGGTGCTGCAAGGCGCGAAGAGCCACTTCGTGTGGGTGCTCGACCAGGATTCGAAACCGCATCAGCGCGTGATCGATGTCGGCGACTGGCACGGCGACGACTGGTTTGTGAACGAAGGCCTGAAGGCGGGCGAACGCGTGGTGGTCGACGGCGCGATCCGCGTGTCGTCGGATGCGCAGATCAAGGTGGTCAGTGCGCCACCGGGTGGGACGCCTGCCGCACCCGCTTCGGCACCCGCGGCTTCGGCATCAGCGCCCGCCGCGACGCTCGCGCAGCGCGCCAGCCCATGACGATGCGAAGCCCCGACGAACGATGACCGATGACGACCGACGCCATCCGGCGCCCCCGATCCGATGAACATCTCCCACTTCTGCATCGACCGCCCGATCTTCGCCTCGGTCATCTCGATCGTCATCACGCTCGGCGGCGCGCTGACGATGCTCGCGCTGCCCACCGCGCAATATCCCGACATCACCCCGCCGCAGATCACGATCTCCGCGACCTATCCGGGCGCGAGCGCCGACGTGGTCGCCAACAACGTCGCCGCACCCATCGAGCAGCAGGTCAACGGCGCGGACAACATGATCTACATGAGCTCGTCGAGTTCATCGACGGGCAACCTGACGATCAACGCGTACTTCCAGATCGGCACGAACCCGGAACTCGCCCAGGTCGACGTGCAGAACCGCGTGAATCTCGCGCTGCCGCAACTGCCGCAATCGGTGACGGCGCAGGGCGTGCAGGTGCAGAAGAAATCGCAGGCGTTCATGATGGTGATCGCGATCTACTCGCCCACCGAGCGCTACGACGCGACCTACATCGCCAACTACGCGAACGTCTACGTGCTCGATGCCTTGAAGCGCATTCCGGGCGCGAACCAGTCGAGCATCTTCGGCACGCCCGACTACGCGATGCGCATCTGGCTGCGCCCCGACCGCATGGCGCAACTCGGCATCACGGCCGCCGACGTGCAGCGCGCGGTGGCCAACCAGAACCAGCAGTTCGCGGTCGGCCGATTGGGGCAATCGCCAACCGGGAACCCTGTCGAGCAGTCGTTCGCCGTCACGACGACGGGACGCCTCACCGAACCCGCCCAGTTCGAGAACATCATCATTCGTGCGCAAAGCGGCGGCGCGGCGATCGTGCGGCTCAAGGACATCGGCCGTGCGGAACTGGGGCAAAAGGACTATTCGATCCGCAGCCGCTTCCAGGGCAAGCCCGCGACCGTGCTCGCCGTCTACCAGCAGCCGGGCGCGAACGCGCTCGATGTGTCGAAACAGGTGCGCGCGACACTCGCCGAGATGAAGAAGACGTTCCCCGAAGGGATCGACTACGAGATCGCGATGGACACCACCGAGTTCACGCGCGCGTCGATCACGGATGTCGTGCACACGTTCTTCGAAGCCGTCGTGCTGGTGGTGATCGTCGTGTTCGTGTTCCTGCAGAGCCTGCGCGCGACGCTGATTCCCGTGCTGGCCGTGCCGGTGTCGATTGTCGGCACGTTCATGGGGATGGAGGCGCTCGGTTTCTCGATCAACATGCTCACGCTGTTCGGCATGGTGCTCGCGATCGGCATCGTCGTGGACGATGCGATCGTCGTGATCGAGAACGTCGAGCGCAACATGACCGTTCACAAGCTCGATCCGAAATCGGCCGCGAAACAGGCGATGGATGAGGTCGCCGGGCCGGTCGTCGCGATCGTGCTGGTGCTGTGCGCGGTGTTCGTGCCGGTGGCGTTTCTCGGCGGCATTACCGGGCAGATGTACAAGCAGTTCGCGATCACGATTGCGATCTCGGTGGTGATTTCCGGTGTGGTCGCATTGACGCTCTCGCCCGCGCTTGCCGCATTGCTGCTGAAACCCGGACATCACGAGAAAAAAGGCTTCTTCCGCTGGTTCGACAACCAGTTCGCGCGGATGACGGCGGGTTATACGCGCGCGGTGCGGCTCATCATCAAGCGTTTCGTGATCGCGCTGCTGGTTTTTGTCGGCATGATCGGGCTCGCGGTGCTGATGATGCGTGACATCCCGACCGCCTTCCTGCCGCCCGAAGATCAGGGCTATCTGCTCGGCGCCGTGATCATGCCCGATGCCGCATCGCTCGATCGAACGGGGAAAGTTTCCGATCGCATTTCAGAGTACTTTATGAAGCAGCCCGCCGTCGGCAGCATCACGACCGTCGACGGCTTCAGCATTCTCGATAGCCAGAACAAGAACAATTCGTCGACGTTCTTCGTCGGCTTCAAGAGTTTCGAGGAACGTTACAAGTCGGCCAATATCCGCACGCAGAACGCGCGCGCGGTGCTGATCGATGCATACAAGGCGCTCTCGCAGATTCGCGAAGGCATCGTCGTGCCGCTCAATCCGCCGTCGATTCCGGGCCTCGGCACGACGGGCGGCACGGAGATGTGGATCCAGAGCAAGGGCGATGCGACCATCGCGCAGTTCGCGGCGGTGGTGAACGATTTCGTCGCGCGTGCGAAGCAGCGGCCGGAACTCACCGGCGTGACCAACACCTTTAATGCGGATTCGCAGCAGCTGCTGGTTGACGTCGATCGCGACAAGGCGGAGACACTCGGCGTGCCGGTGGAGGACGTCTATAGCGCGATGCAGACGATGTTCGGTTCGCTCTATGTGTCGCAGTTCAACCGTTCGAGCCGTTTGTGGCAGGTCATTCTGCAGGCCGAGCCGTCGTATCGCCTGAAGCCCGACGATCTCGAACAGATCTTCGTGCGCAGTTCGAATGGCAGCATGGTGCCGCTCAAATCGGTGGTGACGTCGCGCTACGTGACGGGGCCGGACCTGATCACGCGCTTCAACAACTTCCCGGCCGTGAAGATCACGGCGAACGCCGCGCCTGGCTACGCGTCGGGCCAGGTGATCAGCACGCTCGAAGAACTCGCGACGCAGATGCCGTCCGAGTACGGCATCGCATGGAGCGGCGAGGCGTTCGAGGCGAAGCAGTCGGGCGGCACGTCCGGCCTCGTGTTCGTGTTCGGCCTGATCATGGTGTTCCTGATTCTCGCGGCGCAGTACGAGAAGTGGAGCCTGCCGTTCGGCGTGCTGATGGCGGTGCCGTTCGCGCTGTTCGGCGCGCTGCTCGCAATCCTGTTGCGCGGGCTGAACAACGACGTGTACTTCCAGATCGGTCTGACGATGCTCGTTGCGCTCGCGGCGAAGAACGCGATTCTCATCTTCGAGTTCGCGGTGCTCAACCGCGAGGCGGGCAAGTCAGTGTTCGACGCGACGATGACGGCAGCCGAAGAACGGTTGCGGCCGATCGTGATGACGTCGCTGGCGTTCATTCTCGGCTGCGTGCCGCTGGCGATTGCGACGGGGGCGTCGGCGAACAGCCGGCATTCGATTGGCACGGGCGTCATCGGCGGGATGCTGGGCGCGACGGCGATTGCCGTGTTCTTCATTCCGATGTTCTTCTATGTGCTGGAGACGATGTCGGAGAAGAGTGCGAAGAAGAAGGACAAGAAGACGGGCGATGTGCCGCCTTCCGGGCCTGGCGCAACGCCCAGTGAGCCGAAGGTGCCACCGTCTGCGGGTGGGCCGACTGTCGGTGGTGGGCCGACCACGAGCCCGTCTGCACCGCGCGAGGGTGACTGACATGCGCCGCGTCCTGCTGATCGGCCCACTGTGTGCCCTGACCCTGAGCGGCTGTCTCCTCGGCCCGAACTACTCGCGCCCGCAGGTAGAAGTACCCGCGACGTACCGCTTCCCCGACAACTACGCATCCGACGTCGCGAACACCGAATGGTGGAAACAGTTCGACGACCCCGTACTCAACGACCTGATCACCACCGCGCTCGCGAACAACAACGACGTGAAGGTCGCCGCCGCACGCGTCGACCAGTTCCTCGGCCAGTTCGTGACGACGCGCGCAGCACTGCTGCCGCACGTCGATGCGGGCTTCGATGCCGAACGCCAGCGTATCCCGACAACGTCGCCACTGTTCTCGAACATCACCAGTCCGGTGTTCAACTCGTATCAGCTGGCGCTGTCGGCGTCGTGGGAAATCGATCTGTTCGGTCACAACCGGCGTCTGACGGAAGCGGCGCGCGCGAGCCTGCTGTCGACGGAAGAAGCGAAGCGCGGCACGATCCTCACGCTCGTGTCGTCGGTGGCGTCGTCGTATATCAACCTGCGCAGTCTTGACCGGCAACTGGAGATCGCGAAGGCCACCACGTCGAGTCGAGCGGAATCGGTGCATGTGTTCGAACTGCGCTTCAAGGGCGGCGAAGTCTCGCAGATGGAACTCGCGCAGAGCCAGTCCGAATACGAGGACTCGCGCTCCCGCATTCCGCAGATCGAATCGCAGATTGCGCAGCAGGAAGATGCGCTGTCGGTGCTGCTCGGGCGCAATCCGGGCGATATCCTGCGCGGCCGTGCGCTCGGTGAACTGGCGGCGCCTGCGGTACCTGCCGGTTTGCCGTCGGATCTGCTCGAACGTCGGCCCGATCTGCGTCAGGCCGAACAGGATCTCGTTTCCGCCAATGCGCAGATCGGCGCGGCAAAAGCGCTGTATTTCCCGCAGATTTCGATTACGGGTCTGCTCGGTACGCAAAGCGGCCAGTTCTCGAAACTCTTCACGGGGCCGGCGCGCGTGTGGTCGTTTGCCGGATCGGTGACGCAGCCGATCTTCGAAGGTGGCGCGATTGCCGGTCAGGTGAAGCAGGCCGAAGCCGTGCAGCAGCAGGCACTGTATTCGTATCGCAAGGCGATCCAGGTGGCGTTCCAGGAAGTCGACGATGCGCTGATCTCGTCGCAGAAACTGCGCGAACAGTTCGATATCCAGGGACGCCAGGTGGAAGCGCTGGCCACATACGCGCATATGGCGAGGCTTCGCTATGAAGGCGGCTACACGAGCTATATCGAAGTGCTCGATGCCGAACGCAGTCTCTTCAACGCTCAACTAAGCCAGACGCAGACGCAGGCCGGTGTGCTCGTGTCGTATGTGAGTCTGTACAAGGCGATGGGCGGCGGCTGGATCATTACGGCTGAGGGGATGACGACCACGCAGGCACATGCGGGCGATACACAGCAACCTGACAACGCAGCAGAAAAGCAGGACGTGAAATGAGCGACACGGCCACCTCGACCTATCTCGGCCACGCTGCGCGCACGCCTGTGATCGCCTGTCACGAATGCGATCTGCTGCAGCGCGAAAGCGCCGTGCCGCCCGAAGGCGTGCTGCGCTGTTGCCGCTGTCGCGCGACGCTGTACCGGCGTCATGCGAACAGTCTCGACCGGACGCTCGCCTATGCGCTCGCCGCATGTGCGCTGTGGGTGATATCGAACGCATTCCCGATCGTCGGTCTTGCCGTGAACGGCGATCTCGTCGAAACGACGATGTTCGGCGCCGTGCGTGTGCTGTATCAGGACGGCATGTGGCCGCTGTCGGCGCTGATCTTCATCACGACGATGCTGATGCCCGCGTGCCAGGCGCTCGGCCTCGTGTGGCTGCTGCTGCCGTTGCGGCTCGGACGCACGCCGTATCGCGCGGACGCCGTGTTCCGCATGCTGCGCGTCGCGCAGGAGTGGGGCATGACGGAAGTGCTGATCCTCGGTCTGCTCGTCGCGCTGGTGAAGCTCTCGCATATCGCGTCGGTGGTGACGGGGGCCGCGTTGTGGTCGTTCGGTGCGCTGATGCTGATGCTCGCGGCGGCCGCTTCCGCATTCGATGCGCGCGATCTCTGGACGCGTCTCGAAGGCGTGCCCGATGCCGGCCCTGCGTTCGACAGCGACACGCCGTTTCCCGCCGAGACGGCCGCCGCGTGCGGCATGTGCGTATGCCACGACTGCGGCTTGCTGACGCGCGTCGCGCCGATGCAGGCTCAGATCGAGCGCGACTATGCGAACGTTCATGCCGCCGTACATTTGCCGTTGCATCCGACGCACTGCCCGCGCTGCGGCGCGCATCTGCATCTGCGCAAACCCGATAGCCTCGCGCGCACGTGGGCGTGTCTGATCGCGGCCATCATCCTCTATATTCCCGCGAACGTGCTGCCCGTGATGGACACGAGTTCGCTGTTCGGCGCACAGAAGGACACGATCATGAGCGGCGTCGTGTATCTGTGGACGTCGGGTTCGTGGCCGCTCGCCGTGCTGGTTTTCATCGCGAGCATCGCGGTGCCGATGCTGAAGATTCTCGCGATCGGCTTTCTCGCGATCTCCGCGAATTTCCGCTCGACGTGGCAGCCGGATCAGCGCGCGCGCATCTACCGGATCGTCGAACTGGTCGGCCGCTGGTCGATGCTCGATATCTACGTGATCGCCGTGCTCACGGCGCTCGTGCAGTTCAATGCGCTCGCCACGGTGCGTGCCGGACCGGCCGCGATTGCGTTCGGCGCGGTCGTCGTGCTGACGATGTTCGCCGCGATGTCGTTCGATCCGCGCCTCATCTGGGACACGAGGAAACCGGAATGAACCGGCCGCCCGACGCCGTCGCCGTGCCGAAGAAGCGCTGGCGCATCCAGTGGATCTGGCTCGTGCCCGTGGTGGCCGTGGGCGTCGGCATCTGGCTCGCGGTGCAGGCGGCGCTGTCGCAGGGACCGACCATCACGATCAGCTTCAAGACGGGCGAAGGGCTCGAAGCGGGCAAGACCAAGATCAAGTTCAAGGACGTCGATATCGGCGTCGTGAAGAAGGTGGCGTTGTCGAAAGACTATAAGCGCGTCGTCGCGACGGCGGAACTCACGCGCGACGCCACCAACATGCTCGTCGACGACACGCGCTTCTGGGTCGAACGGCCGCGCATAGCGGGCGGCAACGTATCGGGCATCAGCACGCTGCTGTCGGGCGCGTTCATCGGCATGGACATCGGCAAGGCGAAACAGGAGCGGCGCGATTACACGGGACTCGAAATTCCGCCCGTATTCGCGAGCGACGTGCCCGGCCGCGAGTTCGTACTGAAGGCAGCGAACCTGGCCTCCCTCGATGTCGGCTCGCCCGTCTATTTCCGGCGGTTGCGCGTGGGCCAGGTGACCTCGTTCGAACTCGACAAGGACGGCGGCGGCATCACGCTGCGCATCTTCGTGAACGCGCCGTACGACCGGTACGTGAAAAGCGATTCGCGCTTCTGGGAAGCGGGCGGCATCGACGTCGCACTCGGCACCGACGGCGTGAAGATCAACACGCAGTCGCTGGTGTCGATCCTGATCGGCGGGCTGGCGTTCGAAACGCCCGCGTCGTCGCTCGCGGAGCCGGAAGCGGAGGTGCGCACGCCGTTCACGCTGTTCGCGACGCGCACCGATGCGATGAAGGTGCAGGACCGCATCGTCGATACTTATGTGCTCAATTTCACGGAATCGGTGCGCGGGCTGACGGTGGGCGCACCCGTCGATTTCCGCGGCATCGTGCTCGGCGAAGTGTCGGCGATCTATACGCGCTTCGATCCCGTCACGAAAAAGATCAGCATTCCCGTCGAAATCCGCTTCTATCCGGAGCGCTTCACGTCGCGCTACGCGAACAACAAGCCGGGAGGCGGGCGCGTCGTCGAGGATCCGAAGGCTATCGCCGATTTCCTCGTGTCGCGTGGTTTCCGCGCGCAGCTGAAAACGGGCAGTCTGCTGACGGGCCAGTTGTACGTGTCGTTCGATTTCTTCCCGCACGCGCCGAAGGCGACCGTCGACTGGAGCCGCACGCCCGCCGAACTGCCGACCGAGCCGAGCGGTTTGCAGTCGCTGCAGGAGTCGATCAACCGGATCGTCGCGCGGATCGACAAGCTGCCGCTCGAAGAAATCGGCAAGAACACACAGCAGACGCTCGCCAACGCGAGCGCGCTGATGCAAAGCCTCAACACGCAGGTCGTGCCGCAGGCGAAGAGCACGCTGTCGGCGGCGCAGACGACGCTCAATTCGGCCAGCAACGCGCTCGCGCCCGACTCGACGCTTCAACAGGACACGAGCGATGCGATCCGCGAACTCGCGCGCACGGCGGCGTCATTCCGCGCGCTGTCCGATTATCTGCAGCGTCATCCGGAAGCGCTGCTGCGCGGCAAACAGGAGGACGCAAAGTGAAGCGATCGATGCTTTCGCGCGGCGCGTATCTCTGCGTCGCCGTCATGCTGGCCGCGTGCGCTTCGCCGCGTTCGAACTTCTATACGTTGAGCCCGGATTCGACGCTCGACAGCACGGGCGCGCCGCTATCGGTGTCGGTGGTGGTCGGGCCCGTGACGGTGCCCGAACTGGTCGACCGGCCGCAACTCGTGACGCGCGTGTCCGGCAACGAAGTGAAGCTGAACGAATTCGCGCGCTGGGGCGAGCCCGTGAAAAGCGGTGTCGCCGATGTAATCGCCGCCGATCTGTCGCGCCTGCTCGGCTCGCAGCGCGTGTCGGTGTCGTCGCAAACGGTGGCGGGCACGGAGGCGTGCCGCGTGCGCGTCGATATCGTGCAGTTCGATTCGATGCCGGGCGAAGCGGTCGCCGTCGATGCCTTGTGGACGGTGCGCGTGGCAGGCCGCGACGCGTTGCTGACGGGCCGCTCGACCGTGCGCGAGCCGGTGCAGGGCGCGGACGACGCGGCGCTCGTGGCTGCGCATAGCCGGGCGCTCGGGGTAGTGAGCCGGGAGATTGCGGCGGCGATCCGGCGTGCTGTTGCGAGCTAGGTGAGCGCTGTTATGCCGATGAAGCGCGAGTGTTCATACTTGGACGCGCACGAGCCGTCATGTCCTCACGACGGCCGTGCTCGCCATCAAGCATCCGCCGAGGCGGTCAGTTGTAGGTGAAGTTCACCGTCGCTGTCGCCACGACGGAGCCGGGTGTCAGCGTGCCGAGTTCGTAGAACTGCGCGACGAACGGAATCGTCATTGAGTAAGTACTGTCGACTGTGCCCATTGCGACGGCGCTGTTGAGCGTGACGGGCGTGCCTGTGGTTGCGCCGACGCTGGACGCCTTGAGAAGCTGCACGCCTACCTGTGTCGCGGTGCCCGTGTTCTGCAGCACGCTTGCCACGGTGTCCATCGTTCCTGCGACCGTCATCGTGATGACGGTGCCCGGCGCGCAGCTGACGAGCTTCACGTTGAATGGCGTGGCGTTCGTCGTACTGCCGACGGATGCAAAGTTCATGATGGGCGCGCTGCCCAGATTGACGACCTGATTCGCCGACGCACTGTCGATGCTGCACGAAGGCTGCATGATCAGGCCGGTGAAATTGAGGTTTGCATCTGCGGCGAAAGCCGGTCCTGCTGCCATCAGTGTGAGCGAGGCGAGCAGCGAGAAGATCTTTCGTAAAGTCATGGTGTTCGGTCGAGGATTGCAATCGGCGTTAGCCCTGCTTGCCGCGAGTCTGTTTGCCGAGGTTCGCGTGTGGCTATGCATGCCGAAGCGGGTCAGCGTGGAGCAGACCCGTTTGGCCGTATCGCAGATTTACAGATATTGCATCGTGACGGTCATCGACGTATTTGCCGGGCCGGGGCCAACCGTGGAGGTCGTCTGGTAGTACCGTGCCTTCAGCGGGATAGTGTAGCTGCCGCCCGTGCTTGAACTGTACCCACTAAAGGTCTGATAGCTGCTCAACGGGAGCGCTGTGCCGCTGTTGTTGAGCAGTTGCACACCGACGCCCGTGGCCGTCGAACTGCTGTCTAGTGCGACCACCGATTGTGAGCTGTTCACGACAGTCGTCGTCGGATCGATGCGGTACTGGACGCTGTTCAAGCCCGCTGGGCAGTTGTTCACGCTGATGTTGAAGCCGACGTTTGTCGTCGTGTGGCCGACGCCCGTAAATCCTACCGTGGAGAATGTGCCGAGCGGAATCGATACGTCGGGAGTCGTGCAAGAGCCATTCACAATCTGAACGTTGGGCGTACTGAAAGACACCGTGTAGGACGAAAGGAGGGTCGACGGCGACCCGACGATAGGAGCAGTAGGCCGCATTCCGGGTGCAGCCCGTGCCACGTTCAAGGCTGATAGCGTGCCCGCACTAGGCTGGCCCGTCTTGACGAGCGCGACCTGTATCTGTGCGCCAACAGGTGTACTGGTCGTGTTGCAGGTGGCACCGTACCAGGAACCTCCGTTTGTGCCGATATCACCCTCGTTGAACCAGCCGCCACAGGATTGTTCGCCGTCCGAGAAACTTATGATCATGCCGATCCCCGTATATCCCGTGTTATACACGGTGTACGACCGTCCACCATAGGACGTCGTCGTGCCCGTGCTTGTCAACATCGGCATGCCAAAGGATCCAATGCCCATCCCGCTACTTTGCGAGCAGTTCCACATGTTTACGCTGGTGCCGCTAGTCGAGGCCCATCCGGTGAGAACAGTGCCTACTGCGCTGTCACGCGGTACGGTGACCGAGGCAGGCAAAGTAACTGGATATGTGTTGCCGCTGACGCCCGAGCAGGAGTCGGCCCGAGCTTGCGGCGACGCGATCATCCAACACAAACCCAGGAAGCAAAGCCCCAGAAACTGAACAAGCCTGTATCGATTCGTCGAATGCTTTGAATCGTTCATAAAATACTCTTTGAAAAATTTGGGTCAATCGTCAAGATGACTTAAATCTGCTGCGCTATTCGTTTCATGGAGCACGTTTCGTTGCGTGCCGCGTGGAAACGGGCGTCGCGTGCGATTTTCAGCGGCACATTGAATCGGCGAACGCGATCGCCGTCTTCCCCTTCTGGGCAACGGGAAGGGAGTAGCTGACCGTGCAACTCTGCCCTATGCCTGCGCCCCATTTCACAGTCAGATCGCCAACAGCGGCGTTGCTGTAGAACATCGCGCGGCTACCTTGGCTGATCGTGCCGACGTTGTTGCCCTTGTCGTCCAGCACATCCGCGCCGAACGGCACCGTGTCTCCGTTCGGACGGCGCAGACGCATCACGACCGCCTGGCCGCGATTTTCGGTATCGAACTTCACGCGCACTACAGCACCCGCCGTCGGTGCAAAATGCTGTTCGGTGCTCTTCAGTTCGACACCCATCGGCAGGCCCTTGGTGTCGATTTCGATGGTATTCAGCGAATACGGCTCCATGCCCGCGACGACCGCATGTCCAAACCCGTCGACGCGCACGCCCGGCGCCGTCGCCACGCGCGCGCCTGCCGCGTCCTTCGCTTCGACAATCGCAAACGTGTCTCCCGTTTGCGGCGTCAGCGCAACGCCGCCCGGGTACGCGACGACCGTGCCCGACATGCCGCCGCCAGCCTGCGTATAGCCGTTCGAATAACCCGCGTTGCCGCGCAACTGCGTGTAGCGGCTCAGATAACCGGCGTTCGCGTTGATGCTGCCGCCATTCGTGCTGCCCGAGTCATAACCCGCCGTGACGCCGTAGCTCAGTTCGTTGTCGGCGCCCGCGGCGCCCGTGAACGTCTCCTGAATCTGCGTGCTGTTGTCGCGCGAGTCGTGCATGAAGCTCGTCATCGTATTGGCGACCTTCGAGCCGATGTCGAGCGGAATGCTCAGGTTCAGCATCACGCGGTTGTCCCAGCGCGCGCTGTTCACGTCGAGTTCGCGCGACGCCGACACACCCACGCCGACGCGACGGAAATTCGTGTTGTAGCCGACCGAGTACGAGGTATCGCGATTCGACTTGTTCCAGTAGTTCTGTGTGAAGCCGGATGCGTAGACGGAGCCCCACGTACCGAGGTTCTGGTTCAGCGTCAGCTGAAGCCGGCCCTTCTGCACGCCGGTATTCGTATTGCCGATGCCGCGCTGCGCGAGATCGCGCTGATTCATCGCGTCGGGCAGATCCAGGAAGCCGCTCGTCGAGTACCGGTACGCGGCCAGCGTCAGGTTGGTGTTCGTCGGCGCGAACAGGCGCGAATAGGAAATCCGCAAGCTCTGGCCGCTGCGGCCCGGCATGTTCCGGAAACTGCTGTTCGCCTGCGTGATGTCGAGGCCGAACGCGCCGACGGGCGTGTCGATCGCCGCGCCGAGCGCGCCCGACAGATAGCCCTCGGCAGCGGCCACTCCGCCGTACAGCGTGACGAAGTTGTTGACGCCGCGCTGCACGCCCGCTTCGAAGACGAACGGATGGTTGTGCGCGCTCGTATTGCGGTACTGGCCCGCTGCGACGTTGTAACGCCAGCGGCCTTCGCGCAGCGCGTTGACAGGCGCCGCGTACGGAACCTTCGACACATGCTGGCTGCCGTCCGCTTCCGTCACGACGACGTCGAGGTCGCCGCCGTAGCCCGTCGGGTACAGATCGTTGATCTCGAACGCGCCCGGCGCAACCGTCGTCGTGTAGATGATGTTGCCGTTCTGTTTGACCTCGACCTTCGCGTTGCTGTTCGCGATGCCGCGCACAGTCGGCGCATAGCCGCGCTGCGATTCGGGATACATGCGGTCGTCGGTGGCCAGTTGCACGCCGCGCACGCCGATACTGTCGAAGATCGTGCCGTCAGTGTACGAATCGCCGAGCGTCAACTGGCTCTTGATGGGTTCGAACGAGCGTTGCAGGTAAGTCTGCATGCTTTGCACATGCGTGCCCGTGCCCGTCGCGCTGGTGACGTTGCCGTTGTAGCGGAAGCGCCACGGGCCGAGGTTCGCGCCCGCGGTCAGGCCGAGATAGCCCTGCGTCGTCGCGAGTCCCGCGCCGTTGGTGTGATAGACATTGGCGTTGTACTGCAGCGTCGCAGCAGGCACACCGTCGTCCCAGAACTTCGGATCGACCCAGCCGCGCGCGTTGCGGCTCATCATGGCCTGCGGAACGCTCACGTCGAGACGCTGCTCGCCCATGTCGAACGTTGCCGTGGCCTGCGGGATGAGTTCTGGCAACAGCGCGGTCGAGCCACCGTTAGCGGCGGCGTCGAGCTTCGCGCGCGCCGTTTCCGGCAGTCGCGTGAGATCCACGCCGACGCGCGTCAGCAGGTCGCGGTCGAACACGGGCTGTGCTGCGCGCTTCTGGCCGCCAGTTTCGCGCAGGTTGACGTCGGTGACGCCGATCCATACGCCATTCACGTAAAGCGCCGCGCGATAGTGGCCCGGCAGGGCGGCATTGCCTTTGTCGAAACGGGAGATGTCGACGGTCGCTGCACTGGTGCCCGTCAGGAACTGCGAATTGAACTCGACGGATTCCGGCGCGGCGGCCGCGATGTTCAGCGTGATGGGAGCGGGGTTGGTCGGCGCGGCAGTACGGTTCGCGTGCGAGGTCGCCATGCCGTCGGCGGCCGACAGCGCATGCGTGTCGGTGGAAGCGAGCAGCGGCGCAGCGTGCTCGGCTTCGGCTGTCGCGACGGGTTCGGCGGGAGCGGCGCCATTGAGGACGGACAGCGCGTCTGCATGGGCATGCGCCGCGCTGAACGTCAGCAGCACGGCGAGGCTCGCCTGGCTTAGACACAGCGGATTGGCGTACGCGCGCGTGGAAATGTGTTTCGGATGTCTATTCTTCATGATGAGCCGGATTCGCAGGCAACACCGGCCCCTGCCATGGCATCAGGCCATCGGCACGTCCGGTTTTTCCCTGCGAAGATTCATGCTGTCAGGTGCGCCGCGGTTCATCCCTTTGCGGCGCCATTAGTCCGGCTGACGAAGGCATCGGGATGCTTCGCAGCGGCGACTCTTCGCCTGCGGCTTGCGCAGGCTTCGGCGTCATTGCAGCGCTGATTCGTGCTTCATCGGGCCGCCGTAGTCGTTCAGCGTGGTGAACGACACCTTGCCGCCAGCGCCCGGCGCGCCCGACAGCGGCAGCGTGAGGTTGGCGCCCGGCGCGACCATGCCGCCTTCGTCGAACTTCGGCGCATTGACGCCTTCGCCCACGTGCGCTTCGATAATCGTCACGTGATAGGGCGTCGGATTCGAAACGAGCAATGCGGGCTTGCCGTCCTGCGTGCCGATGTGCCACGTGAGCTTTTCAGGTGCGTCATCAGCCTTGCCGGGCAAGCCGGCCGGACGGAAGAAAAATTTGAGGCGCGAGCGGAACGCCAGTTGCACGTAATTCGCGCCCGCCTGGGTAGCCGTGGGCTTGGGCGGCACTTCGAGCAGGTTGAACCACAGGAGCGTCTCGCGGTCCGTCGGCATCGCTTCGCCCGTATAGGAAATACGGATTGTCTGAGACTTGTCCGGGTCGATGCGCGCGAGCGGCGGCGTCAGGACGAACGGCAAATCGAGCTTGCTCGGATCGGCGGTGAGGTCGCCCTTGTCGAGCCACACCTGGCTGAGCGCGGGCGATTTGCCCACGTTGGAAAGCTTGAGCGTCACTTCGCTATCCGTCGCGTTGTAGACCACGCGCGTACCCGCGATGACGACGGATGCCTGTGTCGCGAAGGGCAACATCGCACCGATGGCCAGCACGCCGGCAGCCATCGCACACTTAAGAAGTTTTCGGATATTCATGACGCTCAACCACAAAACGGAATTCGATGAGATGGCGCTGCGCGTATGCCGCGGGGCGCCGCTCGCCAGGACATCGATCGACTGCGCCGGGGTAACGTCGCACGACACGATGCAAGGCGTAACCGGCTGCCGTCGACTGGACTGAAAGACCATGGCGGCAGCCGATGTTTGCTGCGTTTGTGCGCGGATGGAAGACGCGTGAGCATCGCGTCCGCGCACCACCCGATTACTGGTAGATCATCGAGTACGTGACGTTGGTCGTCACGCTGCCAGCCGTAGCGCCGCCAACCGGCGACACGTATTGCGCGGCGTACTGCAGGTTCGCGGCACCGCTCGAGATGGCGACGGATTGCGAGTTCTGTGCGCCGTCAGCCTTGCTGACGTCGATGGTCTTCTGGCTGCCGTTGTAGTCGACCAGTTGGACTTCAACCTTCGTGGCCGTGCCGTTGTTGAGCAGGTTGCCGTCGCTCAGCGTATTCGCGCCATATTCCCAGAACGTGTGCACATTGCCCGTCGACGGCGTGCAGCTCGACAGAGCGATGGCGAAGCCCGTCGAGCCAGCCGACGAACCGGCCGCCGACAGCGTCGAGGCGGCGAGCGTCGGCAGCGTGACCGTGAAGTTGTTGCCTTGACCGTTGCCGCTCACGGTGCACGTGTTGGCCGTCAGTTGACCGTTGATCGTTACGACGCCGCCGTTGCTGGCGGGCGCTGCGTGTGCCGCCGAAGCAGCCAGACCCATTGCTGCAACGATCAGGGGGAAAGCGATTTTTTTCATGAAACTTCCTACTCCAAAGCGTCACCGAAGTGACTGAATTAGATTGATGAACCGTTGAGAGAGCATGGGATCCGACAGTTATCGGAATCGAGAGGAAAATTCCGCCCGCCAGCTAAATGACGGATCCACCTGTTAGGCCCATGAGTGGGCAGAGGTATTATTCGAGGAATCGATATGAGCTTCGATAGGAACAGTCTTAAATTGAGAGACGATTCCTAGGGCGATTGGCGTGCTTTCCAAGCAGATATGGGAGAGCTCGTTGGGTAGATGAGTTACGCGACCGCGCAGTCGACGGTTTCGCGGGGACGGCGTCACGCGATGCGCAATTTGTGAGGTGCAAGCGAGCTTCAGCCGTTTCCAGAAGACTCTGTATCCAGAAGACTCTGTAAAATGGGTTGGCCCGACAACCGGATGTAGGGTCGCGTTCGAGGCGCTGTTTGACTCGTGCCCCGAAGCGCTCCACGCACGCGCCTCCAGACCACGCATCCCGCCAACGCTTTCCGACATGGCCATCACCTATAAAACTCCAGAAGACATCGCCCGCCTGCGCATCTCGGGCCGGCTCGCCGCCGATGTGCTCGCCATGATCGGCGAACACGTGAAGCCCGGCGTCTCGACGGGCGAACTCGACGCGATCTGCCACGACTACATCGTCAACACGCAGAAGGCGATTGCCGCGAACGTCGGCTACATGGGCTTTCCGAAAACGGTCTGCACGTCGGTCAATTCCGTCGTGTGTCACGGCATTCCCGACCGCAGCGAAATCCTCAAGGACGGCGACATCATCAACATCGACGTGGCCGTCATCAAGGACGGTTTCTTCGGCGACACGAGCCGCATGTACACGGTCGGCCAGCCGGGCACCGTCGCGCAGCAGCTGATCGACACGACCTACGAGGCGATGCTCGAAGGCATCCGTCAGGTGAAGCCGGGCGCGACGCTCGGCGATGTCGGTCATGCGATCCAGAAGATCGCGCAGCGCGAGGGCTTTTCGATCGTGCGCGACTACTGCGGACACGGCATCGGCAAGGTCTATCACGAGGATCCGCAGGTGCTGCACTACGGCCAGCCGGGGCAGGGCGTGCGCCTGAAGCCGGGCATGGTCTTCACGATCGAACCGATGATCAACGCCGGCCGCGCCGGCACGACGGTGATGCGCGACGGCTGGACGGTCGTCACCAAAGACCGTTCGCTGTCCGCGCAATGGGAGCACATGGTCGCCGTCACCGACGACGGCTACGAGTTGCTCACGCCGTGGCCCGACGGCACGGGGTGCTACGAGGCGCCTTGAGTTGCTTTGAGTTGCTTTGAGTTGCGGGAAGCGGCGGAGCGACTGCCCGCAACCGTTTGCGGCCGACCATGCCCGATGCGATGCGCCACAACGGCACGCGCGTATGCCGTTTTGGCGTCCGCGTGTCAACCCGTGCGCGCTCGCTCGCACTGCGCCGAATTAAAGATTTGACTCACGCGCCGGTTCGGTTAAAGCTACGCGCTAGCGTTTCACCCGGATGACATAAGGGATTTTCGACCGCATGAGTCCTTCACTGACCGTTCGCCGCATCGCAGCCGATCAGGGCGCCGTCTTCCGCGAGCTTCGTACGGCTTCACTGCGCGAAGCGCCCTACGCTTTCGGCGAGACGCTCGAAGAAGCGCTGTCGGCCGATGCGTCCATATTCGAGGAGACGGCCGCGCGGCACGCATCCTCAGCGGCGTCGACGTCGTTCATCCTGTACACGGAAGGGCATCCCGCCGGTCTGATCGGCGCGTGCTTCGAAGATGCGCCGTCGCATCGCGCGTTCGTCAGCGAGCTGTGGGTCGCGCCCGCCGTGCGGCATCTGCGCGGCGGCGAACTGCTCGTCAACACGGCCAGCGAGTGGCTCGCGGCGGCGGGTGCCGCCGAAATCTACGCGTGGATCGCCGACGAAAACCGCAACGCCATGCGCTTCTACGAGCGTCTCGGCTTCGGCCCGACGGGCGAGCACGAGCGCATTCCGCGCGCGCCCGACCAGTTCCAGACGCTGCTCGTGCGGCACGTGCCGCAAGCGACGGCATCGGACGACACGGCTCGCGGGTAGTTCATCTAGCCGTTTTTCGCCACGCTTCAAGCCTTCAACGGACGCCTCTGCGCGCGTCCGAACTACGCACCGTTCCCACTTTTTGTCGATCCATTCGCCCGGGACGCAGCACGCGCGCGGCATTTTCCTGTCGCGTGATGACTGCGTGAAGACTTATTGGCAAAAAAGCTCACCGTTCGCCTGGACGCCTGTAAAATACGCAAAATTTTTTGCCGAACGCTATGTCGCCCAGGAAATCGCCATTCTTTGAACTGCGCAGTGGCGCGGTCGACACGCTGCTGTTTGTCGTCAAGACGACCGACCTCACTGAAATGCGTGCCGAGCTGACCCGGCGCTTCGAGGCGACGCCCGAATTCTTCGCGAACGATACCGTCGCGATCGACGTGCGCCGTCTTGCAGAAAACGAACGTGTGCCGCTCGCGGACATCGCTGCGCTGCTCGGCAGCGTGCGCATGCGTCCCATCGGCGTCGTCGCCGACAGCGCGCAGCACGAATGGGCGAACGAAGCGGGACTGCCGCTGCTCGACGCACGCGATCCGCGCGGCAGCAAGAACAACGGCGACGAAGCGGGTGAAGACACGTCGGGCAAACAGGCCGCCGCACAGCAAGCTGACGTGGCACCACAGGCGCAAGGCCAGCTGCAGATGCAACTGCCCATTCCCTCCGAGGAAGAAAGCGCGCCCGCCGTGTCCACCGAGCCCGTGCGCATCGCCGGCTCGTCGTCGCAGACGACGGTGATCGACAAGCCGCTGCGCTCGGGCCAGCGCATCTACGCGAAGGGCGATCTCGTCGTGCTCGGCATGGTGAGCAACGGCGCCGAAGTGATCGCGGAAGGCAACATCCATATTTATGCGCCGTTGCGCGGCCGCGCGCTCGCGGGCGTGCACGGCAACCACGACGCACGCATTTTCTGCACGTGTCTCGAACCGGAACTGATCTCGATCGCGGGCATTTACCGGACGACCGAAAACCCGCTGCCAGCCGACGTGCTCGGCAAGCCGGTGCAGATCTGGCTCGACGAAGAAAAGCTGATGATCGAACCGCTGCGGCTCACCTGATGCGTACGCCGCACGTGCATTTTGCGTGTCGCGCGATGGAACTCCCGCCGGACTCAATAGACGAATTGACGAACACAAGGTAAAGGGTAATGGCAAAAATCATTGTGGTGACTTCGGGCAAGGGTGGCGTAGGCAAGACGACCACGAGCGCGAGCTTCGCGTCCGGTCTCGCGTTGCGCGGCTCGAAAACGGCGGTGATCGACTTCGACGTCGGTCTGCGCAATCTCGATCTCATCATGGGCTGCGAGCGTCGCGTGGTGTACGACCTGATCAACGTGATCCAGGGCGAAGCCAACCTGAACCAGGCGCTCATCAAGGACAAGAAGTGCGAGAACCTGTTCATCATGCCCGCCTCGCAGACGCGCGATAAAGACGCACTGACGATGGAAGGCGTCGAGAAGGTCATCAACGACCTGATCGCGATGGACTTCGAATACATCGTTTGCGATTCGCCGGCGGGTATCGAATCGGGCGCGCTGCTTGCCATGCATTTCGCCGACGAAGCGCTGATCGTGACGAACCCGGAAGTGTCGTCGGTGCGCGACTCGGACCGCATTCTCGGCATCCTGTCGTCGAAAACGAAGCGTGCGATCGAAGGCAAGGAGCCCATCAAGGAGCACCTGCTGATCACGCGCTACAACCCGAAACGCGTGAGCGAAGGCGAGATGCTGTCGCTGACCGACATCCAGGAAATCCTGCGTATCGATCTGATCGGCGTGATTCCGGAATCGGAAGCCGTGCTGCACGCGTCGAACCAGGGCTTGCCCGCCGTGCATCTCGACGGCACCGATGTCGCCGAAGCGTACAAGGACGTCGTGTCGCGCTTCCTCGGCGAGCAGAAGTCGCTGCGCTTTACCGATTACCAGAAGCCGGGCCTGCTGCAGCGCCTCTTCGGCACCAAGTAAAGGGAGGCGTACCTGATGTCGATTCTTTCGTTTTTGCTGGGCGAGAAAAAGAAGTCCGCGTCGATAGCGAAGGAACGCCTGCAGCTGATCATCGCGCATGAGCGCGTGGGCGGCAAAGCGCCCGCCGATTATCTGCCCGCGTTGCAACGTGAACTCGTCGCTGTGATTTCGAAGTACGTGAAAATCTCCGACGACGATATCCGCGTGAATCTCGAACGTCACGACGACCTCGAAGTGCTCGAGGTCAAGATCGAGATTCCGCAGGTCTGAGCGGTCTTCAGTTTCTCGCTGGTTGTATCTCTTCTCGCGTGATGCGCGTCACCGTCATCGGGTGACGCGCATTGCCGTGTCTGCGTGTCGTTGCTGCGAACCCTTCGCACACGTCTCTTTCCGCTCTTCGCGGAATATCCCCGAAATAATCCGTTGCACTTGAGGGCAGGCCGTAACACGTCCTCTGTCAGCTTTTTCGTCACCTCGCGCATTGAACCGGCAACGCCATCATTCGGTGCTGACACAAGAGGTGAAAACATGAACAAGTCGATTCGTCTGCTCGCAGTTTCCGCTGTGCTCGTGGTGTCCGGTCTGTCTGCCGCCGCTTCGGCGTCGGCTGCGGAAGTGATCGTCGTCGCGCCGAGCGCGCCGCCCGTCGAGCGCTTCGAAGCCGTGCCCGCGCCCCGCGTGGGCTACGTGTGGGACAAGGGACACTGGCGCTGGGACCACGGCCGCTATGCGTGGGTGCCGGGGCACTGGCAGGTGGAGCGCGTCGGTTATCACTGGGTGCCCGGCCACTGGATCGCGCACGGTCCGAACTGGCGCTGGGTCCAGGGCCATTGGGCCTGATGCCTGACCGAGTCTCGAACAGGCGGCGATAACACGCGCTGAAGACCCGCCGCCTGTTCGCCGAACGCGCCCGAGAGCGCGCTTATCCGCAACCCTCAAGGGAGTCGTCACATGAAAAAAAGAACCTTGCTCGCGATCGTCGCACTGGCGGTCACGTTGGCCGGTTGCGTCGTCGTGCCTGCCCGTCCGGTGTATTACCACCCGGTCGGCGTCGTCGTGTACTGACGATTGTGGGAGGTCGGACGCGTTCAGCGGAGCGCGTCCGATTTTTTCTCAGCGTCGCTTATTCCTTTGCCTCGTCACGCGTCGTGAGCTGATTGTCGTCACCGCTTTCCTCGTCCTTTGAGCGACCTTCTGCAGCAACGGCAGCGTCAGGCGTGACGACGGCAGGCGTCATATAGCGCAGCGACAATGCCTCGTACAACGGCGGCGCAAACAGGCTCGCAATCCGGCTCGACACGAGCGCGGTCGCCATCAGCGAAATCACGAGCGCGTGTCCGTTGATCATCTCCATCACGATCACGAACGACGTGATGGGCGACTGCGTGACGGCGGCGAGATAACCGACCATCGCGAGAGCGATCAGCATCGGCAGCTGCATGTCGTCGAAGAACATGTGAAGCACATTGCCGAACCCGGCGCCGATCGACAGCGACGGCGCGAAGATGCCGCCCGGAATGCCCGGCAGATACGAGCCGATCATCGACGCCATCTTGAGCAGTGGATAGAGCATCGACAGATGCTCGGTGCCATAGAGCAGGCCGCGCGCTTCCGCATAGCCGCTGCCGAAAGTCGTGCCGCCCGAGATCAGCCCGATCACCGCGATGGCCAGGCCGCACAGCGCGGCGAACGCGATGGGCCGCTCACTGTTCAGGCGGCGCAGTGGTTCGGGAATCCAGCGATCGGTATTGAGCAGCAGCCAGCCGAAAATGCCGCCCGCGATGCCCGTGACGATGCCCGTGATGACGACGGCGACGGCCAGCAGTTGCGGGAAGTGCGCGCCGATGTCGATCGTGCCGAAGTACGTGTAGTTGCCGTTCAGGCCGAGCGCGATGATGCCCGCGATGATGATGGCCGTGATCAGAACGCCGCTGGCGCGTGCTTCGAAGCTGCGCGTGAGTTCTTCGATCGCGAAGACGATGCCCGCGAGCGGCGTGTTGAACGCCGCCGACAGGCCGGCCGCTGCGCCCGCCAGCACCAGTTGCCGTTCGATCAGCGCGTTCGAGCGCGGGTAGAGGCGGCGCAGGTTGAACATCAGCGCGGCGCCGACCTGCACGGTCGGTCCTTCACGCCCGATCGTGAAGCCGCCCAGGATCGCCAGAAACGACACGAGAATCTTGCCGAGCAGGATAGGAAAGGTCAGAAGCCGTGCGCCCGCTGCGCTCGTGTTCGAATGCAGCGTCGCGATGACCTGCGGGATGCCGCTGCCTTCGGCACCGCGGAAGAAACGCCGTGTGAGCCAGACGGACAGCGCAGCGACGGCGGGCGTCAGCAGCAGCGTGAGCCAGCGGTGCTGCTTCTGCAGATCGAGGAAAGCGTTGTAGCCGTAATCGATGAGCCGCGCATAAAAGACGGCCGTGAGGCCGACGGCGATCGCGCCCAGCCAGAAGATGCCGTACTGGCGCCACAGACGCCGCACGCGCCGGCCGATGCTCGAGGACAGCAGGGGTGTCCGTGACATGGGAATCGGGCTGGGAATGGGCCGATGAAGGGCCGGCAGATGCGACGGGCAGAGGGGCCGGAGTTCGGACCATTATAGGCGGCGGAACAGCGCAATCGGGCTGAAAGCTTGCTGGGCCGTCCCCCGCGCGCGGCGGGCACTGTCAAGGGAAGTAACGTCTGGTAACGATAGAACGGCTCCGGCAAGATTTGCCGCTGCCCATTTTGCGGGCAATTCCAGGGTGGCTCGGCTAAAATTGCAGATTGCGACCGAGCAGCCAAAACGGGCAATCAATGAAGCGAATTCTTATCGTCAAAGTCACCTCGATGGGCGACGTGATACAGGCGCAGCCTATCGTCTCCGATCTGAAACGCGCCTTCCCCGGCGTTGCGGTGGACTGGGCGGTGGACGAGTCATTTGCCGAGATCGCGCGCTGGAATCCCGGCATCGACCGCGTGCTGTGCGCGCCCTTGCGCCGATTCAAGAAAGCGCGTCGCTGGGCCGATTTCAAGGCGATCGCGGAGTCCATCGGCGAATTGCGTGCGCACCGGTATGACGTCGTCGTCGATATTCACGGCGTCTACAAGAGCGCGATCATCGCGTTCCTGTCGCGTTCGCGGCGGCGCCTCGGCTATCGCAACAAGGATCTCGGCGAGCGCGGTGCTGCGTTTGCGTACACCGGCCGCTTCGTGCCGCCGCGCGACCGCAATGCCTGGAACGGCATGCGGGAGACGGTCAGCACGGCGCTCGGCTATCCGCTCGACACGCCGCCCGACTACAACTTGCAGATTCCCGCGCCCGCAAAGCCGATCGTCGATACGGGCGGGCGGCCGCTCGCGATGCTATTTCATGCCGCTTCGAAGGACGACAAGAAATGGCCGGCGGAGCACTGGATCACCATCGCAAAGGAACTGGTGCGGCGCGGTTTTCATGTGGTCGTGCCGTGGGGTTCGGCTGCCGAACGAAGCGAGGGGCTCGCGATCGTCGATCAGGTAGAAGGCGCGGAACTGCTGCCGCAATTGAGCGTGACGGAGATCGCCCAGGTGATCGCGGCGTCGGACTTCGTGATCGGCGTCGATACGGGATTCGTCCATCTGGCGCACGCGCTCGGCAAGCGCGCGGTGATGATCTTCATCGCCACGTCGCGCGAAACCTTTGGGAATAACGTGCCGTTCCGCTCGGTTTCGATTGGGGAAGGGAATTACGTGCCACCCGTCGCCGAGGCGCTGGCCGCCATCGATCATGTGCACGCCGACCCGCTTGCGCTCGGTGGCAAGGGCGAGTCGGTGGCAGCGGCCTGAGGCTGAGGCTTAAGCCGTAGAAAAAAGAAAAGAGGCGCACGCGCAATTCGCCCAGGTGCGGACGCCGTCGCGAGACGCCTCTGAAAAGCCCGCGCCTGAAGCGCGCGGACCGAGAGGAAACCTGCAGAACAAACCGGTACAACATTCGTAAAGACCATACGGGTGCGGACAAGTTCAACCGATTTCATTCTTTTTGTTCGGAATTCCCGGCGGCGCTTCGCGTGAGTTCGGCTGCGGCTGACTTCACGCTGCGTATCGACTCGTTGATGTTACTGCTTCGAGGCGCGCGTCCGCTCATTACACGCCTGTTAAAACTGTCGCTTTTCTTTCGGCCTTCCGACTCGCGTGAGGCGGGTTTCGTCAGCGCCCGCGCCCCGGTGAGATCGCGATCCGCCGATGCCTTGCCCGCCGAGGCTTTCCGGGCGGGCTTCATGCGTATTGACTGGCCTGGCGCCATCTCGCTTGTGTGCTTTCACGACGCTTCATCGCGCCGCACGCGTTTCTCTGCCTGTAACACAGACGGAGTGGACGCTTACAAATTGCAACGCTCACCCCTGACGGGTTCGTGTCCAATCGAGGTCATTCGGGGTTCGCTCGAATAAAACGACACTGACTCTAAGGGAGAACGACGTGAAACGCTTGATGTTGGCTTTGGTGACGGGCGCGCTGCTGGCTGCATCGCTGAGTGGCTGTATCGTGGTGCCGGAAGGTGGCGGCTATCACCATCACGGCTACTACTACCGCTGATCGGGTGAGTGGCGCTGATGGCCGCTCAGGCCATCAGCATTTCGAACGCGACGACGGCGGCGATAGCGGCCAGGTTCGCGGCAACGGCTTCGACGACGATGCCTTTCCAGCTTGCCGGCTTGAATCGGAACGCGAGCAGCAGCGAACCGAGCAACGCCAGCGCGATGATGACGACGACGTCCGCGTTATCCAGATGAAAGTTCATCGATGCCTCCCCATGCAGCATGGCTATCGAATGGCCTGCTTATGGTTCGAGTATAGGGATGACGGAAAGTGCGGCAACCCGGGGGATTTCCCTGTCCTCGCTTGTTAGTACGGACTCGATATCTGGAACTCAGTGCCCGCGATGCAAAACGGCCCCGGCGCGAAACATCGCACCGGGGCCGTTTGCGTTGGAACGTCGGCTGGTGGGGTTACATCAACCGTGCGTCGCGCGTCTCGCGCATGCACAGCACGCCAATCAGGCTCAGCACGGCAGCCGCCGACACGTACAGGCCGACCCACGACAGCCCGCCTTGCGCCGCGAGCATCTGCGCGATATACGGCGCCACCGATGCGCCGAGAATCCCGCCCAGGTTATACGCGACGCCCGCGCCCGTGTAGCGCACATTGGTCGGGAACAGTTCGGGCAGCAGCGCGCCCATCGGTGCGAACGTGACGCCCATCAGGAACAGTTCGATGATGAGAAACAGTTGCACGAGCGGCATCGAGCCGCTGCCGAGCAACGGCGCCATCGTGAAGCCCGACAGGATCGCCGCGATGCAGCCGACGATCAGCACCGGCTTGCGGCCGAAGCGATCGCTGGCCCACGCGGACAGCGGCGTGGCGAGCGCCATGAAGACGACGGCGACACACAGCATGCCAAGGAAGCTCTGCCGCGAGATGTGCAGCGCCGACACACCGTACGACAGCGAGAACACCGTCGAGATGTAGAACAGCGTGTAGCAGACGACCATCGCGAACGCGCCGAGGATCACGGGCCCGAGGTGTTTGCCGAGCAGCGTCGCGACGGGCACGCGAACGCGTTCCTGACGATCGATGGCCGCCTGGAACGCCGGCGTTTCCGCGATTTTCAGGCGCACGTACAGGCCGAGCGCGACCAGCACCGCGCTGACGATGAACGGCACGCGCCAGCCCCAGCTGCGGAACTGCTCGTCGGAGAGCGACAGCGCGAGGCCGAAGAACAGGCCGTTGGACGCGAGGAAGCCGATCGACGGTCCGAGTTGCGGGAACATGCCGAACCAGCCGCGTTTGCCGGCGGGCGCGTTTTCGGTGGCGAGCAGGGCGGCGCCGCCCCATTCGCCGCCGAGGCCGATGCCCTGGCCGAAGCGCAGCACGCACAGCAGGATCGGCGCGAGGCTGCCGATCGAATCGTAGCCGGGCACGAAGCCGATCAGCGTGGTCGACAGGCCCATCACCAGCAGCGACGCGACGAGCGTCGATTTGCGGCCGATGCGGTCGCCGAAGTGGCCGAACAGGAACGAGCCGATCGGTCGGGCAATGAACGCGATGCCGAACGTCACGAACGCCGACAGCGCCTGAGCCGTCGCCGAGCCGTGCGGGAAGAACACGGGACCGATGACGAGCGCCGCGGCTGTCGCGTAGACGTAGAAATCGTAGAACTCGATCGCGGTGCCGATGAAGCTCGCGAAGATCACGCGCGAGGCGCTGCTCTTGCTGCCCGCGCCGGGCTGGGCGCTGGAAAGGGGCGAGGTGGACATGCAGGGTCTCCAAATGTCGCGACGCAGCCGCGGGGCGGGCGGTGCGCCTTTGTGTGTCTGAGTGTAGGCGAAGCGGGAGCGCGCGCAATCGTGTGAACGACGGTGTGTCGGCGATGCGAGCGGACTCGCGACGCGAGACGTTGCACGTGCAACGAATCGACAGCTTGCCGCGCGCAAGCGAAGCGCGAAGCAAACCGGACGGACGCGCGCGCGGGTGGCGCGGCAACGTGACGGTCGGACCGCGCGACGCGAGCGGGTGAGCTGGCGGCGCGCAGCGAGGGCCGGAGATTCCGGCGGATATTTAAAAAATTATAGCGAGGGCGGCGGCCGGGCGGCAAGGCGGCGTGCCTTGCTGCCTGTTGAGCGTTCGTTCGGGTGACTTGTCTTGCGCTTCAATGCACGCCGACGGCATCGCGCATTCAATCGATCGTTTGTGCCTGCGGCGATGCGAACGTGCGCAGCTGGAACTTGCCGTTGTCGTTGAAGAGCCAGTCTTCGAACAGTTCGACCTGGCCTCTGCCGTTCAGCAATTTCGACGGCGGCAGCGGCAACGGCGCAGAGCGTCGGAGCGTGGCGAGCGCGGTGTTCTCCGCTTCATCGTCGCCGTTCGTGCGATACACGTTCGACGCGACGATCTGTCCATTGCGATCCACGACGAACGAAACGACGACGAGCGAACGCAGCATCGCTTGCGGGGTGCCGCGCAGCACATACGACGGGTTCCGTTCGACGATGCGTTGCGCAACAGCCGTGCGGTACTGATCGAGCGTCAGGCTGTTGATGGCGGCGGGTGGAGGCGCGACGCTTGCGGCTGGCTGCGGCGGCGTGACGGTGAAACTGCAGGCCGCGCCTAGAAGCATGAAGGCGAGTGCCGCGGCTCGCTTGAACGTCGGGTGGATGCGGCTGGGAAGCGAGAGGCTGGACATCGCAATAACTCGCACGCGAGATGTATGTTCATCGTAGACGATGCGTGTTGCGATTCAATGAGCGTTGGTACGGATGTGCGGGGTAGCGCGCGTTGGTTGTCGAGGATGTTTTGCGGAACGGATGTGCGCTCCATGCGCTCGTTCGCTGAGTGCGAGCCAACGTTGGAAGGAGAAATCGGTGAGCGAAGCCAGTGGAGCGTTCGTCAGTACGACAGGAGAATTACAAAGGCAAGGAAGCGATGATCGCCGGAGAAATTCCGACTGGATTTTTGGCGATCAGGAAGAGGCGCAACAGGAAAAAGCTGGCGGAGGGTGTGTCCGCCAATAAATAATCCGCCAGTTTCCGCGACATTCCACAAAATTGCATAATATCAATGGGTTGGTGTCATTTCATCACCGTAGCACGCTACAATATTCCGGCGCTATCCGCCACTTGGCGATGGGCTATACGATGGGCTGAAATGGCACTCACGGACAGGCAGGCAAAAGCACTACAGGCTGGCGACAAGCCAGTTTTCGACGGGAAAGTTACGGGCTTGCTTCTCACTCCCGGCAAGACAGGCAGCAAGTGGACGCTACGCTTCACGAGTCCAGTAACGGGCAAGCGCCGCGATGCAGGACTTGGCGTCTATCCCGAAGTATCGATTGCCGACGCGCGAGAGAAGGCACTCGCGATGCGCAAATTGATCGACGGCGGAGCCGATCCCATCGACGCGCGCAACCGCGAACAGCAAGCTGCCAGCGTCGCCGCTGCTGCGCTCACCTTCGAGAAGGCGGCGCGCGAGCTTCATGGCGAACTCAAACCCGGATGGAAGAACGCGAAGCACGCCGCGCAGTGGATCAGCACGCTTGAAGCCTACGCGTTTCCGAAGATCGGCAACAAACCGCTTGGCGCGATCACGCCCGCCGATTGCGCGGACGTGTTGCGGCCTATCTGGCTGGACAAGGCCGAAACCGCCAGCCGTACCCGCCAACGTATGCACGCCGTGATGCAGTGGGCCTGGGCTCACGGCCATATCGTCGCGAACCCGGTAAGCGTTGTTGACCATATATTGCCGAAGCAGGGGACGAAGAAAGAGCATCAACCGGCGATGCCCTGGCGCGATGTTCCCGCGTTCGCAAAGGCGCAACTTCGGGATATCGAACTCCGCGATAACACCCGTGCGGCCCTGCTGTTCCTGATTCTCACGGCGGCGAGAAGTGGCGAAGTGCGCGGCGCGACATGGGCGGAGTTTGACCTCAACGTAGGTATCTGGACGGTTTCCGGCGAGCGCATGAAGGCGAAGGAGCCGCATCGCGTCCCGCTCTCGGTGGCGGCGCTCGCGCTCGTCAAGCGGCTGAAAGAACAGAAACAACACGAGACGTTGGTGTTCCCGTCGCCGCGTGGCAAGGTGCTATCCGATATGACCTTGACGGCGCTACTTCGCCGCGTGAATGCAAAGAGCGATACGCCGGGCCGCGCCGCGACCGCGCACGGATTCCGAAGCTCATTCAGAGATTGGGCCAGCGAAAACGGCTATGCGCGCGACCTTGCCGAGCGGGCGCTCGCGCACACCATCGCGAACAAAGTTGAAGCGGCTTATCACCGCACGGATTTGCTCGAACAGCGACGGCCACTCATGGAGAAGTGGGCGGAACATGTCTGTTCGCAAAGGTAAAAGGGAAGTCTCTAGACTGACTGCTGCGTACTGCCGTCTCCCCCAAGCGGGAGAAACGGCTATGCGCACATGCCCAATAACAATTTAGGTCATGCCGCTACGTTCACTTCTTCTTTGGATCGTGAATCGGCAACGTGGGGTGCTTGGGTTTGGTTGGAGGATTCACGTGGTGCCTCCGGTCGTCTTTGCCATCTTCTCGTTTAGGTTTCGGGCCGGGGTTAATGCTCGTCATATTCATCGCTTCCTTTCCGTTGAAATGCAGTCATCATTCGCCATGCCGGGAAAATCTCACGCTCAAAGTAAGCGCGCAATTCCCACAGTCAATTTCGACGAATCGGGGAAAGATTTGGTATCGGACAACTCTGAAAATAGTTGGGGGTGTTGACGACTTGTGCTCGCCATTTCCCCTGCGCGCACAGTTTCCGATCAAGCTTTCGGGATTGGACCAGCGAAGGCGGCTACGCTCGCGATCTGGCGGAATGGGCGTTTGTACGTACTGTCGCGAACAAGGTTGAAGCGAGTTATCACCGAACTGATTTGCTTGAACAGCGCCGCCCGATGATGGAAGCGTGGGCGGCGCACGTGGGCGGCGACCGACTTGCGCAAAGGGTCACGGCTCCCTAGGGGCTAACTCGTCTTGCCGCGAAAACGTGAACGGATTTCCCGGGCTGGCGAAGCGAAGGCGGACGTCGTTGTTGGTGGGTGCAAAGTGTCCGCTCTTAAAAATGAAGTACGAGACGAGCAGGCCTATGCGTGTGTCTTGCGCCTCGTCCAGCAAATAACTGTTCTTTGGAAAAGTAAGTTGACCGTTCTTCGTTGCCACTATGGCTCGGCACGACGAGAGCAGACCCGGCAAATGCAGGAGCGGTCCACGACCTTTGGGCTGTAGTGGCTCAACTAGCAAATAGATTTGTGTATGACGATCTGCTTCGCCTGACCCGTTACTGTAACCTTGGACGCAAAGGGAGTCGGTGTGAAACTTTGCCCTAGGGGCCAAGAATGCACTGGCAGAAGGTGGATAGATGTCTGAGGCATGCTCTCCTGGAAAGGTCACAGCCTTCGCAAAAAAATAGGCTCGATCATTGACCGTGATTCGATTGCTTGAAATTACAATGTGTATCAGTTTCCCGTCCAAATCAGATTGCAATTCAGTATAGATTCCAGGTTCTCCGGGATTGGCGTAAGCAGCACTATCGCCGGATGCAATTGGAACCTCAAACACCGCTCTAGGCTGGGCAGTGTAGAAGGTGTCGTAATCATCGTAACTCTTTGATGCGCACGCCCCACCTGCATATGCGGCCAGAATAGCCGACAACACCGCAATCGCAAGCGTCATCTGTATGACTTTCCATCAGCGGCTTTCAGGTAATCGGAATTGTGAGCCCAGAAAACAGTCTCGCCGTGCACGTCAATAAAGACCGACCGTTAAAATTGTATTGAATTTATTACTCTTCCATCAGTAATATTAACCACCCCACTAATATGGGCTGCGAAATTTGATTCCAGCAAATCGCCAAATGCCACGGGCGATATATGTGGCTTTTTGAAGTCAACTTCATCCATAACAACACTTCCGCTCATATGTCGCCAGAATTGAGCGTACTCCATGCAGTAAAGAAAAATATCGTCGCCAATTTTGCTATTATGCACAAGCAAAACTCCTATGCTTTGCCGATTTGAGGCATCGTCATCTTTTATAAAAAAATACGACCCATTTTCCATTTATTTCTTCCTTCCATGCGCGCTTATTCAGGGAATGCAGTTACTACTTTATTTGTACCTTTCTCAACGACTATTTTTATGGTGTTGAGAGTCGCCCCACTTCCCAATTTTCCGCCTTGAGTTCCCGCATTGGGGAATGGGATTGTATATGTTTCCCTCCTTCCTGGAGAGGTGGGAGTAATTCCCATGTCCTTGGCTTTTTTCCATGCTTGTTGCACCATGTGCATAGGGTTTTCAGAAAATATTCCATGCAAATCTTTTGTCACGTCATCAGCACCGTGAAGTTTCACATGCTCTTTCCGAGAAAGTCCTGCCGGATCAAAGCCGCTCCAGTCTAATGGAGCGTCTGGGCCGCATTTTAAGCCGAGAGGATCAACCCATCCAATGATATTGGGTGCGAACTGATAGGGATTCTGCCCGCCTTCGAGCCCAATCGGATCCTGACTAATGAATGATCCAGTGTTGGGATCAAAGTACCGATGCCGGTTATAGTGCAGCCCCGACTCGTCATCGAAGTACTGTCCGGCCAACCGAATCGGCTGCTCAATCCGATGCGTCTCAACGTGATCGACCCTGCCCGTGACAGCGTAGTGCGCTTCCCAGACGATACCACCATCCGCATCGCGCAGGCGGACGGGCGCACCGTTCGGGTCGGTCTGGTAGAAGTAAAGTTGCTTAGATACACCGTCATCCGCCTGCAATGCCAGTGGCGCGAAGCTGCCCAGATGATACGCGTAGAAGTGTGCGGAAAGCGGACCGTGTGCCACCTGCCGCCGCACTTCACCAGCCATCGCGTCGCCATCCCACAGGAACCACGTCTGCGATCCCTGCTGGCTGTGCGTCGCGCCTGGCCTGCGCACGTCGAGCGCCAGCTTGCCAATGCGTCGCCCCAGCGCATCGTACTGGTACGCCCACCGCTCGTTGCGCGTGTTCTCGAACCGCACCATCCGCCCGAACGCATCCCATTCGAAGGCCTGGACGCCGTGTTCGCGACCCTGCCTTGTGACGAGCTGCCCCGCTGCGTCGAGTTGCCACACCCCGCCGTCCGCGTGCTGCAACTGGCGTCCGTGTTCATCGTCGCGCACGACCCTGAAACGATCCCCATGCGCGTCATGGAAGAAATGTTTCAGGCGTCCGGCTGGATCGGTATGTTCAACAATGCGACCCAGCGGATCATAGCGAAACAGGTCGTGTCCCAGGCGGCTGTCTCTGCGTCCGGTGAGGTTGCCGCTGATGTCGTATTCAAAACGCGTTTCGTCGTCACGGTGACCCGCGCTGCGCGTGGCATGACGGCTCAGGCGTCCCGCGCGGTCGTATTCGTAGCCATGTTCGAGGTGGGTCGTGAACTGTGTGCGCGCCAACCGTCCCGCAACATCACGCGTAAAGCGGATAGGCTCGTGACCGTCAATCTGGACCGACTGGGGCTGACCGAGCGCATCATAGGTGTAGGCCAGTGTCTGCCCGAAGGTGGGATCGGCAGCTTGCAGCGTGCGTTTCTGGTCGCTCAGGCGGCCCGCCGCATTGTAGACGTATGCTAGCGTGCCCCTGGCATCGGCATGCTGCTGCGTTTCTTCCGTCAGGCGACCGTCTGCATCAAAGTCCCGCTCGACCGTAGCGTACCCGTTGCGCGCAAGGGTCAACTGGCCTCGCCGGTTATACGCGAATTCCTCGTTTTCGGTGCCGCCCTCAACTGTGCGCCGCGTGATTCGCCCCAGCGGATCGCACGTCACCGCGAGCACATTGCCCAGCGGGTCGATGCTCTGCGTCAGATGTCCTGCCGGGTTGTAGGTGTAGCGGCGTGAGCGACCGTCGTATCCCACTTCCTCGATAAGGCGGCCGGCCGCATCGCGGTTCAGATGCCACGTCTGTCCCAACGCGTTGGTCACGCCGACGAGCTGTTCCTCGGTGTCGTAGCGATAGCGCGTGATGCTGCCATCCGCTTCGGTGCGGCTAGCCAGCCGCCCCTGTCCGTAATAGCCGAAGCGCGTGACGTGGCCAGCTTCGTCGGTGTATTGCGTGAGGTTATCCTCAGCATCGTATTCACAGCGCACGAAGCGCGCGCCCGGCAGCGTACAGGCCGTGAGTCGCCCCCTGGCGTCCCACGAATAGAAGGCGGGTTCTTCGCCAGGCGATCGCCGCTCAACGAGTTTGCCGTGCGCATCATGCCGCAGCCGGGTAGTGCGCCCAACCGGGTCTGTCAGGGTCGTGAGATAACCCAGCGGATCATAGGTGAGCGTGGTGACCTGTTGGCCTGCGTCACGCACCTGCACGAGCTGGCCGCGAGCGTCATAGCCGAATTCCGTGACGATGCCCGAAGGCGTCGTCTGTTCCGTCAGCCTGCCGCACGAATCCCACGCCTGTTTCCATACACCGCCCTCGGGATCGGTGATGGCAACAGGCCGCAGTTCGTCATCGTATTCGGTACGCGTGGCGCTGCGATCAGGCAGGGTATGGCCAATGAGACTGCCACACAGATCGTATTCCCATCGGGTCCGGTATCCGGCAGGGTCCACTTCCTCGATCGTGCGTCCGAGCCCGTCATAGCGATAGCTTGATACGCCGCCCAGCGGATTCGTCAGCATGACGGGCAGACCGCGCTCATCACATTGCAGGCGCGTGAGGCCGCCGAGCGAATCGGTGATGTGCGTTTCCCGGTAGGTCAGATCGTATTCAAAGCGGTAGTCGTAAAGGCCGCCATCGCCCCACGCGTGATCGACGCGCCAGCGGCCATCATCGTGCTTTTGATGCGAGTAATAGAACGACAGGCCGTTGCGGTCGGTATGACGCACGATCCGGTGTGCCGCGTCGTATTCGAAGCGGTACGGCTCGTCAAGCGCGTCATGAACCGCGACCAGATCACCGGACGCCCTCTGCCGGTAGCGCACGAGCGGCCAGACGTGTCCTTGCGCATCGTGCAGCGTGATCGCGCCCAGACATCCGCGTACGTCCCCGGCCTTGCACTGCACAGTGCGGCCCGTGGGCGCATCGCCCGACCATTCCGCGAAAAGAAGCGACCCCTGTGCGTCTCCCGTCCCGATGCGCCACGCGTTTCCGTTCAGGTCGTTGAACTGTTCCGGCCACAGCCTGAGCGGTCGCTGCGGATTGGCGGCGAGTGCCTGCTCGCGCCAGTGGCCGGGAAGCGGAAAACGGTATTCATGCCCGTCACGCGAGCGCACGATAAAGTGACCGTCGCCGTCACGATACAGCGCATGACCACCGACGCCTTCAATGATGCGTGCAGCCCAGCCTTCGTCTGCCGGAAGCTGGTCGAAGCAGACCCACTGGTCGGGGAAACGGACGAGTCCGCCGATCTCATCATCGTGCGCAAACAGCTCGAAGCGGATGTCGGCGGGCGACTGCCAGCCGTAGCCCGGTGCGCCCGGCTGAGCATCATGGCCCGCATAGTAACGATCCCACACCAGCGGTAGCCGTCCCGGCACGGTGAAGTCGTGCTGCTGCACGACAACTTCGCCGGTGATACCGTTGACGGGTTCACCGAAGGCCCATTTCGCGACTTTCTTGACGACCTTGCCCCACAGGCCGTCACCCACGCGGTCCTGAATCGCCTTCGACACCTTGCAGAACCTGGGCTCTTTCTTCATGCCATGCGCGTGTGCCGCCTGCATGGCCATGCCCGCCAGCGCTGCGATGCTCGGTACGGGCGGGCCGCCCACCAGCACGGGACGGCCAGCGGGAACGGGCAGCATGACCGAGGTGGGCAGCGACGACGCGCCGCGTTTCGTGTGCTCGCTGTTATGCGAGAGCGACAACATGCCCGCGAACCAGCACGTCAGCGCGGGCAGCACGGCATAGGCCATCGGATCGCCGTTGGCGCGTACCGTCATGCTGCCGAGGAACGCTTCCCCATTGCCGGCCGGTTTGGGAGCATCGGGACCGGTGAAGATACCGCCGATCGGAAAATGCAAGCCCGGCGTGTGCATGGTCTGCGTGCCGGCCGTGGAGCGCATCAGGCCGTTGACCCAGATCGGGCCGCCCCCGCCGCCGGCCGCCATCGAGACGGCCATCGCGCCTGCCGCGACTGCCGCCGCGCCGATACTGCGCATGCCCAGCTTGACAATGGAAGCTGCTCCCATCGCCATCATGCCTATCGAAACCATGCTGCCCACGCCCTCGGGCAGGCACGACAGGTATTCAGCCGGGTCCAGTACGAAGCCCACGTGCGGGTGCGGTATCGGCAGGACAACGCCCGCAGGCGTCTGGATCATGTGTACGTCCACGCCCACGACGGGCGTGAGATGGGTCACCGCCAGCATGCCCATTACGCCGTCCCTCCCGGGGGGCCAGATGTATCGGGCATGTCGGCCATGATTTGCGCGGTGACGGCTTCGGGCGGTAGCGGTTTGATAGTCTCAGTCCAGTTCTCGCCATACAGGATGCGCAGCCGGTGCGTCAGCTCGCCACGCCGACGATGAAACGTGCCAACGCGCGTAAGCGCCTGCTGTGCGACGTGCTGGACGTTGCTGTTGGCACGCAGCGCCGGGTCGATCCACGCGCCGAAATCAAGCGCGCGGAAATTCGCCGCCAGCGCATCTTCCTGACGCCGCATCTGGTTCATGCACTCACCGACCATGCGCCACGCTTCGACGGCGAGAACGCCGTCCCTGTCTGCTTCAGCGAACGATGCGGCCCGCTCGTAACGTTCGGCAGCATGGCGATGGTTGCCCTGCATCCAGTACGCACTGGCTTCACCGAACAGGCTGTTGACGGCGAGCTTTCTGGCCGCCGGATGAGCCGCGTCGATAGCCTGATGCGCGGCCTGCGTGGCCTGTTCGTAGGCGGCAAGCGCCTGGGCTGGCTCGTTCCACTTCAGCCAGGCCGCCCCCACAAGCAGATGAACGGTCACGCTCTGGTCGAACCAGCGTTGTTGCTGTGTGACCGTCAGCGCTTCGGCACGCAAGCGTTCAAGCCGCGCGACATCACCGCGTTCAAGGACCTCGTTCAGTTCTACGAACAGGCGAAGGAAATCACCCTGCGGACCACGCTGGCCTGATTCGACAACCAGTTCGCGCGGCAGTGTTTCCGTGCCATAGCGGCCTTGCAAAAGCATCACCTGCTGGGGTCGGCGCTTGCGCAACCCTGCAAGCGCTTCGGCATCCGTGCCTGTCAGCACGAAACGCAGGCGCGCAGCTTGCCAGGCGTCACGTTCGGTATAGCCCAGCAGCGTATCTAGCCAGCGCTCAAGCGCGTCGGGCTTGCTGATCCGCCCCGGTTCGAGAATCAGCACCAGCTCCGGGAACACGTCCGGGTGATGACGCATCAGGCTGCCCGTGATCCGCAGCAGGTAGGGTGTCGCCGCTTCATCCCGTCCCCGGACAGGCGGCACCCAGTCCGCCGTGACGCCTCCTGCCTGTGAAGTCGCCTTGCGATCTTCATACCACGCGACGATTTCATCGGCGAGAGCGGCGGCGTACAGGTCAGCGTCTACGAAACCGGTGTAGAGGCGCAGCACTGCGCTGGACAGCCTGTCCTGTCGCTGGAAGTAGGTGTCAAGCATGCGCCGGTCGGCTTCGCTGGTTTGCCAGTACATCAGACGGGCATGGCTGTGTGTGGCGAAGATCATCCAGTCATCGTGAACCGCCATGAACCGGCGCTCGACGGGATTGGTCGGATGCCAGTTGCTCATGCTTTTACATCCACCGTCGCGGGACGGCACTCACGCCATCCCGGACTTGCGAGCCCTTCCGGCTGGTGGATGAGGCAGAAGGAACGGCAACACGGATCAGACTGCGCGGACTGCGGGCAATGCATGGGACCAGCTCCTTTCTTGTGATCGTTATTGCTGCGGATGCTTGCGCGCGCAGCCGCCCGCGCGCGAATGCGCCAATGTCAGCCTGGCAGTGGATGTTGCCAATCAGAGAAGTCCGAAGTTGCGCGGCCCGCACCGGACTCTATTTACTTTGCATGAGTGCGGTTCCTGCGAGCTGCGGATACCTTCCAGCTCAGTCCCGCTCGATCGGCCTGCCCGGTGCCGATTCGGTATCGGCCAGCAGCGGGCCGACATCCTTCGTTGCGGCCTGTGCGTCATGTCGTCGCCGAGCCTCGGCAACTGTGCGCTTCCATTCGGCTGGCGTGGCTCGCTCGCGGCAAATCTGAATTAGTAGCTCGCCGAGGTCGAGAGACTTCTTTGCGACGCCAAGCCTGCCCCGCATAAGACGCAATTCGTTTTGCAGAAGCGTCACGCGGGCTTTAGCCTTGCCGTGTTCCGTTGAGCCCGGCGGAAAGAAGCTGGCAGATTGCTCGGCAGCGGCGAGCGCGCTCACAAGGTCGGCGCGTTGTCGCTCCAGTGCTTCGCGCTCACGTGAGACGGCGTCAGTGGCAGAAAGAAGAGATTGGGATTGCTCGGGGCGAGCGGGAACGTGGCGCATGATGCGGCCTCCTGTATCGGGTAATAAACCCGACTGCCCCGACGCCAATCGGGGTGGCCGGGCGCAAGGCAAGGTTGGCGTACCGGCGATACAGGAAACCGGCGAGCGCAAGCGCTCCCTCACCAAGACCCGACCATAGGGCGCTTGATGCGGGCATAAAAAAACCGCCGGTCGGCGGTTGCCCGCCTGTATCGTTCCTGGACGCCAATCCAGGATCACGGTGTTTCCGTGATGTTTGGAGTATAGCGCACGCCGTTACGGCTTCTGACTGGTGGCGGATCACCCGTTCACGAAATCAGGCTGCGGCTCGCCAAGTTCCTGAAGCTGACGATAGACGTACTCGGCCAGCAACATCGCCACGGCGTCCACCTCTACACCCAACTCGGCGGCAATGAACGGCGCGACCTTCGATGGCCACGCGAGCCACGCATCGCGCGCAGCGCGGAATATGTCGAACACCACGGCCTCGGCCTGCGCCAGTTCGATCAGGCTCCCTTCGCGCTGTTCGTATTCGAGCTTGCGCAGCATCGCCGCATAGTGCTCCTTCAGACGCAGCGCTTCCGCCAGCGGCAACATGCCCGGCAAGGAATCGGATTCGCGTCCTGCCGGGGTTTGCGCCGTCGCGTTGTCTTGGGCGTCAGCCCGCACATCCTTCGCGAGCGTGCGGCGGTTCGGTTTGCGCCAGGCCGTGCCGATCATTGCCGTATCAATCAGCCCGTCCGCGCCGCGTTCCAGCGCCCCGCGTGCAAGCGCGCGGCGAATCTGTTTGACATCGCAACCGGCGCGGCGCGCGAATTCCGATGCGCTGATTCGTTCGTTCACGATGTTGTCCCAGGACAAGTTTCGATACCCACAGCTACGCCGGAATCGCGGTCTGCGCAACCCGCGTGACAAATGGTGCCGGGAAGGACCCGAATGACGCGCCCGTATCGAGCGCAACCTGATACCGCCACCGACAAGAAGTTCCGGGCGCATCCTCCATGCTGCCGCACACCGCCTTTTTTCTGGCCGGAAGGTTCAGCGGTCCAGCCGTTTTTTGCATTCGCGCAAGAGTGCGTTCAATTCGCGAAGTTCGGCCCGCCATCTTGCGGACCTCATGCCGTGCATGGTCGCGTTGCTCGCGGATACGGCCTTGCCCGCCTCAGTGCGCGGTCCCGTCGAACTTTCCCACGGCTTCCAGCGTCGGATCGCTTCGGCCTGCTGCGCCCGCTGTTGCGGCGTCCAGTGTCGTCCCATGATCGTCCGGTAATAGTTCGTTCGAAGGATTCGCGGAATCTTCCGCGCGCGCGTGATGCCAGGGCGGCGCGCCGCCGTCTTTTGTGTGGTTGTTCACCTGTTGCGGACCGTGTGCGATGTTCGCCTGATTGACGAACGCCACCGCGCGCGGGTTCTTCAGTTCCGCTAGCGCTTCGAGCGTCGCGCGGCTTTGCGCCTGCGCTTTGAGCGCCATCGCCATGTTCACCTGAAACTGGTTCAGGTATTCGCAGTGCGCGGCCTTGCGTGCAAGCTGATTGAAGATCATGTCCAGCGTGTTCGCCTGGGCGACGAGCATCCGCTCGACGCCGCGCATGTCGCCATCGATGATGTCTTCCGCCAGCGATGCCAAGCGCTGCGAATAGGCGTCAATATCCGTATGTGGCCCGAACATGTGCTCAACGTAAGGCTGTACGGCACCCGCCGCGCGCAGCGCCGGACTGTGCGCGACACGCGCGCCGAGGGCCATCGACTCGCGCCTCGCCGCTTCGGACGCCCCGATGCCATTCGTCCCGTTCGCTCCGGTGGCCGCGTTCGCGCCTGTCTTCTTTCTGACCTTCACCGTCATGGTGTTGCCTCCGTCCGTCACCTTGCCATCCACATCATGCCCTGCGCGTGCAGCTTCGTTTCGTTCCCAAACAGGAGCCATCGCAGCCGGGGCACGCGTGCCGGTCGTCCAAACCTTCGAGCTTCCACGACCGCGCCGCCAGCAGCGCGCGCGCCTCGGTCTCCGCGCGGCGCTCGATCACCTTCGAATGAAAGTATTCGATGTTCGGCAACAGGTCCGACAGCGGCCCGCGCACGGCGCGCGACATGATCCCGTTGAAGCGCTCGCGCGGCCAGCCTTCTGCGTTCGCGATCTCGGCAATCATCGCGAACAGTCCGGCGCGAAGTCGCCGCACATTGTCCGCCGCGAGGTGCGGCCCCCAAGGCAGGTAGGGGCCTCTGAGTGGGTCAACCAGCGCTCCGGCGCAGTCATCGTCATCGGGCTGGGTCTGCGGATCATTGGCCGCTTGCCTGGCTGGCGGCTCGTCAATGACGGCACCGCCTGTTCCGCCCGTCAGCAGGTACTTCATGATTTCCGGCTTGCGCGCCGCAAGCTCCGGCCTGATCGTCGCGACGCTATGCGCGGGTCCCTCGATGCCAATGCGTTCGCCCTCGATCCAGAGCGAGACACCCAGGGCGGCGGCGCGCTCCACAAGCTCGGCGGCGCTCATACCGAATCCTTCACGCGGTCATCGTCGTCCGGCGGCTCTTTTTTTCCCGAAGATTCCAACTCCGTATTGCTGAAATCTTCGGCAAAACCGCCCAAAGGGGCAGACCGCAAACCCGCGCCGCTACCGAAGATTTCACGACCTCCCGAAGATTTCACACCACAGAGTCCAGAAATCTTCGTGAAATCTTCGCCGCCTGAAATCTTCGGCAACGCCCAGCGCCAGCCGCCTTTCATGCCAGCCTTTTCCTTTTCGACGCCAAGCTCGTGCGCGGCGCGAAACATCGTCGACCAGCTATAGCCAGCCCCGTCCGCATCTTTCCTGATAGAGCGCGCATCGACCGGGCCGTTCGCCAGCAGTCCGGCCAGAAACTCTCGCGCCTCGTCGCGCAGGCTCCGGCGTTCGTCGTCGTCCTGCTCCACTTCGCCCAGGATTTCGCGCGCGCTGCCCTCGATGCGTTCGCCCCACACCACGGCGTTTGTGCGGATGCCCGGCGCGACCTCGACGCGCTCCAGCGCATAGGTAAAGCCGCCGTCGTCCGGCGCGATGTTGGACTTCGCGCGGGCCAGAATGCGGCGCTCCGCGCCTTCCTCTTTCACCGTGACCAGCACCATGCGGGCGAGCGCGCCGAACGCCTGGGAGCCGATCACGCGCTCCACCGGCGTCTTGCCGCCCGATCCCTTGGCGAAGTGAGAAATGCCGATCACGGCTACGCCGTGACGCGTGGCCAGGTCAACCAGCGGTTGCAGATCGCGGCGCACATCGTTGGCGCGGTGCGCGTCGCCGCCCACGGCGCTCATCACCGGATCGACGATCAGCAGGCGCACGTCGCCCATACCGGCCATGCGCGCGTTCAGCAGCGGCATGTCGCGAGCCGGATCGAACGGCACCAGCTCGCCGTCTGTTCTCGCCACGTTGCGCACGAAGTGGATTTTCGCCAGGTCCGCCCCCGCCGCCATCAGGCGCGGCACCAGCGTATCGCCGACATCATCTTCGCTACTCCACATCAACACCTGGCCGGGGTGTGTGCAGGTGCTTCCGTCCGGCCACGCGCCGCCGCGCGACACGACAGCGGCGAGATTGATTGCGAGCGTGGTTTTGCCGGTTCCCGCCGCGCCCGCCAGGATCGTCAGCTTGCCCGCCGGGAGCCAGTCCGGCCACAGCCAGGTAACGGGCTGCGGCTTCACGTCCGCCGCACACTGAAGCAGGACGGCGGCGGGTTCCTCTGCCGGTTGACCGTTGGCCATTGCATCGCTGTTCGCCTTGCGCGCTGTGACCTTCGCGCCAGTGATCTTCTCTGTCGCTATCTGTGCGCCCTGTGCGGCACGCTGTCGTCCGCGCTCAATCTGTTCGCGGCGGTTGTCGTTCAACTCGATCAGGGCGGCGGCGTGCATCAGATCAGCCTCCTTCTCGCTTTGGCTTCTCATAGCACTCCCTTGTGCGAGCGCTGTTCGAGTGCTTCCCACAGCGAGCCGCGCGCATATTGCTCCACCCATTCGCGATGCTCGCGCCACTCACCGGGCGTCATGCAGCGCTCGCAGCGGGCCAGTTCCTTTTCTATGAGACGTTCAAAGCACGCGACTAGCGCTTCCGCCCTGCGGCGGCTCGCGCCATTCGCAACACGCGCGGCCAGCGGATTGCGCGGCGTACCTGTGACGGCCGCATTGCTTTCGATCAATCGAACGGCAACACGGCGCGATTCAGCGTAAGAAGGAAGCTCTCCGCGCCACCGCGCCCAGAATTCGGCGCGCGCCGCCGCCAGCGCTTCGGCGTCATCGGGCGGCGCGGTCTGCGACTGAACGTCGGCGGCGTCCATTACCTGCCACCGGACTGAGCGCGGCTGGCGTCGATCTGCTGCTGCACCCAGCCAATAACTTCAGCCTCGATCCAGCGCACGGACGCGCTGCCGATCGTGACGGGCTTCGGGAAGTCGCCGCGCGCAATACGGTCATAAAGGGCGCTGCGCTGAAGTCCGGTTATCTCCGAGACGCGAGAACGGGGAATCAGAATGGGGATGGTTCGATCAGCCATGTGTTCACCTCAAAGAGTGAGGCGCGCGCCGGAATAGCGCGGCATGGGCTTCATTCAAGCGGAATGCGCGGCGGATTGCACCGCAGTTGCGGCGTAAGCTACCGCGATTGCGGTGATCGCATCAGGATGCGTCGATACTCCGATTCGCTGCCGCGAATCTTTCTTCCAGCGTCCTTTGCGAAATACCCGGCGTCGATGGAAACGCAGAGAGTAACGCCTGTATGACAGCAGCCTGGCTTTCATAGCGTGCGCCCGCGAGGTCTTGTACATGAGAAGGCGTCAACAGGCGCACCAGCCCCGCAATAATATTGAGATAGGTCGTTTCCGAGCGTTCACCCGGCGGAGCGCTTTTTAGTTGCGCGCTCATACGATCCACCATGCCTTTCAGCGAATTGCACTCGGCTTCGATGCGAGCCTTCTCTTCTCCGAGTTCCCGGATTCGTTCATTGGCTCGGATCAGCTTCTGCTCTTTCCCGTCGTGCGCGGCCTTGAGTGCCTGATACGCCTCCTGCGTGATGGCAGAGTGGATGCCACGTTCCACGTCATCGAACAGGAATGCGGGACGCTCACTAGGTGCAATGGACTTTGCCCACTCTTTCAGATGCTGGCCGTATACATGCCGACGTTCATAAGCGACATGCTCACCGTTTACAGGGCGGCCATCTTCCCGGCATGAAAGCAACTCTCCGCCGTCAATCGCGGCGTGAATGGCGCGAATGCGGGGCTCCAGACACTTCAGGTACGGATGCCGCAAAGTGGCGCGGGCAAGAGCATTTCCCTGTCCAACGGGGATCGCACGCCGCAACTCTTCATCGACTTCATCGGGCGAGACACCACACCACAATGCCGCAGCAACCGCGACCGGATATACAGAAAAACATGCTTGCACCGTCGCACACGAATCATTTTCCCAAGCTTTCATCGCGCCTTCCTCCACGTACAACCTGTAGTAGTCTGCGATGACGCACGCTCGCCGGAACCTCCCGGACGGCTCGTCAATGTCGCCGCCGACTACCGGGGGAAGCCTCGCCTGTAGTCCTTCTAAATGATTCTAGCGCGTCGCCTTTTTCCTGAACATTCCGGCACGTTGGCAGAGCGCAAACGAAGGGGCGGCTGACTCCACAAGAGCGTGCTCGCTGATGGGCCAATTGATGGGCTAAAAAAACAAAAACCCAGTAAGTCGTTGAGCTTACTGGGTTTTGTTATCCATCTTGGCGGAGGGTGTGGGATTCGAACCCACGAAGGCCGTAAAGCCTTGCCGGTTTTCAAGACCGGTGCATTCAACCGCTCTGCCAACCCTCCGAGCCCGAAATTGTAACCTGAAACGCTTCCCTCCCAAACAACAAACCATCCCGCCGATCACGAATCCTTCAAAAACAGCCCCTGGAGATCGTTGAGGAATGCCTGGCCCAGTGGCGTCGGCGCGATCTTCTCGAAGTCGCGTGTGATCAGTCCGCGGCGCTCGGCTTCCTGCAAGGCCGGCTCGATCGACGTCATCGGCAAACCCGTACGTTCGATGAACCGATGGACAGGAAACCCCTCCACCAGCCGCAGCGCGTTCAGCATGAACTCGAAAGGCAGATCGCGCGCGCCGACTTCATGCTCTTCCTGCACGGCATTGCCCGAACGCGCTTCGTCAATGAACGTCGCGGGATGCTTGTAGCGCATCTGCCGCAAGATGCGGTTCGGAAACGACAGCTTCGTATGCGCGCCCGCGCCGATGCCGAGATAGTCGCCGAAGCGCCAGTAGTTCAGATTGTGCTTGCTCTGCCGATGCGGCTTCGCATACGCCGACACCTCATAGCGCTCGTAGCCCGCTTCGCGCGTGCGTTCGTGAATCCAGTCCTGCATGTCGGCGGACGAATCGTCGTCGGGCAGCGGCGGCGGAAACTTCGCGAACAGCGTGTTCGGCTCCAGCGTCAGGTGATACAGCGACAGATGCGGCGGCGCGTACGAGAGCGCCGTTTCGATATCCGCCTGACATTCGGCCAGCGTCTGCTTCGGCAGCGCGAACATCAGATCGAGGTTGAAGTTGTCGAACGTGTTCGCAGCGACGTCGACGGCATGGCGCGCTTGCGTCGAATCGTGAATGCGGCCCAGCGCCTTCAGATGCGTTTCGTTGAAACTCTGGATGCCGACCGACAGCCGGTTCACGCCGCTCGCGCGAAACTGCGCGAACTTGTCGGCTTCGAACGTGCCGGGATTCGCTTCGAGCGTGATCTCGGCGTCGGCATCGAGCGGCAGCAGCGCGCGCACGTCCGACAGCAGCCGGTCCAGTCCTTTCGCCGACATCAGGCTCGGCGTGCCGCCGCCGATGAACACGGTATGCACCTGCCGTCCCCAGACAAGCGGCAGCGCCTGTTCGAGATCGCTGCGCAACGCGTCGAGATAATCGTCTTCGGGGAACGCGCCGCCTTTCGATACATGCGAGTTGAAGTCGCAATACGGACACTTGCGCACGCACCACGGAAAGTGCACATAAAGCGCGAGCGGCGGCAGCGAAGTCAGCCGGATGCTGCCTGGCGATGAGAACGCCTTGACGACGTTGACGCCGACCGTCGATGCAGAACTCACGCTTCCTCCTTCAACCGGCCGAACAGTTGCTGCAGAGCAAGCGCGCGATGACTGGTCGCATTCTTCACGGCCGGTTCGAGTTCGGCAGCCGTGGCGTTCAGCGCGGGCAGGAAGAAGTACGGATCGTAGCCGAAGCCGTTCGCGCCGCGCGGCGCATCGAGAATCTCGCCGTGCCAGCGGCCTTCGGCGATCAGCGGCTCCGGGTCGTCGGCATGGCGCACCAGCGCGAGCACGCAGAAGTAATACGCGCGCCGGTCGCTCGTGTCTTTCAGTTGTTCGACGAGTCGCGCGTTGTTCGCGGCATCGCTTTTCTCGCCACCCGCAAGCTGCGCGTAACGCGCCGAATAGACGCCCGGCGCGCCGCGCAATGCGCGCACGCACAGGCCGGAATCGTCGGCGATCGCGGGAAGGCCCGTCAGTTTCGACGCATGACGCGCCTTCGTCAGCGCGTTCTCGACGAACGTCGGATGCGGCTCTTCCGCTTCCGGCACGTTGAGCGCGCCTTGCGGAATCAGCTCGATGCCCGCCGTGCCGAACAGCGCCGCGAATTCGCGCAGCTTGCCCGCGTTGTTCGACGCCAGCACGATCTTGCGCAGCGCATTGTCCTGGCGATCATTGACCCTGTCACTCACCCTTCAACTCCAGTGCTTCCTTCTGCATCGCGATCAGCGTCGCGATGCCGCTTTGCGCGAGATCGAGCAGCTTGTTCATCTCGTCGCGCGAGAACGGCACGCCTTCCGCCGTGCCCTGGATTTCGACGAAGCCGCCGTCGCCCGTCATCACGACGTTCATGTCGGTATCGCACTGCGAGTCTTCGTCGTAGTCGAGATCGAGCACGGGCACGCCGTCGTACACGCCGACCGAAATGGCTGCCACGTAGTCGGTGATCGGCGAGGTTTCGATGCGGCCTGTCGCGAGCAGCTTCGCAACGGCGTCGTGCGCGGCGACGAATGCGCCCGTGATGCTCGCCGTGCGCGTGCCGCCGTCGGCCTGGATCACGTCGCAGTCGATGTGCAGCGTGCGCGCGCCGAGCCGTTCGAGATCGAACACCGAACGCAGCGCGCGTCCGATCAGGCGCTGGATTTCCTGCGTCCGGCCCGTCTGCTTGCCGCGCGCGGCTTCGCGGTCGCTGCGCGTATGCGTCGCGCGCGGCAGCATGCCGTATTCGGCCGTGAGCCATCCCTGGCCGCGATCGCGCAGGAACGGCGGCACGCTTTCGGCGATGCTCGCCGTGCAGATCACCTTGGTGTCGCCGAATTCGACCAGCACGGAGCCTTCCGCGTGCTTCGTGTAATGGCGCGTGATGCGCACGTCGCGCAGCTGATCGGCGGCGCGGCCGCTGGGGCGTTTCGTGGTGTCGTTCATCGTCGGAATAGTGGGGGAGAGAGGCTGGAAGGAAACTGCAATTTTACCGCCGATCGCGCCGGCGCCGCCCGTATCGCGCAACGCCATTCGTCGCGGCAAACGCCGCGGATGTGGCGACACGCACGACACCGCCCGAAGCGCCGTTTGCCCGGGCTTACCCGTAGGCCACCTCCGGCGGGTCCGTCCGTCAAAAATGGGATAATGCGCGTTCCCCGCCTCGCGTCTCGTACACGCCGGGCGACTCGAATCCCTGGTCGTGCGATGCAGATTCGCGCGACCACAATCGCGAGACCTATCATGATCTACAGTATGACTGGCTATGCGAGCGCCACGCGCGAACTCGCAGCAGCATCGGGCAACGGCGGCGTCAGCGTGTCCGTCGAATTGCGCACGGTGAACTCGCGCTTTCTCGATCTCAACTTCCGGATGCCGGAAGACGTGCGCGTTTGCGAACCGACGCTGCGCGAAATGCTGATGAACAAGCTGTCGCGCGGCAAGGTCGATATCCGTATCAACCTGCAGCGCAGCGAGCAGTCGGCGAACGCAGGCGCGCTCAATCGCGACGCGCTCGAACAGCTCGCGGTGCTGGAGCGTTCCGTGCTGGAGGCATTCCCTGACGCGGGCCGTCTGCGCACGGGCGAAATCCTGCGCTGGCCCGGCGTGTTGGCGGAGAGCGGCGTGTCGCCGGAAGTCCTTCGCGATGCCGTGCTCGCGTGCGGCAAGCAGGCCATCACGGATCTGATCGACGTGCGCGGACGCGAAGGCGCGCAGCTCGCCACGATGCTGCTCAACAACGTCACCGAGATGGAAGCGATCGTGACGAAGATCACGCCGCTCGTGCCCGAGCTGATCGCGAAGCATCAGCAGAAGATCGTCGAGCGTCTGCAGGAAGCGCTCGGCATCGCCGCGCCGGATACGGCCGCGACGATCGTGTCGCGCGAAGAGATCGCCGAGCGCATCCGTCAGGAAGTGACGATGTACGGCATTCGCATCGACATCGCCGAAGAACTGTCGCGCCTCACCGCGCATCTGAACGAAACGCGCCACGTCATCCAGAAGGGCGGCAAGGTCGGCAAGCGTCTCGACTTCATGATGCAGGAACTGAACCGCGAAGCGAACACGCTCGGCTCGAAGGCAGCCGCGAAAGAACTCGCCGATTCGTCGATGACGCTGAAGCTGCTCATCGAACAGATGCGCGAACAAGTACAAAACCTGGAGTAATACGGGAGTCTCACCAGCATGACCGAAGCCAAATCCGAGCACAAACGCAATCCCTACGCCGGCGTCTATCCGGGCAACCTGTTCATGGTTGTCGCGCCGTCGGGCGCGGGCAAGTCGACACTCGTGAACGCGCTGCTCGCGAAAGATTCCGCGATCCGCCTGTCGATTTCGTACACGACGCGCCCGCCGCGTCCGAAGGAACAGGACGGCGAGCACTATCACTTCACGACCGTCGAAGACTTCCTGCAGCGTCACGATGACGGCGAGTTTCTCGAGAGCGCCGAAGTGCACGGCAACTACTACGCGACCTCGCGCGTGTGGATCGAGGAGCAGATGAAACGCGGCCATGACGTGCTGCTCGAAATCGACTGGCAGGGCGCGCAGCAGGTGAAGAAGCAGTTCCGCAATGCAGTGGAAATTTTCATCTTGCCGCCGTCGCTGGAAGCACTCGAAGAGCGCCTGAAAAAGCGCGGCCAGGACGAGCCGAATGTGATCACGCGACGTCTTCTCGCAGCGGGCAGCGAGATGGCGCACGCAGCGGAAGCGGAGTACGTCGTGATCAACGAGAACTTCGATCGCGCGCTCGCCGAACTGCAATGCCTCGTGTCGGCGACGCGCTCGCGCTTCGCTTCGCAATACGCGCGCCATACGGACCTCTTCATGCAGCTCGGCATTCACTTGCCGCACGCGTGATACGGGCGAGGTCGGAAGGACATAAGGTAGAATAACCAACATACAGAGAAGGAATTTTCAACATGGCCCGCATTACCGTCGAAGACTGTCTCAAACAGATCCCGAATCGTTTCGAACTGGCGCTTGCCGCGACTTATCGCGCTCGTCAGCTCGCTCAAGGCCACACGCCGAAAATCGAAAGCCGCGACAAGCCCACGGTGGTCGCGTTGCGTGAGATCGCGGCTGGCCAGGTCGGCGTCGAAATGCTGAAGAAGGTGCCCGTCTAAGGCACGCATACTTCAACGTTCGAACGTCATGTAACTCACCCCACGCGTGCAGACAGGCACCATCGCAACGGAGGCGACCATGAGCACCAACCCCTCGCCATCCGCCTCGGAAGTGGACCACGCTGCCCACGAACACGAAAGCGACTCGCCTTCGTCTGCACGCAAGTACATCGACGCGGTCCTCGAACAATCGTTTCGCCATCTGTTCGGACCCACCGCCACGCCGGAGCAGCCGCGCCGGCATGACGTCGTCTCCATCGCCAAGCTGACTGCTGCGCTCTCCGGCTACCTCAGCCCGGAAGAGATCAAGGAAGTCAAAGCCGCTTTCCACTTCAGCGACGAAGCCCACCTCGGGCAATACCGTCAAAGCGGCGAACCCTACATCACGCATCCTGTTGCCGTCGCGGAAACGTGCGCGGCGTGGAAGCTCGACGCGCAGTCGATCATGGCTGCGCTCCTGCACGACGTGATGGAAGACCAGGGCGTGACCAAGACCGAACTCGCCGAGCGTTTCGGCGCGAAGGTCGCGGAACTGGTCGACGGGTTGTCGAAACTGGACAAGATGGAGTTCCGCAGCCGCGAGGAAGCGCAGGCGGAAAACTTCCGCAAGATGCTGCTCGCGATGGCGCGCGACGTGCGCGTGATTCTCGTGAAGCTCGCGGACCGGCTTCACAACATGCGCACGCTCGGTGCAGTGCCGCCGGAAAAACGCCGTCGTGTGGCGCGTGAAACGCTGGATATTTACGCGCCCATCGCGCACCGTCTCGGCCTGAACAACACGTATCGCGAGTTGCAGGATCTGAGCTTCGCGAACTTCAATCCGCATCGTTACGCGACGCTCGAAAAGGCGGTGAAGGCGGCGCGCGGCAATCGGCGCGAAGTGGTCGGCAAGATTCTCGAATCGGTGCAGCGCGCCATTGGCGAGGCGAAGCTCGATGCCGAAGTGACGGGCCGCGAGAAAACCATCTTCAGCATCTACAAGAAGATGCGCGACAAGCAGCTGTCGTTCTCGCAGGTGCTCGACGTGTACGGCTTCCGCGTCGTGGTGGAAAGCGCGCTCGAATGCTATACCTGCCTCGGCGCGCTGCATGCGCTCTACAAGCCGGTGCCGGGCAAGTTCAAGGACTACATCGCGATTCCGAAGGTCAACGGCTATCAGTCGCTGCATACCACGCTGGTCGGTCCGTTCGGTGCGCCGATCGAGTTCCAGGTGCGCACGCGCAAGATGCACGAGATCGCGGAAGCGGGCGTCGCCGCGCACTGGCTTTACAAGAACGGCGGCGCGGATCTCAACGATGTGCAGAAGCGCGCGCATCAGTGGCTCAAGTCGTTGCTCGACATTCAAAGCGAAGTCGGCGATTCGAGCGAATTCCTCGAACACGTCAAGATCGATCTGTTCCCGGACGCCGTCTACGTGTTCACGCCGAAGTCGAAGATCATGGCGCTGCCGCGCGGCGCCACGGCGCTGGACTTCGCGTATTCGATCCACAGCGACCTGGGCAACCAGTGCGTCGCGGTGAAGATCAACAACGAATTGCTGCCGCTGCGCACCGAGCTGAAGAGCGGCGACATCGTCGAAGTGATCACGGCGCCGTATTCGAAGCCGAATCCCGCGTGGCTCGGCTTCGTGCGCACGGGCAAGGCGCGCACGGCTATCCGCCATTATCTGAAGACGATGCGTCTGAACGAGTCGGTGCAGCTCGGTGAACGGCTCGTCGATCAGTCGCTCAAGGGTTATGGGCTCGCGCTGTCCGATGTCACGCCGGAAGTGTGGGACAAACTCGTGCTGTGGACGGGCAACAAGAACCGTCAGGAAATTTTCGCGGATATCGGTCTCGGCCGGCGCGTCGCCGCGGTTATGGCCAAGCGTATCGAAGTGCTGATGAGCGGGCGCGAAGGTCACGAAGGCGACGACGATCATCCGCGCTCCGAACATCCGACGCCGAATGCGCCGCCCGTCGTCATCACGGGTACGGAAGGCATGTCGGTGCAACTGTCCGCGTGCTGCCGTCCGATTCCCGGCGACGACATCATGGGCTATATCGGCATCGGCCTCGGCATGGCGATCCACACTACCGACTGCCGCGTCGCGCAGCGCATTCACCGGCGCGATCCGGGCCGCTGGATCGACGTCGCGTGGGCGCCGCAGCCGGGCCGTCTGTTCGACGTCGCGATCAAGGTGCTGGTGAAGAACACCAAGGGCGTGTTCGCGCGCGTCGCGGCGGATATCACGTCCGCCGACGCAAACATCGTCCACATTGCGATGGACGAAGACCAGTCGCAGGAATCGACGGTGCTGCGCTTCGTTATTCAGGTCAGCGACCGCGTGCATCTCGCCAACGTGATGCGCCGCGTGCGGACCAATCTCGACGTAATGCGCATCGCGCGCGAACGGCCGAGCGAAGAAGGGCATCGTCATCACGACGGCGGCATGCGGATCGATCGCGAGCGCGCCGATTACTGAAATCGGAAGTTGAAAGGCGGGCGCGTGCCTTGCGTGCCTGTCCTTGCCTGTCTACAGGAACAACACGATGAACGTAGCTGATCTCTCCGGCCTCGCGCTCGACTACTGGGTCGCCCGCAGTCTGCACGACTTCGTACGCGAAATCCACTTTACCGATAGCGGCAGCGTCGTCTCGATACGCGGCAACGACCGCGGACGTCCGTGGGACGGACGCTTCACGCCTTCGGTGTCATGGGAAGCCGCGGCTGTCGTGCTGGAGCGCGCGCAGCGGCTCGAAGTGAGCGAGCGCACGCGCGACGGCGCAGCGCATTGCGTCGCGGACTTCGAGGGCGGTCACAAGACGGTATCCGCGCACGGCGAATCGCTACGTCTCGCGCTGTTGAGGGCGTTCGTGATCAGCCGGTTCGGCGATACCGTCGAGGAGGTGGTGCGCCAGCCTCAGTCGCTGTTCGGCACGCGGGCGACGCCGATCGGCGAACAGTCGGCTGTGGGCATCGAGAACGAGCTACCGAAGCCGGATGGCGAGATTGGTGATATCGGGTCGGCGCCGCGCTGAACTGATCTGCACGGGCGGAAGGCGTTGGCGCGGAAAAGCGAAGCCAGAAAGACAAAGGGCCTTCCGGTTGGAAGGCCCTTCATGGGTGGCGCGGCTGGCAGGATTCGAACCCACGACCCCTTGGTTCGTAGCCAAGTACTCTATCCAACTGAGCTACAGCCGCACGCTAAACTTGAACTTCGCTTGAACTGCTCGGGTAACGCATGATACTGCGCGTTCAGCCCGGTGAAACAAAAGGGCCTTCCCGGAGGAAGGCCCTCGAAAAAAGTGGCGCGGCTGGCAGGATTCGAACCCACGACCCCTTGGTTCGTAGCCAAGTACTCTATCCAACTGAGCTACAGCCGCACGCAGAAATGAGATTATAGCAAGGTCTCGGAAAAAGGGAAGGGGCAACCCCGAAATTTGTGACAACCGCCGTATCATGTAGGCTAGATATCTGGATGTCCGCTTCAACGCTGAACCATCATGAACAAAGCCTTTGTCAAAGAATCGACTGACGAGAACGACGACGATCTCGAAGCCGCTCAACCCGACGTGCCTGCTGGCGCGAAGAACTACATCACGCCGGCGGGCTACAGGCGGCTGCGCGACGAACTGCTGCATCTGATCGACGAAGCCCGGCCCGAAGTGGTGAAGCTGGTGTCGTGGGCGGCGTCGAACGGTGACCGCTCGGAGAATGGCGATTACATCTACGGCAAGCGGCGGCTGCGGGAGATCGACAGGCGCATCCGCTTTCTGACGAAGCGTATCGATCTGGCCGAGGTGGTGAACAGCAGCCGCCAGGAGAACACCGATCAGGTGTTCTTCGGCGCGACCGTCGAGTACGCGACGGAAGACGGCGAGACACATACGGTGAAGATCGTCGGTATCGACGAGGTGAATCTGGACGAAGGGCACGTCAGCTGGATTTCGCCGATCGCGCGGGCGCTTCTGAAGTCGAAGGTCGGCGATCAGGTGACGCTGCACACGCCGGCCGGCCCGCAGCCGATCGATGTGCTCGACGTGGTCTATCCGACGCGCGAAGAGGAAGAGGCGTAAGGCTCTTCCGAGCGCCTCCGAACGCCGTAGCCAGCGCGGCTCATTCGAACGCTGCCGCACGAACGAAAAAAAGGCGCCGCAAGCGGCGCCTTTTTCATGCTGCAAGTACTGCTGATGCTTAGAAGCGGTGACGCAGGCCAGCCGTCACAGCAACTTGCTTCTCGTTCGCCGAAGCGTTCAGGCCATTGATGTTGGCGTTGACGATCGAGTTTTCGCTGACTTGCTGGTATTCGCCCTGCAGGTACACGTCCGTACGCTTCGACAGCGCGTAGGCCGTTTGCAGGTTGAACTGGTTCCAGTGCGGACGCTCGCCGCCCAGGCTTGCACGCGTGTACGTGTACGAGCCAGCGACGCTGAGTGCCGGCGTCAGAGCGTAGCGTGCGTTCGCTTCGAAGTTCTGGAAGTGAGCGCTGTTGCCGCCGAAGCTGTTCTGCAGACCCTGGTTGCCCGATGCGCCCTGGTTGATACCAGCCATCTTCGACAGGTTCGTCTGCGAGTACACGAGGCCAGCCGTTGCCGGGCCGAACGTGTAGTTCGCGCCTGCGCCCCACGTCTGCTGGCGGCCAGCGAAGAACGTGTTGTCGCCGTTGACTGCGCCCGACGTGTTGAACGCTGCGTTCGTGCCCGTCGCGCCGTTGCTGTTCAGTTGCAGGTAAGCAGCAGCGACGTTGAAGCCTGCGAAGCTGTACGATGCGCCCGCGCTGTATGCACGGTTGTTCGAGAAGCCGTCAGCCTGGTTCGAGAAGCCGTACAACGCGCCGAACTTGAAGCCAGCGTAGTTCGCGCTCTGGTACTTGACCGAGTTGTTGACGCGGAACGAGTTGTTCAGGTTGTCGTTGTCGAACGGGTGGGCGAACTGCGTGCCGCCGTATTGCGTGCCCGTCAGCGACAGCGGACCGACGTAGTCGACCATGCTGTCATATTGACGGCCGAGGGTCACAGCGCCGAACTGGTCGCTTGCCAGACCAACGAACGCCTGACGGCCGAACAGACGGCTTTGCTGCTTGAGCGTGCCGTCGTTGATGCCGAAGCCGTTTTCCAACGTGAAGATTGCCTTCAGGCCGCCGCCGAGGTCTTCAGCGCCGCGCAGGCCGAAACGGCTGCCGTTCACCGAGCCGGACGTCATCTGGACGTTGCTGTGACCCTGGTTCGGGGCCGTAGCCTGGTTATTCGTGTAGGTGATGCCAGCATCGATCAGGCCGTACAGCGTGACGCTGCTTTGCGCATGCGCAGCCGTTGCGAAAACGCCCGAGAGGGCCGCGACCATGAGAGTCTTTTTCATCTTTGTAACTCCGAGAACAGGATGGGTTTTGGAAACCCAGGCTTGAAGGAAACTTCACGCGGTTGCTGCGAGAGGCAAATCGCGTGAACAACGCACGGTGACCGACGTGCGTTCGTTTCCGGGTAGGCAAAGTGTAGAGACGTGACCTGCCCGATGGCCGTTCCGAAATTAGCAATAAAGTATTACAGAATGGGAAATTATCGAGATGAGGCCTGAAAGCCTTATCGATAAAGGGTTTCCGGCCGATTGGCGGATATCAGCCTTATGTGTCAACCTTTGCGCGTTGTTCAATTACGACATGAAATGACGTGCGAAAACAACGCGAAAATCGCGGGTTAACGATTGTTGTCAGCTTTGCAATAGTAGATTGCGAGAGTCGACGCTAATCAAAACCGCCACCGGCGCTATACTGAAATCTCTGCTTTTCGAAGCAGACTTTTTCGTTGACGAAAAAGATCTCCAAACCTTTGTCGGCGCGACTTCGCAAGAGTCGCGCTTTTTTTTCGCCCGCTTACAGCTTTATAGCAATCGATTTATTGGTGCTTTCCATCCGCAACGGCGGGCGCGAATTCCAGCCCCGGCGTCAGGCTCCAATCTTCGATCACGTAATGGCGCGCGTCCATTGGGGATGACAGCAGGTTCTGCCAGTGGTCGCCATGCCACATCGGATCGAACTCCAGCGCCGACGCGCGCTGCGCAAGCGTGTCAGAGGCAGGGGCGGCGTTCGTGGGGCGGAACAGGTGGGCGGCGATGCGGCGAAGCGTGTCGAACAGCATGGCATTTCTCCAATTGCAAACTGCTGGCTGAAATCTTGCGTTTCAGAATGCACCTTAACAACTCGTGAAAACACTTACGAAACTCACGTTTTGTTACATTGCGGAAAAAGTTTCTCACCTCTGTTTGTTATAGCACCTCGAGTCGGCAATAGAGACCGGAATCAATTCGGCATCCGTTGATTAATAACCGACCCGGCGTTCGCTTTAATGAATGATTTGACGGGCGTCCAGGTTTCGATTTGAAACCCCTTGACGCGCGATTGTGCTTCCCCGTATAAATGCCGTGCTGGATTTTCGATGGCCGAAGCTTAATAGTGCGCGCTGCATATATTTCCGGTTTTCGGAGTCGTGGATCGTAATCGGCATTAATGGCATTGCCTGACTTATTCAAATTGAGGAAAGTGGAACATGGAAACCGGTATCGTCAAATGGTTCAACGATGCTAAAGGCTTCGGCTTCATCACGTCCGACACGGGTGGCGAGGATCTCTTCGCGCACTTCTCGGAGATCCGCTCGGAAGGGTTCAAGTCGCTGAAGGAGAACCAGCGCGTGTCGTTCGACGTGAAGGCTGGCCCGAAGGGTCGCCAGGCTGCGAACATTCAGCCGCTGTAATTCGCTGAAGAGCCGTCGGCTCCCAGGATAAACCCTCGCTTTGCGGGGGTTTTTTATTGCCTGCTCATCAGCGCTTTAACCGCTGGCGATCGTCCTGGTATAAACGGCTCGTCCGTAATCGTTTCCACTCAGCTTATTTTCGCGTTCGACGTATTAATCGGTGTAATCCCTGATTGATGGTTTATTTATGGCGATATGTCGAATAGGGAGATTGGCGCCTCGCCGATGATCGCGTGCCAATTCGTCTGAATTGAAATTGCGCACGCAAGCTTTGCCGCCGATAGGGCATACTTCTGCGAAGTCCTGCATCCTTCAGTTTTTCTCATGTCTGAACCGTTTCTGTCTGAGCCGGCCCTCGATGTGCCGATTGTTTTCGTCGACCTTGAAACCACGGGCGGTTCCGTCGGCGAGCACAGAATCACGGAAGTCGGCGTCGTTGAAGTGGGGCCGGACGGTGCGTCCAGCTGGACCACGCTCGTCGATCCCGGTCAGCCGATCCCACCGTTCATCCAGCAATTGACGGGCATCACCAACGAGATGGTGCGCGGCGCGCCCACGTTCGCCGCCATTGCCGCGGAACTGTTCGCGCGGCTCGACGGCAAGCTTTTCATCGCGCACAACGCGAGCTTCGACCGCGGCTTTCTGCGCAGCGAGTTCCAGCGCGCGGGCTTCGCCTTCAATCCCGATGTGCTGTGTACGGTGCGCCTGTCGCGCGCGCTATTTCCCGCCGAAAAGCGCCACGGCCTCGACGCGCTCGTCGAGCGTCACGCGCTCGTGCCTTCGGATCGCCACCGCGCACTCGCCGACGCCGATCTGATCTGGCAGTACTGGCAGCGTCTGCATGGCCTCGTGCCCGTCGACGTGCTGCGCTCGCAGATCGACAAGACGATGCGGCGTTTCCGGCTCGCGGGCGATATCACGGAAGATCTGATCGACACCGCGCCCGCAGGTTGCGGCGTGTATGCGTTCTACGGCGAGAGCGACGCGCCGCTCTACGTAGGACGCAGCGTGCGCGTGCGTCAGCGTTTGCGCTCGCACCTGACGGGCGAGCGACGTTCGTCGAAAGAGATGAAGCTCGCGCAGCAGGTGCGCCGCGTCGAATGGCGCGCGACGGGCGGCGAGATCGGCGCGCTGCTCGCCGAAGCGCAACTGATCGCCGCACTGCGCCCGCCGCACAACCGTGTGCCGCGCGTGAGCCGCGCCGATCCCGTCGATGCGCCATGGCCGTATGACGGCGCCATCGCGTTCGAGGAGCGGGATACAGCTGAAGGCGGACGTGTGTTCCACATCGTCGATCGCTGGCGCTATCTCGGACACGCGCCGTCGCTTGCCGAAGCCGCGACGCTGCTCGCGGCCAGCGTACCCGGCGCATTCGAACTCGCGACCTGGCGCATTCTCCAGTCGCATCTCGCGCGCGGCCTGCAGGTGCTGCCGCTCAGCCGCCCGGCCGCTCTGGCTTCGGACGCTGTCGTGCTGACGACAGCGCCAGCCGACGCCGCCTAACCCGTCGCCCCGACGCCGCCCGATTCGCACACATGCCCGAGCGCCCGCGTCAGCGCGGCGTTTCGGGTGTTGTCATAGCGGGTGAGCGATTTCCAGTTGTCGATGCCGCGCGCGACGCGCGTCGGGCAATCGTCCTGTGCGCGCAGCGTCTGCATGCGCGCCAGCCCGGCGATCAGCGATTGCGTCAGCTTGTCGAGTTGCGGCCTGAGACTCGTCGCCAGATCGGGCGCGGCGCCTTCGGGCGGTCGGGTCGTGCGCCATGTCTCGAACAGCGCGTTCTGCACGTCCTTGCTCGCATCGATCTGATCCTGGAAGAACGCGTGCGCGAACGCCGGGTCCACACCCGCGCGCGTGGCGCGCTTCTCGACGTCGGCGAGCAGCGCCTGTTCTCGCGGCGTATCGGTAATCGCCTGATGGTGCGCCCACTTGTAACGCGCGACGGGTTCGGCCAGCGCGAGCCGCTGGGAGACGAGTGCGATCAGATTCGTGAGCGCCGTGTCGTCGCCGTCGGCCCGAGCCGATGTGGGCGAGAAGGCGAGAGCGGAAGAAAGCAGAATCGCGCCAAGCGCGCCGACGAGTTTCGGACGGGTCATTGAGCGTGCTGCAGCATGCGGCTACATCGAAAGGGAAAGGCAGAAGGATAGACGAAGCGCGCGATTATGCGTCACGCATGCGCAACGTGCGCCTGAACGGCGAAGGACAAACGAAGAACAAACAGACGTTCAATTGAACGAACGAACGCGTACGCCCGCGACACGATGTCGCGTCGTCAGCGGCGCTCAGCAGAACGAAATCAGCGGCAAGCCGAGCAAAAACGCGGGCGCAGGACTACCCGGCGCTTCATCGAACGAAGCGCATAGACGCGCGTCGACACCACGCGCACGCGGCTGCGGCGCGAACCCCGATGCTTCAGAACGCACGTCGACCGTTACTTCGAGTCGCACGACTTGCGTTGTTCGTCAAAGAACGCGCGAACGTGCTCTGGCAGTTCCGCGCCCAGAAATTCAACGCCTGCCGGTTCCGGATCCGGGCTGAACACCTTGTCGGGGGTCGGAATCTTCGGCGGTTTGGTATCCATGATGGGTTCTCCTTTACGAATTCATTATCTTCCTCGGCTCGTGCAGCGCACCAGCGCTGCCGCACACAGCCGATGTTTTGGCGCGCTCTCTGTTGCTTTAACGGCACAGGCTCCCAGGGATTGAAGCGCCTTGTTTAGAATTTAACGATTGTCCATATTGCAGTACGTCTAAAGACTGTCTCGCGGCCGCTTGCTATACTGCGCGCGCTCACTTTCTCAAGTCGCGATGACACGTTCGACACGCTGGATCAGTCTCGTATGGCTGGCGCTGGTACTCAATGTACTGTCGCCCGTCATCGGCTATGCGCGTGCGCCGGGCAACGAAGGCCCGCTTTCCGTCGAACTCTGTCACGCGGCCGGCGCGCAAAACGTCGTCATCCATCTCGATGGTTCGAACGACAGCACGTCGAAGACGCACCTCGTCGTTCCCCACTGTGTCTACTGTCCCGGCTTCGCCGCCAACTTCGCACTTGGCGCCAGTGTCCCGTTCGTTGCGCCTCCCGTCCGTACGCTTGCCTACGCGCAAGCCATCGAACCGGAAGCCGTCTTTGTGCGCCGCAGCGTACGCGTCGCACAACCTCGCGCACCACCTGTCCCGTCGATCTGAAGCGCTTTCAGCCAGCTCGTTCGCCCGGCGTCGTTACGACGTAGCGGGCGGCGGGCCGCCGTGCCCGCCTTCGTCCTGATCCGCCATCCGCATGCTTCGTGTGGCGGATCGCGCTGGACATCGGCATCGGCATGGCGCCTTCGATCACGTTTCCAGGATTCTTCATGCGCATCGTTTCCGCTGCGCTGTCCGCCCGCACGCCGCTATCGCTTGCGTGCGCGACAGTGTTCGCCGTTCATCCTGCATGGGCCGATGAAAGTACGACCGATCGTGCCGCCATCGACCAACCCGCATCCGATACTTCGGTCTCCCATACTTCTGTAACGAACAGTTCCGCGAATTCGTTGACGGACTCCGCCAACACGTTGCAGGCCGTCAGCGTGACGGCCGCGCGCGCGGCGCCCGCGTTTTCGCCCGACACGCCCGGCGTCGTCGAAACCGTCACGCGCGAGCAGATCGACGCGCGCAACATCGTCAACACGGAAGACGCGCTCAAGTACGCGCCGAACGTGATGGTGCGCAAGCGCTTCACGGGCGACCGCAATTCCGTCTTCGCGGGCCGCGACTTCAACGAGTTGCAGAGCGCGCGCGGTCTCGTCTATGCCGACGGGCTGCTGCTGTCGAATCTGCTGGGTTCGAGCTACGCGTATCCGCCGCGCTGGTCGCTGATCGCGCCCGACGACATCGCGCAGGTCGAAGTGCTGTACGGTCCGTTCTCGGCGCTGTATCCGGGCAACTCGATCGGCTCGACCGTGCAGATCACGACGCGCAAGCCGGAGAAACTCGAAGCGTCGCTGGATACGCAACTGTTCACGCAGCACTATGACGACGCGTACGGTTTCTCGAAGAACTTCGGCGGCAATCACGAGACGGCGCATATCGCCGATCGCGTCGGCAGGTTCTGGTATTCCCTGACGCTCGACCGCCTCGAGAACAACAGCCAGCCGCTCCAGTACGCGAGCCCGAACAGCGCGTACAACGCGAAGCTCGGCGCGCCTGTCGCCGTGACGGGCGCGGCGTCGGACATCGGCCCGAACGGCCAGCCGCGCGTGATTGTCGGTCCGCAGATGATGGAGCGCACCGAGCAGATCAACGAAAGCGTGCGCATGGGCTACGCGCTCACCGACCACATCGATGCGACGTTGACGCTCGGGCACTGGGAAAACCACTATAAGGACCGCGCGCAGACCTTCCTGACGGACGCCGCGGGCAATCCCGTCTATGCGGGCAACGTGACGATCGGCGGGAAGAACTACACGATCGCGCCGACCGCGTTCTCGCCCGCCAACGGCGATCAGGAGAACTGGCTCTACGCGTTCGGACTGAACGCGCGGCTCGATTCGGGCTGGAAGCTGTCGGGCGTGGTGTCCGCGTACGACGTGTCGCGCGACGTGCTGCGCTCGTCGACGACAGCGCCGCCTGCCGCCTACGCCGGCGGTCCCGGCACAATCTTCTATGGCGACGGCACCGGCTGGCGCACCTTCGACCTGAAAGCGGAATCGCCGTCCTATGCAGGTCACGCGCTGACCGTCGGCTATCACTTCGATAACTACTTCCTGCGCAACGAGACGTACAACGCGTCCGACTGGCTGAACGGCTCGCCGACGACGCTCGCCAGCACGTATCGCGGCGACACGCGCACGCAGGCGCTCTACGGCCAGGACGCGTGGCGTTTCGCGCCCGGCTGGCTCGCGACGCTCGGTCTGCGCTACGAGCGCTGGGACGCCTACGACGGCGCGCTCGGCAACAGCGCGTCGACCTTCGGCTATGCGGACCGCAGCGCGAACGCGCTGTCGCCGAAAGCGTCGGTGCAATGGCAGGCGACGCAGGACTGGCTGTTCCGGCTGTCGTTCGCGACGGGCACGCGCTTTCCGAGCGTCGCCGAGCTGTTCCAGGGAACGATCTCGAACAACGCGATCATCAACAACAACCCGGGCTTGCGTCCGGAGAAGGCGATCGACTGGGACTTCACGGCAGAACGCGATGTCGGCGTCGGCGTCGTGCGAGCCAGCGTGTTCCAGAGCGATCTGCGCGATTCGATCTATAGCCAGACCACTGTCAGCGGTTCGACGACGGTCACGAACATCTCGAACGTGGACCGTGTGCGGGTGCGCGGCGTCGAACTCGCGTTCTCGGGGCAGAACGTGCTGCTGCATGGGCTCGATCTCGACGCGAACGTATCGGCGACGAATTCGCGCATCCTCGCCGATTCGGCGAATCCATCGTACGTCGGCAAGCGCTTTCCGCGCATTCCCGTCATGCGCGCCAACCTGCTCGCGAATTACCACTTCACGCAGCAGTGGCAGGGCAGCGTCGGCATGCGCTACTCAGGCCGCCAGTACAACACGCTCGACAACAGCGACATCAACCCCGACGTCTATGGCGGCACGAGTTCGTTCTTCGTGATCGACCTGAAGGCGCGCTATCAGATGGGCAAACACTGGCTGGCGTCCGTCGGCATCGACAACGTCACGGACCGCCGCTATTACGTCTTCCACCCTTATCCGGGCCGCACGTTCTACGGAGAACTCAAATGGTCGCTTTAAGAAAATGGGCGGCGGTATTGGCCGCAAGCCTCTCGCTGACGCAGCCGCTGATGGCGCACGACATGAGCAAGATGGACGGCATGGGCGCGAGCAACGCCGCCGCGAAGCCTGCGAAGACGCCGCTCGCGACGGGCGCGACGTTCGATTCGAAACATCGGCTGTGGGTGACGTGGGTCGAAGGGCAGCACGTCGTCGTCGCGCATGCGGACAGGGCGGATGGCAAGAACCTTGCGCTGTCGGCGCCCGTCACGGTCAACGCGATGCCGGAGCCGATCTACACGAGTGCCGAGAATCGTCCGAAGATCGCGGCGAGTCCGGATGCGAAGACGATTTACGTCACGTGGTCGATGCCGCTCGACCAGCCGTACACGGGCATGGTGCGCTTTTCGCGCTCGACGGACGGCGGCGCGACCTGGAGCGTGCCCGCCACAGTGCACGGCGACCGCCAGCCGATCACGCATCGTTTCGATTCGCTGATCGTCGACGGGCAAGGGCGCATTTTCGTCACGTGGATCGACAAGCGCGATCTCACGCTGGCAACAAAGGCGGGCAAGCCGTACGACGGCGCGGCTGTGTATTACGCGGTATCGACGGATGGCGGGCTGACGTTCCAGCCCGAGCGCAAGGTCGCCGATCACACGTGCGAGTGCTGCCGGATCGCGCTGGCGCTCGACAGCGAAGGCCGCGTGCAGGCGATGTGGCGCAACGTGTTCGAAGGCCAGATCCGCGACCATGCGCTCGCCGTGCTGCCCGTCGACGCCGGTCAACCGGTCGTGCCGATTCGCGCGACGTTCTCCGGCTGGCATATGGAAGCGTGTCCCGAGCACGGTCCGGCGCTCGCGATCACGCCGGACGGCGTGCGGCACATGGCATGGTTCAGCGTCGTGAATGGACGCGCCGATGTCTACTATTCGCGCCTGTCCGCCGACGGCAAGCCGCTGGGCGAACCGTGGGCGTTCGGCGATACGGGCAAGCCGGACGAGCAGGCGTCGCACGCGGCGCTGATCGCGCGCGGCAAGACGCTGTGGCTCGCGTGGAAGGACTTTGACGGCGACACGATGCGCCTGATGCTGCGCCGCTCCGACGACGAAGGCGCGCACTGGAGCGCACCGCGCTCGCTCGCGCAGACGGCAGGCGGCAGCGACAACCCGCAGTTGCTCGACGACGCGGGGCGCATTTATCTGTCATGGCGCACGCAGAACGACAGCTACATGCTGGTGCCCGTCGAGGAGGGCAAGTAAATGATGAAGCGAATGCTGATGTTGCTCGCGGCTTGCTTCGCCGCGTTGAGCGCGCATGCCGCCGATCTGAAACCGCTGTACGCGTCGGACGTCGAGGCGGTATTGGCGGCATCACAAGGCAAGCCGCAGATCGTCGAAATCTGGTCGCTCGATTGCAGCTATTGCCGCGAGAACACCGCGCGCATCGCCGAGTGGCAGAAGAAGCATCGCGATGTGCGTCTGACGATGATCGCGATGGACCCGATCGACGACAACGCGGCGGCGCTGTCGCAGGTGCTCGCGTCGCTGCCGTTGCCGCCGCAGACGGCGCTCTACGCGAACGCCGAGCCGATGCCGGAAAAGCTGCGTCGCGCGCTCGATGCCAACTGGCACGGCGAAATGCCGCGCACGCTGCTGATCGATGCACACGGTACGCGTCAGGCGTCGAGCGGATTGCTGCAGCCCGCGGCGCTCGACGCGTGGCATCGCTGACGCGCGCTATTTTGGCTGCGTCGCGCGGCGGCGCGTTTGCACCACGCGTTTCGCCATTGCTTCGTTGACCGCGTCGCGGATGCATTGCGCGACGAGTTCCGCCGCCTTGGTGCGCGACGCGCGTGAAGGCCGCGCGATCACCAGCGGCTGGCGGATCGTCTCTTCGCGGATCGGCCGTTCGATCGCACCCGCCGTCGCGCTCGCGTCGCCTTGCGTAATCAGCAGCGACACGCCGAGACCGTTCGCCACCATCCCGCGCACGAGTTCGATCGACGTCGCCCGATAACGCACCTCGGGCGCGAGCCCGCATTGCCAGAACGGCGCCATCAGAAACTCGCGGCTGTGCGGCAGATCGATCAGGATCAGCGGCTCTTTCGCGAGATCGTGCAGCGAAACCTTGCCCGCTTTCCTCGCGAGCTTCGATGCAGCGGGCACGAGCGCATAAGGCCCCAGTTCCGCGAGACATTCGCGCTCGATATCAGCGGGCAGGCCGACGTCGTACATCAGCGCGAGTTCGATGCGACTGCTGCGCAACGCGTCTTCCAGCTGCAAGAGATCGCCTTCGACGAACCGGATCGACAGATCGGGAAAGCGTTCGCGCGCAACGCGCAGCAGCACGGGCAGATAGACAGGCGCGATCGTGCTGAACACGCCGATCTGCACTTCGCCAGCGGCTGCATCGCCGCTGTCGTCCGCTTCGAACGATGCGGCGGCGTTCAGCAGTTGATGCGCCTCCGCCAGCTTGCGCACGCCGAATCGCGTCAGCGTCATTTTCGCGCCCGACTCACGCGTGAACAGCGTGTCGTCGAAGAGCGCTTCGAGTTCGCGAATGGCGACCGAAATGGAAGGCTGCGACACGTTCAGCAGTTTTGCCGCCGCTGTCGTGCTGCCCGTTTCGGCCGCCGCCGTGAAGTAACGCAGAAGCCGCAACGAGATACGCATCAGAAAAACCTATAGGTGGTAATTCAATTCCATATTTTACTTGATAGGGTCAGCCGCCCAGAATCGTTGCATCTCTCGTGAAAGGGGCGTGCGATGCAACGTTCTACCTTGCCGCTCGACGGTCTGCGCGTGATCGATTTCTCGCGCGTGCTGGCGGGCCCGTATTGCGCCGCGCTGCTCGGCGATCTCGGCGCGGATGTGGTCAAGATCGAGCCGCCTGCCGGCGATGATTATCGTGTTGTCGGTCCGTTCGGCGCGGACGGTGAGAGCGGCCTGTTCGCCGCGATGAACCGCAACAAGCGCAGCATCGTGCTCGATCTCAAGACGGACGCGGGGCGTGAGCTCGCGCGGGCGTTGTGCGCGGACGCCGATGTCGTCGTCGAGAATTTCAGGCCCGGCGTCGCGGACAAACTCGGCATCGGCTACGCGGCGTTGAGCGCGATCAATCCGTCGCTCGTGTATGCGAGCGTGTCGGGTTTCGGGCAGACGGGGCCTGAATCGCATCGGCCCGCGTACGACATCATCCTTCAGGCGATGTGCGGGCTGATGGACGCAACCGGTTCGCCCGACGGACCGCCGACGATGATCGGCGAATCGGTATCCGACGTCGTCAGCGGTCTGTTCGCATCGTGGGGCGTGCTCGCCGCGTTGCTCGCGCGCGAGAAGAACGGCAAGGGCACGCACGTCGACGTGTCGATGTTCGACGCGACGCTCGGCCTGAGCGCGACGCTCGTTGCGCGCTACGCTGCGACGGGCCTCGCGCCGCGCCGCGTGGGGAACCGGCATCCGTCGTCGGCGCCGTTCGGCGCGTATCGTGCGGCTGACGGCTTTTATGTCGTCGCGGTGCTGAATAACAAGCTCTTCGCTGCTTTTGCTCAGGCGATCGGCGCAACGCATCTCACGGACGATCCGCGTTTTGCCAGCGATGCGTCGCGCTGTCTTCATGAAGCCGAGTTGCGGCTGGTGATTGAAGCGTGGTCGTCGACGCGAACCGTCGATGATGTCAACGAGACGCTTGGTGCAGCCGGCATTCCCGTCGCGCCGATTCGCAATCTTTCGGAGGCAGTTGAGAGCGAGCAAGCGGTGCATCGCGGGTTGCTCACCGACGTGCAGCGAGATGGAAGGTTCGCTACGCGCTTACCTTCGCAGCCAGTGAAGTTTTCCGCGTATGACGCCAATCGTGTGACGCCTGCGCCGGCGCTCGGCGAACATGCCGATGCGCTCTTGCAGGCACTCGGTTACGACGACGAAGACATTGCGTCGTTGCGCGAGCGTGGCGCGTTCGGCGCTTGTGCTGCGACGACAGAAGATGCAATTCGCAAAGAGGAGCGCGACCATGCATAAGCGTTTAGGCATCGAAGACAGCGACATTGAAATCGCCGATGCAATCGCGCGCTTTGCTCAAAGCGAACTTGCGCCGCGCGCCGCGCAAGTCGATCGCGAAGAGCTTTCGACGACGCGCTACGTCGCGCAACTCGCCGAACTCGGCGTGATGGGCATGAACTTGCCGGAGCGGTGGGGCGGCGTTGAAGCGTCGCCGGTGGCGATCGTGCTGTCGCTGGTGGAGATCGCGAAGGCGTGTGCGTCGACGTCGTCGATGATCGGCGCGCATTACCTCGCCACCGATTCGATCCTGATCGGCGGCGACGATGCGTTACGCGATCGCTATCTGCCCGACGCGGCCAGCGGCAAAAAGCTCGGCGCGTTTGCGCTGACGGAGCCGCGCGCGGGCTCCAATCCCGCCGACATGGCGACCCGCGCGACGCGCGAAGGCGAGGGCTATCGGATCAAGGGCGTCAAGCACTTCATCTCGAATGCCGACGCGGCGCAGTTCATCGTCGTGTATGCGAAGACCGATCCCGATGCGGGCACGCGCGGCATCAGCGCATTCGTGGTCGACAGGCACGCGCCGGGCGTCGACGTTGCGCCCGCGGAAAAGCTGATGGGCATACGCGGCGCGCCCGCGCATGAAGTGGCGCTCGATTGCTTCGTGCCCGCCGCGAACCGCGTCGACGCGGAGGGCAGCGGATTTCGCACGGCGATGAAGGTGCTCGACAACAGCCGGCTCGATGTGGCCGCAACGAGTATCGGCATTGCGGAAGCGGCGTTGTCGGCGGCGATCGAGTGGTTGAAAGAGCGGCGGGTGGGCGGTGAGCCGCTGTCGAGCCGGCAAGGTCTGCAATGGACAATCGCCGATATGAAGACGAGGCTCGAAGCTGCGTGGCTGCTGACTTTGCAGGCAGCCGTCAAACGGGCGGAGGGTGTGCCGTTTACGCAGGCTGCATCGATGGCAAAACTCTATGCATCGGAGATGGTTGCGTTCGTCACCGATGCAGCGCTGCAGATGCATGGTGGATACGGCTTCACGCGCGAGATGCCACTGGAGCGCTTCGTTCGCGACGCGCGGATTCTGCGGATCTACGAAGGATCGTCTGAGATTCAGCGGACGGTGATTGCGCGTACGGTGTTGGGATGACGTGAGAAAGCAAAAAGCCCAGTCACGAGGACTGGGCTTTTTGTTTGAATCTTGCTGGTGCCGGAAAGAGGAATCGAACCCCCGACCTTCGCATTACGAATGCGCTGCTCTACCGTCTGAGCTATTCCGGCTCCGTTGTTGCTTTCGTTTAATTCGTCAGCAACGAAGAAGTGAGATTATGAAGCCTGTTTTCAGGCTTGGCAAGTGCTTTCTCAACTTTTCTTTTCGAGGTGATAGCGGGTCACGCGATCGACCTCGTTCTTCGAGCCGAGGAACACCGCGACGCGCTCATGCAGGGTCTTCGGCTGGATGTCGAGGATGCGCTTCTCGCCATTGGTCGCCGCACCGCCCGCCTGTTCGACGATGAACGCCATCGGGTTGGCTTCGTACATCAGGCGCAGCTTGCCGGGCTTCGACGGATCGCGCTTGTCGGCGGGGTACATGAAGATGCCGCCGCGGTTCAGGATGCGATGCACGTCGGCGACCATCGATGCGATCCAGCGCATGTTGAAGTCGGTTTGACGCGGACCGTCCTTGCCCGCATTCAACTCGCCGATGTACTGCTGCACCGGGTCATACCAGTGACGCTGGTTCGATGCGTTGATCGCGTATTCGCGCGTCTCGACGGGAATGCGCATGTCGCTTTGCGTGAGCACCCACGAGCCCAGTTCGCGATCGAGCGTGAAGCAGTTCACGCCGTTACCCGTGGTCAGCACGAGTACGGTTTGCGGGCCGTATACGGCATAACCCGCCGCGACCTGCTGCGTGCCTTTTTGCAGGAACGACTGCTCCGTCGGCTGCTGGCCGTCCGGGCAGCGCAGCACCGAGAAGATCGTGCCGATCGACACGTTGACGTCGATGTTCGACGAGCCGTCGAGCGGATCGAACACGAGCAGGTATTCGCCCTTCGGATAGTTCGCAGGGATCGGGAAGAACTGTTCCATTTCTTCCGATGCCATGCCCGCGAGGTTGCCGCCCCATTCGTTGGCTTCGAGCAGGATTTCGTTCGACAGGATGTCGAGCTTCTTCTGCACTTCGCCCTGCACATTCTCGCTACCGGCCGTGCCGAGCGCATCGCCGAGCGCGCCCTTGCTGACGTGATAGCTGATGGCCTTGCACGCGCGCGCGACGACTTCGATCAGCAGGCGCAGATCGGCAGGCAGATTGTTGTTTTCGCGCTGCTGCTCGATCAGATACTTCGTGAGAGTGGTACGACGTTGCAAAGACATTGCAGTACTCCGGAGAGGCTTGGGAATTTCCCGATTTTAACCTTTCGATGTTCGGGTTCCGTGACTTTAAATAATCGCGGTGTTGCTGCCGGGCGTACGGTCGTACGCTCCGCGGCTCCCGGCCAGCGGAGAAAGAGCGCCTCAGAGCGCCTCAACGCGACGCGGAAACCCGGCGTGATGCCGCCGCTGCGTCCTCGGCGGCCTTGATCTGCTCGCGCGACAGCCGTGTGTGCTTGGGCCGGCGCGAAGGCGGCAGCGGCTCGATCTCGCGCTCGATTTTCTCGCCCGATTCCGCAATTGCGACGCGCAAGTCGTAGGCAATCTGAAGATTGAGCCAGAAATGCGCGCTGTTGCCGAAAAAGCGCGACAGACGCAAGGCCGTTTCCGACGAAATGGCCCGCTTGCCGCGCACGATGTCGTTGATGCGCGGCGCCGGCACGCGCAGTTCCAGCGACAACGCATTGGCCGACATGCCGAGCGGTTCGAGAAATTCGCTGCGCAGGACATCCCCGGGCGTCGTCTCGGGCATGCGTTCGCCCGTGGCAACCTCGGCGAAGTCGACGTTGTCCAGTTCAGAACGTTTGATGGCCATGATGGTTTCCTACGAGTCAGTGATAGTCGACGATCTCGACATTGAGCGCGTCGCCGTCGATGTACTGGAAGCAGATGCGCCATTGCGCATTGATACGGATGCTCCATTGGCCGCTGCGCGTGCCTTGCAGCAATTCGAGCCGGTTTCCAGGCGGCGCGAACATGTCGATGATCGACCTCGCTGCATCGATCAGCAGCAGTTTGCGGCGCGCGATCAGCTGCACTTCTCGCGGCAGCGACTGCACAAAAATGCCTTTGAAGACAGCCGCGGTTTCCTTGTCGCCGAACGTTGAGATCATGGGGAGTGTATAACGCGTCATGTTAAACGTAAACCATTAAATCGACGCGTTCAGTCTGATCGCAACGAGGCGCTGAAACCACTCGGCCAGATGGCCAGCCGCCAAAGAAAAAAGCCGGCACACGTGCCGGCTTTCGACTTGCCAGGAAAGACCGAAAATCAGGCGAGCGCCTTCTCCACGATTTCGCGGACGTCGCGCGACTTCGCCTGCGTCGCGACCTTTTCCAGCGCCGCGCGCATCTGGTCTCGCAGCCTCGGCGTGAAGCGTCGCCACAGTTCCAGCGCCCGCGCGAGACGCGCGGCAACCTGCGGATTGAGCGCGTCGAGCGCGATCACCTGTTCGGCCCAGAACGCATAACCCGAGCCGTCTTCCGCGTGGAACTGCGCCGGGTTCGCCGAGCAGAAGCTGAAGATCAGTGAGCGCGCGCGGTTCGGATTCTTCAGCGTGAACGCGGGATGCGTCATCAGCTTGCGCACGATTTCGATCACAGGACGCTGCTTCGCGCCGCGCTGCATCGCCTGAAGCGCGAACCACTTGTCGATCACGAGCGGCTCGTTCTCGAAGCGACGATAGAAGTCGCCGAGCGCTTCGGCGGCAGCGGTGCCACCATTCGAAGCCGCCGCCGTCAGCAGCGCCGACAAGGCCGCCGCGCGATCCGTCATGTTGTTCGCCGAGTCGTACTGAGCCTTGGCGAGACGTACGGCGTCGGCGGGATCCTCGAGTTCGGCGAGATACGCGAGCGCAAGGTTCTTCAGCGCGCGATGGCCGGCCGCCGCAGGCGTCGGCTCGTACGCACCCGGCGTCTGATGGCGTTCGTAGATCGCGAGCCAGTCGCCCTTGAGCGTGGACGCGAGGCGCTTGCGCACGAACTGGCGCGCGCTGTGCACGGCGGCGGGGTTCGACTCGTCCATCTGCTCGGCGAGATACGCCTCCGACGGCAACATCAGCGCGAGTTCGCGGAACGCCGGCGACAGCGTTTCGTCGTTCAGAACGCGGCCGAAAGCGGCGACCACGGTATCGTCCAGTTCCAGCGCCTTGCCTGTCGCCGCCAGCTCGGCGAGCGTCAGCAGCTCACGCGTCGCGAGGCGCTGGCCGGCTTCCCAGCGGTTGAACGGATCGCTGTCGTGCGCGAGCAGGAAGGCGAGTTCGTCGGCCGTATAGTCGTACTCGACCACGACGGGCGCCGAGAAATTGCGCAGCAACGAGGGCAGCGGCTTCTCGGCGACATCGACGAACGTGAAGCTCTGTTCGGTCTGCGTGAATTCGAGCACACGCGTCGTCTGCGATGACGCCGATGCTTCGCCGTCGAGACGCAGCGGCATGTCGTTGCCGTCATCGCCGATCAAACCGATCGCGAACGGAATCAGCAGCGGGCCTTTCTGCGTGTCGCGCGCAGCCGCCGACGCGTCGCCGTAACCCTGCTTGAGCGTCACGGTATAGCGTTTCTGCGCGGCGTCGTAATGCGTTTCGACGCCGATACGCGGCGTGCCCGCCTGGCTGTACCAGCGCTCGTATTGCGCGAGATCGCGGCCGTTCGCGTCGGCCATTGCGTGACGGAAGTCATCGCAAGTCACCGCCTGGCCGTCGTGGCGCTTGAAGTACAGATCCATGCCGCGCCGGAAGCCTTCGCGTCCGAACAGCGTCTGATACATCCGCACGACTTCCGAGCCTTTCTCGTACACGGTCATCGTGTAGAAGTTGTTGATCTCGACGTAGCTTTCCGGGCGGACGGGGTGCGCCATCGGGCCGGCATCTTCGGCGAACTGCATCTGACGAAGCACGCGCACGTCTTCGATGCGCTTGGTTGCGCGCGCAGCCTGGTCTTCGACGGAACTGCCGCCGCTTGCCATGTCCGCGGAAAATTCCTGATCGCGGAACACCGTCAAACCTTCCTTCAGGCTCAGCTGGAACCAGTCGCGGCACGTGACGCGATTGCCCGTCCAGTTATGGAAGTATTCGTGGCCGACGACGGCTTCGATGTTCGAGAAGTCGGTGTCGGTCGCCGTTTCCGGGTTGGCCAGCACGTACTTCGTGTTGAAGATGTTGAGGCCCTTGTTCTCCATCGCGCCCATGTTGAAGTCGCTCACGGCGACGATCATGAAGCGGTCCAGATCGAGTTCGAGGCCGAAGCGTTCCTCGTCCCAGCGGATCGAGTGAATCAGCGAATCCATTGCGTGGCGCGTCTTGTCGAGATCGTGCGGCTCGACCCAGACCTGCAGGAGTTTCTCTTTGCCCGAGCCCGTCTTCACGCGCTCTTCCAGCGCGACGAGCTTGCCCGCGACCAGCGCGAACAGATAGCTCGGCTTCCTGAACGGATCTTCCCAGCGCGCGAAATGGCGGCCGTCGGGCAGGTCGCCCTCTTCGAGCAGATTGCCGTTGGACAGCAGCACCGGATACGCGGCCTTGTCACCGCGCAGCGTGACCGTGTAGGTGGCCATCACGTCCGGGCGATCGAGGAACCACGTGATGCGCCGGAAGCCCTCGGCCTCGCACTGCGTAAAGAAGTTGCCGCTCGACACATACAGTCCCGACAGCGTCGTGTTCGCTGCCGCGTTGCAGATGCCCGTCAACGTGAGTTCGAACGAATCGGGCACGTTGTCGACGGTCAGGCCGTGCTCATGCGCACGCACGTTGGCATACGGCTTGCCGTCGATCGACGCTTCGACGAACGTCAGATCTTCGCCCATCAGTTCGAGATGCGTGGCGCGCACCGCGTCGGGATTGCGGCGGATGCGCATCGTATTCCTGACGACCGTGCGCTCCGGCACGAGATCGAACTCGAGCGCGACGGTATCGATGAGAAAAGCGGGCGGCGCGTAGTCGGCGCGGCGGATCACTTGAGGCGTTTCGGTATCGGCCATGATGTGCGTTCGGGAATAAGCTCGAAGCCGGCGCGTTGTATACAGCGCAACATACGACAGCGTGCCGGGTGATCGGCCCATTGTACAAAGCCTCGGCCGATCGTGCGGACAGAACTTTTTACCGTCGTGCGCAGTCAGCGTATTATCGGGCCGCCCATCCGCTTGCCCGGCAGGCAGGCGCGGCCGACGATACCAACGAGGACGACCATGAAGCTCGACCGATTGACCCGCCACGCCGCGCTCGTGCTCGCGGCGCTCGCCACGTTGCTGGCGGGCTGCACGACCTACGTGACGACGCAGGTGACGGCCTTTTCCGACTGGAACGGCAGCGACGCGACGCGCACCTACGCGTTCACGCGCACGCCGGAACAGAAGAACAATCTCGAACAGGCCACGTACGAGCAGATCGTCGCGAACGAACTCGCGCTGCACGCATTCCGCCAGACCGACGAGCGCAACGCGCACTATCTCGTGGCGCTCGCGTATGGCATGCGCTCGGATACGGTGAACGTCGCGCAGCCCGTCTACTACAACCCGTGGCCGGGCCCGTATTACTGGGGCCGTCCGTTCGATCCGTGGGGTCCCTGGGGCCCGTGGGGTCCGTATCCGGCAGGTTATGTGAACCAGAGCTATCCCGTGTACACGCATCTGCTCGGCATCCGCATCACGGATCGCGCGACGGGCAAGGAAATGTATAACGTGACCGCGCGCAATACGGACGAGCAATCGTCGCTGATCGCCGCGATGCCGTATCTGGCGCGCAGCGCGATGTCCGATTTCCCCATGGGCAACGGCGTGGTGCGCACCGTGAAGCTGCCCGTCGACGGAAAGGGCGGCGTTTCCAACGAAGTCGCCGCCGACAGCGCCGCGCCGCCCGTGCCGGCTTCGGGCGCGAAAACGGTTCAGTAGAGGCGCTTGCGCGCGGCGCGTCGAAGGCAAAAAACGGCCGCATCGTCTGAGCGATGCGGCCGTTGTCGTTTCTACCCGCGGATTGTCAAATGACCGTCCGCTCAAACCATCAGACGCCGACTCCCATCAGCGCCAGTGCACCGAGCACGACGAACATGACGGCGGCGATGCCGTGGACCAGCTTGGTCGGCAGCCGGTGCGCGAAGCGGTCGCCGAGCAGGATCGCCGGGACGTTCGCGATCATCATGCCGAGCGTCGTGCCCGCGACCACGCCGAAGAAATCGTGGAAACGCGCGGCCAGCGCGACCGTCGCGATCTGCGTCTTGTCGCCCATTTCAGCGAGAAAGAACGTGACCACGGTTGCGCCGAACACGCCGAAATGCGTGCGGTTGGTGTTCGCTTCCGATTCGTCGAGCTTGTCGGGCACGAGAATCCACAGACCCATGCCGATGAAGGACGCGGCCAGCGCCCAGCGCATCACGGTCGGCGTGACGAGCGAACCGAGCCAGGCGCCGAGCGCGCCGGCGCCCGCGTGATTGATCAGCGTCGCGACGAGCACGCCGAGGATGATCGGGAGCGGCTTGCGATAGCGCGCGGCGAGGACGAGCGAGAGCAGTTGCGTCTTGTCGCCGATTTCAGCGAGCGCGACCGCGCCGGTCGAGATCAGAAAAGCTTGTTCCACGTTTGATAGATTCCTCGGGCCGAGATGTGTGCGAGCGACGACCCACGACGCGCCGGGCCCTAGAGCGGCGGTAGTGGATCATCGGTCTCGCCAGGCCAGAGGCTGCGTCTGCCATGACCACAAAGGTCAAGTCTGTTGACAGGCGCCCCCGCAAATCACGCACGCTGCGCTCGCCGGCCGTGAAGCTGACCGTTGCGCGGGCATGATGCGGGGCGGCTACTCCCCAATGAGGGGCGGAGTATAGCACGCCAGTTTGCGTAAAAGCGAAGATTTCCCGCTACTTACTGTGCATTTATCGCCACTGACAGCAGGTCGTTGCAAAACCGGCCGCAATTATCGTTTTTTAACGTATTTGTCGTCGGCACCGATGGGAATAGGCAGTAACAGATGGCGTGATTCGGCGTGATTTCCGCGCCGGGCGACGGCAAAGCCTGTTGGGGCGGGCCGCGTCAGGTGGGAAAACGCTTTCGTCGCGTGCAAGAGACGGATACAGATGGATACGTCTTTTCTGGCTGATTTCGGCCAAAATGCTCTGTATCATTTCGGACGGCCGAGGTAATGACCAGACGAAAACCTGTTTTGTCGTCCCGCCCCTAAATAATCACCGCTGCGTGCCGTTATTTTGGTGAATCCTTAAAAGAAAAGTGGACTCATCAACCTGGCGTCGCGCCCCGCCCGGGAGTAGCGCGCTTCACGTGCTGTCGACGGCAGGCGCGCCTCTGGCGCCAGCAGCCTTCACGCGCGAACACCGATATGCCCGATCTGCACTGGACCATTCCGGTTGCTCGCTGGTCTTCGTGGCCTGCCGTCGCAGCCGTCGCCCCCGACATTGGCTTCATCGAGCCGATGGTGCGGCGTCGTCTCAGCACGCTGTCGCGCATTGCACTGAAGGTCGCGCACGACTGCGCCGCGGACAAACCCAGTGTCCGGATCGTGTTCGCATCGCGCCACGGCGAGCTGCGCCGCACCACGGACATCCTGCGCAACATCAGCGCGGGCGAACCGGTTTCGCCGACTTCCTTCAGTCTTTCCGTGCTCAACGCGATGACGGGCGTGTTCGGCATCGCGCGCGGCGACCGCTCGGCCGCGAGCGCGCTGTCGGCGGGTGCCGAAACGCTCGGCTACGCGCTGCTCGAAGCGCACGCGCAATATTCGACCGACACCTCGACGCCCGTTCTGCTCGTCTATGCCGACGAGCCCGCCGATCCCGCGTACGGCACGATCGAAGAAGAAGTGCAGGGCGGCGCGCTCGCGATCCTGCTCGACGCAAGCGCGACAGGTCGGCTGTCCTGCTCGCGCACGTCCGTCGCAGCAGGTGGTGCAACAGATAACGCAACAGATAACGCAGCAGACAGAGCCGCGCCCGATCAAACAGGCACTCTCTTTGCAACGCAGAGCCAGGCTGTTCATCACTGCCTCGACACGCATACGGCTGCGCAATGGTGCAGCGAATATGCCGTCTGGGAATGGAGCTGGGATGAAGGCGTGGCTTGACTACCACTGGCGCCTCGTCGCGACGGCGCTCGCGTTCACGGCATTCGGCATCTGCGGACTCGGCTTTTCGCTGATCCTGTTTCCGCTCGCGTGGCTGTGGCCGCATCGCGCGTCGAAGCAGCTGGCGATCACTTCCATCATTCACGCGTTTTTCCGCGCGCTCGTGGCCGTGCTGCAATGGGTCGGCGTGATGGAGCTCGATGCGCACGGTGTCGCCGCGCTGCGCCGTCAGCGCAACGACCCGGCTATCGTGGTCGCGAATCACCCGACGTGGCTCGACGTGATGGTGCTGCTGTCGCTGACGCCGCGCGCGTGCTGCGTCGTCAAGAGCGCGCATTGGGGCAATCCGTTTTTCTGGGGCGTCGTGCGCGCGGCGGAATACGTCAGCAACGCCGATCCGCTCGAACTCGTAGAAGCGGGCGCGCGGCAACTCGCGAGTGGCTACACGATGATCATCTTTCCGGAAGGCACGCGCAGCCCGGCGCGCAACCGGATGCATGCTTTTTCACGCGGTTTCGCGCACATGGCGCTCAAGTCCGGTGCGCCGATTTTGCCCGTCCTGATGGACTGCGATCCGCCCGCGTTCACGAAGGGCATGCGCTGGTACAACGTGCCCGAGCGCGCGTTCCGCATGCGCGTCAACGTGCTCGCACCCGTCGGCGCGGACGCCTTCGCGGCGCACGACGAACCGCCCGCGCTGGCTGCCCGCACGGTGACGAGCGCCATCGAAGCACATATCACACAGCACCTGTTCGACTATGGATTCTTTAAAGCTTGAAATCAAACAGCTTCTGATCGAAGCGCTCGATCTGGAAGACCTGACGCCCGCCGACATCGACGACGACGCGCCGCTCTTCGATACCGACGGTGTCGGTCTCGATTCGATCGACGCGCTCGAAATCGGCATCGTGCTGCGCAAACACTATCAATTGACGATCGCGGCGAACGACGAACGCACGCGAGAGCACTTCCGCTCGATCAATACGCTCGCGGCGCTGGTGGCAAGCCAGCGCGAGCTTGCGCATGAATCGGGCGATACCACAAAGAAAGGGGAATGACCGTGACCGACACCGAGATCCTTGAGCGCATCCGCGCCATCTTCAAAGAAAACTTCGCAATCGAGCCCGAGCGCGTGACGCCCGAAGCGCACCTGTTCGAAGAGCTCGATCTGGACAGCATCGACGCCGTCGATCTCGCGATCAAGCTGCAGGAGATGACGGGCCGCCGGATCAAGCCGGAGGAGTTCAAGTCGGTGCGCACGGTCGGCGACGTGATCGTTGCCGTCGAATCGCTGCTCGCGGCGCAGGGCTGATGCACGCGCAACGTTCGCACGCGCACGGCGCTTCGGACGACAAGCAGACGCCGCCCGTGGCGCAAGAAGCTGTGCAGGACGCAGTGCAAAACGACTCGCGCCCGCGCGGCTGGCTCGGCTTCGCGCTCGGCGTACTCGCCAAGCTCGCGTATCCCGCCGTGATTCTGTGCGCGTGGTTCTGGGACGAGCCGCGCTTCGTCGGTTGCCTGCTGTTCGCGCTGCTGTGGCTTCAGCGTTGCGCGGGGACGGGCGCGTTCGGCGCGTCGCTACGCAAGCTCACGCGTATCGACTGGGGCGTGGCGCTCATGCTGAGCGTAGCGTCGGCTGCCATCGTGTGGACGAACAGCGAACTGTTGCTGCGCATCTATCCGTCGCTGGTGAATCTCGGTTTGCTGATCGCGTTCGGCGCGACGCTCGTGCGCGGCCCGACGATGATCGAAAAATTCGCGCGCATCGGCACGCCCAATCTGAGCGAGCCGGCGATCCGCCACACGCGTCGCGTGACGCAGATCTGGTGCGCGTTCTTTCTGGCGAATGGTCTGTTTTCTCTCTACACCGCGCTGTACTGGCCGCGCGAAGCGTGGTCGCTCTATAACGGCGCGATTGCTTATGGGCTCATCGGTGTGCTGCTGGTGGGCGAAATCGTATGGCGCTATCTCGTGATCCTGCCGCGCGCCCGGCGCTCGGAGGCGGCATGATCGCACTGCACGAACTGCTGTCGTGCGAGCGCGCTGCCAATGTGCCCGTTTGCCGCGACGACGAATCCGCTAACACGATCGATTTCGCCGCCTTCCGCGCGCGCGTCTTCGCACTCGCGCAGCAGTTGCGCGAAACGCAGGCGCATCGCTATGCGTTGTGCATCGACGATCCGTTCGACTTTGCGTGCGCACTGTTCGCGCTCTTCGCTTGCGGCAAGACGCCTGTGATTCCGGCGAACGCGACGCCCGGCTATCTCGCCGATCTCGCCGATGCCTACGATGCCGTACTCACCGATGCCGACATTCGCGCGCATGCGTCGACGCACGCACCATCGGTGACACCGCTGCACATCGATCCGCACGCGCCGCTCACGCTCTACACGTCGGGCAGCAGCGGCACGCCGAAGCCGATTCACAAGACGCTCGCGCAGTTCGACGCCGAAGTGCACACGCTCGAACGCGAGTGGGGCGCGCTCGTCGGCGACGCGACGATGCTCGCGAGCGTTCCGCATCATCACATTTACGGTTTGCTGTTTCGCGTGATGTGGCCGCTCGCGGCAGGGCGCGCATTCGACCGCGCCGTGTGCATCGAGCCGCAACATGTGCAGGCGCGCATTGCGCAATGCGGCGCGACGGTGGTCGTGTCGTCGCCGGCGCAGCTGTCGCGCTGGCCTGCGTTGCCCGGCTTCGCGGCGCTCGCGCCTGCTCCGCGCGCATTCTTTTCGTCGGGCGGACCGCTTTCCGCCGAAGCCGCTTCCGAGTACGCGACGGCATTCGGCAGCGCGCCGATCGAAATCTACGGCAGCACGGAAACGGGCGGCATCGCGTGGCGCCGGCAGAACGAGACGTCGGCGTGGCGGCCCGTCAACGGCGTCGACGTGCGGCGCGGCGAGGATGGCGCGTTGAACGTGCGCTCGGCGCATCTCGGTCACGACGACTGGCATCGCACCGACGACGCCATCGCATTCGACGACGAAGGCCGCTTCCGTCTGCTGGGGCGTCTCGATCGCGTGATCAAGCTCGACGGCAAGCGTGTGTCGCTGCCCGAAGTCGAAGCGCGTCTCGCGCTGCATCCGTATGTTGCGCAGGCGGCTGTGGTGCCGCTCGCGGGTGCGTCGCGTGAACGCGTTGGCGCCGTGGTCGCGTTGAATGAAGCCGGCAGCGAAGCGCTGCGCAGCGAAGGACGCGTCGCGCTCGCGAAGACGTTGCGCCGGCACCTTGCCGCGTATTTCGATGTGGTCGTGCTGCCGCGTCACTGGCGCTTTCGCATCGCGTTGCCGTTCGATGCACGCGGCAAGCTGCCCGTCGCGTCAGTTGCCGCCGCATTCGAGCCGCGCATCGAAGGCTTCGAAGTGCTGTCCGAAGCGCGTAATGGCGACGACCTGCATTACGAACTGCGCGTACCGCCCACACTCGTGCATTTCGAAGGCCACTTTCCCGGCCTGCCGATTCTGCCCGGCGTCGTGCAGCTCGACTGGGCGATCCGCCTCGCCGCCGAGCATGTGACGGGTCTGCGCGACATCGAATCCGTCGATCGCCTGAAATTCACCGCGCCCGTAATGCCGGGCGCCGTGCTCGACCTGAAGCTGTCGCACGATGCCGCGCGGCGGCGCGTGCAGTTCGCGTATCGCATCGATGGCCGCGACAGTTCGTCGGGCGTGATCGTGTACCGGGAGCGCGCATGAGCGAAGCGATTTTCGCGCCGTGCGTCGTCATTCCGATCTACAACCACAAGGATGCGATCGGCGGCACCGTCGAGCGTCTTCTCGTTCACAAGCTTCCCATTTTCGTCGTCGACGATGGCAGCGATGAAGCGACGCAAGCCGTGCTCGCGAAGCTCGCCTGCCAGTATCGCGAGCAGATGACGCTGCTGCGTCTGCCTGTGAACGGCGGCAAGGGCGCGGCCGTGATGGCGGGGCTGCGCGCCGCGAAGCGCGCGGGCTACACGCACGCCTTGCAGATCGACGCGGACGGCCAGCACGATGCGAACGACGTGCCGCTCTTTCTCGATGCTGCGCGCGCCGAGCCGGGCGCCGTGATTCTCGGCCGTCCTGTGTATGACGAGAGCGTGCCGAAGTCGCGTCTGTATGGCCGCTATCTGACGCACGTGTGGGTATGGATCGAAACGCTGTCGTTCACGATCCGCGATTCGATGTGCGGCTTCCGTCTCTATCCGCTCGACGCCGCGTGTGCGCTGATCGACAGCGTGCAGCTGCCGACGCGTATGGACTTCGACATCGAGATTCTCGTGCGCCTGTACTGGCGGCGTCTCGCGTTCCGCGCGATTCCGACGCGCGTCGTCTACGCGACGGACGGCGTGTCGCACTTCGACGTGCTGTGGGACAACGTGCGCATCAGCGCGAGCCATACGCGGCTCGCATGCGGAATGCTGCTGCGTCTGCCGATGCTGCTCGCGCACAAGTTCATGCCGCGCAAATCGGGTGCTTCTACGTCGCATTCGAACGGCGACAACACGAAGTGGTGGCGTGTCGCCGAACGCGGCAGCCGTCTCGGCATGAGGTTGCTCGCGCTCAGTTGCAAGCTGTTCGGCATGGGCTTTACTGCGTTGTGGCTGCATCCCGTGGTCGCGTATTTTCTGTTGACGGGCCGCGATGCACGTGCGGCGTCGCGTACATACTTCACGCATCTCGAACAGGCCGCGCAAGGCGAGCGTACGCCGCGTCCCGGTTGGCGCTCCGCGTATCGGCAGATGCTGGCGTTCGCGCAATCCGGGCTCGACAAGCTCGCTGCGTGGTCGGGCCGTATCGATTCCAGCGACGTCGTATTCGACGATTCATCCGCGTTCGACGAGTTGATCGCAAGCAAACGCGGCGCGCTCGTGATCGGCGCGCATCTCGGCAACCTCGAAATGACGCGCGCACTTGCCGCGAAGGGCGGTCATGCGAAGGTCACGGCCATCGTCTACACCGAGCACGCGAAGCGTTTCAACAGCGTGCTGTCGACGGCGAGCAGCGATTTTGCAAAGCGTCTGGTTCAGGTGAGCGACTTCGGCCCCGAGACGTCGATGATGATGCAGGAGCGCATCGACGCGGGCGAACTGCTCGTGATCGTCGGCGACCGGGTGCCCGCGCGCGATTCGGGCCGCACGACCGACGCGCAGTTCCTCGGCGCAACGGCGCCGTTCGCGCAAGGGCCTTATGTGCTCGCGCATGCGCTCGGCTGCCCGGTGTATCTGTTCTTCTGCCTGAAAGAGCGCGACGAGCGCAATCGCGAGCGCTACCGCCTGTACTTCGAGCCGTTCGCTGAACGCATCGACCTGCCGCGCCGCGAACGCGCGCAGCATATCGCGGCATGGGCGCAGCGCTATGCGTCGCGTCTGGAGCACTATTGCCGCAAGGCGCCTTATCAATGGTTCAATTTTTTCGATTTCTGGGCGCGTCCCCGAAAAGCGATAACGGGTGCCATCCCGCACGGAGACGCGAATGTCCGAACATGATCTGATCGACGATACGCACGCTGCAAGCGCTGCGAGTGTGTCAGCGCCGCGAACGGTGGTGATCGGCGGACGCAGGCTGTCGATCGAAGAAGTCGTCGCGATTGCGAAGGGCCGCGCGCACGTTGCGTTGAGCGGCGATCCCGCGTGGCGCTCGCGCATCCAGCGCGGCGCGGATTTTCTGCGCCGTCATCTCGCGGCGGGCGAAACGGTGTACGGCGTGAATACGGGTTACGGCGACGCGTGCGTGGTCGACGTGCCGATGGAACTCGTCGAAGCGTTGCCGCTGCAACTCACGCGCTATCACGGCTGCGGCATGGGCGCGCATCTCGACGATGCGCAGACGCTCGCCGTGATCGCCGCGCGTCTGAACTCGCTTGCGTACGGCTTCTCCGGCGTGCGCCCCGTGCTGCTCGAACGGCTCGCCGATCTCGTCAATCATCGCGTGCTGCCGCGCATTCCGTCGGAAGGCTCGGTCGGCGCAAGCGGCGATCTGACGCCGCTGTCGTATGTGGCGGCGGCGCTTGTCGGTGAACGCGACGTGATGTTCGACGGCGCGCTGCGCGATGCCGCGGGCGTCTGGACGCAACTCGGTCACGCGCCTTTGATGCTCGCGCCGAAGGAAGGCCTCGCGCTGATGAACGGCACGGCCGTGATGACGGGCCTCGCGTGTCTTGCGTTCGCGCGCGCCGAACATCTCGCGCGAGTGGTCGCGCGTTTGACAGCGCTGTCGACGGTCGCACTCGACGGCCGCGCCGCGCACTTCGACGCGATGATCTTCGAAGCAAAGCCGCACGCAGGCCAGGCCGATGCCGCCGCATGGATTCGCGCGGACCTCGAAGGCCGCGACGATACGCCGGGTCATCGCTTGCAGGATCGCTATTCGATCCGCTGCGCGCCGCATGTGATCGGCGTGGTCGTCGATGCGCTGTCGTGGGTGCGCCGCGACGTCGAGAACGAACTCAACAGCGCGAACGACAATCCGCTGATCGATCCCGATGGCGAGCGTGTGCTGCACGGCGGCAACTTCTACGGCGGCCATATTGCGTTCGCGATGGACGCGTTGAAGACGGCCGTCGCCAATCTCGCCGATCTGATGGACCGGCAACTCGCGCTGATCGTCGACGACAAGTTCAACAACGGCTTGCCGCGCAACCTGACGGGCGCGACTTCGGCGCGCGCGCCGATCAATCACGGCTTCAAGGCAGTGCAGATTTCGTCGTCGGCATGGACGGCGGAAGCGCTCAAGCACACGATGCCGGCGAGCGTGTTCTCGCGTTCGACGGAAGCGCACAATCAGGACAAGGTCAGCATGGGCACGATCGCCGCGCGCGACTGTCTGCGCGTGCTCGAACTGACGGAGCAGGTCGCGGCGGCGCATACGCTCGCTGCTGTGCAGGCGCTGAAGCTGCGTGTGCGTCTCAACGATGCGACGCTCGTGCCCGCGCCGTTGCGCGCGTTCGCGGAGAGCGTCGCGTCGATGTCGCCGTTCGTCGACGAAGACCGCGCGCTCGAAAGCGATTTACGCGCATTGACGGCGCGTATCGCCGATTGTGCGTTGATCGAAGGAGGCGCGCATCATGAATGAACGCCATCCGCACAAGACGTTGAAGGCAAGCGCGATCGTCGAAGTGCCGTTTCATGACGTCGACGCGATGAACGTGTGCTGGCACGGCCATTATCTGAAGTACTTCGAGATCGGCCGGGCCGCGCTGTTGCGTGCTTTCGATTACGACTATCGCGAGATGCAGGCGTCGGGTTATCTGTGGCCGATCGTCGAGGCGCATCTGAAGTACGTGCGGCCCGCAACCTACGGCCAGCGGATCGACGTCCGCACCGAACTGCTCGAATTCGAAAACCGCCTGAAAATAGGCTATGAAATCGTCGATTGCGCGACGGGCACGCGGCTGACGAAGGGCACGACGATTCAGGTCGCCATCGAAGCCTCCACGCAGGAAACGCAGTTCGTGTCGCCGCCCGTCGTGTTCGAAAAGCTGGAGCGCGCATGGGCACGATGAGACTACGCATCGCGTTGACTGCGCTATTGCTCGCTGCTGCAAGCGTGAATCCGTTTAACGTCGCGCAAGCGGCAACGCAGGCGCAGGCGCAAAACGGCAACACGGCGCTCGTCTCGCAGGTCGCTGCGCGGCTCGCGCAGACCAAAGGCGTGCGCGCGCAATTCACACAGACGCAGACGCTCTCCGCGATGAAGCAGCCGCTCGTCAGCACGGGCACGCTGGTGTTCTTCCGCGAGCGCGGCGTGATCTGGCGCGTCGATACGCCGTACAAGGCGACGTACGTGATCGGCGATGCCGGCGTTAGTGAAGTCGATGCGAATGGCAAGCGCGTCAACACGAAAAGCGCGCAAGGCGTGCGCGGCGTCGCGCAGGTATCGAAGATGATGCGTGCGATGCTCGGCGGCGATCTGTCCGCGCTGTATTCGCAATTCGACGTCGATGCACAGGGCACGCCGTCGCAATGGAAGCTCGATCTGAAGCCGAACCAGCCGCAACTCGCGCAATCCATCAAGGGCTTGCAGATGACGGGCGGCGAATTCCTTCAGTCGTTGCGCATCACGCTCGCGAACGGTGACGTCACGCAGATCGAGTTCGCGAAGAGCGAGGCGATCGATGATCTGGCGCCTGCCGAGCGCACGCTGCTAGGAGCACAATGATGCTGATGGCGCGACAGTGGACGAAGACGCAGTTGTGGAGCATCCGGGCCGCATGGCTCGTGCTCGCGCTCGTCGCTTCGCTGTACTGCGCCTGGCGCTTCACGGGGCCGTCGCCGCTGGAAACGAACCTGCTCGCGCTGCTGCCCGCGACGGAAGCCGATCCTGTCGCCGAAAAAGCCGTCGATACGCTTGCCAACGCGCTCGGCGATCGCACGGTGTTTCTGGTGACGAGCAAGGACGACGATCACGCGAAGGCGGCGGCGAAGCAGTTCGGCGCGGCGTTGCAGAAGAGCGGCGCATTTGCCTCCGTGACGGCGGAGTTGCCGCCGTTCGATATGTCGCAGATCGGCGCGCTGTATATGCCGTATCGCTTCAATCTGCTGACGCGCGACGATCGCGACGCGATCGCGAATGGCTCAGCTTCACTGCACGACGCGCTGATGCAGCGCATCTACAACCCGGTGCGCGGCCCACTCGCCACCCAACTCGCCGACGATCCGTTCGGCGGGCTCGAACACTGGCTGTCGGCGCTGCCGCTCGCCACATCGAATCTCGATCTCGAAGACAACATGCTCGTCGCGCATCGCGGCGATGCGACAAGCGTGCTCGTCGTCACGACGCTGCCGGGTTCAGCGTACGAAACGCAGACACAGCACGCGGTGCTGTCGGCTGTCGCGCAGGCACAGACTTCATTGAAGACTTCCTTTCCCGATGCGAGCGTCGCGCGCACGGGTGCCGTGTTCTACGCGGAATCGGCGCGCAGCGCATCGGAGCGCGAAGTGCACCTGATCGGCGTCGCGTCCGCGTGCGGCATCGCGCTGCTGATGCTGTGGGTGTTCCGCTCGCCGCGCCTGTTGCTGTTCGGCTTCGTATCGACGGCGCTCGGCATCGTGTGTGCATTGGCCGCGACGATGCTCGTGTTCGGCAAGCTGCATCTGCTGACACTCGTGTTCGGTGCGAGTCTGATCGGCGAGGCCGTCGATTATTCGATTCAATACTTCGTCGTCTATCTCGGCGCTGGCCTTGGACAACGCGGCGGCTGGAATGCGCGGCAGGGCGCGCGCTCGGTGCGTCCCGCGCTGAGCGTCGCGCTCGCGACGAGCCTGCTCGGCTACGCCATTCTCGCGTGGGTGCCGTTCCCGGCGCTCAAGCAGATCGCGTGCTTTGCGATCGTCGGCATCTGCACGGCGTTCGCGTCCGTGCTGTGGCTGCTGCCTACGCTGCTCGTGAAGGGACCGAAGCGTGCGCAACGTCGGCTCTTTCTGCGCGCGGCGACGTTGCTCGCGCGCTGGCACGCGACGATCGGCGGACGGCGCTCGTGGATCGTCGCAGGCGTGCTGGTGCTGATCGCGATTCCCGGCTGGCTGCGCCTCACCAGCGACGACGACATCCATCTGCTGATCCAGCGCGATCCCGCGCTCGTCGCACAGGAAGATCAGGTGCGCAATGCGATCGGCGTCGATAACACCGCGCAGTTTTTCGTGGTACGCGGTGCGTCGCAGGACATCGTGTTGCAGCGCGCGGAAGCGCTCGGCGCGAAGCTCGATGCGTTGAGCGGCGCGCAATCGGTGAACGGGTGGCAATCGGTGACGCAGTTCGTGCCGTCGGCGCAACGACAGGCCGATGCGCGTGTAGTCCTCGCACAGCACGTATTCAACGATCCCGCCGCGCTTCGTTCGATGCTGCTGCAAGCGGGCTACCGCGATGAAATCGCCGATGCGTGGATCGCTTCGTACGCGAAGTCGAATGCAACCCCGTTGACGGTCGAGCGCTGGCTCGCCGCGCCGTGGTCGCAGCCTTATCGTCATCTGTGGCTCGGTGCGGTCGAATCACACGGCGAACATGGCTACGCGGCCATCGTGATTCCGCAGCGCGTGACGCCTCAAAACATCAACGCGCTGATCGGCACAGCACGCTCGATTGAAGGCGTCGTATTCGTCGACAAGGCCGCGAGCGTGTCGAAGCTGTTCGGCGCGTATCGCGTCGATAGCGGTATCTGGCTTGCGGGCGCGCTGCTGCTCGTGCTGATCCTGCTGATGGTGCGCTACACGCCGCGCGGCGGCATCGCGACGACGCTGCCCGTGCTGCTCGCGATCGGCGTGACGCTTGCCGCGTTCGGCTATGCGCGCGTGCCGCTCAATCTGTTCAACTGCCTCGCGCTGATGCTCGTGCTCGGCGTCGGCGCAAACTATGCGGTGTTCCTGCGCGAAGGCTGCCTGCGCGATCACGCCGATCTCGGCGCGGTCTGGACGGGCGTGCTGCTGTCCGCCGCGACGACGCTGCTGTCGTTCGGCATGCTGGCCTTGAGCGCGATGCCTGCCCTGAAGAGTTTCGGCGCCACGCTGGCGCTCGGCATCCTCGTGTCGGTGCTGTTGGCGCCGATCGGCATGCCGCCTGGAAGAAGGAGAGTTGCATGACCTTGCCACCCGTTTATCTGCATGCGCTTGGCATGGTCAATGCGCTCGGCGGCGATGTCGCTTCGATCGTGCCCGCACTTCAGGCCGCTCAATCGCCGGGAATGGGGCTGATGCATACGGGCATCGGCGATGCATTCGTCGGCCGTGTGTCGACGCCGCTCGACATCGCGCCGCCCGCCGCGCTCAAGCGCTTCGACTGCCGCAACAACCGCATGCTGCTCGCCGCGCTCGAACAGATCCGTCCCGCGATCGAAGCGGCGCGCGAGCGTTACGGCTCGCACCGCATCGGCATCGTGCTCGGCACCAGCACGTCGGGCATCGACGCCGCCGAAGTCGCGTTCGTTCACCAGGCGCAAGCGGGTCTGCTGCCCGAGGACTTCAACTATCGGCAGATGGAAATCGGCACGGCCGCGCCGTTCGCGGCGGCCGCGTTGAATGTGCAGGGACCGGCTTTCACGGTATCGACGGCTTGCACTTCGAGCGCTAAAGCGTTTGTGTCGGCGCGCCGTTTACTGCAACTGGGACTGTGCGACGCGATGATCGTCGGCGGCGTGGATACGCTGTGCGAGCTGACCGTGCAGGGCTTCGCGTCGCTCGAATCGACGAGTGTGACGCGCACCAATCCGATGAGTCGCAACCGCAACGGCATCAATGTCGGCGAAGGCGCCGCCGTGTTTCTGATGACACGCGACGAAGGCGAAGTGCGGCTTGCGGGCGCGGGCGAATCGAGCGATGCGCATCATGTGTCCGCGCCGGACCCGAATGGCGTCGGTGGCGAACTGGCCTTGCGCGCGGCGCTCGAGGACGCAGGCATCGACGCATCGGCGATCGCGTATGTGAATCTGCACGCAACCGCCACGCGCAAGAACGACGACATGGAAGCGCATCTGATGTCGCGCGTGTTCGCGGACGGCGTGCCCGCGAGCGGCACGAAGCCGCTGACGGGGCATCAGCTCGGCGCAGCGGGCGCGACGGAACTGGGCTTCGCGTGGCTCACGCTCGCACGCGACGATGTTTCGATGCCGCGTCATCAATGGGATGGCGAAGCCGACCCGGCATTGCCCGAACTCGATCTCGTGCAAGACGAGCGGCGCGTGCCGCGCGACGGCACGCGATACGTGATGAGCAATTCGTTCGCGTTCGGCGGCAGCAACGTCAGCCTGATACTGGCGCGCTGAACCGACAGGACATCCGAAAAAACATAACGACATGACGGCCACACCTGAGACCCGCGCTGAGACCAGCGAAGCATTTCCACCTATCGACACGATCCTGCCGCATCGCGGCACGATGCTGTTGCTCGACGGCGTGAGCGCATGCGGCGACGAAACGCTGACGGCGCACGCGTCCGTGCACGGCGACGCATGGTACGCGGACGACAACGGCGCGATGCCCGCGTGGATCGGCATCGAACTGATGGCGCAGGGCGTCGCCGCGCATGTCGCGCTGCTCGCAATGCGCGCAGGCGGCCGCGCGCGCCCCGGCGTGCTGCTCGGCACGCGCAGCTACAAGGCGCACGCGAGCGCGTTCGCGTGCGACGCGCAATTGACCGTCAACGTGCAGGAAGTGCTGCGCAGCGACGAGGGCCACAGCGCCTACGAATGCACGATCGACCACGACGGCGCGCGTTGCGCGGACGCCGTCATCAAGGTCTTTCAACCGAACGATTTTCAGACGTTCATCGAAGGGAGTATCAGTTCATGAGCCGGCGAGTTCTGGTTACGGGCGCCAGCCGCGGCATCGGCCGCGCGATTGCCTATCAACTGGCGGCAGATGGCTTCGCCGTGTCCGTGCATTGCCGCACGGGCCGCACGGAAGCCGAGGCCGTCACGGCGGGCATCGCGGCGCAGGGCGGCTCGGCGCGTGTGCTGCAGTTCGACGTGCGCGACCGCGCCGCGTGCCGCGAATCGCTCGAGGCGGATGTCGCCGTGCATGGTCCGTACTACGGCATCGTGTGCAGCGCGGGCGTGACGCGCGACGCGGCGTTCCCCGCGCTCACCGACGAAGACTGGGACGTGGTGATCGAAACGGGCCTCGACGCGTTCTACAACGTGGTTCATCCGCTGACGATGCCGATGGTCCGCGCGAAGAAGGGCGGTCGCATCGTGACGATCGCGTCGGTGTCGGGCGTGATCGGCAATCGCGGGCAGGTCAATTACAGCGCGGCGAAAGCGGGGCTGATCGGCGCGACCAAGGCACTCGCCGTCGAACTCGCGTCGCGCAGCATCACGGTCAACTGCGTCGCGCCCGGTCTGATCGAAACAGGCATGCTCGACGATATGCCGCTCGAACACGCACTGAAGACCGTGCCGATGAATCGCGTCGGTCAACCGGCCGAGGTCGCGTCGGTGGTCAGCTTCCTGATGTCGGATGCGGCCTCGTACGTGACGCGTCAGGTGATCGGCGTCAATGGCGGGATGATCTGATGAAGCGCGTCGTCATTACGGGGATGGGCGGCGTCACGGCGCTCGGCAGCCGCTGGGACGAGATCGAAGCGGCGCTGAAGGCGGGTCGCAATGCGGTGCGGCGCATGCCGGAGTGGGACTACTTCGAGTCGCTGCACACGCGTCTCGCCGCGCCGCTGCCGGCGTTCGTGCAGCCCGCCGGCTGGCCGCGCAAGAAGACGCGCTCGATGGGCACGGTGTCGATGTATGCGGTGCGCGCGAGCGAACTCGCACTCGCCGACGCAGGCCTCGCGGGCGACGAATCGATCGCCGACGGCCGTATGGGCGTCGCGTACGGCTCGTCGTCGGGTTCCGTCGAACCGATCCGCGCGTTCGGCACGATGCTCGAAACGGGCTCGATGACGGATGTCACGTCGAACAGCTACGTGCAGATGATGCCGCACACGACAGCCGTCAACGTGAGCCTGTTCTGGGACCTGAAAGGGCGCATCGTGCCGACCTCGTCGGCGTGCGCGTCGGGCAGCCAGGCGATCGGCTACGCGTACGAAAACATCGCCATGGGCAAGCAGACGCTGATGCTCGCGGGCGGCGCAGAAGAACTGTCGGGGCCCGCTGTCGCCGTGTTCGATACGCTCTATGCAACCAGCACGCGCAACGACGAGCCGCAACTCACGCCGCGTCCGTTCGACGCGAAGCGTGACGGTCTCGTGGTCGGCGAGGGCGCGGCGACGCTCGTGCTCGAAGAATACGAACACGCGAAGGCGCGCGGCGCGACGATCCACGCGGAGATCGTCGGCTTCGGCTGCAATTCGGACGGCGCGCACATGACGCAGCCGACGGCGAGCACGATGGCGCGCGCGATGCAGCTTGCACTGGAAGACGCGAAGCTCGAAGCGAACGCGATTGCGTATGTGAACGCGCACGGCACGTCGACGGATCGCGGCGACGTGGCCGAGAGCCAGGCGACGGCGCAGACCTTCGGCGAGCGCATGCCGATTTCGTCGCTGAAGAGCTATGTCGGCCATACGCTCGGCGCGTGCGGCGCGCTAGAAGCGTGGTGGACGATCGAGATGATGAAGCGCAACTGGTATGCGCCGACGTTGAATCTGACGGAAGTCGATCCCGCGTGCGCGCCGCTCGATTACATCAAGGGCGAAGCGCGCCATATCGACGCCGAGTATGTGATGAGCAACAACTTTGCGTTCGGCGGCATCAACACGTCGCTGATTTTCAGGCGCATTCGATGACGCGTGTGCACGGCTTGCAGCGCGTCGTCGTCACGGGCATGGGCATCGTGTCGTGCATCGGCAATACGCTCGACGACGTGAGCGCCGCGCTGCGCGATGGGCGCAGCGGCATCACGCGCGTCGATGCGTGGCGCGAGCGCGGCTTCGGCACGCAGGTCGCGGGCGTGGCGTCGGTGGACGGTGAGCCGCCGTTCGATCGCAAGCTCGAACGCTTCATGGGCGATACCGCGCGCTTCGCATGCCATGCGGCGCGCAAGGCAATCGACGATGCCGGGCTCGATCCCGCTGCGCTGCGTTCGCCGCAGGTCGGCGCGGTGCTCGGCTCGGGCGTCGGCACGATGTCCACGTATGACGCGGCGATGGCCGTGGCGAACGCGCGCGGCGTCGACAAGACGCCGCCGTACACGGTGCCGCAGGCGATGAGCAGCACGGCATCGGCGAATGTCGCGCAGGTGTTCGGCATCGAAGGCGTCACGTATTCGCCGTCGTCGGCATGCACGACGTCGGCGCTCGCGATCGGCCAGGCGATGCAGCTGATTCAAACCGGGCGTCAGCAGATCGTTCTCGCAGGTGGCAGCGAATGCCTGCACGACAACATGACGCTGATGTTCGACGCGATGCACGCGCTGTCGCGCCGTTTCAACGACACGCCCGAGCGCGCATCGCGACCGTACGATACGGCGCGCGATGGTTTCGTGATTGCGTCGGGCGGCGGCGTGCTGGTGCTCGAAGCGCTCGATCACGCGCTCGCGCGCGGCGCGCGTATCTACGCGGAGCTGACGGGTTTCGGGCACAGCACGGATGGCGCGGGCATGGTGTCGCCGCACGCGCCGGGCATCGCGCGCGCGATGCAGGCGGCGCTCGACGAAGCGGGCGCGCGTCCCGATTATGTGAACGCGCACGCGCCGTCGACGCCGCTTGGCGACATCGAAGAACTGCGTGCGTTGCAAACGGTATTCGGCGCAGACGTGCCGCCGTTTTCGTCGACGAAAGGATTGACGGGACATCCGCTTGGCGCGTGCGGCGCGCATGAAGCGATCTACACGCTGCTGATGATGCGCGACGGTTTCATCGCGGGGACGGCGGGCATCGAAGATATCGAGCCGCTTGCGCAACAATTGCCGCTCGTGCAGGCGACGCGTGAAGCACGGATCGAACGCGCGTTGTCGGTGTCGTTCGGCTTCGGGGGAAGCTGTGCGAGCCTGATGTTCGCAAGGATTTGAAACGCAGTAAGCACACGTAGTAAGTAAGCACACGCAGTACGAACAATAAACAACGACAAAGGGAAGTCGAATAATGAAAACCAGAATCGCATTGGGGTTGGTGGCAGCCGCCGTACTCACGCAGGCTGGCTGCTCGACGAAGATCAAATCGCTGCCGATGCCGGCCGCGCTCCAGACGCAGAACGGGCAGGACGTGGCGCTTTATTTCGGCGAGCAGGCGCATGCGCCTGTGACGCAATCGTTCGGCAACAAGGAGTTTGCCGTGCGCGTGCCGCGCAAGCCGGACGTGAGCCCCGAGGCCAACTGCAATAACGCGCTCGCCAAGGCGCTGCAGGATCTGCGCGACTACGCACGCGCGCAGCATGCGAATGCCGTCGTCGACATCAAGACGCACTTTCAACACAACGAATCGGCTTCGTCGACGGAATTTACGTGCGGCGCGAGCCTGAACGGATCGACGCTCGCCGTGCGCGGCGATGTCGTCAAGCTGGAAACGCAAGCGCAATAAGAAATCCAACCACGAGGGTAATAACCATGAAGCGTCACCTGATCTGTGCAGCTGTCGTCGCATGTCTCGCCTCGCACGCGTTCGCGCGCGACACCGTCAACAACTATCCCGTCGCCGAAGCGCTCGCGAGCGAGCCGGGCAAGGTCAGCGAAGATATCTCGCTGTATTTCGCGGGCCAGAAGCATCCTGGCGTCGTGAAGAGCTTCGGCGAATTCGCGACGAACAAGAAGACCAACGCGTTCGGCAAGAGCGACGAGACGGCGTGCCAGCACGTGTTCCTGTCGGCCGTGATCGAGCTTCAGGAGCGCGCGCGCAAGGAAGGCGGCAATGCCGTCATCAACATCAAGAGCAATTACAAGAACGAAGTGCGCGAGAGCGCGACGGAGTTCACCTGCGGCGCGGGCGCGGTGATTGCTGGTGTCGCGCTGAAGGGCGACGTGGTGACCCTGAAGAAGTAATGGTGAAAGAGCGGCATCGCTCGTGTGCGATGCCGCTTTCTGGTATCAGTCGATCTTGACGGCTGCGACGTTGACCAGCGTTTCGCGGCGCTTGCCGGGCTTCGGCGTGTAGATGCCGAGACGCTCCAGCAAGCCGAAATCTTTTGCGCGGCTCCACCACAGGTACGGCAACGATACGTTGTGCGCACCGAACGTAAAGCCGCCGCGACGGATCATGTCGAGATAGCCGTCCGCGCTCTTTTGCACGTGCATCGGATGGCGGAACAGCAGACGGATTACCCACGACTTGATGTACGCATCCGTCGATTCGGCGAACAGCAGCACGCCGCCCGGCTTCAGCACACGACGGAACTCGGCGAGCGCGCGTTCCTGCTCGACGAGATGATGGAACGTCTGATGGCAGAACACGATGTCGGCGCTGGCATCGGGCAGCGGCAGGTTCGCGCAGTCGCCGTGCAGCACGTCGATCTGCGTGGCGCGTGTATCGGCGTGATCGCCGCACACGCGGGCGGCGTTCTTCGCCAGATCGAGCGACGGCTCATGAAAGTCGATGCCGATGATGCGTTCTGGATTGAACGTTTGCGCGAGCAGACGGAATGAAATACCCTGGCCGCAACCGACATCGACGATTACGGGCGACGCGGGGGGCGGCGTGTCGATCAGGCGCTTGAGGTCATTGATCGCGACGCGCAGCACGTGGTGCTCCCACGTATGGGTACGCAGGAACCAGACGCCGAACGACGTCTCCGGCACGAACGGCACATTGCCTGGCACGCCTTCGGAGACGCTGGATGTTTCGGTGGACTGCACGTTATTCCCCGGTCGGTGATGGTGTTTCGGTGGTCTTGGATTGGGATGGTTTGTGCGACATTGTAATCGCTGGTAAGGATGCAAAGCGTTGCGCGCGCAATACGCTATTTGAAGGAATATCAATGAATATGGATTCGTCGATGAACGCTGCGGTGGATGTGGCCATCATCGGAGCAGGGCCGTCGGGTGCGGTTGCCGCGGCGCTGTTGCGCAAGGCGGGACGATCGGTGCTCGTGCTCGAGCGCCAGCACTTTCCGCGCTTTTCGATTGGCGAGAGCCTGTTGCCGCAGAGCATGGCGTACCTCGAAGAAGCGGGCATGTTGCAGGCCGTCGTCGAAGCGGGCTTTCAGTACAAGAACGGCGCGCATTTCGTGTATCGCGATCAGTCGTCCGCTTACGACTTCCGCGACAAGCATTCGGCTGGCTGGGGCACGACGTATCAGGTCGAGCGCGCGACCTTCGACGACCTGCTGATCCGCTGTGCGGCGGAGCAGGGCGCGGACGTGCGCTTCGGCCACACAGTGCTCGCGATGAAGACAGGCGATGCACCCGTGCTCGACGTCGCCGACGAAGCGGGCAACGCCTACCAGGTGCATGCGCGCTTCGTGCTCGACGCGAGCGGCTTTGGACGCGTGCTGCCGCGTCTTTTGAATCTCGAAGCGCCGACGCGCATGCCGACGCGCGCCGCGATCTTCACGCATGTGCGCGACGGCATTCCCGTCGAAGCACATGATCGCAGCAAGATCACGGTGGCTGTGCATCCTGACCATCGCGATGTGTGGTACTGGATGATTCCGCTTGCTAACGGGCGCTCGTCGGTGGGTTGTGTGGCGGAGGCGGCGTTCCTCGATGTGCCCGAGGCCGAGCGTGAAGCGAAGCTGCGTGCGTTGATCCAGAGCGAGCCGACGTTGAACCGGCTGATCGGCAATGCGCCGTTTTTGATGCCTGTGCGGCATATCGGCGGGTACTCGGCGAATGTCGAGCGGCTGCATGGGGCGGGTTTTGCGTTGCTCGGGAATGCGGGTGAGTTTCTGGATCCTGTGTTTTCGTCGGGGGTGACGATTGCGTTGCGGTCGGCGCATCTTGCTGTGGCGACGTTGGAGCGCCAGTTGCGTGGCGAGCGCGTTGACTGGCAGTCGGCGTATGACGTTCCGCTGCGCAAGGGGATCGATACGTTTCGTGCGTTCGTCGAGCGCTGGTATACGGGTGAGTTGCAGGACATCATCTTTTATCCGCACCAGACGCCGTTGATCCGGCGCATGATCAGCGCCGTGCTTGCGGGGTATGCGTGGGATGAGACGAATCCTTATGTCGCCGAGCCTGTGCGGCGGTTGAATTCGTTGTATGAGGTGTGTAAGGGGTAGGTTTTTTGTCTGCGACGCTAGTCGCCATTCTTTGCTTTTTTTCTTCGGTGGCATCCGCGAATTCGTATCGGTCTATTAGCGTTGCCCCTGTGCGGGGCGGCAGTTACTTTCTTTGCCGCGGCAAAGAAAGTAACCAAAGAAAGCCGCTTTTGAACCTCCGGTGCCCGCCAGGATAGCACCGCGCCATGCCGCAGTCGAGCCGTCGCGCAGCGACGCCAACACTCCGTAGAAAGCCCGCAGTCAACCGCGCGCGGCGCGAAAGATGACATCTGCGTGGAGCACATTCGGTCGGCTTGTTTTTGTCCGTTTGCCCTCGGTTTGGGGCGGTATGTGTCCAGACTGTGTGTGGGGTTTTCGCGCCGTGCGCGGTTGACTGCGGGCTTTCTACGGAGTGTTGGCGTCGCTGCGCGACCGCTCAAAGGCCGTGTGCCGTGGCGGTATTCTGGCAGGCACTGGAGGTTCAAAAGCGGCTTTCTTTTGCCTACTTTTCTTTGCCGCTGCAAAGAAAAGTAGGTGCCGCCCCGCACAGGGGCGACGCTAGCAAACCGATACGAAATCGCGGACGCCAGCTAAAGCAAAAAACAAAAAAAGCAAAAAACCAAAAAGCTAAAACCAAAGCTCAGGCCGCGATCCGCGCCTTCCCAGCCACATGTTGGCGCAAATCATCACGCCGATGAACCCGCTGCCCGGCAGCATAAGTCTCAAACACAGCACGATCATCGCCGAGCAACGCAAACGCAAACAACAGCTCCTCGAGCGATTCAGTACGCGCAGTACGCCGAGCCAGCAAAGGCGTAGCTTGCGGATCAAGCACGACGAAATCGGCCTCGGCATCGGGCCGAAGTGTCCCGACCTTATCCCCAAGATCAAGCGCCTCGGCAGCACCTGCCGTCGCCAGCCAGAACATCCGCGTCGCGGTCAGATGATGCCCACCCAACCGCGCAACCTTGTGCGCTTCATTCATCGTTTGCAGCATGGAAAACGACGTGCCGCCGCCGACGTCAGTAGCGAGCGTCACAGGCATGCCTGACTCATCCGCCTTGTCGAAATCAAACAACCCGCTGCCGAGAAACAGGTTCGACGTCGGGCAGTGCGCAGCGACGGCGCGCGTCTCCGCCATCCTGCGACGGTCCTCGGCATCGAGATGAATGCAGTGCCCATACACGGCGCGCGGCCGCAGCAGTCCATAGTGATCGTAGATGTCGAGATAGCTGCGATGACCCGGGAACAGGCTCGCGACCCACTTCACTTCGTCGTGATTCTCCGCGACGTGGCTCTGGATAAACACATCGGGATGCAGCTTCGCGAGCGCGCCCGTCGCTTCGAGTTGCGCTTCCGTCGACGTCGGCGCGAAACGCGGCGTCAGCGCGTACATCTGACGTCCCTTGTTGTGCCAGCGCGCGATCAGCTCGGCGCTGTCGTCATAGCCCGATTGCGCGGTGTCGCGCAAAAACTCCGGGCAGTTGCGATCCATTAGCACCTTGCCGCCGATCATCCGCACGTTTCGCCGCTGCGCTTCCGTGAAGAGCGCATCGGCGGATTGCTTGTGCACCGTGCAGTAGACGAGCGCCGTCGTCGTGCCGCTCGCGAGCAGTTCGTCGATGAAAAAGCGCGCCGTGTCCTCTGCGACAGCGGCTTCGCTGAAGCCGCGCTCGGTCGGGAACGTGTACGTGTCGAGCCACGGCAGCAGACCGGGCGCGGGCGACGCGATCATGTCCGTCTGCGGAAAATGAATGTGCGTGTCGATGAAACCGGGGACGATCAGCTTGTCGCGCATCTCGACCACCTGTGTTCCCGGTGCGAGCTGCGCCGCGACGGACGCATACGCGCCCGCCGCGACGACATGTCCGTCTTCGACGATCAGAAGGCCGTCTTCGTTGAAGACTGCGGCATGGGACGATTGCGCAGGATCGCCGTTGAACGTCAGCAGTTGCGCGCGAAAAGCTGTTTGAGTCATGAGTGAAACCGTCTCCGAACTTTAAGGATCAAGCGGATGCGCGCCAGTGCGCATCGAGTTTCGCGATCATCGCGTCGCGTTCCGCAGGCGTCACGAACGACGCCTCGAAGCTGTTGCGGATGATCGTGTACACCTCGGCGTCGTCGAGCTTGAGGGCATCGATCGTCGCGAGGTAGTTTTCGTTGACGTAGCCGCCGAAGTAAGCGGGGTCGTCGGAATTCACGGTGACGGCGACGCCTTCGTCGAGCAGCGCCTTCAGCGTATGTTTGGTCAGATCGTCGAACACGCACAGCTTGAGGTTCGACAGCGGGCAGACCGTGAGCGCAACGCGCGAATCGGCGAGACGCGCGACGAGCGCCGGGTCTTCGATGCTGCGCACGCCATGATCGACGCGATCCACTTTCAGCAGATCGAGCGCTTCGTAGATGTACGACGGCGGACCTTCTTCGCCTGCATGCGCGACGAGCTTCAGCCCTTTGTCGCGTGCCTTCGCGAACACGCGCTCGAACTTCGACGGCGGATGGCCGCGCTCGGACGAATCGAGGCCGACGCCGATCAACCGATGCCTGTACTGATCGAACAGCGGCAGCGCGGCGTCGAACGTGGCGAGCGCGTCTTCTTCGGACAGATGGCGCAGGAAACACAGAATCAGCTTGCTCGTGAGGCCGCGCGTTTCGGCTTCGGCCAGCGCGCGTTCGATGCCTGCAACCACCGTCGCAATCGATACGCCGCGTTCCGTATGTGTCTGCGGATCGAAGAAGATTTCCGTGTGCACGACGTTGTCGGCGAGCGCGCGCTCGACGTACGCCATCGTCATGTCGTAGAAGTCTTCTTCCTTCAGCAGCACGCTTGCGCCCGCGTAGTAGATGTCGAGGAACGACTGCAGATCGGTGAATGCGTACGCGGCACGCAGCGCATCGATCGAGTCATACGCGAGCTTCACGCCGTTGCGTTCGGCGAGCCTGAAGATCAGCTCGGGTTCGAGCGAGCCTTCGATATGAATATGCAGCTCGGCCTTCGGAGCGCCGTGCGTCTTGTGAGCTAGCGGGGACAATGTGGTTGTCGTCATGGTCGGTCAATGGTTCGGGTTATCGATGGAATTATTCGACGTCCGATGGCTGGTCGGACGTCCCCAATGCGTTGATGCTCATGCCGTTTGCACTGCGTGCGCGGCGTTGGCCTCGACGGCTTGCAGCAGTTGCGCCGCCGCCGAAATCGCAATGATTTCCGGCGACTTGTCGACGATGCCGTCCACGCCGAGCGGACATTTCATCCGCGCGATCGCGACGGGATCGAAGCCGCGCGCGGCGAGCCGGTGCTCGAACTGCTTGCGCTTCGTGTGCGAGCCGATCATGCCGAAGAACGCGAAGTCGCCACGCCGCAAGATGCGCTCGGCGAGATCGAGGTCACGCGCGTGGTTGTGCGTCATCACGATGAAATACGTGCGCGGCGCGGCCTTGTCGACGGCTTCGTCGGGTGCGTCGTTCGCGTCGATCGTCACGTTCGACGCGCCCAGTGTGTCGGGCTCGGGAAACTGCGCATCGCGTTCGTCGACCCAGCGCACATGGCAGGGCAACGTCGCGAGCACGCGCACGAGCGCTGCGCCCACGTGACCTGCGCCGAACAGCACGACGGGAAAATCGCGCGGCGCGATGGTTTCGGTGAGCAGCGCGCTGCTGTCGTCGAAACCCGCGCCGTCCCACAGCAGACAGTCGGCGCTTTCGACGCCCGGCTCCGGATCGGACAGCATCACCGCATCGGGTGCGGGGCCGAATGATACGCTACGCACCATCGAATGGCCTGCCGCGATGCGCTTCGCGAGCGACGTGACCCAGCCGAGATCGGCGATATCGAGTCGCTCGAATGCGAGCACCACCGCACCGCCGCAGCACTGGCCGAGGCTCGGTCCGAGCGCGAACCGTTCGAGCCGCCGCATGTTCGGCGCGCGCATGCCGTCGCGCAGCACCTGGCGCGCGCTTTCGATCGCTTTCCATTCGAGATGTCCGCCGCCGATCGTGTGACGCGCCGAATCGCGTGTGACGATCATCTTCGTGCCCGCGTCGCGCGGCGCCGAGCCTTCGGCGCGAGCGACTGTCACGAGCACGACGGCGTCGCCGTGCGCGAGCAGTTGCTGCAGATCGGTGAGCCAGGCATGCATCCGGCGGTTCTCCGTGCTGGGCCGCGCGGGTTGGCCGCGCAGCCGGTTGATCTTGCGTGCGGCGCGGTCGTGTCGCGCGGCACTTTTTACGTGTGTGGCGTTATGCGGCCGTGTCCGCCGGTGAAGTTGGACTGGCCGCTGAATCGATCGTTGCAGAGGGCGTGCCCGCATGTAGTGTCTGCATGGCATCGATCGCGTCGAGAATCGCTTCGGGCGTCGCGGGCGCGCGCAGCGGCGGCGCGTGCGCGGCTTCGGGCGCGGTGGCCGCGACGGCATCGCGGATTGCGAGAAACACCGAGAACGGCAGCAACAGCGGCGGTTCGCCGACAGCCTTCGAGCGGAACACGGTCGGCTCGACGTTGTCGTTGCTGTACAGCTTCACGTTGAACGCAGCGGGCGTGTCGCTGACGGCGGGAATCTTGTAGGTGGACGGCGCGTGCGTCATCAGACGGCCGTCGCGATTCCACCAGAGCTCTTCCGTCGTCAGCCAGCCCATGCCCTGGATGAACGCGCCTTCCACCTGGCCGAGATCGATCGCGGGATTGATCGACTGGCCGGCGTCGTGCAGCACGTCCGCGCGCACCAGTTTCCATTCGCCCGTCAGCGTGTCGATCACGACTTCGGACACGGCCGCGCCGTATGCGAAGTAGTAAAACGGATGACCCGTCAGCGTCTTCGCGTCCCAATGCACTTTCGGCGTCGCGTAGAAGCCGTCGGACCACAACTGGATGCGAGCGAGATACGCCGCGTTGACGAGTTGCGCGAAGGGCATCGCCGCGCCGTTCGCGCGCACTTCGCTTTGAGCGAAGGTCACATCGCCGGGCATGCCGCCGAGTTCTTTCGCCGCGAGCGAGGCGAGGCGTTCGCGGATCGTCGTCGCGGCGGCTTCGGCGGCTTTGCCGTTCAGGTCGCTGCCCGTCGAAGCAGCCGTCGCCGATGTATTCGCGACTTTCGACGTATCCGTCGCCGTCACGCGCACGCGTGCGAGCGGCAGGCCGAACACGCCCGCGACGACTTGCGCGACCTTCGTGTTCAAGCCCTGGCCCATCTCCGTGCCGCCGTGATTCACGAGCACCGAGCCGTCCTTGTAGACGTGCACGAGCGCGCCCGCCTGGTTCAGGAACGGCACGTTGAACGAGATGCCGAACTTGACGGGCGAATACGCGATGCCGCGCTTGAGCACGGAACTCGTCGCGTTGAACGCGGCAATCGCTTCGCGCCGCGCGAGATAGCCGCTCGATTCGATCAGTTCGTCCGTCAGCGGCGCGATCACGTTGTCTTCGACCGTTTGGCCATACGGCGTGACGTTGCGCTCGCCGATGCCGTAGAAATTCGCGCGACGCACGTCGAGCGGATCGCGCTTCAGTTCACGCGCGATGCCGTCCATCATCACTTCCATTACGAGCGCGCCCTGCGGTCCGCCGAAGCCGCGAAACGCGGTGTTCGACTGCGTGTTCGTCTTGCACGGCAACGCGACGATATCGACATCCGACAGGTAATACGCGTTGTCGAAGTGGCACACGGCGCGCGTCGCGACGGCGCCCGACAGATCCGCCGAGAAACCCGCGCGCAGCGCGATCTCGACGCGCGCGCCGAGAATGCGGCCGTCATCGTCGAAACCGGCTTCGTACTCGTAGATCGCGTCGTGACGCTTGCCCGTGATCATGAAGTCGTCGTCGCGATCGGCGCGCAACTTCACGGGGCGACGCAGCTTGTGCGCGGCCAGCGACGCGGCACATGCAAAGAGCGCCGACTGCGATTCCTTGCCGCCGAAGCCGCCGCCCATCCGGCGGCATTCGCACAGCACGCTATGCGTCGGCCAGCCGAACATATGCGCGACGACGTGCTGCATTTCGCTCGGATGCTGCGTCGAGCTGTAGACGAGCATGCCGTCCATTTCCTTCGGCACGGCATACGCGACCTGGCCTTCCAGATAGAACTGCTCCTGGCCGCCGACTTCGAATGTGCCTGCGATCCGGTGCGGCGCCTGCGCGATTTTCTCGGCGGGCGCGCCGCGCTTCAGGTGCAGCGGCGGCAGCACGTACTGCTTTTTCGCCTTCGCTTCCGCGGCTGTCAGCACGGCTTCGAGCGGCTCGTAACGCACGACGTCGTCGCTTTTCGCGAGCGCCGCCGCGCGCCGCGCGAGTTCGTGGCTCTGCGCGACGACGATGAAGACGGGCTGGCCGAGATACAGCACTTCGCCGTCGGCGAGAATCGGATCGTCGTGCAAGACGGGGCCGCAGTTGTTTTCGCCGGGGATGTCGTCGGCTGTCAGCACGGCGACGACGCCGGGAGCAGCCCGCACGGCATCGAGATCGAGCGACACGATGCGCGCATGCGCATGCCGCGACAGGCCGAGCGCCGCGTGCAGCGTCTGTTGAAGCTCGGGGATGTCGTCGGTGTAGGTTGCTTCGCCGCTCACATGCAGCGCCGCCGATTCGTGCGGCAGCGGCACGCCGATCGCGGTTTGCGCGTCGGCTTCGGCGCGCTCTGCCTGATGAACGAATGCTTCAGTCTGTTTGTTCATGACGTCGGCTCCTGCGTGGCATGCAGCGCGCCTGCATCGAACGCGAATGCGTTGACGTCGCGCAACGCGAGCGGATCGGCGTCGCGCGTTTCCAGATGGAAGCGCCACAGCAGATTGCACGCGACTTTCAGCCGGTACGCACCCGATGCGCGCATGTCGGTGAGCGGCTGGTAGTCGGCGGCGAGCGCGGTCATTGCGCGTTGCGCGGCGGCCGCGTCCCAGGGCGCGCCTTTGAGCGCGGCTTCCGCCTGCTGCGCGCGCTTCGGCGTCGCGGCCATGCCGCCGAACGCGATGCGCGCATCCGCGATCACGCCGTCCGCGATGCGCAAGGCGAACGCGGCGCACACGGCCGAGATGTCCTGGTCGTAGCGCTTCGAAACCTTGTATGTGCGGAAACGCAGATCCTGCGCGGGGCGCGGCACGCGGATCGCCGCGACGAATTCGCCCGCTTCGAGCGCCGTCTTCTGATAACCGATGTAGAACGCGTCGAGCGGCAGCGTGCGCGTCTTGCGCTCGCGTTGCAGCACGACTTGCGCGTCGAGCGCGATCAGCGCGGGCATCGAATCGCCGATGGGCGAGCCGTTCGCGACATTGCCGCCGAGCGTGCCCGCATTGCGGATCGGCAGCGACGCGAAGCGCGTCCACAGTTCGGCGAGTTCCGGATAGTCGGCGGTGAGGGCGGCGTACGCGTCTTCGAGCGAGACGGCCGCGCCGATCGTCAGCGTCTGCGCGTCGCGCTCGATCGTCTTCAGTTCCGCGACGTTGCCGATGTACAGGATGTCGCCGAGATCGCGAAACTGCTTCGTCACCCACAGGCCGACATCGGTGCTGCCCGCGAGCAGGCGGGCGTGCGGATGTTGCGCGCGCAGCGTGGCGAAGGCGTCGAGCGTGACGGGCGCGTAGAAAGTCGGCTGGCCGAATGCGTCGCCGCGCGTATCGGGCGCGCTGTATTCGAAGGTCGCGCTGCGCTGGATCGAACGAAGCGCCTTGACGACGGCTGCGCGGTCGAGCGCGACGCGCGGATAGTGCTGCTCGTCGAACATCTTCTGCGACGCTTCGACGATCGGCCGATAACCTGTGCAGCGGCACAGATTGCCGGACAGCGCGGTGTTGATTTCATCGCGAGTCGGCAGGCCGGCGCCGGTGGGCTGGTTTTCGTAGAGCGCCCACATCGACATCACGAAGCCGGGCGTGCAGAAACCGCACTGCGAGCCGTGGCAGTCGACCATTGCCTGTTGCGCGGGATGCAGCGCGCCGCTGGCCGCGCGCAGGTCTTCGACGGTGAAGAGGGCTTTGCCGTCGAGCGTCGGCAGGAACTGGATGCAGGCGTTGACGGCCTTGAGTTGCAGTTGCCCGCTCGAATCGGCTTCCCCGACGACGACCGTGCATGCGCCGCAATCGCCTTCCGCGCAGCCTTCCTTGGTGCCTGTGCAGTGCAGGTCTTCGCGCAGGTGCTGGAGCACGGTGCGCGAGGCGGGCACGCCGCCGATTTCGCGGACGGTTCCCTGGTGATAGAAGCGGATGGTTTGCGTTGTCACGGCGAATCCTGAAGACATTGCGGACCGGGCGCGCGTTACGCATGGGTCGCGCCGTAGCCGGCCTCGCGCACGTAGATCGCCATCCAGGTTCGAACATAACACCACTTTGTCCCAAAAATATTTTTCTGATCGAATGAGGGGTATGTGGGGGAGGGCATGGCACGGCTTTTTGGTTTTTGTTTTTTGCTTTTTTGTTTTTGCTGCGGTGGCATCCGCGAATTCGTAGCTGTGCTTCAGGCGTTGCCCCTGTGCGGGGCGGCAGTTACTTTCTTTGCCGCCGCAAAGAAAGTAACCAAAGAAAGCGGCTTCACACCTCCGGTGCCGGCCTGGATACCGCTTCGGCATGTCGCTGTTGAGCCGTCGCGCAGCGACGCCCACACTCCGTAGAAAGCCCGCAGTCATCCGCGCGCGGCGCGAAAGATGACATCCACCTGGGGCACATTCGGTTGACTTGTTTTTTTGCGTTTGCCGTCGGTTTGATTGTGGCGGTATGTGCTCCAGACCATGTGTGGGGTTTTCGCGCCGTGCGCGGTTGACTGCGGGCTTTCTACGGGGTGCGGACGTTGCTGCGCGCTAGCTCAGAGAACCTGTGCCGTAGCGGTATCCGGGTGGGTACCGGAGGTTTGAAGCGGCTTTCTTTTGCCTACTTTTCTTTGCCGCTGCAAAGAAAAGTAGGTGCCGCCCCGCACAGGGGCAACGCGTGAAGTACGGATACGAAACCGCGGATGCCAGCAAAAACCAATAAAAACCTAAAACAACCAGCAAAAAACGAAAAAACCGGCTATCGCGCGCCGCGATTACGCCAAAGACCAAGCGCCAGCGCGAGAAATGCCACAACAAACCCAACCAGCGACCAGGCAGGCAAAGAAAGCCCAAGAATCGGCGGATAAGGCGTTTCGCACAAACCGGCAACCTTAAAAACACTCGGCAGCCAGTGCGCCGGCGGCAAACCATCAACAATCGGCTGCAACGCATCGAACCCGCAGCTGAAATTCGGATGCGACTGCACATACACATGCCGCGCGGCCGTCACCAGCCCGCCGAGCGCCGACAGCAGCGCCAGCACCTCGAGCAGCCGCACGCCCGTCCAGCCGCGCATCCGCGCACCGAGGAACGCGAAAATCGCGATCAGCAGAAAGAAATAGCGCTGGATGATGCACAACGGGCACGGATCTTCGTGTTCGACGAACTGCAGATACAACGCGCCACCCACGAGCGCGAGACAGACGAGACCGAGTAGAACGAGCAGACTGCGTTCGCGGCGCAATTTAACGTTGTCGATATTCATGATCCTGCTAGCGGTGGAAATTCGGTAAAAGGTGCGGCGATTCTAGCCGAAGCCCGCGGCGCATGCCGACGGCCCGGAAACGCTGCCCCGCGAGGATTAGCGGATCGTATTCAATACCGCTTCGACGGCCCGTCCTATTCCCAGCAACGCATCGTCGGCGTGCGGGCCGGCCGCCAGCATCAGCCCGACGGGCGCGGCGCCGCGCGGATGGCACGGCAGCGAGATCGCGCACGCATCGAGAAAGTTGAACGCACTCGGATTGCGCAGCACGAGGCCGTTGGCGCGGAAGAACGCGTCGTCGTCGTTCACCAGTTCCGCGACGCGCGGCGGCACGATCGGCGTGGTCGGCGCGACGATGGCATCGAAGCGCTGCCACATCGTGCGCGCCTCGACCAGCACGGCGGCGCGCTCGGCGAGCAGATCGAGATAGTCGGCGGCCGTCGCCGGCTGGCCTTTCAGGATGCGCATCAGCACGCGCGGATCGTAGGCGTCGCGGTGCGCGTCGAGCAGCGGCCGGTGCCACGCGTACGCTTCGATGGGCGAAAAGCCGAAGCGGTTGATATCGGCGAGACGGTCGAGCGGCGCAAAACGCACATCGCTGACGATCGCGCCCGCCGCCTCCAGATGCTTGAGCGCGGCATCGTAGGCTTCGGCGACTTCCGGCTCGACGCCGTCCGTCACGTAATGATTCAGCACACCGAGCCGCACGCCTTCGAGCTGCCGCGCAGCCGGAATCACAGGCTCCAGCCCAGCCAGAATCCGGTCGACGAGCGCGCAACACGCGACCGTCGCGCCGATCGGGCCAAACGCGTCGAGCGTCGGCGAAAGCGGCACGCCGCCCTGTTTCGGCACACGGTCAGCCGTCGGCTTGAAGCCGGTGAGGCCGCACAGCGCGGCGGGGATGCGCAGCGAGCCGCCCGTGTCGCTGCCGAGCGCGACAGCCGCCATGCCGTCCGCCACCGACGCCGCCGCGCCCGACGACGAGCCGCCCGACACCCGCTCGTCGCCCTTCACGCCGCGCCGGTACGGCGACAGCGGATTGCCGTAGTGCGGATTGAGACCCAGGCCGGAAAACGCGAACTCGCTCATGTTCGTGCGTCCGACGATCACGGCGCCCGCGCGCTTCAGTCGCGCGACGGCGGGTGCGTCGGCCGTGGCGGGCGCGGCGTTCGCCAACACCTTCGAGCCCGCGCGCGTCACCTGTCCTTCGATGTCGAACAGATCCTTCACCGAGACGGGAATGCCCGCGAGCGGCGACAGCACCGTGCCCGCCGCGCGCAGGCGGTCGTGGGCGTCGGCGGTGGCGCGCGCGTTGTCGGCGTCGACCTGCATGAAAACGGCCGCGCCCTGGCCGGCGGGATCGGCGATACGTTCGAGCGCGGCTTCGACGAGCGCGCGGCTCGTCGTGCGGCCCGCGGCGAGATCGGCGGCCAGTTGGGCGAGCGGCGGGAAGGGCGTGAGTTCCGGTGGCGTGGCGGTAGTCATGGCGTGAATCGGCAGGTCGGGTGTCGAGAACCGTATTGTGACGCTTCGGGCGCGAACCACGGAATTACACGGCGCGCATGTTTCAGCACGTCACGCTAAATCGTTTTTAACCGTTCGTGCGGTACCATCGCGTTCTGGATTACTTTCTGTAAGGAACGACACTATGCACCACGGCATCGGCTTTATTCAGGATCTGGCAGTCGTGATGGCGCTTGCCGGCGTCGTCACCGTGCTGTTCCATCGCCTGAAACAGCCGGTGGTGCTCGGGTATATCGCGGCGGGCGTGATCATCGGGCCGTACACGCCGCCGTTCCAGCTGATCCACGACGAACAGACCATCCAGACGCTCGGCGAACTCGGCGTCGTGTTCCTGATGTTCTCGCTCGGGCTCGAATTCAGTCTGCGCAAGCTGTTCAAGGTCGGCGCGACGGCGGTGGTCGCGGCGTTGTCGGAGATCGTGCTGATGCTGTGGATCGGCTACGAGATCGGTAGCGCGTTTGGCTGGAGCAAGATGGATTCGCTGTTTCTCGGCGCGATTCTCGCCATTTCGTCGACGACGATCATCGTCAAGGCGCTCTCCGAACTCGGCCTGAAGCGCGAAAGTTTCGCGCAACTGGTGTTCGGCATTCTGATCGTCGAGGACATTCTCGCGATCGCGATGCTCGTGCTGCTGTCGGGCATCGCGCAGACGGGCGAGTTGTCGGCGGGTATCGCGTTCGTCACGCTCGGCAAGCTGCTGCTGTTCATGACGGTGTCGCTGGTGATCGGCATTCTCGTCGTGCCGCGCGCGCTCAACTACGTCGCGAAGTCGCAGAGCGACGAAATGCTGCTCGTGTCCGTGCTCGGGTTCTGCTTCGCGTTCTGTCTGCTGGTCGTCAAGCTCGATTACAGCATTGCGCTGGGCGCGTTCCTGATCGGGGCGATCATGGCCGAATCGCGCCATCTGCACCGGATCGAACATCTGATTGCGCCGCTGCGCGATGCTTTCTCAGCGATCTTCTTCGTGACGATCGGGCTGATGCTGAACCCCACGGTGCTGGTCGACTACGCGTGGCCGATCGCCGTCATCACGATCGCGGTGATTCTCGGCAAGATCGTGTCGTGCGGGCTCGGCACCTTCCTCGCGGGCAAGGACGGGCGCACGGCGATGCGCGTCGGCATGACGGTTTCGCAGATCGGCGAGTTTTCGTTCATCATCGCGTCGCTCGGCCTGACGCTCAAAGTGACGAGCGCGTTTCTTTACCCGATCGCCGTCGCCGTCTCCGCGCTGACGACGCTCTTCACGCCGTACCTGATCCGCGCCGCCGATCCGCTCACGCGCCGCGTCGGCCACGCGATGCCGCGCACCGTCGCCAACGTGTTCGGCATGTACGGGCAGTGGCTCGGCAGCCTGCGACCCGCTTCCGGCGAGCCGACCATTTTCAGTCTCACGCGCCGGATCATTCTGCAGATCGCGGTGAATCTGGCGATCGTCGCGGCGATTTTTCTGGGCGCGTCTTACGGAGCGCCTTATGTGACTCTATATGGAAGCGGATTCATCGAGAAATGGCTGCCGTCCGAGCCGATGCAACGCGTCGTGCTGTGGAGCGGGGCGCTGATCGTATCGATGCCGTTTCTCGTCGCCGTCTACCGGAAGACGAAGTCGCTGGCGCTGTTGCTCGCCGAAATCAGCGTGCAGCCGGCGAAAGCGGGGCGCTTCACGAGCGCGATCCGCTACGCGATTTCCGACCTCGTGCCCGTCGTTTCGATGCTGGGCGTGTTTCTGCTGGTCGCGGCGCTTTCGAGCACAATCCTGCCGCCGACGGGCCTGCTCGTCGCCGTGCTGCTGTGTGCCGCGCTGCTGCTGACGGTGCTGTGGCGCTGGTGCGTGCGGATTCACGCGACGATGCAGATCGCGCTGCGCGAAACCTTCGAGGAACAGCCGGATCCATGATGCGCTGCGCAACCGCTCCCATTGAGACGCGTTTGCGCCAGGTTGCATGTTGTGTCTCGATGTGACGAAATGTGTGCTCGTTTGCCGCAGCGGGGCCTGAGGCGGATAATGAGATATGTCTAATCGTTCACGCGCGAAGACGCGTCTGTCATACAGTCATGAGCGAGAACAATTCCGATAACGCCGGTGCTCCCGGCAATCCATCTCCTTCGACGAGCCAGTCCGGCTCTGCCGGATCGCCCCCGGCACCCGCACCCGGGCCGATACCTGGCCCGGTATCGGGCCCGAAACCGGGCCCGGCTCCAACCCCCACTCCCGCGAAGGAAGCCAAAGAAGCGGCTTCGACCGATTCCCCCGAAAGCGCCTCCAACGTGACGCCTGAATCGCCTCAGGCATCGAGGGATGCCGCTGCGCGCGTGCAGTCGGTCGTATCGAATGCGGAGCGCGCGGCTGCAACGGCGGCGGGCGCGAGCCCGACAGCTGTCGGCGGCGCAGCGGGCGCGCCAACGGCGGCGCCCGGCGGCGGCGAGCCTGACGGCACGCTCGGCGCATCGGCGAACACGGGCGGCGCGCCGCCTGCGGGCTTCGGCTCGGCGCCCGACTTCGGCGCGTCGAATCCGCCGCCCGCGAGCGCGTATCCGCCGGCACCGCCTGCGTATCTGAAGCACAGCGATTCGGCGTGGTCGGTGTTCGGCCGGATCATCGCCGCGCGCGCCCGGCAGATATTCGACCGTGCCGGCCGCAGGATCACGCAGCGCACGTTGCGCATCGGCGTATCGGCGCGGATCTTCCACCCTGAACCGGGTGCGAAGGGTCTGCGCGGCAAGACGCTCCAGTATCTGGAGGAATCGATCGCGCACTGGGTGATGTCGCGCGACGTGCTCGTCTTCATGATTCCGACGGTCGGCCATCAGGGGATGCTGCATCCGAGCAACATCCGCCTGCGCGACTACGCGAAGCATCTGGACGGTCTGCTGCTGCAAGGCGGCGCCGACGTGTCGCCGCAGTCGTACGCGGAAGCGGCGACGCGCCCCGAATGGCCCGGCGACCGTGTGCGCGACATGTACGAACTCGAACTGCTGCATGAGTTCATCGAGTCGGGCAAGCCGGTACTGGGCGTGTGCCGCGGCTGTCAGCTGATCAATGTCGCGTTCGGCGGCACGCTGTATCAGGACATTGCTTCGGATGTCCCGACGGCAGCCGTCCACGTCAACGAACATTACGACCAGCATCGTCACTCGGTGCATTTTCCCGAAGGCTCGACACTCGTCAACATGTTCCCGGGACGGCGCGAGGCGATCGTCAATTCGATCCACCACCAGGCCGTCAATCAGCTTGGGCGCGATCTGAATATCGAGGCCGTGTCGGCGACGGACGGCATCATCGAGGCAGTGCGTTATCGACGCGCACCGTTCGTGATGGGCGTGCAGTGGCACCCTGAGTTTCACCGCGCGGGCGGCCCCGAGCTGCTCGACTGCACACCGCTGCTGGATACGTTCCTGCGGGTCGCGCGCGAAACGCGCTTCTGATCTTTTCTTCTGCGATAAACGCGAGCGGGCCAGTAACGGCCCGTTCGCGTTTTGCATTTCGCTCATGCGCTCGTCCGTGCTGCAGCCGAATTTCTCTCAGTAAATGCGTCGTGTTTTACGAAGTTTTACGTTTGTGCGTCGAATTACTTAGTTGTCCGTTTATCTTGATTTAAAGTCCCGTTTTCAGACGTCAGAAAGACCAAAATCCGCGCGATAATCCGAGCCTGTTTCTGGATACGCATGGAGTATCGACGTATGAAGTACCCCCTGGATCTGCGCCGCGCGGTCATGCTCGCGATTGCTTGCGCGTTCATGCATGGCGGCATCGCACAGTCGGCCAGCAAGACGGCAACGGGAACGGACGTCGCGCGTGCTAGCGCGGGGAAGGGCGCGCAGGCCGACGCGCCGGATGGTTCGGCCGACGAGATCGCCGCTCAAGATATGACTGCCGACTCACATGCCGACCCGCGCGCCTACGCGAGCGGCAGCACACAAGGCGATGTCGCCGACCTGATGCAACTGATCCACGACGGCGGCCTCGTCGAGATGCGCACCACGTACAATGGTGGCTACGGCGCGTCGCTGTTCTTCCACGCGCCGAGCATGACTTACTATGTCGCGCTGTTTCAGGACAAGCACTTCTGGCGTGTGATTCGAACATCCGATCAGTCGCGCGCCGAGACGATCTATTCAGGCTTCGCGCGGCAGACGTCGCAGCTCGCGGAAGTCGAGATTCGTCGGGCGCAGTTGCAGGCGCAGAAGGCGTCGATCGAGCGCGTGATCAACGAGTCGCAGGCGCGCGCCCAGCGTTTGCAGGCCGATATCGAAGTGGCGCACGCGCAGGAAGCGAAGGTCGCCGACTATCAGCGGCAGACGCAGGACGAAACGCTAGCGTTGCGTGACGAGAAAGAGAAGGCTCAGGCGCAATTGCGCCAGTTGCAGCAACAGGTTCTGCAGTTGCAGCATCAGGCGGAGGCCGGGTTGCCGGGAACTCGCTGAGTTTGTGATCGCGAGAACGCGAGATATGAGAAGAAAAGGGCTGAGTCTAGGATTGCTTTGGACTCAGCCCTTTTCGTTTCAGAGAGACTTACTTCGAGAAACTATCTGGCGCTTCGGTGATGCGCCGATGCGACATGTGGTTCATCCACTCGGTGCTGTCGGTATCGACGCGCTCGCGCCGGATGACGGCGGGCGGGATATCGGTGATGTGCGTGCCCGCCGACATCGTGACGGAACCATAGTCGCTGTCGAAGCGCGCGGAGGGCGCAACAGGCGAGTAAGCGCCTGCAATCGACGGCAGATGGCGCGGGCGCTTGGTCGAGGCGATGTGCGAATCGGGCGATACGCGTGATGCGGCCACGGATCGGTGCGGCGTGATCTCGTTCGGACGCTGCGTCGCATGTGGGGCGTGTCGTACGTCAATCTTCGCGAGCGTGTCGCGCTCGCGCTTCGCTGTTTGGTCGATGCCCGATTCCGTCGGGCGCTTCGATGCGGCGCTTGCATGCGACGTAACCGCTGGATGTTCGGCGTCGCGTGCGGCCAGATCACCATGCGCTCGATTCCATGCGATCGGCGCATCCGCGTGCTTCGTCGAGTCATTCAGCCGGGCAACGGAATTGAGCGTGACCTCGGGCGTAGCGGCAAGCGTCGGTGACGAAGGGTGTCGCGGATGATTCGCCATCAGCCACGCGATCAACGCCGCACCACCGACGGCGCACGCACCGCCCGCCAGCATGTTCGACTGCCGGTTCTTGCGCGCCGATGCGAGCACGGGATCACGCATGCCGAGAGAAATGGTGTCGGCCTTGAACTCAGGAATGGCCGAAGCCGAAGGGGAAGCAGCGGGCGGCGTGTGAAGTTTGGCTTGCGAGTCCCAGCGCGACATCGCGCGAATGGCGGAGGCGCTCATGCAGAAGGTCCGCATCATAGCCGCATACAGCGCCTTGAGTTCCGCCCGAAAGCTCGCGTTGGGCGGCAGCAGCGACCACTCGCGGCCGACGGCGCGTGAGACCAGCTCGAGCGGGCGAAGACGCGGCATCGCCAGTTCGCCGGCAACGTGTGTGAGTAAGGGTGTCGACACGGTCCTCGCCTCGATGTTGTTCGTGTTTTTAGCCTCGGAGCGGCAGACATCAGCAGACGCAAACGGGCTGCATGCTCATGGCTTGAGTCGAGGCGTTGGGTCGCGGTATGGTGGCAGGCGTCGCCCGGTTGAAACTATCGGATCAATCCTAAATGATCAGTGATCCTGATGATTTGCCAGTACGCGATCGAGCGGATACACATACCGCAACGCCGTGATATCGACGCCGCCCATATGGTCGGGCTCCGCGCCGGAAAACTGCCAGCCCTGACGCTCGTAGAACGCGATCGCAGGCGCATTGCCTTCCAGCACATAGAGATACAGCTGCGCTTCGCCATGCTCGCGCGCCCAGTCCTGCGCGGCGCGCATCAGCAGCTTGCCCGCGCCGATCCCCTGATGCGCGGGCAGTGCGTGCAGATTGTCGAGCAGCACGCCCCACGGCGAATCCGGCTGGCGCTCGACGCACACGAAGCCGATCGGTTCGCCCGCGCGCTCGGCGATCAGCACGATGCGCCGTTCGGCACCCGGCGCCGACATCCGCGCGCGCCAGTAGGACGCGCGCTCGTGCGCAACCTCGCCGTCGAGAAACGCATCGGGCAACAGTCCGCGATACGTCGCCTGCCAGCTCGCGCTATGAATGGCAGCGATGAGATCGGCGTCGGCGTCGGTCGCGGGACGCAGCGCGAGGGGCGAAAGAGCGGGCGGCAAAACGGAATCAGACATTGCGGCGGTAGAAACGAAACGATTGACGAGTGTGAGCCGGCGAACGCGCGGCAAGAGACTCACGATACGGCGCATGTCGTCCCGCGTCATCTGGCGGGACTTGCCGGCCAAAAGCGGCATCGGAAGAATTTTCTTGTTTGATGGCTATTGTAAGCAAATTGTATTAAATGCACGCCGTTCCGAGTAACGTTATTATCACGTGAGGCGCGTGTTGTAAGCGAAACTCCACGTTTACCCTGATATCTCCCCGGCGGTCGTCGCAGCAGAATACCGCGCCCACGCGAGCGTCGCGCCCTGACGGGCGAAAGCCAGACCTGGCCGCGCCGGACCGGGCATCCGCGTTCTCCCCGCGGATCGTTTGAACCGCCCAACGCATGCCTGTCATGCAGGCTGCGGGCCCATTTAGAGATAGTCATGGCAACTGCATCCCATGCTCAAGTAGCGACGGACGAATCCAAGGTCCGTACCGTCTTCCGCGTCGTCAGCGGCAACTTCCTGGAAATGTACGACTTCATGGTCTACGGCTACTACGCCGCGGCGATCGCGAAGACGTACTTTCCGAGCGGCAACGAATTCGCGTCGCTGATGCTGTCGCTTTCCGTGTTCGGCGCGGGCTTCCTGATGCGACCGTTGGGCGCGATCGTGCTCGGCGCGTACATCGACCATCACGGCCGGCGCAAAGGCCTGATCCTGACGCTCGCGCTGATGGCGCTCGGCACGCTGACGGTCGCGGCGATTCCGGGCTACGCGACGATCGGCGTGCTCGCGCCCGTGCTCGTGCTGGCCGGACGTCTGTTGCAGGGCTTCTCGGCGGGTGTCGAGCTGGGTGGCGTGTCGGTGTATCTGTCGGAGATCGCGACCAAGGGCAACAAGGGCTTCTATTGTTCGTGGCAGTCGGGCAGCCAGCAGGTGGCCGTGGTGTTCGCCGCGCTGATCGGCGTGTTCCTGAACCGCCTGCTGCCCGCCGACCAGATGACGGCATGGGGCTGGCGCGTGCCGTTCCTGATCGGCTGTCTGATCGTGCCGTTCCTGTTCCTGATCCGCCGCTCGCTGAAAGAGACGGACGAGTTCCTCGCGAAGAAGCATCGTCCGACGGTCAGCGAAATTTTTGCGTCGATGCTCCAGAACTGGGGCGTTGTGCTCGGCGGCATGGGTATGGTCATCATGACGACGGTGTCGTTCTACATGATCACCGCGTACACGCCGACCTTCGGCAAGGAAGTGCTGAAACTCTCGTCGATCGATACGCTGATCGTTACCGTCTGCATCGGCGTATCGAATCTGATCTGGCTGCCTGTTTCGGGCGCGATTTCGGATCGCGTCGGCCGCCGTCCCGTGCTGCTGACGTTCACGGTTCTCACGATCCTCACATCGTATCCGGCCGTGCAGTGGCTCGTCGCCGATCCGTCGTTCGCGCGCCTGCTGATGGTCGAGTTGTGGCTGTCGTTCCTGTACGGCTGCTACAACGGCGGCATGGTCGTCGCGCTGACGGAAGTGATGCCCGCCGACGTGCGCACAGCAGGCTTCTCGCTGGCGTACAGCCTGGCGACGACGATCGGCGGCTTCACGCCGGCCATCGCGACGTACCTGATCCACACGACGGGCAACAAGGCCGCGCCCGGCCTGTGGATGAGCGTTGCCGCCGTGTGCGGTTTGATCGCGACGCTCGTGCTGTATCGCACGCAGGAAGCGCGCAATCAGTACCGGACGGCTTGAGCGCCAGTTGCTCTGAAGCGGCAAAACAAAAAACCCCGCATGCGTGCGGGGTTTTTTCATTTCAGCGTGTGCTCAGACTGCGATCAATCGCGCAGCGCCGCCGCCACTTCCTCGACGACTTCCGCCCACTCACCGGGCAGTGATTGCCGCACGAGCCGCGCGGACGGATACCACGGGCTGCGTTGATCGCCCGTGAACCAGCGCCAGTCGGCGGCGAACGGCAGCATCAGCCAGAGCGGCTTGCCAAGCGCGCCCGTCAGGTGCGCAATCGACGTATCGACCGACACCACGCCGTCCAGACGCTCGATGATCGCCGCCGTATCCGCAAAATCGCGAATGCGCCCGTCGAAGCGATGAATGTTCTTCGCACGCGGATGCGCGTCGAGCGCGGCGCGTTCGTCGTCGGCAAGCTCGGGCTGCAGCACGATCCAGTCGATGCCGTCCAGCGCGAACAGCGGCTCGAGCGCGGCAAGCGGCAGCGAGCGGTTTTCCTGGCGCTGCGCGCGTCCCGACCACGCGATTCCGAACTTGCGCTTCGCGTGTCCGCCGAGCGAGCCGCGCCACGTGCGGCGCGACGCGGCAGGCGCGGTGAGATACGACGTGCGTGCCGGAATCGAGTCGAATTGCGTGCCGAGCGCGAAAGGCAGGCTCAACAGCGGACACTGCAGATCGGCGCGGGGACGCGGCGCGCCTTGCGCGATCAGCGTGACGCGCCATTGTTCGGCCGTCGGCGCGAGCAGAGGCACGAGTTGCGGCTGCACTTCGAGGATGACGCGCACCGCAAGCTTCGCGACGATTTCGACGAAGCGCACGAATTGCAGCGTGTCGCCGAAGCCCTGCTCGGCGTGCACGAACAGCGTGCGTCCTTCGATCGGCTCGCCGTTCCAGCGCGGCAGCGGCGGCGCGCCAGGCGACGCGACGGCATTCTCCAGCCGCCATTCGTATTCGGGCAATCCGCGCTTGAAGTCGCCGAGCGTGAGCAGCGTCACGCCGCGATTCATATGCGCCATCGGCAGATCGGGCCGCAGACGCAACGCCTGATCGAACGCACGCACGGCGGCAGCGTGCGCGCCGAGTGCGTGATGCGCGGCGCCGAGGCTTAGCCACGCGAGCGCGAAGTTCGGATCGAGACCGACGGCGCGTTCGAAGCGCGGCCTCGCTTCTTCGTGACGGCCAAGCGACGCGAGCGCATTGCCCAGGCCGAACAGCGCGGGCGGCAGGTTCGCCTGCATCGCGAGAACCGCTTCGAACTCGGCGACGGCCTGTTCGTGCTGACCCGTCGCGTCGAGCGTGTTGGCGAGATTGAAGCGCGCGGCCGTGAAGCGCGGCTCGATCTTGAGCGCGGCGCGGAAATGGGCGCTGGCCTCCGTCGCGGAGCCGAGCGCGTTGAGCGCCATGCCGATGTTGTTGTGCGCGCCTGCGTGGCCGGGCCGCAGTTCGAGCGCGCGGCGGAACGAATCGACGGCTTCGCGATGCCGGCCGAGCGCATGCAGCGCATTGCCGAGATTGACGTGCGACGACGCGTCCATCGGCTGCAGACGCAGCGACTTCTCGAATGCATCGACGGCGTCTTCGTGGCGCCCGGCGAGCGCGTACGCATTGCCGAGGTTGTAGTGCGCCATCGGAAACGTCGGCGCGAGCGTCAGCGCATTGCGAAAGCGTTCGATTGCCTGGTCGAGCCGGCCGAGCGCCTTCAGCGCGTTGCCGAGATTCAGCTGCAACCCGGCGTCTTGCGGGCGCAGGTCGGCGGCGCGGCGGACGAGGTCGGCCGCTTCTTCGTGCTGGCCTTGCTGATGGCGCAGCACGCCGAGCAGATGCAGCGCGTCGACATGAGCGGGGTCGAGATCGAGGGTAGCGCGATAGCCGCGCTCGGCGTCGTCGAGCCGGCCGTCACGATGCGCGCTATACGCGCGGTCGAAAACTGGGTGCATGACGCAGGCGAGGGTGTGATGCGAGAAAACGCGCATTTTCCCACACTCGGCGGATGCTTCCCGACTTGACTTGGAGACTGTTGCTCAATAACATATGAACACCTGTTCATATGTACGCATCGACTCCTTCGATTGCTCTGCCGACAATGTCAGCCGTTCTCTCTCTCAGTACCGACGATCGCGTCGTCCAGATCGCCGATCTGTTCCGTCTGCTGGGCGATCCGACGCGTCTGCGGATCGTGCTCGCGTGTGTCGACGAGCGGCGCGCGGTCGGCGCGATCGCGGAATCGCTGAACCTCTCGCCGTCGCTGGTGAGCCACCATTTGCGGCTGCTGCGGGCGGCGCGCATCGTGCGCGCAGAGCGTCAGGGCAAGCAGGTGTTCTACGTCGCCGCCGACGGACACATCAGCGGCATGCTGACCGACATGCTCGAACACGTCGCCGAACCCGTCAGCGACGCCGCCGCCGAACTTTCGCAGGATCAAGCATGAAATACACTGCCCATCAGACCGACGGCGCTACTGCGCAGCATCAGCCGAAGCCCGATGCACATGTGCACACCGACGCATGCGCTCACGCAGATCACGACCACTCACATGACCACGACCACGCGCACGAAACGCGCGGCAAGGGCGCACACGCGCATGGTCATGCGGGTCATGCGGGTCATGCGCATGGCCACGGACATCATCACCACGCGCCCACCGCCGGACACGGCCGTGCGTTCGCGATCGCCGTCGCGCTGAACGTCGCGATCGTCGTCGTGCAAGCGATTTACGGCGTGCTCGCCAACTCGACGGCCCTGCTCGCCGACGCCGGCCACAATCTGTCCGACGTGCTCGGCTTGTTGCTCGCTTGGGGCGCGACATGGCTCGCGACGCGCCGGCCGTCCGCGCGCTACACGTTCGGCCTCGGCGGTTCGTCTATTCTCGCGAGCCTGCTGAACGCGGGGCTGCTGCTGTTCGCGTGCGGCGTGATCGTCGCGGAAGCGGTGGGACGCCTGTTCCATCCCGCGCCCGTCGCGGGGCTCGACGTGTTCATCGTTGCCGTCGTCGGCATGGTGGTGAACGGCTTCTCGGCGTGGCTCTTCATGCGCGGCTCGGAGGGCGACCTGAACATCCGCGGCGCCTTCCTCCATATGCTCGCCGACGCCGCCGTGTCGGCTGCCGTCGCCGTCAGCGGCCTCGTCATTCTCTTTAGCGGCTGGACGTGGCTCGACCCGGTGATGAGCATCATCGTGGTCGCGGTGATCGTCTACGGCACGTGGGGCTTGCTGCGCGATTCGATCAGCCTCGCGCTCAACGGCGTGCCGCCCGGCGTCGATGTGCAGAAGATCCGCGAATACCTCGCCGCGCAGCCGGGCGTCACCGATGTGCACGACCTGCACGTCTGGGCGCTGTCGACGACGGGCAACGCGCTGTCCGCGCATCTCGTGATTCCGGCCGGTCATCCGGGCGACCGGATGATCGACGGCATCGTCGGCACGCTGCGCGCGGAGTTCGACATGCATCACGCGACATTGCAGGTCGACATGGGCACGACGCAGCATCGCTGTTCGCTGGATAGCGCGCCGCACGCGCATTAAACCCGTCCTGGTGCCAGGCGGCGCGTTGATGCGCCGCGTCGTCGGTGGCCCGGCAGCGATTCAAACGCTCGGCGTACACTAGCAGACATGTCCGACTGCGGAGGTCTGCATGACGGGTGCTTCCTTCGACGTACCGCCCGTGCTGATCGTCGGCGCGGGGCCGACGGGGCTGGCGGCAGCCATGAGTCTTGCGCGCGCGCACGTGCCCGTGCGTCTCATCGACAAGGCGCTGCAACCGGATCCGCACTCGCGCGCGATCGGCATTCAGGCGCGCACGCTCGAACTGCTGGAACAGCACCGGATCGTCGATCAGTTTCTGGAACTGGGGCATCGGGCGCGCACCGCGAATCTGTATTCGAACGGACATCGGCTTGCGCGCCTCGACTTCGATCCGTTGCAGACGCGCTATCCGTATCTGCTGTTTCTCGAGCAGTCCGTCACCGAGCGTCTGCTGACCGAGCATCTGGCCAGCTTCGGCGTGCTCGTCGAACGCGGCGTCGAGCTGACGATGTTCGCGCAAGGTTCGGCCGGTATCAACGCGACGCTGCAGCGCGCGGACGGCCATATCGAAACGCTGCATCCGTCGTACATGATCGCCGCCGACGGCGCGCACAGCGCGATCCGCCACCGGCTCGGCATGAGCTTCGCGGGCAAGACGTTCGAGCAGACCTTCCTGCTCGCCGACCTCGAAGCCGACACCGGCTGGTCCGACGATGAATTCCATATCTTCGCGTCGGGCTCGGGGCTCGCGGCGCTGTTTCCAATGGGCAAGGGCAGGCAGCGGCTGATCGCCGATCATCCCGCGATGCCGGCGGGCGGGCCGCCCGGGGGCGATCAGACGGGCGGCGATCCACTGCAGCTCACGGAGATTCCCTCACCGACGCTCGAAGAATGCCGTCTGCTGGCGAAGAGCCGCATCCACCATCCCATCGACATCAGCGGCCTGAACTGGTCGAGCTATTTCCATCTGAATAGCCGGATGGTCGAGCAGTTGCGCGCACAGCGCGTGTTCCTCGCGGGCGACGCTGCGCACGTGCACAGTCCCGCAGGCGCGCAGGGCATGAATACGGGCATTCAGGAGGCGTTCAATCTGGGCTGGAAAATTGCCCGCGTGCTGCGGGGCGATGCGCCCGAGCGGCTGCTCGACACATATCACCTCGAACGTCATCCGATCGAGCGCGACGTGCTGCGCCAAACCAGCTTTGTCACGCAGATGGCGGAAGCGGATCACGGTCCGCTCAAGCTGCTGCGCGAGCGCGTGATGCCCGTCCTCGCCGCGCTCGGGCCGCTGCGCGATGCCGCGCGGCTGACGGTCAGCGAACTGGCGATTCAATACCGGCGCTCGCCGTTGACGCTCGAACGCGTGCTCGACGGCGGTCCGCGCGCGGGCGAACGTGCGCCCGATGCGCTCGTGCATGTGGTCGACGGTCCGCTCGGGCGCGCGCCCGGCATCGGCTGCATTTTCGATCTGCACGATCCCGCGTTCTTCTCGCTGTTTCTGCTCGTCGATCCGCCGGAGGAAGCCGCCTCGGGCAACGGCAAATTGCTTGGCCTCGGGCGCAAACCCGTGCGTTCCGCCGATCTCGACCGCTTCGTCTCGGCCGTCGAAGGCCTGTTGCCGGGCGCGGTGCGTGTGTGGCGCGTGTCGGATGCGAACGGCGAGGGCGGCGGGCCGTCGCTCAGCGAATCGTTCGGCCGTACGCGGCCTTCGTTTTATCTGGTGCGGCCCGACGGCTATGTGTGTGCAAGAGGACGGCCGGGCACCGATCTGAATGGATTGCTGCGCCATTGCGAAGCGTGGTTCGCAAAGAACGCGTCGCCGGAGCCGCCGACACCCGCGCCTTGACGCGCATCGAGCGCCCATAAAAAAAGCGTTCGCATCGTTTCCGATGCGAACGCCAGGTTGCTGTTGCTGCTGCGTGAATAACTCGTGCTATGCCGCCGCGGGTTCCTTCGGCGTCAGATCCTCGCGATGCCTGATAAGCGCCTCGCGGACCATCTCGTGCAATTCAAGCTCGACGCCTTCGGGGTTCGTGTGCAGCGTCGCCAGAATCGAGCGGCGCATGCGCGGTTCCCAGAAGCGGCGGATGTGATCCGCAATGTTGTCGATCGCTTCGTCGCGATCCGGCATCGACTCGAAAAAATCGCCGATGCGGTTCGCCATGTCGACCAGGTTATGTGCGTCCATTGCTTTGCCTTATTTACCTGACGTGGTGGCCATTTCGCGCTTGCTCAGATGCTCGAGCTGCTCGTCGTTGAAGCGCGAGTAGTCCTTCTGCCATTGCGACGGCTGCTCGACGGGCATCACCTGCACGGCCGTGACCTTGTACTCGGGGCAGTTCGTCGCCCAGTCGGAGCTGTCCGTGGTGATCACGTTCGCGCCCGATTCAGGGAAGTGGAACGTCGTATAGACGACGCCCGGCTGCATCCGGTCCGCCACCTTCGCGCGCAGCACGGTGTAGCCCGCGCGCGATTCGATGCCGACCCAGTCGTCGTCCTTGATGCCGCGATCTTCGGCGTCGTGTGGATGGATCTCCAGACGATCTTCCTCGTGCCAGCGCGAGTTCTCTGTGCGACGCGTCTGCGCGCCGACGTTGTACTGCGACAGGATACGGCCCGTGGTCAGGATCAGCGGGAACTTCTGGTTGACCTTTTCCGGCGTCGCGACGTACTTCGTGATCACGAACTTGCCCTTGCCGCGCACGAACTCGTCGATGTGCATCGTCGGCGTGCCTTCCGGCGCATGTTCGTTACACGGCCACTGGATGCTGCCCAGCTTGTCGAGCTTCTCGTACGACACGCCATGGAACGTCGGCGTGAGTCGCGCGATTTCGTCCATGATCTGCGACGGATGCGTGTAGTTCATCTCGTAGCCGAGCGCGCGGGCGAGCAGGATCGTCACTTCCCAGTCCGAGTAGCCGGGCATCGGCGGCATCACCTTGCGCACGCGCGAGATGCGGCGCTCGGCGTTCGTGAACGTGCCGTCCTTTTCGAGGAAGGTCGAACCCGGCAGCAGCACGTGTGCGTACTTCGCGGTTTCGTTCAGGAAGATGTCCTGCACGACGATACATTCCATCGACGACAGCGCCGCGCCCACATGCTGCGTGTTCGGGTCGGACTGCACGATGTCTTCGCCCTGGCAGTACAGGCCCATGAAGGTGCCGTGCAGCGCAGCGTCGAACATGTTCGGAATGCGCAGGCCCGGTTCCGGCTGCAGCGTCACGCCCCATTCGCCTTCGAACAGCGTGCGCGTGACGGTGTCGCTGATATGGCGATAGCCCGGCAGTTCGTGCGGGAACGAGCCCATGTCGCACGAACCCTGCACGTTGTTCTGACCGCGCAGCGGATTCACACCGACGCCTTCGCGGCCGATGTTGCCCGTCGCCATCGCGAGGTTCGCGATGCCCATCACGGTCGTCGAGCCTTGAGCGTGTTCCGTCACGCCGAGGCCGTAGTAGATCGCCGCGTTGCCGCCCGTCGCGTAGAGACGCGCGGCTTCACGCACCTGCTGCGCCGGCACGCCCGTCACGCTTTCCATCATTTCCGGCGAGTTTTCCGGCAGCGCGACGAAATCGCGCCAGTGCTGGAACGCGCGGTCTTCGCAGCGCTCGGCGATGAACTGTTCGTTGAGCAGGCCTTCCGACACGATCACGTGCGCAAGCGACGTGACCATCGCGACGTTCGTGCCCGGACGCAGTTGCAGATGATGTTCGGCCTTCACGTGCGCCGTATCGACGATATCGATGCGGCGCGGATCGATCACGATCAGCTTGGCGCCGCCACGGACGCGGCGCTTCAGACGCGAGCCGAACACCGGGTGGCCGTCCGTCGGATTCGCGCCGATCACGATGATGACGTCGGATTTATCGACGGAAGCGAAGGTCTGCGTACCCGCCGATTCGCCGAGCGTCGTCTTCAGACCGTAGCCCGTCGGCGAGTGGCAAACGCGGGCGCAGGTGTCGACGTTGTTGTTGCCGAACGCGGCGCGCACGAGCTTCTGCACCAGATACGTTTCTTCGTTCGTGCAGCGCGACGACGTGATGCCGCCGATCGAATCGCGGCCGTACTTGTCCTGAATGCGGCGGAATTCCGATGCCGCGTAGCTGAGCGCTTCTTCCCAGCTCACTTCGCGCCACGGATCGGTGATCTTCGCGCGGATCATCGGCTTCTTGATGCGGTCCTTGTGCGTCGCGTAGCCCCATGCGAAACGGCCCTTCACGCAGGCGTGGCCTTCGTTGGCCTGGCCGTTCTTGTGCGGCACCATCCGCACGACCGTGTTGCCCTTCATCTCGGCCTTGAACGAGCAGCCGACGCCGCAGTACGCACAGGTCGTCACGACGGAGTGCTCGCCCTGGCCCATCATCACGATGCTCTTTTCGGAGAGCGTCGCCGTCGGGCATGCCGCGACGCACGCGCCGCACGACACGCATTCCGATTCCATGAACGGCTGGCTTTCGCTCGCGGCGACGCGCGATTCGAAGCCGCGGCCCGTAATGGTCAGCGCGAACGTGCCTTGCGTTTCTTCACAGGCGCGCACGCAGCGGTTGCAGACGATGCACTTCGACGGGTCGTACGTGAAGTACGGGTTCGACTCGTCCTTCTGGTCCTTCAGGTGATTCTCGCCGTCGTAGCCGTAGCGCACTTCGCGCAGGCCCGTCACGCCCGCCATGTCCTGCAGTTCGCAGTTGCCGTTGGCGGGGCAGGTCAGGCAGTCGAGCGGGTGATCGGAGATATACAGCTCCATCACGTTGCGGCGCAGGCCTTGCAGACGGTCGGTCTGCGTGCGCACCTTCATGCCCGCTTCGACGGGCGTCGTGCACGACGCGGGATAACCGCGGCGGCCTTCGATTTCGACGAGACACAGACGGCACGAGCCGAACGGTTCGAGCGAATCGGTGGCGCACAGCTTCGGAATGTTGACGCCGGCTTCGGCGGCGGCGCGCATCACCGACGTGCCCGCCGGAACGGAGATCATCTGGCCGTCGATTTCGAGCGTCACGTCGACGTCGGAATGACGCAGCGGCGTGCCGTAGTCGGTATCGTCGAGCGGACCGCGCTCGTTGCGCAGCGCGCCTGCCTTGCAGGCACAGTTGCCGGAGCCGCAGCCGCCGGATTTGAAAGTGATCGGATCGGACATGGTTGGGCTCCCTTATCAGGCCGCTTGTTTCGGCGTGGCGGCCACGAGGCCGAAATCTTCGGGGAAATGGTCGAGCGCGGAGACGACCGGGAACGGCGTCATGCCGCCCATCGCGCACAGCGAACCGGACACCATCGTGTCGCACAGGTCGCGCAGCAGTTGCACCTGCTTCGTCGACGTGTCGCCGTTACGGATGCGCTGGATCACTTCGACGCCGCGCGTCGAGCCGATCCGGCACGGCGTGCACTTGCCGCACGATTCGAGCGCGCAGAAGTGCATCGCGTATTGCGCGAGGTCGGCGAGATTCGACGTGTCGTCGTGAATCACGAGACCGCCGTGACCGACGACCGCGCCGACCTTCGCGTATTCCTCGTAGTCGAGCGGGATGTCCCACTGGCTTTCGGGCAGATACGTGCCGAGCGGGCCGCCGACCTGCACTGCGCGCGCCGGACGGCCGCTTGCCGTGCCGCCGCCGTAGTCGAACATCAGTTCGCGCAGCGTGCAGCCGAACGCGAGTTCGACGAGACCGCCTTGCTTGACGTTGCCCGCGATCTGGAAGGGCAGCGTGCCGCGCGAGCGGCCCATGCCGAAGTCCTTGTAGAACGCGGCACCCTTCGCGAAGATGATCGGCACCGTCGCCAGCGTGATGACGTTGTTGATCACGGTCGGCTTGCCGAACAGACCTTCGAGCGCCGGCAGCGGCGGCTTCGCGCGCACGATGCCGCGCTTGCCTTCGAGCGATTCGAGCAGCGCCGTTTCCTCGCCGCACACATACGCGCCCGCGCCCTTCGCGACGAACAGTTCGAAGCGATGCTCCGAGCCGAGCACGCTGTCGCCGAGCCAGCCGGCGGCGCGCGCCTTGACGATGGCTGCTTCGAGCGTCGCGATCGAATGCGGATACTCGCTGCGCACATAGATATGACCGACCGTTGCGCCCGTCACGATGCCCGCGATGATCATCCCTTCGATCAGCACGAACGGATCGCTTTCCATCACGAGGCGGTCGGAGAACGTGCCCGAGTCGCCTTCGTCGGCGTTGCAGACGATGTACTTCTGATCGGCCTTCGCGGCGCGCACCGTGCGCCACTTGATGCCGGCCGGGAACGCTGCGCCGCCGCGGCCGCGCAGGCCGGATTCGATCAGCGCTTCGACGGCTGCGTCGCCCGTCATCGCGAGCGCGTTGTACAGGCCGACGATGCCGCCATTGGCGATGTAGTCGTCCGTCGACAGCGGATCGGTAATGCCGATGCGCGCGAACGTCAGACGCTGCTGCTTCTTCAGATACGGAATCTCGTCGACGACGCCGACCTGCTTCGCGTGCGCGTTGCCTTCGACGAAACCGGCGTCGAACAGCGGCTTGATGTCTTCGGCTTCGACGTTCGCATAGCCGATGCGGCCTGCGGGCGTTTCGACCTCGATCAGCGGTTCGAGATACAGCAAACCGCGCGAGCCGTTGCGCACGAGTTCGACTTCGATGCCGCGCGCTTTCGCTTCATCGACGATAGCGGTGGCCAGCGCGTCGGCGCCGAGCGCCAGCGCCGAAGAGTCGCGGGGAACGTAGATGCGCGTCATACCGTTTCCTCCACGCGTTTCATCGCGGCCGCAAGCAGTGCGTCGAATTTTTGCGGCGTCACTTTGGCGTGCAGCTCGCCGTTGATCATCATGGCCGGCGACAGCGCGCACTGACCGAGGCAATACACCGATTCGAGACCGACAGCGCCGTCGCATGCGTGATCGTGCGTGTGGTCGTGTGCATCGCCGTGCTTATGGGCATCGAAGCGGCAACCCGTGCGCGCTTCGATATGTTGCGCGAGCGCTTCCGTGCCCATGCTGCGGCATGCTTCCGCGCGGCACAGCTGCACCGTGACAGGCGCAGCGGGCGACTGACGGAAGTGATGGTAATAAGTGATGACGCCGTGGACTTCCGCCCGTGACAGGTTCATCGTTCGCGCAAGCGGGGCGACGGTTTCGGGCGGCACGAAGCCGACGTCGTCCTGAATGGCGTGCAGTAGGGCAACCAGCGACATGCCGGGCTGTGCGTGTCGGCGCACGAGTTCGTCTGGCGCAATGGCATTCGGTCGATCCACAGTGGGGCTCCTCCAAAGTCGATATATGCACTTGTTATTCATAAGTCGTGCATCTATGCTTTGCTTGTTTGATATATCAATGCGAACGATAGGCGGGTGGATCGGCTTTCGCAATAGGAACTAGAACTGCATATATGATTCGAATTGAATGCCAGGCGCAGCTGATTGTGCGGGACAGCAATGGCCAAACGTCCAGCCTGACTGACGCCGTGCCGTTGCTGGCCCTCGTCGACCAGACGGGAAGCATCGCGCAGGCCGCTGCGCTTAAGGGTTTGTCCTACCGCCATGCATGGGGTTTGTTGCGCGCCATCGAGACTCAACTGGGCGGCGCGCTAATAGAAAAGGAACGCGGACGCGGTTCTGCGCTCTCCGAACTGGGGCAAGCCGTGTTGCGCGCGCAACGACTTTGCGGGGAGCGTCTGGACGGCAACATGCAGGCTTTGGCGAGCGAAGTGGCGAGCGATCTGAACCGCTGGCTCGCACCGCCGGCCGACGACGTGCGCATCCACGCCTCGCACGGTTACGCCGTGGCCGCGCTGGTGACGGCACTCGTCGCCGACCAGGTCCCGCTCGACATCAAATACCGCGACAGCGCCGAAGCGATCACGGCGCTTGCGCGCGGCGAGTGCGACCTCGCCGGTTTCCATTTGCCGCGCGGCGAGTTTCGCGCGGCGTGCGCGGACAAGTATCGTCAGTGGCTCGATCCGCAACGTCATGTGCTCGTGCATCTGACGCGCCGCAAACAGGGGCTTTTTCTCGCGAAGGGCAATCCGAAGGTCATCGGCGGATTGACCGATCTTGCGCGCGACGATATCCGCTTCGTCAACCGGCAGCATGGTTCCGGCACGCGCATGCTGATCGATCTGGCGCTGCGGCGCGTCGGCGTCGATCCGGATCGTGTGAACGGTTATGCATCGACGGAACTGACGCACTCGGCCATCGCCGCTTTCGTTGCTAGCGGCATGGCCGATGTCGGCTTCGGAGTGGAGCCGGCCGCGCATCACTTCGGGCTCGATTTCATTCCGATCGTCGACGAGGACTATTACTTTGCGTGCGATCGCGCGCGCCTCGAACGCGAGCCGCTCACGACGGTGATGTCGGTGCTGCGCGGCAATGCATTCCGGCAGAGCGTCGCGCATCTCGAAGGCTACGATCCCGGCGACTGCGGCAAGCTGCTTGAGCTGGAGCAGGGGCTGGAAGGTGGCGACAGCGTCTGAACGGGCGTATCGACGAGGGCGGGGTAAGCGCTCGTAACAACGATCGAAGCTGCGGACGCTGCGTGGCGCCGCGCTTTGCGATAATCTCTACGCTTTCGTTATTCCGCCTGACATGCGCGGCTCGCTGACCGCCTCGATCCGATATGAAATATTTCGTTCCCGCTTGTGCCGCCGCGCTTACGGCCGGCGCGCTGTTTGCCACGATGTCCGTCGCTTTTGCGCAGAATTCGCCCGGCGTGCCGGGCGGCATCCTGACCGAAGAATTCAAGCTCAATGAGCATCCGCAGATGCCGTTCGGCGCATCGGCTCCGTCGAAGAAATATCAGAGCGACAAGAAGTCGAAGCTGCGCAAGCGCGGCGACGACGGCGATCCTAACGGCTGCAACCTCAAGTGCCCTGAAGATCAGTAAATGACACGACGCACGCAGCGCCTGTCGGCAGTGCGTGCGTCCTTTTGACGTTCGTCAATTCTGTCGATTGGCCGCGCGCCTTACGGCTTGGCCGCGTGCCACACGTCCTTGAATCCATCTCCCTTCATGTCGCCCGGCTTCTCGTCCTTCGCGAAGCGATAGAGCGGCTTGCCTTTGTACGCCCATTGCTTCTGTCCGTCGGCGCCATCGATCGTGGTCCAGTCGCCCGATGGTTTGTCGCTGGCGTCGGCAGCTGCGGCGGGCCATGCCGCGGCGCATCCGCCCGTGCAGGCGCTTTTGCCCGGAGTCGTGTCCTTGTCGAAGGTGTAGAGCGTGCGTCCTTCTGCGTCGACGAAATGGCCATCAGAGGCTTTCGGCGGCGCGGCGAACGCGACCTGTTGAACGGCGAGCGCGGCGATGAGGAGAAGAGTCTTGCGCATGATGCGGCTCCTGTTTGACGTTGTATATGGAGTGTATGCAATCGATCGGCGGACGCGCGCCTTAAATGCGTTGACTGCCATTCAATGCGCGCGCATCGAATAAACGGCTGCCGCGCCGTGTTATTCCATCTGTCGTTCGAACATATTCTTTGCTGCCATCGCCGCGGACGCGCTCGAGGTCCTGTTCCCGGAACGCCGAAAGGGCCGGTAAGACGGCACGGTATAATTCCCCTGATCAATGAAATAGAGGCAATGCAAAACGCATTGCGCCGGTCTGCTTCGATTCGATGCAGCCGAAGTGGCGTAGTCAAGCCCTCGCATACGGGGAAAGCCGGGCATGAAAATACTACTGACCAACTTCCATAACGGTCGTGGAGGCGGTCACGACACGTATGTCGTTTCGATCGCGCGCGGTCTCGCCGCGCGTCATGACGTCGTCGTCGGCGCGCCGAAGACCAGCCGCCTTTTGCAGCATGCGAGCGCGGTCTCCGATATCCGCGCGCTGCCGATGGAATTTCCCGCCAAGCTGAAAGAGCTGGGTCGCTTTGTCGGCGCGATCCGGGAATTGCGCGCGCTGCTCAAGCGCGAGCGTTTCGACGTGGTCCATGTGAACGGCTCGCCCGATCACCGGCTGGTGATGCTGGCGACGATGTTCGCTTCGTTCAAGCGTCCGTATTTCGTGTTCACGAAGCACAACACGATCCGCGTCAAGCGCGACTTCATGACAAAGCTCAAGGCGCGGCGCGCGACGCATCATGTGATTGCCGTGTCGAATCCCGCGGCGAAGCTGCTGGAAGGCTCGGTGTACGCGGATTGCGGGATGTCGGTGATCCCGAATGGCGTGGACATCGGCTTTTACTCGCCCGTCGAAAACGCGCTCGCCGCGCGCAAACGCGACGCGCTGTTAGGCGCCGCGCATGCGGGCAAGCTCGTGGTCGGCACGATCACCGGCTTCGACTGGTACAAGGGAACGATGGACATGGTCGCCGCCGTCGCCGCGTTGCCCGACGAATTGCGCAAGCAGGTCGTGCTCGTGGTAGTCGGCACGGAGCCGAATGACGAGCAGCGTCAGGCGATCGAATCGCTGAACATGAGCGAGCATCTGCTGATCACGGGTTTCACGGAAGACGTTCGCGACTATATCGCGGCATTCGACGTCGGCTTTATCGTGTCGTACGCGATCGAGAGCATTTCGTTCGCGTGCCGCGAGATGATGTCGATGGGGCGGCCCGTGCTCGTCACGCGCTACGCGAGCTTGCCGGACAACGTCGACGATGGCGTCGACGGCTGGGTCGTCGAGCCGCGCGACACGCAAGCGATGACCGAGCGGCTGCGCACGATGCTCGCGAACCGCAATCGCCTTCCTGCAATGGGGCAAAGCGCGCGCACGAAAGCCGAGCGCGAGTTCTGCAACAGCAAGTTCATTCGGGAAACGGAAGAGGTGTACGGGCGCGCTGCAGCGTGACCGTTCGCGCTTTCTCGTTCGGTGCGGCGGCGCTCGCTGCTAAGGTGCAGTCGGCGCAGCGCCCGGCTCCTGGGTGTCTCGTACGAGCGTTGCGCCGCACATCGTGATGTCGCCGATGTAGGCGATGCGCTTGCCGTTGTGCCGGCGTCTTCCGCTGGCGATGATCTGGTATTTGCCGCCGCAGCGCGGACATGCAACCAGATGGCCGTCGAGCGCCACGCCGATGTCGTCTTCGAGCAGATCCTGCGCAGCCTCGACAATCTTGCCGCCGTGGTCGGTGAGGTCGCCGAGGCGGGCCATGATGGGATCGGCTATCTGGTTCATGTTCGGGCATCCTTGTTTGATTAGTTGTGCTGAGCGAATTTGGGTTCGCACATTTGACTTCATGCCGGATCGAGCCGCTATCAGAAAAGGTTGAAAATGGCGTGAGAAGGGCGGTGTGAACGCCGAGGGCAACAAAAAACCCGCAGAGCTTACGCCGTGCGGGTTTCTGTCCTGCGGTATCACCAGATTGAAAATTGGTGGAGGCGGCGGGAATCGAACCCGCGTCCAGAAGTCCTCCACGACTAGTTCTACATGTTTAGTTCTGTCTTTTGATTTAACCGCAGCGACGCGGACGAACACGCTGCGCTACGGCGATTCACTAGATTTTCGACCCGGACGTCGTGACGCCGCCAAGGCTTAACTGACGTATATGACCTCTGTCGGTATTGCTACCGGTCTTGCGACACTAGCCCGTCAGTGAACTAGGCAGAGGACGGCGGCCCTTAGGCTGCCAGTGCGAACGTATCGTCGTTTGCAGTTACGTTTTTCCCATTGATTAACGAGGTGACGGGTCCTCGACATGCCCTAGCCGCTTCGCAACCCCTGTCGAAACCAGGTCGCCCCCGCAGAAGGAATGAGCCACAGATGTGGCCCAAGAATCCATTTTACAATAGCCGCCCGCGCGAGTCACGGCGAAACATTCGCGGCGTCGACGCTGAACGGCGTCGCGTCAACTGATGTCGCGCAACAGACCCAGCAATTCGGCCGTCGAATTGACGACGTGCTTCGCGTGCCATTGCGTCGGCGGAATGTCGTTGCCGCAATAACCGTAGGCGGCGGCGACGGTCACCATGCCGGCCGCAAAGCCTGCCTGCACGTCGCGCAGATCGTCGCCGATGTACACGATCCGCTCCGGCGACAGATCCAGTTCCTTCGCCGCGTGCAGGAGCGGCGCGGGGTGTGGCTTCGAATGCGGTGTCGTGTCGCCGCTGACGACGCAGCCCGCACGCGTATCCAGCCCGAGTTGGGCGACCAGCGGTTCCGTCAGCCGGGCGACCTTGTTCGTCACGATGCCCCAGCGCACGCCGCGTGAGTCGAGGTCGTCGAGAATCTCGCCGATACCAGGAAACAGAATGGTTTCGATGCAAAGATCGGCTTCGTAGTTGGCGAGGAACTCGTCGCGCATCGACGCGTAGTCGTGATGCTCCGGGCCGATGCCAAAGGCGCCGCCAAGCAGCCCGCGTGCGCCCGCCGACGCGAGCGGCCGCAACTGTTCCAGCGGCACCATCTCGAGGCCGCGATCATGGCGCATCCTGTTCACGGCTGCGGCAAGGTCGGGCGCTGTGTCGGCCAGCGTGCCGTCGAGGTCGAACAGAATGCCCTGGCAAAGACCGATCGATGCTTCTTCGTCTTCTCGCTGAGGCAGGGGCGTGGGATCGCTCATTTAAGTAGGTGCAGTTAACCGGACGCTAAAAATGGATCAGGCTTCGCGACGGCACGCGAGCATGTAGTTCACATCGGTATCGCTCGACAGGCCGAAGTGGCGTGTCAGCGGGTTGTACGTGATGCCCTTGATGTCCGCGGTGTGCAAACCAGCGGCGCGTGCGAAACCGGCGAGCTCCGACGGGCGGATGAAGCGGGCGTAGTCGTGCGTCCCCTTCGGCAGCATGCGCGCGACGTACTCGGCGCCGATGACGGCCAGCAGATACGACTTCACGTTGCGGTTGAGCGTCGAAAAGAACACCCAGCCACCGGGCTTGACGAGCGTCTTGCACGCCTCGACGACCTTCGACGGATCCGGCACGTGTTCGAGCATTTCCATGCACGTGACGACGTCGAAAGACGCGGGTTCGCGGGCCGCCAGCGCTTCCGCCGCGATTTCTTCGTAATTTACCGTTACACCGCTTTCAAGGCTGTGAAGATCCGCGACGCCCAAAGCTTCGTTGGACAGGTCGATTCCCTTCACATCTGCGCCCAGCGTCGCCATCGATTCCGACAGAATCCCGCCGCCGCAGCCAATGTCGAGCACGCGCTTGCCTGCGAGATACGCGTGCGAGTCGATCCAGTTGAGCCGCACGGGATTAAGCTCGTGCAAAGGTTTGAACTCGGCGTTCGGATCCCACCAACGATGCGCGAGATCGCTGAATTTCTGCAGTTCGTGGGGATCGGCGTTGGTCATGACGGATGCGGCCTCGAGGGCAGGAAGAGCGGGGTGGATCGGAGAAACCCTGAGTATATAGGGCTGGGCACGGACGGGCAAAAAGCGCCGGGTCGCTGACGGCTTGCGCAGCGCGGGCGGCGCGGTTGTCGCGGCTTCGTCCTAGCTCTGGCCGAGCACGAGGGCATAAAAAAAGCCCCGCCGAAGCGGGGCTTGCATACTGCGGTATTCTGTAGCTTACTGCTTCGAAGTACCGACAACTTCGACTTCCACGCGACGATCCGGTGCGAGGCAGGCGATGAGTTGCTTGCGGTTCTTCTGGTTGCAGCCCGTCGTAACCGGGTTGCGCTTGCCCTTGCCTTCCGTGTAGATTCGGTTGGCTTCGATGCCCTTGCTGACCAGGTATGCCTTGACAGCTTGTGCACGACGCAGCGACAGACGGTCGTTGTACTTGTCCGAACCGATGCGGTCGGTGTAGCCCGTGGCCACGACGACTTCCAGGTTCAGGCCTTGAATCTTCGATGCCAGATCGTCCAGCTTTTCCTTGCCAGCCGGCTTCAGGATAGCCTTGTCGAAGTCGAACAGCGTATCAGCTTGGTACGTGATCTTCTGGCTGGTGATTGCCGGAGCAACCGGTGCCGGTGCCGGCGGGGTCGGTGCTTGTGCGACCAGTGCGCCATCGCACTTTGCGTTAGCCGTTGCCGGCGTCCAGAACGCATCGCGCCAGCAAAGCTCGTTCGTGCCGTTCATCCACACGTATTCGCCGGTGCCGTTCACCCAGTTGTCGTTCGTGGCTTGTCGCGACGCCGGCACCGACTGTGCCGAAGCGGATGCAGCCATAACTGCGGTAGCTGCAATGAACGCGAGCTTTGAAAGTTTATTCATATTTCTCCTCTCGAAATTGAGATTACCGCAGGTTTACTGCGAGCCTGTTGACGTAGACCAGTCATACATTGCTCGAAGTATAACATCGGTGCAGAACAAAAGACGCTGTGTATAGACTTCGAGCAGTGTCTAAACTTGTGCGTTGGCATTTTGCCATATCGTTCCCTTCCGACGATAAAAAAATCCGCCCCCTATCCATACGCCCGGTCGAATGTGGTGCATGCGCAACAAAAGGTGTCAAGTTCGTCAAGAGGCCGCCGGAGGCCGCTTCGGGCGGCTTGACAAGGAGCATTTTCCGGGCCCGGTCATCACGCGCGCGAGGCGCTTCCAAGTGCCGTTTTTCGACGTCCCACTAATAGGTATACGCACGTCGCCGGGGGCGGGTGCGCCGCATGATAGAATCGCGTGATGCGCTGCGCTCGCAGCCGCACAGGAAGTACACCCAGGGGTAGGCCCAAGCGGTGAGGTGAAGAACGCGTTTCCCTCATCGTCTTCGCGCGTAAACGATACGGACAATGGATCAATTCGCCAAAGAGACTCTACCAATCTCCCTAGAGGAGGAAATGCGCCGCTCGTATATCGAGTACGCGATGAGCGTGATCGTAGGGCGCGCGCTTCCCGATGTCCGCGATGGCCTGAAGCCGGTGCACCGGCGCGTGCTGTACGCCATGCACGAACTGAACAACGACTGGAACCGGGCGTACAAGAAATCGGCGCGTATCGTCGGCGATGTAATCGGTAAGTACCATCCGCACGGCGACTCGGCTGTCTACGACACGATCGTCCGGATGGCGCAGGACTTTTCGCTGCGCTACATGCTCGTCGATGGACAAGGCAATTTCGGGTCAGTCGACGGCGACAATGCCGCGGCGATGCGCTACACCGAAATCCGCATGGCGAAGATCGGCCACGAACTGCTCGCCGACATCGACAAGGAAACGGTCGACTTCCAGCCGAACTACGACGGCAGCGAAAACGAGCCGTCCATTCTGCCCGCGCGCATTCCGAACCTGCTGATCAATGGTTCGTCGGGTATTGCAGTCGGCATGGCGACGAACATTCCGCCGCACAACCTGAACGAAATCGTCGACGCCTGTCACCACCTGCTGAAGAACCCCGAAGCGACGATCGACGAACTGATCGAGATCGTGCCGGCGCCGGACTTCCCGACGGCCGGCATCATCTACGGCGTGCAGGGTGTGCGCGACGGCTACCGCACGGGACGCGGGCGCGTCGTGATGCGCGCGACCACGCACTTCGAAGAGATCGATCGCGGTCAGCGCATGGCGATCATCGTCGACGAACTGCCGTATCAGGTGAACAAGCGTTCGCTGCTCGAGCGTATCGCCGAGCTGGTGAATGAGAAAAAGCTGGAAGGCATCTCGGACATTCGCGACGAATCCGACAAGAGCGGTATGCGCGTCGTGATCGAGCTGAAGCGCGGCGAAGTGCCTGAGGTCATTCTCAACAATCTGTATAAGGCAACGCAGCTCCAGGACACGTTCGGCATGAACATGGTCGCGCTCGTCGACGGCCAGCCGAAGCTGCTGAACCTGAAGGAAATGCTCTCGCATTTCCTGTCGCATCGTCGCGAAGTGCTGACGCGGCGCACTGTATACGAACTGCGCAAGGCGCGCGAACGCGGCCACGTGCTCGAAGGCCTCGCCGTCGCGCTCGCCAACATCGACGACTTCATCGCGATCATCAAGGCTGCGCCCACGCCGCCTATCGCGAAACAGGAGTTGATGGACCGCTCTTGGGATTCGTCGATCGTGCGCGAGATGCTGCAGCGCGCGGAAGCCGACAACGCGACGTCGGGCGGCCGCGCTGCGTATCGTCCGGAAGGGCTGAACCCGGCGTACGGCATGCAGGGCGACGGTCTCTACCGTCTGTCGGACACGCAGGCTCAGGAAATCCTGCAGATGCGTCTGCAACGCCTGACGGGTCTGGAGCAGGACAAGATCATCGGCGAGTATCGCGACGTGATGGCCCAGATCGCCGACCTGCTCGACATCCTCGCACGTCCGGAACGCATAACTTCCATCATCTTCGACGAACTCGTCACGATCAAGAGCGAATTTGGCGACGAACGCCGCTCGAAGATCGAGATGAACGCGACCGAGCTGAACACGGAAGACCTCATCACGCCGCAGGACATGGTCGTGACGATGTCGCACTCCGGTTACGTGAAATCGCAGCCGTTGTCGGAATATCGCGCCCAGAAGCGCGGAGGTCGCGGCAAACAGGCGACCCAGATGAAGGAAGACGACTGGATCGACACGCTCTTCATCGCGAACACGCACGATCACATCCTGTGCTTCTCGAACCGCGGCCGCGTGTACTGGCTGAAGGTTTACGAAGTGCCGCAGGGTTCGCGCAATTCGCGCGGTCGTCCGATCGTCAATATGTTCCCGCTGCAGGAAGGCGAGAAGATCACGGTCGTTCTGCCCGTGAAGGAATTTTCGGCCGACAAGTTCGTTTTCATGGCGACGGCGCTCGGCACCGTCAAGAAGACGCCGCTCGAAGCCTTCAGCCGTCCGCTGAAGAAGGGCATCATCGCGGTCGGTCTGGATGACGGCGACTATCTGATCGGCGCGGCTATCACCGACGGCGAGCACGACGTGATGCTGTTCTCGGATTCGGGCAAAGCGGTGCGTTTCGACGAGAACGATGTCCGTCCGATGGGCCGCGAAGCGCGTGGTGTGCGCGGCATGCAGCTCGAAGACGGACAGAGCGTCATCGCGCTGCTGGTGGCGGGCGACGAGCAGCAGTCAGTGCTGACGGCAACGGAAAACGGCTACGGCAAACGCACGCCGATCACCGAGTACACGCGTCACGGCCGTGGCACAAAGGGCATGATCGCAATCCAGACGTCCGAGCGTAACGGCAAGGTGGTCGCCGCGACGCTGGTCGACCCGGAAGCGCAGATCATGCTGATCACCAATACGGGCGTGCTGATCCGGACGCGCGTGTCGGAAATTCGAGAAATGGGCCGCGCAACGCAAGGTGTTACACTCATCAGCCTTGATGAAGGCACCAAGCTTTCCGGTCTGCAACAGATTGCCGAAGCGGAAGCTGACGTGGACGGCGACGCCGACCTGCCTGCCGACGAAGCCGGCGGTGATGAAAGCGAAACGTCGTAATCCGCAGCGAAGCTTCTCAAGTAATGCGTAAAGCCGCGCGGGCAGTCTGAGTGCATCGGAATCGATGCAGCGCCTGCGCGGTGAAGCAACCAGGTTAATTTCTCTTAGGGAGTAGTGATGCAAAACCGTTTCAAGCAGTTGATGGTCCTGGCCGCTTTCGTGCCGACGCTCGCGATGGCGCAAGCGCTGCAAAACCAGCAGCCGGCCCCGGCTGCTCCCGCCGCTGCCGCTGCTCCGGTTGATCCGGCTAAACAGGCTGCCATCAAGAATCTGCTCGACGCGATCGACGCACAGAAGCTGGTCGGCGCCATCGGCAACAGCGCGCAGATGCAGGCCAAGCAGCTCGTCCCGGCAATCCTGTCGGACGCACTGTCGGAAAACAAGACGATGACGGACAAGCAGAAGCAGGCTTCCGTCCCGGCGCTGCAAAAGAACGCTGTGCCGAAGCTGGTTGACTCGGCGGGCCAGGTGTTCGCAACGGACGCATTCAAGCAGGACGCGATGCAAGCTCAGTACGACGCCTACGCGAAGTACTACAGCGTGCAGGAAATCAACGACCTGACCGCGTTCTACAAGAGCCCGACGGGCCGCAAGTTCATCCAGGTTCAAGACCAGGTTGGCCGCGACGTCGTGAACGGTCTGATGCAGAAGTACATGCCGCAATCGATCAAGGCGACGCGCGACCAGGCTGACAAGGAAGTCGCTTCCGTCAAGCCGGCGAAGTAAGCAGGTCGAGCAAGGCAGAACGGCGTTCGAAGCGTCCGTCACAGGCGGCGTAAAAGGGAAATGCGTGAAACCCCTTGAAACGCCGAGGTTTGGCGGGTTTTGAGCGTCAATGCGATAATGGCCGTTTGCGCTTGCGCGCAGACGGCCATTTTCTTTCAGGCGCGGTCTCCGGCTCTTTCACACGCCGCGCGCCTGCTTCCCAGGGTTCTCACGATGCGCGTCTTCAATTTCTCCGCCGGTCCGGCGGCCATGCCCGAAGAAGTGCTGCGCCAGGCAGCCGACGAAATGCTCGATTGGCGCGGCAGCGGCATGAGCGTGATGGAAATGAGCCATCGCGGCAAAGAATTCATGACGATTCATGAAGAGGCGCTGACGGACCTGCGCGAACTGCTGCAGGTGCCGTCCAGTCATCAGATTCTCTTCCTGCAAGGCGGCGGGCTCGGCGAAAACGCGATCGTGCCGATGAACCTGATGGGCCGCAAGGCGCGCGCGGACTTCGTCGTGACGGGCTCCTGGTCGCAAAAGTCGTTCAAGGAAGCACAGAAATACGGCACAGTGCATCTGGCTGCGAGCGGCGAAACGGCGGAAGGCTTCACGCACGTTCCGGCGCGCGCCGAGTGGAATCTGTCCGACGACCCCGCCTACGTGCACCTGTGCACGAACGAAACGATCCACGGCGTCGAGACGTTCGAAATTCCCGACCTCGGTGATATTCCGCTCGTCGCCGACGCTTCGTCGCACATCCTGTCGCGCCCGATGGACGTCGCCAAGTACGGCGTGCTGTTCGGCGGCGCGCAGAAGAATATCGGCATGGCGGGCGTGACCGTCGTGATCGTGCGCGAGGATCTGCTGGAACGTTCGATGAGCATCTGTCCGTCGGCGTTCGAATGGAAGACGGTCGCGCTGAACAATTCGATGTACAACACGCCGCCCACGTACGCGATCTACATCGCCGGGCTGGTGTTCAAGTGGTTGAAGAAGCTGGGCGGGTTGACGGCGATCGAGGCACGCAACGTCGAAAAGTCGAAGCTGCTGTACGACACGATCGACTCGTCGAATTTTTATCTGAACAAGGTGGAACGCAACGCGCGGTCGCGGATGAACGTACCGTTCTTCCTCGCCGACGAGTCGCGCAATGAAGATTTCCTGGCCGGCGCGAAAGCGCGCGGGCTGGTGCAGCTGAAGGGCCACAAGTCCGTCGGCGGCATGCGGGCGTCGATTTACAACGCGGTGCCGCTCGAAGGCGTCAAAGCGCTTGTCGAGTACATGAGGGAATTCGAACAGCGCAGCGCGTGATCTTTGCGGTCGCGGCGCGCATCCTCTCCGAACCGGGCCCTGCCGGACCCGAATTGGCCCTTTAGAAGCATGGACGACGAACTCAATTCTCAACTCAAACCGCTGCGCGAACGGATCGACGCGATCGACGCGCAGCTCATCGCGCTCCTGAATCAACGTGCGGCGGTCGCGCTCGAAGTCGGCGAGGTGAAGAAGCACTTCAACGCGCCCGTGTTTCGTCCGGAGCGCGAGCAGCAGGTGATCGCGCGTCTGCAGGACATGAGCGACGGCCCGCTGGCCGGCGAGCACATCAGCGCGATCTGGCGCGAGATCATGGCCGCGAGCCGTGCGCTCGAAAAGAACATCACCGCGGCGTATCTCGGCCCGGCGGGCACCTACAGCGAACAGGCGATGCACGAGTACTTCGGTCAATCGATCGAAGGTCTGCCGTGTTCGTCGATCGACGAAGTGTTCCGTTCGGTCGAGGCAGGCGGCGCGGAATTCGGCGTGGTGCCCATCGAAAATTCGACGGAAGGCGCGGTGTCGCGCACGCTCGATCTGCTGCTGCAAACGCAGTTGCTGATCGGCGGCGAACTGGCTTTGCCGATCCACCACAATCTGCTGACGCTCAACGGCGGCCTGGCGGGCGTGACGCGCGTGTGCGCACACGCGCAGGCGCTTGCGCAGTGCCAGCGCTGGCTGGCGACGCACGCGCCGCACGTCGAGCGCCAGGCGGTGTCGAGCAACGCCGAAGCCGCGCGCATGGCGGCCGAAGATCCGACCATCGCGGCTATCGCCGGCGACCGCGCCGCGACGCAATACGGCCTGCAGGTCGCTTATGCGCTGATCCAGGACGATCCGCACAACCGCACGCGCTTCGTGATGATCGGCAAGCAGCCGACGGGCGCGAGCGGCTACGACAAGACGTCGCTGATCGTGTCGGTCGCGAACGAGCCGGGCGCGATGTTCAAGCTGCTGGAGCCGCTCGCGAAGCACGGCGTGTCGATGACGCGCTTCGAGTCGCGTCCGGCCCGCGTCGGCACGTGGGAGTACTACTTCTACATCGACGTCGAAGGGCATCGCGACGATGCGTCCGTGTCCGGCGCGCTCGCCGAACTCGGCCAGAAGGCCGACTTCCTGAAGATACTCGGCTCGTATCCGCGCGCCCGCTGAAACGCGGCCCGCTTTCGTTTCGCAAGCAAGCAACCCAATCACACGCAAGCCTGATAGCTACCCGGAGATATCCATGACAACGTCTTTCGGTCCGTCCTACGTCCGCGCGATCGCGCCTTATGTGGCTGGCAAGCCGATCTCGGAAGTCGCGCGCGAATTCGGTCTGGACGAAGCGCGGATCGTGAAGCTGGCGTCGAACGAGAATCCGCTCGGCATGCCCGACTCGGCGAAGACGGCGATGGCGCAGGCTGCCAGCGAACTCGGCCGCTATCCGGACGCCAACGCGTTCGAGTTGAAGGCCGCGTTGGCCGAGCACTACGACGTGCCCGCCGAGTGGATCACGCTCGGCAACGGCAGCAACGACATTCTCGAACTGGCCGCGCACGCGTTCGTCGAGAAGAGCCAGTCGGTCGTCTACGCGCAATATTCGTTCGCCGTGTATGCGCTGGCGACGCAAGGCCTCGGCGCACGCGCGATCGTCGTGCCGGCTGTCGAATACGGCCACGATCTCGACGCGATGCTCGCCGCGATCGACGACGACACGCGCCTTGTGTTCGTCGCGAACCCGAACAACCCGACGGGCACGTTCATCGACGGCGCGACCATCGAAGCGTTCCTGTCGAAGGTGCCGCGCAGCGTGGTCGTCGTGCTCGACGAGGCTTACACGGAATACCTGAGCGCCGACAAGCGCTACGACTCGATCGCGTGGGTTCGTCGCTATCCGAATCTGCTGGTATCGCGCACGTTCTCGAAGGCGTTTGGTCTGGCTGGCCTGCGCGTCGGTTTCGCGATTGCGCAACCGGAATTGACGGATCTGATGAACCGTCTGCGTCAGCCGTTCAATGTGAACACGCTCGCGCAAGCGGCCGCGATCGCCGCGCTGAACGACAAGCCGTTCCTGCAGAAGAGCGCGGAACTGAATGCTCAGGGCTATCGTCGTTTGACGGAGGTGTTCGACAAGCTCGGTCTCGAATACGTGCCGTCGTTCGGCAACTTCGTGCTGGTGCGCGTCGGCAATGACGATGCGGCGGGCAATCGCGTGAATCTCGAATTGCTGAAGCAGGGCGTGATCGTGCGGCCGGTGGGTAGCTATGGTCTGCCGCAGTGGCTGCGGGTGACGATCGGCCTGCCTGAAGAAAACGAGGCGTTCATCGCGGCGCTCGAAAAGACGCTCGCGACGACGGCCTGAGCGTATCCATGCAATCCACGCGCCTCACCGACAGCGGGGCGCGTTTTTTCTGTGACTGACGTGGCAGCGTTCTCTTTCGACAAACTGGTGATTTTCGGCGTCGGGCTGATCGGCGGATCGCTCGCTCGCGCGTTGCGCGAACGCGGCGACGTAGGCGGCGCGCGGCGCGTGATCGGTGTGGGCCGCTCGGCTGCATCGACGGAGCGCGCGCTTGAGTTGGGCGTGATCGACGCGAGCGCCGCGCTAACGGATGACGCCGCGTTGCGCGACGCGCTCGACGGCGCCGACGTCGTGCTGCTGGCTGCGCCCGTTGCTCAGACGCAGCCTTTGCTCGAACGCATCGCGCCGTTCCTGGATCCGCGCACCATCGTTACCGACGCCGGCAGCACGAAATCCGACGTCGTCGCGGCGGCGCATGCTGCTTTGGGCGAGCGCATCAATCAGTTCGTGCCGGGACATCCGATCGCAGGTCGCGAGTCGAGCGGCGTCGAAGCGGCGTTGCCGGACCTGTACGTGAATCGAAACGTCGTGCTGTGCGCGTTGCCGGAGAACGCGCCGGGCGCCGTCGAGCGTATTGCCGCAATGTGGCGCGCGACGGGCGCGAGTGTGCACGCGATGTCGGCGGGGCAGCATGACCGCGTGTTCGCGTCGGTCAGTCATCTGCCGCACGTGTTGTCGTTCGCGCTGGTTGAGCAGATTCTCAATTCATCCGATGCTGAACTGAAGTTCTCGTTCGCCGCCGGCGGATTCCGTGACTTCACGCGGATCGCTGCGTCGAGCCCGGAAATGTGGCGCGACGTCTGCGTGGCCAATCGCGCGGCGCTGCTGGATGAAATTGACGACTACACGGCTGTGCTGGCGCGGCTGCGCGCGGCGATCGAAGCCGGCGACGGCGCGACGCTCGAAGCGGTATTTGCGCGCTCGCGCACGGCACGCAGCGCGTGGCAGGAACGTGCCGCGCCGTCGAAGAAGCCGTCGCCCGCGCGCTCGCCCGCCGACGACGCGTCGAAATAAAGGACACTGGAATTCACATGGAACATCTCGATCTCGGACCGTTTTCCCGTGCATCCGGCACGGTTCGTCTGCCCGGCTCGAAGAGCATCTCGAATCGCGTGCTATTGCTGGCGGCGCTGGCCGAAGGCGAAACGACGATCACGAATCTGCTCGATTCGGACGACACGCGGGTGATGCTCGACGCGCTCGAAAAGCTCGGCGTGAAGGTCAAGCGCGACGGCGACACCTGTGTCGTGACGGGCACGCGCGGCGCGCTGCCGGCGGCGCGCGCCGACCTGTTCCTCGGCAACGCGGGCACGGCAGTGCGCCCGCTGACGGCCGCGCTTGCCGTGAACGGCGGCGACTATCGGATTCACGGCGTGCCGCGTATGCATGAGCGGCCGATCGGCGATCTGGTCGACGGTCTGCGGCAGATCGGCGCGAAGATCGACTACGAAGAGAACGAAGGCTTTCCGCCGCTGCGTATTCGTCCGGCGCAGATTTCGGTCGAGGCGCCTATCCGCGTGCGCGGCGACGTGTCGAGCCAGTTTCTGACGGCGCTGCTGATGACGCTGCCGCTTGTGAAGACGGAAAGCGGCGTGACGGTCGTGGAAGTGGCGGGCGAACTGATCTCGAAGCCGTACATCGAGATCACGATCAAGCTGATGCAGCGCTTCGGCATCGAGGTCGAGCGTTTCGGCTGGGAGCGTTTCACGATTCCGAGCGGCGTGCGCTATCAGTCGCCGGGCAAGATCATGGTGGAAGGCGACGCGTCGTCGGCGTCGTATTTCCTCGCGGCGGGCGCGCTGGGCGGCGGACCGCTGCGCGTCGAAGGCGTGGGGCGCGCGAGCATCCAGGGCGATGTCGGTTTCGCGACGGCGCTGATGAAAATGGGCGCGAACGTGACGATGGGCGACGACTGGATCGAAGTGCGCGGTGTCGGCAACGATCACGGCAAGCTGGACCCGATCGACATGGACTTCAACCTGATCCCCGACGCGGCCATGACCATCGCGGTCGCCGCGCTGTTCGCGGACGGCACGTCTACGCTGCGCAATATCGCCAGCTGGCGTGTGAAGGAAACCGACCGCATCGCCGCGATGGCGACGGAATTGCGCAAGGTCGGCGCGAAAGTGCAGGAGGGCGAGGATTTCCTCGTCGTCGCGCCGCCCGAAAAGCTGACCCCGAATGCCGCGATCGACACCTACGACGACCACCGGATGGCGATGTGCTTCTCGCTGGTGAGTCTCGGTGGCGTGCCCGTTCGGATCAACGATCCGAAATGCGTCGGCAAGACGTTCCCCGATTATTTCGAGCGCTTCCTGGCGCTCGCGCAACCCTGATCCCGCTTTGACTACACGTGCCGCCCGTTCCGACGGGCGACCTCTCCGATGAAACCGACCCGCCCCTTTCACCAGACGCCCGTCATCACGATCGACGGCCCCACCGCATCCGGCAAAGGCACGGTGGCCGCGCTGGTCGCCGCCGAGCTCGGCTTTCACCTGCTCGACAGCGGCGCGCTGTACCGGCTCGCCGCGCTCGCCAGCGTGCGCTACGACATCGCCGCCGATGACGCCGACGCACTTGCAAAACTGGTCGGTGAACTCCATATCACCTTTCGCGAAGGCATCGCGCAGCTGGATGGCGCCGACGTGTCGACCGACATCCGCGCCGAGGAAATTGGCAACCGGGCTTCGGCGATCGCCATTCACGCACCCGTCAGGGCCGCGCTAGTGGCCCGTCAGCGGGCTTTCCGCAAGCAGCCGGGCCTGGTTGCCGACGGCCGCGATATGGGCACCGTGATCTTTCCTGACGCCGCGCTGAAGGTGTTTTTGACGGCCAGCGTCGAGGCGCGCGCCGCCCGCCGGCATAAGCAATTGATCCAAAAAGGATTTTCTGCTAATATGGATGACTTGCTCCGGGATTTGCGTGAACGCGACGAGCGCGACAGTCAGCGCGCAGCCGCGCCACTCAAGCCTGCGGCAGATGCGCAGCTGCTCGACACCTCTGCATTGTCGATCGACCAGGCGGTCGAACAGGTGGTGCAATGGTACCGGGAGCTGGTTCCGCAAAGCTGAACGCGGAACAGACCGCATCGAATGTTTTTGAGTAGTCGTGTTGGTGCCTTGCGGTGAAACGCGAGGCGATTGTTTAACCCTTAACCCCGTATGGCTTTCGCTCCTTGCCGTAGTGCTGAACCGTGGTGGTTCACCTGACGCTGCGAGAACCATGCAATATCAGATTTTTATGTCCGACCTGCAAACCTCTACCCCGAATACCGAATCCTTTGCGGCTCTGTTTGAAGAGTCGCTGACCAAGCAGGACATGCGCGCTGGCGAAGTGATCTCCGCCGAAGTCGTGCGTGTCGATCACAACTTCGTGGTCGTCAACGCTGGTCTCAAGTCCGAAGCCTACATCCCGCTCGAAGAGTTCCTGAATGACGCGGGCGAGGTAGAAGTGCAGGCGGGCGACTTCGTTTCCGTCGCGATCGACGCGCTGGAAAACGGCTATGGCGACACGATCCTGTCGCGCGACAAGGCGAAGCGTCTGGCTTCGTGGCTGTCGCTGGAAAAGGCCCTCGACAACAACGAACTCGTGACGGGCACGATCACGGGCAAGGTCAAGGGCGGCATGACCGTCATGGTCAACGGCATCCGCGCGTTCCTGCCGGGCTCGCTGGTCGACACGCGCCCTGTCAAGGACACGACGCCGTACGAAGGCAAGACGCTGGAATTCCGCGTCATCAAGCTGGACCGCAAGCGTAACAACGTGGTGCTGTCGCGCCGCGCTGTGATCGAAGCGACGCAAGGCGAAGAGCGCGCAAAGCTGCTCGAGACGCTGAAGGAAGGCGCGATCGTCGAAGGCGTGGTCAAGAACATCACCGACTACGGCGCGTTCGTGGATCTGGGCGGTATCGACGGCCTGCTGCACATCACCGACATCGCATGGCGTCGCGTGCGTCACCCGTCGGAAGTTCTGTCGGTTGGCCAGGAAGTCACGGCAAAGATCCTCAAGTTCGACCAGGAAAAGAACCGCGTTTCGCTCGGTATCAAGCAACTGGGCGACGATCCGTGGGAAGGCATTTCGCGCCGTTACCCGTCGGGCACGCGTCTGTTCGGCAAGGTCACGAACATCACCGACTACGGCGCATTCGTTGAAGTCGAGTCGGGCATCGAAGGCCTCGTCCACGTGTCGGAAATGGACTGGACGAACAAGAACGTTGCGCCGTCGAAGGTTGTCCAGCTGGGCGACGAAGTCGAAGTCATGGTCCTCGAGATCGACGAAGACCGCCGCCGTATCAGCCTCGGCATGAAGCAGTGCAAGCCGAATCCGTGGGACGACTTCAGCCGCAACTTCAAGAAGGGCGACAAGCTGCAAGGCGCAATCAAGTCGATCACCGACTTCGGCGTCTTCATCGGTCTGCCTGGCGGCATCGACGGTCTGGTTCACCTGTCGGACCTGTCGTGGTCGGAAACGGGCGAAGAAGCTGTCCGCAAGTACAAGAAGGGCGACGAAGTGGAAGCGATCGTTCTCGGCATCGACGTCGAGAAGGAACGTATTTCGCTGGGTATCAAGCAACTCGAAGGCGACCCGTTCAGCAACTTCGTTGCAATGAACGACAAGGGTTCGATCGTCGACGGCGTGGTCAAGACGGTGGACGCGAAGGGTGCAGTGGTTCAGCTGACGGCAGACGTCGAAGGCTACCTGCGCGCTTCGGAAATCGCACAAGACCGCGTGGAAGACGCTCGCAACGTGCTGAAGGAAGGCGACAAGGTCAATGCGATGATCATCAACATCGACCGCAAGTCGCGTGGCATCAACCTGTCGATCAAGGCGAAGGACTCGGCTGAGCAACAGGAAGCGATGCGCGGCCTGCAAGCCGACACGAACTCGGCAGCAAGCGGCACGACGAACCTCGGCGCGCTGCTGAAGGCCAAGCTCGACGGCCAGAACCAGTAAGCCTTAAGGGGTCTGCTGCAGTATGACCAAATCGGAATTGGTCGCCCAGCTGGCTACGCGATTTCCGCAACTTGTCCTCAAGGATGCGGATTTCGCGGTGAAGACGATGCTCGATGCGATGTCGGACGCCTTGGCGAACGGCCATCGCATCGAAATTCGCGGCTTCGGCAGCTTTGGCTTGAACCGCCGTCCATCCCGCGTCGGGCGCAACCCGAAGTCGGGCGAAAAAGTGCTGGTGCCCGAGAAGCACGTGCCGCACTTCAAGCCTGGCAAGGAGTTGCGCGAACGCGTCGATCGTCGTGCGGGCGAGCCTTTGAAAGACGAAGCCGCGGACGACGATCTTTGAGCCGGCTCTGTGTAGTTTTCGCAGTTCCGGTTGAAGTTCGCCGCGGCTAAGCCAGTCAAACGGCATTGACCAGAAAAAAGCGCCTTAGGGCGCTTTTTTTTCGTCTGTCGCAAGTGAATCGGCTCCAAGGCCGCGTTCCGAGGCCGATTCACACCACGATCGCGCACATTTCTCATCCCTTTAGCGACAGTAAGGCATCACGAGCGGCATGCCTCTGCCAGTCCCCATAGGCTTCATTTACAATACGGGTCACTTCGGCGCGGGCGAACACCGTGGCGCGACGCGTCATCAAGCCGGCGTCATCCCGCAACCGCCGTCAAGAGATCAATACATGAAATTTATCGTCTGGCTGATTCGCGTACTGGTGTTCGTGCTGCTGCTGGTGCTTGCACTGTCCAATACGCAAAGCGCTACGCTGAATTTCCTCGCCGGGTATGCGTGGCAGGCGCCGTTGATTCTGATCGGGCTGGCGTTCTTCGTCGTCGGCCTGCTGGCCGGGCTCGTATCGTCGCTGCCGGCGATGTTCCGTCTGCGGATGGAAAACGGCCGGCTGAAGCGCGAGCTGCGCGTGGCGCGCGAAACGCCCGCTGTCGTCGAAGAGCCGCCGATGCCCCCGCTCATCTAGCCTTCTAACGCCGTGTGCCACTGGCGCACGGCCTCTTTCGCACTCCGCACATTCGCATGGATCTAGACCTCTGGTGGCTGCTTGTCATACCCGTCGCGTTTGCGTTCGGCTGGGTGGCTGCGCGCTACGACCTCAAGGCGCTGCTGTCCGAAAGCGCCAATCTGCCGCGCTCTTATTTTCGCGGACTAAACTTTCTGTTGAACGAGCAGCCGGACCAGGCCATCGACGCCTTCATCGAAGTCGTCAAGCTCGACCCGGAAACGATTGAACTGCACTTCGCGCTCGGCAATCTGTTCCGGCGTCGCGGCGAAACGGATCGCGCGATCCGCGTGCACCAGAACCTGCTGAGCCGTGCGGATCTGCCCGTCACCGAGCGCGACCATGCGTTGTACGAACTGGGCCAGGACTTCCTGAAAGCCGGCCTGCTGGATCGCGCGGAAGAGACCTTCAAGGCGCTCGAATCGGGTGACTATGCGCTCGGCGCACAGCGCGCGCTGCTCACGATCTATCAGATCGAGAAGGACTGGAACAAGTCGATCGATACCGCGCGGCGGCTCGAAACGATGGGCGCCGCGTCGCTCGACAAGGATATTGGCCACTTCCATTGCGAACTGGCACAGGAAGCGCTGCAGCAGAAGAATCCGGACGAGGCACGCCGTCAGCTGGATCTCGCGCTGAAGGCGCATCCGCAGAACGTGCGCGCGACGATCCTGTTCGGCGACGTCGACGCGGCGGCCGGACAGTACGAGAAGGCGATCGAGCAATGGCTGCGAGTCGAGGAACAGAACGCGTCCTATCTGCCCCTCGTCGCCGAAAAGCTGATGAAGGCGTACGAAGCGCTTGGCCGTCAGGCAGACGGCGCCGATCTGCTGACGACGTGGGTCGACCGCTATCCGTCGAACGATCTGCTCGACGTCGCGTATCAGCACGTCTCGGCGCTGCGCGGTCCCGAAGCGGCGCACGCGCTCGCGCGCACGCAGATGCAGAAGTCGCCGAATCTCGCGGGCATGACGCGCCTGCTCGAAGCGCAGCAGGCGGTGGCCGAAGAGCCGCGCCGCAGCGAACTGGAACTGATGCGCACGCTGATCCGCCAGCGCACCAAGAATCTGCCGCGGTACACCTGCCAGAACTGCGGCTTCCGGGCGCGCCTGTTCTATTGGCAGTGTCCGGGCTGCAGCGGTTGGGAAACCTACGCGCCGCGCCGCGTCGAGCCGATCACGGCATCGAGCTGATGCCGGTCGCGTGCATGAACGCATGTCACAGGGCCGTCGCGCAGCACCGAAGCGTCGAACATTGAACCCGCATCATCTACCGGGAAGCGTATGAAAATCACCATTATCGGAACGGGTTACGTAGGTCTTGTCACGGGCGCATGCCTTGCCGAAGTCGGCAACGACGTTTTCTGTCTGGATGTCGATCCGCGCAAGATCGACATTCTCAACAACGGTGGCATGCCGATTCACGAGCCGGGCCTGCAGGAAATCATCGCGCGTTCGCGCGCGGCAGGGCGTATCACGTTTTCCACGGACGTCGCGGCCAGCGTCGCGCACGGTGAAGTCCAGTTCATCGCCGTCGGCACGCCGCCCGATGAAGACGGTTCGGCCGACCTGCAATACGTGCTCGAAGCCGCGCGCAACATCGGCCGCACGATGAACGAGTTCAAGGTCGTCGTCGACAAATCGACGGTGCCCGTCGGCACCGCGCAGCGCGTGCGCGGCGTGATCGCGGAAGAGCTGGCGAAGCGCGGCCTCAAGGACAGCGCGCAGCACGGCTTTTCGATCGTATCGAATCCGGAATTTCTGAAAGAAGGCGCGGCCGTCGAGGACTTCATGCGTCCGGATCGCATCGTCGTCGGCGTGGACAACGACGAGGACGGCGACAAGGCACGCGAGAAGATCCGCCGTCTGTACGCGCCGTTCAACCGCAACCACGAACGCACGCTGTATATGGACGTGCGTTCGGCCGAGTTCACGAAGTACGCAGCCAACGCGATGCTCGCCACGCGCATCTCGTTCATGAACGAGATGGCGAATCTGGCGGATACCGTCGGCGCGGACATCGAGGCCGTGCGTCGCGGCATCGGCTCGGACCCGCGCATCGGCTATCACTTCCTGTACGCGGGCGTCGGTTACGGCGGCTCGTGCTTCCCGAAGGACGTGCAGGCGCTGATCCGCACGGGCGCCGAGATGGGTCACAACCTGCGCATTCTCGAATCCGTCGAAGAGGTCAATAGCGAGCAGAAGGAAGTGCTCGTGCGCAAGATCACGGGTTCGCTGGGCGAGGATCTGAGCGGCCGCAAGTTTGCCGTGTGGGGCCTGTCGTTCAAGCCGAATACCGACGACATGCGCGAAGCGCCGAGCCGTCGCGTGATTGCGCAACTGCTCGCGCGCGGCGCGACGGTGCATGCGTACGATCCCGTCGCGACGACGGAAGCGAAGCGTGTGTTCGCGCTCGATCTGGCCAATGCACCCGAGCAACAGGCGCGTCTGCATTTCGAGAGCACACAGGACGAGACGCTCACAGGCGCCGACGCGCTCGTGATCGTCACGGAATGGAAGGAATTCAAGAGCCCGGACTTCGGACATCTGAAGAAGCAGCTCAAAACGCCGTTGATTTTCGACGGCCGCAATCTGTATGAACCCGAGGCGATGTCCGAGCTCGGCATCGACTATCACTCGATTGGACGTCCTTATGCACGACCCGCTCAAACTTCATCCGACTCCCGCCGTACCTGAAGGCGCGACGCTCGCGCCCGACGTAGGCATCATCGCGCGCGACCGCCTCGCTGCGGCGCGCGTGCTGGTGGTCGGAGACGTGATGCTCGACCGCTACTGGTTCGGCGACGTGAACCGGATCTCGCCGGAAGCGCCCGTGCCCGTGGTGCTCGTTCAGCGGCAGGAAGACCGGTTGGGCGGCGCGGCGAACGTCGCGCGCAACGCGGCGGCGCTTGGCGCACAGGCTGGCTTGCTGTGCGTGGTCGGTCACGACGAGCCGGGTGAGCGCGTCGTGCAACTGCTCGACGATAGCGGCGTCGCGCCGCATCTGGAGCGCGATCCCGAGTTGCCGACCACGATCAAGCTGCGCGTGCTGTCGCGCCAGCAGCAGCTGCTGCGCGTCGATTTCGAGAAGGCGCCCGCACACGAAGCGCTGCTCGCGGGCCTCGCACGCTACGACACACTGCTGCCCGCGCACGACGTGATCCTGATGTCGGACTACGCGAAGGGCGGCCTCACGCACGTCACGCAGATGATCGCGAAGGCGCGCGCGGCGGGCAAGCCGGTACTGGTCGATCCGAAGGGCGATGACTGGGAGCGCTATCGCGGCGCCACGCTGATCACGCCGAACCGCGCGGAGTTGCGCGAAGTGGTCGGGCAATGGAAGTCCGAAGCCGATCTGCTGGACCGCGTGACGAAGCTGCGCACCGAGCTGGAGCTGACGGCGCTGCTGCTCACGCGCTCGGAAGAGGGCATGACGCTCTTCTCCGACTCGGGCAAGCTGCACGCGGCGGCTGTAGCCCGCGAAGTGTATGATGTGTCGGGCGCAGGCGACACCGTGATCGCAACGCTCGCCGTGATGCTCGGCGCGGGCCTGCCGCTCGAAGAAGCCGTGACGCTCGCGAATCGCGCGGCCGGCATCGTGGTCGCCAAGCTCGGCACGGCCACTGTCGACTACGACGAACTCTTTCACTGATGCCCGCGCGCGCCCGTTGCATCGCGTGGCGCGCGGCGGTTCATCTCCGCATCCGTTGACTCTCATCACTGCAGGACGACCATGACTCTCATCGTCACCGGCGCGGCTGGTTTTATCGGCAGCAACATCGTCAAGGCGCTCAACGAGCGCGGCGAAGACCGCATCATCGCCGTCGACAACCTGACGCGCGCCGACAAGTTCAAGAACCTCGTCGACTGCGAAATCGACGACTATCTCGACAAGACGGAATTCGTCGAACGCTTTGCGCGCGGCGACTTCGGCAAGGTGCGCGCGATTTTCCACGAGGGCGCCTGTTCGGACACGATGGAAACCGACGGCCGCTACATGATGGACAACAACTTCCGCTACAGCCGCGCGGTGCTCGATGCGTGTCTCGCACAGGGCGTGCAGTTTCTGTATGCGTCGTCGGCGGCAACGTATGGCGGCTCGACGCGTTTCGTCGAAGAGCGCGAAGTCGAGGCGCCGCTGAACGTCTACGGCTATTCGAAGTTCCTGTTCGACCAGGTGATTCGCCGTGTGTTGCCGACGGCGAAGAGCCAGATCGCGGGCTTCCGCTATTTCAACGTGTACGGGCCGCGCGAATCGCACAAGGCGCGCATGGCGTCCGTCGCGTTTCACAACTTCAACCAGTTCCGCGCCGAAGGGAAGGTGAAGCTGTTCGGCGAGTACAACGGCTACGCGGCAGGCGAACAGACGCGCGATTTCGTCTCCGTCGAAGACGTGGCGAAGGTGAATCTGTACTTCTTCGATCATCCGGAGAAGTCGGGCATTTTCAATCTGGGCAGCGGGCGTGCGCAGCCGTTCAACGACATCGCGTCGACGGTGGTCAACACGCTGCGTGCGCTCGACGGCGAGCCGGCGCTATCGCTCGCGGAGCTGGTGCAGCGCGGGCTGATCGAGTACGTTCCGTTTCCCGATGCGTTGCGCGGCAAGTATCAGTGCTTCACGCAAGCTGACCAGACCAAGCTGCGCGCAGCCGGCTACGACGCACCGTTCCTGACGGTGCAGGAAGGCGTCGATCGCTACGTGCGTTGGCTATCTGGCCAGGTGTAAATCGTTCGTACACCTCTCTAGACTGGAGTCTCCCGGTCGGTGATCGTCACCGGCCGGTGTTTCAGGGAGATTCCATATATGTTCAAAAAAATCCTCGTCACGGCGGCCATGCTCGCCGCTTTCGGCCAGGCGTTCGCCTCCGTCGATGTCAATTCCGCTAACGAATCCGCGCTGCGCGGCATCAAGGGTATCGGTCCCGCGAAGGCGAAGGCCATTCTCGACGAACGTTCGGCTCACGGTCCGTTCAAGGACGCGTCGGATCTCAGCAAGCGGGTCAAGGGTCTCGGCGGCCATACGGTCGAGCGTCTGCAGGCCGAAGGTCTCGCTGTCGGTACATCGGGCGCTGGTGCGACGGCTGTCGCTGCTGCTGGCGCACAGGCTGCGGCGCCGCACGCGAAGTCCGCGTCCGCTGCGAAGAACGACACGGCAGTGGTGGTCAAGAAGTAACCCATCGGTCTGAATGCATGAACTGAGCGCCCGATGTGCGCCGGTACGTCCCGGCACGCAGGGCGGGCGCTCGCCTCCGTCTCACGCTTCCCTTCGGAGTTGCCACAGGTCACTCCTTCGGCCGTCGTTCAGATGACTGGCTCCCGCGGCAGATCCAGCCTGCCGCGGCTTTTTGCGTGTGCACCGGGGCGCTTCGTGGCAGGGAAGGGAGCGCCGAAGCATCCATGCACGCGACAGGGGCTGCCGGCAGCGCCGCGCCCGGTAGTTTAGAATCGACGGATTCAAGACTCCGCGCACCGTCACAGCACGCAACCGACATGGCTTACAAAACGATTGAAGACACGATCGGCAATACGCCCCTCATTCAGCTCGTCCGCGTCGTGGACGACGACATCCGCGCGCGCAACAACGTCGTGCTCGGCAAGCTGGAAGGCAACAACCCTGCGGGTTCGGTGAAGGACCGCCCGGCGCTGTCGATGATCAAGAAAGCGGAACTGCGCGGGCGCATCAAGCCGGGCGACACGCTGATCGAAGCGACAAGCGGCAACACAGGCATCGCGCTCGCGATGGCAGCGGCCATCCGCGGCTACAAGATGATCCTGATCATGCCGGAAGACCTGTCGCTGGAACGCCGTCAGAGCATGGCCGCGTACGGTGCGCAGATCATGCTGACGCCCGTCACGGGTGGCATGGAATACGCGCGCGATCTCGCAGAGCAGATGCAGCGCGAAGGCAAGGGCATCATCCTCGACCAGTTCGGCAATCCGGACAATCCGCTCGCGCACTACGAAGCGACGGGCCCCGAAATCTGGCGCGACACGGAAGGCCGCATTACGCACTTCGTATCGGCGATGGGCACGACGGGCACGATCATGGGCGTGTCGCAGTACCTGAAGGAACAGAATCCGTCGATCGAAATCATCGGCGCGCAGCCGGAAGAGGGCTCGCGCATTCCGGGCATCCGCAAATGGCCGGAAGCGTATCTGCCGAAAATTTTCGACCGCAGCCGCATCGATCGGGTCGAAAACGTGAGTCAGGCGGCGTCGGAAGCGATGGCGCGCCGGATGGCGGCTGTCGAAGGCGTGTTCTGCGGCATCTCGTCGGCGGGCGCGTGCGAAGTGGCGCTGCGTATCGCGCGCCAGGTCGAGAACGCGACCATCGTGTTCATCGTTTGCGATCGCGGCGACCGCTATCTGTCGACGGGCGTGTTCCCCGCATAACGCGAGCGCGTTCCACACAGCTCTGCAAAGAAAAACGCCGGCATCTGCCGGCGTTTTTTATGGTCACGTGAGCGCGATTACTGCGACGCTGCCGGCATCGACGCAGTGCCTGCGTCCGTCGCCGCCATCTGCGCCTTCACGCGTTCACCAAGCTGATACACGGCAAGCGCATAGAAGAAGCTGCGGTTATAGCGCGTGAGCACGTAGAAATTCTTGAGCCCAAGCGTATATTCCGTGGCCCGGCCCGGCGACGGCAGATCGACGACGGTAACCGGCGTGCCCGCTTCCGTGCGTGTGTCGAGACCCGGCTCGTTCATCAGCATGCCCGCCTTCAGCAATTGCTGCAGCGACCAGCGCGGCTCCGGCGCGCCCGTCGCGGCGGCTTGCGCGATGCCGAGGCTGCCCGTGTCCGTCGCGATGTTCCACACGACGGGACGACCCGTTTCCCAGCCGTTCTGCTTCAGATAATTCGCGACGCTGCCGATCGCATCTGCCTGGCTCGTGCGCAGATCGATCTTCTTGTTGCCGTCGTAATCGACTGCATACTGGACGATGCTGCTAGGCAGAAACTGCGGAATGCCGATCGCGCCCGTGTACGAACCCAGCACTGTGGTCGGATCGATTTGAGAATCGCGTGTCCACACCAGGTAGTCTTCGAGATTCTTTCGGAACGTGATCATCCGGTCCGCGCGATTCGGCGTGTTCGGATAATCGAACGAGAGCGTGGTGAGCGCGTCGAGCACACGGAAGTTGCCCATATAGCGCCCATAAATCGTCTCGACGCCGATGATGCCGACGATCACCTCCGGCGGCACGCCATATTGTTCGTAGGCGCGTTGCAACGTTGCCTGATTCGCGCGCCAGAATTTCACACCCGCGTTGATGCGAACCGGATCGAGAAAGCGCGCCTGATACACGCGCCAGTTCTTGATCGACGGAATTGGCGAAGGCGTCACGAGCTTCACGGCCGTGGCCGAATAGCTGACGCGCGCGAATAGCGCGTGCAATGCGGCGGTGTCGAAGTCGTAACGCGCGGCCATGTCGTTGATGAACGCGTCGACGTCGGCATTGTTCGCGTAACGTTGCGGAACGATCTCTTCTTCGAACTGCCCTTGCGACGGCTGCTCGGGCTGGCCCTGCGCGAGCTGCACGCGTGGCTTGCTGTTGACGGTCTGCGCCGAAGCCGGACCGACTCCCGCGAACGCGCACCATGCGATGGACAGCGCGGCGGCTACAGTCGTTGCGCGTAGCCGATGGAGTGCGGACGGAGCAAGCTTGACGGTCATGGTGAACTGGATCTGTGGGGCAAAAAAGTTACGGGGCAGTATACCCGACGGGATTCTCGAAACTGTGCAGAAGCGTTGCTGCATCACGGTCTGGGCGCATCGTGTGGTAAGTTCGTAGTATTCGCGCAACCCGCTTGCGTCAATGGACGGAGACATGTAGCGCACCTTCGCGACACTTCGCGAAGCGCGCTGCTCACAATCAACTCATGGCAACCGGTTTCTATTCACACGCAGACTGCCTGCAGCATGAGATGGGCCAGTGGCATCCCGAATGCCCCGCCCGTCTGCAGGCGATCGAAGACCAGCTGATCGCGAGCCGCATCGGCGAGCTGATCGAGCGCGAGTCCGCACCGCTTGCCGACGAAGCCGCGCTATTGCGCGTGCATACGAAGGCGCATGTCGACTACATCCGCGAGCGTGCGCCGCAGAGCGGCTACGCTGAAATCGATCCCGACACGTCGATGAACCCGCACACGTGGACGGCCGCATTGCGCGCGGCGGGCGCCGCCGTCGCAGCCACGGATGCCGTGATCGAAGGCCGCTACGACAATGCGTTTTGCAGCGTGCGTCCGCCCGGCCATCACGCGGAGCCGGCGCGCGCAATGGGCTTCTGCTTCTTCAACAACGTCGCGATTGCCGCGCGGCACGCGCTCGAAGTGCACAAGCTCGAACGTGTCGCGATCATCGATTTCGACGTGCATCACGGTAACGGCACGGAAGCCGCGTTTTCGAACGACACGCGCGTCCTGATGTGCAGCATCTTCCAGCATCCGTTCTATCCGTTCACGGGTGCCGACAATCAGGCGCCGAATATGTGCAACGTGCCGATCGCGGCGCGCTCGAAGGGCATGGTCGTACGCGAAGCCATCGACATGATCTGGTTGCCGCGGCTCGAAGCGTTCAAGCCGCAGATGCTGTTCGTGTCGGCGGGCTTCGACGCACATCGTGAGGACGATCTCGGCAACATGGCGCTCGTCGAGGACGACTATGCGTGGATCACGCAGCAGATTCGGCAGGTCGCGGACAAATACGCGAAAGGGCGCATCGTCAGTTGTCTGGAAGGCGGCTACAACCTGTCGGCGCTCGGACGCAGCGTCGTCGCGCACGTGAGAGCGCTCGCGGACATCTGAACGCGGCGGCGCGCATCGGAGGAGGCAGCATATGAACGCAGAGGCAACGGGCGCACTGATCGAATTGACGCGAGACGCGTATGACGTGCGCGGCGTCGTGCGTCTCACGCTGAACCGGCCGGATGCGTTCAACTCGCTTTCCGAAGCGCTGCTCGACGAGATGCAGGCACATCTCGCCGACATCGCGAAGAGCGATGCGCGCGTCGTCGTGATCGCGGGCGCGGGCCGCGCGTTTTGCGCCGGCCACGATCTGAAGGAAATGCGCGCGGCGCCGTCGCTCGATTACTACCAATCGCTGTTCGCGCGCTGCGCAAAGATGATGCTCGCAATCCAGCGGATGCCGCAGCCGGTGATCGCGCGCGTGCACGGCATTGCGACGGCGGCGGGCTGTCAACTCGTCGCCACGTGCGATCTCGCCGTCGCCGCCGATACGGCGCGCTTCGCGGTGTCGGGCGTGAATCTCGGGCTGTTCTGCGCGACGCCTTCCGTGCCGTTGTCGCGCAACCTGTCGCGCAAGGCCGCGCTCGAAATGCTGCTGACGGGCGACTTCATCGACGCGATGGCCGCGAAGCAGCAAGGTCTCGTGAATCGCGTGGTGCCGATGGACATGCTCGACATTGAAGTCGCCGCGCTCGCGAAGAGCATTTGCGCGAAGCCGCGCGAGGCCGTCGAAGCGGGCAAGGGGCTGTTCTACCGGCAACTCGAAATGGGCATAGAGGCCGCGTATCAACTGGCCGGCCAGACCATGGCCTGCAACATGATGGACGAGTCGGCGCTCGAAGGCGTGCAGGCATTCATCGACAAGCGGCCGCCAGACTGGAAGCAGTCCTCGGGCCGCTGACCCCGCTCATTCCGAACGTTTCAATATCCACGCGACGAGTGCGTCGATCACGCGTTCGCGATCGAGGTCGTTCATCGTCTCGTGATAGCTGCCGTCATAGAACGTGAGCGTCTTGTCGGGCGAACCGGCGTGCGCGCCGAAGTCGCGGCTGCCTTCGGGTTCGGTGAGCTTGTCGGCCGTGCCGTGCCAGATGAGCAGCGGCGTGCGCAGATGCGCGCGGCCTTGTTCGATGCGCTGCATCGCGAGCAGGAGTTCGGCGCCCGTGCGTGCGGGAATCGCGCCGTGATGGACGAGGGGATCGCTCGCATTTGCCTCGACGACACGCGAATCACGCGACAGCAGCTTCGGATCGATTTTCATCGCCGGGAAGCGCGGCCACACCCGGCTGATCTTCTGGCTCAGCGCGAGCATCCAGCGCGGCACGTCGCGGCCGGGCGCGAGGGCGGGACTCGACAGGATCAACCCGTTCAATGAGCGTCGACTCTCGGGATGCTGCTCGATCGCATGCAGCGCCGCGATCGCGCCGCCCATGCTGTGGCCCATCAGGAACAGCGGGCCGTCGTTGCGCGTCGCTTCGGTGATGAGCGCTTCGGCATCCAGCAGGTATTCGTCGAAGCGTTCGATCCACACACGCCGACCGGGTGCGTCGCCGTGGCCGCGCAAGTCGACGGCGATCAGTTCGATGCCGTTCGCGTTGAGCGTCTGTGCAAGCGCCGCGTATCGTCCCGCGTGTTCGGCGAGTCCGTGGATCAGCGCGACCGTCGCGCGGCGCAGGCCCGCGGCGCGCCATCGATAGACCGGCAGAGTGACGCCGTCGCGTGTCGTGGTTTGCGTGCGCTCGGGATGCGAGGCGACGGAAGCGGTACTGGCCTGTGAGGTCTCCATAGGCAATCGTCCGATTATTATTGGGATGCGCACGATCATAGCGGCATGCGAAGGCGCCTCCGTGTTTGAATCGCCCGAGCGATCCTCTAATTCCTGTCGGTTATGAAAGTCGCTGAATTGATTATTAAAGGATATGACGTGACTGCGGTAAAATCGTCGGGTTAAATTCAAATAAAAGTCACGGCGGCCGGTGCCCGGGGCGTGCGACGCCCGCTGGCAAGTCCGCCGTTTCGTTTTTCATGATCGAACTACGCAATCTTTCACAGCGTTTTCCAGGGCCACGGGGCTGGGTCGAAGCGCTGCACAACGTCAATCTGTCGATTCCTCAAGGCGAGGTGTTCGGCATCATCGGACGCAGCGGCGCGGGCAAGAGCACGCTGGTCCGCACGATCAATCTGCTGACGCGTCCGACGGAAGGCAATGTCGTCGTCGACGGCCTCGATCTCACGACGATGCCCGCCGCGCAACTGCGCGAGGCGCGTCGCGAAATCGGCATGATCTTCCAGCACTTCAATCTGCTGTCGTCGCGCACGGTGTTCGAGAACGTCGCGCTGCCGCTCGAACTCGCCGGCATGAAGCGCGCGGAAATCGAGGCGCACGTGCTGCCGCTGCTCGAACTGGTCGGCCTGTCGGCGCAGAAGGACCGCTATCCGTCGCAGATCAGCGGCGGACAGAAGCAGCGCGTCGGCATTGCGCGCGCGCTCGCGAGCAAGCCGAAAGTGCTGCTGTCCGACGAAGCGACCTCCGCGCTCGATCCCGAAACCACGCGCGCGATTCTCGATCTGCTCAAGCGCATCAACCGCGAGCTGAAGCTGACCATCGTGCTGATCACGCACCAGATGGAAGTGATCAAGCAGGTGTGCGATCGCGTCGCCGTGCTCGACAACGGCCGCGTGGTCGAAGAGGGCAAGGTCATCGACGTGTTCCTGCAGCCGCATCACGAAGTCACGCGAGCGCTGATCGGCGATGTGATCGCGCAGGAGTTGCCGCCCGCGCTGAAGGCGCGTGTCGCCGAGCGTCTCAAGACGGGCAGCGGCCATTTGCTGCGGCTCGCGTTCACGGGCTCAGGCGTCGATCAGCCGATTCTCTCGGAGACGATTCGCCGCTACGAACTGGACTTCAACATCCTGCACGGCCAGATCGACGAGATTCAGGGGCAGGCGTTCGGCTCGCTCGCGGTGCTCGCGGGCGGCGAACCGACGAAGGTGGCGCAGGCAATGACGTTCCTGCGCGAACAGGGCGTGGTGGTCGAGGAGTTGTCGTATGTTGAGTGAAATGTTCGATATGTTCGTGCAGTCGTTCTGGGAGACGCTGATCATGGTCGGCATCTCGGGACTGATCGGCGCGGCCGTCGGTCTGCCGCTCGGCGTCGCGCTCTATCTGACGGATCGCCAGGGCGTGATGCAGAACCTGCCGTTCAACCGCGCGATGGGCGTCGTCGTCAATGCGGTGCGCTCGGTGCCGTTCATCATTCTGCTCGTCGCGGTGATTCCGTTTACGCGTCTCGTGGTCGGTTCGTCGATCGGCACGGCGGCCGCTGTCGTACCGCTGACGATCGCCGCCGCGCCGTTCATCGCGCGGCTCGTCGAGACGGCGTTGCGCGAAGTCGATCGCGGGCTGATCGAAGCTGCGCAGGCGATGGGCGCGACTACGTCGCAGATCGTGTTCAAGGTGCTGCTGCCGGAATCGCTGCCGGGCATCGTTGCCGGTCTGACGATCACGTTCGTATCGCTGGTCGGCTATTCGGCGATGGCGGGCGCGATCGGCGGCGGCGGTCTGGGCGATCTCGGTATCCGCTACGGATATCAGCGTTTTCTGCCGGAAGTGATGGTGACGGTCGTCGTGATCCTGATCGTCTTCGTGCAGCTGGTGCAGTCGTTCGGGGATTGGCTCGTGCGTCGCCTGAGCCATAAATAAATAACATTTTCAAAGGTTTGGTCTTATGCAACGTCGTTTCATTCTCAAGCTGGCAGCCGCGTTTAGCGCAGTGACGCTGTTCGGCGCATCGCAACTTGCGTTCGCCGACGAATCGATCAAGGTCGGCGTGACGGGCGGCCCGCACGCGCAACTGATGGACGTCGTGAAGACGGTCGCGGCGAAGAACGGCCTGAACATCAAGGTCATCGAGTTCTCGGACTACGTGCAGCCCAACGCGGCGCTCGCGGGCGGCGACCTCGACGCGAACAGCTACCAGCACGATCCGTATCTGCAGGCGCAGGTGAACGACCGCGGCTACAAGCTGATCAAGATCGCCGATACGGTGACGTTCCCGATGGGCATCTACTCGAAGAAGATCAAGACGCTGGCCGAGTTGCCGAACGGCGCGAAGATCGCCGTTCCGAACGATCCGACCAACGGCGGCCGCGCGTTGCTGTTGCTGCAGAAGCAGGGCTTGATCAAGCTGCGCGCCGACGCGGGCCTGAAGGCGACGCCGCTCGATATCGCCGAGAACCCGAAGAAGCTGAAGATCGTCGAACTCGACGCAGCGCAGATTCCGCGCTCGCTCGGCGACGTCGACGCAGCGGCCATCAACACGAACTTCGCGATGGAAGCCGGTCTGAAGCCTAAGCAGGACGCAATCGCGATCGAAGATCCGAAGGGTCCGTACGTGAACATCATCGCGATCCGCGAGTCGGATCGGAACAAGCCGTGGGTGGCGAAGCTGATCTCGGCTTACCACTCGCCGGAAGTGAAGCAGTACATCGAGAGCAAGTTTGGCGGCGCGGTGATCGCGGCCTGGTGAACTTTGGTTGAAGGCCGGTTGAATCGCGTGGACGCCGCTGGCGTTCATGCGATTGCTCAGACTTATCGGTGAGAACCCGGACTTGGCCTCCGGGTTTTTTCCGGTTTAGAATAGCACGACCGTTCGCTATTTCCGTCATCCTGTCGGGGAGCGATATCCTCAATACCAAGCAATCCCGGAGCGGCTGCCGCAGAGGCTATCGCTATAATGTCCGTCGGGTTGACGTATTCGTAACTTTGGAGCGTGTGCATGAAAATCCTGGTGCCAGTCAAGAGAGTGGTTGACTACAACGTGAAGGTCCGCGTGAAGTCGGACAACACGGGTGTCGACATTGCCAATGTGAAGATGTCGATGAATCCGTTCGACGAAATCGCCGTCGAAGAAGCCGTGCGTCTGAAGGAAGCGGGCGTGGCGACGGAAGTGATCGCCGTGTCGGCAGGCGTGACGCAATGTCAGGAAACGCTGCGCACGGCGCTGGCAATCGGCGCGGATCGCGCGATCCTGATCGAATCGAATGAAGACCTGCAGCCGCTGGCTGTCGCGAAGCTGCTGAAGGCGCTGGTCGACAAGGAACAGCCGCAGCTCGTCATTCTTGGCAAGCAGGCCATTGATGACGACTCCAACCAGACCGGCCAGATGCTGGCTGCTTTGGCGAATCTGCCGCAAGCGACGTTTGCATCGAAGGTTGTTGTGGCTGACGGCAAGGCAACCGTAGCGCGTGAAGTCGACGGCGGTGCGGAAACGCTGTCGCTGAAGCTGCCCGCAGTCGTGACGACCGATCTGCGCCTGAACGAGCCGCGTTATGTGACGCTGCCGAACATCATGAAGGCGAAGAAGAAGCCGCTCGAAACCGTGAAGCCGGAAGACCTGGGCGTCGATGTCACGCCGCGTCTGAAGACGCTGAAGGTCAGCGAGCCGCCGAAGCGCTCGGCTGGCGTGAAGGTGGCCGACGTGAAGACGCTGGTCGAGAAGCTCAAGACCGAAGCCAAGGTGCTTTGATTTCTACGGGCACATGGAGACGAATGAAATGACGATTCTGGTAATTGCTGAACACGACAACGCGGCGCTCAAGGCAGCGACGCTGAATACGGTCGCTGCCGCGCAGAAGATCGGTGGCGACGTGCATGTGCTGATCGCTGGTCACAACGCGCAAGGTGCTGCTGATGCGGCTGCGAAGGTGGCGGGCGTGGCCAAGGTGCTGCTGGCTGACGCGCCGCAACTGGCCGAAGGTCTCGCGGAAAACATCGAGGCGACGGTGCTGAACATCGCGAAGGATTTTTCGCACATCCTCGCGCCCGCTACGGCCTACGGCAAGAACATCGCGCCGCGTATCGCCGCGAAGCTCGACGTCGCGCAGATCAGCGACATCACGGCAGTCGATTCCGCCGATACGTTCGAACGCCCGATCTACGCAGGCAATGCGATCGCGATCGTGCAATCGGCTGACCCGATCAAGGTCATCACGGTTCGCTCGACGGGTTTCGATCCGGTAGCAGCGGAAGGCGGCAGCGCATCGGTCGAGAAGATCGAAGCGGCGGCTGACTCCGGCATCTCGCAGTTCGTGAGCCGCGAAGTGACGAAGCTCGACCGTCCGGAACTGACGTCGGCGAACATCATCGTGTCGGGTGGTCGGGGTCTGGGTAGCGGCGAGAACTACAACAAGGTTCTCGAGCCTCTGGCGGACAAACTCAACGCAGCGATGGGCGCGTCGCGCGCAGCTGTCGATGCGGGTTATGTCCCGAACGATTATCAGGTCGGTCAAACCGGCAAGATCGTCGCGCCGCAGCTGTACATCGCGGTCGGCATCTCGGGTGCGATCCAGCACTTGGCAGGCATGAAGGACTCGAAGGTTATCGTCGCGATCAACAAGGACGAAGAAGCGCCGATCTTCAGCGTCGCGGATTACGGTCTGGTTGGCGATCTGTTCGCCGTCGTGCCCGAACTGGTGAAGGAACTCGGCTGATCGAACGACGCGCCGTCTGAGGGCGCGCGACACCAGGAAAGAGGCGCGAGGATGAAACATCCAGCGCCTCTTTTTTCATTTGAGCCAGGGAGGAGACACACCATGAGCTACACGGCACCCATCAAGGACATGATGTTCGTGATGCAGGAACTGGCCGGACTGGACGATATCGCTGCGCTGCCCGGACTCGAGGAAGCGAACGCCGATACCGCACAGGCCGTGCTCGAAGAATCCGCGAAGCTGTGCGGAGAAGTGCTGGCGCCGTTGAACGTCGAAGGCGACCGCAATCCGAGTAGCTGGAAGGACGGTAAGGTCACGGCGACGCCCGGTTTCGCCGATGCGTTTCGCCAGTTCTCCGCGGGTGGTTGGCAAGGCGTGCAGCACCCGGTCGAATACGAAGGGCAGGGGCTGCCGAAGCTGATCGCGACGGCGTGCATCGAAATGCTCAATGCGTCGAATCTGTCGTTTGCTTTGTGTCCGTTGTTGACGGATGGCGCTATTGAAGCGTTGCTCACCGCTGGCAGCGGAGCGCAAAAGCAGACCTACGTGCCCAAGCTGATCTCCGGCGAATGGACGGGCACGATGAACCTCACCGAGCCGCAAGCCGGCTCCGATCTCGCGATGGTACGCACGCGTGCCGAGCCGCAAGGCGATGGTTCGTACAAGGTGTTCGGCACGAAGATTTTCATCACGTGGGGCGAGCACGATATGGCGGACAACATCGTGCACTTGGTGCTCGCGCGCACGCCCGATGCGCCCGAAGGCGTGAAGGGCATTTCGCTGTTCCTCGTGCCGAAGTTTCTTGTGAACGAAGACGGCTCGCTCGGCGAGCGCAACGACGTGCATTGTGTGTCGATCGAACATAAGCTCGGGATCAAGGCGAGCCCGACTGCTGTTCTGCAGTTCGGCGATCATGGTGGCGCAATCGGTCAGCTGATCGGCGAAGAGAATCGCGGCCTTGAATACATGTTCATCATGATGAACGCGGCGCGGTTTGCGGTCGGCATGCAGGGCGTGGCCGTCGCGGACCGTGCGTATCAGAAGGCCGTCGCGTATGCGAAAGAACGCGTGCAGAGTCGTCCCGTCGATGGTTCGGCGAAGCAGGCCGTGTCGATCATTCATCATCCGGACGTACGGCGCATGCTGTCGACGATGCGTGCGCTTACGGAAGCCTCACGTTCGCTGGCGTATGTCGCCGCATCGCACAGCGACGTCGCGCATCATCACGCCGACGAAGCGAAGCGCGCCGAGCACCTGGCGATCTACGAATACCTGGTGCCGATCGTGAAGGGCTGGAGCACGGAGCTTTCCGTCGATGTGGCGAGCCTCGGCGTGCAGGTGCACGGCGGCATGGGTTTCATCGAGGAAACGGGTGCGGCGCAGTACTACCGCGACGCACGCATCCTGCCGATCTACGAAGGCACGACGGCGATTCAGGCAAACGATCTTGTTGGTCGAAAGACTTTGCGCGATGGCGGCGCGGTCGCAAGCAAGCTGCTCGCGGGCATCGCAGAGACCGTCGAAGCTCTGAAGCAGCAGAAGGGCGCAGCCTTCGAGTCGATGCAAAAGCATCTGTCGCGTGGACATGATGCGTTGCAATCGACGGTGGCGTTCGTCGTCGCAAATGCGAAGAGCGATCCGAACGCAGTGTTCGCAGGCAGCGTGCCGTATCTGAAGCTCGCGGGGATCGTGCTGGGCGGCTGGCAGATGGCGCGCGCGATGCTCGCTGCACAAGAAAAGCACGCGAGCGATCCGTCGTTCTACGGCGCAAAAATCGCAACTGCGCAATTCTTTGCGGAACACGTGCTGTCGCAGGCCGTAGCGCTCGAAGCATCGATTACCAGCGCAAAAGGTGGCGAAGGCGTGCTGGCGCTACACGAAGACCAGTTCTAACAAGACGACACACAAGCAGCAAACAAAAACGGCGCCCAAGGGCGCCGTTTTCACATCGAAACTCAGTAAAACGAATCAGGCATAAGCCGGACGCGTCTGACCCGCCGTTTCGCCGAGATAGCGATGCACCGACAGATCGCCCGATTGAATCGCCGGACGCTTGCCCGAGATCAGATCGGCGAGCAGTTGACCCGAACCGCACGACATCGTCCAGCCGAGCGTCCCATGTCCCGTGTTCAGGAACAGGTTCGACACGGGCGTGCGGCCGACGATGGGGGTGCCGTCCGGCGTCATCGGACGCAGACCCGTCCAGAACGTCGCCTTCGACGTATCGCCGCCGCCCGGGAACAGGTCGTTGACGCACATTTCGAGCGTTTCGCGGCGCGCCTGCTTCAGCTTCTTGTCGAAGCCGACGATCTCGGCCATGCCACCGACGCGAATCCGGTCGTCGAAGCGCGTGATTGCGATCTTGTACGTCTCGTCGAGCACCGTCGACACGGGCGCGGACTTCGCATCGACGATCGGTGCCGTGATCGAGTAGCCCTTGAGCGGATACACGGGAATCTTGACAATGTCCGCGAGGAACTTCGTCGAGTACGAGCCGAGCGCGACGACGAAGCTGTCCGCACGCACGATTTCACCGCCGCACTTCACGCCGGCGATGCGGTCGCCTTCCATCGCGAGTGCGTCGATCGGCGTGTTGTAGCGGAACTTGACGCCCAGTTGTTCGGCGAGCGCGGCGAGGCGCGTCGTGAACAGCTGGCAGTCGCCCGTTTCATCGCCCGGCAGACGCAGGCCGCCCGTCAGCTTGTGCGACGTCGCGGCGAGCGCCGGTTCGGCACGCGCGAGATCGGCGGGCATCAGCAGTTCGTACGGCACATTCGCTTCCTCGAGCACGGCGATGTCCTTCGCCGCGCCGTCGAGTTGCTGTTGCGTGCGGAACAGCTGCAGCGTGCCACCCGTGCGGCCTTCGTACTTGATGCCCGTTTCGGCGCGCAACGCTTGCAGGCAGTCGCGGCTGTATTCGGCGAGACGCACCATGCGGCCCTTGTTGACGGCATAGCGCGCGGACGTGCAGTTCTGCAGCATCTGCCACATCCACTGAAGCTGGAATTGCGTGCCGTCGAGCCGGATGGCGAGCGGCGCGTGTTTCTGGAACATCCATTTGACGGCCTTCAGCGGCACGCCCGGTGCCGCCCACGGCGCAGCGTAGCCAGGCGAGATCTGGCCGGCGTTGGCGAAGCTCGTTTCGAGCGCAGGGCCAGCCTCGCGGTCGATTACCGTGACTTCGTGACCCGCGCGCGCAAGATAATAGGCGCTCGTTACCCCAACGACGCCACTGCCCAGAACGACGACTCGCATAGCTGCTCCATAAAGGTCTAAAGGCTCGCGGCTTGGTGGGAAACCTCGTGCATCGCGATTTTGTTCGATTGACGAGGTGATATGCCGGATACCCAGTGTTAACCGCTATACTATTTGCGTCGGGGTAGGTTTTGTTATCGTATTTTTGGGATTTTCAGTAAATACCATGCGTACACAGCGTCATCCCGTGCGAGCGCTCGACAAGCTCGATCACAAGATCCTGAAAATCCTTCAGATCGACGGCCGGATCGCGATGAAGGAGTTGTCCGAGCAGGTGGGGCTGTCGGTGACGCCGTGCATCGAGCGCGTCAAGCGCATGGAGCGCGACGGCGTGATCACCGGCTACCACGCGCGCGTGAATCCCGCGGAGCTGGGCGCGGCGCTGCTGGTGTTTGTCGAGATCACGCTGGATCACAAAAGCGGCAACATGTTCGACCAGTTCCGGCGCGAAGTGCAGAAGATTCCCGAGGTGCTCGAATGTCATCTGGTGTCGGGCGACTTCGACTATCTGATCAAGGCGCGCATCGGCGAAATGGCCGACTACCGGAAACTGCTCGGCGACATCCTGCTGCAACTGCCCGGCGCGGTGCAGTCGAAGAGCTATGTCGTGATGGAAGAAATCAAGGAAACACTGACGATCGCCGTTGGCGAATGACGCGCCCGGCAAGCCTCGTCAGACACTGAACCGGCCCTCAAACTCACGCTCGACAAAAGCCGTAAATACTGTATATTTATACAGTATTCAGCGTTGCTTTTGACGTGTGCCGTGACCGACTACGACCGAGACATTCCCGAATATCCGATCGCGCCGCCTGCTCCGCGCAAAGGGCGGGGCGCGATCACGAATTTGCAGGGCCGCTATGAAGTCGATCAGCGCGAGGCGATCGACGACGGCTGGATCGCGCCGTCGGAAGAGGAAAGCGGCCGTCCCGCGCTGCGTACGCAAGTGTTCGAGGAGCGTGCGAAGAGCATCCTTACGCACAACCAGTCGCCGGATATTCCGTTCGGCGTGTCGCTGAATCCTTATCGCGGGTGTGAACACGGCTGCATCTATTGTTTCGCGCGGCCTACGCATAGCTATCTCGGCTTGTCGCCGGGGCTCGACTTCGAGAGCCGGATCTACGCGAAGGTCAACGCGCCCGAGTTGCTCGCTCGCGAGATGGCGAAGAAGTCATATGTGCCGGAGCCGATCGCACTCGGCGTGAATACGGATGCGTGGCAGCCCGCCGAACGCGATCTGCAACTCACGCGGCGCGTGATCCAGGTGATGAGCGATCACAATCAGGCGTTCGCGGCGATCACGAAGAACTCGCTGATCGAGCGGGACATCGACTTGCTGGCGCCGATGGCGGAGAAAGGGCTGATGATGGCGGCGATCACCATCACGACGCTCGACGCCGACATCGCCCGCACGCTCGAACCGCGCGCTGCGACGCCCGCACGGCGGCTGAGAGCGATCCGTGCGTTGAGCGAGGCGGGCATTCCTGTGGGCGTCAGCATCGCCCCCGTGATTCCGTTCGTCACGGATCAGGACATGGAGCGTGTGCTCGAAGCCTGCGCGGAAGCGGGCGCAACCAGCGCGAGCTACATCGTGCTGCGTTTGCCGTGGGAAGTGGCGCCGCTCTTCAAGGGCTGGCTGGACGCGCATTTCCCCGACCGCGCCGAGCGCGTGATGAACCGCGTGCGCGATATGCGCGGCGGCAAGGACTACGACTCGTCGTTTTCGACGCGTATGAAAGGCGAGGGGCTATGGGCCGATCTGCTGAAGCATCGCTTTGCGAACGCGGTTCGGCGGCTTGGATTGAATGCGCGCAATCACGGCATTCTCGACATGTCGCACTTCCGTCGCGTCGAGCAGGCTAAACCCGCCGCGCCGGCAAGCTCGTCTCAGATGAGTCTCTTCTGACTCTGAGCGGGCGCTTATTGTGAGATCGCTTTCGCGGCTTCGACCTGAGACTCGAAGTACGTCTGGAACGATAGCGCGAGCCCAGTCATCAACAGGAAGGCGCCGATCAGCAGCGAAAAGATCACGACGAAGATGACAGTCCAGCCGGAGCGGCTTTGCTGCTCTGTGTGCGCATTGAACTGGGCGTCCCATTTTTCATCGGGGCGAAGGCCGTAGACGATCGCCGCGAGGAATGCGGCCAGCATCGACACGGCGCCTGGAAACGCGAGCACCCAGCCCATGATCGCGGTACGCTCAGTAGCGGCGAGCAGCATGAAACCCGGAATGCCGATGATCGTGCCGACGAGATGCGCCCAGCCCCAGACGTCGCGGAGGCCATACAGATAGAAGCGGTGTGCCCCGAGCGTGCCAAAGAAGAAAGCGAGCGCGGCGGTAAGGGTCTTCGAGCGAAAGCGCGAGTTATGCGTAGCGACAGTGGCCATGAACGTGAGCGACAGGATGACGGATGGCTTGCGATGGCTGCGCATCCGACGCACAGCCGACGCGCATTCTACGCCGCCCGCTTAGCGTGCGGCACGTGTCGCTGCTTATGCCGGGAGCCTGGCCAGACCGATGAGCCGTACCGCTGCTGTCCTGCATGGAATCCCGGCGGCGCACACGACGTGGCGTCGGCGCGACGGTCTCGCGAGCACCGCAAGAAGCCGCCTCGTGAAGTGCTTCACGGCTTTCCCAGAGGGGTTGTTCGGACGATTTGGGCGTCGGATGAAGCAGAATTTAAGCGCTGGCTCCGCGCTGATGCTTCAGTTTATCCCGCTAAGTGTTTGTTGTGATTTTGGTTTCGGGATATAATCGCGTGTTTCAGTAGTTTCGAACCCCGGTTTTCAAGGATTCTAGTATGGTCATCATCCGCTTGGCTCGTGGCGGCTCGAAGAAGCGCCCGTTCTACAACATCGTCGCAACCGATTCGCGTAGCCGTCGTGACGGCCGCTTTATCGAGCGCGTTGGTTTCTACAACCCGGTCGCAACGAAGGGCGAGTCGCTGCGTATCGCTCAAGACCGCCTGACGTACTGGCAAGGCGTTGGCGCGCAACTGTCGCCGACGGTTCAGCGTCTGGTGAAGGAAGCGCAAAAGGCGCAACCGGCTGCGTAATTGCAGTTTTAAGGTACATCGTCGGCTCGTGCAGCAGTGGTTCTGTGCGAGTCTGAGATGTGCAAGTTTGACGTATGCAGGCTTGAGGTTCGCTGATGTCGGAGCGTGATTCGGGTAGTTCAGGTCGCGCGAAGGCGAAAACGCAGCCTGGCGCGAAGGCGTCATTCGGCGCGTTCGTCCGCAAGCCGGTCGAGAAGGTCGTAGCGAATGCCGCAGAAGCGCAGGAAGCTCGCGCTGAATCGGCGGAAAGCTGGCCGGACGATGCAGTCGAAGTCGGCGCGATCGTCGACGCATACGGTCTCAAAGGTTGGGTGAAGGTGGCCGCGCACGCGGACGCCGGTCATGGCGGCGACGCCTTGCTCAGCGCCAAACGCTGGTGGCTCGAGAAGGGCCGCGAGCGTAAGTCGGCGCCCCGCCTGCAGTCGAAGGTTCACGGCGACAGCATCGTTGCGCAACTGGGAGGCACTGCCGACCGCGATGCTGCGTTTGCGTTGCGCGGTCACCGCGTCTACGTACGCCGCAGCGATTTCCCTGCGCTCGGAACCGACGAATATTACTGGGTCGACCTGCTGGGCCTCGATGTTTTCAACGAGGCAGGCGTCGAACTCGGCAAAGTGGCAGATCTGATCGACAACGGTGCGCAGTCGGTGTTGCGCATCGAGTATCCGGCTACTGGCAAAGACGGCAAGCCGGTCACCGGCGAGCGCTTGATCCCGTTCGTCGGCGTCTATGTCAAAACGGTGGATCAGGCGGCGAAGAAGATCATCGTCGACTGGGAAGCCGATTACTAAAACGTTCGCTTCACGGAGAGAGCGATGCAGTTCGATATCGTTACGCTCTTTCCTGAAATGTTTCGCGCGCTGACCGACTGGGGTATCACGAGCCGGGCGGCGAAGCAGGAGCGTTATGGTTTGCGCACGTGGAATCCGCGCGATTTCACAACCGACAACTACCGCACAATCGACGATCGCCCGTACGGCGGCGGCCCCGGCATGGTGATGCTGGCCAAACCGCTGGAAGACGCGATCGACGCCGCGAAAGCGGCGCAGGCGGAGCAGGGCATTGGCGGCGCACGTGTCGTGATGATGTCGCCGCAAGGCGCCACGCTCAATCACGACAAGGTCATGCGCTTTGCCGCCGAACCTGGTCTGATCCTGCTGTGCGGCCGCTATGAGGCGATCGATCAGCGTCTGATCGATCGTGTCGTCGACGAAGAAGTCAGCCTCGGCGACTTCGTGCTGTCGGGCGGCGAGTTGCCGGCCATGGCGTTGATCGATGCCGTCGTGCGACATCTGCCGGGCGTGTTGAACGACGCACAATCGGCGGTGCAGGACAGTTTCGTCGATGGGTTGCTGGATTGCCCGCACTACACGCGTCCCGAGGAATACGACGGTGTGCGTGTGCCCGATGTGCTGCTCGGTGGCCATCATGCGGAAATCGAGCAATGGCGGCGGCGCGAAGCTCTGCGCAACACGTTGCACAAGCGGCCCGATCTGATCGTTCAGGCCAGAAAGAACAAGTTGTTGAGTCGCGCCGACGAGACGTGGCTCACAAATCTCGCGAAGGAAGCATCGAAGTCTTAAAGCTTCGGGCGACGTCGTGAGATCCAGGCGGAACCGTCCATGCGTGGCCGGTTCCTGATGTGAACCCATCCTCTATCGGGGCCGTAGCCGGGCGCGAAGCGCGAGGCAGGTACGAACGCCGACAAGATGGCACCAGGAGTCAGTAATGAATCTGATTGCAAAACTCGAGCAGGAAGAAATCGAGCGCGCGCTCGCAGGCAAGACCATTCCCGAATTCGCCCCCGGCGATACGGTGATCGTGAGCGTCAACGTGGTTGAAGGTAACCGCAAGCGCGTTCAGGCCTACGAAGGCGTCGTGATCGCGAAGCGTAACCGTGGCCTCAACTCGTCGTTCATCGTCCGCAAGATTTCGTCGGGCGAAGGCGTCGAGCGTACGTTCCAAACGTATTCGCCGCTGCTGGCAAGCATCGTCGTGAAGCGTCGTGGCGATGTGCGTCGTGCAAAGCTGTACTACCTGCGCGAGCGTTCGGGCAAGTCGGCTCGAATCAAAGAGAAGCTGGTGTCGAAAGACCGCGCTGCTCAAGCGTAAAAGCTGTAAGAAAAAGCACCCCTCGCGGGTGCTTTTTTGTTTGTCAGGTCAAAATAGCGTTATGTCCCACGAGCGCTCGTTTCGAGACTTCCATTGACCGCGCCTTCCCGTCCCTCCCGTCCCGTTTTTGATCCCGAAAGCTTGCCTGTCGAACCGGCAGATGTCGTTCTGCCCGCCATCGCGCCCGATCGTCTGACGCCGGACGGCGTGCGCGCGCGCTTCGAACAGACCCTGCCGTGGGAACAGGAGACGCGCGAGGTGCGTTGGCGCGACACGAGCGATCCGCGTGTAGCCGCCGTGCTCGTGGCGCTGGTCGTGCGCGAAGAGGGGTTGACCGTGCTGCTCACGCAGCGCACCGCGCATCTGAACGATCACGCGGGGCAGGTCAGCTTCCCCGGCGGACGACACGAACCGCACGACGCCACGACGACGGCAACAGCGCTGCGTGAAGCGCAGGAAGAGGTAGGGCTGGATCCGTCGCGGGTTGAAGTGCTCGGCTCGTTGCCCGAATACCTGACGGGCACCGGATTCCGCGTGACGCCCGTCGTCGGACTCGTGCATCCGCCGTTCACGGTGCAGGCCGACACGTTCGAAGTCGCGGAAATCTTCGAAGTCCCGCTGCGCTTCCTGATGGATCCAAAGAACCACGAAGTGCGCGTGCTGACATGGGAAGGCGGCGATCGTCGTTTTTTTGCAATGCCCTATCCGCGCGGCACGCCAGGCGGAACTGGCGGCGATTACTTCATCTGGGGTGCAACGGCGGGCATGTTGCGCAATTTCTATCGCTTCCTCGCCGCTTGACGTATCGCAGCGCGAATAGCACACGGGCCTGCCGCATTACGTTTGTATTGCAGCAACTCAGCCTCATCCGACCCTGTGCTATCGTAATGACCAATTCCGCACATCGGACCAGATCGGCCGGCAACCACTGCCCGGCAAGAACTCGAATAGCACGGCGTCTCGCATGACTTTTTTCTCCGTATTGTTGGCCCTCATCCTCGAACAGGTGCGCGCGCTGTCGCCGAACAACCCGGTGTCGGCGCTCCTTCAATACCATGCGGAGTCGACGGCGCACGGCTTCGATGCTGGCAAGGAAAAGCACGGCTTTCTCGCGTGGCTGGTCGTCGTGCTGCCCTGGACGCTCGTCACGGGCCTGATCTACTTCGTGCTGTACGAGATCCACTTCGTGCTCGCGTTCCTGTGGAACGTCGCGGTGCTGTACTTCACGCTCGGTTTCCGCCAGTTCAGCCACTATTTCACCGACATCCATCTGTCGCTGAACAACGACGACGTGCCGCGCGCGCGTGAAATCCTCAACGAATGGACGGGCATGGATACCGTCGACATGCCCGTTAGCGAGATCGTGCGCCACACGCTCATCCACGCCGTCGTGGCCTCGCATCGGCACGTGTTCGGCGTGTTCTTCTGGTTCCTGATTCCCGTTGGCCCTGCTGGCGCCGTGCTGTATCGCACGGCCGAGTATCTGGCGCGCACGTGGGCGAAGCCCACCGACGACCGGACCGTTGCGTTCTCCACCTTCGCGCAGCGCGCGTTCTTCGTGATCGACTGGATTCCGGCGCGTTTAACGTCGCTGGGCTTTGCGATCGTCGGGAATTTCGAGGACGCGATCTATGCGTGGCGCAACCACGCGCGTCAATGGCCCGATGCGAACGACGGCGTGCTGCTCGCTGCCGGCAGCGGCGCGCTGGGCGCGCGCCTCGCGGGTCCGCTCGCCGAAGTGTCGAGTCTCGACGCGCTGGCGACGGGCGACGGCGGCCCGATGCCTGTCGGCGACGACTGCACGCCGCGCACGCTGCAATCGGCGGTGGGCCTCGTGTGGCGCGCGGTCATTCTGTGGATGATCCTGCTGCTGATGCTGACGATCGCCGTCTGGCTCGCCTGAAAGCAATCACATCGAAAACGGCGCTCAACCGTCCAGCGGATCGCGCGCCGTTCCGCAATTCCAGCACACGGTGAACTGCGCTTCGAGCATTTCGCCGCACGTTGCGCAGCGCCAGCGCGGCGCATCGGCTGCCGGCCCGCTGCGCGCCGCATCGATCAATCTTCTTGCCAACGCTTCGTCGCGTTCGTCGACGAGCCACAACTCCGGCGCGCACTGATCCGCCGGAATTTCACCGATCGCGCCGCTCAGATAGCGGTTATGCAATTCGCACGCGATGCCCGCTGCCGCCAGCACGTTGACCCAATGCTGCCCGATCACGACATTGGGCGCGCGCATCAGCTTCATCATGATCTCGATTAGCGGACGATCTGGCTCGCCTCGTGCACGAGCTGCGCATAGAGCGCGTGCCGTTCCTTCGCGATGCGGCCATCGGCGACGGCCTCGAGAATCGCGCAGCCCGGCTCATGCAGATGATGGCAGTTGTAGAAGCGGCAATTCGGCAAGAGCGGCCTGAACTCGGGGAACGCGCGTTCGAGCTTGCCTTCCGTCAGGTGATGCAGGCCGAATTCCTGGAAGCCGGGTGAATCGATCAGCGCGCCTTCGACGCCCGGAAGCGGGTAGAGGCGCGTGAACGTGGTCGTATGGCGGCCGCTGTTGAGCGCCGTCGAGATTTCGCGCGTCGCGACTTCGGCGTCGGGAATCAGCAGATTCACGAGCGTCGACTTGCCCATGCCCGACTGGCCGAGCAGCAGCGTCGAATGGCCGTGCAGATGTTCTTCGAGCGTCGCGCGCGCGGCGTCCGGTTGCATCTTGATCGACACTTCGAGCACCGTGTAACCCAGCCCGCGATACAGTTCGAGCCGCTTGCGCGCGAGCGGCAGCGCGGCTTCGACGTCGATCTTGTTCAGCACGATCAGCGGCTTCAGCTCGTTCTCCTCGGCGGCGACGAGCGCGCGGCCGAGCAGGTCTTCGCTGAAATGCGGCTCGGTGGCGAGCACGATCAGCAACTGATCGAGATTCGCGGCGAAGAGCTTCGACTTGTACTGATCCGAGCGATACAGCAGATTGCGCCGCTCGCCGATCTCGACGATCACGCCCTGATCGGCGGACGTCGGTTCGTACAGCACCTGATCGCCGACGGCAATCTCACTGCGCTTGCCGCGCGGGAAGCATTGCAGGATCGCGCTGCCGTCTTCGGACGCGACGATGTAGTGACGGCCATGCGCGGCGATCACGAGGCCGCGCACGCGGTCCTGCGCGCGGTCGCCAGCGGCAGCGGCGCGCAACGCTTTCGGGGAACGGCCGCTCATGCGTGACGCAGCAGCCGGTCGATCCGCTGCGAGGCGGGCGGATGCGAATAATAGAACGCGGTATAGAGCGGGTCGGGCGTGAGCGTCGACGCGTTGTCTTCGTACAGCTTGACGAGCGCGTTGACGAGATCTTTCGCGTCGGTCTGCGTCGCGGCGAACGCGTCGGCTTCGAACTCATGCTTGCGCGAACTGAGGCTGCCGAGCGGCGTCACGAAGAACAGGAATACGGGCACCGCGAGGAAGAACAGCACGAGCGCGAGGCCGTCGTTGCTGCCCGTCAACGACGGACGCACGCCGAGGCCTTCGAAGAACCACGTGCGTTGCGCGAGCCAGCCGAGCAGCGCGAGCATCGCGAGGCTGATCAGGAACGTGACGATCATCCGCTTGATCACGTGGCGACGCTTGAAGTGGCCGAGTTCGTGCGCGAGCACCGCTTCGATCTCGCTGCCCGACAGACGCGAGAGCAGCGTGTCGAAGAACACGATGCGCTTCGACGAGCCGAAGCCGGTGAAGTACGCGTTGCCGTGCGCGGAGCGGCGGCTGCCGTCCATTACGAAGAGGCCCTTGGCCGCGAAGCCGCAACGCTTCATCAGCGCGTCGATGCGCTGCACGAGCGCCTCATCCTTGAGCGGCTCGAACTTGTTGAACATCGGCGCGATGAAAGTGGGATACAGAATCAGCACGAGCATCTGGAACACGACCCAGACGACCCACGTCCACCACCACCAGTACGTGCCCGCCTGGTTCATCAGCCACAGTACGACGAACAGCAGCGGCAAACCGAACGCGGCGCCGAGCAGCACGCCTTTGATCCGGTCGGCGAAAAAGATGCGCTTCGTCATCCGGTTGAAGCCGAAACGCTGCTCGACCACGAACTGACGGTAGTAGTCGAAGGGCAGGTCGATCACGCTCGTGATCGCGATGACGGCCGCAACCAGCGCGATCTGGCCGACATAGCCGCGCCCGAGCCAGTCGTCGATTGCCAGATCGAGCGCCTGCACGCCGCCCAGCAATGTGAGCGCAATCAGCACAGCGGCGCCGACGACGATTTCGGCCATCGTCAGCCGCGTGCGCTCGACGGTGTAATCGGCGGCGCGCTGGTGCGCCGTGAGGGCGATCGTGCCCGAGAACTGCTGCGGCACGCTTTCGCGGTGCGCTGCAACGAAGCGGATCTGCCGCGACGCGAGCCAGAGCTTCGTGCCGACCATCGCCACCACGGCGATCACGAACAGAACGGTGAAGTACAGAGTAGGCATCCGGGGAATCCGTGGGTGGTTCTATGCGAGAATTATATGTTTGTTCACGCCTGCGGGCGGGAACGCGCCATCCAAATCAGGGTTGCCTTCAATGACTGACATTATCGAATCCGTCGACCAGCCGCTCGCGCGCACCGACATGAATCTCGTCTGGCTCGACATGGAAATGACGGGGCTCGATCCCGACAACGACCGCATCATCGAAATCGCCGTGGTCGTGACCAATTCGACGCTCGACAAAATGGTCGAAGGCCCCGTGCTGGCGATCCATCAGAGCGACGAAACGCTCGGCAAGATGGACGACTGGAACAAGAACACACATGGCCGTTCGGGGCTGATCGACCGCGTGCGCGCGTCGACGGTGACGGAAGCAGACGCGACCGCGCAGATTCGCGAATTCCTCGGCCAGTACGTGCCGCCCGGCAAGTCGCCGATGTGCGGCAACTCGATCTGCCAGGACCGCCGTTTCATGGCGCGCTGGATGCCCGAACTGGAAACGTTCTTCCATTACCGCAACCTCGACGTCAGCACGCTGAAGGAGCTGTGCCGCCGCTGGCAGCCCGCCATCTACAAAGGCTTCCAGAAGCGCGCGATGCATACGGCGCTCGCCGACATCCACGAATCCATCGACGAACTGCGCTACTACCGCGAGCATTTCCTGGTCCCGGCGGCCGGCGCAGCCGACGCGCCGTCAAGCGACACCAGCGCGAAGTAACGTCTCAGCTTTGCCGCGGAGCGCGCACTGCGCTCTTCGGCCGGAACGCCGTCACCACGGCGGCGTTCGTCTCGATGTACGGGCCGCCGATCAGATCGATGCAATACGGCACAGCGGCGAAAATGCCCGGCACCTTCACTTTCCCTTCCGCATCGCGCAGCCCTTCGAGCGTTTCCTTGATCGACTTCGGCTGTCCCGGCAGATTGATGATCAGCGCGGCGCGGTCCGCCGTTTCGCGGATCACTGCAACCTGACGCGACAGGATCGCCGTCGGCACGAAGTTCAGACTGATCTGGCGCATCTGCTCGCCGAACCCCGGCATTTCCTTCGTACCGGCTGCCAGCGTCGCTTCGGGCGTCACGTCGCGCCGCGCCGGGCCCGTGCCGCCTGTCGTCAGCACCAGATCGCAACCGGCTTCGTCGACGAGTTCGATCAGTGTCTTTGTGATGGTCTGCGCGTCGTCCTGTATCAGCCGCGTTTCCGTGCGAAACGGCGACGTCAGCGCGGCGCCGAGCCATTCCTGTAACGACGGGATGCCCTTGTCCTCATAGACGCCCGTGCTTGCACGGTCGCTGATCGACACGAGACCGACGATCAGCTCGTCGGGATGATTACGCGTGGGAATCGTCATCGTGATCGTCCGGTTCGTCGGAATCGTTGATGTCGTCATCGTCGGTGCTTCCGCCGTCGGCGTTCTTGATCCACTGGAACAGCTCGCGGAAATAGCGCGGCGCCTTGCCTTGCTGCGCTTCCTTGCGGGCGTTGCGGATCAGCGTGCGACCTTCCTGCGGATCGGCGGCGGGGTGCTGGCGGATGAACTCCGTCAGCGCGGCGTCGTCGGCGAGCAGCTGTTCGCGCGTACGCTCGATCCAGTGCAGGCGAGCCGTCTCCGCCTTGTTGACGCCCTTGTACTTGTCGAGCGCTTCGCGCAGCGCGGCCGTTTCGCTGTCGAGCAGGCCGCGCATCACCTTGCCGACGTATTGCATCTGGCGGCGCTTGCCTTCGTGATCGGTGATGCGGCGCGCTTCGCGCACGGCTTCGTCGAGGGATTCGGGCATCGGCATGCGCTTGAGCGCGTCTTTCGGCAGCGCGACGATCTCTACGCCCAGCTCCTGCAGCGCGTGCATGTCGCGCTTCAGTTGCGATTTGCTGGGACGGTCATACCCGTTGTCGTCGACGACGGCAGCGGGTTCCATGGGTTGAATGCGGGTTTTGCGTGTCATGCGCGATATTGTAGCTTGCCGGGGCGCGCCAGCCTGAGCAGATACCGGGCGCCGGATGGCATAGGCGCGAAGCACATGCGAATGCCAGGTACGTCAGCGAAGAGCTTGCTATGATCGCGGGATGCGTCGGCGCACAGGCCGGCTGGACACAGCGCTTGCAACGACGAACTCTCGCGGGCTTCGGCCCGGACGGCACCGCAACTCAGGACGGCAAACGACAATGGCAGCAGACACGGAAGCCCGGCAACGCTTTTTCCCCCATACGCAGGACGAACTGAAGGAAATCGCCTCCGACATTCTTCGTCACGCAAAGTCGCTCGGCGCGAGCGACGCGGCCACCGAAATCTCGGAAGGCGACGGCCTGTCCGTTTCCGTGCGGCGCGGCGAAGTCGAGACGATCGAGCACAACCGCGACAAGATGGTCGGCGTGACGGTGTTCATCGGCAACAAGCGGGGTAATGCGAGCACGTCCGACTTTTCGTCCGAGGCGCTGAAGGACACGGTGATGGCCGCGTACAACATCGCGCGCTTCACGGCGGAAGACGACTGCGCGGGCCTTGCGGAAGCAGAGTTGCTCGAAACCGATCCGCGCGATCTCGACCTGTATCACCCTTGGAATCTGGACGCCGACGAAGCCGTCGAACTCGCTCGCCGGGCAGAAGATGCCGCGTTCGCGACGAGCCCGCAGATCAAGAATTCGGAAGGCGCGAGCGTGTCGGCGCAGCATTCGCAGTTCGTGCTCGGCACGTCACGCGGTTTCCTGGCGGGCTATCCGTATTCGCGTCACTACGTCGCGTGTGCGCCTATTGCTGGCAGCGGCCGCAACATGCAGCGCGACGACTGGTACACGTCGAAGCGCAGCGCGGGCGAACTCGCCAATCCTGAAGCCGTGGGCCGCTATGCCGCCGAGCGCGCGCTGGCGCGCATGGGCGCACGCGGTCTGGACACGCGCAAGGTGCCCGTGCTGTTCGAGGCGCCGCTGGCTGCCGGTCTGCTCGGCGCGTTCGTGCAGGCGACGAGCGGCGGCGCGCTGTATCGCAAGACATCGTTTCTCGTCGATAGCCTGGGCAAGCCGGTGTTTGCGCCGCATGTGCAGGTGGTCGAAGATCCGCACGTGCCGCGCGCGATGGGCAGCGCACCGTTCGATGAAGAAGGTGTGCGGACGAAGCAGCGTTCGGTGGTGAAGGACGGCGTCGTCGAGGGCTATTTCCTGTCGACGTATTCGGCGCGCAAGCTCGGCATGCCGACGACGGGTAACGCAGGCGGCTCGCATAATCTGTCGCTGCGCAGTTCGCTGACGCAAGAGTCCGATGATTTCGAAGAGATGTTGCGGAAGCTCGGTACCGGTTTGCTCCTGACGGAACTGATGGGGCAGGGCGTCAACTACGTGACGGGCGATTATTCGCGTGGCGCGTCTGGGTTCTGGGTCGAGAATGGGAAGATCCAGTATCCCGTCGAGGAGATTACCGTGGCGAGCACGTTGCAGGAGATGTTCCGGCATGTTGTCGCTATTGGCGCGGATACTATTGTCCGTGGGACCAAGCAGACTGGCTCTGTTTTGATCGAGCGGATGACTGTCGCTGGGCAGTGATTTTTCTTCGTCTGCGACGCTAGTCGCGGTTCTGGTTTTTTTGTTTTGTTTTTTGGTTTTGGGTTTCGCTGGCATCCGCGTTTTCGTGTCGGTTTGCTAGCGTTGCCCCTGTGCGGGGCGGCACCTACTTTTCTTTGCCGCGGCAAAGAAAAGTAGGCAAAAGAAAGCCGCTTTTGAACCTCCGGTGCCTGCCAGGATGGCGCTGCGGCGTGCCGCAGTTGAGCAATTGCGCAGCGACGTCCGCACTCTGTAGAAAGCCCGCAGTCAACCGCGCACAGCGCGAAAATCCCACACACAGTCTCGAGCACATACCGCCGCAATTGGGCCGACGGCAAACGGACAAGACCACGCCGACCGAATGTGCCCCATGTGGATGTCATCTTTCGCGCCGCGCGCACCTGACTGCGGGCTTTCTACGGAGTGTGTGCGTCGCTGCGCGACAGCTCAAAGAACGCGCGCCGTGGCGTTATCCTGGCGGGCACCGGAGGTTTGAAGCGGCTTTCTTTTGCCTACTTTTCTTTGCCGCTGCAAAGAAAAGTAGGTGCCGCCCCGCACAGGGGCAACGCTAGCGAACCGACACGAAAACGCGGACGCCACCCCAGCGAAAAAAACCAAAAACCTCAAGCGCCAACGCGCCGATAAATCACAAAGGCATATTCAAAGTCATTAGGCTCTTTAGCCACATGCGTCTCGCGAGAAACCTCTTCCCACAGCGCCGCATCAGGCGCAGGAAACCACGCATCACCTTCAAAGTCAGCGTGAATCTCAGTCACGATCATCTTCCCGGCGCGCCGCAAACCTTCCTCATACAACTGCGCACCGCCGATCAAAAACACCTCCGCAGCCCCATCGCGCGCCGCAAGCGCCAACGCATCGTCGAGATTCGTCACGGTGTCGCAGCCCTCGAACCGTCGCGCGGCATCGCGCGTCACGACGATATTGCGTCGTCCCGGCAACACGCGGCCAATCGATTCATGCGTCTTGCGCCCCATCACGATGGGCGCGCCCATCGTCGTGCGCTTGAAGAAAGCGAGGTCTTCGGGAAGCCGCCAGGGCAGCTGGTTGTCACGGCCGATCACGCCATTGCGGGCGCGAGCGACGATCAGGGTGAGCGTCGTCATGCGAGTGAAAATCGGGTAGGTAGCGAGGTAAAAAAGCAAACGCCGATTCTACCCGACAGCATGCCCCAACCAGCCCGACGCTAGGATCACGCCGACGCAAAACCCAGAAAAGCTATTCCCTCACGTCGCCATCACCGCGATACGCCGCGCCCTTGCCATCCCCCTTGTCGTCACCCGATGCATCGCGCAAGCCATGCGTGCCCATCAGCCGATACAGCGTCACGCGCGAAATCCCCAGATCCGCCGCCGCCTCGTTGAGCCGGTGCCGGTGCCGCAACAGCGCGACTTCGATCGCGCGCTTCTCGGCGACTTCGCGCGCCTGCGCGAGACTCATCGTCTGCTGCTCGCTGAACTGCGCGAGGTCGAGATCCTCCGACGAGATCAGCTTGCTCTCCGCCATCACGATCGCGCGTCGCACGCGGTTGATCAGCTCGCGCACGTTGCCCGGCCAGTGATAGTTGTACATCGCCTCGATCGCCGACGGCGTGAAGCCGCGAATCTTGCGCGCGCTGTCCGTCTTGAACTTGCCGAGAATGTGATGCGCGAGCAGTTCGATGTCCTTGCCGCGCGCGCGCAGCGGCGGCTCGTCGACGCGCAGCACGCACAGCCGGTGAAACAGATCCTGGCGGAAGCGTCCTTCGCTCATCGCGCCTTCCAGATCGACGTGGGTCGCAGAAATGATGCGCACGTCGACGGGAATCGACTCGTGTCCGCCAAGACGCTCGATCTTGCCTTCCTGCAGGAAGCGCAACAGGCTCGCCTGGCTTTCCATCGGCAGATCGCCGATTTCGTCGAGAAAGAGCGTGCCGCCGTTGGCCGCCTCGACGCGTCCGATCTTGCGCTGGTTCGCGCCCGTGAATGCGCCTCGCTCGTAGCCGAACAGCTCCGACTGCAGCAGATGATGCGGAATCGCGCCGCAATTGATCGGCACGAACGGCGACTTGCGGCGCGGCGAGCGCTCGTGGATCGCGAGCGCCGTCAGTTCCTTGCCCGTGCCCGATTCGCCCGAAATGAACACGCTCGCGTCGGTGTTCGCGACCTTGCGGATCGTGCGGAACAGCTGCTGCATCGCTTCGCAGGTGCCGACCATCTCGTCGTCGCTGACGGCCGTCGTGTCGGGCGGCAGGTCGGCGTCGCCCAGATTGATCATGCCGTACGCATGGCCGACCAGATAATCGATCGTCGCGTTCGCCACGGGAATCTTCACGTAGTCGAAGCAGTAATGGCGGATCAGCCGCCGCACGGCGGGATCGGCGAGCCGTTCGGGATTGGCGAGCGCGATCCAGCCGACCTGCTGCTGGCGCAGGCCTGCTTCGAGCCCCGGCAGATCGCGCGCCGGGAAGCTCGCCATGTCGACGATGCCCGCGCACATCGTCGAGGGCTTGATGAGCTTGCCGATCTCGTGCGCCGAGCGCGCCACGAGCACGCTCCAGCCGCGGCTCTTCAGATGCTCGACGAGCGCGTCGTCGGGCGTGCGCGCGGCGTACAGCAGGACGCGCGTACCGGCCTCGGGCGTGGCGCCGCGTGGCGTGTCGACGGCCTCGGGGCGTGCGGCGGACGTTTCCGACCCCCGCGAGACAGCAAGACGCAGCCCGGATCCAGCAAGCGGCGTTACGGAACTCAGATGAGAAGATTCGCGCACGATCTGCCTCGTATCGGTGTCACGTCAAAAGGTATAGGGAAAGCGCAGGCCGATGACATAGTTCGGCGCGTCGGGCGTCATGCCGATCGATACCGAACCGTTGATCGTCAGATGCTTGTTCACCACGTGGTTCAGGCCAAAATTCATCACGGCTGCCGTCGTCTCGCTGCCCGGCACCTTCACGTAGTCGCCGCCGGGCGCCTTCGTTTTCGATGCGGGCTGCAGCGCGAGCGTGTACGAGATGCTCGCCGAATCCTTGTCGGAGAACGCGAGCGCGACGCCCGCGCCGATCTGGAAGATGTCGCCGAGCTTGACGGTCGCGGGTTGCGTCTGTCCGGCGATCGACGAAATATCCGCGAACGAGCGCGCGATGTTGTACGTGTAGGACATGCTGCCGAACAGCACGACGGGATCGTACGTCTTCAGCACCGACAGGCCCGCCGTCACGTTCCAGAAGCCCGTGCCCGTGGGCAGCTTCGACGGCGCGACGAGGTTGGTGTTGTCGGGTTCGAGCTGCACGACCTTGAGCCCGAACGGCGAGGTGCCCGTCGGCGCTTTCACGCGCAGGCTGCCGACCACGTCGGGAATGTTGTTGGTCTCCTTCAGGATCTGGTAGTAGAGCCCGAAGTTGACGTCGCCGATCGCACTCGAATTCACCGACGCGTCGGACAGCGTGTTCGCCGCTCCGCCCGCGCCGCCGACGATGAACTGGCTATGCCGGTACACATACGGCACGTCCACGTCGACGCTCACACGGTCCGTCAGACCGTAGCGCGTATCGAGGTCGGCCATGATCTGGTGCGACTTGGTCTGCCCCAGATTGATGTTGCCGAGAAAGATCGCGTCGAGCGCGAGGAAGCCGGACAGCTGCAACTGCCGACGATCGTAGTAGGTGTCGCTGATACCCCAGTCCAGCGTCAGCTTGTGATCGAAGAGGGGCGCGTGCTCGCGCTGCACGACGGCTTCTTCGGCCTGCGTGCGCACCGGTTCGGCCGCTTTCTGCGTCTGCCCGACGGCGCCTTCCGGCATGCCGGGGCCGCTCGCCTGCGCGTTCGGATTGCTGGTGCCGGGCGAACCCGTCGCCGCCGTGCCTTCCGGCGCGGGCGGATTGACAGGCACGCCGGTGGCCGTGCCCGTCGCGTTGCCCGGCGCGGGCGCGCCCGGCGTCACCTGCGCGAGCGGCGGCAGCGGCATCGGCAGGCCGTCGGCGCCCGGCTGCTCGGCGACGGCCTCGCTGCCGGCGGGCGCGCCATAGCCCGGCGCGCCGCGGCCGCGCTGCGACATCTCGAGATTCGTCACCTGCCGTTCGAGCGACTGAATCTGACGCTGCTGCTCATCGACGACGCGCATCAGCATGTTGAGCCGGTCCTCGAGCGACTGGCTGCCGATGGACTGGGCGGACACCCCCTGCGATAGCGCGAACAGCATCGCTGCAGCAGGTATCGCCGCGAGCCTCATCCGCGGCTTCCTGCCTGTTGTATCGGTCATCATTGTTCTTCCCCCGGTGAAACTGGCAGCGCGTGGCTGGTTCTTATGCTTTGCGCTGCCGCTTGCAGTACGACTTCTCCTCCTGGTGACTCGGGTGACGGGTGGCGGCCCGCCTTATCTCCTTGCATTCACCGCGTTTTGCAGGGCTTGTAGTACGCCGGCCTGGCGCAGCATCGAGGACGACATCGGCGTCGTCTGCAACGAGAGCTGCAACTGGTTGGCGACTTGCTGGTTATTGCCTGCAATCTGCAGCAGTTGTGCAATCGCGCCGGCCTGTTGCGCGTTGCCCGGTGCAATGGTCTGGGTAGCGATGCCGGCGGGCGTCTGCAGCGCGACGGTCACGCCGCCGTTGCCGAACGCGATGCCCGCCCTGACGCTGCCCGCCGTATTCGTTGCCGCTGCGCTCTGCGCATTCGTGCCGACTGCCAGCAGTTGCGGATTGTTGTTGAAGTCGATCGTCGCCGTGTTGAAGCCGGCGTTGCGATCGCCCGCCACCTGCGTGACCTGCGATACGCCGTTGACCGCGATGTGCTGGCCGCCGCCCGTCCGCGCGTTCGGGTCTGCGCCCGGATTGCCGCGGCCGTCGGTGACGCGTGCGAGCGTGCTGACGTTGGCCGTCAGCGCGTTCGCGGCATCGCGTGCAACGGAGAGACTGCCTTGCGCGAGCGCATTCGCGCCGTTAGGCAACTGCCATTGCGACAGTACGTTCAATACGAAACCGGAGATCATCTGTCCGCCCGCGCCTTTTCCGGTCTGCTGGGCGAGCACATCGTCCCCGACGCTTTGCCACTGGATCGCCGCCGGCGCCACGTCGCGGAACGTCGAGACGTCCTGCGCGTTGGCGCCCGTGGCGAGGCCGCACGTCGTGACGATCAACGTCGCGAGATACGTGCGGCCGGGCTGGGAGAGGGAGTGCTTCATGGGTGGTCAGAACAGGTCTGCCTTGATCAAGCCGTATTCGACAAAAGGCGTCGCGGCCGTGCCGTTGGCGAGCGCGCGCTCGCGCAGCCGCAAGGCCAGCGACTCGTTGTCCTGCAACAGCGGGGAATCCTCCCTGAACGGTTTCCCGACGACTGCGAACACGAGCCCATTCCATGTCTTCGCGAAATCCTCCTCGAGCAGGATCCGGTTGCCGAGTGCGGGGTCCGCGATGAAGATGCGACCGTCCTGCGCGTGCTTGACGATCACGAAATGCTCATAGCCGTCGAGGTTCATCAGAACCATGACGGGAATCTGGAGGTGATACAGCGCGTCCGTGTTCACCCGGAATCCGCGGCCCCGCAGCCCGATCGTCTCGACGAACTTCTTCATGTCGAGCATCGAGAAGCCGTTCTTGACGACCACTTCCGGCGTTGAGAAAACCATCATCCGGCGGATCAGATCCGTCTCGGGGATGTCGATCCCGTAGCCGAACTTGAGAAGGGTCGCAAGCGCCGCCGCACCGCAGCTGTAGTCGAACTGCTGGCTGACGATATGGCGGTAACGCAGGTCCCTCATCGAGTGCACCGTTTTCGTAAGCGGAATACCTGCGAGGGTAGACGTGTCGACGGTCGCCTGTGCGTGCACTTGCGCACACAATCCGCAAGTTGCAAGCACAGCAACGGATGCGGCGCGTCGGAACGCGGGGAACGGGTCAAACCCGGACATGCTGGTCTCCTGCCAGGATTGCGCCGGCGGCCGTGTCGACCGTCGGCGCATCCCGTATGGCTGCTTGTGTGACTGCCTTTTTGATTACGGCTTCGCTTAGCGGCTCGTGTTCATCGAGGCGATGGCGAGGCCGTTGTGCTGCACGTTGCCCGCGCCGCCCGCGATGTTCACGCCGATGTTGCCCGTCGCGTGGCTGAGCGCGCCCGCACCGAGCGACGCCGTGCCTTCGAACGAGCCGCGGAAGTCGACGCCCGCCGTTTGCGACGAGTCATCCGTTGCCACCATCGCCGCGCTGCCATGGTTGCGCGAGACCGTCGACGTCGAGGCAGCCATGCTGTTGTTCTGCACGTTGCTGATGCCCGACGCGACGTTCACGCCGACGTTGCCCGATGCGTACTGCAGCGAGCCGTCGCCAACCGACGCGTTCACGTTGAAGTTGTTGATGTTGGCCTTGCCGCCCGAGCTTTGCGTGTTGAAGACCTGAGCGTTGCCGAACACGTTGCCGGCATCGACGGAAGCGAGCGCTGCGTCGTTGCTTTGGGCGTTGTTCACGCCTTCCGCGATGTTGACGCCGATGTTGCCGCTCACGTTCGTCGCCGCGTTGGCGCCCGTCGTTGCCGTCAGGGTGCCCGCCTTCTGCGTGTTGATGTGCTGGGTGACCGAGCCGTACACCTCGACATCCGTCTTCGACACCGACGAGCTGAAGCCCCATTGCGCGGACGCGCTGTCATGCGTCTTCGACTTCTCGACGTCGTAGCCGCTCGACTGCTCGCCATAGGCCACGTAGCCGGAGCCCTGCCTGGCCTGATAGCCCCACACCTTGCCCTGGCCCGACGCTTCGACGGCGCCGAAGCCGCCCGAGACATGCTCGCTGTTGGCATAGCTCGACTCCTTGTAGCCCGCCGACAGGCCGCCTTGCACGCTGGCATGACCCGACGCGGTGCCTGTCCACGGGTTGTAGTGCGAGCTCGCCTCGTAGCTGCCGCCCGCATGGCCGCCTGCCGAGATGTGTCCGCCGGAGTTCTGGCTTTCATGGCTGAAGCCGCCTTCGATGGCTGCAGCCTGCGCGCTGAACTCGAAGCCGCCGCCCTTGACCGAGCTGCTCTGCTCGCCGTACTTGTAGCCCGCCGAAGCCTGATAGCCCTGCGCGCCATACGATTCGGACGAGTGCGAGGTCGACAGCGAAGCCCATGCGCTGCCGCCGCCGTTGATCGACTTGTAGCTGTTGTCGATCCGCGTCGTCACGGAGCCGGACGTGTACGACTGCGCGTTCGGGCTGATTGAGGCGTTCGCGTAGGCGCGCTGCGTGTTGTTGACGACGGCGCCTGCCGTGCTGGAGACGCCGACGCAGCCGAACAGCGTGACGAACCCTTCGATGCCGACGGCTTCACCGACCAGCGTCGCATTGAAGATGAACGGGTTCTTCAGCGGGCTTGCGAAGACGCTCGACGACGCGGCTGCAAGGACAGCTGCTGCAATAAGAGTGCGCTTCATGGTTTCGCTCCGATACTAGTTGTGGTCAGTTAGAAAAGAGTGCCCGCCGGGGGACGGAGCACAAAACTGTTCGCCGTGGCATTACCGGCTCCGGCTGTCTGGTTGATCTGCACGATTCCGGTGACGTTCCTGAAGGCGTCGCCGGAAATGCTGGCCTCGCGAACGCCCTGAACCGCGACCGCTCGACCCTGACCGCCGTTGTTCGCGGCCGTCGCGGATAGCACCCCATCCGAGACGGTCTCGACCCCTGGCGCCGCAGTGCCGAGCTGCACACTGTTGCGCTGGAGATTCGCTACGCCCGCAGACTGGTTCACCATCACCGCTCCGGACGAATTCGAGAATGCGTTGCCTTCGATCGACGCGCGCGCGCTCGGCACCCGCGCCCGCGCGGTGGCGCTCTGGACGCTCGCGTTGTCGTTCGCGGCGGCGTCGCCGTTGGTGATCGTCAGCTGGTTGATCTGCGCGTTGTTCAGGCCCGCCGCCTGGTTCACCGTGATCGCGCCCGTCACGCTGACGGCGGCGCCTGTGGCGATGCTCGCGTCGCCGCTCACTTCACCCGTTATGCGCTGCGCGAAAGCCGGTTGCGCGGCGGCGAGTGCGAGTGCCATGAGCGGCAGGATCGGATGAAGTCGCGTGTTCATTTGCCGAGTCCTCCGAGCGCGCCGCCGAGCGCCGTCGACAGCGGGGCGAGCGCACCCGTGACCGACGACGAGATCGTTCCGCCGACGCCCGGCGCAGGCTGGCCGATGCCGCCCGAGTTGAACGCGACGTTGTTGTTCGTGGTGCTGCCCGTGAGGATGCGCGTGACGGCCTGCAAGCCGGCGCCGCCTGCGACGTTCTTGTCGAGGCCCGTCGAGCCGTGCGCGTTGGTCAGATCGGCGTCCGACGCGACTTGCGCCATCGTCGGATTGAAGGTGCTGTTGGGAAAGGTCGAGACGCGTGCGCTGACGGGATCCTGATCACGCGGCACGGGCGCATAGGCGATGCGCGGCGTGATTTCGCGCTGGACGACGATGTCGCCCGGATTCGCGGTCTGCGCGAAGGCCGCGCCCGCGAAACCGGCCGTCAATGCGCCGGCGAGCGCGGCGATTGCTTTAGCCCGCCCCGCGCGCGTCGCACGGCTGCACAGCGTCCCCAATGAAGCGATCATTTTTGTATCCCCGACTTAACCCGTCTGGAGTGCGAACTAGTTCGCACTGGTCTCTTTTGCTCGTGCGATGCTGTGCTGCCTTGTTACTTGCGCTGGTAGTTCGCGACGTTGCCTTGTGCTGCGCGTGCGGCGTCGATAGGTATGGGCAGTGGCGAAGGCGGTGCGATTTCGTCCCACAGCGTCACCGACGAGCCGTGCACCAGCTGCGGCGTTGCCGCGACCATCACCATGCCCACTGCGCCGCCGCGCTGACGCGACAGCACCTGGTCGTCGAGCGCGATGTCGCTCATGGCTGCGCCGTCGGCGGGCACGCTCAGCACCTGCGCGCTGTTCGTTTCGGTTTCACTCGCGATATTTGCGCTGTCCGCGGTCGCCGCGACGTTCGATGTTTCATCCGCGGCGGGATCGGTCGCCTGTTGCGCGGCCGACACAGCCGGCTCGGCGCTGATGGATTCCTGTGCGTTCGCGCCGGCGGGCAGCGCCGCCAGCGCGATGGCCACGCACACGGCAAGGCTGACGGGCAGCAGGGGAATCGGGTTCGAGTCGATGCGGAAAACGAGTCGCATGATGTCTCTCCTTGGTGCGGGAGATTTAGCGAAACGTGTGCCATCCGTCGCAATCCATTGATGCAATTGGAACCGTTGAAATGCGTGAGACGCCGCGCGTTCCAAATCGTACGAAAACGTTTCAGCTCTGAAACCTCGGCCAGAAAACACGCAAATTTCAAATGGATGCGTTAAGTGCAACGCGAGCGTAGTACGTTGATAAAAAAGTCAGGTGAATGCGCTTCCACCTAATAAATGCCTCGGCAATGAACCTGCTGATGAGGCGCAAACCCTTGCCGCACAAGGCTAAACGATTTAATTCGCATATTTGTTTTCGGCGGCTCGCGCGTATAGTAAGCTCTCATCCACAGACATGATTTTAAAAAGCCCAGTACTGGGTCGTTTCAATACACGCGCCGTTTTTCGGGGATCAGCTGTCCGTACGGAATGGAATGGCCGTTCGGTTTTCGCTGTTTGCGAATCCCGTGCGAATAGGCGTGCCTGAAAGCTAAATCCAGATCAGCACATGCCGTCATCCTTAACGTTCGTTGACGAGAGGATCTGAATAATGGAATCCGCCACGCGGCAACTGATTTACGTATCAAGAGATCCGAGCGCTGAGTTAAACACGCGTTTTCATGAGCGTGGGTGGCATGTCGAAGTCGTCGGTTCCGCCCGCGACGCGCGCCGCGCCGTGCGCTCGGGGATGGCGGCGGGTGGTCTGCTCGATCTGTCGAGCTGTTTCCAGCAGCATGAAATCGCGGCTTTCGAGTCGTGCCTGACCATGCCCAATGTCGGCTGGGTCGCGACCACGATGGCCGGCCAGCTGCAGGACGCCGCGTTGCGCCGGCTCGTGCGCGACTACTGTTTCGATTATGTGACCGTGCCTTATTCGGGCGACCGGATCGTCGATTCCGTCGGTCATGCGTATGGCATGGTTTCGCTCGGCGAGCCCGCTTCGAACGATGCGTCGCAAGGCGGTTCGGAAGGCGAAATGGTCGGCTCGTGCGACGCGATGCTCGCGCTGTTCCGCTCCATCCGCAAAGTGGCGATGACGGACGCGCCCGTTTTCATTTCGGGCGAATCGGGCACGGGCAAGGAACTTACGGCCGTCGCCATTCACGAACGCTCGTCGCGGCGCAATGCGCCGTTCATCCCCATCAACTGCGGCGCGATTCCGCCGCATCTGCTGCAATCGGAGCTGTTCGGCTACGAACGCGGCGCGTTTACGGGCGCCAACCAGCGCAAGATCGGGCGCGTCGAAGCGGCCAACGGCGGCACGCTCTTCCTCGATGAAATCGGCGACTTGCCGCTCGAAAGCCAGGCGAGCCTGCTGCGCTTCCTGCAGGAGCGCAAGGTCGAACGGCTGGGCGGACACGGCTCGATCGAAGTGGACGTGCGGATCATTTCCGCGACGCACGTCGATATGAACACGGCGATGATCGAAGGGCGCTTCCGCTCGGACCTGTATCACCGGCTGTGCGTGCTGCAGATCGACGAGCCGCCGCTGCGCGCGCGTGGCAAGGACATCGAACTGCTCGCGCGGCACATGCTCGAACGTTTCAGGAAAGATGCGAGCCGGCGTCTGCGCGGCTTCGCGCCCGATGCGATCGCGGCACTTCACAACTACAGCTGGCCGGGCAACGTGCGCGAGCTGATCAACCGCGTGCGTCGCGCGATCGTGATGTCGGAAGGGCGGGCGATCACCGCGCGCGATCTCGAACTGGCCGAGTACGTCGAAATCGTGCCCGTATCGCTCGCGCAGGCACGCGAGGCGGCCGAGCGGCAGGCGATCGAACTCGCCTTGCTGCGTCATCGCGGGCGTCTGGGCGATGCCGCGCAGGAACTCGGCATTTCGCGTGTGACGCTGTATCGATTGCTCTGTTCGCACGGCATGCGGCATATGGAAACCGAGCCGATGGCTCAGCATGCGGAAATGCCGTCGACGATGCCGCATCTGTAAGCGCATCGGTTGCCTGACTGTTTTGCGTAGAAAGCCCGGCTGGATGGCCGGGCTTTTTTGTTTCTGAAGCCAGGTTTCAGGCGCATTCGCGGCGCGTCTATGCCGTTCAGCCAGTGCGCTCACCTGCCGTCGTCCGGCTTGCTAGAATCGTGGTTTTCCCAAAAACGGTTCGATGCGCGCCCGCGCCACGCCGAAGGAACCCGCATGAAACAGTACCTCGACCTCGTCCGCACGATCCTCGATACCGGCAGCTGGCAGGAAAACCGCACCGGCATTCGCACGATCAGCATGCCCGGGGCGATGTTGCGTTTCGATCTGCAGCAGGGTTTCCCGGCCGTGACGACGAAGAAGCTCGCGTTCAAATCGGCGATCGGCGAACTGATCGGTTTTCTGCGCGCGTCGCGAAGCGCCGCCGATTTCCGCGCGCTCGGCTGCAAGGTCTGGGACGCGAACGCTAACGACAACGCGCAGTGGCTCGCCAATCCTTACCGCCAGGGAACGGACGATCTCGGCGACGTCTACGGTGTGCAGTGGCGCCAGTGGCCCGCCTACAAGGTGCTCGACGCGACAGCGAGCGCACAGCTGGAAGACGCGGCATCGCGCGGCTATGCGCCCGTCACCGAGTTCGAAGAGGGCGGTGTGCGCAAGGTGCTGATGTACAAGGCAATCGACCAGCTGCGCCAGTGTCTCGACACGATCATGAACAACCCGTCCGACCGGCGGATTTTGTTTCACGCGTGGAATCCGGCCGTGCTCGAGGAAATCGCGCTGCCCGCGTGCCATCTGCTGTACCAGTTCCTGCCGAATGCCGCCAAGCGCGAGATTTCGCTGTGCCTTTATATCCGCAGCAACGACGTCGGTCTCGGCACGCCGTTCAATCTGACGGAAGGGGCCGCGTTGCTGCATCTCGTCGGGCGGCTGACGGGCTATACGCCGCGCTGGTTCACGTATTTCATCGGCGATGCGCACATCTACGAGAATCAGCTCGACATGTTGCAGCAGCAACTGACGCGCGACCCGTATGAGAGCCCGCAGTTCGCGATTTCGGAGCGGGTGCCCGAGTATGCGAAGACGGGCGTCTACGAGCCCGAGTGGCTGGAAAAGGTCGAGCCGTCCGATTTCTCGCTGGTCGGCTACCGGCATCACGAGCCGCTGACGGCGCCGATGGCGATCTGAGCTCCGGCAGTTTTTCGGCCTTAATGTGAAAACGCCCACCGCGAATCGCGGTGGGCGTTTTTGTTTGCGGCGATGGACGGTGCAGCGTGGCTTATCCGTGATGGTGCTCGTCGTGTCCGCCGCCCGTCGCGCGCTGTTCCTGGTGCTGTTGCGGTTGTGACTGGGGCTGCGGGTGCGGCTGCTGGGCCTGCTGCGGAGGGCGCGGTTGTGCCTGAGGCTGCGGCTGCGGATGGAATTCCTGACGCGGCTGTTGTTGTGGCTGCGGATGGAATTCCTGACGGGCTTGCTGTTGAGGCTGCGGTTGCGGATGAAACTCCTGACGCGGCTGCTGTTGCGGCTGCGGGTGGAATTCCTGCCGGGCCTGTTGCTGCGGCTGGGGCTGCGGATGAAACTCCGCGCGCGGCTGAGCCTGTGGCTGAGGCTGCGGATGCATCTCGGCTCTCGGCTGTTGCTGGGCCTGCGGTTGCGGTCGCATCTCGGGATGCGCTTGCGGCTGCTGCATCGGCGCGGCCGCCTGTTGCGTGCGTGGATCGGGCCCGTGCGCGGGCTGTCCTTGAGCGGTTCCGCCGCCAAAACCATTCGCAGGTCGCTGCATGGGCGCATGCTGCTGCTGGGCGACCTGTCCCGGCGCCTGTCCCGCGCCGGATTGCTGCGGATTACCGCGCTGCTGCGCCATCGGCGCATGGTGCTGCGTCCACATCGGTTCGTGCTGCTGACCTGCTGCCGCTTCCGGACGTTGCGCGCCGCCGGGTTGTCCTTGTTGCTGCGGCGCGCCGTTCATCGGATGCCCGCCCGCGAATTGCGGCGGACGCGGCACGCCATTGCCTGCCTGCATCGGCATGCCGTGCTGTTGACCGTTGTTCTGCGGCCCGCCGCTGCCCGGTCGAGGCTGTCCGCCAGGCGCACCGGCGATCTGCCCTGGCGCGAAGCCGTGTCCCTGCATCCCAGGCTGCCGCCCATCCATCTGCGGTACTGCGCCGCCCGGGCGTTGAGCATTAGGACCACCCGCCATCTGTCCCGGCGCACGCGGGTTGATGACAGGCCCATGCGAATTCACAACGCGAACGTTCGCCACGGGCCCATTAGGCCTATTAGGCCCATTACCACCAAGCGTCTTCCCCGGAAACTGCGCCGGCACGGACGTATGCACGATCGGCTCGCCTGCACCCGGCACGCGGCCGTGACCACCTTGCGCGAAGTTCTGCGCGAGCCGGTCGTGAAACGCGGCCGGCATACCCGGATTGCGCGTGCCGACCACAGGCCGCGCCATCGCATTCGACGGCGGCCGATACGTGGCATTGCGCATCCCCGGCGCGAAGCTCTGCCGCACGGGCGCAATACCCGGCCCGCCCGCATTGAAGCGCGCGTTGTGCCACTGCGCGGGATCGACGCGCTGGCCGAAGTGATTGGTCGGCTGTCCGTGGACAAAGTCCGTCGCCCGCATGCCCGTCACTGCGTTCGGCGCGCGGTAGTTGATGTACGTGTTGTGGATGTTGTTATGGATATCGACGCGGTTATTGACGACGACCGTGTTGTTCACGCGCTCGTAGTAGCGCGGGCTCCAGTCGTGACCGCCGCCCCAGTGCGGGTGCCACGGCTCGCCGGGTCCGAGTGCGAACCACGCAAGACCCGCCGCGGCCACGCCGCCGACGGCCAGATTCACGCCCCAGTCGTTGCCGCCGTCACCGTCGCCGACAAACGCGACGAGGGCAGGCGCATACACGGGCGGCTCGCTGACGACCGCCTGTCCCGGCACCCAGGCCCAGGAATCGTCGACATACGCCCAGCGGCCATAGTGATACGGCGCAAAGCCCCACGGCGCATCGTCGACCCACGTCCAGCCCCACGGCGCCTGCCAGACCCAGTGACCATCGTGATAAGGCGCCCAGCCCGCGGGCGCCTGATTCGGCGTCCACACTTCGCCGTACTGCGGCGTGTTGCGCCACGTGCCGTTCGCATCGAGATCCTGATAGCCGGGCATTTCGCGCGACACATAGCGCGCCGACACCGAGCGATCCTCGGCGGCGTCGCGGCTCGCGGCCCACTGATCGAACGGATCGGCGCCTGGCGCGCCATTGGTGGCCGCCTGTTGCAGGCTCGTGCCCGTGAATGTGACCTGCTGACCGGCACCGACGGGCACCTGGCCGTTGTCGCCATAGACGGTCGCGCTGCCGTTGCGCACGGTGACGGTCGTGCTGCTGCCATCGGGTGCGACATCGACGCGATAGTCGCCGGGCGCGTTCACGCCCAGCGCGAGATTCGGCGTGTCGATCTCATACGACGAGCCGGGCGCGATCAAACGCACGCGCGTCGACAGCGTGCCTTGCGCGACTTTCAGCTGAGCGCTGTTGTCGTCGAGATTGAGGACGTCGAGGCTGGTCTGCTCGCCCATGCGCACGGCCGTCGACCCGATGTGCAGCTCCGAGCGCGCGTTCTTGTCGTTCCAGAGCTGATCGCCTGTCGTGAGCGGGCGGTTGACCTGCGCGTACGACCAGTCGGAAGCGCCTGCCGGTTCGGTGGTGACCGTGCCCGCCATGTAGTTCAGACGCGCGACGCGTCCGGGCGGATCGCTGTCCGGCGCACTTTGCGCGTAGTTGGCGGGCGGCGGCGCTTCCTGCGCCCAGGCGGATTGCAGCGCGAGAGTCGTCAGCGCGCCCGCGACGGCGAACGCGACGATCGACGTCCGATGTCCGCCGGATCGCGGGGCAGGTTCGTTAGGTGCAGCTTTCGTGCGTGTGGCGAGTGATTTCATGGTTGTCGCTCCATCGGGCGTCGCAACACGCGATGCCGAGTGAAATCACTCTACCCGGCGCCCCTGTTTCAAGGCTCTCTCATTTGTAAGCCACCTCAACGGCGCTGTAACAAAAGTTGTCGTGCCTTTCGCCTTGTCAGACGAATCGTTCGTCAATGCGTGAGAAAGTCGTCGAAATGACGATGCCCGGCGGGCGTCACGCGCAGGATTCGCGGGCGGTCGGTGCGTTCGACCCAACGGCGTGCCGACCACGAATCGAGCAGCGCCGCACCCAGCGCGCCGCCAAGATGCGGGCGACGTTCGCTCCAGTCGGGGCAAGTGCACGCGAAGCGCCGCCGGCGGGTGCGATGCTGCGACACGTCGATACCCCAATCGGCCAGCAAGGCAGCGCCGTCAGCGGTTGCGTCGAGCGCGTCGCCGTCGACAGTCAGCAGTCCGCCGTCGACGAGCCGTTCGTACACGCGCACGGCCAGTTCGCCCGCCATGTGGTCATAGCAGGTGCGCGCATAGCGCATGTCGACGGGCACCGTGCGCGCCGGACGCGGCACGGCCCGCTGCGGCGCGGCTGCCTGCGCGACATTCGCGAGCGCCTCGATGGTCGCGGCGATTTCCGCCGACGCAATCCTGAAATAGCGATGCCGCCCGCGCACTTCGAGCGCGAGCAGCCCGCCGTCCGTCAGACGCGCGAGATGCGCGCTCGCCGCCGACGGCGACAGGCCCGCAATCAGCGTCAGTTCGCCCGCCGGACGTGCGGTGCCGTCCATCAGCGCCCACAGCATCGCGGCGCGGCCGGGATCGGCGAGCAGCGCGCCGATATGGCTCAGGCCGGGAAAGTGGCTCGGTTCCGAGGGAAATGCAGCAGTCATCGAAGTCTCCCGTGGTCGGTTTCGCTTGTCATGACTCCACTCTAAGCGTCGTGCGTATTCGATGTTTCAGGTTGTCGTGAAGCGTCGCATGCATTGTTGCGTACGTTGCCCAGCCGAGGCAATCTGCGGCCGCTCAGGGGTCCAGGCTAGAATCAAAAGACCATTTCCATTCGACGTTTAGCGAACGACGCAGTCATGAAAATCCTGTTTGCCATGCTCACCGCCGTCGTCCTTTGCAGCGCGTGCGCGCAGGGCGGGTCGGGATCGTCGTCGGCCGGGTCGGGCAGCATCACGATGTACGGCACGATCGACGAAGGCGTCTCCTTCCACAACTGAGACCCGGGCCGCGAGGCGCAGAAGGCGCGCGTGCACATCTGGCAGGAATTGATGCATCATTGGCCTTTCTGCCAAGGCGATCGATGTGACGATGCCGACATCGTCACCCAGCCGCGAGGCCACCGATGCCGTCATCTTCCACCGCCGCTCCCGCCGTCACGGGCCACGCCGATCCGCACGGCCGCCGCGCCGCGCGCGTGCTGGCCGTTTGTCAGGCGCTCTACACGTCGTCCGTATCGATCGATCTGACGCTTACGGGGCTCGTCGGCTACACGCTCGCCGACGACAAGTCGCTCGCCACGCTTCCGTTTTCGCTGATCACCGTCGCCGCCGCGCTGACGACGGTCTTCGCGTCGTTCCTGATGGCGCGCATCGGCCGGCGCGCGGGCTTTCTGCTGGGCGCGGGCATCGGCGCGGCGGGCGGCGCGATCTCGGTGTATGCGATCTTCCATCACAGTTTCTGGGCGTTTTGCGCGGGCACGGCGACCGTCGGCGTGTTTCAGGCCTTTGCGCAGTACTACCGGCTCGCCGCCGCCGACGCCGTTCCCGTCGAAGCCAAGAGCCGCGCGATCTCGACGGTGCTCACAGGCGGCGTCGTCGCGGCCGTGCTCGGGCCCGCGCTCGCCGCGTGGAGCAAGGACTGGCTCGCGCCCATCGCGTTCGCCGGTTCCTATGCGCTCGTGACGGGACTCGGCTTGCTGTCGATGGCGCTCGTCGCAGGCCTGTATCGCGATGCTGCGCCGCACGTCGACGCCGCCGCGCACCGCGAACCCGCGCGTCCCTGGCGCGCGATCGTTCGCCAGCCGATTTTCGTCGCGGCTCTGGCTAACAACGCGCTCGGCTACGCGGTGATGATGTTCGTGATGACGGCGACGCCGATTGCCGCCGTCGCGTGCGGACACTCGATCGGCGATGGCGCGCAGATCATCCAGTGGCATCTGGTCGGCATGTTCGCGCCGTCGTTTTTCTCGGCGCGCTTGATCGCCCGGTTCGGCGTGCTGCGCGTGATCGGCGCGGGCATCGTGCTGTCGGCGCTGTGCGGCGTGCTCGCGCTGCGCTCGACCGATCTGCCGCATTTCTACGCGGCGCTCGCGTGCCTCGGCGTCGGCTGGAACCTGATGTTCGTCGGCGGCACGACGTTGCTTGCACAGTCGTACCGGCCGTCGGAGCGCGCGAAGACCCAGGCGACGAGCGAATTCACGACCTTTGCGTTCTCGGCAGTCGGTTCGCTGTGCGCGGGGCAGATGCTCGCGCACTTCGGCTGGGCGGCCATCAACGCGGCGATTTTCCCGTTCCTCGCGCTGGCTGCGTTTGCGACCTTGGCGTTCGCCTGGTCGCGCAAGCGCATGGCGGCGTCGTCGAGCTTCTGAACGCTTTCCGATAACGAACCTGAACAAGAACGCGATGAACGACACGCTGGACAACGATCCGCCCGCACCCAAGGTGCGCCATGTGGTGTTCGCCGTCGCGCCAAACCTGGTGCTGCTCGACGCCAGCGGTCCGCTGGAGGCGTTTCATCGCGCCGAACTGACGGTGCGCGACGCCCGCCGCATTCCCGCGACATCGCGCGAGCCCGTCGCGTACCGCACGACGGTCGCGTCGATCGACGGCGGCGTGCTCGACACGTTTCCCGGTTTGCCCGTCGTCACGCAACGCCTCGATACGCTCGACGACGAACCCATCGACACGCTGATTGTGCCAGGCATTCCCGTCGACGATCCGGGCACGTTGCAACCCGCGCTGATCGACTGGATCGCGCGGCGTGCGCCGAACGTGCGGCGCGTCTGCTCGGTGTGTACGGGCGCGTTCTATCTGGCGGCGGCGGGCGTGCTCGACGGGCGCCGCGCGACCACGCACTGGCGCGACGCCGGACGGCTCGCCGAGCGCTTCCCGCGTGTCCACGTCGACGCCGAGCCGATCTTCATCCGCGAGCCGCTTGCAGATGAGCGCTCGATGTGGACCTCGGCGGGCGTGACGGCAGGCATCGATCTCGCGCTCGCGCTGATTCAGGAAGACTACGGGCATCCCGTCGCGATGCAGGTTGCGCGGCGGCTGGTCGTGTTCGTCAAGCGGCCGGGCGGCCAGTCTCAGTTCAGCGCGGCGCTCGCGGCGCAGGCGTCGGCGGGCGGCGCGTTCGACGGACTGCACGGCTGGATGGCGTCGAACCTGAACGGCGACCTGTCCGTCGAGCGGCTCGCCGAAGAGGCGCGCATGAGTCCGCGCAACTTCGCGCGCCGCTATGTCGACGAAGTGGGGCGCACGCCCGCGAAAACCGTGTCGGCGATGCGGCTGGAGGCGGCGTCGCGGGCGCTGGCCGAGTCGCGCCGTCCGTTGAAGCGGATTGCACTCGATTGCGGCTTCGGCAGCGAGCAGAACTTGCGGCGCGCGTTCATGCGCAGCTTCGGCGTGCTGCCGCTCGATTACCGCGAGCGTTTTGCGTCAGCGTTGCGCTGAGTCGAACCTTGTTCAACGCATGCTCGCGCCGCGTAACCGCGAGGCGCGAGCGGGCCAGATACCGCGATAGCACAACGGCCGCCTTATTGCCCTCGTATAATCGGCTCCTTTCGATTTGTTTGACCGGAGTCAAGATGAGCACGCCAATCGCCGCGCCGCTGGATCGTTCAGAAACCACGTTCCGCTTTCTCGCCGAGCCGACCTCGGTCAACTTCGGCGGCAAGGTGCACGGCGGCGCGCTGATGAAATGGATCGACGAAACCGCGTACGCATGCTCGGCCGTCTGGTCGGGCCGCTACTGCGTGACGGTCAGCGTCGGCAATATCCGTTTCCGCCGGCCGATCCACGTCGGCAATCTGGTCGAACTGCGTGCGCGCGTCGTCGCGACGGGGCGCACCAGCATGCATATCCATGTGTCCGTGCACGCGGGCGATCCGAAGGGCGGCGAACTGCTGCAAACGACGGACTGCCTCGTCGTGATGGTCGCCGTCAACGAGAACGGCAGCCCCGTGCCCGTGCCGTCGTTCGTGCCGCAAACCGACGAGCAGAAGCGCCTCGCGAACTACGCGATGGACGTGAAGGCCGCGCTCGATGCGATCGTCGACCTGAAACCCGAGGAAGTGGCGCAAGGCAAGGTCTGATGCGCTGGACGGATGCTCGCCTTGCGTTCACGGCAAGGCGAGCATCGTGACTGACTGACGATGGAAGAGAAGGGCGTTAGCCTTTGGCGTTGCCGACCATGTCGTGCGGACGCACCCATTCGTCGAACTGCTGTTCCGTCACATAGCCGAGCGAGAGCGCCGATGCCTTCAGCGTCGTGCCTTCCTTGTGCGCCTTCTTCGCGATCTTCGCGGCCTTGTCGTAGCCGATGTGCGGATTGAGCGCCGTCACGAGCATCAGCGACTCATTCAACAACTGATCGACGCGCTCCCGGTTCGGCTCGATGCCGACGGCACAGTTGTCGTTGAAGCTGTGCATGCCGTCGGCGAGCAGGCGCACCGACTGCAACACGTTATGCGCGACCATCGGCCGGAACACGTTCAGCTCGAAGTTGCCGCTTGCGCCGCCCACGTTCACCGCGACGTCGTTGCCGAATACCTGGCAGCACAGCATCGTCACCGCTTCCGATTGCGTCGGATTCACCTTGCCCGGCATGATCGAGCTGCCCGGCTCGTTCTCGGGAATCGACAGTTCGCCGAGGCCGCAGCGCGGGCCGCTCGCCAGCCAGCGGATGTCGTTGGCGATCTTCATCATGCTTGCTGCCAGCGTCTTTAGCGCGCCGTGCGCGAACACCAGCGCGTCGGCGGCGGCCATCACTTCGAACTTGTTCGGCGCCGACACGAAGGGCAGGCCCGTCAGGCGGCCGATCGCGGCGGCCACGTCGCCGGCGAATTTCGGATGTGCGTTGAGGCCCGTGCCGACCGCCGTGCCGCCTTGCGCGAGTTCGTACAGATGCGCGAGCGTCGACTCGATGTGCTTCGCGTTCTGGTCGAGTTGCGCGACATAGCCGGAGAATTCCTGGCCGAGCGTGAGCGGCGTCGCGTCCTGCAAATGCGTGCGGCCGATCTTCACGATATCGGCGAATGCCTTGGCCTTTTTGTCGAGCGTCTCGCGCAGCGTCTTCACGGCGGGCAGCAGATGCTTGACGATACCGACGGCCGCCGCGACGTGCATCGCCGTCGGAAACACGTCGTTCGACGATTGGCCGCGGTTCACGTCGTCGTTGGGATGGACGAGGCGCGCTTCGCCGCGCGCGCCGCCCATCAGTTCGCTCGCGCGGTTCGCGATCACCTCGTTGAGGTTCATGTTGGTCTGCGTGCCGGAACCCGTTTGCCAAACCGCGAGCGGGAATTCGTCGGGATGCTTGCCTTCGATGATTTCGTCGGCGGCGGCCATGATCGCCTTTGCCTTGGTCGCGTCGAGTACGCCGAGGTTCAGGTTCACTTCGGCGGCGGCGCGCTTGATGATCGCGAGTGCCGTGATCAGTTCAGGCGACTGCTTTTCCGTCGAAATCTTGAAGTTCTGCAGCGAACGCTGCGTTTGCGCCCCCCACAATTTCGCGTTCGGCACGGCGATTTCGCCGAACGTATCGCGTTCCATGCGTACATCTTCGGTCATGTTCTACTCCGCTTGACTGGGTGATCGGAAGGCTTCCGGGGAAAGCGGCGCACAGGCCATATGCGTGCGCCACAGGGCTGCCGCTATAACTGCTCGTCGACTGGCAGCAACAAGAATAGACCCGTCAGCGCATTGCGGTAAAAGCCCGCGCCGGGATCGAGGTTGTAGCGACGGATCTGGCCGTTTTCCTCGTCGGTCCAGACCAGCTTCGATTGCGGCGTCGCCGAGTTGCGCAGCGCGGCGAGTTCGTCCGGCGTCGCGAGCGTAACGCGGTAGCTCATGGCGGGCGCCGTCGCCTGATCGAAGAGTTTCGCGACCTGCTCCGCGAGCGGCGGGCTGTGGATCACGAGGGCGAGTTCCGTGTTCAGATGCGCGGAGCGCGGATCGAGATTCATCGAGCCGATCACGAGCGTCTGACGGTCGATCACATACGTTTTCGCATGCAGGCTCGCTTTGGAGCGCGAACCGAACAGACCCGCCGTCGGTGGCTCGCTGCCTTGCGTCGGCTTGAACTCGTACAACTGCACGCCGCGTTCCAGCAGCGGCACGCGATACGGGCTGTAACCCGCCTGCACGGCGACGGCGTCCGTCGCGGCGAGCGAATTGGTCAGCACCTTGACGGTCACGCCGCGCTTGACCAGTGTGCCGAGCGCATCGACGCCCGCCTGGTGCGGCACGAAATACGGCGACGTGATGAGAAATTCGCGCTGTGCGTCGTGCATCAGTTCGATGAGCCGCTGCATCGGCGGGCTTTTGTACTGATCGGCGGGCAGCTTCATTTTCTCGGGCGAATCGACCTTGAACTCGGCGGGCGCCCAGACCAGCTGCAGTTCGTGTTTCGCGATCTGCGCGGCAAGCGGCGTCGCGTTCAGCGGCTTCGCGTTGTACGGCTCGGCGTTCTTGCGCCAGTGCGCGCGCAACTCGTCGCGCATTTCGTCGAGATCGTGCGGATCGAACTTCTGTTTGTTCAGCGCGCGCAGCGGATACGCGTTGCTGTCGTTCCAGTACGCGTCGAAGCTCGCGGAGATGTCGGCCGTGATCGGGCCGGCCGCGAGCACGTCGATATCGCGGAACTGCAGCGTCGGGCTCGCGCTGAAGTATTCGTCGCCGAGATTGCGGCCGCCGACGATCGCGAGCTGGTTGTCGGCGATCATCGCCTTGTTGTGCATGCGCCGCGTGAAGGCGCCGACTTGCGTGAAGAAATTGCGGCTGCGCTGATAGAAGCTCGTCGACGCGCTGCCGAACGGGTTGAACACGCGGATCTCGATCTTGTCGTGCGAGTTGAGCGCGGCCATCACGCGATCGATGTCCTTGAAGTTCAGGTCGTCGACCAGCATGCGCACGCGCACGCCGTGATCCGCTGCGTAGAGCGCGGCGGCGAGCAGCAGCTTGCCCGTCGTGTCTTCTTCGGCGATGTAGTACTGCATGTCGAGCGTCCTGGTCGCCGAGCGTGCGAGCGCGATGCGCATCTGCAACGCCTCGGTGCCGTCAGCCAGCACGCGAAAACCGGACTGGCCCGGATGCGCCTGCTCGGGTGGCGCGAGGGCGGCGGCGAGGGGCGTGGCATCGGTGGCGGGCAGTGCGTGCGTGACGGGGCGATCGAACGCGGTGGCGGGCGGGCGCGTCGCGCAGGCCGCCAGCAGAAGCGCCGACATGAAGAGCGTGAAAGCGCGTGTCATGCACGCCCCACGTGTGATGCGTATGAACATTGGGCCTCGCTCGATCTGCGGGATTCGCGCGATGCGGTGCTGCGTTGTTCCCTGCGTCGTTGTATTCGAAACGGCAATGCGGCGGTGTCGTTCGTGTGATGAGCCGACACGCGTGACGGATGTTCGTCGTGCTGCCACCCGTCGATCGACCGGGGTCATTCTACGGGCAAACGCAAAAGCGGGTCGGATAGCCGTACTGCGTCTTACGCAATACGCATGCCTGTGATGAGAGGAGGGAGTGAAGCGCCGCGCGTCATCTGGAACGCGCGGCGCGGGAAGCGGGTGGTGCTTCGGAAGGATTAGCGGGTTTGGCGTCAGACGCGTTCGCGGGCAAGCGCATCGGCTTCCTGCTGCGCCGTCGAGCCCTTTGCCGGGCGGCCGGCCCAGTGGCCTGCCAGCATCGAACCGGACAGGTTGTGCCACACCGAGAACAGCGCGCCGGGCAGCGCGGCGATCGGCGTGAAATAGAGCTTGCCGAGCGTCGCGGCGAGGCCGGAGTTCTGCATGCCGACTTCGATCGCGAGCGTGCGGCAAACGGCTTCGTCGAAGCCGAGCAGACGACCGCCCCAATAGCCGCCGAGCAGGCCGATGCCGTTGTGCAGCACCACGCCCAGCGCGACCACGAGGCCCACCGACGCGATGCTCTTCTGCGTGCCGCCGACGACGGCCGCGATGATCAGCAGGATCGACACCATCGAAACCAGCGGCAACACGGGCTCGATCTTGCGCACGAGCTTGCCGAAGAGATGATTGACGACGAGGCCGACGATGATCGGCAGCGCGACGATCTGCAGGATGCTCATCAGCATGCCGTGGACGTCGACGGCGATCGACGCGTCCACGTACAGGCGCGTGAGCAGCGGCGTGGCGAACACGCCGACGAGCGTCGACAGCGCGCTGATCGTGACGGACAGCGCGACGTCGCCGCGCGCCAGATAGATCATCACGTTCGACGCCGTACCGCTCGCGACGCTACCGACCAGCACCATGCCCGCCGTCAGATCGGGCGGCATGTGGAGCGCTTTGGCGATGACCCAGGCGGCGAGCGGCATCACGAGGTAATGCAGCACGATGCCCGCGACGACGGGCGCGGGGCGCGTGAAGACGCGGCGGAAGTCGTCGATGGAGAGCGTGACACCCATCGACAGCATGATGATCGTGAGCAGCGTCGTGACGTGGGGGGCGATGCCCGTGACGGACGACGGCGAAAAGTAGGCGGCCAGCGAGGCCAGTACGGCCCACAGCGGGAAGAGACGGGTGATGCGGGGGAGCATGAAGGGCGATCCTCTGGTGGTTTTTGTTTGTTTTCGCGACGCGGTTGATGTTTTTATACGGCTGGGTTGCCGCTGAGAACCTCGGATTTTACCTGCCGATTGGAAGCAGGCTTATGGTTTGGTTTTTTTGTTTTTTTCTTCGCTGGCATCCGCGGTTTCGTATCTGTACTTCTTGCGTTGCCCCTGTGCGGGGCGGCAGTTACTTTCTTTGCCGCGGCAAAGAAAGTAACCAAAGAAAGCCGCTTTTGAACCTCCGGTGCCCGCCAGATTCGCGCTCCGGCACACGTTCCTTGAGCTGGCGCGCAGTGACGCGAACACTCCGTAGAACACCCGCAGTCAGGTGCGCACAGCGTGAAAGATGACATCCACCTGGGGCACATTCGGTCGGTTTGATTTTTGTGCGTTTGCCATCGGTCTGATTGCGGCGGTATGTGCTCCAGACTGTGTGCGGGCTTTTCGCGCCGTGCGCGTTTACTGCGGGCTTTCTACAGAGTGTTGGCGTCGCTGCGCGATAGCTCAACTGCGGCACGCCGCAGCGCCATCCTGGCTGGCACCGGAGGTGTGAAGCGGCTTTCTTTTGCCTACTTTTCTTTGCCGCTGTGTACAGACTGGAGACATGGTTGACACCTGTACGGGGACATCGTTGACACCTGATGGTCAGGGTTTGGGAGTCTTCAGGTCAAGTTTTGCGACCCGCTGATGGGCGAACCAGATCTCGATCACCCCGTCTTCCTTCTCGCTCATGCGGGCGGCTACCTGCAGCCCCTTGAGCGCGATCGACAGCTTCAGTTTCTGGCCGCGCAGGCGCACCACGCCGCTGGCATTGACCCGCAACACTTCATCGCCGGGGCCGTATTCGGGCTCGGGCACCCGCTCGGGCATCGCGCGCAGGCTACACGCGTAGCGCGTGATGGGCGTGGCCATCCCGAGTGCCTCGTGCGGACGTTCGACGTTGTACACGTGCCGCCAGCGATCCAGTGCCTGCTGCATGTGCGCATGTGTGCTGAAGGCCTGCCGGTCCAGCACTTCGGCCTTCAGCGTGCGGTGAAACCGTTCGTCCTTACCATTGGTCTGCGGGTGATACGGCCGGCTGTAGCTCACCAGGATGCCCAGCCGGATCAGCCAGACCGCGAGTTCGGTGAGCTGCCCCGGCGCGCTGGGCGAGCCCCACGGCGCGCCGTTGTCGGTGTTGATGCGCGCGGGCAGCCCGTAGCAGCGGAACGCGCGCTCAAGCTCGGCCTGCACGACCTGTGTGGTCGTACGCGAGCAGGCGCTCAGCACGAGGTTGTAGCGCGAGTGATCGTCGATGACCGTCAGCGGCATGCAGCGCCCATCCTTCAGCGTCTGGACGTCGCCCTTGAAGTCCATCTGCCACAGCAGGTTCGGATGCGCGTGCTCGAAGCGCTGCCAGTGCTGGCGCTGCTGCGACGCCTGTTCATCGATGAGCCCATGGCGGCGCAGGATTTCGGTGATCGTGGCGGGCGCGGGCACCTCTGTCTCGCCCAGATCCTTCAGGCGCCGTTCGATCTTGCGTCCGCCCCAGCCATGTTCGCGACGCAGTTCCAGCACCCGCGCTTCGATGTGTTCAGGTGAGCGCAGGGGGCTGTGGTGCGGGCGTCGGGAGCGGTCGGCCAGCCCGCCGGGGCCTTCGGCCTTGTGACGGTCCAGCCACTTGTAGCCGGTCTGGCGGCTGATCCGGTAGCGCCGGCATAGCTCGCTGAATGACAGGGCCTGTGTGGCGGCCAGGCTGACGAATTCTTCGCGGAGATTCATGGTGTTTTTTGCTTCCCAGGGCATGGTTGAATCCGGGCGTTTGATTACCCGAAAGTGTCAACCATGTCCCTGTACACCTGTCAGCTATGTCTCCAGTCTGTACACCGCTGCAAAGAAAAGTAGGTGCCGCCCCGCACAGGGGCAACGCCTGAAGCACCGATACGAAACCGCGGATGCCAGCGCAGAAAACCCGCGCTAACGTTCTGCGCCGAGCACGCGCCTCAAACTCATCTTATGAAAGCGAAGCGTCATCAACAGCGCCACACTGGCAAGCCCAGCAGCCAGCCCCCACCACAACCCCCGGGCGCCGAGCCCAAAGTGAAAAGCAAGCGTGTATCCGGTAGGAAACCCAATCCCCCAATATCCAAACGCAGCAGCGATCATGGGAATCCGCGTGTCCTTGAGCCCGCGCAGGCACCCAGACCCAACCGTCTGCATCCCATCGACGATCTGAAAAATCGCCGCCACACCCAGCAGCGAGCTAGCCAGCGCAACAGTCGAAGCATTCGCGGGATCGTCCAGATGCAGATACAGCCCGACGATAAAGTGCGGCGCCGTGATCAGCAGCAACCCCGACAAGCTCATAAACCCGACACCCAGCGCAAGCGCGACAAACCCCGCATGCCGCGCGGCGAGCGGCTGCCCCGCACCCGACCAGAAGCCGACGCGCACATTCGCCGCCTGGCCGATCGCGAGCGGCACCATGAACGCCACCGACGCCACGTTCAGCGCGATCTGATGCGCCGCGAGCTGCGCTTCGCCAAGCAGACCGACCATCAGGCCCGTCGCGAGAAATAGCGTCGATTCGACGCCATACGTGATCGCCACCGGCCAGCCGATGCCGAACAGTTCGCCCATCAACGGCACGGTCGGGCGCGTGGCCGTCACGAAATGCCGGAAGCGCGGGCGCAGATGCAGCAGCCCCATCAACGTCAGCGCCGTGAGCCAGACGGTAAAGGTCGTCGCGCCCGCCGAGCCGAGGAAGCCGAGGCGCGGCAAGCCGTACGCGCCGTGTATCAGTCCGTAGTTCAGGAACGCATTGATGAATACGCCGCCGATCGACACCCACAGCAGGCGCCGCGCCGCGCCGATCGCGGGCAGGAACGAGCGCATCAGGCCGATCCCGATCAGACTGCCCGGCGCGCCCCAGCGCAGCACCGCGCAGTATTCGCCGACGTTGTGAGCAAGCAGCGTCGGCTCGCCGAACGCCGTCATGATGGGCGTCGCAAAAGACAGCAGCACGAACGCCGGCACGGCGAGCAGCAGCGACAGCAGAAAGCCCGTCCAGTAGATGTGCGGCACGCGATCCTCGGCCTGCGCGCCGCGCGCATGCGACACGCTCACGCTCACCGACGTCAGTACGCCTTGCAGTAGCGTCACGACGACAAAAAACAGGTTTGCGCCGAGCCCGCCCGCCGCGAGCGCGTCGGGGCCGAGCGAGCCGAGCAGAACGGTGTCGGTGACGCTCATCGCCATCTGCGAGAGCTGGGCAATGGCGAGCGGGGCGGCGAGACGCGCGGTATCGGCGGCGTGACGCGACAGCGTGGGCGGCCCGCTCATCGCGCGGGACATTCCGGTTGGATTCATGTTCGAAGCGCAGAGGCGCGAAAGGGCGACACGCGCGCGGTCAGAATGCCGCGCGCTTTTCGTTTTTCTGTCCAGACGGACAGCTTATTGCGGTAACGCGGCGCTGTCGATCAACAGGCACATCTTTGGTGCGGGTTTTGATGGCGGCAGCGAGTCGGCGATGCAGGCCGCATGTGTCGTCGAGGCGCGGCGTGACGTCCGAACGGGTGGAATCGACGTTCAGCCCTCGTGGACGGCGATCCGCGTGTCGCCGAGCAGTACGACCTGGCCCGCGCGGATTTTGCAGGTCTTGCGCGTTTCGACCTGTCCGTCGACGGTCACGGCGCCCGACGCGACGATCACCTTCGCCGATCCGCCGCTGTCCGCGAGGCCGGTGATCTTCAGCAGATTGTGGAGTTCGACGTAGTCGCCGGTCAGAGTGAAATCGAGATTAGGCATGGCAGTTGCGATCGACGGTGGTCGGCGAATTCGTGGAAAAAGCGACTCGCATGATAAGCCATCGCGTGGCGCGCGACGCTGCGTACGCAATACGCATGGCGATGGATCGGGCACTTGCAAGCAGATGTTATTCAGTTGTCAGGAAATGATACGTTGAGTAACAGTCGGCTTTTGCGAAGAACTCCACTCGCAAACGCCCGGTCTGTGGAATAGCCTGCTGCATTTTTGCGACAGGCGGATAGCGCGGGCACGACGTCGAACATCGGTGTCAACCAACAACCCGCTCGCGCGCCGACATCGACAAACTTCAGAGAGGATTGCCATGAACCAGCTCCGTAAGCTCCTGATCGGTACCGCCCTGACCACTGCGATCGCATCGACGGCCGCATTCGCGCAGACGGCGACCCAACCTTCGGCGGATCCGTCCGCGCAGACGCAGGCTCCCGCGGCCGCCCAGATGACGCAGGCGCCTGCCGCCGCACCGGCTGCGCAGGGCGTCCAGATGCCGGCGCCCGCGCCGCAGAACCTGACGGCGCCGGGTTCGACCGATCCGCTCGTCCAGAAGCGCAACGCCGACGCGCAGGCGAACGCGGAATATCGCGCGCAGAAACAGACGTCGAAGGAACAGATGAAGGCGCAGCAGAAGGCTGCGAAGGACTCGTACAAGGACCAGGTCCGCAACGCGAAGCTCAACAAGAAGGCCGACAAGGCAGCGGCGTCGAACGAGCTGAAGGCCGAAATGCAGGGCCAGCCGACGGGCGCGGCGGCGACGGGCGAAGCGCATAACTGACGCCGCGTCCCGGTAACCGTTTTGACGTTCGACCAAGGGAGGACACGATGAACAGGACCAGCAAGGCAATGAGCGCGCTGTGCGCGGTATTGATGGCCGGCAGCATGACGACGCTCGCCGTCGCGCAGACGCACGATCCGGCATCCGAGCCGATGACCCACGCCGACAGCAAGGCGGCGAAGGAACAGGCGAAGGCCAACAAGAAGGCGGACGTCGCGCAGGCAAAGGCCGACAAGAAGAAGACCGAAGCACAGGCCGACGCCGACAAGGCCAACGCTGAAGCCAAGGTCAAGGACGCGAAGTCGCAGTAAGCGTTCTCGATGCAGCACGCCGGATGGCTCGATGCCGTTCGGCGCAAGAAAAGCCCGGCGCTTGCCGGGCTTTTCTTTGCGCGCATGGCAGCGACTGCGGCCCGAAAAATGGGGCGCTTGTCGTCGAGGGTTGTATGGATATACAGTATGCGTCGCCTTCACTCTCCGACCCGTCATCGTGCTTTCCGTCGCCGATTCCCCGTCTTCATCGCCGTCTCCCGCGCCGGTTGAGGCCACCTCGGCATCCGCGTCGGCGGCCGCTGCCGACTGGCTCGCGAAGCTCAACGAAGCCCAGCGCGAAGCCGTCGAATACGGCACGGACGATGTCGCAAAACCGTCCGGCGCGCTGCTCGTCATCGCGGGCGCGGGCTCGGGCAAGACGAACACGCTGGCGCACCGGGTCGCGAATCTCGTCGTCAAGGGCACCGATCCGCGCCGCATCCTGCTGCTGACTTTCTCGCGTCGCGCGGCGCTCGAAATGACCCGGCGCGTCACGCGCATCGCCAGCGCGGCGCTCGGCACGCGTGCCGCGCTCGCGCAAGGGCTCACGTGGTCCGGCACGTTCCACAGCGTGGGCGCGCGCCTGCTGCGCGAGTACGCGGATCTGATCGGGCTGTCGCCGACTTTCACGATCAACGACCGCGAAGATTCCGCCGATCTGATGAATCTCGTGCGCCACGAACTCGGTTTTTCGGCGAAGGAAAAGCGCTTCCCGTCGAAGTCGGCGTGTTTCGCGATCTACTCGCGCGTCGTCAACACGGGCGCTTCGCTCGCGGACGTGCTGAATAGCGCGTTTCCGTGGTGCCGCGAATGGGAAGCCGACCTGCGCATGCTCTTCGCGGCCTACGTCGACGCGAAGCAGAAGCAGAGCGTGCTCGACTACGACGATCTGCTGCTTTACTGGTCGCATATGGCGGCAGAACCGGCGATCGCCGCCGATCTGTCCGGCCGTTTCGATCATGTGCTCGTCGACGAGTATCAGGACACCAACCGGCTGCAGGCGTCGATCCTGCTGGCGCTTAAGCCCGACGGGCGCGGCCTGACGGTGGTCGGCGACGACGCGCAATCCATCTACTCGTTTCGCGGCGCGACCGTGCGCAACATCCTCGACTTTCCCGCGCATTTCGATCCGCCCGCGAAGCAGGTCACGCTGGAGCGCAACTACCGCTCGACGCAGCCGATTCTCGAAGCGTCGAACGCCGTGATCGATCTGTCGACCGAGCGCTACACGAAGAATCTGTGGACCGACAAGGCGTCCGCGCAACGGCCGCACCTCGTCACTGTCGCCGACGATGCCGACCAGGCGCGCTACATCGTCGAACAGGTGCTCGCCGCGCGCGAAGCGGGCATGAAACTGAAGTCGCAGGCGGTGCTGTTCCGCGCCGCGCATCACAGCGCGACGCTCGAAATCGAACTGACGCGGCGGAACATTCCGTTCGTGAAGTTCGGCGGCCTGAAATTTCTCGATTCCGTTCACGTCAAGGACGTGCTCGCCGTGCTGCGCTGGGCCGAGAATCCGCGCGACCGCGTCGCGGGTTTCCGCGTCGTGCAGCTGCTGCCGGGCGTCGGGCCGGCGACGGCCGCGCGCGTGCTCGACGATATCGCCGCACGCGCCGACGCGCTCGGTTCAGGCAGCGCGCTCGATGTCGCGCATGGCGTGTCCGGCTGCGCGGCGGGCGCGCTCGCCGCGTTTGCGCCGCCCGCGCGTACGCTCGAAGACTGGCATCTGTTCGTCGCGATGATGGCGTCCGTGTGCGGCCGGCAGACGCCGTGGCCCGCCGAGTTCGAGATGGTGCGCCGCTGGTACGAACCGCATCTGGAGCGCAATCACGAGGACGCGTCGATTCGCCAGGCCGATCTCGTGCAGATGGAGAGCATCGCGGGCACGTATGCGTCGCGCGAGCGCTTCCTCACGGAACTGACGCTCGATCCGCCCGACGCGACCAGCGACGAATCCGGCGTCCCGCTGATCGACGAGGACTATCTGATCCTGTCCACGATCCATTCGGCGAAGGGGCAGGAGTGGCGCAATGTGTTCGTGCTCAATGGCGTCGACGGCTGCATTCCGTCCGATCTCGGCACGGGCAGCGAGGAGGAAATCGACGAGGAGCGGCGTCTACTGTATGTGGCGATGACGCGCGCGAAGGAAGACCTGCACATCGTGATGCCGCAGCGCTTCTACGTGCACAACCAGACGCATCTCGGCGACCGTCACGTGTGGGCGTCGCGGACGCGCTTCATCCCGCCGCATCTGCTGCCGCTGTTCGATTCGCATGCGTGGCCGCCGGTGCCCGTCGTGTCGGCGCCGACATCGGCGGGGCTGGCGGCTGCCGCGCAAGCCAAAATAGAAATCGCGGCGAAACTCAGAAAAATGTGGGACTGAGCTTGCCGCGATCTGATGGCGTCCGATGCGGACGCCGTTTGTCTTGACGATTGTCGCGAGTTAAAGCCTAGCGCGACTGCCGCTGCTGTTGTTGCTGCTGCTGCGGACGCGGCGGCGGCATGAAGAAGTTGCGCAGCCACGCGGCGAGCCGCGTGAACACGTCATACGGCTCTTCGACGAAAATCTCCGGCTTCAGGAGGCGCAGATATTCCATGATCTGCTGCGCTTCCTGCTTCTGGAACGAGCCGTGCGAAATGCCCAGGCGCAACAGCCCGCGCAGTTCGCCGAGCTTCTCGCGCGCCGCGCTGCCCACGCTGGTTTCGCACGCGACCTTCGCCTCGTACACCCGCTGACGTAGCGATTCGGCCAGACGCCAGGCGGGCGTCTGCATCACTTCCTCGAGCGCCTGAATGTCCTGCGCCGCCGACTTGATCTGCGCGGCGAGCGGATCGACCAGCGAAGGCGCGCCTTCCGCTTCCTTGACGATCGCCGCGGCCCATTCGCGGCTTTGCTTCGCCAGCTCTTCGGGCGTCCATTCCGAGCGCGACGCGAAGCCGAAGCCGAACTCGTTCGCCTGCTTCATCAGAATCGCGACGACGTCCGGAAACTCCTTGTCCAGCGTGCGTTTCGCCCATGCGTACTGACCGCCCTGCAGCATCCGCTGCACGGCGTTCTCGGTCAGCGGCACCATGTTGTCGAGCAGTTTTGCCCGCAGGAAGTCCTCGAACGACGGCGTCGCGAACTGCGGATCTAGCTTGAGCGAGACCCGCACGAACGCCTCGAAATCCTTTCGCAAAGATCCGAGCGTTTCGTCCTTGATGTTGAGGGTAATCTGACCCATGTCTTATCCCGTTTCGTCGACCGCGCGACTACCGTTGAGGCGCTGGCCCCGTGCCGTGCGCCCTCGTGCGCAGACGGCACCGATATCCGGCGCGGTTCTGTCCGGCTTGCCGGCATCCGTCGATGGACGGTGCCTGGTTCACGGACCACGAGTGTTTATCGGCGGATTGAAAGGGAACTTGAGGGCGGCGCGCCGTGCCGGGCGGACGGCGCGCAAACGTTACTGCATGGTCACTTCAGCACCACGCCTTGCCAGACAAAGAAGACGGCGAGGCCGACCGCGATGGTGAGAAGCGGCCGGCGCGTGAGTGCGCTGACGGCGATGGCGGCGAGTGCGCCGATCAGTTGCGGATTGCGCCACGTGATTTCCGCTTCCGTGCCGTGCGGCGACACGGCCATTGGCACGATGATCGCAGTCAGGACAGTGACGGGCACGAAGCCGAGGGCGGTGCGCACGAGCGGCGGAAACACGACGCGATCGCCGAGCACGAACACGGCAGTGCGGATCAGCCACGTGATGACGGCCATGCCGAGAATCAGAAGGACGTAGTTCATCGCGATGCCTCCACCGTGCGGGTGCGCTGGAACGCGGGCAGCGACAGCAGCACGCCCACCGCGACACCCACGAATACCGCGCCGAGCAAGCCGAGCTTGTACGGCCAGTCCTGCCAGAAGAACGCGAGCGCACCGGCTGTGACAGCCGCCGCCAGATAGCGCAAGGCGACGAGCTGCGGGACCACGATCGCGATGAAGGTCACGACCATCGCGAAATCGAGGCCGAGCGATTGCAGCCCCGGGAAGGCCGCGCCGAACAGCAGGCCGACGAGCGTCCAGATCTGCCAGTTCAGGTACATCGCGAGGCCCGAGCCGAGGAAGTAGTACGGGCCGACCGCACCCGGCGGCTGCAGCCGGTAGTGCGCCCAGGCGACGGCGAACACTTCGTCCGTCAGCAGGCCGCCGAGCGCCCAGCGCCAGCGCGGCGGCAGGTGCGAGACGTAGGGCGCGAGCGTCGCGCTGTAGAGCACGTGGCGGGCGTTGACGACGAGCGTCGTGGCCCAGATGACGGCGTAGCTCGCGTGGCCCGCGATCAGGCCGAGTGCGATGAACTGGGCAGAGCCGGCGAACACGATCAGCGACATCAGCTGGCCGTGCCACAAATGCAGTGGTCCGGACGCGACGAGCGTGCCGTAGATCACGCCGAACGGCAGCGCGCCAATGATCATCGGGATCGTGTCGCGCGCGCCCGCCGTGAGTTCCTTGAAACGGTGAGTGGGTTGTGCAGGGTGAGTCAATCTTTCCTCCTCGATACGGCGCAGCATAGCCGGGTGAGGGGACTGGCGGCTTGTACGTTCTTGCGCTGGGGATGTGTAGCTTGAGTCTGCTCGTTTCGAGCGGTAGCGAGCACTCAGGACGACTGCCAGCGACCCGGCGGCACGCCGAACATACGGCGGAAATGCCGTGTGAAGTGGCTTTGATCGGTGAAGCCGTTCGCCGCCGCGACATCTGCCACCGACGCGCCCGCGCGCAGCGGTCCGAGCGAGCGCTGCAGCCGGATCTGGTTGCGCCATGCGTGCGGCGGCAGGCCCGTCACTCTGGAGAAAAGCCGGGCCGCGTGAAACTGTGACAGGCCCACCGCCTCGGCGAGATCCGCGAGCTTGAGCGGCGCGGCCAGGTCGTCTGCCAGTTGCTCCTTCATCGTGACGACGCGCGCATCGTCGCAGGTGAATTGCGGTGCGGCGGAACGCGTACGGCCGTAGCGCACGAGCAATGTCGACAGCGCGTCGAGCATCGCCGTTTCCGCGACGAGCGGGTCGCCGTTCGCCTCGAGCAACTGATGCGCACGCGATAGCCGTATAGCGAGATCAGCGTCGCGGATCACGTCGGCGTCAAACCATGGCAGCGGCTGCGCGCAGCCCGCGATGTCTTCCGCCAGCGCATGAATGAACTCGACGGGCGCGTACATCACGCGATAACGCCAGCCTTCGTCCATCGCACGCGAGCCGGTGTGCACTTCGCCGGGATTGATGATGGGCACGCTGCCCGCTTCGGCGACGTGCCGCGCGCCCTGATAGCGATACGTTTCCGCGCCTGCCTCGATCACGGGAATCGTGTATGCGTCGTGCCAGTGGGGGGTGAACTCGTGATCGTGATATTCGGCCGTGAGCAGATCCGCGCCGGGCAGAAGCGGCGTGCGCCAGTAACGGGCGTTATCGCGGAAACGGGTCGAAGTCATGATCGAAGTTCAGATGGATCTGTCAGTCTACCGCGCAATCAACGGACGGGGATCGTCGTACCGGTGGGCATCGGCACGGCGGTGACGCTGTTTTTCGCGCTGCCCGTCGCGACGCGGTCGCTGTAGGTCAGATAGACGAGCGTGTTGCGTTTCGTATCGACGACGCGTACCACGTGCAGCGTCTTGAAGATGAGCGACATGCGTTCCGTGAATACATCGGCCTGCTGGCGCAGCGGTTCGGGGATCTTGACGGGCCCGACCTGGCGGCACGCAATCGACGCCTCCGTTGGATCTTCGGCGATCCCGAGTGTCCCCTTGATGCCGCCCGTGCGCGCCCGCGATACATAGCAGGTGACGCCTTGCACGGCGGGATCGTCGTATGCTTCGACGACCACGCGGTCCGAGCCGGTGATATGAAAGTTCGTGTTGACGCTGGCGACCTCTTCGGCCTGCGCGAGCGGTGCGCAGATGAACGCTGCGACGAATACGAGAAGGGCGGCGACGCGCACGCGGGGCTGGACGATTTTCATCAGGTGACCGGAGGATTGGGCGATTGAGCGGGCAGCGAAAGCGGCTGCCGATGTGAACGCAATCGTAACCTGGTTGCCCGGCCTCGCCGTCGCGGCGAAAGGCATAAGCGAAATCGACGATCAACCGATCGCAGAAAATAAAAAAGGCCCGCACATGTGCGGGCCTTCGAATTTTGGCTCCCCGACCTGGGCTCGAACCAGGGACCTACGGATTAACAGTCCGGCGCTCTACCGACTGAGCTATCGGGGAACAGCAGTACAACGTGTCGCTACATAAAAAAGCCCGTTGTGATTAACGGGCCTTTGCAATTCTTGGCTCCCCGACCTGGGCTCGAACCAGGGACCTACGGATTAACAGTCCGGCGCTCTACCGACTGAGCTATCGGGGAACAACAACAGCAGAGAAGCGAAATTGTAGGAGGTGTAGAAGAACCTGTCAATACCTTCGGTTCATCTCAATTTAATTCGCCTAATTCGAGCCGAGGGGCAGTTTTCTTTCGATCAACGCTCGAGCAGTGCGAGCTTTTCCTTCACGTCCTTGAATTCGTCGGCTTCGGGCAGCGGCGACTTGGTCTTCGTGATGCTCGGCCATCCCTTTGCCAGTTCGGCATTGAGTTCCGTGAAGTGCTGCTGGTCGCCGGGTACGTCTTCTTCAGCGTAAATGGCGTTCACGGGGCATTCCGCCACGCACACGGCGCAGTCGATGCATTCGTCCGGATCAATCGCGAGGAAGTTGGGACCTTCGCGAAAGCAGTCCACCGGGCACACATCGACGCAGTCGGTATAGCGGCACTTGATGCAGCTTTCGGTCACAACGTGAGTCATTCAGGCAACTCCTGCAAACGATATCTTTTGGGTAGTGGGGAGATGGCAAGACGCCAAAAGCGGTATTGTAACGTAACGTCAAGTAGTGCATACGCGATCGTCCCAACCCGTTTATATCGTTTGGTGATTAGTTTATGGCGGGCCGTTTGCGCCACGTGCGCATTGGCCGACACTGCGCTCGACGCGTTGGAACAACCGCCCGCGCGCATTCGGGTAACATGCGACAGCATCTTCGCGCGGCGCGCGAGGCGAACACGAAAGGGCGATGGCGCACGAGGCCTGACGTCTTCCGATTTTTACGCAGTCCCGGTTTGCAAGATCATGATCATTACTTCGCTGCTCGATACCGACCTGTACAAGTTCACGATGATGCAGGTCGTGCTGCATCATTTCCCGGCCGCCAACGTCGAATACAAGTTCCGCTGCCGCACGCCGAAGGTCGACCTCGTGCCGTACATCGACGAAATACACAGCGAAGTGCGCAAGCTCTGCAAGTTGCGCTTCAACGAGGGCGAGCTTGACTACCTGCGCCGGATGCGTTTCATCAAGAACGACTTCATCGATTTCCTCGCGCTCTTCCATCTGAACGAGAAGTACATTTCGATCACGCCTTCGCCGAAAGGCAACGGCGAAATCGAGATCGATATCAAGGGGCCGTGGCTGCACACGATCCTCTTCGAAATCCCCGTACTCGCGATCGTCAACGAAGTCTATTTCCGCAACACGCAGCTGCAGCCCGACTACAGCGAAGGGCGCGAGCGCCTGCGCGACAAGATCCAGCTGCTGGGCGCGCGGCCCGAATTCGCCGAATGCAAGATCGCCGACTACGGCACGCGGCGCCGCTTCTCGGGTCGCTGGCACGAAGAGGTGATCCTGACGCTCAAGGACGGTCTGCGCGAGCAGTTCGCGGGCACGAGCAACGTGTTCTACGCGATGAAGCATGGCCTCACACCGCTCGGCACGATGGCGCACGAATACCTGCAGGCCTGCCAGGCGCTGGGCCCGCGTCTGCGCGATTCGCAGATCTTCGGCTTCGAAATGTGGGCGAAGGAATATCGCGGCGACCTGGGTATCGCGTTGTCGGACGTGTATGGCATGAGGGCGTTCCTCCGTGATTTCGACATGTACTTCTGCAAGCTCTTCGACGGCGCGCGCCACGATTCCGGCGACCCGTTCGACTGGGGCGAGCGTCTTCTCGCGCACTACGAAGCGAACCGCTGCGACCCGCGCACGAAAGTGCTCGTGTTCTCCGATGCGCTCGACATTCCGAAGGTGCTGCAGCTGTATGAGCGCTTCCGTGGCCGCTGCAAGCTCGCGTTCGGCGTCGGCACGAATCTGACCAACGATCTTGGCTACAACCCGCTGCAGATCGTGATCAAGATGGTCAAGTGCAATGGCCAGCCCGTCGCCAAGCTGTCCGATTCTCCGGGCAAGAACATGTGCGAAGACAAGGCGTACCTCGCCTATCTGCGTCAGGTGTTCGGCATCGATCATCCTGTGGAAGAAGACGCGGGCAAGTAACGCGCGGCTTGTCGTTCATGAACATGTGAAGGTCATTGTCGGCGCCTGGCGTAGGCGCCGCTATATGCCATCTGGCCAGGTGTTTGCGCGAAGAGCGGCCGGTATAATTCGCGGGTCGATGCGCAGTCCGCACGCGCATCTCGCAGGCGTATTTCGCATCGTCCACACGATCACCGGCACGAGGATATTGCACATGGATACATCGACGGCCCGCCGCAACATCCTGGCGCGCATCCGCGCCGCGCAAGGGCGCGAACCCGAGCCGGCCGCGTCCGAACGCGAAGCGGCGCAAGCGTATCTCGCGAGTCATCCGCAAGGTCCGCGTCCGCCGATGCCGGCCGATCTCACCGCGCATTTCATCGAACAGGCGAAGAAGATGGCGACCACGGTCGATACCGTCGAGTCGCTCGCCGACGTGCCGGCCGCCGCGCACCGCTATCTCTCCGAACTGAACCTGCCGACACAGGCCATCGCATGGCAGACGCTCGAAGCGCTGCCTTGGGCCGGCTCAGGCATCGACGTCGAGTTTCGCAAGCCGCGTGACGAAGACCGCGTGGGCATCACGGGCTGCTTCTGTGCGACGGCTGAAACAGGCACGCTGGTGCTGCTCTCCGGACCGCAAACCTATGCGTCGGCGGGCTTGCTGCCCGAAACGCACATCGCAGTCGTGCCCGCGTCGCGCATCGTCGCCGGTCATGAAGACGCGTTCAACCTGATCCGCAGCGAACGCGGCGAGCTGCCACGTGCCGTCAACTTCGTTTCGGGCCCGTCGCGTACGGGCGACATCGAACAGACCATCGTGCTCGGCGCGCACGGTCCTTATCGCGTGCATGCGATCGTCGTGCGTGGCGCGTAAGTCCGTGCCGTTGCAGGGCAGCGTGCCTGGTACGCGTTTCGCGCTGTTGTTCGCGTTGACGTGCTGGCCGTTCGCAGCATCGGCGGCAAGTCTCGATGGCGCTGCGCTGTCCGTGTGGTGGGGCGCGCCGTTCGCGGGCATCCTTCTGTCGATCGCCGTGTTTCCGCTCGTCGCGCCCAAGCTGTGGCATCACCATTTCGGCAAGATTTCGGCGGCGTGGGCCATGCTGTTTCTCGTACCTTTCGCGTTCGCTTTCGGCGCTCCGATGGCCTTCGGCACGCTGATCCATGCGATGCTCGAAGAGTACGTGCCGTTCATCGTGCTGCTGACGGCGCTCTATACCGTCGCGGGCGGCATCTGCGTGACGGGCAATCTGCATGGTTCGCCACGACTGAACACGGCGCTGCTCGCACTCGGCACGGCGCTCGCGAGCATCATGGGAACGACGGGCGCAGCCATGCTGCTGATTCGCCCGCTATTGCGCGCCAACGACAATCGCAAACACGTCGTGCATGTCGTCGTGTTCTTCATTTTTCTGGTCGCGAACGCGGGCGGTTCGCTGTCGCCGCTCGGCGATCCGCCGTTGTTTCTCGGCTTTCTGAACGGCGTCGGCTTCTTCTGGACGACGGTGCATCTCGCGCTGCCGATGCTCTTCATCTGCGTCGTCCTGCTCGCCGCGTTCTACGCGCTCGATTCATTCTATTTCCGGCATCGCGAAGAAGTGCTGCCTGTGGATCCGTCGCCCGATACGCAGGGTGTCGGCGTGACCGGCAAGATCAATTTCGTGTTGCTCGCGCTCGTGATCGGGCTCGTGCTGATGAGCGGCCTCTGGAAACCCGGCATCACATTCGACGTAGCAGGCACGCACGTCGCGTTGCAGAATATCGTGCGGGACGTGGCGCTTGTCGCGGTAACGCTGTTGTCGCTGGCTGTCACGCCGCATGCCGCGCGCGAGGGGAATGCATTCAACTGGGCGCCCATTGAAGAAGTCGCGAAACTCTTTGCGGGTATCTTCGTGACGATCGCGCCCGTTATCGTGATGTTGCGCGCGGGCGAGGCGGGCGCGTTCAGCGGTATCGTGCATCTCGTCAACGACACGGCCGGCCAGCCGCGCGACGAAATGTACTTCTGGGCGACGGGCGTGCTGTCGTCGTTCCTCGATAACGCGCCGACGTATCTCGTGTTCTTCAACCTTGCCGGCGGCGACGCGCAGACGTTGATGAACACGGGCGCGTCGACGCTCGCGGCGATTTCGGCGGGCGCCGTGTTCATGGGCGCAAACAGCTACATCGGCAACGCGCCGAACTTCATGGTGAAAGCGATAGCCGAGTCGCGTGGCGTGCAGATGCCGAGTTTTTTCGGTTATCTCGCGTGGTCGGGCGTGGTGCTGGTACCGTTGTTCATCGCGACGTCGTGGATTTTCTTCTAATGCCGTACGCGCGCCGGATGGCGTGCGCGGCGGACTGATACTCGGAGAATGGCAATGCAAAAGATTCTGGTCGCGCGTCCCATCTTTCCGGATGTGATCGAGCGCCTCAAGCAGCATTTCGACGTCGAATGGAACAACGGCGACGTGCTGCCCGCCGACGAACTCAAGCGCCGGATAGCCGACAAGGACGGCGCGCTGACGGCGGGTGACGTGATCGACGCGTCCGTGCTGGCCGTCGCGCCGCGTCTGCGCGTTGTGTCGAATATGGCAGTCGGCTACAACAACTTCGATATGGCCGCGTTCAACGCATCGAACGTGCTCGGTACGAACACGCCCGACGTGCTCAACGAATCGACGGCGGACTTCGGCTGGGCGCTGATGATGGCCGCCGCGCGCCGTATCGCCGAATCGGAACACTGGCTGCGTGCGGGCAAGTGGGACAAATGGTCGTACGACGGCTTTCTCGGCTCGGATCTGTACGGCTCGACGCTCGGCGTGATCGGCATGGGCCGCATCGGCCAGGCGCTGGCGCGTCGCGCGCGCGGCTTCAACATGAATGTGATCTACCACAATCGCTCGCGCGTCTCGCCCGAAATCGAAGGCGAGTTGAATGCGACGTATGCGTCGAAGGAAGACCTGCTGCGGCTCGCCGATCACGTCGTGCTGGTGCTGCCGTACTCGGCTGAAAGCCATCACACGATCGGCGCCGCCGAACTCGCGCTGATGAAGCCGACCGCGACGCTCACGAATATCGCGCGTGGCGGCATCGTCGACGACGCGGCGCTTGCCGTTGCGCTGCGCGAGAAGCGCATCGCGGCAGCGGGCCTCGACGTGTTCGAGGGCGAGCCGAAGCTTAATCCGGCGTTGCTGGGCGTGCCGAACGTCGTGCTGACGCCGCACATCGCGAGCGCGACGGAAGCGACGCGTCGCGCGATGGCGAATCTCGCGGCCGACAATCTGATCGCGGCACTCGGCGAAGGACCGCGCGCGGGGCGTCCGCCGAATCCGATCAACCCTGACGTGATCGGAAAGGCGCGTTCATGACGATGGTGTTGATCGCGGCCATTGCCGTTCTGGCCGTCGCGCTGGTGATCGCGCTCGCGCTGTTGCTGCGCGGCGCGAACGCCGAGCAGCAGCACGTCTACATCGACGAACTGGGCGAACGGCTGGACGCCGCAGCGCTTGCTCAGATGCGGGAATTCGAGCGGCTCGAACGTGAGTTGCGCGGCGAGATTTCCGACACGGCGCGCGTGTCGCGTACCGAATTGAACGGCGGTTTTTCGCAGTTCCAGCAGACGCTCGCGGCGCAGTTCACGAGCATGACGACGGTGCAGGCGGGCAAGATCGACGGCTTCGCGCAGCAACTCGTCAAGCTCACGGAGACGAACGCGCAGCAACTTGAGGCAGTGCGCTACAGCTTTCAGCAACAGGCGCAGCAGGCGCGCGACGAACAGAGCGTGACGCTGACGCGCTTCGGCGAGACGTTGCAGCATCAACTGGCGCAGGTGACGGAGGCCAACGACCGGCGCTTCGCGGAAGTGCGCGCGGCCATCGAGCAGCGTCTGAAGGACATTGAGGCGAACAACGCGACGAAGCTCGAAGAGATGCGTCGCACCGTCGACGAAAAGCTGCACGCGACGCTCGAACAGCGTCTCGGCGAATCGTTCAAGCTCGTGTCCGACCGTCTCGAACAGGTGCATCGCGGGCTTGGTGAAATGCAAACGCTGGCGGCAGGTGTCGGCGATCTGAAGAAGGTGCTGACGAACGTCAAGACGCGCGGCACCTGGGGCGAAGTGCAGCTCGAAGCGTTGCTCGAACAGATACTGACTTCCGATCAATACGCAAAGAACGTTGCGACGATTCCTAAGAGCAACGATCGCGTCGAGTTCGCGATCAAGCTGCCTGGGCGTCAGCCTTCACCCGATGCAGCGGCTACACCAGTCTGGTTGCCCATCGATGCGAAGTTTCCGCGTGAGGACTATGAACGTCTGATCGAAGCGCAGGAGCGGGCCGATCCTGTCGCAGTCGAAGACGCCTCGCGTGCGCTCGAAGGGCGGATTCGTGCGGAAGCCAGGACGATTGCAGACAAGTACGTGTCGCCGCCGCATACCACCGACTTCGCGCTGCTGTTCCTGCCGACGGAAGGGTTGTACGCAGAAATTCTGCGTCGTCCGGGGCTGACGGATCTGTTGCAGCGCGACTATCGCGTGACGATCGCCGGGCCGACCACTTTGACCGCGTTGCTCAACAGCCTGCAGATGGGTTTCCGCACGCTCGCCATCGAGCAGCGTTCGAGTGAAGTGTGGCAGGTGCTCGGCGCCGTGAAGACCGAGTTCGGCAAGTTCGGCGACGTGCTCGCGAAAACCAAATCGCAACTCGAAACGGTCACGCGGTCGATCGAAGCAGCGGAAGTGCGCACGCGTCAGATGAACCGCAAGCTGCGCGATGTCGAGGCGTTGCCGGAAGAAAGGGCGGCGGGATTGCTCGGGGACTCGTTATCCGGCGTCGATCCCGACGAGTCTTAAAACAGGGCGCAAAAAAGGCGCATTAACCGTAGCAGTTATGCGCCTTTTCTTTTTACGACAGGCAGGCCAGATCAGTTCGCCGCGCTTGCCGCCAACTGATCGAGCGCGTCGCCCGTGACGCGCACGATACGCCATTCGGGCAGCACAGTTGCGCCCATCTTCTGATAGAAATCGATCGCGGGCTGATTCCAGTCGAGTACCGACCATTCGAAGCGGCCGCAGCGACGTTCGACGGCCAGTGCCGCCAGATAGCGCAGCATCTTCGAGCCGAGTCCCGTGCCACGCTCGGTGGGCTGCACGTACAGGTCTTCGAGATACAGGCCGCGGCGTCCGAGGAAGGTCGAGTAGTTATGGAAGAAGAGCGCGTAGCCGATCATCTTGCCTTCGCGCTCGGCCACGATCGCTTCCGCCGACGGCCGCGCGCCGAACAGCGCGTCGCCCAGGTCCGCTTCCGTCGCGATGAACAGGTGCGTGAGTTTTTCGAACTCGGCCAGTTCGTACATCAGCGCAAGCATCGCGCCGACGTCGTCACGTGTGGCTGCGCGGATGGTCGTCGACATTACGCTTCCTCCGGCACGTCGCTCAGCTGGATTTCGATGCCGCCGAAGCGCGACGCAACCCAGTTGTACGCATGGCACGCGATCCACAGCAGAATGAAGCCGAGAATTGCGTTGAGCAGCAGCGCGCTGAACACGGTGCTCAGTTCCACCGACCCATAACGGATGAATGCGACCAGCACGCCGAGCAACACGATCGGCACGCTGAACGTCAGGTACACGAGGATCAATGCCTTTGCCGTTTGCCCCGGGGCAATGAACGAGATCTGTTTTTTCATGTAAGTCAAACCCGTATGTCGTAGTGGAATGCTTGAAAACCTGTCTGCCCGGCCGTGCGCGCTGAGATTCGCTCAGATCAGGCCGTCGAACAGCATGATATCGACGGCGTCGCCGGGATCGAGATCGGACTGTTCATGGGCGAGCACGATAAAGCAGTTTGCTTCGCTCATCGAACTGAGCACGCCGGAGCCTTGCGAACCCGTCGGATGGACGTGCCATGCGCCTTGCGCGTCGCGCTGCGCGACTCCGCGCTGAAATTCGGTGCGGCCCGGGCGCTTGCGGATCGTTTCGACGCATGCGGCGCGGATCAGCGGCACTGCGTGCGTCGTCGCGCCCGACATCCGCAGCAGCACTTCGCGCACGATCTGGTAGAACGCGGCCATCACGGCCACCGGGTTGCCCGGAAGACCGAAGAAGATGGCCGGTTCGCCCGCACCTGGCTTGCCGCCCGACCAGATCCGACCGAACGCCAGCGGCCGGCCAGGACGCATCGCGAGACTCCAGTGCGCGACATCGCCGAGCAAACGTAGCATCTGCTTCGTCAGATCGGCTTCCCCGACGGAAACGCCGCCGGAGGTTATCACGACATCCGCGCTCGCGGCAGCCGTTCGCAACGCTTCTTCGAGCGCGGCAGGTTCGTCGCGGACCACGCCGAGATCGATGGGGTCGACATCGAGGCGCTTGAGCATCGCGAAGAGGGTGTAGCGGTTGCTGTCATAGACGCAGCCGGCATCGAGCGGCTCGCCGATCGAGCGCAATTCGTCGCCTGTCGAAAAGAAAGCGACGCGCAGCCGGCGACGCACGGACACTTCGCCGATACCCAGCGACGCAAGCAGTCCGAGGTCGGACGCACGCACGATGCGGCCCGCCTTCAGCGCGACCGCGCCGCCCGCGAGGTCTTCGCCCGCGAGGCGCCGGTTCGCGCCCGTACGCAGCTGCTGGGCCGCGAAGCGGATCGTGTCGCCTTCACGCGTGACGGCTTCTTGCGGCACGACCGTGTCGCAGCCCGCGGGCATCGTCGCGCCCGTCATCACGCGCACGCATTGCGTGGCGTCCGTGGTGCCTTCGAACGGATGCCCGGCGAACGCCTTGCCCGCCACAGCCAGCGCGATTTCGCCCGATTGACCTTCGAGCGCCGCGCCGGAGAACGCATAGCCGTCCATCGCCGAATTATCGTGTGCGGGCACGTCGATGGGCGACACGATGTCCTGCGCGAGCACGCGGTTCAGCGCGTCACGCAGATGCACGCGCTCGACCGTCGTCACGGGCGCCGCCCATTCGCGGACGATCGCCTGGACGGCGGACACCGGCATGGCTTGAGCGTCGTACTGTGCGACGCAACTCGAGGTTTCGTTCAGCGTGGTCATGAAAGGGGAGCGTCGCGACGGGATGCGGTGCGGCGGCGGCCGGGCGATCGCGGCAAATGGCGGCTGCTCATGTGGAACCCGGCAACTTTCGTCAACGTCGTTCGAAGTCGGCGAGTTCCTGCAGTGAATTGATATTGTAAAACGTGCGCTCGTCCGGAAACGCGACTTCGACGGCCCTGTGGCGCGCGTACCACGTGCGAACCTTGCGCTCGCCCGCCTGCAGAAAGCCTTCGAGGTCGTCGGCCAGCGACGTGCGCACCAGTGCGAAAACGGGGTGGATCGACGTGTTGCCTTCGGTGTCCGTCGTCGTGACGGTCGCGATATTCGCTTGATGTTCGTCGAGCGCGGCCACGAGGCGGTCCGCAAGGTCGGCCGGGAAGCCTGGCGTGTCGCACGGCGCGGACAGCACGAACGGCGTGCGCGCGGCGCGCAATCCCGCGAGCAGGCCAGCGAGCGGACCGGGAAAATCGGGCAGCGTATCGGCGATCACGGTCGCGTGGAAGGGGGCGCCGAGTTCCGCGTAACGCTCGGCGTGCCGGTTCGCGCTGATCAGCAGCGAGCCGGCTTGCGGCGCGAGACGGCGCATCACATGCAGCGCCAGCGGCTCGCCGTTCAGCATCTGCAGGCCTTTGTCGGCGCCGCCCATGCGCATGCCACGTCCGCCCGCGAGAAGCAGGCCCGTGATGTCGTCGCGTGAAACGGTCATGTGAGAGCGACGGACTTAGCCGCCGATGTACGACATCTCGACGCGCCGCTCTTCCGACGTCGTCCTCGATGCCGCGCTCGCGCTGCCGCGCAGCTGCGAGTAGCGGTCGCCGCGCGCATGCCACATGTTGGCGACAGCGGTGGCGATGCCGGCGTCGCTCGTGCCGTTGCGCACGAGCGCGCGCAGGTCGTGGCCCGACGACGCGAACAGGCACAGATAGACCTTGCCTTCCGTCGACAGCCGCGCACGCGTGCAATCGCCGCAGAACGCGCGCGTCACGCTGGAGATCACGCCGATCTCGCCGCTGCCGTCCGCGTAGCCCCAGCGCTGCGCGGTTTCGGCGGCGCTGTGCGCTTCGAGCGGCAGCAGCGGGAAGTGCTCGCTGATGCGTGCGACCACGTCCGCCGACGGCAGCACTTCCGTCATGTTCCAGCCGTTCGACGTGCCGACGTCCATGTATTCGATGAACCGCAGCACCACGCCCGAGCCTTTGAAGTGCGCGGCCATCGGCACGATTTCGCTGTCGTTGGTGCCGCGCTTGACGACCATGTTGACCTTCAGCGGCGCAAGTCCGACCGATTGCGCGACTTCGATGCCCTCGAGCACGTCGCGCACCGCGAAATCGGCGTCGTTCATGCGGCGAAATAACACATCGTCGAGCGCGTCGAGGCTGACAGTGACGCGGTTCAGCCCCGCGTCCTTCAGGCTCTGCGCCTTGCGGGCGAGCAGCGAACCGTTGGTCGTGAGCGTCAGGTCGAGCGGCTTGCCCGTCGCCGTCGTCATCCGCGCGAGTCGTTCGATCAGAAATTCGAGGTTCTTGCGCAAGAGCGGCTCGCCGCCCGTCAGCCGGATCTTCTCGACGCCATGCGCGACGAATATAGCCGCGATGCGCTCGATTTCCTCGAAGGTCAGCAACGCGCTGTGCGGCAGGAACGGATAGTCCTTGTCGAACACGGCGCGCGGCATGCAGTAGACGCACCGGAAGTTGCAGCGGTCCGTGACCGATATACGCAGATCGCGCAGCGGGCGCGACAGCGTATCGGTCAGTTCGCCGCGCGGGATCCGGGCGGGACCGGCGACGTCGGGAACGGCGCTGACGTCGGCAACAGGGATGATGCGTCGGGACATGGTCACATATTTGGGATATCAGACTTCATTCTAGCGGAAGGCACTTTCCGTCACAGTAGGGCGAACGCGCGGTGCAACAAGGTTATCGGCAGAAAAAAGCCCGCCTTGCAGGCGGGCTTTCGGGAAGCCTGAGCGGTTAGGCTCAGGCTGCTCTGCTCAGGTTAGCGACCGCTTACTCGTGCTTCGCGGTTTCGACCTGTTGCATCGGCGTTGCGTCGACGGGCGGGAGCGGCTTGCGCTCGCGCGGCGCGCGGGCAGGCTTCACTGCCTGCGAGGCGGCTTCCTGGGCGGCGCGCAGCTTGTCGGAGTCGGTATTGACCCAGACGAGGCCGGCGCTTTCCAGCATCGACGTGAGCGCTTCCGCCGACTGGCCGGATGCCGCGCCGTTCGAGCGAACGGGTTGCGGTTCCGCGGGAGCGGCGACGGGCGCAGCTTGCGCTGCAACCGGCTCCGGCACAGGTTCCACGACGGGCTGCGCTTGCGCGACTTCAACGACGGGTTCCGCGACAGGCTGGGCGACCGGTTCGACGACCGGCTCGACAGCTGGTTCGACCGCTGGTTCGACCGCTGGTTCGACCGCGGCGGGCGTTTCTGCTGCCGGTTGCGCGACCTGCATAGGCGTTGCTTCAGGCGCGGCCGTAACGGGTTCGATCACCGGCTCGGCGGCAGCAGGCGCGGCCGCGACGGTTTCGACCTGTGCGGGCGCTTCTGCCGGCGCTTCCGTCGCTGCGGCAGGTGCCACAGGCGCGACGGACGGCGTCTCGACAGCTGCCGGCTCGGCGGGAACCGCTTCGACCTGCGTCGCTGCCAGTGCTTCGTCGGCGGGCACGACGGCTTCCGCCTTCGCTGCCTTTTCGACGGCAAGCGCCGGCGTTTCCGCCGATGCGTGCAGTTCGCTGACCACGGCTGCGCTCGTCGCGACGGCTGCCACGACGACTTCGACTGGCTTCACTTCCTGCGCCGGCTGCTGGACGGCTTCAGCCGCTTGCGGCTGCGCCTCGTGACGGCCCGTGTGTTCCGGCGCGCGCACGGGAGCTTCGGCCGACGCGGCCGGAGCCGTTTCGCCTTCTGCTTCTGCGACATCGGCTGCCGTGTTCACGTTCACGCCTTCTTCCTCGCGCTCGCGACGGCCACCACGGCGACCGCGACGACGGCGACGACGCTCTTCACCGTCACGTGCTTCCTCACCGGGGGCGCCGCCCGCCAGATTGGCTTGTGCCTGTGCGGCGACATCCATTTGCGCTTCGTCCTGGCTCAGTGCTTCGGCGGTTTCGGTTTGCTGCTGCTTGCGACGTTCGCCGCGCTCAGCACGTTCAGCGCGCTCGCCACGTTCACGGCGCTCACCGCGTTCCTGACGCTCGCCGCGTGCTTCCGTTGCTTCCGCGCGTTCCTGACCGCGTTCGACGCGTTCCGGACGTGCCTCACGCCCTTCACGTGCATCACGCGGTTCGCGTGCCTCACGGCCTTCGCGCTGCTCGCGGCCGCCGCGCGGCTCACGTGCTTCGCGCGGTTCGCGTTCCTGACGTTCGCCGCGTTGCGACGGTTGACCTTGACGGCCTTGCGTCGCCGCGCCTTCGCCACGGCCTGCCGCGTCGCGGCCACCTGCGCCGCCGCGACGGTTACGGTTGCGGTCGCCGCCGCGCTCGCCCGTGCGCTCACCGCGCTCGGTGCGTTCGCCGCGTGCCGGCTTCGTCGTCTTTTCGACAGGAGCGGGCGCGGGTGCGGGAGCCGCCGGCTGCATGCCGAACAGACCCTTCAGCCAGCCGATGAAACCGCCCGTTGCCGGCTGCACTTCCACAGTAGCGGCGGCGGGAGCCGGCGTGCGCACGGGTGCGCTCGGTGCCGGCTTCTCGGGCGTGATGCCCTTGACGGCCGCTTCCTGCTTCGGCTTCACCTCTTCGGCACGCTTGCTGTAACCCGTTTCCGATTCCAGCTCGCGAGCAGCTTCCTCGGCCATCTTCCAGGACGCGCGCGGATCGTCGAGGCGCGCGTCGTCGTGACGCAGACGCTCGAGCTTGTAATGCGGCGTGTCGAGGTGCTTGTTCGGCACCAGCACGACGTTGACCTTGAAGCGCGACTCGATCTTGTTGATTTCCGAGCGCTTTTCGTTGAGCAGGAAAGCGGTGACTTCGACGGGAACCTGGCAGTGGATGGCCGCCGTGTTCTCCTTCATCGCTTCTTCCTGAATGATCCGCAGCACTTGCAGCGCGGACGATTCGGTATCGCGGATGTGGCCCGTGCCGTTACAGCGCGGGCAGGTCACGTGGCTGCCTTCGGACAGCGCCGGGCGCAGACGCTGGCGCGACAGCTCCATCAGGCCGAAGCGCGAGATCTTGCCCATCTGGACGCGTGCGCGGTCGTGCTTGAGGGCGTCCTTCAGACGCTGCTCGACTTCGCGCTGGCTCTTCGCCGACTCCATATCGATGAAGTCGATCACGATCAGGCCGCCCAGGTCGCGCAGACGCAACTGGCGCGCGACTTCGTCGGCGGCTTCGAGGTTCGTGCGCGTGGCCGTTTCCTCGATGTCGGCGCCCTTGGTGGCGCGCGCCGAGTTCACGTCGATCGCGACGAGCGCTTCCGTGTGGTCGATCACGATCGCGCCGCCCGACGGCAGCGGCACCGTGCGCGAGTACGCGGTTTCGATCTGGTGCTCGATCTGGAAACGCGAGAAAAGCGGCACGTCGTCGTGATACCGCTTCACCTTGTTGACATTGTCCGGCATCACGATGTCCATGAAGGCGCGCGCCTGGTCATGGATTTCCGTGGTGTCGATGAGGATTTCGCCGATGTCCGGCTGGAAGTAGTCGCGAATCGCGCGGATGACGAGGCTCGATTCGAGATAGATCAGCATCGGCTGACCTTGCGTGCCGCTTTGCGACGCGGCTTCGATCGCGCGCCACAGCTGCATCAGGTAGTTCAGGTCCCACTGCAGCTCTTCGGCGCTGCGGCCGATACCGGCCGTGCGCGCGATGATGCTCATGCCTTCGGGCAGTTGCAGCTGGGACATGGTTTCGCGCAGTTCCTGGCGGTCGTCGCCTTCGATCCGGCGCGACACGCCGCCGCCGCGCGGATTGTTCGGCATCAGCACGAGGTAACGGCCGGCGAGCGAGATGAACGTGGTGAGGGCCGCGCCCTTGTTACCGCGTTCTTCTTTCTCGACCTGAACGATCAGTTCCTGGCCTTCCTTGAGGGCGTCCTGGATGCGCGCGGAGCGCATGTCGATGCCTTCGCGGAAATACTGGCGAGCGACTTCCTTGAACGGGAGAAAACCGTGTCGGTCTTCACCGTAGTTGACGAAGCAGGCTTCGAGCGACGGCTCGATGCGCGTCACGATCCCCTTGTAGATGTTGCCTTTGCGCTGTTCGCGCCCGGCGGTTTCGATGTCGATGTCGATGAGTTTTTGCCCATCGACGATGGCGACGCGCAGTTCTTCCTGCTGCGTCGCGTTGAACAACATGCGTTTCATTGAACGGCTCCAGAGCGGCTCTGCCTGTCCGGACCGACGGCGCGCGGGATCGAACCCGGCCAGCCGGCGGCAAGGACAGCGGCATGCCGCGCCTTATTGTGTTTTCACAAGCACGCTGGAGCGGGAAAGATGGCGGGAGAATTGCCTTGAAAGGGCGCCGTCCGAAAGAAAATGGACGCGCTGCCGCAGGGCACATGCGAACACGGCTTCAAATAATGGCCCGACACGCCGCGGGTCCTGGCAGCCGACTTGCATAGGCTTTCGTCCACGTGCGCTGCCGCGCCAGCTGGGCGCGCGTCCGGACGGGTTCGAAAGCCGCGGTCTTGCCGCAGCGGGCAAGCTCGCTCACAACGCGCGCCTGTCCCGCTCAGGGGTGTCTCGCCTCATTTTGACGTCGCCATGTCCCGCACTTTCTGCGGGACGCCTCGGGCGCACGCCGTATTTTCGCCACCGGCCGCTTCGCGCTGAAGGGACATCCAAGCCGTCCGTCGCCGAAGCTCGCCAGTCAAATTCTTTTTAACCAAAATTCCGTTACCGACGATGCCGACTGTGACCGAACGTGCCTGTGGGCGCCGTCCCTGCCGTGTCGTGCATCGTGCGTGCAACTTGTTGCATCTCATTTTCAGGGCGAGCAACCAACCCCCGGCGCAAGTAAAATAACGTTTTTATCGCTTGCACCTGCGCAATCCACCCGCGATTCGGTTTAATGCGCCGATCCTATATAGTCGGCCACCGCAGACTGCTGGGCAAATTATATTCAGAATGAAAGAGTTAGGCAAAACATCCCAGAAATCCGTGACGGGCGTCGCGAGCGATCAGGTTTCGATGATCGAAATCGACGACGGCGCGGCCGGTCAGCGGATCGACAATTTCCTGCTGCGCGTCTGTAAGGGCGTGCCGAAGAGTCATATTTACCGGATTCTGCGCAGCGGCGAAGTACGCGTGAACAAGGGCCGGGTCGACGCGCAATACCGTCTGGCCTATGGCGATCTGGTGCGCGTACCGCCCATCCGCATCGCAAAAAGCGACGAACCGGTGAACGCGCCGGCGCCGTCCGCGCATTTCGACATCCTGTTCGAAGACGATCACATGCTCGTCATCGACAAACCCGCGGGCGTCGCCGTCCACGGCGGCAGCGGCGTGGCGTTCGGCGTGATCGAGCAATTGCGCGCCGCGCGCCCGCAGGCGAAGTTTCTGGAACTGGTGCATCGGCTGGACCGCGAGACGTCGGGCGTGCTGATGCTCGCGAAAAAGCGTGCGGCGCTGGTGAATCTGCACGAGCAGATCCGAGAAAACCGGATGGACAAGCGCTACTACGCGTGTGTCCACGGAGAATGGGCGAGCGACTGGGGCCGTCGGCGCGCGGTGAAAGAGCCGCTGCACAAATATCTGCTGCCGGACGGCGAGCGGCGCGTGAGGGTTCAGCCGGACGGCCTGCCGTCGCACACCATTTTCAATCTGGTCGACCGGTGGACCGACTACGCGCTGCTCGAGGCGGAACTGAAAACGGGTCGCACTCATCAGATTCGTGTCCATCTGGCGCATCTGGGCTTGCCGATCGTCGGTGACGCCAAATACGGGGATTTCGCGCTGAACAAGCAGCTTGCGCGCTCCAACGCCAATCCGGGGCTCAAACGGATGTTTTTGCACGCGTATCGACTGAAACTGACGCATCCGGCGTCGGGCGAGACGGTACGGTTCGACGCGCCGCTGCCCGCGGAATGCAAGCGTTTCGTCGCGCAACTCGCCGGGATCGCTGGCGCAGCGGCTGACCATACACAACCACATACCGAGACGGGAACGCATGGCTCGACAGCAATTTGATCTGATCGTGTTCGATTGGGACGGGACGTTGATGGATTCGACCGTCCACATCACGCGCAGCATCCAGGCGGCCTGCCGCGACCTCGGCCTGCCCGTGCCCGCCGACGAAGCCGCGAGTTTCGTCATCGGTCTGGGCTTGCGCGACGCGCTCCAGATTGCCGCGCCGACGCTCGATCCGTCCGACTATCCGCGTCTCGCCGAGCGTTATCGCTTCCATTATCTGGTGAAGGATCAGACGACCGAGCTGTTTACGGGCGTGCGCGAGATGCTGGCCGACCTGCGCGACCAGGGCTATCTGCTCGCGATCGCGACGGGCAAGAGCCGCGTCGGGCTGAATCGCGCGCTCGACCAGGTGCGCCTGACGAGCCTGTTCGACGGCACGCGCTGCGCCGACGAAACGTTCTCGAAGCCGCATCCCGCCATGTTGCATGAACTCACGCGCGAACTGGGGCAGGATCCCGCGCGTACGGTGATGGTCGGCGATACGACGCATGATCTGCAGATGGCGATCAACGCGGGCGTGTCGGGCATCGGCGTCACGTACGGCGCGCATCCCGCCAACTCGCTGGTGGCGCTGGAGCCGAAGTTCGTCGCGGATAGCATCGCGTCGCTGTCGGGCTGGCTGCGGGAGCACGCATGACGGACGCCGTGCTTGAACCCGTGCGCGTGTGCGCGTCCGAAGAACTGGTCGACGGCGGGGCGGGGGTACGTCGTAACGCGACTTACGCGGGCGGCGACGCCGTCGTGTTTTTCGTGCGTTACGACGGCGTTGCCTATGGCTATCTGAACCGCTGCGCGCACGTTCCGATGGAACTGGACTGGAACGAGGGACAGTTCTTCGAATCGTCCGGCTTATACTTGATGTGCGCGACGCATGGCGCGATTTACGCGCCAGATACGGGCAAATGCGTGGGCGGCCCGTGCCGCGGCGGCAGGCTTCGGCCCTTGCAGGTCGACGAGCGCGATACGCCTGAAGGCCGTGCCGTATTCTGGATGCCGGACACCGATCTGCGTCCGGCATCTGTCTGATTTCCCGGCATCATTTTCAAACCTCGATTCCAATCGACGCTAACGCATGTCCGACAATCTGACTCCCGATCCGAACGAACCTGCCACAGCGGGCCGCGAAGCACGCCGGGCGTCCACCGACGAGCCGAACTGGGAACGCGCCGCGCTCGAGCGGATTGCGCTCGCGGCCGTCAACGAGCAGCGGGCGGCTCGGCGTTGGCGCATTTTCTTCCGGTTTCTGTTCCTGGCAGTGCTGGTCGTCATCGCGTGGGCCGTGTTCGACTTCAGCGGGGAGAAAGTCGCCGCGACTGGCCGGCACACAGCACTCGTCACACTTGAAGGCGAGATCGCGTCGGATACGAATGCAAACGCTGAAGATGTCGACGCGGCGCTCGCGAGCGCTTTCGATGATGCTGGCACGGCGGGCGTCGTATTACGCTGCAACAGTCCGGGAGGCAGCCCGGTTCAGGCGGGCATCATCTACCGTGAAATTCGCCGATTGCGCGCGAAATATCCGGCAATTCCGCTTTACGTCGTCGTGAGCGATATGTGTGCGTCGGGCGGCTATTACGCTGCCGCGGCCGCCGACAAGATTTATGTCGACAAGGCCAGCATCGTCGGATCGATTGGTGTGCTGATGGATGGCTTCGGCTTTACAGGTCTGATGGACAAGCTGGGCATCCAGCGCCGGATGCGCACTTCCGGTGAGAACAAGGGCTTTTTCGATCCGTTCTCGCCCGATACGCCGAAGATGGATCAACACGCGCAGGCGATGCTGGACGAAATCCACGCGCAATTCATCGACGCCGTGAAGCAGGGGCGCGGCAAGCGGCTGCAGGACACGCCGGACATCTTCTCGGGCCTGTTCTGGACGGGCGAAAAGAGCGTCGAACTGGGTTTGGCCGACGGTTTCGGCGATACCGATTACGTTGCGCGCGAAATCATCAAGGCGCCCGACGTGGTCGACTACACGGTGAAGGAAAGCATCACGGATCGCGTGGCGCGTAAGTTCGGCGCGGCCGTCGGCAGCGGCGCCGTGCGTGCGATGGCGACGATCGGCAAGCTGAATCTGCGGTAAGCGCCGTATTCGCTTGGCGGCGGCGGTCCAGGAATCCGACCGCCGCTTTCCTGGCGTCAGTTCGCCAGAATCAGAAAAATCGCCGGGCGTTTGTGAAGATCCGGCGCGGGCTTCTTCTTCCAGTCGATGACGGTCCGGCTCAGGATCGTTTCGCTTTCTAGTGTCAGATCGACTGCGACACAGACGAGTGTCGACGGCGCGCACGTCGCGATCAACGTGTCGAGCAACGCGCGATTCCGGTACGGCGTTTCGATGAAAATCTGCGTCTGCTTGCCTTTGCGCGACTGCTGCTCGAGTTCGCGCAGGCGTTTCGCGCGCTCGTTGGCGTCGACGGGCAGATAGCCGTGGAATGCAAAACTCTGGCCGTTCAGCCCGGATGCCATCAGCGCGAGCAGAATCGAACTCGGTCCGACGAACGGCACCACCTTCACGCCGCGCTCGTGGGCACGGCGCACGAGAAGCGCGCCCGGATCGGCGACGGCGGGGCATCCCGCTTCCGATACGAGTCCCGCATCCGTCCCCGCCAGAACGGGCGCCAGAAGCTTGTCGATTTCGCCAGCCGGCGTATTGACGTTCAGTTCGCGAATCTCGATTTCCTGAATCGGCCGCTCCGTGCCGACTTTTTTCAGGAACGCGCGCGTCGTTTTGGCGTTTTCGCCTATGTAATAGTGCAGGGCGGCCGCGCGGGCGCGCACGGGCGCGGGCAGGACGGCATCGAGCGCGGCGGCGTCGCCGTCGCCGAGCGTATTCGGGATCAGATAGAGAACGCCGCTCATTGCGCCTCCAGCAGCGGGTAGCCCGCGGCAAGCAGCATGCGGGTGAGCGCGATCAGCGGGAGGCCGATCAACGCGGTCGGATCGTCGGATTCGATGGCGTCGAGCAGCGCGATGCCGAGGCCTTCCGCTTTCGCGCTGCCAGCGCAGTCGTAAGGTGTTTCGGCGCGAAGATAGGCGTCGAGCGCGGCGTCGGACAGGTCACGAAAGCGCACTTTTGTGATGACGTCGACGGTTTCGGCGTCGTCGGAGGTGCTATCGAGCAGGCAAAGCGCGCTGTGGAATAGCACCTCGCGGCCGCGCATCGCCTGCAATTGCGCCAGCGCTTTTTCATGCGTACCGGGTTTGCCGATCTGATGGCCGTCGTAGGTCGCGACCTGATCCGAGCCGATGATCAGCGCACGTTCGCCGGTCGGCTGTTCTGCGGCGACGGCGCGCGCTTTCGCCTGCGCGAGACGCACCGCCGTTTCTTCCGGCAATTCACCTTCGAGCGGTGTTTCGTCGATGGCGGGCACCACGACGTCGAACGGAATGCGCAGGCGTTCGAGCAGTTCACGCCGATACGGCGAACTCGACGCCAGAATCAGGCGGGGCGGGCGTTTGGAGGAATCCGGCATGCTGGGAAAGAACCTTGATCTATCGGGAAAACGGGGTGTCGAAAGGCGAGGCGGCGGCGCGTCTGCGTAGCCGGCCTTAAGTGTTTGACTCGAAAAGACAAAACGGATATGATTTTGGGCTTTTCATCGGTATGCTTTGCCAAATGGCGTCCAGGCGGGCGCTGTCGACGCAACAGGGCATATAACGACTTACCCGGCTGAAATCCTTGCCGACGCAGGAGCGCACATGACTCAACATCCTGGCAAACCTGCTGGTCTCGTCGACCCGCGCGCACTCGACCTGTTCGATTTTGCACGCAGTGGACGTCAGGCCGCGGGTACCGTGCGCGTCTCGCAACTGCCGCGCATGTTAAACGAAGTCCCGGCGGAAGCGCCAGACCGCGATACCGCGTTCACCTGGCAAGCCGAAGGGACGACGCAGCCGGAATTGCAGGACGACGGCGCCGAGGGTCCGCAGCCGTATCTGAGGCTCGCGATTCACGGCGCCGCATGGCTCGAATGTCAGCGTTGCCTGTCTCCGTATGAGCAGGCGTTCAACGTCGATGCGACTTACCGGATCGTCAATACGGAAGAGGAAGCTGAAGAGTTTCCTCTGGACGAGGATGAAGTCGATGTGATCGTTGGGTCACGCCAGTTCGATCTTGTCGACTTGATCGAAGAGGAATTGCTGCTTTCGTTGCCGCTCGTGCCCAAGCACGACGTCTGTCCCGAAGTGCACGAGAGTCTGACCTCGGGCACGGCTGGGCTGGAAGGCGAAGAGGTCGCCGAGGGCGAAGCCGAAGAGGGTGAAGAGCCCAAGCGGCCGAATCCTTTTGCGGCACTCGAAGGTCTGAAGTCGGGCGGCTCCGGCGGCAAGAAGCACTGAACAGTTGCATGGGAGCGCGATGGGGCGCGCCGGGCACGGTGGTTTAGCCACGTGGCCTATGGCGGTTGCTGCGTCGGGCTGTGTTAGAATTCGGAAAATTTTCAGGAGTTATCATGGCAGTTCAACAAAACAAGAAGTCGCCGTCGAAGCGCGGCATGCACCGCTCGCACGATTTCCTCAACGCAGCGCCGCTGGCTGTTGAGCCGAGCACGGGTGAAGTGCATCTGCGTCACCACATCAGCCCGAACGGCTACTATCGCGGCAAGAAAGTCGTCAAGACGAAGAACGACTAATCGTCAGCATTGCGCTCAACTGGGTTTATCCCATTGGCGTTTAGCGTGGCGATCGGCTCGCTTGACATTTTCCCGGTTCATCAAAAAGGCGGCATTCAACTGCCGCTTTTTTGTGCCTGAAATTCGTCGCATTCCATGACTGTAAAGCTCACGATAGATTGCATGGGAGGCGACCACGGCCCGTCCGTGACCGTTCCCGCTGCCGTCAACTTCGTTCGCTCGCACGCCGATGCGCACCTGATGCTCGTTGGCATCGAAGGCGCGATTCGTGCGCAGCTCAAAAAGCTGAAGGCGGCGGACAATCCGGCAATCACGGTCGTACCCGCGTCCGAAATCGTCGCGATGGACGACCCTGTCGAAGTCGCACTTCGCAAGAAGAAAGACTCGTCGATGCGCGTGGCGCTCAATCGCGTCAAAGACGACGAGGCGCAGGCCTGCATCTCCGCCGGCAACACCGGCGCGCTGATGGCCGTTTCCCGCTATGTCCTTAAAACGCTCCCGGGCATCGAACGTCCGGCGATCGCGTTTGCCTTGCCCAATCCCACTGGCTACACCACGATGCTCGACCTCGGCGCGAACGTCGATTGCGAACCGCAGCATCTGTTGCAGTTCGCGGAGATGGGGCATGCGCTGGTTTCCGCCGTCGAAGGCAAGGAGCGTCCGACCATCGGGCTCCTGAATATCGGCGAAGAGGTCATCAAGGGCAACGACACCATCAAGCGGGCGGGCGAACTGCTGCGGACCAGCACGCTCAATTTCCGCGGTAACGTGGAAGGCAACGATATCTACAAAGGCACCGTCGACGTGATCGTCTGCGATGGCTTTGTCGGCAACGTTGCGCTGAAGACGTCCGAAGGCCTCGCGCAGATGCTCTCCGATATCATCAAGGAAGAATTCGGCCGCTCGTGGCTGACCAAGGTGATGGCCGTGCTCGCGCTGCCCGTGCTGCTGCGTTTCAAGAAGCGTGTCGATCATCGCCAGTACAACGGCGCGGCGCTGCTCGGCCTGCGCGGGCTGGTGATCAAAAGTCACGGTTCGGCCGATGCCTACGCGTTTGAGTGGGCAATCAAACGCGGGTATGATGCCGTCAAAAATGGCGTTCTCGAACGCCTTGCCCGCGCGATGGAGGAGAACGCGGGTTCACTCGAACAGGCGAAGCGCGACGCAGGCGGACCGGGTTCCGCGAGCCAGGTGGCAAGCCCGATCGCGGGTCCGATTTCTGGCCAGCCGGCCGAGCCCTACAGCGCACAATCCTCGAAGGCATAATGGCTCAATCCACTACCTATTCCCGCGTGCTGGGCACGGGCAGCTATCTGCCGTCCAACCGCGTTTCCAATCAGGAACTGGCCGATCGTCTCGCGAAGCAGGGCGTCGAGACTAGCGACGAATGGATCGTGGCCCGCACGGGCATTCACGCGCGTCACTTCGCCGATCCCGATGTCACGACCAGCGATCTCTCGCTCATCGCGTCGCAACGCGCGATCGAAGCCGCCGACGTCGATCCGCAATCCATCGACCTGATCATCGTCGCCACATCGACGCCTGACTTCGTGTTTCCGAGCACGGCGTGTCTGCTGCAGAACAAACTGGGCATCAAGAACAACGGCGCCGCGTTCGACGTGCAGGCCGTGTGCTCAGGTTTTGCCTATGCCGTTGCGACGGCTGACAGCTTCATTCGAAGCGGGCAACATCGTACTGCGCTGGTGGTCGGTGCTGAAACGTTCTCGCGCATTCTCGATTTCAACGACCGCACCACGTGCGTGCTGTTCGGCGACGGCGCGGGCGCTGTGATCCTGCAGGCATCGGATGAACCGGGTGTGCTGGCAAGCGCGTTGCATGCGGACGGCAGCCATTCGAACATCCTGTGTACGCCGGGCAATGTGAACGGCGGCATCGTGCAAGGCAGTGCGTTCCTGCACATGGACGGTCAGGCGGTGTTCAAGCTGGCTGTCAACGTGCTGGAGAAAGTCGCGGTCGAGGCGCTGCAGAAGGCTGATCTTCAGCCCGAACAGGTCGACTGGCTGATTCCGCACCAGGCCAATATCCGCATCATGCAGAGCACGTGCCGCAAGCTCGGCCTGCCGCAGGAGCGGATGGTCGTAACCGTGCACGAGCACGGCAACACGTCGGCGGCATCGATCCCGCTCGCGCTCGACGTCGCGGTTCGCGACGGACGCATCCAGCGCGGCCATAACGTGCTGATCGAAGGCGTCGGCGGCGGCTTTACATGGGGCGCATCGGTCATCCGTTACTGATGACCGCGCGAAGCAGCGCCTGAGCGCCGCTTCAGGTGGCGGCGCACGCCATGCGTGCGCGTCACGCACAATGAATTGATCGAATTGGGGACGATATGAAATTTGCGTTCGTTTTTCCGGGGCAGGGCTCGCAGGCGGTCGGCATGCTCAATGCATTCGCCGATAACGCGATCGTGCGCGAAACCCTCCAGGAAGCGTCCGACGCGCTCAACCAGGATCTCGGCAAACTGATCTCCGAAGGCCCGGCTGAAGACCTGAATCTCACCACTAACACCCAACCCGTGATGCTGACGGCTGCTTACGCGATCTTTCGCGCATGGCAGGCGGCGAACGGCCCTGCGCCTACAATCGTGGCCGGTCACAGCCTCGGCGAATACACGGCGCTCGTCGCCGCTGGCGCGCTGAAGTTTCGCGATGCAGTGCCGCTCGTGCGTTTTCGCGCGCAGGCCATGCAGAACGCCGTGCCCGTCGGGCAGGGCGGCATGGCTGCCATTCTCGGTCTCGATGACGACACCGTGCGCGAAGTGTGCAAGGAGGCATCGGCGGCAGGCGTCGTCGAAGCCGTGAACTTCAACGCGCCCGCGCAGGTCGTGATCGCCGGTCACAAGGCGGCGGTTGAAAAGGCGTGCGAAGTGGCAAAGGCAAAAGGCGCCAAGCGCGCGCTACCGCTCCCTGTGTCCGCGCCGTTCCATTCGTCGCTGCTCAAGCCGGCGTCGGATCAGTTGCGCGAATATCTGGCGAGCGTCGAAGTGCAAGTGCCGTCCATTCCTGTCGTGAACAACGTCGACGTGGCTATCGTCAACGAACCGGCTGGCATCAAGGATGCACTGGTGCGTCAGGCGGCGGGTGCCGTACGCTGGGTAGAGTGCGTGCAGTCGATCGCGAAGCAGGGCGTTACGCATGTGATCGAGTGCGGTCCCGGCAAGGTGCTTGCGGGTCTGACCAGGCGCATCGACGGCAATCTGGTCGGTGCGGCGATCGTCGATCCGGCGTCGCTGGACGAAGCGCTGAAAGTCGTCACAGCTTGAACGTCTATTTGTACGGTAGCAATGAATCAAACAGCCCTGCATGTGCAGGGCCATGCGGAATCGAACGATGGAAAAGACTCTCGACAAACAGATCGCAATCGTGACGGGTGCCTCGCGTGGCATCGGCCGCGCAATCGCGATCGAACTCGCGCGTCAAGGCGCGACGGTAATTGGCACGGCCACGAGTGAAAGCGGCGCGAACGCGATCACGGAAGCGTTTAAGGCGGAAGGTCTGAACGGCCGTGGCGCAGTGCTCAACGTCAACGATGCAGCAGCGGCTGAAGCGCTGATCGACGGTACCGTGAAGGAATTCGGCGCGCTCAACGTGCTGGTCAACAACGCGGGTATCACGCAAGACCAGCTGGCCATGCGCATGAAGGACGAAGACTGGGACAACGTGATCGACACGAACCTCAAGTCCGTGTTCCGTTTGTCGCGCGCCGTGCTGCGCCCGATGATGAAAGCGCGCGGCGGCCGCATCATCAATATCACGTCGGTGGTCGGCTCGTCGGGTAATGCAGGTCAGGCGAACTATGCAGCCGCGAAGGCAGGCGTAGCGGGCATGACGCGTGCGCTCGCACGTGAGATCGGCAGCCGTAACATCACGGTGAACTGCGTCGCGCCGGGCTTCATCGACACGGACATGACGAAGACGTTGCCCGAAGAGCAGCAAACGGCTCTGAAGGCTCAGATTCCGCTCGGCCGACTCGGCAGCCCGGAGGATATCGCTCATGCTGTTACGTTCCTCGCATCGCCGCAGGCCGGTTATATCACCGGCACGACGCTGCATGTGAACGGCGGCATGTATATGTCGTAATCAAATTCGGTTACTATCCGCGCCTTGATGCCATTCAAAGCGCGGACAGAACGGCTTTACAGCAACCCAGTGCGCCGCTTTTTTACAGATGCAAACCTGATAAAATGCGCGCACCTGTATTTATGAACTTTTTTCCCTTGGAGGGGTAATGGACAATATCGAACAGCGCGTCAAGAAGATCGTTGCAGAGCAACTCGGTGTTGCTGAAGCGGAAATCAAGAACGAAGCATCGTTCGTGAACGACCTCGGCGCTGACTCGCTCGACACGGTCGAACTGGTGATGGCTCTCGAAGACGAATTCGGCATGGAAATTCCGGATGAAGAAGCCGAGAAGATCACGACTGTTCAGCAAGCGATCGACTACGCTCGCGCTAACGTCAAGGCCTAAGGTCATTCGCGCCTGCCTGGCTGCTTCGGCTGCTGCGAGTTCCGCAGCGTCCGTCGTGCCGGCAGCCTCGTCGCGCCAGACGGCGCAAACGGGGCAGGCGTCAATGCCGATGCGCATGCGCGCGAGCCTGACGGCGTCGTTCAAGGCGCACTGGCCGATGCAACAAGGATCGGCTCTTACGCCATTGCGCTTACTGGTGCATGTTCTGGCGACTTCGCCCGTGCACTGGTCAGCGTATTCGTCAGCGCCCTGGTCAGCGCGTTCGTCAGGTTAAACAGCCACAGGGCACACAGGGCGCTTACCTGTGCGCTTCTGTGGCTTTTGTTTTGTCATCTATGGAAAAGGGGTTACCGTGAGCCGTCGTCGTGTTGTTGTTACAGGCCTGGGCCTTATTTCGCCTGTTGGCAATAATGTTGCCGACGGCTGGGCCAATCTGGTCGCCGGCAAGTCCGGCATCGCCAACATCACGAAGTTCGATGCGTCGAACTTCTCCACGCGTTTTGCCGGTGAAGTGAAGGGCTTCAACATCGAAGACTACATCGCCGGCAAGGAAGCCCGCCACATGGATACGTTCATCCATTACGGCGTGGCGGCTGGCATTCAGGCGATGAAGGACAGCGGCCTTGAAGTCACCGAAGCGAACGCCGAACGCATTGGCGTGAACGTGGGTTCGGGCATCGGCGGCCTGCCGATGATCGAAGTCACGCAAACGGAACTGCTGAACCGCGGTCCGCGCCGTATCTCGCCGTTCTTCGTGCCCGCGTCGATCATCAACATGATCTCCGGCCACCTGTCGATCAAGTTTGGTCTCAAGGGTCCGAATCTGTCGATGGTGACGGCCTGTACGACGGGCCTGCACTGCATCGGCGAAGCTTCGCGGCTGATCGAGTACGGCGACTGTGACGTGATGATCGCGGGCGGCGCGGAGTCGACGGTTTCGCCGCTCGGCATCGGCGGCTTTGCGGCGGCGCGTGCGCTGTCGCAGCGTAACGACGATCCGTCGACGGCCAGCCGTCCGTGGGACAAGGACCGCGACGGCTTCGTGCTCGGTGAAGGCGCCGGCGTGATGGTGCTCGAAGAGTACGAGCACGCCAAGGCGCGCGGCGCGAAGATCTACGCGGAAGTCGGCGGCTACGGCATGAGCGGCGACGCGTATCACATGACGGCCCCGCTGGAAGACGGCGACGGCGCACGCCGCTGCATGCTCGCGGCGCTGAAGAACGCGGGCGTGAACCCTGATTCGGTGAACTACCTGAACGCGCACGGCACCTCGACGCCGCTCGGCGACCTCGCTGAAACCACGGGTATCAAGCGCGCATTCGGCGATCACTCGAAGAAGATCGTCGTGAACTCGACGAAGTCGATGACGGGTCACCTGCTGGGTGGCGCGGGCGGTCTGGAGTCGGTGTTCACGGTGCTCGCCGTGCACAATCAGGTGTCGCCGCCGACCATCAACATCTTCAACCAGGATCCGGAATGCGATCTCGACTACTGCGCGAACACGGCGCGGGAGATGAAGATCGACGTCGCGCTGAAGAACTCGTTCGGGTTCGGCGGCACGAACGGCACGCTGGTTTTCAAGCGCGCCTGAACGCTTGACGGCGGCATCGTCGCTGCCGGCTGAGCCGGCTCAGTCTTCCGATTCCGCACTGAACGGCGGACCCTCGCAACGCATTGCGCTGCGGCGGTCCGCCGCGTTGCATCTGGCGACCGCGTTTTTCATCGTCGTGGCTATCACGGCTGTCTGCACGACCATCGGAGCTCGCTTTGGGCTTGGTCGGGCGGCGCTGACGGGATTGGCCGTTCTCGGAATTCTGTTGCTGGCCGCGGTCCATCAAGGGCGCAATCAGCCCGGCGCCCTTAAAATCGGGCCGGAAGGACTGTCGATCTGGAACCGGGCGGGAATATTGCGCACTCAGGGCCGTATCGTTGGATGCAGCCAGTGGAGCGACAGCCTGCTGATGTTGTGGCTCGAGGACGACGAAGGCGCATTGCACCGGTTGCTGCTCGCGGCCGACATGCTCGAAAGCCGTGTTTTTCGCGAGCTTGCCGTGCTCGCCAGACGCGCGGCGCACGTCTGAGCGGGCCTCCCGGCGCGGCTGAACGCCTTGACTGTAAAGACTGTAACGGCTGTTACGCGCGTAACGTGCCGCGTTGAAGGGGACGCTACAATGGTGCCCCGCTACACGCGCAAAAGTTAACGGATTTATCAGGTGAGCGAAAAAGAAATAGATCAGGTGCTGGTTGAACGCGTCCAGAACGGCGACAAGGCCGCGTTCGAGCTTCTGGTCTCAAAGTACCACCGCAAGATCATCCGGCTGATCTCGCGCCTCGTGCGGGATCCTGCCGAGGTCGAGGACGTGGCCCAGGATGCCTTCATCAAGGCATACCGGGCGCTGCCCCAATTCCGCGGCGAGTCCGCGTTCTATACGTGGTTGTACCGGATTGCCGTCAATACGGCCAAGAATTACCTTGCGACCCAGGGCCGCCGAGCGCCCACTTCGACAGAAGCAGATGCTGAAGAAGCGGAAACTTTCTCGGATGCCGACCAACTAAGGGATATCAACACGCCCGAGTCGATGTTGATGAGCAAACAGATCGCTGAGACGGTCAATGCTGCGATGGCGGTTTTACCGGAAGAGCTGCGCACCGCCATAACTCTTCGTGAAATTGAAGGTCTGAGCTACGAGGAAATCGCTGAAATGATGGGTTGCCCGATCGGCACCGTCAGATCAAGAATTTTCCGTGCTCGCGAGGCCATTGCGGCAAAATTGCGTCCGCTGCTTGACACGCCCGAGGGCAAGCGCTGGTGAGGCTGTAGAACAGCTGCCAGCCGGCCTCGCGGACAGCGGCGCAGTATCTGGGTTAAGTGGTGTCACTACGGGGTGTCTGAAAGATGGGGAGCATCATGGGGTCGGTTTCGATGCCAATGCAAACAAATGCGCAAGCGAGCTCGCATGCCGAGCGTCTGTCTGCTTTTGTCGACGGCGAACTGCTCGACGGCGAGCATCCGAACACAATTCTGGCCGCGCTGGGTCATGAAGATCGCGCGGCATGGTCGTGCTATCACCTGATCGGCGACGCGCTGCGTTCCGACGATCTGGCCGTCAGTCCGGCCACGAGCAGCGCCTTTCTGGCGGGCTTTTCGGCCCGCTTCGAGAGCGAGGCACATGTACTTGCACCGGCTGCCGTGCCCGCCACGCGCCGTCTGCTGGCGCTGCGCCGTCGCGTGATTCCGGCGTTCGCCGTGGCGGCCGCTGCCGCAACGCTGACGTGGATCGTGATGCCGCAGCTGTCGGGCGTGAATACGGGCGCGGGCGTCACGCAAGTCGCGTCGGTCGCGCCGCACACGGATTCGGTGCAGCGCGTGGCGATGGCTTCGATGCCTGCCGCGACCACGGCCCAGGCGGATGTGTCGGATGGCAACATCATCCGCGACGCGAGCCTCGATCAATATCTGGAAGCGCATCAACAGTTCGGCCTGCAGCCTGTCGTTTCGGGCTCGATGCCGTTGCTCCGCGCGGCTTCTTTGACCACGCAGGGCCACTAGTCTGATGCAGAGTCTGCGGTTGAAAAAAACGACTATCTGGGGGCGGCTGCCGGCATTTCTGTTCTGCGCAGCCGTGATGTTGTCCGCTACGTCGCGTACCTTCGCGCAAACCGACGACTCTGCCACCCGGCACAGCGCGGCGGAACTGCTGAACCGGATCCATCAGGCCGCGCAGCAGCAGAACTACGAGGGTGCCTTCGTCTATCAGCGCGGCAATTTCGTACAGTCCTCGCGCATTTCCCACTACGCAACGCGTAACGACGGCGAGTTCGAATCGCTGGAAAGCCTCGACGGCAAGCCGCGCAAGATGCTGCGTCATAACGACGAGCTCTATACGTTCGTGCCCGAGCGGCATTTATGCGTCGTCGAGAAACGGCAGAACAAGGACTCGTTTCCGGCCCTGTTATCGGCGAGCGGCGAGCAGGTGCTGAGCGTCTACGAGCCGAAGATGCTGGGCACGGACCGCGTTGCGGGTGTCGATAGCCAGGTGATCGAGCTGGATCCGAAGGACGCGAACCGTTTTGCCTACAAACTCTGGGCCGACACGAAAACGGGACTGCTGCTGCGCGCGCAGACGCTCGACCCGAGCGGTCAGGTGCTCGAACAGATGTCGTTTTCGCAGATTCGCATCGGCGTGCCTGTCGACAAGGCCCCTATCGCGTCCGGCATCAAGAATACGTCCGGCTGGACCGTGGTGCGACCGCCCGTCGAGCCCGTCGATATGGAAGCGCAGGGCTGGCAACTGACGTCGCCTGTCGCCGGTTTCCACAAGATTCGCGAGTTGCGCCGGCCGATGGCGGCGCACGACCCGTCCAATCCGCCTATTCCTGTCGACCAGATGGTGTTCTCCGACGGTCTTGCGGCAATATCGATCTTCGTGGAGCCGGTCGAAAAAAGCACCCGCAAGGAAGGAGCGGGAAGCAGCGGGGCGACGCACGTACTGGTCAAGCGGCGCGGGGATTTCTGGATCACCTTGCTCGGGGAAGTGCCTCAGACCACGTTGCAGCAATTCGCGGCTGCCATAGAATACAAGCCTTCCAGGTAATCCTTCGGTTCGCTACGACATGACGATTCTCTCGGTGCGCAAATTCTTCGCGGCCGCAGTACTGGTGGCTTGCCTGCCGCTTGCGCCGCACGCGGCGTCGGCGGCGCCTGCTGCCAATCTGCCCGATTTCACCGATCTGGTCGACAAGGTCGGGCCAGCCGTCGTCAACATCCGCACCACGGCGCGTGTGTCCAATAGCACGCGCGGCCTGCCGCCCGGCATGGACGATGGCGATATGTCGGAGTTTTTCAGGCGTTTCTTCGGCATTCCGATGCCTAATTCGCCCCAGTCGCCGCAATCGCCGGGCACGCCAAAATCGCCCCGCGGCGATAACAACGACCAGGATCAATCGCCCGACAACGGCCCCGATACCGAGCAGAACAGCGGCGTCGGCTCGGGCTTCATCCTGTCGTCGGACGGCTACGTGATGACGAACGCTCACGTGATCGACGACGCGGACACGATCTACGTCACGCTCACCGACAAGCGCGAGTTCAAGGCCAAGCTGATCGGCGTCGACGACCGCACCGACGTGGCCGTCGTCAAGATCAACGCAGCGAACCTGCCCACAGTGCCGATCGGCGATTCGAACAAGGTACGCGTCGGCGAATGGGTCGTCGCGATCGGCTCGCCGTTCGGGCTCGAAAACACGGTGACGGCGGGCATCGTCAGCGCGAAGGGGCGCGACACGGGCGATTATCTGCCGTTCATCCAGACGGATGTGGCCGTGAATCCCGGCAACTCAGGCGGTCCGTTGATCAACATGCAGGGCGAAGTGATCGGCATCAATTCGCAGATCTACAGCCGGACGGGCGGCTTCATGGGCATCTCGTTCGCGATTCCGATCGACGAAGCGATGCGTGTGGCCGATCAGCTGAAGACGACGGGCAAGGTGACGCGCGGCCGTATCGCCGTCGCGATCGGTGAAGTCACGAAGGACGTGGCCGATTCGCTCGGATTGCCGAAGGCACAGGGCGCGCTCGTCAGCAGCGTCGAGCCGGGCGGTCCCGCCGACAAGGCGGGCGTGCAGCCGGGCGACATCATCCTGAAGTTCAACGGACACAATGTCGACACCGCGACGGATCTGCCGCGCATGGTCGGTGACACAAAGCCGGGCACGAAGGCGACGATCACGCTGTGGCGCAAGGGCCAGACGCGCGAAGTGCCTGTGACGGTCGCCGAAATGCAGCCTGAGAAGACCGCGAAGGCCGACCAGAAGAAGGCGCCGACGCCGAAGCCGCGCGCGTCGAACGCGTTGGGCGTGGCCGTCAGCGATATCCCGGCCGATCAGATGAAGTCGCTCAAGCTGCACAACGGCGTACAGGTTGATGCCGTCGACGGTCCGGCGGCGCGCGTTGGGCTACAGCGCGGCGACATCATCCTGCGCGTCGGCGACACGGATATCACGAGCGCGAAGCAGTTCGAAGAGGTCACTTCACATCTCGACGCGTCGAAGATGGTCGCGCTGCTGGTCCGTCGCGGGGAAAACACGCAGTTCGTGCCCGTCCGGCCGCGCGCGTCGAAGTGACGGACGTCGTCAACGCGGTGGCATCGCTCACGCTCTACGGACGCGCGTGGTGCCACCTCTGCGACGACATGCGCGCCGCGCTCGAACCGCTGCTGGCTGAATTCGGCGTACGGCTCGAAGTGATCGACATCGACACCGATCCTTCACTCGAAGCGCGCTACAACGACTGGGTGCCCGTGCTGACCTACGAAGGCGTCGAGCTGTGTCATTACCATCTCGACGAAACGCGTGTGCGGGCGGCGTTGACGGCGCAGTCCGAAACGCCGCCGCGCTGACCCGGCAAGGCCGGAAACCGGTCATCAGATAGCACGAATGTCTCCCGCTACCTGGAAGTCGTGCCCGGCGACCCCCTTTTCGGCTAAAATAGATAAGTTTTTCACTTACTTACAAGGCGTGCTCCGCAATCGTCCGAGCGCGCCTTTTTCGCTTGATCGGCACTGAATGGATCATATTCGTAACTTTTCGATCATTGCGCACATCGACCACGGCAAGTCGACGCTCGCCGATCGCATCATCCAGATTTGCGGCGGTCTGTCGGACCGCGAGATGGAAGCACAGGTGCTCGACTCGATGGATCTCGAGCGCGAGCGCGGCATCACCATCAAGGCTCAGACGGCGGCGCTGTCGTACCGCGCGCGCGACGGCAAGGTGTACAACCTGAACATGATCGACACGCCGGGGCACGTCGACTTCTCGTACGAAGTCAGCCGTTCGCTGTCCGCGTGCGAAGGCGCGCTGCTGGTCGTCGACGCGAGTCAGGGCGTCGAGGCGCAGACGGTCGCGAACTGCTACACGGCAATCGAACTGGGCGTCGAAGTGGTGCCCGTGCTCAACAAGATCGACCTGCCGGCCGCCAACCCCGAAAACGCGATCGCTGAAATCGAAGACGTGATCGGCATCGACGCGACCGACGCCACGCCTTGCAGCGCGAAGACGGGCTTGGGCGTCGAAGACGTGCTCGAATCGCTAATCGCGAAAGTGCCGCCGCCGAAGGGCAACGCGGACGCGCCACTGCAAGCACTGATCATCGACTCGTGGTTCGACAATTACGTCGGCGTCGTGATGCTGGTGCGCATCGTCAACGGCACGCTGCGTCCGAAGGACCGCATTCGCATGATGGCGACGGGCGCTGAGTATCCCGTGGAGCACGTCGGCGTGTTCACGCCGAAGTCGAAGAATCTGGAATCGCTGTCGGCTGGGCAAGTGGGTTTCATCATCGCGGGCATCAAGGAACTGACGGCAGCCAAGGTCGGCGATACCGTCACGACTATCAAGAACGCCGCGCCGGAACCGCTGCCGGGCTTCAAGGAAGTGAAGCCGCAGGTGTTCGCGGGTCTCTATCCTGTCGAAGCGAACCAGTACGACGCACTGCGCGAATCGCTGGAAAAACTCAAGCTCAACGACGCCTCACTGATGTACGAACCAGAAGTGTCTCAGGCACTCGGTTTTGGCTTTCGCTGCGGCTTCCTGGGTCTGTTGCATATGGAGATCGTCCAGGAACGTCTCGAGCGCGAGTTCGACATGGACCTGATCACCACCGCGCCGACCGTTGTCTACGAAGTCGTTCAACGCGACGGCACGACCATCATGGTCGAGAATCCGGCGAAGATGCCGGACCCGTCGAAGATCGAAGAAGTGCGCGAGCCGATCGTCACCGTGAATCTGTACATGCCGCAAGACTATGTCGGCGCGGTGATCACGCTGTGTACGCAAAAGCGCGGCTCGCAGATCAACATGCAGTACCACGGCCGCCAGGTTCAGCTAACGTACGAAATCCCGATGGGCGAAATCGTGCTCGACTTCTTCGATCGTCTGAAGTCGGTATCGCGGGGCTATGCGTCGATGGATTACGAGTTCAAGGAATATCGCGCGTCGGACGTGGTGAAGGTCGACATGCTGATCAACGGCGACAAGGTCGACGCGCTGTCCGTCATCGTCCACCGGTCGCAAAGCCAGTACCGCGGCCGCGAAGTGGCGGCGAAGATGCGCGAAATCATTCCGCGTCAGATGTACGACGTTGCGATCCAGGCGACGATCGGTGCGCACATCATCGCGCGTGAGAACATCAAGGCGCTGCGTAAGAACGTTCTTGCCAAGTGTTATGGCGGCGACATCACGCGTAAGAAGAAGCTGTTGGAAAAGCAGAAAGAAGGTAAGAAGCGGATGAAGCAGGTCGGCTCTGTCGAGATTCCGCAAGAGGCTTTCCTCGCGATTCTGCGCGTCGAAGACAAATAAGACTAAGAACTGGAACCCTATGAATTTTGCGCTGATTCTTTTTGTGCTCGTGATTCTCACGGGCGTGGCATGGGTCGCGGACAAACTGGTTTTCCTGCCGCAACGGCGCCGGGCGGCGGACGCAGCCGTCGCCGAGTTCGACAATCAGCAGGCACGCATCGGCGAGCGTTTCGCCGACGAGAATGCGCCCGCCACGCGCGCGCGTCTGCGTGACGACAAGCTGCGTCAGCCGTGGTGGCTCGAATACACGGCCAGCTTTTTCCCGGTGATTCTGGTCGTGTTCGTCGTGCGCTCGTTCGTGGTCGAGCCGTTCAAGATTCCGTCGGGTTCGATGGTGCCGACGCTGCTGGTCGGCGACTTCATCCTCGTCAACAAGTACGACTACGGCATCCGTTTGCCGATCACGAATACGAAGATCACGGAAGGCCGTCCGCTGCAGCGTGGCGACGTCGTCGTGTTCCGCTATCCGAAGGACGAATCGGTCGACTACATCAAGCGCGTGATCGGTCTGCCGGGCGATATCGTCTCGTACGAGGACAAGAAGCTGACGATCAACGGCAAGCCCGTACCCGAAACGCCGCTGCCTGATTACTTCGATGAAGAACGCATCGGCTACGCGAAGCAGTTTGAAGAAGACATCGACGGCCGCAAGAATCGCATTCTCAATAATCCCGCTGTGCCGCCGTTCATCGTCGGCGCAGAAGACTATCCTTATCGCGATAACTGCAAGTACGACGCGCATGGCGTGACGTGCAAGGTGCCGCCGGGCAACTACTTCATGATGGGCGACAACCGCGACAACAGCGCGGACAGCCGCTACTGGGGCTTTGCTCCCGACAAGAACGTCGTCGGTCGCGCGTTTTTCATCTGGATGAACTTCAGTAGTTTGAAGCGTATCGGCGGCTTCCAGTGATCGCCTTTCGCGCATCGACGAACGATGCGCACTGAACCCGCGCAACACGTCGCGCATTTGACGCGACGTGCTATCACGCTACTTTAAGAACGCGCGGTAACGTCGCTACAACACGCTTTTTCGGCGCCGGGGCCGCGTTTCCGCCCCGTGATGCGCCCGCGTTATACTCTGCACATGCCCCTATCTCCGTTGGAAAGCCGTTTGCGCTACGAATTTCGCAATGCGGAATTGTTGCGCCAGGCTTTAACTCACCGCAGTCACAGTGCCACGCATAACGAGCGGCTGGAATTTCTCGGCGATTCCGTTCTGAACTGCGCGGTGGCCGCGCTTTTGTTCCAACGTTTCGGGAAACTGGACGAGGGCGATCTGTCCCGCGTTCGTGCGAATCTGGTCAAGCAGCAGTCCTTGTATGAAATCGCTCAGGCCCTGAATATTTCGGAAGGCCTGCGGCTCGGCGAAGGCGAACTGCGCAGCGGCGGCTTCCGTCGCCCGTCGATCCTCGCGGACACGCTTGAAGCCATTCTGGGTGCGATCTTCCTCGATGGCGGCTTTGACGCCGCGCAGACGGTCATCAAGCGCCTGTACGTGCCGATTCTCGACCACATCGACCCGCGCACGCTCGGCAAGGATGCCAAGACACTGCTGCAGGAATACCTGCAAGGCCACAAGATTCCGCTGCCGACTTACACCGTCGTCGCCACGCATGGTGCGGCGCACAATCAGCAGTTCGAAGTCGAATGCACGGTGCCGAAGCTGGACGTGAAAGTGTCCGGTTCCGGCGCGAGCCGCCGCGCGGCCGAGCAGGCTGCGGCGAAAAAAGCGCTCGATGAAGTGATGGCGGCGGCGCCCGCCGTGGTGGCCAAGCCGAAGCGCTCGAAGGGCGCGCGCGCAGCGAAGCAGGAAGCGGAAATCGTACCGGGCGTGACAGGCGTTCAGGCTGCGCTCGATTTGCGCGCACCCGACAGCCGCCGGGCCGAGCGCGCGGCGCGGGCCGAAGCGAAGTCGTTGGCGCCGGAAGTGCCGTCGGCGGGACAGGCAGCCGCGGCCGCGCCGCTCGCCGTCATCCGCGCCGCGCATGTCGAATACAGCCAGGACGCGACAAGCGACAAGGCCGAACGTGGCGAGAAGGGCGAGCGGCCCGCGCGAATCGCCGACAAGCCGGACACGGCCGCCAAACCGGCAGAGCGTCAACCCGAGCGCCAAAGCTCCGACAAGCCCGACACAGCGGCACGCGCAGCAGACAAAGCGCCCGAAAAGCCGTCTGACAAAACGGCCGAAAAGCCCGCGGAAAAACCCGACACCAACGCCCGCAGCGCAGACAAACCTGCGTCTCGCGCTCGCGAGGCCACGTCCGGCGCAAATACGGGCGATCTCGAACCCGGCGTCGCCGGCGCGGTGCACACCCGCGTGGCCGATGCCGGTCACTGAACGCAATATCACGTGAACGCGCGCTCTACGACGCGCGTCCACACGAACCTGCCGTAGTACGAATATGAACGCTCCCACTCCCACTGGTTTTCGTTGCGGCATGGTCGCGATCGTCGGCCGTCCTAATGTCGGCAAGTCGACGCTGATGAACGCGCTCGTCGGCCAGAAAGTCAGCATCACGTCGCGCAAGGCGCAGACGACGCGTCATCGCATCACGGGCATCAACACGCTCGACGACGCGCAGTACATCTTCGTCGACACGCCCGGTTTCCAGACGCGTCACAGCGGCGCGCTGAACCGCTCGCTGAATCGCGCGGTCACGTCCACATTGACTTCCGTCGACGCCGTGCTGTTCGTCATCGAAGCCGGCCGTTTCGGTCCCGACGACCAGAAGGTGCTCGACCTGATTCCGAAGTCCGCGCCGACGCTGCTGATCGCGAACAAGCTCGACCGCGTGAACGACAAGGATTCGCTGTTCCCGTTCATGCAGCAGATGAGTGCGTTGCGCGAGTTCAAGGAAATCGTGCCGCTGTCTGCCAAGAATGCCGACGATATCAAGCGCCTTCTCGCGACGGTCAAGCCGTATCTGCCGGAAGGCGAGCCGATCTACGGCGAAGACGACCTGACCGATCGCAGCGAGCGTTTCCTCGCCGCCGAAATCCTGCGCGAGAAAGTGTTCCGCTGGACGGGTGACGAACTGCCGTACACCAGTACCGTGCTGATCGACAAGTTTGAGACGGAAGGACGCCTGCGTCGTGTTTTCGCGACGATTCTCGTCGAGCGCGATATGCACAAGGCGATGATCATCGGCCAGAAGGGCGCGAAGCTGAAGCAGATCAGCACGGAGGCGCGCCTCGACATGGAAAAGCTGTTCGACGGTCCGGTGTATCTCGAAACGTTCATCAAGGTGAAGAGTGGCTGGGCCGACAACGAAGCCGGACTCCGTGCCTATGGGTACGAATGACGTTACGAGCGACGACGCAACGGGTACCCGATCCGACGCGTGGATGACGCTGCCGCACGACGCCGAATCCGACACCGATCCTGACGACGCCACGCGCGCTCAGCGCGAGCAGCCCGAATCGTTCGAGCCGCCGGCAGCCGTGAAGCCGGTGCGTGCCGCGCGCTCGTCCAAACGCAGCACGTCGTCGCGCAAAAACGACGACGACTTTTCCGATGACGGCGACCGCGCCGAAGCGCCCGCGCGCAAAACATCGGCGCGCCGTTCACCGTCCCGCGTGCCGCGTGCACCTGCCTCCGAGTTCCGCATCAGCGAGCAGCCCGCTTTCGTGCTGCATAGCTATCCATACCGTGAAACGAGCCTGATCATCGACGTGCTGTCGCGCGATCACGGCCGGATCGCGCTCGTCGCAAAGGGCGCCAAGCGTCCACATTCGGCGCTGCGCGGCGTGCTGCAAACGTTCCAGCCGCTGTCGCTCAACTGGTCGGGCAAATCGGAAATGCGCACGCTGACGGGTGCCGAATGGGTCGGCGGGATGCTGCCGCTCACGGGCGATGCGCTGCTGTGCGGCTTCTACGTGAACGAGTTACTCGTGAAGTTTCTCGCGCGCGAAGACCCGCATCCGCAACTGTTCCACCATTACGTCGTCACGCTCACGCGCCTCGCGCACGACGAGCCGCCCGTGCAGGTACTGCGCTCATTCGAGCGCGTGCTCTTGCGCGAAACCGGTTATGCGATGGCGCTCAATCGAACAGTGGCGCGCAAGGCCGTGGTGCCCGAGGGCCGTTATGTGTTCGACCCGGAACGCGGCGTGCGCGAAGCATCCGACGAGTATCCGTCGAACTGGCCCGTGATCAGCGGACAAACCTTGCTCGATATGGAGCAGGACGATTACCATCGAACGCAGACCGTCGCGCAAAGCAAGACGCTGATGCGCTTTTTGCTCAACACCTATCTGGGCGGCACGCCGCTCGCGACGCGCCAGATCCTGATCGACCTGCAGAACTTATGAGCTTCTTTCTGACTTCTCCGAATGTGATCGACCTCGGCGTGAACATCGACCACGTCGCCACGCTGCGCAACGCGCGCGGCACGTCGTATCCCGATCCGATCCGCGCCGCGCTCCAGGCAGAAGAAGCGGGCGCCGACGCGATCACGCTACATCTGCGCGAAGACCGTCGTCATATCGTCGACGCCGACGTGCGCGCATTGCGTCCGCAGTTGAAGACGCGCATGAACCTCGAGTGCGCGGTGACGCAGGAAATGCTCGACATCGCATGCGAGGTGCAGCCGCATGACGTGTGTCTGGTGCCGGAAAAGCGCCAGGAACTGACGACGGAAGGCGGGCTCGATGTCGTCGGACACTTCGAGGCCGTGCGCGCCGCTTGCAAGCAGCTGGCCGACGCGGGTTCACGCGTGTCGCTCTTTATCGATGCCGACGAAGCGCAGATTCGCGCCGCGCACGAAGCGGGCGCGCCCGTGATCGAACTTCACACGGGCGCCTACGCGGAAGCGCACGACGCGGGCGAACAACAGCGCGAGTTCGAGCGCGTCGTGCGCGGCGTCGAGTTCGGCGCGTCGCTCGGACTGAAAGTGAACGCGGGTCACGGCCTGCATTACACGAACGTCCAGCCGATCGCGGCGATCGAAGGCATCGTCGAACTGAATATCGGCCACGCGATCGTCGCGCACGCGATCTTCGCCGGCTGGGACAACGCCGTGCGCGAGATGAAGGCGATCATGGTCGCCGCGCGTCTCGCGGCGCGCGCATAACAACGCATCGAGACGCACACGTATGGCGATCTACGGCATCGGTACCGACATCGTTCAGGTCAGCCGCGTCGCGGCGGTGATGCAGCGTACCAACGGACGCTTCGCCGAAAAGGTGCTCGGCCCCGACGAGTTGCGCGTCTATCACGCGCGCAATGCGCGCTCGCAGGCGCGCGGCCTCGCGTTTCTCGCGACGCGCTTCTCCGTGAAGGAAGCGTTCTCGAAAGCGATCGGACTCGGCATGCACTGGCCGATGACGTGGCGCGCGCTACAAACGCTGAACGAGCCGAGCGGCCGTCCGATGTGCGTGGCGTCGGGCGAACTCGCCGACTGGCTTGCCGAACGCGGCATCACATCGCGCGTGACGTTGTCCGATGAGCGCGACTACGCGGTGTCGTTCGTGATTGCCGAAACGCCCGATCCTTCCGCCTGACTTTCCCGGCGCGGCGATTCGCTCGCGATAGCGGCGCCGCGTTCCTCTCTCTTTCTGACGAATCCGATGAAACTGACTCCTGGCCCGGTGATGCTCGACGTCGTCGGCAAAACCTTGAACGCCGATGACGAGCGCCGCCTCGCGCACCCGATGACGGGCGGCGTGATCCTGTTCGCGCGTCACTTCGAAAGCCGCGCGCAACTCGTCGCGCTGACGGACTCGATCCGCGCAATCCGCAAGGACCTCCTGATCGCCGTCGATCACGAAGGCGGTCGCGTGCAGCGCTTTCGTACGGATGGCTTCACCGTGCTGCCGTCGATGGGCAAGCTCGGCGCGCTGTGGGATCAGGACGTGCTGCGCGCGACCAACGTGACGACGGCCGTCGGCTACGTGCTCGCCTCCGAGCTGCGCGCGTGCGGCATCGACATGAGCTTCACGCCCGTGCTCGATCTGAACTACGGTCATTCGCAGGTCATCGGCGATCGCGCGTTTCATCGCGATCCGCGCGTCGTGACGCTGCTCGCCAAGAGTCTCAATCATGGTCTCGCGCTCGCGGGCATGGCGAATTGCGGCAAGCATTTTCCGGGACATGGATTTGCGACGGCGGACTCGCATGTCGCCGTGCCTGTCGACGAACGCACGCTCGACGAGATTCTCAGCGAAGACGTCGCGCCGTACGACTGGCTCGGCATGTCGCTGGCGTCCGTGCTGCCAGGGCACGTGATTTATCCGAAGATCGACAGCAAGCCGGCCGGTTTTTCACGCATATGGATTCAGGACATCCTGCGCGAGAAGCTTGGGTTCAAGGGCGCGATTTTCAGCGACGATCTGTCGATGGAAGCCGCGCGCCAGGGCGGCACGCTGACGGAAGCGGCCACGGCGGCGCTTGAAGCCGGTGTGGATATGGTGCTGATCTGCAATCAGCCGGACGAGGCGGGCAAGGTACTCGACGCGCTGCGCGTCACGCAGTCGGACGAGTCGAAGCAGCGTCTGGAGCGTATGCGTCCGCGCGGCGAGGCGTTGTCGTGGACGGAGTTGATGGCTGAGCCGCAGTATCAGCAGGCACAGGCGCTGCTGCGCGAGGCGTTCGCGGCCTGATCTGCGCGATCGAAGCAGCAATAAAAAAGGACGGGTCTCGAAAGAGCCCGTCCTTTTGCTTTTGGCAAGCGGTTACAGCGCCGTCGATCAGTTCAGCCGCATGCGCTGCAGCTTGTTGTACAGCGTCTTCGGACTGATTCCAAGCAACGATGCCGCGCGATGCCGCGTGCCGCCGACGGCGTCGAGCGTCGCACGAATCAGCATCTCTTCGACGTCGGCGAGCGGCGTGCCGACCGTAACCTGCACGCGACCGCCGTTCAGATCGCGGCCACCCGCGCCATTGCTCTCGTCGGCGCGCAACGTTTCGAGCACATCACCGGACGCGTGATACGCGCGCCGCACGCGATCCTGCAACTCGCGCACGTTGCCCGGCCATTCATACGCGAGGCATTCGCGGACGAAGTTCGGGCCGACCAGCTTCGTCGCATCCGCAACGCCGCGCGCGTTTGCTTCGTCGTTCAATTCGTCGACGAGCGCCTGCGCAAACAGGGCAGGGTCGTCGCCGCGTTCGCGCAGCGGCGGCAGCGACAGCGCGGCCGCTTCGAGTCGCAGTCCCAGATCCTGATGCAGCGTGCCTTCCGCGACCGCCGCGCGCGGCGCCTTGCGCGTCGATGCGACCAGGCGGAAGTCGGTCGCCACCTGATTCGTGCCGCCGACGCGCATGAACGTCTGCGAATCGAGCGCGCTCAGCAGCGCTTCCTGCTGCGGACGCGGCAACAACGTGATTTCGTCGATGAAGAGCGTGCCGCCGCTCGCCTGCTCGAACAGGCCCGGCTCGCGCTGTTCCGCGCCGCCGAACGCGCCGCGTTCATGGCCGAACAGCAGGCTTTCGAGCGGTCGTCCACCCGCGACGGCCTGCGCCGAACGGCAGTCGAGTACGACGAACGGCCCTTTGCGACGGCGGCTCATCTCATGCAGCGTGCGCGCGGCGACCTCCTTGCCGGTGCCGGCCTCGCCGGAAATCAGCACGGCGGCTTCCGTCGGCGCGATATGCTCGATCGAATCGTAGATGTGCTGGATCGCGCCGCTGCGGCCGATCATCGGTCCGAAGCGGCCCATGCGGCGCAGCTTGGCGCGCAGCGTTTGCACTTCTTCCGTCAGTTCGTACGGGCGCGGAATGCGCGCCAGCAGGCTGCGCAAACGGGGAATGTTGACGGGCTTGAGCAGATAGTCCCAGATGCCGTGCCGCAAGCCTTCGATCGCGCTTTCGACGGTAGCGTTGCCCGTCATCACGATCACGGGCAAGGCTCCGCCGGGCGGTTGCGCGGGCAAATGCTGAAGCAGATCGAGCCCGCTGCCGTCGGGCAGATTCAGGTCGACCAGCACGACGTCGGGGATGAAGCGTGTCAGGGCTGCGCGCGCTTCGGAGAGCGTGATGGCGGTGTCGACGGAAAAACCGTCGGCGGCCAGAATCGCGGACAGGCCTGACAGGCTATTGGGATCGTCTTCGACAATCAGGGCATGTGGCATAACGAGCGCAACTGTTCAGATGGACGGATGCCCGACGTGCGCGGCCCGCCGTGGGCGGCGCCGCGTACGCGGACGCTTGATGAGTGGGCTTCAGCGGCCAATGCTCCCGGTCGGGCGCGGCAGGTCAGAAGTCCCGGTTGCGATCGAAGAAGCGGCGCACTTCGAGTTCCGCTTCGTCGCGCGTCTTGCCATAGCGCTCCTGGATCAGGCCTGCCAGCTTGTCGGCGCGGCCTTCCGCCTTGGTCAATTCGTCGTCGGTGAGTTCGCCCCACGCGGTCTTCGCCTTGCCGATCATCAGTTTCCACTTGCCTTCAGCGATATCGTTGTTCATGGCACACCTCCCGTGTTTTCCGAATGAACGAAAGCCTCATAGGCCTGAACTACTCGATAAGCAGGAGTTGTGCCAAAGCAGGTTATCTCGAAAAAGCAGCGTGAGCGCGGACTAAAACGCCTCTCATCGGGCATCGGCCTGGCAAAATTGCATGACAGGCCGGTAAAGTTTTCCACCACCATACACGGTCGCGAAAAAAAGAAAAAGCGCCCCGAAGGGCGCTTTTTAATTCAAAAACCCTGAATTGACTCAGGGTTTAAGACGAATGCACTGCGGCGCGATTCAAATTTATGCGCGGCTGCGGTATTCGTTGGTACGCGTGTCGATTTCGATCTTGTCGCCAATATTGCAGAAGAGCGGCACTTGCAGTTCGAAGCCGGTGTTCAGCTTGGCCGTCTTCAGAACCTTGCCCGACGACGTATCGCCCTTGACAGCCGGTTCCGTGTAGATGATTTCGCGAACGAGCGTGGTCGGCAGTTCGACCGAGATGGCCTTCTCGTTGTAGAACACGACTTCGCAACCCATGCCGTCCTGGAGGTAGTTCAGCGCGTCGCCCATCATTTCGGCTTCGACTTCGTACTGGTTGTAGTCGGCGTCCATGAACACGTACATCGGATCAGCGAAGTACGAGTACGTCACTTCCTTGCGGTCCAGCACGACGACGTCGAACTTGTCGTCCGCCTTGTAGACGGTTTCCATGCCTGCGCCCGTCAGCAGGTTCTTGAACTTCATCTTGACGACGGCGGCGTTACGGCCCGACTTGTTGTATTCGGCCTTCTGCACGACCATCGCGTCGTTGCCGATCATCACCACGTTGCCGGTGCGGAGTTCTTGAGCGATCTTCATAAAACTGTCCTGTACGAAATAAGGTGCTTCAACTTTGTGCTCAACGGCATACGGCGTAAGCGGGTTCGGCGCCCGGCGCGCTGGCCGATCGGCTTGTCAGCCAATCTGACGCCCGGTTTGATGCCGTGAGCGTGGACCAAACTGGATTGCGCGGTGAGCGGGGCCGGTGCTGGCCGGAACGCGCCTGATGCTTGCGTGGCTTCGTTCCGTGCTTCGTCCGTCTGCTTCTTTTACCCGAAGCGGGCGCGTACGCGTGTGACACTGACTGACATGGCCGTGAAGGCGGATTCGGAATCCGCCGCCGGCTGAGCCGTCGTGCCGCGCTTGCGTCGTCGGCCGTTGGATAACCGCTTATTTTAACTGACTTTTTGCGAATTCGGCGAGATTTCCCGCGAGATCGCCGATCGACGCGAGTTCGCGCGCCCATGCAGCTGCGCGGGCATCGAGGCGCGCCCGATGACGCTGAAAATCGGCCCAGTCGGGCGTGCCGTTGCCGTTCCACGCGTGCCAGAAGCGGCCGAGCGCGGCGCGGGCGTCGGCGGGAAGGCCGTGCGCGTAGTGAGAGAGGGCGGCGTCGAGCTTCGGCAGATGTGCGTCGTCGGCTTGCGGATAGATGTGCCAGACGAACGGCCGCGCGGCCCATTGCGCGCGGACGAACGAATCTTCGCCACGCACGAAGTTGACGTCGCTGGCCCAGAGCAGTTCGTCGTAGCCGGGCTGGTCGGTGAAGGCGAGCGCGTGGGCGCGCAGATTGCCGCGCGTTGCGTGCGCCGCCGCCGCGAACGATTGCAGACCGAAAAACCGCGCGATCGCACCCGAAATGCGGCCCTCGGGCACGAGCAGCACGATTTCACTTTCGGCGTCGCGCCATTGTTCGAGCAGGCTGTCGACGGCCGGGTTTTCGTACGCGAACAGTGAGATGACGGTGGCTTCCTTGGCGGGCGGCGTGCTGCCGGTTTTCGTTTGCCACCAGGCGGCGCGTGCATCGGCGGATGCTTCGAATGCCGCCCGGCGCGCATCCAGATCGCCTTCTTTCAACACGCCGCCCGTGCCTTTGCCGAGTCCCGGGAAGAAGAACGTCTTCATCAGCGCGTGACGCGGATGCGGCGACGGCCGCAAATGGAAATCCGCGACCCAGTCTTCGCCGCTCAGATACTCGAGATTGAACCAGACGGGCGCGCGCTCGCGCCGCGCCATCGCCTCGATATACGCATGCGGCAATTCGCACGCGAACGCTTCGATCACGACGTCGGCCACCTGCAGCGTATCGCCTGCATGCGCGGGTTCGTGCCAATGCTCGATGTCGATGCCGCCGACCGTCTGCCGCGCGCTTTTCACGTCGATCGAAGCATTCAGCTTGTGAAACGCGTGCAGGTCATCGACCAGCAGACGTACCTGCCAGCCGTGTTCGCCCGCGAGTTGCCGCGCGAGCCGCCAGCAGACGCCGATATCGCCGAAGTTGTCGATCACCGCGCAGAAAATGTCGCACGCGATCGTCGGGGGCCGTGACGCTTGAATGGAAGCGGAGGACATGATGGCGGCGCCTGGGTTCGGGCGCGGGCGGAATGTTCTAAACTGGCGATTCTAAAGCACATCACCCACATGACGCGCCGGTAGCTCGCGGCGTCCAAGCCGATTCTGCATGACCCGATCCGATTCCTCACGCGCCGCCGATTCCGCTGCCCATCAGACTGCAAAGCAGACCTCGAAGCCCGGCGTGCCCGAAGCCGTCGCAGAAGAGTTCGACCCGAAAAAGGTGCTGCGCCAGTTGCCGCACATGCCCGGCGTCTATCGTTACTACGACACGCATGGCGCCGTGCTGTACGTCGGCAAGGCGCGCGATCTGAAGAAGCGCGTGTCGAGCTACTTCACGAAGACGCTGCTGTCGCCGCGCATCGCGATGATGGTGTCGCGGATCGCGAAGATCGAAACGACGGTCACGCGCTCTGAAGCGGAAGCGCTGTTGCTCGAGAACAATCTGATCAAGGCTTTGGCGCCGCGCTACAACATCCTGTTTCGCGACGACAAGTCATATCCGTATCTCAAGCTGACGGGGCATCAGTTTCCGCGCATGGCTTACTACCGCGGTTCGGTCGACAAGAAGAATCAGTATTTCGGACCGTTCCCAAGCGCGTGGGCCGTGCGTGAGAGCATTCAGATCCTGCAGCGCGTGTTCCAGTTGCGCACCTGCGAAGACTCTGTGTTTAACAACCGGACGCGGCCGTGTCTGTTGCATCAGATCGGACGATGCACGGCGCCATGCGTCGGCGCGATCACCGAAGACGACTACGCGCGCGATGTGTCCAATGCATCGCGCTTTCTGCTCGGACGTCAGTCGGAAGTGATGAAGGAACTCGAGCAGAAGATGCACGCATTCGCCGGCGAACTGAAGTTCGAGCAGGCGGCGGCCGTGCGCAATCAGATGAGTTCGCTATCGACGGTGCTGCATCAGCAGGCCATCGAAGTCGGCGGCGACAGCGATGTCGACATTCTGGCCGTTGTCGCGCTCGGCGGACGCGTCTGCGTGAATCTCGCGATGGTGCGCGGCGGGCGGCATCTCGGCGACAAGGCGTATTTCCCGACGCATGTCGAAAGCGCGTTGACCGCGGACGAAGGCGGTCTCGAAGACGGCGATGCGTTGGTATCGAACGAGTCCGCATCCGTGATCGATGTCGAAGCGGAACTGGGCGAAGAGTCCGACGAAGTGCTCAATCTCGAGGAAGCCGCTTTGGACGAAGATGGCGATTCCGATCCCGATTCGGAAGAAGCCGCTGTCGATAAAGACAAGAAGCCGCGCCGCACGCCCGGCATCGAATCCGAAGTGCTCGAAGCGTTCATCGCGCAGCATTATCTCGGCAACCGCGTGCCGCCCGTGCTCGTGGTCAGCCATGCGCCGGCGAGCCGCGAACTCGTCGATCTGCTGATCGAACAGGCCGGTCACAAGGTCACGCTGCTGCGGCAGCCGCAAGGGCAAAAGCGCGCCTGGCTCGCGATGGCCGAGCAGAACGCGAAGATCGCGCTCGCGCGTCTGCTGTCCGAGCAAGGCTCGCAGCAATCGCGCACGCGCTCGCTCGCGGACACGCTGTCGCTCGAATGCGAAGACCTGGCGCATCTGCGCATAGAGTGTTTCGACATCAGCCATACGATGGGTGAAGCAACGCAGGCGTCGTGCGTGGTGTTTCATCATCACAAGATGCAGTCGTCCGAATACCGGCGCTACAACATCACTGGCATCACGCCCGGCGACGACTACGCGGCGATGCGTCAGGTGCTCACGCGCCGCTACGAAAAGATGGTCGCGCAGGCCGCGGCGAACGCGAACGACGACGCGGCCGAGTTGCAGCCAGAAGCCGCCGCCGATCCCGCCGCAGCACCCGAAGGCGCGGAACCCGTTGCCGCGGGCGGCCAACTGCCGAACATCGTGCTGATCGATGGCGGCAAGGGACAGGTCGAGATCGCGCGTCAGGTGTTCAACGAACTCGGGCTGGACCTCGGTATGCTCGTCGGTGTGGCGAAAGGCGAGGGCCGCAAGGTCGGTCTCGAAACGCTCGTGTTCGCGGACGGCCGGCCGTGGCTCGAACTCGGCAAGGAAAGCGCGGCGCTGATGCTGGTCGCGCAGATCCGCGACGAAGCGCACCGCTTCGCGATCACAGGCATGCGCGCGAAGCGCGGCAAGACGCGGCAGACTTCGCGGCTCGAAGAACTGGAAGGCGTCGGCGCGAAACGCCGTCAGCGGCTGCTCGCGCGCTTTGGCGGCTTGCGCGGCGTGGTGGCGGCGAGTATCGACGATCTGGCGAGCGTCGAAGGCATCTCGCGCGCGCTGGCCGAACAGATTTACCGTCAGCTGCATTGACGCTTGGCTTACACGCGCGTTGGAATGGCCGCGCCGGGGCGTTGCTTGTGGCTCGCCCGGTGAACCGGCACAATTGCATCTCTTATCTCAGAACGTAGCGCCTGCCCCATGCCGTTTAATTTTCCGATCTTCCTGACGTGGCTGCGGATCGTGCTGATTCCGCTCGTGGTGGGTGTGTTCTATCTGCCGGACATGATGCTGAGTCCGATGCACCGCAATCTGGCCGCGGCGACGATCTTCATTCTTGCGGCGCTGACCGACTGGTTCGACGGTTTTCTCGCGCGCAAATGGAACCAGACGTCGGCGTTCGGCGCGTTCCTCGATCCCGTCGCCGACAAGCTGATGGTGACGGCCGCGCTGCTCGTGCTCGTGCAGCTGTCACGTCTCGATTCGGCGATCGCGCTCGTGATCGTCGGCCGCGAGATCGCGATTTCGGCGCTGCGCGAATGGATGGCGCAGATCGGCGCATCGAAGAGCGTCGCCGTGAATTCGCTCGGCAAGTTCAAGACGGCCTGCCAGATGACGGCGATTCCGATGCTGCTGTTCTATGGTCCGCTGTCGTTCGGTGCGTTTTCGATCGACACGCGCGTGTGGGGCTTGTGGCTCATCTATCTCGCCGCATTCCTCACGATCTGGTCGATGCTGTACTACATGAAGCTTGCGTGGCCGCAGATTCGCGAGCGCGGTGGCATGGCGTAAATCGAGAGGAAGGCGCGCGGCGTCGCTAAAATTTTCAATCTCTCGTACAAAAAGGGTTGACACGATTCGGCGCCTTCTACATAATCTCGTTTCTCCGGTGCACGCGCTAACAAACAGCGCGAAATACTAGAGAAAACAGCAGCAAAATGCGGGAGTAGCTCAGTTGGTAGAGCGCAACCTTGCCAAGGTTGAGGTCGCGAGTTCGAGACTCGTCTCCCGCTCCAGTTTTCAAAGCATCGTTTTGCGGCAAGCAACAAGCAAAGCGTTGTAGCAGTAAGTGGCAGATTTATGCGGGAGTAGCTCAGTTGGTAGAGCGCAACCTTGCCAAGGTTGAGGTCGCGAGTTCGAGACTCGTCTCCCGCTCCAAACACAGGGGGAAGCCAAGCTTCCCTTTTTGTTTGATGCTTCGGAAGAAGCGTTGAACATGATTGGCCTCGATCTGTCGTCGGGGTCGATGCAGAAAAATCTGCGAGCCGTTGCAGACGCAACTGAATACGGTTCGGCAGTCCGCTTGTGGCGCGATAGCAAAGCGGTTATGCAGCGGCCTGCAAAGCCGTTTAGACCGGTTCGACTCCGGTTCGCGCCTCCAGAAGCAAAGAAAAGCCCCGACTTGTCGGGGCTTTTCTTTTTTCATCGCGCATTTTTTGCGTGTGGTGATTCGTGCAGTCGTTCAAGCGGAAGAGGGCGTTGTGCAGTCTGTGCATCGACCGATCGTCGCGGCATAATCGACTGCTTCGCCATCCTGTTCAAAGCAACGTCATGACCGGGCAGCAACCTATGCAAAGCAAAGCCGCTTCTCCTATCGAATGGCGCTGGAAGGCCTTCGACGACCTCACCAACGTTGAGGTCTACGATATGCTCGCGGCCCGCGCGGCCGTCTTCGTGATCGAGCAGAACTGTCTGTATGGCGATGTCGACGGTCTCGATACCGAAGCGTGGCATCTGCTTGGGTACGGCGAGCAGGCACGCGATACGCGCGCGCCCTTGGCAGGCTATCTACGTGTGCTGCTGCCCGACGGCGAGGACGCCGACAATCCGCATCGGCCGCGTACTGACGACCGTTGATTTCCGCGGACAAGGCCTCGGCCGAGCGATGCTCGAACAGGTGCTGGCCCACATCCACGTGCAGTGGCCGGGCACGCCGATCCGCCTTCACGCGCAGGCGCATCTGCAAGCGTTCTATGGTGCGTTCGGCTTCGAGCCGGTTTCCGACGTGCACGAAGAGGATGGCATTCCGCATATCTGGATGCGTTCCGCCTGACGCTCATTGCGTCTCAATGCTGATTCGCGTGCAGTGCACTCGATGGCGTTGGCTTGCGAGCCGACGTTGTGACGTCCGCACGTTTCTCATCGCGCAGGCGCGTTCGCGCGGACAGTCTCATCCAGTGACGCAGCGCGAGCAGCGCGCCGATCACGCTCATCATCGAACCAGGAATCCATAGCAACAGTCCGCCGATCTGCTGATCGCGCATCGGACTGAGCCAGGTAAAAGCGCGTCCGCAGATCGAATAGACGGGATACAGCTCGCGCGGCGAGAAGAAAATGAACGCGCCGAGCACGATCTGCGGCGGGATCGCCGCGACGACCATCAAGATCCGGCGACCCGGCGAGAGCCGCGCAGGCGGCGCCGGTCGGGAATCGAGCACGAGCCACCAGAACATCAGGCCGTCGATCACCATGCTCCAGTTCATCACGCGATACAGACGCCAGTCGAGCATCGCGACGAAATGAATCGGCGAGAGCAGCCAGAAATAGATTAGTCCAACGAACAGAACGACGGCGACGACGGGATGAAACAGCACGTCGAGCGTTGCACGTACCCAGCGCGTCTGGAGTGCAGGGCGCATATAGCGTTGCCGCCACGCGAACGGAATGCCCGCGCGCATCGCCGCGCCCGGATACGACAGCGCGATGAAAAACGGCCCGAGATGATGCAGCACCAGATGCTGCGCGCGATGCATGAAGAACTCATGCTCGAAGAAATAGTCGAGCCGCGTATGCAGCGCGACGTAGAGCGCCGCGAGCCCAAACCAGAACGACAGTTGCCGCGCCACCGATACCTTCGCCTTGCGCACGCCGCGCGCGAACAGCACGGCGGCGAGCAGTACCGCGATCACCACGGTCGGCGACGGTTCCCAGGGTTCGAGCCAGTAGAGCAGGTTCATCGCGGATAAAGGCGCAAATTCACGCGGCGGTAACGTTACTTGGCAGCCGCAGGCGACTTCACGGCAAACGGCGCATCGAGCGTCTCGCCGTCGGAGAACTTCAGCTTCAGATGAACGGTATCGCCGGGCGCGACCTTATGCTTCGCGTCCTCGAGCATCACGTGATAGCCGCCCGGCGCAATCGATGCCTGACCATGCGCGGGCACTGTCAGCTTGTCGACCATCACCATCTTCTGCGTCGAGCCGTTCGATACCGTCTGATGGAGCATCGCGCTGCCGTAGTCGGCGCTCGATACGTCGACGAGATCGATCGGCTTGTCGCTCGAATTGGTGAGCGTGACGTAAGCCGCGGCGGGCAGATTGTTCGGCAGCCAGCGGACCCACGCGTTCTGCACGGCGATGGCCTGCTTGCTGTCGGCGGCGTGCGCGGCGATGCTGCCCGTCGCTGTGAAGACGAAAGCGGCAGCGCAAAGCAGCGTGTGAAGCGTCGAAAGCGTTTTGATTCGTTGTGTCATGGTGAACCCGTGAGAAATCAGGATTGGTCTTCGATGATACGGCGCACGTCCTTCGCGATGACGTCGGGCGTGTCGTGATCCGTGGCGAGCAGGCGCGCGTGATTGTGCGCGTCGAAAATATAGACGGCCGAGCTGTGCGTCACTTCGTAGTTGCCGTTCGGCTCGCGCTTCTCCATCTGATACGCGACGCGATAGTGCCGCGCCATGTCCTCGATCTGCGAATCGGTGCCCGTCAGGCCTCGCGCATGCTGCGCATCGAATGCGCCGACGTAGTCGTGCAGTGCCTTGGGCGTGTCGCGTGCAGGATCGACGCTGACGAACAGGATGCGCACCTTCTGCGCGTCCGGCCCGAGTTTGTCGATGACCTGCATCAGACGTCCCATCGTCTCGGGGCAGACGTCGGGACAATGCGTGTAGCCGAAGTAGACGAGCGACGCGCGCCCTTTGAGCGAATCCGCCGCCACGGGCTTGCCATCGTCGCCCGTCAGCGTGAAATCGAGGTCGGGCAGATGGCCGCTGACGTCCGTCAGTTGCCACGGCTCGCTGTGTTGCGAGCATCCCGCGCCGCCGAGCGCGACGCACAGACCGATACCCAGCGCCGTGAGGCGCCGTCGCAGGCAAGCGTGTGGGGCGAGGGAACGCAAGTGGAACACCAGTGCTTTCGGGAACAAAGGCAGTGTCGACGACTCGATTCAGGACGGAACGCAAACTGCGCGCCGCGATGGGTCAAACCGGATGTCGCGCGACGTTATTCCATGGCGCGCGCCGTTGCGACTCTATCGCAATTTGCTGCGCGTCGTTGTACCGTGGGCTTTTGAGGCGGAAAGCGAGTCAATATGCCGCAGCGCGTTGAAAGGCGGCTGTAGCGGGATTGTGCGGAATTTGCATTCCGTTCCGTCGACGGGCGACCCGAATCGCCCGCCCGCGCTGGGCGAAAACTTACTTTCTCGAAAAAACGACCGATGCGCGGTAAGATGCGCACACTTTTCCGGCTGCAAGCGGCTGAGAGGCAACGTACACCGATGCAAGCACTTCCCGCTTTTCTGTCTCCGACCGAGACAGCGTTTTTCTTCGATTTCGACGGCACGCTCGTCGATCTGGCACCGACACCCGACGGCGTGCTCGTGCAGCCCGAGGCGATCGCCTTGCTCGCCGAGCTGCGGCGTCTGACGAACGGCGCGGTGGCAATCGTGTCGGGGCGGGGCATCGAGAGCATTGACCAGTTTCTCGGTATGCCGGATATGCCCATCGCGGGCCTGCACGGCGCCGAACGGCGCGATGCGAACGGCGACACGCAGCGCATCGGCTTCAACGACGAGCGGCTGCTGCGCATGGAGCAGATTCTCGCCGACGTCGTCAACGCGAATCCCGGCATGCTGCTCGAAATCAAGGGCGCGGCGCTCGCGCTGCACTATCGCAATGCGCCCGACCGCGAGCCGGTAGCGCGCGAGGCGACGACGCGTCTGGTTGCCGACTATCCCGATGCCTATGTGCTGCAGCCGGGCAAGATGGTCTACGAGATCAAACCGAAGGACGTCGATAAAGGCCGCGCGCTGCGCGCGTTTCTCGACGAGCCGCCGTTCACAGGCCGCACGCCTATCTTCGCCGGCGACGATCTCACCGACGAAAAAGGCTTCGCGGTCGTCAACGATCATGGCGGCCTGTCGATCAAGGTCGGCGCCGGCGACACGATCGCGCGCTCGCGCATCGGCTCGGTGAGCGCGCTGCTCGCGTGGCTGTCGGAAATCGTCGCGGCAGCGCGCAGCGCATGACGACGCCTGTTCATCTGCGCCTCGCCTTCATTCAGCACGGAAATCACGCCACATGAGCCGATTGATCATCGTATCGAACCGCGTCGCGCCGATCTCGGAAGGCGGCCCGGCGGCGGGCGGCCTGGCCGTCGGCGTGTACGACGCATTGAAGGAAACGGGCGGCATGTGGTTCGGCTGGAGCGGCGATGTGCTCGGCTCGGGCCAGCCGCAGATGAAGGTCGAAGAGCGCGGCCCCGTGACGTTCGCGACCATCGGTCTCGTGCGCCGCGACTACGACCAGTACTACCGCGGCTTCTCGAACGCGACGCTGTGGCCCGCGTTCCACTATCGGCCGGATCTGCTGCAGTTCGACCGGCACGATTTCGAAGGCTATTGCCGCGTGAACACGTGGCTCGCGCAGCAGCTGGTGCCGCTGCTGCGCGAAGACGATGTGATCTGGGTTCACGACTATCACCTGATTCCGTTCGCGCAGGCGCTGCGCGCGGCGGGCGTGAAGAACCGCATCGGCTTCTTCCTGCACATCCCGTTTCCGGCGGCGCAGGTGCTGCTGGCCGTGCCGCCGCATCGCGCGCTCGTCGAAGCGCTCTGTTCGTTCGATCTGCTCGGCTTCCAGACGAAGCCCGATCTGCGCGCGTTCTGCGATTACATCGTCAACGAGGCGGATGGCTCCGTCGAAGCAACGACGCATGTACAAACGCCGACGGTCGTGCACGCATTCGGCCGCACGCTGCGCGCGGCGGCGTATCCGATCGGGGTGTATCCGGACGAGATCGCCGAACTGGCGAAAGCGGGCGAGAGCGACAAGCCTGTGCGCACGATCGAGGCGACGCTGCACGCGCGCAAGCTGATCATGAGCGTGGACCGCCTCGATTACTCGAAGGGATTGGTCGAGCGTTTTCGCGCGTTCGAGCGGCTGCTGGAACATTCGCCTTCGTATCGCGACAAGGTGTCGTTCCTGCAGATTGCGCCGCCGACGCGTTCCGATCTGCACGCATATCAGGAAATCCGTCTGCAGCTGGAAGGCGAGTCGGGGCGCATCAACGGGCGCTTCGCGGAACTCGACTGGACGCCGATCCGCTATATCCATCGACAGTACGAGCGGCCCGTGCTCGCTGCACTGTTCCGCACCGCGCACGTGGGTTATGTGACGCCGCTGCGCGACGGCATGAATCTCGTCGCGAAAGAGTATGTGTCGGCGCAGGACCCCGAAGATCCCGGCGTGCTGGTGCTGTCGCGCTTCGCGGGAGCCGCGCAGGAGCTGACGGGCGCGCTGATCGTCAATCCCGTCGACATCGACGGCATGGCCGATGCGCTCGGCACGGCGCTGTCGATGCAACTCGCTGAACGCAAGGCGCGCTACGTCGACATGATGGCGCAGCTACGCGAGAACAACGTGTCGGTGTGGCGCGACAACTTCATGCGCGACTTGCAGCGTATGCCCGATGCGTCTGCACAGTCGGTGAAGGAAACTGCGGAAGGGTGAAAATCCTACGCGCACGCCGATAAAAAAAGCCGCTTCGATTTCGAAGCGGCTTTTTTGTTTGCCGACGCGTTCAGGCCGGAGCCAACACGTTACGCGACGTGCTGTTCGTCGAGCTTCTTGCCTCCGACGTGCAGCGTCGAATGCTTGCCGAACTGCTTGGAGAGCAGATCGCGATACAGACCCGGACGATTGCGCAATTCTTCGGGGCTGCCGTCGTCGATAACCTTGCCCGCGCTCATCACGATGATGCGATCGAAGTTGTGCAGCGTCGACAGACGGTGCGCGATCGCGATCACCGTGCGGCCGACCATCAGCCGGTCGAGCGCCTTCTGGATCGCTTCCTCGGAGGCGCTATCGAGCGCGGAGGTTGCTTCGTCGAGCAGCAGGATCGGCGCGTTCTTGAGGATCGCGCGCGCGATTGCGATGCGCTGGCGCTGACCGCCCGACAGCTTCACGCCGCGATCGCCGACGATCGTATCGAAACCTTCCGGCATCGCTTCGATGAAGTCCGTGCAGCGGGCGTCGCGCGCGGCGGCGAGGACTTCGTCGCGCGTCGCTTCAGGACGTCCGTAGGCGATGTTCTCGTAGACGGTACGGTGCAGCAGCGAAATGTCCTGCGGCACCAGCGCGATCGTGTGACGCAGGCTGTCCTGCGTGATGGTGCCGATGTCCTGGCCGTCGATCAGGATGCGTCCACCCTGCGTTTCGTAGAAGCGTTGCAGCAGCGCGAGCACGGTCGACTTGCCCGCGCCCGACTTGCCGATCAGGCCGACGCGCTGGCCGGCGGGAATGTCGAGATCAAAGTGATCGAGAATCGCGCGGCGTTTCGGATACGCGAACGTGACTTTGTCGAACGTGACGCGGCCGCCTTGCGGCACGAGTTCCGTGGCGTCATTGCGATCGGGCATGCCGTGCGGCTCGAGCAGCGTCTTCACGGCTTCGGCGAGACGCGCAACGTGCTGCGTCACGTCGACGAGCGCGACGGCCAGATCGCGCGTGCCGTGCAGGATCGTGAAGCCGAGCGAGCTGACCAGCACGATATCGCCGGACGTCGCCTTGCCTTGATCCCACAGCCACAGCGCCCAGCCGAGCAGACCCGCCGACAGCAGCGCCGTGATGACGGCGTGCAACAGACGCAGCTTTTCGAGGTACAGCAGGCTTTGCTGGCGCGCGACCATCTCCGACTTCACGGTCGCGCTGAAACGCTTCTGCTCGCGAAACGTCATGCCGAACGCGCGCACGAGGCCCATGTTGCCGATCACGTCGACGAGTTCGCCGTCGACAGCGGCCGCCCTGGTCGCGAAGTTGTGGTGACGCGCGGAACCGCGGCCCGCGAGCTTGAACAGCACGACGGAGAGAATCGCCGAGCAGGACAGCAGGCCGAGCGCCATCAGCGGATTGACGGTGATGATCATCACGATCGCGCCCGCGACCGCGATGCAGGGCGGCAACACGTTCCACGCAGTCGTGTTTTCGGCCGTGTAGACGGCGTTCGAGGTTGCCGTGATCCGGCTGGCCAGCGTGCCCGGCTGCTTCTCCGCGTAATAGGTCGGCGAATGGCCCGTCAGGTACTGGAAGAGATCCTTGCGCAAGTCGCCCGTGACGGCCACGAACGTATGCGCGGCGACCCAGCCGCCGACACGCCATAGCAGGTTATCGGCCGCAATCAGGCCGACGAGGATCGCGAATGCGCCCCATAGCGGCCCCGGATGATGACGGCCTGCGCCCAGTACGTCGATCAGATGCTTGATCGCGTACTGCGAAGCGAGTGCACAGCCCACGGCCGCGAATACGCTGCCCAGCACGATCAGATGAGCGACCGGATGGCGGCGAATAAAGCGGAAGAGGAACGCAAGCGGCCGGTTCGCATAGCTCGCGAGCTTTGCGTTATGGGCGTTTCGCTGGGCAATGGTCAGATGTTCCAATTGTTCGTTTGATCGGTCGGTTTGAGACGGTCTGAATCGGGTTCAGGTCGTGCAACGGTTGTGCCTGGGAACGGCCCGTAACACCAGCGTAGGACTCGCATTGTAAACATGCAAAAGCCATTTCGCATGGCGGGACGGCCAATGAGGGCGCGATTATTTTCGCGACACGATGCCGGTAAGGTTTCCACGCTTGACCCGCGTCGGGCCAAGTGGTTCACGCCAAAGGCGTGTTTTTTCAGGATATAATTACAGATTGCATACGCAGCCGGCGCAATCCAGACCGACAGATCGGTCTTACAAGCGCAGTCAGGTTCTCGGACCGTCGACAATCGGCTTGTGGCGCCAGCGCCCGATGCAGGGTTCCCAATGTAGAACGCCTTGAGAAAACAAGGGTTTGCAGAGTGTTTCGCGTTTGTAACAACGTAAAGACTTTGAAATGTGGGAGCCGGTCCGCCATGCAGGCATTGATAATGCGTGCTCGGTCGCGTCAGGAAATATCTGACAGTTTGTCAACGTCCGTTCATCAGCCGCGTTTACGGCATGAGCACAGTCTTTGACATTGACCCAAGCTGGCGCCTTACCAAGCGATCCATCGCAGGAATTTCTCGAAAGAATCAGGCTCGTGCCGGTGCGGCTTCAAGCTGCATGCCGAACCGAGCGCCCTGGCGAGCAAGCGAAGTCGCTTTTTCCAAACTGCAGTCTTTTTGCCTGATTTTTTACGAGGAGTTTTCCACTATGCGAATCGCTCAAATCGCTCCCTTGCACGAGGCGGTTCCTCCCAAGCTCTATGGCGGAACGGAACGCGTCGTGTCCTACCTGACGGAAGCGCTGGTCGAGTTGGGACATGACGTAACGCTCTTTGCGAGTGGCGATTCGCAAACCTCGGCGAAGCTTGAAGCCTTCTGGCCGCAAGCTTTGCGTCTTGACCCGACGATCCGCGACGTGATGGCGCCGCACATGCTGCTGCTCGAAGAAGTGCGCCGCCGTGCGGAAGAGTTCGACGTGCTGCATTTCCACATCGACTACTACCCGTTCTCGCTGTTCGCGCGCCAGCCGGTGCCGTTCCTGACGACGATGCACGGCCGTCTCGACCTGCCCGAACTGCAGCCCGTGTTCAACACGTTCAGCGACGTGCCCGTCGTATCGATCTCGGACAACCAGCGTCAGCCGCTGCAACAGGCCAACTGGCTGTCGACCGTGTATCACGGTCTGCCGGAAAACGTCCTCACGCCGATCCCCAACGTCGAACCGGGCTACCTCGCATTCCTCGGCCGCGTGTCGCCGGAGAAGGGTCTCGACCGCGCGATCCGCATCGCCGGCCAGGCAGGCATGAAGCTGAAGGTCGCTGCAAAGATCGACAAGGCCGACCGCGCCTACTACGAAGAAGTGATCAAGCCGCTGATGGCGCTGCCGCACGTCGAGTACATCGGCGAAATCGGCGAAGCCGAAAAGCGTGAGTTCCTCGGCAACGCGCATGCGCTGGTGTTCCCGATCGACTGGCCGGAGCCCTTCGGTCTGGTGATGATCGAAGCAATGGCTTGCGGCACGCCCGTGATCGCGTTCAAGCGCGGCTCGGTGCCGGAAGTGATCGAGAACGGCGTGTCGGGCTTTGTCGTCGAAGACGAAATCAGCGCGGTCGCAGCCCTCAAGCGTCTGGACCAACTGCCGCGCGCAGGCGTCCGCAAGGCGTTCGAAGAACGCTTCTCGTCGAAGGTGATGGCGCAGAACTACCTGAACACGTACGAAGAACTGCTGCGCGCGAAGCGCCGCACGGTGCTGCGCGAAGTCAACGCAGGCTGATCTTTTCATCGAAGACTGCGCCCCCGGCGCGGTCGCTACGATGTCCCGGCAACGCCCCGCATGTGTCGAACATGCGGGGCGTTGTTGCATTTGCGCAGCACGTCGACGTGAATGGCGCGCGGAATGCGCGGAAAGTGTGTTTTCGCGGTCCGGCAACCGTGAGACGAATCCGTAATATCCCTATAATGGCCGTGCCGCAAATCCGGCGCAGCCGGTCCATACGAGGAGATTGCTTTGGCGAGAACGAAACAGATGCGTGCGAGCGCGGCGCCCGGCGCCGGCACGATGTTCGCGCTTCGCGCCATTGGTCTCGTGATCCTGGCTCGTTGGGTATTCTCGATGGGCGAGATGGACCCGCTTACCGCGCTGCAGGCGATGGCCTCGTCGCCGTGGGCGTGCATAAACCTCGTCTTCCTGTTTCTGCTGATCTTCCTGCCTGGCGCGAAAGCGCGTGCCGAGCGGCCGTTTCATCCGTTGCCGCAGTGGCTGCGTCAGGCGCTGCGTCTGTTCGCTTTCCTCTGTCTGCTGTTCGCGGTCTGGTCCGTCGGAGCGTTCGTCTGGGCGGCCGGCTGGCGCCGTGCGTTCAACGCCGTCGCGGCGACGAACGGCTGGCTGATCGCCGCGCCGACGCTGTACGCCGTCGTCGTATGGATCTGCCGACCGCGCGCGCTGTGGCGCACGAATACCGCGGCGCGCCGCTTTGCGATCGGCCGGTTCGCCATTTCGATCGATGCCGTCACGCGCACGGCTGTCGTCTGGGCCGAAAGCCGCAAGCTCGGTCAGTACGATGCGCGCGAACTGTCGCTGCGCTGGCAGGAGGGGGCGCAGCGCGCGGCGGGCATCGCTCGTGCCGTCGATCTGTCGGGTGCGCAACCGGCAACCGTGCCGCCCATTTCGAACGGTCATGCAACATTGGAGCGCGCCGGCGTCGGCGGCTTGCTGCGGCGTCCGAAAGTCGAACTGATGTGGGATTCGCCTGCCGCCGCCGGCCATAACCGGCAGACGGTGTTCAGGACGCCGCTTTCGACGGAAGGCGATCGCGTGGCAGCGCGTGCCCTGGACGCGAATCTGCGGCAGGCCTGAGTTTCTCCGGGCGCAGCACGCGCGCCCGTTTCCCTTCGCTGCGAAACACCGACCGCTTTCATCGATCATGGAGAAGTCCATGCTGATCCGCTGGTTGCTGGCCGCTGTCCATCTGCTCGGTTACGGTTTCGCGCTCGCGGCGATTATCGGGCGCACGCGTGGACTGCGTCGTCTCAGGAGTCCGGGCGACTTGCCACGCGTGTTTCTCGCGGACAACGTCTGGGGCATCACGGCCGTCATCCTGATTGTCACGGGTTTGATGCGCGTGTTCGGAGGCTTCGAGAAGGGCGCCGACTATTATCTGCACGAGCCGCTGTTTCATTTGAAGATGGCGGCGCTCGTGCTGATCCTGATCTTCGAGATCGCGCCGATGATGTCGCTGATCCGCTGGCGCATCGCCGTGAGAAATGGTGAGACGCCGGATATCTCGCGCGCTGGTAAGTTCGCGCGCATTGGTCACTGGCAGTCGATTCTGCTCGTCGTGATGGTGTTCGCCGCGTCGGGGATGGCGCGTGGGATTGGAGCGGGCGCGTCGTGAGCGAAGGGCTTCGCGCGCAGCGCACGCGCGTACATGTGTGATTGCACGTGCAACGATCGAGCAAGCCGTCAAAGCTCAAGCCGCACGCTAAAGCGATGAAACGGAGCCGGAAAAGAAAAAGGCCCGACCGTTTCCGTCCGGGCCTTCTTTTCTTCGAATTTGGTGGGTAGTACTGGGATCGAACCAGTGACCCCTGCCGTGTGAAGGCAGTGCTCTACCGCTGAGCTAACCACCCGAAGAGCTGTGCATTATGTCAGCTCTTTTAGACTTCGACAAGTACTTTTTAAGCAATTTGCGCATCGGCGTTTGCGGACGCATTTTCGGCGACTGGTTGCGTGCGCCACACGCTCGTTCCCTTCAACGCTTTGTCCAGACCATCGAGCAACGCTTCATGCTCGGAGAGCTCATCGTCCGATGCGGCCAGCACGACGAGTTCGAGCGTGTCGAGCTTCACGCGCTGCGTGCCGCCCGCTTCGCCGCCGGCCGCTTCGCCGATCATGTCGATCACGAGGCTTTCCTGGCCGCGCGTCATCGCGAGGTACACCTCGGCGAGCAGTTCCGAGTCGAGCAACGCGCCGTGCAGCGTGCGGTGCGCGTTGCTGATGCCGAAGCGGTCGCACAGCGCGTCGAGCGAATTGCGCTTGCCTGGGAACATCGACTTCGCGCGCACCAGCGTGTCGATCACCTCGCCGCAATGTTTCGAGAAGGGCGGCAGGCCGAGCAGCGCGAACTCGGCGTCGAGAAAGCCGATATCGAAAGGCGCGTTGTGGATGATGAGTTCCGCGTCCTGCAGGAAGTCGCGCAGCTCGTTGGCGATTTCGGCGAACTTGGGTTTGTCGCTCAGGAATTCCGTCGTCAGGCCGTGGACGGCCAGTGCGCCCGGATCGCTGTCGCGCTCCGGGTTCACATAGAAGTGCAGGTTGTTGCCCGTCAGCCGGCGGTTCACCAGCTCGACGCAGCCGATTTCGATAATGCGGTCGCCCGTTCTCGCGTTCAGTCCTGTCGTTTCCGTATCGAGGATGATTTGGCGCATGTCGGTGTTGCCTGCCTGTGTTGATGCGTGAGAAGAAAGGGGTGCTCGTTGCGGCCGGGCCGCGCGAATCCCGTCAGAGATCCGCCAGCGATGCTACGCCGCGATTCGCGAGCGCATCCGCGCGCTCGTTCTCCGGATGGCCCGCGTGACCTTTGACCCAGCGCCACTCCAGTTCATGCTGCTGCGTGAGCGCGTCGAGTCGCTTCCAGAGGTCGGCGTTCTTGACGGGCGCCTTGGCGGCCGTCACCCAGCCTTTTTTCTTCCAGCCGTGAATCCATTCGCTGATGCCTTTCTGCACATATTGCGAATCGGTGTGCACGACCGCCTTGCACGGACGCTTCAGTGCTTCGAGCGCGGCGATCACGGCCATCAGTTCCATCCGGTTGTTGGTCGTGTTCGCTTCGCCGCCGAACAGTTCTTTTTCCTGCGTGCCGTAGCGCAACAGCGCGCCCCAGCCGCCGGGGCCGGGATTACCTTTGCAGGCACCGTCGGTGAAGATTTCGATCAGATCAGAACTCATTGGGTCTTGTTGCGGGTATTGGGTGTGGCGGCGGGCGCGAGGCCGGCGGCCAGCACGGGTTTCTTCACTTTCAGCGGTCCGACGAGGCGCATGCCGCGCACGCGCTTGATCGCCGTGACCATGTAGACGGCGCCGAAGATCGGCCACCAGCGGTCGCCCGCGGCTTCCATGAACTGATAGCGGGACAGCCATTTTTCGCCGACGAGGGGCGGACGATAGCAGCCGAAGCGTCCGCGTTCAAGGTCGAAACCGAGCAGCTTGATCCAGTCTTTCAGGCGGGTGAACGCGATCAGGTCATGCGCGGCGGGCACGAACGGCTTTCCCGCGACCTTGCCGACCGATTGCCGCGCGCCCCACAGCGACAGCGAATTGAAGCCGAGGATGATCAGCTGGCCTTCGGGCATCAGCACTCGCTCGGCTTCGCGCAACAGCCGGTGCGGATCGCGTGTGAATTCGAGCGTGTGAGGCATCACGATCAGATCGACGCTCTGCGCCTCGAACGGCAAGTCGAGCAGGTCGCACCAGACGGCGCTGCGTCCAGCCGGCGCATGACGCTCGGGCAGGCCGCCCGCGACGCCGCGCGGGAACGTGTACGGTGCACTCGCGCCGCTCTCGGCATCGAGCACGAGACCGCGGCACGGCATGCGGTTTTCGCGCAGCGCGTCGAGTTGCGGCAGGCCCAGTTGCAGCGCGTGATAGCCGAAGACGTCGGACACGACGCGGTCGAGCTGCGCCTGCTCCCACTCCAGCACATAGCGTCCGGGCGGGGAGGTGGTCCAGGCAGGCCAGTCTATAATCGATCGGTCAGACATGTTGAAGAATGCGTCGCCTATGAATTCGCTCGAGTACGTGCCCGTCCCGGCGTTTGATGACAATTACATCTGGGTCGTGTCGGATGGCCATCATGCCGTCGTCGTCGATCCGGGCGACGCCGCCCCGGTGAAGGCGTATCTGTCAGAACGGGGATGGCGGCTGAGCGCTATTTTACTCACGCACCATCACGCCGACCACGTCGGCGGAGTGGCCGATCTGCTGAATGGCCAGGATGTGCCTCGGGATTTACCCGTCTATGGGCCCGCCGGCGAGACGATTCCCTGGCTGACGGTGCGTCTCCAGCAAGGCGACACGGTGCACATCGCTGCACCTTCGCTCGATTTCACGATCCTCGACGTGCCCGGTCATACGAGCGGCCATATCGCGTACTTCCAGGCCGCCGATCTGCGCGGCACGCCGCACGTGTTTTGCGGCGACACGCTGTTCGCCTGTGGCTGCGGCCGGCTGTTCGAAGGGACGCCCGCCCAGATGCTGACCTCGCTGGACTCGCTCGCCGCGTTGCCCGGCGATACGGAAGTTCACTGCGCGCACGAGTACACGCTGTCGAATATCCGCTTCGCGCTTGCCTGCGAGCCGGACAACGCAAAGCTGCAAGCCTGGCGCGACGAAGCGACTGCGCTGCGCGCGCGCCAGGTCCCGACGCTGCCCACCACGATCGCCCATGAACGCGCCGTCAACCCGTTCCTGCGCGCGGGCGAGGCGTCCGTGCAGGCGGCGCTCGCGGACCAGTTGCATGAATCGGTGCCGGACCGGCTGGCCGCTTTCACATTGATGCGGGAGTGGAAGAACAGGTTCCGCTAACCGCTCGGAGCATGGGGGCATGCTCATCCGAATCGTAGAAAGAAACGCCAAGCCTAGGATTTCGCAGACTTTTTCACATCTTTCTGATTGACGGAAACGGCGCACTTTCGTACTATCGGCTGCAAATTCCAGCCCCTTTGGAAGCCGAGACGTTCATGAGATTTATCTTTTGCGCGTTGTTGGTCCTGACGCTCGCCGCCTGCGCGAGCCAGGGACCTACGACGACTAGCCTTTCCACTGCTTCCAATCCTGCTAACCAGCAAGCCGTAGCCGACGCCCTTCGCAAGACAGCCACCGCCAAAGAAACCATCAACGTCGACCAGGGTTCCGTCGATCAGTTGACGAGTCAGGACAGTGATCTCTGGGGCCGTATCCGCCGTGGTTTTCAGATGCCTGACCTGCAGAGCGACCTCGTCGACATGCAGGCGAACTGGTACGCGCAGCGCCCGGACTACGTCCAGCGCATGACCGAACGGTCGCAGAAGTACCTGTATCACATCGTCGAAGAACTCGAAGCGCGCCATATGCCGACGGAGCTGGCGCTGTTGCCGTTCATCGAATCCGCGTACAACCCGCAGGCGCTGTCGGTCGCGAAGGCAGCGGGCATGTGGCAGTTCGTGCCGGGCACGGGTCGCACGTACAACCTCAAGCAGAACATGTGGCAGGACGAGCGCCGCGACGTGCTCGCGTCGACCAGCGCCGCGCTCGACTATCTGTCGCGTCTGCACGATATGTTCGGCGACTGGTATCTGGCGCTCGCCGCGTACAACTGGGGTGAGGGCAACGTGCAGCGCGCCATCGCGCGTAACGAGGCAGCCGGTCTTCCGACGGACTACCAGAGCCTGCGCATGCCGATGGAAACGCGCAACTACGTGCCCAAGCTGCAGGCGGTCAAGAACATTGTGACGAACCCGCAGGTCTTCGGGCTCACGCTGCCGTCCATTCCGAATCACCCGTACTTCGTGACGGTGACGACGTCGCACGACATCGACGTCGACACGGCGGCGAAGCTCGCGAACATGACGCCCGACGAATTCCGCTCGCTGAATCCGTCGTTCAAGAAGCCGGTCATTCTTGGCGCGACGCAGCCGCAGATTCTGTTGCCGTTCGACAACGCTAGCGCCTTCGAACGCAATCTGAAGTCGTACACGGGTTCGCTGTCGTCGTGGACGACCTACACGGTCACCGAGCGCAGCCGTCCCGCCGCGATCGCCGAAAAGATCGGTGTCGACGCCGACACGCTGATGGCCGTGAACAAGATTCCGGCGGGCATGCGTCTGAAGCCGGGCTCGACGATCGTCGTGCCGCGCGCCGATGACGACGACGAAGACATCAGCGCGGACGTCGCCGAAGGTGCCGTGCTCGCGATGGAGCCGGACGTGCCCGACACGCGCAAGATGCTGATTCGCGTGCGCCGCAAGCAGTCGATGGCGCTGCTCGCCGATCGCTACGATGTCTCGATCGGTCAGTTGAAGGCGTGGAACCGGACGAAGCGCGACATGGTGATGCCGGGGCAGGTCGTCGTGCTGCACGTGCCCGTCGGCAAGGCAATGCCGAGCGAGCCGGGTCCGCAGAAGCTGGCGACGGTCCCCGTCGGTGGCGGCGTAGAGAAGGCGAGCGCTCAGGTCGCAGACACCCGTTCCGAATCGCGCTACGATAAGAAACGAGGCCGCGGCCACTCGGGCGTGGTGAAAGTGTCGGAACCGGTCGAGAAGGCCAAGCCTGCTGCCGCAAAAGGCAAGGTGACGAAGGTTTCGACGGAAGCGGCCGGCAAGGCGTCGAAGGCCGATTCCGGTAGCCGCCATAAGGTATCGGCCAACGCGAAGAAGGGCAAGTAAACAACAGCGGCTGTCCCGAGGATGACCGAACATGCGTTGCGGGGGCAGCGCATGAAGTGCGCTCCGATCTTTCCTCGATTTCCAGAACGCCGTCACTTCACGTGACGGCGTTTTTCATTTCCGGCTTCGTTTTTCCGCTGACGTTCTCCGTACGCGAGACGCGGTCTTGGCGCCACGATGGACACGATTCCGTTATCGTTCACCCTCGTGCCCGCCGGGCCTTCCTGCCGATGCCCCATGTTCTCGACGCCGCTCCGTGTCTTCCTGCTGTTCTCCGCCGGTTACTTCGTCTCGTACGTCTTTCGCGGCGTGAATCTCGGTTTTGCGCCGCTGATCACCCATGAACTCGGCTTGTCGGCTGCCGATCTCGGTCTCCTGACCAGTCTCTACTTTCTCGGTTTCGCGGGCGCGCAGTTGCCTGCCGGCGTCCTGCTAGACCACTACGGTTCGCGGCGTGTGACGGCGGGCATGCTGCTGTTCGCCGCGGCCGGCATCGGCGTGTTCGGCGCGGCGCACGGCGTCGGCATGATGATGGTGGGGCGGCTGCTGATCGGCGTCGGTGTGTCGGTGTGCCTCGGCGGCGCGTTCAAGGCGCTCGCGCAGCATTTTCCGGCGGCGCGTCTGCCGCTGATCAACGGCCTGGTGATGGCTGTCGGCGGTCTGGGCGGTGTCGTGGTCGGCTCGCCGTTGACCTGGGTGCTGACCTTCGCGAGCTGGCGTGCCGTCTGTTTTGCGCTCGTCGTCCTGACGATCGTGGTCGCAGCGATGCTCTGGGTATTCGCGCCCGAAAAGCAGGAGACGCGTCATCAGGCCAACCTCGTCGGCCAGTTCAAGGGTACGTGGCACATCCTGCGCAGCGCGGCGTTCTGGAAGATCGCGTCGTTCTCGGTCGTCACGCAAGGCGTCTTTTACGCGATGCAGTCGCTGTGGGTCGGCGCCTGGCTGCGCGACGTGTCGGGTTTCGGATCGCACGAGGCGGCCGCGTTCGTATCCGTGCTGGGTTTCGCGATGATGGCCGGCTGCGTCGGCTTCGGCGCGGCGGCGCGCAGCATGGAGCGGCGCGGGCTGTCGCTGTATGCGTTTTGCGGCGTCGGCATGGCGCTGTTCGTCATCACTCAGTTGCTGATCATGCTGCGCGCGCCGCTGCCGGCGGGATTGCTGTGGGCGGCTTACGGGATTTTCGGCGGCGTCGGGATCCTCAGCTATGCGGTGCTTGCGCGCCACTTTCCTCCGCATCTGATCGGCCGCGCCAATACGACGCTGACGCTGATCATCTTCATGCTGATTTTCGGTTTCCAGATCGGCGTCGGCGCCGTGCTGTCGCGCTGGACGCCCGTCGACGGTCACTATCCGGCCGCCGCGCATCTGACGGCCTGGGGCATTCTCGTCGCGCTGCAGCTGGCGAGCGCGGTCTGGTATGTGCTGCCGAGTCGCGTGCTCGCCAAAGACCCCGCGCGGGTTCACGCCGAGCATCAACCGTAAGTTGACGGGCGTATCCTGATAAGGCGCAAAAGGGCTGTGAAGGTTGTGGTTGCGGCATGCTGGTAGCGCCGCAGTCGCCTGGTCGAACCCTGTTAGCGCAGCGCCGACCCATCTCGGATTTGGAGAGAAGGGTCATTTCAGGCTATAATTTCAAGGTTTGAGCTTATCAACCCGCACCCTAGCGCCTACCTCTCCCACACCGTTCATCCGCCGCGTTTCGTTGTAGTTCCGGTCGTATCTTCGTGAATACTCCGGCTACCGTCGCCAGCGGGCCGCAACCAGCCAGTCCGCCTACACAATGGGCCGACTGCGAACTCCGCGAGGCCCGATGCGATTCCCGCGAACAGCGACAACGCGAGCGAGCCTGCGCGCGCATCCTCAGATGCGCCTGACGCGGCCCGCACGGTCGGATAGACAGGTCGGCAACAGGGTGCTCCCCCAAGGAGTCTCCCGTGTTGCCGTCATTTTCTCCCGCTCTGCTCGCGCTCGCCGACGGCACGGTCTTTCGTGGTTACTCGATCGGCGCGCCCGGTCATACGATCGGTGAAGTCGTCTTCAATACCGCCATCACCGGTTATCAGGAAATCCTGACCGACCCCAGCTACGCGCGCCAGATCGTCACGTTGACGTATCCGCACATCGGCAACGTCGGTGTGAACGCCGAAGACGTCGAAGCTACGAAAGTCCATGCCGCCGGCCTGATCATCCGTGATCTGCCCATTCTCGCGTCGAACTTCCGCATGGAGCGCTCGCTCCCGGACTACCTGAAAGCCGAAGGCGTCGTCGCCATCGCCGGCATCGATACCCGCAAGCTGACGCGCGTGCTGCGCGACAAGGGTGCGCAGAACGGCGCGATTCTCGCAGGCTCGGATGACGAAGCGAAGGCAATCGAACTCGCGCGCTCGTTCCCCGGCCTCGCAGGCATGGACCTCGCGAAGGTCGTGTCGACGCAAAAGCCGTACGAATGGAAGCAGACGGAATGGCGTCTGGGTAGCGGCTACGGCATGCAGAACACGCCGCGCTACCGTGTTGTCGCGTTCGATTACGGCGTGAAGTACAACATCCTGCGCATGCTGGCCGAACGCGGTTGCCACGTGACCGTGCTGCCCGCGCAGTCCACGGCTGCCGATGCGCTCGCGCTCAACCCGGACGGCGTGTTCCTGTCGAACGGCCCCGGCGATCCCGAGCCTTGCGATTACGCGATCGCGGCGACCAAAGAATTCATCGAGCGCGGCATTCCCACGTTTGGCATCTGCCTCGGCCATCAGATCATGGGTCTCGCCGTCGGCGCGAAGACGATGAAGATGAAGACGGGTCACCACGGCGCGAACCATCCTGTGAAGGATCTGGAAGACGGCCGCGTCGTCATCACGTCGCAGAACCACGGCTTCGCGGTCGACGCCGACACGCTGCCTGCTAACGCGAAGGTCACGCATGTGTCGCTGTTCGACGGCACGCTGCAGGGCTTCGCGCTGACGGACAAGCCGGCTTTCTGCTTTCAGGGCCACCCGGAAGCGTCGCCCGGTCCGCACGACATCGCTTATCTGTTCGACCGCTTCACCGCGTTGATGGATCAGGCGAAGGGCAACAAGTCGGCAGCGGCATAAGCGTAGCTCGCGAATAGCGGCGGGAACACGGCGCGCACCGCGACGCCGTTCGGTGGGCCCATCTGGGCAAGACCGAACGGCACACCGCGACGCGCCAACGGTAAGAACTCAGGAATACATTAGCGAGAGCGTTATGCCCAAGCGGACAGACATTAAGAGCATTCTCATCATCGGCGCGGGTCCGATCATCATCGGCCAGGCGTGCGAGTTCGACTACTCGGGCGCGCAGGCGTGCAAGGCGCTGCGTGAAGAAGGCTACAAGGTCATCCTCGTCAACAGCAATCCGGCGACGATCATGACCGACCCGAACACGGCCGACGTCACGTACATCGAGCCGATCACGTGGGAAGTGGTGGAGCGCATCATCGCGAAGGAGCGCCCCGACGCGATCCTGCCGACGATGGGCGGCCAGACCGCGCTGAACTGCGCGCTCGATCTGCATCACCACGGCGTGCTGGAGAAGTACAACGTCGAACTGATCGGCGCATCGCCGGAAGCCATCGACAAGGCCGAAGACCGCCAGAAGTTCAAGGACGCGATGACGAAGATCGGGCTCGGCTCGGCCAAGTCGGGCATCGCGCATTCGATGGACGAAGCGATGGCCGTTCACGCGGAAATCGCGACGTTCACGGGCGGCAGCGGTTATCCCATCGTGATCCGTCCGTCGTTCACGCTCGGCGGTTCGGGCGGCGGCATCGCGTACAACCGCGAAGAATTCGAAGAGATCTGCAAGCGCGGTCTCGATCTGTCGCCGACGCGCGAACTGCTGATCGAAGAATCGCTGCTCGGCTGGAAAGAGTACGAGATGGAGGTCGTCCGCGATAAAAAGGACAACTGCATCATCGTGTGCTCGATTGAAAACCTCGACCCGATGGGTATCCATACGGGCGACTCGATCACCGTCGCACCGGCGCAGACGCTCACCGACAAGGAATACCAGATCCTGCGTAACGCATCGCTCGCGGTGCTGCGCGAGATCGGCGTTGACACGGGCGGCTCGAACGTCCAGTTCTCGATCAACCCCGTCGACGGCCGGATGATCGTGATCGAAATGAACCCGCGCGTGTCGCGTTCGTCGGCGCTCGCGTCGAAGGCGACGGGCTTCCCGATCGCGAAGGTCGCGGCGAAGCTCGCCGTCGGCTACACGCTGGACGAACTCAAGAACGAAATCACGGGCGGCCAGACGCCGGCTTCGTTCGAACCGACCATCGACTACGTTGTCACGAAGATTCCGCGCTTCGCATTCGAGAAATTCCGCGAAGCCGATCCGCGCCTGACCACACAGATGAAGTCGGTCGGCGAAGTGATGGCGATTGGCCGCACGTTCCAGGAGTCGTTCCAGAAGGCGCTGCGCGGTCTCGAAGTCGGCGTCGACGGTCTGGATGAAAAGACCACGAGCCGCGACGAAGTGATCCGCGAGATCGGCGAAGCTGGCCCGGACCGTATCTGGTACGTCGGCGACGCGTTCCGTCTCGGTCTCACGCAACAGGAAATCTTCGAGGAAACGGCAATCGATCCGTGGTTCCTCGCGCAGATCGAAGAGATCATCCGCAAGGAAAAGGCGCTCGAAGGTCGCACGCTCGCGAGCCTCACGAAGGAAGAGCTGCTGTATCTGAAGCAGAGCGGCTTCTCGGATCGCCGCCTCGGCAAATTGCTCGGCGTAAAGGGTCCGGATGTGCGCAAGCGCCGTATCGAACTGAACGTGCGCCCCGTCTACAAGCGCGTCGACACCTGCGCCGCCGAGTTCGCGACGAAGACGGCCTACATGTACTCGACCTACGAGGAAGAGTGCGAAGCCAACCCGACGAACAACAAGAAGATCATGGTGCTGGGCGGCGGCCCGAACCGGATCGGCCAGGGCATCGAGTTCGACTACTGCTGCGTGCACGCCGCGCTCGCGATGCGCGAAGACGGCTACGAAACGATCATGGTCAACTGCAACCCTGAAACCGTTTCGACCGACTACGATACGTCGGACCGTCTGTACTTCGAGCCGCTGACGCTCGAAGACGTGCTCGAAATCGTCGACAAGGAAAAGCCGCTCGGCGTGATCGTCCAGTACGGCGGCCAGACGCCGCTGAAGCTCGCGCTCGATCTCGAAGCGAACGGTGTGCCTATCGTCGGCACGTCGCCGGACATGATCGACGCCGCGGAAGACCGCGAGCGTTTCCAGAAGCTGCTGCAAGACCTGAATCTGCGCCAGCCGCCTAACCGCACCGCGCGTGCGGAAGACGAAGCGCTGAAGCTCGCCGACGAAATCGGCTATCCGCTCGTCGTGCGTCCGTCGTACGTGCTGGGCGGCCGCGCGATGGAAATCGTTCACGAACCGCGCGACCTCGAGCGCTATATGCGTGAGGCCGTGAAGGTATCGAACGATTCGCCCGTGCTGCTCGACCGTTTCCTGAACGACGCAATCGAGTGCGACGTCGACTGTATCTCGGACGGCGACACGGTGTTCATCGGCGGCGTGATGGAGCACATCGAGCAGGCAGGCGTGCACTCGGGCGACTCGGCGTGCTCGCTGCCGCCGTACTCGCTGTCGCAGGAAACCGTCGCTGAACTCAAGCGTCAGACGGGCGCGATGGCGAAGGCGCTGAACGTGATCGGCCTGATGAACGTGCAGTTCGCGATCCAGCAGGTGCCGCAGGCGGACGGCTCGAAGCAGGACATCATCTACGTGCTCGAAGTGAATCCGCGTGCGTCGCGTACGGTGCCGTACGTGTCGAAGGCGACGAGCCTGCCGCTCGCGAAGATCGCGGCGCGCGCGATGGTCGGCCAGAAGCTCGCGCAGCAGGGTGTGACGAAGGAAGTGATTCCGCCGTACTTCAGCGTGAAGGAAGCAGTGTTCCCGTTCGTCAAGTTCCCGGCTGTCGACCCCGTGCTCGGACCGGAAATGCGCTCGACGGGCGAAGTGATGGGCGTTGGCCAAACGTTCGGCGAAGCACTCTTCAAGTCGCAGCTCGCGGCGGGTTCGCGTCTGCCGGAATCGGGGACGGTGCTGTTGACCGTGATGGATGCCGACAAGCCGAAGGCCGTCGAAGTCGCACGCATGTTGCATGAGCTCGGCTATCCGCTCGTCGCGACGAAGGGCACGGCGGCCGCGATCGAAGCGGCGGGTGTTCCCGTGAAGGTCGTGAACAAGGTGAAGGACGGCCGTCCGCACATCGTCGACATGATCAAGAACGGCGAGATCGCGCTGGTCTTCACGACCGTCGACGAAACGCGCGCTGCCATCGCCGATTCGCGCTCGATCCGCATGAGCGCGCAGGCGCAGAAGGTCACGTACTACACGACGATGTCGGGCGCGCGTGCCGCCGTTGAAGGTTTGCGTTATCTGAAGGACCTGGAAGTCTATGATTTACAAGGACTCCACGGTCGCCTAAACTAAGGCTTCAGATTTCTGTCCAAGACGTAAGTGCCGCGGTTAAGCGGCGTCCCAAAGGTGTCAGATCGGGCTTCGTGCCACATTTGCGCACCATGCGGGATGCACTTAACCGCGGTGATTTTTTTTGTGGCTGTTATTTGCCAAAGAGTTGTTTATGAGCACTATTCCATTGACGAAGCGCGGTGCAGATCAGCTGCGCGACGAATTGCAGCGTTTGAAATCGGTTGAGCGTCCTTCGGTCATCAATTCCATCGCGGAAGCGCGTGCCCAAGGCGATCTGTCGGAAAACGCCGAGTACGACGCTGCGAAAGAGAAGCAGGGCTTTATCGAAGGCCGTATCGCCGAGATCGAATCGAAGCTGGCTGCCGCGCAGGTCATCGATCCCTCTGCGCTCGACGCAGACGGCCGCGTCGTGTTTGCCGCGACCGTCGATCTGGAAGATCTGGATTCGGGTAATTCGGTTACCTATCAAATCGTCGGCGACGATGAAGCCGATCTCGAGCACGGCCTGATCTCCGTCAGCTCGCCGATCGCGCGCGCGCTGATCGGCAAGTCAGAAGGCGATGTCGCATCGGTGCAGGCGCCGGGCGGCGTGCGCGAGTACGAAATCATCGCGGTCCGTTATATCTAAGGCGAATCTCGTGTCTTCGATGCCGCATCGTCTGTTCCGCCTGCTGACAGTCGTGTGGGTCGGCAGTCTGCTGACCATCGGCTATGCGGTGGCGCCCGTACTGTTTACATCGCTCGACCGGATGACGGCGGGCGCGGTCGCGGCGCAGCTGTTTCGGATCGAGGGCGTGATCGGCGTGGTGTGCGGCGTGCTGCTGCTCGCGCTGTGCAACGTGCTGGTGCGACGCGGCGGCGACGCGTATCGGCGTCTGCGCTGGCTGATCGCCGGCATGCTGGTGTGTGTGCTGGTCGGCTACTTTGCGTTGCAGCCGTTTATGAATGCGCTGCGCATCGCCGCGCAGGAAGCGGGCACGGATGTCGGCCACTCCGTTTATGCGAGCCGCTTTGGCATGCTGCACGGCGTGTCGAGCGTGTTCTATCTGATTGAAAGCCTGCTGGGTATCGTGCTCGTGTGGAAGTTGCCGGCGGGAGCCGGTATTCCGGTGGAGCAGGGCGCGGGGCGCGTCGCCGGTAGGACAGCCGGGTAACGGCTCGGCGTAATGGCCAGTGGTCCGGGATTGGACTCTCTGACGTCAGCAGCGCGGCAGATCGCCGCATAAAGCAGCGTTTCTCATCGACTGGCGCGGTCCACAGATCAAACAGGTGTTCCGCGCCGTTCTCGTGTTACTTCGACGTCTGATGCGAGCGCTTCGCGCTGGTCTGCCGCTTCTTGGCTCGCTTGATGTTGCCGCCCGCCGTGACGCGCTCGTTGCCGCGCACCAGCATTTTTTGCGCTTTCGGACGGCGCGTCGGATTGTCCGAGGGCTTGACGACCTTCACGACGCGGGGCGCGCGTCCCTTCGACGACGGTTCCTCCGCAGCTTCACGGGCGCTCGGCAGCGCACCGCGTTTAGCCGCGGGTTTTGCGCCAGCCTTCGCTGCCGGAGCGCGTTCGGTCGCGGCCTTTTCCGGCTTCCAGATCACGAGCAGCTTGCCGATATGCTGGATCGGCGCGGCATTCAGGCGATCGCAGATTTCGTCGTAGATCGCGATACGCTCTTCGCGTTCGTCGCCGAACACGCGGATCTTGATCAGCTGATGCGCTTTCAGGTGGACCTTGATTTCGGCCAGCACGGCGTCGGTCAACCCTTCGGCGCCGATGATCACGACCGGCTTGAGCGCGTGAGCCTGAGAGCGCAAATCGGCGCGTTGTTCGGAAGAGATTTTGAGGGCGGGCATGTGAAGTGGAAGACTCGACTAAAATGGCGACGCCTGCGAGCAGGGATCGGTCGATCCGGCCATATGGCAGGCGGCGCGCGAAAAGTTAGAAAACCGCGGACGGCAAATACGACGCTGGCAGAAAGTGCGACGTCGGCGTGGACTGCAAGCAGAACCACAGCGCGGAGCGCGGCCTTTGGCTGCAGCCACGCGAATTAAACGCGTATTATCCGCTAAAAGCGCGGCATCTCGTAGCAAGACTTCAACGTTTAATGGCAAAAAACAAGTTCAACACGTCGTGGCTGCACGACCACATCAACGATCCGTACGTGAAAATGGCGCAGCGGGAGGGTTATCGCGCCCGCGCCGCCTACAAGCTGAAGGAAATCGACGAACAGGACAAGCTGATCCGCGCAGGCCAGGTCATCGTGGATCTCGGCGCGGCGCCCGGCAGCTGGAGCCAGTACGTGCGCAACAAGCTGGCGCACGGCAAGAACCGCGATTCGCAGCGCGAGGGCGGGATCGACGGCACGATCATTGCGCTCGACCTCCTGCCGATGGAGCCGATCGCCGACGTCCATTTCATTCAGGGCGACTTCCGCGAAGACAGTGTTCTCGAACAACTGGAAGAAGTTGTCGGAGACCGCGATGTCGATCTTGTAATTTCGGATATGGCGCCCAACCTGTCAGGAGTGGCGGTGGCGGACGCTGCGCGAATCGAGCATGTGTGCGATCTCGCGCTGGAGTTTTCCCAAAACCACCTGAAACCCGATGGTGCCCTTTTAGTCAAATGCTTTCACGGCAGCGGTTACAGCCAGATTGTCGAAAAGTTCAAGCATCAGTTTAAGACGGTGGCCGCGCGCAAACCGAAGGCGTCCCGGGACAAGTCGTCCGAGACGTTCATTCTCGGGAAGCACCTGAAGCGGCCCCGTTGAACCGGGTGCAGTGATATGTGAGCCCGCATTTCCGGCACGCCGGAAAATAAGAGCGCTGAGGTTGCGCGGTACGCTATTTATGCGGTAGCGAATGCTTATGGCAGGGGTCTTCGGACTGGATTAGAATGCCTGAGTGGTGCCGCAAGGCAAATGTAGGCGCTTGTCTATGAGTGAAGGAGTGGTGCTTTGAACAACAACATGTTTTCGAAAGCAGCAGTGTGGCTGGTTATCGCACTGGTGCTGTTTACGGTGTTCAAGCAGTTCGACAAGCCCCGTGTCCAGGAAGGCGTTTCCTATTCGCAGTTCATGGATGACGCGAAGAGCGGCAAGGTCAAGAGCGTGATCGTGCAGGGGCGCAACCTGACGGTGACGCCGGCCGACGGTCAGAAGTATCAGATCGTGTCGCCGGGCGACATCTGGATGGTCGGCGATCTGATGAAGTATGGCGTCCAGGTCAGCGGCAAGGCTGACGACGAGCCGAATGCGCTGGTGTCCGCGTTGTACTACCTCGGGCCAACCATCCTGATTATCGGATTCTGGTTCTACATGATGAGACAGATGCAGGGGGGCGGGAAAGGCGGGGCCTTCTCGTTCGGTAAATCCCGTGCGCGTCTGATCGATGAGAACAACAACGCGATCAACTTCTCGGACGTCGCGGGCTGCGACGAGGCCAAGGAAGAAGTGTCTGAACTGGTCGACTTCCTGCGCGATCCGCAGAAGTTCCAGAAGCTGGGCGGTCGCATTCCACGCGGCGTGCTGCTGGTCGGCCCGCCGGGAACCGGTAAGACGCTGCTCGCGCGCGCCATCGCAGGCGAAGCGAAAGTGCCGTTCTTCAGCATCTCGGGTTCGGACTTTGTCGAAATGTTCGTCGGTGTCGGTGCGGCTCGCGTTCGTGACATGTTCGAACAGGCGAAGAAGCACGCGCCCTGCATCGTGTTCATCGACGAAATCGACGCGGTCGGCCGTCATCGCGGCGCTGGCATGGGCGGCGGTAACGATGAGCGCGAACAGACGCTGAACCAGATGCTCGTCGAAATGGACGGCTTCGAGGCGAACTCGGGTGTGATCGTGATCGCTGCGACGAACCGTTCGGACGTGCTCGACAAGGCGCTGCTGCGTCCGGGCCGTTTCGACCGTCAGGTGTACGTCGGTCTGCCGGATATCCGTGGCCGCGAGCACATCATGAAGGTGCATCTGCGCAAGGTGCCGATCGCTAACGACGTCGATGCTGCGGTGATCGCGCGTGGCACGCCGGGCTTCTCGGGTGCTGACCTCGCGAACCTCGTGAACGAAGCAGCGCTGTTTGCTGCGCGCCGCGGTAAGCGCATCGTCGAAATGCAGGACTTCGAGGACGCAAAGGACAAGATCTTCATGGGTCCGGAGCGCAAGTCGGCCGTGATCCGCGAAGACGCAAAACGTGCGACGGCTTATCACGAGTCGGGCCACGCGGTGATCGCGAAGCTGTTGCCGAAGGCCGATCCGGTTCACAAGGTCACGATCATCCCGCGCGGCCGCGCGCTGGGCGTGACGTGGCAGTTGCCGGAGCATGACAACGAAACGTATTCGAAGGACTATCTGCTCGACCGTCTGGCCATCCTGTTCGGCGGCCGTGTTGCTGAAGAGCTGTTCCTGAACCTGATCAGCACAGGCGCTTCAGACGACTTCAACAAGGCGACGTCGACGGCTCGCGCGATGGTGGCGCGCTTCGGCATGACGGACGCGTTGGGGCCGATGGTCTACGTCGACGACGAAAACGATCAGTCGCCGTTCGGCCGTGGTTTCACGCGGACGATTTCGGAAGCGACGCAGCAGAAGGTGGATGCGGAAATCCGTCGCGTGCTGGACGAGCAGTACAGCCTCGCGAAGCGCCTGCTCGACGAGAACCGCGACAAGGTCGAAGCGATGACCGCCGCGCTGATGGAGTGGGAAACGATCGACGCCGATCAGATCAACGACATCATGGCTGGTCGTCCGCCGCGTTCGCCGAAGAGCACGCCGTCGCCGGGTGATGCTTCGGGCGGCAGCAGCCCGGGTACGGAAGTGAAGCCGGGCAGCGCAACCGCGCCGGCGACCTGACGATTGGTTAAAGGTGTTTTACGGGCCGGTGTGTTTTCACACCGGCCCGTTTTCATTTCTAATGCTGGTCTGATCGCGATGCATTCCTGTCGCGGTTTGTCCTAAATCATTTGCCCTTCAGGTACGTCACGTCTCGTGTCCAACTCCGATTCCCCGATATATCCGATCCCCGAGCCGATGCAATGCGGCCGGTTCACGTTCACGTTCGAACGCCCGCTCGTGATGGGCATCCTGAACGTCACGCCCGATTCTTTCTCCGACGGCGGCCTGTTCGGCGAACCGGGCAAGGCGAGGGAACAGGCAGAGAAGATGTTGGCCGATGGCGCCGACATCATCGATATCGGCGGCGAGTCCACGCGGCCCGGTGCGCCGCCCGTGCCGCTCGAAGACGAGCTGGCTCGCGTGATCCCGCTCGTCGAGGAACTCAGTGCCGCGGGCATTCCCGTGTCCGTCGATACCTACAAGCCTGAGGTTATGCGCCATGCGCTGGCGGCGGGCGCCGATCTGATTAATGATATCTGGGGCTTCCGGATGCCCGGCGCGATCGATGCGGTGCGCGACAGTCAGTGTGGCCTGTGCGTGATGCATATGCTCGGCGAGCCGCAGACCATGCAGGTCGGCGAGCCGGCTTACGACGACGTCGTCGCCGACATCCGAGCCTTTCTGGATGAACGTGTCAACACGATGATAAGCGCCGGTGTTGCAAAAAATCGCATTAGCGTCGATCCAGGATTCGGATTTGGCAAGACCGTCGAGCATAATTACGCGCTACTCGCACACCTGCCTAAGACAGCGCCGGTGCTCGGCTCGCCGTTGCCTATCCTGGCGGGCATGTCGCGCAAATCGATGCTGGGTGCGCTTGTCAATCGACCGCCGCGAGAGCGCGTCGCGGCGAGCGTGGCGGCGGCAGTGTGTGCAGCTGAACGTGGCGCGGCCATCATCCGCGTGCACGATGTGGCGGAAACGGTGGATGCACTGAAAATATGGGCGGCGACCCGCGACGCAGCGCGGCGCGCCTGATCTCCACGCTTGGGAGGAAAATTCCAATATGGCACGTCGATATTTCGGAACGGATGGGATTCGTGGCAAGGTCGGCGATGCGCCGATCACGCCGGATTTTGTGCTGCGGCTCGGCTACGCGGCGGGCAAGGTGTTGGCGGGCGCCGACACGTGGGCGAAGACGGGCAAGCGCCCGACAGTGCTGATCGGCAAGGACACGCGCGTGTCGGGCTACATGCTCGAAGCGGCGCTGGAGTCGGGCTTCTCGGCGGCGGGCGTCGACGTGATGCTGGCGGGCCCGATGCCGACGCCGGGCGTCGCGTATCTGACGCGCGCGCTGCGTCTCGCGGCGGGCGTCGTGATCAGCGCGTCGCACAATCCGTACTACGACAACGGCATCAAGTTCTTCTCCGCCGACGGCAACAAGCTGCCGGACGAAGTCGAGTCGCAGATCGAACAGCAACTCGACAAGCCGCTCGAATGCGCGCCGTCCGAGCGGCTCGGCAAGGCGCGGCGTCTGGACGACGCGGCCGGCCGCTACATCGAGTTCTGCAAGAGCACCTTCCCGCAGACGTTCGATCTGCGCGGCATGAAGCTGGTCGTCGATTGTGCGCACGGCGCCGCGTACGACGTCGCGCCGCATGTCTTTCACGAGCTCGGTGCGGACGTGGTCACGATCGGCGTGTCGCCGAACGGCTTCAACATCAACGACGCCGTCGGCGCGACGGCGCCGGATGCACTCGTGCGTGCGGTGCGCGCGAACAAGGCGGATCTCGGCATTGCACTGGACGGCGACGCCGACCGCCTGCAGATCGTCGATGCGAACGGGCGGCTCTACAACGGCGACGAGCTGCTGTACGTGCTCGTGCAGGACCGTATCGCGACGCAGGGCAAGGTCGAAGGTGCGGTTGGCACGCTGATGACCAACATGGCCGTTGAAGTCGCGTTGAAGAAGGTTGGCGTGCAGTTCGTGCGCGCGGCCGTCGGCGACCGCTACGTGCTGGAGAAACTGCGCGAGCATGGTTGGGAGCTGGGCGCAGAAGGCTCGGGCCACATCCTGTCGCTGGATCGCCATTCGACGGGCGACGGTATCGTCTCCGCGCTGCTGGTGCTGGCGGCGATGCAACGCAGCGGCCGTTCGCTCGAACAGCTGCTCGAAGGCGTCAAGCTGTTCCCGCAGAAGCTGATCAACGTGCGGATGCAGCCGGGCGCGGACTGGAAGGGCAGCGACGCGATCCGTCGCGCGATCAGCGAGGCGGAAGGCGCGCTCGACGGCAGCGGCCGTGTGCTGATCCGCGCCTCAGGCACGGAGCCGGTCCTGCGCGTGATGGTGGAAGCGGCGCACGAAAAAGATGCCGTACACCACGCGGAAACGATCGCCGCCGTCGTCAAACAGGCGACGACATGATCCGCAAGACACGCGTTTAAGACAGAAGGGCGGCTCCGTGCCGCCTTTTTTTGCGCCGCTCGCGGTGTCGCAACGTTAAAAAATCGCTTAAAAATTTCGAAAGCGCTAGCGAAACGCGCAAACGTTATCGCTTGACCGATTTCGACGGCTACAGCGCCCATTCAGCGCGCATCTGCTGCGACAGTGAAAACCCTGACGCAACGCCTTTCACGGCCGTAATAAGACTGTCACAGTAACTTCACGAATAGTCACGTTACTGTCACAAAGCGCCACTATTCTTCGCGGTGTCGTTGCACACGCTCACAACCACGGAGAAAACATGAAACTGATGCAAACCGCGTTCGCTGGCATGGCTGGCGCTCTCTTTGCGATCGCAGCGCAAGCCGCCGACATCACCGGCGCGGGCAGCACCTTTGCAGCACCGATCTACACGAAGTGGGCCGATGCATACCAGAAGACGGGTGGCGGCAAGGTTAACTATCAGGGCATCGGCTCGTCGGGCGGCATCAAGCAGATCGTCGCGAAGACGGTCGACTTCGCAGGCTCGGACGCTCCGCTGAAGGACGACGAACTGGCGAAGGAAGGCCTGTTCCAGTTCCCGACGGTCGTCGGCGGCGTGGTTCCCGTGATCAATGTGCCGGGCGTCAAGGCTGGCGAAATCACGCTGTCGGGCGAAGTGCTCGGCGACATCTACCTCGGCAAGGTCAAGAAGTGGAATGACCCGGCAATCGCCGCGCTGAACCCGAAGGTCAAGCTGCCGGATACGGACATCGCTGTTGTCCGCCGCGCTGACGGTTCGGGCACGTCGTTCATCTGGACGAACTACCTGTCGAAGGTCAACACCGAGTGGAAGTCGAAGGTCGGCGAAGGTTCGACGGTCAGCTGGCCGACGGGTACGGGCGGCAAGGGCAACGACGGCGTCGCAGCATTCGTGCAGCGTCTGCCGGGCGCAATCGGCTACGTCGAGTGGGCGTACGCGAAGCAGAACCACATGGTCTACGTCGACCTGAAGAACTCGGCTGGTACGGTTGTCGAGCCGAAGACGGAAACGTTCAAGGCAGCGGCTGCTGGCGCTGACTGGTCGAAGTCGTTCTACCAGATCCTGACGAACGAGCCGGGCAAGAACGCATGGCCGATCGTCGGCGCGACGTTCGTGCTGCTGCACACGACGCAAGAGAAGGGTCCGCAAGGCGCGGAAACGCTGAAGTTCTTCGACTGGGCGTTCAAGAACGGCGGCCAGGCTGCAAACGATCTGGACTACATCTCGCTGCCGGAATCGGTTGTGTCGGAAATCAAGACGCAGTGGAAGGCGAAGGTCAAGGACGCATCGGGCAAGTCGATCGCCGAGTAATCCTCGACACGCAGCAACAGCAGCATCCACCGCGCGCAGAGTCGTAACTGCGCGCGGCCGGCCGCCCGGCTTCGATGAGGCCCGGCGGCCGTAGTACTGGCCGTCTGGCATACGCCATGCGGCAACCGGAAACCGGAAACAGGTTTATCAGCTCCCATGTCCGACCTCCCTCTCACTTCTGACGCGGCCCGGTCGACTCCGCCCGGTAGCACGACGCAGAAAGCGCCCAGCCGCGCTGGCGACATCATCTTCGGCGGCATCGCCCGGCTTTCCGCCATCGTCACGTTACTGCTGCTCGGCGGCATTATCGTGTCGCTGATCGTGGCTTCCATGCCGACGATCCAGAAATTCGGCCTCGCATTCCTGTGGACTTCCGACTGGGATCCACCTTCCGAACAGTTCGGCGCGCTGGTGCCCATCTACGGCACGATTGCGACGTCGATCATTGCACTCATCATCGCGGTGCCCGTCAGCTTCGGCATCGCGCTCTTCCTGACCGAACTGTCGCCCGCCTGGCTGCGCCGGCCGCTCGGCATCGCGATCGAGCTGCTCGCCGCGATTCCGTCGATCGTGTACGGCATGTGGGGTCTGCTCGTGTTCGCGCCGATCTTCGCGACGTACTTCGAAAAGCCGCTCGGCCAGCTGCTCGGCGGCATGCCCGTCATCGGCGCGCTGTTCAAGGGCGCGCCTATCGGTATCGGCATTCTGTGCGCGGGTGTGATTCTCGCGATCATGATCATCCCGTACATCGCGTCCGTGATGCGCGACGTGTTCGAAGTCACGCCCGTGCTGCTGAAGGAATCGGCATACGGCATCGGCTGCACGACGTGGGAAGTGATGTGGAAGATCGTCCTGCCGTTCACGAAGACGGGTGTGATCGGCGGCGTGATGCTCGGCCTCGGCCGCGCGCTCGGCGAGACGATGGCCGTCACGTTCGTGATCGGCAATACGAACCTGCTCGACAACGTGTCGCTCTTTTCGCCGGGTAACAGCATCACGTCGGCGCTCGCGAACGAATTCGCGGAAGCAGCGCCTGGCCTGCATACGGCCGCGCTGATGGAACTCGGCCTGATCCTGTTTGTGATTACCTTCATCGTGCTGGCGATTTCGAAGATCATGCTGCTTCGCCTCGAGAAAGGGGAGGGCGCGAAATGACGCAATCCTCATTGAACATGCCGGGCAGCACGGATGCCGCAGCGCTCGACGCGATGCGCAACAAGCTGCAAAAGCGCCGCAAGGCGACCAACGCGGTCGCGCTGACGATGTCGCTCGCCGCGATGGCCTTCGGTCTCCTGTGGCTCGTGTGGATTCTGTACACGACGCTGCGCCTCGGCATCGGCGGTCTCTCCGTCGAACTGTTCACGCAGTCGACGCCGCCGCCGAACACGGATGGCGGCGGTCTCGCGAACGCGATCGTCGGCAGTCTGATGCTGGTCGTGCTGGCCACGTTCGTCGGTACGCCGATCGGCATCATGGCGGGCGTGTATCTCGCCGAGTATGGCCAGAAGGGCTGGCTCGCGAGCATCACGCGCTTCATCAACGACATTCTTTTGTCGGCGCCGTCGATCGTCGTGGGTCTGTTCGTGTATGCGCTCGTCGTCGCGAAGATGGGCCACTTCAGCGGCTGGGCGGGTGTGATCTCGCTCGCGCTGCTGCAGATTCCCATCGTGATCCGCACGACGGAGAACATGCTGAAGCTCGTGCCGAACGCACTGCGTGAAGCGGCTTTCGCACTCGGCACGCCGAAGTGGAAGATGGTGCTGTCGATCACGCTGAAGGCGTCGATCGCGGGCATCGTCACGGGCGTGCTGCTGGCCATCGCACGTATCGCCGGCGAAACGGCGCCGCTGCTGTTCACGGCGCTGTCCAATCAGTTCTTCACGATGGACATGAATCAACCGGTTGCGAACCTGCCGGTTACGATCTTCAAGTTCGCGATGAGCCCGTTTGCGCAGTGGCAATCCCTCGCGTGGGCCGGCGTATTCCTGATCACGCTCGGAGTGTTGGGTCTCAACATTCTCGCGCGTACGATCTTTTCGAAAAAGTAAGGGCGGAGCGATCCGATGAACATGGCAGAAAGTCACCTGAATCCCGTCGAACGCCCGGCGGCACCCGCCGGTTTCGACCCGGCGCAGAGCGGTCAAGCGGCAGCGCCCTCGCGCCCGAAGATCGAAGTCAACAACCTGAACTTCTTCTACAACAAGTATCACGCGCTGAAGAACATCAACCTGCAGATTCCCGAAGGCAAGGTGACGGCGTTCATCGGCCCGTCGGGTTGCGGCAAGTCGACGTTGCTGCGCACGTTCAACAAGATGTATGCGCTCTATCCGGAGCAGCGCGCCGAAGGCGAAATCCTGATGGACGGCGAGAACCTGCTGACGACGAAGCGCGATATCTCGCTGCTGCGCGCACGTATCGGCATGGTGTTCCAGAAGCCGACGCCGTTCCCGATGTCGATCTACGACAACATCGCATTCGGCGTGAAGATGTTCGAAACGCTGTCGCGTTCGGAGATGGACGATCGCGTCGAATGGGCGCTGACGAAGGCTGCGCTGTGGAACGAAGTGAAGGACAAGCTGGGCCAGAGCGGCTACGGTCTGTCGGGTGGTCAGCAGCAGCGTCTGTGTATTGCACGCGGCATCGCGATCCGTCCGGAAGTGCTGTTGCTCGACGAACCGTGCTCGGCGCTCGACCCGATTTCGACGGGCCGTATCGAAGAGCTGATCGCCGAACTGAAGAGCGACTATACCGTCGTGATCGTCACGCACAACATGCAGCAGGCCGCGCGTTGTTCGGACTACACTGCCTATATGTATCTGGGCGAGCTGATCGAATTCGGCGACACCGAAAAGATCTTCATCAAGCCGGTCCGCAAGGAAACGGAAGACTACATCACGGGCCGCTTCGGTTAAGCGCTGAGCGCACGCACGAGCTTAGGGAGTAAGACATGTCCGACAAACACCTGTCCAGCCAGTTCGACGCCGACCTGAACCTGGTGTCCTCGAAGGTGCTCGAAATGGGCGGCCTCGTCGAGGCTCAGATCGTCGCCGCGATGAACGCGCTGAACGAATTCGACATTGGCATCGCCGATCAGGTCATCGCCGCCGAAGACCGTCTGAACCAGATGGAAGTCGAGATCGACGAAGAGTGCAGCAACATCATCGCGCGACGCCAGCCGACGGCGCGCGACCTGCGCCTCGTGATGGCGATCTCGAAGACGATCACGAACCTCGAACGCGCCGGCGACGAAGCCGAGAAGATCGCGAAGCGCACGAAGCGCCTGTCGGAAGACGGCGCGTCGCGCACGATCAACATCGCTGAAATCAAGCTGTCGGGCGATATGGCCGTGAGCATCCTGCGCCGCGCGCTCGATGCGTTCGCGCGTCTCGATACCGTGGCCGCTGCGCAGATCGTGCGCGACGACAAGGCGATCGACGAGGAATTCCGCGCCTTCGTGCGCAAGCTGATTTCGTACATGACGGAAGATCCGCGCCTGATCTCCGTGGGTCTCGACTTCCTCTTCATCGCGAAGGCGATCGAGCGGATCGGCGATCACGCGAAGAACATCGCCGAGTTCATCATCTACGTGGTGAAGGGCACGGACGTGCGTCACATGGGCCGCGACGCGCTCGAGCGCGAAGCGCTCAGCTGATCCGTCCGACGTTCGACGAATCCGCTCAGCCAAAACCGTATATACCGTTTATCAAGAGGCGCCGATGCCCAGCAGTATTCTCGTTATCGAAGATGAACCCGCAATTTCCGAGCTGATCTCGGTCAACTTGCAACACGCGGGCCATTGTCCGATTCGTGCGTACAACGCCGAACAGGCGCAGAACCTGATCAGCGACGTGCTTCCCGATCTCGTGCTGCTCGACTGGATGCTGCCGGGCAAATCGGGTATCGCGTTCGCGCGCGACCTGCGCAACAACGAGCGCACCAAGCACATCCCGATCATCATGCTGACGGCGCGCGGCGATGAGCAGGACAAGGTGCTCGGCCTCGAGATCGGCGCCGACGACTACGTGACGAAGCCCTTCTCGCCGAAGGAACTGATGGCGCGTATCAAGGCGGTGCTGCGCCGCCGCGCGCCGCAGCTGACGGAAGACGTCGTCGCGATCAACGGTCTGAAGCTCGACCCGGCCACGCACCGCGTCGCCGCGCATGCGGAAGGCAGCGAGATCAAGCTGGATCTCGGTCCGACGGAATTCCGCCTGCTGCACTTCTTCATGACGCATCCGGAGCGCGTGCATAGCCGCACGCAGTTGCTGGATCAGGTGTGGGGCGATCACGTGTTCGTCGAAGAACGTACCGTCGACGTGCACATCAAGCGTCTGCGCGCCGCGCTGAAGCCGGCGGGCTGCGATGCGATGATCGAGACGGTGCGCGGCAGCGGCTATCGCCTGGCCAAAAGCGCATAAGGTACACTGATCGAAAAACACGAAGCGCGCTGCGGGGTATCAACGCAGCGCGCTTTGTTGTCTCTGAAGTCTTCAGGCTTGTTTTCAAGGTCGCAGGAACACATGAACATCATCTGGGCGCGTTCCCTGGTATCGCTTGTGCTCCTCGCTGTGCTGTGCGTGGCAGTCGGCATTTTCGTCAATACCAAGCTGGCGTTGTCGATTGCCGTGCTCGCGCTGCTCGCGCAAGGCATCTTCAGCACGTTCCACAAGCAGCGTCTGTGGCGTCTGCTCGACGCGCCCGTCTACGGCGAAGTGCCGAGCGCGCCGGGCATCTGGGGCGAAATCTACTACCGGTTGCACAAGCTCGCGAAGCGCTGGCATGCGCAGGTGCGCCAGGTCGAGCAGCAGCATTCGCGTTTCATTCAGGCCATTCAGGCATCGCCGAACGGCGTTGCGATGCTCGACGATCACGATCAGATCGAGTGGTGCAACGCGATCTCCGAAGAGCATTTCGGCCTTGATGCGAAACGCGATCTGCGTCAGCACATCACGCATCTCGTGCGTCATCCCGACTTCGTCCGCTACCTGAACTCGCATCATTACGAAGAGATGCTGATCATGCGCGGGATGGGCGACAAGCGCCAGAACGTGATCTCCGTGCAGGTGTTTCCGTACGGCGAGAATCGCAAGCTGGTGCTGTCGCAGGACATTACCGAACTTGAACGTACGGATGCGATGCGGCGCGACTTCGTTGCCAACGTGTCGCATGAACTGAAGACGCCGCTGACGGTGCTCTCCGGCTTTCTCGAAACGATGCGTGAGTTGCCGCTCGACGAAAGCGAGCGCGTGCGCTATCTCGATCTGATGATGCAGCAGGCGCAGCGGATGCAGCATATCGTCAGCGATCTGCTCGTGCTCGCGACGCTCGAAGGCGACAACAAACCGCCTAGCAATCAGATGGTCGATATGCGCGCCGTGCTGCGGCATTTGCAGGACGATGCGCAGAGTTTGTCGGGCGGACGTCATCGGATTGGTTTTGACTCCGATGAAGCGTTGACGGTGACGGGTGTCGAGACGGAGATTCTGAGTGCGTTCGGCAATCTCGTGACGAATGCGATCCGGTATACGCCTGACGGCGGGTCGATCAATGTGAGCTGGCATGCTCAGGGTGGGCAGGCTGTGTTTGCGGTCTCCGATAGTGGGCTTGGGATTCCTGCTGCGGATATTCCGCGGTTGACTGAACGCTTTTATCGCGTTGACCGGAGTCGGTCGCGGGATACGGGTGGCACCGGGCTTGGGCTTGCTATCGTCAAGCATGTGCTGCAGCGGCATGATGCGCAGCTTGATGTGAAGAGTGAAGAGGGGCGGGGGAGTACTTTTACCGTGCGGTTTCCTGTTGCGCGGACCGCGCGGTTGCAGTCGACTGCTGCTTGAAGTTGTTTTTTGTCTGCGACGCTAGTCGCCAGTCCTGGTTTTTTCGCTTTTTGTTTTTGCCTTTTGCTGCGGTGGCATCCGCGTTGACGTATCGGTTCTTCACGCGTTGCCCCTGTGCGGGGCGGCACCTACTTTTCTTTGCAGCGGCAAAGAAAAGTAGGCAAAAGAAAGCCGCTTCAAACCTCCGGTGCCTGCCAGGATAACGCCACGGCACACGGTGTTTGAGCTGTCGCGCAGCGACGCCAACACTCCGTAGAATGCCCGCAGTCAGGCGCGCGCGGCGCCAAAGATGACATCCCTTTGGGGCACATTCGGTCGGCCTGTTTTTGTGTGTTTGCCATCGGTCTGATTGCGGCGGTATGTGCTCCAGACGATGTGTGGGGCTTTCGCGCCGTGCGCGGTTGACTGCGGGCTTTCTACGGAGTGGGGACGTCGCTGCGCGATAGCTCAACTGCGGCATGCGGCAGCGTTATCCTGGCAGGCACTGGAGGTTCAAAAGCGGCTTTCTTTTGCCTACTTTTCTTTGCCGCTGCAAAGAAAAGTAGGTGCCGCCCCGCACAGGGGCAACGCTAATAAACCGATACGAAATCGCGGACGCCAGCGCAGCAAAAAGCAAAAGCAAAAGCAAAAACAAAAAAGCAAGAATGGCGACTAGCGTCGCAGACAAAAATCAATCGGTATACACGACACGATACGGCGTCCGAATCTTCTCCCACTCAGCCGCCTCCTGAATAAGGCTATAGTCAGTAAGAGGATTATTCGCAACCCACGCATTCGGCAACCGAACTTCATACCCGCCATTCGCCTCGGTAATGGTGATCTCCGGCAACCCGGCATCCGCCCGACGTCGACAAAACAGCGCGGCGAGCCGCAGACAGAACAGCAGCTTCCATTCGAGATCCCGCGTCTGCGCAAGCTTCCCGAGCTTGCCGGCATGCCCAACAACGAGCGCCGCAAGCCGCGCCTGGTCGGTACGCGAGAAACCAGGCATATCCGCATTGCTCGCGATATACGCCGAATGCTTGTGATACGCGCTATGCGAAATCGACAGCCCGATTTCATGCAGCGCGGCCGCCCAGCCAAGGAACATGCGGTTCTCTTCGCGCGCTTCCGTATCGGGCTCGTTGAGCTGATCGTAGAAATGCACCGCAAGCTCGCCGATACGGCTCGCCTGCGCACGATCGACGCCGTAGCGGCGCATGAAACCCTCGACCGTGATCGTACGCATGTCCTGATGCTGCGAACGGCCCAGCAGGTCATACAGCACGCCAAGACGCAACGCGCCGTCCGTCGTGTCGACATAGTCGACGCCGAGTTCGTCGAACACCGCGATCATGATCGACAGGCCGCCCGCCAGCACCGGCACGCGGTCCGGTTTCAGCGCAATGAGCTTCAGGCGGTTGACGTTCTCCGCCTTGATCAGTGCACGTTTCAGACGTTCAAGACCGCCACGCGAGATGCCGTGCGTGATGCCGGGATCGTTGAAGCCGTTCGCTTCGAGCAGTTCGGCCAGCGCACGCGCCGTGCCCGATGAGCCGATGCCCTGTTCCCAGCCCTCGGCCTTGTAGTCGGCCGAAATGATCTGGATTTCGCGCGAGGCCGCGAGTTCGGCCTGGCGCATCGTGTATTCGTCGACGTTTCCCGCCGGGAAGAACTGGCGGCTGTGGCTTACGCAGCCGATGTACAGGCTCTCCATCCGGATCGGCGTGTAGTGCGAACCGATGATGAATTCCGTCGAGCCGCCGCCGATGTCGACGACGAGCCGCTTGCCCGCGCTCGCCGGCACCGAATGTGCAGCGCCTGCATAAATCAGGCGCGCTTCCTCGCGGCCCGCGATCACTTCGATCGGGAAACCCAGCGCCGCTTCCGCTTCGCCGAGAAATTCCTGCGCGTTCTTCGCGACCCGCAACGTGTTGGTCGCGACGGCGCGCACGTGATCGGGATGGAAGTCGCGCAGACGTTCGCCGAAGCGCTTGAGCGCATCCCAGCCGCGCACCTGCGAAGCACGGTCGAGCATTTTTTCGCGCGACAGGCCCGCGCCGAGCCGCACCGGTTCGCGCAGCGCGTCGACCTGATAGATCTGGCTGCCCGCTTCGGTTTCTTCGACGCGGCCCACGATCAGACGGAAGCTGTTCGAGCCGAGATCGACGGCGGCAAGTAGTGGCGGAGTGTTGACCATCGGGTGTGAGGACCTCATGCGCGCAAACAGATCACCCATGCCGGGCGCGCTGGTTCGCGCGTTGTTCAAAGTCGCCATTTTAAGCGTACTGGACATCACGCTGTCACCTCCGCCATTGTCGTGCGCTATGGTCACATAAACCTTGCGTCATATTTACGACATGGGTCGGCAAAAGCGTAAAATCACGTGACAAGTCATTTCACGCACCTGTCATCATACTGTGAGAATTTCCGAGCGTCCTTTCGAGTCATCTTCCGACATTTCATTCACGGCGCCGATGTCCAACCGCTATCCTCTTCTGAACCGCGAGCTGGGCATTCTGGGTTTTAACGAGCGTGTGCTCGCACAGGCCGCGGACCCGGCTGTCCCGCTTCTCGAACGCTTGCGCTTCATCTGCATCACCAGCAGCAACCTCGACGAATTCTTCGAAGTCCGCATGGCCGGTCTTCAGGAGCAGATGCGCGACAACCCCGGCGCGCTGTCGCCCGACGGCATGTCACTGCAGCACTGCTATGACCTCGTGGTCGAACGCGCGCAGAAGCTCGTGCATCGTCAGTACACAATGTTGCAGGACACCGTGCTGCCCGCGCTCGAAGACGAAGGCATCTATTTTCACGGCACGGAAGCCTGGAACGAAGCGCAGACCCAATGGGCGCGCGACTACTTCATCAATGAGCTGTTGCCCGTCCTGACGCCGATCGGCCTCGATCCCGCGCATCCGTTTCCGCGTGTGCTGAACAAGAGCCTGAACTTCGTCGTCGAGCTGGAAGGCAAGGATGCCTTCGGCCGGCAAGCCGTGATGGGCATCGTGCAGGCGCCACGCGCACTGCCGCGCCTCGTGCGCATGCCGCAGGAGCTGTCGGGTTATCCGCATGGCTTCGTGCTGCTGAGCTCGCTGCTGCAACGTTTCGTCGGCGAGCTGTTCCCGGCGTTGCTCGTGCGCAGTTGCAACCAGTTCCGTATCACGCGCAATAGCGAACTGTTCGTCGATGAAGACGAAATTACGAATCTGCGCGTCGCGCTGCAGGGCGAACTGCCCGCGCGACATCTGGGTAACGCGGTGCGGCTCGAAGTGTCGGCGGACACGCCTGCGCATCTCGTACGTCGACTGCTTGACGAAAGCGGGTTGTCGCAGAAGGACTGCTACTACGTCGACGGCCCGGTGAATCTCGTGCGTCTGATGCAGTTGCCCGAGATGGTCGACCGGCCGGATCTGAAGTTCGTCCCGCACATTCCCGCGACGCCGCAGCAGATCGCCACCAGCGCGAGCCTGTTCGACGTGATCGATCAGGGCGATGTGCTGCTGCATCATCCGTACGAGAGCTTCCAGCCGGTGCTCGAACTGCTGCTGCAGGCCGCGAAGGATCCGAACGTCGTCGCGATCAAGCAGACCATCTATCGCACGGGCACGGATTCGCCGCTGATGGATGCGCTGATGCAGGCCGCGCGCAACGGCAAGGAAGTGACGGTGGTAGTCGAACTGCTCGCGCGCTTCGACGAAGAGACGAACATCAACTGGGCGTCGCAGCTCGAAGCCGTCGGCGCGCACGTCGTGTACGGCGTGGTCGGCCACAAGTGCCACGCGAAGATGATGCTGATCGTGCGACGTGTATCGGAAGGCGGCAAGTCGATCCTCAAGCGTTACGCGCACCTCGGCACGGGCAACTATCATCCGCGCACGGCGCGCCTCTATACCGACTTTGGCCTGATGACGGCGGACCAGAAGATCTGCGAAGACGTGCATCACGTGTTTCAGCAGTTGACTGGGATCGGTGGCGAGTTGCCGTTGCACGAGTTGTGGCAGTCGCCGTTCACGCTGCATCCGAAGCTCGTCGAATCGATTCGCGCCGAAGCCGAGCATGCGCGCGCGGGCAAGCGGGCGCGGATCGTTGCGAAGATGAATGCGCTGCTTGAGCCTACGGTTATCGCCGAGTTGTATGAGGCTTCACAGGCGGGCGTGAAGATCGATTTGATCGTGCGTGGTGTTTGTGCTTTGCAGCCGGGGGTGGAAGGGCTGTCGGAGAACATCACGGTGCGGTCGATCGTGGGGCGTTTTCTTGAGCATCATCGTATTTTTTATTTCTACGATAACGGGCGCGAGCAGGTTTATCTGTCCAGTGCGGACTGGATGGATCGGAATTTCTTCCGGCGTGTTGAAGTCGCGTTTCCGATCAATAACCGGCGGTTGAAGCGGCGTGTGATTGCTGAAGGGCTGTCGGCGTTTCTCGGGGATAATCAGGCCGCCTGGCTCATGCAGAGTGATGGGCATTATCGCCGGCGCAGGCCCGGGAAGTCCTCGCGGAATGCGCAGCTTAGTTTGTTGACGAAGTTCTGTTCTTAAAAGGTTCTTTTTGTCTGCGACGCTAGTCGCCATTCTTTGCCTTTTGCGTTTTGCTTTTGGTTTTTGGCTGCGCTGGCATCCGCGGTTTCGTATCGGTGCTTCAAGCGTTGCCCCTGTGCGGGGCGGCACCTACTTTTCTTTGCAGCGGCAAAGAAAAGTAGGCAAAAGAAAGCCGCTTCAAACCTCCGGTCCCTGCCAGGATAACGCTACGGCACACGTTCCTTGATCTGTCGCGCAACAACGCAAACACTCCGTAGAAAGCCCGCAGTCAACCGTGCGCGGCGCGAAAGATGACATCCATCTGGGGCACATTCGGTCGGCTTGTCTTTGTGTGTTTGCCGTCGGTTTGAGCGGCGGTATGCGCTCAAAACTGTGTGTGGGTTTTTCGCGCCGTGCGCGCTTGACTGCGGGCTTTCTACGCAGTGCGGACGTCGCTGAGCGACAGCTCAACTGCGGCATGCCGCACCGCTATGCTGGCAGGCACCGGAGGTTCAAAAGCGGCTTTCTTTTGCCTACTTTTCTTTGCCGCTGCAAAGAAAAGTAGGTGCCGCCCCGCACAGGGGCGACGCATGAAGCACCGATACGAAACCGCGGATGCCAGCGCAGCAAAACACCCAGAATGGCGACTGCGTCGCAGACAAAAAATCAACGGCCTAGCGCATCACCAAGAAAATGCCGCGCATACCGCGCATTGATCTCCTCCAACCTGAACAGCGTCAAGAAATCAGCGGTATTGAAATCAGGATCCCACGCCGGGGCACCACAAATCTTCGCCCCGAGCCGCAAATAACCCTTGATCAGCGGCGGCGGCGCAACCTTCGCCCCAGTCTGCAATTCTTCGACAGGCAACGGCGTATGCGGAAACGCACGATACTCCGGCGTCGTCAGCGCATCATCGGCCATCGATGCATACAGGTTGGCAGCATAGTGCCCACCGTCAGCCATCGCGACGCTCGCGCAGCCGAGCATCGTCTCGTAACCGTTGTGCTGCATGTACGAGCCGAGACCCGCCCACAGCGACATGATCACCGAGCCGCTGCGATAGTCGGGATGCACGCACGAGCGGCCCACTTCGACCATCTTCGAGCGCAAGTGCGTGAGACGCGATACATCGAACTCGCCCTCGGCATACAGGCGGCCGATACGCGCCGCCTGGTGCGGCGGCAGCACGCGGTACGTGCCGACCACCTTCAGCGTGTCGAGATCGCGGACGATCAGGTGATCGCAGTAAGCGTCGAACGAATCGACGTCGAGGCCGGCAGGACCGGACAGGCGCGCGCCCATTTCCTCGGCGAAGACCCGGTAACGCAGACGCTGCGCTTCACGAAGCTCCTCGTCGGTGCGCGCCCACGACACTTGCAGACGATGCTGGGCAGTGACCGTTTCTTCCGTGCGCGGCAAACGACGACGCGGCTCGAGGATCGATGCGAAGGGCAGGGTTGGCGTCGGCAGTTCTCGCATGTGGCGTTCCTGGTCGAAAATGTGAAATTCGCTTCGACGCCAATGTAGTAACGGCTGGTGACGCTCACGTGGCAACGTCGTGACGATTCAATGACGTGTCGTAAGGCCGCCGCTTTCGGCGCGCCTTCGGTGTTGTAATCACGCGACCCGCCAATGCGGCCTGAATCAGATCAGGTCGCTGGTGATCGCCGCAAGCAGCACAGCCTGCTCGTCATTGCCGCGCGTGCGGCTCTCGATCCACCAGATCGCTGACTTCTTGATCGGCCAGCTCGCGCCGCTGTCGGCGAGCAGGCGGGCGACGACATGGCCGAGCGTCGGCTGATGGCCGACCACCACGACGGTCGGCGCGATGCCGTTGGGCCAGCCGGCTGCCGTGAGCACATCCGCGGCACTCGCGTCCGGCGCGATCTCGCGCACGACGCGGTATTGGTCCGTCAACGATTCGGCCGTCTGGACGGTGCGCGTGGCAGGGCTCGCGAGGATCACGGCGTCGTCGGGAAGACGCGCGCGCAGCCATTTCGCGGACGCCTGCGCCTGCTTGCGGCCGCGTGTCGTCAGCTGGCGGGCGAGATCGCTCGAGGCCGTGTCTTCAGCTTCGGCGTGACGCCAGAGAATCAGGTTCATGGCGGTGTCTCCAGGTGCGTGTCGTGACGATCTTTCGATCTATCGACAAGTATGGACAACGTAGGGCGAGGGGAGTTTTGTCGTTCTGCGTTTCTGGATCGTTTCCGGATTTTTATCGCGCGCATGTTTCGGCCGTGCGATGGATCCGCGTTCGCGCCGCGAGAACCACGCAGCGGAAAAACAACGGCAGAAAAACAAAAACCCGCGACACCGGAAGGTGAGGCGGGTTTTCGTGTACGGCATGTTGGTGGTCGGAGCGATAGGATTCGAACCTACGACCCTCTGATCCCAAATCAGATGCGCTACCAGGCTGCGCTACGCTCCGACGCGAGCCCGAGATTGTATCCGCATTGGTGTCCGCGAGTCAAATCTGCGGTTTAACGCAGAAGCGAGGGCCGAAGTTCGGCGTCATATCTGACCCATCAGCAGCAACACGATCACCACGATCAGCACGACGCCGACGAGGCTCGTCGGACGATAGCCCCATTCGCGGCTGTACGGCCAGCTTGGGAGGGCGCCGATCAAAAGCAGGATCAGCACGATCAACAGAATGGTTCCGAGGGTCATGTTATCTCTCCTTATATGGCCGGGCCACAATTGGAGACCGCTTCAGCACGCAATGACAGCGCGGGTGCGCGCCGGCGGCCGGTTTATCGAGCGCGCGGGATGCGCGATCCATGCCTTACAGTCAGCAAGGCACGTGCCCGACGACGGCGAGAATCAGCGGAGAGGGATAACAGGAGAGGGCGCGCGAATCCTGACGCGCAAGCGCGCGCTCAGGCGAAGACGTCGCAGTCGGCCAAACGCCGACGCGCCGCCTTCATGTGCGGCGAAAGACAGTCGCGATGCGCCGCGGGTGCGACGCGTCGGGCTTCAGTGTCTGCGGCGCATTCTGTCGAAGACGTGATGCTCGGCCAGCCAGTGGTGCATCATCCCTTCGCCTTGATGTTCGCGGCGATAGGTGCGCGATTCGAAAACGGATAACACCACGAGCACCAGCAAACCTATGGCCAGTCCAACCAGCCCTGCGATCGATTCGGCATCCATGACGGCCTCCTTCGACGACTGCAATCATGCCTACATAGTAGAGCAGGCGCAGCAAGATGGCGCAAGCAGGGCGATGCCCAGGTTCGGCGGCGCACATTGCGCTTTGCGGTTAGACTCGTGGCCCGCGACGTCATCCGTCGATGCTCACACCCTGTCCGAAAAGTTTATGAAGCGCTTCCTGCTGGCTGCCTCGCTGTTTTCGCTGTTCGCCCTGTCGGCGTGTGCCGACGATCCGACCATCCACCATCACGTGCCGCCCAAAGATCCCGCCGACTATCACGGCGTGCCGACGGACGATCGTCCGCCGTCGATGATCGACGCGCCCGCCGCGCCTCAATAAACGCGGCGAGCGCGCAGGCTCAGGTCACGCATGGCTCTGCGGCAACGCGGGGCCGATATCGCGTGTGAGACGCGGCAGCAGACGCGCGAGCGTGAGGCCGCGCGCTGCCATGAAGATCATCAGCGCCGCCCACAAGCCGTGGTTGCCGTGCGTGCCTGCGAGCGCCCACGAAGCGGCCAGAAACGCGCCGAGCGACACCACCATCGACGTCATCAGATCGCGCGTACGCGTCGCGCCGATGAACACGCCGTCGAGCAGAAAGCCCCACACGGAGACGATCGGCGATAGCGCCGTCCACGGCAGGAAAGCTTCCGCCGTCGCGCGCACGGCCGCCTGATCGGTCAGACGCTCGATGATCCACGTCCCCGTCATCCAGTAGACGAGCGAAAACGCGAGCGCACCAAGCGCCGACCACAGCAGCGTCACCTTGACGGCCTGGCGGAACGCATCGCGATTGCGCGCACCGATGGCCGCGCCGACGAGCGCTTCCGCCGCATGCGCGAAGCCGTCGAGTCCATAGCCCATGAAGGTCTGGAAATTGAGCAGCAGCGCGTTCGCCGCGAGCGTCGCGTCGCCCTGTTTCGCGCCGAGATGGGCGAACCAGCCGAAGACGCCGAGCAGGCACATCGTCCGCACGAAGATGTCGCGGTTGATCGTCACCATGCGCCTCAGCGCGGCCGGATCGAATAGCGCGGCGCGTTCGAGCGCGGGCAGGCCGCGCGGGCGCATCTGCCAGAGCAGCACGGCGCCGAACACGAAGCCGAGCGCATCGGCCGTCGCTGTCGCCGCGCCGATACCCGCCACGCCCCAATCGAACGCATACACGAACAGGCACACGGCGACGATGTTCACCGTGTTAATGAAGACTTGCGTCGCGAGCGCGACGCGCACGCGCTGCGTGCCGAGCAGCCAGCCCAGCACGACATAGTTGCCTAGCGCGAGCGGGGCCGCCCAGATGCGCGCATGACAGTAAGCGCGCGCGTGGCGCTGAACCTCATCGCTGCCGCCGATCGTGCGTATCGCGAAGTCGATCAGCGGAACCTGCAGCGCGAGCACCACGGCGCCGATCGCAAACGCGAGCAGCATCGCGCGCACGACGTTCATGCGCAGACCGGCCTGATCGTCGGCACCGAACGATTGCGCGACGAGCCCCGTCGTGCCCATGCGCAGAAAGCCGAAGCCCCAGAATACGAAGCTGAAGAACAGTCCACCGAGTGCGACGCCGCCGAGATACGACGCGCTGTCCAGGTGCCCGGCGACGGCGGTGTCGACGGCGCCGAGGATCGGCTGCGTCAGATTGGCGAGAACGATCGGGAGCGCGAGCGTCAGCACGCGCCGGTGCCAGTGCGTCGGCAGGGCGTCTGCCGTGGACGTGGTATCCAGCGCGGCTGCGTCGTCGCGGCGATCGTTCAACCGCGCTCCTGCACACAGACCCACGGCGAGACCACGACGGCCCACAGGTCCGGGTCGCGCGCGGCGAAGTCGGCGGCCGTCTCCGCCTGCACACGTTCGACGAGTCCCGACGACAGCCATTGCGTGACCTGCGCGGCGTCGTCGCTGGCGATCGCTTCGGCGACGCTCACCAGATCGAGATCGCGTGCCACGCGCAGCAGCATGCCGCGCGCAAAGAAGCGTTCGAGTTCGGACCAGCCGATCTTCGCGGTTTCGCCGAGCAGCTTTTGATAGAGAGGGCTTTGTGGGGTGTCGGAGGAAGTCATGACGATATGAGCCAGCAGCACGTGACGGGGCGTAACTATAAACCATAGGCGACGCTGGACCGTCCGGCTGCGGGATCGCAATAGTCCGCTCGTGAGCCCGTTCACGACGGTGCCAATGCGCCGATTAACAGGCACACGTTTGCGGATTAAAACTCATACGCATTGCACGCATATCGGCACATTAAAGCGATGCTCGCGTGCCGGTTAAATCAGAGGAATTCGCTGTTGTGAATTGCGATCGAAAGGTGCGTTGGCGCACCAAGTCTCGCGATTGCCGCCATCGAAGTGAAATGCGTGAATCGGCCGTATATGGCAGTGCAGATCAATTCGCGTGCGACATTTTTATGTTCTTCCGAAAGCCGCGCCCGTCGTGGCTTTCGGGGGAGTTGCGTATAGCCCGATGCGAGTATCGGATGGCGCGCGCCGCGTTGATTCGGTTTCCCGATTGACACGTGCGTCATTCAGTTCGCCATTGAACCGTGCGCCGACTCACACTATTTGCACAATTAATCGATTGCGTGGGTATAGGGGCGTTGCTAGATTTCGTTTCGGCGCATGGTGAACCGGTCCTTTGCCGATATGCGCCGAACCCCCGTTTGCCCGGCCTCGTGCCGGGCCTTTTTTTGTCCGCGCTCATTAAACGTCAGACGACGCCGACCGCACGCACAAAGCCGAACTACTGCTTGCAGCGGATCACCATAGAGCGGTTCTTCACGTTGGCGCCGAGCACGCCGCCGAGCGTGCCGCCCGCCGTGCCGCCCGTGTCCACATCTTTCGAGATCACGTCGTAGCCGTACGCGCCGCAGGCTTCGCCCGCGCGCTTGTAGCACTCGCCCCAGTTCTGGCTCGCGTCGCTGCCGCTGCAGTTGATCGCGAAGCCGGGGTCGCCGTTCGGCAGATAGGTGAGCGTCGTCGAGCCGGAACTTGCGCAGCCTGCGAGACCCGCCAGAGACGCGATCGCGAGGGCCGCTGCCGTCGCTCGAACTGCCGCAAAGGCGTATTTCATCGGAGTGTCCTCTTTGTGTCGTTGCGCGTAGGGACGCGGTGTCGGCAGACGTGGCACGGAGCGTGCCCGCCCGCCTCTGTGATGGAGCCCTGCAAGGCCCGTTGGGTTCCCGGACGCCGCGTATGCCGCTTCGTGCGCGCGTCCACAGGATATCCGCCGCCGCGCGCATGGCGGCGGCTAAGGCGCCTGGGGACGCCCAAGGGCGCGTTAGCGCGGTGGCAGCGAGCGTGCCGGATCGATCGAACGGCCCGCGTAACGCAGCTCGAAATGCAGCATCACGCGATCGTTGTCGGAATCGCCCATTTCGGCGATCTTCTGGCCTTGCTGCACCGTTTCGCCTTCCTTCACGAGCAGCGTGCGGTTGTGCGCGTAGGCCGTCAGATAGTCGGCGTTGTGCTTGATGATCAGCAGATTGCCGTAGCCGCGCAAGCCGTTGCTCGCATACACGACGGTGCCGCCCGCCGCGGCGAACACGGGCGTGCCCGCGGCGTTGGCGATATCGATGCCCTTCGAATTGTTGCCGTCGAAGCCGCGAATCACGTTGCCCGTCGCCGGCCAGATCAGCGAGATCGACGACGCAGGCGCCGACGGCGTATCCGCTGCCGCACTGCGCGACGAAGACGACGTTCCCGCCGACGCGCTCGCGCTGCTGCTGCTTCGCGACGAACCCGTGCTCGCCGTTGCCGTGCCGGGCGGCGGCGAGACGCGCAGCACCTGACCGACCTCGATCGAATCGGGGTTCGACAGGTTGTTCCAGCGGACGATGTTCTGTACCGACGTGCGGTTGCTACGCGCGACCTTGTACAGCGTGTCGCCCCGTTCGACGCGATAGAAACCCGGACCTACAGGTGCCGAGCCACATGCGGCCAGTGCTGCGACCATGACCCCGCAGACGAGCCGTCTGATTTTTGTTGTCAACATTGGACCTCGCAAGACGCCGCCGCGCGCCGATCCCGATCACGCGACAGTTGCAAAACGCCAGATTCTAACGGTTTTGCAAGGCAAACCCCGTTTTCGGACTCATGCGCGGCCCGCTGCAAGGGCCGCGCACGATGCGAAATGATGCGTGGCGCTCAGGGCAGCGTGCCGACAGCTATGCGCAGCGACGCCGTTTCCGTGTCGCCCGCATCGAGCCAGCGCAGGCCGAGACCGTTGTGGATCGCGTCGGGCAGGCCGAGCCACGGCTCGACGCAGAAGAAGCCGGATTCGGGCTTTTCCGTCCACGTCGTGACGGCGTACCAGGGCACCGAGCCGGGACGCTGCAGATCGATCGTGATGCTGCGGTTCAGGCCGAGCGCGACCACGCGCACGAGGTGATCCGGCGCGCCGTCGAGGCAATGGAAGCGGTCCATGATGCGCGGATCGTCGAGACGGTAGTCCGGCTCGCCCGCTTCGCCCGGCGTGATCGCGCCGTCGGGCAACTGATGACGGCGCACCGTGCGCGGCAGTTCGAGCACGGTCTCGCCGCGTTGCGTGTGCGGCAGCGTGAAATAGAAGTGATGACCCGCGTAGTAGGGCAGCGGCGCGCTGCCTGCCGCGCCCGTGTTGGTCGTGATGAATTCGACGTCGAGCGTGTGCGGGTCGACCAGCGTGTAACGGGTTTCGAAGCGGAAGCTGAACGGATAGCCCGTGCGCGTCGCGTCACTGTCGGTCAGCGTCATGCTGATCGAGCGGGCCGCTTCGTCGACCGTGGCTTCGAACGGCAGGTCGCGCGCGAAGCCGTGCATCGGCAGTTCGCGCACGGTGCCTTGCGCGTCCTTCCAGCGGCCGATCTGTCCGTCGACGAAATGTCGGCCGAGAAACGGAAAGAGCAGCGGATTGCCGCCGCGCACGCGCGCGGGCTGGCTCCAGTCCGCCTGGTCGGGCCAGAAGATCACCGACTGGCCGTCGATGTCCCACGACAGCAGGCGGCCGCCCGCCTGCGGAGCGACGCGCAGCAAGGAGGCGTCGCGTGCGATCTCGATGATGTCCTGTTGCTGGAATTGAGGCATGGCAATGGCAGTAGAAAAGCGGTTGGGAAGGGAGTGGACGTGCACGATTCTGGCGCAAAGCGTGCGGAGAACGCCGATTTTGCTCCGCTTTATGCTACGGGGAAACCCTTCTGGGGAAATTGCGGGTGTTGCCGCACAGTCAGCGCAATCGATAATGTGTTCAGACCGGCTCCGGCTGGACTCGATCACTCGGTTTTTGGGAGGGGCGATGGATCTCGCAATGGCAATGAGCGTGGCACTGTTCGGTATGTTCACGGGCAGTACGATTTATTTCTTTTATAAATTTGCACGCTGACACGGGGCGACGAGATACCACGTTGAGCCGTCGGCACGTACCGACGGTCCACGCAGCCTCCGCACGCAGGCCCGCCTTCCCGGCGGGCCTTTTTGCTTTCATGGCCGTAATCGGCCTTTCAATAATGGTGCGACGCCGCAAGGTACGCAAAAAGCCGAATTTTTGTCCTTGGCGCACCGGGGTCGCCCCGTCATAATCGACGCGCCTTCAGATGCCGGACATCATGCTCCGGCAAGCTGTCCAACCTCCCCACTTTTCAAAAGGACCGACGCGTGAGCCTGTCGTTTTTGATCTTTTTGAGCGTGCTGCAGGGCGTCACGGAACTGTTTCCGGTGAGCAGTCTTGGTCACACGCTGCTCGTTCCCGCCCTGTTCGGCATGCATATCGACAAGCATGCACCGCAACTGCTGCCGTTCCTCGTCGCGCTGCACCTCGGCACGGCGTTCGCGCTGCTGTGGTACTTCCGGACGCGCTGGATCGAGCTGATAAGCGGCTTTTTCGCGTCGCTGTCGGGTCGCCGCAATGACGAAGGTCATATGATGTGGGCGCTCATCATCGGGACGATTCCGGCCGGTCTGGTGGGTCTCGTGCTCGAAAAGCGCCTCGAGCGTGTGTTCCACGATCTGCGCATCGTGGCCATCGCGCTGATCGTCAACGGTATCCTGCTGTGGTTCGGCGACCGTTTGCAGCGCTCGCGCGCGCATCGTGCGCCGGAGAAGCTGACGTTCAAGCAGGCGTTCCTCGTCGGCCTTGCGCAGATCGGCGCGCTGATTCCCGGTTTCTCGCGCAGCGGTCTGACGATGATCGCCGGCAACGGCGCCGGCCTCACCTCCGAGAAAGCGGCCGAATTCTCGTTCCTGCTCGGCACGCCGATCATTTTCGCAGCGGGCATCCTCGAACTGCCGAAGCTGTTCCACGCGCCGGGCCAACTCGCCGACGCGTTGCTGGGCGGCGTGCTGACGGCCATCGCGGCGTATCTGAGCGTGCGCTTCCTGATGCGCTACTTCGAAGGACGCGGCCGGCTGGCAGCGTTCGGCGTGTACTGCGTGATCGCGGGCGTGGTGTTTCTCGGCTGGTTCATGACGCATCCGCAGCCCGTCTGACGGCGCGGTTCGATCGGTTATAATCGCGGGCCCGGCGCTGCTGCCGGGCCTTTCTGTCTGGGCATCACAGCAAGTCCGATGTCCTCGACCGGCCGCCATCCGTGATGGTTGCGCCAGGTTAAAATTCCGGTTTCGCCTCCCCATAGTTCAACGGATAGAACACGGGTCTTCTAAACCTGAAATCGAGGTTCGATTCCTCGTGGGGGGGCCATCCATCCTGTGCATGCGTTCATGCCGCGTGCGCGTCCCGCGCCGTTTCTCCCTCGCAGCGTGTAAATAAAAAAGGGCAGCCGAAGCTGCCCTGAAGCGTTTGCGCATCGAACGTGGAGAAATGCGCTGTTGCTGTTGCCGCCCGTACTTCGTCGATGACGGGCGACGGGCTCGCCCATGTTGCCGCGTGCTTACTTCCCGGCTTACTTCTTGATATCGAGCGCGTTCGTCAGGTCGCCCATCGCCTGACCGCCGTTCGCGACGAGCGCGTTGTCGCGCGCCGTCAGGCCCGCGAGCGTCGGCAGATTGAAGCGGTGCGTGATGAAGCGCAGGATCGACGTCGTGTCGTACTGCGTATGATCGACGAACCCCTTCTTCGCATACGGCGATACGACGATCGCCGGAATGCGCGTGCCCGGACCCCAGCGGTCGCCCTTCGGCGGCGCGACGTGATCCCAGAAACCGCCGTTCTCGTCGTACGTGACGATCACGACCATGTTGTTCCACTGCGGGCTCTTCTGCAGATGCGAGATCACGTCGGCGATGTGCTGGTCGCCTTGCGACACGTCGGTGTAGCCCGCATGCTCGTTCAGGTTGCCTTGCGGCTTGTAGAACGCGACTTGCGGCAGCGTGCCGGCGTCGATCGCCTTGATGAACTCCGAGCCGTTCAGGCCGCCGTCGAGCAGATGCTTCGTGCGGTTGTCCGTGCCCGGCGCGAGGTCCGCGAAGTAGTTGAACGGCTGATGGTGCGGCTGGAAGTTCGGCGAGGTCAGGTTCGCACCGTAGATCACGTTCGCCGTGTTGTTCTGCGCGGCGGAGACGGCATCGCCCCATGCGCCGCCGTACCACGCCCACGTCACGCCTGCGCTGTTGAGCAGATCGCCGATGTGCTGGTTGGTCTGCGGCGGCAGCGTCGTCTTGTTGGTCGGGTCGGCGAGATTCGCGTCGCCGCCCGACGCCGCCTTGTTGCCGCTCGGCTGATACGGCGGCTGCATCGTGTTGACCGCGTAGAAGTCAGGCGTGAGCGTGCCCGAGTTGACGAAGGTCGGCACATCGGTCAGCGCCGATGCCGCCGAGGTCGACTTGAGCGTCAGCGTGACGCCGTCCGCGTCGACACTCGACAGCGAGGTCGAAGCCGGGCTCGTGTTTGCGTTCGGATAGAACGGCGTGCACGCGCAAACCAGCCACTGGTGATTCAGGAACGAGCCGCCGAATGCGCCCATGAAGAAGTTGTCGGCGAGCGTGAATTGCTGCGCGAGCTTGTAGAGCGGCAGCTTGTCGGCGTTCGGCGTGTAGTGACCCATCACGAGACCGCCCGAATCGGCCCACGCGGCGAACATGTCGTTCTTGCCGCCGTGGATCTGCATCTGGTTCTCGTAGAAGCGGTGATACAGGTCGCGCGTCGTGAGGTTCATGCCGGTGTTGAAGCCGTTCGGATCGTCGATCGCGAACGGCGCGTTCGGCAGGTTCGCCGTCATCGCCTGCGTGATCACGGGCGTCACGCCTGCCTGCGTGAGGCCGCCCCAGACGGGCGGCAGCGTCGCGAGCACGGAGCCGTCGCGGTCGAGCTGACGCGAGTTCGCCGTCGTGACGTTCTGCAGGCCGTTGGCGCCCGGGAAGTTGCCATAGAGGTTGTCGAAGCTGCGGTTCTCGGCGTAGATCACCACGACGTTCTTCACGGAAGACAGCGTCGGCTTCGAGTTCGAATTGCCACCACATGCGTACAGCCCGATTGCTGCCGCGATCGCGATAGGCGTCGCGCAGATCAGTTTTATGTTCATGATTTATCTCTCTCGCGTTGGGGACCGGCGGCGAATCCTTGTAAGGAAAGCCGGCGGCGAGAGTGTCGCAAGGCTTTTTGACAGAACGATTAATTTCTTACGCAACTATTCCATTTAGCTTTTGTCGTGAGTTGAACAGTCGGCTTTATGTCATTTAGGCGACATGTCAGTGAAATAACCTCGCGCAGTCGATCAACACGAGCAGGTAAGAAAAGATATGCGGCGCGATGTGGCAGGGGTTCGAAAAGGGATGGCCTTCGGGCGCACGGGATGGCTCGGTGTGCTGGGCGTTTCAGCGTTGTTCGCCGTGGTGCTGACGGGCTGCGATGCAGGCAACGCACAGGCCGATGGCGCGCATACGTCTGCAGCGCAAGCCGCCGATGCGAGTGGTGCGCAGATCCGGAAAGTGTCAGCGGATGGCGCTGCCGTCTTGCCCGCCGGCGGTCAGACGCGTGCTCAGGTGTATGAGTCCGTCAGGAAGATGACGGCCGTCGGTAAGCAGCTTTTCTTCGATCCGTCACTGTCGGGTTCGGGCAAGCTCGCGTGCGCGTCGTGTCATAGCCCGCAGCATGCGTTCGGTCCGCCGAACGCGCTGGCCGTGCAGCTCGGTGGTCAGGACATGCATCAGCAAGGCATGCGTGCCGCGCCGAACATCAAGTATCTGCAGAAAGTGCCGTCGTTCACCGAGCACTATCACGATTCGGACGACGAAGGCGACGAAAGCGTCGACGCAGGCCCGACAGGCGGGCTGATGTGGGACGGCCGCGTGAACCACGCGCGCGACCAGGCGCGCATGCCGCTGACGTCGTCGTTCGAAATGGGTAGCAGCCCGCAGAAAGTGGCGTCGGCCGTGAAGGCTGCGCCGTATGCGAACGAGTTTCGCGACGCGTTCGGCGCGCATGTTTTCGACAGCGACGACACGACGTTCAAGGCGGTGCTGGAGGCGCTCGAAGTGTTCCAGCAAACGCCTGAACTGTTTTATCCGTACACAAGCAAGTACGACGCGTATCTCGCAGGCAAGGCTCAGTTGACCAAAGCCGAGTTGCACGGCCTGCAGCTTTTCAACGACGAAACCAAGGGTAACTGCGCGAGCTGCCACATCAGTCAGCGTGCGCTCGACGGCGCGCCGCCCGCGTTCACCGATTTCGGTCTGATTGCGCTCGGCGTGCCGCGCAACCGCTCGCTGTCCGTGAATCGCGATGCGCATTTCTACGATCTGGGCGCGTGCGGTCCGGAGCGCACGGATCTGAAGGGGCAGGGCGAGTATTGCGGCATTTTCCGTACGCCGACGCTGCGCAACGTCGCGCTGCGCAAGACCTTTTTTCACAACGGGATCTATCACTCGCTCGACGACGTCGTGCGCTTCTATGCGCAGCGCGATACGAACCCGGAGAAGTTCTATCCCGTCGTGAAGGGCAAGGTGCAGAAGTTCGACGATCTGCCGAAGAAGTATTGGGCGAATCTGAATACCGATCCGCCGTTCGATCGCAAGCCGGGCGACAAGCCTGCGCTGGATGAATCAGAGATCAAGGACGTGGTCGCGTTCCTCAAGACGCTGACGGACGGTTATCAACCGGAAGCGCCACAGCAGCATGCGGACGCTCACATCGTCAGCAGCAAATAGCAGCCTGCGATCAACAGCACGAACGACGCGAGCAGGCAGGCGAGGCCGGCTCGCGTCAGCACGCATGGCCACCTGCGGCGGCGCAGGCCGCGAATACGCACGATAGTCGGCGTCGGCGCGGGATCGATGCGCATGACGACGACCGTCAGCGTGATGCAGATCAGCGTCAGCATCGCGGCGAAAAACTGGAGAGCGAACGAGAGGTCCATGAGCGGCAGTCGCAACGCGTAAGCGTTCGATATACGGTTGAATTTGACCGGGTTCATGTTAGGGATGGGCTTCATCAGTGCCTATGAGACGCGTCCTAAAATGGTCTGAACAGGCTTGTGGATGGCGGGTAGCGCGACGAGCGTTATCTCAATGATGCTTCCGGCTTGCGTTGAAGTGCGTCGATGAACGCATGTCCGCGACGAACCTGTGTGCCGGATCGACGTGCTATGCTTTTGGGGTCCAGATCGCGCGACTTAATGGCCGCGCCGATCGTGCCCGAACCCGACTTCAGCGGAGAACTACATGTCGATGCGAATCCGAGCCGCGTTTCAACTCTCCGTGGGCGGGCTGCTGCTCGCTGGCGCAGTCGGCGCGCACGCTGCCAATCTCGGCTTTCTTAACGACACGCCGATTTCCTACATGAAGCAGGCCGACAACGATTCGCTGAAAGCCGCCGCATTCGATGCGCTCGACAAGAAGCAGGACGGCGAGTCGGTCACCTGGAACAACGATGGCCTGCGCAACAGCACGAAAATCGAGGCGCAACTGACGCCCGACGCCACCTCGAAAACGGGCGACCGCACGTGCCGTCAGATGCACGTCGTGTTGAGCGCGAAAGGGCAGTCGATGAATCTCAACCCGCAGTTCTGCCGCGAGGGCACGGGCCGCTGGGTGCTGCAGAAGAAGCATTGAGCGCGCGCACGGTTTCTTGCGGCGTCGTTCTGCTCGATCCCAACGGGCGCGTGCTGCTCGCGCACGCGACGGAAACGACGCATTGGGACATTCCCAAAGGGCAGGGCGAGGAGGGCGAAGCGCCGCACGTGACGGCGCTGCGTGAGATGGAGGAGGAAACGGGTCTCACGGTCGAGCCCGAACGTCTGACGGACCTTGGGCGTTTCGTGTATCGGCGGGACAAGGATCTGCATCTGTTCGCCGCGCGCGCCCGCGCCGACGAACTCGATCTCACGCGTTGCACGTGCACGTCGATGTTTCCGCGCCGCTCGGACGGCACGATGATTCCCGAAATGGACGCGTTCCGCTGGGCCGCACCGGATGAAGTCGAGCACTACGCGAGCCGCAGTCTCACGCGGCTCTTTCAGACGACGCTATCGCTTGCCGAGTTGCATCAATCGCTTGAAGCGTCCTGAGTACGACGTAAGCGTCAGTCCAGCGCCTTGTCGTTCGGATGCGCGAACAGCGTGCGCATTTCCGACGACAGCGGATAGTTCAGGTTGATTCCGTGCGGCGGGATCGGCTGCGTGAACCAGACGTTGTATAGCCGCTCGGCTTCGCCCGACGTCTGCATCTTCGAAATCACACGGTTCACCAGCTCGCGGAACGGCGCGTCGCCCTTGCGGAACATGCACGCATAGGTTTCATAGCCGAGCGGTGTGCCCGTCACGACGAAGTCGTCGGGACGCGGATCGGTGGCGCGAAAGCCGTAGAGAATCGGCTCGTCCATCACGAACGCGACCGCGCGGTCGGCCTTCACGGCTGCGAACGCATCGGAATGATCCTTGGCGCTCGCGATGCGCATGTTCAACTGCTTCTCGCTGTTCAACTGACGCACGAGCCGTTCGTCCGACGTGCCCGCCGTCGTGACGACGGGCTTGCCGGCGAGGTCGGCGAAGTCGGTGATGCCCGCGTTCTTGCGCGCGATCATCCGCACCGCGTACTGGAAGAAGCTGTTCGAAAAGGCCGCGACGTTTTCGCGTTCGCGCGTATGCGTGGTCGAGCCGCATTCGAGATCGATCTGGTTGTTGGCCAGCATCATGAAGCGGTTCGCCGATGTGATGGGCACTTCGCGCACGCGCAGATTGGGCATCGCGAGCGTCTTCCTGATCTCGTCGACGATGGCGAGCGCGATGGTCTGCGAATAGCCGATCGTGCGATCGCCGTCGGCGTAGGAGAAGGGAATCGACGCTTCACGTACGCCGAGCGCGATGACGCCGTCGTCGTGAATCTTCTTGAGCGTTCCCGTGGGTTCGTCGGCGTGTGCGGACGGCACGAACGACGCAAGCGCCGCGGCCGCGATGATAGCGAGTGCCACTCGCCTGTGTTTGATTGCAACCTTCATTTTTCCCCCTGGGGCCGGCAGCAATCAGTCCGGCTGCACTGTCACGCCGTGCATGGCGATGTCCTTCGTGCTGCACCACGGCCACGGCATGCGTGCGCTAAAAACGCCGCATGCCGCGCGTGACGCAACCAGACAATCAGCTTACGCCGGCTTTCCCCAACTGTCTCTCAGACTGACGATCCGGTTGAATACGGGTTTGCCCGGCTTCGTGTCATAGCGGTCGGCGACGAAGTAGCCGTGACGCTCGAACTGATAGCGCTGTTCCGGCTCGATGTCGCGCAGACCCGGCTCGACGAACGCATGCATGACGCGCTTCGAATCGGGATTGAGCGCTTCGAGGAAATCGCGGCCGCCCGCGTCGGGCTGCGCTTCCTTGAACAGGCGATCGTAGATGCGCACTTCGACGGGCACCGCCTGGGTCGCGCTGATCCAGTGGATCGTGCCCTTCACCTTGTAGTTGTTCGCGCCTTCCGTGCCCGAACGGCTATCCGGGAAGTAGTTGCAGTGCACGGCGATCACGTTGCCGTTCTCGTCCTTCTCCGCGCCCGTGCATTCGACGACATAACCGTACTTCAGGCGCACCTTGTTGCCGGGGAACAGGCGGAAATAGCCCTTCGGCGCGCTTTCCATGAAGTCTTCGCGCTCGATCCACAGTTCGCGCGAGAACGGGAACGTGCGCACGCCGCGATCCGGATGATGCGGATGGACGGGCGCGCTGCATTCTTCCGTCTGGCCTTCCGGATAGTTGTCGATGACGAGCTTCAGCGGATCGAGCACGCAGGTCGCGCGCGGCGCCTTTTCGTCGAGATCGTCGCGCAGCGCGCCTTCGAACACGCTCATGTCGATCCACGAATCGACTTTCGTGATGCCGATGCGCTCGCAGAACAGCCTGATGCCGTCCGGCGTGAAGCCGCGCCGGCGCACACCGACGATGGTCGGCATACGCGGATCGTCCCAGCCGTCGACATGGCCTTCGTTGACGAGCTGCAGCAGCTTGCGCTTGCTGGTGATCGCGTACGTGAGATTCAGGCGCGAAAACTCGATCTGCTGCGGCAGCGGACGCGCGAAGATGCCGGCGTCGGCGAGTTCGTTGAGGATCCAGTCGTACAGCGGACGGTGATCTTCGAACTCGAGCGTGCACAGCGAATGCGTGATGTTTTCGAGCGCGTCCGAAATGCAGTGCGTGTAGTCGTACATCGGATACACGCACCACTTGTCGCCCGTCCGGTAGTGGTGGGCGAAGCGGATGCGGTAGATGACGGGATCGCGCATGTTGAAGTTCGGCGACGACATGTCGATCTTCGCGCGCAGCACGTGTTCGCCTTCCTTGAACTCGCCCGCCTTCATGCGGCGGAAGAGGTCCAGGTTTTCGTCGACGCTGCGGTCGCGGAAACGCGACGGCGTGCCGACTTCCGTCGCCGAGCCGCGGTTCGCGCGCATTTCTTCGGCGCTCTGGCTGTCCACGTAGGCCTTGCCGCGCGTGATCAGCAGTTCGGCGAATTCGTACAGCTTGTCGTAGTAGTCGCTCGCGAAGTAAAGGTGCTCCTGCTTGTCATCTTTCCATTCGAAGCCGAGCCACTTCACGGCGTCGACGATCGAGTCGACGTATTCGAAGCTTTCCTTTTCCGGGTTCGTGTCGTCGAAGCGCAAATGGCACACGCCGCCGTAGCTTTGCGCGATGCCGAAGTTCAGGCAGATGCTCTTCGCGTGGCCGATGTGCAGATAACCGTTCGGCTCCGGCGGAAAGCGCGTTTCCACGCGCTGGCTCCACTTATCCGAGCGGTTGTCGTCGTCGATGATGTTGCGGATGAAATTCGAAACGGGCGCGTCGTTGCGCTCGGCGTCTTTGCGATCGTTGTTCATGCGAGATGGAGAGAGTCGGTCCTGGACACTATATGTGTCCGTTAGTCTGTCAATTCTACCTGACGACACATTCGACGACAGCCTTTAAGCCTGCGCAATACGGCGTGCAGCTTGCACGTGCCCATTTTGTCCGGATTTTCGGGGTGCGATCCCCGCTGTAACAGGACGTAAATTGCATTGGCCCCGCGCAATGCACGCGCTTAGCATGCGTCGCGCTGCGCCGTCCTGCGACCGTGCGCGGCATCGTTTTTTGTGCGTCTCTTTCGTCTGCCGCAGTTCAGCCAGCAACCGGCTTGCCCGGCGGTTCTGGCGACGCGCCGCGTGCCTGTGGCGCCTCCGGCGGCGTTTTTCGGCAGACACTGCATTTCCGTTATTCTGTCGTGGCCTGGGCGGGCGCCGCCCGTCCCGCCGCTTCACGCGACCTGTCCTTGCCGCGAGCCCGCCGTCTCTGGCGTTGCGCACGGGCGAGCCGGTCCATCGATCCCGGAGTTCCTCGGATGTCTCTTCCGACGTCGCGCGCGCTGCGCGCACTTTCTGGTGCCGATATGCATGTCGAAACTCGTGCTGGCACCCACGCCGAATCATCTGCCGCGCGCGCCTTGGCGCGCGTCGCGACCACGCTGGCGCTCACGGGCGCGCTGCTCGCGAGTTTCGTCGCGGCGCCTGTGGCCGATGCGAAAACGCCCCAGCCGAAGCCCGCGCTCGACGCATCCGCGGTCGCCGTGCCCGACCGCTATGCCGCGGACGCCGCGCAGCAAATCTTCGCGGCGGGCGGCAACGCCGTCGACGCCGCCGTCGCAGTCGCCTTCACGCTCGCCGTCACGTACCCGGATGCGGGCAACATCGGCGGCGGCGGGTTCATGACGGTGTACATGGACGGCAAGCCGTACTTCCTCGACTACCGCGAAAAAGCGCCGCAAAGCGCGACGCGCGACATGTACATCGACGACAAGGGCAACGTGATCAAGGGCATGAGCGCCGTCGGGCATCGCGCGGTGGCCGTGCCGGGCACCGTCGACGGCATGTGGGAGGCGCAGAAGCGCTTCGGCAAGCTCAAATGGAAGCAGGTGCTCGCGCCCGCGATCAAGTACGCGACGGACGGCTTCACCGTCGAACCGTGGATGCAGAAGCGTCGCGAAGTCGCGTCGCAGAGCTTCGGCGGCAAGACCAATTTCGATGCGTATTTTTCGAACCTGAAGGCGGGCGTCGTGTACCGCCAGCCCGAACTCGCGCAGACGCTGACGCGAATTGCGTCCGACGGCGGCCGCGAGTTCTACGAAGGGCAGACGGCCGACCTGATCGCGCATCAGATGTACGGCCACGGCCTCGTTACGAAAGCGGATCTGCTGCAGTACAAGGCCGTGTGGCGTCAGCCCGTGACGGCGAGCTGGAACGGCTATCAGATCGTCACGGCGCCGCCGCCGAGTTCGGGCGGCATCGGGCTGATCCAGCTGTTGAAGATGAAAGCGGACCTGAAGCCGCAATTCGACGGCGTGGCGCTCAATTCGGAGCCGTATGTCCACCTGGTCGCGCAGATCGAGGACCGCGCGTTCGCCGATCGCCAGCAGTACATCGGCGACCCCGATTCGTACCGCGTGCCCGTCGACAAGCTGATCGACGACGCGTATCTCGCGAAGCGCGTCGAAGACATCACGCCGGATGAAGTGCCGGGCGCCGCGCCCGTCAAGCCGGGTCTCGGCGACTCGATGCCCGAAAAGGCGCAGACGACGCATTTCTCCGTCGTCGACAAGTGGGGCAATGCCGTGTCGAACACGTACACGCTGAACGGGTCGTTCGGGTCGGGCGTGGTGGTTGATGGCGGCGGCTTCGTTCTGAACGACGCGATGGACGACTTCGAGGCGAAAGCGGGCGTGAAGAACCAGTCCGGCGTAACGAGCGGCGACGTCAACACGATCGCGCCGGGCCGCAGACCGTTGTCGTCGATGACGCCGACCATTCTGCTCAAGGACGGCAAGGTGGCGCTCGTGATCGGCACGCCGGGCGGCTCGCGCATTTTCACGTCGATCTTCCAGGTGATGACCGATCTGTACGACTTCAACCTGCCGCCCGCCGATGCGCTCTCCGCGATGCGCTTTCATCATCAGCTGTTGCCGCAGAAGACGATCTATTGGGAGCCGTATCACCCGATCGACGGCGAACTGGCCGAGCAGCTGAAGGCGCGCGGTTATACGGTGGAGGGGCAGACGTTCAACGGCGACGTGCAGATGATCCGCATCGATGGCACGACGCCGCAACCGGCCGCTGATCCGCGCGGCGTCGGCGTGGGCCGTGTGATTCAATAGCGATGGCGGCGCGGCCGCTTTCCATGAACACACGACAAAAACGGGGAACGGAATGACATTGGAGCAGCGGAGCGTAATCGTGTTGCCGGGTTACATGAACTCGGGCGACGGCCACTGGCAGACGCGCTGGGAAGCGCGCTACCCGAACTTTTCGCGCGTGCCGATGCGCGACTGGGATCATCCCGTCTGCGAAGAATGGTGCGACACGCTCGACGCCACGATTGCCGCTTCGAAGACCCCCGTTCTGTTTGCCGCGCACAGCCTTGGCTGCCTGACGGTCGCGTTCTGGGCGGCGCGCCATGCGTCGAAAGATGCGCTCGCGAAAGTGGCGGGGGCATTGCTGGTCGCGTTGCCCGATCCCGCGGGTCCGGGATTTCCCGCTGATGCCGCCGGTTTCGACGACGTGCCGATGTTGACGCTGCCGTTTCCGTCGATCGTCGTCGCGAGCACGGACGATCCGTATGGCGGCGTGCCGTTCTCGCAGGCCTGTGCGGCCGCGTGGGGCAGCCGCTGGGAGAACATCGGCCCGCGAGGTCATATCAACGCGGACAGCGGGTTGGGCGAGTGGGACGAAGGACAGCGCTGGCTGGGGTCGATGGCGTGAGGCGGCGCAGGCTGCCAATACTTCGGTTTAGCCTGCACGCCACCACTGGGACGCGCCCGTTCAACGGCGTGTCGCTTCAGATCACCGAGCGGCCCCGCAACCCGTCGATCTGCTCGTCGCCATAACCGAGCACGTCTCGCAACACTGCTTCCGTATGTTCGCCGAGCGTCGGCGGATGCGCCTGCGCTTCGGGCGGCGTCGCGCTCATCCGGATAGGGTTGCGCACCAGCTTGACCGTACCGCCCGACGGATGCGGCAGTTGCAGCTGCATGCCGCGAGCGACCACCTGTTCGTTGTCGAACACCTCTTCCAGATCGTTGATCGGGCCGCACGGCACGCCCGCGGCTTCGAGCGCATCGATCCATTCGTGCTTGCTGCGCGTGCGAACCATCTCCGCGAGAATCGGCACGAGAATCTCGCGGTTGCGCACGCGAGCCGGGTTGGTCGCGAAGCGGTCGTCGTCGGCGAGCTCCGCGCGCTGGCCCGCTTCGACGAACTTGCGGAACTGCCCATCGTTGCCGACGGCGACGATGATCCAGCTGTCGCTCGTCTGGAACGTCTGATACGGAACGATGTTCGGATGCGCGTTGCCCCAGCGCGCGGGCGGCTTGCCGCTCGCGAGGAAATTCGAATTCATGTTGGCGAGCATCGCGACCTGCACATCGAGCAGCGCCATGTCGATGTACTGGCCTTCGCCCGTGCGGTCGCGGTGCGCGAGCGCTGTCAGCACGGCGACTGTCGAGTACATGCCCGTCATCAGATCGGCGATGGCGACGCCTGCTTTCTGCGGACCGCCGCCCGGCTGCCCGTCGCGCTCGCCCGTGATGCTCATGAAGCCGCCGATGCCCTGCACGATGAAGTCGTAGCCCGCGCGCTGAGCATACGGCCCCGTCTGCCCGAAGCCCGTTACCGAGCAGTAGACGATATCCGGCTTCACGGCCTTTAGCGATTCATAGTCGAGCCCGTACTTCTTCAATTGGCCGACCTTGTAGTTCTCCAGCACGACGTCGCTTTGCGCGGCCAGTTCGCGGACGATCTGCTGTCCTTCTGGCGTCGCGATGTCGACCGTCACCGAGCGCTTGTTGCGGTTCGCCGCCAGATAGTAGGCGGCCTCGCGCGTGTCCGCGCCGTCCGGCGTTTTCAGATACGGCGGCCCCCAATGACGCGTGTCGTCGCCGGCGCCCGGACGCTCGACCTTGATCACGTCGGCGCCGAAATCGGCGAGCGTTTGCGCGCACCACGGACCAGCGAGCACGCGGGTGAGGTCCAGCACGCGGATATGACTGAGTGCGCCCATATTCTGTCTACGTCTCCAATGTGATGGGGCACGCGCCGCGCGGGCGCTGCCCGATTCGATCGATGTGTTGCATCTTAAGCGATCGGCCGCGCCTGGCCTATCCAGCCTGACGGCATAGGACAAATGACAGCCGGGGCATTTTTCGAGGAAAAACTGGCCGGATGGCCAATGCCGCGCGCAACCCGCGCCACGCCGCCGCGCGAGAACGCCGATCCCGTATAATCGACCGTTCAGGAAACAATCTATTGCGACGGCCGGTCAGTCTTCCGCAGCCGTCGGCTCAAGCCAGGACCGTCCCCAAAAGCACGCTATGAAAGCCGCCGAAATCCGCGAGAAATTCCTCAAGTTCTTCGAATCGAAGGGCCATACGATCGTCCGTTCGTCGAGCCTCGTGCCCGGCAACGACCCGACGCTGCTCTTCACCAATTCGGGCATGGTGCAGTTCAAAGATGTGTTTCTCGGCGCCGAATCGCGTCCGTACTCGCGGGCCACGACGGCGCAGCGGAGCGTGCGCGCGGGCGGCAAGCACAACGACCTGGAAAACGTCGGCTACACCGCGCGTCACCACACGTTCTTCGAAATGCTCGGCAACTTCTCGTTCGGCGACTATTTCAAGCGCGACGCGATCCACTACGCGTGGGAACTGCTGACGGGCGTCTACCAGCTGCCGAAGGAAAAGCTCTGGGTCACCGTCTATCAGGAAGACGACGAAGCCTTCGGCATCTGGGAAAAAGAAGTCGGCGTGCCGGCTGAGCGCATCATCCGCATCGGCGACAACAAGGGTGCGCGCTACGCGTCGGACAACTTCTGGCAGATGGCCGACGTCGGCCCGTGCGGCCCGTGCTCGGAAATCTTCTACGACCACGGTCCGGACGTGTGGGGCGGCCCGCCGGGATCGCCTGAAGAAGACGGCGATCGTTACATCGAGATCTGGAATCTCGTGTTCATGCAGTTCAGCCGCGACGCGCAGGGCAACATGACGCCGCTGCCCAAGCAGTGCGTGGACACGGGCATGGGCCTGGAACGTATCGCGGCCGTGCTGCAGCACGTGCACAGCAACTACGAGATCGACCTGTTCCAGGCGCTCATCAAGGCTGCCGGCCGTGAAACGGGAATCGAAGATCTGTCGAACAACTCGCTGAAGGTGATCGCCGATCACATCCGCGCGTGCTCGTTCCTGATCGTCGACGGCGTGATCCCCGGCAACGAAGGCCGTGGCTACGTGCTGCGCCGTATCGTGCGCCGTGCTATCCGTCATGGCTACAAGCTCGGCCGCAAGGGTTCGTTCTTCCACAAGCTGGTCGCGGATCTCGTCGCGCAGATGGGCGGCGCGTATCCCGAACTGGCTGATGCCGAACAGCGCGTCACGGACGTTCTGCGCCAGGAAGAAGAGCGCTTCTTCGAGACCATCGAACACGGCATGTCGATTCTCGAAGCCGCGTTGGCGGACCTCAAATCGAAGGGCGGCAAGACGCTCGACGGCGAAGTCGCGTTCAAACTGCACGACACCTACGGCTTCCCGCTCGATCTGACGGCGGACGTGTGCCGCGAGCGCGGCGTCACGGTCGACGAACCGGCGTTCGACGAAGCGATGGCCCGTCAGCGCGAACAGGCGCGCGCGGCCGGCAAGTTCAAGATGGCGCAGGGCCTGGAATACACGGGCGCGAAGACCACGTTCCACGGCTACGAAGAGATCGTCTTCGATGACGCAAAGGTCACCGCGCTGTACGTCGACGGCGCATCCGTCAACGAAGTGACGAAGGGCCAGCAGGCTGTCGTCGTGCTCGATCACACGCCGTTCTACGCGGAGTCGGGCGGTCAGGTCGGCGATCAGGGCGTGCTCGCGAATGCGAACATCCGCTTTGGCGTCGTCGATACGCTGAAGGTGCAGGCCGACGTCGTGGGCCACCACGGCACGCTGGAGCAGGGCACGCTGAAAATCGGCGACGTCGTGAAGGCGGAAATCGACGCCGTCCGCCGTGCGCGCACGGCTCGCAACCACTCGGCCACGCACCTGATGCACAAGGCGCTGCGCGAAGTGCTCGGCGGTCACGTGCAGCAGAAGGGCTCGCTGGTCGACGCGGACAAGACCCGCTTCGACTTCGCGCACAACGCGCCGATGACGGACGAACAGATTCGCCGCGTCGAAGAAATCGTCAACGCCGAAGTGCTGGCGAACGCGCCGGGCATCGTGCGCGTGATGTCGTACGACGACGCGGTGAAGGGCGGCGCGATGGCGCTGTTCGGCGAAAAGTACGGCGACGAAGTGCGCGTGCTCGACTTGGGCTTCTCGCGGGAACTCTGCGGCGGTACGCACGTGAATCGCACGGGCGACATCGGCTTCTTCAAGATCGTGATGGAAGGCGGCGTCGCGGCGGGCATCCGTCGCGTCGAAGCGATCACGGGTGACAACGCGGTGCGCTTCGTGCAGGAACTGGACGCGCGCATCAATGCCGCAGCAGCCGCGCTGAAGGCGCAGCCGTCGGAACTGACGCAGCGCATTTCGCTGGTTCAGGACCAGGTAAAGGCGCTCGAAAAGGAACTGGGCGCGCTGAAGTCGAAGATGGCGTCGAGCCAGGGCGATGAACTGGCGGGTCAGGCAATCGAGGTGTCCGGCGTGCAGGTGCTGGCGGCAACGCTCGAAGGCGCGGACGTCAAGACGCTGCGCGAAACCGTCGACAAGCTGAAGGACAAGCTCAAGAGCGCGGCCATCGTGCTGGCGTCTGTCGAAGGCGGCAAGGTCAGCCTGATCGCGGGCGTCACGGCCGAGGCAAGCAAGAAGGTCAAGGCGGGCGAACTGGTGAACTTCGTCGCGCAGCAGGTCGGTGGCAAGGGCGGCGGACGTCCGGACATGGCGCAGGCAGGCGGCACCGAGCCGGCTAATCTGCCCGCTGCGCTGGCAGGCGTGAAGGGCTGGGTGGAAGCGCAACTCTGAGCGCGCCCGGAGCGGGGCAGATAGCTTCCGCTTTTGCATAAAAGAAAGCCGCGAGTCGATGAGACTCGCGGCTTTTTGCTTTTCGTGGGCAGACCACTCATTCACGCAAATAAAGCGCGCTCACACGGCCGCTTCTTCCGAACCCATCTCCTGCACGTTCCCGCTCGCGACCAGCATCCCGCGCAGCGCATTCAGCGCCGACGAGAAATGACCGCGCCGCCAGATCAGCAGCGTGTCGATACTGCCCAGTTCATCGAGCGTATGCACGGCGATATCGTTCGATTCCGGCAGCAGCGCCAGCACCGAGCGCGGCGCGACGGCTACGCCCGCGCCCGCCGCCACGCAGGCGACGATCGCGTGATACGAACCGAGTTCCAGCACGCGCGCCGGGCGCATGCCGCGATCCATGTACCACTTTTCGACATGCGTGCGATACGCACAGCCCGTTTCGAAGGCGATCAGCGTCGACAGCGTGACGTCGCTGGCGTGACGGATAGGCGGATGGCCGCGCGGCGTCAGCATCACCAGTTCTTCGCGAAACACGGGCTCGATCTCATACATATCGCCGATCCAGCCCGGATCGAGTGGCGTCGCGACGATCGCGGCATCCACTTCGAACTCGCGCACCCGGTCGATCAGCTTGCCCGTCGTCCCTGTTTCCAGTTCGAGCGCGACGTCGGGCCACGTCTGGTGATAGTGCGCCAGCAGGCCCGGCAGACGGGTCGCGGCGACGCTTTCCATCGTGCCGAGCCGCAGCCGGCCGCTCGGACGCGCGTCCTTGATCGCATGCCGCGCTTCATCGGCGAGTGCGAGCAGCCGTTCGGCATAGGGCAGCAGCGTTTCGCCGGCGGGCGTGAGCACAAGCCGCCGGCCGTCGCGAATGAAAAGCTCCGTGCCCAGCTGTTCTTCGAGTTGCTTGATGCGCGTCGTCACGTTCGATTGCACGCGATTGAGCTTCGCGGCGGCACGCGTCACGCCGTTTTCGCGCACGACGGCGCGAAAAATGGTGAGAGCGGCAAGATCCATTAATCTCTCCATGAGATTCAATCTATCCGTATTATTCATTTTATGAGATTGATGGGTCAAGCTACGATTTCGGTAAAACAGCCACGGCCGTAACCGCAATGTCCTCGATGAACGATCTCGCCTCTCGCACCTTCACGCACCACGCCGCCCCCGGCGATGCCCGGCGCGCCGCGCTAGCTTGCATGGCGGCGCTGGCTGTCGCGCTCGGCGTCGGCCGGTTCGCCTTCACGCCGCTGCTGCCGTTGATGCTCCACGGCGGCGAACTCGACATCAAACACGGCGGCTGGCTCGCTTCGCTCAATTACGCGGGCTATTTTCTTGGCGCGATCGCCTGTGTCGCGCTGCGCATGGACGCCGCGCGCGTCGTGAAGACGGGCCTCGCGTTGACGGTGTTGCTAGTGCTCGCGATGGGCGTCACGCATCAGTTCTGGGTCTGGGCCGTGGTGCGCTTCGTCGCGGGCGCCGTCAGCGCGTGGACCTTCGTGTTCGCGTCGCAGTGGGGCTTGCGGCGGCTTGCCGAACTGGGGGCGAACGAGTGGGGCGGCGTGATCTACACGGGCCCGGGCTTCGGCATTGCGGCGACGGGCCTGCTGGTCAGCGCGGCGGGCGGCCTCGGGGCGACGGCGGGCTGGATCGGCTTCGGGCTCGTGTCGGCCGTGCTCACGGCGCTGGTGTGGCGCACGTTCACGATCACCACATCGACTGCCAAAACAGGCGCAAGCGCGAACAAAGCGTCGCCGCAGATGCATGCGCAACACCATCACGCGCATCTGCATCGCGCGGATGCCTTCTGGCTGATCGTCCTCTACGGCGTGCCCGGCTTCGGATACATCATCACCGCGACGTTCCTGCCTGTCATCGCACGCGCCGCGTTGCCTGTGGGTTCGCCATGGCCCGATCTGTTCTGGCCGATGTTCGGCGGCGCGCTGGTGGCGGGGGCACTGACGGGCGCGCGTTTGCCGTCGCACTTGGACAACCGCACGCTGCTGGCCGGCTGCTATGTGTTGCAGGCATTGGGCATCATCGCGGGCATCGTGTCGCCGACGGCGGGCGGATTCGCAATCGGCAGCGCGCTGATCGGTTTGCCATTCACGGCGATCACGCTGTTCGCGATGCGCGAAGCGCGTCGCCTGCATGGCGACAACGCGGCGGGACTGATGGGTTACGCGACGGCGGCATACGGTCTCGGACAGATCGCCGGGCCGCTCGTCGCTGCGCCGATCGCCGCGCACAGCGGCTCGTTCACGCCCGCGTTGTGGCTCGCGGCTCTGGCGCTGGTGGCCGGCGCGGTGGGACTCGTCGCGGTGACGCTGATGCGGCCGGCGCCACGCGCCCAGGCGTAAAGCAGCGCGCCGAATCGCGCGACGGAACCTTGCGCGCGAACGGACCCGCGGCGCTTCGCGTCACTCGCGCCGTATAGGCCATTCGGCCAATCCGCAGTCCGCCTTAAATCTCCAGCAGCAAAATCAGAACCCTCGGCACTAAAATGTCCGCTTTCCGGTCATCTTCGCGTGCCCATCGCCGGGCGCGCCGCCTGCCATGCAACATTTCGCGTCGGACAACTACGCCGGCATCTGCCCCGAGGCGCTCGATGCGCTGATCGCCGCCAACAACAGCGGCCACGAACCGGCCTATGGCGACGACTCGTGGACGCAGCAGGTCTGCGACCGTCTGCGCAACCTGTTCCAGACCGACTGCGAAGTGTTCTTCGTGTTCAACGGCACCGCGGCGAACTCGCTGGCGCTTGCGTCGCTGTGCCAGTCGTATCACTCGGTGATCTGCCACGAACTCGCGCATATCGAAACGGACGAATGCGGCGGTCCCGAGTTCTTCTCGAACGGCTCGAAGCTGCTGACGGCGCCGGGCATCGGCGGCAAGCTCACGCCGGATGCGATCGAAGCCGTCGTTACGCGCCGCGCCGATATCCACTATCCGAAGCCCAAGGTCGTCACGCTGACGCAATCCACTGAGGTGGGCACTGTCTACAGCGTCGAGGAGATCCGCGCGATCGCGGCCATCGCGAAGCGTCGTCATCTGAAGGTGCATATGGACGGCGCGCGCTTCGCGAATGCAGTCGCCGCGCTCGACGTGCATCCGTCGGAGATCACTTGGCGCGCGGGCGTCGACGTGCTGTGCTTTGGCGGCACGAAGAACGGTTTGCCCGTCGGTGAAGTGGTGGTGTTCTTCGACCGCGCGCTCGCCGACGACTTCGCGTATCGCCTGAAGCAGGCGGGACAGCTCGCGTCGAAGATGCGCTTCATTTCCGCGCCGTGGCTCGGCTTGCTCGATAACGATGTGTGGCTGCGCAACGCGCGTCACGCGAACGCAATGGCGAAGCTGATGGAGTCGCGTCTCGCGGAGATTCCGGGCGTGAGCATCATGTTCCCGACCGAGTCGAATGCCGTGTTCGCGCAATTGCCGCCGCAGGTCGCGAAGGCGATGCGCACGCGCGGCTGGAAGTTCTACGAGTTCATCGGTGCGGGCGGCTGCCGGCTGATGTGTGCATGGGATACGCAGCCCGAAACGGTCGAGCGTTTCGTCGACGAAGTGCGTGCGCTGTGCGCCGCGTGAGCATTGGCTAAACAGCCGCCACCGCCGACCGACTCTACGCCCATGACCGAATACCGCTTCTGCCCGCGTTGCGCGACGCCGCTCGTCGAGCGCGCCGATCCCGAGCACGAAGGCGCACGCGTTCGTCAAAGCTGTCCCGACGAAACCTGCGGGTACGTGCACTGGAACAACCCGCTGCCCGTCGTCGCGGCTATCGTCGAGTACGACGGCAAGATCCTGCTCGCGCGCAACGCTGCATGGCCCGAAGCGATGTTCGCGCTGATCACCGGCTTCCTCGAAAACGGCGAGACGCCCGAACAGGGCATCGCGCGCGAAGTGCAGGAAGAAACGTCGCTCGTCGCGGATTCCGTTGAGCTGGTCGGCGTGTACGAATTCATCCGCAAGAACGAGCTGATCATCGCGTATCACGTGCGCGCGAGCGGCGAGATCGCGCTGTCGCCGGAGTTGCTCGAATACCGGCTGATCGATCCGCCGAAGCTGCGTCCGTGGCCCGTGGCAACGGGACTCGCGCTCGCCGACTGGATGCGTGCGCGCGGCTTGCCGTTCGAGTTCGTCGAGCGGCCGGGGCAGTAAGCAGTATTGCGCTGTACACCGCAGTGGTCTCAGTCGTCACACACCGATAACCAGGAGACGCATCGACATGGCCTACATCTACTATCTGACGCACATTCATCTCGGTTACGACGCGCTCGCGCAGTTGCCCGCCGAATGCGAGCGCGCGGGCATCAGGCGGCCGCTCGTGGTGACGGACAAGGGCGTGATGGCGGCGGGCGTCGCGCAACAGGCGATCGATGCGTTGAAGATTCCCGGTGCGCCCGTCTTCGACGACACGCCGTCGAACCCGACGGAAGCAATGGTCATGTCGGCCGTGCAGCGTTACCGCGACGAAGGCTGCGACGGGCTGTTGGCGATCGGCGGCGGCTCGTCGATCGATCTCGCCAAAGGCGTCGCGATCATGGCCACGCATCCGGGCGCGCTGACGGACTACGCGACCATCGAAGGCGGCAGCGGCAAGATCACCGACAAGGCCGCGCCGCTGATCGCGATTCCGACCACGGCGGGCACGGGCAGCGAAGTGGCGCGCGGCGCGATCGTGATTCTGAACGACGGCCGTAAGCTCGGTTTTCACTCGTGGCATCTGCTGCCAAAGGCTGCGATCTGCGATCCCGGTCTCACGCTGGGTCTGCCGCCGATGCTGACGGCCGCAACCGGCATGGACGCGATCGCGCATTGCATCGAAACGTTTCTCGCGCCGTCGTTCAATCCGCCCGCCGACGGCATCGCGCTCGACGGGCTGGAGCGCGCCTGGGCGAACATCGAACTGGCGACGCACGACGGCCAGCATCGCGACGCGCGCCTCAACATGATGAGCGCATCGATGCAAGGCGCGATGGCGTTCCAGAAAGGGCTCGGCTGCGTGCATTCGCTGTCGCATCCGCTCGGCGGCGTGCCCGTCAACGGGCGCACGTCGCTGCATCACGGCACGTTGAACGCCGTCGTGCTGCCTGCCGTGCTGCGTTTCAACGAGAGCGCGGAAACGGTCGTCGCGAATCGCCGCTATGCGCGCATGCGTCGCGTGATGAATCTGCCCGACAATGCCGATCTCGCGCAGGCGCTGCACGACATGACGGCGCGCCTCGGCCTGCCGACGGGTCTGCGGCAAATGGGCGTCGACGAAAGTGCGTTCGACAAGGTGATCAAGGGCGCGCTTGCCGATCATTGCCACAAGACGAACCCGCGCGAAGCGACGGCCGACGATTACCGGCGCATGCTTCAGGAGTCGATGTAGGCGCACAAGGCTCATTCAATCAACCGAACACGACATGAACAAACCCGCAATCGCGCCGCGCACGGCCTATCCGCACTTTCTCGCCATCGGTACGCGCTGGATGGACAACGACATATACGGCCATGTGAACAACGTCGTCTATTACAGCTACTTCGATACGGTCGTGAACGAGTACCTGATTCGCACCGGCGCGCTCGATATCGAGCACAGCACGACGATCGGCCTCGTCGTCGAAACGCAGTGCAACTACTTCGCGCCGATCGTGTTTCCGGACCGTATCGATGCAGGCCTGCGTGTGGTGCGGCTCGGCACGTCGAGCGTGCGCTACAAAGTGGGCCTTTTCAGGGAAGGCGACGATCAGCCCGCCGCGCAAGGGCATTTCGTGCATGTCTACGTGGATCGCGAGACGCGCCGTCCGGTTGCGTTGCCCGATGCACTGCGCGCGGCGCTCGAGCCGCTCGTCGTGCAGAACGGGCAAACGGCGCAGGACTGACGCGTGCAGTCGTTCGTCATCGATGCGCTGAACGGTGTGAGCTACGGCTTGCTGCTGTTCATGCTGTCGGCGGGATTGACGCTGATTTTCAGCATGCTCGGCGTGCTGAACTTCGCGCACGCGAGCTTCTACATGCTCGGCGCGTATGTCGGGTTTTCGGTGGCGGCGCGCGCGGGGTTCTGGTGGGCGCTCCTGATCGCGCCGCTCGTCGTCGGGCTGATGGGCGCGGCGCTCGAACGATGGTTGTTGCGGCGCGTGCGTCCGCACGGGCATCTGGCGGAACTGCTGCTGACGTTCGGCGCGGCTTATCTGATCGGCGAAGGCGTCAAGCTCGTGTGGGGTTTGCAGGCGCTCAGCGTGAGCGTGCCGCCGGCGCTCGATGGTCCCTTGTTCGATGTCTACGGCCTCGCGTTTTCGCGTTATCGGGCGTTCATGATGGCCGTCGCGCTCGCGATGCTGGTCGTGCTGTTTGCTGTGCTGCGCGTGTCGAAAGCAGGGTTGATCGTGCGGGCCGCGCTCACGCATCCGCAAGCCGTCGAAGCGCTCGGTCACGACGTGCCGCGCGTGTTCACGGGCGTGTTCGCGGCGGGCACGGCGCTCGCCGCGTTGGCGGGCGTGATCGGCGCGCCGCTCTTCGTGGTCGAACCGGCGATGGCCGAATCGGTGGGATCGATCGTGTTCGTCGTGGTCGTGATCGGCGGATTGGGGTCGCTGGGCGGCGCGCTCGTGGCGTCGCTCGTGATCGGCTGTCTGCAGACCTTCGCGGTATCGACGGACCTTCCGCTCGGCGAGTTGTTCGGCGATCTGGACCATACGCTGCCCGCCGCGTGGAGCGCGTTGACGCTCGCGCAACTCGCACCGCTCGTGCCATATGTGCTGCTCGTCGCGATGCTCGCCGTGCGTTCGCGCGGCTTCTTCGGACAACGCGACGACGATGCGTGACGAGTTCAACGTACACGACGCGCGGCCCGTTTCGCTACGCGCGCAGCAAGGTCGCGCCGCACTGCCGTGGATCGCGCTTGCGCTGCTGCTCGTCGTGCCGCCTTGCGTGTCGTCGCAAAGCTGGCTCGTCGCATGGCTCGCGCAGACGGCGGCGATGATCGTGTTCGCGCTGTCGTACAACCTGCTGCTCGGCGGCGCGGGGCTGCTGTCGTTCGGACATGCGGCGTCGTCGGGGATCGGCGCGCTGATCGCGGCGCAGCTGTTCAATCGTTTCGGCCTGCCGTTGCCCTTGTTGCCGTTGATTGGCGGCATCGGCGGCGCGCTATTCGGCGCGTTGTACGGCCTCGTCGCGACGCGCCGCTCAGGCACCGCGTTCGCGATGATCACGCTCGGCATCGGCGAACTCGTCGCGGCGGCGGCGTGGACCTTGCCCGACTGGTTCGGCGGCGAAGCGGGCGTCGCGATCGACCGCACGGCGGGACTCGCCGTGCCCGGCTTCACGTTCGGCCCCGCGCGCGAGGCGTATGCGCTGATCGCGCTGTGGTGCGCGCTCGCCGTGCTCGCGATGTACGCGCTATCGCGCACGCCGTTCATGCGGCTCGCGCATGCCGTACGCGACAACCCGATGCGCGCGGCGGCTATCGGCTGCTATCCGCGCCGCGTGCGTTACGAGGTGGTCGTGTGGTCGTCGTTCTTTGCGGGCATCGCGGGCACGCTCGGGCTGATCAATGTCGAACTGGTGTTGACGGAAAGCGTCGGCATGCTGCGCTCGGGCTCGGTGCTGATCGCGACGGTGATCGGTGGCAGCGGCGTGTTTTTCGGGCCGGTCGTGGGCGCTGTCGTGCTGACGTTTTTCAGCGTCGTCGTGGCGAGCACGACGCGCGCGTGGCTGCTGTATCTCGGGCTTTTCTTCGTGACCGTGGTCGTGAGTTCGCCCGACGGTATCGCGGGATGGATTCGGCGTCAGGCCGCGCGTTTCGCGCACGACGGCTGGCGCGTCTGTCTGCCGTGGCTCGCGTATCGCGTGATGAGCGTGTGCGCATGGACGCTTGCCGTTGTGCTCGGCGTGCAATGGGTCTACGCACAGCGTTTCGGCACGGAAGAGCGCGTGAGTGTCTTGTTGACGATGAATCCTGTCTGGCTCGTGGCGGCCGTGCTGTGTCTCGCCGGCATCGGCTGGCTGACGATGAACATCGCGGCACGGCGCGACCGTTTGCTTTCCGCTGAAGTCAACGCAGGAGCGCGACCATGATCCCGGCTATCGCGGTGCGGCGTCTCGACAAGCGCTTCGGCGCGACGCGCGTGTTGCGCGGCGTCGATCTGCTCGTCGAGCCGCACGAACGTCACGCGCTGATCGGCCCGAACGGCGCGGGCAAATCGACGCTCTTCAATCTGATCGCGGGCGCGGCGCGGCCGAGCGCGGGGCGCATCGAACTGTATGGCGCCGATATCACGCGGCTCGCGCCCGCTGCGATCTGTCGACGCGGACTCGCGCGCAGTTTTCAGACGACACGTTGTTTCGCGAAGCTCAGCGTGTTCGACAACTTGCGTTGCGCCGCGCAGATCGCGAATCGCGATCGCATGCGATGGTGGCAGCGCTACACCACGACGCGCGAAGCCGACGAGGCCGCCGAAGCCGTGCTGGAATCGGTCGCGCTCGGCGAACGGCGCGATGCGATTGCGGGCACGCTGAGCTACGCGGAACAACGCGCGCTCGATCTGGGCCTTGCGCTGGCGAGCGGCGCACACACGCTGCTGCTCGACGAACCGACGGCAGGCATGAATCGCGCTGAAGCGGCGCGTGCCGTCGAACTGATTCGCAGCGCGACGGCGGGGCGCACGCTGCTGATGGTCGAGCACGATATGGACGTGGTGTTCGGTCTCGCGGACCGGATCAGCGTGCTGGTGCAAGGCGAGGTGATCGCGACGGGCACGCCCGACGCCATTCGCTCCGATCCCGCCGTGCGCGCCGCGTATCTTGGCGACATCGACGATGTGACTCATGGAGCGGCGCGATGAACCCGCTACTGGAGATTCACGATCTTCGCGCGTGGTACGGCGCGAGCCAGGCGCTGCATGGCGTGAGCCTGCAAATCGAAGCAGGCGAAGCGGTCGCGCTCGCGGGCCGCAATGGCTCCGGACGCTCGACGTTGGCGAAGGCGATCATGGGCATGTTGCGTACGCAGGGCGTGATGCGTTTCGCGGGAAGCTCGCTCGCCGGGCAACGCACTTTCGAAATCGCGCGTCTCGGCATCGGCTACGTGCCCGAACAACGCGACGTGTTTCCGACGCTGACAGTGCGCGAGAACCTGCTGCTCGGCATCAAACCGCGCGAGGGCAAGCGTGCCGCACGCTTCACACTCGACGATGCGCACAGGCTGTTCCCCGTGCTGCGCGAACGTGGGCGCACGAAAGCGGGCGCGTTGTCGGGCGGTGAGCAGCAGATGCTGTCGGTGGCACGCGCGCTGCTCGGCGATCCCGATCTCGTCGTGATCGACGAACCGACGGAAGGGCTCGCGGGTCAGGTCGTCGCGCAGCTTGCCGCGGCGCTGACGCTGTTGCGCGAGCGGGGCGTCGCGATGCTGCTGATCGAGCAAAGGCTCGTGATCGCGGATCGCCTTGCAAGCCGCATCGCCGTGATGGGACATGGCGAGATCGTGTTCGACGACACGCTCGAAACGTTCCGTCGTCGGCCCGATGTGATGCAGGAATGGCTCGGCGTGGGCTGAGCTTGCGTCGCGTCACATCGGTTGGCTGTTTGAGCGAATCTCCCGTTATCGCGCGAAGCACCGTGCGATAAGCCTCTTCGACGCCTGTTTTCATCGAATCAAACGCGCTCGCGTTTGGTGAACGTCCTCCAGAAATCTTGTCGGCAGCGCGCGGACAAACCACGACAATCATCAGAAGCGCATGGCCCGTCATCGAACGAGCCGGCGAGAGGAGGAGACATGATCGACGAGATACGCGCGCTTCGACGCGACATCGTGCGCTGCATGCTGGCCGCAGCGATGTTGTACGCGTCACTGATCGTATCGGCGTGTGCCGATGCAAACTCCGCTGCGCCGCAAGCATCGTCCGCGTTGCCTTCGATCGAAGCGTCGAAGCAAAAGCAGCTTTCCGCCGAACAGGTGATCGCGAACCGCGAGCCGTCCGCAAGCGGCATGAGCATGAAGCGCGTGCGTCCTTTGACGTTGCGCGATTCAGGCATCGACGGTTCGATGATGTTCGCGCGCGATGTCGATTTTCGCGTGACGGGCGACATCGGCTTTCAGATCCAGAGGATGGCGGCGACGCTCGTGCCTGTGCGCGCGGGCGCGCCGATCGTGTTCGACGATCCGAACAGCGTCACCATCGACGTGCATCGCGGCGAAGTGACGCTCGATGCCGCGAAGCTCACGGCGATTTTCGACCGTTATCTGTTCCAGTATCGAGGGCCGCCGTTGCGCAACATGCGCGTCGTGCCGGAAGAAGGGCGCTTGCGCATCACGGGCGAAATGCAGCGTGGCGGCTGGGTGCCTATCGTGCTGACGGGCACGCTGTCGATGCGCAACGCGAACGAGATGGCGTTCCATGCAGAGCATGTCGAAGTGGCGGGCGTCGCCGCGGACAAACTGATGCAGGCCGCGCACGTGAAGATGGCCGATCTGCTGAACGTGGAGACGCCGATTGCGCGGCTCGATGGCGACGATGTCGTGATGCAGGTCGCGAAGCTCACGCCGCCGCCCGCGTTGAAGATGACGATTACGCAGATCGCGATTCATCCCGATGGCGTGCGCTTCACGCTCGACGATCACACGCTGAACGACATTGCGTGGCCCGCATCGATGCCTGTGCGCGGATTGTTGATCGAAGGCGGCGACGTGAAGTTCATGCGCTCGATGCCGATGAACATCGACATGGCGATCACGCCCATCGATACCAACGCGCCGTTCGTGCTCGATCTGTATCGCTATCGCGAGCAGATGGCGGCGGGCTATCTGACCTTCGACGAAGCGGGCGCGCTGAATGTGCATCTGCCGTCGTATGTGGCGCTCGCGGGGGCATCGCGAGATACGGAGCGTGGCGTCGGTATCGGTATCGGCAGCGCGAGCGCGAAATTGAACGACAGTTTTATCCGCACGCAGCAGGCCGAACTGGCATCGGCGCGGGCGCAATGGCAGCGTGTGCCGTTTTTGCGCGACGCGGGCGCGAGAGCGGTGCCCGTGAGTCTCGATACAACGAAGTCTGGCGCGATATCGGACGAACGAAATTCGCCTGGCCCCGCGCCGCTGATTCACATGCAGAACGTGGACTTCTATGTATCGGGGCGGATCGGTTTTCATGTGCGGTCGCTCGATGCGCAGATGGTGCCGAAGCATCCCGGACAGCCTGTCGATCTCGACGATCCGACGCAATACGACATACACATCATCGATGGCGAAGTGGTCGAGCCGTGGCCCGCGATGGCGGCGCTCTTCAACGATTATCTGCTCGACTATGCGCCGCGTTCGCTGAACGATCTGCAACTGACGCCTGTCGATGGCGAGTTGCAGGTGACGGGCGGCATCAAGCTATGGAATCACTTTCCGGGCACGTGGCTGCCGACGACGATGCGGGGGACGATCGCTGTGCGCGATGAGCGGCATATCGTTTATCGGCCCGAGTCGGTGAAGGTGCTTGGTGTGCCGCAAGCGGGGATGTTGCGGGCTTTGGATGTGCCGCTTTCTTCGTTGACGCCGTTTGAGCGCAAGGGTGTTGTATTGAACGGGAACGAACTCGTGTTCGATCAGTATTCGGTGTTTCCTGCGCCATTGCTGCAGGGGCGTCTTGCCGGTGCTCGAGTTACCGATGAAGGGCTCGTGCTTCGGTTCAAGCGTGATTTGTCTTTGCCTGTCGGGAAGGTGCCCGCTGACGCGGGGAGTAGTTTTGTTTTTATCGAGTCCGGCGATGTCAAGATGTTCAATTCGCTTGTTGTGAATGGGCGGACTTTGATTCATGACACTCGACGTGGTGGGGCCGAACCGATGCGGTTCGAGCTTTATGCCTATCGGCGTGATGTCGCTAAAGGGAAAGTGATGATGCGGGAAGATGGTGCGTTGGTTGTTGATCTTGCCGGTCGGCGTTGATTTTTTTGTCTGCGACGCTAGTCGCCATTCCATTCTTTTGGTTTTTGGTTTTTTGTTTTTGCTTTTGCTGCGCTGGCATCCGCGGTTTCATGTCCGTCTGCTAGCGTTGCCCCTGTGCGGGGCAGCACCTACTTTTCTTTGCAGCGGCAAAGAAAAGTAGGCAAAAGAAAGCCGCTTCAAACCTCCGGTGCCAGCCAGAATAGCGCTACGGCACACGGTCTTTGAGCGGTCGCGCAGTGACGCAAACACTCCGTAGAAAGCCCGCAGTCAGGCGCGCGCGGCGCGAACGACGACATCCGCCTGGGGCACATTCGGCCAGCACGTTTTTTTGCCTTTTCCGTCGGTCTGATTGCGGCGGTATGTGCTCCAAACTGTGTGTGGGCTTTTCGCGCCGTGCGCGCCTGACTACGGGCTTTCTACGGAGTGTGGAGGTTGCTGCGCGACAGCTCAACTGCAGCATGCCGCGGCGCTGCCCTGGCGGGCACCGGAGGTACAAAAGCGGCTTTCTTTTGCCTACTTTTCTTTGCCGCTGCAAAGAAAAGTAGGTGCTGCCCCGCACAGGGGCGACGCTAGCAAAACGAAACGAAATCGCGGATGCCCAAGCTGACACATACGGCGACTAGCGTCGCAGACAGAAAAAACCAGAATGGCGACTAGCGTCGCAGACAAAAAAAATCAAGATTTGGAATCACGCTCAATGATCCACTCATGCTTAGGATCATTCTTGAAATGCCATGTCCTGGCAGGCCCAGCCATAACATTGAGATAGTACGAGTCATACCCGTAGGGAACAACAACAGGATGATACCCACGCGGCACCATCACAACATCGTGATCCTCAACAGCCAGCGATTCATCGATATCGCGCGAATCGGTATACACGCGCTGAAACGCAAACCCTTGCGTTGGACTAAGCCGATGATAGTAAGTCTCTTCGAGCGAGCTTTCCGCAGGAACATTCTCCGTATCGTGCTTATGCGGCGGATAGCTCGACGAATGCCCGCCAGGCGTGCGCACCTCGACAACGAGCAATGACTCAGCAGGCTCAGTCTGCGGAAGAATATCGCACACGAACCGCGTATTCGCGCCCTTGCCGCGCACCGAGCGCTTCATCTGCGAAGGCTCGATCAGCCGCGCCGGATATTCCCCCTTCGCAGGCGCACTGGCCACGCCAACCTCGGCAAAACGATTAGCACGCACAATCGCCCGCGTATTCGGCGGCAAATAAAGAGCAACAGGCGCGCTATCTTCGAACACACTGTCACGCGATCCAAGCGCGGACCACGTTTGCGCATCCGTTTCGATATCGACGGCGCCCGCCATCACCACGATGCACACCTCGCGCGATGCTTCGAGCACATGCACCACTTCATTCGGCTCCATCCGGTAAGCGGCGAATCCGACATACCTCCAGCCCGCCGATTCCGGCGTGACACGCGCGATCGTCTGTCCTTCGCGCGTCGCTTTCACGAGCAAACTCATGCTGCCTCCTGTGCGACATCGAGGGGCGCATCGACGAGCGTGCGCAACGTGCGATACCCCTTCTGCGCATAAGCATACGACGGTGCGACGGCCGGGTCCTGCTCCGCTTCGACCACGAGCCAGCCGCGATAACCATGACGCTTCAACGTATCGATGATCGCAGGGAAATCGACTGCGCCGTCGCCGGGCACCGTGAACGCTCCTGCGATCACCGCATCGAGAAAACTCCAGTTGCGATTGCGCGCGAGTTTCATCACGGAAGGGCGCACGTCCTTGCAATGCACATGACACACGCGTCCGATGTGCCGGTTCAACACGGCAAGCGCGTCGCCGCCCGCGAACGTAATGTGGCCCGCGTCGAACAGCAGCCCCACGTCTTCGGTCGTCAACGACATCAAGCGATCGACGTCGGCAGACGTTTCGACATACGCGCCCATATGATGGTGATACGCGACACGCACGCCCTTGCTCAACGTATAGCGCGCGAATTCGTTCAGGCGCTGTGCGTATGTGTTCCATTGCTCGTCGGTGAAAAAGCGCGGCCGCTGATAAAGCGGGAAGGGCGAACCCTGAATCGTGTTGTGCACTTCGCCGTACACCATCACCGTCGCGCCGTTCTTCGCGAGCAATTCCAGATGCGCATCGGCGGCTTTGCATTCGTCGTCGATGCTGCGGCTAAAGTCCGCGAGCCGACCCGAATACCAGCCCGACACGAGCGACAGGTCGTACTGTTTGAACAGCGCCTTCAACGCTTCGGGCTCGCGAGGAAACTTGTTGCCCAGCTCGAACCCCTGATAGCCGATTTCGCGTCCTTCCGTGAGCGCGACGTCGAGCGGCGTCTCGCCGCCGAGCGACGGCAGATCGTCGTTCATCCACGACAGCGGATTGATGCCGATGCGTACTTCGAACTGACTCATGTGCGCTTCCTCACTCGTTGTTTCGGCCACGCGCATTCATATGCGCTTCGTAATCGGCGCGTGCGCTGCGCACGCCTTCGCGCGGCGACACTTCGGGCACGGCGACTTCCCACCACCAGCCGCCTTCGTCCGTGGTGCGCGCGGCATCGGTGTCGATGCAGATCAGGTACGTGCGATCCGAGGCGCGCGCGCGTTGCATCGCGGCTTCGAGTTCCTGCACGTTCGCGACGTGCTCGGCCTGCGCACCCATCGCGCGCGCGTGTGCAGCGAAGTCGATTTGCGGCGCGCCGGGCGAGCCTTGTACGCAGTCGTCGAACATGTTGTTGAACGGTGCACCGCCGCAGGCCTGCTGCAAGCGGTTGATGCAGCCATAGCCGCGATTGTCGAGCACGACGACGATCAGCCTCGCGCCGAGCATCACCGATGTCGCGATTTCGCTGTTCATCATCAGATAGCTGCCGTCGCCGACCATCACAATGACTTCGCGCTCAGGACGCGCGAGCTTCGCGCCGAGTCCGCCCGCGATCTCGTAGCCCATGCACGAATAACCGTACTCGACGTGATACGCGCCCGGACGTCCCGCGCGCCACAGCTTGTGCAATTCGGCAGGCAGTGTGCCGGCGGCGCAGACGACGATGTCGTCGGTTGTGGAGCGTCCGCTCGAACGTTGTACTGCGCCGATTACGTCGGCGTCGTAGGGAAGCACGTTGTCGCGTTGCTGCGCATGCGTGAGCTTCTGCACGATGTCGCGCCACTCGTTCGCGTGTTGTTGCGCACGTGCGGTCCACGCGCTGTCCGCTATCCATCCTTCCAGTCGCGAGCCGAACGCTTCAAGTGCGAGCTTTGCGTCGGCCTGCACGATGCAACCGCGATGCTTGAGGCCATCGAATGCATTCGCATTGATGCCGATCACCTGCGCCTGCGTGAAGAGCGTGTTCGAGCCCGTCGTGAAGTCCTGCAGACGCGTGCCGACAGCGAGCACGCAATCGGCTTCGTGCGCGATCCCGTTCGCTCCGGGCGAACCGGTGACGCCGAGCGCACCGAGATTCAGCGGATCGTCCCATGCGAGCGCGCTCTTGCCCGCCTGCGTTTCAGCGACGGGAACGCCGTGCTTCGTCGCGAACGCCTTCAGCGCATCGGTCGCGCGGCCATACAGCACGCCGCCGCCCGCGACGATCATCGGACGCTTCGCGTTGCGCAGCACGAGCAGCGCATCGGCGAGTTCGTGTTCGACGGGCGAGGGCGCATGAAACTTGACGACGCGCGGTTCGAAGAAATCGGCGGGATAGTCGTATGCGGTGGCCTGCACGTCTTGCGGCAGCGCGAGCGTGACAGGACCGCACAACGCGGCATCTGTCAGAACGCGAATCGCGCGCGGCAACGCGTTGAGCAATTGCGCCGGATGCACGATGCGATCGAAGTATCGCGACACTGGCTTGAACGCGTCGTTCGCCGAGATGCCGCCGTCGTGGAAATCCTCGACCTGCTGCAACACAGGATCCGGCGCACGCGACACGAAGATATCGCCGGGCAGCAGCAACACGGGCAAGCGGTTCACATGCGCGAGCGCCGCCGCCGTCACGAGATTCGTCGCGCCGGGGCCGATCGATGTCGTCACGGCCATCATGCGTCGACGGAAATGTGCCTTCGCGAAAGCGATTGCGCTATGCGCCATCGCCTGTTCGTTGTGCGCGCGGTAAGTCGGCAGTTCGTGACGATGCTGATAAAGCGCTTCGCCGAGTCCCGCGACGTTGCCGTGCCCGAAGATCGCGAACACGCCGCCGAACAGCGGCTCCGTGCCCGCGCCGTCCTCCGTTTCGACGAATTGCGCAGCGAGATAGCGAACGACGGCCTGTGCCGCCGTCAGACGGATCGTGCCGTCGGCATTGGCCTGAGCAACGGCATCGGGCGATGCCGCGACATCATGATGCAACACGCGCTGATTCATGCCGCCTGCTCCTGATGAACGTTACGCGATGAGCCCGCATGCGCTGTGCCATCACCCGCGCCCGCTGCCGCGCGATGCTCGCGCCACGACTGGATCAGCGTTTCGAATGTGCGTCGTACGCGCGCGATCACTTCGTCGTCACTGATTTCGCCTGCAAGCCACGCGTGACTCGGCTCATAGTGAATCGTGCGGCCGACCGTGAAGCCCTTGCAGGTCTTCGATTGCGCCGCCGCGCGGAAGCCTTCCATCATCTGCTCGACGGGCGCAGACAGCCCAAGCAGCACGACGCCGCGGCAATACGGATCGCGCTCCTGGATCAGCGCATCGACGGCTTGCCATTGCGATGCATCCATTGGTTCGAGCTTCCACCATTCCGGATAGATGCCGATGTTGTACAACCGTTTCAGCGCGCGAAACACGACGTCCGGTCCGCCGGGCAGATGCTTCGGCGGAATCACTTCGAGCAGCAGTTCATGGCCGGATTCCTGCACGGCGTCGTAGAGGGCGCGCAGTTGCGCTTCCTGTTCGATGCGCTGTTCGATCGGTTCGTCGGGATGAAATTGCACGAGGCATTTCACGACATGCTCGCGCGGCCAGCTCGTCAGCGTCGTGCCGACCGAGCGGCCATGATCGAATACGAGCGGCACAGAGCCCGGCAACTCCACAGGACGGCCGATCCACCAGCCGCGTCCCGTCGCTTCGTTGAGCGCATCCTGACCGTAGCGATCGTCGATCAGCACGGCGACCTTGCCTTGCAGGCCGAGCGCTTCTTCCGTCTGTTTGACGGCTTCGACGAACAGGCGCTTGAGCGTCGAAATGCGCGCCGGGTCCGCGCCCGTCTGCTGCGCGAGTTCGAAGAACTGGTTGCGATGATCGAACGCGAAGCCGAGCACTTCATCGTACGTTTTGCGAGCGGGCGTCACGCGATGCAGCCGCGCGAGCGTCGCATCGCGGTCGGGGCGGCGCATGCGTGCCGGGTCCGCTTTCGCTTCGCGCAGGAAGTAGTCGAGTTCGGCGGGCGTCGGCATCGCGGGCGCGCAGCCGTGACGCGACACGACCAGCGCGCCGCTCGCGTTCGCCGAGCGCGCGCACGCTTCGAGCGGCTCGTCGCGCAGCCAGCCGGACAGGAAGCCCGACGCGAACGCATCGCCTGCGCCGAGCACGTTCAGCACTTCGACTTCGACGCCGCCTTGAATCGGCGCGTCGTCGATGGAAGCGGGCACGTCGCCCTCGATGATCTGGCAGCCGAGCGGCCCGCGCTTCACGACGAGCGTCGCGGCCGTCACCTTGCGCACCTGCGCGAGCGAGTCGATCAGCGTGTCCTTGCCGCCCGCGATGCGAAACTCTTCTTCCGTGCCGATCACGAGATCGAAGAGCGGCAGGATGCTCTGGATATGCGTGCTCACGCCGTCGTTTGCGACGAAGCGCGTCTCGCCGTCAGCCTTTCCCGTAAGTCCCCACAACACCGGCCGATAGTCGATGTCGAGCACGGTACGCACATCGTTACGTCGCGCGTATTCGAGCGCGCGACGGCTCGTGCGGTTCACCTGTTCCGTCGAAAAATGCGTGCCCGTAATGAGCAGCGCTTTCGACGAAGCGATGTACGCCTCGTCGAAGTCGTTTTCATCGACGGCCATGTCCGCGCAGTTCTCGCGATAGAAGATCAGCGGGAACGTATCGCGGTCTTTCAGGCCGAGCAGCACGAGAGCCGTTAGACGCTCATGATCGACGCGCACGTGCTCGACGTCGCAACCTTCCTTCGTGAGCGTTTCGGTGAGAAAGCGGCCCATGTGGTCGTTGCCGACGCGCGCGAGCATCGACGCATTCAGCCCGAGTCGCGCGCAGCCGAACGCGATGTTCGCCGACGAGCCGCCCAGATACTTCGCGAAGCTCGCGACGTCTTCGAGACGCGAGCCGACCTGCTGCGCGTACAGATCGACGGCTAGCCGGCCTAGGCAGATGATGTCGCGGCTGCGGCCCGCCGCGAAGCGGCTCGCGTCGCGAGGCGTGGGGTTGCTGGTAAGAGCCATGTGTGTGTCCCGGTTGTGCTGTAGGCAAAAGAGAGAGCGCCAGGGCTCAGATCTCCGCGCCTTCCAGTTCGCTGATCATCTTCTGCATCTCCGCGCCGCCCGCCATCATGTCGAGCACTTCGTCCTTCGAAATGGTGTCCTTCGTGTACGTGCCCATCGACTTGCCGCGATTGAGCAGCGTGAACGAATCGCCGATGGGGTACGCGTGATGCACGTTGTGCGTGATGAAGATCACGGAGATGCCTTTCGCGCGCGCCTTGTGAATCAGCTTGAGCACATTGAAACTCTGCTTCACGCCGAGTGCGGCTGTCGGTTCGTCGAGAATCAGTACGCGTGCGCCGAAGTGAATCGCACGCGCAATCGCCAGACATTGCCGTTCGCCGCCCGACATCGTGCCGATCGGCTGATGCGGGTCGCGCACCATGATGCCCATTTCAGCGAGCTTGTCGCGGGCGATGCGTGCGCTCGTGTCGAGGTCCATCACGTTGACGAGGCCGAAGAGCTTCTTCTGCGGCTCGCGTCCCATGAAGAAATTGCGCGCGACGGACAAGAGCGGCACCAGCGCGAGATCCTGATAGACGGTGGCGATGCCCATATCGAGCGCGTCGCTCGGCGATTCGAAGTTGACCTTCTTGCCGTCCACGAGGTAATCGCCGGAAGAGGGCTGGTGCACGCCCGCGAGCGTCTTGATGAGCGTGGACTTGCCTGCGCCGTTGTCGCCGAGCAGGCAGTGCACTTCGCCGCGCTTCAGCCGCAGCGTGACGCCTGACAGCGCGATCACCTTGCCGAAATACTTGCTGACGTTTTCGAGCGACAGGATGACGTCGTCCTGCTTGAGAGTGTCGGACATGATCGTTTCCCCTGTCGATTACGACTGCGCCACGCGACGGCGCACATAGTGGTTGAACAGCACCGCGATCAGCAGCATCACGCCGAGGAACACGCGGAACCAGTCGGAACTGACGTTCGTATAGGTGATGCCGATCTGCACGACGCCGAAGATCAGCGCGCCGAAGCACGCGCCCACTACCGAGCCATAACCGCCCGTCAGCAGCGTGCCGCCGATCACCGCGGCGATGATCGCTTCGAATTCTTTTTGCAGGCCGCGGTCGGCGGCAGCGGAACCGATGTCGCACACCTGCAGCACGGCGAACAGGCACGAGCAGAAGGCCGTCAGCACGAAGAGGGAAATCTTCACGCGGCGCACGGGCACGCCGACATTCTTCGCGGCATTCGCATCGCCGCCGACGGCGAGCACCCAGTTGCCGTAGCGCGTCTTCGCGAGGACGAACGCACCCACAGCGGCCAATGCGAACCACCACAGCAGCACTTTGGGAATGCCGGGGACGAGCGGCTGGCCGTTGTCGAGCAGCGAGCCGATGCCCATGTGCGCGAGGCTCGTGAAGAGGCCGTGCAGCGCGACGCCATGAAACAGGAAGTTGGTCACGGCATCAGCCTGCGCGAGATCGCCGACACCGGAGATGATCGTGCGGTCCGCGACCATGATCGACAGCGCGAGCGTCAGGCCGCGCAGAATGAAGAGGAACGCGAGCGTCACGATGAACGACGGCAGGCGCGTGCGCATCACGAGATAGCCGTTCAGTGCGCCGAGCGCCATCGAGCCTGCGAACGCGAAGATGATGGACGCCCAGATCGGCCAGTGAAAATAGACGGCGGGAATCGCGACCATCATGCCCGCGAAGCCGATCATCGAGCCTATGGAAAGATCGAACTCGCCGGCGATCATCAGCAGACACGCGCCGACGGCGAGAATGCCGAGATACGCGGACACCTGCGACCAGTTCATCACGCCGTCGAGGTTGAACATGCCCGAGCTGCCCGCCGTGAGCGCGAACACGAGGAAGACCAGCACGGTGCCCGAGATCGCGGCGAATTCCGGCCGGTTCAGCACATGGCCGAAGAACGATTCCTTGCGGATGCGTTCGTCAGCGGGGTTCGCCGGTGCGGTGGATTGCGCGGTGGCGTCCGACGCGTCGTTCGGTGCGTCGTGACCATGCGATGGAAAGTGTTTGCCGGCTACGCCCATGATGTCTCCAATGTCCATGCATTCAGCTCTGACGCGCGGTTTCACTCGTGAGAGTGGCGAGAGACGCGCGGAAAGCCGGTGAAGATCGCGGTCGGGGCGCCCGACGATGGCGGCTGTCATCGCACAAAAAAAAGCGTGCAAAGGTCCGCCGGGGTCGCGCGATGCTGGCGCGCCCGGTACCGCGTATTGGCTAAAGAAGTCAGTCCGTCAGCGGTACTGGCCCGCGTACTTGATGACCTTGTCGATATTCGCCTTCGTGATGAAGCCCGGACCGGAACGGATGTTCTTCGGCCCATACGACGGCTCGAGGCCGTAAGTTTGCAGACGCTCCTTGAACTTCGGATTGGCCTGCAGGATCTGCCGGATCTTCGTCGGATCGGTCGTGTGTTCTTTCTTCACGATCGCCAGCACGGCGACGGCGATATAGCCTTGCAGATACGGCTGCTGATCGATCGCGAACTGGATCGTGCCGTCCTGGATGCCCTTCGCGATGTCGTCCGAGAAGTCGAACGTGGCGAAGTAGATTTTGCCCGCGAGGCCCATCTGCTGCACGGCCTTGATCGTCGCCGAAGCGGGCGTCGGTCCGAGCGTCAGGATCGCGCCCGTCTTCGGATGGTTGCGCAGATAGGCGCTGACCTTCGACTGGATTTCCGTCGGGTCCTGGCCCGAATCGATCGTGGAGGTCTTGTAGTTCACGCCGAGCGCATCCGCGAAACCGCGGCAACGCTCGAACGACACGACGTTGGTCGCGAAGTGGTTCACGCACAGGAACGACTTCACGCCGGCAGCCTTGGCTTTTTCGCCCGCTGCCTTGCCCGCCACGTATTCAGGCTGGCCGATGTGCATGATCGCGCCGAGTTGCGCGCTCTGTTCTTCCGTGCCCGAGTTGATCGTGACGAGCGGAATCTTCTTGCCCGTGACCTTGCCGAGCGAGCTCTTCAGCACGTCGAAATCGGCGATGGTCACGATCACGCCGTCATAGTTGCGCGCGGCCGCCTGCTCGATCAGGCGCGACATGTCGGCGAGATCGCCGTTGGGCGGGTTGCGGTAGTCGGTTTCGACGTTGAAATCTTCGTCGGCCTGCTTGATCGCATTCTTGATGGTGTTCCACCACGAGTCGGAGTCCGGCGCGTGGCTGATCAGCACGAACTTCGCGTCCGCCGCCTGCGCCGTCGATGCCGCCGTCATCGCGCCGATGCCCGCCGCCAGCGTCAGCGCTGCTGCCAGAACCTTGAACGAAGCCTTGCCTTTGCAAAGTCTCATTGTCTCCACCTTTGTCTGTTCGTATTTGAGGGGAGCGTCTGACGCTTTGCGAGGTGATGCCGGCTCGCCGTTGCGTCATCGCTCAGGACCAAGAGTAGGCCAGTTTTTCGAGACGTGCAATGAAAATTTCATGTCAAAGAAAAAATGGAAAATCCATTCCATTTGCTTTCGGTTCTGCCTATACTCCGCAACGTCGGGACAGTGCATTTCCGTTCGTTTGCGTTCTGCGAAACGCGTTTCGGGTGCGGTTTTGCGCTGCAAAAAAACACAGAGGTCAGCGCCATGCCGGAAGACAGCACAGAAGAGTTGCCGAGCGTCGAAGAATTGATGCAGCGCATCGCGGAGAACTACGAGTCGTTGCCGCGTCAGTTGAAGAGCGTCGCGACGTATCTCGAGCAGCATCGTTCGAGCGTGATGGTCGATCGCACCAGCGACATCGCGGCGAGTTGCGGCGTGCATCCGTCCGCCGTGGTGCGCTTCGCGCAGCGTTTCGGTTTCTCGGGCTTTTCCGATCTGCAGGCGGTGTTCCGTCAGGCGTACACGACGCAGGGCGGTTCGGCGCAGAGCTATCAGCAGCGCATCCGCAAGCTGATCGACGAGAAGCCTGGGCGGCTGTCGGGCGGCAGTGTCGCGCGGGAATTCGTGGCCGCGTGCCGCGACGGTCTGGACGAACTCGAAGGCTCGCTCGACGACGCGCAGTTCGACGCCGCCGTGAAGATGCTGCAGCAGGCGGACAACATCTATGTGATCGGCGTGCGGCGCTCGTTTCCCGTCGCGAGCTACATCGTCTACGCGTTGCAGCACACGCCGAAGCGCGTGCATCTGGTGTCGGGATTCGGCGGGATGTATCGCGAGCAGATTCGCAGCGTGAAGAAGGGCGATGTCGTGATCGCGATCAGCTTCGCGCCGTACGGCAAGGAGACGCAGTATTGCCTGCGCGTCGCGCATCACCATCAGGCGAAGACGCTCGTCATTACGGATAGCCAGCTATCGCCGCTCGCGCGCTATGCGAGCACGCAGCTGTATGTGAAAGAGGGCAGCGCGTTTGCGTTCCGCTCGCTGACCAGCACGATCTGCCTGTGCCAGGCGCTGTTCATCGCGCTCGCGTACAAGCTCGAATTGAACGTAGAAGAGTCGACAGACACTGGAGGATACGATGACTGAAGTGGCAGGCAAGACGATCGACGTGGCAGTGTTCGGCGCGGGGCGCATCGGCAAGATTCATGCGTCCAATCTCGCGCGGCAGCCGGGCGTGCGGCTCAAGTATGTGGTCGACGTGAATCGCGAGGCGGCGGCAGCGCTCGCCGCGCAATACGGCGCGCAGGTGGCCGATATCGACGGCGCGATGGGCGATGCGTCGGTCGGCGCGACGGTGATCTGTTCGAGCACCGACACGCACGCCGATCTGATCCTGCAATCGGCGGCGCAGAAGAAGCACGTGTTCTGCGAGAAGCCCGTCGATCTGACGCTGGAACGCGCGCGCGCCTGCGCCGATGCCGTCGCGAAGGCGGGCGTCGTGTGCATGATCGGCTTCCAGCGCCGCTTCGATCCGACGTTCGCGGCGCTGAAGGCGCGCATCGATGCGGGCGAAATCGGCACGCCGGAAATGCTCGTCGTGACGAGCCGCGATCCGGGCGCGCCGCCCGTCGAGTACATCAAGCACTCGGGCGGCATTTTCAAGGACATGCTGATTCACGACTTCGACATCTTCCGCTGGATTCTCGACGACGACGCGGAGACCGTGCACGCGACGGGCAGTTGTCTGTCCGATCCGGCGATCGCCGAGGCGGGTGATATCGGTTCGACGGCGGTGACGATCCGCACGAAACGCGGCCGACTTTGCCAGATCAATACGGCGCGGCGTGCCGCGTATGGCTATGACCAGCGCTTCGAAGTGCTCGGCAGCGAAGGGATGCTGCAGGCGGGCAACGTGCGTCCGACGGAAGTGACGGCGTATTCGAAGTCGGCCGTATCGAGCGACGTGCCGGAGCACTTCTTTCTCGAACGTTATCGCGCTGCGTACGCGCTCGAAATCGCGCATTTCTTCGAAGCCGTCACGCAAGGCAAGCCGGTGCGCACGACAGTCGCCGACGGCATGAAGGCGCTCGAACTCGCCGAAGCCGCGACGCGTTCGTGGCGCGAAGGCCGCGCGGTGAAGCTCAACGAGGCGCTGTGATGAGCGGCGGACCATTGCGGGTCGGTATCGTCGGGTTGGGGCGGCTTGGCAAGCGGCACGCGGAGAACCTCGCGTACCGCGTGTCGGGCGCGGCGCTCGTGGCCGCGTGCAGTCCCGTCGAAGCCGAGCGCGAGTGGGCGCGCAACGCGCTGCCCGCGCCGCGTCTTTACGACGATTACGCCGCGTTGCTCGACGATCGCGATGTGGATGCCGTGTGGCTCGTCACGCCGTCCGCGCTGCACGCGCAGCAGATCGTCGATGCGTTGCGTGCGGGCAAGCATGTGTTCTGCGAGAAGCCGCTGTCGCTGGATCTTGCCGAGTGCGAGCGCGTGATCGCCGAGTCGCAGCGTCATCCGCAGTTGCAGGCGACGATCGGCTTCATGCGCCGTTTCGATCCCAGCTATCGCGACGCGTTCGAGAAGATCGAGGCGGGCGCGATCGGCCGTCCGTTCATGGTGCGTTCGCAGACTTGCGACCAGAACGATCCCGAGGGCTTTTTCGTGCGCTTTGCGCCGACGTCAGGCGGCATTTTTCTCGACTGCACGGTGCACGATATCGACGTCGCGCGCTGGCTGCTCGGCATGCCGAAGGTGAAGCGCGTATATGCGAGCGGCGTGATTGCGCTGCACGAAGGCTTGCGGGAGTTCGGCGATGTCGACAACGGCGTGGCGATCTGCGAGTTCGAGGGAGGGCGGATGGCGATGTTCTACGCGTCGCGGACGCTGGCGCATGGCAACGACACGGGCAGCGAAGTGATCGGTACGGCGGGCGCGCTGTATGTCGGGCGCAATCCGCGTCTGAATCGCGTAGAAATCGCGGATGCGAGCGGTATCCGCAACGAGTGCACGCCGACGTTCTTCGATCGCTTCGAGGACGCGTTCCTGCATGAAGCGCGGGCGTTCGTCGCGGCTGTCAGGGAAGGGCGGCAAAGCGGGGCGACGTTGGCCGACGCGATGGAGGCGACGCGGATTGGTTTTGCGTTGCGTGAATCGCTTTCGAGCGGGCAGGCCGTCGACCTGTGATCGTCGTGGGCGCGTCCGGGTTTTCGCGGCCTGGGCGCGCTTTGTGTGCTTACGTTAAAATTTGAGCCTTCTGCATGGCGCTGAGTGCGCCGCCTCGGAAGGTCATCGTCGATGGAAATTCAGATTCACAAGGAAGTGGACGCGCGCGGGCTGAAATGCCCGTTGCCGATTCTGCGCGCCAAGAAGGCGCTGGCTGATATGGAAAGCGGTCAGATTCTTAAAGTGCTGGCTACGGATCCCGGCTCGCAGCGGGATTTTGCTGCTTTTTCCAAGCAGACAGGGAATGAAATCGTCGATAGCTCGACGATGCCGGATAAGGTTTTTGTGTTTTTGATGCGGCGGCGTTGAAGGGTTTTTGTCTGCGACGCTAGTCGCCAGTTTTTGCTTTTTTGCTTTTTGCTTTTTGCTTTGGCTGCGGTGGCATCCGCGAATTCGTTTCGGTGCTTCAGGCGTTGCCCCTGTGCGGGGCGGCACCTACTTTTCTTTGCCGCGGCAAAGAAAAGTAGGCAAAAGAAAGCCGCTTTTGTACCTCCGGTGCCCGCCAGGGCAGCGCCGCGGCATGCCGCAGTTGAGCTGTCGCGCAGCGACCCCCGCACTCTGTAGAAAGCCCGCAGTTAACTGCGCACGGCGCGAAAGCACACACACAGTCTGAGCACATACCGCCGCAATCAACCGACGGCAAACGCACAAAAACAAGCCGACCGAATGTGCTCCAAGTGGATGTCTTTTTTCGCGCCGCGCGCGGCTGACTGCGGGCTTTCTACGAAGTGTTGGCGGCGCTGTGCGACCGCTCAAAGAAACGTGTGCCGTAGCGTTATCCTGGCCGGCACCGGAGGTTTGAAGCGGCTTTCTTTTGCCTACTTTTCTTTGCCGCTGCAAAGAAAAGTAGGTGCCGCCCCGCACAGGGGCAACACTAGCAAACCGATACGAATTCGCGGATGCCAGCGAACGAGGATGCCAGCGAAATCGCTGGATGCCAGCAACAAAAAGAAAAAAGCCGTCGCGAGACACGACGGCTGTGATGCAAAAAACAAAGCCTGCTGCAGGCAAAAACCTCAACCTTCCAGCACAGGCGACCGAGTCCGCAAATACTCTTCGAAGTCGGCAGCGACTTCAGGATGCCGCAAGGCAAACTCAACAGTAGCTTTCAGATATCCAAGCTTGCTACCGCAGTCAAACCGCGTGCCGTGGTACTTATAAGCAAGAACCTGCTCATCAGCGAGCAGCGACTGAATCGCATCCGTAAGCTGCAACTCACCACCCGCACCAGGCTTCAACGCGCGGATATGATCGAAAATCCGCGGCTTCAGCACATAACGCCCGACCACGCCCAGGTTAGACGGCGCAACCTCAGGCGCCGGCTTCTCGACGATGCCCGACATCTTGATGATCGCGTCTTCCCACTCCTTGCCGTCGACGATACCGTACGACTTCGTCTCCGACGGCGGAATCTCTTCGACGCCGATCACCGAGCTGTGATAGTGATCGAACACCTCGATCATCTGCTGCATCACGGGCGGCTTGCCGTACAGCAAGTCGTCTGCAAGGATCACCGCGAACGGGTTGTCGCCCACCAGCTTTTCCGCGCACAGCACAGCGTGGCCAAGACCCAACGCTTCCGGCTGACGCACGTAGAAACAGTCCACATGGCTCGGCTTGATGCTGCGGACCAGTTCCAGCAGCTTCGCCTTGCCGCGCGCTTCCAGTTCAGCCTCGATTTCGTACGACTTGTCGAAGTGATCTTCGATCGCGCGCTTGCTGCGGCCCGTCACGAAGATCATTTCGGTGATGCCGGCCGCCATCGCTTCCTCGACAGCGTACTGAATCAGCGGCTTGTCGACGATCGGCAGCATCTCCTTCGGGCTGGCCTTGGTGGCAGGGAGGAAGCGGGTGCCGAGACCCGCGACCGGAAAGACTGCCTTTGTAACTTTTAGCATGTGTGTACCCTGCTTCCTCTGGTTTGGGATGCGCGCCGACGCCGGATGGCGCGACGCGCATGGGTCGTCGAATCAGGCAGGCAAGCGCGACAGTTGTGCGGTCAGCTTGCCAATCGTGGTCTGGTATTCTGCCAGCCTTTTTTGCTCCTGCTCAACGACCGCCGGCGGTGCTTTTGCAACAAAACTCTCGTTCTGGAGCTTGGCGTTACATTTCGAAACTTCTGCGTTCAATCTCGCGATTTCTTTTGACAGTCGCTCGCGTTCCGCTGCGACATCGATTTCCACTTTCAGAACGAGCTTGTCCGTACCAACAATAGCAATTGGCGCGCCATGTGCCTGCGCATCCAGCGTCGCTTCGTCCGCGATGATCTGCACCTCGGACAAACGCGCCAACGCCTGCGCGTAAGGTGCGAACGACGCGAGACGCTCCGCGTTGCCCGTCACCAGCAGCGGCACCTTCGTCGCCGGCGACAGGCTCATCTCGCCGCGCAGGTTCCGGCATGCATCGATCACGGCTTTCAGATCGGCGGCCCATTGCTCGGCCGATTCGTCGATCTTGCCCGCTTCGGCGAGCGGGTAGGGCTGCGTCATGATCGACGCTTCGCCTTCCGCCTTGCCTTCCGGGTACTTCGCCGCGAGCGGCGCCACCTTCTGCCACAACGCTTCCGTAATAAAAGGAATCACCGGGTGCGCGAGACGCAGCACCGTTTCGAGCACACGCAGCAGCGTGCGGCGCGTGGCGCGCTGCTGCTCGGGCGTGCCCGTCTGGATCTGCACCTTCGCAAGTTCGAGATACCAGTCACAGTATTCGTCCCATACGAACTTGTATAGGGCGTTCGCCACATTGTCGAAGCGATAGTCGGCAAAGCCTTTTTCGACTTCCGTTTCGACGCGCTGAAGCAGCGACACGATCCAGCGGTCGGCCTGCGAGAAGTCCGTGTAGCCGCCCGGGCCGCAATCGCCCGGCTGGCACGCGCCCGGCTTCGAGAAGCCGCAGTCGTGGCCTTCGCAGTTCATCAGCACGAAGCGCGTCGCGTTCCACAGCTTGTTGCAGAAGTTGCGATAGCCTTCGCAGCGTGCAAGGTCGAAGTTGACGTTGCGGCCGAGCGTGGCCATCGACGCCATCGTGAAGCGCAGCGCGTCCGTACCGAACGCGGGGATGCCGTCGGGGAATTCCTTGCGCGTCTTCTTTTCGATCGACGCGGCCTGCTTCGGATTCATCAGGCCCGTCGTGCGCTTCGCGACGAGCGCGTCGAGACCGATGCCGTCGACGATATCGATCGGGTCGAGCGTGTTGCCCTTGCTCTTCGACATCTTCTGGCCTTCGGCGTCGCGCACGAGGCCGTGCACGTAGACGGTATCGAACGGCACCTTGCCCGTGAAGTGCGTGGTCATCATGACCATGCGCGCGACCCAGAAGAAGATGATGTCGAAGCCCGTCACCAGCACCGACGAAGGTAGAAACGCCTGCAGCTCAGGCGTTTCCTGCGGCCAGCCCAGCGACGAGAACGGCACGAGCGCCGACGAGAACCACGTGTCGAGCACGTCGTCGTCGCGCTTCAGTGCGCCCTTGTAGCCCTGCGCGTCGGCCTTGGCGCGCGCGTCTTCTTCCGTCTTCGCGACGAAGATTTCGCCGTTCTCGCCGTACCACGCGGGAATCTGATGACCCCACCACAGCTGGCGCGAGATACACCAGTCCTGGATGTTTTCGAGCCACTGGTAGTACGTCGTGGTCCAGTTTTCGGGCACGAACTTGATCTGGCCGTTGCGCACCACGTCGAGCGCCGTTTCGGCGATCGACTTGCCCGGATTGAACGTACCCTCGGGGGCAGGCTTGCTCATCGCGACGAACCACTGGTCGGTCAGCATCGGCTCGATCACGACGCCCGTGCGGTCGCCGCGCGGCACCATCAGCTTGTGCGGCTTCACCGATTCGAGCGCGCCGATCGCTTCCAGATCCGCGACGACCTGCTTGCGCGCGTCGAAGCGGTCCATGCCGCGATATTTTTCCGGCGCGTTGTCGTTGATCTTCGCGTCCAGCGTGAGGATTTCGATCTGCGGCAGCTTGTGGCGCTGGCCGACCTGATAGTCGTTGAAGTCGTGCGCGGGCGTGACCTTCACGACGCCCGTGCCGAATTCGCGATCCACGTAGTCGTCGGCGATGATGGGAATCTCGCGGTCCGTCAGCGGCAGCTTGACCTTCTGGCCGATCAGCTTCGCGTAGCACTCGTCTTCCGGATGCACCATCAGCGCGACGTCGCCGAGCATCGTTTCGGGACGTGTCGTGGCAACCGTCAGATGACCCGAGCCGTCGACGAGCGGGTACTGGATGTGCCACAGGTTGCCGTTTTCTTCCTCGCTGACCACTTCGAGATCGGACACGGCCGTGAGCAGCACCGGGTCCCAGTTCACGAGGCGCTTGCCGCGGTAGATCAGGCCCTGTTCATAGAGGCGCACGAACACGTCGCGCACGGCGGCCGACATCTTGTCGTCCATCGTGAAGTATTCGCGCGACCAGTCGATCGATGCGCCCAGACGCCGCACCTGACCCGTAATGGTCGAGCCCGACTGCTGCTTCCATTCCCACACGCGCTCGGTGAACTTCTCGCGGCCGAGATCGTGGCGCGACACGCCCTGTGCGTCCAGCTGACGCTCGACGACGATCTGCGTCGCGATGCCCGCGTGGTCCGTGCCGGGTACCCACAGCGTGTTCTCGCCGAGCATGCGGTGATAGCGCGTCAGGCCGTCCATGATGGTCTGGTTGAACGCGTGGCCCATGTGCAGCGTGCCCGTGACGTTGGGCGGCGGCAACTGGATCGAGAAATTCTTGCGGCCCGGCTCCATCGTCGGAGCGGCGTAGCCGCGTTTTTCCCATTCGGGGCCCCATTGGGACTCGATCGTCTGCGGCTCGAAACTCTTGGCCAGCGTGTTGTCGCTTGTCGTCATCGTCAAAATCTGCCGGAAAATGCGTGGAAAGAATGCCTGGAACCTTGAATTATAAAGGGATGCGCAGGTGATGCACCTCGGCCAGACGACATTGGCCGAATGGCCAGGGGCAGAGCAGGGCGGCGTCAGCCTCCGACGCCCGGTCTTATAATGACGGACCACCCGCCGCAACCGTCGTTTTTCCTCCTGACTCATGCCCGAACTGCTCGCGAACCTGAACCCCGAACAACACGCCGCCGTCACGCTGCCGAACGAACCGGCGCTCATTCTGGCGGGCGCAGGCAGCGGCAAGACGCGCGTGCTGATCACGCGGATCGCGTGGCTGATCCAGCAAGGATTCGCGTCGCCGCCCACCGTGCTCGGCGTCACCTTCACGAACAAGGCCGCGCGCGAAATGATGTCGCGCCTGTCGGCGCTGCTGCCCATCGACACGCGCGGCATGTGGATCGGCACGTTCCACGGCCTGTGCAACCGGATGCTGCGCGCGCATTACCGCGACGCGGGCCTGCCGCAGACGTTCCAGATTCTCGACACGTCGGACCAGCTGTCGGCCATCAAGCGCCTGATGAAGGGCCTGAATATCGACGACGAGAAATATCCGGCTAAGAACCTGCAGTACTTCATCAACAACGCGAAGGAGCAGGGCCTGCGGCCGAAAGACGTCGACGCCTCCGACAACTTCAACCGCAAGTTCGTCGAACTGTATGAAGCGTACGACCAGCAGTGCCAGCGCGAAGGCGTCGTCGATTTCCCCGAACTGCTGCTGCGCTGCTACGAGCTGCTGTCGTACAACCCGCCGCTGCGTGCGCATTACCAGGCGCGCTTCCGCCACATTCTGGTCGACGAGTTCCAGGACACGAACAAGCTGCAATACGCGTGGCTGAAAATGCTGGCCGGCGAGCACAACGCGATCTTCGCGGTCGGTGACGATGACCAGTCCATCTATGCGTTCCGCGGCGCGAACGTCGGCAACATGCGCGACTTCGAAAGCGAGTTTAAGGTCCGCAATCTGATCAAGCTCGAACAGAATTACCGTTCGCACGGCCATATTCTCGATGCCGCGAATCATCTGATCGCGAACAATTCGCGGCGTCTCGGCAAGAATCTGCGCACGGACGCGGGCCACGGCGAGCCGGTGCGCGTCTACGAAGCTGCGACGGATTCGCAGGAAGCGGGCTGGATCGTCGAAGAGATTCGCGCGCTGATCAATACGGGCCTGTCGCGCAGCGAGATCGCCGTGCTGTATCGGAGCAACGCGCAATCGCGGACGATCGAACATACGCTCGTGAACGTGGGCATTCCGTATCGCGTGTATGGCGGCCTGCGCTTCTTCGAACGCCAGGAAGTGAAGCACGCGCTCGCGTATCTGCGCCTGATCGACAATCCGAACGACGACACCGCGTTCGCGCGCGTCGTCAATTTCCCGACGCGCGGCATCGGCGCGCGCTCCATCGAACAGCTGGCTGACGCGGCGCGTCTCTACAACTGCTCGATGGCGGCGGCGATTCCGTACGTGACGGGCAAGGCGGGCACGAGCCTCGGCACGTTCGCGAACCTGATCGCGAAGATGCGCGCCGAAACCGCGCAGATGAGCCTGCCCGAAACAGTCGAATACGTGGTGCGCGCGAGCGGCCTGTCCGAGTTCTATCAGAACGAGCGTGAAGGCCAGGAGCGGCTGGAGAACTTGCAGGAACTCGTCAATGCCGCGACCGCCTTCGTCAGCGAAGAAGGCTACGGCCTCGACACGCCCGCGCGTTCGATTCCGCTGCGTCCGGGTGCGACGTCCGCGCCTGAACTGGTCGTCTCGACCGACGATCCTGGCGTCGATGTGCTCGATGCCGCGAATCCCGCCGACCCCGCGCAAAACCCCGACACGATGACGCCGCTCGCGGGCTTCCTGTCGCACGCATCGCTCGAAGCGGGCGACAACCAGGCGCAAGCCGGCCAGGAAGCCGTGCAGCTGATGACGGTGCACGCGGCGAAGGGCCTCGAATTCACGGCGGTGTTCATTACGGGTCTCGAAGAAGGGCTGTTCCCGCACGAGAACAGCGCGATGGAGTCCGATGGGCTCGAAGAAGAGCGTCGTCTGATGTACGTCGCGATCACGCGCGCGAAGGAGCGGCTCTATCTGTCGTTCGCGCAGAGCCGGATGCTGCATGGCCAGACGCGCTACAACATCCGCTCGCGTTTCTTCGACGAACTCCCGCAGGAAACGCTCAAGTGGCTCACGCCGAAGGTCGAAGCGGGCGCGCGCTGGGGCGGCGGCCGCTCGGACAACGCCGCGTGGGGCCGCGACTGGTTCTCGCGCCCGGATCGTCAGCAGGGCGGCGGCTATCAAGGCGGCTATCAGGGCCGCGAAAGCTACGCGACGACCAACGCGCCGCTGCCTGCGTTCGCCAACGAACAACGCGCGGCGGACACGGGCTTCCGTGTCGGACAGCAGGTGTTCCACACGAAGTTCGGCGAAGGCACGATCACCGCGCTCGAAGGCGGCGGCGCCGACGCGAAGGCGCTCGTCAAGTTCAAGCGGCACGGCGAGAAATGGCTCGCGCTGGCCGTCGCAAAACTGCAGGCGGTCGAATGAGCGCGCTGCCTTCGGAAGCAACGATTCCGCGCCGTCCGCTTGGCGTGATGGCGGCGCTACAGCAGGAACTCGGCGATCTGCTGATCGCGATGCGCGCTGAAGGCGCCGTCGAAACCATCACGCACGGCAAGCGCGACTATCACATCGGCACGGTGCACGGCGCGCCGTGCGTGGTGACGCTGGCGCGCGTCGGCAAGGTCGCGGCGGCGGCGACGGTGAGCGCGCTGATTCACGCGTTCGATGTCGAAGCCGTCGTGTTCACGGGCGTCGCGGGCGGTGTCGGGCCGGCTGTGCGGATCGGCGATATCGTCGTCGCCGAATCGCTGATGCAGCACGACATGGATGCGTCGCCGCTCTTTCCGCGTTTCGAAGTGCCGCTGCTCGACATGTCGCGCTTCGCCGCCGATGCGCCGTTGACGGCCGCGCTGGCCGCTGCCTGCGAGCGTTTCGTCGAAGAAGAGGGCGATGCGCTGTCGCAGCGTTTTCTGACCGAGGCGCGTCCTGTGGTGCATCGCGGGCTGATTCTGAGCGGCGACCAGTTCGTTGCCAGCGCGACAGCCGTCGATATGCTGCGCGCCTCGTTGCCGGACGCGCTGGCCGTCGAGATGGAAGGGGCGGCGATCGCGCAGGTCTGCTACGAATACAACGTGCCGTGCGCCGTCGTGCGGACCATTTCGGATACGGCGGACGCGCATGCGCCCGCATCGTTCGTCACGTTCCTGACTGAGATCGCGGGCACGTATTCAAGCGGGATTCTCAAGCGGTTCTTGTTGGCGCGCGGCTAGGTCGTCACTTCGAAGTCAGCGCCGCCGCGACGGCTTCGCGAATCTGCTGCAACGCCGACGGATCCTCGATGGTTGGCAGATCGCCGGGATCGCGGCCTTCGGCGAGCGCCGCGATCGCGCGGCGCAGCAGCTTGCCCGAGCGCGTCTTCGGCAGCATCGAAACCAGCACGACATGCGCGGGCCGCGCGATCGCGCCGAGATGGCGATCGACGGTCGCGCACAGTTCGGCGGACAGTTTCGCGCGCGCATCGTCCGATTCGTACGCACCCGCATCGCGCACCACGACGAACGCAATCGCCGCCTGTCCCTTCACGGCATCCGTCACGCCGACCACGGCCACTTCCGCGACTGCCTTGTGGCCCGACAGCGCTTCCTCGATTTCGCGCGTGCCGAGTCGATGGCCCGCGACGTTGATCACGTCGTCGGTGCGGCCGAGGATCGTCACGTAGCCATCTTCGTCCTGAATGCCCCAGTCGAACGTCGAATAGACCTGCTGGTTCGGCACGCTTTCCCAATACGTTTTCACGAAGCGTGCATCGTCGCCCCAGACGGTCGACATGCAGCCCGGCGGCAGCGGATAGCCGAGCGTGATCACGCCTTTTTCGCCCGCGGGACACGGCTCGCCCGTGTGCTCGTTGCGCAGCGTCAGGTCGTAGCCGTAGCAGGGCACGCCCGGCGAGCCGAGCTTTTGCGGCAGCGCTTCGACGCCGCGCTGGATCGCGAGAATCGGCCAGCCGGTTTCCGTCTGCCAGAAGTTGTCGACGACGGGCTTGCCGAGCGAATCGGCGATCCATGACGCCGTCGGTTCGTCGAGCGGTTCGCCCGCCAGAAAGAGCGTGCGCAGGCTCGACAGATCGGCCTGCTTCAGCAGCGCCGGATCCTGCTTCTTCAGCACGCGAATCGCGGTCGGCGCGGTGAACATCAGATTGATCTTGTACTGCTCGACGAGACGCCACCAGATCCCGCCATCGGGACGGATGGGCGTGCCTTCGTACATGACCGTCGTCAAGCCCGCGATCAGCGGCGCGTAGACGATATAGCTGTGACCGACCACCCAGCCGACGTCGGACGCGGTGAACATCGTGTCGCCCGGCTTGCCCTCGAAGATGTATTCCATCGACGCCGCGAGCGCCACCGCATAACCGCCCACATCGCGCTGCACGCCTTTCGGCTTGCCTGTCGTGCCCGACGTATAGAGCACATATGAAGGTTCCGTCGATTCGAGCCATTCGCATTGCACATGGGCGTCGAAGAACTGCTCGCGCAGCGGCTCGTAGGCGACGAGGTAGGGCGCGTTCAGACGCTCGGGCGTCAGTTGCCGGTCGATCAGCAGCACGTGCGGCGTCTTGTGCGTCGCGCGCGACATCGCTTCATCGACGAGCGGCGTGTAGTCGATCACCTTGCCGGCGCGTGCGCCCGCATCGGCTGTCACGATCAGTGCGGGCTTGGCGTCGTCGATACGCGCGGCGAGATTAGGCGCAGCGAATCCGCCGAACACGACCGAGTGGATCGCGCCGAGCCGCGCGCACGCGAGCATCGCGAACACGGCTTCGGGGATCATGGGCAGATAGATCAGCACGCGATCGCTGCGCTTGACGCCGAGCGAGCGCATGACGGCCGCCATCCGGTTCACTTCCGCGTGCAGTTCGGCGTAGGTGTAGCGCCGCTCGATGCCCGTTTCCGTCGATACATAGACGAGCGCGTTTTGTTGCGCGCGTTCCGCGAGATGCCGGTCGACCGCGTTGTGACAGAGGTTCGTCCTGCCGCCGACGAACCAGCGCGCGAAGGGCGGATTCGAGCGGTCGAGGACGGTGTCGAATTTTGTTTCCCAATGGATGCGGGTGGCTTGCTCGCGCCAGAAGTCTTCCGGGGATTCGATCGAGCGGCGGTGGAACTCGCGGTAGGAGGTCATTGGGATGTCCAGTTTTACGCTGACGCGGGTCTGGACAGGATAGGGCACGCCGTGCGGCGTGGGCAACGCGGGTTCACCATGACTTTTTTTTCGTCTGCGACGCTAGTCGTTGTTCTGGTTTTTTCGCTTTTGGGTTTCTGGTTTTTGGTTTTGGTTTTGGTTTTGGTCTTTGGCTGGCTGGCTGGCATCCGCGAGGCCACGTCGTAGTTCATGCGTTGCCCCTGTGCGGGGCGGCAGTTACTTTCTTTGCCGCCGCAAAGAAAGTAACCAAAGAAAGCGGCTTCAAACCTCCGGTGCCTGCCCGGATACCGCTACGACACATGTTCCTTGAGCTGTCGCGCAACAACGTCCGCACTCCGTAGAAAGCCCGTAATGAGGCGCGCGCGGCGCGAAAGATGACATTCCCTTGGAGCACATTCGGCCGGCTTGTTTTTTTGTGTGTTTGCCGTCCGTCTGATTGCGGCGGTATGTGCTCCAGACTGTATGTGGGGGGCGCCGCGCGCGGTTGACCGCGGGCTTTCTACGGAGTGTTGGCGTCGCTGAGCGACAGCTCAACTGTGGCATGCCGCAGCGTTATCCGGGCGGGCACCGGAGGTTTGAAGCGGCTTTCTTTTGCCTACTTTTCTTTGCCGCTGCAAAGAAAAGTAGGTGCCGCCCCGCACAGGGGCGACGCCTGAAGCACCGATACGAAATCGCGGATGCCACCGCAGCCAAAAGCAAAAAGCGAAAAGCGAAAAGCAAAAAGCAAAAGCAAAGCATGGCGACTGCGTCGCAGACAAAAAAACTCAGGCTTTGGCAGAAGCCCGCTTCCCCTCAATATCCGGCAGAAAAACAGTCAAGATCCCAAGCAACGGCAAGAACGAGCAAACCTTGTAGACATAAGGAATGCTGGTGGCATCAGCCAGCTGCCCGAGCACGGCAGCCCCAATCCCGCCAAGCCCAAACGCAAACCCAAAGAACAGCCCGGCGACCATCCCCACCTTCCCAGGAATCAATTCCTGCGCATACACAAGAATCGCGGAGAACGCAGAAGCCAGCACGATCCCGATGATCACGGTCAGCACGCCCGTCCAGAACAGATTCGCATACGGCAGCAGCAGCGTGAACGGCGCGACGCCGAGAATCGATACCCAGATCACATACTTGCGCCCGATCCGGTCGCCCACCGGTCCACCGATCACCGTACCCGCCGCAACAGCCGCAAGGAACACGAACAGATGGATCTGCGCTGCCTGCACAGGCAGATGGAACTTGTCGATCAGATAGAACGTGAAGTAACTGTTGATGCTCGTCAGATAGAAGTACTTCGAGAACACCAGCAGTACCAGAATGCTCATCGCGAACGCTACCTTGCCGCGCGACAGCGTCGCGTGCGGTGCGGCGCCCGTGCGCGCCTTCTTCGTCGCGGGGTGATGCTTGTACCAGCGGCTGATATGCGTCAGCACCAGAATGCCGACCAGCGCCGCCGCCGAAAACCACGCGATGCTGCGCTGGCCATGCGGAATCACGATCAGCGCAGCCAGCAGCGGTCCGAGCGACGAACCGGCGTTGCCGCCCACCTGAAACAGCGACTGCGCAAGACCATGCTTGCCGCCCGACGCCATGCGCGCAACCCGCGACGACTCCGGATGGAACACCGACGATCCGCAGCCGACCAGCGCCGCTGCAATCAGCAGCACGCCGAAGCTCGGCGCAACCGACATCAGCAGCAGACCCGACAGCGTGAAGCCCATGCCGACAGGCAGCGAGTACGGCTTCGGATGCTTGTCGGTGTAAAAGCCGACGAGCGGCTGCAGCAGCGATGCGGTGATCTGATAAGTGAGCGTGATCAGGCCGATCTGTCCGAACGACAGCGAGAAATTGGCCTTCAGCATCGGATAAATCGCAAGGATCAACGACTGGATCATGTCGTTCATCAGATGCGAAAAACTGATCGCGCCGAGAATCGAATAAACGGTCTTCGCTTGCGGCTTGGCAGCCGGAGCAGAAGCTGAAGCAGTGGCGCCAGCCAGGGCGCCTTTGTCGAGGCTGGTTTCCATGTGGTCGGTCAGGAGAGGTGGCTCGGAAGCGCGCGCCGGCAGTTGCGGCAAACGGTCGGCGGCGAGATGTTTTTAGCGTTTGTTGAAGTGTAGTTTGTCTCGCGCCAATTGTCCGGCCAAGTTTTGTCGCGTTTCGGACATCGATCGACGGGCGGCGTGCCCGTTTTCTGGGCGAAACGCACGCCGCGTCGAAGCGTCGAACGGCGTGTCGGGTGTTTCGGGCGACGCTCGACGGCAGATGCCGGTGCAAATCGTGGGAAATCTGCCCAACGAATTTTGGCCAATGTATAAATCCGACGCGGCGCGCGGCTCATGAGGCGGCGCGCACAGGACCGGGAAAATCGCACACGGACGGCCTCAAGAACGTCGCCGGCGATGCCGTCATCCCGGAGAGAAAAGCAGCAATGCCGGAACTGACCTTTCCGGTAGGGAAATACAAGTGGGGACGACAACATGAAAGCAGTTACGCTGGGTGGCCAGCCGGGCGCGGGGTTCGTGCCGGATGGCGAAGCGGCCGGGGGGCCGGCGCGTTCGGGCAAGCGGGGCATGAAGCTGCGCGGCTGGTCCGTGAAGAAGACTTTGCGCCTCGCATTTGCGGTTTTGCTGGCGGGCACGCTCGCCATCGGCGTGTTTTCGCTCGCGCAGATCAGCCGCCTGAACGGGCAGATGCGCTCGATCTACGAACAGGGCCATGTCGCCAGCCGGGCCGCCGAGGAAGCGCGCGGCTATCTTCTGCGCGCAAGCCGCGCCCAGAAGATGCTGCTGACGGCGACGACCGCAAAGGAACGCGACGAACTCGGCGCCGATATCGACAAGGGCCTCGCGGGTCTGTCGACCGAACTCAACACGCTCCAGCAATATGCCGACACCGCGGACGCCGCCGCGCAGCAGAAGAAGTTCGCTGACGCGATCGGCGTGTGGAGCGGCCATCTGCGCGACTTCGTGACGCTCGTGAAGGCGCAGCCGCTCGATCTGTCGCAGATGAACTGGCAGGTCGGCACGATGGACGTCTCGATGCTGGTCGAAACGGGCAAGCTCGAAAAGCTCGTCGACGAACTCGTCGCGCAACGCGGCAAGGCCGCGAAGGCGACCATCGATGCGTCGTCGTTCATCTATCAGTCGTCGTTCGTGATGATGGCCGTGATGACCGTCGCGCTGATCGTGCTCGCGTTCGTGATCAGCGAGTGGGTCGTGCGGCGCCTCGCGCGGCAGCTCGGCGGCGAGCCCTTGTACGCAAAGGAAATCGCGAGCCGTATCGCGGCGGGCGATCTGTCGAACGACATCGTGCTCGGCAAGCGCGACAACTCGAGCATGCTGTCGGCGTTGCGCGACATGCAGAACGGGCTGTCGTCGACGGTCGCGCATATTGCGTCGAGCGCCGAGGCGATCGCGGCGGCGTCGGGCGAGATTTCGATGGGCAATCTCGATCTGTCGCAACGCACCGAGCAGCAGGCGATGGCGCTCGAACGGACGGCGAGCAGCATGGAAGAGCTGACGTCGACCGTGCGTCAGAACGCGGACAACGCGAAGCAGGCGCGCACGCTGGCCGACAACGCATCGGCGATTGCGGAGAAGGGCGGCGACGTGGTGGGCCGCGTGGTCGCGACGATGGGTGAGATCAACGACAGCGCGAAGAGCATCGGCGACATCATCGGCGTGATCGAAGGGATTGCGTTCCAGACCAACATCCTCGCGCTGAACGCGGCCGTCGAGGCGGCGCGCGCGGGCGAGGAAGGGCGCGGCTTCTCGGTAGTGGCGGGCGAGGTGCGCAACCTGGCGCAGCGCAGCGCTTCCGCGGCGAAGGAGATCAAGGGGTTGATCAGCGCGTCGGTGGAGCGGGCGAGCAACGGCTCGCAACTCGCGCAGGACGCGGGACAGACGATGGGTGAGGTTGTGCGCGCTGTGAAGCGCGTGACGGACATCATGGGAGAGATCTCGGCTGCTTCCGCCGAGCAGAGTTCTGGGATCGAGGAGATTAATCTGGCTGTGTCGCAGATGGATGCTGGGACTCAGCAAAACGCTGCGCTTGTTGAGCAGGCTACTGCGGCTGCGCGGGCTCTTGATGATCAGGCTCAAGGCCTGAAGTTGGCTGTTGCCAAGTTCTCGCTTCGGTAGGGCTTTTGCTTTTTGCTTTTTGCTTTTGGCTGTGGTGGCATCCGCGATTTCGTATCCGTACTTCACGCGTCGCCCCTGTGCGGGGCGGCACCTACTTTTCTTTGCAGCGGCAAAGAAAAGTAGGCAAAAGAAAGCCGCTTCAAACCTCCAGTGCCCGCCAGGATGGCGCTGCGGCGTGCCGCAGCTGAGCTATCGCGCAGCGACGCCAACACTCCGTAGAAAGCCCGCAGTTAACCGCGCACGGCGCGAAACCCCTACACACAGTCTGGAGCACATACCGGCGCAATCAGACCGACTGCAAACGCACAAAAAACAAGCCGGCCGAATGTGCCCCAGATGGATGTCATCTCTCGCGCCGCGCGCGGTTGACTGCGGGCTTTCTACGGAGTGTTGCGTCGCTGCGCGACAGCTCAAAGAAACATCTGCCGTGGCGTTATGCTGGCAGGCACCGGAGGTACAAAAGCGGCTTTCTTTTGCCTACTTTTCTTTGCCGCTGCAAAGAAAAGTAGGTGCCGCCCCGCACAGGGGCGACGCCTGAAGCACGGATACGAATTCGCGGATGCCACCGCAGCCAAAGCCGAAAAACCAAAAAAAAACCAAAAAACCAAAAACAGAAATAGCGACTGCGTCGCAGACAAAAAACCCGTTTACGACGGCGTAACAACGACCGTACACGTCGTGCCAGCCGACAACAAAACCCCATCTGGAACAGAATCAATCTTCACCCGCACAGGCACGCGCTGCGCCAACCTAACCCAATTAAAAGTCGGATTAACATCAGCAAGCAACTCACGGCTCTGCGGATTATCCCGATCATAAATTCCTCGAGAAATACTCTCGACATGCCCCTTTAAAGTCCCGCCGCTCATGAGGCGAATATCAGCCTTATCGCCGACCTTCACATGCGGCAGCTTGGTCTCTTCGAAGTACCCATAAACCCAGAACGAATTGCTATCGACGACAGCCAGTTTCGCCGAACCGGCAATCGCATAATCACCGCGATACACGTTCAGGTTCGTCACATACCCATCGACAGGCGCCACCACCCGCGTGCGTTCGAGATTGAGCTTCGCGGCACCGAGCGCAGCAAGCGCCTGCTGATACTGCGCTTCGGCAGCCGAAGCCGTATGCGTTGCGTTCTCGCGGCTTTCCTTCGACACGACAAGGCTGTCCATATCAGCACGCCGCTGCGCATCGTCACGCCGCATCTGCAACTCGGCCTTGCGCGCGGCAACGGCCGCCTGCGCCTGCTCGACGGCAATCTGGTAGTGCGACGGATCGATCTGCATCAGCAGGTCGCCCTTGTGCACGAACTGGTTGTCGCGCACCGGCAGCTCGACCACCGCGCCCGACACGTCCGGCGCAATGTTGACGACTTCGGCGCGCACGCGGCCGTCGCGCGTCCACGGCTCGTCCATGTAGTGCACCCACAGCGCACGGCCGATCAGGATCGCGACGACGAACACGATGGCCGTCGCGATGAATCCAATGATGTTTCTGATAGTCATGATTCGACTCTTCTTAACGATAAACGGCGAGGCCCAACACGCCGCACACACACACGAGCAGGCTCGCGCGGAACAGGGACGGGTGCCACACGACGCGATACAGGCCCGTCCAGGCCATCGCGCGATCGAGCACCCAGGTGATCGCGGCGCCCGCGATGAACAGCAGCACGATGGCAGGCACGTACGCGTCGAGTACGGCAATCTCACGTGGCATGACGAACTCCTTGTGGCGCGTCGCCGTTCGTGTCGCCCGCACCGCCGAGTTGCCCCAGCGGCGATTGCGGATCGAGCAGCGCGCTCCGGATGAAATGCAGATGACTCAAAATGCGTTGCAACTGATGTCGCTCGTCGCGCGGTGGCGTGAAGGTCGCAAGCGTCTGCTGGACGGCGGCGATCGCATCGGCCGTCGCGGCCAGTGCACTGTCCAGACGCTCCGCGCGCGGACGCTCGAATAGCCGGCTCACGGCCGAGCAGGTCGCGCGCAAGCTGACGCGCCACGGCATCGACGGCGCGTAGCGCGCATCGCGCGGCAGTGTTGCGACTTCGCTGCGCAGATCGATTACGGCATTACCGATCTCCAGCACCGCGAACATCCAGCGCATCGTGTCGCGTCGCACGTCGGCTTCGCTCGCCGCGAGCGCGTTGATCTGATGCATCAGGTCGCGCGCGCCGCTCTCGAAGCGCGTACGCAGCCGCCACAAGCGTCCGATGCGTCCGCGGCACGCGAGCACGACCTGCGCGCGCAGATCGATCAGCAGCCGGTTGCGCAGCCACGGCGTCGACGGCGGCAGCAGCACGGCGAATGCGATCGACGCGACCAGCATCGACAGCGCGAGCGCCAACGCGTCGTTGATGAAGCTGCTCGGGTCGTAATGAATCACGTTGTCCGGGCCCGCGAGAAAGCAGAAGAAGATGCAGTAGCCGACGCCGTAGCCCGCGAGCTTCGGGCGCGTCGTCATCCACACGCCGAGCGCGAGGAACGGTGTCAGTGCGGCGCACAGCAGCGGAAAGCCGTCGATATGCGGATAGATGCCGAACGTCAGCACCATCGCGAGCGTCGACGACAGGATCGTGCCCGCCGCCATCTGGAACGCGGTGCGCGTCGGATTCGGCGACGATGACGCGAGCGCGCAGACGGCCGCCGCGTTCAGCGTCAGCGTCGAGCCGCTCGGCCACGCGGTCGCGATCCAGAACGCGCCGAGGATCGCCATCACGATGGCCGCGCGCAAGCCCGCGACGCCCGCCGCGATGCCGTTCGTTTTCGGCTCGTAATGAGCGATCCAGCGCTCGCGTTCGTGCGTCGCTACAGCAAGCGATGCGTAGGTCGCGGCATACGCATGCAGATCGTCGACGAAGCGGTAGAGCAGTTCGGCGCCCGTGTCGAAATCGAGCAGCGGCACGTCGGCGCGCTGTTCGAGTTCGAGGCGCGTCGCGCGCGCACGCTTCGGCAGGTCGGTCTTGAACGCTTCGAGTTGGGCCGCCGCGTGCGCTGCGTCGGCGGCCGTCAGCACCGGCTCGCCCGATTTGCTCAGCAGCGGCGAAATCTCGCGGAAATACGGTTCGAGCGCATCGACAGCGGCCGTCGCGCCCGCCGCGTTCGACACGCGCAGCCGGTTCATCAGCTGATGCAGTGCGTGAAAGCGCGTCGATACCGTCATGAACTCGCTGTTCAGTCGCGACAGACGGCCGTTGCGCATCCGCGAATCGGGGCTTTCGAACACGGCCACGCTGCGCACGGCCTCGAAGCCGACCACATCGGCGACGAACTTCGCGTTGGTGTCCTCGATGCGCGCGCGATCGACGTTGCCCGACAGCGCCGCGCACACGTAATCGACAAACGACGAGAAGCGTGCGCGCACGGTGCTGCGCATCTGCTCGCCCGCGTGCTGCGGAAACACCAGCGCGCTCACGATGCCCGAAGACACAATGCCGACCACGATTTCAGCGACGCGCGTGAGCGCCGACATGAACGCGCCGTCGGGATGCTGCGAGGCGGGAATGCCGATCAGCGCGGCCGTGTAGCCCGCCAGCACGAAACCGTACGAGCGGAAATTACGGTTGCGCGCGGCGCCCGCCGTGCAGATGCCGACCCAGATTGCCGTCGAGATGATGAACAGTTCGGGCTGCTGCGCAAACAGGCCGATCAGCGCCATCATCACGACGAGTCCGATCAGCGTTCCGCAGATCCGGTAGAAGCTCTTCGCGAAGACCATGCCGCTTTGCGGCTGCATCACGATGAAGACGGTCGTCATCGCGGTGCGCGGCTGCGGCAGGTCGAGCTTCATCGCGATGCCGAGCGCGAGAAAGCACGCGGCGAGCGCCTTGAACAGATAGATCCACGTGCGGCCGTCGGTGCGCGCCCAATCGAGGAACGCGGCGTAGAGCGCGCCGGGTGAGGGCGGCGTGCGCGTGGTGGAAGAATTCGAGGACATCGGCGGCGCTCCTTTTAGTGCGCGGCGGGCGTGGCCGTCGAGGCCGCTTTCGTCGCGCCGTCGCTCGTGCCGTTGTTGCTCTTGCCCTTGCCATGTCCAGGCAGCACTTCCTTTTGCGACGGACCATCCGAGGGATCGATCACACCGCCGCCGAGCGCCGCGACGAGCGTCGCGTGCGCCTGAAGCTGCCCCGCCTGAACCTTCGCGACGCCTTCCTGCGCGCGCAGCAGTTGCGTCTGCGCGATCAGCACGTTCACGTAGTCGGTCAGGCCGCGACGATAACCTTCGCGCGCAAGCTGATACGTCTTGTTCGCCGTCGCGACGGAGCGCTGCGCGTCGTTCAGCTGCGTATCGAGCGAACGCATCCGCACGACTTCGTCGGCGATTTCCTTCAGCGCGGTCACGATCGACTGGTTGTATTGCTCCACAGCCACGTCATAGCCCGCCGACGCCGCGCCCAGTTGCGAACGAAGACGTCCGCCCGTGAAGATGGGCAGCGACAGCGCCGGACCCGCTGTCCAGCCGCCCGCCTGCGACTTCAGGAAACCGAACAGCGGCCCCATCGCCGCATAGCCGCCGACGGACGCGAGCAGATCGATGTTCGGATAGAAATCGGCCTTCGCGACGTCGATCCCGCGCGCCTGCGCCGCGACCGTCCAGCGCGCCGCGACGATATCCGGGCGATGGCCGATCAGTTCGGCGGGCATCGTCGACGGCAGGCCCGCGAAACCGGACAGCGCGAGTTGCGGACGCGTGATCGAATCGCCCGCGCCGGGGCCTTTGCCCGCGAGCGCGGCCAGCTGGTTGCGGCCGAGCGCGATCGATTCCTCGATCGCGTCGATTTGCCGTTCGTATTCGGGCAGCGGCGTTTCCGCCTGCGCGACTTCGAGCTGCGTGCCGATGCCGCCTTTCAGCCGCCGGTTGGCGAGCGCCGCGACCTGTTGCTGCTGTTCGAGCGTCGATTTCGCGATGTCGAGTAGCGCGTAGTTCAGCGACATCTGGATATACGCGCGCACGATGTTCGCTTCGAGTTCGAGCTGGGCGGCGCGGTAATCGGCGGCGCGCGCGTGCGCGACGTCGAGCGCTTCTTCGGTCGCGTTCTTGTCCTTGCCCCACAGATCGAGGTGATAGGAGAGGCCGAGTTCGGCGGTGTTGTTCCACGACTGCTGGCCAGCCAGTTCGCCCGGACCGTAGAACACGTTGTCCGGCCACTGCTTGCGCTGGATCTGCATGCTGCCGTTGACCTGCGGCAATTCCGCCGACTTCGCGACGCCCGCGATCGATTGCGCCTCGCGCACGCGCGCCTGCGCCGCCGCGAGCGACGGATTGCCCGCCTGCGCCTGTTCGATCCACGCATTCAGCTGCGGATCGTTATAGGCGCGCCACCAGTCGGCGGCAGGCCATTGCGCGTCGGCATTGGCCGCGCGGATCGCGGCGCCGACGTCGAGCGACGCGGGATCGTTGCTGGTCGATTGGGGCGCGATGTGTCCCGTGCTCGCACAGCCGGCGATTATCAACGAGATCGTAAGAACCGACAGTGCGGCGATCCCTTTTTTTACCGGAAACTGCACGATTTGCTCCCCAAATGACGATAGAACCTTGTAGGGGATTATATTTTTCCCTTAATTAGCGAATAACCCGCAAGGATGTAACGCATACTTACGGAGAATGAGATAATCGCCTTTCCAAATCGTGCAACAATCCTTCCCATACAGAAAGATTGGGTGTGAAACATGGATACGCTTCAGAACATGCGCGTATTTGCCCGCGTCGTCGAAGCGGGCAGCTTTACGGGCGCGGCCCAGCATCTCAATACGACGACGGCCTACGCGTCGCGCGCCGTGTCCGATCTGGAAGCGCATCTGCGCACGCGTCTGTTGAACCGCACGACGCGCCGCATCGCGCTCACGGAAGCGGGCGAGCGCTATCTCCAGCGCTGCGAACAGATACTGGCGTACGTCGATCAGGCGGAAGCCGAGGCCAGCGACGCCCATGCGCGTCCCTCCGGCAAGCTCAAGGTTCACGCGATGACAAGCTTCGGCCAGCACTATGTGGTGCCTGCCATGGGGCGTTATCAGCAGCGTTATCCCGATGTGCATCTCGAACTGACGCTCGCGCAGCGTATGCCCGATCTGCTCGACGAAGGCTATGACGTCGCGCTCGTCCTCGCGCAGAGCCTGCCCGATTCGGGGCTGGTGTCGCAGCGTCTGGGCAGCGCGTTCAGCATCGCGTGCGCGTCGCCCGATTATCTGGAGCGTAACGGCGTGCCGCAGACACTTTCGGATCTGCGCGGTCACACCTGCCTGCAAATGATCACGCCCGTGATGCCCGCCGACGAATGGACCTTCGACGGCCCGAACGGGCAGGAGACGCTGCATCTGGGCGCGGCGACATTCCAGATTAACGTGGCAGAGGCGATGGCCGTGGCGGTGCGCGAAGGCATGGGCGTCGCGGTGCTGCCCATCTATTCGGCGATTGCCGGCCTGCGCAGTGGCGAACTCGTGTGGATTCTGCCGGAGTACATCTCGCAGGAGATGAACGTGTACGCGTTGTATCCGTCGCGGCAGTATCTGGACGCGAAGATCCGCACCTGGGTTGAATTTCTGCGCGACGAACTGCCCGCGACGCTCGCCGCGGATCAGGCGGAGCTGCGCAAGTTCGCGCGCACTTGAAATAGCCACCTTTGGCACGACATGCGTCGGACAGCCTTTGACGGACTGTTACATCCCCATGTCGCGCCGCAACACTTGCTTACTTTCCTCGCGGCATCGGGTTTGCTAACGTTTCATCAAGGGCCGACGAGTTTCGGCGCGCAAGCACATCTGGAATCGAAGAGGACAACATGGATACGCATCTGCTGATGATCGGCGTCGCCGTCATGGTCGGACTGATTGGAATTGCCGCGTCGCGCGATCTGCTGCGACGGATGAAACCGCAACCGCGCCTCGTGCCGATCCGCGTCGAGCGGCCGGTGCGGCGCTCGCGCGATATCAGCGGAATGTGATCGCAGGCTTTCCTGCGTCAGATTTCGACCACTTTGGTCCACGCGAACGCCGCGTTTTCGAGCGCGCGGGTGCGCCGGTCGAGATAGCCGCGCGGATTGCACACCACGCGCGTGCCGTTTTCCACGTAATCGAATGCGGTATGCGTATGGCCGTGCACCCACAGCGCGACAGGTTCGCGCACGAGCGACGGCAGATCGTTGACGAATCCCGCTGAAGCCAGGTCTGCCGCGTAACGCTCGGCGAGACTGCGCCGGTGCGGCGCATGATGCGTGACGACGATCGTCTTGCCCGCGAACGGTTTCGCCAGTTCGCCTTCGAGCCAGCCGCGTGCGTGGCGATGCAGCGCGAGCGTGTCGGCGGGCGTGAGGTTGCGGGGCGTGTTGTCCTGCAACGTCTCCGCGTTCGCTTCGTTGCCCGCTGTCCACGTCACCTGAATCAGCCCGCGATAATCGAGCATCACACGCTCGGCGGCGGCAATCGATATCGCGCGCGTCTCTTCATCCGTCCCATACAGATCGAAGTCGGTCCACAGCGTCGTGCCGAGCACGCGCCATTGCCCGCGTGGATCGACGAGCGTCTCGTTGTTCAGATAATGCAGATTGTCGATGCTCGCGGCGGCATCGCGCATCGCCGCTTCCAGTGCGCCGAATTCGCCGTCGTAATACTCGTGATTGCCGGGCACGTACACGACAGGCACCGCTTCGTCGAACGTTTCGGCGGCCCAGCGCAAGCCTTCGGCGTGGTTATGAATGTCGCCTGCCAGTATGACGAGATCGGCGTCCGCATGCGGGATGATTTCCGGCGTGTCGTTTTCCAGATGCAGATCGGACAGCACGCGAATTTTCATGGACGCCTCTTGTCGAATCGACTCAGTTCTAAACCTGACTAGCGTAGCACCTTGCCGGGATTCATCAGGTTCAGCGGATCGAACGCGGCTTTCAGCGTCTTCATCAGACGCACCTCGACTTCCGACTTGTAATGCGCGGCTTCATCGATCTTCAACTGACCGATTCCGTGTTCCGCGCTGATACTGCCGCGATGCCGATGCGCGCTGTCGTAGACGATCTGATTCATCGCGCTCTGATACTGAGCAAGAAACTGCTTGGCATCGACGCCTTCGGGCGCCTGCACGTTGTAATGCAGATTGCCGTCGCCGAGATGGCCGAACGTGACCATACGCGCGCCGGGCACCGCCTTCGCAATCGACGCATCCGTTTCCTCGATGAAATGGCCGATGCGCGAAATCGGCACCGCGATATCGTGCTTGATGTTCAGCCCTTCCTCGGCTTGCGCGAGCGGAATGTGCTCGCGCAGATCCCAGAAAGCCTGCGATTGCGCGAGATTTTCCGCAACGACGGCATCTTCGACGAGACCGCTTTCCAGCGCCGTTTCCATCAACTTCTCGAACAGGGCGCGCGCATGTTCCTCGCTTTCGCTATCCGACAGTTCGAGCAGCACGATTTGCGCGTGCGGCTCGGCGAACGGATAACGCATTTGCGGGAAATGCCGGTTCACGAGCCGCAGGCAGAAATCGGACATCAGTTCGAATCCCGTCAGCAGTGGCCCGGCGTGGCGTTGCGCGAGCGACAGGAAATCCAGTGCCGCGTGTGCGGACGGCAGCGCGGCGAGCGCCGTCACCTGTGCGGCCGGCTGCGGATGCAGTTTCATCACGGCAGCCGTGATGATGCCGAGCGTGCCTTCCGCGCCGATAAAGAGATCGCGCAGATCGTAGCCCGTATTGTCCTTGCGAAGTCCGCGCAAGCCATCCCACAACTCGCCTTGCGGCGTCACGACTTCGAGCCCGAGACACAGTTCGCGCGTGTTGCCATAGCGCAGCACGCCTGTGCCGCCCGCGTTCGTCGACAGATTGCCGCCGATCGTGCAACTGCCTTCGGCGGCGAGACTCAGCGGAAACAGGCGACCCGCGGCTTCGGCGCGTGTTTGAACATCGGCCAGCACGACGCCGGCTTCAACGGTGATCGTGTTGTTGTGCGGATCGACATCGCGCACACGGTTCAGTCGCTTGAGGCTCAGCACGGCCTGCGCGCCGCTCGTATCCGGCGTGGCGCCGCCGACGAGTCCCGTGTTGCCGCCTTGCGGCACGAGTGCGATGTGGTGTTCGTTGGCTAGCCGGACGAGCGCGGCGACTTCTTCAGCCGTCGACGGACACAGCACCGCGCACGCGCTGCCTGTGTAGCGGCGGCGCCAGTCGGTCAGATAGGGGGCGGTGTCGTGCGGATCGGTAAGCACATGTGCCGCGCCGATGGCGTCGGCGCATGCAGCGATAAAGGACGAAGGAGCAACGGAATTCATGGTGGTCGGTCAGAGCGGGTGCGACGCTTTATGATGGTTGCAGGTTGATGCAGCGAAGCGCGCGGCGGCCATGGCTGTGACCGCACCGCGCCCGATAGTCGAGGCGTAATGTCAACCGGACGCGGGGCCGCGAGCCGTTTCGTTCTCGCGACGCGCACGGTGCTTCGCTGCGCGCTTGAACGGCGCGACATACACGAGTGCGCAGACGAAGAACACGACGGCAAGCAGCGCTTCGCACCAGCCTAGTTGCGCACTCAGCCCACGATCGGACATGCCGCGCACGATGCCTTCCATCAGATACAGCAGGCTCAGCATCGACGCCCATTGCAGCGTGTAAAGCCGCTTGCGCCACACGCCAGGCAGCGCGAGCAGCAAAGGCGCGGCCTTCAGCACGAGCAGCGAGCCGCCCGCGCGCAGCGGCGCGAGCCACCACTCCCATGCGACGCACAGCGCGATCAGTACGACGAGCGCAAGCAGCGCGCCCGACGCGGCGGCGCGGTTGCCTTGCGCGTCATGGGTTGCAGCGGCAGCGTCGCGCGACATGGTCAGGGCCGCTCGGTCATCGATGCCGCCGTGCGCGCGATCCGCGCGCCGAGCGCAATGGCGAGCGTCTTCTCGTCGGCGGAGATGCCGTGACCGGCCGAATCCGCGCGCGCGAAGTGCGACGCGCCGTAGGGCGTGCCGCCCGTTTGCGTCGTCGTCAGCGTGCTTTCGGTGTACGGAATGCCGAGGATCAGCATGCCATGATGCAGAAGCGGCAGCATCATCGACAGCAGTGTCGATTCCTGGCCGCCGTGCAGGCTGCCCGTCGACGTGAACACGCAGGCCGGCTTGCCCGCGAGCGCGCCCGAGAGCCACTGCGGCGTGGTGCCGTCGAGAAAATATTTGAGCGAAGCGGCCATGTTGCCGAAGCGGGTCGGCGAGCCGAGTGCGAGTCCCGCGCACTCTTCGAGGTCGCGCAGTTCCGCGTACGGCGGGCCTTCGGCGGGAATATCGGGCTGCGTGGCTTCGCAGACCGTCGAGACGGGCGGCACCGTGCGCACGCGCGCCTGCATGCCGGGAACGCTGTCGACGCCGTGCGCGATGGCCAGCGCGAGTTCGCGCGTGGCGCCGTGCCGGCTGTAGTAAAGCACGAGGATGTCTTTCATAGGCATGAGCAGTGAACGGGTATTATAGGGGTGGGTTCGCTGACGGTGCGGTGAGTTCGCCCGTGCGGCATCGGTCGCGTGGGTCTTGCGGTCCGCTTACGGGGTGAGTTGTCCGTGGATACGTGAATGCCGCGCAATGATGCGCGGCGTAGTTCATCTCGCGGTCCACGTGTGCATTGAAGTGGAGGAGGTCGGTTTGTTGTCCAGGTTGCGCTTCGATCTCGACACGCTCAAGCGTCTCGCTGCATTTGCCGCGAAGCGCAGCAGCGAGGATCGCATTCCGCAGGTGGCGGGCAGTCTCACGTTCACGACCATGCTGTCGCTGGTGCCGCTCGCGACCGTCGCGTTCGCGCTCTTCACTGCGTTTCCGATCTTCGCGCAGTTCCAGGTGTCGCTGCAGACTTTTCTCGCCGAGCACCTGATGCCCGATCAGGTCAGCAGCCAGATCTTCAGATATCTGAATCAGTTCGCATCGAAGGCGAAGGGGCTGACCACGCTCGGCATGATCATTCTGTTCGTCACATCCGTGATGACGATGATGACGGTCGAGTCGGCGTTCAACGTGATCTGGCGCGTGCGCAAGGCGCGGCCTTTCGCGCAGCGCGTGCTGGTTTATTGGGCCGTCCTGACGCTCGGTCCTATCCTGATCGGCGTGAGTCTGTCGATCTCGTCGTATCTGTTCACGCAGTCGATGAGCTATTCGGCTGCGCAGCGCATCACGCCGCTGATCGAATGGGCGCTCGCGGGTGCCGCGCTGCCTCTGACCGTGCTCGCATTCACGATGCTCTACGTGTTTCTGCCGAACTGCCGAGTGGAGTGGCGCGATGCCATCGTCGGTGGGGTGACGGCCGCAATCGCCTTCGAACTGGCGAAGCGCGGTTTCGGCTTCTACATCCGGCGCATTCCGACCTATACGGCTGTCTACGGCGCGTTCGCCGTCGTGCCGCTCTTCCTGCTGTGGATGTACCTGAGCTGGTTCATCACGCTGGCGGGCGCGATGATCGCGTCCGCATTGCCGGCGATACGCACGGGCCAGTTCCATCGTCCCGATTTTCCCGGCAGCGATCTGCTCGACTCGCTCGAACTGCTCGCGCGTCTTGTCGAAGCGCGCGACGCGGGCACGCACGGCTACACGGTTCCGGAACTCGCGCGCGCGTTGCGTCGCGATATGGAAACGACGGTGCGCCTGTTGCAGCAGCTCGAAGCGATCGACTGGATCGTGCAACTCGATGAAAACGGCCAGCGGCCGCGCTTCCTGCTGGTCGCGAACCCGAACCAGATCACGGTCGAACGGCTCTTCGATCTGTTCGTGATCGACCGCGCGGAACTGGCGTATCAGCTGAATCTCGATTCGACGCGTGTGGACAGCTCGACGCTGCTTGCCGCGCTCGATAACACCGGCCTCAACGTGAGCCTTGCGACCTTGCTGATGGCCCGAGCCCTGGCGCGTGGTGCCGCACAGCAGAACCCTTCTATGGACGGCCCGACGGCCTTGCCCCGGCAGACGGCCTGAGCGTTTATCCAGTCGGCGCGGCTAGAGGGAAATCCTCCCGGTGCAGATGTCCTTGAACATCACCCAGTCGCCCATCAGGCTATAGACAGGATGCCGGAAGGTCGCCGGCCGGTTCTTCTCGAAGAAGAAATGGCCGACCCACGCAAAGCCGTAGCCGCACACGACGGCAGCCGGCAGCCACAGCCAGTCACCCGTCGCGAGCGCCATCGCGGCGCAGCCGATCACCCCCAGCGAGCCGATGAAATGCAGCCGTCGCGACGTCGTGTTGCGATGCTCGGTCAGGTAGTACGGATAGAACTGCGCGAAGTTTGCGAAGTGTTCGTCGTGCGTTGTCTGATGGCTCATGATCGCCTCCATTGCCGGCCTGCCGAAGGTTCGGAACGCCGTGGCGCCGCCCGAACCGCGCAGTCATGGATTCATTCTGCTGCTATCGCCAGATGCATGCAACCTGGCCATCCGGCCAATGGCGGGCGACGCTGTGAGCCGTTACTGTGCTGCTGGTGGACGGTCGGGAACGCGCGACTTCGCAAACGCATAAAGTGCATCGAGCGTCGCGTCGGGCTGCTCGGACATCAGCGCGTGGCCGGCGTCGAGTGTGACGGTATCGACGGGCACGTTCGCCGCGCGCAGTGCGTCGGCGAGGGCTTTGGCTGCACGCGGCGGCGTCATCACGTCGCGCTTGCCGACGAGCAGACGCGTAGGGCACGTCACTTGCGCAGCGCGCGCCAGGCCGTCCGTGTACGCGTTGCAGGCGTTGAAGTCGGTGTGAAAAAGCAGTGGCTCGCCCGTGGCAGAGACGCGCTCCATCAGGCGGGCGTTCATGCCCTGCAGCCAGAAGCCGGGCGCGGGGCAGGATGGCTTGGCGGCGAGTGTCGAATGCGACCACGCGTTGACCATCGCGATCGCGTCCGGCTCGCGCTCGCGGGCAGCGTCGAGCAATGTGTCGGAGACGGCCATCGGCACGGCGGTGGCTACCAGCGCAAGGTGCGTCGCGCGCGACGGGTAGCGGGCCGCGAAGTCGAGCGCGACAAGCGAGCCCATGCTGTGCCCGGCGACGAATGCGCGCGACACGCCCACGGCGTCGAGCAGCGCGGCCAGCCAGTCGGCCATGTCTGCGATGGTCGTCAGTGCAGGGCCGGCGCTGCGATGATGGCCGGGCAGGTCGACGGCGAGCACGCCGAAGCCGTGGTGCGCGAAGTAGCGGGTCTGCAAGGCCCAGACACTGTGGTCGTGCTCGGCGCCATGAATGAAGACGGCGGTGGGCAAGGCGGCGTCGAACGCCTTGCCTCCTGCGTACACGTAGGCGGATTTACCGTTGACGTCGACGATCATGCGGACTCCTTGCGCGGGGTCGCGGCGGTTTGATTCGCGGAACGCTCGCCGGACTTTTGCGCGGCCTTGAGCGCGCGCTTGAGGTCGTCGATGAGATCGTCGGGGTCTTCGAGACCGATCGACAGCCGGATCGTGCCTCCCGCGATGCCCGCTGCGGCGAGCGCGGCGGCGTCCATACGGAAGTGCGTGGTCGATGCGGGATGAATGACGAGCGAGCGCGCGTCGCCGACATTCGCGAGATGCGAGAAGAGCGACAGCGCTTCGATGAACGCGCGGCCGGCGGCACGGTCGCCGCGCAGGTTGAAGCTGAACACGGCACCCGCGCCGCGCGGCAGCAGGCGCTGGGCGAGCGCGTGGTCAGGGTGCGTCGGCAGTTCGGGATAGGCGACGGATTCGACGGCGGCATGCGCGGCGAGGAATTCGACCACCTTGCGCGTGTTCGCGACGTGGCGCTCCATGCGCAGCGGCAGCGTCTCGATGCCCTGCAGCAGTTGCCACGCGGCTTGCGGGTGCAGGCATGCGCCGAAGTCGCGCAGCCCTTCGCGGCGGGCGCGCAGCAGGAACGGCGCGACGGTGCTCTCCTCGGCGAAGACCATGCCGTGAAAGCCCTCGTAGGGCTCGGTGAATTCGGGGAAGCGACCGGAAGCGTCGAAGTCGAACGTGCCGCCGTCTACCAGGACGCCGCCGATCGTCGTGCCATGGCCGCCGAGGAATTTGGTCGCCGAGTGGTACACGAAGTCGGCGCCGTGGTCGAACGGCTTGAGCAGATACGGCGTGGTGAAGGTCGAATCGACGAGCAGCGGCACGCGATGCTCGTGCGCGATCTGTGCGACGGTCGCGATATCGAGCACGTCGAGGCCCGGGTTGCCGAGCGTCTCGCCGAACAGCAGCTTCGTGTTCGGGCGCAGCGCGGCCCGCCAGGCGTCGATGTCGCCGGGTTTGACGAAAGTCGTTTCGATGCCGAAGCGCCGCAGCGTGTAGTTGAGCAGATTGTGCGAGCCGCCATAGAGCGCGCTCGACGCGACGATATGCGACCCCGCGCCCATCAGCGTTGCAATCGCGAGATGCAGCGCGGCCTGGCCGCTCGCCGTGCCGATCGCGCCGGCGCCGTTTTCGAGCGCGGCGACGCGCTCTTCGAACACGGCGACCGTCGGGTTCGAGATGCGCGAGTAGACGTGACCGGCGCGCTCCATGTTGAAGAGCGCGGCGGCGTGGTCGGAGTCGCGGAACGTGAACGAGGTGGTCTGGTAGATGGGCGTCGCGCGCGCGCCCGTCGCGGGGTCGGGGGCGGCGCCCGCGTGCAGCGCGAGCGTGTCGAAACGGTTGGCGGACATCATGGGCGGCCAGGCCTCGTCAGCCCGGCGAAGGTGAGCGTGGAGGCATCGTATCATCGCGCCGTGCGCGGACCACTCCGTTATCGCCCGGAGTGCGCCTCGGCAAGGTGGTGCCTACAAAACGGGCGCGGACCCGGCGCGCAGCGCGGTGCTTTCAAGCGGGGACAGGTCCGTGAGCGCCGCCCGCCGGACGTTCGCTGGCGCGCTATCGGCGGGGGCGTCCGCTTCCTTTTTGCAGGCCTTTCCGCTAGGATCGAAAGTCAGTCATGCCTTTTCATGCTTCTGAAGGCTTCATCCGCAACCACGTTGCACGGGACCGGGGCAGAGCGCCCAAGCGCTGATTCCCGTCGACAACTTTGTATGGGCGGAAGCGAGCGGCGTCACGCCGGCTTCCGTCGACAGGAGACGAATCATGCGCGTCAGCGACATCCTCAAGCTCAAGGGCAACACGCTTTTCACGGTCACGCCCGACACGCCGCTCAACGAAGCCGTCATCACGATGGCCGAACACGATATCGGCTCGCTCGTCGTGATGGAGTACGGCGACCTCGTCGGCATGCTGACGTTCCGCGAGATCATTTTGGTGCTGAGCCGCAATGGCGGCAGCGTCGGCGGCAGCACGATCCGCAAGATCATGGACGATCACCCGCTTACCTGCACGCCGGAAACGGATGTCAACGAAGTGCGCCGCATGATGCTCGAGCATCACGTGCGCTATCTGCCCGTCATGGAAAGCCGCAAGCTGATGGGCGTGATTTCGTTCTACGACGTCGCGAAAGCTGTCGTCGAAGAGCAGGGCTTTGAAAACCGGATGCTGAAGGCCTACATCCGCGACTGGCCCGCCGAAGACGAGCCGCAACAGGAGCAGCCGTCGCGCTGAGCCCATCGGCATAGGTCGATGTGCCGGTGTGAAGCCTGCCGACATGCCGCTGTCGCATGACTGCATCATCCTCGAAGCGCGCGTAATCAGCGCGCTTTTTTGTGTTCGCCGTTCCGACACAGCCCGTCTTCTGTCCAGCACTTCATGAGCGATCGTCCGTTGTCCACCGCCGCACAAGCAAAGCGCAGCGCGCGCGAGCATGGCTCGCAGTTCCGTCTGTTGCGCGAGCGCCGTTTTGCGCCGTTCTTCTGGACGCAGTTCCTCGGTGCAATGAACGACAACGTGTTCAAGATCGGCTTCACGTCGCTCGTCACGTATCAGGCCGCGCGTTTCTCAGGCGTCAATGCGGATACCGCGGCTTTTCTGATTTCCGCGATCTTCATTCTGCCGTTTGTCCTGTTCTCTGCCACGTCCGGTCAGATCGCCGACAAGTACGACAAGGCGATGCTCACGCGCTTCGTGAAAACCTTCGAGATCGGCGTGATGCTGGTAGGCGGCGCGGGCTTCTGGCTGCATAACGCGGCGCTGCTGTATCTGTGCACGTTCCTGATGGGCGTGCATTCGACGGTGTTCGGCCCCGTCAAGTATGCGTATCTGCCGCAGCATCTGGAGAAGTCGGAGCTGGTCGGCGGCAACGGCATGGTCGAGATGGGCACCTTCGTCGCGATTCTGCTCGGCACGATCATGGGCGGCGCGGCGGCGGGTTCGGATGCGCATGGCGCGGCCATTCTCGCTTTCGGCTGCGTCGCGATTGCCGTGATAGGGCGCGTGGCGTCGGGCTTCGTGCCGCCGTCGACGCCGTCTCAACCTGAACTGCGCATCAACTGGAATCCGATCAGCGAAACCTGGCGCAATCTGAAGCTCGCGCGTCAGAACCGGACGGTCTTTCTGAGTCTGCTCGGCATTTCCTGGTTGTGGTTCGTCGGTGCGACGTTTTTGTCGTCGTTCTTCCGCTTTGCGAAGGACGTGTTGTCCGCGAATCCCGACGTCGTCACCGTGCTGCTGGCGACGTTCTCTATCGGTATCGGCACCGGGTCGCTGCTCTGCGAGCGGCTGTCGAAGAAGCGTATCGAGATCGGTCTCGTGCCGCTCGGCTCGATCGGCATCAGCGTCTTCGGGATCGATCTGTTCTTCGCCAGCCATACGTTGCCGGGCGCAGGGCATCTGCTGACGGTGGCCGAGTTCATGACGTTGCCTGCGCATTGGCGCGTGCTCGCCGATCTGTTCCTGCTCGCGATGTTCGGCGGCTTTTACAGTGTGCCGCTTTACGCGTTGATCCAGAGCCGCAGCCAGCCGAGCCATCGCGCGCGGATCATCGCGGCGAACAATATCCTCAACTCGCTGTTCATGATCGTGTCGGCGCTGATGGCCGTCGCGCTGACGTCGGCGGGCGTGGACATTCCAGGGCTGTTCCTCGTGACGGCGCTGCTCAACGTGGTCGTCGCGATCTATATCTATTCGCTCGTGCCGGAGTTCCTGCTGCGCTTCGTCGCGTGGCTGCTCGTGCACACGTTCTACCGGATCCGCCTCGTGCACGCCGAGCGCATCCCGGAAGAGGGCGCGGCCGTGCTGGTGTGCAATCACGTGAGCTATGTCGATGCCATCGTCATCATGGCCGAAAGCCCGCGGCCGATCCGCTTCGTGATGGATCACCGAATCTTCCGGACGCCCGTCGTCGGATGGCTGTTCAGACACGCTAAGGCGATTCCGATTGCGCCCGCACACGAAGATGCCACGTTGCTCGCGCGTGCCTACGAAGCCTGCGCGAAAGCGCTCGACGACGGCGATCTCGTCTGTATTTTTCCAGAGGGCAAGCTGACGAAAACGGGTGACATGAATCCGTTCCGGCACGGCGTCACGGAGATTTTGCGGCGCAAGCCCGCGCCCGTCGTGCCGATGGCGTTGCGCGGTTTGTGGGGCAGTTTCTGGTCGCGCAGCATCGACGCACGCTTTCCGCGTCCGATCCAGAAAGGTGTGATGAGCCGCCTGACGCTGGCTGTCGCCGAGCCGCTCGAACCGGCAGAAGCCACGCCGGAGCGGCTGCAGCAGATCGTGACGGAACTGCGCGGCGCGCGAAAGTGACATCGCTTCGTGAAGGCGCCTCGCGACGGGCAGTGCGCGCCGTCCATTTGTCCTATGACTACCGACGGGGCCGCAACGCGCCACGGCAGCGCGGCGGGGCTGGCATAATAACGTCCTCCCCGCATTTCTTTGGACGACGCTCATGTCCGGCAATACCCTCGGTACGCTCTTCACCGTCACGACCTTCGGCGAATCGCACGGCCCGGCTATCGGCTGTGTAATCGACGGCTGCCCGCCGGGCATGTCGCTCGCCGAAGCCGACATCCAGCTCGAACTCGACCGCCGCAAGCCCGGCACGTCGCGCCACGTGACGCAGCGTCAGGAAGAAGACAAGGTCGAGATTCTCTCCGGCGTCTTCGAGGGCAAGACGACGGGCGCGCCCATCGCGCTGCTGATCCGCAACACGGACCAGCGCAGCAAGGACTACGGCAATATCGCCGAAACGTTCCGCCCCGGTCACGCCGACTACACCTACTGGCAGAAATTCGGCATTCGCGACTATCGCGGCGGCGGCCGTTCGTCCGCGCGTCTGACGGCTCCGACGGTGGCGGCGGGCGCGGTCGCGAAGAAGTGGCTGCGCGAGAAGTTCGGCACCGAGATTCGCGGCTATATGGCGGCGCTCGGCGAGATCGACGTGCCGTTCGTCGACTGGCAATTCGTGCGCGAGAATCCGTTCTTCGTGCCGAACGCTGACATCGTGCCGCAACTCGAAGATTACATGGACGCGCTGCGCAAGGACGGCGATTCGATCGGCGCGCGCATCAACGTGGTCGCGTCGGGCGTGCCCGTCGGCCTTGGCGAACCGCTGTTCGACCGTCTCGACGCCGACATCGCGCACGCGATGATGGGTATCAACGCGGTGAAGGGCGTCGAGATCGGCGCGGGCTTCGCGAGCGTCGCGCAGCGCGGCTCCGTTCACGGCGATGAACTGACGCCGGAAGGCTTCGTCGGCAATCACGCGGGTGGCGTGCTCGGCGGCATTTCGACGGGACAGGACATTACTGTTTCGATTGCGATCAAGCCGACGTCGAGTATCCGTACGCCGCGTCGTTCGATCGACAAGAACGGGCAGCCGGCCGTCGTCGAAACGTTCGGCCGCCACGATCCGTGCGTCGGCATTCGCGCTACGCCGATCGCCGAGGCGATGCTCGCGCTCGTGCTGATCGACCACGCGCTGCGGCATCGCGCGCAATGCGGCGACGTGGTCGTCGGAACGCCGAAGATCGCGGCCAGCGCGCCGTAAGCTCGAACGCGAACCGCACGCGCGCGCTTCCTGACGGGCAGTCGACATGAACACTGGCAATCCCACCATGGCTGACCCGCTCGAGCCGCTGCGCGCGCGCACGTCACAGCCCGACGCCGTCGCTGGCGACTGGCTCGTACTCGGCAATACGCTGCTCGAACGCGCGAACGGCGACAGGGCGCTTTTGCGCGAAGCCATTGACGCGCTCGTGCGGGCCTATCGGCTCGACGCGAACTGCGATCCCCGCCTGTTGCACAACGTCGCGCAGACGGCCTTCATTCTGCGCGACTGGCCGCTCGTCGAATCCGCTACGGCGCTGCTGCTGGCGCGCGATGCCGGCGACGCCAACGCGCTCGTCTGGCGTGCCGCCGTTTTTCAGGAGCGCGACGATTTCGCCGAAGCGCAGCGACTGCTTCACGAAGCTGCGCGTGCTGCGCCGGGAAATCACATCGTGTTGCACAAGCTGGCGCTATCCATCAAGGAGCAGGGCCGGTTCGGCGAAGCGGAAGCGTTGCTGCGCCGCGTGCTTGAAATGACGCCGAACAACGCGCACGCAATGTTCGACCTGTCGGAGCTGGAGGTGCGGGCGGGGCGCTATGCACAAGGCTGGCTCGACTACGAAGCGCGCGTCGCTTTCGCGCACGATGCGAACGCCGCGAAGGCGGCGCTGGCGGCCATCAGTCCGAACTGGCGTGGTGAATCGCTGGCGGGCAAGAAGCTCGTCGTGTATGGCGAGCAGGGCAACGGCGACTGCCTGTGGGCCGTGCGCTTTCTGCCGATGCTCGCCGAACGGGCGCAACGCGAAGGCGGTCGCGTGGTGTTCGGCTATGCCGGGCCGATGCAGCATCTGTTCGAGCGCATGTTGCCCGATGGCATCGCGATCGAAACGAGCCTCGACACGAAGCCCGACTACCATTGTGGGCTGATGAGTTTGCCGCTGCGGCTCGGCGTCAACGATCCTTCTACCTGGGGGCGGCCGTATCTGAGCGCCGATCCTGCGCGCGTCGAGGCGTGGCGGGAGCGCGTCGCGAGTGCGACGGCTGAGGGAAAGAAGAAGATCGGCATCGTGTGGAACGGCAATCCCGATCACATCCGCGACCGGCGTCGATCGGTCGATGCCGAAGCGTTCGCACGGATCCTTGATGTTCCCGGCGTGACCTTCTTCGCGATTTCGCCTGGGCGTGGACAGACGGTCGGACAATGGCGGTCGCAGGGTTTCGATGTCGTCGACCTGACGCCGCAATTCGAAGCCGGTTTCGACGATGTGGCGGCATTGCTGGTGAATCTCGATGTGCTGTTGACCATCGACAGCGGCCCGGCGCATCTGGCGGGCGCGCTCGGCGTGCCAACCTGGCTGATGCTCGATCACGTGTCCGCGTGGTTCTGGGGCGAGGAGACGGAGCGTACGCCGTGGTATCGGACGGTCGAGCTGTTTCGTCAGCCGTCCGTCGGGGCGTGGGCGCCTGTGCTCGACCAGGTCCGCGCGCGGCTGGAGGTTTTTGCGGCCTGATCGGTGTTGCATCCGGGCCATGATGCAAAAACGCCGCTCATCGAGCGGCGTTTTTTGTTTGCGGGCGGAGCAGTGCCGAACTCACATGTTCGGGTAGTTCGGACCGCCGCCGCCTTCGGGCGTGACCCACACGATGTTCTGCGTCGGGTCCTTGATGTCGCACGTCTTGCAGTGGACGCAGTTCTGCGCGTTGATCACGAGCCGCTCGCTGCCGTCGTCGTTCTTCACGAACTCGTAGACGGCGGCGGGGCAGTAGCGGCTTTCCGGTCCCGCGTAGGTCTGCAGGTTCACGTTCACAGGCACGCTCGCATCCTTGAGCGTCAGGTGCGCGGGCTGGTTCTCTTCGTGATTCGTGTTCGAGATGAACACCGACGACAGACGGTCGAACGTCAGCTTGCCGTCCGGCTTCGGATACTCGATCGGCTTGCACTGCGACGCCGGTTTCAGCATCTCGTGATCCCAGTGCTGGTGATGCAGCGTCCACGGCACGTTCCCGCCCATCAGCTTCTGCTCGATGCCGACCATCAGCGTGCCCAGATACAGGCCCTTGCTCATCCACTGCTTGAAGTTACGTGCGCGATAAAGCTCGGTGTGCAGCCACGAAGTCTTGAACGACTCCGGATAAGCCGCGAGTTCGTCGCTCTGACGGCCGGCTTGCACGGCATCGAACGCGGCGTCGGCGGCGAGCATGCCCGTCTTGATTGCCGCGTGCGAGCCCTTGATCCGCGACGCGTTCAGGAAGCCCGCGTCATCGCCGACCAGCGCGCCGCCCGGGAACACGAGCTTCGGCAGCGACAGCAGGCCGCCCGCCGTGATCGCGCGCGCGCCGTACGACACACGCTTGCCGCCTTCGAGGAACTTGCGGATTTCCGGGTGCGTCTTGTAGCGCTGGAATTCTTCGAACGGCGACAGATACGGGTTCGAATAGCCGAGGCCGACCACGAACCCGACCATCACCTGATTGTTGTCGATGTGATAGAGGAACGAGCCGCCATAGGTCTGCGTATCGAGCGGCCAGCCGGCCGTGTGGATCACGAGGCCCGGCTTGTGCTTTGCGGGATCAATCTCCCACAGTTCCTTGATGCCGATGCCGTACACCTGCGGATCGGCGCCGTCACGCAGCTTGAATTTGTCCGACAGCTGGCGTCCGAGATGCCCGCGCGCGCCTTCGCAGAACAGCGTGTATTTCGCGTGCAACTCCATGCCGAGCTGGAAATTTTCCGTCGGCTCGCCGTCCTTGCCGATACCGAGATTGCCCGTCGCGACGCCTTTCACCGAGCCGTCGTCGTTGTACAGGACTTCAGCCGCCGCAAAGCCCGGGAAAATCTCGACGCCCAGCGCTTCCGCCTGCTGACCCAGCCAGCGCGTGACGTTCGCGAGGCTGATCACGTAGTTGCCGTGATTCTTGAAATTGTCCGGCAACGCCCAGTTCGGCACCGATTTCGCGCCCGTTTCGTTCAGGAACAGGAAGCGGTCTTCCGTCACTTCGACGTCGAGCGGCGCGCCTTTTTCCTTCCAGTCCGGGATCAGTTCGTTCAGCGCACGCGGGTCCATCACCGCGCCCGAGAGGATATGCGCCCCGACTTCCGAGCCTTTTTCGAGCACGCAGACGCCAATTTCGACGCCTTTTTCGGCGGCGCGCTGCTTCAGGCGAATGGCCGCGGACAGGCCGGCCGGGCCGCCGCCGACGATCACGACGTCATATTCCATCGACTCGCGCGGGCCATATTGCTCGATCAGACTTGCGGGGGTCATTGATGCTCCTCTTACCGTTAGAATGCTTTTTTCGGGATCGTATTGTCAGTGAATGATCCCTGCGCTGCAACACAACGAGACAATATTAGCACGATCGTTCTATTATTGTGACCTGGGGTTGACCCATGGCCGCGCCGCGCGCCGGTTCGTCGCTCCGTCACATTCACGTTCCAAGGAAAACGACAATGGGCCGTTCGATCAATCTGGAAGGCAAGGTGGCGCTGATTACGGGCGCGTCGAGTGGACTCGGCAAGCGGTTTGCGATGGTGTTGTCGCAGGCTGGCGCAAAGGTCGTGCTGGCAAGCCGACGTATCGAACGTCTGAAGGAATTGCGCGCCGAAATCGAGGCGTCGGGCGGCGCGGCGGCCGTCGTGTCGCTCGACGTGACCGACTATCAGAGCATCAAGTCGGCCGTCGCGCACGCCGAGACGGAGGCGGGTACGATCGACATCCTCGTCAACAACTCGGGCGTGTCGACGACGCAAAAGCTGACCGACGTGACGCCCGCCGACTTCGAATATGTGTTCGACACGAACACGCGCGGCGCGTTTTTCGTCGCGCAGGAAGTGGCCAAACGGATGATCATGCGCGGCGGCGGCGCCAACAAGCCGCCGTACCGGATCATCAATATCGCGTCGGTGGCGGGTTTGCGCGTGTTGCCGCAGATCGGGCTGTATTCGATGAGCAAGGCGGCTGTTGTGCACATGACGAAGGCGATGGCTCAGGAGTGGGGCCGCCATGGCATCAACGTGAACGCGATCTGCCCGGGCTATATCGATACCGAGATCAACCATCATCACTGGTCGACGGATCAGGGGCAAAAGCTGGTGTCGATGCTGCCGAGGCACCGCGTCGGCAAACCGGAAGATCTCGACGGGCTGTTGCTGCTGCTGGCCGCCGACGAGTCGCAGTTCATCAACGGCTCGGTGATTGCCGCCGACGACGGCTTCGCCCTCTCGTAACGGGCGCGACGCGATTCGCGCGGTTCGCGGCGCAAAAACGCGAAACGCGCGATCATTGACCTCGAGCGCGACGTCCGCCTGGCGCGGCACGTCGCGTCATCCATATGTCGCCGCCGCGCCTGAGCGCGCGGCGCAGGCAGCTTTGCTTTCCCGATTCAACCCGGATTCAAACCCGATTCAACCCGCAAGAAGAAGTGCAATGAGCGAGTACCACCCCGTTTTTGAGATGTCGATGCCGATCCGCTGGGGCGACATGGACGCGTTCGGCCATGTGAACAACACGGTCTATTTCCGTTACATGGAGCAGGTGCGGATTTCCTGGTTCGAGCAGCTTGGCATCGCCGGCGGCAATGGCGAAGGGCAAGGCCCCGTGATCGTCAATGCGTCGATGGAATTTCTGAAGCAGCTGCACTATCCGGGCGACGTGATTGGCCGTATGACGGTCGGCACGCCGGGGCGCAGCAGCTTCGACACCGGCTTCGAGCTATTCCGCGCCGACGATCCCGGCACGCTGTACGCGCGCGGCTCGGCCAAATGCGTGTGGATCGACTACGCGGCAGGCAAGTCGGTGCCGATTCCGGATCTGCTGCGCTCGACCATCGAAAACGCTCATCTCGTGAAGGCCTGAGCCTTTTTCACGCAGCCTCCACGCAGTCAACGCGCGCCGGCACCCGAAGCCGGCGCCGCCACTCCCTCAAAAGTCAGTTTCCAAGCAGACGCTGCAGCAGTTCGGTCGCGTTGCCCGTGCCGTATTTGCGCATCAGCCGCGCGCGGTAGACGTCGACGGTCCGCGAGCTGATGTCGAGAATCCGGCCGATCTGCTTGCTGGTTTTCCCCGTCACCAGTTGCGCGGCGATCTCGCGTTCGCGCGGAGTCAGTTCCACAGCGACACGCCGCGTCGCGCTCAGATCCTCGAAGGTCCAGACGCCCGCCGCGTGAGGCACGGACAGATCGAGCGAGCGTCCCGTCACGTGACACCAGAACAGCTCGCCGTTGGCGCGCTTCATGATGCGGTCGTCGGCATAGCTGCCTTGCGCCGTCATGATGGGCGGAATGCGCTCGCCGATACGCTCGAACTCGTCGGGCGACGGATACAGCACCGCGAACGATTGCCCGAGCAACGACTCGCGCGAGCGGCCGAAGATCGCGGCAAGCTGGTCGTTGCAGTCTTCGATGATCCGTTCGCGCGCCAGCACGAGGCCGATCGGCGCGAGGTGAAAAGCGGTTTGGTAATCCAGAGCGGGCATGAAATCAGCGAAGGGATGCGGTACGAATACTTATGTATTTTTGCGTATTGTGCCGGAATGCCGCGGCATCGTACGCTTTCGGCACATCACAAGATGCGCCGCAGACGCGCCGGACGGTACGCAGCGGACACCGGAAAGCAGCTTTGTCCGTGTCACGCCACCGTTCGCCGCAGATGACTAGAATGGCATGTCGGGCCATGCCCGTCGCGCCAGTCGAATAAAAACGGCGTCGCATCGATCCGGATTTCGGGTATCCAATCAAGGAAGGGACACACTGATGAATAAAGTCTACGCAAGCGCCGCAGCCGCGCTCGAAGGCATCGTCAAGGACGGCCAGACGTTCGCCGTCGGCGGCTTTGGATTGTGCGGCATTCCCGAGGCGCTGATCGCGGCCCTGCGCGAGTCGGGCGTCAAGGGCATCACCTGCATCAGCAACAATGCGGGCGTCGACGGCTTCGGCCTCGGTCTGCTGCTGGAAACGCGCCAGATCAAGAAAATGATCTCGTCGTATGTCGGCGAGAACAAGGAATTCGAGCGCCAGTATCTGGCGGGCGAACTCGAACTGGAATTCACGCCGCAAGGCACGCTGGCCGAAAAGCTGCGCGCGGGCGGCTCGGGCATTCCGGCGTTCTTCACGAACACCGGCTTCGGCACGATCATCGCGGAAGGCAAGGAAACGCGCCAGTTCGGCGAGAACCACTACGTGCTCGAACATTCGCTGACGGCCGACGTCGCGCTTGTCAAGGCATGGAAGGCCGACAAGTCGGGCAACCTGATCTTCCGCCGCACGGCGCGCAACTTCAACCCGATGTGCGCGATGGCCGGCAAGATCACGGTCGCCGAAGTCGAAGAGATCGTCGAGACGGGCGAACTCGATCCGGACGCGATCCACACGCCGGGCATCTTCGTGCAGCGCCTCGTGCTGAACGCCCATCCGGAAAAACGCATTGAACAACGCATCGTCCGCGCGAAAGGAGAGTAACCATGGCTTGGAATCGTGACCAGATGGCCGCGCGCGCGGCGAAGGAACTGCAGGACGGCTTCTACGTGAACCTCGGCATCGGTCTGCCGACGCTCGTCGCCAACCACGTGCCCGCGGGCATGGAAGTGTGGCTGCAATCGGAAAACGGTTTGCTCGGCATCGGCCCGTCGCCGTATGAAGAGGAAGTGGACGCCGACCTCATCAACGCCGGCAAGCAGACGGTGACGACGCTGCCGGGCTCGTCGATTTTCTCGTCGGCCGATTCGTTCGCGATGATTCGCGGCGGCCACATCAACCTGGCGATCCTCGGCGCGATGCAGATCAGCAAGAAGGGCGATCTGGCGAACTGGATGATCCCCGGCAAGATGATCAAGGGCATGGGCGGCGCGATGGACCTCGTCGCGGGCGTGAAGAAGGTCGTCGTGCTGATGGAGCACGTCGCGAAGGGCGACCAGCACAAGATCCTCGAAGAGTGCACGCTGCCGCTGACGGGCGTGGGCGTGGTCGATCGCATCATCACGGACCTCGGCGTGATCGACGTGGTGGACGGCGGTCTGAAGCTGGTCGAACTGGCTGACGGCGTCACCGTCGACGAGATCAAGGCGAAGACGGGCGCGCCGCTCGATACGAGCGCCGTGAAGTAAAGGTCTGCCCGGCCTCGTGCCGAATGCAGTTGTCGTGAAGCGGGTGCGATGCAGGTCGCGCCCGCTTTGCTTTTTGTGCATTCGTCCTATGCCGTTCGACCGATGAGCGTACGCGGCGAAGCAGTTTAGAATCGATCGTGTTCCATGCGCCTTCGTGCGCCACCTTCTTTCGATCGAGGGAGTCCCGATGACCGCTACGCCCGTCGCTGTTTCGCCTGCACCCGATTTCACCGCGCATTCCACCGCGCCCCGTCAGCGCTATGTGCAATGCGCGAGTCCCGCGGGACTGCATCGCATCGCGTACACCGAATGGGGCGCGCCCGACAATCCGCGCGTGCTGGTCTGCGTGCATGGGCTGACGCGCTCGGGGCGCGACTTCGACCGGCTGGCGGCGGCGCTGTCGTCAACGTATCGCGTGGTGTGTCCGGATGTGGTTGGGCGCGGGCTGTCGTCGTGGCTGGGCAATCCCGCTTACTACAGCATTCCGCAGTATGTCGGCGATATGGTCACGCTCGTGGCGCGGCTCGGCGTGGAATCGGTCGACTGGTTTGGCACGTCGATGGGCGGACTGATCGGCATGGCCTTCGCCGGGCTCAAAGATTCGCCCGTTCGCAAGATGATCGTCAACGACGTCGGTCCGCACCTGGAACCGGCTGCGATCGAGCGTATCGGCGGTTATCTGGGGCAGCCGGTGTCGTTCTCCTCTCAGCAGGAAGCGATCGATCACGCTGCGTTGCTCGCGGAATCGTTCGGTCCGTTGACGCAGGAGGAGTGGCGCGAGATCAACACGCCGCTGGTGCACGAGCAGGAAGGCGCGTGGCGCTTTCGCTACGACCCGCGCATCGCCGAGCCGTTCAAGCAGACCACGCCCGAACTCGCGGCGCTCGGCGAGGCGGCGCTGTGGCATTCGTTCTCGGCGATCGAAGGCCCGGTGCTCGTCGTGCGCGGCGAGCAATCGGATCTGCTGTCGCGCGAAACGGTCGCGCAGATGATCGAGAAGGGACGCAACGTGTCGAGCGTCGAAATTCCCGGTGTCGGCCATGCGCCGGCATTTCTGCACGCCGATCAGATCGAGATCGCGAAACGGTTCTTTCTCGGGAACGGCGCTGACGCGTCATAATATGAGATTGGCGCGGCGCCGTTGACCGGTCTCGACCGACCGGTTTTACGCATCATGCATTTCCGTGCGTCGTCGTTTTTCATTCTCAACTGACAGGACATTTCATGGCAGTCATTCGTCATCACGTCGGCAAGCGTCTTTCGGAAACCGCCGTTCACAACGGCACGGTGTATCTGGCTGGCCAGATCGCTGAAGACACCGATCAGGACATCACCGGTCAGACGCGCGAAGTGCTCGGCCACATCGACCGTCTGCTTGCCGAAGTCAACAGCGACAAGGCGCATCTGCTGTCGGTGCAGATCTATATCTCGGACATGGTGCACTTCGCCGGCATGAACGCCGTGTGGGACGAGTGGGTCGCGCAAGGCAACACGCCGCCGCGCGCTACCGTCGAGTCCAAGCTCGCCAATCCGAAGTGCCTCGTCGAAGTGGTCGTCGTCGCCGCCCAACGCAGCTAACTACGCAATCAATTCACGCTTCGAGTATCAGCCTGACCTGTCCGCGCGCGCCGCGGGCCGCTGCATGATGAACACCGATATCGCCACGACCGCTCCGAATCCGACGCCGTCTTTCGACGACGCGCTCGCGTTCGTCCGCGAGCATGCAGGCGATGCGCGGCTTTCGTCGGGCGAGCCGCTCGCAGAACATGCGGCGGGCACGGCGGCGATCATGCGCACACTCAACGTCGATCCGCCCGCAGTGCTCGCGGCGGCGTTGTTCTCGCTGACACCGCATCTGCAGAACCCGGAGCAGACCATCGCCGACAACTTCGGTGAGGAAGTCGCGCAACTGGTCAGCGATGTGCGCAAGCTGCTGCGGCTCGGCACGGTGAGCATGCGCGCGGCGCAGAACGCGATGCCCGAAGCGGGCCGCGACGCGCAGGCCGCGCGCCGCGCGCAGGTCGAAGCACTGCGCAAGATGCTGCTCGCGTTCGCGCAGGACATTCGCGTCGTGTTGATCCGGCTGGCGTCACGTCTGCAATCGCTGCGCTACTACGCGGCCGCGAAGATCACGCCTTCGCCCGACGTCGCGCGCGAGACGCTGGATATCTACGCGCCGCTCGCGAACCGGCTCGGCATCTGGCAACTGAAGTGGGAACTCGAAGACCTCGCGTTCCGCTTCGAAGAGCCGCAGACCTACAAGCGTATCGCGAAGCTGCTCGACGAGAAGCGAGTCGAACGCGAAACCTATGTTGCCGAGGCGATCGCGCGACTGCAGCAGGAACTCGCTGCCGCGCATATCAAGGCCGAAGTGAGCGGCCGGCCCAAGCACATCTACAGCATCTGGCGGAAGATGCGCGGCAAGGAGCTCGATTTTTCCGAGCTCTACGATGTGCGCGCATTTCGCGTCATCGTGCCGGACATCAAGGATTGCTATACGGTGCTCGGCATCGTGCACAACCTGTGGCAGCCGGTGCCGAGGGAATTTGACGACTACATCTCGCGGCCCAAGCCGAACGGCTACAAGTCGCTGCACACGGTGGTGATCGGCGACGATGGCCGCGCGTTCGAAGTGCAGATCCGCACGCAGGAGATGCATCAGTTCGCCGAATATGGCGTGGCTGCGCATTGGCGCTACAAGGAAGCGGGGACGCGCGGCTATGGCGGGCAGTTCAGCGCCAGCGAGAAGTACGACGAGAAGATTGCGTGGCTGCGTCAGCTGCTCGCGTGGAAGGACGATGTGTCCGAAGGCAAGCCGGGCGAGCAGGGTGCGTTCAGACCTTGGGAGCAACTTCGCCAGGCCACGCTCGACGACGATCACATCTACACACTCACGCCGCAGGCTCGCGTGATTCCGTTGCCGCAAGGCGCGACGCCGCTCGATTTCGCGTATCACCTGCACAGTGAACTGGGGCATCGTTGCCGCGGCGCGCGCGTCGATGGCGCGATGGTGCCGCTGAACACGCCGCTGCAGAACGGGCAGACGGTCGAGGTCATCGCGGTGAAAGAGGGCGGTCCGTCGCGTGACTGGCTCAATCCGCAGCTTGGCTATCTGCAAAGCCATCGCGCACGCCAGAAGGTGCGCGCGTGGTTCAACGCGGTCGAGGTGCAAGAGAACATCGCGACCGGTCGGGCAATGGTCGAAAAGACCTTGCAGCGCGAAGGCAAGACGTCGGTCAATCTCGATCAGCTTGCCGCGAAGCTCGGCTTCAAGTCCACCGACGATCTCTTCTCGGTGGTCGGCAAGGAAGAGTTCAGCTTGCGGCTCGTCGAGCAGGCGCTGAGCGATGCGCCGCCCGCCGAACCTGTCGTCGAAGCACCCGAGCAGTTCGAAAAGCGCAGTAGCGGTTCGAGCGTTGCGCATGGGGCGTCGACGGGTGTGCTCGTGGTCGGCGTCGATGCGTTGCTGACGCAACTGGCGCGCTGCTGCCGGCCTGCGCCGCCCGACGACATCGCGGGTTTCGTCACGCGGGGCAAGGGCATGTCGATTCATCGCAGCGATTGCCCGACGTTCCTGCGCATGGCCGATCGCGCGCCAGAGCGCGTGCTGCAAACGGCATGGTCCGCCGACGTGATGAGTGGGCGCGGCAAGTCGGTCTATCCCGTCGATCTGTCGATCGAAGCGACGGACCGTCAAGGTCTGCTGCGCGATATCTCCGAAGTCTTTGCGCGCGAGAAGATGAACGTGGTCGGTGTGAAGACGCAGTCGCGACGCAACGCCGCGTTCATGCAGTTCACTGTGGAAGTGTCGAGTGCCGCGCAGATTCAGCGTGCCTGCGCGATGCTGGGCGAAGTGGCGGGCGTCGTGAGGGCAACACGCAAGTAAGCGGTCGACGTGGCGAAGCTAATTTTGATGCCGCCACATAAAAACGCTTGCCAACTTTCTCTACGCTCCATATAATCTCGTTTCTCTAGGCTCGTAGCTCAGCTGGTTAGAGCACCACCTTGACATGGTGGGGGTCGTTGGTTCGAGTCCAATCGAGCCTACCAACGAATCAGAAACTTCGGGTTGCCGAGGTTTCGCAAACGCAAGTTGCAATGAGCGCTTCGGCGCAAATGGCGAACAAAGCGATCATGGTTATGACACCGCGAACGTTGACCGGAACTGCTTCGGAGCGACGCTAGTCGAGGACCACTTTCGCCCTTGTTGTTTGCAGTAGTTTGCAGAAAAGTGAATGCGGCCCCTCGAAAGCGGGGCCGCATTTTTTTTGTCCCGGTTTTTGTCTTTAAGTCTTGTTGCCTGTGCCGCCGGCCGGCATTACGGAGAACGCAATGGTTTCGATACGACTGCCCGATGGTTCTGTTCGACAATACGAGCATCCCGTGACGGTCGCCGAAGTGGCGGCCTCGATTGGCCCCGGCCTCGCGAAGGCGGCGCTCGGCGGCAAGATCGACGGTGAGCTGGTGGATACGTCCGCGCTGATCGATCACGACGTCTCGCTCGCGATTGTCACGGAGAAGGACGCCGACGGTCTCGACATCATTCGCCATTCCACGGCCCACTTGCTTGCGTACGCGGTGAAGGATCTCTTCCCGGAAGCGCAAGTGACGATCGGGCCGGTGATCGACAACGGCTTCTACTACGACTTCTCGTACAGCCGTCCCTTCACGCCCGAAGATCTCGAGAAGATCGAAAAGCGCATGCAGGAACTCGCGAAGAAGGACGAGCCTGTGTCGCGCCGCGTGGTGTCGCGCGACGAAGCGGTCGACTACTTCAAGAGCATCGGCGAAAAGTACAAGGCCGAGATCATCGAATCGATTCCCGCCAGCGACGAAATCAAGCTGTACTCGCATGGCGGCTTCACGGATCTGTGCCGCGGCCCGCACGTCCCGTCGACGGGCAAGCTGAAGGTCTTCAAGCTGATGAAGCTCGCGGGCGCGTACTGGCGCGGCGATTCGAAGAACGAACAGTTGCAGCGCATTTACGGTACGGCCTGGACGAAGAAGGAAGACCAGGACGCGTACCTGCACATGCTCGAAGAAGCGGAAAAGCGCGATCACCGTAAGCTCGGCAAGCAACTCGACCTGTTTCACATGCAGGACGAATCGCCGGGCATGGTGTTCTGGCATCCGCGCGGCTGGACGTTATGGCAGCAGGTCGAACAGTACATGCGCCGTCGCGTGAACGATGCCGGTTACCTTGAAATCAAGACGCCGATGATCATGGACCGCTCGCTGTGGGAGGCGTCCGGTCACTGGCAGAACTATCGTGAAAACATGTTCACGACGGAGTCGGAAAAGCGCGATTACGCAATCAAGCCGATGAACTGCCCGGGTCACGTGCAGGTGTTCAATCACGGCCTGCGTTCGTATCGCGATTTGCCGCTGCGTTATGCCGAGTTCGGCTCGTGCCATCGCAATGAATCGTCGGGCGCTCTGCATGGCCTGATGCGTGTGCGTGGTTTCGTCCAGGACGATGCGCATATCTTCTGTACGGAAGACCAGTTCATCAGCGAATCGATCGCGTTCAACACGCTGGCGATGAGCGTGTATAAAGATTTCGGTTTCGACAACGTCGAGATCAAGCTCTCGCTGCGTCCGGACGCGCGCGCCGGTACGGATGAAGTATGGGATCGCGCCGAGCAAGGTCTTCGCGACGCGCTGACGGCATGTGGCGTGACGTGGGAAGAACTGCCGGGCGAGGGTGCGTTCTACGGTCCGAAGGTCGAGTATCACATCAAGGACGCGCTCGGTCGTTCGTGGCAGTGCGGCACGCTGCAGCTCGATATGGTGCTGCCGGAGCGTCTGGGCGCCGAATATGTCGCGGAAGACAACAGCCGTCGGCGCCCGATCATGCTGCATCGGGCAATCGTCGGATCAATGGAGCGTTTCCTCGGCATTCTGATCGAGCACCATGCTGGTGCAATGCCTGCCTGGCTTGCGCCGATGCAGGTCGTTGTGATGAATATCGCGGAAAGTCAGGCGGAATACGCCAAAACGCTAGCCCAATCGTTGCAAAAACAAGGGGTTAGAGTGGAGGCGGATTTGCGCAACGAGAAGATTAGCTATAAAATACGCGAGCACACGCTTGAAAAGGTGCCGTATCTGCTGGTTGTCGGCGATAAGGAGCGTGATGCACAAACGGTAGCCGTGCGTGCCCGTGGCGGCGTCGATCTGGGCGTGATGTCCCTCGATGCCTTCAGCGAGCGTCTGCGTCAGGACGTGCAGACGTTCAACTAAACCACCCAGGCAGCGCGGCTCGTTTTTTTAATTTTTAGAGGAAACGTAACATCGCTACTGATAAGTCGTCGCATCGCATCAACGGTGAAATTACTGCACCCGAGGTGCGTCTGGTCGGAGTCGACAACGAACCGCTCGGCATCGTAAAACTCGCTGATGCTTTCCGCCTGTCGGAACAGCAGGACGTGGATCTGGTTGAAATCGCCCCGCAAGCGGTTCCGCCCGTCTGCCGCCTGATGGACTACGGCAAGTTCAAGTACCAGGAAGCGAAGAAGCAGCACGAGGCCAAGCTCAAGCAGAAAGTCATCCAGGTCAAGGAAGTCAAATTCCGACCGGGTACGGATGACGGTGACTACAACGTCAAACTGCGCAATCTCGTCCGCTTCCTCGAAGATGGCGACAAGACGAAGATCACGTTGCGTTTCCGTGGCCGCGAAATGGCTCACCAGGAAATCGGCATGCGCATGCTCGAGCGCCTGCGCACCGATCTGGACGAAGTCGGTCAGGTCGAACAAATGCCGAAGATGGAAGGCCGCCAGATGATCATGGTGCTGGCGCCGAAGAAAAAGAAGTAAGCAGACATCGGCTGGGCTTCTCGTGAAGCGCAGCGTGTTTGTGGGAAAGATTGAGAATCACGCGTCGGCGTATCGCTAGACGCAGAGCAGGTTTCAGAATGGCGCGCGCATCAGTTTTGTAGTGCGCGCTTTTCCTGAAAAGCAGCGGCCAGCAGTTCACGCCGTCTGCATACCAAGTGGAGTGGGTCTCGAAGGGCGGGTGAGGGCTTTCTGAGCCAACCGCACACCCATGTCCATCAAATAATGGAGTAGTTGTCATGCCGAAGATGAAGACCAAGAAGAGCGCTGCAAAGCGCTTCGTGGTTCGTCCGGGCGGTACCGTCAAGCGCGGTCAAGCCTTCAAGCGCCACATTCTTACCAAGAAGACCACCAAGAACAAGCGTCACCTGCGCGGCGCCACGGCAGTTCATGATTCCGATCTGAACTCCGTACGCGCAATGCTGCCGTTCGCCTAACCCTTAACCGACACTCATAGGAGCGAAACATGCCTCGAGTAAAACGTGGGGTTACCGCACGGGCCCGCCACAAGAAGATCATCAACCTGGCCAAGGGTTACCGCGGCCGCCGCAATAACGTCTATCGCATCGCCAAGCAGGCGGTCATGCGCGCAGGCCAATACGCCTACCGCGATCGCCGCAACAAGAAGCGTGTGTTCCGCGCACTGTGGATCACGCGTATCAACGCGGCGGTGCGTCAGCACGACATGACGTACAGCGTGTTCATCAACGGCCTGAAGAAGGCGTCGATCGAACTCGACCGCAAGGTGCTGGCCGACATGGCTGTGTTCGACAAGGCTGCTTTTGCTGCGATCGTCAAGCAGGTGAAAGCCGCCGTTGCAGCCTGATTGCGCTGTTAGCATCTAGTACTGCGTGGTTCGTTGCAGCGAACATCCGGTAGTCTCGGTGACGCTGCAACAAAAACGGGGCTCCTCACCGAGCCCCTTTTTTGTTGGTCGAGCCAGTTTTACTTCGATTGAATACTGACGTTGAAAAGATGGGATCAATGGATCTGGACCAGATTGTCGCCGACGCAAAAAGCGCCTTTGAACAAGCCTCCGACGTCACCACGCTCGAAAACGAGAAGGCACGCTTTCTCGGCAAGTCGGGCGCCCTGACGGAACTGTTGAAGGGGCTGGGCAAGCTCGATCCCGAAACGCGCAAGACGGAAGGCGCGCGGATCAACATCGTCAAGCAGCAGGTCGAAGCTGCGCTGACGGCGCGCCGCCAGGCGCTCGCCGACGCGCTGCTGAACCAGCGCCTCGCCGCCGAGGCCATCGACGTCACGCTGCCCGGGCGCGGCGCCGGCACGGGCAGTCTGCACCCCGTGATGCACACGTGGGAACGCGTCGAACAGATTTTCCGCACCATTGGCTTCGACGTGGCCGACGGTCCCGAAATCGAAACTGACTGGTACAACTTCACGTCGCTGAACAGCCCGGAAAACCATCCGGCGCGTTCGATGCAGGACACGTTCTACGTCGACGGCAAGGACGCCGAAGGCCGTCCGCTGCTGCTGCGTACGCACACCAGCCCGATGCAGGTCCGCTACGCGCGCACTAACACGCCGCCCATCAAGGTGATCGTGCCCGGCCGCACGTACCGCGTGGACAGCGACGCGACGCACTCGCCGATGTTCAACCAGGTCGAAGGCCTGTGGATCGACGAGAACATCAGCTTCGCCGACCTGAAGGGCGTCTACACCGACTTCCTCAAGAAATTCTTCGAGCGCGACGACATTCTCGTGCGCTTCCGTCCGTCGTACTTCCCGTTCACCGAGCCGTCAGCCGAAATCGACATGATGTTCGAGCAAGGCAAGAACGCCGGCAAATGGCTTGAAATCTCGGGCTCCGGCCAGGTTCACCCGACGGTGATCCGCAACATGGGCCTCGACCCGGAGCGCTATATCGGCTTTGCATTCGGCAGTGGCCTCGAGCGTCTGACGATGCTGCGTTACGGCGTGCAAGATTTGCGTCTGTTCTTTGAAAACGACCTGCGCTTCTTGCGCCAGTTCGCCTGAAGCGAACTCAAGACGCAGCGCGCGAGCCAGCAGCTCAAGCATGCGACGAGAGCGGCCCGGCAGTCGGCAATCTGACTGTCGCGCCGCAAACAGCGCCTCCGGCATGGTGCCGATGTATCGGCCGGACGCGGACACAACCTGTTTAGAACGTACAGAACCATGCAATTCCCGGAATCCTGGCTCAGAACCTTTGTCGATCCGCAACTGACGACGGCCGAACTGTCGCACGCGCTGACGATGGCCGGTCTCGAAGTGGAAGACCTGCGTCCCGCCGCGCCGCCTACCTCGAAGATCGTCGTGGGCCGCGTGCTCGAAGTCGTCAAGCACCCGGACGCGGACAAGCTCAACGTGTGTCAGGTCGACGCCGGCACGGGCGCGACGCTGAACATCGTGTGCGGTGCGCCGAACGTGGCGCCCGGCATCAAGGTGCCCGTCGCGCTGGTGGGCGCGCAACTGCCGCCCGCCGAAGAAGGCGGTGCGCCGTTCGCGATCAAGCTCTCGAAGCTGCGTGGCGTGCAAAGCGAAGGCATGCTGTGCTCAGCGCGTGAACTGAAGCTGTCGGAAGATCATAGCGGCCTGCTGATCCTGCCGGAAGATACGCCGATTGGCCAGGACATCCGCGAAACGCTGAACCTCGACGACACCGTGTTCGAAATCAAGCTGACGCCGAACAAGGCTGATTGCCTGTCGGTGTTCGGCGTCGCGCGCGAAACCGCCGCGATCACGGGCGCGCCGCTGCGTCCGCTCGAAATCAAGCCGGTCGAAGTCAAGCTCAACGAAACGTTGCCCGTGAAGATTTCGGCGCCCGATCTGTGCGGCCGCTTCTCGGGCCGCGTGATTCGTGGCGTCAATGCGCGCGCGAAGTCGCCGGCATGGATGGTCGAGCGGCTCGAACGTTCCGGTCAACGAAGCATTTCGGCGCTGGTCGACATCTCGAACTATGTGATGCTGGAACTCGGCCGTCCGTCGCACGTGTTCGATCTCGACAAGATCCACGGCAGCATGGACGTGCGCTGGGGCAAGCGCGGCGAATCGCTGAAGCTGCTCAACGGTAATACGGTCGAAGTCGACGAAACGGTCGGCGTGATCGCCGACGACCAACACATCGAAAGCCTCGCGGGCATCATGGGCGGCGACAGCACGGCCGTCACGCTCGACACCACCAACATCTATCTCGAAGCCGCATTCTGGTGGCCAGATAGCATCCGCGGCCGGTCGCGCCGCTACAACTTCTCGACGGACGCGGGTCATCGCTTCGAACGCGGCGTCGACTACTCGACCACCGTCGAGCACATCGAGCGCATCACGCAGTTGATTCTCGACATCTGCGGCGGCGAAGCCGGTCCTGTCGACGACCAGATCGTCAACGTGCCGAAGCGCGCGCCGGTGAAGATGCGTGTTGCGCGCGCGAACCGCATCATCGGTGTGGCGATCAGCGCTGATGAGATCGCACAGATCTTCACGCGCCTCGGCTTGCCGTTCGAGCGTGCGGGCGACGACTTCCTCGTGACGCCGCCGCCGTATCGTTTCGATATTGAGATCGAAGAAGATCTGATCGAAGAAGTCGCACGCATTTACGGCTTTGAGAAAATTCCCGCGCGTCCGCCTGTCGCACGCAGCGAAATGCGCCGTACGAACGAAACGCAGCGCTCGATTCATACGCTGCGCCACGCGCTCGCCGCGCGCGATTACGCGGAAACGGTGAACTTCAGCTTCGTCGATGCCGAGTGGGAGCAGGACTTCGCGGGCAACGACAAGCCGGTGAAGCTGCTCAATCCGATCGCGAGCCAGCTGTCGGTCATGCGTACGACGCTGTTCGGCAGTTTGATCAACGTGCTGCGCCACAACCTGAACCGTCGCGCGGATCGTATCCGCGTGTTCGAAGCGGGTCGTGTGTTCCTTCAGGATGCGTCGGTCAAGGCAGGCGAGCTGGCCGTCGAAGGCTTCGCGCAGCCGAAGATGATCGGCGCGCTCGCGTATGGTCCCGTGGTCGAAGAGCAGTGGGGCGCGGCGACGCGTGCCGTCGATTTCTTCGACGTGAAGGGCGATCTCGAAGCGCTGCTTGCGCCTGCCGTCGCGCGTTTCGTGAAGGCCGAGCATCCGGCGCTGCATCCGGGACGTAGCGCGCGCATCGAACTCGATGGCCGCGCAATCGGCTGGATCGGCGAACTGCATCCGCGCTGGATGCAGAAGTACGACCTGCCGCATGCGCCGATCGTGTTCGAAGTCGAAGCGGAAGCGCTGATGCAGCGCGCGTTGCCGAGTCCTTCGGAAGTATCGAAATTCCCGCCTGTGCGACGCGATATCGCGATCGTCGTCGACCAGAAAATCGAGGTTCAGGCGCTCTTCGACGAGATGCAAAAGGCGCTGTCGGAAGAGGCTTGCAAGACCATTCAAAGGGTTGCGCTTTTCGATGAATTTCGTGCAAAATCAAATACTTCCGGCGGGCTGGCGGCGCACGAGAAAAGCCTTGCGTTCCGTGTAACCTTGCAAGATACTGGTGGGACCCTTCAGGATGAAACGGTCGATCTGGCCATTCAGACTTTAGTGGATCGTCTTGCTCGAGTGTATGGCGCCCGGTTGCGCGGATAACCATCAACGGCTGTTCCGCAGGTTCCGTTCCGGTTGAAGCGCCATTTGACAGATATGAATGAAATGAACTCGAGTGATTTCGAAGCCCTTCTTTCGGCGCAGCGTAGCGCCATGATCCGCGATATTCCTACCTCGACCTCCAGCGCGTCGGCCGAAGCACCGACGCTCACCAAGGCTGAGCTTGCCGAGCTGCTGTTCGACAATGTCGGGCTCAACAAGCGGGAAGCGAAGGACATGGTCGAAGCATTCTTCGAAGTGATTCGCGACGCGCTGGAAAGCGGCGACAGCGTGAAGCTGTCCGGCTTCGGCAATTTCCAGCTGCGCGACAAGCCGCAGCGTCCGGGCAGAAATCCGAAAACGGGCGAGGCGATTCCAATCGCCGCGCGCCGCGTCGTGACGTTCCATGCAAGTCAAAAGCTGAAGGCGCTGGTTGAGAACGGCGCTGAAGAGAGCTTCGCGCGTTAATCGATTCGCGCGCCCGCGCAACCACTACGACGGTCAACCGGCCGCTAACTGACGATGACAGCGACGATCGAAAAAGTCGTCTTGCCTCCGATTCCCGCGAAGCGCTACTTCACGATCGGTGAAGTCAGCGAGCTATGCGGTGTCAAGCCGCACGTGCTGCGGTACTGGGAGCAGGAGTTCACGCAGTTGCGTCCGGTGAAGCGCCGCGGCAATCGCCGGTACTATCAGCATCATGAAGTGCTGCTGATCCGGCGGATCCGCGAGTTGCTGTACGAGCAGGGTTTCACGATCAACGGCGCGCGCAACCGCCTCGATTCGCATGGTGCCGGGCAGGGCGCGGAAGCCGAGGGCGAGGTAGTCGAAGGTACAGTCGTGCAGCCGACTACGGCAACCGTCGATGTCGATCAGTTGCGCAAGGAGCTGCTGCAGGTGATCGACCTGCTCGGGCATTGAACGATTTGTTGTATCGAGTTTGATTGTTGCAGTTCTATTCGCATGAAGTGTCTGTTATACTTTTATGCTTTCGGGGCGTAGCGCAGCCTGGTAGCGTACCTGCATGGGGTGCAGGTGGTCGGAGGTTCAAATCCTCTCGCCCCGACCAGATGGACAAAAAGGACTTACGGTGCAAACCGTAAGTCCTTTTTTCTTTGGCGGACGGGTTTGATATCGTGCGAGGCAGTGGATGCAACTGCGTCGTCATCCTGATTAATCGTCATCGTCCGACCGGCATAAGCGACTCAAACGTCCGGCTTCACTGCCCCGCCTGATGCGCGCCCAACGCCGCCCCGAGCTCTTCATCCGACAGCGCCGGCGAGATCCTGAACGTAAAGACGTCGCCCCATTGCAGCACCCACGCGGCCATCGGTGCCGTGCTCTCCGACTCGATGATCGCGCATCCGCTCAACTCGCCGATCGAATGCCAACGTCCGATCATCTTGATCCCGTCAGGCGGCAACGCACCGCCCGTTTTCATGAAGCGCTCGACAGCCGATTGCTGCACCGTCGGGTGGCCGTTCCACTGAACTATGAACTTCATTGCGCACCTCCACTTCGGTCGCGGCGATGCCGGCCAGTGGCGAGCCGTCACCGTCACGAGCGCTGCGGATTGCGGCGCCCGGGAGCCTGCACCACGCTCGGATTCTTCCCGCAAGGTCCGAAACGCGATACCGCCACCTCGGCGTTCTCAAGAATGATAGGTAGCGTCCGCTCGACTGCCACCAAAGCAGCAGTCCTATTCCAGAGTTTTCTGTGCGTCGCACCGCATTCGTTCCGCCGGGATCGGCACGATTTAAGTTTCCGTTAAGCCTGCACTCATACATTGTTTCGACGTTCGGACGATGCAAGAGGTGCTGCGAGGAGTCGTCCGACGTTTCGTGGTCCGCCGGGGGGCGAACCAGACTAAGACCATCGTCGATGCGCATTCGACCGCCGCCAGGCGACAGATGGCATGTGGCAAACGGCCGATCAGCCTTCGCCCGAGGGCTGTGGGGGACGGCCATTCGAACCCGGTGCTCCACCGGGTTTTCTTTTTCGGCGTCGTCAGTCGACGCGGTTTGCGCCAGCATTGACTCGATTTCCGGCTGAACCCGCCGAGCCCGCGGGCGTCCTACACTCGTCATTTGTCTTATGCCGTTCGCCGCGTCATCGTCGTGCAATCGGCGTGCAAAACTGTATAAACATACAGTATAGTATTCACCTATCCGGCGCGGCGGCCTCTTCGAAATTGCCCGTACGCGTCGCACGAACTTCGCCGCATCGGCAGGCATGGCCGCTATCGTCCGCCATCGTGCCCCGGCCAACTCATTCAGACGGACAGGCAAATTGTCATCTAACGGAACGATCCGAATTCGTGGCGCACGCCAGCACAACCTGAAGAACGTCGACCTCGACCTCCACACGGGCGAAATGACCGTCGTGACAGGGCCGTCGGGCTCGGGCAAGTCGAGCCTCGTGTTCGACACGCTGTATGCAGAAGGGCAGCGGCGCTATGTCGAAACTTTCAGCGCATACGCCCGGCAGTTTCTGGACCGGATGGACCGGCCGCAGGTCGATCGCGTGGACGGGGTGCCACCCGCCATCGCCATCGACCAGACCAATCCCGTGCGCAGTTCGCGATCAACCGTTGGCACGATGACGGAGCTGAACGACCACCTGAAGCTGCTCTACGCGCGCGCGGCCGAACTCTTCGACCGCAAGACCGCGCAGGCCGTCCGGCACGATTCGCCTGAAACCATTTACGCCGAACTGGACGCGCGCACGGCCACGGACGATCCGCGCATCGTGCTGACCTTCCCGGTCGAACTACCGGAAACGACGAGCGAAGCGGAAGTCGAGCAATGGCTCTCCGCGAGCGGCTATACGCGCGTGCAGGCGCAGCGCGAAGTCGCGTCGGCGACGGGCATGCGCAAGGTGCTCGACGTCGTTGCCGATCGTTTTCGTCTGCATCAGGTCGAAAAGTCGCGCGTGGTCGAGGCGATCGAAGCATCGCTCAAGCGCGGCGGTGGCCGGGTCAACGTCTACGTGCTGGCTCAGACGCAAGAAGGTGTTGAGGCCGAGCCGCAGATCTGGCGCTTCTCCACAGGGCTGCACAACCCCGACAGCGATCTGCGCTATGCCGATCCGCAGCCGGCGTTGTTCTCCTTCAACTCGGCCTATGGCGCGTGCGATACGTGCCGGGGCTTCGGCCGCGTGATTGGCGTCGATCTGGGCCTCGTGATTCCCGACGAGCGCAAGACGTTGCGCGGCGGTGCGATCAAGCCGATGCAAACGCCCGCATGGAAGGAGTGCCAGGACGACCTGATGCGCTATGCGGCGAAGGCCAACATTCGCCGCGACACGCGCTGGTCGGAGCTCACGGAAGCCGAGCGCGACTGGGTCATCAACGGTTCGCCGGACTGGGACGGCGAATGGCAGAAACAGTGGTATGGCGTGAAGCGCTTCTTCGGCTATCTGGAGTCGAAAGCGTACAAGATGCATATCCGCGTGCTGCTGTCGAAGTACCGCAGCTACACGCCCTGCGAGACGTGCGGTGGCGCGCGCCTGAAAACGGAATCGCTGCTGTGGCGTCTGGGCTCGAAGCAGAACGCTGACGCCGTGCTGGAGCCGGCGCAACGCTTCCTGCCTCGCGGGGTCGACTGGAACCGGACGCAGCTCGAAGCCTTGCCGGGTCTGACGGTGCACGATCTGATGCTGCTGCCTATCGAGCGTATCCGGCGCTTTTTCGACGAAATCACTTTGCCGAGCGCACTGCTGGACGACGCGCTGAAACTGCTGCTTGCCGAAGTGCGCACGCGCCTCAAATATTTGTGCGACGTCGGCCTCGGTTATCTGACACTCGACCGCCAGAGCCGCACTCTTTCGGGCGGCGAGGTGCAGCGTATCAACCTGACGACCGCGCTCGGCACGTCGCTGACCAAGACGCTGTTCGTCCTCGACGAGCCGAGCATTGGCCTGCATCCGCGCGATCTGAACAGGATTGTCGAGGCGATGCAACGTCTGCGCGACGCGGGCAATACGCTCGTCGTCGTCGAACATGATCCGTCGGTGATGCTCGCCGCCGATCGCCTGATCGACATGGGACCGGGTCCGGGCGAGCGCGGCGGCACAATCATCTACGACGGCGCGCCCGACGCAATCCGTTCGGCAGGCACGCTGACGGGCGAGTATCTGGGTGGCCGCAAGCACGTCGCCGATGCAGCGCACTGGGCGCGTCGACCCGTCGACACGAGCACGCCGCGCATCACGCTCGAAGGCGCGCGTCAGCACAATCTGCGCGACGTGACGGTGGAGATCCCGCTGCAACGTCTCGTCTGCGTGACGGGTGTGTCGGGTTCGGGCAAGTCGACGCTGATTCAGGACGTGCTGTACCCCGCGCTGGCGCGGCAACTCGGCAAGGCAACGGAATCGCCGGGTGCGCACCGCAGCCTGACGGGCGTCGAGCAGATCAGCGACGCCATCTTTGTCGACCAGTCGCCGATCGGTAAGACCACGCGCTCGAACCCCGCGAGCTACGTCGGCGCATTCGACGAAATCCGCAAACTGTTCGCCAAAGCGCCGCTCGCACTGCAACGCGGCTATGGCGCAGGCGTGTTCAGCTTCAACTCCGGCGACGGCCGTTGCCCGACGTGCGGCGGCTCGGGCTTTGAACATATCGAAATGCAGTTCTTGAGCGACGTTTATCTGCGTTGCCCGGATTGCGACGGCAGCCGCTATCGTCCCGAAGTGCTCGAAGTGAAGATCGAGCGTGAGGGGCGCGCGCTGAGCATTGCGGATGTGCTCGAACTGACCGTGCACGAAGCAGTCGGTCTGTTCGCCGGTGATGGCGAGGTGCTGCGCGTGCTGCAACCTATCGTCGATGTCGGTCTCGAATACGTGAAACTGGGTCAACCGGTCCCGACGTTGTCGGGTGGCGAAGCGCAGCGTCTGAAGCTCGCCGGCTTCCTCGCAGAAACCGCACAGGCGCGCACCGCGCGGGGCGGCGCGAAGCAGGCGCCGGCGCGGCTGTTCATGTTCGATGAGCCCACCACGGGGCTGCACTTCGACGACATCGCGAAGCTGATGCAGGCCTTCGGCAAGCTGCTCGCCGGCGGTCATTCGCTGATCGTGATCGAACACAATCTCGATGTGATCCGTGCTGCTGACTGGCTGATCGATCTCGGTCCCGAAGGCGGCGATGCAGGCGGGCTGGTGGTGTGTGCGGGTACGCCGGAAGACGTCAAGCAATGCCCCGGTTCGCACACGGGGCAAGCCCTCGTGCAATACGACGACGCGATGGGCCACACAATCGAGCCAACGGAGGCCGCCGAAAAGGCGGAAGCTGCAGTACATGGCATGCCGCTGCAGACCGCGTTGAACGCTGCGCGCGCCCGGCGCGCCGTGGAGGGCGAAGATGTCGTGCGTATCGTGAATGCGCGCGAGCACAACCTGAAAGCGCTCGACGTCGATATTCCGCACGGCAAGTTCAACGTCATCACGGGCGTGTCCGGTTCGGGCAAGTCGACGCTCGCGTTCGACATCCTGTTCCATGAAGGACAACGCCGCTACCTCGAGTCACTGAACGCCTATGCGCGTTCGATCGTGCAACCTGCGGGTCGCCCCGAAGTCGACGCCGTGTATGGCATCCCGCCCACCGTCGCGATCGAGCAGCGTTTGTCGCGCGGAGGACGCAAGAGTACCGTGGCGACGACGTCGGAGGTATGGCACTTCCTGCGTCTGCTGTATGTGAAGCTCGGCATTCAGCACTGCATTCATGATGGCGCGCCCGTCACGTCTCAAAGCGTCGAGTCGATCGTCGCTCAGCTCATGCGCGACCATAAAGGTCAACACGTGGGCTTGCTTGCGCCGCTGGTCGTGAATCGCAAGGGCGTCTATACGGATCTCGCGAAGTGGGCGAAAGCGCGTGGCAATACGCACCTGCGCGTCGACGGCGAGTTCGTGCCCGTCGATCCGTGGCCGAAGCTGGACCGCTTCCGCGAACATACGATCGAGCTGCCCGTCGGCGACATCATCGTATCGGCGGACAAGGAAGCCGAATTGCGCCGGCTGCTCGACGAAACGCTCGAGACGGGCAAGGGCGTCATTCATCTGCTCGCGCCGCTAGACGGCCTCGAACACGCGATGACGCGCAACGGTCCCACCGCGCATGTGGGCGAAGTAAAGGTGCTGTCGGTGAAGCGGGCCTGTCCCGTGTGCGGCACGAGTTACGCGGAACTTGATCCGCGCATGTTCTCGTACAACAGCAAGCACGGCTGGTGCACGACTTGTGTCGGTACGGGTCTCGCGTTGACGCGTGAACAGCGCGCTGCATATGACGACACCGTACTCGTCGACGACAACCGTGGCCGCGAGCAGACCTTGCCGTCGGACGAGCAGGAGCCGGAAGGCGTCGGCGAGGAGCCATGTCCGGATTGTCACGGCACGCGACTGAACCCGTCCGCTCGCGCCGTGACATTCGACGAAACGCCGATCGTCGACGTCGCGCAATGGACGGTGTCCGACACGCGACGCTGGATCGACGGGCTCGAACTGAGCGGCCGTGATGCGGAAATCGCGCGCGACGTGATCAGCGAAATCGGTAGTCGCTTGCAGTTCCTCGAAGAAGTGGGTCTCGGCTATCTGAGCCTAGACCGCGCCGCACCGAGCTTGTCGGGCGGCGAGGCACAACGCATTCGCCTCGCGGCGCAACTCGGCAGCAATTTGCAGGGTGTCTGCTATGTGCTCGATGAGCCGACTATCGGACTGCATCCGCGCGACAACCAGATCCTTCTGAATGCGCTGCGCAAGCTTGGCGACAAGGGCAATACGCTCGTCGTCGTCGAGCACGATGAAGACACGATCCGTCGCGCGGATCACATCATCGATATCGGTCCAGGAGCCGGCAAGCGCGGCGGCACGCTGGTCGCGCAGGGGCGTGTCGGCGATCTGTCTGCGCAAGCCGACTCGCTGACGGGGCAATTTCTCGCGAAGCCGATTCTGCATCCGTTGCAGGAGCGGCGTCCCGTTTCGCTCGCAACGAAGCGTGCGCCGGCCGTTCCGGAGAGCTGGCTGACTGTGCACGGAGCAACGCTGCACAACCTGCGCGACGTGACGGTCGGCTTTCCGCTCGGACGTCTCGTCGCGGTGACGGGCGTGAGCGGATCCGGCAAGTCGACGCTCGCGCGCGATGTGCTGATGGCAAATTTACTCGACGCAGTGGGGCGATCGGTCCTGTCGTCGCCGGCTGTGCGTCGCGCCCGCAAAGCTGCGCAAGGGGACGATGCGCCCGCTGCAAACCGCCGCTCGAGCGTGCTCGCACGTAGCGCACCCCGGCCGTCGCTGAATGTCACGCATGCCTGGCAAGGCTGCGAATCGATCAGTGGATTCGAGCCGATCGACCGCGTGCTCGAGGTCGACCAGACGCCGATCGGCAAGACGCCGCGCTCGTGTCCCGCCACGTATATCGGCGTATGGGACACGATCCGACGTCTCTTTGCCGATACGCTCGAAGCGAGGGCGCGCGGCTACACGGCATCGCGTTTTTCGTTCAACACAGGCGACGGCCGTTGTCCTGCGTGTGAAGGACAAGGCGTGCGTACGATCGGCATGAGCTTCCTGCCCGATGTGAAGGTGCCGTGCGACGTCTGTCACGGTCAGCGCTTCAATCCGGAAACGCTCGCGGTGACGTGGCGCGGCAAGAATATCGGTGACGTGCTGACAATGGAAATCGACGAGGCCGTCGACTTCTTCGCGTCGATGTCGAATATCGCGCATCCGTTGCAACTGATGAAGGACGTGGGCCTCGGGTATCTGACGCTCGGCCAGCCGTCGCCGACACTGTCAGGCGGCGAGGCGCAGCGCATCAAGCTCGTGACCGAACTGAGCAAGGTGCGCGACGACATCACGCGTCGCGGTCAGAAGGCGCCGCACACGCTGTACGTGCTCGACGAGCCGACTGTCGGGCTGCATATGGCCGACGTCGCAAAGTTGATTCGCGTGCTGCATCGGCTCGCGAATGCGGGACATAGTGTCGTCGTGATCGAACATGACCTCGATGTGATCGCCGAAGCCGACTGGATCATCGATCTCGGGCCGGAAGGCGGCGTGGGCGGTGGGTCGATCGTCGCGTCCACTGACCCCGAAGGTCTGGTGCGCATCGCGGCGAGCCACACGGGGCGAGCGCTCGAACCGGTGCTCTCGCGCGTTGCGGGCGAGTCGGGCGAAACCGTAGCCGGCGAGCGGGTCAGCGCTGGTTGATCCGAGGCGAAGAGCAGAGGCTGATCATGAACACACGTCACGGCGCGGCCATTACGGCCATCCTCGCAGCACTCCTCTTTGGCGCGACGACTCCGTTCGCCAAAGCGCTGCTTGGCGCGTTGTCACCGTTCATGGTCGCGGGCCTGTTCTACCTAGGCAGCGGCTGCGGGCTTGCCATTGCAATGTTCGTCCGACGCTGGCGGCAAAGGTCGGACGCGAGCGGACATCGGGAAATCGTCATGCCGCGCAAAGAGTTGCCGTGGCTGATCGGGGCGATCATCGCGGGTGGTATCGCGGGGCCTGCGCTGCTCATGTTCGGACTCAGCACGACGCCGGCTGCGACGACGTCGTTGCTGCTCAATCTCGAGGGCGTGTTCACGGCGTTGATCGCATGGTTCGTGTTTCGCGAGAACGTCGACACGCAGGTGTTTCTCGGGATGATGGCGATCGTCGCGGGTGGCGTGTTGCTGTCATGGCAGCCCGGAGCGGGCGGCGCAGGCACGGGTGCGCTGCTGGTCGCCGGCGCGTGTCTGTGCTGGGCCATCGACAACAATCTCACGCGCAAGGTTTCGAACAATGACGCGATGTTCATTGCCTGCGTCAAAGGGCTGGTGGCTGGCGTCGTCAATACGGGCATTGCGCTTTGTCTGGGCGCGCATTTGCCGGGGCCCGCGTTCATCGGCGCGTCGATGGTGGCGGGCTTGGCCGGCTATGGCGTGAGTCTCGTGCTGTTCGTCGTCGCGCTGCGTCATCTCGGAACCGCGCGCACGGGCGCGTATTTTTCGGTGGCTCCGCTGTTTGGTATCGCGATTTCGTTTGCGCTCTGGCCCGAACTGCCGACGCTGTCGTTCTGGATCGCGACGATGCTGATGGCGCTCGGCGTCTGGCTGCATTTGCGCGAGCGTCACGTACACGAACACACGCACGAAGCGCTCGAACACAATCATCGGCATCGACACGACGAGCATCATCAGCACACACACGATTTCGAGTGGGATGGCGTGGAACCGCATGTGCACCCGCACCGTCACGCGCGCATCACGCACACGCATGCGCACTTTCCGGATATTCATCATCGGCATTCGCATTGACGGCCGCTGGCGTTGACACTCCAACCGTTCAGCCACAAGCAAAGTCCACTCAACCCGTCTATATTGATCCCTGTTTGCCGACATCCACTGACAAGGACATTCTTCATGCCTGATCCAACCGTTTTTCCGATCGCCAGGAAGTGGCCGGCTGTGCACCCTGAGCGCATCCAGCTCTACTCGCTGCCGACACCCAACGGCGTCAAGGTGTCGATCATGCTGGAAGAAACGGGCCTCGCGTACGAACCGCATCTGGTGCGCTTCGATTCGAACGATCAGTTGTCGCCGGAATTCGTCTCGCTCAATCCGAACAACAAGATTCCCGCGATCATCGATCCGAACGGACCGGATGGCGAACCGTTGCCGCTGTTTGAGTCGGGCGCGATCCTGATCTATCTTGCCGACAAGACGGGACAACTGATGCCGCAGCGCGCGTCGGCACGCTACGAGACGATCCAGTGGGTGATGTTCCAGATGGGCGGCATCGGTCCGATGTTCGGCCAGGTCGGCTTCTTCCATAAGTTCGCCGGCAAGGACTATGAGGACAAGCGTCCGCGCGACCGCTACATCAACGAAGCGAAACGCCTGCTCAACGTGCTGAATGAGCGGCTCGCCACGCGCAAGTGGATCATGGGCGACGACTACACGATCGCCGATATCGCGACGTTTCCGTGGGTGCGCAATCTGGTGGGCTTTTATGAGGCTGGCGATCTGGTTGGCTTCGACAACTACCCGCATGTGAAGCGCACGCTCGACGCATTTCTCGCGCGTCCTGCCGTCATCAGAGGGTTGGACATTCCGAAACGCGGATAAGCGCCACCTTCGCTTCGTGCATCGACAATAGAAAAGCCCGTACCGTCGACAACGGTACGGGCTTTTACTTATCGCGCAAGCGAACTAGCGTTTAAGCGCCCAGCGCCGGATCGCTCATGCTCGGTTTGCCCGTCTCGACGTGACCGGCGATACGGCGCGTGAACGACGCATCGCTGTCCACTGTGATCGTCAGGTCGTACCAGCCATACACATGGCGCAGGTCGAGATAGACGGTATCGCTATCGCCGCCGCGCACCGAATGCGTCAGCGGCTTGCCCGAGTCGTAGGCATTGACGATCGTGAACTGGCAGCGCGCGTTGCCGTCATTCTTCAGGCGCAGTTGCAGATTGCCGTTCGCCACGTCGTAGCCTTCCGCGACTTCCGGATTCGCGCGATCGCGGCTGTTCCAGAAATGCTGCGCGACTTGCTTGCCGGCGAAACGACGCAGGAACCCGTTAGGACCGTGCACCGTGAAGTCATACGAACCGTCTGCCTTCACGGACAGTTGATCGACGAGGCGCTTGCCGGCTTCGACCGTGTACGTGCGCGGTGCATCGGCGCTCAGCGCTTCGAACACGAGGAAGTTCGCGCCTGCATCGCCCGTATTGACGAAGCGCACCGAGAGCTTGCCGCTGCTGTTGTCGTTGATGCGCACGAACAGTTCGTACGGCAGCGCACGCGCGGGGCGCACGCCCGACTCCTGCTTCGGCACGGCACCGACCAGCGGCGGCACGGGCACGTAATCGGGATGGCGCGCCTCGTCCTGCGGCTTGTAAGACGCCGTGGACGGGAGCGTCGGGAACGCATCGTTCGGATTCTTGAAGTTGAACGCCGACGTCAGATCGCCGCACACGGCACGGCGCCACGGCGTGATGTTCGATTCCGACAGCTTGTGGCCGTGGCCGTGGCCGAAACGCGCTTCGATGAAGCGGATCACTGACGTGTGATCGAACACCTCCGAGCACACCCAGCCACCTTTCGACCACGGCGACACGACCAGCATCGGCACGCGCGGTCCGAGACCATACGGCCCCGCTGCATACTGACCGTTGTTGCCGCCCGGATAGATTTCATTGGTCGTGTCGACGGTCGACAGGCCATTCGCACTCGACGACGGCGCGAACGGCGGCGACACGTGATCGAAGAAACCATCGTTCTCGTCGTAGTTGATCAGAAGCGCGGTCTTGCTCCACACCTCGGGGTTCGACGTGAGAATCTGCAGAACCTGATCGACGTACCACGCGCCGTAGTTCGCGGGCCAGTTCGGATGCTCGGAGTACGCTTCCGGCGCGACGATCCACGACACCTGCGGCAACTGGTTGTTCTGCACGTCCTTGCGCAGAATGTCGAAGTACGTGTCGCCCGCCGATACGTTCGTGCCCGTACGCGCCTTGTCATACAGCGGGTTGCCGGGTTGCGCGTTGCGATACTGGTTGAAGTAGAGCAGCGAGTTGTCGCCGTAGTTGCCGATGTACGGATTGCTGGTCCAGCCCCACGATCCCTTGGCATCGAGACCTGTGCCGACGTCCTGATAGATCTTCCACGAAATGCCCGCGGACTCCAGCACTTCCGGATACGTCGACCAGCCGTAACCCGCTTCCGAGTTGTCGACGACCGGGCCGCCGCCCGACCCGTCGTTGCCGACCCAGCCCGTCCACATGTAGTAGCGGTTCGGATCGGTCGCGCCCATCAGCGAGCAGTGATAGGCGTCGCAGATCGTGAACGAGTCGGCGAGCTGGTAGTGGAACGGAATGTCGTCGCGTGTGAGGTACGCCATCGTCGTCGTGCCTTTCTTCGGCACCCACTGATCGTTGCGGCCGCCGTTCCATGCGCCGTGCGTCGTCGGCCAGTCATGCGGCAGATCCTGCAGGAATTGCAGGCCGAGATTCGGCGCCGTCGGCCGGAACGGCAGCACTTCACCGACGCCGGCCAGTCCCGGTTGATGCCACACCGACTTGCCGTTCGGCAGGTTGATCGCGCGTGTATCGCCGAAACCGCGCACGCCCCGGAGTGAGCCGAAGTAGTGATCGAACGAGCGGTTTTCCTGCATCAGCACGACGATGTGTTCGATGTCGCGGATGCTGCCTGTCTTGTTGTTCGCGGGAATCGCGAGCGCATTGCGGATGCCGAGGGGAAGCATCGTCAATGCGGTGGCGGAGCCGGCTGCCTGGGCGGCTGCCCGCAAGAAATCACGGCGGTTTTTTGAGGTCATGTTGGCTTCGATCGTGAGGGAAGAAACGGTAAGGTGAGACTTCCACGCGGGGGCATGGAAGCCGACGGGACGAACTCAATCGACGGTGTGGATCACGGGTGGTGCGAGAACGACAGAATCGGCTGCACTGGCGCCACTGGATGCGGCGGCGTGTGCCTGTGCCGGGGAAGATTGCGAGGTTTGAAGCGTCGGGACGGCGTTGAATGTCGTCGCCAGGGTGGGGGACTGTGCCTGCTGTGTCTGCTGTGAGTGTTCTTGCGAGGCGGCCTCGCTTGATGCGTCGTCTCCGCACGCCGCGACGGCCGATGACATCGCGATGACGGCGAACGCTAAACGCAAACGGTTGCGTCGCGGCCTACATGCAGTTTTGTGCAGAGCGGGCATCGTCATCCTCCGGCGTCATGCTTGAGAGACGCGAAAGGATAGCCAGCGCGTGTGTAGCTAATGTGAAGCGTGAGCTGAAGAAAGAATCGCGAAGCGTCATGCAACGAGATGCAGGTAAAAGCGCCTGCAAGGTGCATGCATCAAAGTGCGGAATGAAGCACGAAGCGCACTGCATGTGATGCAGTGCGCATTCCCTGTGACGGTTCAATGACTTGGCCGCGTTATCGGCAGCTTGTCCACAGGGTCGCGCACAGATTCTGTGGAGAACTTCGGTGCTTTTCGCTCAGATCCGCGCGGAACGGGAGTGCGTTCCAATGAACGCGACGATCGCATCGTTGAGTACACGTGGCGCATCGCGATGAGGCGAGTGTCCGCAGTTTTCGAGCTTCGTCAGTTGCGTCTGCGCGGCGCGTTGCGCGATCGTGTCGATCTGCGCCATGGAGCCGTAATGATCGTCGTAACCCTGCACAGCGAGCAGCGGGCAGCGGATGCAGTCGAGTTCATCGACAATGCTCCACGACCGGAACGCATCGCTCAGCCAGATATCGTTCCAGCCATAGAACGCCGAGTCGACATCATCGTGATGGCGCGCGAGCTTGCTGCGCAGGTCGCTCTGTTCGTAGGCCGTTTTGGCTTCGGCAATGCTGGCAACAGAAATGTCCTCGACGAAAACATGCGGTGCGATCGCGACTGCGCCGGCCAGTGCATCAGGAAAAGCGGCAGCATAAAGCAGCGTGATCGATCCTCCATCGCTGTGACCGATCAACCACATGCGTTTTCTTTCCGCTTCGTTGACGTCGAGTGCATCGAGCAGCGCGGGCAGCACCTCGCGCGCCTGCACTGACATGAAATCGACGGGCAGCTTGACGTCATGCGGACGCGGCGTCGAACGTCCGTAACCCGGCCGCGAATACACGAGACCGCGCATGCCGAGCCCGTCGCACAAGGTCTGTGGCCAGTCCTTCCACATCGCGACGGAACCGAGCCCTTCGTGCAGGAACACGGCAAGTGGCGCGTCGGCCAGATGTGCATTGAGCCAGCGATATTCGATATTCAGCGCGCCGCGATGCGCATTCGCCGGCAATGCGACCGACGCGCTCGGGGAGACGTCGCGCAAGGTCGTGACAGGTTCGGCCATTCCGTTCTTCAGCTGTTGAGCTGCTCTCGCAATTTGAAGCGTTGAATCTTACCTGTCGCCGTCTTCGGCAGGTCGTCGACGAACACGATATCGCGCGGATACTTGTGCGGCGCGAGCTTGCCTTTGACGAACGACTTCAGTTCATCGGCGAGTGCATCGCATGCATCGGCAGTTTGCTTCAGCACGACGAATGCACGCGTTTTCACGAGGCCGCCATGATCGATGCCGACGACGGCGGCTTCCAGTACTGCAGTATGTTGCACGAGCACCATTTCCACTTCGACGGGCGACACGTATTGGCCGCTCACTTTCAGCATGTCGTCGCTGCGGCCCGCATACTGATAGCAGCCGTTCGGCAGCCGGCAGTACTTGTCGCCGCTGCGGATCCATTCGCCCAGAAAGGTCGCGCGCGACTTCTCGCGATTGCTCCAGTACATCAGCGCGGCGCTTGGACCCTTGATGAACAGATCTCCGACTTCGCCGTCGGGCACGGGATGGCCCGCTTCATCGCGCAACTCCACTTCATATCCAGGCACTGGACGGCCCGTTGTCCCGTACTCGACTTCACCCGCGCGATTCGACAGAAAGATGTGCAGCATTTCGGTCGAGCCGATGCCGTCGAGAATCTCGCAACCGAAATGCGCAGTAAAGCGCTCGCCGATCTCGCGCGGCAATGCTTCGCCCGCCGACGTGCACACACGCATCGCGACCTGCCCGCGTGGAGGCAGGTTCGGCGACACCAGCATGTTCGCGTACAGCGTCGGCACGCCGTAGAAGATAGTCGGCCGATGTTCGACGAGCCGCCTGAAGATCGCGTCCGGCGTCGGGCGCTCGGCCATCAGCACAGCCGTCGCGCCGACGGACAGCGGGAACGTCAGTGCATTGCCGAGGCCATAGGCAAAGAACAGCTTGGCCGCGGAGAACACGACGTCGCGTTCAGTGATGCCGAGTATCGGCTTCGCATAAAGCTCTGCAGTCCAGTACAGGTTCGCGTGCGTGTGCACGGTGCCTTTCGGTTTGCCCGTCGAACCGGATGAGTACAGCCAGAATGCAATGTCGTCGCCGCTACATGCATTCGGTTTCAGCAAAGGTTCGGCGCCGTCGATCAGCTGGTTCAGCACATGCGAGGGCGGCGGATCGAGATGGACGGGTTGCGACACGATCAGCAGGCAGCCGTCGTGTTCAGCTTCGCTCATCGCCTGCTCGACGGCCGGCAACAGCGCGCCGGAAGCGATCACGGCGCGGGCGTGGCTGTGCGTGAGCATGTACAGGTAATCGGCGGCCGTCAGCAGAGTGTTCGCGACCACGGGCACGACGCCCGCGTATAGCGCGCCGAGAAACGCAACCGGCAGTTCGGCTGTGTCGAGCATTACCAGCAGGATGCGCTCTTCGGCATGCACGCCGATCGCGCGCAACGCAGAAGCGAAACGGCGCGCGCGATCTTCGAGTTGTGCGAACGATGTGACGCCCGCGTCGTCGATATAGGCCGCCTTGTCGGCACGCGTGTCGTTCAACCGGAACAGATGCGACGCGAAGTTGAACTGCGCGGGCGGCGCTTCGACTTTTGGCGCGGGCTCGCCAGGCGGCGTTTCCAGCAAGGCTTGCATATGTCCTCCGGCGAGGTGGCGGCGTGCGTGGGAACAGGAGTGCAGGATGTGAAGACTTCGTGCCGTCGCGTGATCGCGCTATCGCGTCAGGCAGCGGCGTTGTCTCGCGTGAATTCGATTGCACCTTGCGGCAACAGATAAAGCACCAGCGCCTGGCCTTGGGCAACTGTCGGCCGATGCGCGCTGCCGGGACCATAGACGCACCAGCCAGCGGGATGGCCGTCGAAGGTCGCGCCTTCGGTGAGCGGCATGATCAGATCGATTTCGCCGTGCGGGTGCACATGATGCGGACCGGCAATGTCCTGCATGTCGACGACGTCGACGGAAAAACCATGCGTGTCGGGCGTGGGCTTGATGATGCGGCCGAAACGGATGCCGCCATGCTCGCGATTGCACAGCCAGCCTTCGGCGACGCCCGCGCGGCATGCGTCGGCGAGGGCATCGTAAGTCGCGCTGCCGGCGGCCCAGGTCGCGTTGAGCCACACGCCGAGCGACGCGTCGAGCGGCCGTCCTTCCAGTTCCGCCGTGACGCCTGCAATCAGACGCTGAAAGTCTTGGGGGGACATGCTTGCCTCCTGTCGGCCCGATGCGATCTGCGTTGCACGGGGCCTCCTGCAAGATAGTTTGCTGCCGGTCGACACGCACCTTAGTTCATGTGCGATGCCACCGCGCGTCTCCGATTTCGCCTATGCCATCCGGACGAGGGCTGATGGCGTTGTTATTGCCTCGATATGCGGCGAAAATTAACCGTTCACCTTGAGCATGTCAAGCACTATAGTACATATACCTAGGCGATGAGGCTTCCAGATATGAACCAAACTTACTCCGCCGATGCAGCCCAAACCCCGCGCGCCGACGATGAAGCGCCGAAGGCCGAGCGCGAAGAGCGCGATCCGTTTCTGACCGCGATGGGCGAGCGCGTGCGCCTGCTGCGGGCCCGTCGCGGCATGACCCGCAAGACGCTGGCGTCGGAAACGGGCCTGTCGGAGCGCCATCTCGCGAATCTCGAGTCGGGTGTCGGCAACGCATCGGTGCTGGTGCTGCGGCAGATCGCGGCCACGCTGAACTGTCCGCTCGCCGAAGTGATCGGCGACGAAACGACGTCGTCGGCCGAATGGCTGCTTATTCGCGAACTGTTGCAGGGCCGCGATCAGGCGGCGTTGCAGCGCGCGCGCGTCGCGCTCTCCGAGATGTTCGCGCAGGCACCGCGCGACCCGCATCGCAAGGACCGCATCGCGCTGATCGGCTTGCGCGGCGCGGGCAAGTCGACGCTCGGCCGCATGCTTGCGCAGGAGCGCAAGGTGCCGTTCATCGAGATCACGAAGGTGATCCAGCAGATGGCGGGCTGTCCGCCGTCGGAGATCCACTCGCTGTATGGCGCGAGCGCGTATCGCCGCTACGAGCAGCGCGCGCTGGAGGCCGTGATCGGCGAGCACGAGCGGGCGGTGATCGCGTCGCCGGGCGGGCTGGTGTCGGAGCCCGGCACCTTCAACGCGCTGCTCGCGCATTGTTTCACCGTGTGGCTTCAGGCCAGCCCGGAAGAGCACATGCGCCGCGTCGTCGCGCAGGGCGATCTGCGGCCGATGTCGGGCAACAAGGAGGCGATGGAGGATCTGAAGCGCATCCTCGCGGGACGCAGCGAACTCTACAACCGCGCCGACATGATTTTCGACACGAGCGAACGCACGCTCGCCGACGCCTACCTGCAACTGCGCGACCGCCTTGCCGCTCGGCTCGCTGCCGAACTGGGCGACGAAACCTAATGCATGTGGTGCGGTTGAAGCTGAACAGTGCCGCTAGGGGATAACCCGAAAACATGAAGTAAAGTGCTTTACATGGCTGAGGCGGTGCACTATTGTTCGTTAAAACGAACTGCACCGCTTCAGGAGACGCCCCATGTCCTCAGCCATGTCCCCGGCCGACACCGCCGCCGCGCAAGTCGACTACCGCACCGACCCATCGCAGTACAAGCACTGGAAGCTGTCATTCAACGGTCCGGTTGCCACGCTCGGCATCGACATCGCCGAAGACGGCGGTATCCGCGATGGCTACAAGCTGAAGCTCAATTCATACGATCTCGGCGTCGACATCGAACTGCACGATGCACTTCAGCGCATCCGCTTCGAGCATCCGGAAGTGCGTTCGGTGGTACTTACGAGCCTGAAGGATCGCGTGTTCTGTTCGGGTGCAAACATTTTCATGCTGGGTCTGTCGTCGCATGCATGGAAGGTCAACTTCTGCAAGTTCACGAACGAAACGCGCAACGGCATCGAGGACTCGTCGCGCAACTCGGGCCTGAAGTTTCTTGCAGCTGTGAATGGTTCATGTGCCGGCGGCGGATATGAACTGGCGCTCGCGTGCGACGAGATCTATCTGGTCGACGACCGTTCGTCGTCGGTGGCGCTGCCGGAAGTGCCGCTGCTCGGCGTGCTGCCGGGCACGGGCGGACTTACACGCGTCACCGACAAGCGCAAGGTGCGACACGATCGCGCCGATATTTTCTGCACCGTCGTCGAAGGCATTCGTGGCGCACGTGCGAAGGAGTGGCGTCTCGTCGATGAAGTCGTGAAGCCGAACCAGTTCGAGCAGGCCATCGCGGCGCGCGCACTGGAACTCGCGCAGCAGAGCGATCGTCCGGCGGATGCGCAAGGCGCGACGCTGACGCGCATCGAACGCACGGATCGCGAAGACGGCCTCACGTACGCGACGCTCGACGTGACGATCGACCGCGCGAAGCGTACGGCCACTTTCACTGCCAAAGCACCGACGACGCAGCAACCTTCCGGTATCGACGGCATCGTCGCGAAGGGTGCGAACTGGTGGCCGCTGCAGTTTGCGCGCGAACTCGACGATGCGATCCTGTCGATGCGTACCAACGAACTCGACATCGGCACGTGGATCCTGAAGACGGAAGGCGATGCGCGCGCCGTGCTCGCCGCCGATGCCACGCTGCTTCAGCACAAGGACCATTGGTTCGTGCGCGAGACGATTGGTCTGCTGCGCCGCACGCTTGCGCGCCTCGACGTGTCGTCGCGTTCGCTGTTCGCGCTGATCGAACCGGGTTCGTGTTTCGCGGGCACGTTCGCCGAATTCGCGTTTGCCGCCGACCGCACGTACATGGCCGCGCTGCCCGCGAACGAAGATGAAGAGCCCGCGATCACGCTGTCGGAAGTCAACTTTGGTCTGTATCCGATGGTCACGCATCAATCGCGGCTTGCGCGGCGTTTCTACGAAGAGACCGAACCTCTCGATGCCGTGCGCGCAACAATCGGCGAGCCGGTGAAAGCGGTGGAAGCGGAACGTCTTGGCCTCGTGACGGCATCGCTGGACGACATCGACTGGGCCGACGAGATTCGCATCGCGCTTGAAGAACGCGCGGCGATGTCGCCTGATGCGCTGACGGGCATGGAGGCGAACCTGCGCTTCAACGGCCGCGAAACGATGGAGACGCGCATCTTCGGACGTCTGACGGCGTGGCAGAACTGGATTTTCAACCGGCCGAACGCGGTGGGCGAGAAGGGCGCGCTCAAGGTGTACGGCAAGGGCAGCAAGGCGCAATTCGACGTCTCGCGGGTCTGAGTCGAAATCCGAGCCGAACACGGCCTGCAACGACACACGCCTCTCGCCAATCACACGAACACGCATCGCGCTCAAGGAACCGACATGTCCACGATCAACTACAGCGACAAGATCCCGAACAACGTCAACCTCGCCGACGATCGCACGCTGCAACGCGCGCTCGAGCAATGGCAGCCGAACTTCCTGTCGTGGTGGGGCGACATGGGCCCTGACGGCTCGCACAACTTCGACGTCTATCTGCGCACTGCGACGAGCGTCGATCCCGGCGGCTGGGCGCATTTCGACTACGTGAAAATGCCCGACTATCGTTGGGGCATTTTTCTCACGCCGGGCGATCAGGATCGCAAGATCCATTTCGGCGAGCACAAGGGCGAAGCCGCGTGGCAGGACGTGCCAGGCGAACATCGCGCGAACCTGCGCCGCATCATCGTCACGCAAGGCGATACGGAGCCGGCTTCCGTCGAACAGCAGCGTCATCTGGGGCTCACGGCGCCGTCGATGTACGACCTGCGCAACCTCTTTCAGGTGAACGTCGAGGAAGGGCGGCATCTGTGGGCGATGGTGTATCTGCTGCATCGTTACTTCGGCCGCGATGGACGCGAAGAAGCGGAAGCGCTGCTCGGCCGTCGCTCGGGTGACGACGACAACCCGCGCATTCTCGGCGCGTTCAACGAGAAAACACCTGACTGGCTCGCGTTCTACATGTTCACGTACTTCACCGATCGCGACGGCAAGTTCCAGTTGAGCGCACTCGCCGAATCCGGTTTCGATCCGCTCGCGCGCACGACGAAGTTCATGCTGACGGAAGAAGCGCATCACATGTTCGTCGGTGAATCGGGTGTGTCGCGCGTCGTGCAGCGCACCGCGCAGGTGATGAACGAACTCAAGACCGACGACGTCAGCAAGCTTCGCGCAGCAGGCGTGATCGATCTGCCGACCATCCAGCGTTATCTGAACTTCCACTACTCGGTGACGATCGATCTGTTCGGTGCGGACCAGTCGTCGAATGCGGCGACGTTCTACAACTCGGGGCTCAAGGGCCGCTATGAAGAGACGAAGCGCGACGACGATCATCAGTTGAACGGGCAAAGCTACAAGCTGCTCGATGTCGAGGACGGCAAGCTGGTCGAACGCGAAGTGCCCATGCTCAACGCGATGAACGAGGTGCTGCGCGACGACTACATCAAGGATTCCGTCGCGGGCGTCGGCCGCTGGAACAAGGTGCTGGAAAAGGCCGGCATCGATTTTCGTCTGACCGTTCCGCACAAGGCGTTCAATCGTCAGATCGGCACCTTTGCGGGCACGCGTGTGTCGCCCGATGGTCGCGTGATCGGCGAGGCCGAATGGGCCGCGAACGAAGCGAAGTGGCTGCCGACACCGGAAGACCGCGCGTACGTCGCGTCGCTGATGGGTCGCGTGGTGGAGGCCGGCAAGTTCGCGAACTGGATCGCGCCGCCCGCGATGGGCATCAACCGTCAGCCCGTCGATTTCGAATACGTGCGCTTCAACTAGGCGTCGCGTAGCAACAGCGAAAGAGAGAGTCATCATGAACGCGCCTGTACCGGTCGACATTCTCAAGCAGCATCTGATCGATCCGGAGATCTGCATTCGCTGCAACACATGCGAAGAGACCTGTCCGATCGATGCGATCACACACGACGGCACCAACTACGTCGTGATGCCCGATGTGTGCAACGGCTGCATGGCCTGCGTGCCGCCGTGCCCGACAGGAGCAATCGACAACTGGCGCACGGTGCTGAAGGCCGACGCGTGGAGTATCGACGAGCAATACACGTGGGACGTGTTGCCGGAGCAGGGAACGATGGCGCCGCCGGCTGCATCGGAAGCATCAGCCGACACTGCATCGGCAAGCAGCGACAGTACGAATGAAGCGCAAGGCATCGAAGTCGATACGGTGCGCGGCGCCGTGGTGCCGCCGTGGTCCGCGGCGCGTCCGTATGTGAATCTCTACACGCACAAGAACCCGACGACGGCGACGGTCGTCGGCAACTACCGGCTCACCGACGAAGCGACGGAAAGCGACATTCATCACATCGTGCTCGATTTTGGATCGATGCCGTTCCCGGTGCTCGAAGGCCAGTCGATCGGTATTTTGCCGCCAGGCAGCGCCGCCGACGGACGTTCGCATCATGCGCGCCAGTATTCGATCGCCAGTCCGCGCGATGGCGAACGCCCCGGCTACAACAACGTGTCGCTGACCGTGAAGCGCGTCACGCAGGACTATCACGGCAACGCGGCCAGCGGTGTGAGCTCGAACTATCTTTGCGATCTGAAGAAGGGCGATGTCGTGAGCGTAATCGGCCCATTCGGCAGCACGTTCCTGATGCCCAATCATCCGAACTCGCATCTGCTGATGATCTGCACGGGCACGGGTTCCGCGCCGATGCGCGCAATGACCGAGTATCGCCGTCGACGCAGACTCAAAGGCGCAACGGGCAAGCTGATGCTGTTCTTCGGCGCGCGCACGAAAGAAGAGCTGCCGTACTTCGGCCCGCTGACGAATCTGCCGAAGGATTTCATCGACACGAATCTCGCGTTTTCACGCACGCCCGGCGAGCCGAAGCGTTACGTGCAGGACGCGATGCGCGAGCGTGCCGCCGACGTCGCGCAACTGCTTCGCGACGACAGCACGTATATCTACGTGTGCGGGCTGAAGGGCATGGAAGACGGCGTGTTGCAGTCGCTCAAGGACATCGCCGATCGGCACGGTCTCGAATGGGACGTGCTATGGCAGAAGCTCAAGCGTGAAGGGCGGCTGCATCTGGAAACGTACTGAAAAAAGGACTCAACGCGTGCGGGCATCAGGTCTTTTCAGCAGGCGACTTCGCGCCGCACGCGCGAATCACGAGTTGCACGACCTGTTCCGTCGCTGCATCGAAGGCCTTTTGTGACAATGCCCGTTTGCCGCCCAGCGCGCGTATCTGCGCGTCGAAATCCGCGTAGTGCTGCGTCGTCGCCCAGATCATGTACAGCAGCGTTTTTGCATCGACGTCCGCGAGCAGTCCGCGCGCGATCCAGTCGTCGATGACGGTCACGCGCGTATCGAGCCACGGCTTCACGCGTTGTTCGAGAATATCGATCATGTGCTCTGCGCCGTGGATGATCTCGTTCGCCCACACCTTCGAACCGAGCGGCCGCCGCCGCGACAAATCCATCTTCGCGCGCACATAACCGCCGATCGCTTCGACAGGATCGTCGCTGCCTTCGAACGTATTCGCCGCGCGGTGCCAGTCTTCGAACAGATCTTCGAGCACGCGGCGATAGAGCGCGAGCTTCGTCGGGAAGTAGTAATGGACGTTGGCTTTCGGCAAGCCTGCGCGTTCCGCGATCATCGCTGTGCTCGCGCCTTCGAAGCCGCGCTCCGCAAAAACGGCTTCCGCGCAGGCCAGAAGATGCGCTTCGTTGCTCTCGCGAATGTGAGCCTTGCGCCGCCGCAAAGGTGCGGGCGCTACGTCGTGATCGGTCTCGCTCACTGCCGCTTCTTCCACTGGCTTGTCGTGTTTCATCGTTGCCCTCGCGTGGCCCGGGTGCCGCGTCGCGCTTCATTCTAGCCGTTCGTTTCGCGTTCGACATAGACCTGTTCACCGCAACGCGATGCATACGAGTCGCGTTGCTGCATTGCAATGGCATGCTTCTCGCTCTCGCCGCGATCTGTATCAGCCCGCACAAAAGACATTGATTTGATAATTTTAATCGGCTACAACCTGTCCAGTCGGACAGGATTCGCGATGTGCGCGATCCCCAGGGTTTACCGCGACGCACGCCACGCATGCACGGATGCCCCAAAGCGGATCCGATAGCGCCGCCGATACACCCGTTTCACTTCGTCGCGAGAGATGCAACGTCTTTTGCGCCGCTCGCGGTTGAACTGCAAAACGTGTTGATCCAGAGGAGCAAGACGAATGAATGCGGTATCCGAAGCGTTGAAACAAGGACTCGATACGTCGATCGCCGTCAACGGCAAACGCCTGTGGGACAGCCTGATGACGATGGCGAAAATCGGCGCGACGCAGAAGGGCGGCGTCTGCCGTCTCGCGCTGACCGATCTCGACAAAGAGGGGCGCGACCTGATCGTCAGCTGGGCAAAGGACGCAGGCTGCACGGTGAGCGTCGACCAGATGGGCAACGTCTTCATGCGGCGCGCGGGCACGAACCCGAATGCACTGCCCGTGATGACGGGCTCGCACGCGGACTCGCAACCGACGGGCGGCCGCTTCGACGGCATCTACGGCGTGCTGGGCGGTCTCGAAGTAATCCGCAGCCTCAACGACCGCAACATCGAAACCGAACATCCCATCGAAGTCGTGATCTGGACCAACGAGGAAGGCTCGCGCTTCGCGCCCGCGATGGTGGCGTCGGGTGTTTTTGCGGGCGTGTTCACGCTCGACTATGGGCTCTCGCGCAAGGACGTCGACGGCAAGACGATCGGTGAAGAACTGAAGCGGATTGGTTATGCGGGCGACGTGCCATGCGGTGGCCGGCCCTTGCATGCGGCGTTCGAACTACACATCGAGCAGGGGCCGATACTCGAAGCCGAGAACAAGACGATCGGCGTCGTCACTGATGCCCAGGGCCAGCGTTGGTACGAAATCACGCTGACAGGTCAGGAAGCGCACGCAGGTCCGACACCGATGCCGCGTCGCAAGGACGCGTTGCTCGGCGCGGCGCGCGTCGTCGATCTCGTCAACCGTATCGGCCTCGATCATGCACCGCTCGCGTGTGCGACGGTCGGCATGATGCAGGTGCATCCGAACTCGCGCAACGTGATTCCTGGCCGCGTATTTTTCACGGTCGACTTCCGTCATCCCGACGACGCCGTGCTCGCGAAAATGGATGCTGCGTTGCGCGAAGGCGTCGCGAAGATCGCAGGCGGCATCGGCCTCGAAACGCAGCTCGAACAGATCTTTTACTACGAACCCGTCAGGTTCGACGCGGCCTGTGTGAAGTCCGTGCGCGCGGCAGCCGTGCGTTTCGGTTATTCGCATCGCGACATGGTGTCGGGCGCGGGTCATGACGCGTGCTATTTGTCGCAAGTGGCGCCGACATCGATGGTGTTCGTGCCGTGCGTGGACGGCATCAGTCACAACGAAATCGAAGACGCGACGCCCGAATGGATCGAGGCGGGCGCGAACGTGCTGCTGCACGCGATGCTCGAGCGAGCGTGCGAACCTGCATCGTAAGAACTCGATGACGCATTAAGGCTGCAACGCTTCACCTATAACACATGCCGTCCCGGCTTCGTTCGAGCGAAGCCGGCAGGCACGGCTACGTCCTCACCTTGACGAAGGAACGCGTATGGCCATCAAGCAAACGGGCGACATCGCGGCGCACCGCCTGTCGTCCGACCAGCTTTCGTGCGAATTCGCCGACATCGCGCCGCTGCTCGATCCCACAGCCGCCGCCGCGGCCGCGAGCCGCTGTCACTACTGCTACGACGCGCCATGCGTGCAGGCGTGTCCCACGCAGATCGATATTCCCAGCTTCATCCGCAAGATCGGCAACGGCAACCTGAAGGGCGCCGCGACCGACATACTGTCCGCGAATCCGCTGGGCGGTATGTGCGCGCGCGTCTGTCCGACGGAGATTCTTTGCGAAGGCGCATGCGTGCGCAATCACCAGGACGCGAAGCCCGTCGCGATCGGCGCATTGCAGCGCCACGCGACGGATTGGGCGATGGCGCACGATGCCGTGCAGTTCGCGCGCGCAGCGGATAGCGGACGTCATGTGGCCGTCGTCGGCGCGGGACCGGCGGGGCTTGCCTGTGCGCATCGCCTGGCCGTGGCGGGTCATCGTGTGACGATTTACGACGCACGCGACAAGGGAGGCGGCCTCAACGAATACGGCATCGCCGCATACAAGACGGTCGACGATTTCGCACAGCGCGAAGTGCAATGGCTGCTGTCGGTGGGCGGAATCGAACTGAAAACAGGCGTTGCTTTGAGCCGTGACGTGACGCTCGATTCGCTGCGTCAACAACACGATGCCGTGTTTCTCGCGATCGGACTGACGGGCGTGCGTGCGCTCGAACTCGAAGGTGCAGCATTGAGCGGCGTGATGAATGCCGTCGATTTCATCGAGCAGGTGCGCGAAGCGACCGATCTCTCGACGGTGCCCGTGGGCCGCCGCGTGGTCGTGATCGGCGGCGGCAATACGGCCGTCGATGCAGCCGTGCAAAGCCGCAAACTCGGTGCGACGAATGTGACGATGGTGTACCGGCGCGGCGTCGAATCGATGAGCGCGACGTGGGCCGAGCGCGAGTTCGCGCAGACGCAGGGCGTGACGCTCATCACGCATGCGAAGCCCGTGCGTTTGATGGGCAGCGACGGCATCGTGACGGGCGTCGAATTCGAACGCACTGCGCGAGATGGCAGCGCGGAGCGCTTCACGGTCGAAGCCGACATGGTGCTCAAGGCAATCGGTCAAACGCTGGTCGCAACGGGTCTCGAGCACGCACTCCTGACGCTCGATCAGCACCGCATCGCGGTCGACGCCGACATGCGCACTTCGCTGGATAACGTGTGGGCGGGCGGCGATTGCGCGGCGTCGGGCGGCATCGATCTGACGGTGCAGGCGGTGCAGGACGGCAAGCTCGCGGCGGCATCGATCGATGCGGCATTCGCGCTCGCAGCCGTGAAAGCGGCCTGAAACGCGCTCGCACGCGTTCGTCGTCACGCGCAACGATAAAACCGAATCCCCACGGAGCCGAACATGGCCGATCTACGCTGCACGATTGCCGGCATCACGTCGCCGAATCCTTTCTGGCTCGCGTCCGCGCCGCCGACCGACAAAGCCTATAACGTGAACCGCGCGTTCGAAGCGGGCTGGGGCGGCGTCGTGTGGAAGACGCTCGGGCTCGATCCGCATGTGGTCAATGTCAGTTCGCGTTACGGCGCCGTGCAGTGGAATGGCCAGCGTATCGCGGGACTGAACAACATCGAACTGATCACCGACCGGCCGCTCGACGTCAACTTGCGCGAGATCGCGCAGGTCAAGCGAGACTGGCCCGATCGCGCGCTGATCGTATCGCTGATGGTGCCGTGCAATGAACACGACTGGAAGTGGATCCTGCCACTCGTTGAAGACACAGGTGCGGATGCCGTCGAACTGAACTTCGGTTGCCCGCACGGCATGAGCGAGCGCGGGATGGGCTCGGCTGTCGGTCAGGTGCCGGAGTACATCGAGATGGTCACGCGATGGGTGAAGGAAGGCACGAAGCTGCCGTGCCTCGTGAAGCTCACGCCGAACATCAGCGATATCCGCATGGGTTCGCGCGCCGCGTATAAGGGCGGCGCGGATGGCGTGTCGCTGATCAACACGATCAACTCGGTCGTCGCCGTCGATCTCGATCAGATGGCGCCGATGCCGACCGTCGACGGCAAGGGCACGCATGGCGGCTACTGCGGTCCTGCCGTGAAGCCGATTGCACTGAACATGGTCGCCGAAATCGCGCGCGATCCGGAGACGCCTGGATTGCCGATCTCCGGCATCGGCGGCATTTCGTCGTGGCGCGATGCCGCCGAGTTCATCGTGCTCGGCTCAGGCAGCGTGCAGGTTTGCACGGCGGCGATGCATTACGGGTTTCGCATCGTGTCCGATCTCGCGGACGGTCTGTCGAACTGGATGGACGAGAAGGGCTACGCGACGCTCGACGATATTCGCGGCCGCGCGGTGCAAAACGTGACGGACTGGAAGTACCTGAATCTCAAGTACGACATCAAGGCGCGCATCGATCAGGACAAGTGCATTCAATGCGGCCTGTGCCACATCGCATGCGAAGACACATCGCATCAGGCCATCACGCGCGAGAAGGACGGCAAGCGGCACTTCGAAGTGGTCGATGCGGAATGCGTCGGGTGCAATCTTTGCATGCATGTGTGTCCCGTCGAGGAATGCATCACGATGGAGCGCGTCGATAGCGGCGAGTACGCGAACTGGACCACGCATCCGAACAATCCCGCGCGTGTCGTTGCGGATACGCCCGACACGACCCACGCACAGCAAGCAGCGAAAGCAGCCTGAAAAACAGGACTGAAAGTCAACGAGCGGTCAAGTGGAGATCCATCGATGAAGCAGACAGCGCAATCCGCCGACGCATCTCAAGTGGCCGGCGGCAGCAGTCTCTATAACGACGACCTGGCGCCGACGGGCCCGGCGCAGCGCACGTGGAAGTGGTATCACTTCGCGGCGCTGTGGGTCGGCATGGTGATGAACATCGCGTCGTACATGCTCGCGGCCGGGCTCACGGAAGAGGGCATGTCGCCGTGGCAGGCGGTGTTGACGGTGCTACTCGGCAACGTGATCGTGCTGGTGCCGATGCTGCTGATCGGTCACGCGGGCGCGAAGCACGGCATTCCGTACGCAGTGCTCGTGCGGTCGTCGTTCGGCACGCAGGGCGCGAAACTGCCTGCGATGTTGCGCGCAATCGTCGCGTGTGGCTGGTACGGTATCCAGACGTGGCTCGGCGGCAGCGCGATCTATACGCTGCTCAACATCCTGACGGGCAATGCGCTTCACGGCGCGGCGCTGCCGTTTCTCGACATTTCGATTGGACAGCTCGCGTGCTTTCTCGCGTTCTGGGCGTTGCAGATTTACTTCATCGTGCACGGCACGGATTCGATCCGCTGGCTCGAAAGCTGGTCCGCGCCGATCAAGGTCGTGATGTGCATCGCGCTCGTGTGGTGGGCGACGTCGAAGGCGGGCGGCGTCGGCTCGATGCTTTCCGCGCCTTCGCAGTTTGCGCCGGGCGGCAAGAAGGAAGGACTGTTCTGGCTCACGTTCTGGCCGGGACTCACGGCGATGGTCGGCTTCTGGGCGACGCTCGCGTTGAATATCCCTGACTTCACGCGTTTCGCGAGAACGCAACGCGATCAGATCGTCGGCCAGTCGATCGGCTTGCCGGTGCCGATGGCGTTGCTGTCGGTGATCTCCGTAGTGGTCACGTCGGCGACGGTCGTGATCTACGGCAAGGCGATCTGGGACCCCATCGATCTGACGAGCCGCATGACGGGCATCGGCGTAGGCGTGGCGCTCATCATCCTCACGCTCGACACGATGTGCTGCAATCTCGCGGCGAATCTCGTCGGACCCGCGTATGACTTTTCGAGCCTTTGGCCGAAGGGCATTTCGTATCGAACGGGTGGGCTGATTACCGCGACCATCGCGATCGTGATGATGCCGTGGAAGATTCTCGCGACGACGCAAGGCTATATCTTCACGTGGCTCGTCGGCTATTCGGCGCTGCTTGGTCCCGTCGCGGGCATCCTGATGGTCGATTACTTTTTCATTCGCGGCACGCGGCTCGATCAGCGCGAACTCTTCGACGAAAACGGCGAATACAGCTATACGGGCGGCTGGAACATGGCCGCTGTCGTTGCACTCGTGATCGGCGTGCTGCCGAACCTGCCGGGCTTTCTGCATACCGCGTTTCCCGCATCGTTTCCGAACGTGCCCGCGATCTTCAATACGCTCTACACGTATGCATGGTTCGTGGGACTGGCGCTGGCATCGATCGTGTACGGCGCGTGGATGAAGATGCGGCGCAGCCCGGGCGCGAGCATGGCAAGCGCGTGATTCCGGTTTCGATATTCGAAGGAGGAGGCAACCGATGACAACTCTCATTCGCGGCGGCACGGTGATCGATTCGGACCGCACGCATAGAGCCGACGTGCTGATCGCGGACCCGCAAGACGGCGGCACGATCCTGCAGATCGATCGCACGATCGATCCGCCCGCAGGCGCGCATATCGTCGATGCACACGATCAATACGTGATGCCGGGCGGTATCGATCCGCACACGCATATGGAACTGCCGTTCATGGGCACGACGGCGAGCGACGACTTCTACACGGGCACGGCGGCGGGGCTGTCGGGCGGCACGACGAGCATCATCGACTTCGTGATCCCGAGCCCGAAGCAGCCGTTGATGGACGCGTTCAATGAATGGCGCGGCTGGGCGGAAAAAGCATCGGCCGATTATGGCTTTCATGTGGCCGTGACGTGGTGGGACGACTCCGTCTATCGAGACATGGGGACGCTCGTACATGAGCATGGCGTGTCGAGCTTCAAGCACTTCATGGCCTACAAGAACGCGATCATGGCCGACGACGAAGTGCTCGTGAACAGCTTCTCGCGTTCGCTCGAACTGGGCGCGCTGCCCACTGTGCACGCGGAAAACGGCGAACTCGTGTTCCAGTTGCAGAAGCAGTTGCTGGCGAAGGGCTTTAGGGGACCGGAGGCGCATCCGTTGTCACGTCCACCCGAAGTGGAAGGAGAGGCCGCGAATCGCGCGATCCGTATCGCGCAGGTGCTCGGCGTGCCGGTGTACATCGTGCATGTGTCGTCGAAAGAGGCGGTCGAAGCGATTTCACGCGCGCGCAATGAAGGCCAGCGCGTATTCGGCGAAGTGCTGCCGGGGCACCTGGTGATCGACGAAAGCGTGTATCGCGATCCCGACTGGACGCGTGCCGCTGCGCATGTGATGAGCCCGCCGTTTCGCACGGGCGAGCATCGCGAGGCTTTGTGGCGCGGCTTGCAATCAGGTCAGCTGCATACGACGGCCACCGATCATTGCGTGTTCTGCGCATCGCAGAAGGCGATGGGCCGCGAGGACTTCACGAAGATTCCGAACGGATGTGGCGGGGTCGAGGATCGGATGTCCGTGTTGTGGCACGAGGGCGTGAATAAAGGGCGTATTACGCCGAATGAGTTTGTGCGCATTACTTCTGCGAATGCCGCGCAGATTTTTAATCTTTATCCGCGTAAGGGCGCTGTGCAGGTTGGGGCGGATGCGGATCTCGTTGTCTGGGATCCTGCTGGTAGCAGGACGATTTCCGCTCAGACGCATCATCAGAAGGTGGATTTCAATGTGTTTGAAGGGATGACTGTGCAGGGTGTTGCTGTGCATACTTTTGCGCGTGGGGCGCATGTGTGGGCTGATGGGGATCTTCGCGCGCAACGCGGTGCGGGTATGTATTTGAAGCGGCCTCCTAATGCGGCTTACTATGACGCTGTGCGGGTGGCTAATCGGCTCAAGGAGCCGCATCCTGTTGAGAGGTAGGTTTTGGTTTTTGCTTTTGGCTGCGCTGGCATCCGCGAATTCGTAGCGGTTTATTAGCGTCGCCCCTGTGCGGGGCGGCACCTACTTTTCTTTGCAGCGGCAAAGAAAAGTAGGCAAAAGAAAGCCGCTTTTGAACCTCCGGTGTTTGCCAGGTTCGCACTACGGCATGCCGCAGTTGAGCTATCGCGCAGCGACGTCCGCACTCTGTAGAAAGCCCGCAGTCAACCGCGCACGCCGCGAAAATCCCACACTGTCCGGAACACATACTGCCGCGATCAAGCTGACGGCAAGCGCACCAAAAACAAGCCGCCCGTATGTGCCCCAAGTGGATGTCACCTTACGCGCCGCGCGCGCCTGACTGCGGGCTTTCTACGGAGTGTTTGCGTCGCTGCGCGACAGCTCAAGGAACGTGCGCCGTGCTGTTATCCTGGCAGGCGCCGGAGGTTTGAAGCGGCTTTCTTTTGCCTACTTTTCTTTGCCGCTGCAAAGAAAAGTAGGTGCCGCCCCGCACAGGGGCAACGTATGAAGCACCGCTACGAAAACGCGGACGCCAGCGCAAAAGCCTGAACGAGAAAAGGCGCTGCCAGCAAAAAATAACCCCAAAAGCACCCCCACCCACAACCCCGTATACTTACGTATTTCGCCGCACCATATTCCGCCGCAGCATATCCATGCGGCTCAAAATGCGTTGTGGAAATAAAGCCCGTTTGCTACAGTCCGCCCCACGCAGCCGGGCGCGCAGTCCGGCAGACACAAAACGAACCACGGAGCACACCCTATGAAGTCGATTCGATCCCTTCTGCTGATCGGCCTGCTACAGGTCGCGACGGCCACGGCCGCATTCGCCGCCGACGATCTCGCGAAGATCAAGTCCGCCGGCGCCTTCAAGATCGGCACGGAAGGCACGTACGCGCCGTTCACGTTCCATGACGCGTCGAACCAGCTGACGGGCTTCGACGTCGAAATCGGCCGTGCGATCGCGAAGAAGCTGGGCGTGAAGGCCGAGTTCGTCGAAGGCAAATGGGATGGTCTGATCGCCGGTCTCGACGCGAACCGCTACGACGCCGTGATCAACGAAGTGGCCGTTACCGATGCGCGCAAGCAGAAGTACGACTTCTCGGAGCCGTACATCGTCTCGCACGCCGCGCTGATCGTTCGCTCGGACAACAGCACGATCAAGGGTTTCGACGACCTGAAGGGCAAGAAGTCGGCGAATACGCTGACCAGCAACTTCGGCAAGATCGCCGCCGCGCACGGCGCGGAAGTGGTGCCCGTGCAAGGCTTCAACGAATCGATCGATCTGCTGACGTCGGGCCGCGTCGACGCGACGGTCAACGACTCGCTGTCGTTCCTCGACTTCAAGAAGCACAAGCCGGACGCGAAGGTGAAGATCGCCGCGATCGATACGTCGTCGGACAGCTCCGACCACTCGGCCGTGCTGATCCGCAAGGGCAACCCGGAACTGCAGGCCGCCATCAACAAGGCACTCGCGGAACTCAAGGCTGACGGCACGTACGCGAAGATCTCCGAAAAGTACTTCGGCAAAGACGTTTCCAAGTAAAGCACGAAGGCGAGCCTGAATCATGCCTGCATGGTTGCACCTGATGGGTGACTCGCTGTGGCCGCTGCTGTACGCGGGCCTCGTGTTCACCGTCCCGTTGACGCTCGTGTCGTTCGCGATCGGGCTGGCGCTCGCGTTCATCGTCGCATTGACCCGATTGTTCGGGCCGAAGTGGTCGGTGGCGATCGTGCGCTTCTATGTGTGGCTGTTTCGCGGCTCGCCGCTGCTGGTCCAGCTGTTCGTCATCTTCTATGGCCTGCCGAATGTCGGGATCGTGCTCGATCCGCTGACGGCGGCCATCATCGGCTTCTCGCTGAACGTCGGTGCGTATAACTCGGAAGTGATCCGCGGCGTGATCGAATCGATTCCGAAAGGGCAGTGGGAAGCGGCGTACTCGATGGGCATGACGCGCGCGCAGGCACTGCGCCGCGCCATTCTTCCGCAGGCCGCGCGCGTCGCGTTGCCGCCGCTGTCGAATTCGTTCATCGCGCTCGTGAAGGATACGTCGCTCGCTGCCGTGCTGACCGTGCCGGAGATTTTCCAGGCCGCACAGCGCATTGCATCGGTCACGTACGAACCGCTGATTCTCTATACGGAAGCCGCGCTGATTTATCTGGTGTTCAGCTCGGTGCTGTCGTCCGCGCAGGTGCGTCTCGAACGCCGCTTCGGCCGTCACGCGCTTTTCACGTCGGGTAACTGAACGATGATCCGCCTCGAAAAAATCGAAAAGTATTTCGGCGATCATCGCGTGCTGAACAGCGTCGATCTGAAGCTCGATCAGGGCAACGTGACGGCGCTGATCGGGCCGTCGGGCAGCGGCAAGAGCACACTGCTGCGCTGCGTGAACCTGCTCGAAATTCCCGAAGCGGGGTCGCTCGAACTCGGCGATCAGGGCATCCGGTTCAGCCGTACGGAAAAGCCGTCGAAGGAAGCTGTCCTCGCGATTCGCCGTCGCACGGGCATGGTGTTCCAGAATTTCCAGCTGTTCCCGCACCGGACGGTGATCGAGAACGTGATGGAAGGGCTCATTACCGTGCAGAAGTGGGAACGCGAACGTGCACGCGTGCGCGCGCTCGAACTGCTCGAGAAGGTTGGCATCGCGCACAAGGCGGATGCGTGGCCCGTCACGCTGTCGGGCGGACAGCAGCAGCGTGTGGCGATTGCCCGCGCGCTTGCGCCCTCGCCGGAAGTGTTGCTGTGCGACGAGCCGACTTCCGCGCTCGATCCCGGCCTTGCCGCCGAAGTGGTCGAAGTGCTGCGTCAGCTCGCGAAAGAAGGCATGACGATGCTGATGGCGACGCACGATCTGCGGCTCGCGGCATCGATCGCGCGCAATGTCGTGTTTCTGAGCAATGGCTCGATCGTCGAGCAGGGCCGTTCGCGCGATATCTTCACGCAGCCGAAAGAAGCGGAAACGGCGACCTTTGTGTCGACGCTGACGCAAAGCCTGCCGGACAGCTGGGAAGACTGAGCGCTGCTTGCGCATGAGTCGTATCGGGGGCGCCTGCGGGCGCCCTTTGCTTTATATGGGCCGGCCCGCGCTTCATGCTCGTGGCGGCGAGCCAGGCTACAATGGCCGTCGCCCTGAATTCCGGAAGATCGATGAAGACCCGCACTCCTGTTATCGCATGCTGCATGGTGGTGGCCGCCTTGTCCGCGGGATGCGCGGCCACGTACAAGAACACGAGTGCATGCGAGCAGTCGATGCGGCAGTCGGCGCAGGAGGTTTCCGCCGCCGACACGCTGACCATTCATCACACGGGCACGGGCATCAACGGCAGCCGCGTCGTCGTGGAAGGCACGCTCGAGCATCCGCAGACGGCGTCCGAAGCGGCCGTCGCCAAGCCGCCCAACACCAACATCATCGAAGCGGGCCTGCTTGCGCCCGTCACGGCCGCGTTCCAGAAGAACCGGCCGCACAAGACCGTTGTGCCCGCGGCAGTCGAATGCACGTACGACGCGAACGGCCAGAGCACGTTCCGTTGGCTCGCGCCCGCGCGCCTCGTGAAGGACGCTCCGAAGGGCGACCAGGCCGAGTCCGGCGAGTGATCCGGGCGGCGCCACAGTGCGCCGCGCCGCCGTAGTGCAGCGATGCAGCGGGCATGCTGCGACGCACCGGCAGTCCTCGAAACCCCATGCTAGGATTTCTGCGTGCAACGCAGATGTCAGGAGGGCAGCATGGACGGCTTCGTCAGACACCAGATCGAAGGCGCTTCCGTCGATATCGACGTGGTCCCCGTCACGCCGCGCGGCTACTGCGCGCGCTTTCGCATCTTCCGCGATGCCGCCGACAATCCCGAATGGCATCAGGTCCACGTATCCGGTAGTGTGTTCGATACCCGCGAAGAAGCCGAGGAGGCCGCGCGGTCGATGGCGCTCGAACGGGTGCTCGCCGGCGGCGGTTCGTAGGGTTGCGCCCAGCGCTTTGCTCGCGCTGCTTCTCTTTTCCCCATTTTCTTTTCCCGACGCATGTCGGTTGACGGGCGTCGCGCGCGCGAATCGAATAATTCCGACTTTGGGAGTTTTCTTGTATTGACGGTCGCCTCGTCTCCGTAGGATTTGCCCGTCGTAACCGACATCGAAGAAGTGACGGTACGTAGGAGGCATCCCGGCGGGGCGTTGGCGCTGTCGCTCATCGAATACCGTATCTTTATTGATTCGGTATCCGAAGCAATATCGCTGAACCCATCCGATGCCGCATTTTGGGGAGGGTAGTGGTTTCTCGTTTCAAGGTGTTGGATGAGCAATTTGCAGAGCGGAATGGGTGTCAGGCGTGAGCGGGCTTATTCGCTGGAAGGATGCATCGGCATGGCCGTGGCTATGAGTCTCGGGACCATTGCGTGGTCGCCGGCGGCGCTTGCCGCTTCCGTCACCGACTACATCGCGGTCAGCACCAACGTCATGGCGGGCGCGCCGACAGAGGTTTCGAACGAACTGAACACGATGGCGATCGGGCCGTCCGCGAACGCGTCGGGCAGCAACGCGCTCGCGGTCGGGGCGGGCGCTGCCGCAAGCCGCATGGGATCGACGGCGGTGGGCACGCGTACGGCGGCGTTGGCCATCAACTCGACGGTGATTGGCTATAGCGCATCAACGGGTTTCAATGCGGACCGGGCGGTGTCGATCGGTTACATGGCGTCTGCGGACGGCGCCGATGCGCTTGGGTTGGGCTCGATGTCCCTCGCGAACGGCCAAAGTTCTGTAGCGATCGGCGTGAACGCATTCGCTGGCTCGGGCGCTGTGGACGGACTGGCTTTGGGATCCGGCAGTTCGGTGGTGGCGAACGGCGCAGTCGCCCTGGGCGCGAACGCGAAAGCCGACCGGGCGAACACGGTGTCGGTGGGCAATGCGACGCTGCAGCGCCAGATCATCAACGTCGCGGCGGGAACGGCCGACACCGACGCGGTCAACGTGAGCCAGTTGCGCGGCACGGTGTCCTCCGGGCTGGCCGATGCCGTGATGTACGACTCGTCGGCGCACGCCAGGGTAACGCTGGGCGGAGCGACAGCAAGTGCGCCTGTGCACCTCGCCAATGTCGCCGATGGCGCCGTCGACGCTGCCAGCCTCGATGCGATCAATGGCAGTCAGTTGCACGGCCTGAGCGCGAGCGTTGCGTCGGCGCTTGGCGGAGGGGCGTCAGTGGCGACGGACGGCTCGGTGGTTGCGCCGAGCTATCGCGTGGGTGGCAGCGTGTTCCGCAATGTCGGCGACGCGCTCGGTAATCTCGACGGCCGTGTCACCAGCAACACGACCGCGATCAACGACCTCAACGTCGCGCTCGGCAACGTGATCAATAACGGTATTGAGGCGCGCTTTTTCCACGCGAATTCGACGCTCGCCGATTCGCTTGCGACGGGCTCCGATTCCGTTGCGATCGGCGGCGGCGCGCAGGCTGCGTTCGCGAATTCGGTCGCGCTCGGCGCCAATGCGGTCACCGATCGGGCCAACTCGGTATCGGTCGGCTCGTTCGGAAACGAGCGGCAGGTCACGCACGTCGCTGCGGGCACCGCCGACACCGACGCCGTCAACCTCGGTCAATTGAACGATGCGATCAGTCAGATTGCTAACGTGCAGATTTCGGGCGTGCCGACGCCATTCGTCAGCGCGAATGGAGACGCCACGGCGGAAGCTGCCTCCGCGACGGGCACGCACGCTACGGCGGTTGGTGCGGCCGCTCTCGCAAACGGCGATCAGGCTACGGCGCTCGGTGGTGGCGCGCAGTCGAACGCTGCGGCGGCGACAGCCGTCGGCGCCCAGGCTGTCGCGAACAGCGCTAACGCGTCGGCGTTCGGCACGGGCAGCCAGGCGCTCGCCAGTGGGGCCGTCGCGTTGGGCTCGGGTTCGGTCGCGGATCGTGCGAATACCGTATCGGTTGGTCAGGCGGGCAGCGAGCGGCAAATCGTCAACGTCGCGCCGGGCACGCGTGGGACGGACGCCGTGAACCTGAATCAGCTAAATGCAGCCGTCGATCAAACCAATCAGTCGATTCATGATCTCGACAGAAGCACACGCAAGGGCATCGCATCCGCTTCGGCTCTGCAGATCGTCACGCCTTATCTGCCGGGACGCACGACACTGAATGCCGGTGTCGCGGGTTATCGTGGGCAAGCGGCGTTTGGGCTCGGTGTATCGCGCTGGAATGAGAAAGGGACGATCAATCTCAATGCGGGTGTAGCGTCGGCGGGCAGTAACAGCACGATTGTGCGGGCAGGAATCGGCATCGTGCTCAGCGACTGATCGTGGCCGAAACCTGGCGCGGCGTCCCGGGAAACCACGCCAGGTTTCGTATGCAGGTAGATCAGAGCGCGGCGTTGATTACCATGATGCGTGCTCAAAACGCGTAGTACGGCCCGCGGCCAGCAGACGTGAGCCGGGATTCGATTGCGGTGTAGACGCGGCGGCCATAGAAAAACGGCAGTCCCCAATCGAACGCGTTAGAAGGTCCGCCGAGGTTATCGAATGCATAGTTTTGCGTGGCGAACAGCGACTGGGCATTGGCAATCGAGAAAGCCGGCGATGCCGATCCGCCGTCTGTTCCCGTCAGCGTGGCCGTCAGCGATTGCGTCGACGCGGGACACCACCAGAAGCCGCACCGTGTGAGTGTCGTACTCGGAAAGAACAGGCCATTCGATCCGCTATCGATAAAGCTCTGCGAATACGGTTGACCATTGAGCGAGGTCGTTACATAGCCCGTGATGGAATTGGCCTTCAGGACTGTGGCGCTGCCAAGCGTGTTGTTGGCCTGCGTACCGATGCCAAAGATCATCGATCCGTTGACGGCTGCCGCGCCGTTCGGCCCGACGGCGGGCAGATCGATCACGACGCCGTTGTTGTCGAGTGCAAACCGGCTGACGGGGTTGGCGACCTGCTGATCGAGCGGCTGCGTGGTCGAGGCACACGCGCCCGCGACATCGCACCCGTAGTACCAGCGCGGCAAGGCCGACGTGATGCAGGCGCCACCGCAATCGACCGAAAACAGACCGATTCCGAGAATGCCGTTCACCCGCAGCGTGCTGGGCGTCATCATGGGCAAGCCTGACGCGGCGCAGTCGGCAGGTACGGTGGGAACGGTCGCATCGCCGATCACCTGGATCGAGACGCCGGCGGCAAGCTGGCCGGCCATGCGGACGTCGGCGGTCCGTACGGCGCCCCATGTGAAGCCGGTGCCGAACACGCTGCATTCGGCGCTGATCCTGCTCGTCGCTCCCGCAGACGTTGTCGCGGATACGGCCGACAACGCGAGACTGGCGGGCAGTTGCGATGCAAGTACGCGCAAGCCTTGCGAGCCCGTGTCGACCTGTACGTTATCGATCGTCACGCAATTGGCGGTGCCGGGCGCGCAGATCGTTACGCTCGTCGTGAGCATGTTGCGGGTCTGCGTCGGCGTCGTCGTAACGACGATCGGTTGGACGTTGGGAACCGTCGATTGCGGCACCGTTGCTACGGGCGTGCTGACCGCAACGGGTGCGCTGGCCGTGGGCGTGCCGCTCGCAGACGGCGGCGTGGCCGATGTTTGGGGCGAAGCGCCAGATGTGCCTGAAGCGCCGCCGCCACCGCCGCCGCATCCCGTCAGCGCGATGAGCATGGCGAGCGCGACGAATGTCGGGAAGGTGTTCTGCGCGAATCGGACGGCGCGTGTCGGAGACTTGTTCATCATCACGCTCTCTTCGTCAGCGCAGATCGGCGAGCGAAAAGCCGCTCGGAACGGCGGCGGGCAGCCACGCGCGGCCCACATAGCTGCGCATCTGGCCGCCCGACTCGACGACGACATCCGGCTGTTCGACGCGCGACGCGTGAAGATGGCCGAATGCGCTGAGTTGCGTCGCCGCTTTCGCGCGATATCCGTCCGCATACGGACCCAGCAATCGCGCGAGGTCAGGCATGGTCGGGCCTTGCCATGCATAGGCGAAGATCAGGCCGTCACAGGTGGCGTACGCGTTGATGGTCGTGCCGCCTGCATCGACGGTCGACTGTACGCGGACTGCGCTGCCCGGCACCGCATGTTGGGTGCAGGGTTCATTGGCTTGCAGGGCGGGCATCGTGCCGCCGAGTTCGGCGCGCGCATCGCACGCAGTCAGCGTGTTCGCGCACAACGCGAACACGGCCGAGGCGGCGACAACGATTGCGCGATGCGTGTTGATCAGTGTCATGCTGCGGCCCCCGGAGAGTCCTTGAAGATTTTTGAGATCGTCTTTTCAAGATATCACCGGGGTTTTGAGACACGATCCGTGGAGACGGTAAGGACGGGTTTTTATCTCAAAAGACAACAAACCGTCAGCACGATTTTGAGTAGAAAAATCAAAGGATTAGTTGCGGATGGATAGTGCAGGAGAAGGCCCGGAAGATTGTGGCGAACCGTTAAATCTTCAGCTCATATACTGCTAGAAATGCCGGCCTTCCGATTCATTATGAGATGATGCGGGCGGCTTTTGCGTCGCGGGGCCGGCATGTGCCAAAGTTCGCCATTCGAACTTGGATGACAAGACGCCGATCGACGCAAAAAGGCCTCAACCGTGCCGTAATCGAAAACGTGAGAAAGCGCGAGAAGGCGAGGTAACGTCTGCTTTTTGCACTTCGCGTCGCCGGGCCGGTAAAATGATGGGTTAGTCCACGGACTTGCCGTGGCGTAGCGGAAGGATTCCCAGAACATGACTGAACTTCGTCTCACCAAGCGGTTTGCAGCATTGCTGATGGCAGGCGGTCTGGTCGCCGGCTGCGGCACGTCGTCGCCGACCAAGATCGACTACAAGAGCGACTCGAAATCGAAGGAAGTGTCACTCGCTGTTCCGCCGAACATGATCGAGGAAACCGCGGATCAGCGTTCGCTGCCGCCGCAAAGCGGTCAGACGTCGCTGTCTACGCTGCAGCAGGTGCAGAGCGAGGCGCCGTCCACCGCGTCCGTCGCGCCCGCTGTCACTGGCATGCATATCCAGCGCGACGGCACGGAAAGCTGGCTGGTGCTCGACAACCAGAGCCCGGAACAGGCCTGGCCGCAAATCCGCCGCTTCTGGCAGGAACAAGGCTTTCTGCTCGTCGTCGACCAGCGCGACAAGGGCGTGATGGAGACGGACTGGAACGAAACGCATCCGTCGATCAACGACGGCCTGATCCGCAGCACATTGTCGAAGGCGATGGGCAATTCGTATGTGACGGCCGAGCGCAACAAGTACCGGACGCGTCTCGAAGCGGCGCCGAATGGCGGCACTTACGTGTTCGTCAGCCAGAAAGGTCTGCGTGAAGCGCTCAGCGGCGCGAACAACGACACGAGCAAGTGGGAACCGAAGCCGAACGATCCCGCGCTCGAAACCGAATATCTGAAGCGCCTGATGGCGACGCTGGCCAAGAACGACACGGGCACGCGCACGGCGAATGCGACCACCGTCGCGGCTGTTTCGCCGGCCGGTTCGCAAACGGCGCCGAATGCTGCGACGAGCGGCGCGAAATCGGCGGCGGCAGCCACGGCTGCGGCGAACGTCTCGCTGGCGGCACAGCAGCCGATGCGCGATCCGTTGTCCACAGAGACGTCGGCGCAATTGTCGTCCACGGAACTGACGCTGGGCGAGCCGTATGATCGCGCGTGGCTGCGCGTCGGTCTCGCGCTGGATCGCAGCAACTTCACCGTCGACGATCGCGATCGCACGCGTGGCCTGTACTTCGTGCGCTATGTCGATCCGAAGGACATGTCGTCGGCGGAGCAGGGCTTCTGGAGCCAGGTGTTCCATGGCCGCAAGGAAAAGGTCGCCAAGCAATATCGCGTGAACGTGCGCGCGGTGACGCCGAACCAGACGCGTGTCGCAGTCGTCGACGACAAGGGTGACATCGATTCGTCGTCGCAAGCGAAGCAGATCATGTCGCTGATGGTCGATCAGCTGCATTGACGGTCACGGCTGCGTGCCTCGCGCAGCCACGCAAAAAAGCCCGCATGACGGATTCCGTCTTGCGGGCTTTTTTGTTGTCATCTCATCCGGTATCGGGGATTGCATTCTGGTGAATGCAAAACGCGTGCACGCGCTTTGCTGGGGCATCGATCGAGACAGCCATCACGAGGAGGCCGGTCATGTTCGACGTCATACCGTACTGGATGTGGGTTGTGAGCCTGATCGCGCTCGCCGTGATGTGCGGCGCGGTGCTGTCGTTTGGCGATTCTGCGCGTCGGGCCGTGCCGCGCACCCGGCGCAATCATCACAGTCCGCGCAGGTTTCGATAGTTCGAAAAACGCCGGACCGCGAATCTCATCGCGGCCCGCAACTCAGATCAGCCATTTTCGCAACGCAGCAGCAACGCAAGTCCCTGCCAATCAGCGCAGAGGCAAATCAGCACCGCTCGCTGACACGTCGTCCGCCGAAGCCCGGAATGCGCTTGACGACGCCCGTCGCGAGCGCCGTGCCGACGAGAATCACCGCGCAGCCCTCGATCATCCCCAGCGAGACGCGTTCGCCGAGAAACAGCGCGCCCCACAGAATGCCGAAGATGGGAATGACGAACGTCACGGTAATCGCGCGCGCCGGACCCGCGACGGCGATCAGGTGGAAGAACAGCATGTACGCGATGCCCGTGCAGGCGACGCCCAGCGCGATCACGGAGCCCCATGCCTTCATCGACGGCGCGGCTGCCGGCCACGATGCAACAGCGAGCGGCAGAAGCACGATGGTCGCGCCGATCATCGTGCCCGTCGCGACGGTGAGCGCGTCGACACCCGTCAGATGCTTTTTCGTATAGCTGGCGGCGATCCCGTAGAGCAGCGTCGCGCCGAGCGCGGCGGCTGCCGCGAGCGCGGTCGTCGTGGGCGAGACGTTGGTGCCGCTCGGCGCAGCGATCTGATCCCAGACCAGCATCAGCACGCCGGCGAAGCCGATCACAAGACCGACGCTGCGCAGCGCGCTCAACCTGTCCTTGAGCCACACGAAAGCGACGAGCGCACCCCACAGCGGCGTGGTCGCGTTGATCACCGACGTAACGCCCGCCGACAGCGTGATCTCCGCGTACGCGAACAGGCAGAACGGCGCGGCCGAATTGAGAATGCCGACCACGAGCAGCGGCAGCGCGCGCGTGCGCAGCGTCGCGGCCGATTCGCGCAGCGGACGGCGCGCGACGAGCACGATCAGCAGGAACAGCGCGCCGATGCCGACACGCAGCGCCATCAGCGGCGCGACGCCGAAATCGCCGACGCCGACGCGGATGAACAGGAACGACGCGCCCCATAGCGCGGCGAGGATCAGAAGCTGGAAGACGTTGACTGGATTCATCGTGAGTGTGTCGCGCACAGTTGAGTCGCGATGCGTACGCATGTTAACACCCGGCTTATGGGCGTCGTTTCACGATGGAATGAAATAGCAAGAATCGGCAATCCGACTGTCAGGATTGGCTCTAACGCGCCCGCGCGTTATACGCGCAGAAGAACATGACGCGGGCGCGCGTCGTTCGCGCCCGCGTCGTCATGCCCAGTTCAATGCGGAATCATCCACTGCAGCACGTTCTGCTGCAGCCACACGAGAATACCGAGCAGAACCGTGAGCAGGATCGAATGCTTGAAGGTCTTCGCAAACACGTAGCCTTCCTTGCCCTTGAGGTCGGTCGTCGCGACGCCCGTCGCGATGTTCTGCGGCGAGATCATCTTGCCCATCACGCCGCCCGACGAGTTCGTCGCGGCCATCAGCACCGGGTTCAGGTTCAGCTGATTGGCGGCCACCACCTGCAGGTTGCCGAACAGCGCGTTGCCCGATGTATCGCTGCCCGACAGGAACACGGCCACCCAGCCGAGGAACGCCGACACCAGCGGGAAGAACGCGCCCACCGACGACACGCCGAGCCCCAGCGTGTAGTTCATCCCCGAGTAGTTCATCAGGTACGCGAGGCCGACGATGGTCGCCACCGTCAGAATGGCGATGCGCGTTTGCACCCAGGTATCGACGATCGCGCGACCGAAATCGGCCGGCTTCAGGCCCACGACGAACGCCGTGATGATGGCCGCGACCAGAATCGCCGTGCCCGTCGCGAGCGGCTGGAAGTCCCAGATCGCGCCATACGGCGTGTTGTACAGCGTGATGTAGACGGCTTTGTCGAGACCCGGCCACGGCACCTTTACGTCGCCGATCATGAAGATCTTCGCGATCGTCCAGATGATCACGACAGCCGACACGATCAGCCACGGATACCAGCCCTGCGTGCCCGTAATCTTGCCGCGCGTCTCGTTCACGCGATCGACGTTGATGGCGAACGCGGGATCGGCGGCGGGGCGCCAGACGCGCAGGAAAGCGATGGTCAGAACCAGCGACACCAGCGACGACAGCACGTCCGTCAGGCTGTAGTTGATGAAGTTCGACGTGACGAACTGCGTCAGCGCGAAACTGCCGCCCGACACGAGCAGCACCGGCCACACGCGCAGCATGTTGCGAAAGCCCGCGTACACGCCGATCACGTAGAACGGCAGCAGCAGCGCGAAGAACGGCAACTGGCGGCCGACCATCTTGGCGAGGGCATCGGTCGGCAGGTGCGTGACCGCGCCGAGCACCGTGATCGGCACGCCGAGCGCGCCGAACGCGACGGGCGCGGTGTTGAAGATCAGCGTGAAGGTCAGCGCTTCGAGCGCGGGGAAGCCGAGCAGGATCAGCAGCGAACTGGTGATCGCGATTGGCGTGCCGAAGCCCGAAATGCCTTCGAACAGCGCGCCGAACGAGAAGCCGATCACGACGAGCACGATGCGCCGGTCGTTCGGCAGATTGTCGATCATCCACATGCGGAAGGCCGCGAAGCGCCCCGAATACTGCGCGATGTTGTACAGCAGGATCGCGGTCACGACGATCCACATCACGGGCCAGCAGGCGAACACGGCACCCGCCGCGACGGAGTTGAGCGCGAGTCCGACGGGAAACTGCCAGCCGAAAATCGCGATCAGCAGACCGACCACGAGACCGGCCAGCGAGGCCTGCCAGGCCGGCCGTCGCGCCCAGCCAAGCAGCACGAGCACGACGATGATGGGCAATGCGGCAACGATGAACGATGGCAACAGGGAGTTGCCGATGGGCGTCAATAGCTGGTGAAACATCACGTCTCCTTCGTTGTTGTTCGATTCGACGCGAAGACTGCGCCTACGCGGCGAAGCGGCAGGGCTGGACGGATGAAGGCGGCGCCCGTCGCGTGGGAACGCTGGAGCGGGAGCGCCGTGGTACGCAATTAAACAGGTATTGCACTGGCAACCGCCAGCATAGAACGCTGGCGATTTCCGTCAAGCAGGGAAAACGAAGGAAGCTGTTGCGGGAATAGAAGCGTGGTCTCGTTCGTAGCGATGCGCGTCACGCCGTCGAAAGTCGAAGCAGGGCGGCGCGGTTCATCGCTACGGGTCAATGCGAGCGGCCGTGTCCGCCGCTCGCCCACGCGCTGCCGCCGCCCCAGCCGCCATGTCCGCCGCCCCAGCTGCCGCCGTGTCCGTAGTAGCCGTGGCCGCCGTAATAGCCGTGGTATCCGCCGTGATAGCCGCCCCAGTAGCCGTGGTGTCCGTAATATCCGTAGTGACCGCCGCAGCAACCGCCCCAGTAGCCGAAGCTCAGAGAGATCGACGGTCCCCACCAGCCCGGCCAGCCGTAGTAAGGGTAACCATACGGATAGGCCGGATACGCAACGGGATAGTAGGCCGGTGCGGCGTAGACAGGCGCGACGTCGTAGGCGGGCGGCATGCCGGCCGACGCATCGGCGGGCATCGTGAATTGCTGTTGCGTGTAGGCTTGTGCCGCGTCCCCGGGTGCGACGGGCAGTGCCTGCTGGGTTGCCGCCGTCGGCACGACAGGGTAAGCGGCGGGGTAGCCCGGATAGTATCCGTAGCCAGGATAGTAGCCGTACGGCGCGTAGTAATAGCAGCCGGACAGCGCGCCCGACAATGCCAGCGCTGCAACGGCGCTGGCGGCGCGCAACGTTGCATCGAGCGGTTTCATGACGTGCTCCTCGTAATCTCGCAGCGCCGTGTCGCGCTGCTCAATCTATTGTATTGAGCTTACGTCAGGGTTTCGATGGGCACATCGTAAAGTGGTAACCGCGTATTTCACTTGTCGCTTCACTTGCCGTTTGCACGCGCGTGCGCGCACGGCTGCGAACGACGATCATTTGCAGGACACGTCCGGCGCGTCCATGCGCGCCGGACTCTGCCCATCTCCCTTCGGCTTTCGAGTCCCGCTTATGCAGCATCGCGGAAGCGGGATCCGAGGCCGTTTGCCTGCATCGCCTTCGACGGCGATTTTGTCGTATTTCCTGTGGCTCTTGCTGCCGTATCTTTGTGCCGTATTTCGTGCGTTACTTGCCGACCTGATTGCCGATCACGCCACCGACAGCCGCACCGCCCAGCGTCGACAGCGCGTTGCCGCCGATCGCCGCGCCCGCCGCGCCGCCTACGCCCGCGCCGATCGCCGTATCGCGTTGCCGGCGGGTCATGCCGTCGCATGCGGAGAGGCTCGCCACCACGGCCACAAGCGTGGCCAGCGCACCGATTCGATGGAAGGTTTTCATGATTCGACTCCCTTATGTTTCTATCGACGGGAATCGCAAATTGCGCTCCCGATCGGGTGATTCGATGGTATCGCCGGGTGCCGTTTCTGTTTGTATGGGCTTGTCAGGAAAGTGTCGGTTTAGTAATCAAATGTTTCGCGCTCTCGAATAATCACGGCATGACGTAAAAACAACCTGCCCATTGCTCGCGAATGGCGGTAAAAAGCGCGCGCAAAAAAGCCCGCCTTCGACGACAGGCGGGCTTTGCGCTCAATGCGCATTAGCGGCAAACGTCACCAGCAAACGTCACTGACGCTGATAGATCTCCGCGCCGCTCTTGATGAACTCGACGGCCTTCACTTCCATGCCTTTCTTCAGCGCGTCGACGTCGCTCATGCCTTCCTTCGCGGCGTAGTCGCGCACGTCCTGCGTGATCTTCATCGAGCAGAAGTGCGGGCCGCACATCGAGCAGAAGTGCGCGACCTTCGCCGAATCCTTCGGCAGGGTTTCGTCGTGGAATTCACGTGCCTTGTCGGGATCGAGGCCGATGTTGAACTGGTCTTCCCAACGGAACTCGAAGCGCGCCTTGCTCAACGCGTTGTCGCGCACCTGCGCGCCCGGATGGCCCTTCGCCAGATCGGCGGCGTGCGCGGCGAGCTTGTACGTGATGATGCCCGTCTTCACGTCGTCCTTGTTCGGCAGGCCGAGGTGCTCCTTCGGCGTCACGTAGCAGAGCATCGCCGTGCCGAACCAGCCGATCATCGCAGCTCCAATGCCCGACGTGATGTGGTCGTAACCTGGCGCGATGTCCGTCGTCAGCGGTCCGAGCGTGTAGAAGGGCGCCTCGTCGCACCATTCCAGCTGCAGGTCCATGTTCTCCTTGATGAGCTGCATCGGCACATGGCCCGGACCTTCGATCATCACCTGCACGTCATGCTTCCACGCGATCTGCGTGAGTTCGCCGAGCGTCTTCAGTTCGCCGAGCTGCGCTTCGTCGTTTGCGTCGTAGATCGAGCCGGGGCGCAGGCCGTCGCCGAGCGAGAAGCTCACGTCGTACGCCTTCATGATTTCGCAGATGTCTTCGAAGTGCTCGTACAGGAACGACTCGCGATGATGCGCGAGACACCACTTCGCCATGATCGATCCGCCGCGCGACACGATGCCCGTCATCCGGTTTGCCGTAAGCGGCACGTACTGCAGACGCACGCCCGCGTGGATCGTGAAGTAGTCGACGCCTTGCTCGGCCTGTTCGATCAGCGTGTCGCGGAAGATTTCCCACGTCAGGTCTTCAGCCTTGCCGTTGACCTTTTCGAGCGCCTGATAGATCGGCACCGTGCCGATGGGAACGGGCGAATTGCGGATGATCCATTCGCGCGTCTCATGAATGTGCTTGCCCGTCGACAGATCCATCACCGTGTCGCCGCCCCAGCGGATCGCCCACGTCATCTTGTCGACTTCCTCGCCGATGGAGGACGTCACGGCCGAATTGCCGATGTTCGCGTTGATCTTCACGAGGAAGTTGCGACCGATGATCATCGGCTCGCTTTCCGGGTGATTGATGTTCGCAGGGATGATCGCGCGGCCGCGCGCGACTTCTTCGCGCACGAATTCGGGCGTGATTGCCTGCAAGCCATTCGGGCCGAATGCGCTCGCACCGAACGCCTGGCCGGGATGCTGGCGGCCCATCATCGCGGCGAGCTTCGCGCCGTTCGGCCCGCTCGTCTTCAGGCTTTCCAGATACTCGGCGCGGCGCTGGTTCTCGCGAATCGCGATGTATTCCATTTCCGGCGTGATGATGCCTTGCTTCGCGTAGTGCATCTGCGAAACATTGCGGCCGGCGACAGCGCGGCGCGGCGTGCGATGCAAACCGGGAAAGCGCAGTTGCGCGGTAGCGGGATCGGCGGCGCGCTCGCGGCCGTAATCGCTCGACAGGCCTTGCAGCGATTCCGTATCGCCGCGCGCTTCGATCCAGCGCTGGCGCAGCGCGGGCAGGCCGGCGCGGATGTCGATCTTCGCATCGGGATCGGTGTACGGGCCCGACGTGTCGTACACGTAGATGGGCGGATTCTTCTCGCCGCCGAAGCCCGTCGGCGTGTCGGCCTGCGTGATTTCACGCATCGGCACGCGGATGTCGGGTTGCGAGCCGGTCACGTAGACCTTGCGCGAGTTCGGCAGCGGCGCGACGGCGGCCTCGTCGACGTGCGCGTTCGCGGAAATGAATTTCGGGTTGGCGTTCATGCGTCTTCTCCATGCAATTGTGGGGCGTAACAGCTACGCAGGAGAACGAGACGGGGAAGTGGACCGGGTTCGCGCGAGGAGGGTGAGACGGTGCGGCAGGTGAAGCGGCGAGCCCGAACGCTTCCCTGCGCTGGCATTATCCAGATCAGGTTCAAAGGGTATTTCTCACCCACGCCATGCGGTGCCGTTCTGCTTCCCGGCGACGCACAACGCAGGACCCCCGCGTTAGCAGCGCACACGATAACCTGGCGGGGCGGGGTTTGGCAACACGTCTCGAAATTGAGGCGGCAGCGCCGGGCGACGTATCGGCCGACACGCGCAAGAAGCCCATTGCGGCTGGCTTTCATCGGGATTGCGGGGTTGTCGGGTGCCGTGTCCGCGATGCAGTCCGCAATCTCATTAATGCCCGATACGGGCCGTCATGCCGGATCACGATCGACAATTAATCAGTCAGCCTAAGCAAAACATCTGCGCGGCCGTCGCATCTGGCGATTCCCTCGAAGACGGCACCACGATCGCCACCTATTTAACCTTTTCGTCTCCCTTGCAACGAAAGTTACGATTCTCTTGCCGAAGCGTTGTCCAGATATTGCATAATGCTCGGCGGCGCGGCGTTTCGCGCCCGTTGGCTGCTGTTATTGCATTCTGCATCGAGAAAGCCATCAATTCGCGCCATTGACCTGGTGCTCACTTGCCGTCCGACAACCGTTCGACTGTCGTCTACCGTTCTACTGCCATGCCAGCCCGTTTTGCCCCTCATGCCGTGTCGTCGACGCGGCGTCTGCCGTCCCGTTCGTGCGTATTCAGCGGGGCCGCGGCCCTGGCACTGGCACGGGCGGGCTGAACGTGGCATTCAATCTTCCTGACCGTTTCCCGTTCCGCCTGCCGCAATCGCACGGCGGACAGATCGCGCTCGCGCTGGGCGTCGTCTATATCGTCTGGGGCTCGACGTACCTGGCCGTGCACGTCGCGCTCGGCTCGTTCCCGCCGCTCCTGATGTCGGGTCTGCGCAACTTTTTCGCGGGCGTGGGTCTGTTCATCTTCGCGATGCGCCGTAAGCCCGTCTGGCCGCCGCTCACGGAAATCCGCAACGCCGGGCTGGTCGGCACGATGCTGGTCGGCTTGTCGAGCGGCATGCTCGCCTACGGGATGCGCACTGTCGGTACGGGCACGGCGGCCGTGATGGTTGCGACCGTGCCGCTCTTCGCGACCGTCATCGCGGCCATCGCCGGGCGCAAGATCGCGCGAGGCGAGTGGTTCGCCGTCGGGCTCGGGCTGGTCGGCATCGCCATTCTCAGTCACGGCGACCAGTCGCAGGGCTCGGCGGGCGGCAGTCTGGCGATTCTCTGCGGCGCGCTGTTCTGGGCGGGCGGCGCACACCTCGCGTCGCGCCTGAAGCTGCCGTCGGACCTGTTTCTGTCGACGTCGCTGCAAATCGGACTCGGCGGCGCCATGTCGACGATGGTCGCGTGGGTGTCGGGCGAACGGATGATGGAGGTGCATTTCCTGCCGATGCTCGCCTTCGTGTACCTGATGCTGATCGGCACGATGGCCGCCTATGTCGCCTACGGCTTTCTGATCCGGCATACGAGCCCGATCATCGCGAGTTCCTGCATGTACGTGAACCCGGTCGTTGCCGTGGCGCTGGGCGCGCTGTTGCTCGGCGAGCCCGTGACACGCTCGACGGTCATCGCGACAGCGGTGATTCTGGCGAGCGTCGGGCTGTCATTCTGGTTCGACTTGCGGCGGCGGGCGAAACCGGCATAACGCCCGCCATCGCCGTGCCGACGCCGCGCTACAACCGCGCGGCCAGTTCAGCGCCTTCGCGGATCGCGCGCTTCGCATCGAGTTCCGCCGCCACCGACGCCCCGCCGATCACATGAAAGCGCGGCCCGCCGGCGGTGGTCGCAGCGGGCGACCCGGACGAACCAGGGTAGAGATCGCGCAACGACTCCTGTCCCGCGCACACCACGATCGTATCGACATCGAGCCACTGCTCGCTGCCCGCGCGCTCGATCAGCAGCCCGCGCTCCGCAATCTGCCGATACGTCACGCTATCGAGCATCTTCACCTTGTTGCGCACGAGCGCCGCGCGATGCACCCAGCCCGAAGTCTTGCCGAGCCCCGCGCCGAGCTTGCCCGTTTTCCGCTGCAGCAGCCAGATTTCGCGCACGGGATCGCAGACGCCCGGCGTCTTGAGACCGCCGCGCTCGCTGACGTTCAGATCGACGCCCCATTCGTCCATCCACGCTTGCCGCGACAGCGGCAGCGGCTCGTCCGCGCGATGCAGCAGGAACTCGCTGACGTCGAAGCCGATGCCGCCCGCGCCGATCACCGCGACGCGCCGCCCGACAGGCGCACCGCGCAGCACGTCGACGTACGACAGCACGTTCGGTCCGTCGATGCCCGGAATCGGCGGACGGCGCGGCACGATGCCCGTCGCGACGATCACGTCGTCGAATGGCGTGGCCGCAAGCAGCGCGGGATCTACGCGCGTGCCGAGACGCACGTCGACGCCATGCCTGCGTAGCTGGCTGTCGAAATAGCGGATCGTCTCGCTGAATTCTTCCTTGCCGGGCACGCGCATCGCCAGATTAAACTGGCCGCCGATGGTCGCCGCCGCATCGAACAGCGTCACGCGATGCCCGCGCGCGGCCGCCACCGTCGCGGCCGACAGCCCAGCCGGTCCCGCGCCGATCACGGCGACGGCGCGCGGCTTCTGATGCGCGGCGAGCGGCGTGTAGACCAGTTCGGTTTCGCGGCCCGCACGCGGATTGACGAGACAGGTCGCGCGCTTGTTCTCGAACGTGTGATCGAGGCAAGCCTGATTGCAGGCGATGCAGGTGTTGATTTCGTGCGCGCGGCCTTCGGCGGCTTTCACGACGAACTCGGGATCAGCGAGCAGCGGCCGCGCCATCGACACCAGATCGCCGGCGCCTTGCGCGAGCAGATCTTCGGCAACCTCGGGCGTGTTGATGCGGTTCGAGACGATCACGGGCACGTTGACGGCCGCTTTCAGACGTGCCGTCAACGGCGCGAACGCCGCGCGCGGCACGGACGTGACGATGGTCGGCACGCGCGCCTCATGCCAGCCGATGCCCGTGTTGAACATCGTGACGCCTGCCGCTTCGAGCGCCTGAGCGACCTGCACGGTTTCATCCCAGGTATTGCCGCCGTCGACGAGATCGATCAGCGACAGCCGGTACACGACGATGAAGCGCTCGCCGCACGCGGCGCGCACGGCCTGCACGATTTCTCGCGCGATCCGCATGCGGTTTTCCAGCGTGCCGCCGTAGGCGTCGTCGCGCCGGTTCGTGCGCGGACACAGGAACTGGTTCAGCAGATAGCCTTCGCTGCCCATGATCTCGACGCCGTCATAACCCGCGCGTTGCGCGAGCCGCGCGCAGTGCGCATAGGCGCGCACCGTTCTGGCGATGCCGGCCGTGGTCAGCGCGCGCGGCTTGAACATCGAAATCGGCGACTTCAACGCCGACGCCGACACGACCAGCGGCTGATAGCCGTAACGTCCGGCGTGCAGGATCTGCAGCGCGATCTTGCCGCCTTCTTCATGCACGGCGCGCGTCAGCTTGCGGTGATTGCGCAGATCGAAGACGGAGTTCAGCGTGCCGCCGAACGGCAGCAGCCAGCCCTCGCGATTCGGCGAAATGCCGCCCGTGATGATCAGCCCCACACCGCCTTTCGCGCGCTCGCGAAAGTACGCCGCGAGCTTCGGATAGTTCCAGAAGCGGTCCTCCATGCCCGTATGCATCGAGCCCATCACGACGCGATTGCGCAGGCGCGTATAGCCCAGATCGAGTTCGGCCAGGAGCCGCGGGTAAGACATGCAAGGCACCATGTAAAAGTGGACGCGCTCGAACGATACACGCGAGCTTGCGCAAAACCTCCGAGGAAAAATTCTAATTGCCTCCAACCCTTTCATTCCGGATGACGGGTTTATTCGCATGTCGTCGGCAATCGGCGGCGCGGCACAGCGATTGCTGAGCGCAATCGTCCAATCGATGCGGGCAAAACCGGTTTATCGAGCGCTGACCGACCTCGAGGACGCATGACATAACGGGCTTCGGGCTCAATCAGGGAGAGGTGGCAGATGAAAATTATCAGAACGGTGGCGGCGCTCGTCGGAGCGGCTGCACTGGTGTCGGCGTGCGGCGGCAGTTCGAACGACGTGGGCAAGGAACTCGGGTTGCAGAATCCGTTGATCCATTTCGTGCACGCGATTCCGAGCGGCCCGACGGTCGACTTTCTCGTCAACGGCAGCGCATTGCAGAAGAGCATCGCGTACAAGGGGGTGACCAACTTCGCGAACATCAACACGGGCGCGACGACGGTTGCGTATGCGACTTCCGGCAGCACGACGCCGCTCGCGAGCGGCTCGTTTCCGGACGTCGCGAAGGGTCATGAATACACGGTGATCGCCGTGCCGGGTTCGACGGGCACCGACATCGGCCTGATCGACGATCCGTTCGACAAGGGGCTGCTGTCGGGCAGCGCGCGCTTGCGCGGGTTCAACGCGTCGGTGAACTCGTCCAACCTCGACCTGTACCTGGTGCCGCCGGGCAACACGAACATTTCGAGCGTGAGCCCGACGATGGCAGGCGTGTCGTTCAAGAACGCCGTGCCCGCGAGCGGTCAGGATTCCGTCTATGTGTCGGGCGGCACGTATGTGCTGATCGCCACGACGGCGGGCAGCAAGACGCCGATCTTCCAGTCGAGTTCGTTCGACCTCGCGAACAACGCGGACTGGCTGGTGACGTCGGTGCCCATCGGCGGCGCGCTCACGCAGTTGCTGCCGAACCAGATTCACCTGCTGGTCGCGCAGGGCGGCAACACCTCGCAGCCGGCGCTGGAATTGACGAATACGTTGAACGGCCAGTGACGCAATGAGGCAATGACGGATCAGGACGGCAAGGCGCGATAACAGGCAGAAGCAGGGGGACGGCACGGCGGCTCATGCAAATGAGCCGCCGTTCTGTTTTGCGTCGGCAACGCGCGAAGCAAGGCGCAAAAAAAGCCGCCGCGTGTGACGCGGCGGCTTGCAATGATGGATCGAAACCGAATCGAAACGGCTGAACGGATGCCGTATCAGTCCGAATGCTTCTCGGCCGAATTGGTGATGGCGTTGCCGCCCTTCGAGATGTCCTGGCCCGCGCCGGCCATCGTGTTGCAGGCGGCCAGCAGCGTCGTGCCCGCGAGCAGCAGCAGTGCGATGAATCGTGTCATGAGTCTTCTCCCTTTTCAGGAATATTCGAAGGAATATTCGACGTATGCTTCGATCGATTCGCGCGCGCCGGCATGGTTCCCTGTTGCGGTGTTCGATATCGCCCGGCGTGCGCGCCCTGTCGTCCGACCGGGGCATTGCGCCAGCCGATCCGGTCTGATTTCATGGTAAGAGACGCGTTGTCGCGATGCTGTCGGAGACGCGACGATTTTCTTGTCGGCGCAATCCTACGCGGCGCAACGCGGCGTCATCACAGACGCGCGACGGGCGTGACGCTGCTGTCCGGCACGCTGTCGATCGATTCGCCGCCTGGTTCGCGCGTTTCCGCTTCCTTCGTCACGCCGACGGTCGGCACGGGCAGCACGACGTGGATATCGGTGCCGTGCAGGTCGCCGCGCCGGATATCGAAGCGTCCGCCGCGCGCGGCGACGCGCTGGCGCATGCCCATCAGCCCGTGCGTATGCGTGCGCGTGAGATCGCCTGGCATGATGCCGATGCCGTTATCGGCGATATGCAGCGCCACTTCGCCGTGGCCCGCGCTCAGCGCAATCGTGATCTGCGTGGCGCGCGCGTACTTCGCCGCGTTGGTCAGCGATTCCTGCGCGACACGAAAGAGCGCGATCTCGGTCTGTTCGTCGAGTTGCAGTTCGTCGTCGGGAAGATGCAGGTCGAGCGCCCAGCCGTTGCGTTGCGCGGCTTCGTCGCCGAGCGTGCGCAGCGCCGTGACGAGGCCGAAGTTCGCGAGCACGGTCGGCCGCATGTCCTCGATGATGCGGCGCTTGAGCGCGATGCCCTGATCGAGCGTCGCGAGCGCGCGCGTCAGTTTCTCCGCGATGACGGGATCGGCGTCCTGCATCTTGCGCCGCGCCCACGCGACATCCATCTTGCTCGCCGTGAGAATCGCGCCGAGTTCGTCGTGCAGTTCGCGCGCAAGCTGGGTCTTTTCGTTTTCGCTGACGGCCTGCAGGTGCCAGCCCAGCGCTTCGAGTTGCCGCGTGCGCTCGTTGACCAGCCGATCGAGTTCTTCCTGCTGCGTGATCAACTGCTTTTGCGCGCGCGCCTGGCTGTCGATCTGGGTGCCCAGGTTGCGGAACAACAGAATGAACAGCACGATGTTGAGCGCCGACAAACCCGCCGCGACGAGCGTCGACACGCGTTGATCGGCGCGGCTCGCATCGAGCGCGCGCTGCGCGCGGCGCTCTTCGTTGTCGCGCAGCAAGGCGAGCGTGCTCGTCACGAGCGACGCATCGGCGCTGGTTTTCGGCGCTGCGCCGCCGCACGCGGCGAGTTCGAGCGGACGCGGCGAAGCCTGTTGCAACGTCTGTGCGCCGCTGCCGATGCGCGCGTCGATCAACGCGGCAATCTGCGTGAAGCTGGCCATTTCCGCGCTGTCGGCGGCACGTCGGAAGTATGTGTCGAGCGCGCCGATGTTGCGGCGGATATCCGCTGCGCGAGCGCAGTAGCCGCGCGCGTCCGCGTCGTTCCTCGTCAGAAGAAAGCGGCTTTCATGCGCCTGCAACTGCGCGAGATGCCGGTCGAGTTCGCTCAGCTGCATGCTGACGCTGCGCGCTTCGAGCGCCGCTTCGTATTCCGATGCGATACGTTGCCGCGCCGTTTCGAGGATGACGAGGCCGCCGCACGTAATCACGATCGCGACCGTCATCGCGATCGCCCAACTGCGCTGGTGCATCCAGTCCGCCAGCCGGGTTGTGAGCCGTGCTTCGGCGCCTGCTTGGGCTTCACCTGACACTGCCATCTCCATGCCATGAAGTCATCGACAGTGTAGCGTCATGCGGCGTCGTTGCGTTCGCGCGAGTGCTGCAAAGGCCGCGGTGGAAGGCCGGTCGAAAGCGGGTGTCGGCGGATTCCCACATGAAAAACAGCGTGCGCCCGAATGCGGGTACGCAAACTGCTCCCTACGATGAAGGTTAGCGATCCATTCGCCACACCTCAGCCACACCTCAGTCACACATTAGCCAGGGAGGTTCCCATCATGCTCAAGTGGGCGTTGTTCTTCGCCGTGATCGCGGTGATCGCGGGTCTGCTCGGATTTACGGGCATTGCGGCAGGCGCGGCGGCTATCGCGAAGTTCCTGTTCGTGGTGTTCCTGATCCTGTGCGTCGTCTTCCTCGTGCTCGGCTTCGTCGTGACGAAGAAGATAGTCGATTAGCGACGCTCGAAGGCAACCCGGATCGGAGCACAAGTGAAAGCGCTCTGTTCGACGGAGCTGCAACAGCACATCGCCTAAACAGGAAAGGAACGTCGTCATGCTGCATTACGCACTCGTGTTCTTCGTGATCGCGATCATCGCCGCTGTGTTCGGCTTCACCGGCATTGCCGCCGGCGCCGCCGAAATAGCGAAGATTCTGTTCTACATCTTTCTGGTCGTGTTCGTCGTCACGCTGCTGCTCGGCGTGTTCCGGACATAGCGCAGGCATCACGCCCCCAAGGCGCACGCCGACACGCCGCGCAGTACAGACGGCGGCAGCGTGCGCGTTTCCCACAATACCGGTACAAGGAGTCAGTCAATGTCGAAGTCATCGAAAGGCGAGTTCGTGATGGACCTCGAACGGATCCGTCAACAGGCACGCAAGGATATGGATGAAGGTCCCGTCACGTCGACCTACGGCGCGGACCGCGATACCGTGCTGAAGCTGCTGAACGGCGCGCTCGCGACCGAACTGGTCTGCGTGCTGCGCTACAAGCGCCATTACTTCATGGCGAAGGGCATCAATTCGGAAGCCGTCGCGCAGGAGTTTCTCGAGCACGCGAATGAAGAGCAGCAGCACGCGGATACGCTCGCTGCGCGCATCGTGCAGCTGGGCGGCGAGCCCGATTTCGCGCCGAACAGCCTGACGTCGCGCTCGCACTCCGAATACAAGGAAGGCAACGGCCTGACCGACATGATTCGCGAGAACCTGATCGCGGAGCGCATCGCGATCGATACGTATCGCGAGATCATCCGCTATCTCGGCGATGGCGACGTGACGACGCGCCGCATGTTCGAAGAGATTCTCGCCGTCGAGGAAGAGCACGCGGACGACATGGCCGATCTGCTGACGGGCCGCGAATAAGCGCTTGTCACAACGCTTGTCACGCACGAGGACGCGGGCGGCGGCATGTGCAATCCGTGCCGCTGCGCGTTCGCTCTTCTTCTCTAACTGCGCAAGACACGAACGATGATTCGAGTGCTGATAGCGGACGATCACGCGATCGTCCGGGGCGGATTCAGACAGTTCGTCGCCGACGAGCCGGACATGTGCGTCGCGGCGGAAGCGGCGACGGGCGACGAGACGATTCGCCTCGTGCGCGAGCAGCCGGACGGCGAGCCGTTCGACGTCGTGCTGCTCGACATCGCGATGCCCGACAAGAACGGCATCGATACGTTGCGCGTGATCCGCCAGATGCGTCCCGCGCAGAACGTGCTGATTCTCTCGGGCTATCCGGAGAGCCAGTACGCGATCAACCTGCTGCGCGCGGGCGCGAACGGCTATCTGAACAAGGACTGCGAGCCTGATGAGATCGTGCGCGCGATCCGTTCGGTTGCGCGCGGGCATCGTTATCTGTCGGAGGCCATCGCCGATACGCTCGCGAACAGTCTCGACAAGCCCGCGGCTTCGCATCCGCATGAACAGTTGTCGGAGCGCGAGTTCCAGATTTTCTGCAAGCTCGCGTCCGGGCAGATTCCGACCGATATCGCCGACGAACTGCATCTGTCGGTGAAGACGGTCAGCACGTATCGCGCGCGCGTGCTCGAAAAAATGCACATGACGAACAACGCGGACATCACGTACTACGCGATCAAGAATGGTTTGATCGAGTGATGCGCCGCTTCGTGAGTATGGAACGCACCCGATGAATCCCTCCGCCACCGCACACGACGAATCCGGCCACACGCCGCTGCGTGTGCTGCTGATCGAGGATTCGCCGCTGATCCGGCGCAGCATCGTCGAGGCGATCGATGCGTCGGGCGTGATGCAGGTGGCCGCGCAGGCCGAATCAGCCGATGAAGCGATCGCGCTGCTCGACGGCGAAGCGTTCGATGCCGTGATCGTCGATCTGCAACTGAAGGGCGGATCGAGCGTACCGGTGCTTGCGTATATGCAGAAGGAAGGCTTGATCGAGTCGACCTTCGCCGCCGTGCTGACGAATCACGCATTGCCCGCGTATCGCGAGCGGTGCCGGCAATATGGCGTGCGGCACTTCTACGACAAGTCGTTCGAATTCGATCGGGTAATCGACGCGCTGCACAAATATGCGCAGGCGCGTCTGGACGAGCAGTAGATCAAAGCGATCAACTCACGCGCCCGAAGCCTTCAGCGGCTCGGGACGTCCGCGCAGGTGATTGAGCCCGGCGAGCAGCGTGAACAGCAGACCGGCGATGCTCACGCCGACCCAGCCGAACAGCGGCCACACGAACGCGCCGACAGCCGAACCCGCCGCACCGCCGATAAAATAGCAGACCATGAACACCGTGTTCACGCGGCTGCGCGCTTCCGGCTTCAACGCATAAATGCGCGACTGGTTCGAGATCTGCGCGGCCTGCACGCCGATGTCGAGCACGATCACGCCGATCACGAGTCCGACGAGGCTCGTGCCCGACACTGCGAATACGACGAACGAGATCGCCGCCAGCGCGATCGACAGCGAGACGATGGCGCGCGGCCCGCGCTTGTCGGCGAACTTGCCCGCGATGGGCGCGGCCATCGCGCCGCCCGCGCCGACGATGCCGAACAGACCTGCCGCTTGCGGCCCGTAGTGAAACGGCGCACCCGCGAGCAGCAGTGCGAGCGTCGACCAGAACAGGCTGAAGCCGGCGAACAGCGCCGCGCCCGTCAGCGATGCTTCGCGCAGACCGCGCAATTCGACGACGAGATGCCACATCGAGCCGATCAGCTTGCCGTAGCCGAGCGTCGAGGTCGGCTTGCTGTGCGGCAGCTTCGACAGGATGACGACGGCGAGCACGATCAACGCGACGATCGACGCGCCGAACACGGCCCGCCAGCCGAGGTACTGTCCGACGAAGCCCGCCGCCGTGCGCGCAAGGAGAATGCCGAGCAGCAGCCCGCTCATCACGGTGCCGACGGCATGGCCGCGTTGCGACGGCGGCGCGAGTTCGGCGGAGAAGGGCACGGCCTGTTGCGCGATGGTCGCGAGCATGCCGATGGCGAGGCTCGCGAACACGAGCACGGAGAGATTCGGCGCGACGGCGGCGCACAGCAGCGCGATGCACATGCCGGCGATCTGCAGCAGGATCAGCCGGCGACGGTCGAAGCGGTCGCCGAGTGGCGCGAGCAGCAGCATGCCGGCGGCGTAGCCGAGCTGTGTCACCGACGGCACGACACCGATCCACGATGCGCTTTGCGGAAACGATTTGCGGAAATCGTCGAGCAGCGGCTGGTTGTAGTAGATGTTGGCGACGGAAACGCCCGCGATGGTCGCGAGCAGCAGCAGAAGGCCGCGCAGCGAGCGGTCCGACGCGGCAGGAGTGGAAGCGGGTGTCGACATGATGCGGCAGCCGGCGCAATGCCGGCGGGAGGATTCGAGCGTGCCGATGATACCGGAGCAGGGCGGACTTTGCTGGACGCCGCTGCTGCATCTGCGGCCATTGTGGCACGCTCGTGCGCCATCAATCGATCAGCTTGCCTTCCGGTTCATAGAACGGATAGGGGCCGTCGGCCTGTTCGACGTAGCCGTGATGCGTGATCAGACCGTTGACGCTGTCGTAGCGATGCAGCGCGAACGCGGGCGGCTCCATCACGAACGCGGACGGCGCGTCGTCGCGCAGATCGAGCGCGACCTGATGCGCGGGCGCGGGCACCGCCGATGCGATCGTGCCACCGAAGCGCACGAACATCGGGCGGTGTACGTGGCCGCAGATCACGCGTTCGATGTTCGCGTGGCGCGATAGCAATGCTGCGAGCTTTTGCGCGGCCTGCGGGTCGAGGCGCAGTTCGTCCATGTGTCCGATGCCGGACACGAACGGCGGGTGGTGCAGCGCGACGATTACGGGCTTGTTGCGGGCTTTATCGAGTTGCTTTTCCAGCCAGGCTAGACGTGCGTCGCAGAGCAGGCCGGCGCTCTGGCCCGGGACCATCGAGTCAAGGGCGATCAGGTGCAGCGGGCCGATGTCGATCGCGTATTGCACGAACTCGCCGCCCGTGTGCAGTTCTTCGCGTTCCGGGAAGGCTGCGCGCAGGTTGGCGCGGTCGTCGTGGTTGCCGACTAGCAGGTAGTAAGGGATTGCTAGCGGCGCTAGCAGGGCTTTCAGGTGCTCGTACTGGTCTGGGGTTCCCTGGTCGACCAGATCGCCGGTGATGACGACCGCTTCGGGTCGGGGTTGGGTTGCGTTTAAGCGCTCTACGCAGCGTTGCAGGTAAGGTGCCGTGTCGACACGGCGGTACGCCAACGCGCCCGGGCGTTTGATGTGGAGATCGCTGATCTGGGCTATTAACATCGAAGTGTCCTCTTTTTCATGTCTGCGACGCAGTCGCCAGTTTTTGCTTTTTGCTGCTGCGCTGGCATCCGCGTTGACGTATCGGTTTATTAGCGTTGCCCCTGTGCGGGGCGGCACCTACTTTTCTTTGCAGCGGCAAAGAAAAGTAGGCAAAAGAAAGCCGCTTCAAACCTCCGGTGCCGGTCAGGATAACGCCACGGTACACGGTCTTTGAGCGGTCGCGCAGCGACGCCAACACTCCGTAGAATGCCCGCAGTCAGGCGCGCGCGGCACGAAAGATGACATCCACTCGGGGCACGTTCGGTCGGCTTGTTTTTGTGTGCTTGTTTTCGTGTGTTTGCCGTCGGTCTGATTGCGGCGTTATGTGCTCCAGACTGTGTGTGGGTTTTCGCGCCGTGCGCGGTTAACTGCGGGCGTTCTACAGAGTGCGGACGTTGCTGCGCGATAGCTCAACTGCGGCATGCCGCAGCGGTATCCTGGCCGGCACCGGAGGTTCAAAAGCGGCTTTCTTTTGCCTACTTTTCTTTGCCGCTGCAAAGAAAAGTAGGTGCCGCCCCGCACAGGGGCAACGCCTGAAGTACGGATACGAAATCGCGGATGCCATCAAAAAGCAAGATACAAAAAACCAGGAATGGCGACTAGCGTCGCAGACAAAAAACCTCACGCCAGAGCAATCAAGCCATCCCTGGCAACAGAAATCCCGATAGCCATACCGCGAGCAAACTCAACCCGCCCGGGCACATCGACGATCAAAACATCGGGCGCCGCATCGCGAATAGTGAGCCGCGTGCGCTCACCCAAAAACGCAGCAGCATCCACAACGCCCCGCAACTGAGCACTTTCAGGATCAGCAAGCCACGCATCTTCAGGCCGAAAAAACACCTCATCGCCATGAGGCATAACTCGAGTAGCATGAGTCGCAGGCAAAGGAATGGCACCGCCAGTAGTACAAAGCAAGCCATCTTTGGCCTGGCCAGAAACCCGATTAATCGTCCCAACAAACTGCGCAACCTGCCGATTCGCCGGGCGATAATAAATATCCCTTGGCGTCCCGATCTGCTCGATCCGCCCAGCACTCATCACGACGATCCGGTCGCCGAGTTCCATCGCTTCCGCCTGATCGTGCGTCACATAAACCGTCGTAATACCGAGTTCGCGCAATAAAGCATTCATCTCGCTTCGCAATGTATCGCGCAGACGCGCATCGAGCGCCGTCAACGGCTCGTCGAGCAGCAGCACGCGCGGCTGCGGCGCCAGCGCACGCGCCAGTGCCACACGCTGACGCTGTCCGCCGGAAAGCTGATCGATCGGTTTATCGGCGTGCTCGGTAAGCCGCATCATCGCGAGCAATTCGTCGACGCGCTGTCGCGCCACCTCTGCATCAATGCGCTTGATCTTCAAACCATAGTTGATATTGCCGCGCACGGTCAGATTCGGAAACAGCGCGTAGCTCTGAAACACCATACCGACCTGACGCTTCTCGATAGGCAGCGCGGTGACATCCTCATCGCCGAAAGCAACACGCCCGCCCGCGTCCGGCTGTTCGAGACCGGCGATCATCCGCAACGTCGTCGTCTTGCCGCAGCCCGACGGCCCGAGCAGCACCAGCGTTTCGCCCGCGCCGATCGTCAGATCGAGCGGTTCGAGCACGCGCGTGCCGCGAAACGTCTTCGCGCAACGCGTCAGCGTGATAGGAATCGAGGCGAGCTTCATGGCTGGTCTTCTTGTGCAGGTGAGGGTGCAGCGGCGACGCGCGCTTTCTTCTGCTTCACGTTGCGCTGGCCCGTCGCATCGACGCCGAGCCATTGCATCGCGACGAGCAGCGGCATCGTCATGATGAAAAAGAGAATCGTGTAAGCACTGCCGATCTCGATGCGCAGCGACGCATAGGTATCGGCGAGTCCGACGGGCAGCGTCTTCGTTTCGGGCGTATGCAGCATCCACGTCAGATTGAATTCGCCGATCGACAGCGTGACGACAGCCAGTGCGCCTGCAACGATGCCCGGCCGCACGTTCGGCAGCACGATCGTCACGAAGCGCTGAAAGAAGCCCGCGCCGAGACTCGCCGCGCCTTCTTCGAGCGTACGCAGTCCCGAACTCGCGCACACGGCGGCGACGGCACGCACCATGAACGGTAGCGTGAACACCACATGGCCGACGACGATAAACGCGGCGCTCGTGCGGAACATCGTGAAGCCGCCATACACGACGAGTAGCGCGAGCGCGGATGCAAGACCCGGCAACGCGATGGGCAGCACCAGAAATTCTTCGATGATGCGCGACAGGCGCGTCTCGCTGCGCGCGAGCACGTAGCCCGCAGGCACGCCCGTCAGCAGCGTAATGACGAGCGTCGCGAGCGCGACTTCGAGCGACAGGAACACGGAGTCGTGATACTGCGTCCACACTTCGCCGAGCCAGCGCAGCGTGAGTCCGCTCGCGACACCCTGAAAGTAGTTGACCGTCAGCCCCGCGAGAATCGACATCACGACGGGCACGATCAGAAACGCGCAAAGCAGCAACGTGACGAGCCATTGTCCCGCCGCGAGCGAGGCGCGCAGCGAGGGCAGGGCGAACGCGCGCCTGCGTTGCAGATCGGGCGCGTCGGTTGAATGAGCAACGGAGTTCATGCGGTTATGTTCAATCGCCATGGAGTTAGGCCGTCGCGGCCACAGCGGAGCCGCTGACGCTGCGCGCCACATACAGCACGATCCACGTCACGATGCCGAGCACGATCGACAATCCCGCCGCCGTCACCATGTTCGCGTTGAGCGTGAACTCGGTGTAGATGGTCATCGGCAGCACGTCGATGTCGGTGGCGAGCGTGAAGGCCGTGCCGAATGCGCCCATCGCGGTCGCGAAACACACGGCGACCGCCGCGATCAACCCCGGCGACAGCGCGGGCAGCACGATGTCGCACATGATCCGCCACGGCGACGCGCCGAGCGAACGCGCGGCTTCTTCGAGCGACGCATCGAGCTTGGTCGCCGACGCCATCACGGTGACGATCACGCGCGGAATCGAAAAGTACAGATAGCCGAGAAAGAGGCCCGTCATCGAATACGCGAACACCCACTTGTCGCCCGTGAGCTTCAGCGACAGCGCGCCGATCAAACCCTGACGTCCCGCCAGCATGATCACCATGAAGCCGACGACGACGCCGGGGAACGCGAGCGGAAACGTCAGCAGCGCGAGCAGCGTGCGCTTGCCGGGAAACTCTTGACGCGCGAGATGCAGCCCCGAGATCACGGACAGCGCGAGCGTCGCCGCCGTCACGGCCGCCGACAGCACGACCGTGGCGAACAGGCTCTTCATATAGCGCGCGTTCGCGAGCATCGCGCCATAGGTCTGCAGCAGATGACCGTCGGCGCTCACCTGCACGAGCGCCGTCATCGGCAGCAGCCAGAACGCGATGAACACGGCCAGCGCCGGCGCGATCAACGCGATGCGCCAGCGCAGCGGGAACGTAATGTCGTTCAATGCATCACCTGCAGATACTGCTCGCCGAATGCCTGCTGCTTTTCCGCCATCTTGCCGAAGTCGACGGCCTTGGCGCGCGCGTAGTCGCTGGCGGGCAGGAACTTCGACGCGGCGTCGGCGCTCATCGCATTCGAACGCACGGGACGCAGATACGCGTTCGCCCACAGCTTCTGGCCTTCGTCCGACAGCACGAAATCGAGCACCTTCTTGCCGTTCGCATCGTGCGGCGCGCCCTTCACGAGACTCATCACGTACGGCACTTCGATCGTGCCTTCCTTCGGAATCACGAATTCGACGTTCGCGTGATCCTTGTACTTCGCGCGATACGCGTCGAAGTCGTAGTCGAGCAGGATGGGAATCTCACCCGACAGCACGCGCGCGTAGGCCGTCTGCTTCGGCACGATCGGCTGGTTGGCCTTCAGCTTCGCGAACCAGTCGAGACCCGGCTTGAAGTTGTCGAAGCTGCCGCCCAGCGCCTGGTTCACGGCGACGGCGCCCGCATAGCCGACGAACGCGCTCGACGGATCGAGGTAGCCGATCATGCCTTTGTATTCGGGCTTGAGCAGGTCGGCCCACGAGCGCGGCACGGGCTTCCCTTCGAGCGCGTCCTTGTTGACGAAGAAGCCGAGCGTGCCCGAATGGATCGCGAACCAGTAGCCTTGCGGGTCTTTCAGGTTCGACGGGATGTCGTTCCAGTGCGCGGGCTTGTACGGCGCGATCACGCCCTTGTCCTTCGCCTGGAACGCCGACGACACGCCGAGATACACGACGTCCGCCACCGGGCTCTTCTGCTCGGCCATCAGCTGCGCGATCGACTGGCCGGAGTTCTTGTTGTCGAACGGCACGTGGACGCCCGTCTTCTGCTGGATGGCCTTGATCTGGCTGGCCCAGTCGGCCCATTCGGGCGGGCAGTTGTAGCAGATCGCGGTTTCTTCGGCGTGCGCGACTTGCGCGGCGCCGAACGTCAGCGCGAACGACGATGCAACCAGCGCCGCGCGCGCGACGCGCAACGCTGCGATACCGATGGAGGAACGGCGGGTCACGACAGGTCTCCCGAAGGTTGGAAAGGGTTGTTGGAGGCTTGGAAACGTGTGTGGCGATGTCACGCGGTCGTGCGGACGATGCGGTTCGGTGTGACGCCCGATGCGTCGGAGATTGCGGCGATCGTCGCGCCTTCGCGCAGCGTGTGCGGCAAGGTCAGCGACAGCGACGGCGCGTGCAGCGCGTCGTCGAAACCCGAAGGCCGCGTGCCGTCGACGCGTTCGATCAGCCGCCGCCATGCCGCACAGCCGATTTCGCGATTCGGCGCGCAGACGCTGGCGAGCGGCGGCGACAGCAGTTCGCCCATCGCGAGGCCGTCGAAGCCGAGAATCGACATGTCGCCTGGCATCTCGAAGCGCGCGCGCCGCAGGCCGCGCATCACGACCATCGCGAGCAGATCGTTCGAGCAGAAGAGGGCGGTCGGGCGATTCGCGCCCGTCGTCAGATGATTGAGCACGGACGGCGCAAGCTCGTCCGCGTTGAAGTCGATTTCGAGCGCGGGCGCGGGCGTGAGACCGGCCTGCTGCATCGCCTGCGTGTAGCCGAGATGGCGCAGCCGCGCGCGGTCCGACGCGGCGAGCGTGCCCGCGAGCATCAGGATCCGGCGATGGCCGTGCGCGATCAGCATGCGCACGCCGTCGTAGGCGGCCTGGCGATTGTCGACGGATACGGACGGGCGGCGCACCGTGTCGTTGTGCATCAGCACGTACAGCATGCCGTCGCGGTCGAGGTCGTCGAGCAATGGGTGCGTGTCGGCATCGGCGACCGTCAGGATCAGGCCTTCGACGCGCTGTTCGCGCAGCGTTTCGATCGCGCGGCGCTCGCGGTCGGCGTCGTATTGCGTCGTCATCAGCATCAGACGATAGCCTTGCGCGGACGCCAGTTCGTCGATGCCTTGCAGACATTCGGCGAATACAGGATTGGCGAGCGTCGGCAGCACGACGCCGATCAGGCGCGAGCGCTCGCCGCGCAGCTGGCGGCCGAGCGGGCTCGGACGGAAGTTGAGGGCGTCTATCGACTGACGCACTTTTTCGAGGGTCACCGGGTTGACCGTGTGCGGGGCGTTGATCGCGCGCGACACGGTCGCGATCGAAAATCCCGCGTGAGCGGCGACATCCTTGATCGTGGGCGTCATCGTTGGGTTCCCGTTAGCCTGCGCCGCGCGCTGCTCGGTAGCGTTGGCGCGCGGTGTTGTAAACGTTTTCGTCGGGCGGATTATCGGGAACGTTTGTGACGGGTCGATGAATGCGCGGTGGGTCACGCAGTAGGGCGCGGAACGGCGAAACTGGGGTTCGCGCCGGTTTGGTCAGGCCGCGGCGCGATGGTAGAATCGCGTCCGCCCTGCCGGGGTGATGAAATTGGTAAACATAGCGGACTTAAAGCATTGAGTGCCCAGCCGGAAACGGCCGGTGCAGAACCCTTCAAATTCGGTGAAACCCCTGAACGCGCGTGATTTGCGATTCGCAATTCGCGTCTTGCGGCCGAGGCAACGCCGAGCCAAGCCCGTTTTCCTTTCCTGCCGATGCAGGGCGGAAGGCGCGGAAGGTGTAGAGACTAGACGGGGGGCGCCTAAGGCGATGTGCGCAATACGCGCATCGCGATGGCGAAGGCATAGTCCAGCGCACGAACGTTTGCTGCCTTGTGTTTGTGATGTGGCAGACGGCGTCGAAAGACGTAGTGTGACGAAAATCCGCCGCTTAACAGCTTGCCGGTTCGAGTCCGGTCCCCGGCACCAGGCGCTTCCTCAGGTTTCGAAGCAGCAGCGCGATGACAACAACGCCACCGCTGCCGACGCCCCTCTGGCCTGAATCTATATCCCACCAGCGCCACCACGGCCTCCCGCACGATTTCCTCGCACGGCGCCGCACGCGCGCTTTCTGCCACAAAACCTTAATTGCCGACGATCCGCGGGCATGGCATAGTGCGCGACGCCTGCCGGGGCCCGTCTTGCGCGATGGCCTTAAGGCCTTGATAAGACGGAATTCCTAGAATCAGACCGGTACAAAAATTGGCAACAGGGGACGGCGACATGCACAAATGTCACTACAGGTTTCTGTGGCGCACGCGGGAAAACGAAGTCCGCTGGGTTTGCCGCCTATGCGGCGCGTTGTTGGTACGCGGAAAGCTCTACGAGCCGCTTTGAGGCATGGCCGGGCATCGAGGTCCGGCAAATCCATCGCCAACGCATGGCCATTCGTCTACAGTATCCCGACTGATCACATTCGACGGGAGAAAGCGGAATGCAGCTGATCGGCATGATGGATTCACCCTACGTCCGGCGCGTCGCCATTTCGCTCAACGTGCTCGGCCTGCCGTTCGAACATCAGAGCGTGTCGGTATTCCGGCATTTCGACGCGTTCGCGAAGATCAACCCCGTGGTCAAGGCGCCGACCTTCTTTACAGACGACGGCACGATGCTGATCGATTCGTCGCTGATCCTCGACTATCTGGAGCATCTGAGCCCGCCGGAAAAGCGTCTGATGCCCGCCGACACCGGCGAGCGCATGAAGGCGCTCAGCCTGATCGGCTTCGCGCTCGCCGCCTGCGAAAAGACGATGCAAAACGTCTACGAAGTGAATCTGCGGCCGGTCGAGCGCCAGCATCAGCCGTGGATCGATCGCGTCCAGTCGCAATTGTTCGCCGCGTACGATCATCTGGAGAAAGCCATCGCGGGCCGCGAAGGAAACGGCTGGCTGTTCGGCGAGCGCCTGCTGCAGCCGGACATCACGCTGGCCGTCGTGTGGCGCTTCCAGCACTACATGCTGCCCGATCTCGTCGATCCGGCGCGTTACCCCGCGCTCGCCGCGTTTTCGAAGCGCGCCGAGGCACTGCCCGAATTCGTCGCTGCACCGCTCGAATGATCGTTCGCTTTCGACGGGAACGACCACGCAGCGCCTGAGCGCAGCGTGAAAAAGCGAGCTGAAAAAAGCCCGCGCCAACCCGCCGGAAAGCCCCGAAACCCCGCGCCGCAAGGCGTTCCCGGATTGTTCTGCTCCATCGACAACTATCTTCGCGTTTAGCTCATTTATCCCTAACACTTCGCTCCCTACAATCCCTCCATCGAAACTTGTACTGGATGGGCGCCGCGGCCGATACGCGACGCCGATGCGATTGGAGGCGGGCCATGAGAGCGATCATCGAAAGACAGCTTTATCACCCGGCAGTGGTGCTGCCGATGGTGTCGCTCATCCAGATCATGGTGCAGGTGGACTTCAATCTGAGTCAGGCGGGATTCGTCGTCGCGACCAACGGTGCGCGCGCGGCGCTGCAGCGTTCACGCGAACTGCTGTGCTCGCTGCATCACTGCGACGCGTAATCCGCGCGACATGAACGGTCGGACGGCCTTCGACTAATCGACGACTCACCACCGGGACGCATCACTTCGAGAAACACCGTGCTGGCGTAAGATGACCGACTCGCACACGCGCTTCGGGAGATCTGCCATGCCACAGCATTTCGACGCCATCGTGATCGGCACGGGACAGGGCGGCTCGCCGCTCGCCGTGCGTCTCGCGGAGAAGGGCCGCAAGACGGCTGTCATCGAGCGAGACAAGTTCGGCGGAACCTGCGTAAACGTCGGCTGTACGCCGACGAAAGCGTATGTGGCGAGCGCGCGTACGGCACACGTCGCACGTCGTGCGGCCGATTACGGCGTGAAGCTGGCAGGCGACGTGAGCGTCGATCTCGCGCAAGTGAAGGCGCGTAAGGACAGGATCATCGGACAGTCGCGCACCGGCGTCGAAAAGTGGCTGCGCGGTACGGACAATCTCACCGTCTTCAACGGCCACGCGCGCTTCACGGGCGCGCATAGGCTGAACATCACCGATCCCGAAAGCGGCAATCTGCTGGCCGAACTGCAGGCCGACGACATCTTCATCAACACGGGCACGCGCGCCGTCGTTCCGAAGCTCGAAGGCATCGAGCGCATCCGCTATCACACGAACTCGTCGCTGCTCGAACTGACGGAATTGCCTGCGCATCTCGTGATCGTCGGCGGCAGCTATATCGCGCTCGAATTCGCGCAGGTGTTTCGCCGTTTCGGCAGCAAGGTGACGGTGATCGTGCGCGGCGAGCGCGTGCTTGCGCGCGAGGACGAAGACTTCGCGCTCAACGTGCAGAAAGTGCTCGCGCGCGAAGGCATCGCGTTCCGCTTCGGCGGCGAGCCGTCGCGCGTCGAGCCGTTGCAGGAAAGCGGCGACGGCGTGCGCGTGTTCTTCGGCAACGATGCCGCGCCGCTCGAAGCGTCGCATCTGCTGTTCGCGACGGGCCGCCGTCCGAACACCGACGACCTCGGCCTCGACGCCGCGGGCATCCACGTCGATAAACACGGCACGATTCCCGTCGACGGCCAGTTGCGCACCAACGTGCCCGGCGTGTGGGCGATCGGCGACGCCAACGGACGCGGCGCCTTCACGCACACTTCTTACGACGATTTTCAGATCGTATCGACGAATCTGTTCGACGGCGGCAAGCGCAGCGTCGACGACCGGATCATGGCGTATGCCGTGTTCGTCGATCCGCCGCTCGCGCGCGTCGGTCTGTCGGAGCACGACGTGCGCGAGAGCGGCCGCGACGCACTGATCGCCACGATGCCGATGACGCGCGTCGGACGCGCGCGCGAGAAGGGCGAAACGGACGGCTTCATGAAAGTGCTCGTCGATCCGCAGTCGAAGCAGATACTCGGCGCGACGATCTACGGCGTCGACGGCGACGAAGCGATTCACACGTTCATCGACATCATGACGACACGCGCGCCGTACACGACGCTGCAATACGCGATGCATATCCATCCGACGATCAGCGAACTGATACCGACGCTGCTCGACGGCCTCGCGCCCATGAAGTGAGGTGACGACATGCAGCTGCAAACGGGCAATCTGTTCAGCGGCGAAGCGAAGCGCGAAGGCGAAGAACGGGTCGATATGCTCGTTGCGGGACAGCGCCTGAACGTCGAGCGGATCGTGTCGATGGGGCACACGAGCCCGCCCGGCTTCTGGTACGACGACTCGCGCGCCGAGTGGGTCGTGCTGCTGTCGGGTGCCGCCGTGCTCGAGTTCGAAGACGACGCGCTGCTGCACGACATGCGTCCCGGCGACTATGTGCTGATCGAGCCGCATTGCCGGCATCGCGTCGCGTGGACGCATGAAACGGAGCAGACGGTGTGGCTCGCGATCTATCACGAGCCTTCTGTGTCGTGATGGACTCGATGACGCGTGTACCTGTCGTCGACAGTCTCGCTGGTGATCGCGGATAATCGGCGGCGGCGCACGGCCTTGCCTGCGCCGACGATCGAACAATAACCGCAACGGAAAACAGGAAAACGGGCAGATGGGTAAAGGACGAGTCGAAGCCTTCAGCGATGGCGTGATCGCGATCATCATCACGATCATGGTCCTCGAACTCAAAGTGCCGGAGGGCTTCGACCTCGACGCGCTACGCCCGATGATCCCGATCTGTCTCGCCTACGTGCTGAGCTTTCTGTACGTCGGCATCTACTGGAACAATCATCATCACATGTTCCATGCCGTGCAGAAGGTCACGGGCGGCGTGTTGTGGGCGAATCTGCATCTGCTCTTCTGGCTGTCGCTGATGCCCGCCACGACGCACTGGATCGGCGAGAGCCATCTGGCCGCATGGCCGACCGCGCTGTATGGGCTCGATCTCGTCATGTGCGCCGTCGCGTACTTCATTCTCGCGCATGTGCTGATCCGTCATCACGGACCCGATTCGACGATCGCGCGTGCGCTCGGCCGAGACGTGAAGGGCAAGCTGTCCGTCGTGGTCTATCTGGCGGGCGTAGTGTTCGCGTTCATCGCGCCGTGGGTGTCGGCTGTGCTCTATACGTTGTGCGCGTTCATGTGGCTCGTGCCCGACCGCCGCATCGAATTGCTCGTCAAGGAATAAGCGATGCTCGCGCTCAAGCTCGCGCTGGTGCCTGGCTTTCTCGCCGCGCTCACGATGGCGGGGCGCGTGTGGGGCCCGTCCGTGGCGGGTTGGCTGGCGGGATTGCCCGTCGTCGCGGGGCCGATCGTGCTGCTGCTCGCGCTGGAGCGCGGGACGGACTTTGCAGCGCAGGCGTCGGCGGCTTCGATTGCGGCCATTGCAGCGTCAGAGGCGTTCAACTTCGCGTACGCATGGACATGCCGCGTCAGCCGTTGGCCGGCGGCGCTGCTGGCGGGTCTGTTCGCGTGGGTTCTGGTCGCCGTGCTGCTGACGCATCTGCCCTCGGGGCTGGCGTGGTCGCTGGCGGCGGCGTGCGTGGCGGTTGGTGTGTCGCAGGCCGGATTGCCGCGCGTCGAAGGCGTGGTGCCCGCCGCGCGCATCAGTGTCGCGGATCTCGCGTTGCGCATGCTGGCTGGCGCCGTGCTGACGCTCGCGGTGACGACATTGTCGGCATCGATGGGCGCGGCGTGGAGCGGCGTCTTGTCGGTGTTTCCGCTGCTTGGCATCGTGCTCGCGGTGTCGGCACAACGCGCGCACGGCGCGCCGTTCGTCGCGCTGCTGATGCGCGGCATGGTGATAGGGCGTGCATCGTTCGCGGCGTTTTTCTCGGTTGTCGCGTTGATGCTGCCGACATTCGGCGTGCTGCCCGCGTTTGCGTGCGGCGCGGTCGTCTCGGTGATCGTGCAGGGCGCGACGAAGCGGCTGCTCGCGATGTCGCGCAAACCTCGCGCGCCGCTCGCAGCGCTCGATTGACGTTCATTCGGATCGCATCATGGTCAAGCGGCGCTCATCCCGTATCGGTCTGATTTCGGACACGCACAATCTCGTGCGGCCCGAGGCGCTCGCGTGGCTCGCAGGATGCGACGCGATCATCCATGCTGGCGACATCTGCAATCAGGCGACGCTGGATGCGCTCGCACCGATCGCGCCGCTGACGGTCGTGCGCGGCAACAACGACACGGGCGATTGGGCCGTATCGATCCCGCTGCATACGACGCTCGACGTGCAGCAGGTCAAGATCTTCGTCGTCCACGATATTGCCGACGTGCCGGACAATCTGCGCGACGAAGGTGTGCGCGTGGTGGTGACCGGGCATTCGCACAAGCCGCTGATCGTCGAGCGCGATGGCGTGCTGTTCGTCAATCCCGGCAGCGCGGGGCCGCGCCGTTTCAAGCTGCCGATTTCGGCAGGCATGCTGACGATCGAAGGCCCGAACGTCGAAGCCACATTGCACACGTTGACGGCATAAAAAACGGGTCAGCCGAAGCTGACCCGTTTTCATTTCGATGTGCGACCCGAATCGTTATGCGCGCGCCGTTACGGCAGATGTATACGCTTCCTCGAGTTCCGCGGCTTCGCGTTCGCCGCGCAGCACGGCGTGCGCTTCCGCACGCGTCGCGACGCACGGACCCGAGCCGAGCAGCGGCTTGCGAGCCGTCTCGCGCAGTGCGAGCACCGACACGATACCGATGATCGACGCGCCCATCAGGTAGTACGCGGGCATCATCAGGTTGCCGGTGCGGTCGACCAGCCATGCCGTCACCAGCGGCGTCGTACCGCCGAACAGCGACACCGACACGTTGAAGCCGATCGCCAGCGCGCCATAACGGATCTTCGTCGGGAAGAGGGCGGGCAGCGACGACGGCATCACGCCCGTGAACGTCGACAGCAGCGCGCCGAGAATCAGCAGTCCGCCGAATACCGGCAACACTGCGCCCGTGCGGATCAGCAGCAGCGCCGGAATCGACAGCGCGAACAGACCGACACAACCGAGCAGCATGACGGGCTTGCGGCCAATCTTGTCCGACAGATGGCCTGCGTACAGCGTCATTGGCATCATCAGCACCATCACGGCCAGCACGAGGAATAGACCGTGCGATTCGTTGAAGTGCAGCGTGGCGGACAGATAGCTCGGCAGATACGACAGCGCCATGTAGTCGGTGACGTTGAAGATCAGCACGAGGCCGACGCACTGAAGCAGCGGCTTCCATTGTTGCGCGAGCAGTTCCATGAAGCTCTGCTTCGGGCGCGACTTCTCATCCGCTTCACGCGCTTCGGCTTCCTTCTTGAACGCGGGCGTTTCTTCGAGCTTCATCCGGATGTACAGGCCGACCAGACCCAGCGGACCCGCGATGAAGAACGGCACACGCCAGCCCCACGACAGCAGCGCTTCCTGCGACAGCGACGCCGTCAGCACGGCAACCGTCCCGGCGCCGAGGATATAGCCGACCAGCGTGCCGAATTCGAGGAAGCTGCCTGCGAAACCGCGTCGGCGGTCCGTCGCGAACTCAGCGATGAAAGTCGCCGCGCCACCGTATTCACCGCCCGTCGAAAAGCCCTGCACGAGACGCGCAATGAGCAGCAATGCCGGAGCGAGAATCCCGATCGAGCCGTAGCTCGGAATCAGACCGATCGCGAACGTGCCGAGAGCCATCATGATCATCGTCATCGCGAGCACGCGTTGCCGGCCGATGCGGTCGCCGAGCGGACCGAACACCATGCCGCCGATCGGGCGCACGAGGAACGCCGCCGCGAACGTGCCGAACGTCGCAATCAGCTGCGCCGAAGGGCTGCTCGACGGGAAGAACACTTTGCCGAGGGTGACGGCGATATAGCTATACACGCCGAAGTCGAACCATTCCATCGCGTTGCCGAGCGCCATCGCGCCGACTGCACGTTTGAGAAGGGAGTTGTCGACGACCGTGATGTCGTCGAGTGTCAGGCTGTTGTCGTTGTTCTTATGTCGCCAGAAGCCGTTGCTGGAAGCGGTCAAGGTTAATGCTCCTATGACTGCGGCCGAACGCGTGCGCGCTCCGCCACGGATTGCTGGAAGTGCAGTTTCGCGAGCGGTCAAAAGCGTGGGAAAGCCAAACTGCCCGGCACGGACCGCGCAAAGGCGCACTGCGCAACGTTCAGGACATTCGCGCAGAAAAAGTAACGCCCGTGCATCGCGAAGGTCGTCGCGAAAATGCACTCATCGGTTGCTGCTAAACGTTGGTATCCGCGTGGCCTTGCAGGGGGGCAGATACCGGAGGACGCTCGCGCATGCATTGCCATGCAATGTGCTCACGCCGCTTGAAAAGGCTTGAAACGAAAAAGGCCGGCGAGGCGTCGCTCTGGATCGCACCGATCAACGGGCGCGACTTGCAACAAAACAACCGACAAGCCTTCTTGTATAAAAACAATCCAATCCTGTCCGGGCCAAAAGCGACAAAAAACGCCATGCCGGGAAGAGAACTGAACGCGAATGAAGGGTTAATGCTGTTAGAACGAAGAACATGATAGCACGATAACAGAGGATCGTGCAAACCGCCCGTCCGACGGGGCTCGGGCGGAAGCGCGCAATCCGTTGCCTGGCGGGGGATTGCGGGAATTTGGCGGACGCTGAAAAAGCTGCTTTCGATTAACGGTTTCGTTCAAATTCGGGCGCGGGCATCGCGGAGGCGCGCCTGAGAATGGACGAAAAAAATCCGCGCACACGGCGCGGATTTTTCGTCAGGCGAGCCCGAAAGCGAGCGCTCAGCCCTGCGCGGGCGGCACGTAGCCCGAAGCCTGGTCGGCGCCTTCGCCGAAGAAGAACTTCTCCGTCTGTTTCATCAGATACTGGCGCGCGCGCGGATCGGCCATGTTCAGGCGGTTTTCGTTGATCAGCATGGTCTGCTGCTTGAGCCACTGCTGCCATGCTTCCTTCGAGATGCTCTCGTAGATCCGTTTGCCGAGTTCGCCCGGCAGCGGCGGGAAATCGAGACCTTCGGCTTCCTTGCCGAGCTTCGTGCATTGAACCATGCGAGTCATGCTGTGCTTCTCCTGTAATCGATATGTAACGGCGTCGCGGCGTTATTGTGCGCGCTCAGAGCTGTTTCATCAGCACGAGCGACTTGCGCTGCCAGTTATAGAGGCGGCGGCGGTCTTCGGGCAGGTCGTCGACGGTGACCTTCACGAAGCCGCGCTTGAGGAACCAGTGTTCGGTGCGCGTCGTCAGCACGAAGATGCGCGTGAGTCCGCGCGCCCGCGCGCGCTGCTCGATGCGCTTGAGCAGCCGCTCGCCGTCGCCCGTGCCCTGGGCTTCGGGCGCGACCGTCAGGCACGCCATTTCGCCGATGCGTTCCTGAGTGTACGGATACAGCGCCGCGCAGCCGAACAGCACGCCATCGTGCTCGATCACCGAGAAGTGGTCGATATCGCGTTCGATCTGGTGACGCCCGCGCCGCACCAGCGTGCCGTCGGATTCGAGCGGCTCGATCAGCGACAGAATGCCGCCGACGTCGTCCGGCGTCGCTTCGCGCAGGCTTTCGAGGTTCTCGTACGAGATCATCGTGCCCACGCCGTCGTGCAAGAACAGTTCCAGCAGCAGGCTGCCGTCGAGCGCGTATGGAATGATGTGCGCCCGCGCCACGCCGCCGCGGCACGCGCGAATGGAGTGCTTCAGATAGAAACCGGCGTCGCCCGTGACGGCGCCGCTTTCGTGCAGACGGTAGGCGTCGTCGAGCGACAGTTCGCGGATCAGCGCGCCTTCCTCGTCGAGCAGGCCATCTGTTTCGGTGAGAAAAACGATCTTGTCGGCGCGCAGCGCGATCGCGGCCGCCGATGCGACGTCTTCCATCGCCAGATTGAATGCTTCCCCCGTCGGCGAGAAGCCGAGCGGCGACAGCAGCACGATCTTGCCGCTCGCGAGCGAGTGACGGATCGACTCGGCATCGATCTTGCGCACGACACCCGTGTGCTGGAAATCGACCCCGTCGAGAATGCCGACAGGCCGCGCCGTCACGAAGTTGCCCGACACGACGCTGATGTGCGCGTGTGCCATCGGCGTGTTCGGCAAGCCCTGGCTGATCGCGGCCTCGATGTCGAGACGCACTTCGCCCGCTGCCTCTTTCGCGGATTCGAGCGCGCGCGCATTCGTGATGCGCATGCCGTGCGAAAACTCCGACTCGACGCCGTGCAGGCTCATCTGCTCTTCCACTTGCGGACGCGAGCCATGCACGAGCACGATCTGGATACCCATCGCCTGCAACAGCGCGATATCGGACACCAGCGCGTTGAGCAGACCCTGATGCACGACTTCGCCGCCGAAGCCTACGACGAACGTCTTGTTTCGGAACGCGTGGATGTACGGCGCGACCGATCGCATCCAGTCGACGAATTGCGCGTGCTGCAACAGGGTTTCCGCGTCGCCGGACGGTGCCGGAGAAGGGGCGGGCGAGGGGACGAGGTCGGTTTGGGAATTCATGCCCCGGATTATAATGCGCCCCCATGTCGAATGTACCCAAAAGCTCCGCTGGAGCCGATACGAAAAACGCTCCATCCGATGCCGCGAAAGACGCTGCGAAGCCCGCGCCGCGCGAGCATCGGCATGCGACGCGCGATACGCGCGGTGACGCGCCGCGTCGTGACGTTTCCGTGAATGTTGCGAATGCGCCGCGTTCGGGCCCTTCTGCGCCCGACGAGACGAAAAAACACAAGGACGCTGGCGCACGCGAGCAGCAGAATCGCGCGGAGAATGCGCGCCCGAACCAGCAGGGCAAGCGCGGTCCGAACCAGGCAGGCGGCGACAGGCAGCGCCAGCAGCCGCGCGAGCCGCAGAAGTCACAGATGTCGCATAAGCCGGCGCGCGTCGTCGAACCGAATCCGGTTCCGCCCATCACGTTCCCCGAAGCGCTGCCTGTCTCGGGCCGCCGCGAGGAAATCGCGCGCGCGATTGCGGGGCATCAGGTCGTGATCGTCAGCGGCGAGACGGGTTCGGGCAAGACGACGCAGTTGCCGAAAATCTGTCTCGCGCTCGGACGCGGGATCGGCGCGGGCGGCAGCGGCCTGATTGGTCACACGCAACCGCGTCGGATCGCGGCATCGGCGACGGGCCGGCGCATCGCCGAGGAACTCGGCACGCCGTTCGGCGAAGTGGTCGGCTACAAGGTGCGCTTCACCGACAATCTCGCGCCCGGCGCGTCCGTCAAGCTGATGACGGACGGCATTCTGCTCGCGGAAACGCAGACGGATCCGCTGCTGAAAGCCTACGACACGCTGATCATCGACGAAGCGCACGAGCGCAGCCTGAACATCGATTTTCTGCTCGGCTATCTGAAAGAGATTCTGCCGAAGCGCCCCGATCTGAAGCTGATCGTGACCTCGGCGACGATCGACGCCGATCGGTTCGCGCGCCATTTCGGCAGCGACGAGAAGCCGGCGCCCGTGATCGAGGTGAGCGGGCGGCTGTATCCCGTCGAGGTGCGGTATCGGCCCGTAGCCGAGGATTCGCCCGCCGTGAAGGCGGCTGAAGGTTCGTCGACTCGCGAACGCGGTGACCGCCCGAAATCGCAACGAGAAACCGACCGCGACCTGATGGATGCGATCGTCGAAGCCGCCGACGAACTGTGCCGTGAAGGCCCCGGCGACGTGCTCGTGTTTCTGCCCGGCGAGCGCGAGATTCGCGACGCCGCGGAAGCGCTGCGCAAGCATCATCCGCCGCACACGGAAATCCTGCCGTTGTTCGCGCGGCTGTCGGCGGCCGAGCAGGAGCGCGTGTTCCGTCCGTCGAACGCGCGGCGCATCGTGCTCGCGACCAACGTCGCGGAAACGTCGCTGACGGTGCCGGGCATCCGTTACGTGATCGACACGGGCCTCGCACGCGTGAAGCGCTACTCGTATCGCAACAAGGTCGAGCAGCTGCAGGTCGAGTCGATTTCGCAGGCGGCCGCGAACCAGCGCGCCGGGCGTTGCGGCCGTGTCGCCGACGGCATCTGCATCCGGCTGTACGAGGAGGCCGATTTCCAGTCGCGCGTGCGCTTCACGGACCCGGAGATTCTGCGTTCGTCGCTTGCGGCCGTTATTTTGCGGATGAAGTCGCTGCATCTGACGGCGATCGAAACCTTCCCGTTCATCGAGCCGCCGCCCGGACGCGCAATCGCCGACGGTTATCAACTGCTGAACGAACTCGGCGCCGTCGACGACGACAACGCGCTGACGCCGCTCGGCCGCGAACTCGCGCGTTTGCCGCTCGATCCGCGCGTCGGCCGGATGATTCTCGCCGCGCGCGATCAGTTGGCGCTGCGCGAAGTGCTGATCATCGCGAGCGCGCTCTCCGTGCAAGATCCGCGCGACCGTCCGATCGACGCGCAGGAACAGGCCGATCAGGCGCACCGCAAATTCGCCGACGAGCGCTCCGAGTTTCTGCAATGGCTGAAAATCTGGGCGTGGTTCGAAGAGGCCGTTGCGCACAAGAAGTCGAACAAGCAGCTGACGGATGCCTGCAAGCAGAATTTTCTGTCGCATCTGCGTCTGCGCGAATGGCGCGACGTGCATTCGCAACTGCTCACGGTCGTGCGCGAGCACGGCTGGCGTCTGAACGACAGTGAAGCGACGTTCGAGCAGATCCATCTCGCGCTGCTCACAGGTTTGCTCGGCAACATCGGGCTGAAAGCCGACGACGAGCCGTACTATCTCGGCGCGCGCAGCATCAAGTTTTATCTGTGGCCGGGTTCGGCGCTCGTGAAGAAGGCGGGCAAGTGGGTGATGGCGGCCGAGCTCGTCGAGACGAGCCGGCTGTACGCGCGCTGTATCGCGAAGATCGAGCCGGAATGGGTCGAGCGCGTCGGTGCGCATCTGTTGAAGAAATCGCTCTCCGAGCCGCACTGGGAAAAGCGCGCGGCGCAAGTGACCGCGTTCGAACGCGCGATGCTTTACGGCTTGCCCGTCTATCACCGGCGGCGCGTCAGTTTCGGCAAGCAGGATCCGGCGCGCGCGCGGGAGCTGTTCATTCGCGGTGCACTCGTCGAAGGCGAGTTCGACACGAAGCTCGCGTTCTTCGCGCATAACCGCAAGCTGCTCGCCGATATCGAGCAACTCGAACACAAGTCGCGTCGTCAGGACGTGCTGGTCGACGACGAACTGATCTACGCGTTCTACGATCAGGCGATTCCGAATGGGATCCATACGGGCGCCGCGTTCGAGCGCTGGTATCGCGACGAAGTGAAGAAGAGCGGGCAGCAGGAGGACAAGCTGCGCCTGCTGTATCTGTCGCGCGACGATCTGATGCGCCACGAGGCGGCCGGCGTCACGACGGATCTGTTCCCGAAGCGCATGACGATGGCGGGCGTCGATATGACGCTGACCTATCACTTCGAGCCGGGCTCGCCGCGCGATGGCGTGACGCTCGCTGTGCCGCTGTATGCGCTGAACCAGGTCGATGCGCGGCGTGTCGAGTGGCTCGTGCCGGGCATGCTGAAGGAAAAGACGCAGTTGCTGCTCAAGTCGCTGCCGCAGAAGCTGCGCCGCCATGTCGTGCCCTTGCCGGAATACGCGGCGGCATTCGTCGAGCGGCACAGCGGCCCGAAGTTCGGCGCGGGCGGTCTGCTCGACACCGTGATCGCCGACGTGCGCGAACAGACGCAGGTCGCGACAAAGCAATCCGACTACAAGCTCGAAACGCTTGCGCCGCATCTGTTCATGAACTTCAAGGTCATCGACGAGCATGGACGTCAGCTCGCGATGGGCCGCAACCTCGCGCAATTGCGTGCGGAACTGGGCGGCCAGGCGCAGCAGCAGTTCCAGAAGATCGCGTCGAGCGCGGCAGGTGCCGCGTTGGCGAATGCGGGCGGCGATGCGTCCGCGCGCGGTACAGCCACCGGCGCGGCGGCGACTGCTGGTCGCGGCGCTTCCGCTGCGCCTCGCACGCCGACGGCCGCCGAAGCCGCCGCCGCTCCTGCAACCGCCCTCTACGAAAACCTGACGACGTGGAACTTCGGCAAGCTGCCCGAGTTGCTCGAAATCCGGCGGGGCGGGCAAACGTTGTTCGGCTATCCGGCGCTCGTCGATCGCGGCACGCATTGCGACGTCGAGGTGTTCGATTCGCCCGACGAGGCGGCGCGCATTCATCGCGCGGGCCTGCGGCGGCTGTTCGCGCTGCAACTGCGCGAGCCGATCAAATACCTCGAAAAGAACCTGCCGGGCCTGCGCGAAATGGCGATGCAGTTCATGCCGCGCGGCACGCAGGAAGAACTGCGCGATCAGCTGATCGATATGGCGCTCGACCGTGCGTGCCTGCAAGACCCGCTGCCCGCCGACGACACCAGCTTCCACGCGCGCAAGGACGAAGGCCGCAGCCGGCTGACGTTACTGGCGCAAGAGATTGCCCGACTCGTCGGGCAGATTCTTGGCGAGTATTCGGCCGTCGTCAAAAAGCTCGCGCAGGCCAAGCCGTTTGCGGCTGCGTACGCCGACATGCAAAGCCAGCTTGACGCACTGATCGGCAAACGCTTCGTCGTCGATACGCCGTACGCCCAGCTGTCGCATTTCCCGCGCTACCTGAAGGGCATGGCGCTGCGCATCGACAAGCTGAAAGCGGACCCGGCGCGCGACGCCCGTCAGTTCGCCGAATTGCAGCCGCTCGCCCAGCACTACCAGCGAGCGCTCGCGCAGCGCGGCGGCGTGCCGGATGTGCGGCTCGCCGAGTTCCGCTGGCTGCTCGAGGAACTGCGTGTGTCGCTGTTCGCGCAGGAACTGCGCACGCCGATGCCCGTCTCCGTCAAACGGCTCTACAAGGTCTGGGAGTCGATGCAGCGTTGATCGATCCTGGCGCGCGCTCACGCGTGCGCCGGATCCTGCACACGCCGCACGCAACCGACGCCCATTGATCGCAGAGGCATCAAAAGTGCATGCCCGCTCCGATTGACGCACCAAGCTCGCCACGCGTGCTCGCCGTGCCTTGCAGCTTGTAGGCCCATTTGCCCGAGTCGGACAGTTGCGACACGCCGAGCGCCATCGCCGACTGGCCGCCATAAGTGCCGGCCGCGAGCGCGACCATGCCGTGGCCCGGCAGCACCGCTTGCGGCAAGCCGGCCATGGCGATTGCCGCCGCCGCGCCACCGTAGCTGTCCTTGCGCGCCGAACGGACCTGATCGTCGGTATAGGCTTTCGCCTTGCCCGTGCTCTGATTCAGCTGGTCCACGTTGACGGCATCCGTGCCCTGAACGCCTGCCGCGACGTTCGTGATCTGCCGTTCCTGTCCCACTGCACCGACGGAAACGGTATTCGCCCGGTCAGCGACCGAACCCTGGCCGAGCGCTACCGCGTTGTCCGCGCTAGCGTTGGTGTTGGCGCCGAGCGCGACGGCGCCCGTTCCGCTCGCCACAGCTTTCGCGCCGGCTGCAACGGAATGCGTGCCCGCTGCCAGCGCAGAGTCAGTTGCGGGCGAGCCTTCGGCGCTGAACATCGGGTTCGATGTGTTGACGGTGATGTTGCCGACGGCGTCGCCGAGCATCGCCGACACCTGGCAGAGGTTCACCGCGTCGTGCGGGTCGATGCCATCGGCGACGTTGTGAATCTGCGTGCCTCCGTGTTCGGCGTCGCCCTGGAGCGTCACGTTGTTGTAATCGATTGAGTTGGCCGCATGGCTGTCGGCACGGCGGTCATATGCGACCGTGCCGTCGATCCGGCTCGCCACGGCCTTCAGTTGCCCCACGTTGACGGCGTCCTGATCGTCGCGCCCGGGCGCGACGCCGCTGATCGTGCGATTACCGATGTTGACTTCGCCGGACGAAGTTTGCGGCGCGCTGAGTCCGAACGCCGTATAGCCGGTTTGCGCGCCGAACAGCGTGATGGAGCCGGAGCCGAGCGCGATGCTGTTGGCGAAAAGTGCCGTCGAGTTCGCGCCGATCGCGAGCGACTGGGACTCGTTGGCCCGTGCAGAGTCGCCTAACGCTGTCGACGCGTCCCCCATCGCCACAGCATGCGAGCCGAGCGCGGTCGAGTTGTTGCCGGCCGCCCATGAGCTTTCGCCGACGGTGACGGCATCCATGCCGCCTGAAATCGCGTCCTCACCGACTGCCACGCCAGTCGAGTAGAACGAAATCGTGCGGTTGCCGATAAGAACGGCGGCGTTCGCGCCCGTCGTCGCCAGCAGCATGCCTGCCAGCGTCATACGCAATACGGCCCGTGCTCGCCCGCTCACGACACTGCGCCGACGCATAACTGGATTCTGGATTATTCGATTCTGATTTTTCATGCCTCAAAAACTCCGGGTGAAACGATGAAGCAAATAGCCGGAAACATCTCGCGCAATCGACATCCGCAAGTGGCAAAACCCGCTCGTACTGGTATGGAAAGGATGTCCGATCGCGCGCTTCCGGCTTGCTGGGAAGCCTCGAAACGGGAATTGCACGCAATGATTTTTGAGGACGACACCGATGTGTCGATATGAGGTAATTCTTAATTAATAACGATCAGAAAATTCGCTCTGATATTGCAGAATTTTCGTTTTGAATAATTAGGAAATATTCTCGATTTATTATTCGAGGCTGGTGAATGGCAGCTGATTTCGAACGCGGCAGTCGGAAAAACTCGAATGAAAAAACGGTGACGCCAGGAAGGGTAGTGCAACCGGTCGGAACCGATCCGGAGCATGCTGCGGCGGCGCGCCGCAAGCCCACGCATTTCCTCGACGGAGGTCAACCGTTGAGCAGCGCAAACGTTCTACAATGGCGGTTACCCCCTGATGTGAGTCTTCATGCGCAAATTTTCCCTTCCCGGCTTGACCAGCACGTTTGCAGCAGGCGCGGCGCTCGTCGCGGCAGCAAGCTTTTTCTCTCCCGCCGTCCACGCCAATAACGTGATCGTGCTCAATTCCGGCGAAGCGACGCTGAGCCTGATCGACGAGGCCACGCACCAGGTGATCGATACTGTGCCGACGGGCAAGGAGCCGCATCACCTGATGCCCACGCCGGACAATTCCTCGCTGATCGTCGCAAATTCGGTGTCGAACAATCTGATGTTCGTCGATCCGAAGACGGGCAAGCCGCAGCGCTGGGTCGAGGGCATCGAGGACCCGTATCAGATCGGGTTCTCGCCGGACCGCAAGTGGCTCGTCACGACGGGTCTGCGCCTCGACCGCCTCGACATCTATCACTACGACGGCCACAACATGACGCTCGCGAGCCGTCTGCCGCTCGCCGTGATGCCGAGTCACATGGCGTTCACGAACGACAACAAGACCGTGTTCGTCACGCTGCAGGTGTCGGGCGAACTGGCTGCCGTCGATCTCGCCACGCAGACGGTCAAGTGGAAGATGAAGGTCGGCAAGGTGCCGGCAGGCCTGTGGATGACGCCGGGCGACAAATACCTGCTGATCGGCATGACGGGCGCGGATTACGTCGCCGTCGTCGACTGGCGCAACCAGAAGATCGTGAAGACGATCATGACGGGCAAGGGCGCGCACAACTTCCGCTCGCTTGCGGACGGCAAGCATGTCGCCGTGTCGAACCGGGTGGCGAGCACGATCAGCATCATCGACGAAGACACGCTCACCAACGTCGGCGACATCACGGGCCTGATGCCAGGACCGGACGACATGGAACTTTCCGCCGACAAACGCTATCTGTGGGTAACGTTCCGCTTCGCGAAGCACGTCGGCGTGATCGACCTGACGACGCACAAGCTGATCCAGACGATCGCTGTCGGCCGTTCGCCGCACGGCATCTATTTCTTCAATCGCGCGCCCGTCACTGCGCCGAACGGGGCGTAACGCATCGTACACAGGCGGCGCGCCTCGCCGGCGCGCCGCGCATATAGAGCACCATGTTCCACCTCATCGCCTCCAGTCTCGATAGCTTTGTTTCGTCGATCCAGACGCTGCTGTATGTCGATATCGTGCAGCCGCTGCTGTTCCATTTCGATCTGATGGACTATGACGAAGACACCTACGACAGCCTCTACTGGGTGATCGTCGGCGTGCTGGAGGTGCTCGCGATGTACGCGCTGCTGCGTCCGCTCGAGGCGCTGCGGCCCGTTGAGCGGTGGAAGGACCGCAAGGCGGTGCGCGTCGACGTGCTGTACACGTGGATCGCGAAGCTCGGCATTCTCAACCTGTTTTTCTTCTTCGCGCTGCAGCCGTTCTTCGATTCGGTTCAGGGCTGGCTGCGTCTGCGCGGCATCGCGAACATCGAACTCGACAACCTGTGGCCGGGCGTGACGACGCAACCTGTCGTCACGTTCATCATGTATCTGCTCGTGATCGATTTCGCGGGTTACTGGTATCACCGTGGGCAGCACAGGATCGGCGTCTGGTGGGAACTGCACGCGGTGCATCACAGTCAGCAGCAGATGTCGCTGTGGGCCGACGACCGTAACCATCTGCTCGACGATCTGCTGCAGGCGTGTTTCTTCGCGGTGATCGCGCTGTTCATCGGCGTGCCGCCGTCGCAGTTCGTCGTGCTCGTCGCAATCACGAATCTCGCTCAGAGCGTGCAGCACGCGAATATCCGCATGTATTTCGGTTGGCTCGGCGAGCGTCTGCTCGTCAGCCCGACGTTCCATCGGCGCCATCACGCGATCGGTTACGGTCACGAAGGGCTCAAGTACGGCTGCAATTTCGGCGTGCTGTTTCCGTGGTGGGACATGCTGTTCGGCAGCGCGTCGTGGAGCCGCGAAATGGAGCCGACGGGCATCCGCGACCAGCTGAGCGGCCGTCACTACGGCGAGGGCTTCTGGGCGCAGCATTGGCTCGCGTTCGTGCGGATTGCGCAGCGTGTCGCCGGCAAGAAGCAGCGGAGCGCGGCTTCGCCGCATATCTGATTCCGGCTGCGCGATTTGCGGGCCGACGCGCGTCACGCGTCGCTCGCATTCCTCCTGAAGCGTCGTTGTCGCTTTCGACGCCGACGCCCGACGTGGTTTATCCTGTCCACGTTTCCTTCCTTTCCTGCTTATCCATCACGTCATCGACTACGCATGAATGACCTCTTGCGCTCGTTCGGGCGCGCGCTTTCTTCCGTGCTCCATCCGCGCATGCTTTGGCTGACGTTCATGCCGTTTGCGGCAGCCGCGATCGTCTGGGGCGTGGTGCTGTGGTTTTCCTGGCAGACCCTGATCGGCGCGACGCGCGGCTGGCTCGAAAGCTGGCCGCTCACGACGACGCTCTATGGCCTATTCGACTGGCTCGGTTTTTCGTCGCTGCATGCGGCCGTTGCGCCATTCATCGTGGTGGCCATGGCGATTCCGCTGATCGTCGTGACCGTGCTGTTGCTGATCGCGACGCTGTCGATGCCCTCCGTCATCAAGCATCTGTCGAAACGGCAATTCTCCGGGCTTGAAATGCGGCATGGCGGCACGTGGTACGGCAGCGTCGTGCATTCCGTCTGGACGACGCTCGTGTGTCTGCTCGTGCTCGTCATCACGCTGCCGCTCTGGCTGATTCCGCCGTTCTTCGCGCTGATTCCGCCGCTGCTGTGGGGCTGGCTGACCTATCGCGTGATGACTTACGACGCGCTGTCGCTGCACGCGACCAGCGAGGAGCGCCGCGCACTGGTGCGTCAGCATCGCTTGCCGCTGCTGCTGATCGGCGTGGCGAGCGGTTTGCTCGGTTCGCTGCCGACGCTGATCTGGGCGTCGTCCGTGTGGCTGATCGTGCTGTTCCCTGTGATGACCGCCGTGACCATCTGGATCTATGCTTTTATCCTCGTGTTCACGGCGCTGTGGTTCGGTTACTACTGCCTGCGCGCGCTGCAGCGGATGCGCGCCGACGAGCATGGCGGTAACGGCCATCACGGTCCGCACCACGGCCCCCACGGTCCTTACAGCGCGCGAGGCACGGCGCCTGTTTCCTACTGACAAGAGGCAGCAATGGCATTTGGCGTGATCATCATCGGCGATGAAATTCTGTCGGGCAGGCGTGTCGACAAGCATCTGCCGAAAGTCATCCAGCTTCTGAGCGCGCGCGGCCTGTCGCTCTCATGGGCCGAATACATCGGCGACGACCCGGAGCGCATCACGGCCACGTTGCGCCGTACGTTCGCGACGGGCGACATCGTGTTTTCGACAGGAGGTATCGGCGCCACGCCGGACGACCACACGCGTCAGTGCGCGGCCGCGGCGCTCGCGGTGCCGCTCGAATTGCATCCCGAGGCCAAGGTGCTGATCCAGGAGCGCATTCGCGAGACGCATCCCGCCAGTTCGCCGACGCCCGTCGATTTGAACTCGCCGGATAACCTGCATCGGCTGAACATGGGCACGTATCCGCGCGGCGCGTCGATCATTCCGAACGGCTACAACAAGATTCCTGGTTTCTCCGTCGGCGACCATCATTTCGTACCGGGCTTTCCGGTGATGGCCTGGCCGATGATCGAATGGGTGCTCGATACGAAATACGAGCATCTGCATCATTCGACGCCGCATGCGGAAAAGTCTCTGCTCGTCTTCGAGTTGCCTGAATCGACGCTGACGCCGTTGATGGAAAAGATCCAGCACGACTTTCCGGGCGTGCGCGTGTTCAGTCTGCCGAGCGTCGGCGATGCGGAGCGCGGCGGCATCTATGCGCGCCGTCACATCGATCTGGGTGTGAAGGGGGAACCGGAAGCCGTCGCGGCCGCCTTCGTGAAGCTGCGCGAAGGCGTGCATATGCTTGGCGGCGATATCGTCGAGCCGGAAACGATCGCGTCGCAGGCGCAGCCGCGCGGCTGAGCGCCAACGCCGGGGACGTCGGGACGCGCGACGCGTCCCATCATCCGCGTGTCACATCGCGCGCAGACGATTCAACACGAAGCGGCGCACGGACTGATCCGTGCGCCGCGTGTTCGAGACTGCTTTTTGCGTGGCGCTTGAGAGGCTTGAGATGTGTCAGGCGCCGATCCACGGCAACCCGCGGAAACACCAGCCCGACACCGTCTTCCGATGCCCCTGGCCGTCCTTGTCGCCCTCGAAGCCTTCGAGCAGATCCAGCGCTTTCGTGAAACCGGCCTGCGTCGCGGCGATGGCGGCCAGCTTCGAGCGCGCGGCGCTGCGGCACAACAGCAGCACGGGCGTGTCGGGTGTCGCGACCTGGCGCAGCTGATCGATGAATTCCGCGTTCGGCACGCCGCCGGGATAACGCGTCCATTCGACGTGTGCGTACTGACCGTCGCCGACGACGGGGCGCCCAACCCAGTCCAGTTCGGCGCGTGTGCGGACATCGACGAGACGGGCGCGCGGGTCGAGTTGCAGAAGCTCGAATGCCTCGGCAGGCGAGACGGCGCCCGCGTACGGGAGCTGGTTGTCGACGCGGCGCTTGTCGGCCTGGCTGTACAACTGTTCGAGCGTACTCATGACAGCAAATCTCCTTGGGGCCAAAAAAACATTCTAGCAAGCTGCCGGGCTGGCACATGCCCGGTCATGCAGGCGCACGCTCACGATTTCGGTAACCTGAGCGACGCTCTAATCTGGTGCAAAATCACGAGGATGCACCAAAATGGAATATTAAGCAGTCGCCGGTTTGTCGGATGCTCGACAATGGTGCAAGCGGCGGGCAGATGGCGCGGCGATTCACGCAAACGGTGTGCGTCCATTCCCCGCAAACGCGCGTGAATATTGGCGTTGCAGCGAAGTGGCGCACGCGGAATCAAAACATGGCATGGAAGCTGCTTTATTGGTCCCGATCAAACTGGCCCGATGCCAGCATCACTTTTCCTTTCAAGCTGGTATCGAGGGGTGGACGCATCGGGGCTGGTCAGCTAGATTGGGCGGCGGCTGAACCCGCCGAATTCGTTAATCAGGAGATAGGTTATGAGTAAATCCGTGGCCGACGTCATGCAGCTCGTCAAGGACGAGGACGTCAAGTTTGTCGACTTCCGTTTCACCGACACGCGCGGCAAGGAGCAACACGTTTCGGTGCCGGTGTCGGCATTCGACGAAGACAAGTTTGAAAGCGGCCATGCGTTTGACGGTTCTTCGATTGCAGGCTGGAAGGGCATCGAAGCGTCGGACATGCTGCTCGTGCCGGACTCGAACACCGCCTTCATCGACCCGTTCTACGAAGAATCGACCCTCGTGCTGACCTGCGACGTCGTCGAACCGGCTGACGGCAAGGGCTACGAGCGCGACCCGCGCTCGCTCGCGAAGCGCGCTGAAGCGTATCTGAAGAGCACGGGCCTGGGCGATACGGCCTTCTTCGGTCCGGAGCCGGAATTCTTCATTTTCGACTCGGTCCAGTGGAACACGGACCAGTCGGGCTGCTTCGTCAAGATCGGTTCGGAAGAAGCACCGTGGTCGTCGGGCAAGGAATTCGAAGGCGGCAACACGGGTCACCGTCCGGGCACGAAGGGCGGCTACTTCCCGGTCGCACCCGTCGACACGTTCCAGGACATCCGCTCGGAAATGTGTCTGCTGCTCGAACAGATCGGCATCCCGGTTGAAGTTCACCACCACGAAGTCGCAGGTCAAGGCCAGAACGAAATCGGCACGAAGTTCTCGACGCTGGTGCAGCGCGCCGACTGGACGCAGCAACTGAAGTACATCGTCCACAACGTCGCGCACACGTACGGCAAGACGGCGACGTTCATGCCGAAGCCGATCGTCGGCGACAACGGTTCGGGCATGCACGTTCACCAGTCGATCTGGAAGGACGGCCAGAACATGTTCGCGGGCAACGGCTACGCCGGCCTGTCGGAATTCGCGCTGTTCTACATCGGCGGCATCATCAAGCACGCTCGCGCGCTGAACGCGATCACGAACCCGGGTACGAACTCGTACAAGCGTCTCGTGCCGCACTTCGAAGCACCCGTGAAGCTGGCTTACTCGGCACGTAACCGTTCGGCATCGATCCGTATTCCGCACGTTCCGAATCCGAAGGGCCGCCGTATTGAAACGCGCTTCCCGGATCCGCTCGCGAACCCGTACCTGTGCTTCTCGGCACTGATGATGGCAGGTCTGGACGGCGTGCAGAACAAGATCCACCCGGGCGAGGCTGCTGACAAGAACCTGTACGACCTGCCGCCGGAAGAGGATGCAAAGATCCCGACCGTGTGTGCCGGCCTCGACCAGGCGCTCGAAGCACTCGACGCAGACCGCGAGTTCCTGACGCGCGGCGGCGTGTTCACCGACGGCATGATCGACGCATACCTGGAGCTGAAGGAAAGCGAACTCCAGCGCGTGCGTATGACCACGCACCCGGTCGAATTCGAACTGTACTACTCGCTGTAAGAGGCGCTGCGCTTCGCTCGCGATGAGCGGCGAAGCGTACGCCCCGACGCTGCGATCGGTCATGAAGGGACGGCGGCGCCGTCCCTTTTTCGTTGGATCGAAAGCCGTGACGTTTTTGTTGCAAACCGCCCGTCCCATGCAAGGCTATCGAGACCCGACTGCAAGATGGTATTGAAGAACCTCATCAAGGCCAGAAAAGGGCACGCCGACGCATTGTCGGATGACGTGCAGCTCGTCGACTCCGGTTTGCTGCCGGGCTTCGAGGCGCTGCCCACTGTCGTGCTCGTGCTCGACAAGCGGACGCTGCGTGTCGCGTTCGCGAATCCGTCGGCCGAGTCGATGCTCGAAATGTCGCGCCGTCAGCTTACGCAAATGGCATGGCCCGAGATCTTCGCGAACGGCGAGGAACTGACGGCGACCATCGCCGCCATCGCCGCGCACCGTTTCCACGCGACGCATCTCGATGCCGTGCTCGAACGCCCCGGCCACGAGCCGCTGCATGTGCATGCCGTCGTCGGTTTTCTGGAGAGCGCACAGGACTACGTGCTGCTCGAACTGTTCGAGAACGAGCGGCATCTGAGGTCGGATCGCGAAGAGCGCATTCACGATCTCACCGCCGTCAACAAACAGCTGATCCGCAATCTCGCGCATGAGATCAAGAATCCGCTCGGCGGCATTCGCGGCGCGGCGCAATTGCTCGAATTCGAACTCGGCGCGCGTGAACGCGACGAGTTGCGCGAGTACACGCAGGTCGTGATCAAGGAATCGGACCGGCTGCAGACGCTTGTCGACCGGTTGCTCGAACCGCATCGTCATCCGCATATCGTCGGCGACGTGAATATTCACGAAGTGTGCGAGCGCGTGCGGGCCGTGATTCTCGCGGAGTTTCCGCGCGGCCTCACGATCGAACGCGACTACGACGTGAGCGTGCCCGATCTGCGCGGCGACAAGGAGCAACTGATCCAGGCGCTGCTGAACATCGTGCGCAATGCGGCCGAAGCATTGCGCGAACGCATCTCGCAGGGCGATGCGCGCATCGAGTTGCGCACGCGCGTCGCGCGCAAGGTGACGATCGCGAAACGTCTTTGCAAGCTGGCACTGGACTTGCATATCGTCGACAACGGACCCGGCATTCCCGAAGACATCCGCGACCGCATCTTCTATCCGCTCGTATCGGGCCGTGAAGACGGTAGCGGTCTTGGCCTGACGCTCGCGCAGACCTTCGTGCAACAACACGAAGGGATGATCGAAGTGGAGAGCCGTCCTGGTCACACCGAGTTTCAGATTCTGCTGCCGCTCGACTGCTGATGAATCGACCGTACACGCGACTGCACAGTCGATTGCACACACACGCCATACAAGACTTCTGACGGACCTATATGAAGCCGATCTGGATAGTAGACGACGATCAATCGATCCGTTGGGTGCTCGAAAAAGCACTCGCCCGCGAGAACTTCGCGACGCGCAGTTTCGCGAACGTACGCGAGGCCGCGGGCGCACTCGAACACGACAGCCCGCAGGTCCTCGTCTCCGACATCAGGATGCCGGGCGGTTCCGGGCTCGAACTGCTGCAAACCGTGCGCGACCGCGTGCCGGGACTGCCCGTCATCATCATGACGGCGTTCTCGGATCTCGATAGCGCCGTGGCCGCGTTTCAGGGCGGCGCGTTCGAATACCTCGCGAAGCCGTTCGATGTCGACAAGGCCGTTGAACTGATTCGCCGCGCCGTCGACGAAAGCATGCGCGGCGAGCAGACATGGGACGACCGCGTCGCCGAAGCACCCGAGATGCTCGGCCAGGCGCCCGCGATGCAGGACATGTTCCGCGCGATCGGCCGCCTGTCGCATTCGGCTGCGACTGTGCTCATTACGGGCGAATCAGGCACCGGTAAGGAACTTGTCGCGCGCGCCTTGCACCGACATAGCCCACGCGCGAACGGTCCGTTCATCGCGTTGAACACGGCAGCGATTCCGAAAGATCTGCTGGAATCCGAATTGTTCGGCCATGAGCGCGGTGCGTTCACCGGCGCGCAGGCGATGCGTCAGGGCCGCTTCGAGCAGGCTGAGAACGGCACGCTGTTTCTCGATGAAATCGGCGATATGCCGTTCGATTTGCAGACGCGTCTGTTGCGCGTGCTCTCGGACGGTCAGTTCTATCGCGTCGGCGGACATAATCCGTTGCGCGCGAATGTGCGCGTGATCGCAGCGACGCATCAGAATCTCGAAGCGCGCGTGCGTCAGGGGCTGTTCCGCGAGGACTTGTATCACCGGCTGAATGTGATCCGCCTGCGTCTGCCTGCACTGCGTGAACGCAGCGAAGATATCCCGCTGCTCACGCGCCATTTTCTGCAGAAGAGCGCGCGCGATCTCGGCGTCGAGCCGAAACGCGTGTCGGACGAGGCGCTGGCTTACATGACGACGCTGCCGTTTCCGGGCAACGTGCGGCAACTCGAAAACCTCGCGAACTGGCTGACCGTGATGGCGCCCGCGCAGACGATCGAGATCAAGGATCTGCCGCCCGATCTCGTGTCGACGCAGCAGAGCGGGGCGGAGTTCGCGATGGCGGCGAGCACGGCTTCGAGCGATGCCGTGTCGGGTAACGGTGGCACGGCGAACGGCGTTGTGCCGACTATGGGTTCGGTTGTCGTGCCCGGCGGCGTGGCGATTCCTTCGCCCGTTGCCGCATGGGAAAGCGGTTTGCGCACGGAAGTCGCGAAACTGCTGCGCGAGAACGCCGCCGATGTGATGGACGAACTGTCGCGGCGTTTCGAAGCGGCTGTGATCCGCGAAGCGCTCGATTTCACGCGCGGCCGCAAGGTTGAAGCGGCGGAGCGGTTGGGCATCGGGCGCAATACGATTACGCGCAAGATTCAGGAACTGAATCTCGAACCGTAAGCGCCGCTGGTGGCAAAACGAAAGCGGCTCGATGGTGTGTGATGCGCCATCGAGCCGCTTTGTCTTTGTCGCTATTATCGAGGCTTATTCAGCGAGCGCGACGACAGGCGCGTGATCGGAAGGCTGATCCCACTTGCGAGGCGTCTTGTCGACATCGCAATGCGTGCAGCTGGCCGCAAGCGGCTTCGACAGCAGGATGTGGTCGATGCGCAAGCCCGCGTTACGACGGAACGCGAGCATCCGGTAATCCCACCACGTGAAGGTCTTCTCGGGCTGTTCGAAGAGCCGGAACGAATCGACGAGGCCGAGTTCGATCAGACGGTTGAACTGCGCGCGCTCTTCCGGCGACACGAGGTTCTGTCCTTCCCACGCCTTCGGATCATGCACGTCGCGGTCTTCGGGCGCGATGTTGTAATCGCCGAGCAGCGCGAGCTTCGGATGCTGCGTGAGTTCGCTCGCGATCCAGTCGTGCATTGCGTCGAGCCAGCGCAGCTTGTAGGCGAACTTGTCGGTGCCGGGCGCCTGACCGTTCGGGAAGTAAGCGGAGATCACGCGCACGCCTTCGATGGTCGCCGCGATCACGCGCTGCTGCGGATCTTCGAAGCCCGGGATATTGCGCACGATGCTGCCTTCATCGACGCTCATGCCGTTGCGCACCAGAATGCCGACGCCGTTGTACGTCTTCTGGCCGGCGAACCAGCTGCGATAACCCTTTTCTTCGAGTTCGGCGCGCGGAAACTTTTCGTCGGGCAGTTTGAGTTCCTGGAGACACAGCACGTCGGTCTGACTAAGTTCGAGCCAGTCGATCACATGCTGCTGGCGAACCTTCAGGGAGTTCACGTTCCACGTGGCTAATTTCATCGCTCGTTCTCGTTGTTGCTTCAGGTGCTGGTGGAATCTTACCCTGATCGGGCCGGGTTGCTCAGTACGGCAACAGGCATAGGCAAAAAAGCAAAAGCCCGCAACGCTTGAGGCGATGCGGGCTTTATATGCTTGAGGCCGTGTGGAGCAGGACACGATGCCTTTGAAACTGGTTGCGGGGACAGGATTTGAACCTGTGACCTTCGGGTTATGAGCCCGACGAGCTGCCAGACTGCTCCACCCCGCGTCAGAAGCAGCGAATTGTACGGACACATTCGGCACGCGTCAAACACTTGATCGAATTTTTTTCATCTACGTCTGCTACGCGTCGTTGAGACATGGTGTTTCGTCCTATGCCATTACGCCGATTCCCGAGCATTTCTTCCGCCGATAGAATCGATGTCATGTAAAGGGAGCCCTTCATGGATCTGATCATCCGTCGTGCCGTATTACCGCGCAGCGCCGCGCAACAGCACAGTCTCGTCGACATCGGTATCGAGTCCGGCCGCATCGTTGCGGTCGAGCCGACGCTCGCGGCGAGCGCGCGTGAGGAAATCGAAGCGAACGGCGCGCTCGTCACGCCGCCGTTCATCGACGCGCACTTCCATATGGACGCCACGCTGTCGTATGGCTTGCCGCGCGTGAACGCGTCGGGCACCTTGCTCGAAGGCATCGCGCTATGGGGCGAACTGAAGCCGCATCTGACGCAGGAAGCGCTCGTCGAACGTGCGCTGCAGTATTGCGACTGGGCCGTTGCGCGCGGCTTGCTGGCTATCCGCACGCATGTGGATGTGTGCGACGAACGTCTGCTTGCCGTCGAAGCGCTGCTCGAAGTGAAGCGCCGCGTCGCGCCGTATATGGACCTGCAACTGGTCGCGTTTCCGCAAGATGGACTGCTGCGCAGCGCGGGCGCGTTCGACAATCTCAAGCGCGCGATCGCAATGGGCGTCGACGTGGTCGGCGGCATTCCGCACTTTGAGCGGACGATGGCGGACGGCGCCGAGTCCGTGCGGCTGCTCTGCGAGTTCGCAGCAGAGAAGGGCTTGCGCGTCGACATGCATTGCGACGAATCCGACGATCCGATGTCGCGTCATATCGAAACGCTCGCCGCGCAAACGCATCGGCTCGGCATGCATGGTCGCGTGACGGGCTCGCATCTGACGTCGATGCATTCGATGGACAACTACTACGTCAGCAAGCTGCTGCCGTTGATGCGCGAATCGGGTGTTGCAGCCATTGCGAATCCGTTGATCAACATCACGTTGCAAGGTCGCTCGGATATGTATCCGAAGCGGCGCGGCATGACGCGCGTGCCCGAGATGATGGCGGCGGGCATCGACGTCGCGTTCGGCCACGACTGTGTGATGGACCCGTGGTATAGCCTCGGTTCCGGCGACATGCTTGAGGTCGCGCATATGGGCCTGCACGTCGCGCAGATGACGGGCATCGACGCGATGCACGCGTGCTTCGACGCCGTCACAGTGAATGCGGCGCGTATCTTCGGACTGGAGCGTTACGGCATCGAGCCGGGATGCGACGCGAACCTCGTCGTGCTCGACGCTCGCGATGCCGTCGAGGCGATACGCTTGCGCGCTGCCAGGCTGGCCGTCGTGAGTCGAGGGAAGATCGTGAGCCGTGCGCCGGCGGCGCGCGCATCGTTATCGCTGGAAGGGCGGCCGACGGAAGTGGACTTCAAGCTGCATCGCGAATGAAAAAAGCTGGTTCGGTGAACCCGAACCCGCTTTGTGTTTGCTCGAAAGCTGACCTTGTTCCAAGCACCAGCATAAGCCGGCGCTTCGGCAAGTCACGCTATCGGCGCAGCGTCAATGTGCAACCTCAATGCGCAGCGCCCGGCGTCGAACCCGGCGCCATGCCGTTGTGACGCAGCAGCGCATCGATGTTCGGCTCGCGGCCGCGGAACGCCTTGAACGATTCCATCGCGGGACGGCTGCCGCCCACTTCGAGAATCTCCTTGCGATACCGCGTGCCCGTCGCCACATCGAGCACGCTGCCTTTGCCCGCCTGCGCGGCTTCTTCGAACGCGGCGTACGCGTCGGCGGAAAGCACTTCGGCCCACTTGTAGCTGTAGTAGCCCGCCGCGTAGCCGCCCGCGAAGATGTGGCTGAACGTGTTCGGCCAGCGCGAGAAAGCCGCTTGCGGAATCACGTGGAAGCGCTCGTTGATTTCGCGTGCGAGATCGTTCGCGCTCTTCGCGCCCGACGTATCGAAGTCCACGTGCAGCTTCATGTCGAACATCGAGAACACGATCTGGCGCAGCGTGCCCAGACCGCTCTGGAAGTTCTTCGCGGCGAGCATCTTGTCGAACAGATCGCGCGGCAGCGGCTTGGCCGTATCGACGTGTTGTGTCATGTCGCTCAGCACGTCCCACTCCCAGCAGAAGTTTTCCATGAACTGCGACGGCAGTTCGACAGCATCCCATTCGACGCCGTTGATGCCTGACACACCCAGTTCGTCGACACGCGTCAGCATGTGATGCAGGCCGTGGCCGAATTCGTGGAACAGCGTGATCACTTCATCGTGCGTGAAGCAGGCGGGCTTGCCGCCCACAGGCGCCGAGAAGTTGCACGTCAGATACGCGACGGGCGTTTGCACCGCGCCGTTCACCGGCTTGCGGCGCGAGCGCGCATCGTCCATCCATGCGCCGCCGCGCTTGCCTTCGCGGGCGTACAGGTCGAGATAGAACTGTGCGACGAGGCCGCCGTCCTGATTCTCGACGCGGAAGAAGCGCACGTCGGGATGCCACGTCGCCGCTTCGTCGCGGCGGATCTTCACGCCGAACAGCGTCTCGGTGACCTTGAACAGGCCCTTGAGCACGATGTCTTCCGGGAAGTACTGCTTCACTTCGTTTTCGGAGAACGAGTAGCGCTTCTGACGCAGACGTTCGGCGGCGAAGGCGACATCCCACGGCTGCAGTTCGCTCAGGCCCAGTTCGCCTGAAGCGAACTCGCGAAGCTCTGTCCAGTCGTGTTCGGCGTGCGGACGCGCACGCGTCGCGAGGTCTTCGAGGAATGCCATGACCTGTTCCGGCGACTCGGCCATCTTCGGCGCCAGCGACACTTCCGCGAAATTCCTGTACCCGAGCATGTGCGCTTCTTCTTCGCGCAGTTTCAGGTTTTCGGCGACGTTCGCCGTGTTGTCCCACTCGGCGTTGCCCTTGCCGTATTGCGGCCCGAGTTCCGACGCGCGCGTGACATAGGCGCGGTACATCGTCTCGCGCATCGCGCGGTTTTCCGAGTACTGCATCACCGGGAAGTACGACGGGAAATGCAGCGTGAACTTCCACCCGCTCTTGCTTTCGCGCTCGGCCGCTTCGTGCGCGGCTTCGATCACGTCTTCGGGCAGGCCCACGAGTTCGTCCTTGCTTTCCGCAAAGCACGCATAGGCGTTCGTGGCATCGAGCACGTGATCCGAGAACGCCTTCGACAGCGCTGCCTGCCGTTCCTGCAATTCGGCGAAACGGGGCTTCTGATCTTCAGGCAGTTCCGCGCCCGACAGTCTGAAGTCGCGCAGCGAGTTGTTCAGGATCTTCTTGCGTTCGCCCGTCAGCGAGCCGAAGTCGTCGCTGGCGGCAATCGCCTTGTACTTCTCGTAGAGCGCGAGATTCTGTCCGACGCTCGACCAGAACTCGGTCACGCGCGGCAGGTTCTCGCCATACACGGCGCGCAGTTCCGGCGTATCGGCGACGGCGTTCAGATGGCCGATCACGCCCCAGGCGCGCGACAGCGGCTCCGTCGCGCGTTCGACGGGCTCGACGACGTCGGCCCACGATGCCGGCGTCGACGGCTCGGCGGCGCGCTCGACGGCGGCGGAGGCGTTCGCGAGCAGCACATCGAGGGCGGGCGTCACATGTTCGGGGCGGATCTCGCCAAAGCGCGGCAGATCGGAGAAATCGAGGAGCGGATTGTCGGATGTCGATTGAGATGTGGACATGGTGCTTCCTGTCTGACGCGGTGAATGGAGGCCTGGACGAACATCTGTCCGGGTCTGAAACGGGAGCGGCGCGGATGCCAGGCGGCCCGAAAGCCGTGCGCCATCGTGCGCCCTGCAAGGTGGCATATTGGGGCGCCTGCCGCCATTTCCAGTCGTTGGCGGGTCAATCGAGCCAATAGCGCAAGCCAATATCCAGCCGGGTGCGAAACAACTTATCAGAACTGCCGCCCGCGCGCAGTCGTAGCGGGCACAGCCATATTTGTACCAGAAGCGCGGCGCGCGTCAGCGGACGGTCCGGCAGATGAGGCGCGCCCGGCGCGGTATCGCAATCCGGGCGGCAGGAGAAGGGTCTCTGGAAGCCAGTCGAGAAGGGAACGCGGCGCGCGCCGCGGTCAGTGCGTCGCTCAGGCCTGGCCGGCGGCGCGTTCGGCGGCTTCGATCGTGTTGACGAGCAGCATCGTGATCGTCATCGGGCCGACGCCGCCCGGCACGGGCGTGATATGACCGGCCACTTCCTTGACGTTCGCGAAATCGACGTCGCCGCACAGCTTGCCGTTCTCGTCGCGGTTCATGCCGACGTCGATCACCGTCGCACCCGGCTTGACCATGTCGGCCGTCAGGGTGTTGCGCAGGCCCGTCGCGACCACGACGACATCCGCGTCGCGCGTGAACGCGCCGATGTCGCGCGTCTTGCTGTGGCAGACCGTGACGGTTGCGTCGGCTTGCAACAGCAGCATCGCCATCGGCTTGCCGACGATGTTCGAGCGGCCGATCACCACTGCATTCGCGCCCTTCAGCGCGATGCCATGCGCTTCGAACATCTTCATCACGCCGTACGGCGTGCACGGGCGGAACAGCGGCTTGCCCGTCATCAGCGCGCCGGCGTTCGCAACGTGAAAGCCGTCGACGTCCTTCTCGGGCGCGATCGCCTCGATCACCTTGTGGCTGTCGATATGCGCGGGCAGCGGCAGCTGCACGAGAATGCCGTGGATCTTCGGATCGCGGTTGAGTTCGTCGATCCGCTTGAGCAGATCGGCTTCCGTCATCGTCGCGGAATAGCGGTCATACGACGAGAAGAGTCCGTTGTCCTCGCAAGCCTTGATCTTGTTGCGGACGTAGACCTCGCTCGCCGGATTGTCGCCGACGAGTACGACGGCAAGACCCGGCCGATGTCCGCGGGCGGTGAGGGCGGCGGCGCGCGTGGCGACGTCGGCGCGCAAGGTCTTGGAAAGGGCGGTGCCGTCGATCAGTTTGGCTGTCATGGTCGGTCGAGAATGGGCGTGTCGGAATGCGGGCGGGGCGGGCAGGTGCGGGGCGTGTGATCACGTTGCCGCGCATGCCGCGCGTTGTGCGTGCTGCACATGCGTTCGCGGCGCGCGCCGTGACGGACGCCGCGAATCGCACGGATGGCGCTCGAAGGCTGGAACGGGTCGCATGCCGGAAAGCGCACGGCGCGAAAACCGCGCCGCAGCGAAGTTCGACATTATACCGTCGGGCCAACGCGAGGGATGGCGACGGGTGACATCGCCGGAGACGTTTCGCGCGGTCAGGGTATGTTCAATGCGCGTTCACGGCTGGGTGGCCTGCCACGAAGAATCGGGATTGAACGACGTGATCGTGCCCGCGACGCGCGCCGTCTGCGGCCCGAGATTCTTCTCGTAGACCTGTCCGTTCTGGTTGACGATGAAGCTCATCACGCCCGTCTTTCCGTATTCCGCGGGCCACGCGACCAGCGCGAAGCCCTTCGACAGCGTGCCGTCCTGCAAGTAGTTCTGCGCGCCGCCGTCGGCATTCGAACCCTGCGACGTGAGGATGCGGTAGTGATAGCCGTAGTACGCCTCGCCGGGCGCGATCTGATGCGGCATCGTCGCGGCGAGCGGACCGAGCGGGCTTTCGGGCTCGCCCTCGGACGTCGGCCAGTACAGGCCGTCGTGCTTCCCGGGCGAGCTGATGAACTTCTGCGCGTAATGCTGCATCTGGCCGCGGTAGTCGTTTTGCGCATCCACATACGCGAGCGACGTCAGGATCGCCGAGCGTTCGTTGCGGCCGATACGGCGCGTGAGCATTTCGTCGGTAGCGGCGGGCGTGTCGAACTGCCAGCCGCGCGCCGTTTGGACGATCGGAATGGGCAGCGTCCAGCCGCCATCGCCGACGGCGAGATGGACGCTCTTGTGGCCGTGACGCGGCGTCGGATCGTCGACGATATGATGACCTTGCGCCCACTGTCCGAGGAACGCGTAGATATCGTCCTCACCGATGTTTGTGGTCGGAATGTAGTGGCGGTAGTTCTTGCCGAGCACCTTTTCCATCGCCGGATGGTCGCTGATCGCGAGCGCGTTGGCGAAGGCTTCGGCGGCGGCGTCAGGCGTCGGATAGACGGCTTGCGCAGCGGCCGGTTGCGCGATGGCGAGCAGCGTCGCGGCGGCCGCTGCGCTCAAGGCTTGCTGGGCGTGTGTCAGGAATCGAGTCGGATTGCGGATCATGTGAATCTCCTGTCGGCGGACATCGATGCGTTCGAGCGTCGGTCGAGCCGCATGCAAGATGTGATTGATCGGTTCATCGTCTAGCGGCGATGGAATCCGCCGCCGCCACCGCCGTGGAACCCTCCGCCACCGCCGCGTCCGCCGCCCTGGAAGCCCCCGGCCTGGCCCGCGCCGCCGCCGGGCCGCGCGCCACCGCCTGCCTGCCGTCCTTCGAACTGTTGTCCGCCGCCGCCCCCACCGAGCCGACTGTTTGCGCCGCCGTTGTTGGCGAGCGACTGGCGGCTCGACTGCCCGCGCTGAAGCTCTTGACGCGAACCCGCGGCATCGCCGGAACCGCGCAAGGCGTTGTCGCGATTCAGGTTCTGCGCGCTATTGCGGATCTCGCCCGAATTGGCGCCGCCCTGATGGATGTTCTGCACGCGCTGGCTCGCATTGCCGCTCAGGTTCTGGCCGGTGCGGTTCTGCAAGGTCTGCTGCGCCTGCGCGCGCGACGCGTCGCGTCCGCGATACTGGTCGCGTTGCGCAGCGAGATTGTTGTTGTTCAGGTTGGCGTTGTTGCGATTGAAGTTCGCGTTATTGCGGTTGACGTTGGCGTTGCGGTTCCAGTTCGCCGTCGACGTGTTCGAATTGATCCGGTTGTTGACGTTGACGTTGTTGTAGCGATTGACGTTGATGTTGACGTCGTGGTTGTTCCAGTTGAAGCCGCCCCATAGCGAATTGACGACGGCCACGCCCGCGCCGAACGCGAGGCCCGACATGAAGCCCGTCGCGATCGCGTAGCCGGGAGGCGGCGGCACGTAGACGGGCGGATACGCGGGATACGGCCATGTGCCGTAGACGACCGTCGGGTTATAGGTCGGCACGTAGACCACTTGCGGATTCGCAGGCTGAATCTGGATCGTGTTCTGTTCGACGATCACTTTCTGCTGCTCGCTCGATTTCAGATTGCCCGCCGACTGCGCCTGCTTGCGCAGCCGCTGTACGGAGTCCATCACGTCGTTGGGTTGCGCGAGAAACGCGTTGCCGAGTTGCGAGACCCAGTCGGGTTTCGACGCCATCGTCGCGAGCACTTGCGGGAACGCGACGAGCGATTGCACGCTCGGATCCCACGGCTCCGATGCGACGGCTTTCACGGCGTCGTCGCCCTTGTACTGCGAGTTCGCTTTCGACCACGCCGCGGCCGCATCGACATCCTGCGGGAACGTCGACGCCATCAGCACCTGAGCGAGCAGCGCGTCGGGGTAGAGCGCAATGGGCGCCGTCAGTGAATCGAGTTGCTGGTTCGAGACCTTGGCGGGTGTCTGCGCGACGGCATCGAGCGGCGCGACGATGCCCGCGGCGAGCGGCAGGCCTGCAAGCGCCGCGCAGACGAGCCAGGTGCGCGGCCTGTAGGGTCCGTAACGTTTCACGATGAAAACCTCCCTGCTGCGTTGTGCGCGCAGCGGCTGCGGCGCAATGTTGTGGCAATGGAGCGACGATCATGCGACCGTCTATCGCGACTGATAATGGAAGTGAGCGGGACGCGCAAGCGTCATGTGAATCGCGTTGCGGGGCAGGGATGCGCGCTGCATCGTTGCAGTTCGCTACACAATGCGAGTCAGTTGGGAGCGCTAATGAAATGCCCGCTGCGCGCGCAGCGAAGACGGTCAGGCGAGGTGTAAAGGAAGAGGAGCGGGGCGCTGCGATTGCAGCGCCGCGTGATGGCGTCAACGGATCGTCGTGCGCCCGCGCAAGCTAAAAGCCACAGCAGCGCGGGACGAAGATCGCGGCCATCACGCGATGACAACCGCGACGCGTATTACTGCGCGGGCTGCGGCTTGTTAGACAACGCGAGACGCAGCAGATCGGCCACCGTGTTCACGTTGAGCTTTTCCATGATGTTCGCGCGGTGCGCTTCGACCGTCTTGATGCTGATGCCGAGGTCGTCGGCGATCTGCTTGTTCAGGCGGCCCGCGATGATGCGTTCGAGCACCTGATGCTCGCGCGCCGTCAGCTTGCCGAGACGTTCGGCGGCGGCGCGCTGCTGCTGCACGCTGCTGCTTTCGCTGCGCGCCTTGTCGAGCATGCGCTCGACCAGCTTGCGCAGTTCGGCTTCGTCGAACGGCTTTTCGATGAAATCCATCGCGCCTTTCTTCATCGTCGACACGGCCATCGGCACGTCGCCGTGACCCGTCACGAAGATGATCGGGAGCAGCGTGTTGTCGGCGATCAGGCGTTCCTGCAGTTCGAGACCGCTCATGCCGGACATCCGCACGTCGAGAATCAGGCACGCGATCTGACCGGGATGCTGATGCGGCTGCCATGCGTCGATGAACTGCTCGGCGCTGGAGAAGCACTGCACGCGGTAGCCGTTCGCCTCCAGCAGCCAGCGCAGCGAATCTCGCACCGCTTCGTCGTCATCGACGACAAACACGGTTTCCTGTGTGGTAACTGGGGTGTTCATAGCTCTCCCGTAACGGTTTGTGGTGTCGGCGCCTCGGACCCGCCGTTGCTCGGGCCGTCAGGCTCTCCAATAGGCAGACTGCAATGGAAAGTGGCACCCGTGATGTGGCCGTCGGACTCGACGTTGTTCACCACCCACAGGCGTCCGCGATGCGATTCGATGATCGAACGGCAAATGTTCAGCCCCATGCCCATGCCGTCGGACTTGGTGCTGTAAAACGGTTCGAAGAGGCGCTCGGCCGTGGCTTCGTCGACGCCCGGCCCCTGGTCGATCACGCTGATGCACACGAAGCCCGAGTCGAGCTTCACGACCACGCGAATGACGGGATCGACGGCGTCGGGGCGCGCGTCGTGCATCGCTTCCGCCCCGTTCTTCAGCAGGTTCACGAGCACCTGCTCGATCAGCACCGGGTCGACGTAGATCACGGGCAGACGCGAGCGCATGTCCGTCACGATGCGGATGCGGCGCTTGCGTGCTTCGAGTTCGGCGAGGCCCACGGCGTCCGCGACGATGTCGGAGACACGGGTGGCCTGGCGTTTCGGTTCGCTGCGTTTCACGAATTCGCGGATGCGCTTGATGATCATGCCGGCCCGCACGGCTTGTTGCGCCGTCTTTTCGAGCACAGGTAACAGGTTGTCGGGAGTTGTCCGACCAGATTTAACCAGTGCGACGGCTCCAGAGCAATAGTTATTGATGGCCGCGAGAGGCTGGTTTAGCTCGTGCGCGAGCGACGACGCCATTTCGCCCATCGTCATCAGGCGGCTCGTGAACTGCAGCTTTTCGTCCTGCTGGCGCGCGAGTTCCTGTGCCTGCTTGCGCGTGGTGATATCGGTCGCGATCTGCATCTGCGCGAGGTGACCGTCCACCCACTGGATGTACTGGCGGCGCACTTCGAACCACTTCTGGATGCCCTGCACGTAGACTTCCTGCGCGTCGGCCGTGCTTTCCGTGAGCGCGGTGGCGGGCAGGCCGGCGAACGCATCGACCATGTCGATCGAATCCGACGATGCCGCCGAACTGTCGAAACCGCCGCCGCCCGCGAGTTCGAGATGCCCGTCGGGACGGATGCCGAACAGGTGGCGATAGTAGCGGTTCGCGAACAGCAGTTCGGCTTCGTCGGCGGCGAGCACGGACACGGCGGCATCGAGGCTTTCGAGCACCGTCGTGAAGCGTTCGTGCGCGGCGGCGAGTTCTTCGCGCGCGCGTTTCGGCTCGGTAATGTCCGTCATCGACGACATCCAGCCCGTCTGACGACCCGAACTGTCGATCAGCGGCGACACGTAGAGACGCGCATGGAACAGCGAGCCGTCCTTGCGGCGCACGCGCAACTCGAATCCGGACGAGGGCGCCTTGCCGCGCAAGGTCATGTCGAGCTGGCGCTGCATCTCCGGATACGAATCGCGCGGCCAGTACGGAAACGGCGCGTTCTTGCTGACGAGATCGCTTTCGTCCCAGCCCGTCATCCGGCAGAACGCGGGATTCACGTGCGTGATCCGGCCGTGCATGTCGAGCACGCGCATGCCGATCAGCACCGAGTTTTCCATCGCGCGGCGGAAGAACGCTTCTGCGTACAGCGCCTGTTGCGCCTCGAAGCGCTGGCGCGTGTGCTTCCACAAGCTCCACAGGCTCCACAGCACAAAGCACGACAAACCCGCGACCAGCCACACGAGCGTGTTGTTCGTGAAGTTGGTCATCTGCGGATACGCGTACACGCGCACCGAGACGCCCTGGCCGGGCGGATCGAGCGGCAGGTCCGTAGTACGCGTCGCGCGGCAGGCGCGGGCGCGTCGACGTCGTGGCCAGCTCGCGGTTGTTGATGTCGATGATCGAGATCTTGTACTTCGCGGACAGCTCGGGCGGGATGTCGCGCTTCAGGATCCCTTCGATCGAGAACACGGCGGCCACCGTGCCGAGAAAGTCGCGGTCGCGATAAACGGGGGTTTGCAGCGTGATGTAGCCATTGCCGACGTCGTCATACATCAGCGGCGAATAGACCTGGCGACGCGTGTTCTTCGCTTCGGCGAACGCGGCCTTCACGGCCTCGTCCATCTGCTGGTCGTTGGGTTTGGCGAGGCGCTGGCCCAGCACGGGCAGGTCGTTGTTCGGCCAGCGCGGCTGCTGCGCGCTGGTGTACCAGTTCATGTAGAGGATCTCGGGATGCCCCTGCATGATGTCGGCCGTCGACACCTGGAAGGAATGCGGATCCGCGCGGCCGGAGACGAGGTCGCGCGCGAGCGCCTGAAGCTGTTCCTGCGCGCCCGTCATCGACAGGCGGATCTGCTGCTGCGCCCACGCGACGTTGCGATACAGCGTGTCTTCCTGCTGCTGCTGTTCGCGCCGGTTCAGGCTCCACAGGATCAGGCTCATGACGACCAGGAAAACCAGGATCGACAGGAGCGGCGTCAGCAAATAGGAATTCGACCACCACGGTCCGTGGTGCCAGCGGGACGGCGTCGAATCCGCCGACGGTCCGGCGGAGCGCGCCGAGCGTGCGAAAAGCCGATCGGTCAACATGGCTCGCATTGTAGCGCAGCGGGTGACACGTAATTGCCGCAAAAAAGCGATGAAAGTCACGTAATTCGGCGCAAACTACCCGACGTACTTGCTGATGGGCAGTCAAACCAGGGTGCGTTGCAGCAATTTTTCGCATTATGAGAAAGACTCTCGTAATCTGAAAATTTCCTTGCGCAGGCGTTGTGGGCCTTATTACAATCGGCCGGAAGCTGCCGCGGTCGTCGTGTTCGTCCGCGTCGCCTGTTCACAGAGCGTTCCCCATATCCAGGAGACGAGCATGTCCGCTGTACCTGACGAAGTCCTGAAATACGTCGCCGACGCCAAAGACGATAACGACCCGCAAGAAACCGCCGAATGGCTCGAAGCGCTAGATGGCGTGATTTCTGCTGTCGGACCCGACCGCGCTCACTACCTCATCGAAAAGCAGATCGAATTTGCCCGCGTGCATGGCGAGCACCTGCCTTTCTCCGCTAACACCCCGTACATCAACACGATCCCCGTCGCGAATCAGGCGAAGATTCCGGGCGACCAGGACGTCGAGCACCGCATCCGTTCGTACACGCGCTGGAACGCAATGGCGATGGTGCTGCGCGCCGGCAAGGAAACCAACGTCGGCGGCCACATCGCATCGTTCGCGTCGGCTGCGACGCTGTATGACGTCGGCTTCAACCACTTCTGGCACGCGCCGTCGAAAGATCACGGCGGCGACCTCGTGTTCGTGCAGGGCCACTCGTCGCCGGGCGTCTACTCGCGCGCGTTCCTGCTCGGCCGTCTGACCGACAAGCAGCTCGACAACTTCCGTCAGGAAGTGGGCGGCGAGGGCATCTCGTCGTATCCGCACCCGTGGCTGATGCCGGACTTCTGGCAGTTCCCGACGGTGTCGATGGGTCTGGGCCCGATCATGGCGATCTACCAGGCGCGCTTCATGAAGTACATGCACGCACGCGGCATCGCGCAGACGGAAGGCCGCAAGGTCTGGGCATTCCTCGGCGACGGCGAAACGGACGAACCGGAATCGCTCGGCGCGATCGGCATGGCCGGCCGCGAGCGTCTGGACAACCTCGTGTTCGTCATCAACTGCAACCTGCAGCGTCTGGACGGTCCGGTGCGCGGCAACGGCAAGATCATCCAGGAACTCGAAAGCGAATTCCGTGGCGCCGGCTGGAACGTCATCAAGGTCGTCTGGGGCAGCCGCTGGGACGCGCTGTTCGCACGCGACAAGTCGGGCGCACTGATGCGCCGGATGATGGAAGTCGTCGACGGCGAATATCAGACGTACAAGTCGGAATCGGGCGCGTTCGTCCGCGAGCACTTCTTCAACACGCCGGAACTGAAGGCGCTGGTCGCCGACTGGTCCGATGACGACGTGTGGAACCTGAATCGCGGTGGTCACGATCCGCACAAGATCTACGCGGCGTTCAAGCAGGCAACGCAGGCCAAGGGCCAGCCGACCGTGATCCTCGCGAAGACGATCAAGGGCTACGGCATGGGCGAAGCCGGCCAGGCGATGAACATCACCCACCAGCAGAAGAAGATGCAGGTGGAAGCGCTCAAGCATTTCCGCGACCAGTTCCGTCTGCCCATCTCGGACGACGAGATCGTGCACGTGCCGTATCTGAAGTTCGAAGAAGGCTCGAAGGAACTCGAGTACATGCGTGCCCGCCGCCAGGAACTCGGCGGCTATCTGCCGGCGCGTCGCCAGAAGGCGGAATCGCTGCCCGTTCCGGCGCTCGAGGCATTCGAGCCGCTGCTGAAGGGCACGGGCGAAGGCCGTGAAATTTCGACGACGATGGCGTTCGTCCGTATCCTCAACATCCTGTTGAAGGACAAGGCGATCGGCAAGCGCGTCGTGCCGATCGTGCCGGACGAATCGCGTACGTTCGGCATGGAAGGTCTCTTCCGTCAGATCGGCATCTGGAATCAGGACGGCCAGAAGTACGTGCCGGAAGATTCCGACCAGCTGATGTTTTACCGTGAATCGGAAACCGGCCAGATCCTGCAGGAAGGCATCAACGAAGCAGGCGGCATGTCGGACTGGATCGCAGCGGCGACGTCGTACTCGACGCACGGCGAGATCATGATCCCGTTCTACATCTTCTACTCGATGTTCGGCTTCCAGCGCATCGGCGATCTGGCGTGGGCCGCGGGTGACATGCGTTCGCGCGGCTTCCTGCTGGGCGGCACGGCAGGCCGTACGACGCTGAACGGCGAAGGTCTGCAGCACGAAGACGGCCACTCGCTGCTGTGGGCGGCATCGGTGCCGAACTGCATCAGCTATGACCCGACGTTCGGCTTCGAACTCGCCGTCATCATGCAGGACGGTCTGCGCCGCATGGTGCAGGATCAGGAAGACGTGTTCTATTACGTCACGGTGATGAACGAGAACTACGAGCACCCGGCGATCCCGCAGGGCGAGCATGTGGCGAAGGACATCATCAAGGGCATGTACTCGTTCCGCAAGGGCGCCGACAACGCGAAGGCGCCGCGCGTGCAGTTGATGGGCGCGGGCACGATCTTCAACGAAGTGATCGCCGCCGCCGACCTGCTGAAGAACGACTGGGGCGTCGAAGCCGACCTGTGGAGCGTGCCGAGCTTCACGGAACTGGCCCGCGAAGGTCACGAAGTGCAGCGTCAGAACCTGTTGAACCCGCTCGGCGAGAAGAAGCTCTCGCACGTCGAGACGCTGCTGAAGGACGCGAAGGGCCCTGTGATCGCATCGACGGACTATGTCCGCGCGCTGGTCGACCAGATCCGCGCGTTCGTGCCGCAACGCTTCGTCGTGCTGGGCACGGACGGCTTCGGCCGCTCGGATACGCGCGAAAAGCTGCGTCACTTCTTCGAAGTCGACCGCTACTGGACCACGGTTGCTGCGCTGAATGCGCTGGCCGATGAGGGTACGATTGAGCGCAAGGTCGTGGCCGACGCGCTGAAGAAGTACAACCTCGATCCGTCCAAACCCAACCCGATGACCGTCTAAGGCATCGACCCGCGAGCCCCAATGTGCACCTCGCCGCCCGAAGCGGGCGGTCGAGGTGCGCGCGGCCCTGGAGACAGAAAACAATGAGCCAAGCGATCGAAGTCAAGGTGCCGGACATCGGCGATTACAAGGACATTCCTGTGATCGAGGTGCTGGTGAAGGCGGGTGACACCGTCGAGAAAGAGCAGTCGCTCGTCACGCTGGAATCCGACAAGGCGACGATGGATGTGCCGAGCCCGGCGTCGGGCACGGTCAAGGAAGTGAAGGTCAAGCTTGGCGACACGGTGTCGGAAGGCACGCTGATCGTGCTGCTCGACGGCGAAGGCGGCGGCGCTGCGAAGGGCAACGGCGCGGCTGCGCCCGCACCTGCACCGGCTGCTGCACCCGCGCCGGCGCCCGCTCCCGCGCCTGCTGCTGCGAAGAGCGGCGGCGTGCAGGAAGTGAAGGTCCCGGATATCGGTGACTATAAGGATGTGCCCGTCATCGAAGTGGCCGTGAAGGTCGGCGATCGTGTCGAGAAAGAGCAGTCGCTCGTCACGCTCGAATCGGACAAGGCGACGATGGACGTGCCGAGCCCCGCAGCCGGCATCGTCAAGGAAGTGAAGGTCAAGGTCGGCGACAACGTGTCGGAAGGCACGCTGATCGTGCTGCTCGAAGGCGAGGGCGGCGCGGCCGCTGCGCCCGCGCCGGCACCTGCCGCCGCGAAGCACGAAGAAAAGCCGTCGGATGCGCCCGCTGCGCCGTCGCCGGCTCCGTCGCAGCCGTCCGCGCTCGCGCAGGCGCCTGTGATCCCGCCGGGCGAAGGCGCGCATCGCGCGAGCCACGCGTCGCCGTCGGTGCGCAAGTTCGCGCGCGAACTGGGCGTCGACGTGGCGCGCGTGCAAGGCACGGGTCCGAAGGGCCGCATTACGCAGGACGACGTCACCGCGTTCGTCAAGGGCGTGATGACGGGCCAGCGTGCGCCGGCTGCTGCTGCACCGGCTGCCGCGGGTGGCGGCGAACTCGGCCTGCTGCCGTGGCCGAAGATCGACTTCACGAAGTTCGGTCCGATCGATCCAAAGCCGCTGTCGCGTATCAAGAAGATTTCCGGCGCGAACCTGCATCGCAACTGGGTCATGATTCCGCACGTCACGAACAACGACGAAGCGGACATCACCGAGCTGGAAGAGCTGCGCGTGAAGCTGAACAAGGAAAACGAGAAGTCGGGCGTCAAGTTCACGATGCTCGCGTTCGTGATCAAGGCGGTCGTCGCGGGGCTGAAGAAGTTCCCGACCTTCAATGCCAGCCTGGACGGCGACAACCTGGTGTTCAAGCAGTACTACCACGTCGGTTTTGCGGCCGATACGCCGAACGGTCTCGTCGTGCCCGTGATCCGCGATGCGGACAAGAAGGGTCTCGTCGATATCGCAAAGGAAATGGCCGAGCTGTCGAAGCTCGCGCGCGAAGGCAAGCTGAAGCCGGACCAGATGCAAGGCGGCTGCTTCTCGATCTCGTCGCTGGGCGGGATCGGCGGCACGACCTTCACGCCGATCATCAACGCGCCTGAAGTCGCGATTCTCGGTTTGTCGCGCGGCTATCAGAAGCCGGTTTGGGACGGTAAGCAGTTCGTACCGCGTCTCACGCTGCCGCTGTCGCTGTCGTATGACCATCGTGTGATCGATGGTGCGGAAGCGGCGCGCTTCAATGCGTATCTCGGTTCGATTCTTGCCGATTTCCGGCGTGTGATTCTTTGATTGTTGAGCTTTTGTCGCGCGGCGAGGTGTGAGGTTTTCGTGGTTGCTCATGCCTCGCCGTTGAACCTGCTTTGTCGCCTCGCTTCATGCGTCGCCCCTGTGCGGGGCAGCACCTACTTTTCTTTGTCTTGCAAAGAAAAGTAGGCAAAAGAAAGCCGCGTCCTTGGCGGACGGCATTAAGTCTGCGATTGGCGTCGCGAGTTTTCGAGGCGAAGGTTTTTTGCGGCTCTTCGTTCAACACGGTCAATAAGAGAAGGGGACACTAATGAGTCTCGTCGAAGTGAAGGTGCCGGACATCGGCGATTTCAAGGACGTCGATGTCATCGAAGTCAATATCAAGCCGGGCGACACGATCGAGAAAGAGCAGTCGCTGCTGACGCTCGAGTCGGACAAGGCGTCGATGGAAGTGCCGAGCGATACGGCCGGCACAGTCAAGGAAGTGCGTATCAAGGCAGGCGAGAAAGTCTCGCAGGGCACCGTGATCGCCGTCGTGGAAACGTCGGGCGATGCCAAAGCTGCCAAAGAACCTGAGAAAGCTGCTCCCGCTCCCGCTGCGGCCCCGGCTGCCAGCGGCGGCGGCGTGCAGGAAATCAAAGTGCCGGACATCGGCGACTACAAAGATGTGCCCGTGATCGAAGTCGCGGTGAAGGTCGGCGATCGCGTCGAGAAGGAACAGTCGCTCGTCACGCTCGAATCCGACAAGGCGACCATGGATGTGCCGAGCCCGGCCGCCGGCGTCGTCAAGGAACTGAAGGTCAAGGTCGGCGACAACGTCTCCGAAGGCAGCGTGCTGCTGCTGCTCGAAGGCGAAGGCGCGGCCGCTGCGCCCGCACCGAAGGCGGCTGCTCCGGCGCCGTCGCCCGCTGCAGCCCCCGCGCCCGCGCCGCAAGCCGGCAGCTATTCGGGTTCCGTCGACGTCGAATGCGACATGCTCGTGCTCGGTGCCGGTCCCGGCGGCTATTCGGCAGCATTCCGCTCGGCCGACCTCGGCATGAAGACGGTGCTCGTCGAGCGTTATTCGACGCTCGGCGGCGTGTGTCTGAACGTCGGCTGCATTCCGTCGAAGGCGCTGCTGCATACGGCGCTCGTCATCGACGAAGCAGAAGCGCTCGGCTCGCACGGCATCACGTTCGGCAAGCCGCAGATCGATCTCGACAAGCTGCGTGACTTCAAGTCGGGCGTCGTCAAGAAGCTGACGGGCGGTCTCGCCGGCATGGCGAAGGCGCGCAAGGTCGAAGTCGTGACGGGCGTCGGCAGCTTTGTCGATCCGTATCACATGGAAGTGCAGGGCGAGAACGGCAAGAAGGTCGTCCGGTTCAAGCAGGCGATCATCGCGGCCGGTTCGCAAGCCGTGAAGCTGCCGTTCATTCCGGAAGATCCGCGCGTCGTCGATTCGACGGGTGCGCTCGAACTTCGTCAGATTCCGAAGCGCATGCTCGTGATCGGCGGCGGCATCATCGGTCTCGAAATGGCGACGGTGTACGCGACGCTGGGCGCAGAGATCGACGTGGTCGAAATGCTCGATGGCCTGATGACGGGCGCGGACCGCGATCTCGTGAAGGTCTGGGAGAAGTTCAACAGCAAGCGTTTCGGCAACGTGATGCTGAAGACCAGGACGACGGGCGCGGAAGCGAAGCCGGACGGCATTTACGTGACGTTCGAAGGCGAGAAGGCGCCCGCCGAGCCGCAACGCTACGATCTCGTGCTGGTCGCCGTGGGCCGCAGCCCGAACGGCAAGAAGATCGGCGCGGACAAGGCAGGCGTGGCCGTGACGGATCGCGGCTTCATCGACGTCGACAAGCAGATGCGCACCAACGTGCCGCACATCTTCGCGATCGGCGATGTCGTCGGTCAGCCGATGCTCGCGCACAAGGCCGTGCATGAAGGCCACGTCGCAGCGGAAGCGGCGCACGGCGAGAAGGCGTACTTCGACGCGCTGCAGATTCCGTCGGTGGCATACACCGATCCGGAAGTGGCATGGGCGGGCAAGACGGAAGACCAGTGCAAGGCCGAAGGCATCAAGTACGGCAAGGCAGTGTTCCCGTGGGCCGCGTCGGGCCGCGCGATCGCCAACGGCCGCGACGAAGGCTTCACGAAGCTGATCTTCGACGAAGAGACGCATCGCGTGATCGGCGGCGGTATCGTCGGTCTGAATGCAGGCGACCTGATCAGCGAAGTGTGTCTCGCGATCGAAATGGGCGCGGACGCAACGGATATCGGCAAGACGATCCATCCGCACCCGACGCTCGGCGAATCGATCGGCATGGCCGCCGAACTGTACGAAGGCGTCTGTACCGATCTGCCGCCGCAAAAGAAGAAGTAAAGCGCGAACGGCGTGGGCTCACGCCGGTTCGATTCGCGCATGTAGAAACGGCGCGTCCTTCGGAAGAAGGGCGCGCCGTTTTTCTTGGGCGTCGAATCGTGGCCAGCCGAATCCTGGTCGTCGAAACGAGCAGGCAAAAAAATCCCGGCCTGAGCCGGGGAAACGATACGCTGTTTAACGTATCGGAGCGTCTGGCCGCCCGGTCGAAGTCACGACCCGTGCGGCGCTGTTCAGTACCGCCAGTCACTTCGACAGTGTAGCTCGCGGCTGCGCACCGATGGATGATGGGGCATCCGTCAATGCGCAGGTGAAGCCCGATCCGTTGAATCCGTTACGTTTTCAGTTGCGTGCTGGACAGCTCGCTTAGACAGCAGCCTTCTTGGCCGATGCTGCCGTACGCGAAGCTTGAGCAGCAGCTTGCGAAGCGGCCTTCGATGCAGCCGTTGCAGCCGCGTTGAAGTTGCTTTCAGCGATTTCGACGGCTTGCTTCGTTGCCTTGTGAACCGTTTCGTACGTCGTGTTCGCAGCCGTGATGGCCGACTTGATCACGGCGACAGCCGTTTCCGAACCAGCCGGTGCGTTCTTCGCGACGTTTTCGACGAGCGCTTGCACCTTGCGGTTCTGCTCTTCGTATTGAGCTTCAGCGACGCGGGCGAATTCAGCTTGCGTGGCCGATGCGATTTCGTACAGGTGACGGCCATACGACAGAACCTTTTCTGCCACCGGCTGGGTCAGGCCCGCTTGCAGCGCGAGCAGTTCTTGCGCGTCCTTCACGGACAGCGCGCGTTGTGCGTTTTCCTGGCTTTCAGCGATCGTCGACTTGACGACTTGCAGATTCAGCTCGACCAGCTTTTCGACGCCTTCGAATGCCTTCGAGGTCAGGCCGAACAGCGTTTCGAGATTGGCCTTCTGCGCTGCGGCGAATTGCTCAGGGGTCAGCAGAGTCATGTTTACGCTCCTGGATTACCGGCTCGTCTGGCGCGAACCGGGTTGGGTTAACTGCAGAACTATTAGGAATCGCTGGTCCGCAGTTCATTGTGCGTCGCAGCAACGGTTCCCATTTTAGGACGGCTCCGATAGATGTCAAGGACTTTTTTGTGCAACGCACAACGCATAAAAATTACTAATAAAACAACACGTTATGTAGCGTTTATGACATTGTGGTGAAGCGCGTGCACATTAGGGTTTGCACCGATTTGGTGCGGCAAAAAACGGTGTCTCCCAAGCGGGATCAGGGCCGCGCGCGTCCCAACGGCGCGCTTTTGAGCAAAAAGGTAAAATTCGCGAGTAAACCGAAAACCGTAGCGGAACGTTAAATTCCCATCCCGGTCGAATGCGCGTCGTGCTGCTTCGCAGTAGGCGCTTAACAGTCGACTGGCTCGCGGTGTCCTGCAGGCGTGCATCGGAGCAGCAGGGCACCGTGTTCTGGACGTTCGCGGCGGGTTTGTAGTCCCACCGTGCGCGACCGTACTTCCCCCGATCAAGTTTGTGTCGAATATGCCGATATGCTGAGCGAGTGAGAGCCTTCAGCGACATGGGCGGTGGCGGTTTTGCCGGCACGTCATTGGTATTTTCGATGGTGTACCTGCAACTTATTGCCTTTCTTCAATCGAGGCTGACAACTCGGTTTAAGGACTGTCGATAAGTGCTTAATATTGCTAATTTTTAACTGTTTTACTACACTGGCGAAACCTCTCTCGCCGCTCCAACCAGAACACCAATGAAAACCGACATGTTTTCGTCACTGAAAGTGATGCACGGCGCGGCGCTCAGCACCGCTCTGTCGGTGGCTGCCTCGGTGGTCATCGCTGCGGCTTTTGCCGCACCGGTCGACGCGTTCGCCGCGTCCGCCACGGCCCCTGCCAAGTCCGCGAAAGCCGGCAAGAAGTCGTCGAAGAAGGAGGCTGCCGAGAAAGTCTCCAGCAAGTCGTCGAAGGCCGTAAAAGCGGCCGCGAAGGACGACGACGAACCCCGCACCGTTTCGAAGAAGCGCCGCGTGTCGTACACGTCGAACGGCCGTCATCATTCCGTCGTGCGCCGCGTCGCGTTCGAGCCGCGTCAGCCGTCCGTCGGCACGGCGTTCGGCCTGCACGAAACGCCTGACGCGCTGATGCTCCGTTCGAGCGTCGCGTACGTGGTCGACCAGAACACGTCGGAGTCGCTGTTCGACAAGAACTCGCGCGCCGTCGTACCTATCGCGTCGATCACCAAGCTGATGACGGCGATGGTCGTGCTCGATTCGAAAGCGGCCATGACCGAACAGATCGAAGTCACGGACGAAGACCGCGACTACGAGAAGAACACGGGCTCGCGTCTGTCGGTGGGCTCGGTGCTGTCGCGTGAAGACATGCTGCACATCGCGCTGATGGCGTCGGAAAACCGCGCGGCGGCTGCGTTGTCGCGCTACTTCCCGGGCGGCCGTCCGGCTTTCATGGCAGCGATGAATGCGAAGGCGAAGGCGCTCGGCATGACCGACACGCACTTCGAAAACCCGACGGGCCTGACGAGCCAGAACGTGTCGAGCGCACGCGATCTCGTGAAGATGGTCAACGCCGCGTATCAATACCCGATGATCCGCCGCTTCTCGACGGATCGTAGCTACGACGTCTACACGGGCAAGCGCACGATCGCCTACAACAGCACGAACGCCCTGGTGCGCAACTCGTCGTGGGACATCGGCCTGCAGAAGACGGGCTTCATCAACGAAGCAGGCGAGTGCCTCGTGATGCAGGCGACGATCCACGATCGTCCGATGATCATGGTGCTGCTCGATTCGTCGGGTAAGTACTCGCGTTTCGCCGATGCGCAGCGTCTGCGTACGTGGATCGACAACGGCGGCGAACAGCGCATCACGAGCGCGGACGCCAACGGCGCCGGTACCTGAGCGGTCAGCCGTCAGGCTTCAGCCCAAAAAGAAAGCCCCGCATTGCGGGGCTTTTTTGTTTTTGCTTGGCCAGCGCGCAGCGCGGCGCAGTGCACGTCAGACGGCTTGTGCAGAGGCGCTCATCGGCTGCGCCTGCGGGTGATAACCGAGCGATTCGGAAATCACGAGCGCGGTCTTGCTCAACTGGCCGAGCCACGAATCCTGCAGACGGTCGGCGGGTGCCGACAGCGACAGGCCCGCGACGAGTTTGCCCGTATCGTCGTAAATGCCGGCGGCGATACAGCGCACCCCGAGTTCCAGTTCCTCGTTGTCGCGCGCGCATGCCTGCTGGCGCACGTGCGACAGTTCGCGTTCGAGCTTGGAAAGATCGGTGATGCTGTTCTGCGTGTGTCCTGACAGACCCGTGCGCGTCGCGTAGGCTCGGACGCGCGTCGATTCGTCGGCGGCGAGGAAGAGCTTGCCGACGGACGTCAGATGCAGCGGCGCCCGGCCGCCGATCGCGCGCACCACCTGCATGCCCGAGCGTTCCGAATAGGCGCGTTCGATATAGACGATCTCGTCGCCCTGACGCACCGACAGGTTCACTGTCTGGCCCGTCAGCCGGTGCAGTTCGCGCATCGGCATCAGCGCCGCGTCGCGCACGGACAGACGCGCCTTGACGAGATTGCCCAGTTCCAGCAGCCGCATGCCGAGACGATACGTGCCCGGGTCCGAGCGATCCACCAGCCGGCAGGTCACCATATCGTTCAGGATGCGGTGGGCGGTGGACGGATGAAGATCGGTGCGTTGCGCGAGTTCCTTCAGGCTGACCGGGTCGCTATGTGCGGCGAGGGCGTCCAGCAGCCGCATCATGCGCTCGATCACCTGGATCGATGTTTTTGGGTCCGGGCTCGTATCGCTCATAAGACTAAACGGTTGACGCGTCAAACAGCGGAAAACCGATTGTATCTCGTATTGTGAAAAAAGCGAACGCCGTTGGAATTGATCCTCCAATCTCAATATTTGGCGGATCATTGCGCATTGGGGCCGTTACGCGTTGGTATTGCGCGCCAAACAGCGGATAATCGGGGACGTTTCCCCGGAGGAGCATCCATGCGAGTCGGTTTTTTCGTCACTTGTCTGATCGATCTGATGCGCCCTGAAATCGGCTTTTCCGCGCTCAAGCTGATCGAGCGCGCGGGCTTCGAGGTGTTCGTGCCGCCCGCGCAAACCTGCTGCGGACAGCCGGCCTACAACTCCGGCGACAGGCGCATCGCGCGCGATCTCGCGGAAAAGACGCTGCGCGAGTTCGAGCAGTACGACTACGTGGTCGTGCCGTCGGGTTCGTGCGGCGGGATGATCCGCGCGCACTACGGCGATCTGTTCGCCGACGATCCCGAACTGATGGGTCGCTTCGCGCGGTTGCGTCCCAAGGTGTACGAGCTGACCGATTTCCTTGCGAACGTCGCGAAGATCGAACTGACGCCGGGCGAATTCCAGGGGCCGGTCACGTATCACGATTCCTGCTCGGGGCTGCGCGAACTGGGCGTCAAGGAGCAGCCGCGCGCGCTGCTCGCGCAGGCGGGCGTCGCCGTGACCGAGATGAAGGACTGCGAGCATTGCTGCGGCTTCGGCGGCACGTTTGCGCTGAAGTTCGGCGATATTTCGACGGCGATCGTCGACGAAAAATGCGCGAACATTCAGGCGAGCGGCGCGAACGCGGTGGTGCTGGGCGATCTCGGCTGCATGCTGAATATAGAAGGGCGCCTGCGGCGCACGGGCGACACGACCACGCGCGTGCTGCACATCGCGCAGGTGCTGGCGGGCGACGCGTGACGCTTGCTTCGCCGGACAAGCCGTAGCCGATACCCACAACCGATCCCCAAGGCCGTCATGCAAGTCCAAACGATGCAGTTCAAGGCGCGCGCGGGCCAGAAACTCGCCGATCAGCGCCTTCAGCAGAACCTCACCAAGCTGTCGACGAAATTCGTTTCGGCGCGTGCGTCGGCGATGACCGCGATCGACTTTCACGCCACGCGCGACGCGCTCAAGGAGCGGCGCAACCGCGCGCTGCAGAATCTGGATGTGTGGCTCGAAACCTTCGAGCGCGAAGCGACACGGCGCGGCGTTACCGTGCTGTTCGCCGAGACGACGCAGGACGCGGCCAAGCTCGTCGCCGACATCGCGCGCAAGCACGACGTGAAGAAGGTGATCAAGACGAAGTCGATGGTGTCCGAGGAAATGCGCCTGAACGAGGTCCTCGGCCAGATGGGCGTGCAGTCGATCGAAACCGATCTCGGCGAATACATCCTGCAGATCAACGACAACGAGCCGCCTAGCCACATCATTGCGCCCGTCGTTCACAAGGACAAGGAAGAGATTGCCGACCTGTTCGCGAAGACGCACAACAAGCCGCGTCTGACCGAGATTCCCGAGATGACGCGCGAAGCGCGCGAGATGCTGCGCCCGCATTTCATGACAGCCGACATGGGCGTGACGGGCGGCAACTTCGTGATCGCGGAGACGGGCTCGGTCGCGCTCGTGACCAACGAAGGCAACGAAGGCATGTGTACCGTGATGCCGCGCGTGCACGTCGCGGTGACGGGCATCGAGAAGGTGCTGCCGACACTCGAAGACCTCGCGACGGCGATGCGTCTCTTGCCGCGCTCGGCGACGGGGCAGGACGTGTCGAACTATTTCTCCGTGCTCACGGGTCCGCGCGGCGCGGATGATCAAGACGGGCCGGAGCATATGTACGTGGTGCTCGTCGATGGCGGGCGCACCGGGCTGATCGGCGGCGACTTTCAGGAGATGCTGCGGTGTATCCGCTGCGGCGCCTGCATGAACCATTGCCCGGTGTATCAGAAGGTCGGTGGACACACGTATGGCTGGGTTTATCCCGGGCCGATGGGGTCGGTGCTGACGCCGAGCTATGTCGGCATCGAAAAGGCGCTCGATCTGCCGCAGGCCGCGACGCTGTGCGGCGAGTGCAATAGCGTGTGTCCCGTTGGCATTCCGCTGTCCGATCTGCTGCGCAAGCTGCGCGAGCGGCAGATGGAGCGGCATCTGCGTCCATGGCAGGAGCGTTTCGGACTGGCCGTCTGGGGTTATCTGGCGATGCACCCGGCTGCGTACGGGTTGTTCACCAAGGTCGCCGTGCGGATTCTCGAGCGCATGGGTGGCAACCGGAAATCGATCGCGAAGCTGCCGCTAGGCGGAGGCTGGACGAATACGCGCGAGATGCCGGCGCCCGTCGGGCGGACGTTCCGCGAACTGTACGCCGCGAGCAAGACGCATATTGGATAGCGCGCTCGCTTAGGGCGCTGGCGCAAACAAAAGAGGCTGCATCGCGCAAGCGATGCAGCCTCTTTGTCTAACGATCGCCGTCAGGCAATCGCGGCGTTGTTCCGATGCGGACGGTCAATGGGGCCGGCCGCCTTCCTGATTCCAGGCCTGGTTGCCGCGATTCGACGGCTGACCGCCGCCGCGATTTCCACCGCCTTGTTGCTGTCCGGCGCCCGCCTGGACAGGCGGGCGAACTCCGTGACCGGCGCCTGAATTGCCGCCCGGCGCCATCTGCGGTGGCGGCGGATTACCTGCCTGCGGCGGCTGACCGCGCGGCGGCCCGCCATTGTTGCCACCGCCGCGGCCGTTCCAGTTGCCGCGGTCGTGGTTGTATCCGTGGTCATAGCCACGGCCGCCCCAATAGCCTCGGTCGTAGTCGCGACCGGAGTATCCACCGAAGCCAAGGAACAGGCTCGATTGAACAGGCGGCTCGGCGTAACCGTACGCCGGCGCGCCGTAGCCATCGTAGTAGCCGTCGTTGTAGCCATAGCCCGGCGCACCGCCAGCCGGATACGCGACACATCCGCCGAGCGTGGCAACCGCGCAGACGGCGACGAGAGCAGGAGCGAGAGAAGGAATAAGACGTTTCATATGAGTGTTAAGACAAGCGAGAGGCGCAGTGTCCTTAAACGTATTTGTAGCGCCGACTGAGTATTACCTGTGTGTGCTTTTGTAAGGATTTCTTTCGGTGGTCGAAAGTTTATCGCGGGCATCGTCGATCGAACTGACGGCCGCGACTGTTCACCCCGACGCAACGCTGTGTTTTGCTGGGGCGGGTTTTTCCGGATTGCGTCCTCGGCTACCATTTCGACTGGGAAAAGTGCGCCTATGCACTTCGGCCCGCTTTGAGAGAACGACATCATGAAAAAGAAAATATCGGTGTACTGGCCTCTGGCCATCGTTGTGCCGCTTGCGGCCATCGCTTATCTGCATCTGTACAACAGCAACGTCCCGCAACCGTCGACGTCGCCGCTCGCTGCCGAGCGCGTGTCGGCCGAACTGGCCCGCACGGTGTCGTACGGATTCGTCGGCGGCGAGGCCGCGATGCCCGCGGAAACCATGCCTGCAGCTTCCCGCATGCCTGCCCAGCCGATGTAAGCGGTCGGGCTGGCGTCGCGCCGGCGTGATTTTGACTGGCTTTGTATAATCGCGGCACCGTTTCACCACTTATGACACTTGCGGCTGGGCCGCTCAGCCATCGATGAAAACCGTCGCCATCTGCTTCGTGTGCCTTGGGAACATTTGCCGTTCCCCGACTGCGGAAGGCGTCATGCGGCATCTGCTGGCTGAGGCGAAGCTCGCGGATCGCGTGATCGTCGATTCGGCGGGGACGGGCGACTGGCACATCGGCGAAGCGCCGGATGAACGCGCGCAGCGCGCAGCGAAAAACCGCGGTTACGATTTGTCGATATTTCGTGGCCGTCAGATCGCGGCCGCCGACTTCGAACGCTTCGATCTGATCATCGCGATGGACGACAAGAACGTCGCCGCGCTCCGGCAGGTCTGTCCGCCCGCACAGCGCGACAAGATTCGCCTGCTGATGGAATTCGCGACGGATGCAGCTGCGTCCGAAGCGGGCGGCGCTGCACAGCGCGCGCCGGGTTTCGATTCACGCGAAGTCGTCGATCCGTATTTCGGCGGCGGCGAGGGCTTCGAAATCGTGCTGGACCAGTGCGAAGCCGCCTGCCGCGGCCTGATTGCGGCGCTGCGGCCCCAATTGACCCTGTAAGACGAGTTTTCGTTAAGTAAATGACCCAAATCGAGATAGGGATACTTGACTAAATCTGTCATGTATTTATACTTGACCAAACTTGTCGAGAATTGCGGTTCCCACCACATATGAGACTCACCACGAAAGGCCGTTTCGCCGTCACGGCGATGATCGACCTGGCACTGCGCCAGGAGCAGGGCCCGGTGACGCTTGCGGGTATCAGCCAGCGCCAACACATCTCCTTGTCGTACCTCGAGCAGCTGTTTGGCAAGCTGCGCCGGCACGAGATCGTCGAATCCGTGCGCGGGCCGGGTGGCGGCTACAACCTCGCGCGCCGCGCGGAGGATGTGACCGTCGCGGACATCATCATCGCCGTCGACGAACCGCTCGATGCCACGCAATGCGGCGGCAAGGGTTCGTGCGAAGGCACGAAGCATCACGACGGCCATTGCATGACGCATGAACTGTGGTCGACGCTGAACCAGAAGATGGTCGAGTATCTCGACTCCGTTTCCCTGAAAGACCTGGTCGACCAGCAGCGTTCGCGCGAAGGCGCGACGGCCGTGCTGCGCGACCGTCGCACCGAAGCGCCCGCCGTCGAGCCGCGCGCGGTGCCGAAAGGGCCGAATTCCGTTTTCAACATGGCCGGCTGACAGAGCGCGCAAGAGACGCGAACGACAGAACCGAGAAGCCATAAGCACTGATGTCCCCCGGAGCGATTGATGAATAACGACATTCCCCACCTGCCCATTTACATGGACTACAGCGCGACGACCCCGGTCGATCCGCGCGTGGTGGACAAGATGATCCCGTATCTGCGCGAGCAGTTCGGCAATCCGGCATCGCGCAGCCACGCCTATGGCTGGGACGCGGAACGTGCCGTCGAGGAAGCGCGCGAGAACGTTGCAGCGCTCGTCAACGCCGACCCGCGCGAAATCATCTGGACGTCGGGCGCCACGGAATCCGACAACCTGGCCATCAAGGGCGCCGCGCACTTCTACAAGAGCAAGGGCAAGCACATCATCACCGTGAAGACCGAGCACAAGGCCGTGCTGGACACCACGCGTGAGCTGGAGCGCGAAGGCTACGAAGTCACGTATCTCGACGTGAAGGACGACGGGCTGATCGATCTCGACGTGTTCAAGGCCGCGCTGCGCCCGGACACGATCCTCGTTTCCGTGATGCACGTGAACAACGAGATCGGCGTGATCCAAGACATCGAAACGATCGGTGAAATCTGCCGTGAAAAGGGCATCATTTTCCACGTCGACGCGGCGCAGGCCACGGGCAAGGTCGCAATCGACCTTCAGAAGCTCAAGGTCGACCTGATGTCGTTCTCGGCGCACAAGACTTACGGCCCGAAGGGCATCGGCGCGCTGTACGTGCGCCGCAAGCCGCGCGTGCGTATCGAAGCGCAGATGCACGGCGGCGGTCACGAGCGCGGCATGCGTTCGGGCACGCTGGCCACGCACCAGATCGTCGGCATGGGCGAAGCGTTCCGTATCGCACGCGAAGAAATGGCGACGGAAAACGAACGCATCCGCATGCTGCGCGACCGTCTGCTGCGCGGTCTGCAAGAGATCGAAGAAACGTATGTGAATGGCGACATGGAAAAGCGTGTCCCGCACAACCTGAACATCAGCTTCAACTTCGTCGAAGGCGAGTCGCTGATCATGGCGGTGAAGGACGTGGCCGTGTCGTCGGGTTCGGCCTGCACGTCGGCTTCGCTGGAGCCGTCGTATGTGCTGCGCGCGCTCGGCCGCAACGACGAACTGGCGCACAGCTCGATCCGTTTCACGGTCGGCCGCTTCACGACGGAGCAGGACGTCGATTACGTCATCAACCTGCTGAAGAGCAAGATTGCGAAGCTGCGCGATCTGTCGCCGCTGTGGGAAATGCACAAGGACGGCATCGATCTGTCGACCATCCAGTGGGCTGCGCACTGAGCGCGCCTCGGGCAGTCGAACACGAACGCAGGTTGAATCGAATCAAGGAGTGACAACATGGCATACAGCGATAAGGTCCTGGACCACTACGAAAACCCGCGCAACGTCGGTTCGTTCTCGAAGGACGACGACACGGTCGGCACCGGCATGGTCGGCGCACCGGCTTGCGGCGACGTGATGAAGCTGCAGATCCGCGTCGGCGCGGACGGCGTGATCGAAGACGCGAAGTTCAAGACGTACGGCTGCGGTTCGGCCATCGCGTCGAGCTCGCTCGTGACGGAATGGGTGAAGGGCAAGACGCTCGATCAGGCACTCACCATCAAGAACACGCAGATCGCCGAAGAACTGGCGCTGCCGCCGGTGAAGATCCACTGCTCGATCCTCGCGGAAGACGCGATCAAGGCAGCCGTCGCCGACTACAAGCAGCGTCACGGCGAAACGGCGAAGGCCGAGTCGGCGTAAGCGTCGCAGCAAACGCACGAGTGGCAAGGTGCGGCGTCGGATTCGGCACATGAAGTGCCTGGATTCGACGCCCGCCGGAACGATTTGAAAAGCAGGCAGGGTCGCGCGACGCGTCGTGACGAACGGCGTGCCGCACATTGAGAAACGCTATGGCAATTACGTTGACCGAAAAGGCAGCACAACACGTGCAGAAGTATCTGACCCGGCGCGGTAAAGGCGTCGGGCTTCGGCTCGGTGTGCGCACGACGGGTTGCTCGGGCCTCGCATACAAGCTCGAGTACGTCGATGAACTCGCACCCGAGGACGAAGTGTTCGAGTGCAATGGCGTGAAGATCATCGTGGACCCGAAGAGCCTCGCGTATATCGACGGCACGGAACTCGACTTCGCACGCGAAGGGTTGAATGAAGGCTTCCGCTTCAACAACCCGAACGTGAAGGACGAGTGCGGCTGCGGCGAATCGTTCCGCGTGTAAGCGCGCGAGTCATGCTGAAAAGGCGGCCTGTGCCGCCTTTTTTCAATTTCGCCGTGCCTTCATTCGCGCATCACTTTTTCGCGTATCACTTTCGGGCGTTGCACTGCGCGCCCTGGATGGACAAAGTAATCTGATGGCCTCGCTGAACGACAGTCACTTCGCACTCTTCGACCTGCCGGAGCAATTCGCGCTGGATTCGTCCGCGCTGGATCACGCGTATCGCACGGTGCAGGCGCAGGTGCATCCGGACCGCTTCGCTGCCGCGGGCGACGCGCAAAAGCGCATCGCCATGCAATGGGCGACGCGCACGAACGAGGCGTATCAGACGCTGCGCGATCCGTTGAAGCGCGCGCGCTATCTGTTGTCGCTGCGCGGCATCGACGTCGGCGCGGAGAACAACACGGCGATGGAGCCGGCCTTCCTGATGCAGCAGATGGAATGGCGCGAGAACATCGAAGACGCGTCGGCGGCGAAGAACGTCGATGCGCTCGACGCGTTGCTGGTCGATCTGCGCGACGAAGAGAAGGTGCGCTTTACGAAGCTGGCCGCGTTGCTCGACAGCGGCTCGAATCAGGCGGCGGGCGAAGCGGTGCGGCAACTGATGTTCATCGAACGCGTGGCCGCCGAAATCGGCACGCAGATCGAGCGGCTCGACCACTGACGCCGTTCGACAGCAAGAGCCCAATCACCACGCGAACAACATGATCAGGACCGGGGCGAAACAGTCCCCGAAGAAGATTCCAGATGGCTTTACTGCAAATCTCTGAACCCGGCATGGCGCCCGCGCCGCATCAGCGGCGTCTCGCGGTCGGCATCGACCTCGGCACCACCAACTCACTCGTCGCGGCTGTGCGCAGCGGCGTGCCCGATGTGCTGCCCGACGACGAAGGCCATTATCTGCTTCCGTCCGTCGTGCGGTATCTGGAGAAGGGCGGCCGGCGCATCGGACGCACCGCGAAAGCGGAAGCCGCTACCGATCCGCGCAACACGATCGTGTCCGTCAAGCGCTTCATGGGGCGGGGCAAGAGCGAGGTCGAGCACGCGGAAAACGCGCCGTACGATTTCGTCGATGCGCCGGGCATGGTGCAGATCCGGACCATCGACGGCGTGAAGAGTCCCGTCGAAGTGTCCGCGGAAATTCTCGCGACACTGCGTTATCGCGCGGAAGACACGCTTGGCGACGATCTGGTCGGCGCAGTGATCACGGTGCCCGCGTATTTCGATGAAGCACAGCGCCAGGCGACCAAGGACGCCGCGCGTCTCGCCGGGCTGAACGTGCTGCGTCTGCTGAACGAGCCGACGGCGGCCGCGATCGCCTACGGCCTCGATAACGGCGCAGAAGGTTTGTACGCGGTGTACGACCTCGGCGGCGGCACCTTCGATCTGTCGATTCTCAAGCTCACGAAGGGCGTCTTCGAAGTGCTCGCAGCGGGCGGCGATTCGGCGCTCGGCGGCGACGACTTCGATCACGCGTTGTATCGCCACGTGCTCGAACAGGCGAACGTGACGCCGCAATCGCTGACGCCCGAAGACGTGCGTCTGCTGCTCGACACGGTGCGTGTCGCGAAGGAAACGCTGTCGTCGGCGCCGAGTGCACTCGTAAAGGCGACGCTCGCGAGCGGCGCGAAGATCGACGTCACCGTCGACGAAGCCACCTTCGAAGCGATCACGCAGGCGCTCGTCCAGCGCACGCTCGGCCCGACGAAGAAGGCGCTGCGTGACGCGAAGGTCACGCCCGCCGATATCAAGGGCGTCGTGCTCGTGGGCGGCGCGACGCGCATGCCCGTGATTCGCCGCGCGGTCGAAAACCACTTCGGCCAGCCGCCGCTGACCAATCTCGATCCGGATCAAGTCGTCGCGCTCGGCGCGGCGATTCAGGCCGATCTGCTCGCGGGCAACCGCGGCGCGGACGGCGACGACTGGCTGCTGCTCGACGTGATTCCGCTGTCGCTCGGCGTCGAAACGATGGGCGGTCTCGCCGAGAAGATCATCCCGCGCAACTCGACCATTCCGATCGCCCGCGCGCAGGAATTCACGACGTTCAAGGACGGCCAGACGGCGATGGCGATTCACGTCGTCCAGGGCGAGCGCGAACTCGTGTCGGATTGCCGGTCGCTCGCGCGCTTCGAGTTGCGCGGCATTCCGCCGATGGCGGCGGGTGCGGCGCGTATCCGCGTGACGTATCAGGTCGACGCGGACGGTCTGCTGTCCGTGTTCGCACGCGAGCAGCATTCGGGCGTGGAGGCGTCGGTGGTGGTGAAGCCGTCGTACGGTCTCGCCGATGACGATGTTGCGCGCATGCTCGAAGACAGCTTCAAGACGGCCGAAGTCGATATGCGCGCGCGTGCGTTGCGCGAGGCGCAGGTCGAAGCGCAGCGGCTGATCGAAGCGACGGAAGCAGCCTTTGCCGTCGACGGCGAACTGCTCGACGCCGACGAACGCACCGCGCTCGAAGGTCTCGTCGCAGCGCTGCGCAACGTCGCGCCGGGCGACGACGTCGACGCGATCGAAACGGCCACGAAGACGCTCGCCGAAGGCACCGACGAATTCGCCGCGCGCCGGATGGACAAGAGTATCCGTCGTGCGCTCGCGGGCAAGAAGCTCGACGAAATCTGATTCACGCGGCGTGCGCCAAAAACGGCCGCGCCACCAGTAAAATGGTACGGTGCCTGAAGGGCGGCGTCCGTGCCCCACAGACCAAAACGGAATTTGTATGCCTCAAATCGTTGTGCTGCCTCACGTCGAACTGTGTCCGGACGGCGCGGTCATCGACGCCGTGCCGGGCAAGAGCATCTGCGACAATCTGCTCGACAACGGCATCGAAATCGAGCATGCGTGCGAGAAGTCCTGCGCGTGCACGACCTGCCACGTGATCGTGCGCGAGGGCTTCAACGCGCTGGAACCGTCGGAAGAGGAAGAGGACGATCTGCTCGACAAGGCATGGGGTCTCGAGCGCGAATCGCGGTTGTCGTGCCAGGCGCTCGTGCCTGAGGGCGACGACCTCGTGGTCGAGATTCCGCGTTATTCGATCAACCACGCGAAGGAAAATCACTAACAGGAGCATGCAGCCATGAAGTGGACCGACACGCAAGACATCGCGATGGCTTTGACCGACAAGCACCCGGAGATCGATCCGCAGCAGGTGCGGTTCACCGATCTTCACCGCTGGGTGATGGAACTGGACGGCTTCGATGACGATCCGAACCGTTCGAGCGAGAAGATTCTTGAAGCGATCCAGGCCGCGTGGATCGAAGACGCGGATTATTGAGCGCGACGCTTCAAAGGCTAAAAAGAGAAAGGCGACTTCCTGGGAAGTCGCCTTTTTTCTTGGTGCTTCACGAGAACGAACTTAGCCAGCGACCAGCGTTCCGTTCTGCACACGCACGCGCTGACCTTGCTGGAACGGCGGCGCTTCGTGGTACGTGAAGTAACGCGTCTTGCCGTTCTCCATATGCACGCGCACCGAGTAACTTGTCGTGCTGCGCAGATGCTTTTCGACCGAGTTTCCGGCGAGACCGCCGCCGAGCGCGCCGAGCAGCGTCATCGCGGTACGTCCACCGCCGCTGCCGAACTGATTGCCGACGACACCGCCCGCCACCGCGCCGCCGACAGCACCGATCCCCGTGCCATGTCCTTCCTGACGGACGGCGGATATCGCTTCGACGGTGCCGCAGGTCGAGCAATAGGCGGGGCGAGCCGGCTCCTGCTGCGCATATTGCTGCTGCGGTTGCTGCGCGTATTGAGGCTGTTGGGCGTATTGCGGGCTGGGTGGCGCGGGCGCGCGTGGGGCCTGCTGTTGCTGCTGTTGGGCCGCTGCCTGCTGTTCGGCCTGCTGAGCCGCCGCTTGCTGCTGCGCCTGCTGAGCCTGTTGAGCCGCCGTCGCCTGCTGCGCCGGCAAGCTGGCCGGTTGCGTCGTATCGACGACAGGCTGCTGCTGTTGCGTCACAGCCGCCGACTGCGTCTGATCGTTTGCCGCGCCGTTGCTCGACGCTTTCGGGAACAGGCCGGTCACGGCGGCTGTCGCAGCGAGACTGGCGATGATGACAGCGCCCGCCGCCAGGGCGATCAGCGGATGAAGACGGCGTTGGTTGGTCGGGTTATCCATGGTGTTTGGCCTCGTCCGGGGAGAGTTGACCTGGTTGAAACTGCCTTGCGCGTGAATCACGCGCGCTCTAAGTGTCGGACATCAGAATAAGGGCAGGGTTTCAATATGTAACCTCCCGCGCCGGCACTTCAGTTTTCCAATTCACGCAAAAACTGCACCGACGACGCCGGGCCGCGCCGATATTGGGGTTCGGAAGATCTGAGCCGCGCCGACGCAACGCGCGATAGTGCAGCTTTTACCGATAGTTACAAACCGTCGGCAAGAGGCGGAACGAGAAGGGGAGAGAGAAGCGCCGTGCACGGCACATGCAGAACGCACCGTGCACGGGATGGATAGCCGCGCTGAACGCGGCCGGAGATCAGTCTTCGCGACGCAGATGCGGGAACAGGATGACGTCGCGGATGCTCGGGCTGTCGGTGAGCAGCATCACCAGACGGTCGATGCCGATACCGCAACCGCCCGCGGGCGGCATGCCGTACTCGAGCGCGCGGATGTAGTCGGCGTCGTAGTACATCGCTTCCTCGTCGCCGGCGTCCTTCTGATCGACCTGCTTCTTGAAGCGCGCGGCCTGGTCTTCGGGATCGTTCAGTTCCGAGAAGCCGTTGGCGATTTCGCGGCCCGTGATGAACAGCTCGAAACGCTCGGTGATGCCGTCGACGGAATCCGATGCGCGCGCGAGCGGCGACACTTCGACCGGGTAGTCGATGATGAACGTCGGCTCCCACAGTTGCGACTCAGCCGTCTCTTCGAACAGCGCCAGTTGCAGCGCGCCGATGCCCGCATTCAGGAACGCCGGTTGCGTCGTGTCGACGCCGAACTTCTTCAGTTCGGTACGCAGGAACGCGCCGTCCGCCAGTTGCGCGTCCGTGTACTGCGGCGCGTACTTCTGGATGGCTTGCGTGATCGTCAGACGATGGAACGGCTTCGACAGATCGAGTTCGCGGCCCTGATACGTGATGCTCGCGTTGCCGAGCGCATCGACGGCGGCCTGACGGATCAGTTGCTCCGTGAAGTCCATCAGCCACTTGTAGTCGGTGTACGCGGCGTAGAACTCCATCATCGTGAATTCCGGATTGTGACGCGGCGAGACGCCCTCGTTACGGAAATTCCGGTTGATCTCGAACACGCGCTCGAAGCCGCCGACCACCAGCCGCTTCAGATACAGCTCGGGCGCGATACGCAGGAACATCTGCATATCGAGCGCATTGTGATGCGTGACGAACGGCTTGGCCGCCGCGCCACCCGGAATCGGGTGGAGCATCGGCGTTTCGACTTCCATGAAGTTCGCGTCCGCCATGAACTTGCGGATCGACGATACGGCCTTCGTGCGCGCGACGAACGTCTTGCGCGCTTCGTCCGTGACGATCAGATCGACGTAGCGCTGGCGATAGCGCATTTCCTGGTCGGCGAGACCGTGGAACTTGTCGGGCAGCGGACGCAGCGCCTTCGACAGCAGACGCAGTTCCGTGCAACGCACCGACAGCTCGCCCTTGTTCGTGCGGAACAGCACGCCCTTGGCGGCGACGATGTCGCCCAGATCCCACTTCTTGAAGGCGTCGTACGTCGCTTCGCCGACGTCGGCGGGCGTGATGAAGAACTGGATCTGGCCCGAGCCGTCGCGCACCGTCGCGAAGCTCGCCTTGCCCATCACGCGCTTGAGCATCATGCGGCCGGCGAGCGCGACCTGCAGCGCTTTCGCTTCGAGCGCGTCCTTGTCGGCGTCCGCGTATTCCGATTGCAGGTCGGCGGCGTGATGAGTGGGGCGGAAGTCGTTCGGATAGGCGACGCCTTGCTCGCGCAGCGCGCGCAGTTTTTCGCGGCGCTCGGCGATGATCTGGTTGTCGTCCAGTTCGACGTTCGTCGTGGCGGCGGGCGTCTGGGTCGGTTCGGTCATGGTAATGATGTTCGGTGTCCGGTGCCTCGTGGACGCTCGACGACGCGGGCGCACAGGCGGTGAAAAAATGCGGCGCGGCAGACTGTGCCGCGCCGGCTGCGCTTAGATGCCCTGTTTCAGGCTGGCGCTGATGAACGCGTCGAGATCGCCGTCGAGCACGCTCTTCGTATTGCTGATTTCGACGTTGGTGCGCAGATCCTTGATACGGCTGTTGTCGAGCACGTACGAGCGGATCTGGTGGCCCCAGCCCACGTCCGACTTGCCCGCTTCGAGCTTGTCCTGTTCCGACTGACGCTTGCGCATTTCGGCTTCATACAGGCGCGATTTCAGCATCGCCATGGCTTCGGCGCGGTTGCGGTGCTGCGAGCGGTCGTTCTGGCACTGCACGACGATGCCCGACGGGATGTGCGTGATACGCACGGCGGAGTCGGTCTTGTTGATGTGCTGACCGCCCGCGCCCGACGCGCGGTAGGTGTCGATACGCAGATCGGCCGGATTGACTTCGATCTCGAACGACTCGTCGATTTCCGGATACACGAACACCGACGAGAACGACGTATGACGACCGCCCGACGAATCGAACGGCGACTTGCGCACGAGGCGGTGAATGCCCGTTTCGGTACGCAGGAAGCCGTATGCGTATTCGCCTTCGACCTTGATCGTCGCGCTCTTGATGCCGGCGACGTCGCCTTCGGACTCTTCGAGCACTTCCGTCTTGAAGCCTTTACGTTCGCAGTAGCGCAGATACTGGCGCAGCAGCATCGACGCCCAGTCGCACGCTTCCGTGCCGCCGGCGCCTGCCTGAATGTCGATGAACGCGTTGTTCGGGTCGGCCGGATTCGAGAACATCCGGCGGAATTCCATATCTTCGACGCGCGCCGTCAGTTTCGCTGCGTCTTCCTCGCACGCGACGAGGGTGTCCTCGTCGTTTTCCTCGCGCGCCATGTCGAAGAGGTCTTGCGTGTCGCGCAAGTCGTTGTCGAGCGTCGACAGCACCTCGACGACGCCTTCGAGCAGTTTCTTTTCCTTGCCCAACGCCTGCGCGTGCTGCGAGTCGTTCCAGACGTTCGGGTCTTCGAGTTCTTTATTGACTTCGATCAGTCGTACCGACTTTGCATCGTAGTCAAAGATACCCCCGGAGCTCGCCCGCGCGTGTGCGCAGGTCCGCCAGAGAGGAGTCGATGGAGTTTAGGCGTTCCGCTTCCATGTCGATCCAGTTTCAATAAGTAAGGTTTTTTCGTCTGCGACGCAGTTGCTGTTCAGGTTTTTGGGTTTTTGCTGCGGTGGCATCCGCGAATTCGTATCGGTGCTTCATGCGTTGCCCCTGTGCGGGGCGGCACCTACTTTTCTTTGCCGCGGCAAAGAAAAGTAGGCAAAAGAAAGCCGCTCTTGAACCCCCGGTGCCCGCCAGGATACCGCTTCGGCATGCCGCAGTTGAGCTGTCGCTCAGCGACGTCCGCACTTCGTAGAAAGCCCGCAGTCAACCCCGCACGGCGCCCCCCACACGCAGTCTGGAGCACACACCGCCGCAATCAGACCGACGGCAAACACACAAAAAAACAAGCCGGCCGAATGTGCTCCAGGTGGATGTCATCTTTCGCGCCGCGCGCGTCTGACTGCGGGCTTTCTACGGGGTGTTTGCGTCACTGCGCGACAGCTCAAAGACCGTGTGCCGTGGCGTTATCCTGGCAGGCACCGGAGGTTCAAAAGCGGCTTTCTTTTGCCTACTTTTCTTTGCCGCTGCAAAGAAAAGTAGGTGCTGCCCCGCACAGGGGCAACGCTAGCAAACCGATACGAAAACGCGGATGCCAGCGAAAAAAAGCCGCAAAAACCCAACCCAAACCCAACAGCGACACCAAAAACCAAAATTATAACGGATCACCCCAGCGCCAGGGCCAGGCGCAACCAGGGCCTACAACACAGCGTGTTCAACGATCAACTGCACCCGCGACACCCCATTCCAGGTGTCGGCCGACAGCCGATAGGCAACAACAGTCCTGGCGGGCAGCGGCTCCGTATGATTGAACCAGATCGCATTGAACCGCTGCCGCCCGCGCATCAGTTGCAGCTTGAGGTGCTTGTCCTTCACCAGCGCCTGCGACATCACATCGAACTCGCCCGAAAAAACGGGCGCAGGGAAGCCCTGTCCCCACACGGCAGCGTCAATCATCTCGACGAATTGCGGCGTGAAATAGGCGTCTTCGAGATCGCCGTCCGTCTCGACGGTGCGTGCCAGCACGTCCTGCGTCAGCCACTCGCGGCCGACCCGCTCAAAGGCCGCCGTGAAGCGCGGCAAATCGTCCGTGGCGATGGTCAGGCCCGCCGCCATCGCGTGGCCGCCGAACTTCGCGATCAGGCCCGGCTCTCTCTTCGACACGAGATCGAGTGCGTCGCGCAGATGGAAACCCGGAATCGAGCGGCCCGAGCCCTTGACCGTGTGGCCGCTGTCGTCGGCGAGCGCGAAGGTGAACGACGGCCGGTGGAATTTTTCCTTCAGGCGACCCGCGACAATCCCGATCACGCCCTGATGCCACGTCGGATTGAACAATGTGATCGTCGTCGAGCCGGCGGGATCGACGCCCGACAGGTCTTCGAGCGCCTGCTGCTGCATGCCCGCTTCGATTTCGCGCCGCTCGCGGTTCATCGTGTCGAGTTGCTGTGCAAGTTCCCATGCGCGTCCGATGTCGTCCGTCGTCAGGCAGTCGATACCCAGCGACATGTCCGATAGCCGTCCCGCCGCATTCAGACGCGGCCCGAGCGCAAAGCCGAGATCGAAGCCCGACGCGCTACGCGCATCTCGGCCCGCGGCGCGAAAGAGAGCCGCGATGCCTGGCTGCATGCGTCCGTTGCGAATGCGCTGCAAACCCTGCGCGACCAGCACACGGTTGTTGCCGTCGAGCTTCACGACGTCCGCGACCGTGCCGAGCGCGACGAGATCGAGCAGACCGTCGAGTCGCGGTTCCGGACGTGTGTCGCCGAACGCGCCGCGCTTGCGCAGTTCGGCGCGCAGCGCGAGCAGCACATAGAACATCACGCCGACGCCCGCGATGCACTTGCTCGGGAACGAGCACCCCGGCTGGTTCGGATTGACGATCGCCCGCGCGGCGGGCAGTTCGTCGCCGGGCAGGTGGTGATCGGTGACAAGCACGTCGATGCCGAGCGCGTTCGCCGCCTCGACGCCGTCGACGCTCGCGATGCCGTTATCGACGGTAATCAGCAGGTCGGGCTTGCCGCCCGGACGCTGCGCGGCGAGCGCGACGATTTCGGGCGTGAGGCCGTAGCCGTATTCGAAGCGGTTCGGCACGAGATAGTCGATCTGCGCGCCGAACATCCGCAGGCCGCGCACGGCGACGGCACAGGCCGTCGCGCCGTCGCAGTCGTAGTCGGCGACGACCAGCATGCGGCGCTTGCCTTCGATCGCGTCGGCGAGCAGCACGGCCGCCGCGTCGCAGCCCTTCAACGATGCAGGCGGCGTGAGACGCGCGAGGCCGGTTTCGATTTCATCGGGCAGACAGACGCCGCGCGACGCGTAAAGACGCGCGAGAACAGGATGCAGGCCGTGGCGGATCAGGGCTTCGGCGTCGGCGGGAGAGCAGGGGCGCGTAACGATTTGGGTCATGCGGCGAAATCAGAGGCAAAAAAGCAGTTCATTCGATAAAGAGCGACGCGAACAGACGCCGCCGCCAGAATTTGCGCAGATCGCCGCGCGTGATGTTCAGGGTCACCGAGCCGGTGTCGCCGCACAGCGTCAGACCGAGTTCGCCGAGTTCACCCGCTTGCAGCGCGGCGAGTGCGGGTGCGAACCAGTCGCGCTCGAGCGCGGCGAATGCGGCGTTCCAGCGCCCCCAGTCCTGCTCGATGAAGGGCGCGGAGAACGGATCGAGTTCGATCAGCGTCGCACTGTTGCCTGTGCTGTCCGAGCGCCAGGCGCCGAATGCAGCGGGCGGTGCGCCCGTCGATGCCTTCGCGGCGAGCGCAAGACCGCGCGTGGCCGCCGTATCCGACAGCACGCGCGTGAAGTCGCTGCGCACCGGTTGCGCGGCGCCTTGCGCGTGGAACCAGATCGAGTTGACGGCGGGCAGGCCGCGCGACTCGCGCGCTTCGTTCACGGGATGCTCGAACCACGCCATCTGCACTTCGTTCTGCAGCTTCATCCACGCGCGCGAGCGCTCACCGGTGTGGGCTTCGTGCGGCAGCCAGATTTCGATGTTGCGGCCGCTCGCGCGCAACGGCGATGCCCCCGCGAGCGTGCCGAACGCATCGCTCGACAGATACCAGCGCGACGGCTGCGGCGCCTCGACGCGCACGCCCAGTTCCTCGATCAGCGGACGCGCGACGTCGAACAGCGCGCGCGCGTCGCCGTCGGCGAGTTCCAGCGAGGCGGGATCGATCAGCACGAGATGATCGTGCGCGATCCGCACATGCACCGGCTGCACGCAGGCCCACGTCGCGTCGCCGGGCTGGCCGCCGTCGGCGAGCAGCATGTACGGCGCGAGCGGCGCTTCGTCGGCAGCAGCCGAGCCCGCCGGCACCGCGCCGAAGCTGCGCGCGACCCAGCGCTCGTGCGGCAGCGTACGCTGGAAGTCTTCGCCGATCACACGTTCGACGAGCGTCGCGCGGGCGACCAGCTTGTCGAGGGCAGGAGTGTCGAGGGAATACAGTGCGGTGGAGGCGTCGGCTGCGGCGGGCAGCGCGAAGGGTAGAAGAAGGTGCAGTCGGTTGGCATTCATGATGCTGCGCATTGTATGGCAAACTTCGCCCCGTTGATCCGCGATGGCGGGGAACGGAAACGGTGACTTGTGCGCCGATGCGTACAATTCGCGCAACGATTGCGCGTGGATCGCGCGGAGGCTGCGAGCTGCGTTGCGCACGGCCGCTGGGCGGACGCCGGATGAGGAAAGCTGCCGCAAGCCGGCGTTCTGGAACCATCCGCCTTAAATTGCGCCCAATCGACACGGCTTTCGCGCACCCGATGACGTTTCGTCAGGGCGGTGTGACCAGCCAGGAAACTGCAGAACACAGCGCAATCACGCTGAAAAAGGACTCGCTTGAAACTTCCATACGAATGGCAGATTGGCTGGCGCTATACGCGCGCCGGCAAACGCACCACGGGTAACGGCTTCATCTCGTTCATCGCGCTCGTGTCGATGTCGGGGATCGCGCTCGGCGTCGCCGCGCTGATCGTCGTGCTGTCGGTGATGAACGGCTTCCAGAAGGAAGTGCGCGACCGCATGCTGTCGGTACTCGCGCACGTCGAAATCTTTTCGCCGACGGGTTCGATGCCGAACTGGCAGCTGACCGCGCAGGAAGCGAAGCAGAACAAGGAAGTGGTCGGCGCGGCGCCGTACGTGGAAGCGCAGGCGCTGCTCACGCGCCAGGACGCCGTGAGCGGCGTGGCGCTGCGCGGCGTCGAGCCGTCGCTCGAGCCTGAAGTGTCGGATATCGGCAAGGAAATGAAGGCGGGCAGCCTGAACGACCTGAAGCCGGGCGAATTCGGCATCGTGCTCGGCGCGGATCTCGCCGCGGCCCTCGGCGTGATGACGGGCGACAAGATCACGCTCGTCGCGCCCGAAGGCACGATGACGCCCGCGGGTCTCTTGCCGCGTCTGAAGCAGTTCAACGTGGTCGGCGTGTTCGAATCCGGTCACTACGAATACGACAGCACGCTCGCGCTGATCAACATCAAGGATGCGCAGGCGCTGTTCCGGCTGCCCGCGCCGACGGGCGTGCGGTTGCGTCTGAAGGACATGCAGCGCGCGCCGGAAGTCGCGCATCAGCTGGCGCGCACGCTCTCCGGCGATCTGTATATCCGCGACTGGACGCAGCAGAACAAGACGTGGTTCTCGGCGGTGCAGATCGAGAAGCGCATGATGTTCATCATTCTCACGCTGATCATCGCGGTAGCCGCGTTCAATCTGGTGTCGTCGCTGGTGATGACGGTGACCAACAAGCAGGCCGATATCGCGATTCTGCGCACGCTCGGCGCGCAGCCCGGTTCGATCATGAAGATTTTTGTCGTGCAGGGCATGACGATCGGCTTCGTCGGCACGGGCATCGGCGTCGCGCTCGGCTGCCTGATCGCGTGGAGCATTCCGTGGCTCGTGCCGATGATCGAGCATCTGCTGCACGTGCAGTTCCTGCCGCCGTCGGTGTACTTCATCAGCGAACTGCCGTCGGAGCTCGTGCCCGGCGACGTGGTCAAGATCGGCGTGATCGCCTTCCTGCTGTCGTGTCTCGCGACGCTCTATCCGAGCTGGCGCGGCGCGAAGGTTCGTCCGGCGGAGGCGCTGCGTTATGAATGATCGTCCTGACAACAATCTGATGGCTTCTGAAGACTCTGGCTTGCATCCGTACGTGCTCGAAGCGACGGGCATTTCGAAAGCGTTCGTTCAGGGCGGCCTGAACGTGCAGGTGCTGAACAACACGGAACTGAGCGTGCGGCGCGGCGAGAAGCTGGCGATCGTCGGCGCGTCGGGCTCCGGCAAGAGCACCTTGCTGCACGTGCTGGGCGGCCTCGACGATCCGAGCACGGGCCATGTCGAAGTGATGGGCAAGCCGTTCACGAAGCTCTCCGAGCGCGAGCGCAACGACCTGCGTAACCGCGCGCTCGGCTTCGTCTATCAGTTCCATCACCTGCTGCCGGAATTCACCGCGCTCGACAATGTGGCGATGCCGCTGCGCATCCGCCGCATGACGACGGAAGACGCGCGCAAGCAGGCACTCGACATGCTGGAGCGTGTCGGGCTCGCGCATCGCGCGAAGCATCGTCCGGGCGAACTGTCGGGCGGCGAGCGTCAGCGTGTCGCGATTGCGCGCGCGCTGGTGACGAAGCCCGCGTGCGTGCTCGCCGACGAGCCGACGGGCAATCTCGACGGCGGCACCGCGGACACCGTGTTCAACTTGATGCTGGAACTGTCGAACACGCTGTCGACCAGCTTCGTGATCGTCACGCACGATTCCGATCTGGCCGCGCGCTGCGACCGGACGATGCGTCTGCGCGACGGCGTGCTGTACGAGGAACCGACCGTTCCCGTCTGAACGCGGTCGGATTCAACCTGGAGGAATGCTGCGCGCATGTGGATCGATACGCACTGTCATCTCGACGCTTCTGAATTCGACGCCGACCGCGACGACGTCGCGAGCGCGGCGCTCGAAGCCGGCGTGAGCCGGATCGTGATTCCGGGCATTGCGCGCAGCAATTTTTCGACGGTGCGCGAACTGGCGCATCGCGTGCAGGGCGGGGCGTATGCGCTCGGCATTCATCCTCTTTTCACGCCGCAAGCGCAGCCCGCCGATCTCGACGTGCTGCGCATGGAGATCGAGGCAAGTCTCGACGATCCGCGCTTTGTCGGTCTGGGCGAAATCGGGCTCGATTATTTCGTGGAAGGGCTCGACGACGAGACGCAGCAGTTCTATTACAACGAGCAGCTCAAGCTCGCGCGCGAATTCGATCTGCCCGTGATCTGCCATGTGCGGAAATCGCAGGATCAGGTGCTGAAAGGGCTGCGGCGTAACAACGTCCATCGCGGCATCGCGCACGCGTTCAACGGCAGTTTCCAGCAGGCACAGGCGTTCATCGATCACGGCATGCATCTCGGCTTCGGCGGCAACGTGACGTTCGAGCGCGCGCTGCAGATCCGGCGGCTCGCGGCGCAACTGCCGCTCGACGCGCTCGTCGTCGAAACGGATGCGCCCGACATTGCGCCTTCATGGCGCTACAAGCAGCGCAACACGCCGGATCAGATTCCCGCGATCGGCGCAATACTCGCCGAACAGCGCGGCATCGATCAAGACGAACTCGCACTAGGCACAACGGCTAATGCGCATGCCGCATTGCCCAGGCTCGGCAATTACTCTGCATAATCGCTGCGTGGCTTGCGTTCTGCATTTTCACGTCGATATTGATTCGGTTTCCTGATCAATATCGTGATGATGTTGCGCGAGCGATCGGTGCGGAGGCGGCATGCGGGCGGTGTGGATTGGATTTGCGTTGGGTGTTTTGTGGTTGCAGCAGCAGGCGGAGTTGCCGGGATGGTTGGCCTTGTCCGCGTTGGGCGCAAGCGCTTGTGCGCTGATCGCCGTTGCGCGTCTGTGCTTTGTGCGCGGCGCGGTATGGTCGTCGCGCGCGGGCTGGTTTGCTGTGCTGGTTGCGGCGGCATGCGTCGGCTTCGGTTATGCGGCGTGGCGCGCGCAGACGCGGCTCGCCTTCGAATTGCCGCGCGAGTGGGAAGGGCGCGATATCGTCGTGAGCGGCTGGGTCAAGGGTTTGCCGACACGCAGCGCGGACGGCACGCGCTTCCTTTTCAACGTCGATACGGCCGATGTACCCGTCGAACGGTTTCCGCGCACGCTGCAACTGTCGTGGATCGCAGACGATGCGCCGCCGCCCGCGCTCGAACCGGGTTCGCGCTGGCGTCTCAACGTGCGGCTCAAGCGTCCGCACGGCAACGCGAACTGGGGCGTGCGCGATGCCGAAGCCGTGCTGCTCGCACATGACGTTCGGGCGACGGGTTATGTGAATCTGCCATTGCAGGCCGTGCGGCTTCCAGGCAAGGCGGGCGGCATTGGCACGATGGTCGACGGCTGGCGATCGGCGATACGCGATCGGATTGCCGCTGTGCTGAACGACGCGCCGCACATGGGCATCGTCGTGGCGTTGGCGATCGGTGCACAGGATGCCGTCAGCACCGCCGACTGGCAATTGATGCGGCGTACGGGCACCAGTCATCTCGTCGCGATTTCCGGCTTGCATATCGGCTTTGTCGCGGGCCTTGCTGGATGGCTGGCAGGTTGGCTGTGGCGACGCTCGTTCTTTATCGGACTCGGCCTGCCTTTGTTCGTGCCCGCGCAGAAGGTGGCGATGGCGAGCGGCGCGCTGTTCGCCGCGTTTCATGCGGCGCTCGCGGGCTTCAACGTACCGGCGCAACGGACGCTGTGGATGGCGAGCATTGTTGCGCTGGGCTATCTCGGCGGGCGGCGCGTCGCGCCGTCGGTGGTGCTCGCATGGGCGCTCGGACTCGTGCTGCTGGTCGATCCGTGGGCGGTGGTGTCGGCGGGATTCTGGCTGTCGTTCAGCGCGGTCGGGGCGATTCTGTTCGCGATGTCGGGGCATGCGCGAATTGCGCGCAACCAGTCATTGGATTCCCCGGAAGAAGAGGGAGAACGTACCTTCGCAACGCGCTGCCTTAGTGCGCTACGTTCGCGAATCGCCGCCTTGATCGCGCGCATGCGCAGCGGCGCGCGCGTCCAGTTCGCCGTGACGATCGCGCTCGCGCCGCTGACGGTCTGCTTCTTTTCGCAGATACCGTTGATCGGCCCGTTCGCGAATGCGTTTGCGATTCCGTGGGTGAGCGTGTTCGTGACGCCCGCGGTGATCGCCGGCGTTGCTTTGCCCGCGCCCTTCGATGCGTTCGCGTTTCGTTTCGCACATCAACTGCTGGAATGCATGATGGCCGGTCTGCAACTGCTGTCGGGCCCGGCGTGGATGCTCTGGTCATTGCCGCAGCCGGACGCATGGGCGATGGCTGCGGCGGCGGTTGGCGTCGCGTGGTGTCTCGCGCCAGCTGGCTGGCCGTTGCGCTGGGCCGCGCCGCTCACCTGGTTGCCGTTGCTGGCGCCGGCGTCGGCGGCGCCAACTGAAGGCGCATTCCGGCTCACCGCGCTCGATATCGGGCAAGGCTCGTCGATCGTCGTCGAAACTGCGCACCACACGCTGCTGTTCGACGCCGGGCCGGGCCCGGAATCGACACACGCGGGCGAGCGGATCGTCGTGCCGTATCTGCAGGCTGCGGGCATCGGCGCGCTCGATGCGCTGGTCATCAGTCACGCGGACTCGGATCATTCGGGCGGCGCGCCTGCCGTGCTGGAAAGCGTCGAAGTCAGGCAGCTGCTGGCCGGTCTGCCGCCCGCTAACCCGCTATGGCAAACGGCAAACGCGAAGGGCGCGCAGACCGTGCGCTGTGCGGCGGGCCAGCACTGGCAATGGGATGGTGTCGACTTCTCGATCCTCTGGCCGGACCCGGGTCCGCTGCAAGGCAAGCCGAACGCGCATTGCTGCGTGTTGCGCATCAGCAGCGGCGCGAGTCCGGCGCACGATCAAACGCCCTTAAGTGAACGAGCGCCCGTGACAGCGTTGCTGGCAGCCGATATCGAGGCGCCCGTCGAACGCACGCTGCTCACGCGCGACCGCGCCGCGTTGCGCGCGCAGATCCTGCTCGTGCCGCATCACGGCAGCAAGACGTCGTCGACCGAGCCGTTCCTCGACTCTATCGAGCCGTCCATCGCGGTATTTCAGGTAGGCTATCGCAACCGGTTTCATCATCCCTACGCAGGCGTCTACGAGCGCTACAAGGCACGCCGCATCGAGTTGTCGCGCAGCGACGACGACGGCGCGGCTCGCATCGATGCGGGCGAAACGACGCTGTCGCTCGAACGCTATCGGCAGATGCATCGGCGCTACTGGATGGATCGATAACAAAAAACCGGCGGCGCGATTAAGAACAAATCAGAACGGAGGCAGCAGCGCTTGAAGAACATCATCCATTTCTCGCATGCAAACGGATTTCCTGCGTCCACGTATCGGACGATCTTCGCCGAACTCTCGGACGACTACGACGTGCGTTTCATCGAGCGGATCGGACACGACGCGCGCTATCCCGTGACGCGCGACTGGCCGCATCTCGTCGAAGAGTTGCTGGATGACGTGGAGCGCAGGTACGAAAACCCGGTGTGGCTTGTCGGACATTCGCTCGGCGGCTATCTGTCGCTGATGGCGGCGCTCAGGAAGCCGCAATGGGTGCGCGGCGTGGTGATGCTCGATTCGCCCGTGATCGCGGGCTGGCGCAGCAACATGCTGCGTGTATCGCAATGGACGGGGCTCGACGAACGGCTGTCGCCCGCGGCCGCGACGCGCACGCGCCGCACGCGCTGGGCGAGCCGCGACGAAGCATGGCAGCACTTCCACGCAAAGCCCGCGTTCGCGCGCTGGGACGAACGCATGCTGTCCGACTACATCGAGTTCGGCATTCCGCAGGTCGCCGCAGACGGAACGCGCGAACTCGCGTTCGACCGGCAGACGGAGTTCCTGATCTACAAGACCTTGCCGCATACGTTCGGAGGCCGGCTGTCGCGCGGCGCGCCGGTGCCTGTCGGCTTTATCGCCGGGACGCGCTCGCGCGAAGTGCAGCAGGCCGGGCTGCACGCGACGCAGCGCATCGCGGGCGAACATTTCGAATGGATGGAAGGCAGTCACCTGTTTCCAATGGAGCGGCCGATCGAAACCGCGCGCGCCGTGCAGAGGTTGCTGCGCGCGCTGGAGTGAAGCGCGGGAATCCGCCGCGTATCGCAGCGAAAAGCCGCCGCACAGGGGCATCGAAAAGCACGTTCGGTCGATGCGAACGAGCCGCCCCAGGTCTGGGCCGGAAGCGTCCATTCGGGTATAATCCGTTTTTCCCGCGAGCATCCAGCGATGACCAAATATGTTTTCGTCACCGGCGGCGTAGTTTCTTCCCTCGGCAAGGGTATTGCCGCCGCTTCCCTCGCCGCGATCCTCGAATCGCGCGGTCTGAAAGTCACCCTCCTCAAGCTTGATCCTTACATCAACGTCGACCCCGGCACGATGAGCCCGTTTCAACACGGCGAAGTGTTCGTGACGGAAGACGGCGCTGAGACCGACCTCGACCTTGGCCACTACGAGCGCTTCATCAGCACGAAGATGCGCAAGGCCAATAACTTCACCACGGGCCAGATTTACGAATCGGTGATCCGCAAGGAACGCCGCGGCGATTATCTCGGCAAGACGGTGCAGGTCATTCCGCACATCACGAACGAAATCCAGGCATTCGTCGAACGCGGCGCGGCATCCGCGACGTGCGGCGAGCCGGACGTCGCGATCGTCGAAGTGGGCGGCACGGTGGGTGACATCGAATCGCTGCCGTTCCTCGAAGCCGCGCGTCAGATGAGCCTGCGCATGGGCCGCAACAGCGCGTGCTTCGTGCACCTCACGCTAGTTCCGTTCATCGCCACCGCGGGCGAACTGAAGACCAAGCCGACACAGCACAGTGTGCAGAAGCTGCGCGAAATCGGTATCTATCCGAACGTGCTGCTGTGCCGTGCGGACCGCCGTATTCCCGACGACGAACGCGCGAAGATCTCGATGTTCTCGAACGTTCCGGAAGACGCCGTGATTTCCGTGTGGGACGTCGACAGCATCTACAAGATTCCGCAGATGCTGCACGATCAGGGCCTCGACGAACTGATCTGCGAAGAGCTGAAGCTCACCGCCAAGCCCGCCGATCTGTCGATCTGGTCGGAAATGGTCGAGAAGCTCGAGAACCCGAAGAGCGAAGTGACGATCGGCATGGTCGGCAAGTACGTCGAACTGACCGAATCGTACAAGTCGCTGATCGAAGCGCTGCGCCATGCGTCGATCCACACGTCGACGAAGGTCAACATCGAATACATCGACTCCGAAGAGCTGGAAGAGAACGGCGTCGACAGCCTCAAGCATCTGGATGCCGTGCTGGTTCCGGGCGGCTTCGGCCGTCGCGGGACGGAAGGCAAGATCAAGGCGATCCGCTATGCACGCGAATCGAAAGTACCGTATCTCGGCATCTGCCTCGGCATGCAGCTCGCGGTGATCGAATTCGCGCGCGACGTCGTCGGCCTCAAGGATGCGAACAGCACGGAATTCGACCAGGACACGCCTAACCGCGTGGTCGCGCTGATCACCGAGTGGTACGACCGCGAAGGCAAGGTCGAGAAGCGTACGGAAGAATCCGATCTGGGCGGCACGATGCGCCTCGGTTCGCAGCGTTGCCCGATCAAGCCGGGCACGATGGCCGAAGAGATCTACGGCAAGGATGTGAACGAGCGTCACCGTCACCGTTATGAAGTCAATAACCGCTTCGTGCCCCAGCTCGAAGGCGGCGGCCTTATCATCAGCGCCCGTACCCCGAGCGAAGATCTGCCGGAAATGATGGAACTGCCGCGTTCGATGCACCCGTGGTTCGTCGGCGTTCAGTTCCACCCCGAATTCACGTCGACGCCGCGCGACGGCCACCCGCTCTTCAAGGCATTTGTCGAAGCGGCGCGCGCTCATCGCGAAGCGAGCGTCGAGGAGAAAGTATGAAACTGGGCGATTTCGAAATCGGCCTCGACAAGCCGTTCTTCCTGATCGCAGGCACCTGTGTCATCGAATCCGAACAGATGACGATCGACACGGCGGGCAAGCTGAAGGAAATCTGCGCGAAGCTGAAAATTCCGTTCATCTACAAGTCTTCGTACGACAAGGCCAATCGCAGCAGCGGCAAGTCGTTCCGTGGCCTGGGAATGGACGAGGGTTTGCGCATTCTGTCCGAAGTGAAGCGTCAGCTCGGTCTGCCTGTTCTGACCGACGTGCACAGCGAACATGAGATCGAGCCGGTCGCGTCCGTTGTCGACGTGCTGCAAACGCCTGCGTTCCTGTGCCGTCAGACGGACTTCATCCACGCGTGCGCGCGTTCGGGCAAGCCCGTCAACATCAAGAAAGGCCAGTTCCTCGCGCCGCACGACATGAAGAACGTGATCGACAAGGCGCGCGACGCGGCGCGTGAAGCGGGTCTGTCGGAAGACCGCTTCATGGCTTGCGAACGCGGCGTGTCGTTCGGTTATAACAACCTCGTGTCCGACATGCGTTCGCTCGCGATCATGCGCGAAACGGGCGCGCCCGTCGTGTTCGACGCGACCCACTCGGTGCAATTGCCGGGCGGGCAGGGCACGAGTTCGGGCGGTCAGCGCGAGTTCGTACCGGTGCTGGCGCGCGCGGCCGTCGCAACGGGTATCGCAGGCCTGTTCATGGAAACGCATCCGAAGCCGGCCGAAGCGAAGTCGGACGGTCCCAATGCCGTGCCGCTGCATCGCATGGCCGATCTGCTCGAGACGCTGATGACGCTTGATCAGGCTGTGAAGCGCACACCGTTCCTCGAGAACGATTTCAACTGATGCAAGCACGCGCGCGCTACGCCTTTACGGCGCGGCGCGCGCGTTTCAATCCGATGGTCGTCGAACGCGTCCGGACGCATGCTGTCGAAGTGAGCCGGGCGTCTCACCTTAAGAATTCATCGTCATTTCAGAGGAAACCATGAGTGCTATCGTAGATATCATCGGTCGCGAGATTCTCGATTCGCGAGGCAATCCCACCGTCGAATGCGACGTGCTGCTCGAATCGGGCACGATGGGCCGCGCGGCTGTGCCGTCGGGTGCATCGACGGGTTCGCGCGAAGCGATCGAACTGCGCGACGGCGAAGCCGGCCGCTACAGCGGCAAGGGCGTGCTGAAGGCAGTCGAGCACATCAACACCGAAATCTCCGAAGCGATCATGGGCCTCGACGCTTCCGAGCAGGCTTTCCTCGACAAGACGCTGCTCGAACTCGACGGCACCGACAACAAGTCGCGCCTCGGCGCGAACGCGATGCTGGCCGTGTCGATGGCCGTCGCGAAGGCTGCTGCTGAAGAAGCCGGCCTGCCGCTGTACCGCTACTTCGGCGGCTCGGGCGCGATGCAGCTGCCCGTCCCGATGATGAACATCGTCAACGGCGGCGCGCACGCGAACAACAGCCTGGACATCCAGGAATTCATGATCGTCCCGGTCAGCCAGCCGACCTTCCGCGAAGCACTGCGCTGCGGCGCCGAAGTGTTCCACGCGCTGAAGAAGATCCTGTCGGACCGCGGCATGAGCACGGCAGTCGGCGACGAAGGCGGCTTCGCGCCGAACTTCGGCAGCAACGACGAGTGCCTGTCGACCATCCTGCAAGCCATCGAAAAGGCAGGCTACCGTGCCGGTGAAGACGTGCTGCTCGCGCTCGACTGCGCAGCCAGCGAGTTCTATCACGACGGCAAGTACCAACTGGCGGGCGAAGGCCTGCAACTGTCGTCGGCCGAATTCGCGGACTATCTGGCCACGCTGGCCGACAAGTTCCCGATCGTGTCGATCGAAGACGGCATGCACGAAAGCGACTGGGAAGGCTGGAAGATCCTGACCGACAAGCTCGGCAAGAAGATCCAGCTGGTCGGCGACGACCTGTTCGTGACGAACACGCGCATCCTGAAGGAAGGCATCGAGAAAGGCATTGCGAATTCGATCCTGATCAAGATCAACCAGATCGGCACGCTGACGGAAACCTTCGCGGCGATCGAAATGGCGAAGCGCGCGGGCTACACGGCTGTGATCTCGCACCGCTCGGGCGAAACGGAAGATTCGACGATCGCGGACATCGCGGTTGGCCTGAACGCCGGTCAGATCAAGACGGGTTCGCTGTCGCGCAGCGACCGTATCTCGAAGTACAACCAGCTGCTGCGTATCGAAGAAGATCTCGGCGATATCGCCAGCTACCCGGGCAAGTCGGCGTTCTACAACCTGCGCTGAACGACACCGGTTCATGTTTTTGAGACGAATGAGGCGCAAGAGTGACGCTTGCTGTCAACATTTCGTCTCAATAAGCGTTAAACCGGTTATGCTTCGCTACTGATTCACCTTGTCGCCCTGCGTAAAGCGCAGGGCGACGCATATTCAACCCTGCAATTCACTTCATGCGGCTCGTCACCGTTGTTCTGCTCGTCCTGCTGGTGCTGATCCAATACCCGCTATGGTGGGGTCATGGCGGCTGGTTGCGTGTTCACGAGCTGCAACAGGAAGTCGCGCAGCAGCTGAAAAAGAACGCGGACGCGAAAGAGCGCAACGAGCGTATCCAGGGCGAGGTGCAGGACCTGCAGAACGGCACGGCCGCCGTCGAAGAACGTGCCCGCTACGAAATGGGCATGGTCAAGGACAGCGAGGTGTTCGTGCAGTTCGTGTCGCCGAATTCGCCGTCGCCGGCGGCGAACGCGCCGCAGTCGAATACGTCGACGCGCGGTCAGATCACGGGGGCGCCGCTGCGTGTGGTGCCGAATCCGGAGTCGCGAGCGAAGCCGGATCGCAAGCACGCGAAAAAGGATGCGAAGGAGAAGAAGCCGGGTTGAGCGCTTCGCTGGTTGGAAGCGAAGCTGGCGCATCAAGGTCATGAAAAAAGGCGCGGTTCATTCGAACCGCGCCTTTTTGTTTTTGCGCGACATGCCCGGTGTGTGTTCAGGCCGCGACTCGCGCTAAAGCGTGCCTCACCAGCCCCAACCCCAACCCGGCGAGTACCCGTAACCGATGCCCGTGCCCCAGCCATGTCCCCATCCGCCGCTCGAATAGCTGCCGTAGACGGACACGGGCGGCGCAGCGTAGCGCGACCACGCCTGAGCGGCGGCATCGGCGGCCATTGCCTGGTTCTGTTCGGCCATGACCTGCTTGTCGATTTCGTCGTAGCGGGCGCGCTCGTCGGGCGTCAGCGGCTGTGCGGTCGCGGCGATGCCTGACTGGTCCGCGGGCAGACGGCTGTAAATTGGCGACGGACCGGGCGGATCCATCATGCAGCCGGATAGCGCGGCAGCACCCGCGATGAGCGAGAGCGCGGCGATTCGATGTGCGGACGGCAGCAGGGAAGGGGCAAACATGTCGACCTCCATCGGTCGGATACCTAAGCAAATGGACGGCATGCAAACAGTGCGCCGGCCCTGACCGATGATACCGCGTCGTCATCTCGCCGAAGCGAGACGGGCGACACGGTCAGTCCAGCTTCAGTGCCGCTGATCGGCAGCGGGGGCCACACCCTGTGAGAGCCCGCTCGCAACGAAAAGTTGCGCGACGTCGACGGGATCGAATTCGTAGCGCTGGTTGCAGTACTCGCAATGGATTTCGACGTGGCCGCGCTCTTCGATCACGCTGTCCACTTCCTCGCGGCCCAGCATCTTCAGCATGTTGCCGACGCGCGCACGCGAGCACGTGCACTCGAAGCGCGTACGCGTGGGCTCGAAGTGCTGGACGTTTTCCTGCCAGAAGAGTCGGCGGAACAGCGTATTCGGCTCTTCCGCCAGCATTTCGTCCTGCGACAGCGTGCTGCCCAGCGTGCACAGGCGATCCCACGTATCGGCATCGATTTCGCCCGGATGCGGAACGATGCCGCCGTCGCCGGGCAGCTTCTGCAGCAGCATGCCGACGGCGCGCTCCTCGTTAGCCGCGAGCCACAGACGCGTATCGAGCTGCTCCGAGTGCTGCATATAGTGCTCGAGCACTTCCGACATCGACTTGAGCGGCCCGTCAACGCCCGACAGCGGCACGATGCCCTGATACGGCTGCTGGCCCGGCACCTTGTTTTTCGGGTCGAGCGTGATCACGCAGCGGCCGTGGCCGCCGGCGTTGAGCAGATCGGCCAGCGAAAGCTCTTCGGGGATCGTGTTCGCGGCGTCGCCCGAAAACTTGGCAGTGGCGCGCATCGACAGATCGGAGTTGCACTGGACGACCAGCATCTTCACCGGGCCGTCGCCGAAGATCTGCATGATCAGCGTGCCGTCGAACTTCAGGTTCGCCGACAGCAGCGCGCACGCGGCCATCATTTCGCCAAGCACGTTCCGCACGGGCGCGGGATAGCTCCGGCGCGTCAGCACTTCCTGCCATGTATTGCGCAACGAAACGATCTCGCCCCGAACGGGCGCCGCGCTGAACATGAATTTTTGCAACTGGTCACTCACAACTTTTCCTCGGTCTAACCGCGCGGTGGGAAAGCCACGCGTGGCGCGCCGTGCGGTCGGCAACTAGCCGATGCGCACGAGCTGCGCCTTGAAATAATCCCTGCGCTCCACGTAGATGTCCGCGGCGCGCTTCAGGCCTTTGATATCTGCTTCAGTCAGTTCCCGGACGACCTTAGCAGGCGAACCGAGAATCAGAGAGTTGTCAGGAAAAACCTTGCCTTCGGTGACGACGGCGCCTGCGCCAACCAGACAATTGCGGCCGATTACCGCTCCATTCAAGACCACCGCCTGAATGCCGATCAATGCGCCTTCCTTGACCGTGCAACCGTGCAGCATCGCCTGGTGGCCGACCGTCACGCCTGCTTCGAGCGTCAGCGGGAAGCCGGGATCGGCGTGCAGGACGGCGCTCTCCTGTATGTTAGTGCCCTTGCCGACCGTGATCGGCTCGTTGTCGCCGCGAATCGACGCGCCGAACCAGACACTGGCGTTTTCTTCTAGCGTCACGTTGCCGATGATCGTCGCCGTGTCCGCGACGAACACGCTTTCATGGATGGTCGGGGCTGCGTCGCCAAGCTTGTAGATTGCCACAGTGTCTCCTCGGGTCTCGGGCGCCGTGCCGCCGTCGAGCGGTCGGCGCAGCGGATTGCGTGAAATGGCGGCATTTCACGCGGCATGGTCGAATCGCGTATTGTAAACGGTTGTGCCATAAGCCCGTGTGAAGCGCGTATCTGGAGCGCGCAGTGCCAGAATCCCGCGTTTTTGCCCACTTTTTCCGCCGATTTCTGCTTTCGCAATGCCCGCCGCCGACTCTATCCGTCCTCTTCCCACAATTTGCGTCCGTTCGGAAGCGCTCGCAGTCCTCGCGGAACGCGTTCCCGTGACGAAGGCCGCAGCGGCGCAGGCGCTTTATGCGCGCGTGCAGGAAGGCGAGGCCGTCGTGTCGCCGCAGCGCAAGCTGGACGAGCCGCCGGATCTGCCGGGCCGTCCCGAGCGTCCCGAACTGGTCGAGCCGCGCAAGCTCGGGCGGCGCAGCATGCAGTCGCCGGAAGGACGCGCGGTGCTGTTGCATGCGCTCGCGCACATCGAGTTCAACGCGATCAATCTCGCGCTCGACGCTGTATGGCGTTTCAACGATATGCCCGAAGCCTATTACGTCGACTGGCTGAAGGTGGCATCCGAGGAAGCGCATCATTTCTCCCTGCTGACCGCACGGCTCGCGGAGTTCGGCCACGCATACGGCGATTTCCCGGCGCACGACGGCCTGTGGGACATGTGCGAGCGCACGCGCGGCGACGTGCTCGCGCGCATGGCGCTCGTGCCGCGCACGCTCGAGGCGCGGGGACTCGATGCGTCGCCGCCCATTCGCGCCCGGCTGCAGCAGGCAGGCGATCACGCGTCGGCGGCGATTCTCGACGTGATTCTGCGCGACGAAATCGGGCACGTGCTGATCGGCAACCGCTGGTTTCGCTATCTGTGCGACAAGCTGGGCGCCGACGCGCATCAAACGTATCTGCGCCTTTCCGACGAGTATCGCGCGCCGAAATTGCGCGGGCCGTTCAACTTCGAAGCGCGCCGTGACGCCGGTTTCGAAGAAGAGGAACTGGCCGCGTTGGCGGGTCTCGAAGCGCAGCAGCGCACGGACGACTGACGCACGCTTCGCGATTGCTTTCAGCGACGGCGCGACTATCCCGATATAATCGAACGACCATTCTTTTCTTCCAGTCGCGCCATGGACCGTACTCTCAAACCTTCCGCATCCGAATTCGTGACCGTGCGCGGCGTGCGGCTGCATGTGCGCCGCTGGGGCAATCCCGATGCGCCGATGCTCTTCATGCTGCACGGCTGGATGGACGTCGCGGCGTCGTTTCAGTTCGTCGTCGACGCGCTCGTGGGCGACTGGCAGGTGATCGCGCCCGACGCGCGTGGCTTCGGACTGTCCGACTGGCCCGTCGCGCAGCACGGCGGCGGTCACTACTGGTTCCAGGAATATCTGGCCGACCTCGAAGCGCTGCTCGATCACTACGCGCCGACGGGCGAAGTGAATCTCGTCGGCCACAGCATGGGCGCGAACATCGTGTGCCTGTACGCGGGCGTGCGGCCCGAGCGCGTTCGGCGCGTGGTCGATCTGGAAGGATTCGGGCTCGCGCCGTCGAAAGCGGCGCACCTGCCGCGCCGTATCGCGGCGTGGCTCGACGAATTGCGCGAGCCGCCGACGCTGCGTCCGTACGCGACGCTCGATGACGTCGCCGCGCGTCTGATCAAGACCAACGCCCGGTTGAATCCGCAGCGTGCGCGTTTTCTCGCCCAGCACTGGTCGAAGCCGGATGGCGCGGGCGGTCACGTGCTGCTTGCCGATCCGGCGCACAAGATTCGCGGGCCGCTGCTGTATCGGCTCGACGAAGTGATGGCCGTCTGGGCCAACGTGCGCGCGCAAGTGCTGCACGTCGAAGCCACCGCGTCGCCGACGCTCGCGGCGATAGCAGGCAACATTCCGCTCGACGAATTCAAGGCGCGCTTTCAGGCGTTTCCCGATTGGCGCGAAGAGTTCATCGACGATGCCGGTCACATGGTTCATCACGATCAGCCGGAGCAGGTCGCGGCGCTCATCGAAGCGTTTTGCGCATAGCATCCGGCGCGAATGGCGGGTCGGCGAATCCTCTGCGTCTGCTTACTGCGTTGCAGTAAAATGAGGTGATTCCGCTATCAAGAAAATGATGAACGCCGACCTGCATTGCCATTCCACCGTGTCCGACGGCGCGTTCGCGCCAGCCGAAGTCGCGCGCCGCGCGCACGCCGGCGGCGTGACGCTGTGGGCGCTCACCGATCACGACGAAATCGGCGGACAGGTCGAAGCGCGCGAGGCAGCCGAAGCGCTCGGCATGCGATATCTGAGCGGTGTCGAAATTTCGGTGACATGGGCGTCGCGCACGATTCACATCGTCGGTTTGCACGTCGATCCTGCCTGCAAGGAACTCGTCGAAGGGCTCGAACGCACGCGCGACGGCCGGGCCGCCCGGGCGGAAGCCATCGGCGAGAAGCTGGCCGAGCATGGCATTCCCGACGCGTACGAAGGCGCACTGAAGTTCGTGTCGAATCCCGACATGATTTCGCGTACGCACTTCGCTCGCTTCATGGTCGAAAGCGGCTATGCGGAAAACACGCAGGACGTGTTCAGCCGCTTTCTCGGCGACGGCAAGCCGTGTTGCATTACGCATCGCTGGTCGAAGCTCGCGGACGCCGTCAAATGGATCCAGGTTGCGGGCGGCGAAGCCGTCATCGCGCATCCGGGCCGCTACGGGTACACGCCGACCGAGTTCGACGCGCTGTTCGGCGAGTTCATCGATCTCGGCGGCAAGGCGATCGAAGTCGTGACGGGCAGCCACACGCCCGATCAGTACCGCGAATACGCGGACGTCGCGCGGCGTTTCGGCTTCGAAGCCTCGCGCGGGTCCGACTTTCATGCGGCGGGCGAGGGCCGCGTCGAACTCGGCAGTCTGCCGCCGTTGCCGTCCGATCTGAAGCCAGTCTGGGAACGTTGGCTGTAAGCTCTGGTTTCGCACGCTGCACGGGCACGCGCGCTGCATGAGCCGTCGCTGTTCACCGACATCCTGACCGACATCATGTCCCAATACTTCCGGCTTCATCCCGACAATCCGCAGCCGCGCCTCATCAAGCAAGCCGTGCAGATCATCGAGAGCGGCGGCGTGGTCGCGCTGCCGACCGATTCGAGCTACGCGCTCGCGTGCCAGCTGGACGACAAGAATGCCGTCGATCGCGTGCGGCGCATTCGCGGTATCGACGAGCGGCAATTGCTGTCGCTGCTCGTGCGCGATCTGTCCGAGCTGGCGAATTTCGCGCTCGTCGACAATCGCCAGTACCGTCTGATCAAATCCGTGACGCCGGGGCCGTACGTCTTCGTGCTGCAGGCGACCAAGGAAGTGCCGCGTCGCCTGTCGCATCCGTCGCGCAAGACGATCGGCCTGCGCGTGCCCGACCACGCAATCACACTCGCCATTCTCGAAGAACTCGGGCAGCCGCTGCTCGGCTCGACGCTGATCCTGCCGGGCGAGACGCAGCCGCTGAACGATCCGGAGGAAATCCGCGAAAAGCTGGAAAAGCAGCTCGATCTGGTGATCGACGGCGGTGCATGTCCGTGCGAGCCGTCGACGGTGATCGACCTGACGGGCGAAGAGCCCGTGCTGGTGAGGCCGGGGCGCGGCTCGCTCGCGCCGTTCGGTCTCGAAGAGACGGCCTAGTGGTGACATGAACGAAAGCCGACAGAGTCGCAAGGCGCCGTTGTTACAATAGAGCGATATGGATTCCTCCCTGATACAGACCATCGTTGTCTACGCGCTGCCCGTGATTTTCGCGATCACGCTGCACGAAGCGGCTCACGGCTACGTCGCGCGCATGCTCGGCGACAACACCGCGTACGTGCTCGGCCGCGTGTCGTTCAATCCGATGCGGCACATCGACCCGATCGGCACGATCGTGATTCCGCTGGTGCTGTACTTCGCCACCAGCGGCGCGTTCATGTTCGGCTACGCGAAGCCGGTGCCCGTCGCCTTCGGCAATCTGCGCAATCCGCGCTGGGGCTCGCTGTGGGTCGCGCTCGCCGGGCCGCTGTGCAACTTCGTTCAGGCGCTGCTCTGGGGCGTGTTCGGCGTCGCGCTCGCCGCGCTCGCCATCGACGAACCGTTTTTCACGCGCATGGCGCGCGCGGGCGTGTTCGTGAATCTGGTGCTCGGCGTGCTGAACCTGTTTCCGCTGCCGCCGCTCGACGGCGGCCGCGTGTTGACGGCGCTGCTGCCCGTGCGCCCCGCAATGGCGCTCGCGCGCCTCGAACCGTTTGGCTTTTTCATCGTGATGGCGCTCGTGATGACGGGCACGCTGACGCGCTTCTGGCTGAGCCCGCTCGTGAATATCGGCTACGCGGCAGTGACGGCTATCCTGACTCCCCTCGTTTCGCTTCTATAAATCAAAACCATGTACCCCGACCGTATCTTCTCCGGCATGCGGCCTACCGGCTCGCTGCACCTCGGCCACTATCACGGCGTGCTGAAAAACTGGGTGCGCCTGCAGTCCGAGTATCCGTGCTTTTTCTGTGTGGTCGACTGGCACGCGCTGACGACGCACTACGAAACGCCGGACGTGATCGAGAAGAATGTCTGGGACGTGCTGATCGACTGGCTCGCTTCGGGCATCGATCCCGCGCAGGCGACGCTGTTCATCCAGAGCCGCGTGCCCGAGCACGCCGAACTGGCGCTGCTGCTCGGCATGAGCACGCCGCTCAGCTGGCTCGAACGCGTGCCGACGTACAAGGAGCAGATCGAAAAGCTGCGCGACAAGGATCTCGGCACGTACGGTTTCCTCGGTTATCCCGTGCTGATGGCGGCCGACATTCTGCTGTATCGCGCGTCGCTCGTTCCCGTCGGTGAAGATCAGGTGCCGCACGTCGAAATGGCGCGCGAAATGGCACGCCGCTTCAACTACATGTACGGCCGCGAGCCGGGCTTCGAAGAGAAAGCGAACGAAGCCGCGAAGAAGCTCGGCGGCAAGCGCTCGAAGCTGTATCACGAGCTGCGGAATGGGTATCAGCAGGAAGGCAACGAAGAAGCGCTCGAAAAGGCGCGCGCGATGCTGTCGGAGTCGCAGAGCCTGTCGATGAGCGATCGCGAGCGCCTGTTCGGCTACCTCGAAGGCTCGCGCAAGATCATCCTGCCGGAGCCGCAAGTGCTGCTGACGGAAGCGTCGCGGATGCCCGGACTCGACGGCCAGAAGATGTCGAAGTCGTACGGCAACACGATCGGCCTGCGTGAAGACGCGGAAACGATCACGAAGAAAGTCCGCACGATGCCGACCGACCCGGCGCGCGTGCGCCGCACCGATCCGGGCGATCCAGACAAGTGCCCGGTGTGGCAGCTGCATCAGGTCTACACCGACAGCGAGACGCACGAGTGGGTGCAGAAGGGCTGCCGTTCGGCGGGTATCGGCTGTCTGGAGTGCAAGCAACCGGTGATCGAAGGCATTCTGCGCGAGCAGCAGCCGATGCTCGAGCGCGCGCAGAAGTATATGGACGACCCGTCGCTGCTGCGCGCGATCGTCGCGGATGGCTGCGACAAGGCGCGCCGTTTCGCGACGGAGACGATGCGCGACGTGCGTGAGGCGATGGGCCTCTCGTACACCTGATGGCGGACAGCCTGAACCCGGGCGCGCCGGCCGCGAGTCACGCGGTGATCGGCGAGCCGTCGCGCTGGGTAAAGCGCTGGGCGCATCTGGTCGGAGCGGGCGGCGCCGTGCTGGATGTGGCGTCGGGAGCAGGGCGGCACACGCGGTTCTTCGCGTCGCGCGGCCATCCCGTTACGGCGATCGACCGCGATGCGGCTGCGCTTGCATCGATGAACGGCATGCCGGGCATCGAAACCCTGGCCGCCGATATCGAAAACGGCCCGTGGCCGCTTCCGGCGAGTGCGCAATTTGCGGCCGTCGTCGTCACGAACTATCTGCACCGGCCGCTCTTTCCCCAATTGCTGGCCGCGCTCGCGCCGGATGGCGTGCTGATCTACGAAACCTTCGCACAGGGCAACGAAACGGTCGGCAAGCCATCCAACCCCGCTTTTCTGCTCGCGCCGGGCGAGTTGCTCGACGCGGTGCGCGGGCAGTTACGTGTCGTTGCATTTCAGGACGGTTTCCTCGCGGAACCGCGCCCCGCCTACGTGCAGCGCATCTGCGCGATTCGCGAAGCGGACGGCTCGGTCAAAACGAAAGATAAGGGGGTTCCCCCGCGTTACGATTTGGCCGGTTAATCCGCTACAATCGAAGTTTATCGAACAAATTCATGACGTTTCATGGCTAACGGCACTCAGCAAGACGGCGTCGCGATTCGCGGCAGCATTCCCGCCATCATCACCCCGATGCTCGAAGACGGCAGTCTCGACCTGCCGGCGTTCCGCAAACTGGTCGACTGGCACATCGAAGAGGGCACGAACGGGCTGGTGGTCGTCGGCACGAGCGGTGAATCGGCGACGCTGTCGGTCGAAGAGCACGTGCTGATGGTCAGGACGGCTGTCGAGCACGCGGCGGGTCGCATCCCCGTGATCGCGGGCGCGGGCGCCAACTCGACCACGGAAGCGATCGAGCTGACCGAGCAGGCGAAGAAAGTGGGTGCCGATGCCACGCTGCAGGTCGTGCCGTACTACAACAAGCCGACGCAGGAAGGCATCTACCGCCATTTCGCGAAGATCGCCGAAACGGTCGATCTTCCCGTGATCCTGTACAACGTGCCGGGCCGCACGGTCGCGGACATGTCGAACGAGACGATCCTGCGCCTCGCGAACGTGCCGGGCATCATCGGCGTGAAGGAAGCGACGGGCAACATCGACCGCGCCGCGCATCTGATCAAATCGGCGCCGTCGCACTTCGGCATTTACAGCGGCGACGATCCGACCGCGATTGCGCTGATGCTGCTGGGCGGCCACGGCAACATTTCGGTGACGGCGAACGTCGCACCGCGTCTGATGAGCGAGCTGTGCAAGGCGGCAATCGCAGCCGACGCGAAGACGGCGCGCGAAATTCATCTGAAACTTCTCTCGCTGCACAAGAACCTCTTCATCGAATCGAATCCGATTCCCGCGAAGTGGGCGTTGCAGCAAATGGGCCGCGTCAAGGGCGGTATCCGTCTGCCTCTCACGCCGCTCGACGCGCGCTACCACGATGTGGTCCGCGCCGCGCTGCGCGAGGCAGGGCTGCTCGGCTGAGCGCCTGAATTTTCAGGCGCCCTCCGGCATTTTTTCAACTGACGTCGATATCGCCCACGGTCCTGCACCGAATCCGGCAGCGCGTTCTAGCTTCACGAAGGACCCCATGAAACGTTCCGCACTTTCCCTCCACGCAACGCGCCTGGCGGCGCTGACGCTTGCGGCTGGCACGGTTGTGTCGCTTTCTGGCTGCGAGTCGCTGAACGACATGCTCGCGTCGGATCGCGTGAACTACAAGGCAACCGCGAGCGCGCCGCCGCTCGCGGTGCCGAGCGATCTGACGGCCGCGCAGATCGACCAGCGCTATGTGGCGCCGCCCGCCGGCACCGCGCTTGGCGGCGCACCGGAGCGCGCGAAGACGTCAGCCGGCAACCTGACGGAAGGCGTGCCGAACGCGCAGGATCCGATGGGCATGCACGTCGACCGCGACGGCGACCGCCGCTGGCTGGTCGTGAACGGCCGCTCGCCGGAACAACTGTGGCCGCAGCTGCAGGAATTCTGGACGGAGAACGGCTTCTCGCTGAAGACGGACGCTCCGGCGACGGGCATCATGGCCACCGATTGGGCGGAAAACCGCGCGAATATTCCGGACGACTGGTTTCGCCGCACAGTCGGCAAGGTGATCGATTTCGCCTACTCGTCGGGCACGCGGGACAGCTTCCGCACGCTGGTTTCGCGCGATGCGAACGGCGGCACGGACATCTCGATCACGCACGCGGCCATGGAAGAGGTGATGACGGGGCAGGACAAGACATCGTCGCGCTGGGTCGAGCGTCCGCGCGATCCGGCACTCGAAGCCGAATTCCTGGCCAAGCTGATGCAGAAGTTCGGCCTCACCGACGCGCAATCGAAGCAGCTGCTGACGGACGCGCGTCCGGCGACGGCAGCGGCCCAGCTGGACAAGGCGGCAGGCGGCGCGACGCTGGATCTGCCCGAATCGTTCGATCGCGCCTGGCTGCGCGTCGGTCTCGCGCTCGATCGCACGAACTTCACGGTCGACAACCGTGATCGCGAAAAGGGCATCTACTACGTTCGTTACGCGGACTCGATGCAGGAACTCAAGCGCGACGGCCTGTTCGGCAAGCTGTTCTACAGCGAGAAGAGTGTGAAGAAGGACGGCCACGAATTCCTCGTCAACGTTCGCTCGAAGGGCGACGCGCTGACGCAGGTTGCCGTCGTCGATTCGAACGGCCAGGTGGATACGTCGTCGGACGCGCAGCGCATCGTGTCGCTGCTGCACGCGCAACTCAACTAAGGCGGGTCGTGCGATTCGCCAGTCTGGGAAGCGGCAGTGAAGGCAATGCATTGCTGGTCGAAGCCCAAAGCGGTGCAACGACCACGCGGGTTCTGCTGGACTGCGGCTTCTCGGGCAAGGAAGTCGCCCGTCGGTTAGAGCGGCTGGGCACGGGCGTCGACGAGCTCGACGCCATTCTCATCACCCACGAACACAGCGATCACATCGGCAGCGCGCTCACGCTGGCGCGCAAACTGTCGATTCCGCTGTACATGAGCTGGGGCACGGCGCGCGCCGTCGGCGCCGACGAGGCCGATGTCGAACTGCACGTGTTGTGGGGCGACGAAGCGGTCGAAATCGGCGATCTGAGCGTTTTGCCGTATACCGTGCCGCACGACGCGCGCGAGCCGCTGCAATACGTGTTCTCCGATGGCGCGTCCCGGCTGGGCGTACTGACCGACGTCGGCACGTCGACGCCGCACATCGGCGCGGTGTTGAGCGGCTGCGATGCGCTTGTCCTCGAATGCAATCACGATGTTCAGATGCTCGCTGCGTCGCGCTACCCGCCGTCGTTGAAGGCGCGGATCGGCGGAAATCATGGGCATCTGAACAATGACGCGGCGGCGGAGATCCTCGCGTCGCTCGATCGTTCGAAGTTGCGGCATCTCGTCGCGGCGCACCTGAGTCAGCAGAACAATCTGCCGGAACTGGCGCAGGCAGCGATGGCAGCCGTCCTGGGCGCGGCGACGACGGAAGTGGTGGTCGCGACGCAAAGCGAAGGATTCGCCTGGCTGACTCTTTGAGCCGCGCGGCGCGCTGAGAAAATAAAAACGCCCGTGACGAGAAATCGTCACGGGCGTTTTGTTTTGGCTAGCCGCAAGGTCGCGAGTAGCGATCAGCGCCTATCAGTTACGGTTGCCGCCGAAAATACCGAGGATCGACAGCAGGTTCACGAACACGTTATACAGATCGAGGTAGATCGCGAGCGTGGCCGTGATGTAGTTCGTCTCGCCGCCGTTCACGACGCGCTGCACGTCGAACAGCATGTACGCCGAGAAGATCACGATAGCCAGCACGGACACCGTCAGCATCAGCGCAGGCAGTTGCAGAAAAATATTCGCAACCATCGCCAGCAGCAGCACGATCACGCCCATGAACAGCCATTTGCCGAGGCCCGAGAAGTCGCGCTTGCTGACCGTGGCGATCGTCGCCATGGCCGCGAAGATCACACCAGTGCCACCGAAGGCGAGCATGATCAGCGACGGTCCGTTCGAAAAGCCGAGGATGAAGCTCAGCAGCCGCGACAGCATCAGGCCCATGAAGAACGTGAAGCCGAGCAGCACGAACACGCCGGCCGCGCTGTCTTTCGTCTTTTGAATGGCGAACATGAAGCCGAACGCGATCGCGAAGAACGCGAGCATGCTCATGGCCGGGCTGGTGGCGGCGAACAGCGAGAAGCCGGTCGCGACGCCCACCCACGCGCCGAGAACGGTCGGCACCATCGACAGCGCGAGCAGCCAGTAAGTGTTGCGCAGCACCCGGTTGCGGGTCTCGGCCGTGGTGACGGAGCCGCCGCGGCCAAAGTTATAGGGATATTCGTTCATGGTCTCTCCTTGCGTCAGACGCAGTGTTGCGACGTGGCTTGCAACGGTTTTCGTACGGCGCCGGCTGGCGGTTGCCATCCGGCACGCGAACCCACAACCCTAAGATTAACGCTGGATCGGGGAGTTTCAATGCGGCGCACAACACCGTGCGATTTCATTGTGTTACCCCTTTCTTAGCCCTGTCTTAAAAAGAAGTATGACGGAATCGCGGTACTTTCGATTCGACCTTACAGTATCGTAAGGGTTCAATCGCAATCATACACGGGAACATGCTACAATAGCGGATTCATTTAAATCTGTAACCTCTTAATTTTCTGGAGTTTTTATGGCGATCGAACGCACCCTGTCGATTATCAAGCCGGACGCAGTGGCCAAGAACGTGATCGGCCAGATCTACAGCCGCTTCGAAAACGCTGGCCTGAAGATCGTGGCATCGCGCATGGTTCACCTGTCGCGCGCCGACGCAGAGAAGTTCTACGCTGTGCACGCTGCGCGCCCGTTCTTCAAGGATCTGGTTGAATTCATGATCTCGGGTCCGGTGCAGGTTCAGGTTCTGGAAGGCGAAGGCGCCATCCTGAAGAACCGCGACCTGATGGGTGCAACGGATCCGAAGAAGGCCGACAAGGGCACGATCCGCGCTGACTTCGCGGACAGCATCGACGCGAACGCAGTCCACGGTTCGGACGCTCCGGAAACGGCAGCCGTCGAAATCGCCTTCTTCTTCCCGGCGGTCAACGTCTACTCGCGCTAAGCGCTTCGTCAGACAGCAGCAATAGCAGCAGGAGCGGGCGCGAGCGGTTTACGCGTTCATGCAGCTTGTTGCATGAACGCAGTCTCGCACTGAATGGCAGGATTCGATATGACGAGCAGTCCAACCGTCAACCTTCTCGATCTCGACGCCGCAGGCCTCGTCGCGTATTGCGACAGCCTCGGCGAGAAGCCGTTTCGCGCCAAACAATTGCAGCGCTGGATTCACCAGTACAACGCTGCCGACTTCGACGGGATGACCGATCTCGCGAAGTCCTTGCGCGAAAAGCTGAAAGGCCGCGCATCGATCACGATGCCGCCTATCGTCAGCGACCATATTTCTACCGACGGCACACGCAAGTGGCTCGTCGATGTCGGCAACGGCAATGCCGTCGAAACCGTGTTTATCCCCGAAGAAACGCGTGGCACGCTGTGCGTGTCGTCGCAGGCGGGGTGCGCCGTCAATTGCCGGTTCTGTTCGACGGGCAAGCAGGGTTTCTCACGCAATCTCAGCACGGGCGAAATCATCGGCCAGTTGCGCATGGCCGAGTTTGCGCTGCGGGCATCGCTCGGCACGGCCGGCGGCCGCGCGACGGGCGGTGAGGGCAAGGGTGAGCGCGTCGTCACGAACGTCGTGATGATGGGCATGGGCGAGCCGCTACTCAATTACGACGCGGTCGTGCCCGCCATGCGCCTGATGCTCGACGACAACGCGTACGGGCTGTCGCGCCGTCGCGTTACGCTGTCCACTTCGGGCGTGGTGCCGATGATGGACCGGCTCGGCGCCGATCTCCCCGTGGCTCTCGCCGTCTCGCTGCACGCGCCGAACGACGCGCTGCGCGACGAGCTGGTGCCGCTCAACAAGAAGTATCCGTTGCGCGAGCTGATGGCGGCTTGCCAGCGATATCTGAAAGTCGCGCCGCGCGACTTCATCACATTCGAATACTGCATGCTCGACGGCGTGAACGACAGCGAGGCGCATGCACGCGAGTTGCTCGCCGTTACCCGTGACGTGCCGTGCAAGTTCAACCTGATTCCGTTCAATCCGTTTCCGGAGTCGGGTTTATTGCGTTCGAAGAACGAACAGATCAAGCGTTTCGCGCAGGTGTTGATCGACGCAGGCGTCGTCACGACCGTGCGCAAGACGCGTGGCGACGACATCGACGCGGCGTGCGGTCAACTGGCCGGCGCCGTCAAGGACCGTACGCGCCTCGCCGAGCGAACCGGCAAGGGCAAGGTCATCGAAGTCCGTGCCGTGTAAGGCCCTCGACAGGCGCAAAGAGGCGGCAAGTCAGCAAGCCGGCTTCTCGGGGCGCGCCATGTCGGGTGAAGTGAAAAGAAAGTTTGCAAAATCGATCGGAAGCGGCACGTGCAGCCGCACATTTTGTTATAAACGGTCTGCGAAACCGGGCACGGCAAAAAGCCGCCCGTTCGCATGAGTGATAAAAGAATCGACGCGAAAGGATTTGGGATGAGTGAGCCGCAGCACCCGCAACCGCACGACATGGATACACATTCGGATCGACCGCTGTCGGCGGCCGCGCCGGCTGCCGTGCCGACCGGGTTCGACTCGCTGGCTGCCGTCGGCGCGCGGCTCGCGCAGTTGCGCGAATCGAAGGGTTGGTCGATCGAGGATGTGTCGGCGCGCCTGAAGGTCTCGCCGGGCAAGCTGCGCGGGCTCGAAGCAGGCGATCTCAGCCAGTTGCCGGACACGACGTTCGCGCTGGGCGTGGTGCGCAGCTACGCGAAGATGGTGGGCGCTGATCCGGCACCGATGACGCAGGCGCTGCGTCGCGAAAAAGGCGTGCCGGAACCCGCGCTGACCATGCCCGCGTCGGCGGGAACGGATTTGCCGCGCGGCAAGGTGTCGCTGTCGCTGGGTACGAGTGCGCCGCGTCGTCGTTCGTGGATCTGGGTCGTGGCACTTGCTGTGGTCGTGGTGATCGCGCTTGCCATGTGGCACACGAACAATGGCGATTCCAATGCATGGCTCGCGCGTCTGAAGGGTATCGCGGGCGGTTCGGCGAGCACGGAAAGCGCGTCGTCGGTTGCTGGGCAGCCGGCGAGCGGCGCATCCGTGACGGGCGAGGTGACAGGTTCGGCGTCCGAGCCCCAAGCCGACACGCAAACGCAGTCAGCCGAAGAAGGCGCTTCGTCGGCAACGCCGATGCCCACGCCGCTTCCGATGGCCGGCGTCACGCCGGCATCGAATGCAGCATCGGCGTCCGCGCCGGCCGCTGCCGCGCCGAAGGTCGCGAGCGCGGCTCCCGCTGTCGCGGCGGCTGCGTCGGCGGCTTCCGCTGGCGAGCCGACGGTCGCGCCCGCAGGCTCGTCGACGGTCTCGCTGTCGGTCAAGCAGGACAGCTGGTTCAGCGTGCGTCAGAAGGACGGCAAGGAAGTGTTCTCGGGCCTCGTGCACGGCGGAGAAACGAAGGAAGTCAGTGGCCAGCCGCCGCTCAAGGTGACGGTCGGCAACAAGGCGGGTCTGGACTCGATTACGCTGGACGGCCAGCCGGTCGACCCGGCCAAATATGCGTCGGCGAAGGGCAATGTGGCGCGTTTCGCGCTGCCCTGACCCTAATCAATCGTGTGCGTCGCGGCTTTGAGGCCGCGGCGCTTTTTCAATTCAGGCGTCGTTTTTCGTCACACGGCTCAACGTGTTCCGGGCCATGAGCGGGCGACGCAAGCGGGTTTATCGATGCACTCCGATCAAGTGAAATCCAGCAGTCAGATTGTTTCGACCGTGCCGGTGTTCGGCGGTCATGCGCCGCGTCGCCGCTCGCATGCGGTCGACGTGCGTTGGGGCGGCCAACTCGTGACGATCGGCGGCGACGCGCCCGTGCGCGTGCAGTCGATGACCAACACCGATACGGCCGACGCAATCGGCACCGCGATCCAGATCAAGGAACTTGCACAAGCCGGTTCGGAACTCGTGCGTATCACGGTGAACACGCCGGAAGCGGCTGCCGCCGTACCCGCCGTTCGCGAGCAGCTCGACCGCATGGGCGTGACAGTGCCGCTCGTCGGCGATTTTCACTACAACGGCCATCTGCTGCTGCGCGACTATCCGGGCTGCGCGGAATCGCTGTCGAAGTACCGGATCAACCCGGGCAACGTCGGTCAGGGCGCGAAGCGCGACACGCAGTTCGCGCAGATGATCGAAGCGGCGGCGAAGTACGACAAGCCGGTGCGGATCGGCGTGAACTGGGGCAGCCTCGATCAGGATCTGCTCGCGAAGATGATGGACGAAAACGCGGCGCGCGCCGAACCGTGGGAAGCGCAAAGCGTGATGTACGAAGCGCTGATCCAGTCGGCGATCGGCTCGGCGGAACGTGCTGTCGAACTCGGTCTCGGCCGCGACAAGATCATTCTGTCGTGCAAGGTGAGCGGTGTGCAGGACCTGATCGCCGTGTATCAGGAACTCGCGAAGCGCTGCGACTTCGCGCTGCACCTGGGCCTGACGGAAGCGGGCATGGGCTCGAAGGGCATCGTTGCGTCGACGGCCGCGCTGTCGGTGCTGCTGCAGCAGGGCATCGGCGACACGATTCGTATTTCGCTGACGCCGGAGCCGGGCGCATCGCGTACGGGCGAAGTGATCGTCGGCCAGGAAATCCTGCAGACGATGGGCCTGCGTTCATTCACGCCGATGGTTATCGCGTGTCCTGGCTGCGGTCGCACGACGAGCACGCTGTTCCAGGAACTCGCGTCGCAGATCCAGACGTATCTGCGCACGCAGATGCCTATGTGGCGCGACACGTATCCTGGCGTCGAGAAGATGCACGTCGCCGTGATGGGCTGCATCGTCAATGGTCCGGGCGAATCGAAGCACGCGAACATCGGCATCAGCCTGCCGGGTTCGGGCGAGAACCCGGCCGCACCCGTGTTCATCGACGGCGTGAAGGTCAAGACGCTGCGCGGCGAAAACATCGCGCAGGAATTCCAGCAGATCGTGAGCGATTACGTCGAGCGCAGCTATGGTCCCAACGCGGTCCGCGCCGAAGCGACGACCTGATTCGCTCCATCTCCAAACGTCAATCAAAGACAGATGACTGAACAGAAGAAACGGCTTGAAAAGTTGTCCGGCGTGAAGGGCATGAACGACATCCTTCCGCAGGACGCCGGCTTGTGGGAATTTTTCGAATCGACGGTCAAGTCGATGCTGCGTTCGTACGGATACCAGAATATCCGTACGCCGATCATCGAGCACACGCAGCTCTTCACGCGCGGTATCGGCGAAGTGACGGACATCGTCGAAAAAGAGATGTACAGCTTCACCGACGCGCTGAACGGCGAGAACCTGACGATGCGTCCGGAAAACACGGCCGCCGTCGTGCGTGCGTCGATCGAACACAACATGCTGTACGACGGCCCGAAGCGTCTGTGGTATATCGGCCCGATGTTCCGTCACGAACGTCCGCAGCGCGGCCGTTATCGCCAGTTCCATCAGGTGGGCGTCGAAGCGCTTGGTTTCGCCGGTCCGGATACGGATGCCGAAATTATCCTGATGTGTCAGCGTCTGTGGGACGACCTCGGGTTGACGGGCATCAAGCTCGAAATCAACTCGCTCGGTCTCGCTGAAGAGCGCGCAAAGCATCGTGTCGAATTGATCGCGTACCTCGAAAAGCACATGGACGTGCTCGACGAAGACGCGAAGCGCCGGCTCTACACGAACCCGCTGCGCGTGCTGGACACGAAGAATCCGGCTCTGCAGGAAGTCGCGCAGAACGCACCGAAGCTGATCGATTTCCTCGGCGAAGAATCTCGTGCACATTTCGACGGGCTGCAGCGCATCCTGAAGGCGAACAACATTCCGTTCACGATCAATCCGCGTCTCGTGCGCGGTCTGGATTATTACAACCTGACCGTGTTCGAATGGGTGACCGACAAGCTCGGCGCGCAAGGCACGGTGGCGGCGGGCGGCCGTTACGATCCGCTGATCGAGCAGCTCGGCGGCAAGCCGACGGCAGCGTGCGGCTGGGCAATGGGCATCGAGCGCATTCTCGAACTGCTGAAGGAAGAGAAGCTCGTTCCGGAAGACGAAGGTTGCGACGTATATGTTGCGCATCAGGGCGAAGCGGCGCGCGACCACGCGTTCATCGTCGCGGAGCGTCTGCGCGATACGGGCCTCGACGTGATTCTGCATTGCAGTCCTGACGGTCAGGCGGCCAGCTTCAAGTCGCAAATGAAGCGCGCGGACGCGAGTGGCGCCGCGTTCGCCGTGATTCTCGGCGAAGACGAGATCGCGAACGGCACGGCAGGCGTTAAGGCACTACGCGATGCATCGCAAAGCGGCGGAAAGAGCGAGCAACAAACCGTGCCGCTCGAAGACTTGACCGAATATCTAATCAATGCGATGGTTGCGTCCACCGAAGACGGCGACGACTGAGCGCGGCATCGCGCATCAACGTTCTGCGGACCGCACCGGCTGCGGTCCCGATCATATTAGGCACCAGGAAAGGAAAACGCGTCGCGATGAGTTACCACGACGAACAAGAATCGATTGAAAGCCTGAAGGCTTGGTGGACGCAGTGGGGGAACGGCGTCACGTGGATCGTGCTGGTCGCGCTCGTCGCTGCGGCGGGCTGGAACGGCTGGAACTACTGGCAACGTCATCAGGCTGCGGAAGCGGCCGTGCTGTACGACCAGGTTCAGCAAGCCACGACGGGCACGGACAAGGCGACCATCTCGCGTGTCTCGACCGACATGGAAGACAAGTTCAGCGGCACCGCGTACGCGCAGATGACGGCGCTCGCCGCCGCGAAGGCGCTGTATGCAGCCGGCGACGAGCCGGGCGCGAAGGCGCAGTTGCAATGGGCGATCGACCACGCGAAGGACGACGAATTCAAGCAGATCGCGAAGCTGCGTCTCGCGTCGCTGCTGCTCGACGAAAAGGCCTACGACGCCGGTCTCGCGTTGCTGAACGATCCGTCTGATGCGTTCAAGGGCGTAGTCGCGGACCGTCGCGGCGATCTGCTGGCCGCGCAAGGCAAGCGCGACGATGCGCGCACGGCTTACAAGCTCGCGCTCGACTCGCTGCCGAAGAACGATGCCTCGGCCCGTCAACTGATCCAGTTCAAGCTCGACGCGCTGGGCGGCTGAACGTTGCGCGCTGCTGCGACGTCCGCCGTTACCTTTTGATCAATACAACATACATGCTTCGTTCACCGATGAATCTGCTGAAACGTTACGCCGTGCCCGTTGCCTGTGCGATGACCATGCTCGCTCTGACGGCCTGCTCATCGTCGAAAGACGAGCGCCGCGTTCCCACGCCGCTCACCGAGTTCAAACCCGTGCTCGACGTGCAGCAGACCTGGACGGCCAGTGTCGGTAAGGCCGGGCGCTACATGTTCTCGCCTGTTGCGGTCGGCGACACCGTGTATGCGGCGGGCGCGAACGGCTCGGTCGCGAAGATCGATGCGAAGACGGGCAAGGACGTGTGGCGCACGAAGGTCGACGGCGATCTGTCGGCGGGCGTCGGTACGGACGGCACGTTGACGGCCGTCGGCGGCCTGAAGGGCGAAGTGTTCGTGCTCGACCAGAACGGCAAGCTGTCGTGGAAGGGTACGGCGCCGGGCGAAATCCTGTCGCCGCCGCTGGTCGGCAACGGTCTCGTGGTCGTGCGTACAGTCGACGGCCAGATCACCGCGTTCAACGCGCAAACGGGCGAGCAGAAGTGGAATTACCGCAATCGCGCGGTGCCGCTCAACCTGCGCGTGTCGTCGGGCATGACGTTCGCGGGCGACGCGGCGGTGCTGGCTGGCTTCCCGGGCGGCCAGTTCGCGGCTATCAATCTGCAAACGGGCGACGCCTACTGGACGACGCCCGTGTCTTACCCGAAGGGCGTGACGGAAGTCGAGCGTATCAATGACGTGACGGGCCCGCCCACGCTGGTCGGCGCGGAAACCTGCGCGGTGACTTTCCAGGGCCAACTGGGTTGCTTCGACGCGAACTCGGGCCGTGCGCTGTGGGAAAAGGCGTTTTCGAGCACCAGCGGTCTGGCACAGGACGACCGCGTCGTGGTCGCGGGCGACGACTGGGCGGTCGTGTCGGCGTACGACGCCGCGACGGGCAAGCAGTTGTGGCGCAACGACCAGTTGAAGAGCCGCGACGTCAGCGTGCCGCTGCTGCTCGGTCACGCCGCCGTGGTCGGCGACTACAAGGGTTTCGTGCACTTCCTGTCGCGCGACGACGGCACGTTCGTCGCCCGCGCGAAGACGGACGGCAGCGCGATCACGGCAGCCCCCGTGCTGGCCGGCGACACGCTCATCGTCCAGACGCACGACGGCGACCTGTACGGGTTCCGTCCGCGTTAATCGCTATTGGCTGTGCGGCGTGCCCTTGTGAGCGCGTCGTGCGGTGAATGCAGGCCGGCTTTGCCGGCCGCATCTGTTTTGATGGCGTCCGATCCTGATCGGACGCAGGCGTGGACAGAAACACGCCGTTCCATCGCCGAAACCGCCAGTCGGCTGCACTGACGGTTATCCAGAAGGCGTCGCGCCATTCATGTCGCGCCGGTTGGGTCGCCCCAGTCACCCGGCGGACCCGCAGGCAGCCAACCTGACATCCGTTCGCACGCGAAAGCTCCGCGCGTTCGAAATGGGTCAAATTCGTGATAATTTTCGTCAAACGCAGCCGTGCAACGGCCGCATGGCGTTGCCGGCGCGGCAGATCGACCGTTCGATCCCGCGCCTCACTGTGAACAAGATCTGATGAAACCCGTTATTGCCCTCGTCGGGCGCCCCAATGTGGGGAAATCCACGCTGTTCAACCGGCTCACGCGTTCGCGCGATGCGCTAGTCGCTGATTTGCCCGGCCTCACGCGCGACCGCCACTATGGCGAAGGGCGCGTCGGCGGTGAGCGTCCGTATCTGGTCGTCGACACGGGCGGCTTCGAGCCCGTCGCGAAGGACGGCATCCTGTTCGAGATGGCGCGTCAGACGCGCCAGGCCGTCGAGGAATCGGACGTCATCGTGTTCATCGTCGACGGCCGCAACGGTCTCGCGCCGCAGGACAAGTCGATCGCCGACTATCTGCGCAAGACGGGCCGGCCGATCTTCCTCGTCGTCAACAAGGCCGAGGGGATGAAGTACACGAACGTCGCCGCCGACTTCTACGAACTCGGCCTCGGCGACCCGCGCGCGATTTCGGCTGCGCACGGCGACGGCGTGACGGAGATGATCAACGAGGCGCTCGACGTCGCGTACGCCGGCCAGCCGGAAGAAAGCGAGGAAGAGAAGGCGCAGCACGGCATCAAGATCGCGATCGTCGGACGGCCGAACGTCGGCAAATCCACGCTGGTCAACACGCTGATCGGCGAAGACCGCGTGATCGCCTTCGACATGCCGGGCACGACGCGCGATTCGATCTACGTCGACTTCGAACGGCAAGGCAAAAAGTACACGCTGATCGACACGGCCGGCTTGCGCAAGCGCGGCAAGGTGTTCGAGGCGATCGAAAAATTCTCGGTCGTGAAGACGCTGCAGTCGATTTCGGACGCGAACGTCGTGATTCTGCTGCTGGACGCGCGCCAGGACATTTCGGAGCAGGACGCGCACATCGCGGGCTTCGTGGTCGAGCAGGGCCGGGCGCTCGTGGTCGGCGTGAACAAGTGGGACGGGCTCGATCCGCATGTGCGTGAGCGCACCAAAAACGATCTTCAGCGCAAGCTAAAATTCCTCGAATTCGCGAAATTCCACTTCATTTCGGCAGCGGAAAAGACGGGCATCGGCCCGTTGATGCGCTCCGTCGAGGACGCCTACAAGGCCGCGATGTCCAAGCTGCCGACGCCGAAGCTCACGCGCGCGCTGATCGATGCCGTCGAGTTCCAGCAGCCGCGCCGCCGGGGCCCTGTGCGTCCGAAACTGCGCTACGCGCACCAGGGGGGACAGAATCCGCCGATCATCGTGATTCACGGCAACGCGCTCGACGCCATCACTGACACGTACAGGCGTTACCTCGAAAACCGCTTCCGGGAAACTTTCGCGCTGACGGGCACTCCATTGCGGATAGAGTTCCGGTCCTCGACGAATCCTTACGCGGACAAAGACTGAGACAGGGCTGAAACGCAGGCTGATCCCTGCTTGAAATCCGGGCTGAAACCCGCATGTACATTGGGTCCTGGCCGAATGGCCAGGCAAAGCGCTGGTCGATAAAAATCAGCTATAGTGTAGCGATTGACGGCGGATTTCTTTTTCTTCGCCGACAATAAAGTCAACCTGCAAAAAAACACGGAGTTTGCTATGAGCAACAAAGGGCAATTGTTACAAGACCCGTTTTTGAACGCACTGCGTAAAGAGCACGTGCCGGTCTCGATCTATCTGGTCAACGGCATCAAGCTTCAAGGGAACATTGAATCGTTCGACCAGTACGTCGTGTTGCTCCGGAATACGGTAACCCAGATGGTTTACAAGCACGCCATTTCGACTGTCGTGCCTGCCCGTCCGGTGAATTTCCACCCCGATTCCGAATCGTCCTAACCCTTCGTCGCGGCCGGTCGAGCGTCGTCCGCAGGCGACACTGCCCGGCCGCTTCATTTTGACATCCACCAATTTGATCAACGCAGCGCTTGTCGGCATCGACTTCGGAAAGATCGATTTCGAAGCCAGTCTCGAAGAACTCAGCCTGCTCGCGCAAAGCGCGGGCGCCCATCCCGCCGTCACTCTCACCGGTCGCCGTTCCAGCCCCGATGCCGCGATGTTCGTCGGCAGCGGCAAGGCGGAAGAGCTGCGCATCGCGTGCGAAGCGAACGACATCGACATCGTCATCTTCAATCACGCGCTCGCACCTGCGCAGCAGCGTAATCTGGAGCGTACGCTTAACAGGCGTGTCGTCGACCGTACCAGCCTGATCCTCGACATCTTCGCGCAACGCGCGCGCAGCCACGAAGGCAAGCTGCAGGTCGAACTCGCGCAACTGCAGTACCTTGCCACGCGACTCGTGCGCGCCTGGACTCACCTTGAACGTCAGAAGGGTGGTATCGGTCTGCGCGGTCCGGGTGAAACGCAGCTTGAAACCGACCGCCGGCTGATCGGCGAGCGCATCAAGATGCTCAAGGGCCGGCTCGAAAAACTGCGTCGCCAGCATGGCACGCAGCGTCGCGCGCGGGCACGCAATCGCACGATGTCGGTCTCGCTCGTCGGCTATACGAACGCGGGCAAATCCACACTGTTCAATGCGCTCACCAAGGCGCAGGCCTACGCCGCCGACCAGCTGTTCGCGACGCTCGACACCACCTCGCGCCGCGTCTATCTCGGCGAAGAGGTCGGGCAGATCGTCGTGTCGGACACCGTAGGATTTATCCGCGAATTGCCTCACCAACTCGTGGCCGCTTTCCGCGCCACGCTCGAAGAAACCATTCACGCGGACCTGCTGCTGCATGTCGTCGATGCATCGAGCGCAGTGCGGCTCGACCAGATCGATCAGGTCAACGACGTCTTGCGCGAAATCGGCGCGGACACGATCCGGCAGGTGCTCGTGTTCAACAAGATCGACGCCGTGCCTGAACTGGCGGCCCGAGGCGACGCAGTTGAAAGGGACGAGTATGGTAATATTTCGCGCGTCTTTTTGAGCGCGCGTACGGGGCAAGGGCTGGACACACTGCGCGCTGCCATCGCCGAAATCGCAACTGCCGAACAACTTCCGGAGTCTGACGGTCTACTGTCGGAGGGAGATCCGAGAGCGGCGGCCATTTATCAAGAGCAACGCGATAATGCCGGCGAAGACGACCGCGACGACCGCAAGATCCCAGACACGGGCGCCGACCCGTTCCAATTGCATTGACCCGCTGTCTACTCTGGTGAACGAACACAGGTGAACGATTACAACGAGCGGAGTATCTGGCTGCGTCTGCGCGCCATGTTGTCGCTGAACGACCCGCGCTGGGGCCGGGGCGAAGGCAATGGCGATCGCCAGCGTCTGAACGATTCGAAGCGCCCGCCCAACGGCAAGGACAGCGAAGGTCCGCCCGATCTCGACGAAATGTGGCGCGACTTCAACCGGCGCCTCTCACGCATCTTCGGCCGCAAGGGCGGTGGCGGCGGCCCGCGTCCGGATAACGGGCGTGGCGCGCGCATCGGCGTTGGCATCATCATCGGCGTGCTGGTCGCCATTTATCTCGGCAGCGGTGTGTTCGTCGTGCAGGACGGCCAGGCGGCCGTCGTGCTGCGCTTCGGCCAGCTGCGCGGCACGGCCGGACAGGGCGTGCACTGGCGCATGCCGTATCCGTTCGAGTCCCATGAAATCGTCAATGTCGGCCAGGTGCGCTCGGTGGAAATCGGCCGCAACAACGTGGTACGTCTCGCGAATGTGAAGGACGCGTCGATGCTCACGCACGACGCCGATATCGTCGACGTCCGCTTCGCCGTTCAGTACCAGATTCGCAAGCCGACCGATTACCTGTTCCGCAGCGCCGATCCCGATCAGAGCGTCACGCAGGCCGCGCAGGCGGCGGTGCGCGAGATCGTCGGGTCGCTCAGTACGAACGACATCCTGTACCAGGACCGCGAGGCGATTCGCGCGCAACTGACGGAAACCATCCAGCATTCGTTGGACGAATATCACACGGGTCTCGCCGTGACAGGCGTGACGATCCAGAGCGTGCAGCCGCCCGATCAGGTGCAAGCTGCGTTCGACGATGCCGCGAAAGCGCGTCAGGACCGCGAACGCGCGAAGCGCGACGCCCAGGCCTACGCGAATGAACTCCTGCCGCGTGCGAAGGCGGAAGGCGAACGCATGATCGACGAAGCAAAGACGTATAGCGACCGCGTCGTCGCCCAGGCGGAAGGCGATGCCGAGCGTTTCAAGGAAGTCTATGCACAGTATTCGAAGGCGCCTGCTGTGATCCGCGACCGGATGTACCTCGAAACCATGCAGCAGATTTATTCGAACACGACGAAGGTGTTCGTCGACAGCAAGTCGGGTAGCAACGTGCTGTACCTGCCGCTCGACAAGCTCGTCGAACAGACGCGCCAGCGCGCGGCCGAGTCGGCTGCAGCCGGTTCGGCTCCGGCGGCGCAGGGCGGGCAGGGTGCAGCGTCCGCTCAAGGTCAACAAAACGCACAGGGTACCCAACCGGCGACGCAAGGCGGCAACCCGCCGACCATCATCACGCCGCCGGCCGCACCCGTCAGCAGCGCCAGTCAGGCCGCAGCGGCAAGCGATGCCTTCCGTTCGCGCGATTCGTTCCGCAGCCGCGGCCGCGAAGACGATCTGCAATAAGGAGCGCGAACATGAACAAAATCGTTGCGCTCGTCGTAGCTATCGTCATCGTGCTGTTCGCGGCATCGTCGATGGTGTTCGTCGTCGATCAGCGGCATATGGCCGTCGTGTCCGCGCGCGGCGACGCCGCGCCGACGCTCGCCGGTCCCGGTCTGCATGTGAAGCTGCCGCCGCCGTTGCAAACGGTGACGTCGGTGGACACGCGCATCCAGTCGCTCGATACGCCCGACGAAGACCGCTACGCCACCTCCGACAAAACCGAATTGCTGGTAAATCCGGTCGTCAAATTCCGTGTGTCCGATCCGGTGAAGCTCGTCTCCGAAACGAAGGGCGACGTGCAAAGCCTGACCGACCGTCTTGCGCTGCTCGCGCGCGGCGCGCTCGGCGATGCGTTCGCGAAGTACACGTTGTCCGACGCGCTCTCGAAGCAGGACGCGATCGCGACGCAGGCGCGCGACGGCATGCAGAAGGGCGCGGCGTCGCTCGGTGTCGATGTCGTCGACGTGACGCTCACACGCATCGACTTTCCCGCAGCCATGGCCGACTCCGTCTTCAAGCGGATGATCGCTGCACGCGAACAGATCGCGAATCAGGAGCGTTCGGAAGGCGCGTCGGAAGCCGACAAGATCAAGGCGGATGCGGCTCAACAGCAGCAGGCGGTGCTCGCCGACGCCTACAAGCAGGCGCAGGCGATCAAGGGCGACGGCGACGGCAAGGCTGCATCGATCGCCGCCGACGCATACGGCCGCGATCCGCAGTTCTATCAGTTCTACCAAAGCATGCAGGCGTACAAGAACAGCTTCAAGCCGGGCGACGTGATGGTCGTCGACTCGAGCAGCGAGTTCTTCCGCTTCATGCGTGGCCCGGATGGCGGCGGCGCCGCTCAATCGCAATCGTCTCCCGCCGCGTCGACGGGCGCGCACAAACACTGATTACCGGAACGCCGCGGCATACGAATCGCGGCGGCCTCATCGCATGGACATAGCCGGCTCGTTATTGCTCGCGATCGCACTGATGCTGATCATCGAGGGGATGTTTCCGTTCGTATTTCCGAGCGCCTGGCGCGACACGTTTCGTAAAATAGCGGAGCGCCCGCCGCACCATATCCGGATCGGCGGACTGATCGTCATGGTGCTCGGGCTGTTGCTGCTGTTGATCGCCACCTAGCGTCGTGCAGCGTTCGGGCGTCGCTCATGAGGTGACGTCCCGAGTCCGTGCCGGCCGTCGGGCACTCGCGGCATCCGGTCGCGCCGCGACTGAATGGCCGCTATCGATCGCCGCCTCCATGAAAGGGCGGCACGTCGTCACCGCCAACGCAGCGGTACCCGAAGCCCGTCAGCGCTTTTTGCGCCGCGCACGCGTCGTGCGTCGCTCCCATTTTCAACGGCGTCTGCCATGACGCCGGATTCACCGTCGTAGGACTGTATCGATGTCGACCTGGTTACTTCCCGAGAATATTGCCGACGTGCTGCCGTCGGAGGCACGCAAGATCGAAGAACTGCGCCGTCGCCTGCTCGACCGTTTTCGCGCATACGGCTATGAGATGGTCATGCCGCCGCTGCTCGAATATCTGGAGTCGCTGCTGACGGGCGGAGGCAGCGACCTGAACCTGCGTACGTTCAAGCTCGTCGATCAGCTGTCGGGCCGCACGCTCGGCCTGCGCGCCGACATCACGCCGCAGGTCGCGCGTATCGATGCGCACTTGCTGAACCGTCAAGGCGTGACGCGTCTGTGCTATGCAGGCAACGTGCTGCATACGCGTCCGCGCGGCCTGCACGCGACGCGCGAGCAGATCCAGATCGGCGCCGAAATTTACGGTCATGCCGGTCTCGAAGCGGATCTGGAAATCCAGCAATTGATGCTCGACGCGCTGCATCTCGCGGGTCTCGGCCGCGTCCGTCTCGATCTGTGCCATGCAGCCGTGCTGGGCGCGTTGGTCGCCGGCGAGCCGGCCGCTGCGGCGCTCGGCGAATCGCTCTATGAAGCGCTCGCTGGCAAGGACGTGCCGCTGCTGAACGAACTAACGGCGAACCTCACGCCCGTCACGCGCGACGCGCTGCGCGCACTGCCCACGCTGTACGGCGATGCGACCGTGCTCGAAGAAGCGCGTGCGCGTCTGCCGAATGCGCCGGAAATCTCGCGCGCGCTCGACGACCTCGCGTTCCTCGCGCAACAGGTCGGCGGCGCGGAAGTGATGATCGATCTCGCCGATCTGCGCGGCTACGCGTATCACAGCGGCGTGATGTTCTCTGCGTACGTCGATGGCGTGCCGAACGCCGTCGCGCGCGGCGGCCGTTACGACAAGGTCGGCCAGGCGTATGGCCGCGCGCGTGCAGCGACGGGCTTCTCGCTCGATCTGCGCGAAGTCGCGCGCATCTCGCCGATCGAGGCGCGCAGCAGCGCGATTCTCGCGCCGTGGCAACACGACGACGCGTTGCGTACGAGCGTCGCTGCGTTGCGCGATGCAGGCGAAGTCGTGATCCAGGCGTTGCCGGGCCACGATCATGCACTCGACGAATTCGCGTGCGATCGCGTGCTGGTCGAGCGCAATGGAAAGTGGGTTGTCGAAGCGAAGTCGTGAATGTGATGAATGCGCGCGGCGTCATGTGAAACGTGATGCCGCAACGATCGGAATGCCCGCCCGCCATCGGCCGCTGCGACGGCCTTTGGACGATGCGGTTCATCCATGCCTTTGAGCGGAAAAGGAAAATTCGGGAAAATTCGGGGCCTCAGTCCGCGAAAAAATCCGGAACCTTCTCCGAACATAGGTAGAATACGTTTTTAACCAGCTTAAGAAACAACATGTCTGCCAGCGCAGTGAATGTGAACCCGGGACGCAACGTTGTCGTCGTGGGTACCCAGTGGGGTGATGAGGGCAAAGGCAAGATCGTTGACTGGCTCACGGACCACGCGCAAGGCGTCGTTCGTTTCCAGGGCGGTCACAACGCCGGTCATACGCTCATCATCGGCGGCAAGAAAACCATCTTGCGTCTGATTCCGTCGGGCATCATGCGCCCGGGCGTCGCCTGCTATATCGGTAATGGCGTCGTGTTGTCGCCGGAAGCACTGTTCAAGGAAATCGAAGAGCTGGAATCGGCCGGCGTCGACGTGCAAAAACGTCTCTTCATTTCCGAAGCCACCACGCTGATCCTCCCGTACCACGTTGCCATCGACCAGGCCCGCGAAGCACGCAGCGGCGCCGGCAAGATCGGCACGACGGGTCGCGGCATCGGTCCGGCGTACGAAGACAAGGTCGCGCGCCGCGGTCTGCGCGTCCAGGATCTGTTCCAGCCCGAAGTCTTCGCTGAACGCCTGCGCGCGAATCTCGACTTCCACAACTTCGTGCTCACGCAATATCTCGGCGCGCCGGCTGTCGACTATCAGCAGACGCTCGACATGATGCTTGGCTACGCCGACCGTCTGAAGCCGATGATTGCCGACGTGTCGCGTCGTCTGTACGACGAGAACCACGCGGGCAACAATCTGCTGTTCGAAGGCGCGCAAGGCACGCTGCTCGATATCGATCACGGCACGTATCCGTTCGTCACGTCGAGCAACTGCGTCGCAGGCGCGGCGACGTCGGGCGCGGGCATTGGTCCGCAGAAGCTGGACTACATTCTCGGCATCACGAAGGCGTACTGCACGCGCGTTGGTTCGGGCCCGTTCCCGAGCGAACTGTACGACGCAGACAACGCGAACCGTCAGGAAGAAGTCGGTCTGACGCTCGCGAAGGTCGGCAAGGAATTCGGTTCGGTCACGGGGCGTCCACGCCGCACGGGCTGGCTCGACGCCGCCGCACTGCGTCGCGCGATCCAGATCAACGGCGTGTCGGGTCTGTGCATCACGAAGCTCGACGTGCTCGACGGCCTCGATGAAGTGAAGCTGTGCGTCGGCTATACGGTCGACGGCAAGGACGCCGACATCCTGCCGCGCGGCGCGTATGAAGTGTCGCGTTGCGAGCCGGTGTACGAAACGTTCGGTGGCTGGAAGGAAAGCACCGTCGGTATCAAGGAATGGAGCAAGCTGCCCGCCAACGCTCAGGCTTACCTGACGCGCGTGCAGGAAGTCGCTGGCGTGCCGATCGACATGGTGTCGACGGGTCCGGACCGCGACGAAACCATTCTTCTGCGTCACCCGTTCAAGGTTTAATGCAGCATGATTCAGGGTGTACCGATGATTGAAATGAAAGACCCGCGCAACGACGAGCGCAACTTGTGGGTCGGCTGGGACGAATATCACCGGCTGATCGAGATGCTTGCGCTTGGCGTGCATGAATCGGGCTGGAAGTTCGACAAGATCCTGTGTCTCGCGCGCGGCGGCCTGCGTGTCGGCGATCAGCTTTCGCGTATCTACGACCTGCCGCTCGCGATCCTCGCGACCAGTTCGTATCGCGAAGCGGCGGGCACGGAGCAGGGCGAACTCGATATCGCGCAATACATCACGATGACGCGCGGTGAGCTGTCGGGCAACGTGTTGCTGGTCGACGATCTCGTCGATTCGGGCGTGACGCTTGCGCGCGTGCAGCAGCATCTGAAGGAACGCTATCCGGCGATCACGGCGGTGCGTTCGGCTGTGCTGTGGTGGAAGGCGTGCTCGAAGGTGAAGCCGGACTATCACGTCCAGTATCTCGCGACGAACCCGTGGATCCATCAACCGTTCGAGGAATGGGACACGGTGCGTCCGCATAACCTGAGCGCGTGGATCAAGCGCGGCCAGGAGCGTTCGACGGACGCCAGCTAGTATCGAACCGCCGTCGCGTCATTCGATAGGCGCGATTCGGGGGAAGATGAGACGGAGCCTTGCGAGGCTCCTTTTTTTTATGTCCGTTTCATCATGAAGATGAGGCGGCGCATGACCACGCAACGCGACGAGAAAAATTTGACAATGCCACCCTTGACACGCGCAAACGCAGGCCGGAACAAGGGTGCGATGCTACACTGGACTGCCGTTACGCGATCGCGTGGCGTGCGCACAACGGGTCGGATGGTGGGCTTTGACGCCACTATTCTTTAGAATAGCGTTCGTTTTTGCCGCTCAGGAACGGATTCTTTTCGCGTTTATGACAGATAACCCACACGTCCCCAAGCAGCCGTTGCCATCGCTTGCAGTTGCTGCGATCGGCGTGGTTTTCGGGGATATCGGCACAAGCCCGCTGTACTCGCTGAAAGAAGCCTTCAGCCCCTCCCACGGTATCCCTCTCACCGAGAGCTCCATTCTCGGCGTCATCTCGCTGCTGTTCTGGGCCATCATCGTGGTCGTCAGCATCAAGTACGTGATGTTCGTGATGCGCGCCGACAATAACGGCGAGGGCGGCGTGCTCGCGTTGATGGCGCTGTCGCTGCGTTCGTTCGACACGAAGAGCAAGGCGGCCGGCCTCCTGATGATGCTCGGCATCTTCGGCGCCTGCATGTTTTACGGTGATGCGGTGATCACACCGGCCATTTCGGTGATGTCGGCCGTCGAAGGTCTGGAGATTGCCGCACCCAAGCTCTCGCATCTGGTGCTGCCGCTCACGATGGTGATCCTCGTGCTGCTGTTCTGGATCCAGCGCCACGGGACGGCGATGGTCGGCCGGCTGTTCGGCCCGATCATGGTGCTGTGGTTCCTGACGCTCGCGGTGCTCGGCCTGTCGCACATCGTGCAGTCGCCGGAAGTCATCAAGGCGCTCAATCCGTACTACGCGGCGTCGTTCATGTCGGCGCATGTGTTGCAGGCTTACGTGGTGCTGGGTTCGGTGGTGCTGGTGCTGACGGGCGCGGAAGCGCTTTACGCCGACATGGGTCACTTCGGCGCGGCGCCCATTCGCTGCGCGTGGTACACGCTGGTGATGCCGTCGCTGGTGCTGAACTACTTCGGCCAGGGCGCGCTCCTGATGCACGATCCGAAGGCGATCGAAAATCCGTTCTTCCTGCTCGCTCCCGACTGGGCGCTGCTGCCGCTCGTGGTGCTGTCGACGGTCGCTACCGTCATCGCATCGCAGGCGGTGATTTCGGGTGCGTACTCGCTGACGAGTCAGGCCATTCAGCTCGGGTATGTGCCGCGTATGAAGATCCTGCACACGTCGGAACTGGCGATCGGGCAGATCTACGTGCCCGTCGTCAACTGGATGCTGCTGTTCATCATTCTGTGCATCGTCGTCGCGTTCAAGAGTTCGGACAATCTGGCTGCGGCCTACGGTATTGCCGTGACGGCGACGATGGTGATTACGACGATTCTCGCCAGCGTCGTGATGGTGAAGGTGTGGAACTGGAACAAGGGCGTGGTGGCGATGATCATCGGTGCGCTGTTGATCGTTGATCTGGGTTTCTTCGGCGCGAATCTGCTGAAGGTGGCGGAGGGCGGCTGGCTGCCGCTCTGTATCGGCGCGCTGCTGTTCTTCCTGCTGATGACGTGGTTCAAGGGGCGCATGATCGTGAAGGAGCGCACCGCGGCCGACGGTATTCCGCTGATGCCGTTCGTGCAGGGGCTGCTCGCGCATCCGCCTCATCGCGTGTCGGGCACGGCGATCTATCTCACGGGCAGCGCGACGCTGGTTCCAGTGAGCCTCTTGCATAACCTCAAGCACAACAAGGTGCTGCATGAGCGGACGATCTTTTTGACGTTCATCACGCGGGATATTCCTTATGTCGATGACAAGGATCGGCTGACGGTGAAGGATGTCAGCGGTGGTCTGTTTCTCGTGAAGGCGGCTTATGGGTTCAACGAGACACCTGATGTGAAGGCCGTGCTCGAGCAGATCAGCGTGTCGCATGACATGTCGTTCGAGTTGATGGATACGTCGTTCTTTCTTGCACGAGAGACTGTCGTGCCGACGCAGTTGCCAGGCATGTCCGTGTGGCGCGAACGTGTGTTCGCGTGGATGCATCAGAATGCGGCTAAGCCGACGGATTTCTTTAGTATTCCGGCGAATCGGGTGGTGGAGTTGGGGACTAAGATCGAGATTTAGTGGGGTTTTTGTCTGCGACGTTAGTCGCCATTCTTTGCTTTTGGTTTTTGTCGCTGGCGTCCGCGATTTCGTATCGGTAGTTCACGCGTTGCCCCTGTGCGGGGCGGCACCTACTTTTCTTTGCAGCGGCAAAGAAAAGTAGGCAAAAGAAAGCCGCTTTTGTACCTCCGGTGGCTGCCAGGATACCGCTTCGGCACAGGTTCTCTGAGCTGTCGCGCAGCAACGTCCGCACCCTGTGGAAAGCTCGCAGTCAACCGCGCACGCCGCGAAACCCCACACATAGTCTGGAGCACATACCGCCGCAATCAAACCCACGGCAAACACACAAGAACAAGCCGACCGAATGTGCCCCAAGTGGATGTCATCTTTCGCGCCGCGCGTGGTTGACTGCGGGCTTTCTACGGAGTGTTGCGTTGCTGAGCGATCGCTCAAAGAATCTGCGCCGTAGCGGTATCCGGGCAGGCACCGGAGGTTTGAAGCGGCTTTCTTTTGCCTACTTTTCTTTGCCGCTGCAAAGAAAAGTAGGTGCCGCCCCGCACAGGGGCGACGCAAGAAGCACGGATACGAATTCGCGGATGCCAGCGCAAGAATCGCTACCACCACTCAACGCCTGCGCAGCAAAAAAACTTAACGCTTCAATTTAGCAAACGCAGCCGCCATAGCATTAACAGGCTCCGGGCCCCGCGAGCGCTGCTGCTGCGCGCGAGCAGCACCACCACCCGAAGAACGCCCACCACCAGACCGCTCCTGCGTCCGTGCAGGCGCTGCCGCAGCAAACTCATCATCCATCCGCATGGTCAACGCGATCCGTTGACGCTTGACGTCAACCTCAAGCACCTTAACCTTGACGATCTGCCCGGCCTTCACGACTTCGTGCGGATCCTTGATGAACTTGGTCGACATCGCCGACACGTGCACGAGCCCATCCTGATGGACGCCGATATCGATGAACGCGCCGAACGCGGCCACATTCGTCACGACGCCTTCGAGCACCATCCCAGGCGAAAGATCGGAAATCTTCTCGACGCCTTCGCGGAACGTCACCGTCTTGAACTCAGGACGCGGATCGCGGCCCGGCTTCTCGAGTTCGGAGAGAATGTCGCGCACGGTCGGCAGACCGAAACGATCGTCGACGAACTCGGCAGGCGAGAGCCGCGACAACGCATCGCGATTACCCAGCACTTCGCCGACGTTCTTCGCGATCTTCGCGAGCATCCGCTCGACGACGGGATACGCTTCCGGGTGCACCGACGAACGATCGAGCGGATTCTCGCCGCCGTTGATCCGCAAGAAGCCCGCAGCCTGTTCGAAGGTCTTGTCGCCGAGACGCGGCACCTTGCGCAGATGCTCGCGCGTCGAGAACGGACCGTTTGCATCGCGATAATCGACGATGTTGCGCGCGAGCGTCGCGTTCAAACCGGACACGCGCGCAAGCAGCGCGACGGACGCCGTGTTCGCATCCACGCCGACGGCGTTCACGCAGTCTTCGACGACGGCATCGAGCGAACGCGCCAGTTCGCGCTGGTTCACGTCGTGCTGATACTGGCCGACGCCGATCGCCTTCGGCTCGATCTTCACCAGTTCGGCGAGCGGATCCTGCAGACGACGCGCAATCGACACCGCGCCGCGCAGCGACACATCCAGTTCCGGGAACTCCTTCGCAGCGAGTTCCGACGCCGAATACACCGATGCACCGGCTTCCGACACGACGATCTTCTGCAGCTTCAGTTCCGGATGCTTCGCGATCAGTTCGCTCGCGAGCTTGTCCGTTTCGCGCGATGCCGTGCCATTACCGATGCTCACCAGTTCCGCCTGCGTCTGCGCGGCAATGCGCGCGAGCTTCGCGAGCGAGCCGTCCCAGTCGCGGCGCGGCTCGTGCGGGTAGATCGTGTCGGTGGCAAGCAGCTTGCCCGTGCGATCGACGACGGCGACCTTCACACCCGTACGCAGGCCCGGATCGAGACCGATCACGGCCTTCGGACCAGCCGGCGCGGCGAGCAGCAGATCCTTCAGGTTACGTGCGAACACGCGGATCGCTTCGCTTTCGGCTTCTTCGCGCAGATTCGTGAGCAGCTCGTTTTCGATGTGCGGCTGCACCTTCACGCGCCAGCACCAGCGGCACACGTCGGAGAGCCATTTGTCGGCGGGGCGGCCCTGGTTCGCGATGCCGAAGTGGCGCGCGATCATCGCTTCGCCGGGATGCGGCACCTGCGCGTCGAGTTCTTCGCCGAGGCCGAGCTTGATCATCAGCACGCCAGCATTACGGCCGCGGAAGAGCGCGAGCGCGCGATGCGACGGCACCGTGCGGATCGTTTCCGAGTAGTCGTAGTAGTCGCGGAATTTCTCGCCTTCTTCGCGTTCCTTGCCTTCGACCACCGTCGACGTCAAGACGCCCTGGTTGAACAGATAGTCGCGCAGCTTGCCGAGCACTTCGGCCGTTTCGCCGAACTGCTCCGAGAGAATGTCGCGCGCGCCGTCGAGCGCGGCCTTGATGTCCGCGACGCCTTTCTCGGCATCGACGTATTGCGCGGCTTCCGTCTGCGGATCGAGCAGCGGATTCGCGAGGAGCGCATCGGCGAGCGGCTGCAGGCCGGCTTCGCGGGCGATCTGCGCGCGCGTGCGGCGCTTCGGCTTGTACGGCAGATAGAGGTCTTCGAGCACCTGCTTGCTGTCGGCGCCTTCGATCGCGGTGCGCAGTTCGTCGGTGAGCTTGCCCTGTTCGTCGATGCTCGCGATGATCGCGGCGCGCCGGTCTTCGAGTTCGCGCAGATAAAGCAGGCGTTCTTCGAGCGTACGCAGTTGCGTGTCGTCGAGATTGCCGGTGACTTCCTTCCGGTACCGGGCGATAAACGGGACAGTCGATCCTTCATCGAGTAATTGCACCGCGGCCGCGACCTGGCGCGGCTGGACGGTGAGTTCGGTGGCGATGCGCTGTACGATTTTGAGTGCTACGGTGTCCGTCATAGGGTCTTGATGTTCCTGCCGGATTCGACTGTGGCCGCGCGGCGCGAGAGGCGTGGCGGCCGGGTTGCTGAAAAAGGCGCGCAAGCGCATGAAAGCTCGTTGAAGCGGGGCATTTTGCCATAAATGAACGAGCGCTCAACCGCGGGGTGATAGAATTTCAGGCATGTTCCGTTGCCCATCTACGACGTTGCCGACCTCCCGCATTTCGCCCGGATCCTCGCTTCGATCCACGCTTGCATCGCCCGTTTCCAGGGCGCCCGTTGCTTTCGTCGCCTTCGGGTTTGCCGCGTCCATCCGACGTGTCGCGCTTGCCGCTTCGCTCGCGTTTGTCGCCAGCGCGGCCTTTGCACCGGTGATGGCGGATGCGCAGGAGAGCGCGATGGGCGCATCGTCGGCGGTGGCGGCTTCGGGTTTGCTGGCTTCTGGCGTGCCGGCAGCGGATGCGCCTGCCGCGAACGATTTCGACGTGCGCCAGAAGGCGCTCGATGCCCGCACGGCCGACAACAACTATCGTTACGCCGTCGCCCAGCACAACTGTTATAGCAAGTTTTTCGTCAATCATTGTCTGAATTCGGCGCGTGACGACATGCGCGTCGTGGCAGCCGACATCCGCAAGGAGCAGCTTGCCCTCGACGACGAAAAGCGCGTCGAGCACGCGCGTCAACGTGACGAGCAGGCGGCCGTCAAGCGCGCGCAGAACGAGGCGGAAGCGCCCGCGCGCGAAGCGCAGGACACGCGTAATGCGCAGGCGTACGAGGACAAGCAGCGTCAGCATCAGTTGAACCAGGCGCAGCGTGATTCGGAAGCGCCGCAGCGCGCGGCGAACGAGCAGGCGTATCAGCAGAAGCAGCAACAGCACGCCATCGATCAGGCGCAGCGCGGCATCTCGCCGTCGCAGGCCGCCGCGAACCAGAAGGCGTACGACGCGAAGCAGGCCGACTTCCAGCGCAAGCTCGACGAGGCACATCGTCAGGCTGCACAGAAGGCTCAGGAGCGCGTCGAGAAGCAGCAGCGCTACGAGCAGAAGCAGACGGAAGCGACGCAGCACAAGGCGGATGTCACCGAGCGTCAGAAGCAGGCGGCCGAGAAGGCCAAACAGAAGCAGGAAGAGCAGGCGAAGCAGCAACAGCAGCTCGAACAGCAACAGAAGCAGCAACAACAGCAGCAGTAAGCAGCAGCAATAAACCGCATCAGTCAGCAACAGACGTAACGCGTTTCAGGCCGGACAGCAACCTCGAGCGGAGCGACCGCGCAGCGCGGCCTTCGCCATTTCGAAAGAGGAGGCGAGCATGCGCGACCATCATCGCGTCATCAACGCGGACACACTGCGCGACCGCATTCTGCAACTCGAGTCGGAGCACAGCGACCTCGACCGGTTGATCGACAGAATGTCCGAGGAACCCGGCATCGACGACCTCGAGATACAGCGCCTGAAAAAGCGCAAACTCAAGGTCAAGGACACCATCATCTTGCTGCAATTGCAGCTTGAACCGGAAGCACGCAGCTGACAGCGCGGCCAGGCAGGCGCCGGCCCCGTTCAGTGTGTGGCGCGCCGGACTTTGCAGGAATCGCTTGCCTTGAACTCACCGCTTCAATCTTCTTCCCGGCCGGCGTCCGATGACGCATCGGGCGCTGTCGCGTCGGTTGCCGACGAGCGTGCCACGAAAGGCGCGACGGGCGGCGGCGCACTGGCCGCGTCGCTGACTCACAAGCGATCGTCGGAACTCGCCGACATCTTCGCCGCCGATGGGCTGCTGGCGCGTCAGATCGACGGCTACCGGCCGCGTGCTTCGCAGATCGAGATGGCGCGAGCGGTTGCCGCCGCAATGGAAGCATCGGGCCGCGCGATGCCCGAGCCCGCGATGTTCGAAGCGCAGAAGCGTCCCGCACGGCGCCTGCAACAATCGTCATCGGCAGCGGACGCTCAGTCAGATGCAAGCCCGGCTGCCGAAAGCAATCTCGAAGGCGGCGAAAACACGCTGATCGTCGAAGCCGGTACGGGCACGGGCAAGACCTATGCGTACCTCGTGCCCGCGATGCTGTGGGGCGGCAAGGTGATCGTCTCCACGGGCACGAAGCACCTGCAGGATCAGCTCTTCCAGCGCGACATTCCGACCGTGCGCGACGCGCTCGCCGTGCCTGTGTCCGTCGCGATGCTGAAGGGGCGCGCGAACTATCTGTGTCACTACTATCTGCAACGCACGGCGGACAACGGGCGTTTGCCGTCGCGCCAGGAAACGTCGTATCTGCAGGACATCATCCGCTTCGCGAAGATCACGCGCACGGGCGACAAGGCCGAGCTCGCAAGCGTGCCGGAGACGGCCGCCGTGTGGTCGATGGTCACGTCGACGCGCGACAACTGCCTCGGTCAGGAATGTCCGCACTACAAGGACTGTTTCGTGATGCAGGCGCGCCGCGAGGCGCAGCAGGCCGACATCGTCGTCGTGAATCATCACCTGTTCTTCGCCGACATCATGTTGCGCGATACGGGCATGGCCGAACTGCTGCCGACAGCGAACACGGTCATCTTCGACGAAGCGCATCAACTGCCCGAAACCGCGACGCTGTTCTTCGGCGAAACGCTGTCGACCACCCAGTTCCTCGAACTCGCGCGCGATTCGGTGGCGGAAGGTCTTGGCCATGCGCGCGATGCCGTCGACTGGGTGAAGCTCGGTGCAGCGCTCGAACGCTCGGCGCGCGATGTGCGGCTCGCGTTCAAGGAAGATTCCGTGCGTCTGTCGATCGGCCAGTTGCCCGACGATCATCCGCTCTTCCCGGCGCTCGAAGCCGTCGAAACCGAACTCGATGCGCTGGCTGACGCGCTCGCTGGACAGTCGGAGCGCGCGGAGTCGCTGGGCGCGCTGCTGCGCCGCGCGCGCGAGTTGCAGGAAGTGCTGTCGGGCTGGACGACGCCGCCCACCGAGACGGAACGCGAAGCCGCTTCCGATGCCGGCGCGGCAGCGGAGAAGAGCGATCCGAACGAGAAGGTTCGCTGGATCGAAGTGTTCTCGCATACCGTGCAGCTGCACGAAACGCCGTTGTCCGTCGCGCCTATTTTCGCGAAGCAACGCGCGGGCGTGCCGCGTGCATGGGTCTTCACGTCGGCGACGCTTTCCGTGCGCGGCGACTTCACGCACTACGCGGCGCAGATGGGTCTCAACTCGCGCCGCTCGATGACGCTGCCCAGTCCGTTCGATTACGGCACACAAGGCCTGCTCTATGTGCCGCGCAATCTGCCGCAGCCTTCGTCGCCGATGTTCACTGATGCCGTGTTCGATGCCGCGCTGCCTGCGATCGAAGCATCGGGTGGCGGCGTATTCATGTTGTGCACGACGCTGCGCGCTGTCGATCGCATTGCGTCGAAGTTGCGCGACGTGATCGAGTCGCGTGGCTGGAACATGCCGCTGCTCGTGCAGGGCGATGCAAGCCGCACGGAATTGCTCGATCGTTTCCGCTCGTATGGCAACGCGATTCTCGTGGGCAGCCAGAGTTTCTGGGAAGGTGTGGATGTGCGTGGCGATGCACTGTCGCTTGTCGTGATCGACAAGCTGCCGTTCGCGCCGCCCGACGACCCCGTGCTGTCCGCGCGACTCGATGCGCTGACGAAGAAAGGCTTGAGTCCGTTTGCCGTCCATCAGTTGCCGCAGGCGGTGATTACGCTCAAGCAGGGCGCAGGGCGTCTGATCCGCTCTGAGACCGATCGCGGCGTGCTGATGATCTGCGACACGCGGCTCGTCGACAAACCGTATGGGCGCCGTATATGGCAGAGCCTGCCGCCGTTCAAGCGAACGCGCGAACTCGATGTCGTGCGTGAGTTCTTCGAAGAGAACGCGCAGGCTTAAAGCGGAGTGCCCGTTGCAATAGATTGCCGCTGCAACGGGCGATGCATCCGGAATTGATTTGCGGCTGTGTCGCGCATTGACGACAGTGAAAACCGAAACGCATTCGAATGAATGCAAGCCGAATAATCGATATCCCTATTCGGCATAAAATCAGGCGCATAAAGCAAAACGCCACGGACTGAAATCCGTGGCGTTTTTTTTTGCCCGGGAAGCCCTCGGACTTCCCGTTGCAGTTTTCGCCCTGAGGCGAACCCTGTGCTACAGCTTACTGGCTTGCGCCCGAAGCCGGAGCAGCTGCCGAAGCAGCAGCGTCCGAAGCAGCAGCGCCTGCGTCCGAAGCAGCCGTCGAAGCCGAAGCAGCAGCGTCGCTCGCAGCAGCAGCAGCGCCCGAAGCAGCAGCAGCCGAATCCGAAGCAGCAGCAGCCGGTGCCGAAGCGGCAGCAGCGTCGCTAGCCGGGGCAGCTGCCTGGTCGCTGCTCTTGTTGCATGCAGCCAGTGCCACAGCTGCCAACAGGGATGCTACGAGGAGGGATTTCTTCATGATCACGTCCTTTTATGGTTAAAGGTAAGCAACAGCGCAAAATAAAACCGGTAATGTGCTCCAACACCGACCTGGGCCGCTGGTGGAGACCGCACTTCATGAGCGTGAATCTTCCCTACGGCTTGGGCGGAAATTATATGCACTTTCATATCGACCGTCGACAAATCCGGGGCCAATACGTTGTCTTTCTCAGACAATTTTTCGCTATACGGTATGACAGCGGAGCGAATCTTATCTCAGTTCACCCATCTGTATCCAGCCCGCACGATACCACTCGTGTAGCAGTGCTGTCACCGACGATTGCTCTGAGAGTGTTACAAAGCGTTTCGCACTCAGATAGCGGTTGTCAGCGAGTTCAATCACCCAACTTTTCACGCCGGACAGCTTGCTTTCTTCTCCATTCAGGTAGAAAAAACGATTGTCGTAAAGCAACACAGTTTTACGATCGAGCCGCACACCTTCCTTGCTTGCGCGCTTGATAAAACGCGCTTCATCGAGCGGACGTTCAGGCGGATCGAACACTACGCTCGGCTTCGGTTCGCTCAGATACGTGCCGAGAAACGCCGACACGTCCTTCTCGCTCCAGTCGATCTTAGCAAGGATCGCGCCCACCTTTTCCACAAGCGCAGCGGGCAGTTCCGCGGGCTTCGCGACGGCCGGCTGCTGCGGATCGCGATAGAGCGCAGCGCGATCGCGCGAGCCATCCGCTTCGCCGCGTTCGGCAAGGTAATAGAGGAACTGCGCGGCCAGTTCGCCAGTCGATGGCGCACGGAAACCGATCGAGCACGTCATGCATTCGCCTTCCGCGACGCCGTCGTGTGCGATGTGCGGCGGCAGGTACAGCATGTCGCCCGGCTCGAGAATCCATTCCTCTTCGGGTTCGAAGTGTTGTAGAACTTTCAACGGCAAACCGGGCTGCAACGTCAGATCGCGTTGCGCGCCGATGCGCCAGCGACGCTTGCCATGCACCTGCAACAGGAAGACGTCGTAAGAGTCGAAGTGAGGACCGACACCGCCGCCATCGGTTGCATACGAGATCATCAGATCGTCGAGTCGCGCGTCGGGCACGAAGCGAAAGCGGTCAAGTAGTGCGCGCGCGCGGTCGTTATGCAGATCGACGCCTTGCACGAGCAAGGTCCACGCACGTTGTTTCGCGGAAGGCAATTCGTCTGCAGCAAACGGACCATGCTCGAGTTGCCATTTGTTGCGGAAGTGCGTGATCAGGCGTGACTCGACTTCGTCCTGATCGGCCAGTTCGAACAGTTCGTCGCGCGAAAGCGGCGCGTCGATATCGGGGATGGCCTGACGAATGAGCAGTGGTTTTTTTTGCCAGTAGCGCTGCATGAATTGCGACGGCGTCAGATTGCCTAACAGCGTGGCGGGCTGATCGGGCGAGGGTGCGGAAGACATGGGAACGTGACTCGGAGCAGGACGCGCTGAAGCTTTGCCAGCGGGGTAGTCAGGGGGCCGCACGGGCATCGTATAATGTGAGTTGTAATCTGGAGAATCGAATGAAAATCGCAAAGAACACCGTCGTGTCGGTCTCTTACAAGTTGTCGGATGCGCAAGGCAATCTGATCGAGGAAAGCGACGAGCCGATGGTTTATCTGCACGGCGGCTATGATGGCACGTTCCCCAAGATCGAGGAAGAGCTCGACGGCCATGAGCCCGGCTTCGAAACCCAGATCCAGCTGGAGCCGGTGGACGCGTTTGGCGAGTACGATCCCGAGCTCGTGAAGATCGAGCCGCGCAGCCGTTTTCCTGAGCCGCTCGAAGTCGGCATGCAATTCGAAGGCACGCCGGAAGAGGGCGATGAAGATCTCGATTCGCTGATCTACACGGTGACCGACGTCGCGGAAGACAAGGTCGTGCTCGACGGCAATCATCCGCTTGCCGGCATGGCGCTGCGCTTCAAGCTGACGGTGAAGGACGTGCGCGAAGCGACCGACGATGAAATCCAGCACGAGCACGCGCATGGCGCCAGCGGCCTCGAAATCGTCGATGAAGACGATGATGAAGATGGCGGCGATGACGCGGAACCGTCACGCCCGACGCTGCACTGAACGGGCAGCGTTGGTCTGGTAAGCGACAGGAAGACGAAGCAGTACACGAAGCGGGCGCGTAAGCGCCCGTTCTCGCATCTGGTGCTTTGTGCGCTAGTTCAGGCCGCTGGCGCCTGTGCCTGAAGACGCAGGTTCCGGCAGAATCGGCGGCAATTCCGAAGCGGGTGAGGAGTCCGGCACGGGCGGCATCGAAGGCGGCACTGGCGGCGCCGTGTTCGGTAAAGCGGGCGCGGCAGGCAGCGGCAGGCTCTTCGGAACATCCCGTACAGTCACGCGAAACGGCGGCCGTTTCGCGAGATCGACTTCGACTTGTACCCACTGATTCTGAGGACTGCGCGGCGCGAATGCGATGCGCGTCAGATTCGTCACCAGATCGCCTTTGTCGTTGCGCAGAGGCTGGTCGATCATGAAGCCCGTATGCGATCGATCGTCGTCCTGATGAATGACGACGACGGGTCCGCGAAACGTCTCGGCCAGTTTCACGAGACTTCGCTTGAACTCCATGAAACCGTCACGCTTCGAACGATGCCCGAAGCGCAGCCACGCAAATCGTTCGGGGCGCTCGTAGCGCTCGGGATCGAAGTCGCCCTGAACCAGCACGACGATTGCGCGCGCGCCACGACGCTTCGCATACTCGGCGGCGTGGTCGAGCCAGAAGGCATTCGCGATCACACGATCTTCGAACTCGCCGTTGCGCCCGCCCGCGTACAGAAAATGATTGTTCGGGCCCGGCACGTTCAGACCGACGAACACCGTTTCGCCGACCATCCAGCGCACATTCTCGCGATATGGCCTGAACCGCGACACTTCGCTTTCGCGTGCAAGCGGAATCGGATTCTGTCCCATCGACGACGCGTCCGCGAACAACGTCTGCCGCAACTGATCGAGCCGTTCGACAGGATCGTAGCCGCCTGCTTCAGCCGTGCCGCAATCCGTCCAGTCATGCTGTCCAGGAATGAAGACGAGCGCGGGCTTCGACGTGTCGAGCAGCGTATGGCGCGTCTCGAACAGCGAATCGCGACACGCCTCCTTGCCGCTCTTCAGATTACCGTCGTACACGACGAACGACACATCCGGGTCACGTCCGATTGCTTCGAGCAGCCGCTGCGTGAGCGCTTCGTCGGCGGAGCTTTGCAGCGTGCTTCCGATGACTGCGAACGCGTAGTTCGGCGCGGCTTCCTTCGCAAACGACACCGAGGCATGCGCTGCCAGCGACAGCGCGATCGTCAGAGCCATGGCGCGCGCTGCGCCGTTCAGGCGACGGCGTGTCAGCGCGCGGCCAACGTGCGTGTCAGCGTGATGCATCTGGCGACTTGGCCAGTTCATGCAGTTCGAACAGCAGATCGAGCGCGTCGCGCGGACGCAGATCGTTCGGGTCGATCTCGCGCAAGCGTTCGACGAGCGCCAGAGTAGCGGGATCGAGCGCCGGTGCAGCGGGTTCGTCGTCGGCGTCTTCGAGCATCGCGACGGGCGCTGCAAAAAGATCGAGTTGTGGCGCAGGCTGTGCGGCCGACTGCTGCTCAAGATAAGCGAGGTGCTTGCGCGCAGCGCGAATCACCGCGTTCGGCACGCCTGCGAGTTGCGCGACCTGCAGACCGTAGCTCTGGTTGGCGGGACCTTCGTTGACGGCATGCAGAAAGACGATGCCGTGCCCATGCTCGACGGCCGACAGGTGCACGTTGGCCGCGTGCGGAAACTCGGCCGGCAGTTGCGTCAACTCGAAGTAGTGCGTCGCGAAGAGCGTATGACAGCCGTTGTGCGCGAGCAGGTGCCGCGCGATCGCCCACGCGAGCGCGAGACCGTCGAAGGTCGACGTGCCGCGGCCGATTTCGTCCATCAGCACGAGACTCTGCGGCGTCGCGTCGTTCAGGATCGCGGCTGCTTCCGTCATTTCGACCATGAAGGTCGAGCGGCCGCCCGCCAGATCGTCGGCGGCGCCGATACGCGTGAAAATGCGATCGATCGGGCCGAACGACGCACGCCGCGCGGGAACATAGCTGCCGACATACGCCATCAACGCAATCAGCGCGGTCTGCCGCATGAAGGTCGACTTACCGCCCATGTTCGGACCGGTGATCAGCAGCAGCTTGCGCTCGGGGTTCAGTGCGCAGTCGTTGGCGATGAACTGCTCGACCTGCGCTTCGACCACGGGGTGCCGGCCCTGTTCGATATCGATGCCGCCCGTCGGCGAGAAGCTCGGTGCGACCCAGTCGAGCGCGCGGGCCCGTTCGGCGAACGCTGCAAGCAGATCGAGTTCGGCGAGCGCCGACGCGACACGCTGACAATCGGCGATGAACGGCAGCAGCGATTGCAGCAGCGCGTCGTACAACGCTTTCTCGCGGGCGAGTGCGCGTTCCTGCGCGGACAGCGCCTTGTCCTCGAAAGTTTTCAGCTCAGGCGTGATGTAGCGCTCGGCGTTCTTCAGCGTCTGACGACGGCGATAGTCGTCGGGCACCTTGTCGGTCTGGCCTCGCGTCACTTCAATATAGAAGCCGTGCACCTTGTTGTACTCGACACGCAGATTGCCGATGCCCGTTCGTGCACGCTCACGCGTTTCGAGATCGATCAGGAACTGTCCACAGTTCTCCGAAATATCTCGCAATTCATCGAGGTCTGCATCGTAGCCGCGTGCGATCACGCCGCCGTCGCGGATCATTGCGGCCGGCTCCTGCGCGACCGCGCGTTTCAACAGGTCGACGCAGTCGGCGGGTGGTTCGAGCGATGCATCGATGCGCGCGAGCGAGTCCGCAGCCGCTGTCAGCGCAGTGAGTTGCGCGCGCAGTTCAGGCAACGCGACGAACGTGTCGCGCAGGCTGGACAGATCGCGTGGACGCGCCGACAGCAACGCCAGCCGCCCCGTGATCCGCTCGATATCCGAGATCTGCCGCAGCGCGCCGCGCAGTGCATCGAGGCTGGCTTCAGGCGGCGCGTCGAGCAATGCGCCGATGGCCTGCTGGCGTGCCTGGGCAAACGCGGCATCGCGCGGCGGATGATGCAGCCAGTGACGCAGCAGACGGCTGCCCATCGTCGTGCAGCAGGTATCGAGCAGCGAGCAGAGCGTCGGCGAGTCGGTGCCGCGCAGCGTTTCTGTGAGTTCGAGATTGCGGCGCGTGGACGGATCGAGCCCGATGTACTCCGATTCGTACTCGACTTTCAGGCTTCGCACGTGGCGCAACTGCTGACCTTGCGTGGCTGCCGCGTACAGGAGTAGCGCGCCTGCCGCGCCGCACGCGCACGACAGCGAATGCGCGCCGAAGCCGTCGAGGCCCGCCACTTCCAGTTGATCGCACAGCCGTTGCGTGCCCGAGGCGATATCGAAATGCCAGACGGGCACACGCGTGGTCGCGCCGAAGCCCGTGGGCACCGACCACGCATTGGAGTCGCCCGACGACGGCGCGTCGGCAACGAGGATTTCAGCGGGACGGATACGTTCCAGTGCGGCCGCGACCTGATCGGGCGCGACTTCGGCAAGACGTAGCGCGCCGCTCGCCAGATTGAGCCACGCGAGGCCGACCGTCGTCACCAAGCCGCGCCGGTTGTGGCCGGCGCACACGGCGAGCAGGTAGGTGTCGCTCTTGTCGGAGAGCAGGGCGGCGTCCGTCAGTGTGCCCGGCGTCACCACGCGCACGACCTTGCGCTCGACAGGGCCCTTCGACGTCGCGGGATCGCCGATCTGTTCGCAGATCGCGACCGACTCACCGAGCTTCACGAGCTTCGCGAGATATTGTTCGACGGCGTGATGCGGCACGCCCGCCATCTTGATCGGATTGCCGCCCGACGCGCCGCGCCGTGTGAGCGTCAGATCGAGCAGACGCGCGGCTTTTTCTGCGTCGTCGAAGAACAGTTCATAGAAGTCGCCCATCCGGTAGAACACGAGCGTGCCCGGATGCTCCCCTTTGATGCGCAGATACTGCTGCATCATGGGAGTGTGTTGCGTGTTGTCGCTTGCGGCTGCCGTTTGAGTGCCCATCCTCGTGTCTTTCTTGCGTAACTGTTCAGGGCGTGAGTTTAACCCGCCGACGCGAAGAGTGAACCTGGCCGGATGGCCAGGTTGCCGTCGCGTTACGCACTTGAGTAAGCTGCGCGAACGCTCATTCTTCGATCAGCGCGTGCATGTCGACCTTGTGAGCGTTGGCGGCGCTGCGTCGCTGCGCAAGCCACATCATCCCGGTGATGAACAGGCCGAACACGGCGATGATCCACTGCACGGGCATTTTCGCCGTCAGCAGAATCGCGTAGGCGCCCAGCATCAGCAGCACGGCGAGATTCTGGTTGAAGTTCTGCACGGCGATCGAATGGCCAGCCGTGAGGAGCGTCGCGCCGCGATGCTGAAGAATCGCGTTCATCGGCACGATGAAAAACCCCGACAGTCCACCGAGCAACACCATCAACGGATAGGAGAAGATCAGATAAGCGGGCGCGAACAGCTCGCCGACGCGCAGGCCCGCGCCGGGCGGAAACAGGTTCTTGCTGTAGAAGGCCATCGCGACTGCGACGCCGCCCGTAATCAGGCCGACGGGCAGCACTTTCAGCGACGCGCGCAGCGGAATCCACGCTGCCGCAGCCGATGCGCCGATGGCAATGCCGAGGCCCGCCACGCCCTGCATGACGGCCGCCTTCGACAGCGACAGCCCGAGATTCGCGTCGGCCCATTTGAGCACGAGCAATTGCAGCGTGACGGCGCCGCCCCACATCAGTGTCGTCACCCACAACGCAATCTGCGCGAGCCGGTCGGCCCACAACACGTTGAAGCAGCGCACGAATTCGCCGACCAGCGCGCCGGGCTCGACCAGCCGGTTCGGATAGCGCGCGCCTGTATCGGGAATGCCGACGTTGAGGGCCGCGGCGATCGCGTAGGTGATCATGACGGCGAGCATCGCGAGATCGGCGGCGGAATGGATCAGCGGCCACTGCATATGCTGAACCAGATGCGATGCGTAATTGCTGATCAGTGCGCCGCCCAGCATCGTGCCGACGATGGTCGACAGCACAGTCGCCGATTCAAGCCACGCGTTCGCCGCGACCAGCCGTTCGGCGGGCAGCAGCTCGGTGAGAATGCCATACTTCGCGGGCGAATACGCGGCCGCGCCGAAGCCGACCACGCCATAGGCGATCATCGGATGCACGCCGCCGATCATCATCAGGCAGCCGCCTGCTTTCAGCGCGTTCGAGATGAACATCACGTGGCGCTTTTGCAGCGCGTCGGCGAACGCACCGACGAAGGGCGCGAGCAGCACGTACGAAATCGTGAAGAAGATCTGCAGCAGCGGCGTGATCCACGCGGCCGAATGGATTTCGGTGAGCAGCGCGATGGCCGCGATCAGCAGCGCGTTATCGGCGAGCGACGACACGAACTGTGCCGCGATGATCGTGTAGAAACCTTTCTTCATGGTCCCGATTGGAACACAGCGCCCGTATTTTTGCCTTTGACGCACGCCGCGCGGCGGCACCAAAGAAAAAAGCGGCCGGAGCCGCTTTTCGAAGAGGTAGCGTCTTACGCTGCCTGTTCTTTGGTACGCGTGTAGCGCGACAGAATCGGAATCATCTGTGCATAAACCTTCGGGTTGCCAGCAACGATCTCATGCTGATGCAGGAAGTCCGAGTCGCCTGTGTAGTTACCGACGAGGCCGCCCGCTTCCGTGATGAGCAGGCTGCCTGCCGCCATGTCCCATGCGCTGATGCCTTGCTCGAAGAAGCCGTCGAGGCGGCCTGCTGCGACGTTTGCCAGATCGAGTGCTGCCGCGCCAGGACGGCGCAGGCCCGCGCACGACTTGGTCATGTCGGCGAAGAGTTGCGTGTAGGCCTCGAGCGTGTCCTTTTCGCGGAACGGGAAGCCCGTGCCGATCAGGCTGTCGGCGAGCCGGTCGCGGCGGCCGACGCGGATGCGGCGGTCGTTCAGGTAGGCGCCGCGGCCACGCGATGCCGTGAACAGGTCGTTGCGCGTCGGGTCATAGACGACCGCCTGCGTCACGATGCCCTTGTGCGCGAGCGCGATCGACACGCAGTAGTACTGGAAGCCGTGAATGAAGTTCGTCGTGCCGTCGAGGGGATCGATGATCCACTGGTATTCGGACTCGTTGCCCGATTCGCCGGACTCTTCGGCGAGGATGGCGTGATCGGGATAAGCGGTGGTCAGCGTTTCGATGATGGCCGCTTCCGACGCCTTGTCGACCTCCGTCACGAAATCGTTGTGCTGCTTCTTGCTGACCTGCACGAGGTCGAGATCGAGCGACGCGCGGTTGATGATCTGCCCGGCGCGGCGAGCGGCCTTGACAGCGATATTGAGCATGGGATGCATGAGCCTGGATCCTTGTGCCGGACGCGCACGGCGGCTGCCCGGTGTTGAGCTGAAAAAGCTGTTAATCAGGCGAAACGGGCAGCTGGCGCAACGGGGTCGCAACCTGGCAGCACATTCCGTCGACGGAGACGAATTGAAGAAGAGCGGTGCGCGGTGCGGAAGGCCCCGTGAGGCAAGTTGGACCGCGCGAATATCGGGATTTTACCTGAGTCTGGTCGTTTCCTGGCTTCCCGGGCGTCGGATAGCCGAACGGGATAGATGCGAAAGGGGCTTTGCCAGCCGACCTGGCAGACATTGGCCGATCGGCAGATGGAAAGAGCGGGCGGGCGGCGCTACCATTGCTGTTTCCTTGCTCTTCAATGCTTATCGTGGTTCAGACGCCTTCCTTGACCTCTTCCAGTCCCGCATCCGACAACGCCGGCGGTGTCGGCGGCGGCTTCACGTCGACGCGTTTCGTGCTCGTCGAGCCCAGTCATCCCGGTAACGTGGGCGCGGCGGCGCGCGCGCTCAAGACCATGGGCTTCTCGCGGCTCGTGCTCGTCTCGCCGCGCGTCGCGGACGTGAAAAACGACCCCGAGGCGATCGCGATGGCCAGCGGCGCGGATGATGTGCTCGCGTCCGCGCATGTCGTGCCTTCGCTCGCCGACGCGCTGTCGGGTGCGAGCTGGTCGCTGGCGTTGACGGCGCGCGCCCGCGAGTACGGACCGCCGCAACTCGCACCGCGCGCGGCAGCGGCGCAGGCGCGCGAGCATGCTGTCCACGGCGATATCGCTCTCGTGTTCGGCAACGAGCGCACGGGGTTGTCGAACGAAGATGTGGAGCGCTGCAGCGCGCTCGCGCATATTCCTGCCAATCCCGCCTATAGCTCGCTGAATCTGGCGCAGGCTATTCAGGTGCTGTCGTACGAGCTGCGGATGGCGTATCTGGTCGAAGGCGAGGGCGCCGATCCCGTGACGGGCAGTGCGGGCGCGCTCGCGGCCAGCGACGAAATCGAGCGGATGTATGTGCATCTGGAAAACGCGTTGATCGCGCTCGACTTTCTCGATCCCGGCAACCCGAAGAAGCTGATGTCGCGCTTGCGACGGCTCTTCGCGCGCTCGGGACTCGAGCGCGAGGAGGTCAATATCGTGCGCGGTATCGCGAAGCACATTCTGCTGAAGGCGAAAGGGCGCGACGCGGACGAGCATTGAGCCACGAGGGTGCGTTCGCGTCGGGAGTTGCACCCACCGACGTGAGGTATGCGGCGTACGTTGTGCGCCGTTGATGCCCGGGAAACGTCAAACCTTGTCGTCCGCGTGGACTTCCGGCAGGTTTTGCGCATTCGCCCTACAATGGCCCGAAACGTCATAAGCAAAGCTCGCCCGCTGCAATAGACGCCAATAGACGTGACGTCTTATGCAACGGCGTCCCCGCCCGCGTATAGCGGCGGCGCCCAATCCCTACGACAGCCTCACTGCCATGTTCACGAGACTCCGCGAAGACATTGCCACGATCCGCGAGCGCGATCCCGCCGCCCGCAGCGCCTGGGAAGTCCTCACGTGTTATCCCGGCTTGCACGCGCTGATCTTCCATCGTTTCGCGCATGCCTGCTGGCGCGCGAACCGCCGTTGGCTCGCGCGCTTCGCGTCGCAGTTCGGCCGCTTCATGACGGGCATCGAAATTCATCCGGGCGCGACCATCGGGCGGCGCGTATTCATCGACCACGGCATGGGCGTCGTGATCGGCGAGACGGCTGAAGTCGGCGACGATTGCACGATCTACCAGGGCGTCACGCTCGGCGGCACGTCGCTCACGCGCGGCGCGAAACGGCATCCGACATTGGAGCGGGGCGTGATCGTCGGCGCGGGTGCGAAGGTGCTCGGCGGCTTTACGATCGGCGCGGACGCGAAAATCGGTTCGAATGCCGTAGTCGTAAAGCCGGTGCCTGCGGGTGGCACGGCCGTCGGCAATCCGGCGCGCGTCGTCATGCCGGCAAAGGCGGCCGCGAGTGCGGCGGCCGACGCAGTCGCGAAACCGGATACGAAACCGACTCGCACGCGCCCCGGTTTTTGCGCGTACGGCATCACGCCGAACGCGGACGATCCCGTCTCGCTCGCCATTCATGGGTTGATCGACCATGCGGCGACGCAGTCGCAGCGCATCGACGAAGTCGTTGCCGCGCTCGAACGGCTCGGCGCAAGTCTCGAAGCGCTGAATGGCACCGATGCGGCGTTGGTCGATCTGCGTCGCCTGTCGGCGGCCATCTCGGGAAAGGTCGAGGAAACGACGCGCTGAAATCGCGTCAGGCACGGCGACGTTGCACTGACGCGCACCGCGCGTCAGCGTGCAATCTTGCACGCAGCTACTTGTCGAGTCGCAGCGCCTTGATCCCTTCGGAATCGATACGTACGTAACCGCCACGGCGCTCGCCGTGGTCGAGATCCCAATCGGGCAGCACCCAGCGCATGCCACCTTTCTCGTGATGCAGCGCGGGACGGTGCGTATGACCGTGAATGATGGTGCCCGTCTTCGTTTTTCTGAACAGCGCGTCGACGCCTTCGGACGTCACGTCATAACGCGGCGACACCGGGCGGGTGCGTCCCGCTTCGCTTGTTCTGCGCATCTTTTCGGCCAGCGCCTTGCGCCAGCGATACGGCCACACCAGAAACAGCCACTGCGCAAAATGGTTGCGTGCAAAGCCGCGAAAGCGCTGATAACCCCGGTCGAGTGTGCATTGCGCGTCGCCGTGTGTGAGCGCGATCTTCGTGCCGAACGCGGTGATGACAAACGGGTCGGGCAGCCAGATCGCGCCCGCCGCTTTCATGAAACGCTTGCCCAGCAGGAAATCGCGGTTGCCGTGCATGATGTAGAGCGCAATGCCGCGCTCTGTCAGCGTATGCATCAGCTTGGCCATGCGGGCGGGGAAGGGCTCGGCGAGCATGTCGTCGCCGATCCAGTATTCGAACAGGTCGCCGAGAATGAAGACGGAATCCGCGTGCTCGGCCGTCACCATGATGAAATGCTCGAACGCGGCGACCGTTTGCGGGATCGCCTCGCTCAGATGCAGGTCGGCGATAAAGAAAAACGGGCGCGCCGCATGCGGGCGTTTGCCCTCGCCAGGCACGCCCGCAGCGACGCTTCGCAGCGGCGTTTCTTGCAGCATTGAAGTGTGCTTCTCTCAGTTGCTCAAGGCTTCTTAAAGAATAGCCCGTTCGTTTGAGTATTGTTCTTACTCGACCACGACAGCTTTTTCGATGATCACGTCGTCGACGGGCACGTCCTGGTGGAAGCCCTTCGAACCCGTCTTCACCTTGCGGATCGCGTCGACCACGTCGAGGCCTTCGACAACCTTGCCGAACACCGCGTAGCCCCAGCCTTGCGGCGTCGGCGACGAGTGGTTCAGGAAGTCGTTGTCGTTCACGTTGATGAAGAACTGGGCCGTGGCCGAGTGCGGGTCGTTCGTGCGCGCCATCGCGATCGAACCCTTGACGTTCTTCAGACCGTTGTTCGCCTCGTTGGCGATCGGCGTGTTCGTCGGCTTCTGCTGCATGCCGGGTTCGAAGCCGCCGCCCTGGATCATGAAGCCGTCGATCACGCGGTGGAACACCGTGTTGTCGTAGTGGCCGGCCTTCACGTAGGCGAGGAAGTTCTCGACGGATTTCGGCGCCTTTTCAGCGTCCAGTTCGAGCTTGATGACGCCGTGGTTCGTGTGCAGTTCAACCATGATGATTTCCTTTAGGTCTGAGTGAGTGGAAGGCACGGTGCATCGCCGTCTGAGCGGAGAGTGGCCCGTGCCCGTGGCATGGTGAGTTCTGGTGCAGCGCGTGGCGTCGCGCAATATTCGCACGGCGCCGGTTTCGCTTGCCTTGTTTGCCGACTACTTGCCGACTACTTGCCGACTATTGTCGCCGACTGGATCACGACCTGCTTTTGCGGCACATCGCTCATCGGTCCGCGCGACGTGGTCGGCGTTCCTTCGATCTTCTTCACGACGTCCATGCCCGTCGTCACCTTGCCGAACACGGCATAACCGTTGCCGTCCGGATTCGGATAGTCGAGCCCCGCGTTGTCGACCGTGTTGATGAAGAACTGTGCCGTGGCCGAATTCGGATCGCTCGTGCGAGCCATCGCGATCGTGCCTGTCATGTTCTTCAGGCCGTTGCGGCTTTCGAGCGGGATCGGCGCGCGCGTCGGCTTTTCCGCGAAGCTCGTCGTGTAGCCACCGCCCTGGATCATGAAGCCGGGGATCACGCGATGGAAGATCGTGCCGTTATATTGACCGGATTTCACGTAGTCGAGGAAATTGGCAACCGTCCTGGGCGCTTTCTCAGGATACAGCTCGACGCGGATATCGCCTTCCGACGTCTTCAAGAGAACGGACGGATGCACGGCCTGTGCCCCGTTCTGCGCAAATGCCGGTGCGTTCGCGATCAGGGCGGCGCTGCCGAGCGCCAACATCAACCATTTCATGTAAATCCTCGGGGTGAAATCAGGGTGAACTCAGATGAAAAACGTCGACAGGCGCGCCGCCCGAAGGCAGGCGCGCGAGCGCTCACTGCGATGGTGCAACGTACGGCGGCGTCGCGAGCGAACCATTCGGCCCGCCGAACTGGAAGCCCTGCGAGTTGGTGATGTTCTCCATCGCGCGATTCGTGTAGTCGGTTTCGGCGGCGGGCTGGCTCGTCTTCTTCACGGGCGTCTTGCGCGGCGTCACGATTTTCTCGATGTCGGCGATACGCTGGCTGGTCGTGCCGTTGCCCGCGCCCAGAGTTTGTGCGCGGCGATACGCCTGATCGGCGAGGCGCAGATACAGGTCGCCGAGATTCTCATACGCGAGACCGTAGCCGGGGCTCGCCTTCACGGCCGTTTCCAGCGCGGCGCGCGCTTCCGTGTAGCGGCCCTGCTTCGCGTAGAGCGCAGCGAGGTTGTTGTACGGCTCGGGAAGTTCGGGATAAGTCTGCGTGAGTTCGGTGAACGCGGTGATCGCGTCGTCGTCGCGGTTCAGGCGCGCGAGCACGCTGGCGCGCTTGAATCTGGCCTGGGCGTCGCGCGGGTTCGCGGCGATGCGCGCGTCGAGTTGCGCGAGGGCGGCTGTCCAGTTCTTGTCCTGAATGGACGCGTCGGCATCCGGCGTGGCGTCGCGCACGGCGGGACCATGCGAAACGGTCGACGCTTTCTGAGCGAAAGCCGGCGCAGCGGGCAGCGTCATCAGCGCGAGACCGCAGCATGCCGCGCTCAACGCCGCGAGCAGACCCTGGCGGGACAAAGCGCCCGACGTCGAAGAAAGCGTCGAACGGAGCGCCGTCGCGAAGAGGGGCGTGGCGCCTCGCGCGCGGCCGCTGGAGTGTTTCATAGGCTCAGGTCGGGATGTTATACTCCGAGCCATTCTAACAAAAGGTCTGCGCGTTCCGTCGAACCACAGACTGTCTTTTCGCCACTCGTGGTCGTCTCCGCCTTGACGTCAGCCTGATCCCGCTCCGTTGCGCGACATGCTGTCAGTCATGCCGCACCGCCCGTGTTCGTTCATGCAGTTGCATGCTTTCTTCGGGCGCGGTATGAACGAACCCAGCGGATTTCTTTCGGCCCACGCATCGTCTCTATGGAATCTCTGCGCATCTACAACACGCTCGCGCGTGACAAGCAAAATTTCGTGCCGCTTCATGAAGGCGAAGTGCGTATGTATGTCTGCGGGATGACGGTGTACGACTACTGTCACGTGGGCCATGCGCGGGTGATGGTCGTGTTCGATATCGTGCAGCGCTGGCTGCGCACGCTCGGCTACAAGGTCACGTATGTGCGCAACATCACCGACATCGAGGACAAGATCATTCGCCGCGCCGTCGAGAACGGCGAGACGATCCGCTCGCTGACCGACCGCTTCATTCAGGCGATGCACGAAGACGCCGACGCGCTCGGCGTCGAGCGGCCCGACCTCGAGCCGCGCGCGACGGAATTCATTCCGCAGATGCTCGGCATGATCGAGACGCTCGAAGCGAACGGCTACGCGTACCAGGCCGCCGACGGCGATGTGAACTACGCGGTGCGCAAGTTCGCGAACTACGGCGCGCTGTCGGGCAAGTCGCTCGAAGATCTGCGCGCGGGCGAGCGCGTGGCCGCGAATGACGCGAAACAGGATCCCCTCGACTTCGTGCTGTGGAAGCAGTCGAAAGCCGACGAACCCGCCGACACCGGCTGGGATTCGAAGTACGGCCGCGGACGTCCCGGCTGGCACATCGAGTGCTCGGCGATGGGCTGCACGTTGCTCGGCGAACACTTCGACATTCATGGCGGCGGCCAGGATCTGCAGTTTCCGCACCACGAAAACGAAATCGCACAAAGTGAAGGCGCAACGCGCCAAACCTTCGTCAATTACTGGATGCACAACGGCTACGTCCAGATCGACAATGAGAAGATGTCGAAGTCGCTCGGCAACTTCTTCACGATCCGCGAGGTGCTCGCGAAGTACGATGCCGAAGTCGTGCGGTTCTTCATTGCGCGCGCGCATTACCGTTCGCCGCTCAACTACAGCGACATGCATCTCGACGATGCACGCAGCGCGCTCGCGCGTCTGTACACGGCGCTGAAGGACACGCCGCCGCAAGCAGGCGAAGTCGACTGGAACGAAGCACACGCGCAGCGTTTTCGCGTGGCGATGAACGACGACTTCAACACGCCTGTCGCCGTTTCCGTGCTGTTCGAACTGGTGAGCGAAGTGAACCGCACACGCGATGCGGCGCTCGCGCGTCAATTGCATGGTCTCGGGCGCGTGCTTGGTTTGCTGGGGCGCGAGCCGCGCGCCTATCTGCAGCAGGCGGGGGGGAGTGTCGGCGAGGACGCGCTGGATGTGGCAGCGATCGAAGCGAAGATCGCCGCGCGTGTCGCCGCGAAGCAGGCAAAGGACTACGCCGAGGCAGACCGGATCCGCAAGGAATTGCTGGACGCCGGTATTGCGCTCGAAGACAAACCGGGCGGGTTGACCGAGTGGCGTCGCGTTTGAGCGCACCTCGTACTTCCCACTGATCGACTCGCCAGGCAGGAGGCAGGATGGCAACGGCCACGAAGACGCCGGCTAAACGGGCCGCGTCTCAATCTGACGCGGCATCTACGGTAAAGGCAGTGCGTGCGCGAAGCGGCGTGGCCGCGAAGGGCGCCGCGAAGGTGGCAGGAAAATCGGCATCGGCGAAGGGCGGCAAGACGGGTTTTGGCACGGCACGCAAAGCTGCGGGCCCGGATGGGGCGCATGCGCGCGCGACATCGGCGAAACCTCAGGTCAATGGCGTGGAAGCGCCCGAGGCCGCCGCTGTGAAGCCGTCGCGCGCGCGGACCGTGAACGCGAAAGGCAACGGTTCGATGCCTCCCGCACTCGCAGGCGATCTGCGCGAGTTCACGCACGACAATCAGGAAGCAGAACCGGCGCGCAAGCCGCGCGCGGCTGTTCCGTCGACGGAAGGCGCGGACGCTACGCAAGCCGCGCAGCCGTCAGTCGTCACGCGTCCCGCGTATTGGGACAAGGCGTGCGCCGATCTCGTCAAGCGCGACCGCATTCTTAAGAAGCTGATTCCGAAGTTCGGCCCGGTGCATCTGTCGAGCCGCGCCGATCCGTTCGTCACGCTCGCGCGTTCGGTGATCGGTCAGCAGATTTCCGTCGCGTCCGCGCAGGCGATGTGGCAGCGTATCGTCGCCGCGTGTCCGAAGCTCGTGCCGCAACAGATCATCAAGCTCGGTCAGGACAATCTGATGGGCTGCGGCGTGTCGAAGCGCAAGGCCGAATACATTCTCGATCTCGCGCATCACTTCGTCTCGGGTGCATTGCACGTCGGCAAGTGGACGTCGATGGAAGACGAAGACGTGATCGCCGAATTGACGCAAATCCGCGGCATCAGCCGCTGGACGGCCGAGATGTTCCTGATCTTCGACCTGTCGCGTCCCGACGTGCTGCCGCTCGACGATCCGAATCTGATTCACGCGATCAGCCAGAACTATTTCAGCGGGGAGCCGGTGACGCGCAGCGAGGCGCGGGAAGTCGCGGCGAACTGGGAGCCGTGGCGAACTGTCGCGACGTGGTATATGTGGCGGAGTCTCGATCCGGCGCCGGCCGGCAACTGAAGAAACAAGCGAAGTAACAGGCTGGGCAAAAGGCTGTGTAAAAGGCTGTGCAAGAAGCGAAACCCCTCGACATCTATTGATTTGTTAAAATCGATAGATTCGAGACGGTTTTGACATGGGCGCGCGCGGTTAGAATACGCGCTGCCGGTAAGTCGAAGGATTAAAAACCAATGAAGACCACCTTTCTGGATTTCGAGCAGCCGATCGCGGAGCTCGAAGCGAAAATCGAAGAATTGCGCTTCGTGCAGGACGATTCGGCCGTCGATATTTCGGAAGAGATCGAGCGGCTGTCGAAGAAGAGCCAGCAGCTCACAAAGGATCTGTATACGAACTTGTCGCCGTGGCAGGTTTCGCAAATTGCGCGTCATCCGCAGCGTCCGTACACGCAGGACTACATCAACGAACTGTTCACCGATTTCCACGAACTGCATGGCGACCGCTCGTTTGCGGACGACCTGTCGATCGTCGGCGGCCTCGCGCGTTTCAACGGCCAGCCGTGCATGGTGATCGGTCATCAGAAAGGCCGCGACACGAAGGAACGCGCGCTGCGCAACTTCGGCATGCCGCGTCCTGAAGGCTATCGCAAGGCCGAGCGTCTGATGCGTCTCGCCGAGAAGTTCGGGCTGCCGCTCTTCACCTTCATCGACACGCCGGGCGCGTACCCCGGCATCGGCGCTGAAGAGCGCGGTCAGTCGGAAGCGATCGGCCGCAATCTGTATGTGATGGCCGAACTGAAGACGCCCATCATCTCGACGATCATCGGCGAGGGCGGTTCGGGCGGCGCGCTGGCTGTCGCCGTCGCGGACAGCGTGCTGATGCTGCAGTTCTCCACGTACTCGGTGATTTCGCCGGAAGGCTGTGCGTCGATTCTGTGGAAGAGCGCCGCGAAGGCACCGGAAGCCGCGGAAGCGTTGGGTCTGACGGCGCATCGTCTGAAGGCGCTGGGTCTGATCGACAAGATCGTCAGCGAGCCGCTCGGCGGCGCGCATCGCGATCCGAAGGGCATGGCAGCGATGCTGCGCCGTGCGCTCGCCGATTCGCTGCGGCAGTTCCACGGCATGAGCACGAACGATCTGCGTCAACGCCGCTTCGATCGTCTGATGGCCTACGGCAAGTTCAAGGAAACCACGCCGGGCGCATAAGCGCTTTCGCGTTCACATCAGCAGGCGCTTCGCGCGCCGTCACCTCGTGACTTCCTCCGCTGACACATCCGCCGACCGCCTCGTTCTCGATGCGGTCGGCGTTGTTTTTGGCGCGTTGCCGAACGATGCGCGCGTCGCGATCGCGTTCAGCGGCGGTGTCGATTCGACGGTGCTGCTCGACGCGGCCGTGCGCATCGGCGGCGCGTCGCGTTGCATCGCGTTTCATGTTCATCACGGTCTCAGTTCGAACGCCGACGAATGGCTCGCTCATTGCGCTGCGTTTGCGCGTGAGCGGAATGTCGAGTTCGCTTCGGTGCATGTCGACGTGTCGCGTGCCGCGGGTGTGAGCATCGAAGCGGCGGCGCGCGACGCGCGTTATCGCGCGCTCGATGCTTTGTGCAAGCAGCATGATGTGCACACGCTCTGGCTAGCTCAACATGCCGACGATCAGGCCGAAACCGTTTTGCTGCAACTGCTGCGCGGAGCGGGGCTCGCCGGGCTCGCGGCGATGGCGCCGGAATATTTGCCGTCGGGTGCGTCGGTGACGCGCGCGCGTCCGCTGCTGCATCTGCTGCGCGCGCAACTGGAGCAGTATGCGCACGCGCGCGATTTGCGCTGGATCGACGATGAGTCCAACGCCGACACACGTTACGCCCGCAACGCGTTGCGTCACGATGTGCTGCCGGGTCTCGCCGTGCACTTTCCGGGCTTTCGCGACGCGCTCGCGCGCACGGCTGCGCATGCAGCAGCGGCGCAGCGTCTGCTCGACGAGTTGGCACGTGTCGATCTACAAACGGCGTATGGCGAAGAAGAGGGCGCCTTGTCGCGCGATGCGTTGCTCGCACTCGACGACGACCGCGCGGCCAATCTGCTGCGTTACTGGATGCGCACGCTCGGCTTGCCGGCTGCATCGACTGCACGGTTGACGGATGCGCTGCGCCAGTTGCGCGAGATCGGCGATGCACATACGTTGCGTGTTGATCATGCAGGTCAGGCGTTGCGCAGTTATCGCGGACAGATCTACTGGGAAGCGGGCGACAGCGCCGATCCCGCCGACGAAACGGCGCTCGTCGAACGCGCCGAAAGTGTGCTCGCGTGGAAGGGCGAAAGCGTGTGGCGGTTGCCGCAATGGCGCGGCACCTTCGTATTCGCCGACGCGAGCGCCGATGCATCCGACGCGATTCCCGCCGATGCACTCACGCGAGTGCCGCTTATCGCGCGCTCGCGCAGCGGCGGCGAACGGATGCGCTGTGCGTCGAACGGTCCGAGCCGGACGTTGAAGAATCTCTTTCAGGAGCGCGGCGTGCCGTCGTGGAAGCGCGACGTGCCGCTGCTGTTCGCGGGCGATGTCCTGCTGTTCGTGCCGCTGATCGGCGTGAACCGTGCGGCGATCGACGATCCGTCGCAAGTGAAGAACGCGCGTTACATCAGGATCGAATGGCGCGAGGATCTCACGCTCGCGTGATGCGCAGTCGATGCCCGACCGACCGGACGGCCATTGTCATCGGCGCGCAACATTGGCCGCAAATCCTTCTCCGACAAGCATTTGCAACGGCTCTTGCCCGGATTTCGGCTTGTCTTTTTATCCCCGATCGGGTAGTGTAACTTGTTTGCCCGACCCGTTTTTGTCGTCGCTTTTGTCGCGTTCCTGGCTGTTCTTATGCGAATGTCCGGGCGCGCTCCAAGCCGCTAACCTGTCAGCCACCGTTAGCGTCGTCAGCGGCCTGTTTATCCGCAGGTTTCGGCAGGGCCGGAAAAAAGAAAACCCGGCAAATCCGCGCGTACTGCACGCGCGCTGCATCTGCGCCGCCACACTGCGCCGTCGTTCCCGAACGTTGTGCCCTGTGCTCTCTTTGTGCGGCCGTCTCCAGCGCGCCCGGCGCGCGCCGGTTGGCGTATCAGTTTCTCCTTCAGTTCAGAACGACAATGGCACTCATCGTACATAAATACGGCGGCACATCGATGGGCTCGGTCGAGCGCATCAAGAACGTCGCGAAGCGCGTCGCGAAATGGCACAAGGCAGGCCACAAGATGGTCGTCGTGCCCTCGGCGATGTCCGGCGAAACGAACCGCCTGCTGGGCCTCGCGAAAGAGATTTCGCCCCAGCCGAGCCCGCGCGAACTCGACATGATCGCGTCGACGGGCGAACAGGTCAGCGTCGGCCTGCTGTCCATCGCACTGCATGATGCAGGCGTCGATGCCGTCAGCTACACCGGCTGGCAAGTGCCCGTCAAAACAGATAGCGCATTCACGAAAGCGCGCATCAGCGACATCGACGGCGAGCGCGTCCTGCGCGATCTCGACGAAGGCAAGGTCGTCGTCATCACGGGCTTCCAGGGCATCGACCCCGAAGGCCACATCACGACGCTCGGCCGCGGCGGTTCGGACACGTCCGCCGTTGCAGTGGCAGCCGCGCTGAAGGCCGACGAATGCCTGATCTACACGGACGTCGACGGCGTCTACACGACGGACCCGCGTGTCGTCGAAGAAGCGCGCCGTCTGGATCGCGTGACGTTCGAAGAAATGCTGGAAATGGCCAGCCTGGGTTCGAAGGTGCTGCAGATCCGCTCGGTGGAATTCGCCGGCAAATATCAGGTGAAGACGCGTGTGCTGTCCAGCCTGACCGATCCGCTGATGTCGCTCGACGAGGAAATGAAGTCGGGCACCCTGATTACTTTTGAAGAAGACGAAACCATGGAAAAAGCAGTCATCTCGGGAATCGCGTTTCAGCGTGACGAAGCCCGTATCGCCGTGATGGGTGTGCCCGACAAGCCGGGCATCGCATATCAGATCCTCGGCCCGGTGGCCGACGCGAATATCGATGTCGACATGATCATCCAGAACCAGAGCGTCGAAGGCAAAACGGCGTTCACGTTCACGGTCGGTCGCGGCGACTATCAGCGCGCAATGGAGATCCTCACGAACCAGGTGAAAGGCCATGTGAGCGCGGAGCAGGTGCTGGGCGATCCGAAGGTGTCGAAGGTGTCGGTGGTCGGCGTCGGTATGCGTTCGCACGTCGGCATCGCGAGCAAGATGTTCCGCACGCTGTCGGAAGAGGGCATCAACATCCAGATGATCTCGACGTCGGAAATCAAGATCTCGGTGCTGATCGACGAGAAGTACATGGAGCTCGCCGTGCGCGCGCTGCATAAGGCATTCGAACTCGATCAGGCTTGATGTTTCGTCGATGCCTGGCGTTGCGGCGGCAGGCATTTGCACGAGGATGTGTTCGATAGTGCGCGGTTGAACGGACAGGTCGAAGAAGTGACATCGAATTGACACTTCTGGCATAAAAAGTGTGAAGTAAAAATTGACCTGAGCCTTCGAACCCGCTATTATCTTGGCTTCGTTGCGCTGCCTCCCTGGCGCAACCGAAAGTTTGGGAGACGTGGCCGAGAGGTCGAAGGCACTCCCCTGCTAAGGGAGCATCTGGGCCAAAACCTGGATCGAGGGTTCGAATCCCTCCGTCTCCGCCAGAAATGGCGGTGGAACCCCGTAGAGCTGCGGCTCTGCGGGGTTTTGTTTTTTGGGCGTCCTTTTCGCGTGTTTCCTCAACGTATTCACGCGTCTTTCGTCCCGCCATTTGGCCGCTTTGCATTGCGGCACTCAATTTTTCATTCGCACAACCGTAAACACCGGTAATGGCGAATTGCGCTCGCATCCAATGCGCTTATCGAATTTCGTGCATAGACCTTTGCCTGGCATTACCAAACGAACCGGCAAAATGTGCGTGTGCGCAACAGCGAACGGGCAGGGCGTATCACCAAATGCTGTCGCGTGTAACGGAACGTTACGACACGCTTTACGATGCGAAGTTATGCATCAGTTATTACAAAGTTGAAATACGCGTTAAGCGTTGCTTTGTTATATTCGAATCAAGCAGTCGATAAACACAACTTTCCGCAAAGAAAAGGTGAAACCATGAAGTCCATGCGTCTTATCCCGTTGATCGCCGGCGTGCTCGCGATTGGCGCGTCGAGTGCGGCGATGGCCGGGGGACTGAACGTCGGTGTCAACATCGGTATTCCCGCTCCCGTCTACGTCGCACCGGCGCCTGTCTATGCACCGCCGCCGCCTCCGCCGCCGCCCGTCGTGTATCAGCCGGCGCCTGTCGTCGTCGCGCCCGCTGTCGTGGTCGGCTGGCATGGTGATCGTTACTGGGATGGCCGCCGCTATTGGGGCCGCGACGACTGGTATCGCCATCATGGTGGCTACGGCCGCGGCTACGATCACGATCACGGTCACGGTCACTACGACAACGGCCGTCATAACGGCTGGCATTGATCGGCAGCGCGCGCATAACAAAAAACCGCCCCTCGGGGCGGTTTTTTCATAGTTGCGCGAGCAACGACGCACGTCGCTCGCGCGGATACGTAGCCGCGATTACTCGCTGACGGCTGCCATCCCGCCGACCACATTGCTGAAGCCGCTGTCGACATGCATGATCTCGGCCGTCACGCCGGCTGCGAGATCCGACATCAGGAACGCCGCAGCGTTGCCGACCTGTTCGATCGTCACATTGCGCTTGAGCGGCGCATTGTCTTCGACGAAATCGAGAATCTTGCCGAAGCCCTTGATGCCGCTTGCCGCGAGCGTCTTGATCGGGCCTGCCGAAATGCCGTTCACGCGAATGCCCTTGTTGCCGAGCGACACGGCCAGATAGCGCACGCTCGCTTCGAGCGATGCCTTCGCGAGACCCATCGTGTTGTAGTTGGGGATCGCTTTTTCCGAGCCGAGGTACGACAGCGTGAGCAGTGCCGCATCGTTCGACAGCATCGGCAGCGCGGCCTTCGCGAGCGCGGGGAAGCTGTACGCGGAGATGTCGTGCGCGATACGGAAGTTTTCGCGCGTCATGCCGTTGAGGAAATCGCCTGCGATCGCCTCACGCGGCGCAAAGCCGATCGAGTGGACGAGACCGTCGAGGCTGTCCCAATGTTGTTTCAGCGAAACGAACAGCGCGTCGATCTGCGCGTCGTCGGCGACGTCGCACGGGAACACCAGGTTGCTGCCGAATTCGGTCGCGAATTCGGTGATGCGGTCCTTGAAGCGGTCGCCGACATACGTGAACGCCAGTTCTGCGCCTTCGCGCTTGCAGGCCTGCGCGATACCGTACGCGATCGAACGGTTCGACAGGAGGCCCGTCAGCAAGATTCGTTTACCAGCGAGGAAGCCCATGAATTCTCCTAATGAGGTCAGCGCGCCGCGAGGACAGAGTGCGGAAGCGCGCAGGATTTTGGGTAGAATTCTCTCACATTGCAACCACCCACCGACCAGCACGGACCACTACGGACCGCACTCGGACCAATAAGGCACCTATGACGACAGGCACGCGACGGGTTGAAGCGCCGCGCCCAGGATGGCGCACTCTGATTCGTCCGTGGTCGCGTGCCGCATTTGCCATGTGTGCCGGTTCGCTATTCACACTGTCGTCCGTCACGATGCAGCCTGCGCATGCCGCGTACGCGATCGCGCAGTACGGCGAGCCGAAGTATCCCGCCGACTTCAAGCACTTCGATTACGTCAATCCCGACGCGCCGCGCGGCGGCACGCTGGTGCTCGCGAATCCCGACCGCTCGACGAGCTTCGACAAGTTCAATCCGTTCACGTTGCGCGGCAATGCGGCGCCCGGCATCGGGCTGCTGTTCGAGAGCCTCGCGACGGGCAGCGCCGATGAAGTCGCGTCCGCTTACGGCCTGCTCGCCGACGACATCGACGTCGCCTCCGACGGCATGTCGACCACGTTCCATATCAATCCGCGCGCGCGCTTTTCGAACGGCGATCCCGTCACGGCCGACGACGTGAAGTTCTCGTTTGATACCTTGAAGAGTCCGAAGGCCGCGCCGCAATTCGCCGCCTATTTCGCGGACATCACACGCTGCGTGATCGTCGATCCGGCGACGGTGCGCTTCGAGTTCAAGCAGCACGATCGCGAGTTGCCGCTGCTCGCGGGCGGCATGCCCGTGTTCTCGCGCAAGTGGGGCGTGAAGCCGGACGGCAGCCGTATTGCGTTCGATCAACTCGCGTTCGAAAAGCCGATCGGCAGCGGACCGTATCTGATCGAGAGCTACGACAACGGCCGCACGATCACCTACAAACGCGACCCGAACTACTGGGGCGACAAGTTGCCCGTGCGCGTCGGCACCTATAACTTCGAGCGCATCAACTACAAGCTGTATTCGGATGCGACCGCGCGTCTCGAAGCGTTCAAGGCTGGCGAGTACGACGCGCTCGTCGAGAACGTCGCGCGCAACTGGGTGCGGCGCGACGTCGGCAAGAAGTTCGACAGCGGTGAACTGATCAAGCGCGAGTTTCCGCATCACAACGGCACGGGGATGCAGGGCTTCATCCTGAACCAGCGCCGACCGCTGTTCGGCGACGTTCGCGTGCGCAAGGCGCTCGATCTCGCGCTGGATTTTCAGTGGCTCGACCGGCAACTGTTCTACAACCAGTACAAGCGGATCGACAGCTACTTCGTGAACACGGATCTGCAGGCGAAGGGCCTGCCGTCGCCGGGCGAACTGAAGCTGCTCGAGCCTTGGCGCGCGAAGCTTGAGCCGTCGGTGTTCGGTGTGCCGCCGAAGCAGCCCGATACCGATCCGCCCGGCTCGCTGCGCGCGAATCTGCTCGAAGCGCGCGCGTTGCTTGCGCAGGCCGGCTGGACGTATCGCGACGGCGCGCTGCGCAACGCGAAGGGTGAGCCTTTCGTGTTCGAGATACTCGACGATTCGGGTTCGTCGGCCGCGTTCGAGCCGGTGATTGCGCCGTACATCCGCAATCTGCAGAAGCTCGGCATCGAAGCGCACTTTCGCGTGATGGACTTCGCTGTGTATCAGAAGCGTCTCGACGCGTTCGATTTCGACGTCACGACGATCCGCTTTCCCGACGTGCAGGTGCCGGGCGCGGACATGATCGATCGCTTCGGCAGCAAGGCCGCAGACGAGCCGGGTTCGGGCAATCTGATCGGCCTCAAGTCGCCGGCTGTCGATTCGATTCTGCGCGCGTTAGTCGGTGCGCAGACGCGCGAGCAACTCGTCGACTCCGTTCACGCGCTTGATCGCGTGCTGATCAACGGCTATTACATGATTCCGCACTGGTACAGCGCGACGCATCGCGTGGCGTTCAAGCGCGGCATGGCCTGGCCGAAGACCTTGCCGCTGTACTATACGGCGGAAGGCTGGATCACTTCGATGTGGTGGTTCGCGGCGCCGCAGTGAGCGCGCGCCGCATGCCCACCACGCACTCTTGAACAACGCGCATTCCGGACCGCCGCCATGTGGAGCTACATCCTCAAACGTCTGTTGCTGATGATCCCGACGTTGATCGGCGTGCTCACGCTGACGTTCGCCGTCATCCAGTTCGTGCCGGGCGGGCCCGTCGAACAGATGGCGCATGAATTGCGGCGCAATGCGGCCGAAGGCGGCATGCCGTTCGGCCTGCGCGCGCACAGCGGCGTCGATGCGCAGCAGATGGCACAGCTCAAGGCGCTGTACGGTTTCGACAAGCCGCCGCTCGAACGTTACTGGCTGATGCTCAAGCAGTTCGCTCACTTCGATCTCGGGCAAAGCTATTTCCGGCATCAAAGCGTGTGGTCGCTGATCGTGTCGAAGCTGCCCGTGTCGATCAGCATCGGGCTGTGGACGTTCTTCCTGACGTATCTGATATCGGTGCCGCTTGGCATTGCAAAAGCCGTGCGCAACGGCTCGCGCTTCGACGTCGCGACGAGTCTGATCGTGCTGATCGGCTACGCGATTCCGGGCTTCGTGCTCGGCGTGCTGCTGCTCGTGCTGTTCGGCGGCGGCACGTTCTTGCAACTGTTTCCGCTGCGCAATCTCACCTCCGATAACTGGGACCAGTTGAGCCTCGTCGGCAAGGTGCTCGATTATCTGTGGCACATCACGCTGCCGATCGTCGCGTCGGTGGTCGGCAGTTTCGCCGTCGTCACGATGCTCACGAAGAACGCGTTCCTCGACGAAATCCGCAAGCAGTATGTGCTGACCGCGCGGGCGAAAGGGCTCTCCGAGCGGCGCGTACTGTGGAAGCACGTGTTTCGCAACGCGCTGCTGCCGCTGATCGTCGGCTTTCCGGCGGCGTTCATCGGCGCGTTCTTCACGGGCAGTCTGCTGATCGAAACGCTGTTTTCGCTCGATGGCCTGGGGCTGCTGTCGTACGAGTCCGTGGTGCGGCGCGATTATCCCGTCGTGCTCGGTACGCTTTATCTGTTCACGCTGATCGGGCTCGCGACCAAGCTCATCTCCGATCTCTGCTACGTGTGGGTCGATCCCCGCATTCAATTCGAACAACTGGAGCGCTGATTTGAGCCGCGTCCGTACAGATGCCGAAGTATCGCGCGCGCAGCCGGTGCGCGCGTTCGTGTCGCCGTCGCCCGCGCGACGCGTATGGCTGCGCTTCAAGCAGCAGCGCCTCGGCTACTGGAGTCTGATCGTGTTCGTCGTCGCGTTCGCGACGAGCCTTGCGGCGCCGCTGTGGTTGAACGACAAGCCGCTCGTCGTGCGCTACGACGGCCACTACTATTTCCCGCTCGCGAAGACCTACGCGGAGACGACCTTCGGCGGCGACTTCCCGACACCCGCCGACTATCTCGATCCGTACATCAAGCATCGTTTCGACGCGCCGGGTAACTTCGCGATCTATCCCGTCAATCGCTACTACTACGACACGCTCAACTATTTCTCGAAAGTGCCGAATCCCGCGCCGCCTTCGCGCGACAACTGGCTTGGCACCGACGACCGCGGCCGCGACCTGTTCGCGCGGCTTGTGTACGGGTTCTGCGTATCCGTCGAATTCGCGCTGGTGCTGACCTTCATCGGCACGATACTCGGCGTGCTGGCGGGCGCCGTGCAAGGTTATTTCGGCGGCAAGACGGACATCATCGGGCAACGCCTGATCGAAATCTGGAGTGCGATGCCGGAGTTGTATCTGCTGATCATCTTCGCGTCGATCTTTGAGCCTGGCTTCATTCTGCTGATCGTGCTGCTGTCGCTGTTCGGCTGGATCGGACTCTCTGACTACGTGCGTGCGGAGTTTCTGCGCAACCGGCAGCAGGACTACGTGCGCGCGGCGCGCGCGATGGGTCTGTCGAACTGGCAGATCATCTGGCGGCATGTGCTGCCTAATAGCCTGACGCCCGTCATCACGTTTCTACCGTTCCGGATGAGCGGCGCGATTCTCGCGCTGACGAGCCTCGACTTTCTCGGCCTCGGCGTGCCGCCGCCGACGCCGAGCCTCGGTGAGCTTCTCGCGCAAGGCAAGGCGAATCTCGACGCGTGGTGGATTTCCGTCTCGACCTTCGGCGTGCTCGTCGTCACGTTGCTGCTGCTGACGTTCATGGGCGACGCGCTGCGTAACGCGCTCGACACGCGCATCTCCGACGCGATGAAGGCGGGAGGCAACCAGTGAGCGCGAACCTGAAGCAATACGACGGGCCGCTGCTCGAACTCGATCATCTCCGCGTGATGTTCGGCAACACGGTTGCCGTCGACGACGTATCGCTCGCGATCGGACGTGGCGAACGAGTCGCGCTGGTCGGCGAATCGGGCTCGGGCAAGAGCGTGACGGCGCTGTCGATCCTGCGCCTGCTGAACGACGCGCAGACGAGCGGTGCGGTGCGCTTCGACGGCGAAGATCTGCTGATGAAGAGCGAGCGCGAGATGCGCGGGCTGCGCGGCTCCGATATCGCGATGATCTTCCAGGAGCCGATGACGGCGCTCAATCCGCTGTACACGATCGGCGAGCAGATCGCGGAAACCATCGTGATGCACGACGGCGTCAGCGCCGGCGAGGCGCGCAAGCGCGCTGTCGCGTTGCTCGAGCGCACAGGGATTACCGAGCCGGGCAAGCGCGTGAACAGCTATCCGCATCAGCTGTCGGGTGGGCAGCGGCAGCGCGCGATGATCGCGATGGCGCTCGCGTGCCGTCCGCGTCTGCTGCTCGCCGACGAACCGACCACGGCGCTCGACGTGACGATCCGTGCGCAGATCGTCGAACTGCTGCTCGAATTGCAGCGCGAGGAAGCCGAGAAGCGCGGCATGGCCGTGCTGCTGATCACGCACGACCTGAATCTCGTGCGGCACTTCGCGCAACGCGTCGCGGTGATGGAGAAGGGCGTGCTGGTCGAAAGCGGTCCCGTCGAGACGCTGTTCGAGTCGCCGCAGCATCCGTACACGCAACGTCTGCTGCAAAGCCGGCCGGAGCGCGCGGTGGTACCCGTGCTGCCGATCGCGCCCGTGCTGCTCGACGCGCGCGATGTCTCCGTCGATTTCAGGACGAAGCTGCCCGGCTTCTCCGGCTGGTTCCGTTCGGGCCACTTTCGCGCCGTAGCGGACGCGACGGTGTCGGTGCGGCAGGGCGAAACGCTCGGCATCGTCGGCGAATCGGGATCGGGAAAATCGACCTTGGCGATGGCGTTGCTCGGGCTGCAAAAGACTTCGCACGGCGCGATCGAGTTTCAGGGCAGGGCGCTCGGCAGTTATCGGGGGCGCGAGCAGACGGCGCTGCGCTCGAACATGCAGGTCGTCTTTCAGGATCCTTTTAGTTCACTTTCACCGCGGCAGACGATCGAGCGGATCGTCGGCGAAGGACTCGCGCTGCACAAGCCGGAACTCGCGCCCGACGCGCGCCGCGACAAGGTCATTTCCGTGCTGCGCGAAGTGGGGATCGACCGCACGGCGCTGCAGCGTTATCCGCACGAGTTTTCGGGCGGACAGCGGCAGCGCATCGCCATTGCGCGCGCGCTGGTACTGGAGCCGCGCATCCTGATCCTCGACGAACCGACGAGCGCGCTCGACGTGTCGATCCAGCAACAGGTGTTGAAGCTGCTCGCGGGTTTGCAACGCAAATACAACCTGGGTTTCGTGTTCATCAGCCACGATCTGGCCGTGATCGGCGCGATGGCGCATCGCGTCGCGGTGATGCAAAACGGGGAGATCGTCGAGACGGGCGAGGTCGATCAGATCTTCGCGGAACCGTCCCATCCTTACACGCGAAAGCTGTTGAAAGCAGCGCTCACGACTTGACATTCACCAATTGGGTGCGATTAGTCATTGTATTTTTCTATTTGTTTTGACTTATAAATACTTACTGGCTAGTATCGACCAAACTTTTTTCCTAGCCTGTTGATTTTCAGGCAAAAACTACCGCGGGCTCCCGCGATAACCAAGATCAACCACCAGACCAATGCAGCACCGATATCTAACCCAGGCTTGCACGCGCGTCGTCGCCGGGATGTTCATTGGCGTACTGATGGCCGCAGCTCCCGGCGCTTTCGCCGATGAAGTAAGCAGCTTTAACCAGAATGCCTCATTTTCGACCTCTTCCGGGTCGAATTCAGTGTCCTCCCCCACACAAGCCGCTCAAAGCGCCGCCTCGAATTCCGAGAGTGGCGCTCGTTCGTTTCTGTCGGGCATGGCCGGCAAAGCGGGCGACGTCGTAGTCGGCGCGCTCAACATGATCGGCGTGCGCTACCGCTGGGGCGGCGATACGCCGGACTCGGGCCTCGATTGCAGCGGCTTTGTGCGCTACGTGTTCCAGGACACGCTGGGCATGGCTCTGCCGCGCCGCGCAGAAGAAATGAGCCGTGTCGGCGAGAAGGTTCGCGTTTCGGACCTGAAGCCGGGCGATCTCGTGTTCTTCAACACGATGCGCCGTACGTTCTCGCACGTCGGCATCTACATCGGCGACAACAAGTTCGTGCATTCGCCGTCGACGGGCAGCACGATCCGAGTCGACGACATGGATGACGGCTACTGGGAAAAGCGTTTTACGGGCGCGCGCCGTATCGAGTCGACCGTGCCGCAGCAGCAGGAACTGCGTCAGCGCGTAAGCGCGACGATCGGTGGCGGTAACTAAGACGATCGTCCGTCTGCAAGTTTCAAACAAAAGGCCCGCTTCGTTCGAAGCGGGCCTTTTGCATTTGACTTGCTGATTTTGCGTGTCAGGCTGTCGCCCGCGCCGATGCCAGTTTGCGCAGCAGTTCGGGCGCGGCGCGCGCGGCGGCTTCCTCGCCCGCCAGAATCGCAGCATTGCGTTGTCCGAAGTCGGTGCCGCTCATCGCGTTCAGGTTCGGACGAATCACGACGTCGGCGTATTTGTCGAGTTCGTATGCCTTGATCGTCTGACCCATGATCGTGAACGTCTGCATCAGCACATCGAACGAGCTTTCCGTGACGGCGGTTTCGGGCCGCGCGGAGATGTCGACGGCGATCACGAAGTCGGCGCCCATCTTCCGGGCAAACGACGCGGGCACCGGGCTGACCAGACCGCCATCCACGTATTCATGTCCGCCGATTTTCACCGGCTCGAACACCGACGGCACGCTCGACGACGCGCGCACTGCGATGCCCGTATTGCCGCGCTGGAACAGAATCGGCTGGCCCGTTTTCAGATCCGTTGCGACGACGCCGAGCGGTTTCGCCATCTTTTCGATCGGGCGATTGTCGAGCGTCTTGTTCAGATAGTTTTGCAGCGCGACGCCTTGCAGAAAGCCGCGCGTGCGAAACGGCATCGCCCAGTCGCTGATCGAAGCTTCGTCCATCGTCAGCGCGAGCTTGTTGAGCGCGAAGCCGTTCAACCCCGACGCATACAGCGCGCCGACCACCGACCCGGCGCTCGTCCCGCAGATCAGATCGACCTGGATGTTGCGCGCTTCCAGCGCCTTGATCACGCCGATATGCGCAAACCCACGCGCCGCGCCGCCACCGAGTGCGAGGCCGACGCGCAGCGGACGCTGCGGCTTGATGACGGGCGGCGTCGGCGGCAGGGCGGCGGTGTTGGGCGTGGGCGCGACATTCTCGGGTTTGCCGCCCGTCGACGCGCAGGCGGACAGGACAGCGGAGGCCGCGGCGATCGAGAACGTGCGGCGGGACAAACGAGGCGATGACGGTTTCAACGAATTCTCCGGCGACGGCGCCGACGTCCATGCGAAAGCGTCGTGCCGCGTGTCTTGCGAGCGTGATCGCCGGCGGCGATCTTCACGCGCTGCGCCGGGCCAGACGTGAAGCCGAACGGCAGCGCGCGCACATCATAATGCAAAGCGGACACGCGGCGACAATCGGCTGAGGAAACCGTCTACACGCGGCATTGCTCGTGCCGGAGCGATGCGCGCCGCAAGCGCGCGGTCCGGTGGAAACGGCTTCGGCGGGTATAATCGGCACTCTCTTTCTGATCGCGTTCGCGCTGCCGTCGGCTGCTGCTGGTTGCTATTGGCAGTCGCCGGAAGCGAACCGTTTTCGTTGCCGCGCGCGGCATGGCTGTTTGCCGGCGCCGGCGTCTGTCCTCGAGTTACCGCACATGACCACTCCCGTTCGCACCCGCTTCGCACCGAGCCCCACCGGCTTCATCCACCTCGGCAACATTCGTTCTGCGCTGTATCCGTGGGCGTTTGCGCGCAAATCGAAGGGCGTGTTCGTGCTGCGCATCGAGGACACCGACGTCGAGCGATCCACCGAGCAATCCGTCGACGCCATTCTCGAAGGCATGCAATGGCTCGGCCTCGATTACGACGAAGGCCCGTTCTACCAGATGCAGCGCATGGACCGTTATCGCGAAGTGCTCAAGCAGATGCAGGAACAGGGGCTCGTGTATCCGTGCTACATGTCAACGGAAGAACTCGACGCGCTGCGCGAGCGCCAGCGCGCCGCCGGCGAGAAGCCGCGTTACGACGGCACGTGGCGCCCCGAGCCGGGCAAGGTGCTGCCGACGCCGCCCGCTGGCGTGCAGCCCGTGACGCGCTTCCGTAATCCGCTGACGGGCGTGGTCGCGTGGGACGATGCCGTGAAGGGCCGAGTCGAAATCTCGAACGAAGAACTCGACGATCTCGTGATCGCGCGTCCGGACGGCACGCCGACGTACAACTTCTGCGTGGTCGTCGACGATCTCGACATGAAGATCACGCACGTGATTCGCGGCGACGACCACGTGAACAACACGCCGCGCCAGATCAACATTCTGCGTGCGCTCGGCGCCGAGCCGCCCGTCTACGCGCACCTGCCGACCGTGCTGAACGAGCAGGGCGAGAAGATGAGCAAGCGTCACGGCGCGATGAGCGTGATGGGTTACCGCGACGCCGGCTATCTGCCCGAGGCCGTGCTGAACTATCTGGCGCGCCTCGGCTGGTCGCACGGCGACGCGGAAATCTTCTCGCGCGAACAGTTGATCGAGTGGTTCGATCTGGATCACCTCGGCAAGTCTCCCGCGCAGTACGACCACAACAAGCTGAACTGGCTGAACAACCACTACATCAAGGAAGCGGACAACGCGCGTCTCGCCGAACTGAGCAAGCCGTTCTTCGCGGCGCTCGACATCGACGATGCGACGCTCGCGAAGGGCGCGGATCTCGTCAGCGTGATTGCGTTGATGAAGGATCGCGCGTCGACGGTGAAGGAGGTCGTCGACAACGCCGCGATGTTCTATCGCGAGCCGAACCCGGAAGCCGATGCGCTCGCGCAGCACGTGACGGACGTCGTGCGTCCGGCGCTCGCCGATCTCGCCGCTGCATTGAAGACGTGCGAGTGGACCAAGGAGGGCATCGCCGCCGAATTGAAGGCGACGCTCGGCGCGCACAAGTTGAAGATGCCGCAACTCGCGATGCCCGTGCGTCTGCTGGTGGCGGGCACGACGCATACGCCGTCCATCGATAGCGTGTTGATGCTGTTCGGTCGTGACGTGGTCGTGAGCCGTATCGAAAAGGCGCTCGCCTGATTCCTGTCGAATCGAGCAACCGTCGAAGCGGGGCCGCGGACAATGGATTCTCGGCCTCGCAAAAAAATTGTAGAAAGCGACTCAAGAGGTATTTACAAAGCGAAAATTGCTATCTACAATCTCGCTTCTGTTCTGCAAGGGGGTATAGCTCAGCTGGGAGAGCGCTTGCATGGCATGCAAGAGGTCAGCGGTTCGATCCCGCTTACCTCCACCATCAGAGCAGAGTGAAGTCTTCCGGTTAGCTGGAAGTTGTAGCAAAAAAAGCTTCACAAACGGTAGTTAAGCAGTTAGAATAGCGGTCTTCGCTGCTGATGAATGAAGTTAGCGGCAAGAACGAGACAGATCTGAAAAGATTATGTCCCCTTCGTCTAGAGGCCTAGGACATCACCCTTTCACGGTGAGTACAGGGGTTCGAATCCCCTAGGGGACGCCAAATACTGGCGTTACTTGAGATTCAAGTGATGCGCTTGCGAGATCTAACCGACGCTCGCGAGTCAGGTAGCAAGACTGGAGTGGTAGTTCAGTCGGTTAGAATACCGGCCTGTCACGCCGGGGGTCGCGGGTTCGAGTCCCGTCCACTCCGCCAGATTAAGCCCGTTCGGTGAGCGGGCTTTTTCATTAAAGGTGTAAGCAGTAGTGTGTGAAGTACGTTGTCCCCTTCGTCTAGAGGCCTAGGACATCACCCTTTCACGGTGAGTACAGGGGTTCGAATCCCCTAGGGGACGCCAAATACTGGCGTTGCTTGAGATTCAAGTAATGCGCTTGCGAGATCTAACCGACGCTCGCGAGTCAGGTAGCAAGACTGGAGCGGTAGTTCAGTCGGTTAGAATACCGGCCTGTCACGCCGGGGGTCGCGGGTTCGAGTCCCGTCCGCTCCGCCAAAATTGAAGCCCGCTGAGTTATCAGCGGGCTTTTTGTTTTCACTTCCCATCCGACGCGAAGACGTTCGGGACGAAGCCTGCCTCGTTGTGGGGCAAACAGCCATTGCCAGCGCGGTCCGCCTGTCTTAACGTTGTGCGGACCGACTTTTTCGTCCCCGCGCGATGCTCGACCCCACCGACGATCCATCTCCCTTCCATTTGCGCAAGGCCAGCATGGACGACTTCCAGTTCGCCGAGGCGCTGACGCGCAACAACATGGGCGGCTACTACCGCCGGCATCATCTCGTGTGGCGCAGCGATCTGTTTCTCGCAAGCTGGCGTGAGTCGGAGAACTTCATTCTCGAAGTGGACGGCGAGCGGATCGGTGTGCTGCGCATCACCGAAGAGGGCGACTCGCTGCATATCCGCGATGTGCAGATTGCCGAAGGCCATCGGCGGCGCGGCGCGGGCACCTATCTGCTGAATACGTCGCATCGTTGGGCTCGGGCGCGTGGTCTATCGGAACTGCAACTGCGCGTATTCGTCGATAATCCTGCGGCACGCCTGTATCAGCGGATGGGTTACCGTCTCGCGGGTCCGAGGCTCGCGCAACTTGGCTCGATCCGGCATATGGCGCGTCGCGTCTAAGAGTGTTGCGCGCGCATCGACCGGTCGACGCGAACACACGCGCCTGACATCAACCGGATTCGTCTTGCTCTTCTTCCCGATCTCGTTCATCGCGCCGACGTTCCGCGCCGCGCACCATGAACGCCCGCGGACTCTCTCCAAACGCGCGCCGGAACATTGCTGAAAACGCACTCTGGCTCTGATACCCCAACTCTCGCGCGACATGCGACAGCGGTCGCCCTTGACTGAGCAACGGAATGGCACGTGCGAGCACGGCCTGCTGACGCCACTGCGAAAAGCTCACGCCCAGTTCCTGTCGAAAGAGCCGCGCGATCGTACGTGTGCTCGCGCCGACCGTCGATGCCCACCGTTCCAGCGAATCGGCGTTGGCGGGATCGGCGATGACGGCTTCGCACAACGCTCTCAGACGTTTCTCCGTCGGCATCGGCACGGACAGCGGCAAAGGCTGCGAGCGCGTGATTTCGTCGAGAGCTAGCGAACCGAGCAAGCGTTCGCGATCGGGTGGCAAGCCAGGCGTATCGAGCGCGGCAATGACTTCACGCAGCAACCCCGACACCTCCACGACGCGGCACGCGTCCAGTCCCGCGGGCACGACCGTCTCATTGACATAGAGCGTGCGCAGAAACGCCTCTTCGACGATGGTCACCTCGTGCAGCACGTATGGTGGAACCCAGATCGCGCGCGACGGCGGCACCATCCACGTCGTGCCGAACGTGCCGACGCGCAGCACGCCGCGCGATGCATACGCGACCTGCGCCCATGCGTGCGTGTGTCGCGCGATCCGCACGCCTGCGGGCATGGGCCGCGAGCGCACGCGGATGGGATGCGTCGGCGTGGGCGCGAACTCGGGCGGAATGTCGGCGAAATCGACGCGAGTCGACAGTTCGGCGGGCGCTTTCGATGTGGGCGGCGTAGAGCTTGCGGCTTCGGTCATGGCATAACGGAAAGGGCGGCGGCGGAATGGCCGTATGACAATTCTCATTGTAGGGGCGCGCGCGTCGTCCGCCCATTAGCCGAACGGACGATGCGACATCGAAAAAATGGCGCGGCATAATGCACCGAATCTGTTCGACTGAGAGGGGGAAACCAATGAACTTCGCAACGGCAGATCTGTGCGACGCGAATGAAGAGCAACTGGCCGCGGGAACCTTGCGTGTGCTCGATCCCGTGTTCAGCCGTTTTGGGCGCGCGGCGCGTTTCGGCGGCGAAGCGGTCACGCTCAAAGTCTTCGAAGACAACACGCTCGTGCGCGCGACGCTCGAAGAAAAGGGCGCCGGGCGAGTGCTGGTTATCGACGGCGGCGGCAGCCTGCGGTGCGCGCTCGTCGGCGGCAACCTGGGCAAACTGGGCGAGAAAAACGGTTGGGCAGGCATCGTCGTGTTCGGCTGCGTGCGCGACACGCTCGAACTGAACGAATGCAACATCGGCATCGTCGCGCTTGCGACGCATCCCCAGCGCAGCCAGAAGCGCGGCGCCGGAGAGCGCGACATATCGGTGCGATTGCCGGGCTCAGTCGTGCGGCCCGGCGAATGGATTTACGCGGACAGCGACGGCGTGCTGGTGGCGAGTGCGCCGCTCGTCTGACGCGTCGTGTTATCGGCAGATCGGTATCTGGACAGAGGGTAGTGGACTAATGCAGAACGTTTTTGTGTATGGCACCTTGCGTGCCGGCGAGATCAACGACATCGGCGCCGCAGCGGCGCGCAACGACATTTCGGCGCCGACGCTGCTCGGCGCGGCCACCTTGCGTGGCCGTTTGTTCGACTTCGGCGCGTATCCGGGTTTCGTGCCCGACGAGGCAGGCGTTCATGTGCGCGGCGATGTTTATGAAATCGACGATCAGCTCATTGCCGTGCTCGATGAGATCGAGCAGGTTTATCCGGGCGTCGAAGGACTGTTCATGCCGCGTGAAGTGACCGTCGATATCGAAGGCGCGCCCGTGACGTGCCGTTACTATCCCGTGCAGCGCGAGGCCGTCAAAGGGCTGCCGGAAATTCGCAGCGGCGACTGGGTCGAGCATCGGCGCTCGAACGGGCGTTGAGCATCAAAAAGAATGGCCCAGCAGGCATGACGCCCGCCAGGCCATCCCGGTCGGTCAACCGTTGAGAGCATGGGCTGCGCGCGGTAGCCGATGCTCGCGAAAAAGCGTTACGGCTTCCGCGCGCACGCGCACCGCGTCGCTCAGAGTTCTTCGTAAAGCGGCAGCGTCAGAAACTCGGTGAAGTTCTCCGACGTCGACATGTCGCTGAAAATCTGCGCGGCGCGAACATACGGCGCGGTATCGCCAGCGATTGAGGCCTTCACCTTGTCGAGTTCCTGCGCCGTCAGTTCGCGCACGAGTTCGGCCGTCACCTTGCGACCATCGTCGAGCTTGCCCTTCGGCGAACGGATCCACTGCCACACCTGTGAGCGCGAGATTTCCGCCGTCGCGGCATCTTCCATCAGATTGTGGATCGGCACGCAACCATTGCCCGCGAGCCACGAACCCAGGTAGTGAATGCCGACGTTGATGTTGTTGCGCAGGCCCGCTTCGGTGATAGGCGCTTCGGGACGGAAGTCGAGCAGATCCTTGCCCGTCACCTGCACGTCGTCGCGTTGCTTGCCGATCTGGTTCGGCTTGTCGCCGAGCACCTTGACGAACTCTTCCATCGCGATCGGCACGAGTCCCGGGTGCGCGACCCAGCCGCCGTCGTAGCCGTCGGTCGCATCGCGCGCCTTGTCCGAGCGAACGCCTGCCATTGCCTTGTCGTTCGCGGCTGCGTCGTTCTTGATGGGGATCAGCGCGCTCATGCCGCCGATGGCAGGCGCATTGCGTCGATGGCAAGTCTTCAGCAATTGCAGTGCGTACGCGCGCATGAACGGCACGGTCATCGTGATCTGCGAGCGATCTGCCAGGCAGAAGTCCTTATCGTTCTTAAACTTCTTGATCGCCGAAAAGATGTAGTCCCAACGTCCTGCGTTCAGGCCCGAGCTATGTTCACGCAGTTCGTACAGGATCTCATCCATTTCGAACGCGGCCAGGATCGTTTCGATCAACACAGTCGCGCGAATCGTGCCGCGCGGCACGCCGACGGCTTCCTGCGCGGCGACGAAGATGTCGTTCCACAAGCGCGCTTCGAGATGGCTCTCCATCTTCGGCAGATAGAAGTACGGGCCCGTGCCGCGCGCGAGTTGCTCCTTCGCGTTGTGATGCAGGAATAGCGCAAAGTCGAAGATGCCGCCCGACACGCGCTGGCCGTCGATGCTCACGTGCTTCTCGTCGAGATGCCAGCCGCGCGGACGCACGATCAGCGTCGCGATCTTGTCGTTCAGCTTGTACGACTTGCCGTTCTGTTCCAGCGAAATCGTTCGGCGCACCGCGTCCTTCAGATTGATATGCCCGATGATCTGGTTGTCCCAGCTCGGCGCATTCGAATCCTCGAAGTCGGTCATGTACGAATCCGCGCCCGAGTTCAGCGCGTTGATGATCATCTTGCGCTCGACGGGGCCCGTGATCTCGACGCGTCGGCATTGCAGATCCAGCGGCAGCGGCGCAATGGTCCAGTCGCCTTCGCGGATGGCCTGCGTTTCAGCGAGAAAATCCGGGCGCTCGCCGGCGTCCAGACGTTGCGCGCGCTCGACACGCAGTTTCAGCAGTTGCTGGCGACGCGGCTCGAACGTCCGGTGCAGGCTGGCGACCAGCTCGAGTGCTTGTGGCGTCAGAATCGCCTCGAAGCCGGGCTGGATCTCACCGGTGATATTCATGCCCTGCGGAAGCGACAACGTGTTCGCCATGATTTCTCCTTGGTCGGTCAGTTTCAAAGTGCGGGTGATGCGTATTGCAATACGTCGTTTCGATGCTTCGTGTGCCGTCATGCGCCAGGGCTGTGGCGCGAGCGGCTTTTTTTCTGCTGTTTGTCGTTTTTCTCGGCCTTTTCAGGCGGTGTCCGGTTTGCGATAAACGCGATCAAATCATTCATGCTTCTGCCCGTGCCGTGCGGCGTGACGCCCAGTTCTTCAGCGGGCGCGCCCAGGCGGTTGAGCCAGAACACGGTGTAGCCGAACCAGTTCGCGCCGCTTGCGTCCCAACCGTTCGACGACACGAACACGATCTCGCGCGCCGTCGCGCCGAATGCCTGCGTGCCGAGCGCATAGGTCGCGGGCGCCGGCTTGAACGCGCGCACCGTGTCCACCGACAGCACGTGGTCGAATAGTCCCGACATGCCCGCGCTTTTCACGGCGATATCGAGCATCTGCGGATTGCCGTTCGAGAGAATTCCCAGGCCAATCTGCCTGTCGCGCAGTTGACGCAACGCAGGCAGCACGTCGGGGAACGCGGACAGGCAGGCGTATTCGTCCATCAGGCGTTTTTCGCCCGCCGCGTTCAGCGACAGGCCGAGCTTGCGCGCGGAAAAGCGCAGTGCGTCGAGCGTGATGTTCCAGAACGGCTCGTAGTGCGCGCCGGCGGGATCGGCGGCCGTGCGCAACTGCGTGTATTCGATCTGTTTTTGCCGCCACGACTGCGAGAGCGCATCGCCGTGGCCCGGGAACATCTGCTCCGCGGCAGCGACGACGGAGTGCACGTCGAAGAGCGTGCCGTAGGCGTCGAAAATCACTGCTTTGGGGAAATGTGTCGTTGTGGCCGACATAGCCTTGCGCTCCATCAGAGGTCGGGATCCATTCTATTCGTGACGGCTTGTGCTAAAAAAGACTCTAAAGATCACTTGATCTTTTACTTTCATCAACCTAATCTGACGCGGATCCTCTTATTCGTGCGCGACCGATGCGCCCATTCATCCGCCAATGGACCGCTTCAAGCAGATCGAGACTTTCGTGACCGTCGCGGCGCGCGGCAGCCTGTCGGCGGCGGCGCAGGCCGAAGGCGTCGCGCCCGCGATCATCGGACGCCGCATCGACGCGCTCGAAGAACGGCTCGGCGTCAAACTGCTCGTACGCACCACGCGCCGCATCACGCTGACTTACGAGGGCTCGGCATTCCTCGAAGACTGCCAGCGGATCATTCACGACATGCAGAACGCCGAGGCGAGCGTATCGGCGGGCGGCGTGAAGGCCAGCGGCCATTTGCGCGTGTCGGCGCCGGCGGGCTTCGGTCGAAGACACGTCGCACCGCTCGTGCCTGCGTTCACGGTCGCGCATCCCGACGTGTCGATTTCTCTCGATCTGTCCGATCGGATGGTCGATCTCGTCAATGAAGGATTCGATTGCGCGATTCGACTTGGCGAATTGCCGGATTCCTCGCTGGTCTCGTTGAGACTTGGTGAGAACCGGCGCGTGTGCGTCGCATCGCCGGCTTATCTCGCACGACGTCCGCCGCCGCAAACACTTGCCGATCTCGCGCATCACAACTGCCTTGCGCTCGGCGGAAGCGCGAACCAGCAGCGCGGCTGGGTGTTCCAGCAGGGCGACAAGGTCGTGACGATCAAGGTATCGGGCACGATGGAGTGCTCGGACGGCGCGGTGCTGCACGAGTGGTGCCTCGAAGGCTACGGGCTCGCGTGGCGCTCGTGGTGGGAAGTCGGCGCGGACATCGCGGCTGGGCGCCTCGTCAGTGTGCTCGACGATCACGCGGCGCCGCCCATCGGCATTCACGCCGTGTTTCCGCAGCGTCGGCATTTGCCGTTGCGCGTGCGACTTTTCCTCGATTTTCTCAAGCACACGTACGGCAATCCGGCTTACTGGATCTGAAAGCTACGCAAGCCGCACGGTAAGTCCGACGTCATCCCGCGCGCGGGTTTCCGATATGCGGACATGCCCGCAGGCGCGGCTTGCACGGTATTTCGGCGCACTACAATCGTTCTGACAGCCCGCCGCGCGGCGTTTCGACCGCTGCGGCGCAGGCGCTTGCGCGTGTCTGCCGACAACCTCGTTCGCGTTCATCGGCGTTCGAGGCAACGAATCGCAGACGCGTGCATTCCACACCTGCAGTCGACGACGGAGGGCACCATGTTCAAGCACATCCTCGTTCCGACCGATGGTTCGGACCTGTCGAAGAAAGCGATCGACGGCGCGATCGATCTCGCCCAGGCCGTCGGCGCGCGCGTGACCGCGTATGCGTGCCTGCCGCAGTATCCGTACTCGCCGTTTTCCGAAGTCGTGATCGAGCCGCCTGTGGACTTTCAGGACCGCAGCGAGCGCGAGGCGCGCCAGCATCTGCAGGAAGTCGAGGAGGCGGCGCGTGGCGCGGGCGTCGAATGCTCGAGCCAGACGAGCGTGCATCCGTCGCCGTATCTCGGCATCATCGAAGCGGCCGAGCAGGGCGGCTGCGACGTGATCTTCATGGCGTCGCACGGGCGGCGCGGACTCGGCAGTCTGCTGATCGGCAGCGAGACGCAGCGCGTGCTGACGCATACAAAAATTCCGGTGATCGTGTATCGGTAGGCAAAAAAACGCGCGCCAATTGGCGCGCGTTCGGTCTTTTCGAGAGTGAGGCGCCGACCCTCTACGGGCCGGCGTTGTTACGCGAGAGGCGCTTATTGTTCAGCCAGGTCAGCCGCTTCAGGCAACCTTCTTGTCGAAGAACTGCTCGTCTTCCGTCGAGCCGTGCAGCGCCGTCGTCGATGCGTCGCGCTCGACCGTCTGCGTCACGGCGTCGAAGTAGCCCGTGCCCACTTCGCGCTGATGCTTCACAGCCGTGAAGCCCTTCTCGGCAGCCGCGAATTCGGCCTGCTGCAGTTCGACGAACGCGCTCATCTGCTGACGCGCGTAGCCGTGCGCGAGGTTGAACATCGAGTAGTTCAGCGCGTGGAAGCCCGCCAGCGTGATGAACTGGAACTTGTAGCCCATCGCGCCGAGTTCCTTCTGGAACTTCGCGATCGTTGCGTCGTCGAGGTTCTTCTTCCAGTTGAACGACGGCGAGCAGTTGTACGACAGCATCTTGCCCGGGAATTCCTTGTGGATCGCCTCGGCGAATTTCTTCGCGTACTCGAGGTCCGGCTTGCCCGTTTCGCACCAGATCAGATCGGCGTACGGCGCGTAGGCGAGACCGCGCGACACGGCTTGATCGAGGCCCGGCTTCGTGCGGAAGAAGCCTTCCACCGTGCGCTCGCCCGTGAGGAACGGCTTGTCGTTGTCGTCGACATCAGACGTCATCAGGTCGGCGGCTTCGGCATCGGTGCGGGCGATCAGCACGGTCGGCACGCCGAGCACGTCGGCGGCCAGACGCGCGGCCGTCAGTTTCGCGACGTTTTCACGCGTCGGCACGAGCACCTTGCCGCCCATGTGGCCGCACTTCTTCACGGACGCCAGCTGATCTTCGAAGTGCACGCCGGCCGCGCCCGCTTCGATCATCGCCTTCATCAGTTCGAACGCGTTCAGCACGCCGCCGAAACCGGCTTCCGCGTCGGCGACGATCGGCGCGAAGTAGTCGATGTAACCTTCATCGCCCGGATTCTTGCCTTCCGACCACTGGATCTGGTCGGCGCGCGTGAGCGTGTTGTTGATGCGCTTCACGACGAGCGGCACCGAGTTCGCCGGATACAGCGACTGGTCTGGGTACATTTCGCCTGCCACGTTGGCGTCGCCGGCAACCTGCCAGCCCGAGAGATAGATGGCCTTCAGGCCAGCCTTGACCTGCTGCATCGCCTGGTTGCCCGTCAGCGCGCCGAGTGCGTTGACGAACGGATCCTTGTGCATGTCGGCCCACAGCCTTTCGGCGCCGCGGCGCGCGAGCGTGTGCTCAGGCTGCACCGAGCCGCGCAGACGCACCACGTCTTCCGCCGTGAAGCCGCGCTTGATGCCATTCCAGCGGCTATCCGTTTCCCATTGTTGCTGAAGCTGCTTTGCCTGTTCGTTGCGCGTCATGGTGTGCTCCTTGTTTGCCTTGAAGTGGGTTCGACTGGACTCGTGACTTCCGCGAAGCGAGGGCGCCGAGAGCGTTTCGTTTCGTGAAGTCTTATATAAGAGTCTAGGCAAAAGGCCTTAGGCGGAACAGACGCAACCAAGTCTTTTTCGGTGATTTTTATTCTTTATGATTCAATGGTTTGTCGCATGCATTCCGTAATGAGAAACGTGATTTTCCATATTGCAACAACGCTTCTTGTGCCTTGCAGCACGATTTTTTACGACGCAAAAAATTTTTTCGCATCGTGAAATGCTGCGCGAGGCGAAAAAAAACCGACGCGGGAGCGTCGGTTTCCTGATTCAGCGAGGTTCTCGCAGCAGCTTAGTCGCCGCGGCGCGAGTTGCGCGGGCCGTCGTTGCGACGCGCGCCGTAGCCGCCGTCGCGCGAGTAGCCGCCTTCGCGGTTGCCGCGATAGCCTTCGCTGCGGTAGCCGCCTTCACGCGAACCACTGTTGTAGCCGCCTTCGCGATTGCCGCCGGCCGGCTTGTCGCCCCAGCTGCGACCAGCGCTATTGCCACCATTGCCGCCGTTGCCGCCATCACGTGCGCCGTAGCCGCCGCGATTGCCGTCACGCGAACCGTAGCCGCCGCCGTTGCCGTCACGCGAACCGCCGTAGCCCGGCTTGCCGCCGAAACGGCGACCACCACCGTTGCCACCACCCGGACGACCACGGCCGCCGAAGCCGCCACGACCGTTAGCGGGCGGCGACTTGCGCGGCTCGAAGCCTTCGACAACATTGACGGGCAGCGGCGCACGCACGAAACGTTCGATGCGCTTGAGCGCGCCTTGCTCGGCGTGATGCACGAGGCTCACTGCGATGCCCGAACGGCCCGCGCGGCCCGTACGGCCGATACGGTGAACGTAGTCTTCGGCGAACTTCGGCAGGTCGTAGTTGAACACGTGCGTGATGCCGGGAATATCGATACCGCGGGCAGCGACGTCCGTTGCGACCAGCACGCGCACGCGGCGCTCGCGCAGCGCGCGGATTGTGCGGTTACGCGCGCCTTGCGGCAGGTCGCCGTGCAGCGCGGCCGATTCGAAACCGGCGTCGGCAAGACGGCCGGCCAGCTGGTCGGCGTCCATCTTGGTTGCCGTGAAGACGATTGCCTGATCGAGACCATCGGCGCGCAGCAGATGGTCGAGCAGACGATCCTTGTGATCGCGGTCGTCGACGTAATGCACCGTCTGCGCGATGTTCGTGCGCTGTTCGATGTGCTGCTTGATCTCGATGCGCTCCGGATCCTTCAGCAGACGGCCCGTCAGCGAACCGATCTTGCCGTCGAGCGTGGCCGAGAACAGCATGGTCTGGCGCGTGGCGGGCGTCGCGGCGACGATCGTCTCGATGTCGTCGATGAAGCCCATGTCCAGCATGCGGTCGGCTTCGTCGAGCACGAGCATCTGCAGTTGCGACAGGTCGATACGGCCGCGCTCCAGATGGTCGAGCAGACGGCCCGGCGTGGCGACGAGAATTTCGGGGTTCTTCGCGAGCAGCATCAGCTGCTGGCCGTAAGCGACGCCGCCCAGAATGCTGACCGTGCGCAGACGGCGCAGATGCTTGCCGTACGTCGAAGCGGCCGTCGTCACCTGCATCGCGAGTTCGCGGGTCGGCGTGAGGACGAGCAGGCCCGGACGTGCGACCGGCTGCGGACGGCGGCCACGGGCGCCCGCCGCGTTGCTTTCGCGCGGCTCGCGCGGTTGACTGGTTTGCGCTTTTTGCAGCTGTGCGAAGCGCTCGATGGCGGGCAGCATGAACGCTGCCGTCTTGCCCGAACCCGTCGGGCTCGAGACCAGCAGATCGCGGCCCGCGATGCCGGCGGGAATGGCGCGCTGCTGGACAGGCGTCGGGTTCTTGTAGCCCGCTGCCGTCAGCGCAGAGACGATCTCCGCCGACAGACCCAGCTCAGCGAACGTCGGGCCGGTAGCAACCTCGGGGGCTTGCACGGCCGTTTCCGGCGTGTCGAGACCGAGGGCTTGATCGGCGATGGCGTTCAGCGGGCTGGTGGTATTGCTCGAAGTCATGAGAATCCTTGAAACATGGGAAATAACACGTCGGCGCCAATCGGCATACCCAAGTCGTCGGATTCAGCGAGCAAAAAATCAGCGAGCAAATCGAAAAACGGGGGCAACTCGCGACAATGAAGGCGAGTTTCTCGTTAGAAGCTGTATCGAATGCGACAGGCCGGAATTGGCTTGCCGCCAGCCTGGACTTGCGGCCCGTGGGGCCTTGCAGGAGGGGACAGGTTCTAAACTGGATTGGAGCAAAACGCTACGAGACGCTCTTTCCGCAAACGTCGCCGAAGCGAACGGGAGACAAGCGGTGAAGCGCAGCCAGCATTATATCGATTTTTGCTGCACCGCGCCACTGTTAAGAACCCTCTGAGTGAAAGCGCTTAATTCGTGAGAAGAATGCGGACATTTGAGCCGCAGTGTGCGGCCGAATGTCGTTCGGCTATCAGGCCGCCGTACCGTTCTTCAGCGATTCGACCAGCTCGACGTATTGCTGCTTGGCCGTATCGGATGCCGTGCCTTGCAGCGCGGCCCAAGCATCGTACTTGTACTTGCCGACGATATCGGTGAAGCCCGGCTTGTCGCCGTGCACGTCGCCGTCGGTGGCCTGCTTGAAGAGCGCGTACAGGCGCAGCAGCGTGAGATTGCCCGGACGCTCCGGCAGTTGTTTCACGTCTTCTTGTGCCTGGGTGAAGAGACCGTCCACGTTGCTCATCAGATCCTCCGTGCTTATTCGAGATAGGGCGTCGATCATAACAAGCGAGACGCGGCGGGCGGCCGCCTGACGCTGGAGCGATCCTTCCAAACGCCGGACGTGCCGGTTGGGCCGCGTCGGGTTTTGTTCGCATCCGGCGACGCAGGGTGCCGCATTACAATAGCGGTCATGACGAAAACCGTGCTGCTTGCCCTCGATACTTCGACCGAATTTTGCTCGGTCGCACTGCTGTCCGCCGATTCCGCCGACGCCGCGTCCCCGGACGAGCCGGACGCGCCTGCTCCGAAACCGCGCGTGTGGGTCCGCCATGAAGCGACGGGCGCCGTCTCCAGCGCGCGCCTGCTTCCCGCCATCCGCGAACTGTTCAACGAAGCGGGCCTCGCGCTCGCCGATTGCGACGCGATCGCGTTCGGCTCCGGGCCGGGCTCGTTCACGGGCTTGCGCACGGCAACGGGCGTCGCGCAAGGTCTCGCGTTCGGGCTGAGTTGCCCCGTCGTGCCTATCGGTACGTTGCTCGCGTGCGCTGAAAGCGCGCGTCTGCACGATCCGTCGACGGCGCGCGTGCTGGCGGCCATCGACGCGCGCATGGACGAGGTCTACTGGGCCGACTTCGCGTGGGACGACGATGCAGGAGAGTGGCGCACGGTTCATCCCGCATCGCTTGGCGCGCCGGATGCGCTGCCGTTGCCGGATCAGCCGTTCACGCTCGCGGGCAATGCCGCGGCGGCGTTCGGCGAGCGTCTGAAGGCGGCAGCCGCCGCACGGCATGTCGATCAGGAAGCCGTGCCGCACGCGCTGCCCCTGGCGTTCGCCGCACTGCGCGCATTCCGCGCGGGCCGCACGCTTCCCGCCGATCAGGCCGCGCCCGAATACATCCGCGACAAGGTTGCACAAACCACCGAAGAACGCATGGCGGCGAAGGCTGCGCAGGCGCAATCGGCTGCCGCGGCCCGCTCCGCTCAACCCGCGCACGGCGAGGGCGGGCAATGAGCGGCGTGCTGCTGGCGGACCGCTACATGTCGCCAATGACGGAAGGCGATCTCGACGAGGTCGCCGTAGTCGAAAAGCTCGCCTATGAATTTCCATGGAGCCGGGGCAATTTCGAAGATTCGCTGCGCAACGGCTATTTCGGCGTGTGTCTGCGACACGTGACGGGCACGCTGATCGGCTATTGCGTGCTGATGCCCGTCGTCGACGAGATGCATCTGCTGAATCTGTGCGTCGCGCCCGTCGCGCAGCACGCGGGTGCGGGACTCGCGCTGCTGCGCGAAGCCGTGCGCATCTCGCGTAGTGAAAAGCTCGCGGGCATGCTGCTCGAAGTACGGCCGTCGAACCATCGCGCGATCAAGCTGTACGAGCGCTTTGGATTCACGTCGATCGGCCGTCGCAAGAACTATTATCCGGCGCGGCATCGCAGCCGGGAGGACGCCATCGTGATGCGTTTCAGTTTCGTGAAGGAGGGCGCAGATGGCGCTGCATGAATCCGCGCTGGAAGAACTCGGCCTCGCGCCGATGTGGGTGCGTCGCGGCGGCGCACATGAGGCGGCGGCTGAGTTGGCAGCATCGGACAGTGATGCCGATGTCGTGGCTAACGAAGCGCAGCCTGTAGAGGTTGCATCGGCTGTCGGCGTCGAAGCGCCGGTTTCGCACGAAACGCAACCGCCTGCAGGCGTTTCAAACGCCGCTCGCGAGCCGCTCGAAAGCCGCGAACCCGTACGAGCCGAAGCCACACCCGCCGACGCGCCGCAAGCCCGTCGAGCGCCGCCGCCCGCCGCCGACGAAGCGCCGCCTTTCCCCGACGACGACTTCGCCTGGTTCGACGATCTGCCCGCCGCGCCGCCGTCCGACGCCGAAGCAAAATCGAACGAACCCGCGCAGCCCGGCATCGACACGCTCGACTGGACGGCGCTCGAAGCCCGCGTCTCGGCGTGCGAGCGTTGCCGTCTGTGCGAGCGGCGCACGAACACGGTGTTCGGCGTCGGCGATCGCGAGGCCGACTGGATGCTGATCGGCGAAGCGCCCGGGGAGAACGAGGACAAGCAGGGTGAACCGTTCGTGGGTCAGGCGGGCAAACTGCTCGACAACATGCTGCGCTCGCTCGATCTCGCGCGCGGCACGAATGTCTATATCGCCAACGTGATCAAGTGCCGGCCGCCCGGCAACCGCAATCCGGAACCGGACGAAGTGGCGCGCTGCGAGCCGTATCTGCAGCGTCAGGTCGCGCTCGTGAAGCCGAAGCTGATCGTCGCGCTCGGCCGCTTCGCTGCGCAGAGTCTGCTGAAGACGGAAGCGAGCATTTCGTCGCTGCGTGGACGCGTGCACGAATACGAAGGCGTGCCCGTCGTGGTGACCTACCATCCCGCGTATCTGCTGCGCAGCCTCGGCGATAAGTCGAAGTCGTGGCAGGACCTGTGCCTCGCCCGCGACACATGGCGCAAGGCCGGCGCAGAAGGGGACGCGGCGAAATGATGGAAAACGCCGGGCCGACCGCTTCGTTCGAGGCGCCCTCGTTGGCCCGACGCTCGGCCCGGCTCGACGCGCTATCCGATGCCGCCGTGCGCGACATCGCGTGGCTGCTGTTCAGTCCCGACCTGTTGCGCGCGCAACCGCCCGATGGCGCGCTCGCGACACCGTTCGAATCGCCCGACGAAGCGGCTGCAACGGTGGCTTGGCTCGAAGTACAGAACGCCGATCCCGCCGATCTGCATCGCCATATCGCGGCGGCGCGGGTCACGCGTCTCGGGCGTTACGCCGAATGTCTGCTCGCGTATTTTCTGAAGCACGGTCCGGCGGCGCGCCTGATCGCCGCGAACGTCGCGCTGCGGCGCGCGGGCGTGACGCTCGGCGAATGTGATTTCCTCGTCGAGACGCAGACAGGCAAGCGATTGCATTGGGAACTGGCCGTCAAATGCTATCTGCACGCGGGCGACGGCCGGGGCGAACTGGCCGACTACGTGGGCCCGAATCTGCAGGATCGCTTCGATCTGAAGCTCGCGCATCTGCTCGATCATCAGTTGCGGCTCAGCGCGCGCGAGGAGTTCGCGTCGCTCGGTCATCGCGGTCCGTGGGATGCGCAGATGTTCGTCAAAGGGTGGCTGTTCTACCGCGACGGACGCAACGAGCGCGATCCCGTCGAAATCGAGCCGACGCACGCGCGCGGCTGGTGGACGACGCGCGCCGACTGGCCCGCGTTTTCAGCCGGTCATGCCGATGCGTGGACGCTGCTGCCGAGGCTCGAATGGCTCGCGCTGCGGACGCGTGATGCACGCGACGCTTCGAACTTCCTCTCGCCGGAAACGCTCGCGCAGCAACTCGCGAAACACACAGTGCCGACGATGGTCGCGGGGTTCGTTCAGCAGCCCGGCGGGCAGTGGACAGAGCGCTCGCGGGGCTTCATCGTTCCCGACGACTGGCCCGAGCGGGCCCAGGCGTTTGCGCGCCAGCAGACTCGCAAGTCCTAGCAATACTCACCACGCAGGCTTAAGCGCCCGCGCTCACCACCAGCGATAGAAATGATGCACCGGCCCGACGCCCTGACCGACGTCGAGTCGGCCGCTCTGTTCGAGCGCGCCCGTCAGCCATTCCTTGGCATCGGCGACGGCGCTCGCCAGATCGTCGCGTTGCGGAATCAGCGCCGCGATCGCCGACGATAGCGAGCAGCCCGTCCCGTGCGTATTCGTGACGGGCACGCGCGGCGCGGCGAGGCGCATCGTGCCGCTTTCCTGAATCAGCCAGTCGGGGCTGTCGGCGGCGGCGAGATGGCCGCCCTTCATCAGCACCGCGCGCGCGCCGAGCTTGCGCAGCGCTTCGCCCTGATCGACCATCGCGGCTTCGTCCGTCGCGCTCGATGTGCCGAGCAGCGCGGCCGCTTCCGGCAGATTCGGTGTCAGCAGATCGGCGAGCGGCAGCAGTTCGCTGCGCACGGCATCGACGGCTTCGGGTGCGAGCAGCGCGTGATTGCTCTTCGAGATCATCACGGTGTCGAGCACCACGTGCTTCGGCTGGTGACGGCGCAATGCATCGGCGACGGCGCACACGATCGATGCGTTCGCCAGCATGCCGATCTTCACGGCATCGATGCGTATGTCGTCGAACACGGCGTCCAGTTGCGCGGTGACAAAGGCGGGATCGGGCGTGTGGATGGCCGTCACGCCGCGCGTGTTCTGCGCCGTCAACGCGGTGATCACGGTCGCGCCATACGCGCCGAGCGCCGAGAAAGCCTTCAGATCGGCCTGAATGCCGGCGCCGCCGCCGGAGTCGGAACCGGCGATGGTCAGGACGTTGGGAATCGGTCGGGTCATGGGAAAGCCTGAAAAGCAAAGGGCACCTGGCGCGCCCACTGACGAGAGGAGGCCGCGGGCCTCAGTGATGCGCTTCGCCGATCAGCGAGACGGAGTCGAACGCGCGCTGGTTCGCCAGATGACGGCGCATCACGAGCCACATCATCACGCACACGAAAGTGCCGAACAGCACGATCACGATCGCAACGGGCACGTCGAGCCACACGAGCACGGCGTACAGGCACAGCATCACGAGCACGGAGAGGTTCTCGTTGAAGTTCTGCACGGCGATCGAGTGACCCGCCGACAGCAGTACGTGGCCGCGATGCTGCAGCAGCGCATTCATCGGTACGACGAAGAACCCCGACAGCGCGCCGACAACCATCAGAAAGAGATAGGCGAAGATCAGATAACCGGGGATGTGCATCCTGCCGTAATAGATGCCCCAGTGCGACGGAAACAGATGCTTCGTATAGAAGGCCATCAGCATTACGGCGATGCCCATGATGATGCCGACGGGCAGCACGCTCAGTGACTTCTTCAGCGGCACGCGTGCGGCGGCGATCATTGCGCCCGCCGCGACGCCCACGGCGACGACGGCCTGCAGGATCGCGCCTTCCGACAGCGACATGCCGAGCGACACTTCGGCCCACTTCAGCACGATGAACTGCAGTGTCGCGCCCGCGCCCCAGAACAGCGTCGTGACGGCGAGCGAAATCTGGCCGAGCTTGTCGCGCCAGAGCACGACGAAACAGTCGGCGAAATCGGTAATGAGCTTGATGGGACCGTGTTCCTGGCGCGGATAGCGGGCGCCCGTGTCGGGAATGCGCAGATTGAAGAGCGCAGCGATCACGTAGATCAGGATGATGATGAGCATCGCCGCTTCGGCGGGTGTGTGGATCGCCGGGGGCGTGTGCTTGATGATGTGCGAGGCGATATGCGGGCTGATCAGCGCGCCGCCGAGCACGGTACCGAGAATGATCGAGCCGACCGTCGTGCCTTCAATCCAGCCGTTCGCGGCGACGAGCCGGTCAGGCGGAAGCAGTTCGGTGAGAATGCCGTACTTGGCGGGCGAGTACGCGGCCGCGCCGAAACCCACGATGCCGTACGCAAGCAGCGGATGCGCGCCGATCAGCATCGTAAGGCAACCGACCACCTTGATCGTATTGGTCACGAACATCACGCGGCCCTTCGGACGGGAGTCCGCGAAGGCGCCGACAAAAGCCGCGAGCACGACGTACGACAGCACAAAAAACAGCTTGAGCAGCGGCGTCATCCAGTTCGGGGCGTGAAGATCTTTCAGCAGTGCAATAGCAGCGATTAGAAGCGCATTGTCGGCCAGCGAGGAAAAAAACTGCGCGGCCATGATGGTGTAAAAACCTTTTTTCATCTGATGCGATGCTTTCCTCGCTGCGGTCTGTCCGCCCCGGCCGTAAGGTGTGCGTCCGGGCTTATTCCGTTCGAAATGGGTTGTGCGCACGGCTTTATATCACGAAAATAGCTGAATCCCGACTAGCAGAATCCTTGATCGCATTGTCGAGCTTGCCTTCGGCGCGTTGCAAACGCACTGTAAGCTACTGATTCGACAATGTCTTTACGAAAATATCCCATGCCGCGCCCAGTCTCAGCCACGATCCATACTGCCGCTCTCGCCAATAATCTCGCAGTTGCCCGCCGCTACGCGCCAAAGTCCAAGATCTGGGCCGTCGTGAAGGCCAACGCCTACGGTCACGGACTTGCGCGAGCGTTCCCGGGCCTGCGCGCAACCGACGGCTTTGGTTTGCTCGACCTCGAAGAAGCGGTGAAGTTGCGTGAATTGGGGTGGGCAGGGCCAATTTTGTTGCTCGAGGGCTTTTTCCGGCCCACGGATATCGACGTGATCGACCGTTATAGTCTGACCACGGCGCTGCATTCGGACGAACAGTTGCGCATGCTGGAAATGGCGCGTCTGTCCAAGCCCGTCAATATCCAGCTGAAGATGAACAGCGGCATGAACCGCCTCGGCTATACGCCCGAGAAGTTCCGCGCCGCCTGGGAGCGCGCGCGGGCCTGTCAGGGCGTCGGCCAGATCACGTTGATGACCCATTTCTCGGATGCCGACAGCGAACGCGGCATCACGCACCAGATGGAAGCGTTCGAGCGCGGCGCGCAGGGCATCGCGGGCGCGCGCAGCCTTGCCAATTCGGCCGCCACGCTGTGGTATCCGGAAGCCCATTTCGACTGGGTGCGCCCCGGCGTGATGCTGTACGGCGCGTCGCCGTCGGGCGTGAGTTCGGCGATCAAGGACACGGGTCTGCAGCCGGCCATGACGCTCGCCTCCGAACTGATCGCGGTGCAGACGCTCACGGAAGGCCACACGATCGGCTACGGCTCGACCTTCACGGCGCGCGCAGGCATGCGCATCGGCGTGGTCGCGTGCGGCTACGCGGACGGCTATCCGCGCGTCGCGCCGGAAGGCACACCCGTTATCGTCGACGGCATCCGCACGCGGATCGTCGGACGCGTGTCGATGGACATGATCACCGTCGATCTCACGCCGTGTCCGCAGGCGAACGTCGGCACGCGCGTCGAGCTGTGGGGCGCGCAGCTGCCCGTCGACGACGTCGCGCAGGCGTGCGGCACGATCGGCTACGAGCTGGTGTGCGCCGTCGCGCCGCGCGTGCCCGTGCGTGCCGAGTAATCAGCGCTTTTACGGCGCATCACTCCAAGACATAACAAACAACGACGCGTGACGAAACAAGTTGGCTAAACAGAAAACGTTGTACACCTGCACCGAATGCGGTGGGCAGTCTCCGAAGTGGCAGGGCCAGTGCCCTGCGTGTCATGCGTGGAACACGCTCGTCGAAACGGTCGCGGAATCGCCTTCCGCGCACCGCTTCCAGTCTCTCGCGAAGAGCCAGCCGGTGCAGAAGCTGTCCGATATCGAAGCGTCGGACGTGCCGCGCTTTTCGACGGGTGTCGGCGAGTTCGACCGGGTGCTCGGCGGCGGGCTGGTGGCGGGCGGCGTGGTGCTGATCGGCGGCGATCCGGGCATCGGCAAGTCGACGCTGCTGCTGCAATCGCTCGCGGAAATCGCCAGCGAGCGGCGCGCGCTCTACGTAAGCGGCGAGGAGTCTGCGGCACAGATTGCGTTGCGCGCGCAACGGCTGTCGCTGCTCGAACCGGGTTCGCACGCAACCGACCTCAAACTGCTCGCCGAAATCCAGCTTGAAAAGATCCAGGCGACGATCGCCGAAGAACGGCCCGACGTCGCCGTCATCGACTCGATCCAGACCATCTATTCTGAAGCGCTGACGTCCGCGCCCGGTTCCGTCGCGCAGGTGCGCGAGTGCGCGGCGCAACTGACGCGCGTCGCCAAGCAGTCGGGCACCGCGATCATCATGGTCGGCCACGTGACGAAAGAGGGCAGTCTCGCGGGCCCGCGCGTGCTTGAGCACATCGTCGATACCGTGCTGTATTTTGAAGGCGACACGCACTCGTCTTTCCGCCTCGTGCGCGCGTTCAAGAACCGCTTCGGCGCCGTCAACGAACTGGGCGTGTTCGCGATGACGGAACGCGGATTGCGTGGCGTCGCGAATCCGTCGGCGCTGTTCCTGTCGCAGCACGAGCAGATCGTGCCGGGTTCGTGCGTGCTGGTCACGCAAGAGGGCACGCGGCCGCTGCTGGTCGAAGTGCAGGCGCTCGTGGATGCCGCGAACGTGCCGAATCCGCGCCGGCTCGCCGTCGGTCTCGAACAGAACCGGCTCGCGATGCTGCTCGCCGTGCTGCACCGGCATGCGGGCATCGCGTGTTTCGATCAGGACGTGTTCCTGAACGCCGTGGGCGGCGTGAAGATCACCGAACCTGCCGCCGACCTCGCGGTCCTGCTCGCGATTCACTCGTCGATGCGCAACAAGCCGCTGCCGAAGGGACTGATCGTGTTCGGTGAAGTGGGGCTGGCGGGCGAAATCCGTCCGTCGCCGCGCGGCCAGGAACGTCTGAAGGAAGCCGCAAAGCTCGGCTTTTCGATTGCGCTGATTCCGAAGGCGAACGCGCCGAAGCAGGCAATCGACGGCTTGCAGGTAATCGCCGTCGAGCGGATCGAGCAGGCTATCGACCGGATCCGCACGCTCGAATAACAAGGTTCAGACGATGGCGGATCGCGCCCGCTTTCTGGCGTAATCCGCTGTAAATTTCCGAACCTTGCGTGTAACCCAAGAGACTTTCGTTTTCCCTATCCTCGTGAAATGCAATGTCACGAGCGGAAAAGGAAGACGTTTTGAAACAGTCTCATCAATCCTCGGGCGAGCTTCTCTCGAACCTGCGCGGCTGCCGAGTCTCCGCGCCCATTCACGGGCCGTGGGGCGGCGGCTGCCGGATCGTCGAATGGATCGACACGACGGGGCAGATTTCGCGGCGTGTGGTGGCGGAAAACGTGACAGCCGACGAAGTGCGGGAGACGATCCGGCATCACGTCGAAGGCCGCAAACACCGTCTGATCGACGACGAACGCGAGCCCCGGCAGACCTTGCCGCGGCGTTGAGCTTCGGCCACGCCGCACCTGATTATTCGGACTCGCCGTCGCTTGCCTGCGCCAGCAACGCCTCGCGCGCGGCTTCATTAAAAAGGGGATGCTGGGCGGCTTCCGCCGGCGTCAGCACGGGCGACACGCAACAGTCCAGCGGCACCAGCAGCGTCAGCCATTCGTCGAGCGGACGTGTGGCGATCACGTCCGCCATGTCCTTGATCAGCTGCACGGCGTCCGGTCCGGAAATCGACTGGCCGAGACTCCAGTGGCGCGTCGCCCAGTCCGGGCGGTCGAGCGCCATGCACAGCGTTTCCCAGAATTTCAGTTCGAGCGCGCCGACGGCGAGCCATCGTCCGTCGAGCGTGCGGTACAGGTTGTAGCAGGGCACGCCGCCGTTCAGCAGACTGCTGCCCGCGACGGGCGCGGTGCCGTCATTGGCGAGCGCGACCTGGGCGACGACGTTGTTCGCATACGTGGAATGCGCCATCGATACATCGACGAACCGCCCGTCGCCGCCACGCGCCACGGCCCACAGCGCCGCGAGAATCTGATTGACGGCCGACAGCGCACCGCCGAGCAGATCCGCGATCTGGAAATTGGGCAGGATCGGCGCGCCGTCGCGCGAAGCAAGTTGATCGAGCACACCCGCATACGCGATGTAGTTCAGATCGTGTCCGGCCAGTTGCGCAAACGGACCGTCCGTGCCGTAGCCGGAAATCGCGCAATAGACGAGCTTCGGGTTGATCACCCGCAACACTTCATAGCCGACGCCGAGCCGGTCCATCACGCCCGGCCGGAAGCTTTCGATCAGCACGTCCGACTCGCGCGCCAGCGCCATCAGCACGGTGCGTCCGCCTTCCGACTTCAGATCGAGCCGCGTTTCGCGCTTGCCGCGATTCACGAGCCGGTAGAACGCGCCGGGCCGTCCCGCGACGCGGTCGGCCGTGCTCTGCATCATCGTGCGCGTGGCGTCGCCGGCGCCGGGCGCTTCGATCTTCAACACGTCGGCGCCCATTTCCGCGAGCCGGAGCGTCGCGACGGGACCGGGCAACAGGCGCGTCAGATCGAGCACGCGCAAGCCCTTCAGTGCGGCAGTAGACGACAATGCCCAGCCCTCCATCGATTGCTGGCGCGGCCTCGCTTCCCTGTGTGTTCCTTCGCCGGGGCGAAGGGGCCGTTAGCCGATTTGTTCGAGTTCCTCGTGCGCTTCGAGCCATTCGGCTTCGAGCGTTTCGAGTCTTGCGTTGACATCCGCCTGACGGCGTATCGATTCCGTCAGCTTCGTTTTCTGCTCGGCGGCGTAGCTGGCGGGATCGGCGACGAATGCGTCGAGCGTCGCCTTTTCCGCGTTCAGCGCGTCCATTTCCTTTTCGATCTTTGCAATGCGCGTTTGCAGCGGCTTCTTCAGATGCGCGAGCTTCTGGCGCGTTTCCGCTTCCAGACGGCGTTGCTCCTTGCGATTCACATCCGTGCTGCCCGCGTTGCCGTTCCCCGCTGCGCCGTCGCCGGCCTTCAACGCGGCGCGCTGTTCGGCGGCATGCTGCAGCAGCCAGTCGCGGTAGTCGTCGAGGTCGCCGTCGAACGGCTCCAGCCTGTGCTTCGCGACGAGCATAAACTGGTCCGTGGTCGCGCGCAGCAAATGCCGGTCGTGCGACACGAGGATCAGCGTGCCTTCGAACTGCGCGAGCGCCATGGTCAGCGCGTGGCGCGTTTCGAGATCCAGGTGGTTGGTCGGTTCGTCGAGCAGCAGCAGATTCGGCTTCTGCCAGATGATCAGCGCGAGCGCGAGACGCGCCTTTTCGCCGCCGGAGAAAGGCGCGATGGCGGCCGTCGCCATGTCGCCGGAAAAGTTGAAGCTGCCGAGGAAGTCGCGCAATTCCTGTTCGCGCGTGTCGGGCGCGAGTCGCGCCAGATGCTGCAACGGCGAGTCGTCGGGCCGAAGCGTTTCGAGCTGATGCTGCGCGAAGTAGCCGATCTGCAGACCCTTGCCTTGACGCACATGGCCGCCGAGTGCTTCCAGCGTGCCTGCGAGCGTCTTGATCAGCGTCGACTTGCCCTGACCGTTCGCGCCGAGCAGGCCGATGCGCTGCCCGTTCTGGATGGACAGCGCGACGCGTTCGACAATAGGAATCTCGCCGCCGGCTGCCGCGTGATAACCGCAGCGCACGTCTTCCATCACCATCATCGGATTCGGCGCGGAGTCGGGTGTACGGAACTCGAAGGTAAACGGCGACGCGATATGGGCGGGCGCGATCAGCTCCATCTTTTCGAGCGCCTTCATCCGGCTTTGCGCCTGGCGCGCCTTGGTCGCCTTCGCCTTGAAGCGGTCGACGAAGCTCTGCAGATGCTCGATGGTCTTGCGCTGCTTCTCGTACGCGCTTTGCTGCAACGCGAGTTGCTGCGCGCGCAGCACTTCGAATTGCGAGTAGTTGCCGCCGTACCGCTTGATCTGCTGGTTCTCGAGATGCAGCGTAACATTGCAGACCGAATCGAGAAATTCGCGGTCGTGCGAGATCACGATCAGCGTGCCTGGATAGCGGTGCAGCCAGTCTTCGAGCCAGACGATGGCGTCGAGGTCCAGGTGGTTGGTTGGTTCGTCGAGCAGCAGCAGGTCCGAGCGGCACATCAGCGCCTGCGCGAGATTCAGACGCATGCGCCAGCCGCCCGAAAAACTGCCGACGCTCGCGCGCGTCTGGTCGAGCGTGAAGCCCAGGCCGAGCAGCAAGGCTTCGGCGCGAGCGGGCGCCGTATAGCCGTCGGCGTCGGCGAACGCGGCGTGTGCCTCGCCTTCGGCCGCGCCGTCATGGGCCGCGGAGGCGGACGCGATGCGGGCTTCGATGGCGCGCAGCGCGGCGTCGCCGTCGAGCGTGTATTCGAGCGCGGTCTTGTCGACGGCGGGCGTTTCCTGTGCGACGTGCGCGATCTGCCACGACGGCGGCAGGGAGACATCGCCGCCGTCAGCGTGCAGTTCGCCGAGCAGAACGGAGAACAGAGTCGATTTGCCCGCGCCGTTTGCGCCCACGAGACCGGCTTTCTCGCCGGGATTGAGCGAGAACGTGGTCTGTTCGAAAAGCGGTTTCGTGCCGCGCGCGAGACTGAACTGGTTGAAGCGGATCACAACGAGGCCGGCTGAAAGAAAAACGCTATTTTAGACTGCGCGGCGCGCACCCAGGCATTGGCCGATCGGCCAGGTGGCGCGCGGCCTCGGAGCCATTAGACTAACGACATTCCTGGAGGGCGACACATGGCGGACAAGTCTTCGATTTATTCCTTCTCGGCACGCACGCTGGACGGCGAGCCGGTGAGCCTCGAACGTTACGACGGCAAGGTGATGCTGATCGTCAACACGGCGAGCGAATGCGGCTTCACGCCGCAATATGCGGGCTTGCAGAAACTGCACGAACAGTACGCGGCGCGCGGGTTGCAGGTGCTCGGTTTTCCGTGCAACCAGTTCGGCAAGCAGGAGCCCGGCGACGCCACGCAGATCGGTGCGTTCTGCGAGAAGAACTATGGCGTCACGTTCCAGATGTTCGACAAGATCGAAGTGAACGGCTCGGATGCGCATCCGCTGTTCAGGTTTCTGAAGGACGAAGCGCCCGGCGTGCTCGGACTCGAAGCGATCAAGTGGAATTTCACGAAGTTTCTGGTCGACCGCAACGGCAAGGTCGTCAAGCGCTACGCGCCGACCACGAAGCCCGAAACGATCACCGAGGACATCGAAGCGCTGCTGTAACGGGCATCAGAGAATCGGCGCGAATAACCGCGCAACATGCATCAGCACGCGCCGCAGTGCGGGCGCGTTGCGATACTCGCTGCGGTCTATCTCGTACGATTGGTCGAAATCGCGCAGCAGCATCTCTTCGACCTCGAGAGCGAAAGCGTGATCGACGGTCAGCACCATGATCTCGAAGTTCAGGCGGAACGAGCGGTTGTCGAGGTTCGCGCTGCCCACAGCGGCCGCCACGTCGTCGATCAGCACCACTTTCTGATGCAAAAAGCCCGGCCGGTAGCGGAACACCCGAACGCCGGCGCGGATCGAGTCAAACGCGTAAAGCTTCGACGCCTCGAACACCACACGGTGATCGCGCCGGCTCGGAATCAGGATGCGCACGTCGACGCCGCGCAGTGCCGCCAGCCGCAGCGCGGCGAACACGGCTTCGTCAGGGACGAGATAGGGCGTCGTGATCCAGATGCGCTCGCGCGCCGCGTTGATCGCTTCGACGAAGAATAGCGAGCAGGTTTCCTGCTTGTCGGCAGGGCCCGTCGGCACGACGAGGCAGTGCATGCCGTCGCCGGGCTCGACGGCCGGCGAATCGAATTGCGGCAGATCCTGCGTGGCCCAGTACCAGTCTTCCGTGAAGATGAACTGGATGCTCGCAACGACGGGACCACGCACCTCGATATGCGTATCGCGCCACGGCGAAAGCGGCGGCTTGCCGCCCAGATACTCGACGCCGACGTTATGCCCGCCGACGAACGCACGCTCGCCGTCGACCACGACGATTTTGCGGTGATTGCGGAAGTTGAGCTGGAAACGGTTGACGAACTTGCGGTTCGTCGCGAAAGGGTGCATCTGCACGCCGCCCGCGAGCAGCGACGCGACATAGCGATGCGGCAGATCGAAGCTGCCGATGCTGTCGTACAGCACATACACGCGCACGCCTTGCGCGGCCTTCGCGAGCAGCGCGTCCTTGAGCATCTCGCCGAGCGCGTCGGCGCGCACGATGAAAAACTGCACGATCACGTAGTGCTGCGCGTGTTCGATCGCATCGAGAATCGCCGCGAAGGTCGCTTCGCCGTTCACGAGCGTACGGACGCTGTTGCCGGGCAGAAACGGCATGCCGGAAAGCCGCGTGAGCGAGCGTACGAAATGATGTCCGAGCGCTTCTGTGGGACGGCCTTGCGATGAGGCTTCCGTGTCCCATTCGGGCGGATGCGCGCGCGTGCGCAGCGTTTCGTTTTCCAGGCGGCGCGCGTCGGCGTAACCGGCGAACTTGCTGCGCCCGAGAAACAGATACGGGACGAGCGTCAGATACGGCATCGCGACGAGCGACACCGCCCACGCGATCGCGCCTTGCGACGTGCGGGTATGCAGAATGGCATGACACGCCGCGATCACGCCCAGCGCGTGGGCGAGGAACACGAGCGTGCCGATGTGGAGCAGGTCGAATTGCATAAGCGTGCGAGGGATGACCGTCGCGCTGCGGGTGGTTGGCTTCGTGGTTCCGGCAGCGCGGTCGCGCTCATATTACCGAAAGCGTCCGCGTCGCGGTCAGCCCTTCGACGCGTCACGTCGAATGCGCAAGCTCAAAAACAAACGACGCACGGCGCTCCGGGGAGCAGCGTGCGTCGCGCGATGCAGCGTTGGCCGCGTGCAGACGTCAGTTGGCCGGGAGGTCGCTGGCCTGGATCAGGAACACGTTGTCGTCGCCGGCGCTCGTCGACATCCACACGAGATCGAGGCCGCCGAACGCCGCTTCGACGTGCGCGCGTTCGTTGCCGATTTCAACGACCAGCACGCCGTCGTCCGTCAGCCAGTTGCGCGCTTCGGCGATGATGCGGCGCACGATGTCCATGCCGTCCGCGCCGCCCGCCAGCGCCATCTCCGGCTCGTGCTTGTACTCCGGTGGCAGCGCCTTCATCGAATCAGCATTGACGTACGGCGGATTCGTAATGATCACGTCGTAGCGGCGCTCCGGCAACGGCGCGTACAGGTCGCCTTCGAACAGGGCAATCCGTTCTTCGAGCTGATACTCGTGGACATTGCGCGTCGCCACTTCGAGCGCGGCGGCCGACAGATCGACGGCATCGATATCGGCATTCGGGAACGCGTACGCCGAGAGAATTGCGAGACAGCCGGAGCCCGTGCACAGTTCGAGCACCGCGCCAACCTGTTCGGGATCCTCGACATAGGGCTGCAGGCCGTCCTGCAGCAATTCGCCGATGAACGAACGCGGCACGATCACGCGCTCGTCGACGTGAAAGCGGTGGCCGTGCATCCACGCTTCCTGCGTGATGTAGGCAGCTGGCACGCGATCTTTCGCGCGCCGTTCGACCACCTTCAGCACCGATTCGATTTCTTCGGGCGTGAGGCGCGCGTCGAGAAACGGCTCGAGCAGGTCGATGGGCAGATGCAGCGTGTGCAGCACGAGATACGCGGCTTCGTCATAAGCGTTCGACGAGCCGTGGCCGAACGCCAGTCCGGCCTGGTTGAAGCGCGACACCGCGTAGCGCAGCACGTCGCGAACCGTGGAAAACGGATGAGTCATGGTCGAGGCCCTCCGTCAGGCGATCAGTTGTTCGAGCACGCGTCGGTAGACGTTTTTGAGCGGCTCGATATGTGCGACTTCGATATGTTCGTCGATCTTGTGGATGCTCGCATTCAACGGACCGAATTCGACGACCTGCTTGCAGATGCGCGCGATGAAGCGGCCATCGGACGTGCCGCCCGTCGTCGACAGTTCCGTCGCGATGCCCGTTTCATCGTGGATCGCCTTTTCCAGCGCGTTCGACAGCTCGCCGCGCGGCGTGAGAAAGGGCAGGCCGCTCACGGTCCACTTCAGATCGTAGTCGAGACCATGTTTGTCGAGAATCTGATGAACACGGCTTTGCAGACCTTCGACCGTGCTCGCCGTCGAGAAACGGAAGTTGAACATCACCTCGGCATGGCCGGGGATGATGTTGGTCGCGCCCGTGCCGCTGTGCAGGTTCGACACCTGCCAGGTGGTAGGCGGGAAGTATTCGTTGCCTTCGTCCCAGTGCTCGGCGACCAGTTCGGCGAGCGCGGGCGCGAGCAGATGCACCGGGTTCTTTGCCAGATGCGGATACGCGATGTGGCCTTGCACGCCCTTGACGGTCAGCTTGCCCGACATCGAGCCGCGTCGGCCGTTCTTCACCATGTCGCCGAACTGCACGCTCGACGTCGGCTCGCCCACGACGCAAAAGTCGAGACGCTCGCCGCGAGCCTGCAACTCATTGACGACGATCACGGTGCCGTCCGTCGCCGGACCTTCTTCGTCGCTCGTGATGAGCAGCGCGAGCGAGCCGCGATGCTGCGGATGCGCAGCCACGAACTCTTCGCTCGCCACCACGAAGCCGGCGATCGACGCCTTCATGTCGGCGGCGCCCCGGCCATACAGCTTGCCGTCGCGATGGGTCGGTTCGAACGGCGCGGACGTCCATTGTTCGAGCGGGCCCGTGGGCACGACGTCGGTGTGGCCCGCGAACGCGAGCAGCTTGCCGTCCTTGCCCGCGGTGCCGCGCTTGACGGCCCACAGGTTCGTCACGCCGTTCGATTCGATCGTTTCGCATTCGAAGCCGATCGCGGACAGGCGCTCGATCAGAAGGCGCTGGCAGTTCTGGTCGTCGGGCGTCACGGACGCGCGGCCGATCAGGGCTTCGGTAAGGGCAAGAGTGCCGGACATCGATGCAGTTCCAAACTCAGGTGAAACTCAGGTGAAAAAATGCCGGCCCACGAAGGCCGGCAACAACAAGGCGACTTGATGCAAGCGTGCTGCGTTCGTTCAGCCGAACAGCGTCTCGTATTGTTCGGCGGAAAAGCCCAGCGTCTTCACGCGGCCGTTCACGACGACCACGGGCCGCTTGATGATCGACGGCTTGTGGATCATCAGCGCAATCGCGCCCGACGTCGTATCGGCTTCGGCCTTGTGCACGTCCGACAGGCCGCGCCAGGTCGTGCCGCGCTTGTTGATGAGCTGCTCCAGCGACACGTCCTTCAGCCAGTCCTGGACCAGCGCATTCGACACGCCCGCCTTCTTGAAGTCGTGGAACTCGAACTCGACGCCGTGCTCTTCGAGCCACACGCGGGCCTTCTTCACGGTGTCGCAGTTCGGAATGCCGTAGACGACAGTCTTCGCGGACTTCGCCATCAATCGCCTCGCAGCAGTTCGTTCAGGCCGACCTTCGCACGCGTCTTCGCGTCGACCTTCTTGACGATCACGGCGCAGTACAGGCTGTGCGAACCGTCCTTCGACGGCAGGTTGCCCGCAACCACCACCGAGCCCGCCGGAATGCGGCCGTACGTTACTTCGCCCGTTTCGCGGTCATAGATCTTCGTGCTCTGGCCGAGGTACACGCCCATCGAGATCACCGAGTTCTCTTCGACGATCACGCCTTCCACGACTTCCGAGCGCGCGCCGATGAAGCAGTTGTCTTCGATGATGACGGGGTTCGCCTGCAGCGGCTCCAGCACGCCGCCGATGCCCACGCCACCCGACAGGTGCACGTTCTTGCCGATCTGCGCGCACGAGCCGACGGTGGCCCACGTGTCGACCATCGTGCCTTCGTCGACGTAAGCGCCGATGTTGGTGTACGACGGCATCAGCACGACGTTCTTCGCGATGTACGAGCCGCGGCGCGCGATGGCGGGCGGCACGACGCGGAAGCCGCCTGCCGCGAAGTCTTCAGCCGTGTAGTTCGCGAACTTCGACGGCACCTTGTCGTAGAACTGGGAGTAACCGCCGGCGGGCATCGGCGCGTTGTCTTCCAGACGGAACGACAGCAGCACGGCCTTCTTCAGCCACTGGTTGACGACCCAGTCGCCATCCTTCTTTTCCGCGACGCGCAGCGCGCCCTTGTCCAGTTGCTCGATGGCGTGCGCGACGGCTTCGCGCACTTCGGCGGGCGCGGCCTTCGGCGACAGGTCGGCACGGTTGTCCCAGGCGTTATCGATGATCTGCTGAAGTTGTTGCGACATGTTCGTGGTGCTCTTTCGAGAGAGTTGAAATCGGAAAGCGGGTGAGGGCGGAGCGCAGCGGCGGCGCTCCATGACGTGCATGAATCTGCCGAAGAAACTAGCGTTTCAGCGAGCGGCAGAAACCGACGATGCGCTGCACGCCCTCCGTGCATTCGTCGACGCCCGCGACCAGCGCGAGGCGAACGAAATCGCGGCCGGGGTTCGTGTCGTGCGCGGTGCGCGCGAGATACGAGCCGGGCAGAACCGTCACATTATAGTCGGCGTACAGACGCTGGGCGAACTCGGCATCCGACAGGCCCGTGCGCGCGACGTTCGCCCACAGGTAGAACGCGGCGTCGGGCAGCTTGACGTCGAGCACGTCGGCGAGCATCGGCGTTACCGTCGAAAACTTCTGCACGTACATTGCGCGGTTTTCGCGCACGTGCGCTTCGTCGCTCCAGGCAGCGATGCTCGCCGTCTGATAAACGGTCGACAAGGCCGCGCCGTGGTACGTGCGGTACAGCAGGAACTGCTTGAGGATCGACGCGTCGCCCGCGACGAAGCCGGAGCGCATGCCCGGCACGTTCGAGCGCTTCGACAGGCTCGACAGCATGACGAGCCGCTCGAAGCCGCGCCCCAGTTTGTGCGCTGCTTCCAGGCCGCCGAGCGGCGGACGCGCTTCGTCGAAATAGATCTCGGAGTAGCATTCGTCAGAGGCGATCACAAAGCCGTGACGGTCCGACAGTTCGAACAGTTCGCGCCAGTCGTCGAGCGTCAGCACGGCGCCCGTCGGATTGCCCGGCGAGCAGACGTAGAGCAGCTGCGTGCGCGCCCAGATGTCGTCGGGGATGGCCGAATAGTCGCAGGCGAAGTTGCGCTTCGGGTCGCTATTGGCGAAATACGGCTGCGCGCCCGCCAGCAGCGCGGCGCCTTCATAGATTTGATAGAACGGGTTCGGACAGAGTACGATCGCAGGCTCGCCCCCGGCGTTTTTCTTCGGGTCGATCACGGTCTGCGCAAGCGCGAACAGCGCCTCGCGCGAACCGGCCACGGGCAGTACCTGAGTGGCGGGATCGACGGGCGGCAGGTTGTAGCGCGTCGTGACCCACTTCGCGATCGCTTCGCGCAGCGCCGGCGCACCGATGGTCGCCGGATACGCCGCGAGACCGCCGAGCGAATCGATCACGGCTTTGCGGATCAGTTCGGGCGTCGGATGTTTCGGCTCGCCGATCCCGAAGCTGATATGCGAGAGATGGGCGGGCGGCGTGACATCCTTGAAGAGCAGGCGCAGCTTTTCGAAGGGATAGGGCTGAAGAGAGTCGAGTAGCGGGTTCACTTGGCGGTTCGGGCGTATGTTCGGCGTGGACTGACACAGGTGAAGGCGGCGCGCGGCGGCCATCGGCGCGAAGGCCCGGATGCGTTGGCATCGGGCGGCTGACGGCTCGGGCGAGGAGTGACCGATTATAGCGTGTCGGCAAGCGGCGGCACGGCGCATTAGCCGATCGGACAAGGCTTTGCGCTGCCGCAGCAGATGCGAGCGGCGAAGCAGACGCGAAGGGCGTGAGACGAGGCGCCATGCGGGCAGTATCCCGATCGCGACGGTAACGGATTCAGAGGCAACGGCTGGCAGCGATCACGCGCCGCCGTCGTCCGCAACACAAGGCAGACAGACATGCAATACAGGCTGGACATCGGCGGGAGCGCCGCGCGATGAATCTCTCGCTTCGCAACGCGTGGCCCACGCTCGCGATCATGATGGGCGCGTCCGTATGGGGCATGGTCTGGTATCCGCTGCGCATGCTCCACGCGCTCGGCGTGACGGGCACGGCGGCGAGCGCGCTGACGAGCGGCGCAGGGTGTCTGTTCGTGCTGCTCGTGCGGCGCAGCGCGATCAAAACGATCCGCTGGCACTGGCTGCTGCCCGCGCTCGCGCTGTTCGCGGGCATCACCAATCTCGGCTTCGTGTGGGGCGCGATCCACGGCCAGGTGATGCGCGTGCTGCTGCTGTTCTATCTGACGCCCGCGTGGACGGCGCTCTTCGCTCACTTCATCCTGCATGAACGGCTGACCTGGGCGGGCGCTGCGCTCGCGGCGCTGTCGCTGGCGGGCGCGATGATGATGCTGTGGTCGCCGCAACTGGGGCTTCCCGTGCCCGGCAGCCTGGCCGAATGGGCGGGTCTCGCGGCGGGAATGTCGTTCGCGATGAGCAACGTGCTCATCCTCAAGACGAGCCGCGAATTGCCCGACATGCGCGCCGAGATGCGCACGGCCGTGATTTTCGGCGGCGCGGCGATCTTCGGCTCGTGCGCGTCGCTCTTCGAGTCCGTGCCTGCCGCTGCGCCCGCGGGCGCGCACATCGGCGAGGCCGTGCTGCTCGTGCTCGGAATCGGTTTCGTTCTGGCGACCAACAACATGCTCGTGCAATACGGCCTTGCGCGCGTGCCGGCGAACCGCGCGTCGATCATCATGCTGTTCGAAATAGTCGTGACGGCGCTCACCGCGTGGCTGTTCGCGAGCGAAGTGCCCGGTCCGCGCGAGTGGGCGGGCGGCGCGTGCATCGTGCTGGCCTCGGCGCTGTCGAGCTGGGTGCACCGCGCGAAGCGCCAGGAAGCGACGGGCGCGGACGAGGACGGAAACCCGGATGGCGACGGTAAGAATAGCCCACGCGCGATGGTATGATTCCCCCTCATTGGCCGGCGGTGCAGCGTAGGGCGCGCCGCGGCGCCGGAATCGCAGCGGGCTCGCGCTCCGTTGTGCCGCCTGACGGGCAGGGAGCCGCGGGCGGTTCGCACATCGAACCCGCGCGTTCCGTTTCCATAAATTATTTTTAAACAGCGATATCGCCGTGCGTCTGACCTCGATCAAACTCGCTGGCTTCAAGTCATTCGTCGATCCCACGCATTTCCAGGTTCCGGGCCAGCTTGTCGGCGTGGTCGGTCCCAATGGTTGCGGCAAGTCCAACATCATCGATGCCGTGCGCTGGGTGCTCGGCGAATCGCGCGCCTCGGAGCTGCGCGGCGAGTCGATGCAGGACGTGATCTTCAACGGCTCGACGGCGCGCAAGCCGGGCAGCCGCGCCAGCGTCGAACTTGTGTTCGACAACGCCGACGGCCGTGCCGCCGGCCAGTGGGGCCAGTATGCCGAAATCGCCGTCAAGCGCGTGCTGACGCGCGACGGCACCTCGAGCTACTACATCAACAATCTGCCGGCGCGCCGCCGCGACATCCAGGACATCTTCCTCGGCACGGGCCTCGGTCCGCGCGCGTACGCGATCATCGGCCAGGGCATGATCGCGCGGATCATCGAGGCGAAGCCCGAAGAACTGCGCGTGTTCCTTGAGGAAGCCGCGGGCGTCTCGAAGTACAAGGAACGCCGCCGCGAAACCGAGAATCGTCTGCACGACACGCGTGAGAATCTGACGCGCGTTGAAGACATCGTCCGCGAACTCACGACGAATCTGGAAAAGCTCGAGGCGCAAGCCGTCGTTGCGACGAAGTTCAAGGACTTGCAGGCCGACGGCGAAGAAAAGCAGCGTCTGCTGTGGCTGTTGCGCAAGAACGAAGCGGGCACCGAGCAGGACAAGCAGAAGCGCGCAATCGAACAGGCGCAGATCGACGTCGAAGCGCATACGGCGAAACTGCGTGAAGTCGAGGCACAACTCGAAACGCTGCGCGTCGCGAACTATTCGGCCAGCGACGCGATGCAGGGCGCTCAAGGCGCACTGTACGAAGCGAACGCCGAGGTGAGCCGCCTCGAAGCCGAAATCAAGTTCATCGTCGAATCGCGCAACCGCGTGCAGGCGCAGATCGCGGCGCTGACGGCGCAGCGCGAGCAGTGGCTCGCGCAGGCGCAAAAGGCGCAAGACGATCTCGAAGACGCAGAAATGGCGCTCGGCGAAGGCGAAGAGAAGGCCGTCATCGCCGAAGAGGCCGCGGCCGCGAAGCACGACGCGATGCCCGCGCTCGAAGCGCGCTGGCGCGATGCGCAGTCGCAGTTGAACGACGAACGTGCCGGCATCGCGCAGACCGAGCAGGCGATCAAGCTCGAAGCCGCGCATCAGCGCAACGCCGACCAGCAATTGCAGCAGCTGCAGCAGCGCCAGGAGCGTCTGAAGACGGAAGCGAGCGGTCTCGATGCGCCGGATGAGGCGCAGCTCGAAGAACTGCGCATGCAGCTCGCCGAGCACGAAGAGATTCTGCGCGAAGCACAAGAGCGTCTTGCCGATGCACAGGACACGCTGCCGCGTCTCGATGGCGAGCGCCGCGCTGCGCAGGACCGCGTGCAAGCCGAAAGCGCGCAGATCCATCAGCTCGAAGCGCGCCTTGCCGCGCTGCGTCAGTTGCAGGAGAACGTGCAGACGGAAGGCAAGATCCAGCCGTGGCTCGACAAGCACGAACTCGGCGCGCTGCCGCGTCTGTGGAAGAAGCTGCATGTCGAAGCCGGTTGGGAAACCGCGCTCGAATCGGTGCTGCGCGAGCGGCTGGCTGCGCTGGAAGTGTCGAACCTCGATTGGGTGAAGCACTTCGTCAGCGACGCGCCGCCCGCCAAGCTCGCGTTCTACGCGCCGCCCGCGGCCGGTCAGCCCGCTGCGGCGCCCGCGTCGCTGCGGCCGCTGCTGTCGCTGGTGCGGATCGACGATGCCGGCATTCGCGCCGTGCTCAACGACTGGCTCGGCAACGCCTTCGTCGCCGACGATCTGCCGCAAGCGCTGTCGATGCGCGCGCAATTGCCGGAAGGCGGCGCGTTCGTCGTCAAGGCGGGCCATGTGGTGACGCGCGTCGGCGTGCAGCTGTACGCGGCCGATTCGGAACAGGCGGGCATGCTCGCGCGCCAGCAGGAAATCGAAAACCTGACGCGCCAGGTGCGCGCGCAGGCGCTGCTCGCCGAAGAGGCGAAGGCGGCGGCGATTCGCGCGGAAGCCGCGCATACGCAGGCATCGAATGCGCTGACGGAAGTACGCCAGCAGGCGGAGCGCGCTACCCAGCGCGTGCATGCACTGCAAATGGATGTGCTCAAGCTCACGCAGGCACACGAGCGCTACACGCAGCGCAATACGCAGATCGGTGAGGAACTCGAAGAGATCACCGCGCAGATCGACGAGCAGCGTGCGTTGCGTGCCGAATCGGAAGCGAATTTCGAGCGCCATGATGCCGAACTCGCCGAATTGCAGGCGCGTTTCGAAGACAACCAGCTCGCGTTCGAATCGCTCGACGAAGAACTGAGCAATGCGCGCAACGGCGCGCGTGATCTCGACCGCGCCGCCACCGACGCGCGCTTCGCCGCGCGCAACATGGCGAACCGTATCGACGAACTGAAGCGCAGCATTCAGGTCGCGCACGAGCAGAGCGAGCGCGTGGCCGGCTCGCTCGAAGATGCCCGTGCCGAACTCGAGACGATCAACGAGCAGACGGCGCACACGGGTCTGCAGGACGCGCTGGATATTCGTCGCGTCAAGGAAGAGGCGCTGCATGCCGCGCGTCTCGAACTCGACGATCTGACTGCGAAGCTGCGCGCTGCGGACGAACTGCGTCTGACCACGGAGCGTGCGCTGCAGCCGCTGCGCGACCGCATCACCGAGCTGCAGTTGAAGGAACAGGCCGCGCGGCTGAACGCCGAGCAGTTCATCGAGCAGCTGACGGCGGCGGGCGTCGACGAAGCCGACTTGCAGGCGAAGCTCACGCCGGACATGAAGCCATCGTACCTGCAAGGCGAAGTGACGCGCATCAACAACGCGATCACGGCGCTCGGCCCGGTGAACATGGCCGCGCTCGACGAACTGAAAGCGGCTACCGAGCGCAAGTTCTTCCTCGACGCGCAATCGGCCGACCTGACGAACGCGATCGAAACGCTCGAAGACGCGATCCGCAAGATCGACCAGGAAACGCGCACGCTGCTGCAAGGCACGTTCGACGAAGTGAACCGTCATTTCGGCGAGCTGTTCCCGCGTCTGTTCGGCGGCGGGCAGGCAAAGTTGATCATGACGGGCGACGAGATTCTCGATGCCGGCGTGCAGGTCATGGCGCAGCCGCCGGGCAAGAAGAACTCGACGATTCACCTGTTGTCGGGCGGCGAAAAGGCGCTCACGGCGACGGCCCTCGTGTTCGCGATGTTCCAGCTGAATCCGGCGCCGTTCTGTCTGCTGGACGAAGTGGACGCGCCGCTCGACGACGCGAACACCGAGCGTTTCGCGAACCTTGTGCGCGCGATGTCGGCCAAAACACAGTTCCTGTTCATTTCGCACAACAAGATCGCGATGGAAATGGCGCAGCAACTGATCGGGGTGACGATGCAGGAGCAGGGCGTGTCGCGGATCGTGGCTGTCGACATGGAAACGGCTGCGGGATTTGTCCAGAATATCGTTTAAACGTCCACCCACGCATCGCCCGGCGTCCTGCCGGGTGACGCGCGGGTGTTGCTGAAACAGAATTGGTTTCGCTGCGCGTCTTCGCCCGCAGCGGCGGTACGTGTCCCTTCGGGTGCCACCTGCCAGCCGCGCGAATCAGGCACGATGCGCAACGACGAAAAGAATTGCAGATGGAGCGTGCATGGACGAGTTGACACTCGGTTTGATCGGCGCGGGCGCCGTGGTGGTCGGGGGTGTGGTGGTCTACAACGCGTGGCAAGGCGCAAAGGTCCGTCGCAAGATGCCGCGGCCGATGCCTGCCGATGCGGCAGAACCGCTCGCCCGGGACGACCAGGACGAGCAGAGTCCCTTCATCGAGCCGGCGCGTCCGACGACACGTCGGGAATCCGCAACTGGCGAGCAGGCGGAGGTCGCGCGCGTCGAGCCGACCTTCGGCGGCGCCGCGCCGCTCGATACGCCAGCCGACATCCAGGCGGAGAACACGTCGCCCAACGGCTTCCCCGAAGAGGAAGAGTCCGCGCAGCCCGTGGGCGACCAGCTCGCCGAGGACGAGCGCAGCGAGCCGATCATGCCCGCCGCGACGACCATTTCGTCGGCGCCGCCCGCCATCGTCGATCGCCGTATCGACTGCATCGTGCCGCTGCGGCTGACTGCACCCGTCGCGGGCGACAAGGTGCTGCCGCTCGCGCAGCGTCTGCGTCGCGCGGGCAGCAAGCCGGTGCATATCGAGGGCAAACCGGAAGGCGGCAGCGGATGGGAATTGCTGCAAAACGGCGTGCGCTACGAAGAACTGCGCGCGGCCGCGCAGCTTGCGAACCGCAGCGGCCCGCTCAACGAACTGGAGTTCTCCGAATTCGTGACGGGCGTCCAGCAATTCGCGGATGCGCTCGACGCATCGCCCGAGTTTCCGGACATGATGGAAACGGTGTCGATGGCGCGCGAACTCGACGGTTTTGCCGCCCAATGCGACGCACAGCTGTCGATCAACGTGCTGTCCGACGGCGCGCCGTGGTCGGCGAACTACGTGCAGGCGGTCGCATCGCAGGACGGCTTGCTGCTGTCGCGTGACGGCACCCGCTTCGTCAAGCTCGACGGAAAGCAGAGCCCTGTCTTCATGCTGCAGTTCGGCGACACCAACTTCCTGCGCGACGATCTCACATACAAGGGCGGCCAGATGATCACGCTGGTGCTCGACGTGCCCGTCGCCGACGAAGACATCCTGCCGTTCCGCCTGATGTGCGATTACGCGAAGTCGCTGGCTGAGCGCATCGGTGGCCGGGTGGTCGACGATGGCCGCCGTCCGCTGCCGGAAAGCGCGCTGCTCGCCATCGAGAAGCAGCTGATGACGTTGTACGCGAAGCTCGAACAGGCAGGCATTCCGGCCGGTTCGCCCGCGACGCGACGACTGTTCAGCCAGTAAGCGCAGCAAGTTCGCGCGACATAGTTTCCGTCGTACGGACCTGCAAACCGCCTGATGCACGCCGCTGCTTCAGGCGGTTTTCATTTGCGCTGGCCAATTCGGTTGATTGCGGCAAGCAGCGCTGACGGCGTCGGCGCTATCCCACATCGTCCTGCCACGGTTGCCCACTGATCCACGCCTTGATTGCGGCGACCACCGCTTCATCCCTTCCGTAGAACCCGTGATGCGACAGCGCCTCGCAGGGTTCGCCGCGCACGTCGCCGCCATGCACGGTGATCAGCGCGTACTGGCTGCTTTTGGCGATACGTCTGAGGGCTTCGTACGAGCAGAGAAAGCAGCCGTCGTCGGCGTGATGCACGAACAACTGACGCGCGCGGATCGCGCCGTAGTCGAAGCCGATCAGCGGCGTGGCCTGGCCGCGCGAAGGGCTGCTGAGCGTCGACGTATGCACGACGGCGTCCCAGACATCGGGCAACGCGCGGCCCGCATAGGCCGTCGAGATGGTGCCGCGACTGGTGCCGACCAATACGAGCTTGGCCTGTGGGAAACGGCGATGCAGATCAACCGCGACTTGCGCGAGATCCTGTGCGGCGCGTGGCGACGCGCGGAACGCATCCGAGTAGCCGCCGGGTTGATCGGACGGCGCATCGACGATGGCAGTCGCGAACTGGTCATCGACGAACAGACGCCGCGCGCGAATCAGAAAGTTGTTCTTCTCGCGCAGGCGGATCGCGCCGTCGGGCTGCTGCGACAGTTCGAGATTGCCCTTGCTGCCCGGCATCATCACAAGTATCCAATGCGGCTGGCTGCCGTCCTGTTGCGTGAGCAGATAGCCGATCGACGCGCCTTGCGCAAGCGGCGCATCGATCACCTGTTCGCTGGCCACGACACCCGCCGGCCGCAAGAAGGCGAGGACAGCCAGCAGCCAGAACAGGCAGCGCATAAAACGGATGACGAACACGGACATGGCGATAGGTTCTCCCGGTCGATGCGTGCCGCTTTGAATGGTCAGCACGCGATGGACGGCAGCCGACACGGTCGCATTCCGCGTCACGCGCTGTCAACGGTTTGCGTGTTCATTGGCCGATCGGCCAGGATTTGTAGGAGTACGTTCCGGCTCGGTTTGCAGGCGCACGAAACTGGCCATCCGGCCGATGCGACGGGAAGCGCTTCCTGAGATAATCTGACATCCCGTTACTCTTGCCGAAACGCCGACAGCATGGCCCGAACCCAAGTCCCTGATCCTGCAACCAGCGCACCCGCCGAGCGGGCTTTGTGGCTGCGCGACGAACTCGAGCGCGCAAACCACGCGTACTACGTGCTCGACCAGCCGGACTTGCCCGACGCGGAGTACGACAAGCTGTTCAAGGAACTGCAGCTGATCGAAAGCGAGCATCCGGATCTGATCACGCCGGATTCGCCCACGCAGCGGGTCGGCGGCGAGGTGGCAAGCGGCTTCCAGCCTGTCGTGCACGACAGTCCGATGCTGTCGCTGAACAACGGCTTCTCGGACGAAGACATCGCGGCCTTCGACAAGCGCGTGTCGGACGCGCTGCACCACACGCCCGTCGCCTACGCGTGCGAACTGAAATTCGACGGACTGGCCATCTCGCTGCGATACGTGGACGGCCAGTTCACGCAGGCGGCCACGCGGGGCGACGGCGCGACGGGCGAAGACGTGACGGAAAACGTCCGCACCATTCGCTCGATTCCGCTCAAGCTCAAGGGCAAGCGCGTGCCGAAGCTGGTCGACGTGCGCGGCGAAGTGCTGATGTTCAAGCGCGACTTCGACAAGCTGAACCAGCGGCAGCGCGACGCGGGCCAGCGCGAGTTCGCGAATCCGCGCAACGCGGCGGCGGGCAGCCTGCGTCAGCTCGATCCGAAGATGACGGCGCAGCGTCCGTTGTCGTTTTTCGCGTATGGAATCGGCGTGCTCGACGGCATCGAGATGCCTGCTACACATAGCGAACTACTCGACTGGTACCACGAGATGGGCTTGCCCGTGAACAGTGAGCGCGCGGTCGTGCAGGGCGCCGACGGGCTGCTGGGTTTCTTCCACAAGGTCGGCGAGAAGCGCGACGCGCTGCCGTATGACATCGATGGTGTCGTCTACAAGGTGAACCGGCGCGATCAGCAGGACACGCTGGGTTTCGTGTCGCGCGCGCCACGCTTCGCGCTCGCACACAAATTTCCCGCGCAGGAAGCGCTGACGAAGCTGATCGCCATCGACGTGCAGGTCGGCCGCACGGGCGCGATCACGCCCGTTGCGCGCCTCGAACCTGTGTTCGTCGGCGGCGCGACAGTGACGAACGCGACGCTGCACAACGAAGACGAAGTGCGCCGCAAGGACATTCGCATCGGCGACACCGTGATCGTGCGGCGCGCGGGCGATGTGATTCCCGAAGTGGTCGGCGCGCTGCTCGACCGGCGGCCGGCTGACGCGGGCGAATTCGTGATGCCGACACAATGCCCAGTGTGCGGTTCGGCGATCGAGCGTCTGCCGGACGAAGCGATTGCTCGCTGTTCGGGCGGACTGTTCTGCCCGGCTCAGCGCAAGCAGGCGTTGTGGCACTTCGCGCAGCGACGCGCGCTGGATATCGACGGTCTCGGCGAAAAGATCATCGATCAACTCGTCGAACTGAATCTGGTGCGCACGCCCGCCGATCTCTTCAATCTGGGTTTTGCGACGCTCGCCGAACTCGACCGCTTCGCGGATAAGTCCGCGCAGAACCTGATCGACTCGCTGGAGAAGGCCAAGCACACGACATTGGCACGTTTCATCTACGCGCTCGGTATCCGGCATGTCGGCGAGTCGACGGCAAAGGATCTCGCGAAGCATTTCGGTTCGCTCGATCCCATCATGAATGCGACGGTCGAAGAACTGCTCGAAGTGAACGACGTCGGCCCGATCGTCGCGGAAGCGATTCATCAGTTCTTCGCCGAGGAGCACAACCGCACGGTCATCGAGCAGTTGCGCGCGCCTGGCAAAGTCACCTGGCCCGAAGGTCCGCCCGCGCCGAAAGCGCCGCAGGGCGTGCTCGCCGGCAAGACGGTCGTGCTGACGGGCACGCTGCCCAACATGGGCCGCGACGAAGCGAAAGAGTTGCTGGAAGCGGCCGGCGCGAAGGTGGCCGGTTCGGTATCGAAGAAAACCGATTACGTGGTGGCCGGTGCGGAAGCGGGCAGCAAGCTCGCGAAAGCCGAGGAACTTGGCATCCCCGTGCTCGACGAAGATGGTATGCGTAAGCTCCTGGAGGGGCACACAACATGATCCACGAAATCCTCAAGATGGGCGATCCGCGCCTGTTGCGCATCGCCAAGCCGGTCGATCATTTCGACACGCCCGAACTGCACGAACTCGTTCGCGACATGTTCGAGACGATGCACGACGCGAACGGCGCCGGGCTGGCGGCACCGCAGATCGGCGTTGACCTTCAGGTGGTGATCTTCGGCTTCGGCCATAACGAACGTTATCCCGACGCGCCATCCGTGCCGGAAACGGTGCTGATCAATCCGACCATCACGCCCGTTTCGCTGGATACGGAAGAGGGCTGGGAAGGGTGTCTGTCGGTGCCGGGCTTGCGTGGTGCAGTGAGCCGGCTGTCGATGATCCGCTATCACGGCTTCGATCAGTTCGGAAAGCCGATCGATCGCGTGGCCGAGGGGTTCCATGCGCGCGTCGTTCAGCACGAGTGCGATCACCTGATCGGCAAACTGTATCCGATGCGTATCACGGATTTCGCGAAGTTTGGCTTTACCGAGGTGCTGTTCCCAGACCTCGATCCGAACGCAGACGATTGAGCATTCGACACCGATAAAGAAAAAGCCCGCTGATGCGGGCTTTTTCATGTGGAGGAGACAGCGCTTAGAACGACTCGTCCGGGCCGAGATAGCGCCACTGTCCGGGCGGCAGCGCGCCGAGCATCACCTGGCCCATCCGCACGCGCTTGAGACCGACCACGTGCAGGCCGACCAGTTCGCACATCCGGCGAATCTGGCGTTTCTTGCCTTCGCGCAGCACGAAGCGCAACTGCTCGCCGTTTTGCCAGCTGACCATCGCGGGTTTGAGCGGCACGCCGTCGAGTTCCAGGCCGTGGCGCAGTTTCGCGAGTTCTTCAGCCGGAAACGCGTGTTCGACGTCCGTTTCCACGTCGCCATAGCTCACGCGCACCAGATATTCCTTGTCGATCTCGGAATGCCCGCCGATCAGCTGCTTCGCAATGCGACCATCCTGCGTCAGCACGAGCAGTCCCGTCGAGTCGATGTCGAGGCGACCGGCGGGTGCGAGTTGTCGCAAATGTAGCGCCGAAAAACGGATGTCGGTGTGATCACCGTCCCAGCGATTCTCGGGTTTGACGAGCGTCACGGCCGGCTCGTAGCCGTCCTCCGCTTGTCCCGACACATAGCCGATCGGCTTATGCACGAGAATCGTCACCTGTTTCTGCTGCGCGGCCTGCGCGGCGGGATCGATCTGGATATCGGCGTCGGGGCGGACCTTCGTGCCGAGCGTATCGACAACCACGCCGTCGACCGTCACCCAGCCTTTCTCGATCCATTCGTCCGCTTCGCGGCGCGAGCACAGGCCGAGTTCCGACATCAGCTTCGACAGGCGCAAATTGCCGGGAGCGTCGTTGAATTCGCCCTCGTCGCGCTGACGCGGCGCGGCCGCCGGTCGGGGCTTGCGCGATGTCTTCTCGGCGGGACGCTCGAAACGCGCCGGGCGGTCGAAGCTGTCTTCGATCGAACGTGCGTCGCGTTTGGCTTTCGTCGCGCGCGGGGCGGGCGCGGCTTTGGGCGGCGCGTCGCTGGCGCGGTCCGCATAAGCGGCCTTCACGGGCTTGGCATAAGTGCGTTCGCTGCGAGCTTCGGTGTCGTCGCTGCGGCTGCGGCGCGGCGCACCTTCGCCGCGCGGGCGACGTTCCGGTGCGGCGCCGCGATCTTCGTAGGACGCTCTGGCGGGACGTGCATACGTACGCTCGCCGCGTGCTTCCGATGATCGCTCGCCACGCGGTGCGCGTGCCGTGCGGCTCTCGCTCGCGTCGTCGCGATAACGTCGTTCCGTACGTTCACGCGTCGGCGCGTTTTCAGCGCCGCGTGCCGTGCGCGGGGCGCGGCGGCTGTCATCGTTGTCGCGCGGTGCGCGCGGTGCGCCGCGTGCATCGTCGTCGCGGGAGAAGCGCGGCGTGCGGTCGCCGGAACCCGCCGGACGGTCGCCACGCGGAGGACGATCGGACGGGGCGCGTCGATCGGATCGTGCGTCGGAGTCGCGGCGGAATCCCGTGCCAGCGGGACCGCCTTCTCTGCGTGCCGGACGGTCGCCAAACGGACGACGCTCGAATGAACCGGAGTTGCTGCGTTCGCGCGAGCCGGCGCCCTCGCCACGCGCCGGGCGATCGCCAGCCGGACGACGACGCTCGGATGAGCCGGGGTCGCCGCGTTCACGGAAGCCCGCACCCTCGCCACGCGCCGGGCGGTCGCCAGCCGGACGACGACGCTCGAACGAGCCTGAGTCGCCGCGTTCGCGGAAGCCCGCGCCCTCGCCACGCGCCGGGCGGTCGCCAGCCGGACGACGACGCTCGAACGAGCCTGAGTCGCCGCGTTCGCGGAAGCCCGCGCCCTCACCATGCGCCGGACGATCACCAGCCGGGCGACGACGCTCGAACGAGCCGGAGTCACCGCGTTCGCGGAAGCCCGCGCCCTCGCCACGTGCCGGGCGATCACCAGCCGGGCGACGCTCGTACGAACCGGATTCGCCGCGTTCGCGTGAACCGGCACCCGCAGCACGCGCCGGACGATCACCGGAACGTGGCGACGACGCGCCGCTGCGCGCACCCGCCGACGGGCCGCGCCGTTCAGCCGGCGCACTGGCCGCATTGCTCCTCGCGGCAGGACGCCTGGGCGCGTCACCGGAAGTCGCCGTATCACGCGGCTTTCTCGGCGCAGCGGGTTTATCTGCCGGACCGGCCGCTCGGGTGGGTTTGCGGGCGGTGCTGCTACCCGAACGCACAGGGGCGCGTTCGGACGAAGCCGGCCGCGGGTGCTTGGCTGTCAGTTTGACTCGCATGAAATCTCACACTGCGATCGCGCGCAGCAGCTCCGTTTCGACCTGGATTTGTCGTCGGTTGTCCGAGAGCCCGTGTCCATCAAGTAGGAACACGTCCTCGACGCGTTCGCCGAGCGTATTGATCCGCGCCGCATGGACGCCGACCCGGTGCTCGGCCAGCACGCGCGCGATCGAATAAAGAAGGCCCGGCCGGTCGTTGGCCGACACGGACAGGATGTAATACTGGCCGCGCTCGTCGGCCCGCAGGTCGACGCGCGGCGTCACGGGGAACGTGCGCGACAGGCGCGACAAACGGCCCTTCGACGGTTCTGGCAACAGCGTGCCTTCCGCTCTCAGGCGCTCCGCCAGTTCCTGTTCGACGAGGTTGGCGATGTCGCGATAGTGAACGTCACGCTCCGTATGCGCGACGAGGAAGTTGTCGAGCGCGTAGCCGTGTCGGGTGGTGCTGACGCGTGCATCGAGCACGGACAGCGAATTGCGGTCGAAATACGCGCAGATGCCCGCGAACAGGTCGGGGCGGTCCTTCACGTAGACGAGCACCTGCAACGCCTCGCCGATGGGCGACGGCCGTGCGCGGACGATCGGCGTCTCGGTCTCGACATGGCGATACAGCACGCGCGTTTGCCACGCGATATCGGCGGCGTCGTGGCGCAGGAAATAGCCGACGTCGAGCTTGTCCCACAGCGCGCGGTGCGCGTTTTCTGGCACGGTTTCTAGGCGCAGCAGCGCGAGTGCTTCTTCCTGGCGCTGTTTCAGTTCCGAATGCGCGTCGGGACGTGCGCCGCCGAGCACCGCGAGCGTCGCGCGATACAGGTCTTCGAGCAGCTTGCCTTTCCAAGTGTTCCAGACCTTCGGGCTGGTTCCGCGAATGTCGGCGACCGTCAGCAGATAGAGCGCGGTCAGACGACGCTCGGTGCCGACCAGATCGGCGAAACGCTTGATGACTTCGGGATCGCTCGTGTCCTGCTTTTGCGCGACCTGGCTCATCGTCAGATGATGCTGGACGAGCCAGACGACCAGCGCCGTGTCGTCGGCGGATATGTCGTGATCGCGGCAGAACCGGCGTGCGTCGGCCATGCCGAGCGTCGAATGATCGCCGCCGCGTCCCTTCGCGATGTCATGGAAGAGGGCCGCCACGTACAGCACGTACGGCCGCTCGAAATTCGCGATCAGCTGGCTGCAGAACGGATATTCGTGCGCGTGCTCGGCGACCGCGAAGCGCCGCATATTCCGAAGCACCATCAGAATGTGCTGATCGACCGTATAGACGTGATAGAGATCGTGCTGCATCTGTCCGACGATGCGCCGGAAGTTCAGCAGATAACGTCCGAGCACGCTCGTCTGATTCATCAGACGCATTGCATGCGTAATGCCGGCCGGCTGCTTGAGAATTTCCAGGAACAGATGCCGGTTTTCCGGATCGCGGCGCCAGCGCTGGTCCATCTTGTCGCGCGCGTTGTACAGCGCGCGCAACGTCCGCGCCGACAATCCCTTGATGCCCGGCGTCTTTTCGTACAGCAGGAAGGCTTCGAGGATCGCGTTCGGCTCGCGCTCGAACACGTCGTCGCTGGCGATTTCCAGCATGCCCTGTTTTTCGACGAAACGATCAGACAGAACGCGCGTGATGCCGCTCGTGCTAGGAAACAGCTGCGCTTCGATGTTCTGGATCAGAATGGTCGACAGTTGCGTGACGGCTTTCGCGGCCCAGTAATAGCGGCGCATCAGCTGCTCGCTGGCGCGGCGCGCGGCCGTCGCCTTGAAACCGAAGCTCTCGGCGAGCGGCGTCTGCAGATCGAACACCAGAATGTCCTGGCGACGTCCCGCCAGCACATGCAGGCGTGCCCGCAATGTCTTCAGAAAACCTTCGTTGCGGCGCAGTTCGCGCGCTTCGCGATCGGTGATCAGGCCGCGCGCATCCAGTTCGCGCCAGCTGCTGCCGAAACCGGCCGCCTGCGTGATCCACAGAATCAGCTGAAGGTCGCGCAAACCGCCCGGGCTTTCCTTGATGTTCGGTTCGAGCGAATAGGGCGTGTCCTGGAATTTCGCATGGCGCTGACGCATTTCCAGCACTTTCGCCTGGAAAAACGCGCGCGGATCGAGCGCATCGCGGTAGCGCAGCGAAAAGCTCTCAAACAGCGTCGTGCTGCCGACGATACGCCGCGCTTCGAGCAGCGACGTCTGCACGGTGACGTCGTTGGCGGATTCCTCGATGCATTGCGACACCGTGCGTACGCTGCTGCCCAGTTCCAGTCCGAGATCCCACGCGAGGCCGATGAAGCGCTCGATGCGCGCGTCGAGATGCGGCATCGGCTCGTCGGGCAGCAGCACGAGAATGTCGATGTCGGAGTGGGGCGCCAGTTCGCCGCGCCCATAGCCGCCGACGGCCAGCAGCGCCAGCGAGGCAGGCAGATCGCAAGCCGTCCACGCGCCGCGCAGCGCATCGTCGGTGATGCGCGCAAGCGCGTGCATCAGCGTATCGACGTTGGACGCGGTCTTGAAGCGGTCGAGCAGCGGGGTCTTGGCCACCTTGTAATCCGCCTTGAGAGACGTGGCATCGGAATGGGCGACAGCGTGAACGCTACTCATAGGCGGCGGGTGGCGGCGAATAGGATCAGGCCGTGGCAGCGGCGACGATTTGCGGACGCGCAGGTGTGCCTTCCGAAACGGTCAGCACTTCGTAGCCCGTCGGCGTGACGAGGATCGTGTGCTCCCATTGCGCGGACAGGCTGCGGTCCTTGGTCTTGACGGTCCACTGGTCGGGCATCGTGCGGATGTCGCGACGGCCGGCGTTGATCATCGGCTCGATCGTGAAGATCATGCCCGCCTGCAGCTCGATACCCGTGCCGGGGCGTCCATAGTGCAGGATTTGCGGCTCGTCGTGGAACACCTGGCCGATGCCGTGTCCGCAATATTCGCGCACCACACTGTAGCCGAGGCCTTCCGCATGTTTCTGGATCGCGTGGCCGATATCGCCGAGATGCGCGCCCGGGCGCACCTGCTCGATACCGAGCCACATGCATTCGTATGTGGTCTGGACGAGGCGTTTCGCCATGATCGAGCCCTCGCCAACGAGGAACATGCGGCTCGTGTCGCCGTAATAGCCGTTCTTGATCACGGTAACGTCGATATTGAGCGCGTCGCCGTTCTTCAGCGCCTTGTCGCCGGGGATACCGTGGCAGATCACATCGTTCACCGACGTGCAGACGGCCTTTGGGAACGGCGGATAGCCGGGCGGCTGATAATTCAGCGGCGCGGGAATCGTGCCCTGTACGTTCGTCATGTATTCGTGGCACAGACGGTCGAGCTCGCCCGTCGTGACGCCGGGTTTGACGAACGGCGTGATGTAGTCGAGCACCTCGCTCGCGAGCCGTCCGGCGATGCGCATCTGCGCGATATCGTCTTCGTTTTTGAGCGTAATAGCCATGAGTCGGGCCTGAAATGCGGTTTATCGTGGAATTATCGCACCTTATTCGCGTGATCGCAGGGTTTTGCGGGGCGATTGGACGTGCCGGCGCGCTTCCGGAGCGGCTTGAGCGGCCGGACTGTGCCCGTCAGACCGGTGCGCGGCGCAACCGGCCGCCCAAGCTTGGGCAACCGGGCAGGTTGAGTCCTGCAATGCGCGCGTGCTATACTCTTTGGCTAAGTCAATCGTCAGTTTGATTTGGCTTTCCTCGGGATCGGACGTCATCTGGATGTTCATCACGAGATTCGCAAGCCGGCGCACCCAGGGTGTTCGCGGCGTCAGCTCTTCCCGAAAAAGCGGTGAAGGCGGCGCGGCGGATACGGCGGCCGGCTTAAGACCCAACCCTAGCGGAGATTTTCATGGCAGTTACCATGCGTCAGATGCTGGAAGCCGGTGTCCACTTCGGTCACCAGACGCGCTTCTGGAACCCCAAGATGGCCCCCTTCATTTTCGGTCATCGCAACAAGATTCACATCATCAACCTCGAAAAGACGCTGCCGATGTACAACGACGCGCTGAAGTACGTGCGTCAACTGGCAGCGAACCGCGGCACGATCCTGTTCGTCGGCACGAAGCGTCAATCGCGCGACACAATCGCTGAATCGGCGCAGCGCGCAGGCATGCCTTTCGTCAACGCACGCTGGCTGGGCGGCATGCTGACCAACTTCAAGACGCTGAAGGTTTCGATCAAGCGCCTGAAGGACATGGAGGCGGCTGTCGAGGCAGGCGAGCTCGAAAAGATGAGCAAGAAGGAAGCGCTGCTGTTCGAACGCGAAATCGCCAAGCTGCAAAAGTCGATCGGCGGCGTGAAGGACATGGGCGGCATTCCTGACGCAATCTTCGTCGTGGACGTCGGCTATCACAAGATTGCCGTGACGGAAGCGAACAAGCTGGGCATCCCCGTCATCGCCGTGGTCGACACGAACCACTCGCCGGAAGGCATCGATTACGTGATCCCGGGTAACGACGACGCCAGCAAGGCAGTCGCGCTGTACACGCAAGGCGTGGCCGACGCGATCGTCGAAGGCCGTGCGAACGCGGTCAACGAAGTCGTGCAGGCTGTCCGTGGCGGCGACGGCGACGAGTTCGTCGAGGTCAACGGGGAAGCGTAAAGCACCCTGTGTCCGGCAAAAAAGGGGGCTCTCTATAGGCCCCCTTTTTTTAAGTCGCGACGATCTGAATGAGCGTGCTGCAATGGGCACGCGGCAGCGCCGAAATAAATGTGCGTTGCGCGGAAACGAAATGCTGTCGCCGGCATCGAATGCGGGCGGCGTGTGACAGACAGACTCAAGGAGCGAATGATGGCGGCAATTACCGCAAGCATGGTGGCAGAACTGCGCGCGAAGACCGATGCGCCGATGATGGAATGCAAGAAGGCGCTGACGGAAGCCGACGGCGACATGGCGCGCGCGGAAGAACTGCTGCGCGTGAAGCTCGGCAACAAGGCAAGCAAGGCAGCGTCGCGCGTCACGGCTGAAGGCGTGATCGCTTCGTTCATCGAAGGCGGCGCTGGCGCGATCGTCGAACTGAACTGCGAAACCGACTTCGTCTCGAAGAACGACGACTTCATCGGCTTCACGAAGAAGGTCGCTGAGCTGATCGTCAAGCAGAACCCGGCTGACGTCGCTGCGCTGTCGGCGCTGGCACTCGACGGCTCGACGGTCGACGCAGTGCGCTCGGCGCTGGTCGGCAAGATCGGTGAAAACCTGTCGATCCGCCGCTTCGCACGCTTCGAAACGTCGAACAAGCTGGCTGCGTACCTGCACGGCACGCGCATCGGCGTGCTGGTCGAGTACACGGGCGCGGACGAGCAGGTCGGCAAGGACGTCGCGATGCACATCGCGGCCATGAAGCCGGTTTCGCTGTCGTCGGACGACGTTCCCGCTGAGCTGATCGCGAAGGAACGCAGCATCGCCGAACAGAAGGCTGCCGAATCGGGCAAGCCGGCTGAGATCGTCGCGAAGATGGTCGACGGTTCGGTGCAGAAGTACCTGAAGGAAGTGTCGCTGCTGAACCAGCCGTTCGTGAAGAACGACAAGCAGACCATCGAGCAGATGCTGAAGGCAGCGAGCTCGTCGGTGCAGAAGTTCTCGCTGTTCGTGGTCGGCGAAGGCATCGAGAAGCGCCAGGACGACTTCGCGGCCGAAGTCGCTGCGCAAGTCGCTGCTGCAAAGCAACAATAAGCGTCGTTTAAGTTTCACGCAGTAACGTTTGACCCGCGGCGGGGCTGGACTCCGCCGCGGCCGGCAGCGCCCTCGGGCTGTCGCGCGTGAAATGCGCGCGGCAGCCGCCCGGTTGGCTGGCTTCGACCGATCGTCGAGGCGCGTCAATTTGGCGGCGCTTGCCCGAACCCGTATTTCACCCCTACAGTTAGTTCCTTGTTGTTTGGCGGCTTTTTGGCCCTGCTCAGCGCGATCCGGATATCTCTATGCCCACAGCCTATAAACGCGTCCTCCTCAAACTCTCTGGCGAAGCCCTGATGGGCGATGATGCATTCGGCATCAATCGCGCGACGATCGAAAGAATGGTGGCTGATGTGGCCGAGGTGGTGCGGCTCGGTACGCAGCTGGCCGTGGTGATCGGCGGCGGCAATATCTTTCGCGGCGTGGCAGGCGGCGCAGCGGGCATGGACCGTGCAACGGCTGACTACATGGGCATGCTGGCCACGATGATGAACGCGCTGGCGCTGCAGGATGCAATGCGTCACGCCGGTATCGAGGCGCGCGTGCAGTCGGCGCTGCGTATGGATCAGGTGGTCGAGCCTTACATCCGCCCCCGTGCAATCCGCCAGCTGGAAGAAGGCAAGGTCGTGATTTTCGCGGCCGGTACGGGCAATCCGTTCTTCACGACCGACACGGCGGCTGCGCTGCGCGGTTCCGAAGTGGGCGCCGAAGTGGTGCTGAAGGCGACCAAGGTCGACGGCGTTTATTCCGCCGACCCGAAGAAGGATCCGTCGGCGACGCGTTACACGACCATCAGTTTCGACGAGGCAATTGGCCGCAATCTGCAGGTGATGGACGCGACGGCGTTCGCGCTGTGCCGCGACCAGAAGCTGCCGATCCGCGTATTTTCGATCGTGAAGCCGGGCGCGCTCAAGCGCATCGTGCTGGGCGAAGACGAAGGCACGCTCGTCCACGTGTAAACTCTCTTACATTTCGTGGGCTTGAACGCGGGCTCAGGCTGCGCCTCGCGCGCTGGCGAGCCCGCATCGTTTTGAAGGTTCGGAGGTTTAATCATGTCTGTGGCTGACATCAAGAAAGGCGCTGAACAAAAGATGCAGCGCTCGATCGACGCGTTCAAGAACGATCTGTCGAAAATCCGCACGGGCCGTGCGCACACGGGTCTGCTCGATCACATCCAGGTCGATTACTACGGTTCGCCCGTGCCGATCTCGCAGGTCGCGAACCTGACGCTCGTCGATGCCCGCACGATCGGCGTGCAGGCGTGGGAAAAGAAGATGGTCCCCGTCATCGAAAAGGCGATTCGCGAATCGGATCTGGGCCTGAACCCGGCTTCGCACGGCGACGTGATCCGCGTACCGATGCCTCCGCTGACGGAAGAGCGCCGCAAGGAACTCACGAAGATCGTCAAGAGCGAAGGCGAAACGGCCAAGGTTGCAGTGCGCAACCTGCGCCGCGACGCAAACGAGCAACTCAAGAAGCTCGTGAAGGACAAGGAAATCTCGGAAGACGACGAGCGCCGTGCTGGCGACGACGTCCAGAAGCTGACGGACAAGTTCGTGGCCGAGATCGACAAGCTCGTGCAGACCAAGGAAGGCGAGATCATGACGGTTTGACGGTCTGGCGCAAACCAGACACGAAAACTTTCAGTGATCATCGTTCCTTTCTTTAGCTTTACCCGACGGCCATGACCTATACAAGCTCAACCGTTCGCGTACCTGACGTGGCAGCTGTACCGCGTCACATCGCGATCATCATGGACGGCAATGGCCGTTGGGCGACTCAACGCCGTCTCCCGCGCGTCGCGGGCCATACCCGCGGCGTCGATGCCGTGCGCGCCGCTGTCGAAGCCTGCGCGCGCCAGGGCGTCGAATATCTGACGCTGTTCGCCTTCAGTTCCGAAAACTGGCGCCGTCCGACCGACGAAGTGTCGTTCCTGATGCGCCTGTTCGTCACCGCGCTCGAGCGCGAAATCGGCAAGCTGCACGCAAACGGCATCCGTTTGCGTGTCGTGGGCGATCTGGCGATGTTCGACAAGAAGATCCGCGATCTGATCACGCGCGCCGAAACCAAGACGGCGAAGAACACGCGCCTCACGCTTACCATCGCCGCGAACTACGGCGGCCGCTGGGACATCATGCAGGCCACGCGCAAGCTGGTCGAGCAGTCGGTGGCGGCGGGCCAGTCCGTCGAGATCAGCGAGGAAGCGTTCGCCGAACACCTCGCAATGGCGTACGCACCCGAGCCGGACCTGTTCATCCGCACGGGCGGCGAGCAGCGGATCAGCAACTTCCTGCTGTGGCAGCTCGCATACACCGAGTTCTATTTCACCGACGCCTACTGGCCGGATTTCGACGCCGCCGCGCTCGATCGCGCGATCGCCTCGTACACCGGGCGCGAGCGCCGCTTCGGCCGCACCAGCGCGCAACTCGAACCGCAATCGCAAAACGTCGATTCGCTTCCATGCTAAAAACCCGTGTCATCACGGCGATCGTCCTGCTGGCCATTCTCATCCCCGTCACGCTATGGGCGCCGATCGGCGGGTTCGGCGCGCTGATCGCATTCGTCGTCGTGTTCGCCGCGTGGGAATGGGCACGGCTTCTCAAGCTGCCGGGCGCCGGGCCCGTGATCTACGCGATCATCGCGGCGCTCGCGCTCGTCGCCAGCACGAAGCTCGGCACGGGCGTCACGGCGCCGCGCCCGCTCTTCCAGGCATCGTCAATCTTCTGGATATTCGCCGGCCCGTTCGTGCTGCTGCGCAAGCCGACGCTTGCGCAGGGCGCATGGCGGCCGTTCCTGCTACTGGCGGGCGTCGTCGTGTTCGCGGCCTGCTGGCATGCGCTCGTCGCGGCGCGGATGGCGGGTGTGCCGTTCGTGCTTTCCCTGCTGCTGGTGGTCTGGTTGGCCGATATCGGCGCATACTTTGCCGGTAAGGCGTTCGGCAAGCACAAGCTTGCGCCGTCGATCAGCCCCGGCAAGACGTGGGAAGGCGCAATCGGCGGCTGGCTGGCCGTGATGATCGTCGCGGCCGTTGCCGTTGCCACCCACGCGTTCGCGCCGACCCTGTTTTCCGCGCTGCTCGACCATCTGGGCACCGCTCGCGCGTTTGCCACGCTGACCTTGCTGGTCGTGTTCAGCGTGGTGGGCGATCTGTTCGAATCGATGCTCAAGCGCCAGGCTGGCGTGAAGGATTCGAGCAATCTGCTGCCGGGTCACGGCGGCGTGCTCGACCGCATCGACGCTTTGTTGCCGGTGCTGCCGCTCGCGATGCTCGTATTGTCGTAGCCCATTGGCTAGAGAAAAGATATGCAAAAAAGACTCACTTTGCTCGGTTCCACGGGCTCGATCGGAGACAGCACGCTCGACGTCGTCGCGCGTCATCCGGACCGCTTCTCGGTGTACGCACTGACGGCACACCGCAACGGCGACAAGCTCGTCAAGCAATGCCTGCGCTTCCAGCCCGAAGTGGCCGTGGTCGGCGACGCCGAAACGGCTGCAGGCGTGGCCGCGAAACTGCGCGCCGCGGGCTGCAAGACGGAAGTCACGTACGGTCCGCAGGCATTGGTCGACGTGTCGAAGAGCGACGGCTGCGATACGGTTGTCGCGGCGATCGTCGGCGCGGCCGGTCTCGAACCGAGTCTCGCGGCCGCGCGCGCCGGCAAGCGCATCCTGCTCGCGAACAAGGAAGCGCTCGTGATGTCGGGCTCGATCTTCATGGACGCGGTGCGCGACAACGGCGCGATCCTGCTGCCCGTCGACAGCGAGCACAACGCGATTTTCCAATGCCTGCCGCGCGAATCGGCGCTGCATGGCGGCGTGTCGAAGATCATTCTCACGGCGTCGGGCGGCCCATTCCGCACACGCGAACCGTCCACGCTCGTCGACGTCACGCCGGACGAAGCGTGCAAGCACCCGAACTGGGTGATGGGCCGCAAGATTTCCGTCGACTCGGCCACGATGATGAACAAGGGCCTCGAAGTGATCGAGGCGCATTGGCTCTTCAATCTGCCGGGCGACCGCATCGACGTGCTGATCCATCCGCAGAGCGTGATCCACTCGCTCGTGTCGTACGCGGACGGTTCGGTGCTCGCGCAACTGGGTAACCCGGACATGCGCACGCCCATCGCGCATGCGCTCGCGTTCCCGGATCGCGTGGACTCCGGCGTCGCGCAACTCGATCTCGCGCAGATCGCGCAGCTGTCGTTCGAAAAGCCCGATTACTCGCGCTTTCCGTGTCTCGCGCTCGCCATGAAGGCGCTGTCCGAAGGCGGCGTCGCGAGCGCGGCACTGAATGCCGCCAACGAGATCGCGGTCGAAGCCTTCCTGTCGCGCCGCATCGGCTTCATGGCGATCGCGCAGGTCGTCGACGCCGTGCTGAACGCATTGCCCAACCGCGAGGCGACGAGCCTCGCCGACGTGGTCGACGCCGACGCCGCTGCGCGCCGTGCCGCCCACGCTTTCATCGACGGTCTCCCGGCGGGCGCTCGCCTTACGGAACGCGCCGTCCAGTGAGGCGTTTATGAACCTGCTGATCGAACTGGTCGCCTTCGCAGTCGCGATTGGCGTACTGGTGGTCGTCCATGAGTATGGCCACTACAGCATCGCGCGCCTTTGCGGCGTCAAGGTGCTGCGTTTTTCGATCGGCTTCGGCAAGCCGCTCGCGCGCTGGGTCAGCAAGAAGACAGGCACCGAGTGGACCATCGCGGCGTTGCCGCTCGGCGGCTACGTCAAGATGCTCGACGAGCGCGAAGAGGGTGCACCCATTGCGCCCGCCGACTTGCCGCGTGCGTTCAACCGTCAATCCGTCGCCAAGCGCATTGCGATCGTGGCGGCAGGCCCGGTCGCCAATTTCATCCTTGCCATCGTGCTGTTCGCCGCCGTGTTCGCGACGGGCGTCACGGAACCCGCGGCGATCGTCGCTGCGCCCGCAGCCGAAACGGCGGCGGCGCGCGCGGGCTTCGACGGTGGCGAAACCGTCGTGGCCGTGCGCGATGCGAATGCGGGCGAATCCGAACCGGTGCGCTCATGGTCCGATCTGCGCTGGAAGCTGCTGGGCGCGGCGTTCGATCACAAGCGCGTCGTGCTGACCGCGAAGGATGCGCACGGCACCTTCGACTTCCCGCTCGATTTGCAGAGCCTGACCGAAAAGGAAGTCGATGACGAATTCATGTCGCGTCTCGGTTTTGAGCCGGGCGGCGGCACGTTGTCGGTGGCGGGCGTGCAGGCGGGCAGCGCGGCATTGCAGGCGGGCCTCAAGGCAGGCGACCGGATCCGCGCCGTCGACGGTCATCCCGCTGACAACGCAACCACTTTCATCAACTACATCAAGTCGCACGCGGGCAAGCCGATCGTGCTGCAGATCGAGCGCGGCGCGAAGAATCAGCAGGCGGGTGCATTACAGAATCTAACCATCGTGCCGGGCGCGCAGCGCGATGAAACGACGGGTCAGCCGATCGGCCGGATCGGTGCGGAACTCGCGACCCAGGTGCCTTCCATCGACGTGCGTTATGGTCCCGTCGATAGCCTTCGCCTCGGCCTGCATCGCACGTGGGATCTGGCTGTGTACTCGGTGCGGATGTTCGGCCGGATGATTGTGGGCGAGGCATCGCTGAAGAACCTGTCGGGCCCCGTGACCATCGCGGACTACGCAGGCAAGAGCGCGAGACTCGGTCCATCAGCATTCCTTTCGTTCCTCGCGCTTGTCAGCATAAGCCTCGGCGTGCTCAACCTTTTACCAATACCGGTATTGGACGGGGGGCATCTGTTATATTATCTGGTTGAAGCTGTTACCGGCAAAGCCGTATCGGATCGCTGGCAGCTCGTTCTTCAAAGAGCGGGACTGGCATGTATCGTCGCCTTGTCGGCGATCGCGCTGTTCAACGATCTTGCTCGTTTAATCCATTTTTAAAGTGTCTGGCGGCGTACGATGGCGCCCGCCTGACCTGATGCAGCTATACACACTGGGGAAGCACGTTGTTTAAACCTCATCGCTTTGTTCCAAAGACGGTTGTAGCCGCGGCAATCGCCGCGCATGGGCTGGTAGCTCACGCGACGACACCCTTTGTGGTGAAAGACATTCGGATCGAAGGGCTGCAACGGGTCGAGCCCGGCACGGTGTTCTCCTACCTTCCGATCAAGCAAGGCGATACGTTTACCGACGAGAAGGCTTCCGAAGCCATCCGCGCACTGTACGCAACGGGCTTCTTCAACGACGTGAAGATCGCCTCGGAAGGCGACGTCGTGGTGGTGCAGGTTCTCGAGCGTCCCGCCATCGGCACGATCGATTTCTCCGGCCTGCATGAATTCGAGAAGGACAACCTGATCAAGGCGCTGCGCGCCGTCGGTCTGTCGCAAGGCCGTTATTACGACAAGGCGCTCGTCGACAAGGCCGAGCAGGAACTGAAGCGCCAGTATCTGACGCGCGGTTTCTACGCAGCTGAAGTCACGACTACGATCACGCCGATCGATCGCAACCGTGTTGCGGTCCTGTTCGCCGTGATCGAAGGTCCGAGCGCGAAGATCCGTCAGATCAACTTCATCGGCAACAAGGCATTCAGCACGGGCACGCTGCGCGACGAAATGCAGCTGTCCACGCCGAACTGGTTCTCGTGGTACACGAAGAACGACCTGTATTCGAAAGAGAAGCTCACCGGCGACCTCGAGAACGTACGCTCGTACTACCTGAACCGCGGCTATCTCGAGTTCAACATCGAGTCGACCCAGGTGTCGATCACGCCGGACAAGAAGGACATGTATCTGACGGTGACGCTGCATGAAGGCGAGCCGTACACGATCAACAGCATCAAGCTCGCGGGCAATCTGCTCGACCGCGAAGCCGAGCTGAACAAGCTGATCAAGATCAAACCGGGCGACCGTTTCTCGGCGGAAAAGCTGCAGGCCACGACCAAGGCCATCGTCGACAAGCTCGGCGAATACGGCTATGCATTTGCGACGGTGAACGCGCTGCCGCAGATCGACCAGGAACATCACAAGGTCGACCTCACGCTGCAGGTCGATCCGAGCCGCCGTGTGTACGTGCGCCGCATCAACGTGGTCGGCAACACGCGTACGCGCGACGAAGTCGTGCGTCGTGAAATGCGCCAGCTCGAAAGCTCGTGGTTCGATTCGAACCGCCTCGCGCTGTCGAAGGACCGTATCAACCGTCTTGGCTACTTCACGGACGTCGACGTGACGACGGTGCCTGTCGAAGGCACGCCCGACCAGGTGGACGTCGACGTCAAGGTCGCTGAAAAGCCGACGGGCGCGATCACGCTGGGCGCCGGTTTCTCGTCGACGGACAAGGTGGTGCTGTCGGCGGGCGTGTCGCAGGACAACGTGTTCGGTTCGGGTACGAGTCTGTCGGTGAACGTGAACACCGCGAAGACGTACCGCACGCTGACGGTCACGCAGGTCGACCCGTACTTCACGGTCGACGGCATCAAGCGTATTACCGACGTCTACTACCGTACGTACGAACCGCTGTACTACTCGACGGATTCGAGCTTCCGTATCGTCACGATGGGTGGCGACCTGAAGTTCGGCATCCCGTTCTCGGAAGTCGATACGGTGTACTTCGGCGCGGGCTTCGAGCAGAACACGCTCGACGTCGACGCGAACACGCCGCAGGCCTACAAGAACTACGTGCAGGACTTCGGCCGCGTGTCGAACAACGTGCCGCTGACGGTGGGCTGGTCGCGCGATGCGCGTGACAGCGCGCTGGTGCCGAGCCGTGGCTACTTCACGCAGGCGAATGCCGAATACGGCACGCCGATCGGCGGCACCGAGTATTACAAGGCCGACTTGCAGGCGCAGTACTATTACTCGTTCTCGCGCGGCTTCGTGCTCGGCTTCAACGTGCAGGGCGGCTACGGCAACGGCATCGGCAACGCGTACCCGATCTTCAAGAACTACTACGCGGGCGGTATCGGCTCGGTTCGCGGCTATGAACCGAGCTCGCTGGGTCCGCGCGACAAGGTCACCAACGACCCGATCGGCGGCAACAAGATGTTCGTGACGAACGTCGAACTGACGTTCCCGCTGCCGGGCACCGGTTATGACCGCACGCTGCGTGTGTTCACGTTCCTCGACGCCGGTAACGTCTGGGGCGATTCGCGTCAGGGCGGTGACACGACGGTCGGTTCGAACGGCCTGCGCTACGGTTACGGTGTGGGTCTCGCGTGGATTTCGCCGATCGGGCCGCTCAAGCTGTCGCTGGGCTTCCCGCTCCAGAAACATACGGGCGACCAGTATCAGAAGTTCCAGTTCCAGATCGGTACCGCGTTCTGATCGCGCGCGCCGGAACTGGAACCCCTTACAGCATCGAGAGGATGACTTTGCTAACTGGTATGTTTTCGAAACGTGTGGCGTGTGCAATGGCTCTGGCCATGACGCTCGGCGTGGGCGCCGCAAACGCGGCGCAGGCGCAGGAAGCGCGAATCGCCGCGGTGAATTCGGATCGCATCCTGCGTGAGTCGTCGCTGGCGAAAGCGGCGCAGACCAAGCTCGAAGCGGAGTTCGCGAAGCGCGACAAGGACCTGCAGGATATGGCGCAGCGTCTGAAGTCGATGTCCGACTCGCTCGACAAGAACGGCGCGTCGCTCGCGCCCGCCGACCGCGCGCAGAAGCAGCGCGATCTGTCGCAGCTCGACACCGACTTTCAGCGCAAGCAGCGCGAATTCCGCGAAGACCTGAACCAGCGCCGTAACGAAGAACTGGCGTCCGTGCTTGATCGCGCGAACAAGGTGATCAAGCAGATCGCCGAGCAGCAGCACTACGATCTGATCGTGCAGGAAGCGGTCTACGTCAGCCCGCGCATCGACATCACCGATCAGGTGCTGAAGGCGTTGGCATCGAGCGGCAATTGAAGCCGGGCAGGACGGCACGCCGTCCTGCGCAGCACCTCCGGCGCGCGTAACCCGCGCAAGTTAGGTAACTGAACAGCAGGAGCAGTACACGCATGGCATTCACGCTCGAGGAGATCGTCCAGCGGTTCGGCGGAGAGATCGTCGGTGATCGCGCGCACCGCGTGGGTAATCTGGCGCCGCTCGATCAGGCTGGCCCCGATCAACTGGCGTTTCTCGCCAACCCGAAGTACCTGGCGCAAGTCGAAACGACGCGCGCGGGCGCTGTGCTGATCAATGCAGCCGATCTCGCGAAGCTCGCGTCGCCCGCCGGCCGTAATTTCATCGTCACGCCGAATCCCTACGCGTACTTCGCGCGCCTCGCGCAGGCTTTCATCGATATGGCCACGCCGAAGGCGAAGCCGGGCGTGCATCCCAGCGCGACCGTCGATCCGTCCGCGAAGGTTGCTGCAACGGCCGTGATCGGCCCGAACGCGACGGTCGAAGCGGGCGTATCGATCGGCGACAACGTGCGGCTCGACGCGAATGTGTTCGTCGGGCGCGGCACGACGATCGCGGCAGGCGTGCATCTGTACCCGAACGTCGCTGTGTATCACGGCTGCAAGATCGGCGAACGTGTGATCGTCCACGCGGGCGCGGTGATCGGCTCGGACGGCTTCGGCTTTGCGCCTGACTTCGTCGGCGAAGGCGATTCGCGCACGGGCAGCTGGGTGAAGATTCCGCAAGTCGGCGGCGTGTCGATCGGACCTGACGTCGAAATCGGCGCAAATACCACGATCGACCGCGGCGCGATGGCCGATACTGTCATCGAAGAATGCGTGAAGATCGATAACCTCGTGCAGATCGGCCACAACTGCAAGATCGGCGCCTACACGGTGATCGCAGGTTGCGCGGGCATCGCGGGCAGCACGACGATCGGCCGCCACTGCATGATCGGCGGCGCGGTCGGCATTGCCGGCCACGTAACGCTGGCCGACTACGTGATCATCACGGCGAAGTCGGGCGTATCGAAATCGCTGTTGAAACCCGGCATCTACACGAGCGCATTCCCGGCCGTGGACCATGCCGACTGGAACAAGAGCGCGGCGTTGATGCGCAATCTCGACAAGTTGCGAGATCGCATCAAGGCGCTCGAAGCGGCAGTCGCCAGCGCCTCCGGAGACAAGGCGTAAGCACCTCGGGCACCATAGGCACGACGGTAAAAAGACGCTGGCGCGCACGGCCGACAGGCGGTGTGCAGCCGGCACAGGAACGGGCGGCAGGGCGCGTCGTCATCAATTCGATCCTTGCACCCAGCATTCGCAGTCATCATCGCGCAACCCCTGCGTGAGCAGAAACACCATGAGCACCGAAAAAATCAACCTCGACATTCACAAGATTCTCACGCTGTTGCCGCATCGCTACCCGATCCTGCTCGTCGATCGGGTGCTCGAACTCGAGCCGCACAAGAGCATCAAAGCGCTGAAGAATGTGTCGATCAACGAACCGTACTTCATGGGTCACTTCCCGAAGCGCCCCGTCATGCCGGGCGTGCTGATTCTGGAAGCGCTCGCACAGACGGCTGCGCTGCTGACGTTCGCGGAAGAGCCGCACGACCCCGACAACACGCTGTACCTGTTCGTCGGCATCGACAATGCACGTTTCAAGCGCGTCGTCGAACCGGGCGACCAGCTGATCCTGAACGTCACGTTCGAGCGCCACATGCGCGGCATCTGGAAGTTCAAGGCGCGCGCCGAAGTGGACGGCCAGGTTGCAGCCGAAGCCGACCTGATGTGCGCCGTGCGCCAGACGGACAGCGAATAAGCGCGAGACTGAGCGCGACTTAGGCGCTGCATCGGTAAAAATGCCGGGCTTGTCGGAGAGCTCGCTGCAGCGAAGACAGACAATCGAAACATCGGGCGTTCACCCGACGCTTCACAGGTGAACGCGCCGGCGCGCCGGATGATGCGACAGCGTCGTCCGCGCAAGCAACGCAATTCAAGCGAGGGCGCATGAGCAGGATTCATCCCACTGCGATCATCGAGTCGGGCGCGCAGCTCGACGAATCGGTCGAAATCGGACCGTACGCCATCGTCGGCGCGAACGTCACCATCGGGGCGCGCACGACGGTCGGTTCGCATAGCGTGATCGAAGGCCACACGACGATCGGCGAAGACAACCGCATCGGCCATTACGCGTCGGTCGGCGGTCGTCCGCAGGACATGAAGTACCGCGACGAGCCGACGAAGCTCGTCGTCGGCAATCGCAACACGATCCGCGAATTCACGACGATCCACACGGGCACCGTGCAGGACAAGGGCATCACCACGCTCGGCGACGACAACTGGATCATGGCCTACGTGCATATCGGCCATGACTGTCAGATCGGCAGCAACGTCATTCTGTCGAGCAACGCGCAGATGGCGGGCCACGTGCTGATCGGCGATCATGCGATCGTCGGCGGCATGTCGGGCGTGCACCAGTTCGTGCGCATCGGCGCGCATTCGATGCTGGGCGGCGCGTCGGCGCTCGTGCAGGACATTCCGCCGTTCGTGATCGCGGCGGGCAACAAGGCGGAGCCGCACGGCATCAACGTCGAAGGGCTGCGTCGCCGCGGCTTCTCGCCGGATGCCATCTCGGCGCTGCGTTCGGCCTATCGTCTGCTGTACAAGAACGGCCTGTCGCTCGAAGAAGCGAAGGTGCAGTTGCGCGAACTCGCGACGGCCGGCGGTGACGGCGACGAGCCCGTGCGCGCGCTCGTCGAGTTCGTCGAGCAGTCGCAGCGCGGCATCATCCGCTAACCGATGCCGTTGCCTACCAGTCCGCTACGGCTCGCAATGGTGGCCGGCGAGCCGTCGGGCGACCTGCTGGCGGCTTCGCTGCTGGACGGGCTCGCGGCCCGTCTGCCTGACTCGACGCAGTACTTCGGCATCGGCGGCCCGCGCATGATCGCGAAGGGCTTCGACGCGCATTTCCCGATGGAAAAGCTGTCGGTGCGCGGCTATGTCGAAGCGCTGAAGCACATCCCCGAAATCCTCGGTATCCGCAACGAGCTGAAGCGCCAGTTGCTGGCTGAGCCGCCGACGGCGTTCATCGGCGTCGATGCGCCCGATTTCAACTTCGGCCTCGAGCATCCACTGCGCGACGCGGGCATTCCGACCATCCATTTCGTCTGTCCGTCGATCTGGGCATGGCGCGGCGGCCGCATCAAGAAGATCGTCAAGGCCGTCGATCACATGCTGTGCGTGTTCCCGTTCGAAAAGGCGCTGCTCGAAAAGTCGGGCGTGGCATCGACGTATGTCGGGCATCCGCTCGCTGACGAAATTCCGCTCGAACCGGACACGACTGGCGCGCGCCGTGAACTCGGTCTGCCCGAAAGCGGGCCGGTGATTGCCGTGCTGCCGGGCAGCCGGCGTTCGGAAATCTCGCTGATCGGCCCGACGTTCTTCGAAGCAATGGAACTGATGTTGCAGCGCGAGCCGGGCGTGCGTTTCGTGATGCCCGCCGCGACGCCGGCGCTGCGCGAGTTGCTGAAGCCGCTCGTTGAAGCACACCCGAAGCTGCCGCTGACATTGACCGACGGCAACGCGCAGCGCGCGATGACAGCCGCCGACGCGATCCTCGTGAAAAGCGGCACCGTCACGCTCGAAGCGGCGCTGCTGAAAAAGCCGATGGTGATCTCGTACAAGGTGCCCTGGCTGACGGGTCAGATCATGCGTCGGCAGGGTTATTTGCCTTATGTCGGCCTGCCGAACATTCTGGCCGGGCGCTTCGTCGTGCCGGAAATCCTGCAGCATTTCGCGACCCCGGAAGCGCTGGCCGACGCCACGCTGACCCAGTTGCGCGACGAAGCAAACCGGCGCACGCTGACGGAAATCTTCACCGAGATGCATCACGTGCTCAAGCAGAACACAGCGCAGCGGGCCGCGGAAGCCGTTGTCGGCGTGATCGAAGCGCGCCGGGGGCGTCCATGACCCGGGCGACGGGCAGCAAGACGGCATCGAAAGCGACCACCGCGCAGGTCGGCCTCGATTTCTCGTCGCCCGACGATATCATCTGCGGCGTCGACGAAGCGGGCCGCGGTCCGCTGGCCGGCCCCGTGGTCGCGGCTGCCGTGATTCTCGATCCGTCGAAGCCGCGCATGCGCGGCCTGACCGACTCGAAGGCGCTGACGGCGAAAAAGCGCGAAGAACTGTACGAGAAGATCGTCGAGCGTTCGCTCGCGTATTGCATTGCGTCGGCGTCCGTCGAAGAGATCGACTCGCTGAACATCCTGCACGCGACGATGCTCGCGATGAAACGCGCCGTCGAAGGTCTGCATCTTGCGCCGACGCTCGCGAAGATCGACGGCAACCGTTGCCCGACGCTGAGCATTCGCAGCGAGGCGATCGTCAGCGGCGATCTGCTCGTGCCGTGCATTTCGGCTGCGTCGATTCTCGCGAAGGTTACGCGCGACCGGATGCTGCTCGAACTGCATCAGACGTTCCCGATGTACGGTTTCGACGCGCACTCGGGCTACGGCACGCCGCAGCATCTGACGGCGTTGCGCGAGCATGGTCCGTGCGAGCATCACCGGCGCTCGTTCGCGCCCGTGCGCGAGGCGCATCTGCGGCTCGGCAATGTGATCGATCTGCCTGCGGGCGTCGTGATCGTGCCGCCCGTTGCGCCCGACGACGCCTTTCTCGCCGACGACAGCGCGCCGTTCTAAGTCGGCAGTCAGACACGAAGCGCCTGCGGGCGCTTTTCTTTTCACCGCTTTTTCTCTCGCTCGCTGCCTGTGAAAGCCATCACCTCGCGGGACAATCCGCTCTACAAGCGTCTGAAGGCATTGGCCGGGTCGACGCATCAACAGCGCAAGAGCGGCCATGCGCTGCTCGAGGGGTTTCACCTCGCGAGCGCTTACCTCGATGTCGCCGGCCAGCCGGAAACCTGCATCGTCACGGAAGGCGCGCTGCGGCACGACGAGGCGCAGGCGATCGTCGCGCGGATCGAAGAGCGACGCATCGTCACGCTGCCGGATGCGCTGTTCGGGCAGCTGTCGAATGTGGTCAATGGCGTCGGCATGCTGCTGCTCGTCGAGAAGCTCGATCTGCCGCTTCCGGAGCGCGTGACGCACGGCTGCGTCGTGCTCGACGGCGTGCAGGATGCGGGCAACGTGGGTTCGATTCTGCGCAGCGCGGCGGCGGCCGGCATCGGACATGTTTTCTGTGCGCCGGGGACGGCGTACGCGTGGTCGTCGAAGGTGCTGCGTTCGGCGATGGGCGCGCATTTCCTGCTGCAGATTCACGAAGATGTCGAGCCGGATACGCTGATCGAACGGCTCGATGTGCCCGTCGCGATCACGGATTCGCATGGCGCCGAGGCGATTTACGATACCGATCTGTCGGGGCCCGTCGCGTGGGTGTTCGGCAACGAAGGGGCGGGCGTGTCGCAGCCGTGGCGCGATGCCGTCACGTATCGCGTGACGATTCCGCAGCCGGGCGGGATGGAGTCGCTGAATGTGGCGGCGGCCGCCGCCGTGTGTCTTTTCGAGCAATGCCGGCAGCAGCGCGGGCGTTGACGCCTCGTCAGATGCAAAAACGCCGCTGAAACCAGCGGCGTTTTTATATCATTAGCGCCTCAATACGACGACCGGTCGAGCCTGATTTCCTGCAGGATGGTCGTCGCGATTTCCTCGATCGACTTGTGCGTCGACGAGAGCCACTTGATCCCCTCACGCCGCATCATCGTTTCGGCTTCGTTGATCTCGTAGCGACAGTTTTCGAGCGCTGCATATTTGCTGCCCGGACGCCGCTCGTTGCGGATCTCCGACAGCCGCTGCGGATCGATCGACAAACCGAACATCTTCGCGCGATGCGCATAGAGCGCCGTCGGCAGCTTGCCGCGCTCGAAGTCTTCGGGAATCAGCGGATAGTTCGCTGCCTTCACGCCGTACTGCATCGCGAGATAGAGGCTGGTCGGCGTCTTGCCGCTGCGCGACACGCCGACGAGGATCACATCCGCTTCTTCCAGATTGCGATTCGACTGGCCGTCGTCATGCGCGAGCGAGAAGTTGATCGCTTCGATCCGGTTCTTGTATTCCTCGGTGTCCGCGTTCTGGTGACCGCGGCCCATCGCGTGGCTCGACTTCAGTTCCAGTTCCTGTTCGAGCGGCTCGACGAAGGTCTGGAACATGTCCAGCACGAGCGCATTCGAGTCCTTCACGATCTGGTTCGACGCGCTGTTCACGAGCGTCGTGAAGACGATCGGGCGACGGCCTTCGTGATGGGCGGCTTCGTTGATCTTTTCGAGCGTGGCGTAGGCCTTTTCCGTCGAATCGACGAACGGCACGCGGACCAGACGGAATTTCTGGTCGAACTGGGAAAGGATTGAGTGCGCGAAGGTTTCGGCAGTAATCCCGGTACCGTCGGAGACGATGAATACGGTGGGCGGCATCAGTGAGCAGGGAACATGAGCGTCAAAATCCGCTCGAATCAGACATTGCGGCAAGCCGCGCGCGCCAGTCGGTGCGCATTTCTCGGTCGACGTCACATTTTGAGAGTCGGCACGGTAGAATAGCGGCAACCTGTTGGATAAGCAATTGCAGCCAAAACGCGTGTAACTATCTGTTATCGCTGCTGGATTGCGTCGCGATTTGTTCGTATCTTGCACGGCATCGCTGCAAATTCGTTCAATCTCCAGCTTCGTCGGGCTTCGTGTGGAACGCGAAGCCTGCCGCGATTGCTTTTCCAACAGGTTGCGTAAGGCACGGGTTCACGCTCCCAATGAGCGCCCCGTGTTCAAGCCCACTTGCGCAATCGAGCATTTTTTTCACACTTAGGGGCTTGTATGACTAATGCAGTTAACGTTGCTAAGGATCAGGCGTATGTAGTTCCATTCGAGCAGTTGCGAATGACCGACGTGGAAATCGTCGGCGGCAAGAATGCGTCGCTCGGCGAGATGATCAGTCAGCTCGCCGAAGCCGGCGTGCGCGTGCCGACGGGTTTTGCCACGACGGCGCTCGCATTCCGCGACTTCCTGCATCACAACAACCTGACCGAACGCATCGCCCAACGCCTCGAGACGCTCGACGTCGACGACGTGAAGGCGCTCGCCGCTGCAGGCAAGGAAATCCGTCAATGGATCGTCGACGCCCCGATGCAGTCGCGTCTCGAGCAGGAAATCCGCGCTGCATTCGAAACCCTCTCGAAGAGCTCGCCTGAAGAGCTGTCGTTCGCCGTCCGTTCGTCGGCCACGGCGGAAGACCTGCCCGACGCATCGTTCGCCGGTCAGCAGGAAAGCTATCTGAACGTCGTCGGCATCGAAGATGTGCTCGATCGCATGAAGCACGTGTTCGCGTCGCTGTACAACGACCGCGCCATTTCCTATCGCGTCCACAAGGGCTTCACGCATGCTGAAGTCGCGTTGTCGGCGGGCGTTCAGCGCATGGTGCGCTCGGACGTCGGCGCAGCGGGCGTGATGTTCACGCTCGACACGGAATCGGGCTTCAAGGACGCCGTCTTCATCACGTCGAGCTATGGCCTCGGTGAAACCGTCGTGCAAGGCGCGGTGAATCCGGACGAGTTCTACGTCTTCAAGACGACGCTCGCGCAGAACAAATACCCGATCATCCGTCGCTCGATCGGCTCGAAGCTCATCAAGATGGAATTCACGAAGGCGGGCGAAGAAGGCCGCGTGAAGACCGTCGACGTGCCGCACGAGCAGCGCAACCGCTTCTCGATCACCGACGAAGACGTGATCGAGCTCGCGAAGTACGCCGTTATCATCGAAAAGCACTACCAGCGTCCGATGGACATCGAGTGGGGCAAGGACGGCCGCGACGGCAAGATCTTCATCCTGCAGGCTCGCCCCGAAACGGTGAAGAGCCAGGGCGGCAACAAGGCCGAGCAGCGCTTCAAGCTGAAGGGCCAGTCGCAGGTGCTGGCGACGGGCCGCGCAATCGGCCAGAAGATCGGCGCGGGCCCCGTGCGCGTGATTCACGATCCGTCGGAAATGGAGCGTGTGCAGCCGGGTGACGTGCTGGTCGCGGACATGACCGACCCGAACTGGGAACCGGTGATGAAGCGTGCAGCGGCCATCGTCACGAACCGTGGCGGCCGTACGTGCCACGCGGCGATCATCGCGCGTGAACTGGGCGTGCCGGCAGTCGTGGGCTGCGGCGACGCGACGGACGTGCTGAAGGACGGCGCGCTCGTCACCGTGTCGTGCGCGGAAGGCGACGAAGGCAAGATCTACGACGGTCTGCTCGAAACGGAAGTGACGGAAGTTCAGCGCGGCGAACTGCCGGAGATTCCCGTCAAGATCATGATGAACGTCGGCAATCCGCAACTCGCCTTCGACTTCGCGCAACTGCCGAACAAGGGCGTGGGTCTTGCGCGTCTGGAATTCATCATCAACAACAACATCGGCGTGCACCCGAAGGCGATTCTCGAGTACCCGAACGTCGATCAGGACCTGAAGAAGGCGGTGGAAAGCGTCGCGCGCGGTCACGCGTCGCCGCGTGCGTTCTACGTCGACAAGCTGACGGAAGGCATCGCCACGATCGGCGCGGCGTTCTATCCGAAGCCCGTGATCGTGCGTCTGTCGGACTTCAAGTCGAACGAGTACAAGAAGCTGATCGGCGGTTCGCGCTACGAGCCGGACGAGGAAAACCCGATGCTGGGCTTCCGCGGCGCGTCGCGTTACATCGCTGAAGATTTCGCGCAGGCGTTCGAAATGGAGTGCATCGCGCTCAAGCGCGTGCGCGAAGAGATGGGCCTCGACAACGTCGAGATCATGGTGCCGTTCGTGCGTACGCTGAAGCAGGCGGAGCGCGTGGTCGGCCTGCTGGCAAAGTACGGCCTGAAGCGTGGCGAAAACGGCCTGCGCCTGATCATGATGTGCGAGATTCCGTCGAACGCGATCCTCGCGGAAGAGTTCCTGCAATTCTTCGACGGCTTCTCGATCGGTTCGAACGATCTGACGCAGCTGACGCTGGGCCTCGACCGCGACTCGGGCATGGAACTGCTCGCCGTCGACTTCGACGAGCGCGATCCCGCCGTTCAGTTCATGCTCAAGCGCGCGATCGAAACGTGCCTGCGCCTGAACAAGTACGTCGGTATCTGCGGCCAGGGCCCGTCGGATCACCCCGACTTCGCCGAGTGGCTGACGAAGGAAGGCATCGCGTCGATCTCGCTGAACCCCGACACGATCATCGATACGTGGCAGGCGCTCGCCAAGGTCACGGCGAAGTAAGCATTGCGCATCGTTTTGCTCATCGATCTGTAGAGGTACGTAAAACGTGCCTCATCGAACGATAAAACGCTGACGCTTCATGCTATAAACACCCCGGTAGCTCCGGGGTGTTTTGCTTTGTGGAGGCGCAAGTGTTGCAAAGTGGACTGTTCTGGTGGATCGGCGCGGGCGTGCTGGTCGTGCTCGAACTGATGCATGGCACGTTCTATCTGCTGATGGTGGCCCTCGGCTTCATCGCGGCGGCGCTCGCGAATCTGGCCGGCCTCGATCTCTCGCTGCAACTCGGCATCGCGGCCGCCGTCGCGCTCGCGGCGATACTGCTGTTGCGCAAGTCTCGCTTCGGGCGCAAGACCCGGACACGTGCCGAGGCCGCACATAATCCCGACGTGAACATCGATATCGGTTCGACGCTGACCGTGTCCGCGTGGCGCGACGGGCACGCGCGCACGAACTATCGCGGCGCGTCGTGGGAGGTCGAACTCGCGCCCGGCGAGCCGGAGGACGCGCATCTCTACGAAATCACCGCGCTGCGCGGCAATTGTCTTGTGGTCGTCGCCAGCCGCCATGCGCCGGCGAGAGCCTGAGTGGTCTGAACGTATTCACGCGTCGCCAGGACGCGATCTGAGCGCATCTGAACGCGCACAACAATTCAAAAACAGATTGGGGGTGCAGGAATGGAATCGTCGAGCATCGTTGGACTCGTCTTATTGATCGTCGTGATCGTGGTGGCCGCGCAGACGATCAAGATCGTGCCGCAGCAGCATGCGTGGGTGATGGAGCGGCTCGGGCGCTATCACGCGACGCTCACGCCGGGTCTGAATTTCGTGCTGCCGTTTATCGATCGGATCGCTTACAAGCATGTGCTCAAGGAGATTCCGCTCGACGTGCCGAGCCAGGTTTGCATCACGCGCGACAACACGCAATTGCAGGTGGACGGCGTGCTGTACTTTCAGGTCACCGATCCGATGAAGGCTTCCTACGGTTCGAGCAATTTCGTGTTTGCGATCACGCAGTTGTCGCAGACGACGCTGCGTTCGGTGATCGGCAAACTCGAACTCGACAAGACTTTCGAGGAGCGCGACTTCATCAACCACTCGATCGTGTCGGCGCTCGACGAAGCGGCGTCGAACTGGGGTGTGAAGGTGTTGCGCTACGAGATCAAGGATCTGACGCCGCCGAAGGAGATTCTTCACGCGATGCAGGCGCAGATTACGGCCGAGCGCGAGAAGCGCGCGCTGATCGCGGCGTCGGAAGGACGCAAGCAGGAGCAGATCAATATCGCGTCGGGCGGACGCGAGGCGGCGATCCAGAAGTCAGAGGGCGAACGGCAGGCCGCGATCAATCAGGCGCAAGGGCAGGCGGCTGCGATTCTTGCTGTTGCAGAGGCGAATTCTCAGGCGATTCAGAAGATCGCTGCCGCGATTCAGTCTACGGGTGGGATGGAGGCTGTGAATCTTAAGGTTGCCGAACAATATGTCGGCGCGTTTGCGAATCTGGCGAAGCAGGGGAATACGTTGATCGTGCCCGGAAATATGGCCGACATGAGTTCCATGATTTCTGCTGCGCTGGCTATTGTTAAGTCTGGCGGTAAGGCTTCGGTTTAACCGTTTGTTTTGCTTTTGTTGGCATCCGCGAATTCGTACCTGTACTTCAGGCGTCGCCCCTGTGCGGGGCGGCACCTACTTTTCTTTGCAGCGGCAAAGAAAAGTAGGCAAAAGAAAGCCGCTTTTGAACCTCCGGTGCCCGCCAGGGCAGCGCCGCGGCATGCCGTAGTTGAGCTATCGCGCAGCAACGTCCGCACGCTGTAGAAAGCCCGCAGTCAATCGCGCCCGGCGCGAAAACCCCGCGCACAGTCTGGAGCACATACCGCCGCAATCAACTGACGGCAAATGCAAAAAAACGTGCTGACCGAATGTGCTCCAAGTGGATGTCATTTTTCGCGCCGCGCGCGGTTGACTGCGGGCTTTCTACGGAGTGTTGGCGTCGCTGCGCGACAGCTCAAAGAACGTGTGCTGTAGCGTTATTCTGGCGGGCACCGGAGGTTTGAAGCGGCTTTCTTTTGCCTACTTTTCTTTGCCGCGGCAAAGAAAAGTAGGTGCCGCCCCGCACAGGGGCGACGCTAGCAAACCGACACGAAACCGCGGATGCCAGCCAAAAGCAAAAATCAAAAATCAAAAAGCAAAAAGCAAAAAGCAAAAAGCAAAATCGCGACTAGCGTCGCAGACAAAACCAAAAACCTTACGTCGGCGTCCTCATCAGCCGCGCCTTCTCCCTCTCCCAATCCCGCTTCTTCTCAGTCTCGCGCTTGTCGTGCAGCTTTTTCCCCTTGGCAAGCCCAATCTCACACTTCACGCGCCCATTCTTGTAATGGAAATTCAGCGGCACGAGCGTGTACCCACGCTGCTCGACCTTACCGATCAGCTTGCTGATCTCTTCAGCGTGCAAAAGCAGCTTGCGCGTGCGCACAGGGTCCAGATTGGCGAACTTCGATGCCTCGGGCAGCGGACTGATATGCGTGCCGATCAAAAACAGCTCCGCGTTCTTGATCACGACGTAGCCTTCCTTGATCTGCCCGCGGCCGGCACGAAGCGCCTTGACTTCCCAGCCCTCCAGCACGAGCCCCGCCTCGTAACGCTCCTCGACCGAATAATCGAAGAACGCTTTTCTGTTGTCGATGATGCTCATGAATGGAAACCGGCCAACTCGTTTAAAATCACGATTTTAGCAAAGCGGGCCGCCGAAAACCCGCCGCGATGTCATTCAGGTGTCACGCGTTCGCTATTTCCTAATCACCGTTGCCACGCGCTGTTCAATTTATGGCAGATGTCCAGAAAACCGTGTTGATACGCCATTCGGCGGAACAGATGTTCGACCTCGTCACCGATGTCGCCGACTACCCCAATTTTCTTCCGTGGTGCGGCGGCGTCGAGATCCGTCGCCAGGAGGAAAACCTGATGGAAGCGAAGATCGACATCAACTTCAAGGGCATCAAGCAGCACTTCGCGACCCACAACACGCAGGAACGGCCGACGCGCATCGACATGAACTTCGCCGACGGTCCGTTCAAGAAATTCACCGGCTACTGGCGCTTCACGCCGCTGCGCGCGGACGCGTGCAAGATCGAGTTCGCGCTGCACTACGAGTTCTCGAACATCCTGATCGAGAAGATTATCGGGCCGGTGTTCAGCCACATCGCGAACACCTTCGTCGAATCCTTCGTGAAGCGCGCCGACCAGCGCTACGGCAAGGCATGAGCGGCAATCTGACCATCGAAGTCTGCTACGCGCTGCCGCGCGAACAGACGCTGATCGAGCTGCAACTGCCGCAAGGGGCGACGCTGCGCGAGGCCATCGACGCGAGCGGCGTGCTCGCGCGACATCCCGAGATTGATCTGACGAAGCAGAAAACGGGCGTGTTCGGCAAGTTGAAGCCGCTCGATACGGTGCTCGCCGACCGCGATCGCGTCGAAATCCACCGGCCGCTGATCGTCGATCCGAAGCTCGCGCGGCAGCGACGCGTCGAAAAGTCGCGTCAGGAAGGATCGGTCGAAGGGCGCAAGTGGTTGCCCAAGGATTCGCGCTGACGTCACGCCGAAGCGCAGTATCGAACGACAAACGGCGCACCGTATCACGCGGTGCGCCGTTTTCTTTTGCCACACGAATTGCCGCAGCGAAGGCTCAGTGCACGGCCGCCTGCGCCTTTTCTTCGAGCGTCGAGCGGTCGGAATCGTCGTCGGCGTGCTGACGCACCGACCAGCTGACGCCCGCCACCAGCAGTACGATCGCCGCCAGTTCGAGCGGACGCGGCATCCGGTGATCGTAGATGAACGCGTAGAGCAGCGCGAACAGCGTCTCGAAGACGATCAACTGGCCCGACAGCGTCAGCGGCAGGCGCTTCGATGCCGCGTTCCACAAGCCGTTGCCGAGCCACGACGCGCCGATCGCGAGCCCCAGGTTCAGCATCCAGAACAGATGCCAGCGAGTATCGACATGCGACGTGTCGACGGCCGACGACGGCAGCACGGCAACCGCGAGCCACAGCAGCGCACCGAGCAGCCCCGTCACGACGCCCCACAGCACCGACCACTCATTGCCGCTGAAATGCGTGTGACGCTGCAGATAGCGGGCGTTTTCGACGGCGAACCACGTCCAGCAGGCGAGCGCGCCAACGGCGCAGGCGAGTCCCATCAATTTGGTCGCGATCGTGCCGGACGCTTCGCCCGCCGTGCCGAACACGTCGACATTGATGCACGCGATGCCCGCGATGACGAGCGCGAGCGGCCACACGAGCCGCGCGAGCGGCACGGCGCCGTGATCGCGCCGCCCGAGCAGCGTCACCGTGACGGGCAGCACGCCGACAATCAACGACGACGGCGCGATGCCGACCAGATGCACGGCGCCCGTCAGCAGCAGGTAATAGAGCAGGTTGCCCGCGAGCGCGAGCTTGACGAGCGCATTCAGGTCTTCGCGGGTGAGTCGCCGAAGCAGCGAGCGCGCCGAGGGCAGCGCGGCGACAATCGACACGACGCCGTACATCACATAGCGGCCGGCGCTCAGCAGCACGGGCGAAAAATCGGGCAACAGCCGTGGCACCAGAAACACCATGCCCCATAACGCTCCCGCCAACATCCCGTACACCACGCCGCGCTGCATTGCCTTGCCCCGATCGAAAACTGAAAGTGCGCGAAGCATAGCCCGGCGGACACATGCGCGTCTTGTTCGATTCTGCACTTCGGCTCGCTTCGTTCTATGCTGGAAAGCGTTCCCTGGACACGCAAATGTTCGAACGGCCAAACGAAACCGGTTCGAACCCGAGCCGAACGCAGAAGCGAAATCGGACGATCGTTCGACGTGAAAAAACATTGAAGAATTTCGCTAACTGACTGTTCGCGCAGTGAAAACCGGGGAGGTATCGCGTATAATTCGCTTTTGCGCCTATAGGATTTGCCATGCGTCTGATCCAAAAAGCACTCACGTTCGATGACGTGCTCCTCGTCCCGGCCTTCTCCGACGTTCTGCCGCGCGACACCAGCCTCAAAACCCGGCTGACCCGCAACATCTCCCTCAATATGCCGCTCGTGTCCGCCGCCATGGACACCGTCACCGAAGCTCGCCTCGCTATCGCGATGGCGCAGATGGGCGGCGTGGGCATCATCCACAAGAATCTGACGCCGGCCGAACAGGCTCGCGAAGTTGCGAAGGTCAAGCGCTTTGAATCGGGCGTCGTGCGCGATCCGATTACCGTCCCGCCGCAAATGAAGGTGAGCGACGTGATCGCCCTGTCGCGCCAGCATGGCATTTCGGGCTTCCCGGTCGTCGAAGGCGCACAGCTGATCGGCATCGTCACGAACCGCGACCTGCGTTTCGAAACGCGTCTGGACGAGCCGGTTCGCACGATCATGACGCCGCGCGAGCGCCTCGTCACCGTCAAGGAAGGCACGCCGCTCGCCGAAGCGAAGGCGCTGATGCACAGCCACCGCCTCGAGCGCGTGCTGGTCGTCAACGACGCGTTCGAACTGCGCGGCCTGATGACGGTAAAGGACATCACGAAGCAGACGGAACACCCGGACGCCTGTAAGGACGAACACGGCAAGCTGCGCGCAGGTGCGGCCGTCGGCGTCGGCGCGGACAACGAAGAGCGCGTGTCGCTGCTGGTGCAGGCGGGCGTCGACGTGATCGTCGTCGATACGGCGCACGGCCACAGCAAGGGCGTGCTGGAGCGCGTCCAGTGGGTCAAGAAGAACTTCCCGCACGTCGAGGTGATCGGCGGCAATATCGCGACGGCCGACGCAGCCAAGGCGCTCGTCGAGTACGGCGCGGATGGCGTGAAGGTCGGTATCGGCCCCGGTTCGATCTGCACGACGCGTATCGTCGCGGGCGTGGGCGTGCCGCAAATCTCGGCGATCGCTAACGTGTCGGCGGCGCTCAAAGGCACGGGCGTTCCCGTCATCGCGGACGGCGGCGTGCGCTTCTCGGGCGACGTCAGCAAGGCACTGGCCGCGGGCGCGAACGCCGTGATGATGGGCAGCATGTTCGCCGGCACGGAAGAAGCACCGGGCGACGTGTTCCTGTATCAGGGCCGCCAGTACAAGTCGTACCGCGGCATGGGTTCCGTCGGCGCGATGAAGGACGGCGCGGCTGACCGCTACTTCCAGGACAACTCCGCGAACATCGACAAGCTCGTGCCGGAAGGCATCGAAGGCCGCGTCGCATACAAGGGTTCGGTTGGCGCGATCCTGTTCCAGCTGATCGGCGGCGTGCGCGCGTCGATGGGCTACTGCGGCTGCCGTACGATCGACGAAATGCACGAGAAGGCCGCGTTCGTCGAAATCACGGCAGCGGGCATGCGCGAATCGCACGTGCACGATGTGCAGATCACGAAGGAAGCGCCCAACTATCACGTGGACTAATCGCCGATGAAGCCGCTGCTGCGTGCCGTACTGATCATCGATGCCTTGTTGTTGCTGGCGTTCGGGCTGCTGTTCCTGCTCACGCCGTGGAAATCGCTGTACGACGCGCTGCAGCTGGTGCAGACGGAGCCTGTGCTGGTTGGCCAGGGCTTCGGCATCGCGCTGATCGGCCTCGCGTGGCTGGCGCTGCATGCGTCGATCGACGGCGCGTTGACAGCGACGACGGCCAAGGTCGTCGGCCATGTGAACTGGCTGACGGGCGTGCTGATGCTGGTCTGGCTCGTTGGCCTGCATACGCCGCAGTTGACGGGTTTCGGTCAACTGGTGGCGGTGCTGACGGGTGTGGTGCTGCTCGTGATCGGTCTGGGTGGCGTGAGGCTTGCGAGCGCCGTGAAGCGGCGCGAGCGGCTGGCGGGAACGGCTGCTGCCGAACGTGCTGACCGCGTCGCGACGCGCGATGCCGAGAACGAAGCACGCAAGGCCGAGCGCGAGCGTAACGCGGCGCGTCCTGGCGTCGTTTATCCGGCAGCAGGGACGCACGTCGAGCCCTCGCTCGGCGTCACGCCGACGATGAGTGGCGCAGCGCCTGTTAGCCCTGCGACGGGCCATCCCGTCGAGCCGGGCCTGACGGCCGCGGCGCCCCGCACGATGATGCCCGAGGCGGCCGCTGCCGCACGCGAAGACGCGCTGGCGCATGAGCGCCGGGCCGACGCCCACGAAGACGCCGCCGCGCGCGAACGTGCCGCGGCCGAGCGTAGCGAAGCCGACGCCCGCGCAGCGGAGACGAAATCGGGCGCGCCGTCCGGCACGCCCCGGCCGCCGTTTCATGGCTGACTCGCGCGCCTTCACGCCCACTGCCGACACAACTGGAATCCGTCTGCCCGCAGATCTTTCATCGAGCGTTTTGTCGATCGCGGCACGCTGCGACGCGTCCTTCAGACCGTCGATTCAGCATCAGCCGGTCCGTTTTGAATACAACGCCGTCCTGTCGCGATGCGACAAGCGCGGCTTCCCCTATCCGTTCTTTTTAGATTCCGTCCGCTGCCATGCATGACAAGATCCTGATCCTCGACTTCGGTTCGCAAGTCACCCAACTGATCGCACGACGCATCCGCGAAGCGCACGTGCTGTCGGAAATCCATCCGCACGACGTCAGCGACGAATTCATCCGCGAATTCAAGCCGACGGGCATCATCCTGTCGGGCGGCCCGAATTCCGTGACCGAGACGGACACGCCGCGCGCGCCGCAAGCGGTGTTCGAAGCGGGCGTGCCCGTGCTCGGCATCTGCTACGGCATGCAGACGATGGCCGAGCAGCTCGGCGGCAAGGTCGACAGCGGCCATCTGCGCGAATTCGGCTACGCGGAAGTGCGCGCGCGCAATCACACGAGCTTCCTCGACGGCATTCAGGACTTCGCGACGCCCGAAGGTCACGGCATGCTGAAGGTCTGGATGAGCCACGGCGACAAGGTGCTCGAAATGCCGGCGGGCTTCCAGCTGATGGCATCGACGGAATCGTGCCCGATCGCCGCGATGGCCGACGAAGCGCGTCACTTCTACGGCCTGCAATGGCACCCGGAAGTCACGCACACGGTGCAGGGCCGCGCGATGCTCGAACGCTTCGTGCTGAAAATCTGCGGCGCGAAGCCCGACTGGGAAATGGGCAACTACATCGACGAAGCCGTCGAAAACATTCGCAAGCAGGTCGGCGACGAGCACGTGATTCTCGGCCTGTCGGGCGGCGTGGATTCGTCGGTGGCGGCGGCGCTGCTGCATCGCGCGATCGGCGACCAGCTGACCTGCGTGTTCGTCGATCACGGTCTGCTGCGTCTGAACGAAGCCGAGCAGGTGATGTCGATGTTCGCCGACAACCTCGGCGTCAAGGTGATCCACGTCGACGCGAGCGAAGCGTTCATGTCGAAGCTCAAGGGCGTGACGGATCCCGAAGCGAAGCGCAAGATCATCGGCGCGGAGTTCGTCGAAGTGTTCCAGACGGAAGCGGGCAAGCTGACGGACGCGAAGTGGCTCGCGCAAGGCACGATCTATCCGGACGTGATCGAATCGGCGGGCAAGGGCAAGAAGGCCGCGCACACGATCAAGAGCCATCACAACGTCGGCGGTCTGCCGGAAACGCTGAACTTGAAGCTGCTCGAACCGCTGCGCGAACTCTTCAAGGACGAAGTGCGCGAACTGGGCGTGAAGCTGGGCCTGCCGCCTTCGATGGTGTATCGCCATCCGTTCCCGGGCCCGGGCCTCGGCGTGCGGATTCTCGGCGAAGTGAAGCGCGAATACGCCGATCTGCTGCGCCGCGCGGATGCCATCTTTATCGAATCGCTGCGCACGTTCATCGACAAGGAAACGGGCAAGTCGTGGTACGACCTGACGAGCCAGGCGTTCGCGGTGTTCCTGCCGGTGAAGAGCGTCGGTGTGATGGGCGATGGCCGCACGTATGAATACGTCGTCGCGCTGCGCGCTGTGCAGACGCTCGACTTCATGACGGCGCACTGGGCGCATCTGCCGCACGATCTGCTCGGCCATGTGTCGAACCGGATTATTAATGAGGTGCGCGGGATCAATCGCGTGGTGTATGACATCTCGGGCAAGCCGCCTGCGACGATTGAGTGGGAGTAATTTAGGATCCTCTGCAGTGGTCTGCAGAGGTCCGTCGATTCCCCGATTTCCCATACAAGATCAAGGGTTTATCGACTATTTTGGTCCGCTGCCGTCCGTCGGCAGCGTTACGTCGCCGACGGCATGAGCGACGGTATAGCATCTTTCTCTGCAGACGATCCATTTTGATACCGTCACGGCGCGTGACGGTATCAAACACGGTATCAGTTCACGGAGTATTGCATGCTTACGGACCTCGAATTGCGGGCGCTCAAGCCAACTGGCAGGATATACAAGGTCGCTGACCAGCGCGGCCTGTACGTGGCTGTTACCTCGTCCGGAGCGGTGAGTTTCCGCTTCGACTATCGTCTGAATGGTCGCCGGGAGACCCTGGTCATTGGCCGCTACGATCCCGGGCTGCCAGCACGCGGCGCACGCGCTGCCGACGAACTTTCCTTTGGCATGTCGATGCGTCTTGCGGAAGCGAGGCTGCTCCTTGAACGAGCGCGTCGGGAAGTTGAACAGGGCATCAGTCCGTCGAGAAGCAAGGTTGAAAAGCGTGTGGAAGCGGCCGAAGCGATGACGTTCGGGAAGTGGGCCGAGAAATACTTCGCGGAAGCCACGCTCGCGGCGTCGACCCGCGCGATGAGGAAGTCCGTCTACGACCGGAATCTTGCAACGGAGTTCGGGCGGCTGAAGCTCGAAGAGATCACACCTTCAAGACTCCTGATGAGGTGTGAGAAGATCAAGGAGCGGGGCGCGGCTGCACCTGCCGTTCAGGCACGCGACATCGTCCTCCAGGTCTATCGTTTTGTGCAGGCAAGAGGGCTGAAGGTAGCCAATCCTGCAGAAGACATACGGCCCTCTGCCATCGCTACTTTCAAACCGCGAGACCGGGCACTGACACCCGGGGAAATCCACGTGTTTTTCAAAGGGTTGGAGCGGACAGCCACCTTGCCAACGTTGCGTCTGGCCATCAAGTTCATGTTGCTGACAATGGTGCGCAAGTCAGAATTTATTCTCGCCAACTGGAGCGAGGTAGATTTTAATACAGCGGTCTGGACTATCCCGAAAGACCGCATGAAGGCAGGGCGTGCGCACAACGTCTATCTGAGCCAGCAAGCTCTGGACATACTGGTCACCTTCAAGACTTGCTTTGGCGCGAGTGCGTTTTTGCATCCCGGCCGATATGAGACTGAATTACCGATAAGTGCCGCCACCCTAAATCGTGTGATCGACAGTACGGTCAAACTGGTCCGTGAGAGCGGGGAGCCAGACTTCGAATCCTTCTCGGTGCATGACCTGCGAAGAACGGCGAGCACGCAACTGCATGAGGCCGGGTTCAACAGCGACTGGATAGAGAAATGTCTGGCGCACGAACAGCGTGGGGTACGCGCGGTGTACAACAAGGCTGAATATGCCGAGCAGCGAAGGACGATGCTACAGACTTGGGCTGATATGCTTGAGGGGTGGATAGCGAAGAACCCCGAAACTGATAGCGCCGCTAAGGTATCCCTACCAAAAGCGCTCCAAAACGGGAGCTTGGAGCGACAATACTAATCGAGAATTTTTGATTTGCTTTGTGGTCTTCAGCGCATCTCGACACATACCCCCTCTGCCGATTGGGATGGACTTTGCTCCCACGTTTTCCCAATACGACGGATGGCACTCGCGGGACCAGCGGAGGAATTTTTCACTCGAACAAGCTAATTCGCACATGCTGTGCGGCCTAATGTGAATAACATTGCTGGATGCAAGTGGTCAATTCATCCAGCGCAGCCGACAGATCGCTCAGATCCATATGGGCGTATCCAAGCAAAAAACCATTCGACTCTTCCATAGCTGAACTTGCAAATTCCCGCACTTCGTTGAAGACGATGCCGCGTAAATTCAAGGCCTTTCGCAATTCGAGATCGAATGCCCGCTCACGGCCGGCCACAACAACGTGCAACCCCCCTTCATCGCCTCTCAATTCGATTTCGCTGACGTATTCGGCCAAGCGTCCGCGGACCAAGTCGCGCATCGCGCCATAGTGGCGTCGTACTCTGCGCAGATGCTTGTCGAGCTCTCCTGAGACCAAGAGGGTCTCGATAATTTTCTGGACCGGCCAGGAGACATGGACACGTTCGCGTTCGATGTGTGCGGCCAGGGCGGTTGCTGCAGCCTTTGGCGCTGCGATAAAGCCGAGCCGCAGGGAGGGGCTGACTGCTTTCGCAAACGTGCTCAGGAGTAGCGTATTTTCTGGTGCGCTCGCAAACAACGGCGGATAACGCGTGCCTGCGTAATGGAATTCGCAGTCGTACTCGTTCTCGACAATCATTGTCCCGTGTGTGCGAGCTAGGTCAATGAGCGAACGACGCCGAGGTCCGGACAGACGACCGCCAAGCGGGTATTGGTGCGCTGGCGTTACGTGTACCAACGCTGGAGTTGTCGGCGACTCAATGATCCGTTCAACCAACATTCCTTCGTCATCGACGGGCACGTGGTGCAGCGTCGCTCCTGAGCGCGCGAATGCCCAGTTGGCCCCTAGATATCCAGGGTCTTCGACCGCACACATGTCGCCATCGCGCAAGAATGTGCGCGATACGAGATGTAGTGCTTGCCCAGTTCCGTGGGTAACGACAATCTGATTGGGATCGACCGACACCGAACGATGTTCATGCAGCCAGTGCGCAATGGTATGGCGTAATCCTGGTTCTCCGCGTGGGTCGCCATATCCTGCCGGTGGAAGATGCCGCCCGGCTTCGCGGCACGCGTTGCGCCATGCCTCCAACGGCAGTGCCCGCACATTGACCTGTCCAAGACGCCAGTCGAATGCGGCGACCGGTTGCGGCGGCGCATCGTTGTTCTCATTATCGATACGTCGCAAAACAGACGATTGCCCGATGACTTCCTCTCGACGGGGAGCGGTAAAACCTCTGCTCGCGGCCACGAAGGTCCCACTTCGGCCGCGTCCTTCCAGGACGCCATCGGCAATCAATTCGTCATAAGCCTCTACTACGCAATTACGCGCGATACCCAGTTGCTGCGCTAGGTCGCGTGTCGGTGGCAGGCGAGTTCCGCATGGCAGGACCGCGTTGTCGATCCGTTCCCGTAATTGTCTGATGATTTGACGGAACACCGGTCCGCTTGCATACCGGTCGATCTCAAGGTCGACTAAAGCAGGATGGGATTGTTTCGATACGGCTGAGCGGACCATAGACACCGTGAAATTCCATTTTTTTGGTTCTTAAAAAATACATGAAAAACGTCAAAATTCAAGAACCAAAAACAGCGCGGAACTTCCATGCGTATTCGCATCATCACTGACGACTTCACGAGTGCCCTCGACGGCACTGCCTGTTTTGCCGAGCGCGGTTGGAATACGGCTGCGCTACTGCGGCCGGAAGATACAGAAAATGTTACGGCGACCGCAGTCGTCAGCCTAGACACGGACACGCGCGAACGCGTCGCTGCTGGCGACCCGGTAGCAGATGCCGCGCGTGCCTGGTGCCATGCTGATGTGCTCGTGCTGCAGTTCGACTCGACGTTGCGTGGGCACGTCGCCAAAGACTGTGTGAGCGCCCGCGCCGCATCTGGCCGCCGCAAGTTGCTGATCGCGCCGGCTTTCCCGTCGGCCGGACGGACGACGGAGGCTGGCCGTGTACTTGTCGACGGCGTTCCCGTACATAAAACCGCATTCGGGCGAGACCCGACCTTGCCGGTTCTGGAGTCCAGCGTGCCTGCGTTGTTTCTCGCGCAGGGTTTGCCGGTTGTCATCGCACGAGACGCAGCGCAAGCGAAAGTCCTGCTCGAAGAGCACGACGCCGTTGTGATGGATACGCGTGCCGAGGATGATCTCGATGCATTGGTCGGCTTGTTCGCCGGCTCACGAGACTTGCTGCTCGCCGGTTCCACGGGATTGCTGCGCGCGCTCGCCCGCGCGCTGTCGCAGCCCGAACCGATTCCTCAACTTGCGGCCTTGTCCTGCGATGCGCCTTGGCTGGTTGTCGGCAGCCTCAATCCGAGTTCGCGTCGCCAACTGAACGTGGCACGCGAGAGCCGCCGGATCAACGTGCTGGCTACCGGGAGTGATCGCCTGCCCGGCGCTGCTTTAGCCGAAGCGGCACTGCGCGACCTGGTGACGCAGGTCACCAACCTCATAGCCAGCGGAGCATGCGACGGCCTTGTCGTAACGGGTGGTGAAACAGCCAGACGCATCGTCGACTCACTGCCCGCCGTATCGCTGCGCGTACATCGCGAAATCCTGCCAGGCGTGCCGCTTGTCGAGGTTCGCAGCTCGAAAGGCAGCTTCCCGATGATTACGAAGGCCGGTGGTTTTGGCGGCGACGACGCGCTGCTCATCTGCCTCGACGCATTGACTGGAGCAAGAGTATGAAACAGAAACTGATCGCCGTGACGACGGGCGACGCGGCCGGCATTGGGCCCGAAATCGTCGTCAAGACATTCTCGAACGCCGCGTTTATCGCCGACTATCCGTCATTCGCCGTCGGCGATGCCGGAGTGCTGCGGCGCGCGGCGGCCGCGCTCGGTTTGCCACTCAAAGTCCGCGAGACGGATTCGGTTTCGGGCATCGCGCTGCGCCCGGGGACGCTCGACGTGCTGCGCGTGCCGGGTGCCGAGCCGTTGCCTGCCGACCTGCCGCTGGGTGTAATCAATGCACTGGCCGGCGAAGCGGCATTTGGTGCTATCCGCACGGCGATTGATCTAGCGATGAAGCGCGAGATAGCAGGCATCTGCACCGCACCGATTCACAAGGAGGCGCTTGCTGCTGCCTCCGTTCCTTATCCGGGTCACACGGAGATGCTCGCGGATCTTTCCGGCACGCGAGACTACGCGATGATGCTCGTGAACCCTACGTTACGCACGATTCTTGTGACAGTTCACTGCTCAATGCGCGACGCGATTTCAAAGCTGTCCGTCGAGACCGAATTGCGCATCATCCGACTCGCGCATCGTGCGATGACGGAACTCGGCATCGAGAACCCGCGTGTTGCCGTGGCGGGCCTGAATCCTCATGCCGGCGAGGGTGGTCTGTTTGGTCGGGAGGACCTCGACATCGTCGCGCCGGCCATCCAGCGCGCCCAGGCGGAAGGCATCGATGCAAGCGGCCCGTGGCCAGGCGACACGGTGTTCATGAACGCGCGCCGCGGCCGCTTCGACATCGTGGTGGCGCAGTACCACGACCAGGGGCTCATTCCGGTCAAGCTGGCCGGCGTCGAGGACGGCGTGAACATCACTGTCGGCCTGCCTTTCGTGCGAACGAGCCCGGACCACGGCACGGCGTTCGATATCGCTGGCAAAGGTATTGCCGACCCGGCCAGTTTGCAGGTCGCATTGCAAACAGCCCATCAATTCGCCCGTTCCCGGGTGTGAGCCATTTATATTTTCAAGGAGTCTAACGTGTCCTCCCATTTCATTCTGATGCTGACGGAGAACGATGCTACCGTCCCCGATGCACTGGCAGTCTACGACAGCCTGCGTGACAGCCTTGTTCACTTTGTCGGCTTCAAGGATATCGGTCTGCCGGTCGCGTCGCTCAAGCAACTGGCTCAACGCATCCGGGCCGACGGTCGCAAGGTGATGCTCGAAGTCGTCGCGACGAGCCGTCAAAGCGAACTCGAATCGATCCAGGCTGCGCTCGACATCGGCGTTGACTATCTGCTAGGTGGACGCCACGTCGAAGACGCGCTCACCATGCTCAAAGGTTCGTCGATCCAGTATTTCCCGTTTGCCGGCCGCACGGTCGGACACCCGACGGTACTCGAGGGTACGATGGACGAGATCGTCGAGGATGCTCGCCGCATCGCGGCCATGCCTGGTGTGCACGGTCTCGATCTACTCGCATACCGCTTCGCGGGTGAAGGCGATCCGGCCGAACTGACACGGCGCGTCACCGAAGCCGTGCCGGTCCCCGTCATCGCGGCTGGCAGCATCGACGGCGAAGTGCGCGTCAAGGCTATGATTGACGCGAGGACCTGGGGTTTCACTGTCGGCAGCGCATTGTTTCAGGGTACGTTCGTCAAGCGCCTCCTGCCGGCGCAGATCGACACCATTTTCCAGATCGAAGGAGTGACGGCATGAAGCTCAACAAGGTTAATGTTACGGCAGCATTCTCGGCTTTCAGCGAATACTGGTCGCCCAGGATCGGTGGCGACATCAATGATTCACAGATTAAGTTCGCGAAATTCAGCGGGACGTTCAACTGGCATCATCACGATCACGAGGACGAGCTGTTCTTCGTGGTAAAGGGCACGCTGCGCATGAAGCTGCATGCGGAAAATGGCGGCGATATTCTGATCGAAGAGGGTGAATACCTGATCGTGCCGAAGGGTACCGAGCACTGCCCGGAAGCCGTGACGGACGAAGTGCATTGCCTGTTGCTCGAGCCGAAGACGACGGTCAATACCGGCAATGTCGTCAACGAGCGCACGCGCACGAACCTCGAGCGGATCTGAAGCGGATGGCGCTCGACCTCTGGGCACTCCTGGGGCAGTTGCATGAGTGCAGGTTCGTGGACCTGACCCACGCGTTCGACGCGTCGATTCCGCACTCGCCGTTCTTCGAGCCTGAGACGCGTACGGTCCTGTACGACCACGCGCCGGCGCGTGGTTCGATGGGGCAGGGGTTTCTTGCGCATCGCTACAGCTTTGTCGGCCAGTGGGGCACGCATGTCGATCCGGGCGCGCACTTCGTGGCGGGCCGCCGGTTTCTCGACGAGATACCGGTGAGCGAGATGATCCTGCCACTGGTCGTCATCGACATCCGCGAGCAGGTAATCGCCAATGCGGACTATCGTTTGTCGACCGACGACATACTGCGTTGGGAAGCGCGCAATGGTCCGATACCACGCGGCGCGTTTGTCGCCAAGCATAGCGGCTGGGCGTCTCGCTGGCCGGATCGCGAGAAAATGTCGAATCGCGACCCTGAAGGTGTGGCACATTTCCCCGGCTGGACGCTCGAAGCGCTGCGTTGCATCTTCGAGGAACGTGGTGCGACGGCTTGCGGGCATGAGACGCTGGACACCGACGGCGGTCTCGCGATCAGTCGCGGTGATGGCTCGCTCGAACGCTATGTGCTCGACCAGGATCGTTGGCAGATCGAGTTGCTGGCCAATCTCGATGCGATGCCCGAAGCGGGGGCGCTTATCGTCGCGACTTGGCCAAAGCCGAAGCGTGGTTCCGGATTTCCGGCGCGTGTTTTTGCGATTGTGCCGTAACCGTAATACGTTGCCCTCTATCGGCGCGTTCTTATCGGCCGCGCCGCCCCTTCAGCGATCGCTTCGGACGGGCGGTGCGTACGCTTACCAGTGCTTCCATGTCTCGTGTTTTCTGGTACAGGGCAATTTTCTCGACGATGTAGGCTTCGCTTTGGCGTAGTTCGTCGATCTTGCCTCTGACTTCCTGCAGTCGCTCCTCCAGAATACCTATCGTTTCTTCGAGCGAGAAGGTGTTGGCCTCATAGGCCTGCATCAGCGGACCAATGTCCTTGAGGGCGAATCCGAGACGCTGTGCGTTGCGGACCTTGATGATCACATCCAGTGCATCGGCGCCATATTCCCGATAGGTGCGGCTTCCCGCCTGCCGCGCGGTCGATCGGATCAGACCCACTTCCTCGTAATGACGGATGCCGTCCTTGGACAGGCCGGATAGCTTTGCCAGCTCGCTGATCAGCACGGGATCATCCTCCTTTCTTTCGTGAGCCAAACGACTACTTGACTGTGGGGTTTCCCCACAGTTTATAAATAACGACTACCGTTCATTCAACGAAAAGGCAAACATGGCTATCTGCGCGCATCCCCCTGTTGCTCTGGTCACTGGGGCTTCTTCCGGTATTGGTAAAAGCATTGCCTTGGCGCTTCTGAAAGAAGGTTACATCGTCTACGGTGCGGCACGACGTGCTGATCAGTTGGCTCCGATCCAGGCCGCAGGCGGTCGTGTTCTCTACATGGACATCACGGATAAAGCCGCGGTCGATGCCGGGGTGGCGCAGGTACTAAACGAGCAACCCCGCATCGACGTGTTGATCAATGCCGCAGGATATGGCCAATATGGCGCGCTCGAAGACATACCGATGGACGACGCCCATCGGCAATTCGACGTGAATGTATTCGGTACGGCCCGGTTGATCCAGAAGGTGTTGCCAAAGATGAGGGAGCAGGCGGCCGGCAAGATCGTTAACGTAACGTCGGTCGGCGGAAAGATCTATACGCCGATGGGGGGCTGGTATCACGCCTCGAAATTTGCCCTGGAAGGGTACAGCGATGTGTTGAGGCTGGAAACCAGGCCTTTCGGCATCGACGTCATCGTGATCGAGCCCGGGATCATTGCAACAGGGTGGGGCGATATCGCTATCGCGGAAGCGCAGCGTCTCTCGGGCACGGGCCCATATATCAAGCTCCTTAGACAATACGTCGAAGTCCAGCGCCAATCGGAGGGCTCGTCGCCAGAGGCGATCGCTAAACTGACGCTCAAGGCATTGAAGGCATCGCGTCCGAGAGCGCGCTATCACGCGGGTGCAATGGCTGGCCCGATTTTATTTCTACGATGGCTGCTTTCGGATGCCATGTTCGACCGTTTGGTCATGATGTCTTTTCGGTGATCGATCCATACACTGTCGTACGGCAGTAGATATCCCGGGCGAATTCCGATCATCCAAAAGTGCACCGAAAAGCTTATGCTTTGGATCTTTTCCAATGATTAAGGCTAACGAAAATCGATCCTGACGCAACGCGAAGTTTGGGCGGAGACGCCGAGATTCACACGTTGCCATACAACACCTCTTCGGGATCAAGCTATGTCAACGGAATCATTTGGCTATAAGCAGGAACTGAAACGCACGCTTGGGTTTGTCGACCTCGTTATCTACGGTGTGATCTTCATGATACCGATCGCACCGTTTGCGATCTACGGCTACGTTGCGGATGCAGCAGGCCGGATGGTTGCCTTGGCGTATGTGATTGGGATGGTCGCCATGTTGTTCACTGCGCTGAGCTACAAAGTCCTGTCCGAGGATTTCCCGATTGCGGGGTCAGCTTATGCATACGCGCAACGAGGCATAGGCGAGACAGCGGGTTTCTTCACCGGGTGGATGCTCATCCTGGACTATCTACTGATTCCCGCGCTGACATATGTGGTCGCAGCTTCCGCGCTTTCGTCGCTGTTTCCGCTTTTACCCAAGTGGCTCTGGATTGTTGCTTTCTTACTCATTGGCACCGTCACCAACTATGTTGGCGTGCAGGTGACAGCGGCGGCCAACAGGCTGTTCCTAATTGCCCAGATCCTCGTATTGATCATCTTTTGCGTATGTGGACTGTACTCGCTGTATCACGGCGAGGGTGCAGGGCGCCTCACGCTGAATCCGCTGTTTCAGCCTGCGTCTTTCAAGCCGATCATGATTTTCTCGGCAGTGTCCGTGTGCGCCTTGTCTTTCCTTGGATTTGACGGCATTTCCATGCTCGCTGAAGAGGTCCGAGGCAACAGTACAAAGACCGTTGGAAATGCGACGGTCGTGTCCCTGCTATGTGTGGGCGTGTTGTTTGTACTGCAGACATGGATCGCAGCAGACCTGGCCGCCGGGCTCAAATTCAAGTCTTTGGATACTGCGTTCTATGAAATCGCCGAGGTAGCAGGAGGCAAGCCGTTGTCTTTGCTCACTGCTTGGTCCACGGCGCTGACCTTCGGGGTCTCTTGTTCTATCGCTTCCCAGACAGCTATTGCTCGCCTGCTTTATTCCATGGCGCGTGATCGAAAGTTGCCGCTCGTATTGGCTAGAGTCCATTCGGCGTTCAAGACGCCTCATGTCAGCCTGGTGTCGGTCTCGATTGTTTCACTGGGATTGTCGCTGGGATTTCTCGATCACCTGGATACTCTAACGAACTTCGTGAATTTCGGCGCACTCAGTGGCTTCATGATGTTGCATGTCGCGGTTATTTCACACTATATTTTCCGGAAACGCTCGCGGTCATTCCTCAAACATCTTTTGTCCCCGGCGATAGGTTTTGTGATTCTCGCCTACGTGCTCTACTCGATGGGCATGGCCACATGGGAATTGGGCGTGGCATGGTGCGGTTTCGGTATCGTCTATTACTTCATTCTGAAGAAAATCTTTCATCGAAATATGGTACTCGACGTCTGACAAATCTTTATGCGGAATTGGAAAAAAACGCACTCATCACGGAGCACTTGGTGGAGGTGTGGGTTTGCGATCCACCGTCAATCAAGCGTTGCTACGTGCAAGCGATTTATGCCTGAGGACATTCCGCTGCGTTCACCGTCGAGGCCGCATATTCGTCAAGCAAATGAGCATCGCGCGCGGTTACGGTCGGTAAGTACTGGCGCAAGAACTCAATCCACGTTCGTATTCTCGCATCGATGTACTTTCGTGAAGGATGAAGCGCGTAGATGTTCATCTTCTGCAGTACATATTGCGATAGAACGCGAACGAGGCTTCCGTCCAATAGGCCATCAAGCGCCAGGTACACTGGTACCGTGCCTATACCCATGCTTGAGCGCACCGCTAGTGCAACTGCTTCACCTGTGTTCAATTCTACTGAACCTGAAATTTTGACTGCTTCGCTTCCCTTGTCGCTTTCAAGCAACCACTCGTACGCGGGAAACGCGGGCGTGTGGAGAATAAGACACTCATGCTGAGCGAGTTCATTCAGATTACCTGGCATACCTCGTTCCAGCACGTATGTAGGCGACGCGCAGAGAACGCTGAATGAGGAACCCAACAAGTGCGAGACAAGGTCGGAGTCGGGGAGGACGGACGAGGTTGATACGATGGCAATATCAATGCCCTCTTCATAGAGTTCTGGAACGCGTTGAGATAGGGTGAGGTCAGCAACGACTTCGGGGTAAGACGTCCGATACGCCTTAATTGCAGGCAGAATATAGCGCAGCCCAAATCCTGCGAAGCTGTGAATGTGCAATTTTCCTGTAGGCCGCTGCTGAGCGTCGCTGGCTTCCTCCTCAGCTCTCTCGATGTCCGCAAGAATTTGTTTGCATCGCTCAAGGTAGATTTCACCCGCCGGTGTAAGCGCAAGTTTTCGAGTAGAACGATTCAGCAACCTAGTGCGCAACCGTCCCTCAAGTTCTGTTATCGCCCTTGACATGGCTCCTGGACTTGTGTTGAAGGTCTCTGCCGCGCGTGTAAACGCCCCGCATTCCACGATGCGTACAAAGACGCGCATCTGACTGACTGTATCCATCTTATTCCCGCTCTTTGGTCAACGCCACGTTGCTGGCATGCTCATATAACCATGTAACTGCTGGTTTTCCGTTCCCTGCCGAGCCACGGGAGGAGGAGACCGATCCGAGTCGAACGTAACCTCCATTTTGATTTCGAGAAGGCGCAGATCTTGCGGCTAAGGTATTGTTTACATCAAGGTAATTCGCCTTGCGGCCCGCATACTTTTGAGCAAGACCATTGTCGAACTAGATACCGGTCGCGAGAGCGGGCTCATTCAAACGTGTTCGGCTATGCCGCCCGATTCTTTAGTGCAGCCGCCGGAATGCGACGCCCGGATACAAGTGTCCGGTTAAGGGTTGAATTGGCTCGATAAGCTCAACCTGGCATCACAGAGCGGAGTAATTGGTAACCGGAAGAACTCGGTATTTACAGGTGAGGAAATTGTACGAGCGCACGCTTTTTGAGAACAGTAACTTTCTGACAAGGGATTCTTTCGAAAGTTGGTAATAGTTCGATCGTTGCGTTCGCTGGAGATACGTAGCGGAAACCGTTCCTTGATGTTTGATCCAATTTCAGTACGGATTGCGTCATGCTCTTTTGATCGAAACATAGACGATGAAAAGTGCCGCTTATAGCGCGACCGATTTCGCGTGACCAGTGCTCGGCCATCTACCAGGAAGGCGTGCTAAGCGGCACGGATCTCCCGCCGATCTTGTTAAACTATCTAGCAACAGTCCGGAATCTGCATAGCCGGCCGCTCGGGTGCCGGTGGAAAGATGCACCAGTTTCCATCGGAGTGACGATAAAAGAACATTGCCTTCGATCCTGTTCCATTCTCAGCGACAACGCAAACGTAACGCCCAATCCTGGATCGTCCGTAGTGGCTGACTCTGAACCCTCGCTCAGGATTGGGCGACAACCAGTTCTCGACCATTGCTTTCAACGACCGTCCTATTCTTTCCATTGAACTTCTCCATCTAACTTAACGTCATGGCGCTGATTTGAAACGGTTTCTCACCAGCTCGTTTAGTGGAGGTTTCTGCGCCCTTGGCGGGACCGTTAGGAGCAGTTGGGTACCTTCGGAGGGTGGGGTGTGGCACCTGTCACAGAGCAGCTCAGCGGTCGAGTGACACTTCGCGGCTATCTATCTCGCGTAAAGCGCTCGAATGCTGGCCATCTCGTGATTTGGCTCCTTCTGGTACCCATCGTCGCGGCGGTGCTGAACGGGGCTACCTTGATACCTCCTCCAGCGAGATTCCCCTTGTTTCCTGTCCAAGCACGGCAATGGTGATGGCCGAGATCAGAAAACACACTGCACCCATTGCGAATATGCCCCCTTGCCCGGTTACCGGAAGTGCGACGCCGATTGCATACGGGCCGATAATCGATCCCAACCGCCCGATCGACGACGCCATACCTGCGCCGGTCGCTCGCGCACGAGTCGGATAGAGTTCCGGCGTATAGGCGTAGATCACGCACCACATGCCAAAGAAGAAAAACTGCATGGCGAGGCCAGCTGCAACGACTGCACCGATCGGCATTTTCAGGGCCGCGCATTGACCATAGATATAGGCCGTTAGCGCGCTGCCGAGGAGCATCGAGATCGCTGCCTTCTTGCGCCCCCACGCCTCAAGCAGCCATGCGGCGAAGAAGAAGCCCGGGATACCGGCGGTTGAAATGATGATGGTGTAAAAAACGGATTTCGTCGCCTGGTAGCCCGCCGCCTGCAGCAGCGCACCGAGCCATGATGTCAGGCCATAGTATCCGAGTAGCGTGAAGAACCACACCACCCAGAGCATCAGCGTGCGCTTGGCGTAAGGCGCACGCCACAGTTCCGCGAGAATTTCGAGCGTGCTGTGTCTGCCGACCCCGAGCGCCTCCGGAATTTTTGCGATCGGTGGCAGCGTCATCATTCCCGAACGGCGGCGGACCTTCTCCTCAATCGCGGAGACAGTGCGCTCAGCATCCGCGTTGCGCCCCACGGTTTCAAGCCATCGGGGAGACTCCGGGACGGCGCGGCGGATCACCAGCAGAAGGAGGGAAGGCGCGGCGAGTGCGATGAACACGCCACGCCAGCCGGTCACAGGCATCAGGAAATAAATCAGTATGCCTGCTGCCACAAAGCCCACCGGAAGAAACCCTTCGAGAATGGCGCTGTACTTGCCTCGAACTCGGGTCGGAAGAAACTCTGAGACCAGGGTGAGCGCGATGGGCAATTCCATGCCCATACCCACACCAAGCAGCACTCGAGCGCCGACGAGTTGGGATGCGTTTGCACACAGCCCGCAGAGCAGACTTCCCACGCCCCAGATAACCATGCTGAACTGGAAAACGGGTTTACGGCCGAAACGGTCCGACAGGATACCTGCCAGCGCCGCGCCGATAAACATACCGAAAAGGCTGGAACTGGCGACAAAGCCTGCGGCTGCGGTGCTTAATCCAAATTCGGTCTTGATCGAACCTAAGACAAACGTCATCGCGGCGAGGTCCATGGAATCAAACAGCCACGCGGTGGCGATGATCAGAAAGATGCCGCGCTGGTATCTGGTCAACGGTAGCCGTTCCAGTCGACCGGCAGCGTTCACGGCGCCGGCGAGATTTTCAGCTTTCATCTGGATGTGTCTCCTTGGTTATGGCCCGGCCATGAGCGCCGCTGGCTATCGGTCGCGGTCGGCATGGCGCCGGCAAATGCGAATTTTCATGGAACATCAGTAATATATTACAGGCTGAAATTCCTGCGCATGATGGATTACCCGTATCAAAGTGATGAGCACTAACACCGGGAAGTAGCAGGACGTGTGATATATCTGTAGTATGTGAAACGGGCACTAGGCTATCGGGGGAGCAACATGCTACAGGTACCGAAATCAAATCCGTCGCTCGCTGACCAGGCGCATCGCAAACTGGAAGAATTGATCGTCACGCTCGAGCTACCGCCGGGTTCGACCTACAGCGAGTTCGCGCTGAGCGATCTCGTGGGGATCGGTCGGACGCCTGTTCGGGAAGCCGTCAAACGTCTCGAGGCCGGTCGACTTCTTGAGACAGTGCCGCGGCATGGGGTGCGCGTCTCGCGAATCGATCTCTATGAGCAGCTCCAGGTCATTGAGTTACGTGCAGACCTGGAGCGCCTGATCTCGTCATGGGCTGCGATAAGGGCGATGCCTGCCGAGCGCAAGCAATTGCTGGAGATGGCAACGGAATTTGAGGAGGCGGCAAAGCGTGACGATATTCACGCCTACCTTAGGGCGGTCTTCGTTGCCAACCAGTACATTGCCCAATGTGCGCGCAATCCCTTCGCGTCGGCTGCCATCGCACCGCTCTTCGGATTATCGAGACGCTTCTACTACGTCTACCACGAAGAACTGGCAAATCTCTCGGAGGTATCGCGGCTGCACTCCGAGCGGGGGCGGGCGGTCGCCATGGGTGACGCCGCCATCGCAGAACAGGCTGCGGTCGAGCTGATGAAGCGAATCGAGGATTTCACCCGCAAGATATTCATGCGCGAGGCGGGGCGCAGCTCACCCTAAAGCGCGCTGCCGTGTGCTTTCATCAGGGCGCGAATCGTTTCACCCTGTAGGGCGCGGACGGTCACATTGTTAGCGAGCGCATATGACGCGGCAAGGCCGGCGGCTTGACCGTATTCGAAGCACTGGGCCGTTACGCGCGCGGATGCGAGCGCTTCATGCTCCGCGCTGAGGCAGCGGCCGGCCACGATGATATTTTCGCCGTTCTCCGGGATCATGGCGTTGTAGGGTACCTCGTAGTAATCGTCCAGTAGCCAGTGCAGTTTCGGTCGTTCGCCAGCATGGAGTTCGATGGGCCATGGTACACGACAGATTCCGTCCGGACGCTTGCGGCACTCGAGCACGTCCTGGTTCCGGAGGGTGTCGACACCGACGATCGAACGGGTCTGTCGGATACCGGCTTCAACGCCCGTATCGATGACGAAGCTTCGTTCGCAACCGGCGACGTTTTCCGCGAAGAAACGCGCGTACTCGCGAACCTGCTCGCGACCCAACACTTCTGCCTGTGTGAAGTCCTCGGGATCAATGACGTTGAGCATGCGGCCATCCTTCGCCTGGAGGCGCGTGGCGTTGACCAGCAATTCATGGTCGCGTGGTGTCGGAAACACCCAGATCTTCTCGCGCGGCAGGGTGTACCGATGTTCGGCGTTCGCCAGCCGGATGCGTTCAGTGACCCAGGGCGGGCAGATCGTATCGGAGCCCCACGCATCGAGGAAGCGGTCGCAGTCGACGTTGCCTAGTCGGAAGAACATTGTTGGGTTCTGGATTTTTCCGTTATCTCCGAAGGTATAGCGTCCCCCCGCGCGAGCCACGACGGATGCGTCGCCGGACGCATCGATGATGACCTTCGCCCTGACCGTGCTGCGGCCGGCTGAGGATTCGAGCAGTAGCCCCCGGTAGGTGCCGTCTTCGATCAGCACTCCTGTTACCACGGTGTGGTAGAGAAGCCGCACACCCGCGTCATTGAGAAACTGGTCTGCCGTCTCGCTCCAGACCAGTGGATCGTGAGTCACCGTCCAAGTCTTGCCGTAGATCTGGGGTGCGGTCAGGCCTCCCCGCTCACTCAGCCGTTTCCTGAATCGCTCCGTGAATCCGAACACAACCTGTTCAGGTGTTCGCGTCCTGTCGCTTGCCAGAAACATGCCGCAGATCGTGCCGGACATACCAGCCACTGCGGCCCCCCCGCAGAAACCATAACGCTCCACGAGTATCACGCTCCGACCCGCTTCGGCGGCTATCGTCGCAGCGGCCACACCGGCCGCGCCTCCCCCTACGACACAAACGTCGACCTCTGCGAGCAGAGGTACGTCCGTAAAGGCCGGCGAGTTGTGGATGGTTTCCCATCCGCGAAAGTAACGGTCAGATGTCATGGCTGTCTCCATTGGATATTTGAAATATATTACACGACTTTGCGCTGTAGCCAAGCCCGTCCTATTTTGCGCGCGCCATTACACCGAAACGGGTAAACACTGATGCTCATATCGGATACTAGTAATATATTACAGTTCAGGCAGCCTGGACTTCGGGCAGTTCAAACAGGAGAAGTAGACAGTCATGTCAACAGAAGAGGCTCGTGTGCTGGATGCACACATTGAAAACGGCGTGCTCGTGCTCGCCATTGACCGGTTCGCGCGGCGCAATTCGATGGACCAGACACTCGTGAACGCACTGCGGGAGATGTTGTGGCGCGCTGATCGGGATTCCGAAGTGAAGGCGATCGTGCTGCAAGGCAAGTCCGGTGTTTTTTGCGCGGGAAGCGATCTTGGCTTCATCTCGACGCTGTCCCTGGAGGACATGGGACGGTTCGAGCAGGAGTGCGGCGACATCGGGCGGCTGATCGGTTTTGTGTCCAAGCCTGTTGTTGCTGCAGTGGCCGGCTTTGCCATTGGAGGGGGATTTACCCTTGCTGCCTGTTGCGACATCGTCGTAGCCGGTCGCGAATCCCGCTGGAGCATGCCCGAGGTGCCGCTGGGCTGGCTTACGCCGTGGGGATTGAAACCCCTGATTGAAAGGGTTGGCACAGCGCAGGCCCGTCGACTCTGCTACTGCCTTGAGCAGCTTGATGGCAAGCAGGCGCAGGCGATCGGCCTTGTGGACTACGCAGTGAACGACGACGAGGTAGAGGCGTTCGCACTGCAGGTTGCCGCGAAGCTTGCGGCGCTGCCGGCACCCGCCGTCGCTGCGACAAAGCGACTTTTCGCGGGCTTGATGCTTAAGGATGCCGAGGCGATCGACTTCGAAGCGAACCGGCTGTTCGTGGAAAACTGCCGGGAACCCGCCGCGAGACAGACGCTGGAGCGCAAGCGCAAGGGGGTGGCCCATGAGTAAGGTCTGCACCGCTGCTGAAGCAGTCCGCTGTATTCGCGACGGAGACGTCGTTGCCAGCACGGGTGTGATCGGGTGGCTCACGCCGGACGCGCTGCTCAGAGAGATTGCGCATGCTTTCACAGTTGGTGCGGGAGCCAGCGATCTCACATTCTATTTTCCCGTCGGAACCGGCGACGCGCTAGCCATCCCGGGCATGGACCACGTCGCAAGACCGGGGTTGATGAAGCGCATCGTGTGTGGCAATTACATCAACCCCGTCAATCCGGTGACAGGACAACGCCCCGCCCTGATGCGGCTCATTCAGAGCAACGAGGTTGAGGCATACGCATGGCCGATCGGCGCGTCGATGCACTGGTTGCGCGAGGTGGCACGTCGCAGTCCCGGTTATCTGACCAAGGTCGGCCTGGGCACCTATATCGATCCGAGACAGGAGGGTGGCCGGCTTAATGGCGCAACCCGCGAGCAGCTCGTGCAGGTGCGGGAGTTCGACGGGCAGGAGTATCTCTTCTATCCCACGTGGGACATCAATGTCGCCCTGATCAGGGCCAGCGCCGCAGACGAGTACGGCAATCTGTCTTTCGATGACGAACCGCTGCAGTCATCTGCGATTGCGCTAGCCCTGGCGACGAAGGCATGCGGCGGTACGGTAATCGCACAGGTGAGGAAGATCGTCCAGCGCGGCGAACTGTCTGCACATCAGATGCGGATTCCCGGCGCGCTCGTGGATCGTGTCACCGTCGACGCCGAAGCGATGATGACGACCGACGTTTGCTTCGATGAGCGTTATCTCGGGGGGAAGTTCGCAGCCGACGCGCTGCCGCCCAGTCCCAGTGGCGCTGACCGCATCATCGCGCGACGCGCGGCGCGCGAAGTGCGTGAGGGGGAGGTCACGATCTTCGGCTTTGGGGCTTCCTCCGACATTCCGCTTGTGATGGCCGAAGCTGGGCTGTTCGACGACGAGGGCATCTGGCGATATCCGCATATCACTGAACACGGCGTCTTCGGTGGCGTGGTGATGAGCGGCTGGCAGTTTTCCGCGAACATGTTTCCGCAGGCGTTGCTCGACGGCGCGTACCAGTTCGATTTCATCGATGGCGGCAACTGCGATTTCGCCGCGCTCGCCTTTGCGCAGTTCGACGAGGCAGGTCACGTCAACGTCAGCAAGTTTGCGTCGTTCAATCCCGGCGCGGGTGGCTTTATTGACATCGCCACGAACACGCGACGCCTTGTCTTCACTGGGACGTTCACCACCGGCGGCCTGAAGGTCGCAACCGAAGGCGGCAAGCTCGCTATCGAGCGTGAGGGCAAGTCGCGTAAATTTGTCCGCAGGGTCGAGCAGATCACGTATCCGCTCATTCAAGGTGTGCGGGATCGCGGCCAGTCCGCGCTTCTCATTACTGAGCGGGCGGTTTTCCGTGTGGAGCGCGATGGCCTTGTGCTTCAGGAAGTGGCGCCAGGCATCGACGTTCAGCGGGACATTCTAGGGCAGATGGAATTCGCTCCGAAGGCCATCGTCCATGATCTGAAGACGATGGATGACGGGCTGTTCCGCGATTAACACATAGACAGAGGTAAGAACATGTTGATGGACCTGGATTCAGACGAGAAGCTGTTGCTGGACGGTGTGACCGATTTCGCGGAGCGTGCGCTACGCCCGGCCGTGCGGCCATTCGTCGAGCGTCACGAATTTCCGACCGAACTGGTGCGCCAGTTTGCCGAACTCGGCTTTATGGGCACTGCATACGATCCGGAATACGGTGGTGGTGGTCTTGGTGTGCGTGGCTCGGCGCTCGTAACCGAAACTCTGGCCCGTGTCGAACCGGGCTTTGCGGCGATCTATCTGTGCAACAGTGCACCGATGACTGTCATTTCCCGCTATGGCTCACCGGCGCTCAAGGAGCGTTGGCTCAAACCGCTTTGCGAAGGCCGGACACTTGCATCGTTTGGCGTGACCGAACCGGCGGGCGGTTCCGACGTGGCCAGCATCAAAACGAGAGCTGAGGAAGATGGCGATCATTTTGTCATCAACGGCGCCAAGATTTTTTCGACGAACGCTGGTACGCCACTGCATGGTCTGTCGACGGTCATCGCAGTAACGGATCCCGAGAAAGGGCCCAAGGGCCTATCGACGTTCGTTGTCCCAGTCGGCACGCCCGGCTTCTCGGTCGGCAAGGCCGCTCACAAGGTCGGCTGGCGAATCGCGCAGTCAGTCGAACTGTATTTCGACAATTGCCGTATCCCGAAGGAGTATATGGTCGGCAATCGCGGGGACGGCCTCAAGCAGATTCTCACGACCCTGAGCGTCGGGCGAATCCTGGTTGGCGCTGCGGGCCTCGGCCTTACGAAAAAATGTCTCGACCTGGCTCGTTCATACGGAAACGGTCGTCGCGTCGGCGGCGTACAGATCTTCGAGCATCAAGGTCTGACGTTTCCGCTTGCGACAGTCATGACCAAGGCGCACGCTGCGGAACTGATGATCCGCAATGCCGCGACACTTACGGACGCGGGCCGGAGCTTTCGCACTGAGACGTCGATGGCGAAACTGTTTGCAACGGAGCTCGCATCGGAGGCGGCAGACATCGCACTGCAGGTGCATGGCGGATACGGCGTGTTCGAGGACTACGAGGTCTCGGGGTTGCTCGGCGAGGCAAAGGTCCTCCAGATCGTTGAGGGAACGAGCGAGGTGCAGCGACTCATCATCGCCCGTGAGCTGGCCACTTCCTAAGCGGAGATTACGCATGAAAGTACTTGTCGCAGTCAAGCGGGTGGTGGACTACAACGTGAAGGTTCGTGTGAAGTCGGATGGTACGGGCGTCGATATCGCCAATGTGAAGATGTCGATGAACCCCTTCGATGAGATCGCCGTGGAAGAAGCGGTGCGCCTGAAAGAGGCGGGTGTCGCGACGGAAGTAATCGCAGTGTCAGCGGGAGCGGCGCAGTCGCAGGAAACGCTGCGCACGGCGCTCGCGATCGGCGCGGATCGCGCGATTCTTGTCGAATCCAACGAAGATTTGCAGCCACTGGCGATCGCCAAGCTGCTGAAGGCGCTTGTGGACAAGGAGCAGCCGCAACTTGTGATTCTCGGAAAGCAGGCGATCGACGATGACTCGAACCAGACTGGCCAGATGCTTGCTGCGCTGGCAGCCCTGCCGCAGGCTACCTTCGCGTCGAGTGTCGTCGTGGCCGACGGCAAGGCCACGGTGTCGCGTGAAATCGACGGCGGTACGGAAACGCTCTCGCTGAAGCTTCCCGCCGTGGTGACAACTGACCTGCGCCTGAACGAGCCGCGCTACGTGACGCTGCCGAACATCATGAAAGCGAAGAAAAAGCCGCTGGAGACGGTGAAACCCGAGAGTCTTGGTGTGGACGTCACACCGCGTCTGAAGACGCTGAAGGTGGCCGAACCGCCGAAGCGTAACGCGGGCGTGAAGGTGCCAGACGTGAAGACGCTTGTCGATAAGTTGAAGACCGAAGCCAAGGTGCTGTAAAGGAAGCCGAGAAAATGACGATTCTGGTTATTGCAGAACACGACAATGTATCCATAAAGGCCGCAACGTTGAATACGGTGGCCGCCGCGGCGATGGTTGCCACGGTTCTCGACGACGAAATTCACGTCCTGGTCGCCGGCCACGAGGCACAGAATGCTGCCGATGCAGCGGCGCAAATTGCCGGTGTATCGAAGGTGCTGCTTGCCGATGCGCCGCAACTTGAATTCGGTCTAGCTGAGAATGTCGAGGCGACGGTTCTCGCGATCGCGAAGAATTACTCGCACATCCTTGTACCCACCACGGCCGCGGGCAAGAACGTCGCGCCGCGCATCGCCGCGAGGCTCGACGTCGCGCAGATCAGCGACATCACCTCCGTCGACAGCGCAGACACGTTCGAGCGCCCAATCTACGCAGGCAACGCAATCGCGACGGTTCAATCGTCCGATCGCATCAAGGTCGTCACGGTCCGCACGACCGCGTTCGATGCCGTGGCAGCCGAAGGTGGCAGCGCATCGATCGAGAAAATCGACGCAGCAGCGGACAGTGGACTGTCGCAGTTCGTGAGCCGGAAAGTGACGAAGCTCAATCGCCCAGAACTGACGAGCGCACCGATTATCGTCTCCGGTGGCCGCGGCCTCGGCAGCGGTGAGAATTACACGAGACTGCTCGAGCCGCTCGCCGACAAGCTCAACGCGGCGCTCGGCGCCTCGCGCGCGGCCGTTGATGCGGGCTACGTGCCGAACGACTACCAGGTTGGCCAGACCGGCAAGATCGTCGCGCCGCAACTGTACATCGCGGTGGGCATCTCGGGTGCGATCCAGCACTTGGCCGGCATGAAGGACTCGAAGGTGATCGTCGCGATCAACAAGGACGAAGAAGCGCCAATTTTCAGCGTCGCCGATTACGGCCTCGTGGGCGATCTGTTCACGATCGTGCCAGAGCTTGTTAGCGCGCTCGATGCCTGACAATCTTTACAGCGGGAGCCTCTCGGGTACGCGGGGAGCACTCCGGCGAGCTGGCAGACTCCGCGCCGACGCGGACGATGCGTCGCTATGGAGATGGTTCGCATCGCTCATGGAAAATTCGAGGATTCGATGGAGAGATACGGGGAATTGCTGGCTCGTTGCGGTCGACTACACGTGCGTGTCTAGAGGATCTGATTTTGATGGTTCAATGCGCGCCGCGAAAGCTTCATGCGAGAACATGGACCTGAAACTCGTGGAAGCTGGCGCACGATCAGACACGGAGGATGCGTCACTGTGGCGATGGCTAACTATGCTCATCGACGATTCGCTCATACGTTGGCACCGGGTCGATGGCGGCTGGCTCGTGATCGTTTCGCGTCGGCGCTTGTCAACCAGACACGATTTCGAATGCGCGATCCGGGCGGCGAAAGCTGCCTGGATTGCAAGTCGAGCCGGAAAGTGATGGGCAATCAGGCGATTAGCTTCGACTCTATCGGAAGAGGTAGTGGTCTGTCGCTGAGTTGAGGCTACGGCAGCCGAAGTGCGATCAGCCAAAGACATTCATGCGTGCAGGAATTCGGCCGTGCTCCGCGCGCCAATGCTAAAACGTCACGAAGTGACTTGTGTTTGCGCAACGCCGGTCCCTCGACGGCATTGGCTTCCGGCGCGTGCGACCACTGCTGAGATCGGTAACACTTGCGGAGATCAGTTCGTTCGAGGGATCTTGACGTTCTCTCCCTTAGGGCCGAGAGAACGTCACCCGGAATGATGTGTTCGGATGGCGCTTCCACGCAGCAGAATGCTCTTGCGTTGATAGACTCTTGTTTTCGAGATGGGGAGCGCAGCGAACGTTAGTCTAGCGGCTTGCCCAACATCGCCGAGTAAGATGAATTTTGACAGGCAACAACTCGAGACGTTCGCCGTAGTCGTGGAAACACGACACTTTGGTCGAGCAGCGCACGCGTTGAATGTGACCCGAGGTGCTGTTTCGCAGCGAATGATTGCATTAGAAGAGGCTGTCGGCACTCCTCTGCTGGTACGCGACGGGATGATGCTGACCCCTGCGGGGGAAATCATGTTGCTCCATGTCCAGGCGCTGCAGCTTCTTGAAGCGGATACTCTGCAGCGGATCAAGCCGGCGGAAAAGGGGAGGACAAAGATTGCAATCGCGGTAAATGCTGATTCGCTCGCTACCTGGTTTGAGGCGGTCGCGTGTGCTATAGCCAAGGAGAATCTTGCGCTCGAATTGATCGTAGATGACCAAGACTATACCCTGTCGGTGCTGACGCGTGGCGAGGCGATGGGATGTGTGTCGACTGCGAGCAGCGCGCCAACAGGTTTCGTGGCGGAACCGATTGGCGAGATGGAGTATGAATGTGTAGCGACTCCCGAATTTGCTAAGACACACTTCGCTGATGGCGTCACCTTGCACAATATTCTTGCCGCACCCGCAGTGCTTTTTAATCGCAAAGACGGGTTGCATTCCATCTTCCTGGAGCGCCTTATTGGGTTTCCCGTACACGGATACGCGACGCACTTTTTCCCGTCTCCAATAGCGTTACTGTCAGCAATCAGGGCGGGCGTCGGATATGGACTTGTGCCATCCCTGCAGATTCAGTCCTTAATTGACTCGGGAGATGTGATCTCGATTGCGCCACAGCGTAAGATCGCGGTGAGCTTGTATTGGCATCACTGGAAGGCGGCGCCGCCCAACGCGCGCCAGATCAGTGAACTGATAATGCATCACGCCCGCGAGGTACTGACTCAACTGACGGCTGAATCACCGCACTATTCTGTAAAGGGAGGTCGATGGGCGGCAATCGGCTCTGTCGACGGACAGAACGATTCAGGGAACAGTTAGTTTCACGCAATTAACGGAGGCGAGCTCGGCCGCTCATCTTGACGAGCGTCGGTCGAGCTCTCCGGTCGTTAAGAGTTTCGATGTTTGAACCGCCCCGACTTTGTCGGAGACCGCCGAGTTTGGCGCTACGCCGCTCGAGCGGAGCGCACCAGATTCCGATTGTAGACTTCCTCTGCTTCCGCAGGCGATACGTACCCGAGCGGGCCGAGCAACCGATGGTGGTTATACCAGTGAACCCATTCGAGCGTGGCGAGCTCGACGTCTTGGAGCGTACGCCATGAACGCCGATGCACAACTTCGGCCTTGTACAAGCCGTTGATCGTTTCGGCCAGAGCGTTGTCGTACGAGTCGCCGACGGTTCCGACTGATGGCTCAACGCCAACATCCACCAAACGTTCGGTGTACCGAATGCTGAGATATTGCGACCCGTGATCGCTATGATGAATGAGCCCGGGCGGTGGCTGGCGATCGTGTAACGCCTGGTTCAGCGCATCCAGCACGAAGTCAGTCTTCATCGATGCCGACACTCGCCAGCCGACGATACGGCGCGCAAACACATCGGTCACGAAGGCCACATAGACGAAGCCCGACCATGTCCAGCAATACGTAAAATCCGCAACCCACAGCGCGTTCGGCCGCTCGGCCCGAAACTGACGTTTGACCCGGTCCAGCGGGCACGGCACCGCATCGTCGCGCTGCGTCGTCTTGATCCGGCGCCCACGCCGCACACCTTCGAGGCCCATCACCTTCATCAGGCGCGCAACCGTGCAGCGCGCGACCTTTACGCCATCGCGCAACAACTGGCGCCAGACCTTGCGCACACCATACACGCCGAAGTTCTCCTCCCAGATCGCCCGGATGAGGGCCTTCAGTTCAGCGTCGCGACGCGCTCGTGCTGGCCATTGCTCCGGATCGCTGCGCCGCCCGGCGTGCCGGTAATACGTCGACGGCGCGATCGGCAGCAGGCGGCAGATCGGCTCGATACCGTAGACGTCGCGATGCTCATCGATGAACGCGATCATGGCTTCGATCGGCGGTCGAGCTCCGCCTGCGCGAAATATGCGGAGGCCTTGCGCAGGATCTCGTTGGCCGTCCGCAGCTCACGATTCTCGCGCTCCAGTTCCTTCAGACGCGCCAGCTCCGAAGTTGTCGCGCCCGCTCGTTGGCCACGGTCGCGCTCAGCCTGAATGATCCAGTTGCGAAGCGTCTCGCGCGACATCCCCATCTTCGAGGCGATCGAGCGGATCGCCGCCCCCTGCGTTTGATACTCGTGTTGGTGCTCAAACACCATCCGGATCGCTCGCTCACGGACCTCATCCGAATATCGCGTCCCGGTGGGCTTCCTTGTCTTGCCTTCGCTTTCCATGCTTCAAATCTCCCGTTACAGCCAAGATCCGAAGTCTCCTACATTTCCGGGGCGGTTCAGTTAGCCGTCATTCGGGAGGTTTGCGATCGAATTTGACGTACGTAGCAGTCGCGACCTTTAGTGCGTGTGGCAAGCAGCGGAGTGCTTAAGACCGAGCGGGTCCGCGTGCGCATGGGCCAGCTCGGTGTGGTAGTTTTCGGAGGGACGCGCAGCCTACCGGCGAGGTTTGCTGTGATGGTTTGCTAAAACTTTCCGAGTGGCTCGTTTTCTTGACACGTTGTTGAACGACGCCATAGCAGTGCGGCAATCAGGAGCACGGGAAGAAAGGATGCAGCCAACGGATAGGTCTCCGCGGTGGCCTTTAGTCCTGTCCACCTCACGAAGTAAAGCGCAATAGCTATGGTGCCGCCGATCGCCAGTGTTGCGTTGGCACGCCTGTCGGAAATTCGACGATTTAGCAAAGTAAGTCCCAACAGCGGACCAACGGCAGTAATGTAGACCATGTTCAGATCGACCATCATGTCGACCAGACTCTGGCCATGAATGGCGACTATCGTGCCAACCGCGATCGGCAGGACACGCGACCAGATAGGCCGGCCCACAGAACGCGGGCCTACAGCCGCGGTGGCGTCGGCCATTGCTCTCAGAACCGAGCAGCCTGCCCCGAGAGCAGTTGTGAGCAACATGACGATGACGAGAGTCCGCGCCATGGTCCCCGAATGTCCGGAGAGGGTGTGAATAAGCACGGCCGGAATGGCCTGAACGGCGTCGACGAGGTGTTGAAGATGCCAGACCGGCGAGGCTGCGATGACCGCAGAAGCTGGCAGAAAGCCAATCAGGAAAACGGATACTGCTGCGAGGAGACTTCCGTTTCGCGCCATCGTCGGCGTGCGGGCCGCGAGCAAGAACTGCTGATAGTCTGCACCAAAGACTACCATAAGCACGACCGACGCGACTGTGGACCCTGTATGGTCAAGCGTCGATCCCCGAAGTCCGTCAATAAACTGGAGGGGCGCATGCAGCCACACGTCGAGTCCGTTGGTTAGGAACAGCGCACGCACGAGCACGACGTTGCATGCGAGCATGCAGATCGCGAACCCAGCAGCAAGCCACGACAGTCGCAAGGTCGAAAGGCAGACTAACAGCCCATCAACAATCAGAAGAGCGGAAGTCTGGTCGATACCTGCCAGTGTCAGTATCGCTATTCCTCCCCGAATCTGGGCGGCAAGCACGCCGGTCATCCATACAACGGACAGCAAGGCCACTGCGCGACCCACTGAGGCGCCATAGATTCGGTCAAACCTGATCCAGAGGGACTGCCCCGTTATCGAAAGGCCACGTGCGCAACCGGCGAGTGCAACCAGGCCTAACGCACTGGCGATCGCATAGAGACAGCCTGCCATTCCCCCGCTGATCGCGAGTTCGCCTGTGCCAAGGAGAAAGCCAGTACCGCAGCTTGTGGAAACCAGCAGGCTTGCAATTTGAACCGTATTGAGCTTCCGTTCAGACATGAGCCGCCCCCCAATTTGTTGCGCTGGTTCGACCGCCTTTCACGTAGGAATCGCAAATGATCGCGCGTTCATTGAATGCAGAAATCATCTTCAGGCGACTGTGAAACTCGGGCAGGTCGAAGTAGGGGACATGTGGAAACAGATGGTGAGTCAGGTGATAGCCGTTGTGATGCGGATGCAGGAAGACCGAGCTGAGGCCATGATCCGGTATATCGCGGGTGTAGGAGAATATGCCGCCCGGTTCGAGTCCGTAGTGATCGGTCATTTCGCGAAACGTTGTGATGGCATGGAATGCCGTCGCGCGCGCGGCCATCCATAGAACAAAAAACAGCACCGCGAAATGCGTTCCGATGGTGACCTTTAGAAGTGCTTCGCATACGGTCCACCAGAGGACGATAGCAAGCATCTGACGCCGAGTGAGACGACTGTCGATGAAATGCCCGAGGACCGAGCCAGCCCACATGGACGGCGTGATCAGCACGCGCAGATAGACGCTGAACCAGTGGTCACCCGCGTGCGTGACGCTGATGAGATAGTCCGGATCGCGAGCCGGGTCGCCGAGTGAACCGTGATGCCAGGCATGCTGGAGCCGGTAGAGGCTTAGGTCGTTGAACAGCGGCGACGCAAGCAGGACACAGGCGATCCGGTCATTCGCATCGCGGTTGTTACTCAGGTTCTGGTGTCCACCCTCGTGCAGGAGATTACCCAACGCCCGCTGGCGGTTGCCGATGACGAAGATCGCAGCGATACTTGCCCAGACCCCAATGCGATAGGCAAGCCACACGGTAAGGCATATGATTACCCAGTCCGTGGCGATGTCCGAGAGGGATCGCCAAGTTCTGGCGCGCGGAGTTTTCCAGTCCATTCCTGTTGAGTCTAGTGCGGCGTGCATGGTCGCCTGATCGGCAATAACGGATGATGATGCAGGCGATCTCATGGCAGGCTCCTTGTTATGTGAAGTCCCCGGCGTTTTCTGATCGTTGAACGCGTATCTGTTTAGTAAAGGCATTGATCTGATCTTAGGCGGTCGATCCTGTCTGGGTGGCGGTAGTTAAAAATGCTGCCCGGTGTGCAGCATTTTTAAACTCATGACGCGTGTGCCACTCACGGCGGCATGACGTCACTATCAGGAAAGGGTGGAAAGTTGAGCGAAAAGGACCTTGCAAAGCTGTGTGCGACGCTCAGTCCTGCCATGGCGGAGGCGACCTATGTCTATTGTTCGTTTCCGGACTTCAACTTGCCGGCCGGGTTACTGGCCTTCTGCATCGTCCGCGAGCGCGAAGGCCTGACAGCGATCATCGAGCGTGATGAAGCGCTCCGGCGCGGACTCGCCTATACCTACGACGCCCGTCTCATCACCCTGTCAGTCCACTCCAGTCTGGAGGCGGTGGGACTTATCGCCGTGATTAGCCGCAAGCTCGCCGGGGCGGGCATCTCATGTAATGTGATTGCGGGCTACTACCATGATCACATCCTGGTGCCCACCGAGAAAGCTGAAGAAGCGATGACGCTCCTGCTCGAAATCGCCGCTTCGTCTGGTTGACGCGCACCTGGCCGGATGTAAAGGCTTTGAGATCCGGCTCGTTATTTTTTCTGTACAACGGGCAATTTTCGTTTCCCGAGCAGGCTCTGGCTTGCTGCGCGGCTACGCAATCAATAGATTAATGGGAGATCAGGGGAAGGGTGCGGCCCCTGCAACGGGGGACATGAGGCCTGATCAAGCCGTGATTGGGGCATCGATGTGGATATCGAACGTTCCCGTGCCGCGCTGGAGAGGAGGGAGGATGTTCGAATCGGATAATGACCGTGTGGCGCGAGGACCAAAGGATCAGGGCTCGACGCCCGAGCTTGAATACTGGCACCAGCGTAGTGAAGAAGCGCAGGCGCTAATTGCGCGCCTGACAGCGCGTCTGAGGGGGCGCGAGCGCCGTATTGCCCGTCTGGAGCTTGCTATCTCCCGGACCGTCGTGATGCATCACGTCTGGGCGTCACATCTTGAACGCCGGCTCGAGCGCCTGCCTTTCGCGCTTACCACTGTCGGGGACGAGACACCGTCCGTGAAAGCCGCGCAAGAGCGCGGCGTGACAGTACACCTTCCTCATCTGACGCGAACGCTCGAGGTGCTCTTTGAGGTCATGCAGGAGTACTGGTCAGAGTGGGAGCCGGATCGCCCGCCGAAATCGTCAACCGTTGCGCGCGCAATCGATGAACGACTCGGGCTCAAAGGGCAGGCCAACGGCGAGGCGTCGCGTAGTGCTCAAACCTTTGCCGCCGCACTTAGGCCGGACTCTGTCAATGAGTCAGATGGACGTCATCGTTGAATCGGCCTTCCGACGGGTAGGTCCGCCGATATGACGGAATTGCCCGTCAGGCCTCTCACCTGATTGAATGAGACCCATGCAGCAACTCTTTCGAACAGGACAGCGGGAGGTTGGCCATGTCGGTCCAGTTAAGGGGAACAGGCGCAATACTACGGCGCGGGCAGGTTGAACGGGAAGTTGGCCTGAAGCGTTCGACGATCTATCAGCGGATGCAGGAAGGGACATTCCCGCGGCCGATCCGTCTTGGCGAGCGCGCGGTTGGGTGGCGCGCATCGGACATCGAGCGCTTCCTTGAGGACCCGGCGGGATATCGCGTTCCGCCGCCTGCTGATGAGCGCCGCGATGCCTGAAAGCGACAAGCAGCGCTCTATCGATGCGCGTCTGGATAACTGGGCGAGCGCCAGTCGCGGCTCGTATGATCCGATCGATGCCCAGTGCGTCGAGCATGCGTGGCAGCGTCTCGCCGTACGTCAACGTGAACTGCTGCGCATGGCGTATCTGTGGCGTGCCGGTCGCGAGGTGATATGTCGGCGGTTGGGAATTCCGCGACATCCCTGGCACGGGTACGAGCGTGAGCTGTCGTCCGCAAAGCGGGCACTGGCGAGCCTGCTTGCAAAGAAGTCGTGACCTGAAGTGTCGGGCTCGATGTTGAAAAAAGTGCGGCTGATCGTTGCGAAACGATTTCGCGCTTCGTCAGTAATGCTCTGGAAGTAATTCGACAACCTGTTCCGGCCTATGTGCGACATGCACGGCCGAGTACGCATTAGCGGCCCCGATGTATCAACGGATGCGTGTGAGCATGGTGGTCGTTTTCCGATCCGGGATCTGCGTTCGCAGGTCCTTCTGTTACTTGCCTGATCGTAACGACTGATCCCCCTTGAGCCCGCGGTTTGCCTCCCCGGCGCCGCGGGTTCCTTTTTCCCCATCCGGTTTGACACGTCGGCGTTGCATCGATGGGAAGGAAGCGGATCATGAATATGCCTCGGTTGAAAACTGACGGATGGCGGCTGAACGGGATTCGCCGCATCGTGCATCGGTGCGCGCTTGCCCTGACAGTGTTCGCTGGCACGTGCGTTATCGCGCCAGGCGTGGCGCACGCGGATGACTGGGGCTGTCAGGTGCTGCTTTGCCTGTCCAACCCGGGCGGCCCGGAGCAGTACGGTGCGTGCGTGCCACCGATCGAGCGACTATGGAGTGCGCTGCTGCATGGCGATCCGTTCCCGGCCTGTGACATCGGCGCGGGTGGGTCGCAGCGAACGTTCGCTACCAATACGTTCGCGAGCGGGGGCTATTGCCGGGAAGACCTCCTCTACTGGGGCGGCCCGGAACAGAGCGAACTGATGTGCCGTGCCACGGGCGCGATCAATGTCGAGATCGACAACCAGCTCTATACCCGCGTCTGGTGGGATGTCGCGGGTGCGGGGTCGACCGTCACCGAGTACTACGGCACAGGCCGTGCACAGGTGCCGTCTCAGGTGCCCTCCGCGGTGCCATACGACCCATCGCGGTCTGCTGCGCTCTTCCTGCAGCAGAATGAACAGCAGAACAGCGCTGCCGGCAGGGGGCACTGATGCTGCCGCTCGATTTTGCCACGCTCGTGCAGCAGTGCGCCCCCCAGGTCTCGCCGGTCACGATGGCCGCGATCGTGCGGACGGAGTCCGGATTCAATCCGTATGCGATCGGTGTCGTGCACGGTCGACTGGTGCGTCAGCCGGCGAACCAGACTGAAGCCGAGGCCACCGCTCGCGCGCTTGCAACTGGCGGATGGAACTTCAGCGTCGGTCTCGCGCAGGTCAACCGCACGAACTGGGCGGCGTATGGCCTGAACGAGCAGCGCGCCTTCGATCCGTGCCGCAACCTGGCTGCGGGAGCAGCGATCCTCGAGGGCTGCTTTACCGCAGCGCGGGCTGCGCGGACCGATGGTCGGCGCGATCCACAGGCCGCGCTGCGCGCAGGCCTGTCGTGTTACGCGAGCGGCAATTTCTCGGCGGGCTATCGCACCGGGTATGTGCAGCGCGTGGTCAATAACGCCCGCCTGCCGGCGTCGATTCCCTCACATACCGTCGTGCCGGCGATTGAAGCCATTCCGGTTGTTCCGACTGGACCGGCTGGTCTTGATGAGCGGGCCATGCCCGCTACCCGGACCTCCTCACAACCAGCGATGCACCGGCTGCCGGATCCGGATCCGCTGGATACCGCATCGGGCACGAATGCCGATGACCCGCGCGGTAGTGCGGTGGTGTTCTAGCCCGTCTCCCTTCGATAGCAAATCCAGTGCACGTGGAAAGGAGCTTGTCATGAAGTTAGGAATTCGAATCGGAAAGAGGAAAACGGGACGCGTGCCCATCACGCTTTCTGACCGTCGGATGGCGCGGTGGGTTGCTGCCATCACAACAGCGCTGCTCGCGGCGTCGCCCGCGTGGGCGCAGCTGTCGCAGGTCAATACGTTGCTGAGCACGATCCAGACGACCCTGCTGGGTGTCGGCGGTGTGATCTGCTCGATTTCGATCATCTGGGCGGGCTTCCGGATGATGTTCCAGCATGCGCGATTCGGCGACATCGCGAACGTGTTTATCGGCGGCCTTTTCGTCGGCTGCGCGACGGTGATCGCCGGCATGCTGATCCCGACGACCTGATCTTGGGCGAGCACCATGAACCCGATCACGACTTCGTCAATCAAACGGCTCAGCGACCCGGTTTTCAAGGGATGCACGCGGCCCGCGATGCTCTGGGGTGTGCCGCTCGTGCCATTCCTCATGATCGGTGGCGGCATGCTGATCCCCGCCATCTGGGCGTTGCTTGCGAGCCCACCGCTCGGTGTGGGGCTTCTGTTCCTGATGATCCCCGTGTTCGTCGCCATGCGCGTGGTCACACGCCGCGACGACCAGCGTCTCGCCCAGTACGCGCTGCGCCTGCGCATGGTGCTTCGGCAGGGCAATCGCCGCTTCTGGAGCGCGCGCGCCTACACGCCGATTCGCCTGAAGAGGAGGGGCCGACATGCTGGCTGATCCAAGACAGGGTGCAAACTTCGGCGCCGTTGCCAGTCGCGAAGTGGCGCTTGCCGACTACATCCCCTACTCGGCGCATGTTACCGATCAGGTGATCAGGACGCGCGAGGGCGATTACCTGCGGATCTGGAAGGTTGCTGGTATCGCATTCGAGGCTGCCGATCCGGTGGACGTCCTCGTTCGTCACGATGGGTTCAACCAGCTCGTGCGTGCGCTGCCCGGTGGGCACGCCGCACTCTGGTCACACCGTCTGCGCCGGCGTGTGTCAGACCACTTTGACTCGCCTTATGGCAACCGCTTCTGCCAGGAACTGGCCACGCGCTACTACGCGAGTTTCGCGGGCTACCGGATGATGGCGAACGAACTGTATCTGACACTCGTCTATCGTCCCAACCGCACGAAGCTCGGGCGTGCCTTTAGCCGCGCGGCGCGCCGCACACGCGAGGACATCAGGCACGACGAACAGGAAGCGCTGAAAGTGATGGACGAACTCGGCGCCCAGGTCGAGTCGGGGCTGAAGCCCTACGATCCGGTGGCGCTTGGGGTCTATCACAGGCCGAGTCCCTTCACGAAGCGGCCGCGCCGGTATTCGTCTGCGCTGGAACTGCTCGGCTATCTCGTCAACGCAGTCTGGGAGCCGGAGCCGGTTCCTTCCGGGACGATCCGTGAGGCACTGCCGACCTCGCGCCTGTTCGTGGGCGTGGAGAAGGTCGAGATCCGCATGCCATCCGCGACCCGTTACGCCGCGCTGCTCGACCTGAAGGACTATCCCGAGGAAACCGAGCCGGGCATGCTCAATGGCCTGCTGTATGGCGACTTCGAGTATATCGAGACACAGAGCTTCACGATCCTCGACAAACCCGGTGCGAAGGAAGCGCTTGAGCGCCAGCGTAACCAGCTGATCGCCGGCGAGGACGTGGCCGTCTCCCAGGTCGAGGCGATGGATCGTGCGCTCAACGACCTGATCAACGGTGATTTCGTACTGGGCGAATATCACTATTCGCTCGCGGTGCTGGCCGATACGCCCGCAGCAGTCTCGAAGCACGTTGCGAGGGCCCGCACGCAGCTTGCCGATGCCGGTTTCCAGACCGCCCTTATCGATCTCGTGGCGGACGCTGCATGGTTCGCGCAGTTGCCGGGCAACTGGCGCTACCGCCCACGCGAAGCGAAGCTGACGTCCCGCAATTTCTGTGGTCTTGCGAGTCTGCACAACTTCGCAACCGGCAAACGCGATGGCAATCCGTGGGGTGAGGCGATCACGATTGTCAAGACGCCGAGCGGCCAGCCGCTATACCTGAATTTCCATGTCACGCCGGAGAAGCAGGATTCGGCCGACGAGAAGGCGCTTGCCAATACACAGATCATCGGTCAGGCCGGTGCGGGCAAGACGGTCCTCGAACTGTTTCTGCTGGCGATGGCGACGAAGTTCGGGCTGACCGCGGTGCTGTACGACAAGGATCGCGGCACCGAGATCGCGATCCGTGCGATGGGCGGCATCTATACGGTGTTCCGCCGAGGCGAGCCGACGGGGCTCAATCCGTTCCAGATGACGCCGGACGAGTCCGTGCTCGACTTCTGGGAGCGGCTGGTGCGCAAGCTCGTCGATACGGGTTTGCCGTTGTCCGCCAAAGACGAATTCGACATCTCACGTGCGGTGCGTCAAGTCGCCCGCATGGAAAAGCCGCTGCGGCGCCTGTCGATAGTTCGGCAACTGCTGCCGAATGTAGGCGAGAACAGTCTGCACGCCCGTATCGCGAAATGGTGTGCAGGCGGCCGACTGGGCTGGGTCCTCGACAACCCGACGGACACCGTGGACCTCGCACGCGCGAAACTCTTCGGCTTCGACGATACCGAACTGCTCGATGACGCGGAAGTTTCGACGCCCGTCACGATGTACCTGCTGCACCTGACGGAAAGCCTGATCGATGGCCGGCGCTTCATCTATGTAATGACGGAATTCTGGAAGCGGCTGGGGGACCCCGTCTTCACGGACTTTGCGAAGAACAAGCAGAAGACGATCCGCAAGCAGAACGGGCTGGGCATTTTCGATACCCAGTCTCCGGCGGATGTACTGCGCAGTGACATTGCCCGGGCGCTGATCGAGCAGAGCGCGACATTCTTCTTCCTGCCGAATCCGCGGGCCGACTACGACGACTACGTGCATGGCTTCAAGCTGACGGACGCCGAATTCAACGTCGTGCGCAATCTCGGCGAGAACAGCCGCATGTTTCTGGTCAAGCAGGGGCATCGGTCGGCGATCGGAAAGCTCGATCTCGCGGGGCTCGGCGACGTGCTTGATGTCCTCTCGGGCACAACCGACAACGTCGAACTCCTCGACACGACCCGCGCCGAGGTGGGGGACGACCCCGACGTTTGGTTGCCGCGTTTCCACGCGCAACTGGCGAAGCGTCGGGCGACCGTGGCAACCCTGGCAACCCGGGCGACCCAGGCACCCCGTGCAGGAGGTGCGCAATGAGCGGCCTCTTCACCGCGATCGGCGGCACGCTCGAGAACGGCATGTCAACCTATGTCACGAACGTCTCGTCGGCACTGTCGGCCGCGCTTGTTCCCGTCGTGACGACGGCTGTGACGATCTGGGTCATCGCCTATGGTCTTGCAATCGTGCGCGGTGAGGCACACGAAGCCGTGCCCGCGTTCGCGTGGCGGGGATTGAAGGTGGCCGCCATCCTCGCCTTTGCGCTCGGCAGCGGGATCTACCAGCAGCAGGTCGTGATGGCCGTCAGCGGTGCCACCTCGGGTCTGGCCCAGACGATCCAGAACGCCGCCAACACCACGGGCGGCGGCAATCCGGGTTGTGGATCGGTGAGCGGCAGCAGCGTGACATCAACGGGCGCAACCGGCATCTACCAGACGCTCGACTGCTATGACCAGCAGATCGATCTGGTTCTCGATGCCTATTCCGAGAAGGCGACCCATGAAGGACTCAGCCCAAGCGGCCTCGCTGCTGCCATCGGTGACATCGTGTGCGGATTCATCGCGGCGGTCGGCGGCTCGATCTTCCTGATCGTGCTGGCGTTCGAGGTCGTGATGGGTCGCATGCTGCTCGACCTGGTGCTCGGGATCGGTCCAATTTTCATCGCCTGTGCAGCCATTGCGCCGACGGCCCGTTTCTTCGAAGCGTGGACGGCGAAAGTCGCGAACTACGCGTTGCTGCAGGTACTGGTGGCCGCTTTCCTGGGGATGGCACTGACGGCCTTCTCGACCGAGCTCGCGCCTTTCCAGGTGACGACGTCAGCGCCAGGTACCAACGCGGCGGCGCTTGTGGCGGCCAGTCAGGCTGCGCTCGAAGCTGCGTCGGCGTGGGGTGCGGCGCTCGGCATGTTTGCGACGGCGATTTTTCTGGCGATGGTTGGCTGGCAATTGCCATCTGTGGCGTCCGGCCTGTCAGGGGGCGCGACCGTGTCTGGCTTTGGTGCGTTCATAGCTGGCGTGGCATCACGGCGCCTCGCCACCGTGATCGGTCAGATGCTCACCCGCAGCGGCAATGGTCCGCGTCCTGGCGGCACGATCCGTGACCGGACAGGCTCTGGAGGCGGATCGGGAAATTCATCGGGCGGTGTTGCGCCGGCTTACCAGCGCGCCGCGCACGCCAACCTTGGACAGGGCAGTTGAGAGAGGTGGACATCATGAAAGCACGATTCAAGGTAGCCACTGCCGCGCTCGTCTCGGTGGCATTTTCTCCGGCGGGCTACGCCCAGGGCATTCCGGTATTCGACGCGCAGAACGTGGCCCAGGCCATTGCGACGGTCGCGCAGCTTGAGCAGGAGGTACAGCAGGAGATCCAGATCTACCAGTCGACGGTTGGCACACGGGGCTTCGGTGCGTTGCTGACCAATCCGGTGGTGGCAAATTCGCTGCCGTCGAACTGGCAGGGTGTCTATACGGCGGTCCAGAACGGCGGCTACGCGGGTCTGTCTGGCAGCGCTCAGGCGCTGCGTTCGGCCAGCGAGATCTATAACTGCGAAGATCAGGCCGGCATCGACCAGCAGGTTTGCCAGCGGGCGCTGAACAAGCCGTTCCAGGACAAGGCGTTCGGCCAGCAGGCCTACCAGACCGAACTGCAGGAACTGAACCAGATCCAGAGCCTGATGCAGCAGATCGATGCCACGCAGGATCCGAAAGGTATTGCGGAACTGCAGGCGCGCATCCAGACCGAGACCACGGCGGTCGGCGACGAGATGACCAAGCTGCAGCTCTTCCGGATGCTTGCGGATACCGAAGACCGGCTCGTCGCCGAGCAGCAAAGCGAACTGGTGCTGAGCCGTGCGGGTAATACCGTCCGGCTGCAGGACCAGATGGTGCCGGCATCGTTCGGTAACTGAGGGGGCGATCATGAAAGGCTTTGTGGTTGCATCGCTTCTCATGAATTTCGTTATCCTTATCAGTGGATGCTCTTCGGATGGACCAGAACCTGTCTTGCCGGATGGTTTGCATCGCGTGCCGGTCAACCGCGAGCTTCCCGTTCCGCCGGTGCCGTCCGCCGCGTCGGCAGTGGGAGCCGGATCATGAGCACGGACGACGACTATGGACGCGTGCTCGACATTGAGGCTTCACTGACACACCTGCGGGAGCAATCCGAGCGACGCGCGTGGCACGTGGCATACGGGGCGGTTGGTGTGGCCGTGCTCAGTGTGATGGCGCTTGCCGTCATGGTGCCTTTCTACCGGGTGGTGCCGTTGCCGATCGAGGTCGATCGCCTGACGGGCGAATCGCAGGTGATCGATGTGCTCGATGCGCGTCACGTGCATACGAGGGAGATCCAGGACAAGCACTGGGTTGAAGCATACGTGCGCGAGCGAGAACGCTATGACTGGGGGCTGCTGCAGATGGACTACGACAGTGTGCTCGCCATGAGCGATGACGTCGTCGCGCGCGACTACCGGGGCATTTACAGCGGCCCCGATGCGCTGGATCGGCAGCTCGGCCCGAACACGGAGCGGCGCGTGCGGATTCTCTCGACGACGCTGCCTCCCGATGAACCCGGGCACGCGGTAGTGCATATCGAGCGCACGACGTTCAAAAACGGTCAGGCGAACGCCGAGCCGACGCAGCGATTCGTGATCACGCTGGCTTATGCCTACCGGCCGCCGGTTTTCACACGCGAAAGCGTGGCCGTTACAAATCCGTTCGGCTTCAAGGTGACGGCTTACAGCCGCGATCCTGAATATACGCCGCCGGCATCATCGTCGAGCGCCGGAGGTGCGCCATGAGAACGCTTTGTGTTCCGGTGCTCTGCCTTGTGAGCCTGCTGGTGCTGAGTCCGGTCGCACGCGCCTGGACGGTGCCAGGCTGGTCCGATGACCCACGGGTGCGGCAGATCGTTTATGCGTCTGACGCCGTCGTGCGCATCGATGCGCAGCGAGGTTTCGCCACCCATATCGCCCTCGACCCGCACGAGCAGATCCAGGTAGTCGCACCCGGCGATCGCGATGGCTGGCAGGTGGTGGCGAACAGAGGCGACCACGACGTGTATCTCAAACCGCAACTGGCCGCGCACGACTCGAATCTGGAGATCCGTACGGATAAACGCAGCTACAGCTTCGACCTGGTGGTGTTGCCCCTGAAGGCGAAGTTCGGCAACGACGAAGAGATGTACCGGGTGACGTTCATCTACCCGGATGAGCTCGACACCCAGGCGCACGCTAAGGCCGATGCGGCGCTGGTGGCGCACCGTCTTGCCCAGCCGTCCGTGGTGCGCAACACCCGGTATTCGATGCAGGTCATGCCGCATTCGGACGATATCGCGCCGGTCGCGGCGTGGGATGACGGGCGGTTCACCTGGATCCGCATTCCGGCCAACCGGCGCCTTCCGGCGATCTTCCGGGTGGCGGATGACGGCATGGAAAGCGTGGTCGATAAACATATGGAGAACGACACGATCGTCGTACATGAAGTGGCGAAGCGCTTCGTATTGCGGCTCGGCGATGAAGTTGTCGGCATCTGGAATGACGCATACGACATGGACGGCGTGCCGCCCAGTGACGGCACGACGGTCGATGGTGTGAGGCGTGTTTTGCGGAGTCAGGATCATGAGTGACGACATCCGCAACACGATCGAACCGGATGATCCGTCCGACCGTCGTCCGGATGGCGCTAGCCCGAATGGCATCAACGGGTCCGCGGAGCCGCTTGATCGCGGCATGCCTGCACTCGGGCAGTACCGGGGCACGCGCCCGCGCGCCTGGTGGCTGACACCGCTGGTGGTTGTTCTCGTGGCCGGCGCTGGTGCGGTATGGACGATTCACACGTTCCTCGCACGTCACGACGCGGAGGCGAAAGCGCACCGGGACACGGTGCAGGATACCGCGACGCAGGGACGCGTTTTCAGGGACGCGCCGGTGGCCGCGAGCGCGGCGTCCGCGCCAGTCGCGGCAATTGCGCCTGCCGCTGTCTCGGGCCCGGTTGTCGCCCGTCCGCCTGTCGCAGTCCAGCACCCGGCGTTGGCCCGGAGTTACTACGATGCGCCGTTACTTGCGGTCGGTAGCACGCCTGGCGCCAGTGGCCAGAGAGAAGGCCTGGCGGACGGGCTTGCTGCCGGGGGCGTACAAGGCAACGTCGTCGCCGCAGCTTCTTCGGTCGCGGCATCGGTATCCGGCCGACCGTTGGCGACACCGGGCCAGGGCGGGATCGGGGCATTTGACCAGGCGTTGACCCCGACCGCCACGCCGCGGGCGCATGCGGGTGTACTTGGCGATCGCAGCCTGGTTCTCGCGCAGGGTGCCAAGATCGATTGCGCAGGAGACACCGCGTTCGATTCGACGGAAGCGGGGATGTCGACCTGCACGGTGACGAAGAACGTCTATTCCGATGACGGGCGGGTCGTGCTGATCGAGCGTGGATCGCAGATCAACAGCCAGTATCGTTCAAACCTGTCCCCCGGACAGAAGCGGACGTTCATCCTCGCGGCCCGCATCGAGACGCCCCACGGCGTGACCGTCGAGATCGATTCGCCGGCAGCGGACGCGCTCGGCCGCATGGGCATTGACGGCTATGTCGACAACCACTGGCGGCAGCGAATTGGCGCCGCGATGCTGCTCGGCATCACCCAGGACGCGATCGGGTATCTGGCTACGCGAGGCGGTAACAGCAACGGGTCCGTCGTCTACGAGAACACGCAGCAGCAGGGCAACGACATGGCGACGCGGGTGCTCGACAGCACGATCAATATTCTGCCGACGCTGACCCAGAACCAGGGCGCCGAATTCACGATCGTCGTCGCGCGCGACCTGGATTTCGGAACGGTCTATGCACTGCAGCCGGAGGGCGCGCCATGATTGTCCGCCCCGACATGCAGGATCGATCTGTCGACACCGTGCTTGCGCGGCTTCCCGACGACGCGTCGGTTCGCGAGTTGATGCGGCCGTTCGCGCCGCTGCTTGACGATGGCGATGTGACTGAACTCGTCATCAACCGGCCGCAGCGCGTGCTGACCGAGACACATCTTGGCTGGCACGGGCACGACTACGCTGATCTCGATTTTGAGCGCCTGATGTCCTTCGCTGTGGCGGTTGCGACGTTGACGAACCAGGAGGTATCAGCGCAGCATCCAGTGCTCTCCGCCTTGCTGCCCGGAGACGCGCGCATCCAGATCGTGGTGCCCCCGGTCGTGCCGCCGCGTACGGTTTCCGTGACGATACGCCGGCCTTCTGCCCGCGAAAAGACTCTCGAGGCGTATCGCGAAGAAGGGCTGTTCGATGACACCGTGTGGCACCGCCCCGATGGACTCGACGCCGCGTTGCCGGCGCTGCGCCCGACAGACCGGAAACTCCTGCGGTGCCTCGAAGAGCGGGACTGGTGCGCCTTCTTCGAGCGGGCCGTGACCGGCCGCCTGAACATCGTGATCGTCGGCAATACCGGGTCGGGCAAGACGAGTTTCATGAAGACCCTCTGCCGCTCGATTCCGCCGACCGAGCGAATCGTGACGATCGAGGATGTCCGCGAACTCTTCATCCGGCATATCGAAAACTGTGTGCACCTGCTGTACAGCAAGGGTGGTCACGGACAGGCGCGTGTGACGCCGGCCGATCTGATCGCAAGCACGATGCGCATGCGGCCCGACCGCGTGCTGCTTGCCGAACTGCGCGGCGCCGAAGCCTATGACTTCCTGAAACTGCTGACGACCGGCCACGCGGGCTCGATCACAAGCTATCACGCATCAAGCGCGACCGTTGCAATCGAGCGCTTTGCGCTGATGGCGAAAGAGCATCCCGAAGCTGCCGCCTACGACGATGCCGCACTGAAATGCCTGCTCGCCCTGACGATCGACGTGGTCGCCCACATGGAGGCATATCCGCTTTACGACGGGGCGGGCGATCGGATCGGCAAGCGCTGGGGCATGACGGAAGTCTGGTTCGATCCGATGCGCAAAGCGCGCACGACGTTTCCGTGAGGCCTGCATGGATACGAACCTCCGAGCCTCAACTCCTTCCGACACCGCTAATCCGGTAGCCCATCATGTGCGTGTCGCCCTGGTCACGGTCGCAGTTCTGGCGACAGTCACGGGGGCTCTGCTGGCCTCGCTGTGGGTTGCATCGTTTTTCCTTTACGCGTGCCTGCGGCTGAACCCGTTCCATGCGGGAGTATGGGGCTGGCCCGATGCGCTGCTGGCCTGGCATGACGGCCTAATGCCGCACGGGGGCCGGCATCTCGCCGGCGCGGCGCTGCTGGGTGTTCTCGTCGCGGTAGGTTGCCCCGCGATGGGACTGTATTCGCTGTGGGATCGATCCGGGCGGCGGCGTCTCTACGGCAGTGCCCGGTTCGCCAGCGAAGCGGAAATCCGCGCGGCGGGGTTGCTATGAATGCGCGCACACTGATCGATGCGTCGCCCATCGTCGTCGGGATATGGCGGGGGCGCTATCTGCGCTTTTCCGGGCAGCAGTTCGTGCTGCTCGCCGCACCCGCGCGCTCGGGCAAGGGCGTCAGCATCGTGATCCCGAACCTGTTGAGTTACCCGGATTCGGTCGTGGTCCTCGACATCAAGCGCGAGAACTACGCGATCACGGCAGGCTTCCGGCGTGCACAGGGGCAGGAGGTCTATCTCTTCGACCCGTTTGCGGAAGATGGACGCACGCACCGGTTCAACCCGCTGTCGGCGATTTCCGATGGCCTGTTCCGCGTCGGCGACATTCTGGCGATCGGCTACGCCCTCTATCCGCCAGGTGGCCACGATGACTTCTGGAAGGACCAGGCACGTAACCTGTTTCTCGGTATCGTCCTGCTGCTCAGTGAGTGGCGTGACGCGCGGCGCACGGGGAGGGGCGAATCCATCCCTGACTACCCCGTCACGATGGGCGAGGTGTTGCGGCAGTCGTCGGGCCACGGCATGCCGGTCAAGGCGTACCTGCAGCGCGCACTCGTCCAGCATCGCGCTCTGCTTAGCGGCGCATGCGTCGATGCGCTGAACCGTTTCCTTTCCAACGACGACAAGGTGCTGGCGAGCATTCTTGCGACATTCCACGCGCCGCTTACGATCTGGGCGAACCCCATCGTCGATGCGGCAACGAGCGCTAACGATTTTGATCTGCGCGACGTGCGTCGCCGTCGCATGTCGATCTATATCGGAATCACGCCCGATCACCTGTCCGAAGCGGCACTACTCGTGAATCTTGTGTTCTCGCAGCTCGTCAATCTGAACACGAAACAGTTGCCGGAGACGGATCCAACCCTGCGGTTCCAGTGCCTGCTGCTACTCGACGAGATGACGGCAATCGGCAAGATCCATATCATCGCGCGCGCCGTGGCCTACATGGCGGGCTACAACCTGCGTCTGCTCTCCGTCGTGCAGTCGATTGCGCAGCTCGAGTCGGTCTACGGCCGCGCCGACGCACGTACCTTCCTCACGAACCACGCGATGCAGATCCTGTATGCGCCGCGTGAGCAGAAGGATGCGAACGACTACTCGGAGATGCTCGGCACCTTCACCGACCAGTCGCGCAGTGTCAGCCGCCCGAACACGATGTTCGGCGGCCGGGGCGGATCGAGCGAGAGCATGTCCGAGCAACGTCGCCCGCTGCTGCTGCCGCAGGAACTCAAGGAACTGGGGCGTGACAAGGAAATCATCGTGCTGGAGAACACGAAGCCGATTCTCGCTGACCGGATCTGCTACTGGCGCGATCCGGTGTTTGCTTCGCGGGTCTTGATTGCACCGTCGGTGCCGGCCATGGATCTGGCCCGCTTCACGGCACAGATCGAACGTCGTGTGCGCGCGGTCGAGTCCGACGAGATCGATCCGGAAGGCGCGGGTCTCCTTCATCTGTCGCCCGAGTATCTGGAGGTGCTGCAGGCTTGGGACCCGCGCGATCTTCCACCGCGCCTTGCCGACCTCAGTGAGGACGAGGTCACGGCCTACGTTGACCGGCACTTCATGCTGCTGGGCGTTCCGGCCAGGCATATCGGACAGGCGACACGTCGGCTGTCCATCGCAGACCTCGACGTCGCGGAGCTGGTGCCGCCAACGTCAGCACGTGAGAGGCGCGGTCCGGTGACACGTGCCGGAACGAACACGGCATCGATTGAGGGAGCATGGCGATGAGTATGCCGCAGACGGACGAAACCGCCCGTGTACGGGCCGCCCTTGCTGTAATTCCGGCGGAGGACTACGGCACGTGGGTCGACATGGCGTTTGCACTGAAGCACGGTCTGGGTGACGCGGGCTTCGAGATCTGGGACGAATGGAGTCGCACTGCCGGCAACTATGACGAGCGGGCGGCCCGCACGACCTGGCGCTCGGTGAAGGAGTCGGGCGGCAAGACACTCGCCTCGCTCTTCTGGCTCGCGCGACAGAATGGCTTTGACCTGAGGCGTGGTCACTACCCGGACCGGTTGGCAACCGAGTTCGTGCCGGCTCCCGACGTGCTCGAACGTCGCAATCGGGAAGCGGCACGCCAGCAGGCGCGACATGCCGCTGCTGCCCGCGAGGCGCAGGAAATCTGGCAATGGGCGCGGCCTGTTGGGCCTGAACATCCTTATCTCGTGCGCAAGGGTCTCGATTCAGTGCCGGCGCTGCGCGAACTGGAAGCGCCTGAACTGCGTGCGTTGCTTGGCTATGCCCCGGCGAGCGAAGAGCGACCGCTTTCCGGGCGCGTGCTGGTCGTGCCGGTCTGGATCGGTCGTGCCATCTCGACGCTCGAGCTGATCGACGAAGCGGGCAACAAGTCGTCGCTGGCCGGGGGCGTCAAGAAAGGCGGGTACTGGATGGCCGGACCTGCGCCCGTTGCCGGCGGCCAGACGACGCCGATCCTGATCGGCGAGGGCATGGCCACGATGCTCTCGGCGCACCGCGCAACGGGATGGGTGGCACTCGCGTCACTCGCCAGTGGGAATCTGCCGCCCGTCGCGGAATCCATGCGCGAGCAATTCCCGGACGCGGACATCGTCGTGCTGGGCGAGCTGGGGCCGGGTGAGGCCAAGGCCAGACAGGCTGCGGACGCATCCCGTGCGCGCATGGTCTTACCCGTATTCGCCGTCGACGCGCGAATTGACGACAAGGCGCCAACCGATTTCAACGACATGGCGGTTCTGTCCGGATCTGCCCGGGTGGGCGAGCACCTAAGCGAAATCGTGGGCCGCGATGTCATGCCGGTCGTTGAGCGTGCCGGATTGCCAGCGGGCATGGCAAACGGCAGGTCAAACGGCAGGGAGCCGGACGAACCGATGGAGGACATGATGGGCAACGTGAAGGAAAAACTCGTCAATGCCGGGGACGACACACTGCGTCGTCGCACGTCGAAGCGCGGCGCACCGAAACCGACCACTCCGTCGGTAGCTCCTGAACCGGTGATGACATCGGCGGAGGCACAACCGACGGGGGACCGGTCTACGGCTGTCCCTGTGGGTGATACCCCGGCTGCTGAGCCGAGGCGCTTCGCGCCGACGCGTCCGCCGGTTGGTGAATCATTGTTCGCTGTAGCGGATGTGCCCAGTGAAGTCAGGGCACTGGCCGAACATCGGTTCGGTTCGCCACTACGCATGGGGACGCCGCGCGAGAACGGCGGACCCTACCGCGGCGAGGTGTTTAATACGGAGCACTATCTGATTCAGGAGGTGGCGACGCGCAGCGTCGTTTTCCATCCGAAGACGCAGATGGAATTCGTCTCGGAGCGGCTGCGATGGATGGATGAGAACGCACGGCTGAACGGATCGGAACTGCAGGTCGGCTACGAAGGTGATCGGCCCAGGGTCTATCCGTGGGATCGCGCGCGTGACCTGCTCGACCGCACGGTCGGCTCGCTCAAGAAGTCCGCCCGTGAACTGAATTTTAGTCCGAACCTCGAGGGCATGCTCGACCAGTTGCAGGCGCGTTCATGGGCCCGGATACGCGAAGCACGTACAGCGGCGCTCGAGCAGTCGAAGGAGCGGTCCGCACCGCAGGATCCGCCTGGGCCGGATCGCTAGACCAAAGGATGTATCGCCTGGAAGCATGACCGATCAGAAAGGAGCCCACCATGTCTGAAACCTTGCCGCCTGCCGAGCCACTCATCAATGTGATCGAGCCGGATGTTCCCGGACATTCGGCATCGATTGAACACACCAAAGGTGATGGAGATACCAGTCGCCTCGATGCGGCGGCCCTTGATGCTGTGTCGGCCCGGCGCCGGCGTGAGTTTGACGCGGCACGGGCGCGTCTGCGCGATCAGGCCATCCGGGACGATGCTCGTGTGGCACCTCAGTCTGCTCACCGCCCAACCGGCGACGCGCCAATCGAACGCGAAGATCACGCTGCTGTTCGCGCGCCGCTTGACCAGCCGCCGGAGCGCGTACGCAAACGCTACCTGCGGGCCGGGAATCAGTATTTCCTGAAGGACGCGCCGTATCAGCTCGCGTTCGAGGATATCGGACCGTACCTCGTCACAGAACACAACCGGCCGGACGTGGTGGAATCGATGGTCGACATGGCGGCGGCGAAATCGTGGCGTCGTATTCGCGCGTCCGGTCACGAGGCGTTCCGCGGCGAAGTGTGGTTGCAGGGGTCGTTGCTGGGCATCGAGGTCAGCGGGTATGAGCCAAAAGCCGCCGATCTGGCGCGCCTGGCCGATGCGCGGCAGGCGCGTCTGAACAACCGCATCGAAGCGGATGCGTCGTTGCGTTCAGCCGGTTCGACGATAGACGTAGCAGAGCCCAGTCGTGCAACGTCTACCCCCGCCCCAGCCGCCGGGCCGCGGGATGTGGCGGATGGCGCCGCATCTGCGGCCCTTCGACGTGACGCTCAGCGGGGTGAGCCGCTTGACGCGAAGCGACCGCCGGCAGCAGGCGACGATGTCGACACCCCGAGGCGATATACCGGCGAGCTGCGCGAGCACGGTGGTGCGCCGTACCAGAATAATCCTGCGCGCAGCGAGTCGTACTACGTCGTGTTCCGCGATGCGACAGGCGCGGATCACGTCGTCTGGGGTGTAGATCTCGAACGCGCGGTGCGCGAATCGGGCGCGCAGCCCGGGCAGCAGGTCGCACTTGAAAACCTGGGGCGACGGCTCGTCACGGTCAAGGTACCGATCCTGGATGAGCACGGTGTGGTGATTGGTGAGGATGAGCGCGATGTGCACCGGAACACCTGGCAGGTAGATGTGATGGGACGGGAGCGTACGGCGGCGCAATCTGTGTCAGAAGCCCAACGCGTAGCGGGAGCAGACGCGACACCTACAGGCACGAATGCGCGCGAAAGCGGCCAGGGGCTGCGGCGCCCGGGCGTCTCCGATGAGGACAAGGTGCTGCACCTGGCCGTGCTCACCGGCGCGATGCGGGAGCAGGGATTCAGTGCGCGCTCGATCGGGCGTGTGCAAAGGCGCGCGGAAGCGCTGCTCGATGCGTTTGGTCGCGAGGGCATTCCCGTGCCGCGGCCGAAGGTCTTTGATCCGAAAGCGCCGTCGGAACGGGATCGTCGGACACGCACAGCGGTCGGACGTGCGCCTGGGCGGGATATCGAGCTTGAACTGGTGCACACGCCCGTCGAACCCTCGCCTGGGCGCTAGGAGCTGTTATGCGTGTACGTGATCGCTTATGTATCGAGCTTGGTGGCATGAGACGGGATTGGGATCGCTGGTGCGTGCGCCGGGGCCTGACCGTTGGTGAGGGCGCGCGGCAACTGGTGGCCGCCGCGTTGCGTGCGGACGGTGGCAATGATGATCCGGAAATCGACGCGGAGGTTCGTTGGAGCGTTGTCGGCGATCCTCGCATCCGGATCGAACTCAGGTTGACGGCTGCCGAACTCGAGGCTGTTGAGTTGCGCGCGGAGGGGGCGGGCCTGACAGCTAACCGCTGGATCGTTGCGCTGATCCGTGCGCAGTTGACGCACGAACCCCAGCTTGGCGCGCGCGAGATGCGGCTGCTGTCGGATTCGAATCTGCAGCTTGCTTCGATCGGGAGATGGCTTGCACAACTTGCCCGCGGCGGCCACATACGACATGGCGGACAGGATGTGAACGGCGCCGTCGAGGCCATTCGTGGGGCGATCGATGCGCACCTGCGCGTCGTGGCAGATGTGATGCGGGCAAACCTCGATCGATGGAGCCGGTGAGATGCCTTATCCGAAGGTCTACATTGATGCGATGCTTCTGAACTGGGGTGACCGGCTGTTTCAGGATCCGTTCAGGCACGCGAGGGCACGGCGACTCTCGCAGGCGAGCCTGCGAGACGAGGCCGCGAGAATGCGCGAGCAGCTCGCGCGTACGCTCAGGCGCACGCCGGAAGTGATGATCAAGATCACGAACAAGGCATCGGGCGCGCAGGGCATCGGCGCGGTGCGCCGGCACCTTCGATATATCTCCCGGAACGGGCGGGTGGAACTGGAAGACCAGAATGGCGATCGCATCGCCGGACCCGAGGCGGTACGAGATCTCGTGCAGACCTGGCAATTTGGCGGATGGGGTATACCGGAAGCGAGTGTTCGTCGCGAGGTGTTCAACATCCTGCTGTCGATGCCGCCGGGTACGAACCGTCAGGCCGTGCGGGACGCCGCCCGGGATTTTGCGGCCGTTGAATTTGGAGATGGGCGTGCCTATGTGTTTGCTGCGCATGACGACGAGGCACACCCGCATGTTCACCTCAGCGTGCAGGTCCGTGGACCGGATGGCCGGCGTCTGAATCCGCGAAAGCAGGATCTGCGGCGTTGGCGCGAGCGGTTCGCAGAGCAGCTACGCGCGAACGGTGTGGATGCCAACGCAACGCCCCGACGGGTGCGTGGCGAGACCCGACGATATCCGGCACAGGGCGTCAGGCATATGGTGGAGCGTGGTGAGAAACCGAAGTACTGGCGTGCCGTTGCGAACGAAACGCAGCGACGCGCCGGGTGGCAGGCTCACGACAAGGCATTTGCAGTGTGGCGGGAGGTGGCGCGGACAATGGCCGCGTCCCCAGCCGGTGCGGACCGCGCGATGGCTGTGGGCATTGTGGAGTTCGTGCGCGCGATGCCGGTCCAGCGGGACGCCGTTGTCCCAGACATGAGACGGGATCCGGCGCCAATGCGCAAGCATCGGACGGCACCAGAGCGCGATGGTCGGCCTGACGTCCCCGATCCGCACATCGAACTCTAGCGCGGCCGAGAGGGTGCTCCCGTTCCGATGGGCGAAGTAAGCGACGCGCGGTCTGGTGTCCTCATCCGCGCACCGCGTCGGCCTTCATTGCTTGTCCGTCATCGTGAGTCTGCGAAGACGACGTTGAAATTGCGCTCGGTATGAGGGGGGCTGGTGTGAGACGCACCGCGTCCACACGGAGCACGTAGGCGCTGCTGTTATCGACTGCAGGCGGCTCATAGACCGATGAGCCACGCGGGTGCGCCCTTGTACGTCGCGAAGAGCAGGAAAATCAGGGCGACCGCGACGAGCGGCAGGCCGTAGAGTGCCACCGGAAAAAACAGCACGAACTGGAGAGACGAGCCGACGACGCCGTAGAGGGCGTTTGTCGCGTGGACGTTTTCGTAGGTCAGCCAGCCTGCTGCAGCAATACCGAGAGCCATGAGGGCAAGTCCTCCTGACGGCTGCGCGTGATGCAGTGCGGCCGTCGCCCACGCATAGAATCCCCACCAGATGAAATTGATCGCGATGGCGGCGAGCAAGAATCCGCGCGCAGCGAAAAAGCTGTGGCCGAAACGATTCCGGCAGTGGCGACCACATAGCTGGATTGCCCGCGCAGTGCCGAGAAGAAGGCCGACTACGATGGCAAGTTTCAGAAAATCCATACGACGTCCTCCCACGGAACGTGGCTGCGCAGGATTCGAGTGATACACACAGCCCCAATCCTCCCATTTGTGCAACTATAGACGCTGCCCTGGCAGACGCCGTGAAGGGTTAGAAATGCTGACCGGTGGTTAGCGTGTCGATCGTCTACCACGAGCGCAGTTGTTGTTGTATCAGTGCGATGTCGATGGACAGCGTGCCTATGCTCAGCATTTTCGCGGTGTCCTTTTGCAGTGCGCGTTCGTAGAGATCCAGAAACAATGGACACCAGTTTTCGCGACGATCCCGGAACGGCCATGCCGGTCGCGCGTTGTTGCAGCGGACATTATCTTCACGAGGGGTTGCAGGCAGGATCGGAATATCGAGTCGCGCCACGAGGCCGTGGCGCCCGAGGTCGAAATCGGGATGATCCTTCGGAAGCAGGAAGAGGACAGTAGCGATCAGCTCTACGTCTTCGTCCAACTGGTCAGTGTGACGACTTTGCGCGGTAGCCAGGCCGTACGCCGCGACCATTTCGCTACTGCGGCGACTGATCCACTGTTCTGCGCGCGCCAACTCGTCGTTGAGCAGGCGCAGGCGGCTGCAATCCTGTTCGTTGAGGTCAATGCCGAGGTCGGTCGGCACTCTCTTGTCCTGCATTTTTCACTTCCTGCGTTTCCGGGCGTCGAGCGCGTAGCGAGCCGCGCCGTGGTCGTGCAGCAACCCTCCTGAGCGGCATGATCGAAGGCTGTCACGGCCGGGCAGCCTCAAGCATCTTCAAGCTGCGTTCGGATGCTACGATAATCGTAGTATCTAAGTGGGCGCTTTGCAACGATATTCGTAGCTTCGTATATTACGAGCTACCAGTGAATGTCTGCGGCGTCATCTTCGATTTTTGGAACGCGACTGAAGGAGGCTCGCCTGGAGGCCGGGCTATCGCAGAAGCAACTCGGAATCGAGGCTGGCCTGGATCCATTCGTCGCGAGCACCCGAGTTAACCGTTATGAACTGGGTGTCCATAAGGTCGACTACACATTCGCAATTCGTCTCGCCGCCGTGCTCAAGGTGCCGGTGGCCTTTCTGTATGCTGAAGACGCTGAACTTGCCCAACTTATCTTGGTTTTTGGCAGGCTTCCGAAACGAAAGCGAGCCGAGCTTTTGTCGCATGCAAAGACCTTCGAGGCCGGGTCGTAACGTGCGATTGCCCCCGCATCCAAAGACGTATAGTTTAACGAAAGCAGTTTTGTGCGTCGTTATTGGTATGCGTCTGGTCGGCCTATTCGCTATTTTGTATCGGACGACCGCGAGCGAGGCATACGTCGCTTGGCCACTAGACGAGGTTTGGCCAGCAAGCGACACTCGCACATCTGCAACGAAACGATTGCGTTCTCCCAAAGCGGACATTGCATTCAAACGCGAGAATCTTGACCCCGCCACTCGCGCCTCTACACTACGGCTGCGCCGTGGCAGTACACTACCAGCCTGAGCCAAAGCCCGATCACCCGATCCGCGTCAAACATTCAATGGACTACTTCGCCGCAGTACGGGCCTTCGTTCGCGCAGCGGAGCTGAAGAGCTTCAGCAAGACGGCCAATGAACTGGCCGTCAAAACATCGACCGTATCGCGCTACGTGAGCGAACTGGAACATGATCTGGGCATCGCTCTATTCAACCGGTCGACGCGCGGTCTCGTCCTGACAGAGGGCGGCCGGCTGTTTCGTGAACACGCGTTGATAGCGTTGCAGGCACTCGATGACGCGCGCGAAGTGACGTCGTCGCTGAATCGCACGCCGCAAGGCGCGCTGCGCGTGACGATGCCGCCAGCGTTTGGGCGCCTGCACATCGTGCCTCATCTGCCGGCTTTCATGGCGCGCTACCCTGACATCGACCTGGACATCGTCTCGACGGAGCAAACGCTCAACATGATCGACGCGGGCATTGACGTGGCGATCCGTACTGGCGTGTTGCTCGATTCTTCATTGATGGCGAGGCGCCTTGCGCCGCATCGTCGTATCGTCTGTGGCAGTCCGGCGTATTTCGAGCGTCGCGGCACGCCCCGTGTCCCTGTCGATCTGGCCGCACACGATGCACTTCGCCTGCCCCTGGTGCCGGACGACAAATGGTCTTTCACGCGTGCCGCCGCCGGTGCGCAAGCGTCGCAAGAACAGGAACAGGTGGTGGAGTTGCAGGGGCGTTTGCGTGCCGACGATTCGGAAGCCGTGCTCGCGCTCGCCGTGGCCGGCTGCGGCGTGGCGCTCCTGCCAACATGGCTCGCGTTCACGGCCCTGCGCGAAGGACGCTTGCAGCACGTATTGCCGGAATGGGAAGCGCGCACCGGACGAGCCGAACCTGCGGTCTGGGCGGCCTACCCACCGAAGAAGATCGTCTCGTCGAAGGTGCGCGCCTTCGTGGACTTCTATGCCGAAGCGTTTGGCGAGCCACCGTACTGGGACGATGGTCTCACACTGGCGCGTCGACCTTAAACGGCAAAGCGGATGTCTAGCGTGCGCAGATAAGTCTGCAAGCCGGCGTCCTGGATTGGAATCACGTAGGCGTTTTCGTTCGTTTCATTGAAATGCGCATGCCAGTATCCCGGCGGAGTAACGAACGCCATTCCCGTTTCCCAATCGACGCGGGTCGGATTCACGATATTGCCGTCGCTGTCCAGTTCGTTTCCAACCAGCGTATAGACACCCGGGTTGCCGCCAGCGATGAAGTCGAGCGCGATCGACTGGTGCCGATGCGGCTTCTGCACGGAGTTGGGCGGAACGATGCCGAACATCGCCCACAACACATGCGTGACCGTGCGCGTCTGCGGAAAGTTGGCGTTGCCCATCAGCACGCTGATGCGGTTGCGACGATCCGCGTTGGGTTGTTCCGCGACATCGCGCAATGCTGCCTGCGCCTTGGCGGCCGGATAGCGTGTTGGCGCAAATCGTGGGTGGACCCCGGTCGTGCCAAGATAAGCGAGCAGAGGAGCGTCGTTGACGTAATAGAGCGTGGCCGTCACTTCGGCGGACAGCACAGCGGCAGCGCCGCCCGGGAGCGTGAAGAAATCGCCCATCGCAAACGGGAAACTCGTTCTGCCCTGTTCCACAGTACCCGCACCGCTGATAACGTAGCAGACCTGCGAGGTCGCATTCGGCTCGACTGTCAACGCTTCGCCCGCATTGATGCGCAGGAAGCTGGCGCTCAAGCCGGGACCGGTCGCGGGACCCGCGCAGCCTAGCTCCGCGGACAGATCGAGCGGCACGACTCGGGTCGCGCCGTCTGCATATAACGAAGGCGGGAAGCTCCGGAATGGAACGCGCGAGATGAGCTTCGCACCAATCGGATTCGCCGACGAGGTGTATTCGAAGTATTGCGCGTCCTCGGTCGCGATATCGGATTCGCCGGCAAGCGTGGGCGACATCATGGTCAGCATAGTTTGCTCCTTTTGGGTTTTCAGAGAGCTTGGTGCGGGTCCGTTCGTGGAGTGAGTATCCGCATCCAAAGGCTGACCTGACTCTAGACGAGGCACCGTGGCGCCAGAAGTGCCGGACATCGAAATCACCTTTGCGCGAAAGGTACATCATGCGTCCGTTTCGAGGCACGGCAGCTTGTTTCGGACTGGGCCGGTATGCAGTTCATGCATCGTCCGGGGATCGACCAAAAGGCAACGTTCAGCGGCATAGTGTTAAACGGCAAAATTTCATCGTCATCGCTAGCGGACCTTCAATTCGGACGCTGATCGATCGCTCGGGGGCGAGGTCGTGTGGAGACGCCGATTTCGCTACTGAGGGCGAGATTGCCGGTCCGCTCGGTCAGGTTTGACATATCGAGGCTGTGCGAATCGAACATCGCCGCATAAGAAAGCCCCTCAAGGCTCCAGCTTCCAGTCACCTTCATGGCCTTCGTCATCCACGCAGTAGCAAGTTTGTTCATGACTCGCTTGATGTTGTAGGCCATCACCTGAAGGCTCATCTGCGTACTCACCTGCCCACGCGTCCGGGTTAGGAAGTGTGCTGGCTCCATCCAGTGCTTGAACGTGCCGAAGACATGCTCGACAGTACATCGACGGATGGTCGTTCCACCGGGCATCCAGTCGAGGCGACATCGCATGCCCCTCACACCTTTTGAATTCCGTGTCGCACGAACCGTAGCCCACCCCTTTGGTAGTCCGCACACGGCGACCAAAACCGGCGCAAGCCAATCCTGCCATCCCTTGTTTTTGTGTTGTTCAGTTTGTCGTCCGCAAAATCCCATGTGCAGGGTAGCCTGCTGCTGCGCAAAAAAGCGATTGCACGGCGCAAGAAAGACGATCCATCGACGCAGGAAAATGAACCGCTCGTTGGGGGATATGGGCAACACCGTGCGGGTAGATCTCTCTGCGCGCGCAAATCGGCCAATCAATTGAAAACGTGAAGCCATGAGTGCTGGCGCAATATGTAGAAAGCGGGACTACGTGCGTCGCGCAGACAAATTCAAACGAAGTGTTGGCTTTCGACACTAGTCGCCTGTCGCTTCCGCAGCTTGAGCGTGTGAGGTATTGCCGAGCAGCGCAGGAAAAACGCTGTTCAGCAGGGCGATCAATTCGAATCCCGCGATTGCCCGGCGCAACATGCAGGACTGAGGTTTCCCACAGCGCGCAATGTTTCTACCATCGGAACCGCTGCCGAAACGAAATCGTTGATGGCTCCACTGGTAGCCCGTGTGGTCGTGCCATTTCTCGTGCGAATCCTTTGTGTTTGTCCCCGCACAATCGCGAAAAAAATTTACTGTTCCAGCCAGTTCCTCTTCATTCCATTGTGTTCCCGTGCCCTGATTCAGCCTGGATTTAGGGTATTGACGATCACCGGCAACCGTTTGCAAGATGGCATTCAGGCCGTACACCGGAGCGAGTCATGCCGATGGTGAAGAGCTTTACCCAGGCGCAATGGGATGCCGCCTCGCGCCGTCTCGATACGCTGCAAGCAAAGCCTGCGCATGAGCATCGCGTCAATGTCCGGGATGCAATCAGGTCTATGCAGGCCCAGATCAGCAGCGCCCAGAAGAAGGGGTACACGCTGGAGGAAATCGTGCAGCAGCTTGCGCAGGATGGCGTCGAAATCAGCGCAAGCACGTTGAGATACGCGATGCAGCGCGCGGCGAAAGAGAGTCGACCTGTGCAGGCGGAAGCGGCCGCAGTGCAGAGGGCGACGACGCCAACACGCGCGAAGAAGGGTGGTCGGGAACGGTTATCAGATGCCGGCAGCAAGCCTGCCGGGAAAACGCAGGATGGGGGAAGGGCAGTCAGTCAGCAGGGATCAATGGTGATTCGGGACGCGTTCTCGTTCGAGATCACGCCCGATGTTGAAAACTTGTAGAGGGCTCAAATGGACACGACGATTTCCCCCATTTATCTGGTTGGCGGCAGCAAGGGCGGTGTGGGCAAGAGCTTTGTATCGCTTGCGCTGGCCGATTATCTCCAGTGTCAGGATATCCATGCCGCGCTGGTTGAAACCGACACCTCAAATCCGGACGTCATGAAGGCGGTTCAGGACGAGATGCATTGCGTTGCCTATAGTCTGGATGATGCAGACGGCTGGATTGGCCTCGTCAATTTCTGCGACGGACACCGGGACGCGGCAGTAATCGTCAATACGGCGGCGCGTAATCAGGCAGGTGTTGCGCGATTTGGTGCGATGCTGGCCGGTACGTTGGGCGAGCTTCAGCGCCGACTAGTCGTCCTGTGGGTGATTAACCGGCAGCGCGACAGTCTCGAACTGCTGCATGGTTTCAGCCGGACCTTCCCCGATGCGCTATCACACGTTGTACGCAACGGGTACTTCGGCACGCCGGACAAGTTCACTCTGTATCAGACCTCGGAGCTTCGCAAAACCATTGAGAAGAAGGGCAAGTCGCTTGATTTTCCCGAACTCGCGGATCGGGTTGCCGACGAACTGCGTGGTCAGCGTCTGTCGATACGCAAGGCTGTCGAGACGATGCATATCGGCGAACGGGCGGAGTTGCTGCGATGGCGCGCGCTGTGCGGAACGATGTTTGACAGGGTGACGGTCGATGGGTAACAGGCGAGGCAGGCCGCCGGATGAACTTGCCCGCCTGTTTCTCGACGTCACGGGCGAATTACCCGACGACGCCAGTATGTTGCGGATGCGGCGGGTGTCGGGGGCGCTGAACCTGCGCGATAACGATGCGCTGTGGTCTGTGCTGGTCATGCTCGAATACTATGGGCGGCTCTATGAGGCGATGCCGGAACGCATCCGGCAGGCGAGCGCACGCAGTCTCGATGCGGTACGGGCCGAGACGGGCATGGCGGTGGATGCGCTGATGGGGCAGCATCGCGATGCGCTCGCGCGCTGCAAGGCGACGATCGAACTGGCCGAACAGATGATCCGCGAGCACGAAACGCGCTATCGGGCCGCGCTCGCGGAATTGAACAGCGAGGCATTGACGTTGCTGTCGGGACGGGCCGCGAACCGGATTGCTCATGCAGCAGGGAACCGGCTTGTGGGTGCGATAGCTATCGCGGCACGCGATCAGCGGCAACGGCTCGATGCAGCAGTGGAATCGTATGAACGGGTTACTGCACGGCGGTTCGCGAGGGTGTGTTACGGGCTGGCAATCGGCGGCCTGGTTGTGATGATGCTGGCGGCGGGCGTTGGCGGGCTGGCAGGTTGGTGGGCGAGCAGCCATTCTGTGCAGGCAGGCGGTTCTCCGTCCGCCCGCACAGCCTACACCTCATCGGTCTCGCCTTCCATGAACGCGGCGGCATGGCAGAGCACGTCTGCTGCCGCGTCGTTCTGGTCGAAGGCAATCATCGGTGCCCGGTAGCCTTCATCTTCGGCGCGGGCGAGCGCCATGTCGAAGTGCTGCCCTTCACTGTATTGCAGGTCGGTCGCCTCGACGGACGTCAGATAGAGGTCGGGTGAGCCCTCCGCATTGGTGGCGAGCACGGTCATTCGGATGCGGGTGGTCATGATGGTTTTCTACGCCAGACAAGCAGGCAGCGGGTACGGACCTGACCCCTACCCCTCGCCCCGTTGCCGGGGCGAGGGGTAGGGGTCAGGCCGCGCGCGGGCCGGATTGCGTGCCGTTCATGCCATCCGCAGTGGGGAAGGGCCACGGCGTCAGCGGTCTGCTCGCGACGGGAGCGGCTTCTGCGTCGGCAGGTGTGTTGTTGATGTGTTCCGTGCCGGTCCCGGCATCCGGTTTCGGGTGGCCGTCCTCACCTTCCGGCGTTTCGTTCCCTCCGTTCCCGGTATCGGTATCGTCGCTGTCGTCCTCATCCTCGTCGCGATCGGTGAGGATTTCCGGGACCCATGCGGCTTTCACAAGCCGCAGTTCAGCGGCGGCTGCCGCGTCGGCCTTCTTCATCTTGCCGAGGTCGGCGGCCACCTTCGGGGACACGGCGCTCGCGACGACCTCCGCGATGCGCGCCTTGCTGACGTGATCGAAATACGAGGCGCGCGTGGGCGTCCAGTACCGCGTCATGTCGAGGTCCAGGGCACTCGCGAGCGCATTGATGGCATGAGGCTTCTCGTCACTCGCGATACCGTCAAGCAGCGCGCCGGTGCAGAAGGCGAGCAGGTCGAGCAGGGTCGTGCCGGGATCCTGTTCAATCAGCCAAGGCAGCAGGTCCGCTCGCCGCGCAGGGAGTTCACGTCCCCACCGCTCGCGCTGTGCCTCAATGAGACTCCACGCAGTGCTCGTGGGCAGATCGTCCGCCGCGCCGAGTAGACCGTCGCGGTTGCTCGTGCAGGACAGTTTCAGCGCCTGCGGTGCGAAACGCGTCCCATATCCCTCCGGAAAGACTTCCGGAATCAGGCGTTGCAGGACGGCGGCGAGGGCGACGGTTGGCCGAGCGATCAGTTCCGCGTGAACAGCGGCGGTGCGATGCGCAGTGAGGCGCTGGCACAGCTTCGCGCTGTGAACAGGCTTCTCGGTCGCTTCGGGTTTCTCTTTCTCGCCGGATGCGCGTTCAGTTTCCGGCGTGCCGGTCACGGTCGCGCCCACCGCCTCCAGTGCAGCGCTGTTTTCACGGCGCACCAGACCCCGCGCGATGATCAGTTCGCCCTGCGGGCCGACCATCACGAATGCACCCGCTTCGGCCATCTGCTGCGCGTCCCATGTTTCCGCGCGGCTTTCGAGCGCGAAAATAGCCGCGTTCACCCTGTCGATTTCGGCTTCGAGGCGTTCGCCTTCCTCGTAGGCGTTCTCGTTGTCCTCCGACAGTGCTTCGAACTTTTCGGCCAGTTCATCCTGCTGCGCGGTGAGCGTGTCCATGTCTCGCCGTTCGTCGTCGGTGAAGGGGCGCTGCACAGGTTGCAATCTGCCGTAGCGGTTCAGTTCGAACACGTCGCGCTCGATACGCTGTTCGGTCCAGCCCCACCCTTCGATGCGGACTTCTTCGGCGGCGGCGTCGAGCTTCGCGGCGGCGAGGCGTTGCAACAGTTCGGGGTCGGCAATGTAACCCGCGTTTTCGTCGTCACTGAAGAGATCACGTCTCACGTAGCCTCCCGCTGCTTCATAGGCGTCCAGCCCCACGAAGCGCACCAGACGGCTGCGGCTCGCGTCGATCTCGGTGCGTGTGATCGCCTGCCGCAGATAGTTGGGCTGACGTTGCCACTCGTTTGCTTCGAACCAGATACCCTCTTGCGTCTCGTGATCTTCGGTGAGAGCGAGCGCCGAAAGCTGGTCGAGCGTGATGGCGTCCTCGCGCAGCAGGGCAAGCAGCTTTGGGGAGGCGCTGGCGAGCTTCATGCGCCGTTTAATCGTGATTGGCGCGGCGGAGAAAAGCGCGGCCACGTAATCGACGCTGCGACCTTCCTCGGCCAGCATCCGGTAGGCGCGCAGCACGTCGAACGGGTCGAGTCCTTCGCGTTCGCTGTTCTCGATCAGCGAAATGGCAAGGGCTTCGCCCTCGCTGACGATGCGCACCGGTACCGGATATTCGGCGGTAATGTGGCCCTGCTCGAACAGCAGATCGAGCGCGGCCTGTCGGCGTTGACCGGCACAGACGCCAAGCTTGCGATGTTTGCCGCGCGAGCCCTTCACTTCGTGAACAATCAAGTTCTGCAACAGCCCTTTTGCCCTGATGTTCGTGGCGAGCGAGTCAATGCCCGACAGCGGTTTTGTACGGGCATTGAGCGGCGAGCGCCGCAGGGCGGAATACGGTACGGACACGACTGGCTGCTCGTTGCCGAAACTGGTTTCGAGCAGCGGCGCAGCATTGGCCGTCGAGTCTGTGACGGTGTCGGCTGTGGCGGCGTTTGCGGTGTCGTTCATTTGCGTGTTGACTTCGGCTTGCATGATTTGCTCCAGATAGAGAAAGGAAGGTTTCGGGTCACGGTGCTGCGGCTTGCCATCAGGAATGACCCGAATAGGAATCCTGATGGTATGGGCCGGAGTCGGGCAGCGATGGGCCGCTGCCCGTGCCGTGCTTACGCCTTCATCTGACGCATCGCGTCCGCGAGCATCCACAGCGCGCGGTTCAGTTTCACGTTCTGGTCGATGCCGGTGACGGGGCGGGTGGACATGGAGCGTCCGCTGCGCGAGCGCCCGTGCAATCCGCCTTTTGTTAAAGATTCTTGAATGCGGTTAAAAACCGTCCAGAGATCGTCGCGGCGGTCCTCGAAGCGGCGCACGTTGAGCAGCTGGCTTTCTGTGATCGGGGCGGGCGCTTCCGTGTCGGTCGGGTCGTAGCGCAGGGCGAGGGCCGAGCGGGCGAACGCGTGCTGTTCGTCACGGGTGAGTGTCACGGCGCGCATGCCGTCCTTCTGTTCGCGGATCAGGTCAAAGCCGTCGAGCACGTCGAACGCGCCGTTGACGACGTTCTGCACGATGTTGCCCCTGTGGGGGACGCGGACCTCGCCCACGGTTTCGCCCGCAACCATACCGTTCTGGCAGACGAAGCGATAGACGCCACCGAGTAACTGGAACCCGCTGCTTCCATCGTGCGAGTTGAGGAGGATGATTTCGTTGACGTCCTCGCCGGTAATCTCGCTCGCAGGGCGCATGCGGATCAGATGCTTGGTGAATTCGCGCTTGTCCTGAGCGCGCACGCGGGTCTGGCACACCATGAAGGGCTGGAAGCCCTCGTTACGCAGGCCACGCAGCACATCGATGGTGGGGATGTAGGTGTATCGCTCGGAGCGGCTTTCGTGCTTGCCGTCCGCGAAAATCGATGGCGCGACGCGGCGCATCTGGTCGTCCGAGAGCGGGGAATCGGCGCGCAGCATCGGGGCGCCGGAACGGAAAGAGGATGCGAGTTGCATGGCAGTCTCCACAGTCAAGGTTGAGGTCTGAAACCGGGCGGAGGAATGCGCCGTGCCGTTGCGGCTGGACACCTTCCGGTGGAACTCGGGGTTGGCCTTGCTGCCGCCAGGCTCCCGGGTTTCCGCCCGTGCGACTGAAGGAGCCGATAGCGGGCAGGCGTCAAGGAAAAAGGCGAGGGAGGGGTGCGGGCAACACGGTCCCTCGCCCCTTGATGCCTGCCCGCTATCGGCTACGGTCGCGGGTCAAGGGCGGTAACCAGGGAGCCGGATGCATGCCGCGTCCCGGGTGGACCGGGCGGCGATGCCGCGGATGCGGCATCTTCCTCGAAGGCGACGGGGCTCACTGCTGCGCCAGGGATTGATGCCCGTCAGGGGCGAGACGCGGAACGGGGCTCGACGCGCAGCGCGAAAGCCCGGTCACGATGCGTAAGCGGCGGGGGGCGCCCGACGTTGACACGGGTGGCGTGGCGAGCACAGGCGCCAATTACGATCTATTGCCAGCGGACCGCGCCGCAGGTCTGAAGCAAGGCGGGGGTCAACGCCCGGTTTCCGTGTCTGTCGCGCGGTACGGTGCGGGTATCTGGCCGCATGCGTACGCGACGAGATCGCGGCGCGCAGCCAATGCGGGTGCACTGGGTCCGGGAGGTGGTCATCCGGGCTTATCCGGGGGCCATTCATCGGTATGGACGGTCCGGCTGTCACGTCTTGGTGCGCAACGAACCGGAGGCGGATCGCGGATAGCTGTTGCAGCCAGATTGCGCCCGTGCGGCATCCGCCGCGGTGCCTTCGCGTGCAGGATGAACAAGCGCGGAGACGGTCTAAGGCGAGCCCTGCTCCAGCGGCGCGGAGGCTGTCCGGCTCGCGGATCCGCTTTTCCGCAAACAGTCGGTGTCATTGCACAAATCCGGCGCGCAAGCCGGTCATGCCGATGGATGTCGCATCCGTCTTTCAGGGACGTTTGCGTGGGTCGCGCCCGGCGCGATTTACCACCGGCGCTGTCGCTGGCCAGGCTCACGGGTCCGCGCGGTACCTTCGCCACAGGTCGTTATTTCAACGTTGCTGTTACGCGCACATCGGCGTCTTGATGGGATAACATACCCATTCCTGACAGTAAAAGATTTAGAACGATGGGAAAAGGAATCAGGATGCGGTCCGCACTGGACCGACGGGGAAAGGCGTGGACCGTCGAGGCGTTGCAGGCGCTTCATGACGGGCAGCGGGAGATACCGGATCTCGTCTGCGATCATCCGCCGTGCGGGTGTGCGGTGCGTTTCGTACATCGTTACCAGCAGAACCGCTCCAACCGGATCGAGCCAATCGATGTGCCCGCCTACATCGGCCTGACCAGTGATTCCGAGCATGTCGCCGGATGCCGCTATGACGCGCCGGGACGGTTGACGGCGATTGTCGCGCAGTCCGATCCGGATTTCGTGAAGGCACTCGACACCGGCAAACGCGAACTGCGACTGCTCGTGCTTCACAATGGGCTGCGCGGCAAGGGGCTTTCCGGCACGACGCCCGTCCCTCCCGGCACGGGTACCGGGACGCCGGGCGGGAATGCGACCATCGATGTTGTCCAGTCAGAGAAGAAGCTCTCGGGTTACGTGCGAACGACGGCCGACCTCGTCGCCCTTCGCGCGTTATGCGAATCGGATGCGTTCTTGGCGTCGGAACTGATTCTGCGTTTCGGTACGCGACGCATCGCATGGAAGGACTTCTTTTTCGAGCGTGAGCGGTACGACGAAGCGTGGGAGCTGGTGAGGCAGGGCGGGACGAACGCCTTCCCGATCGCGCTGGCGGCGACCGTGCGCTCGCACTACGTCCCATCACCGGGAGAGAAGTTCAAGAATGCTTTTCTGAACTGTGACGCGCTCTACCGGAAAACCGCTGCTCCAGACCGTGTCGAGACGTTCGAAGTCAGCATTGCCCATGAGGACGCGAACTGGCTTTTGAGCTTTCCAGTGGGTGCCGATATTGTCATGTTTGGTCTCTGGCGGGTGCAGGACAGGGTGGAGAAGCAGGGCAAGGACCCGCGCAATCCGTCCAAGGTCGTCACGTACGTGACGCACAAGTTGATGCTTGCGCCGAAATTCCGGCGCCAGGTGGTCCGAACGGACGTGTAACTGACGAATGCCATCGTGTTGCTGACGAGTCTGAGTCCCTGGATCGGATGAGGCGGCCATTCGGGCGCATGAGGTGGCGCCGCGCAACTGCGCCGCGCCACCTTCACGGATGCAGGTTCAGTTTGTATCAGCGGGGTGCTGTAAGGACGGCCTCGTATCGATCGGCAGGTTCGAGGTTTGCGAAAGCGAGGCGCCCGAGCTGCGCGAGGCGAAGGCGGTGCGACAGCGAGATGCCGGTGACATGGTCGGGCAACTACTTTGGAAGATTGGGCAATTCGATGGGCGACTATTTCAGTGATCGTGAGAACGGTCCGCGGGCGCGGACCATACAGACGATTTCACCAACCGTGTGGGCCGGGATCGTTGCGGTGGTTCAAGGACTGCTCAATAGCGGCTCGTTTGGATTCCGTTTTCCGGAGCGGTGTTCTGACGGGCAGGTGATTTGCGGTTGTGATTCCGATTCTCTGGCGGCGGCAGTGCGGGCCGAGATGCCGGGGCTGTTGTGGCCGCTCGAAACCGCACGCGCTAAAGACGACAACTATTATTCTGAACGCGAGCCGTTCGCGCCGGACACGCTGGTGATTCTGGACTTCGTCGAGTTTGTCCACGATTCGATCGCAAAACCGGTTCTCGGCGAGTACCACAGCTATTTCAAGCACCATCATCTGAGATTTGACCAGCAGGACGGGCGGGATGAGTTTAGATCGAACGTCAACAGTCTGCTTGCCCGCAACGGTGTGGCATACGAAATGTCGCCAACGGGGCGCATGGCACGCGTGCTTCCCCCAGTGTTGGGCGAAGAGCTGAGGCGCACGAGCTTCAATACCGGTGATCGCACGCTGGACAATATGCTGGATGAATGTCGGGCGAAGTTTTCTGACCCGAATCCGCTGGTGCGCCGTGAGGCGCTGGAGCGACTATGGGATGCCTGGGAGAGGCTGAAGTCGCTTGCGGACCCTGACAAGAAGCGGTCTGTGAAGATCATTCTGGATGCAGTTGCCACGGAGCCATCGCTTCGAGCCCGACTTGAGGCTGAGGCGTTGGAGTTGAACAGCATTGGAAATAGTCATCTGATCCGGCACTCGGAGATCGGCCAGCGGCCAGTCATAGACGTAGATCACGTTGACTATCTCTTTCACCGCTTGTTCGCAATGATCCAGTTGATGCTGAAGAAAAAAGGATAACGCGTGAACGCTCGTACGCCTCATCGGGATGCAATCCGAATACTGTTTCTCCTGAACGCGGGAAGCGTGCAATGGGTGGATCAGAGCGACGCGGCCGTCGCAAGAATCTTCAAGGGTGAAGCACGCTTGCACGCATTCGATTTCTGGATGCGCAATCCCGACTATCTGGCAAGCGAGCTTCTTGACTCCTTTGAAGCAACCGGTAATGTGCGACACCTCACGGCGGCTGAAGCAATTTTCGACAGTGACGAGCCGGATTTGAGGCGGATTCCGATGATCCGCTATTTGTTCGGTGCATTCGAGCGGCTTGACGATGCCTTGTCTTTGCTTCGGTCGCGCGACCTGGTGCGGATCACGGGTGTCAAAACCAAGACGAAGGTTCACGAGACGGATTTCGTCCTGACGAGCAAGGCAGTGGTGGTCTGCGAGAATGCGATCATCAAAGAGCCCATTCTGGAATGGTACGCAGATCGCGCCGCCTTGATCGCAGACGTCGCTGGCAGCCGCGGAGGCGGGGCGCTGAAAGAAAAACAATACGAGCAGGCCACCTACGCAGAGACGCAACTGGGCGGAGTCATCCCGCCGATCGGCGTTGATGTGCGTCAGAGGCTTGCCAGCCTGAAACGAGCCGCCTGAGGAAGGAGACCATGGCAAAGGCAAACATGGAATGGCTGGACGCCATTGCGCACAGGGCCAACGTGTCCCTGACCCGTGTGGAGGAGGTACTTACGGCGCGGCATATCGTACCGACGCCTGTATTGCCGGCTCCGCGGAGGATGAAGCTATTGAGCATCACCTTCGGAGGAGTGAAGCTGGAGGTCGAGGACAAGGGCGCGTATACCTTTGAATGGCCCGACCTCGGTGAAGGACTGTGGGGCATGATGACGGACCGCAACCTTCGCGGTAAATCGTCAATCATGGAAGTCGTTCGCTGGATGCTGCGTGGCAAGCCGTCGACAAATCTTCAGGATGACGTGAGGGCGTGGATACAAAACGCGTCGGTGCGATTCGAACTTGACGGTGTCGAGCATGAGATTCAGGTTGACTGTCGGGAAGGGGCGCGCGGATCAATGAGCCGGCGAACATCGACGGCGGGCGCTGCAACGGTAGTCGCGTCATTCAGCAGTGACAAGCAGTTTGAGGCGGTCATGTCGGACTTCTTTCTGCGTGCGTTCTCGATGGAAAGCCTGGCGACCTGGCGAGACAGTGAATCAGAGGACAAGAGTGGGCAAACGGTGGTACATGGTTGGCCCGCATTGTCCGGCGCCATGTTCATCGGCACCAATTACGACGTTGTTCTGGGAGACCTGCCCGCAACCACCGGAACGCAAGCGCGGCTGATGCAGATGTATCTGGGGGTCCCCTGGGTGTCGACGCTGGCGTCTGCAACTGCTGCCCGGAAGCTGGTCGACTCCGGCAATGAGCTGGATAACCGGCGCCGGAGTCAGGCAGCTCGGTCTCGACAGGCACGGGTGGCAGAAATCGAAGTGCAGCTTGAGGAGAAGCGCGCGAGCCTCAGTGCGCTGCCGTCCGACGAGTCGATTCAGGCCGAATTGTCACAGCTAAGCAGAAGGTATGCCGAGTCCAGGCGACGAGAGAAGGCGATGCAGGAGCGCCTGGATCGCGAGACCGTTGCCGAGGACCAGGCAAGTGCGGCTTATCTGCAGGATCGCAGAGACTTGCAGGCCCACAAGGACTCCACCGCGGCTGGGGCGATCTTTCGTTTGCTTGATCCGACCTGCTGCCCCCGGTGTGATCATGAGATCGACAAGGAAAAGAAAAAAAAGGAGGCCATCAGCCATGCATGTGCGGTGTGTGGTGAAGGCATCTCTGGCTCTGAAGATGCCGACGTGATCCGAGAGGAACTGGAGGCCAGTGTCAAAGCCTCGAAGGCGGCGTTCGACAAGGTTCAGAAGGCCAAAAAGCAGGCTGGCGATGACCTGGTTGCGTTACATGAAGACGTGGATCGTATCGAAGCCAGACGCGATGAGCTAACCAGTCAGCTCGGCACATTTGAAGCTCGAAGGTTGCTGGCAAACGAGATTGCGATTCTCGAAGGGCGTCTCGAAGAGGCGCGATTCGACCCCGGTGTCAGTGATGTTGTGGATGATGAACCGGCGGTCCTGAAAGCAATCGTCGTTGAAACCGAGTCGCGCCTGAAGGCGGTGCGCGACGAGTTTCTCGAAGAGGTCTCGACGAGTTTGCTGCGATACGCGCAGAGCTTCGGGATGCACAGCCTGTCGAAGGCTGAACTTCGAGGCAATGCAAACCTGTTCCTTGTCAAAGGCGGCGCGGATACCTCCTTCAGCAAGGTGACGAAGGGGGAGCGTCTCCGTCTGAAGGTTGCCACGGTGCTCGCGATGATTCAGGTTGGCGAACGGCGCGGCATAGGGAGACATCCGGGGCTGATCATGATTGATTCACCGGCCGCGCAAGAAGTCGCACCAGAAGATCTAAAAGGACTGCTTTCAGGCCTGGAGGGTGTGCGAGAAGAGCTCCCTCATCTTCAAATATTTGTTGCGGGTATCACCTCACCTGCGATGCACGAATTCATTCCAGGAAACCGTCGTAAGGAAGCGATAAACGGAGGGTACCTGTGGTAACGGATGCCACAGCCCCCCCGAGCCACCCGTTGGAGCGAGCGTTGTATGGGCTGTTGGGCGAAGGAAGGGTGGTAGGCGTCGCTGATCTCGGCGGCTTGGGCGCGATCGTTGAGGGGTCTTCGACCGTCGCGACGTCACCGCTGGCGGGCGAAGTTCTGGCGGCAGTGCTACGTGAGCCCGGTCATGCGAGTGGGGATGACGCGCTGCAATGGAGAACTGCCGTAGGTAATCTTGTCCGGGGTGCGGTGACCGATACCGTTCTGGTCGAGATGATCGATGCGGCGCACGCTTGCGAAAGCCTTCCGGAGATCGTGGCCGAGGAGATATTCATGGCCTTGCTGCAGAAGGCCACAAGCATGTCAGGGGAGATATCTGGTTATGCGCGCGCGGTTGCGCTGGAGGGAGCGTTCCGGTTTGCGCTATCAAACAGGCGCAGACAATTCCGCTTGCTCGACGCGCTGTTGAGCATAACACTGGCCGATGGGCCTGAGTATCTCCCGTATGCGGCAAAGATTCTCGGTGTCGCGCATTCCTATTGGCGCGAGGACGAGTTGGTCAACGTGTTGACAGGCCTCGTCGATTGCGAGGAGGCTGCCTACGAAGCGACGTTTGAACTCGGAATGGCAGCGTTGACCTCTGCGCTTGATGAGCCGCGCAGGGAGACCGCTGCTCGCTTGTTCGGCGAAGCCTTACGCTGGTTCAGGAAGGCTCAGGTATTGCGAGAGCACGCACCTGAAGCGTTACTTTACGTCGAGAGTCTCACGCTTCTCACTGACTTCGAAGGGCACGGGACGAAGCCGGAGTTGGCGGCGAGAAGCCGGTCGATTCATCAAGCGGCCTTCGAGCTGCTGGCTTGGCATACGGACGATTCCTCACCCGCATGGCTGGGCGCCCGTCACCTTCAGGCGTCGTGCTGGAACAGCCTAGCCAGCGTGTTGATTTCTCTGGTGGACAGTCTTGATGAGGTCAGCTGGTGGGAACCGGCGGTGGTCATCGAAAGCCAGGTGCTGGCTGCATATAGTGCTGGGCGCACGGTCCTGAAGCGAAATCGTGAGGGATATCTCGAGACGTTGCTGCGCCCGAGGATTGAGGCATCGATTGGGGGCCGTGAAGGACACGCCTATCTGGTGAGGCGCTGGGCTCTGCAAAATCAGCAACATGCATTGATACCAGAGGCGCATGCCTTATTGACGGGCATCGAACGCGCGATGTCGCCTGCTGTCGAGGTACCGCGTCACCCTTTTGAGGCAGGAACCGTTTGGGCGCCGGTTGCTGCCGTACTTTCGCAAGCCCGTTGTAGTCTGGAAACGGAGCACAGGGTCAAGGAGTTGATCGCCAATGCATTTACGTCCAGCCTGGAAAACCTGAGTGGCACCGAGATCGATATTTTTGATCACTGTCGATCTGCGGTTGAGAAACATCCAGACCATCGCAACAACGTGCGTGGTGCGAAGCTATTCGATACCGTCCTGCTCTGGACAGTCCGGTTTTTGAAAAACCGGCTTGAGATGACCAAAAAGGACGATGCCACCGTTGCCTATCTTTTCGAGAGTGCGGACGGGACGCTGCCGCTCGAAAGCGCCCTGCAGGATGACTATTTTCGCTGGCTCGCCACGCAGACGGCGGCTGGTGAAATCGAGGCCACGAATCTGGGGAGCGGTCGAGCCGATGTCGCGCTTAAGACGACTGGCGAACGGATTGTCATCGAGGTCAAGCGCGAATTGCAGGATGCCTCGTTCGATGCTTTGACGAAGAGCTATGCGGGCCAAACCAGTGACTATCAGAACGTCAGTATCCGGCTCGGATTTCTACTGGTCCTTGACCTGACCGAAGCGAAGCGGGCGGGCACACCGCATATGCGCTCTCTTGTCGAGTGTCGCTCTGTGTTGCGAGCGGGAGAGGACGCGCCACGGTATGTCGTCATTGTCAAGGTGCCTGGGCGCAGGTACACGCCCCATGCCGTTCGCGCGGACGCAATGAGCCTACCGCAAGGCGGCAATACCGCGCTCGTCGGGATACCTGGACGACGCTCTCAAGTCACTTGACCGTTACAGTTTTTTATCTCTGCGGTATCGGGGAAACAATGGAGAACCTCAGGGCGAGCAGAAGCATGGCGCAGAGATTGTGCTCCGCTTAAATTTTACGGTGAATCGCGATCTTGCCCCCTTGTGCTTTCCGCTCGCGCTGATTCCAAGGTCATCGTGAAGTTATTGGCGTGAAAGAAGAGACTTTCATGTACACCCGCGCGCATTGGTGCGCTCGAGTCTGCCGGCCAGGTTCCGACGCGATGATGAATTGAAAGGCATAGGCGCGAGCGAGAACTTGATGGGAACGAGGAAGAAGGATGCCGATGTTTTTTACTGTTATACAGAATGGTAGACGGGTGCCTGCTGGGGTGTCACGGATCGGCGTAATCGAGCCGGGGATGATCGGCGTAATGAGGCCACCTGGAATGGCCCCGAAACGCGATTTCGAAGGGACTCAAGAATGCGTTTTTTTGCCTGATTTTGCAACCACGTTTTCGCCGTTTTCGGGCATCGGTTTCGGCTTGCGGAAGCTCTCACCCTCAATGACGACACGGTAGGCGCCGTGCCGTAGCCGATCGAGCGTGGCAGCACCGAGGATGCGGTTGTCGGGGAATGCGTCGCCCCATTCGCTGAAGTCGAGATTCGACGTCAGGATAGTTGCCGCGCGCTCATACCTGGCGGCGATCAGGTCGTGGAAGTCTTCGTCGTGGGGCGCACGCAGGGGTTTGAGTGCAAAGTCATCGACGATCAGCACCGGAACGCGCACGAACTGCTGCAACTTGCGTTCATAGAGCTCAGTCGCCCGTGCTGCATGCAGCTTCTTGAGCAATTCGGTTTGCGTGATGAACAGGACATCGCGGCCCTGGCGTGCGGCGCAGTGGCCCAGGGCCTGCGCGAGATGCGACTTGCCGACGCCGGTTTGGCCGACCATCAGCACGCAGACCTTCTCGTCGATATAGCGGCCGGCGGCGAGATCATAGATGTGAGCGCGGTTGAGTTTGGGCACGCGGTCGAAGTCGAAGTTCTCGAGCGTCTTGCCTAGGGAGAAGCCAGCGCGGGCGAGCCGCACGCCGAGCTTCTTCTGCTCTCGCCGCGCGACCTCGTCGTGCAGAAGCGTGGCGAGGAACTCCGTGTAGGCAAGTTGCCCGTCGATGGCTTGACGGTTGCGTTGCTCGAGCGAGTCGAGGATGCCCGAGAGGCGCAACTGCTTGAGGATCGTGTTCAGTTCTGGACTGGGATGCATAGGCGTTCAATGGATCAGAAGGGAATGGAGGTCACGGCCGAAGCGGCCGCCGTTCAGATAGGTGTCGGCAGGCGCCGGCGTCGGCGCTGGTGCTGCGGTGGGCTGGCTGTCCAGCCCCTTGTCGAGGATCGCCTTGACAGTGCGGTACTTGGGGCTGGCGAACACGAGCGCACGCTCGCACGCAGCCTCCAGCCGTTGATCGCCGACCTTCTCGCGAAGCCTCAAGACGCCCTGCGCGCCGCGCAGGTTGACGAGCACCTTGTCGTTGAACATCGCGAGAACGAGCGCGTGGCAGGCTGGCCCGATATCCTTTGCCCGCGCCAGGCACCACTGTGGATCGTGCTCGAGCCACGCTTGCGCTTCAGGCGGCTGGTGGTCACGCACCGTGTGGCGATCGCCGGGCTTGCGCAGGCGCGGATGGGTCGCGACGAGCTCATGGCGGTGGAACACCTGCACGACCGTGTCGGTCGCCTTCAGCCACAGCTGCTTGCCAACGAGCGTGAACGGCACCGAATACAGTGCCTTCTTGTAGACGACGTGCCCGTCGGTATGGACCTTGACCTCGCACCATACGGCCAGCACTGGCGGCACATCGGGCAGTCTGGCGAGCAGTGGCTTCTCGATGGCGAAACGTGCAAGCGGCTGCTCGCGCGTCGTGCCGTGCTCGCGCGTGCCGGCCTGCTGCATCACCCAGTCGCGCAATTGACGGTTGGCGTCGGCGAGATCGCGGAATTCGCGCAGCGGCACGAAGGATCGTTTGATGTATTTGACTCCGGCCTCAACGACGCCCTTCTTCGCAGGATCGTGTGGAGGGCATGCATCGATCCGGAAGCCGTACCCCTCGGCCAGCGCGGCGTACGAGCGCTGTACCTCGGGGTCGTACATGCACGCCTTTGTGATCGCGCACTTGGCGTTGTCGATGATCACGCGTTCGACGCGGCCACCGAACCATTCGAAGGCGCGCCGGTGACAGGCCAGCCACGTCTCGACCGTCTGATCCAGCACGACCTCGGCGTATTGATGACGCGACCAGCACAGCGTCATCACGAAGAACCATGTCTTGAGCAGAACCCCGGACTCATGCGTGAGCACCGGACCGGCGCCGAAGTCGACCTGTGCGGCCTCGGCCGGTGCGAACTCCAGGATCGTCGTCGCTCTCGCGCCGCGCTCGGCCTTCAGGTGCAGCAGGAAGCGCCGCACTGCCGAATAGCTGCCCGTATAGCCGTGGTTGCGCTGAAGCGCGTTGAAGATCGTCGTGCCCTGCACGTCGGCGTCATACCAGCCGCGCACCAGATCGCGAAACGGTTCAATCGTGGAGACGCAGCTACGCGGCAGCTTCGGATTGCGTCCGAAGATCGCTGCCAGTTCGGCGTCGTCCGGCAAGGGCCGACCGGGATCGAGCCAGCCCCGAGCGAGCGCGACCTGCCTGACGGTCTTCAGCTTCCCACGCCCCATCAGGCGTGCGCTGGCAATGTCACGGTCGGAATCGCCCTGACGCATGCGCGCCAGAACCTGTCGATACTCAAACACTTCGAACCTCCTTCGACTCATCGGCCCTCCGGGCAAAAAGCCTGAAGGTACCGGGTTGTGGAAATTCGAAATGCGTTTCGGGCTGCCGCCCGACAGAACACTGAGCCCGCTACGTGGCTCGATTACGCCGATCCTGCGGTGGCTCTAATACGCCGATCATCGAGTGGCCCGATTGCGCCGATCATGCACTGGCTCGATTGCGGCGATCATCCGGTGGCTCGATTACGCCGATCCCGGAATGGCTCGAATATGCCGGTCAGTGACATGGGGAACGTTCCAGAGCATTCTTGGCGGTCGACAACTGGGATGACTGGTTCACGTACAACACGATGTACTCGCTCATCGTCTACGATGCTGACGGAAAGGAATTCCACGCTGGCAGCGTGAAGATTGGTCAGTTTCAGATGAGCGAGGGCCAGCGTCGCCCAAGCATCCCTGATGAGTTCGATGAGCTGGGCGAGGAGTTCTTTTCACTGGGACAGGATGATAGCTATTACGAAAAGCTCAACGAGTTGGGGGCAGAACTTCGCGATCAGATTTTGCGCGCTTTGTGCGATGTGGCGATTGATCCAGAGCGCTTTGGACGAGCGCTGGAGGAGAAAGTTACCGGAATCTCGTTGCTCAGGTCAGTTCCCAGACGGACGGTCGAGACGCAATATTCACGACTCGCGCGAGGTGGTGCGCGTCTCTCCCGTTATGAGTTTTCCTATACAGCACCAAAAGCGGCAAGGTCCAAGGCCGAGCCGGTAACATTGTCCTTCGTGGTAGAGCCTGAGTCCATGCCGCCGACAAACATCCACGTTTTAATCGGTCGAAATGGTGTGGGCAAGACGCATTTACTGAACCACATGTCGCGCTCTTTGGTAGACAAGCGAGCTGACAAATCAGAGGTTGGGTCTTTCAATGCTGCTGGTGAAGAGGATGATGAGTGGGGGAGTGAGGAAGAGCTGTTCGCCAATCTGGTTTCTGTCACGTTCAGTGCATTTGATCCTTTTGAGCCATTGCCAAATCGCCGCGACAAGTCGGAGGGATTGCCATGCGCATATATCGGACTCAAGCGAACGGGAACGACCCAGGACGGTAAACCTCTCGCTCCAAAATCACCGGAGCGACTGTCGGCCGAGTTTGGTAGCAGTGTTCTGATTTGCAGTCGGGGGGCGCGTCTGGTGCGTTGGCGTCGGGCGTTAGAGACACTCGAAGCCGACCCGATATTTCGTTCTGCGGACGTTGCGGGCCTGGCAGATGAGGGACTGGAAGACGATGAGCTTAAAGCCAAATCGAAGAAACTGTTTGCCGGACTAAGCTCTGGCCATAAGATTGTTTTGCTGACTATCACGAAGCTTGTTGAAACCGTGGAGGAGCGCACTCTCGTACTGCTCGATGAGCCGGAGGCGCATCTTCATCCCCCCTTGCTCTCAGCATTTGTTCGGGCGTTGTCGGATCTGTTGGTCAATCGCAATGGCGTAGCTATTATCGCAACCCACTCGCCGGTTGTGCTTCAGGAGGTGCCGAAGAGTTGCGCCTGGAAAATACAGCGTAGCGGCCGCAGTGTAGAGGCAGAGCGGCCCGAGGTCGAAACCTTCGGTGAGAACGTTGGTGTGCTTACGCGGGAGGTCTTTGGGCTGGAAGTTACGGATGCCGGATTTCATCAGTTGCTTCGAGCCTCTGTCGAAGATGACGATGATTTCCGCACGGTACTGAGCAAATTCGACAGTGAGCTGGGCGGCGAGGCCCGCGCTCTTGTCAGGGCAATTCTCGCTAACCGCACCCGGCGAGGAGAAGAGGAATGATCAAGCTGAATCGTCCGGTTCTCGATGCCGAGGAAGTATTTTCCGCATGTATCAGCCGGATCCGAGACGAAGGTCTGAAGCAGCGCATGGTGGATGTCATCAATGACATTGTGGATGCGTCCGAGGAGTTTGATCAGGCTGCTACGCACAATCGCCTTCACCAGATCGCCCGGGATGCCATGGTTGGTGGCCTGGTTACCCGAGCCGAAATGGAAGCGGTCTATACGAATAGAATGGCAAAGAAGGGTGCACCAGGCAGGGATGCATATGACGCGCTTTTTACATCAGCCCCACAGGGAAAATGCCCTCTGTGTGGACACCGAACTGTCTCCACGCTCGATCATCATCTTCCCAAGGCGCATTATCCGGCCCTGGCGGTCACACCTCTTAATCTGATACCGGCGTGCGGCGACTGTAATAAGGCGAAGCTGGCGAGCCTGCCTGCGACCGCGAGCGAAGAGACCCTGCATCCCTATTTTGACGATATCACGGGAGACCGTTGGCTGTACGCTGAAGTGGTAGAGGTTGACCCGGCTGCCTTGCGCTTCTTTGTCAGCGCTCCCGCGCATTGGAGCGCAGTGCTCGCTGCCCGGGTTGACCTGCATTTCCGTACGTTGGGACTTGCAAAACTGTATTCCGCAGAAGCGGCGGACGAGCTACTCAACATCCGGCATCAGCTTGAAACTATCCACGCTGCTGGCGGGGCGGCTATGGTGCGCGCCGAACTGGGAGAGCGTGCCGAGAGCTCACGCTTGATCCGTCTTAACGGTTGGCGCGCCGTTAGTTTCGAAGCTTTCGGACAAAGCAGGTGGTTTTGCGATGGCGGCTTCAGATAAATGTCGCATTGGAATCGGCGCTACGCAGTGAAGCGTCAATTGACATCGAGAAACCCCGTGAGCCCTAGTCCGGTCCGTGGGGCGAGGTGATTTGCCTGAGGCGTGCCGGAGGCCATGCCTCATAGTGACCAGTTCGCTTCTGCATCGGCCGAAGCGAACATAGGGTGCCAGCCGATAAGGAACGGCCCACGTTATGGAGAGCATGACACTGTGGGATTGAACGATTCTGGATGAAAGTGCACGGGGCGTCCAACGTGTCTGTTTTATCCGACGATTGATATCTTGATGGCGTTGCATAGGGAGCAGGCTTGGCTCAAACGATGAACCGGAAAAAGTTCCATCATTTTCTACACGATGGCTATCTGAAGGCGTGGCGGATGCCGACCACCATTTATGTGTATGACCTTCGCGAGAGAAAGTCATTTGACAAGACCGGACGTGACGTAGGCGGGGAGGGGAAGTTCAACGTCTTCAGTTTCGATCAGACAGTGGGCGATCTGCTTCGCTACACGTTCGCGGAGCGAGCGCATCGTGATGAGTCGGGCGGAGTTTATCGATTGATGCTCGGATTCATCGATTTCATGAAGGATTTTGATTACCAGCACAAATCGGACAATCTGCTGGAAGACTTCTATGGGGAGTTTGAAACCAGAATCGGTAAAGCTCTTAAGCTGGTGGAAGATGGCAAACAATTGATTCTAAACGAGACTCAGGAAGCTTTCGATAGTCTTGTATTTTTCTTCTGTCTCCAGTTGTTCCGTACGCCAAAAATTCGCCGGCTGCTTTCTGATGAAATGGTTTCGGTCTATTATGCGAATGAGCAGCTGGAAGCGCAGCAGAAGGCCGAGTATATCAAGATGCACCTTTTCATCTCAGGGTTGGCGATGGCCGTGGACATCCTGGGCAAGGGCTGCAGGATACGGTTGCGTTACGCAAGGCATGCGGGAAAGTTCGTCAACAGTGATGCTCCTGCCGTCCTTAGGAGCGGTGTACTGCGCCGGCTGGAAGAGATGGAAGGCTGGATGCCATTGAGCCCGCACGTGCTGATGGAGATCGAATGCATCGGATTGGGTTTTAAGTGGGAATGTCGAGGCGACATTAGCGGCATCGAGGTCGAGAACTTCAACCGTCGGCTGATCCGCAATGCGGAGCGGTGGGTGTATTTCAGTAGCAGAAGCCAACGTGCCAGGCACCTTGATTGCATTCCGGCGTTAAGAAAGTAGCCCTCCCGAAGACGACGAAGCACAAGAATCGTTTGGCGGAACCCCACCCATTTATGCAAGACGGATTGCTAGCGGCCGGGCCGGCGCTTAACAGGCTTGATCGCGCGTCGTGAACCCTCTGAAGGGACGCGCGAATTTGCGAATTGCGTCGGCTGCAAAAAGCTTATACTCGCCGCAATAAATAATGCGAGAGCGCCGGTCCATGATTTTCACACGCATCGCCGACTGGATTGAGACACAGCAGCCTTGGCTTTCCGATGCCGCCCGCCGCCTGGTCGTCAATGGACGCATAGGGGACGACGAGATAGACACAATTCTTGCGTTGGCAAAAGCGCACGCCGGCGTTGAAGGCGCAGCGGCGAACGTCGCGCAGCCCCTTACTCGCGACATGCTCCCGGTCGGCGGCGAGGCTGCAAAATCGATCACCCTCCTGGCGCTGCGCAACCTGCGCGGCGTCAATACCATCGCCCCGGACCAGTCGATTCCGTTTTCGCCGACCGGGTTGACGGTCATCTACGGAAACAACGGGGCGGGGAAATCGGGATACTCGCGCGTATTGCGCAAAGCGTGCCGCGCACGAGCCACGGGTGGCCTCATCCTGGGCGACGTTTTTGCCGCCGAGGCGGGAGCGAGTCCGAGCGCGGAGATTCTTGTCCAGAAAGAGGGCGACGCCGCTCCCGACGCGCTGGTCTGGCAACAAGGCTCGCCGGCTCCCACGGAGCTGGCAACGATCGCGGTGTTCGACAGCTACTGCGCGCACGCGTTCACAGACGCGGAGGGAGAGGTCGCATATACGCCGCGCGGCCTCGACGTTCTCGCGAAGCTCGCGGCGCTGTGTGGGACGCTTCGTGCCCGACTGGAACTGGAAATCAATGGCATTCAAGCGTCGGCCACTTCGTTCGCCGACCTTCTCGGCGAGCACGCGGCAGGCCGCGCGCTCGGGACGTTCGACAAGCGCTCCCACCTGCCGGCATATCGCAAGGAGCTGACGACGCTAGCCACGCTGTCCGATGAGGATCTTGCGGAAATTCAGCGATTGACGGCGGAGCTCGCCGAGACCAATCCCGCCGCGCGCGCTGCCGATCTTCGCGGCAAGAAGGCGCGCATTGATGGGCTGGTGATCCGATGGGAGCGATGCGAGGCCGCGCTTTCCGTTGAAAAGGTAGGGGCCGCGATTGAGCTTGGATCGGCGGTTGTCGCCGCCGAAACGGCCGTTCAACTTGCCGCAGAGGCGTTCGCTGCCGAGGGTGGCCTGTTGCCTGGTACTGGCTCGGATCCCTGGCGGGCGTTGTTGAGCGCGGCCAAGGAGTTTTCAACGACATTGGCTTACCCGGGACATCATTTTCCGCACGTTGATGGCGGCCGCTGTGTGCTGTGCCAGCAGGATCTTGCCGCCGCTGCGGCTGAGCGCATGCGGCACTTCGAGACTTTCGTGGAGCAGGAGGCGCAAAAACTCGCGGAAGCCGCTAGGCTCAAAGCCAGCGCCGCTTTTTCCGCCATTGCCTCGGTTGATCCGGCCGCCCTGCTGGCCGACCATGTGCTTTTGAACGAGATCGAGCAGGCCAAGCCTGGGTTGCGCGAATCTCTGCGACAAGCCGGCGACGACTTGTCGCGCAGACAGACCGGACTCGCCGACGCCTGGGCGGCCAAGCGCTTTGACGTCGCGACGCCGGCCATTGTTTCTCAGGCCGTGGCGCTCCGCGAACTGTCGCGCGCCATCGAGGAAGAGGCCGCGCGTTTCGACAAGCTTGCGGCGGCGGAGGGGCGCAAGAAGAGCGAGCAAGCCCTTGCAGACCTGAAGTCGCGGCAAGCTCTGTCGGGGCGGCTCGCGCAGATCATCCAGATTGCGGACAACTTGACTTTGAAGAAGAAGCTGCAAGCCGCCCATCGCGCCGCGGATTCGACTTCCGTTTCGAGAAAAATGAGCGCACTTCACGCCGAGGCGCTGTCCGCCGACGCGGAGGCGGCGTTCGCCCGTGAATGCGCCGCGCTGGGCGTTGGCCATGTGCCGATCCGCAGCACCACGCGAATGGAGAGAGGAAAGGCCAAGCAGCAGGTGAAGCTGGACACTTCTGGCGCTGAAAAAGTCGGCGAAGTCCTCAGCGAGGGCGAGCAGCGCGCGCTCGCGCTTGCCACCTTCATGGCGGAAGTGTCGTTGGTGGAAGGTCATGGCGCGATCATCTTCGACGACCCGATGTCATCGCTCGACCATGCACATCGGGAAAAGGTCGCGCGCCGGCTCGTTCAGGAGGCGTCGAACCGTCAGGTGATCGTGTTCACTCACGACCTGGCCTTCGCCAATCATTTGGCCGACGAGGCCAGCGCCCAGAAAGTCGAGGCCAGCGCTATGAGCGTGCGGCGTGTCAGGCAGCGCGCCGGGCTTGTTTTCCCCGAGCTCCCCTTCGCCGGCGTGAGGGTTAGCGAGCGCCTGGAGCGCATCAAGAAAATGGCGGCAGAGGCTGATCAACTGCTTCGCGATGGAGAAATCGAGCGCTGCGAAAACATCGTTCGTGTCGGATACGGGCGCCTGCGGGAGACCTGGGAGCGCGGCGTGGAAGAATCAATCTTCAACGAGACAGTGGTTCGTTTCCGGCCTGGCGTCTCAACCCAGAGACTCCGGGCGGTGGTGCTTGACGACGAAGATTTCTTGAAGCTCAACGCGGCGATGTCGCGCTGTTCGTATTTCGCAGCGCATGACACCTCGGCGGACGCCAACACGGCCACGCCGACGACCGACGAGCTGCGGGAGGACATCGAAATCGCAAGGAAGTTTTTTGCGGACCGGAAGAAGTTGAACGAGGAAACAGATCGGCGCCGTCGCGAGCTGCTCGAACGAGCGGCCGTCTTCAAGCAGGCCTGATGACGGCGCCGCGCGGTTGCTGGAAGCGCGGATCCTGCGTTCAGTCTGGACAGCAGCGGGCGGTCAGATGGTGCATATTTTCTGATGCATAGGCACCTGCAGACAAGGCGGCGAGTGTATTGTGGAGGCGTGTGATATGCACGTCATGCACGTGAATATACTCCATAGCGGTATGGCAGGGTGTTCGGTGGCCGAGCCCCATCGAGCATGTGGAAGTCAACCATGATTCCGTCAAGCACCGTGCGATGCTGGCTGTACTAGGTTGATAGTCTGGTATTGGGAGAAACGTCAGAGTGGTCACGACGGTTACCTTCGATGCGAATGCACTCGCAAGGATCAATGAGCATGCCGGTGTCGTTTCGGCTTTAGGCGATGGGCGCATCAAGGGCTATTTTTCTCAAACATATCGAAGTTTGGAAGGGATCCAGAAGAATGACCGAGCGGAGGCGCTGGCAAAGACGAACGTCGTACGCCGTTCCACATCGCCGGACAATCAGACCGCGAACATCACTATCGAAGTCCGTCACTATCGCCCCCCGCTAGATGAAAAATATCAGGCTGCCGTGGAGGAAGCGCTGAGCCTCGGTCTGCGAGCTCTTCGCGGCCCCGCGCGCTGGGTTGACGGTTTGACGGTGAAGGATCCTGACCAGTCTTTTTACGTCGTCGAGACGATCCAGGAGATGGTTGCCCACCGCGAGAACGTGAATAAGGTTGCCGCTGCCATTGAAATGCGCGGCGTTGGGCGTGCGATCGCGTTGGAGCTAGGCAATCAATACAACGCTTCGGTTGGTGTGACACCGGCCAATCCTAAGCTTTGGCTTGAGGGCCTTGGCCATGCGAAAACCAAGGCACAGCGAAAGACCGTCGCGAAAGCGATTGCCGAGTGGTCCGATGGTGATGGCATCGCTTCGCATGTCGGCTACGGAATCGACCTATACTGCTCTGACGACTTTGGGCACAACGCGGGTGGGCCGACGATAATGAATCTCGAAAATCGTGCCTGGTTATCGTCGGTTTACGGTGTCGTGTTTGTGACGTTGTCGGAATTGGCGGAAAAACTGAATGTCGGGTAACCGCACATTTTCAATATCTCACATGCAGGCTGATTGATTTTGGAGGAATTGGGCAGTGACGCTCGCACCTTCCCTGGCCTCGCCTGCGGCGCTGTTTCGCAAACTTGAACGCGAGTCGTATAGAACCTACCATTCCCGTAGCCGTGTTCACAAAGCGGACCATTTCTTCAACTTCTGCGTTACCGCCCATGCTATGCGCGACTATTTTCTTGAGCATCTGGGCAAGATTCATAAGCGGGACAAAGATCCGTTTCACGCGGAGTGGAACACCGAACCTTTGCTTGTTGCCATAAAGGACATTGCTAATTCCTCAAAGCACTTCCAGCTTCGTGACCGGGTATCTGGCGAACGCAAAGCGGCATCCACAATGGGCGTCCGTCATCGGAGATCGAAATTTATCGAGATCTATTCCGATGGGGCAGGGAAATTCGAGGCAATAGCCGCCGAGGGGCAAGATATAAGTGTCAAGCTATCAGACGGGACAACATTACCACTCCACGAATTCACTCATGGAGTCATGAACTACTGGAGGGACTACCTGCGCCAGCACGGAATCAAAATCAAGCGTCAGTCCGTTTCCCAGCTTATCGGTAGCGCTGCCTAACTATGAAATTTCGAGTGCGCGAGACCTGATGCTGGATGCACATTAACGGTCAGGTTGCCGTCTCTCTGTGCGGTGTCTGAGTGATGGCGACATCTGGCGCAGGGACCTCTGCAGCTTGGAGACGACGAGCATTCGTGTCGATCCAGACGTCGCAGTAAACGTCTTTGCTGTCTACATCTTGCGCCACAACCCGAATGTGTAGGCGTGATGGGCTTGGAACCTTGCATCGGTTCCCGCCGAATCCAGCACTTGTGGGGCCGCTCAGATTGATATCGGGATCATCTGGGTGGGGTGGCTGGCGAGAAAACCAATAACCGAAGTGGACGTATTTCTTGGACTCCGGTGGGAGATCAAACTGTTCCACATAGCGCGGCTGAATTGATCCGTCTACGTGCGGTGCATTTATAACGTAAGCCACGCAGTCCTTCAAATGCGCGCTCGATCGATTTTTTACGATAGCCGTTACGCTATAGCCCTTAACATCTTCATTGAAGGTAAAGTTCGGTGAGCGAAGCTCGTCCGTGATGGTCACGCCGAGCGGTTTTACCATCCTGTAAGCCCTAATGCCGGTCAACAGGATGGCTGCTACCAAAGCTACTAGCCAACTGACTATCGCAACCGCCAGGCCGTTTTCAATCTGATTGGGTATCGTGCCGATGCCTGTGCGTTTAAGGATATAGCCTAGTAATACCGCACTAACGACAGTCGGCCAGCCGAAGGTCTGCCCCGTAGCGTCCCGAACTGCGAAGCGACACCATTCCCCTAGAAAGCGCTTGAGCTTTTTCTTGTTCATGCCGCTCATACTCGTCGCGCGACACCGTTGCTCATCAACCCAGCTTCAAGATTACTGAACCTCGCCCAGACATCGTCTCGATATACCTTTTGCATCGGATCATGCGAAATACCTTGCCTGAACAGGCGTTCCTCTTCTACCAAACTCGTTGCAATAGCGATGCACCATTCGACAGCATATTCGGCCTCGTCTTGCAGCACGTCATCGACGCGATTGAAGTTTACGGCTCGGCATGCCCGATCCCACCAGCGTTCTAGGCGCGAATATTCTTCTCGGATCTCTGGCTTCGTCAACGCGGTGCCGTCCACCTTGAATCTATGCAGCAGATCAAGGGCTTCTTCGCGCAGGCGTCGTTTTGCGAGGTCTTCCTCGTAATGCTCTTTGCATAGGTTGCCAGCGTACGGACTTTCATAGCATCCGAATCTGGAACATTGGGGCAGTTTTCTTCGCGTCATCGGCTGTTACGGGGCGGTATCGGGGGTAAGGTCGGCCGATGGGTAGAACTCGGGCAGGTTATCCAGGTGGTTCACTGGCTTATTGCCATTCACCGTTTTGAGATAGTCATCGTCGGCCGCGACGACGTCTCTGCGGTTCCGTTGTTTTCAATGGAGGGTTTATTTTCCAGTTTCAGGGTACCTCGAGGTTGCCCATCCAGACCACATTCGCTCTCGTCACGATGGGCGGAACAAGGTGCGGCAGCTGTGAGAACACATGATCGACCGCTAACCTCAGTTGTCTGAGATAGCTCCGGCAATGAGATTCGTCAACGCTCGTCAGTGTGACCGACGCCGAGGTCGACACGTCGATGTCGGTCTCCAGCTCCTTGGCATGCATGAAGTTGTTGCGAATGACGCGGATGCTGTCAAGTGTATCGTATGTAGGATCTCCGGCTGCCAATGGAACATAGGTGCCTCCTCGGGCCGCGACCAACGCGACTGCCGCGTCGTTGAGCTTATCCAGCGGCTGGCGCCTGTCTTTATATGTGGGATGTGCGCCGGTCTGTAAAAAGACCAACCGGTTAGCGATTGCCTCGATGCAGGCTGCAACTGCGACGAGGCAGGACACGCCATGTCGGAGCGCGTCGTCCAAGTTTTTAGACGCGCGATGGCGCTTCACCGCATCGAATTCGGTGATCGCCGTCTCATAGTGCAGGAGGGCAAAGGACACTTCAATTTTGGGTTGACCAGCTGTGTCGTGTGTCAGGCGGTCGTACTTTGTTAGCACCGGCGCATGGTAATCAATGGAACCCATACCCGGGGAGACTAACGCATGAAATGCTTCAGCAGCGGCAAGGCTCAATGCGTTCTGAGCAAAGGTTTTGTCAAGCAGGTGGCGCAGAGCGTCTAGGTTCGGTTCAACGTCTTTGGGATGGTTGAGGTACTCGGCATTGTAGCGGTCGCGCAGATCGGCCAAAGCCGTGAAGTCGAAGTGTACTGAGTTCGGGCGACTGAGCGTACGAACGGTGACAAGGTCCGCAAATTCGTGCTGGAAGAGGTCGTTGCCGTCAACGTAGATGAGATGAGTGCCCTCTGCACACCAGGGTGTTGTCCCAAGTACCAGCGGTTCGTTGAAGTTGAACAGTGTCCGTGCGTTCGCGTTCGCCCTGCCAGCAACGATGACTCTGCTGGCGGGCTCCAACCCGGCGTTCACTCCTCCGCCTGCTAACCCGGCAATTATGCGGGCTGCGATATCGCCGTGCTTGAGGTTTTGGAATAGGTGGCCACTGGAAAATACGGGGAAGCGTGTCAGTCGCGCCGCCCGCTCCCGCAGAAGTTGCGCGTTGATGGCAAGGAATGGGTGTTCTGGTTTTACGACCCAAACGTCGCGGTCGCGTTGCAGGATATGTTCGACCTTCAACTGGTCGATATCGTTGCCGACGGAAATAGGAGAGCCGTCAATCGCCGTAAAGAGATACATTTCAGTTGGATGTCGAGCTGAGATTTTCGGCCCACCTCGAAAGACGTTCACGAGCTTCGTAAGTAATCGAAAAAATTTTGTCCGAAGACCAGATGAGGCATGTCGCACAGCAGGAATCATTCTACGATGTCATCAAGCGGAACGTCGAACTCCGATGCTCACCATTTCAATTCATCGGGTATCAACGTTGTTTCAATTGGAAAGTATCTATCGCCATCTTTGGCCTGGTGCCGCTCTTCGATAAGCATAGCCCGGCCAAGGTGGATGAGAGCCGATCTTGCGAGCCACACAATGCGGAACGTCATCGCCTCGAACTCCTTCAGTTCGGCGATGTGAGTGAGATGATCCGCATAGAGTCCGCCGTCCATCGTCGGACACAAGCATCTCGACAAGTTTGAGATGCTTGTGTTCAAGATGGTTACGGATGTCGGCAAGCTCCTCCGCATCGGGTTGCGCAACGACTTGAAGATCCGGCGCAGACAGATCTCTGGATAGCGAGAACGGACCGCGCTGCGCCCGTTTCGGGAGGCGTCGAACCGTGCGCGCACGTTGAGCGATGACTTTGCTTTTCCGTCGTCCACGTCGAACGAAAGGCGTCGGAAATTTACGGCCCTTTCGGGCAATCCGATGGACCAGTGCGCGTTGACGAAGCAAGCAATCTTGTCGAACAACGGGTAGCTGCGCCGGAAAGCGATCTTGAGATACTCCGCGGCCATTGAATACGTGGCGCAGTCACCGTTCATGCGCCAACGCCGGTCGCATCACTCCTCGGACGCAATAGTGTGGCTGTGCCTGTTCCCACGCAGCAGCGAAGTCGGTCTTCGTCCAGATTTTTCAGGTCATCCTCGTTGCGAACACCGATAGACAGCAACTCCAGGCATTGGCCGCGTGTCAGCCGCATCGAAACCTTCGTAAGGGGTAGGGCGGCGGAGGGCAACCCGAATTCGAGCCGCTGAAGAATCTCGTCCAGGCTCTTCAGGAAATCAGGTTGATCTGGAAAGAGCGTTGCGAGAATCTGATGTGCGGAGCGCAAGTGAAAGCGCGTCGCATCGGCAATGCCGATGATGTTTCCGTAGCCGATGGCCCCGGCAAATGGCGTGGTGGAGTAGCGCTTCTCCAGCACGTCAACGGGCGTCCCCTCGATCCAGTCATGAAGCAGCGCCGCGCGCTTGCAGCGAGCCCAGAACTCGATCTGGTCGCGACAATACCGCTGCAGCATTTGAGGCATCTCATGCCCGAAGCGCTGCGCTGCCTCGCCAGCGCGCACGCTCTCCGATTGCCCCCTCTTCATGACTGGCGTGTAGATGGCGTCCAGTTCATCCAATACCTGCACCATCGCGAGGATGTGGCCGGGCGGCGTCTGCGCTACGTTCAGGTGTCCCATCAACTCGACCAGGCGCAAGCTCGACTCGAATGACAAGGACGAGGAGCCGCAGGCGCGCCCGAGCAGCGTCAGGTGAATGAGATCGCCTTCGCGCTCGGCCAGTCCCGCCTGCAGGAGGCGATCAACCAGCGTGTTTATGTCCCGCTCCACCATCGCGACCCACTGCGGATTCGCGCGCGACGCCGAATATCCTCCGAACGTGTTGACCAGCAACCCCGGAATCTCATTGGCGCGAACGCCGCGCACCTGGCTAAGCAGGCGCAACGTCCATGTCGGCAGGTCGCGCTGCTGGAAGGAGGACTTCACGTCCTCAGGCACCCCCAGCACGTAGCGCTGAAAAAGCTGCGCACGTTCCATTGGCGTTTCCGCCAGGATGATTGCCTTGCCAATTTCGTTGAAGCCCAGCCGTCCGGCACGACCCGCCATATTCTTGTACTCGGCCACGGTAAATTGCCGGCCGTCTTCACCGACGAACTCGTTTTCCGCGAGCACGACCGTCGATGCCGGCGTGTTGATGCCGGCCGCCAGAGTCGTTGTGGCGACCAGCGCGTGAATGCCACCCGTGGCGCTACGATACCCTCTCTCAACGGCCTCTCGCTCCGCCCGCAGCAAGTTGGTGTTGTGAAACGCGGTGCCTCCGCTTAGGCATTCCCGCAAGTCCTGTGAGGCGCCAGTCAGATCCTGGGTCGGCAGAACGTCGAGGACGGCGGTTGCCGGTGGCAGACCCAGTTCCTTGGCGAGATACTTCGCGCAACCTTGGGCTGGGCCACGCATGTTGCGAAAGATCAGCAGCTTCTCGCCCTGTCCCACCAGTTTCTGGGCCAGAGGCACGATCACATCCTGGGAACTGGGTTTGTCCCGGCGCTGCACGATGCGGTGCGAAGGCAGCAAAGCCTCGGTTTTCGTGCTTCCATCGGTATCGACGTACTGGAATGTTCCGCGGCGGTCGAGCACGCCTTCGATCAACGGCACGGGCCGCTCGCGTGACAGTAGGAGCGGAATGTCGAGCCAGCGGTCGAAGCTGTTCAGATTGCCGATGACCGCCGACAGGATCACCAGCTGTGGCTCGATACTCCGCTGGCGTGCCCGCAAGAGCAGCGAGAAGATCAGTTCGACCGTGATGCCGCGCTGCGGGTCGGTGATGAACTGCCCCTCGTCTAGTACCACCAGGCCGAGCTGCGTCAGAAGCCGTGGCGAGCCGAGGGCGAGGTTAAGAAAGGTCTCGTAGGTGAAGAAGCCCAGGTCATAGCGCCCGGCCAGCACGGGCCCAATGCCGTCCGTGGCATCGCCGCTGCAACGGACTACGCGCAGTCCTGCTGCCGCATAGCGCTCGGTGAACTCCTCGAACTTTTCGTTGACCAGGGCGCGATAGGGCAATAGGAACGCCGCCTTCTTGCCGGCGGTGACCGCCTGAATCGCCGCCACCTCGCCGACCAAGGTCTTGCCTGAACTCGTCGGCGCAACGACCAACAAGGAATTGCCGCTGAGCACGCCGAACTCGTTGACGGCCTTGAGCTGCAGCGTGTTGAGGCCCTTCGGAAAGTCTGCTGACCATCGCTCGACGATCTCGGGCGGAAAGCCGTGCGCAGAAAACTCCGCGAACGATCCGGACATCTGCTGCACGGCTCTGGCGGGAAAGGCCGCGGCATAGTTGTCACCGCGCTTGAGAACCGGGAACGTCAGGCCGCCCTGAACATTGCCCAGGAACACGGGCGTTTGCGTGACGCTGATGCGTTCGGCCTCCACCCGTGCCAATCGGATGATCTCGCCCGCGATCTCGGGGAAGCTGACCGATTCGCCGGCATCGCCGGTCAAGGCCTCGATCACCGCATGTGTAAGTAGCCCGTGCCCGGTTCCCGGTTGCTCCCATGCGGATTCGTTGGTTGCGCAGGCGGCCAGCAGGATGCGTCCCTCACCGTAAATGCCGGTGAGCGCGAACGCACTGCGAGGGCGCGCTGCCGTTTCCAGCACGCGCGCCGGCGCTTGACCGCTAAAGCAGCAGTCGAGAATACACAGGACGGCACGAGCCTTCGTTGCCTTGAATGCATCCGCCAAACCGGCCATCGATAGAGCCGTTCCCGCGAGGTCACTCGCGTTCGTGTCGAACAGCACCAGGTTGCCGTCTGGAGAGCCATGCCCGGCGAACGCGATGACCACCACGTCGTCCGCGCTCGCGGCAGCCAAGGTTCCGAGCATGGCGCTTGATACTTCCGTGTGCGTCGCGGCTTCGTCTACCAGCAGACGTGCACTCAGGCCTTCTATCGTATCGGTGAACAACGCCCACAACGCTGTCGCGTCACGGCGCGCTCCGCTCAATTCGGGTATGGAGCTATCGAGATGCTTGTTGATGCCTACTAAGATCGCTTTGATCGCCATGCATGTCCCCTTATCCGATTCGTGCAAGGAGTTGTTCGATCACGTCGCTGGTTTGACGCTGCCGCAATGCCCGCGCTTCGCGTTGTTCAGGGTCATCGCCTTCGCCCAGCTCGAACTTGGCAACCGAAACGGGGCCGTCTTTGCGATAGCCCTCCGTCTTCTCGTCGTTGGTGAAGCGGTTACGCAGAATCGCCAGCGAGGCCTCGATGACAGCGCCGTGCTTGCCAGATCGCTCTTTGCGGAATGTTTCGGCCACAGCGTCCATGCCTTCGGGCGCGTGCTCGATGCAGTAGATCAGGTCGTGCGCGTCTTTGCGCTCGAATCGCTGGTCGAACGCGAAGGACTTCAGGCAGGTGAAGCTGACGAGATTGGCATGCTTGATCTTCTCGGTGGCGACGCCGTTGTCGCCCAGCAGTTCCGCCTGGATTTCGGTGACCTGATGCAGATCGAAGACGATCGACGAGTGTGGGATATTCAGGGCCGAGATCGTTCCCTCGGTCGGCAAGGGCTGTACCTTGCCGCCGGCGAGATCCGGCGCGTCCGCCAGTAGTTCCAGGATCATCAGCGCGCCGTGTTCGGTGCGGGTCTGCCAGCGCCACGAGAGTTTCTTCCCAGCTTCGTTCTCGGCGCGCTCGAATCCCATCTTCTTGAGGTTGTCCTCCAGCGTGTGATATGCCTCGGTGTCCGCCAGGATTTGCAGATCGATCACGACGTCCACATCCAGCGTACCTGCGTGCGCCGGAACCACAGGCGGCCGCGCGGCGACGAGATACCGCGGTGTGAGTCCGCCGACCAGGTAGACCGAATCCTTCCACGGCCCGAGACCACGCAGCAGCGTCACGAGGACACGTTCGCAGTCCACCGTGTACTGGTCGCTGTAACCATCGAGCGTTGCGGGCTTGGCCATCAGAAGCCGATCCTTTCTTTGCGGAAGTGCTCGGCCATTTCTTTGGAGCGGCCTTCGCCGCGCAACAGGTCGAGATAGATCTGGATGGGGCTGGCCAGCCACAGGCCATCGACCCTGTCGCGAAACAACAGTTCGCCCGGCGACTTGGCATCAATGATGCCCAAGTTGGCGCCTTCATTGACGACGCGCGCGCCCAGGTCACCGATAGCGGCATCGGCGTTCGCGTCGATCAGCACGCGCACGCGCACCTGGGAGATGTTGGAAAGGAATGGCGCATAGCGCTGCGCGGCGGCTTCGTAGCTGACCTCGTACTGGACGTCGTGCGCGTCGAAGACCTGACCGATCCGCGCCGCCAGCGTGTCTGCTTTCGTGCCAGGCACGTAGTACCGACGCAGGGCCGGCGGACGGGCGGTTGCGAGCTGCTTGGCCCAGGCGTTCAGCAAGGCCGTCGGCTCGCGAAGATGGCGTTCTTTGCTCGGGCCTTGCCCGCGTGCCACCAGCCAGTCGAAGCGCTCCAGTTCGGTCAGCACTTGCGAGGCGGTGGCGGGCGACACCATCGCCTGCAATGCCAGTTCCGTGACTCCAAACCAGTCCTGAAGCTTTACCAACAAGGCGTGAAGCACTTGAGCGCGCCGTCCGGTAAACAGCGTGCGCACGGACTTCGTGAGGGACTTGGGGGGCGGTTTGTCGATGTAGAGGTACGCCCCGGGCGCAGGCAGGTACAGACTACCACCACTGTCGTAGTAGCCGACCCGCTCGCTTTTCAGCAGTTCCTTCGCGCCGGGGGAGAGAGACTCGGCGACGAGGAGCGGCACGGGCGGTTGTCCTTGCTCGGCAGGTCGTCTGTGACTCGCTTCTCGGAGCTGCCAGATTACTTGACGGACATCTCGGGGAAAGACGGCTTTCTTGGCCTCGATCAGCAAGACGAAGGACTTGCCCGCGACGCACAGATCGACCTGCGCGTCATATCCGCGGTCGCCGAGCTTGGCCACGGGCTCCCAGTGTTCGAGGGTGGCTTCCACTTCCGGAAGCTCCTGTAGCGTGTCCACGAACCGGGTGATGAGCTGTCTTTCGCTCAGAGGAGACTCAAGCATGGCAAGGACGTTCTTTACTGTTCAGTAAAGATGCGTATGATACTGAATATTTCCTGAAATTGCAATATTTACTGCGCAGTGAAAAATCGCCTTCCTTGGCCAACCGTAGGCTATAACCTGATGCCGCCGGATTTGGGTGTTGCGAACTGCTCAGGTTCTTTGCCGAGAGGAAAGGCCACCACATAGAGTACGGTGGCAGGCATCGGCTTGGTGTCTGAGCCCATGCCCCATTTCACCTGCACCTTCCGGATGGCGTAGCACAACGAGACACCAAGTGCTCGCAGCGTGTCGATGCCGGATTGCATCTCGTCGTACACCTCGAACTTCTGCATTTCCATGTAGGCGTCGGCACAATCCCGATAGTCACGAAAATAATCGACGAGCGTTGCGAACGCTTCATCCGCTTCGCGTGTCAGCGCGAACGCTGGCTCGGACAAATCCATCGTGCAGGACTCGGCGAGTTTGGCCAGTTGTTTCCCTGTGGTCAGTGGGGTCGCCGTCAGTGTGATGTTCTCTCGATCGAATTTTTCCTTGGCTGCCTTGAGCTCATCTTCCGTCGGAATCGTGAACGGTTTACTCAGGGCGTCGATGTCCTCAAATTCAAAGGCACGGGCGAGCGCACGGCGCGTATCGAGACTGGCGGGCCCACCTTTTTCGGCTCGCTGGATCGTGCGGACATTGAGCCCCGAGATGGCGGCCAATTGCTCTTGTGACCACTGACGCATCTCCCGAAATACCTTGATCAGGAGCGCCAGTTCGTTGGGAGTCAACAGGCGAGCTTGCTGGGACTGTTCGGTAGTGTTCATGCGTGCCTCCATCGGTTGGTTGATGTGGCGAGTATGAGCAGCGAGAGAAAAGGGCAACACGACAGTAACCCGACAGCCAGCCGACAACGGTCACTATACGTCGAACGTCGTCTTTCCCGAAAATTCTGAATTCGTGCGTCCCGGTGTACCGCCGTCGCGCTTGTGGGCTGCATCCTGCGCCTCGTGCCAAGTCGCGGCCCTTTGGGTTCATCCCTGATGCGTGCAGCCCGGCTTCCCGATCCGGGTCTGCGCGCTTCGCTTGCGTGGGCGTATGCGATCGGTCGTCTGTCCAGCCATCTTTCCTGACTTCATCCCCTCGTCTGCTGTAGTGTGATGGTATCGAGGAGCGCGTTCGAAAGAGGCTGACGGTATCAGCGACGGTATCGCGCCTACGAATCGTGAAGAGACGGTGAGTGTCCGCGATTTTCAAACAAAGTGGGCGTTGATCCTCCGGTGCGTTCCGACCACAACCGTCAACTGCCGGGCACAATTTCCGGTATCGCTGACGGTATCGACGTCAGCAGAGCCGGTGGGAATCCCGTCCCCACAAGGGTCCGGCCATTAGGTTGACAATCGAGTGGGAATAAAGAAAAGGGCGCTGCGGCGCCCTTTTTTATCGCGATTCCCCGCTGTCCAAAGCGCGTTCACCGCTCCAGCACATACACCGCCACCAACCTCCCGTAATAAGGCTGCAACCCAAGACTCCGCATCCCCAGTCGCTTCATCACATTGATCGATCGTTCATTCGACGGATGCGTCGTCGCGTGAATCGCTGCAACACCGAGAACATCGAAAGCGAACGCGATCATCGCGCGCGCGGCTTCCGTCGCGTAGCCGTGGCCCCAATGATCGCGCTTCAGGCGCCAGCCGATTTCGACGGGATTACCCGGCTCGTTTTCGATGTGCTGAACGCAGCCCGCGCCGATGATCTCGTCGCTGTCCTGCCTGATGATCGACCACCACGAAAAACCGAACCGCTCCCAGCGCTCTTTTGCCGACGCAATGCTCGCCTGGACTTCCACTGCAGTCGCGGGCGAACCGTCGCCGAGAAACTGCATGACGACAGGATCGGAATTGAGCGCGAGCAGCCCGGCGAAATGCGTTTCGTCGAACGGTTCGAGGCGCAGCCGCAGGGTTTCGAGCAGAGTCCGCATGGCATTTCGTCCGTGGCGTGAGTCCATGCTCGCGCATTCGCCGACGAAACTCTAGTGCGACGCGTGCTGCCGTTTCCGCAGCGCATCTGCCAGTTCGCGCGCCCGCGTCAGCGCCGCAGTGATCGCCGCCAGCACGCGCTCGCGCGCATCGTCGTGTTGCTGCCGCAGCGCATACGACGGGTGCCAGGTCGCAATCACCTGCATGCCGTCTACATCGAGTGTCCGGTCGATGCAGTCGCTCAGGCTGATTTTCTCGTGCAGCAACGCGCCCAACGCCGTCGCGCCCAGCGTGACGACGACAGCCGGTTTTACGCGATCGAGTTCGCGTTCGAGCCAATAGCCGCACGCGTCGATTTCCTGCTGCGCCGCCGTCTTGTGCAGACGCCGCTTGCCGCGCAGCATCCATTTGAAATGCTTGACGGCGTTGGTCAGATAGAGATCGTCGCGCGACAGACCCGCGCGCTCGATCGCGATATCGAGCAGCCGGCCCGCGGGTCCGACGAACGGCTTGCCCGCGAGATCCTCCTGATCGCCGGGTTGTTCGCCGATCAGCATGATGCGCGCATCGGCGGGACCGATGCCGTCGACGGCCTGCGTCGCGTGCCGCCATAGTTCGCAGCGCCGGCACGCATCGAGCGTCGAAGGTTGCTGGCGCGCGGGTTGCGCGCTCTGTGCATCGACGGGCACGCTCTTGCCGCCAAGCACGCCGACGCCGCTTGCCTGCGCGACACGCTGCGCGCCGCTTTTTGCTTCGCTGATCATCGACGGAATCAGCCGGCCTTCAGGCAAGCCTTTCCAGAAGCGTACGGGCATGTGTTGTTCGAGCGCGGTTTCGTTCAGGCGCGCCGGGTTGAACGTGCTGCGATAGTAGGCGAGCCAGAGCGCTTCGGCTTCGTCGGCGGTGGGGCTGACGTGATCGCCGGATCGTGTCGATCGCGTCGAGCGGCGTTCGAGTCGCAGTGCGTTGCCGTCCCACCATGCCGCGCCGTCCGGCGTCGAGATGAGCCACGTCGAGCGTCCCATGCGCCGCGCGAAATGTTCGGCCGACCACGCGAGCACATCGTGCTCCGGCTCGTACCACGCGACGTATTCGGGCAGATCAGGCGCGGGCTCGGCGTCGCTCGCATCGCGCAGCCGGAAGCGCACGTACGCGATCATGTCGTGTTTCGCGCGCCGCACGGCCTTGGCCATCTTGTAGAGCCGCGCGCCGTCCGCATCGGCGGGCGATGCGACGGCGCGGTCGCCGCCATGCCAACGCCAGAGCACGCGATACAGAAACGCCCAGCGGGTCGTATCGCGATAGAGCGCGGCATCTTTCAGCAGTTCTGCGAGATCGCGAGAAATGCGCACTTCGGCGGGCGCAGTCGATGCAAACGACGCAACGGCATCACCGTCGAACAGCGTATGACTGTCAACATGATTGTTTTCGCCGCCCGCAATGCGCCAGTCGATCACCTCGGGCGCGACATGTTGTGCCAATGCCTTGAGCGCTGTTTCGCGCCACGAGGCAAACGTGTCTTCGATCGCGACGACGATGTGCATACGCGAACGCCCGACGTCAAAGCAGCGACAACTGCGTCGGCGGCGGCGTCAACGCGTGGCGCAAGCGTTCCGTCGACACGTCGCCTTGCGCCGGACGATAGTCGGCCGTCACGACGAAAGGCTTCGTCTTGTCCATCGAACAGCGTAACTGCACAAGATCCTGATAGCGGATGCGCCGCGAGCGCCGCAACTCCACCAGCCGCTTCGCGTTGCGCATGCCGATGCCCGGCACGCGCGCGATCATGCGCGCGTGAGCACGATTCAGATCGACGGGAAAACTGTCGCGATGATTGAGCGCCCACGCGAGCTTCGGATCGATATCGAGCGCGAGATTGCCCGGTTGCGCAAACAGTTCGTCGACGCGAAATCCATAGCCGCGCAGCAGAAAATCCGCCTGATACAGCCGATGCTCGCGCAGCAGCGGTGGCGCCTTGGCGGGCAGCGCGGTCGGGCTGTCGGGAATCGGGCTGAACGCGGAGTAGTAGACGCGCTTGAGCCGGTACGAGCCGTACAGCGTTTCGGCCGTTTGCAGGATCGTGCTGTCGGTTGCCTCGTCCGCGCCGACGATCATCTGCGTGCTTTGCCCGGCGGGCGAGAAGCGCGGCGCTTTCGCGTCGCTCTCGGCCTCGTCGTGCGCGAGGCGGATCGACCCCATCGCAAGGCGGATCGTGCGCGCGCTCTTTTCGGGTGCGAGCCGTTCGAGGCCGATTTCCGTCGGCAGTTCGATATTGACGCTCAACCGGTCCGCGTAACGTCCCGCTTGTGCGATCAGCACGGGATCGGCGTCGGGAATCGTCTTCAGATGGATGTAGCCGCGGAACTGATGTTCGTCGCGCAGCGACTGCGCGACGCGCACCAGTTGCTCCATCGTGTAGTTCGACGACTGGATCACGCCCGAACTAAGAAACAGGCCGTCGATGTAATTGCGCCGGTAAAAATCGAGCGTGAGGCTGACGACCTCCTCGGGCGTGAAACGTGCGCGCGGTACGTTGCTCGTGCGCCGGTTCACGCAATACTGGCAGTCGTACAGGCAGAAGTTGGTCAGCAGGATTTTCAGCAGCGACACGCAGCGGCCATCGGGCGTGAAACTGTGGCAGATACCCGAACCCGTGCTCGCGCCGAGCCCGTCTGTGCCGCGCGAACTGCGCTGCGGCGCGCCGCCGCTCGCGCACGAAGCGTCGTACTTGGCTGCGTCGGCGAGAATTTCGAGCTTTTTGAGCAGTTCCATGACAGGTAGCGACACTGTATATATGTACAGTATTCTACGCCGTCCACCGATGCTGACAACGTGCGTATCGTGGTCCGCGCTGCGGGTGTTCCGGATTTGTCCTATTTTTCAAGCGGGTCGGACGCGACGGTCGGACTTGACACAACTTACTTGACACAACTTAACAGCCGCCAGGCGACGCGATGGGATCATGGCCGACCGCCCGTCGTGTAGCGTCCGACGGTTCAGCGCAACAGCTTCGCGACGGCGACGGACATCATCGAATGACAGATCAAGCAGACATCGACGGGCAGTTCACGGCAGCGTTGCAGGCTTTTTTCTCGAACCGGCACGACAGCGCGCGCACGCAACTCGATGCGCTCCTTCAAGCGCGGCCCGAACACGCGGGCGCGCTGCATCTGCGCGGCCTCGTTGCGCTCGAAGCAAAAGAGCCGGGCGGCGCGGCGCACTGGATCAAACGCGCGCTGCGCGTGCGGCCCGATCCGATTTTCTACAACAGCCTGAGCGTCGTGCAGATCCGCGCGGGCGAGTTTGTCGAAGGGGCACGCAGCGCGCGGCAAGGAATCGAACTTGCGCGCAGCGAGCCGTTCATGTCGATCGATACGTCGATTCTCGCCTTCAATCTCGGCGTGGCGCTGCAACTGAACGACGATATGGAAGCGGCCGAGCAGGTCTATCGCGACGTGCTCGCGGCAAACCCGGTCCATTCCGGCGCGCACAATAATCTCGGCCTCGTGCTGAATGCGCTCGGCGACGTCGAGGCGGCGATCGTGCATCATCGGCGCGCGTACGATCTCGATCCCGCGAACCTCGAAGCGCGCAGCAACATCGGCCACATGATGCTCGCGGTGGGACGGTACGAAGAAGCGTGGCCGCATTTCGAGTATCGGTGGGCCGCGCTGGGCAACAATCGCGGCGAACGCGGCGTGCGGCCCGCCGAATTGCCCGTGCCGCAATGGCTGGGCGAGCCGGCGACGAAGCAGGACGCGCGGCTCTTCATCGTGTACGAGCAGGGACTCGGCGACGCGTTGCAGTTCAGCCGCTTCTTTCCGCTTGCGCTCGATCACTTCGGGACCGTCGGCTTCAACTGTCCGAAGTCGCTGCGGCGGCTGTTCGAGGATTCGTTTGGCGAGCGCTATCCGCGCTTGCAACTGTTCGACGACTTGCCGGCTGACTGGAGCCAATGGGACTGCCATTCGCCGATGCTCTCGCTGCCGATGGCGCTCGGCATCGGCTTGCAGAATCTCGACAGGGCGCTGCATCGGTATCTGCGCGTCGATCCGCAACGCGCCTCGTACTGGCGAGCACGGCTGGCGCAGGTTGCGCCGGAGGGCGTGCCGCGCATCGGCATCGTCTGGGCGGGCGGCAAGATCAACGCGCATATGGATCGGATGCGCAGCATCGCGCCCGCGCAGATCGAGCGTCTGCTCGCGTGGCCGCGTGCGCAGTGGATCAGCTTGCAGAAAGCGGACGATGAATCGAAAACACTGACGGCCGCGCATCGTACGAACATGACCGACTGGATGAGCGAGATCGCGGATTTCGCCGATACGGCGGCACTCGTCGATGCGCTCGATCTGGTGGTTGCCGTCGATACATCGGTCGCGCATCTCGCTGCCGCGATGGGCAAGCGCGTGTGGCTGCTGAACCGCTACGCCGGCTGCTGGCGCTGGCTTCGCGAGCGCAAGGATAGCCCGTGGTATCCGGGCATGCGTATCTTCAACCAGTCGCAGCGCGGAAACTGGGTCGACGTGCTGTCGACCTTGATCGAAGCGCTCGAAGCGGAATTCCCCGCGCGAGCGCAATAAAACAGATGCGTCGGACGCGCTTCGCCACTGCGAAGCGCCCGTCTGGAAGTTGGATCAGATCGCCACTTCAGGCGGCGCCTGGCGGAACAGCCGCGTGATCCAGCACAGATACGCGATACCCAGCACGAACCACACCGCGCCGAGCACGAGAGCGGTTTTCTCGAGGCTCGCGAGCAGCCAGATATCCGACACAGCGCCGATCAACGGAAACACCAGCCCGCCGAACACGCCGATCTTGCGGTCGCCGTGATCGCCCGACAGATACACGCGGATCACGCACAGATTGACGGCCGTGAACGCGAGGAACGCGCCGAAGTTGATGAACGACGTCGACGTGGCCACATCCAGCTTCAGCGCGATCAGCCCGACGATGCCCGCAATCGCGATGTTGATCGCGGGCGTCTTGAAGCGCGGATGGATGAAACCGAAGATGCGTTTCGGCAGGATTTCGTCGCGGCCCATCGCGTAGAGCAGCCGCCCGACGCTCGCCTGTGCCGAGATGCCCGACGCGAACTGCGCGAGGATCAGACCCGCGAGAAACACCGTCACGAAGATATCGCCGCCGATCATTTTCGCGACTTCGAACGCGGCCGAGTCCGTGTCCTTGAAGTCGACGCCGGGATGCGCGAGCTGCATCGTGTACGCCGCGATCACGAAGATTGCGCCGCCGATCAGCGCGATCAGCAAGATCGCGCGCGGCATGTTCTTTTTCGGATCGATGGTTTCTTCCGTCAGCGTCGATACGGCGTCGAAGCCGAGGTACGAATACGCGGCAATCGCGGCGCCCGCCATCGTCGCGCCGAGTGGCACGTGCGGCTTGAAGAACGGCTCGGCCATCGCGATGCCGCCGGGCGCTGCCGCCGCCGACGCATAGTGCCAGCACAGCGCGACGAATATCGCGACGATCGCGAGCTGCACGATCATCAGCACGATGTTGAAGCGCGCCGCAAGCTCGATGCCGACGATGTTCAAACCGCTCGTCAGCACGATGAACGCGACGATCCAGATCCACGACGGCACGTGCGGAAACGCCGCGTTCAGATACGCGGCGCCGATCAGCCAGATCACCATCGGCAGGAAGAAATAGTCGAGCAGCGTCGCCCAGCCGATCAGGAAACCGAGATGCGCGTTGAAGGTCTTGCGCGTATACGTGTAGGCCGAACCGGCGACGGGAAAGAGCCGCGCGAGCTTGCCGTAGCTGAGCGCTGTGAACGCGATCGCGATCAGCGCGAGCAGGTAGGCTAGGGCGGCCGTGTCGTCGCTGGCCTTGGCGAGCACGCCGTAGGTGCCGTAGACGATCAGCGGCGCCATGTAGGCGAGACCGAACAGCAGCACGGACGGCAAGCCGAGCGTGCGCTTCAGGTGCGACGGTTCATGGGAAGACGACGCTTGCATGATTTCTCCTGAGCCTGCGAAGGCCGATATGGATGTCGTTTGGATGCCTTATGACGGGCATTTCTGACGGGCATGAACGTTAGTGCAGCGGACGTGAGCCCGCACGCGTGAAGCGCAAGCTCCACGCGTTGCTTCCTGCACGAAAGTGCTGAATGCGTTTAGTCGTTGCGCCGGCGGCGCGCTTCGATCATCAGCGCGCGTTGGCCATTCGATTGCTCGACAGGCACGAGACCGAGCGGCACGCGCGCATCGTGCAGATAGTTGTAGTGCTCGCGGCTCGCTTCGAGACGCTTCAGGTCGATATCGGCCTTCGTTACCGTTTCGTCGCCGCCCAGTTCGAGCACGGTTTCGCCGAACGGGTCGACGAGCGCGGACAGGCCTGGGAACGTGAGGTTGTCGTCGCCGGAACCGCAGCGGTTCACCATCAGCGCGAACATCTGGTTCTCCATCGCGCGCGCCTGGATCGCGCGGCGATGCACGGGGCCGAACGGGTCCATGTTGCCGTTCGTGACGATCAGCAGATCGGCGTCGAGCGCGGCGACGGCGCGCGCCGACTCGGGGAATTCGATGTCGTAGCAGATCAGCAGGCCGACCGTGAGGCCGTTCCACATGCAGGTTTCGAACCGGTCGCCGGGCGTGAATACGCCGACATCCGATGCCCACAGATGCGTCTTGCGGTAGCGCAGCGCAATCTCGCCGCGTTCGTCGACGAGCACGGTCGTGTTGTAGAACTGCGAGCCGTCGCGTTCGGCGAGGCCTACGGCAACCGCGACGCCTTTCTCGCGGGCTGCGTTGCGCACGGCGGTGAGCGCCGGGCCGTCGAGTGTCTGTGCGACATCGGCGATGTTGTCGCGCGTCGGAAAGCCTGACAGCGTGGTCTCGGGAAACACGATCAGCTTCGTGCCGACCGTCGTGTCGACGCGTTCGATCGTCTCGATGACCTTGCGGGTGTTGTGCGCGACGTCGCTGTCGATCAGCGCGAGTTGCGCCAGTTCTACCTGCATGATGTTGCCTCCTTCCAGATGCCTTTCAGTGGCGCGTTTCACGCGTCGTATGCACTTTGATGCGATGCAGTTGGCTGCATGTCGCTGCGGCATTTTTGTGCAACGAAGAATAGTGCGTGTGCGCCGGTCTGTCGTATTGCGATCGATTATCGGGGTATTATTTTTGTCCGCAAATTACCCACGAGGGTTACCCTCGCCGGAGGACACGATGGACTTCGAATGGCGAGATCTCGCTTTTCATCGGGAGATCGGTTCGGCCATCGATGCCCTCGATGGTCCGCATTTCTGGGCGCGTCTCACGCGCGTGCTCGAACGGCATGTCGGTTTTGACAGCTGGGTCGCGTTGCGCTTTCAACGCGATGCCGCGCCCCTCGTGCTCGCCGAGCAGGCGATGCCCGACGGCAAGGTCGATCTGATGTTTCAGGATTATCTGGCCGCGCTCTATCAGCTCGATCCGTTCTATCTCGCTGCGTTCGAAACGCAGGCTTCAGGTTTCTACACGCTCGCCGACGTCGCGCCCGACAACTTCCGCATGACCGAGTACTATCAGCGGTACTTCAGGAAGAACATCGTCGGCGACGAGGTGCACTTCAATGTCGTGATCGATCGCGATCACACAATGGGCTTTTCGCTTGGCAAGACGAGCCGTTACGACGAGCGCGAAATCGCGTTGCTCACGCTGTACTCGCCGTGGGTGCTCTCGTTGATGCAGCAGCGCTTGCGCTTCGAGAAGTTCGTCGTCGAAGAAGTGCCGCGTGCTGCGGAGAGCGAAGAGCCCGATCTGCATGCGCGCTTCGGTATGCTGACAGGCAAGAGCGGGCGCGGCGCGTTGACGGCGCGCGAAATCGAAGTGGCGATGCTGTCGCTGAGTGGGTTTTCGTCGCGCGCGATTGCGGAGAAGCTGTCGATCTCGTTCGAAACCGTGCGCGCGCACAAGAAGCATATTTACGCGAAGCTCGGCGTCGGATCGCAGTCCGAACTATTCGCGATGTTTTATGAGCCGGGGAGAACGGTTGAGCCGGAGTGAGGCCATTCGTGTCGTTGACGCGCGCTGCGCTCGGCGGATGAGCGCAACGCGCGTTCCAGGACTTTAAAGCTTAATAGCGGTCAAGCCGGTTGCCCGCGATACGCACGCGATCGCCGGGATGCAGGTCGCCCGGCGAGCCGACATCGAATGCGCGTGTCGAGCCGTCGTTCAACTGCACCGAGATCCGGTAGCCGCCCGGCGACGATGCGCCTGCCTGCTGCCCCAGCTGATTGCCCGCGACCGCGCCGCCCAGCACGCCGATCGCCGTTGCCGCATCGCGCCCATGGCCGCGTCCGAACTGATTGCCGATCACGCCGCCCACGACTGCGCCGATCACCGTGCCCGCGACGCCGCCCGTCGTCACGGCAGCCGGATTCGCGAGCGGCTGGATCGACGAGACCACGCCGTATTGCTCGCCATAACCATAGCCCTGTTGCGGTTGCGGCTGCTGTTGATAGGTCTGGTTGTTTTGCCAGTCGGACTGATCGTCGTAGCCGGGTTGCTGGTACTGCGGCTGTTGATACTGCGGCTGCTGTGCATACGGCTGCTGATATTGCTGCGGCTGCGCGTAAACGGGTGGCGCCGGTTGCGCGTACGCAGGCTGCGTCGCGTAGCCCGAACCGTACGATGAGCCGTACTGGGATCCATAAGTCGAGCCATAGGGCGAGTTGCCGGGCACGACGCAACCTGCGAGCGGAAGCGTGACGCAGAGCGCGAGCAGCGTCGTTCGGACGAGAGGGCGAGCAAAACGGGTGTGGGTCATGTTACGTGTTTGTCGTGGCGCCACCAGCTGTGGACGGCGACGAGTATAGGGAAACGCGCATCGCTATTGATGGGCGGCCCGCGTAACAGTGTGTAAATTGCGCGTCCGATAAAAACGGTTTGCGAAACGATCGCGCGTAAGGAGGGAAAGCGAGGAAATCAGAAGTGAAAGCCGATGCCGCAATTGCCGCCGAAGCCGCTGAATCCACCGAAGCCGCCCGCAATGCCGCAGAACACGCCGCAACCGGACAGCGCTATCGATAACGCGACGCCGGCGATGAGCATGACGCACTTTCGCAAAGTGCCTGCGCTCGAAAATCCGCCGCGCAGATGCCGCCGCGCGCTCCGTTTTGGCTGAATCGAGACGATGGCGGGTGAGAGTTTGTGATGAGACATGATGGGGCCGAGTGCGGGCAAAACCGACAACCATATCTGGGCCGAGAAAGCTATCCCATACGACAAATCCTAAACCTGGGTGTGTCCTCTAGGCGTCTGACAAATTCATTTCGCGACACCCTGATAAAATGGCCGAGCCGCAACGTAGTGGATTGCAAATGAAATTGCTTGATGCACTTGTCGAACAACGGATTGCCGCTGCCGCCGCGCGTGGCGAGTTCGATGATTTGCCGGGAGCGGGCGCGCCGCAGGTTTTCGATGACGACGCACTGGTGCCCGAGGAAGTTCGAGTAGCGAACCGCATTCTGAAGAATGCGGGTTTTGTGCCGCCTGCCGTCGAGCAGCTGCGGGCGCTGCGCGACCTGCAGAATGAACTGGATGCCGTCAGCGACCGCAGCACGCGGTGCCGTCTGCAGGCGAAGATGCTGGCGCTCGATATGGCACTGGAATCGCTGCGCGGCGGTCCGCTCACGATGCCGCGCGAGTACTGCCGGCGGATCGCCGAGCGCCTGTCGGAGCGTGTCGCCGAAGAACCGGCCGCCGACGCGGGGCCGGCGTGAGCATTGGCGTCGATCCGGCCGGGTTGCCGTCCGCTGTTCCCGTTTCTTCCGACGATCTGCTGGATGCCGCGCGCGCTGAAGCCGACTCGACTGAGAGCGGCGCCGCACCACAACCCGTCGCCGTTTCCGAACGCGATCGCCGCTTCATGGCGCTCGCGCAGGCCGCCGCCGAAGAGGCGCGCGCCGCCGGCGAAGTGCCCGTCGGCGCAGTGCTGGTCCGCGGCGACGAAGTGATCGCGAAGGGCTTTAACCATCCCATCGGCGGTCACGATCCTTCCGCACATGCCGAAATGGCAGCGTTGCGCGCCGCCTCGCAGACACTCGAAAACTACCGGCTGCCGGGCTGCGAACTCTACGTGACGCTCGAGCCGTGCCTGATGTGCGCGGGCGCGATCATGCACGCGCGGATCGCCCGCGTCGTGTTCGGCGCACGCGATCCGAAGACGGGCGCGTGCGGCAGCGTCGTCGATGCCTTCGCCAATCCGCAACTGAACCATCACACCACGGTGATCGGCGGCGTGCTCGAAGAGGAGTGTGGCGCTGCGCTGCGCTCATTTTTCGCCGACCGCCGACGCGCCGCGCGGGAAGCACGCGCCGCGCTGAAAAATGAACCCGGCGCCGCCGATGCGCTCCAAGGCAGCAACCCGATCAACTGACCGCTCACCAAACATGGCCCGGCATCGCACCATCGAACTGATTGCGCCTTCGGGCTATCCGCACGATCCCAATGCCATCCACCTCGCGCTGAAGCGTCTGCGCGCGCAAGGGCATCACGTCGAGAATGTCACCGCGACGCAGCGGCGGTTTCAGCGTTTTGCCGGTACGGATGCCGAGCGGGCGGCGGAAGTGAATCGGCTGGTCGATCCGTCGCGGGAACTGCCCGATATCGTGCTCGCCGTGCGCGGCGGTTACGGCGCGGTGCGTATCTTGCACGGGCTCGACTATCGGGGCCTGCAGCGCCGCCTGCGCGATCAGCCGATCGCGTTTTGCGGACACAGCGATTTCACGGCGCTGCAACTGGCGCTGTTGTCGCAGGCTGGCGTGACGACCTTCGGCGGCCCGATGCTCGCCGTGGATTTCGGCGCGGAAAACGTCAGCGACTTCACGATGAAAAACTTCTGGCACGCGCTGACGTCGGAGAGTTTCACCGTTTCCAGCACGACGCCGCAGGCGCAGACCGTCGATGTCACGGGCACGCTGTGGGGCGGCAATCTGGCCGTGCTCGCGTCGCTGGTCGGCTCGCCGTATATGCCGCCCGTGGAAGGCGGGATCCTGTTCGTCGAAGACGTGAACGAGCAGCCGTTCCGGATCGAGCGGCTGATTTATCAGCTGCATCTGGCGGGCATTCTCGAACGGCAGCAGGCGCTCGTGCTCGGCGATTTCTCGGGCGGCAAGCCTTTCGACTACGACAATGGCTACGACCTCCGTGCGATGGTCGAGCAGGTGAGGTCGGTGATCGGCATTCCCATCGTGACAGGTCTGCAGTTCGGCCACATTCCCGATATGGTGACGCTGCCCGTCGGCGCCGAAGCGCATCTCGTCGCGGGGGCGCATGGGTTCAAGCTGGCGGTATCGGGGCATCCGGTGCTCGATTGACCGAAGCGTCTCGGTCGCGCGGCATTGAAGGCGAGTTCGGCTCGCCTTTATTTTTGAGCTACGAATGCAACTAACGGTCTTGTTTTTCATGATCCCCAAAAACAAACGCCCATCGCCCGAACCAGATTTTGTTGACAAAATAGCTTGCAGGGTCGACGGCGATCGAGCAGTCTATGCACGCGCAACGCCCATGGGGAAAGGCTTTCCGACGATTTCGACAACTTTTGGGCTCGTCAGTCCAAACCAAAATTGTCGAAAATCGGCAGCCTAAATTGTTGACAATTTTTATGTCCATCCTAAGATGGACCACATAACACGACGCTCATCATGTCCGAGACACTCACCGCAGCCTCGAGCAGCACGAAACCCGAAGCGATCGCCGAGCGCATTCGCGCCGCGATCCTCGAGCATCGGCTCGCGCCTGGCGCGAAATTGACGGAAGCGCAGTTGTGCGAAGTGTTCGGCGTCAAGCGCGGACCGATCCGCCAGGCGCTGGCCCAGTTGGCCACCGACCGCCTCGTCGATCTGGAGCCGAACCGCGGTGCATTTGTCGCAAGTCCGTCGCTACAGGAAGTGCATGAAGTGTTCGAAATGCGCCGGATCATCGAACTGGCGGTAGTCGAGAAAATTTGCGCGAGCCAGGGCTCGCGGCGGTTGAAGAGCATCGGCGGAATGATCGCGCGGGAACGCAAGGCGTTCGAATCGCGAGACTTTCCAGCGTGGATCCGGTTGTCGGGCGAGTTCCACACGGAACTCGCGACGCTGACGGGCAACACGGTGCTGTGCGATTGCCTCGGCGGGCTGGTGGCGCGCTCGACGCTGATCTCGGCGCTGTACGAATCGCTGGGCCGCAGCCCGTGTTCATTCGAAGACCACGAAGCGATTCTCGCAGCGCTTGATGCAGGCGACGCCAAAACGGCAGGTGCGCTGATGTCGCGCCATCTGCAGAGCGTGGAGTTGAAGATGCTGGATCGGCCGGCGAGCGGTGGGACCGATCTGCACGAAGTATTCGGCATGCGCGCGCCCAAAGGCGCTGCCGGCTGACGATTGTCGACGTGCGAGCCGACGCCTGCCCGCGCCCGCGGGCGGTGCGCGCCGCACCGAAGTGAACGGTGATTGACCAGAAAGTCGGCCTGTCGATCCACAGGACGATTGCGATCTGACCGGACGCGAGCCACACCCGCTCGCGTCGAGACCGAAAGACCGTAAGGCGATGGACGCTCATCCGGCGGCCACGCTCACGCGGCAAAGCCTTGCAGGTAGGCGCGGAATGCCTGCCGGGCCATCAAAACAAGTACGTAAGTACGGAGACATCCGCGGCAACCTGTACGCGATACGCATCGGCACATGCCACATAGTGGGCTTGCCGTGCGCCTGGCATACACGATGCAGTGCCCGTCGATCGACCTCGACGTACCCATCCCCAGGAGGAATTCATGGCTCAGTTCAGTGCAGCACCGGATAGTTCGGCAATCCCCGATTACGAGAGCGGCGCGCAAGGCGGTCATGCGCTGCCCGCAGGCTACAGCGAACGCCTGTACAACGAAGACCTCGCGCCGCTCAAGCATCAGACGTGGGGCGCCTACAACATCTTCGCGTTCTGGATGTCGGACGTGCATAGCGTCGGCGGCTACGTGTTCGCAGGCAGCCTCTTCGCGCTCGGTCTCACGAGCTGGCAAGTGCTGATCGCGCTGCTGGTCGGCATCACGATCGTCAACATGCTGTGCAACATGATCGCGAAGCCGAGCCAGCAGAACGGCGTGCCGTATCCCGTCGCGTGCCGCGCGACGTTCGGCGTGCTGGGCGCGAACGTACCTGCCGTGATTCGCGGCCTGATTGCCGTCGCGTGGTACGGCATCCAGACTTATCTTGCATCGAGCGCGCTGGTGATCGTCGTGCTCAAGTTCTTCCCGCAACTGCTACCTTATGCAGACGTGCATCGTCACGGTTTCATGGGCCTGTCGACGGTTGGCTGGACCGGCTTCATGCTGCTGTGGGTGCTGCAGGCACTCGTGTTCTGGAACGGCATGGAGACGATCAAGAAGTTCATCGACTTCGCCGGTCCTGCCGTGTACGTGGTGATGTTCATTCTCGCCGGCTACATGATCTGGCGTGCAGGCTGGCAGAACATCGGCATCAACCTTGGCGGCGTGAAGTATCACGGCATGGAAGTCATCCCCGTGATGATCACGGCGATCTCGCTGGTGGTGTCGTACTTCTCGGGCCCGATGCTGAACTTCGGTGACTTCTCGCGCTACGGCAAGAGCTTCCGCAGCGTCAAGCGCGGCAATTTCTGGGGCCTGCCCGTCAACTTTCTCGCGTTCTCGCTGGTGACGGTCGTCACGACGGCAGCGACGCTGCCTGTGTTCGGTGAACTGATCACCGATCCCGTCGAAACAGTCGGCCGTATCGACTACCCGACGGCCGTGATTCTCGGCGCGCTGACGTTCACGATCGCGACCATCGGCATCAACATCGTCGCCAACTTCGTGTCGCCTGCATTCGATTTCTCGAACGTTGCACCGAAGCTCATCAGCTGGCGCGCAGGCGGCATGCTGGCTGCAGTGGCATCGATTTTCATCACGCCGTGGAACCTGTTCAATAACCCGGCTGTGATCCACTACACGCTCGACGTGCTCGGCAGCTTCATTGGACCTTTGTACGGCATCCTGATCGTCGATTTCTTCCTCGTGAAGCGTCAGAAGATCGTGCTGGACGATCTGTACACGGTGTCGGAAAAAGGCTCGTACTGGTATCACAATGGCGTGAACTATCGTGCAGTTGCAGCACTGCTGCCGGCTGCAGTGATTGCAGTGATCTGCGTGATGGTGCCGTCGCTGAATGGTCTCGCGAACTTCTCCTGGTTCATCGGCGCAGGCCTCGGTGCAGTGTTCTACAGCGTGCTCGCACGCAACCTGCCGCGCGGTGCATGAAGCGTGCATGACAGTTCATCAAATGCAGTAACGGGAGTCGACATGCGTATCAAACTGATCAACCCGAACACGACGCAACGGATGACGGAAGCGATGGGCCGTTGTGCGCGCGACGTCGTGGCGCCGGGCACGGAGCTGGTGGCAGTGAGCCCGACGATGGGCCCGCCGTCGATCGAAGGCTATTACGACGAGGCGCTCGCCACGCCGGGGCTGCTCGCGGAAATCGAAGCGGGCGAGCGCGAAGGCTTCGATGGCTATGTGATTGCATGTTTCGGCGATCCCGGCCTGTATGCGGCGCGCGAACTGGCGCGCGGCCCGGTGATCGGTATCGCGGAGGCGGCGATGCATGCGGCGAGCGTGCTGGCGCCGGGCTTCTCGGTAGTGACGACGCTGTCGCGCACCTGCGGCATGGCCTGGCATCTGGCCGAGCGCTACGGCATGAAGCGTTTCTGCCGAAACGTGCGGGCAACGGATGTCGCCGTGCTCGAACTCGATCAACCCGGCTCCGCTGCGCGCCGCATCATTCTCGACGAGTGCCGCCGTGCACTCGACGAGGATGGGTCGGATGCGATCGTGCTCGGCTGTGCGGGGATGGCCGAGTTGTGCCGGGAAATCGAGGACGCGTTGGGCGCGCCTGTGGTCGAAGGGGTGACGGCCGCCGTGAAGTGGATCGAGGCGCTTGTTGCGCTGCGGCTGGCAACCGCCAAGCGCGGCGATTACGCGAGGCCGCTGCGCAAGCGCTATGACGGCGAGTTCGCGCGCTTCAGCCCGACAGGCGAGCAGCCCGCAGCTGCTCCCGCGCAGCACCCGGCCAGCGACGCGCTGCTTCGGGTTAACGCGAGCGCATTGCGCGCCGACCCTGCCGCCGATATTGCACCGCACATACACTCAGTCTGACACGCACTATCTGCCCGGGTGTATGGGCGCACCCGGGTGTTTTCGCTACACTGGTTCAACCCTGCCGGCCTTGCCGTAGCGCGTTTCCCGCTTGCACGACGTCCGCCGGCGCATTTGCAGATCATCTGCTCGTCAACCGCTGCGCCATTTACATCATGTCACTCGACCCGAACTACCCGCGCGATCTGATCGGCTACGGCCGCCACCCTGTGCAGGCGAACTGGCCGGGACGCGCACGCGTCGCAGTCCAGTTCGTTCTCAACTACGAAGAGGGCGGCGAGAACTGCGTGCTGCACGGCGATCCGGGCTCGGAGCAGTTCCTGTCGGAGATCGTCGGTGCGGCCTCCTATCCGTCGCGTCACATGAGCATGGAGTCGATCTACGAATACGGCTCGCGCGCGGGCGTGTGGCGCATCCTGCGCGAGTTCGAAAAGCGCGGCTTGCCGCTGACGGTGTTCGGCGTCGGCATGGCGATCGAGCGGCATCCTGAGGTCGCGCGTGCGTTCGTCGAACTGGGGCATGAGATCGCGTGCCACGGGTATCGCTGGATTCACTATCAGGACATGTCGCCGGAACGCGAGGCCGAGCATATGCGCCTCGGCATGGAAGCGATCGAGCGCGTGACGGGCCAGCGTCCGCTCGGCTGGTACACGGGTCGCGACAGTCCCAATACGCATCGGCTCGTCGCCGAATACGGCGGCTTCCTGTACGACTCCGATAACTACGGCGACGACCTGCCGTTCTGGATGAACGTCGACGTGACGGGCGGCGCGACAGTGCCGCATCTGATCGTGCCGTACACGCTCGATACCAACGACATGCGATTCGCCACGCCGCAAGGCTTCAACACGGCGGACCACTTCTTCACGTATCTGCGCGATGCATTCGACGTGCTCTACGAAGAGGGCGACGAAGCGCCGAAGATGCTGTCGATCGGCATGCACTGCCGGCTGCTCGGGCGCCCTGGGCGCTTCCGCGCGCTGCAGCGTTTTCTCGATCACATCGAAAAGCACGAGCGCGTGTGGGTCACGCGCCGCGTCGATATCGCGCGGCACTGGCGCGAACATCATCCTTACCAGCAACAGGACAACCGCGGGGCGGCCGCATGAAGGCGATGCAATACACACTGGACCAACTGAACAGCATTTCGACCGACGCGTTCGTCGCAGCGCTGTCGGGCATCTTCGAACATTCGCCGTGGGTCGCCGAAGTCGCGGCGGCGCAGCGTCCGTATGCGAGCATCGACGCGTTGCACAAGACGATGTCGCATGCCGTCGAAACAGCGGGCGAGGCAAAGCAACTCGCGCTGATCAATGCTCACCCGGAACTCGCGGGCAAGGCGGCTGTGCGCGGTGAACTGACGGCCGAATCGACGCGCGAGCAGAGCGGCGCCGGACTCGATCAATGCACGCAGCAAGAGTTCGACAAGCTGTTGAGCCTGAATGCTGCGTATCGCGAGAAATTCGGCTTCCCGTTCATTCTTGCGGTGCGCGGCTATGACCGGCACGGCATCATCGCGAACTTCGAGGCGCGCGTGAACAACAGCCGCGCCGATGAACTGCGTGCGAGCCTCGACCAGATTTATCGCATCGCGCGTTTCCGGCTCGACGATCTGATTCACGCATGATCGTGGGCTGATCGCCAGGCAAGCGACGCCGACACGCGCACACACAAAGCAACAACCAGACAGCAAGGAAGACAACGATGGCACTCCCGATTCTCGATCCCAACGCTCCCGAATTCACACGCCGTTTCGTGAATCTCGCGGACCCGCGTCTCGGCGCGCAGGCGCTCGAATCCAGCGACGATTTCTTCGCGCCGAAAGACCGCATGCTGAATCCGGAGCCGGCCGTTTTCATTCCGGGCAAGTACGATGAGCACGGCAAGTGGATGGACGGCTGGGAAACGCGCCGCAAGCGCACGACGGGCTATGACTGGTGTGTCGTCAAGCTCGCGCGTCCGGGCGTGATCAAGGGCCTCGATATCGATACGAGCCACTTCACGGGTAACTTCCCGCCGGCGGCATCGGTGGAAGCGGCGCGTGTTGTCGATGGCGCGCCGAACCAGTCGACGCAATGGACCGAAATCGTGCCGTCGACGACGCTGCAGGGCAACAGCCATCACTACCTCGACGTGAGCGATGCGAACGCATACACGCATTTGCGCGTGAACATCTATCCGGACGGCGGCATCGCGCGTCTGCGTGTGTACGGTCAGCCGCAGGTGAACTGGGCGGGCGCGAGCCGCACCGATCTGTTCGATCTCGCCGCGATGGAAAACGGCGCGTATCTGGTCGCTGCGAACAACCAGCACTTCGGCGCTGCGTCGACGCTGCTGATGCCGGGCCGCGGCGTCAACATGGGCGATGGCTGGGAAACGCGCCGTCGCCGCGAGCCGGGCAACGACTGGGCGATCGTCGCGCTTGCCCAACCGGGCGTCATCAAGAAGATCGAAGTCGATACCGCTCACTTCAAGGGCAACTATCCGGATCGCTGCTCGATTCAGGCTGCGTTCGTGACGGGCGGCACCGACAGTTCGCTGATCACGCAGGCGATGTTCTGGCCCGTGCTGCTCGGCGAACAGAAATTGCAGATGGACAAGCAGCATTTCTATGAAAGCGAAATCGCTGCGCTCGGTCCCGTGACGCATATCCGCTTCAACATCATTCCGGACGGTGGCGTGTCGCGTCTGCGTCTGTGGGGCACACTCGCATCATGAAGACACTCGCCATCGAACCGCTGACACGCGAGGCGTTCGCGCCGTTCGGCGATGTGATCGAACTGGACGGCGCGAAGCAGATCCCGATCAATCTCGGCACGACGATCCGGTTTCACGATCTCGCGCATGTCGATGTCACGGATGAGGGCGGCCGCACGCTCGTCAATCTGTTTCGCGGACAACCGCGTGTGCTGCCGTTCGAAGTGAAGATGATGGAGCGGCATCCGCTCGGCTCACAGGCCTTCATTCCGCTGAACGACAAGCCTTATCTTGTGGTGGTTGCGCCTCGTGGTGAACTGGTCGAGTCGGAGATTCGTGCTTTTGTCACGAGTGGATGGCAAGGCGTGAATTATGCGAAGGGCGTGTGGCATCATCCGCTGCTTTCGTTGGGGGAGGTGAGCGATTTCATCGTCGTCGATCGTGGTGGCGAGGGGCTTAATCTCCATGAGCTCGATTTGCGGGAATCGCTGTGGTTGACTGAAGAGGCTTTGAGTTCTGTTGTGGTTTGATTGCCTGCGGCGTTTTTGGTTTTTTGTTTCTGGAAAGCCCATTGCGGATTGGATCTGCGGTGGGCTTTCTGGTTTTTGCTGTTGGCGATGTGATTGTTTTGCTGATTTCGCTGGCATCCACGATTTCGTATCGGTGCTTCAGGCGTTGCAGTCTCAAGGTACAAAGGGAGTTTTTGTTCCAGGTCGAAACCGACAAGAGGGACTACAGGGGTGGCCGTTGTGTTCGAACGGCACCGCACCTGGCAAGCAACGCGACAATGTGATCTAGAGCGGACATGGGATCGTCGGCCGAGACCATGATGAGAGCCAGCTCGGTATGGGTGTGAAAATACTTATCGTGCGAGACGACAGGTTTGATCAATTCGACGAGTTGCGTGATTTCAGAAAGCAGGGCACTTCTATCCCCCCCCCCCCCGAGCGTCGTAGACAGACTCTCTACCGTCCGTCTGCGAAGCACCCTCGCCAGCACAAGACAATCGCTTGGGTCGATTTTGGGATCGCCCATCGCACCCTCCCCGAGATACACCGTGTCGAAGCAGCATAGCTCAACGTCGAGTCGGAGAGTTTGTCCAAAATGGAAGGGTTTCGGACATCGTCAGAAACGTTAAAGCGCGCGCAGATCGGCGATCTACTGGCCCGTGCTCAACAGCCCTCGGATGAATGAAAGCGGCCTATGGGAAACGCAGTGTTTTGTGGCGCGGAAGCCTGCACGTGGTTTTTCGCAAATGGGTGGGAGCTGAACAGCGACGCAGACCACTGAAAACGCGCTCGAAGTGGGTGAGGCATCCGGTGAGGACGCTTGCAAGGAACATACGGTGAGGTGCGCTGTCGCGTGAAGGATGGGGACGTTGAGGACCCGTGGGTTGAGACATGCGCTGGAGATGTGAGCGGTTTTCTTTTGCCTGTTTTTCTTTGCCGCTGCAAAGAAAAGTAGGTGCTGCCTCGCACAGGGGCAACGCTAGCAAACCGATACGAAATCGCGGATGCCAGCCGAAAGCAAAAACCAGAAAACAAACAATGGCGACTAGGTCGCAGATAAAAAAACGGGCCGTCGTGCAAAACGAACAGCCCGTGAACCTTGGGGAAAAACGGGCTCACGCCCGTGACACCTCAGTGCGCACCGCCCTGAAACCAGGCAGCGATCTTCTGACGCTCGTCGTCAGTCATATGCGTGACATTCCCCAGCGGCATCGCCTTCAAAGTCACAGCCTGCTGATAAATCCGCTGAGCGTTCGTCGAAATCTCTTCAGGCGTATCGAGCAGCACACCGGCAGGCGCACTACCCATCATCGACGGATGCGCCGAGTGACACGCAACGCAACGTTGCTGCAGCACAGGAACGATATCGGCGACCTTCACGACAGGCGCATTCGCGGCCTCGGCAACAGGCACGACAGGCCGCGGCATCGTCCAGAACAGCGCACCGAACATCAGCGCGACGCCGCCCAGCGGCAGATACCACAACACCTGGCCGCGATGACGCATCACGAAGAACTGACGGATGAGCGCACCCGCCAGCATGATGACGACCAGCACCGCCCAGTTGTACGGATGCGTGTACGTCATCGCGTAGTGGTTCGACAGCATCGCGAACACCACGGGCAGCGTGAAATACGTGTTATGCACCGAGCGTTGCTTGCCGCGCTTGCCGTAAATCGGGTTCGGCGTGTCGCCCTTGAGCATCGCATCGACCATCTTGCGCTGGCCGGGAATGATCACGAAGAACACGTTCGCCGACATGATCGTCGCGAGCATCGCGCCCATGATCAGATACGCCGCGCGGCCCGCGAAGATGTGACACGCGAGGAACGCCGCGATCAGCACATAGATGCCCACGCAGATGCCGAGAACCTTGTCCTTGTTGCCGAGCAGCCGGCACAGCGAGTCATACACGATCCAGCCCGCCGCAAGGAACCCGAGCGCCGAGAAAATCGCGACGACGGGACCCATGTCGAGCACGTTCTTGTCGATCAGATACGTGTTCGGCGCGAACAGGTACAGCACCGTGAAGAGACCGAAGCCGGACAGCCACGTCGTGTACGACGGCCACTTCGACCAGTGCAGGTCGTCGGGCATTTCAGGCGGCGCGACGGTGTATTTCTGCATGTTGTAGAAGCCGCCGCCGTGCACGTGCCACAGCTCGCCGAATACGCCTCGACGGCGCTGGTTCGGATCGGTCGGCGGTTTCAGGCTGTTGTCGAGTGCGACGAAATAGAACGACTCGCCGATCCATGCGATCGCGGCGATAACGTGAAACCAGCGAATCGCAAGATTCAGCCAGTCGGTAACGAAGCCTTCCATGAAACTCCTCCACTCCTGATTCGTTGTTCGCGCAGCATCTCGAGTGTTGCGCGGCATGCGGGGTTATTGCGCCGGTGCATGTCCGTCAGCGGATCAATGCATGCAACGGCAGTCGGGTGAAATCGGATGCCGATCGGCCGCGTTTGACTGGCTTGCGCTTCGCGTATGTCTCCAAGTCATCTGCGAAATGCACCCACGCGCACGATCATGCATACGACACCGGTTCGCTTTTCGCGTCAGCTGCCGCGGTAAGTGCTGTACGACCACGGCGATACCAGCAGCGGCACGTGATAGTGCGCACCTGCATCGGCAACGCCGAAGCGAAGCACGACGCGGTCGACGAAGCGCGGTTCCGGCACTTTGGTGCCGATCGACGCGAAATAGTCGCCCGCATGGAACACGAGTTCATATTCGCCGACGGTAAGCGTCTCGCCTTCGAGCAGCGGCTCGTTGCAGCGGCCGTCGTGATTGGTGGTGGTAGTTTTGAGCGCTCGGCGCGTGTCGCCGGAAAGCGCAAAGAGTTCGACCTTGATATCTGCGCCGGGACGGCCGTTTGCCGTGTCGAGCACGTGGGTAGTGAGCTTGCCCATTCGCGATTGTCCTTGTGTAGATGCGAGGTTTCAGCGGCGGCCCGATCCATGACACATTGCGGCGGATCGAGGCTCCACGTCAGTGGCTACATACCCGTCGGCGGATTGAAACGAGCGCCGTGACATCCATTGTAGAAACATTGTTCACCTTCGCGAGCGAGCGATAGGAAAGATAATCGCTGACGCATGACGCCCCGCCGGGAGCCGCTGAACAGGCAGTCCACTGCATGCACGACGGGCGGCGGTGCCCGCGATTCCGATCGTACCGGCGCCAAAAATGCCGACTATATGCGCGGCGTGAACTCCGGTATCGCAATCCCGTGAGTTGCCAGCGCAATTTTGTCGCCCGAAGGTTACGTCCATGCGCGGCTCAGCCGTGCATCCCGAAGACGGCGGAACACGCTGGGTAACCGGGCCAACTGCGTTCGAACGGACGCGGCGGCACGGTAGCGTGCCGGCGACATCGCGTTCGAACGACTTTTGCTTCTTGCCCGGAATCCGCGCGCTGCGGCGACGGCACAACGATGCAGCTTTGGTGGCCACATGCAGCAGAAGTGGTCCGGGGAGCAGCATCGTGCATCGGCCTCATCGGCCTGATCGGCGGCGGCACAGGGCAGCACTGGAGAAACGAATGACGATGCAAACCAATGCAACCGGTTTGACCCGAACAGATGACCAGCGCGGCAGGACGATGCTGGTCCGGCATGCGGATGTACTGGTCACGATGGACGGCGAACGGCGCGAGTTACGCGACGGCGGCCTCTATATCGAAGGCAACCGGATCGTTGCCGTCGATCACACGGACGCATTGCCTGATACCGCCGACGAGATCCTCGACATGACGGGTCACCTCGTGATTCCCGGCCTGGTCAACACGCACCACCACATGTATCAGAGCCTGACGCGCGCCATTCCCGCTGCGCAGGACGCGGAGCTGTTCGGCTGGCTGACGAACCTGTACAAGGTGTGGGCGAATCTCACGCCGGACATGATCGAGGTGTCGACGCTGACGGCGATGGCTGAACTGCTGCTGTCGGGCTGCACGACGTCGAGCGATCACCTGTACATCTATCCGAACGGCAGCCGGCTCGACGACAGCATCGCGGCCGCGCGCCGTATCGGCATGCGATTTCATGCGAGCCGCGGGAGCATGAGCGTCGGACAGAAAGACGGCGGTCTGCCGCCGGATTCAGTCGTCGAACAGGAAGCGGACATCCTGAAGGACACGCAGCGCCTGATCGAGACGTATCACGACGATGGCCGCTACGCGATGCTGCGCGTCGTCGTTGCACCGTGCTCGCCGTTTTCGGTGAGCCGCGATCTGATGCGAGAGTCGGCTGCACTGGCGCGCCACTACGGGGTGTCGCTGCATACCCATCTCGCGGAGAACGTGAACGATATTGCATACAGCCGCGAGAAGTTCGGGATGACGCCGGCAGAGTATGCAGAGGATCTCGGCTGGGTCGGACGTGACGTGTGGCATGCGCACTGTGTGCAGCTCGACGACGCCGGCATCCAGCTGTTCGCCCGCACGGGAACGGGCGTCGCGCATTGTCCGTGTTCGAACATGCGGCTCGCGTCGGGCATCGCGCCCGTGAAAAAGATGCGGCTGGCGGGCGTGCCCGTCGGATTGGGCGTCGACGGATCGGCGTCGAACGATGGCGCGCAGATGATTGCCGAGGTGCGTCAGGCGCTGCTGTTGCAGCGGGTTGGTTTCGGCCCGGACGCGATGACCGCGCGCGAGGCGCTCGAAATTGCGACGCTCGGCGGCGCAAAAGTGCTGAACCGCGACGATATCGGCGCGCTGGCGCCCGGCATGGCGGCGGATTTCGTATCGTTCGATTTGCGTCAGCCGTTCTTTGCCGGCGCGCTGCATGATCCCGTCGCGGCGCTGGTGTTCTGCGCGCCTTCGCAGGTCTCGACGAGTGTGATCGACGGGAAGGTTGTGGTGAAAGACGGTGTTTTGGCCACCGTCGATCTTGGGCCGGTGATCGAGCGGCACAACAGTCTCGCAAAGACGCTGTACCAAACTGCAGCTTGAGTGATGCACTAAAACGCAAAGCGGCGGTTCGAAACCGCCGCCTGCAAGATAGTGCGAGTGCGTTACTTGTCGATCAGCGTCTTGGTCGCTTCGGCGACGAGACTGCGCAGCCAGCGCACTTCATCGGAGTAGTGCACGCGTTCATGCCACAACTGGTAGTACTGCATCGGCGGGAAGTCCAGCGGTGCGGGCACGACGGTCAGCGGCAGGAACTTCGCGTAGTAGTCGGCGAACAGGCGCGTCGTCGTGAAGATGAGGTCGGACTTGATCAGGACGTACGGCGCGAGATTGAAGTAGGGCAGCGTGACGACGACATGCCGCTTCAGGCGCTCGCGCGCGAGATGCACGTCGATCGCGCCGCGCTGGCCGACGGAATAAGGTGTCGGCGCGAGATGCGGCGCGTTCAGGTACTGGTCGAGCGTTAGTCCGCCGCGCTTGGCGAACGGATGCGTGTTGCTCATCAGGCACACGATCTGGTCGACAAACAGATTGGACAGATGCAACTGCTCGGGCGGTTCCGGCCAGTTGCCGACCACGATATCGAGCTTGCCGTCTTCGAGCGCCAGTTCGTAGTCGAATGCAGGTCCGAGCGAGTGGAATTCGAGTGTCGCGTTCGGTGCAGCCTGACGGAAGCGCTCGACGACAGTTGGCACGAACAGCACGTTCAGGTAGTCCGGACAGCCGATGCGGTAGCAACGGATCGAAGTCGCAGGATCGAAATTGTGCTGCTGAAATTTAATGCGTTCGATTTCGCGCAGTGCATTTTGCACCGGTTCGAGCAGACGCAGTCCGTACTCGGTCGGCACCATGCCGGACTTGCCGCGTACCAGAAGCGGATCGCCGGTGATGTCGCGCAGTCGACGCAATGCAGCGCTGATTGCGGGTTGGGACTGGTTCAGTTTGACGGCGGCGCGCGTGACGCTGCGCTCCATCAGAAGGGTGTGCAAGACGCGCAGTAGGTAAGTGTCGATCGCCTCGCGTTGCTGACTCATGACTTCTCCGAAATATATGTTCTGGCTGATCGATCGGGCTTGGGGGTATATGCGTTTTAATATAGAGATAGAAAGCCGTCAAGGGAGGGATACCCGCAAACCACGTAGCGGCGCGGCTTTGCGGGAATTTTGGCGGCTCGACTGAGAAGGGTGATTTCGGTATTGTCGATCGGCTGCAATAGCACGACACGCGCGTGCCGATCGGAGTTCGAGCGAAGTGCGCCCGGAAATCGACGGATATTCAAGCGGGAAGCACGCCGGGCGTAGCGTGCGGCCGGCCACACGCGTAACACGGAACAACATGAGCGACACATCGACAGGCAGCCCGACGGGCGGCACCCCACACGCAAACGGCGCGAACCGTCGCGGCGACGCCACACCGCGCCTCGCACTCACAGGCATCAGCAAGCAATATCCTGCAGTTCGCGCGAACGACGACGTCACGCTGATCGTCGCTCCCGGCGAAATACATGCAGTGCTCGGCGAAAACGGCGCGGGCAAGAGCACGCTGATGAAGATCATCTACGGCGCAGTGCACCCGGATGCAGGTGAAATCCGTTGGGAGGGTCAGCCCGTCGACATCGCGAATCCGGCGGCCGCGCGCAAGCTCGGCATCGGCATGGTGTTTCAGCATTTCTCGCTGTTCGAAACGCTGACAGTCGGCGAGAACATCGCGCTCGCACTCGACGAGCCGTTCGATCTGAAGGCGCTGGGCAAGCGCATTCGCGACGTGTCGGCCGAGTACGGTCTGGACATCGATCCGCAGCGTCACGTGCACAGCCTGACAGTCGGCGAGCGGCAGCGCGTCGAGATCGTGCGCTGCCTGTTGCAGAATCCGCGGCTGCTCATCATGGACGAGCCGACGTCGGTGCTCACGCCGCAAGCCGTGCGCAAGCTGTTTGCGACGCTGCGCCGCCTCGCGTCGGAAGGCTGCAGCATTCTCTACATCAGCCACAAGCTCGACGAGATTCAGGAACTCTGCGACACGGCCACCGTGATGCGCGGGGGCAAGGTGACGGGTCATGTGAAACCGCGAGACGAGACGCATGCATCGCTCGCGCAACTGATGGTCGGTCATTCACTTCCGGATTACGAACGTCGAGTGCATACGCCTGGCGACGTACTACTCGACGTGAAAAATCTTTCATCTGCGAGCGACGATCCGTTCGGCACTTCACTCGACGACGTGTCGTTCAGCGTGCATGCAGGTGAAATATTCGGCATCGCAGGCGTGTCGGGCAATGGCCAGGCGGAACTGCTGGCGGCGCTGTCGGGTGAACACAAGGGCCATCGCGCCGATGCCGTCATGATCTGCGGCAAGCCTGCGGGCAAGCTCAGTGCAGCGGCGCGCCGCAGGCTGGGTTTTGCGTTCGTGCCGGAAGAGCGGCTCGGACGCGGCGCAGTGCCGGCGATGTCGCTGGCAGAGAATGCGCTGCTGACAGCGCACCGTCAGCAGATGGTGCGCTCGGGCTGGATCAACGCGGCCGCGATGCGTGCGTTCGCGAAACGCTGCATCGAATCGTTCGATGTGCGCTGCGGCGGCGAAGGCGCGCTTGCACAGAGCCTGTCGGGCGGCAACCTGCAGAAGTTCATCGTCGGGCGCGAGATTCTCCAGGCGCCGAAGGTGCTGGTCGTCGCTCAGCCGACGTGGGGCGTCGATGTCGGCGCGGCCGCATTCATCCGGCAGCAATTGCTCGACCTGTCGGCGTGCGGCGTCGCGATTCTGGTGATCTCGGAAGAACTCGAAGAGCTGTTCGACATCTGCGACCGCATCGCCGTGATCGCGCGTGGGCGCATGTCGCCGACACGCAAGACGGGCGATACGAATGCGGAGGAAATCGGCCGCTGGATAGCGGGGCTGTTCGGTGAGCGTGAGGGCGCGCCGCCGTCGTCGGAGCAGCCGGCTCATGCATAACCGCAGCATGAACTGCGCACGCATGAATTGAAGTGCACTGAATGCAACTGCAGAGACCACACCGAAAAAACGCACAATGATTCTTCCGTATCGACTCGAAGCTCGCACGACGCCATCGCGTTCGATGCAGCTCGCCGTGCCGCTGATTGCCGCGCTCCTTACGCTGGCCATCGGCTTTCTGATTTTCAGCCTCGTCGGGCGCGACCCCGCGCAGGCGATGTTCGCGTTCTTCATCGAGCCGCTGTCGAGCGTCAACGGCTGGACGGAGTTGCTGCTCAAGGCGTCGCCGCTGTGTCTGATCGGTCTCGGTCTTGCCATCGGCTACCGCGCGAACGTCTGGAACATCGGCGCCGAAGGCCAGATGCTGCTGGGCGGCATCGCGGCGAGCGGCGTGGCGATCTACTTCGATCAGGCGACGGGCTGGTGGATCCTGCCGACGATGATGGTCGCGGGCGTGCTCGGCGGCATGGCGTGGGCCGCGATTCCCGCGCTACTCAAGAGCCGCTTCAACACCAACGAGATTCTCACGAGCCTGATGCTCACGTACGTCGCGACGCAACTGCTGATCTATCTGGTGAGCGGCCCATGGCGTGATCCGCAGGGCATGAACTTCCCGCTCTCTGAAATGTTCTCAGGCGACGCGCTGTACCCGACGTTCTACGGCGACTGGCATTGGAAATTTCTGAAGGGCACGCGTCTGAACGCATCGATTCTCGTGACGATTGTCGCGATTCCGCTCGTGTGGCTCTTTATGCGCAAAAGCTTTGCGGGCTTCCGGATGAACGTCGGCGGCCTCGCGCCGCTGGCTGCGCGCTACGCGGGCTTCTCGGACAAGAAGACGATCTGGACGTCGCTGCTAATCAGCGGTGGCCTGGCGGGTCTGGCCGGGATGGGCGAGATCGCCGGGCCGATCGGGCAATTGCAGGCGACATGGTCGCCGGGCTACGGGTTCACCGCGATCATCGTCGTGTTCGTCGGGCGGCTGCATCCCGTCGGCATCGTGCTCGCGAGTCTGTTGATGGCGCTGCTTTACCTCGGCGGCGAAGCCGTCCAGACGTCGATGCAGTTGCCGCAGGCGTTGTCGGGCGTGTTCCAGGGACTGCTGCTGTTCTGTTTGCTGGGCGCAGATCTGTTCGTCAATTATCGCGTGCGCCGTCGCGGTATCGCGGCCTCTTAAAGCCGTCTGAACGCGGATCAAATCAGGTCAATATGGATATTCAACAAGCCAGCGCGCTCACGTCGAGCGCGGTCGTTGCCGCGATTCCTCTGATGTTCGCAGGTGTCGGCGAACTCGTCACCGAGAAGTCAGGCGTACTCAACCTCGGCGTCGAAGGCATGATGCTGATGGGCGCCGTCACGGGCTACGCGGTTACGTCGATCACGGGCAATCCGTGGCTCGGTGTGCTTGCGGCGATCGGTGCGGGCATCGCGATGTCGCTGCTGTTCGCATTCCTCGTGCTGTCGATGCTCGCCAACCAGGTGGCCACGGGCCTGTCGCTGACGATCTTCGGCATCGGCCTGTCTGCGTATGTCGGCAAGCCGTATACGTCGGCGGCGGTGCGCGAGACGATCGGCGCGTGGGTCATCCCCGGTCTGTCGAAGATTCCCGTGCTCGGCCCGGCGCTCTTCAGCCTGACACCGCTCGACTATCTCGCGTTCATCATGTTCGGCGTCGTCGGCTGGTTCCTGTACCGCACGCGCGCCGGGCTCGTGCTGCGCTCGGTTGGTGAGTCGCCGCAAGTCGCGCATTCGGTCGGTTTTCCCGTGGTCGGTGTCCGGTATGGCGCGACGCTTTTCGGCGGCGCGATGGCAGGACTCGCGGGCGGCTACTACTCGATCGTCAATCTGCATTTGTGGCAGGAGCAATTGACTTCAGGTCGCGGCTGGATCGCGCTTGCACTCGTGGTGTTCGCGACGTGGCGTCCGGGGCGTCTGCTTATCGGTGCACTATTGTTCGGTGCAGTGACGGGTCTGCAGTTTTATGCACAAGCGATCGGGGTTCCAGTGCCGACGCAATTCCTCGCGATGCTCCCGTATGTCGCGACGGTCGTTGTGCTCGTGCTGATTTCACGCAATCCGAACACGATCCGCCTGAACGCACCTGCATCGCTGGGCAAGCCGTTCTTCGCGGCGGGCTGAGTGCATATTGCTGAGTGCATATCGGATAGTGCATGCCAGTTCATCCAGCAAAACATCTAATTCAACGACAGGAGAAAAACATGAAAAAGAGAACCATGCTGAGCGCGCTGGCGATTGCTGCCGCATCGCTCGCCACGGGCGGCGCGCTGACGTCGACGGCCCAGGCCGCCGATGTGCCCGGCGTCGCGTTCGTGTATATCGGCAACCCGGGTGATGCGGGCTGGACCTACGCGCACGACCAGGGCTCGAAAGAAGTGGAAGCGAAGTTCGGCAACAAGATCAAGATCACGCGTGTCGAGAACGTGCCGGAATCCGCCGACTCGGAGCGCGTGTTCCGCGACCTGGCGAACAAGGGCAACAAGATCATCTTCGGTTCGAGCTTTGGGTTTCAGGATTTCGAACTGAAAGTGGCAAAGGATTTCCCCGACACAACTTTCCTGCATGCGACGGGCTACAAGAAGGCAGCGAACTTCGGCACCTACGACGTCCGCATGTATCAGGGTGCGTATCTTGCGGGCGTGGCAGCAGGCTACGTGACGAAGACGAATACACTCGGCTTCGTGGCGTCGGTACCGATTCCTGAAGTGGTGCGCAACATCAATGCATATACGCTCGGCGCGCGTTCGGTGAATCCGAAGGTGCATACCAAGGTTATCTGGATCAACAGCTGGTTCGATCCGGGCAAGGAGAAGCAGGCGGCCGAAACGCTGATCGGTCAGGGTGCCGACGTGCTGCTGCAGAACACCGATTCCAGCGCGACGCTCGCCACGGCCTCCGAGAAGCATGTGCATGCATTCGGCTGGGATTCGGACATGAAGAAGTTCGGTCCCGACGCGCATCTTGGTTCAGTCGTCGCGCACTGGGGCGTGTACTACACGGCTGTCATTCAGCAGGTGCTGGACGGCAAGTGGAAGAACGATCCGGTGTGGTGGGGCATTCCGCAGAAGGCCGTCAATCTCGAAGACCTGAATACGTCGGCGATTCCGGCCAATGCAATGAAGGATGTCGATGCGAAGCGGACGCAACTGGCGAGCGGCAAGTGGGACGTGTTCACGGGACCGATCAAGGATCAAACGGGCGCTGTAAAGGTGCCTGCCGGCAAGACGCTCGCCGATCCCGAACTGCAGCGCCTGAACTGGTACGTCGAGGGCGTGGACGGTTCGCTGCCGAAGTAAAGTGCCGAAATGAAATGCGTGCGGCACGAAGGTTTGCTGGGCGCATCGGTCGAACTGTAGTGTGTCGACTCGCGCTTCATGCGCGCACGCTAAAAGCTGCATCCGGCGTCATACCGGATGCAGCTTTTTTCATGGGCCCTTGGACTTGCCAGCGCTCAGCGCGCATTCCAATGCGCGTTGCGCGTTGCTCGCAAATCGACGCCGCCTCAATCCTCGATGCGCAAGCCGACCTTCAGTGTGACCTGCCAGTGCAGGACCTTGTCGTCCTCGATGTGACCGCGCGTCTCCACGACTTCGAACCAGTGCATATTGCGCAGTGTTTTGCTCGCCTTTTCGATCGCGCAGCGAATCGCGTCGTCGCTGGATTTCGTGGACGAACCCGTCAATTCGATGTGCTTGTACACGTGGTCGCTCATGATGCACCTCCTGGTGGTCGAAAAAGTATAGGCAATGTGTTTCGCGTGAACGAACCAGATTGCACGTCGCGTGCCCGACATGCTGCGACGCGATGCGGCCGGTATCATGAACGGTTCGAATGCCGCCGATGCACGGCGGACGCAATCCGATGCATGCTGTGCATCGAATGAAGGAGAAAAAAGTGGAGATTGGTTTTTGCGGGCCGGGACTGATGGGTGCGCCGATGATTCGTCATCTTCTGGGTGCAGGTCATGCAGTGCAGGTCTGGAACCGCACGCGCGCGAAGGCGGAAGCGCTCGTGCCGGATGGTGCAACGGTTGCGTCGACGCCTGCCGAACTCGTCGGCCGGGCTGAAGCGGTTTTCCTGTGTGTACTCGATGCGGCGGCCGTGGAGGAAGTGGTGTTCGGCGCAAACGGAATCGTGCCCGCCGTGCTGCAGCAGAACGGCGACAGCGCCGTGCGCTGGATCGTCGATCACGGCAGCATCCCGCCGTCCGCGACCCGCGCTTTTGCCCGGCGTGCCGCCGAAGCGGGCATAGGCTGGATCGACGCACCCGTGTCGGGTGGCGTGTCGGGCGCGATGGCGGGAACGCTCGCCGTAATGGCGGGCGGCGAGGCGGCCGACGTCGCCGCCGTGACGCCCGTCATCGGGGCCTATGCGGCGCGCGTCACGCATATGGGCGCGGCGGGTGCTGGACAGACCACCAAGCTGTGCAATCAGGCAATCGTGACGTCGACAGTGGCGGCCATCGCCGAGGCTGTCAGCCTTGCGCAGCGCAGCGGCATTGATGCTGCGCGGCTGACGCAGGCCCTCGCGGGCGGCTGGGCCGACTCGGTGCTGCTGCAGACCTTCGTGCCGCGCATGACGCAATCTGGCCAGCCGCCCATCGGTGCATTGAGCACGTTCCAGAAGGATGTCGACACGATTGCAGCGGCTGCATATGAAACAGGCACTCCAATGCCGGTTTCGGGGACAGTGCAGCAACTGTTGCGTCTGGGTGCAGCGATGGGACTCGCGGATGCAGATCTGTCCGGTTTCATCGACGTGTTGCAGACGCCACGTAAAAATGGGTAGCGGGCTCATCGCAGCCGCCCGGAGCGCGGCGCGCGTGACGCGATAACCTGCTAAAATATTTGGTTTTTCGCCGATCTATCATTCAAAGGGACGCGCCGTGCTGTCTACTGCCAACATCACCATGCAATTCGGGCCGAAGCCCCTGTTCGAGAACATCTCGGTCAAATTCGGCGAAGGCAACCGCTACGGCCTGATCGGTGCGAACGGTTGCGGCAAGTCGACGTTCATGAAAATCCTGGGCGGCGACCTGGAACAAAGTTCGGGCAACGTGATGCTCGAGCCGAACGTCCGTCTCGGCAAGCTGCGTCAGGACCAGTTCGCGTACGAAGACGTGCGCGTGCTCGACGTCGTGATGATGGGCCACACGGAAATGTGGGCGGCCATGACCGAGCGCGACGCGATCTACGCGAACCCGGAAGCGACCGACGACGACTACATGCACGCGGCCGAACTGGAAGCAAAGTTCGCCGAATACGACGGCTACACGGCCGAAGCGCGTGCGGGCGAACTGCTGCTCGGCATCGGTATCTCGATAGACCTGCACAATGGTCCGATGAGCAACGTCGCGCCCGGCTGGAAGCTGCGCGTGCTGCTCGCGCAGGCGCTGTTCTCGAAGCCCGACGTGCTGCTGCTCGACGAACCGACCAACAACCTGGACATCAACTCCATCCGTTGGCTCGAAGACGTGCTGAACGAGTACGACTCGACGATGATCATCATTTCGCACGATCGTCACTTTCTGAACCAGGTCTGCACGCACATGGCGGACATGGACTACGGCACGCTCAAGGTTTATCCGGGCAACTACGACGACTACATGCTCGCCAGCACGCAGGCGCGCGAGCGTCAGCAGGCTGCGAACGCGAAGGCGAAGGAACGTGTCGCCGACCTGCAGGACTTCGTGCGCCGCTTCTCGGCGAACAAGTCGAAAGCACGTCAGGCGACCAGCCGTCTGAAGATGATCGACAAGATCAAGATCGAGGAATTCAAGCCGTCATCGCGTCAGAACCCGTTCATCCGCTTCGAGTATGAGAAGAAGCTGCACAATATTGCAGTGGTCGCGGACAGCATCACGAAGAAGTACGACCGAACGATCTTCAACAACTTCAACCTCAGCGTGCAACCGGGCGAGCGCATCGCGATTATCGGCGAGAACGGCGCGGGCAAGACGACGCTGCTGCGCTCGCTGCTCGGCAACCTGGCGCTGGAGCACGGTTCGGTGAAATGGGCCGAGAACGCGAATGTCGGCTACATGCCGCAGGACACGTACGAAGAGTTCCCGGGCGACGTCACGCTGATGGACTGGATCGACCAGTACCGCAAGGAAGGCGACGATGAGCAGATGGTGCGTGGCACGCTCGGCCGCCTGCTCTTTAATGCAGACGACATCAGGAAGTCCGTGAAGGTGCTGTCGGGCGGCGAGAAGGGCCGCATGATCTGGGGCAAGCTGATGCTCGGCCGCCACAACGTGCTGCTGATGGACGAGCCGACGAACCACATGGACATGGAATCGATCGAATCGCTGCAGATCGCGCTCGACAAGTACGACGGCACGCTGATCTTCGTCTCGCACGACCGTGAGTTCGTGAGCGGACTGGCTCACCGGATCATCGAAGTGAAGACGGATGGCACGCTGAACGACTTCGGCGGCAATTACGAAGACTTCCTGTCGAGCCAGGGCTTGCAGTAAGCAACGTACTAGCAACATCCTCAAAACCCGCTTCCGACGAAGCGGGTTTTTTATTTGCCGTCGCCAATTCGTTCGCTGTCACGTACGGACGGATGTTGCACGTGTCCGATCGCGTCTGTGGTCCGCGAGTAAAATGAGCAGACTATCCAGGAGACAGGACGCACGACAATGAAGACCTTCGAGCACTTCTACATCGACGGCAAATGGATCAAGCCCTGCGGCACGGGGACAATCGACGTGATCGATTCGGGCACGGAAGAAGTGATGGGCCGTATCCCCGAAGGGATCGAAGCCGATGCTGAAGCCGTGATTGTTGCCGCGCGCGCAGCCTTCGACAGTTGGGCCGCAACATCGCCCAAAGAGCGCGGCGCTTACCTGCAAAAGATTGCAGACAACCTCAAGGCACGCACGGATGAACTGGCAGGTTTCATCTGCGGTGAAGTCGGTATGCCGATCAAGCTGGCGCGGGCGATCCAGGTCGGCGGTCCCGTGTACAACTGGAATGCCTATGCAAAGCTCGCGAGTGAATTCCAGTTCGAGGAGCAGGTCGGCAATTCACTTGTCGTGCGTGAACCCGTTGGCGTGGTGGCCGCGATCACGCCGTGGAACTATCCGCTGAACCAGATCACGCTGAAGGTGGCCGCCGCGCTTGCGGCTGGCTGCACTATCGTGCTCAAGCCTTCGGAAGTAGCGCCGCTCAATGCCTTCGTGCTGGCGGAAGCGATTCATGAAGCAGGGTTGCCCGCAGGCGTGTTCAACCTCGTTAGCGGTTATGGCCCGGTGGTCGGAGAAGTGCTCGCCAGTCATCCGTCCGTCGATATGGTGTCGTTCACGGGTTCGACGCGTGCAGGCAAGCGTGTCTCGGAACTGGCAGCCGCGACGGTGAAGCGGGTTGCACTGGAACTGGGCGGCAAGTCGGCATCGGTGATTCTCGACGACGCCGATTTTGCGGCTGCAATCAAGGGCACCGTCAGTGCATGCTTCCTGAACTCGGGGCAAACGTGTTCGGCGCACACACGCATGATCGTGCCGGAGTCGCGCTACGACGAAGCGCGCGAACTTGCCAGGAAAGCGGCTGAGGCATTCGTCGCGGGCGATCCGCGTGTCGAGACGACGCGTCTCGGTCCGCTTGCTTCGGCTGCACAGCAGACTCGCGTGCAGCAATATATTTCGAGTGGCATCGAAGAGGGTGCGGAACTCATCACAGGCGGCACCGGAATGCCGGATGGCATCTCGAAGGGCTTCTTCGTGAAGCCGACGGTGTTCGGCCGAGTGCATCCGAAGGCGACGATCGCACAGGAGGAAATCTTCGGGCCCGTGCTGACCATCCTCACGTACAAGGACGAAGAGGAAGCAGTGCGCATCGCCAACGATTCGGTGTACGGACTCGGCGGTGCAGTGTGGGCCGGTAGCGACGAGCGCGCGATGGGCGTCGCGCGGCGCATGCGCACCGGGCAGGTCGATATCAATGGCGGTGCATGGAATATGGTCGCGCCGTTCGGCGGTTTCAAGCAGTCGGGCCATGGCCGCGAGAACGGCACATACGGACTCGAAGAGTATCTCGAGTACAAGTCAATGCAGTTGAAGGTCAGCAAGCCTGCATAAACCTGCATGCGCGTCGCAAGCCGTTTCACGTTGACGCGGCGCGCACGACGACTGACGAAGCGCAACGAAAGCGCGTGTCGATAATCGGCACGCGCTTTTTGTTTGACTTCACGCAACATACTGCATCCTCCAGTTGCGACCATCGAGGCTTTTCGTCGAATCCCGTCGACGACGGAGGCCTCTCATGTTTCCTTCTCATCCGTTCGATCCGCTTGTGATTCGTGGGCGCTCGCTCTTGCCTGTCGTGCAGGGCGGCATGGGCGTCGGCGTGTCCGCGCATCGGCTTGCCGGCAGCGTGGCGCGCGAAGGTGCGCTCGGCACGATCGCCAGTATCGATCTGCGCCATCATCACGCGGACCTGCTCGAACGCTGCCGCGCGATGCCCGATCGCGCGACGCTCGAAGACACGAACCGCACCGCGCTCATGCGCGAAATCCAGGCTGCGCGAAAGCTGAGCGAAGGGCGCGGCATGATCGCCGTCAACGTGATGAAGGCCGTCAACGCGCATGCGGACTACGTGCGTATCGCCTGCGAAGAAGGCGCGGACGCGATCGTGATGGGAGCCGGCCTGCCGCTTGATTTGCCCGATCTCACGCAAGGGCACGATATCGCGTTAATTCCGATTCTCTCCGACAGCCGCGGCGTCGGCGTGGTGCTGAAGAAGTGGATGAAGAAGGGCCGCTTGCCCGATGCCATTGTGATCGAGCATCCGGCGCATGCCGGCGGTCATCTCGGCGTGACGAATCTCGACGACATGCACGACGCGCGTTTCGAGTTCACACGCGTCCTGCACGAAATCGACGCGCTCTTCACTTCACTGCAGATCAGCAGAACTCAAGTGCCGGTGATCGTTGCAGGCGGCATCAACAGTCATGAAGCGGTCCGTGCATGTCTCGACGCCGGTGCGAACGGCGTACAGGTCGGCACCCCGTTCGCGGTCACCGAAGAAGGCGATGCGCATCCCCGCTTCAAGCGCGTGCTGGCCGATGCGACGCCAGACGACATCGTGGAGTTCGTCAGTGTGACGGGCTTGCCGGCGCGTGCCGTGAAGACGCCATGGCTCGAGCGCTACCTGCGTAACGAAACGCGCATTCGCACGAAGATCGGTGCACTCAAGCGCGCCTGTCCGACTGCACTCGAATGCCTGAGTGCATGTGGTCTGCGCGACGGTATCGAAAAGTTCGGTCACTTCTGCATTGACACGCGGCTCGCAGCTGCATTGCGCGGAGACGTGAACAACGGACTGTTCTTTCGGGGGCGCGAAGCATTGCCGTTCGGCAATGCAATTCGCAGCGTGCGCGATCTGCTCGAACTGCTGCTGACAGGTGTGGCGCGACCGGCTGTCGCAGGACGCCTTGCGTTTTCCCTGGGTTGACGGGAGTCAAGGAGCGCTGCGCAGGGAGCTTCGACAATGCTCTCGCGCGACGCTTCGCTACTCGCGCAACCACACAAAAAAATCAGGGTAGCTTATGAACACAACAATTCGATCGATCGCGGCTGCACTGTGTATGGCAGGGCTGGCGCTGACCTCCGCGCACGCATTCGCCGCCGACAGCGACCCGACCTCAGGCATCCATGCCGGCGACGTGCTCGTGCGTCTGCGCGCCATTTCCATCGTCCCGCAGACACGCACCAGCGACACGTTGTCGACGCTGAACGTCGACGTCAACAATGCGACCGTGCCTGAACTCGATTTCACCTACATGATCCGCGACAACATCGGCGTGGAGCTGATTCTCGCCACGTCGCGGCACCAGTTGACGTCGAGCCTCGGCGGGCTCGGAGGTGTCAACGTGTTGCCGCCCACGCTGTTGCTTCAGTATCACTTCAATCATCAGGGACAGGTCCGGCCCTATGTCGGCGCGGGCGTGAACTATACGTACTTCTACAACAACGGACTGCATGCGGGCGACCAGCAGATTTCGGTCAAGCGCAGCAGCTTCGGTCCGGCGTTGCAGATGGGCGTCGATGTGCAACTGACGAAATCGGTATTCGCCAACGTCGATGTGAAGAAAATCTGGATGAAAACGGATGCATCGCTCAATGGCGCATCGCTCGGCACGCTGCATATCGATCCGTTGATTGTCGGCGTGGGCGTCGGGATGAAGTTCTGAGCATCCTTCGTCTAACGAACATGCAATGAAAAACGCCGGCCTCTTACGAGCCGGCGTTTTTGCTGTTCGGGTCAGTGCATGCGCGGAGTTTCATCCGTGCAGTTGGCTTCACAGCTTGTCGTATTTGAAACGCATTGCCGTGCCGTCGCGCTCGATGCGCGTCCAGACGGCGCGTTTCTCGTCGTCGGTGAGAAACACCCAGTTCGACACTTCCGCCGCCGTACGGCCACAGCCTTTGCAGACTTCGTCGAAGAGCGTCGAACAGACGCCGATGCATGGGCTGTCGGGGAGGTCGTGCAGATTCGATGACATCGAGATACCTTGGGCGGGAAATGCGTGCGGTCCGCTATGGTAAACCAAAAGCGAAACCGGCTTTCGGCGCCTGATTTCCGTTTGGGCCAAGTTGCATTGCACGTTTGCGCGCAGCATGCATCCACGACGGTGCAGGCTGCACTGAGCTTTCAATGCATTACGATGCATTGCACTTCGCTGCATCCGCTTGCAATGCATTTCGTTGCGACGGCGATGGATCGCCATTCAACCCGTCGCCGTTTCCCAGATCAGTGCGCCGTTCAGTGCAATGATGCCCGCCGCGCATGCCCACGCGAGCACGAGCGGCACGCCGCGCACGCGCCAGTCATGCATCAGCCGCGCATCCGATGCGAAGCGGATCAGCGGAACGACGGCGAGCGGCAACTGAAGGCTCAGCACGACCTGGCTTGCGACCAGCAACTGTGCCGAGCCATTCGGGCCGAACAGTCCGACTGCCACGAGCGCCGGCCCGATAGCGAGCGAGCGCGTGAGCAACGCGCGTTGCCAGCGCGGCAGCCGGATCTGCAGGAAGCCTTCCATCACCACCTGACCCGCCAGCGTCCCCGTCACGGTCGCGCTCAGCCCGCATGCGAGCAGCGCGGCCGCAAACAGGATGGCGGCCCAGTGCGAGCCGACGATGGGCGCGATTAACCGGTGCGCATCGGCGAGATCCGTCACGTTGCGGTGGCCGCTCGCGTGGAACACGGCAGCCGACACGATCAGCAGCGCTGCATTGATGACGAAAGCCAATGAAAGCGCGCTGAAGGTGCCGAAGTTGACGCCGCGCAGGGCGTCGCCGATATCGGCGGCGCTGTCCGAGTGCGCGTGGGTTTTGACGAGTGCCGAATGCAGATAGAGGTTATGCGGCATGACGGTCGCGCCCAGAATGCCGGCCGCCAGCCACACCATTCCTGCGTTGCGGAGGAGTTCGGCGCTGGGTGCCGCACCCGTCAGCGCCGCGCGCCAGTCCGGTCGCGCGAGCGCGAGTTCGATCACGAAGCACAAGCCGACGAACAGGATCAGCGCGACGACGACCGTCTCCAGCGTGCGGCGGCCGTGTCGCTGCAACGCGAGCATCGCGAAGGTGCCGAAGGCCGACATCAGCACGCCCGCCGTTAGCGATACGCCGAACAGCAGTTGCAGCGCGACGGCGCTGCCGACCACTTCGGCGACATCGCAGGCGATGATCGCGATCTCGCTGGTCACCCACAGAAACAGCGTCATGCGCCGGCTCGTGCGTTCGCGACAGTGCTGCGCGAGGTCGCGCCCCGTCACGACGCCCAGCCGCGACGACACCCATTGCAGCAGCATCGCCATCAGGCTCGACGCGACCACCACGCTCAGCAGCGTGTAGCCGTAGCTCGCGCCGCCTGCGAGCGCCGTCGCCCAGTTGCCGGGATCCATGTAGCCGACCGCGACGAGCGCGCCCGCGCCGACGAATGAAATCCAGTTCTGCGGACGCGGCGAACCTGTGCCGCGGCGGCGCCGGCGGCGGGAGGCACTCGATATGAACGGGTTCGTGTTCATCGCTCTCTGACGGCGGAAGACGCTTTCCACGCGGGCAAGCCTTATGCCATGCAGTCCGGTACATCGCGTGGCGCCACTATCTGGGCTTATTTGACAGTCTATAGTGATGGAGAAAGACGCGTTTCAGCCGGGATGCAGTCCGCTTCAGCGAGCCTGCCCTACACGTGACGCTCCGATGCAGGAAAGGGGGTTTTTTTCGGGTGGACAGGACGCGATAACCCGATAAAATTGCGGCCAAATTTTGCCGCGGCGTGACCGCATGCAGACCGGTGCAGGTCTGACGGGACGCGGCGGTGCCCGATTCATTCGATACCAGAACCGGTTTGCCAGTTGAGCCGGACCCTCGGAAAGCCGCGCGCTGTACCCTTTGCGCGACATCTGGCGGTTTTTTTTGAATCGGGCATCGATTGATGGTAGTTTTCGGGTTTTTCAAGGGGAGCCGCCAGCGGCACGCAGCGGCTTGAGGCGGGGTAGTCGACCGGTTTCGCGCCGGTCAGAACGGAGAACGGAATGAAGAAACGGGTGGTGGGCCAACTGGCTGCGCTGGTACTGTGCGCGACGCCTTTCATGTCGGCGGCGGCAAAAGATACACAACTGAATGTGTACAACTGGTCGGACTACATCGCCAAGGACACGATTCCGAACTTCACCAAGCAGACGGGCGTCCAGGTCAAGTACGACAACTACGATAGCGACGACACGCTGCAGGCCAAGCTCCTGACGGGCAATTCGGGCTACGACATCGTCGTGCCGACCAGCAACTACGCGGGCAAGCAGATCGCAGCGGGCATCTTCGCGCCGCTCGACAAGTCGAAGATCCCGAACCTCAAGTACCTCGATCCCGCGCTGATGGCGCTCGTCGCAGGCGCCGATCCCGGCAACAAGTTCACGGTACCCTGGGCGTACGGCACGACGGGCCTCGGCTACAACGTGACGAAGGCGCAGCAGATTCTCGGCAAGGGCGTGGCCCTCGACAGCTGGGACGTTCTCTTCAAGCCGGAAAACATTTCGAAGCTGAAGGCATGCGGTGTGTCCGTGCTCGACGCGCCGGACCAGATGTTCGCGGCCGCGCTGCACTACATCGGCAAAGATCCGATGAGCACGAATCCCGCCGACTATCGCGAAGCGCTCGCGATGATGAAGAAGATCCGTCCGTACATCACGCAGTTCAACTCGTCGGGCTATATCAACGATATGGTCGGCGGCGATGTCTGCTTCGCGTACGGCTGGTCGGGCGACGTCGTGATCGCGAAGCATCGCGCGGCGGAAGCGAAGAAGCCGTTCAAGATCGACTATTACATTCCGAAGGGCGGCGCGCCCGTGTGGTTCGACGTGATGGCGATTCCGAAGGACGCGAAGAACAAGGAAGCGGCCGCGGAGTGGATCAACTACATCGAAACGCCGCAGGTCCACGCAGCCATCACGAATGCCGTGTACTACCCGAGCGCGAACGCGGAAGCGCGCAAGTACGTGGACAAGGATGTCGCGAACGATCCGGCCGTCTATCCGCCGGCGGACGTCGTCAAGACGCTGTTCCTGCTCAAGCCGCTGCCGCCTGAAATCCAGCGTCTGCAGACGCGGCTGTGGACCGAGTTCAAGTCCGGCCGCTAAGCGTCGCGGATCAAGGTTGCGCAGGAAAGCATCATCATGAAGCCCTCGGTATCCAGCCGGGGGCTTTGTTCGTCAAATGCAGGGAGAGAAGCAGCAGATCATGAGTGACCAGTCGAACGTGCTGGCAGGGGCCGGCGTGTCGTCCTCGGGCAATTCCGCCGCTGCGCAGAATGCAGCGGAAAACTTCGTGCAGATCGTCGACGTCGTGAAGAAATTCGGCGAGACGGTCGCGGTCAAGGGCGTCAATCTGTCCGTCAAGAAGGGCGAGCTGTTCGCGCTGCTCGGCAGTTCCGGTTGCGGCAAGTCGACGCTTCTACGCATGCTCGCGGGCCTGGAAACGGTCACGTCGGGCAAGATCCTGATCGACGGCGAAGACCTCGCGCAGATGCCGCCGTATCGCCGTCCCGTCAACATGATGTTCCAGTCGTATGCGCTTTTTCCGCACATGACGGTCGAAGCGAACGTCGCGTTCGGTCTCAAGCAGGAAGGCGTGGCGAAGGCCGAACTGAAGGAGCGCGTGCAGTCCGCGCTGGAACTCGTGCAGATGGGGCGCTTTGCGAAACGCAAGCCGCATCAGCTGTCGGGCGGACAGCAGCAGCGCGTGGCGCTTGCACGTTCTTTGGTGAAACGTCCGAAGCTGCTGCTGCTTGACGAGCCGATGTCCGCGCTCGACAAGCAGATTCGCCAGCGTACGCAGATCGAACTCGTCAATATTCTCGACAAGGTCGGCGTCACCTGCATCATGGTCACGCACGATCAGGAAGAGGCGATGACGATGGCGGGCCGACTCGCCGTGATGAGCGAAGGTGAGATCGTGCAACTCGGCACGCCGAACGAAGTGTACGAGTATCCGAACAGCCGCTTCTCGGCGGAATTCATCGGTTCGACGAATCTGTTCGACGGCAACGTCGTCGAGGACGAGCCCGATCACGTGTACATCGAAACGCCGGATCTGCCCGTGCGTTTGTATGTGAGCCACGGCATCACGGGACCGCTCGGCATGCCCGTGACGATCTCGGTGCGCCCCGAGCGTATCGCGCTCACTCGCAAGCCGCCCGAAGGCGCATTCAACTGGGGCAAGGGCACCGTCACGAACATCGCGTACATGGGCGGCTACTCGCTATATCACGTGAAGCTCGATGCGGGCAAAACGGTGATCGCCAACGTATCGAGCCTCGCGCTGTCCGAGATCGAAACGCCGACCTGGGGCGACGAAGTGTACGTGCGCTGGAGCGCATCGGCGGGCGTGGTGCTGACGTCATGAAAAGCGCGTTGCATTCCTTCATGATGTGGCCCGTGCGCCGCTTCCATCTGACGGGGCGCACGGCCGTCGTCGCGGGGCCGTTCATCTGGCTGCTGCTGTTTTTTCTCGCGCCGTTCCTGCTGGTCGTGAAGATCAGCTTCGCCGATCTTCAACTCGGCATTCCGCCGTACACGGAACTGACGACGTTCACGGACGGCGTCGTTCACATCGCGCTCGACCTGTCGCACTACGCGTTTCTGCTGACGGACAGCCTGTACTTCGCGACGTATGTGAACTCGGTGGTCGTCGCCGCGATCTCGACGTTGCTGTGTCTGCTGCTCGGTTATCCGATGGCGTACTACATCGCGCGTTCGAACCCGGCTACGCGCAACCTGCTGATGATGGCCGTGATGCTGCCGTTCTGGACGTCGTTCCTGATCCGCGTGTATGCGTGGATCGGCATCCTGAAGAACAACGGGTTGCTGAACAACTTCCTGATGTCGATCGGGCTGATTCATTCGCCTATCGAGCTGTATCACACGAACACGGCCGTCTACATCGGCATGGTGTATTCGTACCTGCCGTTCCTCGTGATGCCGCTCTACGCGCATCTGGTGAAGATGGACATGACGCTGCTCGAAGCCGCCTACGACCTCGGCGCGAAGCCGTGGACGGCCTTCTGGCGGATCACGCTGCCGTTGTCGAAGAACGGCATCATCGCGGGCTGTCTGCTCGTGTTCATCCCCGCGGTGGGCGAGTACGTGATTCCTGAACTGCTCGGCGGTGCGAACACGTTGATGATTGGCCGCGTGATGTGGAATGAGTTCTTCGACAACGCCGACTGGCCGATGGCTTCCGCCGTCACCTGCGCAATGGTGCTGCTGCTGCTCGTGCCGATGGCGCTGTTCCAGTACGCGCAGGCGAAGGAACTGGAGGAGAAGCGCTGATGAAGCCCAATCGTGTATTGCAGTTCATCGCGCTCGCGATCGGCTTCGCGTTTCTCTACGTGCCGATTGTCAGCCTCGTCGTGTATTCGTTCAACGAGTCGCAGCTCGTGACGGTATGGACGCGCTTTTCGACGCGCTGGTACTCGGCCTTGCTGCAGGACGAAGAACTGATCAACGCCGCATGGCTGTCGCTGCGAGTGGCGTTGCTGACCGCGTTCGCGTCGGTGATCATCGGCACGTGGGCGGGGTTCGTGCTCGCGCGCATGGGACGGTTCCGCGGCTTCACGCTGTACACCGGCATGATCAACGCGCCGCTGGTGATTCCTGAGGTGATCCAGGGCATTTCGCTGCTCCTGCTGTTCATCGAAATGGGCAAGTGGCTCGGCTGGCCGGCAGGACGCGGCATTTTCACGATCTGGATCGGTCACGTGATGCTGTGTATTTCCTACGTTGCGATTATTGTGCAGTCGCGCGTGCGCGACCTGCATCCGTCGCTTGAGGAAGCTGCACTCGACCTTGGTGCAACGCCGCTGCGTGTATTTTTCTTCATCACGTTGCCGCTGATCTCGCAGGCGCTCGTCGCGGGCTGGCTGCTGTCGTTCACGCTGTCCATCGACGATCTGGTGCTGTCCGCGTTCCTGTCTGGTCCGGGATCGACGACGCTGCCGCTGGTGGTGTTCTCGCGCGTGCGTCTGGGGCTGAATCCGGAAATGAACGCGCTCGCGACGCTGTTCATCGCCGTCGTCACGGTGGGCGTGGTGATCGCCAATCACTTCATGCAGCGTGCCGAGAAGCGGCGTCTGGCGATGGCAATCTGATTCAGGCTGCTGCCAGCACTTCAATGCAGATGGCCGGCGCCCGTGAGGGTGCCGGCCATTTTTCATGCGAAGGCACCAAAGTGCAGGCTCAGATCCGGTAGCCGATCCGCAGACCGCCCCAATGCCGGCCATTGACGAAGATCGGCGCCGACGCATCCTTCATCAGCGCATACTCGCCGCCGCCCATGTCGCGCCGGTACGTCTGCAACAGAAATCGCTTCGTACTGGTGCCGGCAGTCAGGCCCGTCCGGTCGTTGAAGATCCGTCGATTGCGGCAGTTTGCGGCGTTCCAGACGGGGTCATCACGCTGCGGCTGCGAGAACTTGAGGTTGTGAGTGGGGAGGTAGCCGCGCACGTCGACGGCTGCGCAGAAGGCCACGCGAGGATCCAGTTCGAGCATCGGCTCCTGGACGAGCGGCAGGATCCGGTCGGTCGCTTCGGTGAAACGTGTGACGAACTGCGGCGGGTTCGTGCCGGGCACGGACACGTAGCGATCGTCGAACAGGTCGCTCATCGTCAGTTCGCCGCGTGCGATGGCCGCTTCGAACAGTTTGCCGACTTTCGCTGCCGCCCGTTCGACGGCGTCGATGAAGGGCGTGTCGGCCGTTGCAGCGCCCGTGGCCGCCGTCAGTTCGATCAGACTCTCCGATACGCCGAGCAGACTGCCGAGCCGGTTCTTCGCCTGCACGAAATTCTCGCCGGAATGCTCGACGTCCGTCGCAATCTCCAGCACCTGCGATTCGAATGCATTACATTGCTCTTCAATTTCACCGGACAGCGTCGCGATCTGGTTTGCCTCTGCATTCAATTGCATGATGGCGTGGCCGGTCGTATGCACGACGTCGCCGATCATTCGCGTGCCTTCGCGTACGCGTTGCGCGCGTGCGGTGTTTTCGGCGCCTTCGGTGATCAGACGCTCCGTCTGTTCGGTGAGCTGGGCGAGCGTCGTTTCGATCTGACCCGTCGCCTGTGCTGTCTTCGCGGACAACGTCTTTACCTCGGCCGCGACGACGGCGAAGCTTTTGCCGAAATCGCCGGCGCGGGCGGCTTCGATCGCTGCGTTCAGGGCGAGCAGGTGCGTTTGCCGGGCGATCAGCGAAATTTCTTCCGACACACGGCTCACGTGCGAGAGTGCCGCGCGCAACGCGCCGATCTGGCTCTCGATCACCGTCACGCCTTCGACCAGCCCGTGTATATCGGACAGCGATCCGTCGAGTGTCTGCTGCGAGCTTTCGACATCGCCCGCGGCTTGCGCTGTCACCGTGCTCATTTCGCGGGCCGCAGCGGCGATGCGATGGTTGCCCGCGAGCGTTGCCGCCGCCGACTGGCGCAGCGTGTGGCACACGTCAGCTTGTCGCTCGACGCGCGCGGCGACTTCTTCGATATGACCGGACACGTCGCAGATCTCGATGCCGAGCTTGCCCGCCTGCGCGGCGATCTCGCCGACAACGGAAGAAGTGCCGCCATTGCGGCGCGAGCGGCGATTGAAAAAGCCCGTCATGTTCCAAGTCTCCTGAACCGCGCGACGCGGTCGCGTGCTGTCTCGATGTCTTTCTGATATGCGTGTCAGTGCATGTCGCAGCCGAGCGAGTTCATCGATCGACACCCCGCGGATGAAGTGCGGTACATGAATTGCACGCGTGTCACACGTTTACGGTTTCTCTACGGCCCCTTACGCGAGTGCTTGATAGGGACTATCCCGCAGTCGGATCGGGTACGATCGCGGTTCGTGCGCACGCCATACCGCATGTCTGTCGAATCCCCAACCAATGACCGATGATTGAAACCTTTGCGCGCGTATCGGGCTGGGAACAGCTGGTGTATCTATGGGAACTGATCGTGATGGTCTGCAAGTTCCTGTGGGGGCTGTTACGCCTGCTGGGCGGCGGCTGAACAGGAAGCGCAATGCCATGCACTGTCACGCAGTGCAGGATGAACTGCAGTAAGCTGACATCCTTCGCATTGTGAGTGATGGCCGAACATGCACAATGATTCCACCCAGCGCTTCACCGACCGTGTGTCCGACTACGTCAAATACCGGCCGGGCTATCCACGCGAAATCGTCACGTTCCTGCATTCGACCTGCGGACTGGCGGACGACGCCCAGGTTGCCGACATCGGCGCGGGCACGGGCATTTCGGCGCGCCTGTTTCTGGACGCGGGGCATCCCGTCGTTGCCGTCGAACCCAATCAGGCGATGCGAGCCGCCGCCGATGAGTGGCTCAAAGATTACGCGGGCTATACCAGCGTAGCCGGCACCGGCGAAGCGACGTCACTGGACAGCGCGAGCGTCGATCTCGTCATCGCGGCGCAGGCGTTCCACTGGTTCGATCCCATTGCCGCGCGACAGGAATTCGCGCGCATTCTGAGGCCACACGGTCTGATCGCGTTGATGTGGAATAGCCGGCTGCTCGACGGCACGCCTTTTCTTGCCGGTTACGAAGCGTTGTTACGCCGTTTCAGCGATGACTATCAGTCCGTGTCCGAGCGTTATGGCGATGACGCGTCGATGGCCGTCTGGTTCGGCGACCGTCTCGCCCATATGGCGCGTATGCCGAACGCTCAGCGGCTCGACTTCGACGGGCTGAAGGGCCGGTTGATGTCGTCGTCCTACGCGCCGAAAGCCGGGCATCCGAATCATGAACCGATGCTCGCTGCGTTGCGTGAACTGTTCGACCGTACCGCACAGGACGGCACGGTCGACTTCGTCTATGAGACGCTCGTGTATGTCGGATATCCGCAGAACGGGCGCTAGACCTGCAATGGAATACGTGCTGTGTCGGTTGTGCCGAGAAATGCATGCAAGTCCTGCAGTACCCGTTGCGGCGCTTCTTCCATCGGGATATGTCCGAGTCCGTCGTACATGATCGATCGTGCACCTGGAATACGGCGGGCGAATTCCGCTGCATGTGCAGGCGGAATCCAGCGATCTTTTGCACCCCACAGTATCAGCGTCGGCACATCGAGTGCATCCAGCACGTTGGTATCGAGATCGGCGAAATCGAGCGTCGGCACCATCTTGCCGATCGCTTCGCGCGTGCCTTCGCCATGAAAGAACTCGACGTAGCGGCGCAATACGTCCGGCGCGATCTTGCGCGCGTCGCCATAGACATTGCGCACGGCGCTCGTGATGATCGCTTCCGGCAGGCACCACGGCGCGCTCAGTCGCACCGGCGCATGATTGAACAGACCGATATAGATGGGCAGCTTCATTGGAAAGCCTGCGGCATCGATCAGCACGAGCCGCCCGACGGCATCGCGGTGGCGCACCGCGTAATCCCACGCGAGCAGACCGCCCAGCGAATTGCCGATCAGCGTTGCACGCGCGATGCCGAGCGCCTGCATGAACGTGTCGATGAAGCGCCGATAGGTGGGCAGATCCGTTGTTTCGATGACGCCCGCCGCATTGCGCAGCGGACCTGTTACGCCAAACGGCGGGAGATCGAGCCGGATCACGCGATAGTCGCGTGCCATCGCAGATGCAACATCGTTCCAGGTATGCAGCGATGACGCGAAGCCGTGGATCATCACAATCGTACTGTCACCCGTGCCTTCGTCGATGTAGTGCACATCGGTGCCCATGATCTGCACGAATCGTGAACCGGCTTGGGTGTAACGGCGTTTTAGTTCATCGCGCGGAACGCTGGTGAGGCCGAGGCGCGCTGCGAACGAGCGGGCCGGCAGCGTCGCATGCACTTTCCGGTTGGTTTCGACTTTTTTCATTTTTTCGTCTCCCTGTTGGGTACGGTATGAAATCACCTGTCTTCGGTGCAGACTCCTAACGTGAATAGATGTATTCGCCGCCGCGCACGCGACGCGTGCGGCGGCGGAAGGTGAACGTGAAGCCCGGCCAGATTGCGGTAACCTTGCCGCTCTTCGTCTGGTACCAACTGTGGCAGCCGCTCGTCCAGACTGTCTGCTGCATGTCGAGTTGCAGGCGCTCATTGAATGCGCGTTGCACATCTGCACGAAGATTCATCGTGCGCGCGCCGCGGCGCTGCAGTTCGCGCAGACAGTCGGCAATGTATTGCACCTGAGACTCGATCATGTAGATCATCGAGTTGTGGCCAAGGCCGGTGTTCGGGCCCGCCATCATGAAGAAGTTCGGAAAATCCGCGATGCTCGTGCCGAGGTACGCTTGCGGACCATCGCGCAGCCACAGCGCGCCGAGGTCGGCGCCGCCGATGCCCGATACATCGAACGGTGCACCGACGTCGTTGACCTGAAATCCAGTGCCGCAGATGATCGCATCGACGGCGTGATGCACACCATCGGTCGTCACAATGCCGTCGTGCACGATAGTGCGAATCGGCGTCGTCACGACATTCACGTTCGGCTGGCGGACTGCAGGATAGTAGTCGCTCGACAGCAATACGCGTTTGCATCCGAGCCGGTAGTCGGGCGTGACTTTCGCGCGCAGTGCAGGATCCTTCACGCGCCGTTCGAGGTAGCTGCGCGCAAATTTCATCGCCGGATTCGCAAGCCTGGGACTCACAAAGAAGCCAATACCGCGCGACTCCATCTGCCAGTAGATCGCGTTGCGTACGAAGCGCTGCGTGAACGGCAAATGCCTGAAGAGCCAGCGCGCGCGATCGCTGATCGGCTTGTCGGGCTTGGGCATGATCCACGGTGCGGTGCGCTGGAACAGCAGCAACTCCGCGACACGCGGTTGAATCTGCGGCACGAACTGGATTGCACTCGCGCCCGTGCCAATGACAGCGACGCGCTTGCCTTCGAGCGGATAAGCATGATCCCAGCATGCCGAATGAAAGATCTTGCCGCCGAACGTATCGATTCCGTCGATGCGCGGCATCGCGGGACGAGACAACGGGCCGCTCGCCGCGATCACGACTTCCGCTTCGACGGTTTCATGCACGCCATTGCGTGCGATGTCGAGTAACCACACGAGGCGTGCTTCATCGAAACGCGCAGCCGTCACGCGAGCATTGAACTGGATTGCACTGTCTACCTGATACTTGCGTGCACAATGCTTCAGATACGCGAGTATCTCGTGTTGATGACTGAACGCCCGCGACCACGCCGGATTCGCTTCGAATGAAAACGAATACAGGTGCGACGGCACATCGCATGCAGCGCCCGGATAGCTGTTGTCGCGCCAGGTGCCACCCAACTCACCCGCCGCTTCATAGATCGAGACCGATGCATAGCCGAGCCGCTTGAGCCGGATGGCCATGCCGATGCCCGAGAAGCCGCTTCCAATAATCGCGATTCGCATCTCGGCAGGACGGGGAGAGGGCATGGGTCAGGCGCTCCGGCGCATCGTTCGAGTCCGAAAACTCGCGATGGCGATTAGGATGAAAATAGTTTTGTCTACATCCGTCTACGACGGTTAAAGCGCAGGGTAGACAACTGTACACATCGCGTCAAGATCGTTGTACAGTGCTCGCTCGAAGGTCGAGACATCGGATCGGCCGCATTGCATCGTTAACGGACGCTCATGCAACCCGCATCTGAACTGGAACTCGCGCCCGGCAAGCGCAAACTGATCGAGGCGGCGTTACGGCTCACGGCCAGTGGGCGCAGCTTCGCGAGTCTTGGCCTGCGCGAACTCGCGCGGGAGGCCGAACTCAATCCGAACACTTTCTACCGGCACTTCGACACGCTCGACGACCTCGCGCGCGAAGCCGTCGAATGGGTCAGCCGCCGTCTGCGGCCGATGCTGCGGCGTGAACGCTGGCTCGCTGCGCACGACGAACCGCATAGCGTGCCGCGCCGCGCATGCGCGGCCTTCTTTGCGTTTGCGCTGGAAAATCGCGAGGCGTTTCTGAGCGCGCTCGCCGAATATCACGGCACGTCGCCCGTGCTGCGCGAAGCGGTGCGCGTCAACCTGAACGAAGTGTCGACGGAGATGGCCGAGGACGTCGTCCAGTTGAATCTGATGCCTTCGCTGCCGCGCGAAACCGTCGAAGAAATCTGCACGCAGATCGTGCTGCAGTTGTTCCATCTGTCGCACGAATTTATCGGCAATGCTGCGCAACGCGAGTCGCTGATCGACTACGCGGAGCGCTTCATCGTCAGGCTGTTCGCGGGTGCCGTCGTGCTCGCGCAGCACGAGGCACACGGCTGACACGAGCGGTCGTACCGCGATACGAAGAGCAATGAAAAAGGGCTCCGTAAGGAGCCCTTTGCGTTTGGCGCTTGGCGCTTGATACGAAAACACTCGCCGTTAAAGGTCAGGTATCGTTCCAGCCGCCCGAGTCGTCGTTGCTGCCCATGTCGACGCTGCCGTCTCCGCCGCCATCGCTCCAGTCGTTGGAGCCCTGGCCGAAGTCGATCGAACCCGCGTCGTTGCCGCCGCGTTTGCGCGATTCGTCGTCGACGATCACATCGCGCTCGACCACGCGATCGCGGCCGGAGTTGAGCGCTTCGCCCAGCAGAACGCCCGTGAGCAGCCCGCCCATACCGCCACCGAAGCCGCCGCCTTGCTGCACGATAACGGGCGGCTGCTGTTGTTGCGGAGGATACGGATAGGGCGCTTGCGGCGGGTAGTTCGGCGGATAGCCCGTCTGCTGGCCGCGGCCGAACGCTTCGTTCGCTTCGCGTGCATAAGGCGACTCGCCTGCAGCTGTCGACGCAGCCGCCGCGTTCGGATCGGGCCGGCCTTCGGCACGCGCCTTGAGGCTCGCCACCTGTCGCTCAAGATCTTCGAGCTGATACGGCGGCACCGGGTTCTTGCTGTTCGACAGCGATTCGACGAGTTGCCGCAACTGCGTCTCGGCGCCTTCCACTTCGCGTTCGAGCGCTTCGTGGCCGGGCGCCGTCGACAGCTTCACGTCGAGCTTCAGCGAACGCACATCGTTGAGCAGGTCGGTCGCGCGCTTGAGCTGCACGCGGCGATCGTCGTTGGCGCGCGTATCGTCCTGCGAGCGCGCGCGGCGCAGCGTCCAGCGCAAGATCAGCGCGATCGCGCCGATCAGCACCACGATGCCGATCCACATGCCCATCGACGGACCGTGCCGCGCGGGCGCCTGCTGGATTGCAGACTGCGTGGCGGCCTGTGTAGCGGGCGCGGATTCCTGCTGCGCGAACGGATTGCCCGTGCGATGCGAGGTACCGCCGCTTACACGCGCTGCGTCCGAGCGCAGCCGCGCTTCCGTTTCCGCGAATCGGCCCGGGTCCGTGAAGCGGACTTGCGGATCGAGCGTCTTGGCCTGTTGCAGCTGCGCGAGCGCGTCGGCGGGGCGGCCTTCGCGGTCGAGCACCTGGGCGTACAGATAGTGCGCGCGAGCGCTGTCGGGATGCGCCTTCAGCACTTCACTCAACTGCGCGTCGGCCTTCGGCCAGTTGCCCTGCTGGATCGTCGTTTCGATCTGCGTCGCCGTCGGCACCGCGAACGCCGCGCCCGAGACGAGCATCAACGAGAGCGTCAGGGAAACACCGGCTGCTGCGAGAAGTTTTTTCATGATGCGGGCCGGGCGCATTGACGCCCGTCTCCATGACTATCGAGTTACCGTGCCGCGCGGTTCGTTGCTAACCACGCATACCGCGCGGCACATCGCCTGTCGCGCTTACTGCGCAGGCGTGTCCAGCTGCTTCTTCAATGCGGCGAGACGGTCGTCGACGGACGGACCGCGGTTCAGGTCGGCGAGCTTGTCGTCGAGCGCCTTGCCGCTCTTCGTGTCAGCGGAATTCAGGCGCGCGTCGGAACGTGCATTCGACAGCGCCACCTTGTCTTCCAGCTTCTGAAAATCTTCAGCAAGATTCTTGCCGCCGATTCCGCCCAGCGCGGTCGCCGCCGTATCTTTGGCCTGCGCGATCTGCTGCTTGGCCTGCAGGATGTTCGAGCGCGCGTTCAGGTCGTTGCGGCGCTGACGCATGTCGTCGATCTGCGTCTTCAACTGTTCGACGGAAGGCTCGAGCGTGGTCAGTTCCTTGGCGAGCGCGTCGCGTTCGGCTTCGGCCGTCGCCTGCGCGCCGAGTGCTTCGCGAGCGAGCGCTTCGTCACCTGACTGCAGCGCGCGCTTCGCGCCGTCTTCATACTTCTTCGCCTTGTCGGCCGCCACGTCGCGCTTGCTTTGCTGCGTCGCGACCTGCGCCTGAATCTCGATCAGCGAGTTCTCCGCTTTCGCGATGCTCTCGTCGAGTTCGCGCACGATCTGGCGCGCATCACGCGACGGGTCCTGCACGGAATCGGCTGCGTCGTTCAAGAGACCTTTGACTGTCCGCGTGATGCTGTCAAAAAGCGACATGAAACCCTCCATTGATTGAAATCGACGCTGAATACCCGGCGCGTGGAACGGCGTACGTGACGACGTCGACTACACGTAGTTTACGCTGCGATCCGCGACACTGCGGGTCATGCTGCATGTCATCCGACAGTGTCCGTTCACACATGTCGCAGGATGACGAAGCAGCCGGTCCTGACATCGGGGCACGCGTGCAGATTGCAATAGCGGTACGCAAATTTAACCTTCATTCGCACACACGTTCATGCTTCGTTACCGCTTCGAAAGCGATGCATGACCGGGTATTCAACAGCTCGCGGATATTACACCACGTGTACTCTTAAAACCGCCTTAAAGCGCGATTTTCTGCGTGATTTGGCCGCTATTTTTGCAATCTTTTGCCGCGTGTGCGAGTGCGCGCATCGACATGAACGAATCAGCATGCGCATTTGTCAAAGCGTGTCGAAACGTGCCGACGCGTATGAACGTATTCTTTCGGATAGCCGACGATACGACGCGACACGTCGCTGCAAGTTCACGCGAAGCGGCCGTTGCCTTCGGCGGGATCGATGCCGGATTCGTCGTCCTCCTGCTCCTGATGACGCTTGCCCGCAGCGTTGCGTTTTGACGTGAGCAGTGTGGGGGCTCTCGATGGCGAGCGCGTGTCGGCGCTTGCGTGAGTGTCCGCTGCATCGTCGGACGCGAGCGCGGCGGCTTTTGCGGCTGCGACGCGCGCGGCCGCCTGAGCGGCGGCATCTTCATCCGTGCTTTCGTCGAGCGCAGAGAGGGTAACCGCAGATTCGGCAGCAAGATCGGCTGGGCGCGCGAGATCGATGGGTGCAAGCGCTTCGTGCGAGGTATCGTCGGCGGCGAATGCGGGATCGTTTTCAGTCGACGTGGCTTTGTCGCGCGGAGCGGGTGACTTGAGCGCCGCCGGCGTCGCTTGCCGGACATGTTTGCTGGCCCGCGCGACGCGTTGCAGTGCTTCGTTCAGCGCGTCGGGCTGGCGCGGCGCGCGCAGCCGGTCGACGATGCTCGCCGCCTTCACCTGTTCGCTGGTCGCGCCGAAGCTCAGCACCGCGCGGCGCATGAGTTCGCTGACGCTGATGCCGAGGTTGTCGGCCGTCGCGGAGATGGCGCGTTTCTGGGCGGGCGTCACGAAGACGACGATGCGTTCGCTGGGCTTGTTCATAGATCGGCTCGCGTTCTTTGTTGGTGTCGAACTGCGGTGGAATCCGGGCAGGCGGCGAATCCTGCTTGGCGCGCGTCGATCCATCATAAGACTAAATCGTGACGGGCGGTTGCACGCGGATCGAAATCGGGCGACCGGTAAAATGACTGTCACATCAACGGCTTGCCGTACTTGCGGGAGGCTTGTCCACAGGGCTTTCCACGGTTTCTGTTGATAACTGCGAAAGCGTCGGCGCGAGCCGTCCCGAACGGTGCGGCACGGTGTATTTACGTACGTCGGGGCACAATCATGAGGGAATTCTTACAAAAAAATCACGTTCTGCGCCGCTTGATTTCTTTAAAATGCGCTGTTACGTTGCGCCAGACACTGCCTGGGCGCGCCGTGCGGCCGGCCGGGACGGGGTAGAACAATCGGTGCCGCGCGGCGGCAGTCGCCAGGGCGGAAACCCGTGCCGCGCGGCACGCGAGCCTGCTGCCGCTGCCGTCGAGAGGGCGCCGGAAGGCGTCGATCTGGCGTGCAACGGTGCCGCGGCTGCGCATCACGCGCGCGAGCGACGCCACGATCACGATTCAAGCGCATCACGCGTGCATACCGGCGCGTAGAAGGCGCCCATCATTCCAGTCATGCCAATCATCAAACGACCGAATTCTTCCAGTTCCTCAGGGCATCCAGGCCGCGAGCCATCTTTCGGCAGCAACGACAACCCGAGCCGCGACTATCGCTACGCGCAGCGTGAAGAAGACGAAAGCGATGCAAGCGGGAGTGGCGGGCGTTCCATCGGCGGCACGATCGCGATCTGGTTCGCCGGGCTGTTCGCGACGCTCGCCGTCGTCGGCGCGCTGATCATCGGTTACGGGCTCGTCGTGATGGGCCCGCAACTGCCGTCGCTCGACGCGTTGACGGACTATCGCCCGAAAGTGCCGCTGCGCATCTACACGGCGGATCACGTGCTGATCGGCGAGTTCGGCGAAGAGCGCCGCAGCCTCGTGCGCTTCCAGGACATCCCTGACGTGCAGAAAAAAGCGGTGCTCGCCATCGAGGATTACCGCTTCTACGAACACGGCGGCGTCGACTTCATCGGCATTTTGCGCGCGGGTTTCGCGGACATCATGCACGGCGGCTCGTCGCAGGGCGCGAGTACGATCACGATGCAGGTCGCGCGCAACTTCTTCCTCTCCAGCGAAAAGACCTACACGCGCAAGATCTATGAAATGCTGCTCGCGTACAAGATCGAGCGCGCGCTGACGAAAGACCAGATTCTCGAGCTGTACATGAACCAGATCTATCTGGGCGAGCGCGCTTACGGCTTCGCGGCCGCGGCACGCGTGTACTTCGGCAAGGATCTGAAGGACATCACACTCGCCGAAGCGGCGATGCTCGCGGGTCTGCCGAAGGCGCCGTCCGCGTACAACCCGGTCGTCAATCCGAAGCGCGCGAAGATCCGTCAGGAATACATCCTGAAGCGGATGCTCGACCTGAACTACATCACGCAGGACCAGTACAACCAGGCGATCAAGGAAGAGATCCGCACGAAGACGGCAGGCAACGAGTACAGCGTGCACGCCGAGTACATCGCGGAAATGGTGCGCCAGATGATGTACGCGCAGTACAAGGACGAAACGTACACGCGCGGCCTCAACGTCACGACGACGATCGATTCCGCCGATCAGGAAGCCGCGTATCGCGCGGTGCGCAAGGGCGTGATGGACTACGAGCGCCGTCACGGCTATCGCGGGCCGGAAGGTTTCGTCGAACTGCCTGCATCGGGCGACGAGCGCGACGAGGCTATCGAAGATGCGCTCAACGATCATCCCGACAACGGCGAGATCGTGGCGGCTGTCGTGACGTCGGTGGGCGCGAAGGAAGTGAAGGCGCAACTGCTCGACGGCACGCAGGCGAGCGTGACGGGCGACGGGCTGAAGTTCGCGGCGGGCTCGCTGTCGGCGCGCGCGGCGCAGGCACAGAAAATCCGCCCGGGTTCGATCGTGCGTCTGATCGCCGATGCGAACGGCAAGTGGCAGATCACGCAACTGCCGCAGGTGGAAGGCGCGCTGGTGTCGATGACGCCGCAGGACGGCGCGATCCGCGCGCTCGTCGGTGGCTTCGACTTCAACAAGAACAAGTTCAATCACATTACGCAGGCATGGCGCCAGCCGGGTTCGAGCTTCAAGCCGTTCATCTACTCGGCGGCGCTCGACAAGGGCCTCGGACCGGCGACGATCATCAACGACGCGCCGCTGTACTTCCCGCCGAGCGCGCCGGGCGGCGATGCATGGGAGCCGAAGGACGACGATCAGCCCGATGGTCCGATGCCGCTGCGTCTCGCGTTGCAGAAGTCGAAGAACCTCGTGTCGATCCGCATTCTGTCGTACATCGGCACGAAGTACGCGCAGGACTTCGTCACGCAGCGTTTCGGCTTCGACGCCGACAAGACGCCGCCGTATCTCCCCATGGCGCTCGGTGCGGGCCTCGTCACGCCGCTGCAATCGGCGGGTGCGTATAGCGTGTTCGCGAACGGCGGCTACCGGATCAATCCGTATCTGATCGGCGAAGTCGACGATGCGCACGGTCAGCCATTGTCACGCGCGCAGCCGCTGACGGCGGGCAAGGATGCACCGCGCACGCTCGAGCCGCGCAACGCGTACATCATGAACAGCCTGCTGCATTCGGTGGCGACGGCGGGTACGGGCGCGGGCACCAACGTGCTCAAGCGCAACGACCTGCAAGGCAAGACGGGTACGACGAACGACGCGAAGGACGGCTGGTTCGCCGGCTATCAGCAATCGCTCGTGGCCGTCGCGTGGATGGGTTACGACCAGCCGAAGTCGCTCGGCAGCCGCGAATTCGGCGCGCAACTCGCGCTCCCCATCTGGGTCGAGTACATGCAGCGCGCGCTGCGCGGTGTGCCGCAAACGGAGCCGGAAGTGCCGCCGGGCGTCACGACCGTCGATGGCGAACTGTTCTACGCGGACATGACGCCGGGTGCGGGATTTGTCGCGAGTATCGGCATGGATTCGGCGAATCCGCTGGCCAGCGGCGGCGATGCGGTTGGTACGGTCGGGCCGGCGGGGATGACGCCGCCTGCGCCGCCGCCGAATGTCACGTCGACGGAGAAGAAGCAGATCATGGATCTGTTCGAGTCGAACAAGCCTTGATGCCCGTTTGATTGGCTGGAAAGAAAAACGCGCCCGTGGTGGAAATCACGGGCGCGTTTTTTTGTGCTTGAGGAGCGTGCATCAGCGGATGATTCCATTGCGCGCTCAACAGGTTAGGGCGTTTGTCCAGGCGTTATCAACAGCCCTGCCAACAGAATCTGTTGATAACATGCCGCGAACGATGATCGTCCGTTTTTAAGGCACGCGCAGCGCAATCTGCATCGCCAGAAAATTTCATTGCTTGCTCAACGACTTACCCCGCTTGTCCCGACGATCTCAACAAGATCATCCCCAGAAACTGGGGATAACTTCACACGGCGCAATCACTGTGTAGCGGCGGCATGCGCTTCCTCAGCAGGCGGATTCCCCATCGCCTGAAACAACGCCGCCGTATCGTTCAACCGGGCGCCCGTATAGCGAATCTCGTCGAGCCTTGCATTGCGATACTGCTGCTCGCTGGCCCGCGATGCCGACACGGGCACGGCACCCAGCCGATACCGCGCCGACGTCTCGTCAAATGCATGCTGAGCCGCGCGCGCGGCCACGTTCGAAGCATCGAGCGATTGCGCATCGTGTTCCAGCAAGGCAAGCGTATCGGCCACGTTCTGAAACGCCGCGAGCACCGTCTGCTTGTATTGCGACGTCGCGGCTTCATACGAAGCCACCGCCGCGCGCCGCTGCGCAAATAAAGCGCCGCCATGGAAGATCGGCTGCGTGATCGATGCGCCGATGCTCCAGATCGCGCCCGCGCCCGACAGCGCGACGGGCCAGCTGAAACCGCCTTGTCCCATCGACGCATTCAACGTGATGCTCGGAAACATCTGCGCCGTCGCGACGCCGACATCGGCGGCGGCCGCTTTAAGCGTCGCGTCGGCGGCCTCGATGTCGGGGCGCGCTTTCAGCAGATCGGACGGCACCGACACGGGCACCTGTTCGGGCACATGCAGCGACGCCAGATCGAGCGGCGGAGGCGCCTGGTCCGGCGTGCGGCCGAGCAGCACGGCGAGCGCGTGACGCGTCGTCAGCAACTGCTGGCGCGCAGCGGGCAAACTCGCGGCCAGCGACGCCGCGCTTTGCTGCGCATTCAGCAGATCGCTATGGGAGACCGCGCCGAGATCGTAGCGGCGCTGCGTGTCGCGTGCCTGCTCGTTGGCGAGCGTGACGAGACGCTCCGCTGTCTGCACCTCGGCATCGAGCATCGCTGCCGAAATCGCCGCCGTCACGATATTCGCGGCCAGCGCGCGGCGCGCCGCGTCGAACTGGAAAGCCTGCACGGTCACGCGCGACGCGAGCGCCGCATTCGCCAGCCGCGCCGCGCCGAAAATATCGAACGTGTACTGCGCCTGCAGCTGGCCGACGAACGTGTTGTACAGAAACGTATTCGGCCCCGCTTCGGGAATCGCGAGTGCGCGTTGTCGCGCGGCCTGGCCGCCGGCATCGATGGTCGGCAGCATGTTGCTGCCGACCTGCGCGCGCAACTGCTCGCGCGCTGCCTTCAAACTCTTGTCGGCGGCATCGAGCGTCGGGCTATTGCGCAAGCCTTCGTCGACGAGCGCATTCAGTTCATCCGATTGAAACGTGCGCCACCATTCCGGCACGGCCTTCGCGCCGACGACGAACTGCTGCGTGACGCCTTGTGCGGGCACCGTCTGCGTCGGTTGTTCATCGGCGCCGTAGTGCGCGGGCGCGGGCATCGCGGGCGGGTTGCCGTTGGGCCCGAACGAGCAGGCCGCCGCGAACACGGAAGCTACGGCGACAGCGCAAGACGTGCGGGTCATCGAAAGAAAGCTCATGATCAATTCCCCGAATGTTCGGACGGCTCGGGCCGCGGATCGCGCTCGTTGCCGCGCACGCGGAACCACGCGGCATACAGCGCGGGCAGATAGAACAGCGTGAGCACCGTCGCGCTCGTGATGCCGCCCATCAGCGCCGTCGCCATCGGTCCGAAGAAGTTGGAACGCAAGAGCGGAATCAGCGCGAGCACGGCAGCTGCCGCCGTCAGCGTGATCGGCCGGAATCGCCGCACCGTCGCGCCGACGATCGCATCGAAACGCTTGTGACCTTGCGCGATGTCCTGCTCGATCTGATCGACGAGAATCACCGAGTTACGCATGATGATGCCGAACATCGCGATCACGCCGAGCATCGCGACGAAGCCAAACGGCTTGCCGAACAGCAGCAGCGTCGCGACTACACCGATCAGGCCGAGCGGTGCCGTCAGCACGACCATCAGCACGCGCGCGAAGCTCTGCAGCTGGATCATCAGCAGCGTCAGCACGGCGATGATCATGATGGGCATCTGCGCGTTGATCGACGTCTGACCCTTCGCGCTTTCCTCGACCGATCCGCCGATCTCGATCCGATAACCGACGGGCAGCGTCGAGCGAATGTTCGCGAGCTGCTTGTCGACGGCATGTGTGACGTCGATGCCTTGCGCGTTGCCGCGCACGTCGGATTGCACGGTGATCGTCGGTTGTCGGTCGCGTTCCCAGATCACACCGTATTCGAGGTCGTCGCGCATATGGCCAAGCGTACCGAGCGGCACCGCGCCGTTCGGCGTCGGCATCGCGAGCGTCAGCAGTTGCGACGGGTCGACGCGCTCGTTCTTCGGCGCGCGCAGATCGACGCTGATCAGCTTGTCGCGCTCGCGGTACTGCGTGACCGTGTAGCCGGACAGCGTCATCGCGAGAAAGCTCGACACGTCCGCCGACGTCACGCCCAGTTCGCGCGCCTTCTTTTGATCGACTTCGAAGCGCACCGAGCGCTCGGCGGGTTCGTCCCAGTCGAACTGCACGTTCGCCGTGCCGGCGTTCGCGCGCATCGTCGCGGCGACTTTCTCGGCGATCGAGCGTACGGTCGCGATGTCGTCGCCGCTCACGCGGAACTGCACGGGATAACCGACGGGCGGGCCGTTTTCGAGGCGCGACAGGCGCGTGCGGATCGCGGGGAAGTCGTTGCGCAACTTCGGTTCGAGCCAGCGTGCGAGCTTCTCGCGCTCCTCGACCGACTTCGCCGTGATCACGAACTGCGCGAAGTTCGGCTGCTGCAACTGTTGATCGAGCGGCAGATAGAAGCGCGGTGCGCCCGAGCCGACGAAGTCGACCGAATGATCGATTTCGGGCCGTCCTTCGAGCGCTTTTTCGATGCGCTGCGCCTGGCGCAACGTCGCTTCGAACGATGCGCCTTCGGGCAGTCGCACGTCGACGAGCAGTTCCGGGCGGTCCGAACTCGGGAAGAACTGTTGCGGCACGAGCGTAAAGCCCGCCAGCGACACGATGAACAGGATCACCGTAATCGCGAGCACGATGAAGCGCCGCTCGATGCACCACGTGATCCAGCCCGTCAGCCGTCGATAGAAGCGCGTTTCGTAGATGTCGTGCTCGTGATCTTCCGGTTCGTGCGCCTGGCGTTTGCGCTCGGGCAGCAGGTGATAGCCGAGCATCGGAATCAGCACGACGGCTGCGAGCCACGACGCGATCAGCGCAATCGCCGACACTTCGAAGATCGAGCGTGTGTATTCGCCCGTGCTCGACTTCGCGAGCGCGATGGGGAGAAAGCCGGACACCGTGACGAGCGTGCCCGTCAGCATCGGAAACGCCGTGCTCGTGTACGCGAACGCGGCGGCACGCGTGCGATTCCAGCCCTGTTCGAGTTTCACGGCCATCATTTCGACGGCGATGATCGCGTCGTCGACGAGCAGGCCGAGCGCGAGCACCAGCGTCCCGAGCGACACCTTGTGCAAGCCGATATCGAACAGATACATGCACAGCGCCGTCACGGCGAGCACGACGGGAATCGAGATCACGACGACCATTCCCGTGCGCACGCCCAGCGACACCAGACTCACGACCAGCACGATCGCAACCGCTTCGGCGACGGCTTCGAGGAAGTCGTCGACGGAATGCGCGACCGCGTGCGGCATGCTCGACACTTCGACGAGCTTCAGGCCCGCAGGCAGATGCGCCTGCAAATCCGTCATCTTCGCGTCGAGCGCCTTGCCAAGATGGATCACGTCGCCGCCCGTCTGCATCGTTACGCCGATGCCGAGCACAGGCTTGCCCGCGAAGCGCATCTGCGTGACGACGGGATCGTCGTAGCCGCGCTTGATCGTCGCGATATCGCCGAGCCGGAATGAACGGCCGTTGATGCGGATCAGCGTATCGGCGAGTGCGTTCAGGTCTTTGAATTGCCCCGTGGGACGCACGAACACGCGGTCGTCATGAGTCGTCAGCGTGCCGGACGGCGACACGCTGTTCTGCGAGTTGATCGCCTGCGCGAGCTGGTTCGGCGAAATGCCGAGGCGCGTCAGCTGCGTGTTCGTGATCTCGACATAGATGTGCTGGTCAGGATCGCCGAAATAATCGACCTTGCCGACGCCCGGCACGCGCAGCAGCACGGTGCGCAGTTCATCTGCATAGTCGTGCAGTTGTGCCGACGAAAAACCGTCGCCTTCGAGCGTGTAGATGTTCGTGTAGACGTCGCCGAACTCGTCGTTGAAGAACGGGCCTTGAATGCCCTGCGGAAGAGTCTGCGCGATATCGCCGACTTTCTTGCGCACCTGATACCAGGTTTCCGGCACGTTCTTCACGGGCGCGGAGTCCTTCATCGTGAAGAAAATCAGCGATTCGCCGGGACGCGAATAGCTGCGCAGAAAATCGATTGCGGGCGTTTCCTGCAGCTTGCGGCCGATGCGGTCGGTGACTTCTTCCTGCACCTGACGCGCCGTCGCGCCGGGCCAGAACGTGCGGATCACCATCACGCGGAACGTGAACGGCGGATCTTCCGATTGCGCGAGCTTCGTGTACGCAAGAATGCCGAACGCGGTCGAGAGCGCGATCAGAAACACCACCAGCGCCTGATGCCGCAGCGCCCACGCGGACAGGTTGAAGCGTCCTTCTTCGTCGTGCATGCCGCTCATGACGCGAAATCCTCGGGATGCAGCGGTGCGACGACGCGGACCTTTTCGCCCGCCGTCACGGTATGCACGCCTTGCCACACGACGCGTTCGCCTTCGTTCAAACCCTGAGAAATCGCGATGGTCCGTTCGGCGTAGTGCGAAACCTGCACGCGGCGCAGTTCGAGCTGATCGTTGCCGCTTTTCACGACCCAGACGGCGGGCTGCGTGCCGTCGTGGAAGAGGGCCGTCGCGGGCAGCGTGTAGAGGCTGGCGTGCGCAGCGGTGGAGTCGTGCGCGAAGTCGATGTCGGCTGTCATGCCGAGACGCACGTCGGTGCCCGGATGATCGAGCGTGAGCTTTGCGCGCCACGTGCGGCTTTGCGGATCGGCGGCGGGCGACAGTTCGCGCACGCGCGCATTGAACGTGCGGCCCGGCAGCGCGCCGAGCTTGACGGTGGCGTTCGTGCCCACACGCAGCGAAGCGAGCGCGCCTTCGGGCACGTCGCACACGACGTCGACATCGCCCGACCATGCGAGGTTGTAGACGGCCTGGCCCGACGACACGTTTTGCCCCGTATCCGCCTGTTCCGCCGTGATGACGCCCGCGTGGTCGGCGGTGAGCGTCGTGTATTGCAGTTGGTCTTTCGCGAGCGCGGCCTGTTGTTGCGCCTGATCGCGCTGCGCGGCCGCCGATGCGTACGCGTCTTCCGTCTGTTCCAGCTGCGTTTGCGCGATCAGGTTCTCGCGAGCCTGCGCGCGGTCGCGGTCGAGTTGCTGCTTTGCATAGACGAGCCGATGCTGCGCGGCATCGAGTTGTGCGGCGGCGCTGGCGGCATTCTTCTGCGCATCGGCGGGATCGAGTCGCGCGACGATCTGACCGTTCTGCACGACGTCACCGAGACGCACGCGCCGCTCGATGATCTTGCCGGCGATACGGAACGACAGCGGTGTCGAGTAACGCGCCTGCACTTCGCCCGGCAGCGAGGCTGCGAGCGGCTGGCCATCGGCATGCACGGCGACGGCCACGACAGGCCGCGGCGCGGGCGCGGCGGCTTCCTTGTTGTGACAGGCGGCGAGCGTCAGCGCGCTCGCGAGAACGAGTGCGGTAAACGCGGTACGACGAAGCGATGGAGATGATGCAGACAGGCGAGACAGCTTGCGCGCAATGACTGGCGCGCCACGACGGGAACGATTCACGATGCCCCCAGGCTGAAATGCAAACGGATACGGCAGGCCAGAGGCTACCGACGGCGTACGGTGAACCGTTAACACGTGCATTTCGATGCGGATCGCATCAATGAACATGTCGCTTCACCAGGTGCTGCACTGATTGCTTCGGATGTTGAAGTGCATTCTAATACACACATGTATCTGAATGCAAAGCCGAATCTGGTGACGGATCGATGCTAGACTGTTAAATATGAAACGCATACGACTCACCCGCGAACAGAGCAAAGACCAGACGCGCTTGCGTCTGCTCGATGCTGCGCAGGCCATTTTCATGAAGAAGGGGTTCGCCGCGGCGAGCGTCGAGGACATCGCCGAGGCGGCGGGCTACACGCGCGGCGCGTTCTACTCGAACTTCCGCAGCAAGCCTGAACTGTTCCTGGAATTGCTGCGGCGCGATCACGAGTCGATGCAGGCGGATCTGCAAAGCATCTTCGAAGAGAACGCGACGCGTGAGGAAATGGAAGCGAGCGTGCTGCGCTACTACAGCCGCATGCCGAGCGAGAACAAGTGCTTCATCTTGTGGGTGGAGGCGAAGCTGCTCGCCGCGCGCGATGCGCGGTTCCGCGTGCGCTTCAATGCATTCATGCATGAGAAGCTAGAGCAGCTGACGGCGTATATCGCGGAGTTTTCGGTGCGCGTCGGCACGCCGTTGCCGTTGCCGGCCGAAACGCTGGCGGTCGGTCTGATGGGCTTGTGCGACGGCATGCAGTTCTTCTTTACCGTCGACCCTCAACGTTTTTCAGGCGAGCGCGCGGAAGAAGTGCTCGGCAGTTTCTTCGCGCGCGTCGTGTTCGGCCGGTCGATGGACTGATGCAGGCGGCGCCAGTTGCGCCGCTCAGATCCAGACGTCGTTGAGCGCCGTGCGTTCGCTCGTTTCGTTGCCCGTGTTTTTCACGCCGCGCGGCTCGATCAGCAGCAGTTTCACTTCTTTTTCTGCGTAGGGCTTGTGCTCCTTGCCCTTCGGCACGACGAACATTTCTCCCGCCGACAGCGTCACCGCGCCATCGCGGAAATCGAGACGCAGTTTGCCTTCCAGCACGATGAAGGTTTCGTCGGTATCGGCATGATCGTGCCAGATGAAATCGCCTTCGATCTTCACGACCTTGAACTGATAGTCGTTCATTTCGGCGACTACGCGCGGCTGCCACTGGTCGTGGATACGGCTCAGCTTGTCGGTGAAATTGATGGCTTGATAGGGTGTGGCGGACATGGCGTTTCCTTTCGTTGAAAGTCAATGCCAGCGAGTGTAGTGACGCGTCCGCACGGAAGTCTTGAACGTTCGTGCAAACGCGGCGCGGCGTCAGCGGGTTTGTGTGGTGAGCATCCGAAGCCAGCGCGACGGCGTCACGCCGTAGGCGGCCACGAAATGCCGTGTCATGTGGCTTTGGTCCGCGAAGCCCGCGGCAGCGGCGGCATCGACGAGCGCCATGCCGCGCAGCATCGATAGCCGTGCGGCGTCGAGCCGGCGCATCGTCAGATAGCGATGCGGACTCGTGCCGTAAAACGTGCGGAAATCGCGCGACAGACTCCAGCGGTCGCGGCCGCTCGCGGCGGCCAGTTCGTCGAGCGTGACGGGACGGTCGAGTGCGGCGTGCAGATAATCGCGTGCGACCTGCGCCGCGCGGAAATCGGCGGAAGCGCGCAGCGGTTGAATGGAACGTGCGCCCGACGCGGCATCGAGCGCGTGCGCGAGATCGAACAGCGCGTCGTCCTGTTCGAGCGGATCGAGCGGACGGTCTATGCCTTGCAGCAGCGTTTCCGTCGCGGCGGCCAGACGCGGATCGTCCGACAGCCCGCCTTCGATGAACGGCAACGGCTTGCCGCCCAGCGCCGCCTGGAAGACGGCGGGCTCGACGTAAATCATCCGGTAGCGGAAACCTTCGTCGGTCCCCGCCTGACCGTCGTGCATCTCATCGGGATGAAGCACCATCGTGCCGCCGGGCAGGCTGTTGCGCACGCTGCACCGGTAATGAAAACTCTGCACGCCCGCGAGCGTGCGTCCGATCGCGTACGTGTCATGCCGATGCAGCGCGTAGCCGTTGTGCTGGAAAAAGGCCTCGATCCGCTCGACGCCGTCCTGTGCGGGCGCGCGCCGGATCCAGTCGCGCGTTTTCGTGTCTGGATTCGTGGCTTGAGGCGCGGTCGAGGCTGGTTCGGACGTTGCGTCGGTCGCGTCAGTTGTATTGCGTGCCTGCATGATCGAACGGTCAGATGCCGATTCAGATGCCGAGACCCGGCCCAAAATTGCTGCCGATCAGCTTCGTCACCGACTGGATGTCCGCGTAATCCTGCTCGGGCAGGCCGTCGAGCATCGACAGCACTTCGTTGCTCGCGCCGGCATCGCGCGCGGCATCGACGAGCGCGTCCTTGTTGAGCGGGTAGGTGACGCCGCTCAGCACATCTGCAATCTGCAGGTCAATCGATTCACCCGGAATAGCCGATTCCGTCATGCTCGCGCTCCATTGTTCTGAAAGTTATCGACGCGAGCGGGACGATCTGCCCGTCGAATCGCGCAGCGTTGCGCAATCAGTCGCGCCGTCATGTCTGCAGATGCTCGTCCTGTGCGATGAAGCCGCGCTCCAGATGCCGCGACTTCGGTAGTGCAATGTGCTCCCATCGCTCTGGCCGGATGTCGGTCTGGGCCGCGACGTCCGGCGCGGCAGGCGCGACGGGGGCGGCATTGGCGCGGGCGGCGGCCGTGTCGATCGTGCCGTCCGTCGCCGTATGCACCGGCGCGGCGAAACACGAAGCCGACAACGTCACCATGATCAACAGCGTCGAGGTTTTCATCGCTCGACCTCCTTTTGCCAGGCAGCGCAGGAACTGCATGCAAGCGGTATGCCATTTCGATAAACACGTCGGGGCGGCCGCTCCACGCGGTTGCCGTCTGCGAGCACCGCGTCTCACCCTCATATTACGCCAGTTATTTTTACAAGCGCTGAAGAGGCGCAAGGAAGCAAGGATATGGCGCGCCGTTGACGGAGGTTTGAGGCGGTTTCATGTCGGGCGGGCGGCGCGTCGCGAGCGATTCAAAGGCTGCGTGCGATGCGCACGGCATCCCGTATGTAGAAAGCGGGTGGCGTTAACCCGGCATATCCGGACACCTGCGTGGCGGTGCGAGCGAGCGGTCAGCGCAGCACGTCGAAACGGGTCCACGGCCACGATGGCCGGTCGCGCATATAGCCGTTCAGCCAGTTCCATTGCGGATGGCGTTTCATGAACGCCTGCGCGTCGAACGGACGGCCGCACGGATGACCCCAGCGCGCGAAGAACGCCATCTCGCGCGCCATGTCGCTATCGACGACCTTGCCGTCGTTCGCGCCCCACGGATTGAACGGCCCGTGATCCGAGCCGCCGAAGCGCTGGTCGTCGAGTTCGAGATGACCGCAGATTGTTCGCGAGCACGGGTTGTCCGGGCGATCGAGATAGACGTCGTGATGATCGGCGATCATCGCCTTCGCCAGTTCGACATCGATCTTTCCTCGATGAATTTCCTCGAGCTGCATGAAGCGCAAGCGCCGCGCGCCGTTGCGACGCACGTCGGTGTAATCCTCGCCTTCGCCCGTACATTCCTGATTGCGGATTTTCAGGTCGGTCGCCGCGTTGTAGCCGCTGTAGAAGCCGTCCTTCGTGCTCTCGAAACCGGAGTAGTGCAGGCCGAGTTCGTAGCGGGCGATCTCGCCTGTCTTTGTATCGCCGATCAGCCAGCTGTTCGCGTAGCCGCCGTTGTTGGCCATCGCGAACATCTCGCACCATTCGCCGATGCTGTTCGCGTATTGCGTCGCGTGTCGCGAGCGGTAGAACTCCGGCGCGCCCGATGCGTTGTAGCCCGCGAAGTTCGAAATAGTCGTTTCCGTCACCATCAGGCCCGCCGACGTCACCCAGAAATCGGTCAGGCTCGAAATGCAGCCGGGCAATCCTTGCATCAGGATGCGGTTGCCCGATTCGGGGACGATGTCGAACACGACGTTGAACGCGTCGCCCGCGGCGTATCGATCCCACGAGTTGTGCGCCATCACGATGCGGCCGTCGCGCGTTGCGCTGCCTGTTGCGATGAACGCGCTGCAATGATGCCCTCGCCGCCCGCGCCACGGCTTCAAACCGAGTTGCGGCTTCTGCAGCGCCGCGTTCTGCGGCCACCAGCTTTGCAGCAGATCCATGTAGCCGTTCCACGCGAGCACTTCGGCGAATGTCAGTTTTGCGCCGTCGGCGATGCCCTGGATTTCGTCGGCGTATTCGCTGTCGATGCGAGGCGCGAATTGCTCGACGGCGGCATTGATGAACGTGTCGAACTCTTCGCCCGTGTCCCATTTCGCGAGATAGCGGGCCGTGCGGATCGCGTTCTGGATTTCGGCGGCGAGCAACTGGCCGTGCTGCTCGCCGCGGTCGTACGGCTCGCCTTCGACATGCACGAAGATCCAGCCGGCATGATCGCGGCGCACGGCATCGATGGACGGTTTGCTCATCTTCGCTCCCGCTCGTTCGGATAGCGCGGCATCGCCGCCGGCGTTGCTCAGCGCCGTGATTCGCGGGATGCGGCTTTCGGCTCGTTCGTGGTCAATTCATTGTAGGGAACTTGCCGCGCTTTGCCATGTGCCGAACGGTGGCTGCAGAGAGGCTTGCGTATTTACCGCGCCGGGTTCATCCGGAAATACGCGTCGAGCAGCGAAGTCTTGTAGACGACGCCCGCGAGCGTGGGCCGCGCCGTGCTTTCGACGACAGGCAGACGTTCGCCCTGGAACGCCATGAAATGCTGTAGCGCGACGCCGAGCGGCATGTCCGGCGTCAGCACGTCGAAATGAGGCTGCAGATAATCCGCGGCCGTCTTCGTCGACGTGTCGCGCTTGTCGAGCAGATCGGACGTGATGTCCTTGAGCGCGACAACGCCGAGAAAAGAGCCGCTTTCATCCGTCACGTACAGATACTTGACGGGGTACTCGAGGAACACGCGCGTCATGTCGTGCACGGTCGCGTTCGGTTGCACGACGGTTTGCGGCGGGCGAATCAGTTCGCGCATCTGCGTCGAGCGCAGCCGCATGCGTTCTTTTTCCTCGCGGTTGCGATGCAGCGTGATGTCGTACATCGATGTCTTGCCGATCGCGCGCGCCGCGAAGTACGCGACCACACATGACAGCATCAGCGGCAGCACGACCTGATAGCTCAGCGTCATTTCGAAGATCATCAGGATCGCCATCAGCGGCGCCTGCGTCGCGCCCGCGAGAAACGCGCCCATGCCGACCATCGCGTAGGCGAACGGCGCGGAGGTCGCATGCGGCCACAGCGCATTCATGCCGATGCCGAACAGCGAGCCGATCACCGCGCCGACGAAGAGCGTCGGCGTAAACACGCCGCCGACTGCGCCCGAACCTACGGTGGCCGCCGTCGCGATCAGCTTGAAGACGAGCACGACGACGAGCGCCGTCCATGTCCACGGCGAATGCAGGATCGAGTTGACGACGCTATAGCCGTTGCCCCACACCTCGGGCGTCCAGATCGACAGAATGCCGACGATCAACCCGCCCAGTGCAAGCCTGAGTGGCAACGGCACGCGCAACCGGCCGAACGCAGATTTGCTCGTATCGATGAGCCGCAGGAACTGCGGTGCCGCCGTGCCGCACAGCAAGCCGAGCGCGACGAAGAGCAGCACTTCGAGTCCCGCGACGGGCGGAAACACGGGCATTTCGTAAGGCGGCTTGTAGCCGGCGAATTCGCGCATCACGATGTTCGCCACCACCGACGACACCACGACGGGCCCGAAACTTTCCATCGCGATCGAACCAAGCACGATCTCGGTGACGAAGAAGGCGCCCGCGATGGGCGCGCTGTACGCGGACGTGATACCTGCCGCCGCGCCGCACGCGACGAGCAGCCTCAGACGCGGCGGATCGAAATGCACGACGCGCCCGATCAGCGACGCGCCCAGCGCAGCGAGCTGCACCATCGGACCTTCGCGGCCGATCGAGCCACCGCTCGAAATCGTGAACAGCGACGACACGCTGCGCCACAGACTCACGCGCACCGGCACGACGCCGTCGCCGATCACGACGGCTTCCATGTAATCCGTATGTAGCTTCCTGTCGACGCCGCGCTGCGCGACGAGCAGCAGCAGACCCGCGATCAGGCCGCCGAACGCGGGCAAGCCGATGCGCATCGCGAGCGGCAGACGCCGCGCCATTTCGACGAGACTGCCGTCTTGCCCGGTGAACACCCGCTGCAGCAGCGAGATGCCTTCACGGAACGCGATCGTCGCAAAGGCGCCCGCGATGCCGACGATCACCGACCACACCAGCATCGTGTGCGCATCGGACAGGCGGAAGAGATGGGCGGCGCGGGTGCGCAGTCTCAGCAGGAATGAAAGCACGGAAGGAGCGGGCGTTTAAGGTTGATTGACGCGCATGGTCTGCATGTTATCGGCCTTGCGCGACGGCATTTTGAAGGACGGCGCGCTCGTCTGGATACGCGCCGCGACGGATGAAAGTGCAGTGTCAGTTCACATCCTTGTCGAGTTCGGGATAGTGCCGGAAGACACAGGTTTCGTTGTACGGCAGGCGCCGTTCCGAGTCGAGATAGGCCGCGATGTTCGGCCGCTTGAGCACCGCGTCGTGCAGTGCGGCAAGACGCGGATGACGCTCGCCGAAATGTTTCATCGCACGCGGAAACGCATAGTGCAGGGCGTCGATCAGCTGGAACATCGACAGGTCGACGTAGGTGAGCGTGTCGCCGACCATATGCGTATCGCCTGCGGGGTTCTGCTTCAGCACGCGCTCGAAATAGCCCATGAACTTCGGAATGCGATGGTCGATGAAATCCGTCGAGCGGATTTTCGCGGCCTCTTTCTGTTCCTCGTAATACATGCCCGATGCGAGGGGATGATGCGTGTCGTGCGCTTCCGTGACCATATCGGCGATGGTCAGCTGCAGTCCGTTTGCCACGTAGCGCAGACTGTCGATTTTCGGCGCGAGATTCAGCTTCGGCCCGAGATAGAACAGGATGTTCGCCGACTGCGAAATGATCAGATCGCCGTCCTGCAGAAACGGCGGCGCATACGGCAGACACGCTTCATCTTTATCGTTCAGCACGTCGATCATCGCGCCCGTGCCGAGTCCGTCCTGTTCATCGCCGCGCGCCACTTCCACATAGTCCGCGCGTGCCTCTTCCAGCGCGAGCCGCACGAATTCGCCGCGGCCCTGCAAGCCATCCCAATAGTAGAGTTTGTAAGTCATCGGTCAGTCCTCATTCGGTTGTCAGCGGCGCGGGTCGCGCCGCGCTTGCACACGGAAGGGAGCTAGAAGTATGCCGCGCGACATGCGAACTTTGCGTGTTCCGGAAGGTATAGGCAAAAAGCACAAAAGCCCCGCACGCGGCGGGGCTTGTTTGAGAGAGGTGGCGGCTTAGCCGAACAGGTGCTGGACGAGCCATGTGATGCCCAGACCGCCTGCGAAGAGCCACACGTAGAGGATCAGACCTGTCGTCAGTGCACGCGGACCGGCGTCGCGGATCTGCGAGAGGCGCGTTTCGATGCCGAGCGCCGTCATGGCCATCGTTAGTGCGAACGTGTCGAGCATGTTGACCGTGTTCGTTGCTGCTTCGGGCAGGATGTGCAGCGAGTTCACGGCGACACAGGCAAGGAAGCCAAGTGCGAACCAGGGTACGGCGAGCTTGCGCGGTGCATGCGTTGCATCGTGCGTGCCCTTTGCCATCGCCTGACGCGCCGAGCGGTTCACCCAGAAGCCGACGATCAGCAGCACGGGCACCAGCAGCATCACGCGGGTCATCTTGACGATGGTGGCGATATGCGTCGCTTCCGGGCTCACGTTGCTTGCCGCGCCGACCACCTGCGCGACTTCGTGAATCGTGCCGCCGAAGAACAGGCCAACGCCCGTCGTATCGAGATGGATGATGCCGGCGCGCAGCAGAGCGGGGTAAAGGAACATCGACAGCGTGCCGAACAGCACCACGCTACCGACGGCCATCGCGCTCTTGTGCGGCTTCGATTGCAGCGTCGATTCGAAGGCGAGCACGGCGGCCGCGCCGCAGATCGCGCTGCCCGCTGCCGTGAGCAGCGCGCTGTCGCGATCGAGCTTCATCAGTTTCATGCCGGCCCAGGTGCCGATCACGAGCGTGCTGACCACGATCAGTAATGATTCGGTAAGACCCGGCAAACCGACTTGCGCAATTTCCTGAATGCTGACGCGCAGGCCGAAAAACGCGACGGCGATGCGCAGCAGTTTGCGCGCCGAGAAATTGACGCCGGCGGCCCAGCTATCGGGCATGCCGTCTTTGAGCGCGTTGCCGTAGATCATCCCGCCGACGATGCCGACGATCAGCGGGCTGATGCCCAGGTTGGCGATCGACGGGATGGCGGCGATTCGTGTGACGGCCGCTGCGAACAGGGCGACGAAAAGAATGCCGTTGATCTGGCCGCGCGTCGATGACGGCGCGGCGGCGGGAACGGCGTGGGTGTGGGCGGTGGACATGGCTTCAACCTCTTCGTGAAGGCTGCTTGACTCGATGGCCTTATCCTAATTTACGTATATCGATATGAAAAATCGTGATTTAGAATGTCATGTATCGGGAAATCTGATACTTTGTCGCCATGACCCCTGACCAGCTTATAACGTTCGCCGCCGTCGCCGAGCATCGGAACATCAGCCGGGCCGCGCTGGCGCTGCATCTATCGCAGCCTGCCGTGTCCGGGCAGTTGCGCCAGTTGCAGGATGAATTCGGCGAGCCGCTCTATCTGCGCGACGGCCGCGGCGTGCGGCTCACGCCCGCCGGTGAGCAGCTTGCCAGTTATGCGTCGCGGCTGCGCGACACGTTCCGCCAGGCGTACGCGTATCGCGACGCGCTGCGCGGCATGGAGCAGGGCACGCTGCGGATCGGCGCGAGCACGACGCCCGCCAGCTATCTGCTGCCGTATCTGATTGCCGAATTCCAGCGCCTTCACCCCGACGTCACGATCCATACGGACGACGGCAATACGGCCGATATCGTCGGCGCGCTGTCTTCGTTCGATATCGCGCTGGTCGAAGGGCAGGTCGGCGGCGATCTGCCGCCCGATACGGTCGTGCATCCGTGGCACGAGGACGAGATCGTCGCGATCATGCCGCGCTCGCATCCGCTCGCCGAGGCCGGTTTGCGGGCCGTGACGTTGACCGATCTGAGCACGCATGCGCTCGTGTTGCGCGAGGAAGGCTCCGGCGTGCGGCAACTGATCGAGCGCGCGTTCGCCCGCGCGGGCGCGCCGATGCGCGTGGCGCTCGCGATCGCGGGCGTCGAGGGCGTGAAGGAAGCCGTGCGCGCGGGCATGGGCGTCGGTTTCGTGTCGGCGATGTCGATGCGCCACGAGAACGAATCGCTGTGCCGTCTGCCGCTCGGCCCCGAGCCGCTCACGCGACGTTTTTCGATTCTCGTGCCGCATGCGAGCGCGCCGTCACGGCTCGTCGGACGCTTTCTCGAACTGTGCCTGAATGGCGACGCGCGGCCTCTGCCGGGCGAGTCCGGCCGTTAAGGGATTACCACTATTGGCGCGATGTGCGTCGCGCGGCAGTATTCGCCTCAAGCGCAGTCGCGCTTTTTTGATATCTGTCTTTGGAACCGATTCCAAAGGCTGTTTTGAGTAACAGAACAGGGTCTTGGGCATGTCGGAAGTTGTCATCGTCGCGAGTGCGTTTGGAGCCGAAGCGATCCGCAAGGACGGTCATCACGCGTGGCTGAAGACGGCAGCGCAAGCGGGCGCGGCCGGGTTTGAAGTGCGCCGGGAGCTGTTCGCGCTGGAAGCGGAGGCGTCGTCGGAAGCGCTGTCGGCGCTGGGCAAGTCAATCGCAGCGAAAGGCTTGTGGTCGGTGTATTCGACGCCCGCCGAACTGTACGCGGCCGACGGCGCGCTCGACGAAGCGAGTTTGCGTCAGGCGCTGATCGAAGCGACGGCGCTCGGCGCGCGCTTCGTCAAGCTGCAACTGGGCGGTTTCGCGGGACGCGCCTATGCCGACGCGATCGCGGCATGCACGAAGGGCGTCGCGGCGCGGCTCGTCGTCGAGAACGGACAGATGGAGCGCGGCGGCTCGCTCGCGCAGTTCGACGGCCTGTTCAATGCGCTGGCCAAGGAAGGCCGTCACAAGCTGATTGGCATGACGTTCGACATCGGCAACTGGCAATGGCCTGGCGTCGATCCCGTCGAAGCGGCGAAGAAACTCGCGGATCACGTCGAATACATCCATTGCAAGGCGGTGACGGGTGAGGGTGCGCGCCGCTTTGCCGTCGCGCCTGCCGCCGACGATCCCGTTTTCGCCGCCGTGCTGCCGCTGCTGCCGCGCGACGTGCCGCGCGGCATCGAATTTCCGTTCGACGCGACGCGCATCGCCGCCGACGCGTCGCACTACGCCGCATGGCTCGCGTCCGCGTGAATGCGGCGACGAGCAGACGCTGACTGAACTGGAGAAACACATGCATCCGACACTCGATGTCATCACCTACGGCGAAGCGATGGCGATGTTCGTCGCCGCCGAAACGGGCGCGCTCGCGGGCGTCGGCCAGTTCACGAAGCGTATCGCGGGCGCCGACCTCAACGTCGCGATCGGCCTGTCGAGGCTCGGCTTCAAGGTAGGCTGGATGAGCCGCGTCGGCGCCGATTCGTTCGGCCAGTACGTGCGCGACACGCTCGCGAAGGAAGGCATCGATCAGGGCTGCGTGACGACGGATGCGCGCTTTCCGACGGGCTTCCAGCTCAAGTCGAAGAACGACGACGGCAGCGACCCCGCCGTCGAGTATTTCCGCAAGGGCTCGGCAGCAAGCCATCTGTCGCTCGACGACTACGTGCCGGACTACGTGCTGCCCGCGCGCCATCTGCATCTGACGGGCGTCGCGCCCGCCATTTCGGCAAGCTCGCGCGAACTCGCGTTCCATCTGGCGCGCGAAATGCGACAGGCAGGCAAGACGATTTCGTTCGATCCGAACCTGCGTCCGACGCTCTGGCCCTCGCGTGAAGCCATGGCGGCCGCGCTCAACGAACTCGCGACGTACGCCGACTGGGTGCTGCCCGGCATCGGCGAAGGCGAGATTCTGACGGGCTACACGAAGGCCGAAGACATCGCGCAGTTTTACCTGGATCGCGGTGCGAAGGGCGTCGTCGTGAAGCTCGGCGCGCAGGGCGCGTACTACCGCACGGCGACGGATTCGGGCGTCGTCGAAGCGCGGCGCGTCGAGAAAGTCGTCGATACCGTCGGCGCGGGCGATGGCTTTGCAGTGGGCGTGGTGAGCGCGCTGCTCGAAGGGCGCACGCTGCCGCAAGCGGTGGCGCGCGGCAATCGCATCGGCGCGCTGGCGATTCAGGTGATCGGCGATTCAGAAGGCCTGCCGACACGCGCCGAACTCGACGCGCTCGAAAGCGCCGCCGCACTGGCCGCCTGACAAGACGGCGCATCAGAGATTCAGCAACACATCAGCAACACAAGACGACAACAACAAGATGCCCAGCCGCACGAAAAATCGCGGCTCAACGGCGCACCGACCGACCGCTTAAGCCAAGTACAGGAGACAAGTATGTCCTCATCGCTCGCGATTCGCCGTTGGTGGACGATCATGCCGATCGTCTTCATCACCTACAGCCTCGCCTATCTCGACCGCGCGAACTACGGCTTCGCGGCGGCGGCCGGCATCAATCAGGATCTCGGCATCAGCAAAGGGCTGTCGTCGCTGATCGGTGCGCTGTTCTTTCTCGGCTACTTTTTCTTCCAGATTCCCGGCGCGATCTACGCCGAACGCAAGAGCGTCAAGAAGCTCGTGTTCTGGAGCCTGGTGCTGTGGGGCGGCTGCGCGGCGCTGACGGGCGTCGTCAGCAACATTCCGTCGCTGATGGTGATCCGTTTCGTGCTCGGCGTCGTCGAGGCGGCCGTGATGCCCGCGATGCTGATTTTCATCGCGAACTGGTTCACGAAGCGCGAACGCTCGCGCGCCAACACGTTCCTGATTCTCGGCAACCCGGTGACGGTGCTGTGGATGTCGGTCGTGTCGGGCTATCTGGTGCATTCGTTCGGCTGGCGCCATATGTTTATCGCGGAAGGCGTGCCGGCGATCATCTGGGCCGTCTGCTGGTGGTTCATCGTGAAGGACAAGCCCGAGCAGGTGACGTGGCTGTCGGACGCGGACAAGAAACAGCTCGCCGATACGCTGCGCGCCGAACAGGCCGCCATCAAGCCGGTGCGCAACTACGGCGAAGCATTCCGTTCGTCGGCCGTGGTCAAGCTGTGCGCGCAGTACTTCTGCTGGAGCATCGGCGTGTACGGCTTCGTGCTGTGGCTGCCGTCCATTCTGAAGAACGGCTCGACGCTCGGCATGGTCGAAACGGGCTGGCTGTCGGCGCTGCCGTATCTCGCTGCGACGATTGCGATGCTCGGCGCGTCATGGGCGTCGGATAAACTCAACAACCGCCGCGCGTTCGTGTGGCCGTTCCTGCTGATCGGCGCGCTGGCTTTCGCCGCTTCGTATGCGATCGGCTCGACGCACTTCTGGATGTCGTATGCGCTGCTCGTGATCGCGGGCGCCGCGATGTACGCGCCGTACGGCCCGTTCTTCGCAATCGTCCCGGAACTGCTGCCGAAGAACGTTGCGGGCGGCGCGATGGCGCTGATCAACAGCATGGGCGCGCTCGGCTCGTTCGTCGGCTCGTACGTGGTCGGCTATCTGAACGGCGCGACGGGTTCGCCCGCTGCCTCGTACGCGTTCATGAGCGTTGCGCTCGTCGCTGCCGTGGTGCTGACGCTTGCCGTCAAGCCGCAGCCGATGCAGACTTCGAAGCGCGAATCCGTGCATGTCTGAAGCGCTATGCGTAAGCCAACTCTCGTTGCAAGGAAAGTGAATCGATGAAGCGAAAGATCGTCGCGTACAAGCCGCTGCCGGATGATGTGCTTGCGTATCTCCAGCAGCATGCCGAAGTCGTGCAGGCGGACGCCGCGCAGCACGACGCGTTCGTTGCCGCGCTGAACGACGCCGACGGCGCGATCGGGGCGAGCGTGAAGATCACGCCCGCGATGCTCGACGGCGCGACAAAGCTGAAAGCGCTCTCGACGATCTCGGTCGGCTACGACAACTTCGACGTCGCCGATCTGACGAAGCGCGGCATCGTGCTCGCGCATACGCCCGACGTGCTGACGGAATCGACGGCAGATACCGTGTTCTCGCTGATTCTGGCGAGCGCGCGACGCGTCGTCGAACTCGCCAACTTCGTGAAGGCGGGCGAATGGAAGGCGAGCATCGGACCTGAACTGTACGGCGTCGATGTGCAGGGCAAGACGCTCGGTATCGTCGGTCTCGGGCGGATCGGCGGCGCGGTTGCGCGGCGTGCGGCGCTCGGCTTCAACATGAAGGTGCTCTACACGAACCGCAGCGCGAACGCGGAAGCAGAAGAGCGCTATGGCGCGCGCCGCGTCGATCTCGACGAACTGCTCGCGACGTCCGATTTCGTCTGCCTGCAAGTGCCGCTGACGCCGGACACGCGTCACATGATCGGCGCGAACGAACTGCGCAAGATGAAGAAGAGCGCAATCCTGATCAACGCGTCGCGCGGCCAGACTGTGGACGAATACGCGCTGATCGAAGCGTTGCAGTCGGGCACGATCCACGGCGCGGGCCTCGACGTGTTCGACAAGGAACCGCTCGATCCGAACTCGCCGCTGCTGAAGATGAACAACGTGGTCGCGCTGCCGCACATCGGCTCGGCGACACACGAGACGCGTCACGCGATGGCGCGTTGCGCGGCGGAGAATCTCGTCGGCGCGCTCGACGGCACGCTGAAGATCAACATCGTCAACCGCGACGTGCTTTCGCAATGAACACGCCGACGTCAGGCGCACCGCGCCGCGCCACCATCAGCGACGTCGCGCGTGAGGCGGGCACGGGCAAGACGAGCATCTCGCGCTATCTGAACGGCGAGTTGAGCGTGCTGTCGCCGCAACTGCGCGCGCGCATCGAAGCCGCCATCGAGCGGCTCGACTATCAGCCGAACCAGATGGCGCGCGGCCTCAAGCGCGGTCGTAACCGGCTGATCGGCATGCTGGTCGCCGACCTGACGAATCCTTATTCCGTCGAAGTGCTGCAAGGCGTCGAGGCCGCGTGTCACGCGCTCGGCTACATGCCGCTCATCTGCCACGCGGCGAACGAAGTCGACATGGAGCGGCGCTTCCTGCAACTGCTGACGACGTATCGCGTGGAAGGCGTGATCGTGAATGCGCTCGGCGTCAGTGAAGAGACCTTGCGGCCTGTCGGCGACGGCGGGATTCCTGCCGTGCTGGTGGACCGCAGCGTCGACGGACTCGTGACCGATATGGTCGGCCTCGACAACGAAGGCGCGACGATGCTCGCGACGCGGCACCTCGTCGAGCGCGGCTTCGACCGTCTGTGGTTCGTCGTGCAGCCGTTCGAGCACATCAGTTCGCGGCGTCAGCGCGAAGCGGCGTTCCATCAGGCACTCGAACAGTATCCGCAGGTGAGCGGGCGGACCGTCGTGCTCGAACTCGACGATGCGGATGAACTCGCGCAAACCTTGAACGCGCTCGACGCCGAACTCGATGCGGCGATCGACACGCAAGCACAAAACGAAGGCGCGCCGCGCGTCGCGTTGTTCGCGGCGAATGGTCCTGTCGCACTGGCGCTCGCTCGTCACCTGAATCAGCGGCACGGGCCGAACTGGCAGAAGCGCGTCGCGCTGCTGTCGATCGACGATCCCGAATGGGCCGAGCTGGCGGGCATCACGACGATCCGTCAGCCGACTTACGACATCGGCTATCGGGCCGTGGAATTTCTGCACCAGCGCATCGACGGCGAACAGTCCAGCGCGCGCGATTGTCTGCTGCCGGGCGAACTGATCGAGCGGGCGTCGACGGCGCGCTGATCGACCTTCATCACGGCATGCGCTTACAATGCGCGGCGAGTTCCGACTTTCGCCTTGCTAACGCACATGTCCGGTCTACCTGTTTCTCCCGTCACGCTCGCCGTGCTCGCCGCCGCGACGATCTTCGTCGCGCTGCTTCCCATCTTTCTGTATCGCCGCTGGCGCGCGCCGTTCGCGTTGAACCGGCGCGACGCGATCGCGGGCATCGCCGTGTTCGCGTTATCGGCGATGCTGGTCGAGCGCGCGCTCAACGACTATCTGCTGCGACAGAACCCAGCCACCAGCGAGTGGCTGTCGGATCCGCTCGCGTTCGTCGTGTATGGCGCGCTCGCCGCTGGCATCTGCGAGGAAGTGGGGCGCTTCATTGCAATGCGCTGGCTCGCGCGGCGCAAGACGAACGACGCGCGCGACGACGGCACCGCGTTTGCTTACGGTCTGGGTCACGGCGGCGCAGAAGCGTGGTTTGTCGGCGTGATGGTGCAGGCTCAATGGATCGCGTTCGGCGTGCTCGAAAATCGCGGGCAACTCGATACCTACCTTGGCAATCTGCCCGCCGGTCCGCTGATGCGCATTCACTTGCTGCTCGCGAGCCTGTCGCCGGAAATGGCGGGCGTGTTCGTGCTCGAACGGGTGGCGGCGCTGGTGTTCCAGATCGGGCTGTCGGTGCTGATGTGGCGCGGCGTGCGCGCCGGATCACGTGCCATACTGCCCATCGCGATCGCGGCGCATGCACTGATCGACGTCCCGGCGGCGATGTCGCAGGCGGGCATGCTGCCCCTCGTGACCGTCGACGTGATCTATGCCGTCGCGGCCCTTGCAGTTGCGGCACTGCTGATCCGCGTGCACAGACGCGCGGCGTGATCATCGACGAACATACACCGCTAAACCGACTCAACAGGCCAGAGGCCAATCGACATGGAAGCCTATCAGTACGAATGCGCGAACGCGGAGATGGAAGAACTCGCGCGCGTGATCAGCGATCTCTTTCCCGAGCAGACGCAGTTCATCGAGCGTCCCGATGAGAACGGCGTGCCGCAGATCGTGGTGCATTGGGTCGCGATGCGTTTTGGCGCGACGGCGCGTCGGATGGAATTGACGGTCGCCATCGCGCCTGCTGCGCTTGCGCGTTATCGCGCGATGCCGCCGCGTGTGCGGGGCCGCAGCTTCGCCGTGCTACGCGCGTATGTGGAAGCGACGCTGGAATCGATGGAAGAGGAACACGCGGCCGGCAAGACCGTGCCGCGCGAAGTCACGGTCGAACTGGGCGACGAGTTCGCATGAAGCTCGGGTAACGTGCCGGGTGCGTCAGTCCGCGAGTCGATAGACCTTGGCGAACCGCGCGGCCTGCACGACGCCGTAGTCGCCGGGTGCGTACTGCATGATCCAGTCGCCCGCCGTGCCTTTGAGCACGTCGCCGCCCTGTGCGGAGCGCGCGAGCGAGAACGCTTCGTCCATTCGCTTCGCGAGCACGACAGCAGGGCGGTTGCGATACGCGCCAGGTTCGCCATGCGCGAGCGCGGCGTCGGCGGGCAGATACTTCGCGTCGAAACGTTCGCGCGACACGACCCAGCGGTCGCCCGTCGAGCCCGTGATCAACGCGTCGCCGCGTGCATAGAGGTTCGGTCCTTCGAGGCTCATCAGTTCGCCGTCGCCTTCGGCAAATTGCACGGCGACGGTTTCGTCCTTGACGACGCGTTGCGCGGCCGGGTCGGTGAGCAGGTCGATGTTCTTGAGTTCGATCATAAGGCGAAAAAAAGCAGAGATTGACGAAAGGAAAGGCGCGCGAGGCGCACGCGCGCATCATGACAGATTCTCGCGCCGCTCAAGAAAAAACGCCTGCCGGTGAGGGCAGGCGTTGCGTTTGCAGCGTATGAAGCGATGCGTTTTACGGCTTCACGGTTGCATCGGAAGCGGGCGCTGCGGGCTTGCCCTGACGGCGATGATGCGGACGGCCTTCGGCGGGCTGGCGGCGGAAGGTATCGTCGGCCAGCTTCTTCTGCTCCGGCGAGAAACTGTTGTACAGCGGGTCGAACGCATCGACGAGCTTCTTCGTGCCGTCGGCGTGTGCCTGCGTGATCTCGGCGTACTGCTTCATGTCGTCGAGCGCGGAGATGTTGCCGTTGGCGCGGCGCTGTTCGAACAGCTTGCCCATCGTCTCGCTGTTGTTGCGCATGACGTCGGCGAACGTGTTCCACTGCGATTCCTGCGCCGACGTGATCTTGAGTTGCGTGTGCAGATACTTGATGCGGTCTTCGACGCGCTGTTCGTGACGCGCCTTGCCCGACGCCTGCGATGCAGCCGACATCGCCGGTGCGGATGCGCCTGCGGGCGCGGCCGTCTGTGCGAATGCAGCGCTAGCGGTCAGCGCGGCTGCGGCGGTAACGAGTGTGGCGAGGGTTTTTTTCATTGAGACTCCTGTTGTCTGCTCGTATAAGGCTTAAAGCTGGATGATGCGTCGTGATCGACTTGCATCATGCCGTGCGCTATTAGTATCACGATATCGCTTCATTGCGTCTCTATTGCGACAACTGCTTACAACCGAAACGATCGGAAATAGCCGGTGGATAAATTCGTCAGCATGGAAGTCTTCGTTGCCGTCGTCGAAGCGGGCAGCCTCACGGCGGCCGCGGAACGTTTCGATCTGTCGTCCGCGATGGTCGGCAAGCATATCCGCTCGCTCGAATCGCAGCTCGCGACGCGGCTTCTCACGCGCACCACGCGGCGTCAGAGCCTGACGGAAATCGGGCGTCAGTATTACGAGCAGTGCCGGCGCATACTCGCCGACGTGAAGGCTGCGGAATCGCTCGCGGAGGCCATGACATCCGCGCCGCGCGGCACGTTAAAGGTCACGGTGCCGCTGACATACGGCGTCGAAGTGTTCTCGCCCGCGATGACCGATTATCTGAATCTGTACCCTGAAGTCAGTCTCGAACTCGATCTGTCGAACCGCATCTTCGATCTGGTCGACGAAGGCTTCGACGCAGCGGTGCGCATCGGGCGGCTGCCGGATTCGAGTCTCGTCGCGCGGCCATTGAAACCGTATCGGATGCGCGCATGTGCGTCGCCTGCTTATCTGCAACGCATGGGCACGCCGAAGACGCCCGCCGATCTCATTCATCACGAATGCCTCGGCTTTCTGCATTGGGGACGCGAAGGATTGTGGCGGCTCGACGGCGATGCCGAGACAGATTGCCAGTTGCGTCCCGGACGTTTTCGCGCGAACAACGGTCAGGCGCTGAAGATGGCGGCGCTGCGCGGCTTCGGCCTCGTGCTGCAGCCGGAAGCGCTGCTCGCGGGTGAGATCGAGCGCGGCGAGCTTGTCTCAGTGCTCGAAGACTATCTGCCCGACGGCGCGCCCGTGCATCTGATCTATCCGCGCGATCGCCAGCCGACGCCGAAGCTCACCACGTTCATCGACTTCGTGATCGAGCGCTACGGTATGTGATCGTCACGAGCAAAGCGCAATATGTGCAGTCCGCATGTATTCGCGTGAGCGCGTGCAGGGCGCATAATCGGCGTCATCGGCTCGTCGCAAATGGCGGGCTCTCACTCTCACACTTGACCTTGAATCGATGAGACCACCGCGCCTCGATCAACTCGACGAACTCGACCGCAACCTTGTCGCGCTGCTGCAGGCCAACGCGCGCGAAAACGTCGCGAATCTCGCGCGGCAACTCGGCGTCGCGCGCACCACCGTGATCGCGCGGATTGCGAGGCTCGAAAAGACCAACGTGATCGCGGGCTATAGCGTGCGGCTCGGGCAGGACGTGCTCGATGCGAGCATGCACGCGTACGTCGGCATCATCATCGCGCCGAAGTTCGGGTCCGACGTGCTGAAGAAGCTCAACCGGATGCCCGAAGTGCAACTGCTGTGCGCAGTGAGCGGCGAATTCGATTACGTCGCGTGGCTGCGCGCCGATTCGCCCGAGCGCCTGAACGATCTGCTCGATCAGATCGGCGGACTGGCGGGCGTCGAACGCACGACGACGTCGATCATTCTGTCGCGCAAGATCGATCGCGGGATGACCTGACGAACGAGGGCGCGTTTACGCGTTTTTGACGCGTTTTCGTCGAATCGTCAGAGTGCTTCGTCATTTCGACGAAAATCATGGTCATAGCGCAGCACTTTGCGCCTATAAACCGACTCGCCTTCTCCCTAAACTCTTTGGTAGAGGTTCGCTGCGGCGGCCGACATTCACCAGACAGAGAACAAAGGAGAAGCGCATGAAAGTTGCCATCGTTGGCGCAGGTCTGATCGGACACACCATTGCGCATATGTTGCGGGAGACGGGCGACTACGAAGTGGTCGCGATGGATCGCGACCAGCACGCGCTCGACAAGCTGGCCGCGCAAGGCATCCCGACCCGCCGCGTCGATTCCGCCGATGCCGCTGCACTGCGCGCCGAAATCCAGGGCTTCGATGCCCTCGTCAATGCGCTGCCGTACTACCTGGCCGTGAGCGTTGCATCGGCGGCGAAGGGCGCGGGCGTGCATTATTTCGATCTGACGGAAGACGTGCGCGCCACCCACGCGATTCGCGCGATCGCGGACAGCGCCGAGCACGCGTTCATGCCGCAGTGCGGCCTCGCGCCGGGCTTCATCGGCATTGCCGCGCACGAACTGGCCAACCGCTTCACCGAAATCCGCGACGTGAAGATGCGTGTCGGTGCGCTGCCCGAGTTCCCGACGAATGCATTGAAGTACAACCTGACGTGGAGCGTCGACGGTCTGATCAACGAATACTGCCAGCCCTGCGAAGCGATCCGCGACAGCCGTACGCAATGGGTGCAGCCGCTCGAAGGCCTCGAACATTTTTCGCTCGACGGTATCGAGTACGAGGCGTTCAATACGTCGGGCGGTCTGGGTACGCTGTGCGAAACGCTGTCGGGCCGCGTCGAAACACTCGACTACAAGTCGGTGCGTTATCCGGGGCATCGCGAACTGATGCAGTTCCTGCTCGAAGACCTGCGTCTCGCCACCGACCGCGACACGCTGAAAACGATCATGCGCCGCTCGGTGCCGTCGACGGCTCAGGACGTCGTGCTCGTCTTCATCACCGTGACGGGCATGCGCGACGGCCAGCTGGTGCAGGAAGTGTTCACGCGCAAGATCTTCGCGAAGACCGTCTGCGGCGTGCCGATGAGCGCGATCCAGATCACGACGGCGGGCGCGATGTGCGCGGTGCTCGACCTGTTCCGCGAGAAGAAGCTGCCGCAAAGCGGCTTCGTGCGTCAGGAGCAGGTGTCGCTGCGCGATTTCCTCGCGAACCGCTTTGGCCAGCTGTACGAAGGCCGCGCGATGGAGGCGACGGCGACCGTCTGATTCCTCGACGAATGCCGGCCATTCCGAGGGTCAACTGAGATGATCGAGGCTCCGTAGAGAGCTTTTGTGAGTCGTGAGTCGTATGGGAAACGGGCGTCCCGCTTTGCTGCGGGACGCCCGTTTTGTATTTGCCGACGTGCGCTTAAACAGGCATCGGCGGCAACATGACGCCGGACGATTGCGGTGTCCGCACGATCTGCGCGAGCAGCGTGTCGTGATCGGCAGGCGTGGGCGATGTGTTGTCGAACATGAACAGCCCGTCGCACTCGTCGCCGGACGGCACGAAGCGGCGCTGCCGGTAGTCGTCCCAATGCGCGAGCTTGTACGCGTCGTTCGGATTGCCGCGCGCGGCAATCCTCTCACGCGCCGTCTCTTCCGCTGTCGATACCCACACCACGCTGATCTGCACATCCTTTGGCACGCCGAGCCATGCGTGATCGAAGAGCTTGCGCTCGCGCACTTCGCGCGACAGCGGACCGACGGCGATCACGCCGATGCCCAGGCGCAGATTTTCCTCGGCCGTATCGAACAGCCCGCGATATTCGGGGTCGCGAAAGTGCTGCAGAAAGAGCGGGCTGTCGCGATCGTTCGGATCGCCCGTCAGCGCGCCGATCGCGGCCGCACTATAGACGCCGTACAGCGTGTCCTTGTCGAGCAGGCAGAAGGCCTCGCCCGTTGCCTTCATCAGCGGGCCGATCAGCCGTTTGGCGAGCGTCGTCTTGCCGGTGCCCGCATGGCCACAGATAAAAACCAGATGCGTCACGTCGATGAATCCCCGCTGTGTTGAAAGTTGCGCCTGCGCCGATCTTGAACGGGATGGCGAGCTGCCGCAAGCCCTATGCCATCCGGCCAGATTGACGGCGCGAATGCTGGTGATATCATTGCTATCACACGTGTACCGGGGAATTGTCATGGCAAATCTTTTGGTCCGAGGTCTGGACGATGCGTTGGTGCAGAGTCTGCGCGAGCAGGCCGCGGCTCACGGGCGCAGCGTCGAAGCAGAGCATCGGGAAATCCTGGCGCAGGCGCTCTTTCAGCCCAAAAAACTCAGTTTCACGGAGTGGCTGATGAGCATGCCCGACGTCGGCGAAGACGCCGACTTCGAGCGCCGCAATGACGCAACTGACGTAAGCGAGGGACCGGGTGTATTTGATTGATACCAATGTAATCAGCGAAATGCGCAAGAGCAGCCGCGCCAATCCAGGCGTGCAGGCTTTTTTCGGGGCGGCGAGGGATGAGGGACATCGCCTTTATCTATCCGTGGTGACGGTGGGAGAGTTGCGGCGCGGCGTCGACCAGATCCGGCATCGCGGCGACCGGTTCCAGGCGTTGCGGCTGGAAGGGTGGCTCGACACGATCATGGAGTCGTTCAGCAGCCACATTCTGAATGTCGGCGCCGACGTCGCGCAGACGTGGGGCCATCTGCGCGTGCCCGATGCCGGGCACGCGCTGGACAAGCTGATCGCGGCGACCGCGCTGATCTACAACCTGACCGTCGTGACCCGCAACGTGGCAGACTTCGAAGGAACGGGCGCGCGGGTGTTGAACCCGTTCCAGACGCTGGACGCATGACGTCCAGGGCAGCAACCGCATAACAACGCGGCGCGTGCAAGCGCGCCGGAACAATGAACGGGACGCCTAAGGCGACGGGGAGAGAACGCATGACACGTACCCAAAGGCCTGTGACGCGGGCGGTTGTATCGGCTATCACCGTTGCGCTCGTTAGCGGCATGCTCGTCGCCGGTTGCGCATCCACGCCCGCGGATAAAGTCCCGTTCAAGGACGTGCCCGCCGAGCGCATCGTCCAGCCTGTTTATACGCAGCCCGGCGAAGGCAAGGTCGCCGTCGACCTGCGCCGCGAGCGGACCGACAACGTCATCGTGCGTTTCCGCGATGCGCTGGTGTACATCGACGGCGAGCGCGTCGCGGACATCATGAACGGCGAGCACATCGTGTTCTGGCTCGCACCGGGCACGCATCGCATCGGCGTGTCGACGCAGTTCGATCCCGTTGTCGAGATCAACTTCATCGTCACGGCCGACCCGCGCTACTCGAACCGCGCGAGCGTCTCGTTCAACGACGATCACCGCATCATGCTGCGGCGCGTCGCCAATTAGCGGCCGTCGTCAGTGCGTCATTGACAATTCGACACAGCGTACTCGCGCAAGTCCACGTAACATCGTGGCTTGACACCGCGCGCCGCGCGGCTTTGCAGGCGGTCTTACAGGAGACGTAAGACCGCCCATCCAAACTAACGATCTGTAATCCGCAAAGCCGATTCGAATTCAAGGTATTCAACCATGCTGATCAACTGCGCCGCGTACCAGGATGGCCGCAAACTGGCCGACATCGAAATCGACGACATCAGCGTGTATGTCGCGAAGCCCGAATGCTTCGTCTGGGTCGCGCTCAAAGATCCCGGTCCGGGCGAACTCGAAGTGATGAAGCACGAGTTCGGTCTGCACGAACTGGCTGTCGAAGACGTGCGTCACGGTCATCAACGTCCGAAGATCGAAGAGTACGGCGACTCGATCTTCGCAGTGATGCACACCATCGAAACAGACGACGACGGCGAATTCGTGATCGGCGAAGTGGACGTGTTCGTCGGTTCGAACTATGTGCTGTCCGTGCGGCGCGGCACGCGTCACGGGTTTCAGGAAGTGCGCGCGCGCTGCGAGCGCGAGCCGCAGCTGTTGAAGGAAGGCGCCGCGTTCGTGCTGTATGCGCTGGCCGACAACGTCGTCGACCGCTACTTTCCGATTCTCGAAGCAATGGGCACCGAGATCGAGGAGATCGAAGACCGCATTTTCGACAAGCACGATCTCGCCGCGTCGCGCGCGATCATCGAAGACCTTTACTCGCTGAAGCGCCGTCTCGTGACGCTGCAACATCACATCGAGCCGCTGCTCGAAGGCATCAGCAAGCTGGTGGGCGGACGCATTCCCGCCATCTGCGTCGGCATGCAGGCGTACTTCCGCGACGTCTACGATCACCTCGACCGCATCGTGCGTACCATCGAGGGCCGGCGCGAAATCATCGTCACGGCTGTGCAGGTGAATCTCGGCATGATCTCGCTCGCCGAGAACGAAGTGACCAAGCGGCTCGGCTCGTTCGCGGCGCTGTTCGCCGTGCCGACGATGATCGCCGGCATCTACGGGATGAACTTCCAAGAGATTCCCGAGCTGCACTTCAAATACGGATATCCGATCTGTCTGCTGGCGATGCTGCTGATCGACCTCGTGCTGTACCGGGGCTTCAAGAAAGCGAACTGGCTGTAACGCGCGTGTGTGTGGCGGCGGTAGGGCGATCCGCCGTGTGCATCTCAAGGTCTGGTCACCGCGCACCGCACGGCTCGCTGCGGGCGCACGCAATCACTCCATCGACACCACAACAACTACGTCCCATCTGTTGCGCAGATTGTGACGGAATCCGTTTTTCCCTTGCAGCGTGCGCAATAACAGGCCAGCATATGCGACCTGCGTGCCACATAACTTGCGGCTCGCGGGAAGATGGGAAGCAGCAGGAAGGCAATGCCGGCGCGTCGTATCGCCGGGCATCACGACCGCCGTGAAGAACGAAAACGTGAACCCGCAGGCACCACGTCGTTCGTATCGGCAGACCAATGCAGAACAAGCGAGCCATTCTTGTCACGACGTCATTCGCCGTATCGCGGGAGCAGCACGGCAACACGCGGATCCAGCCACGGGGCGCGGGCCGCGGCGTGCTGTGCAGCGCAGCACCGCCAGTCGTTGACATTGCGAACCGGCGCCGCCGAGAATAGCGCTCGCAAACGTTTGCGCATAATCAAAAAACGGGCTCGTCCGAGTCCAACAACTGGAGATACTGCATGAACCAACGCATTCGCCGCCGGGTATTGAGCGCTGCCGTCGTCCTCACGGCCGCCGCCGCGATGCCGTTTTCGTCGGCCTGGGCTCAGGGCGCGAAGAAACCCAAGGTCGCGCTCGTGATGAAGTCGCTTGCCAACGAGTTCTTCCTCACGATGGAAACGGGCGCGAAGGACTACCAGAAGCACAACGCCAACCAGTTCGACCTGATCACCAACGGCATCAAGGATGAAACCGACACGGCGAACCAGATCCGTATCGTCGAACAGATGATCGTGTCGAAGGTCGACGCCATCGTGCTCGCGCCGGCGGATTCGAAGGCGCTCGTACCCGTCGTCAAGAAGGCCGTGGATGCCGGCATCATCGTCGTGAACATCGACAACCGACTCGACCCCGACGTGCTGAAGTCGAAGGACCTGAACGTGCCGTTCGTCGGCCCGGACAACGCGAAGGGCGCGGAGAAGGTCGGCGACTATCTCGCGAAGAAGCTGAAGTCGGGCGATGAAGTCGGGATCATCGAAGGCGTGTCGACCACGACCAACGCGCAGCAGCGCACGGCCGGCTTCAAGGCTGCGATGCAGAAGGTCGGCGCGAAGATCGACACGGTCCAGTCGGGCGAATGGGAAATCGACAAGGGCAATGCGATTGCGTCGTCGATGCTCAATGCATATCCGAACATCAAGGCGCTTCTGTGCGGCAACGACAACATGGCGATCGGCGCGGTGTCGGCGGTGCGCGCGGCGGGCAAGCAGGGCAAGGTCTACGTCGTCGGCTACGACAACATCAACGCGATCAAGCCGATGCTGAAGGACGGCCGCGTGCTCGCCACGGCTGACCAGTACGCGGCCAAGCAGGCCGTGTTCGGCATCGACGTGGCGCTCAAGGGCATCTCCGAGCACAAGAAGCAGGCAGACCTGTCGGGCGTCGTCGAAACGCCTGTCGATCTCGTCACGAAGTAACGGCCGCACGGCGGCGGGCGGCGTCGCGAAAGCGGCGCTTCCCGCCCGCCCCGCGAATGTTAATTTGACGTTCAGCAAACGCTCAAGAAATCCGCCGCGCCGCCGTTATGCCAGAGGTAAGCGTCATGACGGTCGGCGAGCCGCGCGAGGAAATGAGGCACAGCGGGAAGCGCACCGCATAGCCCGAACAGCTTTGCTTCGGGATGCGCAGGACCTTGCGTCCGCTGCCGGCATGACTTGCGCGGCCGTCGGGCGGCGTTGCGTGACGGATTGCCGGCATGTCCGGAATCCACGCAAACGCCACGCGGCGGCTACGAGATCTGGATCACGATGGCATTAATCGATCAGGAAGCGGACCAGGAAGCGGCCCGACAGGCATTGCCTGCCGTGCTGTCCGTCACGGGCATCGGCAAGACCTACGTCGAGCCTGTGCTCGCGGACGTCTCGCTGGCGTTGCACGCCGGGGAGGCGCTCGCGCTGACGGGCGAGAACGGCGCGGGCAAGAGCACGCTGTCGAAGATCATCGGCGGGCTGGTCGATCCGACGACGGGCACGATGCAGCTCGAAGGCAAGCCGTACGCGCCCGCGAGCCGCACGGAAGCGGAAGCGCTCGGCATCCGGATGGTGATGCAGGAACTGAACCTGCTGCCGACGCTGTCGGTCGCGGAGAACCTGTTCCTGAACCGGCTCCCGCGCAACGGTTTCGGCTGGATCGACCGCAGGAAGCTGCGCGAGGACGCGCGCGAGGCGATGGCGCAAGTCGGGCTCGAAGCGATCGACCCGGATACGCTCGTCGGTGAACTGGGCATCGGGCATCAGCAGATGGTCGAGATCGCGCGCAATCTGATCGGCGATTGCCGCGTGCTGATTCTCGACGAACCGACGGCAATGCTGACGGCGCGCGAAGTCGACCTGCTGTTCGAGCAGATCGACGCGCTGAAGTCGCGCGGCGTCGCGCTGGTGTACATCTCGCACCGGCTCGAAGAACTGGCGCGCGTGGCCGAGCGGATCGCCGTGCTGCGCGACGGCAAGCTGGTGCGCGTCGACTTGATGTCGAACCTGACGAGCGATCAGATCGTCACGCTGATGGTCGGGCGCGAGATCGGCGAGCGGATCGATCTGGGCGTGCGCAACATCGGCACGACGCTGCTGAAGGTCGAGCACATGAGCCGCGCGCCCGTGGTGCACGACGTGTCGTTCGAGGTGAAGGCGGGCGAGATTTTCGGCGTGAGCGGGCTGATCGGCGCGGGCCGCACGGAACTGATGCGGCTCATTTACGGTGCGGATCAGAAGGACGGCGGCACGGTGTCGCTGGCGGCGACGCCGGGCGCGGCGCCTTCGGCCGTACAGATCGCGACGCCCGTCGACGCCGTGCGGCACGGCATCGCGCTGATCACGGAAGACCGCAAAGGCGAAGGACTGCTGCTGCCGCAGCCGATCGCCGCGAACGTGTCGCTGGGCAATCTGCGCAGCGTCGCGCGGCATGGCGTCGTCGATGCAAGGCGCGAGAATGCGCTGGCGAAAAAGCAGATCGACGCCATGCGCATCCGCACGTCGGGACCGGCGCAACCGGTCGGCGAGCTGTCGGGCGGCAACCAGCAGAAGGTCGTGATCGGCCGGTGGCTGGCGCGCGACTGCAAGGTGCTGCTGTTCGACGAACCGACGCGCGGTATCGATGTGGGCGCGAAGTTCGATATTTATGGATTGATGGGCGCGCTGGCCCGTGAAGGGCGAGCGCTGGTGGTCGTGTCGAGCGACCTGCGCGAACTGATGCTGATCTGCGACCGGATCGGCGTGATGTCGGCGGGACGCATGACGGGTGTGTTCAAACGGGACGAGTGGACGCAGGACGCGCTGCTCGCCGCGGCATTCGCCGGCTATCGCAATCGCGAGGCGCTGCTGCATACCCACGACGACCACGAAGGAGAGACGCTGTCATGAACGATCAAAGGGTCACGGGCAAGGACTCGACGGCTGCACCCACGGGCGCGGCCACGGCCAGCACGGCCGATCCGTCGGCGCCGCTCGCGAGCGGCAAGCCGGCGGGCACGCGTCTGGGCTTTTCGAACTATCTCGGCCTCGCGGGCGCGCTGGTCGCGATGATCGCGCTGTTTTCGGTGCTGAGTTCGCACTTCCTGACATACGACACGTTCATCACGATCGCGAACCAGATTCCCGATCTCGTTGTGATGTCGGTGGGGATGACGTTCGTGCTGATCATCGCGGGCATCGACCTGTCGGTGGGCTCGGTGCTGGCGCTGGGCGCGTCCGTCGTGAGCGTTGCTGCGCTGAAGTGGCAGCTCGGGCCGCTCGCGGCGGCAGCGCTGGGTCTTGTCGCGGCGGCGCTGACGGGCACGGTGACGGGCGCGGTGACGGTGGGCTGGCGGATTCCGTCGTTCATCGTGTCGCTCGGCGTGCTCGAAGCGGCGCGCGGCCTCGCGTACCAGATGACGAATTCGCGCACGGCGTATATCGGCGATGCGTTCGACTTCCTGTCCAACCCGATCGCGCTTGGCATTTCGCCGGCGTTCCTGATCGCGGTGGCCGTGATGATCGTCGCGCAACTGGTGCTGACGCGCACGGTGTTCGGCCGCTATCTGGTCGGCATCGGTACGAACGAGGAAGCGGTGCGGCTCGCGGGTGTGAATCCGAAGCCGTACAAGGTGATCGTGTTTGCGCTGATGGGTGCGCTGTCGGGGCTTGCGGCGCTGTTCCAGATCTCGCGCCTGGAAGCGGCCGACCCGAATGCGGGCGTCGGCCTGGAACTGCAGGTGATCGCCGCTGTCGTGATTGGTGGCACGAGCCTGATGGGCGGACGCGGTTCCGTCATCAGCACGTTCTTTGGCGTGTTGATCATTTCGGTGCTGGCGGCGGGCCTCGCGCAGATCGGCGCGAACGAGCCCACCAAACGCATCATCACGGGCGCCGTGATCGTGGTCGCGGTCGTGCTGGACACGTACCGCAGCAGGCGCAAGCGCAGTTGAACGCATTTGAACAAAGGGTGGGCCGCCGTGGCGCGGGACGGCGGTCCATCTGGATATAACTTAACGAGAGCACCGCGGATGCAGCATGAGCTGCATTGGCCAGCAGTAAAAAACAGGCAGGGGAGTATCAGCTTATGGCGACGATCAAGGATGTGGCGGCGATAGCCGGCGTGTCGTTCACGACCGTGTCGCATGTCGTGAACAATACGCGTCCGGTGTCGGCGGATGTGCGCTCGAAGGTCGAGCTGGCGATCCGCCAGCTCAACTACGTGCCGTCCGCTGTCGCGCGGTCGCTGAAGGCGCGTTCGACGGCGACGATCGGGCTCGTCGTGCCCAACAGCACGAACCCGTATTTCGCGGAACTGGCGCGCGGCATCGAAGACGGTTGCGCGCGCAATGGCTACTGCGTGTTCTTCTGCAACTCGGACGACGATCCCGCGAAGCAGCGCAACTATCTGCGCGTGCTGCAGGAAAAGCGTATCGACGGGCTCATCGTGGCCTCCGCTGGCGACGACGCGACGCTCGCGCAGACGCTCGCCGATTCGCGCGAGCCGCTCGTGATCGTCGACCGGAACATCGAAGGGGTGTCGGCCGATCTGGTGCAGATCGACCACGAAAAGGGCGCCTATCTGGCGACGCGGCATCTGCTGCAACTCGGGCATTCGAAGATCGGCTGCATCACGGGTCCGATCGAAACGGCCGTCAGCGCGATGCGCGTGCACGGCTTCATTCGCGCGATGGCCGAGCGCGGCATCGAGATCGCGTCGAACGGGATTGTCGAGAGCGACTTCTCCGGCAGCGGCGGCTACCGCGCGGCGGCGCAGCTGTTCGACACCGTGCAGCCGACGGCGATTTTCGCGGGCAACGACATGATGGGCATCGGCGCGCTGCGCGCTGCCGCCGAGCGCGGCCTGCGCGTGCCGCAGGACTGCTCGGTGATCGGTTTCGACGACATCGAACTGGGACGCTTCACGTATCCGGCGCTGTCGACGGTCGGCCAGTCGGTGCGTGCGCTCGGCGAAATGGCCGCGCAGACGCTGATCGAGCGGATCAGCGGCGCGTCGACGGGCGCGTTGTTCCGGCGCCGTGTGATCGCGCCGCGCCTGATCCTGCGCGAATCGACGGCCGCGTTCGCGGGCGCGCGCCGTTCGGCGCAGGCGGCCTAAACTCGCTCTATCGGGCGATGCATGCGGGCGCAACGAGCGCGCGCGACGAGTGTGCGCAACGCAGGCAGCAGCATCATGCAAGGGACGGGAGGCGCTTCCGTCCAGACAGGAGAACGCAGTGGCAACGAATGAAGCGCGCGGACACGTGACGGTGGTCGGCAGTCTGAACATGGATCTCGTCGCACGCGCGCCGCGCCTGCCGCAGCCGGGCGAAACGCTGGCGGGCCATGCGTTCGCGCAGGTCGCGGGCGGCAAGGGCGGCAATCAGGCCGTCGCCGCGGCCCGCCTGGGCGCGCAGGTGACGATGCTCGGCTGCGTCGGCGCCGATCCGAACGGCGCGCAGCTGCGCGCGGGCCTCGAAGCGGAAGGCATCGATTGCGCCGCGCTGGAAACGAGCCCGGCCGCGCCGACAGGCGTCGCGCTGATCATCGTCGACGACGGCAGCCAGAACGCCATCGTCATCATCGCGGGCAGCAACGGTGAAGTGACGCCCGAGACCATTGCGCGCCACGAAGCGGCGCTCGCGGCGGCACAAGTCGTGATCTGCCAGCTGGAGACGCCGCCCGCCGCCGTGCACGCCGCGCTCGCCGCCGCGCGCCGCCTCGGCAAGACCGTGATCCTGAATCCAGCGCCCGCTACGGGCCCGCTGCCGGAAAACTGGCTGCCGCTGATCGACTATCTGATTCCCAACGAACTCGAAGCCGCGACGCTGACGGGCCTGCCCGTGACGTCGCCGCAGGAAGCGCAGGCAGCCGCCCGCGCGCTGCGCCGTGCGGGCGCGCGCAACGTGATCGTGACGCTCGGCGCGCAAGGCGTCGTCGCGGCGCTCGGCGACGCCGAGCCGCAGCATTTCGATGCGCCGCGCGTGAAGGCCGTCGATACGACGGCAGCGGGTGACACCTTCATCGGTGGCCTGGCGGCGCAGCTCGCGCACGGCGCCGAAGTCGCCGACGCCATCCGTTTCGCACAACGCGCCGCGTCGATTTCGGTGACGCGCGCCGGCGCGCAGCCGTCCATTCCCACCCGCGCCGAAGTCATCGGCGCCTGATCTCCCTTCCTCCGTGTGTCGGGCCGGCAGCCGTCGGCCCGACACACGTCGAGCGCTTGTAATAATTACAGCGCCTTCCAGCCATATTCCTCAGACCATATAGAAGCTTCAAGTCTTCCACTCGAATGCCGTAAACGCAGTCAGAGCGCCACGTTCCATAGCAAACGGCGCCGTGCAAGACCACCGCGTACGACATGCGTTGCAGCGACAACGCGCCTCTCACAGTTATCTCACAGGAAGAAGCATGAACAAGGGCATCACCATCAAGGCACGAATTGGCCTGACGATGGCTTTTCTCGCCGCATTGCTGGTCGCCATCGCGCTGCTCGGGCTGTTTGGCCTGAGCCGCTCCAACGACTCGCTGCGCGACGTGTTCACGAACCAGATGCCGAGCGCCGTCGATATCGGCAATGCCGAGCTGTACGCCGCACGTGAACGTCTCGCCCTCGACCGCGCCGCGTTCATGCTCGGCACGCCCGAAGTTGCCGCGACGCTGGAGCGCGCCCGCTCGATGCGCGCGATCTCGGACGACTGGTGGAAGCGATATCTGTCGACGCCGCGCGGCGCCGAGGAAGATCGCCTGGCGCAAGACGTGACGGCCAAACGCGACACGCTTCATCAAACCATGGAGGCTTTCTACGCAATCGTTAGCGCAAACGATCAATCGAAGGTGATTGACGGCGCGAAGCGTCTCCAGGCGACCTACAACGAGCTGTCCGGCGCCGACGACGCGCTGCGCAAGCTCCAGTTCGAACTGGCCAAGCAGAGCTTCGATAACGCGCAGTCGACCTTCTCGACGTTCCGCGTGATCAGCATCGTCGCGCTGCTGGCGGGCGTAATCGCCGCGTTCTTCTCCTATGTGACGCTGCGCGGCGCGATCGCCCGGCCGCTGTCGGACGCGCTCGAACACTTCGACGCAATCGCCGCCGGCGACCTGCGCCGTCCCGTCGTGGCGACGTCGCGCGATGAAATGGGCCAGCTGATCGACGGTATCGGCAAGATGCAGCGCAGCCTGACGGAAACGGTCCGCACGGTGCGCTCGGGCAGCGAATCGATCGCGACGGCTACGCGCCAGATCGCGGCGGGCAATATCGATCTGTCATCGCGTACGGAAGAGCAGGCGTCCGCGCTGCAGCAGACGGCGTCGAGCATGGAAGAACTGACGGGCACGGTGAAGCAGAACGCCGACAATGCCCGCCAGGCGAGCGCGCTCGCGGCGAACGCGTCGGAGATTGCCAACAAGGGCAGCTCGGTGGTTGGCCAGGTGGTCGGCACGATGGGCGACATCAACCAGAGTTCGGCGAAGATCGCAGACATCATCGCGATCATCGAAGGCATCGCGTTCCAGACCAACATTCTGGCGCTGAACGCAGCCGTCGAAGCGGCGCGCGCAGGCGAAGAAGGCCGCGGCTTCGCGGTCGTCGCGGGCGAAGTGCGCAGCCTCGCGCAGCGTTCGTCGGCAGCGGCGAAGGAAATCAAGGAACTGATCGACACGTCGGTCGAGCGCGTTCAGGCGGGCTCGGCGCTCGTGGACGAAGCGGGTCGCACGATGACGGAAATCATCGGTGCGGTGCAGCGCGTGACGGACATCATGGGCGAGATCGCGGCGGCGTCGGAAGAGCAGAGCAGCGGCATCGATCAGGTTGCGCGCGCCGTCACGCAGATGGACGAAGTGACGACCCAGAATGCGGCGCTGGTCGAAGAAGCGGCAGCGGCGGCGTCCTCGCTGGAAGAGCAGGCAGCCAAGCTGCGTACGACGGTTTCCGTGTTCCAGGTCGACGAATCGGCCAGCAGCTTTTCGGCGACGCCGGCAAAGCGTCCCGTGCGCCACGCACCCGTGTCCGCACCGCGCAAGGTAGCGCCGTCGATGCCGGCCGCAGCGCCGGCAGCGGCAGCGCCCGCCGCGGCACCTGCGCCGGCTCGCGCCGCCGCGCCGCAGAAAGCGGCAGCGACGTCGGATGCCGATTGGGAAACGTTCTGACGCACCAAAATTGGGCTCGCGCGGCCGCATCGCTCCGCTGCGCGTGACCATCCGCTTCGTCCGTTCGCGCGATATGCCGCGGACCGACGCAGCATCCGAAGACGGCTGTCCTCGCCAGGGCAGCCGTCTTTTTGTTTTTCGAGCGCACCCGAACTGACCCGCCGCGGCATTGTTCCGGTACATTGACGAACGCGGTTGCGAACATGTTGACGGGTGTCATCAGGACATCGGGCACGTACCCACGCCGCATGACGGCGTGCGCGAACCGTATGAAGTGAGGGCGTTTCACGCGAGATGCCGCGCGTCCCTCGTCATGGCCTCGCCGCCACGCCGCGCGCGCTATGCACCGCCTCAAAACAGCCAACAAGGGATACGACATGACGGATCACGACCTCGCGCAACGCCTCGTGCATGCGCGCCGCCAGCACCGCGCTATCGACACGCTGCCGCTCGACTCCCTCCCGCCCGATGCCGCCACGGCTTATGCCATCCAGCAGTCGGTGATCACCGGCCTGGGCGGTGCAACGGGCGCCTGGAAAATCGGTGCCAAAGCTCCGGGCGGTCCGGCATCGGGCGCGCCGATTCCGGCTGCGCTGACGGTCGCTTCGCCTGCGCGCCTCGAACATGGTTCGTTTTTTCGCGTGCTGCTGGAGCTGGAAGTGGCGTTCCGCTTTGCCGAACCGATCGAGCCGCATGGTCAGGCCTATGCGCGCGACGAAGTGCTCGCACGCGTCGGTTCGGTGCTGCCGACCATCGAAATCGTCGATAGCCGCTTTGCCGAATGGCCGAACGTCGCGCCGCTCGCGCAACTCGCCGATGCGCAGAACAACGGCGCGCTGGTGACGGGGCATGCCGTGCCGTATGCGTCGATCGCGCGCTCATTCGATTTCGTGTCGCCCGAACTGGAACTGACGTTCGAAGGCAAATCGCTCGTGCCCGAATCGCCGGGCAACCCCGCCGGCGATCCGCGCGAACTGCTGGTGTGGTTCGTCAACCATTGCGCGGCTATGGGTATCACGATCGATCCGGAATGGACCATCACCACGGGCTCGTATGTGGGCGCGCATCGCGTCGATGGACCGGGCACCGTATATGGCCATATCGACGGACTCGGCGAAGTCGAAGTCGAATTGACGTAAACCACTAAGCTTCCGACACCCATCTCTTCCACGCGGCACCGGCACTCGAATACGTGCCGGTGCATGCGCATGCACTCACGCCCGCCTGCACTGCCTGCACTAATTCGTCCTTGCGGCCATCGCAGGTAATGAAGGGCAATCACCTGGCTACATCTACCTATTCAGACGCGTGCTGCACTCGTCGTCATACAGACATGAACGAGCGTGCATGTCGACTCTGCACACGACCCTGCACTTAACAGGGATTTCAGACGACATCGAGTGCATGTGACGCGTTGAACATGCACACGTACGCATGCAGTTTTGGTTGAACGAATTGACGTACGCACGGACGAACAGCAGGACATGCGCCCTACCGCACATGCAAAACATGTAACACAGCGAGCAGACTGTCGTCGCAAGCGCGGGTGTGTGCGTTATGGCGGAAAAGGCCGTGCGTATCTGCGTCAACGTGGAGTCATGGCGACGGAATGCATGGCGTCACATGCACTGCACGCACAGGCTGAAAGAAGTAATGTGTGGTCGGAGTGTGGTCAGGCAGACAGCGTGCTACAGGCTTGTTTGCGAAGGTGCGGAAAAGTGCAGGGAACCGCGCGATGCCACATGTATCGGATGTCATGCGACGCATGAAACGCAGGGAAGGAACGCGAGATGCAATGCAGCACGTCGGTCGTGTTTCGCAGGCTGTGGGCAACGATTGTAAGTGACCGTATTTTCGTCATCAAGCAGGGGTTGGCGAGTGCTGGCTGTGGCGCGATTTTCACAACGTAGTTCGTGAAAAAAAATTTAAAAGGGTTTAGGATGAATTCGAGCGATGTCGTTTCCTGATAGCGCGCCGCGCACGACATCGTCCCAGACTTCGGCGAGGAGGTAGCATGGATATCTACAGCAGTTTCGCGACCCGCTTCGAGAAAACGCGAGAGGAGGAACTTTCGCTCGAGGAGTATCTCGCGCTCTGCAAAGAAAATCCCGCCGCGTACGCCACCGCTGGCGAACGCATGTTGACGGCAATCGGGGAACCGGAACAGATCGACACGCGCAACGATCCGCGTACCTCGCGTATCTTCGCGAACAAGGTGATCAAGGTATACCCCGCGTTCCGTGAGTTCTACGGAATGGAGGACGTGATCGAGCAGGTGGTGGCCTACTTCAGGCACGCTGCCCAGGGGCTCGAAGAAAAGAAGCAGATTCTCTATCTGTTGGGCCCGGTGGGCGGCGGCAAGTCGTCGATCGCCGAACGGCTCAAGCAACTGATGGAACGCGTGCCGTTCTATTCGATCAAGGGTTCGCCCGTCAACGAGTCGCCCCTCGGGCTGTTCGATTACGACGAGGACGGTCCCATCCTCGAAGAGCAATATGGCATTCCGCGCCGCTACCTGAAGAGCATTTTGAGCCCGTGGGCCGTCAAGCGCCTGCATGAATACAACGGCGATATCCGCAAGTTCCGCGTGGTGCGCCGCTATCCGTCCATCCTCCGGCAGATCGGCATTGCGAAGACCGAGCCTGGCGACGAAAACAATCAGGATATTTCGTCGCTCGTGGGCAAGGTCGATATCCGCAAGCTCGAACAGTACGCCCAGGACGATGCAGACGCATACAGCTACTCGGGCGGTCTTTGCCTCGCCAATCAGGGCCTGCTCGAATTCGTCGAAATGTTCAAGGCGCCGATCAAGGTGCTGCACCCGTTGCTGACGGCAACCCAGGAAGGCAACTTCAAGGGCACGGAAGGCTTCGGCGCGATTCCGTTCGACGGCATCATCCTCGCGCACTCGAACGAGTCGGAATGGAAGGCGTTCCGCAACAACCGCAACAACGAAGCACTGCTCGACCGTATCTTCGTCGTGAAGGTGCCGTACTGCCTGCGCTACTCGGAAGAGATGAAGATCTACGAGAAGCTGCTGCGCAATTCGTCGCTGTCGAACGCGGTCTGCGCGCCCGGCACGCTGAAGATGATGGCGCAGATGTCGGTGCTCACGCGTTTGCAGGAGCCCGAGAATTCCAGCCTCTTTTCGAAGATGCAGGTGTACGACGGCGAGAACCTGAAAGACACCGATCCGAAGGCGAAGTCGTATCAGGAGTATCGCGACTTCGCGGGCGTCGACGAGGGCATGACGGGTGTGTCCACACGCTTCGCGTTCAAGATCCTGTCGCGCGTGTTCAACTTCGACACGACGGAAGTGGCGGCGAACCCGGTGCACCTGATGTACGTGCTCGAACAACAGATCGAGCGCGAACAGTTCCCGCCGGAAACCGAGCAGAAATATCTGTCGTTCATCAAGGACGTGCTCGCGTCGCGTTATGCTGAATTCATCGGCAAGGAGATTCAGACTGCGTATCTGGAGTCGTATTCCGAGTATGGGCAGAACATTTTCGATCGCTATGTGACGTACGCCGACTTCTGGATTCAGGACCAGGAGTTCCGCGATCACGACACAGGCGAGAGCTTCGACCGCGCGGCGCTCAACGCCGAACTGGAGAAGATCGAGAAGCCTGCCGGCATCAGCAATCCGAAGGACTTCCGCAACGAGATCGTGAATTTCGTGCTGCGTGCGCGTGCCGCGAACGGGGGCAAGAATCCCGCGTGGATCAGCTATGAAAAGCTGCGCGTCGTGATCGAAAAGAAAATGTTCTCGAATACGGAAGAACTTCTGCCCGTCATCTCGTTCAATGCCAAAGGATCGGCGGAGGAGCAGCGCAAGCACGAAGACTTCGTCAACCGGATGGTCACCAAGGGCTATACGCCGAAGCAGGTGCGGCTCTTGTGCGACTGGTATCTGCGTGTGCGCAAGTCGTCATGACACGCGTAGCGCAACGCCCGCGCCAACGGGTTCGCTTCACCCGGTACGCGCGGGCCTCCTGCGAGGCGCAAGCCGCATGGACATAAGATTGCATGCGCAACTTGCGCCCCGCGTATTCCAAATCGGAGCGGGAGACCGGATGTGCTTCATCAAATCATCGACCGCAGGCTGGCAGGCAAGAACAAGAGCATTGCAAACCGCGAACGCTTTTTGCGTCGTGTAAAGGGCTATATTCGGCGCGCAGTATCGGAAGCGGTGCGCGACCGCAGCATCAAGGATATCCAGAACACCCAGAGCATCACGATTCCGCGCAAGGACATTGCGGAGCCTTCGTTCCGGCATGGTCCGGGCGGCAAGCGCGAAATGGTGCACCCGGGTAACGCCGACTACATTCGCGGCGACAAGATCCCGCGTCCGCAAGGAGGCGGTGGTAGCGGTGGCGGTGGCAACGCCAGCAACGAGGGCGAAGGGCAGGACGACTTCGTCTTCGAACTCAGCCGCGAAGAATTCATGCAGTACTTCTTCGACGATCTCGAACTGCCGCGTCTCGTCAAAACCCATCTGCTCGCCGTGCCGACGTGGAAGAGTATCCGCGCGGGCTGGGCTGCCGAAGGCACGCCGAACAACATCGACGTGGTGCGTTCGCTGCGCAGCGCATTGGGCCGGCGTATCGCGCTCGGCGCGCCGCTCGTCAACGAACTGCACGAACTCGAACAGCAACTCGAAGCGATGAAGGCGGACCCCGCCGACCGTCGCGAAGAGATCAAGCTGCTCGAAGAGGAAATCCATCATCTGCGCGGCCGCATCTGGCGCATTCCGTTTATCGATCCGTTCGATCTGCGTTACGTGAACCGCGTGAAGCAGCCGCAGCCGTCGAGCCAGGCCGTGATGTTTTGTCTGATGGATGTGTCGGGTTCGATGGACGAGCAGCGCAAGGATCTCGCCAAGCGCTTCTTCATCCTGCTGTACCTGTTCCTCAAGCGTAACTACGAGAAGATCGAGGTGGTCTTCATCCGTCACCATACGCGCGCCGAAGAAGTCGACGAAGACACGTTCTTCCATTCGACGGAAAGCGGCGGCACGGTGGTGTCGAGCGCGCTGGAACTGATGCAGAAGATACTCGACGAACGCTACTCGCCTACTGAATGGAACATTTACGGCGCGCAGGCTTCGGACGGCGACAACTGGACCGACGATTCGCCGAAATGCCGCAAGATCCTCGCAGATGACATTCTCGAGAAGGTGCGGTATTTTGCGTACATTCAGGTGACGCCCGAAGAGCAGAACCTGTGGCTGGAATATGCGCAACTCGCACTGTCGCAGCCGCATATGGCGATGAAGAAGGTCGAAACGGCTGCGGATATCTATCCGGTGTTCCGCGAGCTGTTCGAAAAGCAGGTGGAAGCCGCATGACGACACGCCACCTGCACAACGAGGCGCGCGGCTATCAGCCGGAGCGTCGACAAGGCGTGCCGAAGCAGCGTGAGGCCGGGCATGCCGAGGCGAATACTGCGCACGTGCAGAATCCGCGTGCGCCCGATGCCGGAGCAGGCGTAGCGCCTGACGCAGCTGCAGCACGTGGACCCACCGGGGCGCCCACCGAAGGGCAAAGGGAAGTCCGTATGAACGTTGCCGATAGAAGGCCGTTGCCGTGTCCGTCCGACTGGACCTTCGAACTGATCGAAGAGTACGACACTCATATTGCGCATGTTGCAGAGCAATATGAACTCGATGTCTATCCGATCCAGCTCGAACTCATCAGCGCTGAACAGATGATGGACGCGTACGCGTCCGTCGGCATGCCGGTCAATTACCGGCACTGGTCGTTCGGCAAACACTTTCTTGCTACCGAAAAGAGTTACCGTCGCGGGCAAATGGGCCTCGCGTACGAGATCGTCATCAACTCCAATCCCTGCATCGCGTATCTGATGGAAGAGAACACGATGACGATGCAGGCGCTCGTCATTGCGCATGCGGCCTACGGGCACAACTCGTTCTTCAAGGGGAATTACCTGTTCCGCTTGTGGACGGATGCGCATGCCATCATCGATTACCTCGTCTACGCGAAGAACTACATCGCGGAGTGCGAAGAGCGCTTCGGGCTCGATCGCGTCGAAGAACTGCTCGACTCGTGCCACGCGCTGATGAACTACGGCGTGGACCGCTACAAGCGTCCGCAGAAGCTGTCGTTGCAGAAGGAGTTCGCAGCGCGCCGCGAACGCGAAGCGTATCTGCAGTCGCAGGTCAACGAATTGTGGCGCACGCTGCCAACGCGTCACACGCCGTTGCCCGAAGAAGTGGAAGACCGCTATCCGCCCGAGCCGCAGGAAAACCTGCTGTATTTCGCGGAGAAAAATGCGCCGCTGCTCGAACCGTGGGAACGCGAAGTCATCCGCATCGTGCGCAAGATCGGCCAGTACTTCTATCCGCAGCGGCAAACGCAGGTGATGAACGAAGGCTGGGCGACGTTCTGGCATTACACGCTGCTGAACACGATGTACAACGAGGGCAAGCTCGAAGACGGCTTCATGATGGAGTTTCTCCATTCGCACAGCAACGTCGTCTATCAGCCGCCCGTGACGAAGCCGTATTACAGCGGCATCAATCCGTATGCGCTCGGCTTCTCGATGATGAGCGACATCCGCCGCATCTGCGAACACCCGACGGAAGAGGACCGCAAGTGGTTCCCCGAACTCGCGGGCAGTCCGTGGCTGCAGGCGCTGCACTACGCGATGCGCAACTTCAAGGACGAGAGCTTCGTTGCGCAGTATCTGTCGCCGCATCTGATCCGTGAAATGCGGCTCTTTTCGGTGCTCGACGACGACATGCGCGATGCGCTCGAAGTCTCCGCGATCCACGACGACAGCGGCTATCAATACGTGCGTCAGGCGCTCTCGCGCCAGTACGACATGCATCATCGCGAGCCGAACATTCAGGTGTATTCGGTGAATACGCGCGGCGACCGCAGTCTCACGCTGCGCCACTTCATGAGCGACAACCGGCATCTGTCGGGCGACAGCGACGAAGTGCTCAAGCACATGGCGCGCTTGTGGCAATTCGACGTGTATCTGGAAAGTGTCGACGAAAACGGCACGGTCAGGAAGCGTTACGAGTGCCGCTACCAGGCGCCTGCCGTTCGCGTTTGAGTCCCTAACTGATCGTCACCAGAGCCAGCCTTCGGGCTGGCTCTTTTCTTTTGCGCAGCGTTTCTAGCAAGCGGCGGCTGAGTGCCCGAAAGGAAGCGCAACCCTACAGATGCCCGCGCACACGCCGTTATCCTGGGATATCCGTTAAGATACCGACGCGCCAAAGCTTACATATAGATACAATCTCGCACGCGCGCTGCAACCCGGTTGCAACGAGACCGAAACCTGGTTGAAACCGGGTGGAGCGCAAAACAAAGGCGGCGTTCGACCGCTGAAACTTCAAGAAGGGACCGACACCAGCATGACCGATACGACAGTCTTCACGCCCTCCGATACCCGGCGACGCATCTTCGCGATCGTCGGCGCTTCGTCGGGCAATCTCGTCGAGTGGTTCGATTTCTACGTCTACTCGTTTTGCGCACTGTACTTCGCGCCCGCGTTCTTCCCGAAGGGCGATACGACCGCGCAGCTGTTGAATACGGCTGGCGTGTTCGCTGCGGGCTTCCTGATGCGCCCGATCGGCGGCTGGTTCTTCGGCCGTCTCGCTGACAAACGCGGCCGGCGCTTCGCGATGATGGTGTCGGTGTTCATGATGTGCGGCGGCTCGCTGGTGATCGCTGCCTTGCCGACCTATGCACAGATCGGCGCGCTTGCGCCTGCGCTGCTGCTGGTCGCGCGCCTGTTTCAGGGCCTGTCGGTGGGCGGCGAGTACGGCACCAGCGCAACCTATATGAGTGAGGTTGCGTTGAAGGGCCGTCGCGGTTTCTTCGCGTCGTTCCAGTACGTGACGCTGATCGGCGGTCAACTCTTTGCGCTGCTCGTGCTCGTGATCCTGCAACAGGTGCTGACGACGGAAGAGCTGAAGGCGTGGGGCTGGCGCGTTCCGTTCGTGGTCGGCGCACTGGCGGCCCTCGTCGCGCTGTATCTGCGCCGCTCGCTCGACGAAACGACGACGGCCGAAACGCGTCAACGCAAGGAAGCGGGCACGCTGCGCGGCATGTGGAAGCACAAGGGCGCATTCTTCACGGTGCTCGGCTTCACGGCTGGCGGCTCGCTGATTTTCTACACGTTCACGACGTACATGCAGAAGTACCTCGTCAACACGGCGGGCATGAACACTAAAACGGCGAGCAACGTGATGACGGCAGCGCTCTTCGTCTACATGATCATGCAGCCCGTGTTCGGCGCGCTGTCGGATCGCATCGGTCGCCGTCAGTCGATGCTGCTGTTCGGCTTCTTCGCGACGATCGGCACGGTGCCGCTGCTGCACGCATTGAAGGACGTGACGAGCCCGGTAATGGCCTTCGTGCTGGTCGTGATCGCACTGGCTATCGTCAGCTTCTATACGTCGATCAGCGGCCTCATCAAGGCCGAGATGTTCCCGCCTGAAGTGCGCGCGCTCGGCGTCGGTCTGTCGTATGCAGTGGCGAACGCGATCTTCGGTGGCTCGGCCGAATACGTCGCGTTGTGGCTCAAGCAGGCAGGCAGCGAATCGATGTTCTACTGGTACGTGACGGTGCTCTGCGCGATCGCGGGCCTCGTGTCGTTCCGCATGCGCGATCCTTCGAAGGAAGGCTACCTGCGTAACGAACCGTGATGCTTTGCGCCTGAAGCGCGATCACGATGTGCAAAAAGCGGCTCTTGTTAGAGCCGCTTTTTTTATGTGCCGTTACTCGGAAAGGTCGGGGAAAGTCAGGGAAAGCGCGGTGCCGATGGCGGCAGTCCGCGCGACTTCGTCGGAATGAAGGCGCGCACGATCAGCGACAGATGATAGTAGAGCCGCACATCGAAGCCGTACGAATACGCGTAGAGATGCTCGAACGCCACGCGCAACGCTGCAAAGGGCGCGTCGTTCTTCGCATACAGCGACACGACGATCGGCGCGAGCCTGCGCAACGCGAGCCGGCGCGCAGGTTCAAGCGACGCATCGAGCGTCAGCTTCGACACGAATTCGAATGCCGTGAACGAAGCGGAAGCGGCCGAGCCGCGCGAGCGGCCCGAAACGGACGCGTCCGTCTTGCGGTAGTACGACACATAACGATGCAGGTAAAACACCTGCGATGCAGCGAGACACAACTCGGAACCGAACACGTAATCGCAGCACGTCCCGACGTCATCGCGATAGCTGATCCGTTTGACGAGCGCGGCATTCGCCATCCAGCCGTTGTTCGGGAACATCTGCACGAGACCCGTGCGCCCTGGCTGCTTCTGCAGACCTTGCGCGGCTGCGTTGCGATGGAAGGCCTCGTTGACGGTCGCACTTTGCGCCGTATCGAAGTTGCCTTGCGCGTCGACTTCGTACTGATCCGCGAACGCGACTTCGAGTTGCGGATGCTGTTGCCACAGCGCCAGCAAAATTTCGATGCCATCGTGCGTGAAGTAATCGTCGTCGTGAATCAGCGCGATCTTGTCGCCCGTTGCGCGCGCGAACAGACTCGCGACGTTGCGCGCCTGACCCAGCGACGGCTCGTTCTTCACGTAGCGAATACGCGCGTCGTGCGCGTAGCGCGTGGCGATCAGCTGTTGCGTGCGCGTATCGCTCGAATCATCGCCGATCAGTACTTCGATGTTCGTGTGCGTCTGTGCCAGACACGAATCCAGACATTCGACGAGCAACTCGGGCCGGTTGTATGTCGGGACGCAAATGGAAACCTTGCAGGATGTCGTCATTGTTTTCCGCTCGCTCCATTGACCAGAAGCAGCGGACTCGTTACGAAATCTTCCGCTGCTCGCCGCAAGGTAGATGAAGGGCGCGGAAAAATAACCAGAAAAAATTCAGTAAATAATGCTGTTTCCGTGAATTCCGGCTGCAGACTGTGCGGGATTTGCCGTGAAAAAAATACGGCGGCGCTGCAAAAAATGCAGGCCGCCGTATTTCTTGCTGCGAATGGTCGCGCTCGCGCGCGAATGCATCAACCGACGGAAGGTTCGCCTTCGCCGGTTTTTCTGCCGGGGCGGTCGGCAGGCGACTGCTTGCGGTGTTCGTCGTCGCGTTCGGGCATCTTGCTCTTTTCGTTGTCGCTGTGAACGGGAGGCTTCGGATGTTCGAGATCGCCGCCGGGGCTGGCCGTGCCGGCCGTATCCTGCTTCTGGCTGCTCATGGGATGCTCCTTGGAACAATGTTCGCCTTGATCCAGCAATTGCCGGTCCCGTCGCGCCGTTGATAGACTCGTCGCCAGGCACCTACATCACAAAACAGCCTGACGGAGACAACCCAATGAGCAAAATCGCGTTCCAGGATTTCGAACGGCAAGTGTTGCAACGTCACATGATCCGCGGACATGTGTACGAGAATGCCGCGGCGCTCGTCGATCGCGCGAATGCATGGATCGCCGAGCACAAGGTCGACGTGATCAACGTAGAGAGTCTGTCGACCTTCGGTTCTGGCGACGATACGAGCGTGAGTCACTGGTATTCGGGCATTCGCGTGTGGTATCGGATCGAATAGCGTGCGCGCTGCCTTTATTTGCCCTTGCCCGACACGACCAGTTTCAGTTTGCTCGCGCCGGCGGGCATCGCTGTGATCTGCGTACGCGAGTCGCGCGGGCCGATATAGAAATGCTGCCGCGCGGGCGAATTCACGTCGTGCGTCGCGTCGGGCAAACAGGAGGCGATGTCGGCCGCTACCGCCTGCAAGGCCGTCGTGCTCGAACCCGCGCCGCCGCTCGGCGTCCATGAACACGTGTAACTGCCTTGCGTCGCGCCGCATTGCGCGTCGCTGCCATAGGGCTGCGCGACGCCTTTGCCGTCGTCGGGCGTGAGCTGAGAAAAGCCCGTAGGCGCCGCAGCGACGATGCGCTTGAGTGCGGCGCAGGGGTTCGGGGCATCGTCGGCGCTGGCTGTGAGCGGTGTCAGCGTAGCTGCTGCGAGCGCGGCGAGCGGGACGATTCCGCGTAACGAGTGAATGAAGTGGGCGCGCTGGATCCGTTGCATGTGCATCTCCTTGGCCTGGATGGCGGCGCAGCGTTCGTGCGCCGCCGATCTGCCGAGCCAGTGTGCAATGAACGCGCCTGATCCTGTTTCAGCGGCTTATGCCGCTGCGCCGCCGCCATGCTCTTCGCGTTCGAGCGTACGCGTGCGGCGCAATTCCGGAAACAGCTTCATCCAGAGCAGCGCGATTGCGATCGTCGCGCAACCGCCGACGAGCACGGCAGGTTGCGCGCCCCACCAGCCGGCCGTGAGTCCCGATTCGAACTCGCCAAGCTGGTTCGACGTGCCGATGAACAGCGAATTGACGGCGCTGACGCGGCCGAGCATGTCGTCGGGCGTGCGCAACTGCACGAGCGACAGCCGCACGACGACGCTGATCACATCCGATGCGCCGAGCGCCATCAGCGCGAACAGCGACACGATGAACGAGTGCGACAGGCCGAACACGAGCGTCGCGATGCCGAATGCGATCACGCCGCCGAACATCGCCGCGCCTGGCCGGTTGCGCAGCGGGAAATGCGCGAGCCAGATCGTGCCGCCGAGCGCGCCGACAGCCGACGCGGAGCGCAGCAGGCCCAGGCCGAGCGGACCCGCGTGCAGCACGTCGCGAGCGAAGATCGGCAGCAGGGCCGTCGCGCCGCCGAACAGCACCGCGAACAGATCGAGCGAGAGGGCGCCGAGAATCACGGGCTGGCTGCGGATGAAGCGCACACCCGAAAACACCGAATCGAGCGTCACAGGCGCGCGCGGCACGGGCTTCGTGCGCAGCGGAATGGTGCTGACGGCAGCCGATGCGAGCGCGAACGACAGCGTGCACGCAAGATACGCCGCGCCGGGACCGATGCCGTAGAGCAGGCCGCCGAGCGCAGGGCCGCCGATCTGCGCGGCCTGGTTCGCGGAGGTCGCCCAGGCCGTTGCCTGCGACAGCTGCGCGCGCGGCACGACGCCCGGCAGCAGCGACGCGACGGCAGGCGACTCGAACGCGCGCGCCGCGCCCACGCATGCCGCGAGCACATAGATCACGGGCGCGCTGATCCAGCCGCCGAATGTGCCCCATGCGAAGAGTGCGGCCGCGAGGCATTCGAGTCCCTGGCAAATGGCCGCGATACGCCTGCGGTCGTAACGGTCCGCGACCTGACCGACGACGAGTGTCAGCACGAACATCGGCAGGAACTGCGCGAGGCCGACGAGACCGAGCGCAAATGCACTATGCGTGAGCGCATAGATGTGCCAGCCCATCGCGACGGCCAGCATCTGGAACGACAGCGACGACAGCACGCGCGTACACCAGAAACGCTGGAACGGCTTCTGTCGCGGGAGACTGATTTCGGGTTCGCGGTCGGCGTCGTCGACGAGGGTGGAGAACGTGTCGGCGGAATCGGTGGGCTGGTTGCTGGAGTCGGCGGGCGGTGTGTTCATCGATAGATGGATCGTCGTCCCATATAACGGGCCGACTGCCTTCGCGCGGTATGCCTTTATTCAGGCACCGCATTTGCAAACGCATTGGCGGGAAAAGCGCGGCGGAACGCGTGTTCTGTCGACGCTTCGTTCGGGCCGCCAGTGTAGAGCAAGTGGCGCGCGCTTGCCGGTCTGCCTGCGACGGCATCAGACGGCAGCCCGTTACGCGGTGTTACGCGGACTGGCCGGCAAGTCGCTTTCTTCAATCGATACAAACCATGGATGATCTGATCGCTCGCCTATTTCACCTGCAACCTTCGCTGATCGTGTCGCTCACGCATGACGTGATGCATGCGGGCGTGGCGATCCTGATACTGGTCGTCGGCTGGTGGCTCTCCAACCGGATCGGTGCCTTGCTGTCGAAAGCAATGTCGCGCACGCGTGCGGATCCGACGCTCGCGCCGATGATCAACGCAATCGGGACCTGGACAATACGCGTGCTCGTGCTGTTCGCCGCGCTCAGCGAGGTCGGCGTCGCAACGGCGAGCGTGCTGGCCGTGCTCGGCGCGGCCGGTCTCGCGATTGGTCTTGCACTGCAAGGCACGCTGCAGAATATTGCCGCCGGCATTATGTTGCTGATGCTGCGGCCGTTTCGTGCAGGCGACGTGATCGAAGGCTCGGGTGCGACGGCGGGTATCGTGCGCGAAGTGGGGCTCTTCACGACGCGTATCGAACGCAGCGACGGCAATGCCGTCTTCGTGCCGAACAGCCAGATCTGGAGCAATCCCGTGATCAACTACAGCAGCGGCGGCACGCAGCGCGTGGAAGTGGAAGTCGCGATCCAGCAGCGCCAGGACGTCGCATGCGCGATCGATGCGCTGAAGAAGATGGTCGCCGGCGATCCGCGCGTGCTTGGCGGCAATACGCTCGCGCCCGTGGTCACAGCCGCCGATTATCAGCGCGGCGGCGGTGCAGCGGTACGGCTCGCGGTCTGGGTGAGCGGAGCGGACGCGCAGCTCGCCGCCGATGACATGCGTGAACACGCGCGAACCGTCCTCGAAGAAGCCGGCTGCAAAACGGCGGAAGCGCCGCGTGCGGGGACGGCGGAGCGCACGTCGGTGACACAGCACGCCTGACGGTTTTTCCGCGATGCAATGCCGGATCGCGCATGTGCACTGGACTGAGTTCCAGTTCATGCGTTGCAGTGCATTGCACTGGAGTTCACGCACCACGGTTCACCCACGGCCTCGTTTCGATTCCTCCCACGCGCTCGCGACCGTGCATTTCCGCACCGGCATGTTGCAAAGCGGCAATTGTCGTAGGTAAAAACCCTAGTATTGAGATAGAATACGGGCTTACCGGAAGAGATTGCCATGTTGCCCCGTTTTCAGATTTTTGAAAAAATTGCCTTTTCGCTGGTCGTGATGTCTGCCGTGATGTGCTCCGGCTACATTGCGTGGGAAACGTCGCCCGATTTCCAGGACGCCGTGCACGCCAGTGCCGCCGCCGTGCGCTGGAGCGGCGACTACTCGTTCATCTGCGCGTCGACGGCGACCAACGCCTGCGACCAGCTGCCGATCGACTGACTCCTCGAAGCAGAAGACCACAAGACGCTGGCGCGCCTCGAAGCGCAGGCCAGCGCGCAGCGTCGCGTAATTTTCACTCCTTCCGTCGGCGTTTTTTTCAAAGCGCCGGCCGGCCATCCCGCGTAAGCCTCGTCCCGTCTCGAACATGCATTTGGAATGCCGCTTGCTTACTGTGAGCGGCTGGACTTCGTCCGTCGTTACGACATGAAGTCCGGTTCATTCGAAAACCGTCGTCGCCAGCCCGTCGATCATCCATGGTCGGCCTCCACGGTCTAGAACAATTCCGACGCATGCACTGAGGAGCCGCACCATGACACCCGCTACCCTTTACGAAATGCAGATTCTGCAGACGGACATGCGCATGCTCATCGCTATCGACGACGCGGCGATCGAACTCTTTCCCGGCGCGGCAGCCAGCAGCGGATTGGCGGGCAAACCGTACGCGGTCTTGCACACCGATTCGCTCGCCACGCTGAGCGGCTGGCGCGAAGTCATGCAGGCAGGCGGGCGCCCGCATCGCCTCGTGAACAACGTCTACGGTTACCGTCAGGAAGTGAACAACCCGGACTGGTGACGCATCGCGGCCGCGCGCGCGACCTCATGCCTACGAGGGCCCACGAGGCACACCGCGCGCGATTCCCTCATTCCCACCGCTGAACGCGGCGCATGCTGACGATCCTGCTCACCGCCGTCGTCACGCTCGTCGTCGTGCTTGTGATCGCCAATCTGTCGACGGGCGAGAAGAAGATCGAGCACAAGATCGAGCGACTGTACGGCAGCGACGATCCGCAATTCATTCGCTCGATGGGGCTGCTGCTCGGGCCCCCCGTCTCGTCCGGCAACTGCTTCGAAGTGCTCGTCAACGGCGACGAGATTTTTCCGTCGATGCTTGAAGGCATCGCGAGCGCGCGTAAAACCATTACGTTCGAAACGTTCATCTACTGGTCGGGCGCGATCGGCGAGCAGATCGCCCACGCGCTGACGGAGAAAGCGCAAGCAGGCATTTCAGTGCATGTGCTGCTCGACTGGGTCGGTTCGCAGAAGATGGACCGGCGCTATCTGGACATGCTCAAAAATGCAGGCGCCGAAGTCATCCAGTACCACAAGCCGCACTGGACAGGTCTCGGCCGCATGAACGACCGCACGCACCGCAAGCTGCTCGTGATCGACGGACGCATCGGCTTTACGGGCGGCGTCGGTATTGCGCAGGAGTGGACGGGTCATGCACAGGACGACAAGCACTGGCGCGACACGCATTTTCGTGTGACGGGCCCTGTGGTCGGGCATATGCAAGCGGTCTTCATGGACAACTGGATCAAGGCAACCGGCAATGTATTGCATGGTCCCGACTACTTTCCTGAATCCGATGAAGCAGGCGACGGCCTCGCGCACATGTTCAGCAGTTCACCCTCCGGCGGCAGCGACGACATGCAGTTGATGTATCTGATGGCGATCACTGCGGCGACGCGTTCGATCCATCTCGCCAGTGCCTATTTCGTGCCGGACAGGCTGACGATCAATGCGATCGTCGAAGCAGCGAAGCGCGGCGTCGACGTGAAGATACTGACGCCCGGACGGCACATCGACACGCATACCGTGCGCGAGGCATCGCGTGCATGCTGGGGAAGCTTGCTCGAGGCGGGCGTGCAGATGTTCGAGTATCAGCCGACGATGTTTCACGTCAAGCTGCTCGTCGTCGACGAATATCTCGTGTCGGTCGGCTCGACGAATTTCGACATGCGCTCGTTCAAGCTCAACGACGAAGCGAACCTCAATATCTACGACGCGGCGTTCGCGCGCCGTCAGACGCAGATTTTTGCCGACGACCTCGCGAAGTCGAAGCGCGTGACGCTCGAAGACTGGAATGCACGCCCATGGACAGCGAAGCTGATCGATCGCGCGGTTGCGCTGCTCGATCCGCAGCTTTAACGGGAAGGTGCAAGGGCGCCGACATGACGCCCGTTGAATCATTGCATGGAACGCGACATGTGCATGGGTGGCGCACGCTCGGGCGGATCGCCGGCGGGTGGCTCCTGATCGGGTAACGAATCCGGTTCACGCTCGGGAACGGGAGGCGAATCGGGGCCCGGGTCCGGATCGTCCGGACTCGGCGCGGGATCGGGATCGACCTCGGGCGGCGTCGGCGTGTGCAGGCGCGGCCCGATGCGAAACGGCGGGAAGGGAAGAACAGGAAACGCAGTCTGGTTCATCGTGTGGATCTCTCGAGTGCAGTTCGACACATCGATGGAATCCCGCAATGCATGTGCCATCGCTCGGCGGCATCAATATGCACGGTGCTTCAGCGTGCAAGAAACTGCGTCGACCTAGAATCGTTCGATCATCCCGACCTGCACGCCGCGCACGGGCGCGCCGGGATACGCGACGGGAAGCCCCGTTACGTTCACGCCGCGCAGCGTGAAGGTGGCCTGTCCGCGGTTTTCGAGGTCAGCGGCGCTGAGATAGAGCAACAGCGCCTTCGATACCTGGTAGTCGAACGCGATGCTGAACTGATCCGCGTTGTTGTCGCCGCCGCTGCGGTCGCGCGCATGCGCGTAGCCGACGGACGCGCTCGCCTGCGGCGTGATCTGCCACAGCGCGGACACCGAGAGCCCGTCGTCGTGATAACGCGGCGTCCCGCCGTCGCCATTGAAGTACGCGACGAAGCCCGTGAGCGCGCCCCATTGATACGAAGCGCCCGCGAAGTTCGCGCGCAACGCGCCGTCGCCGTGTGTCTGCTGATGCGCGTACAGCAGCTTCATGCCGCCGAGCGCCCACACGGCCGTCACGTAGTAGCCGCCGATGCCGTTGCCATCGCCGGGATCGCGCAGCGCGTACATGCCCGTTACCGTCAAGCCGGCGATGGTCGGCGACAGATACGCAAACGCGTTGTCCGTATAGGGCGTGATCTTCGACAGGTTGTTCAGGCCCGAGGCGATTGTGCCCGCGCCGAATGCATCGAGTTGCCCTTTGAACGGAATGTAGATGGGCGAGTACTGCCGGCCGACGCGCAATTCGCCCCACGCGCCATGTGCGCCGATCCACGCCTGCCGGTTGAAGATACTGCCCGGCACCGAGAACTCGCCGGTCGCCGAATCGAAGCCGTTTTCGAGCGTGAAGACGAGACTGTTGCCGTCGCCGAGCGGCTCGCTGCCATGCAGGCCGAAGCGCGTGCCGCGATAGGCGCCCGAGTCCATGCGCGCGACATAGCCGCTGCCGGGATTCGTCACTTCGATGCTGGTGTCGATCAATCCATAGAGCGTGACCGAGCCTTGCGCGAAAGCGGGCGGTGCAACGCCGGGTGCAAAGGCCAATGCGAGCAGAAGGGACCAAGCCGCGCGCCGCTGCGGAGCGCGATGAAAGGACAGGAAGCACAGCCGGCAAAACGCGATCGACGTTGGCATCGGGCAGGCAAGGGCAGTGAAATGGAAAGGGCACAGCGGGGCATAGCGCCGTTCGCGACCATGCCCGTGAAGACAACAGCGAATACTAACCGAACATCCCCGGTGCGCAGCGCGCGTTCGACCACCTGCGTGCTACATGTTCGTGTAAGAACTGCACCATCCGCCGCCCGCTACCTGTTTCGTACCGAACAGCGTGCAGCCACCCCAGGCATCCGTCGGATTGCCCTGAAAGAGCGAGCAGTTGTTGCAGGTTTGCCCGGCGGCGTAGTTGGGAAAGCGCGCCTTGTCGACTTTCGCCGCGACGCTCACATAGCCGACGGCCTGCGCGGCCGGGTCGCTTTCGCTGAGCTTCTCGTCGGCGCGCGCATCGCTGGCGATGAGCACTGTGCACATTCCGACGGCGGAGCCGAGCCCCGCTACGATGAACTCACGCCGTGTTGTTGTCATGATTGGTCTCTTGCGGGCGAGGTGGGGTCATTGAGGGGGCAACTGAGGTGACGGACGGTATCGGCCGTCTGTGATTGATCGCGACGAACACAGCCATCAGCAGCACGAACGCGAGCACGAGCAGACTCGCGTTGATCAGCACACGCGTGTAGCCGAGTTCGCCTACGTCGATGAAAGGATAGGGATAGAAGTCCGACATGGCGCCGCGCATCATCGTCAGCGCGAGATAACCCAGCGGATAAGCGAGCCACCACAACAGATGGCGCAACCTCAGGTGAAAGCGCGGCACGAACAGCAGCCAGTACAGCGCGACGAGCAGCGGGACGAGCGTATGCAGGCTTTCGTTGAGCAGCATGCGCCAGCCCGACGGCGTCCACAGATGCCGCAGCAGCAGGTTGTACGCGAAGCCGACGAACACGATGTAGCACGTCACGGCCGTGACGACAGTCGGTTGCCGGAAGAAGCGCACGAAGGGCGTAGTGCTGCGCCCGAAGAAACCGACGCACGTGAAGCACAGCGCGCACGTAAAGATGGTCAGATTGGTCAGGTAGCTCGTGAGCCGCTCGATGCCGTCGATCACACCGTAGCCGCGCGACAGCATCCGGTGCACGGTGACGTCCGTCTGCGCGGCGAATGCGAGCCACGCAATCAGCGCAATCGATATGGCCAGCGCGACGGATGCGATGCTCGGCGTGCGCAGCGGCAATTCGGGCTCGATGGCTGTAAGCGGTGACGAGCCAGGTGACACAGCGCGCGACGCGGCGGAGGAAGCAGGCTTCTTCATGCATCGATTCTATACGCGTGAAGCACTGCGTGCAGGCGCTGCCCAGGCATCGCGTCTGCACCAAAAAAGAAGCCGGCCCGCAGATGGCCGGGCCGGCCCGTTACAACGTCCGTCAGGGACGCAGGAACTTAGTGCGCGCGATCAGTGGCCGTGACCGTCGTGGTCGTGACCATGATCGTCGTCATCGTCGCGGCCGCAGACGTCGTCGTGATCGTGATCGCGGCCGTTCTTCGACACGCCCGGCAGACGCTGCGCGACATAGTCGGGCAGATCGGCGGCGTCGATCGCGAACACGAAGAACTGGTTCGGATTGGCGATGCCCGCGGGATGGTTCGTGTCGGTGACAGTCCCGATGAAGTCGTTGTCGTTCGCGACATACAGCGTGTGCTTCTTCACGCCGTGCACGGTGACGTCCGGACCGAACGCGATGCCTTCGATCTTCGCGGGGATGTCGTTCGCGTTGTAGCCGGCGCCCGTCAATGCAGCGACGATATCGAGGAACAGCGTCTTCTTCACAGCATACGGTGCGAGACCTTTTTCGCCGCTTGCCTGGCTCACGTCCTGCGCACCCGTCAGGTCGATGCGGTTGATCTGCTTGAACACTGCCGTCGAATCGTCGCCGAGCCCCTTGCCGTCGCGCTCGTCGACAAGCAGTTCGTGATCGTTGATGGCGAGCACGTCGCTGATCGTCGGGTACTTCGGCTTCGATGCCGATCCGATGTTCGTCAGCGGATACGCGTATTGCGTCGTACGGCCCGTGCGAATGTCGATCTTAACGATGCGCGTGTACTGCGCGTTCGTGCCGCCGTCCTGGATCAGCGGGCTTTGCATCGCGCCGAACAGCGTCGTGCCGTCGGGCGAAATCGCGAGGCCTTCCATGCCCTTGTTCGCGACGCGGCCCGACGTGTTCACGCTGATCTCGGTGTCGCCAACGGGCGCGAGCGTCGAGACGGCGAACGTGTCGGGCAGCTTGTACGTCGCGATGCGGCGGCCGCTCTTGCGGTCGAAGCGGTACACGTACGGGCCGTATTCGTCGGAGATGAACACGCTGTCGCCGTCGTTCGCGATGCGGATGCTTTCGGGATCGAAGCGGGCGTCGAGCGGATAGGTCGACAGATGCGTCGGATCGAAATTGTCCGAGCGGCCCGTGAAGTAATTCGTGTGATTCTCGCGGTTGAGCTTCGGCGCGCCGTTGGGCACGTTATACGCGGAGCCCGCGCCGTACACGAGGCGATCGGACGTATGCAGCAGCGTCGTATCGATCAGCTTCGGCGCTAGCGTGAACGGCAGCGCCGAGCCTTTCGGCGCATCCTTCAGATGCAGACGCAGCGTCTGGAAGCGGTTGATGTACGAAGCCGTATCGTCGATCGACTTGTTGTACGAAATCGCATTCGGGCCACGGTCGGGCACGGCGAGGAACGTATGGCAGCCCGCATAGCCGATACCCGAACCGAGGCCGCCGAGCAGATTGCCGGGCGCACCGTTTTCGAGCGGGGCCGCCGTTTCTTTCGACTTGTCGAGCAGATTGCCGTCGAGCTTGCCGATCGCGATCAGTTCGACAGTGGCGTGGGCGGCGGGAGCCGCGGCGAGTGCCGCAAGCGAGGCGACGGCACCGAGCATGGTGCGGGTGAAAAGCGATGAGCGCAGCACGGAAGTGGTCCTTGAAAGGAGCAACGCGATGAGGGCGGCGCCGGGCGCGCACGGCAGAAGCAGGAAAGCGGCAAGCGACCGGACGCAGGGTTTCTTACTGGGTTTCTTACTTTTTATTTCCGGGCACCGATATTCCGTGACGTGTATGTCGGAAGTGTGACGGAGCGCTTTCGAACCGTGCCATGTGTGCGCAATCGCACATTCAGATGAGCGGACGTCATCGATGCACGCGCACTCATATCGATGCCGCATGAACGGCATCGCGCGTTATGACTGCACGCTCAGTTCCGCCCGCCGATTTCAGGCGCGATGGCTGCATGATTCAGCAGCGCGACGAGCGACATGCCGCCCACCACGTTGCCCGCGAGCGTCGGCAGCAGGAAGCGGTTGAAGTAGTCGGCGAGCGACGCGTCGCCTGCCAGCACCGCGTAGGCGACTTCCGTCGATCCCGCGATGATGTGCGACAGCTTCGCGACGGCGACCACCCATGTGATCAGCACGACGGTCAAAAGCCGCGCGGAGCGCGCGCTCGGCAGCAGCCACACCATCAGCGCGATCAGCCATCCGCCGAATACTGCGCGCATGAAAGTGGGGAACGTTTCGACGGGACCGATCGCGCCGCGCGCGGTTTCGTCGAGTGCATCGACCACGTCCGCTTCGAACACGCCCGGCAGGCGCAGCATCGCCGCGAACAGCCACGAACTGATCACGTTGCAGACGAGCACGACGATCCATAAACGCAGTGCCTTCAGAAAACAGTCCAGTTCGCGCCGGGTCAAAACGGGAAGCACCACCGTCAACGTGCTTTCGCTGAAGAGCTGCTGCCGTCCCATGATGACGAGCACGAAGCCCGTCGTGTAGCCGAAGCTCGACACGAGATGCCGCCATGACGTATCGGGAAGACCGGCCTGCAGCACGGCCGTCGTGAGAAACGAAAATCCCATCGACAGTCCCGCTGCGAGCGACGACCACACGAGCGCAATCACCGTACGTTCGAGCGCGGCTTCGCCTTCCTCGCGCACGATCTCGTGCAGCATCAACGCGTGCGGCGCCGTGTGTTGTGCCGCCTGGTCCTTTTCGCCTTCGTCGAGGTGCGGCGATTCCGCGCCTGCTTTTTCCGGGCGATCATCGGAAGCGGCACGATCGGTCGAATCGCGTTGCTGTTCCCGATGGGTAGTGTCTTTCGTCATGGTGGCGCTCGCTCATGCGCGGTTCACAGGCGCATCGCGTAGCGTTTTGCAAAAACGATGCCCGGAATCGAGTGCAAATCGAGTGCATTCAGGCGGACATGTCGTCGCTTTTCGTCGGACCAGGCTGTTTAGATGAACCGTTAGCGCCGTGCTACGATGAACGCGAACCCCGCAAACCGAAACCCGACGCGACATGGCAACCCTTTACGCGAAGCTTGGCGTGTCTCAAGACGCCACCTGGGAAGAGATCAAACGGGCGTACCGGAAGGCCGCGATGAAGTGGCACCCGGACCGCAACGTCGGACAGGAAGACGCCGCGCGTGCCGCCTTCCAGGAGATCAAGGACGCGTACGCGATTCTCTCCGACGAGAATCAGCGCAAGGTGTACGACGCCGTCTACGCGCAGGAAATGCGCCGCTGGGAAGCGCTACGGAAGCGTCAGCAGGAAGTGGAGGCGGCGCGCACACGCAAGGCGAAGGCCGAAGCGGAGGCGAAGTACACGCAGATGGTGGGCGTCGCGATGCGCTACGCAGACGAAGGCCACAACCGCGACGTGCTGTTCGGCGTGCTGCTCGGGCGCGAATGCGACGCCGACATGGCGCAGCGCATCGCCGATAGCGTGTGGGCCTTGCAGCAGGCACGGCGCGCGTCGCAGGCGAGCGAGCCGGGTGAAGCGGCTGATGTCGATGTTGCCGCATCGTCCGAAGCCGCCGATCAAGCGTCGCCTGCGCAATCCCAAACGACAGCGGCGAAGCAGGACAAGCCTTCACACGATGCGCGCGCGGCGGGTCTGTTCGATTCGCTGTGGCAGGGCTTCTTCGGCGTTCGTTCGTAGCGCGCCTATCGCACTTGCCGACACCACATTTTCGCTCCACGTCGCGCGCCATTTGCATGCGCGCGACGGACTTACGCATGGACATGTTTCGATGAAAGACGCTTTTGAACGACGCGCGCTGCTGCTGCATCTCGGCGACGCGCTGCAGGCCATCGACGCGGCGCTCGCCGCTGACACACCTCGCCACACCTTGCAGGATCTGTTGAACGCGCAGACGGATCTGGCCGCACGGACGTGGCTCGCAGCCGTATCGCCCGATATGAAGGCATCCGACTTCGCGAAGCGCATGAGCGCCGCGTTTGCCGCATGGCCTGCGTTGCTGCTGGAAGAGCAGGTCGACTACACACGCCTCGCATTGACGGTGCGTGACCATCTGTTCGCGGACGATCCCGCGGGCTGGCGCCGCTATGTCGATGCGATCAGGAGCGAGGTCGAATGGTTCGGCGAAGCGTTGCCTTCCGCCGATGCCGTCGATACTGCCGCCTACGCGCAGGCATCGGATGAAGCGGAGCCGCTCACGAACGACAGCACCGATATCGAGCGTGCCGAAGAACCCGGCGATCGACCGCGCGAAAACGTCGAAAGCAATGGAGGCTTGTATCCGGCATGGCCGTGGAAGCCGGGCGTGTGACGAAATGCAATCGCCTCGCGTCACCGGTTGCGCTCCGGCTGCCGCGAGGCGATCAGAGGTCACGCGTATCAATACGCGTGTTCAAACGAGCCAATCAATAGCCCCAGCGTTCGCGTTGACGCTCGCGCCACATATGTTCACGCCAGGCTTCGTGACGTCGCCATTCGTGTTCGCGCCACTCATGCTCACGCCAGTCGCGGCGTGCGCGCCAGTCATCGGCATAGCCGACGGCAACGGGGGCGGGCGCAGCATACACGGGCTGCGCAGGCACGACCACGCCCGGCACGCCCAGACCCACGGCTACATCGACGTGCGCGGAAGCCGCCGCCGAAGCCGCCAGCATTGCCACACCGATAGCTGCACCAAGCATCATCTTCTTCATTTTTGCTCCCTGCGCATGGTTGCGCGTCACTGATTGACGGCTTCAGTCTAGGGGCGCATGCGGGACACAGGTGCTACAGCGATGCGAGAAAAGTAACGTGGGGTTACAGCGCGATGTGCATCACGAACGAAGCCGCGCTTGTGCACGCTTATAGACACTTACGCAGCGCACAGCCTCGGCACACGATGAAACTGACGGTCGAAGTAGATGAGGCTGTCGCCATCGGCGCATACGCGGATCTGTACGGCCTCGACGAACATCACGGAATGCGAGCCCACTTCCTTCAATTCGACGATGGTCCCTTGCAGGCTCGCGAGTGCATCGCGCAGCACGGGCACGCCGTGCAGACCTTCGTCCCAGATCGGCAACCCGAAGCGCGCATCCATCGGCAGTTGCGTGAGTCCCGCGAAGTGCCGCGCGAGCAGTTCATGATGACCCGGCAACACATTGATGCAGACGTTGCGGTTGCGTTCGAACACGGCATGCATTGCGCTCGACCGGTTCATGCAGACGAGCAGCGTGGGCGGCGCATCCGTCACCGAGCAGACAGCGCTCGCCGTGATGCCACAGCGCCCGGACGGACCGGACGTCGTGATGACGTTGACGGCTGCGCCCAGATGCGCCATCGCCTGGCGAAACTGTTTGCGCGCGTCGTCGGGTGAGAGCGTGGTCGCGTGAAGAGCGGACGGTTGGGACATGTGCATGCCTTCCTGTACGTTGAGTCGCTGCCGGTCGATCTCGCTTGCGACGATTGCGCGCGCGACGATCCCATGACGCAAGCGTACGGCACGCATCGCACGAATAAAATCCGCGCGAGCGGCACATGCGTTAGCACGCTTCCCGAGCCGGCTAAAGGTTTTACCAGGTTGCATTTCACGCGCATTCGAGCATTGAGCGCGAGTACGCGCCGGAAACGGAAAAAGCCTGCACAGAAGGCTTTTCATGCGTATTTCGGCTGGTTATGATGGGCTTCCACAATAATTGACAGGTAACGCGTGGAGACAGCCGGACGTCGAACGGCGCGCATTGCCGATGGTTCGAGAAGGTTCAAGACATGAGTTCAGCGAGCAAGGCGCCATCCACCGGTTCGCCCGCGCCCGTCGTGTACATCGTCGATGACGACAACGGCATGCGCACATCACTGGCGTGGCTGCTGGAGTCGGTTGGCGTGAAGTCGGAAGGATTCGCGAACGCCGCCGATTTTCTGCAGGCGTTCGATGCGAACGTGCCCGCATGCCTCGTGCTCGATGTGCGGATGCCCGAGACGAGCGGCTTCGATGTGCAGGCGGAACTCAACGCACGCGGCGCGACGCTGCCGATCATCTTCGTGAGCGGGCACGGCGACATTCCGATGTCGGTGCGCGCGTTGCAGAACGGCGCGATCGATTTCGTCGAGAAACCGTACAACTCGCAGCAGATGCTCGAACGCATTCAGCGCGCGATGAAACTCGCGACGCAACGGCATGCAGCGGACCAGAAGCATCGCGAGCTGCGTCAGCGGATCGAGTCGCTGACGGCGCGTGAAAAGGAAGTGCTGCGCGGCGTGCTGGACGGCAAAGGCAGCAAGCGCATCGCATCGGATCTGTCGATCAGCGTGAAGACAGTCGACGTGCATCGCGCGAGCATCAAGGACAAGCTCGGCGCGTCGTCGATCGCCACGCTGGTGCGCGATGTGATGGCCGTGTGGAATACGGGCGAGGGCGGACGCGAATAGTGTCGAAGTGCATGGCATTGCCATACACTTCGTGTGTTCTATCGCATGTAAAGGCCGCCGTTCACGTCCCAGCACGCGCCGTTTGCAAAGTAGGCATCGCCCGATGCGAGCAGCAACGCAACCTGCGCCACGTAATCCGCCGAACCGAGACGCCCGACGGGAATGCTCGACACCACCTTGTCGAGCTTGTCGGCGGGCACGCTTTCATGAACGATCGGCAAATCGAGTGGTCCCGGCGAGATGGCATTGACGGTCACGCCATGCGCAGCGAGATCGCGTGCGAACACCTTGGTCAACGTGATCGCACCGCCTTTCGCAGCGGCATAGTGCGCGCCCGTCGCCGAGCCGCCGTTTTGTCCCGCGAGCGAAGCGATATTGACGATACGTCCCACGCCGCGCTCCGCGAAATACTGGCCGAACACCTGGCAGCCGAATAGCACGCTGCGCAGATTGATATCGATGACCTGATCGAATTGCTCGGCGGTGATCTCCATCACGGGCACGACTTTCGACGCGCCCGCGTTGTTCACGAGTACATCGACCTGTCCCCATCGGGCGATCAATGCATCGCGCGCTGCTTCGAAATCTTCCTTGCGCGTGACGTCGAGGCGAATTGCGCATGCCGTCTGATGGTCAGCGCTCAATTCGGCGGCCAGCGTTTGCGCGGCATCGAATGCGATATCGGCGAGTGCGACGCTGTAGCCCGCGCGATGAAACTGCTGCGCGACGACGGCACCGAGACCACGTGCCGCGCCCGTTACGATGACAACCCTGTTCGACATGAGTAATGGTTCCTTCGCTGCGTGCATTCATACGAACGCACGCTGTTGACATCAAGACGCGGCGAGCGCCGCTTCGAAGTGCGCGGCGACGGCGCATACCTGTTCGTCCGCGCCCTTGCGTCCGATGATCTGCAAGCCGGCCTTTAGTGTCGAGCCTTCGATCGGAATTGGCAGGCTCAACGCGGGGTGGCCGCTCAGATTGAACGGGCGGATCAGCGACGACATCGCGATGACGGAGGTGCCGTTGCGCGCCGCTTCGATGGTGATGGGCAGCGCGGGCAACGTCGGCATCACGAGCACATCGGCGCTGTCGAGCGCGTGATCGACGGCGTTCGTGAACGCACGTCGCACGCGTTCGGCGGCATCGAGTTGCGTCTGTGTGGTTTGCGCTGCGGCGCGCAGACGCGCGTCGAGATCCGCACCGAGCTTGCCCGTGTCGACGAGATGACCGAATGCACGCGACGTTTCGACGTTGATCACGGCGAGGCCCGCGTCGAAGGCGTCTTTCATGTGTTCGAGTTCGATGACGCGCGATGCGAACTCTGCGACGCGCACGGCACGCGCTACGCCTCGCCCGATAGCGGCGTCGGCATCGACGGAAACGATCGCGACGTTGGCGTTTGCGTTCGAACGCTTTGCAGTAGCCGCATCGAATGCAGGCGTGATCGCGGCCATCGCGGCGATGAGCGTTGCGATATCGCGCGTGAACGGACCGACGCAATCGAGCGTCGATTCACGCGGCGCGACGCCATGCCGCGACACACGCCCGAAGGTCGGCTTGAGTCCGATCACGCCGCAACAGGCTGCTGGTCCGCGAATCGAGCCACCCGTATCCGTGCCGAGCGCGGCGTCGACGAGCTTCAATCCGACAGCCGATGCCGAGCCGCTCGACGAACCGCCCGGAATGCGCGCGGCGTCCTGCGGATTGACGGGCGTGCCCGTGTAATCGTTGATGCCCGTCATGCCGAATGCAAGTTCGTGCATGTTCGCTTTGCCCGTAATACGCCAGCCCGCATCGAGCAAACGCTGCACGACTTCGGCATGCGCGGAGGCGGGCGGCGCGTCGGCGAGCGCGCGGCTTGCGCCCGTCGTCGGATAGCCAGCGATGTCGATCGAATCCTTGATTGCGATGGTCGGGCCTTGCGCGGCGGCATCCGCGCTCAACGTGAATTCGCTGATGAATGCAGTCATGATGTCATGTCCTTGCGAGCGTTGACTTGCCAGGGCGCATCGAACAGACGCTCGGTGCGAAAGTGCTGGATCAGCCACGTATGTCCCTTCGTAGCGGGCACGAAATCGATCTCGAGCCGAGCGGCGATCAGTTCGGCGCGCGCATCGACATAGCCCGACGCCTGCAGCATGATCCAGCGGCCTTTTGCGTGCGCGCCATCCACTTCGATTGTCTCCGAGGTAAGGAAGTGCACATTGGTCGCAAAGTGCGGAACGGGCGGCAGATAACGCTGCAGCATCGCGAGAATCGCGTCATGTCCTTGCAAGTGGCCGAATTTTTGCGTGTATTGCGGACCGATGCCTTCCCAGATCGCGTCTTCCGTAAAGAGCGCGGCGAGCGATTCGCCGTCGAGTGCGCCCGAGGGCACATCGCACAAAGCCATATAGCGCGCGATCGTTTTACGCACCGCGTTTTCGGCTTCGAGTGCGGCGATGCGGACTTTCAATGCCTCGAACGCGGCAATGGGCAACGTGATATCGCTCATGATTCAGGACGCATTCTGCGCTGCCGCGTTTGCCGCAGCGGGCGGCACCGTCAACGCACGGCCGACGCGCGCCTCGATCTTGCCATAGCGCCACAGGTTGTATTCGCCGACGGGTGTCGTGCGATACAGGTTGCACACGGCGACGGCCGTGTCGAAATCGGCGACGTCGGCCATGATGTAGAAGGTCCACGGCGCACCATCCGACTGTCCGACCACAAGCCGGTCGTCATCCATCACGCCGAGCACACGCACGTTCTCCATTGCTTCGACGGCGGCCAGCATCTTGCCGTACGCCTGCCATACCTCGCCGATCTGCTCGCGCGGCAAGTCGAAGAAATTCTGCGTGACGCCGCAGCAGAACAGTACGCGCAATGGCAACGAACGATTGTCAGTCATGAAACGAAACTCCCTTGAATACAGGTGTAGAAAAAGTAGCTTGATCGGTTACAGATAGCCGGGAATAGGCGGCACGCCGACGAAGACGGCACCCGCGCCGTCGTAATTGCCTTCGCCGAGAAAAGCGTGCTGTGTGACGACCATCGCATCGCGCATCAGGCGCTGCAACGGATGCGAGCGATAGATCGCCATCGTGCCGCCCAGCCGGTACGCGCGGCTCACGACATCGGCGCCTTCACGCGCAATCTGCGTCGCGGCGAGACGCAGCAGGCTCACTTGATCCGGCGTCACGTCGTTGCCGGCGAGAATCGACTGCCACACGCTATCCGTCGATTCATAGAAGAACGCGCGCGCCGAGCGCAATTGCGCTTCAGCCTTCGCGAGTTCGATGCGGTAGTACGCGCGGTCCGCGAGTTGCGGGGCGCCCGTCGTCGTCTTGCGGCCGCCCGCCATCTGGTTCGCGACATCGAGCGCGGCGCGGGCGAGCCCGAGGTTTACGACGGCGAGTACCTGTGCAGCGTAGGCAATGGTCGGATAGCGATACAGCGGTTCGTCGACGGTCGGCGTGCCGCCGCGCACGAAGGTCCAGTCGTCGGCGACGAGCTGGTCGGTCACGCGCAAATCGTGACTGCCCGTGCCCTGCATGCCGACCACGTCCCAGTTCTCGACGATTTCGACCTGCTCTGCCGGGAACACGGCGGTACGCGGCTTGCCGGGCGCAGCACCGTCCCTGCTGCCCGTGCTGATCCCTACGCCCAGCCAGTCCGCGCCCTTGCAGCCGCTCGCGAACTTCCATGTGCCGTTCACGCGCCAGCCGCCGGGTGCCGGTTGCGCGGGCTGCACGGGAAACAGGCCACCCGCGAACACCTGATCGGGACCGGCCGCATAGATGGCTGCCTGTGTCGCAAGCGGCAGCGCCGCGAGATACACGTTCGCCGATCCGAAGCTCGCGACCCATGCCGCCGAGCCGTCGGCAACGGCGATACGTTCGATCATCGCGAGGAATTCGCCCGGAGCGCGCGCGTCGCCACTGAAGCGCCGGGGCGTGCCAGCGCGATAGATGCCGGCGCGCTTGAGCTTTGCGATCACATCGCGCGGCACGTGCGAGATGCGATCGAATTCGTCGCGACGTGTGGCGATTTCAGCGATCACGTCGTCGAGGGAAAGCGCGTTAGGCGCTTCGCGTTGCAACGGCTCGATGCTGCGTTCATCACATGAAGCGAGGGCTGCGGCGGTGGCTGACATGTCGAATCCTCCTGAATGCGTTTGACGTTGTTGACGCGTTGTTGACGTTCAGGCCAGTCTAGAAATGCAAAAAAGCGCCATCAATTGGGGCGCCGATCCCCGTTTCCTGGTATCGACGCCTGCCCGTCTAAAGAAATCTTTAGCGCCGTGACAGGTGAGGCGGGTGTTATGGTTACGCGTGCCATCAAGGTCCGTCGAACGCGCATCATGAACTTTCCCGCCGAAGAAGATTTTCACCGCCTGCTCGATGCGTTGACGCTGTGCGTGCTGCTGCACGACGCGCAGACGAAGGCGATCGTGTGGGCCAATCACGCCGCGTGCGTCGCGCTCGGTTTTACGCTTGAAGAACTGCTGCCGCTGAAAGCGTCCGACATGACGCGTCCCGAACCGAAGTACCGGCGCGAAGTCGGCGTGGCTGCGATGGATCGCGCGATCACGCAAGGGCCGCAGGTGTACGAGTGGTGCTACCGGTCGCGTGAGGGTGTCGACATGCTGTCGGAGGCGATCGCGACGTATGTGCCGCTGCACGAGCGTGCCGTGGTCATGGTGCAGTTTCGCGACATCAGCGCGGAAGAAGCGGTGCGGCAGAAGTTGCGCCGCTACGAAACGCGTCTGCGCGAATTCATGCAGGATCTCGGCGAAGGCGTAGCCGTGCTGACGCCACGCGGCAAACTCGAATTCATCAGCGAATCGGGGCGTCGCGTGCTGGGCGTGATGCCTGGCGAGCCACTTGGCGGCGTGCTCGATTACTGCACGCTCGCGGATCGGAACCGGCTCGTCACGCAACTGCGTCACGCGACGAGCGAACAGCCCACGCATGCGCAGCGTTATCGCATCACGCGGCGCGACGGCGCGACGCGCTGGTTGCGTATCACGTGCCGAAGAGTGTCGATCGAGAACGATCTGAACGGCTTGCTGATCCACTTTCGCGACATCAGCGATGAGGTCGCGACCGAGGAAGCGCGGCGCACGGAAGCGCGCATGCTCGAATACGCGGGCCGCTACAACGCGATGGGCGAGATGGCGACTGCCGTTGCCCACGAGTTGAGCCAGCCGCTTGCAGCCGTGCGCAATTTCATCGAAGGCGCGATTCAACGGTTGAACCAGGGCAGTATCGATTCCGCCATTTGGGGCCTGCGCAGCGCGGACCGTCAGGCCGAGCATGCGGCGCTCATCATCAAGAGCGTGCGCGAATATGTCGTCAAGCGCGAGCCGACGGAAACGCACGCCGATCTGCGCGATATCCTCAACGACGTCGCGTACTTCATCGAATTGCGCGCGAAAGAAGAGGGCGTGTGCGTGCGGATCGAACAGGCGCAAGAAGCCTTGCCCGTATTTTGCGAGCGCGTGCTGATCGGGCAGGTGATCCTGAACCTCGCGTTCAACGCGGTTGAAGCTTTGACGGAGACGAAGGCCGCGACGGGCATCGTGACACTCGCGACCGCATTGGCGGGCGAACGTGCCGAATTGCGCGTGATCGACAACGGTCCCGGCGTGCCTGCCGATGCGCATGAACGGCTGTTCGACGGCTTCTCGTCGTCGAAGGCGGGCGGTAATGGCATCGGGCTCTCGCTGTGCAAGAACATCGTCGCGCGACATGGCGGACGTATCTGGGCACAGCCTGCGCATGAAGGCGGCCTCGACTGCCGCTTCGCGTTGCCGCTTGCGCCCGCCGCCGACGCGGCCATCTAGATTGGCGTCAACGTCCAAGCGCGCGGGCCGTCTGACCGCCAATGCCGAAGTCGGTGTTGGGGATGTCCTTGATCATCACGCGCGTCGCCTGAAGCGGTGCGTCGAGCACGGCCGCAGCCGTTTCGGATAACGCCGCGATCAGCGACTGCTTTTGCGCATCGGTGCGGCCCGCAATCAGGATCGCGACGATCACGGGCAGCGAAGGCGGCGCACCGTTGGCAGCCGTCTTACCGCCCAGACCGATATGCGTGCCGGGCAATTCGCTGAGCAGGATGCGCACCGATTCGGCGGGCGCGTTGATCGCGCTGACGGTGGCCTGCGTCAGGCCCTGGATCAGCGACGCCTTGCGCGCTTCGTCGTGCCCATGCGGCAGATAGACTTCGAGTGTAGGCATTAACCATCGCTCCTTGCGCACAGCGGTTCGGCTTTTGCATTGAAACGCCGCCGCTGTGCGCATGAAAAACTCACAGCAGGAAACCGATCGCGCTCAGTGCTTCCGTCGAATCGATCAGGCGAATCACCTTTTCGACGAGACGCGGTTCGCCCGTCGTGAAGCTGATCTTGTGCGTGAGATCGGCGGCGAAAATCGTCGGCGTGCCGCGCTTGTACGCAACAATCACCTGCGCCGATTTGACTTCGACCACGTCGGCGACGTCGCTCGTCAACGTGAAGCGCGACACGGTTCGCACCGTGCGCGCCGCATCGGTCGCCGATGCTGAATAGCCGGACGTCATCCGTTGCACACGCTTCTCGCGCATGTCGTGATCGTCGTACGCATAGTTCAGCGTCGCGGCGTAGTCGGTCGTCTGCGGATCGATGGGCACGACATAGAAGCTCGACGGCTCCCACAATTCGAGCCACGCGCGATAGTCGCGACGGTCGAGCAATTCGGCTTCGCGCCAGATGAATTCGATCGCGCGCGCGAAGGTCTGTTGCGAGAAGAGTGCGTTACGGTCGTCCATCATGCCTGCTCCATCATTGCGCGCCATTGGCGATACGCTTCGCGCATGCCCGTTTCATCTGTTGCGTGTGCTGTCTTTTCGCCGTTCGCAGCCGTCGTTTCGCGATTCAGGCCGCGGTTGACGAGAATGGGCACATCGGGGCCCGCATACGAACCGCGCTGCACGCGTTCCCAGGCTTCCGCGTCATCGGGACTGCCGAAACCGAACGGACCCTGGAAGTGTTCGTGGATGCGCAGGCGCACGCGGTTCGCTTCGTCGGGGCCGCCGTCCATCGCGAGCGCAACGTGGCGAATCTCCGTTTCTTCCGCGGAAATGGGCCGCAGCACGCGGAAAAAGGCCATCGACAGCGCGAGGTTCGGGAACAGGTTCAGATTGAAGCCGACGCCCATCAGCGAGCGCACGATGCGCCGCACTTCTTCCGGCGAGTGACGCTCCGCGAGTGTCGCGGCGAGTTCGTTGAAGCGCTCGGGCAGCGGCGCGCCGTCGTCCTTGTCGAGATCGACGATTTCGGGCACCAGCACGGCAAGACTATGGCCGTTGCCGAGCGAACGGCAGAACGCGTCTTCGCTCGTCATGAAGCTGGTGATCGCGGCAGCCGTTTCGTCGTCGATCGATTTCATCCACGATTTGTGCACGACCGGGAAGTGATACAGATCCGTCGTGTTTTCCAGCTGGATTTTCCAGTTGCCCTTGAACTTGAACTTGTGCTCGCCGTTCGCCTTGATCGGATAGCCTGCGCCTTGCTTCATGAACAGGTCGATCCACGGCTTCGCACCGCCGAGAAAATCTTCGAGCGGTTCGATCTCGTCGTTGAAGCTCGCGAAGATCAGCCCTTGATAAATACCGACGCGCAGCTTCGCGAGCGGCAGGTCGCCTTTCTCGCAAACGCCTTCATAGCCGTCGCCATAGGGCAGCGCGCGCAGCGTGCCGTCGAGCGCATACGACCAGCTGTGATACGGACACGTGAAGCCTTTCGCATTGCCCTTGTGCTCTTCGCACACGGTCGCGCCGCGATGCCGGCAGCGGTTCTGCAGCACGTTCACGGTGCCCGTCTTGTCGCGTACGACGATCACGGGTTGTTTGCCGATCGTCGTCGTGCGGAAGTCGCCGGGGTTCGGCAGTTCGCTTTCGTGAGCCACCCACACCCAGGTTTTGTAGAAAATCCGCTCGAGTTCGGCTTCGAACAGGTTCGGGTCGTAGTACAGCGAGGGCGCGATGCGATCGGACTGAACGCGGCCGCTCAGCGCACTCGTGTCGATGGTCTGCCAGGTAGTGTCGCTCATCGGTGTGTATGTCGGGACGTGATTGTCGGAAGTGGAAATCGAACGAAAGTGGACACATGTCGTGTTTGTTTCGCGTTGACACCAGTCTCGCTTTGCACCGATCATGCGTCAAATCGATTAAAAATCAGCCGGTCAATAAGTCCGGCAAATAGTCGGAAGTTCATCATGACCTCACTCGATCACGTCGACCTCAATCTGTTGCGTGTGTTTCAGGCGATCGTCGACGAACGCAGCCTCACGAAAGCGGGGGAACGTCTCGCACTTTCGCAGCCGGCCATCAGCTATTCGCTGGCGCGTTTGCGCACGTTGTTCGACGATCCGTTGTTCATCCGTACGCGTTCGGGCATGCAGCCCACGCCGATTGCGCTGGAACTCGCGGGCATCGTGGGCCGCGCACTCGATACCGTGCGCGAGGCGCTGCGTTATGCGGAGAGTTTCGATCCCGAAACGAGCACGCGCACGTTCCGCCTGTCGCTCTCCGATGCAGGGGAAATGGCCTATCTGCCCGCGATCTGCGAGGCATTGCACGAGCGCGCGCCGCGCGTGAAGCTCTCGGTCGAGCCGTTGCCTGTGGAAGAGATGGAAGACGCGCTGCGTTCTAGCAGGCTCGATTTCGCAATCGGCAATTTGCCGCTGCTGATGGCGCGCACGCGCCATCAGTTGCTATTCGAAGAGACGTATGTGTGCATGACGCGCAAGCGTCGCGGTTTGCCCGCAGGCCCGGCGTTGAGCCTCGATCATTTTCTGCAGGCGTCGCACGTGCAGGTGCGCTCCGTCGAGCACAGCCATCATGCGCTAGACGATGCGTTGCGGGCGCAGGGCGTGGGCCGCAATATCGTGCTGCAATTGCCGCATTTCGTTGCGTTGCCGTCCGTGCTGGCCGTCACCGATCTGTTTGCGACGCTGCCGCGAAGGCTGGCAGGCATCCTCAATCGCAGCGACGTGTTTCGCATCTACACGCTGCCCGTGTCGATTCCGCAGGCCACCGTGACGATGCACTGGCACGAGCACTTTCACGAAGACGAAGGCATCGCGTGGATGCGCGATCTGATGGCCGAGATGGTGAAGCGCTTCGACGAGAAATAAGCTCAGAGATCGAGGACGAGTACGGGCGAGCGCGAGCGCGACACGCAACAGCAGATCACGCTGTTGCTCGCGCGTTCGGCTTTGCTCAGGCAATGGTCGCGATGTTCGGGCTCGCCGCTCACCACGTCGACCATGCAGGTGCCGCATACGCCTTCGCCGCATGACGTGTCTACTTCGATGCCGATTGCGGCAAGGGCATCGACGATCGACGTCTTGCTGTCGATGCGCACGGTTTGCCCTGTGCTCGCAAGCTGCACGTCGAAGCTGTCGAGCGAATCGCTGGCAACGGGTTGCGGATCGGCCGTAAAGCGTTCGAGATGAATCGCATCGGCGGGCAAGCGTGCTTCGCCCGCGGCGACGACGCGATCCATGAACGGCACCGGGCCACATGTGTAGACATGCGCGCCTTGCGGTGCATCTTCAAGACACGCAGCGAGTTCGGCGTCGAGCGCATCCGGTTCGATGCCGAAGTGCAGTTTCACATGCGCATCGAACGGCGCGCGCGACAGCAGAGGAAGAAACGCGGCATGCTCTTCACTGCGCGCGAAATAGTGCAGTTCGAAGGGCGCGCTCATCTTGACGAGACGATGCGCCATCGAAAGCAAAGGCGTAATGCCGATGCCCGCGCCGATCAACACATGCGTGCTGGCTTCTTCGACAAGGCGAAACAGATTGCGCGGCGCGCCGATCGACAGTTCGGTGCCGATCTGCACATCGTCGTGCAGCGAACGCGAGCCGCCGCGCGATTGCGCTTCCTTCTTGACGGCGAACAGATGCGACTCGCGGCAGTCGGGGTCGCCGCACAACGAGTACTGGCGCGTCACGCCAGCGGGACTCGTGACGTCGATGTGCGCGCCGGGTTCGTACGTGTCGAACGGCTGGCCATCGAGGCGCGAAACGACGAATGAACGGACGCCGTGTGCTTCGTCGCGCACGGCGTCGACGCGAACCTTGAACGAATGAGCTTGCATGATGCGATCCAGTCTGTGGCTGTGTGTGCCCGCTTGTGGCTGTCAGGCGGAGTCACATTCAGCTTAAGGTTCGCATCCGGATCAGGCAAATCGATTAAAAATGGTTCGCTACATAAGCCGGTTTGATAATCGGTTGCGTGGACGCGTTACCGGTTCACGTCGACCACGAGGCGTCCGCGCACTTTGCCGTCGAGCACGTCGGTTGCGGCCGCGAGTGCTTCGGCAAGGCTGACTTCCTTCACCATCGATGCGAGCCGTTCGGTGCTGAGGTCTTCGGCGATACGTTGCCACGCCTCGACGCGGCGCGCATGCGGAGCCATCACGCTGTCGATGCCCGCGAGCGTCACGCCGCGCAGAATGAACGGCGCGACGGTGGCGGGCAAGTCCATGCCTTGCGCGAGTCCGCATGCCGCGACGATGCCGCCATACGCGGTGCCCGCGCATGCGTTCGCGAGCGTGTGACTGCCGACGGCATCGACGGCGGCGACCCAGCGCTCTTTCGCGAGCGGCTTGCCGGGACCGGACAGCTCGGCGCGATCGATGATCTCCTGTGCGCCCAGTTCGTGCAGATAGCCCGATTCGCTGGGGCGTCCTGTCGACGCGATCACCTGATAGCCGCGCCGCGCGAGCAGCATGATCGCGACACTGCCGACGCCGCCCGCCGCGCCCGTCACGAGGATCTTGCCTTGCGCGGGTGTGACGCCATGGCGCTCGAGCGCGAGCACGCACAGCATCGCCGTGTAGCCCGCGGTGCCGACAGCCATCGCATCGCGCGACGTGAGCGGCGAGGGCATGGGCACGAGCCAGTCGCCGCTCACGCGCGCGCGTTGCGCGAGCCCACCCCAATGCTTTTCACCGACGCCATAGCCGTTCAGGATCACAGGGTCACCCGCTTTCCAGTGCGGATGTTCGCTCGACTCGACGACACCCGCGAAGTCGATGCCCGGCACCATCGGGAAGCTGCGCACGACGGGCGAGCGGCCCGTGATCGCAAGCGCGTCCTTGTAATTGAGCGTCGACCATTCGATGCGCACGGTCACGTCGCCAGCGGGCAATTGCGCTTCGTCGATATCGCGGATAGATGCGTGGCTGCCGTTGTCCTGCTTCTCGATCAAGATCCCTTTCATGGTCCCGTCCGTTGAGTCGTCTGTTGAGTCGTCCATTGCGTTCGCCCGTGAGCGTTGCATATCAGTCTAGGAGTCTAGGCGAATGCGGACAGCGTGGCGCGTCTTGCAGCGTTCAACAATTCTTCGGGTCGTTGCTGCCGGCGCCTGAAACGCGCGTATACGCAAACGGCACGCGTGTGCGTGCCGTTTGCCTTTTGTCGAACGAATGGGGAGCGGCCGTCAGCGAGTGTAGTAGCCCCGCTGCTGCATACATTTCGAGTACGCGGCCCAGTAGCGGACCATCGGCGGCTCGGGCGGAGGCGGTGGCGGCATGGCCGCGAGCGATGCCGATCCGTCCACCGGCATGCTGGCGCCCGAGGCCGCGAGCGCACCCGAGGCAGGTGCTGCTCCCGACGCCGCAAGCGTCGCCGAAGCACCCGATGCCGCAGCGGCCGTAGTGGGGGTCGCCACGCCGCTTGCACCGCTGGCTGCCTGCGCGGTCGCGGTTCCGCTCGCGCCGGCGGGCGCGGACGCTGCCGTCGCCGCGGATGCACCGGACGCGCCCGCCGCGGAGGGCAAGGGCGGATTGAGCGGCACAGGCGCGATGATAGGGCGTGGCGCGGCATCCGCCACCTTGCTGGGCGGCGGCGGACGTTGCGACTCGTGCGCCATGTTGACGTGCGTCGTCTTGTTGGCGTCTGCGTAACACGCGGCCGTATCCACGGCCTGTTGTGCGGGGCCTTGACTACGGCCCGGATAAGTCAGCGGCTGCTGCGCAACGGATGCGCCGCTGACGATGAACAGCGCGATTGCAGCATGGGCGAAGCGTCTCATAGGCGAGCGGACTCCCTGGCGAAGTCTTTGGTCTTGTCGGCGCAAATGCGCGTCGCGAGGTACGCATGTAGCCATGATGTACAAATATGACCGATGCAGCCGGTCAGGCCATCGAAGGCCGAAGGAAAGCTATCTCAGGATATCGCGTCGCAGCGGCGCAGCACGCCAGAAGCACGCCATTCGTCGCCAATTTCCGTGCTGCAACGCGATATGCATGAATGCGTGGCGCCAGCTGCTCAATGCTCAATGCTCAATGCAGCAGGCCGAACACGGCGACGCCGTTGGTCGCGCCCACGTAGACCTTGCCGCGCGAGATCATTGGTGTAATGAACTTGTTGCCCGCGCCCCACTGATCGCGCGTCCCGGCCTGATTGCTGTTGTACAGTTCGCGCCCGAGATTCGTCGCGTCGTACGCGTGCAGCGCACCCGTCGTGCCGTTTTCGGCGGCCCACAGTATCGCGTTCGATGTACCGTTCGCGGAGATCGCGGGAACGGCGCCGGGATAAGCGAACGTCGTCGGGCTCTTCGACGCGGCCGTGGTCGCGAGCAGCGCGTTCGTGACGGGCAGCGCCTTGATGTTATCGTTCAGCGCGCCGTAGTAGACGGTGCCATTGAAATAGGCCGGAGAGCCCCAGATGCCGCCTGCCAGCGTGCCCGTCAACACCTGCCAGTTGTTGTTCGACGTCGGGCTGAATTTGCCCATCGCGTCGCGATCGACCACATAGATCTTGTTGTCCTTGCCCGCCGCGACGGCGAGATGCTTGACGGTGCCGTCCGCGGTCCTCTGGTCGGGTAACAGCATCGCGCCACCCGAGCCGAAATCGCCATCGACGTTCGCGAGTTGCACGACGTCGAACGATGCGAAGTAATCGGTGACCTTGAGCGGACTCGCCGAGAGCTTCATGAACGAGTTGCCGAAGTCGCTATCCACAGGGAAGCCGTTTGCGTCGAGCGTGGTGCCGAACGTGCCGTTGCCGTCCACTACATAAATGGACGTGCCGTCCGATGCCATGCCCGAACCCGCCATCCACACGGAGCCTTGATGCCCGTTCGGGGCGACGTTGACGACGCCTGTCTGCTTCAGTGTGTCGGCGCTGTAGCTCATGATCCAGCCGGTGTACGCGCCTCCCATGCAATGCGCCGTCCATCCCATGAAGATATTGCCGTTCACGAGCGTCAACGCGACGCGTTCCGTGTGCAGCGAAGGATCGAACGTGAGCACGCCGTTGACGCTGTTGCCGCCCGAACCCGGGTACGTGGCCGAGATTTCGCTCGGGCCGCCGAAAAGTTCGGCGCCGCTCGCGAGATCGAGTGCATGCAGACGATGATGAATGCCGCTGCTCGCGTCCTTCGTCATCGCGACGGCGTAGAGCACGCCGTTCGATCCGCGGCTGCGATCGATGACGGGCGTCGACGTAATGCCGATTTCAGGCGTGATATCGGTGCATCCCCGGTTGTCGCTGGGCGTTTCGTTCGCACCGTTCAGCGACACCTGCCACAGTTGCGCGTAATTGTCGGCGTCGTATGCATACACGCTGTTGTGCTCGGTGACGACGTAGATCACGTTGTGCGTCGTGCCGCCGATAGAAAGACTGGTCACAGATAGCGGTTGACCGTCCACCTTGCCGTCGGCGGAAAGAAACGCGACCTTGCCGAACGAAGCCGAATTCACATTGGACGGCGTGAGCGTCGTCTCGGCGAGCATTTGCCCCGTGCGCGCGAGATCGTTGTGATGCATCAGGACGTCAGTGGCGAAAGCGCCCGTGGAAGTCGATGGCGAACTGCTGCCTGAACCTGTTGTGCCTGAGCCAGAGCCTGAACCTGAGCTGCCGCTTGTGCCTGAGCTGCTTGTGCTTGCGTTGCTCGATGAACCGTTGCCGCATGCTGTGCAGAAGAGCGCGAGCGTGAGGGCGACGGTGGCTTTGCTGACGCGTGCAAGCGAGCGAGGCACATGGCCCGTCGCGGACGCAAGGGATGCTGACGGCGGTCGATGCATGCGTGTCTCTCCCCACGCCCGAATGGGCGCCCTCGCACGGTGGCATCGCGCGTTTCGCTGTTCTATGCGGCGCGAGCCGATCCTGTCATGGTATGAACGCGTGCGCGGGATGAACCGACATCGCATCGTCTCTTTCCGCCAGACGCTTGCATTTCTTTTTAAGCGAGCCAGTGACAGCGTTCGTATGCGTCAGTGCTGTCGATAGATTTCCGTATCGTCGCTGGCAGGTAACGACGGGGACTCTTCCGGCGGCGACCACGCCTGTACGGTCGGGGGAATGTTGTGTGGTGCAGGTTTTGCCGGTGCTTTCGTCGCGGCGCTTCTCGCAGCGAGGGTCTTCGTGCCGGCCTTGGACGGTGCCGTCTTGCTCGCGACCTTCACCGGCTTGCGCGCATTCTGTGTACTCGCTTGCGCGCAAGGCGTGCGTGCTCCGCACGCGGCACCCGGTTGCTTCGTAGCGGTCCGATGTTCCTGCTGCGCAGCCGTCGTCGCGCTGTGTGGACGCGCAGGAGCGGCGCTCGCAACCTGGCGCGCGCGTGGTGCAGGCTGCGGTAATGGCGGTGCGAGGGGCTTCGCCGACAGCTGTTTCGCCGGCAGTTGTTTCGCGGGCGTCCTGGCTGGCTGCTGAGTAGGCGATGCAGCGGGCGGTGTCGGCGGCAAACCCGGAGAGCTGCTTGCCAGCGTGCTGCTGTGCGCGTTGGCAGGCGTGTGGGTCGCAGCGGCCGCCATGACGGCGGCATCCGTCGCATCGCGACTGCGCAGCGTTTCGATCTGTTCTCGCAGCGTCCGCGCGAGTTCCTGTGTGCGATCGGCGATGCTCGCGTGATCGTTACGCGGTGCCGTGCGTAATTCGTTCTGGCCGATGATGCGTCGCAAGCGGCTCTGCATCGCGTCGCGTTCCGTCAGCGTGATGTAAGTGCCGAACACGATCGCAAAGCCAAGCAATATGACGGCAGCGCCTGTGCTGAGCTTCCAGTCGGGTGCACTCACGGACGCCGGCGCAGCGATACGACGCGGCCGTGCCCGAATGCGCCTGAAAAGCGGCGGATAAGTCGGTAATGAATCGCGCGCTTCATCCGTCGATGCATTCTCACTCACTTGCGGTAACGATGCGTCGAGCGGAAATAGCAGGTCGAGTGGCTGCGCAGATACCTCATGCTTTGCCACGTCTTTCGTCTCCGGCGCCGTCTTGCGTGAATCGTGCGGCGGCTCAGGACGCTTGCGAATCGTGTCCATCAGCGGACTCCCATGCCGGCACGAATGACGGCTTCGCACATTCTTCTCGTTGGCAACCATCTTGCGCAGGACGTGAGCGTGTCGCGACTGCGGGTCGCGCATGATCGCAACGGGCTTTATGCAATATGAGTCAGCTTCTGCAATAGGTCAATGAAACTCCGCTAATTAATTGAAAAAATCGGGTTTGCATGTATTCGAATTACGACAAACAGGCCGCTATGCAGTGTATCGATGTGGGAAATCGGCGCTCATTCGTCATTTTGCGAGATGTCCAATTCGAAAGAATGAAAGCGGATTGAGGTGATTTCAGAAAATAAAAAATAAATCATGGAGAAATGCTTAGTCATTTTGCGCCAATCATGTATCCCCATTTATAGGTCATTGAAAGTATGGGTAAATGCGACTGCTATATCGGCGAGGCAGGTAGGGTTAATACGCGCTTTATCACCTTCATGGTGCAGGAGCATAAATCAAACCCGCTTAATCATCATACGTTACAAAGTGTTACTCGGTTTCCGCAGACGTAAGACTATTCGTTCTGTAGCATTCGCCCTTGTAGAGAGAAGCACATATTCGGGATTATTCGTGTGACGGTTGCAAACGCCGTTCCACAAGGCTCCTGAATCGATTCGGCCTGATATATGCTTATATCGGACGAATTATCAGTAGTGACTGGAATTACTTTTTCAGTTACATCTGGTTGCAATCGGTTGGGCACGGCCTCACTCGCGCGGATATATGCCGCGAGCATGCAGGAAATGCGCTGCTCCAAATTACCGGCACCGCCGCCGCACCGGCAGTCGACGCAGTAAGAACGACTCCGCGTGCAAGACAGCCAACCTTGAAATCCCAAAGACGTTTTCGGGCATTTTTGCCTGGCGTTTTCGGACGGATTTCGATCGCCCATTCGTATTCCCCATGAAAGTCAATTCACTTCTCGTTTCGTCATCGATAGCGGTCCTTCTTGCGGGCTGTGGCGGTGGCGGTGGCGACTCGGGCGGCGTCGGTACGTCGTCCAATAGCGCCGCTCAAACATCCGCTCCGTCCGCTGCAAATGGGACGGCCAATGGCAACACCACGGGCAGTCTCAGCTGCGCATCGCCGTCGACTGCGAGCACGTCGGGAGGCGGCGCACTGATCTCCGCCGATACGCCGAGCAGCGACGGCACGCGCATGTTCGCGTCGGGCACGAGCTTTTCGCTCGAATTCACGACGAACTCGAGTAACGCCGATACGCTGGGCTGGTCTGTCACCGACACGACGGGCCGCGTCGCGGCGAACGGCAGCTTCCCGGTGCCGCGCGGCGCTGCGAAGACGAAGTTGACCTGCACGTCGACGCTCGCGGGCTACTTCGCAGCGTCGGGCAGCCTTAAGGCGGGCGGCGGCTCGCTGCCGCAAGCGGGGACGCGTCCCACGGGCATCGCGACGTTCGGCGTGATTCCGAACCTGAGCGACGTCGTGCCCGCCGTCACTTACGCGAAGCAGGAGCAGCACCGCTTCGGCATGCAGGGCGCCAACGATAATGCGGCGGTGCTTGCGGGCCTCGGCATCTCGCAGACGATCGACGATCGGCAGATGTCGGTAATGGAGCCGAATGGCGCGAACACGTTCAGCCCGTCGGCCGACAAGCTCGATTCGTTCTATACGTCGGGCAATGTGATGCGCCTGATCCGTCTGGATGGCGTGCCGGGCTGGGCGTCGAAGTCGGGCGGCTTCGAGGATTTCACGACCTTGCCGAAAGACACGTCGTATCTGCAGGACTATATGAGCCGTGTCGGCACCGAATCGAACGCGGTCCGCCTCAAGTACTTCCCTAAGCAGTCGGCGAACTTCTATCAGGTGACGTGGGAGCCTAATCAGTTCTGGACGGATACGGATGCCAATTTCGTGTCGCTGTACCAGTCGGTTTATCAGGGCATTCACTCGACCGATCAGAGTGCTGTCGTGATGGGGCCCGCGGACGCGTTCCCGAGTCTCACGAACAAACGGCTCGCGCGTATTGCTTCGCTGGGGTATGGCAAATACATCGACGGCGTCGCGACGCACGGCTATTACGACGCAGGCACATCGCCGTCGCATCCGCCGGAGCGTCTCGCCACGGACCCTGACGCCGCAACTGCTGCGAATGCGCTGAACAACTCGATGCGCACACTGCGTACGACGATGCTGAACCAGTATCGCGCGGGCATGAAGCTGTATCAGACGGAAGTGGGCATCAGTTACGACATCGGCTCCTCGTACGGTCCGAACTATCCGACGGGTAATGTGCTGTTCGCGCAAGGCGCTGTTGTCGCGCGCACGCACATCATTCTGCTCGGCGAAGGTGCGGACGTTTCGTACGTGTTCTACGGTGCGGACTATCCCGATGAAGTGGGGTACGGCACGTTCTTCGATCTGTCGAATGCACAAGGTTCGTACGGCGCGAGCAACATCAGCCCGAAGCCGGCGGCGATGGTGGTCAGTGCGATGTCGCGCATTCTGGACGGCACGAATACGCTGGGCCCTGTGAAGAGCACGCCGTCGGGTGTCTATGCATACTCGTTCCAGCAGCTCAACAACGGCTCGGTAATTACGGCCTTGTGGACGCACAGTAACAACGCGTGGAGCGCGAACTCGGGTTTCAGCTCGACGTATAGCGTGGCGTACAACCTCACGGTCGATTCACCGGGCACGAGCGGCACGGTCAAGGTGCTCGACATGATGGGCAATCCAATGACGCTGCACTACACGGACGGCACGCTGAAGCTGAATCTGACGGAAGCGCCGATCTACGTCGTGTCGAAGAATGCGGACGTGGCGAAGAGCAATGTCAATCCGCCGCCTGGGTACGTCGGTTCTTAAGCGTTGTGGTTGTTGAAGCGGGCGGTGGCCTTCAGGCTACCTGTCGTGCTGCGAGTACTTGTGAAAAGCGCGCGGATGTTCCGCGCGCTTTTTATTTCGAACGTCTCTTTGCGATTCGTGTGTTGCTCTCCGGGTGTAGAGATCTTTGCCGCAATTCGTGGCAAAGCATTGTTCTAAGAGGGCGCGGAGTGCAATCGCGTGCGCTTTGATTCCTGCCTATTAAAGTAGCAACGCAAATTTTTCTTAGGGCACGCGAAAAAAGTGCTTGACGGCCCCCTTGGGGTTCCGCATAATTCGGCCTCTCCAAACGACGGAGACGCAAGAAAGCAGCAGGAAACAGCAGCTTTTTAGCGAATGTTCTTTAAAAACTAACAGCCGATAAGTGTGGGTGCTCGATGGCGGCGCGCGGTGATCTTCGGGTCGCTGAATAGCGAAAGTAATCGAGTCTCACACGGAAGAAATTGAGGAAGGTTTGATGGAGTCGAAAGACTTGATCGAATCATCTGTCAGTGATTTTGAGTGAGCGACCGGGTTCGAAAGAGCCCGAAAAACAGTAACAGGTTTGAACTGAAGAGTTTGATCCTGGCTCAGATTGAACGCTGGCGGCATGCCTTACACATGCAAGTCGGACGGCAGCGCGGGGGCAACCCTGGCGGCGAGTGGCGAACGGGTGAGTAATACATCGGAACGTGTCCTGGAGTGGGGGATAGCCCGGCGAAAGCCGGATTAATACCGCATACGCTCGGGAGAGGAAAGCGGGGGATCTTCGGACCTCGCGCTCAAGGGGCGGCCGATGGCAGATTAGCTAGTTGGTGGGGTAAAGGCCTACCAAGGCGACGATCTGTAGCTGGTCTGAGAGGACGACCAGCCACACTGGGACTGAGACACGGCCCAGACTCCTACGGGAGGCAGCAGTGGGGAATTTTGGACAATGGGGGCAACCCTGATCCAGCAATGCCGCGTGTGTGAAGAAGGCCTTCGGGTTGTAAAGCACTTTTGTCCGGAAAGAAAACTTCGTCCCTAATACGGGTGGAGGATGACGGTACCGGAAGAATAAGCACCGGCTAACTACGTGCCAGCAGCCGCGGTAATACGTAGGGTGCGAGCGTTAATCGGAATTACTGGGCGTAAAGCGTGCGCAGGCGGTTCGCTAAGACCGATGTGAAATCCCCGGGCTTAACCTGGGAACTGCATTGGTGACTGGCGGGCTAGAGTATGGCAGAGGGGGGTAGAATTCCACGTGTAGCAGTGAAATGCGTAGAGATGTGGAGGAATACCGATGGCGAAGGCAGCCCCCTGGGCCAATACTGACGCTCATGCACGAAAGCGTGGGGAGCAAACAGGATTAGATACCCTGGTAGTCCACGCCCTAAACGATGTCAACTAGTTGTCGGGTCTTCATTGACTTGGTAACGTAGCTAACGCGTGAAGTTGACCGCCTGGGGAGTACGGTCGCAAGATTAAAACTCAAAGGAATTGACGGGGACCCGCACAAGCGGTGGATGATGTGGATTAATTCGATGCAACGCGAAAAACCTTACCTACCCTTGACATGTACGGAATCCTGCTGAGAGGTGGGAGTGCCCGAAAGGGAGCCGTAACACAGGTGCTGCATGGCTGTCGTCAGCTCGTGTCGTGAGATGTTGGGTTAAGTCCCGCAACGAGCGCAACCCTTGTCCCTAGTTGCTACGCAAGAGCACTCTAGGGAGACTGCCGGTGACAAACCGGAGGAAGGTGGGGATGACGTCAAGTCCTCATGGCCCTTATGGGTAGGGCTTCACACGTCATACAATGGTCGGAACAGAGGGTTGCCAAGCCGCGAGGTGGAGCCAATCCCAGAAAACCGATCGTAGTCCGGATCGCAGTCTGCAACTCGACTGCGTGAAGCTGGAATCGCTAGTAATCGCGGATCAGCATGCCGCGGTGAATACGTTCCCGGGTCTTGTACACACCGCCCGTCACACCATGGGAGTGGGTTTTACCAGAAGTGGCTAGTCTAACCGCAAGGAGGACGGTCACCACGGTAGGATTCATGACTGGGGTGAAGTCGTAACAAGGTAGCCGTATCGGAAGGTGCGGCTGGATCACCTCCTTTCCAGAGCTAGCGTTTCAAAGTTGAGCGCTCACACTTGTCGGCTGTTGTTTGAAGACAGGCTCAGGGGTCTGTAGCTCAGTCGGTTAGAGCACCGTCTTGATAAGGCGGGGGTCGATGGTTCGAATCCATCCAGACCCACCAACGCCTTGTCTGGTGTGGTGATGATAACCCGCTGACATTCCTCTGTGCGCTGTATGACTGGGGGATTAGCTCAGCTGGGAGAGCACCTGCTTTGCAAGCAGGGGGTCGTCGGTTCGATCCCGTCATCCTCCACCAATTCCCAATGCACAGTGTTCTGCTGAAGCAGAAGACTTCGCATTGGCAATTGAGCCAGTCAGAGCGGTATCTGGCAGTAGCGGATATCGGCTGTCGTTCTTTAACAATCAGGAAGAAGTAGTAAAGAGATTCACGAAAGTGTACTTAGAGATGGGTGCATGAGTAGGTGAATCAGGGTTGTGATTGTATCGAAAGTATTTTTGAGTTCATCGAAAGACGAACCTGGAATACGGCACAACGCGAAAACTCAACCTGTAGCGGATGATCTTGCAGTGAGCAATCATTGGGAGACACACCCGTTATAGGGTCAAGCGAACAAGTGCATGTGGTGGATGCCTTGGCGATCACAGGCGATGAAGGACGCGGTAGCCTGCGAAAAGCGGAGGGGAGCTGGCAAACGAGCTTTGATCCTCCGATATCCGAATGGGGAAACCCGGCCCGAATGGGTCACCCGCAGCTGAATACATAGGCTGTGTGGAGCGAACGCGGTGAACTGAAACATCTAAGTAACCGCAGGAAAAGAAATCAACCGAGATTCCCAAAGTAGTGGCGAGCGAAATGGGACCAGCCTGTACTCTTTATCTTCGTTGTTAGCCAAACGCTCTGGAAAGTGCGGCCATAGTGGGTGATAGCCCCGTAGGCGAAAACAGCGAGGAAGAACTAGGTGTACGACAAGTAGGGCGGGACACGTGAAATCCTGTCTGAAGATGGGGGGACCATCCTCCAAGGCTAAATACTCGTGATCGACCGATAGTGAACCAGTACCGTGAGGGAAAGGCGAAAAGAACCCCGGGAGGGGAGTGAAACAGATCCTGAAACCGCATGCATACAAACAGTCGGAGCCTCGCAAGGGGTGACGGCGTACCTTTTGTATAATGGGTCAGCGACTTACATTCAGTGGCGAGCTTAACCGATTAGGGCAGGCGTAGCGAAAGCGAGTCCGAACAGGGCGATTCAGTCGCTGGGTGTAGACCCGAAACCAGGTGATCTATCCATGGCCAGGATGAAGGTGCGGTAACACGTACTGGAGGTCCGAACCCACTAACGTTGAAAAGTTAGGGGATGAGCTGTGGATAGGGGTGAAAGGCTAAACAAACCTGGAAATAGCTGGTTCTCTCCGAAAACTATTTAGGTAGTGCCTCGTGTATCACCTTCGGGGGTAGAGCACTGTCATGGTTGATGGGTCCATTGCGGATTACGTCGCCATAGCAAACTCCGAATACCGAAGAGTGCAATCACGGGAGACAGACATCGGGTGCTAACGTCCGGTGTCAAGAGGGAAACAACCCAGACCGCCAGCTAAGGTCCCCAAATATGGCTAAGTGGGAAACGAAGTGGGAAGGCTAAAACAGTCAGGAGGTTGGCTTAGAAGCAGCCACCCTTTAAAGAAAGCGTAATAGCTCACTGATCGAGTCGTCCTGCGCGGAAGATGTAACGGGGCTAAGCCATATACCGAAGCTGCGGATGCACATTTATGTGCATGGTAGGAGAGCGTTCCGTAAGCCTGCGAAGGTGCGTTGAAAAGCGTGCTGGAGGTATCGGAAGTGCGAATGCTGACATGAGTAGCGATAAAGGGGGTGAAAGGCCCCCTCGCCGTAAGCCCAAGGTTTCCTACGCAACGTTCATCGGCGTAGGGTGAGTCGGCCCCTAAGGCGAGGCAGAAATGCGTAGCTGATGGGAAGCAGGTCAATATTCCTGCACCAGTGTGAAATGCGATGGGGGGACGGATCGCGGAAGGTTGTCCGGGTGTTGGAAGTCCCGGTCGCTGCGTTGGAGAAGGTGCTCTGGCAAATCCGGGCACGGGATTCAAGGGCGTGGCGCGAGCTCCTTCGGGAGCGAAGCAATCGGAAGGGGTTCCAGGAAAAGCCTCTAAGCTTCAGTTTCACATTGACCGTACCGCAAACCGACACAGGTGGGCGAGATGAGTATTCTAAGGCGCTTGAGAGAACTCGGGAGAAGGAACTCGGCAAATTGGTACCGTAACTTCGGGATAAGGTACGCCCCTGTAGCTTGACGCCCCTGCGGGCGAAGGGTGAAGGGGTTGCAATAAACTGGTGGCTGCGACTGTTTAATAAAAACACAGCACTCTGCAAACACGAAAGTGGACGTATAGGGTGTGACGCCTGCCCGGTGCCGGAAGATTAAATGATGGGGTGCAAGCTCTTGATTGAAGTCCCGGTAAACGGCGGCCGTAACTATAACGGTCCTAAGGTAGCGAAATTCCTTGTCGGGTAAGTTCCGACCTGCACGAATGGCGTAACGATGGCCACACTGTCTCCTCCCGAGACTCAGCGAAGTTGAAGTGTTTGTGATGATGCAATCTCCCCGCGGCTAGACGGAAAGACCCCATGAACCTTTACTGTAGCTTTGCATTGGACTTTGAACCGATCTGTGTAGGATAGGTGGGAGGCTATGAAGCGGGAACGCCAGTTTCCGTGGAGCCGTCCTTGAAATACCACCCTGGTTTGTTTGAGGTTCTAACCTTGGCCCGTGATCCGGGTCGGGGACAGTGCATGGTGGGCAGTTTGACTGGGGCGGTCTCCTCCCAAAGTGTAACGGAGGAGTACGAAGGTACGCTAGGTACGGTCGGAAATCGTGCTGATAGTGCAATGGCATAAGCGTGCTTAACTGCGAGACCGACAAGTCGAGCAGGTGCGAAAGCAGGTCATAGTGATCCGGTGGTTCTGTATGGAAGGGCCATCGCTCAACGGATAAAAGGTACTCTGGGGATAACAGGCTGATACCGCCCAAGAGTTCATATCGACGGCGGTGTTTGGCACCTCGATGTCGGCTCATCTCATCCTGGGGCTGTAGCCGGTCCCAAGGGTATGGCTGTTCGCCATTTAAAGAGGTACGTGAGCTGGGTTTAAAACGTCGTGAGACAGTTTGGTCCCTATCTGCCGTGGGCGCTGGATATTTGAAGGGGGCTGCTCCTAGTACGAGAGGACCGGAGTGGACGAACCTCTGGTGTACCGGTTGTCACGCCAGTGGCATCGCCGGGTAGCTATGTTCGGAAGAGATAACCGCTGAAAGCATCTAAGCGGGAAACTCGCCTTAAGATGAGATATCCCCGGGGCTTCGAGCCCCTTGAAGGGTCGTTCAAGACCAGGACGTTGATAGGTCAGGTGTGGAAGCGCAGTAATGCGTTAAGCTAACTGATACTAATTGCCCGTAAGGCTTGATCCTATAACAGGTGTGTGTCGGCAGCCGTTAGTGCTTCAGCACTTATGGATGCCCCACCCTGCGCTGCGCGCAGGGTCTCGGAAGCACACTCAGGTTTGAGATCGATGTTGTGCCAACATAAACAACACATCCCACACTCTTTACGCTTCTTCCAGATTGGCTGTGGCGCCAGGTTGACTCCAACCCGCGCGACGCAGCAACCCGTCATGCCTGATGACCATAGCGAGTCGGTACCACCCCTTCCCATCCCGAACAGGACCGTGAAACGACTCCACGCCGATGATAGTGCGGATTGCCCGTGTGAAAGTAGGTAATCGTCAGGCTCCTTACCCAGACAAGACCCCGCCCTCAAAAGCGGGGTCTTGGCGTTTGTACACGCCAATTTAGCGCCACGCTCTCCAGCATCGGTCGCGAACTTTTCGCATTAAGTCCAACCTCAGTCTTCCCCATCAGACACTGCACATCGCAAACGGCATCCGTTGATGCAGCGACACACGCTCGTTCTCGCAAAAAGCGCGGCTGGCGCCTCAACACAAAAACCACGAACCACCGGCCGCACGTTCCCAAGTCAATCCTTCACTTGCTGCCCAGCAATCCCCACTTCACTAGCATGTAGCGCATCGCTGATCGCATCCTCCCGTCCGACTTCGCCTAACAGCGCGACATCCCGAGCAATAACCTGCGGCAAATGCGTCCGCAAAAACTCGACCCAAGTCCTCGTCTTCGCATCGATGAACTTACGCGACGGATACAGCGCATAAACATTCATCTTCTGCAGCGTGTACTCTGGCAGCACGCGCACGAGTGATCCCGTCCGCAATCCATCGATGGCCGCGTACAGCGGCAACATACCAATTCCCATACCTTCACGTATCGCCACGATCAGCGATTCGGCGATATTCACCTGCACCGGCCCATTCACATTCAGCACTTCGTTGCCGTTAGGGCCTTCGAGCGTCCACTCGCTGGTGGGAAACGCGGGCGTCTTCAGCAGCAGACAATCGTGATGAAGCAGGTCGGCAGGGGTTTTGGGCGCATCGTGAGCATGGATGTACGCAGGCGATGCGCACAGAATGCTGAACGTTGTCCCAAGAAGAAGCGACACGAGATCAGAGTTCGGCAACGTCGACGCACCCACGACAGCCACATCCGCGCTGCCCTCAAACAGATCCGGCAACTGCTGCGAGAGCGTCAGCTCGACGGCCACTTCGGGATACAGCGCGCGATATCGCGAAATCGCCGGCAACACGTAATGCTGCCCAATGCTCGCAAAACTATGCATGCGCAGCACGCCCGCTGGACGCTCATGCGCGCCACTCGCTTCTTCCTCCGCATTATCGATATCAGCAAGAATCAGCTGACATCGCTTCAGATATCTCTCACCAGCTGTCGTCAGTGCTAAGCGCCGCGTCGAGCGATTCAGCAGACGCGTCCGCAAATGGGCCTCGAGTTCTGAAACCGCACGCGACATCGCGCCCGTCGTCGTATTGAGCGATTGCGCCGCGCCCGTGAAGCTGCCCGCTTCGACGACGCGCACGAACACCCTCATATTTTGTAACGTATCCATCGATCCTTCTTGATCGGCATCAAACCGTTATTGTCCGCCTGTCGGGGGCCGCCATTGTTGAGCGATATGGAAGGGACGTTCCCGACGCCTCCCATTAATTCCCGCATCGGCGGCTCCTACAATCGGCGCCTTCAGGATAGGCATGTGTGAGTTCGGCCCCCGCATTCCTCCGACAACAACCCCGCGGGGTATTAGTCCATGAAACGCCAGCATGCGATCAAGCAAGCGTCTTCCGATACTTTCGGATGGAGCACTAGCATTCCGCGCGCGATCGTCGATGCCGGCAAGGACTGGGCAACGACCGACGGCCTCATCTGGCTTCATCTCTTCAAGACCGTGACGGCCGCGTTGCTCGCGCTGGGAATCGCGATGCTGTTCGAACTGCAGCAACCGCGCACCGCGATGACGACCGTGTTCGTCTTGATGCAGCCGTTCAGCGGCATGGTGCTCGCGAAGAGTTTCTATCGGATCGTCGGGACGTTCGTCGGCATGCTGGCCGCGCTGTTGCTGGGCGCGCTGTTCGCGCAGCAGCCCGAGCTGTACATGCTCGGCATCACGGTGTGGATGGGGGCTTGCGTGGCGGCGGCGGTCCGGTATCGGCATTTTCGGTGGTACGGCTTCGTGCTGGCTGGCTACACGGCGGCGCTGATCGGCATTCCGACCGTGATGGAACCGAATGGCCTGTTTCTCGCTGCGTTGACGCGTGCTGCCGAAGTGGCCATCGGCATCGTCTGTTCGGCTGCCGTCAGCGCGTTGATCGTGCCGCGCCGCTCCAGCCTCGCGCTGCAAAACGCGCTGCAATCGAGGCATCTCAATTTTAGTGCGTTCGCCGTGAAAGTGCTGGACGGGGCCGTCGAGCGCGGCGCTTCGGAGCGCTATTTCGCGGATCTCGTCGACGAAGTGGTCGGCTTCGAGGCGACGCGCGCATTCGCCGCGTTCGAAGATCCCGGCATGCGCTCGCGAAGTCAGGTGCTTGCAAGGCTGAACCACGAATTCATGGATGTCTGTGCGCGCCTGCATGCGCTGCATCAATTGAGAAAGCGCTTGCGAGGCAACGCCGCGACTCAAGTCGAACAGGCCACGTCGCCGTATTTTCACGAGCTTTCGCAATTGCTCGGTGCGCACAAAGAGCGTCGCTTCGATTCCTCCGATGCCGCGCGCGTCGCAATCAGACTCAAGAGCTTCCAGGCGACGTTGCCCGCGAGAATGCGCGCCACGCGACGTCCGCTGGAATCTGCCGAGCCGCAATGTCTGCCCGATTTCGATACGGCGGGCGAATTGCTGTACCGCTTCATCGTCGAGTTCATTCGGTATATCGACAACTACGCGTCGCTGGAGACCAATCACAATCCGGCGCGTGAGCGTCCCGCCGTGCGCTACGTCAGCCGCACGAACGGCTTCGTAGTGGCGGGCACGTTCGCGCGCACGGCGGCTGTCGTTGGAACTGTGAGCGCGTTCTGGATCGCGACGAACTGGCCGAGCGGCGGCATGGCCGTGATCGGCGCGGCGCTTACGTGCGCGCTGACATCGTCGGCGCCGAATCCTGTGAAGCTCGCGTTGCAGATGGCCGTGGGCGCGGCGTGCGCGACGGTCGCCGGCTATCTCGTCACGTGTTATCTGTACCCCGCCATCGACGGCTTTCCGCTGCTTTGCGCGATGCTCGCGCCCTTGCTCGCGGCGGGCACCTTCTTCGCGTCGCGGACGAAAACGGCCGGCTACGGCGTGGGCTTCACCGTGTTTTTCTGTCTGCTCGCCGCACCCGACAACGTCGTCGTCTACGCGCCCGATCTGCTGGTCAACAACGGCGTCGCGATCGTCGTCGCGATGCTCGTCACGGCCGTCGGTTCGGCGATCGTTTTCCCTGTACAGATGCCGTGGCTGACCGCGCGGATCGAAGGCGACCTGCGCAGCCAGATCACGCTCGCCTGCACGGCGCCGTTGACGGGCCTCGCGCAGCGCTTCCAGTCGAGCACGCACGATCTGATGCATCAACTGCGCATGCTGTTGCCCAAGCGCTCGCGACGGCATCGTCGGGCGCTCCGATGGATGCTGGTCACACTCGAAGTCGGCCATGCAACGATCGACCTGCGCAGCGAAATCGAGCGCGCAACCTATGCAGGCGATCTGCATTCCCGCTGGAAGCCATCGCTCGATCGCGTCACGCGCGATCTCGCCGAACTTTTCGAGCGTCCCGACAAGGCGCATGCGGACCGTACGCAGATCTCGGTGCGCGCGGCGATGCGCGTGGTGCAGCAAGTGCTTGAAACCGTACACACGGATCGCGACAGACGGCACGACCAGCAACGCATCCTGAGTTGCCTGCATTTCATCCGCACGGCGTTACTCGACAAAGACGCGCCGTTCGACGCGCGCTGATCTTGCTGCAACCAGGAAGAATCACTTCCAGCCGCCCCTCTTAATCCGCGCCGATCCCAGTCCTATAGTCGAATCACTGCTTACGCAGTCTTTGAAACCACCGGAGAGATTGAAATGAAAGCGCTGAAGTTGGTCCTGATTGCCTGTTCGTTGTCCGCCGCGGCCCTTGCGCACGCGCAGACGGCGCCGGCGGACGAAAGCGCGCAGCTGGTTGCCCAGGCGAACGCGGCTCGCGTCGCTCAACCCGAAGCGCAGCGTCCCGCCGCGAAACCGGCGAAGAAGGCCAATGAGTGTGTCGGTCCCGTGAGCTACTGCGTGATGTATTTCGGTAGCTGATCAGAGCGACATCGCGCGGTCATCCTGAGTGGCATCAAGGGATAAAGCGGAATCGGGCGACAGCCGCACGACGCACACCGACAACAAGACGTGCGCTTCGGCTGCCGCCAGCGAGACATCGGAGAGACTTTCATTCATGTACGAAGACCGGATTCGTTGTGCCGCGTTGCGCGGCAAGATCACCTCGGCGGCGCAGGCAGCGCTGCTCATTAACGACGGCATGCGCGTCGGCGCGAGCGGCTTCACGCGTGCGGGCGATGCGAAAGCGGTGCCCGTCGCGCTCGCCGAGCGCGCGCGCGCCGAAGGCAAGCCGCTGCGGATCACGCTGATGACGGGCGCTTCGCTCGGCCATGGCGTCGACAGTCTGTTGACGGACGCGGGCGTGCTCGCGCGCCGTCTGCCGTTTCAGGTCGACAGCACGTTGCGCAAGGCGATCAATCGCGGCGACGTGATGTTCGTTGACCAGCATCTGTCGGAGACGGTCGAAATGCTGCGCGCCGGTCAACTCGGCAAGCTCGACGTCGCGATCATCGAGGCGGTTGCGATCACGGAGACGGGCGGCATCGTGCCGACCACATCCGTCGGCAATTCGGCGAGCTTCGCGATTCTCGCCGACAAGGTGATCGTCGAAATCAATCTGGCGCAGCCGCTCGCGCTCGAAGGGTTGCACGACATCTGGATTCCCGGCCGCCGTCCGCATCGCGATCCGCTGCCCGTCGTGCGTCCGAGCGACCGCGTCGGCACGACCGCGATCGAGATTCCTCCGGAGAAGATCGCCGCGATCGTCATCACGGACAAGCCTGACAGCCCGTCGACTGCGCTGCCCGCCGACGAAGACACGGCATTGATCGCTGGCCATCTGATCGAGTTCTTGCAGCACGAAGTCACGCGCGGACGCATGCCGTCGCCGCTGCCTCCGTTGCAGGCGGGCATCGGTACGATTGCGAACGCGGTGCTGGCCGGTTTCGCCGACTCGCCGTTCGAACCGTTTTCGATCTATTCGGAAGTGCTGCAGGATTCGACCTTCGATCTGATGGACGCCGGCAAGGTCACGTTCGCGTCGGGCGCGTCGATCACGTTGACGGAGAAGCGCCAGGCGCAGGTGTTCGGCGGTCTCGCGCGTTACCGCGACCGTCTCGTGCTGCGTCCGCAGGAAGTCAGCAATCACCCGGAAGTGATCCGGCGTCTCGGTCTGATCGCGCTGAACACGGCGCTCGAATTCGACATCTACGGCAACGTGAACTCGACGCATGTGGGCGGCACGCACATGATGAACGGCATCGGCGGATCGGGCGATTTCGCGCGCAATGCGTCGTGCGCGATCTTCGCGACGAAATCGATCGCGAAGGACGGCGCGATTTCGAGCGTCGTGCCGATGGTGCCGCACGTCGACCATAACGAACACGACGTCGATATCGTCGTGACGGAAATCGGTCTTGCCGATCTGCGCGGACTGGCGCCGCGCGAACGGGCGTCGCTGATTATCGACCGGTGCGTGCATCCGCTCTATCGCGATCTGCTGCGCGACTACTATCGCGATGCGCTGCGCTTCGGCGGCCAGACGCCGCACGTGCTGCGCGAAGCGTTCGCCTGGCACGCGCGCTTTCAGGAAACGGGATCGATGCTGCCCGAGCAAAAGCTCACGGCGTGATGCAATGAAATGACGCGCGGTCGTGTATCAGGCGCCGCTGCCGACCAGACGCAAACGCGTGATTTCCGACGGCGCGCCCAGACGCTTGGGTGGTCCCCAATATCCGGTGCCGCGGCTCGTATAAACCCACAGGTTATCGAGCCGCGCGAGCCCGGCCACGAACGGCTGCTGCAGACGCACCGCAAAATTCCACGGAAAGAACTGGCCGCCATGCGTGTGGCCGGACAGCTGCAGCGTGAAACCCGCATCGGCGGCGGCTTCCGCCGAGCGCGGCTGATGCGCGAGCAGCACCTTGATCAGCACATCGCCGGGCGCGCCTTCGAGCGCCGCCGCAGGGTCGCTCTCGTGCGCGGGATCGAAATGACCTGCCGAATAATCGGTGACGCCCGCAATGACCGCCTGCGCGCCATCGTGCTCGACGACGACATGCTCGTTGAGCAGCACATGCAGGCCGAGCCGCTGAAACTCGGCGATCCACGCATCGGCGCCCGAATAGTATTCGTGATTCCCCGTCACCAGATACGCGCCGTGCCGCGCGCTCAGCCGAGATAACGGCCGCGTGTGATCGGCGAGATGCTCGACGCTGCCGTCCACTACATCGCCTGTGACCGCGATCAGATCGGGTTCCAGCCGATTCACCGCATCGACGATGGCATCGACATAACCGCGCTTGATGGTCGGGCCGACGTGAATATCGCTGATCTGCACGATCGTGAAGCCGTTCAGTTCGCGCGGCAGATCGTCGATCGGCACGTCGATCGACACGACACGCGCACGCCGCCGCGCATTGAAAAAGCCGATGGCCGTCGACAGCAGCGCGAGCAGCGGGACCGCGATCGCACTGTCGATGACCCAGCGCGCCGGGTCCACGGCTTGCGGCGTGATCGCATGAACGATGAGCACGGCGAGTAGCACAAGCTCGCGCACGAAGGTCAGCACGAGCAGCGACGAAAACAGACCCAGGGCGATTAGCCCGGCCCACGCGAGCCGGTCGCCGAGCGGCTGCCGCTCAATCGAACGCGCAATCATGCCGACGGGAATCAGCAACACCGACAGCACGAGCCACAGCGCGCACAGCGCTTTCACGGCGGCGTCGACAGGCAGCTCGGGAATGATCCGGATGCCGACATACACGTGCAGCAGGATGCCGATGATGATGATCCGGATGAAGAACGATAGGCGGCGCATAGATGGGAGCGGGGCGCCGATGGCGCGCGGAAGGTGAGTCGCGGAAAGCGCACGCCGGTAGAAGAGCGGCGGCCAGTCATTCTACAAGTACTTCCGCGCGCTTGCCTGAAGCGGTCGGGCAAGGCGCTGCGCGGCCTGTATCGGACACGTTGCGGTGCAGCAGATAAAGCATCAGAAGTTCTTCGTCATGCCGATTAAATGTCTATTAAATGGCTATTGAATTGGGCATCCGAACGGACTATTCTGAAGTTGAGCGTGACTGCCGGACGCAGGCCTCGCGTCCCGTTTCCGCTCTGCCGGGTCGCGGGACACTCCCGGCAAGCGCGCTTGATAGCCAACCCGGCTAGCGGTCAGGGGGAGACGAACGATGAAAACGACAAGATTCACACATCGCGAGCATCACATCGGCCACGAAGGCAGTCATGTGATGTTGCCTATGGTCGTGCTGTCGCTGATGGCGCTCGGCGTCTACTACGGCGTGCGGTACATCGACTTTTCCGAACTCGGGCGCACGGCGCTTTTCTACGTGGTGATGGTGTTCGTCGCGCTCGGCGTAGCGGGACTGTTCGGCGTGGTCGCCGCGTGGCTGCGCTCGCGCGGCGACGAGGCGGAAGAGGGTTTTTGCTTCGTCGGCGCGTTGATCGGCGCGATCGTGTTTTACGTTGCGATGATGACGGGCTGAGGTTGCGTCGTCGAACGAAAAGCACGGATCGCCGCGCCCGCGATGAGAATGAAACAGCAATCCGCGCGAGTGACGCGCAAGCACGGCGCGTCGGATAATAAGCGCTGGTCCCTGTGAAAGAGAGTGTCGCGAGTGGCTCCGCTCGCGATCGCAAGGCGATGTCCGCCGATCTGTTCGACGATTTGCCGACGCCCGATGTGGCGTGGTTCCCCGACTGGCTTTCCGCCGATGCCGCTGCGCAACTGCTGGCGCGCATCGTCGCGGAAGTCGCCTGGCAGCAGGATTCGATGTTCACGCCGGCTGGAAAAGTGCCGTTGCCGCGGCTCACTGCATGGCAAGGCGAGCCCGATGCCGTGTATGTGTACTCGGGCATCCGCAACGTGCCGTCGGCGTGGACGCCCGCGGTCGCCGAACTGAGAGCCGCCGTCGAAGCGACGTGCAACGCGCCGTTCAACAGCGTGCTGCTCAACCGCTATCGCAGCGGCGCCGACAGCATGGGCTGGCACGCGGACCGCGAGCCCGAACTCGGCAACGAACCGGTGATCGCGTCGGTGAGCCTCGGCTCGGCGCGCCGCTTCGATCTGCAGCACAACAAGACACGCGTCGTGCAGTCGTATCAGTTGAAGGGCGGCAGCCTGCTCGTGATGCGGGGACGCACGCAGGCCGAATGGCGGCATCGCGTGCCCAAAGAGCCGAAAGTGCAGGGCGAACGCGTGAACCTGACGTTCCGCTTCGTGACGCCGCGTTGATTCACGCGATTCACAGGCCGGTTTGCTACGCGCGCATTAAAAATTTAAGAAATTTATGCGCATAAGGAATCGGTTTCAGCCAACCGATTCGAGGCGTCGCTGGATAGTCGGCGCGAGCCGTTCGAAGGGCAAAGTGCTCGCCGCGATCGCCGCCATCTCCGGATACTGCTCGCGGACGATATCCGTCAGCACTTGGCCGGGCGGCGCTTCGACGAACACCTTTGCGCCCATTTCGACCATCACGGTCAACGCGTCGAACCAGCGGACCGTGTAGCGCATGTTGGTGGCGAGATCGTCACGCACGGCCTCCGCTGTGTAGAGCGCACGGCCGCCGCGATTGCCGATGTAGCCGCTCGACGGCGCGCGAAACGGCACGCTGCGCGCGTAGTCGATCAGCGCGTCGGCGGCTGCGGCGAGCAGTTCGCAATGCGACGGCACGCTGACGGCGAGCCGCGTCGCCTTGCGCGCACCAGATGCGAGCGCGCGTGCGTTGAACGCATCGAGCGCGCTATCCGAGCCTGCGACGACAATCTGACGCGGCGCGTTCACATTGCCGACGTAGACGCGTTCATGCGATTCATGCGCTTGCGCATCGGCGAGCTGTTCGATTTCGTGTTCGGTGAGTCCAGCAATCGCGGACAGGCCGTAGCCATGCGGATACGCGGTCTCCATCAGTTCGGCGCGCTTGCGTACCATGCGCAGCGCGTCGGCGAATGCGATCGCGCCGCAACTTACGGCTGCTGCGTAAGCGCCCACGGACAGTCCCGCGCTCAGTTCAGGCGGGAGGCCTTCTGCCGCAAGCGCACGCTGCATAGCGACACCTGCGATCAGCAGCCCCGTCTGCACGGCGACCGTCGATTCGAGCGCTGCGTGCGTATCGAGCGTGAGCACGTCAATGCCGAGCACGTCGGACGCTTCTTCGAGTGTCGATTGAATGGCGGAATGCGTGCCGAGTCGATGCAAAAAGCCCTCGGATTGCGCGCCCTGACCGGGGAAAAGATAAGCGAGCATTACAGACACGTTTGCGCAGAAGACATCGCCCACGGATCCGCAACGAGTTGCGGGCCGTTCGCATGCCGCGCCATCACGCGAGCTTTGCGTAACGCATATTCGGTAAGCGCCACGCCGCCCGCGGGCGTTTCGAGTTGTGCATCGATGCGCACGCCTGTGCGTGCTGCATGCTGATCGAGCGCGGTCTGGATTCGTGAGGCATCGTCGAGAGTCAAATGATTCGGCATCCGTATCAACAGATCGAGATCGCTGGTTGTGGTGACAGTCGGCGTGCCCGTTGCAAGTTCGAAACCGCTGCTTCCAGTCGGACCCCAGGTGAATGAATCGAAGCACGAGGCATCGCGACGCAGAGCATCCAACGCGACGAAGACTGGCAACGCGGCACGCTCTTTCGCAAGCTCAGAAGCCCTCGACAACAACGCTTCAGGCCTGAAAACAGCCTCGATATCTTCGCTGCGCGCCCACGTCCCATACCGCTCGTTGCGCGCCGCGCCGCGCACGCCAATCGCCAAAAATCCCGCCGCCGCCTGCGCCCGCCGCACGACGACGAACGGCGCGCGCGCGAATGCATCGCGGACCCACGCCGGTTCGTTGTCAAACGTTTCGAGCCGTCGCACGCGCAAAATGTCATGCGCGTGCCAGCGTGTATCGCAGCCTAAGAGCACGTCCGGGGACGCAAACGGCGCGGCAGCGCACACTCGCATCACGCAGCGTCCCACTGTTCGGCGAGCCGCCGCCGCACTTCGATCGACGCCGCACGCGACTTCTTCGCCGTCTCCGATTCGAGCCGCCGCGACAGTCCGCGCGTCGTATCCGAGCGCGCGCCACGCACGGCCTCGGCGAGCACACCGCGCACGCGTTCGATCTGCGCGTCCGTCGGCGCATCGGCATCGACGCCTTCGATCAGCGTGTCGAGCAAGCCGAGCTTCGCGAACGACGCCATCGAGTACGACATCGGTGTGATCGTTTCGCCGAGCTTGTCGAGATCTTCGACTGTGCGGCGCGTGACGCGCGCGGCGGCTTCCTTGCCCATCGCGTGCACCATCGTGCCGGGCGCGTCGAGCGCGACGATCCGGTTCGCCTGATAGCCGTGCGCGAGGAACGCGCCCGACATCGCCGGTCCGACGATCAGCGCCACGACAGGATGCCCAGCGTCGCGAGCACTCGCATACGCATCGACGGCCGCTGCGCACGCCAGATGAATACCGAGCGTCTCTTCGCGATAGCCATACGCCTGACTCTTCACATCGACGATCGCGACGACAGGGCGCTTGTGTTCCGACGACGCATCCTTTGCCACCGCCGCGCGCACGGCTTCGGCGAGCTTCCATCCCTGTTCGAGTCCGACGACGTTGTCGCGCGCGCGTGGGAATCGATTGTCCGCGTCGGGCACGACCGAAAAGAAACTCGCCGTTTCGCCGCCCAGCGATGCCTCGCCGGACCACACAGGCGCATCCGTCGACGTCTCGCCTGCCAACGCCTCGAACCAGCGCATGCCGCGCGTGTCTGCCGTGCCGCTCATGATTGCTCCTTGCTCGTTGCCTTGAAGACGTCGCGTATCGTTTGCGGCGTGACGTCGGCGGGATCGATACGCGCGAGCCGCTCCAGATACGCGCTCACCTGTTCCGTGCGAGGCGTCGATACGCCGTGCGCGAACGCCGCGCGAATCGCGTCGCGCACGGCATGCGCGTCGTCGTCGACGAGCGCATCGGCGAGTCCTGTCGCCACGCGCTGTTCGCCGCCGATCATCTGCCACACGCGGCGGCGGTCGCTCGAATCGAGTTCTTCGATACCCGCTTCCTGTTCGATCACTTCGGGGCCGTTCATGCCGAGGCGTCCCTGTTTCGTCGCGATCAGATACGAGCACAGTCCCGCCGCGAGCGACATCCCGCCGAAGCAGCCGACCATCCCCGCGACCACGCCGACCACGGGCACGTAGCGCCGCAACGCGACGATGGCCGCCTGCATCTCGGCGATCACGGCGAGCCCGAGATTCGCTTCCTGCAGACGCACGCCGCCTGTTTCGAACAGCACGACGGGCCGCACGATCTTGCCGCGCTCGCAGTCGCGCAGCGCGAGTTCGAGCGCCGCCGCGATCTTGCTGCCCGACACCTCGCCGATACTGCCGCCCTGGAACGCCGATTCGATCGCGGCGATCACGGCCGGCTGGCCGTCGATCGTGCCGCGCGCGATCACCGCGCCGTCGTCTGCCTGGCAGACGATGCCCTGCAGCGGCAGCCACGGCGACTCGATGCGGTCGAACGGACCGAGCAGTTCGCGGAACGTGCCTTCGTCGAGCAGCGCGCGGGCGCGCTCGCGCGCCGTCAGTTCGATAAAGCTGTCGCGCAGTGTGGGCGCGTGCTGAAGTGTTGCCGTGCTCATGAGCCTGCTCCCTGATCCGCCGCTTCGACGGCTTCCGCGAGCCGCAGCGCCACGACGCCGGGCGTCGCGCCGAAGTCGTTGATCTCGATCTGCGCCGCGCCGTCGAAGCGCGTGAAAAAGCGGTCGAGGACGCTCTTCCAGATATGTCCGTAGCCGTCGACGCTGGTGCGCACAGTCACGGTCGCTTTCATCGCATCGGCGGGCGCGAGAAGCACTTCGAGGTCGCCGGATCCGACGACGCCCACATGCGCGCGCGTCGTGATCGCGCGTTGCGCCGGATAGTCGAATGTCATCTGTTCCATCAGTTTCAGCTCCCGCTGGCCGCGTGATGCGCCAGCTTGTCGATGAAGAGAGTGGCGGCGAGCAGATCGGCTGCGCCGCCGGGAGAAGCGTTGAGCGTGAGCAGGGCGCTTTCCAGCGCGTCGAATGCAACGCGTCCCGCTGCCGTCGACATGCCGCCCGCCGCGAGCACGGCGCGCGCGCCGCGTTGACCCGCGCGCAGTCCGTCGAGACCCGCGCGATGCAGCAGGCAGGTGTCGTCGAGCGACGCCATGATCGCGAGCAGCGTGTCGACGCGCGCGGCGTTTTCGCCGATACCTTTTGCGCGCGCCGCATGCAGCGCGGGCAGCCCGACGCCGATCACATGCGGAAAGCCGTCCTGCGCTTCCTGACGCGCACCGCCCACATTGAACCGCTGACGCACGCGCTCGCCGTGGCTGTCGGCGGGCGCGGCGAAGCGGTCGGGAAAGCAGGCGATCTGCGCGGCCAGTTTGCAGACGCGCGCGACATCGGATTGCGCTTGCGAATGCAGTTCAGGCGCTGTGTTCGACACGATCGACGCGCCCGCGACCAGCAGGCCGACGATCCAGATCGCGCCGCGATGCGCATTGCTGCCGTCTGTCGCGCGCATCATGTCCTGTTCGCCCGCTCGGCCGATTTGCGCGAGTTCCGTGCGCAGCGTCATCGACGGCGTGCGTCCTCGAGACGCGCGAGCAAGCGCCGCGAACGTCGGTTCGAGCGCGCGCGCCGAACGCAGCATCAACGGCAAGTCGAGATCGCGATGCGCACCGCTCCCGCGCCCGTCGACGAGCGCGGGCTTCGGCGTGAGTTGCGCTTCTTCGATCAGCGAGTCGACGGCGAAGCGGGCAAGCGCGGCGTCCGACAGACGCGTGAAGCCGCGCACATGCGCATGCTCGAACGTGCCCGCGTCGCGCGGGATGGCATAGGGAAGGGCCATCGCATCACCAGCTGCGGAAGCGTGCCGGCGGCGCATACAGTCCGCCCGACCACGTGACGAGATCGTCGATGCTGCGCGCCGCAAGCAGCGAGCGCTTCGCTTCGCCGCGCCGGATGCCGAGGTCTTCCGGATACGCGACGATGCCGCGCCGACGCAACTCCGCCGTCTTTTCTGGCTTCGCGCGCAAGCCGATCGGCGTCACGCCCGCGACGGCGGCAATCGCGGCGCGCCGTTCGTCGATACCTTCCGCCTTGTGCAGATGCGCGATGCCTTCTTCAGTCACGACATGGCTGACGTCGTCGCCGTAGATCATCACGGGCGCGATGGGCATGCCGCTCTTCGCGCCGACGGCGACGGCATCGAGCTCATCGACGAAAGTCGGCTCGCCGCCTTTCTTGTACGTTTCGGCCAGCTGCACGACCAGCTTCTTGCCGCGCGACACGGCGCCCTGATCCTTCAGCAGCTTGAGCCAGGCTTCGCTCGAATGACGACGGCCGCGCGGATCGTGGCCCATGTTCGGCGCACCGCCGAAGCCAGCGAGCCGCCCGCGCGTCACCGTCGACGAATTGGCGTCGCCGTCGATCTGCAGCGTCGAGCCAATGAACAGATCGACGCCGTATTGCCCGGCCAACTGACACAGCACGCGATTCGAGCGCAGCGTGCCGTCATTGCCCGTGAAGAACACATCGGGACGCGCCTCGATATACGCTTCCATGCCGACTTCGCTGCCGAAGCAATGCACGCTGTCGACCCAGCCCGATTCGATCGCGGGAATCAGCGTGGGATGCGGATTGAGCGTCCAGTTGCGGCAGATCTTGCCCTTGAGTCCGAGCGATTCACCGTACGTGGGCAGCAGCAGTTCGATCGCGGCCGTGTCGAACCCGATGCCGTGATTCAGCGACGTCACGCCATACGGCTCGTAGATGCCCTTGATGACCATCATCGCGGTCAGCACCTGCAAATCGCCGATGTGACGCGGATCGCGCGTGAACAGCGGCTCGACGGCGAACGGGCGGTCGGCCTGCACGACGACATCGACCCACGACGCGGGAATATCCACACGCGGTAGTTCATCGACGATCTCGTTCACCTGGACGATCACGATGCCGTGCCGGAACGCGGCGGCTTCGGCGATGGTCGGCGTGTCTTCCGTGTTCGGACCGGTGTAGAGATTGCCGTGACGGTCGGCTTTTTCCGCACACAGCAGCGCGACGTTCGGCGTGAGGTCGACGAACATGCGCGCATACAGTTCGACGTACGTATAAATGGCGCCGATCTCCAGCTGGCCGTCTTCGAGCAGCTGCGCGACGCGCAGACTCTGCGGACCGGCGAACGCAAAATCGACCTTGTGCGCGATGTTCTTTTCGAAGAGCGTCAGATGCTCAGGGCGGCTGATGCTCGAAATCAGCAGATGCACGTCGTGCACTTTCTGCGGATCGACTTTCGCGAACGAGCGCGAGAGGAAGTCCGCCTGCTTCTGGTTGTCGCCTTCGAGCGCGACGCGATCGCCGGGGCGAATCAGCGTTTCGAGCGCATCGATGATGCGGTTCGTCGGCAGGATGCCGTCTTCGAGCCACGGCTCGATGGCGGCGAGCCTGCGGCGTTTCTCGTCGCGTTTTGTGGTCCAGGAGCGTTGCGCAGAGGGGTTTGCCTGCGCTCCCATCGACTGTGCCAATTCCAGTCTGGCTGACTCGACTCGCTGATTCATCGGTGCTTCAACTCCCGATAGTGGTTGGAGTGCGCGCCGGCCGTCCGCGCTTTCTGCGCGGCGCGGCCGCGGCGGCTTCCGCCTGCGCGCGTTCCGTCAAGAAACGATAGACCAGTTCGCCCGTGCCCAGCAGGTGAGCCGAGATGAGCGACTGCGCGGTGGCGATGTCCTTGCGCTCGACGGCGGCCAGGATCGCCAGGTGTTCTGCGTCGGACTCGCCTTTGTACGCGGGCAAGCCGAATTTCAATCTGAGGTAGCGCTCGCCGCGCCGGTGCAGCGCCGCGATCATTTCGGCGAGTTGCGGACGGTTGGCGGGCGCGTACAGACACGTGTGGAACGCCTCGTTGCGCGCCACGTAGAGGGCAGGGTCCGGCTCGCTCTCGGCGGCTTTGCACAACGCGGCTGCTTCGCGCAGCGACTCGGGCGTGTGATTCGGAATCGCCAGCGAGATCGCGAGGCTTTCGAGCGCCGAACGGATCTCGTAGATCTCGCGCGCTTCGGCGGGGGTGAGCCGCGCGACGCTCGCGCCCTTGTTCAGCTCGACCTTCACCCAGCCTTCGCTTTCCAGCTGCCGCAACGCCTCGCGCACGGGAATCGCGCTGACCGAAAAGTGCCGCGCGATCGCGTCCTGGCGCAGCGGCGCGCCGGGCTCCAGCGTCCCTTCGACGATCGCCGAACGCAGCGCCTCCGCGATCACACGCGACGTGCTGGGCCGCGGCTCGTGCGCCGTGGGCAGCAGGGGCGAGGACGCCTGCGAGGCGCCGGCCAGGGGAAAACCATCGGTTGCGTTGTTCATGACATCAAATATTATATATAAAAACGAACAATTTCTAGCGGGACAAACCCGGGGCTTTCGTAAAGGCACGGCGCTATTGCGCTTCCTCTCTCACACATGCGGCAGCCCGCATGCCAGGGGAGCGGCTGTGTCCGACGTTCACCCATCCAACCGTAGCACTTGGAGGAGCAGGAGCATGATGAATTCATCGATTTCGGACAGTGCGGGTATCGCGCGGCGCAAGACGCCGCTGAACCGCTCGCAGATAGCGGGCTTCTGGGGTGCATGGGCGGGGTGGACGCTGGACGGCATGGACTCGTTCATTTACGCGCTGGTGTTGACGCCGGCGCTCACCGAATTGCTGCCGCGCTCGGGTTATGCGGCGACGCCCGCGAACGTCGGCCTGGCCGGTTCGATCCTGTTTGCGCTGTTCCTCGTGGGATGGGGGCTGTCGTTCATCTGGGGGCCGCTGGCGGACCGCTTTGGCCGCACGCGCGTGCTGGCGGGCACCATTTTCACGTTCGCGATCTTCACGGGGCTGTCGGCGACGGCGCACAACGTGTGGGAGCTAGGGATCTATCGCTTCATTGCGGGCGTGGGTATCGGCGGCGAGTGGGCGCTGGCGGGCACGTACGTCGCGGAAGCGTGGCCGGAGGATCGCCGGAAGATGGGCGCGGGCTATCTGCAGACGGGCTACTACGCGGGCTTCTTTCTGGCGGCGGCGCTCAACTTCACGATCGGCGTTCACTTCGGCTGGCGCGCGATGTTCCTGACGGGCGCGGTACCCGTGGTGATCGCGATTCTGATTTTGACGCGCGTGAAGGAATCGGAGAAATGGCAGAAGGCGGAAGCGCGCGACGTGGTGCATGTGAAGCCGATGCGCGAGATTTTCGGGCCGACGTATCGTCGTCGCACGTGGGTGATGTGCGCGCTGCTGACGATTGCGATTATCGGTTTGTGGGCGGGCGCGGTGTATGAGCCGTCGGCGGTGATCCAGCTTGCGACGCGCGCGGGTATGGCGAAGCCTGAAGCGACGAAGATGGCATCGATGGCGACGGGGCTGCTGTCGATCGGCACGATACTCGGATGTCTTGCGTTGCCGCCGCTTGCTGAGCGGATTGGGCGGAAGAAGACGCTTGCTATTTATTTTGGCGGGATGGCTGTGGCGATTGTTGGTAGCTTTGGTTGGGCGTTTTATTTGCCCAATGGGCTGGCTCCTTTTATTGCCTGGTTGTTTGTGCTTGGGTTCTTTGGTGGCAATTTTGCGCTGTTTAGTTTGTGGTTGCCTGAGTTGTTCGAAACCCGTGTGCGGGCGACTGCTTTTGCTTTTTGTACTTCGTTTGGGCGGTTTGTCGGGGCAGGGGTTAATTTTCTGCTCGGTGCGGCTGTGTTGAGTATGCATACGCTTGGGGTGCCTGTCGCGCTCACCGCGATCGCTTTTGTTGCTGGGTTGTTTGTTATTCCGTTTGCTAAGGAGACTAAAGGGGAGGTTTTGCCGCAGTAAGTTTTTTTTGCTGCGCTGGCATCCGCGTTGTCGTTTCGGTTTGCCAGCGTTGCCCCTGTGCGGGGCGGCACCTACTTTTCTTTGCCGCGGCAAAGAAAAGTAGGCAAAAGAAAGCCGCTTTTGAACCTACGGTGCCCGCCAGGATAACGCTACGGCACACGGTCTTTGAGCGGTCGCGCAGTGACGCAAACACTCCGTAGAAAGCCCGCAGTCAGGCGCGCGCGGCGCGAAAGTTGACATCCACCTGGGGCACATTCGGTCAGCACGTTTTTTTTGCATTGCCGTCAGTTGATTGCGGCGGTATGTGCTCCAGACTGTGTGGGGGCTTTTCGCGCCGTGCGCGGTTGACTGCGGGCTCTCTACAGGGTGCGGACGTAGCTGCGCAATGGCTCAACTGCAGCATGCCGGAGCGGTATCCGGGCAGGCACCGGAGGTACAAAAGCGGCTTTCTTTTGCCTACTTTTCTTTGCCGCTGCAAAGAAAAGTAGGTGCCGCCCCGCACAGGGGCAACGCATGAAGCACAGATACGAAATCGCGGATGCCAGCGAAAAATAAAAGCAAAAGACGAAAAGCGAAAAAGCCAGAATAGCGACTAGCGTCGCGGACAAAACAAAAAACCTTTAACGCCGTAGGGCAAGAACCCTAAACACAGAAACCAGGGGCCACCCGAGATTAACCCCAAGACTAGCGACAACAATAAGCACCATCCCAGCCATTTGAGCAACAGAAAGAGCGCGCCCATACACGATGGCATCGACGGCAATCGCCGTTAGCGGATAAACAAAAAGCAGCACAGCGATAACAGGCGTAGTGAGCTTAGGCAGTGCGCCATAGATGAGCACATAAGAAAGCCCGGTGTGCAACACGCCCATACCGATCAGCCAGAACCACTGCGAAGCCGCAATATGCTCCGCGCCGAGAGGCGCAATAAAAGGCAAACACACAACCCCAACAGCACATTGCGCAAGAGTCAACAAATGCGGCCGCAAATCGCCGAGACTTTTGGCAATGAGCGTAACGCTCGCATACAAAACAGAGCCAGCAAGCGCCTCTCCAATTCCGATCAGATAGCTCGTGTGCCCCTGCAGCGAACCCGCTGCCGCAACCCCTGACGCCAGCACGAGTCCCACGAACGCCGTCGCGATCCAGCCAAGCCGGTCCACACCCAGCCGCTCGTTGAACAGCGCCGCGCCGATCAACACGACCCAGAACGGCTGCACATGAAACACAACCGTCGCCACCGCGATGCTCGTGCGATGGATCGCATCGAAGAAACCGACCCACTGCGTGACCATCAGCACGCCCGAAATCGCCGCCAGCATCACCGTGCGACGCGTGAAATAGCGGCGCGCGAAATAACCCTTCCACGCGCAATACGCGGCCAGCGACAGAAAGCCGAACAGGCAGCGGAAAAACACCAGCGTCAGCGCACCCAGCCGCGCCTCCTCGACAAACACGCCGATCGTGCCCATCAGCAGGCCGCCGCTCGCGAGCGTGAGCGCGCCTTGCTGGCTTCGGCTGAGCGACAGAGACGACAAAGACATGACAGCACTTCCTCGATGGCGTTGAATACATCCGAGTATCCGTGCGTTGCCTTCGCGTCACAAACGAATAAAATTGAGAAATTCCATAAGCTGGATTGATGAATCATGCATCCCGAGTTCGATGTCGATTTGCTGCGCACCTTCGTCGCCGTCGTCGAGACGGGCAGCTTCACGAAGGCCGCCGTCACCGTGCATCGCTCGCAGGCGGCCGTCAGCATGCAGGTCAAGCGGCTCGAGCGAATGCTCGGCACGACGCTTTTTGCTCGCGATACGCGCAATCTGTCGCTGACGCGGCCTGGCAACACGCTGCTCGAATATGCGCGGCGCGTGATCGATCTGCACGAAGAAGCGTGGTCCGCGATCGTGCGGCCCGAAGTGACAGGGCGCGTCGTGCTCGGCGCGCCGGACGATTACGTGTCGTCGCTGCTGTCGCCTGTTTTGAGGCGCTTTTCGAATCTGTATCCGCATGTCGAGATCGAGATCGTCTGCGCGCAGAGCACGGCGCTCGCACCGATGCTCGCCGACAACAAGATCGACCTCGCGTTCGTCACGCGCGATCGCAAGCTGCGCGGCGAATTCGTGCGCAGCGAGCCGATGGTGTGGGCGGGCGCTTCCGTCGATACGCCCGTGCTCAACGTGTCGCCGTTGCCTGTCGGCTTGTACGAGCCGGGCTGCGTCGCGCGCACGAACACGCTCGCCGCGCTCGATCGCGCGCGCATCCGCTATCGCGCCGCGTACAGCAGCGCGAGTCTGAGCGGGCTGGTTGCGACCGTCGATGCCGGCCTCTCCGTGATCGCGCTCACGCGTTGCAGCGTGCCGTCGCGGCTCGCGATTCTCGGGGCCGAGCATGGATTGCCCGTGATCGAACCGCTCGATATCGTCGTCGCGCGCAGTGCGAAATCGGATCGCGCGACCTGCGACTATCTCGCCGCACAAATGGTGCAGGATCTGTCGATACGCGCTGCTACACGCGAGCCGCGCGAGGCCCGCGTCAGGGCCTGAACGATCGCATGCGGCGCTTACGTCATAACGCGAGTGGAGCAGGCCCGCGTTTTGCCGGGCGAGATCGCGTCTGATGAAAGCGCGAACGCACGCCGCATGCGCGTGTCGAAGCGACACAAACCGAACGTGTCCGGACGCGACGCGTTCCGGACATGTCGCGATGATCATCACGCATCGGACACATGACAGGAGGGCAGCCATGAAAACACGCATTCTTTCCGCCGCGCTACTCGCCACGGGTTTCATCGTGAGCAGCGCGAGCTTCGCGCAACTGAACCTGCAACAGTTCGGCATCGGCGGCAACAACTCGTCGGGTAATGCTGGCAATGCAGCTTCCTCGGGCGGAATCGGGCAACTGCTGCAAAACTACGTCGGCGCGAATCAGCAGGTGTTGAGCGGCCAGTCGAGCCTCGCGTCGGCGATGGGTCTGTCGAGCGCCGCGAGCCAGGCGCAGCAGGCGTCGGGACTGTTGAGCGGCGGCACGCCTTCCGTGAGCCAGTTGTCGCAGGTGGGCAACACGCAGCAGTCGTTGTCGCAGACCTTGACGCAGGCGTTCGCGAGCCGCGGCTCCGATTCGTCGACGCCCGTCGACAAGCAGGCCTTTACCAGCGGTCTCACGTCGCTCGGACAGGGTGTGAGCCAGTATTCGAGCCTGCAATCGAGCCTCGGCAGCATCGGGCAGATGAGTCCGTCGTCGCTGCTGCAATCGGGCATGAATCCGCAGTCGGCGCAGGCCGCGTCGTATATCGCGCAGTCCGCGCCGGGGCAGTTGCAATCGCTGGCGTCGACGTTGAGCGCGGCCGTGCAGTTCGCGACGAGTCATGGCATCAGCGTGCCGTCTATTGCGACGTCGGCGCTCAAAGGTTTCTGAACCGCGCGCTCCATTGCCGCGCCTTGCAATCCATCGTGCGCCGCAACGCGCGATGCGATGATCGCGCGCGCCCATTTCGCCGCTTGTAAATGGGCTTGCGCGCATGAGGGCATCGCGCACGACGCATGCCGTTGACGGTACGCTGTCGCTGCGAACCCTGCATTGCCCATACAACCACATGACCAGCGGGCAACACGACCCGCGACCACAGGAGCACCGGATGTCCAGCACTCTCGATCTCGATCGTTATTTCAGGCGTATCGGCTACACGGGGCCGCAAGCCGCGACCCTCGATGTGCTGCGCGATTTGCAACGCCTGCATCCGCTCTCCATCCCGTTCGAAAATCTCGATCCGCTGACGGGCCGCCGCGTTCATCTCGATCTGCCCGCCGTCGTCGACAAGCTGATCGAGCGGCGGCGCGGTGGCTACTGCTTCGAGCAGAACGGGCTGTTCGCGCATGTGCTGATGCAGCTCGGCTTCGACGTGACGCCGATGATCGCGCGCGTGCTGTGGGGCCGCGAGCCCGACGCGATCACGCCGCGCACGCACATGCTGCTGCGGGTGACCGTCGACGATCAGCCGTGGATCGCCGACGTCGGCTTCGGCGCCGTCACGCTGACGTCGCCGCTGCGCCTGCAGGCAGGCGTCGTGCAACAGACGACGCACGAGCCGTTCCGTCTCGTCGATGCGCCCGACGGTGCGTTCGATCTCGAAGTGCAATCGGGCGAGACGTGGCTCAAGACCTATCGCTTCGATCTGCAACGCGCCGAATGGGTCGATTTCGAAGTGTCGAACTGGTTCACGTCGGCGCATCCGACGTCGTTCTTCACGACGAGCCTTGTTTTGTGCCGCGTGACGCCGGAAGGGCGGCTCGCGATGTTCAACGACAGGCTGACTGCGCGTTCGAAGGATGGCGAAGCGATCGAGCGTCGTATCGAAAGCGCGCACGAACTCGAAACCTGTCTACGCGACACGTTCCTGATCGAGCTTGGCGATATCGACGTCGCGGACATTTACCGGCGCGTGTCGACGGAAGGCTCGGTGTCATAGGTCAACCATGATCGCGCGGCTCATCATCCAGACGGTGTTGTGGCTCGCGGGCATGGGCGCCGTGCTGTTCGGCGCGGCGGGCACGCTCGCGTGGCCAGGCGCGTGGTGGTACCTGTGCGAAATGGGCTTGCTGGGTCTGTGGATCGGCGTGTGGCTCGCGCGCTACGATCCTGCGCTGCTTGCCGAGCGGCTCGGTTCTTTTGTCCAGCGCGAACAGAGCGCGTGGGACAAGTTCTTTATGGCGTGCGTTGCAGTCGCCTGGTGTGCATGGCTGGTTCTTATGGGACTCGATGCCGTGCGCTTTCATTGGACGTCGATATCCCCATCACTGCAAGTTGTCGGCGTGCTTGCTATTCTCGTCAGCATGGTTGCGATGCGTGCGGTTTTTCGCGCGAACAGCTATGCCGCGCCTGTCGTGAAGATTCAGGCCGAACGCGGGCATAAGGTGAGTGACAGCGGTCCGTATGCTTATGTGCGGCATCCGATGTATGCGTGGGCCATTCTTTTTCTTTTGGGCACGCCGTTGGTGCTTGGATCGTGGGTTGGTTTTTTTTGCGTGCCGGTTTTGGTTGCTGGGCTTGGTTATCGCGCTGTGCTTGAAGAGCGCATGCTCTGCGAGCGGCTTGAAGGGTACGCTGAGTATGCTGCGCGGGTGAAGTATCGGTTTGTGCCTTATTTGTGGTGATTTTTTCGTTTTGTCTGCGACGCTAGTCGCTGTTCTGGTTTTTGCTTTTGGGTGGCATCCGCGAATTCGTATCGGTTTGCATGCGTTGCCCCTGTGCGGGGCGGCACCTACTTTTCTTTGCAGCGGCAAAGAAAAGTAGGTGCCGCCCCGCACAGGGGCAACGCAAGAAGCACCGCTACGAATTCGCGGATGCCACACAGGGGGCAACGCACGAAGCACCAAAAAGAATTCGCGGATGCCACACAGGAGCAACGCCTGAAGTGCAGATACGAAATCACGGATGCCAGCAAAAAAAGACACCAACACCGAGAAACCCAGAATAGCAACTAGCGTCGCAGACAAAACCCCTTTTTCATGGAAAGCACATGGCAAAGAACACAATCGCGGACTACCTTGCAAAAACCCTGGCCGCCGCAGGCGTCAAACGAATCTGGGGCGTTACAGGCGACAGCCTGAACGGCCTGGCATTCAGCCTCGACCAGGTCGGTTCGATCCGCTGGATGCACACACGCCACGAAGAGGCAGCCGCCTTCGCAGCAGGCGCCGACGCTGCCTCGAGCGGCCAGCTCGCGGTCTGCGCGGGCAGCTGCGGCCCTGGCAACCTGCACCTGATCAACGGTCTTTACGACTGTCACCGCAACCAGCAACCCGTGCTGGCAATCGCAGCACACATTCCGTCGACGGAAATCGGCCTCGGCTACTTCCAGGAAACGCATCCAACAGAAGTCTTCAAGGAATGCAGCCATTTCGCGGAACTGGTCGTCAACGCGTCGCAGTTTCCGCGCGTGCTCGAACGCGCGATGCGCACAGCCATCGAGCAGCGCGGCGTCGCGGTGATCGTGCTGCCCGGCGATATCGCGCTCAGCGAAGGGCCGTCGCAACCGCCCGTGTGGAATCCCACGGCGCCGTCCGCGATCCTGCCGCCCGATAGCGAACTCGCGAAACTCGCGACCATGCTCAACGACTGCGAAGCGGTCACGATCATGTGCGGCAGCGGCGTCGCAGGCGCGCACGACGAAGTCGTGAAACTCGCCGATACGCTCGGCGCGCCCGTCGTCCACGCGCTGCGCGGCAAGCAGTTCATCGAGTACGACAATCCGTTCGACGTCGGTATGACGGGCCTGATCGGCTTCAGCTCCGGCTATCACGCGATGATGTCGTGCGACGTGCTGCTATTGCTCGGCTGCGATTTTCCGTACCGGCCGTTCTATCCGCCCGAAGCGAAGGTCGTGCAGATCGACTGGAAAGGCTCGCAACTCGGCAAGCGCGCGCCGCTCGCAATGGGCCTCGTCGGCACCGTGAAGGAGACCGTCGCGGCGCTACTGCCGAAGCTCAAGCGCAAGGACGATCGTACGTTCGTCGATATGGCCACGGCGCACTACGAAGAAGCGCGCCGCGATCTCGACGAACTCGCAACGCCGTCCGATCCCGGTGCGCCGATTCATCCGCAATACCTGACGCGAATCATCGACGAATCCGCGACTGAGGATGCGATCTTCACCGCCGACGTCGGCACGCCGACGCTATGGGCCGCGCGCTATCTGACAATGAACGGCAAGCGGCAGTTGCACGGCTCGTTCAATCATGGATCGATGGCCAACGCGATGCCGCAGGCGCTCGGCGCGCAGGCGGCGCATCCGGGGCGGCAAGTGGTGTCGCTGTCGGGCGACGGCGGCCTGTCGATGCTGCTCGGCGATCTGCTCACCGCGCGTCAGCTGGATCTGCCCATCAAGGTCGTCGTGTTCAACAACAGCCTGCTCGGGTTCGTGTCGATGGAACTGAAGGCGGGCGGCTATCTCGACACCAACGTCGATCTGAGCAAGACCGATTTTGCGCAGATCGCGAAAGGTGCGGGCATTTTTTCGATTCGCGTCGAGGATTCGGAAGAACTGCCCGGTGCATTGAAGGAAGCGTTCGCGCATCAGGGGTCGGCGCTCGTCGATGTCGTCACCTCGAAGCACGAACTCGCGATGCCGCCGACCATCGAGCTGTCGCAGGCCAAGGGCTTCAGCCTCTACATGTTGCGCGCGATTCTCAACGGACGCGGCGATGAAATCGTCGAGCTGGTGAAAACCAATTTGCGCTAAACGACCATGCGGCGCGCTTCGCCAGTCGATGCGCGCCGCATTGCAATGCGGCAACAGCCATTGCAGTCTCGTTCCAAAGGTCTATAACAGAAGCAGCAGTGCGGACCTTCTTTGCGCGGCCGATAGTCAAACCATCAAAAACCGGCGTTTTTCGCGCCGCGCTGCGCCGCCCGACAGACTCGGGCGCTTGAGCCAATCAATCGCATGCACAATAAGGGCACGCTGCAGCGTGGGTGGCTGCGGCGCGCGATGTCGCGCTTGCGGATATCGGTCGAAACGATGCAGATGACGCAGGCGCTGATGGGCGTCCGGCGAATCGCAATGCCAGGCGTGGCGATTCGTCTGCATGGAAGGAGTTCGACATGAAGATCCTGACGGCGTTACCCCTGGCGGGCGCATTGCTGATGGCCATCCCTGCCGCGACATGGGCAGACGATATGGCGCAGAGCAATGAGCCTTCGAAGGCCATGATGCAGAACAATGCCAACGCATCGGCGCAGGCCACGACGGATATGTCGTATGGCGGCGCGACGGATACGCGCAGCTCATCGGGCTTGCCGATGCAGCACTCGCGCAATTGCTCGACAGGGCCGCAGTGCAACATCTATTTCGGCAACTGAGCAGATCGGCTGCAACATGAAAAACGGCGCGCCTCGTGGGCGCGCCGCGTCGTTTTTGCTGCATGCGTATTACTTACTGCTGCTGCGCGTGCTTCGCAGCGTCTTCGATCACGGCCGCCACCTGCTGCGGACGCGATTCGTAGACCGAGTGGCTCGCACCCGGAATCACGGTAGTGTGGCTATGCGCGCGCTCGTAGTACCAGCGCTCCAGATCGGGATTGATGATCTGGTCGGCGCCCGCGACGATGCCCCAGCTCGGCTTGGTCGTCCATGCGGCGGCCGTCAGCGGTTGCGAGAACACCTTCGCGGCCGTCAGCATCTGCGAACGCGCTTCGAATTGCGCCTGTTTCAGCGGCAGATCGGCGGCGAAATCTTTCGGGAATACGGACGGATTCAGATACGTGTAACCGTCGCCCGTCTTTTCGACCGCGCCCGGCTGCTTCGACGTATAGCTCGGTTTGCCTTTGCCGAGTGCAGCTTCGTCTTCGCCGACATTCGGTGCGTGCGCGGCGACATACACGAGACCAACTACGTGCGAATCGACGCCGGCTTCCGTGATCACGGAGCCGCCGTAGCTGTGACCGACGAGAATGGCCGGGCCGTCCTGCAGATCGAGCACGCGTTTCGTCGCAGCGACGTCGTCGTCGAGTGATGTCAGCGGTTCCTGCACGACGCTGACGTGATAACCATCTTTGGTGAGGATGTCGTAGACGGGCTTCCAGCCCGAACCGTCGACCCATGCGCCATGCACGAGAACGATGTTCCTGACGGGCGCGTGCGCCGCCTGGGTGTCTTGCGCCATCGCACCGGAAGAAGCGAGAAGACCGGTCGACAAGGCAAGGGCCGCGGCGATGTACAGCGAACTTTTCACAAGAGACTCCGTAAATCAGATACAGGAAACAGACCAGAATGCGATGCGGGCACGACCCTGCGCGTGACAGCGGCGGCGCAGGGTCAGTTGCGCGCCATTAGCTGCCGAAGAAAATGTTGCAGTAGCTGACGGGGCCGACGCACGTGTCGTGGCTCATCGCGCTGCGAGCCGGCTTGCCCGACGACATGGACGTTTGCGCGACACCGCCGACTGCATCGTTCGTCAGCTTGTTACCGTCTTGCGCGGCGACCTTCGCTTCCGCTGCCTGGATGTCGGCGGGGTAGTTGACGTCTTCGCCAACGGCCGGCTGATACCCCGCCTTCTCGAGGCGAACCAGATCGGCGCGGACTTCGGCCCGCGTGACGGGAGCATTCGATTGCGCGAAGCTCAGAGCGGGGGCGGCGAGTGCACCAGCGGCAACTGCGAGGCAAACAAAGATCTTCTTCATGATGTAACTCCAGATGTGTGTGTTCAGACTTCCGATCCGCTCGAACATGGAGCCGAATAAGGTTCGGCATCCTGAATAAACCGCGTTCAATCTGAACGGGCGGGTTAGCTAAAAAACGTCGTTAAAGCTGCTGCATGAACTGCTGTCGTAAAGCTGTCTGGTCTTGCCCTGCTTGTGAATCTGTTTCGTTTTCGCTTGCTACATTGAGGCAAACACAGCGACGTCGAACTTCATTCCCGGCTAGCCAAACTTTTTTTCTTGCGTGAATCTGGGCCTTCAGATCGGCCCGCCGAATGTTCTTCATCAGATCGGCCAGCCAATGCACGTAATGTAGTGCGGCGGCGTCTCGCGCTCCAGCCGTACATCCGCACGAGCGATGACCTACTATCGTTGAATCATCAGAACCTTCGGATGACGCGAGCGCCACGCGTTCATTCCGCCGTCTGACGCGATGCCGCTGCGCAGATGAGCCGATCACGCCGAAGGTTCTCGCGGCCCATACCAACGTATGAACCGGAAGTCTCATGAAAGCTGGCTTTCATCGCTGCAAGCATGGACGGCTCCGAGCTGCTTCATCCCAATCCGGTGCACGATTGGCACGCAATTCGCCAACCTGTCTAGTCAGCTGCACCGTCCTGGCGCAGCTTTAACGACCGCTCGTGCGGGCCAGAAGGGCGTTGAAAGCCCCTTGGCGTAAGGGCATACCCGAACAATTCAATTATTTTCGGGAATTTCAGTTGCGATCATTTTTGACCTCATGCAGACTTGTCTATACATGTCCGGCGCGCTACGAGCGAAGGGACCCGTTCAGACGAAAAGGAGATTCGACGTGAAGGTGAAGAAGGCAGACCGCACTATGTTGTCGAAGGTAATGATGGGCGTGGTCCTGACGGCCACGGCGCTCGCCGGCGCGCCCGCTCAGGCGAAGGAATGGAAGAGCGTGACGATCGCGCTGGAAGGCGGCTACGCGCCGTGGAATCTCACGTTGCCGGGCGGCAAGCTGGGCGGCTTCGAGCCCGAGCTGGTTGCGAACCTGTGCCAGCGCATCAAGCTGCAGTGCAACCTGGTTGCACAAGACTGGGACGGCATGATCCCCGGCCTGCAGGCTGGCAAGTTCGACGTGTTGATGGACGCGATCTCCATCACGCCGGAACGCGAGAAGATCATCGCGTTCTCGCGCCCGTACGCTGCGACGCCCGCGACGTTTGCCGTCTCCGACACGAAGATCCTGCCGAAGGCCGCGGCGGGTGCACCCGTCGTCAAGCTGACGGGCGACGCGAAGACGGACCAGCCGACCGTCGACGGACTGCGCAAGCAGCTGAAGGGCAAGACGATCGGCATCCAGTCGGGCACGGTCTACACGAAATTCATCAACGACGGCTTCAAGGACATCGCGACGATCCGCGTCTACAAGACCTCGCCGGAACGTGATCTCGATCTGGCGAATGGTCGCATCGACGCATCGTTCGACGACGTGACCTACTACGCAGCCAATGCTGACAAGAAGGAATCGGCGCAGATCTCGATGGCAGGACCGAAGATCGGCGGCCCGATCTGGGGTCCGGGCGAAGGCCTCGCGTTCCGCAAGCAGGACGCGGACCTGAAGGCGAAGTTCGACACGGCCATCGCCGATGCACTGAAAGACGGCACCGTTAAGAAGCTCTCCGACAAGTGGTTCAAGACCGACGTCACGCCTTGATCGACCGCCGTATGCGCGCGCGGAAAATCGCGCGCGCCTGACTTGTTTTGAACGACCCGCGAAAGCAGGGATGAGGAGTAAGCCATGGCTCTGATCGAGACGCTCGGCTTCGGGCAGGAAGGCTGGGGCGGCGTGTTGCTGCTCGCGGCATTGATGACCATCGCGTTGACGCTCGCGGCGCTCGCAGTCGGCGCCGTGTTCGGCGCGATCATCGCGGCGGCGAAGCTGTCGCGCTTTCGCACGGCGCGCGTGCTCGGCGATCTGTACACGACGGTGTTTCGCGGTGTGCCGGAACTGCTCGTCATCTATCTGTTTTACTTCGGCGGTTCGACGCTCGTGACGACGGTCGGCCAATGGTTCGGCGCCGAAGGCTTCGTCGGCGTGCCGCCGTTCGTGATCGGCGCGCTGGCGGTCGGCATGATCTCGGGCGCGTATCAGGCCGAGGTGTATCGCTCGGCGGTGCTCGCGGTATCGAAGGGTGAACTCGAAGCGGCGCGTTCCATCGGCATGCCGACCATGACGATGGCCCGCCGCATTCTTATTCCGCAAGTGCTGCGTTTCGCGCTGCCCGGCATCGGCAACGTGTGGCAGCTGAGCCTCAAAGACTCCGCGCTGATCTCGGTGACGGGTCTCGCGGAACTGCTGCGCGCAAGCCAGATCGCAGCAGGTTCGACGCATCAGTACTTCCTGTTCTTCGTTGTTGGCGGCGCGTTGTATCTGGTGATGACGGTCTTCTCGAACCGCGTCTTCAACCACGCTGAAGCACGCGTGGCCCGATCCTTCCGGCGCAACTTCGCGCGCAACTGACGACGGAGCGCCACCATGTCTTTCGATTTCGACTTTCTGTTCGACACGCTGCGCCAGTTGCTCGGGGCTGTGCCGACCACGTTGGGCCTGTTCTTTTCTTCGCTGGTGCTGGGCGGCCTGCTGTCGCTCGTGATCGTTACGATGCGCGTGTCGCCGCACTGGCTGCCCAATCGCTTTGCGCGTGCGTACATTCTCGTGTTTCGCGGCTCGCCGCTGCTGATCCAGATGTTTCTCGTCTACTACGGGCTCGGCCAGTTCGGCGTGATCCGCGAGAGCTTTCTGTGGCCCGTGCTGCGCGAGCCGTATGTGTGCGCGGTGCTGTCGCTGGCCCTTTGTACTGCGGGCTATACGGCGGAAATCATTCGCGGCGGTCTGATGGCCGTGCCCGTCGGTCAGATCGAAGCGGGCTATTCGATCGGCCTGTCGGGTTTCTCGCTTCTGCGCCGCATCATCGGTCCGATTGCATTGCGTCAGTGTTTGCCCGCGTATTCGACGGAAGCGGTGTTGCTCGTCAAGTCGACGGCACTCGCGAGTCTCGTCACCGTGTGGGAAGTGACGGGCGTCGCGCAGCAGATCATCCAGCAGACGTATCGCACGACGGAAGTGTTCATCTGCGCCGCGCTGATCTATCTGTTCCTGAACTTTGTCATCGTGCGTCTGCTTGGTTTGCTCGAACGGCGTCTGTCGCAGCATCTCCGCGCGATGCCTGTGAACGCCGCGCCGCGCGCGATTCCGTCCGCCACCGAAGCACGTCGTGCCGCACCCTGACGGCCCATTCCGGAGAATCTCATGAACGCTACGGCACCCGTTGCACTGTCGGTCCATAACATCCACAAGTCGTTCGGCGACCATCACGTGCTGAAGGGCATTTCGCTCGACGCGCACGAAGGCGACGTCATTTCGATTCTCGGCGCAAGCGGCTCGGGCAAGAGCACGTTCCTGCGCTGTCTGAATCTGCTCGAAACGCCGGACGACGGCAGCGTCGCGCTCGCGGGCGAGACGTTGAAGATGAAGCGCCGCAAGGACGGCAAGCTGCAACCGGACGATCGCAAGCAGGTCGATCGCATCCGCTCGCAACTCGGCATGGTGTTTCAGAACTTCAATCTGTGGTCGCACATGACGGTGCTCGAGAACCTGATCGAAGGTCCGATGCGCGTGCAAAAGCGCAGCCGCGCCGAAGCCGTCGAAGAAGCGGAAGCACTGCTCGCGAAAGTGGGTCTCGCTGAAAAGCGCGGGCATTATCCGGCGCATCTGTCGGGTGGCCAGCAGCAGCGCGTTGCGATTGCGCGTGCGCTCGCGATGCATCCGAAAGTGATGCTGTTCGACGAGCCGACTTCCGCGCTCGATCCCGAACTCGTCGGCGAAGTGCTGCGCGTGATGCGCTCGCTTGCCGAAGAAGGACGCACGATGCTGGTCGTCACGCACGAAATGGGCTTTGCACGGCATGTGTCGAATCGCGTGATGTTCCTGCATCAAGGGCAGACGGAATGCGACGGCACGCCCGACGAAGTGTTCGGCGAACTCAAGTCCGACCGATTCAGGCAGTTCGTGTCGAGCCATCATTCGCGCACGACGAACTGACGCAACCGAAACAACTGAAGCAACCGAGCCAAGCAGCACACGTCACGAGAAAGGCAACATCATGGCTGTCATCCGAACCGAGCGTCCCCTGAACTGGCGCGAACTGGCCGCGGTTGCGGCCGGCGAGCCGCTCGTCTTGTCCGAAGCCGCGCGCGCACGTGTCACGGCGGCGCGCGTGCTGGTCGAGCAGATCGTCGAGCGCGGCATTCGCGCGTATGGCGTGAATACGGGTGTCGGCGCGCTGTGCGATGTGATCGTGTCGCCGTCGGAGCAGCGCGCGCTGTCGCGCAACATTCTGATGAGCCATGCGGTCGGTGTCGGCGCGGCGCTCGGCGTCGCGGAAACGCGCGCGATCATGGCGGCCGCCGTCAACAACTTCGCGCATGGACATTCGGGCGTGCGGCTCGAGATCGTAGATCAGCTCGTCGCGTTGCTCGATGCAGGTTATATCCCCGAAGTGCCCGCGTTCGGTTCTGTGGGTTATCTGAGCCATATGGCGCATATCGCGCTGGTGTGCATCGGCGAAGGTCATGTGCGCCACGGCAGCGAACGGATCAGCGGACGCGATGCACTGAGACAGCTCGGACGTGAACCGCTCGTGCTCGAAGCGAAGGAAGGTCTGAGCCTCATCAACGGTACGCCGTGCGTGACGGGACTTGCAGCGCTCGCGTTGGCGCGCGCCGAACGCGTGCTCGACTGGACCGATGCAATTGCCGCGATGAGCTTCGAAAATCTGCGCGGCCAACTCGCTGCATTCGATCCCGATTCACTCGCATTGCGCGTGTCACCAGGGTTGAATCTCGTCGGTGAACGCATGCGTAACGCGCTTGCCGAGAGCGGGATTCTTGCATCGGTGGTCGGGCAGCGCACGCAGGACCCGCTGTCGATGCGCACGATTCCGCACGTGCACGGCGCGGCGCGCGACGTGCTCGATGCAACCGCCGAAGTTGTGAATCGCGAACTCGCGTCGATCACCGACAACCCGATCGTCGCGGGCACGCCGGATGCGCCGCGTGTGTATTCGCAAGCGCATGCAGTGGGCGCCTCGATCGCACTCGCGATGGACAGTCTCGCGACAGCCATCGCGCAGGTCGCAGCGATGGCCGAACGGCGTCTCGACCGGCTCGTCAATCCGCTTGTGAGCGGCTTGCCCGCGTTTCTCGCGGAGCCGGGCGGCACGTGTTCCGGCTTCATGATCGCGCAGTACACGGCGGCATCGCTCGTCGCGCAGAACCGGCGCCTCGCCGCGCCCGCGAGTCTGGATGGCGGCATCACGTCGGGCTTGCAGGAAGATCATCTGTGTCACGCGACGCCCGCCGCGCTGAAGGCGCTGGAGATCGTCGACAACACGGGCCGCATCGTCGCGATCGAACTGCTGGCCGCCGCGCAGGCGTACGACCTGCAACCCGTCGATGCGCCGCGCGCGCCGCATACGGACGGGTTGTGGCGTCGCGTGCGCGCGATCGTGCCGACGTATCGCGACGATCGTCCGCTCGCCGACGACATGGCCGCTGCGTTCCGCATGATCGGCGAAGCCGCGCCACCGTTGCCGCCTGCGTCGGGCAACGTGCCGTCAGCGACCACGCACGGCGATCATGCGGGCTTCGCCGCGCATGCCGCGAACGATCCGACAGGCGCTGCACAGCAAGCGCCGCAATCGGCTGCATAAGGAATGTGTGCAACCCACGAGGCCGACGCAAACATGACGATAAACGGGCACATGGAGACTACCGAACATCATTCCGCCGGCGCACGCACGACGCCGGGCAAGGCGATGCCCGCGTACGAGCAGATCAAGCGCTATGTGATCGCGCAGATTGAAGAGGGCGTGTGGAAACCGGGCGGACTGATTCCTTCGGAAGCGGAACTGGTTAAGGAATTCGGCGTCGCGCGCATGACAGTGTCGCGTGCGCTGCGTGAATTGACGACGGAACGCGTGCTCACGCGCGTGCAAGGCTCGGGCACGTATGTCGCGCCGCAACGGTATGAATCGACGGTGCTCGAAATCCGCAACATCGCCGATGAAATCGCCGCGCGCGGTCATCGGCATTCGGCGCGCGTGCTGACACTCGAATCAAGCGACGATCCGCTCGCACTCGATGCGCTGGTGCTCACCAAAGGTCCTGTGTTCCACTCGCGCATCGTGCACAACGAAGAGAGCGAGCCGATCCAGTATGAAGACCGTTATGTGAATCCGCGCGTGTTTCCTGATTATCTGAATCAGGACTTCACGATCGAAACGCCGAATCACTACATGGTGCGTCTCGCGCCGATCCAGCGCGCCGAGTTTCGCATCTACGCGCAGAAGCCGAACGCACACGTGCGCCGTCACTTGATGATGGAGATCGGCGAACCTTGCCTGATGCTGCAGCGTCGGACGTGGGTCGGCGAACATGTCGCGACGTCGGTACAGCTGTGGCATCCGGCGTCACGGTTTCATCTGGCCGGGAACGTCTAGCGTTATTTATCCCTGCCGCTGCGATGTATCCGGCACGAACCGGCATCCCAGCCGGTACCTCGTGCCCGGATGCACGAAGCGCGCGAACGTCACCGCGACACCGCTCGTCCACGTGCGGCGCATCAGCGTGAGGCACGGTTCTTCGGGTGCGATCTGCAACAGTTCGGCTTCCGCGCGACTCGGCAGACCGGCATCGACGACATGCTCGACATCGTGTGCGGGCACGACGCTGAACAGATATTCCGAAGGGCGTATCGTCGAAAAATCCTGTTCGATGAAATCCGGCGCGATGGCGGGATTCACGTAACGGTCTTCGAGTTGCACGGGCAAGCCATTCTCGCGATGCACGCAGATCACATGGAACACCGACGCCCCCGGCGGTAGCCCTAACGCATTCGACACATTGACGGGCGCCACTTCGCGTTGCGACAGCACGGTCTGATAGCTGTATTCGTGGCCGCGCGAGCGGATCTCGTCGCCGATATGCGCGATCATCAGCAGCGTGGATTGCGGCTTGGTTTCAGCGACGAACGTGCCGACACCCGACACGCGCGTCAACAGTCCTTCATGCGTGAGTTCGCGCAACGCGCGGTTCACCGTCATTCTCGACACGCCAAGCGATTCGACGAGATCGAGTTCCGATGGAATGCGATCGCCGGCGCGGCGTTCGCCTGATTCGATCGTGTTGCGGATGTACTGCTTGACCTGTTCGTAGCGCGCGGCGGGTTGCGCTCCGTCTGCTGTGTCCGCCGTCATGTCACGCACACTCGGCCCGCGTGGCTTGCGCGGCTTGCGTGTTTCCGCAAGCGCTCGCGTGCGTAGCTTGTCGCGGATGACGGGAGCGGGCATCGGTGCGCTGCGTCAGTGGAGGCGGGCGCTCATACCGGGTCCGCGCTGTCCGCGCCGCGTGACCAGAACGCGTTGCGGTCGAAGTAGTTTTGCAGGAACTGCCGTAGACGCGGCTGGTTCGCATCGTGAAAGACATCCTGCGGCTTGCCTTGCACAGCGATACGTCCCTGATCGATGAACACGACTTTATCGGCGACCTGCGCGGCGAAACCCATTTCATGCGTGACGACGGCCATTGTCATGCCGTCGCGCGCAAGCTGCTTCATCACCTGCAGCACTTCGCCGACGAGTTCCGGATCGAGCGCGGAAGTGGGCTCGTCGAAGAGCATGATGTGCGGTTCCATCGCGAGCGCGCGTGCAATCGCCACGCGCTGCTGCTGACCGCCCGAGAGTTTCGCCGGATACGCATCGCCCTTGTGCGCAAGACCCACGGTTTCGAGCATCGCATTGGCGCGTTGCTTCGCCTCGTCGCGCGACAGATTGCGCACGCGGAGCAGCGCTTCCATCACGTTGCCGAGCGCCGTCATATGCGGCCACAGATTGAACTGCTGAAACACCATGCCGACGTTGCGGCGCACGCGGTTAATCTCGCCCTGCGACGAACGCACGCGTTTGCCGTTGCGCTCCGTATAGCCGAGCAGCTCGCCTTCGATACGCACGTCGCCCTGATCGTACGTTTCCAAAGCGGCGAGGCAGCGCAGCAGCGTGCTCTTGCCCGAGCCCGACGGTCCGATGATGCAGACCACTTCCGAGCGGTTGATGTCGAGATCGACGCCGCGCAGCACTTCGTTGTCGCCGAAGCGCTTGCGCAGATCGCGTACTTCGATCAGCGGTGCCCGGCTGGTTTGCATCGACGCGAGAGTGGAAGAAGCGGGCATGTCGACGGGTGCATTCATGATGATTTCCGGTCACGCTTGCGGTTGACGTTCGCGCCTCAGGCCATGAAGCGGGCGATGCGCGCTTCCGCCCACATGCCGGCGCGCGACGTGAGCTCGACGAGCGCGAGATAGCACACGCACAAAACAAGCAGCGTTTCGACGAACGCGAAGGTGGCCGAGCCGATGCCCGTCAGCACGAACGTGAGTTCGGGCACGGTGACGATCGACAGCACGGCTGTTTCCTTGCTGAGCACGATGATCAGGTTAGTGAGTGCGGGCACGATCAGCACGAGCATCTGCGGCACCTGAATGCGCAGCACGGCTTGCCAGCGTGTGAGCCCAAGACACGACGCGGCTTCGAGATGACCGCGCGGGATCGATTGAAAACCGGAGCGGAACGCTTCCGCGAAATAGGCGCTGCCATACAGGCCGAGACCGAGCACACCGGCGGTCAACGGTTCGAGCGTGAGGCCGATGGACGGTCCGCCGTAGTAGAGCAGAAAGAGCTGCACGAGAAACGGCGTGCCGCGAAACAGCTCGATATACACGCGCAGAATGCCGCGCGCCCAGCGTCCGCAAAAGAGCTGCAGCACGGCGATCAGGAAGCCGATCAGCAGGCCGATCACGACGCCGACGATCCACGTGCCGAGCGTCGTCGCGAGACCGGCTGCGATCGGCTGCAGATTGTGCGTAATGACGGTGGGATCGAATTGCTGCATCGTGCCGTCCTCAGGTGTGCATCAGCCGATGTTCGGCGGCGTGCGCAACGAGTGCCAGCGCGCCGCAGATCACGAAGTAGATGAGGCCCGCCGCGAGATACGCTTCGAGCGGCCGGTAGGTGCTGGCCGCGATGTTCTGCGCAGTGCGCGTAATCTCGGCCACGCCGACTACCGAAATCAGCGACGACGCCTTGATCAATAGCACCATTTCGTTGACGAGCGATGGCAGCGTCATGCGGAACGCTTGCGGCACCTGAATGCGACGCAGCATGTCGATGGGGGAAAGACCCAGCATGCGCGCGGCTTCCATCTGTCCGGGCGGAATGTTCATGAAGCCGCCGCGCAGAATTTCCGCGATATACGAAGCGGAACACAGCGACACCGTGCTGATCGCGGCAACGATGGGCGACACGTTGATGCCGACAAACGGCAGCAGGTAATAGACGAGCAGCAGTTGCACGAGCATCGGCACGCCGCGAAAGAAGAACACGTATGCGCCGCCGAAGCGTTGCGCAAACCCATTCGACGACAGCCGCGCCGAGCACACGCCGATCCCGACGAAGAAGCCGATCACGAGTCCCGTCAGCGAAATGCCGATGGTCGCGAGCGCGGCTTGGAGCAGCAGCGGAAAACCTTGAGCGAAAACGTGGGCGCTGAACATGGCCTGTTGCCTGCAGGAGAGGACATGCAGACGGCGCGCTGCGCAAATGGACTTGCGCAGCCGCCGCGCGAATCAGGGCATCAGTAGTTGGGCGTGGGCATCGTAGTGGGCGCGTCCATCGCGACGCCGAACCACTTCTTCTGCAAGGACGCGAGACGGCCGTCGTTGTGCATCTTCACGATCGCGGCGTTGAACGCATCGGCGAGCGGTTTGCTGTCCGCGTCTTTGCGCAGGCAGTACGCGAAGTACACCTTCGCGCCGAACGGCGGCGTGACGACGGCGAATGTCTCGGGACGCTGCTTCGCGACGTACGCGATGTTCGTCATCGAGTTGGCGACGGCGGCGATGCGGCCCGCTGCGAGGTCCGCATATGCCTGGTTGTTGTCGACGTATTCGCGCACTTCGGGCTGCTTCGGCAGCGTGGCGATGTAGGCCTTCAGCTGATCGAGCTGTGCCGAACCTTTACCCGCACCGACCGTTTTGCCGACGACATCCGACGATTGCTTGATGGACGTATCGTTCGCACGCTTGAGGAACGCGTCGGTGGCATCGGCGACGGGCAGCGTGTACGTGTAGCGTTCCATGCGCGCCTTCGTCACGGTGAGCGGGCCGCCGACCATATCGAACTTGCCCGCTTCGAGGCCGGGCAGCACGCTCGGCCAGGGCAGATCGATGAAGCGCACCTTCACGCCGAGTTCTTTGCCGACTTCGGCGAACAGGTCCTTGTTGAAGCCTGCCTGCTGGCCGTTCTCGAGAAAGTCGAACGGCGCGAACTGCATTTCCGTGCCGACGACAAGCTCGCCCGCTTTCTTGACCTTCGCGAGTTGGTCTTCCGCGTGTGCGCTGACGCTGGCAACGGATGCGGCGGCGCAGAACGCCACCATCGCGAGACGACACTTCCAGCCTGCAAAGATACCCATTGAGATTCTCCCGTTGGCAAAGCGGTGCCGCGCTCGACATGGCAGGGGCGCGAGTCATGCGAGGCAGTATATACCGCTGGTTTTGCGCGAAAAAAATAATCGCATGCTGTCAAACCCTAATGTTGCGGGCACTCTCTGTGCAGAAGAATGAATGCGGGTGCAACGCAACTTGCGATTGCGCTTTTGGCGGTATATACAACGTGAAACTCTCGACGATCCGCGTGCGATGAAGAAGTGCGTGTGCATCGAATCGTCAGGTCAATCGTTCTCATATGAAGGAGTCTCGCGATGCCGGCAACGAGCGCATCTACTACGGCGGCCACGACGCGCATTCCCATCATCGATCTGGCCGGCGTGCGCAGCGGCGACCGAGATGCGCTCGCACGCGCGGGCCGCGAAATACGCGATGCGTGCACGACGATCGGCTTCTTCTACATCGTCAATCATGGCGTGCCGCAAGCGGCCATCGATCGCGCGGAACAGGCGGCGCGCAAGTTCTTTGCGTATCCCGTCGAAACGAAGCGGCGCGCGGCCGTGAATCACCGGCATCGCGGCTTCAATGCGCTCGGCGATGCGACGATGTATCAGGCGAAGCGTCCTGACTACAAGGAGTTCTACAGCATCGGTCTCGAGTTGCCCGAGGACGATCCCGATGTGCTCGCAGGACAGGCGCTGCGTGGGCCGAACAACTGGCCGGATTTCATGCCCGAGTTGCAGCCCGCGTTGTACGGCTATTACGAGGAAGTGGGCGCGTGCGGCGCGGATCTGTTGCGCGCGGTGGCGACGGGTCTCGGCGTGAGCGAAGATTTTTTTGCGTCGCGCTACACGAAGCGCATGCAGCGCACGCAGATGGTCTACTATCCGCCGCAGCCGCCGCAATCGGATGAAGAGCAGTTCGGCGTCGCGCCGCATACCGACTACGGCTGCATCACGCTGTTGTGGCAGGATCGCGTGGGCGGCCTGCAGGTGCGCGAGATCGCGAACGATACGTGGATCGAGGCGCCGCCCATCGAGGGCAGCTTCGTCGTGAATGTCGGCGATCTGCTGGCGCGCTGGACGAACGATCGCTTCCGTTCGACGCTGCATCGCGTGATCAACGCATCGGGCCGGGAGCGCTATTCGATCGCGACGTTCTACGATCCGACGTACACGTCGACCGTCGATCCGCGCGATCTGGGCACGGCGGATGGCGACAGCAAGTACGAACCCGTCGCGGCGGGCGACTATATTCTGGGTCGCATCAACAGTTCTATGGGCTACCGGAAGAAGCTGGCGACAGCGCAAGGAACGACATAAGGAACCGCATGACATTGAACGAAGGCGCAACGCTTGCATCCACCTTGGCCGCGTTGCGCGAAGCATTGGGCGACGACGCCGTGCGTGTCGGCGATGAAATCGGCGAGCGTTCGATGACGGACTGGACGCGTCACGAACCGACACGTCCCGCTGCATTGCTGCTGCCGCGCACGACGGAACAGGTCGCACGCGCTCTGATGATCTGCAATGACGCGCGCCAGAGTGTGGTGCCGCAAGGCGGCATGACAGGGCTCGCAGGCGGCGCGATTGCGCGTGCATCCGATATCGCGTTGTCGCTGGATCGGCTTGCGGGCGTCGAGGAAATCGACAGCGCGGCGGCGACCATTACGGTGCGTGCAGGCACCACGCTGCAAACCGCGCAGGAAGCTGCGGCGCAAGCGGGCTTCGAACTCGCGCTCGATCTCGGCGCGCGCGGCTCGTGCCAGATCGGCGGCAATCTCGCGACGAACGCGGGCGGTAATCGTGTGATTCAATCGGGCACAGCGCGCGATCAGGTGCTCGGCCTCGAAGTCGTGCTCGCGAACGGCGCGGTGTTGAGTTCGCTGAACAAGATGGTGAAGAACAATACGGGCTATGACCTGAAGCACTGGTTCATTGGTTCGGAAGGCACGCTCGGCGTGATCACGCGCGCGGTGCTGAAATTGCAGCCGCAGCGTGCGTCGCGCCACACGGCGCTTGTTGCATTGAATGACTACGAGCAGGCGGTGAATCTGCTGCGTCGACTCTCGACGCGCTTCGGCAACGACATCGGCGCGTTCGAAATCATGTGGCCTGATTTCTTCGATTTCGGCGTGAAGCTGACGGGCGCGCGTTCGCCTTTCAACGAAGCGCATCCGTTGTACGCGCTGATCGAACACGCGAGCTTCGATGCCGATGACGACGGTTCGCGCTTCGCCAACGTGCTCAATGACGCACTCGACGAAACCGCGATCCGCGATGCCGTGATCGCACAATCCGTTGCCGATACGCGCGCGCTGTGGGCGATCCGCGAATGCACGGCGGAATTCCCCGTGAAGCTCGATCCGATCAACTTCGACGTGAGCTTGCCGATCGGCGAGATCGGCGCGTTCGTCGATCGTTGCCGCGTGGCGCTTGATCGCACATGGCCGGGCAACGAATCGTACTTCTTCGGCCATATCGGCGATTCGAATTTGCATGTGACCGTCGACGGACATTCCGTGCCCGGCGTCGATCATCACGACGTATATGCACTCGTCTATGAAATGCTCGCGCCGCTGCGCGGATCGGTATCGGCGGAGCATGGCATCGGGTCGCTCAAGCGCGAGTTTCTGCCCGTATCGCGCTCGCCGGAAGAACTCGCCGTGATGAAGGCGATCAAGCATGCGCTCGATCCGAACGGCATCCTGAATCCGGGGAAACTGTTCTAGCGTTGGTGCGTTCGTCATGAATGCCGTGGCATTCATGACGAACTGTCACGACATTCAATGCGCGTCCAGATGCCTGACGATGGTCGGAAACACATCGAGCGCCGCGCGCTTGCCGAACACGCAATCGATGTGTCCATAGCCTTCGATCAGATGCCGCTCGTAGTTGTCGGCACCGAAGCGCTCGACGAGCAGGTCGTAGGTCATCTCGGTGCTGGTCGGCAGATAGCAGAGATTTTCCGTGCCGTGAATGAACGCGATGGGCAGCTTCATGCCGTCGATGTTCGGCATATACACGTCGTCGCCATTCGCATCGACCACATGCCCCGCGCGTACCATCGCCGCAAGCTGGTTGAACAGCTCGACATCATGAATGCCGAATAGCTCCTGCAGATTTGCGTGCAACTGTTCGTCGAGTTGCGCGTGCTCGTAGAGCAGCCCGTAGAGAAACGTCGCGCGATGACACACCGGGCTGCTGCACGTTTCGTCATGTTCGACGGGGAAGAACTTCAGCGCTTCGTCGAGCAGATTGTGCGGCCACTTCGCGTGCTGCGTATAAGCGGTCATGTCCTTGATGCCGAGATGCTGGAGAATCTGCGGCGTATGTAGACCTGCCTTGATCCGCTGCAAGAGTCCCGGTACAGGATGCGCGGAGACCTGCGACAGCACGGCGGAGCGCACGCCCTTGAGCCCCGACATCAGCGACATGCTGAACGCCAGCGCGCCCAGGCAATGGCCGAACACCTGGATCTGATCGGCGCCCGTCAATTTGCGCACCTTCGCGACGGCGGCGGGAATGTCGTAGCGCGCGATTTCGTCGGCTGTCGTGCGTTCGGTCGCGCTCGGCAATTCGATGCTCACGCGCAGATCGACGAGCCACACGTCGTAGTGTGCGGCGCACAGAAACTCGACGAGATTCGTGCCAATCAGGTCCGTCGAAAAGATGCGGCTCGATACGCCCGAGCCATGAATCAGCAGTAACGGTCCTTTGTCGCCGCCGTGATACCGCGCGAGCCGCAACGTCTTGCCGTCTTCCGTATTGAAGTAGGTGATCTGCGGCGCGGGCGCGCGCAGCGTGCGGCGCACGCGCGGCGGCGCATCGGGATCGAAGTATTGCAGCGGCGCCGCGACGCCGCCGTATTCCGTGTACAGCACACCCGCAAAAAAGCGGCCGAATTTCAGCGTATACGCGAGACGCGTTTCCAGATCGGGTGCATTCGTCACTTCGATCGTGCGCTGCTGCTTGAGGAAATTCTCCGGCGTGATGATGAGCGTCGCGTGACCGGTCACGGGGGCGTTCTCATCAGCGGATTCGCGCACTTTTGCGTAGAGCGTATTGGTCTGCGTCCACAATTCCGTCAGCGACGTGTGCGTGATGATCTTCTGACCTGTCAGATAGAACTGCTTGCCGTCGACGGTATCGAGCGTCATCCGGTAGTTCATGTTGCGCCGGTCGACATTCGTTTCGTCGACGACGAACAGATTGAACATGCCATCGCTGACGGTCATCGGCTGCGGCGACAGCGCAGTGCAGGTCAGCGTGCCGATCATATGCGCCTGATGCTGGCGATTCGCGAGCATGTCGTCGAGATCGTCGGACACGACCGTCACGGTGAAGCTGATCGGCGTGCCTTGCGCGCGGTCGTCCTGCTGGCCTTCGGGCTTGACGTCGCCTGCGTAGTACGTGCCGATCATCGTCTCGGTGAAGCGCAGGCCGATCTTCGGTGCGGGCGGCGGGGCCGTGTTGCCCGCCGAATCGTAGTCGATCTGCCAGCCGTGCGACTGCGCAAGCTGCGCGCAGTTGCGCTCGGCGAGCGCGGATATGGTCAGCAGCGGATTCACGCCGAGCGACAGCGGCACCACTGCGCCGTCCATCACGTACAGCCCTTCGTGCACCGCGTTGCCGTCCACACCGGAAAACACGCGGCCCGCCTGATCGACGACACCATGCGCGGCATCTTCCGCCATCCCGCAGCCGCCCAGCGGATGCACGGTGACGGTGCGGTTCTGGAACATGTCGCTGGAAATCGGATTGCGCACATACACGCCACCGAGTGCACTGGTCGCATCAATCAGCGTCTTTTCGACGGTCTCGTAGATCGCCTGCTTGCCCGTGTTCGGCCAGCTCACACGCGGACGGCCGCTTTCGACGGTGATCTGGCCGCTTTCGTCATCGTGTGCCATCACGAGCCACGTCTGCGTGTTGCGCATCGCGCCGTGATACGGGCCGCGCAGAATGCTCTCGGCGATACGCGCTTCGTCTGCAAGCGGCGGATCACCGTCCGGGTCGGGCATTTCGACGCCTTCTGCAGGCGCCGAAACGCCGAGCACGCCCATCAGGCCGAGGCCGATCGGCGCAGCAATCGTGCCTTCTTCGATCACGAAGCCGTCTTTCACGTTCGGCGTGTCGCGATGATCGATGATGCCCGCGATGCACGGTCCGACGGGCGGAATGTCGCCGGCGGGATGCGTGCCCCAGCCGACGCCGTTGATCGTCTTGTCGGTGTTGAACGCAAAAGCGAGCACGTCGCCATTGCCCGTGAAGTGCTCGCCGAGTTGCTTCGAGACGGGCAAGCCGGACTCCTTCGAGCGCAGCAGAATCGCCGTCGAACCGAGCGTGCCCGCCGAGAGAATGACGATATCGGCTGTGACGAACATTTCCGGCGCGTCGTACAACTCACGCTTCAGATCGGCCGGCTGATAGCGGACGCGCCAGAGGCCCCGTTCCTCATCGCGCACTACGGAGTGCACGGCCGCGCCCGTGAAAATCTGCGCGCCGTGCGAGACGGCGTCGGGCAGATAGTTCATGTGCGTCGAGTTTTTCGCGCCGTGATTGCAGCCCGAATTGCAATCGCCGCATCCGGTGCAGCGGTTCTGGTCGACGCCCGCCGCGTTCTTGCCATCCTTGAATGTCACGGTGATGGGCGGACGATAGAAACGCTTGCTCATGTCGAGCCGTTTCGCCGACAGCGCGAGCGCATCGAGTTTCGGCAGATCCGGGTAGTCGTCGGGGACGGGCGTCGCGCCGAGCATCGTCGTGGCACGCGCGTAGCACTTGTCGAGATTCGCCTTGTCCGCGCGCACGGCGGCGGGCCAGCGCGGGTCGTCCCACAGACGCTCGTCGGGTTTGAGCGCGACGTTCGCATTGATCAGCGACGTGCCGCCAAGCCCGCAGCCGACCACCACGTTCACGTCCGGATTCACGTGCACTTCGAGCAGCGCGAGCGGCGAGCCGATCTGCGCGACGCCCGTGTTGTACTGCACCTGCGCGACGCCTTCGAGTTGCGTGGCGGGGAAGTCGCCCGCCATGAATTCGCGGCCGCGTTCGAGCAGGCACACGCTGCGTTTCGCGCGCGCCATGCGGCTCGCGGCAATCGCGCCGCCATAACCGGAACCCACGACCACCACCTCGTAATGGTCCTTCATCGCCGCGAGGGCGCTGGACAAGCGGTTCATTCGACCACCTCTCTTATAGGGAATGTGCGCCAGACGGGGGGGAGTCCTGGCGATCGAGACGGCTCGCTGCGTGCAGCTTCTTTATCCTGGACGCCGCGCAGCGAAATGCAAAGGGAAAACGCGCGTTTATCCGCGTGATTCAAAAAGTGCGGTGATGTGAGTGTCGTGCGGAATGAAATGCGGCAGGCCCGTTCGATACGCTGAACGAGCCTGCCGGATTGTCAAACGTCAAATGTCAAATAGAGGTCTCAGGCAGCCGCTTCGATCATCTCGTCGTTATCGGGCGCGGTCGCCGCTTCCGTCGCTTCTGCCGCGAGCAGATTGAAGATGACGAGGATGGCATCGCGGTTTTCAGCGTCGATTTCAATGCCGAGGTCGTCGCGCAGCCATTGACCGATCTTCGTGTTCGAAAACTGCGCGGCGTCGTCCGTCTTCTTCATGGTGACACCGAGTTTGACGGCGCGATAGTGATAGGAGGGCACCCGATGCTGCGCGGCCACCGCCGACAGACCGCCTTTCGCTTCCGAGCACCAGCCGAGGCTGCCCGCGAGCACGATGCGCTCGGGCGAATCGAGCGAAGCGATGAAGTCGCGCGCGGCTTCACGCACGTACTGCTCGTTCAGGCCGTATTGCAGCAGCACGCTTTCGATGGGATCTTCGAGCGCCTGCGCCCGCAGATCGATTTCCTGCATCATGCCTTCATGTTCCATCGACACATTGCGCTGATGGCTCGCGCTGCGCAGGCAGTCGATCAGATAACGGCGGAAGTAAGCGCAGATCGCGTAGCTGTTGGACGGGGCGCTTTCCGGCGTGGCTTTCGATTCGACGTGTCCGGGCGCAAGACGCAGCACCTTCGTATAGATGAACTGATGCACGAGCTCTTCCTTGTCTTCGCCGAGCGCGTGCAATTCGAGCGGGTGATAGGTGCGCAGCGCGCGCTTCACGAGGTCGTACATCGACATCATTTCGTCATCCGTGAGCTGCGTGCGGCGGCGCCACAACTCGGGAAGGACGGCATCGTCGAGAGTGCGTGCGAAAACCTGGCTCGGAACTGCGCCCATGAAGGCCTCCATCGGTAAGGGGCAAGGCGCGCGGTTGGGGCGGGGGAATCCGCCGGTGGAGCCTCGACAAACAGGCGTAAATGAAGTCTTGAAGCTGAACCTTCAGAGGCTGTCGGCCGCGCTTGATCGTTGAATCGTTGAAACCAGTATGCTTTTTGCACGCGGCGCCGCCTATATGGATTAAGTCATAGCTGAAGGGTAAACCGCCGGCAGGACGGGTAAACTATCTTTAGACTGTACCGGTGCCGGTGTATGACGGACGGCGAACGGGTTTTATTCCCGGGCCGGTGCAATCGGCAGCGGTTTTGACAACACAAGGAGACCGCACGATGCGGGCCGATCCCATCCAGCGCGCCATCGACGAAGACCTCGTGCGCGTGCTGTACGCGCAAGACCCGATTGCCTTCTTCACGCACTGGTTTTCGATCGCCGTGCTGGTGGCGATCTACTGGAATAACATCCCGCATCCGCATCTTTTCGCGGCCTGCTTCATCTTCTACGGCTTCGCCAATTGCGCGAGCCTCGCGCTGTGGATGTGCAACCGGCGCTGGCCCGAAGCCGTGTCGCCACGCACGTGGATCAACCTGCACGCGGCGCGCGGCGCGCTGCTCTACAGCGCGCCGGGGCTCGCCATCTGGTTCGCGTTCCAGAGCCCGCACACCGATCTCCCCATCCTCCACACGGTGATGCTCGTCACGCTGGCGGCGGGCGTGTTCATGTCGAACGGTTTCGACGTCGCCAACTTCGTGACGGCGATTCCGTTCCTGCTACTGCCCGCGATCGTGCTGCACTTCGGCACGCACACGTTCGACCGCACGATTCTCGCGATCGTCCTCGCGTTCTTCTTCTGCGCGATCAACGTTTACGCGTTGAGCTACCGCAAGCTGTTCCAGCGCGTCGTGCAGGCGCGCGTCGACCAGCAGGCGCTCGCCGAGTCGCTCGCCGCACAGAAGCTCGTCGCCGAAGAAGCCAGCCTCGCGAAGACGCGCTTCTTCGCCGCCGCGAGCCACGATCTGCGCCAGCCGCTGCATGCGATCGGGCTGCTCGCGGCGTCGCTGAACGATTCGACGGCGACGCCCGTGCAGCACACGAAAACCGCGAGCAACATCGCCAACAACGTCGAGGCGCTGAACCAGCTGTTCAACCAGGTGCTCGATCTGGCGCGGCTCGAAAGCGGCGTCACGCAGGTCATCCGGCTGCATTTCCGGCTCTCGGAACTGTTCGACCGCGTCGGCAACCAGTACTGGCCGCAGGCGGCGGCGAAAGGGCTCGCGCTGCGCATCGCGCCGACGGACGCCGTGATTCACGACGACCCCGTGCTGCTGGAGCGGATTCTGAGCAACCTGCTGTCGAACGCGGTGCGCTACACGGAAGGCGGCGCGATCTGGATGGGCTTCCGGCGCGCAGGGCAGCGCGAGGGCGGCTATATCGAAGTGCGCGATTCAGGCATCGGCATTCCGAAGGCCGAGCAGGAGCGCATCTTCGAGGAGTTCTATCAGGTCGCCAATCCGCAGCGCGACGCGCGCCAGGGACACGGCCTCGGACTGCCGACCGTCAAGCGGCTCGTCGAGATGCTTGGCGGACAGCTGCAGTTGCGCTCGACGCCGGGGCGCGGCTCGGTATTCCGCTTTCCGGTGCGCGCGGGCGATCCGCTGAGGATCGTCGCGGGGCTCAACGATTCGGCCGCGAGCGGTGCGGCGGCGCTCGGGCGCCACGTGCTGTGCATCGACGACGAGCCGGCGATTCTCGAAGGCATTCAGAGTCTGCTCGGGCGCTGGGGCTGCGTGGTGCGCGGCGTGCCCGACGAGCGTCACGCGCTGCAGGCCATCGACGAAGGCTTCATGCCCGACGCCGTGCTGTGCGACTACCAGCTCGCCAACCACCGGACGGGCGCGCAGGCGCTCGGTGCCGTGCGCGACGCGCTGCGGCGACGCGGCCGCGAGCGCGTCGTGACGCTGCTGATTACGGGCGATATGGCGTCGGTGGAACTGGAGGCGCTGGCGCTGCAAGGCATTCCCGTGCTGCACAAGCCGGTCACGCCCGCGCGGCTGCGCCGCACGCTCGAAATGCTGTGGCAGCAGCCGGGCGCCGTCGCGGACGTGGCTTTACCGCCGACCTTGGAGCAGCCCGCGACGACGCGCGGCTGATCTTGCCAACCGGTATCAGGCGCGCCTCGCCGCGCCGCTCGTGTGTTCGTTTTTCATCCACCGTATTCGTCGTCCTCATCTCTTCCCACGCCCGTCCACGCGCTTTTTTGAGAAGCGTCTGATCGACGGGCGCCATGCCTGGCTGCTGAAATAAGCCCATTCGCGATAACGGCGGCGTCGTGACGCCGCCGCGAATGCTTCCGGCAACCCACGCGCGCGGCACATCGACCGGCGCGGCAATCGAATCAATGAGGTGTAGAAGTGGATGGACATCCTTCCGACAGGCTCGTCGCTGGCGTGCTGGTGGGCGCACTGCTGACGACCGTGTTCGTGGTCGGCATGCTGTACCTCGGCATTCCCGCCGAGCATCACGCGAACATGGCGATGCGTCTGGGGCTGCCCGTGGCGCTGTCGTGCGCGTTGCTGTTTCCGATGCCTGTGCTGCATCGCACGGTGTTGCGCGAGCGCCGCAGCCAGTTCCTCCTCGACGAGGATCTGAACGCGCTGCTGCTGGGCCGCGTGATTGGCGTGATCGGCGGTGTGGCGCTGGGCGTTACGCTCGCGACGGAAATGCTCTGACGCGTGTATCGAACGCGGCTGCGTCAGCCGCGTCCTGCCGAAGGCGACGTTCTGTCGCCTTCTTTTTTCCCTTCTCTACAGCGTCTTGCCGGCTTCGAGCCAGCCGTTGATCACGGCGATCGCCGTCGCGCGGTTGTGCACGCCGAGCGCGCGAAAAATCACGGACAGATGGACCTTGATCGTGCCTTCCGCGACGCCGAGATCGCGCGCGATCATCTTGTTGGTCCAGCCGCGATGCACGAGCCGCATGATTTCCTGCTGACGTGGCGACAAATTCTCCAGCAGATGCTGCTGATGCGGCTGCAGCGCCTCGACGCGAACGATGGGCGCCGCATCGGGCGGCGCGGCCGTCGTCTGCGCGGCGAGGGCGGTGGCGTTTGACGTCGACGCCGCTTCCGCCGATGCCGTCGCCGCAGCGGCATCGCGCGAACCGAGCAGGCTGAGCGCTTCCATCGGCACATACGCGCCGCCGGACAGCACCAGTTCAATCGCCTTGAGCATCACGCTCGCCGGCTGGCGCTTCGGCACGAAGCCCAGCGCGCCCGCCGCGAGCACGGCGCGCATTTCGTCGGGCGACTCTTCCGCCGACAGCACCACCACGGGCAGCGCCGGATTCTCTTTCAGCAGGATTTGCAGCGAAGAAGCGCCCGTCATGCCGGGCATATGAAGATCGACGATGGCCAGATCGTGGTTCGCGTCGGGCCTTGCGGCGGCCGCGAGCGTTTCCCAGGTATCGGCTTCGTCGAATGTGGCGTCGGGATCGAGTCCGCGTAGCAGACCCTTGACGCCCTGGCGGATCAGTTCATGATCGTCGGCTACAAGAAACTTCATGATGTCTCCGCTTTTGCCCTGCCGGTGTTGTGCCCATGTTGTCGGTCGGGACGCGGGCGGACCGCGCGCTCCCCGTTGCGCGCAATCCGTCCGCAAGGCTGCGCCGCGCCGGGCTCTCGCCGCCGCGCATCGCAACCCGCTGCACTCCCTGCGGCCCGACCAGCGGTGGGCCGTCCATGCAGCAACAGCTTGTTGTGCTTCCCAAGCCGCGATCATATGCCTGATCGTCGGATGGGGGATACTTCGCGCGGCTGCATCGCACTTGCCTTGCGGCGGGTGCGCGCGTCCGCTTCGTTATTTGCGCTTCATTGTTCGCGCCGGCCGTCCGGAATGCAACGGCGTCGGCGTGACTTTATCGATGTGCTCTGGTCTCGCTCGCACAGCCGTGACGGTATGGCTGTCGCGGTCCGTGCGTGTGGTTTTCCCTGGTTTGTCCGGCACTGCATCGGTAGCCGCGGGCTTGTTGCTTGCGTTGCTCTCGCGGCCTGCTACGTAGACGAGCTTCGCGGAAGGATTTTGAAGGCGGACGGGCGGCCTCGAAAGGTCGCCCGTCGGGTTATGCAAGGTGAATGTGTGCGGGCCGCGCGGTGTGCAGGTCGCGCGTCCGATATTTACGTGATCGCGAACAGCGTCGCGTTCATCAGCGCCTTGAACGCATAGCCGACTGTCATCGCGCCGCCCACGCCGCCGCACCAGAGCGCGATGAACCATACCCAGCCGGGCAGGCGCGAGCGGGCGGCGGGCTTGGTGGCGGGCTTAGTGATAGTGGACGTCGCCATGACGCACCTTGCCGCGGAAGACCCAGTAGCCCATCGTCGTGTAACCGATGATGATGGGGATGATGACGGCCGCGCCGACCAGCGTGAACATCTGGCTCGAACGCGGGGCGGCCGCTTCCCAGAGCGTGAGGCTCGACGGAATCGCGTACGGCCACAGGCTCACCAGCAGTCCGACATAGCCGAGCAGCACGAGCCCGAGCGCCATCATGAACGGCGTGTTGTGATGCCGGTCGCGCACCGCGCGGCGCATGAAGAACGTGCAGATCGCGACGAGGAACGGCACGGGCAGCAGACGCCAGAAGATGCCGGCATCGAACCAGCGTTGCGCGATGCCCGGTTCCTGCAGCGGCGTCCACAGACTCACGACGACGATGAAGCCGAGCAGCACGATCGTCAGCGGCCACACGACGCGGTGCAGGCGGCGCTGCAAATCGCCTTCCGTCTTCGCGACGAGCCAGCAGCAGCCGAGCAGCGCATAGGTGACGACGAGACCGAGGCCCGTCAGCAGCGAGAACGGCGTGAGCCAGTCGAACGCACCGCCCGCGTAGCTGCCGTCGACGACGGGAATGCCTTGCAGAAACGCGCCGAGCGCGATGCCCTGGAAGAAGGCCGCGCCCGTCGAACCGCCGATGAACGCCAGATCCCACAGATGCTTCGTGCGATTCGCTTTCGCGCGGATTTCGAACGACACGCCGCGGAAGATCAGGCACGCGAGCATGAACACGAGCGGCAGATAGAGCGCCGACAGCACCGTCGAATAGACGACCGGGAACGCCGCGAACAGTCCCGCGCCGCCGAGCACGAGCCAGGTTTCGTTGCCGTCCCAGACGGGCGCGACGGTGTTCATCATCAGGTCGCGTTCTTTCTCGTCGGGGAAGAACGGAAACACGATGCCGATGCCGAGATCGAAGCCGTCCAGCACCACGTATATGAAGAGGCCCAGTGCGATGATCGCGGCCCAGACTACGGTTACGTCCATGTTTAACTCGCGGGTTTTTCGAAGGGAAGGGTTGGATCAGGCATCAACCGCAGACAACGGACGGCGCGCGGTACGCTCGGGGCCTTGCGGTACGCCTTCCGGCGTATGACCCGGCAGCGCGGGGCCCGTGCGCATCAGCTTGAACATGTAGTAGATGCCCGTGCCGAACACGAGGAAGTAGATGACGACGAACGCCATCAGCGAAATGCCGACCTGTTGCGCGGAAAGCGGCGACACGGCTTCGACGGTGCGCTTCACGCCGTACACGACCCACGGCTGACGGCCGACTTCCGTCGTGACCCAGCCCGCGAGCAGCGACAGGAAGCCCGTCGGACCCATGACGATCGCGATGCGCTGGAACCACTTCGCGTCGTACAGCTTGCCGCGCCGGCGCAGCGCCCACGCGGCGAGCGCAAAAGCGATCATCGCGACGCCGAGCCCCGCCATCACGCGGAAGCTCCAGAACACGACCGTCGAATTCGGACGATCTTCTTTCGGGAAGCTCTTCAATCCGCGGATTTCGCCGTCCCAGCTATGCGTGAGGATCAGGCTGCCGAGGTGCGGAATCGACACCGCGTACTTCGTCGTTTCCGCCTGCATGTCGGGGATGCCGAACAGGTTCAGCGCGGTGCCGCCTTTTTCGGTGTCCCACAGACCTTCGATCGCTGCGATCTTGGCGGGTTGATATTCGCGCGTGTTAAGACCATGCGCATCGCCGACGAACGCTTGCACGGGCGCGAGAACCAGCAGCATCCACAGCGCCATCGAGAACATCTTCTTCACGGCGTTATCGCGCCGACCCTTGAGCAGATGCCAGGCGCCGACGGCCGCGACGACGAGCGCCGTGACGATGAACGCGGCGATAGCCATATGCGCGAGGCGATACGGGAACGACGGATTGAAGATGATCTTGAACCAGTCGACGGGGACGACGTGGTTATCGACGATATCGAAGCCTTGCGGCGTCTGCATCCAGCTGTTGGACGCGAGGATCCAGAAGGTGGAGATCAGCGTGCCGATTGCGACCATGAGCGTCGCGCCGAAGTGCGCGCGCGGGCTGACGCGTTGCCAGCCGAACAGCATGATGCCGAGGAAGCCTGCTTCGAGGAAGAAGGCCGTCATCACTTCGTACATCAGAAGCGGGCCGGTGACGGGACCGGCGAACGACGAGAAGCCTGCCCAGTTGGTGCCGAACTCATAGCTCATGACGACGCCCGACACGACGCCCATGCCGAAGGCCACGGCGAAGATCTTCGACCAGAACAGGCAAAGATCTTTGTAGTAGGCCTTACCGGTTTTCAGCCAGCGCCATTCGAGGACGGCGATGAAACTGGCGAGCCCGATGCTGAGCGCGGGAAAGATGATGTGAAACGAGACCGTGAACGCGAACTGCATGCGTGCGAGGTCGAAGGCGGAGATTGCGGTGGTCATGGGTCCGAATCCGGTGGATGCATGACCGCTAGCGTAGGGGATTGGGGTTTGTTTTGCTGCGGCGCGGGATGTGGCGATATGGCGCAGGGTTTCGCTTTTTTTAGCGCTGCTTATTTGGGTAAATCATTGATATTGGTCAGGTTTTTTGTTTGCCTTGAGGTGGGTTTGTTTTTGGTGGGCTCTGTTGATCTGCGGCAATCCACCGCGTCGCAGCGTGGTTTTTTGTTGGTCTGCGACGCTAGTCGCTGATTCTGGTCTTTTTGCTGCGCTGGCATCCGCGATTTCGTATTGGTGCTTCACGCGTCGCCCCTGTGCGGGGCGGCACCTACTTTTCTTTGCAGCGGCAAAGAAAAGTAGGCAAAAGAAAGCCGCTTTTGAACCTCCAGTGCCCGCAAGGACAGCGCTTCGGCATGCCGTAGTTGAGCTATCGCGCAGCGACGTCCGCACTCTGTAGAAAGCCCGCAGTCAACCGCGCACAGCGCGAAAACCCCACACAGTCTGGAGCACATACCGCCGCAATCAACCGAGGGCAAATGCAAAAAAACGTGCTGACCGAACGTGCCCCAGGTGGATGTCATCTTTCGCGCCGCGCGCGCCTGACTGCGGGCTTTCTACGGAGTGTTTGCGTCACTGCGCGACAGCTCAAAGACCGTCTGCCGTGGCGTTATTCTGGCGGGCACCGGAGGTTTGAAGCGGCTTTCTTTTGCCTACTTTTCTTTGCCGCGGCAAAGAAAAGTAGGTGCCGCCCCGCACAGGGGCAACGCATGAAGCACCGATACGAATTCACGGATGCCAGCGCAGCAAAAAGCAAAAAAGCAAAAAAGCAAAAAGCGAAAAATCAAAGACAAGGCATGGCGACTAGCGTCGCGGACAAAAAAACCTCACTCAACATCAGACCAAAGCCGCCCCCCAGTCGCCCAATTCTCCTTTTTTACATCAACAAGAACAATATCAACCGAGCCAGGCTCAACATTCAGCGACTCGCAAGTAGCTTTAGTAATCGCCTCGACGAATTGGCGCTTCTGCTCAACGGTACGGCCTTCAAAAAGTTCGACACGAAAAGTAGGCATGGCTTATGACCTTTGCGGTAAGTTAGAAAATTCAGTCGCGAAACGAAGCATCAACCCGATCGAGCTTCCTGAGCAAAGCAGGCCACTCGACAGCCCCTTCAACAGAGCCACCATCATAAAGCTGCTCCGCGGTACGAGCGGACACAGCCTCAGAAGGCAGAACCAGCTCACCACCCCCCGCCTGCGCAAGCAATTGAATCTCACATGCCTTGATGAGCGTCGCCATCAACACATACGCTTCCGCGACAGTACGGCCCGTGGTCAAAGTGCCGTGATTGCGCAACAGCATCGCGGGCTTGTCGGCGAGATCGGCGACGAGGCGCTCGCCTTCGGCCGGCGTGAACGCAAGACCTTCGTAGTCGTGATACGCGAGATAGCCATGAAAACGCAGTGCATGCTGCGAGCCCGGCAACAGGCCGTTCTTCTGCAGCGATACCGCGACGCCCGCCGTGTTATGCAGATGCATCACGCAGAACGCGTCGGTGCGTGCGGCATGAACGGCAGCATGCAGCGCAAAACCCGTCGCGTTCACGGGATGCTCGCTCTCGCCGACGATGTTGCCCGCAATATCGATCTTCACGAGATTCGACGCGCACACTTCATCGAATGACAGGCCGAACGGATTGATCAGGAAGTGGCCGGGCTCGTCGGGCACGCTCGCGGAAATATGCGTGTAGACGAGATCGTCCCAGCCGTTCAGCGCCGCGAGCCGGTACGCGGCCGCGAGGTCGACGCGCGTGCGCCGTTCCTCCTCCGACATGAGCTTCGACTGCGCAATGCGGCCCGCAGGCGTGTGAGCGAACGACGACATGACGTCTCCTGTGAGGTTTGCTTCAGCGCTCCGGCAAAGCGGCGCGGCTTGTCCGTTTTCGATGCACAACCACCGCGTCGTCTTCCGGCGCGCGGTCCGGGCTGTTCGTGCGTGTGCGGCGAGTATCGCGCATGAGGCGGCGCGTCGTCCAGGTCGCGACGACGAACGGTGCCGTCAATGCCGGTGCGCCATAAAACACGGCCACCTGTTGCAGCGCGACCGACACGCCCACGCCCGCCAGCGCCGCCAGCACGCCGCAATCGGCGACGGCAAGCGCCACGAGCGCACCGTTGAATCCTAACAGGCCTGCATCGAACGAAGCGCTATTGGCGCCCGCCAGCCACTGCAACGATGTGGCGAGCGCTGCGCCCAGGAGTGCGAAACACGCCGCACGCATCGACGAAAGCGCAATGCCGCCGAGTATCAGCGCACCCGCCAGCGCACTGCATGCGAACGATGTCTGCGCAATGCCCGTCAGCAGGCCACGCAGCGGATCGAACCATGTAACGGTTCCGCTTGCGGCGGCATGTGTCAACGCGGGATGCACGAACGGCAGCCATGCCCACGTGACGAGCAGACACGGGCTCGAATAGACACCCAGTCCGCGCGAGCGTAACAGCTGCTCCCACGGTCCGAGCAGCCACGCGGCGGCGGTTGCGGCGAGTATCGCGACGGCCATCGCGGTGGCGTCGTCGGAGATGAACGTGAACGCAGCGAGCGCCGCCAGCGCGCCGTTGAAGCCGTGCAATCCGTCGCGCGTATCGTTGCAATCGTAGCCGCGCAATACAGCGCCCACGTTCGCCGCGATCGCGCCCGTCAACGCCGCGCACGCCAGCCGTGCATCGCTGACGAGCCATGCCGCGAGTATGCACGCGCCCGTCGCCGCATTCCGTTGCAGGACGATCTGGCCGAAACTGCGCAGGAGCGTGCGCAATGCATCGGGCGATTCTTCTTGAGGCGCGGCGGACATATCGGTTCAGCTAGCGAGACGAGGACGTGACAAAGCCGCGCGAGACGGAACTCGCGCGGCCAATGGTGTTCGAAACAGACGATATGCGAGCATAGGGCACGCGATACACCAATGGCATGCGCGTGCGTTGATAGCGGCTATTTGGGCGCGCTACGATGTCACCACCAACCCATCAGACACAGGAGACGGATTCATGCGTGAAGTGCGATGGACCTCGCAAGAGAACGAAGGCGTCGAGCATCTCGCGTTCGACGCACGCGCCGACGGCTTCTACACCGAAAGCGTGCTGGTCGGCGAGCGCGACGGGCGCGCGTACGGCCTCATGTATCGCGTGAAATGCGATCTGCACTGGCGCACGCTGCATGCGTGGTTAAAGGTGGTCGGTGGCGCGGAACTCGAGTTGCATGGCGACGGTGAAGGCAGCTGGCATGACGCGCACGGTCTCATGCTGCCGTCGCTCGCGGGCTGCATCGATATCGACATCGCGGCCACGCCGTTCACGAACACGCTGCCCATCCGTCGCCTGCAACTGGCGAAGGGCGCGCGCGAGCCGATCGCCGTCGCGTTCATTTCGGTGCCTGATTTGCAGGTCTTGCGAGTCGAACAGGCGTATACGTGCATCGAGCCGGACGTCGAATACCGTTATGAAGGCATCGATACGGGCTTCGCGGCGGAACTGAAAGTGGACGAAGACGGACTCGTCATCGACTATCCGACGATGTTCACGCGCACGCTGCCGATCGTCTGAAGCGACGCTTCGCATGTGTCGACGAAGCGCTCGATACTGGCCGCGACGCGCTTAGGGTCGCGCAGCACGACCCAATGGCCCGCATCGATTTCATCGCGCGAATGCGGGCCGATCCACGCGTCGAGCCCAAGCGTCAATGCGGATCCGACATAGCGGTCGCGCAGCGGGACGATGAAATGGACAGGCGCATGTGCGCGACGGGCGCGCGGTCGCAGCAGCTTTTCGATGAAATTCGCGCGATACAGTTGCAGCCCGTTCAACGCGTTGCGCAGTTGAGCCGGGTCACGCGGTGCGCGCACGCGCTCCGTCGCACGCAGCCACAGCGGCCAGCCATATGCACCGCCGAGCGGCCAGACGAGTTCGGGCAGGATCGGCAGATGAAAGAAAACGATGTACCAGGACTTCAGCATCTGTCGAACGCCCGCGCCGAACGGACGCGCGGATCGTTGCGCACGATCGCCGCGCAGTCCGAGCGACGCATGATCGAGACAGGGGCCGGAGATCGACGTGAACGACGCGATGCGGCCTTGCAGTGCGTCGTTCGTCACGGCTTCCCAGCATTGAATCGAACCCCAGTCGTGACCGACGAGATGAAACGGTCGCGCGCCACAGGTCGCATCGGCGACGGAGTTCAGATCGGCGGCGAGGCGTTCAAGCCGGTATGACGCGCGCTCGCGCGGCGCATCCGACGCGCCTGCGCCGCGCACGTCGTACGCAATCACGCGATAACGCGGCTCCAGCAGCGCGCGGATCGGCTCCCATACTGCGGCCGAATCCGGATAGCCATGCACGAGCACGACAGGCGGTGCGTCGCGTGGCCCGCTGACATAGACTGCAAGTTGAACGCCGTCTGCATCGACGGTCTGCACATCGCGGATCATGCCGCGGCCCGTACGCCGCGCCGCGATGCTTTCAGCGCGCCGGGGTTCTCAGCGTTGGCGGCGTCGACGGCGGCGATCAGTCCGTCGATGCGCTCAAGATGCGCGCGATTATCGTGATCCCACGGATGAAATCCAGGCTTGAAAAAGCGCAGCCATTCGAGCGCGATACCCGGAAACACGCCGTGCTTCGGTCCATACAGAAACTTCACGACGCTCCCCAAACCGCGCAGATTGTGGCCGCGTTTGCGATCGTGAATCAGCAGCCGGACGTGGAAATCGAACACGATCAGCCAGAAGAACACGGTGACGGCGAGCATCGTGCCCGTACGGATCAGATAGCGCGCGAGGCCGGGTTTCATCACCGTATTCCACACATCGTACGAAACCGACTTGTGTTCCGTTTCTTCGAGTGCGTGCCACGTCCACATCTGCGCATAACCTTCCACGGAACCTTCGATACGCGAACCGTCATCGAGCAACAGACCCGCGAGCATGGCCGTGTAGTGCTCGAGCGCGACGGTCATCGCGAGTTGATGCGAATGCGGCAGCAACTTGCGATTCAGATTGAGGAACCACGTCAGGCGTTTATCGAGCCGATGCGCAGGCAACCCCGCGCGTTCGAGCAGATCGTTGTATTCGATGTGCTCGCGCGTATGCATCGCTTCCTGACCGATGAAGCCGAGTACCTGCTTCTTCAGCTCGGGATCGTCGATCTGATCGCGATAGTGGCGCACGCTGTCCATGAAAAATCGCTCGCCCGCGGGGAACAGCAGCGAGAGTGCATTGAAGAAATGCGTGACGTGTGGGCCGAGCCGATGCCAGTCGCAGGCGCGATCGGCGGGCAGGGCGAAACGGAGGTCGCGGCGAATGGGCATCATGGCGTGTTCTCCTTGAGCATCGTTATACGCGCCGGCCTTCGACATCCGTCGAACGTCGTGCGCGTTTTTGCGCGAGCCGCTTCATGCGGCGCGTCTGCAGCACGACGAGCGCCTGATACGCAGCGGGCAGCGTGCGCGCGAGCCAGTCGGCGGCGCGCGCATCGCGGCCGATCAGCACGCGTCGTTTGTTGCGGCGCACGCCGTCGAGTATCGTGCGTGCGGCTTCATCGGCTGTGGTGATGAAGAACTTCTCGAAGTCGTCCTTGCCTTGCTGCTCGTTTTCGATCATGAAGCCGACCATGTTCGGCGCGATGCGGCTCGATTGCGCAATCGCCGTGCGGATGCCGCCGGGATGCACACAGGTCGCGGAAACGCCGCATTTCATCAGGTCGAGTTCCTGGCGCAGCGCCTCCGTGAAACCGCGCACGGCGAACTTGGTGGCGTTGTAGCCGCTCATGCCCGGCTGCGCGAAGAGGCCAAAAACGCTCGACGTGTTGACGATATGACCTTCGCCGGCTGACTTCAACAACGGCAGGAACGCTTTCGTCCCATGCACGACGCCCCAGAAGTTAACGCCGACGATCCATTCGAGATCGGCGTAATCCATGCCGTCGATCGTGCTCGACAGCGCGACGCCTGCATTGTTGAAGACGAGATTCGCGCGGCCGTGCTGACGCGCGGTGTCGGCGGCCCAGTCGTACATGGCGTTGCGATCGGCGACATCGAGCACGCAGGTCGTGATGCGCATCGGCGCGCCGATGCGTGGCGGCGCGGCGGCCTGCGCAAGCTGCGCTGTTTCGGCGAGACTCGCTGCGTTGCGATCGGCGAGCGCGAGATGGCAGCCTTCGCGCGCGAGCTGGATCGCAAGCGAGCGGCCCATGCCCGAAGCGGCGCCCGTGATCGCGGCGACGCGGTCGTTGAAGTTTTTCATGGTTGTCTCCCTGAGCTTGTGCCTTTGTCGTCACGTTGCTTCGGCTGTCGCGCTCGCTACATGTGCTACTTCCGCATCATGAACGGCAGGCCCATACGCGAAGTAATCGTCGATACGAAACGTGCGCGTGGCCTGGCGAAAGCGATAAGCAAAGCCCGGCCATAGCGTCGTGTTCTTGCCGTTGCGCGGATCGAGATACCAGCTCTTGCAACCGCCGACGGACCAGATCGCGCGTCCGAGCTTCTGCTGGATCTGCTCGTTGTATTCACGCTCGACATGCGGACGCACTTCAATCGCGGCAGCGTTTTCGCGCTGCATCGTTTCGAGCGCGCGCAGGATGTACGCGACCTGTGACTCGATCATGAACACCATCGAGTTGTGTCCGAGCCCCGTGTTCGGGCCGACGATCATGAAGAAGTTCGGATAGCCGGGCAGTGCCGTGCCGAGATACGCATGCGCGCCGTTACGCCATGTGTCGACGATATCGATGCCGCCGCGTCCCTTCACGACACCCGGCGGAAACGGATCGGCGACCTGAAACCCGGTGCCGAAGATGATGCAGTCGGCGGGATGACGCACGCCGTCTGTCGTGACGATCGCATGCGGCTCGATGCGCGCGATGCCCGCCGTTTTCACCGACACGTTGGCGCGCGCAACCGCGGGAAAGTAGTCGTTGGAAATGAGGATGCGCTTGCAGCCCATCGTGTAATCGGGCGTGAGCGTCTTGCGCAACTGCGGATCGCTGACCTGTCTGTGAAGATGACGCACGGCGATTCTCTGCGCGGTCTTCATCAGCGACGGATGCACTGCAAACCCAAACGCGCGCGATTCGAGCAGGCTGAACAGGCCCGCACGCATCAGCTTCTGCGTGAAGGGCAGATGACGGAACAGCCATTGCTCGACGGGACGCACGGCACGGTCGGCCTTCGGCATGATCCACGGCGGCGTGCGCTGGAACAGATCGAGATGCGCGACGCGCGGCGCGATCTGCGGCACGAACTGGATCGCACTTGCGCCCGTGCCGATCACCGCGACGCGCTTGCCGTCGAGTGAATACGCGTGGTCCCACTGCTGCGAGTGGAACATCTTGCCTTCGAATGTATCGAGGCCTTCGATTTCCGGCAACGCCGCACGCGACAAACCGCCCATGCCCGACACGAGCACGCGCGCCGACCACTGCTGACCGTTCGCGAAACGCAGCTGCCAGCGATGCCGCGCTTCATCGTAGGTCGCGCTGACGAGTTTATGACTCAGGCGCAGATGCGATGCGATGCCGAAGCGCTGCACGCACGCTTCTAGATACGCGCGGATTTCCGGCTGACGCGCGAACATGCGCGACCAGCGCGGGTTCGGTGCGAACGAGAACGAATAGACATGCGATTGCACGTCGCACGCACAACCCGGATAGTGATTGTCGCGCCACGTGCCGCCGACGGACTCCGCTTTCTCGGCAACCACGAAGTCCGTGATGCCCGACTGCCGCAGACGGATCGCCATGCCGAGACCCGCGAAGCCCGAGCCGATGATGGCGATGTCCGTCTCGATGAGCGTCGGGTTGTCGGGTGTGACAGGTGGCATCGTGCGTGCATTCATCGGGTCCGTCTCCCTGTTTTTGCCTGTTGTGTTCACTGGTTACTGTTACATTGAGTGATGTAACGATAGGGTGTGAACCGGCAGCGCGCAAGGCGCGCGTTTAGACGGCGGACTCTATGGATGCGGGATGTTGCGACGCTGAACGTCGAGTTGAAACACGCGGGTCAGGCGCAGTCGACGGCATGAAGGGCATGCGCGCGGAGCATTCAAACGCAGCGGGCGCGGCACGAACGTCGATTCGTGCCGCATGCCGTTTATTTTTTCTTTTTGCTGATACGCGCTGGAACGGGTGTTTCGCTGCGCGCCTGCTTCCGTTCGAGCTTTTTGCTCATGATCGCCGCAACGCGGTTGCCGAGATAATCGCCCGATGCTTCTTCGAGCGCACGGTTCATTTCGCTCTCGACCAGCACCATGCCGAGCGGCCGCACGCGCCAGATTGCATCGACGAGCGCGGGGACATCGGCGGGCGGCGGCAGTGCGTCGGCTTCGTAATGGTCCAGTTGCCGCACGACGAGATCGACCAGCGACTTCGCGATCGCGTTGAAGTGAGCGCGCGACGCGTGCACGGCGTCGAGCAGATCGGCGAGCGGAATGCCCGCTTGCGCCATCGTTGCGCCGGCGTTCAACGTCGCCGGGCTGCGTGCAACGAACGATAGTCCGTCGCGTTCGAGCAGACCGAGTTCGATCGCTTTCGATACCGTCTTCGTCAACGATGCAGGCGTGCCCTTGACGCCGAACATTTTCGCTAGCTCGACGAGCGAGTATTTGCGGGGGCGCTCGTGCGACCAGCGGCTGCCGATCGCGTTCTCCAGACCGAGAATCGAGCGCAGATCGTGGCCTTCGTCGATGGCCTTGATAAGGTCCTGGATGTTCGCGAGCGTATAGCCGCGCGCGAGCAGGTGATTGATCAGCTTGAGCCGCGACACGTGCGTGTCGTCATACACGCCCACGCGGCCGCGCTTTTCCGGCGGCGCGAGCAGGTCACGGTCCTGATACGCGCGAATGTTGCGCACGGTCGATTCGGCGACGCGCGCGAGTTCGTCGACGGTGTATTCGTTGGGCTGCGCGGCGGGCGGCGTCGCAGGCGTCGGCGCGGGTTTGGGCGTTCTGGGCATGCGGTGATTCTAGCGCGGCAAATCGCTTCGAACGCCACGTGACCGCTTTAGTCCCCGGGCAATGCTTCGCTGCCGTCCCCGAGCGCGCGTTGCATGACCGTCGAATCGAGCCAGCGGCCGTGCTTGAAGCCGACCGCTTTCAACGTGCCGACCAGTTCGAAGCCGGCGTTCGTGTGCAGCGACAACGAGCCGCCGCGTCCGCCGTCTGCGATCACCGCGATCATCTGGCGCCACGGCCCCTGTTCGCAACGCTCGATCAGCGCCGCGAGCAGCGCGCGACCGACGCCGCGGCCACGGAAAGCTTCGTCCATATAGATCGAGTCTTCGATCGTGTAGCGATACGCGACGCGCGGCCGATAAAGCGTCGCATACGCATAGCCCGCCACCTTGCCGTCGACGACGGCCACGATGTACGGCAAGCCATGCGAGAGCACGGCGGCGCGGCGCTGCTGCAAGTCCTCGACGGATGGCGGCGTCTCTTCGAACGACGCGACGCCCGTCAGCACGTGATGCGCGTAGATGGACTGGATAGCGTGAAAGTCTGCGTCGGTGGCGTCGCGGATGACGGGCGCGGCGACGGGGGAGGTCTCGCTCATTGTGTCGATTGCGTGTGCCGAAGCTGGAAACCTCTCACTATGCCTGCGCGACGCAAGGAAATGAAGCGCTTCAAAAATGGCCGCGGCACGCCGCCGGGGTGAGCCGATCCAGGAGGGTGAGGAAATCCAGGAGGTGAGGAAATCCAGGAGACTAAAACGCTGTCCGCTGACATCGGGTTTCAGCAATGGATCGGTACAATCCGGTGCAAGCGCAACCCAGCAAGAACTAGCACTAACCAGCACAAGTCAGGCAGCGCCCACTCCCTTGCAGGAGCCATCATGTCGACCGTTTCGTTCGTTCACAAGCCGCTGACGCCGTTTCGCCGCGCGCTCGCGCGCTTCTCGCTTTCGGAAAACGCCAAGTACGTCAAGCTCACGCTCGGGCTGTGGATCGGCTTTTCGATTCCCTACAACCTCGGTTATCCCGAAGCGGCCGTTGCGCTCGCGAGTTCGACGATGCTGACGCTCGCGCTCGGCAGTTCGATTTCGGCCGCGCGCGGCTATTTCTATCGACGCGTGATGTCGAACGTCGTCGCGATGCCGATCGCGACGCTGGTGATCTGGGTCACCGCGCCGCATCTGTGGCTCGGCACGCTGCTGCTGCCGCTCGTGATCTTCACGATCGTGCGTCTGAGGCCGTCGCTGTTCCAGATGACGAGCATCACGATCCCGATGACGCTCGTGCTCTATACGGGCGAGCATCTTCCGCTGCTGGAGCAACGTCTGATCGGCGTGGTGCTGGGCATGCTGCTCGGCTTCATTCTTCAGCAGGTCGCGTTTCCGCCCGATCACGGTTTCTGGGCGAACCGGCTCGTGAACGACGGCAACGAACAGGCGTCGGAAGCGCTCGCGCAACTCGCGTCGGGTCAACCCGATCGCGCGGAACTGAAGGCGATGACCGACCGGCTGAGAAAGTCGAGCACCGATCTCAAGGAAGCACACGGCCTGCTCAAGCTCGATCTGCAGCAGGCGTGGCTGTCGCCGCATCTGCAGCGCAATCGCGTGCGTTTGCCGCTTTTCTGGTGCTATCACGAACTGTTCGACTCGCTCGTCAATTTTCTGGAGACAGTCGATACCTTTCACGAGCAGTTCGCCGCGCTCGATCCTCAATGGCGCGAAGCGTTTCTTGCGGGGCTCGCGAAGCTGGTGGATGCGCACGGGAAGCTTGCGCTCGTGGCCGATCTGCGTGTCGAGCGCGCGCCGCTGGAAGTGAAGCCGTTGCAACTGGATGCGTTGCGCGAGATCGTCGATACGCTGCCCGCGCCCGGCGTGTTCACGAGCGTCTATCTCGGTCATCTGGCGGGCTACGGGATTCTGCTTTGCCGTCTGAGCGACATGCACACCGAGCATCTGGCAGCGGGGGCAGCCGACGGCGGCGTGAAGCAAATCTGACGGCATCATGCGAAGAGATGCTCTAGACGAATGGGCGTCGCGGCATCGCATGGTCGATTAACATGCGGGCTCCTGGGCCGGCAGCGCGTCGCGCCGGCGTCGTCACTGCGAGCGTCGTCATGAACCTGTTGTTTCGTCTGTTCCTCACACTCATGCTGAGTCCGCGTCGCGGGCAACTGCATGTGCTCGACACCTGCGTCACGCCGTTTCGCGTGTTGCCGAACGATCTCGACGTGCTGCGTCACATGACGAACGGCCGCTATTTCACGATTCTCGACCTCGCGCGCATCGACCTGATGGTGCGCTCGCGCATGTGGCCGCTGATCAAGAAGCGCGGCTGGTATCCCGTCGTCACGCTGGAGACGATGCGCTTTCATCGTTCGCTCGAACTCTGGGATCGTTACGACGTGGCGACGCGTGTGATCGGTTGGGACGACAGGCATGTGTTCATCGAACAGGGCTTTGTCCGCGATGGCGTGCAGGTTGCGCTGGGTGTCGTGCGGGCGCGGTTTCTGAAGCGCAGCGGCGGCACCGTGCCGACGCATGAACTCCTCGCGCTGGCGAACGTAACGCACGCTTCGCCCGAGATGCCCGAGTGGGTCGAACAGTGGAGCGCGGCGGAAGGCGGGATGACGCCGCCCGCCGCGCCGCGCGAGATGTCCGCGCGGCATTGAGCGGCACGCGACGCCCGCACGCAGAACGCCGGGCGCGCGTCGCGCAACGATCAGGCTTGTGCCGTTGCATGCGGCACGGCTACCGCGCCGTGCGGTCCGCCGCCGGGACCGCCACCGCCAGGTCCACCGCCGCCGGGGCCGCCGCCACCGCCCCAGCCGGGAGGCGGTCCCCACCAGCATCCGGACAGTGTGGCGGTCAGTGCGGCCATGACGGCCAGAATCGCGAGCTTGCGCATCGATTGCTCCTTCAATGAGTTGTGCATTTCGCGTGCGCCGTTTTTGCACGGCGACGTGCGAAGCCCGCACCTTACCCATCGAACGCAAGTCGCGTTTAACAGCCGTGTTACAGAATCGACAGAACCTGCGCGTTCGCGCACGCGTTCCGGCTCGCGAAAGATCGCGCGAAGCCGCGCCGGACATGGCTTGACGCGTGCGCTGCGAAAGCCGGAGCCTGTCACGTTCTGTCTGTCTTTGTAAGGGACGTTAAGGCATACGTCGGCGAATCGCCACGCTTCACTTCTGCTTCATTTCTTCTTGCGACGCTGTTTGTTCGCATCGCGCATGTCGATCATCGCGCGCAACAGCACGACGCTCTGTTCGTCGATCAACGCGCACAACTGCTGCAGGCGCTCGCCGTCGATCGACTTCCATTGCAGCGCGGACAGCGCCGTGCAGCGCGTGAGATGGAACGACACGAGCTGCCCGTTGATCGCGAGCAGACGGATGATGGTTTCGGGATCGTCGGCGGGGCGCCCGAGCAGCCGCCCGACGATTTCCGAACTCACCGTCAGCAGCGGCTTGCGCATGCGCTCGTTCAGACGCTCGGCGCTGAACGCAGGACCGAGGCCCGCCTGTTCGCGCGCCATGAACAGACGCCACGTAGCGGGCGTTTCCGTCGTGAACAGATAGCTGGCGACGCGCGCCTGGATCACGCGAAACGCGTCGATCAGTTCGTCGTCGGACGGATTGCCGTCGAGAACCTGCTGCGCCGCGTTGACGGCATCAGCGAAATACGCCGAGACGCTCGTCATGATGTAGTCGACGCACGCCTGGTAGACGCCTTCCTTGTTGTCGAAGTAATACACGAGCGCGGGTGCGTTGACGCCCGCATGCTCGGCGATGTCGCGCGTCGACGCGCCTTCGAAGCCGCGTTCGCCGAACAGGCCGAGGGCGGCCTCGATGATCTTTGCGCGGGTCTCTTCGCCGCGCTGATAGCCGCCTTCCGCTGCGGGGCGGTGTCTCGGTGTGCGTGTAATCACGAGTCGTCCCGTCGATTGAAGGATGAGTACAAAAACAACAGAACAGTAAAAGGTAAGGAACGGGAAAACAATATTGTTGACTAAATTGTACCAACTGGAATAATTATAACGATCGGTATAATTCTGGAGTCGACATGTCAGCCACATTGCCCGTTGAGGAATCGGGGCGCGCCGCGGGTGCGCAACGGTCCAGAAAGAAGGGCGTTTTTCTCGTTATCGGCGGCGTCGCCGTGTTGGGCGCCATTGCGTGGGGCGCGCACTGGTGGACCGTGGGGCGCTTCATCGAAAGTACGGACGACGCTTACCTGCAAGCCGACGGCATGACGGTCGCGCCGAAGGTGTCGGGCTATGTGGCCGAAGTGCTCGTCGGCGACAACCAGCGCGTCACGCGCGGCCAGCCGCTCGTGCGGCTCGACAGCCGTCAGTACGACGCCGTGCTCGAACAGGCGAACGCAACGATCGCCGCGCGCCACGCCGACATCCTGCGCGGCGAAGCGGAAATCGCGCAGCAGCAGGCGGCCATTGCGCAGGCGCGTGCGCAACTCGACGGCGCGATCGCGAACGAAGCGCACGCCGCCGATCAGGTCAAGCGTTACGAGCCGCTCGCCGCGACGGGCGCGGAGACGAACGAGCGCGTCGCCGATCTGCGCAATACGCAGCGCCAGGCCAGCGCGACGCGCGCGGCCGACGCCGCCGCGCTGCAAAGCGCCGAACGCCAGATCCCGACGACGCACGCCGCGATCGAACAGGCGCGCGCGCAACTGGCCGCCGCCGAGGCCAGCGCGCGCCAGGCACAACTCGACGCGCAGGACACGATGGTCAAGAGCCCGATCGACGGACGCGTCGGCGACCGCAGTGTGCGCGTCGGTCAATACGCGCAGCCGGGCACGCGTTTCATGACGATCGTGCCCGTGCAGGACGTGTATCTCGTCGCGAACTTCAAGGAAACGCAGATCGGCATGATGCGCAAGGGCCAGCCCGTCACGCTGCGCGTCGACGCGTTGCCGGGGGCGAAACTGCACGGCACGATCGACAGCTTCTCGCCGGGCACGGGCTCGCAGTTCGCGCTGCTGCCCGCGCAGAACGCGACGGGCAATTTCACGAAGATCGTGCAACGCGTGCCTGTGCGTATCAAGCTCGATATCGGGCCGGAAACGCGCAAGGTGCTGTTGCCGGGGCTGTCGGTGAACGTCGACGTCGATACGCGCGATGCGCGCAATAACGAAGCGAGTATCGAACGCGAAAACGAACGCGAAAACGAAGCGCACGTCGCGCACGAGAACAACCGTGGCTGAGCACGCCGCCGTGCAATCGCAATCGCAGACGCACCCTCAAGCTGCGGCGAAGCCTGCCAACGCGAGCGCCGCCGACTGGACAGCCGTCGCCGCGGGCGCGCTCGGCGCGCTGATGGCGACGCTCGATATCTCGATCACGAACTCCGCGCTGCCGCAGATTCAAGGGCAGATCGGCGCGACGGGCACGGAAGGCACGTGGATTTCGACGGGCTATCTGATGTCCGAGATCGTGATGATTCCGCTCGCCGCGTGGCTCACGCGCGTGTTCGGGCTGCGCAATTTTCTGCTCGGCAACGCGACGCTCTTCACGCTGTTCTCGATCATGTGCGGGATGTCGCATAGCCTGCCGCAGATGATCGTCGGGCGGATCGGCCAGGGCTTCGCGGGCGGCGCGATGATTCCGACGGCGCAGACCATCGTTGCGACGCGGCTGCCGCGTCATCAAATGCCGATCGGCATGACGATGTTCGGCCTGATCGTGCTGCTCGGGCCATTGCTGGGGCCGGTGGTCGGCGGCTGGCTCGCGGAGAACATCGACTGGAGCTGGTGCTTCTTTTTGAATCTGCCCGTGGGCGTCGCGCTCGTCGTGCTGCTCGTCGCAGGGCTGGACACGGCACGCACCAACTGGCAGCAGTTCGTGCGCGCGGACTGGCTCGGTATCGTCGGTATGGCAGCGGGTCTGAGTTCGCTGACGGTGGTGCTCGAAGAAGGGCAGCGCGAGCGCTGGTTCGAATCGCCGATGATCGTATGGCTGAGTGTGGTCGCCGCCGTCGGTATCGCGCTGCTGATCGCCGCGCAATTCGTGTCGAAGCATCCCATCGTGCGGCTGAAGCTGCTGACCAACGCGCGTTATTCGAGCGTGATCTTCATCGTCTTCACGGTCGGTGCGGGCTTGTATTGCGTGTCGTATCTGTTGCCGCAATTCTTGAGCAGCGTAGCGGGCTACAACGCGCAGCAATCGGGCGCGGTGATGCTGATGTCGGGCTTGCCCGCGTTTCTGATGATGCCCGTGTTGCCGCGTCTGATGGGACGTGTCGATACGCGTCTGCTCGTGATGGGCGGACTCGCGTGTTTCGCAGGCAGCTGTCTGCTCGACATTTCGTTGACGGCACAAAGCGCGGGCGACGACTTCACGTGGTCGCAACTGCTGCGCGGCGTCGGCCAGGTGCTCGCGATGATGCCGCTGAACCAGGCGTCGATGGCAGCCGTGCCGCGCGAACAGGCGGGCGATGCAGCGGGCCTCTACAACATGGCGCGCAATCTGGGCGGCTCGGTGGGACTCGCGCTGCTCGGCACGTTCATCGACCGGCGCAATACGTTTCATGACGACATGATCCGCGAATCGGTGACGGCGAATTCGCTCGTCGGTCAGGAGCATATTGCGCAGAGCGCAGCGGGCTTTTTTGCCGAGCACGGCGACATGGCCTACGCGAAGATGCAGGCGCTCGGCCAGCTTGCCGGGCAGATGCAGCTGCAGGCGAGCGTGATCACGTTCTCCGAGACCTTCTACGTGCTCGCGGTCGCGCTGCTGCTGTGCATTCCTCTCGCTTTTCTTCTCAAGAAGCCGGCACCGGGTACGCCGTCGGCCGGACATTGATATCTGTGATGAAGCTATTTGATTTCGCCGCCGCAGCGCGCGCCGATACCGTGACGCGCCGCCGGTTTTCTCATGTTTCCCGCGTCGGATCGATGCTGTCGCCGTTTGCGGCTGCGTTGACGGTGCTGCTCGCGGGCTGCACGGTCGGTCCCGACTACAACGGCGCGCCGTCCACGACGCACGCGACCAGCTTCAAGCGCGCGCCGGACGGCGCCGTATCGACTGCGCCCAGCGTCGCGGCATGGTGGATCGCACTCGGCGATCCGCAACTGACCGCATTGATCGACGCGGGCATCGCCAACAGCCCGGATCTGCGCGCCGCGCAGGCGCGCGTGCGCCAGGCGCGTGCGGGCCTCTCGCAGCAAAAGAGCAACGAGCTGCCGAAGGTCGGCGCGAGTGCGGCCTATCTGCGCACGCGCGAACCCGATCTGTCGTCGCTGAGCGGCAGCAGTTCCGGCTCGTCGGGCGGACGCGGTCCCGTTGCGCTGTATCTGGCGGGTTTCGATGCAAGCTGGGAACTCGATCTGTTCGGCGGCACGCGCCGCGCGGTCGAAGCGGCGTCGGCGGAAGCGGACGCATCGGAAGCGGATCTCGCCGACGCACATGTGCAACTCGCCGCCGAAATCGGCAGCGCGTATGTCGGCTTGCGCGATCAGCAGCAGCGCATGGCGATCGTGCGCAAGTCGGCGGAACTCGAAGAGCGCGTGCTGACGCTGACCGAGCAGCGGCGCGAGCGCGGCGTCGCCTCGCAACTGGATGTGGAACGCGTGCGCACGCAGGTCGAGAACACGCGCAATGCGCTCATTCCGCTCGATGCGCAGATTGCCGAATCGCTCGACGAACTCGCCGTGCTCACGGGCCGCGAGCCCGGCGCACTCGACGACATGCTGAACGCGTCCGCGCCGCTGCCCGTGTTGCCGCAGACGATCGCCGTCGGCGATCCGGCGCAATTGCTGCGTCGTCGTCCCGACGTGCGTGCGGCCGAGCGGCGGCTCGCGTCGCAGAGTGCGCAGATCGGCGAGCGCGAAGCGGACTGGTTTCCGAAGGTGACGCTGTTCGGCAGTTTGAGTTTCAGTGCTGCGGACCCGGGGCATCTGGTGCGCAAGAACAACTTCACGTGGCTCACGGTGCCGTATCTGCAATGGAACGCATTCGATTTCGGCCGCACGAAGGCGCGCGTCGATCAGTCGCGTGCCGCGTTCGACGAAGCGCAGGCGAAGTACGAAAGCACCGTGCTCGGCGCGCTGCGCGATGCCGACGTTGCGCTCTCGCGATACGGCCATGAGCGCGAGAACGTCGTCAGTCTGCGCACGGTCGAATCGTCCGCGACGCGTGCGGCGACCTTGACCGAACAGCGTTATCGCGCGGGCACGGCGACGGCGCTCGACTGGCTCGATACCGAGCGCACGCGCTATTCGGCGGAACAGAATCGCATCCAGAGCGGCGCGCAGCTGATCAAGGACTACGTGGCGTTGCAGAAGAGCCTTGGGCTCGGATGGGAAGGCATGGTGTCGGCGCAATAGCCGCGCTGAACGCATCGCAATGAAAAACGCCACGACGTATTCAGCGTCGTGGCGTTTTTTATGGCCGTTGCGCTAGCGCATTGTCACTTGCCGCACAGCAAAAGCAGACGTTCCTGATCGGAGCACGGACGTTTGTTCGCTTTCGGCGCGGACGGCTGCTGTTGCTGCTGCACGGACGCCGACGTGTTGCCCGTCGACATTGACGCACGCCGCGCAATGCACGAACGCAAGTGCCGTTCGATGGGCGGATAGTATTGCCAGCCTTTCGTGAGCGGCGGCAACTCGAGCTTCACCTGCTTCCACTTCGGATGGCCCTTTTCCTGAAGCGTGTCGAAGTTCTCGCACAGCGAATCGGCGAAACGGTTCAGATTGCTCACCGTGTCGCGCAGGCCGTAGTCGTAGGTGACGAGAAAGGCCTTCACGGTCAGCGTCGGCACGTCGTCTTTCAGCCAGTTCGGATAGCTGCTCTGGCGGATCGTCGCGGGAAAATAGGTTTCCTTCGCGCGCGTCGTTTCGGACACGTTCGGATCGAGACGCAGAATGCGGATCTGCGAAAGCAGATCGGGATTCATGTCGGTGAAGAGTTTGGCCGGCTGTCCCGCGACGATCACGGCCACGTCGATCTTCTTCACGACGAGCGCGGCAATCGCGTCTTCGTTCGAAAGGCTCTGCACGTTCTGTTCGGGAATGGCCTGGTTGAACATCAAATGGTAGAGCGTGGTCGCCGATTGCGCGGTGCCGCTACCGATCGGGCCGATGCTGATGACTTTGTCCTTGATCTCGTTGATCGTCTTCATCGGCGAGTCGTTGCGCACGACGAAGTAGATCTCTTCGTTATAGAGCGGCATGATGAGGCGCAGCGGACGGATCGTCGTGCCCGCGTCGGCGTTGCCCGAATTCGCCATGTCGAGATAAGCCTGATACACATCCGATTGCACGAGCGCGAGCTTGACGCCCGGCTCGAAACGCATGCGCTGCACGTTCTCTGCGGAACCCTTCGACGGCATCACTTCGAGGTCGATTCCGGCCGGCTGCGCGACATATTTCGCGAGGTCCGCGCCGATCTGGATATAGGTGCCGCGCTCCTGTCCCGTGACGATCTTGTAGTGCGCGCTGGTTGCGGGCGTAGCAGCCACGACCAGCGACGCGATCAATAAGCTCAACAGTGCCGTCAATCCCGTCAGTATTGTTTTGAGCATGGTCGACCTACCTTATGGTGTGTTGAACAGCATGCGCCAACGGCTGACGCGCATGTTCCGTTACATCAGGCATTGCAATACGTTGAGTAGCTTCGTTTTCTCGATTGCGTGACGTGCTCTACTGTTTGTTCGCTGACGCAGGCTGCTGCTTCCAGCCCGATTCGCGGATCGCGCGCATCTGCGCGTCGATGCCGCTGACGGCGCTCGCCCCGTTGCCGGCGACCGTATTCGTTGCTGCCGTATTTGCTGTCGCATTCGCCGCTGTGGTGTTGTTGACGGGCACGGCGGGCGTTGTGTTCGCCTTCGTCGTCGTGGCAGCGCGTTGCGAAGAAGTGGCTGCGCTGGTCAACGGCTTCCATCCCGTCGACAGAATCACGCGTTCGAGCAACGCTTGCGCATCGACGCTGGTGACATCGATGGCGAGTGCCTGCGATGCACGGTCGCGTACGCAGCTCCATAGCTTGTCTTTGGCACAGGTGTTCGCAACGCCTAACGCAGCATCGCGTTTGTTCTCGCGATCCTTCAGATCGCTTTGCATCTGCAGTGCTTCCGAGTTGTTCGGCTCGATGGAAAGCGCATCGGATAGCGCGGTCTTCGCGTCCGCGAGACTGTTGTGCATGAGACCTGCACGCGCCGCGCGCAATGCATCGGGCACATCGCGATAGTGCTGTACCGCGCGCGGCTTCGGCGGCGCGATGGGTACGACAGGCGCGATGACTGCAACGGATGCAGCAGGCGTCTTCGAGACGGGCACGTTCGTTACGTTGGCAGTCGGCAGATTGCGTGCCGTCGGCGGCGGTGTATACGGTGAAATAGATCCGCCCACCGTGCTCGCGCTATTCGTCGGCTCGTCGCTGCCTGTGTCCTGTCGATGGTTGTCGCCCAGCAGCAGATAGCCCGCATAACCGAGCGCGACGATGAACAGCATCAGCACGACGCCTTTCGTGAAGATCCAGCGGCCGGCCGTTTGCCAGAGCGGATGCGGGACGTCGAGGGGTGGAATCGGTATGTCGGGCGAAACGAGCGGCGCGAGGCCTGCGCCGCCCTCTGCGGCGAGGTCGGCGGCAAGGCCGACAGGCGCGGACGATTGCGTCTCGACAGCGCGCAGTTGCGTGCCGGCGCGCTTGCGCTGAACAGGCTCGAGTGGATGGTCGGCGCCGCAGTACGGACAGAAATCGACATGCTGGTACAGCACGCCGCCGCAACGTGTACACGGCGTTGGAAAACCCTGGGCAGGTGACGTTTCAGCAGACATGCTTAACCCCAACCAGTTGGATGCGATGCCATTTCGGCATGCTCAGGATCGAAGTTGAAGCAAACTCGCAGTTGGCGGAACTCGCGATCCACATGCGCTGGGTAGCGGCCGGCCCAGTCGTTTCATTACGGGGCCGCTGTGTGTGCCAATATGGTTTCTTTCGTTCGTCGCGTCAATCGACGTTGTTACCTATCGCACACAAATGCGCCGCAATTTCAGGGGGAAAACGATGGCGCATCAGGGTTTTTGCATAGACGCGAATACAACGCAGCAGCGCATGAATTAATCATAGGAAACGCCGTCCTCAAACAAAAGGCCGGCGCTTATCAAGGCCGGCCTGTCAATGTGTGGAGTACGTCGATAATAGATTGCACGCCTTTCGTGCATGCAACGACGCGTGTGCGTTTGCTAGCGTTTGTCCGTTTTCGACGGGCTTTAGTGCTGGCGCAGCGGATGATCTCTCAGTAGCCATGCAAGCGCGAACGCGAGCACCACGACGCATGCCGCAACGATGTACACCGTATGCAAAGCGCCTGCGAATGCTTGCAGATAATCGTTGCGAAGTACTTCCGGCAAGTGGTGAATGGCAGTGGGTCCGAGTGCATGCGGCAATTCGGTGTCGGCGGGAATCAGCGCTTGCAGACGCGCGCTCAGTCCATTCGAAAACACTGCGCCGAATGCCGCGACGCCGACCGATCCACCAATCGAACGAAACAGCGTAGCGCCCGACGTCGCCGTGCCGAGATGCTTGAACGGCACTGCGTTTTGCACGGCGAGAATCAGCACCTGCATCACCATGCCGAGTCCGCAACCGAGCACGGCCATGTACGCGTACATCACGTGAACGGGCGTCGTGAGTTTGAGCGTAGTGAGCAGCACCATCGCCACGCCGACGAGGAACGTGCCCATGATCGGGAAGATCCGGTACTTGCCGATACGGCTGATGATGCGTCCCGTGACGATCGACATCAGCAGCACGCCGCCCATCATCGGCAGCATTTGCATGCCCGCTTGCGACGGCGTGGAATTCTTCACCACTTGCAGATACATCGGCAAAAACGTCACCGATCCGAACAGCGATACGCCAACGATAAAACCGATCGCGCTCGACAGCAGGAAGGTGCGGTCGCGGAACAGTTCGAGCGGCATGATCGGTTCGACGGCGAGACGCTCTTCATAGATGAATCCGCCGATGCAGATGAACGCAAGCAGCAGCGTGCCCCACAGTTGCGGCGACGTCCACGGCAACACCGTGCCGCCCTGGCTCGTGAACAGGATCACGCAGGTGAGGGCACCCGCGAGAAAGGCCGCGCCCATGTAGTCGATGGTGTGCTTCACCTGCGCCACACGCGGCTTGAACACGGCGCCGATCACGAGCAGCGCAGCAATGCCGAGCGGCACGTTGATGTAAAAAATCCAGCGCCACGACAGATGGTCGACGAGAAAGCCGCCCATCATCGGACCGATCACCGTGGCAAGACCGAACACGCCGCCGAATACGCCTTGATAGCGGCCGCGTTCCGCAGGCGGAATCACGTCACCGATCGCGGCCATTGTGATGACGAGCAATCCGCCGCCGCCGAGTCCTTGCAGCGCGCGCAGCAGGATCAGCTGTGTCATGTTCTGCGCGACGCCGCAGAGCGCGGAGCCGATCAGGAACAGCACGATCGCCGTCTGCAATACGATCTTGCGGCCGAACAGGTCGCCGAACTTGCCGTACAACGGCACGACGATCGTCGACGTCAGCAGATAGGCCGTCACGACCCACGACAGGCTGTCGAGACCGCCGAGTTCGCCGACGATGGTCGGCAGCGCGGTCGACACGATGGTCTGGTCGAGCGCGGCGAGCAGCATCACCAGCAGCAGCGCGGGAAACAGCACGCGCAAGGACGGGCGATCGCTGGTTGCGGGCGCGGCGTCGACGGTGAGAGTGGGGCTGTCCATGTTGGATTCCGTTGCTTTCAAGTTGCCTTGAAATTAATTAACACGCAGATTAATATATGCCTTATTCCAGTGTTCGTCAAATACAGGTCATGGCAAGGAAAGCAGCAGGGGATTCGGGTCAGATGGAGCGTGTGTCGCAGACTGGCGACGGTGACGCAGCGGTAGAGCCGCCCGTGGCATCCGTCGCCCGCAGGCCAGGCCGGCCGTCCGGCAGCGGGCGCGGCCCGGAACAGCGCGCCCGTTTGCTGGACGCGGCGCTCGCGCTGTTCGCGCGGCAGGGCATCGTCGATACGACGCTCGGGCAGGTCGCGCGCGAGGCCGGTTTCACGCCCGCGATGATGCATTACTACTTCAAGACGCGCGACCAGCTGCTCGACGTGCTGATCGACGAGCGTTTTCTGCCGTTGCGCGCGCGGCTCAGCGGTTCGTTTCAGGCGCATCCCGACGATCCCGTCGCGGCCATCACGCTGCTCGCTGAACGGCTCGTCGAGGTGGCGGGCGACTATCCGTGGTTCCCGTCGCTGTGGATCCGCGAAGTGATCAGCGAAGGCGGCCTGCTCAAGCAGCGCATGCACGAACGTTTCGGCGACGCGAACCAGAAGAGCGGCATCGCGTACATCGAGCAATGGCAGAAGGACGGCAAGATCAACGCGGCACTGGAGCCGTCGCTGGTGTTTCTGTCGGTGATCGGTCTGACGATTCTGCCGCTCGCCACGTCGTCGATGTGGCGCAACGATCCGGCACGCCGCAAGCTCACAGCCGCCGATATCGCGCGTCATGCCGTTGCGCTGCTGACGCATGGCGTCGCACGCACCTGAGGCTACCTCCGGCAAAATCTCGTCCAGGCGGCACGCATTGTGCTTCATGCTATGCGTTTCGCAAGTCTGCCTTCGGACGGTCACGCAAGCGCCTTGCGCCATCGTCAAGATGGCGCGGTGCCATTGGGCGTCAACGTGTATGCCGAAGCGGACAAGCGCACAGTGACGTGCAACTCGACGGGTAAAATCGAGTCCGAGTTGTGGACATGCGCCGCGCTCCGAGTTGTGGACATGCGCCGCGCAACCGCGCGCGCAGTGACGAATTCGCGAAACAGGGTAGATGGGTGGACGAACAGCGCGTCCGTCATCCGTTGGTAAGAACGTGCATACGAGAGTAGAAACGTTGAACTGTTTTCCGCTGCCGGTGCTGGCGCGGTACATCAAGCGTTAAATCATGACCACGTCAGAATGCATAACCAGATTTTCAAGCAATAACATCAAGATGAACGGAGTATTGAGGCTCGATCAGGCCACGATCGTGCTCGTTGAAGACGACCCGCAAAACAGGGAATCGTTGAAGATTCTGCTCGAATCGGAAGGGGCGAACGTCATCGCCGTGGCGGATGCGGAAGAGGGTGTCGAAGCGGCTGTGCGGGCGTTGCCCGACGCCGTCGTCTGCGATCTCGATCTGCCCGCGATGGACGGCTTTTATCTGATTCAACGCGTGCGGGATCACGAGATTCGCGGCGATCATTCCCCTTCGGTCGCAGTGGCCCTCACGGGCCATACCGATGAAGCCTACCGGCTGCGCAGCATCGGCGAAGGATTCCAGCATTTCATGACGAAGCCGGCGCCGCCCGAGGCGCTGGTGACGCTGTTGCACGATGCGATAGGCGCGCGCGCCGCCGGTTTGACCTGACGCTCGAAGCGCGGCGCTTTTGTCGGTTCTTTGCGGGCAATTCAGCTGCCGGCGGCTTGCGCCGCCTGGCACGCGGAACACAGTCCTTTCAGCTCGATTCCGTCGCCGGCGAGCCGGTATCCCGCGTTTTCGATTTGCGCGACGAGCGCCTCGCGCAGCGCCGGCTGATGCAGTTCGGTGACGTTCCCGCATTGCTGGCACACGACGAGAATGCCGTGCTGGCATTGCGTCAGATCGTGGCAGACGGCGAACGCGTTGATCGACTCGATCTTGTGCACGAGTCCCGCCGACAGCAGAAAGTCGAGCGCGCGATACACGGTGGGCGGCGCGGAGCCGGGGTGAATCTGGCGCATGTCGTCGAGCAGCGAATACGCCTTGGTGGCGCGGCCCGACGTCAGCAGAAGCTCCAGCACCTTGCGGCGGATCGGCGTGAGTTTTTCGCCGCGTTCGCGGCAATATTCTTCGGCCAGCGCGAGCGCCGCTTCGGGGGAAGCGGGCGTGCCGTGTGCATTGTCATGATGCGGGTCGTGCTCATGCGAATGGTCATGACCCGCGGCATGCGCGTGATGCGCATCTTCCCGTGCAGCGGAGGCGGCGGCAGCAGTTGGCTTGGCGTTTTTCATCCGCTGATTATACGGTTCATCCCGCCTGGATAGCCCGCCGGCAAGCGAGGCGCGTCAGTCGAGCTTCGCGTCGAAGCCGCGCTTCACGCCGGGACGTTCGAACAGCGTCTCGTACCAGCGCTTCACGTTCGGATACTCGGCGAGATCGACCTTATGGCGCTCGTGCCGCCACGCCCAGCCGAGAATCGCGAAGTCTGCAATCGACAGCTCACCCGCCACGTACTCCGTCTTGCCGAGCCGCGCATCGAGCACCGAATACAGCCGCCGCGTTTCCGTCGAAAAGCGCTTCAGGCCGTAGCGTTTGTCGTCCTCGGATGCGAGCGCCGCGAAGTGATGCACCTGGCCCGGCATCGGTCCGAAACCGCCCATCTGCCACATCAGCCATTCGAGCACAGGCACGCGGTCACGCAGGCTCTTCGGCAGAAATTTGCCCGTTTTCTCGCCGAGATACAGCAGGATCGCGCCCGATTCGAACACGCTGATCGGCTGGCCGTCCGGCCCGGCGGGATCGACGATCGCGGGAATCTTGTTGTTCGGGCTGATCGCGAGGAAGTCGGGATCGAACTGCTCGTCCTTCGTGATGTTGATCGGCCGCACGACGTACGGCAGTTCCATTTCCTCGAGCGCGACGCTGATCTTGCGACCGTTCGGCGTGCCCCATGCGTAAAGCGAGATGGTCATGATGTCAGGTCAGATCGAAGTCGATGTATTGCTTGAAGCCCGAGCGGGTGGCGAGCCGCAGATACCAGCGTTCCAGATTGGGCAGTGACGGACGATCGACGCCCGGCAGCCCGAACCAGCGCTTCGCATACGCGCCGAGCACGACATCGGCGAGCGTGAACTTCTCGCCTTCGATAAAGAAGCGCCCTTGCAGCTGTGCGTCGAGCATCTTCCACAGCATTGCGACGTTCTCGATGTCGGCGGCGAGCTTCACGTTATCGCGCTGCTCCGCCGGCGTGCGCACGATGGCCCAGAACACGGGGCGCTCGGCGGGCTGCAGCGTGGTCAGCGACCAGTCGAGCCAGCGGTCGATGCTGGCGCGCGCCTTCGGTTCCTCAGGGTAGAGCAGGCTGGATGCGCCGTACTGCATCGCCAGATAGCGCAGGATCGAGTTCGATTCCCACAGCACGTAGTCGCCGTCGACGAGCGTCGGCACCTTGCCTGTCGGGTTCATCTCGAGATATTCGGGCTCGTCGTTGCGGCCGAACTGCAGGCCGGCGTCGATGCGGTTGTAGGGTAGGACCAGTTCGTCGCATACCCACAGGACTTTCTGCACGTTGACCGAGTTTGCGCGTCCCCAAACTGTAATCATCCGGTAATCCTCTTCCTCTTCTCACTACGTTGGCAAGCCGCGCCTCGCGCGGCGTTCAACCACCCACGATACACGAAGCGGGTTTTTCTTTCCTTTAGCGGCAAAAGCCCCTACGGGCGTTGCGTACAATGGGCGCACCCCAATTTGACGAGGCGCGCATGGCCCGCATTGTCCCCGACGACTGGAAGAGTCTCGCCACCACGGGCGCCGCCGCGCGCGAGCGCGAAACGCTGGCGCTGTTCGAAGAGGCGCTGCCGCGCGACTACACCGTCTATCACGGCGTGCACTGGACGCGGCTGCACGAAGGGTTTTCGGTGTTCGGCGAGGCCGACTTCGTCATCGTGAGTCCGTCGGGGCGCGTGATGATCGTCGAGCAGAAAACCGGCTTCCTGCGCGAAACGCCGAAAGGGCTCGTCAAGGTCTACATGCAGACCGAGCGCAACGTCGCGATTGCTTTGGCGCGCACGATCGAAGGGCTGCACCGGCGCTTCACGGCGGAGTTCGGCGCGGGCACGTATTTCATCGAAGAGTTGCTGTATTGCCCGGATCATGTCGTTCGGGACACGGCGATTGCGGGCGTGAACCCGGCGCGCATCGTCGATGCAAAACGCAAGGACCAGATGATCGACATCATCCGCGAAGCGCTGCCCGCCGACGAGCCGCGTCTCGCGTGCGCGTCGAAGATCCACCATTTTCTCGCTGACGAACTCGCGCTCGCGCCCGACACGAGCGCGCTCGTCGGTCAGGCGGGCACGCTCGTCACGCGGCTCGCGGGCGGGCTGGCGACGTGGGCGCGCCGGCTCGAATTCTCGCCGTTCCGGCTGCGCGTGATCGGAACGGCAGGTTCCGGCAAGACGCAGCTGGCCGTGCAGGTGATGAAAGACGCCGTCGCGCGCGGCGAGCGGCCGCTGTACGTGTGCTTCAACCGGCCGCTCGCCGATCACATCGCGCGCGTCGCGCCGCCGGAAGCGAAGATCGCGAACTATCACCAGCTATGCGACTGGATCGTGCGCGAAAGCGGCAGCGCGCCGGACTTTCAGAGCAACGACGTGTTTGCGCAGCTCGAAAGCGCGTTCGCCGCGACGCCGATCGACGAGCGCTGGCAGTACGACGTGCTGATCGTCGACGAAGGGCAGGATTTCCAGCAGCCTTGGGTGGCTTCGCTCGAACGGCTGCTGAAGCCGGGCGGCGCGTGGTGGTGGCTCGAAGACCCGCTGCAGAACCTGTACATGCGCGAACCCGTCGCGCTGCCGGGCTGGACGGTGCTGCGCGAATCGACCAACTATCGCAGTCCGCGCGACATCCTCGACTACCTGCGCAACGTGGTCGGCGCGACGGTGCCGCTGGCGGGCAGTCTGTCGGCGGGCGGTCCGTTCGACGGCTCCGATATTTCGCTGTCGACCTACGACGAAACCCAGACGCCCGACAGCTGTATCGACGCGACCAAGCGCGCGATCACCCACGCGCTCGCGCTTGGTTTTCGGAAGCAGGACATCGCGGTGCTGTCGTTTCGCGGACGCGAAGGCTCGGTGCTGTGGCCGCTCGATCATCTTGGCCCGCACCGGCTGCGCAGCTTCACGGGCAAATACGATCTGTTCGGCAATCCCGCGTATCGGGAAGGCGACGTGCTGCTCGATTCGATCTACCGCTTCAAGGGGCAGTCGGCGCCGTGCGTGATCCTGAGCGAAGTGGATTTCGACGCGTTCGACGAGCGCAACGCGCGCAAGCTGTTCGTCGGTGCGACGCGCGCGACGATGAAGCTGATCGTGGTCGCTTCGCAGCGCGCCGCGCGGCATCTGCAACTGGGCGAAGGGAAGGAACAGGCGGCGTAGCGCGCCGCCGCAAAAGCGTCGTAAAGCGTCGTGAAGCCTCAGTGCCAGGCCGACGCGCTGAGGAGCGTGCCCTTGTGCTTGAGCGCGTCCCACCAGATCACGCGCAGCAGCGGCGCGAGCTTCGCGATATAGAGCGCCTGCACGGGATCGCTTTCGATGAAGTGCGTGACGCCGCAGCGCAGTGCCGCGGCCGCCTTGTGCGCGGCGGCGCCTTCGGGCGTTTCGTCGTGCGTGTCGGGCGTGCGCATCACCAGTTCCAGATGGCCGAAGCCGTGACGTTCCAGCCACGCGCGCGTGCGCTGGAGATCGGCGTGAGGCCGGCCCGTGATCACCGCGCGCACCTTCTGCAGATCGACGTCGGGCAGCACTTCGTACGGCAGCAGCGCGTCGCGCTCGTTCAAAGCGGCGGCGAGATCTTCGTCATACCGTGACAGCGGCACGTCGGGCAGCAGGATGCCGTCCAGATCGATCGCGTACGTCGCGTATTCGTGGTCATCCGCCATTTTCTCGGTGGAACCGGCCTCGACTTTCAGCCAGTCCTCGCGATAGTCGTCCGTGTAGGCTTGCCGCTCCCACGGAAACAGCGCGAAAAAGCCCGAGGCGTCGTTTGCGTAGTCGGGGCGGATGCGGCTGATTTCGTCGTAGGCGCCCGTCAGCGTCTTGACGATCAGGCCGTGCTGTTCGAGAAACGCGATGCAGTCGACCAGCGTGAAACCGCGCCCCGCGATGTCTTCGCACAACAGCACTTTCGAGCCCGGCGACGGCAGCGGTTGCGCCGAATCCCACGTGACATGGCGCGCCCGACGGTCGTAGCTGAGAAACGCGACGGGGACGCCGATCGCGTGCGACGCCATCAACGCGAGCGGCGCGCCGCCCCGTAGAATGCCGACGGCGGCGGCGAAGCGCTCTTCGAGCAGCGCGGGCTGCAACGAGTCGATCCAGTGGTCGAGCTGTTCGTAGGTCAACGGTAGAACCGGCTTTTTCATGACGGACGGATGTTGCGCAGTGTGATGTGCCGGATGGACGCGCGTCGGCGAAACGGCTTTTTTTGAGATGGAGCCGATATTATGCACGCCATGTAAAGATTCTGTGTCGGGGCATGTCCCGGTGCGCTGTCGTTATTGTCTGACGGCGTTGTCAGGCACAATGCCGGCACCATTGACAACAAGACCACAAGAAGAGGGACCTGAAAGTGCACCACAAGAAGAACGGATGGTTGCGCGTGCTGGCGCTGATGTCCGTGCTGGCGCTGGCTTTCGCTTCGTTCGAAGCGGCCGCCGCGCCGTTCGCGACGACGCTCGCGCTCGACGTGAAGGGCAAGATTTCGAAGACCAACGACGCCGATCACACCGTCTTTCATTTTTCCGAGGCAGATCTGCTCGCGCTGCCCGCTCATAACATTTCGACGTCGACGACCTGGACGGCCAAATCGACCTTCACGGGGCCGCTGCTCGCGGATATCCTCAAGACCGTGGGCGCGTACGGCGATCAGATCGAAATCCATACGCTGGACGACTACACGTACACCGTTCCCGTGTCGGACTCGGGCCGCTATGGCGTGATCGTCGCGTACAGCATGAACGGCAAGCGCCTGCAGGTCAGCGACTTCGGGCCGCTGTTTCTCATCTATCCGCGCGACCAGTTTCCCGGCGAACTGGCGGGGGCGTCGGCGGACGCGAAATTCGTATGGCAGATCAAGGCTCTCATCGTCAAATAGGACGGCGCCCGCTGCGCCGCGTCGTACTCGTCGTCATCTGGATCGCCGCGCTCGCGGCGCCGATTACGGCGATCAGCTATCTGCTCTACTCGACGCTCCTCAATCCCCGCGCGACCCAGCAGGTGACGGGCACCTACGACGGCTTCTACTGGGACGCCGCGCAGTTGCAGATCGCCTATGCGCGGCTCGAAAGCCAGCTTTTGCTGTACCAGACGGGCGTCGATAGCGACTATCCGCGGCTCACGCTGCATTTCCAGGTGCTGCAATCGAAGCTGCGCGTGATGGCGGGCTCGACGCAACGTCTTGCCGCGCAGGCGGAATCGGTGCAACGCCAGCAGGAGGAACTCGCGGGACTGTCGGCGATGCTGGTTGCATTGCAGCCGTCGCTCGACGCTCTGCCGACGACGCCCGCGCTCGCCTCGCAGATGGTCGAGGAACTGCGCAAGCACTGGAAGGAAGTCAACGACCTCGCCCAGAGCCGTCGCAACGTCGATCTGCAGGATCGCGAGGCGATGAACACCGACTTCATCGCGAAGCGGCGGATGCTGTTCGCGGGCGGGCTGGTGCTGCTGTTGCTGTCGGCGGCGGCGACCGCGCTGCTGGTGATGAACGGCCGGCGCCGCACAAAGCTGATTCTCCAGCAGCACGCCGCGCTCGACGCCGAGCATCAGGCGAGCCGCGCCGCGCGCGAGGCGAGTCTCGCAAAGGACGCGTTCCTCGGCATGATCAGCCACGAGCTGCGCACGCCGCTGCACGCGATCGTTTCGTCGATCGAACTGCTCGGCTTCAACTTCCATTCCGACGCGGACCGCAAGGTGATCCAGCGGCTGGAAACGGCCGCGCGCCACCTCGAAGCGCAGATGAAGGATCTGACCGACTACGCGCGTCTCGGCGCGGGCAAGCTCGAATTGCGCAACGAGCATTTCGATCCGCGCGAGCTTCTGGTGTCGATCGTCGACGAAAACGAACCGGCGGCGCGCGCGAAGGGTCTTGCCTTCGAAGGCAGCGCGAGCGGGCGCATCGGCCTCGTCGATTCCGATCCGCATCGCGTCCGTCAGATCGTCAACAACCTCGTGACCAATGGCATCCGCTATACGGAGCGCGGCAGGGTCACGCTGCATTTCGAACAGCGCGACGACGCGCTGACGGTGGTCGTCACCGACACGGGTGCGGGCGTGCCCAACAAGCAGATTCCGCTGATCTTCAAGGAATTCACGCAACTCGACTCGTCGCGATCGCGGCGCTTCGAGGGCGCGGGGATGGGGCTCGCGATCGTGCAGGGTCTGGTCGATCTGTTCGGCGGGACGATCGATGTCGACAGCGAGGTAGGCAAGGGCACGCGCTTCGCGGTGACGATTCCTGTGACATCCGTCGCCGCGCCCGCCGGGGCTGCCGCCGCGCCGCAAGCGACGCGCGGCGAAGGACGCCCGCAGGTGCTGATCGTCGACGACAACCAGCTGATCCGCGAGTCGCTGTGCGAAATGCTCGCGCACATGGGCTGCGATGCCGCCGCCGTCGCCAAGGCCGACGACGCGCACGCCTGGCTCGCAGCGCGGCGCTGCGATCTGGTGCTGCTCGACCTGCATATGCCGGACAAGGACGGCTATGCGTTCATGGCCGAATACAACGAGAAGACGGAAGGGCAACCCGCCGACACGCGCACGCCCGTGATCGCCGTGAGCGCTTATGCGCCGGACGGCACGCAGCGCGCCGAAGCCGATCTGTTCTTCGACAGCCTGACGAAGCCCGTCCACTACGAAGTGCTGCGCGTTGCCGTGCAGCGCGCGCTGGCGGCGCGGCACGGGGCGTCGGTGGCGGGCTGACCGGCGTTTATCGACGGAGGCCCGCCAGCGCTTACGCGCGGCTCAAACGCTTCGACAGTTCGGCGACGAGAATCGCCATGCGCGCCGGTTTTTCGTAGCACGCGACGTCGTAGTTGCGCACGATGTCGCTGATCTCCGACTCGCTCGCCTTGCCCGTCAGCAGTTCGCCCGTCAGCACGAAAATGGGCGCGTCCGGGTTCTCCGACGCGCGTACCGCGCGAATCGCTTCCGCCGACGTCTGCGGCCCGAACAGCCAGTCGATCACGACGCCGTCGAACACCTGCGTCTGCAACGTTTCCGCGAACGCGGCGAGCCCGTAGATCGCGACGGCCGCGAAGCCGCTGCGTTCCAGATAGTCGCGCAGGTTGTCGGCGGACGACTGGTCGTCGTCGACGACGGCGATCAGCGGCTTGTCGGTTTCGGCGCGGCGCGGATAAATCTCGATCTTGTGGACTTCGTGCGCGTTCTGATAGAGCGCGCCGTCGTGACGCACGACGCGCCACTGATCGAGCTTCGACCACGCGATGAACTCAGGCCGGCTGCCCGCCTCGATCGGCGCGCCGATCCACGCGGTGCACGCCAGTTCGATCGAGCCGACCGCGAACACGGCCTCCTGCGCGGTGGCGCCCACCATGCCGGGGTCGAGCGATTGCGCGCCGAACAGCTGCGCGGCCGGTTCGCCGAACACCTCGGCGACTTTCTTGATCTGCGAGAGCGTCCACGGACTGTTGCCGCGCAGCTTCCGGTGGCCTTGCGAAAAACTCAAATCGAGGATCCGGCAAAGCTCGCTGGTCTGCTGACGCTTGCCGATGCCGTGACGGCTCATCAACTCGCGCACGCGTTCGGCGACGGCTAGCGAATCGGTTGAGGTGGCTTCGTTGGACATGCGCGAAGTGTGTGTCGATGTAAGTAGTTGTATATGACGAGACCTCGTGGCCGCAGCGCGTTGCCACGCGGCACGCCGGAAGGACGCTGTCCTCGCGGGTCAGCAACTGTACCGCAAGACTTCAGGCGCGCCTGGTGTCGCGCCGTGTCCGCATGATCGAGTGCGTTCGACGAATCTGCCGATTTTAATGAGTTCGATCGCCCGTTGCGAACGAGGGCATGTCCGATTCATGCGTAACCTTTCTATTTTAACGGCGAAATGTATGCAAAACGAATGACGCAAGAGAGTAAACGCGCGATTTCGGCTGTGGAACGACTGGCCGACTGATGCTGCGCAACGGTGCAGGGATGAGCAAATGCGACGCCCGGACGTTTTTTGGCCGGGATTGCGGCGCGCGGATGGGCTTGAGAAGATGCAGTCCCTTGCTACCTGCCTCGTTGCGCCATTTTTCGCTTCCGATGACGACCACTTATCCGCTGCACGCCAATCTGAGTCCGGCCGACACGCCGTTTCCCGATCAAGCCGACGTCGTCATCGCGGGCGCGGGCATCATGGGTTGCGCGGCGGCGTATTACCTCGCGCGCCGCGGCGTGAAGGCGGTGGTGCTCGACAAGTCGCGTATCGCGGGCCAGCAGTCGACGCGCGCGTGGGGTTTCGTGCGGCAGCAAGGCCGCGAAGCCGCCGAGGTGCCGCTGATGATGGCGGGCATGCGTATCTGGGAGCAGCTGGAAAGCGAGCTGAATTTCGATCTCGAGTGGCGGCAGGGCGGCTGTCTGTACGTCGCGGACAACGACGAGGACTGGGCATCGTTCCAGCAATGGCTGGACGTTGCGAAACAGTACGGATTGGACACGCGCACGCTCGATCGGTCGCAGATCGACCAGCATGTGCGGGGCATGCAAGGCAAGGCGCTGGGCGGCCTGTACACGCCGAGCGACGGCCAGGCCGAACCGCGCCGCGCGGCGGCCGCGTTCGCGGCGCGCGCCGTGGAAGGGGGCGCGCGATTCTTCGAGGGCTGCGGCGTGGTGGGCATCGAGCGGGCGGCGGGTGCGGTGACGGGCGTCGTCACCGAGCGCGGCACGATCCGCACGCAGCGGGTGATCGTCGCGGCGGGCGCGACCAGCTGGCGGCTGCTCGACACGCTCGGCATTGCGTTGCCGCAGCAGGCGGTGCGCGGCACGTGCATGCGGACGAATCCTTTGCCGGCTGTTACTGCTTCGACGTTCTGGGGGCATGGGCTCGGCATTCGTCAGCGGGCGAATGGCGCGATCAATCTCGCCGATGATATGCAGGTCGATGTCGATATGACGTTGGGGCACTTCCGTGCGTTGAAGTGGTTTTTGCCTGAGCTGTGGACGCAGCGCGAGAAGTTCAGCTTCCATCTGAACGGAGCGATGTTTCGCGATCTGCGGGACCGGTTGCCGGGTGTCGTGCCTGCTGGCGAGCGTGTTTTGCATCCTCGGGATCCGAATCCGCAGCCCAATCGCGGGCATGCGCCGCGTGCTTTGCAGAAGTTGCATGCGTTGTTTCCTGCGCTTAAGGACGCGCGGATTGTTGAGTCTTGGGCTGGGTTGATTGATGTGCTGCCCGATGGGATTCCTGTGCTTGATGCGCCTTCTCAGATTCCTGGTCTGCTAATCGCTACCGGGTTTTGTGGGCATGGGTTTGCCATGGGGCCAGTCGTTGGGCGGCTTATGGCCGAGTGGATCGATGATGGTGGGCCTTCTCTCGAGCTTTCTGCCTTTCGGCTGCAGCGGTTTTTTGATGGGACTATGCAGAGGCCGCGGAGTATGTTGTAAGTGGTTTTTTTGTCTGCGACGCTAGTCGCCATTCTGGTCTTTTCGCTTTTGGTTTTTGTTTTTGGCTTTTGCCTTTTATCTTTTGGTTGGCATCCGCGATTTCGTATCGGTGCTTCATGCGTTGCCCCTGTGCGGGGCGGCACCTACTTTTCTTTGCAGCGGCAAAGAAAAGTAGGCAAAAGAAAGCCGCTTCAAACCTCCGGTGCCCGCCAGGATAACGCCACGGCACACGGTGTTTGAGCTGTCGCGCAGCGACGCAAACACGCCGTAGAAAGCCCGCAGTCAGGCGCGCGCGGCGCGAAAGATGACATCCACCTGGGGCACATTCGGTCAGCACGTTTTTTGCACTTGCCCTCGGTCTGATTGCGGCGGTATGTGCTCCAGACTGTGTGGGCTTTTCGCGCCGTGCGCGCTGGACTGCGGGCTTTCTACGGAGTGCGGACGTCGCTGCGCGACGGCTCAACTGCGGCATGCTGAAGCGCGAACCTGGCGGGCACCGGAGGTACAAAAGCGGCTTTCTTTTGCCTACTTTTCTTTGCCGCTGCAAAGAAAAGTAGGTGCCGCCCCGCACAGGGGCAACGCCTGAAGTACGGATACGAATTCGCGGATGCCAGCCAAAAGGCAAAAGCCAAAAGCCAAAAGCCAAAAGCCAAAAGCCAAAAGCCAAAAGCCAAAAACAAAAAAAGCAAAGCATGGCGACTAGCGTCGCAGACAAAAAAACCTACTTAGGCGCAATATCCCGCCGCACCCTCATGATGTGCTGCTGAACATAAAAAGCAGCCGCGTCAGCATCACCCTCAACGATAGCCTCATAAATCAGGCGATGTTCAGAAACATAAAGCCTGATCCGCCCAGGATCATGAATCCCATCATCCTTGAGCCGCTTCCACAGAGGCTGATCCATCGCTTTAGCGACTTCATCGGCGATCTTCACGAGCAGCGCATCCCCCGTCATCACAGCAAGCTGCCGATGAAACAGCCGGTCGCTGTCATTCCATAGCGCGCGCTGCCCGGCATCCGAAACATCATCGATCGAATCCATCTGCGCGAGGTAATGCTCCGCGAGCTCATCGCGCTGCGCATGCATAGCCGCGCGCCGCGCGATCGCGGGTTCCAGGATCAGACGCACATCGAGCGCCGAAGTGGGACTGATGTCCGCATCACAGTCCGGCAGATGCGCATCGGCAGACACCGCCGACAAGCGCTGCAACGCATCCGCGCACACGTACGTGCCGGAATTGCGCCGCGTAACGACGAGGCCTTCGTTCTGCAATGCGCCCAACGCCTCGCGCACAGCCGGCCGCCCGACGCCGAAGCGTGCCGCCAGCTCGCGTTCCGACGGCAGCCGCGCTTCGGGCGCGAACTGCCCGCTGCGGATATCGCCACGCATGCGCTCGGCAACCTGCTCGTAAATCTGCTTCGGGCGAAACGCGCGTTCCAGTGCAAATGAAGTCGAGGCCATAGCGATGGGCAAGTGCGTGATGTGAGCCGGATTCGAACCAGTCGACACAGAAAATTTTTGATCTGGTTGCCTGCAAACCAAAGCTGGTCTACATTTCTGTCCAGTATAGAACAAAGACGATGGAGCGAGACAACATGGCCGAACTGCGACAGGCGCAACCGCGATCCCAATCCGCGCGAGGAGCGAACGCATCATGAAGCTGAACCGCGTGATCAGTACGGTAGAAGTGCACACGGGCGGCGAGCCGTTCCGTATCGTCACGAGCGGGCTGCCGAAAATTCCGGGCAAGTCCATCGTCGAGCGGCGTGCATGGCTCAAGGAACACGCCGATCATCTGCGCCGCGCGCTGATGCTGGAGCCGCGCGGTCACGCCGACATGTACGGCGGCTATCTGACCGATCCCGTCTCGGAAGGCGCGGACTTCGGCATCATCTTCGTCCACAACGAAGGCTATAGCGACCACTGCGGCCACGGCGTGATCGCGCTCGCGACGACGGCCGTCGCGCTCGGCTGGGTCGAGCGCACGGAGCCTGAAACGCGCGTCGGCATCGATGCGCCGTGCGGCTTCATCGAAGCGTTCGTCAAATGGGACGGCGATCACGCGGGCAGCGTGCGCTTCGTCAACGTGCCGTCGTTCATCTGGCAGCGCGACGTGAGCGTCGAAACGCCGAGCTTCGGCACCGTGCGCGGCGATATCGCGTTCGGCGGCGCGTTCTATTTCTACACGTCGGGCGAACCGTTCGGACTCGACGTGCGCGAGTCGCATGTCGATCGCCTGATCCAGTTCGGCGCCGAAGTGAAGCGCGCCGCGAACGAAGCGTTCAAGGTCCAGCACCCGCACATTCCCGAGATCAACCACATCTACGGCACGATCATCGATAACGCGCCACGCCACGCCGGCTCGACGCAAGCCAACTGCTGCGTGTTCGCCGATCGCGAAGTCGACCGCTCGCCGACAGGTTCCGGCACGGCCGGGCGCGTCGCGCAACTCTATCTGCGCGGCCAGTTGGGCAAGGACGAGACGCTCGTCAACGAATCGATCATCGGCACGGTGTTTCGCGGACGCGTGCTGTCCGAGACGAAGCTCGACCGCTTCGATGCCGTGATTCCCGAGATCGAAGGCGACGCGCATATTTGCGGTTTCGCGAACTGGATCGTCGATGAACGCGATCCGCTGACCTACGGTTTTCTGGTGCGCTGAACGCGCAAGGGAGAAGCCTCAAGATGAGCAGCACGCCGATTTTCGACGCCGCGGGCACGGCGCAACTGATTCCGTTTCGCCCGCTCGTCGATGCACTGAAGACAGCGGCCGCCGATTACGCCGCCGGTCACGTCGCGAGCCCCGAGCGGCTCGTCGTGCCGCTGAACGACAACGGCATCATGCTGTCGATGCCCGCCGCCGCCAAAGATCTCGCGATCCACAAGCTTGTCAACGTGTGTCCGCGCAACGGCGAGCGCGCGCTGCCGACGATCCACGGCCAGGTGATGGCCTTCGATCCCGACACGGGCAAGACGCTGTTCATTCTCGATGGCCCGACCGTCACGGGACGCCGCACGGCCGCAATGACGATGCTCGGCATCGAGACGCTGTCGCGCGCGGTGCCGCAGGACATTCTGCTGATCGGCGCGGGCACGCAGGCGGCGAGCCATGTGCAGGCAATCGGCGAGCTGTATCCGGATGCGCGTGTTCGTGTGCAGGGTAGATCGGCGGCGCGCACACAGGCTTTCTGCGACGCGCATCGCGGCAACGTGCGCTCGCTAGAGCCTTTAAATGACACGACGATTCCCGATTCCGTCGATACCGTCATCACGCTGACGACGAGCCGCCAGGCCGTCTACGACGAAGCGCCGCGCGCGGATCGGCTCGTGATCGGCGTCGGTGCATTCACGCCGCAGATGTGCGAGATCGGCGTGCGCACGCTCGCGGGCAGCGCGCTGTATGTCGACGATCTGGCGGGCGCGAAGCATGAGGCGGGCGATTTCATTCAGGCGGGCATCGACTGGTCGACGGTGACGGGCATCAAGGATGCGCTCGCGGACAAGCCGGCTGTCGATCAACCCATCGTCTTCAAGACGGTCGGCTGCGCGGCGTGGGATCTGGCGGCGGGGCGCGTCGCGCGCGCGGCGTTGGGCGTGGGCTGAGCTTTCATCCCGTTGTCGTCCTGCAGGCCGCTCGCATTGCGAGGGAAGAATCGAAACGAACGTCCGTGCCGTGTCACGTCAGCAAGCGTGCAAACAAACGGAAAACGTTGCAACATAGTCGTCTCGCGCAAACCGGACGATGTAAGCGCTGCCTGAAAGGGTGGCCTGAGCCGGCTTGTGTTTCTCCCAGCAGTTCATTTTTGCGACCGCGCTATGACGACTTCCACTGCTCCCGCTTCGCCGGAACGCCCGCTCGACATGATCATTTTCGGCGGCGCCGGCGACCTGTCAGCCCGCAAGCTGCTGCCCGCGCTGTACATGGCGCACACGCACGGCAACCTGCCCGCCGAGACGCGTATTCTCGCCATTGGCCGCCGCGAATGGCAGCGTGACGATTATCTGAAATGGATGGAAGAGCAGAGCCGTCCGTTTATCGAAACGAATGCGTTCGATTCGGCCGCATGGGACCGCTTTCTGTCGCTGTTCGAATACGTGCGCGTCGATGTCGACCAGGCCGGCGACTATGAGCGTCTTGCCGAAGCATCGCGTCAGAATGCGCTGCGTGTGTTCTATCTGTCGACGTCGCCGGAACTGTTCACGACGATCTGCGACAACCTCTCGTCGCATGGTCTGCTCGACGAATTTTCGCGCGTCGTGCTGGAGAAGCCGCTCGGTCACGATCTGCAATCGGCGCAAGCGATCAACGATTCCGTCGGCAAGCATTTCTCCGAGCATCAGATTTATCGTATCGACCATTACCTCGGCAAGGAGACGGTGCAGAACCTGATGGTGCTGCGCTTCGGCAATGCGATTTTCGGGCCGCTGTGGCAGGCGCCGTATATTCGCAGCGTGCAGATCACGGTGGCGGAGTCGGTGGGCGTGGGCACGCGCGCGGGCTTCTACGATCACACGGGCGCGATGCGCGACATGGTGCAGAACCACTTGTTGCAGCTGTTGTGCATCGTCGCGATGGAGCCGCCTGTATCGCTCGATGCCGATGCCGTGCGCGACGAAAAGCTGAAGGTGCTGCGTTCGCTGCGTCCGATGACGGCGGAAGACATTTCGCGCGATACGGTGCGCGGGCAGTACACGGCGGGTGCTGTCGGCGGCGAGCCGGTGAAGGGTTATCTGGAAGAGGCGAACGTGCCGCCCGATAGCCGCGCGGAAACGTTCGTCGCGCTGCGCGCGCATATCAACAACTGGCGCTGGGCGAATGTGCCGTTCTATCTGCGCACGGGCAAGCGGATGGCGAAGAAGCTGTCGGAGATCGTGATCGAATTCGCGGATCTGCCGTTTTCGATCATGCCGAATAGTCCTTGTGGGCCGCGTAATTGCGGTAATCGGTTGGTGATCCAGTTGCAGCCTAACGAATCGATTCAGTTGCAGATGCTGGCGAAAGAGCCGGGTAGTGGAATGCGCACGCTGCCTGTGAATCTGAATCTCGATCTGGAGCAGGCGTTCACGAGTCGTCGCGCGGAAGCTTATGAGCGGCTGTTGATCGATGTCGTGCGCGGCAGGCTTACGCACTTCATGCGTCGCGATGAACTGGAAGCGGCCTGGACTTGGGTCGATCCGATTATCGAGGCGTGGAAGCGGAATGGGGATAAGCCGCGTGGATACACCGCAGGGACGTTTGGGCCTGGGGCTTCGACTGCGATGATGGCGAGGGAGAATATGGTTTGGTCCGAGGAGTCGTAAGAGAAGCTCGATAGAGCCCTTGAAGCCGGCGACAGGCTGGGTTTCAAGGGCAAGGAGACGCGGCTGACGCTCGCAACGATTAAGACTTTCAGCCGCGTGCGTTCTCCTCTGCGAGATAGTTGCTGCGCGTAACAGCGACACTAACGGCCGGGTGCGTTTTGCTTGATATCGAATGTCCCTGTTATTACGCCCCTGCTTCCGCCTTGGGCATTCTGCAACAGATACTCCTGCCTGACGCTTGCAAATGACAAGCGAACTTGTTCGTAGCTCGCGGACATTTCTACACCGGTGATGACAACGTCATTCATGGTGATTCGCAGAAAATCAAGCGGAACGCCACCTGCCTTACGCATGGTCAGTACGACCTTGGGAATATGTTTTCCGGTCAGGCAATATGACATTAGGTTTGGACTTGCCCGGTCAACTTCGTGGAAAAATACGAGGTCTTCGACGGTAGCCTTGGCCGCCCCGCCTCCGGAGCCGGACATCATGGATGACTGCTGCGACATTTTCCATCCCCAGTTCGTTATCTGGATTTCGTCGGGATGGGTAGCATCTTCTGATTCGCCTGAAATTCCATCGATCTTTATGAAGGTGTCATTCGACATTTGAGCGTTTCCTGCGTAAGAGCTTGATTAGGGAATTGCCTAACCAGACGGTCGTCACTGATGAAAGAAGGGACAAAATTAGAAATGCGTCGACTATTGAATCTCCGGGTTCGGTTTCGTAGGTAATGCCGAGCCTGAGCAATGCGTTGTTCAAAAATGAATTGAATTCGTCCGTAAAGACGATTCGGCTGATGGGGAAAGAAAGCACAAAGAACACGATTGCCACGGCTACAGCATTTGCAGAAATTTTCTTGATGCTCATCGGACAACCACTGTTCCGTATGCAAAACCCTTTCCGCCCGGAATTGCCATGCGAGACGAATGAATTAGCCGGTCTCTCAGCCTGTAGAATCCTACCGGGTCGGCCAGTGTGACGCAGCCCTCACTCAGATTCTGTCTACCGTGCGGATGGAGTCGAAAGTTTCCGCGTCTGACACCATCCACAAAGGTCCAGTCATCTATCTCATCGTCATCACGATACAGAGCAAACCATTTAGCTCTTTCCGTGTCGCTCCAGAAATCCATTATGGAATCCTTTATGTGCGTGAAAATGCCGCCCGAACCTCGATCCACAATGTAGTAGCGGCCGGGAGGTAGCGGGCCAACCTTCGGAACCGCCGCGGCATCAGGATTGTTTTTCGCCCATCCGTCGTTACCTGAAAATGCTGCGAAGTCACCTATGTTTTCACAATGCAGTATGGACATCGTCTTACGGTTAAGTAGAAACGTGCACGCAACAGGCAATCTCTCCTCCCTTGACTTGAATCGGTATTGGCGCGATCGCGAATGGACGCGATCACTCGAAGTCGCGGTACGACGCAGAGGATTGTTCCAGCGCGGAATCGTGCAGTTGTGAAAAAGGGTAAAGGGTGGATTCGCCCCCCGGAACTTGGGAGCGATGGCGACTGCACGCAGGATCTATTGTTGCAAGTCGAGAGGCGTTCCTGCAATTAAAGAGCTGCGCGCTCTATTTCAAGAAGGCTTTTTGATGATCAGATTGATCGCTCGCACGGAAATTAGCGCGAGCACAGATGAAATGGCAACAGAAAGTTCGATGGAGAACGAGTCCACGTCTTCGTCGCCATAGATGCGTACTGATGCCGCTATAGTGAAAACGGCATCGCTCAAAGAATTCGAAAATACGATGCGGCCCGCCAGCGGGATGAGACAAAGCGTCAGGCAGAGCGCCGCGATCGCATTGAGAAACCACTTATAGCTAGACGGCATGTCGGGTTCATCATTGGTGTATCGATGAATGGATATAACGAGTCTGCTTATCTAACGATCACCAATACCCTTCAGCGCTCTGCCTGTCCACCAAATTGGGTAAGCTAGAACAATATTCGCGGTTGATCCTCAAAACACATCCACCCTTCCCGGAAACGTCTCCTCATAAGCAAGGGAAGCATCCCCCTCAACCGGCGTCCCCCCACGCTGTTCCCTAAACATCACAGGCGGCATCCCAAACTCCTTCCTAAACTCCCGTCCAAGATGTGACGCATCAGAAAACCCACAACTCGAAGCAATATCCGCGACCGTCCGATCCGAACTCGTCAGCAACCACGCCGCCGTCCTCAACCGAACCTGCTTGGCAAACGCCTGCGGACTCTTCCCGGTTTCCGCCTTGAACAACCGCTCCAGCTGACGCGGCGACAAATCCAGCTTGCAAGCCAGCTCTTCCAAAGGCAACGTGCGCCCGACGTGCTGCTCCATCAGCAGGATCGCGCGCTTGACCTTCGGATGCGTCGCCGGCTCCAGTCCCGGCGGATGCGGCTGCGGCGCATTGCCTTTCTGCATTTCGCCAACAAGCAGAATCCGCAGCGCCTTCTGCACCGTCGCCGTCTCGAAGTGCCGCAATAAAATCGCCGCCGCCACATCGATCGACGCCCGCCCGCCCGAACACGTAATACGCCGCCGATCGATCACGAACAGCCGGTCCGCGACGAGCGAATCCGAATTGACGGCAGGAAAGCGCTCGACGAAATCCCAGTAGTGAAACCAGCTCACGCAAATGCGATGCGCGTCGAGCACGCCCGCGCGCATCAGCGCGAACACGCCCGTGCAGATGCCGACCAGCGTCGCGTTCTTGCGCGCGGCGTCGCGGATGAAGTGCAGCGTCTCGTCGCTCGCCTGCGGCCCCGAATGCAGCAGCCCGCCGACGACGACCACATAGTCGAACGGCTCGGCATCGGCGAAGGTTTCCCATGGCGTGATCTGGATGCCGCAACTCGCGCGCACGGGCGCGAGCGTGTCGCCGATCACGCTCCACGAGCAGCGCACGGGCTTGCTGTAGTCGCCTTCGTCGGCGGACAGACGCAGCATGTCGACGAAGCCCGAGAACGCCGTCAGCGTGAAGTTCGGCAGCAGGATGATGCCGAAGCGGATGCGCTCTTTCGGCTGCGCGTCGATGGATGTCAGCGGTAGCGAATCAACGGGTGTCATGTAGGCCTGCGGTAGCTGACGACGAATAAGCAGCAAATAAAAAGCGCACACGCGCGGGATAACTACGCGGGATAACTACGCGGGATAACTACGCGGGATAACTACGCGGGATAACTACGCGGGATAACCCTGGCGTCGCCGATCCGGCCGTGCGCCTCTTGTCCTTTTCCGACACCGATTTTCGCAGATACGAAGCGCGTGCGCCCCTGTCCGGCCTGCAATTCCGCGAACCGCGATCCACTCCGACTTGCGTTTTTCCGTCAGCGAGTTGCCGGAAAACGCAGCCGCCAGGCGCCCGAAGCACGCTCTGGCGTGGCCATCCCACGTCGATGCCGTTTTTGTTCTATCGGCCGATTTTACGCTTTGGTGTACTGGCGTCATTGCGGAAGCCTCGCCGATTCGACGACATTCCGCCCACCCAACTGAGCAAGGTTTCCATGAACGTCAGCGTTTTCGACCTGTTCAAGATCGGCATCGGACCATCGAGTTCGCATACCGTCGGTCCGATGATCGCCGCGTGCCGCTTCGCTTCGCATATCGAGGACGCGAATCTGCTCGCCTTCGTGCGTCGCGTGAAAGTCGAGCTGTACGGCTCGCTGGGCGCAACGGGCAAGGGCCACGGCACCGACAAGGCGGTGCTGCTCGGCCTCGAAGGCCATCTGCCCGACACCATCGATCCCGATCTGATCGAGCCGCGCCTCGCCCAGATCCGCAAGGGCAAGCAGCTGTCGCTGCTCGGCAAGCACGATATCGCCTTCGAAGAAAAAGAGCACATCGCGTTCTTCCGCCGTCTGATGAGCGGCACGGGCAGCATCGTGCATCCGAACGGCATGCGCTTCCAGGCATTCGACGAGAACGGTCAACTGCTCGTCGAGAAAGAGTATTACTCGGTCGGCGGCGGCTTCGTCGTGAACCGCGACGGCGACCGCGTGAACGGCGTGCGCGCGGGCGGCGAAGTGCCGTATCCGTTCCGTACCGGCGACGACCTGATGCGCGTGTGCCGCGAAAGCGGTCTTTCGGTCGCACAGGTGACGTTCGCCAACGAATGCGCGTCGCGCTCGCCGGAAGAAGTGCGCGAAGGTCTGCTGGCCATCTGGCGCACGATGGCTGCCTGCGTCGAGCGCGGCTGCAAGATGCATGGCGAGCTGCCCGGCCCGATGAAGGTCAAGCGCCGCGCCGCCGATCTCACCGTGCAACTGCGTTCGCGTACGGAAGAGTCGCTGCGCGATCCGCTGTCGATGCTCGACTGGGTCAACCTCTACGCAATGGCCGTCAACGAAGAGAACGCCGCGGGCGGCCGCGTCGTGACGGCACCGACCAACGGCGCAGCGGGCGTGATTCCCGCCGTGCTGCACTACTACGTGAAGTTCGTGCCGGGCTCGAACGAAAACGGCATCGTCGATTTCCTGCTGACGGCAGCCGCCATCGGCATCATCTACAAGGAAACGGCGTCGATCTCGGGCGCTGAAGTGGGTTGCCAGGGCGAAGTGGGCGTCGCGTGTTCGATGGCGGCGGCGGCGCTCGCGGCTGTGATGAACGGCACGCCGACGCAAGTCGAAAACGCCGCCGAAATCGGCATGGAACACAACCTCGGCATGACCTGCGATCCCGTCGGCGGCCTCGTGCAGATTCCCTGCATCGAGCGCAACGCGATGGGCGCGATCAAGGCACTGAACGCATCGCGCATGGCGCTGAAGGGCGACGGCCAGCATTACGTCACGCTCGACAACGTCATCAAGACGATGCGCGAAACGGGCGCGGATATGAAAACGAAATACAAGGAGACGTCGCGCGGTGGTCTCGCCGTGAACGTCATCGAATGCTAATGGAAACCAGCAAGGCAACGACGAAGGGGTCTGCACGATGAGCCGCTATTCGATATTCAGTCTGTTCCGCAATGGGTTGTCGTATCACGAGAACTGGGAGCGGCAGTGGAGAAGCCCGGAACCGAAGAAGGAATACGACGTGGTGATCGTCGGCGGCGGCGGGCATGGTCTCGCGACCGCTTACTACCTCGCGAAAGAACACGGCGTGAAGAACGTCGCGATTCTGGAGAAGGGCTGGATCGGCGGCGGCAACACGGCGCGTAACACGACCATCGTGCGTTCGAACTATCTGTGGGACGAGTCGGCTGCGCTCTATGAAAAGGCGATGAAGCTGTGGGAAGGTCTGTCGCAAGACCTGAACTACAACGTGATGTTTTCGCAGCGCGGCGTGATGAACCTCGCGCACACGCTGCAGGACGTGCGCGACACCGAGCGTCGCGTGAACGCGAACCGTCTGAACGGCGTCGATGCCGAGTTCCTCACGCCCGAGCAGATCAAGGAAATCGAGCCGACCATCAATCTGAACAGCCGTTATCCCGTGCTGGGCGCTTCGATTCAGCGCCGTGCGGGCGTTGCGCGTCACGACGCCGTCGCATGGGGCTTCGCGCGCGGCGCGGACCAGGCGGGCGTGGACATCATCCAGAACTGCCAGGTCACGGGCATTCGCCGCGACGGCGGCCGCGTGACGGGCGTCGACACGGTGAAGGGCTTCATCAAGGCGAAGAAGGTTGCCGTGGTCGCAGCCGGCAACACGACCACGCTCGCCGATATGGCGGGCATCCGTCTCCCCATCGAAAGCCATCCGTTGCAGGCGCTGGTGTCGGAGCCGATCAAGCCCGTCGTCAACTCGGTGATCATGTCGAACGCGGTGCACGCGTACATCAGCCAGTCCGACAAGGGCGATCTCGTGATCGGCGCGGGTGTCGATCAGTACACGGGCTTCGGGCAGCGCGGCAGCTTCCACATCATCGAAGGCACGTTGCAGGCGATCGTCGAAATGTTCCCGGTGTTCTCGCGTGTGCGGATGAACCGTCAGTGGGGCGGCATCGTCGATGTTTCGCCCGACGCATGCCCGATCATCAGCAAGACGGACGTGAAGGGCCTGTACTTCAACTGCGGATGGGGCACGGGCGGCTTCAAGGCGACGCCGGGCTCGGGCTGGGTGTTCGCGCACACGATCGCGAACGACGAACCGCATCCGTTGAATGCAGCGTTCTCGCTGGACCGCTTCTACAGCGGCCATCTGATCGACGAACACGGCGCTGCTGCCGTGGCCCACTAATCGCACACTGCGCAACTACGTTGCATGGGACCAGAGTAAGGCGCTAAAGCGCCAACTCTGGTCGACAGGAGATAGAAAGATGCTGATGATCGAATGCCCGTGGTGCGGGCCGCGCGCCGAATCCGAATTTAGCTGCGGCGGCGAAGCCGATATCGCCCGTCCGCTCGACACCGACAAGCTCACCGACCGCGAATGGGGCGAGTACCTGTTCATGCGCAAGAACCCGCGCGGCGTGCATCGCGAGCAATGGATGCACACGCAGGGCTGCCGCCGCTGGTTCATGGCGACGCGCGACACCGTCTCGTACAACATCCAGGGCTACGACACGTTCAAAACGGGTAACTCGTCCACTGACGCTCAAGAGGGCAACAAGCAATGAGCCAGAATAACCGCCTCGGCGCCGGTGGGCGCATCAACCGCGCGATCCCGCTGACCTTCACGTTCAACGGACGCACGTATCAGGGCTTTCAGGGCGACACGCTCGCGTCCGCGCTGCTCGCGAACGGCGTGCACTTCGTGGCGCGCAGCTTCAAGTATCACCGCCCGCGCGGCATTGTCACGGCGGATGTGGCCGAACCGAATGCCGTCGTGCAACTCGAACGCGGCGCCTACACGGTGCCGAATGCGCGCGCGACGGAAATCGAGCTGTATCAAGGGCTCGTCGCGTCGAGCGTGAACGCCGAGCCGAATCTCGAACACGATCACATGGCGATCAACCAGAAGTTCGCGCGCTTCATGCCCGCTGGCTTCTACTACAAGACCTTCATGTGGCCGGCGAAATGGTGGCCGAAGTACGAAGAGAAGATTCGCGAAGCAGCGGGTCTCGGCAAGTCGCCTGAAGTACGCGACGCCGACCGCTACGACAAGTGCTACGCGCATTGCGACGTGCTCGTCGTCGGCGGCGGGCCGACGGGTCTCGCGGCAGCGCACGCGGCGGCCGTCAGCGGCGCACGCGTGATTCTCGTCGACGATCAGCGCGAACTCGGCGGCAGTCTGCTGTCGTGCAAGTCGGAGATCGACGGACACTCGGCGATGAGCTGGGTCGAGAAGATCGAAGCAGAACTCTCGCGCATGCCCGATGTGAAGATCCTGTCGCGCAGCACGGCGTTCGGCTATCAGGACCACAATCTCGTCACCGTGACGCAGCGCCTGACGGAGCATCTGCCCGTGTCGATGCGCAAGGGCACGCGCGAACTGCTGTGGAAAATCCGCGCGAAACGCGTGATTCTCGCGACGGGCGCGCACGAACGTCCCATCGTGTTCGGCAACAACGATCTGCCCGGCGTGATGCTGGCAGGCGCAGTGTCGACGTATGTGCATCGCTTCGGCGTGCTGCCGGGCCGCAATGCCGTCGTGTTCACGAACAACGACGCCGGCTATCAGTGCGCGCTCGACATGAAGGCATGTGGCGCGAGCGTCACGGTCGTCGATCCGCGTGCACAGGGCAGCGGCGCATTGCAGGCGGCGGCGCGTCGTCATGGCGTGAAGATCATGAACAACGCCGCCGTGATGACGGCGCATGGCAAGCAACGCGTGACCTCCGTCGAAGTGGTCGCGTATGCGAACGGCAAGACGGGTGCGAAGCAGGCCGATCTGCAGTGCGATCTCGTCGCGATGTCGGGCGGTTTCAGCCCCGTGTTGCACCTGTTCGCGCAGTCGGGCGGCAAGGCCCACTGGAACGATACGAAGGCGTGCTTCGTGCCGGGTAAAGGCATGCAGCCGGAAACGAGCATCGGCGCGGCAGCGGGCGAATTCAGCCTCGCGCGCGGCCTGCGTCTCGCAGTCGATGCGGGTATCGAAGCCGTCAAGTCGATCGGTTATGCAGTGACGCGTCCGCAAGTGCCGCAGGTGTCGGAAGCCGTCGAGTCGCCGATGCAGCCGCTGTGGCTCGTCGGCAGCCGTGCGGAAGCGGCGCGCGGTCCGAAGCAGTTCGTCGATTTCCAGAACGACGTGTCGGCGGCCGACATTCTGCTCGCGGCGCGCGAAGGCTTCGAATCCGTCGAGCACGTTAAGCGCTATACGGCGATGGGCTTCGGCACCGATCAGGGCAAGCTCGGCAACATCAACGGCATGGCGATTCTCGCCGATGCGCTCGGCAAGACGATCCCCGAAACGGGCACGACGACGTTCCGTCCGAACTACACGCCTGTGACCTTCGGCACGTTCGCGGGCCGCGAACTCGGCGATCTGCTCGACCCGATCCGCAAGACGGCCGTGCATGAATGGCACGTCGAGAACGGCGCGATGTTCGAGGACGTGGGCAACTGGAAGCGTCCGTGGTACTTCCCGCTGAAAGGCGAGGACCTGCACGCGGCCGTGAAGCGCGAATGTCTCGCGGTGCGCAACAGCGTCGGCATTCTCGATGCATCGACGCTCGGCAAGATCGACATTCAGGGCCCGGATGCCGCGAAGCTGCTGAACTGGATGTACACGAATCCGTGGAGCAAGCTCGAAGTCGGCAAGTGCCGTTATGGCCTGATGCTCGACGAAAACGGCATGGTGTTCGACGACGGCGTGACGGTGCGCCTCGCCGACCAGCACTTCATGATGACGACCACGACGGGCGGCGCAGCGCGCGTGCTGACGTGGATGGAGCGCTGGCTGCAGACGGAATGGCCGGACATGAAGGTGCGCCTCGCATCGGTGACGGACCACTGGGCGACGTTCGCCGTAGTTGGTCCGAAGAGCCGCAAGGTCTTGCAGAAGGTGTGCAGCGACATCGACTTCGCCAACGAAGCGTTCCCGTTCATGTCGTATCGCAACGGCACGGTGGCGGGCGTGAAGGCGCGCGTGATGCGGATCAGCTTCTCGGGCGAACTGGCGTATGAAGTGAACGTGCCCGCGAACATGGGCCGCGCGGTATGGGAAGCGCTGATGGCCGCGGGCGCCGAGTTCGACATCACGCCGTACGGCACGGAAACGATGCACGTGCTGCGCGCGGAGAAGGGCTACATCATCGTCGGCCAGGATACGGATGGTTCCGTGACGCCGCACGATCTCGGCATGGGCGGACTCGTCGCGAAGACGAAGGACTTCCTCGGACGCCGTTCGCTGACGCGTTCGGATACCGCGAAGGAAGGGCGCAAGCAGTTCGTCGGTCTGCTTCCCGACGATCCGCAGTTCGTGATTCCCGAAGGCAGCCAGATCGTCGCCGGTCCGTTCCAGGGCGATACCGCGCCGATGCTCGGGCACGTGACGTCGAGCTACTACAGCCCGATTCTGAATCGTTCGATCGCGCTCGCCGTGGTCAAGGGCGGCCTGAACAAGATGGGGCAAAGCGTGACGATTCCGCTGTCGAGCGGCAAGCAGATCGCCGCGAAGATCGCCAGCCCCGTTTTCTACGACACCGAAGGAGTGCGTCAACATGTGGAATGAAGCAAGGAACAATGCACCGGGCGCAACCTCGGCTGTCGCGCAGCGAGTGGCGGGTCAACCGTGGCAGGAGTCGCCGCTTGCAGGTGTCGGCGAACTGGTGAAGAAGCATACGGCGGCGCCGTCGAAGAAATTTCATCTGCGCGAGAAGGCGTTTTGCGATCTCGTCAGTCTGCGCGGCGACGTGCGCGACGCAGCCTTTGTCAGTGCCGTGCAGAGCGTGACGGGCTGCGAGCCGCCTGCGAAGCCGAACACGGTGACGCGCGGCAATGGTTATGACGTGCTGTGGCTCGGTCCTGACGAATGGCTCGTGCGTTCGCAGCAGGCGCAGGCGGCCGTTGCCGAAGACAAGCTGGTCGAGGCGCTGCAAGGGCAGTTTGCATCGGCTGTCGATATCGGCAGTGGCTGGACGGTGCTCGAAGTGAGCGGCGAGAAGGTGCGTGACGTGATCGCGCGCGGCTGTCCGCTCGATCTGCATCCGCGCATGTTTGCGCCGGGCCAGTGTGCGCAGAGCCATTATTTCAAGGCATCGATCGTGCTGGTGCCTGTCGCCGACGATACGTACGAGATCGTCGTGCGCCGCAGCTTCGCCGATTACTTCGTGCGCATCATGCTCGACGCGGCTGAGCCGCTGATGTCGTGAAGCCGTTCGAGGAGCCGTTAGCGGCTTTCGTGCAGTCGACGCTGCCGCTGCGGGGCAAGGGTTGGCGTGTGTTTATCGATGAGCTTGTCGTGGAGACGCGCATCGGTATTCATGCGCACGAGCATCTTGCGCCGCAGCCGGTTGTGATCGACGCGAGTCTTGCGTATCGCTGCGAGCCTTCGGAATCGCATGCGATGATCGATTACGAGCGCTATTGCAATCGCGTGAGTGAGTTTCTTTCTATGAAGCCGCATACACGGTTGCTGGAGACGCTGGCTGTCGAGATTGCGATGTTGTCGTTCGACGAATTTCCTGCGCTCGATGCGATGACGCTTTCTTTGTATAAGCCGAAGATTCGTGAAGGTACCCGGAGGATTGGTGTTGAACTGGACTGGACGCGGGGTGATTTCGATGCTCAGCGTGTGGGTTCTGTTTTGCGCTGAACGCGGTTGATCTTATGTCGCGATCGCAAACTTCCGAGTTGCTCAAGCGTGCGTATGCGGGCGGCGATGTGCATGCTGCTGTGGCTTTGCTCGATCTTAGTATCGCGCTTGGGCATCGGAAGATTGCTCTGATTCGGTATTTGCAGGCGCAGCATCTCGATGCGCCACTCGATGCGCGGCATCATGAGTATGTGCGCGGTGTTGCCGCGCGGATGAGTCCTGATGCTCTTGCCAGAATTGTTGGAGAGGCTAGAGTTCGCGCTGGGCGGAGTGGGTCGTAGGTTTTTTGTTTTTGTTTTTGTTTTTTGCTTTTGGCTGGCATCCGCGATTTCGTATCGGTGCTTCTCGCGTTGCCCCTGTGCGGGGCGGCACCTACTTTTCTTTGCAGCGGCAAAGAAAAGTAGGCAAAAGAAAGCCGCTTTTGAACCTCCGGTGCCCGCCAGGATAGCGCTTCGGCATGCTGCAGTTGAGCCATTGCGCAACAACGTCCGCACCCTGTAGAGAGCCCACGGTCAACCGCGCACGGCGCGAAAACCCCGCACACGGTCTGGAGCACATACCGCCGCAATCAAACGGACGCAAACGCACAAAAAACAAGCCGACCGAATGTGCCCCAACTGGACGTAATCTTTCACGCCGCGCGCAGCTCACTGCGGGCTTTCTACGGAGTGTTCGCGTTGCTGCGCGACAGCTCAAAGAACGTGCGCCGTAGCGTTATCCTGGTAGGCACCGGAGGTTTGAAGCGGCTTTCTTTTGCCTACTTTTCTTTGCCGCTGCAAAGAAAAGTAGGTGCCGCCCCGCACAGGGGCAACGCATGAAGTACGGATACGAATTCGCGGATGCCAGCCAAAAGGCAAAAGGGGCGACGCTGGCAAACCGAAACGACAACGCGGATGCCAGCGCAGCAAAAAGCAGAAAACCCAAAATGGCGACTAGCGTCGCAGACAAAAAAAAGCATCAAGCGGCATGCAAGCCGCCCCTCATCATCAACATCCTCACCCGCGACAAATCCGCCTCGACATGCCCTTGGTGTTCAAAAAGCTCAGCGAGCCAATCAACAAAAGCCCTGACCCGCGGCGACACGCGCCGCCCCTTCACATAGGCCACAGAAACGGGCATGGCAACAGGCTTCCACTGCGGCAAAACCTCGCGCAGTAAACCCTTTTCAAGCAAAGGCTGAGCAGCAATCCTGGCAGGCTGAATCAACCCAAGCCCCTGCAACCCGCAGGTCAAGTAAGCATGCTCATCGCTGACCTTGATGAACCCATCGACCTTCACGGTCAACGAACTCCCACCCACATCGAAATCAAAATCGACAGCACGCCCGGTCAGCGCCGACATGCAGTTAACAGCAACATGCCCCGACAGATCATCGAGACTCTCAGGCATGCCATAGCGCTCCAGATAAGCCGGACTGGCACACGTCACATGCTCCAGCGTGCCAAGCCGCTTTGCCGCAAGCTGAGAATCAGGCAACTCGCCAAGCTGAATACTGCAATCCACGGCCTCGCCGACGAGATCCACATTACGATGACTCACGCCGATCGCGAGATCGATCGACGGATAACGCTCATGAAAATCATCGAGCGCAGGCAGCACGATCGAAGTCGCCACCGCACCCGGCATTTCAACCCGCAAACGTCCGCTCGGATTATCGAGCGTCTGCCGCAACGTCGCTTCCATCTCGTCGATATCCTCGAGAATCTGCGCGCAGCGCTCGTAATACGCAGCGCCCTCCGGCGTGAGGCTAATGCGTCGCGTCGTGCGAACGAGCAGCGTCGTGCCGAGCAGCGATTCCAGGTTCTGCACAATCGTGGTTGCCGTCGCGCGCGGAATTTCCAGCGACTCCGCCGCGCGGGTAAAGCTGTTGGTATCGACGATACGCATGAACGTGCGCATCGCCTGAATACGGTCGATCACGGAACTCTCCTGTCGAAAGCAAACCAGCGGAAAACACCGCGGCGGCCCCGTCCCATGAGGACGGCGCGCCGGTACTGCAAACGCAATGACTGATGCGAGGCGGGAAGCAGGGACAGGCCGCCGTCCTGCGCGGCCTGGAAGGAAGAGGTGAAGCGCGAATCCGGTCCTGTTGGGTCCTGCTGCCCGTTACTTGCGGAGCGAGTCGAGATCGATGACGAAGCGGTACTTTACATCGCTCTTCAACATGCGCTCGTATGCTTCATTGATCTGCTGCATCTGGATCATCTCGATGTCCGAGGTGATGCCGTGCTTGCCGCAGAAATCCAGCATTTCCTGCGTCTCGGCAATGCCGCCGATCAGCGATCCCGCGAGACGTCGACGCTTCATGATCAGGTTGAACACCTGCGGCGACGGATGATCGTGCTCCGGCGCACCCACCAGCGTCAGCGTGCCGTCACGCTTCAGCAGGTTGATGAACGGATTCAGATCGTGCTGCGCCGCGACCGTGTTCACGATCAGATCGAAGCTGTTCACATGCGCTTCCATCTCCTGCGGGTTCTTCGAGATCACCACCTCATCTGCGCCAAGACGCTTCGCATCCTCGATCTTCGAAGCCGACGTCGTGAACAGCACGACATGCGCGCCCATCGCGTGCGCGAGCTTCACGCCCATGTGACCGAGGCCGCCCAGACCGACGATGCCGACCTTCTTGCCAGGGCCGGCGCCCCACGTGCGCAGCGGCGAATACAGCGTGATACCCGCGCACAGCAGCGGCGCGACGCCCGCGGGATCGAGGTTCTCCGGCACGCGCAGCACGAAGTCTTCATCGACGACGAGTTGCGTCGAATAACCGCCGTACGTCACTGCGCCCGTCTGACGGTCGTTGCCGTTATACGTGCCGACGAAGCCGTTCTCGCAATACTGCTCGAGACCTTCCTGGCAGCTCGGACACGTGCGGCACGAATCGACGAGACAGCCGACGCCGACCAGCTGCCCGACCTTGTATTTCGTCACCTGCGACCCGACGTTCGTCACACGGCCGACGATCTCATGGCCCGGAACGACGGGGTAAATCGTGTTCTTCCATTCATTGCGTGCCTGATGCAGGTCCGAATGACAGACACCGCAAAACAGGACTTCCATCTGTACATCGTGTTCGCGCAGATCGCGACGCTGAAATTCGAACGGCGCGAGTTTCGATTGCGCGTCGGTTGCGGCGAAGGCGTAGGTCGTGGTCATGTAGGCTCCAGCTCGTTGATGCAATTGCGCGAGGCGCCGCGCGGCCCGTAAGCGGCCTGGTGATGGCCTGCTGATGGCCTCAAAGCGCGGCGGATGAATCTGTCGTGCGCCGTGGCGCGCGGAGTGTCCGTTGCGTGATCCGTCCGGCGGGCGCGAAGCGCAGATGAAGCGCCGCGCGAATGACTCATGTGAGGCGGTGGACGGGGTCGCGGACAGGAAGCGGGCTTTGCGACAGGGTTCCCATGTTAGGGATCGCGCGTGGCCCAGGGAATACCTGAACGTCTTGAAGGTTTGCCTAATTCTCCTGGCGGCGTACGCGATAGGACATTTAATGCTAGATTTCAAGCCATATTCTCTGACGCCACATGGTTTCGCCGACTGGATTTCATCATGTCCGACACAAAACATTCACATGGCGCGCCGCTCGCGGAGCGCAACCCGCAACAGCGCATGGTCGAATTGCTGCGCACGCTCGCGCCCGCCGAGGGCATGACGGATGCGCCGCTCGAAGGCGTCAAGTTCTTGCGCGCCAATCATCCGATGCCGCGCCGCCCGGTGATGTACGAGCCGAGCATCGTCATCGTGTGTCAGGGGCGCAAGCGCGGCTATCTGGGCGATCACGCGTACATCTATGATGCGCAGCAATATCTCGTGCTGTCCGTGCCGCTGCCGTTCGAATGCGAAACGGAAGCGAGCGTCGAAGAGCCGTTCCTCGGCATTTCGATTCGCGTCGATCTGACGATGGTCGCCGAGTTGCTGATGCTGCTCAACGAGACGCACGGTCACGTCGACAGCGAGCCGCGCGGCATCTACTCGACGCCGCTCGACCAGCCGCTCGGCGATGCCGTCTTGCGTCTGCTCGAAGCGCTCGTGTCGCCATTCGATGCGCGCATTCTCGCGCCGACGATCGTGCGCGAGATCTGTTATCGCGTGCTGACGGGCGTGCAGGGCGACGCGATCCGCGCGGCGCTCACGCATCAGCACCATTTCGGGCGCATTGCGAAGGCGCTGCGGCGCATTCACACCGAGTACGACGGCGATCTCGACGTCGAGACGCTCGCGCGCGAATCGGGCATGAGCCTCGCCGTGTTTCATGCGCAGTTCAAGACCGTCACGTCCACATCGCCGATGCAGTACGTGAAGACGACGCGCCTGCATCACGCGCGGCTTCTGATGGTGCAGGACGGATTGAACGCGAGCGCGGCGGCGGCGCGCGTGGGTTACGAAAGCGCGTCGCAGTTCAGCCGCGAATTCAAGCGCCTGTTCGGCCTGAGTCCCGTCGATGAAGTGAAGCGCATGCGCGGCACGCTCGATCCCGTCGTGCCGCCTCAACGTCCCGTCGTGGCCGCGCGCAAGTACGTGACGACCAATTGAGCGGGCGCGTTATGCCGTGCTGTCACACGGGGTCGTGACAGCACACGCAGAGCTTGTTGCCGTCGGGATCGCGAAAGTACGCGCCGTAATAGTTCGCGTGGTATTCGGGGCGCAGCCCGGGCGGGCCTTCGCAAGCGGCGCCATGCGCGAGCGCCGTCGCGTGCACGCGATCGACGGTGAGACGGTCAGGCGCCAGCAGCGCGACCATATGCCCGTTGCCCGCGACGGCAGACTCGCCATCGAACGGCTTGCCGACGAGAAACAGCGGTCGCGCGACGCCGGGCTTCATCCAGCCCGCCCACGGCCGCTCGTCCTCGCGGAATTTCAGTGCGAGCCCTAGCTCGGCCAAGACGGTCGAATAGAAATCAAACGCCCGCTCGAAATCGTTGACGCCGATGAACACGTGGGAAAGCATCGAATGCGGCTCCTTTTCTTGAGCGAATCTGGAAGGCGGGTAACACCGATACCAGCATGATTGCTGATCTGGCTAGGCGTGCGCGCCGTGGCTACGATGATCGCGCTGCATCATCTCTAACCTGTCACGGAGCCCGCTCATGAAGCGCTTTCACATCGCACTGGCCGTTGCGAATCTCGACGAATCGATCGACGACTATAGCCGCCGTCTCGGACAGCCGCCCTCGGCTGTCGTGCCGGGTCAGTACGCGATGTGGCGCACGGACCTGCTCAACTTCTCGATCAACGAAAAGCCCGAAAAAGCAGGGCAATTGCGGCATGTCGGTTTCGAGGACGACGACGTCGAAGGCTATTCGAGCAACATCGATGTGAACGGCCTCGAATGGGAGCTGTTTTCTGCGGCCGAGCAGGACCGGCGCATCGTCAGCACGTACGGCGTGCCCGTGAAGAACTAAGCATGCCGCGAGCCACGCAAAGAAAAGTGCTTACTTTTGCGGGCTCGACGCTTCCTGCGACGTATAGTGCGCGCGCTTTTCTTCGTACATCAGCAGGTCCGCGCGTTGTACGCCCGCTTCGATCCGCTCGCCGCGCTGCACCGTCGCCATGCCCATCGAGAAGCTGATCGGCGAGCCCGGATAGAACTGATTGTTCAGATCGACGAGCTGGCGGATCGTCTCGATCATCGCTGCGCCGCCGCGTTCATCGGTGCCGGGCAGCAGGATTGCGAACTCGTCGCCGCCGATGCGCGCCGCGTTGAACGGCGTCTCCATCGCCTTCGCGAGCACTTCGCCGGCGCGGCGCAGCAGCGCATCGCCCGCCGCGTGACCGAGCTGATCGTTGACGCGCTTGAGGCCATTGAGATCGGCCATGAGGACCGTCACCGGGAACGGACCCTTACGCTCCAGCCGGTTCAATTCGTCGACGTAGAACGAGCGGTTGCGCAGCTTGGTGAGCACGTCGTGCTTGCCGAGAAACTCCAGATACGCTTCTGCCTTCTTGCGCGCGGTGATGTCGGTGAGCGCGACGAGTACGAGGTCCCACGTGCGCTCGTGGCCGGGCAGCACGGAGAACTGCAGGTGAACGTGGACCTCGTTGGCTTCGAGCGAATAGTTGAGTACTTCGCGCTGCTGGAACAGCTTGCCGTCCCACAGATCGATCAGCTGCTCGCGGAAATGCGGGCGCATGTCGTCGCGGAACACGTCGGGCAGGCGCGCGAGCAGCGTTTTCTTGTCGGGCGCGGCGAACATATCGAGCGTGTGCTGGTTGACGTCGAGCACATGAATCTCGGCCATGCAGCGCTCGACGAACTCGGGATGCACATCGGTGAAGGTGCGGAAATCCGTGATGCCTGCCGCGCGCGCTTCGTCGAGCAGACGTTTGACGGCGCTGAAATCCTCGACCCACAGCGACACGGGCGAGTATTCGAACAGCCCGCGCACGTATTGTTCGGCCTCCGTCACGCGATGGCGCGCGCCTTCCAGTTCCGTGATGTCTTCCGTCGACACCAGCACGCGGTCCCAGCGTTCTTCGTGGCCCGGCAGTATCTTGCCTTTGAGCAGCACGTCGAGACGCCGGCCTCCGAGCGTGTAGTTGACCGTCTGGCTCGTGAAGTGATCCTGGCCTGCCCATAGCTGGCACAGCTCTTCGAGGTGGGTTTTCAGCATGTCGTCGCGAAAGACCGTCGACAGGCTGTCCGTCAGGGTGCTGAAATCCGCGGCTTCGAATTGTGTGAGCGTTTTCTGGTTGACCTTGATGACGCGGATGCGGTGTGCGCATTCTGCTACGCGGTCTACATCGTTGCCGATGTGGGCGCGCAGGTCTGTTACGCCTTGGGAGCGCCAGTCTTCGAAGAGCGCTTTTACGCCGCTGAAGTCTTCGAGCCAGAGCGCTACGGGGGCGAGGTCGAACATTTCCTGATCATCGGAAGTGGGGCTGGGTTTTGCCATGGCGGGTCCGGGTTCGAATATTCGCGTATTCTACGGCGCCGTATTGCCGTACGGGTTTTTGTCTGCGACGTAGTCGCCATTCCAGTTTTTTTGGTTTTGGTTTTTGCTGCGCTGGCATCCGCGATTTCGTATCGGTCCTTCATGCGTCGCCCCTGTGCGGGGCGGCACCTACTTTTCTTTGCAGCGGCAAAGAAAAGTAGGCAAAAGAAAGCCGCTTCAAACCTCCGGTGCCTGCCAGGATAACGCCACGGCACACGGTCTTTGAGTGATTGCGCAGCAATGTCCGCACTCTGTAGAAAGCCCGCAGTCAACCGCGCACGGCGCGAAAACCCCGCACACAGTCTGGAGCACATACCGCCGCAATCAGACCGACGGCAAACACACAAAAGCAAGCCGACCGAATGTGCCCCAAGTGGATGTCATCTTTCACGCCGCGCGCGCCTGACTGCGGGCTTTCTACAGAGTGCGGACGTTGCTGCGCGATAGCTCAACTGCGGCATGCTGAAGCGCTATCCTGGCGGGCACCGGAGGTACAAAAGCGGCTTTCTTTTGCCTACTTTTCTTTGCCGCTGCAAAGAAAAGTAGGTGCTGCCCCGCACAGGGGCGACGCCTGAAGCACCGATACGAAATCGCGGATGCCAGCGCAGCAAAAACCAAAACCAAAAAACCCAGAATGGCGACTAGCGTCGCAGACAGAAACTGAGCATTGAAACTGTCGTTTGAAACGCGACGCGACAAAGCCTGGAGAGCCGCGACGCAGTTTGCTCCAGCTTCACGGGATCGACGGACAACGCGGCATCGATGCCGCTCGCGATCCCGCTCACGCGTACCGCAATGGGCGCGTCAGTGTCTTCCCATGTTTGCGCGAACGCGGTCTGCTTGCATGGCCGCGCGAAGTCTTCGTCGTGCAGCAGATTGATGCGCGGCAGCGCATACGCCATCGCGACGATCCTCCCATGCAGACTGCTGCCGAGATAGCCGCGGCTATGTGCGATCAACGCGCAGATGTCCCAGATATTCAGCGAATGCAAGACCTGCACGCAGGGCGCGTGCATGCGCGCGGCCGTGCGCTCCAGGCACGATAGATCGTCGTGCCACGGCGCCGCGCCGGCGCGAAACAACACGACGCCGAGGCGATGCGCGTCGGCCGCACGGTCCAGTTGCGCGGCAATCTGCGCGAGCGTCGCGTCGTCGCCGAAATCCGCGCTGAACTGCACGGCGAGATAACCGTTGGGCGCGGCCTCGCGTATCGCTGCGATGAACTGAGTGTTCGCATGTTCACGGATCGTGTCGCCGAAAAGCTCGGCAACCAGCACCGCGCAATCGGGCGCGAGCCGCGCGTCGATGCCTGACTTCGCGAGCAACGCTTGCGTGTGCAAATCGCGCACGCTGATATCGTCGGCGCGCGCCAGCTTGGCAAGCACATCGTCGCGCAAGGCTGCGTTGCGAACATCGAGCGAGACGCCACCCACTGCATTGAACAAAACACGCGAGGCATGAGGCAATTCATGCTTCGACACCACATATGGCGCGAGCTCTCGTGTGCCGAGCACGCGTTGCGCCCATCCAAAGCGATCGTGCTGTTGCGACGCGATCAACGGCTGTGCGTCGTCAGGCGATTGCAGCATCACGGCCGCTTCCCACGCATCGCAGGCAAGAATTTCTCCGCCTACGTGCAGCAGATCGACCGCACGTTCGTGCAACTGCCGAAGTACCTCGACGCGATGCCCGCCTTGCGCACGCAGATCGCGCGCTGCGAGTCCCGCGAAGCGCACGCTGCGATCCGCGAGCAAACGCGCAGCGACGTGCGCGAACAGCATGTCGCCGAAGTTGTGGCGGTCGAACGCGCCGAACAGAACGACAGGTGAAGGATGTGCCGTCATCGAACGAATCCGCCATCACGTAGCGCGTGCCGCTCGCTGTGCACGCGCTGAGTTGACTTTCGCAAATCCATGCCCTACGAATCGAATTAACCGGTCGTCGGTGATATCGGTGCAAAGCTTCATACAAGTCACTGGATGCTGTTCGGAGGGTACACGCAATTCACGTATTGACCACGTGCGCGCATCGCGGCACAGCACGCGAGCGCCACGCGCAATTCGGGGATGACGTGTTTTCCGGCGAAGCGATTCGACGCGCTTCGCCGTGAAGCAGGCGACGATCAGTCTGCAGCGCGCTGGCATGCCGGTGCGCCCCTTCGTGCCTCGAAATCGCAATCGTCGTGCTGCATGAGAAGTCGCTAATGCGGCAACGCGGGTTGCAGGGGAAGCGTCATGTTTACCTATCTGATCGTCGTCGCTATTTCGGCTTTCGTTCCGTATGTGGCGACGCCTGCTGCCGAAGCGGGCGTCAAGGCTGTCGTCTCGCATCACAACGACATGGAAACGGGCGATGCCGATGTCACGCCCACGCTCGTTGCCGCGCAGGATGCGCATGATGTGCACGATGTGCCCGTCGCGAATGCGCAGCCACGGGAAGCGCATTGAGGCGCAAGCAGCCGCGCTTGCCGTCATTGCCGAAGCGCTGGTTTGCATCGACGGCCCTTCGTCTGAAGGAAGTTTTATCGCGCTGTAACATGGCCGTCGATAATCGAAGGGATGGCCGCGACGTATGTGCGCGCATCGAATCGAACGGCTCGACGCGCTGCATGCCGTCGCTTCGTTGTCCAGCGATCAACCTGTTCGCCGCAGCGCGGCGCGATGTGTCCACACACAATGGAGTGAAACCGGATGAGCACGATCACCACGAAAGACGGCACGCAGATTTTCTACAAGGATTGGGGCACGGGCCGTCCCGTTGTCTTCTCGCACGGCTGGCCGCTCGATGCGGACGCCTGGGACGCGCAGATGCTGTTCCTGCTGCAGAACGGCTTTCGCGTGATCGCACATGATCGCCGCGGTCATGGCCGTTCGGACCAGCCGTCGAACGGCAACGACATGGACACCTACGCCGACGATCTCGCTGCGTTGCTCGACGCGTTGGATATTCAGGGCGCGACGCTCGTCGGCCATTCGACGGGCGGCGGCGAAGTTGCGCATTACATCGGCCGACATGGCACGAAGCGCGTCGCGAAGGCCGTGCTGATCGGCGCGGTGCCGCCCATCATGCTGAAGACGGAAGCGAATCCGGGCGGTCTGCCGATGGACGTGTTCGACGGCATTCGCAAGGGCGTCGCCGATAACCGCTCGCAGTTCTACAAGGACCTCGCGATGCCGTTCTTCGGTTTCAACCGGCCGAACGCAAAGGTATCGCAGGGCACGATCGACGCATTCTGGGCGCAGGGCATGGCAGGTGGCGCGCATGGCCAGTATCTGTGCATCCGCGAATTCTCGGAAGTCGATTACACGGAAGATCTGAAGAAGATCGACGTGCCGACGCTGATCCTGCATGGCGACGACGACCAGATCGTGCCGATCGATGCAGCGGGCAAGCTGTCTGCGAAGATCGTCAAGAACGCGACGTTCAAGATCTACGAAGGCGCGCCGCACGGCATGTGCGTAACGGAAGCCGACAAGGTCAACGCGGATCTGCTCGCGTTCATCAACAGCTAACGCTTGCAGCATCCATCGAAAGCGGCGCGCCTCTTGCGGGACGCGCCGCTTTGCTGTTTCATCCGCAGTGCTGCATCGTCCGATGCGGGCAACAGGGATGAACACGCATGGCAATCGAACTGGACAAAGACACGCGCAACGAAGCGATCGCTTCGCTGCAGCGCTATTTCGCGGAGAACATGGACGAGCCGATCGGCAACATCCAGGCGGGCGCGCTGCTCGGCTTCTTCGTCGAGGAAATCGGCCCCGCGATCTACAACCTCGCGGTGCAGGACGCGCAGGAGCGCATGATGGCGCGCGTGTCGGAACTCGACATCGAGTGTCACGAAGACACATTCGGCTACTGGAAAAAGTACGGGAAGCGGCGCTGAGTCTTTCCTGTCTGCGTCACACCGCATCGCGGCTGCGATTGTCGCGCAGCACGAAATCGACGAAAGCACGCAGCGGCGCGGGCATGTGCTCGCGGCTCGCGTAATACAGACGCGGCCCCGTGAACGACTGCCACCAGTCATGCAGGATGGGGACGAGCGTGCCGTCGTCGAGCGCGGGACGCAGGAACTCGTCGAACGAATAGACGATACCGAGTCCGTCGACGGCCGCGCGCCGCTGGATATCGATGATCGACGCGACGAGCGGCCCGTTCGGCACGATCCGCACGGTCTCATTGCCACGCGCGAATTCCCACACGGCCAGCACGCCGCTTTCGAAGCGATGGCCGATGCACGCGTGCCGCACCAGTTCGTCGGGATGACGCGGCTCGCCGTACTTTTGCAAATAGGCAGGCGACGCGGCGGCGACCATGCGCTGCATCGGCGGGCCGATGGGAACGGCGATCATGTCTCGCTCGAGCCGTTCGTCGTAGCGGATGCCCGCGTCGAAGCCTGCCGCGAGGATGTCGATGAAGGTGTCGTTCGACGCCACCTCGACGGTGATGCCGGGATGCCCGGCGAGAAAGCGCGACAGCAGCGCGGGCAGAACTTCGCGCGCGACGATCGACGGCACGTTCAGGCGCAGCGTGCCCGTGGGACTGTCGCGGAACACGTTGATCGCGTCGAGCGCGGTCGAGATTTCGCCGAACGCAGGCGCGAGCCGTTCGAACAGGCGCTGGCCGGCTTCCGTCGGCGTGACGCTGCGGGTCGTTCGGTTCAGCAGGCGCACGCCGAGTTGCTGTTCGAGACGCCGCACGGCCTCGCTCAGCGACGACGCGGACACGCCGCCCGTCGACGCCGCATTGCGAAAGCCGCGCGCGGCGCTGACGGCGACGAAGGCTTTCAGATCGGCCAGATCGGGTTCGACCATTGTTCGGAATTCCGCACAGGGTATTCGGATTGGGGTGGATTATCGCACGGTCGGTTTGCACGGATACTGCGTCTCAGGCGTCGTGCAGTGCTGTCGACGCATTCGACGAATCCACGGAGAGAACGAACATGAAGCAACTGCAACTTGGCAAGGCAGGCCCGGCAAGCTCGGCGATCGGCCTCGGCTGCATGGGCATGTCGGGTATGTATGGACCGTCCGACCGCGCCGAGAGCATCGCGACGATCCATGCGGCGCTGGAAGCGGGCATCACGTTGTTCGATACGGGCGATTTCTACGGTTCGGGCCACAACGAGATACTGCTCGGCGAGGCGTTGAAGAGCGCGCCAGCGTCGCGGCGCGACAATGCGCTCATCAGCGTGAAATTCGGCGCGATGCGCGATCCGGCGGGCGGCTGGACGGGGTACGACGCGCGCCCGGCGGCCGTGAAGAATTTCCTCGCGTATTCGCTGCAGCGGCTGGGCGTCGATCACATCGACATCTATCGACCTGCGCGGCTCGATCCGAACGTGCCCATCGAAGACACGGTCGGCGCGATCGCAGAGCTGGTGCAGGCGGGCTATGTGCGGCACGTCGGGCTGTCCGAAGTCGGTGCAACGACGATCCGCAAGGCCGCGTCCGTTACACCGATTTGCGATCTGCAGATCGAGTACTCGCTGATTTCGCGCGGTATCGAGGACGAGATTCTGCCGACATTGCGTGAACTGGGCATTGGCGTGACGGCGTATGGCGTGTTGTCGCGCGGGCTGATCAGCGGGCATTGGCAGAAAAATGCCGCGGGCAAGGGCGATTTTCGCGCGATGAGCCCGCGGTTTCAGGGGGAGAATGTTGAGCGCAATCTTGCGCTTGTTGACGCGTTGCGTGGGATCGCCGATGGCAAAGGTGTGTCTGTTGCGCAAATCGCTATTGCCTGGGTTGCTGCGCAGGGTGACGATGTTGTACCGCTTGTTGGTGCGCGGCGGCGTGACCGGTTGGGGGAAGCGCTCGGGGCGCTTGATGTCTCGCTTGATGTGGAGGAACTCGCTGCTATCGAGAAGGCTGTGCCAAAGGGCTCGGCGGCCGGTGAACGATATGCTGCTGCGCAGATGGCGCATCTTGATAGTGAGAAGGGTGCTTCGCACTGATGGTTTTTTTGTCTGCGACGCTAGTCGCCATTCTTTGGTTTTTTGGTTTTGGTTTCGCTGGCATCCGCGAATTCGTATCGGTTTGCTAGCGTTGCCCCTGTGCGGGGCGGCACCTACTTTTCTTTGCAGCGGCAAAGAAAAGTAGGCAAAAGAAAGCCGCTTCAAACCTCCGGTGCCTGCCAGAATCGCGCTTCGGCATGCCGCAGTTGATCTGTCGCGCAGCGACGCCAACACTCCGTAGAAAGCCCGCAGTCAGGCGCGCGCGGCGCGAAAGATGACATCCACTTGGGGCACGTTCGGTCAGCACGTTTTTTTGCATTTGCCCTCGGTTGATTGCGGCGTTATGTGCTCCAGACTGTGTGTGGGTTTTCGCGCTGTGCGCGGTTGACTGCGGGCTTTCTACGGAGTGCGGACGTCGCTGCGCGACGGCTCAACTGCGGCATGCTGAAGCGCTGTCCTTGCGGGCACCGGAGGTACAAAAGCGGCTTTCTTTTGCCTACTTTTCTTTGCCGCTGTGTACAGACTGGAGACATAGCTGACAGGTGTACAGGGACATGGTTGACACTTTCGGGTAATCAAACGCCCGGATTCAACCATGCCCTGGGAAGCAAAAAACACCATGAATCTCCGCGAAGAATTCGTCAGCCTGGCCGCCACACAGGCCCTGTCATTCAGCGAGCTATGCCGGCGCTACCGGATCAGCCGCCAGACCGGCTACAAGTGGCTGGACCGTCACAAGGCCGAAGGCCCCGGCGGGCTGGCCGACCGCTCCCGACGCCCGCACCACAGCCCCCTGCGCTCACCTGAACACATCGAAGCGCGGGTGCTGGAACTGCGTCGCGAACATGGCTGGGGCGGACGCAAGATCGAACGGCGCCTGAGGGATCTGGGTGAGACAGAGGTGCCCGCGCCCGCCACGATCACCGAAATCCTGCGGCGCCACGGGCTCATCGATGAACAGGCGTCGCAGCAGCGCCAGCACTGGCAGCGCTTCGAGCACGCGCATCCGAACCTGCTGTGGCAGATGGACTTCAAGGGCGACGTCCAGACGCTGAAGGATGGGCGCTGCATGCCGCTGACGGTCATCGACGATCACTCGCGCTACAACCTCGTGCTGAGCGCCTGCTCGCGTACGACCACACAGGTCGTGCAGGCCGAGCTTGAGCGCGCGTTCCGCTGCTACGGGCTGCCCGCGCGCATCAACACCGACAATGGGGCGCCGTGGGGCTCGCCCGGCGCGCCGGGGCAGCTCACCGAACTCGCGGTCTGGCTGATCCGGCTGGGCATCGAGGTGAGCTACAGCCGGCCGTATCACCCGCAGACCAATGGCAAGGACGAACGGTTTCACCGCACGCTGAAGGCCGAAGTGCTGGACCGGCAGACCTTCAGCACGCATGCGCACATGCAGCAGGCACTGGATCGCTGGCGGCACGTGTACAACGTCGAACGTCCGCACGAGGCACTGGGGATGGCCACGCCCATCACGCGCTACGCGTGCAGCCTGCGCGCGATGCCCGGGCGGCTGCCCGAGCCCGAATACGGCTGCGGCGATGAAGTGTTGCGGGTCAATGCCAGCGGCGAGGTGCGCCTGCGCGGCGAGAAACTCAAGCTATCGATCGCGCTCAAGGGGCTGCAGGTAGCAGCCCGCATGAGCGAGAAGGAAGACGGGGTGATCGAGATATGGTTTGCCCATCAGCGGGTCGCAAAACTTGACCTGAAGGCTCCCAAACCCTGACCATCAGGTGTCAACGATGTCCCCGTACAGGTGTCAACCATGTCTCCAGTCTGTACACCGCTGCAAAGAAAAGTAGGTGCTGCCCCGCACAGGGGCAACGCCTGAAGCACCGATACGAATTCGCGGATGCCAGCGCAGCAAAAAGCAAAAAGCAAAAAGCAAAAAGCAAAAAGCAAAAAGCAAAAAGCAAAAAGCAAAAAGCAAAAAGCAAAAAGCAAAAAGCAAAAAGCAAAAACCCACACTGCGCCGCAACAACTCTTGTTGCTACACTTCGCGTAGCGTTCAATCCCATACCGCCATGAAACCATCCCTGCTGGTACTGATCCCTCTCAGCGACGAAAGTCGCACCCACATCGCGGCATCGTTCGAAGTCAGCTACGCGCCAACGCACGAAGCACGCAAAGAAGCCATCGCAACGGAGGGCGCGCAGATCCGCGCTGTGTTGACTAACGGCACGACGGGCTTGACGGCGCCAGAGATCGACGCCATGCCCGCACTCGAATTCGTCAGCGCGCTCGGCGCAGGCTACGAAAACATTGCGACGGACCACGCGCGCGCACGCGGCATCGTGCTCGCGAACGGCGCAGGTACTAACGACGACTGCGTCGCCGATCACGCAATGGCCTTGCTGCTCGCAGTGGTCCGCGACGTGCCGCAACGCGATCGCGCAACACGCGAAGGCATCTGGCGCGACGCGCTTCCGATGCGTCCGTCCGTATCGGGCAAACGGCTCGGCGTGATCGGCCTCGGCAATATCGGGCGGAAGGTTGCGCGGCGCGCAGCGGGCTTCGATATCGAAGTCGCGTATCACAACCGCAAGCCGCGCGAGGGCGCCACGTGGCGCTATTTCGCCGACGTAAATGAACTCGCGCGCTGGAGCGACTATCTGGTCGTTGCAACGCCGGGTGGACCGTCGACGCATCATCTGATCAACCGCGATGTTCTCGAAGCGCTGGGCCCGAAGGGCTTTCTGGTGAACGTGTCGCGCGGCAGCGTCGTCGATACGGCGGCGCTCGCGCACGCGTTGAGCCACGGCGTCATTGCGGGCGCAGGGCTCGATGTGTACGAAGGCGAACCGCAGCCGCCGCAGGCGCTGCTGCCTCTGACCAATGTCGTGCTCACGCCGCATGTTGCGGGCACGTCGCCGGAATCGACCGGCGCTTCCGTCGATAACTTCATCACCAACGCCACGCGTCACTTCGCGGGCGAAGATGTGTTGACACCCATCTGATCGTTCACACAGAGGATCTTTGACGTCATGGCCAAACATACGGCGCTGATCGAATGGAGCAGTAACGGCAGCAAGTTCACCGACAACCGCTATAGCCGCGCGCATCAATGGACGTTCGACGGCGGCGCAATCGTACCTGCATCGAGTTCGCCTCACGTCGTGCGCGTGCCTTTCTCGGATCCCGCCGCTGTCGACCCGGAAGAAGCCTACGTTGCCGCGCTGTCGAGCTGCCACATGCTGTGGTTTCTTTCGATCGCGGCAGAGCAGGGCTACGTCGTCACGTCGTATCGCGATGAAGCCGAAGGCACGATGGCGAAGAACGACGCGGGCAAGGAAGTGGTCACGCGCGTCGTGTTGAAGCCCGCTGTTGCATTCGCGGGATCGAAAGCGCCCAGCAATGAAGCGCTCGCGCATCTGCATCACCTCGCACACGACTCCTGCTTTCTGGCCAATTCGGTGAAGACGGTGATCGATGTCGAAGGCAGCTGGAGTTTCAGCGAGCTTTGATCCGCGAATGGCGTGGCGCAAAAAAAGGCCGACCATCAAAGGTCGGCCACAAAAGATTCCGGTTTTTTCCGAGGGCCATGCTGCCGGAACCTGAGAGACTGTCATTGTCTCGCGGCGACACTGAAGGCTTGCTTAAGCGCACGACCCATAAAGAAACATTCGTTGCACGATAGCTAAACAATTATGTCTATGTAGTAAGGCTGACACGCTGCGTCGTTGTGTGTGAATTTGCGTTTTTTTCATCAGCATTTCTTAAGCTTTGCGCGCTATGATGTGCGCCCTCGTCTTCGGCAGTCACCGGTAAGCACTGCGCTAATCGAATCGACCGATTCAGATTTACCGGTTCCTTCTTTCCGTCACGCCCGCCGTGCAGTATTTTCCTCGTTGTATAGCCGGATAATGGGGAACAAGTTCTGAGCCGGGAACGCTACAAATTACCGCTGTGTTGTGTTCGCCACAGTGGATTTTTACGAATGTAAAGGATCGTTACTCGCGTAACCGTGATGCGTTATGCGGCATTCGCGCTATCTCCCTTCTGTCGCTTTATCGGCGCGGCTCACGTGCTCGCCGCCATCTTCCCGCCCGTAAATGCCGCAGCGCGAAGTTGCATGTAGACGTTTTCAAACGGTAACAACCGGCCGTATTGATGCATCTGCTATTCCGCTACTTTTTAGTCACCGATCGCTGACGTTAAAACGGGGGACGTGAGTGGTCGGTACTTATTCGATCATTCGAGGCGGGCTAACCGATCACACCATGAATCTAAATCTGAAACGGCTCTATCACGTCTGCAATCCCGAACGCGCATGTCTCGACGGAAATCTTCCGTCGCTGCAATGGCGTATCCGCAGCATCGACATTCGAGAACGACAAGGTGCCGCGTTGCTCGCGAACGATCGTGCCGCAGGTTTGATCGAATTTCCTTCTCTGAGCATTCCCGCCGACCTGAATGAAGTCGACGAACTCACGCGTTCGAGTGCAGCCATCAGCTGGGTCGCCGTCGTCACCAATGCGCATCTCGAGGACCCGGAAATCGGGCGCATCGTGCGCACGCGTTGCGTGAGTTATATCCGCCTGCCCGCAGCAGCGGAAACGATCGCGCAGGAACTCGATCGCGCCTATGAGATGTCGGCCGCTGATTCGACCGAGTACAAGAGCGGCAATACGGCCAATACGGGAGCGCTTGCGATGATCGGCGCGAGCGCTTCGATGGGCGAAGTGCGCGCGGCAATACGGACTGCATCCGAACACGAACGCGCGGTGACGATCGTCGGCGAATCGGGGAGTGGCAAGGCGCTGACAGCATCGTCGATTCATCTGGGTTCGGCGCGCAGAGAAGGGCCGTTCGTCTCGATCGATTGTGCAGCGTACGCGCCTGAGCGCGTGGAAGCGGAAATATTTGGCGTAGGGGAGACTAAAGTCGAAACGGGCAATCAGCGATCTCGCCTGAGCATGGCGGAGGGCGGCTCACTGTATATCGACGGCATCTGCGAACTGCCGCTTGCAGCACAAGAACGGCTCGCGGATCTGATCGATGACGGTGCGTGCAATGTGCGCATCATCTGCTCGACACATATCGACCTGCAGCGCGCTGCAGACGAAGCCCGTCTGCACGCGCGTCTTTTTTCGGCGCTGTCGTCCGCGACGATTGTCATTCCACCGCTGCGCGAACGCGGCCCGGACATCCGTCTGCTCGCGGCGCATCTGCTGAAGAGCTTCCGTTCCGATTCGCGGCATCAGGTGCAGGGTTTTTCGGTGTGCGCGTGGGAAGCGTTCGATACGCACACCTGGCCCGGCAACGTGCGCGAAATGATCAACCGTATCCGTCATGCTATCGTGGCCAGTAACGGGCCGCTGATCAGTGCGACGGATCTGGGTTTCGAACATATCTCCAGCATGCCGATGATGCGGGCGTCGGACGAAACCGACGACATTCCCGAATGGGACGCCGTCGAACTGGCCGTCGCACGAAATCAGGGCCGGCTCGACGCGGCGGCGACGGAATTGCATATCTCGAAGGTATTGCTGGCGCGCATGCTCGCGTCGAATGCCAGGCGGGCCGTGGCGACGCCCGGCGCGCTGCGGATGGACTCGGCATAAGCGGCTGACGAAGCGCCTGTTTGCGAGGCGAAATGAGCCTCGCAAACAGGCATCTCCAGCGCGCCTCACGAACGGTTACACAATCCTTTTTTGTGTAGCACCTTTTCCACTTTCTGCGCGCTATGCTTGGCCTCAACCATGCAGCGCACGCACTTCGAACCGTACCTGCCCCGATTTTTTATCTGTTTTATTTGAATTTTTTCGCGGATTTTTTTTCTTCCGTTCAATGCCGTTATTTGTATGTTCTGAACCATGAGAGAGCCCTATCGCGCCGTTCACCGCTATCCGCGTAACGACTCGGGACGCGACTTCGTCGTGGGAGATATACACGGCTGCTTCGCGCAACTGCGCGCGGAGCTCGAAGCGCGCAACTTCGATCCGCAACGCGACCGGCTGTTCGCAGTCGGCGATCTCGTCGATCGCGGGCCGCAGTCGGAGCATCTGCTCGAAGCCGTCGAGCGATATGGCATCAGGTCGGTGAAGGGCAATCACGAAGATGTGATCGTGCGTTGGCATGCCGGCGAAGAACAGGCGTTTTCGCTGTTGGGTAATGGCGGAAACTGGCTACTCGATCGCGCGGAAGAACGCGAATGGGTCAACGAGATTGCCGCGTATATGGCCTCGCTGCCGTATCTGATCGAGATCGAAACCGAACACGGACTCGTCGGTATCGTGCACGCCGATTCGCCTGTTTCCGACTGGAACCGGCTGGTCGGCGAAATCGAACGGGAAAAGGCGGACGGCAAGACGCGCCGCAAGGCGATCTGGTCGCGCACGCGCTGGAAAACTTATCAGCCGCATCCGTCGCCGTCGCGTAACACGTTGCGCAGTCTGCTGGACAAGGCGAAGCACAGCGTGCGTGCGCAGTCGCATGCGCCGGGCCGGATCGACAACGTGACGGCCGTGATCGTCGGCCATACGCCCGTGGCGGGCGTCACCGCGAAAGACAACGTGATCAACATCGACACGGGCGCGGTCTACGGCGGCAAGCTCACGATCGTCGATCTCGCGGATCTGCCTAAATGGGTCGATGTGTCGGCAGGTCAATCCGTCGATGCCGCCGGGCAAGCCCGGCGCGAGCCTGTGATGGAAACGAGTGCCGCGCGCATCGGCGAGCCCGTATTCGCCGACACCATGGTCAGAGCCGAAGTGCCCGAACTGGCGGAAAGTCTGGTGGACACGGACATGCCCGTGATGACAGAGCACGCCGCGACTGCAAGCGAAGCGGTCGTCGAGCGTCCTGCGACGACAGAGGTCCCGCACAGCGCGCCGCGTCCCGCATCTGAAGCGAAAGTCGCTGAAGCAAAACCCGTCGAGGCAAAACCCGCGCTGCAACCGTCATCGTTCACTGCAAACACCATGCACATCACGGTACGCATGAGCATGTTCAACATCGTGAGCGAGCGGCAGCAGGGTGCTGCCAATACCGCAGCGCGTTCGCGTCGACGCTAACGGTTCAGTCGGCGTGCATCCATCCCAAGACGTTTCAGCAGATCGCGTCCACGCGCGCTGATCTGCAATGCGGCAACGCCGCCGCGAAGCTCGTGCACTTCGACGAGTTCATAGCGCCGCAACGCCAATACATCGGGGTCGAGCGATTCGATACGGCGCTCATGGCTATTCAACAGCATGAGCGTCGCGAGTTCGTGAGGGCTCAACATTCGGACACCTCCGTAGACAAGTGAGCGATCAGTGCTCACATGCTAGTCGGATGGCACGACAGTTTGACTACGGACGTGTTTCATCACGTTACGTCGTTACAGGTCTGACGGTAGCGAAAGGCGGCGGTTTGCGCCGTGTGCGCAACGCATGCGTGTTTCGACGCCGTCACGGCGCGATGAGGATGCTGTAACAGGCTTACGCGAGGGAAAGCCCGTTACAGCCAGTGGAAAGGATGTGTGCGCCTGCGTGTATCAACGCGCGTCGTCGGCGGTGACGCGCCACTCTGACGCATCGTCATCGACATGCGACACGAGCGTTTCGAGCGACAGCCCCTTCGTTTCGATGCCGAGCACCCACACGGCGAGCGCCGCCACGCCGAACGACAGCGCGCCGAGCGTGAACACGCCGCCTTGTCCGAAGATGGGCAACACCACGCCGACCGCGTACGGGCCGATCAGCGAACCGACGCGGCCGATCGCCGATGCAAAGCCCGAGCCCGTGGCCCGCGCGCCCGTGCCGTAGAGTTCAGGCGTGTACGTGTAGAGCACGGCCCACATGCCGAACAGGAAGAACTGCATCGCGAGACCTGTGCAGATCAGCAGCGTAATGCTGTCGGCGTGCAATGCGGTTTGCCCGTACGCATAGGCCATCACGCCGCCGCCCAACAGCGACGCGATACACGTCGGCTTGCGTCCCCAACGTTCGACAAGCCACGCAGCGCACAAAAATCCGGGCACGCCGCCCAACGAAATGAGCACCGTGTACAGCACCGATTTCGTCACGGCGAAGCCCGCCTGCTGCATCAATGCGCCGAGCCACGACGTGAGCCCGTAGAAGCCCAGCAGCGCGAAGAACCACAGCGCCCAGACCATGACGGTGCGCCGGCGATACGCGGCGCTCCAGATTTCGCGGAATGCGCCGTGTTTCGATGGTTCGGCAGAATCCGCGAGCATCGACGGCGCGGGCAGCGAACGCAGTCCTTTCGATTTCATCACCTTCGCTTCGATCGAACCCAGCACGGCATCGGCTTGTGCGAGACGTCCGCGATGTTCGAGCCAGCGCGGCGATTCGGGCACGATGCGCCGCACGATCAGCACGAACACGGCAGGAATGGCGAGCAGCGCGAACACGGTGCGCCAGCCGAAATGCGGCAGCACGAAGAACGACACACAGCCCGCCGTGATGAAACCCAGCGGCCAGAAGCCGTCCATCAGCGCGACGAGACGGCCGCGCGAAGCCGTCGGCACGAATTCCGACAGCAGCGTCTGCGCGATGGGGAACTCCATGCCCATGCCGATACCGAGCAGCACGCGATACACGATCAGCGCATCGACGCTCTGCGCCGTCGAGCACAGATACGACGCTGCGCCCCACAAAACCATGCTCCACTGAAACACCGGACGACGCCCGAAGCGATCGGCGAACAGGCCCGCAACGGCGGCGCCGAGCACCATGCCGAAGAAGCTCGCGCTCGCGACGAGGCCAGCCGTTGCGCTCGACAGTCCGAACTCCGTCTTGATCGAACCGAGCACGAAGGTCATCGTGCCGAGATCGACGGAGTCGAAGAAGAACGCAATCGCGATGATGATGAAGATGGTGCGGTGATAGCCCGAAAACGGCAGACGTTCGAGCCGCGCGGCAGCGCTGGCTCGTTTGGCGGAAGCGGTGGTCGGCATGGCATCCCCGGTGGAGGGTGGAAGAAGCCGGCTGCATCAGCGAAGCCGGTTCGTTCCAGTAGATGCCGCCATTAATCCGTCATATAGAACAGATTCGGCATTGGGATGGTATGTGTGCGTCATCGCGGGTTCTGCTGCCCGTTGTTGCGCGTTGTTGCGATGACGCACGCGCCCGCTCAATGCGTATGCGCAGGCATGCTCTGTGCCGGTGCGCGCGCAACCTGCTTTGCGCCGCGCGCGGGTGCGCCGTTCGCCACGTAGTAGGGCGCTGTCGAGCGCGCGAGCGGCGTGCGTCCGCGAATGCGATCGGCGATTTTCTCGGCGAGCATGATCGTCGGCGCGTTCAGGTTGCCTGTGGTGATGCGTGGCATGATCGATGCATCGACCACGCGCAGTCCTTCGAGACCATGCACGCGTCCTTCGCCATCGACGACGGCCATGTCGTCATAACCCATCGCACACGAGCACGACGGATGGTAGGCCGTCTCCGCGCGCGCACGCACGAACGCGTCGATCTGCGCATCGGTCTGCAACGCGTGGCCGGGGCTCAGCTCGCGACCACGGAAACGGTCGAGCGCAGGTTGAGCGATGATCTCGCGCGTGATGCGGATCGCGTCACGGAACTCGCGCCAGTCGAGCGCTTCCGCCATGTAGTTGAAGAGGATCGACGGATGCTCGCGCGGATCGCGTGAACGCAGCTTCACGCGGCCACGGCTCGGCGAGCGCATCGAACCGACGTGCGCCTGGAAGCCGTGCATCTTGATCGCGTTCGTGCCGTTGTAGTTGATCGCGACGGGCAGGAAGTGATACTGGATGTTCGGCCACGGGTCGTCGTCGCGCGTGCGGATAAAGCCGCCCGCTTCGAAATGATTGCTCGCGCCGATGCCCGTGCCCTTCAGCATCCATTCGATACCGATGGCGGGCTGATTGCGCAGCTGCAGGGCAGGGTACAGCGACACGGGTTCCTTGCACTCGTACTGCATGTACATTTCGAGGTGATCCTGCAGATTCTGTCCGACGCCGGGCAGATCGAGCACGACGGGAATGTCGAGTTCGCGCAGCCACGCACCAGGCCCGACGCCCGAGCGTTGCAGAATCTGCGGCGACGCGATGGCGCCGCTGCACAGCAGCACTTCGCGTCGCGCGTGCGCCGTGATCTGCGCCTGTCCATCCAGATACACGACGCCTTGCGCGCGCTTGCCGCTGAACAGAATGCGGTCGGTCATGGCGTGCGTGACGATCGTGAGATTGGAACGGGGCTTCGCCTGATCCAGATAGCCGCGCGCGGTGCTCGCGCGGCGGCCGTTCGCCGTCACCGTGCGGTCCATCGGTCCGAAGCCTTCCTGCTGATAGCCGTTGAGGTCGTCGGTGCGCGGATAGCCCGCCTGCACGCCCGCTTCGATCATCGCTTCGAAGAGAGGATTCACGCCCGGCTTGCTCGTCGTCACATGCACGGGGCCGTCGCCGCCGTGATAGTCGTTCGCGCCGACGTCGCGCGTTTCGGCCTTGCGGAAATACGGCAGACAATCCAGATAAGCCCAGTTTTCAAGGCCTTTTCGTTCGGCCCAGCCGTCGTAGTCGAGCGCGTTGCCGCGGATGTAGCACATGCCGTTGATCAGCGACGAACCGCCGAGGCCCTTGCCGCGTCCGCATTCCATGCGCCGGTTGTCCATGAACGGCTCAGGGTCCGTTTCATAGGCCCAGTTATAGCGACGTCCCTGCAACGGATAGGCGAGCGCAGCAGGCATCTGCGTGCGAAAGTCGAAGCGGTAGTCGGGGCCGCCCGCTTCGAGCAGCAGCACGGTCACGTCGCGGTCTTCCGTCAGACGCGTCGCGAGCACATTGCCCGCCGATCCCGCGCCGATGATGATGTAGTCGTACTCTTTGGCTGCCATGCTGCGCTCCCTCAAAACACGGGCTGATAGGGGCCCAGTTCGACCTGGACGGACTTGATGCGCGTGTAGTGCTCGAGTGTCGTGATGCCGTTTTCGCGGCCCACGCCCGACTGCTTGTAGCCGCCAACGGGCATTTCGGCGGGCGATTCGCCCCACGTGTTGATCCAGCAGATGCCCGCTTCGAGCCGGTGAATCGCGCGATGCGCGCGCGACAGGTTCTCCGTCACGACGCCCGCTGCGAGCCCGTAGATCGTGTCGTTCGCGCGCGCGATCGCTTCGTCCTCGTCGGCGAAAGTCAGAATGCTCATCACCGGGCCGAAGATTTCTTCGCGCACGATCTTCATGTCGTCGCGGCAGTCGGCGAATACGGTGGGCTGCACGTACTGACCTTTGCTGAATTCGCCATCGACGATGCGTGCGCCGCCCGCCACGAGCCGCGCGCCTTCGCGCTTGCCGCTGTCGATGTAGCCGAGCACCTTGTCGAGTTGCGCCGCGCTCGCGAGCGGCCCGAAATTGGTCGACGGATCGGACGGCTTGCCGACGCGAATCCGCTTCACGCGCTCGATCACGCGCGCTTCGAAAGCCTGCTGCACCGACTGATGCACGAACACGCGCGTGCCGTTCGTGCACACCTGTCCCGCGCTGAAGAAGTTGGCCGTCACGGCGATATCGGCGGCGCGGTCGAGATCGGCGTCGTCGAACACGATCAGTGGCGACTTGCCGCCGAGTTCCATCGTCACTTCCTTCAGCGACGAACCGCCCGCCATCGACATCACCTTCTTGCCCGTCTCCACGCCGCCCGTGAACGAAATCTTCGCGATACCCGGATGCGCGCTCAGCATCGCGCCGACGCGTCCGTCGCCTTGCACGACGTTGAATACGCCGGCTGGCACGCCGGCTTCCAGATAGATTTCCGCGAGCTTCGAGGCCGACAGCGGCGTGACTTCGCTCGGCTTGAAGATCATCGCGTTGCCGGCTGCGAGCGCGGGCGCCGACTTCCAGCACGCGATCTGGATCGGATAGTTCCATGCGCCGATGCCCGCCGTCACGCCCAGCGGCTCGCGCCGCGTATAAACGAACGATTCGGGGCGCAGCGGGATCTGCTGGCCTTCGATCGCTGTCGCAAGTCCCGCGTAGTACTCGATCACGTCGGCGCCTGTGACGATATCGACTGCACGCGTTTCGGCAATCGGCTTGCCCGTGTCGCGCATTTCGAGTTCGGCGAGTTCGTCGTTGCGCGCGCGCAGCAATTCGACGGCGCGGCGCAGAATGCGCGAGCGCTGCATCGCCGTCATCGCGGCCCACGCGCGCTGGCCTTCGCGCGCCGAATGCACCGCGCGTTCGATGTCGGCTTCGCTGGCTTGCTGGACCGTGGCGAGCAGTTCGCCTGTAGCGGGATCGAAGGTGTCGAAGGTGGCACCGCTCGTGGCGTCGACGTATTCGCCGCCGATGTAGAGACGTTGCAGGCCGTATGCGGGCATCTGTTTTCTCCTTGAAATGCAGTGGTTTTCGCAGCGCGCGGTGTTACGCGGCGCTTTGTGCGAGCAGCAGGTCGATATAGTCGTTCGCGAGGCGCAGCGCCGCTTTTGTATCGAACGGATCGCCGGACAGCGCGCCGCGCAGCCACAAGCCGTCGATCATCGCGGCAAGGCCGCTCGCGGCGCGACGCGCCGACGCGCGCGGCAGTTCCTTCGCGAATTCGGCGCACAGGTTCGAATAGAGCCGCCGCGTATTCACATGCTGCAAACGGCGCAGCGCGGGCTCGTGCATGCTTTCGGACCAGAACGCGAGCCACGTCTTCATGACGGGGCCGCTCACCTGCGACACGTCGAAATTCGCCGCGACGATTGCACGCAAACGCGCGCGCGGCTGTGATTTCGCTGCGATGCGGCGGCGCGTCGTGGCGGCCCACAGGTCGCGCAGGATATGGCGCATCGTCGCTTCGAGCAGACCGTCCTTGTCGCCGAAATAGTGGCTGACGATGCCCGTCGAAATGTTCGCGCGCTGCGCGACGGACGCGAGCGTCGTGCCCGACAGACCGGACTGGTCGATTGTGAGCAAGGTGGCGTCGATCAGTTGCGCGCGACGCACTTCGCGCATTCCGACTTTGGGCATGGAGACTCGCAGCGCTTCCGAAAGTCGTCACTCTAGTTGTTTTTTATTGAACGTTCAATCAACAAAAACCGTCCGAACCGGTGATGTCGGTTTCAGGAAAGCGCGTGTCGTGTTTTGAACATTGGGCCACAGGGCAAAGGGACTAACCTCGACTCAGCGCCTTTTTGCGCATTCAGACGAACATGGAGACGAGACGATGAGCAGCAATCGCGGTGTCGTGTATCTGGGGCAGGGCAAGGTCGAAGTGCAGTCGATCGATTATCCGAAGATGGTCGATCCGCGCGGACGCGCCATCGGTCACGGCGTGATTCTGAAAGTGGTGTCGACGAATATCTGCGGCTCGGACCAGCATATGGTGCGCGGTCGCACGACCGCGGAAATCGGCCTTGTTTTAGGGCACGAAATCACGGGCGAAGTGGTCGAAGTGGGCCGCGACGTGGAGACGCTGAGAATCGGCGATCTGGTTTCCGTGCCGTTCAATGTGGCTTGCGGCCGCTGCCAGACTTGCAAGGAACAGCATACGGGCGTGTGCCTGAACGTGAACCCGTCGCGCGCGGGCGGCGCTTACGGTTACGTCGATATGGGCGGCTGGATCGGCGGGCAGGCCGAATACGTGCTGGTGCCGTATGCCGACTTCAATCTGCTGAAGTTTCCCGACCGCGACCGCGCGATGGAAAAAATCCGCGATCTAACCTGTCTCTCGGACATCCTCCCGACGGGCTATCACGGCGCAGTAATGGCGGGCGTCAAGCCGGGTTCGACGGTGTATATCGCGGGCGCAGGCCCTGTCGGCATGGCGGCGGCTGCGTCGGCGCGCATTCTGGGCGCGGCGTGCACGATCGTCGGCGACATGAACGAAGAGCGGCTCGCGCATGCGCGAGCGGTCGGCTTCGAGACGGTTAATCTGTCGAAGGATGCGACGCTCGGCGAGCAGATCGCGCAGATTCTCGGCAAGCCGGAAGTGGATTGCGCCGTCGATTGCGTCGGCTTCGAGGCCCACGGCCACGGCAGCAGCGGCGCGCGCGAAGAAGCGCCCGCCACGGTGCTCAATTCGCTGATGGACATCACGAAGCCCGCGGGCGCGATCGGCATTCCGGGCCTCTACGTGACGGACGATCCGGGCGCCGCCGATGCCGCCGCGAAGAAGGGCAGCCTGTCGATCCGCTTCGGCCTCGGCTGGGCGAAGTCGCACTCGTTCCACACGGGCCAGACGCCCGTGATGAAGTACAACCGCAATCTGATGCAGGCGATTCTGTGGGACCGTCTGCCTATCGCGGATATCGTGAACGTGACGGTTATTTCGCTGGATAACGCGCCCGATGGCTATCGCCAGTTCGATGGCGGTGCACCGCGCAAGTTCGTCCTCGATCCGCATGGTTTGCTGAAGGCTGCGTGATGCAAACCGGCTGGTTTGCAAGACGCGGGTAGCAGGTCGAAGTCTCCTCTGTCCTCAAGCTGGACGATGCTGCGTTTCCTTTGACGAGGAACGCAGCATTTTTTTCGTCCGTGCCGAGAACGTTGCCGATGCCCTTGCCATCGCGTCAAAAGTCGTGCCGAATCGAAAAGGTGGCGCCGCGTTCGTGCGAATGATTCAGATTGATGACGGGACTGGCCGAGAAGCTCCAGTCGTCGCTGGTCACGGACGATGCACCGGCCGCCGGATCGGCGCTCAGCGGATATGCGGGCAAACCCTGATCGCCCTGCGTGCCGCCGGGCCCCGACAATTGCGCGCCGCCCGTTACCTGTCCGTATGGGAAGCGCCCGTAATCCGGCGTGGCGCCGTAGCGTTCGCGCCGCCCGTAACCCGGCTGATCGATGCGCAACGGCATGTTCAGCGCATACGGGCGCACATGGTGGCGCGGCGCATAGGTGGTCGATGGAACGGGTGGATAGGAATAGAACAGGGCGGCTGGCAGGCGGCTGTCGGCGCGCGCGTGGACGTGTTCGCGGACATGCCGTTTGACGGGTTCCTTCGCGGACAGCGGCGCGCAGACCAGACCAAACGAGACGCCCGCCAACCATAGATACGAATGGCGGCGCAGCGCAGACATGACCTGATGTGCAGCGGAGACAATCACGTTTCCGGTCACCTTGGTTCGGCGGAATCTCACCTACATTGTAGTGCCCTCAGCCTTCACTTCCGGGCGGTTGCACACGCTGACGCATACACGATGCCAGCCCCCCAGAAACGGGTGGGCGAAATGCATCCGATAACTGCGTATGGTTGCATACGCAGTCATGCCGGGAGATAGCCGGCCGGGACGCATGCATTGCGGATGGCTAAAAAAACGTCCTGAAGGACGAACAGGAAGTGGAGACAAGTCATGAGCGGCAAATACTCGAGCACGCTGGTACACAGGTTTCTGCACTGGGAGCGCGTGCAGCCGGATGCGATCTACCTGACCGAGTCGACGCCCGAAGGGCGCATCGCCGATTACACCTGGCGGGAAGCCGGCGACGAGGCGCGGCGCATGGCCGCGTGGCTGCGTACCCAGGCGCTGCCGCCGAAGAGCGCGATCGCCATCATGGGCAAGAACAGCGCGCACTGGATCATCGCCGATCTTGCGATCTGGCTCGCGGGACACGTGTCGGTGCCGCTCTATCCGGGCGCGAGCGCGGCGACGACGCGTTACGTCCTCGAACATTGCGACGTGCGTCTGACTTTCGTCGGCAAGCTGGATGCCGCAGCCGAGGGCTGGAATGCGGTACGCGACGCGATGCAATCGCATGCACCGCTGGTCGCGCTGCCGATGTCGCCGCCCTTGCCCGAAGCGACGCAGTGGCGGGATATCGTCGAGCAGCACGCACCATTGCAGGATGTGCACCTGCCGCAGCCGGACGAACTCGCCACGATCATCTATACGTCGGGCAGTGCGGGTGAGCCGAAAGGCGTGATGCACAGCTTCGGCGCGATCTACGCGTATGCCGTCGAAAGCGGTGCGTTCTGCGACTTCGGCACGAGCGACCGCGTGCTGTCCTATTTGCCGCTCGCACATACGGCGGAGCGTTCGTTCGTCGAGTCCAACTCGCTGTGCCACGGCTTCCGCGTGTTTTTCAACGACAGTCTTGCCACGTTCTCGCAGGACTTGCAGCGCGCCCGTCCGACGGCGTTCATTTCGATGCCGCGTCTGTGGACGCGCTTCTATCAGGCCGTGATGGGGCAGCTGTCTGTCAGCCAGCAGGCGTTGGTGCACGAGACGTCGCCCGCGGGCGACGCGCTGCGCAAGCACATTCTCGCGATGCTCGGGCTCGACGCCGCGCGGCTCGCGTTCACGGGTTCGGCGCCTCTGCCGACGGAGATCACGGCCTGGTATCGTGCGCTCGGGCTGGAGTTGCTCGATGTGTACGGTATGACGGAGAACTTCTCCTACTCCCATTACAGCCGCCCCGGCCAGGTGCGTCCCGGTTACTCCGGGCAAGCGATGCCGGGCGTCGAATGCCGGATCGACGACACCGGCGAGATTCTCCTCAAGTCGCCGACGATGATGCTCGGCTACTATCGTCAACCCGATCTGACTGCGCAAAGCAGGACCGAGGACGGCTTTTTCCGTACCGGCGATTGCGGCGAACTGGACGAAGCGGGCCGATTGAAGATCACCGGGCGCGTCAAGGAAATCTTCAAGACGAGCAAGGGCAAGTACGTCGCTCCGACGCCGATCGAGAATCTCCTGAGTCATCCGAAGGTGGAATCGGTGTGCGTGACGGGCGCGGGCTACCCGCAGCCGTTTGCGCTATTGCTGATATCGGCTGCCGCACGCGAAGAGCTGTTCGATACGCGCAGCCGCGAAGCGCTGCAGATGGAGATGGCGGCGCTGCTCGAAACCGCCAACGCAAAGCTGGAGAAGCACGAGAAGCTGGCGTTCGTGGTGGTCGTCAAGGAATCGTGGACCGCCGAGAACGGTTGTCTCACGCCGACGATGAAAATGCGCCGCCGGGTAATCGAGGAGCGTTACATGCCGCTCGCGACGAAGTGGGCCGAACGCGGCGAACCGGTGATTTTCGAAGACGCGTAACAGTGAGCGCGGCGAATGGGGCGCGCGCCCCATTCGCATGTCCATCAACGTAGACGGGATCTCACTGCTTCTTTTCCCAATCGCTCTGATCCATCGCGAGGCGAAAGCCGAGGTGCGACATGCTGTTCATCGGATCGGTGCCGCGTCGCGCGCTGACCCGATAGCTGATGCAATACGTTTCGCTGCACAGAAACGATCCGCCGCGCGTGACGCGCGCAGGTGCATGAGCGGTGGGTCCGTTGTCGGGATCGAAGCTATCTGACGGTCCATGCGGATCGTCGGCTGTCTGGGATCTTGCTGCTTCGATACCAAACGCGTCCGCGCGATACCAGTCCGCGACCCACTGCCACACATTGCCGGCCATGTCGTACAGACCATAGCCGTTCGGCGCGTACTGACCGACAGGCGACGTACCGACCTGGACTTTCTCGTTAGCGACAGCATTCGTCACCGGAAAAGGGCGCGCGGCATCGTCCCATGTGTTGGCCATTTTCTTGCCGTTGGGCGCGAATTCCTTGCCCCACGCATAGTCGGCCTGTTTGAGTCCGCCTCTCGCCGCGTATTCCCATTCGGCTTCGGTCGGAAGCCGCTTGCCGGCCCATCGCGCGTACGCCAGTGCGTCTTCGTACGAGACCTGAACGACAGGATGATTGTCGTTGCCCGCGATGTCGCTGCCCGGTCCCGCAGGATGCCGCCAGTTCGCGCCCGGCACGAACTTCCACCAGCGCGAGTAATCGTTCAGTGGCACAGGCGCATCGGTTCCCGAGAAGACCAGCGCGCCGGGCACTAGCACGTCGTCGGGCGGACGTGGCGAGCCGGGCGGCAACTGCACCTGCAGATCTTCCCAGCGAGGCTTTCGTTCGGCTGTGGTCACGTAGCCCGTCGCGGCGACGAATCGCGCGAAGTCGGCGTTGGTGACATCGTGACGATCGATCCAGTAGCCATGCAAGCGGACCTGATGCGCGGGCCTTTCGTTCGGCAGCGCGCGGCTGTATTCGCTACCCATCGTGAACGCGCCGCCGGCGATCCAGACCATGTCGGCGGGTCCTGTGCGGCCGTCGCCGAGCGTCAGTGGAGCAGGCGTCGCGCGATGGTGCTGATAGGCGGCGATCGCCGAGCCGGTCAGCGCAACAACGAGTACGGCGGCGCCGACGCAGCATTTGCGTCGATTCTCTGGCTTCATGTTTTGACGTGACAAAGCGATTGCGCCGCCGTTCATGCGAACGGCGGCGCGGTCTGGTTATTTCAACGAGATCTGATGGCGCGGCGGATATTTCTTCAACACTTCGCGATAGCGCTGCAACTCGACGACGAGCGGCACGCTGATCGGAATGTGGCGGATCGCAATCGACTCCTGCTCTTTGGGATCGGCGTACAGATTGAACACCAGACCGGTCCATGTCGGCGCGAGCGTGCCGGCAAAGCCGCCGTTATATCCACGATGCGTGACCGAATCGGCGATCTGCACCTTCTGCATGAACTTGAACTCGTCGACCCGGACGGCAGACAGTTCGTCGTTCCAGAAGTAGAAGACGCTGCGCCGGTTCGACGCGCCCTTGCCGGCGAGCAGGAACGAAGTCTGATCGATGCCGTCGATGTACGCGTCGGGCGCAACCAGCTTGCCCGCCGCCGCGCCGGGTTGTCCGGCGAGCGACAGCGACGTGTTGAAGATGTCCGCGAAGTCGAACAGGCCGTCCGAACGGCGCGGCTCGATCATGCCTTTCCAGTACACGAAGAACGGCGAGCGCACGCCGCCTTCCCACGTCGATCCTTTGCCGCCGCGGAACATCGTCCGCGCGGCGGGCTGGACTTCTTCTTCGGGGCCGTTATCGGAGGCAAAGAAGACGATGGTGTTGTCCAGTTCGCCGTTGGCCTCGAGCGTATCGATCAGCTTGCGGAACATGTCGTTGACTTCGACGATGCAGTCGCCATAGCTGGTGCGAGCCGCCGAACGGCCCAGGTAGTAGCTGTTCGGATAGTTGTCGAAGTGGCAAGCGCGCGGCGCATAGTACAGAAAGAAGGGCTTGGAGGCCTGCTTCTGCCGGTTAAGGAAATCGACCGTGTAGCCGAGCCATTTCTGATCGAGATCCTTGATGGTGTCGGTATTGATCTCGTACAGACTTTCGATCTTGCCGCCTTTCACCGCATGCACGTCGCTCTTGTTGAACGGCAGATTGAGGATGTAGCGATAGCGGTCCGGACTCAGCGCGACTTCCGGGTTGTACTGCGGATCGCGCCATTCGGTGTACATGTCCGACACCGACAGGAAGCCGCGGAAGTCGTCGAAGCCGACGTTCTGCGGCTGCGAGCCTTCGTTCTCGCCGATGTGCCATTTGCCCACGGCCTGGGTCGTATAACCGAGCCGCGACAGCAACTGCGGCAACGTGGTCAGACCCGCGAGGCCGCCGGGCTGGCCGTACATCGGCGGCACCTGAATGCCGTGATGGGCCATGTTCTGGCCGGTCATGATCGTTGCGCGTGTGGGCGAGCAACTTGGCTGCGAATACGCCGACGTGAGAACCAGGCTCTGATTCGCGATCCGGTCGACATCGGGTGTCGCGTTGCCGACGGCTTCGCCGCCGCCATTGAAGCCGAAGTCGCTGTAGCCGACGTCATCGAGCAGGAACACGACGATGTTCGGCCGCTTCCCCGTCTTGTCCTGCAGCGCGGCGAGCTTGCGGCGCGCTTCGCTGGTCTGGTCCGCGTTGTCGATGACGGGTTCCATGTTGTCCGCCAGCTTGACGGGACGTTTGGCCAGGTACTGGTTCGGCTGGTTGTAGCCGGGCAGGCCCTCGACCCTGGTCGGCTCCGTGATGGTCGCGGTCGCGGCGATCGTCTGGGGCGCGAAGATTGCCAGCGCGGAGGCCGCGATCAGCAGAGTGGTGATGAGGCGGTGCATGGGTCTCCTTGTTCCTTGATGTGGGGTTGCTGCCTGCGTTTTTTCTCGCCCGGACGCATGGCTTGACCCGCGGGTGCTCCCGAGAATAGCAAGCACGCCAGCGCGCACGCCCCCTCGTAAAGAGGGGACGGCGAGTGCCGCGGAAGGTGATTAACTTGCCCGCCTGATCAAGGAAAAGGGCGCGCCCGCGATCCATGCACAACGCGCGTTCGTTGGCGCGGTCCATATCGGAGGAGACAAAGCATGTACACAGCAAAAAGGCTATTCGACCTGCGCGGCAAGACGGCGCTCGTGACGGGAGGCTCTCGCGGACTCGGTTTGCAGATTGCCGAAGCGCTCGGCGATCAGGGCGCCAAACTTCTGCTCGCTGCCCGCAAGCGCGACGAACTGGAGGCAGCGACCGCCCGTCTTCGGGCGCGCGGCATCGAAGCAGACTGGATCGTCGCCGACGCCGCTCGCGACGAAGACATCGCCCGTCTAGCCGACGACGCGCTGTCCCGGCTCGGCTACGTAGACATCCTGATCAACAACGCGGGCGCGACATGGGGCGCGCCCGCCGAAGACTACCCGTTGCACGCGTGGGACAAGGTGATGAATCTCAACGTGCGCGGGCTCTTTCTGCTGACGCAGTCGATCGGCAAGCGTTCGATGATTCCGCGCCGGCAGGGCCGTATCGTCAACGTGGCGTCGATCGCCGGGCTGGCCGGCAATGCGCCGGGCACGATGGAGACGATTGCCTACAACACGTCCAAGGGCGCCGTGGTCAATTTCACGCGCACGCTCGCCGCGGAATGGGGCGAGCATGGAATCACGGTCAATGCGCTCGCACCCGGCTTCTTTCCGACGAAGATGACGGAGGGCTCGCTGGCGCGCCTGCGTGTCGAGTACATGTGCTCGCGCGTGCCGCTGCGGCGTCTGGGCGACGAAGAAGACCTCAAGGGCGCCGCGCTGCTGTTCGCAAGCGATGCGGGCAAGCACATCACGGGACAGGTTCTCGCGGTGGACGGCGGTCTGAGCGCCGTCGTGTGAACGGAAGGATCGGGGAGGACAGATGCGCCATGTTTCGAGGATGTTTTCACCGGTCTGGCCACTCGGCGTTGCGGCCTTGCTCGGTCTGCTTCCGCTCGCCGCAGATGCAGCGGCGAGTGGAACTGCGCCGCCGCCATCCGTGGCCTCGCCTTCAGGTCCCGATGCGAACGTCCGCATCACCGAACCTTACGCCCGGCTCGTCGCGCGCGACGCGTGGTTCTGGGCATGGCCGATGGTCAATCTCTACAACCGGCGGCTCGCGTTTCAGAAGGCGCCCGAGCCGGGGCTTTTCGGCGGGGTCGTGCCGCTCGCGCCTCTGAACCGCCTGTCGATGCTGAGCGACTATATCGAGCCCGCGCAGCGCTGGGTCGCTTGCCCGAACCAGGACGTCGTCTACGGCGCGAGCATTCTTGCGCTCGATGTCAGCCCCATCGTGATTCAGGTGCCCGATTTCGGCAAGCGGTTCTGGGTCTATCAGCTGGCGGATCTCCGGACGGACGATTTCGCGCGGCTCGGCTCGATGTATGGCAGCAAGCCCGGCTTCTACATGGTCGTCGGCCGCGACTGGAAGGGCAGCGTTCCGAAGGGCATCGTTCAGGTGTTTCGCGCGGATACATCGACGGCGATGATCGTGCCGCGCATCTTTCAGGCGGACACGGCCGCCGACAAGGCAGCAATCCAGCAGCTGATTTCGGGCGTGGACGTCTATCCGCTCGCCGACTACGACGGCACGATGAAGCATCATGACTGGCGTACCGTGCGCAAGTTTCCGCAGCCGTCGCAGGCCAGTGCAGGCGAAACGCGTTGGGTGCGCCCCCAGGCATTCTTCGACGAGTTGCCGACGGTTTTGGCCGACGCACCGCCGCTGCCCGGCGAACAGGCACGCTATGCGCAAGTGTTGGCCGTGATCGACGCAGCGCACAACGACCCCGCACTGAAGCAGGCGATGATCGACGAGGCAGAGAAGGCGGATCAAGAACTGATTGCGCCGTTGCTTCAGTTTCGAAACTGGGGCGTGCCCTTGCCGCATCATTGGACGACCATCGGCAACGGCGCGCAGTTCGGCACGGACTACTTCACGCGCACAGCCGTCGCGCGATCGAACATCATGGTCAATGCGCCGAACGAGACGAAGTATTACTACGAGGATCTGGACGCATCGGGCGTGCGTCTGACTGGCGACAACGCGTACACGATCACATTCGAAAAAGACCATCTGCCGCCGACGCGAGGATTCTGGTCGCTGACGCTCTACGACGAGCATCACTTCTTCGTGCCGAATGCACTAAACCGCTATTCGCTCGGTACCCGTAACACGGAGTTGAAATACAACAGCGACGGTTCGCTGACACTCTATTTGCAGGCCGAATCGCCGGGTGCGGACAAGGAGAGCAACTGGCTGCCCGCGCCAAAGGGCGGGGCGTTCTCGCTGATGCTGCGCAACTACTGGCCCGACGAACGGGCCGCACGACATGAGTGGAAACCGCCGGGGCTAGTCAAGGCGTCGTGAGACGCGTTATCGAACACCGCTACTTGATCAGTTCCCGCTTGCGCGCCCACATCATCGCGTCATAGCGGCTCGACACGCCGAGCTTGGCGAAAATATTGCGCAGATTCCACTTCACGGTTTCGAGCGTGATATTGAGCGCGAGCGCAATGCGTTTGTTCGACATGGCTTGCGCGACGAGTGTCAGGATTTCCACTTCGCGCTGCGTCAATACGGGTTGCAGTTTCGACGCGCCCTGACCACGACGCGTACCGACCGGAGAGCCGGGCACCGCGTCTTCGGGAAATTTGTCGAGCAAAGTCGTTGCGTATTGCAAAACCGCGCCCGTCAGCTTCTTCTCGCGCACCATGTTCGCGAGCAACGCCGCAGCGGGCGCGCCTTCATCGACGATCGTACGCACCATGCCGAGCCGCTGCGCGGCTTCGACGGCGCGCACGAGGCAAGCGTGGGCGGCATCGGCGTTCTTCTGCCCGGCGTGGATGAGCGCGCACAGCAGATCCGTTAGCGCGACGAGACGGCCGCGTTTGAACGCGTCGGCGTGACTGCGCACGGCTTGCAGCGCGCGCAACGCTTCGTCGGGACGCTCGTCGCGCAGCACGCGCGCGCGGGCAAGTGCCGCGAGCGCCGGAATCTCCGCTCTCAGGCCGCGTTCCGCAGGATAGGCGAGCGCGAGTTCGTCAAGCGACGCCGACACTTCCTTTGCGCGCACACGGTCGCCCTTGACGAGCAGCACGCGCACCAGTTCGCCCTGCATGTGGGCGACGGAGCGCGTCTGATGCATGCTGTGCAGATGCGCGATCTGCCGTTGCACGAAGGTCAGCGCGGTGTCGGCACCTTCCTGCAGCAGATCGAGCCGTGCGCGGCAGCGCGACGCGCGGATCGTCACGTCCGGTCCCGAAGACTGCAGCAGCCCGCGCCGGTTGGCGATGGTTTCGCGTGCATCGTCGATGCGGTCGAGTTCGTAGTACGCATCGGCGAGTACGCACGCGCAGATGTTCGCGCTGATCGAGTACCGGCCGACGGCCTGCACCGAGCGCGCGAGCAGCGCCGAGCCGACGCGCTCAGCTTCGCGCACGTTGCCTTCGAGCAGCAGCGCCGTCGCGCGCGTCGTTTGCGCGACGAGCGCCATGTCGTTGTCCTCGTCGGCGGGCGGGATCGGATGGGCGGCGAGCAGGCGCATCGCATCGGCGTAGCGGCCGGCCGCGCTGTAGGCGGCGCTCAGTTCGGCGAGCCGCATGTACTGCAGGAACGGATTTTCGAGGCGCGCGTCGCGGTGCGGTTCCAGAAGATCGATCATGCGCTGCGTGTCGTCGTCCTGAAACGCGATCGCCGCGTGGATCAACGGAATGCTGTGCGCGATCTCGGGCGGCGCCGACGATGCGTTCGCCTCCAGTTTCGCCACCCACGCTCTGGCTTTCGTCGGCCGCGTGGTCAGCGCGACGGTGAGACACGCGATGAACAGCAGCCGGGGATGCGTGAACAAGGTCTCTTCCGGCAGATGCTCCAGCAGATGGAGCGTGGGGCTCAGGTACTCGAGGCTCCACGTGGCGGGCGCGGCGCGCTCGATGACGGACGCCGCGAACTCGACGTCCTCGCCCGCGCTCGCGTGCCGGACCGCTTCCGTCAGCAGGCCATGCTCCGAGAACCAGCGGCTTGCGCGCCGATGTAGTTCGCGCACGACAGTCGCGTCGTCGCGCTCGAGACGCGTCGTAAGAAACTCGCCGAATAGCGGATGAAATCGGAACCAGCTCAAGCGATCGTCGGAATCGACTCGGATGATCAGAAGATTCTCATCTTCCATCCGCTTGAGCAGATCGGCGGCGTTGTCGTTACCCGTGACGAACTCGGCGAGCGGCGCGCAAAAACGGCGGAACACCGACACGGCCTCCGCGAATCGCATTAGCTCGGGCGGCAGATGCGCGATCACTTCTTCGCTCAGATAGGTCTGGAGATCGCTGGAACGCCATACGAGATCGCGCAGCATGTTGCGCGTTTCGGGCCGGTTTTTCAGCATGATCACCGTCAGCTGAATGCACGACGGCCAGCCGCTCGTCAGTTCGTGGATCAGCGTCAGCTCGTCCGCGTTGAGCTTGCCCGCGCCGAGATTGTCGTCGACGAACCGGCGCGTTTCGGCGAGATCGAACGGCAGCATCGCGCTATCCACCTCGACGATCTGATCCATCATGCGCAGCCGGCTCAGACTGAGCGGCGGCGCAACGCGCGACGCGATCACCAGATGCAGATTGCCCGGCCCGTGATCGAGCAGCTTCTGCATGAACTTGTGCGCGAGCGGCGCTTCGACGTGATGGTAGTCGTCGATCAACAGGTAAAGCTCTTTCGGCAGATCGACGGCGGCCTCGACGACGGCTGCGATCGACGCATCCATTGCCGCCGCGCTCGCTTCTTCGAGCGGCAGGTCCATCTCGACGCTCAGGCCGCATCGACGCAAAGCCGCAAGGAGCGCGGTGCAGAAGTCGATGTAGCCCTTGTCGTCGGCCGTGAGCGACAGCCACGCCACGTCCGCGCCGGCCTTCAGGCTCGCCTGCCGCCATTGCGCAAGCAACGTCGTTTTGCCGTAACCGGCGCTGCCCGTGACGAGCGCAAGCCGGCACTGTTGCATGCGGCGTAGTTGCGCGAGCAAATGAGTGCGTTCGACGTATCGCGCGCCGATGCGTGGTGGCGAGAAGCGGGTCGATACGAGATGTTTGGCGAAGGTCGTAATCAAAACGTCAACAGTCGATGTCGGTCGGTCAGACGGCCGATGATGTAGCCGTCGTTGTCGACCTTGCTGGCCGGCGGATATCCGCGTCCCCCTCAGAACGAGGGGTGATAAATAAGATAGTTGAACCTAACTTATCGCAAGCGCATCGTCAAGAAAGGGCGTTTGCCTATATCCGGAGGGGAGATGAGTTTTGTTCAGTCATTGATGGGCTCGGTTGGCTGGTTGACGCTGGATCGACCGGCCGCCATGAACAGCCTGAATCGCGAACTGGCGACGGGCCTGACCGCACAGTTGAACGCATGGCGCAATGACGACGCCGTGCGCGTCGTCGTGCTGACGGGCAACGGTCGCGCGTTTTGCGCGGGCGCCGATTTGATCGAAGCGGCCGAGCCGATGCAGCCGGGCAAGCGTGAATTCCTGGAGCTGATCGTCGAGTTCTTCGACACGTTGCGTGCGTTTCCTAAGCCGGTCATTGCGGCCGTCAACGGTCTCGCGCTCGCAGGCGGCCTCGAAGTCGTGCTGGCTTGCGACCTGGTGCTGGCGGCGGAGTCGGCGCGTCTCGGCGACGCGCATTCGAACTTCGGCGTGTTTCCCGGCGCGGGCGGCGCTGCCGTTTTGCCGCGCAAGGTGCCGGCGAACGTCGCGCGTTATTTGCTCTTCACGGGCGACGCGATGAGCGCGGCAGAACTGAAGGGCTATGGGCTCGTGAACGAAGTGCTCGCCGACGCCGAACTGAAACCGCGTGCCCAGGCGCTCGCCGAACGGCTGGCGAAAAAGAGCCCGCTCATGCTTGCGCGCATGAAGCGGGTTGCCAACGAAGCCGCCGACAAAAGCATCGCCGATGCTCTGCGCCACGAGTTGCTGGAACTGCGCAATCACCAGCGTTCATACGATGTCCAGGAAGGACTGCGGGCGTTCGCAGAAAAGCGCGAGCCGCAGTTCAAGGGCTGCTGAGACGAACCGCGAAATCAACGACAAACATACCTTTAAAACCATGGAAAACATCTACATCGTCGGCGCGGGCATGACGCCGTTCGGCCGTCATCTCGACAAGTCGGTCAAGCAACTCACGGCATGGGCCGTCGAAGACGCATTGAAGGATTCGGGCTGCGAGCGCAAATGGATCGAGGCCGCTTACTTCGGCAATACGACGCAAGGCCACATGCAGGGCCAGCACATGATCCGCGGGCAAGTCGCGTTGATCCCGCTCGGCTTCGGCGGCATTCCGATTCATAACGTCGAGTCCGCGTGTGCGTCGGCGAGCAGCGCGTTTCACCTTGCCGTGACGCAACTGCGCGCGGGCATGGCCGACGTGGTGCTGGCCGTCGGCGCAGAGAAAATGTATTCGCACGACAAGACCCGCATGTTCTCCGTGTTCGATTCCGCGTGGGACGTCGAGACGGCGGAAGCGAACGCGGCGCAGATGGTCGAACTCGGCAAGGGCGTCACCGTGCCGCCCGGCACGACGTCCGACAAGCCGTACAGCGTGTTCATGGATGTGTATGCGGGCATCGGGCGTCAGTTGATGGATCGCCACGGCATTACGCAGCGGCAGTTCGCGGCGGTGTCGTCGAAGAATCATGGCCACTCGGTGCACAACGAACGCTCGCAGTATCGCAAGGCGATGTCGATCGACGAGATCATGGCCGCCCCGCCCATTACGTATCCGTTGACCTTGCCGATGTGTTCGCCGATCTCGGACGGTGCCGCCGCCGCGATTCTATGCACGGAGTCCGCGCTCAAGCGCTACGGCTTCAACCGCAATCGCGCGGTGCGCGTGCTGGCTACGATCGTCCGCTCGGCGTCGCACCGCGCCGGAGACGACCTCGCCAATCACATCACGGTCCACGCCGCAAAGCTGGCGTATGACGAAGCGGGCATCGGCCCCGACGATATCAACGTTGCCGAACTGCACGACGCGTCGGCGATCGGCGAAATCGCGCTGTGCGAGAACCTCGGACTGTGCAAGCCGGGCGAGAGCGGCGTGATGGCGGAGCGGGGCGAAAGCGCGATCGGCGGACGATTGCCCGTCAATCCGTCGGGCGGCCTGGAGTCGAAGGGCCATCCGATCGGCGCGACAGGCCTCGGACAGATCTTCGAACTCGTTCAGCAGTTGCGCGGCGAATGCGGCCCGCGCCAGGTCGAAGGCGCGCGCTTTGCGATTCAGGGCAATGGCGGCGGTCTGTGGGGCGTCGAGGAAAGCATCGACCATATCGGCATCTTCGGGCGTGCCTGAACCCAACGAATCAAAAAAGGAAATCAACATGCCGTATCAACTGCCAACCGAAGAGCAGAACCTGGCCGTCGAGAGCTTTCGCAAGTTTCTTCAGGCCGAAGTCAAGCCTGTCGTCAAGACGTATCGCGATCGCTTCATTCCAAAAGAGAAGATGCGCGAGCTGACGCAGCGCATCGCCGAGTTCGGCCTGCCCGGCTGCACGATTCCCACCGAGTACGGCGGCATGGGCTGGACGTTCACGATGCAAGGCATGTTGTTCGAAGAGCTGGTGGCCTGCTCGTGCGACGTCGCGTTGTGCGTGATGCTGAACATGGGCCTCGCGATGATGCTGACGAAGGCGCGTCCCGAAGTGCGCGAAAAGTACATGCCAGGCGTGCTCGCGGGCAGGATCTTCGGCTCGATCGGCATCAGCGAGCCCGATGTCGGATCGAATGTCGCCGAACTCAAGACGCGCGCGGTACGCGACGGCGATCACTTCGTCATCAACGGCGAAAAGACGTGGATTACCAACGGCGTCTATTCGGATGTGCTGATCTGCACGGTGCGCGGCGAGAAAGGGCTGTCGCATATTCTGATCGACCGCGTAGAGCATGGGTATGAGTCGCGCAACATCGACAAGATCGCGCTCAGCTCGCAGTCGACCGCGCAGATTTTCATCACGGACGCGCGCGTGCCCGCCACGAATCTGATCGGCGACGAAGGCGACGGCCTGCGCAATACGATGAAGGTGTTCGAGAACGCACGTGCGCACGTCGGCACGCTGTCCGTCGGGATCATGCGAGCCGCGCTGGAGGATTCGATTGAGTACGCGAAAGAGCGCAAGCAGTTCGGCAAGGTGATCGCGGCGCATCAGTTGATCGCCGCGAAGATCGCCAACATGGCGATCATGGTCGACGCGGCGCGCCTGATGTGCCAGCGTGTCTTCGGCTTGATCGACGCGGGGGTGCGTTGCGACATGCAGTCGTCGATGGCGAAGGCGTTCGCGACGGAGGCCGCCGTCCAGGTGTGCCGCGACGCCGTGCAGCTGCACGGCGGCAATGGCATCACGAAAGAGTTCAACGTCGAGCGGCTGTTGCGCGAGGCGATCATCATTCCGATCCCGGACGGCACGACGGAAATTCAGCAACTGATCATCGCGCGTTCGTTGACGGGCGTTTCAGCTTTCGCCTAGGAAGGGGAAGTGCGGCCGGACTTGCCTCTGTCGTCCGGTCTTTGTGGTTCTTCGCGCTGTCGGCGAAGAACCATTTTTTTCTTCGGAGAGGCACTTATCGCACCACGAATGCGCCGTGCCCGCCCCCTTCAAACGAGGGGGCGCGGCACGCAGTGCGTCTGCCTATGATGGACGCACGCCGTTTCATCGGAATGGCAATCATAACAACGGAAGGAGAACATATGACGCGCAAAGTCGTCGTCGCGGGCGTGGGCATGGTTCCGTTTACCAAGCCCGGCGCCAGTGAAACATACGATCTGATGGGCTCGCACGCCGCGCGGCTCGCGCTGGCCGATGCCGGCGTAAGTTATCAGTCCATCCAGCAAGCTTATGCGTGCTTCGTCTACGGCGACTCGACGGCCGGACAACGCGCGCTCTATCACGTCGGCATGACGGGTCTGCCGATCATCAACGTCAACAACAACTGTTCGACGGGCTCGACCGGTTTGTTCCTCGCGCGCCAGGCAATCGAGGCAGGCGCACTCGACATCGCGCTCGTGGTCGGCTTCGAGCAGATGAATCCGGGCGCGCTCGGCAGCTACTTCAACGACCGTCCTTTGCCTTCGGAACTGTTCCTCAGCCAGTGCGACCGTCTCGGCGTGCCATCCGATGTGCCGCCCGCGTTGCGCATCTTCGGCGGCGCGGGCATGGAGCATATGAAGCGCTTCGGCACGCCGCTCGAAAGCTTTGCGAAGATCCGCGCGAAAGCCAGCCAGCACGCGGCGAAGAATCCGCTTGCGGTATTTCGCAAGGTCTTGGCGGCGGAGGACGTGATGGCCGATCAGATGATGTGGCCGGGCGTGATGACGCGTCTGATGGCTTGCCCGCCGACTTGCGGCGCCGCGGCCGCCGTTCTGTGCAGCGAAGAGTACGCAAACTGGCGCGGCCTCGATGCGCGCGTGTGGATCGCCGGCCAGGCGCTGACGACGGATGGTCCCGAATCGCTAGAAGGCGACGATCTGCGTGACGTCGCGGGTTTCAGCATGTCGGCGCATGCGGCGCGCCAGGTGTATGAGAAGGCGGGTATCGGCGCGGAAGACCTGGACGTGATCGAGTTGCATGACTGTTTTGCGCACAACGAGCTGATTACCTATGAAGCGCTCGGCCTCTGTCCCGAAGGCGGCGCCGCGAAGTTCATCGACGACGGCGACAACACCTATGGCGGACGTTACGTCGTCAATCCGTCGGGCGGGCTGCTGTCGAAAGGGCATCCGCTCGGCGCAACAGGGCTCGCGCAGTGCACGGAACTCGTCCAGCAGTTGCGGGGCGCTGCGGGCGACCGTCAGGTCGAAGGCGCACGGATCGCGTTGCAGCACAACGTCGGGATCGGCGGCGCGTGTGTCGTCACGATGTACCGCAACTGAGGAGACGTCGATGGATTTTCAACCCGATGCGGGACTCGACGTATTCCGCGCTGAAGTGCGCGCGTTCGTGCGCGAGAATCTGCCCGCCGATCTCGCTGGCAAGCCGGTAGGCAGCGTGCGTTCGATGCGCGCCGATCTCGTGCGTTGGCAAAAGATCCTGAACGCGAAAGGCTGGGCCGCGCCGTACTGGGCGAATCAGGACGGCGGCACTGGCTGGTCCGTGTTGCAGCGTCTGATATTCGACGAAGAGTGCGTGGCGGCCGGCACGCCGACGCAGGATGGTTTCGCGCACAAACTGCTCGGGCCAGTGCTGAACGCCTTTGCTTCCGACGAACAGAAAGCGGCTCATATCCCGCACATTCTGAACGGCGATCGTCTGTGGTGCCAGGGCTTCTCGGAGCCCGGTTCGGGATCGGATCTCGCGTCGCTGCGCACGCGTGCCGAGCGCGACGGCGACTTCTATGTGGTCAACGGCCAGAAAATCTGGACGAGCTATGCGCATGAGTCGGACTGGATTTTCCTGCTGGTGCGCACCGACGCCGAGGTGAAGAAGCAGGCGGGCATCAGTTTTCTGCTGGTCGACATGAAGACGCCCGGCATCACGGTGCGTCCTATCCGCAGCATCGATGACTGTCATCACCTGAACGAGACGTTCTTCGACAACGTGCGCGTGCCCGTTGCCAACCGTGTCGGCTCGGAAGGCGACGGCTGGACGATCACGAAGTTTCTGCTGAACAACGAGCACGCGAGCGCCGCCGAGTTGCCGCTGCTGCGCCGCTATCTGATCCAGCTACGCAAACTCGCGACTGCGCAACGGGCCGGCCGCGAACCGCTGATTGCACGGCCCGAGTTCGCGTTGCGGCTCGCTCGCCTCGAAGCAGAGGTGACAGCGGTCGCGATGATGGTCAAGCGCGTCGCGGCACTGGAGCAGGACCACAGCGCCGAGGCGCACGCGTTGGGCTCCATCCTGAAGGTACGGGGCACAGAGTTGCAGCAGCGCATCAGCGAATTCATGGTGGAAGCGCTCGGCGATCATGGCGCCGTCGCGTATCCGGAGCCGCACGACACCTGCGATGGCGATGCGTTGCCGTTCCAGGACGTGGGGCGGGGCATCGCGAACGAAATGTTCTTCCGCCGCGCGTCGACGATCTATGGCGGCACAAGCGAGGTCCAGCGCGGAATCATCGCGAAGATGCTTTTTCAACTCTGAGCGAGCGGACCGATCATGAACTTCAAACTCAATGCAGAACAGCAACTGTTGCAAGACAGCGTGCGCCGCTTTATCGACAGGGAATATGGCTTCGAAGCGCGTGCCTCGCTGATCAAGGCGCGCTCCAAATCCAATGCCGCACATTGGCAGACCATCGCCGAGAACGGCTGGCTGGCGGCGGCGTTGCCCGAATCGTGCGGCGGCCTCGGCGGCACGGTGATCGAGACGGTACTGATCGCCGGGGAACTCGGCCGTGGACTCGTGCTGGAGCCATGGCTCGGCTGCGCGGTGCTGGCGTCCCAGACGCTGCTCGCGGCCGGCACGGTGTCACAGCGCGAGCGCTGGCTGCCGTACGTATCCGATGGCTCGCGCAAGTTCGCACTCGCGTATAGCGAAGCGCAGTCGCGCGGGCTTCCCGAATCGGTCGAATTGCGGGCGCAGACCGTGTCGAACGGCTATGCGCTCACGGGCGGCAAGACGCTGGTGCCCGGTGGCGCGGACGCGCACAGTTTTATCGTGTCGGCGCGCACGCCGGACGCGGACGGCATCACGCTCTTTCTCGTCGATGCCGACGCGCCGGGTCTCACGCGCCGCGTGCTGCCGCTGCACGACGGCAGCTTTGCCGCCGACCTGACGTTCGAGCACGTTCAGGTCACGCGCGATGCCGTGCTCGGTGTGCCGGGCCACGGGCTCACGGCGTTGCGCCATGGCCTCGCGCACGCGACGGCCGCGCTGTGCGCGGAACTGATCGGCGGGATGGAACGCGCAATCGAGCTGACCGCCGACTATCTGAAAGTGCGCAAGCAATTCGGCGTGCCGATCGGCAGCTTCCAGGCGCTGCAACACCGGATGGCCGATATGGCCGCTGAAAAGGAGATCGCGCGCTCGATGCTCTATGCGCTGATCGCGTCGATCGAAAACGACGACGAACAGGCGCGGCTGCGAACGGTGTCGCAGGCCAAGGCGTTGATCGGCCGTGCGGCGCGCTTCGTCTGTGCACAGGCTATCCAGTTGCATGGCGGCATGGGCATGACGGAGGAATGCCAGGTCGGTCACTACTACAAGCGTGCCGTCGTCGCGGAGGTGCTGTTCGGCAACGGCGATGCGCACGACGCGCATTGCGCGGCGCAACTGCAAAACGATCTGCTTAAAAAGGGAAATCACGCATGAAGAGCTTCGAGAAGATTGCCGATCTGCAACGGCTCGTCGGCGAACCGATCGGCAGCAGCGACTGGCTGCTGATCGACCAGCAGCGCGTCAACCGGTTCGCGGACGCGACGGGCGATCATCAATGGATCCACGTCGACGTCGAGCGCGCGAAACAAGGGCCGTTCGGCGGCACCATCGCGCATGGCTTTCTCACGCTGAGCCTGTTGCCCGCGTTTCTGGCGACCGCATTCGAGATCAAGGAAACGAAAAGCGGCCTGAATTACGGGCTCGACAAGGTCCGTTTCATCACGCCCGTTCCTGTCGGCAGCCGCTTGCGTGCGCATTTCCGACTGATCGAATGGACGGACATCGGCCGCGGCGGTGCGCAGATCAAGGTGGAGATGACGGTGGAATGCGAAGGCGCGACAAAGCCCGCCTGCATCGCCGAACAGATCACACGGCTCTTTCCCTGACATTCTTTCAACGACAACGAGTCTGGAGACACAAGCATGAGTATTCGCTTTGACGGAAAGGTGGCAATCGTGACGGGCGCGGGGGCGGGCCTCGGCCGCGCTCACGCGCTTGCGTTCGCGGCGCGCGGCGCGCATGTCGTTGTCAACGACTTCGGCGGTGCGCGTGACGGCACGGGCGGATCGTCGGAGGCCGCGCTTGCCGTGGTCGAAGAAATTCGCAAGGCAGGCGGCATCGCTATCGCCGACGGTGCGAACGTCGCCGACTATGAGCAGGTGCAAGCGATGGTCAAGCGCACGGTGTCCGAATTCGGGCGCGTCGATATTCTGGTGAACAACGCGGGCATTCTGCGCGACAAGAGTTTCGCCAAGCTGGAGATGAGGGATATCGTGGCCGTGCTCGACGTGCACCTGATGGGTTCGATCAACTGCTCGAAGGCGGTGTGGGACGTCATGCGCGAGCAGGACTATGGACGCATCGTGATGACGACGTCATCTTCGGGCATGTACGGAAATTTCGGGCAGGCCAACTACGGCGCGGCGAAGATGGGGGTGATCGGCCTGATGAACGCGCTGACCACCGAGGGCCGCAAGAGCAACGTTCGCGTGAATACGATCGCGCCCGTCGCCGCGACCCGCATGACGGCCGACATCTTGCCGGAAGCCATGTTGCAACGTATCCAGCCGGAACGCGTGACGCCGGCAGTGCTGTTTCTCGCGAGCGAAGATGCGCCCTCGAAGACGGTCATCGCGGCAGGCGGCGGCGCGTTTGCGGCTGCGACGATCGTCGAAACGGAGCCGGTGCTGCTGGCGGATCAGGATGTGACGCCGGAAGGTGTCGCCGCGCACTTCGGCCAGATCGCGAACTGGGGCACCGCGCGAGCCTACGATGAATCGGGGCATCAGGTGCAAGCGTTCCTGAAGCTGGTGTGCGCGTAGTGATCGCGAGCGCCGGATGAACAGAAAGCCGCCGCAGAAATGCGGCGGTTTTGCTTTTAGCTTCTGGCTGCGTCAGCCCAAGTGACGCGAAATGATCAGCTTCTGGATATGGCTGGTGCCTTCGTAGATCTTCGTGATGCGCACATCGCGCAGATAGCGCTCCACAGGGAAGTCGGTCAGATAGCCGTAGCCGCCGTGAATCTGCAGCGCGTCGGAGCACACTTTCTCGGCGATCTCGCTGGCGAACAGCTTCGCAATCGACGCTTCCTTGATGCAGTCGACACCCGCATCGCGCAAACGCGCCGCGTGCAGGCAGTATTGCCACGCGACATCCACCTGCGCGGCCATGTCGGCGAGATCGAAAGCGACGCCTTGCAGTGCGATAAGCGGCGCGCCGTATGCCTCGCGCTCACGCGCGTACTTGACGGCTGCATCGAGCGCCGCCTGCGCGACACCCGCCGCGATGAACGCAATGCCGATGCGGCCGTCGCACAGACCGCCCATCACCGTGCGATAGCCGTCGCCTTGCGCGCCCAGCAGATTCGCCGCCGGAACGCGATAGTCTTCAAGCGCGATCTGCGCCGTGTGCGCGGTGTGCTGGCCGAGTTTGCTCTCGACGCGCGTCACGTGATAGCCAGGCGCGCTCGGGTCGATGAGGAACGTGCTTGCGCCGCGTTTGCCGGCGGCTTTGTCGGTGATCGCGAACACGACGCCGACGCCCGCTTCGCTGCCGTTCGAAATGAACTGCTTGGTGCCGTTCAGCACGAAGTGGTCGCCGTCGCGGCGCGCGCTCGTGCGCAAGGCAGCGGTGTCGGAACCCGCATGCGGCTCGGTCAGCAGGAATGCGCCGATCGATTTGCCCGCTGCCATCGCGGGCAGATAGCGCTGCTTCTGTTCGTCGGTGCCGTGTTCGGCGATGCACAGCGCGGTGAAGTTGTGCACGTGGACGATCGTCGCGAGTCCCGCGTCGACCTTGGAGATTTCGTGTTGGGCGAGGCAGAAGTCGAGCACGCCCGCGCCCGTGCCGCCGTATTGCTCGGGGATCAGCATGCCGAGAAAGCCTAGCTCGGCAAGCGCCTTCAGTTCATCGCGCGGCCATGCCGATTCGCTATCGCGCTGCGCGGCAGTGGGGCCGACGATCTCGCTCGCGACGCGTCGCGCGGTCTCGCGGATCAGCGTCTGTTCTTCGGTGAAGAATCCATTCGACATGTCGGTCATTTCAGCTATGCCTCGATCAGGAGTTGCGTGTGTTGGGTGACGGTTGCGAGGAAGCCCGGATCAACGGGCCGCCCAGTCGCGCAGCACGGCGTCGTTGTGCTGGCCGCGCCGCGGAATCGGGCCCGGCGTGCCGGCGGGCGTGGAGGAAAAGCGCGGTGCCGGACTTGGCTGCAGCACGCCGCCTTCGCGTGTATAGACGCCGCGTGCGCGCATGTGCGGGTGATCGGCGGCTTCTTCCGGACTCAGCACGGGCGCGAAGCACGCGTCGCTGCCTTCGAGCAGGCTGCACCATTCGTCACGGCTTCGGCTCGCAAACAGCGCGGCGAAGCGCTCGCGCAGTTGCGGCCAGGCTTGCGGATCGTAGGGTTTGTCGAACGCAGGATCGGCGGCGAGGCCGAGCTTGTCGCGCAACTCGCGGTAGAACTTCGGTTCGAGCGATCCCACGGAAATGAACGCGCCATCGGAACAGCGATAGGTGTTGTACCAGTGCGGGCCGTCGAGCAGGCTTTGGCCGCGTTGCTCGTGCATCTGTCCCGACGCCTGCAACGCCAGCAGCAACGACGTCATGTGCGCGCTGCCGTCGATGATCGCCGCGTCGACGACCTGTCCGATACCCGTCGCGCGCGCGTGCAGGATGCCCGCGAGCAAGCCGACAGCCAGATACATCGAACCGCCGCCGACATCGCCGACGAGACTCGGCGGCGTCACGGGCGCTTCGCCCGGTTGTCCCGCGTACCAGAGCGCGCCCGACAGCGCGATGTAGTTCAGGTCGTGCCCCGCAGCGTGCGCGAGCGGACCGTGCTGACCCCAGCCCGTCATGCGGCCATAGACGAGCCGCCCGTTGCGTTGCAGGCAGACATCGGGGCCGAGACCGAGCCGCTCCATTACGCCGGGCCGCATGCCTTCGATCAGCGCATCGCAATGCTCGATGAGGCTCAACACGGTTTCGACGCCTTCGGGCGTTTTCAGATCGACCGATACGGAGCGTTTGCCGCGATTCGCGATCTGCGTATCGCCGAGGTCGAGTGCATCGACGGCGGTCTCGGCGCGCTCCGCGACGACGACGTCCGCGCCCAGGTCGGCGAGCAGCATGCCGCAGAACGGACCCGGTCCAATCCCCGCGATTTCCAGCACCTTGAGCCCGGTAAGCGGGCCTTGTTTATTCGATGTCATTGGGTGTCCTGATTCGTTGCGTCAGGCCAATGATAGGGAGCGGAGGTGCGCGCCGTGCCCCCTATTCTTGAGGGGGCGATACCCGAAAAATGAAAGCCTATTCTTTGCCGTGCGCGGAGGCCGAGCACGGCCATCGAAGCGCGGGACAGATCGCAACGCTGCAGTCCGGCATGCGATCACGCATGAATCGCACGATCCGCATCCTTTCGGGATGCGAATAATAAACGAAGGAGACATGCATGCGATGGTTTGGTAAGGGAGTTTGCGGTGCTTCGTTGCTTGTCGCAGCAGGAGGGGCGGCGGCGCAGTCTTCAGTGACGCTGTATGGCGTAGCGGACGTGTTCCTTCAGTATCAGGGGAATGGCGCTAAACATGCCTTTTCGGAGCGCAGCGGCGGCAGCAGCGGATCGAACTTCGGACTCAAGGGAAGTGAAGATCTCGGCGGCGGATTGAAGGGCATATTCCAGCTCGAGAACGGCTATACCATCAATAACGGCGGTCTGTTCGTCGACAGTTCGGCGCTGTTCTATCGTCAGGCATGGGTGGGCCTCGCGCACGACAGGTACGGCACGCTCACGTTCGGCCGGCAGTATCAGCCGACTTTCTGGGCCGTCTATCCAACCGATCCCTTCCGCGGCAACGAGGTCTTGTCGCCACTGTCGGCGGCGGCCAGCACGCTCGACCGGCACACGGTCGCCACCATTGCTGCCGCCGGTCGCAGCAGCAATTCGATCGTGTATCAGTCGCCTGTGCTCGGCGGCATGAAGCTGTACGCGATGTACGGTTTCGCGGCGACCACGACCCAGCCGCTGGTGACATCGACGGGCAATATGTACGACCTGGCGCTGACGTACACGGGTGCGAGCGCGTTCATCGGGCTGGCGTATCAGAAGCAGCTGGGCGGCAGCGAGACGTTGCCGGGCTTGCCGAGGTCGCTCAATCTGCTGAACACCGAGCGTTTCACGGGCGCCGTGGCGTATCGCATCGGCATTGTGAATCTGCAGGCCAACTACACGTACAACCGTTCCGTCGACGCACCGGCGGGTTCCGTGGCGGCGGCGCTTGGCGCGGCGAACTCGTACAGCATTGCGGAAGTGGGCGCGACCATTCAGGCGACGTCCGCCGATACGGTCGAGATCGCCGGAATCCAGCGCAAGACGCGCGGTGTGCATGAAAACACGCTCGGCATTCAGGTCGGCGCCGATCACGCGTTGTCCAAGCGCACGACGCTCTATGCGCGCGCCGGCTATATGAAGAACAACGGCGTCGCGACGATGAGCTGGCCCGGCAGCGTGGCAAGCGGACCGAACGCGTCGCAGGAACTCGTGGCGCTGGGCATGGCGCATCGCTTCTGAGCGCGCAGGAGGAAAAACGATGGATCTGCAAGGAAAGGTAGCCGTGGTGACGGGCGCGGCATCGGGTCTCGGACTCGCGACGTGCAAGGCGCTCAAGGCGGCGGGCGCGACGGTCGTGGGATTCGACCTGAAACAGCAGCAACTCGACGACGCGCTCGGTCCGCATATGACGGGCATCGCCGTCGACGTCTCCGACGATTCGAGCGTGCAGACGGCGATCGAAACCGTGGTGGGCGTGCATGGCGGTATCCACGTCGCGGTGAATTGCGCGGGCGTGCTCGGGCCATGCAAGACGGTGTCGAAGGGCGTGCTGTTTCCGATGGATGTGTGGAACCGTGTGCTCGCCGTGAACCTGACGGGCACCTTCAATGTGATCCGCCACGCGGCGCTCGCGATGACACGCAACGACACGGCCGAAACGGGCGAGCGGGGCGTGATCGTCAACACGTCGTCGGGCGCGGCGCGGGCGGGGCAGATGGGGCAGGCCGCCTACAGCGCCAGCAAGGCGGGTGTGATGGGGATGACGTTGCCGATCGCACGCGACCTCGCCGAGCACGGCATTCGCGTGGTGTCGATTGCGCCGGGGCTGTTCGAATCGGGCATGTCGGCGGGCATGCCGGCGAAGGTCTCGGACGGGCTGATCGACAAGATGCTGTTCCCGCGCCGGATGGGCAAGGCGCAGGAGTTTGCGGCGCTGGTGCGGCACGTCGTCGAGAACGCTTATCTGAATGCGATGACGCTTGATATCGATTGCGGCATGCGTTGATGCTAAACCTGGGCGCGCCGGTTCGGTTGGGAGCGAACCGGCGTCGATTGCGTCACCCTTCGCCCGGCGTCGACAGTGCCTTCATGTGCGCTCTCAACTCCCTTTCGGCCTCGCGCAGCAGCTTCACACGATCGGTATCGTGTCCCAGCATCGCGATAGCGTCTGCGGCTTGTGCGTCTAGTATCGATTGCAGCAGTTGAGGATGTACACGCGGATCGAGGCGCTCGACGGCCAGCTTGAGCGCCTTCGCCGCCTGATACCCGACAAAAGGCTTTTCCGATCCAATCATCTTCACCAGAAAAGGAAGCGCCTGGGCCGTAGCGAATGTCTGCAGTATCGCTATCGCGGCCAGGCGCTCTCCGGGCGCGCGACTGCTGGATAACTCGGAAAGCATCGGGTAGCAACTCACCGCGATCGATTTCATGCTCTGGAATATCTGTTCCATACGCGCGGTCCGCTCCGCCGATGCTGACATCCGCTGTCGGGTCATTTCATACAGACGCGCGTACGCATAGATCTGCTCGCGAATGAGCTCCAGGCTCTGTGCGGTCTGATCGGCACGAACCGCCGCCGTATTGACCGGCGTCCTCTGTGGCCGAGGCTGGGAAGCGAGGTTGCCGATTTCGCGTGCAATCTCTTTGAACGCGTCGTCGCGCGAGGGCCATGAAGTCACTGGCTGCTGGTTTCGCGGCAGAGGCTGCAGTGCGCTGAAACGGGACTCCTCCCACAAGCATGGCCGAAGCAGAACTGGAATAACGTGGATATCTTTTTCTTTCACGAGGGCAAGCGCCCGGTCGACCTCGACGCCGAAACTGTACTCGGATGCAAGGAAGTCGGCGCTGACGAGCAAAAGAATGATATCCGCGGACTCCAATGCATCGCTTATCTCCTGATCCCAGTCTTTTCCGGGGGTGATCTTGCGGTCGTGCCATTCCTCGATCTTCCCTTGTTGAACAAGCGTTGCCAGATGGGACGCGAGATTGGCCCGCAATTCCGCATCGACATGAGAGTAGGAGTAAAAGACACGTCGGCTCATGTGGGACTCTCTTTGAATGCCTGTTGTGACCTTGAAAAAATAGACCACACTTCGCGCGCTTTCCAGCGACACCAGCCAAACGTACGTTCGTTCGAGCAAACTTGTGCAGCGTCCGGCGAATCCTTTAAACGCTGCATCGACAGTGCGCTCCCGCATCAACAGGTCAACTTGATCTGTTGGATTGTCCGCACAACAATTCAAATAGATTTCGCGGATTTCGTTTTGCATTCGTAAGCTCATATCGTCGGCATACCGTTGCCCGCAAGCGGACCTCGGCGCGCGAGCCGGCACGACATGCAGGGTTCTCTGAATCGGAGCCGCCATGGGCTACGTGACCGGATACGAACACGACATCTTCATCAGCTACGCGCACATCGACAACACGCCGTTCGGCACGGAAAAAGGCTGGGTCACCGCATTCGTCGACGATCTGAAGAACTATCTCGACCGGGGACTGGGCTGCCGGGATGTGTCGATCTGGATGGACCGCGAGCTGACCTGCAACGAAGCGTTCGCGGGCAGCATCGAGGATGCGTTGCGCAACAGCGCGACGCTGCTGGTCGTCGCGTCGCCAGGCTATCTGGGCTCGGAATGGTGCAAGCGCGAGCGCAATGCGTTTCATGGCGCCGTGCGCGAAAAAGCGCGCTCCGGTTCGCGCATGTTTCGCGTCGATCTCGACGATCTGAACCGCGACGATCTGCCTGCCGAGATCGGCGCCATTCTGCCGTGCCGTTTCTGGGCTAAAGACAGAAACGGAAACCCGCGCACGCTCGGCATGCCCGTTTGCGACGCAACGCGGGGCGACGACTATATTTCCGAACTCACGAGGCTGCGCGTCGATCTTGCCCGCGAGCTCAAGCGTCTGAAATCCCTGCATTCGAGCGACGCCGTCTCGCCGCTTGCGTCGCCCGCCATTTATCTCGCTGAAGTCACCGACGATCTCGACGGTCTCAGAGACGAACTCGATGCCTACGCGAAGCAGGCTGGTTTGCGTGTGCTGCCGGAAGCCTGGTATCCGCGCGACGACATGACGGAGTACCGACGCCGGATGACGGCCGACCTCGCACAGAGCAAGGCCTATGTGCAACTGCTGGGCGGCTTGCCGGGCAAGCGGCCGCCCGGCTGGCCGATGCGGCTCCCCGCCGTGCAGTGCGACGCCGCGCGCCAGGCAGGTTTGCCGATCCTGCAATGGCGGGCCCGCGAGGTCGATCTGGAAAGCGTGAAGCAGACCTGTCCCGAGCACTACGAATTGCTGATGGGCGCCGACGTGCGCATGTGTGGCACCGAAGAGTTCAAGCGCGCGGTGATCGACGAGGCGCTGCGTCCGGCGCGCAAGGCGACCGAGAAGAAGAGCCATGCTTCTGACATTCACGTGTTCGTGAATTCGGCGACGCCGGACCTCGAGCTGGCGAGAGCCGTCTGCAAGCTGCTCGGCGACGAAGGCATCGGTTCGTCGTTGCCGCTGTCCGACGAAAGCGCGAAAGTTGCCGACGTGCGCGAAGACCTCGAAACGCAATTGAGTACCTGCGACGGACTGATACTCGTGTACGGCAGCGCGCCCGTCGCGTGGGTCCGGCGCCAGTATGCGCAGGGCAGAAAGATCATCAGTCAGCGCGAGAGCCCGCTCATCGCGATGGGACTCGTGGATGGGCCGCCGCCCGAGAAAGCCAGCGTCGATTTCCAGGTGCCGAACATGCACAGCCTCGACTGGCGCAACGGCATCCGGCCCGACATCTTGCGCGAGTTCATCGCGGCATTGCGAGGCTAGCGCCATGAACATCGTCATCGAAGTGGGCGCGATGCTGGCGACGGGCCCTTACCCCGGACTTCGCCCCTTCCGGCACGACGAAGTCGAGATCTTCTTCGGCCGCGAAGAACAGACCGATGCGCTGCTCGAGAGATTGCAGCGTTCGCATTTCGTTGCGGTGGTGGGGCCGTCGGGATGCGGCAAATCTTCGCTTGTGCGAGCCGGCATGTTCGCGTCGCTGGAAACGGGTTTTCTCGCCGACGCAGGGACCGACTGGCGCATCGCCGACATGCGTCCGGGAGACCGGCCCATCGAGCGCCTCGCCGAAGCCTTGCTCGCGCCATCCGCGCTCGGGCGGGAGTGGGGCGACGATCCGGGTGCGGCGGCCGTCCTGCAGACGATGCTGCGATGCGGACCGTACGGTCTCGCGGAAATACTCAACGAAGCGCATCTGCCGCCCGATACGAATCTGCTGCTGCTCGTCGACCAGTTCGAGGAGATATTCCGCTTTCGCGAGCAGGGCAATGCCAATGATGCCGATGCCTTCGTCCATCTGTTGCTGACGAGCGCGATGCAGCGCGATGTGCCTGTCTACGTCGTCATCACGATGCGCTCCGATTTCCTCGGCGAATGCGCGCTGTTCATGGGGCTGCCCGAGGCCATCAACGAAAGCCAGTACCTCACGCCGCGACTGACGCGCGAGCAGATCCGCGCTGCGATCGTCGGCCCGGCGCGGGTGTTCGGCGGCGATGTCGAACCCGTGCTGGTGAATCACCTGCTCAACGAGATCGGTCCCGACCCGGACCAGTTGCCGCTGTTGCAGCACGCTTTGATGCGCATGTGGGGACGGGTCGGCGAACGTCATGCGCAGTCGACCCCCGATGATCCGCAGGCGGCCATGACGGCGACCTGCGAGATGACGATGGCGGACTACGAGGCCGTCGGGGCGTTGTCGGACGCGTTGTCGAGCCACGCGGACCAGGTGCTCGCCAGCCTCACCGAGCGTCAGCAGGACATTGCCAGAGTCATGCTGAGCCGGTTGACGGAGCGCAGCGTCGGCAAGCGGGACATCCGGCATCCGGCGCGCGTCGACGATATCGCGGCCGTCGCCGGTGTGCCTGTGGAAGAGGTCCTCGACGTGGCGCAGGCGCTGCGTCAGCAGGACCGGAGCTTTCTGACGCCGCCGCCTCCCGCGCCGATCGATGCCGCGTCCGTGCTGGACATCGGCCATGAAAGCCTGATCCGGCAGTGGCGCACGCTCGCTCGCTGGGTCGAGGAGGAGGCGTCGTCGGCTGCGATGTACCGGCGTCTGGTGCAGACGGCGCAACTCTGGAAGCTCAAGCTCGCCGCGCTCTGGACGAACCCCGATCTCGACGAGGCATTGAAGTGGCGTCAGCAGCGCGCGCCCAGCAAGGCATGGGCGGCGCGCTATGGAAGCGCCGAGGACTTCGAGACGGCGATGGATTTTCTCGCGAAGAGCGAGGCCAACGAGAAGCTCGTGCAGGAAAAGACGCGTGCCGCCCAGCAGCGCGAAATATGGTCGCGGCGGATGGTCTGGATCAGCGTCGGTCTGGTCTTGCTGGTGATCGTGGCGGGCGGTCTGGCGTTGAAGGCCTGGCAACTGGGCAATCAGGCGCGTTCGCGTGAAATCGCCGATTACGCGCTGCAGCAGACGGAGCCCGGGCGAGATGCCGAGCTTGCGCTTCTGCTCGCGCTCGAGGCAGAACGCAGGGCATCGACGCCGCAGTCCGAGGGCGCGTTGCAGCAGGCGTCGCTGACGAGCAAGCTGCGCATGCAGATGGGCGGCAAGGACGCGCAAGCGCAGCTCTTGCCGGATGGGCGGGTCCAGCTCACGCGAACCGATGACGCGAAGCACACGACGCTCGAATTGCATGCCGCCGATCCGTCTTCCCGGCCCGTGTCGATTGCCGGCGCGACGGGCGCAGGATTCAGGACCTGCGCGGGCGGTTACGGCCTGCAACTCCTTCCTTCTGGAGGCGGCGCGCGGCTCGTAGAGACGGCGACGGGCACAATCACGCCGATACCGCAGGAAGGCGTCGTGAATGCGAAGCTGGGCCCGGACTGCAGCTTCATCGCGCTGGAGACGCGGGATCACCAGGTGCAGATCTGGCAGCGCCAGCCGTTGCAGCGTCTGCCCGTGAATTTCGATTTCGTGCCGAGCCTGCGATGGTTCCAGTTCAGCCCCGACTCGAAGTACGTTTTCGCGCAGGGCAGCGACAATCAGCTGCATGTATGGGAGGCACGCACGGGTACGCCGCTGCCGATCGTCGCGGATGGCCCGTCGCACGGCGGATACGCGCTCTTCAGCCCGGCCGGCACCCGCATCGTCACCTACGGCAAGGACAGCCCGGCCGTTCTCTGGCGGACAGATACTGGGGAGCATGTCTCGACGATAGCGAATCCCGGTCAAGTGTTCACGATGGCCTACAGTCCGGACTCGAAGCGGCTTCTGACCATCACGGATAAAAAGAGCGTCGATATCTGGTCCGCCGACGACCCCGGCGTAAGAGACTCGGCGCAAATTCCCGAGGGGTTGCAACTGGTATCGGCGGAATTCAGCCCGGACAGTGGCGAGGTTCTCTTCAGCACGAAGAGCAATGCGTGGATATTGCCTCTCCAGGGCAAGCGCTGGCGTGAATTGAATCCCGGCAAAGATGGCTACGACGGCGAAGTGAGAGTCGCGCACTTCAGCAAGGACGGTCGCTGGATCGTGACGGTCGGAGCGTATGGAACGGCGAGATTGTGGGACGCAGAAGCGGGCGTCGTCGTCGAAACGTTCTCTGCGGGGTTTGTCACCGATGCCCGCATCAGTGACGATTCGCACTTCGTCGTCACGAAGAGCCGGGACGGCGCTGCCCGGATCTGGGATGGTCCCGAGGTGGGTGTCGAGACGCTCATGGCGACAAGCGGTGCGGACCAGCGTGCAGTCAGGGCGCCGAATCCAGACTTTCTGCCGGCCATTTCGCCCGACGACAAGACCTTGCTCGCAGTCGATTCCAAGGGCTTTGCGGGCATCTGGTCACGTGCGACGGGCGCGTTCATTGCGAGGCTCGGCGGCAAGGGTCAGGCGCAGCCCCGCGTCTACTTCAGTCCGGAAGGCGACCGCATCGTCACGTCCGGCGCGGACAACGCGGCGAGAGTCTGGGACGCGGGCACGGGCAAGCCGATCGCCGTGCTTGGCCCGTTTGCCGGCACGAGTCTGACGGCGGCGGCGTTCACCGACAGCACTCACGTCTGGACCTACGAGCAGGCCGACGACAAGACAGTGTTCAAGGTGTGGAGCCTCGCGGACGGCAACAAACTGCTCTCGGAGCGCGAAGGGCCTGCCGATGCGTCGTGTGCGTCAATCAGTCCCGACGCGCACTGGCTGGCCGCCTGCCGGCCGGGAAAGAACGACGACGCGCCAGTCATCGATGTGTTCGATCTCACGTCGCAGGCGCGGACGCCGCTGAAATCATTGACGGGACACATCGGTGGAGTGAAGGACGTGTACTTCAGCCGCGACAGCAAGTATGCGATTTCGGTGGGCGCGGACGACACGGCGAGAGTGTGGGAAACGCAGCACTGGAATCTGGTCTCGAACCTGACGGGGCACGACGGCTCGGTGGAAGGCGCCTGGTTCGGTCCCAATGACGACGTGATCGCCACCGTCGACAGCAATCACAAGGTGCGCATCTTCGCGCGGCACACCGGGCTTCAGATATCGGCGGCGGAAATGGGCGGCCATACGGCGGCGCTCACCGCGCTCGCTTTCAGTCCGGATGGAAGATGGCTGGCGACGGGCAGCGAGGACCAGACGGTGCGAGTGTGGGATACCGTGACAGGCCGGGCGGTGTCGGTGTTTTACGGACATCAGGCGACCATCTTTGCCGTTGCGTTCGGCAACGACAAGAACACGGTCATCGCGGCGGGCGAGGACGGCACGATCAGAACCTACAACTGCCGTGCGTGCGTGCCCGCCGATGCGTTGATCGCCGTCACACAACGGCGGCTCGAAGCGATCGACAGAACGTCGTTGACGGCGGCTGAGAAAAAGAAGTACTTGCAGTGATGTGAAGAGTTGAATGACGCTCGCGGCACGATGCAGGAACGTCAGACTCGTCGTTCCTGCGGGCTCATCCGCACGCCCCAATCTCCCCACACGCCGTGCAAAAATCGCAGCCATCCTTTCGAATCACCGCATTCGCGCCGCAATTGCCGCACTTACGGCCATGCATGGTGCGCAGTTCCTGCGCGCTGCGTGCTTCATCGGCAGAGCCTTCCGCGATGGAAAGCACGTTGTCCGCAGCCGATACATGGCGATTCGCGTCGTCGCCGGGCAGGCGCGACAGAAGGCGCGACGGCACCTGATTGCCTTCTGCATCGAGAAAGCCGCGCCGGTGCAGGATCTGCTGAATCGCATACGCGAGGGCGGCCACTTCCGAATCGTGCCAGCGCGGCGAACGATGTCCGTCCAGCCGCTGCACGTCGCCGAGTCTGACCTGTCCGCGATCCCACGACACCTTGCGCAAGTCCTGCAGATTGCGCGCGACAAAACCGCCCCGCGCAGCCAGCGACAGCGAGCGCATCGTCGCCGTGATCCATTGCTGCGATTCGTCGCGCTGACCGGCGGGAATGAAGAACTCGATAGGGCGCTCGATCGTCACTTCCTCGCCGCCGACGCGCCCCGTCACCTCGATGAACGACACGGCAAGATACAGCGATTTCTTGCCCGCCGCCGTCAGATACTCGACCTTCTCGATGATTGCGGGCAATTCGCCTTTGGGCCGATGATCGATGGCAATGCGCAACGGATCGAGATCGGCTTCGGCGAGCGCATCGTCGGCCGTCGGCGCGGGTTCGGGCGTCACGCTCAGCACGGCGCCGAGCGTTTCGTTCGGACGATAGGTCGCGAGACCTTTCAGCCCGCCTTTCCACGCATCGAAATAGAGGTTTTCGAACGCGTCGAACGGATAGTCGGCGGGCACGTTGACGGTCTTGGAGATTGACGTGTCGATGTACGGCTGCACGGCGGCCATCATGTCCAGATGATCGCGCGCCGACATTTCGAGCGCGCTGACGAAATAGTCCGGCAGATGACCGACGTCACCGCCCATTTCGCGATACAGACGGTACGCGTGATCCTCGACGGCGAACTGCTCGCGGCTGCCGTTCGCCATCACCTTCATACGCGTGTAGGTCCACGAAAACGCGGGCTCGATGCCGTTCGACGCGTTGTCGGCGAACGCGAGGCTGACCGTGCCCGTCGGCGCGATCGAGAGCAGGTGGCTGTTACGGATGCCATGCTTGCGGATTGCGTCCTTGATGTCGTCGGGCAGACGCGACGCGAACGTACCGTCTTCCAGATAATGCTTTGCGTTGAAGAGCGTGAACGCGCCGCGTTCGCGCGCGAGTTCGACGGACGCGCGATACGCTTCGTCGCGCATTAGCTTCGCGATGCGCACCGCGAAATCGCGGCCTTCCTGCGAGTTGTAGCGCAGGCCCATCATCACGAGCGTGTCGCCGAGTCCGGTGAAGCCGACGCCGATGCGCCGCTTCGCACGCGATTCGTCGTACTGCTGTTCGAGCGGCCAGAGCGTGACGTCGAGCACATCGTCGAGAAACCGCACGTGGGTGCGTGTGCGCTGCGCGAGCGCATCCCAGTCGAACGACGGCTTGCCGCCGTGGCGCTGCGCGAACGGATCGAGCACGAAGCGTGTCAGGTTGAGCGGACCGAGATTGCAGCAGCCATAAGGCGGCAACGGCTGTTCGCCGCACGGGTTGGTGGCGCGGATCGCTTCGACGGCGCGCAGATTGTTGTCGTCGTTCATCCGCGAGATGAACACGACGCCGGGTTCCGCGATGTCGTACGTCGAGCGCATGATGCGATCGAAGATGTCTTTCGCGCGGTACTCGCGGTAGACCCACATGCCGTCGTCGCGCTGACGCACATCGTTGGCTGCGCGCGTCGCGGGCGTCGGTTCCGCGCGATGCACGAGTTGCCACGTCGCGTCGCTTTCGACGGCTTGCATGAATTCGTCGGTGACGGCGACGGAGACGTTGAAGTTGTTCCAGCGGCCCTTCGAATGTTTCGCCTCGATGAATTCGAGCAGGTCGGGGTGCGTGCAATCGAGCACGGCCATCTGCGCGCCGCGGCGCGATCCTGCGCTTTCGACGGTGCGGCACGATGCGTCGAACACGTCGATATAGCTGCACGGTCCTGAGGCCGACGAACTCGTTGTTTTCACACGCGCGCCGCGCGGGCGGATCGCCGAGAAGTTATAGCCGACGCCGCCGCCACGTCGCATTGTTTCGGCCGCTTGCAGCAGCGCGACGTAGATGCCGGGCAGGCCCTGATCGTCGACGCCCTGAATGCTGTCGCCCACTGGCTGCACGAAGCAGTTGATCAGTGTCGCCTGGATGCCGGCGCCTGCCGCGCTCATGATGCGGCCTGCGCCGAGTGCGCCGTTCTGAAGGTTTTCTACGAAGCGGGCTTCGATTGCGGGGCGCAGTGCTTCTGGTTCGGCCATGGCGACGCCGCGCGCGACGCGACGGTAGACGTCGTCGGCTGTGCGTTCATCGCCTTTGGCGTACTTTTCCAGAAGGACGTCGAGGGAGAATTGCTGCGGCGCGATTGTCGTGGAGTTCAGTTGCGACAGGTCGTTGTCGGTGTCAGCCATTGAGATTCCTCTAAGGGGTGACTGGCGACGGCGGCACGTCGCGCTTGCAGCGTTCACCTTAGCTCAGTGTGCGGTTGCGCGCAAATCGCGCAGGGATTGTGCCTGGTGTGGGTCAAGGTTTGGGTTTTTTTGTTTGCGACGCTAGTCGGCATTCCGGTTTTTTTCGCTTTTTGGTTTTCTGCTTTTTGCTGCGGTGGCATCCGCGATTTCGTATCGGTGCTTCTCGCGTTGCCCCTGTGCGGGGCGGCACCTACTTTTCTTTGCAGCGGCAAAGAAAAGTAGGCAAAAGAAAGCCGCTTTTGAACCTACGGTGCCCGCCAGGATAACGCTACGGCACACGGTCTTTGAGCGGTCGCGCAGTGACGCAAACACTCCGTAGAAAGTCCGCAGTCAGGCGCGCGCGGCGCGAAAGTTGACATCCACCTGGGGCACATTCGGTCAGCACGTTTTTTTTGCATTGCCGTCAGTTGATTGCGGCGGTATGTGCTCCAGACTGTGTGGGGGCTTTTCGCGCCGTGCGCGGTTGACTGCGGGCTCTCTACAGGGTGCGGACGTAGCTGCGCAATGGCTCAACTGCAGCATGCCGAAGCGGTATCCGGGCAGGCACCGGAGGTACAAAAGCGGCTTTCTTTTGCCTACTTTTCTTTGCCGCTGCAAAGAAAAGTAGGTGCCGCCCCGCACAGGGGCAACGCATGAAGCACAGCTACGAAAACGCGGATGCCAGCGCAGCAAAAATCAAAAGACCACACAGGGGCAACGCATGAAGCACAGATACGAATTCGCGGATGCCAGCGCAGCAAAAATCAAAAGACCGCACAGGGGCAACGCATGAAGCGCAGATACGAATTCGCGGACGCCAGCGCAGCAAAAAAGACCAGCATGGCGACTAGCGTCGCAGACAAAAAACCATCAAGCATGCAACGGCGCCCCAACAAGCACATCCATAACCGGATGCGCCAACGGAGCAACTTGTTTACGCCGCTCCCGAGTAGGAGCGGTCCCAAAAGCATCGCGATAGCTCTTGGAGAAATGACAGGCAGACTGAAACCCACAAGCCATAGTGATATGCATAATCGACATATCAGTCTGCAGCAAGAGTTCACGCGCGCGGCGCAGCCGCAAAGTCAGATAGTAGTGAGTAGGCGTCATGCCTAAATGCTCACGGAACAACCGCTGCAACTGCCGCTGCGACATATTCGCGAGCCGCGCCAACTCTTCGCGAGAAAGCGGCTCTTCGATATTGTTCTCCATCAACGCAATGACTTCGAACAACGACTTGTTCGCGGACCCAAGCCGCGCCACCAACGGCATACGCTGCTGCGCGCTGTTGTCGCGCACATGCTCGACGATGAACTGTTCGGCAATCTGCGTGACACGCGGCGTACCGACACGCGCGGCGATCAGGTTCAGCATCATGTCGAGCGGAGCAACACCACCGGTGCATGTCACGCGATCACGATCGATCACGAAGAGTTCTTTAAGGAATCGCGTGTCGGGAAACTCTTCTTTCAGCGCCGACATGTTCTCCCAGTGAATCGCACACGCATAACCCGCCAGCAAGCCCGACTTCGCAAGCGCATACGTGCCCGTGCACAGACTACCCAGCGCGACGCCCGCGCGCGCAAAGCGGCGCAGCGTCGACAGATGCTCAGGCGTGGTCTCGCGCTGCACGTCGATGCCGCCGCACACGAAGACGATGTCCGGCGTGCCGATGCATTCGGCCGGGCCCGTGTCGACGGACAGACCATTGCTCGCCGTGACGGACCCGCCGTCCGGACTGATGATCGACCATCGGTAGAGCGATTGCCCGCTCAGATAGTTGGCCATGCGCAGCACTTCGATCGCATTCGTGAACGCGATCATCGTGAAGTTGGGCAGCGGCATGAACGCGAAGTGCGACAACGACGCGGTGCGATCGGGCGACATGGTTCGGGCGTTCCTTCAGCTCGATGTTCTGTTACGGCCGAGTGGGGAAACGGCCTTTCTTATTCTGCGAGCGAGCGCAACAAGCATGCCATACGGCTAAACCCTGGCTGGATAACCGGCATGCGGCAGTGCATTCGCGCCAGCGCACCTGCGCTGTGCAAGGTCCGCACTGTCCATGAGCCTGCGCCGCTCCCGAACGGTGCCCGTTCTGTCGCGTGCTGTGGACGGGACGCTGCAATGCACCATCAACTCATCGCTCCAATTCGATTAATTGACGCCGCCGATTAGCACGAGCGATCACTTGTCCAAAACGGACTTGCATGGCGGAAAAGGTAAAGAACGCGTCTGAAATCGTAAATTGACCGGTCAGGCGAAAGACAAGAATAGAGCCAACGGTGGAGGTAGTGCAAAGCCAGTCCAGGCAAGGGATAGAGCGGAATCAGGGACGGCGGCCCCGCACTCTCTTTTCGCTTTTCAGTCGCTTTTCAGTCATCAACGGTCAACTGAACGGAAGCCATGTCGAACGCCAACCCATTCTTCTCGCAGCCCCTCGCCGAGCGCGACGCAGCCGTGCGCAAGTCGGTCCTCAAGGAACTCGAACGCCAGCAGTCGCAGGTCGAACTGATCGCGTCGGAAAACATCGTGTCGCGCGCAGTGCTCGAAGCTCAAGGCTCGGTGCTGACGAACAAGTACGCGGAAGGCTATCCCGGCAAGCGCTACTACGGCGGCTGCGAATTCGTCGACGAAGTCGAAGCGCTCGCAATCGAACGCATCAAGAAGCTTTTCAATGCGGGCTTCGCCAACGTGCAGCCGCACTCGGGCGCACAGGCGAACGGCTCCGTGATGCTCGCGCTCGCCAAACCCGGCGACACGATTCTCGGCATGTCGCTCGATGCGGGCGGCCACCTGACGCACGGCGCGAAGCCCGCGCTGTCGGGCAAGTGGTTCAACGCCGTGCAGTACGGGGTGAATCGCGAAACGATGCGCGTCGACTACGACCAGATCGAAAAGCTCGCGCATGAGCACAAGCCGTCGATGATCATCGCCGGCTTCTCGGCCTATCCGCGCGAACTGGACTTCGCACGTTTTCGCGCGATCGCCGATAGCGTCGGCGCGAAGCTGATGGTCGACATGGCGCACATCGCAGGCGTGATCGCCGCGGGCCGTCATGCGAATCCCGTCGAGCACGCGCACGTCGTGACGTCGACCACGCACAAGACGTTGCGCGGTCCGCGTGGCGGCTTCGTGCTGACCAACGACGAAGACATCGCGAAGAAGATCAACTCGGCTGTCTTCCCTGGCCTGCAAGGTGGCCCGCTGATGCACGTGATCGCGGGCAAGGCGGTCGCGTTCGGCGAAGCGCTCGAAGACAGCTTCAAGACCTATATCGATAGCGTGCTGGCCAATGCGCAGGCACTCGGTGAAGTGCTGAAGGACGGCGGCGTCGATCTCGTCACGGGCGGCACCGACAACCATCTGCTGCTCGTCGATCTGCGCCCGAAGGGTCTGAAGGGCACGCAGGTCGAGCAGGCGCTCGAACGTGCAGGCATCACGTGCAACAAGAACGGCATTCCGTTCGATACGGAAAAGCCGACGGTGACTTCGGGCATTCGACTCGGCACGCCGGCAGGCACGACGCGCGGCTTCGGCGTCGCGGAGTTCCGCGATGTCGGCCGGATGATTCTCGAAGTGTTCGACGCGCTGCGCACGCATCCCGATGGCGATGCCGCCACCGAGCAGCGCGTGCGCCGCGAAATCTTCGCGTTGTGCGAACGCTTCCCGATCTACTGAGCCGCGAACCGTCCGTCAAAAACCCCACAGCTACGGAGTCAACCATGAGCAACCTGCACGACAGCAGCATCATCATCGACGGTCTGAACATTTCGAAGTTCGAGCGCTCGGTGTTCGAGGACATGAGAAAGGGCGGCGTCACTGCGGTCAACTGCACGGTCTCCGTGTGGGAAGACTTTCAGAAGACGATCGACAACATCGCGGAGATGAAGCAGCAGATCCGCGAGTACAGCGAGATCCTGACGCTCGTGCGCACGACGGACGACATCCTGCGCGCAAAGAAAGAGAACAAGACGGGCATCATTTTCGGTTTCCAGAACTCGTATGCGTTCGAGGACAACCTCGGCTATATCGAAGTGTTCAAGGAACTCGGCGTGAACGTGGTGCAGCTTTGCTACAACACGCAGAACCTGGTCGGAACGGGTTGCTATGAACCGGACGGCGGCCTCTCGGGTTACGGCAAGGAAGTGATTCAGGAGATGAACCGCGTCGGCATTCTGGTCGATCTCTCGCACGTCGGCGCGAAGACTTCTTCCGATGCGATCGCGTGTTCGAAGAAGCCCGTCACGTACTCGCACTGCTGCCCGTCGGGCCTCAAGGATCATCCGCGCAACAAGACGGACGACCAGCTGCGCGAGATCGCCGATGCCAACGGCTTCGTCGGCGTGACGATGTTCTCGCCGTTCCTGAAGAAAGGCCCGGACGCGAACGTCGACGATTATCTCGAAGCCATCGACTATGTGATCAATGTGATCGGTGAAGACAAGGTCGGTATCGGCACGGACTTCACGCAAGGCTATAGCACCGAATTCTTCGACTGGATCACGCACGACAAAGGCCGTTATCGCCGTCTGACGAATTTCGGCAAGGTCGTGAATCCCGAAGGCATCCGCACGATCGGCGAATTTCCGAACCTGACGGCCGCGATGCAGCGCGCGGGCTGGAGCGAGTCGCGCATCAAGAAGGTGATGGGCGAAAACTGGATGCGCTTCTTCGGCGAAGTCTGGAACGTCTAAGTCAACCTGCAAAGACACAACAAGGAACCCGCGATGCAACCGCAACTCCCGATCGATGTCGATCCGAACACCGGCGTCTGGACGACCGACGCGCTGCCGATGCTGTACGTGCCGCGCCATTTCTTCACGAACAATCACACGGCTGTAGAAGAAGCGCTGGGCCGCGATGTCTACGCCGAGATTCTCTACAAGGCCGGCTACAAGTCCGCGTATCACTGGTGCGACAAGGAAGCAAAGCAGCACGGACTCAGCGGCATGGCGGTGTTCGAGCACTACCTGAACCGCCTGTCGCAACGCGGCTGGGGTCTCTTCAAGATCGTCGAAGCCGATCCGTCGACGGCGCACGCAAAGATTGAATTGCATCACTCGTCGTTCGTGCTCGCGCAGCCCGGCAAGGAAGGCAAGCTTTGCTACATGTTTGCCGGCTGGTTCGCGGGTGCAATGGACTGGGTGAACGACACGACTGACGGCGGCAAGAACGCGCCGCGCGCGCAGTCGAAAGAAGTGCAATGCGCAGCCGAGCATCACGATCACTGTGTATTCGAAGTGTCGCCGATCGCTCACTAGCTGCTGATCGCATAGAGATAGAGCCTGAACTGAACACCGCCCGAGGTCGCCTGCAATGCGTTACCCCAATCTGTTCAAACCTTTGACCCTCAACCAGCTGACACTGCGCAACCGTATCGTCAGCACCGCGCACGCGGAGGTGTACGCCGAACCGGGCGGTCTGCCCGGCGACCGCTATATCCGCTATTACGAGGAAAAGGCCAAGGGCGGTGTCGGCCTCGCCGTGTGCGGCGGGTCGAGCCCCGTGTCGATCGACAGCCCGCAAGGCTGGTGGAAGTCGGTGAATCTGTCGACGGACAAGGTCATCGATCCGCTGTCGCGTCTGGCCGAAGCGATGCATCGTCACGGCGCGAAGATCATGATTCAGGCGACGCACATGGGCCGCCGCTCCGCATGGCATGGCGAAAGCTGGCCGCATCTGATGACGCCGTCCGGCGTACGCGAGCCCGTGCACCGTGGCAACGCGAAGATCATCGAGGTGGAAGAAATCCGCCGGATCATCGCCGACTTTGCGACGGCCGCGAAGCGCGTGAAAGATGCCGGCATGGACGGCATCGAGATTTCAGCGGCGCACCAGCACCTGATCGATCAGTTCTGGAGCCCGCGCACCAACTTCCGCACCGACGAATGGGGCGGCTCGCTGCAAAACCGTCTGCGCTTCGGCGTCGAAGTGTTGCAAGCCGTGCGCGAAGCCGTCGGCAAAGACTTCTGCGTCGGCCTGCGCATGTGCGGCGACGAGTTCCATGAAGACGGTCTCGACCACGCGCAACTGAAGGAAATCGCTCAGGCGATGTCGGAAACGGGTTTGATCGATTACCTCGGCGTGATCGGCTCGGGCGCGGACACGCACAACACGCTCGCCAACTGCATGCCGCCGATGGCGCTGCCGCCCGAGCCGTTCGTGCATCTCGCGGCGGGCATCAAGTCGGTGGTCAAGCTGCCCGTGATGCACGCGCAAAGCATTCGCGACGCAGGGCAAGCGGAACGTCTGCTCGCCAACGGCATGGTCGATCTGGTCGGCATGACGCGCGCGCAGATCGCCGATCCGCATATGGTCATCAAGATTCGCGATGGCCGCGAAGACGAAATCAAGCAATGTGTGGGCGCGAACTACTGTATCGACCGCCAGTACAACGGTCTCGATGTGCTGTGCGTGCAGAACGCCGCGACATCGCGCGAAGCGACGATGCCGCATGTGATTGAAAAGACGCGCGGTCCGCGCCGGAAGGTGGTGGTGGTCGGCGCGGGTCCCGCAGGACTCGAAGCGGCGCGCGTGGCGCGCTCGCGCGGTCACGATGTCGTGCTGTTCGAGAAGAGCGATGCCGTCGGCGGGCAGATCATGCTCGCTGCGAAAGCGCCGCAACGCGAGCAGATGGCGGGCATCGTGCGCTGGTTCGATATGGAAACGAAGCGGCTCGGTGTCGATCGACGCCTCGGTGTCGAAGCGGACGAACAGACCATCATGGCCGAGAAGCCCGACATCATCGTGCTCGCCACAGGCGGTTCGAGCTTCACGCAGCAGGTGCCCGCATGGGGCGTCGAAGAAGGGCTGGCCGTCAGTTCGTGGGACATCCTCTCGGGCAAGGTCGAACCGGGTCAGAACGTGCTGGTCTATGACGGCGTCAGCACGCATGCAGGCGCGGGCGTCGCGGATTTCATTTCGAGCCGTGGCGCAAAGGTCGAAATCGTCACGCCGGATGTGAAAGTGGCCGACGACGTGGGCGGCACCACGTTCCCGATCTTCTATCGACGGCTCTATGCGCAAGGCGTGATCCACACGCCGAACTACTGGCTCGATCGCGTGTATGAGGAAGACGGCAAGAAAATCGCCGTGATCCGCAACGAGTACACGGAAGAACAGGAAGAGCGCGCCGTCGATCAGGTCGTGATCGAAAACGGCAGCACGCCGAACGACGCGCTGTACTGGAAGCTGAAGAACGAGTCGGTGAATCGCGGTCAGGTCGACGTGCACAAGCTCTTTGCAGCGGAGCCGCAACCGTCGCTGTCGGAAGAACTCGGCAACGGTCGCTTCCTGCTGTTCCGTGTCGGCGATTGCATTTCGATGCACAACATCCACGGCGCGATCTACGACGCGCTGCGTCTTTGCAAGGATTTCTGACGATGAGCCCGGCGTTCCTCATCACCGCGCTGCTGTGGGTATCGGTTGCCGGCCTTGCGTTCGCGGTCGCAAAGCGGTCGGCTTACTGGCGTCTCGGACGGGCAACGGCAGCCGGCGCATTCGGCTGGACCAACCTGCTGACCATTCCGAAGCGCTATTTCGTGGATCTGCATCATGTCGTCGCGCGCGATCCGTACATCGCGAAGACGCACGTCGCGACGGCGGGCGGCGCGATTGCGGCATTCGCGCTCGTCTTCCTCAACTACGGTCTCGCGATCTATTCGCCGTGGCTCGACCGGCTGATCTTTCTGGCCGCGCTGATCATGCTGGTGGGCGCCGTGTTCGTGTGGCGCCGCCGTCATGCGAAGGACGTGCCCGCACGTCTGTCGCGTGGTCCGTGGAATACGCTGCCGTGGCTGCTCGGCTCGTTCGCGCTCGGTCTGCTGCTGTACACGCTGTTGCCGGCGTCGGCGATGTCCGGCGGACTCGCGATCATCTTCGCGGTGCTGATCGCAGCGGGCGCGTTCGCGATGACGTTCGGCGCAGCGCGCGGCGGTCCGATGAAGCATGCGTTGGCGGGTCTCTTGCACCTCGCGTTTCATCCGCGTCAGGAGCGTTTCGCGGCGCAAGGCGACGTGCGCAAAGAGCAGGCCGTTCCGCCGACGGCACTCAAAGCGCCCGCGCTCGAACAGAATGAATACGGCGTCGGCAAGCCCGTCGAATTCCGCTGGAATCAGTTGCTGAGCTTCGATGCGTGCGTGCAGTGCGGAAAGTGCGAAGCCGCGTGCCCCGCGTTTGCAGCAGGCCAGCCGCTGAATCCGAAGAAGCTGATTCAGGATCTCGTGACGGGCATGGTCGGCGGAACGGATAGCGCGTATGCAGGCAGCCCGACGCCCGGCATCCAGGTCGGCCAGCATGGCGGCGAGCCGCAGCGCCCGATCATTTCCAGCCTGATCGAAGCCGATACGGTGTGGTCGTGCACGACGTGCCGCGCCTGCGTGCACGAATGCCCGATGCTGATCGAGCATGTGGATGCCATCGTCGATATGCGCCGCAATCAGACGCTCGTGCACGGCACCGTGCCGGGCAAGGGCCCCGAAGTGCTCGCGAATCTGCGCGAGACAGGCACGATGGGCGGCTATGACAAGGCGGCGCGCTACGACTGGTCGGTCGATCTGAGTTCACCTATCGCGCAGCCTGGCAAGCCCGTCGACGTGCTGCTCGTCGCCGGCGAAGGCGCGTTCGACATGCGCTATCAGCGCACGCTGCGCTCGCTCGTCAAGGTGCTGAACAAGGCGGGCGTCAACTACGCGGTGCTCGGCGCGCAGGAAACGGATACGGGCGACGTCGCGCGCCGTCTCGGCGACGAAGCTACATTCCAGCGTATGGCGAAGCAGATGATGGGCACGCTGGCCGCGCTGAATTTCAAGCGCATCGTCACCGCCGATCCGCACGTGATGCACAGCCTGCGCAACGAATATCGCGCGCTCGGCGGTCGTTACGACGTGCTGCATCACACGACGTTCCTCGCGGAACTGGTCGCGAGCGGCAAGCTGGCGCCGAAGGCTGTCGCCGCGTTCAACGACAAGAAGATCACGTATCACGATCCGTGCTATCTGGGCCGCTACAACGGCGAAACGGAAGCGCCGCGCCAGTTGCTGAAGACGATCGGCATCAAGGTCGTCGAGATGGAACGCAATGGCAAGCGTGGACGTTGCTGCGGCGGTGGCGGCGGTGCGCCGCTGACGGATATTCCCGGCAAGCAGCGCATTCCCGATATCCGCATCAACGATGCGCGCTCGATCGGCGCGGACGTGGTCGCGGTGGGTTGCCCGAACTGCACGGCGATGCTCGAAGGCGTGGTCGGTCCGCGTCCGGAAGTGCTCGATGTTGCCGAACTCGTCGCCGCGGCGCTGGAGTGAACGATGAATACGACCATCAAACGTATCGATCCGCGCCGGCCATTCGTCATCACGGCAGCAGGGCTGAAGCGCATCACGCTCGGCGCGGAACATGTGGCGGGCGCGTCGTATGACCACGCGCTGCAGGCCGGCGCGCATGGCCACGCCGCAGCCAAAACGCTGCGCACGACGCAAACGCCGCAACACACGCTGCTCGTCGTCGCGCACAGCGACCGCGGCGGTCTCGACGATCACACGCGTCAGGCGCTCGCCGCTGCCGCGCTGATCGCGGACGCGACGACGCAGGTCGCATTGCTCGTGCTGGGCGAACTGAAGGACGACGCCGCCGCGCTCGGCGCAGACAAGGTGATCGAACTGCCTTCGTTCGACCGACGCACGTTCGCGCCGGAACGCGAAGTGCAGGCCGTCGCGGCCTGTGTCGCGCAACTTGCGCCCGCGCATATTTTCATGCCCGACAACGCGACGGGCGACGGCGATCTCGGACGTCGCTACGCCGCGCTCGCGGGCGCCAGCATCGCGACGCATGTCGTGCAGATCGACGGGAAGGAAGTGTCGACGTATGCGCAGGCGAAGAAGGCCTATGCGACGCGCGCGCTTCCCGACGTGATCCTGCTGGCGGCGGGCGCAGTCGATACGCGGCTGCCGTTCGTCGGCGCAGGCGAGCGGCTCGATGTGCCGGCGCTCGCGCAACTGAACGAGGCATCGACGGGCGCCTATCGCGATCTCGGCATCGAGGAAATCGACGCCGCGCAGGTGGCGCTGGAAGAAGCCGACTTCATCGTATCGGCGGGCAACGGCGTGACGGATGTCGCGGCGTTCGAAAAGCTCGCGAGCACGTTCGGCGCGGCGATCGGCGCGAGCCGCGTCGCCGTCGACAACGGCATGTTCACGCGCGACAAGCAGATCGGCGCGACGGGCAAGACCGTCGAAGCGAGCGTCTATATCGCGTTCGGCATTTCGGGCGCCGTGCAGCACTTGCAGGGCATCAAGGATTGCCGCCATGTGATCGCGGTGAACCTGGACGGCAGCGCGCCCATCGTCAAGCGCGCGAACCTGACGATCATCGGCGATACGCAGGCGACCATCGCGTCGCTGATCGACGAGATCGATCGCGCCCGCTCGGGCCGTGGCGCCGCCGCTACGCCCCTTGCTCATACGATCGTCGAAGGAGTCGCGGCATGAACGGCAAGCTCGAAAAAATCGCGGTGCTCGTGTCGGTCGGCAAGCACCCTGTGAGCGGCGTCGCGCGCTATAGCCGCAACGATGCCGCCGCGCTCGAAATCGGCCGTCAACTGTCGAGCCAGCACGCGGCGCGGCTGGATGTGCTGCATGCGGGCGATCCGGGTAATCCCGCACTCGAAGAGTATCTGGCGCTCGGCGCGGAACGCGTCGACGTGCTGACCTGCGGTGCTGACGGCGACGCCGTGAGCCTGCTTGCGGCGCGCCTGAAAGGCTACGACCTGGTGTTGACGGGTACCTGCGCGGAAGGCGCGTTCGACAGCGGCATGCTGCCTTACCGTCTCGCCGATGCGTTGTCCGTTCCCCTCGTCGGCACGGCCGTCGATGTGACCGTGGCAGGCGGCCGCGCGACGGTGCGGCAATTCTTGCCGAAAGGCGTGCGCCGTCGCGTGGAAGTCGCGCTGCCCGCCGTCGTCGCGGTACATCCGCTCGCCGGCGTGACGCCGCGCTATGCCTACGCGCGCCTGCGCGCGGGGTCGATCCAGCCGCAACGCACGGAAGCGGTCAGCGACTCGGAATCGGCGCAATGGAAGGTCGCGCCCGTCACGCGCAAACCGGTCCGGCTCGCGGCCGCCGAAAAGCGCTCGGGACACGCCCGCATGCTGTCCGCGACGACCACGGAAAGCCGCGGCGGAAGCGTCGTAATTGAAGGGACTTCGGTCGAAAAAGCACAAGTGATACTCGATTATTTGCGCGAGCATCAACTCATCGATTACTGATTTGCGCCGCACCCACACGGCCTCGCAAACCCGGAGCACACATGAAAGTATCGGCAGACATTCAGGCGCTCGTCGATCGGCGCAAGAACGGTTACAGCCTCGAAGCGCCGTTCTATCTGAGCGATGAAATCTTCAAGCTCGATATGGATGCGATTTTCCGTCAACACTGGATTCAGGTCGCCGTCGAACCCGACGTTCCCGAACCGGGCGATTACGTGACCGTCGAGCTGGGCCACGATTCGATCCTGATCGTGCGCGACGACGACATGCAGGTGCGCGCATTTCACAACGTGTGCCGCCATCGCGGCGCGCGCCTGTGCAACGAAGATAAAGGCTCCGTCGGCAATATCGTGTGCCCGTATCACAGCTGGACGTACAACCTGTCGGGCGATCTGATGTTCGCCGAGCACATGGGCGAACAGTTCGACCGCTGCAAGCACAGCCTGAAGAGCGTGCACGTCGAGAACCTCGCGGGCCTGATTTTCGTGTGTCTCGCCGAAACGCCGCCCGTCGATTTCGCCGTGATGCGCGCCGCGATGGAACCGTATCTGCTGCCCCACGATCTGCCGAACTGCAAGATCGCCGCGCAGATCGACATCATCGAAAAGGGCAACTGGAAGCTCACGATGGAGAACAACCGCGAGTGCTACCACTGCGTCGCGAACCATCCGGAACTGACCATTTCTCTCTACGAATACGGCTTCGGATATCAGCGTTCGCCCGCGAACGCCGAGGGCATGGATGCGTTCGAGCGCACCTGCATCGAGCGTACGAAGGAATGGGAGGAAATGAACCTGCCTTCCGTCGAAATCGATCGTCTGTCGGATGTGACGGGTTTCCGCACGCAGCGCCTGCCGCTCGATCGCAGCGGCGAATCGCAGACGCTCGACGCGAAGGTCGCGTCGAAGAAGCTGCTTGGCGAATTCCGGCAAGCGGACCTGGGCGGCCTGTCGTTCTGGACGCAGCCTAATTCGTGGCATCACTTCATGAGCGATCACATCGTGACGTTCTCGGTGATTCCGTTGTCGGCAGGCGAAACGCTGGTGCGCACGAAGTGGCTCGTGCACAAGGACGCGCAAGAAGGCGTGGATTACGACGTCGCGAATCTGACGGCCGTGTGGAACGCGACCAACGACCAGGACCGCGCGCTCGTCGAATTCTCGCAGCGCGGCGCGTCCAGCAGCGCGTACGAGCCGGGTCCGTATTCGCCGTTCACGGAAGGGCTCGTCGAGAAGTTCAGCGACTGGTATGTGCGGCGCGTGGCTGCGCATATCGACAGCTCGGCTTCGGAGCCGCGCACGTTCAACATCAAGGCCGTTTGAACGCGCCTTCAGACAAGACCGACCGGATGCCTGGCGGCAAATGGAGCAAGCAATGATGCGCGATGGAGCAACCTTCGAACCCGTCGAAAGCCGCGTGACGAAGCCCGAATTCTGGAGCGCGTTGCCGGCGCGCTGGACGAGCGATGAGGAGGAAACGCTCGTCTGCTGCCAGGTTCGTCAGGAAACGCATGACGTGAAGAGCTTTTTCTTCCGCTCGCCGGAAGGCCGTGCGTTCGTGTACGAACCGGGCCAGTTCATTACGCTCGAACTCGAAATCGAAGGCGAGACGATCAATCGCTGCTACACGATTTCGTCGTCGCCGACGCGGCCTCATACCATTTCGATCACGGTGAAGCGCGTGCCGGGCGGTAAGGTGTCGAACTGGCTGCACGACAACCTGCAGGCGGGCGCACGCATCCGCGTGCTCGGTCCCGCGGGCGAATTTACCTGTGCGCGACATCCGGCGCGCAAGTACCTGTTTCTGTCGGCGGGCTCGGGCATTACGCCGTTGATGTCGATGAGCCGCGCGCATCATGAACTGAGTGAAGATCGCGATATCGTCTTCGTGCATAGCGCGCGTACGCCGGATGACATCATCTTTTCTCGCGAACTCGATCTGATTGCTTCGAATCAGGCGAATTTCAGAACTTCTTTTGTGTGTGAGCGGGTTGGGTCCCGGACGAGTTGGCCGGGGATTACCGGGTTTTTGACGCTGCCTTTGCTCAAGCTGATTGCGCCTGATTTCATGGAGCGCGAGATTTTTACGTGCGGGCCCGCACCGTATATGAAGGCCGTGCGTGATCTGCTCGATGAGGCGGGATTCGATCGCAAGCAGTATCACGAGGAGAGTTTTTCGTTCGAGACTTTGAGTGAGGCTCAGCCACTTGTTGCTGCTGAAGTGCTCGAAGCCGAGCATAAGGCTGAGGTTGCAAACGGTACTCAGACTTTTGCCGTCAGCTTTACGCGGAGTAATCGGTCGATTGAATGTGGGTCTACGCAGCATGTGCTTGATGCAGCACGCCAGGCTGGGGTTCGGTTGCCGGCTTCATGTACTCAAGGCATGTGCGGGACATGCAAGGTGAAGCTTGTGTCTGGACAGGTCGATATGAAGCATAACGGTGGGATCCGGCAGCGGGAAATCGATCAGGGGATGGTGCTGCTGTGTTGTAGCAAGCCGTTGAGTGATCTTGTGGTCGATAAGTAAGGGTTTTTTGTCTGCGACACTAGTCGCCATGCTTTGCTTTTTGCCTTTTGCTTTTTGCTGTGGTGGCATCCGCGTTGACGTGTCGGTTTGCTAGCGTTGCCCCTGTGCGGGGCGGCACCTACTTTTCTTTGCAGCGGCAAAGAAAAGTAGGCAAAAGAAAGCCGCTTCAAACCTCCGGTGCCTGCCAGGATAACGCCACGGCACACGGTCTTTGAGCGGTCGCGCAGTGACACAAACGCTCCGTAGAAAGCCCGCAGTCAGGCGCGCGCGGCGCGAAAGATGACATCCACCCGGGGCACATTCGGTCGGCTTGTTTGTTTTTTGTGTGTTCGCCGTCGGTTCGATTGCGGCGGTATGTGCTCCAGACTGTGTGTGGGTTTCGCGTCGTGCGCGGTTGACTACGGGCTTTCTACAGAGTGGGGACGTTGCTGCGCAATGGCTCAACTGCAGCATGCCGAAGCGCTATCCTGACAGGCACCGGAGGTACAAAAGCGGCTTTCTTTTGCCTACTTTTCTTTGCCGCTGCAAAGAAAAGTAGGTGCCGCCCCGCACAGGGGCGACGCTAGCAAACCGATACGAAACCGCGGATGCCAGCGCAGCAAAAGGCAAAAAAGCAAAAAGGCAAAGAATGGCGACTGGCGTCGCAGACATAAAAAAACCAAGTCGCATACAGACAAAAAACCGTCGCAAACCCGACCACTATGAACTTTCTGTTTAGCGATTCTAAAACCACACCGCGCATGCGGCCCAAAGGAGATCGACCATGAAGCACCTGAAAAAACTGATGTTATGCGGGGCACTGATTGCATCGATGACGGCGATCGGAACGGCAGCCGCTGACACGAAACCCACCATCAAGATCGGCTACGTCGAAGGCTGGGACGACAGCGTCGCCACCTCGAATGTCGCCGCTCAGATCATCGAGAAACGTCTCGGCTATCCGGTCCAGCTCGTTCCCGTCGCAGCGGGCATCATGTGGCAGGGCGTCGCGCGCGGCGATCTCGATGCGACGCTGTCGGCGTGGCTCCCCGTCACGCACGGCGCCTACTGGGATCAGTTCAAAGGCAAGGTGCAAGACCTGGGTGCTAACTACACCGACGCAAAGATCGGCCTGATCGTCCCCGCTGACGTCCCCGAGAAAAGCATCAGTGATCTGCAGGCGCATAAGGCCGACTTCTCGGGCCGCATCGTCGGTATCGATGCCGGCGCAGGCGTGATGAAGAAAACGAGCGAAGCCATCAAGGCCTATAACCTCGACTATCAACTGATGCCGAGTTCGGGCAGTGCGATGACCGCGGAACTTGCGCGCTCGATGAATGCCAATAAACCTGTCATCGTCACGGGATGGGTGCCGCACTGGATGTTCGCGAAGTGGAAGCTGAAGTTCCTCGAAGACCCGAAGAAGGTGTACGGCGAATCCGAGCACGTGGATAGCGTCGTCAATCCGGGCCTCGATACGAAGGCTCCGCAAGTGGTCGCGTTTCTGAAGAAATTTCAATGGAAGCCGGGCGAAATCGACAGCGTCATGCTGGCGACGGAGAACGGCGCCAAGCCTGCCGACGCAGCCGGATCGTGGATCGCCGCACACGGCGACCGCGTGAACAGCTGGGTAGGCGGAGCACAATGACCGTCCTTCTCTAGCGCGTTTTGACGAGCGTTTTTATGGCAATGCCGATGCGCTGCGCGCGCATCGGTATCGCAGTGTCACCGGTTATTTGTGTTCCAGCCAGCGCGCAGGCTCTTTCTAAAGAGGGAGACTCTGGATGGATCAGGTAAGACTGCGCTCGCGCAGTATCGAAGGATCGAGCACGGGTGCAGGCGAAAGCGCCGCACATGAAGGCCATTCGCTGCAACGCGGCCTCACATGGAAAGATGCATTCTGGGTGACGAGCGGCGTGCCCGGCGGCGTGCTGTTTACGATCGGCGGCGTATCGGCGACGATCGGTCAACCTGCGTGGGCATTCTGGGTCGCCGCGATCCTGATGGGCCTCATTCAAAGCGCAACCTACGCTGAAATTTCAGGGCTTTTCCCGCACAAGTCGGGCGGCGCGTCCGTGTATGGCGCGATGGCCTGGGTGCGTTACAGCAAGACGATCGCGCCCGTTTCCGTGTGGTGCAACTGGCTCGCATGGTCGCCGATGCTCGCGTTGGGCACAGGACTCGCCGCTAATTACGCGCTGTCGAGTCTCTATGCGCCCGATGCCGCGATCAATACATGGCGTCTGACGCTGCTCGATCTCGGTTTCATCAAGCAGGGGTTGTCGCTGCGTATCAACGCGACGTTCATCATCGCGGCGATTTTTCTGCTGATCACATTCAAGCTTCAGCATAGCGGTGCATCGAAAGCCGCTAAAACGCAGCGCATTCTGGGCATTGCATCGCTTGCGCCGCTGCTGATCGTCGGTATCGTGCCGTTCGTGACGGGCGATGTGCCCGCTGCGCATCTGTGGCCGCTGCTGCCGCTCGGACACGATGCGCAAGGCAACGTGACGGCATCGGTATTCGGCTCGTGGAACGGCGCGGGCATCACGATGGCGTTCGGCGCGATGTTCATGGCGGGCTGGGCCGCGTATGGCTTCGAGACGGCCGTCTGTTACACGCGCGAATTCCGCAATCCGCGCACCGACACGGTCAAGGCGATCTTCTGGTCGGGCATGGCGTGTCTGCTCGTGATGACGCTCGTGCCGCTCGCGTTTCAGGGCGTACTCGGCACGAAGGGCATGCTCGATCCGAAGATCGCCGACGGCACGGGCGTCGCGGCTGCGATGGCGCACATGGTGGGCGGCGGCGCAATCGTGTTCGACGTGGTCGTCGTGATGCTGATGCTCACCATCCTGCTGATCGTGATGACGTCGATGATGGGCTCGTCGCGCACGCTGTATCAGGCATCCGTCGATGGCTGGCTGCCGAAGTATCTGTCGCACGTCAACGAACACGGCTCGCCGACGCGCGCGATGTGGACCGATCTCGGCTTCAATCTGATCTTGCTGCTGATGTCGGATTACATGACGGTGCTGTCGATCTCGAACGTCTGCTACATGATCTTCGTGTTTCTGAATCTGCAATCGGGCTGGATTCATCGGCTGGATCGCGGGGATGCCGATCGTCCGTTTCGTTGCCCGGCGTGGCTGCTCGCGGCGGGCGCGCTGTGCGGCTATCTGGATCTCGCGTTCATCGGCGCGGGTGCGGACATGCAAGGGTTGGGAACGATGCGCAATGGTCTGATCGCGATGCTGCTGATCGTGCCCGTGTTCATGTTCCGCCATTACGTGCAGGATCGCGGGCGCTTTCCGGCGCGCATGCAGCAGGACATGGAGTGGAAGGGCGGCGCGCGGCCCGCTGGTTTGCGTGGTTTGCTGCCGTACGGCGCGTTGCTGCTAGCCGTTTTCGTGGTGTGGTTCGCGCATCAACTGGCGAAGCCGTTCGTGTGAGCGTGCGCTGAATGCAAGCCGCCGCGTCTGCGATGCAGCGCGGCGGCTTTTGTTTTCAGGGCATTTGAGAGTACGTTAAAGCACGACAGTTCGATCGCCATTGATGAACACACGGCGTTCGACGAACGCCTTCACCGCGCGCGCCAGCGTAATGCATTCGACGTCGCGGCCCACGGCCAGCATGCGCTCCGGACCATACGAATGATCGACGCGCTGCACTTCCTGTTCGATGATCGGGCCTTCGTCGAGATCGTCGGTGACGAAGTGCGCCGTTGCGCCGATCAGCTTGACGCCGCGCGCATGCGCCTGGTGATACGGCCGCGCGCCCTTGAAGCCGGGCAGGAACGAGTGATGGATATTGATCGCGCGGCCCGCGAGCTTGCGGCTCGTTTCATCCGACAAAATCTGCATGTAGCGCGCGAGAATCATCAACTCTGCGCCGCTCGATTCGAATAGATCGAGAATTTGCGCTTCCTGTTGCGCCTTGGTGTCAGGCGTCACAGGAAGGTGATGAAACGGCAGACCGTGTTGCACGGCGAGCGGCTCGAAATCCGGGTGATTCGATGCAATGCCCACAATGTCCATCTTCAGTTCGCCCATGCGCCAGCGGAACAGCAGGTCCGCGAGGCAATGTTCGAGCTTCGACACCATGATCAGCACTTTCGGCCGCGTGTCGAGGTCGTGCATCGCCCATGCCATGTCGAAGTCGGCGGCAATCGGGCGGAACTCGCGACGCAGCGCGTCGATATGCAGCGCCGCCTCGGGCGCGCTCGCCACGCCATGAAACACGCAGCGCACGAAAAAGCGCTCGCTGATGTCGTCGTCGAACACGGTGAGTTCGTCGATATAGCAGTGGTGCCGATCGAGAAAGCCGACGACGGCGGCAACCTGTCCGGCGGCGCTCGGGCAGGAAATGGTCAGCGCGAACTGCTGGGGGCGATCGGTGGCGGGCATGCGGATCCTCTGTCTTCGATATGGGATTCCCGCAAGGCCGAACCAGTGTCGTGCGGCGCAGCGCGGCGCGGCAAGCGGGATGATCAAGTAAATCAGCCCAATTTGCGCGCGCATAGAACCGATGCGCCGTGCTCGTGGTATCGGAACGTCAGGCGTGCGCGTGCTCGCTCACGTCCACCAGTTCGTTGAAAAGCCAGCGCCGGAACAGCGGCACGGCGGCGGGCGCCGGGCGCGCGGGCGGGCAGACGAGGTAATAACCGCGCTCGGTCGTCACGGGCGTGTCCAGCAGGCGCACGAGTTGGCCCGTCGCGACGAGTTCGTCCGTCAGCGGCGTCCAGCCGAGCGCGACGCCCTGGCCCATCAGCGCGGCCTGCACGACGAGCGAATAGCTGTTGAACATCATGCCCTGGCTTTCTTCCGGCGCGGCGAGGCCGTACGCCGCGAACCAGCTATTCCACGCGAGCCAGCGTTCGGGCTGCGTCGGCTGAACGTGCAGCAGCGGCAATGCGGCGAGGTCGGCGGCTGTATGCACGAGTGGGTGCAGATGCCGGAAGGCGGGCGAACAGACGGCCGTGACGGCTTCGGCGAACAGTCGCGTGGACGTGCAGGGCGGCCAGTGTCCGTCGCCGAAAGCGATCGCGATGTCCGCATGATCGCGGTGCGGATCGTAGCCGAGTTGCGACGTGACGATTTTCACGTTGACGCCGGGCATCGACGCCTTGAGGCGCGCGAGACGCGGCATCAGCCAGTACGTGGCGAAGCCGGCGTCGGTGAGGATCGTCAATGCACCCGTGGCGCGCCGCGCGCGGATATCGGAGGTGGCTTCGCGGATCGTGTCGAGGCCACTGCGCACGGCTTCGTACAGCAACACGCCTTCGGGCGTCAGCGTCACGCCGCGATGCCCGCGCTCGAACAGCGGCGCGCCGAGATCTTCTTCGAGCTGCACGATGCGCTGGCTCACGGCGGGCTGCGTCGAGCCGAGTTCGCGCGCGGCGGCCGTGAAGCTCGCGAGGCGCGCGGCCGATTCGAAGGCCGACAAGGCCTGCATCGGCGGAAGACGATCTGGTCCCGGCATAACATCCCCTTATGGGCCGATAAGCGCACGCCGCCTTCACAACGGATTAATGAGCGGCAATAGTGAAGTGAATGCGTTGCTTGCTGCACGACTGCGAGCACTGCGCACCGAACGTAACCGTACGATTCTAATCCGCCCCGCCCATGAGCCTTAATACAAAGCAGAATATCCTTATCCTGATGGCTGATCAGATGACGCCATTCGCGTTGCGTGCATACGGCAATCAGGTCTCGCAGACGCCGCGCATCGATGCGCTCGCGCAAGAAGGCGTCGTGTTCGACTCTGCTTATTGCGCGAGCCCGCTATGCGCGCCGTCCCGCTTTTCGATGATGGCGGGCAAACTGCCCGCTGCAATCGGTGCTTACGATAATGCCGCCGAATTGCCCGCGCAAACGCTGACGTTCGCGCACTATCTGCGTGCGGCGGGTTATCGGACGATCCTCTCCGGCAAGATGCATTTCTGCGGCCCGGACCAGTTGCACGGCTTCGAAGAGCGGTTGACCACCGACATCTATCCCGCCGATTTCGGCTGGGTGCCGGACTGGGATCGCCCCGACGTGCGGCCCAGCTGGTATCACAACATGAGTTCGGTACTGGATGCGGGACCGTGCGTGCGCACGAATCAGCTCGATTTCGACGACGAAGTGACGTTCACTACGCGCCAGAAGCTTTACGACATCGTGCGCGAACGCGCGGCGGGCGGCGACGTGAGGCCGTTTTGCATCGTCGCGTCGCTGACGCATCCGCATGATCCTTACGCGATACCGCAGCAGTACTGGGACATGTATCGCGATGAAGAGATCGACATGCCGCGCGTCTCGCTCACGCGCGAAGAAAGCGATCCACATTCGAAGCGTCTGCGCGACGTCTACGAAGCGGACATTACGCCGCCCACGGAGCAACAGGTTCGCAACGCGCGGCACGCTTACTACGGCGCGCTTTCATACGTGGATGCGCAATTCGGCGCGATTCTCGACACGCTCAAGGCAACGGGACTCTCCGACGATACGATCGTCATCGTCACGTCCGATCACGGCGAAATGCTCGGCGAACGCGGGCTCTGGTACAAGATGACGTGCTTCGAAGGCGGCGTGCGCGTGCCGCTGATCGTGCATGCGCCGAAGCAGTTCAATGCGCGCCGCGTGGCGGCGTCGGTATCGCATGTCGATCTTCTGCCGACGCTCGTCGAAATGGCGACGGGCACACGCCGCACGGAATGGCCCGATACCGTCGACGGCCATAGCCTTGTTCCGCATCTGCACAACGACGGCGGTCATGACGAAGCGATCGTCGAGTACTTTGCGGAAGGCGCGATTGCACCGATGATGATGATCCGTCGCGGCAAGTACAAGTTCGTTCATACGCCCGTCGACCCCGATCAGCTTTACGATCTCGCCGACGATCCGCAAGAGCGTGTGAATCTCGCGCAGGATCCGGCGGCCGCCGCGCTCGTCGAAGCGTTTCGCAATGAAGTCGCGCAGCGCTGGGACATTCCCGCACTGCATCAAGCCGTGCTCGCGAGCCAGCGTCGCCGCCGTTTTCACTTCGAAGCGACGACGCAAGGCGCGATCCGCTCATGGGACTGGCAGCCATTCACCGATGCGAGCCAGCGCTATATGCGCAATCACATCGAACTCGACACGCTCGAAGCGATGGCGCGTTATCCGCGCGTCGTTGCGCGCTGACAGACAGGTAACGAAGACAACTCGATACGGGAGCCTCACGATGAACACACGCTGGAGAAGTTCGCTTGTCAAAGCTGCTTTGATGCTTTCTGCATTCGGCATGGCTTTCACGGGATCGACGCAGGCCGCCGAGCCGCAAAGCTGCACGCAGGTGCGGATGGCCGACCCAGGCTGGACTGACATCGACGCGACGAATGCAGTGGCGGGCGTGCTGCTGAAGGCGTTGGGGTATCAGCAGAACGTGTCGAACCTGTCGGTGCCGATCACGTATCAGGGCCTGAAAAAAGGTCAAATCGACGTGTTTCTCGGTAACTGGATGCCCGCGCAAGGGCCGCTCGTCAAACCGTTCGTCGACGAGCATTCGATCGACGTGCTGCACGCGAATCTGACCAATGCGAAATTCACGCTCGCCGTACCGGACTATGTGGCGGCGGCGGGCGTGCATTCGTTTGCCGATCTCGTCAAACACGCAGATCAGTTCAACGGCAAGATCTATGGCATCGAACCTGGCGCGCCCGCCAATCAGAACATCAAGAAGATGATTTCGGATAAAGCATTCGGACTCGGCGACTGGAAGGTAGTCGAATCGAGCGAAACGGGCATGCTGACGCAAGTGGAGCGGGCTGTGCGCGACAAGCAGTGGATCGTGTTCCTCGCGTGGGAGCCGCATCTGATGAACACGAAATTCCATTTGACCTATCTGTCGGGCGGCGACGCGTACTTCGGCCCGAACTATGGCGGCGCGACGGTGAATACGGTCACGCGTCCGGGCTTTGCGGGGCAGTGCACGAATCTCGCGAAGCTGTTCCAGCAGATGACGTTCAATGTCGACATGGAAAACCAGATCATTGCGAACGTGTTGCAGAACAAGGTGGACATCAATACGGCTGCGCTGAATGCGCTAAAGAGCAATCCCACTTTGTTAAATATCTGGCTCAAGGGCGTGACGACGGCGAACGGCGCTGACGGACTACAGGCAGTACAGGCGCAACTCGGCATTCATTGAAGCGCCACTCCCAGTACATTTTAAAAGCGCGCGGTGCCGTCAAGCCGCGCGCTTTTCAATTGTGACGCATGTATTTCTTTTCGCTCGACGTGTCGCTATCAGACCAATGTGTGTCGTGTCTGGTCGAGTCGAACGAAAAATGGATTTGTACTGTGCCTTCATCGTGGTGCGAGTTGCACACGCCGCGGAGTGCGCTTCGCATTCCTATCCCCTCATAGCCAGGCAAGAGAGAACGATACAATGAAAAAGCTGAATGCCGCAGCACTGACAGGCGTTGCGCTCGCGCTCGCCGGAGTTTCGGGCGCAAGTCATGCACAAAGCAGCGTCACGCTGTATGGGATCGTCGACGCGGGCATTACGTGGGTCAACAATACGGGCGGCTCGCATGTCGTGAAGTTCGACGACGGTATTTCATACGGCAACCGCTTCGGCGTCAAAGGCACGGAAGATCTCGGCGGCGGTTTGCAGGCGTTGTTCGTGCTCGAAAGCGGCTTTCACCTCGGCAATGGACAACTGGGCTTCGGCAGCGCGCTGTTCGGGCGTCAGGCGTATGTGGGGCTGAAGAACCAGTGGGGCACGCTGTCGTTCGGTAATCAGCTGGATATGACGGAAGAGATGGTGTATCTGTACAACGTCTCGGCATGGGCTAGCGGCTATGCGATTCACCAGGGCGACTTCGACCGTTTCAATGGCGACCGTCTGCCCAATTCGGTGAAATTCATTTCGAATGAATTCGCGGGCTTCATGTTCGGCGGCATGTACTCGTTCGGCAATGTCGCGGGCGACTTCCACCAGGACAGCGCGTGGAGCGTCGGCGCGCACTATGCGAACGGACCGTTCACAGTGGGTACGGCGTACACGCAGCTGAACAATCCACACGGCATCTACGCATTCGATCCTTACGCGATGCTGGGCGTACACACGTTCCTTGGCCAGCAGACGGTCACCGTCGATCCAGCAACAGGCGCGCGAACCGATCTCTTCTCCAGCAATCCGTTCCCCGTCGACAAGCAGGGCACGTTCGGCATCGGCACGAGCTACGCGATCGGCAACGTGACGCTGATGGGCAACTTCAGCTATACGACGATCAAGGGTCTCGGCGTCACGTCGCACATGAAAGTCGGTGAAGGCGGCGCAAGCTGGCAAGTAACGCCCGCGTTCAGCGTGATCGGCGGCTATCAGTACACGAACTTCGAAGGCCATCACTGGAACCAGGGTTCGCTCGGTGCGCATTATCTGCTTTCCAAGCGTACCGACGTCTATATTTCAGGCGACTATCTGAAGGCGTCGAGCGGTGTGGATGCGGTGATCGGCTATAGCTTCACGCCGTCCACCACGACGACGCAATCCGACGTGCGCATTGGCATGCGTCACTCGTTCTGATTGGCTTTGAGTACTTTTGCCGGTCTGCTTTGCCTGTCATAGGCAAAGCAGACCGAATGAACGACTGATCAAGACGCAGCCGCCTCGTGTGTCGGATGCTTTCTGTTACCCGCGCCGTGATGCGGCGGGCTGCGGTCGCTTCGTGGACTCATGCCGAATCGCGCGCGATACGTCCGCGAGAAATGCGACGGCGACTCGAATCCGCATGCGACGCAAATCGCCGTGATCGACATATCCGTTTGCCGCAACAGCTCGCGCGCGCGATCGAGCCGTAATTGCAGATAGAAATGCGTCGGCGTGTCTTTCAGCGATGAGCAGAACAATCGTTCGAGTTGTCTACGTGTGACGCCTATTTCCTGCGCCAGATCGGCAGGCGCAAGCGGTTCTTCCATGTTCTGTTCCATCACGCCGATCACCTGAATCAGCTTGCGATTGTGCACGCCGTAGCGCGCGGCGATTTCCATGCGCTGATGATCGGAACGCTGCCGGATGCGGCTCACGACGAATTGCTCTGAAATAGACGAAGCGAGCGCGGCACCGTGACTGCGCGAGATCAGGTCGAGCATCATGTCGATCGATGCCGTGCCGCCCGCGCACGTAATGCGCCGATCGCCGATTTCGAATAGTTCGTCACTCGCCTGCAAGGACGGGAAATGCTCGCGAAATGCCGAGAGCGCTTCCCAATGCAAGGTCACGCTGTCTGTCGCACGCACCAGTCCCGCTTCCGCCAGAATGAATGCGCCCGTGTCGATGCCGCCGAGCGTTGCGTGCGCGCGGTCCAGCCGCCTGAGCCAGTCGCCGAGCGCGCGGCTATAGCACGCGAGCGGTTCGAAGCCCGCCACGACGAAGACCGTCTGTGCATGATGAATATCGCTAAACGCGGCTTCTGCATTCAGCGAAATGCCGTTGCTTGCGGTCACCGGTTGACCGTCGACACTCAGGATGTGCCAGCGGTACAGATCCTCGCGAAAGCGGTTCGCGACGCGCAAAGGCTCGATGGCGGACATGAAGCCGATGGCCGAAAAGCCCGGCAGCAGCAGAAACGAAATGTCTTCGGGCATCGCTCGATTGTCGGGGATGAGATTGGCCGGATTCGTCGAATCCGGCGAGCGTAGCAAGCAGCATGCAAAGCAGCAAGGCGCCAAAAATAAGCGCTGTGAATGGCGCAGTGCACAAATCGCGCGATGCTGGTTTTCCCTCATGGTCGCGCGCAAGCAAGAACGGGTCGCTGCCGGTCGATTTTGCCGGATTATGGATTTGTACCTTTAATGCACATCGCGTCGTTGTCAGATCGCGTCACTCGCCGCCCACGTTGCGGGCGTTCAAAAACACTGGAGCCGTGTCGAAGGGGATCGTCATGAAGTGGATCAACCAGGCTGTTTCCGCATGTCTTGCCGGCCTTCTGGCGGCACTGTCGTTGCCTGCGCTCGCGCAGGATCCGCCGAGCTGCCGCGCCGTGCATTTCGCTGATATCGGCTGGACCGACATCACGTCGACGACGGCGCTCGCGTCGACGGTGTTCGAAGGCTTGGGCTATCAGCCGGTAACGACGGTGGCCTCCGTGCCGATTTCGTTTGCCGGGCTGAAGAGCAAGCAGCTGGATGTATCGCTTGGCTACTGGTGGCCCGTGCAGGAAAAGGCGATCGCGCCTTTCGTCGATGCGAAATCGATCAACGTGTTGCAGCCGCCGAATCTGACGGGCGCGAAAGCGACCTTCGCCGTGCCGAGCTATGAATACGACGCGGGCCTGAAGACCTTTGCCGATATCGCCAAGCATCGTGCGGAACTGGACGGAAAGATCTATGGCATCGAGCCGGGCAGCAGCGCGAATGCCGCCATTCAGAAGATGATCGCGACCAATCAGTTTGGGCTTGGCGGGTTCAAGCTGATCGAATCGAGCGAGGCGGGCATGCTCGTCACGGTCGAACGTGCGGTGCGCGAGAAGAAATGGGTGGTCTTTCTCGGCTGGCAGCCGCATCCGATGAACATTCAGATCGATATGAAGTACCTGAGCGGAAGCGAAGGCGTGTTCGGTCCGAATGACGGCGAAGCGCGCGTCTATACGCTGACGTCGCCAGACTTTCTGACGCGTTGCCCGAATGCCGGAAAGCTCGTGAGCAATCTGCGCTTTACGACTCAGCTGGAGAACGTGGTGATGCAGTCGGTGATGAACAAGGAGAAACCCGCCGAGGCCGCTAAAGCCTATTTGAAAAAGAACCCGCAAGTACTCGACGAATGGCTCGCGGGCGTGAAGACATATGACGGCAAGGACGGCTTGCCCGCAGTGAAGGCGTATCTCGGTCTTTGAAGTCAGGCATTCAAACGAAGAGTACTTTTCTATTGCGACTCTTCAGATCCAACCGTTAGCAGACATTGCACGAGGAATTGCACGCATGAACCATGAAGTGATCGTGACCTGCGCTGTCACGGGTGCAGGGGACACCGTCGGCAAGCATCCCGCCATTCCCGTCACGCCGAAACAGATCGCCGATGCCGCGATCGAAGCTGCGAAAGCAGGCGCGACCGTTGCGCATTGCCATGTGCGCGATCCGAAGACGGGCCGTGGCAGCCGCGATCCGAATCTGTATCGCGAAGTCGTCGACCGTATTCGCTCCGCCGATACCGACGTCATCATCAATCTGACTGCGGGCATGGGCGGCGATCTGGAGATCGGCCCGGGTGAAGACCCGATGCGCTTCGGCGCGAATACCGATCTGGTCGGCGGCTTGACACGGCTTGCACATGTCGAAGAACTCTTGCCGGAGATTTGCACGCTCGATTGCGGCACGCTCAATTTCGGCGATGGCGACTACATCTATGTGTCGACGCCCGCGCAATTGCGTGCAGGCGCACACCGGATTCAGGAACTCGGCGTCAAGCCGGAACTGGAGATCTTCGATACAGGGCATTTGTGGTTCGCAAAGCAATTGCTCAAAGAAGGGCTGCTCGATGCGCCGCCGCTGTTTCAGCTGTGCCTCGGCATTCCCTGGGGCGCGCCTGCCGATACGACAACGATGAAAGCCATGGTCGACAACCTGCCACCCGGTGCGCATTGGGCGGGCTTCGGCATCGGTCGCATGCAGATGCCGATGCTCGCTCAGGCGATGTTGCTCGGCGGTCACGTGCGCGTCGGTCTCGAAGACAACATCTGGCTCGACAAGGGCGTGCCTGCGAGCAATGGGTCGCTCGTCACGCGCGCTGTCGAGATCATCGAGCGGCTCGGCGGCCGTGCGCTGACACCTGCCGAAGGCCGCAGGAAACTCGGTCTACCCGCACTCGGCGAACGGCTGCTCGAAAGGCGTGCCGTCGAGCAGTTTGCGTGACGCATTGAAGAGCATTGAATGGCTTTGAACATCTCCAGAGGATCATCGGCAATGGCAGTGATTACCGACATCAAGACGTTTGCAGCAATCGGCGCGGGCGTGATCGGCAGCGGCTGGGTGGCGCGTGCGCTCGCACACGGGCTCGACGTGATCGCGTGGGACCCGGCGCCCGGCGCGGAGAAGCAGTTGCGCGACAACGTCGCCAATGCGTGGCCCGCGCTCGAACGCGTGGGACTGGCAGAGGGCGCATCGCAAGAGCGCTTGCGTTTCGTGAAGACAATCGAGGCGTGTGTCGCAGAAGCAGATTTCATTCAGGAAAGCGCACCCGAGCGCGAGGAATTGAAGCTCGCGCTGCATGATCAGATCAGCCGCGCCGCGAAGCCCGATGCGATCATCGCGTCATCGACTTCGGGCCTGCTGCCGACCGATTTCTATGCACGCGCGCTGCATCCCGAGCGCTGTATCGTCGGGCATCCGTTCAACCCTGTGTATCTGTTGCCGCTCGTCGAAGTGGTGGGCGGCGAACAGACCGCGCCGTCGACGCTCGATGCGGCGATGCAGATCTATTGCACGCTCGGCATGCGGCCGCTGCATGTGCGCAAGGAAGTGCCCGGCTTTATCGCCGACCGTCTGCTCGAAGCGTTGTGGCGCGAGGCGCTGCATCTCGTCGATGAGGGCGTGGCGACGACGGGCGAAATCGACGATGCGATCCGTTTTGGCGCGGGCATCCGCTGGTCGTTCATGGGGACGTTCCTCACATACACGCTCGCGGGCGGCGACGCGGGCATGCGGCACTTCATGCAGCAGTTCGGGCCCGCGCTCGAATTGCCGTGGACCAAGCTCGTTGCGCCGAAGCTGACGGATCGGCTGATCGATCGCGTGGTCGATGGAACCGCGGAGCAGGTCGGGCCGCGTTCGATCAAGCAACTCGAACGCTATCGCGACGAGTGCATCACGAACGTGCTGTCCGCGATCGCGGAAACCAAAGTGCGTCACGGCTTGCGGGCCGACGAATAAGGTCGCGTATCATCGGCGCGTGCGGGGCATCGATAAAGATGTGCCGCACGCGCCAGAATTCAAATCGAAGTGACGGAGACATTCGCCATGCCGCGACATGCGGAATTGCCTGCGTATCACGACGTCGTGCGCGCCGAGTGGGTCGACTACAACGGCCATCTGCGCGACGCGTTCTACATGTTGATCTTCAGTTTCGCCACCGATGCGCTGATCGACCAGATCGGACTCGACGACACGGTGCGCAAGGCACGCGGCCGCTCGATCTATACGCTCGAAGCGCACATCAACTATCTGCACGAAATCAAGGAAGGCGCGAAGGTGCGCGTCGAAATGCGCGTGCTCGCGCATGACGCCAAGCGCATGCACCTGTACCTCGAAATGTTTTCCGGCGATGGCGACGAGCCCGTTGCGGCGGGCGAGCAGATGCTGCTGCACGTCGATACGAGCGGCCCGCGTTCCGCCGCATTCGACGCCGATGTCGAGACGCGCGTGCGGGCGCTGGTCGATGCGCAGGCGGCGCTGCCTGCCGCCCTTTATGCCGGGCGTGTGATCGGATTGCCGGGCCAGACGCGGAAGTAAACGACAGACACACGGAGCGCGCCATGCTCGAACCCGAGATCGTCGCATTCGTCGAACGCACGAAGCGCCTTTATCCGCCGGATCGCGCTGCAACGACACCAGCCGAACAGCGCGCGATGTACGAGCGGTTAGCGGCAGCGTTTACGCCGCCGTTACCTGACGGCGTGACCACTCAGGACGCGCTGTTCACTTCGCCTGATGGCGGACACTCGTTCATGTTGCGGCTGTACGCGCCAAGCGACCGCGCGAACTCGACGGGCACGCTGCTGTATTTTCATGGCGGAGGGTTCGTCGTCGGCTCGCTCGCGAGTCACGAACTGATTACCGCGCGCATTGCCGCCGATACGGGATTGTGCGTCGTGGCTGTCGATTATCGGCTGGCGCCCGAACATCCCGCGCCCGCTGCGCACGACGATTGCCTCGCCGTGACGCGCGCGGCGCTCGATGGCCGATTGCCGTTCGGTCCGCTGCCGCGCTCGCTGCAACTGGCGGGCGACAGCGCGGGAGGGACGCTGGCAGCGAGTGTCGCGCTACGTTTGCGCGACGAAGGCGTGTCCGGCGTGCGCGGTATCGTGCTGGTCTATCCGATGCTGAGCGTCGAGCCGCAATCGCCCGCGCGCGATACAGAGGCCGACGCGCCGATGCTCACGCTTGCCGATGTGCGGCGCTACGGCGCGCTGTACTGGGGTGGACGGTCCGCGTATCCGTGGACCGTGCCGCTCGAAGCATCACGTTATGACGGATTGCCGCCGACGCTCGCGATCGGCGTCGAACACGATCCGTTGCGCGATGATGCCCGCGTGTTCGCCGAACGCATCGGCGCGGCGGGCGGGCGTGCCGACGCGCCTGTCGGCACGGGTCTCGTGCACGGCTCGTGGCGCGCGCTGGCGACGAGTCCTGGCGTTCAATGGATGCATCGCGAAGTGTGCCGCTTTCTGATCGAACACGCGGCGGATTGAGCGGCTCAGCTGTTGCGTCGGAGGTCGATTGTTACGGGAAACGTTGGCTATACGGCGAACGCCTGTTCGAGCACTTCGGCCGCGATCATCGCGGAGGCGTTCGTGGGCGCGGGGCGTTCGGCCGGCTTGAAGACGGCATCGCCGCGACGGATCTTGCGGCGCGAGACGGCACACGTGCCCGACGTATGCGCCGAACGGCGGCGCCAGCGCTGCTCCCCGTAATGGCAGCGGCCGGGTTCGACCCAGCGGATCACCAGGGTCGTGTCCGAATGCTCGAGAATCTCGATGCGCAAGCCGTTGGCGCCGATCAACGGTAAACAGTCCAGGGTCGTCATGGTCGGCTCCGTAGTTGTGGTGTGCCGAATTTAGTCCCGCGCGCGCGTGAGAGCCATTGTGCCCGCGTAGAAACACTGTTCCCGATTCCGCAATAATGAGATAGCCGGCGTGTACGCGAACGGTAAAAAGCGGATTTGCGGGCCGTCGAATCGATTACACGCAAAAATGCAACGAACTGTTGTATGAACGGCAGAAAAGGGCGGGAGCGATTTTGGGCTGATCCGGGCGTGGGCCGCATCCGATAAGATGGGCGGCCCGGAAGCCGGAGAAGCCGCGCGCGGCATCCCGTGTGCTCGCATCTGCGGATGCGTTCCGCCTGCATCATCATAGCGATGCGCCGTTGCTGAACGCGCATCGAACCCGTTCACGAGGTCACATGAATCGACGCCCGCCCGACGTTCCATCCGAAGCCGACATGCCGAATCGCCGCAAGATGCAGCGAATCGCGTCGGCCGCGCTGTATGCCGTGATGGTGGCGCTGGCGCTCTGGGTGATCCGCGACTTCGTGCCCGCGATCGCATGGGCTTGCGTGATCGCAATTGCGTTGTGGCCGGCGTTTCACCGGATCGAAGAGCACAGGCTGTTCAAAGGACGCTCGACGTTGATCGCGACGGTGCTGACGATCGCGATCGGCCTGCTGTTTTTGCTGCCTCTTGGGATCGGCATTGCGCAGGCGGCATCCGAGGCGCATGACCTGATCGAATGGGCGCACGGCGTCCAGGAGAACGGCATTCCCGTGCCGGATTTCGTCCAGCATCTGCCGTACGGCGCGACGCAGATCGTGAACTGGTGGCAGGAGAATCTGAGTCAGCCTTTGCGCGATTCGCCCGCGATGAAGGGCTTGCACGGCGGGGCTGTCGTCACGTTCGGACGGCATTTCGGCGCGCGCGCCGCGCACGCGCTGATGCTGTTTGGCTTCATGCTTGTCACGCTGTTCGTGATCTTTCAGGCGGGGCCGAAGCTGTCGGGCGAACTGATGAAGGGCGTGCGGCGCGCGTTCGGTTACGACGGCATGCATCTGGCCGAGCGGATGGCGGCGGCTGTGCGCGGGACGGTGTCGGGGCTGGTGGTCGTCGGGATCGGCGAGGGCGCGTTGCTGCTGCTCGCGTACATGCTGACGGGTGTCCCGCATGCCGCATTGCTCGGCTTCGTGACGGCGGTTGCGGCGATGCTGCCGTTTTGCGCGCCCGTCGTGTTCTGCGGCGCGGCGCTGTGGATCTTCGTCGAGCAGGGTGCGCTGATACCTGCTATCGGGCTCGTCGTGTTCGGTTTCGTCGTCGCGTTCGTCGCCGAGCATTTCGTGCGACCTGTGCTGATCGGCAGCTCCGCGCGGCTGCCTTTCCTGCTCGTGCTGTTCGGGATTCTCGGCGGCGCGGAGACGTTCGGCCTGCTGGGCCTGTTCGTCGGCCCGGCGCTAATGACGGTGCTGATGGTGCTCTGGACCGAGTGGATCGAGCGCTGAGCCGCGCGTCGATGATGGCCTGATCGGCAAGGATCAGGCGGGGCCCGAGCCTCGCAGGCGCAACGTCAATACGCTCAATACGCGCGAGATCGGCACGGACGCCTTGGCGACGGCGAGCAGCGAGCCGATTGCGACGGCATCGGCGACGAGGCCGAGCGGCACGTTCAGATAGCCGTCGGTGGCCGTGTACAGCAGCGAGTCCACGACGAGCGAGATCACCGTGCCGGCGACGAAGCACAACAGGCCCTTGCGGCCGACGAGGCCGATCCACGGCAGGCGCTGCGCGATCGTCCTGGCCCAGCCGAGACGCACCATGTTCGCGACGAGCCATGCGATCGCGAGGAAATTCACCGCGCGCAACCACGACAGATTCTGTTTCAGGCTGCTGTCGAGCGGCGCCACTTCCACCACCAGCTTGAACCACGCGGCGGCCGCGACGACACCGCACGCGAGCACCGTCACCAGCCAGCCATAGCGATGCGCGCTTACGCGCTGATAGACAGGCTGCGTCTGCGCGATCACACCAAGCACGAACATCAGCTGCCACGCGAACGGATTGAAATCCCATTGCGCATTTTCCGCGACGGGCAGGTGCGGCAGCATGGACGGCGCGATGCCCCACACGGCGAGGCTGCCGGCGAGCAGCAGCCACGGCTTGCTGCGCGCGAGCGGCAGGATGGCGGGCACGGCGAAAGCGAAGAACGCGTACATGGGCAGCACTGACGCCAGATAGGGCTGGCGGCGGAACAGCAGGATATCGCGCAGGACGGCCGTGGGCGTGTCCATCATGTCGTCGAGATCGGTCGTGGCCATGTTGGGCGCATCGATGCTGAAGGCGCTCATGACGGCGCTGACCAGCAGCATGAGGACGGCCGTGACCAGAAACGCCCGATACAACTCCAGCGAGCGCTTGAAGAAACGGTTGCGCGCGTCGGCTTCCGTGTGGCGGTTGGCGAGCGAAGCGTAGGCGGTGGCCGTCGCGAATCCGCCGAGGAAGACGAAGACTTCGGCGGCGTCGCAGAGTGCGTACGCGTGCAGCGTCGCGCGCGACAGGATGCTGCCGCCGATGTGGTCGACGACGATAAATACAAGAACCAGCCCTCGGAAGAAGTCCAGCTCGATCAGTCGGGTTTTTGAAATCTGCATGCGGTTTTCTGCTTTTTCGGCAAAACGCCTCTCCGAGACGGTGCGCGGGTAACGCGCAGCGCGGTTTCGGGGAAGCGGGGAATGGGTGCTTTGGTGCGGTTGCTGCCGGTGCTGCTCCATGCCGTGCGCGAGTTGCTCGATGCGCACGCGTGACCCTCGGATTGACCGATATTATCTCTCAGAGTTCATCCTTATTGCGTTTTTCGTGTGGAAGTGGTTGGCGGGATCGTGTTGGGGGTGTTGACGGCTTTGAAAAACGAGATGGAGAGGTGGCGAAAACGGTTCGGGTATTGGCGGGAAATTGAAGGTGAGGGTTCGTATATTTGGCGCCTCGTTGGGGCGGAGAGTTATCCGTCATCGTCGTGCTTTGATATGCCGCTTTTTCGGCCGTGTCGTTTTGAATGTGAGGATCGCAGGGCGCTTATGAAAATCACCATTATCGGCACGGGTTACGTAGGTCTTGTCACGGGCGCATGCCTTGCCGAAGTCGGCAACGATGTTTTCTGTCTGGACGTCGATCCGCGCAAGATCGACATTCTCAACAACGGTGGCATGCCGATTCACGAGCCGGGCCTGCAGGAAATCATCGCGCGTTCGCGCGCGGCAGGACGCATCACGTTTTCGACCGATGTCGCGGCGAGCGTAGCGCATGGCGAGGTTCAGTTCATCGCCGTCGGCACGCCGCCCGATGAAGACGGTTCCGCCGATCTCCAGTACGTGCTCGAAGCGGCCCGCAACATCGGCCGCACGATGAACGAGTTCAAGGTGGTCGTCGACAAATCGACGGTGCCCGTTGGCACCGCGCAGCGGGTGCGCGCGGTGATCGACGAGGAACTCGCGAAGCGCGGACTCAAGAACAGCGCGCAGCACGGCTTTTCGATTGTGTCGAACCCCGAGTTCCTGAAGGAAGGCGCGGCTGTCGATGACTTCATGCGGCCGGACCGCATCGTCGTCGGCGTGGACAACGACGAGGACGGTGACAAGGCGCGCGAGAATATCCGCCGTCTGTACGCGCCGTTCAACCGCAACCACGAACGCACGCTGTACATGGACTTGCGTTCGGCCGAGTTCACGAAGTACGCAGCCAACGCGATGCTCGCGACGCGTATCTCTTTCATGAACGAAATGGCGAACCTGGCCGATACCGTCGGCGCAGACATCGAGGCTGTGCGACGCGGGATTGGTTCGGATCCGCGCATCGGTTATCACTTTCTGTACGCGGGCGTCGGTTACGGCGGCTCGTGTTTTCCGAAGGATGTGCAAGCGCTGATTCGCACAGGCGCGGAAATGGGCCACAACCTGCGCATTCTCGAAGCCGTCGAAGGCGTCAATTACGAGCAGAAGGAAGTGCTCGTGCGCAAGATTACAGGCGCGCTCGGTGAAGACCTCAGTGGCCGCACGTTTGCCGTGTGGGGTCTGTCGTTCAAACCGAACACCGACGACATGCGCGAAGCGCCGAGCCGTCGCGTGATTGCGCAACTGCTCGCGCGCGGCGCGACGGTGCATGCGTACGATCCCGTCGCGACGACGGAAGCGAAGCGTGTGTTCGCGCTCGATCTGGCCAATGCACCTGATCAACAGGCGCGTCTGCATTTCGAGAGCACACAGGACGAGACGCTCACAGGCGCCGACGCGCTCGTCATCGTCACGGAATGGAAGGAATTCAAGAGCCCGGACTTCGGACATCTGAAGAAGCAGCTCAAAACGCCGTTGATTTTCGACGGCCGCAATCTGTATGAACCGGTTGCCATGTGGCAGGCGGGAATCGAGTACCACTCGGTCGGTCGCCAGACTGTTGGTGTCCGAATTGCCGATAGTAAAGACGAAAGACGGGATTGCTTGCTCGGATGAATGAAAACAGAGCTTGTTCTTGCAGCTACGAAACGGACGTCGACTGTGAGCTGGTACTCCGAGGAAGCGCATGTTCTCCAATGTTTTGATTGTCTGTTACGCAAATATCTGTCGATCTCCTGCCGCTGAAGTGGTCTTCAACGCGCTGCACGAGAGAAAGTCCGCAAGGCGAGTGGTCTATCGATCGGCCGGAATTCGAGCGTTCGATGGGCTGGGAATGGACCCCGTGATGCAGTCTGAGCTTGCTGCGCGGGGATGGCCGACTGGCGAGCATTACTCGCGGCGCCTCCAGGCAGGAATGGTGATCGACGCAGATCTCGTGCTTGTCGCCGAAAAAAATCAGATTGAACAAATTGAAGCTCTGCAACCCACCTCTCGTGGAAAGGTGTTCGCGCTGGGCAAGTGGGCAGGGATCGATGTGGCTGACCCTTATGGAAAGGCCGAATCGTTGTATCGCGAGACATTGAATTTGATCGAGCGATGTGCAGAAAGTTGGATTGACCGTATATGTTGAAGCGATATGTTGGAAGTCTGGCCGTCGTGGCGCTCGTGTCCGGCTGTGCTAGCGCACCCGGTAATTACCTTGATACGTCTAGGCTCGAAACGCATTCATCTGGCCAATCAAGCGACGTATATCCCGTCAAATCGATCGACGCTGAGCTGATTACGAAGCAGGTCGGAACCCAAGCGGAGGCCGAGCGTCTGCAAAGCAATAACATCGACTCGCTGACAAGCGTGGGTAGGTATGAATATCGCGTCGCACCGCAGGATATCCTTGGAATCACGGTTTGGGACCATCCCGAACTGACTACGCCAACCGCAGGCACGTACTCAGCAGGTGGTAACACAACTCAAACGTTGGCCGGCGCATTGCAGCAACCGTACACAACAGCACTGCCGGGACAGTCTGATCCCTACGGTCAGACCGTGGCCGCTGACGGAAGCATTTTCATTCCTTATGCGGGCCGCCTTTCGGTCGCAGGAAAAACAGTCGTTCAGATCAGAGAACAGGTCGCCGCTAGCCTTATTCGATTCATCCGCAATCCACAGATCGATGTGCGTGTGCTGTCGTTTCGCAGTCAGAAGGTTCAAGTCACTGGAGAAGTGAAGGTGCCGGGTCCGTTGGCGATTAGCGACGTTCCACTGACGCTGATTGATGCGATTACACGATCGGGTGGAAATACGGTCGACGCAGATCTTCAGCGAGTCCGTCTCATACGAAAAAAGCGCCTCTATTTGCTTGACTTAAATCGTATGCTTGATAAGGGAGATATGGCGCAAGACGTATCGCTTTTACCGGGCGATGTGATTAACGTGCCGGATCGTGTTGATAGCCGGGTATTTGTGATGGGTGAGGTGAAGACTCCAACTCCTTTGACAATGTACAAGGGGCGCTTATCTATCGCTGACGCATTAACGCAGGCAGGCGGCATTCTGGATACCGATGCAAACCCGCGACAGATCTATGTGATGAGAGGTATGAAAGAGAAGCCGACGACGCCGGAAGTCTTTCATCTGGACATGACCCAACCCGAGTCAATCATGTTATCCACGCAATTCCAGCTCCAGCCAATGGATGTGGTTTATGTGGGAACAGCATCGTCGACGACCTTCAATCGCGTCTTGCAGCAAGTGCTGCCGTCTTTGCAAACGCTCTTTTATCTGAAGCAGCTTACCCGCTAGGACATGTTTGAAAACTGACATTGGGACGTCACTACGAGGACGAGTTAACCGTTGTGCAACGCATCGACGCGCAAGGTTTATATCCCTGTCTCCACTTTTCTGGAAAAGTTGTTGTGAATACAGACGTAGAACGAAGCGGGAGTTCGAATTCCCGCGTCCGACCCGATCCCGATGAGGAAGTCGTCCTTGGGGATCTGGTTCATGTCATCGCAGAGGATATATGGTGGCTGGTTGGCTTTATCATCGTTGCACTCACACTGGCGGGAATCTATTGTCTTCTCGCTAAGCCTGTCTATCTTGCGGACGCACTCATAAAAATCGAACAAGGCGACGACTCCACTCAAGAGTTGACACAGCTAAGTAGCGTCGCAAGTGTGATGGCGCCAATCCCGAGCGACGCGGAAATCGCGATCATCCAAAGTCGCGATGTCATGGCGCCCGTTGTCAGCAAATTTAAACTTAATTTTCGTATCGAACCAAATAGGGTGCCTATACTTGGTTCGATAGCGTGCTTTCTTGCTACACCCGGTGAGCTGTCGCCCGCTTGGTTTGGCTTGCCCTCATTTGCTTGGGGGGGCGAGATCGTTGACGTCGAAAGCATCCAGGTACCGCTTGAACTAGAGGCCAAGAAACTGATTCTCACGGCTGAAAGTGCTGGACAGTACCAACTGACCGGTCCGGATGGAGAACTTCTGATTCGAGGTCACGTAGATCAACCCGCTAGCGGTCATGGGGTGACCATACTAATCCATCGTCTTATCGCGCGACCAGGAACACGGTTTTTCATCACTCGAATCAATGATGTTGACGCAATCAATGAATTCAGAAAATCTGTGCAGGTGCAGGAGCAAGGAAAGTTGACTGGCCTCGTTGACGTCTCAATGGAAAGCGAAGATCCAACATTCGCTTCGGACGTCGCCAACGATCTGGCTCACTCCTATCTTCGCCATCACGTCGAGAGCAAGCAGGCAAACGCTCAAAATATGTTGTCATTTCTGAAGAGCGAAGAACCTCGATTGCGAGCGGAGTTGGACAAAGCGGAGATTGCGTTGGCGCAATATCAACGGCGATCTGGTTCTATCACGGCAGGAGAAGAGGCCAAGATCTATCTTGCCGGGAGCATTGAGTATGAGCAACAGCTTTCCGCGGTCCGCCTGCAGGTCGCGGCACTTGAGCAACGCTTTGGAGACGATCACCCTCTACTCAAAGCGGCGCATGAGCAAATGGCAGAGCTGCAAGCGCAGCGCGATCGATTTGATCTTCGCTTCCGAGCCTTACCGGAAACCGAGATTCAAGCTGTGAAATTGCAGCGCGATGCGAAGGTTGCAGCTGCAATCTACGAACTCGTGCTCACTCGCGAACAAGAACTGTCAATGCAGAAAGCAGGAATCGGCGGAAGTGCACAGATCGTTGATCTCGCATTGAGAGCGGGGACACCGATTAGGCCAAAAAAGACATTGATCTTATCGGCAGGGATCGTGCTTGGAATGATTCTAGGCGTATCGATGATTCTTGCCAGAAGGAGATTATTTAAAGGAATTGAAGATGCGGAGGAAATCGAGCGTGCTTTCAATCTTCCGATCTGCGGAATTGTTCCGTTGAGTGATCATCATGCGAAAATTGATGCGAAGGGAAGCGAAAGCGATCGACGTCAGGCGGTATTAGCCGACGCCAACCCAACGGATATCTGTGTAGAGAGTCTCCGCAGTCTTAGAACGTCGCTACAATTCACGATGATGGATGCGCGTAATCGGATTGTCGTGCTGACAGGTCCAGTCGCGGCGGTGGGGAAGAGCTTCTTGGCAGTTAACCTTGCAGTCCTTATTGCGAATTCGGGAAAGAAGGTCTTGCTGATCGATGCAGACATGCGCAGAGGAGCCCTTGAGCGTTATATCGGCGGATCTGCAATCAACGGACTCGCTGAACTTTTGGCTGGTCAAATTCGTGTCGTAGATGCGGTTCGAGAGACAAGTTTTCAGAATCTTTACTTTATTTCTTGTGGTAAGAGACCGTCAAATCCCGCGGAATTGCTAGCATCACGAAGGTTCTCGACAATTCTTTCTGAGTATGAATCGAAGTATGACGTGATTCTTATAGATACTCCCCCGATTCTTGCAGTTACCGATGCGGCACTTGTTGCTGAACATGCTGGTTCAACCTTCTTGGTTCTGCGAGCCGGCATGCATCGTCAACGGGAGATCGCTGACGCAATCAAGCGCCTAAAAATCGGCGGGATTAATTTGAATGGCGGGATACTCAACGGAGTGTCGTCATTTAGGCGATACGGATATGGTTCTGTTCACCAATATCTAAGTACGAGCATCTAAGTGCACTTTAAAGGAAAGAGAAAATGAAGGTGACGGTGCTGGTTCCAACCTTTCGCCGACCAGCGGACCTTGAAAAATGTCTTCAAGCTTTGCAAGGTCAGGTTCGCCGTTGCGATGAACTTGTAGTCGTCGCGCGTCCTGACGACATATCCACTTTGGCAATCTTGGACAAGGAAGTGAGTAGCGGTAAACTTCCTCTCCGCGTTTTATTGAGTGACGCGCCCGGACAGGTAGCGGCGTTGAATCTGGGGCTCGATATCGCAACGGGCGACATTATTGCCATTACCGACGACGACGCTGCGCCGCGGGCCGACTGGATCCAGCGCATAGCGGCAAGGTTCAAATCCGATCAATGCCTTGGCGCACTTGGTGGACGCGACTGGATGCATATGGGCGGACAGATCATAGAGGGAGAGCGAATGGTCGTGGGGAAAATTGCGCTTTCCGGAAAGGTGATCGGAAATCATCATCTAGGGGTCGGAGAAGCTCGCGAGGTAGATGTGCTAAAGGGAGCTAACATGAGCTACAGGCGTGACGCAATTCGAAATCTCCGGTTTGATACGCGGTTGCGTGGCATCGGCGCGCAAGTTCACAACGACATGGCGTTTAGCCTGAATGTGAAGCGGGCCGGCTGGAAAGTTGTTTACGATCCGCTTGTAGCAGTAGATCACTTCCCCGCAGAGCGATTCGACGAAGATCGTAGGGACGCGCCGACACTAACAGCGATGTGCAATGCCGCATATAACCTTCATCTCACACTCAGAGAACATTTATCTCCGCTCCATCGCATCATTGCATGGTGGTGGTATGCACTTCTCGGTACGCGTGCGTATCCCGGGGTCGTTCATGTGTTGCTCGCCCTCTTGTCGAGACAGCGGCGCAGCCGTATCGCACGTTGGCGCGCGATACGCTCGGGTACTCGGAAGGCACTCCGCGAACCTCTGAAAAATCGAGAAAATTCCAACTTGGCACGCGCGCATGTATGACGTGTTCTTTCTTTCCAGCCGGCGCATTCTCTATGGTTGTACGTCAATTGCAAGCGCGAGCGGGTAAAGATGCTGGTCGACGATAGACGAACTTGGAAGTCAACGAGATAGATGAAGGAATGTGAGCGATGTCATTAGTGATACGAAAGAGGAACAATTCTATCTCTGGCGGTGTCACTAGAAACCGTGAGGACTGGCTCGCTCCGATACTATTATGGACTGTAACGGCAGCGCTAATGATCGCACGGCAAGGAACGGTGCTCACATTTACGTTCCCGTTGCTATCCATCGCGCTTGGCCTGTGGCTGTACTTTAGAAGCCCCGCCAAGTACGTTGGCTACGTGTGGTGGCTCTGGATTCTGAGCCCAGAGGTTCGGCGAATCGCCGACTGGTTGAAAGGTACCTACACGTCGACGAGCGTCGTTCAAATTGCGCCGGTTGCGGTCACTGTGATCAGCGCGCTTTCGCTAGTCCGCTTCCACGGCCTTCTCGCGCAACGGCGTGGCTTGCCAGTCCTTCTAATGCTTTGTGGACTTGCCTACGCATTCTTGGTGGGAGCCGCTTCGAACGGACCCGTGGCTGCATTATACGATCTTGCAAACTGGGTTTATCCGATTCTAATTGGTTTTCATATTATGGCGTATGCGAATCGCTATTCCGAGATTCGCGAATCTATCACTCATGCCGTAATTCTCGGTATGTTGATTATGGGTGTGTACGGAATAGCGCAATATTGCTTAATGCCTCCATGGGATACGTTCTGGATGTCATATTCGAAAATGAATTCGATAGGAGATCCAGTGCCGTTTGGTGTGCGTGTTTTTAGCACTATGAATTCACCCGGTCCCTTCGCAGTTACGATAATGGCAGGTAGCATTTATGCCATGGAAGTCAGGCATAAAATTCGCTGGATTGCGGGTGTATTCGGGTTTCTTTCGTTCTGCCTGTCGCTTGTTCGATCGGCTTGGGGAGGCTGGGCAGTTGCGATTCTATTTCGATTTTGGAATTCAGATAACAATCAACGGTTACGCATTACGAAGAATTTTATTATTTTCTTGATTTTGGCCGCACCCATGCTGCTGATCGGTCCCGTTGCAGAACGCACGGGGGGGAGATTGCAAACCATTTTTGATATACAAGACGATCATAGCTATACCGTACGTAACGATTTTTATTCGAAATTTGCAGGTACCGCCTTTACCGACGTGGCAGGTCAGGGTCTAGGTTCTACTGGAACGGCTACAAAGCTTACAAGCGACGGTGGTCAGCTTGGGCAGTATGGCAACTTTGATAGTGGAGTGATGAATATTCCATTTGTCCTTGGTTGGCCCGGCACTCTGCTTTATATGGCTGGAGTCATTCTGGTCTTGATAGGTGCTGTTTCCAAGTCGCGAAGGATCGTTTCCGATAATTTTGCATCTGCGAATACCTCGATTGCGATCGCTGTCGTTTCGATGCTTTTGTTCACGAACTCCCTCGTGGGAACGGCTGGCCTTCTTTTCTTCGGAAGTATTTTCTCTATTCATGCTGCGTGGTCATGGAGAGGAATATGACGGTAAGCGTTTGGCTATTCGAATAGAAAGGAGAATTTTGTATGCGTTATAAAAGAAAATTATTTGGTTGCGAATAAGCGAATGGTCTGGTTTGGCAAATATCAGGGTCAAACGCGCGGGTGCGCGCGGTAACGTATTGCGTTTGAAGAATTTATAGACAATGGAAAAGGGCACGGTTCGATCTCGGTCCATCAAGTCGCTGCAAATCGGCATGCACTGGTTTCCCGAGCGCGCGGGCGGTCTCGACCGCATGTATTACTCGCTGATCGGCGCGCTGCCCGGCGCGGGTGTCGAAGTGCGCGGCGTGGTCGCGGGCTCGGAGCGCGTCGCGCACGACACGAACGGCGCGATCAACGGCTTCGGTTCGGCGGCGCAATCGCTGCCGCTGCGCCTGATGGCCGCGCGCCGCGCGCTGCGCCGCGAGATTCGCGAGCAGCACCCCGACGTGATCTCGTCGCACTTCGCGCTGTACACGTTCCCGGGTCTCGACGTGACGCGCGGCATTCCGCAGATCTCCCATTTTCACGGCCCTTGGTCGGAAGAGAGTCACGTCGAGGGCCCAGGTTCGCTGGGGCGACGCATAAAAAGGTATCTCGAACGGACGGTGTATGTGCGTTCGTCGCGGCTGATCGTGCTGTCGGATGCGTTCGGCAAGATTCTCACGTCGCGCTACGGCATTCCCGCCGATCGCGTGCGTGTCGTGCCGGGCTGCGTGAACGTCGACCAGTTCAATCTGCCCCTCATGCAGAACGAAGCGCGGCTGCGCCTGCAACTGCCGCTCGGCCGTCCGATCGTGCTGGCCGTGCGGCGTCTCGTGCGGCGCATGGGCCTCGAAGATCTGATCGACGCGGTGAAGATCGTCAAGCGCCGCAATCCGGATGTGCTGCTGCTGATCGCGGGCAAGGGCCGTTTGCACGAAGAGTTGCAGCAGCGCATCGACGATGCGGGCCTCGGCGACAACGTCAAACTGCTCGGCTTCGTGCCCGACGAGTATCTCGCGGCGCTGTATCGCGCGGCGGATATCAGCGTCGTGCCGACGGTGGCGCTCGAAGGCTTCGGCCTGATTACGGTGGAATCGCTGGCGTCGGGCACACCCGTGCTGGTGACGCCCGTAGGTGGGCTGCCTGAAGCGGTGGCGGGGCTGTCGCAGGATCTGGTGCTGCCGTCGACGGGCGCCGACGCTATCGCCGATGGTCTCGGGCAGGTTCTCGACGGATCGCTGAGGCTGCCGGATGCGGACGCGTGCAGCCGATATGCGCGCGTCAATTTCGATAACACTGTGATCGCGGAGAAGGTCGCCAAGGTGTACGAAGAGGCTGTCGGCGCCTACTGACCGTAATGAAATCACCTTGCTGTGCTTGTCAATCGATAAGGATTGAAAAAAGGATGCAATGATTTAGCCGCCATGGTGTTCATCCTCTGAAGTGTCTTGTATGTGGAGAGTTTGAAATTCGCACGCATGTCTGCTGCCGAATCGAACGGAGAGGCGACGCGATGCAGTTAAATCAAGGAGATGATCGATTAATATTAGATTAGAAATACTTAATTATCTGAAGTGGAAACGGAGTAGTAGGAACGAATTCTCATCACTTACCGAGGGTGGATGCCTTGCAAGCTCCCGATGAAATTCTCAACTACGAATCGTCGCCTAAACGCCGTCCGTGCAAGACCGGCAACGCATGACTGACTCAAAAGGAATCTGATGGACAAGGGCATCCTAAGAAACGTAGTGATCAACCTGATCGGACTGGTGTTGCCGACGTTTGTGTCGCTCGTCACGGTGCCGTCGTACATCAAGCTGCTGGGCGTCGAACGCTACGGCGTGATCAGCCTCGTCTGGACGCTGATCGGCTACTTCAGCATCCTCGATCTCGGCATGAGCATGGCCGCGCAGAATCACATCTCGAAGGCGCGCGCGTCGAACGACGCCGATGCCTGCGAACAGGTGTTCTGGAGCGCGACGTGGCTCAATCTGGCGACGGGCATCGTCGGCGGGCTCGTCATCTACTTCGGCGCGGCGCTCTATACCGCGTACTTCTCGAAGGTGTCGCCCGAACTGCAGCACGAGGTCTATATGGCGCTGCCTTGGCTGGCGGTGGCGATACCGCTGGCCAACGTGTCGTGGGTGTTCGCTGGTGCGATCAACGGCGCGGAACGCTTCGGCATCTACAACACGAACCAGACGCTCGGCACCTTCCTGTTTCAGCTGCTGCCGCTCGCGGCCGCATGGATGATGGGCCCGACGTTACAGAACGTGCTCGCGGCCGCTGTGATTACTCGTTTCCTTTTGGCGGTCCTGCTCGGGCGCGCGGCATTGGACGTGCTCGGCATCCGGCGCATATACCGACCGAGGTATGCAGTAGCTCGAGAGCTTTTTGAATTTGGCAGCTGGATGCTGATTGCAAGCATCACGAGTGTGGTCGCCGAATCGCTCGACCGCGTGATGCTCGGCACGAGTCTCGGCGCGCGCTTCGTCACGTACTACACGGTGCCGCAGAACCTCGTCACGCGTCTGAACATCGTGCCCACGGCAATGCAACGCACGCTATTCCCGCGGCTTTCCGCAGTCGGCCGCGACGATGCCGACGTCATCATGCGGCAGTCGCTCGAGTTCCTGAACGGCGTATTCACGCCCGTTGCGCTCGTCGCGATGATCGTGCTCGAACCGTTCCTGCGTGCGTGGGTCGGCAGCGAAATCGCGGACGTGGCAGGGCCTGTCGGCCGCATTCTGATCATCTCCGTGTGGCTCGTCGGTCAGGCGAACCTCGCGCGCATCCTCATTCAATCGCAGGTGCATCCCGCTTCCGCTGCGCGTCTTGGCCTGTTCGAACTGCCGTTCTTCGCGGGCGCGTTGTGGTTCGGTATCACGCATTTCGGGCTGACGGGTGCCGCTGTCGTGGTCGCCGCGCGCGGGCTGTTCGATTACGTCGTGCTGTTGCGCCTATCCGCGATTCACGCGCGTCCGATCGTGCTCGACATGTGCGCGCATCTCGTCTTCCTGGTGGGCACGTTGTGGCTCGCCACCTTGCTGTCCAGCCTGCCGATGGCCATTGCCGCGGGCGCGCTCGTCGTGAGCGCGAACGTCGCCTGGTCGCTCACGATGACCCCTGCATTGCGCGATCTTGCGCGTTCGCTGCTTGCGCGTCTGAAGTTGCGACTCAATCCGAGGAATAGCGCATGAACCACGATATCGTTGAAGAAGACCTGCTGCGTCCCACGCCTGTGACGCGCGATGCAGGCCACGATCTCATCCCCACCACGCCCGTTTCCAGGCCACCTGCGACGCCCGTGAAACGACGCGGCGCGCGCAGCGTCGGCCCCGTGCGCGTCGCGATCATTCACGACTGGCTCGTTACTTACGCGGGCGCCGAGCGCGTGCTCGAACAGATCGTCGCGTGCTTTCCGGATGCCGATCTGTTCAGCCTCGTCGATTTTCTCGACGACCGCACGTTTTTGCGCGGTAAAACGGTGACGACGTCGTTCATCCAGAAGCTGCCGATGGCGCGCACGAAGTACCGTTCGTATCTGCCATTGATGCCGCTCGCGATCGAGCAGCTCGACGTGTCCGCATACGACGTCGTGATCTCGAGCAGCCATGCCGTCGCGAAGGGCGTGCTGACGGGACCGGACCAGGTGCATATCAGCTATGTGCATTCGCCCATACGCTACGCGTGGGATTTGCAGCATCAATACCTTCAACAGTCGAAGCTGACGAGCGGACCGAAGTCCGCATTCGCGCGGCTCATCCTGCACTACATGCGCAACTGGGATATCCGCACGTCCAACTCCGTCGATGCCTTCGTCGCGAACTCGGAGTTCATTTCACGCCGCATTCGCAAGGTCTATCAGCGCGAATCCGAAGTGATCTTTCCGCCCGTCGATGTCGAGGCGTTCTCGCTCTGCGAACAGAAGGACGATTTCTATCTGACGGCGTCGCGCATGGTGCCGTACAAGAAGATCGATCTGATCGTCGAGGCGTTTGCGAAGATGCCCGAGCGCAAGCTCGTCGTGATCGGCGACGGTCCCGACATGCAGAAGGTGCGCGAGAAGGCGACGCCCAACGTGCAGATCATGGGCTATCAGCCTTTCAACGTGCTGCGCGATCACATGCGCCGCGCGAAGGCATTCGTGTTCGCGGCGGAAGAGGACTTCGGCATTTCGGTGGTGGAGGTACAGGCCTGCGGCACACCCGTGATCGCTTACGGCAAGGGCGGGGCGCTCGAAACCGTGCGCGACCAGTACGAATCGCATCCGACGGGCATCTTCTTCAACGAACAGACGACCGATTCGATCATCGATGCCGTCGAGCATTTCGCGAGCGATCCCGCGCGTTTCAGGCCCGCCGACTGCCGCGCAAATGCCGAGCGTTTTTCGATCCGCCATTTCCGCGAGCGCTTCTTCGGCTTCGTGCGCGAGTCGGTGCCGGCATTGCGCGGCGCGTCGCTGCCTTCCGACGATCCGCCCGTCATCGGCAAAGAACAGAAGCATGAAACGAGTGCATTGCGCGTGCTCGCGATCGATCAGAGCGGCGTGATGGGTGGCGCCGAACTGTCGCTGCTGGAGATCGTGAAGGCGCTCAAGGCGCGCGTGCAGGTCGTGCTGTTCGATGACGGCCCGTTTCGCGTGGCGCTGCATCGCGAAGGCGTCGCCGTCGATGTCCTCGATCCCGGCGCGATACGCGAAGTGCGCAAGCAGGGCGGCACGCCGCCGCTGGCGAAAGCGGTGAAGGGCGTCGCGTCGCTGGTGCGCGCGACGGTCGCGCGTGCGCGTGACAGCGACGTGATCTACGCGAACACGCAGCGAGCGATGGTGATCGGCGCGATCGCGGGACGTCTCGCGCGACGCCCCGTCGTCTGGCATCTGCGCGATATCGTGAGCCCCGAGCATTTCGGCGGCAAGCAGCTGGCGATCATCAAGTGGTGCGCGAAGTTCGGCCTCGCGCATGTGATCGCCAATTCGGCCGCATCGGCGCGCGCGTTTTCCGATCTGACGCAGTTCGGCGACAAGCGCATCGACGTCGTGTTCAACGGCATTTCCAGCGCGCCGTTCAATGCGCTGCGCGATGTGCCGCAAAGCGTGCTGCGCGCGCGGCTCAATTTGCCGCAGGATGCTTTCCTCGTCGGCTCGTTCAGCCGGCTCGCGCAATGGAAGGGGCAGCACGTGCTGCTCGAAGCGATGGTGCTCAATCCGCACATGCATGCCGTGCTGGTGGGTGCACCGCTGTTTGGCGAAGACGCATACGAAGCGAAGCTGCATGAGTTCGTCGCGGCGCATCGTCTTGAAGAGCGGGTGCATTTTCTCGGCTTCCAGGACGACGTGGCCGCGTGCATGTGCGCCGTCGATGTCGTCGCGCATACGTCGATCACGCCCGAACCGTTCGGCCGCGTGATCGTCGAAGGAATGCTCGCGCAGCGGCCCGTGGTGGCGTCGCGCGCGGGCGGCGTGACGGAGATCATCGACGACGGCGTGAACGGCGTGATGTGCACGCCGGGCGATGCGCATGCGCTCGCCGATACGCTTGCCGAGTTGCGCTCCGATCAGGCCTTGCGCGATCGGCTCGTCGCGCGCGGCTATCAGACGGCCGTGCGCAAGTTCGGTACGCAGACGTACGTCGAGGGCGTCGAGCGCATTCTGGCGAACGTGGCGGGGACAGGGCGTTTCACCAAAGTCTTAGCGTAGATCGCCCTGATTTCGCCTACTTAACTATCAAGAAGTAACAAACAATGAGTACCAAAATGAGAGAGCCTGTCGAACTTCTGAAAGCTGACGACGAATCGCGGAAGAGCGAGAGCGTAGGTACGCCACTTACGATTCATTCGGTGGTTCTCGCAGGCGGATCGGGCACACGTCTGTGGCCGGTATCACGGCAGCGGTTCCCGAAGCAACTGATTCCATTAGTAGGCGAAGATTCGTTACTACAGTCCACGGTGAAACGGCTCGATAACCTCCCATCGAGTATCCAGGTCAATCAGACGTTGACTGTCGTATGCAATGAAGAGCATCGCTTCGAAACTGCGGAGCAGTTGCGCGTCTGCGGAAGGAATCACAGGATAATTCTGGAACCGTCCTCCAGAAATACTGCGCCGGCTTTAACAGTTGCGGCTCTTTCGATCGTTGCACTACACGATGATGGCATTATGGTTGTGATGCCAGCAGACCACTCGTTCGACAACATTCACTCATTTCAGTCAGCGGTCGATGCAGGCGTTCCACATGCCGAGAAAGGGGACGTAGTAACGCTGGGGGTGATGCCTGACGGCCCGGAGCTGGGCTACGGCTATATCCGTCTTGGTTCGACAGTCGATAGTCACGAGAAGATCCGATGGTTGGACGGATTCGTAGAAAAACCGTCACTCGAAGTCGCGCAGGAATACTTCGAGTCAGGGAATTATTGTTGGAATAGCGGCATCTTCATCATGCGCGCATCAGTGTGGTTGAGAGCGATTCATCACTACCATCCACAAATATATTCGGCGTGCTATTCGGCGTACAAAAACGGAAGCTCGGACCGAGATTTTTTCAGGTTGGAGCGGGATGCATTCGAATCGTCGCCGTCGGACTCGATAGATTACGCAGTGATGGAAAAGTTTGGACGTCGTGATTCGATCTGCAAAGGCGTTGTTGTTCCCGTCGATGCAGGATGGTCCGACCTTGGATCCTGGGACGCAATATGGAAAGTTATGGACAAAGATTCGCAAGGGAACGCAAGCAGAGGCAATGGCCCGGTCATATTTGAAGGTGCGTCGTCAACACTTGTGCACTCCGTCGATCGGCTTGTCGCATGTGTGGGTACCAGTAATATTGTCGTTGTCGAGACACCGGATGCAATCCTTGTGGCGGATAGATCCGCAGTGCAGGATGTGAAAAAGATCGTTGAGCGGATACGCGATAACCACCGTGAATTGACGGTCAATCACCGGAAAGTTCATCGGCCTTGGGGGTATTACGACTCGATCGATAAGGGCGAGCGCTTTCAGGTGAAGCGAATCGTAGTGAATCCGGGCGAACAGTTGTCGCTGCAGATGCACCATCATCGCGCGGAACATTGGATCGTGGTACGTGGTACGGCATCTATCACCCGTGGCGAAGAACGCTTCACGATTTCTGAGAATCAGTCGACCTATATTCCATTGGGTGTGATTCATCGCCTTGAGAACCCGGGCAGGATTCAACTTGAGATGATCGAGGTGCAATCAGGTTCCTATCTTGGCGAGGATGACATAGTCAGGTTCGAGGATACATATGGGAGAGGATAAAATTATAAGCGGCATAATGCAGTCTTTAATCAGTCGATTTTCAAACTGAAACGTCGGGTTTGGAAGTGGGTTCGATTTAATCGGATAATTAGTAATGCGTATCGTACATCTGGCGAACCATATCAGAAATTCCGGCAATGGAATTGTGAACATGATGGTTGACTTGGCCTGTTCTCAAGCCAACGCTGGCAATGAGGTCATTGTTGCTACATCGGGCGGAGAATTCGATGAATTGTTAAATCGTCACGGGGTCAGGACGTTTCAGTTGCCACAGTCATCTCGCTTATGGCGAATTTTTTCCATGATACGTGCATTTCGAGAATTGGCGCGCGAGTGTCAACCTGATGTTGTGCATGCACATATGGTTACTGGCATTCTGATCGGTCGATTTGCTGCCGTAAAGCGCAACTATGTGTTAGTAGCGACTGTGCACAATGTTTTTCAAAGAAGCGCATCTCTTATGAGGTTGGGTGATCGCGTGGTTTGTGTCACAAAGGATGTTGCAAAGTCCATGCGGAATCGTGGAATATCAAGATCGAAGATCGAGGTCGTCAGAAATGGAACGATCGGTTCACCCCGTCGTTCGCAGATGGAGTTGCCTTCCGCAGAGACACTGGAGCGCCCATGCATCGTAACTGTTGCCGGGATGTATGAGCGCAAAGGTATTCGTGATCTGATTTTGGCGTTTTCATTAGTTAATGGTCGATTTCCGGAGAGCAACCTATATTTGGTCGGTGACGGACCGGATAGACCCGCTATGGAAGCACTTGTGCACGATTTAAAGCTGGAAGAACGTGTTCGCTTCACTGGGTTTATCTCAGATCCACGTTCCTATCTTCGAAATTCGGATGTGTTTGTCCTGGCGTCGCACAACGAGTCAGGTGCATTGGCATTGGTAGAGGCGCGGGAGGCCGGCTGCGCGATCATTGCTACGGATGTCGACGGAAATCCCGAGATGCTTGATTTTGGGCGCGCGGGTGTATTGGTGCCAGTAAAAAATCCGGAAACACTTGCCGATGAGATATGCATGATGTTGCATAACCATGAACTGCGAGAATCGTATCGTCAACGAAGTCGCATCGGTATAAATGAATTCCGGGTCGAGAATGTTTGCGAACAATATCTCTCAATCTATCGCCGCGCGATCATATGCTTGGGAAAGCGGAGTGGCAAGCGTGACTGATGGTTTAGTCATTGTGTATTTACCATCTGACGCCTGAGAACCGCGTCCTTTACGCCGGTCGCAGCGGCGAGTTTGTCGTGACACGCCATTTCGTTGCCCTGATCCTGCGTCAAGCTCTGCCGTAGCGGCGCGGCAATGGAATTAAATTTGGCAGAGAAACCCGCGAGCGCCGAGTCAGCCGTCGCATCGTCCATCCGGGCAAGCAGCACGAGGCGACTGGTGCGTTCGACCAGTACGCCAACGGCAGAGGCATTATTGGCGCCCTTGATGAAGTCGCCCTCCCAGTGCCCCGGCGTCACGCAATCATCCACCTAGGGCGGGCGCATGCGAATGCTGAGCATGTCGGGGATCCGGCCGCGTCGGTCTTTGCCTCGACTTCGTGGGTGCGATCGCTGCTATGTTGGCGCAGACAGGCGATGAGCTGGCGACGCAGTTCCGCATACGGAGGGGTGTAGATAGCCGTGTAGATGGTTTCGTGCGAGACCGGCTCGGAAGGATCATTCAGGTACATACGTCTGAGCGTACCCGATATCTGCTGAGGCGGCCATTTCCAGTCCAGCAGCGTGAGGACGATACGCCATGTCACCCCTTGCGGGTCGAGCTTGGCGGGGCGTCGGTTGAAGGCGAACGCTCAAGCATACGGACCATGGCTCGTATGCTTGAACCCTGCAGACGCAGGCTGGCGATCGCCAGTCGCTCTTCGGGCTGGAGTTGTTGGTATCGTTTTTCCATGGCAACACCTTAAACGAGTCAGGGCGTTGCACTTCAAACTTGAAAACTGGCTTTTTAAATCATGGTTTTCAGTGGTCGACTACGCTCGGAGCCCTAAAAGGATTTTGCTAATCCGTCGTGGTCAAGTTTATGTTGCTATGTTGCCGATCACGCGGCGTGGCGTACTGCAATAGAATGCGACGGAACTTGGCGTCATATGGGTTCAGAGCTGCGACCAGAGCAACCATGCCAGCCAGAAATGGAATGCTCGTGAAGATCATTTCCGATGAAGAAAGGTGGAAGTGACGGCTAAGAACGATTTGGAGGAAGGTGCCTATTGGCTCATGTAGTACATACATTCCGTATGACACGGAGCCGGCAAGAAGGCAAGCCCGGCGAACTGACACCGATGGCTCGCAGTGCACTGCGAACCACGTAATTGCGGGAATTATTACAGTGACGGAAGCCAGGACATAAAACGTATCGAAACGCGCAGGTACGTTGACAAATGTCATAAGAAATGCGAGTGCAACGATGAGTAGCGCGCCAGCGTTGCTTCTGAAGCGTGTACTGGGTGCGAGTCTGTGGATCAAAACGCCGATCGAAAACGAAAAAATCACGCGCACCATGCCAACGTACGCGCCTTTCCACGCGTAACCCTCGCCGAAGTTCCCGAGCATAACGATCGCCAGAACCGCGCACCACATAACGACAATAACGACGGTCAAGACGCGCGTCGTCAATCGGGGAAGAAAGCATGCATACGCGGCGTTGGCAGCCAGTTCGGCAGACAGGGACCAACAAGGTCCGTTCGTTGGATACAGCTGATGTGCAAAAGGTACAGGCAGCATCAGCAGCTCGACAAGGGACTCGCCGCCGATCTTCAGCACAGGATGGTCGGTGGGCTGCGCGCCGTACCGCCAGAGCACATATGCGGAGATTGCACCGGCGATTAGCCCGAGCAGGTAAAGGGGGTATAGCCGGATGGCACGTAGACGCATGAATTCGAGGGCATTAAGAATACCTGACAGAATTCGACTTTCATACGTGCGCGCAAGAACGAAACCACTTACAGGCGTTAAAAAAATGAGTTCTTCAGTTTTCGCCAACAGATGATGCAGCAGGCGATTTTCATGAAGGCTTCGTGGATAAACGCAAGGCGTTCGAAGCGGATGCGCAGTCGTCGAAAGTTGTGAAGCCATGAGATGGTGCGCTCGACAACCCAGCGGGTTTTGCCCAGTCCGCTGCCGTGCGGCTCGCCGCGTCGGGCGATTTCAGTGGCGATGCCGACTGCGTGTAGCGGACGGCGGTATTTGTCGTGATCGTAGCCCCGGTCGCCCTGAACGATGCGGGGCTTCGAAAGTGGCCGACCTCGCTTGCCGGCAATGGGCGGGATGGCGTCAACCAGCGCGTGAAGCTGGGTGACATCGTGGCGGTTGGCGCCGGTGAGAATTACCGCGAGCGGGATGCCCTGCGCCTCGGTAATGAGGTGGTGCTTTGAACCTGGTCGCGCGCGGTCGGTGGGATTCGGTCCCGTTTTTGACCTGCACCCACCGCACGGATCGAAGAGGAGTCGACAACGACACGCGACCAGTCAATCCGGTCGGCTTCGCGTAGCTTTGCGAGCAGGACCTCGTGCAGTCGGTCCCAGACACCGGCGGCCTGCCAGTCACGCAGACGGCGCCAGCAACTCATGCCGCTGACGCAGCCCATCTCGCGTGGCAGTAGGTCCCAGCGCAGGCCCGTCTGCAGGATGAACAGGATGCCTGTAAGCAGCGCACGATCATCGAGTGGCTTGCGCCCTGGATAACGGCTTCGCCTCGGTTTTGGTGGGGGCAGCAATGGTTCGATGAGTGCCCAAAGTTCGTCGTCGAGTATGGGTTTAGCCATGGCCTTTTCGTCGTCGAAACAAGGAAAAGGTTAACAGGAATCATCGAGAGTAAACAGCCCCTTTGTTCATTTTGTTAAGGGTTCTTATAGCAAAAAATAGGTCGACGGCGAGATAGGCATGGGAAAATTCATGCCACGAGAACATCACGCGTAAGTGAAGTGCCACCACGCAGAGCGCGGCGACGCCTCTCACGCCGTCAAGGGTTGCGTATCTATCATCATTGATTTTCAATTCACAATCTGATTAAATTTAAAATATTGAAAAGCAAATAGGAAAACTAAATATTGGATGAGAGAACATAAAGTCGAAATCACCAAAATGACATTCCATAAATTGTCGATCGGATTGTCTTTTATCAAAGAAGTCGATTGCAACTGCGACTACGGCAAGCGTCGGAATCCGAGTGATGATTACAAACTTCTGTTTGAGTGATGCACTCTAGCCAGAGTCGTGACCGTTATCGGCCGAACGCCAGCGACCTTGCGAGCAGCGTACCAGTTCGGATTGAAGGTCTTTCAACGAGTTGGTACATCAGATAGCTGATCGGTACGGTCAGGGCGGCGGCGAGCACGATCACCCTTCAACCACTGAGTTGGTTACGACATACCCCTGTTCGCCTGATAGCCGGTGGACATGAGGCTGTAATGTTTTTTTTCGTTGTGAGTGGCTTTGCACTCACCCTTCAACTGACCTCCGCAAATCGGCCGATGTTGCTTCAATATCTCGTTCGACGTCACATCGAATTTCATGAATCGACCGTTAGCGCGGCGATACCCCGCAAGGCGTCAAGTTGTTCGAGTCGATCCGGATCACTCATAGTCTATTTCCAATAAAGTATTTGATCAGGGGATTTAACTGTCTTAATGGACTAGTAAGCACTCCGTCCTACAAACCCATTCGCAAGGGTAAGGAAAATGATCCTCATATCCATCCAGAACGACCAATGCTGGATGTAATACAGGTCGAACTTGACCCGCGCTTCCATCATCCGAATCTCGGCCGTCTCGCCGCGAAATCCATTGACCTGTGCCCACCCCGTGATGCCCGGTTTGATCCGATACCGAAACATATAGTGCTGCACGACGTTCTTGTAGTACTCGTCGTGCTCCACGGCGTGAGGCCGAGGTCCGACAACAGACATCTCTCCTTTAAGAACATTGAGAAACTGCGGCAACTCGTCGAGACTGGTGCTACGCAAGAAACGTCCGACCTTGGTAACGCGGGCGTCCCCCTTTCGCGCTTGGACAACAGTGCCCGGCTTATCTGCACCTTGGTACATCGTGCGAAACTTATAAATGGAAAAAACATCGCCGTTCACGCCTTTACGGTGCTGCCGGAAGAGGATGGAACCCGGCGACGATAATTTGATTGCGATTGCAATCGCGATAAGAATCGGGGAAATGCTGACCAAAACAAAGAATGCGAATACGCGATCAAAGATTTCCTTCGGCACGGTTTCCCAATTGCGTTCCGGCGTTGCCATGACGTTCAGTATGGGAATCCCACGAAAGTCATCAACAACGGATGTGGTAGACGCGCCTACCTCCAATATCGGCAGTACGCGTATATTGACGAAGTCGTCACAAAACGCTTGCAAGAGATCTTCGACGGAGATGGGCTGAAATAGCGAGTTGACAATCCATATTTCACGGAGCTTTTCTGCTCGTACGATCTCTTTAAGCTTTGCCAACGATTTCACTGCAGGAATAATGCCGATCGTCGTATTAAAGGAAAGATATGGATCGTAGATCACTTCTGGGATGAACACCCTTCTGACCTGCGGCGCGATTCGGCCAAGCAAATCATCGTTTGCAGAACACGCCGCCACGATAGCTACTCGCATTGGTGCAAAACGCCACGAGCGAATCAGCGACGGCAAAACATGAATTGCGCACCGTCCAACGATGAGCGCGCATGCGGCAATAACTGTCCACCAGAGCAGCCAGTGGCCTCGCAGTTCGCTGCCGGGATAGCCGTGCGATATCGCCGCCAAAACCAGTTGGGCAACAAGCCATGCAGCCAGCGCACGCATCACATTGTTAATCGCCGATTCATAGCGAAACGGCTGATAAACCCGCGTTAGTCGAAAGGTGATGAACGGTAGCGCAAATCCGAGAAGGCCGAGTAATCCGTCTATATGTGAGAACGCACTCTCGTCATGGAAGACAATGCATTTCGAAATATAAGCAGACACCGAAATACACAGAAAGTCCGCGGCTTTGGAAATAGGTGTCAGCATCGTTTAAGTAGGCCGATGACGTTCAAATTGCGCGCTTCTTGATGCATCAGTAGAAATAGAGCGAACCCGCCCCCGATACTCCGTCGGCGATATCTGCCAAACCTGCCGAAACAACCTCGCCAGACATTCCCCGCTCGTCAGCCCGCATCGCCGTGCGATTTTGTCGACGGGCAAATCACTCGACTCAAGCATCGCAGCAGCCAGCTCGACGCGCGAGCGTCGCAGGTGTTCCGAGGGCTTGATGCCCATTTCCGCGCGAAAGTGTCGCAAGTAAGAGCGCTCGCTCATCCCAGCCGTCTGCGCAGCGACCGTAACGGAAATAGCCTTATTGCAATTACGTGAGATCCACTGTGCGCTCTCGTGAATCTTGTCCTTGATCGACTTTGCGTTATCGCCGGCAATGGCTGTGAACTCGGGCAATCCTGTATCCGGAATCAACTCGAGCACGCGACGCAAAACGGCCACGCCAAAGTCCTGTCGAACCAGTTCGAGGGCCAGTCGCACGGCCGAGCGCGCGATGACACCCATAGACCCAGCAAGCGGGAATCGAATATCGAAACGTCCGCGCGACTCGCCAATCGCGGACATCAGCGCATCGCCATTCCCGATCGCGAAAAGGTCATCGGCGCGACGTGCAGTCTCGCGAAGCCATTCGACGAATCGGAGATCGGTTTCGAAGCCCACAGTCGGTTCTCCGCTCGCAACAAAGAGCGCGCGCATAGCAAAAAGCCGCTCGACACTCTGCGTCAGCACATCGATCTTCGCGGAACTGGATACGCTTCCTCCATGACTGGAGACGAAAGCTGTCCGATAACAAGGCAGCCCGCCAGGCCCAGCCGCCAGCACCTGATTCGCCTTGTCGAATACGTTGACGACTTCGGCCGCGGGCAACATCGAGAAACCGTCGAATACGGCGATCCCGATGAAGTGTGCTTCGTGCGCTTCACCGTGAGCTGGAATGGCGCGGCGCGTATCGCTTGAAATCGTGCGATCAGTCGTTTTCATCAATGCCTCCCTGCTGCGTATCGACGTACCTGGTGCGCACAATTGAGCAGCGATCCCGATCGAAAGCTCTGTAGTTCTTTTAAGCGCGCACCGCATAGAGGCGCAGAGGATACGAAGACGTTTCAACATGACCAATCGGATAATTCCGATTCGCCGCGCAGAGCTCTCTGCATCGACAACACGGTGACATTTCTTCGAATTGATCTGTCAGGCAGATTCAATTGCACGAATTGATGCACCATTCGTGGGCATTTCACAACGATTTTCGAAGCCGTCCCGACTTCAACTGGACTGGGCGATGGCGCTCGGGCAGCATCTCGTCCGTTGCATGCATCCTGAGTAGCAGCGGCGTTGTAGTTGCGCCGGAACTGCGTGCAAACAAAACGGCAAGAAGCTGAACAAATAGTAAGCATGCCGAATAAAAAGTTAAATTCATTCAGCACGCCAATCAACACCTCTACCAAGATCGGAGATCATCCAATGAAGAAACAGGTCATCGCGCTGGCCGCCTCGGCCGCGTTTGGCGCTCCCGTGTTCGCACAAAGCAGCGTCACGCTGTACGGCGTGATCGACGAAGGCGTCAACTACACGAACAGTGTCGGCGGCCACAGTGTCGTCGAGCTGCAAAGCGGTTATGCGCAAGGCAGCCGTTGGGGCATGAAGGGCGCGGAAGACCTGGGTGGCGGCAACAAGGCGATCTTCACGCTCGAGAGCGGCTTCGATCTGAATAGCGGCCGTGCAGGTCAGGGCGGCCGCATGTTCGGTCGTCAGGCGTATGTCGGTATTTCGAACGATCGCTTCGGTACCGTCACGTTGGGCCGTCAATACGATTCTCTCGTCGATTACCTCGCGCAGACGACGTCGAACGGCAACTGGTCGGGCTATCTGTTCTCGCATCCGTTCGACAACGACAACACGGACAACTCGTTCCGCGTCAACAACACGGTCAAGTACGCGAGCCCGGACATCGCCGGCTTCCAGTTCGGCGGCACGTACAGCTTCAGCAACGACACGAATTTCGCCAACAACCGTCAATACAGCTTCGGCGCGCAGTATGCGACGGGCGGCCTGCTGCTCGCAGCGGCGTACCTGCAGGCGAACAACACGGGCGCGACATCGGCGGGCGCGATCGCGACCAACGACGCCAGCTTCTTCGCGCAGCGCATGCGTGTGTTCGGTGGCGGCATCAACTACGCGTTCGGTTCGGCGACGGTCGGCTTCACGTACACGAACTCCACCTACAACAACCCGACGGGCAACGGCTACCTCGGCACCCCGGGCGCGATCGTCGCGGCTGGCTCGACGCTGAACCGCCTGCGCTTCCAGAACTTCGAGCTGAATGCAAAGTACCAGCTGACGCCCGCGTTCTATGTCGGCGGCGAATACGTGTACACGCTGGAGAACTACGATGCATCGACGGGCGGCGTGAAGCCGAAGGTGCATTCCGTCGGTCTGATGGCGGACTACAACATCTCGAAGCGCACCGACTTCTACGTGCAGGGCATGTATCAGAAGGTCGCGGGCGACAAAACGAACTCGATCATGGACAATGCGTTCATCCTCGGCACGCAAGCGCCGTCGTCGACGTCGAACCAGCTCGCATTCCGCGCCGCGATTCGCCACAAGTTCTGATCGAGGCAGGCAGCAAGCGACATTTGTGTCGTCAGATTTCCACGCATTTCCCGTCGCGCTTCATGCGAAGCCCGACGGGTTTTTTTATTCTGCCATCGCCTCAACACATCACTGCGCAAACAGATGAAGCGCCGCGTATTGCAGCAGCATGATGGTCTTGCCGTCCATGATTTCGCCATGCGCGATCATCGTTAGCGCCTGGTCGATCGGCAGTTCGAGCACCTCGATATCCTCGCCTTCGTCGGCGACGCCGCCGCCGCGGCTCACACGCGCCGCCGCATCATATTCGGCGACGAAGAAATACAGCTTCTCGGTCACCGAGCCGGGACTCATGAACGCCTCGAAGACCTTGCGCACCGACTCCACGCGATAGCCCGTTTCCTCTTCGACTTCCGCGCGGATCCGCGCTTCCGGCGATGCCATTTCGAGCAGTCCGGCAGGCGCTTCGATCAACATCCCTTCGTGTCCGTTGACGAACGCGGGCAAGCGAAACTGCCGCGTCAACACCACGGTGCGCCGTCGCGGATCGTAGAGCAACAGCGTCGCGCCGTTGCCGCGATCGTACGTTTCGCGGCTTTGCCGCTGCCAGCTGCCGTCGCCGCGCCGGTAATCGAAGGTGGTCTTCTTCAGCACGTACCAGTCGTCGGACAGCACCTGCACATCGACGATACGCACGCGGTCAGCCGTTTCGCTCATGAGCGTTCCCTGTTTCGGTTTCACAAGCCGATCGAGCGATCACGATCGGGCAAGGACGTAGCCCGATTGGCCGCGTCGTCGAATGATGGTATCGTGCAGATTCGTGCAATATCAAGAAAATTCGTGCAATTTTGCGTAAGCCTTTGATCAGACAAACAGAATGCTGACCTCCCAACGCAAGAAGCTGATTCTCGACGCGCTCAGGCGCGACGGCCAGGTGCTCGCCAAGGCGCTGAGCGACACATTCGGCGTGTCGGAAGATACGGTGCGCCGTGATCTGCGCGAGCTTGCCGCCGAGGGCAAATTGCAGCGCGTGCATGGCGGCGCACTCGCTGCGTCGCCGGCGGTGGCGAATCTCGCGGGCCGGCGGGCGATCGGCTCGGAGGCGAAGGCGGCGATCGGCCGGGCGGCCGCGCAGATGATCGCGCCGGGCCAGATTGCGTTCGTCGATGGCGGGACGACGGCGATCCAGTTAGCGCGACATCTGCCCGTCGATCTGCACGCGACAATCGTCACGCACAGTCCGAGCGTCGCGGTCGAACTCGCGGAGCATGAGGCGCTGGAAGTCGTCGTGATCGGCGGGCGGCTGTTCCGTCATTCGATGGTGACGGTCGGCGCGGCCGCTATCGAAGCGCTCGGCCACGTGCGCGCCGATCTCTACTTCATGGGCGTGACGGGCGTCCACCCCGAAGCGGGGCTGAGCACGGGCGATCTGGAGGAGGCTTACGTGAAGCGCGCGCTCATGGCGCGGGCCGCCGAGACGATCGTGCTGGCATCGTCGGAAAAACTGAACGCGGCGTCGGCGTACATGATTGCGGGCATCGAGGCGGCGAGCACGATCATCGTCGAGAAGGGCACGCCCGAGTCGACCACCGCGCCGTTCGAAGCGCCAGGCGTGTCGATCGTGCGCGCCTGAGCGAGCGGGCCTGCGCTTTATCGTTGCTCGAGGAAGCGTTTCAGTTCGGCGAGATCGCGTTCGACCCATTGGGCGTCGGCGGCGAACTGCGCGTCGCTCATGTTGGGCGTCCGGAGCAGCGTGAACAGCACGTCGGCGCCGTCGCCGTTCGGAATGACGCGCATCGGTATCGCGATCTCATCGCCCTTGCCGGTGATCACGCGATGATCGAGCACGCCATGCGGATTGCGCGGCGTGAAGCGCACGGTGACAGGGCTGCCGTCCGCGCTTTCGAAGGTCCACTCGACGCCTTCGCCGCGCAACGGCTTGCCGAGCCCCGACGCCCATTGCGCGAACGACAGCGGGTGTTCCATGAACGCGTAGACCTCGCGCCAGTCGCGCGCGATCGTCACGCTGATCGTTTTCGATTCCGCTACGAGAGCCATCGTTGTCTCCATCCAGGTAAGCGCCGCGAACGCTTCTCAAGTTTCGCGCGCTACATGCCGATATGAAATAGAGCGGTATGGGCGAAGCGCGGCCGGGGTTTTCGGCGGCGCGGAAGCACGCCAACAATACCGCTAATAAACATTTGTATCGAAGTGTTCGCGCGTCGGCTTTTGCGATGACGGCACTTTACAATGCGGCTTGGATTTAAAAGGCTAATCCGACCCTTTTGGTGGAAGATCGCATCGCGTTTGACGCGGCTCCACTTTGCAAGGGCATTCCGGCTGCTGGCCGGACGGTTGAGGCCGCAACGAGGCGGCATGCTGCGCGCTGTCGGCGGGTGTCTGAGACATCGGCTGATCGGGCAAAGCGCGCATCCGCTCTTTGAACGAATAACGCGGGAGAGCATATGTCGAAGAATGGTTTCGACAGAACCTGGGCCAGTTTCGCGAGCTTCACACTCGCCTTGATGTTGGGCGCCTGCGCGCATGTCGGCGAGCAGGAAGCGAAGAACAACGACGCGGCATCGACCGCGCAGACGGCAACGGACGCGGCGTCAGCAGCGCCCGCGCCGCAGATGGTCGCGCAGCCGGTGCCGCCCGTGATCTACAAGGTGCGCCGCGGCGATTCGCTGGTTCGCATCGCGCGCAGTCATAACGTGACGGTCAAGCAGATCGTCGCGTGGAATCATCTGAAGCCGTCCGCGCGGCTGCATATCGGACAGCCGCTGAAGGTGTCGTCGCCGGATGCAGTGAAGATGGTCGCCGTGCCTGCTGCTCCATCTGCGGGCCAGGCGACCGGTAAGGCGTCGAATGGTGTCGCGGCGGTAGCCAGCGGTGCGTCGAATCCGGCGGTGAGCAGTGGGGCGGGTAACGCTACGAACGCCACGAGCGCCACGAGCGCTACGAACGCCCAGAATGCCACGCCGAACACGATGACCGCCACTGCGCCCGCAACAGGCGCGCCCGCGCCGAGCGCCGCCGAAGCGCGCGAAGTGAACGCCGAAGTGGCGCGTCACGCGAAAGGCGTGGCGCTGATCTGGCCGGCGCAGGGCAATGTCGTCGGCGGGTTTCAGCCTGGCGAAACGCGCGGCATCGAAATCGGCGGCAAGGCGGGCGATCCGATCCGCGCGGCCGCCGACGGCAAGGTCATGTACGCCGGCACCGGTCTGAACGAGTACGGCAGCCTGATCATCGTCCAGCACAACAAGGACTTTCTGACGGCCTACGCGCACAACCGCAAGCTGCTGGTGAAGACGGGCGACATCGTGCGCAAGGGGCAGCAGATCGCCGAGATGGGTAACGAGAACAACTCGCGCGTGTCGGTGCTGTTCGAACTGCGTCACGACGGCAAGCCGATCGATCCGATGCCGTATCTGCCGCATCAGCGCGGATAACGCGCGCTTCACCTCGACGCTTCACGGAAAGGCTCTGGCAAATTCACTTCGCCGGAGCCTTTCTGTTTGATGCTTACCCGAGCCAGCGCAACACCGCGGCGACGATGGCCTCGGGCGCGTCTTCCTGCATCAGATGCCCGGCGTTCGGCACCGGCTGGAAACGCGCGTCCGGAATGACGCTCGCCAGTTGCCTGCCGCGTTCGATGGGAATCCACTCGTCGTCCTCGCCCCACAGAATCTGCGTGCGGCAACGCATGTGCGGATAGCGCGCTTCGACTTCATCCGTATAGCGCTGATCCATCTGCGCGATCTGACGGTAGAACGCGGGCTGACCGACCTCGCCGAGCCATGGCGCGACGTAAGGCGCGAGTTCGTCGTCGGCAATCGCCCTTGCAATCGAACCGCGAATGTATGCGTTGACGACGGCCTCATGAATATAAGCGGGCAGACCCGCAAAAGCCGCTGCATGCTCGCGCACATGCCGCACGAACGGCGATCCCCACGGAGCGACGGCGACGGGATCGATCAGCGTGAGGCTCGCATAATCGCAACCGTCGATCAGATGCGCGCGCAACGCCGTCGCGCCGCCGAAGTCATGCGCCACGACATCGGGCAAATTCGCGGGCGTATTCAGCTTCCAGTGTTCGAGCAGGGCGGCGAGCAAGCCGTTCTGCACACCGAGCGACACATCCTGGCCATCGCGCCGTTCCGATTGGCCATAGCCGAGCAGGTCGTAGACATGGACCTTGCGGTCGCGCGCGAGATGCGGCGCGATGCGATGCCAGACCCACGACGAAAACGGCGTGCCGTGAATCAGCACGACGGGCGGTCCATCGCCGAAGGTCCGATAACGAACCGTCTGATCGCGATACGTGAACTGCTGATCGAGCGTCCAGTGCGTCATGCGTATTCAACTCCCGATGCAGATTTGCACCTTGAATAACGACTCAAATGCGAAACAAAGAAGCCGATTAATCGCCGGATTCGATCGACTTCAAAATCGGCGCGACTTGTCCGTGCGCGTGCAATATCGCGGGACTGTGCTGCAAAATTTGCCGGTAATGCGGCAGGAAAATATTGCCTGGTAAATTCTCGGAGAAAAGTCCCGCGACGGATTCAACCGCCGCCACGCGATCAGCACTCGTCACTTCTTTATCGTCGAGAATCTCATCGACATTTGCGATTACCGTCGACAACGGATTCAGCCAGCGAAACCCCGTGCCGTTGATCAGCACCTGCAGGAAGGCGGCCGGGGTGACGGGGCCGAACTCCTTCTCATACAATGCGCGCTCGTGATCGAGTATGGCCTTATGCAGCACAAGTAGGGGCTTGCGAATGGCGCTGAGAAACTGAACGGCGCGTTCGTCGGTGATGTTCATCGTTTGACTCCCGAAGCATTTCAATTGAAGCAGGGCGAAACCGGTATTTGAACCGCATTTTGACGTAAGGCAATGGAAGAATGCGTAGGCGAATGAAGCATTCGATCAACCGCCCAGAGCCCATGCGAAAGAGCAAGCGCAAAAAAATCGCTCGTCGTCCGCTTTCCACATCCGCAACAATGCCGGTTGCCTTTTTATCGCCACCTGAACGATGCTATGCTGGCGACGCCCATTGTGACGGTTCGCTCAACAAATCAGTCTGTCGAAGTAACGGTGTTCGATACTGGTTTACCAGTGCCATGCCGGTCAACCATACGCGCACGTAATCAACCTCTCGGACATGCAAGACGAACACACGGCAACCCTGCTCGACTATTACACGCGACATCAGACGTCCGTGCAATGGCGCGGCTTTCTCAGCGCGCTCGCCGAAGAGTTCGAGACACAGCTTGATCCGTCGCAACTACGCATACTGATGGCGCGCATCGGCGCACGTTTTGCCGCAAGGTATCCTGCCGGCGATTGCACGACGCTCGACGACCTCGCTTCCTTTCTCAACGCCGTCTGGTCGGAACTCGACTGGGGCTTCGTGCGTCTTGTCGAACGGGACGATTATCTTTCCATCGAGCATGCCTGCGCACCGCTTGCCGTATTCGGCGAACGGGCGGCGGCGTGGGCGTCGGCTTTTCTCGAAGGCGCGTATCAGCACTGGCTGAATGAACTGGGCGCGGGCTCGCTGGCGTTGCAGGAATATCAAAGCGCGAACGCTCATTCGTACGAGTTCAGACTGTTGAAGTCGCCTTGACTGACGCGCACTAAACCTGGCGTCGGCGGCGACGTTAACCATATAGTGAAACAGCGGGCTCTGACGGAACACGCTGTTGTAGTGCAGGGATGCGCAGGACAAGTAGAGGAAACATCATGAGCGTTTCAGACGACGTCGGTAATCTGTTCCGGCGCTTCGGTGGCGACGCCGGGCAATATCAGGAAGTCGCGCGCGATGACGAAGCGAAGCAGGCAGCATTGCGCTGGCCTTTGCTGAACGCGCTCGATATCGCGCATGCCGGGCCGGTGCCGGATGCGGGGCGCCCCGTGACGGCGGCAGCGCCGGTCCATCGTGCGGAGTCGGCCGCTTCGTCGTCGGCGGCACAAAGTGAAGCGTCCGCCGCCGAGCCCGCCGCGCCGACGCGTTTGCCGCTGTTCGCCCGCGGTCATCGACATGCGACGATGCCGCCGCCCGTCGCGTCCGCACAGCCGGGCGCAAACCGCTTCAGCCCGCCGCCGACCGTTGCGCCTTCGCCGGAGCGCAACAGTGCTGCCGCCAACGCGCCGAGCATGTCGGCTGCGACGGCGGCTTCGTCTGCTGCGACGGCGGCTTCGTCTACTGCTACGGCGGTTGCGGCTCCGACGCCGGTCGTGCCACAACATGACGCACAAGCCATCCCGGCGCCCCCTTTTTTAAGTAAACGCCAAACGTTTGCTTCTTCCCCATTTAACAATCCGGTTCCGGAGAGCCCGCGCGCAGCGCCTTCGACGCCCGCACAGCAGCAGGGCGGCTCGATACTTTCGGGTCTGTTCGGAAGCAAGCCCGCCGCACAATCCACGGCATCCGCCGCCGCGCCGTCGAAAGATCTGTCGGCGCTGTTCGCGCGTCTGTCGGGCGCCCCGGCAGCGCCTGCCCGTTCACTGCGCGACACCTTCCGTTCGCGCTACAAGGCGGATGGTGACGCATGAGAGTCGTCTCGGTTGTCTCTGCAAAAGGTGGCGTCGGTAAGACGACGCTCGCCGCGAATCTCGCGTCCGTGCTCGGCTCGAACGGTCGCCGTGTGATCGCCGTCGACTTCGATCCGCAGAACGCGCTGCGTCTGCACTTCGGCATTCCTATCGACAACTACGACGGCGTCGCACGCGCGACATTGTCGGGCGCATCGTGGCGCACGGTGATGTTCGACGGTATCGACAGCATCACGGCCTTGCCGCACGGCGCGCTGAACGAAGACGACCGGCGCGTGTTCGAGGCGCGGCTCGACAGCGATCCGTATCTGATCCGCGAATCGCTCGAATCGCTGGCGCTCGACGCCAACGACATCGTGCTGATCGACACGCCGCCTGGCGCGACCGTCTACACGCGCGCTGCCTTGCTGGCCGCCGACTTCGTGCTGAACGTCGTGATCGCCGATGCCGCGTCGTACGCGGCGATTCCGCAGATGGAGCGGTTGATCCAGACGTACGCGTTGCCGCGCCAAGATTTCATCGGTTACGGCTACGTGATCAATCAGGTCGACCAGAGCCGCAGTCTCACGAAAGACGTCGTGAAGGTTCTGCGCGATGCGCTCGCCGGTCATCTGTTCCCGGGCGTCATCCATCTCGATCAGGGCGTCAGCGAATCGCTCGCGTACGACACGACCGTGATTCACTACGACACGCACAGCCAGGCCGCCGCCGATCTGCGCGCGTGCGGCGAATGGCTGGGCGCATGCCTGAACGGTCAGGCCAGGTTGCCGAGGAACGTCGCATGAGCACCGCGCCCGAAGACATCCTCGAAGCCGTCGACGCCGAGCCGCCACGTCGCTCGCGCTTCGACCGGCTCGCGTCGCATCTGATCGACGGACGCATTATCGGCAGCACGCCCGTCACAATCGTGCTGGTGCTGTTCGCGCTGGCGGCGCTGTTCTTCGTGTTCACGGTGCCGCTCGCGTTCGGCGAGCAACTGACGTTCGCGATCTGCTGCTTCGTCTGTGCGCTGCTGTTCCGGCGCGCGAAAGGCCATTACGCGACGCTCGTGATGATCATGCTGTCGGTGATCGCGACGGGCCGCTATATGTACTGGCGTCTGACGGAGACCACTTACTGGGAGCGTCCGCTCGACGCCGCGTGGGGTCTGCTGCTGGTGTCGGCGGAAGTCTATGCGGCGCTCGTGCTGATGCTCGGCTACTTCCAGACGGCCTGGCCGCTGCGGCGCAAGCCGTTGCCGCTGCCTGTCGACCGCAACGACTGGCCGACCGTCGACATCTTCATTCCGACCTACAACGAGCCGCTCTCCGTCGTGAAGCCGACCGTCTACGCGGCGATCGCGCTCGACTATCCGAAAGACAAGCTGTCCATTCACGTGCTCGACGACGGGCGCCGTCCCGAGTTCAAGGCGTTCTGCGAGGAAGTCGGCGTCGCGTGGACGATCCGCTCGCACAACCGTCACGCGAAGGCGGGCAACATCAACGAAGCGCTGAAGATCACCGACGGCGAATACTTCGCGATCTTCGACTGCGATCACATTCCGACGCGCTCGTTTCTGCAAGTGGGACTCGGCTGGTTCCTGCGCGACAAGAAGCTGTCGATGCTGCAGACGCCGCACCATTTCTTTTCCGCCGATCCGTTCGAAAAGAATCTCGGCACGTTCCGCAAGGTGCCGAACGAGGGCGAGCTGTTCTACGGCCTTGTGCAGGACGGCAACGACCTGTGGAACGCAACGTTCTTCTGCGGCTCATGTGCGCTGCTGCGCCGTACGATGGTCGAAGAAATCGGCGGCATCGCCGTCGAGACCGTGACGGAAGACGCGCACACCGCGCTCAAGCTGCACCGCAAAGGCTACACAACAGCGTATCTCGCGATTCCGCAAGCCGCGGGTCTCGCGACGGAAAGTCTCGGCGGACACATCGGCCAGCGCATCCGCTGGGCGCGCGGCATGACGCAGATTTTCCGGATCGACAATCCGCTGACGGGCGGCGGGCTCTCGTTCGGCCAGCGGCTTTGCTATCTGAACGCGATGATGCATTTCTTCTACGGCATCCCGCGTCTCGTGTTCCTGACGGCGCCGCTGTCGTTCCTGTTCTTCAACGCGCACATCATCCAGGCGGCGGCGGGCACGATCGCAATCTTCGCGCTGCCGCACATGTTCCACGCGAACATCACGAACTCGCGGATGCAGCAGAAGTTCCGCCACTCGTTCTGGTCCGAGGTCTACGAGTCGGTGCTCGCGTCGTACATCACGGCGCCGACGCTGCTCGCGCTGATCAACCCGAAGCTCGGCAAGTTCAACGTGACAGCGAAGGGCGGCCGGATCGAAGAGCAGTATTTCGACTGGGCCATTTCGCGTCCGTATCTGATCCTGCTGGCGCTGAACCTGATCGGCTTTGTTGTCGGGTGCGTGCATATCGCGCTGCATGCCAGTTCGCACAGCGAAGTGCAGACGACCGTGCTGAACCTCGCATGGACGGGCTACAACATGTTGATTCTCGGCGCGAGCGTCGCGGCGGCGCGCGAGCAGCGCCAGGTGCGCTCCACGCACCGCGTCGCGATGCGCATTCCGGCGTCGCTGCGCTTTTCGACGGGCCGCACGCTGACTTGCGAAACGGTCGACTACGCGGAAGGCGGCCTCGCGCTGCAACTGCCCGCCGCGATCCAGGTGCCGCTGCATGAGAAGGTCGTCGTGTCGCTGTTTCGCGGCCACGACGAGTTCGTGTTTCCCGCCGATGTCACCTATGCAGTGCCGGGCCGCGTCGGCCTGAAATTTGCTGCCATGACGCGCGAACAGGAACTCGACTTTGTGCAGAGCACGTTCGCGCGCGCCGACGCCTGGACCGGCTGGGCGGAAGGGCGCGAAGTGGACACGCCGCTCAAGAGTCTCTCGCATGTGATGCGCGTCGGCCTGGGCGGGATCGGCGGGCTGTTCGAACATCTGTACGCCGACCTGCGCACGCTGCGCAGTCGACGCAAGGCCGCAGCAAACGACGCGAAGAACGGAAAATAAACGATGGGGATCTTGCGAAACGACGACGCTGTATCAGCGGCGATGAGGGCGGGTGTGCGCGCTGGCGTGAGCATGCTGGCGCGCCGCATGTGCAGGTTGCCGCTGCGCGCGACGGTTGCGGCGCTGCTGTTCGCGGCCACGTTGCCCGCCGTGCAGGCAGCATCCGATACCGCGCCGGGTGCGATCCCGGCGACGAACGCGCAACTCGCAGTGACGCCGGGCACGACTCCGGCAAACAAGCCGCTCGTCGCCCAATCAACCGCGCCCGCATCCGCCGATAACGCCTTGCCGCCGCTGCCGTCGGCCAAGCCCGTCGATCCGCGCGCGGCGCAGCAGCCGTCGTTCGCCGAGCCGACGCCGCAGACCTTCGCCGCCGTGCGCAGCGGCCGCGACACGATGCCGACCACAGCGGACAACGGCACGGCCGTCTCGGGCGGTCGCCGTCAGACCTTCACGTTCGCGCAACTCGGCGCGCTCGATCCGTTGCAACTGCGCGGTGTCGACGGACAGAACGGCGTGCCGTTCTCGGTGCGCGCCGACGAAGTGGTGACGGGTGCAAATCTGCATCTGATCTACAGCTATTCGCCGTCGCTGCTGTCGAACCTGTCGCATCTGAAAGTGCTCGTGAACGGCGAAGTGGCCGCGACGCTGCCGCTGCCGCGCGAGCAGGCGGGCACGCTGCTCGCGCGCGACATTCCGCTCGAACCGCGCCTCATCACCGAGTTCAATCACCTCAACGTGCAGTTGATTGGTCATTACACGCAAGGCTGTGAAGATCCCGCGAGCAGCGCGCTGTGGGCGACAGTGAGCAACGCGAGTTCGCTCGATCTGACGTTCGCGTCGCTGGCGACGAAACCGGATCTCGGCGCGTTGCCGCTGCCGTTCTTCGACCGGCGCGATATCCGCCGGCTCGAATTACCGTTCGTGTTCGCCGCGAAGCCCTCGTCGCAAGCACTCGAAGCGGCGGGCGCCGTCGCGTCGTGGTTCGGCTCGCTGGCCGGCTATCGCGGCGCGCTGTTCCCCGCGCAACTCGACAACGCGCCGCTGTCGGGCAACGCCGTGGTGTTCGCGACCAACGACGAACGTCCCGCGGGCGTCACGCTGCCGACCATCAACGGTCCGATGCTCGCGATCGTCGATCGCGAGGCGCCCGCGCGCGGCAAGCTGCTGCTCGTGATGGGCCGTGACGCGCGCGAGCTGAAGATCGCGGCGAACGCGCTGTCGCTCGGCGAGGCGGCGCTGTCGGGCACCGTGCAGACGATCACGCACGTCGATGCGCCGCGCGCGCGTCAGCCGTACGATGCACCGGGCTGGCTGCCGACCGACCGCGCTGTGCGTTTCGGTGAACTGACCGTGCCGAAGGATCTGTCCGTGCGCGGCTACAACCCCGACGTGGTGCGCGTCGATCTGCGCATCGCGCCCGATCTCTTCACGTGGCGCACGAAGGGCGTGCCCGTCGATCTGCGTTACCGCTACACGGTGCGTCCCGCCCCCGATCGTTCGACTTTGAACGTCAGCGTCAACAACAACTTCGTGCAGGCGCTGCGCATTCCGGCCGAGTCGTCGTCGATGCTCGATCTCGGCCGCTATCTGAACCGGATGCTGCCGGATCACACAGCGCCCGCGTCGAAAGAGATCTACATTCCGCCGCATCTGCTCGCGTCGCAGGCGCAGTTGCGTTTCCACTTCTACTACGACATGCCGAAGACGGGCGAATGCCAGGGGCAGGTGCTCGACAACGTGCGCGGCGAGATCGATCCCGATTCGACGATCGATCTGTCGTCGTTCCCGCATTACATGGCGCTGCCCGATCTTGCCGCGTTCGCGAACAGCGGTTGGCCGTTCACGAAGCTCGCCGACCTGTCGCAGACGGCCGTGGTCCTGCCCGTCAACGCGAACCCGAGCGACTACAGCCTTTATCTGATGGTGATGGGCCGCATGGGCGCATCGACGGTGTATCCCGTGACGGGCGTCACCGTCGCGACGGCCGCCGACGTGCAGCGTCTCGCCGACAAGGATCTGCTCGTGATCGGCGCGCCCGGCCAGCAGCCGTTATTGACCACATGGGAAAAAGACATGCCGTTCGCCGCCGCCGACGACGCGCGGCGCATGCAGTTCTCGAACGTGTCGTTCCGCATCGCCAACTGGTGGCACGGCAATCGCGGGGGCGTGCGCACGGCGGGGCGCGCGGACCTGTCGCTGGTGAATGCATCCGGCGACGCGATCATCACCGGCTTCCAGTCGCCGCTCGAAAAAGGCCGCAGCGTGGTTGCGCTGATTTCGGCGCCGGGCCAGTCCGAAACCGATCTGACCAACGCGATGCTCGACCCCGATCTCGTGCAGGGGATTCAGGGCGGACTGACGGTCGTGCGCGGCCGGACGCTCGAAGTGGTGTCGAACGGCGATGTGTACTACGTCGGCCATCTGTCGCCCGTCGAGTACATGCGCTGGGCGCTGTCCGTGCATCCGCTGCTGCTGATGTTCGGCGGCCTGCTGGCGGCGCTGATCATCGCGGCCGTGTTCTACCGGCTGTTGCGTGCCGTCGCCGCGCGCCGGCTGAAGGATTGACATGCGGGCGGCGTTTTCCCTTCGCCCATTGCGCCCATTGCGCGCGCCGCTCGTTCGCGCGCTTGCGTGCGCGAGTTTCGTCGTGGGCATGACGGGCTCCGCGCAAGCCGCAACTTGTGACGACTGGTCCGCGTATCGCGCGTTCGTGTCGCGCTTCGTGCAGCAGGACGGACGCGTCGTCGATTTTTCGACGCCCACGCAGCAGACCACGTCGGAAGGCCAGTCGTACGGCCTGTTCTTCGCGCTCGTCGCCAACGACCGCGCGACCTTCGAGCGCCTGTTGCGCTGGACGCGCGCCAATCTGTCGGCGGGCCGTTTCGACGGCGACGATGTGAAGCTGCCGTCGTGGCAATGGGGCAAGAAACCGGACGGCTCGTATGGCGTGATCGATCCGAATTCGGCTGCCGATTCCGATGTGTGGATCGCCTACGATCTGTTCGAGGCAGGGCGTCTGTGGCATGAGCCCGCGTACACGAAGCTCGCGTACGCGCTCGTCACGCAGATCGAAAAGCAGGAAGTCGCCGATCTGCGCGGTCTCGGTCCGATGCTCTTGCCCGGTCCGCAAGGTTTCCGCAACGGCTCGACGACGCGTCTGAATCCGAGCTATCTGCCGTTGCCATTGATTCGTGCGCTTGCCGCACAGTCGCCGAACGGGCCGTGGTCGCGCGTCGCGGACAATGCGTACAAGCTCGTCAAGACGACCGCGCCGCTCGGCTATGCGCCGGACTGGGCGGCGTATCGTGATGGGCAGTTCATCGTCGATCCGCAAAAGGGCGATGTCGGCAGCTACGACGCGATTCGTGTGTATCTGTGGGCAGGCCTGACGGCTTCCACCGATCCTCTCGCGAAGCCCTGGCTCGCCGCGCTGCACGGCATGCGCGACCGGATCGCGCAGACGGGCGTGCCGCCGGAAAAAGTCGCGACGACCACGGGCAACGCGACGGGCGAAGGCCCGATCGGCTTCTGGGGCGCGCTGCTGCCGTATTTCCGCGCGCTCGGCGACACGCGCGCCGCGGGCCTCGCGCAGACGCATCTGGCCTCGCTCGCGACGCCCGCGCCAGGCGCCGCGCAAACCACTCAAAACCAGCCTGTCTATTACGACGAGGTGTTGATGCTCTTCGGTACAGGGTCCGCAGACGGCCGCTACCGCTTCGATGAAAACGGCCGTCTCGTGCCGCGTTGGGAGAACACATGCCAATCCGCCAACGCGCGCTCGTAATCGGTGTCGCGCTCACGCTCGGTGCGGGCGCGGCGGCGTCGGCATTCGCCCAGGCACAGACGCAGGCGCAGCCGAACGACCCGATGAACGTGCTGATCGATCAGGGCAAGTACTGGCAGGCGCACAAGCGCGGCGACCTCGCCGAACAGGCGTGGCTGAAAGTGTTGCGCATCGATCCTAAGCAGCCCGACGCGCTGTACGGCATGGGCATCGTGATGTCCGACCGCAAGGACGGCGCGGGCGCGCAGCAATATCTCGCGCGGCTGCGCCAGGCCGCGCCGAACTATCCGAACATCGACGAACTCGCGCGCCGTCTCGGCCAGTCGAGTCCGACCGATCAGGCCGTCAACGATGCGCGGCGGCTGGCGCAGTCAGGTCAGCAGGCATCGGCGGCGCAGGCTTACCGTCAGGCGCTCGGCGCGAAGCCGAACAATCCGCAGCTTGCGCTCGAGTATTACCAGGCGCTCGGTTCGTCGCCACAAGGCTGGGAAGAGGCGCGTCGCGGACTCGAACAGCTGGCGCGCGAACATCGCGACGATCCGCATTTTGCGCTCGCGTATGCGCAGCATCTGACGTATCGCGAGGCGAACCGGCGCGAGGGCATCGAACAGCTTGCGCAGTTGTCGAAGGATTCGATCGTCGGCGCGCAGGCGAAGGCAGCCTGGCGTCAGGCGCTGCTGTGGCTCGGCGTACGCGCGTCGGATGCGCCGCTGTTTCAGGCGTATCTGTCCGTCGCGCCCGACGATGCCGCCGTCAAGGCGCGCGCCGATTCGATCGCGGAACAGGACCGTCGCGCGAGCGAGCGTGCGCAGCAGAATGCCGGCTCGGACGCGCGCGGCCGCGCCGTGGCCGAAGGTTTCGCGGCGCTCGATCGTGGCGATCTCGTCACGGCAAAGGCGCGCTTTTCGTCGGTGCTCGCGAGTGCACCGAACGACGGCGACGCGCTCGGCGGCATGGGCGTCGCGCTGCTCAAGCAGGAGCAGTTCGCGCAGGCGCGCGAGTATCTGCTGCGCGCGTCGCAGCAGGGCGGCGCGGCGCGCTGGCGCGAGGCGCTCAACAGCGCGACGTACTGGATGTACACGAGCGAAGGCCTCGGCGAGCAGAGCAACGGCAATCTGACGCAGGCGAAGGCATCGTTCGAAAAGGCGATCGCCGTGAGTCCCGGCGACGTGACGGCGCAAACCGCGCTCGGCGATCTGCTGATGCAAGGCGGCGATCCGCGCGGCGCGGAAGCGGCGTTCCGGATGGCGCTGCGTCGTCAGGCCGACAACCCCGATGCGATTCGCGGGCTGGTCGGCGCGCTCGCCGCGCAAGGACGCGGCGACGAGGCGCTCAGTTTCGCGAACCAGTTGACGGACGAGCAGCGCAAGAAAGTGGGCGGCGCAGATCGTCTGCGCGGCGAGGCGCAGGCGGCGCAGGCGCGCGCGGCTGAAGCGCGCGGCGATCTCGGCAATGCGCGCAGCCTGTTCGAAGACGCGCTGCTGAGCAATCCCGACGATCCGTGGCTGCGTCTCGACCTCGCGCGCATCTACGCGAAGCAGGGCGCGTATGCGAATGCGAAGAGCATCATGGATGGCCTGATCGCGCTGCATCCGGACATGCCCGACGCGTACTACGCGAGCGCCTTGCTCGCCGCCGACATGCAGGACTGGCGCTACGGCCTGTCGCAACTCGAACACATTCCCGCGAATAAACGCACCGACCAGATGGCGATGCTGCAGCATCGGCTGTGGGTACATCAGCAGTGCGACGAAGCCGTGGCGCTCGCGAAAAGCGGCCGTGTCGCGCAAGCGCGCGCGCTGCTGCAGAACGCGGAGCCGGTCGCGGGCACGAATGCCGAGCTGATCGGCGCGATTGCGTCGGCGTATGTGAATACGGGCGATACGGCGCGTGCGTTGATGATGGTGCGCAGCGCCGTCGCGCGATCACCGAACGACGCGGGCTTGCTGCTCACCGATGCGGGCATTCTGCTGAACGCGGGCCAGGACGTCGAGCTGGGCGAAGTGATGCGCCGCCTGGCATCGATGCAACTGACGGGCCAGCAGCGCAGCGACTTCGAGAAGATCAACGTGGCGATCGTCGTGCGCCGAACGGACGCGCTGCGTCAGGCGAACGACCTGGCAAGCGCCTTCGACGTGCTGTCGCCGTGGCTCGCCGCGCGGCCGAACGATCCCGACATTCTGGCTGCGCTCGCGCGCCTGTACACCGCGAACAACGACAACGCGAACGCGCTGGCAACGTATCGCCTCGCGCTCGCGCAGAATCCGAACGATCTCGGCCTGCTGCTGAACGCGGCGGGCGCGGCAACGCAGATCCGCAAGTTCGATTTCGCCGAATCGACGCTGAAGCAGGCGTTGCGCATCGCGCCGAACAATGCCGACGCGCTCGCCGCGATGGGCCGCATGTATCGCGCGCAAGGCCGGAACAGTCTGGCCGCGCAGTATTTCCAGCGTGCACTGATTGCGCAGAATGCGCCGCTCGCGCGTCCCGGCGCGCAAACGGCGGGCGCGAACGGACAGCCTGTGCCGAGCGGCTGGGACGTGCCGCTGCGCTCGCGAGGTCCGATTCCGCTGCCCGGCACGAATCCGTTTGCGAACCGGACGTCGGCGGATGCGTCGAACAGTGTGCCGTTCCCTGCGCAGAACACTCAACCGTATCCGATGCCCGCCATGCCTGCCTATACTCCGCCGACGCAGCCGGCAACCGCGCCATATGCGCCTTATGTCGCGCCGCAGCCGCAAATGCAACCGGCCATGCAGATCAATTCGCTCGGCGTTCTCGCGCCGCAAGCGAAATCGGACGAGCGCGATACGTCGCCCGATGCGGACGGTTACGGTCCCGATCAATACGGTTCGTCGCAGTCGGGCGGCGGGCTCGCGCCGGGGCAGGCGTATCCGGCGCAAGCTTATGCGCAGCCTCAGCCTTATCAGCAGCCGTATCAACAGCCGTATGCGCAGCAGATGCCCGCGCATCCGTATCCGCAACCGGTGTACGCGCAACCGAACGATGTGAGCACGCCCTGGCCGATGTCACCTCAGGCGCAAGCCGCCGCGCAGGCGCAGGCGACGCAGCAGCCGATGAACGCACAGCCGGCGTCGAAGAAACGCACGTCGAAGAATGCGCGGACGTCGAATAACAACGCTGCGTATGCGCAGCAGCAGGGCGGTTATCCGTATCCGCAGCAGCAGGCTTACCCGCAGCAGTATCCGCAACAGCAGCCCGCTTATCCGCAGCAGCCATACCCGCAACAGCGCGCGTATGCGCAACAGCCGTATCCGCAGCAGAACTATCAACAGCAACCGTATCCGCAGCAGCCGTATCCTCAACAGGCCTATCCGCAGAACTACACGAACCAGGGCTACGGCCTCGTGCCGTACGTTCCGCAGCCGCCCGCGCCGTATCCGACGCGCAATGCGCAGCTGCAGGACGAACAGAACCGCCAGTATCCGCAGCCGGCGCAGACCCAGCCTCTCACCGTCGAAGAAGAACTCGCACAGATCAACCGCGAGCAGACGAGCACGGTGAGCGGCGGCATCCAGTTTCGCAATCGCGACGGCGAAAACGGCCTGTCGAATCTGACCGACATCGAAGCGCCGCTGCAAGGCCGCATCCGTGCGGGCGATGGACATGTGACCGTCCAGGTCACGCCCGTCACGCTCGATGCGGGCACGGCGAGTAACAACTCGAACACGATCGCGCGCTTCGGTTCGGCGCAGACGGACCAGACGAGCAATCCGTACGGCTCGCAAACGGCGACGGGTGTCGGCGTGGGCGTCGGTTATGACTATCGAGGGCTGAAGGCGGATGTCGGCGCGACGCCGTTCGGTTTTCGCGAGCAGAATCTTGTCGGCGGCGTGCAGTACAAGGGCGGGCTGACCGACAAGGTGTCCTACAGGCTGACGGCGGGACGCCGGGCCGTGACGGACAGCCTGTTGTCCTACGCAGGCGCGCGGGACCAACTGGCTAACCTCGAATGGGGTGGCGTGACGTCGAACGGCATTCGGGCCGACGTCGGCTGGGACGACGGCACCAGCGGCCTGTACGCGAACGCGGCGTGGGACTACTACGATGGCCATCACGTCGCATCGAACAATTCGGTCAAGGGCGGCGGCGGCGTGTACACGCGGCTGTACAAGGATGCCGACCAGACCTTCACGGTCGGCGTGAATACGACGCTGATGCACTACAACAAGAACCTCTCGTACTTTACGTATGGGCAGGGCGGCTACTTCAGTCCGCAGCAGTACGCGATCCTGAATCTGCCGATCGAATGGACAGGGCGCAACGGGCCGTTCACCTACGACCTGAAGGCATCGATCGGCGTGCAGCATTACCGGCAGGACGATTCGCCGTATTTCCCGATCGATCCGGGTCTGCAAAGCTCTGCCGCCTCGCGCTTTGCCAGCGCGAAACAGCCCGTGCCTGACACCAATGCCGTCTATCCTGGCCAGAGCAAGACGGGCGTGTCTTATTCGATCGATGCCGTCGGCGAATATCAGCTGGCGCCGCAACTGGCGGTGGGCGCGGCGGCGTCGTTCGGCAACGCGTACGAATACCGCGAGTTCGTCGCAGCGGTGTACGTGCGTTACGCGTTCACGAAACAGACGGGCCTCGCGATCTTCCCGCCTACAGCGCTCCGCTCGCAGTATCTGCCCGTGAACGAGTAGCGCGTTCTCTCGCGGAAGAAGCAGCGCATTGCCACGTTGCTTCTTCCCGCACTTCCCGCACCTTCGCGTCCCACGCTTCCGACACTTCGCACGCACGTTTTTTAACGTGCCTCTACAATCGACTGAACGATTTCCCGATGCATGCGCAACGTATGCAAGCGGTGCGTATGCACTCGTCGGCATCGCATGATTAGCGCGTCACGTCTAACAAAGAACGGTCATCGACCGGCTTTTGTTCGACGTCGGCGGATAAAAACATCCCACTTACGGAAACGCTCATGACAACGCTGAACATCAACGGTCAGTCTCACACGGTCGACGCGCCGCCCGACATGCCCGTGCTCTGGGTGCTGCGCGATATCGTCGGTCTCACAGGAACGAAGTTCGGTTGCGGCATTGCGCAATGCGGCGCGTGCACCGTGCATCTCGACGGCGTCGCCGTTCGCTCGTGCGTGCTGCCCATCGCGGCAGTCGGCGACAAGAAGATCACGACGATCGAAGCCGTCGGCGATACGCCTGCCGGCAAGAAAGTACAGGCCGCGTGGCGGCATATCGACGTCGTGCAATGCGGCTACTGTCAGTCCGGTCAGGTGATGCAGGCGGCGTCGCTGCTCGCGCAGAACCCGAACCCGAGCGACGCCGACATCGACGCAGCCATGGCGGGCAACATCTGCCGCTGCGGCACGTACAACCGCATCCGCGCTGCCGTGAAGCAGGCCGCGAAGGAGGCGTGACATGTCGCAAGGACTGCTCGATGCACAAAACGGCAAGCCGCGCGATGACGATCATGCCGCTCTCTCGCGCCGCACGTTTCTCAAGTTCAGCGCGAGCGTCGCTGCCATGGCGGGCGGTGGACTCATGCTCGGTTTCAGCGTCACCGCACGCGGCCAGGGCGACGTACGCAAGACGGTGATCGGCGGCGACGGCGTGGAGACGCCGCAAAACGGCGTGTTCGCGCCCAACGCGTTCGTGCAGATCGACACGGCAGGCAAGGTCTCGCTGATCATTCCGAAGGTCGAAATGGGCCAGGGCGTGTACACGTCGATTCCGATGCTGATCGCGGAAGAACTCGAAGTGCCGCTCGACAGCGTCACCGTCGATCACGCGCCGCCCAACGAAAAGCTCTTCACGGATCCGTTGCTCGGCGGCCAGCTGACGGGCGGCTCGACGTCGATCCGCTACGCGTGGGAACCGATGCGCCGAGCGGGCGCGACCGCACGCACGCTGCTGATCAACGCGGCCGCGCAGCAGTGGCAGGTCGAACCCGCGTCGTGTCATGCGGAGAACGGCCAGGTGATTCATGCCGACACGAAACGCAGCATCGCGTATGGACAACTCGTCGAAGCGGCGGCGAAGCTGCCCGTTCCCGAGAACGTGCCGCTCAAGGACCCGAAGGATTTCAAGCTGATCGGCACGCAGGCGAAGCGCCTCGATTCGCCGGAGAAGGTGGACGGCAGCGCGATCTTCGGCCTCGACGTGCGTCTGCCCGACATGGTGTACGCGGCCATCGTCAATTGCCCGGTGTTCGGCGGCACGCTCGCGAGCGTCGACGATACGGCGGCGAAGAAGATTCCCGGCGTGCGGCAGATCGTGAAGTTCGACAACGGCGTGGCCGTGATCGGCGATCACACGTGGGCCGCGAAACGCGGCGCGTCGGCGTTGACGATCACGTGGAACGAAGGCGCGGGCGCGACGGTGTCGACGAAGACGATCTTCGACGATCTGGCGAAGGCGTCGCAAGGCAACGGTGCCGTCGCGCGCAAGGAAGGCGACGTGAACAACGCGTTTTCGCAGGCGAAGACGCGCATCGATGCCGTGTATCAGCAGCCGTTTCTCGCGCACGCGACGATGGAGCCGATCAACTGCACGGTGCACGTGAAGCCCGACAGCTGCGAGATCTGGGTCGGCACGCAGGTGCCGACGCGGGCGCGCGATGCGGGCGCGAAGGTCACGGGTCTACCCGCCGACAAGATCATCGTGCACAACTTCCTGCTCGGCGGCGGCTTTGGGCGACGGCTCGAGTTCGACATGGTCACGCAGGCGACGAAGGTAGCGAAACAGCTGAACGTGCCCGTCAAAGTGGTGTGGACGCGCGAGGAAGACATCCAGCACGACATGTTCCGGCCGGCCTACTACGACAGGATTTCCGCGGGGCTCGATGCGAACGGCAAGCCGATTGCGTGGCAGCATCGCATCGTCGGTTCGTCGATTCTCTCGCGATTCGCGCCGCCCGCCGTCAAGAACGGCGTCGATCCCGATGCCGTCGAAGTGGCCGCCGATCTGCCGTACGACCTGCCGAACCAGCTGATCGATTACGTGCGCCAGGAACCGCGCGACATACCGACGGCGTTCTGGCGCGGCGTCGGGCCGACGCGTGGCACATGGGTCGTCGAGAGTTTCATCGACGAACTCGCGGTGCAGGCCAAGGTCGATCCCGTGAAGTATCGGCGCGATCTGCTCGGCAAGACGCCGCGCGCGTTGAATGTGTTGAACGTCGCGACGCAGGCAGCAGGCTGGGGCAACGCGGTGCCGAAGGGGCAGGGGCGCGGCGTGTCGGTGATGCATGCGTTCGGCAGCTTCTTTTCGATGGTGGCGGACGTCGCCATCGATCAGGGCGAAGTGCGCGTGACGCGCGTCGTGTGCGCCGTCGATTGCGGCATGGTGGTCAATCCGAACACCGTCGAAGCGCAGATTTCGGGCGGCATCATCTTCGCGATCACGGCGGCGCTGTACGGCGAGATCACGATCGATCGCGGCCGTGTGCAGCAGACCAATTTCACCGACTACCGGATATTGCGCATCCACGAGACGCCGCCTATCGACGTGCATATCGTGAAGAGCAGCGAGGCGCCGGGCGGCATCGGCGAGCCGGGGACGGCGGCTGCCATTCCCGCCGTCGCCAACGCGATCTACGCGGCGACGGGCAAGCGCCTGCGGCAATTGCCCGTCGGCAATCAATTGATGAGCGCATAAGGGGGCCGGCGATGAAAACGACATTCAAGGCTTTGGCTCTGTGCGCCGCGCTTGCGCTGCCGCTGTTTGCAAACGCCGCCGACGATGCGCTCGTCAAGCGTGGCGAATATCTGGCGAAGGCGGGCGACTGCATCGCGTGTCACTCCGCGCCGCACGGCAAGCCGTTCGCGGGCGGCCTGCCGATGATGACGCCGATGGGCGCGATCTACTCGACCAACATCACGCCGGACAAGGATACGGGGATCGGCCAGTACAGCGAGGACGACTTCAGGCGGGCGATGCGCGAAGGCGTCGCGAAGGACGGCCACAATCTGTATCCGGCGATGCCCTATCCGTCGTACGCGAAGGTCAACGACGACGACATGCATGCGCTTTACGCGTACTTCATGAACGGCGTGACGCCTGTGAAGCAGGCGAACCGAGAGTCGGACATCAAGTGGCCGATGAATATGCGCTGGCCGCTGAAGTTCTGGAACATGGTCTTTCTCGACAAGGACGTGTATCGCGACAAGGCTGGCAAGGACGTCGCATGGAATCGCGGCGCGTATCTGATTCAGGGACTCGGGCACTGCGGCTCATGTCATACGCCTCGCGGCGTCGCCTTCCAGGAGAAGGCGCTCGACGAAAGCGGCAGTGCGTTTTTGACGGGCGGTTTGCTCGATAACTGGTTCGCCTCTAATTTGACGGGCGAGCATAACGTCGGTTTGGGCCGTTGGTCGGAAGCCGATGTCGCGCAGTTTCTGAAGACGGGTGCGAACCAGCATGCGTCGGCGTTCGGCGCGATGACGAGCGTGATCAACAACAGTACGCAGGCGATGACGGATGCCGATGTTGCGGCGATGTCGCGGTATCTGAAGTCGCTACCGGCGGCGGGTGGTTCGGGTGGCGCTGCTTATGCGTATGACGCGAAGGCGACGAAGGTGTCGTTGACGCGGCCGGCTAACGATGCGGGGGCTCGGGTTTATACGGCGTATTGCATGCACTGTCATGGGGTCGATGGGCGCGGGTTCGCGCCTATGCTTGCGCCGCTTGCTGGGAATCCTAATGTGCTTGAAAAAGATCCTAGTTCGTTGATTAACGTTACGTTGAATGGGACCGAGGATCTTGTGATTGGTGGGATTCCTGCGGCTTATCCTATGCCTAAGTATGCTTCTGTGCTGAGTGATCAGCAGGTCGCTGATGTGGTTTCGTTTGTTCGTGCTGGATGGAATAATGGCGCGCCTGCTGTTGGCGCTGGTGAAGTTGCCAAGATCAGGAAGGCTACTGTTAAGTAGGTTTTTTGTCTGCGACGCTAGTCGCCATTCTTTTTGCTTTTTTGTTTTTGGCTTTTGGGTGGCATCCGCGAGTTCATGTCTGTGCTTCAGGCGTTGCCCCTGTGCGGGGCGGCACCTACTTTTCTTTGCAGCGGCAAAGAAAAGTAGGCAAAAGAAAGCCGCTTCAAACCTCCGGTGCCTGCCAGGATAACGCCACAATACATGTTCTTTAAGCTGTCGCGCAGCGACGCAAACACTCCGTAGAAAGCCCGCAGTCAGGCGCGCGCGGCGCGAAAGATGACATCCACCTGGGGCACATTCGGTCGGCGGTCTTGTCCGTTTGCCGTCGGCCCAATTGCGGCGGTATGTGCTCCAGACTGTGTGTGGGGTTTTCGCGCAGTGCGCGGTTGACTACGGGCTTTCTACGGAGTGCGGACGTCGCTGCGCGACGGCTCAACTGCGGCATGCCGTAGTGCGAACCTGGCAGGCACCGGAGGTACAAAAGCGGCTTTCTTTTGCCTACTTTTCTTTGCCGCTGCAAAGAAAAGTAGGTGCTGCCCCGCACAGGGGCGACGCGCGAAGTACCAGTAAGAAATCGCGGATGCCACCCAAAAGAAAAAAACAAATAATGGCGACTAGCGTCGCAGACAAAAAACCGTCAACGATGCTGCGTAACCTTATGCTTCCGCTCCAAAACCCGAGCCCACCAGGTCAAAGGAAAACACATTAAAAAATACAAAACAGCAACCATCCCATAGATAGGAAACGGCCGAAACGCAGCATTAGTAATCATGTTGCCGGTCTTGGTAAGCTCGGTGAACCCAATGATAGAAGTGAGAGCAGTACTCTTCACGACCTGCACAAGAAAACCAACGGTAGGAGCAACAGCAATCTTCAAGGCCTGCGGCCAGACAATAAACCGCAATTGCTGCGCAAACGTCATCCCAAGACTAGCCCCAGCGGCCCACTGCCCCCGCGGAACAGCTTCGACACATCCCCGCCAGATATCGGCGAGATAAGCACTGGTATAAAGCGTCAAAGTGACGGTAGCCGCCACCCAGGGCGACACATCGATGCCCATCAACGGCAAACCAAAGAACGCCAGAAACAGTTGCATCAGCAAAGGCGTACCCTGAAACAGCTCGACATACAGCACGACAACGCGGCGCAGCCAGGGCAACGGCGACACCCGCATCGCGAGCAACAACAAGCCGACAACACCGCCGCCGACAAACGCAATCAACGACAGCAACACCGTCCAGCGCGCCGCAAGCAGCAAATTACGCGCAATGTCCCAGAGCGTGAATTCGATCATGACGAGCGCTCCGTCGTCGATGCAGCAGCACGCGCGCCGCGCAATGAGAAAAAGCCACGCTTCGACGTATCGGCGGAACGTGCGGCGCGTCCTGCAAAAAGGCCCTTGCCAAGCCGGTTCAACACCTGCCGCAATACGATCGACAACACCAGATACGTCGTCGTGATGATCACGTACGCCTCGAACGATCGGAAGTTGCGCGACTGGATATAGTTCGCCGCGTAAGTCAGATCGGGCACCGAGATCTGCGACACGACAGCCGAGCCGAGCATCACGATCAACACCTGACTCAACAGCGCAGGAAACACATTGGCAATCGCCTGCGGCAACACGACATGACGGAACACCTGACGTCCCTGCAAGCCGAGCGCTTGCGCTGCCTGAACCTGGCCGCGCGGTATCGAGTCGATCCCCGCACGCACGATTTCAATTGCGTACGCGCCAAGGTTTACCGTCATCGCGAGAATCGCGGCCTGTATTTCGTCGATGTGTATGCCGAGACTCGGCAGCCCGAAAAACACGAAGAACAGCTGCACCAGGAACGGCGTGTTGCGGATCACCTCGACATAGGAAGCGGTCAGCCAGCGCGCCCACTTCGGCCCGGACGCGGCCACCACCGCGCCCGCAATGCCCACCAGTCCGCCGAGCACGGTCGATACCGCCGTCAGCCCGAGCGTCACACCAACGCCACGCACGAGCATCCCCGCATACATGTCGAAACTGCTGAAATCGAACGTGTAACTCATCGCATGCGGCTCATCGTGACATCGGCTGATTGAAGGAAAGGCTTAGAGATTTTCGGGCAGCGGCGCGCGCAGCCACTTCTGCGAAATCGCGTTCATCGTGCCGTCCTTGCGGGCGCGCGCGATGGTCTCGTCGACTTTCTTCAGCAGACGCGGCTCGTTCTTGTTCAGGCCGACGTGATCGGGCGAACTGAACAGCGAGAACTTCTGCTCGGGATCGTTGGCAGGATGGCGCGCGAGGATCGTCGCGCCCACATCGTTACCGACGACCATCAACTGTACCTGACCAGAAAGAAACGCCGAAATAGCACCGTTCGGATCGTCGAAACGTTTGATGTTCGCCGACGGCGGCGCGATCTTCGTCACGCTCAGGTCCTCCAGCGTGCCGCGCGCGACAGAAATGCTCTTGCCCGCCAGATCGTTCGCGTCCTTCACTTTCAGCGACTTCGGCCCGAACACGGCGAGGTAGTAGGGCGCATAAGGCTGCGAGAAATCGATCACCTTTTCGCGCTCGGGCGTCTGGCCGACGCTCAGCAGCATGTCCGCCTTGTGGTCGGCGAGATAGGCCATGCGGTTGTCGCCCGTCACGGCCACGAGTTCGACCTTCGCGCCGAGCGACTTGCCGATCAGGTTCGCGACGTCGATGTCATAGCCTTGCGGCTTCATGTCCGGACCGATCGAGCCGAACGGCGGATAGTCCATGAACACGCCGACGCGCACCACGCCCGACTTCGCGATCGTATCGAGCGCGTCCGCATGCGCGGCCGGCGCGAAGGCGGTAAGCGCGGCGCCTGCGAAAGCGAGCGCGGCGAATGCGCGGGTGAAGCGGCGGCGAGAGAAAGCGGCGGTGGTCATCGGTGCATCCTTTATGAATGTTGGAACTGCGGTGAAGCCACTCTAGGTTTGCCAAAAACCTCGAACAATCGAAATCTGCGCATGGAAGCCATGCACGGCGCTCATGCCGTAGGGGTTCTCCCGAGGCAATTCATGTATGAGCTTTACGCATGAGGAGCGAGTGCGGCGAATTTTGGATCGCGTATGCTTGGGTCTTATCCCGCGCATGCACGAAAACAAAGCATGCACACGCGATGAATTTTCCTGATGCTACGACTCCGCGAATCCTCATGCGACGACTTCCGCCACTGAATGCCCTGCAGATCTTCGAGACCGTCGCGCGCCATCGCAGCTTCACGCGCGCAGCCGAGCATCTGTGTCTCACGCAAGGCGCCGTGAGCCGGCAGATTCTCGCGCTCGAAGACTACTATCAGTTCCCGCTCTTCAAACGGCACGCAAAGGGCCTGACGTTGACGGCGGAAGGTGAACTGCTGCTGCCCGCCGTCAAGGAGAGCTTTGCGCGCATCGAAGAGATTTCGCTGCGTCTCACGCGGCAACGCACCGATCTCGCGTTGAAGGTGCCGACCTGCGTGATGCGCTGGATGCTGCCGAAAATCATGCAGTTCCAGGCCGACTATCCCGATCTGCACGTGCAGATCACGACGACATGGCAGCACGACGTCGACTTCCAGGTCGAGCCATTCGATGCCGCGATCGTCTATGGCACGTCGGCGGGCGCGGACGTGCAGGCCGTGCCGCTTTTCGAGGAACGGCTCACGCCCGTGTGCGCGCCGCAGCTGTTGCAGGACAAGCCGCTTGTAAAGGCCGCCGATCTGTCGCGGCACACGCTGTTGCATCCGACGCGCGATCACCGCGACTGGAAGATGTGGCTCGATCACGTGGACGCGCGCGACGTCGATGCGAATCTCGGCCCGAGCTTCGATACGCTCGACCTCGCGACGAACGCCGCGTTACAGGGCTTCGGCGTGGCGATCAGCGATCTCGCGCTGATCGAAGAGGACGTGGCGGCGCAACGGCTCGTGCGTCCGTTCGATACCGTGCTCACGACGGGCGCGCGCTACTACTTCGTGTATCCCGACAGCGTCGCGCATCAGCAGAAGGTCAATCTGTTTCGCGACTGGATCGACCGCAACTGGGCGACGTGAGTATTGGCGTTTGTATCGATCAGGGCGCGAAAGAAAGAAACAGATACGCAGCGAACAGCGACAGATGCACGGCGCCTTGCAGAATCGTCGTGCGGCCGGTGCCGAGCGTGAGTGTGCTGATCAGCAGCGTCAGCGTGAGCAGCACGGTGTCCTTGCCGTCGATGCCGAGCACGAGCGGACGGCCCGTCCAGATGAAGACCAGCGCGACGGTCGGAATCGTCAAACCGATACTCGCGAGCGCCGAGCCGAGCGCGAGATTGAGACTGGTCTGCAGACGGTCGGCGCGCGCAGCACGCACGGCAGCGAGTCCTTCGGGCAGCAGCACGAGCGCGGCGATCACGATACCGACCACGGCGGCAGGCGCGCCCGCTTCGAGCACCGCGCGCTCGACGACGGGCGAGAGCACCTTCGCGAGCAGTACGACCGCGACGAGGCTCACCACCAGCAAGGCGCTGCTCGTCAGCGCGACGCGTGCGCTGGGCGGCTCGGCGTGCACGCTTTCATCGCCGGCACGGGCGTCGGCGAGAAAGTAATCGCGGTGGCGCACGGTCTGCACGAACACGAACACGCCATACAGCACCAGCGACGACACGCCCGCGAACGCGAGCTGCGAGTCGCTGAGCGCGGGGCCGAGCGCGACGCTCGTGTAGTTGGGCATCACCATCGTCAATACGGAAAGCGAGGCGAGCACGGCCAGCGCCGCGCTGGCGCCGCGAATCTGGAAGCCCTGCTCGCGATGGTGCAAGCCGCCCACCAGAAGACAGATCCCGACGATCCCGTTGCACACGATCATCACCGCGGCGAACACGGTGTCGCGCGCGAGGCCCGCTTTCTCCGGTCCCGCCGACAGCATTACGGAAACGATCAGCGCGACTTCGATCACCGTCACGGCGACGGCCAGCACGAGCGTGCCGAACGGTTCGCCGACCCGATGCGCGACCACTTCCGCGTGATGCACGCCCGCGAACACCGAGCCCGCCAGCGCAATCGCGGCGAGCGCCGTCAGCAGGCCGTTGCCGGGCAGCGCATAAGCGGCGCCGAGCACGATCCACGCGATGATGGGCGCTGCGATCGTCCAGCGGGGCAATACGGGCGATGTCGATGCCATGGGTTCAGTCCGTTTGTTGTTGTTCTTGAGATTAAACCAGCCGCAGAGGCGGGCGGTGTGACTGGCACGCAAAAAATGCACGCTACAAAGAAAAACACCGCTCCTCGCGACGAAGAGCGGTGCGTTGTCCGGCTATCGCGCCCACATGTGGACGCGAGCAGGCACTGCGGCGAATTTACTGGCCGACCGGGCGGATCGTCAGTGCGTTCTTGACGGACGTCACGCCCTGAACGCCTTGAGCAACCTGCGTTGCCTTGTCGACTTGCGGCTGCTCCGGCACCGAGCCCTGCAGCGTCACTGCACCGCTGCGCGCACGAACCGTGATGTTGGCAACGCTGAGATCCTTGGCCTTCGCCAGCGCGCCGCGGACCTTCTTCGCGAGTGCGCGGTCAGCCGACTTGGCTGCCTTCGACGTTTGCTTGGCGCTCGGTTGAGCCGTCATGTCGGCATCGCTGGCCTGAGCGTAAGCATTGACCGATGCGAGAACCACGAGTGCTGCACTTACCATCTTGATTGCCTGGATCGCCTTCATTCACTTTCTCCTGTTGTCATGATTTGCGACGGTGTCGCGCCTGAAACGCGCCCGGCGAACGGGTTCTTCACGCGCGATACCACTGCACTACCACTTCTTTACTTCTGGGATGAAAACGGCTGCGGGTTGTTCACGCACCGGGCGGCTTGCCGTTAGAACTGGCATGCCAGAGTCACCGATGCGGCTGGCTGGACAGTAACGATACCTCAATTGGTTCCACAATGAAGAAGAAGGGTCGCGGGGATGCGGCATTGCTACAACGGATCGATGCCAGTTTCACCATTCGACGTGCGCCGTGCATGGATCCGAGCGTCGCGTCATCATGCTGTACACGGTCCCGGCGCTGCGCCCCCGGCACATCTTCGCATGACGAAAACGACGCATTCCCTCGTTCCTCTACATCGCAACGATCTACCCGTCGATACGGTTGACCTTGCACGCTTCTTACTGGGTAAATACCTGGTCCACGATCTGCCCGAAGGGCGGGCCGCGGGGCGGATCGTCGAGACGGAGGCGTATCCCGTCGGCGATTCGACCAATCATGCGTATCCGGGGCGGCGCGCGTACAACGGCTCGATGTTTCTCGAGCGCGGGCACGCCTATGTACGCCTCACGTACGGCATCTACAACGTGATCAACGTGGTCAGCGAGCACGCAGGGACGGGCGCTGCCGTGCTGATCCGGGCGCTCGAACCCGTCGAGGGTATCGAGTCGATGCAGGCGCGCCGGCCCGGCACGAAGCCGCGCGACCTGACGCGCGGACCTGGACGGCTCGCACTTGCTTTGGGCATCGGCCTTGGCTTCGACGGCGCCGATCTTTGCACGGGACACGGCCTGTGGCTCGGCGCAACCGATCAGGCACAGACGCCGTTCGCCGTTACGACGCGGATCGGCATCGCACGCGAGACGCACCGGCTGCTGCGCTTCTATGTGCCCGGCAGTTCGTTCGTCAGCGGGCCGCGCAAGCTGTTGACGGGCGAGATGCCGCCATCGTCGTAACAGGCGCAGCGGCGTACCGACACTATTACGCCACGCTATCGGGAGTATTGACAGACGCTTGCAGCGTCGCCTGACTTTTGCAATGAGCGCAATTAAGTATCTCCGGAATAGGGGTTTCCCCTTAGTCGGCTGGTGGCTAAACTGGCTTCACTCGCTTCACAAACAGATGGCTGAAGCGCCTGACAAAACAACTTTCTGGAGGTAGTTACCATGAAATCGCTGCTCAAAGCTGTTGCCCTCGCTGCTGTTCTCGCCGTTCCCGCTGTGTCGTTCGCCCAGTCGAACCAGCCCGTGACCCGCGCTGAAGTCCGCGCGCAACTGGTCCAGCTGGAAAAAGCAGGCTACAACCCGGCGACGGCTGTCGACTCGACCTATCCGGCCGACATCCAGGCTGCCGAAGCGCGCGTCTCGGCTCAAAACGGTGCAGTGGCGCAAGCCCCCGTCGCCGATACGGGCTACGGTGCGTCGACCAACGGCTCGTCGCAATCGGGTGCGAAGACGCTGAACCCGGCGCAAGACGTGTACTTCGGTCATTAATCGATGATCGCAAACGGGCCGCAGTGTTCACGGCCCGGCATGCGCGGCTTCGGCTCGAACGTGAAGCGCGTGTGACAGACATCCAGACGGCGGCGCCAGCGCGGAAAGGGACGGAAAACGTTCCCCGTGCCGCCGTCCACGAAAGCATGAACCTCCGCCGCCGCAAGGTGGCTTAGCCCAACCTCGCGGATTGGGCTTTTTTTGCTGGCTTGCGGAGGAGACGTTGCGGCACACGGTTGCCGCCACGCTTTGCGCTCAGGCCGTCATGCGCCGTGTATGTAATGCTCGAGCTGCTGGATCGTGAACTGCTGCTCGGCGATGATGTTCTTCACGAGGTCGCCAATCGACACCATGCCGATCAGCTGGTCGGCCTCCAGGACGGGCAGGTGACGCATACGACGTTCCGTCATCAGCGCCATGCACTCGTCCGTGGTCTGCTCCGGGCGCACGAAGCGCACAGCGCTGCTCATGATGTCGCGTACGGGCGTTGTCTTCGACGAACGGTCCATCAGCACGATCTTGCGCGCATAGTCGCGTTCGGTGACGATCCCCGCGATCGCCCCGTTTTCCTTGACGATCAGCGCACCGATCTGTTTCTCGGCCATCAGCTTGATGGCGTTGTAGACGGAATCGGCTGCTTCGATCGTGTAGACGTCTTGATTCGGCTTCGATTTGAGGACTTGTGCAACGCTAGTCATGGAGCGGCTCCGTTTGCAGTGCAGCACGCCTGGCCGCGGCGCGCTGGGGTGAAGGAGAGGCACGTCAAGCGCAGATCAAGCGCAAGTCAAGTATAGGCGTCGACGACGGCTGCGGCGACGCTCGGTTCGCCTGGTTTCGTGGGGACTGGCACGCATGTCATGCGAATTGACGGTTTACTGTCGCAGCCGTCGGGCGATGCATCGGCGGATGCACCGGATTGCACCACGCGCACCAACGCGAAGCGGCTGCCAGGTACAATTCGCCGTTTAGCGGTAAACTCCGCTTCTGTACTTTATCCCCGGTCGTTCACGGGTTCATGTCCGCAATTCCGCTAATGCCATGCCCATGTCTCACGATCCGTCGCTAGCTGACGGCGCAATCACCGGCGAATGCGTCACGCTCGACGCGACCGCCATGCTTCCCACCCGCTACGGCACCTTCAAATCCTACGTGTTTCGCGTGAACGACTCGGGTGCCGAGCATTTCGCGCTCGTCATGGGCGATGTCGAGAGCAAACAGTCGGTGCTCACGCGCCTGCATTCCGAGTGTCTGACGGGCGACGTGCTCGGCTCGTATCGTTGCGACTGCGGCGAGCAGCTCGATCTCGCGCTGCGCTATATCGCTGCGGAAGGCTGCGGCGTGCTGCTGTATCTGCGCGGCCACGAAGGGCGCGGTATCGGCCTGTCGAACAAGATTCGCGCGTATGCGCTGCAGGAGCAGGGCCGCGATACCGTCGAAGCCAACCTCGATCTCGGCCTGCCCGACGATTCACGCGAGTACGACTCGGCCGCGGCCATTCTGCGTCTGCTGAAGGTCACGTCCGTGCGCCTGATGAGCAACAACCCGAAGAAGTTCGACTCGCTGTCGAAGCACGGCATTCCTGTTTGCGAACGTGTGGCGCTCGCCATTCCGATGCGCGAAGAGAACGAGCGCTATATCCGCACCAAGCAGGTGAAGTTTGGGCACTACTTCGAAGAGAACGAATAATAGAAGAACGTCTTGACGTGAGAGCGGCTACAGCAAGGCTCTCACGCATCAAAACATTGCCCGGCAACCGCGAAGTCTTCGCGATACCGCGCCGGGCAAATCAACCCACGAATTCCGCTGCAGACACCAGCTTCGCGTAGCCGAAGCGCAGTGCCGCCATGAACGCGGCATGCACATGCATCGCAGGGACGCGGACTCCATTGAATTCAAGGTCGTGTGTGGCGCAGGCGTCGTGAATGACGGTCGTCTGATAGCCGAGGTCGACGGCATGACGGGTGACGGCATCGATGCACATGTGGCTCATGTTTCCGACCACGACAACCTTCTCGATACCGCTCTTTTCCAGCACTTGCTGCAGGTCCGTTTCGCGAAACGGATTCATGTGATGCTTGACGATAACGCGTTCACCGGGAAGATTTCTGGTCTTCGGATGTAGCTGTACGCCTTCGGAATCCGGCACAAAAAAGGGCGCATTTTCCGCCAGTGTTACGTGCTGGATATGAACGACGAGGTCGCCATTCTTTCTCGCTGCCTCGATGACAGCACTCGCATTATCTGAAGCGGAATCGACTTCCGCCAATGTCCACTTGCCGCCAGCGAAATAGTCGTTCTGGATATCGACCGCAATAACTGCCTGGTTCGTCATGAAGCCTCCACCTTAAGTCAGAAGACGCGTCATGTCCGTTCGATGCAACGGAACGTGACGCACTGGAGACATGCTGACGGAGGAACGGAATGCAGAGAATGCCTGCCTGCAAGAAAACAGCATTCTCGTAGCGAGAAGAGTGAATCACACTTCACCAGCGACGGTAGCCTCTCTGCCAACCGTTGCCCTTTCCGTTGCTATAACCATAGCCGTAGCCGACAGGCGGCGCGGAATAAACGACGGGCGGCGGATTGGTCCGGTACACGTAAGTACCCGGCGCCCCATAAGCGCCCGGCGGCGCAAAGTGGGACTGGTAGGTTGCCGGCGGTGGCGGCGGAGGAATCGGCGTGTAGTAGCCGCCTGCATTGGCTTGAGCCAAAGCCGACGCGGGTAGACAGGCAGCAACAGCGATTGCGAGTAACGAGGTTGCGTACTTCATGATGTGAATTCCTGTCGGTTCATCAATTCGTTCCGACTGTGACGTCATTAGAAGCATAGTCGCTTTTAATAGCGTCAGAAGATCATGAAGTCGTCGTTGCTGTCGGGTATTGAGTTCAACAGTCGTTCCAGCCGATACCAGCCGAGTCGCGCGGCGATCGCAGTCATGAATACGTATAGCGTTCTGCGCAGATCAGGCTGCGTGTGAACGCTATGTGTCAAAGTGCAGCACTGCATGTGCAAGCTCCCGCACCCGTGTCACGCATTGACGGTTTGCGTCAACGCGGCAAGCGCATCGCGCAGCGATGTCGTGCCGAAGCGCCGCTCGGTGCGCGGATCCACGTCGATACGTCCGGCGTTCTGCGCATCGTAGAGATCCGTGATGAGCTTCGCGTGATTCGTGCTGAGTCCCGCGCGCAGCAGCGTCGCCGTCCATTCGTCGCGCGGCAACGCGAGTGCGGCGATATCGCGGCCCGTGGCTTCGCTGAAGGCTCGCGCGACATCATTCGCATCGTAACGGCTCGGACCTTCGATACTCACGATACGCACGCCATCTTCATCGCGCGCTTCGCTGAGCAAGTGCGCGGCGAGCACGCCGACGTCCTGCGCGGCCACAGTCGGAAATTGCCTGTCGAGGGAATGATGCAGACTCGGCAGCCGTCCCGTCGCGAGCGCGGCGGGCAGCACGCGCATCCAGTTGTGCATATGTTCCGCCGAGCGCAGCAGCGTGAGGCGCGGCACGTTTTGCTTGAACGCTGCTTCGAGCTCATGGAACAGCATCGTGATGCCCGTGTCTTCGTCCAGTTCGGCGCCATAGTCGGACAGCGCGACGACATGCAGATGCGGATGCTCACGCAACGCGCGCGCGGCCGTCACGATCATGCGATGCATCGCGCTGCCCGGATCGGGGTCGCGATGCGGCAGCGGACACAGCATCTGTACCGCATGCGCGCCGTCGAGCGCGCGATGCAACGAGGCTTCATCGTCGAGATCGGCGTGCACGGTTTCGCAGCCGATGCGCGTGAACATGTCTTGTTGTGCCTGATTGCGCACGACGGCGCGCACATCATGTCCCGCATGTCTCAATGCCGTCGCCGTCGCCCGTCCCACGTTGCCTGATGCGCCGAATATCACGTACATCGTCCGTCTCCTTGAATGGCATGCGGATAGAGCGTACGCGGCGGCACGGCATAAAGCGCGCATGAAAGGATGATCCGCAACAGATCCGGATGACGATCTGCGCGCCGCATTCGTGCAATCGAAAAACGGCCAGCACGTACGCGCAAAACGCAGCACAATGCGGCAATCGGATGACGGAACGAGGTGCTAGCGATGAATGCGGTTCTCCCTGCGTTAATGCCGCACTCCGGCGCGCGACAGAGCCTGCTGTCGAGCGCGTCGCTCGGCTGGTCGGGTTTCGGCGCGGAAATGATCGGGATTTCGGCGGGCACGCATCGTCTTCCGGCGATCGCGGAACATCGCGTCGGCGTGCATGTCGGCGCACCAGTTCGCGCGGTTTGTCGATGCAATGGCAAGCGCTCGGCACGCATCCAGGCGCACGGCGATGCCGACGTAGTGCCCGCGGGCCTCGATGGAGAATGGTCCGACGATGCCAACTGCACGGTGCTGCGCATCTGGTTCGCGAACGACTTCGCGCTCACCACGCTGGATCAGCTGGGCCTGCGTGCCGCGCGTGCGCAGATTCGCCCGCAATTCCAGCTACGCGACGCGCGCTTGCAGCATCTGGCGTGGGCGATGCGAGCGGAAATCGAAGCCGACGATGCCTCCGATCCGCTCTACGCCGAGAGCCTGTGCACCGCGATGATCGTGCGCCTTGCCGGCGGCGCCGCGATGCCCGACGACGGCAAGCGGCGTACGTTGTCGCCGCGCGCTGCCGCGCGCGTGATCGACTATATCGAAGCGCATCTCGACGAACGTCTGACGCTGACCGAACTCGCCTCGCTCGTCGAACTGAGCGTGCCGCATTTCAAGGTGCTGTTTCGCGAGACGATGGGCGTGCCCGTGCATCGGCATGTGGTGCAGCGGCGCGTCGAGCGGGCGAGGGCGCTGCTGCAGCAGGGACGTTTGAGCGCGAGCCAGGTCGCGCTCGAAGTGGGCTTTGCACATCAGAGCCACATGTCGCACTGGATGAAGCGCCTGCTCGGCGTGACGCCGCGCGACATCGCGCGCAACGAGCCTATGCGGCTGATCGTTGCGCGCTAGCGTGGGCTTCAGCTTTTGACGCGCGTCGAAGCGGGATCGTACGGGGCTTTCAGATGTAGCGTCGCGTTCAGCAGTTCGCCTGCTACGTCGATCTGATAGCGGCCGCTCTTGAGCCACGCATCGTCGAGCGCGGCGCCGTCTTCGCGTTTGACGTAGCCCATCGCGACGGGACAGCCAAGCGTATGCCCGAACGCCGCCGACGAGACGAAGCCAACGGCAACGCCGTCGCGCAAGATCGCTTCGCCGCCCCAAAGCATGTGATCGCTCGCGCCATCGGCGGTCAACACGATAAGGCGTCGACGCAGCGGTTCATCGCGTAGTCTCAAGAGCGCATCGCGTCCAACGAACGGCGTGTCTTTGTCGAGCTTGCACGCGAACGCGAGGCCCGCTTCGAACGGGTTCGTATCCGGCGACAGCTCGCGTCCCCACGCACGGTAGCCTTTCTCGATTCGCAACGAGTCGAGCGCGTAATAGCCCGCGTTTTTCAGGCCGAATTGCTTTCCGGCCGCATGCAGCGTCTCGTACACGCCGACTGCGAATTCGACGGGCACATACAGTTCCCAACCGAGTTCGCCGACATACGTGATCCGCGTCGCGCGCGCCGTTGCGTAGCCGATATCGACTTCGCGGCTCTGTCCGAATGCGAATGCCTCGTTGCTCCAGTCGGCCTTCGACACGCTCGCGAGCAGATCGCGCGCACGCGGCCCCATCACCGCGAGCACCGCGTACTGGCTCGTCACGTCGACGAGCATGCAGTGACTGTCGGGCGGAATGCGTTTGTCGATCGTGTCGAAGTCGCGCGTGGTTTGCGCGGAGCCTGTGACGAGCAGGTACTGATCGTCGCTCAAACGAGTGAGCGTGAAGTCCGATTCGTAGCCGCCGCGCTCGTTCAGCATGCCCGTGTAGACGGCCGTGCCCGGCGGCACGGCGACATCGTTCGCGACGATCCGCTGCAATAGCGCTTCCGCATCGCGTCCCTTGACGAGAAACTTGGAGAACGACGTCAGATCGAACAGCGCGACGCCTTCGCGGCATGCGCGATGTTCTGCGCCGCTCCACGGCAGCCAGTTCTGCTGGCCGAACGAGTAGTCGATGCGCGCGTCGGCGCGCGTCGGCGCAAAGAAGTTCGCACGTTCCCAGCCCATCTTGCTGCCGAAGCATGCGCCGTCGTCGCGCAACTGCGCATACAGTGGCGAGCGGCGGAACGGCCGCGCGCTGTCGAGTTCGCGATTCGGCCAGGGCATCGCATAGTGCAGCCCGAGCGTTTCTTTCACGCGGTCGTGCAGCCACGTGTCGTTGCCATTGAAGCGCGCGAAGCGGCGGATGTCGACGGGCCACAGATCCATCGTCGGTTCGCCTGCGACGATCCACTCGGCGAGCGCCATGCCCGCGCCGCCCGCCGACGCGATGCCCATCGAATTGAACCCCGCGCCGATATAGAAATTGCGCAACTCGGGCGCTTCGCTGAGCATGAAGTTGTTGTCGGGCGTGAATGACTCGGGGCCGTTGTAGAACTGGCGCACCTGCGCCGTTTCCAGCGCGGGCACGCGTTGCAGCGCGTTCTCCATCAGGATCTGGAATTGATCCCAGTCGTCGGGCAGCAGCTGAAACTCGAAGTTCTCGGGGATGCCGTTCATGCCCCACGGTTTCGCGTCGGGCTCGAAGCCGCCCATCACGAGTCCGCCCACTTCTTCCTTGAAGTAGATGTACCCGTCCGGGTCGCGCATCACGGGCAGGTCGGGATGCACGCCCGCAATGCGCTCCGTGACGATGTAGTAGTGCTCAGCGGAATGCAGCGGCACGGTTACGCCGCACAGACGCCCGACATTCTTTGCCCATTGCCCCGCGCAGTTGACGACGATCTCCGCGGCGATCGTGCCTTCGTTGCCCTGCTTGTCGCGCCACGCGACGCCGCTTGCCTCGCGGCCTTTCGCGGCGGGCCGCGTGTGGATCGCGGTGACGCGCGTGTTTTCGACGATGCGCGCGCCGCGCCGTCGTGCGCCGCGCGCCAATGCTTGCGTCAGATCGGTCGGATTTGCCTTGCCGTCGCCGGGCAGCCAGACGGCGCCGAGCAGGTCGTCGGTGCGCATCGGCGGCCACAGTTCGCCGGCTTCCTTCGGGCCGATCACGTCGCACGTCACGCCATAGGCGCGTGCGACAGCGGCCGTGCGCCGCAGCTGCGTCATGCGTTCGGCCGTCCTCGCCACCGACAGCGAGCCGCATTGCTTCCAGCCCGTCGCCAGCCCCGTATCGGCCTCGAGTTCGGCATAGAGCGCCGTCGAGTAGCGGATCAGCTTCGTCATGCTTTCCTGCGCGCGCAACTGGCCGACGAGACCGGCTGCGTGCCACGTCGTCCCGCACGACAGTTGCCCCTGTTCGAGCAGCACGACGTCCGTCCAGCCGAGCTTCGTGAGGTGATAGGCGACCGAGCATCCGATGATGCCGCCGCCAACGATGACGACGCGCGCCTGGGTAGGAAGAGGAGTGGACATGTCTGGCATCTCGCTAGAAATGTGGAATTGTTTCGTGGAATTGCGTGGAAATATGTGGAAGTGTGTTGCTGCGTACTTTGCCGTAAAAATCCGGCGGATGCAATCGGATCGAACAAATTCACGCTCCTGCTACGTGGAGGCGGATGTGGATTTGCTTGGATTTATATTGAAGCCGCGCAGACACGTTTGCTAGACTGGCGCGAATTTCCCGACCCCGCGCCCATGTTCGCCACTCACCGACAGAACGAGATCCTGCGGCTCGTCCGCGCTCAGCAGACCTGCACGATCACGGATCTGGCCACCACGTTCGACGTGTCCGACGAGACGATTCGCCGCGATCTCAAGCCGCTCGTCGCAGAAGGTCTGCTGGTGAAGGTGCATGGCGGCATCATGCTGCCCGCGCAACTCGACGAACCGCCGTTCCGGCGCCGCATGGTCGAACAGCGCGAGGCGAAGCGCGCGATCGCGGCGCGCATCGCGCAACTGATCGACGACGGCGATTCGCTGATGCTCGACGGCGGCACGACCTGCGTGCATATCGCGCAGGCGCTCGAAGCGCACGCGCGCCTCACGGTCGTTACCAATTCCGCCGAAGTCGCGCGCCTGCTCGCACCGCGCAACGACAACCGCGTGCTGATGGCAGGCGGCGAACTGCGCGCGGACGATGCATCCGCTGTCGGCGAAAGCGCGCTCGCGTTTTTCCGGCAGTTTCATGTGCGGCACGCGATCGTGTCGGTGACGGCGATCGACGCGAAAGGGCGCTTCATGGACGCGCAGCCCGCCGACGCAGCGCTGGCGCATGCGGCGTTCGCGCAAGCCGAGCGCCGCATCGTTGCCGCGGATCACACGAAGTTCGGCCATAGCGCGCTTGTGCATGTGTTCGGCGCGGACGGTCTCGATACGCTGGTCACGGATGTCGAGCCGGCAGCGGGACTGTCGAAAGTGCTGGCGCATGCCGGCGTCGAAGTGATCTGCGCTTCGCCTGCTGCCGACGATACAAATGAGGAAGTCGTCTAATCGTCCGTAAAGGACTTGCGTTGTCCGCCCCGCAAGACGCGGCACGATATCTCGACGGTGCGCGCACCTGCCGCGCGGAACGCGTGGGCGTGCAGCCCTAAAGTGCAGTGCCGCAAAAGCCGCTAACAGGGTTGGGCGGCCGTGTCGTTTGACGTGAATGGATCATATGGCACCGATAAGACGGTTATCGGTATCATCGGACCGATTTAACGAATTGGCCGCCTTGCCACATAAAAATCGCGAGATTAATTGACTGATTCAATTCGTTCTAATAATCTTCACCCCGATTTAAATCGAATGCGTCAGCGGCGACGCTCGAATTGTTAAATCTCCCGGGTAACTGGCACGAACTTTTATTCCAATGCGTGGAATAGAACACGCAAAAGAGATGTTCGTGATGCAGTGCCGCCATGCATCGGCGGATTCGTCCGTCGACTGGCATTCGGTAGCACACCCGTCATTTCGAGCCGCACAAGAAGTGCTGCGCCTGGCCGGAAAGCGCGTAGCGTCATGCGTTTGCGCGTGACGTCCGGCAACTCGGGCGCTCAATGCGGGCATACGCGCAGGCAGGAAAACGCAAGAAAAAGATTCCGCTTGTACTGCGCGGTCAAAAGAAGTGGGTTGTGCGCCTGTTTAATTCCCGTCGTTGCAATGGCGGATCAGACGCGCGGACCCTAAAAGCAATATCGGGCTATCGAGGCATTGTCTGGCAATGTGAAGCAATTTGCCGACATTCGATGCAAGGCTTGAAGAACAAAGCGAATGTGGATTTGAAATTTCCTATTTGCGAGTCGTCATCCTTCATCGGGCATTTCCCGGTCGGACGGAAACAATGAATTAGCGTTGCGGGGTTTTATGAGAATTGCAGTTCTGGAGGAGACGCAGGCGCAGGCCGACTTCGTGTGCAGGACTTTGTCGGCTGCGGGGCATACGTGTCATGCATTCGAGGACGGCCCGGCACTCGTCCGACAGTTGCGCAGCCAGCCGTTCGATCTGCTCGTGCTGGATCGTCATGCGCCCGCGCTGTCGGGCGATGAGGTGTTGCGCTGGGTCCGTCAGAATCTCACTGAGCGTCTGCCCGTGCTGTTCATGACCCGTGCGAGCGATGTCGCGCATCAGGACGTCGACGCCGACGATTATCTCGTCAAGCCGGTGAGCGCGGCAGCGCTGCTCGCGCGTGTGGGCGTGCTGCTGCGCGGCGCGTTTCAGCGCGAGCCGCTCGGCGAGAAAGAAGTGTTCGGCGAGTACGAGTTCGAGCCGGGTTCGAAGCGCGTGCATGTGCGCGGCAGCGCCGTCACGCTGACGCACAAGGAATTCGAACTGGCGCTGCTGCTGTTCAAGCATCTGAGCCGGCCGCTGTCGCGCTCGCATATTCTCGACGCGATCTGGAAGCAGGCGGCGGGCATTCCGTCGCGTACGATGGACACGCATGTGTCGATGCTGCGTACGAAGCTCGGTCTGCGTCCCGAGAACGGCTATCGGCTGATGCCGATTTACGGCTACGGATACCGGCTCGAACGGATCGAGAAGGGCGACGCCTGAGCGGCGACGCGCGAGCGGTTCTAACGCCCGTTTAAAGCGTTCTGGACAGTAGTCTGGTCCGCGTCGCCTTCGTGCTCGGGTGGTGCTTCCGGCCACGTGTTTTCGAAGAGACACGCAGCGAGCGGCATGCGCGTGGCCCAGCCTTCCGATTCGAGCATCGGCTCGCGATAGAAGTGCTCCACATGGCCGAGACATAGCAGCGCGACAGGCCGCGCGCCTTCGGGTATGCCGAGCATCGTGCGCACTTCGTCGGCATCGAACAGCGACACCCAGCCCATCCCCAGACCTTCCGCACGCGCCGCGAGCCACATGTTCTGGATCGCGCAGGCCACCGACGCAAGATCCATCTCCGGCAACGTGCGCCGTCCGAATACGTGTTTCTCGCGGCCGTCCATCAGCGCCATCACCAGCAGCTCGCCGCATTCGAGCATGCCTTCCACCTTGAGCTTCATGAACTCGTCGCGCCGCTTGCCGAGCGCGTCGGCCGTCAGCACGCGTTCGCGTTCGACGGCGCCGTGCAGCTTCTGCCGCAACGCGGGATCGGTGATGCGTCCGATGCGCCACGGCTGCATGTAGCCGACGCTCGGCGCGTGATGCGCGGCGTCGATCAATCGCGCGAGCACGGCGGGATCGACGGGCGTGGGCACGAAGTGGCGCATGTCGCGCCGCTCGTAGATCGCGCGGTAGACGGCGGCGCGCTCGGCGTCGTTAAAAGGCTCGGCCATGGAAGAGGGCAGCCGCGAAGGCTGGGTTCGACGGCCAGTAGCCGTGCATGTAAGTGGCGACGACGCTTCCCTGACGATAGACGGCTTCGCCGGGCGCGTCGGACTGGGCGCGCGTCGCGTGGCGCACGGGTGCGAGCGGCGTGCTCACGCGCGAGTAGTGGAACGTGTGGCCCGTCAGCGTGCCGTGCACGCCGTCGCTCATCTGCATCATGCCGAGCGCGGTGAAGCGCGTCTGCATGGCTGCGTTGCCCGGTAACAGGGCGAGCATCGGTGTCGTGACGCCGTGCGTGTCGGTGACGCTGTCGAGCAGATACAGCATGCCGCCGCATTCGGCGACGATGGTGCGATCCGCGTTCGCATGCGCGCGGATCGATGCCGCGCTGCGCGCGTTGGCCGCGAGCTTCGGTGCATGCAGTTCGGGATAGCCGCCGGGCAGATAGAGCGCGTCGGCGTCGGCGGGAACGGCTTCGTCGGCGAGCGGCGAGAAATACGTGAGATGCGCGCCGAGCGCTTCGAGCAGTTGCACGTTCGCCGGATAGATGAACGAGAAGGCGGCGTCGCGCGCGATCGCGATGTGCATGCCGTCGAGCAACTGCGGCAAAGACTCGTTGTCTGCAGCGTCGTCGAACGTGACGGCGGGCGGCAGTTGCGCGAGTGCTGTCGATGCGAGCGCATCGGCGGCACGATCGAGACGTGCATCGAGATCGTCGATTTCCGCTGCCTGCAACAAGCCCAGATGACGGTCGGGCAATTCGATCGCGGCATCGCCCGACAGATAGCCGAGCATCTTCAGATCGCGCGGCAACGCTTCTTCGAGCATCTGCGCGTGACGCGCCGAGCCGACGCGGTTCGCGAATACGCCGTGAAACGGCACATCATCGCGAAAGCGCGCGAGGCCGAACGCGACGGCGCCGAATGTCTGCGCCATCGCTTTCGCCGAGATTACGGCGGCGACGGGCACGTTGAATTTCGCGGCGAGATCGGCGCTGCTCGGCGTGCCGTCGAACAAACCCATCACGCCTTCGATCAAAATCAGATCCGCTTCGCGCGCCGCTTGCGCGAGTAGCGCGCGGCATGCGCGTTCGCCGACCATCCACAGGTCGAGCGAGAGTACAGGCGCGCCGCTCGCGCGCGCGAGGATCATCGGGTCCAGAAAATCCGGGCCCGTCTTGAACACGCGCACGTCTCGCCCCATCCGCCGATGATGCCGCGCGAGCGCGGCCGTGATCGTCGTCTTGCCCTGGCCCGACGCCGGCGCGCTGATGAAGAGAGCGGGGCACGCGGGCATCGTTCAGAACTCCACGCCGCGTTGTGCCTTCACGTGCTGCTCGCGGTACGGATGCTTGACGAGGCGCATTTCGGTGACGAGATCGGCGGCTTCGACGAGCGCATCGGGCGCGTGGCGGCCTGTTATGACGACATGGACCATCTCGGGTCGCGCATTCACGACTTTGAGCACTTCATCGAGCGGAAGATATTCGTACTTCAGCACGGTATTCAACTCGTCGAGAATCACCATCTGATACTCGCCGCTTTCGATCATGCGGCGTGCTTCGTTCCAGCCCTTGCGTGCCGTCGCGATGTCGGCCTCGCGGTCCTGCGTGTTCCAGGTGTAGCCGTCGCCCATCGTGATGAACTCGCAATTGCCCTGCGCGCCCAGAAAATCGCGCTCCGACGTGTGCAGCGCGCCCTTGATGAACTGCACGACGCCGAGCTTCATGCGGTGGCCGAGCACGCGCACGGCCATGCCGAACGCCGCCGTCGACTTGCCCTTGCCCGTGCCCGTGTTGACGATCAGCAGGCCTTTCTCGACGGTCGCCTGAGCCTGCTTTTTCTCGTGGCCTTCGCGGCGGCGCTGCGTCATGCGTGCATGCGATTCGGGATCGGTCTTCATCGATGTTCCTTGATTCTGGATGTGTCGTTGGAATGAGGGTGTGCGGCAGCGCACGCGATGGCGACAGTCACGCCGTCGTGCGCAAGTTTCGTGACGAGCAGTTCTCCGCCGTTCGCGGCGAGCCGCGCGCACGGTTCACAGACGCCGTCGACGCCGAGATGCTCTCGCGCGGCGGAAGATGCGTTGATGGGTGCATCGAGCGCGGCGATCTGTTCGCGCGTGAACGTATGCAGCGGCAGCGCGTTGCGTGTGCAGAACTCGACGAGTCCGGCTTCGTCGGCCTTCGTTTCGATCGATGCGACGGCGCGCAGTGCGGCGAACGGAAGCGCGTCGCCGAGCGCTTCACGCACGGCTGCTTCGATCTGTTCCGCCGACACGCCGCGCCGGCATCCGATGCCCGCGATCAGCGTTGTCATGGCGCGGCCAGCGACGCGACGCCGCCGATTACGACGATCGACGGCGATCCGAGTCCAGCATCGGCGACGCACTGCACGAACTCGCGCAACGTCGCGGCGACATGGCGCTGCTCGGGACGTGTCGCCGATTCGATCGCGGCGCACGGCGTATCGGGTGGCATTCCTGCGCTCAGGAGCGCATCGACGATATCGCCGAGCCGACGCATGCCCATATAGATGACGAGCGTCATGCGTGTGGCGGCGAGCGCTTGCCAGTCCGCTTCGTGCTCGCCCGCGCCGTGCCCCGTGACGAAGATCACGCCCTGCGCGTAGTCGCGATGCGTGACGGGAACGCCGATCGCCGCAGGCGCAGCAATGCCCGCCGTGATTCCGCTGATGATTTCGACGTGCACGCCTGCAGCTTGCAGCGCTTGCTGTTCTTCTCCGCCGCGTCCGAACACGAACGGATCGCCGCCTTTCAGACGCGCGACGCTGCGGCCCGCGCGCAGATGATCGAGCATCGTGGCAATGATCTCGTGTTGCGGCGTCGATGCGTGGCCGCCGCGTTTGCCGACGTAGACGATCTGCGCGTCGTCGCGCGCGAACTGGAGCACTTCGGGATTGACGAGATCGTCGACGAGCACGACGTCAGCCAGCGCGAGCGTGCGCGCGGCCTTGAGCGTCAACAATTCGACGTCGCCGGGACCGGCGCCGATCAGCCAGGCGCGGCTCATCGCGAGGAGAGCGCCGCGATGTGCGCGGGCGCTTGTGTGTGACAGGTCATGCAATGTTGCGTGTGACGCGCGACGGCTGCCATAGTGTGAGTCTGCATCGCGCGTGGGCGCTGGCCTCCGTTTCCCGCGGTGCCGGCGAATGGCGAATCTACGTTCGCCCCCTTGCATCGGGCCGGTATCCGGGCTGGCGGCTCATCGCGTTCGCCTTCCCATCTGCGAGTGGCAGACAGTGGCTCTGAACGCACTGCGCGGAAGATGTTTTCCGCTCGCCGCGTGACCGTTGCGGGGACAGCACAGGCTGAGCGCGAGGTCGTCGCTTTCATGTTGCGACGAGCGGGCGCTTCCCTGTTTCCCGTTTAACCGCGCAGACCTTCGAGCGTTCCGCGCGGCACCAGATGCGCGCATACGATAGCACACGGGGCTGTGCGAGTCGCTGCGTAGTTTCGCGGATGCTTCCTTGACGCTGCCTGCCGCCGGGCCTAAACTCGCACGCACTCTGGTGCTCGCGCGCGCTTTCTGCGCGCGCAGTTAAACGGGAAATAGCGGGCTTCGCACGGTTCATATCGGCGGGCCAAACTATGCTGCTCCCCGCAACGGTAGGTGAAGGCATCGCGCAGACGATGCAGAGCCGGCCTCGCTGCATGTGCGTCCAATAGCGGCCCATGCAGATACATCCACTGCGCGAAAACGCTCGCGCGGGAAGGAGAGGCGGCGCTTTCATCAGCCCGGATACCGGCCCGAGTGAACGACGCCATGCTGCGGGGATGCGGCACAGCGTTCACGATTCCTCATGCGCTGCAGCGGTTTGATACCGATGCGGCGCCGTTTTCGTCCCCGTGCATCACATATGACAGCGCAGCTAATTCATAGCGCGCCTTCAGGGTCACTCGAACGACCTTCGAGCAACGGAGCCATCATGCAGACACAGATGCGCAAGATTCCCGTGACGATCGTCACCGGCTTTCTCGGCAGCGGCAAAACGACGTTGATGCGTCACATCCTTCAACACGCGGGCGGGCTGCGCATCGCCGTGATCGTCAACGAGTTCGGCGAACTGGGCATCGACGGCGAGATTCTGAAGGGCTGCGGTATCGGGTGCGACGAAAACGGCAACGAAACGGAAGGCCAGTTGTATGAGCTGGCCAACGGTTGCCTGTGCTGCACCGTGCAGGAAGAGTTTTTCCCTGTGATGGAGCAACTCGTCGAGCGGCGCGAACAGATCGATCACGTGTTGATCGAAACGTCGGGCCTCGCGCTGCCGAAGCCGCTCGTGCAGGCGTTCAACTGGCCGTCGATCAAGAACAGCTTCACTGTCGATGCCGTCGTGACGGTGGTGGATGGTCCCGCTGTCGCAAGCGGCCAGTTCGCGGAAGACCCCGTTGCCGTCGATCAACTGCGCAAGGCCGATCCGAATCTCGATCACGAATCGCCGCTGCATGAACTGTTCGAAGACCAGTTGTCGGCAGCCGATCTCGTCATTCTGAACAAGATCGATCTGCTCGATGAAGCGCGACAGGCCAGCGTGGAAGCCGTGATTCGCGAAGAGATTCCGCCGCAGGTGAAGGTAGTGCGCGCGCACATGGGGCAACTCGATCTGCATGCGCTGCTCGGGCTCGAATCGGCATCGGAAGAAACGATTCATTTGCGCCACGATCACCACGGTTCCGCCGACGATCCCGAGCACGCCGATCATCATCACGACGAGTTCGATTCCGTCGTCGTCACGGCGAAGGCGACGTCGCGCGAAGCGATGATCGCGGCATTGCAGCGCGTGGTCGAAGGGCACACGATTTATCGCGTGAAAGGCTTTGCGGCGCTGCCCGGCGCAGCGATGCGGCTCGTGATTCAAGGCGTGGGCCGCCGTTTCGATAGTTACTTCGACCGGCGCTGGCAGGCAGGCGAAATCGATGCATCGTCGCTGAGCCGCTTCGTGCTGATCGGCGAAGACCTCGATCAGCCGACGCTGCAACGCGCGCTCGACGAAGCGCTCAGCACGCAAGCGCAGCAGGCTTAAGGCACCGCGATGCATTTGCTGCGCACCGTCCCGGGCGGTTTCGTCGACGATACGCAAGGCGTGATCCGTATCGATCAGAAGCCTGCGGACATCGTGATTCTCAGTTCCGCCGACACGACGCTGTCGCTGCTCGCGAGCGTCGTCACGCGGCTGGGCGACGGTTTTCCGAGCGTGCGGCTTGCGAATGTCACGTATCTGCGGCAACCCGCTTCCGTCGATTTCTACGTCGACGACGTGTTGCAGCATGCGCGCGTCGTCGTCGTCGATCATCTGGGCGGCGAAGCGTACTGGCCGTATGGAATCGAACAGGTCGTCGCACTCGCGCAGCGCAAGCAGCAGACGCTCGCGATGTTCTCCGGCGACTTGCAGGAAGATCCGAATCTGCTCGCTCGCAGCACGGCCGATGCGGACCTGTGCCATCAGTTGTGGCGTTATCTGCGCGAGGGCGGTCCACATAACGCGGAATCGTTCATGCGTTGTATCGCGTGGCGCGCGCTCGGCTGGGGCAGGGAACCTGCGCCGCCGAGTCCGCTGCCGGCGGCGGCGCTTTATCATCCCGCGCATGATGTCGCGACCATCGAAGACTGGCAGGCGCGCTGGAAGCCTGAAGCACCCGTCGTCGCGATTCTGTTCTACAAGGCGCATTTGCAGGCGGCCAACACGGCCGTGTTCGATGCGCTGATCGACGCGCTCGAAGCGCGCGGCATGAATCCGCTACCTGTCGCGATCACGTCGCTGAAGGATGCGATCAGCCGCGATGTCGTGCAGCAACTCGCTGCGCAGCATGGGATTGCGCTCGTGCTGAATACGACGGCGTTCGCGGCTTCCGCAATCGACGATCCCGAGCCGCTCGAAGTGGCGGGCGACGCGCCCGTGATGCAGGTGATTCTGAGCGGCGGCAATCGCGAGGATTGGCTCAAGGACAATCACGGCCTCAATTCGCGCGATATCGCGATGCACGTTGCGCTGCCCGAAGTGGATGGCCGCATCATCACGCGCGCGATCAGCTTCAAGGGCCTTGCATATCGTTGTCCGCATACGGAAGTGGATGTGGTTCGCTATCAGCCGGATCACGAGCGGGTCGCTTTCATCGCGGAGTTGAGCGAGCGCTGGTGCAAGCTACGGCGCACGCCGAATACCGACAAGAAGCTCGCGCTGATTCTCGCGAACTATCCGATGAGCGAAGGGCGCATCGGCAACGGCGTCGGACTCGATACGCCTGCATCCGTCGTGAACATTCTTCGAATGCTGCGTGACGAAGGATATCGCGTCGAAGATGTGCCTTCGAATGGTGACGCGTTGATGGCTGCGTTGACGCAAGGCGTGACGAACGATCCCGTCGTGCGCGATCTGCGGCCTGCATTGCAGAGCCTGGCTTTGAGCGATTACAACGCCTATTTCGCGCAACTGCCGCAAGCATTGCGCGATGCGTTGAATGCGAAGTGGGGCACGCCGGAGCTGGATCCTACGCTACGTCGCGGGCGCTTCATGATCGCGGGCTGGCGATGCGGGCATGTGTTCGTCGGTATCCAGCCGCCGCGCTCGCGCGAACAGAACGACTATGCGAGCTATCACGATGCCGAACTCGTGCCGCCGCACGCGTATCTCGCGTTCTATTTCTGGCTGCGACATCAGTTCAATATCGATGCCGTCGTGCATGTGGGCAAGCATGGCAATCTCGAATGGTTGCCGGGCAAGAGCGTCGCATTGAGCGATGCATGCTGGCCCGATGCGATTCTCGGGCCGCTGCCGCATCTGTATCCGTTCATCGTCAACGATCCCGGCGAAGGCAGTCAGGCGAAGCGGCGTACGCAGGCTGTCATCGTCGATCATCTGATGCCGCCGCTCACGCGCGCAGAAAACTACGGGCCGTTGCAGGATCTCGAACGACAGGTCGACGAGTACTACGACGCGTTGATGGTCGATCCACGTCGCGCGAAGCTGCTGCGCAAGACGATACTCGACACGATCGTCAAGCATCGCTTGCATGAAGAACTGAGCCTCACGGCACCTGCCGATGTGGATGCGGAAGACGTGCTGCTGACACGCGTCGATGCGTGGCTGTGCGAGTTGAAGGAAGCGCAAATACGCGACGGCCTGCATACGTTCGGGCAATCGCCTGAAGGCGTGCAGCGGCGCGATACGCTGCTCGCGCTTGCGCGCTTTCCAGTGGGCGACGGTCAAGGTGCGAAGGCTGGATTGATCGATGCGTTGGCGCGCGATCTGGACGTCGATCGTCTGTTCGATCCGTTGTCGGCAGATTGGTCGGCCGAGTGGAACGGTCCGCGTCCCGCGATCTTGCAGCAGATCAGCGATGCGCCGTGGCGTCATAACGGCGACACGCGCGAAAGGCTTGAACTGCTCGCAGCGTCTTTGCTCGATGACAAGTGCGAGATCGCGGTCGCAGCTGAACTGCCGCAAACATCGCGTGTACTCGAACGTGTGCGCGACGACATCCTGCCGCGTTTAGACGCATGCGGCCCGCACGAACTGATGCATTTGAAGCGCGGACTCGAAGGGCGTTTCGTTCCGCCGGGCCCGAGCGGTTCGCCATCGCGCGGACGTCCTGACGTGCTGCCTACGGGCCGCAACTTCTATTCTGTCGATACGCGCGCGATTCCGACGCAAGCGGCGTGGTCGCTTGGATTGAAGTCGGCGCAGACGCTGATCGAGCGTCACTTGCAGGAACATGGCGACTATCCGCGCGCGATCGGGCTGTCGGTGTGGGGTACGGCGACGATGCGCACGGGCGGCGACGATATCGCGCAAGCGCTCGCGCTGCTCGGCGTGCGGCCGAAGTGGGCGCCCGGCAGCCATCGCGTGACGGACTTCGAGATCATGCCGATTGCCGCTTTCGATCGTCCGCGTATCGACGTTACGTTGCGTGTGTCCGGCTTCTTCCGCGATGCGTTTGCGAATGTGATGCATCTGTTCGATGCCGCTGTGCAGGCCGTCGCCGAACTCGACGAACCCGAAGACGTGAATCCCATTCGCGCACGAGTAATGCGCGAGCGCGACGCGTGGATCGAGCGCGGCGTCGCGCCTGAAGAAGCGCGTCGGCGTGCAGGCTTTCGTGTGTTCAGCGCGCGACCGGGCGCCTACGGCGCAGGTTTGCAACAGATGATCGACACGCGGCAATGGCAGACGGATGCCGATCTCGCGAACGCGTATCTGTCGTGGGGCGGCTATGCATATACGCAGAAAAGCTCGGGCGAAGAAGCGCGTCACGCGTTCGGCACGCGGCTCGCCGCGATGGATGTCGTGTTGCAGAATCAGGACAACCGCGAGCACGACATTCTCGATTCGAACGATTACTACCAGTTTCAAGGCGGCATGACGGCGGCCGTGCGGCATCTCGCGGGCAATCAGCCGCATGTGTATCACGCCGATCACAGTAACCCCGACGCGCCGCGCGTGCGTGCGTTGAATGAAGAGATCGCGCGCGTGATCCGTTCGCGTGTCGTGAATCCGAAGTGGCTCGATGGTGTGAAGCGTCACGGCTACAAAGGAGCGGCCGAAATCGCCGCGACGGTCGATTATCTTTACGGCTACGATGCGACGGCGCGCGTGGTCGCCGATCATCAATATGCGCTCGTCGCCGATGCCTATCTGAACGACGCCGATACGCGCGAGTTCATGCAGCGGCACAATCCGCATGCGTTGCATGCCGTCTGCGAACGGCTGCTCGAAGCGATGCAGCGCGGCTTGTGGCAACAACCCGGCGACTATCGCGCGCAAGTCGAACAGCATCTGCTGGATAGCGAACAGCACATCGAAGGATCACGCTCATGAGCGAAGTCAATGCGCCGCGCGCGGTGTTTCCGTTTTCTGCGTTGATCGGTCAGGCGCCGTTGCAACAGGCGCTGCTGCTTGCTGCCGTCGATCCGGGTATCGGCGGGGTGCTGGTGAGCGGTCCACGCGGCACCGCAAAATCGACGGCGGCGCGCGCGCTCGCCGAGCTTTTGCCCGACGGCCAGTTCGTGACGCTGCCGCTCGGTGCGAGCGAAGACCGGCTGATCGGCACGCTCGATATCGAATCCGCGCTGCGCGATGCATCGGTGCGCTTTGCGCCGGGGCTGCTCGCGAAGGCGCATGGCGGCGTGCTGTATGTCGATGAAGTGAATCTGCTGCCCGATGCGCTCGTCGATGTGCTGCTCGATGCAGCCGCGAGCGGTGTGAATACGATTGAACGCGATGGTGTGTCGCACTCGCACGATGCGCGCTTCGTGCTGATCGGCACGATGAATCCCGAAGAGGGCGAATTGCGGCCTCAGTTGGCCGATCGTTTCGGCTTGATGGTCGAACTTGCGAATTGCTATGAGCCGCAGACGCGGCAAGCGATCGTCAAGGCGCGGCTCGCGTTCGATCTCGATGCTGCCGGGTTTCGTACTTTGCACTCTGCAGAGCAAGCAGGTTATGTCGTGCGGATTCGGGAGGCACGTGTGGCGTTGGCGCGTCTGTCGTTCGACGACGCCGTGCATGCGCATGTCAGCGCGCTGTGCATTGCAGCGGGCGTCGACGGTTTGCGTGCGGATCTCGTGATGCTGCGCGCGGCTCGCGCGTTGGCGGCGTTCGAACAGGCCGATGCAGTGACGCTCGGGCATGTCGATCGGGTGGCGGAATCGGTGTTGCTGCATCGGCGGCGTTTGCACGAGGATGCGGAAAGGCCGCAGGAAGCGCCGGGTTCCGGTGATGCGCGGAATGCTTCGGTCGATCAGGCTAGTCATTCAACCGATAGCGACTATGGCTATCTTCCGCCCGAACCCACGGGCATCACGCGCGTCAAGCAGGTCATCCCGCTTCCGGCAAAAAAACACTGAGCCATCGAAAGGGCGCAACCGCGCGTGCAATGCGCAGCGGTTTTCGATGGCGGCAAGGCGCGGGTTTCGCTTCCGCTCAAGGCGTGCCGGGAAAGCGCATTGCGTGGCCGCGCACGCTCGTTGCCAAGCGTGGTGAGCCTTTGCGTAGCGAACATCTGCGCTTCATTCATCAAGAACCGCGTAGCGGTGTGCTGCATTGCTTTGTGCTCGATTGCTCGGCATCGATGATGGCGGGTGAGCGGCTGGCGCTGGCGAAGGGAATTCTCCTTGCGCTATTCGAGCGGGCGCGTGCGGCTCGCTGCGAAGTCGCGCTGGTCTGTTTCGGCGGCAATCGCGCGGATGTGCGGTTTGGACCGGCTGTGCCGCGATGGTTGAACGAGCGTTGGATCGCGCCTGTGGGTGGCGGAGGCGGGACGCCTTTTCAGTCAGGTATCGATACAGCCAGCGATTTGCTGCTGATGGCAGCGCGCCGTCAGCCTGCACAGCAACGCTGGTTGTGGGTGCTGTCGGATGGCCGCAGTTCCGAAGCGCCATTAAGGCCTGCGACAGCGGACGAGGTGGTGTTCGTCGACTTCGAACAGGGGCAGCTTAGCGTTGGGCGTTGTGCTGCCTGGGCGCGTGAATGGGGTGCGCATTGCCTTGGTGCGCATGAGGTTGCTGCCGCGGCTTCGTAGAGATTTGGCCGTCGAGGTGTCGGTTTGCGTTTGTCTTTGATAATTTGTACTGCGAATTTAATGCCGGTAACGAGTGACTTGATGCGAAGTCTTCTGTAGGTATTTTTATACTTTCCGGTGGTCTGTTTGTTCGGGGTGGGGCAGGTAAGGTAATCGTATAGAAATACTAATTATGAAGATGTCGGTTGATGTAGGAATCTTTCGAAAACATTAGAGGTTCCGCTGGTCTTAGGAATTGTCCGATTACTCGGTATTACACGTTCTCCTATTGTTCATCGCGCGCAAGCTAACGCGCGAGTTCTCCATTATGTCTTCGGCTAATCGACGGGGTAGCACTGGCCAGGATGCCGGGAACGTGCGCACACGTGCCTTGCTGCGTGGGCAAGGCATAACACTGTGGATCACTTGATTCGTTTTGTGTGGTGTTGTCGTTAGAGTAAATAGGATAACGAATGAATAAGACATATCGATCAATTTGGAATGAGTCGACCGGGACGTGGGTTGCTGCGCAGGAGAACTCTAAAGGTAGAGGTAAGTCGAAAGCGGGGAAGAGTGCTCTAGTGCTAATGGCATTGAGTGCGGGATCCTACAGTGGAGTGGCACTGGCCAGTAATGGCACTATCACTTTGTGCGGTAGTAGCGGGTGGTCGCACGGATGGGCTGGCGAAACCTATAACCTGAACGGATGCGGATCAGGCTATAACTTCTATCTCGGGTCAAATGCCAACGCATATGGGGCAGGTGGGACAGGGGGTGTGGCGAGTGTTTCCGATAACCAATCCAATCAGTTGATATTACAGGGACCAAACGGTGTCCTGATAAGCGGTACGGAATATTTGCAGGGGAACAAGATCACAACGTTGGCTGCGGGCACGATTAGCAGCGGTAGCAGTGACGGTGTGAACGGCTCGCAGCTTTACGCAACCAACCAAAACGTCTCAAACCTCGCGAACGTCGTCAACAACCTGAACAACAACGGCAGCAGCGGCGGCAACCTCAAGTACTTCCACGCCACTTCTGCGCTGGCGGACTCGACGGCAGGTGGTGCTGAATCGGTCGCGATCGGCGGCGCCGCAACCGCCGCTACGTCGAACTCCGTCGCGCTCGGCTCGAACTCGGTCGCAAGCTCGACGACGCTGACGACGGCAGGCTACAACCCGGGCGGCGCAGCGATCTCGGCATTGTCGGCAGCAGGCGAAGTCTCTGTCGGCAAGGCAGGCTCCGAGCGCCGCATCACGAACGTTGCATCGGGCTATGCCGCAACGGACGCCGTGAACGTCAGCCAACTGATGTCGGAAGACGCGAAGGTCAACGCAGAAGGCGCATCGACGGCAGCGGCATTCGGCGGCGGCGCATCGTACAATCCGACGACGGGTGCCATCACCAACCCGACGTACAACATCGGCGGCGCAACGTATAACAACGTTGCCGGTGCGCTGACGAACCTCGACGCGCGTGTCAACAACCTGAGCAACGGCAGCGGTAGCGCCACCAGCCTCAAGTACTTCAATGCCACGTCGGCGCTGGCAGACTCGTCGGCAGGCGGCTCGGAATCGGTCGCGATCGGCGGCGCGGCAAATGCTAGCGCAAGCAACGCGGTCGCACTCGGCTCGAACTCCGTTGCTGATCGCGCGAACAGCGTCTCCGTCGGTTCGTCGACGGCGCAACGCCAGATCACGAACCTGGCAGCCGGTACGGCGGCAACGGATGCAGTCGACGTGGCGCAACTGAGCGGCGTGGCGGCGGCCATCGGTGGCGGTGCATCGGTGAAGGCAGACGGCTCCATCGCGCAGCCGACCTTCAACGTGTACGGCAACACCTATTCGAATGTCGGCGACGCACTGTCGAACATTTCGGCGGCGACGGGCAATATTGTCCAGAATCTGAAGTACATCAAGTTTGGGGTTAGCACGGCGGCAGCGGCGCAGGCCGGCGGAACCGACTCGTTGGCGATCGGGGGCAACTCGTTTGCGAATGCGAACGGTTCGGTGGCCATCGGCGCAGGCGCACGCGCTTTGGCGCAGAACTCGGTGGCGATCGGTTATGGCTCGGCAACGAGTATTGCCAACGCGTTTGCAGTCGGCAGCGCGACATCGACCCGCCGCATTGTCAATGTAGCGGACGGTCAGGTCGACACCGATGCGGCCACGGTCGGTCAGGTTAACTCGGATATCCAGGCCGCTATCGCCAACCTGAATCTGAGTTCGACGCAAGCGCAACCAAAGCTGCTGACCTCGGCAGTGCATTCGGCGCAGCTGCTAGGCGCAACGTCGAGTCTGACGCCGGCGCAGCTGATCATGTCGGGTGTCACCGACAAGGCCGGCCAGATCGACGCAGAGGGCTCAGACGCACTGGCGATCGGCCTGAATTCGCAGGCCATGGCGGACAACGCGGTGGCTATCGGCGGCACTGTGCGTGTCGGGTCGGCGGCTGCAGTGGGCATTGGCCAGAACATCGCCGTCAACGGCGTCAACACCGTCGTGATGGGGTCGATGGTGTCGGCATCTGGCGACAACGCAATCGTTTTTGGTAACAACGGCACGGAGGCTGATGCCGACAACGCGATCGCTATCGGTAACAACGTGCAGGTAGGTGGCTCGAATACGATTGGTATCGGTAAAGACATCATCGCATCGGGTTCGAACAGCGTGTCGCTCGGCTATGCGAGTGCAGACGGTGGCCGCGCCAATGTTCTGTCCGTGGGCAACGGCACGCTGCAACGCCAGATCATCAACGTCGCTGCGGGCACGAAGCAGACCGACGCTGTCAACGTCTCGCAGCTCACGGGCGTGACGACGGCACTCGGCGGCGGCGCGACGGTGAGCCCGACGACGGGCGCGATCGTGGCACCGGCGTACAACGTCGCGGGCAATACGTTCAACAACGTCGGCGCTGCACTGACGGCGCTCGACGCAGGCGAAAAAGCCATCAACAACAACGTGATGAACGTCACGAACGTGGTGAACAACATCACGGTCGGCGGCGGCATCAAGTACTTCCACGCGAACTCGTCGCTGGCCGATTCGTCGGCGAAGGGTACGGACTCCGTCGCAATCGGCGGCAATGCCGTCGCGAACACGTCGAACTCGGTTGCACTGGGTGCGAATTCGGTGGCGAGCGCAGCGACGCTGTCGTCGGCAGCATTCGCGCCGGGCGGCTTCTCGATCTCGGCTGCTACGGCAGCGGGTGAAGTGTCGATTGGCGCGCAAGGTGCCGAGCGTCGCATCACGAACGTTGCAGCAGGCTACTCGGCAACGGATGCCGTGAACGTCAGCCAGTTGATGGCGGAAGACCAGAAGGTCAACGGCGTCAGCAACAACCTGAGCAACCTGAGCAACACCGTCAACAACATGGCGGCTGGCGGCGGAAGCATGAAGTACTTCCACGCCAACTCGTCGCTGGCCGACTCGACGGCATCGGGCTTGAACGCCATCGGCGTGGGTCCGCAAGCAACGGCGGCAGGCACGAACGCAATCGCGATTGGCTACAACGCCAGCGCGACGGCGGCGAACTCGGTCGCACTCGGCTCGAACTCGACGACGACGGCCAACCTGTCGGCAGCAGCATATAACCCGAGCAGCGCCACGCTGTCGGGCGCAACCGCGGCAGGCGAAGTGTCCGTCGGCTACGCAGGCGCAGAACGTCGCGTGACGAACCTGGCAGCAGGCTCGGCGGCAACAGATGCCGTGAACGTCAGCCAGTTGATGGCGGAAGACTCGAAGGTCAACGCGGAAGGCGCAGCGACGGCAGCAGCGCTGGGCGGCGGTTCGTCGTACAACTCGTCGACGGGCGCGATCACCAACCCGACGTACAACGTTGCGGGCGCGACCTATAACAACGTCGCGGGCGCGCTGACGGGTGTCGACGGCCGGATGAACAATCTCGGCAACACGATCACGTACATGAACAACGTGATCAACAACACCGTCATCAACGGCGGCGGCATCAAGTACTTCCACGCGAACTCGACGCTGGCGGACTCGACGGCATCGGGTACGAACTCGGTTGCCATCGGCGGTGGCGCAATCGCAACGGCTTCGAACTCGGTTGCGCTTGGCGCGAATTCGACGACGACGGCCAATCTGTCGGCAGCCGCGTATAACCCGGGTAGCGCCACGCTGTCGGGCACGACGGCAGCAGGCGAAGTCTCGGTGGGCTACGCAGGCGCAGAGCGTCGCATGACGAACCTGGCAGCAGGCTCGGCGGCAACGGATGCCGTGAACGTCAGCCAGTTGATGTCGGAAGATTCGAAGGTCAACGCGGAAGGCGCAGCGACGGCGGCAGCACTGGGCGGCGGTTCGTCTTACAACTCGTCGACGGGCGCGATCACGAACCCGACGTACAACGTTGCAGGCACGACCTATAACAACGTCGCGGGTGCGCTGACGGGTGTCGACGGCCGGATGAACAATCTCGGCAACACGATCACGTACATGAACAACGTGATCAACAACACCGTCATCAACGGCGGCGGCATCAAGTACTTCCACGCGAACTCGACGCTGGCGGACTCGACGGCATCGGGCGCGAACTCGGTTGCAATCGGCGGCGCAGCGATCGCAACGGCTTCGAACTCGGTTGCGCTTGGCGCGAATTCGACCACGACGGCCAACTTGTCGGCAGCCGCATTCAACCCGGGCGGCACGCTGTCGGGCACGACGGCGGCAGGCGAAGTCTCGGTGGGCAGTGCAAGCGTCAACCGCCGTATCACGAACCTCGCAGCGGGCGCAGCGCCGACGGATGCCGTCAACGTCAGCCAGCTGATGGCCGAAGACGCAAAGGTCAACAACGTTGGCAACAACCTGTCGAACCTGAATAACTACGTCAACAACATCGCCAACGGCGGCGCGAACATGAAGTACTTCAACGTGTCCTCGTCGCTGGCAGCGGCGTCGGCCACGGGTACGGATAGCGTCGCGGCAGGTCCGAACGCGGTGGCGACGGCAAGCGGTGCGGTGGCATTGGGTGCGAACTCGGTGGCTGATCGTGCGAACACGGTGTCCGTCGGTTCGTCGACCGCACAACGCCAGATCGTGAACGTCGGCGCAGGCACGAATCAGACCGATGCGGTCAACGTGTCGCAGCTGAGCGGCGTGACGGCGGCACTGGGTGGCGGCGCATCGGTCAAAGCGGACGGTTCCATTGCACCTCCGGCGTACAACATGTACGGCCAGACCTTTTCGAACGTGGGCGATGCACTGGCCAGCATCAATAACAACACGGCGAATATTGTTCAGAATCTGAAGTACATCCGCTTTGGCTCCAGTACCAGCGCGGCTGCACAGGCCGCAGGCACCGATTCCGTGGCGATTGGCGGCAACTCGTTTGCCAACGCGGCTGGCGCACTGGCGATCGGCGCAGGTGCTCGCGCGATGGCTCAGAACTCCGTGGCAGTCGGCTATGGATCGGCGACGAGCATCGCGAATACCTTTGCCGTAGGTAGCGCGCTTTCGACTCGCCGCATCGTCAACGTAGCGGACGGTCAGGCCGCCACGGATGCCGCCACAGTCGGTCAGGTGACGTCGGACATTCAGGCTGCTATCGCCAACCTGAATCTGAGTTCGACTCAAGCTCAGCCGAAACTGCTGGCAACGGCAGTGCGTTCAACACAATTGTTGGGCGCAAGTTCGAGCCTCACGCCGGATCAGATGATCATGTCGGGCGTGACGGACAAGGCCGGCCAGATCGATGCCCAAGGTTCGGATGCAATGGCAATCGGTCTGAACTCGCAGGCAATGGCCGACAACGCAGTGGCCATCGGCGGCTCCGTGCGCGTTGGTTCTGCGGCTTCCGTGGGCATTGGACAGAACATTGCCATCAATGGCACCAACACCGTCGTGATGGGGACGATGGTGTCGGCCAATGCCAACAACGGCATCGTGTTCGGTAACAATGGCACGGAGGCCGATGCCGACGACGCCATCGCAATTGGTAACAATGTGCAGGTCGGCGGCGCCAATACGATGGCCATCGGTAAGGACATCGTGGCGGGCGGCACGAACAGCATCACGCTCGGCTACGCCAGTTCCGACGGCAACCGCACTAACGTTCTGTCGGTCGGCAGCAGCAAGCTGCAACGCCAGATCATCAACGTGGCAGCCGGCTATTCGGCAACCGACGCCGTCAACGTTTCGCAGCTGACGGGCGCGGTCAACGCACTCGGCGGCGGCGCGACGATCAACCCGACGACGGGCGCAGTCGTGGCACCGGCCTACTCGCTGGCAGGCACCACCTACGTCAACGTCGGCGCAGCGCTGAGCTCGCTGGATACGCGTATTGCATCGGGCGGCGACGCACTGGCGGTCGACTACGATACCTCGGCGAAGGATCAGATCACGCTGAAGGGCGCAAGCGGCACGAAGATCACCGGTCTGTCGGCAGGTGGGGTGAATGCATCGAGCGCGGATGCCATCAACGGTTCGCAACTGTACGCACAGGGTGCATCGACGGCGGCAGCACTGGGCGGCGGCGCATCGGTCAACCCGACGACGGGCGCGATCACGGCTCCGCAGTACACGTTCGGCGGCGGCACGTACACCAACGTCGGCGATGCGCTGACGGCGCTGAACAACGCAGCGGGCTCGGGCAACGCACTGGGCGTCGTCTATGACGGCCAGGACAAGAGCAAGATCACGCTGGCAGGCGCCAACGGCACGACCATCACGAAGCTGGCAGCGGGTGGCGTGAACGCATCCAGCACGGATGCGGTGAACGGCACGCAGCTGTACAACGTGGCGGCATCGGTGTCGAATGCAGTCGGCGGCGGTTCGACGGTGAACACCGACGGTACGATCAGCAACCCGACCTATGTCATGAACGGCGGCACGTCCGTGACGACTATCGGCGGCGCGATCAGCAACCTCGACAACCGTGTCTTTGCGAACAGCACGGACATCACGAACCTGCAAACGCAGATCAACGAAGGCGGCATCGGTCTCGTGACGCAGGATGCGACGACCAGCAACATCCTCGTCGCCTCGAAGACGGGCGGTTCGCTCGTCGACTTCACGGGCACGGCGGGCGCACGCGTTCTCACAGGCGTAAGCGCAGGCAAGGTGAACGGATCGAGCCTCGACGCGGTGAACGGCACGCAGCTGTATAACGTGGCGTCATCGGTGTCGAACGCGATCGGCGGCGGTTCGACGGTGAAGTACGACGGCACGATTACCAACCCGACGTATAACGTGGGCGGTACGACCGTGACGACGATCGGCGGCGCGATCACCAACCTCGACGTCCGTGTCGCGCAGAACACCACGGCCATCACGAACCTGCAAACGCAGATCAACGAGGGCGGCATCGGTCTCGTGACGCAGGATTCGAAGAGCAAGAACATCCTCGTCGCATCGAAGACGGATGGTTCGGTTGTCGACTTCACGGGCTCGGCGGGTGTACGCGTTCTGAAGGGTGTCGCAGACGGCGTAGAGGCAAACGATGCCGTCAACGTCGGTCAGTTGCAGGCTGCGGGCATCATCAGCCCGACTGGCAACGTGAAGACTGCCGTGACGTACGACACGGACGCGAACGGCAAAACCAACTACAGCAGCGTCACGCTGGGTGACGGTACGCCAAACGCAGCGCCTGTTTTGCTCCAGAACGTCGCAGCGGGCTCGCACGCGACGGATGCCGTCAACTACTCGCAGTACGCGGATCTGGTGGCGAAGGTCAACAACATCAGCAACGTGGGTACGGGTGTCGACACGCTGTTCGTCGGCGACGGCGATCGCAACACCGAGGCTGCACAGGCAGGCGGCTCCCACGCTACGGCGATGGGCGCGCTGTCGGTCGCGAACGGCGCACAGTCGGTCGCAACGGGCTATGCATCGAACGCGTCGGGCCAGAACGCCGTCGCAATGGGTGCAAACGCCAAGGCCAGCGGCAACAACTCGGTGGCGCTCGGCGCGGGCTCCGTCGCGGATCAGGACAACACCGTGTCGGTGGGTTCGGCTACGCAGCAACGCCGGATCACGAACGTCGCCACGGGTACGGCAACGACAGACGCCGTCAACGTCGGCCAGTTGAACGACGCGATTGCGCAGGCAAACGCATCGGTCGACGACAAGGTCAACCAGGGTGTCCAGTCGGCTAACTCGTACACGAACCAGCAGGTCAACAACCTCAGCAGGAAGATGGACTCGCTCGGCGCGGCGGCGATGGCGGCAACGTCGCTGATCCCGAATGCACGGGCCGAGGGCAACTTCCAGATGTCGGCGGCTGCGGGTACGTATGGCGGCGCCGCTGCCATCGCTATCGGTGCGAACTACTGGGTCAACGACCGCGTGCTGGTGAACGCGCACGTAACACGCTCGACGGGTTACGGCGCAAACACGGGCGCATCGGTCGGCGCGACGATCGGGTTCTAAACGCGTGACCAGCCCGCCGCGCGACAACCGCGGCGGGCAGGGAGAAAAACGATGAAAACACCAAAACTACGCGGCCCGGTCTTCATGACGCTCGCCGCGACGCTGGCGGCGGCTTGTGCGACGCCGGCGTTCGCGGACAGCATCCCGAAGCAGGTCCAGGCGCTGACGCCGCTGGCGCAGCGCATCGCCGATCCCTATCGGCGCGGGGTGGCCGAAGGCTTCCTCGAAATCGCGGAGCGGCAGGATAGCCACGTGCTCGTTTCGCACGTCTACAACGACGCGGCGAACCGCGCGCTCGGCAATGCGCGCTTTCTGATCGACAACAGCGCGCAATGGCAGTCGTTGTACACGGCCAAAAACTGGCCGACGCGCGACAAATGGGTGCAGGCAATCCGTTCGATCGAAGCGACCAATGCGCGTGCAACGGCATCGTCGTGCAAGGGCGAATCGGCGGGGCGTCTGCTTGCCCTGACCGACGAAGTCTGGAAGGAGCAGGACGAAACGCACGGCACCCACTGGGTGCACGGCTGGGAGGCGATCGAGCGCGCGAAGAAGCTGAGCGTGCAGGTCAACGACGAGCTCGACCATTGCGCGCCGCCGCCGCCACCTCCGCCGCCGGCTGTGGATATGCCGTTGCCCGACAAGCCGATCTCGCTGTCCGCGGATGCGTTGTTCGATTTCGACAAGGCGAAGCTAAAGCCTGAAGGTGTCGAGGCCGTCGACCAGCTTGCAACGAACCTGAAGCGCGTGAAGGCCATCGACGTCATCACCGTGATCGGCTACACGGACCGCTTCGGCTCCGTCGCGCACAACCGCGATCTGTCGCGGCGCCGTGCACAGGCCGTTGCCGATGCGTTGAAGCAGCGCGGTGTCGACCCCGTGCACTTCGACGTGCGCGGCGCGGGTTCGACGGCGCCTGTCGTCATGTGTCCGGGTCCGAAGAAGGCTGCCGTGATCGCCTGTCTCGCGCCGAACCGGCGCGTGGAGATCCGCGTCAGCGGGCAGGCCGCCGCTTCCGCGTCCGATGTGGGCATGCAGCGCGTGGCGCAACCGGTGCAGCCGGTGCAAGCGCCGTCGCGTGCTCAGTTGCAACAGCAGCAGCCGCTGCCGCTCACGCAGCAGCAACTGAATTTGCGCAAGCAGTGGCAGATGCAGGGGCAGATGCAGCAGCCCGCGCCGAAGCAGCCGTAACAAAACCGCTTGAGCCGTGGTTGTCCAGATGGCTCACAAGCAGAACGGCCCGGTCATGTGAATTGACCGGGCCGTTTTTTCATTCGATGGAAGCGTTCGACAGCAGCGCGCTTTACTTCGGCCCGCTCGTCCAGAAGATCACATCGTCGATCCGGTCGAACACGTAGACCTTCAGCGCCATCTGCTCGACCTGATTCAGCTTCTCGAACTCGATGCCGTGCGTCGTGAGATCGCCGGGCGTCGAGCCGGGCTGCACGTTGCGGATGATCGCCGTCGTTTCGATCGACGTTTCCAGATCCTTCGAGCGCAGCGTGAACGCCACCCGGATACGCTTGCCGACTTCACCGACCGTCCACGGCGCGGCGAACGACATGCCCATCGCGCTCACACTCTGCACGAGACCGAGGCTTTCGTAGCCCGTGCCTTCGGCATCGATGCTGAAGCGCAGCGGCAGGCTCGCGCGCACGCGCACCGACTTGCGCTCGCGCAGCCGGCGAACCACGCCCGGCTTCGACAGCACGAGATAGTGGAACGGCACCTGACAGACGGAATCGACCGTGCAAACGAAGCGGAACACCGCCTGGCTCGCGATCGCGACGATCTCGACGTTTTCGCCGACGGCCAGCTGCATCGCCTTGCCGTCGACGAGCGGCGGCGTGACGAACAGCGATTCGTTCGGCGCAAAGCCGATGATGCGCGACGGATGCATCGGCGCGCCCATGCCGACCTGTGAGCGCACGCCGATCAGCGCGCCGATCGTCAGATGCATCTCCTTGAGCGTGAGCGAGTCGAGGTCCGCCGGTTTGGCAGCGGACTGCGGCGTGGCCGAGCCATCTTCGCCGGTCGCGCTCAGGTCGCCGCGCTGCGGCTTGAAGTGCTGGAACAGAAAGCGGTGCTCTTCCGCGCCGATCACGATCGCGCCGCGGTCGAACAGCAGCGTGCCATCGCTATCGACGAGCGGGAACTCGAGCGGCGTGCCGACGGGCACGGCGTCGGGCGACAGCTGACGCGAGCCGGTCGGCGCACCCGCGCCGGTGTCGACTGTGTCTTCACTGGTTTGCATGATGGGCGAGAAAAGTTCAGGCAATAATTACTGTATACGTCGAAGTATCGGAAAACTTTAACATTTCTTTTACGCGACTTGAAACTGCCGATTTCTTTTTATGCAAGATCGATAATCGGATGGTTTAAAAGCCGATAGCAAACGTTTAAACCGGCTTATTCGTTCCTATTCGTACCAGCGCGGCGTATAAATCCACTCGCGGCCCGTCCCGGCGGCGCAGAACGCGCGTGTGGCCGACGAGCCGATTATCACCATCGTGCGCATATCGACATCGGCGGATTTCAGATCGGCCAGCGTCGTCGTTTTCAAAGTCGCGCCGGGACGGCCAATATCGCGGCCCAATACGACGACGGTCGACGGCGCCCGAAAATCGCGCACGATATCGAGCGCCTTGTCGAGTTGCCACGGCCGCGCGCGCGAAATCGGGTTATAGAAGGCCATCACGAGATCGGCTTCCGCCGCGTGCCGCAGCCGCGTTTCGATGACGCTCCACGGTTTCAGGTTGTCCGACAGCGACAGCACGCAGAAGTCGTGACCGAGCGGCGCGCCTGCCTGCGCAGCTGTCGCGAACGCCGCCGACACGCCCGGCACGATCTCCAGTTCGACGCCGGACCACGCCGCGTAGTGCGGCTGCGTCTGCGCTTCGTCGAGCGCTTCGAGCACGGCGGCCGCCATCGCGAACACGCCGGGATCGCCCGACGACACCATCGCGACATGACGTCCCGCGCTCGCCAGTTCGAACGCATGACGCGCGCGCTGCATTTCCTCGCGATTGTCGGTGCCGTGCACGCGCTGGTCCGCGCGGAACGGGCCCGCCATTTTCACGTAGGTCTCGTAGCCGAGGATGTCGGTGGCCAGTGCAAGCGCCGCGCGCGCGGCGGGCGCCATCAGCGAGGCATCGCCAGGCCCAAGGCCGATCACGCTCAGCTTGCCGCGCGCGCGGCCCACGGTGGCAGGATCGAGCGGTGCGTGGGCGGCGGCGAATGCGATGGGCGCGTTGGCTTCGGCATCGAATGCGGTGTGCGGCACGCGCAAGGTTTCGCGAAGCATTTGCGCGGCATTGCCGTCTGCCGTGAAGCGCAACGCGATTTGAAGCGCTTGCGCAGCGTCGCGAAGCGTTGCGTCGCCGATTCGTGAGGCAGGCGCGAGCAACACGGCCAGCGATTGCGTCGCCAGCCCTCGCGCGCGCAGCGCATCTAGCAGACGTTCTTGCACGCCGTCGCCCGTCGCCGTCGCGTCGATCGCGGCGACTAAGCTGCGCGGGTGGATCACGAGTTCATTGGTGGCGCCGTTCCATGCCAGCGGCGTCACGCGGATCGTGCGACGGGCGTCGTCGGCACGCGGCAGTTGCACGTCGTCGAGCCACGGCGCGTCGCCTTCGATGCGCGTCGCTTCGCCCGCGAGCAGATCCGACACGAAGCGCTTGCCCTGATCGATGCTCGCGAGCGCGTAGCCTTCGGGCGGATTCAGCACGCACGCGCCGAAGCGCAGTTCGCCGCTCGTGGTGATCGCGGGCGGCACGTCGAGTGCGGCACCGATCTCGCGCGCCATCGCGTTCACGCCCGACAGCCCGCCGAGCAGCGGCACGACGGCGCTGCCGTCTTCCGCGACGGCGAGCACGGGCGGCTCGACGCCCTTGTTCGACAGCAGCGGCGCGACGCAGCGGATCACGATGCCCGCCGCGCACAACGCGATGATCGGCGTGCCGCTCGCGTACAGTTCGCGCAGATGCGCGCTGAGTTCGTTGTACACGACGTCGGCATCCGCATCCGCGATGCGTCCTTGCAGACCGTGAACCTTCGCGCCTTCGAAAACCTTCTGCACGCGCCGCGCGGTTTCGACTGCGCCGACGCCGAGTATCACGATCGCGGGCGGCGTCGTCATCCTTGCCATTTTTCCCCCGGCACGACGAGCAGCGAGAAGTAGGGCGAGGCCATCGGATCGACGTCGGCGAGCGGCACGATGCGCTGGTTCGCCATCGTTGCGCGTTCGACATACAGCGCGCGTTCCGCGAGACCGAGTTCGTCGAGCACGCGGCGCACCTTGTCGAAGTTGCGCCCGAGCTTCATCACGACGGCGGCGTCGGCGGCGGCGAGACGGCGCTTGAGTTCGTCTTCGGGCAGCACGCCCGACAACACCGACAGGGTCTGGTTGCGATACACGAGCGGCTGGCCGAGCACGGCGACGCCGCCGAGCATCGAGCACACGCCGGGCACGACTTCGGCGTCGAAACGCGGCGACAGCCGGTTCGCGAGCCGGTCGTGCAGATACATGTACGAGCCGTAGAAGAACGGATCGCCTTCGCAGATCACGGCGACGTCGCGGCCCGCGTCGAGATGCTGCGCGACCACTTCGGCGGCTGTGTCGTAGAAGTCGGCGATGATCGCTTCATACGAGAGCGGCGGCTCGAGCGCTTCCGTCGTCACGGGATAGACGAGCGGCAACTGTTCCTGTTCCGCCGACAGATGCGCTTCGATGATCGAGAACGCGTTGCCTTTCTTGCCCTTCGCGACGAAGTACGCGACCACGTGCGCCGATTTCAGCAGGCGCAGCGCCTTCACGGTGATCAGTTCGGGATCGCCGGGGCCGACGCCGAGTCCGTAAAGCCGTCCGCGCGTGATGTTCTGTTCGGCCATTTATTCGTTCTCCGTTGCGAGCGCGTTCACGGCAGCGGCCGCCATCGCGCTGCCGCCGCGCCGTCCCTGGACGGCGACGAACGGCACGCCACGGCTGTCGGCGGCGAGCATCGCCTTCGATTCCGCCGCGCCGACGAAGCCGACCGGGAAGCCGAGAATCAGCGCGGGGCGCGGCGCGCCGGCGTCGAGCATGTCGAGCAGGTAAAACAGCGACGTCGGCGCATTGCCGATCACGACAATGCTGCCTTCAAGATGCGGCCGCCACAGTTCGAGCGCGACAGCTGAGCGCGTGTTGCCCAGTTCTCGGGCGAGATCGGGAACGGACGGATCGCCGAGCGTGCAGATCACGTCGTTGTTTGCGGGCAGCCGCGCGCGCGTGATGCCTTCGGCGACCATGCGCGCGTCGCAGAGGATCGGCGCGCCGTTCGCGAGCGCGGTGCGTCCCGCGCGGCCCGCGCCGTCGGAAAAGCGCAACTCGCTGACGATATCGACCATTCCGCACGCGTGGATCACGCGCACGGCGAGCTTTTCGAGGTCGGCGGGAATGCGCGAGAGGTCAGCTTCCGCACGGATGGTCGCGAACGACTGGCGATAGATTTCTTGTCCGTCGCGAATGTAGTCAGGCATCGAATGGCTCATCAAAAGGGGGCGCGGCGGACGCGTTCAGGATGTCCGCCGCTTCGTCGATCGTGACGCCGCGCGCGAGCAGGCGGCCGAAGCCTGTCGATTCGCGCGGGTCTTGTGTGGTGTAGAGGTCGTAGCGGTTTTGCGACGTCGCCAGCAGCGTGTACGGCGCGCAATGCGCGGCGGCGCATGATCGCGGGCAGCCGCTGAGGTGCACCTGAGTTTGCGCGGGGACGCCGCGTGCGGCGAGCTTTAGCGCGTCGGCTTTCGTATCGGCGAGGCTTTTCGCGCAGCCGGTCGATCCGGCGCACGCGATTACGCGTGTCAGCGGGTTGTGCGGCGTTGTTGCGAGGCCGAGTGTTTCGAGCGTTTGCAACGTTGCCGCGACGTTGGATGTGTCGATGTCGGTGAGCAGCACGGTTTGCCATGGTGTCATGTGCAGCATTGCGCCTTCGTGGTTCTGCTGTTGTGCAAGAACGGCGAGGCCGCGTAACGTTGTGCTGTTCATGCGGCCTAGCGCGGGCTGAGCGCCGATGTGCCAACGCTGGCCGTCGCGTTGCTGGCGAGCGCCGAGTCTGCGCGACGCATCGGCGGGCTCGCGGCGCCAGCGTTCTACGGGCTCACCGCGCAGCAGACTTATGCCGCTTTGAGGTTCGGCATGCGCGAGCACGTTATCGACTGAATGCGCAGCGATCACATCACGCATGCGTGTGTGTTCTGGCGCGGCGAGATCGAGGAACGTGTGCAGCAGAGCGCGCGTTAGCGCCGGAACGTCGGACGCTGCGACGGCTGCGAGCGCGTTCGCGTGTTCCGCAGCGACGGGCGGGCAGCCTGCAAGACCGAGGGCGTATAGCGGCTCCGCATGATCGCTTGGTTGCATCGCCGAAAACCAGATGTCGTGCGGATGATCGAGCATCATCAAACGCTCGCCGCCGTCGAGCAGCAGCGCAAATTTCGGCGACAGCGCCGCGCAACGGGGATCGCTTTGCAGCAAGGTCAGCAGATCGGCGGCGAGGGCTGTTGTGTCGGATAACGCGTGGGCATCACGGCCCGCTGCCGGGCTGACCATCACGTTTCGCACGTCGTCGGCGTGTGCGTGTGTCGCGTCTTGCGGACCGAGTCCCGCGTCGAGCAGTGCGGCGATCAGTGCCTCTTCATGTCCACGCTTGACGCCGCGTAGTTGCAGGTTCGCGCGATTCGTTATATCGACGATGCCGGACGCGTGTTCATCGATTGCATCGGCGATGGCGAGTGCCTGGCTCGCGCTCAAGACGCCGCCCGCGAGCTTCACGCGGCAGATGCCGCCGTCGAGCGCAGGCACGATGCGCAACAGCCCGGGACAGGCGGAAGGGCGCATGGCGGAAGGATCGGACGAATGAAAAGCGTGGCTCAAGACATCACCGGGTTAACGTCGCGCGACGGCCCGGGCATCTCGACGGAGAGCGGCTCGGCATCGGTACACCCCGCCCGATGTTGGCTGGCACGAACTTTTGGCCGGCAGGTGTCCTGACTCACAGGTCTTCGTTCACGTCCGGCCTTCCCGGTAACACCAGTGGCACAAATTGGCATGAACTCGCTGCATACAGTTGCGGGGGCAGTCACGGTCATCGCAGTGATGTGTGTTCCCTCTTAGGCCCCGAAAGGCACCGGCGAACGGGTATTATGCCTTTTTTCGAACAGCACAACGATGCCGCGGCCTTTGAATACGGGCCGCAGCAGCATTTTCAGTACATCAAGCAGATGAGGATCGACGCATGCCGGCCTGGCTGACCGTGGTAGGAATGGGCGACGACGGGTTTGCCGGACTTGGGAAGGCGGCGCGGCGCGCGCTGATCGACGCGTCGGTGATCTACGGCGGCGAGCGGCATCTGTCGATGCTGCCCGTGTGCCTGAACGCCGCGCGCGAACCGTGGCCGCAACCCTTCGACATCGCGCCCGTGCTCGCGCGGCGCAACACGCCCGTGTGCGTGCTGGCGAGCGGCGACCCGATGTTCTATGGCGTCGGCGCGACGCTCGCGCGCCACGTTGCCGCCGACGAACTGCGCGTGCTGCCTGCGCCGTCGTCGGTGTCGCTCGCGGCGGCGCGGCTCGGCTGGGCATTGCAGGACGTGCCGACGGTGTCGCTCGTCGGACGGCCACTCGCGGCCTTGCAGACGCATCTGCACGAGGGCGCGCGCGTGTTCGTGCTGAGCGCGGACGGCAAGACGCCTGCCGCCGTCGCCGCGTGGCTCGGCGAACGTGGCTTCGGCGCGACGCGGATGATCGTGATGGAACATCTGGGCAGCGAGACCGAACGCGTGATCGACGCTCGCGCGCAGGACTGGTCGATCGGCGAGACAGCGGCGCTGAACCTGATCGCGCTCGAATGCCGACGCGATGCGTCCGATGCGCCGCGACTCGCATTGACGCCCGGCCTGCCCGACGACGCTTTCCGCCACGACGGCCAGTTGACGAAGCGCGACGTGCGCGCGCTGACGCTCGGCCGTCTTGCACCCGCGCCCGGCGAACTGCTGTGGGACGTGGGCGCGGGCTGTGGATCGATCGGCATCGAATGGATGCGCGCGCATGCCACGTGTCGCGCGATTGCAATCGAAGCGAACGGCGAGCGTCAACGTTTCATCGAACACAATCGCGACGCGCTCGGCGTGCCTTCGCTGCAACTCGTCGCAGGCAAGGCGCCCGATGCATTGCGGGATTTGCCCGCGCCTGACGCTGTTTTTATCGGCGGCGGCGTAACCGTGGATGGCGTGCTCGACGCCTGCTGGCAGGCGCTCAAAAGCGGCGGGCGGCTGGTCGCGAATGCCGTCACGCTCGAAGGCGAAGCGGCGCTGATCGCGTGGCGCGCGCAGCATGGCGGCACGCTGACGCGCATCGCGCTCGCCGAAGCACAGGCGCTCGGCGGCTTCGAAACGTGGCGCTCCGCGCTGCCGATCACGCTACTCGACACCCGCAAACCGTGATGCGCGACGAAACGCCCGAACAACCCGCGCCGCTGCGCAGCGGCTATACGACGGGAAGCTGCGCGACGGCGACGTCGCTGGCGGCGGCGCGTCTGCTGCTGTCGGGCATCGCCAGCGACGTCGCTGAAATCGTGTTGCCGAAAGGCCAGCATGTGCCGATGAAGCTCGTGTTCTGCCGTCTGCTGAACGACGGAAAGGACGGCGCGGAAGCGGGCACCGTGAAGGACGCGGGCGACGATCCCGATGTCACGCATGGCGCCATCGTGTTCGCGCGCGTGCGGCTCGCCGACACGCCCGGCGTGCGTTTTCATGCGGGACCGGGCGTCGGCACGGTGACGCGCGCGGGCCTTACGCTGCCTGTCGGCGAGCCCGCCATCAACCCGGTGCCGCGCCAGATGATGACCACCCATCTCACCGATCTGGCCGCCGAGCACGGCTACGCAGGCGGCTTCGAAGTCATGATCGGCGTGGAGAACGGCGAGGCGCTCGCGCAGAAGACGATGAACCCGCGACTCGGCATCGTCGGCGGATTGTCGATACTCGGCACGACGGGCATCGTGCGGCCGTTTTCGTGCTCGGCGTATATCGCGTCGATTCATCAGGGCATCGATGTGGCGCGCGCGAATGGTTATCGGCATATCGCGGCGTGCACGGGCAACGCGAGCGAAGACACGATGCGCGCGTATTACCAGTTGCCCGATATCGCGCTGATCGAAATGGGCGACTTCGCGGGCGCGGTGCTGAAGCATCTGAAGCGCGCGCCTGTCGAGAGGCTCAGCATGTGCGGCGGCTTCGGCAAACTGAGCAAGCTGGCAGCGGGACATCTCGATCTGCATAGCCGCAATTCGAGCATCGACTTGCCGCTCCTTGCGCAATGGTGCGCCGATCATCCAGCCAACGATGCCGCGTTGCAGGCCGCGATCGTCGGCGCGAACACGAGCCAGGAAGCGCTCGCGATGGCGTTGAAGCGTGGCGTCCCGCTCGGCGATATCGTCTGTTCGCGCGCGCGGGACGTGGCGCGCGAGATCGTGCCGGCATCGGTCGAAGTGGAGATGTTTGCAATCGACCGGCAGGGCAATATTGTCGGAGAAGCGCGGTGAAGCGCGTGCTTTTGCTCGGCGGCACGGGCGACGCGTTGCAGATCGCGCGGCAACTCGGGGCACAACATGTGTATAGCCTCGCGGGCCTCGGACGCGTGCCGGAAGGGTTGGCGTGCAGCGTGCGCGTCGGCGGATTCGGCGGCAGCGAGGGGCTTGCGCGCTACATCGAAAGCGAGGGCATTGCGCTCGTGATCGACGCGACGCACCCGTATGCCGCGCAAATGAGCGCGAACGCGGCCACCGCGTGCCGCGCGACGAACGTTCCGTGCTGGGCGTTGCGCCGCGCGGGCTGGACACCGCAAGCGGGCGACGACTGGCGGATGGTCGACGGCTGGGATGAACTCGTCGATGCGGTCCGACCGTTCAGGCGCGTGCTCTTTACATCGGGCCGCGAGCCGCTCGCGCATCTCGACGAGATACCTGCGCATCAGTACTGGATCGTCCGATGTCTCGACGCGCATCCGGGCAATGAGCGAGCGCGCATCATCGACGCGCGGGGGCCGTTCGATATCGACGGCGAGCGGGCATTGTTCGCGCTGAACGGCATCGATGTGCTGGTGACGAAGAACAGCGGCGGATCGGCGACGGAAGCGAAACTCGAAGTCGCGCGCGAGCGGAAGATGCCGGTCGTGATGATGCGTCGGCCGGCGTTGCCTGAAGTCGATCGCGAGTTCGACAGCCCGGCGCAATTGCTGCGCGCGTTGAACGAAGAAATGGGAGTGGTGTGAAATGACGGTGTTTTTTATCGGCGCGGGACCGGGCGATCCAGAACTGATCTCGGTGAAGGGACAGCGTCTGGTGCGTACGTGTCCGGTGATTCTGTATGCGGGCTCGCTGGTGCCGGAAGCCGTCTTGAACGGCAACGTTGCTGAAAAAGTGGTGAACACGGCCGAACTCGATCTGGACGCAATCGTCGCGCTACTCGCCGACGCACACGCGAAAGGACAGGACGTAGCGCGCGTGCATTCGGGCGACCCGTCGTTGTATGGCGCAATCGGCGAACAGATTCGCCGGTTGAAGGCACTGGGAATTGCATATGAAATCGTGCCGGGCGTAACAGCGACGGCCGCATGCGCGGCGACACTGGGCGTCGAGTTGACCTTGCCGGATGTATCGCAGACGTTGATTCTGACGCGCTATGCACGCAAGACGTCGATGCCGGAGGGAGAGCAGCTTGGGGATCTTGCACGACATCGAGCGACGATGGCGATACATCTTGGAGTGAGACACATCGCGCGAATTGTCGAGGAATTGACGCCGCACTACGGCAGCGATTGTCCCGTCGCAGTGATTTACCGCGCGAGCTGGCCGGATGAAGAGAAAGTGACGGGCACGCTCAAGGACATCGTTGAAAAAGTACAGGCGACGGACATCGAGAGAACGGCGCTAATTCTGGTTGGGCGGGTGCTCGACGCAGAGCACTTTGCGGATTCGACGTTGTATTCGAAGGAAGCGGAGTAAAAAAGCGCTAGCAACGAACAGAAGCTAGCGCGCTACGGGAAGAAGAGGGACGTTGAGAGCCCGTGGGCAAAAAACAAGTGCTAGCGGTGTGAGCGGCTTTCTTTTGCCTACTTTTCTTTGCCGCTGCAAAGAAAAGTAGGTGCCGCCCCGCACAGGGGCGACGCGTGAAGGGAGGCATGAAAACGCGGATGCCAGCGACGCGCCAGAACGAACCTAAAAAAAGGCGCGTCGCGAGAACAATCAATGCGTATGCACATGCGACCGCTCTTCCCTCGCATGCGGCTGCGTCAAAGCACTAACAACAACAAACACGACCACATTCAAAGCAAGCGCAACAAACCCGATATTCACATCCTTAAGCGCGTCAGGCAAAAACGGCATGAGCTGCGCAACGCTCATCTTGAACAACGTGGTAACAGCGACAACAGCCACCCCCACCACGATCCCGCAAAAAGCCCCTTGCCTGGTAGCCCGATTCCGAGGAGCGAGACTACAGATCACAGCAGGGAAGAGCTGCGTAACGAAGCTATAACCCATCAAAAGCAGCGCAACGATGGTTTCCCCGCCATGCAGCGTAAACAGCACAGCAACGAGAGCCACAACGGGCACAAAAAACCGCGCCAGTTTGGCAACAGCCTCATCACTAGCATTCCGCGCCACGAGCCCGCGATAGACGTCATTGGCGAGCAACGTCGACGCAGTCGTGAGAATCATGGAGCCAGGAACTAGAGCAGTCAGCACACCGGCAGCGCCGATCACCCCGACGAACCACGGATCGAACGTAGCCAGCGACAGCTTGAACAAAGACAGATCGATATCTCCGCCCTTGAGCCCAGGTACTTTCAAAGCCGCAGCAAAACCCACAAAAAACACGAACAGCAAGATCAGCTGATACAAAGGCAACACAATCGCATTGCGCCGAAAGATCCGCTCATCCTTCGCGGTGAACACCGAACCGAACGTATGCGGCCACATGAAAAAGCCGAGCGCGGTGAGCAGCACCGTCGACTGGAACCATGTCACGCTCGATCCCTTCTCGGGGAAGGTCAGGAAGCCGGGACGCGCCGCATCGATCGCATGGAACATCTGGCCGAGCCCGCCGTAGTAGTGAATCGGCAGATAGATCCCGAGAAACAGCACGATGGCGAGAATCAGCAGATCCTTCACGACCGAATTCCACGCCGAGCCGCGCACGCCCGAGACCGTCACATAGATGGTGACCACGGCCGCGCCGATCCAGATGGCGGCCGTCGACGGAACGGCGCCGTACGAAGCCGTCGACACGATGATGCCGAGCCCCTTCAATTGCAGCACGAGATAGGGAATCAGCGCGACGACGTCGACGATCGCGACCAGCACGCCGAGCGACGGGCTGTCGTACTTGCGCGCAAAGAAATGCGGCTGCGACACGAGCCGATGCGCCTTCGCGAAACGCCAGACGGGCGGCAGCATCCAGTACGACAGCACATACGCGAGCGTGCCGTACGCCAGGATGTAGTAGACGGGCGCGCCCTTGCCGTACGCGAAGCCGCTGCCGCCCAGAAACGTGAACGTCGTGTAAATTTCACCTGCCATCAGCAGGAACACGAAAGCCGTGCCGAAGCTGCGGCCACCGACCGTCCATTGTTCGAGGCTCATGTCGTGCCCGTGGCGGGCGCGTATGCCGAGGTACAGCGCGAACAGCGTGACGGCGGCGATGATTGCGAGAGCGCTGCTCATGAACGCACCTCCTCGCCGGATCCATCATGCCGGTTGACGGGATCGAACCAGTAAATGAGGCCCATGATGATGGAACTCAGCACGACCCACATGACAATCCAGGCAAGCACGAACGGCATGCCGAGCACGAGCGGCTCGACGTGGTTGGCGAACGGGACGCCGAGCAGAATGCCGATGAACGGCAGCACGGCGAGCAGACGAAATGACATGGGACAACTCCTCTCGATTGTGATTGAGTCGGTCTCGATGAACGTCAATTCATGAAGCAATGACTGGGATGCCGCGCACCGACTTTATGCCTCTTGCCACATTTCGGTAAAGGTCGCCAAAAATGTGCAGGCATAATGAAAGCAATAACCGCAAACGCAGTGCCTGTCAGCATCGGCATGGTTCGAATGTGTGCTGCAATGCATGAATATCGTGTCTGTGCGTAGCGGGTAAATTTCGTTGCATATACACTGATCGGCCTTCATGCTCGCGTTGCGCGGCGCAAAAAACAAAACCGTCAAAGAGCGATTCCATCGATGATTGCGAGCCTGATTTCGGAGATTCTGTTCGGCTTCACGGGATTGATCAGCATCATCAATCCGATCGCGATCGCCTTCGTGTTTCTCGACCGCACGGACTCGCTAACGGACGCCGAACGTGCCGCGCTCGCCAAGCGCGTCTCCATCAATGCGTTCTTCGTGCTGCTGGTCGTATTCTTTGTCGGCACGCCGATCCTGCATTTCTTCGGCATTTCGATGGAGGCGTTGCGCATCGGCGGCGGGCTGGCTGTCGCCGTCAGCGCCTGGAACATGCTCAACGCGCCCGAACGGCAGCCGAACGAAGCGGCCGTGAAGCCCGTCGATCCCGACAACGCGATGTCGAAGGCGTTCTTTCCGCTGACGGTGCCGCTCACCACCGGCCCCGGCACGATGGCCACCGCGATCGCGCTGAATGCGAACCGCAGTCACAAGCTGTCGGAGTTTCTGATGTCGTCGATTGCATCCGTGACGATTTCGTTTCTCGTCATGCTCGCGATCTGGTTCACGTATAACCATGCAGCCACGTTCGGGCGCCTGCTCGGCAAGGAAGGGACGAAGGTCGCGTTGCGCGTCTCCGCGTTCCTGCTGTTGTGCATCGGCGTGCAGATCATCCTGACGGGGCTGGCCGAGTTTCTTGCGCCGATCGCCAGCGGACGGGCGGGCGGCTGAACGGGCGGTGCGCCGCAGCCGTCCCTTTCAAACGGGCGCGCACGCAGACGTTTTTCATCGAGGAGAGCGATCATGTGCCGCTGGCTGGCTTACACAGGGAACCCGATTCAGCTCGAAGCCGTGCTGTTCCGGGCGAAGCATTCGCTGATCGACCAGAGCCTGCATTCGCGGCTCGGCGCCACCACGACGAATGGCGACGGCTTCGGCGTCGGCTGGTACGGCCATCCAACCGACATCCCGTTCCGCTACCGCTGCGCGCATCCTGCGTGGAGCGACCGCAACCTGCGCGATGCTGCGCGGGCCGTGCGTGCGCCGCTGTTCGTCGCGCATATCCGCGCGGCGACGGATACGCCGTCGCAGGAAACCAACTGCCATCCGTTCCGCTACGGCCGCTGGCTCTTCATGCACAACGGCCTCATACGCGACTATCCGAAAGTGCGGCGCGACCTGATGCTCGGCATCGACCCGGAGCTGTTCGCCTCGATCGAAGGCTCGACGGATTCCGAGGTCATGTTCTATCTCGCGCTGACGTTCGGGCTGGAGATCGATCCCGTGCTGGCGCTCGAACGCATGGCGGGTTTCGTCGAGGAAACGGGGCGGCGGCATGGCATCGAGGCGCCGCTGAACATGACCGTCTGCGCGACGGACGGCGAGCAGATCGTGTCGGCGCGCTATTCGAGCGAGCGGCAGTCGCGCTCGCTTTTTCATAGCACGTCGATCCGTCATCTGATGGAGTTGTATCCTGAGGATCCGCGTCTTGCCGCCGTCGGCGAAGACGCGTTTCTCGTGCTGTCGGAGCCGCTCGTCGACCTGGAAGGCTGGTGGGAAGAAATTCCGGAGTCGACGGCGATCGTCGCGCGGCGCGGCGTAATCGAGTCGCGCGTATTCGATCCGCATGGAACCTAGTGCTTTTGCACATTCGGGCGCGCGTGATTCGCGTAAACCCTGATACGCAGCGCGCGTCCGACTGCCGTTGTTGCATGAAGGGAGTGCAACCATGAGTCGTCAAGTGACTGCAGACATCGCGACTGACAAGCCAGCCGGGCGCACTCGCCGCGGAACCGATCTGGCCGCCGAGGTGCTGGCATCGGAACAGAGCGTATTGCGCCTGCTCACGCGCAGCACGCCGCTGCCCGAACTGCTGGCCGAGGTGTGCCGCCGTGCCGAAACGCTGCTGGGCGAAGGCGCGCAATGCTCGATCCTCGTGCTCGACACGGACAGCGTTACCGTGCGCGTCGGCGCGGCGCCGTCGCTGCCGCGGCAATACAGCGCGTCGATCGACGGCATGCGCATCGGTCCGTGCGCCGGTTCGTGCGGCACGGCGATGTACGAGCGGCGGCTGGTGATCGTCGAGGACATCGGCAACGATCCGCTGTGGGCCGATTATCAGCATCTCGCGCTTCCGCTTGGGCTTCGCGCGTGCTGGTCGGTGCCGTTCGAGGACGACGCCGGCCAGGTGCTCGGCGCGTTCGGCGTCTATTACGACAGACAGCGCCGTCCCAACGACGACGAACAGGCGCTCCTGCGCGAGATCGGCCAGAGCGTCGGGCTGGCCGTCCATCAGGATCTGATGCGCAAGCGGCTCGCGGAGAGCGAGGAGCATCATCGGCTCGTCGTCGATCATCTGAATGAAGGCATCGTCGTGCAGTCGCGCGAAGGCATCGTGCTCGCCTGTAATCCGAGTGCGCGGCGCATGCTGCGCGCGACGGGCGAGGTGATCGGCCAGGACATCTACAAGGTGATTCGCGCGGCTTACTGGGACGACGGCACGCGGGTCGAGACCAGCGATCAGCCGACGCGGCGCGTGTTGCGCACGGGCCGGCCCGTGGTCGGCATGACGCTGCGGCTCGAACTGATGGGCGGCGGCTCGATCTGGATCACCGAGAACGTCGTGCCTATCTTCAAGCCGGGTGAAATCGAACCGGGTGCCGTGCTCATCTCGTTCAACGACATCAGCGCGGTGCAGGCGGCACGCGCCCAGTTACAGCATCTCGCCACGCGCGATTCGCTGACGGGGCTCTACAATCGGGCCTATCTCGCCGACCGGATGAGCGAGTTGCTCGCGCCGCATGCGGGCCCCGCGTACGAACGAGGAAAGCCACCGGCCGCCGTGCGCAAGCTCGCCGTGCTGTTCGTCGATCTCGACGGCTTCAAGAAGGTCAACGACATCGCCGGCCACGAAGCAGGTGACGCACTGCTATGCAGCGTCGCCGCGCGGCTTGCCGCCTGTGTGCGCGGCGAGGATACGCTGGCGCGCGTCGGCGGCGATGAGTTCGTGATCGCGACGGGCGATTACGGCGACGCGTCGTTCCTGACATCGCTTGCGCAACAGGTGCTCGACACGATCGCGCAGCCGTTCGCGGTCGGCGGCAACGAGTATTACCTGGGCGCGTCGATCGGCATCAGTCTCTATCCCGACGACGGACGCGACGCGCAGACACTGATGCGCAACGCCGACTCCGCGATGTACGACGCGAAGCAGCGCGGCCGCAACAACTTCCAGTTTTTCACGGCCGAACTGAGCCAGCGGCTGCAACGGCGCTTCGCGATCGAGCAGTCGTTGCGGCGCGCGCTCGTCGCCGATGAGCTGAGCCTTGCGTATCAGCCGATCGTCGAGGGCGAGACGGGGCGCATCGTCGGCGCAGAGGCGCTGCTGCGCTGGTACAACGCCGAGCTGGGCCAAGTGTCGCCCGTCGAGTTCATTCCCGTTGCCGAGGACACGGGCCTGATCATCGATATCGGCCGCTGGGTGCTGGAAAACGCGTGCCGGCAGGCGGTCGAATGGCGCCGCACGATCACGCCGCATCTGATGATCGCGGTGAACCTGTCGCCGCGGCAGATCAACGGCGAGCTGATCGGACATGTCGCGTCGAGTCTCGAGCAGGCAGGGCTGGAGCCGTCGGCGCTCGAACTGGAAATCACGGAAGGCGTGCTGATGAGCGACAGCGACGCCGTGATGCCGCTTCTGACGACGCTCGCGCGTATGGGCGTGCGCATTTCCGTCGACGATTTCGGCACCGGCTATTCGTCGCTGTCGTATCTGAAGCGCTTTCCGCTGCATAGCCTGAAGGTGGACCGCTCGTTTGTCGCGGGCTTGCCCGCGCATCGCGATGCCGTGGCGATCACGCATGCCGTCGTCGCGATGGCGCACTCGCTCGGCATGAACGTGACGGCCGAAGGTGTCGAAACGAGTGAGCAATCGGATTTTCTGCGCTCGATCGGCTGCGAGCGGCAGCAGGGCTATCTGTTCGGCAGGCCCGTCGTGCCCGGCGAGTTCGCGCGCGAAGCGCAGCGGCTACAGGCAGGCGTTTGATTCTGGAGCCGTCGCGTAGTTTCACGCGGCGCAGGTACACTGGCGCTCGTTTTTTTCCTGCGAGCGACAAGTGAACGGAAAGTTGAAGTGCGCATTTGATGGCATGCGACGGGGTGGCGTCGGCGTGCTCGCTGCGTTCGTGTTGTCGCTTTCAGGCGCGCATGCTGCGGAGCAAGCCGCCGTCGTACAGACGCGCGTATTCGAAGCATCGCCGTGGATGTCGTACTACGGCGACGCTGCGTCGCTCGGCAGTCTCGCTCGCGTTGCGTCGACGTTTCGCGTGATCGACGTCGATCTCGATCCCGACGCGGGCAACTTCACCCCCGCCGAAGTCGCCGCGCTGAAGAACGGCGGCCGCAACGTCGTGCTGAGCTACCTGAACCTCGGATCGTGCGAGACGTATCGCTCGTACTGGCGCGACGTGCCTGACGGCTTCGTATCGTGTGAGGCGAACAAGGCGGCGCACGCTGGCACGTATCGCGGTTATCGGCAGGAAATGTGGATGAACCTGTCGAACGCGGATTATCAGCGGCTCATCGTCGATTACGTCGCGCCGCGTCTCGTCGCGCAGGGTGCGGACGGCTTCTATCTCGACAACCTCGAAATCGTCGAACACGGCACGGCGACACGCAACGGTCCGTGCGATGCAACATGCGCACAAGGCGGTCTCGATCTCGTGCGCAAGCTGCGCGAGAAATATCCCGAACTGATCCTGGTGATGCAGAACGCCACCGGCCGCACGACGCGCGAGGGCTCGACGGGCGGCGTCGCGTTTGCGTCGCTGCTCGACGGCATCGCGCACGAAGAGGTGTATGCGCCGAAGTACGACCCGTCAGTCGAAGCGGAACTGGCTGCTTGGAAAGCGATGGCGCTCAGGCCGAATGGACACGCGTTCTGGATCGCAACGCTCGATTATGTGGGCGGCTGCGAGGCGGCGGCGAAAGCACGCCGCGTGTACGCGCGCAGCCGCGCGAAGGGTTTCGTGCCGTATGCGTCGGATGCGAGCGCGCGGCAGGGCGTCGTGTGCTATTGGGAGAAGTGAACGCGAGGCGCGGTCCTGAAGATCAGGCGCGCGACGTCAGTATCTTCAAACCCGCGAGGCCGAACACGACAGCCAGCCCGCCGTCGAGCCAGCGGCGAATCGACAGATACACGCGCCGCGCGAGCGGCGTCGAGAAAAGCGCGGCGTAGCTGCCGAACACCAGCATGCCGATCGCGAGACAGCCGGCGACGGTCGTCAGCATATGCGGCGCGCCACCATTGGCAGGCGACGCCAGCGCTACCACCGAAATCCACACGAGAATCGCCTTCGGGTTCGTCAGATGCATTAGCAGACCGCGCGTGTAGATACGGCGCAACGACAGTGGTTCACCCGACGTCTGCGTTTGCGCGGCGCGCGGCCGCAACGCCGAGCGGCCCGACTTGAACGCCAGGTACAGCAGATAGCATCCGCCGAAAATCTTCAGCCCGGCCATCAAGCCCGAATACGCGAGCAGCGCCGCCGACAGACCGAGCGCCGCCAGCATCGCCCAGAAGCACGAGCCGCACACGACGCCCGCGGCGAACGAGAACGCGGCTTTGCGCCCATCCGTGCTCGCGATCGACATGATGGCGAGATTGCTCGGCCCGGGACTCGCCGTGCCGACGAAATACGCGGAGTAGGCGAACAGGACGTCGGCGGAAAGCATTGGCAGGTTGGTCATGGAGTGCGCGCGTTCGGGTGACGAAGTGAGCAAAGATTGTGGCTGCTGGATGCGCGAAGCGGAATAGACAATTGGCCGTTCGCCAGCCAGGCCAGCAGTAAGCAAGCTGTTGGACAGGCCTGGATAGTCAGCGCCGTGCTGCGTGCGGGAGGTTTGGCCAGCAGCGCGCGGCGATGCGCGCGTGATACGCCATCAGCGCGGGATGCTGCGAGACGAAATCGCGCACGGGGCTGTCGAACGGGTGCACGGCCGTCGTGTGAATCCACGCGAAACAGGTTGCGTCGATGGTGGTCGGTTCGTCGCCGAGCAGAAAGGGCTGGTCGCCGAGCAGATCCGCGACGGCCTGCCATCCGTCGATGCCCATGCGCGCGACGTCGTCGTAGCTATGCCGTCCCGTGCCTTGCTCCCACGCCTGGCGCAACACCTTGCGTCGGATCACGGGCAACAGCAGCGGCGTGAACGCGCCGACCAGCGGCCGCGCGGGCGCAGGCGCGGTGTGTTGCGCGTAGTCGGTCAGAATTGGCTTGTAGATCGCCATGTTGCCGTCGACGGCCCAGCGAAAATACACGGTCACGAAATAGAGGTGCGTTTCGAGCAACGCCTTGATCGCGGCGGATTGCGCACGTTGCTTCGGGTCGAGCCGCGCGTCGTTCAACGCCTGCGGGTAGCGGTCTTGCAGATAAGCGATGATTGCAGACGAATCGCACACGGTCACGCCGTCGATGTCTGCCACGGGCAGCTTCTTTTTCGGCATCGCATTGAGATTGCCGATGCGTCCTTCGTACGGAATGTTCGAGAGTCTTAGCCACGTTTCGAGCTTGACGACGAACGGACTGAGATCGGGTGGCATGGCGCCCGCGCCGTCTCCGAACTTGTACACGATCATGGCGTCCCCTCGGCCCGGTGGTTGTGATGGCGATGCGCCCGTCGCGCGGGCGCGGCATCGGGAATCCTACAGGCATGCGGCGGCGCGCGTAACTTCCGTGCCAGCACTGCGCATCGATTGTTGTATCCACGTGAACATAGATTCCCCGCGTAGGCCATTGATGCTGGACGAGAGATTTATAGAATGGTCATCAAGGGGCGTCGGATTCGGTGGACGCCAGGCGATTCAGGAATCGGACGGATTGTGGAGGTAGAAATGGACATCCTCGATATAGCGCGGCAAGCAGGGATGACGGTCGTGCTCGAAGCGCGGATCGGGCGGCAGGAATATCACAGCGTGCATGGCTCAATCGCGGCGCTGGAGAGCTTCGCGGAGCGGGTGCGCGCGTCGACGGCGGAAGAACTGCAAGCCGTCGAGCAGGATTGAGCAATAAAAAAGAGCCGTCGACTCGCGACGGCTCTTCGTGCTACGTGGTCTCCGGCGCTCGATCTGACGATCAGCCGCTGAACAGTTCGACGAGACAGACGATCGTCGTGAACAGTCCGATGCAGCCGCCCAATGCGACTGCGCCTTGCATGAAACCTCCTAGATTCCCCATATAGCGCTCCGTGATGTTCTGGGTGTGGCGCTAGTCTAATTCGAAAGAAATAAGAAAGGTAAAAGAAAGTATAGGTGGAGTTCTTGCCGGTTTTTGTTGAATTCGACTTGTACGATGACGTATCTCAACTCGTTTGCGTCACTCGGATCCTCTTCTGACCTCCGGCTGTTCTTCGCTGGACGCGTTTTATACATCCTTCCGCTTTGATCTTCATGGCGTCCCCGTCGCTCCAGAAAGGCTGACTTCAGGCCGAGAGCGGGCGCTCGACGCCGCGCGTATCGAAGACCATCATAAAGAGCCGATCTTCTATGAACTCTGCCCGATACCGATATTCCATTTGGCGCACAAGAGAACAATCTTATGTTCGAACGAACATGCTGAAAGACTGTGCGAGTCGTTGCCGTTTATCGGCGTAATTGCCTAAGAATTACATAGGCGCTCAGTCTGACAGGCTTTTCGCCGGATCGAATGTAGGTATTACATGGTTTTCCCTGGTATCCGACAGACGTTTCAGTGATACGATGACCGACGATAAATGCCGATCCGATGTTCGAATTCGCTCATTGATCGGTTGGACGCCGGGCGGCCTCAGCCCCGGTCCGTAAAAGGAATGGAGACAGAGTTGAAAACAATCATTGGCCTGCGCTGGTGGATCATCGCGCTCGTGTGTCTCGGGACGATCGTGAACTACCTGTCGCGCAACGCGCTCGGCGTCATGGCGCCGGAGCTGAAAACGCTGCTGCATATGAACACGCAGCAGTATTCGTACGTCGTCGGCGCGTTCCAGATCGGCTACACGATCATGCAGCCGGTGTGCGGGCTGGTGATCGACCTGATCGGTCTGCGTCTCGGCTTCGCGCTGTTCGCGTGTCTGTGGTCGGCGACGGGCATGCTGCACGGCCTGGCGAGCGGCTGGCTGTCGCTGGCTGCGCTGCGCGGGCTGATGGGGCTGTCCGAAGCGGTCGCGATTCCGGCGGGCATGAAAGTGGTCGCCGAATGGTTTCCGAATCGCGAGAAATCGGTCGCCGTGGGCTATTTCAATGCGGGCACGTCGCTCGGCTCGCTGTTTGCGCCGCCGCTCGTCGTGTTCCTGTCGCTGCGCTACGGCTGGCAGAGCGCATTCGCCGTGACGGGCGCGCTGGGTTTCGTGTGGGCCGCACTCTGGTACGTGTTCTATCGCGCGCCCGGCGACCACAAGCGCATCGGCGAGAAAGAGCGCGCGACCATCATGGAAGGGCAGACGCCGCCCGCCGCTCACGCCCAGGACAAGCGCCGCATCCGTGAAGTGCTCGGCACGCGCCGTTTCTGGGCGATCGCACAGGCGCGCTTTTTCGCGGAGCCGGCCTGGCAGACCTTCAGCTTCTGGATTCCTCTCTATCTCGCCACCGAGCGTCACATGGACCTCAAGCAGATCGCGCTGTTCGCGTGGCTGCCGTTCCTCGCGGCGGACCTCGGCGGCCTGTTCGGCGGTTATCTGTCGCCGTTCCTGATGAAGCGGCTGCGCGTGCCGCTGATCTGGTCGCGCATCGTGGGCGTCGTGCTGGGCGCAGTCATGATGATCGGCCCGGCGTGCATCGGGCTCGTCGCGTCGCCGTACGAAGCGATCGCGCTCTTCTGCGTCGGTGGCTTCGCGCACCAGATGATTTCCGCGCTCGTCAACACGCTCGCCGCCGATGTCTTCGAACCCGGCGAAGTCGGCACGGCGGCCGGCTTTGCGGGTATGGCGGCGTGGATCGGCGGTCTTGGATTTTCGCTGATGGTCGGCGCGCTCGCGGACAAGATTGGCTACACGCCGCTGTTCGGCGCGCTCGGCGCCTTCGACCTGATCGGTGCGACGCTGCTCGTGATCCTCATGCGTGGCGTGACGCGCGACGCCCGTCTGCAACGCGCCGGAAGCGGCGCGGGCAGCGCGGCCTGAACTGACTGACCTGGAAACACATCATGGCTACGTTGAAGAATCGACCGCAGTTTTCCGTCTCCGACGCTGGCGCCGTGCAAGCGGGCGCGGGGCAAGCGGGTAATCCCGTCGTACTGTCCGCCGACGACGGCGCACGCATCGAACTGTTCGTGCTCGCCGACGACATCATCCGCGTGCTGGTGCTGCCGAACGGCGAACTGCGCGGCCCGCGCACCTGGGCGATTGCGCCCGGTCTGGACGACGTGCCGCTCGAAGGTCGTGACCGGCGCGACCTGCAAGGATTCGAGCCCGTCGTGTACAGCGCGACGAGCGACGCGGACCGGCTCGTCGTCGAAACGTCGAAAGTGCGTCTGACGGTCACGCTCGATGGCGGCTTCTGTTCGTGGGACATCGCGCGCGACGGCGCGTGGCATCACGTGATGAGCGACCGCAAGACGCAGGCGTATAACTTCGGCTGGTGGGACGAGCGCGTCTATCACTACGTCGAGCGGCGGCGCGGCGAAATGTACGTGGGTCTCGGCGAGCGTGCGGGCACGCTGGATCGCGCGAACCAGAGCTACGAGATGCGCAACATCGACGCGATGGGCTACAGCGCGCGCCACACGGACCCGCTCTACAAACACATTCCGTTCTACGTGACGTGGCAGCCGCAGACGTCGCTGGGTTTCGGCCTGTTCTACGACACGCTCGCCGATTGCCGTTTCGACATGGGCCGCGAGCTGGACAACTATCACGGCCACTACCGGCATTTCGTCGCCGAGCATGGCGATCTCGATTACTACTTCATCGCGTCGGCGGATACGCCGCTGCATGCGGTGCGCCGCTTCACGTGGCTCACGGGCCGGCCCGCGCTGATGCCGAAGTGGGGCCTCGGCTATTCCGGCTCGACGATGAGCTATACCGACGCGCCCGACGCGCAGCGCCGCATGGGCGAATTCATCGAACGTTGCCGTGAGCACGACGTTCTGTGCGATTCGTTCCATCTGTCGTCGGGCTATACGTCGATCGGACCGAAGCGCTACGTGTTCAACTGGAATCACGAGAAATTCCCGGACATCGAAGGTTTCGTGCACGGTTATTTGCGCGAGGGCGTGCGCTTGTGCCCGAACATCAAGCCGTGTCTTTTGCAGGATCACCCCGCGTTCGATGAAGCCGCGAAAGCCGGTCTGCTGATCCAGTCGCGCGACGGCGAGGCGACGTGGGTGCAGTTCTGGGACGAAGTCGGCGCGTATCTCGACTTCACGAACCCGAAGACGATCGACTGGTGGAAAGCGCGCGTGAAGGACAGTCTGCTGCGCTATGGCATGGCGTCGACGTGGAACGACAACAACGAGTTCGAAATCTGGACGCCCGACGCGATCGCGCAAGGCTTCGGCGAGCCGTTCCCCGCGCAGCAGGCGAAGGTGCTGCAAACGCAGCTGATGATGCGCGCCTCACGCGACGCACAACGCGAATATGCGCCGCAAACCCGGCCGTTCCTCGTGTCGCGTTCGGGCGGCGTCGGCATGCATCGCTACGTGCAGACGTGGTCGGGCGACAACTACACGTCGTGGGAAACGCTGCGCTACAACCTGAAAATGGGCCTCGGGCTCGCGATGTCGGGCGTGTCGAACAGCGGCCACGACATCGGCGGATTTTCAGGGCCGGCGCCCGAGCCGGAATTGCTGTTGCGTTGGGTCGCGTTCGGCATTTTCCTGCCGCGTTTCAGCATTCATTCGTGGAACGACGACGGCACCGTCAACGAACCGTGGATGTATCCCGAAGCGACCAGCACGATCGCTGGCCTCATCAAGCTGCGTTACAGGCTGATTCCGTATCTGTATGAACTGCTGTGGCAATCGCATCGCTCGTACGAGCCGGTGCTGCGCCCAATGTTTGCCGAGTTTCCGAACGATCCGCGTTGCCTCGTCGATGGCGACGACATGATGCTCGGTTCGTCGCTGCTGGTCGCGCCCGTCGTCGAGCAAGGGCAGAGCGAGCGCGAAGTGTGGCTGCCGGCGGGCGCGCGCTGGGCGTCGTACTGGAGCGGCGAAGTGTTCGACGGCGGACAAGGCATCACGCAACCCGTGCCGTTCGAACAGCCGGTGATGTTGCTGCGCGAGGGCAGCGTGATTCCGTTGAACATCGCCGAGCAGCACTTCGCGCAACGCGCCGACGAGCGTGCGTTCATGGCCGTGCCGTGCAAGGGTGAAGGCACGGCGCAAGGCGGTTGCATCGAAGACGACGGCGAAACGGAAGCCTGGCGCGACGGCGCGCAGGGACGCTGGAACGTCGTCATTGCCAGCGACGCGAACACGCTGCGCATTTCGATCGAACGCGAAGGGCAGATGCCGTTTGAGCAGAACGAGGTGCAGCTGAGCGTGCCCGCGTCCGACACGCGCGCGGCGACGTGCACGAACGGCGCAGTGACGGGCGATACGGTGGTGGACGGCTGGCGCCGTCTCACGCTGCGCCTCGCGAACTGATCCAGGACATCGACACACACCACAAGGGCGGCCGACAGGCCGCATCACAAGCAGGAGACTCACAAAAATGAAGACTTCGACATGCACGCGCATGCGTGCAGTGGCCCTCTCATGCCTGCCGTTTGCAGGCGCGGTTCTCTCGACGGGCGCAATGGCGCAAAGCAGCGTCACGCTGTACGGCGTCGTCGATAACGCGTTCGCCTACTCGAGCAATCAGCGCGGACATTCGAACTTCTACATGAGCCAGGGCAACCTGCAGGCGAGCAAGTTCGGCCTGCTGGGCGCGGAGGAACTCGGCGGCGGCACGAAGGCGATTTTCCGGCTGGAAAGCGGCTTCAATTCGCTGACGGGTGCGCAGAGCAGCGCGGGTTTGATCTTCAACCGGCAAGCTTACGTCGGCTTGAGCAACGACAAGTACGGCACGGTGACGCTCGGCCGCCAGTACACGCCGTACTTCAACATGGTCGGCGCGCTCGGGCCGACGGGCGTGTTGACGGGTGCAACGGGCGCGCATCCGGGCGATCTCGATGCGCTGGATACGACGCTGCGCTTCAACAACTCGATCACCTACGCGTCGCCGACTATCGCGGGCTTGTCGTTCGCCGCGCAGTATGGCCTCGGCGGTGTGCCGGGCAGCGTGACGAGCGGCAGCACGTTCAGCGCGGCGCTTCGCTACGATTACCAGGCGTTCTCGGCGGCGGCGGGCTACGTGAAGCTGAAGGACATCACGACGAGCCAGTCGCTCGGCAGCTTCGCGATCAATTCGCCCGTGAACAACGGCTACGCGAGCGCGAGCAGCACGCAGATGATCGCGGCCGCCGCCCGCTATAACTTCACCCCCGATCTGATGGTCGGCGTGAACTACTCGAACGTGCAGTACGCGCCGGGTTCGCATTCGCTGTTCGCGAGCGAGGCGGTCTTCAACACGTACGGCGCGATCGCCACGTATCGCTTCACGCCGTCAGTGATTGCCGGCATCGGCTATAGCTACACGCGTGCAAGCAAGGCGAACGGTATCGACGATCCGGCGCAGTATCACCAGATTTCGCTCGAACAAACCTACAGCCTGTCGAAGCGCACGACGTTCTATGCGCTCGAGGCGTATCAACTGGCGCGCGGCAAGTCGCTGATTGCGTCGGGTTCGGGCACGACGATCGCGGATGCGGTGGCTGTCGTCGGCGATTCGCAGAACACGACGCCGTCGTCGGGGCCGTCGCAGTTCGTCGGGATGGTGGGCATCCGTCACGCGTTCTGATCTGAACGCGGTTAGATCTTTAGCGGTGACGCCGGGCGTCGCGTGACGGCGATGGCCGGCGTTTTTTATCTGCTGCGCTGGAATGAGAATAAGCGAAATCAGCCCGGCATCCGATACACAGCGCAAAGCTTGTTGCCGTCCGGGTCGCGCAAGTAGGCGAGATACACGCCGCTGGAAGCCGGGCCGCGCACGCCGGGCGGATCTTCCACCGATTGCCCGCCATTCGCGATGCCGGCTGTGTGCCAGCGATCGACCTGTTCCGCCGACTGGCAGGAAAACCCGATTGTCCCGCCATTGGCAACCGACGCGTCCTGACCGTCGATCGGTTGCGTGACGAAAAATGCGCCGGTGCCCGTCCGATAGACATAACGACGACGGCGTTCGTTGTCGTCGTTGCGACCTTCGCCCGCGCCGAGTACGCCCAGCACGGCGTCATAGAACTGCTTCGCTTTTTCGAGGTCGTTGGAACCGACTACTACGTGATTGAACATTGCGTGCTTCTTCCTTCGTTGACTTGATCATGCGGGCCACAAGCATAAGCGCGACAGCCGGCTCGTCGCAATTGCGCGCTGTCAGGCGTCGTTCGTGACGGCTGCATGCACTTCGAGCTTGGCGCCGGCGTGCTTCTGCCAAGGCGCGGTCGCGAGCAGGGAGGCGAGCACCATCAGACCGCCGCCGATCCAGGCGGACATCGCCAGATGTTCCCCGAGCCATGCGTACGCGAAGAGCGCGCCGAAGGCCGGTTCGCTTCCCATCAACAGCGCGACGCGCGTCGGGCTGCTGCGCTTCACGGCGAAGTTTTGCGCGAAGAACGCGAACAGCGTGCACGCGATCACGAGGTAGCCGATGCTCATCCAGAAAACGCCATGTCCGACGAGCGTCGGCAGCGCGCGCCATTGGTCGGGCGCCGCAATCAGCGCAACGACGACGCTGCCGAACGTCACCGTGCCCGCCTGAATCGCCGTCACCGACAGCGGCGCGAGCGCCGGATCGCGCATCACACGTTTGGTCACGCATACCATCAACGCGCGGAGCAGCGCTGCGAGCAGGATCAGCGCGTCGCCGGTCGTCGGAACGGAAACGCCACCGCTCACCAGCGCAGCGCCCGCCAGCGACATGCCGACAGCGAGCCACTCGACGGGCAACGGTGCTCTGCGCAGCAGCGCCCATTCGACGAGCGGCGTCAGCACGACACACAAGCTGATGAGAAACGCGGCATTCGATGCTCGGGTCATCGAGATCCCGAACGTCTCGGCCAGAAAAATGCCGAGCAACAAGACGCTCGCGCCCAACGCGCCGAGTAACGAGGACGCCTTGACATGCCGCAGCGATCGCAAGGCCGGCGACAGCACGATGAACGTCAGGCCGAAGCGCAGCGCGAGCAGCCCCAGCACGGGATAGAACGCGAGCGCGACTTTCACGACCCCATAGCTCGTGCCCCAGACCATCGCGACTGCGAGCAGCATCAGGTCGGATATCCAGAGCAGGTTTCTTTGTTTCGACACAGCGGACCTCGGTTTCTCTTAGAACGGTCCCGATTGTCGAGTATTGCGCTGAAAACTATAATCCGGTCTCGCGGAACATCTTTTATGTCGTGAATGCACAAATGAAGCGCCATGAATCCCACTGAGCTTTTCGCGCTGCTGCCCGACATGGCGACCTTTGCGCGCGTCGTCGACTCGGGCAATTTCTCCGAAGCCGCGCGCCAGCTGGGCAGTACGCCGTCGACGGTCAGCCGCCAGATCAAGCGCCTCGAAGAAGCGCTCGGCACGCGCTTGCTGGAGCGCTCGACGCGGAGCATCCGCGTGACGGATTCGGGCGCGCAGGTCTACGGCTATTGCCGCGACATCGTCGGCGCGGCGTCGGGTGCGGTGGACGTCGCCGGGCAAGTGGTCGGCGAGCCGCGCGGCAAGGTCAGCGTCAGTGCGCCGATCGCCTTCGCCCGATCCGTAATCCATCCGCTGATCCCGGAATTTCTGCGCAGCTGGCCCGACGTGGACGTGCAACTGGTTTTCGCGGACCGCGAAGTCGATCCGTTGCGCGATGACGTCGATATCGTGATCCGGCTGACCCGTTCGCCTCCGCTGGGCCTGGCTGCGCGGCGGCTGGGCACCGCGAAATGGCTGCTTTGCGCGTCACGCGCTTATCTCGACGCACACGGAACGCCCGTCGAACCGCGCGATCTCGCCCGGCACGAATGTCTGTATCTGGGCGAAACGGTCGACGACAACCGATGGCATTTCCGGCGCGGCACGCAGACTCAATCGCTGGAAGTGCGGGGACGTTATACCGCCAACGATGTGAGTGCCCGTCTCGATGCCGCGTTGCTGGGCTTCGGGATAGCCAGCTTGCCCGACTTCGCCGCAGCCCAGACGCTGGCGCAAGGCGATCTGGTGCAGGTTCTCGCGGACTGGGAGTTCGAGGCGCGTTCCTATATGGGCCCCGTGTGGCTGCTGTATCCGCCTAATCGCTTTCTGCCTTCCAGAGTGCGGGCGCTGATCGATTACCTCGCGAGTCGCCTGCGCGACGGCACGGACGAGTGACGTCCTGGCCGAGTGGCCAATGAGTGGCCAATGAGTGGCAAATCATCCTCCGCAGGAATTGCACAAAACCCTGTATGAATATACAGTATCGATGTGCGATTGAAGAGGAACGTGCGTCATGGATATGCGTGTGCATCAACCCGTGGGTCATCCGATGCCGGAGATCGCGGCGTTTGTCGCGAACCTGAAGTCGGCGTTCGGCGAACGGGAAATCGACGAGGCCATCCGGCGTGGCAAGGCGGGCGAGCCGACGTTCTATGCATACGAGAACGGCCGGTCGGTGGGCACGGCAGGTTCGCCCGTGGCAGCAAACGAAGCACAGGAGAATGGGCAATGAAGGCAGGTCGTCTGTGGGTCGGGCTCGTCTTGCTCGCTATGACTTCTGCGGCGCACGCGGAGAAATACGTGGAAATCTGGAATCCGCCTGAAGCACGCGGTCACGCGGCGGGCTCGCCGGCCCAGAAACCGGTGCGTCCGCATGCACAAAAGCCTTCGGCGCCACGGCTCGCGAGGAAAGTGACGGAACCGGGCAATGCGCCGGCGGTGCAGGGCGCGTCGTCGGTGGTATCGACGAAGCGGCCGGGCAACCGGAGTATTCCGCGCAAGATCGGTCCTGACGGCAATGTGTTTCGCGTCTGACGGAGGCGGGCAGGCGGCTGTCGCTTGATCCGGGTTGCACGGGCAACTTGTTAAACTGCTTGTTCTCGCTTGCCCAAGCGTACATGCCACGTTTGGCGCGCTTGCAGCGCAATCCTCCATCGCAAACCGCATCGCGCATCATGAGTGTCACCGTCCGCCGAATCGCGCATCTCGACATGGACGCGTTCTACGCATCCGTCGAACTCCTGCGCTATCCGGAACTGCGCGGCAAGGCGGTGGTGATCGGCGGCGGACGCAATGCGGCGCCCGAAACACTGGCTGACGGCACGCGCCGTTTTGCCCGGCTGAAGGACTACGCGGGACGAGGCGTCGTTACCACTTCGACTTACGAGGCGCGCGCATTCGGCGTGTTCTCCGCAATGGGCATGATGAAGGCCGCGCAACTCGCGCCGGACGCGATCCTGCTGCCCACCGACTTCGATTCATACCGCCACTACTCGCGGCTCTTCAAGGCCGAAGTCGCGAAGTTCACGACGCGTATCGAAGATCGCGGCATCGACGAAATCTATATCGATCTCACCGACTTGCCCGGCGGTGCCGCCGACATCGGTGCGCGCATCAAGCAGGCGGTGCGCGCGGCGACGGGCCTGACGTGTTCGATCTGCGTCGCGCCGAACAAGCTGCTCGCGAAAATCGGCTCGGAGCTGGACAAGCCCGACGGCCTGACCATTCTGACGCCCGACGACATTCCATCGCGCATCTGGCCGCTGGCCGCACGCACGATCAACGGCATCGGGCCGAAGGCCAGCGAGCGGTTGGCGACGCTCGGCATCAACACGGTCGGCGATCTGGCGCATGCCGCGCCGGATCTGCTGCAGTCCAATTTCGGGCTCAAGTACGCGACGTGGCTGACGCACGTTGCGCAGGGCGTCGACGAGCGTCCTGTGGTGGTCGAATCGGAGCCGAAGTCGATGAGCCGCGAGACCACATTCGAACGCGATCTGCATCCGCGACATGACCGGCCGGCGTTATCGGAATCGTTCACGCGGCTGTGCGTGCGCGTCGCGGAAGATTTGCAGCGCAAGGGCTACGTCGGGCACACGATCGGCATCAAGCTGCGTTTCGACGATTTTTCCACTGTGACGCGCGATCTGACCTTGCCCGTCGCGACATCCGATGGCGCCGCGATCCGGCGTGCAGCAACCGAATGTCTGAAACGCGTCGCGCTGAGCCGCAAGCTGCGGCTGTTGGGCGTGCGTGTGAGCGGGTTGTCGCTGGCAAGCGAGCAGGCGCCGCCGCTGCCTGTCCAGGCTGAACTGCCGTTCACGGCGTGAGCCCGGCGGACGATGGACGTCCGCGACCTCAACTGCGCCGAACCCGCACGCCGTTCAGCCGACCCATCGAAACACACCACCGCACGATACGCGCCGCGATCGAACCTTTGAGCGGACCCGCATCGATCCGCGCAATCGCCGCGCGTTCGCCCGTCACGATGACTTCGACGTACGCCTCGTACGGCAGCACATGACAGTCGCCTTCGCGGAGCACGATCGACACCATGGGCGCGTCGCCGAGCAGCCAGTCGAGCGAGCCGTCGCGGTAGCTCACTCGCAGCGCGCCGTTCAGCACGGTAATCGCGCTGCCGCGCTTGAACCAGTTCGCGCGGATCTGTCCGGGGGCGTATCGTTGGTCGAGGGGTTTCATCGCAAGCTCGCAGTTCAAGTGTCTAAACGCGGCCCGAAAAAATCGACGGGCCATGAGTCAACAGCGTAAAGACGGCTTGCGGAACACAACAGACTCACGGCTTTAGAATCTGTACCGATACAGGAACATCTTTTTGCGTCCTGTTCCGGTCTGAATTACCGCTGTCTGTATCTGGCGATCTGTCGTGGCAGCAGGCACGATCCATCGGATGACTCTGTTGAACGACGAACCTCTTCTTACGCACGACGACACGGATTGCCGGGCGAATCCTCAATCCGGCGCGCCGCTTTACGAACGCCTCGCGGAACACTATCGCCGCGTGATCGCGTCGGGGACGCTCGCGCCCGGCGACCGGATGCCATCGGTCCGCGCGCTGATGAGCCAGCATCGTGTGAGTCTGTCGACGGCGATTCAGGTGTTCCGGCGTCTCGAAGACGGCGGCTGGCTGCAGGCGCGGCCGCGCGCCGGCTACTTCGTGCGACGTCCGAGCGCGTCGAAGCTGGCGACCGTCGCCGAGCCCGACATTCCGGCGCTTCCCGAGCCCGCGCGCTATGTCGGCTTGCACGAACGCATCTCGCGCGTGATCGAGCGGGCGCAGGCGTTTCCGGATGCGCTCAATCTCGGCGGCGCGACGGCCGACGCCGTGCTGTATCCGACGGAGCGGCTGCAGGCGCTCGCGTCGCGCATCCTGCGTCACAAGCCGACGTTGCTGACGGAAGTCGGTGAAGACGGCGGCGCGGCGGAATTGCGGCAGGCCGTCGCGAAGCGCGCGCTGTCGGCGGGCGTGACCGTCGCCCCCGACGACGTGCTCGTGACGAGCGGCGGTGTCGAAGCCGTGAACCTCGCGTTGCGCGCGGTCGCGCAGCCGGGCGACACGATCGCCGTCGAGTCGCCGGCATTTTTCGGGCTGTTGCAGATACTCGAAAGCCTCGGTTTGCGCGCGCTCGAAATTCCGACCAGCCCGACGACGGGCCTGTCGCTCGAAGCGCTCGATATCGCATTGACCGCTTGCCCGGACCTCAAGGCGCTCGTCGTCGTGCCGAATCTGCAGAATCCGCTCGGCTGCGTGATGCCGGACGCCCGCAAGGCAGAACTCGTCGAACTGTGTGCGCGTCGTGGCATCGCATTGATCGAGGACGAGCCGTATCGCGAGCTGATCGAATCGGCGCAACCCGCGCGGCCGCTGAAGTCGTGGGATCGCGACGGCGGCGTGATCTACTGCGCGTCGCTGAACAAGGTGCTCGCGCCGGGTATGCGGCTGGGGTGGATGTCGTCGGGGCGCTGGCACGCGCGCGTGCGGCTGCTGAAGTTCGCGCAGACGCGTCACAACGAATCGCTGGCGCAATTCGTGGCCGCCGAATTCATCGGCTCGGGTGCGTACGACCGGCATCTGCATCGCCTGCGCGAGAAGTTGCGGGTGCAGCGCGAAGCGAGCGCCGATGCCATCGGCCGCTATTTTCCGGCGGGCACGCGCCTGAATCTGCCTCCGGGCGGCTTGCTGTTATGGGTCGCGCTGCCGGACGGCAAATCGTCGGAAGCGCTGTTCGAAGCGGCCTTGCCGCACGGCATCCGCATTGCGCCGGGTTCGATCTTCTCGAATTCGGAGCGGTTTCGCTCATACATCCGGCTCAGTTGCCCGGCTCCATTCGACGAGCGGATGGACGCCGCCCTGCGTCAACTCGGCCGTCTGACCGCCGACATCTGAACGCGAGATTTCGTCTGTCCAGGCAGTCGGCGCGCATCGCTTCATTCGTCACTGCGTTGTCACGAAGCGCGTCTAATTTCGAAACGCACCCCATACAAAACTTTCAGCAGCGATCTTGCATGGGAACAGAGCCAGGCTCCCACGGAGCCGCTTTGCCCGACAAAAGGAGGTGAACCATGAAACTCGCATCGTTCGCGGCGGCCGGCCTGATCGGCGCGCTGTCGCTTTCCTTCGCGCACGCGGCCGACATCACGGGCGCAGGCAGCACCTTCGCGGCGCCGATCTACACGAAATGGGCCGCCGCCTATCAGAAGACAGGCGGCGGCCGCATCAACTATCAGGGCATCGGCTCGTCGGGCGGCATCAAGCAGGTGCTCGCGAAAACCGTCGATTTCGCCGGCTCCGACGCGCCACTGAAAGACGACGAACTCGCGAAAGACGGCCTGTTCCAGTTCCCGACTGTGGTCGGCGGCGTGGTACCGGTGGTCAATCTGCCCGGCATGAAGCCGGGTTCGCTGGTGCTGTCGGGCCCCGTGCTCGGCGATATCTACCTCGGCAAGATCAAGAAGTGGAACGACCCGGCGATTGCCGCGCTCAATTCGGGCGCGAAGCTGCCCGACACGGATATCGCCGTCGTGCGTCGCGCCGACGGCTCGGGCACGAGCTTCATCTGGACGCACTATCTCGCGCAGGTGAATCCGGAGTGGAAGAGCAAGGTGGGCGAAGGCACGACCGTCAGCTGGCCGACGGGCACGGGCGGCAAGGGCAACGACGGCGTCGCGGCCTTCGTGCAGCGGTTGCCGGGCGCAATCGGCTATGTCGAGTGGGCGTACGCGAAGCAGAACAAGATGACGTACACGTCGCTGAAGAACTCGGCAGGCGCCGTCGTCGAACCGAAGACGGAAACCTTCAAGGCGGCCGCCGCGGGCGCCGAATGGTCGAAGTCGTTCTATCAGATCCTCACCAACGAGCCGGGCAAGGACGCGTGGCCCGTCGTGGGCGCGACCTTCGTGCTGGTGCATTCGGCGCAGGAGAAGCCGGATCGCGGCAAGGAAACCCTCAAGTTCTTCGACTGGGCGTTCAAGAACGGCAACCAGACGGCGCAGGAACTCGACTACATCACGCTGCCGGATGCCGTGGTGTCGGAGATTCGCACGCAGTGGAAGGCCAAGGTCAAGGACGCATCGGGCAAGCCGATCGCCGACTGAGCCGACTGAGCCCATCGATCGGATTGATCAGATAAAACGGATAAAAATCGGCCGGCGCGCCAGAACGCCGGCCGTCATTGAACAGTAACGGGGCATCGCGATAATGCGAATCCTGGCCTGAGAGCAATCGGGACGGGCGTGAAGCGCGGCGTCGGCTATCTGCGGCGAAGCGCTACCGCCAGCCATTCCGGTTGAAGCCAGAGACGTATCAATGACCATTCCCATGCTGACCACACACCGAGGCTATCGCCTGCAAGCCAGCGCTGCTGTTCGCGACGACGGCATGCACGCGGCCGACCTGATCATCGAAAAGCCGGGTCTCCCACCTCGCACTTTCAACGAACTCGATTTCTTCTACGACGGCGAACAGGCGCTCAAGTACGCGACCGCCTGGGGCCGCATCTGGGTCGACATGAAGGGTTGAGCCGCGACGCGGCTCGGAGCATCTCGCGCCCGACGCAGTGCGACCGGGTAAACCCTCGACTCCTGAAATCGTTTACAGCGGGAAATTTCTTCCCAAATATTGGGGGCGGGTTCAGCAGACCACGAACTGAGCCGTAAGAGGCGAAGGCAGACGTCGGCTCCAACGGGCATCGCGCGCGCTCGAATCACTGCGCCGCGCGAGGCCCGCGCACTCTTCCTTGCTCCGTTCATGAAACTCACATTCAAGCTTCCCCTCGCTTTTGCCGCAGCCCTCTTTCTGATGTTCGCAGGTGCGATGTACGGCCTGTACGCGATGCATCGTTCGATCGACGAATACAACGACCTCGTGCGCGTCCACGTCGCGAACGAGCGCATGGCGTCGAACATCCTCGTCAACTTCAAGCTTCAGGTTCAGGAGTGGAAGGACATCCTGCTGCGCGGCAAGGATCCCGCGAAGTTCGACAAGGGCTGGGCCGCGTTCGAGAAGCAGGAAAGCCTCGTCGATACGCAGACGAAGGCGCTGCTCGCGTCGCTCGAAGAAGGCGGCACGCGCGGGCTCGTCGAGCAGTTCGCGACGGCGCATGTGCAGATGGGCGGCGGCTATCGCAAGGGGCTCGAAGCGTTCAAGGAGGCCGGTTTCGAGCCGACTGCGGGCGACAAGGCGGTAGCCGGCGTCGACCGTGAACCCGCGCGCCTGCTCGGCGAGGCCGTCGACCAGATCGCGACGAAAACGGCGGCGATGTCCGCGCAAGCCGCCGACGACGCGCGCCGCGCGGGCGCAATCAGCGTCGTGCTGATGATGGTCGCGTTCGTCGCCGGTCTGGGCGGCGCGTTCCTGTTCAGCCGCTCGATCACGTCGCCGCTGACGCGCGCCGTCGATGTCGCGCGCAGCGTCGCGCAGGGCGATCTGACGACGCGCATCGAGGAACACGGCAACGACGAAATCGGTGCGTTGCTCAACGCGCTCGCCGAGATGCAGACGAGTCTCTCGAACGTGGTGAGCCACGTGCGCCGCAACGCGGACGGCGTCGCGACGGCCAGTTCGCAGATCGCGGCGGGGAATATGAGCCTGTCGGCGCGCACCGAGGAACAGGCGGCGTCGCTCGAAGAAACGGCCGCGAGCATGGAAGAGCTGACGGGCACCGTGCGGCAGAACGCGGGCAACGCGAGCCACGCGACGACGCTCGCCGAAAAAGCATCGGACACGGCCGTGCATGGCGGCGACGTGATGCGGCGCGTGGTCGACACGATGGCGGGCATTTCGGAAAGCTCGTCGAAAGTCGGCGAGATCATCGCGGTGATCGAAGGCATCGCGTTCCAGACCAACATCCTCGCGCTGAACGCGGCCGTCGAGGCAGCGCGCGCGGGCGAAGAGGGACGCGGCTTCGCTGTCGTCGCCGGCGAAGTGCGTGCGCTCGCGCAGCGAAGCGCGACGGCAGCGAAGGAAGTGAAGGCGCTGATCGAGCAATCGTCGACGCGCGTGGCCGCGGGCTCGGATCTCGTGCGCGACGCGGGCGGGATCATCGGCGAGATTGTCGGCTCGGTGCAACAGGTGACGGCGATCATCGCCGAGATTTCGGCGGCGTCGAACGAGCAGAGCACGGGCATTGAGCAGGTCAATCTCGCCGTCACGCAGATGGACGAAGTCACCCAGCAAAACGCTGCGCTCGTCGAAGAAGCATCGGCGGCGGCGCAATCGATGGCGGAACAGGCGCGCTCGCTGCGCGAAGCCGTCGCCGTGTTCACCACGGCCGACGCCGATCATTCGCACGCGCGATAAGTTCATACGATTAGCAGGACGAAGCGCTAATAATTGCCGAATGTGAGGCGTCGCACACAGTCAATTTTGCGACACTCGACCATTGCGTTTATGCCCTTTAAGATGACGCGTGACGCAACACGTCTATTTGCTGGCCGATTTTGCATCGGGCCGGCGGTCCGATACGTATGACGAACGAGGCGCGCAGGACAGACCTGCATGATGGACGCCTCGCTACCTTTACGCACCCCGCCGCCGCGCGCCCGGTTTCTTCGAATACACAGACGGCTTAGCCGGGAAGGGCTGCCCGGCGCATGAGAGGGACGTGGCATGTTGAACAAGTTGATCGACATCGCGAGACACATCCGACGCAGCGAGCGCTTCAAACATTCGATCAGCACACCGGGCCGCATCACGCTGCACGCACAGCAACGTCTGAATCGCGGCTATTTCGCGATCGAAATTCGCGCGCACTCGGGTTTCTTCTCGGTCATGCAGATGGTGCTGTTCATCCTCATGTATTGCGAGGAGAAGCGCCTCACGCCGCTCATCTCCGCACGCGGCGGAATTTACGGCGATCCGGAAGGCCGGGTCGACTGGTTCGGCGAATACTTCGATACCGTCGGCGTGCCCGCCTCGCCGGCGTCGAACATGCGGCTGCGTACGTCGGTTGTCCACGATCTCGGCGGACTCGGATTTCGCCGCCGTTATGAGCCGAGGCTCGAACTGCGCCACGCGAGCGCGCTGTTCCGCGCGCACTATCAGCCGACTGCGCCGATCCGCTCGGAAGTCGAGACGATCCGCCGACGGATCGGCATTGGTGCGGCGACGCTCGGCGTGCATTTTCGCGGCACCGACAAGAAGCTCGAAGCGCATACGATCGGTTGGGAAGATTTCTGCCGGCTTGTCGAGCGCACGCTCGCCGAAGAACCGCAACTGACGAACATCTTCGTGTCGAGCGACGAACAGGCGTTTCTCGATTACTTCGTGAAGTGGGACTTCCCCGTGCCCGTCAGCGTCGCGCCCGCCAGGCTGCTGGCGACGGGCGGCACGCCCGTGCATTTCAGCGGACATCCGGGGCTGGCGATCGGCCGCGAGGCGCTCGTCGCCAGTCTGCTGCTCGCGAACTGTGGGTATCTTCTGAAGACGCCGTCGTATCTGTCCGCGTGGTCGAAAATATTCAATCCGTCGCTGCCCGTCAAACTGGCCGTGCCGCCGCGCGAAGGCGCGTTCTGGTTCCCGGACAGCCAGATCTGGACCGAGCAGCAACAGCGTCGTCACGATGCAGTCGAACCGGGCCTGCGGATGCCCGACCAGAAAACCGCCTGAAACCGGCTCTCATAAGTGGCCCTGACAAGCGGCGCAAGCCGCTTCGCTGCACCGCACGGCACGGCGCGAAATGCGGTCTGGCCCACAACGGCGCTTAAAAGCTGGCCTTTGGCTGCATCCGTGAGCGGTCGGTGTGCCCGCGCTCGCGTAGAATCATCACAAAATACCAGCACGGCAATCGGGGAAGGGCGTGAAGATTCACAGCCACTACGACAATCTGAAAGTCTCGCGGGACGCTCCTCAAGAGGTGATCCGCGCGGCCTACAAGACCTTGAGTCAGAAATATCATCCTGACCGGCGGATCGACGATCCCGATGCCGAGCGGGTGATGAAGATCATCAATGCGTCCTATGCGGTGCTGAGCGATCCCGTGCAACGCAAGGAGCATGACGACTGGCTCGCGCGCAAGGAGCGTGAAGCGGCAGCAGCGGCTGCGCCGCCTCGGCCGCGTCCTGCGACATCGTCGCAGCAAAGGAACCAGCAGCATAGTCAACAGACCACGCGCCAGGCGGCCACGCAGACGAAGCGCGAGGCTCCGCCGCGTCCGCAGCCGCGTTCGAGCGCGTGGACCTCACAGGCGCGCGTCGATCCGCGCGCCGCACAGAACAAGCCGCGCGCGGCGTCGGGATTTTCGCTGCGCAAGGTGTCGCTGCGCAGCTGGATCGCGATCGGTGTCTGCGCGTTCTTCGGTTATGTCGCGATCTCGGAGTCGATGACGCCGTGGCCGTTCACGCGCAATACGTCGACGTCGTACGGCTCGCCGTACGGTTCGCCCTACGCGCGCGAGCACGGGGACGCCGACAGTGCGACATCGGCGGAAGGCAAGCGGCGCTCGCTCGCGGCGATGTCGTCGGCACAGGCGGCGACGTCGCCGTGGACGAGCGATGTTTCCGTCGCCGGCAGCGATGCGTCGTCTGCCCGGCCGACGTTCGCACGACCCGCGCTCGGGCCGAACGGCCAGCCGTGGCCGTCGACGGCGGCGTACCTCGAAGGCATGCCCGTCGGCGCGGATGGCGGGCATTCGTCCGTCACGATCGACAACTCGTCCAACCGTTTCGACGTGTTCGCGAAGCTCGTCTTCAATGCGTCCGTGTTCGACCAGCCGGTGCGGCACTTTTTCATTCCGGCGGGCAAGAGCTTCACGCTGGCGGGCGTCGCGCCGGGCAGCTACGACGTCCGCTATCAGAACCTCGACGACGGCGGCCTGTACAAGTCGCAGAATTTCGCCGTCACGGAGCAGGACAGCGGCAACGGCGTCGACGCGACGAACGTGAGCATCACGTTGTACGCGGTGCCCGGCACCGTGCAGCCGACCACGATCAGCCGCGGCGACTTCTAGTCACTTCCCGTCATCCGCACGCCGCCGTGCGGTGTGAGTTCACTGCAGCGTTTCGCCCGCACCTCGCAGCACCACGCTCTGCTTTCCGTCGATGCTGACGGGCACGTCGCCGTGCACCGTCGCGCGCCGCACGACGCGATGCGCGTCGCCGTAGTCGTTGATCGCGTAGTGCTGCGTCGCGCGGTTGTCCCAGATCGCGACGTCGCCTTGCGTCCAGTTCCAGCGCACGGTGTTTTCGAGCCGCGTGACGTGATCGTGGAAAACCTGCAGCAGATGCGCCGATTCGGTCGTCGACAATCCCTTCAGACGCTGCACGAAATGACCGAGCACGAGCGAGCGTTCGCCCGTTTCGGGATGCACGCGCACGACGGGATGCTCGGTCTCGTAAACCGTCGACGTGAACACCTCGCGATAGCGCTTCAACTGCTCGCCGTCGGCATTGACGTGTGACGACGCGTAGTCGTACGCATTCGTGTGCAGCGCCCACAGCGTGTCGGCCAGACGCCGCAACGGCTCGGGAAGATGCGCGTAGGCGGCGGCCGTGTTGGCCCAGACCGTGTCGCCGCCATACGGCGGAATCACCACGGCGCGCAGGATCGAAATCTTCGGATAGGCATCGACGAACGTGACGTCCGTATGCCACGAGTTCGCGCGCGCGCCGTGCTGCGAATCGAGTTCGAGCAGATGACGGCTGCCGTCGACGGACGGCACGGTGGGATGCGCGACCGTCTCGCCGAAGCGCCGCGCGAAGGCTTCCTGTGCGTCGTCGTCGAGATGCTGCTGGCCACGAAAGAACAGCACCTTGTGTTCGAGCAGCGCGGCGTGGATCGCATCGAACGTCGGCGTGTCGATCGAACCGGACAGCTTGACGCCGCGAATCTCCGCGCCGATGCGTCCGGCGACGCGGCGCACGTCGAGCGAAGCAGGCGCTGCATGCGCGGCGATGGCGTTTGCGTTCGCGTTTGCGTTCGATGAGGCGAGGGCCGTTTGCGTATTCGACATCTGACGTCTCCATGTATAGGGGAGCGTCCATTCAAGCAGCCCGCCCGCGCAAAGAGAACTGACGATTCGTGCGAACGTGTTCACGCGCGTCGCGCTATCGATAGCGGGATTCGTGCTATGGCCTGCGCATCGCGGACGCACATGCGCAAAGCGCTTTCCCGTCTCGGCGATTGAGCCTTCGACGGGAAAGCGCGTGAGTTGAAGAAGCACACGGGTGCATTACTGCGGCGCCATCTGCGCGAGCTTCAATCGCTCGCGTGAACGCGGGCTTTCGTAGATCGTGCGCGCGCCGGGCATGTACCAGGCCGAATGCAGCGTGCGGATGAACAGCGCTTCGCTTTCCGCCATATGTCCATCCGCCTGCGCGCCTTCCTCGCACAGCGCGATGATCTCGCGGCGCAGGCGCCAGTCCTTGATGTCCTGCGCGAGACTGAAGATCACGGCAGGGTCCAGCCTGCAGGTATCGCCCCAGTTCAGATAGGCCGTCGTCGTGAGGTCTTCGCACATCTGCTGCATGACGGCGAGCAACTGTGCGCGGCTGATGTTGAGGCGTTCTTCCATGCCGTAACGCTCGAGTGCTTCCAGTTCGTCGATACCCACGTGTCCGTCCGACAGCAGGCAGGCGGCCACGAGCCGCGCTGCCGCTTCGGGACTGTCGCTTCGATAGTGACGCATTGCAGATCTCCTTTCCTTTGCATCGGTTCGCTTGCTTTCGTTCGACGGCGCGCGTTACGCGATCCAGTCGCGCGGCATCACGCTCGAATGCACGTGGAACGGATAGTCGGGCTCGTCGGTCATGCGCATGCGGCGTTCGAGATCGGCCAGATCCGTCGACGACGCGAGCCAGGCTTCGCGTTCGCTTTCGCGGGAGTGGGTGAGCAGCGTGCCAAAACGACGTGCGATTTCGCTAAACATGATGTTCTCCTTCAGTAGTGCGATGAGAGGGTTGCGATGCGCGGGCTCGGTTTGAAGTGCCTTGAGTCGCCTGAGATCAGGAACGCTGCATCGACGGAATGCATCGTAGGCGGGCTGAATTAGCGGGAAATGAGAGCGATGCGTGCGCTGTTTTTCGTGCTGTTTTTCTTGCTGTATGTCGACGCGATACATCGCGCCAGGCGCTAATTCTTTGCTCACTGTCGACGCACAGAATGCGAATCAACCGATGCGTCAATGACACGGCATCGGATGTCAAGGAGAACAACATGAAAGGGATTCGCCACGTTGCAGTTGCCGCTGTGCTCGGCATGGGACTCGTGAGTGCCGCGCAGGCGCATGTGTTCGTCGGCGTCGGCATTGCGCCCGTCGTCGCACCTGTGGTGCCGCTGGTGCCTGGGGTGCCTCTGGGCCCTGTCGTGCCCGTGTATGCGCCACCGCCGCCTGTCTACTACGCGCCGCCTGTGTATGCGCCGCCCGTCGTGGTGGGTTACTGGGGCCATCCGCATTGGGGCTATCGCGGCTATTACGGCTACTGGCGCTGAGCGCGACATGCGCCTGATTGCCCACGAACATCATCGACGGGAGCACCCATCATGAACTCGAAACACCTTGCAACGATCGCCGCCGCAGCCTGCGTACTTTCTTTCGTTTCAGGCTGCGCGGTCGCTCAGGAGGGCTACTTCCTGAGCCGTCATCCGATCATCGCCGCAGCCGACTTCGACGCGCAGCAGGCGATCGAACAGATGCGCGCCGCGCAGCGCGCCAACGGCTACGACATGGGCGGACATGCGGGACGCGCGATCCAGTTGCTGCAGGACGCGCGCTATGAAATGCAGGCCGCCGCCACGGCGGCGACCCATTGATGTACAGCAGGAGCGTGCCGGAACGGCCGCTAATTTATTGCTAATTGTCGGGCTCTACGATGAGCTTCATCGCAGGCTCACCTGATGAACTTCTGGAGGGAAACATCATGAAAACGCTGATTCAAACCGCTGCCATCGCCATGGCACTCGCATTGCCTGTTGCTGCTTTCGCGCAATCGGACGCACCTGTCACACGCGCCGAGGTTCAGGCGCAGCTCAGGCAACTCGAAAGCGCGGGCTATAACCCGGCGGGCGACAAGGCCCACTATCCGGCGGGCATCGAAGCCGCGCAGGCACGCATCAACGCACAACACGCGGACGAATACGGCGGCGTGGCGGACGGCACGTCGCAAGCGGGCGGGGCTTTTCATCCGCAATATGACGTCGGGATGAAGTCGATTTATGTCGGACATTGAAGGCTGGCGGAACACCGTTATCCGCACCATCGAAACCTCGGGCGCGCAGAGCAATCTGCGCGTCCGTATGGTTGTTTTCACCACCAGGAGAGCTTGCCGTGCGGTGTAGAATCGGCTCGCCGAAAGGCTCGCCATATGGCTCGCCGAAAGGCCCAGAAACAGGCTCGCAGGCCGCACAAAACCCTCCACGGACGGCACACATCGCAACCATGTCCATGCCCAAGATCCGCTCGCTCAGAAATCAACTCGTGCTCGCCTTGTGTGTGCTGGTGAGCGTCGTCGGCGTAGTGCAGGGCATCAGCTCCTGGCAACTGGCCAAGGCGGGCATGAGCGCGCTGCTCGATCTGCGTCTCGAACAGGCGGCGTCGCGGCTCTACAAGAGCGGGCTCGCCGAGTCGTTGCCCGCGATTCCCGCGCGCGGCTCGCAGCCGGAACGCGACATCTACCTCACGGTCTGGAAGGATGGCATCGATACGCCGTACCGCTCGACCGATCCTTCGCTCGCGCTGCCGCGCGACGCCGATTCTGGCTTCACGACGGAGAAGGTCGGCGGCGAGAACTGGCGCATCTACACGCTGCGCGAGCAATCGATGACGATTCAGGTCGCGCAGCGCTCGTCCGTGCGGCACGAACTCGCGCAAGCGCGCTCGCTGAACACGTTGTGGCCGATGATCGTGCTGGTGCCGATGGTCTGGATCGCCGTGCTGCTCGTCGTGCGGCGCGCGCTGCGCCGTCTGACGCGCCTCGGCGCGCAGGTCAAGGCGATCGACATGACGCATTTCGAGCAGTTGTCCACCTCGGGTGTGCCGACGGAGATCCGTCCGTTCATCACGTCGATCAACACGATGATCCAGCGTCTCGAACAGTCGATCGAGAGCGAACGCAAGTTCATTTCCGACGCCGCGCATGAACTGCGCACGCCGCTCACCGCGCTGCAATTGCAGGCGGACAATCTGCAGCCGCATATCGCGCCCGGCAATCAGGAGCGCTTTCGCGAGCTGCAGAGCGGCATCCGGCGCAGCGGCCGGATGATCGCGCAGTTGCTGAAGCTCGCGCGCGCCGATGCAGCCTTGAAGGCGGACACGCTGACGCGCGTCGACGTATCGACCGTTGTCGTCGATGCCGTCGCGGAAGTGCTGCCTATTGCGATGCAGCGCGGCATCGATATCGGCGCCAACGAAATGACGAGCGCCCATGTGCGCGCGAACGAAGCCGATATCGGCATTGCGCTGCGCAACCTCGTGAGCAACGCGATCCGCTACTCGCCCGACGGCGGCAAGGTCGATCTGAGCGTCAACGTGCGCGACGGCATGGTGTGGATGGAAGTCGTCGATACGGGGCCCGGCATCGACGAAGCGCAACTGCCACGCGTGTTCGACCGCTTCTTCCGGGCGAATACGCAGATCGAAGGCAGCGGGCTGGGGCTGTCGATCGTGCAGGCCATCGTGAACAAGTACGGCGGCGCGGCGCATCTGCGCAATCGCACGGACGGACAGTCGGGCATCGTCGCAGCGATCGGTTTTCCGGCAGTGCCTTAAAACGGGAGCAGGCCAGAACGCTCATTCTTCGCTAAGTCTGCGCGCCTAGCATAAGAACTGTTGGAGCAGGCCCCTCTGGTTCTGGCACGGCGATCGGTGCACGCCAGAATCCTTCGGCCGACTGCGCAAGCGGTCGGCCTTTTTTTCGTCTTCATGTTGCGCGTCGTGAGCTTCGCCCACTCGGTTATCATGCGATCTGGCTGGTGCGCGAGGAAACGACATCATGCGAGTGCTACTGGTTGAAGACGATCTGCAGATTGGCCAAAGTCTGATGCGCGCGCTGCAGGACGCGGACTACAGCGTCGACTGGGTACGCGACGGCAACGCAGGCAGCGCGGCCATCGCTGCCGCCGAATACACGGTCGTGCTGCTCGATCTCGGCTTGCCCGGCATGGGCGGCATCGAATTGCTGAAGACGGCGCGCGGCGCGGGCAATACGGTGCCCGTGCTGATCCTCACGGCACGCGACGATCTCGAAGCCCGCGTGCAAGGCCTCGACGTCGGCGCCGACGATTACGTGCTCAAACCCTTCGACGTCCCCGAACTGATGGCGCGCATGCGCGCCGTGCTGCGCCGCAAGGCGGGGTACGCGTCGTCGCGTCTCGGCGACGATGCGCTGAACCTTGATCTCGACAAGCGCACGCTGTGCTGCAACGGCGTGTCGTCGGTGCTGTCGGCGCGCGAGTTCGCGCTGATGCTCGCGTTTCTCGAGCGGCCCGGCACGATCCTGTCGCGCGATCAGCTCGAAGACAAACTGTACGGCTGGGGCAAGGAAGTCGAGAGCAATGCCGTCGACGTGCTCATTCATTCCGTACGCAAGAAATTCGGGCAAGCCGTGATCCGCAACGTGCGCGGTCTCGGCTGGACTGTGATGCTCGGCGATACGCCCAAAACCTGAGCGCATCGCGCTCATTGTCCGCTCACTCTCTGTCGACACAATCTTCTCGTCCGCACAGCAATCACGCTGTGCGCGCAGAGCGAGGAGAACGCGATGAGAGGGATTCCAGACGTTCGTGTCGTTGTCGAACGCAACGACGCACAAGCGGCTTTCGATATGTTCGATCCGTGCACGCGCACTCGGATTACCTTGCATATCGACGGCAGAATGCAAAGCGCGGGCTCACGTGCGCCGGTGTACTCCAAGCGTGCTTATCGCATGCGGCCGTCGACGTGCGGCATCGGGTTATGCGTGCGTTATCCGCGCTGTGCCGGCTGGAGCGATGGCTTCGGTTCGACGCAACAGTGAGGCGCGGCCATGTCGAACCATTCCACTATCGAAGGCGCGAACGATCGCATGTCGGCAAGCTGGCAGGCGCGCATCGCCGTCGGCGCGCTGCCATTCTTCGCCGGGCATCGCCGGTCCGCGTGCGTTGCCGCGGTGCCCGATGTCGCGCAAGTGCGTGCACGCGCGGAGCGGCTGTCGCTGCCGGGTGCGTGGCTCGCCGCGCTGCTCAATCCGCGCTCGCGCCGAACGCGCGACGCCGATCTCGACGGCCTGTGGACCTGGCCTTCGCCGCGAAACGGTCCGATCGCGAACGCAATTCTGTATCTGCATGGCGGCGGCTATTACTTCGGCTCGTCGTCGACGCATCGCGCGGTGACGACGGCGCTCGCCTGTCATAGCGGCGCACCCGTGTTCGCGCCGGATTACCGGCTCGCGCCCGAGCATCCGTTTCCCGCCGCGCTCGAAGACGCGTTGCACGCCTACCGGACGATGATCGCGCGCGGCATCGCGGCGGATTCGATCGTCGTCGCGGGCGATTCGGCGGGCGGCGGGCTTGCGCTTGCGATGCTGCTCGCGCTGCGCGATGCGGGTGAAACGCTGCCTGCGGGCGCGGTGCTGTTCTCGCCGTGGGCCGATCTGACGACGACCTGGCGCGCCGCGCGCGGCACCGGACCGGCGACACGGCTCGCGATGCAGCGCGCCGCGCGCATGTACATCGACGATGCGAGTGCGTGGGATCCGTACGTGTCGCCTGCGCGCGGCGAGTTGCACGATCTGCCGCCCATCCACATCCAGATCAGCGACAGCGAGCCGATGTACGAGGACGTTCGCGCGCTGGCGGCGCGTCTCGATCGCGCGCGCGTGACGGTGCAAGTCGCGCAATGGCACGCGATGCCGCACGCGCTGGCGTGCTTCGCGCCGTTTCTGCCCGAAGCGAATCAGACGCTGCGGCAGGCGGCGATGTTCGTGCGGCGCTGTTATGCGACACGCAAGCGTCACGCGGCGGCGGTTGCAATTGCATGACCCAGCGCTGACGGCCGACCTCTGGGAACGTGTCATGCACGCGCAGGTTCGGCGCTCGCGTGAACGGTGTCGTCGATCGGGAAGTGCAGCAGAGCGGCGAACAGTCCGGCGAGCGCCGTCGCCGCCCAGATCGGCGTGTACGAGCCCGTCGCGTCGAACACATAGCCGCCGAGCCATGCGCCCAGAAACGAGCCCAGCTGATGGCTGAGAAACACCACGCCGAACAGCGTGCCGAGATGCCGCGTGCCGAACACCTTGGCGATCAGGCCGCTCGTGAGCGGCACGGTGCCGAGCCACGTCAGGCCCATCACGGCGGCGAACAGCACGACCGACTCCGTCGACTTCGGCAGCAGGAAGAAGGCGGCAATCGTCGCGCCGCGTATCAGATACAGCCAGCCGAGCACATGCTGCTGACGGAAGCGCCCGCCGAGCCAGCCGCACGCCCAGCTGCCCGCCATGTTGAAGAGGCCGATCAGCGCGAGCGCGGTGGCGCCGAGTCCCATCGGCATGTGGCACAGCGTCAGATAGCCGGGCAGGTGCGTCGCGATGAACGCAAGCTGGAAGCCGCAGGTGAAGAAGCCGAGCGTCAGCAGCCGGTAGCCGCGATGCTGCGTCGCGTACGCGAGCGTTTCGCGCAGCGATGCAGTCACGGGCGATGCGGCTGCTTGCGGTGCGGACGTGTCGTGACGGCGGTCGAGCAGGATGCCGAACGGCGCTGCGACGAGCATCAGGAACGCGAGCGCGAACAGCGAAGTCGAAACGCCCGACGTTTCGCGCACCACTTGCGCGAACGGTACCAGAAGCACCTGTCCGAGCGAGCCGCCCGCGCTCGCGATGCCCATCGCCATGCTGCGCTGCGCGGGCGTCGCGACGCGTCCAACGGCTGTCAGCACGACGCCGAAGGTCGTGCAGCTCACGCCGATGCCGACCAGCAGCCCGAGGCCGGCGATCAGCGCGATACCGGACGGCGCGCTTGCCGCGAGCGCGAGGCCTGCCGCGAATGTGGTCGCGCCGAACGCGACGACGGGCGCGGCGCCGTAGCGGTCGGCGGCCGCGCCCGCGAACGGCTGCGCGAAGCCCCACACGAGATTGTGCAGCGCGATGGCAAACGCGACCAGCGTGACGGGCAGGCCGCGATCGTATGAAAACGGTCCGATGAACAGGCCGAAGGTCTGACGGATGCCCATGGCCGCGCTCAGGATCAGCGCGGCGGCGACGATCACGTAGAGCGTCGGGTTCTTCAGGGGTGCTGCGTAAGCGGATCGGGTCGTCGACATGTTTCGTTTCCTCCTTGCCGAATCGTCGCAATAGCGGGGCGGCCGGACAAACGAAAAGATTTCGGCGACAGGTGAAGAAAATTCACTCGTGAGCGGGAAGGGCTTCGTGCCGTGTGACGTCTTCGAACGCGAGCGCTTCGTGCAGCAGCCAGCGTCTGAACGCCTGCAACTCGGGCCGCTCGTCTGCGCCATCCGTGCCTTCTGCGCCGACGAGCCAGTACGAGGTTTTCGCATCGACGCTCAGCGCGCTCGCTTCGACGAGTGTGCCCGCATCGAGTTCGCGGTCGACGAGCGGTCGTCTGCCGATGGCGACGCCCATGCCCGTCGTCGCCGCTTCGAGCGCGAGCTGGATCGTGTCGAAGCGCAGGCCGCCCGTTGCGTCGAGATCGCCGATGCCCGCGCCGTCGAGCCACGCCTGCCAGTCGTCGCTGGCGGTATCGACGTGAATCAGCGCCGCGCGCCGCAAGTCGACGTTGCCATGCGCGTCGAGCAAGGTCTCGCGATACGCGGGGCTGCACACGGGTACGAGCTTCTCGCCGAACAGCCGGTTCCAGTCGCTGCCGGGCACGGGGCCGCGACTCAGACGGATGCCGAAATCGAAGCCGTCGATGGGAAAGCCGACCTGGCGGCGCGACGTATCGACGGATACGTCGATGTTCGGCCAGCGCGCGCGAAAGTCGTGCAGGCGCGGCACGAGCCAGCGCACGGCGAGCGTCGGTGCGCAGCTCACGGAGATCGTCCGATGCGTGCGGCCATCGGGCAGCCGCTGCGTGCCGAGCAGAATCAGCGAGAACGCTTCGGCGATGTACGGGAAATACAGTTCGCCCGCGGGCGTCAGCGACAGCTTGCGCGGCTCGCGTGTGAACAGCGCGACACCGAGCGTCTCTTCGAGCGCGACGATGCCGTGACTCACCGCGCTCGGCGTGACGTTGAGTTCGGCGGCGGCGAGCTTGAAACTGCCGAGCCGCGCGGCTGCCTCGAAGAAACGCAGCGAGTTCAGCGGAGGCAGGCGAGCGGGCATGGTGCGGACTTCGGGCGTGAGTAAGCGATGGAAGTGGTGCGCGCGCTCATGGACAGCACGAACAGCCACGATGCCGCATGCCGTATCCGCCTTCGCTGTCGGAAGCGCCACTGGATCCACTACCTGAAGCTGAAGCGCCGCCGAGCAACGCAGGCGCGCCGACCCGCACGCGTTCCGCGGACGTGCCGCAGCGAGGACAGGCGGCGGGCTCGTCGCGTTCGGCGATGCGCCGCACGGTTTCAAACGCGCCGCAGTCGGCGCACTCGTAGTCGTACACAGGCATAACTTGTTCCGTCGTTATCGCACGATGCGATCGGGTGTCAGCGCTTGCGCCGGCTGCTGCGCGTGCGTTCATGAAACCCGACCGGCTTCGTGCGTACCCAGTTCACGAAAGCTCTGACTTGCTCATTGTCGAGGAGACGATCGACCGAGGCATACGTCGTCGCCAGCTCGCGCTCGGAAAACAGCGCGTGCAACTGCCGATGACAGATCCGGTGCAGCGCGACCGTTTCACGGCCGCCTTCCGCTTTCGGAATCAGGTGATGCTCGTCGCGCTGGTCGGGTGGAATCGCGCGGCCGCACAGCGGACAGACTTCATCCTGCGGCGGCCGATACCACGATTCCACTTCGCGCTTTGCCATCGATGCTCCTGCGATTCCATCATCCTACCAATTTTCGCCGCGGATTCCGGCGCGGTTCGCCACGTTAGCCAATCGGCCAGGACTTTGCGCATCGGCCGTTCCCGATGCCCTTTGGCCTATTACTTACGCTGCCCGTTAGCGTCACGCCGCGATGCTATGCTGGCCACTTCCCGTCGACGAAAGGCAATGGCATGACGATGGTCGATCCGCATGCGCAGGCGCGCGCCGATGACACTCCGGAAGCACACAGCGAATACAGGCCGCCCGTCACTGAAAACGAGCTGCTGCTGAAGTGGATCCGCCGCGCGCGCGAATCGCAGAAGAGCCATTACGACATGGCCGATCTGCTCGCCGCGCGCAACCGCGGGTTCGGCATCGGCGTGACGGCGCTGTCCGCGGTGGTCGGCACGACGGTGTTTCTGTCGCTGGTAGTATCGGCGGATTCGGCTTTGGGGCGGCTCGTGGTCGGCCTGGTGAGCATTGCGGCGGCTGTGTCGGCGGCGTTGCAGACGTTTCTGCGCTATGCGGAGCGCGCCGAAGCGCATCGCGCGGCTGGGGCACGCTATGGCGCGGTGCGGCGTCGGCTGGAAGCGATCTATGCGGGCGATCCGGGCGCTCGCGACGGACGCTATATCAGCGAAGTGCGCGAGATTCTCGACCGTCTCGCGGAAGATTCGCCGAGCGTGCCGCCGCGCATGTTCCAGCGCACGCAGGAGACGTTGCGCGTCGCGGCGCTGCAAGGCCGCGACGGAAACCGCTGGGAATGAAGCACGTTTGATGGCGTGACAGTGCTGCCGATGCTCAGGCTCTAAGCTGTGCGCCGGACGCGTCGCCGCGTGCGGCGACGTGCGGCATCGGCGACGGAAGCCCGGACGGTTCGGCTGCATTGGCGAACTGGCGACAGACCTCTGCGGCACTGCCGCACGCGTGCAGCCGCTCGCGGAAATGCTGGTCGCAAAACCGCTGCGCGACATCGGCGAGCAGATTCAGGTGCATCGTGTTCGCGCCTTCGGGCACGAAGAGCGCAATGACGTCGGTGACAGGCTTCGCGTCGGGCGCGTCGAAATCGAGCGGGACGCGCGGGCGCACATAGAGAACCACCGCGTTGAACAGGCCCGCAATCTGGCTATGCGGAACGGCGACGCCTTGTCCCAGACCCGTCGAGCCGAGCGCCTCGCGCGTGTTCAGCCCTTCGATCACCTGAGCAGCCGGCACGCCATAGCGACGTTCGCAAAACGTGCCGAGCTGCGCGAAGAGTGCATCGCGATCCACGATGTCCGCGTCGAGCAGCACGTTGTCGGCGCTCAGCAGACGGTCGAGCGTGTCTGTCTCGTCGTCGCTGGTCTTGACGGAAGTTTTCGCGGGCCGCAACGCGCTCGCGGCCTGCGCCCACGACGTGGCGCGCAGCAGATCGCGCCAGCCGTCCGTCGGTGTATCGGGAATCTCGAACAGATGACCGAACTGCGCGGCAGGCGCGATACGCGTCACCTGCTGGATCGCGCCGTTCACGGCGTCTTTCGGCAGATACAGCGACAGCTGCACGCGATCGGTATGCGGCAGCGTCGCGATGCGGATGGTCCACGGCTGGCCCGCGCAATCGCGGGTGAGCGCGCGGCGCAATGGCGTGACGTGCTGCGCGTCGAGCGTCACGCGCATCATCACGCTGCGGCTCGCCGCGTGAGCCCGCGTGGCCGGTGCGTGATGTTGATGGATGCCGAAAATGGCGCGCAGAATCGCTCGAGTCTTCGTCATGCCCTTTCTCCAGACTGACATTAGGACTAGCGTAGCGCGATTCGCATTAAAACCGAATAAAAAAGCACTTTCGCCGAATGTGGGCTGTCGCACGCGGCACGACGCGGGAAAGGTGTTAAAGAACGCATGCTGCAGCGCCGCGTTCGCGCGCTGAAGGACACCCGTTGAAGGACATCGACACGATTCGCTCATCGCAGGAGACTCCGTTCATGCTGACGCTCTACTCGTACCCCGATCTGTTCGGCGTCGCCGACAACAACGCGTTCGGTCTGAAGGTCTACGCGTTCATGCGGCTGTGCGGGCTCGATTTCGAGCACCGGCATATTCTCGACACGTCGCACGCGCCGCGCGGCCAGTTGCCGTATCTGTCCGACGACGGCGAAACGGTCGGCGACAGCGACGCGATCATCGCGTATCTGAAGAACAAGTACGATCTGCGGATCGACGGCGCGCTGTCGCAAGGGCAACTGAATCTCGACTTTCTGGTGCGCCGCACACTCGACGATCTCTACTGGCCGATGAGCTATTCGCGCTGGCGCGACGAACGCTATTGGCCGGCGTTTCGCGATGCCGTGCTGCGCGAGCACACGGACGTCACCACGAGCGATCTCGAAGGCGCGCGCGAGTACAACCGGCAGCGCTATCACTATCAGGGCATCGGACGTTACGAGCCGGACCAGGTGTACGCGCGCGGGATCGGCGATCTGCGCGTCGTTGCCGATCTGCTCGGCGACAGCGGCTTCGTGTTCGGCCCGGAACCGGCGACCATCGATGCCGCCATCTACGGCTTTGTCGCGAACATTTACTTCTACGAGATCGACACGCCGCTGAAGGCGTTCGTGTTGTCGCGGCCCGAACTGGTCCGCCATTGCCTCGCGGTGCACGAGCGGATCGCGGCTTGAGAAAGACGGTGCAAGGAACTCCCGCGCGGCATTGGCTGTCATCGGATAGGATCGCCTTTCGCACGTAAGGCGATTGACGCACCGCTTTCGACATCACCTGCGGAAAAAACGCGGGCATCACCAGCGAACTCGATAACGAATCAAGCAAGGGAGAAACAATGACAATGTACCGCCGCCGATTCATCGCGATGACCACGGCCACGCTCGCCTCGGGCGGGCTGGCGCTTGCAGGCTGCACGACGACGGGGCCGTCGTCGGATGCGTCGCCCGAAGCGAACGCGGGCAAGCGCCAGTCGATCGACGCCGACGTCAACGCGACGCTCACGCGCCTCTTCAACGCGATCGGCGGTTCGCGCGAACTCGCCGACAAGGCGCGCGGCATTCTCGTGTTTCCGTCGGTGATCTCGGCGGGCTTCTGGTTCGGCGGACAGTACGGGCAGGGCGCATTGCGCGTCGGCGGGCAGACGTCGGGCTATTACAGCATCACGGCGGCGTCGTTCGGCTTGCAGATCGGCGCGCAGTCGAAGGCGATCATCATGCTGTTCATGACGGACGAAGCGCTCAGCAGCTTCACGCGCAGCCAGGGCTGGTCGGCGGGCGTCGATGCGACGGTGGCGCTCGTGAAGGTCGGCGCGAACGGCAACGTCGACACGTCGACGGCAATGAGTCCCGTCGAAGCGTTCGTGCTGACGAACGGCGGGCTGATGGCGGGCGTGTCGCTGGAAGGCTCGAAGATTTCCCGTCTGATCATCTGATTCCAGCGCAATAAAGCTTGCTCATTTGCCGCTAAGTCTCGCGTCGCATCATGCACTGCATGACATGACGCAACGACGGAGGCACTCGAAATGATCAAGCACATTCTGGTCGCGGTTGGCGCACACAGGGACGACTCGGTACTCAAGACGGCCATCGACAAGGCGCGCCAAACGGGCGCACGGCTCACTGCCGTGTATGTCGTCGACACGATGCCCTGGTGGGCGCTGGCAGGCGTCGAATACGGCTGTCTCGACACGCTGCAGATGGTCGAGGAACTCGAACGCACGGTGGAGCGCCGCTGCAACGAGACCTTCGAACTCGACGCGTGGGACATCGATACGCGTGCGATGACGGTTGCGCTGAAAGGCGGCGTGGGCCGCACGATCGCGCGCATCGCCGACGAACTCGACGCGGATCTGGTCGTCGTCGGCGCGGGACGCGGTCCGAAGTGGCGCTTCTGGGAAGAGCGGATGAGCGATGTGATCGCGCGTTGCACGCGGCGCTCGGTGCTGATCGCGACGTCGACGGTTGCACGTGAAGACAAGGCGGCAAGCGGCGACGCGCATCGCCACGCGCAAGGCCGCACGGGCGCGTCGGTTCACGCGCCGACGCTTTAAACCCGCTCCAAACCTTACACGCCGCCGATCAGCTTCAGCCCCGCCGGCAACGACTCGCCGAACACGCGACCGCTGTCGGCGTCATCGAGCGCGACGGTTTCGCGGACCATCTGAATCCACGCGGGCGCTGCGCCGAGCGTTTCGAGCCGGCGAATCACGGTGTCGCGAGCGTCGTCGGGCAGGTCGCGCGAACGGTCGCCCGTCATGCGCGACAACTGCACGGCGGCGAACGCGGCGGGCTCGACTTTTTTCCAGTCGAGCGCGAGCACGGCGTCGAGCCATTCCACCGCGACTTCGGGCGGCACGACGCCATGGGCGCTGCCATAGAATGGCAGACGCGCGCCGATCCGCCCGATCGCCCACCACGTCTGATGATTCTCAGAAGGCTTGCGCAAGCGCTCCAGCAACTGCTGAGCGAGCGCGATTTTGCGCTCAACAGAAATGCGCTCCAGCGACGCCTGCACGCGAATCATGTCCGCGTAACCGACCTTCGCGGGATCGAACGGCAGCTTCTGCTTCTTGATGCTCGCCGCCTGCAGAAACTCCATCGCGTCGAGCAACTGCAACTGCGCGTCCTCGTTCAGCCCGCCCGCCGCGCGACGCCACAGCGTCCACCATTCGGACCACACCTGGCTTTCGTGAATGTACTGGATGCCGTCGTCGAAGATCGACCACATCTGCTCGACGCGCCATTCGTCGAGCGGATAACCGAAACCCGGCCGCAGGCAATAGCCCGTCAGATTGAGCCACAGGCGTTCGTGATCGGCCGAACGGCGACGGCGTTTCGCGCGGTCCCACAACGCGCCGAACAGTTCGCGCAGCAGCGCGACGTCCCAATTGTCGCGCTGCCCGAGCGTGTGTTCGAGTTGCGCGCGCAGCCGCTTCACTTCGTTCGGCCCGACATTCGACGAACGCGCGCCGAACGAGCGCTCGATCAGTTCGATCGCGTGATCGAGTTGCGGGTGGCGTTTCGCCTGAGTGTCGTCAGCGTCCGAAGCCGACGCTTCGTCGCGGCGCAGTTCGAATTGCAGCAGCCAGCGTTGCGAAGGATCGTCGGTCGCGATGCAGTTCACTTCGAGCGTGCCGACTTCCGTGATCGACGTGGTGAGCCGAACGGCGCGCTCGTCGGCATCTGACGCGTGCTGACGCTGCACGACGGTCGCGATGGGCGGCAGACGCACGAAATCGCCTTGCGACAGATCGGTGAGTTCGCCGGGCGCGAAGCGCGTATCGGCGACCGTCGACATCAGGTGAAAACGCACCGGCTGTCCGAGCCGCAGCGCAAACACGCGCTCGTCGAGATGGACTTCATGCGCTTCTTCCGTGCCGCGCGGCAGCAGGCAGATGCCCTGATCGCCGTCGAGCACGAGGAAATAGCTGCGCGCCGAACCGCCGCCGATACGCGGCGCGTTGCCCGCGCGCGCAAGACCATACGCGACGGCGCCGCGCGCGACGGCGACATCGGGATGATCGTTCTGCAGCACATGCAGCGGCTTGCCGCGCCAGCCGCCGAGCGTATCGGCGAGCCGTTGCGTTAGCGCCTGCGCGCGGAACACGCCGCCGTTGAGCAGCAGCGTGTCGGGCACGGGCAGAATTTCTTCGCTGCCGCTTGCTTCCGTCGTGCCGAGCGCTTCGCGCGACTGCGCAGCGAGCCGCTTCAGAAACGCCGCGACGTGCCGCGTGACGGCGGCATCGCTCGCATACGGCAGGCCGAATTCGACGATCGCTGCGCGCGAGCGGCGCGGCAGATCGTCGGCGGAAACCTGCGGAAAGAAGCCATCGACGACGACCTGTTCGATCTCGTTGCGCGTCAGATGCGTGGTGCGCGCGCCGCCGATCAAGCGCGAACCCGCGCCGAGCAACGTGATCGCCACGGACTCGGGCGCGTTCGCGTCGAGCAACTGTTCCTTCGCGACGCGGCAACGTTCGACGAGTTGCGACAGGCTCGCCGCCGACAGCCGCGCCTGGCCGTCCTGCGATGCAGCCAGCCGAGTCTCGGCGAGGCGCGCGAGCGCGAGGTCCATGTTGTCGCCGCCGAGCATCAGATGATTGCCGACGCCGATACGCGTCAACTGCGGCTCGCCGCTTGTATCGAGTTGAACCTTGATCAGCGTGAGATCGGTCGTGCCGCCGCCGACGTCGCAGATCAGCACGAGCTTCGTGTCGGCGAGTTCCGCGCCGAGGCTCGCGCGATGATGGAACAGCCAGTCGTAGAACGCGGCCTGCGGCTCTTCGAGCAGCCGCAATTCGGTCAGCTTCGCGAGCCGCGCGGCTTCGAGCGTCAACGCGCGCGCGCCTTCGTCGAACGACGCGGGCACCGTGAGCACGACGTTCTGCTGTTCGAGCGGCGCATCGGGAAAGCGCGCGTTCCAGGCGGCGCGCACGTGCGCGAGGTAGCTCGCGCTCGCGGCGACGGGCGAGACTTTGGCAACGTCGTCGGGCGCACCCCACGGCAGGATCGGCGCAAGCCGGTCGACGGACGAATGCGACAGCCAGCTTTTCGCGCTCGTCACGAGGCGTCCCGGCACCTGCGCGCCGAGCGTGCGCGCAAGCTGGCCGATCACGGGCGTTGCTTCGGGGGATTTCTGGTCGGCGTGCGACCAGGGCAACAAAAGATCGCCCGGATTCAGCTCGCCCGCAGCCGGGTGGTAGCGCACGGACGGCAGCAGCGGCCGCGCGCCGATTTCGCCGGGCGCGACCAGCTGTTCGACATCGAACACGCGGATATCGTCCGAGCCGTTTTCGACATACGCGACGACCGTATTGCTCGTGCCGAGGTCGATGCCGACCGTGTAGCGGCTCGCTGGCCGCCGTGGTTCGCCTTTCAGCTTGCCCTTCATCGAAGCCTTGCGGGTCAGCCTTGCGCGCTGCCGCGCACGTCGAACTCGACTTTCCAGCGCTCGTTCGTGCCGCGCGGAATCGCTTCGAGTTCGAGCGTGCCCGCTTCCGTCACGCGCGCGTGCAGCTTGACGGGCACGACTTCGCCGACGGTGCGGCCTTCGGCGGGCAGCGTCGCCTGGATTTCTTCGAGTTCCTGCAGTTCGTCGGGCGACCAGTAATCGAGCATCGTGCCGACCTGATCGAGCCGTCGCACCGACGAACCGAAGAAACGGAAATGCACCGGCTCACCGACGACAAGGCCGAACTCCTGTTCCGGCAGCGGCGCATCGGTGCCTTCTTCCATGCCGAACGGCGCGACGCACAGCGCGGAAATGGGCGGCTCCATGCCGGGCACGGCGGGCATCGCCGATTCGATCGCCACGTAGTACGCGCGCGCCGTGCCGCCGCGAATCCGCACGCCGCGGCCGCGCTTCACGTAGCCGTAGTAAGCGGCGCCGCGCGCGACCGCGAGGTCGAGGTCCGCGCCTTCGAGCAGACGCGCCGGTTCGCCGCCATCGGTTGCGAGCCAGCTATTGAGCGTCGACATGATGCGCTCGACGAGCAGCGGCGACTTGAACACGCCTCCGTTGAACAGCACGGCTGTCGGATGCAGGAACGTCGTGTTCGCCTGGAGCGGCTGGCCGGACCCCTGCATGCCTTGCAGTTCGGCGAGCGCCGCGACCTGACGGCCGAGAAACGCGGCCAGATGGCGCGTGATGCCCGCGTCCTGCGCATACGGCAGACCGAGTTGCGTGAGACCGGCGCGCGTGCGGACGACGGGGCGCGCGGCTGCGTCGACTTGCGGGAAAAAACCTTCGAGAATGGTCTGCGTAAGTTCGGCGCGCGTCAGTTCAGTGCGGATCGAGCCGCCGATCAGCTTCGAGCCACGGCTCGGCACGACGAGCGGCACGGTATCCGTCGACGGATCGGACAGCAGCGTTTCCTTCGCGCCGCGGCAGGCGTAGGTGAGGGCGCGCAACTGCCACGGATCGGCCTGCGTGCCTTGCGACGCCAGCTTGCGCGCGACGACGTGCGCGAGCGCGAGGTCCATGTTGTCGCCGCCGAGCAGAATGTGTTCGCCGACCGCGACGCGATGCAGTTCGAGATTGCCTTCGCGCTCGATCACCGCGATCAGCGAGAGGTCGGTCGTGCCGCCGCCCACGTCGACGACGAGAATGATGTCGCCGAGCTTGACCTGCTTGCGCCAGCCGCCCGTGCTCTTCTGGATCCAGCTATACAGCGCGGCCTGCGGTTCTTCGAGCAGCGTCATCTGACCGTAGCCGGCGGCGTTCGCGGCTTCCGCCGTGAGTTCGCGCGCGGCGGGATCGAACGACGCGGGAATCGTCACCGTGATTTCCTGCTGATCGAACGGCGCGTCGGGATGCGCGTGGTTCCACGCTTCGCGCAGGTGCGTCAGATAGCGCACCGAGCTTTCGAGCGGCGACACGCGCGTGACTTCGGGCGGCGCGTCGCTCGGCAGAATGGCCGCGCGACGGTCGACGCCGGGATGGCACAGCCAGCTTTTCGCGCTCGACACAAGCCGGATCGGCGTGCCCGCGCCCCGCGTGCGCGCCATTTCGCCGACGACGAACGTGCGTTCGCCCGTCCACGGCAGCGCGAGATCGCCTGCCGTCAGCTCGCTTTCGTGCGGCAGATAGAGAAACGACGGCAGCAGATCGAGGTCTTCGAGCGCGCCGGGCGCTGTCAGTTGCGTAACGGGCATCACCTGCTGCTCGGTTTTCTCGCCGTCGCTCGCAGTGAGGTCGACGTAGGACAGCGCGCAGTGCGTCGTGCCCAGATCGATGCCGATCGAATAGCGCGCGTCGCTCATAGCTCCACCTCCGCAGGCGCGAGCACGGTGGCGTCGTGGCTCGGCGTGAGCTTCGGCAGACGCACCTCGGCGACGCGCCAGCCGCGATGGCTGATGCTGCCCGAAAACGGCGCCTTGCCGACGACGTTGCCCGTCAGACGGATGGCCGTCGCGTCGAAACCTTCGTTGATCGTGACGCGGCTGCCTTCGGCTTCGTCGCGCACCGGCTTGATCGTGAAGTGCTCGCGCAGCGTTGTACGGCAGCCTTCATGGACGAGGCGCGCGGCCGCGCCGATGTCGGCGTCCGAATACTTCGCGATGTCTTCTTCGACGAAATCGATGAAACGTGCATCGCGCTGAAGCAGGCCGAGCAGTTGCAGCGCGGCTTCGGGCGTGGCTTCCTTGATGACGACGGGCGCGGGTGCCGGCGCGGGCTTAGCTACAGGTGCGGCGGCGGGCGCCGGTGCTGGAGCGGGTGCCGGCGAAGGCGCCGGAGAGGGCGCGGCCCCGCTGCGCAGGCGCAGCACGCTCGCGGCGAAGTCGCGATCGCCCAGAATGCTGAAAAACGTGCCGAAGGCAAGCGACAGCCTGCCCAGCAACGAAACGTTCGGTTCGGTCATGAAAGATCGCTCCTGATTCTTTGGATACTGCCGCGCCGCGCGTGTATCGCGCGGCCGCGTGGGATTCTGCCGTTCGGGACGGATGCGCCTGGCGCTCCCAAATGGGGTTGCCAGCGGGGCTGCCGTCATCCGTCAAAACCCGTATTTTGCCTTGTTGTGAGCCATCGCCGGTTCAGAGTCTGGTTCTGAGTCTGATTCCTGCGCAAGATTGGCGGCCGGATTTTACGTCCTCAAGTAAGAATCAGCGGCATGGCGCTGTCATTTTTTTCGGCGAGGATAATGGTTCTCCCGCGTGCGAACGATGCGCGCCGGGTTTGCCACGCTGCACCTTCAACCGATTGTCCGGAGGAAAGCCATGAGCATTTTCAGCACCATCCTCAGCAAGATCTTCCCGTCGAGCCATCCTGCCGTGCAGGCCGCGGCGCAGCCCGATGCGGCGCCAGCCGCGGATGCCGCGCCGGCGGAAGCGCCGGCTGACGCCGCGCCTGCCGCTGCATCGGCGGAGCCCGTCGATGTCGAGGCGATTCTGACGTCGCTTGCCGACCAGAATTCCGAGAAGCTGAACTGGCGCACGTCGATCGTCGATCTGATGAAACTGCTGGGGCTCGACAGCAGCCTCGCCGCGCGCAAGCAGCTCGCGGAGGAACTGCACTACAGCGGCGACACCAGCGATTCCGCGTCGATGAACATCTGGCTGCACAAGCAGGTGATGACGAAACTGGCCGAGAACGGCGGCAAGGTGCCGGACGATCTGAAGAACTGAGGCGTCGGTTCTTTCCTTGCGGCAGCACGCGTAGAGCCGTGGGTATGCGACTTGCGACGGCGCGAGCACCATGAAACTCGCCACGTTCAATATCAACGGCATCCGCTCGCGTCTGCCCGCCTTGCTTGCCTGGCTCGAGCGGGAAGCGCCCGATGTCGTGTGCCTTCAGGAGTTGAAGGCGCCCGACTCGGGCTTCCCGGAAGCCGACATCAACCGCGCCGGCTATGGCGCGATCCGGCATGGACAGGTGTCGTGGAACGGCGTCGCGATTCTCGCCAAAGACGCGCAGCCGGTCGAAACCCGGCGCGGTCTGCCCGGCGATCCCGACGATACGCATAGCCGTTACATCGAGGCCGCCGTCAATGGCGTGCTGGTCGGCTGCCTGTATCTGCCGAACGGCAATCCGCAGCCGGGTCCGAAGTTCGACTACAAGCTCGCGTGGTTCGAGCGGCTGATCGCCTATGCGAAACAACTGCTCGACAGCGGTCATCCCGTCGTGCTGGCGGGCGATTACAACGTCGTGCCTACCGATTTCGATATCTACAATCCGCGCTCGTGGCTCAAGGACGCGTTGCTGCAACCAGAAAGCCGTGCGTGCTATGCGCGGCTGCTCGAACAAGGCTGGACGGATGCGTTGCGCACGCGCTTTCCCGACGAGCAGGTCTACACGTTCTGGGATTATTTCCGGCAGCACTGGGAGCGCAATTCGGGTTTGCGTATCGACCATCTGCTGTTGAACAAGCCCGTCGCGGCCATGATGCGCGACGCGGGCGTCGACCGATGGGTGAGAGGCGAGCCGCATGCAAGCGATCATGCGCCGGCCTGGGTCGTGCTCGATCTCGAAGGCGCCGCGGATAGCACGAAGAAAACTGCAGTGAAGAAAACTGCGTTGGGGAGCACGGCGGCTGCAAAAAAGAGCACTGCGCGATCGACGCAGGCCACGCCTTCAAAGAAGAAAACCGGAAAATAACTTCACGTCCGGTCCAACGCCTCAGCAACGCTCATTCGTGAAACATCGGCAACACGTCGGAGGCCAGTTCTTCCATCACCTCGCGCACGGGCCGCTCCGAACCCAGATTCAGCGTCACATGATGCGTGCCCGTTTCGCGCATCTCGTCGAACAGCGCGAGCAACGCATGCCGTCCCGCGCGATAACCGAGCGATAGCGGCGTCGCCGGCTCGTGCGGATCGTCGCTCAGATCGAGCCGCATCGCGACGCCGAACGCGCGAAACGCAGGCGTCGGCAGACGATCGACGGCTGCGCGCCACATGCTGTGTCGCGAGCGTTGCGTTTCCGGTTCGCGGTGATAGGTCATCCAGCCGATCGAATGCCGTGCGATCCAGTCGACGCTCTGACCGCCCGACCCGACAGCGAGCATCGGCACAGGCGAGGGTGGCTGTGGCAGCAGCATGAATTCCGGTGCACCTTCGGGCCGCCGGTCCGGTATCACTTGCGGCACTTCACCCAGTGCAGCCGCAACCGTCTCCCAATGCATGCGATACAGTTCGCGCCGCTCTTCTGCATCGCGTCCGAACGCGGCGTACTCGGGTGGCCGGTCGCCCGAACCGAGGCCCAGGATGAAGCGGCCATTCGACAGCGTCTGCACAGAACCCGCACCCTTCGCAATATGCATTGGATGTCGCAGCGTCAGCACGATCGCGCCGCTCGCGAGTGCAATCTGGTGCGTATGCGATGCAAGCGCACCGAGCAGCACCCAGGGGTCGAGATGCCCGACGGGGTCCGGATAGTCGGCACTATTCAGCGGCACGTCGCGCACCCACAGCGCGCGAAAGCCGAGCGTATCGGCGAGTGCGGCGAGCGCGACCTGCTCGCGAAAGTCCGCGACGATCGTGCCCGCACGCAGCAGCGGCAGTGTCAGCCCGATCGACAGACGCCCTTCAGAAAATACCCGGCGACGGATGGTGAAGTCGGCAGTGGTCATCGGCGGTGCGCCGCGTTACGCGATGCCATGCGCAGGCGGCAATTGGGAGGAAACCGATCCTAGCATCGCACGGCGAATCCCACCGACGAGTGGGCGAAGTAACCCTGAAACCCGCATGGACAAAGGCTTGCGCGCGTGCCAGCAGGATTTTCCCATTGTTCGAAATTTGGGAACTGTGATTTCAGTCTATGAGCATAGAAATTCGATAGGTCTCGTCTACACTGACTCTCAATCGACGCCGCACCAAAACATCGGTTGCGACGCTTCCCTGATTCGACATTCTCTGGAGTTTCATCATGAAGACCCGTCTTATCGCAGCCTTGCTCGTCGCCGTGTCCGCCGCTGTTGCCGCTCCCGCCTTCGCTTCGGGTTATGGCCCGGCACCTTTCTATCGTCCGTCCGTCGGCGCCCCCGCATCGCAACGCGGCGTCAGCGCGCAGACGGTTGCCGCCGAGCACAACGCTGCGACTGCTAATGCAAACGATGCCGTCGGTGGCGTGATCGGAGCATCGTCGGAGTCGGGCGGCCGTCAACCGGCGCAAGACGCTCGCGACGTCAACGTGTTCAAGGGTCATTGATCCCTGCGCGCGGCAGGCCGATTTTTTGCCGCGCGAATGAATGTGGCAGGAGTTGAACCCATGAGAGCATTTTTCGAAGGACTGGTGTTGCTGGTGGCAGTAGTCGTGTACTTTCTGCCCGCCATCGTCGCCGACGCACGTGAGCGCGAAGACGCGTTCGCACTGACCATCTTCAACGTGCTGTTCGGCTGGACGGTGATCGGCTGGATTGCGGCGTTCGTGTGGGCGCGGCATCGCGTGAGCGACAAGCGCCTTGCGAATCTGGCGACGAACACGCGTCGATCGCTGGGACGCGTGACGATTGCGAAGATCGTTGCACGCTCGCGCCGGGTGCGCGCGGCGCGGCGTCAGTCGACACTATCCGCGTAAGAAAGGGTTGATTCGTTTCGATGAAGCCGCCGGTCTGTAAAAGGCCGGCGGTTTTGTTCTGGATTTCGGTTTATACGGACGACGAAGCAATCAAGGCGAAAGTGCGGCGAGGTCTGAAACCGGATTACCACAACGCCGTCGTCCATCCTCGAAGGCGCACGTCGTGCAACGCTTCGCGCAGATTCTGCACGAACGCATCGGCGCGCTGATAACGGCTCTGCACACGCGGATCGTAGGTGCGCGTCAATGCGAGCACATCGACGATACCTCGCGTCGATACGCTCGTGTCGAGATCGGAAATATCGGTGACTTTGGCCCACGTGCAGCGCGTGATTTCGTTGCTGGCGATGGGCGTTTGCTGTTCGTCGACGTGAGCCGCGAACACGTGATGGCAGGTCCGCGTGCCCGCGAATTCGAACAGATACTGCATGCCGATCGCCTGAAGACGCGTTTCTTCCATCAGCTCGCGCACGGCGGCGGCTTCGAAGGTCTCGCCGGCGTCGGGTTTGCCGCCCGGCAACGACCAGCGCGAATTCGCCTTGCCGACCAGCAGAATGCGCGTGCCCATCCGGCACACGACAGTCGCACGTTGCTTCACAGTGTCTCTTCCATGTAGGGACGCGAAGGCAGGGTGAGCACGCCGCATGCCGCACGATCCAGTAGCGCTCTCAGTCGCCATACACCCATATTGTCCGCCGATGTTGGGTACGCGGCGTGACATCTTGATGACAGCGCACACGAAAATTGACCCAACGTTGTCATCTGCATCGGAGAACCTTGAACGCGACCACGCGCCGCCACGCATCACGTCATGCATTGGATGTGTTTCATGCGTCGTGAATGCGAATACGGCGGCGTGCCTGCAACGGCCGGTCGAAGCGACCGGCGAGCGTCGAGGTGAATCGATGAATCCACTGTCCACGCAGCACAATTTTCAGAGCCTGTCGTTGAAGGATCTGCTCGAAGCACGCGATCTGTATCACTGGCATCTGACGAACAAGGCGAATGTCGTCGGCACGGCTGTCGGCCTGTATCTGATTCGCAGCGACGAACCGTGGCCCGATCAGAAGCCGCGCGCGAACGGTCGCGCACGGACAAGCGCGGAAGGCAAGGGCATTCGCACGTTCGGTAACTCGGAAGTGCGTCCGTATTCATGGCCCGCCGTGATCGTGCTGGTGCGCGACTGGGTCGACGCAACCGAGTTCGGTCATGGCAAGGTCGATCCCGATCACATGGTGCCGCGCACGCTTTATATGCCCGATGGGCGCGCCGTGCCCGTCTGCGTGGTCGCTGTCGAACCGACGGAAGCGGCCACGCACGCGCCCGCGGATGCACGCTGGCCTTCAACGTATATCGGCGGCGGCTGTCCGTTGATCGCGGATACGCAGGGCATCGAGCGGACGGCGAGCGTCGGCTGTCTCGTGACGGACGGCCATACGACTTACGCGCTCACGAACCGGCATGTCTGCGGTGAACCCGGTTCGCCCGTGAAGGCGCTGTTGCGCGGCGCAGTCGAGGAAGTCGGCATCGCGTCGGATCGGCAACTGACGCGCGAGCCGTTCACGTCGGTGTTCCCCGAGTTCGCAGGCAGCCGCAGCTATCTCACGCTCGATGTCGGGCTCGTCGAAGTGCACGACGCGAACGACTGGTCGAGCCAGCCGTTCGGCATCGAAGGCAGCATCGAGCCTGTCGCCGACATCAACGAACTGAGCCTCAGCCTGCAACTGATCGATCAGCCCGTTACAGCGTTCGGCAGTGCATCGGGTGCGCTCGACGGCATGATTAAAGCGCTCTTCTACCGGCACAAGTCGCAGGCGGGCTACGACTATATTTCGCAGTTTCTGATCGCGCCCGCGAATGGCTCTGCGCAGACGCAGCCCGGCGATTCGGGCACGCTGTGGTATCTCGTGGCGCCCGCGAATGCACAAAGCGATGACGAAGAGAATCACGCAACGTCGTCACGTAACGGCAAAAAGACCGATAAACAGACTGGCGAGCGCCGTCTCTATCCGCTCGCAGTCGAATGGGGCGGCCAGGCGCTCGCGAGCGACGACGGCCAACGTCTGAACTATGCGCTCGCAACGGGTCTGAGCACGGCCTGCCAGCTGCTCGACGTGGACCTCGTGCGTGCACAGAACGTCGGCGCGAATCCGTACTGGGGACAAACGGGGCACTACAGCATCGCGACAGCGGCGATCGAGTCCGTCAAACAAGGCCCTTTGCGCGATTTCCTCGAAGCGAACGTCGAGCGCATCAGCTTCCGTCCGAACGAACTGACGCCGGAGCAGATTCGCGAGAAGCTCGCGCGCGGCGATTTCGTCGAACTCGCCGACGTGCCCGATCTCGTGTGGAAAAAGACGCCGAGCCGCGTGCCGGGCGGCCGCGACTATGCGCAGAACGCCGGGCCCGAGCATCCGAATCACTACGCGGATATCGATCAGCCCGACGGCGACGGCAAGACGCTGCGCGACGTGACGCTCGACAACATCGCCAATATGAGCGTCGCCGTATGGTCGAAGTGGTACGCGGACGAAGGCGTGACGGATGCGCGCTCCGAAGGGCTGTTGCCGTTCCGCGTGTGGCAGATTTTCGACGAGATGGTCACGCAGCTGAAAAAGCGCAACGACACGAAATTCCTCTGTGCAGCAGGCGTGCTCGCGCATTACGTCGGCGACGCGTGTCAGCCCTTGCATGGTTCGTATCATGCGGACGGCTACAAGGATGCGCCCGACGCGACGCCGAAGAAATGGCCGGGCAAGGGCGTGCATTCGACCTACGAAGACAAGATGGTCGACCGTCACTCGGATGAACTGTTGCCGCAGATCGGACCGCAGGCGAAAGCGTTCGACGGCGAGATTCCGAAGATCGGCGATGGCCGCGACGCCGCGTTCGCGACGGTCACGCTGATGGCCGAAGCTGCGAAGATTCTGCCGCCGTCTACGCTGATCGACGAGTACATCCGTCTGGGCGGCGGCAGTTCGGCGCGCGTCGTCGACGGTCTGTGGGCTGCGTTCGGCGAAGACACGGCGAAGCTGATGGGCGCTGGCGCGCGTTATCTCGCGGCGATGTGGGAAGCCGCGTACGCCGTCGCCGATACGTCGCTGCCCGCAGGCGAGCGCGAAATCAGCGAACACGCGCTCGCGAAGGTGTATCAGGACAAGACGTTTCTGCCTTCACTGACGCTCGACAAGATCGGGCCGGTGATCGGTTAATGAGCGGCTGATAAAGCGATCGTAGAAGGCTAGGCCGACGCGAGCTTTTTGCTTTGCCTCGTCATGCCTTCGAAAATCGCCGATGCGAGATCTTGCGGAAAGTCTCCGGGTAGCTGCGCGGCCACGGTGTCGATGACGTGCTGCGTGGCGCCCGTCACGGAGGCGATCAGTTCGTCGACGGTATCGCGTGGCAAGCCGACCTGTTGACCTTGTGCGAGCCAATGCCGTCGCAGTATCTGACCGATCAGATAATGATTGCTCGTGCCGCGCACGGCCATCGCCATCTTCGCTTTCTGCATCGGCACGCGGTTCGCGCCGCGCCCGATGATGGGATGCGCGGACAGCACATCGTAAAGCGGCGTCGCGCGATAGCGGTTGCCGGGTAAATGCGCGATGCTGAAGTTCTTCGCGTGGCCATCCGTTGCAGCGAGGAGCCAGAAGATCAGTTGCGCTCTGAAGAAGCGCGCGCTGTCTTCGGCGGCATCGACGGAACCGGCCAGAACGTGCATCACGGCATCGATTCCGGGCCCGCCGTCGGCCTGATATTTCGCAATGGGCGGCGTGCCTGTGGCCTGACACATGTCCTCTTGCGGCAGACGCACGATCCACATCGCGTCGCTCGACAGCCTGCGATCGAAGCGTTCGACGACGAGCGCTTTTTGATCGCCGAAATGCCCGATCTCGCACGCGGCGATGGGCAGTCCGTACGCCGCGACGATCCGCGAACAGAGCCATTCGTTTTCCACCGACGTGCGCATGTCGGCCTGCATATTGCCGACGAGGCCGAGCGGAAGCTTGAGGATATGCGTGGTCGGCGTGCTGCCCGCGGGCAGCACCCAGCGGCCCTTGTGCCGCAGCAGCGCGGTTTTCTCCTGCGCGCCCGCGATGGACAGCCGCAGATCGGCGGCCTGATCGCGCTGGCCGAGCGGGGCCGCCGATGTCGTGTCGCGCAGCAGGCGCCCGATGTCGCTCGCCGTCAGCGTGTCGCCGCCGATGCGGTACAGGTCGGTCGGCGCCTCGCCCGGCGGCAGCAGCTGGATCGCGCCGACGCAGTCGCGTCCGAGCGCGGCGAGCAGGTCGAACGGCGCCGTGCCGCCCGTCTTGTAGCGCTGCGCCATTCTGCGGCGAATCGGCTCGCTGTCCGGCAGCAGATTGTCGAAGAACGCGGACACGACGGCTCCACGGTACGGCTGGTTGCCCGGCGTGAAGGGCAGCGACAGCGACAGCGGACGCCCCTGTTCGTCGCCGATCCAGCCGTCGAAGTAAACGAGAAGCTCGCCGCCGCTGGACTTTTCCCAGTAGCCGACGGCGATACCGTTCATCCACAGGTCGAGACGTTGAGTCTGTGAGCGGCGCCCCATGCCTACCATTGCTCCCGCTTTCTGGGCGCGCTGGCCGCGCGCTTGCGCGCCGTTGCGGCACGTCCGTCTGTCTTCGGCGCGGATCTACGCGTGCTCTTCGCGGCAGCAACGGGTTGCGCGCGCCTCGTCGTCTTGATGGCGGACGCTTTGCGCGCATTGGCGGCTGGTGCGGTGGCGCGATTCGATGGCGCGATCTTCGCAGCGGGCGCCGCATTCGTCGGCTCATCCTGGCTTAGCGTGATGCCGGCGTTCAGCAGCCGCAAGACCGTGAAGAGCCGCTCGACGCCCGCGGCGGCCGGGTTGGCCTCGAACTGCGCATAGCTTTGCTGCGTGATGCCGAGCCGCTCGGCGAGCATCGCCTGCGTGAGTCCAGCGGCTTTGCGAAAGCCGCGCAGAACGGGCCGCAACTGGCCAAGCGTCTTGACGGAATAATCCACGGCGGGCCTCGAGAGACGGGTTGAACGCGGGACAGGGCTGGTCTTGCAGGGCAGCGTTTGCGCTGCCGTCCGTCGGAACAGGATACAGTTCAAAGGCTGTATTGGCAATATACAGTCTTTAGGCTGTAAAAAGAAAATACAGGGTAAAGGCTGTACGTGAGCTTGCGGCGACGCATCGGATCGCACAAGTTTTGCGAACGATTCGCAAACTGCCCGCGCGTCGCGCGCTGCGTTGCGCTGCAGCGCGGCGCCTTCCGTCAACACGGGTACGTGAAGTGCTACCGAACGCTCATTCGGCCGCACGATCAGGCGACGGCGATCCGAACAATATTCACAACAAGGGAGGCAAGGCCATGAGCGATCATCAATCTTCGAATGCACCCGATCCCACACGCCGCAAGATCCTGGCGGCGCTTGCGGGGAGTGTCGCGTTGTCGGCTTGTGGCGGAGGAGGCGGATCGTCGGGCAGCACGGGGGCGACGAGCGGCCTTCCGCCCGATCGCGCGAATCTCCCACGGCCTGCGTTGCCGAATCCCGCTACGTCGGGCATCGATCACATCGTGCTCGTCACGATGGAGAACCGTTCGTTCGATCATATGTTCGGCTGGGTGCCGAATGCCGAGCATCAGCAGAACCGCCAGTTCACCGATGCCTTCGGTCAGGCGCAAACGTCGTTCGGGTTGACGTCGAATGCCGCGTACGGCTTTCAGGCTTGCTCGTTCTCCGATCCGAACCATGCGTATGACGCAGGGCGCGTCCATCTCGCGAACGGCGCGATGAACGGTTTTCTGCTGACGCCGGGCACGAGCGTCATGCGCGGCGACGTGCTGCCCATCGGCTATTTCGGCGCACCCGATCTCGACTTCTATCGCGAGGCCGTTACGCAATACACGGTTTGCGACTACTACATGAGCGGCATTCTCTCGGCCACGTTTCCGAACCGCCTGTATCTGCACAGCGGCGAAACCGACCGCCTCGACGACAGCGTCGATACGTCGTCGCTGCCGACCATCTGGGACCGGCTCGACGACAAGAACATCTCGTCGACGTACTACTTCCACGACGTGCCGTTCACGGCGCTCTACGGCACGCGCTACGTCGGCCGCTCGAAGCTGTTTGCCGACTTTCTCTCCGATGCCGCCGGCGGCAATCTGCCCTCGTTCTGCATGGTCGATCCGAGCTTCGCGGGAGAAGCGCAGGGCACGTCGAACGACGATCACCCGCACGCCGACGTGCGCAACGGCCAGGTGCTGCTCGGCAAGATCTACGACGCGCTGCGCACCGGTCCGAAATGGAGCACGACGCTGATGATTCTCGTGTATGACGAATGGGGCGGCTTCATGGAGCACGCGGTGCCGCCCGTCAAGCCGGTGTCGACGGCGGAGCATACGGTCGGCAACGATGGCCGCCTGGGCTTCCGCGTGCCGTGCATGCTGATCGGGCCGCGCGTGCGCGCGAACAACGTGTCGCGCTATCCGTTCGATCCCAGCTCGATTCATCAGCTGCTTGCGTGGCGCTTCGGTCTCGATCCGCTCGGCGTGCGTGCGAGCGACGCGAGTACTTTCAACATGGCCTACGCGCTCGACTTCAGCGATGCCGCACGAACCGACGCGCCCGCTATTGCGGTGACGCAAGGCACGTTCGGCGTGGCTTGTTCGACGGCGGGTGTGATTCCTGGACTCGGCGGCGTCGATCACAGTCAGCAGGTTCCATCTACGGCAGCTTCGGAACCGACGGTCAATGCTCCCGGCGGACGCTTTGCCGATCTTCGCGCGAAAGCAACGGCACTGGGCTTCCCAGGCGGGATGTAATTTCTGCGCGACCTGCGCACGTCTTGATGAAAAAGCGGCTCCGCGACGCGTGTCGCGGAGCCGCAATCGCTTACAGCAGACAGTTGCTTCGAACCAGAAGTCCGATCAGGCAGCTTCCTTCCGACGCTTGCCGATTTCCGTTTCGACAGGCATCTTGTCGGACTGCGGCACAGTACCGGCAGGGCGGTGCACGTCGTGCGTGACGAAGCCCAGTTCGCGGCTCGGCACATCGAACCAGTCGCGATGCGAGAACGAATCGCGGATATCGTCGAGGCCGCTTTGCCAGTGTTCGAGCATCGTGTCCATGCTGAACTCGTAGTCCTTGTAATGCCCTTCGTACGGCTTGTTCTTGTAGATCAGATGCACGACGTTGATCGCGCTGCCGTCCGCGGCCTCTTCGGCGAGCCGGAACAGCGGGTCCGCTTTCAACACCGACGTCGGCACATGCTCGAGCAGCTCCTTGATGAAGCGTGCATGCTTTTGCCGCTCGGCAAGCATGTTCGTGATCGCGCGCGTGCGGCTCGAATACTGGATGTCTTTCGCGCGCTCCGAAATGTCGAGGAAGTCGCCCGGCGCATTGCCGCGCGCGCTCCACAAATCCACCTGAAAAACGAGGGTGTCTTTGTGATCGGAATCGCGCAGTACTTCTGTGAGCGGCGTATTCGACACGAGGCCGCCGTCCCAGTAGTACTCGCCTTCGATTTCGACTGCGGGAAAGCCCGGCGGCAACGCACCCGACGCCATGAAATGCTCCGGCACGAGGCGCATCTTGCGATTGTCGAAGTACGTGAGATTGCCCGTGCTCACGTTTACCGCGCCCACGGACACGCGAATCGCGCCGTCATTGATGCGGTCGAAATCGGCGTATTGCAGCAGCGTTGCCTTGAGCGCGGCCGTGTCGTAGTAGCTGACGCGACTCGGGTCGAGCTTGCCGAGTCCTGCCATCGGCAGCGGAAAACGCGGCGCGAAAAAGCCGGGCTGGCCTTCCGTCAACGCGCGGCCCGCGGCCCACATGCTCGCCCACTTGCGCGAGAGATCTTGCATGCCGAGGCCGGGCAGCGTCCACGCGCTCACGCTGCCGACCCAGTCGAGCGGATGACAGATTGCGTTCCAGAAACCGCGCAGTGCCTTCACGCGGTTTTCCGGCGCATTGCCCGCGATGATCGCCGTATTCAGCGCGCCGATCGACACGCCCGCGATCCAGTCGGGTTCGACCTTCGCTTCCGCAAGGCCTTCGACGACGCCCGCCTGATAAGAGCCGAGCGCGCCGCCGCCTTGCAGCACGAGAGCGATCTCGTCATAGCGCGGCAACACAAAAGGCTCGGGTTGGGCGCTGATTTTCTTTGTGTCGCTGCGCATGCGTCGCTCCTTATTTCATCGACCAGCCGTGGCTGACGATCACCGATTGACCCGTCAGTGCCGACGATTCGAACCCCGCGAGGAAGGCGACCGTGTTGGCGACGTCTTCGACCGTCGTGAATTCGCCGTCGACGGTTTCCTTCAGCATCACGTTCTTCACGACTTCTTCTTCGCTGATCCCGAGCGCCTTGGCCTGTTCGGGAATCTGTTTGTCGACGAGCGGCGTGCGCACGAAACCCGGGCACACAACGTTCGCGCGCACGCCGCGCGGACCGCCTTCCTTCGCCACCACGCGAGCCAAACCGAGCAGGCCGTGCTTCGCGGTGACGTAAGCGGATTTCAGCTTCGACGCTTCATGCGAATGCACCGAGCCCATGTACACGATCGAACCGCCGCGCTGGCTGTCGTACATGTGCTTGATGGCTGCCTTGGTCGTGAGAAACGCGCCGTCGAGGTGAATGGCGAGCATCTTCTTCCAGTCGGCGAATGCGTACTCTTCGATCGGCGCGACGATCTGAATGCCCGCGTTCGACACGAGCACGTCGATGCTGCCGAGTTCTTTCACGGCGCGTTCGACGCCTGCATTGACGGCTTCTTCATTCGTGACGTCCATCGAAACGGCGATCGCCTTGCCGCCTGCTTCGACGATGCTCGACGCGACTTTCTGCGCGTTGTCCAGATTCAGGTCGGCAATGACGACGGCCGCGCCGAGGCTTGCCAGCTTGCGAGCACATTGTTCGCCGATACCGCTTGCTGCGCCCGTCACGAGCGCGACCTTGTTTTGCAATGACATGTCTGTTCCCTTTGATAGTTGGAGAGTCTTAGCGAGGCGCTTAGACCGCGAGTTCGAGTGCGTCGTCGTTCGACTTCTTCGCCGTTTGCGGTTCGGCATGCGCAGGCGCGAGATAGTCGAATGCGACTTCGCCGATATCCAGCGTGAGATTCGCGATCACGTGACGTGCGCCGACGACGCGCTTCACAGGCAAATCGGCGATCGGTGCGAGTGCGTGCGGATGCAGTTCGAGTGCAGCAGGGCCACTCCATGCGCCGAGCACCGACACGTCGCGCAAATAGAAACGCACGAGTTCGCAGATGCGCGCCGAGCCGTCGACGTGCGGAATCACCTTGAGCAGATAGTTCGGCGTGTCGGCGAGTTTCGCGCGTTCGGCTTCGATATCGAGTGCGCGATGCTTGTAGCCCATCGTGCCCGTGGCAATGCGTTGCGTGCCGTAATCGAGCGTGCCGAGCAGCGTGTCATTGCCGTCGACGCCGAGCTTCGGACGCGCGAGCTTCTTCGGAAAGCCCCAGATTTCGCGGCCGCCCGCAATCGGACCTTCGTCGTCGAGGTACATCGAGTGCGTGTAGTTCGCGAGACGTCCTTCCATGTCGCGCACCGAGATCACCTGGCCGCTTTCCGTGTAATCGCCGAAGCCCGACGAGTCCGGCATGCGAATGAACTCGTAATGCACGAGCGCGATTTCCGGCTTCAACGGCTCCGGCACGATGGCGCGCAGCGCATCCAGATCCGTTTCATACGAAATGATGAAGTACTCGCGATTGAGAAAACGGAACGGCGGGCGAGGGTAGGCGGGATTGTGAACGGGCATCGCAAAGGCGGATTGCCGGATCGATTTGATGTCCATGAACTTCCTCTTAGGCATTGGGCGTTGTTGGAGCACGGCGAATCTTAGAGCAAAATTTTTTTCCCGATCACATTAATTTTTCCAATACACCGTTGGTCTGCGCGCAACAGTGATCAGGGCTTTCAGTCTGATTCAACAAACAGTGAATCATTGTGAAAATCGGCATGACGCATTTCTGTGAGCGACATGTCGAAGACGCGGAATGAAATACGGGTGACATGCAATCGATGTTTCCGCCGCCATGTTTAACGACGTCAGACGATTTGCGCGATCGTCGATCGGATGAGATTGATTGGTGAGCTAATCAATTCGCTCGCGCGTGGCGGATGGTTGGGTGCGCATCGCGGCGCACCGGACGGACTCGCGAGCAAAAAGTGTTATTGATTTGTTGCAGCGCGACATCGCCAGGGTATATACTAGGGTTATTACCTAGGGTGTAACCCGCACAAGGAGTCCGCCATGCAACAAGCTACGACCGCCGCCGTCCCGTCCACGAGCTGGCTTTCGCGTCTGCGCGAGCTCGCCATCCGCGCCGTCGACCTGCATCTGCAGCACTGCGCCGTTCTGGCTGAAGCGTATCGCCGCTAAGCATTTCGCATAAAAAGGGAGTACGGATTCGTACTCCCTTTTTTTATCGACGCTCGTTGCGCCTCATCATCGCGCGGTTGTCAGATACCCGCCTTGTTCGCCGCGAAGATCAGCCGCAGCCCAAGCGCCGCGATCGCGCCCGCCGCAATCCTGTCGATCCACGTCTTCGCGCGCAGATAGACTTCGCGCGGCCGACGGCTCGAGAAACACAGCGCAACGATCGTGTACCAGCCGAACTCGACCGCGAAAACCAGCGGCGGCAGCACGAAGTAGCACCACACGGGCGGATGCTGTGGCAACAGTGCCGCAAAGATACTGCCGTACCAGATCGCCGTCTTCGGATTGCTGAGCTGCGTTGTCAGGCCGACCAGGAATGACTTCTTCGCGCTGCGGCCGTGTGCGTCGCCCGAATTGTCCATCGCGATCGGGTGCGCGGCGCCGCGCCAGATCTTCGACGCCATATAGATCAGATACAGGCCGCCCGCCACTTTCAGGCCGATATACAGCCATTCGACGGCCACCAGCAGCGTATAAAGCCCGGCGAGCGCAATGCCGCCGAAGAAAATCCCGCCGATACCCATACCCAGCGCCGTCGACAATCCATCGCCGCGAGACAGGCTGATCGAGTTTCGCGCGACGAGCACGAAGCTCGGGCCGGGAATCATCGCGCCGAGCAACAACGCGACGAGAATGGCGAATACAGCGGCGGATGCGGACATCGAACGGTCTCCTTGATGACAACTTTCGACGCAAAGTGCGTCGGAACGGACGCGCGTCTGCCGCAAGAATAGAGGCAACAGAAAAGCCCTGCAACGCGCGCGCCGTCGAACTCGCGTATCAGCCTGGTGCGAGCGACTGCGACAGCGCGATCAGATTGACAGGCACAAGGCGGATCAACCCGCCGCGCGGACTGTCGATATCCGCGATCAGCGCGAACGACAGCCCGATCACGATCGGCAGGACCAGCAGCACGGCATTGCGTTTGATTTGCCCGCGCGTGCCGTAGCCAATCATCACGTTGCAGAACAGGCCGATCGCCAGCATCAGCGACCACGCCGCGACGGGAATGTGATTCCACCACGAGGCCTGCGTATAGCCCTGCGTATTGATCACGTCGTTCATGCCCGACACGGCAAGCGCGATCACGGGCGTCTGCCGCTCGACGGCGACGTTGCGCACGGCCGTCCAGAGTTCCGTTTCGAGCTGGTTCGTCGCCGCATTGACCCGCGCGATGCTGTCGTCGTCCAGAGCCTGATAGTAGTGGATGCGCTGATCGAGATAACGGCGCAGCAAGGTCTGCACGCGTTGCGCATCGGTATCGGGCAGCAGTCCGGCGCGCAGATACTCCGTGCCGATCGCGTTGGCTTCTTCTTCCTCGTAGTTCTTGCGCTGGTCGTACCGGCTGACCGCCATCGAAAACGTAAAGCCGATCATCAGCGCGAGCAGCGTGAGCGTCGCGGCCTGCACGACGTTGAATTCGTCGCGTGCTTCGTCGTGGGCTTCGTCTGAAATTTGCCGGTGCCTGCGCATCAGCGCCGCGCCGGCGTAGGCGCCAATCGACATCGCGACGAACGCCACGATGAACAGGAACAGCGGGTGTCTGAGCGGCGAGGGCATCTGCACGTCTCCGGTTCGATTGCGGTGGGGCAACAGGAAAGAGAACGGGAACGGCCTGAACGAGCGCGGCATGAACGCGCCACTGCGACGCCATTCTCCAATAGGCAATGGGTCGCTTGCAAGACGGCCACGGGACCGATTGATAAAGTAGCGCGATGGACGAAAACGAACGAATCAGGCGCGCCGTGTCATGGCTGCGCGAAGCGGATGGCTTGCTGGTGACGGCGGGCGCGGGGATGGGCGTCGATTCAGGCTTGCCTGATTATCGCGGCGCGGAGGGATTCTGGCGCGCGTATCCCGCGTTGAAGCAGCATCGCCTGACCTTTCAGGACATGGCGAATCCGCGCGTGATGGCGCTGCATCCGCGGCTGTGCTGGGGCTTCTATGGACATCGGCTCGATCTGTACCGGCGCACCGTGCCGCACGCGGGATTCGACATGCTGCGCCGATGGGCCCAAGACATGCCGCGTGGCATCGCTGCGTTCACCAGCAACGTCGATGGACAGTTCCAGGCAGCGGGTTTCGACGATGCATCGGTAGCCGAATGCCACGGTTCGATCCACATGCTGCAATGCTCGGAAGTCTGCCACGACGGCCTGTGGCGTGCGGACGACGTGCAACCCGTCGTCGACGAATCGACCTGCGAACTCGTGAGCGAGCTGCCGCGCTGCCCCGAATGCGGTGCCGTCGCGCGGCCCAACATCCTGATGTTCGGCGACTACGACTGGATCGCATTGCGCACGGAACAGCAGGAAGCGCGTCTGCACGCATGGCTGCGGACCGTCGAGCAACTCGTCGTGATCGAAATCGGCGCGGGCAAGGCAATTCCGACCGTGCGGTATTTCAGCGAGCAAAACGGACCGCGCGTGATCCGCATCAATCCACGCGACTTCGGCATTGCGCCGCATCATGGCATCGGGCTCGCGCGCGGCGGGGTCGAGGGTCTCCGGCTGCTCGATCAGGCGATGCGGGGATAGCGGACGGCACGGCATGCACAGTGCCGCCCGAAGCCCCACGGCTGCTTAAACAGCATCCGGCTGCGCATTCCATGCAGGCTCGCGCTGACTGATACGCCGCAGGGCGACGCGTGTCTGCTGCCTGCGTACGATCGAACGCGCGGCACGCGTGAGCGCCAGATCGAGTGCACCGCGCCAGTCTCTTGCAATCGACGTCACGACGACGGGCGTCGCATCCGGCGTCTGCACCTGCACCTGACAGCGTTTGTCGAGTCCGCCACGCGGACCGTTGATGTCGGACAGACTCACGGTTGCCTTCGAAATCAGCCAGTCCATGCGGCGAAACACGAAGCGGATGCGTTGGCGCGCGAAGCTGCGCATGCGGACGGCTTCGCGGTCGCGGGACTTGAACAGGACTTGCATGAGACACCTCCTTCGTGGGTACGGCTCAAGATTACGGTGAGGAGGTATGCCGGAAAAAGCAGAAATAATGGAAGTTCAACTTCGGAAAAACCGAACCGTCTGTTTCAACAAAGATCACCCGGGCGCCGCGCCCAATACCTTCTGCGTCAAAGGATGATGCCGCCCGCGCCGCGACACGATCGCGTGAATTTCCTCCTTCACGTCCGGCGAACGGCCGAGCCAGCGCAAACCGCGATGCATTGGATCGTTACGTTCCGCGCCGAACGCAGCGAGCGGAAATACGCCCATACCGCGTGAAGCGAATAGCGCCATCAACGCACTGTCTTCGAACTCGCCCGCAATGCGCGGCCGGATGCCTTCCGCTTCGAACCAGCGATCGAGCCGCGAGCGCAGCGACGAATGGCCCGTCGGCAGCAGCACAGGCAACGAGGCAAGGCTCTGCGGGAAATGATCGATATGCGTCTTGCGCACGAGCGTGGCCGGCCCGTACCAGTCGATCGGCGACGCGATCAGCCGTTCGCTCGACAGCCGCAAGTTCGAATTGTGCGGCGCGGGCTGGCTGGACAGCACGAGATCCAGATGGTGATGCGCGAGTTCCGCGAGCAGATCTTCCGCTTCGCCTTCGTGACAGAGCAGCCGTAACGAGGGCGTGTCCAGAATGTTCGCGAGAATCGCGTGAACGGCCAGCTTCGAAATGCCGTCCGTCAAACCGACTGCAAAACGCGCGACTTTTCCGCCCGCCGCTTCACGGACGTCGTCGTGCAGTGCGCGGCCCAGCTGAAAAATTTCCTCTGCGCGTGCATAGGCGGCCTGTCCCGCTTCCGTCATCGCGACGCCGCGTCCTGACGGTTTCAGCAGCTGATGTCCCAGCGATTTTTCCAGTTCGCGCACCTGCGCACTGATGGTCTGCACCGCCATGTCGAGCCGTTCGGCGGCGCGCGCAAAGCCGCCTTCCTTCACGACAACCCAGAAATAGTGCAAGTGCCGGTAATTGAGCATGCGTGGTCTCACTTCGTAAAAACCGAACCAACCATCAGATTAGCACTGGTTTTTCCGAATGCGTAGTCAGGCGATCATCCGTTCTACAGGCTGTGACCCAGTAATCGGCCGCTCAATTTCAACCGGACAAGAACGCGCGCACATGGATTCCCTACTGACACTCGTCGCCGATCCCGCCGCATGGGCTGCACTCGTCACGCTCGTCGTGATGGAAGTGGTGCTCGGCATCGACAACCTGATCTTCATTTCCATTCTGAGCAACAGGCTGCCCGAAGCGCAGCGCGCGCGGACCCAGCGCATCGGCATCATGCTGGCGCTGGTGATGCGGCTCGGTCTGCTCAGCACGGTCGCGTGGATTGCGCGTCTGACGGAGCCCGTATTTTCGGTGTTCGACCATGCGTTTTCGTGGCGCGACCTGATTCTGCTCGCGGGCGGTCTGTTCCTCGTGTGGAAGGCGACGCGTGAAATGCACCACCACGTGAGCCGCGACGCCGATGGGGTGTCGAACTCCGCGATGGGCGTCGGCGGTCTGACGGTGACGGCGGCGATCGGCCAGATTCTCGTGCTCGACCTGGTGTTTTCCGTCGACAGCATCATCACCGCGGTCGGCATGACGGATCACCTGCCCATCATGTTCATTGCGGTGATCGCGGCTGTCACGGCGATGCTGTTCGCAGCGCGTCCGCTGTCGAAGTTCATCGAACGCAATCCGACCATCGTCACGCTGGCGCTGAGCTTCCTGCTGGTGATCGCGATGACGCTGATTGCGGAGGGTTTCGGCTCGCACGTGCCGAAGGGCTACATCTACGCGGCGATGGCTTTCGCGGGCTTCGTCGAAGGTATGAACATGCTGGCGCGCCGCCGGAAGGTCAGGCGCGAGCTGAAGGCGGCGGGTGCGTCTGCCGTCGGCACCGAAAAAGAAGGTTCGGCTTTCTCGAACTAAAGGAAGCGTTTCGGGAGCGGCGACCCAAACCGCCGCTCCGTACTTGAACACGAAAGGAGTGATGCAATGAAATGCCCCGTCTGCAAGACCCCGGATCTGTTGATGACCGAGCGTCAAGGCATCGAGATCGACTACTGTCCGACCTGCCGTGGCGTGTGGCTCGATCGCGGCGAACTCGACAAGCTGCTGAACCAGATGCAGAACGACGCGGAGCCCGCATACCGGGGCGACCAGCCCGAGCACGAAGCGCGGCGCGATCAGTCGTGGGGACGTCAACACGATTCGTACGACGACGATCGCCGCAAGCACTATGACCCACGGCGCGACCCGCGCCGCAAGAAGAAATCGCTGTTCGACATGTTCGATTTCGATTGAGTCGTATGCGGCATGAATGACACCAATCCGCGGCTTTATAGTAATACTATAATCAAAAGATCGATGGCCGCACCGAAACATCGGATCAGATGGTCCCGGAGCGCCCGAAGCGCCTATTAGTTTTTCATATCTGCCTAAAACGTGGGAAAAGGCGGCGTCCGCGCCGCCTCTTCCTTCCCTATAGCCTTACGTTTGATGACGCGAACGTGGGGAAAACGCTAATCGAAAGCGCGCGAAGCCAAACATATAGTTTGGCTATAAGTAAAAATCAGACGCGCCAGAAACTCCTCGGCAAAGGTCGGGGCGTGTGCGGCGCGCAAGGTGTCCGCCACGAGCGTGCACGCCTATGCCGGAGACTCTCCGGACTGCGTTTTCCAATGGATTGTCAGTTGCCTGTTTTGCAGCAAGAGTTGGCGCATGCGTTCGTTCGTCGCGTCCAGGCCGTTGTCGCGCACGCAGGAAAGCAGCGTCTGAGAAAACAACCACATCGGAGACACACATGAAAGTCGCCACGCGTCTGATCGCCGGAATGCTTGTTGGAGCGGCGCTCACCGTCGCAGCCAGCGTCAATAGTTTTGCGGGGGATAAGCAGATCACCTTGGGCTTTTCGCAGGTCGGCGCAGAAAGCGCCTGGCGCACTGCGAATACCGTGTCGGTGAAATCGTCGGCGAAAGATGCCGGCATCAACCTGAAGTTCTCGGACGCGCAGCAGAAGCAGGAAAACCAGATCAAGGCGATCCGCTCCTTCATCGCGCAGAAGGTCGACGTGATTGCGTTTTCGCCCGTCGTCGAGTCCGGCTGGGAACCCGTGCTGACGGAAGCGAAGAACGCGAAAATCCCCGTGATTCTCACGGACCGTTCGATCGACGTGAAAGACAACTCGCTGTACGTGACGATGATCGGCTCGGACTTCCTTGAAGAAGGCCGCCGCGCAGGTCGCTGGCTCGAAGAGCGCTACAAGAACGAAGCAGGCCCGATCAATATCGCCGAACTGCAGGGCACGGTCGGCAGCGCACCCGCGAACGACCGTCATGCCGGTTTGATGGAAGTGATCAAGAACGATCCGAAGTTCAAGATCATCGCATCGCAGAGCGGCGACTTCACGCTCGCGGGCGGCAAGCAGGTGATGGAGGCGTTTGCGAAGACCTACGGCAAGCAGATCAACGTGGTCTACGCGCATAACGACGACATGGCGCTCGGCGCGATCCAGGCAATGGAAGAAGCAGGCATCAAGCCCGGCAAGGACGTGAGCGTCGTATCGTTCGACGCGACCAAGGGCGGCTTCGAAGCGATGATCGCCGGCAAGATTAACGTCGACGTCGAATGCAGCCCGCTGCTCGGCCCGCAACTGATGACGGCCGTCAAGGATGTCGTGGCAGGCAAGCAACTGCCGAAGCGCATCGTGACGAATGAAACCGTGTTCCCGATGAACGTTGCCGCGCAGATTCTGCCGCAGCGCAAGTACTAAGCCGCTGAGTCGTAGCGACCGTCCGGCGCGCCTTGTTAAAAGGGCGCGCCGGATTTTCCATCACGTGATCGTCACGCTGCTTGTGTCATGCATATGGCCGAACAACCGTTACTCGAAACCATCGGTATCAGCAAGACGTTTCCGGGCGTGAAGGCGCTGTCGGGCGTCGATTTCCGGCTATTTCCCGGAGAAATCCATTCGTTGATGGGCCAGAACGGCGCGGGTAAATCGACGCTCATCAATGTACTCACAGGCGTGCACGAACAGGACGCGGGCGAGATCCGTCTCGCCGGCGAGCCCGTGCGTTTCGCCACGCCACTCGAAGCGGAAGCCGCGGGCATCCAGACGCTTTACCAGGAAATCAATCTCTGCCCGAATCTGTCGGTGGCGGAGAACATTTTCGCGGGCCGTCAGCCGAAGCGGCGCGGTGCGATCGACTGGAAAGCGATCCACGCACGCTCGCAGGATGCGCTCGCCGAACTGAACGTGTCGCTCGACGTCACCAAGTCGCTCGATGCGTATCCGATCGCCGTGCAGCAGATGGTTGCGATCGCGCGCGCGATGTCGGTGAAAGCGCGCGTGCTGATTCTCGACGAACCGACGTCGAGCCTCGACGACGGCGAAGTCGCGCGGCTCTTCGACGTGCTGCGCAATCTCAAGCAGGCGGGCATCGCGATCCTGTTCGTCACGCACTTTCTCGAACAGACGTACGCGATTTCCGACCGCATCACGGTGATGCGCAACGGCGTGCGCGAAGGCGAATATCTCGCGAAAGATCTGCCCGTCGAAGAACTCGTTGCGAAGATGGTCGGCCATAACCGGATGTCGGAGCGCCTCAAAGGCGGCGCGCCGGATACGCCGCAGCAGCACGCGGGCGCCGCGCCATTCCTGTCGATGCAGGGCGTCGCGCGGCGCGGCGTGATGAATCCCATCGATCTCGACGTGCAGCCCGGCCAGATACTCGGTCTCGCCGGTTTGCTCGGCTCGGGACGCACGGAGACGGCGCGCCTCGTGTTCGGCGTCGACAAGGCGGATACGGGCACGATCAGCGTCGACGGCAAGAGCACGAAGCTCAGTTCGCCGCACGATGCCGTGCGGCATGGCATCGGCTATTGCCCGGAAGATCGCAAGAAAGAGGGCATCGTCGCCGCGCTGTCGATCCGCGAGAACATCATCCTCGCGCTGCAGGCGCGGCGCGGCTGGCTGCGCATGATCAGCCGCAAAAAACAGCGTGAAATCGCCGATACGTATATCGAGCGCCTCGGCATCAAGGCGCACGACGCCGAGCAGCCGATCGGCCTGCTGTCGGGCGGCAACCAGCAGAAAGTGGTGCTCGCGCGCTGGCTCGCCACCGAGCCGAAGATGCTGATACTCGACGAACCGACGCGCGGCATCGACGTCGCCGCGAAGTTCGAAATCATGGACCGCGTGCTCGCGCTGTGCTCGAAAGGCCTCGCTATTCTGTTCATTTCGTCGGAAGTGAGCGAGGTGGTGCGCGTGAGCCATCGCATCGCGGTGCTGCGCGACCGGCGCAAGGTCGCGGACGTGACGGGCAGTGCGGTATCGGAAGATCAGGTGTACCGGCTGATTGCGGGAGCTAATGAATGAAAGCGGGAATGAAGCAGATTCAGGCGGTATTCAGGCATCAGCTGGTGTGGCCTGCGTTGACACTGATCGCGCTGTTCGTCATCGACGTCGTGCATCGCGCGAATTTTCTCTCGATCACCTTGCTCGACGGACACCTGTTCGGCGCGCCCATCGACATTCTCAATCGCGCCGCGCCGCTCGTGATCGTGTCGCTCGGCATGACGCTCGTGATCGCGACGCGCGGCATCGACATTTCCGTCGGCGCCATCGTCGCGATTGCGGGCGCGGCGGCCGCCGTCGTGCTTGCAGACGATCCTTCCCGCATCGGCGTAGCGCTCGGCGCAGCGCTCGCTGTGGGCGTGCTGGCGGGCATCTGGAACGGCATGCTGGTCGCGTTCGTCGGCATGCAGCCGATCATCGCGACGCTGATCCTGATGGTCGCGGGACGCGGTGTCGCGCAACTGCTGACGGGCGGGCAGATCATTCCCATCGGCGCACCGGGCTATCTCGTGTTCGGCGGCGGCTATCTCGCCACAGTGCCGTGTTCCGTGTGGATCGCGCTCGGCGTGACGGCCGCGACGGCGCTGCTCGTCAATCGCACGGCGCTAGGTCTGTTCATTCGCGCGATCGGCGTGAATCCCGTTGCGACGCGCCTGGTCGGCTTGCGCGCGAGCGCGATCGTGTTCAGCGTCTACGTGTTTTCGGGTTTGACGGCCGCCATCGCAGGCATTCTGGCGAGTTCCAATGTGCGCAGCGCCGACGGCAACAACGCGGGCCTGCTGCTCGAACTCGACGCGATCCTCGCCGTGACGCTCGGCGGCACGTCGCTGCTCGGTGGACGTTTCAGTCTCGCGGGCACCGTGCTCGGCGCGCTGATCATCCAGACGCTGACGTACACGACGTATTCGATCGGCGTGCCGCCCGAAGCGACGCTCGTCGTCAAGGCGATCGTCGTGCTCGTCGTCAGCGTGATCCAGTCGGCCACCGCGCGCGCGATGCTGATGCGTCACCTGCTGCGCGCGTTTGCATTCGCGAAGACGAAACCGCTTACCGGGACTCCACAATGAACAATATGCTCGGCCGGCTGCTCGATCCGCGCACGCTGCCTATCGTCGTCACTGTCGTGCTGTTTGCCGTGCTGTTCGGCTTCGGCTCGGTGATGTACACGGGCTTTTTCTCGCTACAGGTTTTGCTGGGCCTGCTCGTCGACAACGCGTTCCTGCTGATCGTCGCGATCGGCATGACGTTCGTGATCGTGTCGGGTGGCATCGATCTGTCCGTCGGCTCCGTCGTCGCGCTGACGACGATTCTCTGCGCGATCTGCGCCGAGCGTCTGCACTGGCCCGTGTGGGTGATCGCGCCGCTGGTGCTCGCGTTCGGCACGCTGTACGGTGCAGCGATGGGCGCGCTGATTCACTTCTTCCGTTTGCAGCCGTTCATCGTCACGCTCGCGGGCATGTTCCTCGCGCGCGGCGCGTGCTTCCTGATCACCACGCAGTCGATCACGATCAACGAATCGACCTTTCACGCGATGGCGGGCTTCAGTGTGCCGATCGGCGGCGGCTCGCTGACGTCGGGCGCGCTGATCGCGCTGCTGACGCTGGCCGTGGCGATCTATGTCGCGCACTTCACGCGGTTCGGGCGCAACGTGTACGCACTCGGCGGCAACGAGCGCTCCGCGCTGCTGATGGGCTTGCCTGTGGCGCGTACGCGGATCGGCGTGTATGCGTTGAGCGGCTTTTGCTCGGCGCTCGGCGGCTTCGTGTTCACGCTGTACGTGCTGTCGGGCTATGGCTTGCAGGCGCAGGGCATGGAACTCGATGCGATCGCCGCGACCGTGATCGGCGGCACGCTGCTGACGGGCGGCGTCGGGTATGTGATCGGCTCGGTGTTCGGCGTCGGCATTCTCGGCACGATCCAGACGCTGATTACCTTCGACGGCACGCTCAGCTCGTGGTGGACGCGCATCGTGATCGGCACGCTGCTGTGCGCGTTTTGTCTGCTGCAACGGATCATCGAGCGGCACGCGGCGCGGCGCAAATCGAACGGCACGGGGCTCGGCGCGAACGTGACGAAGCCCGCCGACAAGCCCGCGCCGACGCACGGCACGAGCACCATCGATCTAGCGAAGATGAGCCCGACGACGTTGAAGCAGTCGTGAGTGTTTCAGTCGCTTAGTGGCACCGCTGTATCGTCGGTCGGGACTCGCCCGTTACGCCGCGCCGCACCCGGCGATACACCGACGATCCGCTTGAACGCACGGCTAAACGCAGCATCCGAGTCGTAACCGAGGCGCGTCGCGAGTTCCGTCAGCGACGCGTCCGTTTCCTGCAAATGCGTGAGCGCGGCCTGCATTTTCCAGCGCACGGCATAGCGCATCGCCGGTTCGCCGACCAGTTGCGTGAATCGCGCGGAGAACGCCGAGCGCGACATGCCGACGCTATCGGCGAGCGTTGCTACCGTCCAGTTGCTCGACGGATCGCGATGAATCATTGCGATTGCGCGTCCAATCTGCCTGTCGCGCAACGCGCCGAGCCAGCCCGTTTGCGCAGCGGGTGCATGCGCGATCCATGCGCGGATAGCCTGAATCACGAGAATATCCGCGAGCCGCGTGATCACCGTTTCGCCGCCCGCATTCAATTGCTGCGCTTCGGCCGCGATGAAGCGCAGCGTGCTCTGAATCCACTCCATTTCCGGCGACTGCCACATATCGACGCGAATCAGCTTCGGCAGCAGACCGATCAGCCGTTGTGCTGCCGGATGATCGAAACGCACGAGCGCGCAGATCATCGTGGTCGGCGCGCCGCCTTCGCCATGACGAAGGATCTCGTAGCGGTTGCTGACGGCTTCGCGCGGCAACTCGAACAGCTTTCCGGCGGGCACGTCCGGCGCGCTCATCAGCCGATGTCCTGCGCCGTGCGGCACGAGTGCGAGATCGCCGGCGCGCAGCGTGCAGCGCTCGGCGCCTTCCACTTCGAGCAGACATTCGCCGGACGTGACGACATGAAACATCATCGAGCGCTCGAACGGCGGCAGTTCGAGCGCCCACGGCGCGCTGAACTCCGAGCGGCAATAGAAGGTGCCGCTCATGCGCAGAAAGTGCAGCGCTTCGCCGAGGGGATCGCCGGATGCGGGCAGTTCGTTCATGAACTCAGTGTAGGCAGCGATAAGCGCATCGTCCAGCGGATCGTCCAATCGAATGGACGAATGAGCATGAATGGAGGATTTCGGATCATTGTCCGTCCACAAGCACGTGGCTATTCTGGATTCACGGTCGCCGCACGACGCGGCGTGTAGAAGGAGAAATGATCCATGAAAGCAGACACGATTCTCGTACTGGGCAGCACGGGCAAGACAGGCCGCCGCGTGGTGGAGCGGCTCGAGAAGCAGGGCGTGAACGTGAGACACGGCTCACGTTCCGGCACGCCGCCGTTCGACTGGGCCGAGCGCGCGACATGGGCGTCCGCGTTGAACGACGTGAAAGCCGTGTACATCACGTACTTTCCCGACCTTGCCGTCGAAGGTGCGGCTGACGACATTCATGCGTTCACGCAGCAGGCCGTACAAAGTGGTGTGCGACGCCTCGTGCTGTTGTCGGGACGCGGCGAAGCGGAAGCGCAGCGTTGCGAAGATATCGTGCGCAATGCGGGCGTCGAATGGACGTTGCTGCGTGCAAGCTGGTTCGCGCAGAACTTCAGCGAGGCGCATTTTCTCGAACCCATTCTCGCGGGCGAACTGGCGTTGCCGGTCGGCGACATCGGCGAGCCTTTCGTCGATGCGGACGATATCGCCGATGTCGCCGTCGCCGCGCTAACGGAAGACGGTCACGTGGGCCAGCTCTACGAATTGACGGGACCGCGCTTGTTGCATTTCGCGGATGCCGTCGCCGAGATCGCGAAAGCCACCGAACGCCAGCTCCGCTTCACGTGCGTGACGATGCCGGAATACGTCGCTGCACTCGAAGCAGCGCAACTGCCGCCCGACGTGATCTGCCTGATCCGCTATCTGTTCACGGAAGTGCTCGATGGACGCAATGCGTCCGTGCAGGACGGCGTGTTTCGCGCGCTCGGACGACAACCGCGAGACTTCAGCGCTTACGCGCGGGCAACGGCTGCGACAGGCGTCTGGACACCCGCTGTCGACGACAGCGCGCCAAGCTTCTGATTGAGCCAGTACGCGTACGACACCTCGATGTTCTCCTGAAGCGCGACGAGGTTCGTGGTCTGGTCGATCAGCAGTTGCCCGATCTGCGCGATGAGATTGAACTCCTGCTCGACCAGCTTCGTCATCGTGTTCGCGCCGCGGATTTCGGCACGTTCGCGATTCCACGCGGCCCAGCCTTGCAGCCACGACTGCTGCTGCAGCGTCATTCGCTCGACGATGGCCTGCTGCATCTGGGCCAGTTCCCTCCAGGTCTGCATGTCCATGCCGAATGCAAACAGACGCGCCGTATCGATGCCGTTGGTCGCCGAACGCGCCGCCCAGCCGCTCAACAGCACGGGCATTTTCAGCGTGTCCTGAACGGCGGCGGCGCGCGCGGCAGGGGCCGTCTTCTGCACGGCGGCGGCAGCCGATACAACGGCCGTCGCGTGCGATGGGGCCGCTTCGTCCGCAAGCGCGGGTTGTGTAAGCGTCATTTCATTCATAGCGTGCTCGTCAGGTAAGAGGAAGGTCAGCCGCCCAGCCGGCTCAGCATGCCGTACAGCGCCTTGATCTGAATCGCGTCGCGCGAATAGTAGTCGGGCTGCTCGGGATCGTCGCTCGTATAGCCCCACCAGTCCCAGCAGCCATCGGGATTTTGCAGGCCGCCACCGTCCGCGCCCGTCGCCTGGGGATACAGCACGATGATGTCGTTGCTGTCGGCGAGTTCGTTGTAGCCCGTCGTCGTGATGTAGCGGTTGCCGTAGGGCGCCTGATTCGAAATGTCGGCGCGTCCGTACACGTAGTTCACGTAGCTGTAGCCCTGCTTGCAACCGTGCAGCACGACATGCACGCGGGCAGGCGCACCTTCTTCGACGGACCGCGGCACGTACGCGTAGCCGAATTCGCCCATGCTGGCGCGCGCTTCGCCGCCGAAGAATTCCGTCTGGTCGAAGCGCAGCAGGCGGCCGCCCGTCTGCTGCGCGGCGGGTTTGAGATCTTCGTAGATGTGATGCAGAATCCGGTGCGACTGCATGAAGCCGCCCTGGTTGATATACGGCGGCTGGTTGGTGGCGAGCAGTGAATCTTCGGGGTTGTCGGTGACGATGGAGTGACCGGCGGGCACCGTGTCGTCGAACAGGATATCGGCCGATTTCACGCCGAGCAGTTCGTAGAAGCGATGCGTGCACTTCACGACATCCGAATACACGACGCTGTCGCGCGAACCCGTGAACAGATAGATGCGATCGCCTTTGAGGTTCGACAGCGGATCGATCGCGCCGGCCTGTGCGGTGTCATGCGCGAGTTGCGCGAGACGCGGCGCGCTCGGTCCCGTTTGCGGCGTCAACGGGCTCATGCAGATGTATTCGGCGCTTTGAACATAGGCATCCGCAGCGAGCGGCGCGGCGCCGCGAAACGATTCGGAGCAGCGGAACGGTCCGCCCGCAATCACGCCGACGCCCGCAAAGCTGGCGGAATACGCGAGGTGAAATTGCACTGTCATGAACGCGCCAGACGACAAACCGGAAATGGAGCTTTCGCCTTTCCTGACGTTGTAATCGCGCAGTTGAACGATCTCGTTCGCCATCGAATGATCCCCCGTACGAGTAACGCGGCCGCGATGATATTCATCGCAGCCGGTCAGATGTGCGACACGTGAAGGTCGCTTGTCGAGCCGCTATTCGCGGCGCTTCGAAGTCGAAGCTCTATTGGTATAGGTGAGCTTGCGCGGTGCAGCAAGCGCTTTATTCTGAGGATTGACACGAGCGATTCGCGTTCGTGTGTTGAGGTATTCGAGGCGATGCTGCGTGCATGGCAATCACGCGCACTGCATCACGCATGCAATGCATATTCGCTTGAACCAGGTGTTGCTATTGCGAGGCAACTGGCTTGGTCGGCGCGTCCTTGAAGCGCGCATGCAGCTGCGTGCGAATTTCGGTGATGACGGTCTCAGGGAGCGGAATATAGTCGAGGTCTTCCGCGGCGCGATGTCCGTTCGCAAAAGCCCACTCGAAAAAGCTGAGCGCTTCTTTGCCGCGATCAAGGCTGTCCTGCGTCGCGGGTATCAGCACGAAGGTAGCGCCCATCACGGGCCACGCGTCTTTTCCAGGCTCGTTGGTGAGGATGCCGTAGAGCGTGGTCGACCAGTCGGCGCCCATCGCGGCGGCGTTGAACGCTTCCGGTCCCGGCTGAACCGACACGCCCGACGCGTTTTTCATCGCCGTGTAGGCGATGTGGTTCTGCTTCGTAAAGTCCCACGCGACGTAACCGATCGAGCCGGGCAGATAGCGCACATAAGTCGCCACGCCTTCGTTGCCTTTGCCGCCGATGCCGCGCGGCCAGCGAACGGACGTGCCTTCGCCGACTTTCGTTTTCCATTCGGAACTGACCTGCGACAGATAGTGCGTCCAGATCAGCGTCGTACCCGAACCATCGGCGCGGCGTATCACGGCAATCGCAAGATCGGGCAACTTCACCTTCGGGTTCAACGCGGCGATGGCCGGGTCTTTCCAGTTCATGATCTTGCCGAGATAGATCGCGCTGAGCACTTCGCCCGACAACGTCAACTCGCCGGCCTTGACGCCCGGAAGATTGACGACGGGCACGACGCCGCCGATCACAATGGGGAACTGGACGAGCCCGCTCTTGCTCAACTGGCTTTCAGTCAGCGGTGCGTCGGACCCGGCGAAGTCCACCTGTTTCGCGATGATCTGCTTGACGCCTTCCGTCGATCCGACGCTCAGATAATGCACATTGCCGCCGCCTGATTTCTTGTAAGCGTCCGCCCAGGCCGAATAGATCGGCGCGGCAAACGTGCTGCCTGCGCCGGTGATGTCGGCGGCATGAGCGGCGGTCGTCACAAGGAAAGCAAGCGCGGCAAGCGCGATCGGCATGGTTCTCACGATACCCTCACTAATGTTGCTGTTAGCGTTGTTCGGTGATGGCCGGTCCAGCCGCTCGTTGTCGACGCGATATCTGACGATGCGTCGAAAGATGGCAATGCCATGACAGTGATTACAGGTCGGCCGTGTGCGCGATGCAAATTGAATCGGCCTATCGGAAACCCGCATGCAGCCTTGTTCTGCGGGGTGTGATTTCTTCGGATGAGTCCGCGCGTGACAGATGACGCAGCGGATTTTTCATGCTGTATGCTGATTTGCAACGAGCGTTACGCGTGACTGCTACGGGAGAAACCGGTAATGGACTTCTTGCGCCAGCTGTTCCATCGCGATGAAGCGGGTGCGCCTGCGATCGATGCCGCGCGTATCGACGAAGCGATTGCGCGCATTCTCGCTATTCACCCGCGCATCGGCGTGGTGAGCCGCTACCGGCAGCGGCTGAAAGACCCGATATCGGTCGCGCTTCAATACGCTGACGACCTGATGGCGTCGCTGCCCGCGACGCTCGATGCGAACGCGGAAGCATGGGCAGGCAATCCGAGCCTGCGCGCGTTCTTCGCCACGCCCGACGATATCGCCGATACCTTCGGCCGCTCGGAAGACGTGCGCGCATTCTTCGACCAGAATCCCGGTGCCGTCGATATGCACGGCACGTTGGGGATGGCGTTGACCGAGCGACACGTGCTGGGCGTCGCGCTCGACGGCGACACGCTGCATCACGACGTCGCGCAAACCACTTTGAGTTTCAGCGATCACCGCGTGCGGATGTGCGGACGCAATGAAGCGGCATTGCGCGAAGAGATCGAACGCAGGCTGATCGATCAGCTCGCGCTCGAAGGGCTTTCGATGCTCGCCGCCACGCGCGCCGCACGGCTCGCGCGCGGGCGCGAGCTGATGCAGGAGCGGGTCGCACTGCTGCATCGAAGCGGTACTGGCATCTCGTCTATCGCGGGCGGCGGTGCAACCGTCGAAGCCGACGAACTGCTGCATGTGCAGACGCAGATCGCGAAGAACGCCGACAGCATGGCCGCGCTCAGAGTGCCGACGGATGTCGTCGAGCATGAACTCGAAGGCATTTGCGAAGTGTTCGGCAAGCCCGCCGATTACGTCTACATACGGAACCGGCATATCCGCATCGATATGATGAACGTCGTGCAGGAAGGCGAAGCGCAAGGCGGCAACGACATCGAGTTTCACTTCGTGCGCGTTCCGGGCGTCACGCCGCAGATGCGCGCGTTCGCGATGGTGCGTTTTCGCCGCTCCGATCTGCCGCCAGGGGGATTACATATCGACGCCGCAATGCGCGCTCTATAAGATCGAAGAAGATGTCGCGCCCATTGAAAATGCGGAGGTTCGGGATGATCAGGTTCGCTCCGATTGTGTTGTCCGTGGCGGCTGGCCTCGTCGTTTCATTGATGGCGGGACCGCACGCGTTCGCGCAACCTTCTGCAATGAAGCCGATGCAGGATGCGCAGCGCAAAGCCGAACAGAAAGCGCGCAACGCGCAAAAGAAAGACGACGAACAGGCCGCATCGCAAGACAAGGCGCCAAAGCAGGACAGCGCGAAACCCGCGTCGTCGCCGTGAGTACTTTGCGCGTTATTTCAGTTATGGAATCGATCGCTATCGGCGTTGCGTAATTCGCATCGAAGCTGTGTTGGTGGAAATGCGCCAACACGCGTGGAAAGTCATAGACTGTTTGCAGAAGCATGACGTTTTTTGCGCGACGACAAACACGCTGCATGGCCATCGCGGGGCGACCATGAAACGCATTCTGCTGGGTACGTTACTGGGTTTTTCGTGCGCTGCCATCGCCGTGCAGAATTGCGAAGAGATCAAGAGCAGTTGCGCGGCGGGCTACGCGCGCAATATTCAGGCATGTGGGCCATCGGGCGACAGACGATCGGGCATCTGCCGTGCCGATGCACATAACCGGTACATCGAATGCGTCAAGGCGGGCGGCTGCGAAGCCTGACGCGTCAGCGATCCAGATCTTCAATGTATGCACCGAAACAGGTAATCGCCGGATTCTTCAACCGTGTTGCGCGCTCGCGCCCGGCGAGCGGACTTTCCATGAGGAGAATGTCGTTATGGCTGAGCTTTGGGTAGGCAATATCGAAGACGAAACGAGCGACGAGGAAATCAAGTCGTTTCTTTGCCGCTACGGGTTTCCGCCTTTCGATTCGATTCAGCGCGTCGAAGGTACGGGCGAACGTCCTGCCGTCGTGCTCGCTTTCAACGACGTGGGCGCGCACGTGCTGCACAATCTGCAGCCCCGCGTTCATAACATGTTCTGGAAGAACCGCACGCTGACGGTTCAGGTCGTGCCCGAGCGCGATGAAACCTGATGCGTATGCCGACCATGCATTGCATGGATCTTTGACGGAACCCATACGGCGGTGACGGGAGACGAGCAATGGCTGAATTGAGGATCGAAAAGAGCCGGGGCAACGGCAAGCCTCCGGCAGGCATGCACGGTAGCGCGAAAGCGTCGGGGCGTCTGGACAACAAGCAGTATGAAAAAGAACTCAAGGCGCTGCATATCGAACTGGTGAAGCTCCAGGAATGGGTCGTGCAAACGGGCGCCAAAGTCTGCGTGGTTTTCGAGGGACGCGACGGCGCGGGCAAGGGCGGCACGATCAAGGCGATCACGGAACGCGTCAGTCCACGCGTGTTTCGCGTCATTGCATTGCCGGCGCCGACCGATCGCGAGAAGACGCAGATGTACATCCAGCGCTATCTGCCGCATTTGCCGGCTGCCGGCGAGATCGTGCTGTTCGACCGAAGCTGGTACAACCGCGCGGGCGTCGAGCGCGTGATGGGTTTTTGCACGGAAGAGCAGGTGGAAAACTTCTTCAAGGCCGTGCCGCTGATCGAACACGCGATCATCCAGTCAGGCATCATTCTTCTGAAGTACTGGCTCGAAGTCAGCGAGGACGAGCAAACGCGCCGGCTCGAAGCGCGCATCACCGACGAGCGCAAGATATGGAAACTCTCGCCGATGGATTTGCGCTCGTATAGCCGCTGGTACGACTATTCGCGTGCGCGGGACGAAATGTTCGCGGCCACCGACACCGATCAGGCGCCGTGGTACGTGGTGAGATCGGACGACAAGAAGCGCGCGCGTCTGAATCTGATCACGCATCTTCTCGACAGCATTCCGTACAAGACGATGCCGCGTCAGAAGATCAAGCTGCCGAAGCGGCAGAAGACGGAAGGCTACCGGCAGCCCGACCGGCCGGCGCGTTATGTACCGGAGAAGTTCTAGGCTGTATTGAAGAGTTGAAGAGCTGGTGGGCAGCAGGGCGGTCACGACGAAGCTTGCCGGATCGCCGCTGCAATATCGCGGCTCACGGTCGCGAGCGCGCGGCTGTGCGCGGCGACCAGCGCGTCATAGCCCGAGCCCGACACAGGCTCGCGCACGGCCGAGCGTCCCGTCAGCAGCGTCGTGCGTCCCGCGACGCGCACGGTCCACAGCGCGTCGATGGCGACGGCCTCGCCGGGCATCGAATCGAACTGCACGATGTCGACGCGCACGCGCCACGACTCGGTGCCCGCGACCGTCTGCGACGACACCGACACGCGTTCCGAACCGAGCAGACGCGTCAGGTCGCCTGCAATGGCGGCGGCGACGCCGCTCCTCAGCGGTTCGCCCCAGCGCGCGAATTCGTCGAGCGCTACTTCGTTGCCCGACACGCGCGTAACGAGCTGTGGACGGTCGACGAGTTCGGGCACCGTGACGGGGCCCACGACGACGGCGCCATGCACCATGTCGCTGCTTCGTTCAATCGACGGATCGGCGCGCAGCGTATAGAAGCTCGTCGGCGGCGATTTGCAGCCGTTCACGAACGCGACGCTCGCGCACATCGAAAGCAGCGTGGCGGCTTTGCATGCGGCTCGCGTTAGCGGCTTCATTTCGCGTCCTCCGTTTTCCCGCGCAGCAGCGCTTCGGGATGCCGCTGCAGATAATCGGAGAGTGCGCGGAACGACGCAGCCGTGCGCGCGAGTTCGCGCACCGCATCGCTCGTATCCTGCTGCAGCGCCGAGTCGGGTTGAAGCGCGGTGTTCGCGGAATTGAGCGTGGCCTGCGCGGCAGTCAGCGCGTTCTTCGCCTGCGGCACCACCTGCGTGTTGAGGTTGCGCATCAGCAGGCTGGTGCTCGCCAGCGTCTGTTGCGCGTTCTTGCCGATCTGTTCGAGCGGCAAGCCGTCGATGCGCGCAATGATCCGGTTCAGCGATTCCTGCAGCGATTGCAGGCCGCTCGGCGTGGTGGGAATTTCAGGCGGCGTACGGTTCCAGTCGACGTGAGCCTTTGGCGCATCGGGGAAAAAGTCGAGCGCGATATACAGTTGACCCGTAATCAGACTGCCCGTCTTGAGTTGCCCGCGCAAGCCGCGCTCGACGAGAAAATCGGCAAGTGCGTGCGGGTTGTCGCCAAGGCGTCCGCCTTTCGGTTCGGTCGCGTAGCGCGACGTGAAGCGCTCGGGGAAGAGGTTGACCTCGACGGGGATGCTGATGCGCTTTGTGACGGGATCGAAGCGCGTATAGATCGCGGCGACTTCGCCGACCGTGATGCCGCGGAAATCGACGGGCGCGCCAACCACGAGGCCGCGCACGGACCCCTGAAAGTCGAAGGCAAACTTCTCGACGATGCTCTCGTGCAGCTTCATTGCATCGTCGCGCGTGGCGAACAGCGTAAAGGTTGCTTTGGACTCGGCTTCGGGTTGATTGAGCGATTTCGCGGGCGTCTCGAATGCGAGGCCGCCGACGAGAATCGACACCACCGACTGCGTGTTGATCTGCACGCCTTCCGTGCCCAGCGTGACGTCGATGCCGCCTGCCTGCCAGAAGCGCGAATCGGTGTTCACGTAGCGGTCGTAGGGCGCGTTGATGAACACGTGCAGCGTGACGCCGCCGCCGTCCTTGTCGAGATCGAACGACGTCACCTGGCCGACCTGCAAGCGGCGGAAATAGACGGGCGTGCCGACATCGACGGAGCCGAGATCGGTCGCTTTCAGCACGAACTCGCGACCCGGCACGTCGCTCGCGAACACGGGCGGAACTTCGAGCCCCGTGTAGTCGCGCCGTTCGTCTTTCGCCTTGCCGATGTCCATGCCGATGAACGCACCCGACAGCAGCGTGCTGATGCCCGACACCGTGCCGCCCGCAATGCGCGGTCTGACGACCCAGAAGCGCGTGTCGCCGACGAGCATGTCGGTGGCATCGCGCGTGAGTTCGGCGGTCGCGATCACGCGCTTGTAATCGTCCGACAGCGCGACTTTCTTCACGACGCCGATATCGACGTCCTTGAACTTGATCTTCGTCTTTCCGGCTTCGAGTCCTTCGCCCGTCTTGAAGCTGATCGTGATCGTCGGACCTTGCGAGAGAACGGCCTGCACGGCAAGCCAGATACCGACCAGCACGGCGACGACGGGCACGATCCAGATCCACTGGATGCGCCAGCGCTTGCGCGGCACGGCGACGGCCTCGGGTAGCTCGGGCGGGCGGCTCATTCGGGTTGCCTCATGCTCCGGATGAGCCGTCGCGCGGCTGGCGATGAGATGCGTGCGATAGCGAGGAGGGCGCTCATTTCACGTCCTGTTTCGCAGCATCCGGCGTTTGCTGGGTGTCGCCCGCATGTGCCTGCGTGGTCGTCATCCCCTCAGCCGTAATGATCCAGCCGCCGCCCATCGCCTTGTACAGACTCACATACGACACGAGCACACCGGCCTGCGTCTGCGTCTGGCTTAGTTGAGCGTTGAAGAGACTGCGTTCGGCATCGAGCACTTCGATATAGCTCGTGTAGCCGCCTTCATATCGGAGCCTCGCCATATGCGCGTATGTGGCCAGCGCTTCCACCTGCCGCCCCTGGATGTCGAACTGTTCGCGCAGTTTCTGCGACGAGATCAGCGCATCGTCGACTTCCTGGAATGCCACCTGGATCGCCTTGCGATACGAATACAGTGCCTGCTGCTGCACGGCTTCGGCCTGCTTCACCTGACCGGCAATCGCGCCACCTTCGAAGATCGGCTGCGTCACCGATCCGGCAAACGACCACACGCGCGCCGGCCCCGTGAAGAGTTTCGAGAACTGGCCGCTTTGCGTACCGAGCAGACCCGTAATCGAAATCTGCGGGAAATACAGCGCTTTTGCCGCGCCGATCTGCGCATTGGCGGAAACGAGATCCTGTTCGGCCTGACGCAGATCGGGCCGACGTTCGAGCAGATCCGACGGCAAACCGGCAGGTACCGCAGGCGCCGCCAGTTCGCCGAGCGCACGGCCGCGCAGGATATCGCCCGGATTGCGCCCGAGCAGCACCGACAGCGCATCTTCCTGCTGCGCGATCTGCGATTCGATCTGCGGAATGCGGGAGCGCGAGTCCTCGTATTCGGACTGGCTCTGCGCGAGTTCCATCTGCGAGACTTCGCCGCCCTTGAAGCGCAGTTCGAACACATGCACCGATTCCGCGCGACTCGATGTGGTCGCCTTGGCGATTTCCAGCTGCCGGTCAAGACTGCGCAGGTTGATATACGACGACGCCACCGACGACACGAGCGTGAGGATCGTGCCGCGCTTCGCCTCTTCCGTCGACAGCAGGCTCGCGCGCGCCGCTTCCGTCAGACGCCGGTTGTGACCGAACAGATCGATTTCCCACGACGCCGACAGCGCCAGCTGATACGAGTTGAACACCGGACTGGTGATGTTCGAGAACAGTGGCGACGTTGTGGAGATGCGCTGGCGTTCGGCATCGAAGCCCGCATCGACGTGCGGCAGCAGTGCTGCGCGCGTCGTCACGAACTGGCCGAGGAACTGGTCGACGCGTGCGGCGGCGACCTTCACGTCGTTGTTGTTCGCGAGCGCGGTGGTGATCAGGTCGTTGAGTACGGGATCGTCGAACTGTTTCCACCATTCGGTGTTCGCGACGTCCGAGGCGTAGTTGTCGGGGAAGCGGTAGGTCGCGGGTACTTCTACCTGCGGACGCGAGTAGTTCGGGCCGAGGAGACAGCCGCTTAGCGCAAAGACGCCGAACACGCATACAAAGGATGTCGCGAGGCGCATGTCAGTCACCCTCGCGCGGTGCAGACAGGCTCGTCGTCGGCCCACCACCGACAGACGGACCGCCTGCAGACGGTGGCACCTTCGGCTCACTGGGCGTTGCGCCAGGCCCGGAAGGCGGCACATCGCCCGTCTTCTTGTCCTTCTTCTTCGCACTCTTCTCCGACATCGTCTCCAGCACATAGAAGAACATCGGAATGAAGAACACGGCAATCGCCGTCGCGCCCAGCATCCCGCCGATGACGCCCGTGCCGATCGAATGCCGGCTGTTCGCCGACGCCCCCGTCGCAATCGCGAGCGGCACGCAGCCGAGAATGAACGCCAGCGATGTCATCACGATCGGCCGCAACCGTTCTTCGGCCGCCGTCATCGTCGCGTCGAACACCGACTTGCCCGCCTCGCGGTTGAGCACCGCGAACTCGAAGATGAGAATCGCGTTCTTCGCCGCAAGCGCGACGAGCATCGTCAGCCCGATCTGGAAGTACACGTCGTTGTTCAACCCGCGCAGCAGGATCGCGAGCAGCGCGCCGAACAGCGCGAACGGCACCGCCATCAGCACGCCGAACGGCAGGCTCCACTTCTCGTACTGCGCCGCGAGAATCAGGAACACCATGATCAGGCCGAACACGAACACGAGGCCGGACGTGCCGCCCGACTGCTTCGCCTCGAACGCCTCGCCGCTCCATGCGATGCCGTACTCGGACGGCATCTGCGTCGCGAGTTCTTCGAGCGTGCTGATCACCTGGCCCGACGCGTAGCCAGGCGCGGCGTTCGCCGTGATCTTCACGGCCGGGAAGTTGTTGAAGCGCGTGATCAGGTCCGGCCCCGTCACGTAGCGCGACGTCACCACCGATTTGAGCGGCACCATGCTGCCATTCGAACTGCGCACGAAGATCTGTTCGAGATCGTCGGGCTTCAGGCGATACGACGGCTCGGCCTGCAGAATGACCTGCCACAAACGGCTCGAACGGTTGAACTGCGACACATAGAGCGAACCGAACATCGTCTGCATCGCGCTATAGACGTCCTCCACCGGCACGCCGAGTGTCTCCGCCTTGTCGCGATCGACGTCAACCAGCAGCTGCTGCGAATCCGCATTAAAGGTGTTGGTCACGCCGGTGAGTTCCGGCCGCTGCTTCGCACGCGCGACGAAATCGTTCACCACCGCCGCGAACTGCGCGATGGTCGCATCGCCCTTGCTCTGGATCCACATCTCCGTGCCGCCCGTCGTGCCGAGGCCCGGAATCGACGGCGGATTGAGCGGCACGACGATGCCTTCGCGAATCTGCGAGAGCGCCTTGTATGCATCGATCAGCACCGCGCGCGCGTTCTGCGTGCGGATATTGGCCGACTTGTAACGTTCCTCGAAACTCTTGAAGCCGACGAAGAACGTCGACGAATTGTTCTTGTTCTGGCTATCGAGAATGCTGAAGCCGTCGACGGTCGTGATGCTGCCGACGGCGGGCTGCTTCATAAAGTACTCTGAAATGCGATCGGAAACTTTCCCCGTTCGATCGAGCGATGCGGCATCGGGCATGATCACGGCGCCGAGCAGATAGCCCTGATCTTCGGGCGGCAGGAAGGCGGTCGGGATGTCACGCATCATCAGCACCGCGAGCCCGATCATGCCGACAAAAACCAGCAGCGCGATCACGAAACGCTTGATGATGAGCCGCACCGCGCGCGTATAACCCGCCGTCATCCGCGCGAACTGGTTGTCGAACCAGCGGAAGAAGCCTTTTTTCTCGTGATGTCCGGGTTTCAGCAGCAATGCGGCAAGCGCGGGCGAGAGCGTCAATGCGACCACACCGGAAATCACCACCGAGATCGCAATCGTGATCGCGAACTGCTTGTACATCTGCCCGGTAATGCCGCCGAGAAACGCCACCGGCACGAACACCGCGCACAGCACCAGCACGATCGCGACGACCGGCCCGGCGACCTCATCCATCGCCTGTTTCGCGGCCGATTTCGGATCGAGCTTGTGAACGGTCATGTTGCGCTCGACGTTCTCGATCACGACGATCGCATCGTCCACGACGATGCCGATCGCGAGCACCATGCCGAACAGCGTGAGCATGTTGATCGAGAAACCGAGCGCCTCCATCCCCATGAACGTGCCGACAATCGACACCGGCACGGCCAGCACGGGAATCAGCGTCGCGCGCAGGCTCTGCAGGAACACGAACACGACGATCACCACCAGCACGACGGCTTCGAAGAACGTGTGCACGACATCCGTGATCGACGCGCGCGTGAACTCGGTGGTGTCCATCGCGATCTCGTAGTCGATCCCTTCGGGGAACGTCTTCTTCATCTCGGCGAGTGTCGCGCGCACCTGTTTCGACACATCGAGCGCGTTCGCGCCCGGCTGCTGGTAGACGGCGAGCACGGTCGCGGGCTTGCCCTGGAAGCGGCTGCGGATCGAATAGTCCTTTTGCCCCAGTTCGGCACGGCCGATGTCCTTGAGTCGCACGATCGCCGCGCCGCCGCTTTGCGCACGAATGATGATGTTCTCGAACTGGGCGGGTTCGGTGAGGCGTCCCGTCGTCGTGACGGCGAACGACTGCTCGACGGGGTTGCCGGTTGGCGATTGCCCCAATCGGCCGACGGCGAACTGCTGGTTCTGGTTCGCCACCGCCCGCTGCACGTCGGCGGCTGTGATGCCGAGTTGCGCCATGCGGTCGGGGCGCAGCCAGATGCGCATCGCGTAGTCGGGCGTGCCGAAGATGCTCGACTGGTTCGCGCCCGGAATGCGCTTCAAGGCATCGAGCACGTAGACGTTCGCGTAGTTGGCGATGTAGGTCGCGTCGTAGCGCTCGGTGGGCGAGTAGATCGCGATCACCATCATGAACGCCTGCGATTTCTTCTGCACCTGCACGCCCTGCGCCGTCACCGATTGCGGCAGTTGCGGCAGCGCGAGATTCACGCGGTTCTGCACGTCGACCTGGGCGAGTTCCGGGTTCGTGCCGATCTGGAAGTACGCGTTGATCGTCAGGTTGCCCGTCGATGAGCTCGACGAGCTCATGTAGATCATGTTGTCAGCGCCGTTGACCTGCTGCTCGATCGGTGCGGCGACGTTGTTGGCGACCACGTCGGCGCTCGCGCCCGGATAGGTCGCGGAGATCGTGATCTGCGGCGGCGTGATGTCGGGGTATTGCGCGGTGGGCAGCGCGAGCATCGTCAGCGCGCCGCCGAGCGTGATGACGATCGAGATGACCGAGGCGAAGATCGGGCGGTCGATGCAGAAGTGGGAGATGTTCATCGGATCGGGGGCGCCGGATGGCGTCGGTCGTCATCGGTCATCGTTCGTCGGGGCTTCGCATCGTCATGGGCTGGCGCGCTGCGCGAGCGTCGCGGCGGGCGCTGATGCCGAAGCCGCGGGTGCCGAAGCGGGTGCGGCAGGCGTCCCACCCGGTGGCGCACTGACCACCTTGATCTGCGCATCCGACGACACGCGGATCGCGCCGTCGACCACCACGCGTTCGCCCGCCTTCAGGCCTTCGTTCACAAACCAGTCGTCGCCGTGCCAGTCGCCGACATCGATCACGCGCTGATGCGGTTTCGAATCCTGGTCGAGCACCCACACGAAGTGGCTCTTCGCGCCTTGCAGCACCGCGCGCTGCGGCACGAGAATCGCATTCGGCCGCACCGCGCCCGACACCTTCGCACGCACGAACTGCCCCGGGCGCAACGTGCCGTTCGGATTGGAGAACGTCGCGCGCACGAGGAACGTGCCCGTCTGCTGGCTGAACGCGGGGTTCGTGAAATCGATGCGGCCTTTCTCGGGATAGATGGAACCGTCGGCCTGGATCACTGTCACGTCGAACTTGTTATCAGGCGGGAAACGCAGCAGGCCCTTGGTGATCTGTTCGCGGTAGCGCAGCAGTTCGTTCTCGGAGATGCTGAAGTTCACCCACATCGGATCGAGCTGGTAGACGTACGTGAGCAGGCCGGATTGTGTCGGCGTCACATAGCTGCCGTCCTGCACACGCGCGAAGCTGGAGAGACCCTTGAGCGGCGAGCGGATCGTGCAGTAGCTCAGGTTCAGTTCGGCCGTGCGCACTTCACCCTGTGCGGCGATCACAGCGGCTTCGGCCTGTTTCTCGTTGCCCGTTGCGTCGTCGAGATCCTTCTTGCTCAATGCGTTTTGCGCAGCAAGGGGAATCACGCGTGCGAGGTTCTGCTTGGTGACGAGCAGGCGTGCCTGCTGCTGTGCGAGCGCGCCCTTGGCGGATTGAAGCGCGGCTTCGAAAGGCTTGCGGTCCATCACGAACAGCACCTGGCCTTCCTTGACCAGCGCGCCTTCGTCATAGAGCCGCCGCTCAAGAAAACCGTCGACGCGCGCACGAATCTCCACCTCACGCGAACTCTGCGTCTGCGCAGTGAATTCGAAGTCAACGGGGGTTTCTTTCTGCGCGACGGTGACGACGGTCACTTCGACAGTCGGGCGTGGCGGTTCGGTGGGGGCTTTCTTGCAGGCGGTGAGCGCGGCGAATGCCAACAGGCATGGCCACAGCGCGAGCGCTCTCTGCGGCCGATTCCGGGCCGGTCCTTCTACCGTGGCCAACCCGCTGAAGTTCGATATGCGATTCGACAAAGACGCCATCAGCGCCTCCCCATTGAAGCGATTGCGTGCGCGTGAGCCGCGTCGTCTGCGTCACGCAACGAGTATCTGGCAATCACGGGCGTCCGCACCATTGGACTTTGGTCCAATAGGAATCACCAGATTCGTGCATTACGCTAACCAGAACGCTGAACGCCTAATGCGACACATACGCTCTGAATGAATACGGCATCGTCGAACGGCTTGCTGAAGTACGCCTGCGCGCCCGCTGCCATGACCTGCTCGCGCATCTCATCGTCGTCGTAGGCGGTGATGAAGATCGCGGGCAGCTTGCGTCCGCGAAGTCTGCGCTGCACTTCGACGCCGTCGGTTCCGGGCATCTGGATGTCCAGGATCACGCAGCCAGGATCGTAGTGAGGAGTCGCGCCGAGCGCATACAGAAACTCGTCGCCGCTCGGAAAGACATCGGCCGTGATGCCGACGGAACGCAGCAGCCGCTGGATTGCCCGACAGACGGAGGTGTCGTCGTCGACTACGGCAACAAAGCGTTTGTCCGCATCCATCGATGTCTTCCGGCAACCCGTTCATTCATCCGATCCAGGCACGGCAGCGACATACCGCAGGTCACGATGCGCAGCGCCGCTCGATGTACTACGTTTCACAGGTAAGCAGACCCTAGGATATGAAATCGTTTGCACGCGCGGTATTGGACTTTGGTCTCATACGCGCAGAAGAGAGGGCCACGCGATGCCCAGGGACCACAAGCTCGAACGCAGCCGGAAGACACCGATGACGCCGGGCCGCCGCTGGCTGATCGGCGTGGGCGCGGTCGTCCTGCTGATCGTGCTCGGATGGGGGCTATACACGGTGATCGAACCGGCCTTCCAGACCCGCATCGTCATCACGACGGGCGCAGACAAGGGCATCTATCGCGGCTTCGCCGAACGCTACGCGCCGTTGCTCAAGCGTGATGGCGTGACGCTCGACATCCGCAGTTCGTCGGGTTCGGTCGAGAACTATCAGCGTCTGAAAGATCCCGCCAGCGAATACCAGGTCGGCTTCATTCAATCGGGCACCACCGTGCCGCAGGAAACCGATCAGTTGCAGACGATCGCCGCCGTATCGTATGAACCGATCTGGGTGTTCTATCGCGACACGGCGACCGTCAACCGGCTCGCGCAACTGCGCGGCAAGCGGATCGGCGTCGGCGTACCGGGCAGCGGGTTGGGGGAAGTGTCGCGTGTCTTGCTGGACTACAGCGGCATTACGGGCGACAACACGCAAATCGTCGAAATGGACGCGCCGAAGGCGTGGCGCTGCCTCGAAGACGGTTGTCTCGACGCGGCGTTTTTCATCGGCAGACCGGATGCGCCGATGCAGCAGATGCTCCTGAACAGCGACCTGAAACTGATGAGCTTCGCGCAGGCCGACGCGCTCGTGCAGAAGTTTCCGTCGCTGAAAAAGGTGACGTTTCCGCGCGCGTCGACGAGCATCGTCAACGACAGTCCGCAAACGGATGTCACGTTGCTGGCCGCGACGGCGCTGCTCGTCGCGAAGGACACGCTGCATCCGGCGCTCGTCTATCTGCTGCTCGACGCCGCGAAAACCGTGCATGCGGGCGAAGACTACTTCACGCCGCTCGGCGCGTTTCCGAATCTGAATACCGACGAATTTCCCGTTGCCAGCGAGAGCGAGCGCTATTTCAAGTCGGGACGTCCTTTTTTGCAGCGCTATTTGCCGTTCTGGCTCGCGAGCTTCATCGAACGGAGGCTGTTGATCCTGTTGCCGTTCATGGCCGTGCTGATCGGTGTGGTGCAGGCGCTGCCGCGCATGCTGGAGTCGCGCATCAAGAAGCGCTTCGTCGCTGGATATCGCGCGCTGAAAAGGCTGGAAGACGAGATCTGGAAGACGACACGGCCATCGGCGGAACAGGTTTCGCGCTGGCGCGACGAGATCGAACACATCGACGCGCAGGCGAGCCAGATACGCGTGCCGACGCGTTATCTGCACGACGTCTACGCGCTGAAGCAGGCCATCAGCGTGGTGAGGCATCGCATCTCGACGGCGGCGGCGGGCGTGAGTGAGTGAGTGAGGGATCCTGAAGCGCGGGTTCAACGCGGCGCGCGATTCGCCGTATCGCGCGAACGCAGCGCTTGCCACGCGGCCAGCGCTTCCTCCAGATTGAAGTACATGCGCTCGCGGCCCAGCGTCGCGCCAAGCGGTGACAGCTGCACGGCGGCGAGCACGCCCGGATTCAGATGCGCGAGCCAGATGAAGACACCGCGTTCGCGCTGCTTCTTTTCGGCTTCGATCAGCATCTTGAGTGCGGTGTACTCGATATCGAACACGGCGCTCATATCCAGCACGACGACCTGCGGCTGCGCGTCGTCGATCAGCGGACGCAGCTTTTCGCCGATATGCCCGGCGTTCGCAAAGAACACGCGCCCTTCGATGCGCAGCACGAGCAGGCCGGGAAACGACTCGTCGTCGGGATGCTCGGCGGAGACGGGCCGGAACACGTTGGTGCCGGGCTTGCGGCGCAGCAGATAGACGGGCGGATCGGCGACCTGATGCGCGAGCGCGACCAGCGACACCACGATCGCGACGAGAATGCCCTGCAACGTCCCGAGCAGCACGACGCCCGCCAGCGCGACGATCGCCCACACGAATTCCGTGCGGCGAATGCGCAGGATCGCGCGGAAATCGGCGGGGCTGAACAGGCCGATCGAATACACGATCACGACGGCTGCGAGCGTCGCGTGCGGCATCAGGCCGATCAGCGGCGCGAGCAGCAGCATCGTGCCGAGCGTGACGGTCGCCGTGACGAGTTCCGCGCCTTGCGAACGCGCACCCGCAAGCCGGTTGACAGCCGTCTGGCTGGTGCCGCCGCCCGCGGGCATCGAACCCAGCAGCGCGCCCGCCGCGTTGCCGAGGCCCGTCGCGAACAGTTCGCGGTTCGGCTGCGGCGTCGGTTCGCCGCTGACGGCGAACGCGCGTCCCGCCGCGATTGTCTCCGTGAAGCTCATCAGCGCGATGCCGACGGCGTCCTTCCACAGCACGCCGGCCAGCGATAAATCGGGCATCACGACAGACGGCAGACCCGTCGGAATATGCCCGACCACGCCGACGCCGCGCTCAGGCAGGCCGAGCAGCACGACAGCGCCGATGCCGCACGCGACGGCGACGAGAGGCGCAGGCGCGCGCGGATAAAGACGTTCGAGCGCGACGAGAACGACGATCGTCGTCACGCCGACTCCGACCGTCCACCCCGACGCATGCGGCACGCCCATCGCCACAGCCGCCACGTTATGAAAAAACGAACCCTTCTCGGGATGAATGCCGAGCAGCTTCGGCAACTGATCGAGCACGATGACGACGGCGATCCCCGCCTTGAAGCCTGTCAGTACGGGATCGGAAATGAAGTTTGCGACGAAGCCGAGGCGCAGCAGCGCGGCGAGCGCGAGAATCCCGCCTACCAGCAGCGTGAGCATCGCCGTCGCCCGCATCAGCGTGGCCGTGTCGCCGCCCGGCGCGGCCTGCGCGAGCGCTGCGGCCGTGAGGATCGCGAGCGTCGCGCTGGTGCTGACGCTCAGCGGCCGCGACGTGCCGAAGAGGGCGTAAATCACCATCGGCACGAAGGCCGTATAGAGCCCGACCTCGACGGGAAGTCCGGCCACGGACGCATAGGCGAGCGCTTTCGGCAGCACGACGGCGGCCGCCGTCACGCCGGCGACGACGTCGGGCTTGAGCCATTCCTTGCGGTAGCCGTGCGTCCAGTCGAGTACGGGAATGCGGAACTGGCGGGGGGCAGCGTGTGCCCGTGCATCGTTTCCCATTATCGCGAGGCCTCCGTATGTCAGCCGGCTACGGGGAGCGGCTTTCGACTGTGTGACAGCGTGGATGGACGCCTGATGCAAGCGTCGTCCGCTGCGATACGGATGGTGCAATTTGCGGTGTTTGTGCGCTTGTGGGTAGTTTAGGCCATCGCGAACGGGACGCGCGAATCACGGACGTCACCGCGCCGTGCAGTAATATGCTGGGTTCAGCAGACAACCCACTTCTCAGGATGGACAGCGTACCTTCGTTCGACCCGGCACAGCTGCTCGCCGAATACGCCGACCTGCGGCAGCGCGCAGCCGCGCTCGAAGAGCAGGTGCCGGCCTGCCTGCAACGCATTGCGGACAAGCTGCACCGGATCGGCGGCGACTCCGAGCTGGCGGATCACTACCGGAGCCTGCTGGTCGGCGCGCGCAGCAATGCGCTGGTGTCGATCGAAAACTATCACGAGGTGATTCCGTACCTGCAGACGGCCGAATCGGTGATCGCCGAGCTGGACGGGGCGGCGGCACCGTCAGGCAGCGGCGAGAGCCGCGCCGCGCTGCTGGAGCGGCTCGACGAGCTGATCGACGCCGCCGTGGGCATGATCGATCTCGCGGAGCAGTGTTTCGAGGACGCGAAAGACACCGATCTCGATGCCGTGCCGCAGTCCATTCTGGACGATCCGCTGCACCCCGAACCCTGACGCGCCGCGCCGCCGCGCCCGCCCGGCGACCCCGGAATCCGCGGCGCGGACGGGCAGGTCTGTTAAAGTTTCGCCTATTCCCTTCATACGTCGATTCAACGGTTCTGATTATGAGCACAATCCTCGAAAGTCTTCCGACCGGCCAGAAGGTCGGTATTGCGTTCTCTGGCGGCCTCGACACGAGCGCGGCGCTGCACTGGATGCGTCTGAAGGGCGCCGTGCCGTATGCCTACACGGCGAACCTCGGTCAGCCGGACGAAGACGACTATGACTCGATTCCGCGCCGCGCCACGCAATACGGCGCCGAAGGTGCGCGCCTGATCGACTGCCGCGCGCAGCTGGTCGCGGAAGGCATCGCGGCGCTGCAATGCGGCGCGTTCCACATTTCGACGGCAGGTGTCACGTACTTCAATACGACGCCGATCGGCCGCGCCGTGACGGGCACGATGCTCGTCGCTGCGATGAAGGAAGACGGCGTCAACATCTGGGGCGACGGCAGTACGTACAAGGGCAACGACATCGAGCGCTTCTACCGCTACGGTCTGCTCGTGAATCCGGATCTGAAGATCTACAAGCCGTGGCTCGACCAGACGTTCATCGACGAACTCGGCGGCCGCGCGGAAATGTCGGAGTTCATGCAGAAGGCGGGCTTCGGCTACAAGATGTCGGCGGAAAAGGCCTATTCGACGGATTCGAACCTGCTCGGCGCGACGCACGAAGCGAAGGATCTCGAAAGCCTCGAAAGCGGCATCAAGATCGTTAACCCGATCATGGGCGTCGCGTTCTGGCGCGACGACGTGCAGGTCGCGAAGGAAGAAGTGACGATCCGCTTCGAAGAAGGCCAGCCCGTCGCTCTCAACGGCAAGACCTTCCCGAACGCCGTCGAACTGCTGCTGGAAGCGAATCGTATCGGCGGCCGTCATGGCCTCGGCATGAGCGACCAGATCGAAAACCGCATCATCGAAGCGAAGAGCCGCGGCATCTACGAAGCCCCGGGTCTCGCGCTGCTGCATATCGCGTATGAGCGTCTCGTCACGGGCATTCACAACGAAGACACGATCGAGCAATACCGCGAAAATGGCCGCCGCCTCGGCCGTCTGCTGTATCAGGGCCGCTGGTTCGATCCGCAGGCCATCATGCTGCGCGAAACGGCGCAACGCTGGGTCGCACGCGCGATCACGGGCGAAGTGACCGTCGAGCTGCGTCGCGGCAACGACTATTCGATCCTCAGCACGAAGTCGCCGAACCTGACGTATCAGCCGGAGCGTCTGTCGATGGAGAAGGTCGCTTCGACGTTCTCGCCGCGCGACCGTATCGGCCAGCTGACGATGCGCAACCTCGACATCACCGACACGCGCGACAAGCTGCGCGTCTACTCGCAGGTCGGTCTGCTCGCACCGGGCGAAGCGTCGGCGCTGCCTCAGATCAAGGGCGACAAGGAATAACGTAGCCCGTCTCACCAGACAGGTTGTCGTCGGAACGGAGCGCTCAGGCGCTCCGTTTTGCATTCTGCGTGCCTTATCGCTTCTCCTCTTCCATCCGACGCGGGCAGCGCTTCATCTTGCCTTGCGAGCGTATCCATCGGCATCGCTTTCAGCCGATGCACGTTCATCCCTTCGCGGACGCTTGCGAATCAGGCTCATCTGTCCATTGCGTTCGAGAATGGCCGCATGCACGTCGTGCAGATCGCGCGTATGGAACTCGCGTCGCGCCGCCTCGACAATATCCGTGCGCGTGATCAGCGCGGCCGACATCTGACGGCTATCGAACCGTCCGTCGCGATACACCTCCCGTTCCACGCCCACCACGAGCGATTCCAGCCACGGCGAGCGCACGCAGCACCACGCCAGTGCGCGATGGATCAGCACGATCACGAGCGAAGCCGCGAGCGTCGGCACGACGGGCGACGCACCGACGATCACGCGGCTCAGCGTCGCGCCGAGCAGGATCGCGACCACATAGTCGAACGGCGAGCGCTGACCGAACGACCGACGCCCCGAAATGCGGATGCAAACGAGCGTCACGACGAATACGACGATCGCGCGCATGACGGCCTGCAAGGCGGTGAGATCCTTGCCTTCGCCGAAAACGGTCGTGATCAGGTCCATGATGTGCCTCCTTGCCGTGGGTCCATGCGACAGAACGCGACAGAACTGCTGCGCACGTGCCCACACGTGACATGCAGATGACAGCCCTGCAATCGTTGTGCCGCCTGCGACAAAAACGCGTGCATTCGCAATGGACATACTCAGCGCATTTCCTATGATTAGTGAGGCACTGCGCGACGCGAAACCACCTGCATGGAGACGCTCAATGGACGACACCCGCCAGCAACGGACGCCGTTGCAAGCCGATGAACTGCGCAACATGGACCGCTACTGGCGGGCCTGCAATTACCTGTCCGCCGGCATGATTTACCTGCGCGAGAATCCGCTGCTGCGCGAGCCGCTCGTGGCCGATCACATCAAGCGGCGTCTGCTGGGACACTGGGGCTCGGATCCTGGGCAGAGCTTCACGCTCGTGCATCTGAACCGCGTCATCAAACAGCGCGATCTGAACGTGATCTTCATCTCGGGGCCCGGACACGGCGCGCCCGCTACGCTCGCGCATAGCTATCTGGAAGGGCGCTATTCGGAGATCTATCCCGATCGCGGCGAGACGGAAGAGGGCATGGCGCGTCTTTTCAGGCTCTTTTCGTTTCCGGGCGGCATCGGTTCGCATTGCACGCCCGAAACGCCGGGCTCGATTCACGAAGGCGGCGAACTCGGCTACAGCCTGTCGCATGCGTATGGCGCGGCGTTCGACAACCCCGATCTGATCGTCGCCGCAATGATCGGCGATGGCGAGGCCGAAACGGGGCCGCTCGCCACATCGTGGCACTCGAACAAATTCCTGAATCCTGCGCGCGACGGCGCCGTGCTGCCCGTGCTGCATCTGAACGGCTACAAGATCGCGAATCCGACGATCCTCGCGCGCATTCCGCATGAAGAGCTCGAAGCGTTGATGACGGGCTATGGCTACCAGCCGTGGTTCGTCGAAGGCGACGATCCCGACACGATGCATCAGCAGATGGCGGCGACGCTCGATCAATGCGTCGACGAAATTCAGGCGATACAGCGACGCGCACGCGACGAAGGCAACTTGCAGCGTCCGCGCTGGCCGATGATCGTACTGAGAACGCCGAAGGGCTGGACGGGCCCGCGCGAATTCGGCGGACATAAGGTGGAAGGATCGTGGCGCGCGCATCAGGTGCCGATCGCGGACCCGGCGAGCAACGACAAGAGTCTGAAGCTCGTCGAGGAATGGCTGCGCAGCTATCGCCCGGAAGAACTGTTCGACGAATCGGGACGGCTCGTCGCCGAGCTGCGCGCGCTCGCGCCCGAAGGCGCGCGGCGTATCAGCGCGAATCCGCATGCGAACGGCGGCGCATTGTGCAAGGCGCTGGATCTTCCGGACTTCGGCGATTACGCGGTGGAAGTCGAAGCGCCCGCGACGCGCTATGTGTCGCCCACGGACGTGCTCGGCCAGTTTCTGCGCGACGTCATGCGTCGCAACATGACGAGCTTCCGCGTGTTCGGTCCGGACGAAACGTCCAGCAACAAGCTCACGGCGATCTACGAAGCGTCGCAGAAGACGTGGCTTGCCGAGATACTGGAATCGGACAGCGACGGCGGCGATCTCTCCGCCGATGGCCGCGTGATGGAAATGCTCAGCGAGCACACGCTGGAAGGCTGGCTCGAAGGTTATACGCTGACGGGCCGCCACGGCCTGTTCGCGACTTACGAAGCGTTCGTGCATGTGATCGATTCGATGTTCAACCAGCACGCGAAATGGCTGGAGAAAGCGAAGCGCGAATTGCGCTGGCGTCAGCCCGTGCCTTCGTTGAATCTGCTGATTACGTCGCTGGTGTGGCGGCAGGATCACAACGGCTTCACGCATCAGGACCCCGGTTTTCTCGATGTCGTGACGAACAAGAGCCCCGATGTCGTGCGCATCTATTTGCCGCCCGACGCGAACTGTCTGCTGAGTGTCGCCGATCATTGCCTGCGTTCGCGCGACTATGTGAACGTGATCGTCGCCGACAAGCAGCCGCATCTGCAGTATCTCGACATGCAATCGGCGATTACGCATTGCACGAAGGGCATCGGCATCTGGGATTGGGCATCGACGGATCAGGATCATGAGCCCGACGTCGTGATGGCGAGCGCCGGCGACATCCCGACGATGGAAGCGCTCGCCGCCGTCGAAATCCTCAAAGGGCTGTTCCCCGATCTGAAGATCCGCTTCGTGAACGTCGTCGATCTGTTCCGGCTGATGCCCGATTCCGATCATCCGCATGGCCTGTCGAAGCGCGATTTCGATTCGCTTTTCACGACCGACAAGCCGGTGATCTTCAACTTCCACTCGTATGCGTCGCTGGTCCACAAGCTCACATATCGCCGCACGAATCACGAGAACATTCACGTGCACGGCTATGCGGAGAAGGGCAACATCAATACGCCGCTCGAACTGGCGATCATCAATGGCATCGACCGCTTCTCGCTGGCGATCGATGTAATCGATCGCGTGCCGGCGCTACGCGGCGTCGGCGATCATGCGAAGGAACGGCTGCGCGACAAGCGCATCGAGCACCTCGACTACGCGCACACCGAGGGCATCGACTCCGAGCAGATCCGCGAGTGGACGTGGACGGGCTGAGCGGTTGTCGTTGAGCGCAGCGGTCAGCGTCGCGCGGCGACGCTGCCGTCGTCGCTTTCGAGCATCACGGCAAGCGTGCCCGCTTCGCTCTGCAGGAACGGCGCGATCGAATCGAGCCGCGCGAGTTCTTCGTCACTGAGCGGCATCCGTTACTCCTTGCGGCGTGTGCCTTCCGGCACCGGGTTCTTGTCCTGCGTCGAATCGAGCGCATTCTCCGACGCCGGATGCTTGCGCTTTTCCAGTTCGTCCTTTCTTTGCTGCAGCGTATCGGCGGATGCGCCGGCGTGCTGCTTTTCGTGCTGTTTTTCGTCGCCGTGGGCAGGGTTCTGTTTCATGATCGTCCTCCGATGCGTGCAATGGTTTTGCAGCATCTTTTTCGCGCAATCACCATACCCGCGTACGAATGCAATATGCACATCCGCCCGGAATACCGCTTGCTGTTTGATCTGCTGACACTTTCCGGGAGGCGATCATGACGGAAGACGCAAACAGGGCGCTGGCCGCCGAAGCCGCAACCGAAAACACCGCGCTCGATGCGATCGAAGTGCTCGAGTCGGACCATCGCGTGGCGAAACAGCTGTTCGACGACTTCGAAAAAACGAACGCTTCCGATCTCGAAGCCAAAGGCACGCTGGTGCGCCAAGCATGCGAGGTACTGACCGTGCACACGATGATCGAAGAGGCGATTCTGTATCCCGCCGCGCACAAGGCATTAAGTGCCAGCGATGAACTCGACGTCGACGAAGCGTACGTCGAGCACTACATCGCGAAGATGCTGATCGAGAAGTTCGACACGTTGAAGCCCGGCGATCATGGTTTCGACGCGACGTTCAAGGTGTTGTCGGAGATGGTGCGCCATCACATCGACGAAGAGGAATCGAGCCTCTTTCCCGAACTGCGCGAAAGCGGCGTCGATCTCGTGCGGCTAGGCGAAGAGATCGTCGCGGAGAAAGAGCGTTTGCTGAAGCAGCTCGCCGCAGCAGGCAGTCGACCCGTGGGCGACAGTAGCCTCACGTTTCGCCGATAGTTTCGTCGTTAGTTTTGTCAATAAGCAGCGGGCGGCCGCTCGACTGCACGCAGGCGTGCCGCGTGCTAGCCTGATTTCCCTTGCCTCGAAGATGTGTGGAGACTCGCGACAATGGCACGCTTACTTTGCGATATCTGTGGTGTAAGGCCCGCGACAGTGCGGCTCGCGGTCCTCCAGAACGGCCAGCGCCAGGTGCTGGACGTATGCGATTTTCACTACGCGCAGATCACGCGGCATCAACGGTCGATTTCCCCGCTGGAGGCGCTGTTTCGCGCGCAGGCATCCGGCGAGCCGCCACTGCCCGAAGGATCGCAGCAGCAGCCCGTCGAAGGCACGGAAGCCGTCAGCATCGAGCAGCATTTCAGCGAGCTTGCCCGCGAGATGCTGCAGCGCGCCGCCGAAGCCGCGATTCAGTGGGGCCGTCGCGAAGTCGATACGGAACATCTGCTTTACGTGCTCGCCGATAACGCCAATGTCGCCGCGATCCTCGAATCGCTCGGCGTGAAAGCGGCCGACGTGCGCGCGTATATCGACGCGAACGCCGTCAAACGCGAAGGCGCGGCGCCGCCGGGACAGGACCGCATCGGCGTGTCGCCGCGTCTGAAGAGCGCGCTCGAACGCGCGTTCATTGCGTCGCGGCAACTGGGACATAGCTATGTCGGCGCAGAGCATCTGCTGATCGGACTCGCCGAAGTGCCCGAGAGCTTCGCGGGTCAACTGCTCGCGCGTCTCGGCGTGCAGTCGCAGGCGCTGCGGCGTCAGACGCTGCTCGCCGCGGGAACGGAAGAAAAAGCCGCCGTGCCCGCGCCGCCGTCGCGCACGCCGAATCTCGACAAGCACAGCCGCGATCTGACGGCGCTCGCGCGCGAAGGCCGGCTCGATCCCGTGATCGGCCGTTCGAGCGAAATCGAAACGATGGTCGAAGTGCTCGCGCGGCGGCGCAAGAACAACCCGGTGCTGATCGGCGAGCCGGGTGTCGGCAAGACGGCTGTCGTCGAAGGTCTCGCGCAGCGGATGGTGAACGGCGACGTGCCCGAATCGCTGCGTAACAAGCGGCTCGTCGAACTGAACGTGAACTCGATCGTCGCGGGCGCGAAGTATCGCGGCGAGTTCGAAGAGCGCGTCAAGCAGGTGGTCGACGAAGTGCTGGCGAATCAGGACTCGCTGGTGCTGTTCGTCGACGAAGTGCATACGATCGTCGGCGCGGGGCAGGGCGGCAACGAAGGCGGGCTCGATATCGCAAACGTGTTCAAGCCGGCGATGGCGCGCGGGGAACTGAACCTGATCGGCGCGACGACGCTCAACGAATACCAGAAGTACATCGAGAAAGACGCCGCGCTCGAACGGCGCTTTCAACCGGTTCTGATCGCCGAGCCGAGCGTCGTGCAGACCATCAACATTCTGCGTGGCTTGCGCGACAGGCTCGAAGCGCATCACAAGGTGACGATTCAGGACGACGCGATCGTCGGCGCGGCGGAATTGTCGGACCGCTATATTTCAGGGCGTTTTCTGCCCGACAAGGCCATCGATCTGATCGATCAGGCGGCCGCGCGCGTGAATCTTTCGTCGACGTCGCGGCCTGCCGCCGTGCTCGAACTCGAAGCGGAAATCACACAGCTGCGCCGTGAGCAGGACTATGCGGCGTCGCGCAAGCAGTTCGACCGCGCGCATGCGCTCGACGGAGAAATCGCGACGAAGGAACAGGCGCTGCACGACGAAACGGCCGCGTGGCAAAAGAGCGTCGGCACCAACACGTCGCACGTTTCCGTCACGCATGTTGCGGAGATCGTCGCGCGGCTCACGGGCATTCCTGTCGCGCAACTGACGGCTGAAGAAAAGCAGCGGCTACTCAACATGGAAGAGCGGCTGCATCGCCGCGTGATCGGCCAGGACGAAGCTGTTGTCGCCGTCAGTGATGCCGTGCGTCGTTCGCGTGCGGGCTTGCAGGCGCGTCATCGGCCGACGGCCGTGTTTCTGTTCCTCGGGCCGACGGGCGTCGGCAAGACGGAACTCGCGAAGGCGCTCGCCGAAGTCGTGTTCGGCGACGAAGACGCGATGCTGCGTTTCGACATGAGCGAATACATGGAGCGGCATACGGTGGCGCGGCTGATCGGCGCGCCGCCCGGCTATGTCGGCTACGACGAGGGCGGCCAGCTGACCGAGCGCGTGCGACGCAAACCGTATAGCGTGATTCTGCTCGACGAGATCGAGAAGGCGCACCCCGACGTGTACAACGTGCTGCTGCAAGTCTTCGACGATGGCCGCCTGACGGACGGCAAGGGACGCGTGGTCGATTTCAGCAATACGCTGATCATCGCGACGAGCAATCTAGGCGCCGATGTGATCGCCGGGCAAAGCCGTTCCGGTCCGGGCTTTCTCAGCGACGCAGGTTCGGCGAGCTTGCAGGGCAGCGTGATGAATGTGCTGCGGCAGCACTTCCGGCCCGAGTTCCTCAACCGGATCGACGACATCATTCTCTTCAAGTCGCTCGGACGCGACGAGACGCGGCATATCGTGCGGCTGCAACTCGAACACGTGAGCCGTCTTGCGAGCAGCCAGGACATCGTGCTCGCGTTCGACGATTCGATCGTCGATCATCTCGCGACGGAAGGCTATCGTCCCGAGTTCGGCGCGCGCGAATTGCGTCGGCAGATCCAGCAGCAGATCGAAAACCAGCTTGCCAAGGCGATGCTGAACGGCGACGTGAAGGAAGGCATGCACGTCGTTTGCCGATACGACGCCGACCAGCGGCACGTCACGTTCGAGCCTGCCGCGGGCGGCAAGCAGCCGGAGCCCGTCGTCGAGCCGCATACGGTGAAGTAGGCGGCTGCGTTTCGGCGTCAGTTCTTACTGGCTTGCGCCGGAAGACGCGGCGCTCGTCGTCGATCCCGGCGTGTTCGCGACGGGCGCTTCGCTCGAAGGCGACGGCGCGACCGAGCCGGATGCGTTGTCGCTGGCGCTCTGCGCGGCCGCGCTTTTACCCGGCGTGCCGCTCATGCCCGCCGTGTTGCTCATCACGCCGCTGCTGCCCGATCCCATGCTGTTGCTGCTGCTGTCGTCCACCTTCTTGCAGGCGACTACGCCACAGATGAGCGCTGCCGCCGTCAATGCCGCAGAGACGTAACGTGTGACTGTTTTCATTGTCGAAGCTCCGTTGAACGACATGAACGTGTCAGCAACGTCCATTCCTTCTACCTATGCAAATAGCGCACAGGGCTGGCCGGAATTTTGCGGGCTCTGATGGAAATCGCGTGCTGAACGCCGAATCCGACATACACACCCTGAAGGAGTACGACGATGAAAGTGAGAGTAGCCAATGAGGGCGATACGCCCGTTCGCCTGATTGTCGACGGCGATCCCGTGCAGGGCGAAACGATCGAGCCGGGTGCCGAGATGGTCGTCGATGGCGAACTGGTCGAACTGCAGGATCTCGAACCCGCCGACGACCTCGCTGACGAGGAAGAATAACGTTCAACGCTAGCGTCAAGGTTGTCGCAGACTCCCGACCGCTTCTTCCTGCCAGCCGCCGCCGAGCGCCTTGTACAGCGCGACGAGATCGGTCGACACCTGCATCGTCGCCTGCTCGTGCTGCTGCCGCGCCTGTGACAGCTGGCGCTCGGAGTCGAGCACATTGATGAAGCTCACGAGGCCCTTGCGATAACTGTCGCGCGCGAGGTCGAACGCGGACTGTTGCGCGGCGACCTCGTCGGCGAGTGCATCGCGATGCGCCTGATCGGTGCGATACACGGCGAGCGCATTGTCGACATCGCGCAACGCGCCGAGCACGGTCTTGCGGTAATCGAGCGCGGCGACCTGTTGCTCCGCTTTCGACAGATGCAGATTCGACACGAGCGCGCCGCCCTCGAACACAGGCAGCGACACGGACGGGCCGAACGACCAGAACAGATGCGACCAGCGCGCCAGATCGTGCGCATTGCTCGCGCGCGTGCCGATCTGCCCGGTCAGCGATACGTCGGGGAAGAACTGCGCGACGGCCACGCCGACATTCGCCGTGGCCGAATGCAGCGCCGCTTCCGCGCGGCGAATGTCGGGCCGACGGCGCGCGAGCGTCGACGGCAGGCCGACGGGAATCGCGGCAGGGCCGGGCGGAATCGCGGACGGCGCCGTGAGTTCGGCATCGAGCGCGCCCGGCGTTTCGCCGACCAGATACGCGAGCCCGTTCATCGCCTGCTCCGCCTGCTGATCGTATTGCGGCAACAGCGCGCGCGTCTGCGCGAGTTGCGCGCTCGCGCTCTTCACATCGAGTTCGCTCGCGAGCCCCACGCGCGCCTGGCTCTGCGTCAACGTGACGATCGTCGTCTGTTCGTCGATCAGACTCGTCGTGACGGCACGCAGCGCCTGCGCGCCGCGCAACTGGATATAGGTCTGCGCGACTTCCGCTTCGAGCGACACGAGGGCGTCGTTGCGGCTTTCTTCGGCGCCTTGCACCTGTGCATTCGCCGATTCGACGGAGCGCCGCACGCGGCCGAACAGATCCAGTTCCCATGACGCGTCGAATCCGACTTGCCACAAGCTGATCGGCTCGGTGATGCTGTTCAGCGCATTCGTCGCCGCCTGCTGCACGCGCGGCCCCGCGCCCGGCGCGATGCCGTTGACGGGCGAATCGGGTGCGCCGAGCCGGTTCACGTCGTCGTACACACCTTGCGATTCGAGGAAGCCTTTCGCACCGAGCTGCTCGCGCGTGTAGCTCGCCGTTGCGCTGACGTTCGGCAGACCTTGCGCGGCTGCGCCCTGAACCTGCGTGCGCGCTTCGACGATGCGCCACACGGCCTGCTGCAACTCCAGATTGCCTTGCACGGCGCGCGCGATCAGGCTTTCGAGCGTCGCGTCGTTAAAGCTGCGCCACCAGCGCGGATCGGGATCGGAATCGACGGTCGGCACGGACGTGGGCGGATGCGCGGTGTCGGGTTGTGACGCCGTTTGCTGGATGTCGTGCCACGCGGCAGGCGCGTTCGCATCGGGCGCCTTGAAATTCGGACCGACGCTGCATCCGCTCGCCAGCGCCGCCATGCATGTCATCGTCAAACGTCGAAGTAGCGGACGCATCTCAATGTCCTCCCGCGCCGCCCGACGCTTTCACGGGCGAGAAGAGCAACGTTATCGGCGCGCACGCAAAGCAGAAGATCGCGAGAAACGCGAACACGTCGACGTACGCGAGGATCGTCGACTGCGAGACGAACGTCTCGTACAAACGGCCCGTCGCGGATTGCAGCGCCTGCGCCATCGGCGCGCCGTTCAATGCGGTGATCGCGTGCGCGTTCTGCTGAAGCGCGTCGTTATAGTTCTGCGAGAGCGGCGTCATGTGCTCGCTGAGATGCGCCATGCGCGCCTGCACGCGCTCGCGGATCATCGCGGTAGAAAGCGATATGCCGATCGATCCCGCCACGTTGCGGAACATCGTGAAGAGCGCGGACGCGTCGTCGTTCAGGCGCTGCGGCACGGTCAGATAGGCGAGCGTCGTGATCGGCACGAACAGGAAGCCAATGGCCAGCGACTGCGAGCTGCGCATTTTGACGAGCGTCGTGTAGTCGACGTCCGGCGTGAGCGTATGCGAATAGACCAGCGCGCAGCCGAGCAGAATAAAGCCCGTCATCACGAGAAAGCGCGTCTGTATATGCGGCATCAGCTTGCTGATGATGGGAATCTCCATCGTGATCAGCAGCGCGCCAGGCGACAGCACGAGGCCCGCGAGCATCGCCGTATAACCAAGCTGCTGTTGCGCGAGTTGCGGCACGAGCACGGCGCTGCCGTAGAGAATGGTCGCGAACGCGGCGATGCAGACGCAGCCCAGCGCGAAGTTGCGGTCCTTCAGACAGGCGAGATCGACGACGGGCTTCTTTGTATAGAGCAGCCAGAACGTCGCGCCGACGATGCCCGCCACGGCCAGCACCGCGAACGTGCAGATGAGCGGCGACGAGAACCAGTCGTCGTCTTCGCCGCGATCGAGCATCACTTGCAGACAGCCGAGGCCGATCGCGATCAGCGTAATGCCGATGTAGTCGACCGAAATTTTCTCGCCCGGCTTGTCGCGCCACGGCGGATCTTCGACCAGTTGCATCACGGCGAGCGACGTCAGCACGCCAACGGGCACGTTGAGCAGAAACACCCAGCGCCACGAGAAGTTATCGGTGATCCAGCCGCCGAGCGTCGGCCCGAGCACAGGCGCGACGACGATCGCCACCGCCGAAATCGAGAACGCGCGGCCGCGCTGTTCGGGCGGAAAGGTATCGAGAATGATCGACTGCTGGTTCGGCTGCAGCCCGCCGCCGAAAAAGCCTTGCAGCACGCGGAACACGATCAGTTGCCCGAGATTGGTCGCGATGCCGCACAGAAACGAGAACACCGTGAACGCGACGATGCACACCAGGAAATAGCGCTTGCGGCCGAGCACACGGCCGAAGAAGCCCGATATAGGCAGCACGATGCCGTTCGCGACGAGATACGACGTGAGCGTCCAGGTCGCTTCGTCATAGCTCGCCGACATCGTGCCCGCGATGTGCGGCAGCGCGACGTTGACGATGGTCGTGTCGAGCACTTCCATGAAGGCCGCGAGCGTGACGCAGATCGCGATCAGCCACGGATTGCCCGCGGGCTTCCAGTTCGCTTGCGAGCCGCCGCTATTGGCCGAGGCGTTGTCCGTCATTGCAGATACACCTTCGGCGTAACGGAAAGCCCGAGACCGAGCGGCGGCTGGCCTTGCGGCATCGGACTGTCGATCAGGATCTTCACGGGCACGCGCTGCACGATCTTGACGAAATTACCTGTCGCGTTTTCGGCGGGAAAGGCCGAGAAGCGCGAACCCGAACCCAGCTGAAAACTGTCGATGTGACCTTGCAGATCGAGCTTCGGATACGCATCGACTTCGATCTTCACCTTGTCGCCGGGACGCATGCGTTCCAGCTGCGATTCCTTGAAGTTGGCGGTGACCCAGACGCGCGGCGTCACGATCGAAAAGAGCGACACGCCTGCCTGCAGAAACGTGCCGAGCTGCACATTGCGCTTCGTGATCCAGCCGTCGGAAGGCGCGCGTACTTCGCAGTAGGACAGATTCAGCTGCGCCTGTTCCAGTTGCGCCTGCGCCTGCTCGACCTGTCGGCGGCGCTCTTCGAGTTCCGCCTGTGCCTGCCGGATCTGCTGCGGCGCGAGGCTCGCTGTCTGCGCCTGTGCTTGTGCCTGCGTGACGTTGGCGCTCGCGCTGCGCCATTGCGCATCGGCGGTATCGACGTTCTGCTGCGACGTGGCGCGCTGGTCGACGGCATGCTGGCGATCGTATGCGGCCTGCGCCTGTTTGAAGCTCGCCATCGCCGACGACACCTGCGCTTTCGCCTGCTTGTACTCGGCGGGATAGCGCACGCGCGCGATATCGAGCTGCACCTGCGCGGCATCGAACTGTGCTTTCGCGAGCCCCAGCTGAGCCTGTGCGGCATCGACCTGCGCCTGGTAATCGCGCTTGTCGATCACGAGCAGCAGTTGGCCCGCGTGAACATATACGTTGTCGTCGATCGCGAGATTCACTACGTAGCCCGAGACCTTCGGCGCGAGTGTGATCGCGTTGCCGTCGGTGTAGGCGTCGTCGGTGCTGACCTGGTTGCGCGTCGCGAACCACCACACGGCGGCCACGATCAGCAGCACGACCACGACAGCCGCGAGAATGATCAGCGGCAGCTTGCCGGGGCGTTTGCGTTCGGTGTTGTCGCCGTTGCCGTTGCCGTCATCTTTTTTGCCATTGCCGTCCTTCTGCGGCCCTTCGGCTTCGCTGTTGGATCGATGCTGTTCGGATTGATGGTCAGCGGAGCCGGATTGAGCGGACATGAGATGCGCGTCGAAAGGGAACGATGAATCGGAACGGTGAATCGGACAAAGTCAACGCAACGGCACGATCTGCATCGTGCCGTCGTCTAGATTCGCGTTAGCAACTTCTGGACTTGCCGCGTGAGAGACATGCGGGACGCGACAAGAAAATGCATGCACGCCTGGCTGCAACGTCTTCTCATCGATAGCATGCGGCGTGCCGGAGTCGCTGCCAGCGAGGAATGGCCGATGCTCGCCACATAGGCGACTCCATCAACCGCATTCCCTCATATGGAAACCTACGATATCGAGCGCGAGCAGATGGTCGACGCGCAGATTGCGTCGCGCGGCATTCTCGATCCGCGTGTGATCGAAGCGATGCGCACGGTGCCGCGACATGTGTTCGTGCCGGACGATCTCACCGAATTCGCCTACACCGACGCACCATTGCCGCTCGAAGGCGGTCAGACGATTTCGCAGCCTTATATCGTCGCTCGCATGCTGGAAGCGCTGGAGCTGTCGCCCGACGACCGCGTGCTCGATATCGGCACGGGCTCCGGTTACGCGGCGGCCGTCGCGGCGAGGCTGGCTGCGCAGGTCGACAGCATCGAGCGCGTCGGGCTGCTGGCGGAATCGGCGCGGGCGACGCTGTCCGCGCACGGTTTCGTGAACGTCGAGGTGCACGATGCCGACGGCACGCTCGGCTGGCCGTCGCATGCGCCTTTCGATGCGATCGTCGCGGCGGCGGGCGGGCCCGACGTGCCGCTCGCGTGGCGCGAACAGCTGGCGATAGGCGGCAGGCTGGTGATGCCGATCGGCATGCAGCGCGAGCGTCAGCGGCTCGTCAAGGTCACACGCGTCAGCGCAACGCAGTTCGACGAAGAAGACCTCGGCGACGTCCATTTCGTGCCGTTGATCGGCGAGCAGGGCTGGCCCGAACTGGACGATGATGCGAACGCCCACAAGCCGATGCCGCGCGCTGCGCGCGATGCGGTGAAGGCGGCCATGCGTATCGAGCCGCTCGCCGGTCTGATCGCGGCGGCCGCACGGCCATTACCGGCCATCGACGACCCCGAGTTCGGCGAAGCATTCGACTTTCTCGCCGACAAACGTGTGGTCCTGCTGGGCGAAAGCAGTCACGGCACGTCCGAGTTCTACGATGCGCGCGCCGCGATCACGCGGCGTCTGGTCGAACGGCATGGCTTCCGTATCGTCGCGGCGGAAGCCGACTGGCCGGACGCCGCTGTCGTCGATCGTTACGCGCGGCTGCGTCCCGCGCGCGGCGATCAGTTTCCGTTTCAGCGCTTTCCCGCGTGGATGTGGCGCAACGAAGAATTCGCGTCGTTCATCGGCTGGTTGCACAGCCATAATGAAACGCTCGACACGTCGCAACGCTGCGGGTTTTATGGCCTCGATATGTACAGTCTTTCCGCATCCGTGGCGGCTGTGCTCGATTATCTCGATCGCACCGATCCCGATGCCGCGAGCGTCGCGCGCGAGCGTTACGCGTGCCTGACGCCGTGGCAGAAAGATCCGCAGATGTATGGGCGAGCGGCCTACGCGGAAGCATTCGAGACCTGCGAAAGCGCGGTCATCGAGCAATTGCAGGCGATGTTGCGCACGCGTCTGGACGATGCGCACGACGATGCCGAGATGTGGTTCGACGCGACGCAGAACGCGCGGCTCGTCGCATCGGCGGAACGCTATTACCGCTTGATGTACCGCAGTTCGGCCGACAGCTGGAATCTGCGCGACACGCATATGTTCGAAACGCTCGAGCATCTGCTCGACTGCCGTGGCGCGGACAGCAAGGCCGTCGTGTGGGCGCACAACTCGCATATCGGCGATGCCGCCGCAACCGAAATGGGCCGCGTGCGCGACGAACTGAACGTCGGCCGCCTGTGTCGCGAGCACTTCGGCGACGAGGCCGCGCTCGTCGGTTTCGGCACGCATGCGGGCACGGTGGCGGCTGCGTCCGACTGGGATGGCCCGATGCAGATCAAGGTCGTCAGGCCGTCCCGCCCCGACAGCGTCGAGCATCAGTTCCATGCATCCGGCCAGACGCGCTGCGTGCTCGATCTGACGCAGCGCGCTCATCCGCAACTGCACGAGCGGCTGCGCGAAGCGCGGCTCGAACGTTTCATCGGCGTGATCTACCGGCCTGAGACGGAGTTGCACAGTCACTATGCCGAGGCGTCCCTGTCCGAACAGTTCGACGCATTCGTGTGGTTCGATACGACGCGTGCCGTCGAAGCGCTCGCGACGCGCGCCACCGAGCGTGCGCCCGATCTGTATCCGTTCGGCGTCTGAGATGCGCGCTAGGGCGCGTCGTCGTTCGTCGAGTGGAGGTCCCATGCGGCAATGAACATCGCCGCGATGATCGGCCCCACGACAAAGCCGCTGATACCCAGCACGGCCATGCCGCCCAGCGTCGAAATGAGCACGAGCCAGTCGGGCAGGCGGGTGTCCTTGCCGACCAGCATGGGCCGCAACAGATTGTCGATGAGTCCGATAACGACGAGCCCGAAGACGACCAGCGCGGCGGCGCGCCAGATGGAGCCCGTCGCCAGCAGATAGATCGCCACGGGAATCCACACGATGGCTGCGCCGAGCGCCGGCAGCAGCGAGAAGAACGCCATCAGCACGCCCGAAACCAGCGCGCCTTCGATGCCGAGCAACGCGAAGATCAAGCCGCCCAATGCGCCTTGCAACGCCGCGACCACGACGTTGGTGACGACGGTCGCGCGTGACGTCATCATGAATTCGTGCACGAGGCGCGACTTCTGTTCGTCGGGCAACGGCAGCGCGTTGCAGATCTTTCGGCCGATCTGCTGACCGTCGCGCAACAGGAAGAACATCAGATACAGCATCACGCCGAGTTCGACGAAGAACTGCAGCGTGTTTTGTCCGATGGACAACGCCTGTTCGCCCGCATAACGGCTCAGTGCGCCGGCTGCATCGAGCAGACGCTGCTGCGCGGACGCGATATCCGTCAAGCCGTAGTGTTCGAGCAAGGGACGCACGCTCTGCGGCAGCGCGTGAACGAGGTGCTGGAAATACTGACCGATATCGATTTCACCGCTGCGCATCCGGCTATACGCCGCGCTGATTTCACTGACGACGCTGACGGAAAGGGCCGCGAGCGGCACGATCACGAGCAGCACGATCGCGACAAGCGTAATGAGCGCAGCCACATTGCGGCGCTTGCCCATGCGCTCCGCCAGCCGGTAATGCAGCGGATACACGAGCAGCGCCAACGTCGTGCCCCACAGCAACGCTCCGAAGAGAGGCTGCAGGATCCACCCGAAGGCGATCGTGACGACGATCAGGAGAACCAGCAGCGGGCTCTGGTGAAGGTAGGGGCGATTCATGACGGACATGCCGCGCGAAGCGCGTGCCCGGTCTTCTATTGCCTTGCGTGATTAATAAGCGCGGGCGTGCGAACCTGCACGTCGCGCCGCTGTGCGTCCCGTATACCGGCGATGTCCATAAAGCACACATTTCGGACGCAAACATGCCAATGCCATGCAAATTACGGTCGACTACAATGGGCCGCACAACAGATCCAATCGCCACAACGCGCCATCTTTCGTACTTCCGTACATGAATACATCGATGGCCGCACCCGTATCGACGGCGACGCAGCGTCGTTTTTAAGGGCACTCTTCAGGGATTCACGAGCATATTCAGGAGGCGTTGTGCTCATTTACCATCGTGGCGTACCTATCGAGCCGTCGGTTGAAAAGAGCGGCAATACTTTCGTAGCGCATGTTTCCATCATCGAAGAAGACGGCGAAGCAACATCGCTAGGCAATCTGGGGCATTTCGCGAATCGCCAGTCGGCGGTCGCGTTCGCGATACGCTGCGGCGCGGCCTTCGTCGACGAAGCGCCCATGCCGAAACCGCCGTGCGGAAAATCACCTGCACGTGCGGGGAAAACGGTTTCCCTGAAACGCACGGCAAGCGCAACCTTAAAGGTCGATGCCAGCGATGCAGAACTGTCGCTGCAGACACAGTTGCCGTCATAAAGAAACGGACGAACCGGCGGGACAGTCGTCCCGGTTACGAATCCGACTGCTGCAAGGCGGCCCGTGAACCCTGTCAAAGAACATATCGATGCAAGCGACGATCTTGCGACCATTGGTCACGAGATCCGCAATGCAGCTACACCGGTGGCCGTCGTCGCGCGGCTGCTCGGTTCGTTGTATGGCGACGATCCGCAACTCGTGAGTTATGGACGCATGCTGTCCCGCCAGGCCGATCTGCTCGCCGCGCTCGCGACGCGCCTTGCATGGTCCGCGCCGCAAGTAGCCTGTGCGAACGCGGCGCAGCGCGTCGAAACGGATGGCATGGTCGATATCTGCGAACTCGTCGAACATAGCGTGCAGGTCGCTCAGGCGAACGTGCAGCAGCATCGCGCCGTTCACATCGACGTGCCGATCCAGGCGCTGTGGATACACGGCGAATTCGGCCGTCTCAGTCAGGTGTTCGTGAATTTGCTGATCAATGCGCTCAGGTACACGTCGTCGCAAGGCAGCGTGCGGATTTGCGCGGCCCGCGCGGGCCGCCACTGTTACGTGCGTGTGAGCGACGACGGCATCGGCATCGCGCCCGAAGACCTCGGCGCGATTTTCACGCGCTACGCCCGAGCCGACGATGCGAGATCGAAAGCACAGCAGGGCATGGGTGTAGGACTCGCGGTCGTCCGGGAAATCGTGACGGCATATGGCGGCTCCGTCACGGCGTTTTCAGCAGGACGCGGTTGCGGCGCCGAGTTCGTCGTGCGGCTGCCCGTCGCGCCGTCCCCGATACGGACATCAACCCCTTCATCCCTATCTGGCGCCTGAACCATTCACGGAGAGTCGAACATGTTGCAGGACGATCAATTGACGGCAGCGCGGCAGTCCGGTTTCGACACGCTATGCGGAATGCTGAATCTGACGATGAACAGCATGGAAAGGATCGTGTCGCTGAACCTCGAACTGTCGAAGTCGACCTTCGACACGCTGCAGCAGCACACGCTCGACGCATGCGTGAAAAAGGAGCCGCAGCAGCTGGTCGATCTAGGCCGCGATCTGAACGAGCAGGTCGTGAAGGGTGCGCAGAACTACAACAGCGCATTGATGGAACTGATGGCTGCACTTCAGTCGCAATTCACGGCGGCGCTGCAAAACCAGAGCGAAATGCCAGGCGGCGCGTTCCAGTCGATGGCCGGGAATTTCTTCCGCTTCCCGCTGCCGATGCAGTTGGCGGGCATGCCTTCAGACGCCACGCTCGGCTCGTTGCAGGAACGCGTGAGGGCAACGGGCGACGAGTCCGTCGATGCAGCCGCGTCGAAATCCGTGCGACGTGCGCTCGACGTGATGCCCACGCCCAAGCGCTCATCGTGACATCCTGACGGCGCACCGCGCGGAATAACGCTTGCTGTCTCCTCTGGAAGGAAATCCGAAGGAAATCCACGGAGACACGCATGCATCCGCCTTCGCGCCAGCGCGCGCGGCTCGGCGGGCGCGCATCGCTCGTCACGTCGGCGCTCGTGCTTGGCGTGCTGTACGCGGGCAGCCCGCTCGTTACGCCGCTCTATCCGCTTTATCAGCGCGCATTCGGCCTGTCCGAACTCACGGTCACGCTGATCTATGCCGCGTACGTGATCGGCAATCTTGGCGCGCTGTTCGCGTTCGGCCGCGCGTCCGACCGGGCGGGGCGCCGCTTCGTGAGTCTTTTCGTGCTGGCCGTGGCGATCGTCAGCACGCTGCTGTTTCTGTTCGCCACGCATCCTGCATGGCTGTATGTCGCGCGCGCGGCGAGCGGTCTCGCGATCGGCGTCGGCGCGGCGACGGCGACGGCATGGATCGCCGAGCTGCATCCCTCGAACGACAAGGCCGCGCCCAGCCGACTCGCCGCAGCCGTCAATCTTGTTGGCCTCGCAGCGGGCGCATTGGTGGCGGGTCTGCTGGCGCAGTTCGCGCCGTGGCCGTTGCGGACCGTGTTCGTCGTCTACGGGCTCGTTATCGTCGGCACGGCGGCGCTGACGGTGTTCGCGCGTGAAACCGTCGATCAACCGAAACATCGACTCGCCGATCTGTCGATCGAGCCGCGTATCGGCGTGCCGTCGCGCCTCTGGTTTCCCTTCATCGCGCCCGCTGTCACCGCGTTCGCGACCTTCGCGCTGCTCGGCTTCTATGCAGCGCTGCTGCCCAATCTGCTCGCTAACAGCATGCATCAGCACAGTCCCGCGCTGAGCGGGGCCGTCGTCGCCGAACTGTTTGCGGTGAGCACGGTGACGGTGCTCGTCACAGGTGCACTTGCTGCGCGCGCCGCGATGTCCACGGGACTCTGGCTGTTGCCGCCGAGTCTCGCACTGCTGCTGTGGGCGCAGATCGATCAATCGATGACATGGCTCGTCGCGGCCACGGCGTTGTGCGGCATCGCAACGGCGCTCGGCTTTCGCGGCAGCCTGCAAGAGGTCAACGGAATGGCACCCGCCGGACAGCGCGCCGAACTGCTGTCGGCGTATCTGCTGTGCTGCTACACGGGCAACTCGCTTCCCGCCGTCGGCGTGGCGCTGCTGTCGCGCAGTGTCGGTCATCTTTGGGCCAACGTGACGTTCGCGGCGGTGTCCGTCGTGCTCGCGCTGATCGCGCTTACGGTCAGCGGCCGGCATATGCAGCGCGCGGCTTGAGTTCGAGCAACAAGCGCGAGCACGCTCACACATTGCATTCGTCCTTAACTTTCGGCCGTAAGGCCGCGGCGCGACGCTTGCTGAACCCTTTGCCAACGACCGACCGCATTGCACGACTTCTCAAGCAAAGGGGCTACTCATGGCAAAGACAGTGGGCGACTTCATCGTCGACAGGCTGCATCACTGGGGCGTCAAACGGATGTACGGCTATCCCGGCGACGGCATCAACGGCGTGTTCGGCGCGCTGCAGCGCGCGGAAGGCAAGATCGAATTCGTGCAGGCGCGGCATGAGGAAATGGCGGCGTTCATGGCGAGCGCGCACGCGAAGTTCACGGGCGAACTCGGCGTGTGCATCGCGACCTCAGGGCCGGGCGCGTCGCATCTGATCACGGGGCTATACGACGCGAGAATGGATCACATGCCCGTGCTGGCGATCGTCGGCCAGCAGGCGCGCGCGGCGCTCGGCGCGCATTATCAGCAGGAACTCGATCTCGCCGCGATGTTCAAGGACGTCGCGGGCGCGTTTGCGCAGCAGGCGAGCGTGCCCGCGCAGGTACGCCATCTCGTCGATCGCGCGATACGCATTGCACTGTCCGAGCGGCGCGTAACGGCGCTGATCCTGCCGAACGATCTGCAAGACCTCGAATACGAACCGCCGTCGCGCAAGCATGGCACCGCGCATTCGGGCGTCGGCTATTCGCGGCCGGTCGTCGTGCCCGCACAGGACGATCTGCAACGCGCCGCCGACGTGCTCAACGCCGGACACAAGGTCGCGATTCTCGTTGGCGCAGGCGCATTGAACGCGACGGACGAAGTGATCGCCGTAGCGAACCGCCTCGGCGCGGGCGTGGCGAAAGCGCTGCTCGGCAAGGCTGTGTTGCCCGACGATCTGCCGTGGGTAACGGGCTCGATCGGTCTGCTCGGCACGAAGCCGAGTTACGAATTGATGACGTCGTGCGACACGCTGCTGATGATCGGCTCGGGCTTCCCCTATTCGGAGTTCTTGCCGAAAGAAGGCGACGCACGCGGCGTGCAGATCGACATCAAGGCCGACATGCTGAGTCTGCGTTATCCGATGGAAGTGAATCTCGTCGGCGATAGCGCGGCGACCTTGCGCGCGCTGCTGCCGCTGCTGCATGAGAAGGAAAGTCAAACGTGGCGCTCGCGGATCGAACGCTGGACTTCGCGCTGGTGGGAAACGCTCGACGAGCGCGCGCATCAGCCCTCGACCAATGGCGTGAATCCGCAGCGCGCATTCACCGAACTGTCGCCGCGTTTGCCCGACAACGTAATCCTCACGAGCGATTCCGGCTCGTGCGCGAACTGGTTTGCGCGCGACCTGAAAATCCGGCGCGGCATGATGGCGTCGCTGTCGGGCGGACTGGCATCGATGGGTGCCGCCGTCCCGTATGCGATCGCCGCGAAGTTCGCGCATCCTGGCCGTCCCGTGATCGCGATGGTCGGCGACGGCGCGATGCAGATGAACAACATGGCCGAGCTGATTACCGTCTCGAAGTACTGGAAACAATGGGCTGATCCGCGCTGGATCTGCATGGTGCTCAACAACGAAGACCTGAACCAGGTGACGTGGGAACAGCGCGTGATGGAAGGCGATCCGAAGTTCGACGCATCGCAGAAGGTGCCGAACGTGCCGTATCACCGTTTCGCCGAAATGCTCGGACTGACGGGTATTTATGTCGACGATGCCGAACAGCTTGCCGATGCGTGGGAAACGGCGTTGGCGGCAAAGCGTCCCGTCGTGCTCGAAGTGAAATCCGATCCGGAAGTGCCGCCGCTGCCGCCGCATGTGACGCTCGCGCAGGCGCGCGCGTTCGCCCGAACGTTGATGGAAGGCGATCCGAAGGAGGGCAGCGTGATCGCGAATACGGCGCGACAGGTGCTCGGTTCCGTGATTCCTGGCGGCAAGGATTAAAGCATCGTGTGATGCCATGTAAATGGCGCATGTTGTGATGTAAATCGTACGAGAGCCTGTCGATCACGTGACACGAAGCGTTCGTCCCGACCGTGCCCGTTTCTTGCTGGGAGCATGGCGGGCGCGTCGCGTGTGGCGATAAGCGGGCATCGAACTGGGGGAGTGCAAGCGGATGCATGGGAGGCCGGAAAGCGCGGATCGCGGTGGCGTAGCAAGTAGAGCCGTAGGCTCGATGGCCGATTCCGCCGTTTCTATCGCGTTGGCGGCCGGGCTGATGGCTGCGCATCGCGAAGCGTTCGGCGCGCCCCTCGATTACTTTCTTCACGCAGGCGGCCCGGCCGCCGAGCCGTCGATGCATCTCGGCTGGGCGCTCACCGCGCTGTCGATGTCGGTGGTTGTGATCATCGCGCTGTTGCTGGTGATCGCGATTGCGCGCCGCCGTCGCGTGCCAGCGGACGCGCGCCTTGCGCAAGGCGAAACTACCGCGCTGCGCTGGATTTATGCGGGCACGGGCATTTCGTCGGTCGCTTTGATCGCGGCGCTCGCCTATACGCTCGTCACGCTCGATTCCGTCGCCGCGCCGTCACGCGACCCCGCGCTAACGCTCACCGTGACGGCCTACGACTGGTGGTGGAAAGTCGAATACGGCGCGGCGGGCGATGCGCCCGCGTTCGTGACTGCGAATGAGATTCACATTCCCGTGGGCGAGCCAGTGAAGATCGTGTTGCAGAGTGCAGACGTAATTCACGCGTTCTGGGTGCCGCAACTCGCAGGCAAGACGCAGACGATTCCCGGCCAGACCAACGAACAATGGATTCAGGCCGACGCGCCCGGCGTGTATCGCGGGCAATGCTCGCAGTTTTGCGGCGCGCAGCACGCGCACATGGCGTTCGAAGTCGTCGCGCAAGACCGCGCGGGTTTCGACGCATGGCGCCGCGCGCAAGCGCAACCGGCCACGCGCGTCGCCGCCGATGCGCTTGCGGCGCACGGCGAGCAGCTTTTTCACGCGCGCTGCGCCGGTTGTCATGCAGTACGTGGCACCGACGCGAACGGCGCACAGGCCCCCGATCTCACGCATCTGAATTCGCGCGGACTGATCGCAGCCGGCGCGTTGACCAACACGCCCGAGCATCAGCTCGACTGGATTCGCCACGCGCAGCGGATCAAGCCGGATTCGCTGATGCCCAGCATCGTGCTGACATCGAGCGAGGCAAGCGCGTTGTCCGCGTATCTCGCGACCTTGCATTGACAGGACACGTATGGCCGACACGACGTCCTCTTCTTCGACCACCACGCGGCAGCCGCTCGAGCGCCTCATGCCGCGCGGCGTGGTTGCGCGCGGCAGCGCCGCCGAAGCGCACCTGCGCGAACTGTGGGAAACGCCGCCGGGCTGGCGCGGCTGGCTCTCGACCGTCGATCACAAGCGCATCGGCATCCGTTATCTCGTCACCGCGTTCATCTTCCTGATTCTGGGCGGCGTCGAGGCGCTGATCATGCGCGTGCAGCTCGCGCAACCGAACGGCACCGTGCTCACGCCGGAGCAATACAACCAGCTCTTCACGATGCACGGCGTGACGATGATCTTTCTGTACGCGCTGCCCGTGCTGTCGGGTTTCTCGAACTACCTGTGGCCGCTGATACTCGGCGCACGCGACATGGCGTTTCCGCGCCTCAACGCGTTCTCGTACTGGATCTTCCTGTTCGCCGCGATCTTTCTCTATGCGAGCTTTCCGCTCGGTCAGGCGCCGGATGCGGGCTGGTTCAACTACGTGCCGCTGTCGGGACTCGAATACAACACCGGACCGAATATCGACGTGTACGCGCTCGGCATGGTGCTGCTCGGCATTTCGACGACAGTCGGTGCGGTGAATTTCGTCGTCACGCTGCTGCGCATGCGTGCGTCGGGCATGTCGCTCGATCGTATTCCTGTGCTGGTGTGGGGCACGATGACGGCGTCGTGCGGCAACCTCGTCGCGGTGCCGTCCGTGAGCCTCGCGTTTCTGATGCTGTGGATGGACCGGCGCATCGGGACGCATTTCTTCGACGTGTTGAACGGCGGACGCGCGCTGCTGTGGCAGCACCTGTTCTGGGTTTTCGCGCATCCGTGGGTGTATGTGGTCGTGCTACCGGCGATGGGCATCGTCTCCGATGCGTTGCCCGTGTTTTGCCGCCGTCCCCTGGTCGGTTACGGGCCCGTAGCGTTATCGACGATCGCGACGATGCTGATCGGCTTCGTCGTGTGGATCCACCATATGTTCGCGACGGGCATTCCCGCGCTCGCGCTGTCGCTGTTCGGCGCGGCGAGCATGGCGATCGCGGTGCCGAGCGCAATCGCCACCTTCGCGTGGATCGCGACGATCTGGACGGGACGTCCCGTGTTTCGCGTGCCGTTCTATTACTTCGCGGGCTTCGTACTGCTGTTCGTGATCGGCGGCGTGTCGGGCGTGATGACGGCCGCCGTGCCGTTCGACTGGCAACTCACCGACACGTATTTCGTCGTCGCGCATCTGCATTACGTGCTGCTGGGCATCAACGTGTTTCCGGTGATCGGCGGCGTGTACTTCTGGTTTCCGAAGTTCACGGGCCGCATGATGAGCGAGCGCATCGGCAAGCTCGCGTTCTGGGTCATGTTCATCGGCTTCAACGTCGCGTTCTTTCCGATGCACATCGCGGGGCTGCTCGGCATGCCGCGCCGCATCTACACGTATGCGCCGGAAATGGGCTGGAGCACGGTGAATCTCGTGACGTCGGTGGGTTCGTTCGTGCTCGCGCTCGGCATCCTGATCTTTCTGTGCGACCTGCTCTATAGCTTGCGGCGCGGCGCGCCAGCGGGCGACAACCCGTGGGATGCGGGGACGCTCGAATGGTCGACGACATCGCCGCCGCCACCGTACAACTTTGCCGTCGCGCCGACGGTGGCGAGCCGTCATCCGTTGTGGGAAGGACGCATGGAAGAGGAGGACGAGGACGGCATGCGTTCGTCGCTGAAAGAAGGCTTCATTCTCGATCAGGGACGCGAGGCGCTCGGCACGACGGCGCTCGAAGCGCGGCCCGATGTGATCCTCAAGATGCCGGAAGATTCGTACACGCCGTTCGTGTTGAGCGTGTTCGCGACGCTCTTCTTCGCGGCGCTTGCCTTGCTCGCGTGGTGGTTCGCGGCGGCGATGCTGATCGGCTGCGCAGCGTCGCTCGTCGTGTGGCTGTGGCCGGAACGCAGCCTGATCCAGCGCGAGCCGCAGCGCGTGCAGGACGCGGGGAACTGACATGAGCGAGACCTTGCACGACAACACCTACGACAGCCCCGTGCGGTTGCCCGTCGGCAGCGCGGGCGAGCGCTCGGGCGGCTGGTTCGGATGTCTCGCGCTGATCGTCACGGAAGGCTCGCTGTTCGGCTATCTGATCTTTTCGTATCTGTATCTCGCGTCGCAAAGCGGAAGCATGTGGCCGCCCGAAGGTCTGCCGAAGCTCGGGCTCGGACTCGCGAACACGGCGATCCTGCTGTCGAGCAGCGTGTTCGTGTGGCTATGCGAGCGCTTCGTGAAGCGGCGGCGGCTGCATTGGGCGGTGGCGTCGATGAGCGTGGCGCTCACGCTCGGCGTGATCTTCGTCGGCATTCAGCTGAAGGAGTGGGGCAATCATCCGTATGGTTTGACCGCGCATCTGTACGGCTCGCTGTACTTCACGATTACGGGCTTTCACCTCGCGCACGTGGCCGTCGGGCTGGTGGTGCTGTCGTTGCTGCTGCTGTGGACGGCGCTCGGTTTCTTCGACGACAAACGCTGCCTCGCGCTGACGATCGGCGGGCTGTACTGGCACTTCGTCGATCTCGTGTGGCTCTTCATCTTCACGACGATCTATCTGTCGCCGTATGTGTTGAGGGCGCGTACATGAGCGATCATTCGACGCACACGCTGAACGCAGACCTCGCACGCTTCCATTCGTGGCGCTTGCTGGTCGCCACGCTCGCGACGCCGCTTGCCTGGTTCGCGCAGATGTTGATCGGCGAAGTGCTCACGGCGCAGGCGTGTTCGCTGTCCGATGTGCGCCATCCCGCCGCGCCGCCGCCGTGGGTAATTCCGGCAATGATGGCGCTGAGCGTCGCGTGCTTCGTGCTCGGCGTGGTGGGCGTCGTGGTCGCATGGCGAACGATGATCTTCACGCGCTCGCGACGCGCGCAGGCGCTCGGCGAGCGGGCCCGCAGAGTCACGGAACTCGAATGGTTCCTCGCGCGAGTGAGCATGCTGTCGAGCGCGATGTTCATGTTCGGACTGGTGTCGACGGACCTTGCCGTGCTCGTCGTGTCGCCTTGCGGACGCTGGTGACGACGATGAAGACGCGCACACTCTCCCTCATCGGCGTTGCGGCCATCGCGTGCGCGATGCTCGTTGCGAGCGGCGCGATGCTGCATCGTGCGCACGCGCAAATGCAGCCGCCGCCTGTCGGCACGCCCGACGCGAAACTGATCGAGAAGGGCGAATACCTCGCCAAAGCCGCCGACTGCGCAGGCTGTCACACGGCACCGCCGGGCGGTCCATCCGGCAAGGAGCCGCTGCACAAATCCGCGCCGTTCGCGGGCGGACTGCCAATGGGTTCGCCGTTCGGCACCATCTATTCTTCGAACATCACGCCGGACCCTGTGGCGGGAATCGGGCGCTACAGCTACGAGGATTTCGAGCGCGCTGTGCGCGATGGCGTGGCGCCCGACGACCGGCGGCTGTATCCCGCGATGCCGTATCCGTCGTTCGCGAAGATCAACGATGACGACATGCACGCGCTGTACGCGTATTTCATGCGCGGCGTCGCGCCCGTCTCGACGCCCGCGCCGCGCACCAAACTGCCGTTTCCGTTCAACCAGCGCTGGGCGCTGATGTTCTGGAGCTTCGCATTCGCACCCGACGACGTATTCGTGCCGCAATCGAAGCGCAGTCCGCAATGGAACCGTGGCGCGTATCTGGTGCAATCGCTCGGGCACTGCGGCGCATGCCATACGCCGCGCGGACCGGCATATGAGGAGCGCGGCTACGACGAGCACTCGGGACGCTATCTGACAGGCGGCACGAACGATCACTGGTTCGCGCCGAACCTGACGGGCGACAAGGGTTCGGGCCTCGGCCGCGTATCGGAAGATGAAATCGCTTCGTTCCTGAGAAGCGGACACGGCGCTGGACTCGTGACGTTCGGCAGCATGGTTCAGGTGGTCGAAGACAGCACGCAGTATCTGAGCGACGATGACCTGCATGCGATCGCGCATTATCTGAAGAGCTTGCCCGCGCGCGAGCCGTACGGACATTTCGACGACCGCTCGCATGCCGCAGTGCAGACCGTGCGCGCGATGAATACGGGCGATGTCGAACTGCCGGGCGCGGGCATCTATCAGAGCTTTTGCGCGCGCTGTCACAAGGCGGACGGCATGGGCGAAGCGCTCAAGTATCCGCGACTGGCGGGCAATCCCGCCGTGCTCGGCGCGAAGGTGGATTCGCTCGTGCGGCTGATGATCGAAGGCGGCGAGGCGCCGCATACGCAGACGGGCATCGAGGCCAAGAAAATGCCTTCGTTCGCGGGCAAGCTGACGGACACGGAAATGGCGCGCGTATTGACCTTCGTGCGCAATACGTGGGGCAATCAGGCATCGCCTGTGACGGGCAGGGAAGTCGAGGGCGTGCGAAAGAGTCTCGGCAAATGAGCCAGGCAAATGAGCGACGCGAATGCATGTACAACGCGCGCCGGGATGTGCGACAAAACTTCCGCACAACGCGCCACATTGGTGCCTCAATCACCATACGAAAGTCTCACGCCGTTAGAATCGGCGCTTTATAGACGGATCGGGCGATAGCGTAGCGAGCACCGCAAACGGTCTCCCGATACGCGGACAATGAAGCTATTGACGGCACTCAAACGACATCTTTTCATCACCCTCGGCAACACGCTGCCGATGTACGGCCCGTTCAACCGCATACGCGCGTCGATGTTCCGCAAGGCGGGCATGACGGTCGGCTCGGGCGTGACGATCATCGGGCCGCTGAACCTCGAACTGAGCCTGAACGAGGAAACGATCCGCGGCATCACGATCGGCGATAACGCGTATCTGAACGCGGGCACGCGGCTCGCGTGCCGCAACAGCCGCATCTCGATCGGCGACGACGTGCAGATCGGACCGCGCGTGTCGTTCGAAACGGCGACGCACGGCATCGTCTATGAACCCGATCTCGGCCGGGGCATCGACCATCAGGAGATTCGCGTCGGCAACAAGGTGTGGATCGGCGCGGGCGCGACGATCCTGCCTGGCGTGACGATCCACGAAGCCGCCGTGGTCGCCGCGGGCGCCGTCGTCGTGAAGGACGTGCCCGCCTATACGCTCGTAGGCGGCGTACCCGCGCGCAAGATCAAGGACATCGTGTCGACGCCTCAGCGCCAGGGCGCCATGGCGTGAAAGACGCCGTCGCGTCTGACGAGCGCGTGAAAGAGCGCGGCGGCCAGATGCACGAGGATCAACGCAAAGAAGCACAGCGCGAGAAAGCGGTGCGCGTTCCAGAGCAGCGAGTGCAACGCGTTGCTATGCGGCAGGATCCACGGCAATTGCATGCCCGCGACCACGACGGGATATCTCGCCGCCGACAGCATGCCCCAGCCGATCAGCGGCAGCGCGATCATCAGCGCATAGAACGCGAGGTGCGACAGATAGGCCGCGAGCTTCATCGGCGCGGGCATGTCGGCGGGCAGCGACGGTGCGCCGCGTACGAGCCTCACCACAAGTCTGATTAGCGCGAGCACGAGTATCGTGATGCCGAGCGGCTTGTGGATCGATACCAGCGTCAGATAGTCGGGACGGATGGTCGACACCATGCCGGCGCCAATGAAGAGCATCGACAGAATGCATATCGCCATGATCCAGTGCAATGCGCGCTGCAGCGGCGTAAAGCGGTCGCGGTTCGGGATCATTGCTTCGCTCCTTCGGCAGGCGTGTGCGGATAGTCTTTGTCCTCGGCCGTGCGGCGGTTGAACGACACCGAATACGCGGCCGAGCGCGCAGCGGGGAACGGATCGTCGGAAACGTGGATGCCTGCCGGCAGCACGGTCGGATCGAAATTGAGGTCGCGGCACGGGCCGTCGGGTTCCGGCTCGATCGCGCTCACGACCAGCGTGCCCGCTTCCACCTTGCGGCGATCGTCGGGCCAGGCTTTGCTCGGATCGGCTGTCGGGTCGCCAGGGTTGGCGACGGTGACGACCATCGTCCAGCGCTGCGGCGCGCTCTGTACGCGCTTCGTGATGTCGGTTTCGAGGAAATCGGCGGGACGCTGTTTGAGTTCGTCGGCGGAGACGGGTTCGGGCTTCGCAGCGGGCACGAACGACCAGCGCACGGCCTGGTCCTGGCCTTGCGCATTCGTGAAGATGAAGCTGTTGAGGCTGTTGTACTGATCCTGCGCGTACGAGGCCGTCCACGGCGCGGTAGTCGCCCATGCGCCGAACGCGGCGAACTCGGGATGCGCGGCGATGAATTTCTTCATCGCGTCCGGGTCGTCCTTTTGCGCCGACGCTTCGAGCAGCGCATAAAAGGCCTGCGGAGTCGCGACGGGGAAGAAGGGCGCGTCGATCATCGCCGAACGCCACTCGGTGCCGTCAGGCGCGACGACGCGCAGGCTCAGGCCACGCACGCGCACCGACGGATCGGTCGCTTTCGGATCGGGCGTGGCGAGATTGAAGCGTCCCGTCACGCGAGACGAACCTTGCGCGAACATCGGCGCTTTCGACAGCGCGGCAGCCGCACCGCTCGATTCGAAGGTGCCCGTGAAGCAGATGCCTTTTGCATGATTGCGCCGGAATCCCAGCGCGGGGCCGCCGGGCGGCGCCAGTGCATTGACGACTTTGGCGGGCGTCAGCCGCGACGGCGTCAGCCAGCCTGCCGTGTAGACGAACGCGATCGCCACGACACCGACGATGATCGCGATCAGGATCAGCGAGCGGACTGCGGACGGTTGAGAACCAGGTCTGTCGGCCATAAGAGTCTCGTTTCAGAGTTCTGCTGGCCGGAATCTAGCAGCGTCAGAAAAATCGTGCCGGGAAGGGACGCGTCCGCCCAGCCAGACGGCTACTCACCTTCGGATTTCGCGACGACGGGCGGCGCAATGCGCTCGTCGTCGCGCGTCGTGAATGACCACGCAAGATCGACGGGCATGACCTTGCCCAGTTGCGACAGCGTGCCGAGTGCATGCACGGTGTAGCGCGTGGCCGCGCGCAGCGGTTCATAGGGCGTACAGACGGCGGTGTTGCGCGCGGCATCGGCAGGCGTGAGCGGCGCGATCCTGCAAGCGACTTTCTTGCCCCGCTGATCGCGCAGATCGACACTCTCCAGTTCGATATGTGCATTCGGTCCGCCCGACAGCGTGAGCGGAAAACCGAGCACCTGACCGCGATAACGCGAACCGGCGCCCATCGGATCGGGCTGTTCGTTGTTCACCCACGCCGTGGGCACCTGATGCTGGCCGTCGTATGGCCAGGCCACTAACTCCGTATCGGCAAGCGCGGGCGCGATGTCCGCGAAATCGACGACGGTCACCGCGTGTGATCCGACAATCGATGCTTCCCCCGCACGCGCCCAGTCGAACAGAATCGCGCCGCGATGATAGGGCGACGCGAAAATCGCTTCGATCGACGCCACCACAGGGCGAGGTTCGCCCGACACCGCCAGAATCTCGCTGACGCCTTCCGCCGATGTATGACGCCGCACGCGCGTCTCGATGCCGCTGCCCGTGAAGCCCGGCTTGCCCGGCACTTCGTCATGCGTCGCGACGCGATTGAGATCGAGATACTTCGCGTGATCGGCTGCGGCGGCCGCCAGCTTGCCGTCGACGGCGATCAACGGCAAACCGGCTTCCTTGCGACGCGCGTTCACATAGTCGAGCGCCGTTGCGTGACCGGTCGGAATCGTGTGCAAAGGTCCTGGCGCGTGCCGCAAGCGGACGAGCGGACCGTAATAGGGCTCATTCGACTGGCCGATCGTGGCGGCCTTGTGTGCACAACCGCTCAGGACGGCGATCGCGAGAATGCATGCGGCGAGGGCTGGGAGGCGCAGGGACACAGAAGAAAAAGAGGATTGAGGTTCGGTATCTCGCCGATGTTACATGAAGGCCTGCTCGCCTTTCACGCAATTACAAAACATCAAGTCTCGATTCCGCGGCCCGATAACCCGACTGCACCGCACGACTGTGCAATCACTTTCGACCGTTTATCGAAGCGCCGAACGAAGGAAGCATCCGCCTATGTCGCCCGATCCAATCAATACGTCCCTGTCGCTCACTTCATCGCCGTCGCCTGAACCGCCTTCATCGAACGGAAGCTCGCAGGCGGCGAGTGCCGCAGAGCGCGGCAATCACGAACTCATGGTGGCGCTCAAGCGCACGCTGACCCAGCTCGGCATCGATGCGTCGACGGGCCTCGCGATCAGCGACGGCACGCACGAAGGCGCGCTGTTTCACAAGCGCGTGAGCGCGTCGAGCACATCGCTGATCGCGGCGCTGTATCAGGCGCTCAAGTTGCATCAGGCGATTGCGTCGGCGAACGGCCCTGCGCCCGAGGGCGACGAGAGCGCGCTGTCCGGCGCGACGAGTGCGCAGAATTCGACCTCGAACGACAGCGGCTATCGCGATCTCAGTGCGCAGATCGCCGATCTGGCCGACATCGCCGGTCAGTTCACGCAGCACGTTGCCGAACCGGACGAATGGGACTGGGGATTCGCCGATTCCGTCGATAAGTCCAACACCGCTCCTTCAACCGACGACAGCGATCCGATGACATCGGCCATCGCCCAGTTAAATCAGGCATTACAGAATCACGTAGCAACGCTCGCTCAGGATGCGGGAGCGAGCGTGTCGCTTGCCGCGGTGCTCGACGGGTTGTCGAAAGAGACGAAGAGCATCAAGTGGCGGCCGCTCGGCGCGTTGATCGACGTGCAGGCGTGAAGCGGGTGGTCCGATCGACTGTCATCCCGGACTCCGCGTTTTCCCGACCCGCATGACGTTTAGTCATAGAACGCATGCGCAGATTTCGCTTGTTGGCCGATTTTGACGAACCTACATTCAGTTTGCGCGCACCCCTCACGCCACGCCGCCGTGTCGACGTGAGGCAGCCAGCGCAAACCGGATTGTGTTCATCAGGAGACGGGCATGCAAGAGATCAAACGGGGTAGAAGGCAGGCCATCAAGACGCTTGGCGCGGCGCTCGCGGCGTCTGCGTTGCCGATGCCGTTCATCAACGTCCGCGCACAGCAGTCGCAGAATTTCGCGGGCAAGACGCTGCGTCTTCTGACCTGGTCCGACGATACGGGAACAGCCGCGTTGCGCAACATCGCCCAGACGTTCACCGCGAAGACGGGCGCCAAGGTGATCGCGGATCGCGCGGACGGCACGTCGGGCATGGTCGCGAAGCTCAAGGCATCGGGCGATCGTCCGACGTACGACGTGATCACGCTCGCAGGTGTCGGCGCGGCAGGTCTCGGCGACGCGGGTCTTCTGATGAAGCCGGATCTCGACAAGCTCCCCAATCTCAAGGAAGTCGCGCCACCATACCGCACGGGCGCGAACGGCTTCGGCGTCGGCTATCTGCTGTGGTCGGACGGCCTGATCTACAACACGTCCACCGTGAAAACGCCGCCCACGACCTATGAAGCGCTGTGGGATCCGAAGTACGCCGGCCGCATCTTTCTGCCGCCGCCGGAATGGGCGGAAGCCGTTGACCTCGCGATCATCGCGGCGAAGCTCGCGGGCGGTTCGCAGCAGAACATCGATCCCGGCTTCAAGAAACTCGCGCAACTGAAAGAGCACGTCATGACGCTCGGCGAAAACCCGAACCAGGTCGCCGATCTGTTCCGTACCGGTTCGCTCGATCTCGGCGGCATTTATTCGCCGGCGTTTTTCCCCACCCAGATTCGCAAGCCCGACTACAAGATGGGCGTGACGTATGGCATGAAAGAGGGCTTCGCCACGCAACTCATGTTCACGGTGATTCCGAAAGCGCATGTGGCGGACAGCGATCTGATTCACGCGTTCATCAATCATTCGCTCGATGCCGGCGTGCAAGGGCAGATGGCAGCCGACGTGCTGAACGGTCCCGTCAATTCGAAAGCGGCGATTCCGGCCGAAAGCCGCGCGTTCGTGCCGAGTCCGCAGCAGATCGCGGAGAAGGCCGTGCTGCACGACGACAAGGCGCTCGCCGCCGTGCAGCCCGCGTGGATCAAGCGCTACACCGAGATTTTCTCGGCATGAGCGGAATGCCCGCGCTCTTCTCGCGGCGCGGGAATGCACCCGCGCCGGCCGCACAGCCCGTCGACGCGTCGCCCGATGCGTCGTTGCGGCGCGCGCATCCGTGGCTGCTGCTCGCACCGATCCTCGTGTTTCTGGCGGTGCTCGCGGCGGCTGCGCTCGTCGTGCTGCGCATGAGCTTCGGCGTGCAGGGAAACGAGTGGCATGCGTTCACGCTGCAAAACTACGTCGAACTCGCCGACGGCTATTTCCTGAAGTCGCTCTGGCTCACATTGCGGCTCGCGTTCCAGAGCATGATCTGCGCCGTGCTGCTGGCGATTCCCGTCGCGCTCGCCATGGCGCGTACGGAATCGCGGCTCATGCGCCGCCTGCTGCTCGCAGGTGTGCTGCTGCCGCTGCTCGTCAATCTGCTGTTGCAAGGCTACGGCTGGCTCGTAATTCTCGGACCGGCGGGGCTGCTCAATCACGCGTTGCTCGGCAGCGGTCTCGTCAGCCGGCCGGTGATGTGGCTGTATCGCGAGCATGGCGTGCTGCTCGGTCTGATCCAGACCGCGTTCCCGCTCGCCGTGCTGCCGATGTCCAGCGCCATGCGCGCGGTGTCGATTTCGTATGAGGAAGCCGCCGCGACGCTCGGCGCGACGCGCTGGCAAACGATGCGCGATGTGATGCTGCCGCTCGCGCTGCCCGGTGTGGTGTCGGGTGCGCTGCTGGTGTTCGCGTACAACGCGAGCGCGTTCGCCGTACCGCTGCTGCTGGGTGGACGCCGCGTGCCGATGCTCGCGGTGCTGGTGCACGACCAGGTTGCGCCGCTGTTGAACTGGCCTGCCGCGTCGGCATCGGGCGTCGTGCTGATGGTCGCGACGCTGTCGGTGATGGCGCTCTCGCAACGGCTGGTGCGCCGCACACAACGTCTGGAGGATGCAGACTCATGAGTACGCAAGGCGGATCCGTCTCGATGTTGCCGATGCGCCTGCCGTCGACTTTGCCCGGACGTCTCGGCAAGGTCACGACATTGCTCGCCGCGGTGGTGCTGTTTCTCGCAGCGTTGCCGATTCTCACGATGATCGCAATGTCGTTCAGCGCATCGGATACGCTCGAATTTCCGCCGCATGCGTACAGCCTGCAGTGGTATCGGGCGGCCTGGCACACCTTTGTTTCGCCGGATGCCAACAGCGCGCTCTCGATGGGCACGGCGCTGGCCACGAGTCTCATCGTCGCGGCATCGACGATGATCATTGCGACGCTCGTGTCCGTGCCCGCTACGTATGCATTGAGCCGCTATCGCTTTCGAGGCAAGCCTGCCGTCGAGCAGTTGGTCGCGCTGCCGCTCGTTTATCCGCTCGTGATGCTGGGGCTTTCCCTGCTGCTCGTATTCAACGTGCTGCCCGTCGAACTCGGCATGTTCCGGCTGATCATCGCGCATGTGATTCTTGCGCTGCCGTTCACGGTGAAGAACTGCGCGGCGTCCGTCGCGTCGATCGGCCCCGAGTTCGAGGAAGCCGCCTGCGTGATGGGCGCAAGCCCGCAACGCGCGATGATCGACGTGGTGTTGCCGTTGATGCGCCCGGGCATTCTCGCCGGCATGCTGTTCGCGTTCATCATCTCGTTCAACGAATTCACGGTCACGTTCTTTCTCTACAACATCGACACGATGACGTTGCCCGTATGGCTGTATAGCCGCACGGTTTCGTCGCTCGATCCGACTGTGTTTTCGTTTGCCGTGTTCATCGTCGCGATCGACTTCGCGCTGATCTGGCTGCTGGAAAAGCTGATCGGCGACAACGGCGTCGCGCTCTGATGTCCGCTCACCTGGACTCGCCATGACTCATCTGACTTTGCAAGCCGTCACGAAACAATTCGGCGCAGCACGTGCAGTCGACAGCGTCGACCTGACCGTCCCCGACGGCAAGCTCGTGTGCTTTCTCGGTCCTTCGGGCTGCGGCAAGACGACGTTGTTGCGGATGATCGCCGGGCTGGAAATGCCGAGCGCGGGCAGCATCACGTTCGCCGGAAACGACATCACACGCGTGCCCGCGAACCAGCGGGACTTCGGCATGGTGTTTCAGTCGCTCGCGCTGTTCCCGCATATGACGGTCGCGGAGAACATTGCGTATCCGCTGAAGCTGCGCAAGACGGGGAAGACGGAACAGACGCGACGCGTCGCCGAACTGCTCGATCTGATCCAGTTGCCGCATATGGCGGCACGCCCCGTCACACAGTTGTCCGGCGGTCAGCGGCAGCGGGTTGCCATTGCGCGCGCGATCGCGTCGTCGCCGAAACTGCTGTTGCTCGACGAGCCGCTCTCCGCCCTCGATGCGAAGCTGCGCGAAGCGATGCAGGTCGAGATTCGTTTGCTGCAGCAGCGGCTGGGCATCACGACGATCATGGTCACGCATGATCAGCGCGAAGCGATGACGATGGCCGACCTGATCGTCGTGATGGAAAAAGGGCGTATTGCGCAGGTCGGCAAGCCGCTCGATATCTACCGCGATCCCGTCAGCGAGTTCGTGGCGGATTTCATCGGTCTGGGCAACATCCTTCCCGTGACCTTCGACGGGCGAGGCGGTGCGAGTCTGCCCGGCGGCACGCAGATTACCGTCGCGAGTCCGGCGCGGGGTCTCGATGCGCGTGGCGATCTCCGTCTGCTGATCCGTCCGGAAGACGTGCACGTCCGTACGGCCAACGACGCCGTCCCGCAGACGCCGCGTGCGAACTGTCTGCCGGGAACCGTGACGTTCATTCGCGATGTGGGCGCGTCGCTGGAAGCGACCATCGATTGCGCCGGGTTCACGCTCACAGCTGCAACTACGCCGCGCGAGACGCCCGGACTCGAACTGGGCATGCCTGTCATGGCGGAATTGCCGGCGCATGCGTGCAAGCTCATTGCTGCACGGACTGCCGTGCATTGAGGCGGTTGTTTATTCTTAGCCGTTCCATACATTTTCTATTGGATCGGATTGCTAATAAAGCAAAACCCACATCCGCAACTCCTGCGACTCGAATCCAGTCGCGTCAGTAAGCGCATACAGAGAAAGCGTATGACGCACTGCTCTCAAAGATGATGCATTTAAAGCGATAAAAAAGCTTGCATTCCACGTGCGGAAAACTATCTTGAGTTAACAAAACGACTCTTCGCCTGGCACCGGAGGAGACCCATGCCGGCTACACGGATGATGATCGCGCGTCGTGCGGGCGTCAGTGTCGCCACGGTCGATCGTGTGCTTCGCGATGATCAGGGTGTTCGTCCCGAAACGGCTGAACGCGTCCATCTCGCGCTCGCGACACTGCGCGACGAGCGCGCGAGCCGTGGACGTCCGTCGAAGACCACGTCGTTCAGAGTCGCGTTCGTCTTACCGCAGATCAATTCCCGCTTTCTCGATCAGGTCGAGCGCGACATCGCGCTGTCGGCGAGTTATTTTCGCGAGCATCGTCTCGTCTCGTCGTTCTATCGTTGCGACCTGTCCAGTCAGCGCGACGCAACATCGCTCGCGCAGCAGCTGATCGATTACGACGCGCTCGTGCTCGTGCCGCTCGATTACCCGTGGATCGAACGGATGATTCAGGACATGACCGATGCGAACGTGCCTGTCGTCACGGTCTTTTCCGATTTGCCGTCGAGCGCGCGCGCCGCATATGTCGGCGTCGATAACCGCATCGCGGGACGAACGGCGGGGCTGCTGATGGGGCGCTTCGTCGGCTCCCGCATCGGCACGGTCGCCGTGCTGTCGGCGTCGTCGCGTCTGCACGATCAGCTCGAACGCCGCATCGGTTTCGCTCAGGTTCTCGAAGAGGATTTTCGCAACCTGCGCTGGCTGACCGAGCCCGATTTCGCCGAGGACGACGGCAGCGCGGGTCTCGCCGTGCAGGGCTTATTGGCCGGACACCCGGATCTGGTCGGCGTCTACGTGACGGGCGGCGGTATTTCGGGCATCGCGGCAACGTTGCAGGAATCGGGCGACAAGGCGCGCGTCGTACTGATCGGCCACGAATGCACGGCCGACACGCGCGCCCAACTGTCGGAGCGGGCGATCGACGTGATCCTCGATCAGGACGTGCGCGGCATCGTCCATCTGGCGGGACTCGCCGCCCTCAATTTTCTGAACGACGTGCGCGGCGTGCCCGCGATCCCGACGCCCGAAACCCGTATTTATCTTCGTGAGAATGCGCATGCCTGAAGCTCGCGACACGCGGACGATCTGCCAGGTCCGCCAGAGCCGAATGCAGCGTCCGGCGCATGGACGCTGTCTGTGATCAGGTTGGAGACCCGACAGAGACAAGGAGAAGGCATATGTTACGTCTTACGTCAGCAAGGGTAATCGCGGCCGTCCTGGCGTCGCTGGGAATAGGCTTCGGATCGGCGGCGCATGCGCAAGGCAAGCAGTTGACGCTGTGTTGGGCTGCGTGGGATCCCGCCAATGCGCTCGTCGAATTGTCGAAAGACTTTACGGCGAAAACGGGAATCGCGATGAAGTTCGAATTCGTGCCGTGGACGAGTTACGCGGATCGCTTCCTCAACGAACTGAATTCGCATGGAAAGCTGTGCGATCTCATCATCGGCGACAGTCAGTGGATCGGCGGGGCGGCTGTGAACGGACACTACGTGAAGCTGAACGACTTCTTCGACAAGAACAAGATATCGATGAACGACTTCGTGCCTGCAACCGTGGTGGGCTACGCAGAATGGCCGAAGAACACGCCGAACTACTGGGCGCTGCCCGCGATGGCGGATGCCGTCGGGTGGACCTACCGCAAAGACTGGTTTGCAAGGCCCGAACTGCGCGCGGAGTTCAAGCAGAAGTACAAGCGCGAACTCGAACCGCCGACCACGATGGACGAACTCAAGCAGACAGCGGAGTTCTTCCAGGGCCGCAAGATCGACGGAAAGACCGTGTATGGCGTGTATATCTTCACGGAGCGCGGTTCGGAAGGGATCACGATGGGCGTGACCAACATGCTTTACAACTTCGGCTTCGAATATCAGGATCCGAAGAAACCGTATCACCTCGACGGCTACGTGAATTCGCCCGGTGCGATAAAAGGACTGGAGTTCTATAAGGCGCTTTACAAATGCTGCACTGCGCCCGGCATGACGAACGCCTACATGCAGGAAGGACTCGATGCGTTCAAGTCGGGGCAGGTCGCGATGCAGATGAACTGGTTTGCCTTCTTCCCGGGTCTGTACAAGGATCCGAATGTCGGCGGCGACAAGATCGGCTTCTTCGTCAATCCGAAGGAAACGAAGCAGTTCACGCAACTCGGCGGACAAGGCATTTCCGTCGTGTCGTACTCGGATCACAAGGCGGACGCACTCGAATATATCAAGTGGTTTGCGCAGCCGGATGTCCAGAAGAAGTGGTGGCAACTCGGCGGCTATTCGGCGGCGAAGTCGGTCGTGGACGCGCCCGATTTTCCGAAAAGCGCGCCGTTCGCGCCCGCGTTCCTGAAGTCGATGTCGATCGTCAAGGACTTCTGGGCCGAGCCCGCGTACGCCGAACTGCTGCTCGACATGCAAAAGCGCGTGCATGACTACGTGGTCGCCGACAAAGGTACCGCGAAAGAAGCGCTCGATCTGCTGGTGAAGGACTGGAACAAGGTCTTCAAGGCAGAAGGAAAGAACTAGAAGATCAGGGTCCATGAACGCGCGGACGGGCGGGGCGACCGAACCCGACCGTCCGCGATGGAAAGGAGTCGGGCATGTTGGCGAACAAGCCTTTTCCACCGGAAGGATTGCAGACGAAAGTGCAGACGCGCGCGAGCACGCGCCTGCGCGGACTGTCCGACCGGACTATCGCGTGGCTGTTCATTCTTCCGACCATCGTGCTGCTGCTCGCCATCAACATCTTTCCGTTGATCTGGGCATTGCGGCTGTCGTTCACGAATTTCAAGTCGAACATGCCGAGCGTGCCCGCGCGTCCGGTTGGCATCGACAACTACACGGACATCCTCACCGACGAAGACATCTGGTACGCGATGCAGGTGACGGCACGCTTCGTGTTCTGGTCCGTCGGGCTGGAAGTGCTGCTCGGCTTCGGGCTGGCGCTGCTGATCAACCGGCAGTTTCGCGGCCATAGTTTCTGGACCACGCTGATCCTGCTGCCGATGATGCTGTCGCCCGCCGTGGTCGGCAACTTCTGGACCTTTCTGTTGCAGCCGCAGACGGGTCTGTTCAACGACATCGTCAGTTTCTTCACGGGCATTCCGCCGAACTCGTTTCAGATGATCGGCGACGTGCCGCTTGCGCCGTGGACCATCGTCATGGTCGATACATGGATGTGGACGCCGTACGTGATGCTGATCTGTCTCGCGGGTTTGCGTTCGATCCCGGACTACATCTACGAGGCCGCCGAAGTAGACCGTGCTTCGCCGTGGCGCCAGTTCTGGTCGATTACGCTGCCGATGACGTTGCCGTTCCTGATGCTCGCGATCCTGTTTCGCGGTATCGAGAACTTCAAGATGTTCGACATGGTGAACCTGCTGACTTCGGGTGGTCCCGGCTCGGTCACGGAAACCGTCTCCATCACGCTCAAGCGCGCCGCCTTCGAAAAGTGGCAGACGGGCTATTCGTCCGCGCTCGCGATCATTCTGTTCGTGGTCGTGTTCGGCGCCGCGAACATCTATGTGAAAGCACTCAACCGGGTGAAACAGCGATGACAGACCTCGCGCTTCAGCAGTCAGTGGTGGCCGCGTCGCCGCGCAGCAAGAGATTTGCTGCCGTCGTCGTGATCGCCTATGCGCTGATTGCAACGCTGCCGATCCTGTGGATCATCCTGACGAGCTTCAAGACGCAGGAGGACGCGATTGCGTATCCGCCCGTCGTGGTGTTTCATCCGTCGATGGAAGGTTACGTCAATCTCTTCACGATCCGCTCGCGGCAGACGCCGGAGTTCATCGCGAGCTTGCCGCCCGCGCAGACGTGGTACGACCGCGACGTGCGAAAGCGCAATATGGTGATTGCGGGACCGTCGAAAGTATTGCCGCGCTTCGTCAACTCACTCGTGATCGGCTTCGGTTCGACGTTTCTCGCCGTCTTTCTCGGCACGCTCGCAGCGTATGCCTTCTCGCGTTTCAAGGTTCCGCTTGCCGACGATCTGCTGTTCTTCATTCTGTCCACGCGGATGATGCCGCCCATTGCCGTCGCGATACCCATCTATCTGATGTATCGAGCGCTCGGTCTCTCGGACAGCTATCTGGGCATGATCGTGCTCTACACGGCCGTGAATGTGTCGTTGGCGGTATGGCTGCTCAAGGGCTTCATCGACGAAATTCCGCGCGAGTATGAAGAAGCCGCGCTCGTCGACGGATACACGCGCCTGCAGGCATTCGTCAAGGTCGTGCTGCCGCAGGCGATTACCGGCATCGCGGCGACGGCCATTTTCTGCCTGATCTTCGCGTGGAACGAGTACGCATTCGCGTTGCTGCTGACGAGCGGCGACGCGCAAACCATGCCGCCGTTCATTCCGTTCATCATCGGCGAAGGCGGGCAGGACTGGCCGGCCGTCGCGGCCGCCACGACGCTGTTCGTGCTGCCCATCCTGATCTTCACCGTCGTGCTGCGCAAGCACCTGTTGCGCGGCATCACCTTCGGAGCGGTGCGCAAATGAAAGTCCAATCCACCATGCCGCGCCGCCGTCTTTTCCGCCGGCGCTATTGCGAGGGCGCATCGACGGTGCTCATCGGCGTCGGCATCGCGATGCTGGTCCAGCCGTTCACCGTCGATCTCTACACCTGGTCGTTTCCTGTGATTCTGGTGGGTGCGCTGGCCTTCGTCGTGACCAGCCACTTTCCGGAGTGAGCCATGTCGACGATCGTACTTTCCCGGCTGCATAAACGCTTCGGCGATTTCACCGCCGTGCGCGATACGAATCTCACCGTCGGCAACGGCCGTTTCGTGGTGCTGCTAGGACCTTCCGGCTGCGGCAAAACCACGACGTTGCGCATGATCGCCGGGCTTGAACTGCCGACGTCGGGCCAGATTCTGATCGATGGCGAAGACGTGACGGCGTTGCGGGCGCGTCAACGCGACATCGCGTTCGTGTTCCAGATGTTCGCGCTTTATCCGCATATGACGGTGCGCAACAACATCGCATTTCCGCTGAAGAACGAGGGCATTACGCGCCGCGAAATCGCGGAGCGCGTCGATGCGGCCGCGCGCATGCTGCGCATCGACACGCTGCTGGATCGCAAGACGGGTGGATTGTCGGGCGGCGACCGGCAGCGCGTGGCATTGGGGCGCGCGATCGTACGACATCCCAAGGCCTTTCTGATGGACGAACCGCTCGGCACGCTGGACGCGGACTTCCGCGAACTGATGTGTCTGGAGCTGCGCAAGCTGCACAACACGCTCAATGCGACGACGGTGTACGTCACGCACGATCAGCGGGAAGCGATGGCGATGGCCGACGACATCGTCGTGATGAATGGTGGCGAAGTGCTGCAATCCGCGTCGCCGCATGAGATCTATCACTTCCCCGCGACTGTGTTCGTCGGCAGCTTCATCGGCAGCCCGCCGATGAACTTTCTGGCCGTCGACGGCGACGTCGATGCGGGAACGGAATCGGTCATGCTCGGTGGCGTGGCCGTCGCCGTGCCGCGCACCGACGCGTCTGCTGCGCACGCGCTGCTCGGCGTGCGTCCCGAGCATGTCGTGATCGACGAGCAAGGCGCATTGCGTGGTCGTGTGATCGCCGACGAGTATCTCGGCTCGCATCAGATTCTGGTCGTCGAGACTGCGCTTGGCGTCGTGCGCGTCAGAGTCGGCAAGGACGCAGGTCGGGCCGCGGGATCGCAGGTCGGTCTGTCGTTTCGCAAGGAGCGCACGCTGCTGTACGACGCATCGAGCGGCAAGCTGCTGCCCTGTGCGGCGCGGCAGACGGCCATCAATGGGAGCGGCAATGGAGGCGCTTATGTCTGAGATTCGCTTGCACGGCGTGACGAAGCGATTCGGCGATATCGTCGCGGTGAACGATGTGTCGATCGACGTGAAAGAGGGCGAGTTCGTCGTGCTGCTCGGACCGAGCGGCGCGGGCAAGACCACCACGTTGCGGCTCATCGCCGGTCTCGAACGTCCCGACGATGGCGACATATTCATTGATGGAGAAGCCGCCACGACAATGCATCCTGCCGACCGCGACGTTGCTTTCGTCTTTCAGCAGTATTCGCTGTATCCGCATCTGACGGTGTTCGGCAACCTGGCTTTTCCACTGCGTTCTCCACGTCGACGCGTGAGCGAGGCGGAAGTCACGGCGCGCGTGCAGGCCGTCGCGCAAATGCTGCATATCGAGTCGAAGCTCGGCAACCTGGCGACGCATCTGTCGGGCGGCGAGATGCAGCGCGTCGCCATCGGGCGGGCGCTCGTGCGGCAGCCGAAAGTCTTCCTGATGGACGAGCCGCTGTCGTCGCTCGATGCGAAGCTGCGCGAGGAATTGCGGATCGAACTGAAGCGGCTGCATCGCACGATCGGCGCGACGATCATCTACGTGACGCACGATCAGGTTGAGGCCACGACGCTCGCGGATCGCATCGGGATACTCGAACATGGCCGCATCGTGCAGATGGGTGCGCCGCGCGAAGTGTACGGCGACCCGGCTTCGCTGAGCGCGGCGCAACGGCTCGGCTCGCCGCCGATCAACCTGCTGCCCGCTGTTCTGTTCGATCCGGCTGCGATGCCCGAGGGCACGTCCACGGTCGCGATCCGTCCTGAGGATATCGTGCTGCACGCTCCCGACACCTGCGACGCGCTCAACCTTCGCGTGCTCGAATATTCACCGCTTCGGCATCTGCTGATTCTGGATCGCGACGGCACCGCGATTGCCGCAACGACGATGACCGAACGCAATTTCGTGCCGGGGCAAATGGTCGGCGTGTCGCTGCCCCCGCGCAGCCTTCTCTATTTCCGCTCCGACGGCAGGAGGATTCCGGCATGAACGGGAAAACGGTCATGGCGTGCATCGAGGCCGCGCATGCGGCGCTGAAAGAACATACCGACGAAATCGCGGCGCTCGACCAGCAGATCGGCGACGGCGATCATATCTTCAACCTGCTACGGGGCGCCGATGCGCTCCACGCCATGCGCGCCGAGATCGAGGCCGAGGCGTTTGCGCCCGCACTGGATCTCGCCGCATCCAAACTGCTGTCGACGGTCGGAGGTTCGTCGGGGCCGCTGTTCTTCTCGCTGCTGCACGGCATGGCGAAGGCCTCGGACGACGTGGGCCCGGCGAACGTCGAGGCGGCGGCGCGGATGTTCGCGGCCGGCGTCGATGCCGTCACGCAGCGCGGTAAGGCAGGTATCGGCAGCAAGACGATGATGGACGTGCTGATTCCTGTCGCGTCGCGTTTTGCGGAACTGGCCGACGAAGACGCGGCGCCTGAAACGGTACTCGATGCATTGCCGCAGGTCGCCGAAACCGGCATGCTCGCCACGCGCGACATGCTGGCGACCAAAGGACGCGCATCGTTTCTCGGCGAGCGCTCGCGTGGCCACATCGATCCCGGCGCGCGCTCGAGCCAGTTGATGATCGGTGCGGTGTGCGCGCGGCTCGCGCAGGACAGGGAATGAAAGGAGCGCAGGCCATGAAAAAATTCATCAACAATGTCGACGACTTCCTGACTGAGAGTCTCGCCGGATTCGCCGCCGCGCACAGTGACCTCGTCGTACTCAATCACGAACCCGTATTCGTGCGGCGCAAGACGCTGAAGGCCGGCAAGGTTGCGCTGATTTCGGGCGGCGGCTCGGGACACGAGCCTTTGCACAGCGGCTTCGTGGGCTACGGGATGCTGGATGCGGCCTGCCCGGGGCAGGTGTTCACGTCGCCGACGCCCGATCAGATGATGGCGGCCGCCAAAGCCGTCGATACGGGCGCGGGCACGCTCTTCATCGTGAAGAACTATTCCGGCGATCTGATGAACTTTGAAATGGCGTCCGAGATGTCGGAACTGCCGAATGCGATGGTGCTGATCAACGACGACGTCGCCGTCGAGAATTCCAGCTACACGACGGGACGACGCGGCGTAGCGGGTGCCGTGATCGTCGAGAAGATGGTCGGCAGCCTCGCGGAAAGCGGCGCCAATCTCGAACAATGCAAAGCGTTCGGCGACCGGATCAACAAGCATACGGCGTCGATGGGCGTTGCTTTTTCGAGTTGCACGGTGCCCGCGGCGGGCACGCTGACGTTCAAGATCGGCGACGATGAAATCGAAGTCGGCGTCGGCATCCACGGCGAGCCTGGACGGCGACGCGCGAGTTTTGCCGCGGCCGACGCGATCGCTGGCGAACTGCTGACGGCGATCGTCGCCGACCTGAAACCGGCAAGCGATTCGAACCTGCTGGTCCTGATCAACGGGCTGGGTGGTACGCCGCTCGGCGAACTGTACCTGTTGTTCAATTCCGCCCGCTCATGGTTGCAGCAGCGCGATCTGAAGATCGCGCGCGTGCAGGTCGGCTCGCTAACGACTTCGCTGGAAATGGCGGGTGCGTCGATCACCTTGTGTGTGCTCGACGACGACATGACACGGCATTGGGATAGCCCGGTGCATACGCCGTCGCTGAGGTGGGGCGTGTAGCGGCTGGACGGACTGTTGGGTTGCGTGTGCGACTCATGCGTTCGCGGTCCGTTCCGAGGCTTTACTCAGCAATGCGCTTGAAACTGACGTAGTAATTGTCGGTGTAATAGCAGTCGCCCGTCTGCTTGCGCGGTCCACCGCAGACGACGCGGCGCAGCCCACGATCCGTCGCGCCAGGCGTGCGCACCGTGTACGTGTGGTAGTAGCCGCGCGGATGCTGCGGCAGCAATCCGGCGCTGTTGCGGAACAGCACGCCGTCCTCGCCGAAAGGGTAAGGGCCGCCTGCCTTGATGAGGCGCAGCGTTTCGGCGGCTTCTCCTGGCAACTGGGTTTTGGTGATGGTGCCAAGCGTGCCCGGCGTTTGCGCGCCCGAGGCGGCGAGGGTGTCGCTTGCGCCCACGCCTGATGCAACGGGTGCCGAGCTCGCGGATGCGCCCGATGCCTCCGTGACGTTTCCCGATCCTCCCTTGTTGCATCCGACGAGGGCTGCACAGAAGGCCACGGACATGGCCACGGCGCAGGAGAAAGCCAGCGCTCTCTTCACGAAACGGTTCTCCCTTCGTTGACCAGCATTCGACGACCAGGATAGCTGTAAAGGTATCGCTATTGGCGGATCGAATCAACGTGGAGCCGGAGACGGCAGTTTTTACACGCCGGCCACGCCGCCATGCAGCGGGACCGTTGCAGACGAAACCCGCTTTAAAACCATTGCCTGAATTCTCTAAGCCCTCATCGTTTCGGCTATCGGATCGAATAGCCATTCCGCATAGCTTTAATTCTATAAGTCAAATCCGTGACGCTCGGCGTCATACGCGAATGTTAAATATCGTCAGTAGAAGCAACGGCGCTTCTTACCGATTTCCTTTAAATCATTAAATCGACAAGTAACTACGCCCGCCTGCAAAAACCTATTAAAAATACGATTGCTGCAATCGTCTGAACTTCTGTATTATCGCGCGGTGGCGCGGGGCGCAATTGAGTAAAAAAGAGGCATTATGGGGGCGCAAGATACGATTGCGGCGATTACAGGCGGACTCGCGCAGGATAATCGGCTGCTAAAACTGGATACGCCGCTCGGCGCCGACATGCTCGTGCCGCAAAGGCTTGTCGGACATAGCCGTCTCGGGCGCGACTTCACATTTACCGTCGATGTCGTTTCCGTTAATGACGGCATCGAACTCAAATCGCTGATTGCGCAGTCCGTCACGCTGTGGATGCAGCAGGCCGACCAGTCCTATTCGCCGCATCACGGTTATATCCATACTGCGCGCCGGCTCGGTTCCGATAGCGCATTGACCAGCTATCAGATCGGCTTTACTTCGTGGATGCATTTTCTGCGCTTCCGCAAAGATGCCAGGATCTGGCAGGATAAAACCGTCGATGAGATTCTCACCGACGTATTTAATGCGCATAACCAGGCGCAAGGCGCATTTCGCTTCGCGTTGAGTAAGCCGTTGTCGGCGCATTCATTCTGCGTTCAATACGAAGACGACTGGAATTTCTGTCAGCGGCTCATGGAGCGCGAAGGCCTGTTCAGCTATTTCGAGCAGGCGGCCGACGGCAAGTCGCACACCCTCGTTATCACCGACGACATCGCCACGCTGCAACCGGCGGCGCCGCAGCAAATCGGTTTCTATCGCGCGGGCACGGCCAGCGAGACCAACGCGTTCACGCAATGGAGCGGCACGCGCACGCTGCAAAGCACGTCGCTGACCACGCGCACGTTCGACTACAAGTCTCCGGGAACGTCGGCGAATCCGAAGGGCACGTCCGTCCCGACCATGGCCACGCAAGGTGATCTGCCCGTGCAGGCCGAAGTGTACGAATACACGGGCGCCTACACGTACGGCAAGCAGGATCTCGGCGACCATCAGTCGACCGTACGCGTTGAGGAATGGGAATCGCGCGCGAAGCGTTTTCATGGTGCGGGCGCCGTGCGCGGCGTCGATACGGGGCGCTGGTTCGAACTGACGAATCATCCGGAGCACAGCGCGGGCGGCGCGCAGGAGCGCCAGTTCGCGGTCATCGAAGTCGAATGGGCGATCGAGAACAATCTGCCCGTGTCGGCGGGTACGACGGATTTTCCGCATAGCCTGAACGCGACGCTCGCGGCCGCGCGCGCCGAACATGGTGCGCAGGCGCCCATCGCCGTGAAGGCCAGCGACGGCAGCGAGGGCTTTTTCCTGACGCGTGTCGAAGCGCAGCGCAAGAGCGTCCAGTTCCGCAGCCCGGCCGAACATCACAAGCCGCGCATGCATCTGCAGACTGCGACGGTCGTCGGCCCGGAAAACGAAGAGGTCTACACCGACGAACTGAACCGCATCAAGGTGCGCATGCACTGGGACCGGCTGAATCCCGGCGACGAAAACGCGTCGTGCTGGATGCGCGTCGCGCAATCGGATACGGGCGGCGGTTACGGCTCCGTGCATGTGCCGCGTATCGGCGAAGAAGTGATCGTATCGTTTCTCGATGGCGATTGCGATCGGCCGATCGTCACCGGCCGCGTCTACAACGGCTCGAAAACGCCGCAGTGGCATTCGAACGGCATCCTGTCGGGCTACCGGTCGAAGGAGTATCAGGGCAGCGGCTACAACCAGCTCGTGATGGACGACGCGACCGGCCAGAACCGCGCCCAGCTCTACAGCTCGAGCACGAACGCGCAGTTGCATCTCGGCTATCTGATCGCGCAGAACGGCAACAGCCGCGGCGCGTATCTCGGCAGCGGCTTTGCTCTCAGTTCGGATGCGTATGGCGCAGTGCGCGCCGCGCAGGGCATGTACCTGTCGACGCATCCGTCGACAGGCGTATCGAGCCAGCCGCTCGACGTGCGCGACGCGAGTACGCAACTCAACAACGCGCAAAGCGTAATCGACGCGCTGTCGGAGGCCGCGAGCGCGCATCAGGCCGAGAATCTGCAGGATGGCCACGCGAGTCTGAAGTCGTTCACCGACGCCACGCAAAACAGCGTAACGGGCGCCGCAGCGAACGGCGACAGTGCAGCGGGCGGTAACACGGCGGGCGGCGGCACAGGCAGCGCGAACGCGTTCAAGGAACCCGTCATGTTGATGGCGTCGCCTGCGGGCATCGCGCTGTCGACGCAAGACACCGCGCATCTGACGGCCAACGAGCACATCAATCTGGTGAGCGGCCAGAGCACGCATATCGCCACGGGCAAATCGCTGCTCGCGAGCGTCAGCGAAAAGATCAGCCTCTTCGTGCAGAACGCGGGGATGAAGCTGTTCGCCGCGAAGGGCAAGGTCGAGATCAAGGCACAGTCCGACAACGTCGAACTCACCGCGCAAAAGACGCTGCGCCTGCTCTCCGCCACCGAAACGATCGAAGCCGCCGCCGATCAGCAGATCCTGCTCACGAGCGGCGGCGCGTATATCCGCATTTCGGGCGGCAACATCGAAATCCATGCGCCCGGAGCGATCGATATCAAGGGCGCGCAGCACAGCTTCAACGGACCCGCGAGCCAGGGTTATCCGCTGCCGTCGGCTCGTCCGGATCAGCCGGGGCAGCTCGAACTGCTGCATCAGTATGCGAACGGCGAAGCCGTTAAGGGCGGGCAGTTCTCCGTGCTGGACGCGAACGGCGGCGTGCTGCGTCAGGGCGCACTCGATGCGAGCGGGCGCACGACCGTCAGCGGTTTGCCGCCGGGCGTCGCGCAGGTGAAGTTCGGCATCGATCCGCGCGACCCGTCGCAACCGGCGAACTACTTCAAGAGCCTGAAATGGCCGGCTGATACGACGGCGTCGGGCGATGGATCGGCGGCAGCGTCTCAGATGGCGTCGTTCCTGCCGGCTGCGGGTGGTGCGGGTGCCGCGAGCAGTGCCGCAAGTTCTGCCGCAAGCACAGGTGCATCGCAACTCGCCGGCATGGCAAGCACAGCAAGCCAGGCCGCACAAATGGCAAAAATGGCGCAGACCGCGACACAAGACGGCGGTCTCGCCTCACTGGCGACATCGCAGGCGTCGGGCCTCGCACAAGGCGCGATCGCGAAAGCGTTGCCGTCGAGCGCGAGCACCGCGCTGTCGCAAGCCAGCCAGGTAGCCAGCGCGGCGAAGCAGGTCAGCTCGATCGCCGACGCGGGCCGCAGCGCAGCGCCCGCCATCAAGAGCATCGTCTGAGTTCGCATCGACCTTTTCATTCTGCGCATCACTGACAAGAACCATGAGAAATGCTGCTGCACTGCTCGTCACAGCCGTCGTCGCCTTCGACGTCCACGCCGCGAGCGAAATCAAGGTCAACGCCGCGCAACTCGCCGAACAGTTCAGCAGCGGCGCGTCGTCGACCTCGGACATCGCATCGAACTACGTGGATCGGCGCGTCGCGCTGACGGGCACGCTGCTCTCGCTCGACGAGGGCTTCACGGGCGATGTCGTCGGCAAGCTCGGCGACGATCCGGACCAGGCGGTGCGCGTCGCGTTCGCCAATCCGGCGGCCGTCGCGAAGATACGAAAGCGCGTCGGACAGACCGTGACCCTGCATTGCGTCGGCGCGTTTTCGACCGGCTTTGCGACCGCCACCGCCTGCAGGCCCGACTGACGCCATGATCTCTATCCGACGCGCCATGCGTGGCGCCGCCGTGCTCGGCGCAATCACGGCCATCACGGCACCGATGCCCGCCCACGCGCAATCGGCTGCCGATCTGCGCACGATGGCCGATTTCATCGAATGCAAGCTCGACCCGCAACAGATTCCGCGCTTCATCGCGCGCGTCGATACGAACGCGGTGCCTGGCCTCGCGAACCAGCTCGGGCAACCCGATGCAATCGATCTCGGCTGGCAAACACAGAAGCCGATCGAAGCGTGGGGCGTGCAGTCGAAAGTCGTCGCGCTGCTGTCGCCGCGCCAGATGCTGATCGCGATTCCCGCGCCGAAGGGCGGCGAAATCGACGCGGGCAAGCAGTGGGCAGAACGCATCGGCGGCATGCACGAAAGTGCGGGGACGGTGTCGATGCGGGAGCACATGAACTGGCGCGGCGTCGACTATCGCAAGGCGGGCGGCGGCCGGGAAATCCGCCTGCTCGTCGATCAAAAGGAAACGCCAGGCTGGATTCTGCTGGGCTGCAAGTACAACGACGCTTCTGTCGTCAATTTTTGAACCGGACTGACTTCGTATGTGCGCCGCTGCCGTGACATCCCAATCCGCTATTGCAACCGAAGTGGCCATCGCGCCGCTCGTCACGTTCACCAAAGAAGACGTCGGCTCCGCGCTCGAAGAATTCGACGCGTGGCTGCGCAGCGTCAGCGACGGCTATATCACGCTCGAACGCGTGAAGGATCTCGCGAACGCGGTGCCTGTCGTGTCGAACATTCTGTCGGCGATCGATGTCGTGATGGACATCAAGCGGCTGATCGAAGCCGAGGTCCGCGATCTGTTCGATTACCTGAATCTCGGCATCGACCTGATCGGCGTCATTCCGATTCCGCCTGTGATGGGCGAATTCCGCATGGGTGCGCGGCCGCTGCTGAAGCTCGCGCGCGAAGAACTGATCCGCAGCGGCAAGGCCGTTGCCGAAGCGGGCGGGCAGATGATCGCCGACACGATCATCTCCGTGCTCGTCGCGCACATCAGCGCGAAGTTCGCGGGCGAGATCGACAGCTTCGTCAAGGAGATCAAGGCGCGCGTCGCGCAACTGCTCGACGATTGCGCGAATCACGCGCAGAAGCTGCTCGAAGGGCTCGCGCAGATTTTCGAGGGCGCGGCGTCAGGGCGTCTGTTCGACACGTCGGGCAACTATCGCGCGGCCGACAAGCATCTGCACGAAGCCGGCGAAGCGTTCGCCGCGCACGACGCGGGCAAGATCGCCGACAGCGTGTGGTCGTATCTGAAGGACGGCACGAAAGTGTTCGTGAAAGACGCGGCGAATCTCGCCACGCGCGCCGTCAACGAAATTTCGCCGTCGACGAACCAGCAGTTGATGCACATGGCGACGCAGGCGCGTCACGCGATTCCCATGGTCACGCAGAAGATCAAGGGGCTCAACAGCTCGGACGTCGGCGGCATGCTGTGGCTGATCGACGCGCTGCTGCAAGCCGTGGCGAAGTGGCGCGAGAAGCACGGCGGCAAGGGCGCGCAGACGGTCGGCATCAAGGAAGCGGGCAAGGTCGAAGCGGAACTGAAGAAGACGGAAGGCGAACTGGAGACCATCGGCAAGCAGGCGAAGGCGAAGCATCCCGGACCGAACTGCAAGAGTTGTTCGGCGGGCCGCAGCGCAGGGTCGATCGGCTATGCGCTTGGCGACGAACGCTTCGAGCATGAAGATTTCATGTTGCCCGGCGCGATGCCCATTATCTGGCAGCGCACCTACCGCTCGTTTCTCGATGCCTACGATCACGGCGAACTCGGCGCGCGCTGGATCACGCCGTACACGACGCGCTTCGATATTCACGCGGCCAAACTGGTGTATCACGATCCGAGCGGCCGCAGCATCGACTATCCGTTGCTCAAGGCAGGCGATACGCACGACGACCTGGGCGAAGGCGTGACGCTCGCGCAACTCGACGAACAATGGCTGACCGTCACGCGCGGCCATGAGCTGATGGAAGCGTACGAGAAACACGGCGACGCATTCCGGCTCGGTTTCATCAAGGACCGCAGCGGCAATCAGATCACGTTCGACTATACGAAGGATCACCACCTGTCGCGCCTGATCGCGGCGCAAGGCGTGATCGCGTTTTCGCACGACAGCGCAGGGCGCATCGTCGAGGCCGCGCACTACGATAACGAAGGCGAGCGCGTCGGCACGCTCGCTACGTACACATACGATCGCGAAGGCGATCTCGTCGCGGCCGCCGATCGTTACGGCAATCGCCGCGAATATGCGTACGCGCATCATCTCGTGACGCGCTATACCGATCGCACCGGTCGCGGCATGAATCTCGAATGGGACGGCACGGGGCCGAAAGCGCGCTGCGTGCACGAGTATGCCGACGACGGTACGAACGAAACGCGCCTCGCGTGGCATCCCGAGATTCGCCTCGTCTACGTGACGGACGGTCTTGGCAGCATGACGCGCCACTATTACGACATCGACGGCTACACGTATCGGATCGTTCATCCCGATGCGCGCGAAGAGTGGTTCTATCGCGATGCGAATCATCATGTGACGCAACGCATCTATCCCGATGGCACGGTCGCGCGCTTCGCGTATGACGCACGCGGCAATCTCGTCGAACAGGTTCGTCCTGACGGCAGCGTCGTACGCATGGAGTACGACGCGAAGGATCAGATGACGACGATCGTCGATCCGCAAGGCTTTCGCTGGGAACGCGAATACGACGACAAGGGCAATGTCGTTGCGCAGATCGATCCGCTCGGACGCGAGACAAAGTACACGTACAACGGCGCAGGTCTGCCGACGCAGATCACCGACGCAAAAGGCGGCGCGAAGACGCTGGCCTACGACGCGAATGGTCAGCTGACGAGCTACACGGATTGCTCGGGCAAAACCACGCAATGGACGTACGACGCGCACGGCCGCCTGCTCGAAGCAACCGATGCCGCGGGACATAGCACCGTTTACCGCTATGGCGCGAACGGCCAGTTGAGCGCCGTGGTCAAACCGTCCGGCATCGAGCTTATGGAGCACGATGGCGAAGGCCGTTTGACGGAGCACGCCGATCCGTCGAGAGCGACCACGCGTTACGGATACGATGCGGCTGGCCGTATCGCGTATCGCACCGACGCGCTCGGCCAGACGCTCGCGTATCGCTACGATCGCCTCGGTCGCCTGAGCACACTCGAAGACGCGAATCACGCGACGTATCGGCTGTTCTACGATCCCGTGAGCCGACTCACGGCCGAGATCGGTTTCGACGGCAAGGAAACGCGCTACGAATACGATGCGGCGAGCAGCAAGCTGATTGCAATTGATGAAGCGGGCGCAGTGACGCACCTCGAATACGATCGCGCGGGACGCCTGGCGCGCCGTGTGGCGGGCGGCGATGAAGAGTCGTTTGCATACGACGCGGGCGGCCGGCTTGCCGAAGCGCGCAACGCGCACTGCCGCGTGCAGCACTTCTACGATGCCGTCGGCAATCTGATTCGCGAGCATCACGCGTATGAGCTGTTCGGCGCGAAACGCAGCTATGTATGGCGTCACGAGTACGACGAGATCGATGCGCGCGTCCGCACGCAGCGGCCCGACGGCCACACCGTCGACTGGCTGACGTATGGCGCGGGTCACGTGCACGGCATGATGCTCGATGGCCGCGAACTGGTGCAGTTCGAACGCGACGATCTGCATCGCGAGATTCAGCGCAATTTCGCGAGCCAGCTTGAACAGCGCACGAAATACGATGCCGCGGGGCGCATCGTCGAACAAAGACTTGCGCGCGCGAGCGCGCCGGGCCATGTCGCCGAACGCCGCTATGGTTACGATCCGGCAGGACAACTCACGCACATCGACGACAGCCGTCAGGGGCCGACGACGTATCGCTACGATCCCGTCGGCAGGCTGCTCGAAGCGCTGAGCCCGATGGCGAAAGAACAGTTCGCGTTCGATCCCGCCAGCAACATCGGCTATCCCCATGCGGGTACAACAACGTCGAGCGCGTCGAGCACACTTTCCACGCAGATTCCGAAGACGCTCGGTAATCTGCTACAGGACTACGCGGGCACGCATTTCGACTACGATGCGCGCGGCAATCTGATCGGACGGCGTTCGCCCGGCAGCGCGCAGCGTTATGAGTGGGATGGTTTCAACCGGCTGATCGGCGCGCGTGTCGATGAACCGGCTGCGTCGCGCGAGGCGCGCTATTTCTACGATCCGTTCGGCCGGCGCATTGCGCGGCAGGTCGATCGCGTGCAAACGATTTTCGGCTGGGACGGCGACACGCTCGCCTTCGAAAGCAGCGGCGCGCACAGCATTCACTTCGTCTACGAAGCGGGGTCGTTCACGCCGCTCGCACAATATGCGGGAACAGCCGTCGAAGGCATCGAGACGCCGCAATGGAAGTCCACCGATCGCTACGCGCCCGAAGACGATCCGTTGATGCAACCGCCTGCTGCCAACGCGCCTGCGTCCGCGCTGTTTTACCACTGCGATCAGATCGGCACGCCGTTGATGATGACGGACGAGCGCGGCGATATCGTCTGGGAAGCACGCTACAAGGCGTGGGGCGAGACGATCGCCGTCGATGCGCGCGCGTCGCATATCACGCACGTGCCCCCGCAGAATCCGATCCGTTTCCAGGGACAGCAGTTCGACGACGAAACAGGTCTCGCCTACAACCGCTATCGATACTACGATCCGCGCACCGGTCGGTACATTTCACAAGAGCCGATCGGCTTGCTCGGCAACACCAATCCGTATCAGTACGCGCCGAACCCGACCGACTGGATCGATCCGCGCGGACTCAAGGGCAAGAAGGCGCAGGCATCGGGACAGGCCTGTTGCAGCCCGAACCCGTGCGAAGGAAAGGACCCCGCGAAGGAAGCACGCGGCTGGCAGGGCACGGCGCCGTACAAGGGTGTGGACTCGTATCAGAACACCGTGCTCAAGCGCGGCACCGTGCTGTACTCGCTGTATCCGGGCGGTGCGCCGGGCTATGCGGTGACGATCGGATCGTTGCGGCAGGCAGCGGGCAGCTCGGAGAAGTTTCACGATCTGGTTCAGGTGACGCCGGGTGTCGACGGCGACGGTAATCCGCGCGCACGCCGCACGCAGGTTCGCGCGTACTTCGTGACGAAGGATATCTGCGTCGCAAAGGGACGCGCGATGGCCAATCCTACGTTCGACGGCGTCAAGGACGATCACGTGTATCCGGGCGGCGGCCTGCAGTATTTCATTCCGCCATCCGAGAAAGTGCATCTGACGCCTGGTATCATCAGGAACATTTGACGCAGAGGCCGGCTAGGGCAGACACACGGGATCGACACGATGACGAAGAAAAACACGGCGGCCTTGTGCCCGGAACTGGCGGCCATTCTCGCGAACGAACTCGCGCAGGGGAACCGGCTGAAAGATGGGCCCAACAAGGCCGACTGGCCCGAACCCGGCTCCATATTCGCGGCGCTCGAATTCGATCTGCGTAGCGATCCGTCGAGCTTTCCGGAGTCCGTAAGGCACTCGATCTGCCGCGATCTGCATTACGGCTGGCATGACGAGTGTTATTGCACGATTCACCGTCATCTGCTGGTCGCGGGAGAAACGCATCATCCTTGATGGGTTCGCGAGGCAAGCTCCTTGCTAACGCTACGGGCAGGGTGCGGGCAGGGTGCGCGGTACGGCGCTTGCTCGATTCATGGTCAGGGCAGACGACCATCGTCTGTGTCGATATCCAATCCGATCAAGGAGGATCCGATCATGAAGAAGGCAACCAGCGCAGTCGTCGCGGCACTGGCCGCGCTCGCCCTGTCGGGCGGCGCTTTTGCACAGTCGACGGGCGGCACGGCCGCAGGCGGCGGCCAGTCGAGCCACGGCAGCACATCGAGCCCCGCAACGAACCAGATGAACGACACGAACGGCGGATATGGCACACCTGGCAGCACCAACTCGGGTGCCGGTATGAGCGGGCAGATGAACCCGAACATGCAACAGACCCCGAACAATACGTCGACGCCTGCGCCGAAGACCAACAACACGTTGGCGACGCCTTCCGTCAAGTCGCCGGCTGACAGCAACTGATGCTGATTTAAGGCTATTTAAGGCTGTATGTGGCGCAGGGCGTAGATGTGATTGCGCCCTGCGTCCGCTATTGCTTGCGTCCTGATCAAAGTCCCGCGATCCGCGGCGGACCGTTTTCCCATCAATCTACGCATCGAGCCCGGCAAATCGCGCGAAGTGAACGAGCGGCTCGCGCGGAAGCTCGAGCCGATTCACGACGGCTTCCTCATCCGCATAGCCGAGCGACATTCCGCAAACCACTTCGTGGCCCGCTTCGACTTCGAGCTGCTGCGCAATGACTTCCTGGTAACGCGCGAACGATACTTGCGGGCACGTATCCAGGCCGCGCGAGCGGGCTGCGATCATGATGTTCTGGATGAACAGCCCGTAGTCGAGCCAGCTGTACTTTCTCAGTCGCGCATCGATAGTGAAGATCATGCCGATCGGTGCGCCGAAAAAATCGAAATTCCGGCCCGTTGCCCGATTGCGTCCGTCGACGTCCGCCTTGTCGATACCGAGTGCGCCGTAATAGCGCGAGCCGAAATCCTCCTGTCTTAGCCGATACGAGTCCGGCAAAGGATCCGGCATGTACTGCAGTTGCGGATGCGTTCCATCCGAGTGAGCACGCGCGAGCGCGTCACTGAGTCGCTGTTTGACGCTGCCTGCCAGCACATGCACACGCCACGGCTGCGTGTTCCCGTTGCTGGGCGCAGTACGCGCGACATCGAGAATATCGATCACGTCCTGCTTCGAAACGGCATCCGGACGAAACATCCGAACGGCTTTTCGCGAGCGGATCACGGAATCGACAATGTAGGTATCCGAATTCATTTGCACCGGTCTCCACGGTTTCAACATGTGCGGCCGATGATGCCACACGTCTCGCCGGATACCCGGTGAAAAACCTGCATCATGATCTTGCAGCAAACGGGATGTGGATACGCGAATGCAGGCGCGTCTACAACACCGCTTCGGCGACCAGTTGCAACGCGGGCGCAAGCTTCAGATACACATCCGGCCGCTCGAGCGCGTAAGTCAGATTGCGTTGCGCGATCTGCACGTGTTCCGTTGCAAGCGATTGCGCCCGCGCGCCTTCGCCGCGTTCCATCGCCTGCACGAGGCTGTGATGCTGCTGATGCGCCATGAAAAGCCACTGACGGCCTTCCTCGATGGCGGATTGCATCGGCAGCATCGCGCTGGCTGCGGCAAACGGCAGACGGTTGTTCATGTCGATCGCGCGGATCAGCGCCGCGTTGCCCGAACCTTCGACGATCAGCTTGTGAAAACGGCTGTTCATATCCGTGTAGGCAGCGTAATCGTCGAGATCGAGTTCGGACTTCGCGAGCAGGCGGTCGCCGGCGCGCAGACATTCGTTCAGACCGTTCGACAACTGACGCGGCACGCCGTGCTCGGCGACGAGGCGCGCAGCCATGCCTTCGAGATGCCCGCGCACGGCGATGGCATCGGCGATTTCAGCGGCCGTGATACGGCGCATCACGTAGCCTCCCGCCGGCGACGGCTCGACGAGACCTTCCTGTTCGAGCGTCGTGAGCGCGAGCCGGACGGGCGTGCGCGACGCCTGTAGCCGCTCCGCGAGCGCAACTTCGCCGAGGCGTTCTCCAGGAGCGAATTCGCCCTTGAGGATCAGGTCGCGCAGATACACCAACACACGTTCTTGCTGGGATTCCATTTCATTCTCCGGTGGCTTCGGCGGGCGCGATGCCTGCGCTGCTGGTTCGGCTGATTGTAGAGCATGAACTGCGATGGAGGGCGTTTCGTCGCCCGCTTTTTGGTTTAGATGTTTGTCTATGTATGCAACATGGCGTGATCACTCGTGTTTGTAGTCTGATGAAACCCTCCAGGGAAGATCCTGATGAGTTCGGATTAAATGTATATAAATCAATTAGATAATCTGATTTGTAAGCTCTTTTTGAGACTCTATGACCCACTTGCGCGGGAGACGATCTGCATACAAACATTGCCTTAATGAATTCTTGAGTCTATTCTTCGTGCTCATCAGGGGGCGTTCTGCATACAGCAACAAACCCCGTGCATTCACAGCAACCGGAGACAGGCCATGATGAGTTCGCAGCAAAACGACACGATCACGCGCGTAGGCAAGGGCACGCCAGCCGGGCAGCTTCTGCGCAATTACTGGCAGCCCGTCGCGCTCGTCGAGGAACTGCCCGCGCAGCGTCCCGTTCGCGCGGTGCGGTTGATGGGCCAGGATTTCGTCGTGTTCAAGGACGAGCAGGGCCGCTACGGCATGCTGGATCGCGATTGCCCGCATCGTGGCGCGGATCTGGCAGCGGGCCGTCTCGAAGCGGGCGGTCTGCGTTGCGCCTTTCACGGGTGGCTCTTCGACGTCGAAGGACAGTGCCTGTCGACGCCGGGCGAACCCGTCGGCAGCACGCTCTGCAAGAAGGTGCGGCAGAGCGCGTATCCCGTGGTCGAACGCAGCGGCATCCTGTTCGCGTACATCGGCGGCGGCGAGCCACCCGCGTTTCCGAACTTCGACTGCTTCGCCGCGCCGGGCGAGTACACGTTCGCGTTCAAAGGCCTCTTCGAATGCAACTGGCTGCAGGCGCTCGAAGTCGGCATCGATCCGGCGCACGCGTCGTTTCTGCATCGCTTCTTCGAAGACGAAGACGTGAGCGAGAGCTACGGCAAGCAGTTTCGCGGTGCGTCGGCGGATTCGGATATGCCGATCACCAAGGTGCTGCGCGAATTCGAATCGCCGGAAATTCTCGTCAGCCCCGCCGATTACGGGCTTCGCCTGATCGCAAAGCGCCCGCTGAACGACGCGCAGACACACGTGCGCGTGACCAACGTCGTGTTCCCGCAGGCGTTCGTGATTCCGATGAGCGCGGAAATGACGATCACGCAATGGCACGTGCCCGTCGACGACGAAAACTGCTACTGGTACGCGATTTTCACGAGCTTCGGCGCGCCGACCGACAAGGCGCAGATGCGCGAGCAGCGGCTTGAACTGTACGAACTGCCCGACTACACATCGCGCAAGAACAAACGCAATCACTACGGCTTCAACGCGGACGAGCAGCAGAGCCAGACCTACACGGGGATGGGCTTCGACATCAACGTTCACGACCAGTGGGCCGTCGAATCGCAGGGCGCGATCCAGGACCGCACGCGCGAGCATCTCGGTACGACCGACAAGGGGATCATCGCGTACCGCCGTCTGCTCGTCGATGCAATCGAAAAAACGCAGGCGGGCGAGAAGACCCTGATGATGATCGACGACCAGCAGGCCGCGCATCTGACAGGACCGGCGTCGATAGACGGCATCGGCCCCGCCGACGGCTGGGACGACTACTGGAAGGCCTCGGACGTGAAGCGTCGCGAAGCCGCGCCGTGGCCCGCACCGAAAGCCTGACGACGAATCCCGCAACCACAACGGAGCGCGCGGCCGTCGAGCGGCTGCGCGAAGCAACATGTCATTTGTCGAAACCCACGGCTTGTGGACGGACGACCAGCACACGGCTTATGCCGCGCTGCTCGAACGGCTGAAAGAAAGCGACGTGCAGGTGGTGCGTTTTTCGTTTCCCGATCAGCACGGACTGCTGCGCGGCAAGACGCTCGTCGTCGACGAAGCGATCCGCGCGTTCAAGAGCGGCGTCACGCTGACGAGCACGCTGCTCGCCAAAGATACGTCGCATCGCACGGTGTTCCCCGTGTTCACGGCGGGCGGCGGCTTCGATATGCCCGAGATGCAGGGCGCCTGCGACACGCTGATGGTCGCCGATCCCGAAACCTTTCGCGTGCTGCCGTGGGCGCCGCATACAGGCTGGGTACTGTGCGACGTGTACTTCGCAAATGGCCGGCCCGTGCCGTTCGCCACGCGTCATCTGTTCCGGCGCGCGCTCGAACAACTCGGCAATCACGGCTACGAATTCATGTCCGGCCTCGAAGTCGAGTTTCATGTCTTCAAGGTCACCGATCCGAACATGAAGCCCGAGCATTCTGGGCAGCCCGGCATTCCGCCCGATGTCGAACTGCTGTCGCATGGTTATCAGTATCTGACGGAGTTGCGCTACGACGCCGTCGATAGCGTGATGGAGATGCTCAGGCGCGGTATCGACGGACTCGCGTTGCCCGTGCGTTCGCTCGAAGTCGAATACGGCCCGAGCCAGTTCGAATTCACGTTTGCACCGACCAAAGGCATCAAGAGCGCCGACGACATGATCCTGTTTCGCAGCGCCGTAAAGCAGATTTGCCAGCGCAACGGCTATCACGCGACCTTCATGTGCCGTCCGCGCATTCCGAATGTCGTATCGAGCGGATGGCATCTGCATCAGTCGCTCGTGCATGTCGCCGACGGAACCAACGCATTCATGCCGACCGATCCAGGCGTGCCGCTTTCCGTGACCGGCCAGCGCTATCTCGCGGGATTGCTCGCGCATGCGCAGGGCGCCACGGCCTTGTCGACGCCGACCATCAACGGCTATCGGCGCTACCGGCCGTATTCGAATGCGCCCGATCGCGCGAACTGGGGATGCGACAACCGCGGTGTGATGCTGCGCGTGCTCGGCGGACCGAACGACTCAGCGACGCGCGTCGAAAATCGTGTCGGCGAACCGACCGCGAATCCGTATCTGTATTTCGGCTCTCAAGTGCTTTCGGGGCTCGACGGATTGCGGCGCAAGCTCGAACTGCCGGCGTCGGCGGATACGCCCTACGAAACGCAGGCCGATGCACTGCCGCGCACGTTGAGCGACGCCATTGCCGCGATGCGTACCGACGAATGTCTGCGCGAAGGCTTCGGCAGCGCGTTCGTCGATTACTTCTGCAAGCTCAAGCAGGCGGAGATCGACCGCTTCAATCTGGAAGTGACCGAGTGGGAACACCGGGAGTACTTCGAAACGTTCTGATGGCGTTCCCATCGAGGAGAGATTCATGCCTATCGTCACCTACATTCTGCGCGACGGCGAGCGCCGCGCAATCGACGTGAGCGCCGGCACCAGCGTGATGGAGGCCGCGATTCACAACAACGTGCGCGGCATCGATGCCGAATGCGGCGGCTGTTTGTCGTGCGCGACGTGCCATGTGTATATCGACGGATCGTCGACGGCGGAATTGCCGCTGCCCGATGAATCCGAACTGGAACTGCTGGACGGCGTGGCCGCCGAGCGCCGCCCCGAAAGCCGCCTGAGTTGCCAGCTCGTCGTGATGTCCGCGACGGATGGACTCGTCGTGCAGATTCCGCCTAAACAGGGATGATAAGGGTGACATCATGAAACGCACGCTGGTGATTGTCGGCGCGTCGTATGCGGGCGTTCAGCTCGCTGCGTCGGTGCGGGAACTCGGCTTCGACGACCGTATCGTGCTGCTCGGCGACGAGCCCGATGCGCCGTATCAACGGCCGCCGCTGTCGAAGGGTTTTCTGACTGGGAGCTTTGCGGAAGAGCGTTTGCCGCTGCGTTCGCAGGCTTTCTTCGACGAAGAAAACATCGAGTGGATGCCGTCGACGCGCGCAACCTTCATCGACCGCGAGCGACGCGAAATCGAACTGCACGACGGCTCGCGGATCGCATACGATCATCTCGCACTGACGACGGGCGCGCGCGTACGCAAGCTCGATTGTCCGGGCGCGTCGCTCGATGCCGTTCACTATCTTCGCGATCTGCGCGATGCAAAGCGGCTCGCGGAGACGGCGCGTTCGACGAAGCGCGCAGTTGTGATCGGTGGTGGTTATATCGGGCTGGAAGCGGCTGCGTCGCTGCGCCAGCAGGGACTCGACGTGACCGTCGTGGAAACCGAATCGCGTCTGCTCGCGCGCGTCGCGTCGCCCTGGATATCGGACTTCATGCTGCGCGCTCACGTGCAGCGCGGCGTCGCGTTCGAACTCGGCCGCAAGGTCGTGGCGCTGCACGACGCATACGGCGTCGTCTCCGTCGAACTGGACAACGGCACGCGTGTGCTGTGCGATCTCGTTGTAGTCGGTATCGGCGTGATTCCGAACACGGAACTCGCAGCGGACTGCGGACTGCACGTGGAAGGTGGCATTACCGTCGATGCCTGCGCGCGCACGGGCGATCCGCGGATCGTCGCGGCGGGCGATTGCGCATCGTTGGTCCCGCACTGGGCGCCGCCGGGCGGGCGCGTGTGCCGCATCGAATCCGTGCAGAACGCCAACGACCTGGCTAAGACGGCAGCGGCGTCGATTCTCGGCCGCTGCGAGCCGTATCGCGCGGTGCCGTGGTTCTGGTCCGATCAATATGACCTGAAGCTGCAGATGGCGGGCGTGAATTCGGGCTTCACCGACTTTGCCGTGCGTGGGTCTGTCGAAGAGAGGAAGTGTTCGCTGTTCTACTTCCGCGACAACACGCTGATCGCCGTCGACAGCATCAACCGGCCGCAGGATCACATGCTCGCCCGCAAGCTGCTCGCAAGCGGCGCGCATGTTCGCGCGGAAGAGGTACGCGATCCAGCGTTCGATCTGAAGTCACTCGTCAACGGCGACGCGCACGCTTTACGGGGCGCCGCATGATGCGTCCTCTCGTCGGCGTGGTGTGCGACCGCTTTTTCCTCGGCGAACACGATCTGCACAGCGCGAAGCACAGCTATGTCCGCGCGCTGATGACGGGCGCGAACGTGAGCCCCGTATTGATTCCCGCGACGCGCGACATCGAAACGTTCGACAGCTATCTCGACGCCTTAAGCGGGTTGCTGTTTCCGGGCGGCGCGTCCAACGTGGAAGCGCACCGTTATGGCGGGCAAGGAAGCGCCGACATGCTCGTCGATCCCGACCGCGATCACGTCGCGCTGACACTGATGCGCGAGGCTGCCGCGCGCGACATGCCGATGCTTGCGATCTGCCGCGGGTTTCAGGAACTGAATGTCGCGTTCGGCGGCAAGCTGCACACGGATATCCATGCGTGCGGACATTCCGCCGATCACCTCGAAGACCTCGCGGAAGATCTGCCCACACGCTATCGCTACCGCCACGAAATCGACATCTCGCCCGCAGGCATTCTGTCGACGCTCGCCAATGCGCCACGCGTGCGCGTGAATTCGCTTCATCGACAGGGCGTGGCAGCGCTAGCGCCGCGACTCGTGGTGGAAGCGCGCGCTCCGGATGGTTTGATCGAAGCCTGTCGCGTCGACGGGCATACGTTCGCGCTCGGCGTGCAGTGGCATCCGGAAGTGATGCTGGAACACGATGCGTTGTCGCTTGCGCTGTTCGAGGCATTCGGCGCGAGTTGCCGCGGCTATCGTTACTCGACACAACGAGCCGCTCATCAAGAGGCGTAGAACCATGGCAGCAGACCGTATCGACCTGAACCTGTTGCGCGTGTTCGACGCTGTTTTCGAAGACCGCAATCTCGCGCTCGCGGGCAAGCGCCTGCATCTGAGCCAGTCCGCAATCAGTCACGCGCTCGCGCGGATGCGCGATGCGCTCGGCGACGATCTGTTCGTGCGCACGGGCAAAGGCATGGAGCCGACCGTGCGCGCGCTCGGCATGGCGGCGCAGGTGCGCGGCGCGCTTCAGCAGATCCGCGCCGCGCTGGGCGTCGATGCATTCGATCCGCGCATCGCGCAACGCAAGTTCGTCGTCGCGGCGAACGACTACATCACGTCGCTGGTGCTCGGGCGTCTCAGTCAACGGCTGCACGCGGAAGCGCCGCTCGTGGATCTCGTGGTGCGGCCCTCGACGCGCCTCGATCTCGCGGGCCAGATCGACGTCGGCCGGATCGACATGGCGATCGGCATTTTCGCGGACGTCCCGACGCGTTTTCGCGGGACGACACTCTGGGAACAGACTGACGTCGTGCTGCATCATCGCGATCATCCCATCGCAGAGCACGCGGTCACGCGCGACGACCTGCTGGCCCATCCGCTTATTGCGATCTCGCAGGGCGGCGAAGAGGAGGGCGCCGTGAGCGGCTTTATCGTCGAGAGAGGGCTCGCGCGGCAATCGGAGATGTTCAATCGCGATGCGCTCAACCGCGCGTTCGCCGATCCCGCGGAGACGCCGCGTATGCGCATGTCCGTCGCGCACTCGCTCGCGCTTCCCGCGCTGCTTCGTCACAGCGACATGCTGGCGCTGGTGCCGTCGTCGCTTGGACGCGAACTGGAGCGTTACGGCGAACTGAAAATGTGTGCGACGCCCTATGCGTGTCCCGACGTCGCCGTGCGTGCCGTATGGCATGAGCGCAACGACGCCGACCCCGCGCTGCAATGGCTGCGCCATCAACTCGCCGATGTCGCGCGGCAGGTTCGAAGCTGCTGATCGACGCCGTTCAAGATCGGTATGCAAACAATTCACAGCGTGTCCGCTTCGCTGAAGCCCGCGTGAATTTCGTCGAAATAACCCTGAAAAACAGGGCTTTTTGATTCAACCCACGAGCATCGCGCGATGTCTTCGGCATCGCGCGACAGGCATCCGCGCGCCGCTTGCGTGATTCGCCGGGTTGTTGCCCGTATTTGGCGCTCTTAATCTGCGCCCGATAGATCGGCGAGCACGCAGCCCGCGCTGTCGTGGCGATGCCGACAGTTCAATCCCATCAGTGAGGATGCAATGGAAGAGACAAGGACTGTCGATGTACAGGCGCTCATCAACGCGCACCGTTTTTCCCGCTTTCAGTGGCTCGTGTTTGCGATGTGCTTCGTCATCGTGTTGATGGATGGCTTCGATACGGCCGCGATCGGTTTTATCGCGCCGTCGTTGCTGTCGGAGTGGCATATTGGCAAGGCGGCGCTCGCGCCCGTGCTCAGCGCGGCGTTGTTCGGACTCGCGTGCGGCGCGTTGCTGTCGGGGCCTTTGTCCGACCGATGCGGGCGTCGTATGGTGCTGACCGTGTCGGTGCTGCTGTTCGGCGCATCGTGTTTCGCTTCTGCGTTCTCACAGAACCTCGCCGAGTTGACCACGCTGCGCTTCGTGACGGGCGTCGGACTCGGCGCGGCCATGCCGAATGCCGTCACGCTGATGAGCGAGTTCAGCCCTGACGGGAAGCGCGCGACCATCGTCAACCTGATGTTCTGCGGCTTTCCATTAGGTGCGGCGTTCGGCGGATTTCTCGCCGCGTGGATGATTCCGCAGTTCGGCTGGCGCAGTGTGCTGCTGCTCGGCGGCGTGGTGCCGTTGCTGCTTGCCGTCGTGCTCGCGCTGCGTTTGCCCGAGTCGATCCGCTACATGGTGGCGAAGCATAAACCGACCGACAAGATTCGCAAGGTACTGGCGCGCATCAGTCCGGAAGTGCGTTCGGCACATGCTTTCGTCATGCAGGAAAACGTCAAGCATGCAGCGGGCGAGGGCGGCATGCGCATCGTGTTGTCACGTTCGCTCCTTCTCGGTTCCGTGATGCTGTGGCTGTGCTATTTCATGGGCCTCGTCATTTTCTATGGGCTCGTGAACTGGATGCCGGTGCTGCTCAAGGATGCAGGGCTGACGCCGCAGCGCGCCGCGCTCGTTTCCGCGCTGTTTCCGCTCGGCGGCGCGGGTACGGTGTTGTGCGGCATGCTGATGGACCGCTTCAATCCGAATCGCGTGGTGGCTGTTGCGTATGCGTCCGGTGCAATCGCCGTGTATGCGATCGGACAGGCGATGGGCAATATCGGTCTGCTGATGTGTGCGGTGTTTATCGCCGGTGTGCTGGTGAATACTGCACAGGCATCGATGCCTGCGCTGGCCGCGGCGTTTTATCCGACAGCGGGACGCGGCACGGGCGTCGCGTGGATGCTCGGAGTGGGGCGGTTCGGAGGTATCGCGGGCTCGTTTCTGGTCGCGGAGTTGTCGCGGCAGCAGGTCAGTTTGCCGGGCATTTTCACGGTCGTGGCGATTGCGGGTGCGGTATCGTGCGTGGCGCTGCTGATCAAACAGGCGACGGCTTCAAAGGAAGCGGTATCGGATGTGCCGGACGGCGAATCGCTGGCGCACTAAGAAAAACAGTTGCGGTAACGTCGATTGCTGCGAGCCTCGTTTGAGGCTCGCAGTACTTTTTTGTTTCATTGAACGGGCGGCTTGACGTCGTATGCAATACGTCCCGACGGCAGGAAGAACAGGGCGATCACTGCACCGCCTTTTGCCTCCGGAAAGTGATGGCTTCCAGGCGCAGGCGCGGTCCAGCCGCCATAGCACCAGCCGTTCGGACCCGCGAGCGCTGCGCCTTCGTTGAGCGGCACGACCATATTGAACTCGCCATACGGATGCGAGTGATAGTCGCCGCGAAACGCATCTTCCGGGTTGCTCTGCGTGTTGCCGGTGCTGTCGATCAACACGGCCGTGATGCTGAAATAGAACGTTTCGGCTGTAGGCGCGACGAGCCGCGCGCGGCGATACTTCGGGCCGGCGATTTCGACATCGGCGGCCCAGCCTTCTTCGACGCCGAGCGTAATGAGGCGCGCGAGATCCTTGTACAGATCGCTATCGACGCCGTACTTCGTGTTCAGCCATTGTTCGACGTCGGTGCCCGTCGTCATGTCTTTCACTTCCTTGAGGAAGGGCAGGCAACGTGCGACAAGCTGATCTTTGGTGCTCGCAACAGGGGCTTCGGACATTTCACTTTCTCCTTGATGTGATGGCCTTGCACAGCGTTCTTGCGTCATGCACGCGTTTCGGTGTGCGTCATGGCGATCTCAAGATGCCATAGCAAGGACACGCGAAAAAGCGAAACTCCTGCAACACCATACTGCACGTCATGCACATTACGATCGTGCACCTTGAACGCCGTGAGACGAGCCGTACGGAAACGTGTCTCTTGTGAGAACATGCGCACCACAAAAGATCACGCGGTTAGACAAGGCTATGCATTTCGGCGATTCCATCTTCTGGCGACTTCTTCCTCTCGTTCATGCGGGCGTGTTCGGCGCAACGGCTGTATTGGGCCGCATATGGATCGCGCGAACGAACCGGCACGACGCCGTGTCGTTTTCGCGCGAGCAGTCGGCACGCGATTTCGTCGCTCGATGCTTCTACTTCTGGCTTCCCGTTATCGACGGATTGTTTCTCGCGTTTTATGGGCTCACAGGTGAGCGTGGATCTGTGATCGCGAACCTGCTCGATAACGAGTTCATTCGATGGATTGGCGTCGCCTGCATGGCCATCGCGTTGATCTGGGTCGTGTGCTCGCAGGCCGCGATGGGCAGCGCGTGGCGCATGGGTGTAGATAGCCGCACGCCGACTGAACTGATCACGAAGGGACCGTTCGCGTTGTCGCGCAACCCGATTTATCTCGGCATTCGCGCGACGATACTCGGGCAACTCCTTATCGTGGGAAGCTGGCCCGTGTTTGCGATCTGGGCGATGTCGGAGTTGCTCGTGCAGGTTCAGGTCAGGTTCGAAGAAGAGCATATGTTCCGTTTGCACGCGCAACGTTACGCCGAATACTGCGCGCGAGTACGACGTTGGCTCTGATCGGCTGCGTGCAATTCGAGTCGTTCAATATGGGCTTGAATACATTTCAAGTTCGAGTTTGCCGTGCATTCACGCGAACGTATTGGCTCGATCGCAGTAGATTCGTCCCGCGTAATACGTTGTCGAAAGAAGATTCTCCAACGCTGTCACTCGAATCCGAGTAGCAACATCCTTCTGCCTTCGCATCGTCGCATCGACCGGTTTCGCAGCGTCGAGGTTTTCCCCGTTGTTGCTTTTATCGTCCAACCCTAATCTCCCGACATGCATTCATCCGGAGACGATCTGTTCGTCGTCCGAATTAATTATTCGAAGCTAAGGAGACTCCATGAAATACAGCAGGTTGGCAGCGCTGACGGCAGGGCTATTCAGCACGACGGTATTTGCGCAAAGCAGCGTCACGCTCTATGGCGTGCTGGACACGGGCATCGAATATGTTTCCCACGCAAACGCGGCGGGCGATCACGTGATCCGGATGCCCGGCATCACGGGCGAGCTGCCTTCGCGCTGGGGAATACGCGGCGCGGAAGACCTGGGCGGCCGACTCAAGGCCGTATTCATCCTCGAAAGCGGCTTCAATCTCAAAGGCGGCGACTCGGGACAAGGCGGGAGGCTCTTCGGACGACAGGCGCTCGTCGGTCTGGAAGGACCGTGGGGCGCACTGACGTTTGGTCGCCAGTACACGATGTCATATTGGGCGTTGGCGGACGCCGATATTCTCGGCCCGGACATCTACGGTATCGGCGCGCTGGACGCGTTCCTGCCCAACGCAAGAAGCGACAACACGGTTGCCTACAAGGGCAAGTTCTATGGCTTCACGGTCGGCGCGACATGGTCGTTCGGACGCGACAGCACGGGCACGGGCAATTCGCCGGGACAAGGGACGTGCGCCGGACAGGTGCCGGGCGACGTGAATCAATGCCGCGAATGGAGCGCGATGCTCAAGTACGACAGCACGTACTTTGGCGTGGCGACGGCCTACGACGAACAACGCGGCGGCACCAACGCCGCGGCGAACTTCTTCGACGGCGTCGCGCCGTTTCCGATTTCCGGCACCGGCGACAAGGACGCGCGCCTTCAGGCGAACGGCTACGTGAACTTCGCGGGCGTCAAACTGGGCGGCGGATGGGTCGGGCGTCGCGTGGAATCGAATGGACCGGGCGGCGACGTGCGCTCCAATCTGTTCTATCTGGGCGCGCAATATTACGTGACGCCGACGCTTGCCATCGATGGCGAAGCGTATCGCGTGATCGTCGAACAGCAGGACGCTCGTGCGACGATGGCAAGCCTGCGCGCCACGTACTTCCTGTCGAAGCGAACCGCCGTGTACGGCAACGTCGCGTATCTGTGGAACAGCGCGCACGCCCGCTATTCGGTCAGCGCTGGCGGCGGCGGAACGACGCCCGCCGCGGGCGTTGGGCAGCTTGGCGCGATTGTCGGGGTTCGGCATATGTTTTGAGGGTTGGCGGCACGGCTGCGGGATCGTTGGCGGGCGCTGGCGGCGCGCCAACGGAACGCGACATTTGAAAATAGCCAGATCTAAAACCTCGCTAATTTATGTTATGTCAAATACGATCCGCAAATAAACGCATCCAACCTGTCACGCCTCCGAGACACATTGCGTACGCGTCAACGGCATCTCAACCCGCCGCCCGCGTCCGCAGCGCAATGGCATCGCCCTTGCATTCATCGACCTTCCGGCATCGCGCCCAATCAAAGGAGGTTCACGATGAGTAACGATTTGACGTTCCGCGCCGGCGAAGCGACCGTATTCGCCGCGCCCGGCCAGGTGACCGACGCCATGCCCGAGATTCTGATCGGCCGCATCGACGGCCCGGTCGGCCATGCGTTCGCGAACATGATGGCGCAGAGCAAGGGACACACGGCCATGTTCGCCATCCGCGCCTGCAACCAGATGGTTCGGCCCGCGACGATGATCGTGCCCAAGGTGACGCTCCGGGACATGACCACGATCGAGCTGTTCGGCGGCGTCGTGCAATCGGCCACGGCGGATGCGATCGTCGATTGCCTGGCCGAAGGCATCTTGCCGAAAGACCAGGCGAACGAGCTTTGCATCGTCAGTCTGGTGTGGATCGATCCGCGCTGCGCGACGGACACGAATCTCGACAAGAAGGACATGTACCGCACGAATTACGAGGCGACCAAACTCGCCATCCAGCGCGCGATGAACAACGAGCCGAGCGTCGAAACGCTCATCGCCAACCGGCATACGATCAAACACGATATGGACGACTGGAGCTAGTCCGCGTACAGCTGCCCAGGCCCACAACAACGACAGCAAGCCGCACGAGCCACCGCTTGCTGTCGATACCGCATCGTGCGTTTCCGACATCTCGCACACGCCGCAAAAGCATAAAAACTCGGCATTGCGCACCATAAGCTCATGTCAGCCCGATGTGAGGCCGCTTTCGCAAAGCGCTCGCGATCCCCTCCTACGACAAAACCCTTCTGTTCGCGGTACTCTCCTATCCGGCACTTTTTCCGCACTCACGTATCCGCAATGGTTTCGACAGGACTCGGTCCGATGCCCAACGACATTCCAGAACCCCAAGCCGTCGATGCGCCGATCACGCGCAGCGCGATCTTCATCGTCGCAACGCTCGTCGACGGCGACGCGCACGCCGACACGGTGCGCGCATGGTGCGCAGACGTCGCCGCGCTCGTACGCTCGGTCGGCAAGCGCGTTCCGTCCGGCAACCTGTCATGTGTGGTCGGCTTCGCCTCCGACGCATGGGACAGGCTCTTCGGCGCGCCCCGCCCTGCGCAGCTTCATCCGTTTCGCGAGTTCGGCCCGAGCGAGCGCCGCGCGATCGCGACGCCCGGCGACATGCTGCTGCACATCCGCGCGGACCAGATGGACCTGTGCTTCGAACTTGCGACACAGCTTGTCGGCCGGCTCGGTGAAGCGGTGACAGTTGTCGACGAAGTGCAAGGCTTCCGCTATTTCGATCTGCGCAGCATGGTGGGTTTCGTCGACGGCACGGAGAATCCGACGGGCCGCGAGGTTGTCGACTTCACGATGATCGGCGCCGAAGACCCCGAATTCGCGGCAGGCAGCTACGTGCTCGTGCAGAAGTACATCCACGACATGAACGGCTGGAACGCGCTGTCGGTGGAGACGCAGGAACGCATCATCGGCCGCACGAAGCTGTCGGACATCGAACTCGACGATGCCGTCAAGCCGACCTGCTCGCACAGTTCGCTGACGACGCTCGTCGAGAACGGACAGGAAGTGAAGATCCTGCGCGACAACATGCCGTTCGGCCGCCCGGGTGCCGGCGAGTTCGGCACGTATTTCATCGGCTATGCGCGCTCGCCCGATCCCATCGAGAAGATGCTGGAGAACATGTTCGTCGGGCGCCCGCCGGGCAACTACGACCGGCTGCTCGACTACAGCCGTGCGGCGACGGGCGGACTGTTTTTCGTGCCCTCGGCGGCGCTGCTGGAAGCGCTCGCGGAGCGCGATCCGCAGCCCGACAGTTCGATCGAGAGCGCCAACGCGGCCGCGCCTTCCGACACCCTTACATCCGAGCCGCGTGCTGGCGGCTCGCTGAATATCGGCTCTTTGAAAGGAACAGCCCAATATGAATAACCTGCATCGCGAGCTCGCCCCCATTTCCAGCGAAGCCTGGTCGCAAATCGAAGAAGAAGTGGCGCGCACGTTCAAGCGCTCCGTCGCGGGCCGCCGCGTGGTCGACGTCAAGGGCCCCGGCGGCGCCGATCTGTCCGGCGTCGGCACGGGACACCTGTCGAACATTGCCGCGCCGCATCACGGCGTGAGCGCGAAATTGTCGGAAGTGAAAGCGCTCGTGCAGCTGACGGTGCCGTTCGAACTGTCGCGCGATGCGATCGACGCCGTCGAACGCGGCGCCAACGATTCCGACTGGCAGCCCGCAAAAGACGCCGCGAAAGAACTCGCGTATGCCGAAGACCGCGCGATTTTCGACGGCTACAAGGCGGCGGGCATCGTCGGCATTCGCGAGGGCTCGTCGAACACGTCGCTCTCATTGCCCGCCGACGTCGCCGACTATCCGAACGCGATCGGCGGCGCACTGCAACAGTTGCGGCTGGCGGGCGTCGACGGTCCCTACTCCGTGCTGCTCGGCGCCGATGCGTACACGGCGCTCGGCGAAGCAAGCGATCAGGGCTATCCCGTGATCGAGCACATCAAGCGGATCGTGAATGGCGAGATCATCTGGGCGCCGGCGCTCGAAGGCGGCAGCGTGGTGTCGATGCGCGGCGGCGACTACGAACTGCATCTCGGCCAGGACGTGTCGATTGGCTACCAGAGCCATACCGACTCGACGGTGCGTCTCTATCTGCGCGAGACGCTGACCTTCCTGATGCTGACGAGCGAAGCGTCGGTGTCGGTGGTCCCGACGGAATAAGCTCAACGTCGAGCGGGGCGACGCGGCTAGTCCGGCCAGGTTTTGAGCACGGCGGCGACCAGCAGCCGCAACTGGCGACGCGTCGCGCCACCGCGCGCCTGAACAGCGAGCCCTTGAATCAACGTCGAGACGAAAGCGGCCGCGTCGTTGCTCGTCATGCCGGGCGGCAGCGGCCCTGCCTGCCTGACAGATTCGAAGCGGGCACGCAACCGACGCTCGAAAGCATTGCGGCTCTCGGACAGTTCGTCGCCCAGCACGCGCGCATCCGCGCTGCACGCAAGCGCGGCCAACGTCACCAGACAACCCGACGGCGTGTTCTTTCCCGTATGCAGATCGACGATACCGTCGAGCAGCGCTTCGGCGATCCGCTTCGGCGTCGGCTGCGCCAACGCCTGGACGCGAAAGCCGAGATGGTCGCGATGGTATCGCTCGACCACCCGCCGAAACAGCCCTTCCTTGCTTTCGAATGCCTTGTAGAGGCTGGATTTCGTCAGCCCCGTCGCTTCCTGGAGATCGGCTAGCGACGTCGAGTCATAGCCTTTGTCCCAGAAGACATGCAAGGCCTGCTCGAGAACGACTTCTTCGTCAAACTCCCGTGGACGTGCCATTTCCGGATTCCTCTGTGTAAAGGATATTGTAGACCAACCGGTCTCTAAAACGGGTCCGTGTCGATCCAGTTCTGCAAGTTTGCCGGAAATGCCCTTCATCTTCGTTCGATCCGGTCGAATGTCATCGCCAACAACTTCGAACGACATTCGACACCAACCGGTCCACAATTACTCCATCGGTACGCGCATCGCGTTGAGCGCCGCCGAAGCGGTCGTTTTTGCAACTTCCCGCCCTCATCCCGGAGTGTCATCATGTCTCAAGCTATTTCTTTCATCGTTCATCTGCCCGGCAAGCCCGAAGCACGCGATGAACTCTTTTCGAGCCTCGTGAAGGTGCTCGACGAAATGTCGCATGAACCGGATTTCGTGAACACCTACCTTCATCGTTCGACGGAGGATCCCGATACGCTCGTTCTCTATGAAACCTGGGCGTGCAGCGCGCAGTACTTTCAGGACTATCACCTGAAGAAAGCGTATCGCGTCGAATATGAAGGCAAGCTCAAGAGCCTGTTGAAGTCGGAGCGGCGTTTCGAGTGGCTGGAACCGGTCAAAGGCTACGAACGAAAAGCGGCCTGGCGGATGAGCGATAGCGGCGGCGCATGAGGCGCGCCGCGGGTTACGAGCGCGGTGGCAAGCCTTGGCTTGCCACCGCGCTTCGTTTTTGCCGTCCGGATATTCCCCGCAAAAAGTCGTTCGATGATCCCGAACGTTTTCATCGATACTCACGCATGTCATTCGATACCGATTGGTCCACAATGTTTTCAACACGACGCGATGCAGGCATCGCAGAGCACAGCAGGTATCGCGTCGGGTCGAGTCGTGTTGAGCGCGGCCTCACGTGGCCACACCTGTACACGACATTTCCTTCGATACTTTGATTCAACAGGAACGATCATGGAACAAGTGACCAGCAAGCGCGCAAAAGTGAATGGCATCACGCTCCACTACATCACGGCGGGCAACCCCACCGGCCCTGTCGTACTCGCGATGCACGGATGGCCGCAGAATCACCGCGAATTTTTCCCCATCATCGAAGCAGCGGGCAGCGCGTACCGTTTCATCGTGCCCGATCTGCGCGGCTATGCGGATAGCGACAAGCCGTTCACCGGCTACGAGCCGAAGACGATTGCGCAGGACATGCTCGATCTGCTTGCCGTCGAAGGCGTCGACCGCTTCCATATCCTGAGTCATGACCTCGGCGGGCCGCCGTCGGTGGCGCTGGCCTACATGGCGGGTAAGCGCGCCATTTCGCTATCGACGATTGAAACGCCCTTCTTTGGGCTCGACGTCCCCGGTTATGTCGATCCGCGCGTCCCCTACTGGCATCTCGGCATGCACATGAATATGGACATCACGCGCTTTCTCGTTGAAGGTCGCGAAGAGCAATATCTGCGTCACTTTTTCCGCGATTTCGCCTACAACCCCGATGCGATTCCCGAAGAAGAAGTGCAGCGTTATGTGACGCAGATGAAGCAGCCGGGCAACCTGCGCGCAAGCCTGAATCACTACGGCTACATTCCGCAAATGGCCGAACAGACGGCAGAACTTGCAAAGCAAAAGCTGACTGTGCCGATGCTCGCGTGGGGCGGCAGCCATTCGTTCGGCTCACACGTGTTCGATAGCGCGAAGGCGATTGCCAACGACGTGAGCGGTGGCGTCATCGAAGCAAGCGGCCACTGGGTATTCGAGGAGAAAACGGAGTTCATTTCGCAAGAACTGCTCGCGTTCTGGAAACGCACGGGTCGGGAGCGGGCATGAACGCGCAGACAGACGTCGGCCGTAAGCGCGCGTTCACGCTGTCTCGCGTGGATCACACGGGTATCACCGTGTCATCGCTTCAAAAGTCGCTGGATTTCTGGGTGGATGTGCTCGGCTTTCGCCATCTCTATACATGGGAGTTCGGCAACGACGCATTCATCGAGAATCTGGTCGACGTGAAAGGCGCGTCGCTGAGCCTCGCGATGGTCGAAGGTTATGGGCATCAGATCGAACTGCTGCAATATCATTCGCCCGACGACCGCAAGACCATCGAGGCACGCGCCAGCGACGCAGGTTTCATCCACATCGCCATGTATGTGGACGACCTCGACGCGCTGCTCGAACGGATCGGCGAAGCGGGATGGCATCCTGTCGGTGCGCCGCAACGCGTCGAGGGCGGTGAACGCGATGGCCTGAGACTCGTGTACGTCCGCGGACCGGACGGCGTGACGCTGGAGTTTTTGCAACCGCCTGTTCTTATCGGCGAGATCTGAAGGAAACGACAAAAGGCCACCTGCGAAGGTGGCCTTTTTCATCGCGTGGAGACGAAGCGCTTGTGCGACCTTGAAGCGCGGTTGCGAGATCAGACGGGCAGCAGCGCATCGAATTCATCCTGCAGCCGCAGTCCTTCGGCGCAGCGCCAGAACGCGGCGACGAGCGGCGACATCGCTTCGCGGTTGCGCGCGACAAGGCCGATTTCGCGCGTCAGTTCAGGCATCAGCAACGCGCGCCGCACGTTGTCGCCAGCGGGCAGCACGCTTAGCAGGCTATGCGGAAAGATGCTCGACATACCCGCGTGCAACACCTGCCCATACAACGCGAGCAGCGAGTCGCATTCGATACGCACTTCCGCCTGTACCTGTTCGCGGCGAAACGCGGCGTTGATCACCTGACGGTTCTGCATCGTGAGCGGCAGCAAGCCGAGTGGCAAGCCGGAAAGTTCGCGCCAGCTGCACGCGCCTTCGACGAGATCGGCGTGGTCGCCGGGCGGTGACAGCAGAATCGAGCGCTCGCGATACAGCGGCAACACCGTGAAGCCCGCCTGCACACCCGAGTCCAGATACGTGAGGCCGATATCGAGTTCGAGTTCATCGAGTTGCCGGTGAATCGCCTCCGAACTCAGCGACTGCACGTCATAGCGAATATGCGGATGTTCGTGCAGACACGGCGCGAGCACGCGCGAAGCGACGGGAATCACCGTCGGTATCGCGCCGACGCGCAGCTTGCCGACGAGGCGATCCTGCGCTGCGAACGCATCCTGGCGCATGTTCTGCAACGTCGCGAGCGTCTGCCGCGCCCAGCCGAGCACGCGCTCGCCGTCTTCCGTGAAGCCGACGAAGCGCCGTCCGCGATTGACGATCGTCAGCCCGAGTTCCGATTCGAGCGCGCGAATCGCTGACGACAAGGCCGGCTGCGAGACATGGCATGCATCGGCGGCACGCGCGAAATGCTTTTCTCGCGCCAACGTGACGAGGTAATCGAGCTGGCGGATGAACATCGGCGCTCAGACCAGAAGATCTTCGTAGAACGCGCCGAATGGCCGCGTCGGATGCGCGATCTGGATCTCCAGAATCCACAGACCGCCGGCGGGTTTGCCATCGAAGTCACCGAGATCGCCTGCTCTGTAGATGGCGTGAGGAAAATCGCTCACGCGATGGCCCTTGATGTCGACGTTCAGACGAACGCCGTGCGCATTGGCCCGCTGCGCCGCGTAGTCGTACAACGCGATGCCCGCACAGCCTGTGGTGCGCCAGTGCTGTTCGACTTCGTCATAGATCGTGCGCGCGGCCTCGGCGCACGCATGCATGTCTTCATCGTCGCCGCAGACAAACGTGGCGCCCGCGTCGCCTTCGTGCTTTGCCCACACGGCGCCCAGATCGATGAAGAAAATGTCGTTGTCCGCGAGCACGGGATCGCCGTTCGATCGCTCCTTGAAGGTGCGCAGCGTGTTCTCGCCGAAACGGACCAGCACGGGATGCCAGATACGGTCCATGCCGAGATCCTTGAGGATGCGCAGCGCCAGCGCGTTCGCCTCCGACTCGGCCATGCCCGGCCGCACCTCGGCCGCGATGGCGTCGACGGCTTTCCACGTCATGGTTCTGGCGTGCTGCATCGCGTCCAGCGAGTAATGCTCGCCGACGGCTTCCTTGCGTGTCGTGTTCAACGTGTATGTCCTTGTCGTCGTTGCATGCAAATGTCAAATTTGCAGTCGATATGCATACGCGAATATATCGCGTTTGAAGCGGATGTCGTAGTCATCCGGGTCATGCCGACGAAAGCTGTGCCTCGATTGCCGCTTTATCAATCACCGACCACACCTCGCCAATCTTCCCGCCGCGAAACTGATAAAACACGTTCTCGGCAAACGAAACCTTCTTTCCGTCGACAGCGAGCCCAAGAAAAGTCCCTTTAGGCGAGCAATGAAATTGCAGCCGGCTCGCAATCAACGACGGCTCTGCAACGAGCAGCGCGATGTCGAAATGAAGATCGGGAATCTCGCGAAAGTCACGCTCCAGCATCGCGCGATAGCCGGACAAGCCGATCCGCACACCGTTGTAGACGACGTCGTCATCGACGAACTGCGCGAGGTTCGCCCAGTCCTGCCGGTTCAGACAGTCGATGTAGCCTCGATACGTCTCCGCAAGGTCGATCCCGCTCATGACGAACGCCCTCGCGTGTGATGGCACAAGCCGCCATGTTACCTGCGTCGCGTGGCGCGTTCAGATCGCGTCGGCGGGCCGCTGCGCGTCGCTATCCACGCAGCACACGAGCACTTCGGCGGGATTCTTGCTCGTGCTCAGGTACACGTGACCCACGGCGCTGTCGAAGTACAGGCTGTCGCCCGGTTTCAGCTGAAACACCGCGCCTGTCTCGAAGCGCAGTTCCAGCGAGCCATTCAACAGAAACACGAACTCCTCGCCGCTATGACGGATATAGTCGGGAAAATCGCTGAGCTTGCGCGCCCGCACATGCGCGCGCATCGGCACCATGCGTTTGCCCGTCAGGTCGTTGGCGAGCATCCCGTATTCGTAGTTGGGCGTGTCGTAGATCATCTGCTCGCCCGACGCCGTGAAGGTCGGCACGATGGGACTCGCGGCCGCCCGCTTCGTGCGCCCGAAGATCGCGTCGAATTCGACTTGCAGCGCATGCGCGAGCGCGGCGAACTTGTCGTAGGTCAGCGCGATATCGCCGCGCTCGGCCTTCGAGATCGTCGATACGGCAATCCCCGACTGCTCCGACAACTGCATCAGCGTCAGCCCGCGCGCCTTGCGCGCATCGCGCAGCCGCGCGCCGACCGCCTGATGATCGATCTGGGACGACGCTTCGGTGGACGCGGGCTCGTTGCGCGCTGCGGATCTGGCCATGTCGGAACTCTGGATAACGAGGGTTTTGTCGTATACGAGAATTTATTTTTTCTCGTATATGATAACTCGCATCGAAGCCAGTCTCTCGTTAGTTCCCGTCTGTTCATCAAGGAGCGGTCGCCGTGTCAACGCTTGCATTGGAAAAAGCCGGTTTGTCGAAGACCCAGGTGATCGCCGCGACGACGCTCGGCACGGCGCTGGAGTTCTACGACTTCACGATCTACAGCTTCTTCGCGATCCAGATCGGGCAACTGTTCTTTCCGTCTGCGTCGCCTGTGAACCAGTTCCTGCTATCGATCGGGGTGTTCGGCGTCGGCTTCGTCGTGCGGCCTTTGGGCGGCATCGTGATCGGCGCTTATGCGGATCGCGCGGGCCGCAAGAAAGCGATGGTGCTGACCATCATGTTGATGGCGCTGAGTTGCGCGCTGATCGCCTGCGCGCCGACCTACGCGATGGTGGGCATGGCCGCGCCGTTCATTGTGCTCACGGCGCGGCTGATTCAGGGCTTTGCGGCGGGTGGCGAGTTCGGACCCGGCACGACATTGCTCGTCGAATATGCGTCGAACTCGACGCGCGCGTTCTTCGCCAGCTGGAACTTCGCGGCCACCGCACTCGGCCTCGCGCTCGGCGCGGCTGTCGCGACGCTCGTCAACGTGACGCTGCCGAAAGACGCCGTGCTCGCGTGGGGCTGGCGCATTCCGTTCGTGCTCGGCATCGTCGCGGCGCCCGTCGGCATGCTGATCCGCCGACGCCTCGAAGAGACGCTCAGCGATGCGTCGTCCGCCGGCACGCATCGCCGTGGCGCGTTGAAAGCGGCGCTCACCACGCACCTCAAGCTGACGATTCTCGGCACGTTCGCCGAACTCGGCGGCTCGGTGTCCGTCTACATCACCGCGTTCTTTCTGCCGAGTCATGCGGTGCGCACACTGCATCTGTCGTCGACGGCATCTGTCGCGTCGGGCGTGATCAGTTCGCTCGTGCTGTTCGTCGCGGCGCCGATCGCGGGCAAGCTCGCCGACCGCTTCAGCCGCAAGCGCGTGCTGGTCACGTCGCGTGTCATTCTGCTGCTGACGGTCTATCCCGCGTTCGCGTGGTTGTCGGCGCAACCGTCTGCGTTCATGCTGTGCGCTGTGTCTGCTTTTCTCGCAGTGTTCGTCGCCGGACAGATCGTGCCCGTGCTCGTGATGATCCCCGAGCTGTTCCCGAAACATGTGCGCGCGACGGGCATCGCGCTAACCTATGTGGTGAGCGCGTCGTTCTTCGGCGGCTTTTCGCCGTTCGTCGCGAGTTGGCTGGTCGCGCTGACGGGAAACCCGCTTGCGCCCGCGTGGTATGTCGCGGCGGCCTGCGCGGTGTCGCTCGTGCCCGTGATCTGGCTGCGCGACCGCACGGGCGAGGCGCTCAACTGACCTTCAAACGGATTCAGGGACTTCAACCATGTCTAGTCACGACGACCTCGTCAGCAAAAACGCCGTCGAATTGCGCCGCATGATCGGCGCGAAAGAGATTTCGCCCGTCGAACTGCTCGACGCCTGCATCGAGCGGATCGAAGCCATCAATCCCGCCGTCAATGCGATCACGGCCACCTGCTACGACGCCGCGCGCGAGGCCGCGAAAGCGGCCGAGCGCAAGGTGCTCGACGGCGCGCCGCTCGGTTTGCTGCACGGTCTGCCGCTTGGCGTAAAGGATCTTGAGGACACGGCGGGCCTTCTCACCACGTACGGCTCGCCGATGTCGCGAGGCCATGTGCCGTCGCGCGATGTCGTGCTGGTCGAGCGGCTGCGCGCGGCGGGCGCAATTCTCGTCGGCAAGACCAATGTGCCCGAACTCGGCGCGGGCGCGAATACGCGCAACCCGGTGTGGGGCGCGACGGGCAATCCCTTCGATACCGAACTGAACGCGGGCGGTTCGTCGGGCGGCTCAGCGGCTGCGCTGGCTTGCGACATGCTGCCCGTCTGCACCGGCTCGGACACGGGCGGCTCGCTGCGCATTCCGGCATCGAAATGCGGTGTGGTCGGCTTCCGGCCTTCGGCGGGACTCGTGCCGAATTCGCGCCGGCTGCTCGGCTGGACGCCGATTTCCGTCGTCGGTCCGATGGGCCGCGACGTCGACGAAACCGCGCTGCAACTTGCTGCAACGGCAGGTCTGTCGACGGGCGATCCGCTCAGCTATGAAGTCGACCCGTTGAGCTTCGCGACCTTGCCCGCGTTCGATCTGTCGACGCTGCGCATCGGCTACACGGAAGACTTCGGCTGCTGCGACGTCGACGACGATATCCGCGCCCTCTTCCGCTCGCGCATGGCCGCGCTCGCGCCGCTCGTCCATACGTGCGAGCCCATCGCGTTCGATCTCGGCGATGCGCACCGCTCTTTCGATGTGATCCGCGCGGAGAGCTTCGTCGCGGGTCTGCGCGATGCCTATGCGCGCGACCCCGGCGCGCTCGGCCCGAACACGCGCACGAACTACGAAATGGGCGCCGCGATGTCGCTTGCCGACAGCGCATGGGCGCAGTCTGAGCAGACGCGGATTTTCCGACGCTTCCAGGCCGCGTTCGAGAATTACGACGTGATCCTTTCGCCGACCACGCCTGTTTCTCCGTTCCCGTGGCGCGAACTGTATGCCGCGCAGATCAACGGACGCGCGCAGGAGAATTACTATCGATGGCTCGCGCTGACTTACGTGGTCACGCTGACGACGCATCCCGCATTGTCGTTGCCGTGTGGTGTCGATCACGCAGGCATGCCGTTCGGCTTGCAGATCGTCGGGCCGTTTCATGGCGATCTGAAAACGCTGGCCGTCGCGCGCGCGATGGAACAGGCTTTCGATAAAGACCCGGCGTTGCGCCGTCCGCGTCCCGATCTGTCGAAGCTCACACAACCGAACCCGGCATTGAAGTCGATCGTCACCGCGCCGCCCATTTTCGAATCGACGGGCGAAGCGCAGGCCGGCATGTCATCCGTCTAACTCACTGAGAACATCACCATGTCCAACGACATCCAACGACTGCAAACCAACGCCCGCATGAGCCAGGTGGTCATCGCGAACGGCATCGTCTATCTGTCAGGGCAAGTGCCCGATACGCCGAGCGCGCCGATCGCCGTGCAGGCGACGGAAATCCTGCATCGCATCGACGCGCTGCTCGCATCGGCGAATATCGACAAGACGCGCGTGCTCACCGCGAACGTGTGGCTGAGCGACCCGAAGCATTTCGACGAATTCAACGCCGTGTGGGACGCGTGGGTGCCGTCGGGTCACGCGCCGACGCGCGCCTGCGTGCAGGCTCTGCTGATGAAGCCCGGCCTCGACGTCGAAATCGCCGTGACGGCGCTCGCGTGATCTTCAAGGGTAAGGAAACGCAGCAATGAAGTTCGATACCGTCGTACTGGGCGCGGGCATGGTGGGCGTGTCGGTCGCCGTGCATCTGCAACGGCGCGGGCTGTCCGTCGCGCTCGTCGATCGCAAGGCGCCCGGCAACGAGACGTCGTTCGGCAACGCGGGCTTGATCCAGCGCGAAGGCGTGTATCCGTATGCGTTTCCGCGCGATGCCGGCACGTTGCTGCGCTACGCGCGCAACCGCTCGCTCGACGTCCGCTATCACGCCGATGCAATGCCGAAGCTGCTGCCGTTTCTCTACCGCTATTGGCACAACTCGCGCGCGGACCGTCACGCGGCCATTGCGCGCGCGTACTCGACGTTGATCGAACATTGTGTGGATGAACATCGCGCGCTGATCGACGCATCGGGCGCGCAGGCGCTGCTGCGCAAAGGCGGCTGGCTGAAAGTGTTCCGCAGCGCGCGCAAGCAGGACGCGGAACTACGGAACGTGCAGCGCTGGAACGCGGAGTACGGCGTCGCGTACGAAGCGCTCGATGCCGCGCAACTCAGACGCGCCGAACCTTCGCTGAGTCACGCATTGCTCGGTGCGCTGCGCTATACGGACGCCGATTCCACCAGCGATCCGAACGCGCTCGTGATGGCCTACGCGCGTTACTTCGAGCAACTGGGCGGACGCATTTTTATCGGCGATGCGGCGACGCTCGAACCGCACTGGAGCGTTCAAACCGATGCAGGCCGCATCGACGCGCAATCCGCCGTGATCTCACTCGGGCCATGGTCGGATATCGTCAGCACGCGTTTCGGCTACCGGCTGCCGCTCGCGGTCAAGCGCGGCTACCACATGCATTACGCGGCGCAGGACGGCGCGCAACTGAATCAACCCGTGCTCGATACCGAGATCGGCTACATGATCACGCCGATGGCGCGCGGCATCCGCCTGACGACGGGCGCGGAACTCGCCGCCTGCGACGCGCCGCCGACGCCCGTGCAACTCGATGCGATCGAACCCATCGCGCGCGAGACCTTTCCGCTCGGCGCGCGGCTCGACGAGCGTCCGTGGCTCGGACGACGGCCGTGCACGCCGGACATGATGCCCATCATCGGCCCGGCGAAGCGGCATAAGGATCTGTGGTTCGCGTTCGGCCATGCGCATCATGGGCTGACGCTCGGGCCCGTCACGGGACGCCTGCTTGCGGAAATGATGACGGGCACGGCGACCGTCACCGATCCGCATCCGTTCCGCGCCGACCGCTTCTAGCCGCGTTTGCCGCGTGATGTGGCGGCCTGTACCATAGGCTCGCCTTGTTCACGAGGGACAACGATGAATCCAAAAGTCGACGCCTATATCGGCAAACTCGAAAAGTGGCGCGAAGAAACGGAGAAGCTCAGAGCGATCGCGCTGGCCTGTCCGCTGACGGAAGACCTGAAATGGGGCGTGCCGTGTTACACGGTCGATAACGCCAACGTCGTCATCATTCACGGCTTCAAGGACTATTGCGCGCTGCTGTTCGTCAAGGGCGCGCTGATGAAGGACCCGAAAGGCATCCTGATCCAGCAGACGGAAAACGTGCAGTCCGCGCGCCAGATTCGCTTCACTGGCCTCAAGGACATCGTCAAGCTCGAAGCGACGCTGAAGACGTATATCCGCCAGGCGATCGAAGTCGAACAGGCCGGACTGAAAGTGGAACGCAAGACGACCGCCGAATTCGACGTCGCCGAAGAATTCCAGAACCGGCTCGACGCGCAGCCGTCCTTGAAAAAGGCTTTCGAAGCACTGACACCGGGCCGTCAACGTGCCTATCTGCTGCATTTTTCTTCAGCCAAACAATCGAAAACCCGCGAAGCGCGGATCGACAGATGCACGCCGCTGATTCTCGAAGGCAAGGGTTTGAACGACGAATGACGCCGTCGTGGCGCCGCTGAAACCGCCGCCGAAACATACCGTAAGTGAACTTTGTAGCATTCCCTTAAAAATTATGGGTCGATAGGATGCTAACGAATAAAAATCGACATACAATCCCGGCCCATGATCAATCTCCACCTTCTGCGCCGCTCCGTCAGCAGCACGCTGGTCGTCGCCGCGCGCCGCTGGCGGCGCACGAGCCATAGCGTGTTGTCGGCCTACAACGTGTCGGAAGCGTGCGCGGGTCCGCTGCTCACGGCCAACCGGCTCGGCGAGGCGGTGCGTCAGGTGACGCTGGCGGAACATGTGGGCATCGAAGGTCCGTCGCTGGTCCGGCTGCTCGATCAGTTATGTGCTGCGGGCCTCGTGCGCCGCGACGAAGATCCCGACGACAAACGCGCCAAGACCATTTCCCTCACCGACGAAGGCCGCGCCGTCACCGCGCGCATGGAAGAGCGCCTGATGGACTTGCGCGCGCGCGTGCTGAAAGGCGTGAGCCGCGAGGACCTTGAGACGACGTTGCGGGTGCTCAATGCATTCAATGCGTCGCTGGATGCTACAGTCATAGCCGACAGAGACACATCCGGCGAGCCAGGCGTTCCCGTCCGATCCGGCAGCAAACCACGCACAACCGGCAAGGCATAACCGTCATGGTCTATCCCTCAGTCCGCGACTGGCTGTTTTCCGCCAAGACGTTCGCGGCGGCGATGATTGCGCTGTATATCGGCCTTGCGCTCGAACTGCCCCGCCCGTACTGGGCGATGGCGACCGTCTATATCGTTTCGAATCCGTTCGTCGGCGCGACGCGCTCGAAGGCGCTGTATCGCGCGCTCGGCACGGCGCTGGGCGCGGCGGGCGCTGTGGTGATCGTGCCGCCGTTCGTCGAGTCGCCGTTTCTGTTCAGCGTGATCGTCGCGTTGTGGACGGGCACGCTGCTGTATCTGTCGCTGAACGACCGCACTGCGCGCAGCTATGTGTTCCTGCTCGCGGGCTACACGCTGCCGCTGATCGCCCTGCCCGCCGTCACCAATCCGACGACCGTGTTCGATCTCGCCATCACGCGTACGGAAGAAATTCTGCTCGGCATCGTGGTGGCGAGCATCGTCGGCAGTGTCGTGTTTCCGAGCCGTCTTGCGCCGACGCTGATCGAGCGCACCGACGCCTGGTTCCGCGACGCCGCGTTCTACGCGAGCGAGACGCTGTCGGGCCACATCGCGGGCGCCACGATTTCGGCCGCGCGCCAGCGGCTCGCGGCCACCGTCAACGCGCTCGAATTCCTGCTGAGCCAGCTGACCTACGACCACACGCGTCCCGACATCGTGCGCCGCTCGCGTGCACTGCAAGGGCGCATGCAGATCTTCCTGCCGCTGATTTCGTCGATGGCCGATCCTCTGATCGAACTGGTTCGCGAACGCGGCGCGCATTCGCCCGAACTGGAAACGCTGCTGGCGGATGTCGCGAAGTGGATCAAGTCGCCCGCTCTCGAAGCGAAGCACGCCGACGAGCCCGATCACGAAGCGGAAGCGCTGCGCGCCCGCGTCGATGCGCAGAAGCCGTCCGCGCAGGCGCTCGCGAGCTGGGAAGGCGCACTGCTGTCGAACGCGTTGTGGCGTCTTGGTCAGGTGATCGACGTCTGGCGCGACATCCGCTGCCTGCGCGCGTCGATCGTCCATGAAACCGTGATGTGGCGGCCGCATTTTCGCCACTGGCGGCTGGGCGGCACCGAGCGCTATTTCGACTACGGGATGATGCTGTTCTCGACGGCGTCGGCCGTCTGCGCGATCGTCGTCGCGTGCGGACTGTGGATCACGTCGGGCTGGAACGACGGCGCGTCGGCCGTGGCGCTCGCGGCCGTGTCGATCTGCTTCTTCGCCGCGCTCGACGAGCCCGCACCCGCCGTCTTCAAGTTCTTCCTCGCGACCTGTGCGAGCGTCGTGCTGGCCGGGCTCTACGTGTTCGTCGTGCTGCCGAAGGTGCATGACTTTGCGATGCTGGTCCTGATCTTCTCCGGGCCGTTCCTGATCATCGGCACGCTGATTCCGCGCCCGCAATTCACGCTCGTGACGCTGCTGACGGCCGTCAACACGGCGACGTTCATCAGCATTCAGAGCGCTTACGAAGCCGACTTCTTCGTGTTCCTCAACAGCAATCTGGCGGGTGTCGGCGGCTTGCTGTTCGCGTTCCTCTGGACGCGCGTCACGCGTCCGTTCGGCGCGGAACTCGCCGCCGAGCGCCTGACGCGTTCCGCGTGGGCCGACGTCGTGGTGAGCGCATCGACGGCCGCGATCGAAGATCAGCGCAATCTGTACTCGCGCATGCTCGACCGGCTGATGCAACTGCTGCCGCGCCATGCCGCGAGCGATTCGAACCGTCATCCGTCCATCGAAAGTTTCCGCGACTTCCGCGTCGCGCTGAACGCGCTCGATCTGCGCCGCACGCGCCGCAAGCTGACGAACGACTTGCAAGCCGCCATCGATGACGTGCTGGTCGGCGTGCGTCAATATTTCGAGCAATGTCTCGCGCACCGCGCACGACAGCCGGTGCCCGTCGAACTGATCGACGCCATCGATGCCGCCGTCGCGCGCGTGGCGACGCGCAGCATCGCGCAAGGACAGACCGGCCCCGAACAGCCGCAAGAGGGACAGCCGCCGCAAGCCGCCGCGCCCGCCGCGCCATCGGGCGAACGCTGGCTGCGCGACACGCTCAACGCGCTGGTCGGCATGCGCCTGTCGCTGTTCCCGCCGCATCCCGCACCCGGCAGCAATGCGCCGCCCAAACCGGAGACCGCAGCCTGATGCGAAACCTCACTCTTTCATTCTGTCGACGCACATGATCGGCGAAATCGACGTTCTCGGCGTATTCGTGCCCGCCGTGCTGGTGCTGATGTTCATCGCCTATCTGATCAATCTGGCGATCCGCACCGTGCTCGCGCGCGTGGGCTTCTATCGCCTCGTCTGGCACCGCTCCATTTTCGATCTCGGCATTTATGTTCTGGTGCTGGGGCTTGTCGTCATCGTTTCGCACCGGTTCATAACGTGAAAAAAACCTGGTTCTCAATCGGGCAGATCCTGCTCACTCTTGTCGTCGTCGTGATTGCAGCTGTGGTGCTGTGGAAGCTGGTCGACTACTACATGTTCGCGCCCTGGACGCGCGACGGCCACGTGCGCGCTGACGTCATCCAGGTTGCGCCCGACGTGTCGGGTCTCATCACCGAGGTCAAGGTCGTCGACAACCAGCAGGTCAAGCGCGGCGACGTGCTGTTCGTGATCGATCAGGCGCGCTACACGCTGGCGCTGCGCAACGCGCAGGCGGCTGCGCAGCAGCGCCGCGCGACGCTCGACCAGGCGCGCCGCGAAGACGCCCGCAACCGCACGCTCGGCAATCTCGTCGCGCGCGAAGCCGTCGAAGAAACGCACTCGCGCGTCGAACAGGCGGCCGCCGCGCTCGCCGACGCCGAAGTCGCAATCGATACGGCACGCCTGAACCTGCAACGCACCGTGATCGTGAGTCCCGTCGACGGCTATCTGAACGATCGCGCGCCGCGCGTCGGTGAGTTCGTGTCGTCGGGACGCGCGGTGCTGTCCGTGGTCGACATGCATTCGTTCCGCGTCGACGGTTACTTCGAGGAAACCAAACTGCACGGCATCGACATCGGCCAGCAGGTCGACATCAAGGTGATGGGCGAGCCGAACACGTTGCGCGGCCACGTGCAGAGCATCGTCGCCGCGATCGAGGACCGCGACCGCCAGCAAAGCCCGAATCTGCTGCCGAACGTGAACCCGGCGTTCAGCTGGGTGCGCCTCGCGCAGCGCATTCCCGTGCGCGTCGCGCTCGACGAGATTCCCGCCGACTTCCGCATGATCGCGGGCCGCACGGCGACGGTGTCGGTGCGCGGCATCGAGCCGGTGAAGGCACGGCGCGCGGCTTCGGATGCATCGGCGCCTGCTGCGTCGGGCGCTGCGGCTGCATCGGTTACGGGTGCTTCGATCGTCGGCACGGCGCCGTCGAGCGCGACGCATCCTGCATCGGGCGCGTCGCAATGAAACGCTTTCCTGCACTGAAGACTGCGCTGTTGCCTGTCGCGCTCGCGTTGAGCGCCTGCACGACCGTCGGCCCGAACTACAAGCTGCCCGACAACGCCGCCGTCAACGCGCCCTACGCGAACACGACGATCGACGGCGCGGACAAGGCGCCCGTCACGCAACAAGCTGTGCCTTCGAAATGGTGGCGCCTTTACGATGACCCGGTGCTCGATCAGCTGGTCACGGAAGCGCTGTCGTCGAATACCGATCTGCGCGTCGCCGCGTCGAATCTCGCCCGTTCGCGCGCGCAACTCGACTTCGCGAACGAACAGGGCGGATTCTCCGGCAAGACGTCGGCGGCCTTCCAGCGCGCGCAGGAATCGGCGGAGCAATATCTGCTGACCGAGAAGCTGCCCGTCGTCAACGAAGGTGCGCTCGATCTGAGCATTTCCTACGAAGTCGATCTGTTCGGCAAGCTGCGCCGCGGCGTCGAAGCCGCCAAAGCCGACGACGAAGCCGTCGAAGCCGCGCTCGATCTCGCGCGCATCACCGTGGTCGCGGACGTCGTGCGCGCCTATGTCGAGTCGTGCTCGGCGGCCGAAGAACTGGAGATCGCGCAGCAGTCGCTGTCGTTGCAGCGGCAGCGCGTCAAGCTCACGCAGCGGCTGCGCGATGCGGGCCGCGGCAACCAGCCCGACGTCACGCGCGGCCAGACCCAGGCCGACACGCTCGCCGCCGATATCCCGCGCTTCGTCGCACGCCGTCGCGCGGCACAATACCGGCTCGCGATGCTGCTCGCGCGCGCGCCGTCGTCGTTGCCGCCCGCCGCCCTCGCCTGCAGCAAGCTGCCGCATCTGCAGCAGCCGATTCCCGTTGGCGATGGGACCGCGCTGCTCAAGCGGCGTCCCGATGTGCGTCAGGCCGAACGGCTGCTGGCGGCATCGACGGCACGTATCGGCGTTGCGACGGCGGCGCTGTATCCGTCCGTCAGCATCGGCGCGTCGGCGGGTTCGATCGGCATCGCCGAAGACCTGTTCGGCCCGACGACGAACCGCTGGGCGTTCGGTCCGCTGATCAGCTGGACGTTTCCGATCAACGGTCAGCGTGCGCGCGTTCATGAAGCCGAGGCGGCATCGAGCGGCGCGCTCGCACACTTCGACGGCGTCGTGCTGAACGCGCTGCGCGAAACGCAGACGAGTCTCTCGACTTACGCATCCGATACGACACGCGCCGATGCGTTGCGCACCGCGTACAAATCGGCCGTACAGTCCGCCGACGAAACACATCGCCTGTATGCGGCTGGGCGCGAATCGTTCCTCTCCGATCTCGACGCGACGCGCACGCTCACGAGCGTCGCCGCGCAGGTGTCGGCGGCCGAAGGCCAGGTCGCGCTCGATCAGGTGAATCTGTTCCTCGCACTCGGCGGCGGATGGGAAGAGGACAAGCAGGACGCGAAGGTCGGCACGAAGTCCGAATAAGCGCGTTTAGTCCGTGCTTTCGAAGACGGTTCCGGCAAAGCGCTCGATCACGCCATTGAACAGCGCCGGCCGTTGCAGCGGCGCGAAATGACTGACGTTCGGGAGCACAATCAGTTCGGCTTCGGGGATGTTTTCCGCGAGATAGATGGCGTGTTCCTGACGGATGAACTCGTCGTGCTCGCCGATCGCGACGGTGACGCGCACGCCGATCTGCGCGAGATCGTCGGCGCAGTAGTTGGGCTGCGTGCGCTGCATCTCGCTGACGGCGGCGACGAACGCGTCGAAGTCATCGGGAGTCGCAGACAGCGCCTGATAGTCCGCGCGGTGCCGGTTGAAGCAGCGCTCGATCACAGGCGTCAGCACGAATTCCTTCGCGCCTGACGGGTCCATGTTGCACGCAAAGAAGAACACGCCCGCGACGCGCTGCGGCGCTTTGCGTCCGAGAATCAGCGCCGTGCAGGCGCCGTCGCTCCAGCCGACGAACGCTGCGCTTTGTATGTGCAACGCGTCGAGCACGGCGAGCACGTCGGAGGCCATCAGTTCGTAGCTGTACGGTTGCGAGTCGCGTGTGCTGCGGCCATGTCCGCGGCTGTCGATCAGAATCGCGCGATAACCCGCCTCGACGAGCGCGGGCACCTGATAACCCCAGTTGCCGCGATTTCCAAGGCCGCCGTGCAGCAGCACGACCGGCTGGCCTGTCCCATACGTCGACCATGCAATGCGCGCACCCGCGTTGTCCACGAAGCCTTGTTCGTCGGCTTCGGGCAGCGGCGCAGCGCCGTGCGCTTCGAAGTGTTTCAGCTCGTCGTCCGTTTGCATGGCGAGGCGCTCCTCAGGCGTAAAGGCGAACGTGGCATTGTGACATTGCTTGACGCGAGTTCAATCGGTTCGATCCATTGGCCGCTCACGCGAAGATGCAACTGTCGCGCTCGTCCGCCGACGCCCGACGCCCATGCTGACGAGCGTGACCACCAGCCCCATCGCGCCCATCGCCAGCGCGATCGCGACGACCACCGCGCTCATGCGCCCATTCCCTGCGAACGTGCCGACCAGCAAACCCGCAAGCGGCTGCGTGAGGTTGTTGAGCATGATGACGACGCCGAGCGTCTTGCCGTAATCCTTCGCGGGAATGATCGCCTGGCGCACGCTGCGGATGTAGATGCTGAACATCTTGTCGAAGCCGACGATCAGCAGAAAGCCTGCGACGTAACCCCACGCGGAAGGACTGAGGCCCGCCATCAATCCGCCCGCGAAAATAGCGAGAAACGAGACGAGCCCGAGCGCCTTGCGAGGAATCTGCACGCGCGCGATCAGCAGCAGAATCACGATCGTCGCCACCGCGCCTGCCGTTTGCACGAAGGTATAGAACGCATCCGGCCGCCGATGCGCACCCGTCACCATCGCGGCAGAAGTGGCGAGCGTCACGCCGATCACGAGATTTTCGGCGGCGGCAAGCGCGACGAGCCGTGCAAGACCCGGCAGTCGCACGACATGCGCGAGCGCCGTTTTCACGGGCGCGAGCCATTCGACTGCGACGGCGTGCTCATGCGCCGTCCATTCGAACGCGCTGATGCGCTGCCAGAGCAGCGTCGCGCCATCGGCGGCGACGAACAGCACGGCCGCTACGCACACGACATATTCCCAGCGCCACCAGCCGAGCAGCAGACCCGCGAGCATCGGGCCGAGCACGACGCCGACCTGATCGGCAATCTGCGCATACGACAGCACCTTCTCGAAGCGTTCCGACGTGAACACTTGAGGCAGCAGCACTTCGCGCGCGACGAGGCCCTGGCTCGTCAACGTGCCGCACACTGCTGACAGCGCGATCAGCCATCCGATTCCGCCCACGGTGACAAAGCCCGCGATGCCCGCCGCGCATGCAATCGCGCGAAAACGCTGGCTCGCGCGCAGCACCGTGATGGGCGACATGCGATCGCACAACGCGCCGCATACGGGGAAGACGATGTAGCGCGGCAACGCCTCGATGAAGAATGCGATGCCCGACCATGTCGGTTGTTGGGTCGTCTGGAAGACGACGAGCGGTACCAGAAAGAGCAGGATCTGGTCTGCGAGCCGTGAGAAGAACAGCGATGCGAAGAATGCTTGATGTTGTGTGCGCATGTGGTTTCGCTTTTGGTTTCGCTTTTGGTTTTGGTTTTGCTTTTGGTTTTTTGCTGTTGTTTCGCTGGCATCCGCGAATTCGTATCTGTTCTTCATGCGTTGCCCCTGTGCGGGGCGGCACCTACTTTTCTTTGCAGCGGCAAAGAAAAGTAGGCAAAAGAAAGCCGCTTCAAACCTCCGGTGCCGGCCAGAATAACGCCACGGCAGACGGTCTTTGAACTGTCGCGCAGCGACGCCAACACTCCGTAGAAAGCCCGCAGTCAGGCACGCGCGCCGTGAAAAATTAAACCCACTTGGGGCACATTCGGTCGGCTTGTTTTTGTGCGTTTGCCGTCGGTTGATTACGGCGGCATGTGCTCCAGACTGTGTCTGGGTTTTCGCGCTGTGCGCGATTGACTGCGAGCTTTCTACAGAGTGCGGACGTCGCTGCGCGATAGCTCAACTACGGCATGCCGAAGCGGTATTCTGGCGGGCACCGGAGGTTTGAAGCGGCTTTCTTTTGCCTACTTTTCTTTGCCGCTGCAAAGAAAAGTAGGTGCCGCCCCGCACAGGGGCAACGCCTGAAGCACCGATACGAATTCGCGGATGCCAGCGAAACAACAGCAAAAAACCAAAAACAAGAAAGCCCGCACATTAATAAAAACGTGCGGGCCCGCTTACATCACTAAAACCAAAAACGCTTACGCAGTGACAGCACCCAACGCAGCGTTCAGCGTCTTACTCGGCCGCATAGCCGTTTCCAGCTTGGCAAAATCCGGCTTGTAATAGCCGCCGATATCCACTTCCTTGCCCTGCACGTCACTCAGCTCACCAACGATCGTCTTCTCGTTCTCCGTCAGCACCTTGGCGAGCGGGCCGAACTTCGCGGCGAGTTCCGCGTCGTCCGTCTGCGCGGCCAGTTCCTGCGCCCAGTACATCGCGAGGTAGAACTGGCTGCCGCGGTTGTCGAGTTCGCCCGTCTTCGGCGAGGGGCTCTTGTTGTTGTCGAGCAGCTTGCCAGTTGCCGCGTCGAGCGTCTTCGCCAGCACCTTCGCCTTCGCGTTGTCCGTTTTGATGCCCAGCTCTTCGAGCGACACGGCCAGCGCGAGGAACTCGCCCAGCGAATCCCAGCGCAGGTGGTTTTCTTCGACCAGCTGCTTGACGTGCTTCGGCGCCGAACCGCCCGCGCCCGTTTCGTACATGCCGCCGCCCGCCATCAGCGGAACGATCGACAGCATCTTCGCCGACGTGCCCAGTTCCATGATCGGGAACAGGTCGGTCAGATAGTCGCGCAGGATGTTGCCCGTCACCGAGATCGTGTCCAGACCGCGCATCACGCGCTCCAGCGAGTAACGCATTGCGCGAACCTGCGACATGATCTGGATGTCGAGGCCGTTCGTGTCGTAATCCTTCAGGTACGTTTCGACCTTCTTGATCAGCTCGTTCTCATGCGGACGGTACGGGTCGAGCCAGAACACGGCCGGCATGCCCGAGTTGCGCGCGCGCGTGACGGCGAGCTTGACCCAGTCGCGGATCGGCGCGTCCTTCACGAGGCACATGCGCCAGATGTCGCCCTGCTCGACCTGCTGCGTGAGCGCCGTCAGCACTTCGCCCGTCGCGTTGTCGACGATGCGCGCTTCGCCGTCTTCCTTGATCTCGAACGTCTTGTCGTGCGAACCGTACTCTTCCGCCTTCTGCGCCATCAGGCCGACGTTCGGCACCGTGCCCATCGTCTTCGGGTCGAAGCGGCCGTTGGTCTTGCAGAAGTTGATGATTTCCTGGTAGATGCGCGCGAACGTGCTTTCCGGGATCAGGCACTTCGTGTCGGCGGGACGGCCATCGGCGCCCCACATCTTGCCGCCTGCGCGGATCATCGCGGGCATCGATGCGTCGACGATCACGTCGTTCGGTGCGTGCAGGTTCGAGATGCCCTTCGCCGAATCGACCATCGCCAGCGCGGGACGGTGCTCGTGGCATGCGTGCATGTCGCGGATCACTTCTTCACGCTGCGATTCCGGCAGCGCTTCGATCTTCGTGTACAGGTCGACGAGACCGTTGTTCACGTTCACGCCGAGTTCGTCGAACAGCTTCTGATGCTTCGCGAACGCGTCCTTGTAGAACACCTTCACAGCATGGCCGAAGACGATCGGGTGCGAGACCTTCATCATCGTCGCCTTGACGTGCAGCGACAGCATCACGCCCGTCTTGTGCGCGTCTTCCATCTGGTCTTCGTAGAACTCGACCAGCGCCTTCTTGCTCATGAACATGCTGTCGACGATCTCGCCTGCCTGCAGCGAAACCTTCGGCTTCAGCACGATCGTCTCGCCGCGCTTCGTGACGAGTTCCATGCGGACTTCACGCGCGCGGTCGGAAGTGATCGACTTTTCGCCGTGGTAGAAGTCGCCATGCTTCATGTGCGCGACGTGCGTGCGCGACGCCATGCTCCACTCGCCCATGCTGTGCGGGTGCTTCTTCGCGTAGTTCTTGACGGCGGCGGGCGCGCGGCGGTCCGAGTTGCCTTCGCGCAGAACCGGGTTCACAGCCGAGCCGAGGCACTTCGAGTAACGCTTCTGGATCGACTTTTCTTCGTCGTTCTTCGGGTCTTCCGGATAATCCGGCACCTTGTAGCCCTTCGACTGCAGTTCCTTGATCGCGCTGACCAGCTGGAACACCGAAGCCGAAATGTTCGGCAGCTTGATGATGTTCGTGTCCGGGTTCTGCGTGAGCTTGCCCAGTTCGGCCAGGTTGTCCGGCACGCGCTGTTCTTCCGTCAGGAATTCCGGGAATTCGCCGAGGATACGGCCTGCCACGGAAATGTCGCTGGTCTCGACATTGACGCCAGCCGGCGAGGTAAACGTACGGATGATCGGCAGAAAGGCACTCGTCGCGAGCAGCGGGGCTTCGTCGGTCAGGGTGTAGATGATCGTAGGTTGCTTGTTACTCATCGCTTTGCTCTTGGTCGAGAAAGGTTGGGAAATGCCGCCGGCGACGCCACGGCCGACGCGAATGCCCCGAATTTTGCCTTATTTTGGATTTTGACGGTTTGAATCGGGCCGATTGAATGCCCTTCAACGCAAAAAAATGCACGATTTACGCTGATGCGGTGCGTTTTCCACGCCGCGAACGGCACTTCAATTCATTTTACAGATTCTGCACAAGCACAATTGTTCCGACTGCGACGCGTTGGAGTGCGCGGCGTGCAGATCGACATTGCGCGTCGAGCGTGGCGTGGGCGTGACCGCCGCGCCGGTCATCTTGCGATCCGTCCAGCGATAGACAAATGGCGACCGGTCTACACTGTCGCACGACGCCATTTCATCGCCGGCCCGCGACTTCCACTATACGATGCCATTCCCGTTCCGCTTGCGCACGGTCTGCGCCGCCCTTGCTTTCGTCGCGGCGGCGGCGAATTATTCCGCGTGCGCGCAGCAGCCCGATCCGACGCCTGAGAAACTGGCCGCGAGCGGCATCCATCACGCGCCACGCACCGAAGACGGCTATGAGAACAACGACGGGCCGCTCGCGCGCGGCTCAGTCTGGAAATGGCGCTGGAACCGCTGGACGCACGGTTTGCCGCCACCGCCCGAAAACGGCTACGCGTTTCCCGTCGATCACCCGGACGTCGCATGGATCAAGGCGAACCGCAGCGACAACACGATGACGTGGATCGGCCACGCGACCGCCCTGCTGCAGATCGGCGGCGTCAATGTGCTGACGGATCCGATGTTTTCAGAGCGCGCGTCGCCGCTGTCGTTCGCCGGACCGAAGCGGCGCGTGCCGCCCGGTCTTGCGCTCGACGAACTGCCGCATATCGACGTCGTGCTGATTTCGCACAGCCACTACGATCATCTCGACACGGCGAGCGTCGAGGCGTTGAACGCGCAGCCGGGCGGGCCGCCGCTCTTTCTGGTGCCGCTCGGCATCAAGGACTGGCTCGCGAAAAAAGGCATCACGAACGCACAGGAACTCGACTGGAGCGATCACGTGAACGCGGCGGGCCTCGACTTCTGGTTCGTGCCCGCGACGCACTGGTCCGCGCGCACCCTCACCGATCGCAACGAAACGCTGTGGGGCGGCTGGGTCGTGAAAACGCCGGCGGGCGCCGCGCATCCGTATTCGCTGTACTTCGCGGGCGACACCGGCTATTCGAACGATTCCGAACGCCTCGGCGCGGCGTTCGGCTGCTTCGATCTCGCGCTGATTCCGATCGGCGCCTACGCGCCGCGCTGGTTCATGGGCCCTCAACACGTCGATCCACAGCAGGCCGTGCAGATTTTCCAGGACATACACGCGAAAAAAGCCATCGGCATTCACTGGGGCACGTTCGAACTCACCGACGAGCCGCTCGACGAGCCACCCAAAAAGCTCGCCGAAGCGACCCGCGAAGCCGGTCTGCCCGACGATGCATTCACGGTCCTCCATCACGGACAGATGATCCGGCTCGACGAACCAAACGATACAAGCGCCGCATGTGCCCGCTGACAGGGCATTCCACGGCGTGATTGCACTGCACATGTGCAGTGTCGACGGTCGCGCGGCACGCCTTTGTCGGCCAGCCCACATTCGGCATCACGCGAGGTACCCGGCATCCGGTTAAACCCTGTCCTGCACGGCACAACGTGCGTGTTATTGTCGTACACACACGGGTTCGAGCTTTGCTACGCGGAACTCACGTCATATCCGTTACCTTCGCGAGCGTCGCCATGAGTGATGTACGCCATCTTCTGAGCCAACGCGACCGCGTGGAGCTGCTGTGCTGGCTCACATGCGGAAGCCTCGGCGCCTGGTATCTGAACGAAACCTGGCCCTCACCGTCCTTTCACGTAGAAGCCGCGCACAAGTGGCTCGACCGGCACGGGCGCACGGCCGACTGGCTGTGCATCGCGCGGTTGTCGGCCATCGCGCTCGATATCGCGCAACGGCATGCATCGTTTGTCGAAGCCGACTGGGCGCGCGACGCCGTCGAAGAAATTCTCGACACCGACGAACTCGACGCGCAGGCACGCCTCGTCCTGACGGTGCTTGGCGACTGCGAACGCGCGCTTGCCGACAAGCGCGTCGCGGACTGACGGCACGGCGCGCCTGGTTCAGCAGACCTGATTCAGCGCGCGTAATCGAGCTTCGGATACCAGTTCGGATCACGCCCCTCGGGCGTCATGTCGAAGATCGTCCACATCGGCATCAAATCCGGCGCGCCACGCGGATCCTGACCGGGATCGGCCGTCGGAAAACCCATCTCCGACGCGTAAAAATGCCTGATCGTGCCGTCGCGGCGCGTGAAAACGTGGAATGCGGGAGCGTCGCCGCCGTCATCGTCGATCGCACCGAAGTCGCGGCTGTACACGCCGTTCGCATCGGAATACAGCTTCAGATCGCGCCAGCCGCGCTCCTCTTTGAACGCCGCCAGCCGCTCGAGCGGCGAACGCGCGACCACGGCGAGCGCGATGCGCTGCGTGATATCGCGCGCCTCGCCGTCCCACGCGCCGAGCAGCGACGTGCACATCGGACATGGCCGCTCGCGCTGCGGCCCGAACATGAAGCTGTAGATCACGAGCGTGTCCTTGTCGCCGAACAGGCCCGCGATATCGACAGGCCCCGCTTCGCCGACGAACCGATAATTGCCCGTCACTTCGCCGCCCTGCGGCAGCGCGCGACGTTGTGCGGCGACGCGTTCGATATGCCGGCGCAATTTGATTTCTTCCGCGAGCAGCGCGTCGCGCGCACGACGATACTCGACGCTTTCGTTCGGGAAGTGCCTGCCGTTGCGCTTCGCAAGCTCGACGGCGGGCACGAGAGAAGATGCATCAGACATGGTGCCTCCAGTGAATATGTCCGGCGAAGGCTCAGTCGCGATCCGGCGCGCCGAGCGGAAACAGATGCCGGTAAGGCCGCGCCTCATCGACGGCGCGCGCGAACGATGGCCGTTTCAGCAGACGCTTGCGATACGCGAGCACGTGCTCGAACTTCGGGTCGATGCGATGCGTCCAGTCGGCATAGAAGAGAAACGGCGCGGCGCCGCAGTCCGCGAGACTGAAGCGATCGCCCGTCGCCCATTCGCGGTCTTTCATCACGTCGTCGAGCCACGCGTACGCCCTGTCGAGCAGCGCCCGCGCATCGGCGACGCCGCGTGGATCGCGCTCGTTTTCATCGCGCATCCCGTCGAACACGATCTTCTGCTGCGGCGTCGCCATGTAGTTGTCGAAGAAACGGTCCATGAAACGCACGTCGAGCGCCGCGCGCGGATCGTCGGGCAGCAGCTTGACCGAACCAGGATGAAACAGCGCGAGATGCTCGATGATCACGGTCGCCTCGGCAATCGTGCGGCCCTCGTCGACGAGCATCGGAAAGCGCCGGATCGGCCAGCGCGCGGTGAGTTCATCCATCGCGCCGGGTTCGTCGAGGCGGCGGTATTCGAACGGCGTACCGTTCTCGTAGAGCGCGGTGAGCGCCTTCTGGCAATACGAAGAAAACGGATGGGCGTAGAGCGTCAAGGTCATCGTCGTCGTCCTTGCAGGCAGAGTGCGGACGAAATTGTCCGCTTACTGGGACGACGAACGGCCTCGATTGAAATCGACAGGTGGTGCGAAAAAACTTTTGCTGCGCTGCGGCGTCGATGCGCCTTTATTCACGCAGCGATACCGCCAGCGCGCGCAGCAGCGCCGCGCCGTCGCCCTGCCACGCACTGCCGTGCATGCACGCGAGCGTGCGTGGCGCGAGCGCGGCAAGCCGCTCGAGCATCGCGTCGCCGTGTTTCGTGTGCGAGTAGTAATCCATGCTGCGCCGGAACGCCTCGCTCGAGCTGAGAATGTCCGCGCTCGTCATGACGGGCAGATCCGCGCCGCCTTGCGTGAAAAGGTCGCCGCAAAACAGCGTCTGCGTGGTGTCGTCGACCAGCATGCCGCATTCCCATGCGTGCGGCAGATGCGGCGTCGCGAGCCAGCGCAGCCGGTGACGGCCGAGATCGACCGCTTCGCCATCGTCGAGCCCCCGCGCGGGCCGCTCGGCGAGATCGTCGATCGACACCATCTTCGCGATTGCACTGCACAGCGGCTGCGCATTGGGCGAGACTGCGAGCCACTCGTTCAGCGAGCCGCACTCGTCCGCTTCGACATGCGAGAACGCTATGTGCCGCAGCCGTTCGGGCGGCAACACGGACGCCACCGCTTCGCGCACGAGCGGGAACATTTTGCGCGGGCCCGTATGAAAGAGCAGCGGCTCGTCGTCGACGATCAGATACTGGTTGAACGAGAAGCCGCCCGGGCCGCCTTCGAAGACGATGGGCGTGTTGATCCGGTAGATCCCGTCCGCGACTTGATGGACGTTGGTGCCCGACACCGCGTTGGTGACCGTCATGACCAGACCTCCATGCGCGTAGTGCGCACGACGCTGCGCCGGACCGTGCGTGCGCTATCCGCCCAGCGCGGCGAGCTTCAGTTGATACGAACGCCCGATCCACGCCGCGCAATCGCGATGATCGCGCAGCGCGTCGCCCGTATTCGGATGCAGGAATACATCGAGCGTGCCGTGATTCAGCGCGAGCCATTCGAACAGTTCGGCGAAAAGCGCGGTGTCGAACTTGAGCTGATACGACCACATCGGATGCGGACCGACGGGGCGCTCGTGAAAGCGCCCGATTTCGAGCCGCTCGCCGAAGCGCGCCTCGATGGTGTCGCGCAGCGCCCACGCGATGTCGCGCGTCGCCTGATCGAAATAGATGTGTGCGTGCCAGTTGACCACTGCCGTCATGGTTCGTTGCGGCCGATGCCGCCCTTCGCTTCGGGTTGTGCGACGTTCATCATAGGCTGTCAGTCGACGTATGAACAAATCATCGGGCGCTTATCGGGCTTTGATGCGCACTTCGATCGCGCCGATCAGCCCTTCGACCCAGCCGCGCAGCCGCGCATCCGACATCGACACGGGCAGCGAGCGCGCGATGATTCCGTACACCTGCTTGCGCTGGATCTTCGACACTTTCGCGGGTTCCAGCCAATGCGCGTTATCGACGAGCAGCAGCAGCGTTTCGAGCCCGATCACGATCGGCCACACGCAGGCGAGCCGCAGACGCAGCGAAAAACGCGGAATGGCCAGCGTGTAGTCGAGCGCCGCGCGAAAGTGATCGAGCGACTTGCGCACGAGTTCGTGCATCAGCGGCTGCGCGCGCTCCGATGCCTGCGGCTGCAGCATCATCGGCGGCGTGAGGCCGAAGCGATCGAGCATCACGGACGGCAGATAGCAGCGTCCGATCCGCAGATCCTTGCCGCAGTCGCGTAACACGTTGGTCATCTGCAGCGCTTTGCCGAAGCGGACGCCGCGATCGAGCATCGTCGCGGAATCGGCTTTCAGCGTGCCGGGCAGATGCGCATACGTCATCTTCGTCCAGAACTCGCCGACACAACCGGCCACCAGATACGTATAGCGGTCCAGTTCGTCCCATTCGCGCAGCGCGACGATCTGGCCCGAGCGTTCGTCGGGGAAGGTGCGCAAGTCGAATTCCATGCCCGTCGTCAGCGTCGTGACGATCTCCCGCACGGCGGCTCGATCGTCGGCGTCGAGTTGCTGCAGCACGCCGAGCGCGGGTTCGATCGATTCGAGCAGCACCTTTTCATCCGACTGCGTCTGCTGCCCCGCCACTTCGCTTGCGAGACGCCGCGCGAGTTCGCCGTCGTCGGTCGCGCCGTTCACTTGTTCACGTAGCGCGAGCAGCAGCTTGAGCCGCTGTTCGGGCGGAATCAGTGCGGTATCGGCGATCGTGTCGGCGGCGCGCGCGAGCAGATACGCGAGCCCGATAGGATCGCGCATGCCGGCGGGCAGAATGCGCAGCGTCAGGTAAAACGAACGGGACACCCCTTTGAGCAACGGGCCCAGCAGAAAGGCCCGAGTGGAACTGGACATGAGATGAGGTCGAAGATTGTTGATCGATGTCGGCTTGTGCGCGGCACGCGAAGCTGGACTGTTCAGCGCTGCCGCATTGTATCCGGCATGCGTGCTTCACCGGCGGGACGGCGCTCAAATGCGAACTGCGATGCTTCGATGAAGCGCGCATAAAACCAGCAATACGCAGCGGGGCCAGGCACAATGCGGGCAGATTGCGACCACGTTTTGCAAGCTTTCCTGCTACAATCCAAAGCCTCAAGCAGTCGTTCTTCATCCACTCATTCACCCTAGGGAGGCGTTCAATGCACGCAACGTACATCGCAGTCTCTCTCGGGATGCCACGACGCTTCGTCAGCTCTCCGAGCTAGGTTGCCGTCCGCGCTGGCAAGCAACAACAGCCCGCGCCTTTATCAGACTACCGGTTTTCTTTGTCGCCGCCGCGCGTTGGCGGGCATCGGTCGTCCGTTTCCGAATCTCCTGACTGGATAGCGCTGCGCCGCTTCGCGCCGCACGCTGCGACACATGGCTAGCAAAAAACTCGACTTTGGCGCGCAAGCGTTCAGAAGCGTTCTCGGCTTCACTTTTATCCACTGGCGCAGGCAGCCGGTGCGCGTCGCGGGCATCGCGGCGTTCGCGCTGCTGGCCGCATTCGCCGACGTGCTGACACCGCTCTTCGCGGGCCGTCTCGTCGATGCGCTCGCCTCGGGCACCACGCTCGGCAAGGACGTCGCCTCGCATCCGGCGCTGAGCGCGTTCGGCGTGCTGATCGCGCTCGGCATCGGCGGCACGCTGCTGCGGCAGCTGGTGTATCGCAGCATCATCGTGATGACGCTGAAGATGATGAGCGCGATCTGCGCGAACGCGTTTCATCGCGTGCAGCGCTTTTCGACCGACTGGCACGCGAACAGCTTCGCGGGCTCGACGGTGCGCAAGATCACGCGCGGCATCTGGGCGCTCGATCTGCTCAACGACACGCTGCTGATCGCGCTGCTGCCGTCGCTGGTGATGCTCGCCGGATCCACCGTGCTGCTCGGCATTCACTGGCCCGTGATGGGCCTCGTGGTCGGCGTCGGCTCGCTGCTGTATGTGGTCGTAACGGTCGCGCTGTCGCTCGGCTATGTCGCGCCTGCCGCGCGTCTCGGCAACCTGTGGGACACGCGTATGGGCGGCTCGCTCGCGGATGCCGTGAGCTGCAACGCCGTCGTCAAGGCGTTCGGCGCGGAAGAGCGCGAGGAAGCGCGGCTCGAACGCGTGATCGATAAATGGCGGCAGCGCACGCGCCGCACGTGGCAGCGTGGAACGACCAACGGCGGCGTGCAGGGCGCGATGCTCGCGGCGATGCAGGCGGCGATCCTCGGCGCGGCGCTGCTGCTGTGGCTGCGCGACGAAGCGAGCGTCGGCGACATCACGTATGCACTGACCACGTTCTTCGTGCTGCAAGGCTATCTGCGCGATGTCGGCATGCACGTGCGCAATCTGCAGCGCTCGGTCAACGACATGGAAGAACTCGTCGCGCTGGAACGTGAACCGCTCGGCATCGAAGACAAGCCGGGCGCACGCGCCATCGAGATCGGTCAAGGCGAAATCCGCTTCGATCACGTAACGTTCCGCTACGGCGCGCAGCGCACGGCGCTGTACAACGACTTCTCGCTGCGCATCGCGCCGGGCGAGCGGATCGGTCTGGTCGGGCATTCGGGTTCGGGCAAGACGACGTTCATCAAGCTGATCCAGCGTCTGTACGACATCGACGAGGGCAGCATCACGATCGACGGGCAGAACATCGCCGATGTGCAACAGGCGTCGCTGCGCCGCCGCATCGCGATCGTGCAGCAGGAGCCCGTGCTGTTCCACCGCTCGCTCGCGGAGAACATCGCGTACGCGCGGCCGGGCGCCTCGTTCGACGACATCGTGCAGGCCGCGAAGCTCGCCAGCGCGCATGACTTCATCACTGCGCTGCCGCACGGTTACGACACGCTCGTCGGCGAGCGCGGCGTCAAGCTGTCGGGCGGCGAGCGCCAGCGGGTTGCGATCGCGCGGGCCTTCCTTGCGGATGCGCCGATTCTGATCTTCGACGAGGCCACGTCGAGCCTCGACAGCGAAAGCGAGGTGCTGATCCAGCAGGCGATGGAGCGGCTGATGGTCGGACGCACTACTCTGGTCGTCGCGCACCGGCTGTCGACCGTGCGCGCGCTCGACCGTCTGCTCGTGCTCGACAAGGGTCGCGTGGTCGAAGAAGGCAGCCACGAGCAACTGATCCGAATCGACAACGGCGTGTACCGGCGGCTTTTCGAGCGTCAGGCGCTGGAGTTGACCAAGGGTCTGCTCGACGATGGCCCTGTGCGTACCAGCGAGCGTTTTACTGGCGATCCGAGCCTGATCGCCGGGAAGTAGACCAAAGAGCGGTTCGTACACGCGAACCGCTCTTTTTTCATGCGCAGATGAAGCAAACTCAGGCGCCTGCCGCTTGCTATCATCAGCGATTCAACGACTCAGCGAAGCTCATCTCGCGCCGCATCGAGGCAACACCGCCATGACATTGCACATCGACACGCCGCTTCTCGAATCCCAACCGCTCAGTCATACGCTCGGCCGCCGCGTGCTGCTGAAAATGGACGCGCTGCAGCCGCCCGGCTCGTTCAAGATTCGCGGCATCGGTTACGCATGCGAACAGCATGCGAATCAGGGCAAGCGGCGCTTCGTGTCGTCGTCGGGCGGCAATGCGGGCATTGCGGTCGCGTATGCGGGCCGTGCGCTGTCGATTCCCGTCACCGTCGTCGTGCCGCAAAGCACGGGCGAGCGAGCGAAAGACCTGATCCGTCTGCAAGGCGCGGACGTGATCGTGCACGGCGCGACCTGGCAGGAAGCGAACGCGTTCGCGCTCGAAGCGGCCGGTCCCGACGACGCGTTCATCCATCCGTTCGACGATCCCCTCTTGTGGCACGGCCATGCGTCGATGATCGACGAGGTTGCGCGCGCGGGCGCGAAGTTCGACGCCGTCGTGCTGTCGGTGGGTGGCGGCGGCTTGATGGCGGGCGCGATCGAAGGTTTGCGGCGCAACGGTCTCGGCAACATTCCCGTGATCGCCGTCGAAACGGAAGGCGCGTCGTCGCTGGCGCAGTCGGTGCGTGCGGGCGAGCGCGTCGAATTGCCGGGCATCACGAGCGTCGCGACATCGCTCGGCGCGAAGCAGGTCTGCGAGCAGGCGTTCACGCTGACGCAGACGCATCCCGTCGAATGTGTGGTGGTGTCGGATGCGGAAGCGGTGAACGCGTCACGCCGTTTCGTCGACGATCACCGCGTGCTGGTCGAACCGGCTTGCGGCGCTAGTCTCGCGCTCGTGTATCGGCGCACGGAAGCGCTGCAGCGTTTCGACAGCGTGCTCGTGATCGTGTGCGGCGGCGCCGGTACGACGATCGAGCAACTGGAGCGCTGGCATCGCGAGATGGTGTGAGCTTTACGAACTCACACGTATCTCGCGAAAGCATCCACTCATATCGCGGCAGTCAGCTTCTCGACGCCGCGCAGATTATTCCGCCTGCGCCACTGCAATGCATCGAGGTTCGTAAGCCGCAGTTGCGGCAGGCGCGTCAACAGCTTGTGCAGCGCGATTTCGAGTTCCATCATCGCGAGTCGCGCGCCGAGGCAATAGTGAATGCCCGCGCCGAACGTCAGCAGATGCCCTGACGGCTCGCGGTCGATATCCAGCTTGTCGGCAGCTTCGAAGCGCTCCGGATCGCGATTCGCCGAGCCGAGCAGCATGAACACGATCGAACCGCGCGGCAGCGTCTGCCCGTCTACGTCGATATCGTCGAATGCGGTGCGCACGACCATTTGCACAGCCGTGTCGTAGCGCGCGCATTCGGCCACCGCCTTCGATACCAGCGCAGGATCGCTCTTCAATCGTTCCAGTTGCGCCGGATGCCGATGCAGCGCGATCAGCGCGTTGCCGAGCATGTTCGACGTGGTCTCGTGTCCCGCGACGAACAGCAGAATCACGTTCGACACGATCTCGTCTTCCGACAGCCGCTCGCCGCCCTCTTCCGCCTGAATCAGCGACGAAATGATGTCGTGACCCGGCGCCGCGCGCCGCTCTGCGATCACCGCGCGGAAATACTGTTCGAGATCGAGCGCCGCCTGATTCGCTTTAGCGAGCGCTTCGGGCGACATCGGCGCGAGATCGAATGCCGACACCAGCAGGCTCGCCGCATCGCCGAAACGCTCGCCTTCCTCGACGGGCACATCGAGCAGACGGCAAATGATCTGCAACGGCAGCGGCATCGCGAACTCGCTGACGAGATCGACTTCGGGCTTGCCCTGCATTGCGTCGATCAGGCTGTCCGTGGTTTCTTCCGCGATCGTGCGCAGCGTTTCGATCTGCCGCACATTGAACGCCTTCATCAGCAACGCGCGCAGACGCGTGTGCGCGGGCGGATTCATCATCAGGAACGTGCGTTCGAGCGCCTGAAACACCGGCTGTTCGCGCGCCGTCTCGCCATAACGCGCGACTACGCTGGGCATGTACGTCTTGCCCATACGTCGATCGGGCAAGAGCGCATCGATCACGGCGTGGCGGCCCGTCAGCAGGATGCTGGGCGCGAGCGGAACGAAGGCGCCCGCGCTGCGGATGCCTTCATAGAACGGATAAGGATCGTCGAAATAAGCCGGGGACGAGAGATCGGTGAATTTCATTGCTTGTTGCGTGGGGCTGAAAAATAGTGGGTCGTGATGCGTCAGCCGAGAGGATACAACCCACGCACCTGGGCGTGCAGGCGAGCCAGCCCAAACAGCGCGTTCGCATACGGCGTGTCGACGCCCGTCAGCTTGCCAAGCTCGCATACCGCGCCGACCAGCGCATCGAGTTCGACGGCCTTGCCCGCTTCGACGTCCTGCAGCATCGACGTGCGCATCGCGCCGAGCTTGAGCGTGACGGCGTGGCGATCTTCGGGCGCCTGCTCGATCGGAATGCCGAAGCGCGCGCCGATCGCTTTCGCTTCCAGCATGACGCGCGTGACGAAATCTCGCGCGAGCGGATCGTTCAGGATCTTGTCCGTGGTGGCACCCGTGATCGCGCTCATCGGGTTCATCGTCATGTTGCCCCACAGCTTGTACCAGACGTCGCGCTGAATCTGCGCGGACGCCGTCGCGTCGAAACCCGCCTTGCGCAGCAGTTCGACCAGCGACGCCACGCGCTCGCTCGCTTGCCCCGTCGCTTCGCCGACGATCAGCCCTCGCCCCTGATGATGCGCGATGACACCCGGCGCATCCACACGACAACTCGCATGCACGACGCAGCCGAGCGTGCGTTCAGCGGGAATCGCGGCGGCGATCGAACCGTCGGGATCGACGGAAGCGAGGCGCGCGCCCGCGAACTCGCCGTGCAGGCCGGCGCAGAACCACCAGGGCACGCCGTTCATCGCCGTCAGCACGATAGTGTTTGCGCCCAGCAGCGGTCCGATGTGTTGCGCGACGTTCGCCATGCCCGGCGCCTTCACCGCGACGATCACGAGATCCTGCGCGCCGAGCGCCGCGGGATCGTCGCTCGCCTTAACCGCGACCGTGTGCGTTTCGCCGCTTTCGACGAGACGCAGACCGTGTTCATGCAACGCATCGAGCGTCGCGCCGCGCGCGACCACGCTCACGTCGCAGCCCGCCTGCGCGAGCTTCACGCCCATCCATCCGCCGATCGCACCCGCGCCGTAAATGCATACCTTCATCGTTGTTCTTCCTCGCTTCGGTCTTTATAGCTCGCGTCGATCCGGTCGACCTTGCGCACCAGCGCAGCGAACACGTCCTGACCCGCGCCGTAGCGCACGTCGAATTGCAACGCATCGCGCGAACACTGCGCGGCAATCGCTTCCGTCACCGGACGCGCGCGGCCCATCGCGAACGTCGCGACCTGGATCTCGCACGCGCGATTCAGCGTCCACAGATACGCGAACGCTTGCGGCAGCGTCGTGCCCCACGCGAGCAGACCATGATTGCGCAGAATCACCGCTTGCCGGTCGCCGATATGCTCGACGAGTCGCGGCCCCTCTTCGGCGTGGATCGTGATGCCTTCGAAATCGTGATACGCAATGCGCTCGTGCAACTGCGCGCTGTAGAAGTTGGTCTGCTCCAGCCCGCCTTCGTAGCACGCGACGGCGACGCCCGCCGTCGTATGCGTATGCATCACGCAATGCGCATCGGCGATGCCTTCGTGCAGCGCCGCGTGCACGGTGAAACCGGCGGGATTCACCGGATACGTCGAGCCGTCGAGGATGCGCCCTTGCGCATCGATCTTCACCAGATTGCGCGCCGTGACCTCACTGTAATGCAGGCCGAATGGGTTGATCAGGAATTGCTTCGCTCCGCCCGTCACGCTTTCGGGCAAGCGCACCGTGATGTGGTTGTAGATCAGTTCCGTCCAGCCCAGCATATCGAAGACGCGATAGCAGGCGGCCAATTGAACGCGCGCCTGCCATTCGTCGGGATGCATCGACGGCGCGTTCTGTGTGTCTCGCTCCATGATCTCCATGGCGATTCTCCTGTGAGCGTCGTTATGCGCGCGCGCTGTTTCCGGCAACGGACGCGATCGCCGAAGCGACATACGCGACGTTGGTGCGATTCAGGCCCGCGACGCACATGCGGCCCGAACGCAGCAGATAGATGCCGTGCTCGACGCGCAGCGTTTCGACCTGATCCGCCGACAAACCGGTGTACGTGAACATGCCGACCTGCGCCGTGTAACGCGCGCGCATCACTTCGTCGACGCGTCCGGCGAGGCCTTCGTGAATCGCATGGCGCATTTCATGAATGCGATCGCGCATCACGCGCAGTTCGTCGTCCCACGACGCGCGCAGCTTCGCGTCGCCGAGTACGCCCGCCACCAGCCGCGCGCCGTGCATCGGCGGATTGCTGTAGTTCGCGCGGATCGTGAAGGTCAGCTGGCCGAGCACGCGCTGCGCTTCCGCGGCGTCCTTGCACACGACGCTCAATGCGCCGCAGCGCTCGCCGTACAGCGAGAAGTTCTTCGAGAACGAGTTCGCGACGATCATCGGCACGTCGGCGTCGGCGAGCAGGCGCACGCATGCGGCATCTTCTTCGAGGCCGTCGCCGAAGCCCTGATACGCCATGTCGACGAATGCGATGAGCTTGCGACGTTGCAGCACGGGCACGAGTTCACGCCATTGTTCCGCCGTCAGATCGACGCCTGTCGGGTTGTGACAGCACGCATGCAGCAGCACGATGCTGCGCTCGGGCAACGCGTCGATCGTGTCGCGCATCGCGTCGAAGCGCAGGCCGCCCGTTGCATCGTCGTAGTACGGATACGTGTTGACCGTATGACCCGCCGCTTCGAACACGACGCGGTGGTTTTCCCAGCTCGGATCGGAGAGCCACACCTGCGAGCCCGCGAAGTGACGCTTGAGAAAATCCGCGCCGACCTTCAACGCGCCCGAGCCGCCCACCGTCTGCACCGTCGCGATACGGCCCGCGGCGCGCGCTGCGCTGTCCGTGCCGAACACGAGCGCCTGCGCGGCGTCGCGATAGGCAGGCAGGCCCGACATCGGCAGATACGAGCGCGGCGTGCCCTGCGCGACGATCGCGGCCTCGGCTTCGCGCACCGACGACATCACGGGCAGCGTGCCGTTTTCGTCGAAGTAAATGCCGATGCTCAGATTGACCTTGTTCGTGCGCGGATCGCGCTGGAAGTCTTCGTTGAGGCTCAGGATCGGGTCGCCGGGATAGGCGGGGATGTGTTCGAACATGGTGGTTGTCTCTAGTGTGTGCTGGATGCTGCTGAACTTTGCGAGAGGTCGTGAAGCCATGAGCCTGCGCGTGCGAAACAGTGTGTCGAAAAGCGCGCGTCGTCACAATCAATCGATTTTGGATGATTCGTAAGTTTAGCTTTAGAATCGGCCGATGGCTCTCACACGCATCACCATACGCCAATTCGAGGCGTTTCTCGCGATTGTCGATCAGAACGGCATTGCCGCGGCGGCGGAACGGCTGGGTCTGACGTCGTCCGCTGTGAGCCAGTTGCTCGCCGAACTGGAGCGCGAACTGGGCTTCCGTCTGTTCGATCGCACGACGCGGCGCGTCAGTCTGTCCACGGCAGGCCGCGATTTTCTCCCGTCGGCGGAATCCGTGCTGCGGCACCTGCGCGCGGCCGAGCAGACAGCCAGCGACATCCGCAACCGCGCGGCAGGCATCGTGCGAGTCGGCGCGCCGCTCGTGCTCGCGAGCACGGCCATTCCGTACGCGATCGCGGGCTATGCGCAGGAGAAGCCGAAAGTCGTCGTACGCGTCGTCGATACGGATGTCGAGCAACTGGTCGAGCGCGTAGCGAGCGGCGACGTCGATCTCGCCGTCGGTCCCGATCGCGCGACGGGCGACCGCGTGCAGCGCACAGCGATTTTCAAAAGCCCGTGGGTGTTGTGGTGCGCGGAAGATCATCCGCTCGCGCGCCGTCGACGCCTTCGCTGGCAGGACTTGCGCGGCACGCCCATCATCGCGACGGGCCGCGATCACGAAGCAAGCGTCGCGCAGATGCTGACCGACCAGCCATCGGATGCGCGCATCGCGCCCGTCGAAGTCGTCGACAACGTGACGACGGCGTTCGGTCTCGCCGCGCAGGGTCTCGCCGTCACGCTCGCGCCCGCGTATGTGAAGCCGCTCGCGCAGACCTTCGGACTCGCGATGCGGCGCGTGGTCGAGCCGGAAACGATACGCGAAGTGTGCATCTATCGGCCCGTCGATCGCTCGCTGTCGCCGCCCGCCGATGGCTTCGCGGAGTTTCTCGGCGTGAGTCTGAAAGCGTGGGATCGTGAGACGCAAGGGGCGGCGGGCCAGAAATGAAAACGCGCTGCGCCCCTGTTTGGAGGCGCAGCGCGTCGTCGTGTGAACGGTGTCAGGCGATGCGGCGACCTGCTTCGTTCGCGCTCGCTGCCTGCTTCACGAGCCGGACGACGCGAGCGATACGCGGCGCTTGAGCAGGCGCTTGAACCGCTTGAACAGGCACGCTTTGCGCCGCCTCAACCTTCGGCAGCAACCGCCCACCGATCCACGCCCGCACTGTCTTCACCGCAATCAGTCCGATCACGACATTCGCAGCAACGAACAGCGCCACGGCAAGCCATTCGATCTCGCCCGTCGCGCCGCGCTCGACCATCCGCATCGCGAACGTCGGCAGCGCGGCGGCGCCGAACGTGAAGGCCCAGTACGACGGCGCAAACGGCTGACGGCGGATCCACGGCAGCAGACGCAGCGTCAACAGCGCCTGATAGATGCCATAGCCGAGCAGCGCGAAGGCGAACACATCGGGCGCGCCATGCGTGACGCTCATGTAGGCCACGCCGCCCACCACGGGCGGTGCGATCTGGATGCCGAGCAGCGGACGTTGCGCTTCGGGCAGCGGGTTATGCACGGCGGCCCGATGCAGGATCAGCGATTCGATCGCGAGCCACGACAGCATGCCCGCACCGAGAAACAGCATCCCAACCTGATGCCAGCCGAACGATGCCGACGCCGTCGCCGCGACGAAACTCGGCGCGACGGCGGGCAGATAGATGGCGGGCGTCGTCAGTTCGGGGTTGCGACCGCCTTGCCAGAGACGCCCTTGCAGATGGATGCCGATCGCGAGTTGCGCTACGACGGCAATCGCGAACACGACGATCGCCGCCGTATGCGAGTAGTTGAGCAGCGCGGGCGCGGCGAGCAGGCTCGACACCGGGCCGAGCGCGATGAACGACGAATGCAGCGGATGCTGCCATTCCGCCCGGGCGTGCGAACGTTGCACGTACCACTTGCGCGCATAAGCCGCGAGCACGACGACCCAGACGGCCAGTGCGACGAACGTCAGCGTGTCGACGACGCCCGCCGGGACGTGCCAGATACGCGCCGCGACGCGCCAGGCGTTCGCGAGCGCCAGTGGACCCACGGCAATACCGAAGAATGAAGCGGGCATCACCGTCTCGTTTGTCTTCGCTTGCATCTCAATCTCCTGTGGTGCGCATCGCGGTCCGTGTTGCCTGCGCTGCGCCGATGAAGAGCACTTTAAGGAAGACGTTTCTACGCGCGAATGCCGCAAAGACTCGACAAGATGCTCGAACGGATCATCGCGCCGTTCTCGCCGAATGGTCTAAACGCGATGAGCCGTTCGAGCAGGAATTCGAGCCGCGCGAGCATTTGCCGCGAGCGCTGCGATTCGTAAGCTCGGCGCTTTTCGATTTCGTCCATGAAGGTTTCGTCAGACATGAACCCCGTTTCAGCGATGCTCGGCAAAAGCGCTGCGTGCTTTGCCATCGCGCTTGCTTGCACGACCACATCAGCCCTCGCCGCTGCCCCCTCTGCGCCGTCCACGATCTATCAGACGCAATTGCAGCCGCTCGACGGCAAGCTCGAATCGCTCGAGCGTTATCGCGGACGTCCGCTCGTCGTCAACTTCTGGGCGCCGTGGTGCGGACCGTGCCGCACGGAAGTGCCCGCGTTCATCGCGTTGCAGAATGCGTATCGCGGCAAGGCGCAGTTCGTTGGCGTCGCGCTCGATGAAGCGCCTGCCGTGCGCGCGTTTGCGCATGACTACGGGATGAATTACCCGCTCTATCTCGCGGGGATGGGCGGCATTGCGACGATGTTGCGCGAAGGCGATACGCGCGGCGCGGTGCCGTTCACCGTCGTCTACGACGGCAACGGTCGCAAGGTGGGGACGATCACAGGGCTCGCGGATCCTTCGAAACTCGAAGCGTTGCTCGCGGCGGCCATCGCGGCAACGTCCTCCGACCACTAAGAACGCGTGCTCAATCGCCCGTCTCCGCGGAGCAGTCGAGCGGTGCCGATTGCAGCTTCGCGCGCACACGCGACATCGTTTCAGGCGAATCGACGAGCACGGCGTCCATGTGCAGACACGCGGCTTCGCGATAGGCGGCTTCGTCGTTGACAGCGAATGCCACGAGCCATGTGTCCGCTGCGCGGCGGAAGCACTGCACGGATGCAGGCGTCCATGTGCGCGCCGTAAAGATCGAGCGGCCTTCGCCCAGCGTGAAGCGCTCGATCAGTTCGACCTTGCGGCCCAGTTCGAAGCCTGCGCGCGTGCCTGCTTGCGGCGCCTCGCACTGCCCCGTCAACGCGACGCCGAAAAGCCGTTGGCGCGTCGCATCACGCGATTCGAATACGCGTGCCTGCGGATACTGCGCGAACGCGCTCTGGTAATCGGCTTCCGTCGAATAGAGCGTGACGCGCGGCCACGCGTTCAGCGCATCGAGTACGCGCGCGACGGCGGCCGCCTGCGGCGCGGCAGGCAATGCCTTCATGTCGAGCACGACGGGCATGTTGCTCGGAATGATCCGCAGCGCGTCTTCGAGCGTCGGAATGCCGACCGGCTTCGAACGATACGGTTTGACGCCAGGCGCCTTAGACGATTCAAACTGCCAGCCCGCGTCGACACGCGCGAGTTCCGACGCCGTTCGGCTCGCGACGGGACCGCTCGCATCCGTTAACGCGGACAGATCCTTCGGACGATACAGCACGGGCACGCCATCGCGGCTCAATTGCACGGTGAGCCAGATCACGTCGGCGTGATGCGCGAGCGCGCCTTCGATGGCGATCAACGTGTTCTCGGGATAGTCGGCTGTTCCGCCGCGATGCGCGATCAGCGCGGGCAGCGTGGCAGCACGCCCCGCTTCAAATGGCGCCGTCGTGGATGCGGGCAGCGCCGCAAGAAGGAACAACGCAAAGGCCAGTCCGGATATCCGCATCCTGTGCATCAGTGTCATGTCGTGAAGAGTCGCGCCCTGCGCATTATGTGCAAGGCTTCATGACACTTGCGGATGGAACGACGACAACTCACGCAAGATCGCGCGCGGCCGCCATCTGCACGAGGGCTTTCGCTTTCGCGAGCGGCTCGACGAGCGATGTCTCCAGCCCGTAGCCGTCGACGAGCGCGCCCGTCACGTCCTCAATCGCGAGCCACGTGACGTGCGCGTCGTCTTCCCACACGAGCGCCTTCAGCGGCAGCAGCAACCCGGCGCACGGATTCGCCTGCATCACGGGCGTGCCGCCCTTCGGGTTGCCGAACACGATCAGACGCATCGGACGCAGCGTCATGCCCACCTGCGCGGCGGCGTCGGCCTGATCGATATCGACGAAGATCGTCATGCCCTTGTCGGCGAGCAGGCCGCGCAGGCGCGCCACCGTGATCGAAAAGCCATGCTCGCTTCTGAACGTCGCAACCGACGCGGGGAATTGTGCAGCGACAGTCATCGCAAACTCCGGTGAACGCATTCACCGCAGTGTAGTCATTGCGCCGCAACAACAGAAGCAGAAGCTGCCTGTTCGGCAAGCGCGCGGAAATTTTCCGGCGTCGCGAAAGCCAGATACTGCGCCTGCATCTCGGGCGTCAGCACTTCGATCAGCGTGCTGTTTTCGATCCACAGCTCGATCACGTCGAAGAAATGATTGCCGCGCGTGCAGCGTACCGCGCGCCAGCCTTCGCGTTCGCCGATCGCGATCACCTGTTCCGCCGACAGCGGCGACGCGACGGCCATATGGAAGCCGCTGTATTGCGCACGCGAGGCCGCCATCGATCCGGTCGGCTCGCGCGTGTCGCCGGGCGTGAGCGTCAGGTTGCTCGGATAGGTCTCGATGATCGTGCCGCGATCGTCGCCGGCTACCGCCATCCAGGCGCCCTCGAATGGCGAAAACGGCGCGGCGAAACCGCCCCACACTTCGGCAAGAGCGCGCGCAACGCGCTCGGGGTTTTGCGTGGGAATGGACGCATGAAAAATCATCGAAACTCTCCAGTGACGTGTGACGTGACGGACGATGCGCGATGCCCGGGCGCAGTGCGTTCTCGTTGTTCTTGTCACGCGCGCGGCATGGCGAACGCCGGGGGTAGCTGCCGGCAGCAGCACAATGAGTAGTAGAACGGGATCGATTCGCCGTGTTTGAAATCACGGCAACGATATGAGCAAAGGGATGCGCGGCTCACGCATCGATCGCCATGCTAGGAGCGCTGAGCAGCGCTACCAATCGGGAGTTTTACCGACAGCTTTCGTTTCGTCCGACGAACCGCTTCTTCGCGTGCTTGCAACAAGATGAAAAAAAACCGCTCGCCATTGTGGCGGGCGGTTTGTCTACAGATTAAATCGCAGACGCGTGTGCGGGCGTTAAACCGCCATCACCGTAACAGCCTTCGTCACGAGATAGGCTTCCATCGCTTCCGGTCCGCCTTCCGAGCCGTAGCCCGAATCCTTCACGCCGCCGAACGGCATTTCCGGCGTCGGCGTGGCGGGCTGGTTGATCCACAGCATGCCGACTTCGAGGTTCTGCGACAGCAGGTGCACGTTGCGGAACGACTTCGTGAACGCGTAGCCCGCGAGGCCGAACGGCAGACGGTTCGCTTCGGCGATCGCGTCTTCGATCTTGTCGAAGCCGCGGATTGCCGCGATCGGGCCGAACGGCTCGTTGTTGAACACGTCGGCTTCGAGCGGCACGTCCGTCAGCACGGTCGGCGCGAAGAAGTTGCCTTCCGAGCCGATGCGCTCGCCGCCCGTCGCGACCTTCGCGCCCGACGTGCGGGCGTTCTCGATGATGCTCGCCATGGCCGTCAGACGGCGCGCGTTCGCGAGCGGCCCGAGCTGCGTGCCTTCGGCGAGACCGTCGCCGATTTTCAGGCCTTCCGCATGCTTGACGAGCGCCGCGGCAAATTCTTCGCGGATGCTGTTGTGGACGAGGAAGCGGGTCGGCGAGATGCACACCTGGCCCGCGTTACGGAACTTCGCGCCGCCTGCTGCCTTGACGGCGAGCGCGACGTCGGCGTCTTCCGCGACGATCACGGGCGCGTGGCCGCCGAGTTCCATCGTCGCGCGCTTCATGTGCTGGCCCGCGAGCGCGGCGAGTTGCTTGCCGACGGGCGTCGAGCCGGTGAACGTGACTTTGCGGATGACGGGATGCGGGATCAGGTAGCTCGAGATCTCGGCGGGATCGCCGAACACGAGGCCGACCGTACCGGCGGGCACGCCTGCATCGACGAAAGCCTGCAGCAGTTGTGCCGGCGACGCGGGCGTTTCTTCCGGTGCCTTGACGAGGAACGAACAACCGCTCGCGAGCGCGGCGCTCAGCTTGCGGACCACCTGATTCACCGGGAAATTCCACGGCGTGAAGGCGGCGACGGGGCCGATCGGCTCCTTGAGCACGGTCGATTGCGCGTTGAGGTTACGCGACGGCACGACACGACCGTACACGCGACGGCCTTCGTCGGCGAACCATTCGATGATGTCGGCGGCCGACAGCACTTCGATACGCGCTTCGGCGAACGGCTTGCCCTGCTCCTGCGTCATCAGGCGCGCGATGTTGTCGGCGCGTTCGCGCACGAAGGCGGCGGCTTTGCGCATCGTCGTGGCGCGTTCGTTGGCCGGCACCTTGCGCCATGCTTCGAAACCCTTCTGCGCGGCTTCCAGCGCGCGGTCCAGATCGGCCTTGCCCGCGTGCGCGACCTTGCCGATCGGCTTGCCCGTCGCGGGATTCACGACGTCGAGGGTCTTGCCGCTGGCGGCGTCGCACCATTCGTTGTTGATCAACAGACGGGTGTCGGTGTAGCTGCTGGATGTGACCATTGCTATGCGTTCCTCTGGAAGGTTCTGTTCTGCGGTTTTCCGCTGCGCGCGCCCCGGGGTGGCCGGGAGACGTTGATCTTAGCTGATTGCTGGGATTCTTTCCCGCAGAGCGGGTTTTTGCGCCTGGGCGGCTTGGGGTCGTTTTCGCTGGCATCCGCGTTTTGCTGTCTGTGCTTCAGGCGTTGCCCCCACAGGGGCAACGCATGAAGTACAGAAACGAATTCGCGGATGCCAACAAAAAAACTTCACGCGTATTTGAATACGCCTTGCGCGCTAGCAATCAAAACCCTCCCATCAACCCAAGCCTCAGCACGAGCAAAAAACACCGACCGCCCTTTGCGCTCAAGAAACCCTTTACTGATGACCTTCTCCCCAAGCCCTTTGTCGAGATAACTAATCGTCAACGAGAGGGTAAAAGCATGAACAGGATCGCCCTCGCTATAAAGCCCGGAATAGCCCGCGGCAGCGTCAAGCAAAGTAGCAATAGCACCACCTTGCAAAACCCGCTGCCGATTCAACGTCTCCGGCCGGATAGGCATAGTGAACTCGGCATAGCCACTGCGCCACTCAGTCAATTCAACCGCGAGCGATTCGAGAAAGGGGTTGTCAAGCGGCGGCGGTTGCATGTGGACTCCGTCCTAATTCACTTTGGGCCGCCCCACGGACGCCCGCATCGACACAGTCACCGGAAACTCGCGAAAGATCTCCCACTTCGTTCCATAACACTGATTGATGAGCCAACGCACTGCGTTCTGCGTCAACTCCGCAGTCGGAATATGCACCGACGTCAACGCAGGCGCCGAGTACGCCGCCGAGTAATCGTCGTCGTAGCCGATCACGGACACATCGCCCGGCACCGAAATGCCAAGCTGCTGGAAACGGGCCAACGCACTGACAGCCATCGTATCGTTGGCACAAAAGAGCCCCGTAAACGGCACCTTCGATTCGAGCAGCCGGCACGTCGCCGCGTAGCCGCCTTCAGGCGAGAAGTCCGATTCGATCAACGGCACCGTCTCGCGTGCAATGCCGTGGCGCGCGAGTTCTTCGAAGAAGCCATCGAGACGCTCCACGTTGTCCGACGCCGTGTACGGCCCCGAAATCACAGCCACCCGCCGATGCCCATGTTCGAGCAGTGTCGCCGCCGCCAGTTCGCCGCCGCGCCGATGGTCGGGGCAGAACGACGCATCCGGCAACGCATCGAACGCGCGGTTGAGGAACACCATCTTCGGGTGCAGCCGATGCAACTCGTCGAGATCCTCGTCATGCAGATCGTGGCTGATCACGACGACGCCGTCGCAGTCCCGTCCGATCAGAAAACGCACCGCTTCGAGCGCCTGCTCGCGCGGCGTCGACTCGCCGCAGCCGGTCGCGACGACGACATGCCGATGCACCGAGCGCAGTTCGAGGTCCGTCTGCTTGAGTATCGTGCCGTAGTACGAGCCGAAGAACGTCGGCACGAACAGGCCGATGATGCCGAGTTGCTGCGTGGCCATCGCGCGGCCGATCGACGACGGCCGGAAGTTGAGTTCGGCGATCGCGGCCTTCACGCGCGCAGCAGCTTCCGCCGATACGGGTCCTTTGCCCGAAATGGCGCGCGAGGCTGTCGAGAGCCCCACGCCCGCCAGCTCCGCCACATCTTTGAGGGTCGCCACGGTGTCTCCGTCCGCTTGTAGTGTTGCGCCTGCCGTTCAGAGGCGCGCCCCGCCCGCCTCGTCGAACAGCGATACATGTGCGCCGTCGATCGCGAACGCCACTGAATCGCCGACAGCGACGGGCGTCTTCTCCTGATCGATCGACGCGATCTGTGTGCCATGATAATCGAGCCAGATAACCCGGTGGTTGCCCATTGGTTCGATAAGCGACACTTGCCCGCGCTGATTCGAGTCCGCACCGATGCGCACGCGCACGTCTTCGGGCCGCACGCCGAGCACGCACGGCTTGCCGTTTTCCGGCGGCGCAGCAAACGGATACGACGAAACATCGAGATCGAGCTTTGCGCCCGTAAAGCGCACGCCATCGTCCTGCGCAAGCAGCGTGCCGTTCAGCAGGTTCATCGCCGGCGAGCCGAGGAAGGTCGCGACGAACAGATTCGCGGGCCGCGCATACACTTCGGCGGGCGTGCCGAACTGCTGGATCACGCCGTTCTTCATCACGGCCATCCGCGTGGCAAGCGTCATCGCTTCGACCTGATCGTGCGTCACGTAGATCATCGTCGCGCCGAGTTGCTGATGCAACTGCTTGAGTTCGCGGCGCAGTTCCGTGCGCAGCTTCGCATCGAGATTCGATAGCGGCTCGTCGAACAGAAACACATCGGCTTCGCGCACGATCGCGCGTCCGATCGCCACGCGCTGCCGCTGCCCGCCCGACAGTTGTGCCGGCTTGCGCTTGAGCAGCGGTCCGAGTTGCAGCATGTCGGACGCACGCGCGACGCGCCGCTCGATCTCCGCCTTCGGCGTGCCGCTGATGCGCAGCGCAAAAGACAGATTCCGCTCGACGCTCATCGTCGGATACAACGCGTACGACTGGAACACGAGCGCGATGCGCCGGTCTTTCGGATCGGCCCACGTCATGTCCTCGCCGCCGATCTCGATGCTGCCTTCCGTCACGTCGATCAAGCCCGCGATGCTGTGCAGCAATGTCGACTTGCCGCAACCCGACGGCCCGAGCAGCACGACGAATTCGCCTGCGCGCACGTCGAGATCGAGCGCGTCGATCACCGTGTTCGCGCCAAGCTGGATTTTCAGGTCGCGGACCGCGACGTTTGCCATGTTCGTTGCCATGTCGTTCCCTCAGCCCTTCACCGCGCCCGACGCGATGCCGCGCACGAACCAGCGGCCCGAAATGAAATACACGGCGAGCGGCACGACGGACGTCAGTATCGTCGCCGCCATGTTGACGTTGTAGATCTTCTCGCCCGTCGTCGTGTTGATGATGTTGTTGAGTTGCACCGTCATCGGCAGATTGCGCGTGCCTGCGAACACGAGGCCGAGCAGGTAGTCGTTCCAGATGTTCGTCACCTGCAAAATCATCGCGACGACGATGATAGGCAGCGACATCGGCAGCATCAGTTGAAAGAAGATGCGCCAGAAACCGCCGCCGTCGATACGTGCCGCCTTGAACAGCTCGAGCGGTATGCCCGCGTAGTAATTGCGGAACAGCAGCGTCATCACGGGCATGCCGAATATCGTATGAATGATCACGATGCCGGGCAGCGAGCTGAACAGATGCACGCTCGCGAGCACGCGCACCATCGGATAGATCATCACCTGATACGGAATGAACGCGCCGAGCAGCAGCACGCCGAAGAACACGCCTGCACCGCGCGGCCGCCAGAACGACAGCGCATAGCCGTTGATCGCGCCGATCACGATGGAGAACACCGTGCTCGGTACGACGATGCGCACCGAGTTCCAGAAGCCCACGCGGATGCCGTTGCAATCGAGTCCCGTGCACGCCGACTGCCACGCATCGGCCCATGGCGCGAGCGTGAAGTGGATCGGCAGTGCGAGCAGATTGCCCAGACGTATCTCGCTCATCGGCTTCACGGAGGTGACGAGCATCACGTAAAGCGGCAACAGGAAGAACAGCGCGGCGATGATCAGAAAGCCGTAAATGCCGAGACGCGACGGCGAAAAACGCTTCCTGCGCACGTGACGTTGACGCGGGTTCGGCGTATGAGCGGAAGGTTGCAGCGTCGTGCTCATCACACCTCCTTGCGCGACGCGTTGCGGCTGCGTGCATAGAGAAACGGCGCGAGTATCGCGAGAACCGTAGCGAGCAGCACGATCGAAGCCGCCGACGCCAGCCCGATATTCGCGCGCCCGAACAGATAATCCATGATGAACTTCGCGGGCACTTCGCTCGCGGTGCCGGGACCGCCTTGCGTCATCGCGACGACGGCGTCGAATAGTTTGACCACGGCGACGAACAGCAGCACGAAGGCCGTCGAGATCGAAGGCCCGAGCATCGGAATGACGATGCTCGCATACACGCGCCAACGCGGAATGCCGTCGATGCGCGCGGCTTTCCACAACTCGTCGTCGATGCCGCGCAGGCCCGCGAGCATCACCGCCATCACGAGCCCCGACGCCTGCCACACGGTCGCGATCACGATCGTATAGATCACCCAGTCCTGATCGACGATCCAGTCGAAGCGCGCATGCGTGAAGCCCATCTTGTGCAGCAGCGACTGCGCGCCGAGTTCGGGATTGAGGATCCATTGCCACACCAGTCCCGTCGCGACGAACGACATCGCGTATGGATACAGGAACACCGTGCGCAGCACGCCTTCCGCCATCACGCGCTGATCGATGAAGATTGCGAGCAGCATGCCGATCGCGAGACACGCGACGATGAAGCACACGCCGTAGATTGCAATGTGCTGCAACGACACGAGCCAGCGGTCGTTATGAAAGAGCCGCACGTATTGCGTGAAGCCGACGAAATCGTTCGAAGGAAACGTGCGCGAGTTGCTGAGCGACACGCGCGCCGTCCACAGCATCGTGCCGAGATACGCGAAGATCACCGTCAGTATCATCGGGATCAGCGCGATCCATGCGGCGAGCGACCAGCGCTTGCGCAATGGCCGCCCGTGCGCCTTCGCAGCCGGCCGCGATTTCGTCGTCATGTCAGGCAACGCGTGCGACTTGAGCGTCCCCATCGTGCGTCAGCCTTTTAGCGCGCTGGCAAAGGCTTTCTGTGCATCGTCGACCGACTGGTTCTTGTTCCAGAAGTTCGTGATGACGTCCGTCAACGCACCCTGCATGTCGGGCGACAACAGCATTTCCGGGTTCGGCAACTGACGCGACTTGTCCTTCATGATCGCGATGCCCTCCTTCGCGCAGATGTCGAGCTGGTTCGCGTCGATGTCCGGCCGGATCGGAATCGAGCCCTTCTTCGCGCTGAACGCGACCTGCGCCTGCGGCGACGTCATCACAGTGGCCAGCAGATTCTGCGCCTTGATCGCGTTCGCGTTGTCGGTCTTCGGGAACACGAACACGTCGCCCGCGACGAGATACGGCGAATGCGGACCGAAGCCGGGGAAGCAGCCGAAGTCCTTGCCGGGCGTCTGCTTCGCCGCCGAGAACTCGCCCTTCGCCCAGTCGCCCATGATCTGCACGCCGGCCTTGCCGGAAATCACGAGCGCCGTCGCGTCGTTCCAGTTGCGGCCAGGCGAGCCGGGATCGACATAGTCGTGCAGTTTCTTGAACGACGCGAGCACCTTCTTGAACGCATCGGATTTCACTGCGTTCGCATCGCGGTCGCGATACACCTTCAGATAGAGATCGGGCCCGCCGACGTCGGCGAATACGGCGTCGAACGTGATCTTCTCCTGCCACGGCTGCCCGCCGAGCGCGAGCGGGATCACGCCCGCCTTCTTCAGCTTGTCGAGATCGGCGACAAATTCGTCGAAGCTCTTCGGGTCGCCCGCGATGCCCGCCTTCGCGAACACCGGCTTCGAATAGAAGAACCACGCAGGCATGTGGATATCGACGGGCGCCGCGTAGTAATGGCCGTTGACCTTGATGCTGTCGAGTATCGATTGCGGGAAGATGCCCGCCCAGTTTTCTTTCGTGGCGACCGTGTCGACGTTGTTGAGCAGGCCCTGATCGATCAGGTCGTGAAACTGCTTCGACGTGTTGAACTGCGCAGCCGTGGGCGGATCGCCGCCGACAATGCGGTTGATCGCGGTCGCACGCGCCTGGTCCGCGCCCGCCACGGCGTTGTCGACCCACTGGCCGCCCGCCTGGTTGTACGCGTCGGCGAACTGCCGGATGGCCGCCGATTCCCCGCCCGACGTCCACCAGTGAATCACATTGGCTTTCAACGGCTCGGCATGCGCGACGATGCCCGTGATGGCCAATGCCAGTGCGATACCGCTTTTCAACGCCCACTGTTTTCTGCTGTTCATTCCGTCTCCTTCGGGCTCGGTGCCCGATTTATCGGCTCGACTGCATTCCAGCTTATGTTGTCTGCGTGTCAGTTCTTCTTGCTGCGCGCCTCGATGAACTTCGCGATCAGCTCGCCGCTGCGCTTGACCGTGCGCTGCTGCGTGCCGTAATCGACGTGCACGACGCCGAAGCGCCGCTCATACCCGAACGCCCACTCGAAGTTATCGAGCAGCGACCACACGAAGTACCCGCGAATATCGACGCCCTGCTTGACGGCCTGATCGACGGCGGCCAGATGCCGCTTCAGAAACGAAATGCGCTGCGGATCGTCGACGTGGCCATCCTGCACGTTGTCGTCCGATGCCATGCCGTTCTCCGTAATGTAGATCGGCGGCAAATTCGGATACGTGCCGTGAAAACCCGTCAGCAGATCGCGCAAGCCGTCCGGATGCACTTCCCAGCCCATCTGCGTGCGTTCGACATCGGGCAGCGGCACGTCGACGAAACCATGCGCGCCGTCGCTCTTCACATTGGTGCGGAAATAATAATTGATGCCGAGGAAGTCGAGCGGCGCGGCGATCGTCTGCATGTCGCCTTCGAGCACGAGCGGCTCGGCACCGGGCCACAGTTCCCACAGATCGGCAGGATATTCGCCCTTGAGCAGCGGATCGAGAATCCATGCGTTGTGCTGCACTTCGAACAGATGCGCGGCGCGCTGATCCGCCTCGCTCGACGACGCCGATGTGCCGCGTCCCACGTTCGCGACGATGCCTTTCATCGACGCCGGATCGTTAGCGCGCAACACCTTGGTCGCCTCGCCGTGCGCGAGCAGAAGATGATGCATCGCCTGCGTCGCGTAGCGCACGTTCGCGAGGCCCGGCGCGTGATGCCCGTTGCCGTAGCCGAGGAACGCCGAGCACCACGGCTCGTTGAGCGTCATCCATGCATCGACGTGACCAGCCAGCTCGCGGCTCATCAGATCGGCGTAATCGGCGAAGCGATAGACCGTCTCGCGATTCAGCCAGCCGCCGCGATCTTCCAGATGCTGCGGCATGTCCCAGTGATACAGCGTGACGAAGGTCTGCAAGCCTTTTTCTTTCAACCGGCCGAGCAGCCGCTTGTAGAAGTCGAGGCCCTTCTGGTTCGGTCGCCCTGCTTCGTCCATCACGCGCGGCCATGCGACGGAAAGACGGTACGCCTCGAAATTCAGACGCGTCAGCAGATCGAGATCGCTTTCCCAGCGGTGATAGTGATCGCAGGCGACTTCGCCCGTATCGCCCGCGAGCACTTTGCCCGGTGTCGCCGAGAACGTGTCCCAGATCGACGGCAGGCGGCCATCTTCATTCACGGCGCCTTCGATCTGATACGAAGCCGTCGCCGCGCCGAGCAGGAAGTCCTTGCGCCACAGCACCGAATCGGCGGAAGGCGTGAACGGATCGCTCTGCTGACTGCTGCCGGGTGCCACTGCATCGTATGCCACGGAACCTCCTCTCAATGTTGTTGTGATACGCATGGAAGCGCATTCGTCGGACGGAATCGAAGTCCAGAGTGGAAGCGCTTCCACATGACCTGCGCACGATAGCAGTGGCGCTTTTGCGGCAGCAATCAGGGTTTGTCTGGATCGGACAAAGGCTGTCGAAAGCGGCCATGCAAGGCGCATGAAACGCGCTTGAAACCGGCTCGGCGAAGCATCCCGCGATGCAACCGGTGCGGCGACACAACGCGCACCGGGGGCCGCTCGGCCAATGTCTCGTTTTTTTCCGACGAGTCAGGGTTCGACCGGAAAGAAGGTGTTGTCGGACCGCTAAACTGCATCATCGATGCAGAAACTTTGGCGCATCCTTTTCATTCAGAATGAGAGCCCAATGCGAGCGACGACCACCCAGGCGAACGGCATCGTTCCCGCGCTGACGAGCATCCGTTTTCTCGCGGCGCTGACAGTTGTTCTCTCGCATTACCGCGAACTCGACCTGCTCAACACACCCCTTCCCTTCTTCGATTTCGTCGATGGCGGGCGCTCGGCCGTGTCGCTGTTCTTCGTGCTGTCGGGCTTCATTCTCACCTACACGTATCGCGACGAACTCGCGACGCAGAGTCCGCACAACTTCTACGTGGCGCGTGTCGCGCGCATCTATCCGAACATCCTGCTCGCGCTGGCCATTGCGTCGATCACCACGGCGTATCTCGTGATCTCGCACAACGACGTGCTGCTGCTCAAGTGGTTCGCGCTGAAGTCGTCGATCAATCTGTCGCTGGTGGTGAGCTTCATCGCGCAGGTGCTGCTGATCACCGCGTGGTTCCCGTTCGCCGCCATCAACCAGCCGTGGAACGGCCCGGCATCGAGCGTATCGTGCGAGGCGTTTTTCTACGCGCTCTTTCCGTTGATCCTCGCGCGCTTCGTGAAGATGCGCGCGTCGACGCTCGCCGCCACGCTGGTCGGCGTCTGGATTGCGCAGGGTCTGATGATCGTGTTCTTCATGGTCGTGTTTCCGGCGTCGCGCAGTCACTTTCTGGCGGGCGCGCTGCCGTTGTGCCGGATCGCCGAATTCATGCTGGGCATCGGCGCGGCGCTCGCGTTTCAGGCGTTGCGTGCGCGCGGCGTGTCGATGCACAAGCGTGGCATCGCGCTCGTGTCGGGCTCCGTCGTCGTGCTGATCATCCTCGCGCTGTGGCAGCCGGTGTCGCCCGTGTTCTATCCGCAAAGCCCGTTCTTCGCGACGCTGATTCTCGGCCTCGCGCTGCTCGAACGCCCCGTGCTCGGCGTGCTGAATCAGCGCTGGCTCGTGCGTTTCGGCGAAGCGAGTTATGCGCTGTTCCTGATTCACGTGCCGCTTGCGTATCTCGCGTGGCTCGCGGGTTTTCGCGTCAACAACGGATGGATTCCGCTCGTCTTCACGCTGCTGTTCAGCGTCGTCGTCTTCACCTACTTCGAAGAGCCGATGCGCCGCCGCATCCGTTCGCGTTTTCGCAGCAAGCCGCTCGTACCCGCAGCGGTTGTCGCGGATGCCGTCGATCCTTCCGTCACCGTCGGGCCCGGTATGAAGCCGGGTTGAATCTCCGATCCCCCAAAAAACAAACGGCGCTTCACGCGCCGTTTGTTTTTGCTGCCCGATCCTCCTTCGGTTTCAGACCCAGTGCGCCGGAATCCACACGCGGCCCACCCAGTGTCCCGGAATCAGCACCAGGGGACGCGGCTTCGGCGCGACATACACGACATGCGGGGGCGGCGGAGCGACGACCACGACATGCGCCGGGGGCGGCGGCACGACGACGGGTGCCGGCGCGACGACGACAGCGGCGGGCGGAGGCGGCGCAACCACAACGGGAGCCGGAACCGGTGCGGGTGCAGCGACGACCACCGTCGACGTCGGCGGCGGCACCACAACCGGCGGCGGGACGATGACGGCCGCGCCGACCGTCGTCGTGCTGCCGGCCACGACGGTCGTTCCACCCGTCGTCACTGCGCCGCCGTGGACGACCGTGCCGCTCGTCGTGACCGTGTTGCCGTGCGTGCCCGTCGCACTGCCCGACGTAACGACGACGCCCGGTGCGACGCTCGTCGCACTGCCCGAATGCGTGACCGTGCCGCCGTTGCTGCCCGACACCGTGCCCGAGCGCGAGCACGTATAGCCGCCGCAGTTCGTCGATGCCGAGTGGTTGTAGGTGGTACCGTTGCCGCCCGTCACCGTGCCCGACGACGAGTACTGGCCCGCGCCGTTACGCGTCACTTCGCCCGATGTCGACGCCGTCTTGCCGTCCGAGCCCGTCATCGATCCCGTGTGCGAGCAGGTGCCGCTTGCGCAGCTGGTGTCGCCCGAATGCTGGACCGAGCGGCCGTTCGGACCGTACGCCGTGCCCGAGTTCGAGAACTGGCCGGGCGACGTGCGCGTGACGCTGCCGGAGTTGGTCGCGACGCGGCCGTCGGGGCCGGCGACGCCGCCCGCGTGATTGCAGGTGCCGCCGCTGCAGTAGCCGCCGTGTGCGCCGTTGTATTCGCCGCGCGACGTGTACGCCGTGCCGTGGCCGTACCAGCCGGCCCATGCGGGCACGCTGACGAGCGACGCGCTTGCGCCGATCACCGTGGCTGCCGCAGCCAGCGCGAGGCGACGCGAGACGCCGCGCGCGGCGGACGCCGACGTACGATTCAGCAGACCAGAAATCGAAGAGAAGAGTTGCGAGCGGGTTTTCACGGCAGTTCCTTCACGGTTCGGGCCACTTGCTGATGCAGCGTGGCGACGGAATGAATCGTAGAAGAAACGGCCCGCGAGGTCAGTTCAAAAACTATGTCGAAAAATGTCACGGCGGCAGGCAAAAACTGCCTGCCGCCGCGATCGGATTACGTGCCGGGAAAGCTATGAAGAACGGTCGCGGCCGCGTGCGCGGGTCGCGCCCGTGACCACGCCGATGCCAAGCAGGATGACGGCGACGATCGCGACATAGTGCTGTGCGACGTGCATGCTGACGAGGGCCCACGACACGCCGCCAATGAAAATCAGCCAGCCGATCAGATAAATGGCCAAGGTCATCGGATTCTCCTTTCCGCTTTGACGTGCAAGGTTTTTGCAAGAACCGTGCCGCGCGGAAAAGCCTCGCCTTATACGACCGTTTTGTTCAGCGCCTAGACGATCACGTCCGCGCCATCGCCGGCGGGTTCGACCTTTTCGGCTTCGCGTTCGATCTGCCGCTGCGGTTCGCGCGTGGCCCGCGTGCGCTGCAGGTCGATCAGTTCGCGATACGACAGCCAAGCGCCCGAGCCGCCCGACTTCGCCGCATACATCGCGGCATCCGCGTTGAGCAGCAGCGCTTCAGCGGAATCGCCGTCGGAGGGGAACTGGCTGATGCCGATGCTCGCGCCGACGGCCATCGGCTGATCGCCGATCAGCAGTTCGTCGTCGATCGTTCGCACGATGCGCGCGGCGATCGCAGGCGCGGCTTCGGCGGAACGCTCGCCCTTCACGAGCACGATGAATTCGTCGCCGCCGAGCCGAGCGACGACATCGCCCGGATGCAACACCTGTTGCAAGCGACGCGCGACGATCGCGAGCACATCGTCGCCGACGGAGTGGCCGTATTGATCGTTGATCTGCTTGAAGCGGTTCAGGTCGATGAACAGCACCGCGAGCCGCGATCCGTTCACGCGCGCGCGGTCGATCGCTTCCTCCAGCTTCTGCATGAACAGCATGCGGTTCGGCAGCCCCGTCAGGCCGTCGTGACTCGCGAGATGCGTCAGTTCATGCTGCTTGCTGCGCAACTCGTCCATCTGCACGCGGATCTCACGGCGCATGCGCTCGAAGCCGCGCGCAAGCACGCCGATTTCATCCGTGCGCCGCACGGGCAGCGCGTCCATCGTGTGCTCGGAGAAAAAGTGCGTGGCGGCGTCGGCGAGCGTATGCAGCGGACGCGTCAACGCGCGCGCAAACAGGATGGCCAGCAGGATCGCGAATGCGCTGAAAATCAGCACCATCCGCACGATGCTGTTGCCGAGCATGTTTGCGCCGACGAGCACATCGTGCAGCGGTTTCGCGAGACCGATCACAAGAAAGCGGTTGCCCTGCGATTCGCCGAACGGCCGGCGCACGAAGGCGAGCACATGGCCCTGCGCCACGTTCGGTTGCGTCAGGCCGTTGAGCAGCACGGGCTGCGTCGACTGCTCGAACAAATGCTTCGTCGCCGCGAAACTGTCCTGCATGAACACGCGCCGGCCCTTGTCGAAACCGAAGGTCTGCGACGGATCGGGATGCACGAGAAAATCGCCCCACTCGTTCGCGAGATAGACCTGATAGTCGGTCGGCAGATCGGCTTGCGAAAGGCGCAGCAGGCTCGCCAGATCGACGTCGATCACGACTGCGCCGACCACTTCGCCGCGCGCGTTCGCGACGGGCGTGCCGACTCGCAGCGTCGGCTTGCCTTCGGCCGCGTGCGCGCCATGTTCGTGATTGACGGCGATGGGCGAGATATACACGCGCCCCGGCTGCAGTGCGAGCGTCTCGAACACATACGCGAACTGGCCTTTCTCCTGCAGCGCGCTTTCCTGCACACGCACCGCGCCGCCCGATTCGCGATCGAGACGGATCAGTTCCAGCCCGTAGTGATTACGCGCGATGAGCCGCACCTGCAGATACTCGGGATGCTGCACGATGAAGCTCGCGAACACCTGCGCAAGGCGGTCGCGCGCCGGGTTTTCGAGCGACGTGCCGTCGTCGCTCATCGCGATGTTTGCCGCTGATGGCATCGTCGACAGCACGAGCGCATCGGCGGCGATATCGTTGATCGCGACCGTGAAGCGCTGCCCGAGCAGTTCCGTCGACGTGAGCAGGCTGCGCTCCGCTTCGTGCACGAGCATGGTCCGGTTCGCGCGATACGCGTAAAAGCCCGTCGTGCCCGACGCCAGCACGCCGATCAGCGCGAGCAGCACAGAGAGCTTGAACGTGAGTCCGGGACGCATCATCAGAATCGCTCCGGACGGTCGCCCGACACGATACGGCTCCACAGCGCCTCGCGCTTTTGGATATTCTCGACGGGTTCGAGCCAGCGAATGTGGCTCTTGCCGGTGTTTTCAGGCGCTTCCGTCAGCGTGTTCGCGAGCCCCTGACGTTGCGTCAGCAGACGGCTCACATCGGGCTCGAGCATGTAGTTGATCCACGCGAGCGCGAGCGGACGGTTCGCCGCCGCGCTCGTCATCGACCAGCAGTCGAGCCACGCGAGCACGCCTTCGTCGGGAATCACATAGCCGACGTCGGCACCCGCGCGGCGCAGCAGTTCGAGTTGCTGCGTGCCGTAGTTGCCGAACATCAGCGCGACCTTGTGCTGCACGAAAAACGCGGCGGCTTCTTCGGGCAGGTTGTAGTAGGTCAGCAGATTGCGGCGCAGATCGATCAGCTTGCGCGTGATCGTCTGGACCTGCGCGTTGTTCAGCTGGAACGGATCGGGATAACCGAGCGCGAGCGCCGTGAACGAGAAGTTGTGCTGCGCGCTGTTGTAGTCGAGCACCTTGCCGCGATAGCGCGGATTCCACAGTTCGTTCATCGAATGCGGCGCGACGCTGACCTGCTTGCGGTCGTAGATCAGGCCCATCGTCGAATAGGTGAACGGAATCGCGTAGACGGTGCCGTGTTTCGTGAGGCCGTCGATCGACGACAGCGCGCGAAAGCGCGGCAACTGGCGCTTCGTGTTCGGCAGACTCGCGAGGTCGAGCGGCGCGAGCAGATTGTCGTGTGCGTAGCGCTGGATTTCCGCAGTGTTCGCGGCGAGCACGTCGAACTGCGGCTGCGAGCCCTGATGCATCTTGTCCCACAGCGCTTCGTCGGAATCGATCAGCGTGACTTCGACCTTCGCGTGATAGCGGCTCTCGAATCCCTTCACGACATCGGCATCGGCATAGCCTGGCCATGCCAGCACGCGCAGCACGTTCTCCGCCGCCGTCGCATGTGCAACCAGCATGCAGCAGCCGAGAAAAAGGATGACTGAGTCAAGTAAGCGTTTCGGACGAACAACCGCTCGCGCAATGCGGGCAACATTGCCCCGCCGCCAGACACATGCATATGAGTTGCACCACCGCATTTCGTCTGTCCTTGTTGCGATCCGACATCAATGCACTTCAACGCGCACGCGAGGGAAAACGATGTTCGCCGCTTGCGAAATACGCGCGGCGTTTTTCTTCAGGAGAATGAACAGCAGTCTAGCCGAATCGCGTGCGCCAAAATATATCTCGTATGGTCTTCACGCTGATAACGGCTTAGATGGCCGCTTCTTTAACGATTGGAAGGCAACATCTTTTCAAGCAGCGCTTCAGAAAAAACGCCTCGATAAGATGTACGGCCGGCACGACAAACCATCGCGTGTTTCAAACCCGCGTTTGTTTTATCGCCTGTTTTTGCAGCGTTATCTTAGGGACCGTTGATGACAGCCGTTCGCACGGCCGTGTTTTTCTGCGTGTTTTCAAACGGCCGATGCGTGAACGCGTTACTGGACGGATGCCACCGCGCGGCCGCCCTTCTGCACGCTGCCAACGGGATGCAGTTCGAAGCAGAAGGTCGTGCCTTCGCGTTCGACGAGCCGTATCTGGCTGTCGTGCAACTGCAGCATGCGCTGCACGATCAGCAGCCCCAGCCCGCCGCGATGCGCGCCGCCCGACGTGAACGCGCGCTGGAACAGCCGCGCGCGCACTTCGGCCGACATGCCCGGCCCTGTGTCGCTGACCGTCACCGACACCTTGCCGTCGCGCACGGCGAGATCGACATCGACGGCGCCGTCGTCGGGCGTGTGACGGATTGCGTTGTCGAGCAGGTTAGTCAGCACACGCTCGATCATGCCGAGATCGGCCGTCACGTTCGGCAGACGCGGTGCGATGCCCGCGCGCAAGTGGATATGCCGCGCTTCCGCCGACAACTCGAATTTCTGGAACACGTCCTGCAGCAGATCGACGAGCGAGAAATCTTCGAGCGCGAGCTGCACGTTGCCGTGTTCGAGTCGCGCGAGTTCGAACAGCGACTGCGCGAGCCGTCCAACCTTCACGCTCTGTGCAAGCGCGATCGCGAGATAGCGCTTGCGCTCGGCGTCCGTCAGCGAATCCGCTTTCATCGACAGCGTTTCGAGGTAGCCGTGCAGCGACGTCAGCGGCGTGCGCAGATCGTGTGAAATGTTCGCCACCAGTTCGCGCCGCTCCTGGTCCTGCCGCGTCAGTTCGCGCCATTGCTGGCCGATGCGTTCGGCCATCTGCGCGAAGGTCGATTCGAGCGTCGCGATTTCGTCTCGTGAGTTGGGTGGCGCGACGCGTGCCGCATGCTGCAGCGTGGGCGGCGTGCCGGGTTCGCCGTTCGCGTCGAACTGGCGCATCGCGTCGGTGAGACGGCGCAGCGGCCGCGTGATCAGACCGAACGCCATCAGACCGGCAACCAGACCCAGCAACGCGACAAGCGCCATCGACCATAACGTGGTGCGCAACACCGAACTCGCCGCGACGCGCGCCGCGAGTTCGTCGTGCGCTTCGCCCTGGAGCACGACGTACAGGTATTCGGGCGGACGGTTTCCTGTGTGCGGCAGCAGCGCAGCGCTGAAGACCTTGCGGCCGTCGATGCTGCGCGGGTCGTCGCCGAGAATCGGCAGCGCGTCACCGGCGATGAACTGCCTCACGGGCTTTACATCGACCTGCATCCGCTTCAGATGCCCGGCGGGCGCGTCGTCGCCTTCGATATGGCCGTTCTGATCGAGCAGATACACCTCGACGCTCGGATTGACGACCATCAACTGCCCGAAAATCTCCCGCATGGCTGCCTTGCGCGTGCCGTCGCCGCTGTCGTCCGACAAGGCCGGATTGCGCGCGATATGCGACGCCAGATCGCGCGACAGGCTCTGAATGACTTCCTTCTCGTGCAGATCGCTCGAACGGATCTGCAGCCACGCCGACGCGCCGCAGCACGCGAGCAGCAACACCGAAAACACCAGCGACAGCCGCTGGGTCAATGACAGGTTCACGGCGCTTCTCCCTCGTGCGCGGCCGGGTCGGCGACGAACTTGTAGCCGCGTCCCCAGACCGTCAGGATGCGCGTCGGCTGCGCGGGGTCGTCTTCGATCTTCGCGCGCAGCCGGTTGATGTGCGTGTTGACGGTGTGCTCGTAGCCTTCGTGCTGATAGCCCCACACGGCGTTGAGCAGATCCATCCGCGAAAACACCTTGCCCGGACGGCTCGCGAAGAAGTACAGCAGATCGAATTCGCGCGGCGTCAGTTCGATCCGTTTGCCTTTCACGGTCGCTTCGCGCGTGAGCGGGTCGATGAACAGCCCCGCGAGATTCAGGCTGCCCGCTTCCATGCGCGCGTCTTTCGCCATCGCGTCGGCGCGCCGCAGCAGCGCCTTCACGCGCGCGACCAGTTCGAGTACGGAAAACGGCTTCGCGAGATAGTCGTCCGCACCGAGTTCGAGGCCGAGTATCCGGTGCACTTCGCTCGACCGCGCGCTGGTGATGATGATGGGCGTATAGCGCGCCATCGCGCGGGCGCGGCGGCAGATCTCCAGACCGTCGACGCCCGGCAGCATCAGGTCGAGGATCAGCGCGTCCCAGTTGCCCTGCTCCAGCAGCCGCAGCCCTTCGTTGCCGTCGGCGCTGTGCACGACTTCGTAGCGCTCGTCCCGCAGATGCAGGCTCAGCACATTCGCAATGTCGACGTCGTCTTCGACGATCAGTACGCGCTTCGGGTGGTCCATCGGCTCGCTTGAAAAGAATTGACCAGATAAGTGGGATGAAACGTCGTCATACAACGTTTACTGCCCTGACATTGTGCAGAAAATTCGGCCGCCGGGTTATCACAATTAATTTAAGTTTCCGTGAGGACCCTGAGATCACGGCGGACTTACGCTACGGCCACGTTCAATCGAGTCGCACGAAGGAGCACACGATGAAAAGCCGCAGGCAGTTCCTGTTGACGGGTGGCAGCGCGCTGGCGGCGCTGGCAGCCCTTACGAACTGGCGCGCGCTCGCCGCGGGCGCGCCGGATGCATCCAGCAGCGGTGCGGCTGGCGGTGCGGCTGGCGGTGCCGCCGCGCGCTTCGAAGTCATGCATTCCGATTCGCAGTGGCGCCAGCAGCTCACGCCCGCGCAATACCACGTGCTGCGCGAGGAAGGCACCGAGCGCCCGTTCAGCAGCCCGCTGAACGACGAGCACCGCAGCGGCGTGTTCGCCTGCGCGGGATGCCGCCTCGACCTCTTTGCGTCGAGCACGAAGTTCGACAGCCACACGGGCTGGCCGAGCTTCTGGGCGCCGCTCGATCACGCCATTGCGACGCGCGAGGACGGCTCGTGGGGCATGGTGCGCACGGAAGTGCATTGCCGGCGCTGCGGCGGCCATCTGGGTCACGTGTTCGACGACGGCCCGAAACCGACGGGACTGCGCTACTGCATGAACGGACTCGCGATGACTTTCACGCCGCGCGCCGCCTGACTTATCTAACTTCGCACGATCAACCATCCAACGATCATGTTACTCATCGTCCTCGCTTACCTCGGCGGCGCGCTCACGATCCTGAGTCCGTGCATTCTGCCCGTGCTGCCCTTCGTCTTCGCGCGCGCTGACCAGCCGTTCGTGCGCTCCGGCCTGCCGTTGCTCGGCGGCATGGCGCTCACCTTTGCCTTCGTCGCGACGCTGGCGGCCGTCGGTGGCGGTTGGGTCACGCAGGCTAACCAGTACGGCCGCTGGATCGCGATCGTGCTGCTCGGTGTGTTCGGCCTGACGCTGCTGCTGCCGCGTCTCGCCGATCGTTTGATGCACCCGCTCGTCAGCGCGGGCAACCGGCTCACCGCGCTCGCACAGAAGGACGGCGACAAGCCGCGCATCGGCTCGTCGTTCCTGCTCGGCATCGCGACGGGTTTGCTGTGGGCGCCGTGCGCGGGCCCGATCCTCGGCCTCGTGCTGACGGGCGCCGCGCTGCGCGGCGCGAGCGTCGGCACGACGTTGTTGCTGCTCGCGTATGCGGCGGGCGCGGCGACCTCGCTGGCGATCGCGCTGCTGATCGGCGGCCGGGTGTTTGCGGCAATGAAGCGCTCGCTCGGCGCGGGCGAATGGGTGCGGCGCGGGATCGGCGCGGCGATGCTGTGCGGCGTCGTGGCAATCGCACTCGGCTTCGATACGGGCGTGCTGACGAAGATCTCGACGGTCGCGACGGGCGGCATCGAACAGCATCTCGTCGACAAGTTCTCGCCGCCGAAGCCCACTAGCAACGATTCGATGATGTCCGCGAACGCGCCTGCGATGAAAGCGACGGCCAATACCCAGACCCAGCCCGCGGGCACGATGATGCGCGCGTCGACGGATGCTGCGCCGCTGCCTGTGGAAGGCACGCTGCCGCCGCTGACGGGCGCCGTCCAGTGGCTCAATTCGCCGCCGCTCACGGCTGACCAGTTGAAAGGCCAGGTCGTGCTCGTCGACTTCTGGACGTACTCGTGCATCAACTGCCTGCGCACGCTGCCGTATGTGAAAGCGTGGTCGCAGAAGTATCGCGACATGGGACTCGTCGTGATCGGCGTGCATGCACCCGAGTTCGCATTCGAGCGCAATATCGACAACGTGAAGAAGGCTTCGCACGATCTCGGCGTCGATTATCCGATCGCGATCGACAACAACTACGCGATCTGGCGCGCGTTCGGCAACCAGTATTGGCCGGCGCACTATTTCGTCGATGCGCAGGGCCGCATCCGCCATCACCACTTCGGCGAAGGCGAGTACGAGCAGTCGGAAAAGATCATCCAGCAACTGCTCGCGGAAGCGGGTCATTCCGAAGCGGCTCAGGTGGCGACGGGACTCGAACAGCACGCGAAAGGCGTCGAAGCCGCCGCCGACGGCAACGACATGATGTCGCCGGAAACGTACATCGGCTACACGCGCGCCGAGAACTTCATGTCGCCGGGCGGCGAAGCGCCGAACCACGCACGCGCCTACGCCGCGCCGTCGAGCCTCGACGTCAACGACTGGGGACTCGCGGGCACTTGGAAAGTGGGCGCCGAGCACGCGACGCTCGACGCGCCGGACGGACGCATCGTCTATCGCTTCCATGCGCGCGATCTGCATCTCGTGCTCGGGCCGGGCGCAAACGGCAAGCCGGTGCACTTCCGCGTGACGATCGACGGCAACGCACCTGGCGATGCACGCGGCACGGATGTGAATGCCGACGGCACGGGCGTCGTCACGGAACAGCGTCTGTATCAGCTCGTGCGGCAAACGGGCAACGTGACCGACCACACCTTTTCGATCGAGTTTCTCGATCCGGGTGTCGAGGCTTACGCATTCACGTTCGGTTAATTGTTGATTTAGTTATTCGAGGACGACTCAAGATGAACAAGAAACTCATCGCAAACGCATTCGGCTGGACGCGCACATCGGCGGGACGCATCGCGGCGTGCGTCGCGATCGGCGCGGGCGCGATTGCCTGGCAACACGTCGCGTCGGCGGAACAGGCGGTGCGGATTCCCGCGCCCACGCAGGACGAAAAAGTGGGCGCCACGCATACGGAAACAGCCGTCTTCGCGGGCGGCTGCTTCTGGGGCGTTCAGGGCGTGTACGAGCACGTGAAAGGCGTGCAGCAGGTTGCCTCCGGCTACACGGGCGGCGCAGCGAACACTGCGCAATACGAGACCGTCAGCGATGGCGAAACGGGCCACGCGGAATCGGTGCGAATCACGTATGACCCGACGCAGATCACCTATGGCCGTCTGCTGCAGATCTTCTTCTCGGTCGCACACAATCCGACGCAGCTGAACTACCAGGGCCCCGATCACGGCACGCAATATCGCTCGGCCGTGTTTCCGCAGAACGCCGAGCAGCGCGCGATCGCGCAGGCGTACATCGCGCAGTTGGGCAAGGCGAAGGTGTTCAATGCGCCGATCGTGACGAAGGTCGAGGACTTCAAGGGCTTCTATCCCGCCGAGCAGTATCACCAGAACTACCTGGTGCTGCATCCCGATTCGCCGTACATCGCGATCAACGATCTGCCGAAGATCACCTACCTGAAGCAGATGTTCCCGGAGATCTATCGCAACGATCCCGTGTTGCTGAAGACGTCGGCTTCGTAACGCACGACGTCAACCGCCGACGGCCTCGACGATGCGCTTGCACAGCGCCTTGTCCGGATACGGGCCGACGCCCGCGCGCACGTTGTCGGCCATGTATTCCGGGCGGCCGGTGCCCGGAATCACGACGGTCACGGCGGGCTGCGCGAGCACGAATTTCAGCAGGATCTGCGCCCACGTCGTGCAGCCGATATCCGCGGCCCACGCGGGCAGCGGCGTCCTGCTGACACGCGACAGCAGCCCGCCGCCGCCGAACGGCTGGTTGATCACGACGCCGATCCCCAGCTCGTGCGCGAGCGGCAGGATACGCTGTTCAGCATCGCGATCGTCAGCGGCGTAGTTGATCTGCACGAAGTCGGGCTTCTCGCTGCGCATCACGCTCGCTACCTCGTCGAACGCACTCGACGTGTAATGCGTGATGCCGATATAGCGGACGCGCCCGCGCGCTTTCCAGTCGCGCAACGTGGTGAGTTGCGTGCGCCAGTCGACGAGGTTGTGCACCTGCATCAGATCGATGCGCGGCTGTTGCAGGCGGCGCATCGACTGCTCCATCTGCGCGATGCCCGCTTCGCGTCCCTGCGTCCAGACCTTGGTGGCGACGAACGCCTTGCCATGCGCGTCGAGCCGCGTGAGCAACGTGCCCGCGACGGCTTCGGACGAACCGTACATCGGCGACGAATCGATCGCCGAGCCGCCTGCCGCGAACAGCACCTTCAGCACTTCCGCGAGCCTCGCCTGGCCTTGCGGATCGTCGCCGACATCGAACGTGCGCCACGTACCGCAACCGACGACAGGCAACGGCTCGCCCGTCGACGGAATCTTGCGGGTTTCCATGCGTGGCGAAGCCTTGTCCTGTGCCTCCACGAGCGACGCAGCCGACAACGCGAGCGGCATCATCAGCGCGCTTCTCAAGAAGCCGCGGCGTGACGGAGATTCAAAGGAACGAGGCATCGCCCGGAACCACGTCAGCCCGGACGCCGCACGATGAAATCGATCTCGACGAGCGCATCGCGGGCGAGCCCCGTCACGCCCACGCAGGTCCGCGCAGGCAAACGTCCCGGCGGGAAATGCGCGGCGTAGACGGCGTTCATCGTCGCGTAGTCGCGCTTGAACTCGGTCAGGAAAATACGCGCCGACACGACATGTTCGAGCCCGAGACCGATGCCCTTGAGCACCAGCACGAGGTTGTCCATCACGCGCTTGGTCTGCGCGGCGACGCCTTCGGGCAAGGGCGCTGCGTCGTCGTCGGGCAGCGTCGGCATCTGGCCCGTGACGAACACCCAGCCGCCCGATTCCGTCGCGTGTGAAAACGGGCCGACAGGGGTCGGCGCGCCCTCGACCATCCAGAACTGCGTGGTTTCGCTCATCAGTTGGAACTCCGTGGACTTCGCATCGATCGGTTGAAGACTTGCTTCGAATGCACGCGTGAAGGCATACGTGAAGGCATACCTTAGCGCGCTTCGTGCAGCCTTGCATGAACCTGCTGCGTCAGCAGCAAGTCACAGCGCGCCATCGTCGCAGGCCAAAATCACACGCGCAAAAAAAGCGCGCTCCTTCACGAAGCGCGCTTATTCGCGGCAATGCCGGTGCGAAACGCTATCAGGCGTTGCTCTGTCCCGCCGGACGGCACGACGCACGACGGCGCGCCGGTTTGGGTGCATCGACGACATCGAGCACTTCGCGCCACCAGCGCTCACCGCGATGCGGCGCATTGAGATCGAGCCGCTCGCCCATGCGCGGCGTCGCGAGCGCGATACCGTGCGCGGCGGCCAGTCCGACCACACGCTCGAACGGCTCCTGCCAGCGATGCATCGCCAGATCGAACGTGCCGTTATGGATCGGCACGAGCCAGCGCCCGCGCAGATCGATATGCGCCTGCACGGTGTGGTCGGGCTGCATGTGGACGTACGGCCATTGCGCGTCGTACGCGCCCGTTTCCATCAAGGTGACGTCGAACGGACCGAACCGCTCGCCGATCGTCTTGAAGCCGTCGTGGTAGCCCGTGTCGCCGCTGAAGAATACGCGCAGATCGCCGTCGACGATCACCCACGACGCCCACAGCGTGCTGTTACCGTCGAACAGGCTACGCCCCGAAAAATGCTGTGCGGGCGTCGCCGTGAACTGCACGCCTTCGACCTCGACGCCCTGCCACCAGTCGAACTGACGCACCTTCGCGGCATCGACGCCCCACTCGATCAGCCGGTCGCCGACGCCGAGCGGCGTCAGGAACACGCCCGTCGTCGCGGCCAGCGCGAGCACCGTCTCGCGATCCAGGTGATCGTAGTGATCGTGCGACAGGATCACGCCGCGCAACGGCGGCAAGTCTTCACGCGCGATGGGCGGCGCATGAAAGCGCTTCGGCCCCATCCGTTTGAACGGCGACGCGCGCTCCGCGAAAACCGGGTCCGTCAGCCAGAACTGGCCGCGCAGCTTGAGCAGCATCGTCGAATGACCAAGCCGGAACAGGCTGCCGTCGGGCGCCGCGTCGAGATCGGCGCGTGTCAGCGATTCGACGGGCAGCGCGGCAGACGGCATCGTGCCGTCGGGCTTGTTGAACAGCACGTTCCACGCGATGCGCAGTGTCTTGCCGAAACCCTCGACTGGCCGCGGCTTCACATTGCGAAAGCGCTCGCCGTCATGCTGCGGCGACGCGCTGGACAGTTCGCGACCGCGTTGCGCCGCGGCGAATCCCAGAATCTGACTGATGTTGCCGATGATCGATTTCATGCGAAGCGTCGCCCGAACGGAAAGTGAACAGAAGGTAGACTGCACAGTGTAGTTTATTATCTCAAAAAGTAAACCCGGCGGTGTAAAATTAAAAGATGGACGACAGCACCACACTTTCCCGTCTGACCGATCGCAAGCGCGCGGCCGTGATCGAAGCGGCCATCGACGAATTTCGCGCGGCCGGTTTCGACGCCACCAGCATGGACCGCATCGCGGCGCGCGCGAGCGTGTCGAAGCGCACGGTCTACAACCACTTTCCGAGCAAGGAAGCGCTGTTCGCGGCGATCCTCGAGCAGCTATGGGACGCGAGCAAGGCGGGCGATGCGCCCGGCTATCGCGCGGATAAGCCGCTGCGTCCGCAGTTGATCGACCTGCTCGCGCAGAAGCTGCGCCTGCTGAACGACGACGCCTTCATGTCGCTCGCGCGCGTGGCGATCGCGGCGGGCATTCATTCGCCCGAGCGCGCGCGCGACATGGTGGCGCGCATCGGCGAGCGCGAAGAAGGTTTGACTGTGTGGATCCGTGCCGCAGCCGCCGATGGCCGGCTGAACAGGCCCGACCCGGCTTTCGCCGCGCAGCAGCTGCATGGTCTGGTGAAGGGATTTGCGTTCTGGCCGCAGGTGACGATGGGCCAGCCGCCTCTCTCAGCGGATGAACAGACGAAGATCGCGGAAACGTCGGCGGATATGTTTCTGGCGCGCTACGAAGTCGATACGAAAAACCCTGCCTGAGCGACGCACGGCGCGTCATTCGCACTCGTCCGCAACCAGCCCCGCCAGCGTATCGCCGAACCCGCCCCGCACCCTCGACGTAATCCGCGCGCTCGTCACCACGCGCGGCGCCGCGCTCCACGCGATCCGCGCGCCCGTCTCGACCAGCAGCCCGACCAGCGCGACATCCTCACTGCACGCAAGCGGCGGAAATCCGCCGACACGGCAATACGCGCGCGCCGACACGCCGAGATTCGCGCCGTGAATATGCCGATGCCCATCGGCGTTCATGTACGCGCGATAGAACGCGTCGCGGGTCAGTTCGTCGTGCTCGCGCCAGTCTTCGACGATCACCGGGCCGCACACCGCTTCTGCATCGAGCGCGAGTTGCGCGACGAGCCAGTCGGGCGCAACGCGGCTGTCGGCATCGGTGAACGCGAGCCAGCGCACGCCCTGCTCCAGTAACGCCGCCGCGCCTGCCGCGCGCGCCATCCCAACGTTGCGCACGTCGAGCGTCAGCGCGTGCGCATCGAAACAGCGCGCGATCGATGCCGAACGGTCCGTGCAGCTATCGAGCGCCACAACGATTCTCACGAATTCGCCGCGCAGTTCCGGATGCGAAGCCGCGATGCGTGCCGCCTGCAGGCAATCGGCGAGCAGTTCTTCTTCGTCGTGCGCGGGGATCACGATGCCGATCATGCGAGCCCCTCACATTGCGCAACCGATTGCCCATCCTTCGACCACACGTCGAGCAGCAGATCGTGCTCCGCATGCTGGACGATGCGGTTCAGCGCGGGCAGCGCGTCGAAGGTCGCGTGCACATCGTCGGCCGTTTGCAGCTTGCCTTCGAACGGATGCCGCCAGTGACACGCGACGAGCGTGCCGTCTTGGGTTAACGACGCGCATGCGCGCTGCGCAAGCTCCGCCGTCGCTTCGCGCGACAGGTAATAGCACAACTCGCCGATCACGATCAGATCGAAGCTCGCGTCGGGCCATTGCTCGGGAATCGCGCGTTGCTCGAAGGTGACGTTATGCCTGTCGGCGAGACGTTCGCGCGCCAGATGCACGGCGTGCTCGCTGATATCGCACACGTGCAGACGATCGCAACGCTGTGCGAGCAGCGCCGACAATTCGCCGTTCGAGCACGCCGGTTCGAAGCCGGCGCGATAGCACTCGCGCGGCAGCGCCGCCACCGTCAGCTGACGCTTGCGGCGTTCGTACCAGCTTTCGCGATAGTCCCAGGGGTCGTCGTCCTGGCGATACAGATCGTCGAAATAGGCGGCGGGGAATGGCATGTTCGACATGTGCGCGGAACCTCAAGGCTGGCCCAGATTCCAGGGGTGATCCGCGCCGTCGCTGTCTTCGAGCAAAGTCTGTCCGAGCGCACATTCGTCGCGTTCCGCATGGCTTTGACGCAGGAACACGGGTAGATCGGCGATCGCGTGAGCGAACCACGCATCGGTGCAGAACGGCACCGCGCCGAGCGCGCGCGACACATGCTCCATCACCTGCCCGGCCGCCTGTTCGACGGCGACGCGCACGCGCAGCGCGCATTGCTGCGCATCGTCGCGTGGATGCGCGTCGATCCATGCCGCCGATTCGCGCAGTAGCGCAGCGACAGCGGACAGTTCGGCATCGGCGGCACCGAGATGCGCGCACGCATGCGGGTTCGCGTGACGCTTCACGCTGTCGCGCAGAATCGACGCGAGTGCGGCGGCGCAGCCGTACCAGCACGCGGCGATACCCGCGCCGCCATGCCAGAAGCCCGGACGCGACAGATACGCGCCCACGTCGCCGATCTGCACGGCGCGCGCGCCGTCGAAGCGCACGCTGCTCGTGCCCGTCGCGCGCATGCCGACGGCCTGCCAGCCAGCGGAATCGATCGAGATGGAAGGCTGCGACAGTTCGACGGCAGCCAACACTGGCTCGTCGTCGCGCCACGCCGTCACCAACGCATGCGAGACGTGCGGCGCGCCCGAACACCACGGCTTCTCGCCTTCGAGCGTCAACGCGTCGCCACCTCCCGATGCGCGCGCGATCAGCTTCGCGTTCGGCGGCTCGGCAGCCCAGACGGCCCAGTTGCCGTCGTCGGCGAGTTCGGCGCGATCCAGTTCCGCGAGAATCGCGAGCGCATCGGTGTGCGCTTCGTAGAGCTTCACCAGCGACAGATCGCACGCCGCGACAGCCGCGAGGCCGCGCCACCGCGTCGCCGTTTCGCCGCGGCCCGGCAGCGGCAGCCAGTCCATGCCGCGCGCACGCAGCGCATCGAGCGTGGCCGCGCGGCTCGCCGACTGCTCGTCGCCATAACGCACGCTCGCCAGATATTGCTCGAGTGCCGGAACGAGCGCATAGCGTCGCGGCTCGATGTCGGCGTCCGGCTCCTCGTCGTTCAGACGCAGTCCGCTGTTGATGTACCACGCAGCGGGCGCGGCGCGCCGCAGGGGATCGTGGCCGATATCGTTCATGCGTTGCTCCTTGATGAAGGCCTGCGAAGGCATCGGATTCGTTGCTGCGCCGCCGACAGTGCGGTCGCTTCGCAGGCGCTTGCGAGCCACTATGCAAGCGACGTGCCCATGATCCGCCGCGTGTCTCGTAGACGGCATGGCGATTGCGGACCAGCAAAGACATGCGGCGAACGCGCCTCCCGCATACGGCGCACCACCTTCGCTGCGCTGCCGATTCCGACGAGGACAACGATGACCACCAACACGACAATGCAAAAAGCTGCCCGGCTCTCCGATCTCGCTGACAACGGCATGAAGCGCATCGAGGCGGACGGCACGCCGATCCTGCTGATCCGTCGCGGCCATACGGTGCATGCCTACAGCGCGGATTGTCCGCATGCGGGCGCGCCGCTCGAACAGGGCGCGCTCTGCGATGGGCGGCTGATCTGTCCGTGGCACAAGGGGACGTTCGACATCGCCACAGGCGCGCTCGTCGAGCCGCCCGCGCTGCTGCCGTTGACGCGTTATCCCGTGCGGATCGAACACGACGATGTGCTCGTCGGCAGCACGCCGGAGCCGTCGGAAACGAAACCGGCAACGGCTGCAGACCAGCGCACCTTCGCGATCGTCGGCGCAGGCGCGGCGGGTGCGGCCGCTTGCGCCGCGCTGCGCGAAGCGGGTTTCGCGGGCCGTATCGCGCTGATCGATCGCGAGCCGCGCACGCCGTACGACCGCACCGTGTTGAGTAAATTCGTGCCGTCCGGCGAGATGCCCGTCGACGACATTCCGCCCCTGCTGCCCGACGACTTTTTCGCGAAGCACGGCGTCGACCGGATCCAGGCCGAAGTCACGACGCTGGATGCGAAAGCGCGCCGCATCGATATCGGCAGCGCACCGTCGATCCGCTACGACGCCGCGCTGGTCGCGACGGGCGGCATTCCGAAGCGGCTAACGCTGCAAGGCAGCGAGGCGGACAGCGTCAAGCCGCGCATCCGTCTGCTGCGCAATCGTGACGACGCGCGCCGTCTCGTTGAAACCGCGCAGCAAGGCGAACACGCGCTCGTGCTCGGCGCGAGTTTCGTCGGACTGGAAGTGGCGTCGGCGCTGCGTGAGCGCAAGCTGCGTGTAACGGTCGTGTCGCCGGGCAATGTGCCGTTCGAAAAGCAGTTCGGTCCCGAACTCGGCAGACTGTTCATGCGGCTGCACGAGGCGCATGGCGTGAAGGTGCGTATGGGACGTCAAGCGCGTTCCGTCGAGCCTGGCGATGCCGATGGCGACGGCGCGCTGCGCGTGACACTCGACAACGGCGACACCGTGTCATGCGACTTCATCGTTGCGGGTATCGGCGTGACGCCTGCGACGGATTTTCTCGACGGCGTGACGCGCAACGAAGACAAGAGCCTCAACGTCGATTCGTCGATGCGCGTGAAGGATGGCCCGGATGGCCTCTACGCGGCGGGCGATATCGCGCGCTTCGAATTGCAGGCGCCCGTTAGCGAGCGCGTGCGGATCGAGCACTGGCGCGTCGCGCAGCAGCAAGCGCGCATCGCCGCGCACGCGATGCTCGGCATGCCGCCGAAGGAACCGCTGGTGCCGTTTTTCTGGACCTATCACTTCGGCAAGACGTTCGAATATCTCGGCCACGCGAAGCACTGGGACGAAACGCGCTTCACGGGCACGCCCGATACGTTCGAATTCATCGCGCTGCTGGGAGATAAAGGGAAGCTGGTCGCGGCTGTCGGATGCAATCGCGAGAAACAGACGGGGATGCTGGTGGAAGCGCTGCGCAAGCCGTTGACTCTCGACGACGCGACGAAGATCGCCGAGTCGGCTTAAAAGCATTGGGTTGAAGCGCACCGCGCATCGCACGATGTCGTGCGATGCGCGGTGTACTGATTCGCTATTCGCTGTTGTGCGACGGACTCCCGCCTGCACCCGGCGGCTCCGGCCGGTCGCCGCTGCCTAGCGGCACTTCGGCCGTTTGCTTCGGATGCGGATTCGAACGAGGCGGATTCGTCGCCTTCATCGTTTCCGTCGGCTCGCCAGGCTCAGTGGTCGTACCTGTTTTCTTTCGATCATCCTGCTTGTCGGGTTGTTTCTGTTCCATCTCGTTGCTCCCGTTCAGTGCTTCGTTCAGTGCTGTTCAGAACCGGTTGATCCTGAAGTCGCCAGCGAGCGCCGTGCCATGACGTCGCTGCATCAGCTTTTCGAACTCCACCGCGATGCGCGCCAGCGACCGGCGCTTCTGCACGATGTCCCATTGTGTATATGCATCGAGCGCTTCGTCGTCGAACGACACTGTCACCGACGCGCGTTGTCCTTCCGCATCGAAGCCGATATAGAGCATGCCGTTGCTCAGTTCCTCGATGCGAAACGGAACATGCCGCGCCTCGAAATAGCGGCCGAGCGTCTCGGCGATATCGCGCCGGTCGCCGGGCAGCACCGCGATCGTCATGGGCATTCCTGCTGGAAACATCGCTGAAAACATCCGTGCATTGCATGCGACACGCGCTGAAACATCTACATGTGGGCCTGGAAGGTTTGCAGGCTCGCATCGTGACGCTGTGCGCATCGGCATGCCGGTTTCGATCCGGATCGCGTCAAGGTTGGCGTTGTCCGCCCTGATGCGGCGGCGGCTTCTGGTTTTGCTGTTGCTGTCCGCCGTCGCGATTCGGTTGACGCGGGGTGGCGGGATGATTCGGTTGAGCCTTCGGTTGCGCCATTTGCGTGCTCATCGATTGCTTCATGATCAATGTCCTCTTTTGGGGTTGAACGCTTCAGGGTTGAACACGGGTTCGCGCGCCGCGCATTGCGCGACACGCCTGCACCGATGATTGCGGCAAGCGGTGTTCCTGTCGCGAGGAACATCGGCGAGGAACATCGTTTGCTGCCCGTTTCATCGTATGTTCGCGATGGCTTCTTTCTTGCATCCGCAACGAGAAGCACACCATGCCGATGACGCAAAACCTGACCCGCACAGCCACCGAAACCGCCACCGAGCCACCGACGATCGACACCCGCACAGCGAGCCGTCACACGAGCATCGCGCCGAGCCTGCTGCGCCCGCGTCACACCTGCGAGCGCAAGGAGCACGCGCATCATTTCCGCGTCCTGATCGACGCCGCTGAATACTTCGAGACGCTGCGCGCAGCGATGATCCGCGCGCGCCATAGCATCTACATCGTCGGCTGGGATATCGACAGCCGTCTGGAACTCGTGCCGGGCGGTGCGCCCGACGGCCTGCCCGCACCGCTTGCCGATTTTCTCTGCGCTCTGGCCGAAGCGAACCGACATCTGCGGATCTACGTGCTCGCGTGGGACTTCGCGATGCTGTACGCGTTCGAACGCGAATGGCTGCCCGTGTACAAGCTCGGCTGGCGCACGCATCGGCGCATCCGCTTCCGGCAGGACGGACGGCATCCCCTCGGCGCGTCGCATCATCAGAAGATCGTCGTGATCGACGACGGGCTCGCGTTCGTCGGCGGCATCGATCTGACACGTTCGCGCTGGGACACGCCCGAGCATCATCCGCACGCGCCGTTGCGACGCAATGGAGGCGCCACGCCCTATCAGCCGATGCACGACGTGCAGGCGATGTTCGACGGCCCCGCCGCGCATGCCGTGAGTCTGCTCGTGCGCGAACGATGGCTGCGCGCGACGACCAAGGCAATCGACGCCACGCCCGACTCCACTTCGCTCGCGTACGATGCCGCCAGCATCTGGCCGGCCGATATCGCCGCCGACATCGAAGAGGTCGAACTCGGCATTTCGCTGACGCAGCCGGCCTTCGAAGGACGGCCGCTCGTCGAGCAGATCCAGCAACTGTATGTCGACGCGATCGCCTCCGCGAAGCGCACGATCTACATCGAAAACCAGTACTTCACGGCAAGCCGTGTGGGTGCCGCGCTCGCCGCGCGTCTCGCCGATGCCGACAGTCCCGATATCGCCGTCGTCGGTCCCGAACGGACCAGCGGCTGGCTGCAGGAAGCGACGATGGGCGTGCTGCGCGCGCGGCTGCATGGCCTCCTGAAACAGGCAGACGAACGCGGACGTTACGCGATGTATGCGCCGACCACGGGCGGCCAGTTCATTAACGTGCACAGCAAACTGATGACCGTCGACGACGACGTGCTGATCGTCGGCAGCGCGAATCTCAACAATCGCTCGATGGTGCTCGACACCGAATGCAATATCACGCTCGAAGCGCGCGGCGATTCGCGCGTGCAGCGAGTGATCGCGTCGGTGCGCAACCGGCTGCTCGCCGAACATCTCGACGTCTCGCCCGCCGACGTGCAAAGCGCGCTCGGCACGCAGCGTCTGAACGCAGCGATCGCGCAACTGCGTCACGGCGAACGCACGCTGATGCCGCTCGATCCCGTCGTGTCCGGCGACCTCGAAGATCTGGCGTCGCGCATGTCGGTGCTCGATGCCGAAGCGCCCGTCGCGCCGCACGAACTCGTGCGCCACTTTCTGCCCGAAGAGCGCAGCCGCCCGCTGACGGGCAAGCTGCTCGCGCTCGGCACGCTCGCGCTGATCGTCGTCGCACTCGCCGTGCTGTGGCGCTTCACGCCGTTGCGCGACGCCGTCAGCTTTGCGACGCTCGTGCACGGCGCACAGCGCGTGCATGCATCGCCGCTCGGACCATTCGCGATCGTTGCGCTGTACGCGATTGCGGCGAGCGTGTCAGTGCCCGTCACGCTGCTGATCGCCGCGAGCGGTTTCGTGTTCGGCGCGTTGTGGGGCAGCGCGTATGCGTTTGCGGGCACGATGATCTCGGCGTGCATCACGTACTATGCGGGCGCCGCGCTCGGTCACGACGCCGTGCGCAAACTCGCGGGCAGCCGCATCAACCGGATCAGCGAAAAGCTCGGCAAAAAGGGCTTCGTGACGGTCGTTATCCTGCGCGTCGTGCCCGTAGCGCCGTTCACGATCATCAATCTCGCGGCGGGCGCGTCACATATCAGCCTGCGCGATTATCTGGCGGGCACCGTGCTCGGCATGACGCCCGGCATCGTGCTCGCGACGACGTTCGCGCATCAGCTCGTCGCCGCCGTGCGTCATCCGTCGATGACAGGGCTGGCGCTCGTCGCGCTGATCGGCGCCACGCTCGTCGGGCTGTCCGTCGCGTTGCAACGCTTCTTTGCGCGCCGCTCATGAACGAGACCGACTTCTCTACCTTGCAAGAGCAGACCGCGACCGTCGATGTCCGTGCATTGCGCATCGCGACATACAACATTCACGGCACGATCGGCACAGACGGGCGCGCGTCGCCCGAGCGGATCGCGCATGTGATCCGCGAACTCGACGCCGATATCGTTGCATTGCAGGAAGTGCCATTGGGCGGCAGTTTTGCGCCAGGCGCGCTGCCCGTCTTGCGCGAGATGACAGGCATGGATGCCGTCGCGGGACCGACGCTCGATACGCCCGAACGCCGCTATGGCAACGCGATCCTGAGCCGTCTGCCGATCTGCGCGACGCGCGCGCTCGATCTTTCGTTCGGCAAACGAGAAGCGCGCGGCGCGCTGGATGTCGACGTGGAAACGGATGGTCCGGGCACGGCACTGCGCGTGGTTGCGACGCACCTGGGACTGTCGGCGCGCGAGCGGCGCGCGCAGATCCGCGCACTGATTTCCGCTTTCGATACACCGCGCATGCCTGTTCTGCTGATGGGCGACATCAACGAATGGTTCGTGTGGGGTCACGCGCTGCGCATGCTCGTCACCCATTTTCGGGCGGCGCCGGCGCCGCGCACCTTTCCGTCGCGGCTGCCCGTCTTCGCGCTCGACCGCATCTGGATGCACCCCGCCGACCGCCTGCTCGACGTGCAGGTGCACCGCAGCATGGCCGCGCGTGTCGCATCGGATCATTTGCCACTGGTTGCGCGGATCGCACGAGAGCATTATTAGTAGTTCGCAGTGAAGTGCAGGTGCGACGCTTGCGCGCTCTGCGGGTTCGTTCAACTTTCTTCATGGAGCTGCCAATGGTTAGAAAGAATTACGCCCCGGACGAAAACGCCCCTCGCCAACCCTACGCGGACAAGGACGCGGGCGTCGGCATGGGCCGGATCACCCTCGACGACGATGACGATCTCGAGGACGACCTGGACGATGAAGAAGAGGACGATGCAGAAGGCGCCCGTTGATGGCTACGTTGATGGCTAGTGACTGAGACTAGCGAAAGCGTGATGAAAGAACGCAGCGCGCGGCACGATGCCGTGCGCTGCTTTTGTTTTACGTCGATGAAAATCAGGCGTGCCGTTCCGTGCGCCCTTCCATGCCGCGTTCGGCCTGCACCGGCTGCGGCGGCCGCAGCGGATCGAAGTCGGCCCAGCGACCCTGCTGCCAGCGCCCCGTCGCACGTTCGATCGACGCGCCGCCCGCCTCGCGCAGCACATGCGTGGCCGTATGCTGCGTTTCCGGCGTGACATGCACGGCGAGCAGCACGCCCGAGTCGCGCTCTTCATGATGATGCACGGCTTCGCGATGCGCGCCCTTACCGCCGCCGCGCGTGCGGTACATCGCGCCGATCAGTGAGCCAATGTATGCGCCGACCCCGGCGGCAATCGCCGACACCAGTACAGGTGCGGAGAACGCCGTAAAAATGCCGACGCCGATCACGGCGCCCGCGACGGCCCCGATCGTCACGCCCATGCCCGCGCCCTTCGGCGTATCGATGGCGGCGGCGTCCTTGTTTTCATCGCCGCCAATCGGAAATCGCGCATGCTGGCCGCGCGGATTGACGAAGAACAGCGATACATCTTCTTCGACGAATCCCGCGCTGAACAGACGTTCGGCGGCGGATTCGGCTGCGGGGAATGTGGTGAATCGTGCGGCAACGATGAGCGACATGATGCCTCCCTTGTTCCAGACTTCGTTCGATAAATGGGCGGCGGCGCGTCGCAAATCCTCGTTCGCGGACGCCGCCCGCCAATGTCATGACTTGAGCAAGGCATGCGCCCGCGCTGCGTTCGCGCACAACTATTTGCGGCGTTTCTGCCGCGCTTCGTCTTCCGCTGCGGCTGCGGCTTCGTCTTCCGCGCCTTCATCCGAGCCTTCGATCATCTCGCCCGCGATGCCTTCGGACGTTTCTTCGCCCGTCGCGCTGATCACCCGGTCGACGTCGATGTCCTCGTTCTGTTCGAGCGTCGAATCGCCATCGGCCGACGCGCGTTCGCCCGTGCCGGCGCGATCGCTGTCGCTGGCGAGTTCGGCTTCGCCCGTTTCGAGCGCGTGGTTGTCGAGTTCGTCGTCGACGTCGAACTCATGACGCTTCGCGCCCGCCATGTCGCTGCCGCTATCCGACGAATCGCTCGGACCCAGCGATGCGTTGTCGTGTCCCGTCTGCTTGACCACGGGGCGTTGTTCGTCGTCGGGATTGAGTGTGCTCATGCTGGCCTCCAGAGTGGTTGATTCGGAAACTGCCTTGCTACATGGGCGCAAAAAACATTCCGCTGCTCCACTCAATTCCGCTTCCGAATTCTTTCGTGCAACTGAAGGGAACGCGTATTGCTCACCTGCCCGCACATGCATGGCGATTCAGACATCATGAGCACCCGCAAACCCGCGCCCCCTTCGACGGATGAAACCGGCGAGACGAAGCAAGCCTCGCAGGCCGCGTCACCTGTCGAACCGGACCAGCAACCCAGACGACTCGAAGATTGCCGGCGCTGCGCGCTCTGGTCGCGCGCGACGCAGGCGGTAGGCGGTGTCGGGCCGAAACATGCGCCCATCATGATGGTCGGCGAGCAGCCGGGCGACAAGGAAGACCTGCAAGGCATGCCGTTCGTCGGGCCCGCGGGCCAGTTACTCGACGACGCGTTGAAGGACGCGGGCGTCGACCGTCGCGACGTGTACGTGACGAACGCCGTCAAGCATTTCAAGTGGGAACCGCGCGGCAAGCGGCGCATGCACAAGACGCCCGCACAGCGCGAGATCGATGCATGTCATTACTGGCTGGAACGCGAACTGGCTTCCGTGGGTCCGCGCGTGCTCGTCGCGCTCGGCGCGACTGCCCTCAAGGCGATACTCGAAGATCGCGACGCCCGGCTGCAGGCGGTCGTCGGCAAGGTGCTCGAACATGGCGGCCTGCATGTCGTGCCGACTTATCATCCGTCGTTCGCGCTGCGTGCGCCCGATGAAGCGACGCGCGATCGCGCGTATGCGGCGATCGTCGCGGCGCTGCGGGAAGCGGGCAAGCTCGCGCAGCGCGAAGCGGCACGCGAGACCAACAAGTGACGATGCGCGGTATGTAGCTCAGGCCTGTGCGTCGAGCGCAGCCTTCAGTTGATCGAGCGAATAGGGTTTGCGCAACGCGGTCCATTCGAACGGCAGCGTTGTGTCGGACGTCTGCGCATCCAGCCCCGATGAAAACACGACACGTTGCGCCGCGCGCAACGCGATTGCAGCACGCGCGAGATCGAAGCCGGACATGCCCGGCAACGTGAGATCGGTGAGCAGCACATCGAACGGATGCAGTTGCAGGCGCTGCAATGCTTCCTCTGCGTTACCCACGGCTTCGAACGTATGACCGAGCATCGCGAGCAGTTCGCACAGCGCGTCGCGCGCATCGCGATCGTCTTCCACAATGAGAATCTGCAGAACAGGCGACGCGCCGCGCAGCGCTTCGTTTTGCGTCGCGTGCCGCGTGCCGTCGAATACTTCGCGTATCTTGCGCGCGAGCTGCATGCGGCTATACGGCTTTTGCAGCAGATCGGCGCCGCGCCGCAACTGCGCGTCGAGACCCATCGTGTCGCGCGTATGACCCGACGTGAACAGCACTTTCAACGACGGCCGCATCAATAGCGCCTGGCGCGCCATTTCCGGGCTCAGCAACGGGCCCGGCATCACGACGTCGCTGAACAGCAGATCGACCTTCGCGCCGCTGCGCAGCACGGTCAGCGCTTCCGTCGCGTCGTTCGCGGTCAGCACGCCGTAGCCGAGCTGCGAGAGCAGATCGACTACCGTCAGCTGCACGCGCCGGTCGTCTTCGACGACGAGCACGGTTTCGTCGCCGCGCAGGTCGTCGCCGGTTTGCGGTTCCGCGGGACTGGCGGCTCGCGCGACGGGCGTATCTGTCGAGCGCGGCAGATAGATCGTCACCGTCGTGCCGACGCCCGGTGTGCTCGCCAGTTCGATATGGCCGCCGCTTTGCAGCACGAAGCCATACGCCATGCTCAGGCCGAGCCCCGTGCCCTGCCCCTCGGGCTTGGTCGTGAAGAACGGATCGAAGGCGCGCTCGGCGACATCGGCGCTCATGCCCGTGCCCGTGTCGGTGACCGTCATCTTCACGTATTCGCCAGGATCGATCTGCGCGGTCACGGCCGTCTGCGCATCGAGCACCGCATTCGACAGACCGAACGTCAGCATGCCGCCTTCCGGCATCGCGTCGCGCGAATTGATGGCGAGATTGAGCAGCACGTTTTCCAGCTGATGCGTATCGACCAGCACGTTCCACAGCTCGCCGCCGCGCGCCTCGTGGATGCGCACGCGCACACGCTCGCCGAGCGCGCGGCGCAACAGGTCTTCCATGTTGTGCAGCACGTCGCCGAGACTGCTCGGGACAGGTTGCAGCGCCTGACGGCGTCCGAACGCGAGCAGTTGCGACGCGAGCTTCGAGCCTCGCTCGACGGCCTCGATCGCGCGGCCGATACGCGAGCGGCTCCAGGCATCGTCGTGCCTCGCGCCCAGCAGTTCCAGATTGCCGCGCAGCACTTGCAGCACGTTGTTGAAGTCGTGTGCGACGCCGCCCGTCAGCTTGCCGAGCGCTTCCATTTTCTGGGATTGAAACAGCGCGTTGCGCGTCTGGTCGAGCAGTTCGGCGGCCTGACGGCGCTCGGTGATGTCGCGCGTGATCTTCGCGAAGCCGATCAGCGTGCCGCTTTCGTCGCGGATCGCATCGATCACGACGTGCGCCCAGAACCGGCTGCCGTCGCGCCGCACGCGCCAGCCTTCGGCTTCCCAGCGGCCTTCGCGCGCAGCCGTTTCGAGGCCGCGCTTCGGCACGCCCGCCGCCGCGTCTTCGGGCGTATAGAAGCACGAAAAATGCGAGCCGATGATCTGCTCGTCCGTATAGCCCTTGATGCGGCGGGCGCCCGGATTCCAGTTCGTCACGCAGCCTTCCGGCGACAGCATGAAGATCGCGTAATCGTTCACGCCCTGGACGAGCAAGCGGAAGCGCCGGTCGCTTTCGAGCGCGGCGTCCGTGGCGTTCTTCTTGTCGCTGATGTCACGCTCGACGCGCCCGTAGCCGAGCAGTTCCCCGCCCGGCGAATAGAGCGCCGTGACAATGACGTTGGCCCAGAAGAGCGTGCCGTCCTTGCGCACGCGCCAGCCTTCCGTTTCGTCGCGCCCGCTTTCGTGCGCGCGTTGCAGCGCTGCCTCGGGGTGACCCGAACGCTGGTCTTCGTCGGGATACGTCACGCGCACGTGCTGGCCGAGAATCTCGTCGGACGTATAGCCCTGGATGGTCTCGCCGCCGCGGTTCCAGCTGATGATCGTGCCGTCGGGCGCGAGTGCGTAGATTGAATAATCGGTGGTGGATTCGGCCCACAGGCGCAGCCATTCGCTGCTGAAGTCTCCGACGTGCGTGTCCATGCCGCTTGCAGCAGCATCCTGTTCCTTGCGCGGATGAGGCGGTTGCGTATCCTGTCCCGCTTCTCGCCTCACTACGCTGCCAATGTCTTTATCGTCGTCGCTCATTGCCCTGAATATGGCCTCTCTGCAAGGCTATTGTATAAGCATGAACGTGCCGCCGGAATGCCTATTTAACCCTGAGCAAACTGGTTGGCTGTGCTTCACAGCGGAAACTTCGTCGTCGAGAGGATTTCCTTTAGCACCATGAAGCTGCGGATCTGCCGCACGCCTGGCAGGTACAGCAATTGCTCCGCGTGCAGCCGGTTGAAGCTCTCGCTGTCGCGCGTGCGCACGAGCATGAAGTAATCGAATTCGCCCGTGACCACGTGACACTCCATGCAGCCCGAGACTTTTTGCGCGGCCTTTTCGAAGGCGGCGAAGGTGTCGGGTGTCGAGCGGTCGAGCACCACGCCGATCACCACCAGCATCCCCGCGCCGACCGCTTTCGGATCGAGCAGCGCAACCGTCGCGCGGATCATGCCCATTTCCTTGAGCCTTTCGACCCGCCGCAAGCAGGCGGGCGCGCTGAGCTTCACTTTGGCTGCAAGCGCAACGTTCGAGATCGACGCGTCCTGCTGAAGCTGCTTGAGGATCGCGCGATCGATGCGGTCGAGTTGCGCGAGCGGCGCGGCTTCCGTTGATGCCTGACGGCGTAATTTTGTTGCGCACATGGTCTATCCGAAGAAACGAAAGAAAGTCACGGATGAAAATTTCGCTTTCAAAGTAGCCGTAAGCCATTTATTTCGCAAGCTCATTTCGCCGGGACTTTTCTATCATGTTTCCCAGCGCGGCATCGTTCGCGCGGCGTCCGGCGCAAGTGGCCGACGCGCGATGCAAGCCCTTCCCAGACCAACGGACCTCGACCATGAACCTGCAACGCTTTCCCCGTTATCCCCTCACTTTCGGGCCGACGCCGATCCAGCCGCTCAAGCGCCTCTCCGATCACCTCGGCGGCAAGGTTCAGCTTTACGCGAAGCGCGAGGACTGCAACAGCGGTCTCGCGTTCGGCGGCAACAAGACGCGCAAGCTCGAGTACCTGATTCCCGAAGCGCTCGCGCAAGGCTGCGATACGCTCGTGTCGATCGGCGGCATCCAGTCGAACCAGACACGCCAGGTCGCGGCCGTCGCCGCGCATCTCGGCATGAAGTGCGTGCTCGTGCAGGAGAACTGGGTCAACTATCACGACGCCGTGTATGACCGCGTCGGCAATATCCAGATGTCGCGCATCATGGGGGCGGACGTGCGGCTCGTGGCCGACGGCTTCGATATCGGCATTCGCAAGAGCTGGGAAGACGCGATGGAAAGCGTGCGCGCGACGGGCGGCAAGCCGTTCCCGATTCCCGCCGGCTGTTCCGAGCACCCGCTCGGCGGGCTGGGCTTCGTCGGCTTCGCGGAAGAAGTGCGGCAGCAGGAAGCCGAACTCGGCTTCAAGTTCGACTACATCGTCGTGTGCTCGGTGACGGGCAGCACGCAGGCGGGCATGATCGTCGGCTTCGCGGCGGACGGACGCGCGGATCGCGTGATCGGCATCGACGCTTCGGCGAAACCGGAGCAGACGCGCGAGCAGATTACGCGCATCGCGAAACACACGGCGGAACTGGTCGATCTGGGTCGCGACATCACCGCGCAGGACGTCGTGCTCGATACGCGTTACGGCGGGCCCGAATACGGCCTGCCGAACGAAGGCACGCTCGAAGCGATCCGCCTGTGCGCGCGCTTCGAAGGCGTGTTGACCGATCCCGTCTACGAAGGCAAGTCGATGCACGGCATGATCGACAAGGTGCGGCTCGGCGAATTTCCGGAGGGATCGAAAGTGCTGTATGCGCACCTGGGCGGCGTGCCTGCGCTGAACGCCTACAGTTTCCTGTTCCGCGAAGGCTAAACACTACCGGCGCCACAAAGACAAATGGCGATGCCCTTCGGCATCGCCATTCGCCTCCCCGCCACACGGCCGTCGATCTGCGGCCTCGCCTTCCCCCGTTTTTTCTAAGTTACTTCACCAGGTCGCCCGACACCCATCCTTGCGCGACACCGATCTGCGCAACCTGTTTCGCCACTGAGTCCGCCAGTTTCTTCGAGTCGCTCGTCACGGTGTCGTTCTTGTGCTCCGAGCCGACATGCAGCGCGCCGCCGACAGCCGCCGATGTCGCGACATGTCCGACCGCCGCGCCGACGCCCGCCGTTTCCGCGACGCCTGGCATATGACCACTGTTCGCATCGGCGTCGAACGTCTGCACCAGTTGCGGCATGCCGCCCGCCGGCTTGTACAGCACCTGCACGTGCGCCGTCACTTCGCTCTTGCCTGCGCCGAGGCCGATCAGCGTGCGGCGGCGATGGTTGCCCGCGTCGATCGAAGCCACTGCGCCTTCGACGATCAGCACGTTCTTATCGGCAGGCGGCGGCGCATCGGTGCGGATCGCGTGCATGCCCATCGACTGCAGTTTCGCCACCACCTCGTCCGTCAGCTCGTTGCTCGCTTCGGCGGCTTCCTGCGTCTGTTGCGTGGCCTGCGACGAACCCGAGAAGCTCGCGCTCAGCTTGTGAACGATGCCGCTGTTGTCGAGCTTCACCGACTCCGGGTTGCTCGCGAACGTGTACACGTAGACGTTTTGCGGATTGGCCTGCGTGAGCGTCGAGTATTGGGCCGTGTTCGTGACGCTGGCTGCGGCGCAACCGCTGAGCAGCATCGCGCTGAATGCGAGAGCGGCGGAAGCGCTGCGGATGGTCTTGCCACGAACGGAGTTGAGAGCTGCAAACATGATGTGAAGTCCTGTCATCGATCAGTTGATTTGAGCGGATCGTCCGATGATTTGCTTCACTTGAGGCGGCATCGGCGATGTCACGGTTGCGTGAATCGCCGGTTCGTTTTGTTGTTAAAGCTCAGCACGCGGAACGCAGTATGGCCGCGCGTCCTGACGATGGCTATCGACGAATTATGTCGACTCATGTCACAGCCCGTAGCGCCTTGTCCGGCGCGGCTTTCCGGGCGATTCAAGCAAGCCGGCCGGTCGCCCTCGACACGGTGAAAAACCACGCCGTCGGGCGGTTACCGCACGTTCGTGCGCGCGTAGTTTCCCTGATTGCCCGGAACCGCCGTGTTGTGCCGAAATGCGCATTGGAATCGTCGCGAAAGATCAAGACCGGGCGATATTGGCTTTCTATAGTCCTTTCCAGCGATCGCCCCGAAGCATCGGATTCGCAGCGGTTTGCCGACGTCAATGCCTATTGAGGAGGTATTCACACGCAGTCGATACGGACAAGAGCCGTGCACCGGCCGCCCGCTCCACCACGCGACGCGCGGGAAGCAGGCGAAGCAAAGCCGGCCTATACGCCATAACAACGATTTCATGCTTGCCGACAAAGGAAACAACATGCGTTTTGCAAAGACTCTCACCCCGGTCGCGGTTGCAGTTGGAGCACTCCTCGCTGTTGCACCGTTCGCCTCTCGCGCGGATACGGTCGTAAAAATCGGTTTTGCCGCGCCGCTCACGGGCCCTAACGCCAACTACGGCAAAGACCTCCAGAACGGCGTCAAGCTGGCGCTCGAAGACGCGAAGGCGCAAGGCGTCAAGATCAACGGCCAGCCCGTCTCGTTCGAACTTCTTTCGCAGGACGATCAGGCCGACCCGCGCGTCGGCGTGCAGGTCGCGCAGAAGCTCATCGACCAGGGCGTGTCGGTCGTCGTCGGCCACTTCAACTCGGGCACGACGATCCCCGCTTCCGATCTCTACGAAAAGGCAGGCCTGCCCGACATCGATCCCGCCGCAACGAACCCGATCATCAGCAGTCGCGGCTTCAAGAACATGTTCATGGTGATCTCGTCCGACGCGCAAAACGCGGGCACGGCAGGCGCCTACGCGGTCACGACGACGAAGGCCAAGCGCATCGCCGTCATCGACGACCGGACGGCCTTCGGCCAGGGCGAAGCCGACGAGTTCGTGAAGGCCGTCAAGGCGCACGGCGGCGACATCATCGACCGTGAATACACGACCAACCAGGCGTCGGACTTCAAGACGCAGCTGACCAATCTCAAGGCCAAGAACCCCGATCTGATTTTCGTGGGCGCGCTCAATCCGCAGGCGGCCGGCATCATGAAGCAGATGAACCAGCTCGGCATCAAGGCGCAGTACGTGGGCGGCGGCGGCGTGAAGGACATCGACTTCATCAAGCTCGCAGGCGACGTGTCCGAAGGCGCGATGGCCTGGGAATATGGCCGCCCGCTCGACAGCACGCCCGTCGGCGCGAAATTCGCAGAACGCTTCAAGCAGAAGTTCGGCGAGGACGTGCTGTCATACGCGCCGTTCGGCTATGACGCGGCATGGACGGCCATCAAGGCGATGCAGGCGGCCAACTCGACCAAACCCGACGACTACCGCGCGAAGCTGCAAAGCATCAGCTTCGACGGCATCACGGGCCATATCGAGTTCAACGCGAACGGCTCGCTGAAGAACGGCTCGTCGACGGTCTATCAGGTGAAGAACGGCCAGTGGGTGACCGTCAAGACGGTGAGCGGACTCTAAGCGGGTGACGCAGGCCAGCGGATCATCGGATACCGCTGGCCATCGGCAGCGTGAGGCCGAACCTTGCGCCGCCATGCACTGACCGGTTATCCGCCGAGATGCGCCCGCCGTGCGCCTCGATGATCGAACGGCAGATCGGCAAACCCATGCCCATGCCGTTTTCCTTGGTCGTGAAGAAGCTTTCGAACAGGCTGTCGAGATGTTCGGGCGCGATACCCGGACCACTATCCTCGACCGCGCAGCACAACGTGCCCGCGTCCTGCATGTCGACGCGTATCGTGATCTCGCGCCGCTCGCAGCGCGCTTGCGTCATCGCCTGCATCGCATTGACGGTGAGATTGACGATCACCTGCTGCAACTGGACGCGGTCGGCGAACACGTGCTGCGCACCTGCCGCGTAATCTCGCGTCACCGCAATGCTCTGCGACTGAAGTTCGTGACCGAGGAAGCCGAGCGCCTCATCGATCAACTCTGCCAGCGACACCAGCGTGTGTTCCGGCGCGTCGCGAACCGCCATCCCCCGAATACGCTGAATGATGTTGACCGCGCGCTGCGCGTCGATCATGATCCGCTCGCTCGTCGCGCGCGCTTCGTCGAGATTGGGCACCGGCCGGTTGAGCCAGCGCAGCACCGCCTGGCCGCTCATATTGATCGCGGCAAGCGGCTGCTTCAGTTCGTGCGCGATCGACGCGGCCAGTTCGCCGAGCATCGAGATACGCGCTGCATGCGCAAAGTCCGCCTGCACCCGCTGAAGCATTTCCTGCGCGCGAACACGCTCGGTCAGATCGACAAGACTGATGACGGCAATGCCCTGGTCGTCGTTCTTGCGAGGACGCGCCACCGTGAACAGCACGTCGATGATGCGGCCGTCGAGCGTCGGCAGCTTCGTCGTTTCCTGGAACAGTTCTTCGCCGTTGTACCGGCTCGTCACTGCGCGCCGGAACGTGCCGGGGTTCGCTCGCCACACCCACGACAACGGGCCGAGCAGATCGCGCCGATCGCGCGCGCCGAACATCTGCATCGCGTGATTGTTGACGTCTTCCAGCACGAGACCATCGTACGCGTCGGAGAGCCAGTCGGGATGGGCGTCGATGTATTGCGAGAGATCCTGCACGCCCTGTTGACGCAAATCCGCGAGCATCGCGACCAGTACCTGCGCTTCCGTTTGCCACAGGCCCACGGGCGTTTCGCTGAAGAGTTGCCGGTAGCGATGTTCGCTGCGTTGAAGATCGGTATAGAGCGCGGCGTTATCGAGTGAAATGGCGGCTTGCGAAGCCAGCAGTTGCAGCAACGAGACGCGGTCCGAGGTGAACACGCACGGCGCGAGATTGTTCTCCAGATAGAGTGCGCCGACCAGTTCCGCCTGCCTGACGATGGGCAGACACAACACGGACCGCGACCGTTTGCGCTGCACGTATTCGTCGGCGGCGTAGACGTCGTCGGCGCGTGCGTCGTCGAGAAGCACGAGCTTGCGCGTTCGCATCACATAGTGCAGTGCCGACAGCGGAAGATCGGAAGGCGTGACGGCCGCTTGCCACACCGCGACGTCGATCCTGCCCGCGCCGCTCGTCGCCTCGGCTTCGATGCGCGGTTCGCCGCCGCGCGCGCCGCCTCGAAGAAGAATCAGCAGCCCACGTTCGGCGCCGGCGTTCTCCACTGCGATCCGTATCAGCGTTTCGATCAGTCTGGGAAGCACGATCTCGCTCGACAGCACCTGCGAAATCTTGATGACGGTGGCCAGATCCAGCAACTCGTTCGGCGCGACAAATGTGCTCGTGGAACCCGGATCCGGCTGTTCGTCCTTGATATGCGGATACAGCTGGTCAAGCTGCCTGACCTTTCCGTCCGCGCCCCAACTGAGGTAGCCGTATCTGGCATCGCGCAGATAGGTACGGGCAATCTTGTCGAAGCCTCGCGCCGCATAGAAGCGCGCTGCGACTTCGTTCGCGACCGCTTCATTGTGGACGAAGCCATTCGCGTGCGCCGAGCGGATCGCCTTTTCGTATAACTGCTCGGCGTCCAGAATGCGCCCTTCGATTCGCGCGATCTCCGCGCCGACGAGCGCCGCACGGTTTTCGAAGTTATCGGCGCAACTTTCCGCCCATATCGCGAGCTGCCGTTCATGACGGGCCAGCGCTTCGACGTGTTCCTGTCGCTCGTCTTCTTTCGCGGAATCGTAGGCCGCAGCGCGGGCGAGCGCGCAATAGAAGTGATACTCCGCCACTTCGAAGAACGAATGCGAGGTCCATAGCAGCCGCGCTGCATGCCGCGATGCGTCGATTGCGCAAGCGTAATCGCCCGCGAAATAGCGCGCCTGCAACTTGCGGGTCCAGTACCAGCACTCCGGCAACGCCAGAATAGGATCGCGTGACAACTGCTCTTCGAACTGCGGTTCGTCGATGAACCCGTCATTGAGCGAACCGAATGTCGTCGTGAGGCCGCGCAGTGTGCGGACCAGCGCGAGTTGCGTCGCGATCAGATCGATGACACGGCCGAAGCGCGCTTTCTCCGCGAACTCGAGGCCGATCTCGGCGCCGCGCTGCACGTCGGCCAACGGGTCGCCCGTGGCAAGACGATTCGTGTACAGGTGATGACAGCTGTACGCAGCGAACGTGAGATCGCCGATATCGTTGGCGGCATCGAAAGCGCGCTGCACGAGTTCGCGCCCTGTCCTGACGTGCCGCCGCCATGGCGTGATGCAGTTGCCGAAACGCAAATAGACGCGCGCCTGATAGCGATGCAGGCCGTGCTTTTCGACCAGGTCGTAGCCCAGTTTGCCAAGCTGAAACCCCGCCTCGTAGTTGCCGAAATGCGGCCCCGCAAGCATGCCCAGCGACACGTAGGCGAAGCACGATGCATCGCTATTGCCATGCGCAAGGCTGATGCTGACCATCCGGCACAGCACGAGGGCAAGCAGGTTTTCGTCGGTGATCATCGCGGAGATCACCGCCTCGGTGAACACGTCGAGAACATCGAGCACATCGGGATCGGCGATCAACGGCAGGTCGACGAGTTGCGCGATCGTCCGGCCTTGCATCAACGACCAGATGCGCTCGTATTCACGCGAGACGTCCGCATCGGTGGGACGCGGCGACCAGGCTTCGCCATGCCCTCGCCGGTATTCGATGAACACGTCCACGCCGCGGTCGCTGCGGCCCAGAAGGTTGTAGAGCATCAGACGCAAACAGGTGACGAGCGCGATATCGTGGGCGCTCGTCGCGCGTTCGGCCAGCATCGACAGCCGGCTTTCGGCGGCGGCTGTGTCGGCCGTCAGCATCTCGCATGCGGCCTGCAGATGCTCGATCGCGAAGATCAGATCGCAGCGGCGAGTCCACGTCTCGTCCGTCAGCAATTCGCGGCCGGCATGCAGGTACTTGAGCGCCGATGCGTAGGCCGTCGAAGCCTTCGCGCGTCGACCCGCGATCAGATTCAGTCCGGCAACCCGCTCGCGTTCTTCGACCGACGCGATCAGATGCGCGCCGCGATTGAGCTGATTGACGATCTCGAAGATTCCTTCATCGAGCTTGTCGCCGGCGGTATTCGCCGCCATCAACATGCCGATCCGCAGATGCGTTTGCGCCCGCAATTCACGAGGAATCAGCGAGTACGCGGCTTCCTGTACACGGTCGTGGAGGAAGCTGTACGCATCGTCGGACCGGTACACGAGACCGCTTCGGACCGCTTCCCAAAGCTGTCCATGCATCGCGTCGGCCGATTCCTGATAGACCATGCGCAGCATCGCGAAGTCAGCGCTATTACCGAGGCATGCAAGCTGTTGCAGCGCGTTCTGCGTATCGACGGGAAGGCGATGCAGCTTGCCGACCATCAGATCGACGACGTTGTCGGTATAGCGCCTTGCGTGGATGCGATTGAGATCCCACGACCATTGCCCTTTGCCGTAGTCGAAGGCGAGCAAGGACTCTTCTGCCAGCCCGGAAAAAAACTGGATCGCGAAGAATGGATTGCCCGCCGTTTTTTCCGCGATCAGTTCCGCCAACGGTTCGGCGCGTGCCCGCTCGCAGAGCAGCGAATCTTCGATCAATTCTTCGAGATCGTGACGGGTCAGCGGCGCCAGCACGATGTCGTGCACGGCCGCACCGCTCTCGCGAATCGCTTCGAGCTTGCGCGTCAGCGGATGGGTGGGCACCACTTCGTTGTCGCGATAGGCGCCGATCAGCAGCAGATGATTCACATCCGGATGCGTGAGCAGATCTGCCATCAGATCCAGCGTGGCTGCATCGAGCCACTGCAGGTCGTCGAGGAACAGCGCAAGCGGATGCTCCCGCGTGAACACGCCGATGAACCGGCGAAACACCAGTTGAAAGCGGCTTTGCGCATCCTGTTGCGGAAGCTCGGGAACGGGCGGCTGTTCTCCGATGATGAGCTTCAACTCAGGGACGAGATCGATCATCAGCTGACCGTTCGGACCCAGCGCCTCATGAATCGCGTCGCGCCAGCGGGCCAGCTCTGCTTCATCCTTCGCGAGGATGGGACGAATGAGACTCTGGAACGCTTGCGCCAGCGTCGCATAGGGAATGTCGCGCTTGTACTGGTCGAACTTGCCCGACGCGAAAAAACCGCGCGGCGGCACGAGCGGCTTGTGCAGCTCGTAGACCAGCGACGACTTGCCGACTCCCGAGTAACCCGAAACCAGCACGAGTTCGGGCCTGCCTCCGTGCATGACGCGATCGAACGACGCCAGCAAGGTATCGATTTCGACTGCGCGTCCGTACAGCTTTTCGGGAATCAGCAGCCGGTCCGGCCTGTCGTGCTCGCCGAGCGGGAACGAATCGATGCGTCCATGCTGTTCCCATTCGCGCTGACATCGCTGAAGATCGCGCTCCAGACCCACTGCCGTCTGATAGCGCTCTTCCGCTGTCTTCGCGAGCAGCTTCATGATGATCGACGCGACGGGAGCGGGAAGCTCCGGCGTGCGTTCGCGCGGCGACGCCGGCTGTCGTGCGATCTGGCAGTGCACCCATTCCATCGGATCGGAAGCGGCGAACGGCAGTTCGCCCGTCGACATTTCGTACAGCGTGACACCGAGCGAATAGAGATCGCTGCGAGAATCGAGCGAACGGTTCATGCGCCCCGTCTGTTCGGGCGCCATGTAAGGCAGCGATCCCGCGATGAACTCGGGCGCCTCGGGCGACTGACGCTCGCGCGGCAGCCGCGACGCAATACCGAAGCCGGTGAGCCACGCGTGACCGTCGTCGTCGACGAGTGCATTGGCAGGCTTCACGTCCTTATGGATGAGCCCTTTCTGATGTGCGTAACAGAGCGCCGACGTGAGGCCGATGGCGATTCGCAGAAAGCGCGGCAGATTGAGCGGCTGCCCCTTGTGCCGTTTGATGACCTGGTCGAGAGGTTCGCCGCCAGGATCCCTGAGAATCAGCAGCACCCTTGCCTGCTGACGCACGAGAGCGAGCGGCTGGGCGGCCCACGCCGGATCGAGTTCGTCCGCCAGCGAGCACTCGTGTTCGAGCCGTCTGAGGCTCTGAGGAGACAGTTGTTCGGCAGCGACCGACAGCGCCAGAATCGGCAACTGGCTGACGGGATCGATGCCGCGATAGAGCATGCAGTCCGCTCCCTCGCGAAGCGGCTCCAACATGTACTCGGAATTCTCCGTCATTGAGAAGACCCGTGTTGTCAGGAAGAAAAGCCGCGGCTCTCCCACGAAGAGAAAGGGGCTCCTGAAAATAGCGCGATCACGAAAAGCTGTTATCGGTTGTCAAACGTTCTTAAGTTTCTCATACAGATGTGAGACACCGCTGGGCAGGGCACGCGTTGTAAAACAACTTGTTATCGGTCGAGCGGGAATCGCCTGGCTTTGTGCGTCTCGAACGGGGCGACCCGCCCGCAGACATTGAGATTACAAGCGGCGTCGCGTTGTCGATGAAACCAGGGATCGCCCCAGGACGTCAGGCTATTTGCTTGACAAGTTCAGCACCCGCCGCGACGATGTCTCACCTGGACACTGGCGTCGATCAGACAAGGTTTTGACCATGACAAAAAAGATAGCGTTGAGTGGTGCGGGCGGTCAGCTTGGCCGCTTCCTGCGTGCCGCGTTGAACGGGCGCGGCGTGAATTTGCGTTCCGCGGCGGGCTCCCGCGCGCTGGAACCGATGTTCGATGGCGAAGACGTCATGCACGGCGACCTGCGCGATCCCGCCGTGGTCGATCGGCTGATGCAAGGCGTCGACGTGCTGATCCATATGGCAGGGACGAGCGTCGAACGGCCGCTGCCCGAAATCATCGAGAACAATCTGCGCGGTCTTGTCGAGGTATATGAAGGCGCGCGGCGGCATAGCGTGCGCCGCATTATCTTCGCGAGTTCGAATCACGCGATCGGCATGTATCCCGTCGAAGACAAGCTCACGCTCGATTGCGCGTTCCGGCCCGATGGTTTCTACGGTCTCAGCAAGGCGTGGGGCGAGTCTCTGGCCCACATGTACTGGGACAAGCATGGCATCGAGAGCGTGTGCATCCGCATCGGAAGCTGCATCGAAAAGCCGACCGAGTTCCGCCATCTGAGCACGTGGCTCGGTCACGACGACTTCCTGCATCTGATCGACCGCTGCATCAATGTACCCGACCTGGGCTTTCAGGCGGTCTGGGGCGTGTCGAACAACACGCGCAGCTACTGGGACAATTCCGCGGCGGCGCCGCTCGGTTATCAGCCGAAGCAGAATTCGGAAGACTATGCCGACGAAATCCTGAAGCAAACCAATCCGCTCGATCCTGTCGCGCAGCGGTTTCAGGGCGGCGGGTTCGTGACGATCGATTACACGCCGCCTGAGAAGCGGAACGGGCGGAGTTGAGGGGAGCGCCGTCGGGCGCAGACCGCTAAGGTGACTGGTTAGCGGCGGCGCGTGTTGGCGGCCTTTTGGCTAGTTGCCGGTGGCTTTGTGCACGCTGAGCAAAACCTCATGAGCGTCGGACGACGAAGCCTCGGCAAGTAGCGTATTCCAGTCATCCGGCGGCCGTCCCTTGTTCAGCATCCGGGCAAAAACCTTGTAGGCATCCGTCGTACAGCCATAGGCGCGTCGCGTCGTTTCGTCATTGACCCACGCAAGGATGATGATTCGGGACGCTTTGTGATATCGGAAGAACAACCGGTATTGCTGAAAAAACTTCGCGCGAAACCAGTGCTTGCGGTCATCGCCCAACGTCTCGCCTTGCCTGTACTCCTCTTTCTCAGGATTGTCGGGAATGACCTCCCACGCAAGCTTTGCAATCGCAGCAAGCCGTTTTGCGTCGTTCTTTTTGTGGAAGTCGTTTGGAAGCTTCCTTCGCAATGCTTCGACCTGCTTGACGAGTGACTCGAACTGATCAAGAAAACACGGGTGGGCGTAAATCGTCCACCCGTTTACTTTCAACACATCCCTGATGGTCATTCGTCATCCGGAGAAAGTTCTGCATCGAGATCGATCTCGACATCTTTGGTCAGCGACTGCACGCGCTGCAAGAAATCGGGTGAGAACGAGCGGATGTCCCGCGGATGCTGTTCGATATCGCGAGCGAGGAAGTCCAAAAACGGGCCGAATGCCGGATCCTCTTCGCTATCGGGCACCGCGCGCTCCATGACCACTTCGCCCGTCGACTTGACCTTGTAGTGGATCCTGTCGCGCTTGGTCAGCTTGAGCGCACGGCGAACCGTTTCAGGCACCGTCGTTTGATACCGATCCGTCAGCGACGACTCGGCTTCAATGACGAACTCATCCTCGGCTGCAAACAGAGAGTAAGACATCGCGGACTCCATTCCGGTAGACTACGGCGGATATGGTAATGCACTCGCATTGTAATGTCAATGCAAACGCATTGCCTGACGGCGCTTGGAACGGCCGAGCCGCTTACAAAAAAAAGCGCCGCAATCGCGGCGCTTTTTTCTTGCTTCCGAACCATCAAACCCGCATCAGAAGCGGTGAATAATGCCCGCACCGACGCCGACCATGCTGCGCGACGAAGAAGGCGTCGAGTTGAAGCCATCGCCGATCGTAGCCGTTGCGTTGATGATGTGCGTGCCGCCGCCCGTCGCATTCGGCGCCAGCGTCTGGCCATTCGCGCGCTGGTACGCCTGCAGCGCGTAAATGCCAGTGCGCTTCGACAGCGAGTAGTACTCGGACAGGTTGACCTGCGAGTACGACGCGCTGCTCGAGATGCCGTTGGCCTTCGTCGCGCGCGTGTACGCGTAGCCCGTCGCGAAGTCCCAGGCCGCCGTCGGCTTCCAGTGCAGCACGATGCCGCCCGAGTTCCAGATCGACAGATCGCGGAAGCCCGAACCGATGCCCGCAATGTACTGCACGTTCGAGTACGTCGCCGTGATGTCGAACTGGCTGTTGAACGTGTAGCCCGCGCCCACCGCGAAACGCTGCTGCGAACGTGCCGACTGGTAGCCGTTGGTCACAGCCGAAATACCTGCCTGCGAGCCGTTGTTCGACGTGGCCGTGTCGGTGCCGAAGGTGCCGCCGTTGACGTTCGAGTTGTTGATCTTCGAGAAGCCGACCGCGATGCCGATCGGGCCCTGCGCGTATTGCACAGCCGTGCTCCACGTCGAACCCTGGTACGCGCTGCCCGGCACGCCCGCGAACGAATACGAGCCGCTGAACTTGAAGCCGTAGAGTTTCGGCGACATGTACAGCAGCGTGTTGTTCGCGCGATAAATCGTATCGAGACCGTCGACGTCACCCGCGTGCGCGCCGTAGAAACCCGTGAGCCATGTCGTCGGGCTGTACGGCGACAGCAGCTGGTAGTACGACGCATACTGGCGGCCGGCCGTCAGCGAGCCGTACGCATCGTTCGTCACGCCGACGAACGCCTGGCGGCTGAACATCAGGTTGGTCGTCGACATCGCGCCGTTGTTCGCGCTGAAGCCTTCTTCCAGCGTGAAGATCGCCTTGGTGCCGCCACCGAGGTCTTCCGCGCCCTTCAGGCCGAAGCGGCTGCCCGCCCATACGCCCGTGACCATCTTGACTGCCGAGTGGCCGTTCGCGGTCGAACCGAGCGTCGTCGAACTCGACTGATAACCGATACCGTTATCGACGATGCCGTACAGCGTCACGCTGTTCTGTGCGAAGGCGGGCGCTGCCGTAGCCAGCGACGCGCCGATCACCAGTGCCGCCTTGGCCCCTGAAAATTGCTTCTTCTCCATCCGTATCCCCTCCTCGGGCTTGGTATTGATGTTGTTGCCTTGTGTCGTCGTGCTGCGTCGTCATGAATCGCGCAGCGCGAGAGTTCTTGTTGCTCTGCTTTATTCTTCGAATTCAGTGGCTTTCCAGCTCGATTTAATCCGCACCCGCCGCGTATTTGCGTTCGAACGCCAGCAGATCGCCCACCGCCTGCGCGACGGCGGCATGATGTTCGGCGGGCGTCGCGCTCAGCAGCGGCAGTATCGAGCCCATATCGGCGATACCCGACAACGTGACGGCGTCGTGCAGCACGCGGATCAGCGAGATGTCGTCGCGCAGTGTTTCGAGCGGCATGAAGGCGTCGTAGAGGCGCTGCGCTTCCGCGTCGCGCCCTTCCTTCGCGGCCGCGAGCAGACCCATCACGGCATGCGACGCGATGCAGCCGCTGCCTGTCGTCCACGCCGCGAGGCCGAAGTCGCGCACGTGCGTGAGCGCCGGACGCTCGCCCATGCCGGAAATCACGCGCGATGGATTCACGCTTTCGAGCAGACGCCGCAGATAAGGATCGTGAGCCGGGTTCGGACGGACGATCGCATACTTGACCGCGATCAACGTGCCGCTATCGACGAGACGCGCGAGCGTGTCGACATCGACGTAGTCTTCGCTTTTGATGTACAGCGTGAGCGGGATGCCTGCCGTATCGACGACGCGCTTGAGCCCCGCCTCGACGCCCGCCGGTGTCGTGAAGCCGGACAGGGGCAACACCATCGCGGTGCGGTACGAGGTCTGCGAGAGGATGCGCGCCTGGTCGAGCATCTTGCCGAAGTCCGGACCGATGGCCGGGATCACGCGCGTCGCGGGCGCCGTGTTGTCGGCCAGCATGTCGAGCAGTTCGCGGTATTCGCTGGCGGCCACGTGATAGAAATTCGCATTGCCGCCGTACAGCAGCGTCCGCACCCCACCCGCCTCGATATGCCGGATCAGCGCCGCATTGGCGTCGATGTCGACCGACAGATCGGCGCGACGCGCGAGCGGCGGAACTGCCATCACGGTAGACGCGAACTCGCGCTCATCGATCTGGGACTCGTTCATAAGGTCTCGTGGTTCGATTGGGTAGCGGACGAGCCAGAAAGTAGCATCGGCGTTGCAATGTTGTCAAACAACCAGTGGACGACTAGGTGTTTTCCATGTAATCGTTTGACAACAGTTTGAGTGGACGCGGAGGCGTTCGCCATGAACGGCGACATGCGTTTACATTGGAAGGATCGCAGCAAGCCCCTTCGACAGGAGACTGATGATGATCAAGTACGCATTGTTCGCGCGTTTCGAGGCAAAGCCAGGCAAGGAAGCGGAGGTCGAGGCGTTTTTGCAGAAAGGACTGGAACTGGCGAATCAGGAGACCACCACGCCGATCTGGTTCGCCCTGAAGATCGCCGAGCACACCTACGGCGTGTTCGACGCGTTCCCCGACGAGGCCGGTCGCCAGGCGCATCTCGACGGGCCGATCGCGAAGGCGCTGATGGGCGTCGCAAACGACCTCTTCACGGGGCCGCCGCAGATCGGCCGCATCGACGTGCTGGGCATGAAGAACACGCTCGGCTGAACGGCCGCTGCATCAAAACCACAATGACAGGAGACCTCGCCCCATGACCATTCGCATCGTTCGACTCGGCTCGGAGCGCGCCGCCGACGAAGGCGTGCGCATCGGCACCGTGCGGCGCCCGCCGCGCGGCGTGCCGAAGGCCGAGTTCAGCCGCCGCAATTACTACGATGTCTGGCTGCCGACGCTCTCGCCGACGCCGGAACTCGTCAGCGAGGCGCTGGCGTCCACCACCGATGCCGAATGGAAAGCCTTCGTGCGCAAGTTTCGCGCGGAGATGAATCACGGCGACGCGTCGAAGGTGCTCGACACGCTCGCCGCGCTGTCGGCCACGAGCAACTTTTCGGTCGGCTGCTATTGCGAGGACGAGAACCGCTGTCATCGAAGCGTGCTGCGTCAGTTGCTCGCCGAGCGGGGCGCGCAAGTTGTTTAGGACTTGCGCGGTGCTCGTTCAGGCAATCGCGCCGCCGCCGTCGACGAGCACCGTCGAGCCCGTCGCGTAAGGCGTGCTCGCCAGATAGACGATCGCATTCGCAACGTCTTCGGGCTGGCCGACGCGCCGCGCGGGCAGACGGTTCGCGGCGCCTTCGAACATGCTGTCGCGGGCTTCGTCGGAGAGCTTCGACCACAGCGGCGTCGCGATCAGTCCCGGCGACACCGTGTTCACACGCACGGGCGACAGCTCCAGCGCAAGCCCGCGTGCGAGCGCTTCGAGCGCCGCGTTGATCGCGCCTTGCAGCACGGAGGTTTTGCTCGGACGCACGGAAAGAAAGCCCGACACGAACGTGAGCGAGCCGCCTTCGGCGATCTTCGCGGCCCGCGCTACGCGATAAGCGCCCCAGAACTTGCTGTCCATCGCCCGGTAGGCGTCGTCGAGCGGCAACTGGCGCGCGGGACCGGACGGCGTCTGCGCAGCCGAAATGACGACGTGATCGAACGGCTGCTGCGCGGCGAAAAAGCCGTCGATCGCAGCGGCATCCGTCGTGTCGAGTTCCGCCGTCTGCACGCCTTGCCCGATCTCCTGCGCCGCCGCCGACAGCTTCTGCGCATTGCGCGACGCGATCGTCACCTGCGCGCCGAGCGCCGCGAATGCTTTCGCCGCCGCCGCGCCAATTCCAGAACTGCCGCCGACGATCAGCACACGTTTCGATTGAAGCGAATTCATGATGTTTTCTCCTTGCCAGTAAATGAAAAAGTTCGGTTACTTCGCGACGACGCCAAGTTGCTGCAAAAAGGTGAGGTTGTCTTCGAGATGCCAGTTTTCCGCGATACGGCCATCGGCGATCCGGTAGATGTCCGTCGCGATGAAATCGATGTTCTGTCCTTCGCCCTGCGCGCCCTTGAACTGCCCGGTGAAGTGGCCATGAAAGCGCAGATGCACGACCACGCGATCGCCTGCCACGACCATCTGCTCGATCTCCGCCTGCAGATCGGGCACGGCAGCACGCACGAACTTCGACGCGGCGAGCGGCCCTTCGATGCCTTGCGCGCGTCCCGGCGGCAGCGTGCGATCGGTGAAGCCAGGCGCGAGCGCGGCGCGGGCGAGCGCTTCGTCGCCTGTGCTCCAGAACGTGTCGTAGCGGCGCGCGGCGAGAATCTGCGCGTCGCGCTGCGCCTTCGGCAAGCTCGGATCGACGGTCAGATGCTGCGGTTCGACGAGCGAAGCAGCCGGCGCAGCGGCATATGCAGGTGCAAACGCAGGTGCAACACCCAGCGACGCGACAGCCAGCACAGCAGACACCGCGCGACGCAGCGAAGAAGCAAGACGAATCGACATGATGGGCTCCTTGAAGAAAAACAAAGCATTCGTTGAGTCGTATGCTAGTCTTCGCGATACGGAAGAAATACCGTTCTCCGACTGATGAATCCTTTCTTTTTTGAGAAGAATGAGCGACACACGGATCGATAGCCTGCCCGCACTGATTGCCTTTTCCCGCGTCGTCGCGGCGGGCAGTCTGTCGGCGGCCGCGCGCGACATGGATCTGCCGCTGTCGGTGATCAGCAAGCGGCTCGCGCAACTGGAGAAAAGCGTCGGCGTGCGGCTGATCCAGCGCACCACGCGCCGTCAGACGCTGACAGAGGAAGGCGCGCTGTTTCACGCGCGCGTGGTTCGCATCCTTGATGAAATCGAGCAGGCGGAAGAACTGCTGTCGCAGCGCCGCCAGGAAGTCAGCGGTCTGCTGCGCGTGACGGCGCCCGGCCAGCTCGGCCGTCAGAAGATCGCGCCGCTGATCGCCGATTTCCAGCGGCTGCATCCGCAACTCACCGTGCAACTGGAACTGACGGACGCCGTCGTCGATCTCGTCGAAGGCGGGCTCGATCTCGCGATCCGCTTCGGCAGTCTCGCGGATTCGTCGCTGATCGCGCGCCCGCTCGCGCCGAATTTCCGCGTGCTGTGCGCGTCGCCGGCTTATCTGAAGCAGCACGGCACGCCGAAGCATCTGCACGATCTGATGTCGCATCGCTGCATCCTGATCGGCGACCAGCGGCGCGCGGAATGGCGCTTCGAAGGCGACGAGAGCATTGCCGTACGCGTCGATGCCGCGATCGTCACGAACGACGGCGAGGCCGCGCATCTGTTCGCGCTCGCCGATGCGGGCATCGCGGTGAAGTCGATCTGGGACGTCGGCGACGATATCCTCGCGGGCAAGCTGCGCCGCGTGCTGCCGCAACATTCGATGTCCGCCGCGCCGCTGCACGCGATCTATCCGCACAGCCAGCATCTCGCGCCGCGCGTACGCGCGTTCGTCGACTATCTGCGCGAACGGCTCGCGCAGGCGTGGCGTTGGGACACGCTCTGACGAGCCGCCGTTCGTCCCGCGGCTTGATGATTTCTTCATGATCCGTCGATAGCGCAATGCGCGCGCCGCTCGCACCATGTGTGCATGCGAAGCCCGCTGCGTCCTTCGACGCAAGCCGGCTTCGCGTTCCGGCCAGTCATCGCTGACCGTCACCGGCCCGTTTCGAAGGAGTCACATCATGAAGACGCTTCGCATCGCGGCGACCTGCGCGGTCGCTCTGTCAACCGGTTATCTCGGACATGCATGGGCGCAGGATCAGCCAGCGCCGACGCAAGCTGCGCAGGCCGCGCAGGCACAGGACGTCGGCGGCATGCCGGACGCGTCGATCGGTCAGTCCGGCCACGCGATGGGCACGTCGCGCGGCGACGTGTATCAGGATCTGGTGCGCTTCGAACAGTCGGGCGAACAGCATCGGCTGAACGGCGGTCTGTATCGTGGCAAATAAGCCGCAAATAAGCGGCAAGGAGAAGCGCATCGCCTTCAATAGCCGATGCGCTTTTCCACGTTCCTGAATTTGCCAAGCGACCGATAACGGTTGAACCACGGATTCGTGCGCAGTTCGCAAAGGCGCGGCGATCGCTCGGCCAGCGACGCATCGAGCCAGCGGCACATCTCGTCGGGCTGACCCAGCCGCGCGTACAGTTCGGCGAACAGGAACGGCGACGTGTAGCGCGTCTGCCGGCGCGCGTGCAGATCCTGCAGATACCATTGCAGCACGCGGTCATAGCCGCCCGCATCCCACGCGGCGCGCACGCTTTCGGCACGCGTGAACGCATTGCAGCGCGTGAGTGCATCGACGGTCGCTTCGACGGCACGCGCATAGTCGCCGCGCACCTCGAACGCAATGGCGAGCAGCTGATACACGAGCGGCGACCGGTTGCCATGTCCCGCGCTCAGATAATCGCGGATCACTTCGTCGTAGCGTCCCGACTGCACGAGCCCGAAAATGCGCGAGCCTTCGAACGCGAGCGGATCGGCCCGCTCGGCGCGTTCGAATTGCGCGCGCCCTTCCGCTTCGCGTCCGAGCACGAGCAACAGCCGCGCATACAGACGGCTCGTTTCCGCGTGCTCGGGGTTCAGGCGCAGCGCTTCGAGAAACTCTTCTTCCGCGCGCCGCCAGTCCCAGTCGTAGAAGTAATGCACGCCCGCGAGCGCCTGATGCGCTTCGGGCAGACTGCTGTCGAGTTCGAGCGCGCGCAGCGCCGTCTCTCTCGCGCGCGGATAGCCTTGCGACGACGGATAAAAGCCGTGCGCCGCCGTGCTGCCGAACACGTTCGACAAACCGACATAGCCGAGCGCATAGCTCGGATCGTGCTCGACGGCCTCTTCGAAATAGCTGCGTGCGCGGATGAAGTCTTCGTCGCTCAGCGCATGATGCGCGGCAAAGCCCGCATCGAAGTGGACGCGCCGCGTCCAGTAATAGCGGCCACGCAGATACGCGTCGTGTGCGCGCGGATCGACGGGCAAGCGGCGCGCGAGCCGCAGCTGCAACTGCTCGCCGAGCACGGGCGCCAGTTCGCGCGCGAGCGCCGCGCCCACCTCCATCTGCACATCGAGCGCACCCTTCGCGACGGGCTCGTAGGCACGGCGCCAGACCTGCACCTGATCGAAGCAGCGGATCAGTTGCACGAGAATGCGCAGACGCCCGCCGTCGCGTGCAAGCGAGCCTTCGAGCACGTAATCGACGGATAGCTCGAACGCGATCTCCGCGATGCTCTTTTTCGCGCCGCGATAGCGCGCCGCCGTCGTGCGCGCGACGACGAGTATCCGTTGCGCGTCGAGCATGCCGAGATTCGCCGAGGTTTCGTCGGCGAGCGCGTCGCAGAAGCTGTCGGGCATGGCGTCGTCCGTCTGGTTCTCGAACGGCAGCACCAGCAGACGGGCCGCCGCGCAAGGCGCGGACGGCGTCTCCTCGGCAACCGTGCGCACGCCTTCGAGCCGATAACCCTTGCCCTTGACGGTCAGCAGATAACGCGGCGCATCCGGGTTTTCGCCGAGCGCGACGCGTATCTTGCGCACGGCCGTGTTGATGCTGTTGTCCGTTTGCCGCCAGGCATTGCCGCCCCACAGCGCGCGCACGATATCGGCGCGCGTGACCAGTTGCCCGTCGCGCGATGCCATCAGGATCAGCAGTTCCATCGGCAGACGTTCGAGCCGGATCTGTTCGCCATCGCGGCGCAGTTCATAGCGCCGGATGTCGAGTTCGACGTCCGCGATCCATACGGGCTGTATCGGGTCCATGTCCGTTCCTGCCACGCGCGGCCTGCTGCGCCGCCGCGCCGTGCAAACCCTCCGCTACCGTTGTGAAGCCATTTCATCGAGCGGCTTCCCGCGCGCCATTCCGAACGACGCCGCGAACGCGACCAGCGCGCCCGCCATCATCACCAGCGCGGGCGCGGGCGTCCAGTGCAGATCGGCGGACAGGAAGCTCGCGGCAAGCGGCGTCAGGCCCATCGTCACCGCGAGACCGAGATTCATCGCCGCCGCGACGCCGCTGAAGCGCACGTCGACGGGAAACAATTCGGCGATCGCGCAGCCATACGTCCCATTGGTAAACGAGGCGACTGCGCCTGCGATGAAGAGCAGCGTCGCGAGATTCGCGTGCAAATCAACGATCGCCATGAACAGCGCCGGCGCGAGCAGCAGGGACAGCACCGCGCCCGTTCGATACACGCGGCGGCGCGAGAACCGGTCGCCCGCTTGCGCTGTGAGCGGAATGCACACGGCGATCACGATCACATACAGCGTCTGCGCCCACGCGACGCAGCGTGCGCTATAGCCGAGCGTCTGCAGCCAGCTCGGCATGAAGGCGATGAAGAGCCCGCCCGTGACGCCCGTCAGCATGCCCGCGCCGATTCCCGTCGCGAGCGGCTTCAGATGATCGCGGAACAGCACGGCCAGCGGCTCGCGATGACGCCTGCCCGGCGCACGTGCGTACTCTTCGGATTCGTCGAGCGTGCGGCGCAGCGCGAAGATTGCGAGGCCGCAGATTCCGCCTAGCAAAAACGCAATCCGCCATCCGAATGCGTCGGCCTGCGCCGCATCGAGCAGCAGATGCACGCCGAGGTTCACGCACGACGCCACCAGCAGCGACAGATTCACGGCAACGAACACGAAGCCGCAGCGCAAGCCGGGATGCGCGGAACCGGTTTCGATTGCATAGACGAGCGCGCCCGGCAGTTCGCCGCCGAGGCACAGGCCCTGCACCAGCCGCAACGAGAGCAGTGCAACCGACGCAGCGATGCCGAGCGTCGCATATGAAGGAAGCATTCCAATGGCGAGCGTCGCGAGCGCGGCGACGAGCGCCGACGACATGAAGACGACACGCCGGCCGATCTTGTCGCCGAGCCGCCCGAGGAACAGCCCGCCGAGCGGCCGCGACAGATGGCCGATCGCGAGCACCGCGAACGACAGCGTGGCGGGCGCGAGCCCGAGACCGGGCGGGAAGAACGCGCGCCCGATGTGCTGCGCGAAGAATCCGTAGATGACGAAGTCGAATACTTCGAGCGCGCCGCCCGTGCTGGCGACGAAGATCGTCCAGCGCTGACGCGCGCCCAGCGACGCCGACGGCAGGGCAAGCGTATCGTCGAGCATGACAACTCCAGATATCGCCAGGCACATCGGCCATGCCCGTCTCGTGAACGCGTACGCGAAAGCGCAAGTCGACGGGAAGGCATTTCGCGGTCGACACCCGGCCAGAGTGCGTTCCGACAGCGCATGCTGTTCTTATCGAATATTCTGGGCGACAAAAGCGCGCCCGCAAAGCCTTTGTGATGCGTTTTGCAACACGCGTTTTGCAACCTTTCAAACGGCCGATCTGGCGTGAATTTGCCAGCCTTTTTGCGATAATGATTCGTCTAACGATCGTGTAGTTTCTCGTTAGTGTCGGCGTGGACCGTCCGGATGTTTCTCATCCCAAGCGCCGCCTCACCTCATCAACACAGGAAGAGTCATCGACAATGGCCACTGCGACGCCCCGCACCAGCGACACCACCCTGCTCGATCCGAAGCACGCGGGCCGCTTTACGCTCGGCAACCGGATCATGCTGAGCTTCGGCGCGCTGTTCGTGCTGATGCTGGTGATGGCCGCGATTTCGTGGACACGCCTGCGCGCGATGGACGACGAAGCGCTCAGCATGGGCCGCGATTCCGTGCCCGGCCTCTATCTCGCGACGACGCTGCGCGCCACGGCCAACGAAGGCTACGGAACGCTGCAGCGCGCGCTGTTCGTCGAAAACGGCGATGGCGCGACGAAGCAGGATCTCGACCGCATGCCGCAGTTGCTGCGTAATTTCGATCAGGTGTCGGCGCAATACCAGGCCACGCTGTATCGCGATGCGGACCGCGAGCATTTCCGCGCGTTCCGCGCCGCGTGGGATCAATACCTGCCGCAACTGAACGAAGCGATCCGCGCCGCGCCTTCGTCGAAGGCGGACGCGCAGGCCATTTTCGTCAAGCTCGCGCCCGCCTGGGACAACGTGATCCGCGCGGCCAACGAACTCGTCACCGAAAACCGCATGCAGGCCGACGAATCGGCCAAAGCCATTCGCGATTCCGTCACCAGCACCGAAATCACGCTCGCGACGGCGCTCGGCGTCACGCTGCTGGTCGCGCTGTTCACGGGCTTTTCGCTGTATCGCGCGATCACGGTGCCGATGGCGAATCTCGTCGACGTGCACAACGTGATGCGCACGGGCAATCTGACGCAGCGCCTGAAGCTCGGCCGGCGCGACGAGTTCGGCACGCTCGAAGACGGCTTCAACCGGATGGCGGAAGAACTCAACAGCCTCGTCGCACAGGCGCAAAAGTCGTCGCTGCAGGTGACGACGTCGGTGGCCGAGATCGCCGCGACGTCGAAGGAACAGCAGGCAACGGCGACGGAAACGGCTGCGACCACGACGGAAATCGGCGCGACGTCGCGCGAAATTTTCGCGACCTCGCGCGATCTGCTACGCACGATGAACGAAGTATCGAGCGTCGCCGAACAGTCCGCGACGCTCGCGGGCGCGAGCCAGAGCGGCCTCACGCGCATGGAAGACACGATGCGCAGTGTGATGGAAGCGGCGGGCTCCGTGAACGCGAAGCTCGCGATCCTCAACGAGAAGGCCGTCAACATCAACCAGGTCGTCGCGACGATCACGAAGGTCGCCGACCAGACCAATCTGCTGTCGCTGAACGCAGCGATCGAAGCCGAGAAGGCGGGCGAATACGGCCGCGGCTTCGCCGTCGTCGCGACGGAAATCCGCCGTCTCGCGGACCAGACGGCCGTGGCTACTTACGACATCGAACAGACCGTGAAGGAGATCCAGTCGGCCGTGTCGGCGGGCGTGATGGGCATGGACAAGTTCTCCGAAGAAGTGCGGCGCGGCATGCGTGACGTGCAGCAGGTCGGCGGACAACTGTCGGAGATCATTCACGAAGTGCAGACGCTCGCGCCGCGTTTCCTGCTCGTCAACGAAGGCATGCAGACTCAGGCGACGAGCGCCGAGCAGATCACGCAGGCGCTGTCGCAGTTGTCGGAGGCCGCGCAGCAGACGGCGGAGTCGCTGCGCCAGTCGTCGCAGGCTATCGACGATCTGACGCTCGTCGCGAACCAGCTGCGCACGGGCGTGTCGCGCTTCAAGATCGATGCCTGAGCGCGATCTTGTACGCATGCACATCGCACGCCTGACACGGTGATGGCGATGCTCTTTCTTCTCTTCGAACTCGACGGCGACCGCTATGCGCTCGATGCCGCCGACATCGTCGAAGTGCAGGCGCTGACGGCTGCCAAGGCGATTCCGGGCGCGCCCGCGTGGGTCGCGGGTTTGATGGAGCGGCACGGCGAGCCCGTGCCCGTGATCGATCTCGCGCAACTCGCGCTCGGCCGGCCGTCGCAGCAGTGGCGTTCGACGCGGCTCGTGTTCGTCCGTTACGGCGATACGCACGATGGACGCGACGCGCCGGAACGCGTGATCGGCCTGATCGTCGAACGCGCGACGCAGACGCGCCGCATCGAACGCGAGCGCTTCGCCGACAGCGGCATCGCGACGCCGCATGCGCGCTGGCTCGGACCTGTCGTGAGCGACGAGTTCGGCATGATCCAGTGGATCGACGTGCAGCAGATGCTCGACGACGACGTGAAAACGCTGCTCTTCCCGCAACCCGAATCTCACACGACATGAACGCCGCGAACGCCTTCGTGCCGCGCTTCGAAACCTGGCTCCTGCGGGAGACGGGGATCGATGCGTCGTCGCTCGGCACCAACGCGCTCGAGCGGGCGGTGCTCGAACGCGTGCGCGTCGTTCGCCTCGGTGCCGATGCGCACGATACGAACGTGTCCGTCGATGCCGCCGACATCGAAGCGTACTGGCAGCAACTCACGATGTCGCGCGACGAACGTCAGGCGCTGATCGAAGCGCTCGTCGTGCCCGAAACGTGGTTCTATCGCGACCGCGAAGCGTACGTGGCGCTGGCGCGTCTCGCGAACGAGCGGCTCGTGCGCGACCCAACTCACGTGCTGCGCGTGCTGAGCCTGCCGTGCTCGACAGGCGAGGAGCCGTACACGATCGCGATGACGCTGCTCGACGACGGCATCGGCGAAAACCGCTTTACTGTCGATGCTTTCGATATCAGCGCACGCGTGATCGAGCATGCGCGAACGGGCATCTACGGGCGCAATTCGTTTCGCGGCCATCCGCTTACGTTTCGCGACCGGCATTTTGCGGCGATCGAGGACGTCAGGGACAGCTGGCAACTAAGTGAACGCGTGCGGCAAACCGTGCGCTTTTCGCAGGCCAATCTGTTCGATCTGCAGCCGAACGCGCAGGCGCCCTATGACTTCATTTTCTGCCGCAACGTGCTGATCTATTTCGATCGCGAAGCGCAGGATCGCGCGATCCGGATGCTCGACGCGAATCTCGTCGACGGCGGCACGATCTTCGTCGGCCCCGCCGAAACGGGCCTGATGATGCGTCACGCGATGACGTCGGCGCGCATTCCGCTCGCGTTTGCGTTCCGTCGCAGCACGCCGGAGGAAGTGAGCGCGGCGCGGCCTGTAGCGAAGCCTGTTGAATCGAAGGCGACGACGCATGCGGCTCCATTCACAACAAAGAACACGCGCGAGACGGCCAGGCCCGCCAGCGTCGCCCTCACGCGCACGCCGTGGCGCGCGCCGCAAACGGCCAAAGCAAGGCCGCCGCAAGCACAGGAAGCGCCGCAACCCGCCGCCGAACAATCGCTCGATGCCGCGCGCCGTCTCGCCGATGCCGGCGAGTTCGACGCCGCCGAACGACTCGCGCATCAGCATGCGATCGTGCACGGCCCGAACGTCGATGCGTTCTATCTGCTGGGTCTGATCGCCGATGCGCGCGGCCGTGGCGCGGACGCCGCCGATTTCTATCGCAAGGCGCTGTATCTCGACCCTTCGCATTACGAGGCGCTCACGCATCTGGCCGCGTTGCTCGACATCGGCGGCGACCGCGCGGGCGCGCAGAATCTGATGCAGCGCGCGCAACGCTCGGCGGCGCGAGCGGCGCAAGCGCCGGGCACATCAGCGGACGAAGCACAACGATCACGAGGATTCCATGCTTCACGACGCTCCTGATCTCGCGACCGCGACGGTACGCGTCGACGACTGCTGGAACCGCATCGGCACGCGCGGCGACAACTCGTGCCCGCGTCTCGCCGACTACTCGCGCTGCCTGAATTGCCCTGTGTTCGCGCAAGGCGCTGCGCGGCTGCTCGACCGACCTTTGAGCGACGAAGACCTCACGCCGCAACGGAACGCGGACGCAGACGCAGCGCGCGAAAACGCAGAAAGCCAGTCTGCCCTCGCCTTTCGCATCGCAGGCGAATGGCTCGCGCTGCCGACCCGCGTGCTGCGCGAAGTCGACGATATCCGCGCGATTCATTCGCTGCCGCATCAGCGTTCGCGTGCGGTGCTCGGCGTGGTCAACGTGCGCGGCGCGCTGACCATCGCGGTCTCGCTCGGCGAACTGCTGAACATGGAGCGTGCCGCCGACACACCACCATCGGCACGTAACGGCTATCCGCGCATGCTGGTCGCCGCGCACGACAGCGAGCCCGTCGCGTTTCCCGTCGATGAAGTGGAAGGCGTGATCCGTTACGCCGACACCGCGCTGTTGCCCGTGCCCGCGACGCTCGCGCATGCAACCGCGTCGCACGCGCGCGGCGTGCTCGCGTGGCGCGACGGCACGATCGGCCTGCTCGATCCCGCGCGTCTGTTCGACTCGATCGCCCGGAGCCTGCGATGACCGATGACGATCTGAGCCGCCAGTCACTGCTCGAACTGTTCCGCGAGGAAGCCAGCGCGCAAACGCGCGTCTTGTCGGACGGCCTGCTTTCGCTCGAACAGCGCCCCGCCGATGCCGCCGCGCTCGAAGCGTGCATGCGCGCCGCGCACTCGCTCAAAGGCGCGGCGAGGATCATCGGTTTGCAGGACGGCGTCGATATTGCGCATCTGATGGAAGAGTGTTTCGTCGGCGCGCAACGTGGCGAACTGCGGCTGACGCCCGCGCATATCGACGTGCTGCTGCGCGGCGTCGATCTGCTGTTACGCGTGGGCGAAGCGAAGCCGGATGCGCCCGTCACGCGCGCGGATATCGATGAATTCGTGCGGCGGCTGTCGACGCCCGAACCGGCGGCTCAGCAAACCGTAGGCAACGACGTCGACGTGTACGCGCAACTGCAAGCGCAATTACAGGCGGAAGCGCTCGCGCAACGTCACGAAGCTGCACCGACCGACGCAACCGAAAAAGCGGACACGGCACGTCACGCCGACCGCATGCTGCGCGTGCGCGCCGCGAATCTCGACCGCGTCCTGAGTCTGTCGGGCGAAGCGCTGGTCGAATCGCGCTGGCTCAAGCCTTTCGCGACGTCGATGCTGCGCATGAAACGCACGCAGCGCGAGACCTCGCTCGCACTCGACGCGCTCTACGACACGCTCGCCGGGCATCTCGACGAAGTCGCGCTGTCCGCGCTCGCCGACGTGCGCACCGCGCTCAACGGCATGCAGCAGACGCTCGGCGCGCGCATCGACGAACTCGATCACTACGAGCGCAGCAGCGCCAATCTCGCGCAACTGCTGTACGACGAAGCGCTGCAATGCCGGATGCGTCCTTTCGGCGACGCGACGCATGCGTATCCGCGCGTCGTGCGCGATCTCGCGCGCTCGCTCGGTAAGCGCGTGACGTTCGAGATCGTCGGTACGTCGACGCAGGTGGATCGCGACATTCTCGACATGCTCGACGCGCCGCTCGGCCATCTGCTGCGCAACGCGATCGATCACGGCATCGAGACGCCGGAACAGCGCATCTCACGCGGCAAGCCCGCCGACGCGCACGTGACGCTCGAAGCGCGTCATAGCGCGGGCAAGCTGCTGATCAGCGTCAGCGACGACGGCGCGGGCATCGATCTCGACAACGTGCGCGCGTCGGTGATCCGGCGCAAGCTCGCCGATGCCGACACGGCCGCGCGCCTGTCCGAACAGGAACTGCTCGATTTCCTGCTGCTGCCGGGCTTTTCGATGCGCGACCAGGTGACGGACGTCTCGGGCCGGGGCGTGGGACTCGACGCCGTGCACGAGATGGTCAAGGCCGTGCGCGGCACCGTGCGCATCTTCAACGATCCCGGCAAGGGCTCGCGCTTCGTGATGCAGTTGCCGCTGACGCTGTCCGTGGTTCGCAGCCTGCTCGTCGACGTCGGCGGCGAGGCGTACGCGTTTCCGCTCGCGCACGTGCGTCGCACGCTCGAACTCGCGCGCGCCGATATCGACATGCTCGAAGGCCAGCAGCATTTCTCGTTCGACGGCAAGCCCGTCGGTCTCGTCTCCGCGCATCAACTGCTCGGCGCCCAACAGGTGAGCGCGGCTGCGCGCGAATCGGTGTCCGTCGTCGTGATCGGCGACGAGCGCGAGACGTACGGGATCGCCGTCGACCGCTTTCTCGGCGAGCGGATGCTCGTCGTGCAGCCGCTCGATGCGCGCCTCGGCAAGATCAAGGACATCGCGGCGGGCGCGCTGATGGAAAACGGCGACGCCGTGCTGATCGTCGACGTGGACGACCTGCTGCGCTCCGTCGACAAGCTCGTGCGCGGCGGCCAGCTCGACAAGATCGGCCGCGCGCACGATGTGACCGCGCGGCAGCGCAAGCATGTGCTCGTCGTCGAAGATTCGCTGACCGTGCGCGAACTCGAACGCAAGCTGCTGGAGAAACGCGGCTACGCCGTCACGGTTGCCGTCGATGGCATGGACGGCTGGAACGCGCTGCGCAGCGGACGCTTCGATCTCGTCGTCACCGATATCGACATGCCGCGCATGGACGGCATCGAACTGGTCACGCTGATCAAGCGCGACCCGGTGTTCAAGCCGGTGCCCGTGATGATCGTGTCGTACAAGGACCGCGACGAGGACCGCCGGCGCGGGCTCGAAGCGGGCGCAGACTACTATCTCGCGAAGGGCAGCTTCCACGACGAAGCGCTGCTCGATGCCGTACGCGATCTGATCGGAGAAGCGACGGAATGAACATCGGCATCGCCAACGACCTGCCCCTCGCCGTCGAAGCGCTGCGCCGCGTGATCGCGCTGCGCCCCGAGCATCGCGTGCTGTGGGTCGCCGCGAACGGCGAAGAGGCCGTCGATTTCTGCGCGGCGCAGACGCCCGACGTCGTGCTGATGGATCTGATCATGCCGAAGCTCGACGGCGTCGAAGCGACGCGCCGCATCATGGCGCGCACGCCCTGCCCGATCCTGATCGTGACGAGCAGCGTCGGCGCGAACACGTGGCGCGTCTACGAGGCGATGGGTGCGGGCGCGCTCGACGCCGTCGATACGCCGACGCTCGGCGGACGCGGCATCGGCGAGTCCGCGCAGCTGATGCTGCAGAAGATCGACCAGATCGGCCGCCTGATGGAACGGCCGTCGACGCTGCGGCAGACGGCCGTCGCGCCGCTCAGGCCCGACGCGCAGAAGCTGGTGGCGATCGGCGCATCGGCGGGCGGACCGGCGGCGCTCGCGACTGTGCTGGGCGGCCTGCCCGCGAACTTCGCGGCGCCCATCGTGATCGTGCAGCACGTCGACAAGGTGTTCGCCGACGGCATGGCGCAGTGGCTCGACGGGCAGACGCCGCTCACCGTACGCACCGTCCGCGAAGGCGAGTTGCCATCCGCGGGCGTCGCGCTGCTGGCCGCCACCAACGATCACCTGTTGATGACACAAAACGGCGCACTGCACTACACTCGCGAACCGGCCGACATGCCGTACCGCCCTTCCGTCGACGTGTTCTTTCATAGTGTCGTCGAGCATTGGCCCGGCGACGCACTCGGCGTACTGTTGACGGGCATGGGCCGCGACGGCGCGATCGGCCTCAAGGCGATGCGTGCGAAAGGCTACGAGACGATCGCGCAGGACCAGGCGACCAGCGCCGTCTACGGCATGCCGAAAGCGGCAGCGGCGCTCGGCGCGGCGAGCCGGATTTTGCCGCTCGGCGGGATCGCGGATCGGCTCGCGGCCTTTGCGCGCCGCTGAGCGCCGACAGGGCAAAACGGGCTAAGCGGCAAAACGGGTTCGGCAACAGACTTCAACGGCAGGCGCAGCAAGGCACAACACAGAGCATGAGCAGCAATTCCGACAGGGGTACGCAAATGGACTTCGATCAAATCGGGGCACGGGACCAGGGGGGTTCCACATCGACGTCGGTCGACCGCGCGAATGCCGCGCTCGAAGCCGCGCGCGCCGCGCTGGAAACCGCGGCGCTGTCGGACATGCCGATCATGGTGCTGCTCGTCGATGACCAGGCGATCGTCGCGGAAGCCGTGAAGCGCGCGCTCGCGAGCGAGGACGGCATCGACCTGCACTACTGCGCGAGCGCCGACGAAGCGATCCGCGCGGCCACGCACACGCGCCCCACGGTGATTCTTCAGGATCTGGTGATGCCGGGCATCGACGGTCTCACGCTCGTCAAGGCGTACCGCGCGAACACGAAGCTGCGCGACGTGCCCATCATCGTGCTGTCGACGAAGGAAGAGCCGACCATCAAGAGTGCGGCCTTTGCGGCGGGCGCGAACGATTACCTCGTCAAGCTGCCCGACCGCATCGAACTCGTCGCACGTATCCGCTATCACTCGCGCTCGTACGTGAATCTGCTGCAACGCGACGAGGCGTATCGCGCGCTGCGCGAATCGCAGCAGCAACTGCTCGAAGCGAATCTCGAACTGCGCAAGCTCACGCAATCGGACGGATTGACGGGGCTGTCGAACCGACGCTATCTGGACGAATATCTGAACGCCGAATGGCGGCGCGGCATGCGCACGCAATCGGAAGTGTCGATGCTGATGCTCGACGTCGACAACTTCAAGCCGTACAACGACACCTACGGACATGTCGCGGGCGACGAAGTGCTCAAGCAGATTGCGTCGACGGTGGAAGGCTGCCTCGGGCGGCCCGGCGATCTCGCCGCGCGCTTCGGCGGCGAAGAGTTCGCGGTCGTGCTGCCGGGCACGTCGGCGGGCGGCACGCGCCTGCTCGCCGAGAAGATCCGCCTCGAAGTCGAGGCGCTGCGCATTCCGCACGCGGGTTCGTCGTCGGGACAGTATGTGACGGTGAGCGTCGGTTGCGCGACGCTCGTGCCCGCGCACGACGCGCCGATGACGACGCTGATCGAAGCCGCCGATCTCGCGCTTTATCGTGCGAAACGGGATGGGAAAAACCGCGTCGCGGCGATGGACAGCGGCAGGAGCGATGCGCGCGCGTCGGCGGAGTGACTCGGCTTTTTCATTGCGTTGCCGTCGACGAACGGCACGCGCCCTAACCCGGCTTCCCATCCTTGCGCGGACGCATCAACGGCCGCACATATGCGCCGACATAAATCGCGAACGCCGCGATCCAGCACACGCCCGCGCTCCAGATCCACAGCTGATAGTGCGCCGGCGCAACGAGCGGACCAACGATCCGCAACGCCGAACCGAGCGTGACGAGCGCATAGCTCGCGATATCGCGCGTATCGGCGGCAAGCGGCCTGCCCGTGTGGCCGCGCGCCGTGCGCGTGATCATCGCGATGATCGCGCCGCCGATCACACCCGCCGTGAACGCATGCAGCGCAACGGAATGCGCCACGAATCCCAACGCGCTCAGACCCAGCAGTGCGAAGCCGATCGGCATCCACGCGTAGGCGACGTGCAGGATCAGCAGAATCGCCGGGCCGCGCACCTTGTATGAGCGCCAGCCGATCATCCGCGCGCAGTGAACCACACACGCGGCAAACGCGAGCGTCGCAATGGCCATTGACGGCAACGCAGCCGCATCCGAGAACAATGCGATCAGCGTCAACGGCGCGGCAATCCGTTCGACCCACGTCCAGCGTCGCGTGACGAAACCGGGAATCGCATTCGACGTGAACATCGGAATCACGCGCGCGCCGATCACGCTGACCAGCAGCACGACGATGCCCGCCGACGCGTAAATGCAGCGCAGCGCGAGATCGGCGTGTCCCATTTGCGTCAGCACATGGAACGCGACGTTCAGCGCGGCGAACGTCAGCAGTACGGGCACGAGAAAATAGTTGCGACGGTTGCCCGCCTTCATCAACACGCGCAGCAACACGAACGCGACGCAAGGCAGAAACGCACTGTCGACGAGCGCTGCAGGCACGGCCGGGCCGCTCCACACGAGCACGCGTGCGCAGAGCCACAGCAGCGCAAGCGCGGCGAGCACGCGCGCGCTCGTTGTCTGCATGCCTGTCCAGGCGCGCACGGCAGTCAGCAGAAAGCCCGCGACGATCGACGCCGCGAAGCCGAACACCATTTCGTGTGCATGCCAGCCGATGGGATCGAGTTTCAGCAGATAGTGGCCCATTGCCGGCACGCCCGCGAGCACCAGCAGCCACACGGTCAGCGCCAGCGCGGCGAAGCCCGCGCCCGCGAGATAGAACGGTCGAAAGCCGAGGTTGAGCAGCGCGAAACGGTGCGCGGGACGATAGCGTCCGGGCGGCGGCACGAAGGTGGCACGGGGTTCGACGGGTTGCATGATTCGCTCGCTTGCTTGCAGCGGAAAAGCGGCGACGCCGCTCTTCGGCCGGGATCGGATGCGTTACGCGCAGTGCGCTTCGAACGCGGGATAGAGACGCACTTCGTCGCGCGTCATCCGTTGCCGCAGATGCGAAATCACGCGGCCGATTTCGCGCGCGGATTCGAGTCCCGAGCGTCCTGTGTCGAGCGAATCGAAGAAGCCGAGAATTTCCGCCGACATCGCGCGCATCTCCTGCGCGTACATATCGCCGAGCGCGCGCGTCGCGTCGTGCTTCTGCATCGCGGGATAAAGCTTCTGGTCTTCGCGCGCGAGATGCGCGACGACGACGCCGCGCAACCGCTTGAGCTTGCGGCGGCCTTCTTCGCTGGCGACGCCGAGCGCGCGGCATTCATCGAGCAAACGGAAAATTTCTTCGTGGTCGTGCTTGAGCGTGGTGATCAGTGACATGGTGTTAGGCCTGCACATTCTTGTGTTGTGTTGACTGGATGCGCGGCCTCGTGGGCCGCGTTAACCCTTACACACGTTTCGTGCCAAACAGGAATGTGCAGAAAAACAGTCACTTGCGAAAAGCACTAGTCACTGGCACCCGAGTCGTTACGACTAGTGATCGAGTCCAATCGACTGCTATCGCATAAGGCGCGTCAAGCCGATTCGCGTTCGACGATGCTGAAGCCAACATCGACGAACGCGCGCCCGGTCGCGCCCTCCAGCCGGTCGAGCAACGCGCGCGCCGCGCTCACGCCGATACGCGTGCCGTCGACGCGCACCGTCGTCAGTTGCGGCGTCGTTTCCGCCGCGAAGTCGAGATCGCCGAAACCGCAGATGGAGAGACGCGATGGCACTTCCAGTCCCATGTTTCGCGCCGCGCCGAGCGCGCCGATCGCCAGCAGATCCGAGCCGCAAAACACGGCATCGACATCGGGCGCGCTTTGCAACAGTTGCGGCAACGCGGTCTTGCCGGTTGCGAGCGAACTGGGCGGCGCGACGATCAGTTCGGCCACTTCCTTCAAGCCGGCCTTCGCGAGCCGATCACGAAAACCCGCGCGGCGCGCGAGTGCGCGCACGTCGCTCGCCGAAATGAGCGCGGGTCGCTTTGCGCCGCGAGCAAGAAAGCGCTCCGCCACCGCCTCGCCGATCTGGTAATGCGAGAAGCCGACCAGCATGTCGATCGGCGACTCGGTCATGTCCCATGTTTCGACCACGGGAATGCCGACGTTGCGCAAGCGCTCGCGCAACGACGCCGTATGCGCGACGCCCGTCAGCAGCACGCCTTCGGGACGTCGGCTCAGGACGGTATCGAGCAGGCTTTCTTCGTTGGTGTCGCTGTAGCCGCTCAACGCGAGCAGCACTTCGTAGCCCGCGCGCGACATGGTCTCGCTGAACACCTGAATCGTCTCGGAGAACAGCGAGTGCGCGATGGTCGGCACGATGGCCGCGATCAGCCGCGAACGCGCCGACGACAAACCGCCCGCGAGCCTATTCGGTACATAGCCGAGTTTCTGCACGACCTGGCGCACGCGTTCGAGCGTTTCGGGCGCGACGGATTCCGGGCTGTTGAACACGCGCGACACCGTAATAGGCGACACGCCTGCCTGCGCCGCGACGTCCGTGATGCGCAAGCCCTTCGGGCCGCCGCGCGTGCGACGCGCGGGCGTGGCGCTGCCCTTGAGATCGATCGATGCGTCGTCGGTTGGCTTGGCGGTCGGCATAAAAAGTGAATCGAGAAAAGTTGCGCGGCTATTGTAGCCAACGCGGTAGCCAATGCGTCATGCGCGGCTTCATTCGGTAACGGGTGTGCCGTTCACCGTCTGCGCCGCACGACCGCTGCGTCGCAAAACGAAGCTCGTGACGATCGCAAAGATCAGCATGCACGCAGCGGGAATCAGCATCGGCGCCTGGTTGCTGCCCGTCGTCTGCTTGACGAACGGCACGAGGTTCTGCGCGATAAAACCGCCGATATTGCCGAGCGAGTTGATCGCCGCGATGCCCGCCGCGGCGCGCGCGCCGAACAGGAACTTCGGCGGCAGCGTCCAGAAGCACGGGATCAGCAGATACATGCACGGCGCGCCGAAGCACAGCGCGATAAAGCGCAGCGTATTGGTCGGCATGAAGACCGACGACAGAAAGAACACCATGCCGAGCAGCGCCGACGCGAGCATCGCGATGATCGCGCGATTGCCCGCGCGGAGTTTCGACGGCAGCCACGCGAGCACGATCGTCGCCATCAGCCACGGAATGATGTTGAGGAAACCGTTGGTCGTATTGCTGACGCCGAAGCCTTTGACGAGCGTCGGCAGCCAGTAGCTAACGCCGTACACGGAGATCGACAGCATCATGTAGTAGAGCGCCATGCCGATCACGCGCGGTTCCGTGAGCACGGAGAGCAGCGTCGTGTGACTCGCGGCGTTCTTGCGGGCCTGCGCGCTTTCGCTTTCGAGCGTGCGCGCGAGCCAGCCCTTCTCTTCGTTCGACAGGAACTTCGCTTCGCGCGGCGACGCGGGCAGGCAGAACAGCACGACGAGCGTCAGCAGCACGGAAGGAATGCCCGTCACGACGAACACGAGCTGCCAGCCTTGCAGGCCGAGAAAACCGCCCTTGTCGAGCAGCCAGCCGCAGATCGGTGCGCCGATCATGTTGCCGAGGCTGCTGCCGACCGTGAAGTAGCCGAGCATCCGCACGCGATGCCGCTGCGGAAACCACAGCGTCAGGTAGTAGATCACGCCCGGATACAGGCCCGCTTCCGACGCACCGAGCAGGAAACGCAGCACGTAGAACATCGTCGCGTTCTGCGTGAACGCGAGCAGGATCGTCACGATGCCCCACGTCAACATGATGCGCGCCATCCACTTCGGCGCGCCGTACTTGTGAAGCATCACGTTGCTCGGCACCTCGAAAATCAGATAGCCGATAAAGAACAGCGACGCGCCCAGCCCATACGCCACTTCCGACAACCCGAGACTGCCGAGCATCTGCAGTTTCGCGAAGCTGATGTTCGAGCGGTCGATATACGCGACCAGATACAGCACGCCGAGCAGCGGCATGAGCCGCAAGCCCAGGCGATTGATGAGGCGCGATTCGTCGATCGCGGAAGTGACGGTGTTCACGGTGTCTCCTGGGCCCGCTGCGTGGGCGCGGGCCTCGTTGTGCTGGTTGTCTCGTCGTGACGCTGCGTTTGCGTAAGCCAGGCGTTACTTCTGCTGCTCGCGCCACGCCTTGTAAGCGGCCAGCGTTTCCTCGTTCGGCGGATACGTGCCGCGCAGCGGACTGCCATCGGCGACGCGCTGCTGGATGAACACTTCGAGCTGCTCCTGCTCGGTCGCATCGCGTGCGACGTCTGCGGCCATTTCGCGCGGCACGATCACGACGCCGTCCACATCCGCGACGACGATATCGCCCGGATAGACGGGCACGCCGCCGCACGCGATCGGCACGTTCATGTCGACGGCGTGATGCTTCGCGAGATTGAGCGGTGCGCTCGCGCCCGCGCACCAGATCGGCAGACCGAGTTCGGAGATCGTGCCGCTGTCGCGCACCGCGCCGTCCGACACCATGCCCGCGACGCCGCGCTTCGCGAGACGCAGCGCGAGAATCGAGCCGACCGACGCGACCGTGCGATCGCCGCGGCAATCCTGCACGAGCACGCTGCCGGGCGGCGCGGTTTCGACGGCCTTGCGTTGCGGATGATCCGGGTTCTGGAACACGCCGACGTGATCGAGGTCTTCGCGCGCCGGGATATTGCGCAGCGTGAACGCGGGACCGACGAGGTTCGGTGCGCCGGGCGCCGGCTTCACGAGCGGCGCGACACCTTGCAGAAACACATTGCGCAGGCCGCGCTTGAAGAGTTGCGTCGTGAGCGTCGCGGTACTGACGTGGCGGAGTTGTTCGAGCGTTTCGGCGCTGATGGTCGTTTCGCTGGTCGTTTCGTTGGCAGTCATGTTCGGTTTGCTGTGGCTCTATAGGCGTTAATGGATTTCCGGCTCATCGCGGTTCGCTTCCGACGAGACGGTCAGTTTTTCTTCGAGGAAATCGAAATCGCAACCCTTGTTCGCCTGGGTCACGTGCAGCTGATGCATCACGCCGAAGCCGCGTTCGAACGGACGCTTCGGCGGCTGCCACGCTTCCTTGCGCGCAGCCAGTTCCTGATCGCTGACATCGAGATGAAGGCGACGCGCGGCCACGTCCAGTTCGACGATGTCGCCGTCCTTCACGAGCGCGAGCGGCCCGCCGACGAACGATTCGGGCGCGACGTGCAGCACGCACGCGCCGTAGCTCGTGCCGCTCATGCGTGCGTCGGAGATGCGCAGCATGTCGCGCACGCCCTGCTTCAGCAGCTTTTGCGGAATCGGCAGTTGGCCCCACTCGGGCATGCCCGGCGCGCCGACAGGACCGGCGTGTTGCAGCACGATCACGGATTCGGCCGTCACGTCGAGGTCTTCGCTGTCGATGCGCGCGGCCATGTCGTTGTAGTCCTTGAACACGACGGCGGGACCGCGATGCTTGAGCAGATGCGATTCCATCGCGGCGGGCTTGATGACGGCGCCGTCCGGTGCGAGATTGCCCGTCAGCACCGCGAGACCGTCGCGTTCGACGAGCGGATTGCCGCGCTTGCGGATCACGTCGTCGTTGAAAATCTCCGCGCCCGCGATGTTCTCGCCGAGCGTCGAACCATTCACGGTCATCTGCGTGCCGTCGACCAGATCGCCCAGTTCGACCAGCAGCGCGCGCAAACCGCCCGCGTAATAGAAGTCCTCCATCAGATACTGGCCCGCCGGACGGATGTTGCCGAGCACGGGCGTCACGCGCGCCAGTTCGTCGAAGCGCGCCGTCGTCAGATCGATGCCCGCGCGACGCGCGACGGCCACGAGATGCACGATCGCATTCGTCGAACCCGACATCGCGAGCACCGTCGTGACGGCGTTGTCGAAGGATTTCGCGGTGAGAATGTCCGACGGCTTCTGATCGGTCCACACCATCTCGACGATCCGCTGACCCGTCAGCGAAGCGTATTGCGCGTGACGCGAATCGGCGGCGGGAATCGACGAGAAGCCGGGCAGCGTGAGGCCGAGCGCTTCCGTCGCGCTCGTCATCGTCGACGCCGTGCCCATCGTCATGCAATGACCCGGCGAACGCGCGATGCCGCTCTCGATGCCCTTCCACTCGTCTTCCGTGATCTTGCCCGCGCGCAGTTCCGCCCAGTATTTCCAGGTGTCCGAACCGCTGCCGAGCGTGCGGCCGTTCCAGTTGCCGCGCAGCATCGGGCCGGCGGGCAGATAGATCGCGGGAAGGTCCATGCTGATCGCGCCCATCAGCAGACCCGGCGTGGTCTTGTCGCAGCCGCCCATCAGCACGCAGCCGTCGAACGGATAGGACTTCAGCAGTTCCTCCGTCTCCATCGCGAGGAAGTTGCGGTAGAGCATCGTGGTCGGCTTCTGGAACGGCTCGGCGAGCGTCATCACGGGCATTTCGACGGGAAAGCCGCCCGCCTGCCAGATGCCGCGCTTCACTTCCTCGACGCGCTGCTTGAAGTGCGTGTGGCACGAGTTGATCTCGCTCCACGTATTGACGACGGCGATCACCGGCTTGCCCATGTAATCCGACGAGTGGTAACCCATCTGCGCGGTGCGCGAGCGGTGACCGAACGAACGGAGATCGTTGACGCCATACCAGCGGTAGCTGCGCAGTTCTTCGGGCTTCTTGCGATTCGAGGACAAATCTGTCTCCTTGGTAACGCTATCATTTCCGGCCGCAAACGAGCGCGGTGGGACGCGGCGGATGGACTTTTCGCGTGAGCGAATGGATGATGGAATGACGCGATGGTAGCGTTATCATTCCGTATCGTCCGCCAGGGATAGTACGGAGACGTCGTGGCAAATCGGACTGAAACGCGCCGGGCGGCGCGGCGGCGAGCGGTACGCCCGTGTCAGACTTCTTTCGTGTCGAACACGAGCAGTTCGACGCCCGCCTGCGCGAAATTCTGCAAGTCGGCGGTGGTGGCGGCCGCTTCGGGCGTGCCCATCGCCTGTTGCAGCGACTCGATGCTGTCGAAGCTGAGAATGGCCGCAAGCGCATACGGCGACTCGCCCTTTGCGCTCGCCACCGGCCCGACGCTCACTTCGTAGCGGCTCAGACCGGGGATCGATTTCGCGAGCGGCACGTGTTTGTCGAAGTAATGGGCGTCGAATGCGTTGCGGTCGGCGGGAGTCTTGTAGAGCGCGACGAGCTTTGCCATGTCATGCCTCCTGAAACTGACGTTCAGTGCAGTGCTGTGCGATTAGAAGCTGGCGGATACGGATCGATGCCGCTCGAACGGCTCATGGATTCTACGCCCGACGCATGCGATGGCCGTGTGAAGGGACGCGTTTCAAGAGCGCCGCAAACGGCGAGGCCGACGCGCGTCAGCCGGACGGACGCCGGCGCAACGCCCACCAGCCCGCGAGCACGGTAAAACTCACGACGAGCAGCACCATCATCCAGAAGCCGTGCTTGTTCTCCGCGAGCGGCACGCCGCCGACGTTCATCCCGAACAGACCCGCGATGATGTTGATCGGCAGCGCGAGCACCGTCACGATGGTCAGCGTGTACAGCGTGCGGTTGGTCTGCTCGTTCAGCCGCGCGGCGATCTCTTCCTGCAGCAGCTTGATGCGTTCCGCGAGACCCGACAGGTCGCCGAGCACCAGCGAAAATTCTTCCGTCGAATCGCGCAGGCTTTGCACGTCCGCGGGCAAGAGCCATGCGGGCGGACGCACCAGCAGCCGGAAGATCGAGCCGGGTTCCGGCGCGAGCAGCCGCTGCAGACGCACCAGCACGCGACGCATCGCGCCGAGATCGCGGCGGCTCTGATAAACGCGCTGCGACAGAAAATGATCTTCGATACGGTCGACTTCGATGCTCGTGCGCCGCACGATTTCGACAAGCAGATCGGCCTGATCGCGCAGCAGATGAATCAGCAGTTCCGACGACGTGTCGAAGCTCTCGCCGTTGCGTACCGACGCGCGCAACCGGTCGACGGAGCGCAGTTGTTTGAGACGCGCCGTCACCATGATCCGCTTGTGCGTGTAGACCCACAGCGTCGCGATTTCGGAAGGCGTCTGCTCGAAGTCGTACATCACGTCGTTGACGACGGCGAGCAGCGCGCCGTGCTGATGCTCGATGCGCGTGGAATGCGAGCCTTCGCGCAGCGCCTCGAAGAACGTGTCGGGCAGATCGAGATGCGTACGCATCCAGCGTTCGCTCGACACATGCGCGAGGTTGAAATGCAGCCAGAGAAATTCGCTCTGATGGGCGCTCGACGCCTTCGTCTCATTGCGGCATTCGGCAAGCCATTCGGCGGCCGTGTCGGTATCGACGGCGAGGCCGGGCTTGTCGGGTGCAAAACGGAATCCGCAAACGAGACCGGAGCGGTCGGCTCCGTAAGTGGTGGGCGCCAGGTTCAAAGTCATAAGCGTTTCGGGGTGGGGTCCACGAAAGCGCCATTCTGACATGAGCACGCGGCAGTAGCGTTACGTGTCAGCTACTTGACGTTTATTTGTCGACACGTTGACAGGCATTTGAAATCTTATGCGGCCGCAATGTCGAATCAGGCCGCGCTGGTTGCATCGGCAAAGCGCGGCCGCCCGCATGAAGGCAGGCGACCGCACTCGATGCTTACGCCGCGAAACCGCCGTCGATCATCAGGTTCGCGCCCGTCACGAAGCGCGCTTCGGGGCTTGCGACATACGCGACCATGCCCGCGATTTCGTCGGCCGTGCCGTGACGCGGAATCGCCATCAGACCGTGCAGCGACGTCGCGAAATCGCTCGATTCCGGGTTCATGTCCGTATTGACGGGACCGGGCTGCACGTTATTGACGGTGATGCCCTTCGGACCGAGATCGCGTGCGAGACCTTGCACGAAACCTTGCAGTGCCGACTTGCTCATCGCGTAGACCGCGCCGCCCGCGAACGGCATGCGGTCCGCGTTCGTGCTGCCGATGTTGATGATCCGGCCGCCCTCGCCCATGTGCGCCAGCACCGCCTTCGACGCGACGAACACGGCGCGCACGTTCACATCCACGGTCGCGTCGAAGTCTTCGAGCGAGAAGACGTCGAGTGTGCCGAGACGCAGCACGCCCGCGTTGTTCACGAGGATGTCGACCTTGCCGAATTCGCGCGCCGTTTCGTTGATCGCGTTGGTCAGCGCCGCCGGGTCCGCGACGTCAGCCTTGACGGCGACGGCGCGGCCGCCCGCCTTTTCGATGCTCGCGATCAGATCGTTCGCCGAGGCCGCCGAGCTGTTGTACGTGAAAGCGACCGTCGCGCCTTCGCTGGCGAGCCGGCGGACCACAGCAGCGCCGATGCCGCGCGCGCCGCCCGTGACGAAAGCAACCTTGCCTTGCAGATTCGAATTCGAGTTCATGTCGTGCTCCAGATGAAGTGGTGAAGTGGTGATCAGGTGATGCAAGTATGGTCGGCCGATTACGTTGCCGGTAGTATCGAATTGCGATCAACAGTTTCAACTACAGGTATAAGCCGATAACGCGATGGAAGCCCTCAATCTGATCGAATCGTTCATCCAGACGGCCGAAACGGGCAGTTTCTCGGCCGCCGCGCGCAGACTCGGCCTCACGCCTGCCGCCGTCAGCAAGAACGTTGCGCGGCTGGAGGCGCATCTGGGCGTGCGGCTCTTTCACCGCAGCACCCGCAAGCTTACGATGACGCCCGGCGGCGAGCAGCTATGGGGCGACGCGGGCGTGCCGTTCGCGAGTCTTCAGGACGCCTTTTCGCGCGCGTCGCAGCACGGCGGCAAGCCGTCGGGCGTGCTGAAGGTCGGCATGGCTGTCGCATTCGGGCGCGAGTATCTGGTGCCGCTGCTTGGCGAGTTTCTCGAACGCTATCCGGACATCGTGCCCGACTGGCACTTCGACAATCACGCCGTCGACCTGATCGCGGGCGGCTTCGACGTCGCTATCGGTGCGGGTATCGAGTTGACGCAGGGCATCGTCGCGCGCGAGATCGCGCGGCCCTGCACGATCGTCGCGGCGTCGCCTGCCTATATGAAGGATCGACCGCTGCCCGCGCATCCGTCCGATCTCGCAGAACTGGACGGCATCGCGCGCCGCTCCAGCAGCACGGGCCGTCTGCGCGCATGGACCATGCGCAACCAGGTCGGCGAAGAAGCGCTCGCCGAATGCCGGATCCGGATGATCTTCGACGACCCCGAGGCGATGGCGCACGCCGCGATGCAAGGTCTCGGCATCGCCTTCCTGCCGACGCCGCACGCCGCGCCGTGGCTCGAAAGCGGCCAGTTGATGCGGCTCCTGCCCGGCTGGCATGCCGAAATCAGCCCCCTTACGCTCTATTACCCGAACCGCAAGCTGCTGCCCGCCAAGACGCGCGTATTCATCGACTTCGTCGTCGAGGCGTTCCGCGAACGGCGGCTCGCGGCGCGCTTCGATGCACGTTGACCTCGCCATTCAAGGCACGCCGGGACCGCTTATAAGAACAATCCATGACAGGGTTTCTCTGTACGCAAGGCGCCGCCACATCGGTCGATATATCAGGTGGAGACATGCGCGCCGCATTCGACGCAGCGCGCCCACATTTCAAATATCGCCCACGTTGCGAGGCGTCCGAATGGTGAAGCTGAGTTTTACCCAGAAGCTGTGGTTGCCGCTCGTCATCAGTCTTTTCGCGTTGTTGCTGGTCTCGGTGTCGGCGGCCTATCTGTCGCGCGAGACGCGCATCGAGGAGCGCAAGAACGACCTCGTCAATGTCGCGCATGTCGGCTTGTCGCTGGTTCAGGAGTACGCGGCGCTCGCGCAGAGCGGCAAGCTCAGCGATGCGGACGCGCGCAAGGAAGCGCTCGCGCGCCTGCGCGACATCCGCTACGGCGAAGACGGTTATTTCCTCGTGATCGACTCGACGCCGCGCATGGTCATGCATCCGATCAAGCCCGCGAGCAATGGCAAGGATCTCGCGGGCGCAGCTGACGCCGATGGCCGCCACCACTACGTATCGTTCGCGAAGGTCGCGCAGTCGCCCGAAGGCGGCTTCGTCGATTACGTGTTTCCGCATTCGCGCCCCGCGTCCGCGTCGGAGCCCGCCGAAGCCGTCGACAAGATCGGCTACGTCGTGCGCTACGCGCCGTGGGACTGGATCATCGCGACGGGTGCGTATGTCGACGATATCGACGCGGCATTCATGCGTTCGCTGTATCTGATCGGCGGCGTGTTCATCGGCATCGCCGTACTGCTGGCCACGCTCGTCGCGCTGACCAACCGCAGCATCCAGCGCACCATCGGCGGCGATCCCGGCTACGCGGCGGACGTCGCGAACGCGATTGCAATCGGCGATCTGACTGTGTCGATCGATACGCGCCAGAACGATGAAGCCAGCCTTCTACGCGAGATGCGCCGCATGCGCGACACGCTGACGGACACGATCCGCGCGATCAAGCACGCCGCCGATAACGTCGCGACGGGTGCGGGCGAAATCGCGAGCGGCAATGCCGATCTTTCGTCGCGCACTGAAAATCAGGCCGCTTCGTTGCAGGAAACGGCGGCGAGCATGGAACAGATGACGTCGATGGTCCGGCAGACCGCAGAGAACGCGCGCACCGCCAGCGAACTCGCCGAAAGCGCCGCGCAGATCGCGAACCAGGGGAGCGTGATGGTCGGCGAGGCTGTTTCGACGATGCGCGATATCTCGACGGAATCGCAGAAGATGGTCGAGGTGATCGCGGTGATCGAGAGCATCGCGTTCCAGACCAACATTCTTGCGTTGAACGCTGCCGTCGAAGCGGCGCGCGCGGGCGAACAGGGACGCGGCTTCGCGGTCGTCGCGGGCGAAGTGCGCACGCTTGCGCATCGCAGCGCGGGCGCCGCGAAGGAAGTGCGGCAACTGATCAGCCGCGCCGTCGATAAAGTTGGCAACGGCGCGGGTCTTGTCGAACGCACGGGCTCGACGATCCAGCAGGCGCGCGACGCGATTGCGAGCGTGACAGGCGTCATGCAGGAAATCGCCGCGGCGGCTGCTGAACAGAGCGCGGGTATCGATCAGGTGAATCTCGCCGTCACGCAGATGGACAGTCTCACGCAGGAAAACGCGGCGCTCGTCGAACAGGCTGCTGCCGCCGCGCATTCGTTGACCGAGCAGGCCGGGCGGCTGAAGACTTCCGTCGACGCGTTTCAGGTTGCCGAAACCGCCTGATGTTTCGATGACGCTAGTGGTTGGACCAGTTTCACGTCATTCGCTGAGGTTGGTGCGCACGTAGTCGATATGCGTGTGCATCGCCGTGCGCGCCTCTTCCGGAAGCCGCATGCAGATCGCGTCGCACACGGCGCGATGCTGCACCAGCAGTTGCGCCGATTCCTTCGCACCAAGCTGCCGCAAGTCTGTGCCGCTGATCGTGATGTGCTCGCGCAGCATGCCGAGAATGCTCGTGTGCAGATGCAGGAACATCGTATTGTGCGAAGCTTTTGCAATCGCGTCGTGAAGCTGCGTGTCAGCCGTGGCTTCGCTTTCCTTGTCGTCGCAATCGTGCGAGCGTTCCAGCTCGCGCATCAATGAACGGATGCGCTTGACGTCCGCAGCCGTCGCACGCATCGCCGCGAAATAGGCGGTCGCGCCTTCCAGCACACGGCGAAATTCCAGAATGTCGTTGCGCAATACCGGGTGATCGGCGACCAGTTGTCCCCACGGCGACGCGATGCCCGCCCTCAACTGATCCGTTGCATACACACCCGCGCCGCGCCGGCTTTGCAGCAGACCGCGCGCCGCCAGCCGCTGGATCGCCTCGCGCACCGTATTGCGCGACACGTCGTACTGTTCCGCCAGCGTGCGCTCGGCGGGCAAGCGCGAACCCGGCGGCCATGTGCCGTCCAGCAGCGCGGTTTCCATCTCGCGCATGATGCGCTCCACCCTGCCCCGCTCTCTTGTCTGCGTCGCCATGTCCGCGCCTCCAGTGGTCCAACCAATTTGTATTGTCGCGCACATTTGGGAATCATGCGTCAACGATTCAAGCGATCCGCGCAGCCACTTGCGATTAAAGCGGCGCAAAAAGCGGACGCATTCTGGAGCGAGATATGAAGGAAAGGCAATACCCGTCGGCCCCACGCGATGTCTATCTGTTCGCCACCTGCCTCGTCGACCTGTTCGTGCCCGAAGCCGGGCTCGACGCCGTGAAGCTGCTCGAACGCGAAGGGCTCGTCGTGCACTTTCCTCAGGAGCAAAGCTGCTGCGGCCAGCCCGCATACAGCAGCGGCAATCCCGAACAGGCACGCGACGTTGCGCGCGCCCAGTTCGATCTCTTCTCGAAGCCTTGGCCTGTCATCGTGCCGTCGGGATCGTGCGCGGGCATGATGCGTCATCACTGGCCGAAGCTGTTCGCCGACGATCCGGCGATGGCGCAAAAGGCAGAAGAACTCAGCGAGCGCGTCTACGAACTCAGCGAATTCCTGCTGCGCGTGCTGCACATCGAATTGCCCACTACGAGCGATGCCGCCGACGAACGTGTCGTGCTGCACACCTCGTGCGCGGCACGCCGCGAAATGGGCACGCGCGTGCATGGCGTCGAACTCGTCGATGCATTGCCGGGCGTGACTCGCATCGAGCACGAGCGCGAATCGGAATGCTGCGGTTTCGGCGGCACTTTCTCGCTCAAGCATCCCGACATTTCCGGCGCGATGGTGCGCGACAAGGTAGCGTCCGCGTGTGCGACGGGCTGCGAGCGCATCGTATCCGCGGACTGCGGTTGCCTGCTGAACATCGGACATGCGGCGCGGCATCAGGGCGCGCCCGTTCAAGTCGAACATATCGCGAGCTTCCTGTGGCGACGCACGCAACGCGCCGATGCTCAAAACAAGGGGCGTAAAGCATGAACGCGCGCGAACGCATGCTCGGTCGACTGCGCGCCGCCGCGCCCGCTCGGGTTTCGGACGACGATCTGAAACGCCTCGACGACAGTATCGATCTGCACTACGACAATCGACGCGTTGCATTGCCCACGCAGACGCTCGTTGAATCGATGCAGGCTGCGCTGACTGCCTCACACGCCGAAGTATTCCGCGCGACAGAGCGCACGTGGCCCGCGTTGATCGCGCAGCACTTGCAGCAGGCAAACATAAAGCGCCTGCTGCTCGATACATCGCGTGCGGAAGGCGCGGCGTTGCAACAGGCACTGCCTCCCGATGTCGCGACACGCAACTACGATCAGCCGATCGAACACTGGAAAGCAGAACTCTTCGACACGATCGACGCCGGTTTCACGGTCGCGCGCTCGGGTCTTGCAGCGACGGGCACGCTGATCGTCGCACCGGATTCGGGTTCGCCACGCACGATGTCGCTCGTGCCGCCGCTGCACATCGCGCTCGTCTACGCGCATACGCTGCACGCGGACCTGCACGCTGCGATGCGCGCCGAGCGATGGCAAGCGGGCATGCCGACCAATCTCGTGATGATCTCAGGACCATCGAAGACATCCGACATTCAGCAAACGCTCGCGTATGGCGCACACGGTCCGCGCGAACTGTGGGTCGTGATCGTCGAACATCACGCCGATAACGCAGCGCTTGAGCACGGAGACGCAGCATGAACGCAACACCGATGCACTTCGTGCCCTCGCAAGACTTCAAGGCACGCGCCCGCGCCGCGCTCGACGACCCGAAACTGCGCAGCAGTTTTCGCGGCGCCATGGACTTCCTGCAAACCAAGCGCCGCACGCAATTCCCCGACGACGACGAACTCCAGCATCTGCGCGATCTCGGCGAAAGCCTGCGCCAGCACGCGTTGTCGCGCCTGCCCGATCTGCTCGTGCAACTCGAAGAAAAGCTCATGGCGCGCGGCGTTCATGTGCACTGGGCCGAAACAGCCGCCGACGCCACCGCGATCATTCACGGTATCGCGCAATCGCACGACGCGAAGCGCGTGATCAAGGGCAAGTCGATGGCGAGCGAGGAGATCGAGCTTAACCATTATCTCGAAGCGCGCGGCATCGACTGCATCGAATCGGATATGGGCGAGTACATCGTGCAGCTCGCGCACGAAAAGCCTTCGCATATCGTGATGCCCGCGATTCACAAGACGAAAGCGGATATCGCCGAACTGTTCGAGCAGCACATTCCCGATACGCGCTATACGGAAGATGTCGACGAGTTGATCCAGACGGGTCGCCGCGCATTGCGCCGCGCATTCGTCGATGCCGACGTCGGGTTGTCCGGCGTCAACTTCGCGGCCGCCGATACGGGCACGCTCTGGCTGGTCGAAAACGAAGGCAACGGACGCCTGTCGACCACCGTGCCCGACGTGCATATCGCGATCATGGGCATGGAGAAAGTGGTCGCGAAGCTGTCGCACGTCGTGCCGCTTTCGAGCCTTCTGACGCGCTCCGCAACGGGCCAGGCGATCACGACGTACTTCAACCTGATCACCGGCCCGCGACGCGAAGGTGAACGCGATGGCCCGCGTGAAATGCACGTCGTGCTGCTCGACAATGGCCGCACGCAGGCTTATGCGGACGAACAGTTGCGCGCGACGCTGCAATGCATCCGTTGCGGTGCGTGTATGAATCATTGCCCCGTGTACACGCGTATCGGCGGACACGCATACGGCACGACGTATCCGGGTCCGATCGGCAAGATCATTTCGCCGCATCTGCTCGGACTCGAAGAAACCGCCGATCTGCCGACGGCATCGAGCCTGTGCGGCGCATGCGGCGAAGTGTGCCCCGTGCGCATTCCGATTCCCGAACTGCTGGTGCGTCTGCGCACGGAAGCGAATCGCGATCCCAACGAAGTGGTCGCGCATCCGCTGCGCGGCCAGGGCGCGAAGTTCAGCCGCGAAGAACAGTTCGTGTGGCGTTTCTGGAGCGGTGCGTTCGCGCATCCGCGCGCCTACCGGATGCTGCGCTGGGCCGCGACGCGGCTGCGCGGATTCGCGCCGAAGAACCAGATGGGCTGGACGCGTCATCGCGAGCCGCTGAAGCCCGCTGCGCGCAGTCTGCACGATCTGTTGCGCGAGCGCGGCCAGCCCGAATAGCTTTTTCTTTTTCCACGAACCTCGACACGCGTGCATCGCTTATCAGGCGATGCACGGTGAGCGGCTGCGTGCCGCAAAAAAGAATTCATTAAACGCATCTTCGGAGGAGACCGACATGCACCCGTGGTATCAGACCTATTTGCCGCTCGGCAGCCTCTGGCTTTCCGCGCTCGCGGCCAGCATCCCGATCATCTTTTTCTTCGTCGCGCTGGCGGCGTTGCGTCTGAAGGGACATGTTGCAGCAGCAGGCACGCTGATCCTGTCGCTGGCCGTCGCGATCTTCGCGTACGACATGCCCGCGCCGCAGGCGTTCGCAGCCGCAGGCTTCGGCTTTGCATATGGCTTGTGGCCGATCGCATGGATCATCATCACGGCCGTGTTCCTCTACAAACTGGTCGTGAAGACGGGCCAGTTCGACATCATCCGCGCATCCGTGCTCGCGTTGACGGACGATCAGCGCCTGCAACTGCTGCTGATCGGCTTTTCGTTTGGCGCGTTTCTGGAAGGCGCGGCAGGCTTCGGCGCGCCCGTTGCGATCACGGCGGCGCTGCTCGTCGGTCTCGGTTTCGATCCGCTGAAGGCGGCGGGCATGTGCCTGATCGCGAACACGGCGCCCGTCGCGTTCGGCGCGATGGGCATTCCCATCATCGTCGCGGGCCAGGTGACAGGCATCGATCCGTTCCTGATCGGCGCGACGGCGGGCCGTCAGTTGCCGCTGCTGTCGCTGGCTGTGCCGTTCTGGCTCGTGTTCATGATGGACGGCAAGCGCGGCATCAAGGAAACGTGGCCGGCCGCGCTCGTCGCGGGCGGCAGCTTCGCCGTCACGCAGTATTTCACGTCGAATCACATCGGACCCGAACTGCCGGATATCACGTCGGCGCTCGTGAGCCTCGTCGCGCTCGCTTCGTTCCTGAAGGTGTGGCAGCCGCGCCGTGCACACGATACGGCGCGCGGCACGGGAAGTAGCACGATGAGCGGCGGCGCGGCGGCGCTGTCGGGCGTCGGTGGTTTCGGCGGCTTCGGTGGTGATGGATCGATTGGCACGAGCCGTCGCGCGTCGCCGTACACACTCACGCAGACGATTCGCGCGTGGGCGCCGTTCGGCATTCTCACCGCGGTCGTGACTGTGTGGAGCCTGCAATCGTTCAAGGCGCTGTTCGGCGCGAAAGGCGCGCTGGCCTGGAGCATCATCAAGTTCAAGGTGCCCGCGCTCGATCAACTCGTGATGAAAACCGCGCCTATCGTCGCGACGCCCAAAGCGTACGAAGCCGTGCTCAAGATCGACCTGCTCTCCGCAGTCGGCACGGCGATTCTGCTGACTGCGCTGATCTCGATGGTTTTGCTGCGCGTGAAGCCGCGCGATGCGATCACGACGTTCGTCGAAACGCTGAAGGAATTGCGTCGTCCTGTGCTGTCGATCGGTCTCGTGCTGTCGTTCGCGTTCGTCGCGAACTACTCGGGCATGTCGTCGACGCTGGCACTGCTGCTCGCGGGCACGGGCGCCGCATTCCCGTTTTTCTCGCCGATACTCGGCTGGCTCGGCGTGTTCCTGACAGGCTCGGATACGTCGTCGAATGCGCTCTTCTGCTCGCTTCAACATACGACGGCGCATCAGATCGGCGTGTCGGACACGTTGCTCGTGGCTGCCAACACGACGGGCGGTGTAACGGGCAAGATGATTTCGCCGCAGTCGATCGCGGTTGCTTGCGCGGCGACGGGTCTCGTCGGACGCGAGTCGGAACTGTTCCGCTTCACTGTGCGGCATAGCCTGCTGTTCGCAGTGATCGTCGGGTTGATCACGCTGTTGCAGGCTTATGTGTTGCCTGGCATGCTGCCGGGTTGATCTTCCGCTTGCTTCGTGTTTGAAAAACGCTCGCATTTTGCGGGCGTTTTTTATTGATCGCCGATGAACCACGCTTTCAATGTCGCCGCACCCGGCTTGAGTTCAATTGACTTGGGATACACGAGGTAATACGCGGTCTTCAACGGCAGGCTCAAACCAAACGGATCGATCAACGACTTCGCCGCCTGCTCCGCTTCCGTCAACACCGCGCTCGTCAGCACGACGCCCTGCCCGCGCACGGCCGCTTCGATCGCCATCAGTGACTGGTCGAAATGAATCCCCGCGATGCCGTCGATCTGCCTCGCGGACAATTTGCCGAATTTTTTCAACCACGTAGTCCAATGCGGATGCAGCGTGTTGTGTAGCAGTGTCGCGCGTTGCAGATCGTCGGGCGTTTTCAGCTTCAGCTTTCTTGCGTACGACGGACTGCAATAGACGCGGGCTTCGTCGGAATGCAGCAATTGCACGTTCAACTCAGGCGCATTGCCGTCGAAATAGCGCACAGCGAGATCGATCGACTGCAGTTCGAAATCGACCATCGCGGTCGTCGTATTCAGTTCCAGGGCGATGCCCGGATGCGCGATCAGAAACTCCGTCATCCTGGGCGCAAACCATTTGGCGGCGAAGCTCGGCGGCATCGACACGCGAACTCCCTTGTTCTGGTTCTCTCGCACGCGACGGCTCGCGTGCATGATCTGCGCGAGCGCGGGCTGAATCTGCGCGTAGTAGGCGCGCGCTTCGTCCGTCGGCACGATCTGTCTGACCTGACGCGCAAACAACGCGACGCCGAGCCACGCTTCGAGTTTCTGGATCTGCTGGCCGACTGCGCCGGGCGTCACGCTCAGCTCATCGGCAGCTAGAGAAAAACTGGTCAGGCGCATCGCCGCTTCGAACGAAACCAGCGCTTTTAAAGGTGGCATGGCGGACATAGGATAGTTTTTCTGCGCTATCGACGAGAACAAATCGTTTGTACCGCATCTGTGCGCGCAGCACAATCGGCCCATCGTCCATGCATCCGATGGTGTTTGCCATGAACCCCGCTTATCTCGCGTTCGCGCTGCTCGGCTTCATCTGGGGCAGCAATTTTCTTTTTATGAAGTGGGCCAGCGTGTTGATCACGCCCGCTCAAATCGTCTTTCTGCGCGTGCTGTTCGGTTTTCTGCCGCTGCTCGTCTATGCGCTTGCGACGAAGGCGCTGTCATGGAAGCAGTTGCGCCATGCGCATCACTTCATCGTGATGTCGCTGCTGGCAACGAGCGTCTACTACTACGCGTTTGCAAAAGGCGCGACGCTGTTGCTATCGAGCGTCGCCGGCATGTTGAGCGGCGCGATTCCGCTGTTCTCGTTCGTCTGTGCGTGGGCGCTGTTGCGTGCCGAGCGGCCGACCATGCGCATGATCGTCGGCGTGGTGTGCGGCTTCGTTGGCGTGCTGATGATCGCGCGCCCGTGGAACGGCGCCGTCACAAGCGTGAATCTGAGTGGCGTCGCGTATATGGCGGCGGGTTCGTTGAGCGTGGGCTGTTCGTTCGTCTATGCGCGGCGCTTTCTGTCGAAGCTCGACATGTCGCCCGTCGCGCTGTCCACATGGCAGATCGGCTTTGCGCTCCTGACGATTGCCTGCGTCACGCCGTTCGACGGCATGACGCACATCGCGCACGACACGCGCGCAGCCGTCGGCATCGTGCTCGGACTTGGGCTGCTCGGCACGGGCGTCGCGTACATCCTCTATTACTTCATCGTGCAGCGGCTCGGTGCGCTGGCGGCGTCGAGCGTCACGTATATTCCGCCTGTCGTCGCACTGGCGATCGGCGTGCTGTTCGCACACGAGCCGATCCACTCGCTCGATCTGCTCGCGATGGTCTGCATTCTCGGCGGCGTGTTTCTGCTGCAAAGCGGGCGGAATCCGCAGAAGAATGCGGCCGCTTCATCTTCAGCGCGACGCACCGCGTAGTGCTTTACGTCTCGCTCCACATGCGCAGCAGGTTGTGATAACAGCCCACCAGCGTGCGGCGAGCCGCTTCATCGCCATTCGATGCATTGAGCCGCTGGATCGCGCCGTCGAGATCGAACAGCATCGCACGCTGCGTGTCGTCGCGCACCAGGCTTTGCGCCCAAAAGAAACTCGACACGCGCGCGCCGCGCGTCACGGGCCTCACCTGATGCAGGCTCGTGCCTGGATAGACGATTGCGTGTCCGGCGGGCAGCTTCACTTCCTGCACGCCATACGTATCTTCGATTAGCAGTTCGCCGCCATCGTATTCGTCGGGCGGTGTGAGAAAAAGCGTGATCGAGATGTCGGTGCGCACACGCACACCGCTGCCCGGCACGAGACGGATTGCACCGTCGACGTGACTGCCGAAGTGCATGCCGCCTTCGTAGCGGTTGAAGAGCGGCGGGTACACCTTGTTCGGCAACGCGGCGCTGATGAAAAGCGGATGACGTTCCAGCGATGCAACGATCCGGTCGCCCATTTCCAGCGCGATCGGCGCCGTCTGTTCGATCTGCTGGTTACGCTTGACGGGCGCGCCCTGATAGCCGGCTGTCGCGCGGCCATCGACCCATGCATCGCTCGCTTCGAGTTGCGCACGCATCGCGGCGGCTTCGGCGGGACTCAGTACGTCCGGGATCGTGACAATCATCGTTCAGTTTCCTGCATAACGGACAGCGCCGCGCGCCTTCCGCATGAATCGCTTCATGCGGGAAAGCGCGCGGCCTGTCGTGGGCTATCGCTTCATGCGATCAGAAAAAGCGATAGTTTACCGTCGCGAGGAACGTGCGCCCATAACCCGGCACTGCGCGTCCGCCGTCGGACGGAATCAGCGCGTCGTAGTAGTTCTTGTCGGTCAGGTTCAGCACGTTGAGCTGGACGTCGTAACGCTTCGCGTGATACGCCGCCATCGCGTCCCAACGCGTGTAGCCGCCAACCTGCACGAAGTTGTTGTTGGCCGCATAACGCGACGACATGTACGTCGGACCGCCGCCGATTTCCCAATGCGGCGTGAAGAGATACGTCGTCCACAGCGTCAGCGTATGTTTCGGCGTGTTGGCGGGCACCTTGCCCTGCGTGCCGTCGAAGGCCTTCAGGATCTCGCCGTCCATGTACGTATAGCCGCCGAACACCTGCCAGTTGTTCGTGATGTGACCGGCAAGACCCATCTGATAGCCGCGCACGCGGATATCGCCGTCGAGCGTGTAGCTGCCGTCCGGGTTCGCCGTGCGCGCATTCGTCTTTTCGATGTTGAAAAGCGATTGCGTGACGGACAGCCCGCCGCCGAGCAGATCCAGCTTCGCGCCCACTTCATACGACTTGTTATGCTCGGGCGGCAGATTCTGCTGCCCATTGGTCAACGTCAGCGCTTCGAGCGAAGGATCGAACGACGTGCCATATGACACGTAATACGACTGCCAGTCGGCCGGCTGATAGATGATGCCGCCGCGCACGCTGGTGAAGTAGTTCGTCTGCGTTGCATAGCCGGGCACGTTGATCGAGTTGTGGATCGACGCTTCGTAGCGATCCCAGCGCACGCCGCCCACGACCTTCCAGTGCTGACCGATCGACACCGTGTCGTTCACATACGCGCCCACGCCATTCGCGCTCGATTCAGCGAGATTGGTCGCCACTTCCTTCACGTTCGACGGACGCGGCGTATAAGCGGGATCGATCAGCGGCACGATGCCGATGGTGTTCGACGGCAGACCCGGCGAGGTAGCCGTGAAACTCTGGTTGCTATACGTTTCGTGGCTCAGGTCGAGACCTGTGATCACGTCGTGCTTGAGCGGACCCGTGTTGAACTTCGCTTCGAGATCGGTCGAGTTATAGACCGAGTGGTCGTTAATGTTGCGGTCCTTGCCCTGCAGCTTCACGAACAGTTTCGACGGATCGATCGTCGTGAAGTTGCCGTTCGTGAGCGCCGTCGATGTCCCGAGCGGCCCAGTCAGCACCGATGCCGCGTTAGTCGCGCGCGCTTCCGTGCTGTAGTGGCTGAACTGCGTCTGGTTGCGCAGGGTCAGGTCGTCGTTGAAGCGATGCTTGATGCGCGCGCTGAGCGTCTGCACGTCCTGAATCGTGCGGTCGTCGGTGTAGCCGTAGAACGTGCCGCGATTCACAGGCGCGGGGTGACCGTTCAGCGGCGGAATGCCGTAGTCGGGCTGATCGCGATTGTGCTGGATCAGCGCGGACAACGTGATTTCCGTCGGCGTGCCGATGCCGAACTTTACTTCAGGCGCAACGCCGTAGTCCTTGTTCTTCATCACATCGCGCGACGAACCGAGGCTCTGGCCGAACGCGTTGATGCGGAACGCTGACGTGTCAGTAATCGGCGTGTCGAGGTCGACGGTCGTGCGGTAACGGTCATGGGTGCCGGCCTGCACGGAGACGTCGGCGCGCTTCTTCAGCGTCGGCTCCTTGCTGACCTGGTTGATCACGCCGCCCGTCGATCCGCGGCCGAAATACAGCGACGACGGCCCATACAGCACGTCGATCGACTCGAGGTTGAACGTGTCGCGATAGTACTGGCCGCGATCGCGGAAGCCGTCGAGGTAAATGTCGGTGCGCGCCGAGAAGCCGCGCAGGTTGATGTTGTTGCCGATCTGACCGCCTTCCGCCGCGCCGATCGTGATGCCGGGCACGTTGCGCAACGCGTCGGAGAACGAGCTGACGGCCTGCGATTGCAGCACTGCCTTGGGCACGACGGTCGCGGCTTGCGGAATGTCACGCAGCGCGGTCGGCACCTTGGCGCCGACGCTCGACGTGTCGGCCTGGAAATCGGTGGCGTTGTCGGCCTGGCTCGTCACCTTGACGGTGGGCAGGGTGGCGTTGTCGGAAGGCTGGCTGGCGGAGGGCTGGCTGGCGGGAGAAGTGGACGATGCGGCCTGGGCTACCTGTGCTGCCGGTGTGGCCGGCGTCGTCGTTTGTGCGTAGAGCGGCGTCGCAAAGACGGCCATGACGGCCGCTGCGAGTGGCGTAGTTCGATGCATCGCGATTCCCTGTCGTTGTCACTGATTTTTTTTGGTGCTACGGGCGCTGCCTGCCCGTCCGGTTCGCGCGTTCGCGCAAACCGCCCCGCCGAGCCGAAAGCCTCGGCTGGCCCCTCTTAAATGAGAATCGGTATCATTACATGAACGGTAATGGTTCGCAATCATGCACACGGCATGTGTGGTCATTGCGCGTCATTCTTTCAAATGACGATTAGCTTTCGACTAACGCACAAATCATGCTCAATTGCCACTGCTTTTAATTGCGATTAAAGGTCCAATAAAAAAAGCGGCGTCTTTCGACGCCGCCTTTAAACCTTCTCGCTTATTTGCTTAAGACGCTTAGCGCACCTTGCCTGCCTTCCATGCTGCGAGCAACTGGTCGTACTTGACCGTTTCGCCCTTCGGCTTTTCATTCGCGAGCTTCTTCCACGGCGCGTGCTGATCGGAGAGCCACTTCGACGGATCGCTTTCCGCATTCAACTCCGGCGCACAGACTTTCATCCCTGCGCGCTGCAAACGGCCCAGCACCTGGTCCATTTCCTTCGCGAGGTTGTCCATTGCGGCTTGCGGTGTCTTCTCGCCGGCAGCAGCCGTTGCGACGTTCTTCCACCACAATTGCGCCATCTTCGGATAGTCGGGGACGTTATTGCCCGTCGGCGTCCATGCAACGCGCGCCGGACTGCGATAGAACTCGATCAGGCCGCCGTATTTGTCCGCATTCTTGGTGAAGTAGTCGCTATGAATGTCGGAATCGCGAATGAACGTAAGACCAACGATCGACTTCTTCAGCGACACCGTCTTCGACGTGACGAACTGCGCGTAGAGCCACGCAGCCGCGCGCTGGTTCGCAGGCGTCGACTTGAAGAAAGTCCACGAACCAACGTCCTGATAGCCGTTTTGCATGCCGTCCTTCCAGTAGGGGCCATGCGGCGACGGCGCCATCCGCCACTTCGGCGTACCGTCCGCGTTCGTGACGTTACCGGGTTTCAGCATCGAGGCAGTGAATGCCGTGTACCAGAAGATCTGCTGGGCGATCTTGCCTTGCGCCGGCACCGGGCCCGCCTCGCTGAACGTCATACCCGACGCTTCGGGCGGCGCATACTTCTTCAGCCAATCGACGTATTTCGTCGTGGCGAACACGGCTGCGGGACTATTCGTACCACCGCCGCGCGACACGGATGCACCGACGGGGTGACATCCATCCGGTGTCACGCGAATGCCCCATTCGTCGACGGGAATGCCGTTCGGAATACCTTTATCGGCTTCACCGGCCATCGAAAGCCATGCGTCGGTGAAGCGCCATCCCAGCGACGGATCTTTCTTGCCGTAATCCATGTGACCAAAGACCTTTTCGCCGTCGATGGTCTTCACATCGTTCGTGAAGAAGTCTGCGATATCTTCATACGCCGACCAGTTAACCGGCACACCGAGGTCATAGCCATACTTCGCCTTGAACTTGTCCTGCAAGTCCTTGCGCGCGAACCAGTCCGCGCGGAACCAGTAGAGATTTGCGAACTGCTGGTCCGGCAATTGATAGAGCTTCTTGTCCGGCGCAGTCGTAAAGCTCGTGCCGATAAAGTCCTTCAGATCGAGGCCCGGATTCGTATACTCCTTGCCCTCGCCTGTCATGTAATCGGAGAGCGGCACGATCACACCATAGCGATAGTGCGTGCCAATCAGGTCCGAGTCCGAAATCCAGCCGTCGTAAATGCTTTGACCCGACTGCATCGACGTCTGCAACTTTTCGACGACATCGCCTTCCTGAATGATGTCGTGCTTGACGGGAATCCCGGTGATTTCCGTAAATGCCTTTGCAAGCGTCTTCGATTCATACATGTGCGTGTCGATCGTTTCCGACACCACGTGTACTTCCTTGACGCCTGCCGCCTTGAGTTTCGCAGCCGTGTCGATGAACCACTTCATTTCGTCCATCTGCTGCTGCTTGGACAGCGTGCTCGGCTGGAATTCGCTGTCGACCCATTTCTGCGCTTCGGGCGTGCCCGCAAGCGCAGCGTGATTCGCACATGCCCCCGCGACCACTCCTGCCACTGCAAGCGCGACGATCCGTCTCCTGTGTTGCATGGTCTTCTCCTGTCTCCACACCCCTTATGGATCATCAGCCGATTGCCGCCCGGGGCATCAACGGAACCGGTTTGTTCTTACTCTTCTATCCTCGCCACATGATCGCGAGCAGCACGACAACGGATGCCGCAAAGCCCGGCCATGCGCTTGCGCCCTCGCCGCTGATGGCGATCCATGCGAGATTCACATACGCCGCTGTCAACAGGCCGATAAAGAGCCGGTCGCCGCGCGTCGTGGCAATCGGCAAAAAGCCTTTGCGTTCGATAGTCGGTGCGCGCAGTTCCCAAAGCGTCATTCCCGCAAGCATCACGACGACGCAGCCAAAGAAGATCGCGACTTCCGGTGTCCAGTACATCCACTTGAACATCACACTCTCCCCATCGCAAAGCCCTTCGCGATGTAGTTGCGCACGAAATAGATAACGAGGGCGCCGGGAATGATCGTCAGCACGCCGGCGGCCGACAGCACGCCCCAATCCATACCCGCTGCCGATACCGTGCGCGTCATCACGGCTGCGATCGGCTTCGCGTTCACCGTAGTCAGCGTGCGCGCGAGCAGCAATTCGACCCAGCTGAACATGAAGCAGAAGAACGCCGTCACGCCGACACCCGCCTTGATGAGCGGCAAGAAGATCTTGATGAAGAAAGCGGGAAACGAATAACCGTCGATATATGCGGTCTCGTCGATTTCACGCGACACACCCGACATGAAGCCTTCGAGAATCCACACGGCGAGCGGCACGTTGAACAACATATGCGCGAGTGCAACGGCGACATACGTGTCCATCAAACCGACGCTCGAATAGAGCTGAAAGAACGGCAAAAGAAACACAGCGGGCGGCGTCATCCGGTTGGTGAGCAGCCAGAAGAACATGTGCTTGTCGCCGAGAAAGCGATAACGCGAGAACGCGTACGCAGCCGGCAATGCGACGAGCACCGACATCACCGTATTCATCAACACATAGACGATCGAGTTGATGTAGCCCCAGTACCACGACGGGTCGGTGAAAATGATCTTGAAGTTGTCGAAGGTCACGTGATGCGGCCAGATCGAAAACGCCGACATCGTTTCTTCGTTCGTGCGTAGCGAAATCGACAACATCCAGTACAAAGGAATCAGCGCGAATGCAATATAGACGAGCAATACGAGCGCGCGTATCCAGCGGCGATTGTCACGCATTGTCTTCTCCCGTCGTTGCAGGACCGCCCTTGCCTACGCGCTCCATCCAGTTATAAAGAATGAAGCAGAGCAAAAGAATGATCAGGAAGTAGATCAGCGAAAACGCTGCCGCAGGACCAAGATCGAATTGGCCGACGGCTTTTTGCGTGAGGTACTGGCTAAGGAATGTCGTCGAGTCACCCGGGCCGCCGCCCGTCAATACGAAAGGTTCCGTGTAGATCATGAAACTGTCCATGAAGCGCAACAGCACCGCGATCATGAGCACGCCGCGCATCTTGGGCAACTGGATATAGCGGAACACCGCAAAGCGGCTGGCGCCGTCGATTTCCGCAGCCTGATAGAAGGCATCGGGAATTGCGCGCAAGCCTGCATAGCAGAGCAATGCGACGAGCGGGGTCCAGTGCCAGATGTCCATCACGAGCACGGTTACCCATGCATCGGTCGGACTTGCCGTGTAGTTGTACTCGACGCCGATGCGATTCAATGCATAACCAAGCAGGCCGATGTCGGGCCGCCCAAAGATCTGCCAGATCGTGCCGACTACGTTCCATGGAATCAGCAGCGGCATTGCGAGCACGACGAGAGCAGCCGATGCACGCCAGCCCGACGCCGGCATTGCAAGAGCGAGCGCGACGCCAAGCGGTATTTCGAACAGCAGCACGCACGCCGAGAAAATGATCTGCCGCCCCAATGCGCCGCGCAGATCGGGATCGGTCATGATGTTGCGAAACCATTCCGTACCGACGAACACATGCTGTGTCGGGCTGATGATGTCCTGCACCGAATAGTTGACGACCGTCATCAACGGCAATATCGCGGAGAACGCGACGCAAATGAATACGGGCACGACAAGCAGCCACGCTTTCTGATTGAGCGGCTTGTTCATCACGCGCCTCCTGCTGCGGCACGTACCGCGATGCGTTCGTCGTTGCTGAAATAAACGGTTTCGGGTGCGGCGACGCGCAACCACACAGGGCCATCCACGACGCGCAAATTAGGCTCCATCTTGGCGTTGAAAACGTGACCTTCGCAATTCGCCGTCACGAGCTGATAATTACCGAGCTGCTGTGCACGCGTGACTTGCGCCTTGACGGCACCGCTTTCGCCGTCATTGGCAAGGCGCACGAATTCAGGGCGAATGCCCAGCTTCAGATCGCCGTTCGTGTTCTTGAGCGTCGCAAGCGTATTCGGGTCGACAGCAATGCGCTGCGAACCGAGCTTGATCGCACTTTCATCCAGACTCACGGGGCACAGATTCATCCCCGGACTGCCGATGAAATAGCCGACAAACGAATGATCGGGCCTCAGAAATAGCGCTTCTGGGCCGCCCTTTTGCACGACGCGTCCATTGGTCATGACGACCACTTCATCGGCAAAAGTCAGCGCCTCGACCTGATCGTGCGTCACGTAGATCAGCGTGAGCTTCAGTTGCTGATGGATCTTCTTCAGTTGACGCCGCAGCATCCACTTCATGTGCGGATCGATGACGGTCAGCGGCTCGTCGAACAGAATCGCCGCGACGTCCTTGCGCACGAGTCCGCGTCCAAGCGAAATCTTCTGCTTCGCGTCCGCCGACAGATTGCTCGCCTTGCGCGGCAACTCGCGCGCCATATCAAGAATGTCGGCCACTTCGTGCACGCGCGTGCGAACTTCTGCCGTGGGCAGCCCGCGATTGCGCAATGGAAACGCCAGATTGTCGAACACGGTCATCGTGTCGTAGATGACTGGGAACTGGAACACCTGCGCGATGTTGCGTTCGCGCGCGCCCAATGTGGTGACGTCGCGCCCATTGAAAAGCACCTTGCCTTCCGAAGGCTTCACGAGACCCGACACAATGTTCAGCAAGGTCGATTTCCCGCAACCCGAAGGTCCGAGCAGCGCATAGGCGCCGCCGTCTTCCCAGACCATGCTCATCGGCTGCAAGGCGTAGTCGTCGAGCGATGCGGGATTCGGGCGGTATGCGTGCCCCAAGTTCTGAAACTCAATGCGCGCCATATGCCACCTCCTGCACCTTGGGACGCGCGACGAGATTGGCGTCCGCGCCGAACACGAACAGTTCGTCGGGGTCGATGTACACGTCCAGCTGCGTGCCGATCTCGATCTGATGCACGCCTTGCAGCTGCGCGACGAGGTCGATGCCGCCATGACGCGTGTGCAGGTGCAGATAGGTTTCCGAGCCGCTCAGTTCGGCGAGTTCGAGCAGGCACGGCACCGCGATCGAATGCGCATTGCGCGGCGCGAGACGCAGATGGCCTGGCCGTATGCCGATGCGACAGGTGCCCGTACCGACCGCCGTCGCGGCTGCGCGTCGCACAGGCACGTCGACGCCGATGGGCAGTCGCGCGTCGCCGTTCTCGAGCAGTTCGCTCGTCAGCATGTTCATGGGCGGATCGTTAAAGACGGCGGCCACGTCGACGTTCGCGGGCGCGTTGTAGACGTCGAGCGTCGGTCCGAACTGCAGCACGCGTCCCTTGTCGACAACGGCCGTGTAGCCGCCGAGCAACAGCGCTTCAAGCGGCTCCGTCGTCGCATAGACGACAGTCGTCTTGCCGTCGGCAAAGAGCGTCGTGAGTTCCGCGCGAAGTTCTTCGCGCAGCTTGTAATCGAGGTTCACCAGCGGCTCGTCGAGCAGCACGAGCGACGTGCGCTTGACGAGCGCGCGCGCCAGCGCGCAACGCTGCTGCTGCCCGCCTGACAGCTCGCCGGGACGTCGATCGAGCAGATGCTCGATATGCAGCTTCGACGCAACCTCGTTCACGCGGCGGCGAATGTCGGCGGCATCCGTCTTTTGCAGCTTGAGCGGCGACGCGATGTTGTCGAACACCGTCATCGCGGGATAGTTGATGAACTGCTGATAGACCATCGCGAGGTTGCGCTGACGCACGCTCACCCCCGTCACATCCTGGCCGTCAGCGAGGACGCGACCGGACGCGGGTTTATCGAGTCCTGCCATCACGCGCATCAGCGTGGTCTTGCCTGCCTGGGTCGGCCCCAGCAGTACATTGATCGCCCCCGGGACGAGCCGCAGATCGACGCCATACAGATGCGTCAGCCCGCCCGAAACGACGGTGACCCGCTCCAGTTCCAAAACCAAATTGCTCTCCTTTGTTCGATGCTTCTGAGGCAGCTTCGCTTTCTTCTGCTTTTTCTTGGGTACGGCTACAACAGTGATTCGCTTACGGCGTTGGCTTACGACGTTCGAAATCACCGGGCGACGCGAGTGCGCGGCCCGGTTTGCATACGAGAGGCAGGGCAAGGGATAGCGCCAGACAGGCGCCGGAGAAGCTGTTGTCGATCCATTGTCCCGATGGTTTTTTTATTCGGGTACTTCAAAAACAGACCCTAAGGCCGATGTTCAAAAAGGAAATCAAAACAACAGTAACAATGTTCTCTTTTGTTCGTTTACGTTTAAATCGGGGTTAACCATACAAAACACGAACAACCACCATCTACTGTACTTACGGACAGTAGAACAATCTATTACGCATTGACGCCTGTTTACTTACGGAGAGCAAGTTGGCGGTCAGCGTAACAGAAGAAACGCCGCCATCGTTTGACGATGAGTTCGGTTTGCATGCGCGAATGCACACTCTCCGGCAACGCGCCTGGTTCGCGGCACGGGCGTCATCGGCGGCGCTGAAATGAACGCGTCCAGCGACTCAAGACCCGCCGCGCAATACATGCAGCAATTACGCATTCAATCGAAATCATCACACGTCGCTAAAGACGCTATTTACGAAGTACTCCATCCGTGACGGAATGCAAAAAATGCCTTGTTTCAAGGGGTTTTCCTGCTTGCCGGTCCACCTCTAAAGGCGTTTTGCGAAGCGAAATGACGAATGCGGGTATACGTTAATTTGTACACGCCGGTCAGCCCCGTTTACTGCAATGAAAGCCAGGTCGTCCGAACTACTTTGATCAGACATGATCGAGGGGTTCGGACGTTGTTTGTTCGTACCGGAGGTGTAGCATGGCGAATCTGTCCAGCAGTGCAATCGACGAATTCAAAGCTCTCACGCGAGGCCAGGTCGTATTGCCCGGCGATCCATCGTTCGACGAAGCGCGCAGCATCTGGAATGGCATGATCGATCGTCGCCCCGCGATCATCGTTCGCTGCGCGGGCACAGCCGACGTGCGTCGCGCTGTCAATTTCACGCGCGACAACAAGCTGCTGCTTGCCGTGCGCGGCGGCGGCCACAACATTGCTGGCAGCGGCGTGTGCGAAGACGGCATGCTGCTCGATCTTTCGCTGATGAAATCCGCTCGCATCGATCCCATTGCGCGGCGCGCGTATGTCGAGCCCGGTTGCCTGTTGCGCGACTTCGATCACGAAGCACAAGCGTTCGGCCTCGCCACGCCGCTCGGTATCAATTCGACAACGGGCGTCGCCGGCCTGACGCTCGGCGGCGGCTTCGGCTGGATCAGCCGGCGCTTCGGCATGACCGTCGACAACCTGATTTCAGCCGACGTCGTCACCGCCGACGGCGAAATGATCCACTGCAGCGCCGATTCGCACGAAGATCTGTTCTGGGCCATTCGCGGCGGCGGCGGCAACTTCGGCGTCGTCACGATGTTCGAGTTCCGGCTGCATGAAGTCGGTCCGGAAGTGTATGGCGGCCTCGTCGTGTTGCCGATGGATCAGGCGCGCGACGCGCTCGTCAAATACCGCGCGGCGTTCGAAACATGGCCCGACGAATTGACCGTCTGGGCTGTCGCGCGCTTCGCGCCGCCGCTGCCTTTCCTGCCCGCCGACGTGCACGGCAAGCCGATCATCGCGTTCGCCGTCTGCTATACGGGGCCCGTCGCGAACGGTCCCAGCGTGGTCGACGAAGTGCGCAAGTTCGGCACGCCGTACGGCGAACATCTCGGGCCGATGCCGTTTACCGCATGGCAGCAGGCATTCGATCCGCTGCTCACGCCCGGCGCGCGCAACTACTGGAAGTCACACAATCTGGCGACGCTCGACGACGGCCTGATCGACGCATTCGTCGATGCAATCGGCAATCTGCCATCGCCGCAGTGCGAGATCTTCTTTGGCGCGATCGGCGGACAAACGATGCGCGTCGCACCGGATGCGACGGCTTACTCGAATCGCGATGCGAAGTACGTGATGAACGTGCACGGCCGCTGGACAGAGGCCGACGACGACGAACGCTGCATCGCGTGGTCGCGTGCATTCTTCGATGCATCGGCGCCGTTTGCGCTGGGCAGCGTCTACGTGAACTTCATGACGGAAGAAGAATCGGGCCGCGTGGGGGCTGCGTATGGTCCGAACTACGAACGCCTCGTTGCAGTGAAAGACCGTTACGATCCTCAGAACCTGTTCCGGCATAATCAGAACATCAAGCCGTCAGCAATGGCCTGAGTGCCTTTCGCACGATGTATCCAACGTGCCGGATGGCGACATGCTTGCCATCCGGCATCGTTTTTTCAACGCCCTTCTTTCACCGATGCAGATTGCCGCAAACCGTTCCATGCCGCGCATGCGCATCGTCTTGCTGACGATCGTCGCGATGTTCGCCTTCGCGGGCAATTCGCTGCTATGCCGCGTGGCACTGAAAGGCACGTCGATCGATCCCGCAACATTCACGTCGGTGCGCATCGTGTCGGCGGCGATCGCGTTGTGGATCGTTCTGCGCACGCGCGGCGAATCGCAGCGCATCGGGGGCAACTGGCTGTCTGCGTTCGCGCTGTTTGCGTACGCAGCGGCGTTTTCGTTTGCGTATGTCTCGCTGGCGGCAGGCACGGGTGCGCTGCTGCTGTTCGGCGCGGTGCAGGCAACGATGATCGGCTACGCGCTTGCGCGCGGTGAACGTCTGCGCGCGTTGCAATGGATCGGCCTGATATGCGCGCTCGCGGGACTCGTCGCTCTCGTGCTGCCGGGCGTCAGCGCGCCGCCTCCGCTCGCGTCGCTGCTGATGCTGTGCGCGGGCATCGCATGGGGCATCTATTCGCTACGCGGCAAACGCGCCGCCGATCCCACTGTCACCACGGCCGGCAATTTCATTCGCGCAATCCCCTTCGCGATAGCGATCAGCGCCGCCATGTTCACCCATGCGTCGATCGATAAAACCGGCCTGCTTTTCGCGGCGATTTCGGGCGCGTTGACGTCGGGCGTCGGCTATGTGATCTGGTATGCCGCGCTCAAGCACATCCCGTCCGCTACGGCTGCAACCGTGCAACTGAGCGTGCCGCTGATCGCCGCGGCAGGCGGCATCGCGCTGCTCGCCGAACCGCTGACGGCGCGCCTCGCGCTGAGCGCGCTCGCGATACTGGGCGGCATCGCGCTCGTCGTCGTGCGCCGCTGACTTCGAATTGACCGATAAAACTGCGGAATATCCTGCGCACCGATATATCCGGTAGAATACATCGATAGTTCGAAGCTCGGGAGAAACGGGGTGGACAGCACTCGTCGCAAGGCACAAACGGATGCGCTATCCACGAAGATCAGCACGCTCAAGCCTTTATCGGGCGATGTGCGGGCGCAGCAGATCCGCGACGTCGTCGATGGATTCAGGCGTTTGCGCAGCAGCGTCACGCGTTTCGTGCAGATGTTCGCCGCCACGCGCAACTCGGCGCTCGCCGCCGACGGCCTGTCTTCCGCGTCCTTACGCGAGTTGCTGGGAATGCTCGCGAGCGAAGCACAAGCGGCGCGCTTTGCGCGGCTGCGTGAACTGAAAATCGCAATCCGTCAGGCACGTGTGCTCGAACGCACGCGCGACGCCGTGTTTTCCGAGTCGTTCAGTACGGACCCAACCGCGATGCGCGAGACGGTCACGGCGCTGGAGCGCGTCGATGCGATTCTCGTGGGACTGTGCGTCGAACACGTGCTCGAACGGCACAAACCGGCGCCGCCGCGTACGGTCGCTCTCAAGCGCCCGCCGCTGCCCACGCGCCGACGCCAGCCGGAACCCGTGCACTGATCGCGCGGAATCGCATTCGATATATTCAGTGGTATATTTCGGTCATCTGCTCGCGCATCCACCCCGGTCCGCTCAACTGTCCGGATAGAGGTCACCATGCACGCACCGCCCTTTCGTCTTGCCCGTACGACCAGCCTCGATACGCCTGTAAATGCCGCCCATCGCACTGTTGAAGGGCGCGCCGATCCCTGTTGCGCGCCTTCGAAAGCACAGCTCGCGGACCTGAAACGACGCACTCGCCTCGCCGAACTGGACTCGCATCTGCATTGTTCGATCATCGGCACGTGCCTGAGCACGCATGAATTGCGCAAGCTCGTGCCGAAGTACACGAGCCTCGACCGTCAGCGTGCGAGCGACCTCGAAATTCATCACACAGCCGTCGAACTCGCGATCGAAGGCGGCGCAGGCGGCAAGGCGCTGCAGAAAGCGCTCGACGAACGCTATGCCGGCGCGATCCGGCTGTTCGACAAGGCGAAAGATCCCGATGCCGTGCTCGCGCTATGGAAGGAAGCGCTGAAGAACGGCGACATCCCGCCCGCCTACTGGGCGCTGATGACGCATTCGCAAACGACGATGAGCGTGCGGCAAACGGCCTTCGGCGATCTGCACATGCTGTCGCATCTGGTCGGTGCCGCGAATCGCGCGGACATCCGGCGGCTCGTTGCGCTGGAGGAAGAGAACGCGTCGTTGCGCGCGAAGATCGATCGGCAGCAGAGCCGCTTGCAGGAGATGAGCTTGCAGCGCGACACGGCCGCGCACGAACTCGAAGCGCGCGCCGCGCATGCCAAAGCGCAGGATGCCGATAGCGACGACGCGCTGCGCGCCGAAGTCCTCACGCTGCGCGAAGCGCTGACGGCACGCGACGAACGGCTCGCGCTTCATACAAACCGCCGCGAGGCAGCCGAACAACGCGCCGCCGCCGAACACGAAAGCGCACGCGCATTGCGTGAGAGGCTCGATGAAATGGACGCGCTCGTGAAGACGCTGCAAGCCGAAGCGAGCGCGCTCGAACGCACGCTTCATATTGCGGCGAGCGAAGACGACGCGTCACAAGGTTCGACAGCTTCGCTGCCGATTCTGGACCGCATGCGTATCGTGTATGTCGGCGGACGGCCGGGATCGAATGCGGCCATCAGACGGATCGTCGAATCGGCGGGCGGTGAGATTACCGTGCATGACGGCGGCATCGAAGATCGCAAGGGGCTGCTGGCGGCTGCGCTGCCGGGCGCGGACATGGTCGTGTTTCCCGTCGACTGCATCGATCACGACTCGATGAACATGCTCAAGCGCGTGTGCGAACGTAGCCACGTCGCGTGGTATCCGCTGCGAACTGCGAGCGTCGCGAGTTTCGTCGAACTGATGGGCCGGCTCAATGCCGATGCGCGAACCAACACGCAGCCAGGCGGCTCGCCGCGCTTTTGTCTGCGGCACGGCTAAAAAACGTCACACCGCGTCGGCGCTAGTGAACTAGCGCCGCACCATCTTCGTGAGCGCGGCGATGTTGTCGGCGCACGCGGCATACGCTTGCGCCTCGATGCCGCGATACAGCCGGATGATCTCCTCACCGACAGGCGTCAGCACGCTGCCGCCGCCGCTCTGCCCGCCATGCTCGGACACCGTCGCGGGCGATTTCAGCGACCGGTTCAACTCATCCATCAACAGCCACGCGCGTCGATACGACATGCTGAGGCTGCGCGCGGCCGCCGAAATCGAACCATGCTCGCGCACCGCTTCGAGCAGCGCGACTTTTCCCGGTCCGAGCGCGATCGTGCCCGCCTGCTGGATACGCATTCTGAAGCGCACCTCGGGCTTCGGATGTGCCGATGTTTTCATGTTTGTCTGCCGGTTGCCTCATGCGCGCAAGCATACACGATGCCATATGCGGCCAATCAATCGGCACTTGCACCAGTGCGGCCGCGCGCAGCCGTCGCGCGGCAACGGGTGCGGAGCTCAACGCATCACAATTCGAGCACGCGCGCGACGACACCCGACAGCCGTTTCACATGGCGCGGCGCAGGCAGGATATCGGCGGCTGAGAAGAGGATGGGCGCGCCGTCGTCGGCGGAAAGCGGCTCGTCGCCGCGTTCGAACGCAACCAGCACGCGCTCGCCGATCGGCGTATTGAACAGTTCATGCCAGGAGAAGGTGACCGCGTAGCCGTCGTGAGCGTGCGCAATGAAAACGGTGCGCTTGAAGTCGCCGGGATTGTCGTTGCGCAGGCCGGCCAGCTCGATCAGATCTTTCAGCAGCACGCCGCGATATTGATCGACCTTGCGGATGAAGCGGTTGGTCGTGTAGCAGCGCAGATCGAACGGATCGGCCGTGACGCTCGCGTGCTGCCGCAGATCGTCGAGCGTCACCCGCATCGGACGCAGAAACGCGCCCGCCAGCGTGACGACGCCTGTCGTCGTGTCCTGCAGCGGCAGCGCCGCGGTGCCCGTCTGTGCCATCGTCCGTCTCCGTTCCGTTGCGGCGCATTTGGCCGCGATGTATCGATGGCTATATTACGCTTCTCATGCGGCAACTGCCCAAGGCAGACGCGACATAGAGGGCATACTGGACGGCTTATGACATATCGGACATGCCGGACGCGCAGCTGCCGCGCGCGCCCGGCATCGAGGTAAAACCCTTACTGATCGACGCCGACGATCACGCCCACAATTTCGTACTCTCCCGCCCATCCTTGCCAGACAAGACTCAATCACGCTAAAAGCCTTATCTGGTAAGCGTTTCAAGCCAATCACAATCGACTAATGTGTCATCTTGCGTCCGATTGCGTCCGTCTGCATCAAGGCAATTTCGAGGTAAAAACAAGGTAAGATTGTGGCGTAGTTCCACCTCTGGAGTACGCCATGACAGCCACCCTCACGCACGCGCATCTGCTTGCCGCCAAGCCCAAGGACAAGCCTTACAAAGTCGTTGATGACCATTCGCTGTATCTGTACGTGCCGGTATCCGGCAAACGTAAATGGAAATTCGATTTCCGGATCGGCGGCAAAACCTCAACGATTACGCTTGGGGATTTTCCCGCCATGACGTTGAAAGAGGCTCGCACGAAACGCGATGCGGCCCGCGAATTGGTAAAGGACGGGATAAATCCGCTTCTGCGAAAAGAGCAATTAAAGCAAGACAACATAAAAGCGGCAGAAAACACGGTTTATTCGATTGTCAAAAGCTGGTTCGATGCAGAAAAAATCCGCTTTTCTGACAGCTACCGGGATTCGGCCTCCCGCTATATCGAACGCTATCTGAACGATACCGCGTTCGGCAATCTACCCGCCCGCGACGTCAAACCGGCTCAGGTGTCCAAGTTTTTACAATCAATCGCAGTGAGAAACGGGACCAGCGGGGACGAGAGAAAGAAAACCGGTGCGCCGCATGTCGCAGTGCGGGTGCGCAGCTATTTAGACGGCGGATTCAGGCGGGCCATTACGCAAGAGATAGTCGAGCATAACCCCGTCTCTGCCCTGCGTTTCTCCGACGTTGCCAAGCTGCCTGAAACCCGCAATAACACGGCGCTTGACGATATCAACCTGAAACGCCTGATTGCCTCCATTGGCGTGACGCCCGCCAAGCCCCTTACCAAGCTGGCATTGCGGCTTCTGTTATTGACGGCTACCCGCACGGTAGAAGTGCGTGAGGCCCGCTGGCAAGAGTTTGATTTCAAGCACGCGCAATGGACCGTGCCCGGTGGACGCATGAAAATGAAAAAATCGCATATTGTCCCGCTCAGTCATCAGGCCATAACCGTACTTAAACAGGTCAAGGAATTAACCAAACGGGACAAACCGGATGATTTTGTGTTTCCGAATGAACGCGACCCCTCCCGTCCGCTCAGTCACGCAGTAATCAATAAACTGATTATCCGGGCCGGGTTTGGGGAAGGAGAAAACTGGTTCCGCGCGCACGGTTTCCGGGGCACGTTTGCGACATGGGCCGATGAAAATAACTTTACCGTCAAAGCCGTGGATAGAGCCTTGGCGCATGTCGAGAAAAATCAGGTGCGCCGCGCCTATTCCAAAGCGCAGCTACTACCCGAACGCCAGAAAATGATGCAAACGTGGGCCGATTTTCTTCAGACGATTGGACATTGATAAAATTCATCAATGTCTTATTGCGTCTGATAGCGTCATATCCTATACTATGTATGTCGAGCGAACTTGAGTCGCTGCTTTGACGAAGTACCCGGAATGGAGTCCGGCCAAATCAGCCTTTGCAGGCTGTGGGCGCGGACTCTTTTTTATTTCCGCTTCCCCTGCATGGCGGTTTGGTCGGCTCCGATTACTTACACCAAGGTAACTGGAGTTTTTCATGTCCAAACAATTGTCTGTCCTCTCTCTACTTCCTGCTCGCGACGAAAAGGAAGTGAAGGCGCGCATTGCTCGCGTCAGCCGTATCAAGTCCAAATTACTGTCAGTGCTGAAAAAGTCGAACGGCTATTTGTCTAGTTTCGAAAGGGAGCGTTATCAAGCTGAACCAGCCGCCTCGCTCGACTATCGACTCTACTGTATTGAACTTAACGCACTGAGTCAGTATCGAGACGATCTCCTTGCAGTTTGCGAGGGGGAAAAGCTCACTGACGAAGAACGCTCTATGTTTCAAAAACACGCGCACAGAATTAGCAACCAGATAGACGCCATGAACAAAGAGTTTTATTCGTCGGCGGAAAAATTCAGCGCCGCATTAGAAGGATGCGCGTTGCGTCCGCTGCCAGAAACTTGGCTCTACGGCAAACACGCACAACCTGAAGAACCTAGCAAGACTGCGCGCAAACCAAAACTTCAATTGATCACGACCGAATGAAGTTAGACCCGATGGAAATGGCGTTCGGGGTCGAGCTACGCATCCGCCCCGAACATGTCGCCTATGAAATGAGTATCTCCATGTCCGAACTGATCGACTTCATGAAGGACCGTAATTTCCCGCCTAGCGATGGAAACGACGGGAGGCCGTACTGGAGATTTTCAACCATCGCACCAGCGATGCTGGCGAACAAGAAAGAATCGTAGCCGTAGTACCTCGCGCCCTCCGGGGCGCTTCCCTTAAACCTGCAATGGAGTGCGACATGAGATTTAGGAGTGCTGTATATGACCATCGAACAAAACGGCCAGACGCTAGGAAAAAAGCTCCCGCAAGGTCGGCCCGCCAGACCAAAGCCGGTAACGATCGATCTTAACCAACCGGGGCGCTTGCGCGTGGGGCATCTGCTAACGCTGCTGTCCGTCTCCCATGATTCGTTCTATCGCAAGCTCAAGGCCGGGGCCATCCCCGCGCCATCGGGCCGTGATCCACGCCCCTACTGGAACACTGCCACCATTCGCGACTACCTAGCTGGAGGCCATCATGAGTGACAACACGAAGAACACAATCATCGCGTTTGTCTGCACGCTGGCAGCACAGGCGGCGCTGGTGTTGTTGCTCGCCATCGCCTTGGGCGTGCATGGCATCTAGGGGGCGCTATGGCTATCACGCTCACGACTCGAAAAAAGTGCAAGCGGTGTTTGCTGGTGAAGATAGCGGAACAGGATTTCTATATGCAGGGAGGCCGTTACCGTTCGATCTGCAAAACCTGTTACAGCGCTAACAACGCCCGCAACCGCGCAGCGAACCCCGAAAAGACCAAGGCGTATCAAAAGGCATGGCGGAAGCAAAATCCCGACTATCATCGGGAATGGAGCGCAGCGAACCCCGGCAAGCTGAACGAGTATCAGCGGCGGTCGCGTGTGAAGAAAGAGATTGCAATTGCACTTGATTGCACTCCTAACGACACACAATCATCCGCTTCGTCAAATGCTGGCGGCCCAAGCGGCGGGGCCAAAAAGGGGTGACCTATGGCTATCGCAATCACAAAGATGCAGAAGTGCAAGCGGTGCGGGGAATCCAAACCGCTGGAGACTGCATTCTCAAAAGCGGCCCGATGCAAGACAGGCTACCGGAAGACCTGCAAGCAATGCATGCGGGAGGGAATCAACCGCGAGAGTGCCAGCGCCGCCTCCAAGCTATGGCGGGACCACAACCGGGAACGCGCCAATCAATACTTGCGGGAGTGGCGCAAACGCAAGGCAGCGAACGGCACAGGGAGCGAGCGATGACACTAGACGATATCAAGGCGGCGGCAAGCAAAGGCACAATCACCATTCGTGGCGGCGGCATCCTGTACGGCGGCAACATCGGCAAACAGACGAGAGGTACAGAGGTTCATTTGCCCTACGCCAACGCAACGGTTATGTGCCTCTACACGCCATCGGCATCCGGCAAGCCCGAACACGCTACCTATGACTGGTATGTCAACAACGCCCCCCGCGATGAAGCCTTTGTAAAACACCTGCTGGATAGCCCCCAATGCCTCAATGCAAATGCCACGTGGGGGCGGGCCGGGGGAGACGCACACGTCTATAAGGACGATGAAGGAAAGATACAGAGTCAGGTGGACCGTCTCAAGTGACTGACGGCGCGACGATGGAGACAAAAGCCCCGCCAATCCAAAAAGGCTGCCATTGTTCAGCGATTGGCGGGGTCCGCGAGATATGCCCGTACTTCGGGGCCACTCGCCAGCAACCCCGGCTTGTAAGGCTAGACGCTGCAGGACAGATAGCAAACCGATTCTGGCAATGAAGTAGCCATGCCAATAGGTCACGTCCGGTCGTCTGGCTCGATTGATGCACGCGTCAGTTGCAAGCTGGCCTTCACCCGGTGCGGTGCCCATTCCTGCCAACGCGGCCCATGGTCGAGAATCCACGTACGGGCGTCAGCTTCGCTAGCGAACCCATGTACCTCGGTTTCAAATCCGTCCGGCCATGTGACCCGCACGAAGTAGGCGGATGCGCCAAGCCGATGCGGCACGAAAATTGGTTGATGATCGTAAGGCATGGTCCCTCACATGCGGTCTTCACATTTACCAATCGATATTAGCAAAGTCACCCGGAGCGTTGCAGGACAAGGGCTAGACAGACGGGGGGGCTTCAGCGGGCGGCGGGATTTCTTCCGCCCTGATCCTGCGGCGGATGATGCGGCGGTGCGCCAGTCCGGCCCGCAAGGTCTCATACATGGTGTTTAGCAGGCTCATGCCTACCACCACGTTGCCCTTGCCGGAACGCACGCGGGCCTGTTGATCGCGGATACGTTGAATGCCTTCGTGGATATGCCGATCCGCCAGCGCGAGGTGCTGGTGTTCATCCATACGCCCTCCATGTCGGTGAGGGCAGTATAGGTGTTCAACCGGACAATGCACGCCGCGCTGCCTCCAGTCTGTCGAGCGCTGCCGCGTAGTCATCTGACGGAACCGTGCTTGCCTTTATCAACAGTTCAGCATCGTGGATCGCCTTGAGTACTGAGTCCACCGCAAACCGTATCGTTGCCATGTCTCCCTCTCGCGCGGGGTCTGGCTCATGTGGCTTGATGTAGGTTTTCATTTGACAAACGCTCCCGTTGCACTAGACGTTTGAGATTCTATAAAAATTTCTGCCAATGGTTAGGGGGCGGCCCGCGACCCCCGCAAGGCGTTTCGCTTTTGGTCCGGCAAGGGGTCTGGCGCTGCATGGGGGCGCTACCATCGGCCTCCCGCTCTCTCATCCATGCGCGGGCATATGGGGAGGGGGCATTGGCATGGCGGGCCTATGGAGGCGTCTATGGGCTTGGGTGCGGACTTCGGGTTTTCGCAACCTTTCCCCGGTGAATCGTTCGGGTTTTCGCAAGTCCGAATCCCCATCAGGTGGACGGTTCTCCGGGAGCGGGTACACATAGGGGTGATTCACCCGGCCCGCCGCCGCTGCAATTGATTGCAACCTTCTGGGTATAGTAGTCGTGGCGACTATCGGGGCGGGGCAGAGACTAGGCGCTACGCCTATCGATGAGCGCTACGCTTATCGCCACGCCTAGTGACTGTAACTTCAGGCTACACCCTTTCGGTTTTTGCCACATTCCGCCACAACTGAAAGGCAGGAGCGGTGCAGCATCGCCCCATAACCTACGGCCAACTTTCAGTCATGCGATAAACCATTGATTTTGCGCATTTATTGCGCCGCATCGCAATTTGACATAAGGGAAACTGTGCACTTTTCGCGCTCCTCCATCGCGTTATCACCAATGGTGGCGCTGGAGGCGGAATGCACACGAAAAGAGAGATGCAGGGTTTTGGGCCGATACCCGCATGATATAGAGCATCGCTCACTACTCCGACCCGCCATGGAAAAATTCGCCTACCGAACAGCGCCGGATGCCCACTAATGCATCGCAAACGATTAAATATCGCCCAACTCTATTTCACGCGTTCGTCTGGCGCACAATGGTTCGCGTTTCCAGCGCCCTCTCCGCGCACGCGGGTGCCTAGCATGGGGAATGAATGTCGGCGTCCCGTATGGACGCGGTGTTTAACGTGGGAAACGTGGGCCTAAACCGCTAGCTCTGTTTCATCATCCGTCTGTGCCGTGCGCTCTATGGTTGCTCTGCGGTTAGAGGCGTTGTGTATGCCTGTAAATGGGTTACAGGGGAATCCGCTGGGGTGTCGTGGGTGTTGTGGGGGTGGGTTCTCTCTTAGTTCCTCTATCTTGTCTTTTGCCCGCCGCACTTCCTCTGCCCTGAGCATGTTTTCTATCTTTGCCCTTCTCTCTTTGTCTATCTGGTCTAGGTGTTTCTTTATTTGTTCGCTTTGTGCTTCTCTTTGCCGCCGCCGCATCTGCCTGTCCGCTTCCCTATTGCGTTCGTTCTCTTTCTCTTGCTCCCGCGCCTGTTGGATACAGGGTTTACATAGGCGGCTGTAGTAAGGTGATGCGGTGTTGGTTGCTGCCTTACTTATGAAGTCGTCTATAGGCTTTGTGTCTTTGCATTTTGTGCATTGCCTTGTTTCTGTTGCCCCGGCAAACCCCGCCACCGAATTTGACGAATCGGGTTGTTGTCCTTCGTTAGTACTGCAATCATGTGCAATTGCAATCTCTTTCACTGACGCGGGCCGCGATGGTGGACGCCATAGAGTGGGATGCAGCGCCGCCGCTATACAAAGCTGCATTGGAGAGGGATTGATTACCTTGGCTTTGGCTTGCGCGCGTTCGTTCGCGCGTCTCTGCTGTCTGTTCATGTCGTTGCGGCCTCCAGAATCGCCTGTGCTGTCTCACGGTCGATTAGCTCACCATCAATAACCCAACACGCGCCCACCTCGGTTAGGACATACGCGAGCAAATGGCCGTGAAACTCCATGCCAACGGTCTGCCCTGCCTCCATCGCGCGGGCCTCCAGTTCATCTAACAGGCTCATCGATGTTTCACTCCCTTGCAAGCTGCAATCTGATACCGGCTTGAGTATCCACTCGTAACACAGCGCCATCGCGCCGCCTCATCCATCGCACACCTGTAACACACGAACTTTTCCCGCCCCGATCCAAAGAAACTATGCGGGAGTAGTTCGCGACACTGCTTGCAAATGTGCTTGACCATCATTCACCCCTTAGCGCGCGGCGATAGCCCGCTTATGTGCGGGCGTGATCCGTTAGCGCTTGATAACGCTGTTCGGGTTGGCGGGCGTTGCCGTGTTGTGACGCATGGTGTTCATATTCCGGTGTTGCGGCGGTTGCGTGCCGGTCGTGCGGGGCGGCGGGTTGTCTCGAACTGCCGGGACGTTGTTCTCTTTCGTGCTCATGGTTTTCTCCGTTGAGAATAGGACTACTAAATCTTCGGGTCAAATTTCTGGGTTGAGTGTTACTAGAATGCTGTACATCATTGCATCCGCCAAATCATCGGCCCGCTTGTATGCCTTGGGGTCGTTGATGACGAATCCGCAAAACTGCGATATCAGGTGGTTGAGCGTTACATTCTTGTACGTTTGTTCTTTCTGCCGTGCGTACTCTGAGAGGCGCACCAGATTGCTATAGACAGGGCTACTACATTTGATTGCCCTATCGTTCTTACCCAAGGCTGTTAGTTCGCCGGGGATTGGATTGACGGGCCATCCTCTGTCTTGCCCCTCTTGAATCAAGATACTGCCGGATGCCTTGTCCTCTACCCATACCCCCGCCCCCCCATACCTGGCCCCGCATTGCTCTGCCAATTCATTAACATGACTCAGGACAGAGGGTAACCACGCCGTCAACGTGTTGCCCTTAACCTGCGTGATATCCCAATCCAGAATCACAAGCGGGGTTCCAGCAAATTGCGAACGCGCGAAGTAAACAACGGCGGTTCCATCGTGTTCTATTCCATCCTTAACGGCTGTATCGATGCACGCACCAACATAATCGCAATGCGCGGGATACGCCACCCCTATGCCGTCCTGCGTGAGATACGAGAGGTCAAAGAACGTTACCCCTGTGAAGTCTACAAACTCCGCTAGGTACTCTTGACGAAACACCAGCGGGTGCGTTGTTTCTTTTTTTCGCTCTAACTCTCTGGCCGGTAAATGGGGATTGCTGCTAGAGGGAGCATGAAAAACTTGCCAAGGTTCTGAGACATTCTGATTATGATTGATTTGCCAAAACCAGTTTTCGGGATTCACCCCTAGAGGCGTACCCGCGACAATCGCGCACCCTTCATAGTCGGTAAGGGTCGGCTCAATCGCGGTTTCCCATTGACGTTTCATCGTCGCATCTTTCGCTAAAGATGCCTCATCGATCAGCACACGATGAAACTTGCGCGAACGCCCCGCGTTTTCTTGAGTAAGGCTGAAGAAATCAATAACTGCATCATTCCGTAAAAAAATCTTTCTGTCAGTCTTTGACGATTTCTTGATTGCCGGGTCTAGATTTTCAACAAGATTGTCAAACATCGGATCAATCTTGTCATAATCCGGCCCAAATATTCCTACTCTCCAGCCATACCGCATGGTCCAGTTCGAGGCCATCGTCTCAAGCATGGTGGACTTGCCCCAGCGCCGCCCGCATCGAATGACATTGCGCCGGCCAAGCTGGTGATATATGCCGATCTGGCCGGGATGCAAAGGGTCCAACTTGATAGTTTTAGGCATCGTGCGTGCCTTCTTTCGGGGGGCTTGGGGGCGGTGTATCGGGCTTATGATCGTCCGGTGAGTACACGAATTTAACCGTGCTGTCATCGCCCGCGATCTGTCCGCCGTAGTGTGCGGGGTCACGACGCGATGCCAGCCACTGTGTGTGCTGTATGCGCATGGCGGCACGGCGTAGCTTCGCGGTCTCACTGACGGTCTTTTGCCCGTTGAACAGGTTATCGAGCATCGGAAAGACGCTATCAACCATGCCATCTACCTGAAAGGACAATGCCTCTCTATAGGCGTGGTCGTTTGCATCGCTCTTTTTGCGCCACGCGTGGAATGTCGATTCGGCGGGCATGCCGGGGCGCTTGCTCGCTTGCGCAACGGATTCGCCCCGCTTGATCCATTCCAGCATCGCCGCGAACTTGTCGGCGGGCATCGGCGCTGGGCCGGTTTTCGCCTTTTTCTTGGGAAGCTGTACTACCTTGCCGCCCTCTTTCTTTACAGTGATACCCATTGCTACCTCTATGCGTTGGCGTCCTCCATGACGGTTAGGGGGTTGGTGTTCAGGTGAGTGTGCTTTGTTTTGCTCCCCGCTTAGGCGCGGTGGATACCGGTGTTCGGATTGCCATCCAGACCAATAGGCGTTTCGAACTGGATATCGATGCTGGATGCCGTTGCATCGTTAATCAGCGCTGCCGCCAAATCGCGCTCTACCTCGCGCGAGAGGTCGGTAAGCTGTTGGAGATTCATCAACGCGACCCGATGCCGCCAAAGCTGCATAGCGTCGTTCTCCGCGCTTTCGGGCACTACCAGACTGTTCTCTGTGGCGTCCAGCAAGCGGTGCAGCATTGCTAACTTGTCGTGAATCGTCGGGGTGTACATGCTTCGTTCTCCTGCAATTAAATGCAATTGCAATCTCTTTCATGACGGGATGAAAAACTGATAGGCGCTCTTGTTCTGCCCCGCCAGTACTTTCTGTGCATATACCGCTGCGTTGGCGTCATAGGGTTGCGTAGTGAGAACATCAATTGTCGTGACCCACGCCAAACCGCTGGGGTTGCGGCTATCGCCTACGTGGCGCACCGCCGTTACCAGATAAGAACCCTGAAACGCTATGTTGTTCTTCGCCGTGTTGATCGATTCAACCGGCGGCGGTGGAACATATCCAACCTGCGCTCCCGTCCCGATGGTCAATTGCCCTTGCGGGATCGTCACATAGGCGCCTACCTTGATATCGCCTCTAAGCGTGCACGTAACTTGAATCTCAAGGGGTTCCGAATAGGTCGGTTGCCCGATCAAATCCACGGCGTAGATGGTCTTAGCCGTGGTCGGTGTCGTGCCATCCTGCAAAACGATGCTGTTATTCCAAAGGCTCATCCTCACGCCCATATACGCGGCGGTATCAGGGGCGTAGCCTCCAATGAGATTGATACTTGCCCTTCGCACGTAACCCGCGAGTTGCGATAGCTTCCCAAACACGGCGGTTACCGCTGTGCCCGTCCACACCAGCCCCTGATGCAAGGTTCCAAGGACGGAATATTGCGGATAAACATTCTGTATACAGGGCACAAGCGCATCCGTTAGGTGCTGTCCCGGTTGCCATTGAAAAACGATACCGGCAGGGTTCTGATTCGTTGTCGGTGCGGGGAGCGTGCTGGACGTCACCACACTACCCGTTACCTGATTCGAGGCCGGACTACTGCCCCCCGCCTGAATGTACATATCGAGCGTTTGCGATGTACCGACCCAGTTACCAAAGCACTGCAAAATCTGCCCTTGGCAAAGCGGCCCAATCTGTGCCGGGTTAGCGAGTGGCAGACCCTTCGCCATGCCGCCATAGATTGCAACGTTCATTCCGTTAAGATTCGCGCCTTGGCTGATCTCCTGCAACGACACACCATAGATGCGGAAATAGGCGTTTGCCAATGGTGCGTCAAGAAACCCCGTTGGAATATCAAACGTGACTCGCAACGCGTTCGCGTTGTTGGACGCCAGACGCGTGGGGCTACCGCCCTGATAGAGGCTCGAATAGGAGAACACCAGCGGGCTAAACGGCACACGAGAAAAGCCCGGCTTACCGTTGAGATTCGGTACCAGAATCTGGTTTGTCTTCGGGTCTGTAACCCTAATTGCGAAATAGCGTGACATGGCTTTATTGAGGCGATGAACCCATCGTTACGTTCGTGCTGGCTCCCGGTGGCGTGTTGACACGTACGTCTACTCGCACAGGGGCGCGTGCGCCGTCTGAGGGTTTTTCGCGCCGCGCATCCGGTCCACGGAATTGCGCCCCGCCGCCCTCCCGGAATACATCAGCAAGGCGGGTGAGAAACTTGTCCATACCCGACACAACGCCCATTTCAACGGCGTTGCTGGTCTGTTGCTGCGTGAGTGCCTTTGGCCCCGCCGACACATCGAACGACTCACCAGCGCCAAGCGTGCGCGGGTCAAGTTTCAAATTGGCATCGTTGCGTGCGTTGGCGAATGCATCATCGCGTTTCGAAAGGTCCAAACCATTGGCCTCCAAATCGCTCAGATACTTGCGGGTCTCATTAACTGCCTTGCCGGTGCCGAACTCGCTAAGGTGATGCCGCCAGTCATCACCATACTTCGCAATGGCTTTATCAAGCCCGCTGAAACCATCGTATGCGGCCCCCACCTTTGCATAGTCCCCCCGGTACTTACGCAAGAGAAACGCGATATACCGCGCCGCGCCCCCGGCACTCTCGTTTTCATCCAAGCGATTCGAAACCCCGAACGCGTTACCGGTGTCCTTGGTTAGCTGGAAAGGACCAGCGGGGCCGGAACTATCGTTCGTGTTGGGGCCGATGTTCTTTCCGCGCGATGATTCCTGCCGCTCAAAGTTATCCAGCACGCCGGGACGCAAGCGATAGAGGGATTCCCAACGCTTTAGCATTTCATCCCGCTTGGGGTCTGCCTTGAATCCCGGTGCATTGACTACGGGTTGCGTGGCATCGGGGATGCCGGGAAACCATTTGCGGATGGTGTCTCCGACCATACGAAAACCCGACACCGCATCATTGGGCTTGTACTGCGGCCCGCCGTTCTCAGGGCTTGTGTAGGTCGTGCCGTTGTTGAGAGTATCGGTAACATCGGCGGCCCCCTCTGCTACTGTCGCCAGCTTTGGCGCAAGCCATTTAATCAGGCTCTGCCCTGCAACCGTGGCGGCATCCGCAAGGTGTCCGAGTTGCGGCGCGGCTTTGGCAAGCTCGCTATTGAACGCGTTGCCGAATGTCGTCATGTCCGCACGTAGCTTCTGCATAAACGCGGTCGATTGATCGGCCGTTTTCTGATCGATGCGCATGGATTGCTGATCGGTCAGATACTTGGCGTGGGTGTCGTTCCATTGCTGGTCGGTCCAGCTCCCCGCCGCCCGCAACGTCTCATTGCCTAGCAGGTCATTAAAGCCTCTTGCGTTGGCAATCTGTGCAGCGGGTAATCCTTGGCTCTCCCACCCCTTGTATTGCTGCCCCGCTGCGCGCGCGAATGCAATTGCCAGTTCATCGGGGTCCAAGCCTTTGATTTGATCGACACTCAGGCCCGCTGCAATCAGAGGTTTCCAAAGCCTTGAATCCTCTTTCGCATTGGCAAAGTTTGAGATGTCCGAACGTTTCAGGCCCAAAGGCTGATAGTCGGATTCGAATGCATCCGCCGTACCAATCGGTAGATTAAGCTGCCGTGCCTCAAGGTTCTTTTTCGAGAGGTCATTGGTAGCATTCACGATTGCGCCGCCCGCCGCCAGCGCCGTGCCGCCCACTTTCAGAAAGTCTTTGCGCAGTCCGCTAAGGTTGGTCCAGCTTCGAATCGTCGCAACCAGACTGCGGTTTGTCTTGTCGGTATTCTTGAGAATCTTTTCCGAGTCCCGCGCCGCAAAGTGAATGTTTTGAGCGAACAGAAAGCTGTAGCTCTGCGTGCCCGTCATCTTGCTTGAGTTGACGATTTGCGCGGTATGGGCCATATGGGCGTCAAGTGCGGCGGCGCTGTCTGCGGCTTCGCGGGCATTCTGTGCACTACCCGCCCAAGGGTCTGCACCTTCCTTTGCTTCCTCCCGGTATTTCTCGAACTTCCGCAAAAATTCGGCGAACTGCGAATCGTCCACTGGGATTAAAAGCACGCCGTGTGTGTTCTCTGCCATCTTGCCGCCCATAGTAGTACTGATATCTGACTTTGCAATCAAGTGCAATTGCAATCTCTTTCACGAGGCCGCGCTAGTGCCGGGTTTCGTTACCCTGTACCACCTTCGCCATCCGCTGGGCGGTCTCGAATGCAGCAATATGTGCCTCTGCTACCAACTGCCCTACCGCGTCAACCACCTTGTCATCAGGCAAGCGAACTGCCAGCTTCGCCAATTCGCAACCAACGCTATGCAACAAAGCGCCAATGTTCCGCACGTTCTCCAATGTTGCATCCTCATTACTGAGAATCTCGCGCGCATCCTGCAAATACTCCGCCGCGTTTTCCAAAATGATCTCCCGGTAGTCAACCGGATATGTTCCTGTTTCCATGATTTACCCCGCTTTGTGTTCGCGGCTCCCCGGTCTTTGACCAATCGGACCAAACGCCCGTTTTTCGCCGTGGTGTTGCGATTCGCCCATTCCCTCACGGATGCGGCGCTGGTTGTCGAGTCGTTCCCGTTGCTCAGAGGTAGATAGTGCATCCCATGCCTCTTGGCTTTCCTGAATCTGGCGGTCCCATTCACCCGTAGCCTTGTCCCGCATCTTTTGATTTCTCGCTACCAGCTTCATGCCCTCGCTAACGTGCTGGGCGTTGCCACCATCCGCAATGAACGCGTCATACTTCGCCATGACTTCATCATCATCCGAAAAGTGCGCCATCAGAATCCCGACCATTTCGCCCTCCAGTTCTTTGAGGCGCGTTAGGCACGACCCCTTACGCAATTCCCACGTTTCGCGGAGATTCGGCGGCGTGCTGTCGTCAGCATCCTTTAGCGATGCGTTGCACTCTGTCAGCGAAGCAATGCATTCCTGCATCTGTTTGAGATTCGCCAATACTTCGGCGGGGGTTTCCTTACTCATCGCTTCCCTTCCCTGTCTTTTAAAAGACGGCGGATATGTTCGCGGTATTGCTCGCCTGTCATGACAACCGAACGCGACGGCTCCGCTACTACCGGGGTTTGCCGGTTGTACGTGCGCGGCTTGACTCTCTTTCGATAGCCGTGATTCTCTTCGTCGCGTTCGGTCATGATTGCCTCACTAGGTAACGGCCCCCGGCACAATGGTCGGGATTCGCATACGCCGTTTGTTTTCGTCAATAAACGGACCTACCTGAATTGGTCCTTTGAACTGATTCATCCATGCGCTCATGTCGCCTTCAAATTCGACAATATCGCGGCCCGCACGGTCTTTAAGGTGAATCTCAACCAGTTCGCCGCGCCGTTCCGGGGCTTGCATGGCTTCACGCAAAACCGTGGTGCGCATGCCGTCAACCGGCTTTTTTGTTTTCTCGTCTATGTGATCGAAATAGACGTCATCGGGCGTTTTCTTGAGCGACGCCATAACGGGCCATGTCGTGCCGTGCGGCATCAGCTTTTGCAATAGGCGGCGTTCATACGTTGCCGGTGTTTCATCCGCTTGCGGATAGATCGCAACGACACGATTTGCCTGTAGCACGCGGTCCAACTCGTCGCGCACCTGTTCAAAGGGTTTACGATCTTTTCCCATGAAGTCTTGAGGATTGTTTCCCATGTAGTCACGTGTGATCTTGTGGTGTTCTACGGGGCGCTTCCTGATTTCCTCTACTTCATCCTGCTTGAGGTCGTATCCACGGCTCATTGCTTGCCCCCTTGCATTGATGCCTCAATCCGCGTCATGGCTTCATCATGGCGCTTGCGGTTAAGTGCGAGGTCCGGACCAAGGGCGGTTTGCAGATAGGCGGCCGATTTGAACTGATTCATCCATACGCCCATGTCCGTGCCTTCGTATGTGATGATCTCGCGCCCGGTGCGGTCTTTCGTCACGATTGCTTTCATTGTTGGCCTCTCTACGGAATCGGCCCGCGCCGTTACTGCCAGTTCGGGATAAGTAACTGCCTTGCCGTACACCTGAATCTCAAGCCGGGTTGTTTCCATTCGCGCCCGCAACCGTTCGCGCTCCACCTCTGCGGGACTCATCGCGTTAAGGCGGTCTAGGTAGTCGCTCATGCTTTTCTCCCATCCCACGGACTCTTGACCCAATCATCGTCATCAACGATTTCAACCGGGGGCGTGGTGTCAGCGTGTTCAATTGCAATTTCAGATACCCGGTCCCGCACCGCGTGCTGCAAACGCCACACGGCGCGTTCTGTGCGGGTCATGTTAATAAAGCGTTGTACTTCATCGCTTAGGGGCTTTTCTTGCGCCGCCAGCAACGAATCTGCACGCGCCATCAGTTCGGGATGCGATGCCAGCAATTCGGCCAAATCAGGCGGTAGGGTCACGGTGTGCTACCTCATCGCGATACTTCATTGCAGCGGATTCCAGTTTGGCGATACTACTTTGATACGCGAGCATTACCGGGTGTTTGGGGTTCAAATGCCCTTGTACTGCTTCCCGATGCTTGGTTAGCTCATATACCGCCTCATATGTCTCTACTAAAACGCGGTGAGTAGCTATTCTCGTATCGCTCATCATCGTTTCCAGTGTATGGGCCTTGGATACAGGTGCTTTAGGAGTCTGGCTAGCGCGTCCGGTATGTTTTCTTGCCTACTGCCTCTGCTACCGCCGCATTGAATCGGTCCTTTAGCTCATCGTCGCTGCCAAGCCATCGATAGAACGTCGTGCGTGATGGATACTCGGGCCGCGATGCCAGAATTACCTCCAGATACCCGCCCTCCGCTACCGCATTGATAATGTCGTCAATCGTTGCGGCGGGCCAATGTTTGCGGGTGGGCGATTCGATTTGATCCATCATCCTGTCTCTGTGCGTTGGAACACGTGTTACAGACAGCATAGAATTTTGACTCGCTAACTTGGAATAGCGCATCGCACTATTTTTTGCGTTGTCAAATCGTTTTGGCCCACTGCAATTAATTGCCAGTAGTCCTACCTATAGTGCACGCAACGCGTTCGTCAAATCCATCCGCCGCCGCCGCGTTTAGAGCCCCGCCAGCGGGCCGCGCCTCTCGTCCATCCGTTGGCATTGGCAAGGTGTCGCCAGCGGCGTGGCGGCACCACACCGTCAATCGTTTGCCGAGTTAATGAACTTGGCGAAGTGCTTTTTTAGATGCAGCAACGTAGGTGCGGGTGGGTGGCATGCCTTGGAGTCTTCCGAGTCCACAAAATCACAGTACGCGTGCCACTGTTGCCCCATCGTCTCTATCAGCGTTTCCAGCGTATCCTCAAGCGGTGACTTGGCTAGTTGCAACGACAACGGATAGAGAACCCGGCACACCTCATCGGAAAGCATCGTTTCAGAGGCCGGGACGAATCCGGCATCGATGCAGACACGCAATAGTTCGCTCATGTCGTGCCGCATGCTCAGTTCGATGTAGTGATTGCCTTGTGTCGGCTTTTTCACCTTGCCGGGGTTTTTCTCGCTTCCCTGCGTAGCAGGGGGAGAGCTTGATTGTTCCCCTACAGGGGGAACCGGGGTTTCAGGGGTTGGGGTTGCCGTTGGGGTTTCAGGCTTGCCCTGCGCCGCGTTAGCTGGCGCTTGTTGTATGTGTTGTTCCTTAGTCTTTGGTTGTTGCTTAGTCTTTAAATAATGCTGCGGGGAATATTCCCCGTAGTGTGGTGGGGAATTTTCCCCATCAAGAATTATTCTCATTAAGGCATTAACGGACGGCCATGCATCAATCGATGCTTTCCCCTCCGCACACAACAGGCGGATATGTAGCGTTGTCGTGTTGTTGTAATCCCTGATCGTGCCGAAATAGCGCATGCGCTTGGACTCGATTACGTTGTCCAGTTTGTCGAGCGCATATCTAACCTGATCCTCTGTGATATTCAGAGTATTGGCTATGTCCTTGCGGCTCTCTACCCACCAATACGAATCCCGCTTGTAGGTCGTGAGGCGCGCTTTTCCGTTGTTGGTCTGATACCGGAATACGACATAGGCCAACACCTTGGCGCGGGCGTAATTGCCGCCGCAAAATGCGATGTATTCCGGGGAGGGTTCGATAAATACGCCCGTCTTTTCCTCTTTTTTATAGGCGTCTACCGTCTGGACTTTGCCGCGTTCGGTTTTAAGGCGGGATTCTGCGTTGCCATCCATTACCGCCGCCGCGAACATCTCACCATTATCCGGTTTGTCAAAGCCAACAGTTTCCAGACTAGCCTGTTCTGAAAGGTCCATTTTTCAGACTCCAAATAATATTTGACAATCACATGGAGTCGATTAAAATCATATTACCGACTCCAAGCGGTGATTCGTTGTGCCTCTCCAGCACCAATCAAACGAATCTTAAAAAGCCCGATTTTTCCAGAATCGGGCTTTTTCTTTCATACCGTTGTTTCCGCTGGCTTGCTTGCCTTTTGCTTGTCGAGAAAATCCCGAAGGGCAGTGCGAGCAATAAAGGACATGGGCATGCCCGTATCCTTGCGCAATTGCTGGATTTCATCGCGCATCGCACGCGGAATTAAAAGGGTAGTTTGTACGTTGTCGCCGGTCGCGGGCATGATGAACTCCGTTCGTTAATGGTCACTCCCCACCTTAACGTGTCTTATTTGAAAGTCAACATGGTCAAATAAAAAGAAAACAATTCGGACGCTTGCCATTGTCCTATACTGGAATCACTGAGGGGGTTTGATTGGCCCCCTTGGGGAGTGATGGACCTGCGTAGTAAAAGGGGATTGGGTTTTCGGTTTGGTTACTCAATCCCCTCTCTCATTTCTGTTCCCTTGTTTTTCTCTGAAATTGCGCTGAAAAGCCGCAAGTGGCGTTTATTCGCTTTTCAAATTCTTTCGAATGGAGTCGGCTATGGATACGGGGTTTAAAGGCGTAGAGGCGCGGCCCGATGCCGGGGCGCTGGTGGATGCGTGCGCGATGCTTGGAATAGGTCTGACGGTAGATCTGGCTCGCCAGCTTGGCATCGATCTGGGGGCGGCGTTCGGTACTCAGGCAGGGGTGCTGCCGTCGATTGTCGAGCGCTGGCTATAACGCAACAGGGGCGCTTGTCAGGTAGCGCCCTTTTTTGAAATTGGTTGCAGCGCCTACAGTACGCCCGTAGCTCGCATCAGTAGAATGGCGGGCCACACAATCCAGTAGACAATCGTCGCGGCTCCCACAATGATGCAAGCCCGCACCGCATGTAATGCTGGCTTGGAAAGCTGGCGGTTGACCTGAAAGCGGATGGACTTGGCGGGACCATCTTTCGAGCGCACGCCCGCCAGTACAGGCGGTGTCATGTGGCTGAACACCTGCATCTGGAAATACTCTTTCGGCCCAAGCGAACCAATACTGATTTTGTAGGTTCCATCAGCGCCTGTCGTTTCCTCGTAGGTGCGCGGCGGATGCAATTGAAAATGATCTGGCTTGGTTCGGTGCGTAATCTCAACGTCTTCGGCGGCCTTGCGCCCAAGGTTCTGCACGGTCAAGGTTGCCGTTTGCACTAGAAGCGGTTGGGGCTGATTAGGCAAAGGCACGCGAAAGGTGAAGTCGTGAGGTATCCAGTACGCCACTTTCGCCCCCGGTGAAAACAGGCGCTGGATACCCAAAAAGACAAGTCCCACAATCCCCGTGATGATCGCGCTAATGATCTTGTCTGATATGCCCTCTGTACCGTGCATGCGTAGCCCCTCATGTGGTTTTGATGGACGAAAGTCTGCCACAACGTGAGACGCGCCCCGGTTCTGCGAATAAAACAGAGGTCTTGAGTTGTTGTGTGGCGGGCCGGGAAAGCTGGCTGTAGCTTGGGCGTGATTCAACGGCGGGGTACGGGACAAATCAGTTGCAGAAACGCGACGCCTTACCTGCATCCTTCGAAAAACAAGGTAACCGTTAGGTAAGGTTACCCACTCAGAGGCTGTAAAGCCTTATGCAGCAAGGCTTTGAGGGTTCAAAACTCACTCAACGCCGACGATCACACTCGACGCCTTGAAGATCGCCGCAGCCGCCTTGCCGCTCGCGAGGCCGAGACGGTCGACGCTGTCATTCGTGACGATGGCCGCGATCTGCGCGCCGCCTGCCGCCGAGATGATGACCTCGCTGTTAACGGCGCCCTTCGTGACCGACGCGACCGTGCCCGCGACGCAATTGCGCGCCGACACCTTGCTGCTGTCCGCATCGACCATCACGATCACCGACGACGCCTTGACGAGCGCGAACGCGTCCTTGCCAGCCGCGAGTCCGAGCGACGTCGCGCTGCCGTGCGTGATGACCGCGACGATCTCGAGTCCGTCCTGCGTGCGGAGCGTGACTTCGTCGTTGACGGCGCCGTTCTTGACGGCCGACACCTGGCCGGCGAAATGATTACGGGCGCTGGTACGCATGTGACTCTCCTTCGGGTTGCCCCTTGTTTGTTGTTGAAGTGTGGACGAAAGCGATCGGACAGTGTACCCCGCGCCTGTGACAGCACGCCATCGGCGCTCGTGCGTGCGGCGGCGGACGCGATGCACGTCGATGCGGTGCGCCATGGTGGCATCCCGGTTGCTCCACTCCGCAAGGAGGGACGCCCAAAAGGAAAAACCGAAGGAAAAGGAGCTGCCATGAACACGATTGGATTGTCGCAGCGCATCGAGGAAATCGAACTGGCTCTCGCAGGCATGTTCGAATCGCCGAAAGCGCCGACCGTGAGCGCGTATCAGGAAGGATCGACCACTTATCTGACGCTCTCGTGGGTCGTCGAAACGGGTCGGGACACGACGCTGGATGCGCGCTGCATCGCGACGCTCAAGCTCGTCGATGCCCAGATCGACCGCTATGCGTTGCTGGAAACGGCCAAACGGCGAATCGTGCAGGATCGGCTGAAGGATCTCGTGCGCCGGCATGTCGACGCATCGCGGGCGAAGCCGGCATCGTCGGACGACTGTTCGGTCGAACTCGAGGTCGACGACGCCGTGTTCGACGTACCCGACGAGCCGTACAGCATGCTGTAACGCCTGAAGCCGAAAAGCCGCGCGCGCCGCGGCGCTTCCGGTCCCGCCGCCGGGGCAATAGACTATGCTATCGCGCGAGCCCGTGTGCTCGCGCTATCGCAGACGCGGCCATCCATTTGAGTCTATTGCCATGAATTCGACCACCGACGATACCCCGCGCCCCGCCCTGCGCGCGCTCACGCCGCTCGAAGCCCGCGTGCTGGGCGTGCTGTTCGAGAAGCAGCACACCGTCCCCGATACCTACCCGCTGTCGCTCAATTCGCTCGCGGCGGGCTGCAACCAGAAGACCTCGCGCTCGCCCGTGATGAACGTCAGCGAAACCGAGATTCTCGACGCGATCAACAGTCTCAAGCGTCTTTCCCTCGTGCTGGAAGGCAGCAGCAGCCGCGTGCCGCGCTACGAACACAATCTGGAGCGCGTGCTCGGGCTGCCGCGCCAGTCGGCGGCGCTGCTGACGGCGCTGCTGCTGCGCGGCCCGCAGACGGCGGCCGAACTTCGGCTCGCGACGTCGCGCCTGCACAGTTTCGCCGATACCTCGTCCGTCGAAGCGTTTCTCGAAGAACTCGCGGACAACGATCCGCCGCGCGTCGTCAAGCTCGCGCGCACGCCGGGCGAGCGCGAGAGCCGCTGGACGCATCTGCTGTGCGGCGAGCCGTCCGCCGAACTGCTGCGCGGCGCGGCGCTGTCCGACGAACCGCTGCCGCCCGGCGAGCTCGAAGGCCTGCGCGCGCAGCAGCGCGAACTGAGCGAGCGCGTCGAGCGGCTCGAAGCGCTCGTCGCGCATCTCGCCGGCGAACTCGGCGTATCGCTCGACGACCTGAAAGGACGGCTATAACGGTTGTTGCAAACACGGTTGTTGCGAACCGCGCGCAACCGGTGCGACGATGCGGGTGGCGCGCCACGGCGCCACCGGCCATCGCGCGCCGACTTCCGCCCCGCCTGCTGTGCCTCAAAACTGCGCTTCACTGTGCCAGGAGACTGACCGATGAACGAGCACGACGATCCCAAACCGCCCGCGGCCGCCCCGCTCCCCGACACCGACCGTCCCGACGATCCCGAACGCCGCCGCGTCCTCACGGGAATCGCGGCAGCCGGCCTCGGCCTGGCGCTGGCGGGCTGCCAGTCGATGGACAGCACCGCGAACGGCGCGCCGCGCAGCGCTGCAGACGCGCGCCTCGACGCCGCCCTGCACGATCAGGTCAAGCGGATCGTCGTGATTTACGCGGAGAATCGCAGCTTCGCGAACCTGTACGGCAATTTCCCCGGCGTGCAATATCCGCTGTCGGCAGTCGCGCCGGAACGTTATCTGCAGTTTGACCGCGACGGCAAGACGCAGCTCGCCACGCTGCCGAAAATCTGGGGCGGTCTCGTGCCGCAGGCGCAGGAAATCGACGGCAAACGCTACATGATTGGCGAACGCGACATCGCCGGCCTGCGCAACCAGCCGTTCCATCTCACCGACGCGCACGGCGCGCCGCTGCCGAACAGCGTGATCACGCGCGATCTCGTACATCGCTTCTATCAGAACCAGATGCAGATCAACGCGGGCCGCAACGACCAGTTCGCCGCATGGGGCGATTCGGGCGGCCTCGTGATGGGGCATTACCGCAGTTCCGGCGAATCGCTGAAACTATGGGCGCTCGCGCAGCAATACACGCTGTGCGACAACTTCTTCATGGCCGCTTTCGGCGGCTCGTGGCTCAATCACATCTTCCTGATTTCGGCGCAGGCGCCGCTCGTGCCGGACATCGGCAACGGGCCGGGCAAGAAGCTGGTGTCCGTGGTCGAGGGCGACGATCCGCTCGGCACGCGTCTCAAACTCGCGCCCAACGCGCCGAAGTCGGCGCTCGAAGGGCCGCCCGTATTCGTCAACGACGGACTGTTCACGCCCGACGGCTACGCCGTCAACACGATGGCTCCGCCGTATCAGCCGAGCATGGTGCGCCCAGCCGAGGGCGGCGACCCCGCGCTCGCGAATCCGGCGGACCCGAAGGTGCTGCCGCCGCAGCGCTACGCGACGATCGGCGACCGGCTCTCCGACAAGGGCGTCGACTGGGCGTGGTATAGCGGCGCGTGGCAGTACGCGCTCGATCATCGCGATACGGGCGCCGTGCCCGACTTCCAGTATCACCATCAGCCGTTCAACTACTTTGCCAACTTCGCACCGGGCACGTCGGCGCGCACGCGGCATCTGCGGGACGGCGGCGTCGGCGACGATGCGTCGACCAACCGCTTCATCGCCGATATCGACGCGGGCCGCCTGCCTGCCGTCACTTTCTACAAGCCGCAGGGCAATCTGAACATGCATGCGGGTTACGCGGATGTCGAATCGGGCGACCGTCACATCGCGAACGTGATCGAGCATATCCAGCGCGGGCCGCAATGGCAGAACACGGTGATCGTCGTCACGCACGACGAGAACGGCGGCTGGTGGGATCACGTCGCGCCGCCGAAGGGCGACCGCTGGGGACCGGGCTCGCGCATCCCCGCGCTCGTCATCTCGCCGCTCGCGAAGAAGGGTTATGTCGATCACTCCGTGTACGACACCAACTCGATCCTGCGTCTGATCAGCCGCGTGCACGGGCTCGCGCCGCTCGACGGCATCGTCGTGCGCGACCGGGCCATGGCGCAGAACGGACTGCCGCTGATCGGCGATCTGTCGGGCGCACTCGATCTCGCGTGATGCCGCTGCCGACGCTGCAATAAAGGAGACGCATGTTCGTCGTGTACTGGCTGGAAGAAGGCAGCACGCCGACGGGAACCGCTCGCTTCGAGCGGTTCCCCGACGATCAGATGACCCAGGCGCTCGCGTTCACGGAAACGCTGCGCAAGAAGCAGGCGGCTGGCGAAGACGTGAGCTTCGTCACGCTGTGCAGCGAGAATCCGCGCTCCGTCGGCAAGGCGGGCGCGTCCGATCCGCCCTCCGATTACGCGTGGAAAAAGCGCCGTCCGTAGAGGGGCGCGTCGGCACGACACTTCGCAACATAAGCGCACGGTAAAAATGCATAAACGCGAAGCGCTGTAAAACATTCAGGATTCCATAACCATTCGTCGCCACTCCCTGTCAGATTCTCGTTCTACGCCGCCCGGCGGATACGAACCGATGCGGCTGCATCGTCGAACGACAAGAGGAAGACCGACATGACACAGATGCAACCGATTCGCCGCGCGCATGGAGTGCAACGCGTGGGCCTCAGCGTGCTCGTGCTATTGGCCGTCGGCGGCTGCACGACGGCGCCTTGGCAGATGACGCCCGAAGACCGCTCGATCCAGCCGCCGACGCAGCCCCTTGCCGCCGTCAACCGCCCCGCGCAGCGCGCGCCTTCCGGCACGGACAAACCGGTGTCGGGCGGCTATTACCGCGTGAAGCCGGGCGACACGCTCTACCGCATCGCCGCGAATCACGGCCAGCGTAGCGACGACATCGTCAAATGGAACAACCTCGCCGACGCCGGCCACATCGAACCGGGCAGCGTGCTGCGTATCGCGCCGCCGCCCGATGCATCCGTCGAACGTACTGCCGCCGCGCCGCAAGCGTCTGCCAAAGCGCCCACGAAACGCGACACCGTTGACGCCAGTCAGAAGCTCGACAACAATCCGTCGCGCTTCAGCTGGCCCGCGCGCGGCACCTTGAGCGCGGTATATGGACAAGGCAAATCGAAGGGCATGGTGATCGCCGCCAAAGCCGGCGACCAGGTAAGAGCGGCAGCTCCCGGCCGCGTCGTATTTGCGGGCGATGGCGGCAAGCCGTACGGCAAGCTGATCGTCATCAAGCACGACGACACGCTCGTCACCGCTTACGGCCACAACCGTAAACTGCTCGTGAAAGAAGGTACGAACGTGAAGCGCGGCGAAACGATCGCGGAAATGGCGAACACGGATCGCGACGAAGGCTCGATGCAGTTCGAAGTCCGCAAGGACGGCAAGCCCGTCGATCCAGCGCCGTATCTGCCGCGCATCGGTTCATAGGAAATCAACAGCAACAAAAAAGCCGCGAACGGCCCACACCGTTCGCGGCTCATGCTTGCATGCCAGGCGCGCGTCAGACCTGGCGCGCCTCGTTCGCTTCGATGAGCGGATCGAGACGCCCCGCCGTTTCGAGCGCATTCAGATCGTCGAATCCGCCCACATGCGTTTCGCCGATGAAAATCTGCGGCACCGTGCGGCGTCCCGTGCGTTCCATCAGCGCGACGGCCGTCGCGCGATCGTTCTGCACGTTGATTTCCCTGTACGACACGCCTTTGTTCGTCAGCAGCGCTTTCGCCGCGTGGCAATACGGGCAGGTCGGTGTCGTATAGATCGTGATTGCGGACATGGTGTTCTCCGTGTGTGTAGCGAGGGCGCGGCTTATTGGCCGCGATAGATGTCGTCGAAAGCGGCGGGCGCGTTGGCGAGCGAATGCGCACGCGTCGCGCGGAAGCCCGAGTCGGCGCTGCCATTCGTCGAAGGACCATATGACGCAGCGATCACATCACGCGAGTGATGGAACACATGCGGCGCAGCGGCGGAATAGTTCGCGGGCTCCGGATAGCTCGTGTCGCTCGACGCGTACTGACCGGATTGTTGCGCGGCGACCAGTTCGGCGCGAACTTGTGCGCGTGTCGCCGTCGATTGCGATTGCGCGTGGCTGGCGAGCGGCAGACCAAGTGCAGCCGCGAGAACGAGAGCTTGATAAACGCGATTCATGATGAGCACCTTCGGGAAGAGTTGCCGTCGTCGACGGGATGGCTTAACTTTAGGTGCGCATCGCGGCGCCGTTAATGTCGGCGCGTCTCATGAAGATGCTCGATCGGCTCACCGGTCGCCGAAAAAGGCTCATCGAGGCATGGCGTGCGGCGCGCGCGGGATCGCTGGGCGCCTTACGCAGCGGGGGTTTCGCGCCGACGCACGCGTTCAGGCCGGAAGCCTCGCCCGCGTGCTGCGCGATTTCTGAAATTGTCTATTCCGCCTCGGCGGGCGAAGGCTCGTCGTCGGCGGCATCCTGCGCGGCCTGCACATGGCCGCCCGACGCACGCCAGCGTGCGGGCGTCACGCCGATCTGCTTCTTGAACACGCGCTGGAACGCCGCTTCCGACTGATAGCCAACCGTTTCGCCGATATCGCCGACGGGCGTCGTCGATTCGAGCAGCATGCGGCCCGCGATGGTCATGCGGACTTCCGTGAGCACGTCGGTGGCCGAGCGGCCGATCGCCTCCTGGAACTGCCGCACGAACGTGGCGCGCGACATGTTGCAGAGCGCGGCGAACTGGTCGAGCGTCCACGGCTTGCCGGGCGACTCGAACATCGCCGACACGGCCGCCTGCAAACGCGGACGCCCCGCCAGCGCAAGCAAACCGTGCGGCGCCTGCGCGGCTTCGCTGGCAAAGCGCAGCGTCAATGCGAACAGCGCCGCCGACAGATGATTGACGAGCGTCTCGCTGCCGGGCGCTTCGTCTGCGGCCTCTTCGCGCATCAACTGGATCAGCCGCGCGAGCCGCGAGCCCGCGACGCTCTTCTGCGTGACGTCGCCTTCGCCGTTGGCCGCAGCCGAGCCGCTCACTTCGACGATCACCTCGTCGCTCGCCGTCGTCCGCGCGCCGCTTCGCACCACCAGCCGCGACGGCAGATGGTCGCGCAGCAGCCGGTCGGGCACCGCGCCGAGCAGAAAGCGACCGCACAGGATGTCGGCCGTTTCGCCCGTGCCGCTGTTCTCCGCAACTGTCAGCAGGATGTTGCGCCGCTCCGCGACAGGCCCGGGCTGCGCGCCGCTGCCGTCGTGAATGCGATGCGGGCTGCCCGTCGGAAACACGATGATGTCGCCCGCCACGAGGTGCTCGGGCGGCCCGTTGCCGTCTTCGAGCACCGCGCGCCCCGCCAGCAGCACGTGATACGGAATCTCGCGCACGCCGGCCGGCCCTTCTTCGATCGCCCAAGGCGCGCCGAAATGGCAGCGGACATCCACGCGCCCGCTCACGGGCATCAGCGACAGGAAGCGGCTTAGCAAATCCATATGAGCCGAATAAGCATGTTTTTGAATCGTTCGAGGATTAGCACGGCGGACCTGAAACCGTACAGTGAACACCGTGCAATGCAAACCGATTCTACTGGACGGCAGCGGCGCGCGCGGCACAGGTGATCCTGATTCCGCCACCCGACCGTCCGAGCGAGGAACATCATGAAGACGCTTCATATCGATGTCGCAGTGATTGGCGCGGGCAGCGCCGGTCTGCCCGCCTTCCGCGCGGCAAAGGCTGCGGGTGCGAGTGTGGTGCTGATCGAAGGCGGCGCGTACGGGACGACCTGTGCGCGTGTCGGTTGTATGCCGTCGAAGCTGCTGATCGCCGCCGCCGAAGCCGCGCACGCCGCACGCAGCACCGCGCCCTTCGGCGTGCATGTCGACGGTGACGTGCGGATCGACGGACGCGAAGTGATGGCGCGCGTCAAGGGCGAACGCGACCGCTTCGTCGGCTTCGTGGTCGAATCGACGGAGAGCATTCCCGACGAAGAACGGCTGATCGGCTACGCGCAGTTCATCGACGACAACGTGCTGCAGGTCGGCGACCATACGCGCGTCTATGCAAAGAGCGTCGTGATCGCGACGGGTTCGTCGCCGTATGTGCCAGCGATGTATCAGGCGCTCGGTGACCGCGCGATCGTCAACGACGACGTGTTCGCATGGGACGATCTGCCGCGCAAGGTCGCCGTGGTCGGCGCGGGCGTGATCGGGCTGGAACTGGGCCAGGCGCTCGCATGGCTCGGCGTCGATGTAACGATGCTCGGCGCGCGTGGCCGTGTTGGTCCGTTGAGCGATCCCGCGATCAAGGACTATGCGCGCAACGTGTTCAGCGACGTGTTCCACTTCGAGCCGCATGCGCAAGTCGAAGCCGCGACGCGCGAAGGCGACAGCGTGCATCTGCGCTATCGCGACAGTGCAGGCGAACTGCGCGAAGACACGTTCGACTATGTGCTCGTCACGGCAGGCCGTCGTCCGAACATGGACAAGCTCGCGCTGCACAACACGTCGCTCGAAGTCGACGCGCGCGGTGTGCCTGTGTTCGATCCGTTGACGCTGCAAGCAGGCAAGCACCCCGTGTTCGTCGCAGGCGATGCGAACGACGTGCTGCCGCTGTTGCACGAAGCCGCCGACGAAGGTCGTTCGGCCGGCGACAACGCAGCGCGGTTGGCTACGGGTGAGCCCGACGTGAAGCCGCTGGTCCGTCGCGCGGCGATCTCGGTCGTGTTCTCCGAACCCGGCATCGCAATGGTCGGTGCGCGGCATGCGGATCTCGCAGCCGGTTCGTTCGCGACAGGCGAAGTGAGCTTCGAAAACCAGGGCCGCAGCCGCGTGATGTTGCGCAATCGCGGACTGATGCACGTGTATGTCGACAAGGCCACGCGCCGCTTCGTGGGAGCCGAATGGATCGGGCCGGACGCCGAGCATATCGCGCATCTGCTTGCATGGGCGCTGCAGATGAACCTCACCGTCGATGCGATGCTCGCGATGCCCTTCTATCATCCCGTCATCGAAGAAGGGTTGCGGACGGCTTTGCGCGATGCGGCAGCGCAATTGCCGAAGGCCTGATAAAGCATTGATTTAGTGAATGCTGTTATCGATTGTTCAAGCTGTTGTTGTTGATTGTTGGTGTTACTGAAGCGCTGTTCCTGGAATGCACACTTCAACGCATTCGCGACCCGGGAGCAGCGCTTTTCTATTTCGACTATCCAGACGTTCATCGCGCCGTACACCCGGCACACGCGACACAAACATTTCACCGATATATCACAACATGTGATATTGGTTGCCGAAGTACTCATCCCACATAGTCTTCTTTTCTCTGCCTTGCGCTGCGAATCGCGCAAAGGAACGAACACGTCTTTGGCAACGATTGACCAGGATCAATCGAAGAAACGCAAAGATATGTCAACTTTACTTCTTCAGGTGCACCTACTTTAATGCTTTAAACCGTCCCCCGATTACAGGATTTCCATGAGCCACTTTCTGGACAGGTTGCGCTATTTCACAACGGCCCGGCCGCAGTTCTCCGATGGACACGGAGCCGTCACAGACGAAGATAGAAAGTGGGAAGACGCATACCGGCAACGATGGCAGCACGACAAGATCGTGCGTTCGACACATGGTGTGAATTGCACGGGCTCATGCTCGTGGAAGATCTACGTCAAGGGCGGCATCGTCACGTGGGAGACGCAGCAGACCGACTATCCGCGCACGCGTCCCGACATGCCCAATCACGAGCCGCGCGGCTGTTCGCGCGGCGCATCGTATTCGTGGTACTTGTATAGCGCGAATCGCCTCAAGTACCCGCTCGTGCGCAGCGCGCTCATCAAACTGTGGCGCGACAGGCGTCGCTCGATGGAACCCGTGCAGGCCTGGCAGTCGATCGTGGAAGACGACGACGCACGCCGCAGCTATCAGAGCCGGCGTGGACTCGGCGGCTTTATCCGCTCGACATGGGACGAGGTCAACGAGATCGTCGCCGCTGCGAACGTTCATACCGTCAAGCGTCATGGTCCGGATCGCGTAGTAGGTTTCTCGCCGATTCCCGCGATGTCGATGGTGTCGTATGCAGCGGGCTCGCGTTATCTGTCGCTGATCGGCGGCGTGTGTCTGAGCTTCTATGACTGGTACTGCGATCTTCCGCCCGCGTCGCCGCAAACGTGGGGCGAGCAGACCGACGTGCCCGAATCCGCCGACTGGTACAACTCCACGTTCATCATGATGTGGGGCTCCAATGTGCCGCAGACCCGCACGCCCGACGCGCATTTCATGACCGAGGTGCGCTACAAGGGCACGAAGATCGTCTCGATCTTTCCCGACTATGCGGAAGGCGCGAAGTTCGGCGACATCTGGTTGCATCCGAAGCAAGGCACCGATGCAGCGCTCGCGCTGGCAATGGGTCATGTGATCCTCAAGGAGTTTCACCTCGCGGGCAAGAGCGATTACTTCATCGACTATTGCCGCCGTTTCACCGACATGCCCTGTCTCGTGCGCCTTGTTGCGCGCGGCGACCGCTACGTGCCCGAGCGTCTTGTGCGTGCATCGGATTTCGACGACGCGCTCGGCCAGGCCAACAACCCCGACTGGAAGACGGTCGTGATCGACACGGCCAGCAACGCAGCCGCCGTGCCCGTGGGTTCGGCGGGCTTCCGCTGGGGACAAAAGGAAGGCGAGGACAAGGGCAAATGGAACCTGAAGCAGCAAGCGGCTTCGGGCGATCCCATCGAGCCTCGCCTTTCTCTCGTCGATGCGCACGACGACGTCGTCGATGTGCTGTTCCCCTACTTCGGCAACATCCAGCATCCGCATTTCAATCACACGTCGCATGCTTCCGAACTGTCGCGCAAGATCGGCGTGAGGCGGATCGCGACACGCAACGGCGACATGCTGGTCGCCACCGTCTATGACCTGTACGTCGCGAACTATGGGCTCGATCAGGGCCTTGGCGGCGAGCATATCGCCGCGAGCTACGACGACGATCTGCCCTACACGCCTGCATGGCAGGAAGCGATCACGGGCGTCAAGCGCGCCGATGTGATCAACGTCGCGCGGCAATTCGCGGAGAACGCGCACAAGACGCAGGGCAAGTCGATGGTGATCATCGGCGCGGGCATCAACCACTGGTTCCATATGGACATGTCGTACCGCGCGATCATCAACATGCTGATCATGTGCGGCTGCATCGGCAAGTCGGGCGGCGGATGGTCGCATTACGTGGGACAGGAAAAACTGCGCCCGCAGACAGGCTGGACCGCGCTTGCGTTCGCACTCGACTGGAACCGGCCGCCGCGCCAGATGAATTCGACATCGTTCTTCTACGCGCATACGGACCAATGGCGTTACGACCCGATGGATCCGACCGCCCTGCTGTCTCCGCTCGCAGACAAGGCACAATTCCACGGCGCGCCCATCGACTACAACGTGCGCGCCGAACGCATGGGCTGGCTGCCGTCCGCGCCACAACTCCACGCCAATCCGCTCGATATCGGCCGCGCGCTGAACGATCCCTCGCAAGCGGGCGCAACGATCGCACGCGATCTGAAAGCAGGCACGCTGCGCATGGCTTGCGAAGACCCCGACAGCCCGACGAACTTCCCGCGCAATCTGTTCGTGTGGCGCTCCAATCTGCTCGGCTCGTCGGGCAAAGGCCACGAGTACTTTCTCAGGCATCTGCTCGGCACGACCAACGGCGTGCAAGGCGAAGAAGTGGTCAAGTCGGGGCATCCGCGTCCCGAGGAGATCACGTGGCACGACGAAGCGCCGCGCGGCAAGCTGGATCTGCTCGTCACGCTCGATTTCCGGATGTCGACTACCTGCATGTACTCCGATGTCGTGCTGCCCACGGCGACATGGTACGAGAAGGACGACATGAACACGTCGGACATGCATCCGTTCATTCATCCGCTGTCGGCAGCCGTCGATCCCGCGTGGCAGTCGAAGAGCGACTGGGAAATCTTCAAGGGCATTGCGAAGCGTTTTTCCGAACTGAGCGTCGGACATCTGGGCGTAGAACGCGACGTCGTGCTCGCGCCGATCGCGCACGACAGCCCCGCCGAACTCGCGCAGCCGTTCGACGTACGCGACTGGAAACAGGGCGAATGCGAGCCTGTTCCGGGCAAGACGATGCCTTCCGTGATCGTCGTCGAACGCGATTACCCGGCGACGTATGACCGCTTCACGTCGCTGGGCCCGTTGATGGACAAGCTCGGCAACGGCGGCAAAGGCATTGCGTGGGATACGAAAGAAGAAGTCGCGCTGCTCGGCGATCTCAACTATCGCGTGGCGAATGGCCACGATCATTCGAAGCCCAATGGCACGGAAGGCCGCCCGCGCATCGACACCGCGCTCGATGCCGCCGAAGTGATCCTGTCGCTCGCGCCGGAAACCAACGGTGCAGTCGCGGTGAAAGCATGGCAAGCGGTGTCGTCGCTGACGGGCATCGAACACGCGCATCTCGCCGACGCACGCGCCGATGAAAAGATCCGCTTTCGCGATATCCAGGCACAGCCGCGCAAGATCATTTCATCGCCGACGTGGAGCGGCATCGAGTCCGAACACGTGTCGTACAACGCGGGCTACACCAACGTGCACGAACTGATTCCCTGGCGCACGCTCAGCGGTCGACAGCAGCTCTATCAGGACCACGTGTGGATGCGCGCGTTCGGCGAATCGCTGTGCGTGTACAAGCCGCCCATCGAAACGGGCAACTACGAGAAGATGCTCGGCGCGCGCTCGAACGGCAACCCCGAGATCGTGCTGAACTTCATCACGCCGCATCAGAAATGGGGCATTCACAGCACGTACACCGACAATCTGCTGATGCTCACGCTGTCGCGCGGCGGGCCGATCGTGTGGCTGTCGGAACACGACGCGCAGAGCATCGGCGTGACGGACAACGACTGGATCGAGTGTTACAACGCGAACGGCGCGCTGTGCGCACGCGCCGTCGTCAGTCAGCGCATTCCGCACGGCATGGTGATGATGTATCACGCGCAGGAAAAGATCGTGAACACGCCGGGCTCTGAAATCACGGGCACGCGCGGCGGCATTCACAACTCAGTCACGCGCGTCGCGCTGAAACCGACGCACATGATCGGCGGCTATGCGCAACTCTCGTATGGCTTCAACTACTACGGCACGGTCGGCTCGAATCGCGACGAATTCCTGATCGTGCGCAAGATGAAGCATGTCGACTGGCTCGACGACGCCCCCGCCGATCCCGTCAATCCCGCCACCGAACACAAGCAGCGTCAAGGAGAAACCTCATGAAGGTTCGCGCGCAGATTGCGATGGTGCTTAACCTCGACAAATGCATCGGCTGTCATACGTGCTCGGTGACGTGCAAGAACGTGTGGACGAGCCGCGAAGGCATGGAGTACGCGTGGTTCAACAACGTCGAGACGAAGCCGGGTATCGGCTATCCGAAGGACTGGGAGAATCAGGACCGCTGGCATGGCGGATGGAAACGCAAGGCCGACGGCAAGATCGAACCGCGTCTCGGCAGCAAGTGGCGATTGCTCGCGCAGATCTTCGCGAATCCGCATCTGCCCGAGATCGACGACTACTACGAGCCCTTCACGTTCGACTACGCGCATCTGCAGGATGCGGGTGACACGAAGGCAATGCCGGTTGCACGGCCACGCTCGCTGATCAGCGGCGAACGGCTCGAAAAGATCGAGTGGGGTCCGAACTGGGAAGAGATACTCGGCGGCGAATTCGAAAAGCGCTCGAAGGACTACAACTTCGAGAACGTGCAGAAGGACATCTATGGGCAGTTCGAGAACACCTTCATGATGTATCTGCCGCGGCTGTGCGAACACTGCCTGAACCCCGCGTGCGTCGCGTCGTGTCCGTCAGGCTCGATCTACAAGCGCGAGGAAGACGGCATCGTGCTGATCGATCAGGACAAGTGCCGTGGCTGGCGCATGTGCGTGTCGGGTTGCCCGTACAAGAAGATCTATTTCAACTGGCACAGCGGCAAGGCGGAGAAATGCATCTTCTGCTATCCGCGTATCGAGGCGGGGCAACCTACTGTCTGTTCGGAAACCTGCGTGGGTCGCATCCGTTATCTCGGCGTGATGCTGTACGACGCGGACCGCATCAGCGAAGCAGCGAGCGTCGAGAACGAAGCCGATCTGTACGAAGCGCAACTCTCTGTGTTTCTCGATCCGAACGATCCGGAAGTGATCGCGCAAGCCGAACGCGATGGCGTGCCGGCTGCATGGCTCGAAGGCGCGCGGCGTTCGCCCGTCTACAAGATGGCGATCGACTGGAAGATCGCGTTTCCGCTGCATCCGGAATACCGCACGCTGCCGATGGTCTGGTACGTGCCGCCCCTTTCGCCGATCAACGCGGCCGCCAACAGCGGCGAACTCGGCATGAACGGCTATTTGCCCGACATCGACTCGCTGCGCATTCCGCTGCGCTATCTCGCGAACCTGCTGACGGCGGGCAAGGAAGCGCCCGTCAAGCTCGCGCTCGAACGGCTGCTCGCGATGCGCGCATTCATGCGTGCGCGTCACGTCGATCAGGTGGAAGCGCCCGGCGTGCTCAAGCAGGCGGGGCTGAGCGTCGCGCAAGTCGAGGACATGTATCGCTATCTGGCTATCGCGAACTTCGAAGATCGCTTCGTGATTCCGACCTCGCATCGCGAGTATGCGGAAGACGCCTTCGATCTGCGCTCGTCGTGTGGCTTCTCGTTCGGCAACGGCTGCTCGGATGGCCGCTCCGAAGCGAGCCTCTTCACGACGAAAAAGAGCAACCGCAAGATCCCGATTCGCCAGGAGTTCTGACATGGGTTCACGTGATGCAATTTCGCCCGGCGCGGCCTATGCGGTGCTGGGCGCACTGCTGAGCTATCCGGACGCGCCGCTGCTCGATGCGCTTCCCGAAGCACGCGAACTGCTGCGTGCCGAACGCGGCCTGAGCCGCGACGCGCGTGCAGGCCTCGATCAGTTCATCGACTATTGCGCACAGCGCGATCTCTTCACGCTGCAGGAGAACTACGTCGCGCTGTTCGATCGCGGCCGCTCGACATCGCTCTATCTGTTCGAGCACGTTCATGGCGAATCGCGCGATCGCGGGCAAGCGATGGTCGATCTGCTGCGCATGTACGAGACACATGGACTGCATCTCGCAGCGGGCGAACTGCCTGACTATCTGCCCGTGTTCCTCGAATATCTGTCGCGTCTTCCCGCTGCGGAAGCGCGTTCGCTCCTCGCGGAAACGGGTGAGATCCTGCAATCGATCACCGCGCAGCTTGCCAAGCGCGGCAGCCCGTACAGCTTCGTGGTGGGCGCGCTGCTGTCGCTCGCGGGCGTCGGCAAGGGCGAGAAGCCCGACGCACTACACGACGACGATGCGCAACAGGCGCCGACGTCCGCCGACTATCGCGCGCTCGACGCCGCCTGGGCCGACGAGCCCGTGCGCTTCGTCGGCGCGGAAATCCCTGCGCAAGCGCCCATTCACTTCTACGACAGCCGCACATCACGCAATCCGGGCAAACGGGAGAACAGGTCATGAGCGACTATTTTCATCAGTTCGTGTTCGGCATCTATCCGTACATCTGTTTTGCCGTGCTGCTGCTCGGCAGCCTCGTGCGTTTCGATCGCGAGCAATACACGTGGAAGAGCGATTCGTCGCAAATGCTGCGGCATGGCTCGCTGCGACTCGGCAGCAATCTGTTTCACTTCGGCATTCTCGTCGTGGTGGGCGGGCATTTCGTCGGCTTCCTGGCGCCGCATTGGCTCGTCTCGCCGTTCCTGTCGGCGTCGATGCACCAGTTGCTCGCGATGGTCGCGGGCGGCGCAGCGGGCGTCGTCGCGATCATCGGCCTGAGCATCCTGATACATCGGCGGCTTTCCGATGTGCGCATCCGTCGCAACAGCCGCATCTCCGACATCGTGATCGTGCTGATTTTGTGGGTGCAGCTTGCGCTCGGTCTCGGCACTGTCCTGCTGTCGATGCGTCATATGGACGGCGCGATGTTCGAGCAGCTTACCGACTACGTGAAAGGCGTCGTGACGTTCCAGCCGAACATCGCGAGCCTGCTGGTGGGCGTGCCGCTCACGTATCAGGTGCATATCGCGCTCGGCTTCACGATCTTCCTGATCACGCCATTTACGCGGATGGTGCACATCTGGAGCGGCTTCGCATCGATTGCGTATCTGATCCGTCCGTATCAGCTCGTGCGCAAGCGCTGAGGAGATGACGATGAGCACGATCGAACAGTCTGCACTGCGCGTGAACGGCATCGACATCGATGCAGCTTCCATCGACGCCGAACTCGAACATCAAACGGATGCACCGGATCCACTCGAAGCCGCGCGCCGTGCTTTGGTGATCCGTGAATTGCTGCGGCAGCGTGCCGTTGAATTGAAGCTGATTCCGGAAGGCGATTCGCTGGATGATGCATCGCTGGATCAATTGCTCGAAAAAGAACTGAGCGTGCCGACAGCGACGCGCGCGGACTGCGAGCGTTATTACGCAAGTCACCCGGCGAGCTTCCGTCGCAACGACATCGTTTTCGCTAGCCATATTCTGTTCGCCATCACAGAGCATGCGCCTCTCGCGCTGATCCGGCAGAAGGCCGAAGCAACGTTGCACGCCATTCTCACTTCACCCGAATCCTTCGAAAACACCGCGCACGAAGTATCGAACTGCCCTTCTGCTGGCGTCGGCGGCAGTCTTGGCCAGTTGTTGCGCGGCGACAGCGTGCCTGAATTCGAGCGCGCCGTGTTCGATACGCAGGACACGGGCGTGCTGCCAAGGCTCGTGAATACGCGGTTCGGCTTTCATATCGTTCGTATCGAGCGACGAGTCGACGGCGAGCGCCTCGCGTTCGAAAGCGTCGAAGCCGATATCGCCCGTTTTCTCGGCGAACGCGTGCGCCACAAGGCGATTCAGCAATACGTGACGGTGCTCGCATCGCGCGCGCAGATCGAAGGCCCGCAACTCGGCGAGGCCAATGGGCCGCTGCTTCAATAAGAGAGGTAACACCTATGAGCACACACAGCGGTGCGAACAAAATCGGCGGCACTCCCGCCGTCAGCTTGCAGGCGTGGTCCGTATTGCTGTCGAGCACGCTGGCGTTTCTGGTCTGCTTCGTCGTCTGGATGATGTTCGGCGTGCTCGGCGTGCAGTTGCGAGAAGACCTGCATCTCAACAGCACGCAATTCGGCCTGCTGACGTCGACGCCCGTGCTGACGGGTGCCCTGATGCGTCTGCCGCTCGGCGCATGGACCGACCGCTTCGGCGGACGCATCGTGATGACAGTGCTGCTGGTCGTCTGCGCGATCCCTGTGTATATCGTCAGCTATGCGACGGCCTTCTGGCAGTTTCTGCTGATCGGGCTCTTTCTGGGTTGTGTTGGCGCTTCGTTCGCAGTCGGCACGCCTTACGTGGCGCGTTTCTTTCCGCCCGAACGGCGCGGCTTCGCGATGGGTTTCTTCGGCGCGGGCACGGCGGGCGCGGCCGTGAATCTGTTCGTCACACCGTCCTTGCAGGCCGCGTATGGATGGCGCTTCGTGCCGCGCGTCTATGCCGTCGCATTGCTCGTCACCGCGCTGATCTTCTGGTTCGCGTCGGCACGCGATCCGGGCGCAGGCAAGACACAAGGCTCGTTGCTCGATTCGTTCAAGGTGCTGCGCAATCCGAATGTGTGGCGTCTGTGCCAGTACTACTCGATCACGTTCGGCGGCTTTACGGCACTGTCGTTGTGGATACCGCAGTATCTGAAGGCCGAATACGGCATGTCGCTCGTGATGGCGTCCGCGTTCGCCGCGGGTTTCTCGTTGCCGGGCTCGGTGCTGCGCGCGGTGGGCGGCGGACTCGCCGATCGCTTCGGCGCACATAGCGTCACATGGTGGGGATTGTGGGTCGCGTGGATCTGCCTGTTCCTGCTGTCATATCCGTCGACGGATCTGGTGATTCACACGATAGACGGCACGCGTACGTTGCACATCGAAATCACGCTTATCGTGTTCGTGCTGCTGACGTTCCTGCTCGGCGCGGTGTTCGCGTTCGGCATGGCGTCGACATTCAAATACGTCGCCGACGATTTCCCCAACAACATGGGCGTCGTAACGGGCATCGTCGGCCTGGCAGGCGGATTAGGCGGTTTTCTGCTGCCGATCCTGTTCGGCGTCCTGCTCGACTTCTTCAAGATCCGCTCGACGTGCTTCATGTTTCTCTACGGGATCGTGTGGGTCTCGCTGATCCTGATCTATCTGTCGGAAGTGAAACGCACGCCTGTGACAGGGTAGTTTGCAAATGCCGCCGCACGACGGTGCACGTCAAGCATCGTCCGCATGCGGCGGCAGATACTCCATGTTCGCTTCTTCATAAAGCTGATAGATCAGTTCGAGCATTTTCGTGAGATCTTCCGATTCGTCGAGCATGCGCATGCTCATGATGATGGGCGACACCAGGTTCGAATCGTCGAGTTCCTTGTAGCTGACATCGTCGCGCTTGAGTCCATACACACTGCTCGGCACGACGGAAATGCCCTCGCCCGCCGCCACCAGTCCCAGCGCAATCTGCAATTCACGCGTCTCGTAGATATGCGACGGTTCGAGCCCGCGATCGCGGAACGCGGCCAGCACCTGATCCGCGTAACTCGGACGCGGCGCCTTCGGAAAGATGATCAGCGTTTCGTTGATCAGATCGTGCAGCGACAACACCGGCTTCAGATCCGCTAACGGATGCCCCAACGGCAGCGCGACGATCATCCGCTCCTCGCGCAGCACGATACGTCTGATGCTCGGGTCTTCGTGACGGATGCGCCCGAAGCCCACGTCGATCGTGCCTTCTTTTAGCGCCTTGATCTGGTCCATCGTCGACATTTCGAGCAACGTCAGTTCGACGGCGTGATGTTCGGTGCGAAAGCGCCGGATGATTTTCGGCAGCATGCCATACAGCGTCGAACCGACGAATCCCACCGAAAGACTGCGCTCGATCTTGCCGACGCGTCGCGTCATCGACTCCAGTTCGGCCGTTTGCGCGAGCAATTGCACTGCGTGCGAATAAAAGAAGCGCCCCGTGTCCGTCAATTCGACAGGCCGCGAATTGCGCACGAACAGTTGCACGCCGAGCAGTTCTTCGAGTTGTTGCATCTGGCGACTAAGCGGCGGCTGCGCGATATGCAGCCTTTGCGCGGCGCGCGTGAAGTTGCGCTCTTCGGCGACGGCGACGAAATAGCGGAGATGGCGCAGCTCCATGACGATACCCCTTGGATATTGAACTGATACTAAATCAGTGTTGGACGCACCGTATGTGCGCCAACTACTCTTCACTCACACGCAGCGCCCTCAAAAATTATACCTTTCGGGTAGCAACCAGACGACGGGCGAGCGAAGACATCGAAAGGAGACATCCGATGATCCCCATCTACCCGGACCGCAGTCCGAAGCTCAAGCACATCGACGACTATCTGGTGGAAGACGCGGCACGCGGCGACTATCGCCTGCATCGCAGTGCATTCACCGACGAAGCGCTGTTCGAGCTGGAAATGCAGCACATTTTCGAAGGCAACTGGATCTATCTCGCGCACGAAAGCCAGATTCCTTCGAACAACGATTACTTCACGACGACGATGGGCCGTCAGCCCGTCGTCATCACGCGGAATCGCCAGGGCGAACTGAGCGCGCTCGTCAATTCGTGCACGCATCGCGGCGCCATGCTGTGCCGCCACAAAAGCGGCAACAAGGCGACCTTCACTTGCCCGTTCCACGGCTGGACCTTCAATAACAGCGGCAAGCTGCTGAAAGTGAAAGACCCTGCCGATGCGGGTTATCCCGAGTGCTTCAATCACGAAGGCTCGCATGATCTGAAGAAAGTGGCGCGTTTCGAAAGCTATCGCGGCTTTCTGTTCGGCAGCCTGAATCCCGATGTGAAGCCGCTTACCGAATATCTCGGCGAGGCCGCGCGCATCATCGACATGATCGTCGACCAGTCGGAACAAGGCCTCGAAGTACTGCGCGGTTCATCGACGTACACGTATGAAGGCAACTGGAAGCTGACGGCGGAAAACGGCGCGGACGGTTATCACGTGTCGGCCGTGCACTGGAATTACGCGGCGACCACGAATCAGCGCAAGGAAAAGAACGCCGCCGAAGACAAGATCCGCGCAATGGATGCAGGCGGCTGGGGTCGTCAGGGCGGCGGCTTCTACGCGTTCGAGCACGGCCACATGCTGCTGTGGTCGCGCTGGGCGAACCCGGAAGACCGCCCCAATTTCAATCGACGCGACGAATTCGCCGCACGCTGCGGTGGCGAAACGGCTGACTGGATGATCCAGAACTCGCGCAATCTGTGCCTCTATCCGAACGTGTATCTGATGGATCAGTTCGGCTCGCAGATTCGCGTGCTCAAGCCGCTGTCCGTCAACAAGACGGAAGTGACGATCTACTGCATCGCCCCCAAAGGCGAATCCGATGAAGCGCGCGCACGCCGCATCCGCCAGTACGAAGACTTCTTCAACGTGAGCGGCATGGCGACGCCCGACGACCTCGAAGAATTCCGCGCGTGCCAGCAAGGCTATGCGGCGCGTTCGGTCGAATGGAACGACATGTGCCGCGGCTCGACGCACTGGATCGAAGGTGCGGACGAAGGTGCGCAGAAGATCGGTCTCAAGCCGCTGCTCTCCGGCGTGAAAACGGAAGACGAAGGGCTTTACACGATCCAGCACCGCTACTGGGTCGAAACGATCCGCGATGCCCTCGTGAAGGAAAGGAGCGCAGCATGAGCACGATTGCGACGACGCCGACGCTCGCGGAGCTTCAGGCCTATCTCTACCGCGAAGCACGCTTGCTCGACGACGAGCAATGGGACGAATGGCTCGATCTGTATCACCCGGACGCCGTCTTCTGGATGCCCTCATGGGACGACACGGACAAGCTGATCACGGACCCTCAGCGCGAGATTTCGCTGATCTATTACCCGAGCCGCCAGGGCCTCGAAGACCGCATTTTCCGCATCAAGACGGAGCGGTCGAGCGCGACGATTCCCGATACGCGCACGTGCCACAACATCAGCAACGTAGAACTTGAGAGCCACGACGATGGCGTCTGCACGGTGCGCTTCAACTGGCACACGCTCAGCCATCGCTACAAGACCAATTACAGCTACTTCGGCATGTCGCGCTACGTGATCGATTTCAACAGCGAGTCGCCGCGCATCCTGAACAAGTATGTCGTGTTGAAGAACGACTACATCAATCAGGTCATCGACATCTATCACATCTGAGCGCGCAAGCCGCAGTCAGGAGCAGTCCATGGAACATCGCATCGCACTTCAGTTCGAAGACGGCGTCACGCGCTTCATCACGTGCCGTGACAACGAAACGCTGTCGGACGCAGCGTACCGTCAGAAGATCAACATTCCGCTCGATTGCCGCGACGGCGCATGCGGTACATGTCGCGGTTTCTGCGAATCGGGCAGCTACGATTTGCCCGAAGAGAGCTATATCGAAGACGCGTTGACGCCCGAAGACGCCGCGCAAGGCTATGTGCTCGCTTGCCAGACGCGACCGCGCTCGGATTGCGTGATCCGTGTGCCTGCTTCGTCGGCGGCATGCAAGACGGGCGTCGCGCGACATGAAGGCACGCTCGCCAATGTGCAAAAGCTGTCCGACTCGACAATCGAATTTTCGATCGACGTCGACGCGCCCGATCAGCTCACGTTCCTTGCGGGTCAGTACGTGAACGTCGAAGTCCCAGGCAGCGAACTGTCGCGCTCGTATTCGTTCAGCTCTGCGCCGGGCGAGTCGCGTGTGTCGTTCGTCGTGCGCAACGTGCCCGAAGGCAAGATGAGCACGTATCTGAGCGACCACGCGCAAGCGGGTCAACGTGTGGCGTTTTCCGGGCCATACGGTGCGTTCTATCTGCGCGACGCCGCGCGCCCTGTGCTCTTTCTCGCAGGCGGCACGGGCATCGCACCGTTCCTGTCGATGCTCGACGTGCTCGGCGCAAAAGAAGGCGCAAAGCAGCCCGTACGCATGGTGTACGGCGTGACGAACGACATCGATCTCGTCGCGCTGCCGCAACTCGATGCCGCGCAAGGCAAACTGCCCGACTTCGAATATCGCACCTGTGTGGCCGATCCCGCGAGCGAACATGCGCTCAAGGGCTACGTGACGGCGCATGTCGATCCCGCGTGGCTGAACGATGGCGATGTCGACGTATATCTGTGCGGCCCTGTTGCGATGGTCGATGCAGTGCGCAGCTGGCTCGGCGATATCGGCGTGACGCCCGCCAGCTTTCACTACGAAAAGTTCTCTGCCACTAACGCGGCCTGACCATCATGAATCGACGTTTTGAAGGAAAAGTAGTCGTCGTCACAGGCGCGGCGCAAGGGATTGGACGCGGTGTCGCGATTGCGGCCGCACGTCAAGGCGCGACCGTCGTGCTGTGCGACCGTTCGGATTTCGTGCACGAAGTCGCCGCTGAAATCTCCGCGCCGGGCGCGCGCTGCATCGCCGTGATCGCCGATCTGGAAACCTATGCGGGCGCGTGCAAGCTGACGGAAACCGCGCTCGGTGCATTCGGCCGCATCGACGTGCTGATCAACAACGTGGGCGGCACGATCTGGGCCAAACCGTATCAGGAATACGACGAAGCGCAGATCGAAGCCGAAGTGCGCCGCTCGCTCTTTCCGACGCTCTGGTGCTGCCGCGCCGTGCTGCCGTCGATGATCGAACGTCAGGCGGGCGCGATCGTCAACGTGTCGTCGATTGCGACGCGCAGCATCTATCGCGTGCCGTATGCGGCGTCGAAAGGCGGCGTGAATGCATTGACGGCGAGCCTCGCGTTCGAACACGCCGCCGACGGCATTCGCGTGAATGCGGTTGCAACGGGTGGCACGGAAGCGCCGCCGCGGCGCGTGCCGCGCAATGCACAACAGGAGACCGAACAGGAAGCGCTCTGGTATCAGGGCATCGTCGATCAGACCAAAGCGACGAGCCTGATGCATCGCTACGGCACGATCGACGAACAGGTCAGCGCCATTCTCTTTCTCGCTTCGGACGAAGCCTCGTACATCACGGGCACAGTATTGCCCGTGGGCGGCGGCGATCAGGGCTGAGTGTCTGGCCGCTTTCGCTTTCATTCACACGCGGTCATTCATATAGGCGCAGACGAAAAAAAACGCGGCTGAAAGAGCCGCGTTCAAGCGTGTCGTCTGCTGCGTGCAGACAGGATGAAACGGAACAAATTCTAAAGCATTGCGCGAAACGATAAACCCTGCAAGATGCAATTCATTATCGTTGTTTCCGCAATATTCGCGATCGAACGACGATACTGTTGAATCATTGCGATAAAGCCCTTCAATGTTCGTGCACCAAAGACAATCGACGGCCTTAAGCGAGCAGAATAAGCGCGATGGAAATACTGTTTGTATGAAGCCGCAATAATCGCAACATCGCGTGTTGTGAATTTCACTAATGCAGCATTTTGGCTTTTTTACATTTCCTGCGTGCACCTTTAGTCTCTCGTTCATTCATGCATTACCACACGCAGGAGAAGAGAAGAATGAAGCGCACTGCCCTCTCGATGATGTCACTGGCCGCTCTGGCCACGGCCACCAGTGCCGCACATGCACAAAACAGTGTCACGCTGTACGGCACGATCGACACGGGGATCACCTACGTTCACAACGCCTCGGGCAACAACAGCCTGTGGTCGCTCGGCAATACAAGCGCAGGCAATCTGTCAGGCACGCGCTGGGGCCTCAAGGGCAGCGAAGATCTGGGCGGCGGACTGAAGGCTATTTTCCAGCTCGAAAACGGCTTTGATCCGAGCAATGGCAAATTGAATCAGGGCGGCCGGCTGTTCGGCCGTCAGGCATTCGTCGGCCTGACGCAAGATCAGTACGGTTCCGTGACGCTCGGCCGTCAATACGATCCGCTGATCGATCTCGTGCAAGGCATCACGGCCGACAACTACTTCGGCAGCGCATTCGCGACAACCGGCGACGTCGACAACTACGACAACAGCTTCCGTGTGAACAATGCGGTCAAATACACGTCGCCCGTATTCGCGGGCCTGCAGTTCGAAGCGATGTATTCGTTCGGCGGCGTGGCGGGCAGCACGGGTTCCGAGCAGTCGTATTCGGGCGCCGTCGCGTACAACAACGGTCCCATCGGGCTCGCGGCAGGCTACTACTACACGACCAACAGCCCGGCCTCGGAAGGCATTCGCACGACGTGGAACAGCACGTCCGACGGCACGTTCGACGGCCCCGTCAACCTCGGCTATCAGACGGCGCACTCGATCGGCATCGCGCGCGTCGCTGGCCAGTACACGGCCGGTCCGTTCACTTTCGGCCTCGGCTACAGCAACGCGCAGTATCGTCGTGACGACAGCTCGGTGTTCGGTTCGAACGAACGCTACAACACGGGCCAGGGCTTCGTGAACTATCAGGCAGCGCCCTCGATCCTGCTCGGCGTCGGCTACAGCTATACGCATTCGAACGGCGACACGTCGGCGACGTACCATCAGGTGTCGCTCGGCGCGGACTATACGCTGTCGAAGCGCACCGACCTGTACATGACGGCCGCCTACCAGCACGCAAGCGGCCAGACGCGCGACGCAACGACCAACACGATCACCGACGCGCAGGCATCGATCGGCTCGTACGGCTATGCAGGCACGAGCCATCAGGAGATGGTCAACCTGGGCATTCGTCACAAGTTCTAAAAACGTAAGTGCCTCGGCGGTGCGATGCGTCGCCGGGCTTCGATCTATACGGCGGTTTCGTCCGGCGCGCACGCGTGACGGTTCGAATCCGCCGTTTCTATTTGCGCGACCGTTTCGATATTGGCTCAATCAATCTGTCGATAATGGATCTTTCTACGTGCCATTTTCGATCGTAGTCTTCGGGTGTGGGCTGAAATGCCCGGCATTTACGGAGATCATCGATGAACACCTCAATCTTTCTGGCAGGCGCAACGGGCGCGATCGGCAGCGCGCTCGTCCCGCTGCTGGTCGATGCGGGCTACACCGTCTACGGCAGCACGCGGCGCGCCGAGCGCGCGGCACAAATCGAACGGGCGGGCGCGACGCCCGTCATCGTCGACGTATTCGACGCACAGGCTCTCAAGAACGCGCTGCTACATATTTCGCCTGCCGCCGTGATCCATCAGCTGACCGACCTCCCGCCCGCGCTCGATCCGGCGAAAATGGCGCAAGCCATCACAGGCAATGCTCGGATTCGCGACGAAGGCACGCGCAATCTGCTCGCCGCGGCGCTTGCGGCGGGCAGCAAGCGTTTCGTCGCGCAAAGCATCGCGTGGGCCTATCGCGAGGGCGCGCAACCGTACGACGAAACCCGGCCGCTCGACACCGATGCGCAGGGCAACCGGTTGGTCACGGTGCGCGGTGTCGCGTCGCTCGAAACGCAGGTGCTCACCGCGCCGCTGATCGGCACGGTGCTGCGTTATGGACAGTTGTATGGCCCCGGCACGGGCTCGGATCAGGCAAAAGGCGCAAGCCCGCTTCACGTCGATGCGGCCGCGCACGCCGTCGTGCTCGCACTCAGGCATGCGCGAGCAGGCGCGTTCAATATCGCCGAGGACAACCCCGTCGTATCGACGGACAAGGCGAAGCGCGAACTAGGCTGGTCGCCTGGCTGGCGGCATGCTGCGGCACTCGAAAGGAGCATGGAGAGATGAACACGGCGCCTCTGTTCGCGAGCCACAATGCACGGCATGCGCGCACCTTCGCGACCGTCGCGGTGCTCGCGCTCGCACCGCTCGCAATGCTGCCGACGCGCCCTGCCATCGATTGGCTCGACGCGATCTGCAGCACGCCGTTGTTCAGCGACGCGTCATCGTCGTCGGGTGCAGCAGCGCAACGCCCGGTGACGACATCGCACGTGCTCTCGTGCGAGCCGCTTGCAAACGTGCCCGGCAAATCTGTGACGACCGTCGTCGTCGATTTTCCGCCGCTCGGTTTTACGGGCGCGCATCGGCATCCGGGCGCGGTCACGGCGTATGTGATCTCGGGCACGCTGCGCTCGCAATTGAACAGCGGCCCCGCCGTCGACTATCGCAGCGGTCAGACGTGGTTCGAGCCGCCCGGCACGCTGCACGATTTCGTCGAAAACACGGACCCCGCGCGGCCAGCGAAACTGCTCGCCGTGTTCGTCACCGATTCGAACTGCGGGCCGCTCGTGCTGCCGCCCTGAATGTCGCCCTGACCCGCCCGCGAACATCGTTCACGTCCTGTAGAGCATCCTCTGCAACACGCGCGCCAACGTCCGCGCGCCCGCATCGATCTCGTCCGCACCGACGCCGGCGAATCCCAGCACCAGCCCCGCGGGCGCAGCACGCTCGATCGCATACGACGACAACGGGCGCGTCTCGATCCCCGCTTCGGCGGCAAGACGCGCAGCAAGCGCATCGTCGGCACCTGCGGGCAGGAACGCGGGCGCATCCAGCCCCGCGACGATGGGCGGCAGCGCGAGCAGTCCCGTCCAGTGCCGTCGCGCCGCTTCACGCAGCGCTTCGGCGCGCTCGCCATACAGCTCGCGCATGCGCCGCACGTGACGGCCCGCATGCCCTTCCGCGATGAACGCGTGCAGCGTCGCCTGCTGATCGAGCGGCACGTGCCGGGCCGTCAGCGACCACGCAGAGACAAACGGGTCGACGAGTCGCTCGGGCAGCACCGCATACGCGATCCGCAGCGCCGGAAACAGCAGCTTGCTGAACGTGCCGCAATAGATCACGTGGTCTGCCTTGTCGAGACTTTTCAGCGCCGCGAGCGGCCGTCCCTCGAAGCGATACTCGCTGTCGTAGTCGTCCTCGATCACGAGCGCGCCTTGCGCGTGCGCCCAGTCGAGCAGCGCGAGCCGCCGCTCCAGCGAAAGCGCCGGACCCAGTGGCGCCTGACGCCCCGCCGTCACATACGCGAGCCGCGCATGGGGCGCGAGCCGGCGGCCTTCGGCGACGTCGATGCCATACATGTCGACGGGAACGGCCGCGATGCGCGCGCCCGCCGCTTCGAGCACGAGCCGCGCGCCGTGATAGCCGGGATCTTCCATCCACGCAGCGTCGCCGGGATCGAGCCACAGACGCGCCGCGAGATCGATCACCTGCTGCACGCTGCCGACGATGGCAATGTGATCCGCTGTGCAGGCGATGCCGCGCGTCACGCGCACGTGCTCCGCGATGACCTCGCGCAACGGACGATAACCTTGCGCCTCGCCGTCGGCGAGCATCGAACGGTTCAACAGCCGCGAACGGCGCGCCGCGACACGCGCCCACAGCGCGAAGGGAAACGATTGGAGATCGGGCTGACTCGGCCGGAACGCGCGCGATGGAAACGAACGGCCTTCGATGGCAAACGCACTGCGCGCCAGCAAGCGTCCGCGCGCGGACAGCGCGATGCCTGGGTTCGCTGCATTGGCGTTAGCGGCAGCAGCGCGCGTCCCCGCTTTCCTGCGCGTGTGCGGCAGCGCAGCGGACGCGGGCGCCGCCTCGAAGCGCCCGTCCGGCAACTCGCTCGCGACGAAGCTGCCGCGTCCGACCGCGCCCGACAGATAACCTTCCGCCGCGAGCTGCGCGAACACGCCCAGCACCGTGCCGCGCGAGACGCCATGACGCGCGGCGAGATCGCGCGTCGCGGGCAGGCGTGCGCCCGGACCGAGCCGTCCCTGCAGGATCGCCGCGCGTAATTCGCCATAGAGCCAGCGTTGCAGCGGCATGCCGTCGGGGCGCTCGTTCAGTGGAAGGTCGATTTCAGTCGCACGCCGCATGGTTGTCGCTCCGTAAATGGCTCAGTGCCGGGCAGAGAACTTGCGCACCCGACCAGGCCAATCCCGCGATTATGCCCGCTCGCCCGCCGCGCCGACGCTGCCCGCCGCAGTTGCTAAACTGAAGTGGCCGCCACGCGCGCAGCCTGTCGTTCATGCAGTTGGGCCTGCGTCTTGCTTACAATGGCTGCCTCTTCTATCGATGGCACGCCCCACCGCGGCATACGACGTCATGAAACTGCCCCTCACCCCGCAACGCCCTTCGCCCAACCGCGTGTACCCGCCGGGGACACCGGGACTGCACGGCCTGACGTCGGTGATCACGTTCGTCGTTGTAGTTTGCGGACTGTACTTCGCGCGCGAAGTACTCATTCCGATCACGCTCGCGGTGCTGCTGAGCTTCCTGCTCGCGCCGCTCGTCAGCCTGCTGCGGCGTCTGCATTTCGGCCAGTTGCCGTCGATCTTCGTCGCCGTGCTCACCGCCGTCGTCACGCTGCTCGCCGTCAGCACGCTGATCGGCGCGCAGGTCGCGCAACTCGCCGGTTCGCTGCCGCAGTACCAGGCGGCCATCGAGCGCAAGGTCGAGACCGTGCAGGAGAAAACGGTCGGACGCGCCGATGCGCTGCTGTCGCGCGCCGCTGCCGCGCTCGCGCGCGTCGCACCCGAACGCGAAACGCCGCCGCACGAAGCCGGCCGCTCGCAGAAGCCGACGGTCGCCGCGCCGTTGCCCGTCGAAGTGCACGAGCCGATTCCGTCGCCGCTGGAGGTCGCGCAGCGCGTCTTCTCGCCCGTCGTCGGCCCGCTCGAAACGATGTTCATCGTGCTCGTCGTGACAATCTTCATCCTGCTGCAGCGTGAGGACCTGCGCGACCGCCTGATCCGTCTGTTCGGCGCGCGCGACCTGCATCGCACGACTACCGCCATCAACGACGCCGCAAGCCGTCTGTCGCGCTACTTCGTCGCGCAACTCGGCGTGAACCTCGGCGCGGGCGCGACGATCGCGATCGGCCTCGCGATCATCGGCGTGCCGGGCGCGCTGCTGTTCGGCGTGCTGACCGCGCTGCTGCGCTTCGTGCCGTACATCGGCACATGGATCGCGGGGCTGCTCGCCGTGATACTCGCGGCCGCCATCCAGCCGCAATGGACGATGGCCGTGTGGACGATCGTGCTGTTCGTGACGATCGACGTCGTCGCGGGCCAGGTCGTCGAGCCGCTGTTGTATGGACATAGTTCGGGGCTGTCGCCGCTCGCCGTCGTCGTCGCGGCGATTTTCTGGAGCTGGCTGTGGGGGCCCATCGGCCTCGTGCTGTCGACGCCGCTTACGCTGTGCCTCGTCACCCTGGGCCGATACGGCGAGCGCCTGAAGTTCCTGACCGTGCTGCTAGGCGATCAGCCCGCGCTCACGCCCGCGCAAAACTTCTATCAACGCTTACTCGCCGACGATCCGCACGAGGCCATCGTGCAGGCCGACCGTTTTCTCAGGGAAATGCCGCTGACCCGCTATTACGACGATGTCGCGCGCGAAGGCTTGCGGCTTGCGCGCAACGACACGCTGCGCGGCGTGTTCGCGCCCGAGCAGATGGCGCGCATGAACGAGACGCTGCTCGATATCGTCGAAAACCTCGAACAGGTCGAAGGCATGCCCGAGGACAAGGCCGACGCGCACGCGCCCGACGCACTCCCCGCCCTGTCGCCCGAAGACGCCGCGCAGCAGCACGTCGTGTGCGTCGCGGGCCGCGGCGCGTTCGACGAAGTGACCACGGCCATTGCCGTGCAATTGCTCACGCGGCGCGGCTTCGCGCCCGTCACGGCGAACTACGCGCAGTTCAGACGCGGTCAGGCCGAGGCGCTCGGTGCGGATGGCGCGGCGATCGTCTGCGTGATCACGCTCGATGCACCTGAAGCGCCGCCGTATCTGCGCAATCTGCTGCGCCGTATCCGCGAACGTGCACCGGGCGCGCATCTTATCGTCGGGATTGGCGGACAATCGGAGCGCGTCGACGAAGTCGGCGCATTGAGCGGCACGCACAACGCGAACGGCTTCAGCGATCTCGTCAGCCAGTGCATGCAGGCGGCGAGCGCGCGGTCGGCGCAAGCTGCTGTCGAGCCGACGCCGCGCGGCGTCGACGCGTAAGCCCGCTTTCACTGCGGATGCATCACGCGCTTCATACGTTCTGCGCGGAGGCGTTCGTCAAGCACGATTTGTCTGCACCTTCTCACGGCAAAGCGCCCATGCAGTGATAAGCTGAATGAAAGCGCGTGCGACGCCGCATGCAAGGTCGCGCGCGCGTTCCGCTTTGTTCCGCTTCCTTCTATTGCTGCGGGGAGGCTCATGTCCTCGATCGCCCCGAAGTGCAGGCAGCAGATCCGGCTGTGCACCGCGCACGACGGCGCGCGTATCGCGTATGCAACGTACGGAAGCGGGCCGCCCATCGTCAAGGCCGCGAACTGGCTGAGTCATCTCGAGTTCGATCTCGCCAGCCCCGTCTGGAGCCACATGCTCGCGGAGTTGTGCCGCGAACACACGTTGATCCGCTACGATCAGCGCGGCTGCGGGCTGTCGGATCACGACGTCGCCGACATTTCGTTCGATGCGTGGAAGCACGATCTGATCGCCGTGATCGATGCAAGCGGAGTCGACCGCTTTGCGCTGCTCGGCATTTCGCAGGGCGCGTCGATTGCCATTACGTATGCCGTCGCGTTTCCGGAGCGCGTCTCGCATCTGATCCTGCACGGCGGCTACGCGCGCGGACGGCTGGTGCGCTCACGCACCGAGCAGGCACGCGACGAAGCGGAGACGCTCGCCAAGCTCGCCGAAATCGGCTGGGGCCAGCACAATCCCGCGTTCCGTCAGTTCTTCACGACGCAGTTCATTCCGGGCGGCACACCGCAACAGCATCACTGGTTCAACGAACTCGAACGCATCTCGACGACGCCGCACAACGCTGCACGCATCATGCGTGTTTTCAACAGCATCGACGTGGTCGATCTGCTGCCGCACGTGCAATGTCCGACGCTCGTGATGCACGCGGTGCGCGACGCACGCGTGCCGTTCGAAGAAAGCCGCCTGCTTGCCAGTCTGATTCCGAATGCGCGCTTCGTGCCGCTCGAAAGCGACAATCATCTGACGCTCGAATGCGAGAGCGCATGGCAGCGCTGGCGCGATGAAGTGCGCGCGTTCCTTCCGCCGATACGGCACGTCGACCCTGTGTTTTCAGCGCTTACTCGACGCGAACGCGAGATCGTCGAGCTGATCGCGAGCGGCCGCGACAACGCGCAGATTGCCGCGCGTCTCGGCTTGTCGGAGAAGACCGTGCGCAATCACATCACCAACATCTTCGCGAAGCTCGAAGTGGAAAGCCGCGCGCAGGCGATCGTGATGGCGCGCAAGGCGGGCTTCGACGCGCCCGCTGTCTGACGCTGTCTGATATAGAGCATTCGCTCGAGACGGGGCACATGTCCCGGCTTTTCCCGACTTTGTGCAGCGCGCTTCGCGTGGATCGGGACTCGCGTCTCATGTTCTGGCAAGTGCCGATACGCACACTGTGCATCAGCGTTTCGCTTCGGCATGCAATACGTCACGGCGCAGCGCTTTGAGTCGGCGCCGTCTCTGCTCGTTCTTCTTTTCGGCGCTACCCCACTGCCATCCCCCATTGCCTCATCGCAAGCACAGCCCGTTTCAGTTTCTAGCGCCGGGGCCACGAAGTTCACAGGAGTTCAGAGATGCAAGCTGTAGAGTACCAACTGCCTTCCCATCGCTACGCCAAATGCGTCGAAGTGTCCAAGCGGATCCGCTGGGATATCGACAACGACGTGATCCGCGGCCGCACCTTCGACATCAAACAGAAGTTCCTGCCCGACGGTCTTTCTCAGGTCTACCGCCTGCCGTTCTTGAACGATGCCGAACGCCGCTTCTATTCGCAGGTTCAGGGGCGCACGTACGCGAACATGTTCAAGCTCGTCGAACGCTTCATCGGTGCGAAGATGCTCGAACTCGGCCGCGATCATGCACTGGGTGATCAGATCGCGCTCGAAGCCGTCGTGCGGCTCACCGACGAAGAACTGAAGCATCAGGAGCTATTCCGCCGCATCGAACTGCTTGCGGGTGCGGACATGCCGGCCGGTTATCGCTTCCTGCCTGACGCCGACGACATCGCGATGTTCGTGCTCGGCAAATCGACGTGGGGCATTCTCGCGCTGACGTGTTTCATCGAGATCTTTTCGCAGGTGCATTACCGTCAGAGCATCGAGGCGGACGACACGCTCTCGCCGCTTTTCAAGGACGTGTTTATGTACCACTGGAAAGAAGAGTCGCAGCACGCGATCATCGATGAACTCGAATGGATGCGCGAGGACGCGAAGCTCGGCGAGCGCGAGCGCGATGCCGCTGTCGACGATCTGATCGCGCTGGTGGCGGGCGTCGACGGCGTGGTGCAGATGCAGGCGAAGGAAGACGCTGCTTACTTCTGCGAGCACATGGAGCGCACGCTGCTGCACTCTGAAATCGCCGACGTACAGGCCGCGATGCTCGACGCGTACCGCTGGCAGTACATTGTTTCCGGCGTCGAAGAGCCGCGCTTCCGCACGTTGCTCTCCGACATGATCAACGACGAGCAAGGCGAGCGCATCTTCGCCGCGCTCACGCCGATCATGAAGCCGACGCTGGACCAGCCGACGCTGCCTCTCGTCTGAACATACCTGGCGACATGCAAACGGCGGGCGCTACTACGCGCTCGCCGTTTTTCATTCGACGACGCCAGAAGCACCGCCGCGATTTGCCCGCCGCAGCCGATGTGCGACACTACGCACGACAATGGCAGCGCTGCCGCGAAGGGCATATGAAGGTTCCCTACCGATACCTGTCCGCAATGGTCGTCAATCTCGCGCTGCCGTGGCTCGCATACCGGCTCGCGCTGCCGCATTGGGGCACGACGGGCGCGCTCGCGGCATCGGCGGCACCGCTCGTTGCGTGGATCATGTGGGATCTGTATCACTCGCGGCACTTCGACGCGCTGAGCGCGATCGTGCTCGCGGGCATTCTGCCGCTGCTCGCGTGGGCGCTGATCGATCGCGGCGAGAACCGGCGTGCGTTCGAAGACCCCATGGTGTCGGGCGTGATCGGCGTCGCGTTTCTGTTGTCGCTGCTGTTGCGCAAGCCGATGGTCTACTACCTCGCGCGCTCGACGACATCGCGTGAATCGCACGAAAGCCTCGAACAGTTCGAGCTTCACTATCGCGACCGCCCCGAACTCGTCACGATGATTCGCCGGATGACGGTGGTCTGGGGCATCGGCCTCACGGCTGAAAATGTCGCGCGTTACTGGGTGGTGTCGACCTTGAGCGATGCGGAACTGGCTGTGCATATATCGACAGCATTGCGCTGGCTGGTCTATGGCTCGCTCACGCTGTGGACGATCTGGACGCGCCGCCGATTGAAACGCATCGACGCTACAAGAAAAATGGAGTCTGCATGAAAGAACCGCTGTTGATCGCCGATGTACGGATGCCGGACGGGACGCGCGTGGACGTGTCGATCGTCGACGGTCGTATCGATGCGATCGGCCCTGATTTACAGGTCGAAAACGAGGTTGCGCGCGAACACGGCAATGGCGCGTTGCTGCTGCCCGGTTTCGTCGAAGGCCACACGCATCTCGACAAGACGATGTGGGGCATGCGCTGGTATCGCAACGAAGTGGGACCGAAGCTCACGGACCGCATCGAAAACGAGCGGCGCTTTCGCGCGGAGAGCGGACACGATGCGGCTGCCGCCTCGCTCGCACTGAGCCGCGCGTTTCTGCAAATGGGCACGACGCGTTTGCGCACGCACGTCGATGTCGACACGGTTGCCGGACTCAAGCACCTCGAAGGCGTGCTGAAAACGCGCGACACGTTGCGCGACGTGCTCGACATGCAGACCGTTGCGTTTCCGCAGTCGGGGATGCTCAAACGCGAAGGCACCGTCAGCTTGCTCGACGACGCGCTGCACGCAGGCGCCGACGTGCTCGGCGCGCTCGACCCCGCGTTGATCGACGGCGATCCCGTTGCGTCGCTGAACGCAACCTTCGATCTCGCGACTCGCCATCAGAAACCAATCGATATCCATCTGCACGAACCCGCGGAGATCGGCGCGTTCACGATGAAGCTGCTGCTCGATCGTGTCGAAGCGCTCGGCATGCAGGGGCGCGTCGTGATCAGCCATGCATTCTGTCTCGGCGCGCTGGGACCGCGCGAACGCGATCCGCTGCTGGAACGGCTCGCGTTGCTGAACGTCTCACTGCTCACCACAGCGCCCGCTTCCGTGCCCGTGCCGCCGCTTGCCGCGTGCATCGAAAAAGGCGTGACGCTGTTCGGCGGCAACGATGGCATCCGCGATACGTGGAATCCGTTCGGCTCGCCCGACATGCTGGAGCGCGCCGCACAGATCGCGATGCGCTACGACCTGCGTCGCGACGACGCTATCGCAATGGCCTTCGATTGCGTGAGCCATGCAGCCGCGCGCGGCTGCGCATTTGCGGATTACGGGCTGCAGGTGGGCGCACGCGCGGACCTCGTGCTCGTCGATGCGGAAACCGTCGCACATGCCGTTGCAGCGCGGCCCGTACGCAAGCTGGTCGTCGCCAATGGACGCGTCGTTACACGTGACGGCGTACTCGCGGCACAACTATAAAAAAGCCCCGGCACGTGAACCATGCCGGGGCCAAAGTTTGCGCTGGTACTTCCCTTATCGATCAGCCCTTCACGATGCCGCCATCACAGGCGTCACGGCAGCGGGATCGCTGATGCTCGTCTTGCCCGTTTCAACGTGACCAGCGAGGCGACGCTGGAACGACGCATCGTCGTTGTCGCTGACCGTCAGGTCGTACCAGTGATGGCTCGCCGACAGCACCCACGCTTCCTCGATCGATGCGCCCGGCGGCACGATCACAGGACGCGGATGCGCGCCATACGCGTTGTCCACCACCGACAGCCGCGCAAGGCTGTCGCCATGATTCGTGAACTTCAGATACACGTTGCCGTTGCCCACGTCGTAATGCGTCTTCACTTCGGGCAGTGCGGGCTTGCGGTTGTGACCTGACTGAGCCGCGTTGACCTGATTGCCCGACGATTGACCCTGCGCGTTGCCCGCGAAATTGCGCACGAAACCATTCGGACCGTACACGGTGAACTGATACACGCCATTCGTCGACGACAGGTTGAACACGTCCTTCAGCGTCTTGCCCGCTTCGACCGTATAGCGCCACGGGCCGTCCGTGCGATTGGTCGAGTACACGTAGAAGTGCGCGCCCTGATCGCCCGTATTGCCGATTTCGATCGTCAGCGAATTCGCTTTCTGGTCGACCTTGCCGTTCACATGCAATTCATACGGCAACGCGCGCGCGAAACGGATGCCCGATTCCTGCGGATCGAACGGACCCGGCACGGCGGGCACGGTCGGCGCGGGCTGCGTCGCGCACTGGTTGTCGGCCATGCTCTTGTAGTTGCTCGTGTCCGGCAGCGACGGCATTTTCGCGTCGGGCGTGCGGAAGTCGAAGGCCGTCGTGAGATCGCCGCACACGGCACGGCGCCATGCCGTGATGTTCGGCTCATGCACGCCGAAGCGCGATTCGATGAAGCGGATCACCGACGTGTGATCGAACACCTGCGAGCACACGAAGCCGCCCTTCGTCCACGGCGACACGATCGTCATCGGCACGCGCGGTCCGAGACCGTACGGCAGGTTGTCGGCCGTATAGCTGCCGCCGCGCGCCGGATTGACGATGTTATGAATCTCGCCGTCCGTCGTCACCGTCGACAAACCCTGCGCGCGCGACGTAGCCGGTTGCGGCGGCACGATGTGATCGAAGAAACCGTCGTTCTCGTCGTACATGATGAAGAGCACGGTCTTGCTCCACATCTCGGGGTTCGACGTCAACGCATCGAGAATCTGCGACGTGTATTCCGCGCCATAAGCGGGCGTGTACTTCGGGTGCTCCGAGTACGCGGCGGGCGGGCACAGCCACGACACTTGCGGCAAGCGGTTGGCTTGCACGTCGGCCTTCAGATCGTCGATCGTGCGCACAGTCTGCGCGCGCTGGAACAGCGACGAACCCGGCTGCGCGTTGATGAAGTTCTCGAAGTTCTGCAGGATGTTCGTGCCGTAGTTGCCGTTCAGCGGGTCCGAGCCGTCCGTGCCCTGCTGATAGATCTGCCACGAAATGCCGGCCGATTCGAGGCGTTCCGGATACGTCGTCCACGACAGCAGCTGATACTTCGGCGGCACATCGCCGTCGACGAAATCGTTGTTGTCGAGCAGCGGGCCGCCCTTCGTGCCCGTGGGATCGACCGTGCCCGTCATCAGATACGAGCGGTTCGGGTGCGTCGGTCCCGGCAGCGAGCAGAAGTATGCGTCGCAAACGGTGAACGCATCGGCCAGTGCGTAATGGAACGGAATGTCCGAACGCAGGTGATAGCCCATCGTCATGTCCGTCTTGTTCGCGGGCCACTGATCGTAGCGGCCGGCGTCGATCGCGCCATGCGTCTTGTACCACGAGTGATCCAGATCGCCGACGCACTGCGCGCTCGTCGTCTGCGTGTCGAGGTGAAACGGCAGGACGGGCTTGGTCGCGTCCGCTTTCGACGGCTGATACCAGACGGGCTTGCCGTTCGGCAACGGAATCGGGAAGCGGTCGTTGTAGCCGCGCACGCCGCGCATATGGCCGAAGTAGTGATCGAAAGAACGGTTCTCCTGCATGAACACGACAATGTGTTCGACGTCACGGATCGAACCCGTACGCGAATTCGCGGGCACGGCGAGCGCATTGCGGATCGATTCCGGCAGCATCGTCACAGCGGCGGCGGCGCCTGCGGACGTTGCAGCGGTTTTCAGAAAACGGCGACGGCTATCGGATGTCATGATGTTATTGCCTTCTTCTCGGGGGGAAAGGAATTAACAACGGAATAACCGCGCGCATTCACGCGCGTTCTTTGTTTCTTTCGTTATTGCGTGAACGTCGATTCAATGAGCGTCGTCGCCCGGCGCATAGCGGAGAACGGGCGCGACCTGCTGGTTATCGGCGGCAAGGCTTGCTTGCGCGCTGAGAATCGCGGCGCCATCCTGAGCGTCGTCCTTTGCGTTTTGGGCCGTGTTCATGCCGTTCGCTGCCTGCGTGTTGAACGCGTTGGCCGTGCTGCCTGTCATGTGTGAAGGCAGCGGCGATGCAGGTATCGAAACGGATGCACTCAGTGCGGAAGGCGCGCCGTTACTGGCCTGCGACGCTGCCGGCGGCGGGTTGCCGACAGTCGCGGCGTCGTCCGGCCCGCAGGCCGCGAGCGCGAACGATGCGAGCGCAACGACTGCGCTCACGCGCAAAGAAGAGAGAGGAAGTCCGTTCATTCGAGCATCCTGATTCCAGCGCCATACATGATCTATCGATCGATAACGGTTCGCTTAAAGAAGCCTGGCCGTCGCTGGAAACGCAGTCTGAAGTCGAATGAAGAACTTATTGTGAAACGTTTGCAAAGGAAAAGAAATACCTTGAAATATCCTTTAACGGAAAGCCATCAGAAAGCGAAAAGAAACACGAAAGTCATCGTGCAATTGCGCTTAAAAGGATGTCGGCATTAAGTGCCGCCTTTCTCTCGCTATGTTGCGCCAGGGCGGCATATTCGACCGGTGGCTCTTCGCAATGCGCAGCCGTATCGATTGGCTTGCCGAGCACGAACTCGACGCAACGCTTCGCCAGCACATCCGTCGGATCGACGAGATGCGCGGTGCGCCCGTTGCGCGTCACCGTGGCCGCTTGCGGAAACAGCAGCGGCAACTCGGTGCAGGCGAGCAGGATCACTTCAACTTGCTGGAATAGAAGACTTTCGACGGCCGCGATGATGTCGTCGACGCATTCGCCATTCGTGAAGCCTGCTTTCACACCGCATACGCCGTAGATCGCGTTCGTCACACGCGCCTGCATCGCTGGCGGCGGCAAGATCTCCGTCATGCCGCGCGCTTCGAGTGCCTTGCGATACACGCCGCTTGCAATCGTGCCGTCGGTGGCCAGCACGCCGATGCGATCCACGGCGGGAAACGTCGCGCGCAGATAATCGGCCGTCACGTTCATCATGTTGACGACAGGAATGCGCAAGCGCGCTTCGATGGGCGCGATGAACGCATGCGCGGTGTTGCAGGGAATCGCGATGAAATCGGCGCCGCTGTCTTCGAGCTTCTTGCATGTCGCGTACAACGCGAGCGTCGGGTCCGCGCCCTTCCCCGTCAGACAGTCGGTGCGGTCGGGAATCTGCGGATTCTGTTCGACGATGATCTTGATGTGATCCTGATCGCGCACAGCAGGCGTATTGCGCACGACCTTGTGCATGAAGTCGACAGTCGCGGCAGGCCCGACGCCGCCTACCACGCCTAGCTTGATCGGCTGCGACGCCTTATGTGCATGCGTATCGAGCAGACGCTGCGCGTACACCGAAAAGGAATCGATAACGGGCACAGCAAGCTCGCCAATGCGCCGCAGCGACAGCGAGCTATCCGTACTGCCCGGCAGCAGCACATCCGCGCCTTGTTCGATCAGCGATTCGCATGCGGCACGCAGCGCGCCGACGTTCTTCAAACCCACGCTCACGACGTCGATACCCGCGCGCTCGCCATAACGCTCGAAGAGACGCCGTTCGCACAAGACCGGCGAAGTCAGCACGCCAACCCGACGCGAAAGCGGAAAGCGTTGCCGGATATGCGCGAACAACGCGGCGATCATATCGACGACTACAACATGCGTGTTCTGCTGCAATTCTTCGATGAAGAGATGACTCTCGAAGCACGGTAACGCGACGGCCGGCACACCGCGCCGCTCGAACTCGCGGATCGCATCGAAAATACGCAGCTGGTGTTCTGCGGAACCGGCAGAAATGAAATCCGCTTCACGATGCTCGCCGGTTAAAGCGCGCTCGACGGCAATATCCAGTGGTTGAAACGTTCGGGCCGCGGCATTCGCGTCATGCATTTTGCGTAGCACATCGACGCACGCGAGACGCGCCGTGCCGCCGACCATGCCGAGCGCACGCCGTCCCAACACAGACGATGTATTCATAGTCCCTCGCTTGCAGTCGTGTTCGAGTCTTATTGGAAAGCGCGGATACCGGCGGCGCCGATCAGAATATAAATCCGAATGCCGATTTATGTGACGTGAATAAAACAGCGAGTCGCCCGATAAACAACAGCGTCGCGTTTATTCAAATTCTTTAGCGCGCCAATTGCCGCTTTGTCGATGCGCCCTTTCGCTGGTTAACCCTGAGAGACGCATAAATTGTTAATTAACGACGATCGATGCGATTGAGAACAGTATTCACGTCAGGGTCCAGCCTGGCCGTTTCGGGTCCACCCCTTGCTGGACTCGCAGCCTTGGGAACGCACGTATTACAACAGGGACTGCCTGGGACCAGTCCACAAGGAGACCCGCAACGATGGCAACCAGAAACCCGCACGATAGTGAAGACGAGTTGCAATGGCGGTCCATCGGCACGCACATGACCGATAACCGGCGCGTGCTGGTCGTCGACGATTACGCCGATGCTGCCGACGCGTTGCAATTGCTGCTCTTCGCGAACGGCTTTGAATGCCGCGCGATGCATGGCGCCGAAGACGTCTGCGAACTCGCGTCCGAATGGCAACCGTTCGCCGTCGTGCTCGACATTGCGATGCCGGGCGTCGACGGACTCGAACTCGCGCGCCGTTTGCGCGCGAACCAATCCACCTCGCACATGCTGCTGATCGCATGTACGGGCTACGCGTCGCAACTCGACCGGGAACGTGCGCGCGAAGCCGGCTTCGACGCGCACTGCGCGAAACCGCTCACGCCACAACGCCTGCTCGAACTGCTGAAGCGCGCTACCTCCGACGACGCCTGATGCGAGTGTAATTCGTACATACGATGCCGCGCCGCGCGAGCCCGTTCATACCGTGAAGGACTGAACGCGTGGCTTTGCGTGTCGTGGAGAAGGTCCGAAAGAGGGGCAGGCACGCGAACTGCTGTCACATCGTCAGTCCTTGCCGCTCAAGGGTTTAACCCCGGTTCAACCGTATGAGCGGCAACGGCGAAGCGCCAAAGGGAGGGGCTCGCCGAAGGGCCTCGCGTTGACAGACAGGAGAACGATGATGCATAGAAGAAAATTCATACTCAGCACCAGTGCCGCGCTCGCCGCGGGCGGCCTTGCCCTTTCGGGTTGCACGATGACGGGTTCGCACTCGACGAACAGCGCCAGCAACGCGGACAAGCGCCGCGCCATCGATTCGAGTGTCGACGAAACGCTCTCGCGGCTCTATACGACCGCTCACGGTTCGCGCGAACTGGTCTCGAAAGCGCGTGGCGTGCTGGTGTTCCCGTCGGTCGTGCAGGCGGGTTTCTGGATCGGCGGGCAATATGGCCAGGGGTCGCTGCGCGTCGGCGGGCAAACGGTGGGTTACTACAGCACGGCAGCGGGCTCGTTCGGCCTGCAGATCGGTGCACAGTCGAAGGGTGTGGTCTTCCTGTTCATGACGCAGGACGCACTCGACCAGTTCCGCAACAGCAAGGGCTGGTCGGTGGGCGGCGATGCGACCGTTGCGCTCGTGAAGGTTGGCGCGAACGGCAACATCGATACGACGACGGCCACGAAGCCGGTTCAGGCATTCGTGCTGACCAACGCAGGGCTGATGGCGGGCGTGTCGCTGGAAGGCGCGAAGATTTCGCGGCTCGATATCTAAGCTTTAATGAAGTCGAACGTGAGGCGCGCATGCCGCGCCTCACAGCTTGAACGCGCAACGACATCGCGAACGTATGTTCGGAATTAAAGTGCGAATGAAAGCGCCCATGTAAAACACGCTGTTTTTCCCGCCGCGTTTTACATTTGCGTGCGAGACCTCATTCGGCGTGCAAGCATTCACCAAGTTGACGCATTTCATCCTCTACAGTGCTTCATGCACAGCAGCAAAGCCACAGCGTAAAGATCTGAAGAAAACCGCATGCCGCATCACAGCGGCCTGGCGGTAACGCGTGCATTTGGCACACCGCTTGCTGTTCATCGAAGCCGTCCGTCCCTCGCCTCTCGCCGACACGATCCACTTCACGGATCGCGCCAGCCATTTGCGGCGGCTTTTCAAGCGTCTTTCTCGATCTACTCTTTCACCGGGAGTCATAACCTTGACGCTGAACGTCCTTCTCGTCGCCTCCGAGGCGATGCCGCTGGCGAAGTCCGGCGGTTTGGGCGATATGGTGAGTGCGTACGCCGCCGCGTTGCGCGATGCTGGCGTCGATTCGACCATTCTGTTGCCTGCGTACCCTTCGGCGCTGGAGCGCGCTGTCGGCGTGACGCCCATTTGCCGTATCAGCGGATTGCCGGGCGGCGACGCGCGCCTGTTGCGCGCGCACATGCCCGACACGGGCGTGCCCGTTCTGCTGCTGCAAATGGATCATCTGTTCAAGCGGGACAATCTCTATCAGGACGAACAGGGCCGCGACTATCTCGACAACGCGATCCGCTTCGCGTCGCTGTCGGCCGCGGCCACGCGCATCGCACGCGGCGTGCGCGGCGTGCAGAAGCCCGACATCGTCCATGCGCACGACTGGCACACGGGCCTCACGCCGCTGTTGATGAAGGTCGCGGGCGTCGCGGCGAAGAGCGTGTTCACCGTCCACAACCTCGCGTTCCAGGGCAACTATCCGCTCGCGCTCGGCAGCTGGATGGGCGTGCCGCCTGAACTGCTCGCGCCCGCGCTGACGGACGCGCGCAGCATCGAGTTCTACGGTGCGCTGAGCATGATGAAGGCGGGCATCGTCCACGCGCATCAGGTCGTGACGGTCAGCGAAAACTACGCGCGCGAAATCCTCACGCCGCATTTCGGGCATCTGATGGAAGGTGTGCTGCAGGCATCCGCGAACAAGCTGTCGGGCATCACCAACGGCATCGACATCGACACGTGGAATCCCGCTACCGATCCGCTGATCGCGCGCGCCTATTCCGCCGACGACGTGCGCGGCAAGCAGACCTGCAAGCGCGAACTGCAGCAGACCTTCGGCCTGACCGTCGATCCGTTCGCGCCAGTCATTGCGATCGGCAGCCGCCTGACGTCGCAGAAACTCGCCGACGTCGTCGCCGAAGCGCTGCCCGTGATGCTCGCGCGTCATCCGCGGCTTCAGGTGGCGATTCTCGGCAAGGGCGACGCGTATCTGGAAACCGCAATGCGCGATCTCGCGGCTTCCTGGCCGCAGCGTGTCGGCGTGCATATCGGTTATGACGAGCAGCGCGCACACATGCTGCATGCCGGCGCCGATCTGCTGCTGCATGCTAGCCGCTTCGAGCCGTGCGGTCTCACGCAGTTGTATGCGCTGCGTTACGGCACGATTCCCGTCGCGTCGCGGGTCGGCGGACTGCGCGATACGATCGTCGACTACACGCCGGAGCGTTCGCCCGAACTCGGCCGGCCCGAAGACGGTGCAACGGGTTTTCTGTTCGACGGCGAAACGGCCGAAGACATCGCGTCCGCCGTGCAACGCGCACTCGATGCCTTCATGCGGCCTTCGTCGTGGCACTCGTTGCAGCGCAACGCGATGCAGTGCGACTTCAGCTGGCGCAAGCCGGTGCAGGCGTACCTCAAGTTGTATAGCGCATTGACGGATGCACGTCCGACGCAACCGCGCGTCGATGTCGAACGCGTCGCGGCCAATTCGGCGCAGCGCCGCGCGAATGCGACGGGCACAGCGAGCGCGCACGTCGCCTGGGACAGCGCTGCGGCATCGCAGGAGACCGTGGCGCGTAGCGCATAGCGAACAGGCACGCACTGCGACCCAAATGGAAACGGGCCTCTTCATCAGAAGAGGCCCGTTGTTCTTTTTACTGCTGCTACTTCCTCTCAGGTCCGCCACTACGCCTTCAACATCATCCAGCTCACTCCGTCAGACGCTCTTCAAGCCGTTGAAAGATCCGCTTCGTCTCGCCCTTCGCGTGCAGCGCGAACAGCAACATCGAACGCCCCGTCACCTGATACACATCGCCCGATTCGAACTCGGGCAACTCGTCACGCTCGGGCGCATTCGTGTCGATCATGCAACTCCATTGATCGCTGCCGGGAATCTCGGGCAGCGTGAAATCGACGACATCGTGATACGCATTCACGACGAGCAGCAGCGTCGCATCCGAAGCCGGACGGCGGATGCCGCTCGCCTGTGCGCGTCCATCGATCACGAGGCCGAAGCAGCGCATCGCGGTATCGGCCCATTGCTCGTCATTCAGTTCGACGCCCGCCGGACTCAGCCACTTCACGTCCTTCACGCCGATGTCCTCGCGCATTTCGCCCGTGAGAAAGCGGTTGCGTCGCAAGACAGGCAGCGCGTGTCTTAACGTTGTCAGCTTCCGTACGAACTCCGACAGCGCGCGGCCGTTGTCGTCGATGCCCTTCCAGTCGACCCAACTGATCTCGTTGTCCTGGCAATACGCGTTGTTGTTGCCCTTCTGCGTGCGGCCGAATTCGTCGCCGGCGAGAACCATCGGCGTACCTTGCGAAAACAGCAGCGTCGCGAGCAGATTGCGCTTCTGGCGTTCGCGCAACGCGATGACGTCGGCATCGTCGGTCGGTCCTTCGACGTCGCAATTCCACGAGCGGTTATCGCTATGGCCGTCGTTGTTGTCTTCGCCGTTTGCCTCGTTGTGACGCTCGTTGTACGACACGAGATCGTTCAGCGTGAAGCCGTCGTGCGCGGTGATGAAATTGACGCTCGCCCATGGCCGTCTGCCGCGCCGGTTGAAGAAGTCGCCCGATGCCGTGAGGCGCGTCGCGAGATCGGCGGCTGAGGCTTCATCGCCTTTCCAGAAGGAGCGCACAGTGTCGCGGAAGCGGTCGTTCCATTCGGCCCAGCCCGGCGGAAAGCCGCCCACCTGATAACCGCCCGGCCCGCAATCCCACGGCTCCGCGATCAGCTTCACGCTGGAAATGATGGGGTCCTGCCGGCAACTGTCGAGAAAGCCGCCACCTTCGTCGAAGCCGTACGGCTCGCGTCCAAGAATGGTTGCGAGATCGAAGCGGAAGCCGTCGACGTTCATCTCCGTCACCCAGTAACGCAGGCTGTCCGTGACCATCTGCAGCACGCGCGGATGCGACAGGTTCAGCGTGTTGCCCGTGCCCGTGTCGTTGATGTAATAGCGCGGCTCGTCGGGCATCAGGCGATAGTACGACGCGTTGTCGATGCCGCGAAACGACAGCGTCGGGCCACGCTCATTGCCTTCCGCCGTGTGGTTGTACACGACGTCGAGTATCAGTTCGAGACCGGCATCGTGCAGCCGGTCGATCATTTCCTTGAACTCGTCGATCGCACCGGGGCCGCGTGCGAAATAACGCGGATCGGCGGCAAAGAAGCCAATCGTGTTGTACCCCCAGTAGTTCGTCAGACCCTTGTCGAGCAGCGTCTGATCATTGACGAACGAATGCACGGGCAGCAGTTCGATCGTCGTCACGCCGATACGGCGGATATGATCGATCACCGCCTTTTGCGCGAGGCCATCAAAAGTGCCGCGCATTTCTTCGGGCACGTCGGGATGCAGCTTCGTATAACCGCGCACGTGCGTCTCGTAGACGATCGTGCGATCCCATGGCACGCGGATGCGTGTGGGATGCGTCCAGTTGAAAGTCTGATCGACCACCTGACACTTCGGCATGAAAGCGGCACTGTCGCGTTCGTCGAACGTGAGATCGTCTTCCTTCTCTAGCGTGTAGCCGAACAGCGACGGGTCCCAGCGCAACGATCCCACATGCGCCTTCGCATACGGATCGAGCAGCAGCTTGTTCGGATTGAAGCGATGACCCGCCTCGGGTTCATACGGACCATGCACGCGATAGCCGTATACGGTGCCCGGTTTCAGACCCGCCATGTGCACGTGCCACACTTCATCGGTGTACTCGGGCAACTCGATGCGCTCGAGTTCCTTCTCGCCTTTCTCGTCGAACAGACACAATTCGACCTTCGTTGCATGCGCGGAAAACAGCGCAAAGTTGACGCCTCGGCCGTCCCAGGTCGCACCGAGCGGAAACGGCAAGCCCTCGGAAATGCGGGAATCGGTTGGCATGTTTGAAGTTCCTCAGCGAATAGACAGGGCTCGCAGCAGCGCAGCGCTGCTGGATGTGCGATGCATCGGCGTGTTGAAGTAGCAATCCATGTGCCTGAGAGGCGCATACCATGCGCACGCCATCGTCATGAAGCACATTTGAACCCCGCTGCGCAGAACCCGCAATGCGTATGCGAGAATGGCGTGACCGCCCTATGGAGAAAGCATGTCGAACGTTTCGAGCGTTAGCGAACAGCACTCAGAAGACATGGCGCGTGCGATGGTCGATTGCGCGCGTGAACCGATCCATATTCCCGGCGGCATCCAGCCACATGGCTTTCTCTTCTGCGTGACGGACGACGGCATCGTCATGCAGGCTAGCGAAAACGTCGCATTGCTCGCACAAAAGCCGCTCGATGAAGTACTCGGCAAACCGTTGTCGAGTGTTCTCGGCGACGCGGCTGCACCCGCCATTTCGGCGCTTGCTTCGCTCGATACGGAAGGCGTGCCGCTCTATGTCGGTTCGATCGACGACCCGCGCGGCGCCGTGCAACGCGAAACGCGCCTTTCTCCGCTCGCGATCGTCGTGCACCGTTATCAGCGCATCGCTTTCGTCGAACTCGAACCGGCGCGTGGTACGGCCGATGTGTTCTCGTCGATGTATCCGCTCGTGCGCACCTTCATCAACCGCTTGCAGGAAGTGCAGAGCGTCGCCGATCTCGCGGCGCTCGCCGCGCAGGAAGTGCAGCGCATTACCGGCTATGGACGCACGCTGGTCTACGACTTCGACGACGAAGGCAATGGCCATGTGATCGCGGAAGCACTCGATGAAGGTTATCAGTCGTACATGGACCAGCGCTTCCCTGGTTCCGACATTCCGCCTCAGGCACGCGCGCTGTATGTGCGCAACCGCATCCGCCTGATCGCCGACGCGGACTACGCGCCCGCGCCGCTCGTGCCCGCACTGAATCCCGTCACGCACGCGCCAACCGATCTGACGTATGCGTCGTTGCGCAGCGTGTCGCCCGTGCACGTGCAGTACATGAAGAACATGGGAACGTGGTCGTCGATGTCGATGTCGATCGTCGTGCGCGGCAAGCTGTGGGGGCTGATTTCGTGTCATCACGCGAGCGCGCGCGTGCCGCCTTTCGAAGTGCGCACCGCATGCGAGCACATTGCGCAGGTGCTGTCGCTACAGGTCGAAGCAAAAGAAGATCACGCGGAAGCCGAACACCGGCTCGAATTGCGCCGCCGACAGTCGCATCTGCTCGCGACGATGGCGAACACCGATCACTTCATCGACGCACTCGCGAACGATCCGCGCGAACTGCTCGCGCTGACCAATTCGACTGGCGCGGCGATCGTGTTCGACGGACGCATCGTGCCGATCGGCAACGCGCCCGATCGCGACACGATCGAGGAGCTTGTCGCGTGGCTCGACACGCAGAGCGACGACATCTATTCGACCGACGATCTCGCGCAAGCATGGGGACGCGCGGCGAATCCCGAGCATGCCGGCATGCTCGCACTTTCCATTTCGAAGCTGTTCCGCAACTACGTGATCTGGTTTCGCGCGGAAGTCGTGCGCACGTTGAAATGGGCGGGCGATCCGCGCGCGAAGCTGTCGTCGCTATCGGCGTCGCTGTCGCCGCGCGAGAGCTTCGACACGTGGACGGAAACCGTGCGCGGACGTTCGTCGCCGTGGCGGCAGGCCGAACTCGAAATCGCCGTCGAGTTTCGCACCGCGTTGCTCGGCATCGTGCTGCGGCGCGCGGAAGAACTCGCGCAACTCGCGCTCGAACTGGGGCGCGCGAACGAAGAACTCGAAGGCTTCTCGTACACGGTATCGCACGATCTGCGCGCGCCGTTGCGGCATATCGTTGGCTTCGCGGATCTGCTTCGCGAAATGGAAAGCGCGAAGCTTTCCGAGCGCGGCCAGCACTTCGTCGAACGGATCATGGGCGCGGCGCGTTTCGGCGGCAAGCTCGTCGACGATCTGCTTGCGTTCTCGCAGATGGGCCGCGCCGCATTGCGTCCGCAGGGCGTGGACTTGCGCGCGCTCACGCAGACGCTGATCGCGGACGAGCAACGCAACGCGGGCGAGCGGCCAATCGACTGGCGCATCGGCGATCTGCCGCAGGTCACGGCCGACCCTGTGCTTCTCCATGTCGTGCTGCGGAACCTGATTGAGAATGCAGTAAAATTTAGCCGCCTTCATGACGATCCGAATGCACCTGCCGTGATCGAGATTTCGAGCCGGCCCGGCGAAGACGATCTTGCGGGACAGCGCGTGGTGTTCGTGCGCGACAACGGCGTCGGTTTCGACATGCGCTATGTCGACAAGCTGTTCGGCGTGTTTCAGCGGCTGCATCGTGCGGAAGAATTCGAGGGGACGGGTATCGGACTTGCGAGCGTGCGACGTATCGTCGAACGACATGGCGGCAGGACGTGGGCCGAAGGCGAACTGGGCAAAGGCGCGACGATTTTCTTCTCGCTGCCGCTCACTTTCACGCCCGACGCGAACGCCCGTGACGAAAGCCCGACGGCCGCTGTGGCGCGGCTTGCCGCGTTATCGCCGGGACAGCCGTTCAGGCCTGTGCCGAAGGAATCCAGTGCGGATTCGGGCGCGGAGACCCGAACATCAGATGGCGCGAACGACGCCAGGCGCGAATGACGCGCTTATGCCAACGAGGAACTACGCGTGCTTAGACCAATCTTGCTGGTGGAAGACAATGTCAACGATATCGAGTTGACGCTTATCGCGCTGGAGAAGACACGGCTTGCGAACCCTGTCGTGTCGATACGCGACGGCGCGGAGGCGCTCGATTATCTGCGGCGCGAAGGTCAGTATGCGGAGCGCAAGGATGAGAATCCTGCGGTGATTCTGCTCGACAAGAAGTTGCCGAAGATCGATGGGCATGAGGTACTCAAGGCCGTACGGGCCGACGATAAGCTCAAGCGCATTCCTGTTGTTATGCTCACTTCTTCTCGTGAGGAGAAGGATTTGTTGCGGAGTTATGATCTTGGGGTTAATGCTTATGTCGTAAAGCCCGTTGAGTTTGATGATTTTATGGGGGCTATTAATGATCTCGGGATGTTCTGGGCGGTTTTGAATGAACCGCCGCCTTATAGGTGAGTTTTTTTGTCTGCGACGCTAGTCGCCATTTTTTGTTTTTTTTGCTGCGCTGGCATCCGCGGTTTCGTATCGGTACTTCATGCGTTGCCCCTGTGCGGGGCGGCACCTACTTTTCTTTGCAGCGGCAAAGAAAAGTAGGCAAAAGAAAGCCGCTTTTGTACCTCCGGTGCCTGCCCGGATACCGCTTCGGCATGCCGCAGTTGAGCCATTGCGCAGCAACGTCCACACTCTGTAGAAAGCCCGCAGTCAACCGCGCACGGCGCGAAACCCGCACACAGTCTGGAGCACATACCGCCGCAATCAGACCGACGGCAAACACACAAAAACAGCCGACCGAATGTGTCCCAGGGGGATGTCATCTTTCGCGCTGCGCGCGCCTGACTGCGGGCTTTCTACGGAGTGTTTGCGTCGCTGCGCGACAGCTCAAAGACCGTGTGCCGTGGCGGTATCCTGGCGGGCACTGGAGGTTTGAAGCGGCTTTCTTTTGCCTACTTTTCTTTGCCGCTGCAAAGAAAAGTAGGTGCCGCCCCGCACAGGGGCAACGCATGAAGTACCGATACGAAATCGCGGATGCCAGCGCAACAAAAACCAAAAAAATCACCGATAAACCGGCAAGGTGACAACAAACCGAGAACCGCACCCACGCCCAGGGCTTTCAGCCCGCACACTCCCTTGATGCAAATCAACAAGATGCTTAACAAGCCAAAGCCCGAGCCCAAGCCCGGCAACACGCCCGCCACTCTCAGGATTAATCTGCCGAAACCGCTCGAAGATACGAGCCAAAGCATCCGGCTCAATCCCACAACCGGTATCCCGCACCATCAACTCAACCTGCTGACCTTTAACGGTCACACTAACCTCGACTTCGCCCTGCGCGCAGAACTTCACAGCATTCGATAAAAGATTCCACGCAACCTGTTTCATCCGGCTCTGATCGGCCATCACCACGCAAGGCGCCAGTTCACCGACCACCAGCCGTAATCCCTTGGTCTCGGCCGTCATGCGAATGTCCTCGGCCACATTGCCGGCCAGCGCACCGAGATCGACAGGTGCCAGATTCACCGACAGCTTCCCCGTCGCAATAGCACCGCTATCGAGCAGATCATCGACCATATGCGACAACTGATGCGCATTGCGTTCGATCACCCCCGCCGCGCGCGCGACATGCGATGGGTCTGCGGCACGCTGCAACAGCGTCGTCCACGACAGGATCGCGCCGAGCGGCGAACGCAACTCGTGACTCACAGCCGTGACGAAATGATCCATCGCGCGCGCCACTTCGTCGCTATGCTCGCGCGCGCGTTTCTCGGATTCGGCGATCGCGCGCTGCTCGAGTTCGGCCTCCTTGCGCGACGTGATATCGAGCGTAAAGCCGATGATCGCCTTCAGCGTATCGCCCGGTTGATAACGTCCAAGGCCACGCAGCAGAATCCAGTGCACCGATCGGTCGGGCCAGGTGACGCGAAACTCGACTTCGAAATGATCGCGCTCGGCGAGCGCGCGATTCATCGCCTCGTTCACACGCACGCGATCGGCTTCATCGACGAGTTCGTCGAATAGCAGCGTCTGCGTCAAAACATCAGTCGGCGCGAGACCGAGGTTCACCTTGCACTGCTCGGTGCCTTCGATCGCACCCGTCGCGGGATCCAGTTCCCATGCGCCGATATGCGCGAACTCGAGCGCCTGGCGCAACTGCTCGCGATGCACGCGCAGTTCCGCATTCGCCTCATCGACCAGCACCTGACGCAAACGCGCCTGCGAACGCAGCTTCGCGCGTTCGCGCTGATCGCGCTCGGTCACGGCAATCGAATCGCTCACGTCCATCACGCACATGCCGATCATCGGCGCACGCTCTGCGCCGCCGTCGATCATCGACGTGCGTACCTGCCAGAATCGCGGCGTCAGCGCACCGTCGCTCGCGTTGGGCGTAGGTGTGTCATAACGGATCAGCGGAGACAGACGGTTTTCTCCGGGCACGAGTCCCGGCAGCATCGAGTCGAGCCAGCTGCGCCGCAATTCACGTTGCGATTGCGAGCCGAACTGGTTGATGTCGTAGATGGAACGGCCCTGAATGTCGGCCAGTATGACGCCCGTCATCTCACGATAACGCGCGTTGGCGAGCACGACTTCGAATCGCTCGTCGAGGATCAGCCAGGCGTCCGGCAGCAGTTCGAACACTTGCGTGGTGTCGACCGGCAACGCGGCGCGCGGTTGGCTGGTTAGTCTGTCCATAGACTTGCAGTCTACCCGAAAGGAAGTCAAACCATCGGACAATCCGCCCCTCACGCTCATGCCACGCGACTGGAAAAATCGACAGCGCAGCGCGCCTAAACTTACAACGGCTCGCCAGTGCGCAGCGACGTTCGATCGATTCCACGCAGTCCGGCCATGAGCGTCAAACCCGAATGCACGACGCGCGCCATCTCGCGCGAAGCCCCGCCACGCACGGCGTCAACGCGTGCGCCCGAGCGTCGCGGCACGTCGGCAGGCTCGCACGAACGCATCATCTGCACATTTCCGATGCGATTGGCACGGGTCATGCGTGCGGGGACACTGTTTCATGATGACGATTCGTCAGTAACCCGCCTGCACACTCTGCACCGTTAGTCGGCTGCGCGAGCAGAAGTAACGCCTGTACACATGGATTCGAACGCTCTATCGGACAGCCGCCTCCCCACCATCCTGCTCATCGACGACGAGCCGGATCTTCTGATTGCGTGGGCCCTCCTTCTCGAACTTGAGGGCTTCCACGTGCTCACTGCCTTCGAGCCCCGCAAGGGCGTCGAACTGGCGCATCGCGTGCATCCCGCGCTCGTCATCACGGACCTGATGATGCCCGGCATGGATGGCGCCGAAGTGTGCCGCAGACTCAAGAGCGATCCCGGCCTCGACGGCATGCCTGTGATCCTTTGGAGCGCCTCACCCGACATTCCGAGCGATCTCGATTGCGAATGCACGCTGCACAAGCCTGTTGCGCGTGAGACTCTGCTCGGTCAAGTCGATCTGCTGCTTCGCCGGCCGCATCCCGGCCCCAGCACGCTCAACGGTGCGGGTGACGCGCCATTGAACTGAGCCTGCAACCGCGCGCTAGCTGCTCAACTCGCCGAGCGCTTTCTGCGTGTCGACGTCGATGAGGGCGTCGATGTCGACGGCCTGCGTTCCCGGAATCCGTTCCAGCAGTCGATCGAACGCGTCGCGCGCGCCGTCGCATGCACGCGCGATATCGTGCGGCGTATGGACTTCGCGGCGCATCGCGTCGAGGAAGTCTTTCCAGCGCGGCCCCGGCGGCACGCCGTCGCCGCTCAGATAGCGCAACGGATGCGGCGCCAACGTTTCGTGCAAGCGCCGGTAGAGCACGGTCCCGCCCAGTTGCGATCCTTCGATCACGTAACACACGCCCCACCGGTAAGCGGCATCGTCGGCATCGGGCGGCGCGGCTTCGTCGCCAGTCGTGTCGATCGTATCGCTCGGAACGCGCAGCGATGGATCAGCGAGATCCCGTTCGATCAGCGGCATCCGCGCGATAAACGGCACGGCGCGCTGCGGGCCGTCGTCGAAGCGAGCGAGCCATCGTTCGAGCGGCGCGAGCCACGCCCCGATCAGTTGCAGATGCAAGCGATAGTCATGCAGCGTCGGCATATCCGCCGAAAGCGGCATCGTCGAATCGATCAGCGCGTGACGGCTGCCCGTCGCGACACGCAGCGCGGCGAGCACATCGGGTTCAGACGTGGAAAGCGGAGAAGACACGCGAGGTTTCCAGTGCGAGATAAATGGACCGGTCATTCTAATGGCTGCGCGTGCAACCACATACATCGGGCGCAGACATCGAAACAAAATGAAATACAACGTAAAACGGGCCGCGTCGCAACGCGGCCCTGCGGGCTTTGCCCGTCTAGCTTATACGCTCCCTGTGATCGAACCGCCGGGCGGCTCTACTCTGTGCGCCGCCTGATCAGTGATGATGCTTGCGGTCTTCGCGAGCGACGTCCTTGGCGGCTTCCTTCGCGTCACCGTAGGACTTCTGCATTTCGCCGGCGCCCTGCTGCACATCGCCCTTCAACTCCTGGCTGCGGTTGCCCGTTGCCTTGCCGACGGCCTCATTGACCTTGCCTTTCATCTTCTCGGCGGTGCCCTTCACTTGATCCTTGTTCATGGCTGACTCCGTCTGGTTACGCCGACGCACGGTTGCGTCAGTCGATCAGATTTGAGCATCCGTTGTGCCTGGCTCATGGAGTCGATCGCGCCATCAATCGCGTGGTGGATCACACTGTCAGCCGACCTCTGGCGCACGCGTTTCGAGCGCCCGCAGCTGCCCGTCGAGCTTGCGCGCCCGCACCTGTTGCGACGGCACGAGCCGCGCCGCCATCACCGCGTTGAGCCGGGTGCGCCAGTATGAAAGCGGAAAGCGGTGTTCCGCGGAGATGTTTTTGAGCACGCGCTCCAGATGCTGGAGTTCGCTTTCCAGTTGATAGTTGTCCATTGTTGGTCCCCTTTTGTGTCTTGTTCCCGTCGGGAGGTCGATGCATCGGCGCAGGCAGCGTTTGAAACAGGCCATCGATACGCTGGCCGTCTAGCAGCACTTGCCATACCTGCAATCCAGATTGCATCGCCCGACGGCCGACACGCCGTCCGGGGTCACGCTAGACGTAAGGACGCTCGCGCATCCATTTCGTCATGATCCATTTCTCGCCGCTCGTGACGGGTGCGCCGCCGTGCAGCGTCAGCGGATCGAGCTGGCGGCGCCCGTTCATGTAGCGGAAGTAGATCGCGCCGCCTTGCCGCGCCATCACCGCGAGCCCCGCATCCGGAAACACCGTTTCCCCGCCGCCGTCGACGTCGCTCAGATAGACGATCAGCGTTGCCACTCGCTGGCCGCCGCGCGACGTATGCAGCAGGCTGCCGCCCTGGCCGGGCGGGAAGTAATCGAAGTGCGGACGGTATTCGCCCCCCTTCGTGTAATGCAGGATCTGCAATCCTTCGCCATGTTCGAGCGGCCAGTTCATCAACGCCGAGATGCGGCGGTCCAGCCGCTCGATGAACGCGTCCTCGCAGCGCTGGAACCAGAAGCCTTCGCTGGTGCGCAGCTGGATCACGTCTTCGCGGCCGCTCTCGGGATTGACCGTCGTGGAGCGTTTCAGCCGATGCCGCGCGCGCTCGATGAGTTCGTCGCATTCGTCGCGCGAGAGCACGTCGTCGAACGCGATGACCTGCGGACGCTCGAAGCGCACGCGAACCGCGATATCGCGGTCGTGCGCGCGCACCGTGTTGCCCACCGCGACGGGACAGGCATCGTAGTCATAGGCACGCGTTTCTTCTTCCGTCGGCTTGTCGATGACGGCCGCTTCGGTGCCTGTTTCCGCGCGTTTTTCCGCGAGTTGAGCGGATGACGCGCGGCGCACGATCTCGCCCGCCGCGTCGGCATCGAAACCCGCCTGCACCATCGCCTCGACCATCGATTCGGGCGTGCACCCGCGGCCCACGTTCGTCGTGAGCCATTCCTGCCATGCCGTATCCACTTCGCGCATCACACCCTCGCTGCTTCGTTGTCGTGTCCGCTTCCCTTACGTCCCGCCCGTGCCGCGCTTATGCCGCGCTTATGTCGCGCTTATGCCGTTCGTGCACGCCACGCCGAGAGCCCGCGTTTCGCCTGCTCGCGAATCGCGCCCTGCACGAACGGCGTCCAGCCGAGCAGCGCGCCCTTCGCACCCAACGCCTGACTCGCCCACCGCCACAGGTCGAAACGGTCGCGATGCTCGACGATCAAACCGTCGCGAAACACGAAGCGCGCGTCGATCTGATTCACGACCGTCCTGCCCGTCTGGCTGAACACGTAACTTGCGACCCAATGCGCGCTGCCGTGGTCGTCGTCGGCCGTGACATGGCTGAACGCGAGCGTGAACTCCTGCGCGCGCGATACCAGCATGCGCCACATGTCGCTCACTTCGTCGCCGTGCAGTTCCGTGAACACGGGGTCGCTGAACGTGACGTCGGGCGCGTAGCACGCGGCCATCGTCTCGACATCGCGCCGCTGGAACGCTTCGTAGAATCGCTCGATCAATGCTGCATTGGGATGAGTCATGTTGGTCTTGTATGCCCCGTTTTTACCTGCCCGCGACCGCCGCCGTAATAACGTCCGATAAACGTTCAACCGCGCCGCGCGATCCATTGCGTCGGCGCAACGTCAGAGTCATGAAGGCAAGGTACAACACGCTCGCGCGATCGCGCAATCGTTCAGTTATGTCGCCGTCTTACGCGGCATCGGGATCCGAGCGATGGATCGCGATGCCTTCCATCGGATCGGGCTCGGCGTGCCACGGCGCACGTTCGATCATCCGCTGCGCGTCGGCGTAACCGGCGTCCCAGCGACGCCGGATGCCGTCCGTCGAAAAGTCGATGTCCTTGTGAAGATCGTCGCGTCCGAAGCTCGGCGCATCGAGTTCGATCACCTGCATCGTCGTGCCGCAGCCCCAGTTCAGCAGTTCCTTGACGGCCGCCGACTCGCGCTCGTCGTCGGGCAGATGTTTGCCGAGTTCGCGGATCACATGTCGCAGCCGGTGAATCTGCCGCTGTCGTTCGAGATGGCTCTCGGCGCGACTCGAATACTGGATGTCGCGCTGACGGCTCATCGCCTCGTGGATCGACGCCGGCTCGGCGCCATGCGCGGGCCACAGTTGCACGGTGAAGATCACGGAGCTATGGCGCGGCCGGTCGTCGAGCACGGCTTCGAGCGGCGTATTCGAATAGATGCCGCCGTCCCAGTACGCTTCGCCGTCTATCCGCACGGACGGAAAGCCCGGTGGAAACGCCGCCGACGCCATCACATGGCCGACGTCGAGCGGCTCGTCGCGATTGGTGAAATAGCGCATCTGTCCGCTGCCCACGCCGACCGTGCCGACCGTGAGGCGCGTTTCCTTGCCGTTCAGATAGTTGAAGTCGATCAGCGCGGCAAGCGTCTCGCGCAGCGGCTCGGTGTGATAGAACGCGGCCTGCTCGATGCCGACGGGCGTTTGCAGCGCGAGCCATGCATCGGCGCGCGGCGTGAAGAACGCGGGCAAGCCTTGCGACATGATCGACAGGTTGCGCAGCCATTGCTCGTAGCCGGGAATCCATGCGGCCCAGGCCGTCGCGAGCGCAGTCGACAGATGCGCGGGCAGTCCGAGCGCAGCGCAGGCTGGCCCACAGGCGGCGAGCCAGTTCGGCGTTTGATGGCCCGTCCATGTCACGCGATCCCAGAACATGCGCAGGCGCTCCATCCGATCGGCGGGCGGATTGCCCGCGATGATCGCACCGTTGATCGCGCCGATCGACGTGCCGATCACCCAGTCCGGCTCGATCCCGGCGTCGTGCAGCGCTTCGAACACGCCCGCCTGATACGCGCCCAGCGCGCCGCCGCCTTGCAGCACGAGGACGACCTGCGCATCGATATCAGGATGCGCGGCAGCGCGCGCGTCTTCTGCCTTGCGAGGCCGCGTGGATCCGCGCGAGGCCTGCGCGGAATGCGCAACCGCATGGACCGCAGTTTTCTTGACCATCGTGCTTCTCCGTTGAGCAACGAAGCGTTCGACTGGAGACTTGCGGCGCGTGCCTGAGCCAAAACCTCAGGCAAATCCACGGCCGCAAGCAGTCACACGATAGCGCACCTTTATTTCGCGCGCACTTCAGGGCGCGCGGACGTACTGCCTGCTTACTTCGCCGCTTACTTCGCGATACGCAGAATGGCCGATGCGAGTTGCGCGTAACACGGCTTGATGTCGTTGATCGTCGCCGCGTAGCAATACACGCCGACAGGCTGCTTCGAGTCGTAACAGCGGCTCGGACCATCGGCGACATTGGCGATGCACTTCAGAATGTCCTGGCCGACCTCGCCGCTGCCCGCGCCCGTCTTCGTCAGCAGCGATGGACCGTAGCCGAGCGCGAACACATAGATGCCTTCCGCGCGCGCCTTGGCGGCCATCATTTCCATCAGGTTGCGCGACGCGTTGTTCACGTTCTGATACTTGATCAGCATGTTGGCGAGTTTCGAACTGGACGAGGCGACGTTCGGCATGCTGCTCGTGACGGGACGCGTCAGCGTGCCTGCGATGGGCGATGCCGGCGTGATCGGCAGCGTCGAGCTGGCATCGGATGCGGCGTGGACGTCATAGGTCGCGGGCATGCTGGTCACGTTGTCGGCGTAGGGGTCGTGACAGCTGGCCTGCTGGTTCTGCACGGACATGTTGTTGAACGCGCCGGGGTTATTGTTCGACGAGGTCGAGGTCGGCGGGCTGTCGCTGGACACGATCGTGTAGCCGCCCGTCGCGCAGGTCGTCGTCGCGCCCTTGGTGAAGTTCGCCGCAAAACTGTTCGGCGCCCCGTCCGAGAAAAACACGATCACGCGCAGACTCGACGGCTGCGTGATCACGTGATCGAGCTGGTATTTCGCGTTCCAGATCGCATCCACGGATGCCGTGTTGCCGCCGAAGCTATAGCCGTTGATCTTCGTCGTCATCGTCGTGCGGTCGAAGCCGCGCGTCTGGTCGCTCTTGAACGGCACGTCGACGACCGTGCCCGTCGCGAAGTGCATCAGCGAAACGCGGTCGGTCGACGTGTTGAAGTTGTTGAGAAAGCCCGTCGATCCCGAGCGCACCGCTGCCTGAGTCGTCGTGTCGCTCATCGAACTCGTCACGTCGATCACGAACGACAGGTCGAGATCGCGCCGGATCGCTTCGCCCGTAGTCGCGACGTTGAGCACCTTGAAACCCTGGATCTGCATCAGCGTGAGCGGCACGGAGGCCTGCGCGGCGAGATCGATCGTCACAGTGCCTTTGTCGATCTTGACCGACGGCGCGCTCAGCGTCGCCGTCGAACCGAGAAAGCCCGTCGGATAGTTCGCCGCAAAAAACGCGTTCGCAGCCGTGGTCGCGTTGCTGATCTGCTCGGCCTGGCTCGCGCCGCGCGTGACGGCCTGGCCCGCCGCGATCAGCGCGCCGTCGACGGCTGAGTCCAGCCGCGCCTTGATCATGTAGCCCATCCCCGCGTCGATCGCGAGACCGGCAACGCCGAGCAGCGCCGCCAGCGACAGCGCGACGAGAATGCTCACCGAACCCTGCTGGCGCTTCTGCGCACGCATCGTTCTTTTCAAGGTCTTCATCGCTTTTTTCATCGCTTCCCCCGTGCTTCGTGCAGCCACGCTGCCGGCGCTTCAGAACACGCTCATCGAATACAGATTCGGCGACAGCGCGGGCGTCGTGATGCCGCCGCCGAGATTGATCGCGCCGACCAGCGGCGGCTGCACATAGAACGCTTCGACCGCGTACGCGATCTGGCCGTCGGAGAGCTTGCCCTTGAGCAGATCGACCGGCTGCGGTGGCGTCTTGCCGCCGAGTCCGTTGCACGATCCGCTGCCGTCCGTCGCCCACGACGTGCCCGCCGTCGAGCAGTTCCAGATCTTGCTGGCCGCACCGCTGTCGCCGCCGCCCGTCCATTTCCATTGCGCGACGACCGTGCCCGTGCAGCCGTTGCCCTTCGAATCGCAGCCGGTCGAGCCCATGATCTGCGTGATGTAGATCATGCCGCTGCCGCTCATGCTGAGCGGCGGCGTGGTGGCCGCGAGCGACGACATGATCGTCTGCATCGGATACGTGGCCGCGGCGCGCGACGCGAGATTCGCGCCTTCGCGACTGACGTTGATGAGGATCATCTGCGCCTGCACGTTGCGCGCGATGTCGTAGAGCGGCAGCGCGATGCCGAGCAGCAGCGGCAGCAGCAGCGCGAACTCGATGCTGACGATGCCCCGCGTCCTGCGGCGTGCGCTTATTCCGCCTTTGAGCCGTGGTCTCGTCTTCATGTCAGAAGCCCTCGTTGCGCATGGTCGCCGCGACGCTGAAGTTGAAGAAGCCGCCGGGAAAGAACGAGCGGATCATCGGCGTAAGCATCGGCCACGCGCAGTTGAGTTGCAGCACGACGATGTCGCCGGGATTGCCGAACATGTTCGACTGATAGCTCGAATCGCCCGCATAGCTCTGCGTCTTGCCGCTGTTGACCGTGATCGCGTAGCTCGGATTGACGAGCGGGTACAGTCCCATCGACTGATCCCTGATCTCCTGGATCACGGCGAGATAGCGCTGCGGACTCGACGAGTTCGGATCCATGCCTGTCTGTCCTGTGACGGCGTAACGCGCGCCTTCGCGCACCGCGTATTGCATCGTCAGGTTCACCCACAGCGCGACGCCGAGATCCAGCGCCATGCACAGCAGAAAGAACAGCACGGGCGCGATCAGCGCGAATTCGAGCGCGGCGACGCCGGCCTGCAGGCGGCGCCCGCGCGCGCGGCCGCTGCGCGTCGGCCTGCATGAGGGCATTGACGGATGAGCACGGCTGGTTTTCATCGTGTCGCTCCTGGCGTCGGTTCGGTGGTCGGTTCAGTGCATGCCGCTCATCGTGGGCAGCAGCTGGTGCGCGACCTGCATCGCCGCGGGCCCGATCAGCACGATGATCAGCGTGGGGAAGATGCAGAACATCAGCGGAAACAGCAGCTTCAGCGCGATCTTCGCGGCCTGTTCCTCGGCGCGCAGCCGCCGCTTGGTGCGCAGCGCGTCGATGAACACGCGCAGCGAATCGCCGACGCTCGTGCCGAAACGGTCGGCCTGGATCAGCATCGACGTGAGCGTGTCGATGTCCTCGACGCCCGTGCGCAGCGCGAGATTGCGCAGCGCCTTGTCGCGCGCCGAACCCGCACGCAGTTCGAGCAGCATGAGTTCGAATTCTTCCTTGAGCGCGTGGCTCTTCACGCCGATCTCTTCGGCGACGCGCTGCATCGCCGCGTCGATCCCGAGCCCGGCTTCGACACACACGGTCATCAGATCGAGCGCATCGGGCAGGTCTTCGAAGAGCGTGCGCTGACGCGCCTCGACGAGACGGCTCAGCACAACATTCGGCAGATAGAAGCCCAACGCCGCCGCCGAGAGCGTGCCCATCAGCAGGAATTTCTGCGCGTCCGGGCCCGCCAGCAGCGTGATGCCGACCAGCACGAGCGCGGGCAGACCGAGCGCGAGCAGTGTCTTCGCAGCGAAGTAGATCGCGGGCGCGCCGTCGCTGCGCAGCCCTGCGTTCGCAAAGCGGCGCCGCAGCGCGGACTTGTCCCAGTCGTCCTTCGGCAGAGAAAGCCGCGCGACGTGATGCGAGACCTTCGCAACGGTTTCCATCCAGCCGGGGTTGTCTTCATCGGCCGAAGCGGGTGCGCCTTGCATGCCCTGCATATCCTGCATGCCCGCCATGCCTGCCGATGAAGAAGCCGCGATGCCGTCGATACGCCGCTTCAGCGGATCGGGACGCAGCAGCGACATCGCCTTCCACGCCGCGCCGAACACGATCGCGAACATCGCGGCCAGCACGAGAATCTGTTCGGTTTCCATGATTTCCCCGTTTTTTTTGCGTCGTTTTCGTTGTTTTCGATTGCGCGGCTATACGCGGATGCGCACGGTCCTGCGCAGCCACAACATGCCGAACAGCATCATCGTCAGCGCGACGGCCGCGATCTTCTGGCCCGTCTCGTCTTCCCAGAACACCTTGCAGTAGCCGGGATTCAGCACCGACAGCGCGCCCAGCACGATGAACGGCAGCACGCCGAGAATCCATGCCGACAGCCGCCCTTCCGCCGACAGCACGCGCACTTTCGCGAGCAGCTTGAGCCGGTCGCGGATGATGCTGGCGATGTTGCCGAGAATCTCCGCGAGGTTGCCGCCCGCCTCGCGCTGGATCAGCACGGCGATCACGAAGTAGCGCACGTCGTCGACGGGCACGCGGCTCACGAGGTTCATCAGCGCATCGTTCATCGACACGCCGTAGTTGATCTCGTCGAACGCGATGCGGAATTCGCCGCCGAGCGGATTCGGCAGCTCGTCGGCGACCATGCCGAGCGCAGCGGGAAACGAGTGTCCGGCGCGCAATGCGCGGGCGATCAGATCGGCGGCATCGGGCAACTGACGTTCGAGGCGCACGATGCGCTTCGCGCGCTTGCCGCGCAGATACACGAGCGGCAGCAGCGCGGCGGCGCCCGCGACGGCCAGCGCGACGGCGAACGGCAGATTCATGCCGCCCATGCCCAGCACCAGTCCGACGCAGCCGGACATGGTCGAATAGCCGACGAAGCGTCCCACCGACCACGACAGCCCCGACTGCTGCAGATACAGATCGAGCAGATGCACGCGCGGCATGCGCATCAGCATGCGCGTGAGCGTCGGCGATTCGCTCAGCAGGCGCTGCTTGAGAATCGACATCTGCTCGTCGCTCACGTGGCCGCCCGCCGACATCGCGCGGATCCGCGCGTCCATCCGCTTGACGGCGGGGCCATGGCGGCTGTTCCAGTAGAGGTACACGCCCTCGATCATCAGCACGATCGCGACGAAGCCGAGCACCGCGAACGCCAGCAATGTCGTATCCATGTCCGTCTCCTTGAGCGTCGATGAGCGTTCAGACTTCGTAGCGCCGCGCCGGATCGAACATCTGATCCGGCAACGCGAGACCGAACGCGGCAAGCCGGTCGGCGAACTTGGGCCGCACGCCCGTCGCGCAGAAGTAGCCCTTGACTGTGCCGTCTTCCGCGACGCCCGTGCGCCTGAACGTGAAAATCTCCTGCATGTTGATGACCTCTCCTTCCATCCCGGTGATTTCCTGGATGCTCATCAGCTTGCGGCGGCCATCCGTGAGACGCGACGCCTGCACGACCACCGTGATCGCCGACGCGATCTGCTGGCGCATCGCCTTGATCGGCATCGACAGACCTGCCATGCCGACCATGTTTTCGAGGCGCGTGATCGCGTCGCGCGGCGTGTTCGCGTGCAGCGTCGCCATCGATCCTTCGTGGCCCGTGTTCATCGCGTGCAGCATGTCGAGCGCTTCCGCGCCGCGCACTTCGCCGAGCACGATGCGGTCGGGCCGCATCCGCAGCGCGTTCTTCACCAGCGAGCGCTGCGAGATTTCGCCTTTGCCTTCGATATTCGGCGGCCGCGTTTCGAGCCGCAGCACGTGTTCCTGGCGCAGTTGCAGTTCCGCGGCGTCTTCGATCGTGACGATGCGCTCGTCGCCGGGAATGAAGCCCGACAGCAGATTGAGCATGGTCGTCTTGCCGCTGCCCGTGCCGCCCGAAATCAGCACGTTGAGCTTCGCCTTGATGAGCGCTTCGAGCAGTTGCGCCATCGCGGGCGTGAAGGTCTGGTTCTTCACCATGTCGTCCACTTTCAACGGATTCACGGCGAAGCGGCGAATCGACACGAGCGGCCCGTCGATCGCGGAAGGCGGAATGATCGCGTTGACGCGCGAGCCGTCGGGCAGGCGCGCGTCGACCATCGGCGTCGATTCGTCGATGCGCCGCCCCACACGCGACACGATGCGCTCGATGATCTTCATCAGATGCGCGTCGTCGAAGAACGTGATGTCGGTGTGTTCGAGCTTGCCGCGCCGTTCCACGTACACATGCTGCGACGTGTTCACGAGAATGTCCGACACGGTCGGATCGGCGAGCAGCGGTTCGAGCGGACCGAGACCGAACATTTCGTCGTGCACGTCCTGCGCGAGACGCCGGCGTTCGATCTCGTTCATCGGAATCTTGTCTTCGTCGACGATGCGTTCGACCAGTTGCGCCAGTTCGCGGCGGATCTGCTCGGGCGTGAGGCGCTGCAGCTTGTCGAGTTCGACACGGTCGATGATCTTCTCGTGCACGTTCATCTTCAGCGCCTGATACGCGCGCCGCGCGGCCATGCTTTCGGCGGTGTTGCCCGTTGCTGCCGTATCGGGCGCAGCGGCGCCGCTGATTGCGCCGTTGATCGACACGCTCTGCAATCTCAGTTGATCGCGCAATGACATGATGAGAATCCCCCGTTGCTGTGTGGTGGCGCGCGGTGATTTGCTGACCGGTCAGTGACCCGTCTTCAGCTGCGGCACGTCGCGCGGTTTCGACGCGAACAGACGCGCGAGACCGCCCTTCTTCTCTTTCTGCGGCGCGGGCGACAGCACATGCGCGAAGGCCACGATGTCCTGCGCGAGCGCGCTGCCCCTGGCAACGCTCATGATGGGCAGTCCCTGATCGAGCGCCGTGCCCGCATGCTTGTCGTCGCGCGCGAAACGATGCGCGACGCTCATCCCGAAGCTCTGTTCAAATGCCTGCAGATTGACGGGCGCGTGCTTGTCGTACTGGTTCACGAGCACGCTGACCTTGCCCGTCGCGTAGCCGAGTTCGTGAAAGATGTCGAGCATGCGGCGGCCCGCGCGCAGATACAGCACGCTCTGGCGCACCAGCATGCAGATGCGGTCGCTTTGATCGAGCACGTGAATCGCGAGCGGATTGATGCCGAGTCCGAGATCGACGATCACGGCGTCGTACTGGGAGCGCGCGAGCGCGAGCACGCGTTCGAGTTGCGCAGGACGCAGATCGCCTGCACGGATCGGATCGCCCGCGCCCGCCAGCACGTCGAGGTTGTCGTTCACGTGCATTACGCAGGCATCGAAAAACGCGTTGTCGAGCCGGTCGACCTGCGCGCACAGATCGGCGAGCGTCGCGGCAGGCGTCTGGTCGGCCACCAGCAGACTCGCGTCGGCGAACTGCTGGTTCGCGTCGACGAGCAGCACGCGCTTGCCGCGTTGTGTCGCGAGTGCATGTGCGAGATTCATTGCGATGAAGGTCGTGCCCGTGCCGCCCTTGCACGACGTCAGCGAAACCACGCGCCCTTCGCGCCGCGCGCCCGCCGTCTTCTTGCTCCACACATGCGACAGCTCGGCCGCGAAAGCCTGTGCGTCGAGCGGCCAGGGCAGCACGTGACGCACGCCCGCGCGCATCGCCGCCATCAGCAGCGCCGTCGACGGCGCGGGCGTCACCAGCATGCAGTTCAGCTGCGGCACGTGCGCAAGCGTCTCTTCGATCGACGCCATGTCTTGCGGCTCGAGATCGACATCGTCGACGATCAGCAGATCCGCCGACTTGATGGCCGCGGCGTGCGCGCGCAGTTGCCGCACCGAGCCGTGCTGAGCCCGCACGCGATGCGCGATGCCGCATCCTTCCAGCAACTGCTCGATTTTCTGCGAGCGGTCCGGACCCGATGAGATGAGGAGGATGTCGATCATGTTCAGTCTCCGCGTGCGGGGCTTGTCGTGGATTGAGTCGGTGGCGCGTGCGCGTCAGTTCGAGCCGGGCAGACCGACCGCGAACACGTTGATGGGCGGCGGCGGCGTCGTGAACGACTTCGCGTAGTTCTTCTGGATCGCCGAGGCCGTCGCGCCGTCGACACCCGCCACCGGGTCGGTGTTCATGCTCGCGTTCGGATTGAGCGTCTGCATTTCCTTCAGCTGCGAGACGGAACTGCCGAACGTCGCGTCCCACTGCGGCGTCGAGGTCAGGCAGCCCGCGAGCGTCACGCTCGCCGCCGCGCACAGCGACGCGCGGATCAATGTCTGGATGGTTTTCATGTCGGTCTCCAGGAGTTCGTTGGCGCTTTTTGGGAAGCTTATTGGGTGCGCTGGTTGCCGCTGCTTTCGCGGGCCTGCTGCGCAGCGGGTTGAGCAGCGGATGTCTGCGCGGCTTCCGCCAGCGGCTGCGCGCTCACGCTCGCGGTCTGCACGGCTGCCGTGTGCACGTCGACCGGTTCGACCCGGGTGATGGGCGCGGTGCCGTCGCTGCCATCGCCGCTGTCGGGTGCGCGCGGCGTGGCGGGCGCACGGATCGCGTCCGATACCGGCTGCGTGCGTTCGGGCGCCGGCACGGGCGTCGGCGCCGTCGTGCCTTGCGACGTGATGACGGGCGTCAGCACCACAGGAGCGGCCGAACCTGTCGTCGCGATCGCACCGCCCTTGACGGGGATCGGCGACGGAATCGCGTTACCCGGCATCGTGCTGGGCAATGCAGCGCCCGTCGACGGCTGAGTGGGTTCCACAGGTGCTTGCGGCTTCTTGCCTTCCATGTTGCCCGTGAAGAACACGCCCGCTTCCGTCACCTTGCCGAAGTGATCGGTCGGCAGCGGATAGTTCTGCGGCAGCGGTTTCGCGAGGCGCGGCGTCACGACGAACACGAGTTCCGTCTTGTCTTCCTGGAAGTTGGTGCTGCGGAACAGCGCGCCGAGCACGGGCACTTCGCCGAGTCCCGGCAAGCCCTTGAGCGTGCCCGTCACGTTGCTCTTCATCAGACCGCCGATCGCGAAGCTCTGGCCGTCGTACACCTGCAGCGTCGTGGACGCGCGGCGCGTCGTGATGAGGGGCAGCACGGCTGTCGTGTTGATCGTGCCCGCCGTCACGGCGACGCCCGTCGGCGACAGTTCCGACACTTCCGGCGACACCTTCAGGTTGATGCGGCCGTTGTCGAGCACGGTCGGCGTGAACGTGAGACCGACGCCGAAGGTCTCTTCCTGCAGGATGATCGTCGAGCCCGCGAGGCCGTTGCTCTGCGGCACGGGGATGAACACCTTGCCGCCCGCGAGGAAGCTCGCTTCCTGGCCGCTGATCGCCATCAGGTTCGGTTCGGCGAGCACCTTGACGAGCTGGTCGGTCTTCTGCGCGTCGAACGCGAAGTTGAGCGGCTTGTTGTTCGCCTTCGAGCCGATCAGCGCGCCCATGCCGCCCGACAGGAAATCGGCGAGCAGGCCGAAGCTCCAGCTGCCCGTGCCGCCCTGGATGTTCGCGGCCATGCCGAGCTGGTCGATCAGCGTCTTGGATACTTCGGCCACCTTCACTTCGAGCATCACCTGCTGCGGCGCGGCCACGTGCATCATGTTGACGATGCGCTCGTTGTTGCCGTTGCCCGATGCGCCGGCCGGCTTGAGCACGGCGGGAATCATTGCGCCGCCTTGTGCACCGCCTGCGTTGGCGGGCACGGCGGCGGGCAGCGGCGAAGTCGGACGCGTGACATACGCGCGCGCCAGTTCGACGATGCGCTCGGCCTTCACCGAGTCGGACACGGTGCCCGTCAGCACGAGCGTGTCGGCGGCCGCCTTGACCTGCACGCCCGTTTCTTCAGGCATCAGCACGGCGAGCGTCTGCTGCAGGCCGCCGGGATCCGCGCCGACGGAGACATCGATGATCGTGCACGAGCCGCTGCGGCCCTGCACGATCATGTTGGTCGTGCCGACGTCGCTGCCGAGCAGATAGAGCGTTTGCGGCGACACGAGCATCGCCTGCACGATCGACGGATTGCCGACCGTGCGCGTCTTTACCGACTCGCGCACGTTGACCATCGTCGACTTGCCGACGGGAATCGTCACCGTCTGATGATCGGCGATCGCGCCCGTGCAGTTCGGCCCCTTGCCGCCCTGCGACACGCCCGCGGCGGCGGCCTGCCCGGCCCCGCTCATGCCGATCGTCAGATGCACGGCGCCGCCATTCGACGCCATCGTCATCGGCAGCGGCGCTTCCTGGCTCACTGCCTGCGCGGCAGGCAGCGCCCACAGGCACGCGCCCATCGCTGCGCCGACGCTCGCCTGAAGCAGACGCGCGCGGCGCGAGAAAGGTGCGGCGTGCGTGCCGGTTTGCGTGCCCGAATGCGTGTCATTAAGCGTCGGCTGCGCGGCTTGCTTCGTGGCGCGCTCGCATCTGGCGTGCGCGCGCTGGCTATCTCTGGCGTTCATGTCCTTCCCCCGTATTGGCGCCGTGGTCTGGTCTCGTCACGGCTTGCGCTTGCGCGTCTGCGTCTCTGCTTCGGTCCCTGCTTCGGTCTGTGTTCCGGTCTCTGTCAGTGCATGCCGCTCAAAAACATTCCTGTCTCGGCTGCGATCCGTCGATCACGCTCACGCAGTTCGACGGCGCCCGCGCGACGACCTTGCGCACCACCGGCTTCGGAGCGGGTGCGGGCGCGGCCGGTACAGCGACGGGAATCTTCAGCAGCGTGGCCTTGGTCGCGCCGGCCGTCGTCGCGTCCTGCGGATCGACCTGGTTGCGCAACACGAGCGACAGCGAACCGATGCTGCGCGCAAGGTCGATCTTCTCCGCCTGCTCGGGCGTGACTTCAAGCGTCACGGCATCGACTACTTTCGGCTTGGTTTCGTCGCGGCCCGCTTCCTGGGCGACGGCGAGCACGAGAATCTTTTCGAGCACGATCTTCGAGATGTTCTGGTCGCGTCCCATCGTGCCGCCGCCTTCGCGGTTGTCCTTCTCGGTGTTGACGAGAATGTCGACGTAGTTGCCCGGCAGCGCGAAGCCCGCGACGCCGATCACGTCGTTGACGCGCACCGTGATCGCGCGCTTGCCTTCGTTGATGACAGCCGACAGGCCGCCGAGCGTGCCGACGGGCGAGAGCTTCGCCTCGAGCACGGGTTCGCCGCGCGACAGGCTCGCCTTCAGCACGCGGCCTTCGAGCTTCTTCACGTCGTTGAACGTGCCGGGCGGCACGCTGCCCGCGGGCCAGTCGGACACCTTGAGCATGTCGGGCGAGACGCGCTGGCCGAGACTCATGTCGGCGGATGCGATCACCACCTTGGTCGTCGATGTCGACGTCTGCTGCACCATCCAGCGCGCCGCGAACACCACGGCCGCAAGACCGGCCGCCGTCGCGACGAGCAACATCACCAACGCGCGAGCGTTCTTCATGTCGTTCTCCTGACTCTCGCCGTCGGCGACGGCGCACTTAGGGATCGTGTTGCGGAATTGAGCTGTCAGTCGTGCAGTCGGGGATCGCGAAACTGCGGGCTGTATGCTTCGGCTTCGGCTTCGTCGCGATCTGCTGCGTGCAGCGCTGCCGTCGACAGCTGCGCTGCCTGTTCGCGGCGCTGCGCCACCCACTGCGCGACGACGAGATCCAGCAGCACCTGCTCGCGTTGACGGCGCCCCGCCGGTGCGAGCAGCGCGCGCTGGCGCAGATGGATCGCGGGATCGGTCGTGCGGCGCAGTTCCGGCGCCGCGTCCACGTAGTACAGTGCGTACGCGGTGGACGCGGACTCCGTGATGCCGGCTTTGTTGTCGGCCTTGTTGTCGACCTTGTTGTCGGCACCGTTTTCCGCCGCTGCGGAACGGCTCCCCCATGCGAAGGCCGTCGTGCGGCCTGAATCGTTCGTCTTCATCACTTCCCCCGTATCCGGCCCGCCTTCGTGCGAAGGCTCTTTCCAGGTGGACGACCCCGCGTCCACACCCCGTTGCTGGTTCTGCTTCAAACCCTTCTGCGAAGGCTCGCTGCTATCTTTCTTCACTGCGGCTGCGCTCTGTGCTGCTTCGTTTTATTCGTTGTCTTCTCGAGTGACGGCTGTCTTCGCCTGCTGTCCGCCGTTCGCCCGATGCTGTTTTTGTCGTCCTGCCCTGATTCGCCTGCTTCCCCGTCCTCGTTGCTTCTTTTTGTCGTCGCGTCACACGCTCGCAAACAGCGAGAGCATCGTGCCGACCGCGATGGCCACCCCGTATGGCAGCGTGCCTGCCGTTGGCCGTCTCGTTCGCGTTGCCTCGCCTTCGCGCGGCCCGCCGCTCGCCGGCATCGATACGTCGATCAGCACGGCGGCCATGTTGTGCAACCCCGCGCGCATCTGCCGATGCCGCAGCATCTCGACCAGCGCCCACACGCCGCCGACCACACACACCATCAGCGCCGCTTCGAACGCACCGCCCGCGCCGCAGAAACAACCGGCTGCCGCCATCAACTTCACATCGCCCGCGCCCATCATCCGCAGCAGATAGCCGGGCAACAGCACGGCGCCGCCCGCGAGCGCGCCGCCCAGCCACGCCTCTATCCCGTCGATTGCGCCTTGCAGCGCGCACTGCACGACGAGCCCCACGCCGAGGCCGATGACGACCAGCCAGTTCGGGATGCGCCGTGCGTGAAGGTCGTAGATCGCTGCGATCGCGACCAGCGACAGCACGCATGGACCAACCGGAAAAGGCACGCCGTTCATCGAAAACTCCGTTGGTTGAACCGACTTCGTGGTGGCCGCTGCCCGCCTCGAAAGGATGGGGCGTCGAGGCTGGCGGCGGTCAGGATGATGCGAACGCGATACAGCAGGATCAGGCCGGTTGCGTGATGCCGACCAGCTTGTCCTTGACGTAGCCGAACACGCGATCGAGATTGGTACCGATCAGCCCGACCGTCGTGATGATCGCCACCGCGATCAAACCGGCGAGCAGCCCGTATTCAATTGCCGATACGCCGTCTTCTTCGCGCAGAAAGTTCTGGATTGCGTTTTTCATCGTGTGCCCCGTAGAAAGTCGAATGGTTTCGAACGCGACGTGCTCAGGATCAGGCCGGCTGCGTGATGCCGACGAGCTTGTCCTTGATGTAGCCGAAGACGCGGTTGAGGTTGGTGCCGATCAGCCCGACCGTCGTGATGATGGCCACTGCGATCAGCCCGGCCAGCAGGCCGTATTCGATCGCCGACACGCCGTCTTCTTCGCGCAGGAATTGTTGGATTGCTTGCTTCATGGTGTCCCCCGTAGAGAGTGAGATGTCACATGGACATTGCGCCCCGTGCGCGCCGTCCGGCAAAACCCGTCCGTCTGGACGGAGTACATCTGGCTTGTGCCGTCGAAGGTGTCGTCATGGTCGCGAATGGTCGTACGTCGTACGAACCATTCGCGCCACTTTCTGCCGACGTCCGCCCCCCTTGGCTCCGCCGCCCCCACAGTCGCATCTGGCAAACCCCGGCCGCGACTGCGAAGTCCTGTGCCGCTGCCGGAGACTTCCTTGAGTGATGCTTTCCGGCTGCGGCGTTTTGTGTGACAGCCATATCGCAACGGCTATGCCATGCGGGCGCAAACCCTTGTCGCGCCGTGATCCCGCTGCCGAAGCTCACCGTTTTTCAGTGGCCCGCAGCACGCGATGTTGCGAACCCGTAACGTCCTTTCGATGCGAAATCTGCGTGTTCGCTCGACCGCACAGTGGCTTCGAGGCCGTAGAAAATTCTTTGGATCGGGCTGGAGAGGCCGATGAATGCGGGATTCCGGTCAGAACTACCGGTTCGAGGCTCGTGCCGCAGGGTGTCGCGGAGCGATTGTCAAATGTGTCGCAGAGTTGAGACTTGCGCGGCTGTGCGCCCTGAAATCCCGCTCAGCCTTGATAAACAAGGCGTTCAGCGATTCGGCGCGTCGCGACCGTGGGGAACTGGAGCGCGTTGAAGATCTTTTAAGCGTCGGTAGAAATTGCCCGATGCGTCCCTCTGCATCCAGATTTACGCTTATACAAAGCCACTACCCTTTCATTTATCTTTGTTTTGAATCCGTCATTCGTGCGACGATAGATTCGGTTTGCGAATCATCGATACACGGCACGAGCACACACGACATTGCGGCGCGCATGACCCGCATGTAGAAAAAACGAAAAACGCGCCGGTTCGCCGAGACGAACCCTCAATAGACCAACTGTTTTGCCGTAGTACAAGGATCACTGGCCTTGAGGCATCATGAGCGATGCACAAGGGCAACGTCCAACCCCCGGGGGTAACATGAATACCACTTGCACAACCGGCGCTTCCGACCGCACCGTGCTTTGTGTGGCATCGACGCCCGATGAAGCGCTCGCAGCCTTCCTCGCCGACGCCGGATGGCAGGTCGTGCACGCCCGCAACACGGCGGCCGCCGAAAAGCTGCTCGATCGCGGCGACATCAAGGTCGGTCTCGTCACGCTGCCCGACGACGTGACGGCGCAGCAGCTATCGGCGTTCGAAGCCTGCATGCGTCACGGCGAAGCGAACTGGATCGCGCAGATCGCGCCGGGCCAGGCCACCGACGAACTCACAAGCCGCTTCATCCTCGATTACTGCTTCGACTTCGTCACCGCGCCCTGTCTGAACGACCGGCTGATCTTCGCGCTCGGCCACGCGCACGGCCTGTCGAATCTGCGGCGCGCGAGCTTCCGGCCGCAGCCGTCGCTCGGCGCGCACGGCATGGTCGGCCATTGCGAGCCGATGCAGAAGCTGTATCGGCGGATCGAGAAATGCGCGCAGACCGACGCGCCCGTGTTCATCGCGGGCGAATCGGGCACGGGCAAGGAACTGACGGCGCGCGCCGTGCACGACGGCTCGACGCGCGCGCAGCAGGCGTTCGTCGCGATCAATTGCGCGGCGATCCCGCCCACGTTGTTGCAGGCCGAACTGTTCGGCCATGAGCGCGGCGCGTTCACGGGCGCGCTGCAACGCAAGATCGGCCGGATCGAACATGCGAACAGCGGCACGCTGTTCCTCGACGAAATCGGCGATATGCCGCACGAATGCCAGGCCGTGCTGCTGCGCTTCCTGCAGGAAGGCACGATCGAGCGCCTGGGCGGCAATACGCCCATCAAGGTCGACGTGCGCGTCATTTCGGCGACGCACGTGAACCTCGAAGCCGCCGTGAAAGACGGCCGGTTCCGCGCCGACCTGTATCACCGTCTATGCGTGCTGCGGCTCGACGAACCGCCGCTGCGCGAACGCGGCAGCGACATCCGACTGCTCGCCGACTATGCGCTCAGCATGTATCGGCAGGACGGCACGCACAAGATTCGCGGCTTCTCGAGCGGCGCGGTGGTCGCGCTGTCGAATTACGACTGGCCGGGCAACGTGCGCGAGCTGATCAACTGCGTGCGGCGCGCCGTCGTGATGGCCGAAGGCCGCTTCATCACGGAAGGCGATCTCGGCTTGCCGGAAGTGTCGAGCCCGCGCACGCGGACGCTCGCGGAAATCCGCACGCAGGCGGAAATCGAGGCGATCGAAGAGGCGCTGCGGCGGCACGGGCACAATCTGTCGGGCGCGGCGTCGGAGCTAGGCGTGTCGCGCGCGACGCTCTACCGGTTGATGAACGCGAACCGCATGACGCCCGACGCGAACCCCATGCGCCCGACGAGGCGCGGCACCGGCGAAGGACGCACCGACGGCGCGGACGGCTCGTCCGGTTCGGACAACCCCGACAGCACCGACGACGACGAGGCGGGCACACACCGGACGCGCGCCGTCGCAGCGGTATCGGCGGACTAGGCGGCTTTTTGCCGCCATTCTTCCCGTAGCCCGACGCGGCGAAACCAGCCGTTCAGCCACACGCTGAACGGCTGCTCGCGTAATGTGTCCATTGCATTGTCGAACGCACTGCAATGGAGCCGACGCCGCTCATGTCCGACCACGCTTCTCTCGACGGCAAGCGCCACCCGCCGCATGCCTTTCCCGCCCAGGCCAGCCCCTGCGACGATCTCGCGATCCGTGCGCACACAGCTGACGCGCTTCCTTGCCGCCACAAGCGCCTCGCCCTCGCCGCGACGATCCTCGGCTCCAGCATGGCGTTCATCGACGGCTCTGTTGTCAACGTCGCCTTGCCGTCCATCCAGACCGAACTCGGCGCGAGCGTCGCGGCGATGCAATGGGTCGTCAATGCGTATCTGCTGCTGCTCGGCTCGCTGGTGCTCGTCGGCGGCGCGCTGGGCGACAAGCTCGGGCGGCGCACGGTGTTCGTCGCGGGCATCGTGCTGTTCACGGCGGCATCGGCGGCCTGCGGGCTCGCGCCGGCATCCGGCGCGCTGATCGCCGCGCGTGCCGCACAAGGCGCGGGGGCCGCGCTGCTGGTGCCGAGCAGTCTCGCGATCATCGGCGCGGTGTTCGACGAGCGCGAGCGCGGCCACGCGATCGGCACCTGGGCCGGCTTCGGCGCGATCACATCGGCGCTCGGGCCGGTCGCGGGCGGCTGGCTCGTCGATGCGTTTTCGTGGCGCGCGATCTTCTATCTCAACGTGCCCATCGCGGTGCTCACGATTGCGCTCGCGCTGCCGTCGGTGCCCAACAGCCGCGATACGAGCGCGTCGCAGCGGCTCGACTGGGCGGGCGCGCTGACGGCCGCAGTGGGACTCGGCGCGCTCACATATGGGCTCACGCTCGCGTCGTCGCATGGTTTCGACGATGAAACCGTGCTCGGCGCGATCGCCGGCGGGCTGGTGCTGTGCGGTGCATTCGTCGCAATCGAGGCACGCAGCGCCGACCCGATGATGCCGCTCGATGTGTTTCATTCGCGAGATTTCAGCGGCGCGAACCTCGTCACGCTGCTGCTGTATTTCGGGCTCGGCGGCGCGCTGTTTTTCCTGCCGTTCACGCTGATCCGCGCGCACGGCTACACGGCGACGGAAGCGGGCGCGGCGCTGCTGCCCGTACCTGTCGTGATCGGCGTGCTGTCGCGTTTCACGGGCGGTCTCGCCGCACGCTTCGGCCCGCGCGCGTTGCTGACGGCGGGCCCCGTGATCGCGGCAGCGGGCTTCGCGCTGCTCGCGCTGCCGGGCTGGCTCGACATGGACCGCGCGCACTACTGGACGAGCTACTTCCCTGCGCTCGCCGTGCTCGGCCTCGGCATGACCATCACCGTCGCGCCGCTGACGACCACGGTGATGACGTCCGTCACTGCCGCGCGCACGGGCGTCGCGTCGGGCATCAACAATGCGGTCGCGCGGATCGCGAGTCTGCTCGCCATTGCGGTGCTCGGCATCGTGTTCGTCTGGTCGCACGACGCGGCGCTGTCCGAGCGGCTCGCGCAACTGCATATTCCGACCGATCTGCATCGCGCGGGCCAACTGCTCGCGCCCGACACGATGGTGGGCGCGCATGCCGTGCCCACGCGTATTGTCGATGCGCAATCCGATGCGATCGATGCAGGTCTGCGCGCCGTCGCGCTGGTGTCGGCGCTATGCGCGTTGCTGGGCGCGGCCTGCGCGGCGATGACGATACGCGGACAGCATCGCTGATGCATTTTGCAGCCAGAACACATCGACACTTCGTGCAAGCCTGAAACATCGCGCGCACCGGGTCGCAGATACTGACCGTCATCCATCCCACACGAGAAGGAAGCCCGACATGACGATCACCTGTTTCATCCGCTATCAGATCGATCCGTTCCAGCGCGACGCGTTCCGGCAATACGCCGAGAACTGGGGAGAAATCATCCCGCGCTGCGGCGGCCATCTGCTCGGCTATTTCCTGCCGCACGAAGGCACGAACGACATCGCGTGGGGCCTGATTGCGTTCGACAGCCTCGCCGCGTACGAGGCGTATCGCGCGCGGCTGCGCACGGATCCCGCATCGGTCGAGAACTTCCGCATGGCGCAGGCGAAGCGCTTTATCCTGCGCGAAGAACGGACGTTCACGGAAGTCGTCGAAGGGACGCTCGGCAAGCCGGCGCAGGCCGTTCGCGGCTGACTTCGCTGCTGGGCGCACGTCACGCTCCACGTTGCGCATCCGCATGAAAATACGCGCATCGCACGCCGATGATGCGTGCTGGATGGCCTGATTGCGCCCTTTGCGGAACTTATGGTGCGTTGCCGGAGTCGTTTTATTTTCAGTCGAAACGTGGTGGCTCCCGGCGCCGCATCGCGTCAAGCCGTACGCGCATCGCCGCCGCCCACCGGCCCTACATGCGCAAACTCCTCCTGATCTGTCTGCTCGCGCTCTTCTGCGCGCCCGCCTTCTCCGCCGTGACGGCCACGACGAGTGCGTCGGGCGCGTCCGCCACCACTGTCACGCTGACACCCGAACAGGCCCGCCAGGCGCTGCAGGTGCTCAACGACCCCAAAAAACGCGCGCAGATCGAAGACACGCTCACCGCGATCGCCGCCGCGGGCGTCCTCGCGACGCCTGCCGCGCCGGCCTCGGGCGCATCGGCGGCGGCCGCCACCGACAGCGCATCGGGCGCGAGCGCGACGACCGCGTTCAAGTCGAACGGGCTCGCGTCGCAGCTGGTGCGCCAGGGCGCGCACTGGTTCAAGCAGGGCGGCATGACGCTCAAGCGCTCGATCGCCGTGCTGCTCGATACGTCGTCGGCGCGCTACTGGTGGAACGTGCAGCTATCCGATCCGCACGAGCGTGGGAAAGTGTTCGGCGTGCTGCTCGCACTCATCGGCACGCTGCTGCCCGCGATCGCGCTCGAATGGCTGGCGCGGCGGCTGCTGCGCCGTGCGCGCGCCGCGATCATCGCGCGCCGCGAAGCGCGTGAGGCACGCGACAAGGCGCGCGAAGCGGCTGCCGATACTGCTGCTGCCACAGCCGCCGATACAGCCGCCACCGCGACCGTCCAGCCGGATGCCGCCGCAGCAGTTCCAGCGCCTGCAAAACCCGCCGTATCGATGTCGACGCCGCCTGCTTCTTCGTCGGCCTCATCCGACGCCCAGGCGGCGACACCCGACAAATCCGAAACACCCGACAACCAGCAAAAGGAAGCGCGCAGCAAGCGCCAGGCGGAGCATCACTGGACCACGCTGCAACGTCTGCCGAGCGCTGCGCTCCAGTTGTGTCTGCGGATGCTGCCGCTCGTCGTGTTCGTTGCCGCCGCGAGCGCGCTGATGTCGTTCTTCACCGACGACGGCACGATCCAGGACTCGGCGCTCAACGGTCTGATCGACCTGTACGTGATCTGCCGCGCGATCGTGATCGCCGCGGGCTTTTTCCTGCAACCCGATGCGCCGGGACTGCGTCTGTTGCGCCTGCCCGATAGCTGGGCGCTCTTCATGCAGCGCTGGGTGATCCGTGTGGTCAGCGTGATCGGCGCGGGCGGCGCGCTGATCGAGATCGCGACCGCGCTCGGCCTCAGCGACGCCGCGCATCTGCCGCTCGTCAAGCTGCTCGCGCTGGTCGGACACGTGATGGTGTCGATCATGATCCTGCAGTGCCGCGCGCCCATCTCGGCGCTGCTGCGCGAGCGCACCATCGACTCGTCGGTCGAATCGCAACGTCCCGTGACGATCCTCGCGCACGGTCTCATCGACATGTGGGCATGGGTTGCCGTGTTCATCGTGATGGCGCTGTGGTTCGTGTGGGCGCTCGACGTGCATAACGGCTACCGCACGCTGCTGCATCTGGGCGGGCTGTCGCTGGCCGTGCTGGTGGCCGCGCGCGTCGCGTCGATCGTGCTGTTCGGCGCGCTCGGGCGCGTGTTCCGCACGCAGGAACGCGACGAGGACCGCTCGCTGATCCATCAGCACGCGTATCGCTACTATCCGCTAATCCGGCGCGTGGTCTCGACGCTCGTGATCTTCATCAGCGCGCTCGTGCTGTTCCAGGTATGGGGCTTCGATGTGTGGCAGTTCTTCCGCCCCGGCGCGATCGGCCACCGGCTGACCTCGGCGGTCGTGACGATCTGCGTGGCCGCGATCGTCGCGCTGGTCGTGTGGGAAATCGCGAACGTGTCGGTCGAAAAGCGCCTTGCGCAATGGACGAAGAGCGGCGACCTCGTGCGCGCCGCACGCCTGCGCACGCTGGTGCCGATGCTGCGCACTGCACTGTTCGTCGCGATCGCGCTGGTCGTCGTGCTGACGGGTTTGAGCGAACTGGGCGTGAACACGGCACCGCTGCTCGCGAGCGCGAGCATCTTCGGCGTTGCGCTCGGCTTCGGTTCGCAGAAGCTCGTGCAGGATTTCATCACGGGCATCTTCCTGCTGATGGAAAACGCGATGCAGGTCGGCGACTGGGTGACGCTCGCGGGCGTCTCGGGCACGGTCGAATATCTGTCGATCCGCACCGTGCGTCTGCGCGGCGGCGACGGCTCGCTTTTCACGGTGCCGTTCAGTTCTGTATCGACGGTGAACAACACGAATCGCGGACTCGGCAACGCGGCCGTGCGCGTCAGCATCGCGTATGGCCAGGACGTCGATCTCGCGATTGCCACGCTCAAGGAAATCGGCGCGTCGTTGCGCGAGGACGATCAGTTCAAGGCGGGGATTCTGTCGGACTTCAGCTTCTGGGGTGTCGACGCCGTCGATGGCGCCTCCGTCACGCTCGCGGGTCAGATCCAGTGCCGCGACACGTCGCGCTGGGGCGTGCAGCGCGAATTCAACCGGCGCATCTTCGATCAGTTCCGCGCGAAGGGCATCGAGATCTCGAATCCGCAGCGCAGTATGCTGATTTCGTCGAATCCGGCCGGCAGCGGCGCGGAAACCGATGCGGGCGACGACGAACTCCAAGGCCCGCCGCGTCCGACTAACGCCAAGGAAAACACGCAGTCGGACAAGCCCGCGCCGAAGGCCGCGCGACACTAGGCACGCAAGCGCACTCCATCACGACGAATGCTCGATGCCCAGCAGCCTGGCATCGAGCAGACCGGCGAGCGCTTCGCCGCCCTGCTGCATCACGTAGTCGTGATTCCATTTGAAGAACGGGCGCGCGAGCGGCGCCATGAGGTTCATCCAGCCGCGCTTCGTGCGCACGCGCCATTCGTAGCGCACGACCGTCACGTTGCCATGCGACGCGAACTGCCAGCGCCCCGTACCCTCGACATCGCCGCACGCTTCGCCTTCGAGCACCGCAAGCGGCTCGATGCGCGTCACGCGCATGTCGAACGCGACGCGGTACGGCAAGCGTCCCTTCCACGTATAACGATGCAGCGCGCCGACGCCGTCGCTCGCGCCCGGCTCCACTTCGATCACGCGTTCGACGCATGTCCACCACTGCGGCCAGCGCGCAGGATCGTGGATCGCGTCCCACACGGCCTGCAACGGCGCGTCGACGCGCCAGATCGTCGTGAAGCGGTATTCGTCCGGGTGCACGGCCTGCCTCCCCTGTTCACTGCGTCGTTCCCACCTTCCACCAGCGCGGCAACAGCCGCCTGACATCCGCGCGCTGATAGCGATCGTCGATCAGATGCACGACGCCCTCGTCGCGTTCCGTGCGGATCACGCGCCCCGCCGCCTGCACGACCTTCTGCAAGCCCGGATACAGATACGCGTAGTCGTAGCCGTTGCCGAACTGCGCATCGAACGTGCGGCGCATCTGTTCGTTGACGTCGTTCATCTGCGGCAAGCCGAGCGTCGCGATGAACGCGCCGATCAGCCGCTCGCCGACGAGATCGATGCCTTCGGAAAACGCGCCGCCCAGCACCGCGAAGCCGACGCCCGCACCACCCGCAGCAAAACGCGCGAGAAACGCGTCGCGCGCCGCTTCGTCCATGCGCGGCGCCTGCGTCCAGATGGGCACGTGCGGATGCCGCTCGCCCATCGAATCGGCGACACGCTGCAAATAGTCGAAGCTGCTCAGAAAGCCGAGATAGTTGCCGGGACGCTCGGAATATTGCTGCGCGATCAGATCGACGATCGGCTCCAGCGAACGCTCGCGATCGCGCCAGCGTGTCGACACGCGATGCGCAACACGCACCTCCAGCTGCTCCGCCCTGAACGGCCCCTCGACGTCGAGCCAGCCTGTGTCGTCAGGCAGGCCGAGCATGTCGCGATAGAAGTGCTGCGGGCTGAGCGTGCCCGAAAACACGATGGTCGTGCGCGCCGCTGCATAGCGCGGTTTGAGGAATGGCGCGGGAATCACGTTGCGTACACAGATCGACGTAGCGGGCTTCGCGCGCGACGCGCCATGCTGCGATTCCAGCGTCACATCGACGATCGAATGATCGCCGAACTCCTCGACGAGCGACATGAAATGCAGCGCGTCGAAATAGAAACGCAGCGCGTTTTCATCGACGGAATGCGGCGCTTCCGCAAGCTGATCGCCAATCGATGCAATCAGATTCTGCACCGCCGACTGCAGCTTCGCAGGCACATCGGGCAGCACTTCATACGCGACATTGCGCTCGCGATTCAACGCATTCCACTCGCGATTCAAACGGTCGAACGGCTTTTTTAGCGCAGCGGGCACGATATGACGTGCGCCGCGAAACGCAGCCTGATCCAGCGTCGCGCTGTACATGCGGCGGGCGCGGTCGGGCAGATTGTGCGCTTCGTCGGCGAGCACGGCCACGCGCCAGCCGTTCAGCTGCGTGAGCGCATACAGCATTGCGCTGCCGTCGAAGTAGTAGTTGTAGTCGCCGATCACGACGTCGCACCAGCGCGTCATTTCCTGTGCGACATAGTACGGACAGACATCATGCGCGAGCGCCGCTTCGCGCACGGCCGCGCGGTCGAGCGTGCGCGCCTGCAAGGCCGTGTCGCGCGCGGCGGGCAAACGGTCGTAGAAGCCGCGCGCGAGCGGACACGATTCGCCGTCGCACGATTTGTCGGGATGCTCGCAGGCTTTATCGCGTGCGACGAGTTCGAGCGTGCGCAACGGCAACACAGATTCGCTTCGATGCAGCGATTCGATGGCATCGAGCGCGAGCGCGCGGCCCGGCGTCTTGGCCGTCAGAAAGAACACACGATCGAGATGATCCGCGCCGCACGCCTTCAACAGCGGAAAGATCGTGCCGAGCGTCTTGCCGATGCCCGTCGGCGCCTGCGCCATCAGACAGCGCCCGTCGCGCGCCGCGCGGAACACGGCGACGGAAAGCTCGCGCTGTCCGCTGCGAAACTCGCCGTACGGGAAGCGCAGCGCGTTCAGCGCGGCGTTGCGCGCGTCGCGATGCACTTCCTCGCGCGCGGCCCACGCGACGAAGCGCCCGCATTGATCTTCGAAGAATGCACGCAACGATGCCGCCGTGTGCTGTTCCGTCAGCACGGTTTCCTTCTGCTCGCCGATATCGAAGTAGACAAGCGCGACATCCAATTCAACGAGACCGCGCGCTTCGCACAGCAGATGCCCATACACCAGCGCCTGCGCCCAATGCAAAGCGCGATGATTCGCGGGCATCCGTTCGAGGTCGCCGCGATGCGTCTTGATCTCTTCGAGCCGGTTGAGGGCCGGGTCGTAGCCATCGGCGCGACCACGCACGGTCAGCCCGTGATGCGAACCCGTCAGCGTGATTTCCGTTTCGTAGCCGGACGCGCGCCGTGCTGTTACGACCTGATGCCCGGCGATGCCTTCGAGCGCCGACGGCGCGGGCGTGAAGCGCAGATCGAGATCGCCGCGCCGCGCGGTGAACTCGCAGAGCGTGCGCACGGCGACGACGTACGTCATGCCGCCTCCGCGTCGGTCTCGCCGGCGAGCATGCTCTCTTTCCAGCGGACATCGAGTACGCGCACAGGCATCTCGTGCTGCACGCAGTACGCGAGCCAGCGAATCTGGTTGTCCTGCAGACGATCGCCCGGCCCTTTCACTTCGATCAGTTCGTAGCGCCGCTCGTTCGGCCAGAAGCGGATCAGGTCGGGCAAGCCCGAACGGTTCGCGCGAATATCGACGAGCAGCCGTTCGAACCACAGCTTCAGATGCGCGGAGGGCAGGCAATCGAGCGCGAGCGTCAGCAGTTCGAGCGTGAGCATGCCCCAGAACACGAACGGCGATTGCAGACCGGCTTTCGTTTCGAAGTGCCGCAGAATCGTTGCTCGGTAAGCGCCGCTTTCGAGTTGTGCGAGACATGCGTCGAACTGTGCGGCGCGGCGCGTGCGGAAGTCGGGCGCGTGCAGATCGGCGGGACCGCGCTGGAACGGGTGAAAGAACGCTCCCGGCACAGCCGCGAACACGGGCTCCCAGCACAGCAGACCGAACAGCGAATTGATCAGCGCGTTTTCGACGTAATGCACGGGCGCGTCTTCCGTCGACAGATGGTCGCGCACTGCGTATTCGACGGCGATGGGCTCCAGCGGACGCGCCAGTTCCAGCATGCCACGCTGCGCGGCACGCGCACTGGCGGCTTTTTGCGCGGCAAGACCGAGCCGCCGTTGCAGCCGGGGCACGATGCGCGCAAGACGCTGCAGTTCTTCTTCGTCCTCGGGAGCGGCTGACGCATGCAGCGCCAGCGCGAGCGCCGCTTCGTCGCGTCCGGCGCGCTCCAGCACGCGCATACGCCGATGCCGCGCGCCCGGCCACGCGCAGCGTTCGTACACACGCAACGCGGTATCCCAATCGTGCCGCCGCTCCGCATGATGGCCGATCGCGAACAGCAGCTTCGCGCGTCGTAAAGCGAGCCACGCGTTGTGCTCAGTATCGATCGCATCGACGGCTTCGAGTAGCGGATCAAGCGCTTCGTCCGCCGTCAATTCAAGCGCTTCGCGGCACGCATGCAGCGCCAGATAACAGTCGACATCCGCGCGCTGCTGAAACGCCCGCGACGACGACTCGAACGCGACGCGCTCGTACTGGAACACGCCGAGATCGGCGAGCACGAACTCGGACCAGTCCTGATGCAGATTGCCGAAGAACATCAAACGGAAGCGCTCGCACATCGGCGCGACGAACACGCGCAACGCGGCTTCTTCCGTTGCGTTATCCCATTCGGTGTACCGCCGGGGCTGCGCGTGTGCAGGGTCCACGGCACGCAACGCTTCGAGCCATTCGGCCTTGCGCAAGCCCTTGAACTCAGGCGACGCGGCGAACGCGCGCTGCAACTCGGGACGCGTTGCGAGCGCAAACAGTTCGTCGAGCGACACGCCTGCATCGGCATCGACCCAGCCGAGCGCGGCGAGCGGCGCGGCCGCCTGCACGGGACAACCGATTTCCGCATACGCGAGCCGCCCGGTGCGAAACAGCGTGCCCTTGCGCATCAACATGCGTACGAGCAGCGCGCGCGACGCTTTCGGCAGACGCGCGCCGTCGCGCAGAAACGCCGCGAGAAACGCCTGCTCGCTGTCGTCGAGCAGATCGTCGTAACGCTCGGCGATCCACGCGAGCGCGCGCTCGAAATTCGACAGGTAATAGAACGGATCGGGTGCGTCGGTCGGCACGGCTATCGGACACTGAAGGGCTGTATATTTATACAGCCATCATAGCAAACCCGGCGGTCCCAGCGGCACCATCACGCGCTGCGCACTTCCGTTTCGGCGTACGTGACCTGCACGGCAGGCACGAACCACGCGAGACACAACCCGATCAACGCGGCGAGCGCCGCCACCGCGAGCCCGATGTGAATCGACGCGATCAGCGCGTCGCGCGCCATATGCATCATCGGATCGCCGGAATGGCCGGCCGCCACGAGATGCTCGATCAGCGCCGACTGCTCCGCGCGATCGACCAGCACGTCGGGGCTCGCGAACGACTTGAGCCATTGCGTCGCCTGATACGAGTCGAGCGAGCGGTTCACGCTCTGCGCGTACAGATGCCCGAGCAGCGCGCCCGTGATCGCCGTGCCGAGCATGCCGCCGAAAATCCGCAGCGACTGCATCAGCGCCGTCACCGCGCCGAGATGATCGCGCGCGACGATCTGCTGCGAACAGATGGTCAGATTGGTCGCGACGAGCCCAAGCCCGAGCCCGCTCACGCCCATGCACGCCATCCACACGACATGCGGCTCGTGGCCCTTGAACGTAACGAGCGCGAGACAGCCGATCACGAACAGCGCGAAGCCGATATGCATCAGCCCGTTCGCGCGCCGGATCCGCGTGACGATGCGGTTGTTCAGCACGCTGCCGACCGTCGTGCCGAGCAGCAGCGGCGTGATCAGCATGCCCGAATCGTGCGGCGACATCGCGTAGCCGCCCTGAAACAGCAGCGGCACGTAGAACACCATCGAAAACAGCGCAAAGCCGCCGAGCACCGACATCGCGAACAGCGGCGCGAGCTTGCGGTCGAGCAGCACGTCGACGGGCACGACGGGATAGCCCATGCGCTTTTCCCAGAAGTACAGCGTCAGGCCGCACACCGTCGTGACCACGAACAGCAGCACCGTCGTGCCGCTGACGCCTTCTCGTGGCAGCAGTTCGATCAGCAGTTGCAGCGCGCCGAACGTGACGGCGACGACGAACGCGCCGAGCCAGTCGAGCTGGATCGGCCCGCTCGTCTTCATGTGGCGCAGCTTCGGCACGAACAGCAGAACGAAGATCAGCGACACGATGCCGACGGGCACGTTCACGAAGAACACCAGCCGCCAGCCCTGCATCTGCGTGAGCATGCCGCCGAGCGTCGGCCCGACGATGTTCGCAATGCCGAACGACGACGTGACGAACACGAGCCAGCGCAGCCGCAGTTTCGGATCGGGGAACAGATCGGCGACCGTCGCGAACACGGTGCCGATCAGGATGCCGCCGCCGATCCCCTGCAAGCCGCGCGCGGCGATCAGGAACAGCATGCTCGACGCGAGTCCGCACAGCACGGACGCCAGCGTGAACAGCACGATCGCCGCGATCAGAAACGGCTTGCGGCCGTACAGATCGCCCAGCCGCCCGAAGATCGGAATGGTGATGACGGACGCGAGCATGTACGAGGTCGCGACCCACGCGTAGAAGTCGAAGCCCTTCAGATCGGCGACGATGCGCGGCAGCGCGGTGCCGACGATCGTCTGGTCGAGCGCGACCAGCATCGTGACGAAGGCGACGCCCAGCATCGCGAGCAGCGACTCGCGAAACGGCAACAATTGCCGGCCGGGATCGTGAGCGACGATGGCGGACCTCATGGCGTGCTCCACCGAAAAGCGTCCGCGCATGCCGCGGACCAGCATCCAGGCATCCTGCTCTAACGAGAGTGGTACTCGCGTTTGAAAATAGCAAGGCCAACCGGCGCGCATCGCCGGCACTTTCTCGCGCAAACCTTTGCTCGATGCCATTGCCGGCGAAATCCAGCCGGATCGAAGCGAATTGGCCTCAGGCCGCGAGCGCAGAAAAAAATGCTTTCAAAACAGGGCGCTACCGCTTATTCAGGGGTTTCTGAAAATACGGGTAATTGCCGCTCAAGTCGCGATTGGCGCTTGCCGTTAAGCGAAAGTCAGCCGACGTTTGCGCCGATCGATCGACCGGTCCCGCAGCGGCGGCCGACACAAAAACGCACCCGTCATCCAACCGGCGACGGCGATCCATCGCACCGCATGTCCGGCCACGAGCCCGCGCGCGGCGCACCGCACTTCTTTCGATCAGACGACATGCGTTGCAGAATTCCCGCAGGTCCGCTCGCCAGCGCATTGCTCGCGGCACTTGTGTTCCAGGCTCCGGCCGCTCACGCCGATGAACCCGCCGCTCCGTCGACGGGCGGCAAGCTGCTGCTCACGGGCGGCGTCTCCGAAATCGAAGGCGCGGCGGGCGGCGGCCTCACGCCGTGGGCCGTGATCGGTGGCTACGGCACCGCCTCGCAAGTGGGTGCGAACGCGTACGGCACCTACGTGCGCACGCAGGACTACGCGCTCGCCAGCTACGGCGCGCTCGCCGCCGTCGCGAACCGCGTCGAGTTTTCGATTGCGCGCCAGTCGTTCGACACGCGCGACGTCGGTGCGCAACTCGGCCTCGGCTCGGGCTTCAAGTTCAACATGGACACGATCGGCGTGAAGGTGCGCCTCTTCGGCGACGCCGTGCTCGATCAGGACACGTGGATTCCTCAGGTCGCGGCGGGCATCCAGTTCAAGCACAACGAACAGGGCGACATCGTCAAAGCGGTCGGTGCGACCAGCAACTCGGGCACCGACTTCTATCTGTCCGCGACCAAGCTGCTGCTCGCGCAAAGCCTGCTGCTCAACGGCACGCTGCGCTTCACGAAGGCGAACCAGTTCGGTCTGCTCGGCTTCGGTGGCGACAAATCGAACGCGTACCACGCGGAGTTCGAGGCATCCGTCGCGTATCTGCTGTCGCGCTACGTCGCCGTGGGCGCGGAATACCGCAGCAAGCCCGACAACCTCGGCTTCGCGCGCGAACAGGATGCGTACGACGCGTTCATCGCGTGGGCGCCGACCAAGCATGTTTCGCTGACGCTCGCGTACCTGTCGCTCGGCGATATCGCGACGATCCGCAACCAGCGCGGCGTGTACGCGTCCTTGCAAGTGGGGTTCTGATGAAACACACGCTCTCTTTGCGCCTTATCGAACGTGCCGTGGGTGCCGTCTGTGTGGCGGTTCTGCTCGCCGCCGCGCCCGCCGCTCACGCCGACGATTCGCTCTATCAGACCTTCGGCGGACAGCCCGGCCTCACGAAGATCATCGACGACTTCTACGACCTGCTGCTCAAGGATCCGCGCACGCTGCCCTATTTCGACGGCGCGCCCATCAAGCGCATCAAGCAGAAGCTCGGCGAACAACTGTGCGAACTGATGGGCGGTCCGTGCACGTACACGGGAAGGCCGATGAAACGCACGCACGAAGGCCAGAACATCGACCGAGCCGCGTTCAATGCACTCGTCGAAGATCTGCAAACGGCGATGGACCACAACGGCGTGCCGTTTCGCGCGCAGAACAAGCTGCTTGCGAAGCTCGCGCCGATGTATCGCGACATCCAGGACCGCGAATGAACAATAACCCGAAAACCACACACAGGTGGCTCACGGCTGCCGCCATCGTGCTCGGCTGCCACGCCATGTTTGCGAACGCGGCGAGCGTCCAGGTGAGCGTCGTCGATCAGGCGGGCGCGCCCGTGCCCGACGCCATCGTCTACGCGACGCCCGCAAGCGGCAAACTGCCCGCTCCGAAACCCGCGACGGCCATCATCGATCAGGTGAAGCGCCAGTTCGTGCCGCACGTGTCCGTCGTGCAGACCGGCACGGCGATCACGTTTCCGAACAAGGACAATTTCGAGCACGACGTCTACTCGTTTTCGCCCGCGAAGAAGTTCGAGCTGCATCTGTATCACGGCGTGCCCGCGAACCCTGTTGTGTTCGACAAGCCGGGCCTCGTCGTGATGGGCTGCAACATCCACGACACAATGGTCGCGTATCTGCTCGTCGTCGATACGCCGTGGTTCGCGAAGACGGACGCGGCCGGCAATGCGTCGATCGACAACCTGCCCGCCGACAACTACCGGATCACCGCATGGCACCACAGGCTCGCCGATGCGAACGCGCTGCCTGTGCAGAACATATCGGCGGCCGCTGACGCAAAGGCCGCATTCAAACTGAAGCTGTCAGCGCAGGCGGAGTAAGCACACGATGCGATTCCAGAGTCTGCGCGCCCGTATCGCGATCGTCGTCGTGCTGTTGATGCTGGCCGTGCAGCTTGCCGGCTATGCCGTCATCAGCACGGTGATCGGCGCGAACGCGCGCAGCAATTCGGAAAGCCAGCTCGTCGTCGCTGAGAACGTGTTCCGCCAGGTGTTGCGCGCGAACGGCGAAAAGCTCACGCAGGCAGCGACCGTCGTCGCGGCGGACTTCGGTTTTCGCGAGGCCGTCGCGACGCACGACGAAAACACCGTCGCGTCGGCCCTGAAAAATCACGGCAACCGCATCGATGCCGACATCGTGATGCTCGCCGATCTCGACGGCAAACTGACAGCCGACAGTCGCGGTCCGGCGCACGTCGATGCGCCCTTCCCGCTGCGCAGCCTGATCCGCGCGGCGACGCGCCAGGGCGATGCGTCGTCGATCGTGACGATCGACGGCAAGCTGTATCAGGTGGTCGCCGTGCCCGTCAAGGCGCCCGTGACGATCGCGTGGGTCGCGATGGGCTTTCGCATCGACGACGAAACCGCGCGCGATTTCGCGAGCCTGACTTCGCTCGACGTATCGTTCCTCGACCGCTTGCCCGACGGACGCTGGAGCGTGCTCGCCAGTTCGCTGCCCGACGCGCGCCACGCACACGCGAGCATCGCCGATACCGCCGACGACAACTACGCGACCCGCGTCGTGCTGCTGCAATCGGGCGTCGAGCAGACGGCCGTCATGCTGCAGCGGTCGGTGCAGGACATCATGGCGCCGTTCCACCGGCTGCAAACGGCGCTCGCGATCATCACGGTGCTCGGCGTGCTGGCGTCGATCGTCGGCAGCATGCTGACCGCGCGCAGCGTGACGCGGCCCGTCGAAGCGCTGACGCGCTTCTCGCATCGCGTGGAAATCGGCGACTACGATCAGCCTATCGGTCTCTCGTCGCACGACGAACTCGGCAAGCTCGCGAACGCATTCGATCACATGCAGCGCGCGATTTCCGAACGCGAGCGGCGCATCACCGAACTCGCCTACATGGACCGCCTGACGGGACTCGCGAATCGCGCGATGTTCAACGACCGTCTACAGGCAGCCATCGCGGCGACACAGAGCGGCACGCACATCGCGCCCCCGACGTTCAGCGTGATGATGATGGACCTCGACCGCTTCAAGTACGTGAACGACACGCTGGGACATCCCATCGGCGACCTGCTGCTGTGCGAAGTGGCGAAGCGTCTGCGCGACAACCTGCGCAGCACGGATCTCGTCGCGCGGCTGGGCGGCGACGAGTTCGCCGTGCTGTTGCCGGGCGACGCGAACGACGGCGCGCAACGCGTGGCCGAGCATCTCGTGAAGACGCTCGAAGCGCCCATCACGATCGAAGGGCAACTCGTCGACGTGGGCGCGAGTATCGGCATCGTCACGTTTCCTCAGCACGGCAACGACATGAACGTGCTGATGCGCCGCGCCGATATCGCGATGTACGTCGCGAAACGCGCGAACACCGGCTACGCGATCTACGACGAGAAGCACGATCACAACAGCGCCGAGCGTCTGTCGCTGATGAGCGAATTGCGCCAGGCCGTCGAGCACGACCAGCTGATGCTGCACTATCAGCCGAAGCTCGATCTCATGATGGGCACGGTCAAATACGTGGAAGCGCTCGTGCGCTGGGAACACCCGACGCGAGGCTTCGTCGCGCCCGACCAGTTCATTCCGTTTGCCGAGCAGACGGGCTACATCAAGGCGATTTCGCACTGGGTCGCCGACAAGGCGATCGGCCAGTGTGCGGCATGGCAGGCGGCGGGCATCGAACTGGCCGTGTCGGTCAACGTGTCGGCGCGCGAACTGATCCAGTCGACGCTGCCCGATACGTTCAGCGCGCTGCTGAAGAAGCACGGCGTCGCGCCCGAGATGGTGTGGATCGAGATCACCGAAAGCGCGATCATGGACGACCCCAATCACGCCATCGAAACACTCGACCGTCTGCATGCGCTCGGCATTCGCCTCGCCATCGACGACTTCGGCACGGGCTATTCGTCGCTTGCGTATCTGAAGCGGATGCCCGTCGACGAACTGAAGATCGACAAGTCGTTCGTGATGGGCATGACGCAGCACAAGGACGACGAGACCATCGTCCGTTCGACGATCGATCTCGCGCACAACATGGGCCTTAAGGTAGTCGCCGAGGGCGTCGAAACCGAGGACGTGCTCGACCGACTGCGCGACCTGCGCTGCGATCTCGTGCAAGGCTTCCATCTGAGCCGTCCGCTGCCGCCGGCGCGGCTCGAAGCGTGGCTGATCGACTGGGAAATCCGCCAGGCCACCGAGCAGGCATAAACGCCGCGCAGCGCGGATTCCTGCCTATACTTCCGTAGCCGTTCCAGACAGAGGCCGCGCCTCATCCGTTTGCTAACACGAACGCCCGCGCGTTCGCGACACGCGCCATGGAACCCTCCACCGATCCCGTCGAGCACGAACCCGCTGCTCCCGCCGCGCGCCGCGACGTGAGCGCGAAACAGCCGTTCGCCGCGCTCAGCGCCTGGGCGGAGCGCGTCGATCCCGGCACGCATCGCCGCATCAAGGGGCTGCGCCTCGTGACGGCGTATGGGCTCGCAGCGGCGCTCGGCACGCTGCAGGACGTCACGCATGGCTTGCCGCGCAATGTCTCCGTCGGCACGCTCGCCGCCGGTTTCGCGTTGTGGGCGAGCGTGTCGGAAGCGCGAACGACGCGTCCCGAATCGAGCCGCGATCTCGCGTTGCTGTGCGCCGCGGCCGCCTTCGGCGCGGCTCTTTACATGTGCCTCGCACAGCCGCTGCTCGGCCTCGGGCACGCGGGACCGGAACTCACACTGGTGACGGGCGCGTTTCTGGTCGGCTATCTGAAGCGCTTCGGCGTGCTCGGCGCGGGGCTTGGCTCGCAGATCTACATCGGGCAGCTGATGGCCTATGGCGCGGGCCTCGTGATCGCCGATCTGCCCACGATTGCGATTGCAGGCGTCATCGCGATGCTTGCGTCGATCGTGCCGAGACTTCTCAGCGGTCCGGCCGAACGGCCCGCCGTCGTCGCCGCGTTGTCGCCGGGACCGCCGCCCGTGCCGGGACGCCCTTCGCCCGAGTTCGTCATGGGATTGCAAGCCGCGGCGGGCGCGCTCGTCGTGGTCGCGTTGAATGCGTGGATGGGCATCGAAGAGTCGGCGTGGGCGATCACGGCCTGCACCTACGTCGTCGCAGGCTCCGCGACGGGCACCGTGCAGCGCGTGCGCCGGCGGATCATCGGCACGCTGGTCGGCGTGCCGCTCGCACTCATCTGTCTGCCCATTGCCGAACATGCGCCGCTCGTGATCTGGTTCGCGGCGGCGCTCGCGATGATCGTCTACGCGATGGCCCTGCCCGAGCGCTACGACATCGCGTGCGGCGCGTTCGCGTTCACGCTGATCGTCACGCTCGCGGTGAGCGGCGTGCATTCGATTCCTTTTCTCGCGGCGCGCGCGTGGGAAACGCTGATCGGCGGCGTGCTCGGCTTGCTGGCCGCCATGTTCATTTTTCCGTTGAGGTTGCGCGAAGCATAGCTGCAAAGCAGCGGTCCACTTCTACAAGCGGCTCTTTTAATCAGAAGAACGGAATAATCCAGGCGCTGCTTCGTTGCACGCAACGCGTCTTCATACGCGCTAAAAAATACCCCGCTAATTCGAGGAATAAAACCCGCGCAGTGCTCGTTTTCTGACCGTCACGACCTTTCGACAAGCAAGGAGTGCGGTCATGAAGTCTCTATTCGAGGTACTCGGCATCGCAGCCTGTGGCGCGGCACTGGCGACGCTCGTTTCATGCGGAGGCGGTTCCGGGTCGAACAACACGCCGCCGACGGCTTCGTCGTTCAAGGCGACGGCGCTCGTGTCGGATGGCGCCGTGTCCGCGCCTCACACCGATCCCAACCTGAAGAACGCATGGGGCGTCGCCTTCAATCCGAAAGGCTTCGTATGGGTCGCCGACAACGCCACCAATCTCGCGACGCTTTATGACGGCAACGGCGTGCCGCAATCGCTGGTCGTGACGATACCGGCGGGCACGAACGGCGCGGCGGCACCGACGGGCATCGTCTTCAACGGCACGCAAAGTTTCTCCGTGACGCAAAACGGCAAGTCGGGCATCGCGGCTTTCATCTTCGCGGGCGAAGGCGGCACGATCGCGGCGTGGGCGCCCGCCGTCGGCCCGACCAACGCGTTCACGATGCACGACGACGGCACGGGCGGCGCCGTGTACAAAGGTCTCGCACTGGCCGCGAACAACGGCAACAACTTCCTCTATGCGACCGACTTTCATAACAACAAGATCGACGTGTTCGACACGAACTTCACGAAGGTCACGATGCCCGGCGGCTTCAAGGACTCCGCGATTCCCGCGGGCTTCGCGCCGTTCGGCATTGCGCTGATCGGCTCGAACCTGTTCGTGACGTATGCGATGCAGGACGCCGACAAACACGACGATGTCGCAGGCGCGGGCCAGGGCATGGTCGACGTGTTCGATACGGCGGGCAATCTCAAGCAGCACTTCGCGACGGGCGCACCGCTGAATGCACCGTGGGGCATCGCGCAGGCGCCTAGCAACTTCGGCACGCTGAGCGGCGCGATCCTGATCGGCAATTTCGGCGACGGCGCGCTCAACGCATTCGATGCGTCGAGCGGCAAGTCGATGGGACCCGTGATGGCATCGAATGGCAGCGCGATCGTCCAGAACGGCTTGTGGGGTATTGCGTTCGGCAACAACCTCAGCAATCAGCCTTCGAATACGCTCTTTTTTGCGGCAGGACCAAACGACGAAGCGGACGGCGTGTACGGGCGAATCGATCTGAATCCGGCTTCCAGCACAAGCGCGACGTCCGGTTCCAGCACGGGCTCCAGTTCGAGCGGCGGATCGAGCATCGGCATGTAGCGCATCCACTTCCCACGCGCAAAAAACAGAACGGCCGCAGAAGCGGCCGTTCTTTCATCGCGTGAAAACGCGCATCAAACCTGTCGACGCAACTCGGCAGGCGGCACCTTCATCAGATGGCGATACTTCGCGACCGTGCGGCGCGCGACGAGCACGCCCTGGTCCGCGAGCATCTTTGCAAGCGCGACATCGGACAGCGGATCGCGTGTATTCTCTGCCGCGATCATTTCCTTGAGCAGCGCGCGCACGGCAGCCGCTGAACATGTACCCCCGCTTTCCGTGCCGAGTTCTCGCGGGAAGAAATGCTTGAACTCGAAGATGCCGCGCGGCGTTGCCATGTACTTGTTGCCTGTCGCGCGAGAAATCGTCGATTCGTGCAGGCCGAGTTCTTCAGCGACGTCACGCAGCACGAGCGGCTTCAATGCGATCTCGCCGTACTGGAAGAACGGCTTCTGATGCGCGACGATGCATTCCGCCACGCGCTGAATCGTCTCGAAGCGCTGCTGTGCGTTGCGGATCAGCCAGCGCGCTTCCTGCAACTGCTGCGCGAGCGGAGAACGGCTCGCACCCGCCGATTGCGCAAACAGCTCCGCGTACATGCGATGAATGCGCGCGCGCGGCAGCACAGCCGGATTGACCGTGACGACCCACTTGTTGCGAACGCTGCGCACGATCACGTCGGGGACGATGTAGTTGTCGTCGGCGCGCCCGTAGGAATTGCCCGGCTTCGGATCGAGCTTGCGCACGAGCGCGCAGGCCACACGCAACTCTTCCGCATCGCAGCCGATCTGCTTCTGCAACTCCGCATGCTCACGACGCGCGAGCCGGTCGAGATGATGCTCGACCACCTGCTTCGCGACGCTGCGTCCCGGCGTATCGCCGGGCAATGCGTCGATCTGCAATGACAGACACTCGGACAGTGAACGCGCGGCGAGTCCCGGACGGTCGAGCGTCTGTACGAGACGCAGTGCGACCAGCAGTTCGTCTTCCGTCAGCGCGGGTTCGATATCGACGATGTCGGTGAGATCAGCGAGATCCTGGCGCAGATAGCCGTCGTCATCGAGTGCTTCGATCACGAGGCGCGCGACTTCGCGATCGCGATCGTCGAGGCGGTAGAGACGCAGCGCATCGTGCAGCTGCTCATGCAACGTGGGCTGAACGCGCGCCCATTCCGTCGGATCAGCAGCATCGGAATCGCCGTTGTAGCGCGAAGGACCACGACCATAGGCGTCGCCGGAATAGTCGCCGCCGTCATCCGACGATGCGGCGCTCTCCGTCGCGGGTTCGGCCTGCGCGCTTTCTAGCGCCGTGTCGCGCTCGGCGGCCGGCAGCGTTTCGCCGTCCGGGCCCGTGCCGTCTGCCGTTTTATTGGCGGACATTTCTTCCGGAGCGGACGGATCGTATTCAAGGAAGGGATTAGTGTCGAGTGCGTTGCGCAGTTCCTGCTGAAACTCGAGCGACGACAGTTGAAGCAGACGCACGGACTGCTGCAGACGCGGTGTGAGCGCGAACGTTTGCTTCGCGCGTAATTCGATTGTAGGCGGCATACAGACTCTTCCTGTGATTATCAACAGAGCTTCGCGCAGTACCTATGCAACTGTCGTACCAGCTTTCACAACTGTCTGTTTTGATTCGTCTTTGTCTCTTCTGGATGCACGCCGTATGCCGGGTCCGTGCGCGGATTTTACAAACGCTCTGAACTTCGGACGGCATCGTTGCGCATCGGAGCACCCTTCCAGATTCCGGGAAAACGACAACGAAGCGCGGCTGCGTCGAGGTCTGCGCCAGGCATAACGCTTGCTGGAACGCCGACGAGGGGCGCGCTTCGCAAAGGGAACGGAAGCGGATCGACGCGCAGCGCGTCCCGTGTCGGCGACGGACCAGACGGAACCGCGGCGGCAGTGGTCTTTGGTCGGGTCATCGGCGGCATCGTGCCGCGATCGACCGGACGGACAACAGGACCGCAACCTTGTCATCAACCGAGAAGGAGAAAACCATGAAAACCATCCAGTTCCTCAAGGCCGCAGGCAGCATCGCATGTGTGGCATTCGCACTGAACGCGACGGCGCAAACGACGGCATCGGCGCCGCCCGCCACGTCCGAGTCGGTCGGTCAGCACATCGACGACGGCACGGTGACCACCAAGGTCAAGGCCGAACTGCTCGGCGCGAAGAACGTGAAATCCACGCACATCCACGTGAAGACGCGCAAGGGCATCGTCTGGCTGTCGGGTTCGGTGCCTTCGGCCGAAGACAAGACGGCCGCGCAGGACGTCGTGCAAAACGTGTCCGGCGTGAAGGGTGTCAAGAACCATCTGAAGATCGCGGCTGAATAAACCGCGCATTCGCGCACTCTCGCAAGTCTTCATCTGCAGGTTTGAAAGCGAAAAGACCGCCCTCGACGAGGGCGGCCTTTTTCTTTTGCGCTTCTGTTTTGTCAGGCCTTCATCGCCGCGTACTGATCGCGCATTGCGCGAATGCGGTCGTGATTCTGCACGACGCCGTGATACAGCCGCTCGACGACCGCGCGCACATCTGCGGGCAAGTCCTTGTCGAGCGCGTCGTGGAAGCGCTTTTCGGCGGCGTCCTCGCCCTTCTCGCAATCGGCGAGAATCGCGTGATCCGCGCGGTTGCCGACAGCGGACTTCACATCGAGCCATCCGCGATGCAGCGCGCCCGCCATGCTTCCGCCGCTCTCCGGCTTTCCGCCGAGTTTCAGCACGACGTCCTGCAGTTCGCGCGCGCCTCGCGTGCAGCGATCCGCGCTTTCGAGCAACGCTTCCTTGATGCTCGCGTAGTGGACATCGTCGGCCGCTTTCATGAAGCCGCGCTCGCCATCTTTCGATGTCTCGATCAGATCGTTCAGCACGGCAATGACATTCGTCGCCATACGTCGCTCCTTTCGTTCATGCATGAGATGCCAATCCCTCTGCACTCGTTGTGCCCGATCGCAAGCCGGTCGTATGGCGGCCTGTCGTTCAATGCGTTGTCGTCTTTGCCATCGCGCCTGGTAATTGCTTCCTCGCTGCTTCCTCGCATCCCGCCTGATATACGACGAGCCCATACGCCAGCAAGGGCGCAGCGCGTTTTGCAAAAAAGGCATGGTTATTGCTGCATGTGTGGGCTGGACCCTCATCGGCGCGCACAAGTGTTCGACAAAGCGCGGCCATCACATAACGAGGGCCAGTATTCGACAAGGGAGAATCACCATGAAGATCAGGAGCGCGGAACGCCTGCTGTTCGTGGCCATCGTCACGTCAGCCGTCGTAGCGCAGATACGCGTCCACACATTGCCGTCCGACCAGACCAGCGCGCCCACGCACGCAGGCACGAGCACATCTGCGCAAAGCAGCCGCATGCAATCGTGCGACGACGAACACGACGCGCTGCTGCGCGCGGCATGCACGACGCGCGGCGAGCGTCGTCCCGTCGACAACGGCGATCGCCCGATCAACCGTATCGACAAGCCGCACGCCGGCAAACTCTGGGTTTGATTCCACTCGATACACGGCTGCCGCAGTTCATTGCGGCAGCGTGTTTTCAGACATCGCTCTTTACTTCTTGAGACTGCGATCCGGCTCCATCCCCTCGACGCGGAACAGGCCGCTGTGCAAGATCACGCTTTCGCCACCGTTCTCGTCGAGCGCTTCCGCGCAGACTGAACGGATACGCGCGCGGCCGCGTTCGAACGCACGCAGCAGCACATCTTCGAGCGGCGAGTCCGCGCCGAAGTGATCTTCCAGCGCCTCCGCCGAAATCGCGCACACAACGGGTTCGCTATCGACGCACGCCGTGAAGCGCACGGTCAGGCTCGACCCATCGAACACGGGAGCATCATCGGTGAATGTGATGTGCATGAGAGAGTCCTCGTACGCCGCACGCGGCATGAACACCTTGATGATCCCGTTCATGACGAAGCCTTGCGTGCATTGGCGAGTTGCTGGGCCATCGCGAGATGGTGACGGATAGTCGGAAGCGCGCGCGTCGCCGCTGCCTTCAGCTGCGCATCGGTGCCGCTTTCGCTTTCCTTCTGGAACAGTTCGACGGCTTTCTGGTGACCGCCCACCGCGACCTCGTCGATATAGACCTTGTCGAAGTCGTCGCCCTTCAGGCCCTGTAGTTTGCCGATCAGCGCGGAGTCCGCACCCGGCGGCTTGCCGAGGCCCTTTTGCGTCGCGACGACATCGAGGCTGCGTGCGAGCTTCGTGTGATCGGCGATCATCTGCTGCGCGAACTTCTTCACCTGGGCATTCGACGAGTTCGCAAGCGCGAGCTTGCTCGCCGCGATCTCCGTCGCGTCCGCTTGCGACGCATCCTGAGCAAACTGCGTGTCGCCCGGCGAGAGCTTCGTCTGCGCGCTCGCAGATTCGCAGACCGTCGCGCCAAATGCGACGGCGACGGCAACAGGCAATGCACAGGCTCGAATCAATGAGCGGAATGGGCGAATGATCATGCGTCTCTCCGGGTTCTCCGATCGCGCAGCGCGCGTTGCCGCGCGTTGCCGCGCGTTGCCGCGCGTTGCATCAGGCCGCTTTCTTCTTCGACAGTTGCGCGATCAGCGTCTTGTTGAACGCGGGCAGATCGTCGGGTTTGCGGCTCGTGATGAAGTTGCCGTCCTCGACCACTTCCTTGTCGACCCACGTACCGCCCGCATTGCGAATGTCGTCCTGCAGGCTAGGCCAGCTCGTCACCGTGCGGCCCTTCACGAGCCCCGCCGACACGGGCAGCCAGGTGCCGTGGCAGATCACCGCGATCGGCTTCTTCGCCTGATCGACGGCCTTCACGAACGCTTGTGCCTGCGGCAGCAGACGGATCGCATCGCCGTTCACGACCCCGCCCGGCAGCACAACGGCGTCGTAATCGTTCGGTGCGGCCTTGTCGAAGGTCGCATCGACATCCACGCTGTCGCCCTTGTCCACATGCCTGAAGCCCTGAATCTTCCCCGCCCTGGCAGAAATTACGTGGGCCGTCGCGCCCGCTTCCGTGAGCGCGCGGCGCGGCTCGATCAGCTCGGCCTGTTCGAAACCGTCGACGGCCAGTACGGCCACCTTGCATCCTGCGAGTGCATTAGCCATGTATGTCCTCCCTTGCTCTATGGCGTTCATGCTGGACATACGAGCAAGTTCAATGCCCACGAAAAACGGCGTATCGCGTATCGGGGATGGTCAAGGTTCTGGCATTGCTATTGCACGGCGCTGCCGTATCAGAGAACAGAGAACTCGAATGAAAACGATGACACGCGGCACAATTGACGCGATCGCCAAAGGACTGTCGAATACCTTGCCCGCAGGGTTGCGACACGCGGACGATACGCGGCCCGGCTTCACGCGCAGGAAGCTGCGCAACGCGTTCGTGTATTTCGATCTCGACGGCAAGCGTATCGGCGACGAAGCGGAGATCGCGCGCATCAATGCGCTGGCGATTCCGCCCGCGTACACCGATGTGTGGATCTGCCCCGATCCGCGCGGCCACATTCAGGCGACGGGGCGCGACGCGCGCGGCCGCAAGCAGTATCGCTATCACCCGCAATGGCGCGAAACGCGCGACGCCGACAAGTTCGGCCGCATGGCCGCGTTCGGCCAGGCATTGCCGACGATACGCAGACGCGTCGCACGCGATCTCGCGCGCGAAGGCATGCCGCGCGAAAAGGTGATCGCAGCCGTCGTGCATCTGCTCGATACGACGCTGATCCGCATCGGCAGCGTCGAATATGCGCGCGAAAACCAGTCGTATGGGCTCACGACGCTGCGCAAGAAACACGTCACGATACGCGCGGGCGAAGTGCGCTTCCGCTTCGCGGGAAAGAGCGGCATCGAACACGACGTAACGGTGGACAACCCGCGCGTGAGACGCATCATTCGACAGTGCGCGGAACTGCCGGGCCACGATCTGTTCAAGTACATCGATGAAGAAGGCGCACGTCATACCGTCGGCTCAGCCGATATCAACGACTATCTGCGCGAAGTGAGTCACGCGGATTTCACGGCGAAGGACTATCGCACGTGGGCGGGCAGCGTGTACGCAATGGCCGCGTTGCGCGAACTCGTGTTCGAGAGTGCCGCCGATGCGCGCCGTCATGTCGTCGCGACGGTGAAGGACGTGGCGACGCTGTTGCGCAATACGCCTGCCGTTTGCCGGCGCTGCTATATCCATCCCGAAGTGATCGCTGCATTCGAAGCGGGCGAACTGCAGGCGTTGCTGCCGCAGCGCGCGAAACGCCACATGAGAGTCGACGAGGCCGCGTTCGCCGCGCTGCTCGCGCATGTGGAAAAGCGCGCCCGCCTCGCCAGCCGCGGCACGCGCAAAAACGGCAAGACGTCCGCGGCTGCGGACGTCAGGAAAGACCTCGAAAAGGACATCGAAAACAAGCGGCTCGCGACGCTGCTCAGAAAATCGCGCGCGCTGCGCAAGCAGACGAGTGCGCGATAATGCGCCGCCGATGCCGCATGAAAACGCGTCGCCGTGTCACTCTTCGTAGGCGGCCATCACGAGCCACATATCGCGTTCGTCGTTGTGTATCTGCGCGGCGAGTGCGTACGTGTCGTTCGGACCGCACGTGTTCAGCAGCGTGCGTTGCGCGACTTCGGGATCTTCAAAGACGCGATCGCCCCCAAGCGGCCTGACTTCGCGCTTGCCTTCGAACATGTGCTGGTTCATCCGGTACACAAGAGGCTGTTCCTTCCATACGTGGAAGCAGTCCTTGACGTGCTGAAAATCGCCGCCGCAAATGTTGCTCTGATAATGAATTTTCGATCGCATCGCATTACCTCCACATGCGGCGCCGTGTCCGTTGCCGCAGCCGATCGTCAGCCGCGCAACGCTGGATCGTCAGTCGAACGCGATGTTGGGGACTATTCATCCCTACGCCGTCCGCCGGGCGGATCGCCACATGCCGCAGTCATGCCGTGCCCTTCAAGTCCTCGATGAAGCAGCGCGGCGTCGAATCGATTCCATCATTCGCGTTCGCATTGACCTGTTGCGCCGATGCGAACGCGAACCCCGTGTCGTCACTGGCTCGCGCCCGACGCAGGGGCTGTGCCGCTCGCGCCCATGCCGCCCGTGGCCGCAGCCGGTGTGCTGCCCCCCGCTGCCGTATCGGCGCCGCCGTTGTCGGCCTTCTTGCAGGCCGCGCCCAACGACAGCGCAGCGACAGCGAGTGCAAGCATTGCGTGTTTCCAGATTGGCTTCGTCATGCGTTCTCCCATCTTCGTTGCAGGTCCGGCGCCGTGTCAGCGCCGGACAAACCCGGATAGACCGCTGCGTCATTGCAGTCGTGTCATTGCTGCGGCGTCATTGCCCCTTGGTATCGCTGCTCGCGTCCGCGCCCGGCATGTTGGTCGTATCGGTGGCCGGCTTAGTGTGCGATGTCTTCTTGTGGTGATGCGCCTTCGAAGTCGCATGCGTGCCCGAAGCGGCCATCCCTGCCCCCGTCTGATCCGACGAACTCATACCGGCGCCATTACCGCCGCCGCCCGCCGATCCGCCGCCGTTGCCGGCACCCTGAGCAAATGCGCCCCCCGACAGCGCGAACAATGCCGCCACGATCCATGTCCTGGTGTTCTTCATGTACGTTCCCCTTCTGTGTGAAATGAATGCGGCTGACGACCGCGAAACATGCTGCTGTCGATACCAATTCGAGCAAGCGCTGTGCCCCTGCAAAGCCGCGCGGGCTCTCGTTTTGCGGCCAGGACAAGGGTCTTTTCGGCGGTCTTTCGGCGACTTGTTGCGCGCATTTGCGGCATGCATCGCCGCGCGGCGTTTGATAATTACAAAGAGGACGTAAATCTTTCGTGCGATAAATGGCGCAATATGGCAGCAGCCCGGAAGCGTTGCGGGACCTGCGTTGCAGCGAATTTGCTTGCGCTTCGCCTCTTCGCCGCATTGGTCGCCACCACTCACTCATCCTTTAAGGAGAGCTTTTTCATGCGTATCTCGACATCGTTTCTGTTCGACCTCGACGGCACGCTCGTCGACAGCGTGTATCAGCATGTGCTCGCATGGAAGGAGGCGCTCGACGAAGAAGGCATCGAGTTGTCGGTGTGGCGCATCCATCGCAAGATCGGCATGAGCGGCGGGCTTTTCACGAATCAGCTGTTGCGCGAAACGGGCGGCGACATGAGCGCCGAACGCGTCGAGCGTCTGCGGCGCGCGCATGCCCGCGCGTACAAGCAACTGCATGCACAGGTGCGGCCATTGCCCGGCGCGAAGGCATTGCTCGCTGCGTTGACGGAAAGCGGCACGCCGTGGGCGATCGCGACCAGCGGACGAATGGAAACGGCGGCCGTCAATCTCGAGGCGCTCGGCGTCGATCCGTCGAAGACAGTCGTCGTGACGCGCGACGACGTCAAATACGCGAAGCCCGATCCCGATCTGTTCGTCGCCGCCGCGCAACGTCTGAAGGTGCAGATCGAGCATGCCGTCGTCGTCGGCGACAGCATCTGGGACATGCTCGCCGCGCGCCGTTGCCGCGCGCTGGGTGTGGGCCTGTTGTCGGGCGGCTACGGTCAGGAAGAACTCGAGCGTTCCGGCGCGCTGCGCGTCTATGAAGATCCCGCCGATCTGCTCGAACATCTCGACGAAATCGCCGCACGGCCCTGAGTCCGCTCCAGCGGCGTCTTTTCCCCGTTTTCCCCTTCCCTCGAACTGCATGGCGTGCCGCGTGGCACGCCACGTGCAGCGTTCCTGTCATTCATGCACGAACAGGAGCGACATCATGACTCGCGACCAGAACGCCAACGACGACAACGCAGAGACGCATCCCGACAACGCTCCCCGCAACGAGCCGCAACCGCCCGACAGGTCGAAGGACTTGCCTGAACTGCCCGATCCGGCCGAGGTTGGGGAAGACGGTTAAGCGACGACAAGGAATAGCTGTTGCTTGAATTCGTTTGAACTGGGCCACAACCGTTTGAAAGACGTTTGGAAGAGCGCTGTACGAACCGAGGGAGAACATCATGACGTTGCAGAACCAGACAGGCGCAGGCGCGAACATCGTCGGCGCGAGCCGTGGCCAACATCGCGGTCCGGGGCCGGATGTGATGGCGGCCGACACGCTCGACGGCGACAAGGTGTTGAGCGCCGACGGCGACGACATCGGCAAGATCAAGGACATCATGCTCGACGTGCGCTCGGGCCGCGTCGCCTACGCGGTGCTGTCGACTGGCGGTTTTCTCGGCATCGGCGACAAGCTGCTGGCGATTCCGTGGAGCGCGCTCACGCTCGATGTCGACCGCAAGTGCTTTCTGCTCGACATGCCGAGCGAGAGCGTGAAGAACGCACCGGGCTTCGACAAGGATCATTGGCCGTCGATGGCCGATCCCACATGGGCCACGTCGATCCATCAGTTCTATGGACGCGAACCGTACTGGGGCAACAAGGAATGGCGCGACGACGAATTCGGCGTCGGCGATGTGGAACCCGGCTCGTCGGATTCGCCCGAAGCCGGGGGCGTCAAGCTGTAGTGATTCGTAGCGATTGCGGGCACTCGTCCCGCAAGTAAATCGATTGCAGTCCGTCCGCCCGCTACGCGACGTCAGCATAGCGGGCGGATGCCGTTTTTACAGGGAACATGATGGCTACCACGACAAAACGCAGCGGCAAGAAGACCGTCGCGCACGCATCGACCCGCACCAAAGGCGGCCGCCCGGCGCGTCAACGGCACTCGCAGGCACAGGCCGCGCATCGCGAACGCTCCGCGGCTTCGAGCCGATCGAATGGCAAGTCGAACAGCAAGTCGAAGTACTGGTCGCATCATGTGATGGAAACCAGCGACGCGATGGACATCGAGAAGGACATCTTCAAGACGGGTTCCGCCGATGAGATCGCGCAATCGCTGAAGCGTTCGTCCACGCACAGCAAACGGCGCAAGGGCACGCCGTTCCAGTCGGCGATGTCGATGCTCAACTTCTACATCAACCGCGCAGGCCGCAACCTGCCGAAGACGCGCAAGAACACGTTGCAGCAGGCCAAGCGCAAGCTGCGCGAAGCATTCGGCCGCGCGCCGTGATCACGCCGCGTGTCACGTGCTGATGCACGAACAGACTGTCTGGTGGTATCTGATCGTCGGCGGCGTATTGATCTTCATGGGCGTCGCCGCGACGACGTTCAAACGCCTGCCGTTGTCGGCCGCCATGCTCTATCTCGCGATCGGCTTCGCGCTCGGTCCGTCGGGGCTCGGCCTGCTGCAACTCGATATCGCGCGCGACGCGCATATCCTGCGGCCCATCACCGAAGTCGCGCTGCTCGTGTCGCTATTCGCGATCGGCTTGCGTCTGCGCCTGCCGCTCGTCGCGCCGATGTGGGCGCTGCCGCTTCGGCTCGGCTTCGTCGCGATGCTGCTGACGATTCCTTTGCTGACGCTCGCCGGCGTACTGCTGCTCGATCTCGACTGGGGTCCGTCGCTCTTGCTCGCAGCGATGCTCGCGCCGACCGATCCCGTGCTCGCGCATGACGTGCAGGTGCAGGATTCCGACGATCTCGACCTGTTGCGCTTCTCTCTCTCCGGCGAAGGCGGATTGAACGACGGCATCGCACTGCCCTTTGCATTGCTGGGTCTTGCGTTGTGTGCATCCGGCGCGGCGGGCGGCCACGATTCACCTGGCTGGCGCTTTGCGCTCGAAGCGGCGGCGGGAATCGCAGGCGGTCTCGTGATCGGCGGAGGGCTCGGCTGGATAACGACGGGCTCGGTGGCATGGCTGCGCACGCGGCATGCGCAGGCGCTCGGTCTCGAAGGCTTCTTCGCGCTCGGTCTGATCGGCCTCGCGTATGGCGCGGCGCAACTCGCGCATTGCAACGGCTTCGTCGCCGTGTTTGCAGCAGGCGTTGCGATGCGCCGCGTCGAACATCGTGCGAGCGGCGGCCGTTCGCCGCGCGAAGCGATCGGCACCGTCGATTCGGAAGACGTCGTCGCGACGGCCGCCGATCCGCAAAAAGCGCACGCCTATATGGCCGAGTCGGTGCTCGGCTTCACGATCGAACTCGAACGTATTGCCGAAGTTGCCGTGATGATGATCGTCGGCAATGTACTGGCTACTTTATGGGTCACTTCGGGCACCATGCTCTTCACGTGGCACAGCGCCGTATTGATCGCCGTGCTGTTCTTCGTGGTGCGGCCTTTTGCAGTGGAAGTGTCGCTGCTGGGATCGAGCGCTTCGCGTGCGCAGCGCAGATTGATGAGCTGGTTCGGCATTCGCGGCATCGGGTCTTTCTATTACCTTGCGCTCGCGCTGGAGTCGATGCCCGCGGGACAGACGCAAGCAGTGCTTCCTCTCGTTCCGCTGACGCTCGCTGTCATTACGTCATCGGTCATCCTGCATGGCGTCAGCGCGACGCCGTTGATGAACTGGTATCACCGGGTACGCAATCGAAATCCCTGATGTCCGGATCAGAGAAAGCCGATAAAGCGTCTTTAAGCGTTTTATTCGCCCTTTAACACAATGCGTGATGCAATGCGAATAGAAAAGCGCGTCACTTTTAAAACACGTGCTTCGTTTGCGACAGGGCGATTTTCCTAAGCAAGAATGAGGCTAGGCGCACACTTGAATGTTGTCTATGATAGGCGCTGACGCAATTGAGCAGAACAAGACGTCACAACATCAAGCTGCCATTTCATAGCAGAACACTTTCTGTCAATGACGTTAAGCGACATGCATCGTTATTCGAGGGAATTCATTTGCGCATTCATGCGAATGCTTCCCTTGGCGGTTTGTGCGCTGGCATTGCCTTTTCATACCGCCTTCGCCGACGACCTTCCCCAAGCTGTCACACAGCCGACATTTGCGCTCTACTACGGCAAGACACCGCCCGTCGACATGCTTTCCGCATTCGATGCCGCCGTCGTCGAACCCGATAGCGGCTTCGATCCGCTTGCGCATCGCTTGCCGCATACCACGTGGTTCGCTTATGCGAGCGTCGGCGAAGTGCTGCCTTCGCGCAGCTACTACGCGGATTTGCCGAAGAACTGGCTGGCAGGACGCAATGAATCGTGGGCTTCGCGCGTAGTTGATCAGAGCCAGCCCGGATGGCCTGCATTCTTTGTCGAGCACGTGATCAAGCCGCTGTGGGACAAAGGCTATCGCGGCTTCTTTCTCGACACGATGGATTCGTGGCAACTGGTCGCGAAGACGGATGACGAGCGCGCCCGCCAGATAGAAGGCCTCGCGAACGTGATTCGCGCGATCAAGGCGCGCTATCCCGATGCAAAGCTGATCTTCAATCGCGGCTTCGAGATTCTTCCGCAAGTGCACGATCTCGTGTATGCAGTCGCGTTCGAATCGCTGTATCGCGGCTGGAACCAGGCGCAGCAGCGCTATACCGAAGTGCCCGAACAGGATCGCGCATGGCTGCTAGGCCAGGCGAAGACGATACGCGAGCAATATCATCTGCCCGTCATCTCGATCGACTATTGCGCGCCCGCCGACCATACTTGCCAGCAAGACACGATTGCGAAGATCAAGGCACAGGGCATCGTGCCGTACGTGACGGACGGCGCGCTCGCGACGATGGGCGTCGGTGCTGTCGAGCCCGTCAAGCGGCGCATTCTCGTTATCCAGGATCCGCCGCTGCACACGGACCTGAACGTATCGCCCGGCGTACGCTTTCTCGCGATGCCGCTCAATTACCTCGGCTACCGCATCGACTATCGCGACGCGCGTGAGCCGATGCCGGAAGGCGATCTGCGCGACCGTTACGCGGGCATCGTGTTGTGGCTCGAAGGCCAGGTGCCGAACAGCAAGGCCTATCGCGACTGGCTCACGGCGCAGGTCGACGCGAAGATGCCGATTGCCGTGTTCACGACGTTCGGCACGCAGATGGACCCCGAACTCGCGAAGAAACTCGACCTCGAAACAGTGGCGGGCGCGCCTTCGAACGGCAAGCTCGACGTCGAATCGTACGACCCGAAAATGATGGGCTTCGAAATGAAGCCGCATCCGCTTGCTCGCGATTTCACGCCGATCCGCGTCGGTCCGCATAGCCGCTCGCTGCTGCGTCTGCGCTCGGGAAAATTCGTGATCGACGGCGCGGGCATCACGCCTTGGGGCGGTTATGCGATGCGTCCGTTCGGCGTGTACGAACTCGATGCCGTCAATCAGGCGCGCTGGGTCGCGCAGCCTATTGAATTTCTTCGCGCCGCGTTGCATCTGAACAGCGACATGCCCGTGCCCGACACCACGACCGAAAACGGCCGGCGTCTGCTGATGTCGCATATCGACGGCGACGGTTTTGCGTCGCGCGCCGAGTACACGAACTACACGCCGCCCAATACCGACATCACGCCGCAATACTCGGGCGACATGCTTTACCAGTTGTTGCGCGACTCGGGCATGCCCACGACGGTGTCGCTGATCGAAGGCGAAGTCACCGACGAAGGCCCGTTCAAGAGCTTTGCGCCGCATTTGCGCAGCATCGGCAGAAAGATTTTCGAATTGCCCAACGTCGAAGTCGCGACGCATACCTACACGCACCCTTTGCAATGGATGCGCGTCACCGGCCTCGGCGTCACCGACACGCGCGACACGCCGACAGAAGGCAGCAGCCAGACGAACAGCAGTGGCCTCTCGATTGACATTCCGGGCTACCGCTTCAACATCGACCGCGAAATCAAAGGGTCGATCGACTATATCGACCGCAACATCGCGCCCGCTTCAAAGCCCGTGCGCATGGTGTTGTGGAGCGGCGATTGCCAGGTGCCCTCGCCCGTTCTCAAGGCCGCTTATGAAGCGGGCGTGCTGAACCTGAACGGCGGCGACACGCTGATCACGAAGAGCTTTCCGAGCTGGGCCGCGATTGCGCCGCTCGGCGTGATGAAGAACGGCTACTTCCAGATCTTCGCGCCGAACCAGAACGAAGAACTCTATACGGACCTTTGGCATGGGCCGTTCTATGGCTTTTCGCGCGTGCTCGAAACCTTCGCGCTGACCGACAAGCCGATCCGCTTCAAGCCGATGGACATCTACTATCACATGTTCACCGGCACGAAGTATGCGTCGATGAAAGCGTTGCAAGAGATCTTCGATGCCGTGCTCAAGCAACCCGTCACGCCCGTCTTCACATCCGAATACGCGCGCAAGGTACTCGACTGGCTCGACACCAGCATCTATAACGAGCCTGGCAGCAACATCTGGGTCGTGCGCAACGAAGCGAATCTGCGCACGGTGCGCCTGCCCGTCGGCAAGGTGCCCGACATGTCGACTGCGACGGGTGTTGCGGGCTATCTGCCGGGACCGGGCGGCACGTATGTGCATCTGACAGGCGACGGCATCGCGCGCTTCGCCGTAGTCGACGCGTCGGCTGCGCGGCATGTGCCCTATCTCGCCGAGGCCAACGGCATGCTCGATCATTTCGTGCGCACACGCAGCGGCTTTTCGTTCGATCTGCGCTCGCACATCGCGCCGATGTTCCGCCTCGCCAACGCCGGCGCATGCCGCGTGACGAAGCGCCCCGTCACCCGCACTGCCAACGACTATCGTCAACTGCATGTCGACGTCGCCTGCGACACCTGACCGCCAGCGGCTCTTCTCGCCCGCTGTGATTCTCGTGCTCGGCCTGCTGGTCGGCGTGATGCTCGCGCTCGCCTTTCCGCGCGAGAAAATCGAATCGCGGCTGCTCGCGGGCGCAAACGTTGACAGTCTCACCATCGCGTATCTGGAAGCGTGGTTACGCGTCGATCCCGACAATGCCGAAGTGCTGTCCGAGTTGACACGCGAGTACCTCAAAGGCCAGCGCATTTCGGATGCGACGCGCATTCTCGATCGACTTGCGCGTTCCGACGATGCGAACGCGCGGCACAGCGCATTGGCGATTCGCGTGTCGATTGCACAGAAGCGTCTCTATTCGCTCAAACCGAACGATCCGGCGCGGCCCGCGCGCATTCGCGAACTCGATGCGCTGCTGCACGAAGCGCTTGCTGACAGTTGGGACAACGAGCAACTGAAAATGCTCGCACAGCAGGCGCGCGGACTGAACGACAACGATCTCGCCGCCCGCTACTACTCGCTGCTTGCGAAGTCCGATCCGGAACATTCGCGCGAATGGCTCGCTGCGCTTGCGCAAACGCAGCTCGGCAACCAGCAGCATCGTGCCGCCGCCGATGCGTGGTTCGCTGCTCAAGCGCAAGCGACGACGCGCGACGAGAAGCGCGCAGCATTCATCGCCGGTCTGCGCGCGCTGCAATCGGGCAACGATATGGCCGCGACGATGCAGGCCGCCGATCAGCATATCGGCGATCTCGCCGACGATCCCGACACGTTGCGCTTTCTCGCGAATCTCGCGCTGGCCGCGGGCCGTCCCGATCTCGCGGAAAAGTATGTGAAGCGGCTGATGAAGATGTCGGCGCTCGATCCACGGCAACCTTTAGCGCAGCGCGCTTCGGGTTTATATCAGCCTGCGAGCGCGGATCGTTCAGGCGTATGGCTGCGTGCGGCGTGGTATCGGCCGCATGTCTCGCGTGGAGCGGCGCTGCGTCGTGCGCTGAACAAGATTTCAAATGACACGCGCGCGGTGCGTGTCGTGCGCATCGCCGCCGCATCGGAACCAACGCCTGACGCCACTGCCTCCGATTACGAACTCGCGTATCGCGTGTTCCTCGCGAACGGTGACGTGGCGAACGCGCAGCGCATCGCGCAATCGGCTGTCGATCGCGATCCGCAATCGATCGAATGGCGTGAGCGTCTCGCGCAGGCCGCCGAGTGGAATCGTCGTCAGGACATCGCGCTCGCCAATTACGTCGCGATCGCGAAGATGCGCGGCACCGACAACGACTGGAAGCAGGTCGCGCGTCTCGCACCCGGCCTCAACGACAATGCGGCGATGCTCGCCGTCACGCTGCATCAGGCAGATGAACAGCCGGGCAATCTGAAGCTGCTCGATGCCGTCGTGTTCTCGTACGAACGCATCGCCGATCCCGACTCGGCGCTGCGCTTCTTGCAGTCCCGCTTCGCAGGTCCGTTGCGTCGCGAGGCAATGGAACGTTACGCGCAAGTGGCCGAACGCAAAGGCGACGACGATCTCGCGTTGCGCACGTGGCGCGATCTCGAACGCGAATACGGCCCGAATGCCGCGTATGGTTTGAAGATCGGCACGATGCTCTATACGCGCACACAGTTCGACGCAGCACTCGCCGCGATGAACGAAGCAAAGCGCGCCGCGCCCGCATCGAACGACGAATTCTGGCGCTTCTATGCGCTGCTCGCTGATTCGAACCAGAACGCGCGCGATGCGCGGCTCGGCTATCGGCAACTCATTGCCAGCGGCAAGGCCGACGCGCAAGACTACGAGGTGATGACGAATGTCTTCAGCGATTCGCCTCTGGACGCGGGCCGTCTCGCCGAATATGCATACCGTCATGGCGGTCCGCCGCGCATGCTCGCCGAAGCGCTCTATGGTTATCAGCGCGCGCATGCGTGGGGGCGCATCGGCACGTTGCTCGCTTCGCTCACGCCCGAGCAGTTGAAGGCTGCGGAGCAATCGTCGGCGTTCCTGCTCGCGCGCGCGGAATACGAACGGCAAACGGGTGCGAACGATGCCGCGTTGCGCGACATCGAACGTGCGGCGTCGATCGATCCGAACAATTCGGAAGCCCGCGCCGCTTATATCTGGGTGTTGAACGAGCGCGGCACGGACGCCGCGCTGGTCGCCGCATTGCGTCGTTATTCGGGCGATGCCGAAACCGATCCGCAACTCTGGCCCGCGTATGGCGCAGCATGGCTGCGCATCGGCGATGGGCGCAAGGCGCTGCACTATCTGCACAAACAGGCCGCGGAAGCCAAGCAGAGCCCGCTATGGCGCCTCACGTTCGCCGATGCACTGGAGTTGAACGGACGCGTCGACGAAGCGTGGCGCGTGCGCAAACAGGTCTGGCTCGAACTGGCGCGACGCCGCCGCGATCCGTCTCATGCAACGCCGTTGTCGCCCGCCGAACAGGACGATCTGCGCGGACGTTACGTCGCGCTCACGCAGCTCTATGCGAACGGCGACCGCTCGCGCGCCGTGCTGATCGACATGCTGCGCGCGGATCGCAACGGCACGGGCAGCGACGAGCCAGCCGCGTCGGAACTCGGCGACATCGGCCAGTTGCCGCCCGCGAAGCAGGACGAAATCCGCAAGCAGCAACGGCTCTATTCGTCGATCGCACGCGAAGCGGCCATTTCGTGGGCACAAAACGAAGACGCATCCGACATGGAGCGCGCGTGGCTCGAGAAGCAGTACATCGACGAAAGCCAGCGTCCCATCTATGCCGAAGCGCAACTCGCGATCAACGACGGCGACGTGAACGAACTGTCGCGTCTGCTCGACACGCTGCCCGATCTCGTGCCAAGGCAGAATCGCGTCGATGCACAGGCGCTTACGGGCCGCACGTCGGCGGCGCAAACCAGCGCGTTCGAATCGCTCACGCGCGAGCCCAACGACGAAGTGATGCAGGCAATGGCGCGCGAGCAGTTGCTCAGCAATGCGCAGGCGATGGCGGGCGCGTTCCGTTACGTCGATCAGGGCTCGCTGCGTTTCACGGAGGAGTCGGCGACGGGCAGCGTGCGACTCACGCCTTCGCAGAACCTGCAGTTCCGCTATCAGCAGCGCGATCAGACGGTGGACGGCTCGCAGCTCGCGTATGCGCCGAAGCACGACCGGCTCGCCGAAGCGATCTACGGCCACAAAGGTCGATACGACGAAGAGCACGTGACGCTCGGCCGCCGCAATGCGCTCGAAGACTTCACGACGGCGCGCATCGAAGGCACGTACATCGTCACGCAACGCCTCACACTGACTTATGCGCTCGGCTACAACCAGGCCGCGACGGAATCGACGCAGCTGACAGTGGGCGGCACGAAAGACCTCGCGACGCTCGGCTTCAATTATCGGCTCGATCCGCACTGGTTCGGCGGCGCACGTTACGAATATGCGCGTTTTCATGGGCAGGATCGCTCCGCGCTCGGCAACGGCAGTCTCGTCGAAGCGAACATCGGCTACAAGATCAAGGCCGATTATCCCGACTACACGATCCGCGCCGTGTTCGCGCACGGCCAGTACAACGCGACGGGCACGCCGGGCGAGCGCCTGCGCGTGCTGCTGCCGGAGAACACGCCGTTCACGGCCGCGTCGTTCATGCCGCAGACGTTCACGCAAGGCGGCCTGCTCTTCTCGTTCGGCGACGACCTGCCCGAACAGTATTCGAAGGGATGGCGGCCGATGTTCGCAGGCGGCCCGATCCGCGACTCGCGTGCGGGCTGGTCGGGACAGGCCGAACTCGGCGTCGTGGGCAGCGTGTTCGGACACGACCAGATGCTGATTTATGGCGCGTACCAAGGCGTCTCGTCGAATCATTCGACGTCCGTGAAGGAAGTCGGCGTGCGCTATCGCTATCTGTATTAATCGAAGGGTTCTGGAGGAGAACGATATGGACCACAGCAGCAACATTCGCGCACGCGCGACGGCGGCATTGGCATCCGCTGTTGCGCTGGCGGCGCTCACGCTCGCGGGCTGCGCCGTCGTCGATCGCAGCGCGCCGCCCGCGATCGCGAAGAACGATAGCGTCGCGATTCTGCCCATCACGAACAACACCGAGACGCCGCAAGCGGGCCAGCGCGCGGGATCGATTGCGCAGAGCCTGCTCGCGTCGTACGGTTATACGAATCTGTCGCGCTACCCCGCGAGCGCCGACGACGAAACGCTGTTCGACGCCGCGAAGCCCGACGCACAGCAGAACGCGCTGAACTGGGCGCGCCAGCAGAACGCACGCTATGCGCTGACGGGCGCCGTCAATGAATGGCGCTACAAGGTCGGCGTGGACGGCGAGCCGGCTGTCGGCCTCACGTTCGACGTGATCGACGTGCAGACGGGCAAGGTCGTGTGGACGGGAACGGGCAGCCGCACGGGCTGGAGCCGCGATGCCGTGTCGGGCGTTGCGCAGAAACTGGAGCGCGATCTGCTGTCGCCGCTCGCGCGCTGAGGCACAGGTTGAAGCACGCGACTATCATCGACATCAAGGTCCGATTCCCAGGACGAACGCCATGAACACGCAGGCCAACGAACACGCCGCGCCGCGCGGGCGGCACCGAAGACGCCAGGCGCAAAGCGTCGGCGCGGGCTCCTGGTGGGCGCGCGTGATCGCGCCGCCACGCGGCTCCGCGCATCGGCGCGCAATCGCCGCGCTGGAAACGATCGTCGCGACGCTGGTCGCCGTCGCCATCTGCTGGGCCTTCGATCACGATGATCCGTTGCTGATCAGGAGCGGCTTCGGCTGGATCTGGATCGTGCCGCTCGTGATCGCGCTGCGTTATGGATCGATCGCGGGCGTGTTCTCGGGCCTGATCCTGCTCGCGACCTGGTATGCGATGTATCCGGAGTACAGCGGCGCACCTGGACCCGTGTCGTTCGCGCATGCGTTGATCGCGCCGCCGAGTACGCGGCTCTTCCCCGTCAGCTTCTTTTTGGGCGGCTTCGTCTTCACGATGCTGTGCGGGCAATTCGGTGACATCTGGATCACGCGGCTTCGCCAGGGCCGCATCGCTAACGACTATCTCGCCGAACGTCTGTCGATCCTCACGCGTAACCAGTTCATGCTGCGCATCTCGCACGAGCGGCTCGAACAGGATCTGCTCGGCCGGCCCGCGACGCTGCGCGATTCGCTCGCGCGGTTGCGCACCGTGATCCTCAATCAGGAGCCGACCGACGCACAGCATGGCATCGTCGATCTGCGCGGCGCGCAGCCGTTTCTCGAAGCGGCGGCACAGGCCTGCCAGATCGAAAGCGCGAGCGTGCATGCGTGGCGCGGCGGCAAGCCGTCGATGGAAGTGGCGGCATCGATCGGCGGGCCCTCCGCCTTCGAGCCCGACGATCCGCTCGTGCACGAAGCGCTCGACACGCGCACGCTGGTCCACGTCGAATCGAAGACGAATCTGGACGCGTCGATCAGCCGCTACGTCGCCGTCGTGCCGTTAATCGACGCACAGAAGAATCCCGTCGGCGTGCTCGCCATCGAACGCATGCCGTTCCTTGCGCTCACGCGTGACAACCTGCAGTTCCTGCTGGTGCTCTGCAACTTCTATGCGGACGGCGTGCAGCATGCCGTCGTGACGCGCGACACGCTCGCCGCGTTCCCCACGTGTCCGCATACGTTCGCGCTCGACTATGCGCGCCTCGTGCATCTGAAACGCGATACGCAGGTGCAGTCGTCGATCGTCGCGCTCGCGTTCCATAACGACGAGCGCGGCAACATGCTGTTCGAACACGTGCTGCGCACGCGGCGTTCGCTCGATGTGCAATGGCCGCTGCGCGACGAACGGCGCCGCGTGGTGCTGACGCTCATGCCGTTGTCGGGCGACAGTGCCGTCGACGGCTATCTGTTGCGTATCGAAGAGAATCTGCGCGCGCAGTACGGCGTCGATTTCGAAGCGGCGCGCGTCGCCGTGCATTCGATGGCCGTGCCCGCCGACGACCCCATCGCCGCATTGCGGCGTTTGCTGGAGCGCTGCGATGTCCGCTTCTGACGGCGTTACCGTCGATCGCAGCAAGGCAGCGGGCGGGCGTCTCACGTTCGTCGGCGTGCTGCTCGTGTTGCTCGGCCTCGCGTTGCAGATCGGCGTGTTCATGATCGCGGCGCACAGCGTGCCCGATGCGTCCGCGGAGTGGCTCGGCGGCCTCGTGAACGCCGATCTCGCGACGCTGCGCAACGCCGCGCAGCTGAACACGCAGACCACGTTGCTGTGCCTCCTCGTGCAGGCCGTTGCAGCACTCGCGACGGCACTCGGCCTCGCGACGATGATGCCCGCACGTTATCGTCTGCCGCGCATCGGAATGCTTGCGTCGCTGTGGTGTCTGAACTTCGCGGTGCCGATCGGCGGAATACTCTGTTCGCTCGGCGCGCTCGCGGTGGGCGCCGCGTTGCCGCGTCCGCGCGCGCAGCTGCCCGTCGTTCTCATTGAAGAGCCGGAGTTCGCGGCGAATCTGATCGGCACCGTATCGTATGGACGCGGCGCGCGTCTGAAGGCCGAACTGCAGAACGCCGAAGCGGGCACATCGTTTCGCATGACCGCACTGCTCGCGATGCAGTCGATGCCCGCGCGCACCGTATCGCCGCTCTTGCAAGGCATGCTCGCCGATCCGCTCGACGACATTCGTCTGCTCGCCTACGGCATTCTCGACAATCGCGAGAAAGTGCTGACGCAGCAGATACTCGTCGAGCGGCCGAAGCTCGACCGCAAGCTGAATCCTGACTTGAGCGACGCCGAGCGCGCGCACGCGAACAGAACACTCGCGCAGCTGTATAGCGAACTGATTTACGAAAACCTCGTAACGGGCGATGTGTATCGCAATGCCGCCGATCAGGCCGACGGTTTTGCTGCGGCCGCGCTCGAACATGATCCGAACGATGCGGCGCTATGGCGTCTGCGCGGACGTCTTGCCATCGCGAGGCTCGATCTCGACGGTGCGGAAACGATGTTGCAGCGTGCGATCGATTGCGGCTTTCCACGCGACCGCATGTTGCCCTGGCTCGCAGAAACCGCCTACCTGCGCCGCGATTTCGCGCGTGTGCGCACGCTGCTTGGCGAAATAGACAGCCGCGCCAGCACGCCGACGCTGTCCGCCGTGCTCGACTTCTGGAAACCGCGCGGTCCCGGCGCCGCGCAGCCCCGCTCTATCTGAGGCCACCCTCATGTCGTCATCGAACACGCCCGCTCTGCCGCACGCCGAATCGGCCGATATCGCTTTGTTGCTCGAAGGCACGTTTCCGTATGTAAGCGGCGGCGTGTCGAGCTGGGTCAATCAGATCATCCGCGCGTTTCCGCAGTATTCGTTTGCGCTGTGCTTTCTCGGCAGCCGGCCGCAGGATTATCCGAAGATGCAGTACACGTTGCCCGATAACGTCGTGCATCTGGAGAATCACTATCTTTACGATTTCGCCCCGCCGCCGCTCGTGCAGAAGCAGCGCGGCGAAGCGTCCGCGTTCATGCGCTCTGCGCATTTGCACGACGCGCTGCGTAATCCTGCGATGCGTCACGCAGCGGGCCGCATGTTGAAGGACATGCTGAAGGACTTGCGGCCCGGCGGCGCATTGGGCGAAGACGCGTTTCTCTATTCGAAGGAAGCGTGGAATTATCTGACCGATCAGTATCGGCAGTTCTGCACGGACCCTTCATTCGTCGATTACTTCTGGACCGTGCGCATCATGCACAAACCGCTGTGGCAACTCGCAAAGATCGCCGAGGGCCTGCCGCGCGTGAAGATGTTCCATACGGTATCGACGGGTTATGCGGGCTTTCTCGGCGCGCTTGCGCGCTATCGGCACGCGCGTCCTTTGCTGGTGTCGGAGCACGGCATCTATACGAAGGAACGCAAGATCGATCTGTTCCAGAGCGAATGGATTCGTGACAACCGCAGCATCTTCGAGCGCGACGTGTCGCAGATCGGTTATTTCCGCGACCTGTGGGTGCGCTTCTTCGAAACGCTCGGCCACGTGTGCTACGACGCGGCAGAAGACATCATCGCGCTGTACGAAGGCAATCGGCAGCGGCAGATTCTCGACGGCGCGCCCGAAGACAAGACGGCCAACATTCCGAACGGCGTGAATCTGCCGAAGCTCGCGCCGTTGCGTGCGCAGCGTGCGAGCGGTGTGCCGAAGACACTGTGCCTGATCGGCCGCGTCGTGCCCATCAAGGACATCAAGACCTTCATTCGCGCGATGCTGACCGTCGTGCGCCGCATGCCCGAAGCGGAAGCGTGGATTGCAGGTCCGGAAAACGAAGATCCTTCGTATGCGGCCGAATGTCATGCGCTCGTCGAAAGCCTTGGATTGCAGGACAAAGTGAGGTTTCTCGGCTTTCAGAAGATCGACGAATTGCTGCCGAAATGCGGCGTGCTCGTGCTCAGTTCGATTTCGGAGGCGCTGCCGCTCGTCGTGCTCGAAGGTTTCGCGGCGGGCGTGCCGTCCGTCACGACGGATGTGGGTTCATGTCGTCAGTTGATTTACGGGCTTGAAGGAGACGACGCGGCGCTCGGCGCTGCGGGCCGTGTGGTGCAGATCGCCGATCCGCGCGCACTCGCCGAAGCGGCGCTCGATCTGCTCGACGAAAACAACTGGCACACCGCGCAGCAGGCGGGCATTGCGCGCGTCGAGCGTTATTACACGCAGGAGCAGATGGTCGGCTCGTATCGCGATCTGTATGCGCGGCTCACATCGCAAACGGACATTGTCGATCCGCCTGCATCGGAAGCCGATCTGATGCAGATGCCACACTGAACGGGAGCGCACGACTATGGCAGGGATTGGTTTCGAACTGCGCAAGATGCTCCGGCGCAATACGCTGCTGGGGCTGATGCAGGCGTACACGTATGCCGGTTTGATCGGTGCGGGGCCGTGGGTGTTGTCGATTGTGGGCATTCTGCTGATCGGCGTGCTGAGCATTCCGTTCGTGCTGCCTACAGGCCTTATTACGCAGTTTCAGGTGTCCGTCACGTATCTGATTTCGCTGTCGCTGGTGCTGACGGGGCCGCTGCAACTCGCGTACACACGCTTCACGTCCGACCGACTGTTCGAGAAGCGGCGCGATCTCGTGCTGCCGAATTTTCATGCGGTGATGTTTATCGTCACCGTTGCTTCGACTGTGCTCGGCGGTTGCGCTGTGGTGTTTCTGTTTCCGCAGCAGACGGCGGCTTATCGGCTGTTGATGCTTGCAGGTTTCGTCGTGATGGGCAATATCTGGATCGCGACGATCTTTCTGTCGGGCATGAAGCAGTACATGTCGATCATTGCCGTGTTCTTTATCGGTTATGCGGTGACGACGGGTGCCGCGTTGACGCTGAACATGTTCGGATTGACGGGCTTGCTGTCGGGTTTCGTGATCGGGCAGACGGTGTTGCTGATGGGTCTGCTCGCGTTGATCTATCGCGACTACCGCAGCGATCATTTCATTTCGTTCGAGATGTTTCGCAAGGAGTATCGCTATCCGTCGTTGATGCTGACGGGGTTTCTGTACAACCTCGGGATATGGGCCGACAAGTTCATGTTCTGGTATTCGCCCGGCACCGGGCAGCCGGTGATTGGGCCGTTGCGTGCGTCCATCATCTATGACATTCCGGTTTTTCTCGCGTATCTCGCGATTATTCCTGGGATGGCTGTTTTTCTGATGCGGATCGAGACTGACTTCGTCGAATACTATGACGCGTTTTATGACGCTGTTCGCGAAGGTGCTTCGTTGCAGCATATCGAGCGCATGCGGAATGCGATGGTCGAGGCTTTGCGGAATGGCATCTGGGAAATCATGAAGGTGCAGGCCATCGCGGCCATGATGCTGTTTGCTGCTGGCACTATCCTGCTGCAATGGTTGCAGATTTCCACTTTGTACCTGCCCTTGCTCTATATCGATGTGATTGCTGCCAGTATGCAAGTCGTGTTTATGGGCACCATTAACGTGTTCTTTTATCTCGACAAGCGGAAGATTGTGATGTTTCTTGTGGGTTTGTTTGTTGTTCTCAATGTTTTGCTTACCGCGATTACCTTGTCGTTGAATCCTGGTTTTTATGGGTATGGGTTTGCTGGCTCCCTCCTCGTTGTTGTGCTTGTCAGTCTTTATCTTCTTGATCAGAAGCTCGAATCTCTGGAGTATGAGACTTTCATGCTGCAGTGATTTCGCTTTTCTGCTGCGCGCTGGCATCCGCGTTTTGCCTTCTGTGCTTCATGCGTTGCCCCTGTGCGGGGCAGCACCTACTTTTCTTTGCAGCGGCAAAGAAAAGTAGGCAAAAGAAAGCCGCTTCAAACCTCCGGTGCCCGCCAGAATAACGCCACGGCACACAGTCCTTGAGCTGTCGCGCAGTGACGCAAACACTCCGTAGAAAGCCCGCAGTCAAGCACGCGCGGCGCGAAAGTTGACATCCACCTGGAGCACATTCGGTCGGCTTGTTTTTTTGCGTTTGCCGTCGGTCTGATTGCGGCGGCATGTGCTCCAGACTGTGTGTGGGTTTTTCGCGCCGTGCGCGGTTGACTGCGGGCTTTCTACAGAGTGCGGACGTCGCTGCGCAACGGCTCAACTGCGGCATGGCGCGGCGCTATCCTGGCTGGCACTTTTCTGCTGCGCGCTGGCATCCGCGATTTCGTATCCGTGCTTCACGCGTCGCCCCTGTGCGGGGCGGCACCTACTTTTCTTTGCAGCGGCAAAGAAAAGTAGGCAAAAGAAAGCCGCTTCAAACCTCCGGTGCCAGCCAGAATAACGCCACGGCACACAGTCTTTGAGCTGTCGCGCAGTGACGCAAACACTCCGTAGAAAGCCCGCAGCCAGGCGCGCGCGGCGCGAAATTTGACATCCACCTGGAGCACATTCGGTCGGCTTGTTTTTTTCGTTTGCCGTCGGTCTGGCTGCGGCGATATGTGCTCCAGACTGTGTGGGGTTTTCGCGCCGTGCGCGGTTGACTGCGGGCTTTCTACAGAGTGCGGACGTTGCTGCGCAACGGCTCAACTGCGGCATGGCGCGGCGCTATCCTGGCTGGCACTTTTCTGCTGCGCGCTGGCATCCGCGATTTCGTATCGGTGCTTCATGCGTTGCCCCTGTGCGGGGCGGCACCTACTTTTCTTTGCAGCGGCAAAGAAAAGTAGGCAAAAGAAAGCCGCTTCAAACCTCCGGTGCCCGCCAGAATAACGCCACGGCACACAGTCTTTGAGCTGTCGCGCAGTGACGCAAACACTCCGTAGAAAGCCCGCAGTCAGGCGCGCGCGGCGCGAAAATTGACATCCACCTGGAGCACATTCGGTCGGCTTGTTTTTTTGCGTTTGCCGTCTGTCTGGCTGCGGCGATATGTGCTCCAGACTGTGTGGGGTTTTCGCGCCGTGCGCGGTTGACTGCGGGCTTTCTACAGAGTGCGGACGTCGCTGCGCGACGGCTCAACTGCGGCATGGCGCGGCGCTATCCTGGCGGGCACTGGAGGTTCAAAAGCGGCTTTCTTTTGCCTACTTTTCTTTGCCGCTGTGTACAGACTGGAGACATAGCTGACAGGTGTACAGGGACATGGTTGACACTTTCGGGTAATCAAACGCCCGGATTCAACCATGCCCTGGGAAGCAAAAAACACCTTGAATCTCCGCGAAGAATTCGTCAGCCTGGCCGCCACACAGGCCCTGTCATTCAGCGAGCTATGCCGGCGCTACCGGATCAGCCGCCAGACCGGCTACAAGTGGCTGGACCGTCACAAGGCCGAAGGCCCCGGCGGGCTGGCCGACCGCTCCCGACGCCCGCACCACAGCCCCCTGCGCTCACCTGAACACATCGAAGCGCGGGTGCTGGAACTGCGTCGCGAACATGGCTGGGGCGGACGCAAGATCGAACGGCGCCTGAGGGATCTGGGCGAGACAGAGGTGCCCGCGCCCGCCACCATCACCGAAATCCTGCGCCGCCACGGGCTCATCGATGAACAGGCGTCGCAGCAGCGCCAGCACTGGCAGCGCTTCGAGCACGCGCATCCGAACCTGCTGTGGCAGATGGACTTCAAGGGCGACGTCCAGACGCTGAAGGATGGGCGCTGCATGCCGCTGACGGTCATCGACGATCACTCGCGCTACAACCTCGTGCTGAGCGCCTGCTCGCGTACGACCACACAGGTCGTGCAGGCCGCGCTTGAGCGCGCGTTCCGCTGCTACGGGCTGCCTGCGCGCATCAACACCGACAACGGCGCGCCGTGGGGCTCGCCCAGCGCGCCGGGGCAGCTCACCGAACTCGCGGTCTGGCTGATCCGGCTGGGCATCCTGGTGAGCTACAGCCGGCCGTATCACCCGCAGACCAATGGTAAGGACGAACGGTTTCACCGCACGCTGAAGGCCGAAGTGCTGGACCGGCAGGCCTTCAGCACACATGCGCACATGCAGCAGGCACTGGATCGCTGGCGGCACGTGTACAACGTCGAACGTCCGCACGAGGCACTCGGGATGGCCACGCCCATCACGCGCTACGCGTGTAGCCTGCGCGCGATGCCCGAGCGGGTGCCCGAGCCCGAATACGGCCCCGGCGATGAAGTGTTGCGGGTCAATGCCAGCGGCGTGGTGCGCCTGCGCGGCCAGAAACTGAAGCTGTCGATCGCGCTCAAGGGGCTGCAGGTAGCCGCCCGCATGAGCGAGAAGGAAGACGGGGTGATCGAGATCTGGTTCGCCCATCAGCGGGTCGCAAAACTTGACCTGAAGACTCCCAAACCCTGACCATCAGGTGTCAACGATGTCCCCGTACAGGTGTCAACCATGTCTCCAGTCTGTACACCGCTGCAAAGAAAAGTAGGTGCCGCCCCGCACAGGGGCAACGCTAGCAGACCGATACGAAACCGCGGATGCCAGCGAAACCCAAACCCAAACCCAAAACCAAAACCTCAAAACCGCCCTTGGGCAATCTGCTCCCGCCGCGGCTCTCCTTGCCGCTCAAGCATCCATCCAGGATATTCAGCAGGCAAAGCACTAACCTCACCGAGCTTGGAAAGCTCATCACCACTCAGCTGCACATCGCAAGCAGCGATATTGTCCTCAAGCTGCTCAACGCGCTTGGCGCCGACAATGACACTCATAACAGCCCGCTGATGCAGCAACCACGCCAGCGCAATCTGCGCAACAGAAACACCCTTCCCATCAGCAATCGTGCGCATCACATCAACACAATCAAACGCCCGATCCCGATTCACAGGCGGAAAATCGAACGTCGTGCGGCGACTGCCCGCTTCGCCCTGCTGCTCGCGTCCGTACTTGCCGCTCAACAGTCCACCCGCCAACGGACTCCACACCATCAACCCCAAGCCCTCGCTCTGCAGCATCGGCACCAGCTCACGCTCCAGATCGCGGCCCGCGATCGTGTAATACGCCTGCAACGTATCGAAGCGCGCAAGACCCAGGCGCTCCGAAATGCCCAACGCCTTCACGATCTGCCACGCGGCCCAGTTCGATACGCCGACATAACGGACATGTCCATGCTGCACGAGCGTATCGAGCGCGCGCAGCGTCTCTTCGATCGGCGTCGCAGGATCGAAGCCGTGGATCTGGTACAGATCGACGTGATCGAGCTGCAGTCGATGCAAGCTCGCCTTGATGCCGTCCATGATGTGGTAACGCGACGCGCCGCGCGCATTCGCGAAGTCGCCCGTCTGGCCGAAGACCTTCGTCGCGACAACCACGGAATCGCGCGGCACCTTGAGGTTCTTCAGCGCCTGTCCGGTGATCTGCTCGGAAACGCCCGATGAGTAGACGTCAGCCGTATCGATGAAATTGATGCCCGCGTCGATCGCGCGGCCAATCAGACGCTCGGCGTCGCTCTGCTGCAAATCGCCGATGTGCTGCCAGATGCCACCCGTGCCGCCAAATGTCATCGTGCCGAGGCACAGTTCCGACACGAAGACGCCAGTGCGGCCAAGCTGGTTGTATCGCATGGTTCAAGACTCCACGTAGGTGATGAAGCGGTGCAGGATCAACCAGCATACTCAATGGCCGCGATAGCTGCTGGCGCGTTGCCATTGCATCGCGCGCGATGTGGCGCGCTGCGGCTTGCATGTTTTCCCGATCCGGCCTATCCGCCTCATTCGCTGCAAGCCGGCGAGCAAAGAACGGCATAAAGTACCGCAATGCGCGACGCGCAAGTGCGCCGAAATGGCAGACCGGTAGTTGCGTTATGGAAGCGAAGCGCAGCGCGCCCCTGCAAAACCTGCGAGACTGAGCGGGTCTAACGTTTTCACGGGTCCGCATCGACCGCGCCTTGGATATGCGGCGCCGCGCCCCCATCTTCGACGTCATGACCTCCGTCCCTTCATCAACCGATCCGCTGGCCGCGTTCCACCCCGCCGTCGCGGGCTGGTTCCGCAAGACCTTCCCCGCGCCGACGGATGCGCAGGCCGCCGCATGGCCGCTGATCCGCAGCGGCAAGCACACGCTCGTCGCCGCGCCGACGGGCTCGGGCAAGACGCTGACTGCCTTTCTCGCCGCGCTCGATGAACTCGTGCGCAACGGCCTCGCGCACGACGGCGCGCTGCCCGACGAAACGCTCGTGGTCTACGTGTCGCCACTGAAAGCGCTGTCGAACGATATCCGCATCAATCTGCAAACGCCGCTCGAAGGCATCGCGAACGAACTCGCGGAACGCGGCCTGCCTGTGCCCGAGATCCGCACCGCCGTGCGTACCGGCGACACCACGCAGCAGGAGCGCAACGCGCTGAAAAAGCGCGCGCCTCACATTCTCGTCACGACGCCTGAGTCGCTTTACGTGCTGCTCGGCTCGGCGTCGGGCCGCAAGATGCTCTCGACGGTACGCACGGTGATCGTCGATGAAATCCACGCGATGGCGGGCGGCAAGCGCGGCAGTCATCTCTCGCTGTCGCTCGAACGGCTCGACGCGCTGTGCGGGCGGCGCCTGCCGCGCATCGGTCTGTCGGCAACGCAAAAGCCGATCGAAGCCGTCGCGCGTTTTCTGGCGGGCGGCGCAAGCCCCGACAGCGACGTACCCGCCGATTGCGCGATCGTCGATGTCGGCCACGTGCGCGAGCGCGATCTCGCGCTAGAGATGCCGCCTGTGCCGCTCGAAGCGGTCATGTCGAACGAAGCATGGGAACTCGTCTATAACCGGCTCGCGGAACTCGTCGCGATGCATCGCACGACACTCGTGTTCGTCAACACACGCCGCATGGCCGAACGCGTCGCGCGGCATCTGACGGAGCGGCTCGGCAAGGAAGCCGTCGCCGCGCATCACGGCAGTCTCGCGAAGGAATATCGCTTCGACGCCGAACAGCGTCTGAAGCGCGGCGAGTTGCGCGTGCTGATCGCGACAGCATCGCTGGAACTGGGCATCGATATCGGCGATGTCGATCTCGTCTGCCAGATGGGTTCGCCGCGCGCGATCGCGCCGTTTCTGCAGCGCGTCGGACGTTCGGGCCACCATGTGGGCGGCATGCCGAAGGGACGGCTTTTTCCCGCGTCGCGCGACGATCTGATCGAATGCGCGGCGCTGCTCGATTGCGTGCGGCGCGGCGAACTCGATCTGCTGCATATTCCGCGCGCGCCGCTCGACGTGCTCGCACAGCAGATCGTCGCCGAGGTCTGCAATGCCGAATGGAGCGAAGACGCACTGTTCGATCTGTTCCGCCGCGCCTCGCCGTACACGACGCTGGAGCGCGAGCAATACGATGCCGTGCTGCGCATGCTCGCCGAAGGCTACACGAGCCGTCACGGTCCGCGCGCGGCGTACGTGCATCGCGACGCCGTCAACGGCACGCTGCGCGGCCGGCGCGGCGCACAGCTATACGCGGTCACGTCGGGCGGCACGATTCCCGAGAACGCGGATTACGCGGTGATCCTCGAACCGCAAGGGCTCAACATCGGCACGGTGAACGAAGACTTCGCGGTCGAAAGTCTCGCGGGCGATGTGTTCCAGCTCGGCAACGCGTCGTACCGGATCATGCGCGTCGAAAGTGGCCGCGTGCGTGTCGAGGATGCGCAAGGCCAGCCGCCGAACATTCCGTTCTGGCTCGGCGAAGCGCCGGGGCGCAGCGATGAACTGTCGGCGGGCGTGGCGCGGCTGCGTGCGGAAATCGAACAGCGGCTGGACGAAGCAAAGGTCGCGGCGCAAGCCGAAACATTCAACGATCCTCACGACAGCGTCACGACACTCGTCGAACAGCAGGCAACGGCCACCACGCTCGATCTCGAACCCGCCATCGAATGGCTCGCGAAACACACGCATTTGCCCGAGCCCGCCGCGCGGCAGATCGTCGAGTATCTGGCGCGCGCACGTCAGGCACTCGGCGCACTGCCGACCCGCGATACGCTCGTGATGGAGCGCTTCTTCGACGAATCGGGCGGCACGCAACTCGTGATTCACACGCCGTACGGCAGCCGCGTGAACCGCGCGTGGGGACTCGCGCTGCGCAAGCGATTCTGCCGCACGTTCAATTTCGAGTTGCAGGCAGCCGCCACCGAAGATGCGATCGTGCTGTCGCTGACGGGCGCGCACAGCTTTGCGCTCGATGAAGTGTGGCGCTATCTGCGCTCCGCGACGGCCGAGCACGTATTGATCCAGGCATTGCTCGACGCGCCGCTGTTCGGCGTGCGCTGGCGCTGGAACGCGACGACGGCGCTCGCGTTGCCGCGCTATACGGGCGGTCGCAAAACGCCGCCGCCGTTGCAGCGCATGCGCAGCGACGATCTGCTCGCCACCGTGTTTCCCGATCAGGCTGCGTGCCTCGAAAACATCGTTGGCGAGCGCGAGTTGCCGCATCATCCTCTCGTCGACCAGACGCTCGACGACTGTCTGCACGAAGCGATGGACACGGAAGCGTGGCTCGCGCTGCTGCGGCGGATCGAGAGCGGGCAGATCGAACTCGTGTCGCGCGATCTGCCCGCACCGTCGCCGCTCGCCGCCGAAATCCTGACGGCCAAGCCGTACGCGTTTCTCGACGACGCGCCGATCGAAGAGCGCCGCACGCAAGCCGTGCTGAATCGCCGCTACACGACGGGCCCCGAGTCCGCCGACGATCTCGGCGCGCTCGATGCCGATGCGATCGCGAGTGTCGGCGAGGAAGCGTGGCCGCAAGTGCGCAACACTGACGAAATGCACGAAGCGCTGACGGGCCTCGCGTGCATCACGGACAGCGAGGCGCAACGCAACGAAGGCTGGTCCGCGTGGCTCGCCGAACTGGCGAAGACAGGTCACGCAACGCGCATGCAGGTCGCCCAGTACGACGCGTTGTGGCTGCCCGCCGAACGCCTGACTTCGCTGCGCGCGATCTATCCGCACGCGGACATCGAACCGGCGATCCGCGCGCCCAAAGGTTTCGACGATGCGTGGACGGAAGACGATGCACTCGTCGATGTGGTGCGCGCGCGGCTCACTGGCTTCGGACCACTGCCGCTCTCGCTGATCGCACGCGCGCTGGCGCTACCCGCTTCCAATGTCGCGCTGGCGCTCACGCGGCTCGAAGCGGAAGGCTACGTGATGCGCGGCCGCTTCACGCCCGGCGCGCTCGAAGAAGAATGGTGCGAGCGGCATCTGCTCGCGCGCATCCATCGCTATACGGTGCGACGCCTGCGTCGCGAGATCGAGCCTGTCGAGCGGCACGATTTCATGCGCTTTCTGTTTGCGTGGCAACGTCTCACTCCCGACACGCGCGGCGAAGGACGCGATGCGCTTGCCGCCGTGCTAGATCAACTGGAAGGTTTTCAGACGGCCGCGAGCGCGTGGGAAGAAGACATCCTGCCCGCACGTCTGAAGGACTATTCGATCACGTCGCTCGATGAACTGTGCCGTGCAGGCAAGATCGTGTGGATGCGCCTCACGGATCGTGCGCGTGGCGCGAGCGGTCCGGTGCGCAGCACGCCTATCGTGTTGCTGCCACGGCGCGCGTTGCCTGTGTGGACCGCACTGCTCGATACGTCGAAACAGCCGGAGTTGTCGCCGAAAGCGCAGATGGTGTTCGACACGTTGACGCAGCACGGCGCGATGTTCTTCGACGAACTGTCGGGCGACGTGCATCTGCTGCGCGTCGAACTCGAAAACGCGCTCGGCGAACTGGTCGCGGCGGGCCTCGTCAACTCGGACAGCTTCGCGGGCTTGCGCGCGCTGCTGAAGCCCGTCGCGAAGCGCAACGCGTCGTATTTTCCGAGCCGGCGTCCGCGCGGCGCGGGCGCGCTGATCGGCGGGATGGACGATGCGGGACGCTGGGCGCTGTTGCGTCGTCGGCCCGTCGCGGCTGCCGCGGAAGAAGACTCAGCCTCTGTGCCCTCGCCTGTCCGCCGTTCGGCTTCGTTCGAACCTGACGTACTGGAGCACGTCGCGACGACGTTGCTGCGGCGCTATGGCGTCGTGTTCTGGCGTCTGCTCGAACGCGAGGCCGAATGGCTGCCGCCGTGGCGCGATCTGCTGCGTGTGTATCAGCGGCTCGAAGCGCGCGGCCAGGTGCGCGGTGGACGCTTCGTCAACGGTCTCGCAGGCGAACAGTTCGCGCTGCCCGAAGCGATCCCGCTGCTGCGCGAAGTGCGTCGACATGCGAACGAAGGTGCTTTTGTGTGCGTCGCGGGCAGCGATCCGTTGAATCTCGTCGGCACACTGTTGCCGGGCAACAAGGTGCCCGCCCTCGCGGGCAATCGCGTGCTGTATCGCGACGGCGTGCCCGTCGCATCGCTCGTGTCGGGCGAATTCAATCTGCCCGACGACGCCGACGGCGAAACGAAGCAGCTGATGCGCATGCGTCTCGCGCGGCGCTACTAAACTCGCCTGACAAGCGGCCGATGCACGCACAACCTTCGTGCATCGGCCGCTTGGGTACACGCAGGCTGGTACGTCATTCGCCCGGCGCGTACAGATCGAGCAGCTTGAGCGTCACGCCGTTGGTCCAGCCGAAGCCGTCCTGCAACGGATACTCGCCGCCGCCTCCCCCGCCCGTCCCCTGCCCTTCGACGACATACTTCTCGACCAGCTTCTGGTCTTTCGCGTAGACGTTCTTCACGTCGGCGAGAAAGCGCGTGCCGATCTGCTGCGCGAGATCGCTGCGCCCATAACGCCTGAGCCCTTCGATCGCGATCCAGTGCAGCGGCGCCCAGCCGTTCGGCGCATCCCATTGCTGGCCTGTTTCATAGGTCGAGGTCGTCAGGCCGCCCGGCTTCAGCAGTATCGACGCAACGACGTTCGCCGTCTTGTGCGCACGGTCGGGCCACGCCGCGCCCGCGAACAGCGGATAGAGCATCGCGGGCGTCTGGTTGTCGCGCGACTTCGCGAGCTTCCAGTCGTAGTCGCCGTAGTAGCCCTTGCTATTCCACAAGTATCGGTTGATGCCCTCGGCGCGCTTCGCAGCCTTGCCAATGAACTGCACGACACAACTGAAGTCGCGCGCTTCAGAACAGCCGCGCGCGATCGTCGTCTCGAGATGGAACATCAGGCTGTTCAGATCGACGGGAATGATCGAAGTAGTGCGAACGGTCGTGAGATTCGCGTTGTCGCCAAACCAGCGCGAGCTGAAATCCCAACCGCTTTCCGCCGTCGCGCGCAGATCGCGATAGACCTCGTTCGGCGCGCGGCCCGTCGCTTTCTGCGCCGTCTGCACGTCTTCGAGATACGACTCGTCGCGCGGCGTGTCGAGTTCATCCCAGTAGCGATTGAGCACGGTCCGGTCCGGCAGCACGACAACATTGCGCGTCGCGTCGCCCGGCTTCGTGCCCGACGCGCCCTGCATCCAGTACGCGTATTCCTTGCGCATCTGCGGCAAATACTTCTGATAGACGCGCCCTCCTTCCACCTTCGCCGCCAGCTCCACCATGTACGAAAAGAACGGCGGCTGCGAGCGGCTCAGATAGTAAGTGCGGTTGCCGTTCGGAATGTGGCCATACGTGTCGATCATGTACGCGAAGTTGTCGAGCATGTTGTCGACGAGATCTTCGCGTCCCGACTCCTGCAAGCCGAGCATCGTGAAGTACGTGTCCCAGTAGTAGCCTTCGCGAAAGCGCCCGCCCGGCACGACATACGACTTGGGCATCGGAATCAGCGAGCTGTAATCGGGTGCGCTCGTCGTCGTGCGCGTGAGTGCGGGCCATAGCCAGTTGATGTGATCGCGCAGCGACTGGTTCGGAGGCGGCGTGATGATGGGCTCGGAAGGCTGCGTGAAGTACTGGTCGACGAAGTTCTTCAGCGAAAAATTCGGCTGGTTCTTCTGCGCTTCGTACGCCTGCAGGATCGTTGCGGGATCGGCTTTGGGCAACGCGTCAACGAAGGTCTTCTGGTCGTCGTACACCTGCTGGGTTTGCACGGCAACGAACAGGTCGCCATACAACTTGTCGGGCGGCGGCGGCAATGTTCCGCCGACTTGCGTATCGGCGCTCGCGAACGGCGCAGCACCTGCGAACAGCATGAAGCCCGATAACGCAACGGCGCGCGCCGTGCGTCGCCTGTTTACAGGCTGTGTCGAATGAAAAGATAAAGCGGTTGAATGATCCGTCTCGACGGTACCGTCACGCATATACCTAAACGCAAACGACAGCGACAGCGTCCTCATGTCTCCCTCCTCGGAAAGGTGGACAACCGGTCTGGTCTGCCGTCGCGCTTTTGTATCGCCAGACGAGGATCGCACAACAGCACGCACGTACGCAATCGCGCGTGAACGTTTGCGAAGCCGGTCCTGCAAAGGCATGTTTTTTTATATGCTTTCTGGTTAAAGAAAGCTCTTTAGAAGGTCGTTAATCAATTCGGAGCCGTACGTCAGGCCGCTTCGTTACAATGAAGCGAATCAGTCAACCAGACCCGTCGCCGCCGCGTGCTGTACTCGTATCCGGAGCTCGACTGGAGGCAAATTTTGCCCGTGGACCACTCATGAACGACGATCAACACGATCAGGTGCTTTTCGCCCGATTCGGAACGAGCAGTCCCTGCTGGCGTCTGTCGAGCGACAGCAATGCGCTCGAACTGACGCCCGAAACGGAAGACGACGCGGCCACGGTCGCGATCGCGCTGTCCGGCGCGCAAGCCGCGCAGATCCGCCGCCTCACGGGCGTCACCTCGCATCTGACGATGGACGTGCGCCTGTACGGCGAAGCGCTGCGTCTGCACCTCGTCGGCAAGAAGCTCAATGGCAGCACCTGGGCCGGCACGGCTTCCGCCTACGAAGACACGGAATCCGTTGCGCGCGATCTCGTGCATGGACTGTCGTTCGCCGAACAGGTCGTGTCGGAAGTGAATTCCGTTGTCGTGATCGTCGACCGGGCCGGCCGCATCCAGCGCTTCAACCGGCTCGCCGAAGAACTCACGGGCATGAAGGAAGAAGACGTGATCGGGCGCAATGTGTGGGCGCTCTTCATGTCGTCGGAAGCGGGCGCGGCGTCGAGCCAGAATATCTCCGGCTTCTTCCAGGAAGGCGTCGCATATGAAGTCGAGCGCCGCGTGCGCACCGTGCATGGCGAGCGGCTCTTTCTCTTTCGCAACAAGTTCGTGATGAGCGGCAGCGGCGTCGACGAGCAGTTTCTGATCTGCTCGGGCACGGACATCACGAAAGAACGCAACGCGCAGGAGCGTCTGTCCGAACTCGCGAATACCGATTCCCTGACGGGCCTGCCCAACCGCAACGCGATTCACGACAAGACGCGCGCGGCCATCGAGAGCGCCGCGCCGGGCGACGCCCTCGGCATTCTGTTTCTCGATCTCGACAACTTCAAGAAGGTCAACGATCACTACGGGCACGTATTCGGCGACCGGCTGATCCAGGACGTGTCGTCGGCCGTGCGCGAATGCCTCGCCGATGAGGACACGCTCGCGCGCCTCGGCGGCGACGAGTTCATCGTGCTGTCGCCCGTCGCGAGTGTCGCCTCGATGGAAGCGATGGCGCAACGCATTCTGGAGCGGCTGCGCACGCCGTTCAGTCTCGGGCTGGTCGAGGTGTACACCGGCTGCTCGATCGGCATCGCGATGTTCCCCGAACACGGCGACAGCCTCGAAGCGCTGATCCGTGCCGCCGACACGGCCATGTACGTCGCCAAGGACGACGGCAAGCGCACGTATCGTGTGTTCTCGCCGGAGATGAACCGCAAGGTCGCCGAGTACATGTGGCTCGACACGAACCTGCGACGTGGGCTCGAAGAAGGTCAGCTGACGCTGCACTATCAGCCGAAGCTGTCGCTCTCGACGGGCACCGTGTACGGCGTCGAGGCGCTGGTGCGCTGGAATTCGCCGGAGCGCGGGCAGATCATGCCCGCCGCGTTCATCCGTTATGCCGAGGAATCGGGGCTCATCGGGCCGCTCGGCCGCTGGGTCATGCAGACGGCAGCCGAACAGGCTGCGCAATGGAAGGCACACGGATTGTCGCTGCGCGTCGCGATCAACGTGTCGGCGCGGCAGCTGGTGGATACGGCCGTCGTCGCGCATTTCAACGAGGCGCTGGAGCGCGCGCAACTCGATCCTTGCCTGCTCGATATCGAATTGACGGAAAGCTGTCTGATCGAAGACGAAGCGGCTGCCATCGACCTGATCACGCAATTCCGCGATCTCGGCGCGCAGGTTCATCTCGACGATTTCGGCACGGGCTATTCGTCGCTGTCGCAGCTGGGGCGCATTCCTCTCGACGTCATCAAGCTGGACCGCAGCTTCGTGAGTTCGATCAACGCGGACCGGAAATCTCAGGCGCTGGTGCGCTCGATGGTGGCCGTCGCGCAGGCGCTGCAACTTCAGGTGGTGGCGGAAGGGATCGAGACTGAGGCAGAAGAACTGTTCATGAAGGGGCTGGGCGTCGAATACGTGCAGGGCTACCTGTACGGCAAACCGATGCCCGCTGCCGATTTCGAGCGCTGGCTGCATGACAGGCAGAAGATCCGGTTGATCGCCTGAACCCCCGAAAAGTTCGCTCGACCTGAGAGACCCTCTGCCTGGCCACTGCTCTTACGGCTGACTGCGCTCACTACCGATTGCATGCTGCGTATTACCTTATTGGCCTTGTCGGCCTTATTGCCTGTTTGCTACGTTGATAGGTGCGTCAAAACCTGACGGGTGCAGACGGAGCGCATGACTTCAATGCGTGGGGGCGTTCTGCGAATCAGACATGTTTCCCGTTCGTGCTCGTGCAACCTTCATGCAGCATTCACGACAGCCGGACGCAGATTGCTTGCCCGGCGATTCTGCAGCATCACGAGCCGCTCCATGAACGCGAGGTCTTTTTCCTCGATCGTGAAAGCCGCCTGCACCCAATCCTCGGTGATTTCCATCAGCTCGGCGCGCGACAGCTGCAGCACGCGCTGACGCGCCCGCACCATCGCTCGGATGCCGTTGAGCTTGGGACGCAGCGTGTCGATGAAGGTGCGCGTCGCGAGGTACGCGTCGCCCGGTTCGAACAGCTGGTCGACGAGACCGCGCGCCTCGTACCACTCGGCCGTATGCGACTCGCCGCCGCCGATCAGTTCTTCCGCGAGCCGCATGCCCGCCTTGCGCGCGACGAGCGAATAGCCGCCCATGCCCGGGAACAGGTTGAAGGCGATCTCCGGAAAGCCCATGCGCGCGTCGGTCTGCGCGAGCACGAAGTGGTGCGCGAGCGCCGCTTCGAAACCGCCGCCGAGCGCCGTGCCCTCCACCATCGCAATCGAAATCGCGCCGGTGTCGAAACCGCGCGCCGCCGCGTGCACGCAATCGACGCACGCGCGCGCGTACGCCATCAGTTCCTGGCGACGCCCGGCGCGGATTGCTTCGGCGAAGAAACTCAGGTCGCCGCCGACGTTGAACATGGTCGGAATGACCGAGCCCGTCACCCAGAAATCGATGCGCAGGTTGGACTCGCGCGCGGCCCGCGCGAGTTCGAGGATGTCGTGCACGAGTTCGAGGTTGAAGCACGGACGCGGTTGCGCGCGCAACATCATCCACATGATGTTGCGCTCTTCTTCGTAATACGCAGCGATTTGCGACAGTTTGCCAGCTTCGAGAAACGGACGGCAGGCGTGATGGTTTTGCAGATTCATTTTGAACGGTCCTTTTAGAGTTAAACGCTTGAGGTGAAGCAATGCGAGCCTAAAACAGACCAGAATCCGCGGGGGAGGGGTAACGAACAGATGAATCGAGTTCGTCATAACTATGGCGACGCCCATTTGACAGACGCCTTGCCAGGTAAGGCTTACGCAAACGATTGCGTACCAGGGGAAAACTTCGGAAAGGTGTTCTTTCAGCCGCTTTAATGAGGGCACAAAGCAGCAATTAGAATATCTGTTTTAATTTTTGCGAATTAATCGCAAACGTTTTAAGCGCAATCCACGGTTATTCCGATTGCATTTTTGTAAATTCGCGGCGACGGGCGGCAAAACGCGGCAAATGAGCGTTTGAAGCGGCGTTTAAAGAGCGTGCCGGCCGATTTTTAACGGCGCGTTGTGTGACGCGCGTATGTCGATGCGCGTGCAACGACCGTCGCGATAGCGCGCGTTCCGGCGTCAGCGCAGATGGGCGGACCAGTTGTCGGCCTGTTCTTGCGACAGACCGGCCTTCAGCGCCGCCGCGTGAATCTGCCGCCACGTTTCGGGATCGACGGGAATGCCGTTCGCCTCGCGCTCGGCGCGCGTCACGCGTTCCGGTTCGCCCGGCGCGTAAATGCGCTCGGCGCCCGCGACAAGCGGCGACGCCTTCACCCATTCGACGAACGCGTCTGCTTCGGCTTCGGCGTCGGGCGCGTCGAACGCGGCGGGATCGACGATCACCGACAGCATGCAGTTGATGATCGCACTGGTTTTTTGCAGCGTGTCTTCGTGCGTCGTGTAGCCGCCCGACAGCGCGCCGCCGAAAATCTCGCACATCGCCGCGAGGCCGAAGCCCTTGTGACCGCCCGCCTGTCCGCCGACGGGCATCAGCGCGCCGAACGGTTCTTCCATCATCACTTTGGGCTCGACGGTCGGTTTGCCTTCGTGATCGATCAGCGAACCGGGCGGCACCTGCTTGCCCTGGTTGTAGGCGACGCGCGTCTTGCCATACGCGACGGCGCTCGTCGCGAAGTCGAGCACGAGCGGCGCTTTGCCCGCGCGCGGAAAGGCCGCGCAGAACGGATTGGTGCCGATGCGCCGATCCGCGCCGCCGAATGACGCGACGAGCGGATCGCCCGCGACGTTGACGAAGTGGAACGACACGAAGCCCGCTTTCGCGCACTGCTCGGCCCAATGCCCGATCCGGCCGATGTGATGCGCATTGCGCAGCGCGACGGCGCACACGCCGAGCTTCTTCACGCGCTCGATGCCGTGCTCCATCGCTTCCTGTGCGACGACCTGGCCGAAGCCTTTGCCGCCGTCGATCGTGAGCACGGCGCCGACGTCCTTCACGACGCTCGCATGGCCGTTGAGCTTCAACTCGTGTTCGCGCAACGACTCGACATAGCGCGGAATCATGCCGACGCCATGCGAATCGTGTCCCGTCAGATTGGCGGCAACGAGGTGATCGGCGACAAGCTGGGCTTCACGCGCCGAACTGCCCGCCTGCTCCCAGATGGCGCGCACATATTCGTGCAGACGGGCGGCAGGAATGCGGGGAGCAGACGTCGTGGCAGCGTTCATTCGGAGATGGACTCGATCAGGATCGTGCGTGATGGAGCGGAAGGAACCGGGCGGTTCCTTCCGTTAAACGGACAGCGCCCGTCAGTGCTTGCAGCGCGTATCAGGGCGCGGCGGCAATCACTTCGGCGACGGACGCCGTCAGCTTCTTGCCGTACGGCACGTGCAGGAACTCGTTCGGACCGTGCGCGTTCGACTTCGGTCCGAGCACGCCGCACACCATGAACTGCGAAGTCGGGAAGCCCGCCTTCAGCACGTTCATCAGCGGGATCGTGCCGCCCTGCCCAATGAACGCGACATCCGCGCCGAAATGCTGACGCGACGCGTCGTTCAGCGCAGTACCGAGCCACGGCGCGAGTTCCGGCGCATTCCAGCCCGTCGCGGCGCCCGCGTCGGGCTTGAACGTGACTTTCGCGTTGTACGGCGGATCGAATTCGAGCAGCGACTTCAACTGCTGCACCGCATGTTCCGCATCGACGAGCGGCGGCAGACGCAGCGACAGCTTGAACGCCGTACGCGGACGCAGCACGTTGCCGGCATCGGCGAGCGATGGCAGACCCGCCGCGCCCGTCACCGACAGCGACGGACGCCACGTCGAATTGAGCAGCGCTTCCTTCGGATCGGTGGTGGTGGGCAGCACGGGGCCGCCGTCCTGGCCGCAGGCCCACGGCAATTTCTTCCACACGTCGTCGCCGAGAATCTTCGCGGTCGCTTCCGCTTCGCTCAGACGATCCAGCGGCACCGGGCAATGGAAGCCCTTCGGCAGCAACGTGCCGTCGGCGGCGTCTTCAAGACGCTCGAACATCTGGCGCATGATGCGGAAGCTCGACGGCGCGATGCCGCCGTAGCCGCCCGAGTGAATGCCTTCGTCGAGCACCTGCACTTCGAGATCGCCCGACACCAGCCCGCGCAGCGACGTGGTCAGCCACAGCTGGTCGTAGTTGCCCGCGCCCGAATCGAGGCACACGACGAGCCCGACCTTGCCGAGCCGCTCGCGCAATGCATCGACATACGGCAGCAGGTCATAGCTGCCCGACTCTTCGCAGGTCTCGATCAGGCCGACGCAGCGCGGCCGTTCGATGCCTTGCGCATCGAGCGCGGCCAGCGCCGTGACGCTCGCGTAGATCGCATAACCATCGTCCGCGCCGCCGCGGCCGTAGAGCTTGCCGTCTTCGAGTTTCGGCGTCCACGGACCGAGGTCGTTGCGCCAGCCGTCGAATTCCGGCTGCTTGTCGAGGTGGCCGTACAGCACGATCGTTTCCGTGCTGCCCGAACGCGTGGCGGGCGATTCGAAGAAGATCACGGGCGTGCGTCCCGGCAAACGGATGATTTCGAGCTTCAGTCCGCGCACGGGCTGCTGTTCGGCCCACTTCGCGGCTTCCGTGATGACGCGTTCGATGTAGCCGTGTTTTTCCCAGTCGACATCGAAGGCCGGGCTCTTGGCGGGAACGGCGATGTAGTCGGTGAGCGCCGGCACGATCTCATCGTTCCATTTGCGATCGACGAATTCGCGCAGTGTGTCGGGGTTCAGCCTTTGAGCCTGTTGGGTTTCGTCGGAGATCATGGTGGCCCTATCCGGTGCAGTCGAAACGCACATGATAGACCCTATGGCCCGCGTTGCCGAATACGTGGGAACCATGGAGGAAGCCTTGCAATCTGCCTTCAACGCCACAAGCGGATACGGCCCGTTCGCGCGACAATGAACGGATAAGCAACGCGCCTGGGGAGGCTTCGATGGGCAACAACATCATCGTTCAGGTCGTCGCGACCGTGGCCGCGCTGGGGCTGTATTTCCTGCCGTCCATCGTCGCCGATCGCCGCAAGCGCCATGACATGCTGACCATCGCGCTGTTCAACGCCTGCATGGGCTGGACGGTGTTCGGCTGGCTGGTCGCGCTGTACTGGGCGTTTCAGCCGAATCCGCCCGTCAACCTGGAAGGCGACGTCGTGCGTTCGCGGCGTGTCATCAGCATGAAAACCTTCACGAAGATGCTGGGTGAACGCGTGCAGATGCGCGAGTCGCGCAATCGCCCGCCGAAATAGCGTCGTGCATACCCTCAACGACAAGGGACACAACCCATGCAAATCACGCCGTTCCAGATTTCGATTGCCGATTTCGAACTCGACGCACTGAGGACGCGCCTCAAGCAGACTCGCTGGCCCGATGCATTCGACAGCGCGCCGTGGACGCTCGGCACCGACCTGAACTATCTGCGCGATCTCGTCGATTATTGGGCGCGCAGCTACGACTGGCGCGCGACGGAGGCCCGGCTGAATCAGGCGCCGCAGTTCGTCGCGCAGGTCGGCGGTCTCGGCGTGCATTTCGTGCACCGGCGCGGTATCGGTCCGAAGCCCTACCCGCTCGTCCTCACACACGGCTGGCCCGGCTCGTTCATCGAGTTCGAGGAACTGCTGCCGCAGCTATGCGATCCCGCATCATTCGGCGCGGATCCCGCCGATGCGTTCGACGTCGTCGTGCCGTCGATGCCCGGCTACGGTTTTTCCGAGCGCCCCGCGAAGCCCGGCATGTCGGTGTACGCGATCGCCGATCTGTGGGTCGAGCTGATGCGCGGTCTCGGCTACGAACGCTTCGGCGCGCAAGGCGGCGACCTGGGCGCGGCCGTATCGATCGCGCTGGCCGCGAATCACGCGCAGCATGTCGACGGCATTCATCTCAACTTTTTGCCGAGTTCGTATGCACCCGGCGTCGCGCCCGACGATCCGTCCGTCACGCAGGAAGAGCGCGATTTCCTCGCATCGAAAGCCGTATTCGCGGATGGCGAAGGCGCCTACGCACACATGCACGCGACGAAGCCGAACACGGCAGCCGTCGCGTTGAACGATTCGCCTGCGGGTCTTGCTGCGTGGATCGTCGAGAAGTTTCGCGCGTGGAGCGATTGCGACGGCGACGTCGAGCGCGTGTTTTCGAAGGATCAACTGCTCACCGATCTCTCGCTGTACTGGCATACGCAAACCATTGGTTCGTCGATGCGGCTCTATGCGGAAACGCGCGCGCGGCCGCTGCGTTTCGAGCCGGGTCAGCGCGTCACGCCGCCGCTCGGCTTCGCCCGCTTTCCGAAGGAAATCAGCCAGCCGCCGCCCTCGTGGATCGAGCGCGTGTTCAACGTCACCCAATTCGCCGACATGCCGCACGGCGGTCACTTCGCCGCGATGGAACAGCCCGCGCTGCTCGCCGAAGAGATACGGCGGTTCTTCCGGCCGCTGCGCAAGTGACGCTTCAACGGCATCGCTATCGATGCGACTGCGCCGACGCGTCGTAGCGCTCACGCGCGGCGTCGAGCGCGCCGCCATGCGTTTCTGCCCATCGGTCGAGCGTGACGAGCGCGTCGCTCAACGACACACCCAGCGCGCTCAACCGGTATTCGACATGCAGCGGCTTCGTCCCGCGCACGTCGCGAATCACGAGCCCGTTGCGCTCGAGTTCGCGCAACGTCTGCGACAACACCTTCTGCGAAATGCCGCCAATCTTGCGCAGCAGCGCGTTGTTGCGCATCGGCCCGTCCTGTAGCGCGGGCAGGATCAGCAGCGTCCATTTGCTCGCGATCAGTTCGAGCGCGAGCCGCGACGAACAGGCTTCGTCGAACACGTTGCCGGTGTGCTCCGCTGCGTTCGCGGTGTCGGCGGAATGAACGGGCGCGGGCAATGACATGGTTACCAGAAGGTGCGTAATGGGCAGCGACTGACTATACCTCTACGCTGCCTCCATTCTTCAAATGGAGGTAGTGATGGCGTGGTTAATCCTGCTGGCTGCAAGCATCGTCGAAATCTTGATGGGCCTTTCGCTCAAGTATGCCAATGGCTGGACGCGCTTGTGGCCGAGCGTCGGCGGGGTGGCGGCTGCCCTCGCGAGCGTCTTCCTGCTCACGCTCGCGATGAAGCATCTGCCCGCGGGCACCGCGTACGTGGTGTGGACGGGCATCGGCTCGCTGGGCATCACGTTGCTCGGCATCGTGCTGTTCGGCGACCCTGTGTCGGCGCCGCGTATCGCGTGCATGGTGCTGATCGTCGCGGCGGCCGCCGCGCTCAAGTGTATCGACGGCTAGGGCCGTTTCTGTCTCTGGCATGTGTGGACGCATAGCGCAACAATGGCACGGTTCGCGCGACTGGCGCTCATACGAGGTGGATCACCACCGGGAAACGCGAACCGGAACCGCATCACCAGCGGCATTCCGTCAAGCCGCGCGCCTGGGCCTTGCTGCGATTCTTCGAATGGTTTTCCTTCACACGGAGCTCACGCAATGCCTCACACCTCGCATCTGCTTGCATTCGCCCTCGTCGCGCTCGGCATGGCGCTCACGCCGGGGCCCAACATGGTCTATCTGATCTCGCGCTCGATCTGCCAGGGCCGCACGGCCGGCCTGATTTCGCTCGGCGGCGTCGCGCTCGGCTTCGTTGTCTATATGTTCTGCGCGGCGTTCGGCATCACGGCGCTGCTGCTCGCCGTGCCGTTCGCGTACGACACGCTGCGATTCGGCGGCGCGCTCTATCTGCTATATCTCGCGTGGCAGGCAGTCAAGCCGGGCGGACGCTCGCCGTTCCAGGTACGCGACCTGCCCGTCGACAGCCCGCGCAAGCTCTTCACGATGGGCTTCATCACGAATCTGCTGAATCCGAAAATCGCGGTGCTGTATCTGTCGCTGTTGCCGCAGTTCATCGATCCGCAACACGGCAGCGTGCTCGGGCAATCGCTGATATTCGGCGCGATTCAGATCGTATTGAGCATTTCCGTCAACTCGACGGTGGCGATGACGGCGGGATCGATTGCCGTGTTTCTCGCGCGCAAGCCGACGTGGCTCGTCGTTCAGCGCTGGCTAATGGGCACCGTGCTCGCCGGTCTCGCCGTGAGAATGGCGACGGAAGCGCGGCGCTAAAAATGCACGACGCCGGGCTGGCTGATGCACCCGGCGTCTGTCATGAAGGGGTAGAAAGAAGCATGCGAAGGCGCCTTCTGGCGCGTCGTCGCGTTCAAGGCGAAACGATGCGAACGAATTTGCGCAAATGCACCGAGCCCGCCGGAATCGAGCGCGGCTGGAGCCGCACTTCATCTGGCGCGAACGTTTCCTGACGCAGTTCGCCATGGTCGTCGAACCATTGGCAAATGAGCCATTCACCCGTTTTACGGGCAACCGGCCCGACATACGTCACCGTCATACGTGAGCCGCCCGCTTTGAGCGTCACCACGTCCCCGACATTGATTTGCACCGTTTGTTGCGTCGTTTCAAATGCGTCGAAAGTAGCAGTCAGCATGGATGTCCCCGTTATAAGCATTAGGCTGGCTGAAAATTCACTGCCATAAACGCACCGCGGTCCAACGGAATTAATAAGAGTGGACGAAGATTAACAATTGAATATTTCGTCAGCAAGTATTTTTTATTGGAAGCGTTTTCAGCAAAACCGGAATAGAACCGCATATATACCGAACGTTCGTTCGTTATTGTTTAGTCCGGGAATCGTATGCTGGCAAAGGCGTCATGTTGTCGCGCAACATTGACCCAGCTGAAGTTTAGGCTGGGTACATCGGGTATACGTAAATACACCTGACGAGCCGCTGTCATACTGGTGACATCGTCCGAGTTAACGCGGATTAAAAGCGTTGCAGCCGTGATAATCGATTGTCACCTGTGAATATGCGCATCACTGCTGAATGGATATATCAGTTGCAATGCGCAATGCACGATGGCTGAAATGGTATGACTGTAATGGGTGAAAACGTTATCGGCCGATTTTCACGCGTATTTTTGTTCTGTCGAATTACAAAAATGCAGTGACTCGGGATTTTCCCTAAGCCGCTTTGATCGTGCGCCGATAAGCGCGTTGTTGATGCCGGACGAGCGTCACGCTCAGTGCGATGCAGACCACCATCAGCACCGCGTTGATCGCGAGACTGCGCTGGAACGCATACGCATAGCCGGCCGCCGACGCATGCGCCGACAGCGCGCCGAAGAACGCACCGCTGATCGCGGCCGTGCCGAATGCCGAGCCGATCTGCAGCGTCGACGTCACGACACCGGACGCGAGCCCTGCCTTCGACGGTTCGACTTCGCCGAGCACGATGCGCATGATCGACGGCAGCACGAGCCCTTGTCCGACGCCGGCAAGCACGAGCCCTGCGTAGAACAGCGTGCCGAGCGCCGCGTGCGTCGCGGCCCAGCCTGTGATCGAAAAGCCGACGGCCATCATCGAGAAGCCGAGCGTCAGCACGTGCGCGCCGATCTGCCGCACGACGGCGGGTGACGTCAGCGGCCCGGCGACGAAGCCGAGCGCGAACGGCATGATCGCGAGACCGGATTGCAGCGGTGTCCAGTGCAGCCCTGTCTGCAGATAGATACCGTACGTGAGGAAGAACGCGCTGTTGCAATAGAACAGAAACGCGATCACGAGCCCCGTCGAGAAAGCCGGGTTGCGGAACAGTTGCAGATCGACGAGCGGACTGCCGCCGCGGCGCTCGACCTGACGCTCGACTCCGATAAACGCGGCCAGCGCGGGGACCGCGAGCGCGAACATCCCGAACGTCCACCACGGCCAGCCGGCTTCGCGGCCGTGCGTCATCGGGTAGATCAGCAGCAGCAACACCAGCGACAGCAACGCGACGCCCTTCAGGTCGACGCCCTCGCGCGTGTCGGGCTGATTCTCAGGCACGAACTTCCACGCGCCGACGAACGCCAGAATCCCGACGGGAATGTTGATCAGGAAGATTGCCCGCCAGTCGAGGCCGAACGGCCGATACGTGATCAGCGCCCCGCCGCCCAGTTGCCCGACGATCGACGCGAGTCCGAACACGAAACCATAGAAGCCCATCACGCGCGTCTGCTGATGCAGCGGCACGACGGCGCGCACGGTCGCGAGCACTTGCGGCGCCATCACAGAAGCCGCCATGCCCTGCACGATGCGCGCGATCACGAGCACATGACCATTCGGCGCGAAGCCGCACAGCGCCGACGCGACGACGAAGCCCGCCATGCCCGTCATGAACATGCGCCGCCGTCCGAACAGATCGCCGAGTCGACCGCCCGTGATCAGCAGCACTGCATACGCCGACGCGTAGGCAGAGACGATCAGTTGCAATTGCGCGTCGGTGGCATTCAGCCCCGTGTGAATCGCAGGCAACGCGAGATTGACGATGAAGTAATCGAGCGGCGCGAGAAACGCGCCGACGAACAATACGGTCAACGCGAGCCCTTGCCGCTCGAAACGCTGATGCCCTTGTGCTTCGACATGCTTGCCCGATGCGGACGGCACACTCACGCCCGACGCTTTCATGCATCTCTCATTCATGACTGATCGTTCAAAAATTCGACAAAAAATTTCAGCTAATTTTCAAGCGAGCGCGCGCATGGCGATATCGACGACGGCTTTCAGCTCGTCTTCCTTGCGCTTGCATTTGCCGAGCACGCGCAGGCCTTGCGTCACGCACAGCAGGAAATCGGCGACGGCTTTTTCGTCGAGGTCGCCGTTGAACACGCCCGCCGCCTGTCCGCGAATCACGGCGGCCGCGAGCAACGTGACGACGCGCCGCTGGATCGACTGGATCTTCGCGCGCAGCGCTTCGTCTTCGGGCTGCAATTCGAGCGTGCTGTTCGTGATGAAACAGCCTGTCAGCGTCGACGTGACCCGCGTGTGATGCAACAGCGCATTGCGCAGCGCGGTTTCGGGCGGCACATTCGCGTTCAGACGTTCGACGAGACCGTTGACCGCGTTTTCCGCGTAGTGGTCGAGCGCGGCCATCATGATGCCGTGCTTGTCGCCGAACACGCCGTACAGGCTGCCGCGCAGCACGCCCGTCGCGTTGCAGAGATCTTCGACGGACGTCGCGTGAAAGCCCTGGCGCCAGAACACCTTGCTCGCTGCGGCGAGCACCGCGTCCGTGTCGAATTCACGCGGACGGCCGCGCGCACACGCAGCTTCCGCTTTTACAACGGGCGAGCGTCTGGAATCGGTGATATCGGTCATGCCACCGAGTTTATGACTGCGCGTTCAAGAATTCAAGGCGAAATACCGACGCATTCAAACGGCATTCGTCTGCGACATTCGTCCAATCAGACAGACTTGCCGACGGACGCAAACAGGTCGGTAATCTCTTTCGTCGTCGCTGCTTCGTTCGTGTAGGTGAACGTGCCGCGTCCGAGCATTTCGTTCGCGGCGCGCAGCATCCCGCCCAACGCCGCGCGCGCCAGCGCCCCGCCTACACTGATGCGCCGCACGCCCAGTTCCGCGAGATCGTCGACGGAAAACGGCATGCCCGCCATGCCCATCAGCACATTCACGGGCCGGTCGACGGAACTGACGACGGCCGCAATGTCTTCGCGCGTCTTGAGGCCCGGCGCGTAAAGCACGTCGGCGCCCGCTTCCTGGAACGCCTGCAGACGGCGGATCGTATCGGCGAGATCGGCGCGTCCGGCCAGATAGTTTTCCGCGCGCGCCGTCAGCGTGAACGGGAACGGCAGTGCACGCGCGGCTTCGACGGCCGCGCGCACGCGCTCGACGGCGAGGTCGTGCGCGTAAATGGGATTGTCGGCGCGGCCCGTCGCGTCCTCGATCGAGCCGCCTACGACGCCCGCCGCAGCCGCCTGGCGGATCGTTTCGGCCGCGTCCTCCGGCGCGTCGCCGAAGCCGTTTTCGAGGTCCGCGCTGACAGGCAGCGCCGTCGACGGCGCGAGTTCGGCGAGATGACGGATCATCTGCTCGCGGCCGACGGCGTTATCCGGCACGCCGATGGAGAAGGCATAACCCGCGCTCGTCGTCGCCAGCGCCTTGAAGCCGAGCGCTTCGAGCAGGCGCGCGGAACCGATGTCCCACGGATTGGGGATGACGAACGGCACGCTCGCTTCGTGAAGCGCGCGAAACGCCTGTGCTTTATCTGCTTGTGATGTCATGGCCGCTCCATTTGTGTCGATCCCGGATGCGCCGCTCAGCCCGGCGGTGGATCGCGTGACCGGGCAAGAGCGGAAAGAACTGCGCTGTGTGACGAGAACTCAGGTTTCGAGTTTCGCGTCCATCGTGATCGTCGCGTTCAACACCTTCGAGATCGGGCAACCTGCCTTGGCGTCGGCGGCGGCCTTGTCGAACGCGGCCTTGTCGCCGCCCGGAATCTTCACGACGACGTCGAGATGCGAGGCCGTCACCGCGAAGCCGCCGCCGTCCTTGTCGAGCGTGACGGTAGCCGTGGTCGCGATGCGCTCCGGCTTGATGTTGGCCTTGCCGAGTTCCGCCGACAACGCCATCGAAAAGCACCCTGCATGCGCCGCCGCGATCAGTTCTTCGGGATTCGTGCCGATGCCGTTCTCGAAACGCGTCGCGAACGAATACTGCGTGTCCTTGAGCACGCCGCTATCGGTGGAGATGGAGCCCTTGCCGTCCTGCAGACCGCCTTGCCAGACTGCTGATGCCTTGCGCTTCATTCGTCTCTCCTGTTTCGGGTTCGTGCTGCCGCGCTCCCAACGACGATGCCGGCCGCGGCGGTCTTCGCCCGATCATTCGCGGCTTCGGCACCGGTCACGCGTGCTGCGCCAAACGTGGGCCGTAGGCGTGGACCGAAGCATCATCATAGGCGGATATCGGTGGCACTGCCGTGAAGCCGCGCTCCTGATCATTATTTCACTCGCCGCAAGAATCTTTCTCCAATCTGCCACTTTTTTGATCACCCTTCCGGAAATACACTCGCATCAACGGTTCGGACAAGAGAGTTCAAACCGAACTGATTAACAAATGTTCTCGGAGGTCATCATGAAATCGCTTCTTTCCGCAGTTGTCGTTGCATCCGCTCTGATCGTTCCCGCTGTGTCGTTCGCACAAGCCAGCAACGCGCCCGTGACGCGCGCGCAGGTTCAGGCCGAACTGGTCGCCGCTCAACAAAACGGCTCGCTCGACCAGAACGACGTCGCGTATCCGGCCGCCAAGCCGCAATTCGGCGCAACGTCGGGTTCGACGGAAGTCGGCGGCGTGACGGCCGGCACGTCGGAATCGGGCAAGCGTCCGAGCGTCGAGCAACGCATTTTCTCGACGTTCCGCGGCAACTAAGCTCGCTGGCTTAAACCGGCGCGAGTGGTTCAATTAACCGCCGCTTGCAGATGCGCGAAGGCCCCGGCTGACTCATGAAGTCAGCCGGGGCCTTCTCTTTTTTGCCCTTCTCTGAAGCGCTTATTCGGCGAACGGCAGCGAGTCCTGGCCCTGCGCGCGCATGTTGAACACGTTCAACGTCATCGCGACGAGCGCGTAATAGCCGAGCAGCCCGACGAGATTGATCGTCACTTCATGCCCGAAACGCTCGACGGTCTTCGCATACGTCGCATCGGACACGCGCTTCGCGTCGTACAGCTCGGTGGCGAACGCGTAGATCAGCGCGTCGTCGGCATCGGCGAACGACGGCACGTTGCCTGTGCGGATCGCCTCGGCGTCTTCAACGCGCACGCCCGCTTCGATTGCAATCGGATAGTGGATGAACCACTCGGCCTGCGCCTGCCAGCGCGACGCCGTGACGAGAATCGCCAGTTCCGACAGACGCAGCGGCAAGCCCGTCTTGTAGCGGCAGAATGCGCCGAGGCGCTGCGCGTGCTGCGCGAGTTCGGGACTATGAATCCAGCCGAGAAACGGCCCGTTCAGATTGCCGCGCGGACCCGACAGGATTTCTTCGAGCACGGTTTTCTGTTCGGGCGTCGCGTGGCTGGCGTCGAACGATGGCAGACGGTTGGTCATCGGAAGCTCTTCGTGTGTGAGTGAATTCGGTCAGGCGGCGCCCGACGCAGCGAGCGCGCCTTCGATCGCATCCGTCAGGCGGCTGACGATCTGTTCGATATCGCTTGCGGTGCAAATGAACGGCGGCGCGAGCAGCACATGATCGCCGACCTTGCCGTCGACGGTGCCGCCCATCGGATACACCATCAGGCCGCGCTGGAACGCCTCGCGCTTGATCGCGGCATGCAGCTTCAGTTTCGCATCGAACGGCGTTTTCGTCGCGCGGTCCTTCACCAGTTCGACACCGACGAACAGCCCGCGCCCGCGCACGTCGCCGATAGACGGATGCTGCGCATAGTGCTCGCGCAGCAGCGAACGCAACTGTTCACCGCGTGCTTTCACGTTGTCGAGCAGATGCTCGTCGGCGATCACGCGCTGCACTTCGAGCGCGGCGGCGCATGCCGTCGCATGGCCGATGTACGTGTGGCCGTGCTGGAAAAAGCCCGTTCCGCCCGTGATCGCCTGATAGATTTTGTCGCTCACGAGCGTCGCGCCGATCGGCTGATAACCCGCGCCGAGACCTTTCGCGATGGTCAGCAGATCGGGCGTGACACCGTCTTCCTCACACGCGTACAGATGGCCGGTGCGGCCCATGCCCGACATGATTTCATCGAGAATCAGCAGCACGCCGTAGCGGTCGCACACCGCGCGGATCTTGCGGAAATACTCGCGCACGGGCGGCACCGCGCCCGCCGTCGCGCCGACCACCGTTTCCGCGACGAACGCAGCGACCGTGTCGGAACCGAGTTCGAGAATCTTCTGTTCGAGTTCGTCGGCGAGACGCTGCGCGAACTGCTCTTCCGTTTCGTCCGCGCGCTGCTCGCGATACGCATAGCACGGGCTCACGTGATGCGCGTCGATCAGCAGCGGCAGGAACGGCTCGCGCCGCCACGCATTGCCGCCGATCGCGAGCGCGCCGAGCGTATTGCCGTGATAGCTCTGACGCCGCGCGATGATGTGACGGCGCTGCGGCTGCCCCAGTTCGACGAAATACTGACGCGCGAGCTTCAGCGCCGCCTCGATCGCCTCCGATCCGCCCGACACGAAATACACATGCCCAAGCCCTTGCGGCGCGCGCTCGGTCAGATAGCTCGCAAGTTCTTCGGCGGGCTCGGTCGTGAAGAACGACGTGTGCGCGTACGGCAATGCCTGCGCCTGTCGCTTGATCGCGTCGATCACGCGCTGGTTGCTGTGGCCGAGGCACGACACGGCCGCGCCGCCCGATGCGTCGATGTAACGCTTGCCCGTCGAATCGACGATCTCGATGCCCTCGCCTTTGACGGCGACGGGCAACGTCTGCTTGGGCATGCGATGGAATACGGTTGTCATGCGCTCTCCTTGAATGAGCGGAAGGCGGCGGCGCTCAGGCCGCCGTGCGTGCAACAAAGGTTTCGAAAACGACGGCGTGCTGCGCGTGCACTCGCAGCGCGATACCGTCGTCGCGGAGTTGGAACAGCGCGGTCGCGAGCGTGTTTTCGTCGTCGGGATCGTGCGGGTCGTCGCGATAGATGGGCAAACCGGCGGGCGCCTTGTCGTGCAGCATGTCGACGAGCGTGTCGCCGTCGATGTCAGCGCCGCGCTCGTCGAGCAGCAAAGCAATGCGCGCCTGCCGGTCGCGCGACGAATCCGTGACGATCTGCGATTCGTCTTCGCAACCGGGATGAATCATGTGATTCGCGTGACCCGACGCACGCCTGACGGATTCGATCGAACAGCGCTGCGCCGTCGCTTCGATGCTGAACACGCGGCGTTCGCCCGCCGCGCCGAGCGTGTGATGAAAGCCGCTCGCGCGCGGCGTGTCGTGCAGCAGCCGAACGGCTTCGTCGAGCGTCGATGCGTCGAGCACCGCGCGCGACAGGATCATGCGCGGCACGCCCGTCACGGACTGACGGATGCGCAGATTGTTGATCGCCTGCACGAGTCCCGCGCGATTCACCGCGAACGTGTGACCGGGCAGCGAGCCGGGGTAACAGAAGCTGACGAAGCCGGGCTTGCCCTTCGGCTGAACGTCGACCAGCAGGCCTTTGCCGAGCAGAAACGGATCGCCGTCCTCGTTGTGCGCGATGAGCGTATCGTCGGCGCGCACGGCGGCGAAGGTCGTGCAGCCGTCCGGCGTGTCGTGCACGAGTTCGCCGCGGCAGTTCCATAGGAAAACGTCTTCGGCCGACCAGCCGAGGCCCGCCGCCATGCCGTCGAGTTCGTCCAGTTGAGCGGGAAAAAGCGCGCGCGCCGCATCGCGCAGATGCTGCACGAACGCGTGACCGCGCCACGCCTGCACCGCGCGCCACGCGGCGCTCTGCTGCATGTACGCATCGAAAACCGGCCGCGCCAGTTCGCCGAGCTGGCGGCCGATTTCAAACGGCTCGCCCGCTATCCGATGCAATTCCCAACCCTGCTTCGCCACACGACACCTCGAACTTCAGTCAACACGCGATGCGGCATTTATAGCGCACAACAACATATGTTGTCAAAGAAGACGCAAATCGGCGCGCCTGTTGTCGAGAACGGCGCGCGTCAGCGGTGATTAAGGAACGTAGGCGCCCTTCGCGTGCAGCGACTGCTCGGCGAGTTCGAGTTGCTGAACGGCGTCCGTGCCTTCGAGCGCGAGCAGATGGGCGACGAGCGATTCGGCGATGGCCGTCGCGGCGACCAGCGACGGGAAGAACGACGGGCTTTCGTGCGAGAAGATCAGCGCCTTGTCGGCGTTCAGCGCGATCGGCGAGACGGCGCTGTCGGTGATCGCGATCAGCTTGCTGCCCTTTTCCAGCGCGGCTTCGGCGACGCGCGCCGCCTCGACGGAATACGGCGCGAAGCTGACGACGACGGTCGCGCTGTCGCGCTCGATGCCGCGCAACTGCATTTCGAGCGTGCCGGCTTCGCCCGTCAGCAGCGAGACCGACGAGCGAAACAGCCGGTATCCGTAGACGAAACCGAACGCGACGGGATAGCACGAGCGAAATCCGCCGACATGCACGTGCGGCGCGCGCCGCAGCAGCTTGGCCGCTTCGATGGTGACGCGCGCGTTGTGCGCCGCCGTTACTTCGAGGTTGTGCTGATGCGCGACGAGCAGATCGTGCGCGAGCGCGTCTTTCGCGTGGCCTTTGACGAGCGAGCGTGCACGGCTCGTCAGCGGCTCGGGACGCGTGCGCACGCGGGCGACGAACAGATCGCGCAATTCGTTCCAGCCCGGAAAGCCCAGTTGCTGCGACAGGCGCACGAGCGACGCGGGTTGCACCTGCGCGCGCTCGGCGACCTTGCGCATCGACGAGACGGCCACCTCATCGGGATGATCGAGCAGAAACGCCGCGCCCATCTGGAACTGCGGACTGAGTTCCGAGAAGCGCCCGCGAATCAGGGTGGCGAGCTGGTCGAAGGTGTCGGGCATACGGTGTACCGGGCGATGAGGATGACAACAAATGTTATCACCCGGTTTTGATGGGGGCGAATGAGGGTGTCGGCCCGGCCTCTCGCGCCGACACCCGTTTCAGACGGCCAGCCGCGACGCTGCCTTGATATCCTCCAGACGCCGCTGCTTCACACCCAGATCGCTCCACGCCGACGGATGGCAGGTGAACACCAGAATCTGGTGCCGTGTGGACGCGTCGAGCAATGCGCGCTTGATCGACTCGCGCCGCTCTTCGTCCGTATGGACGATTGCATCGTCGAATAGAAGCAGCGTCGGCTTGCCCGCGTCCTTCAGCAAATCGGCGTACGCGAGACGCACCAGCAGTCCAAGCTGTTCCTGCGTGCCGTAGCTGAGCGAGTCGAACGCTTCGTCGGACGTGCCGCGCATCAGGCCCACAGGCGACAGCGACTCGTCAACGCTCAGCTCGCCCGCCGGGAACACGCGCCGCAGGTAGTGATTGACGCGGTCGGTCAGCGGTTTGCGCAAGGTAGCGACGGCCGTATCGCGCTCTTCGACCAGCACCTGCTCCAGCAGACTCAGCGCGTCGGCACGCATGCGCAGTTCCGCGCGCCGCGCCTCGGCCTGCTCGATGGCAGCCGCCGTTTGCGCGAGACGCACGCCGAGTTCCGTGCCGCCGAGCGTTTCGAGCCGCGTGCGCAGCAAACCCGCGTTGCGCTGTCGGTCGAGATGCTGCTGATGCTCGATCTCGGCCGAACGGTTGTAGCGCTCGGCATCGGCGCGCGGATCGTCCTGGCTGACGGCGCTCAGGCGCTGCGCAGCTGCCTCGAGATTGCGCGTGTACTCGTCGATGTACGACTTCTTCTCGACCAGCGCCGCCTGCCGGCGCCTGCGTTCTTCGATGAACGCGGGATCTTTCAGCCGCGCTTCGTTGACCTGCAGACGCTCGCGAATGCCCGTCACGCTCGCCGCGGTCTGTGCCTTGAGCGTCGCGGCATCCAGCAGCGCGGCGCGCGCCGTTTCGCTCTGCACCCGCGCCGTATCGACGGCGTCCTTTGCCTGCGCGACGGGGATCGCGCCCATCGCGTCTTCCAGCGCGTCCAGCTTCGCCTGCGTCGCGCCCAGACGGCCGCGCGCCTGTTCGAGTTCGCCGCGCAGCGCATCGACGCCGTCAGGCGCATGCGTTCTGAGCATCTGCGCGTGGTTGTCGCGCTCGATGCACACCGACTTCCAGCGCGAAAGCTGCTCGGCGCCCTGCGCATGGCTGTCGACGCCGAGCGCGAGCAAGAGCTTGTCGCGTTCGGCTTCGAGACTCTGCAACTGCGTATCGAGCGCGGACAGGTCGAGCGTGCCGGGCACGATGGTCAATTCGCCGAGACCCGGCAGGCCGATGGTCCTGCGCCCGTCGAGCACCAGTGTGCCATCTCCCTGCACGGGCGCACCGTCGACCATGATGGCCGCGCTCAACCGGTATTCGATGCGCGTCAGCGCCGCGTTCTTTTGAGCCTGCAGCGGAACGAGTTCCTCGCTCACCTGCTGAAGACGCCTGATCTTCTTCTCGTCGAGTTCGAGGTTCGCGGCAACGCGCGTCAGCTCGAGCACCTTAGCGTGGCTTTCCGTCGCGCGCGCGAGCGTGGCCTCGATGCGGGCGATATCCGCCTGCTGGCTTTGCGCCTGCGCCCTGACTTCCGTTGCGAGTTCGGCGGCAATCGCCTTCGCATGCGCGTGCTGCGCCTGCTCGCTCGCCTTCTGCGCGGCGGCGTCGGCAGCTTGCGCACGCTCGTGAGCGGCTTCGGCCTGAGCCGCGACCGCTTCGGCCTTGTCGAGATCGCGCCCGTCGGTCGCGACAGACGCCTCGACACTCGCGGCAAACTGCTCCTGCTCGACCAGCGACCGATGTTCGGTCTCGGCAAACCTGAGCTTTTGCGCGACCTCATCGTGTTCGCGCCTGAGCACGTCGTTTTGCTGGGCACGAGCAAGCGCGGCCGCCGCCTTCTGACGCAGCGCTTCCCACGGACGCTCGCGCTCCCCGTTGTCGTGTTCGCGCTGAAGCTTGCCGAGCCGGACGATGTCTTCGTCGAAATCGCGGTTGGCCTGTTCCAGCGTCGACTGGTCCGCCTTCAGGCTCTCGATCTCCTTCTCGACCGAAGCCAGTTCGCCCGTCGGCTTACGCGCCTGGCTCGTGATCAGCTTAAAGAGATCTTTCTGGACAGCGGCAATTAGCGCGTCGTCGCCGCCGGGCGTTTCGCCGCCTGTGAGTTGCGTCAGCGCAGCGCGAACATGCGTCGACGCGTGTTCGCCCGGTTTGCGCACGTCGCCCGTTTGCCCCTGGCGCACCCACAGCAGTCCGGGAATGCCGGCGTGCTCCGCGCGGGTGAGGCCCTGCTTCGGCCGGGTGAAGCCGATCGTGTCGGCGAGAATCGCTTCCGCTTCGTCGCCGTCGAACGTCTTGCTGCCGACGCGCAGATTGCAGCGCTGCTTCTTGACGAACTGCTTGACGAGATGATGTTTCGTCCCGCCGATGTCGAATCCGACTTCGACCGTCGGCAGACCGTCCGGGCGCGACGCGGGAATCAGCGCGTCGAGCCCGCTCACCTTGTAGCGGTCGAGAAACACCGTGCGCACGGCCTCGGCGATCGTGCTTTTGCCTGCCTCGTTCGGGCCGCTGATCAGATTCAGCCCCGACTCGAGTCCATCGATGACGATGCGGTCAGTCAGCTTGCGAAAGTTCTGGATCGTAATGCTTTCGAGAATCACGCTGCCCCCGTTTCACGTTGATATCGCGCGAGCATCAGCAGCGCTTCGGATGCAACCGCGCCTTCTCCGTCGGCCTGGATCGCCCGCAGCCGCTCGACCACCTTCGCCAGATAACCGCTGCGCGCGCCGAGCGCGGCCAGATCTTCGTCCGTCGGCAGCACCTTGACGCCCGTGGTCGTCGCGCGCAGTGCGCGCACGCGCGCGCGGGTTTCCTCGATGGCGACGTTCACCGCTTCGGCGTCGGCAAGCGCGAGATCGCCCGTCACTTCGATACGCAGCACGTCGTGTTCGCCGAACGCTTCGAGTTGCGTGCGCAGTTGCGTCACGTCGCTTGCCACCGTCAGATGCGGCTTCAGCAGATGCCACCCGTATTTGCTCACGCGCGTGCGCTGCACGATGGGCATCGCGCCCGGCCCCGGCAGTTCGACTTCGAGCACGTAGCCCGGCTCGTTGCTCCGGAAACGGTCCTGCTCGTGGGTGCCCGCGTAGCGGATGCGCTCTTCGACCCGATACTCGCCGTGCCAGTCGCCCAGTGCGAGATAGTCGAGGCGCGCCGTCTGCGCGCGGGTCGGCGCGATCGGATTCGTCGAATCGACGTCTTCCTGCAGGATGCCCGTCACGCTGCCATGCGCGAGCCCGATTCGAAGATAGCCTTCGGGCGTTTCCAACTGGTCGAAGAACGCGGTCGTGTCTCCGTAGGTATTGCGCTGCGTGAGCGGTGCGCACAGCAGCGCGGCCCGCTGCGCGTCCAGCAGGATCACGCCCGGTTCGAGAATCAGATGCGCGTTGTCCGGCACGCAACCGAGGCGTTGCGCACGGGTCCAGACGCTTTCGGCCAGCGCGGCGTCGTGGTTGCCCGGCAGCAGATACCACGGCCCGGCATAGCCCGACAACGCGCCGAACAGCCTGCGGATAACCGTTTCGGAGACCGTCTGCTGATCGAAGACGTCGCCGGCGACCAGCACCGCGTCCATGCCGCGTTCCGTGGCAAGGCTCGCGATGCGCCGGACCGTGTCGAAGCGCGCTTCCGTCAGATGCGCGGCTTCTTCCGGCGTGAACTGGCCGAACTGGGTGCCGATCTGCCAGTCGGCGGTGTGCAGTAGTTTCAATTTCCGGCCCTCTCTTGCCGCTATTCGTTTATCGCTCGTGTCCCGAGTCCGCTATTTTCCATGGGACGGGCGCATTTTAGGACTTCTCGAATAGTCAAGCTGCGGGCGGCTTCGCCGCAAACGCGCGGTCGAACACCGCTTCGAGTCCGGGATGCACGCCGCGCAGCCCGTCCACGACCGCTTTCGCCCAGTCGAAATACTCGCGCTTGCGCTCGACGGGCCAATCCGCCGGCGGACAGGCCGCGATATCGCGCAGGTTGCAGATCTTGTCGGCGAGTTTGACGAGCTTCGCCTTGCCGCTGATGGTGGCCGCGTGCTCGACCTGCAAGCGCTTGCGTTCCGCCTTCGGCAAGGACTTGTCGTCGGTGACTTCCGCGACGATGTCGGCGGCTTCCTGGCCGAACTGCGCGACCAGTTCTTCCATCGAGGTTTCCGTGTCCTCGATCGTGTCGTGAAGCAAGGCCGCGACGAGAACGGCTTCGTCGGCGACATTGCCTTCGTTGGCCAGCACGTCGGCAAGGGCGATGGGATGGTTGATGTACGGCGAGGCGTCGGCGTCCTTGCGCCGCTGGTTGCGATGCTTGTCCGCAGCGAATGCGGTCGCCCTGATTAGCACGTTCATGTTTGCGTTTCCTTGTGTCCGCGGGTCTTGTCGGATCTCGTTGGGTTCGTCGAGATCCTACCGCGCGCCCGGGACATCCCGTGTCCTTTTCCCGAAGCAACCAGGGCCGCAATCTCACATTGCAAAATCAGGGCTCGTGTCACAAAACTGCGTGCTGCATCGCAGCCAGAAGGCAATGCGTATCGGAAAAAGCCGCTTCACATCGCGAAATGAAACGCATATCCAATTGATTTATATGCGATTTTTATTCTCGTCACGGCGCGCGACACGCGCCCGCGATGATCGCCAGGTTCGGTACTCTCTTATACAAGAGGCGACAGTTCGGCGAGTCAGTGCGAACCGCCCAACGCTTGTTCATAACGCAGGGAGAGGTCAAATGTTGCACGTCTATGTAGAACCTGTACCGAAGGGCCGCTGGGGACCGATCGACGGCTATACCGTGGAGTTCGAGGACGGCACCAAGGTCACGCCGGAGATTTATCGCTCGGAAACGCTCGCCGTCGGCGAGATCAAGCTGCGCGGCTACGTGCCGCTGCTGGCGAAAGTGCGCATCACCGACAAGGCCGTCACCGACCACTGGCAAGCCGCCGAGGAAGCGCTGACGCAAGGCTGAACGAAGCTGAAGTCCACAGAAGCACACGCAGCCGCGCTCGCGGCTGCGATATCGCATCCCGCTACGGAGCCTCGCGCTCCTTCTTCTTCACACGTCCCCGCCGACGCTACATGCGCAACAGCGCCATTTCGCATGCTCGGCGAATGATCCGGTATTGATCCGCATCCTTGTCGATCTGAAGCTGGTCGGTAAAGGCTGCCTGCAGACCCGCCGAATCGCGCAGGCTCGCGTGGCACTCGACGAGGCGCATCGCAAGCGGCAGCGCTCTGCTCGACAGCGTGACCCGCCGCATCACATCGAGCGCGCTCGCATCGGTCATATGCCAGCGCCGCATCGCGTCGACCGCCTGCGACGCCGTGAGCCACCAGCGTGTTTCCGCGTAGACGAGCAGATGCAGCGCGACGATCAGCGTCAGCAGCGTGACCTGAGTTTCGCCTTCGAGGTAGACGGCGCCTTGAGTGCTACGTGCATTGCTCATCCTTCGCTCCCCATCGAACAGATGAGCAGCCCGGAGCATGATCCAGGCCTGAGGTCGCGCACACTCGTTGCGACTGCACGTATTACAGTGGAGTTCACACAACCATGATTCCGGAGACGCCGATGAGCCGCTATACGACTGCCGAGCTGGACGCGCTTGCCAAACAGTTCGACACCGACGGTATGGTCGTGCTGCGTCAGCACTTTTCTCGCGACACGTTGCTGCAATGGCGCGACGCCTTCGACGTCCTTCTCGAACAGCGTCTGCGCGAAAGCGCCACGGCCGTTCGAGGACCGAATCGCCACTACATCACGCTGCCGTTTGCCGGCGTGTTCGCCGACGAAGCCATTTTTGCCGACCCGGATGTGCTCGGCATCGTCGAGCGCGTGGCGGGTGAGGAACCTGTGATGTGCCAGCTGGCGACGGATACGCCGCTTCATGGTTCCGACTATCAGGACGTGCACCGCGACACGCCCGCGCTCTTCGACGGCTTTCCCGAAACGCCGTCATTCCAGCTCGCGGTCAACTTCCCGCTCTGCGACGTGACGCCCGACAACGGACCGTTCGAAACGACATTCGGCACGCATCGCATGCATTCCGAAGACGCGCTAAAGGCATACGAAGCAGGCCGCGCGACCTTGCATTCGATCACGATGGAACTGGGCGACGTAATGATTCGCGACGTACGCGCATTGCATCGAGGCACGCCGAACCTGACGCAGACACCGCGCCCGATGGTCGTGATCGGCTATAGCCGCAACTGGTACTTCCGCCCGGAAGTGCAGATCGACGTGCCGGAGAGCGTTTATCAAAGCCTGAGCGCGAAGGCGAAGCGGCTCTTGCGGACCATGCCGCGCGTGGACAACGTCGAGGACGCCGCCACGCGCGAGCACTACACGAAGTTCGCGTATTGACGAGCGCGGTCAGACGCCGTGCGCGCTCAGTCGCGCCGCATACCAGCGCGAAAACTGGTCCACGTAGGTTTCCGTGAACGGCGAGAACACGCCCGGTGAATACGCGGGATCCTGCGTGCCTTCGTGCGTGATTTCGACGAGATGCTTGTCCTGCGTGTTCGTCGCGATCCACACTTCCGTCAGGTCGGACACCTGGTAGTCCACGCCTTCCACGGCATCGGCATGGACCAGCCACTTCGAGCGCACCAGCGTCCGGTCGGGCGCGAGCGGAATGATGTAGCTGATCACGGCGTGATCGCTCATCACGTGCGTCCACGAGTTGTGCGTCCACAGATGCGTGTCGCCGAGGTCGCGCCGCTCCAGATTGCCGAGCAGCTTCGTGCTGGCAACCTTGGTGCTGAGCGTTTGCGATTCGCCATTGCCGGCGATCACCAGTTGCTGCGTCCTGAACTGCGTGACGGCATCCTCGTCGAGCCGTTCGACCGTTCCGCAGACGAACCCGTCGCGCTCCCAGCTCACCTGACAGGCTGCGTTGCGCTCCTTGTATTCTTCCAGCGCGCGCAGCGACTCGTCGCTGAGATTATCCGGGCAGAAGCCGAAGTCTTCGGGGAGAAACGACGCCGTCAGCTCGGGATGCGTCGCCGCGCAGTGATAGCACTCGCGGTTGTTCTCGATGACGAGCTTCCAGTTGCCGTGTTCGACGATCTCCTGCTCGAACGCGATCTTCGTGTTCTGCAGGTCGAACGGCGCGAAACGCGGCAGCATCGTTTCTTCGAGCTTCACGATATCTTCGGGCGGCTGCTCGGCGAGGCACACGAAAATATGCGTGCCGACGATCTTCGTATGCACGGGCTTGAGGCTGCGGCAGGTGGGATCGAAGTCCTTTCCCATGTGCGACGCGTGACGCAGGCTGCCGTCGAGATCGTAAGTCCACTGGTGATATGGACACACCAGCATGCCGACCGTCGACTTGCCTGCTTCCTTCAGGCGCGCGCCGCGATGACGGCAGACGTTGCGGTACGTGCGCACGTTCTCATCGTCGTCGCGCACGATGATGACCGACGCCTTGCCGATATCGACGACGGACACATCGCCCGGCTCCGGAACATCCGCCGTCACGCCGACGAGAATCCAGTGCTTGTGAAAAAACACGTCGACGTCCGTTTCGAAGACGTCCTGGCGGCCGAACAGTTCGCCGGGCATGCCATGTCCGGATTGACGGCTGCGGATCAACTCACCATGCGTTTTGATTTGCACTTCGGACATCGTCTTCTCCAGCGTTCAGGGGATGTCGGGACTTCGAAATGGTCCCGCGATGAATCCAGTATTGGATTGCCGAAAAAGAGCGTCAATGTGCTTTATTTTCTGCCTGACATTACCTGCGATTATGCGAGCGCCAGGAGCAGGCGTTACTGCGCTGCCGCATCCTGTCGAAGCCACTCGATGAGGCCGTCGACGGCTGGGGTGATGGTGCGTCCGTGCGGCACCACGACGAAGTACGCATCGTTCGTCTTGAGCGACGCGACGGGCAACCGGATGAGTTCGCCGGCATCGACGAGATCGTGCACCAGCCTGCCCCATCCGAGCGCGATGCCCTGCCCGTAACGCGCGGCCTGGATCGCATCCGTGTACAGGCTGCAGCGCAGCGCATAGTTCAGCCGCAACGGATGCAGGCCGACGGCATGGAACCATTCCTCCCAGCCCATCCAGCCTTCCGAAGTCGAGTCCGATTCGATCAGCGTGGCGTCCGCAACGTCCTGCAGCGAGGCGGGCGTGCCGCGCGCCGCCAGCCACTTCGGCGAGCACACGGGGAAGACTTCCTCGTCGAACAGCAGGGTTGCCGTGCCGTCGCCCCAACGTCCGTTGCCGAACCGCACGGCAACGTCGATCTCCTTGTGGCGCAGATCCGCGGTGAACATCTGCGTGGACAGGCGAAGCTGCAGATTCGGCTGCGCGTTCCGGATCGATTCGAGTCGCGGCAGCAGCCGGAAATGCGAGAACGCCGACGTCGCGGCCAGCACCAGTTCCTGCTGCACGGGCCCCGAGGTGAGCCGGTCGAACACGCCGGCAATTTTCTGCATCGACTCGGCGATGACGAGATACAGCGCCTTGCCTTCTTCCGTCAGTTCGATCGACCGGTGCAGCCGATGAAACAGCCGCACGCCGAGCGTGTCTTCGAGAAATTTGACCTGGCGGCTGACGGCCGCCTGCGTGACGCCGAGTTCGTTCGCCGCGACGGTGAAGCTACCAAGCCGCGCCACCGATTCGAACTCGACGAGCGCCGTCATCGACGGAATCAGGCGGCGGTATCCCTTGGTCCCTTGCGTGGGCGGTTTCATTGTTTGCTCTGGTCAGATCGCTGCGTTTCCGTTGTCCGCGTGAACGTGCCCGTCGTCCGTGTCCAGCCTGGCGCTGGGTGGCAGCGCCGGCGACTGGCTCGGCGGCCGCGCGACACGGTACGCATTCGGCGATTCGCCGAATTCCTTTCGAAACTCGCGGCCAAGATGCGACGCATCGGAGAAGCCGCACGACGTGGCGATATCGGCGACCGTGCGGTCCGAACTCGTGAGCAGCCACGACGCCATGCGGATGCGGATCTGCCGTCCATACGCATGCGGCGACTTGCCCGTCTCCGACGCGAAAAGCCGTTCGAGTTGCCTGACCGACATCTCCAGCCGTTGCGCGAGATCGGCGAGACTCAGCGGCTGCCCGATGTGCTGTTCCATCAGCAGGATCGCGCGGCGAACCTTCGGGTGCGTCGCGGGTTCCAGCCCCGGCGGATGCGGCTGCGGCGCGTTGCCCTTCTGTGCATCGTCGACCAGCATGATGCGCAGCGCCTTCTGCACGATCGTCGCCTCGACATGGCGCAGCAGAATGGCCGCGGCGACATCGATCGACGCACGCCCGCCCGAACAGGTGATGCGCCGCCGGTCGATCACGAACAGGCGGTCCGCCACCAGGTTCCGCTCGTCGACGCCCGGAAAGCGTTCGACGAAATCCCAGTAGTGGAACCAGCTCACGCACATCCGGTAGCCGTCCATCACGTCGGCGCGCATCAGCGCGAACACGCCCGTGCAGATGCCGACCAGCGTCGCCGACGTCTTCGCGGCGTTCTGGATGAACTGCAACGTGGCCTTGCTCGCGGACGGCCCCGAATGCAGCAGACCGCCCACGACGACGACGTAATCGAACGCGCCTGCTTCGTCGAACGTGATCCACGGCGCGACCTGAATGCCGCAACTCGCCCTGACGGGCACGAGCGACTCGCCGACGATCGTCCACGAACAGCGCACGGGCCGGCTCATGTCGCCTTCGTCGCTGGCAAGACGGAGCAGATCGACGAAACCGGAAAACGCCGTCAACGTGAAGTTCGGCAGCAGCACGATACCGAAGCGCAATGGCGGCGACGCTTCGGCTCGGGAAGGATGGACATGGCTCAACATGAGACGGCCTGATTCGACGCGCGCAACGCTATTTCGCCGCTTCGACTTCGACGCTGCGCCATTCGCCCATCATCGCGCCGACCTCTTCGCCGAGCCACTCGCGGAACTGCTGATACTCAGGCTTCATCCGCGCGTTCTTGTGCGTGATCAGATAGTGGTGACGGTCGTGGAATTCGAGCGCATCCTGCACGGGCCGCAGCAGCCGCCCCTGTTCGACCTGGCGATGCACCAGATGATGCCAGCCGAGCAGCGTGCCCTCGCCCGCTTCAGCCTGCGCGACGAGCAGCCGATAGTCGTTGCTTTCCAGATGTTCGTTCTCGACCAGCCGGTCCGAGCCGTCGCCCTGCTGAAACCAGTTGCGCCACACGCGCCAGTCGACGTGTTCGCACACCTGCGCGCGGCCGAGCAACGAGAGATTGAGCGTCGGATGCGACAGCAGATCCAGCGGTTTCAGCGAACGTCCATGAAAATGCCGCTCGTGAAACGAAGGGCTGCAGACGGGATACACGACATCATGGAACAGCGGCTCGATCTCGTACTCCGGCTCGCGCGGCGGATTCTTCGTGATGATGATGTCGGGCTCCATCAGGTCGTCGAGTTCCATGAAGTGCTCGGTGACCATCACGTGCAGGCGCATTTCCGGAAAACGCTTGCGAAACGACGGCAGCCTGAACGACAGCCACAACGCCGAGAACGTATGCGAGACGGCGATGGTCAGCGCGTGCCGGTCGGTGCGGCGCACGGCCTCGGCGGCTTCCGCGATGTTCATGATCGACAGATAGGACGCGTTGTACAGAATGCGCCCCGCATCCGTCAGCGCGATGTGGCGGCCCGTCCGTTCGAACAGCGCCACTTCCAGCGAGTCTTCGAGTTCCTTGATCTGCCGGCTGATCGCGGCCTGTGTCACGCACAGCACTTCGGCGGCCTGCGTGAAGCTTTCGTAGCGGGCCGCCGTCACGAAGCAGCGCAGCGCGCGCAGCGAAGGCATCTGCGCGAGCAATCTGTCGGCGAACATCTGTTTCTTTTGCATGGCTTTCACCTGTGAAGCGGACACGTCCGCTGGCTAAACGACAGCGGACGGGCGCTGTGCACTGCCCCGTGACAGTGCGTCGGCCGCGCGCCGGGCGGAAAACGCCCGCGCGAAAAAAATAGTGTGCGAGTCTTCGCGGCAACAGGCAAGCGCGGACAACCCGAGTCCGCCGCAGCACGTGAGCACGACCGCCCGCCGGGCGCGATGGCCGGGCGGGCGGTCGTATCGTCACGCTGCTTCAGTCGAGCTTCAGCCAGGTGGTCTTCAGCTCGCAATACTGGTCGTGCGCATAGACGGACTTGTCGCGGCCGCCGAAGCCCGATTGCTTGAATCCGCCGAACGGCGTCGACAGATCGCCTTCGCCGAAGCAGTTTACCGTCACGGTGCCCGCGCGGATACGTGCCGCGATCTTGTGGGCGTGGTTCACGTTGTCGGTCCACAGCGAGGCGGCGAGGCCGTAGCAGGTGTCGTTGGCGATCTGCACGGCTTCGTCGATATCCGCGTATTCGATGATGCAGACCACCGGGCCGAACACCTCTTCGCGCGCGATGCTCATCTGCGGCGTCACGTTGTCGAAGATGGTCGGCTCGACGAACCAGCCGCCCGACTCCGTGCGCGTCGCCTTGCCGCCGCACACCAGATGCGCGCCCTCCGCGTTCGCCTTCTCGATGTGCGCGAGCACTTTTTCGTAATGCTTCTGTTCGATCAGCGAGCCGAGCTTGACGTCGGGATCGAGCGGATCGCCCGTCTTCCAGCCTTCCAGCACGGCCTGAATCTTTTCGAGCAGACTCGCTTTCAGCGATGCCGGCACCAGGATGCGCGAGCCTGCGCTGCAGTTCTCGCCCATGTTCCAGAATGCGGCGGCGACGGCCTGCTCGGCAACGGCATCGAGATTCGCGACGTCGGGCAACACGACCTGGGGATTCTTGCCGCCGCATTCGAGCACGACGCGCTTCAGGTTCGTATCCGCCGAATAGTGAAGGAAGCGCTTGCCCGTGTCCGTCGAGCCCGTGAACGCCACGAGATCGACGTCGGCGTGACGGCCCAGGGCTTGACCCGCGCTTTCGCCGAAACCCGTCACGACGCTGAACACGCCTGCCGGCACGCCCGCTTCCAATGCCAGATCGGCGATACGCAGCGTCGACAGCGAAGTCTGTTCGGCGGGCTTCACGATCACGCTATTGCCGACGGAGAGCGCCGGGCCGATCTTCCACGCGAGCATCAGCGCCGGGAAATTCCACGGCAGCACCGCGCCGACCACGCCGATCGGCTCGCGCGTAATCATGCTCACGACGCTCGCGCCCGACGGCGACAGCGCGTCGTAGCGCTTGTCGGTGACTTCCGCATGCCAGCGGATGCACGCGGCCGACTCGGGAATGTCGAGCCCCATGCATTCGCTGATCGGCTTGCCCGCTTCGAGCGCTTCGAGCAGCGCGAGTTCGTCGGCGTTCTCGTCGATCAATTGCGCGAGCCGCAGCAGCACCGCTTTGCGCTGCGCGGGCGCGGCCTTCGACCACACGCCGGATTCGAACGCATCGCGCGCCGCCACGACGGCGCGGTCGATATCTTTCGCATCGCAGCGGGCGATGTCGGCGAGTGCCTTTCCCGTCGACGGATTGAGCGTCGGGAAGGTTTCGTTCGACGCCGCCGCGCAACGTTGTCCGGCGATGAACGCCCGGCCGTCGAGCGACAACGCCTGCGCTTTCTGCTGCCATTCCTGATAGGTCGTCATGTCCTGTCCTCACAGATTTAAAGCTCGGCTCCCGCCGAAAATTCCTTGACCCAGATGGCCGCCGATACCGCGACGTCAGCGATGGGACGCACGGGCAGCGAACGCGGATGCGGCTGGTTCAGCAACTGGCGCACGAGATCGCTGGTCTGCCCGAGCGCGTATTCGGCGATCGATTTGCCCGACGCCGAACCGCGGCTCAGCCCGAGGCCGTTGCAGCCGACCGCTTCGTACACGCCGTCGTCGCGGCGCCCGAACAGTGCGCCGTTGTTCGCCGACAGGCACAGCGGACCGCCCCACGTGTATTCGAGTTCGACGTCCTTGAGCATCGGAAAGCGCCGGTCGAACGATCGTTGATGCAGACTCTTCGCTTTCGCCAGATCGGCTTGCGACACTTCGAGGTTCGGACGGAACGCAAAATGATTGCGCACGCAGATGCGGTCCGTGCCGAGACGCCGCACGGTCGAGCCCATCGGATCGGCGGGAATCAGCGACCATGAACGCGTGCCGCCCAGCCGCTTCACTTCGTCGGGATTCATCACGCGCGTCATCGACGCGAACGTGTAGACGGGCAGCAGTCCGTTCGGATGACCGCCGAACGTCGCCGCATACGCGTTGGTGCAGAGAATCACGCGCTGCGCGACGATCTTGCCGTTCGCGAAGCTCAGCACTTTCGCCGTGCCCTGATCGTCGATCCGCTTGACGGCGCTGAGTTCGTAGACCTGCACGTTCGCAGGCAAGGTCGCCGCGAGCCCGCGCATCAGCGCCGCAGGCTGCACGGTGCTGCAACCGGGCGTGAACAGCGCGCCCTGATAGAAATCCGTGCCCGTCACCTTCGCGATGGCCGCTTCATCGAGCCACTCGAAGGCTTCGTCGATGCGCTCCAGACCGTCGGCGAAATGCGCGAGCGCCGTATGCCCCTTCTTGTTCACCGACGCGTGAAATTTGCCGTCGTCGCGCCAGTCGCAATCGATGCCATGCTGCTTCACGATCGAACGCACATAGTCGATGCCATGCCGTTGAAACCGCACGTCGGCCTTGTCCGCTTCGACGCTGCGCGAATAGCTTTCGCTGCTGATGTCGTGCGGCAAGTCGACGAAGAAGCCGGAATTGCGCCCTGCCGTCGTGCGCCCGATGCGATCCGCTTCGACGATCGCGATCGACGCATCGGGTGCCAGCTCGGCCAGGCGTCGTGCTGCACACAGCCCCGTAATGCCGCCGCCGACAACGACCCAGTCATAGCGTCGTTCGGACGACACGCTGACGGCGGGCGCAGCCGGCGGCAGGCTTTCCCACCACCCGTTGACGCCGTCGGGGGCGGGAAACCGCGCGAATTCCAGTTTCGAGGTCATGCCGGATTTACTGAGCGTTGCGCAACAGGGGACGAACGAGCTTCGCAAACGTGCTGCGTTCTTCTTCATCGAGCGTGCCGAGCGGCGCACGTGCTGCGCCGACGGGCGTGCCCGCCAGTTCGCAGCCGTATCGAACGTACTGGATGAACTTGCCGCTGCGTTCCAGCAGTTCGAGCACGGGCAGCAGTTGCGCCATCAGCTCGCGGCCCTTCGTGAAATCGCCCTGCTTCACGCACGCGTCGTACAGCGCCGTGTGTGCTTCGGGCAGGAAGTTCGACGCGCCGCCGACCCAGCTCTTCGCGCCCCACACAAAAAATTCGAGCGCCTGGTCGTCCATCCCGCAACTCAGCACCAGACGGTCCTTGAAATGCGTCGCGAGATGATGCAGATGCGAGATATCGCCCGTGCTTTCCTTCATCGCGATGAAGTTCTTGCGTTCGAGCAGCTTCGTCAGCACTTCGTCGCCGATGTCGGTGCCCGTGCGCGCCGGGAAGTTGTACAGCATGACGGGCATGTCGAGGCTGTCGTCCACCTTCAGCAGATGGCTCAGCAATTCGTCCTGCGTCGGCTGCGCGTAGTACGGCGCGGCGAGCAGCAGCGCGGGCAGGCCCGCACGCTTCGCTTCCTGGCCGAGGCGGATCACGTCTTTCGTCGTGGTCGCGTTGATGCCCGCCGTCAGATACGTCTTGCCGCCTGCCGCTTCCGCGACCGTGTTGAACGTGCGGACGCGCTCTTCGAAACTCAGCGCGTAGTATTCGCCCGTCGTGCCGCCGACGCCGAGGCCCGAGACGCGGCCCGCGAGATTCGCGGCGTGCTTGCCGAGCAGATCGTGATCGATCTCGCCGTCTGCCTTGAACGGGGTGACCAGCGGGGTGTGTACTCCCTCGAAGCTCATGTCAGTTCTCTCTTCAGTAGATGAGGTTGCGGCGCGCGAATCCACGCGCCGTGCTTGATCAAACGCCGGGCCGCTTTACGCGAGCGCCTCGGCGTGCGAATAAATGGGGAACTGGCTGCACAGATCTCGCACGCGGCTGCGCACAGCCCGCTCGACCTGTTCGTCGCCGCCCGGTTCGCGTTCGAGCGCCGACAACACCTCCAGAATCATCTGTCCGATCTGTTCGAACTGCGCCGTGCCGAAACCGCGCGTCGTGCCCGCCGGTGTGCCCAGGCGAATGCCCGACGTGACCATCGGGTTCTCGGTATCGAACGGAATGCCGTTCTTGTTGCACGTGATGCCTGCGCGTTCCAGCGCTTTCTCGGCCTGCGTGCCTGTCAACCGCTTCGAGCGCAGATCGACGAGCAGCAGATGGTTGTCGGTGCCGCCCGTCACGAGATCCACGCCGCCCGACTTCAGCACGTCGCCGAGCGCCCGCGCGTTGCGCAGCACCTGATCGATATACGCGGTGAATTCCGGACGCAGCGCTTCGCCGAACGCGACCGCCTTGCCCGCGATCACATGCATCAGCGGACCGCCTTGCAAGCCCGGGAACACCGCCGAATTGATCTTCTTCGCGATGTCGCCGTTGTTCGTGAGGATGAAGCCGCCGCGCGGTCCGCGCAGCGTCTTGTGGGTCGTCGATGTCACCACGTCGGCGAAACGGATCGGATTCTCATGACGCCCTGCCGCGACGATGCCCGCGATGTGCGCCATGTCGACCATCAGCAGTGCGCCGACGCTATCGGCGATATCGCGGAACGCGGCGAAATCCAGTGCGCGCGGATACGCCGAGTAGCCCGCGATGATCAGCTTCGGTCGATGCTCTTCGGCCAGCCTGCGCACCTGGTCGTAGTCGATGCGATAGGTTTGCGGGCTCACGCCGTACTGCACGGCGTTGAACCATTTGCCCGACAGCGCGGGACGCGCGCCGTGCGTCAGATGGCCGCCCGCGTCGAGCGACATGCCCATCACCGTGTCGCCCGGCTTGACGAGCGCGAGCATCACCGCGCCGTTCGCCTGTGCGCCCGAATGCGGCTGCACGTTGGCGAATTCGGCTTCGAACAGCGCTTTCACGCGATCGATGGCAAGCGCTTCAACACGGTCCACGTGATCGCAGCCGCCGTAGTAACGCTTCGACGGATAGCCCTCGGCGTATTTGTTGGTCAGCACGGTGCCTTGCGCTTCCATCACCGCCGCCGAGACGATGTTCTCGGAGGCAATCAGTTCGATCTGCGTCTGCTGGCGGCGCAATTCGAGCGCGATCTCCGATGCGATGACAGGGTCGCGGCTCTGGAGCGTTTCTGCAAAAAAGCGCGAGTTCTCGTTCACGTGGTCACTCCGGGTATTGACGTGTCAAGCATGTGTTGCGGTTTGCTGCGGGTTCGGCTCGTCGATGGCTTACTGCTGCAACCAGGCCTTGAGCTTTTCCGGATGCGCGTCGACGAATTTCTTCGCGGCCGTCGCGTAGTCGTTCGTGCTGTTGCCTTCGAACTCGATCGCCTCGACGTCGGCGAGCGTCAGCTTGAAGTGTTTGAAGAACACATCGGCGCGCGGGAACTTGGTGGCGAACTGCTTCGATGCGAATGCGTGCACCTGTTCTTCACCGCCCAGCGTGCCCTTCGGATCCTTCAGGTAGCGCATTTGCCACTTCTGGAACAGCCAGTGCGGGCTCCAGACGGTCGCGACGATCCACTGCTTCGACTGATAGGCGCGCTGCACGCCGGCGAGCATGCCCGCCTCGCTCGACGACTGCAGGTTGTATCCGGCGAGGTCGTAGGCCTTGATCGCCTTTTCGGATGCCTGCATCAGGCCGCCGCCGGGCTCGATGCCCTGGATCGTCCCGTTCAGCTTGCTCTTCACGTCCGGCTTCTCGAGATCGGAAATCGTCGAAACCTGCGACTCAGGGATATACGCGGGCACGGCCCAGCCGTTCTTGCCACCCGTATAGATTACGCCGACGTCTTCCATGTCGTTCTTGTAGCGCGCGTAGTAGGTCGCGTGCGTTACGGGCAGCCAGCCGCCGACCATGATGTCGAGATCGCCGCGTGCCACGCCCTGGTACTGGATGCCGATATCGGCCTGCACGAATTGAACCGGCTGCTTGAGTTGCGTTTCGAGCGCGTACTTGGCGACGTTCGCAACGGCCAGCACGTCGGCCCAGTTGGTCACGGCCATCTTGATCGGCTCGGCGGCGATGGCTTGTCCGGCACCCGCGCTCATCGCAACGACTGTCGACAGAGCCAGCTTCGCTGCCAGCGACTTGAACAGATTGGTTTTCATACAGTACTCCTACACGATTATGGAATTTGTCGAAAATGAACAGCTATAGCGGTGTGGCGTGTGTCTTTAAGCGTTGCTCGTCGATCAGGTTCGTACTGCCGTGCTCGTTGCAGCGGGTTTGGCGGTGCGCACCGTGCGTTTGCTCTTCTTCGCCTTCAGGCCGAAGCTTTCCGTGAGACGGTCGAGTACGATCGCCAGCAGCACGACGCCCAGTCCGCCTTCGAAGCCGATGCCGATATCGAGCCGCTGGATGCCGCTCAGCACATACTCGCCGAGTCCGCCCGCGCCGATCATCGACGCGACCACGACCATCGACAGCGCCATCATGATGGTCTGGTTCACACCGGCCATGATCGACGGCAATGCATTCGGCAGCTGGATTTTCCAGAGCAGTTGCGAATCGGTGCTACCGAACGAGCGCCCTGCTTCGAGCAGTTCCTCACGCACCTGACGAATGCCGAGCGTGGTGAGACGCACGACGGGCGGCATCGAGAAAACGATCGTGGCGATCACGGCAGGCACGCGGCCGAGCCCGAACAGAATCACAGCGGGAATCAGATACACGAACGCGGGCATCGTCTGCATGAAATCGAGCAGCGAGCGCAGGATCACTTCCACGCGCTTGTTGCGCGCGCCCCAGATGCCAAGCGGCACGCCTATCACGAGACTGAAGAACGTCGCCGCGATCACCAGCGCGAGCGTCGACACCGTCTGCGCCCACAGGCCCATGTAGTGAATCACCATCAGCGCCGCGCCGACGAACACCGCGAACACCACGCCGCGCCGCCACAATGCGAACGCGACGAGAATCACGAGCATCGCGACGAACGGCACGGCGGCGAGTCCGTCTTCGAGCAGCTTGACGACAGCGCCCAGCGCGGCTGAAAACGCGTCGAAGCCGCCGCGGAAATGTTGAAAGAGAAAGTTGACGGCGTTTTCTGCAAACTTTCCGATGACTGACGAGTTCATGCTGCTCTCCGTTCCATGACCTGCTTGAGTATCGTGCGGCACGACACGACGCCTGCGAGCTTGCCCATCGTGTCGGTGACGGGTACGTCGTGTTCCTGGCTCAACGCGATCGTCGCGAGCTGATGCAGATCGGCATCGAGCGGAACGGCGTTCACGTCTCTCACGAATGCTTCGCGGATAGGATGCGCGCCCGACTTGTGCAGCGATGCCGGCGTGACGCAGCCCTGATAGCGGCCCGCTTCATCGCACACGTAGCCGCATTCCACGCCGCTATCGATCAGCTGATTCAGATATCGCTCGCACGGCGCACCGATATCGCACGAAATCAGTCCGCGTTCGACCGTCGTCATCAGGCTCGACGCCTTCAGGAAACGCGACACGTCGACATTGCGGAAGAAGTCGCGCACATAGGCATCGGCGGGCGACTGGATGAGTTCGGCGGGCGTGCCGACCTGAATCAGGCAACCGTCCTTCATGATGCCGATGCGGCCGCCGATCTTGATGGCTTCTTCGATATCGTGCGAAATGAACACGATGGTGCGCTGCTCTTCCTTTTGAAGCCGCAGCAGTTCGTTCTGCATTTCGAAGCGGATCAGCGGATCGAGTGCGGAGAACGCTTCGTCCATCAGCAGCACGGAAGGATTCACGGCGAGCGCGCGGGCCAAGCCGACGCGCTGTTGCATGCCGCCCGACAGTTCGCCCGGCAGCAGCTTTTCATACGAACCGAGGCCGACGCGCGTCAGCGCGCTGCGCGCCACTGCGTAGCGGTCCGCCTTCTTGAGACCCGCGACTTCGAGGCCGTACGCGATGTTGTCGAGCACCGTGCGGTTCGGCAGCAGCGCGAACGACTGGAACACCATCGCCATTTTCTTGCGGCGCACTTCGCGCAGCTCCAGCGTCGACATCGGCGCGATGTCGCGGTCTTCGAGAATCACCTGGCCCGACGTCGGCTCGATCAGCCGGTTCAGCAGGCGCACGAGCGTCGACTTGCCGGATCCCGACAGGCCCATCACGACGAAGATCTCGCCGGCCTTGACGCTCAGGCTCACGTCGTTGACGGCGACCATGTTGCCCGTCTGCTCGAAGATTTCGTTTCGTCCCAGGCCTTGCTTGATCAGCTCGACGGCTCGTTCGGGCTTCGGTCCGAAAATCTTCGACAGATTTCTGACCTTGAGGATATCGGTGCCGGACACGGCAATGGGTTTTGCCATCGCGGAAACATCTTCCGCCTGGAGTGCGCCCGGATGGAGTACGCCCTCGGGCGCAAATGTCAGGTTTGGGGTCATTCTGTCATCCCAACTGGCAAGTTCAGGAAAATGAAGCGCGCGACATTGCGAATGCGCGGGCCCTGAAGGTCGAACACAGGCGAAAAGACTCAATAGCAAGCGTCGCGCGGCGATCGACCAGAACAAGCCACTACTGATCACACGAAAGCCAGCATATTCGTGCGTGTTAGCGGTGTCTCATCGGTGCTTAGTGCATGGATTGCAGATTAGCAAGCCAAATTGGTCCATCCATCTACATTTTGTGCGCACTTATCCATACCTTTGGTAATGCAAGGCATTTGTGCAGCGTGCACTGAAAAGGTCACTGGATGGGACTGACTGGCTGAGCGCCAGCACTGGCGCGGCTTTGCGGCCGGTTCGGACATGCGCCGAGGCCGTCTGAAAGCCGCTTTCTTTCGTTATTCGAACGATGGTTTATAGGGAATGTCCCAGGGCGGTGACATTCATCCATCACTTTTGCGCTGTAAAAAGGCCGCTTTTTGGCGTGTAAACGGGGCTGTGCGGTGGCTATGCAGCTATCGCGACGCGGTGCGCCGATCGCTTTCATCGGAAAGGGACGAACCGGATGGGCCGACGCAGCCTTCCAGCGCGGCGATGGCTTTCTTCGCGACGGTCATCGTCTCTTCGCACACGGCGCGTTTGACGGAGCGCGGGCATCCGCCATTCGAACTGACCTGCTCGACGGCCGAGCGCGCCTTGTCGAGCGCGGCTTGCGGCGAGCCGGCATCCTTGATCAGCCTGGCGATATTGAAAGCGCTGCCGGATGGCAGCACGACGTAGTCGGGACAGGTGGATTCAGCGCGAACCTGCGTTGCAAGCAGCGTTGCACACGTGACAGGAACCAGCGCGGCAACGCGCGCCATGACGCCTGGAATGAATTGCATGATGGGCGACCTCCAGATAGACATCGATCCGCGAGTCCGGGTCACCCATTTCTAGTTCGTTGATTAGCAGCGCCGCGCAAATCGCATTTGCATCACACTTTATAGCTGCACATCCTTAAGCGCGACTGACGTGACTTGCGCTTTTCGCTTCCCGTTTCGTCTAACGAGTTGTTGTGCGGCGGCAGTTGACAGCGTGGGTCGAACAGCACCCTCTACGGCGTAGCGAGCGATGTGCCCGGCATCCGATGCACGGCGTTCGTGCATTGATGCATCAGAAGCGCGGATGGCATTCGAACGTGAGATCGGCCTCATGCGCTTCCAATGCCCTCACGCCTTTCGACGATTCCGACACCACGCTCGGCACTTCACCGCGTTGCGCGCAGAAATCGTTCGCACTCTGCATGACGGCCTTGTGGGATCTCGCCCAGGCGGCGCTTCCACCCGCGGCCGACGCATGGAGCGTAAAGCGCCCCGCATCGCCCGTCTGCACGACGGAACTGGTGCTCGCGCACGCCTGCGTCAGCAGCGGCACGAGCGCGAACACGGCGATGCGCGCGATCCGTTTTCGCGCGACGGCGCTCACGCGTTGCCTGACCAGATCGTTCAGACCTGACAGGACTTGACTCATTCCGAATGTTTTCACAGCGACCTCAAGGCTGATTGCTTGCACTGCACGATGCAGTGCATGACCACCCCGAAGTATGAATTGGCCCTGTCTCGCGATCAGCTATGGAAGTTGCAACACTGTGTTCGCCCGGTACAACGCTGCGCAACCGGACTATGCGCTTTGCTCAAAGCGCTTCCTGGCACAGCGACATCATTCGCTGCACCATCGTGCTCGCTTCGTTCAGTTCCATCTCGCTCGTAAAGAGTGCATTGACGCTCGACAGACGCACGGCGATGCCCGCCTCCAGCAGATCCTCGCTCGCGATCTTCAGCGCGAGCTGACCGATCCTGACGCGGTCGAGCCAATACATCTTCACGTCGTTCTTCGCGAGCCAGCGTCGGCAGCATTCGACGACATGATCGACGCGCCATTCCTGCGTCAGCGCATACGACGCCGCCGCGATGGCCACGAGATAACACAGCAGTTCGGGACGCGCGCTGTCCGCGTCATTGAATTCGGGCTTGAGCATGGGTTGTGGACCTCAATTCTGTTTGTCCAGTCTTCAATACGTGTGTGCTTTTGCACTGAAAACAACCTGCGCGCATGGCAGACGAGGGGCCCGGTCGAGCGCCTCGCTGCACCCCTCGCTGCACCCGCCTCGGCGAGTGTAATGGGCAAGTCTACGCCTGTTTGCGTACCCGCCGATTAACGGGCGCACACTCCGCGCAACGTCAGGTAGTCAGCCGCCGATAGGCGTTCAGATGGCGCAACAGGCCTTGCTTGTCGCCGAGATTTTCGAGCAGGATCGCGAGATTGTGATGCGCATCGGCATACGACGGATCAAGCGCAAGACAGCGCTCGTAACTGCGTTCCGCTTCGTCGAGCCGGTCGAGCCCTTCCAGCGCGACCGCGCGATTGAAATGCAGCACGGCGTCGTCGGGGAAATGATCCAGCGCATCATCGAACACGCGCAGCGCGTCGTCACAGCGCGCTTCCGTTTCGCACAGCAGCGCCCCGAGATCGACATAGGCGGCGTAAAACGGTTCCTTCGCCAGCTCGATCGCGTTCCGGTACGCCTGCTCCGCGCCCTTCACGTCCGATTTCATCAGCTGCCCGCCCAGGTCGTACCAGTCTTCGGCCTGGCGCGCGGCGTTTTCCGGCTTCGGCGCCGATTCGAGGAACACCACGTCCCCCTTGATTTCGGCGATTTCGAAGTCGAGCAATTGCTGCCCGGTGATCGCGTCCCACTGCGCGGGCCCCGTTCTCACCGCGATATCGTTGCCGACGGCCGTCACGCGGATGCCCGACAGCGGCAACTCGTCGGGCAGTTCGGCGCGCAGCCGCTTCAATGCCTGGATGATCCGGCGCGGCGGAATGTTCGACGCGCGCAATTGCAGCGCCGTTCTGAGCAACACGACGTCCTGAAACGTGAACCGCAGCGCATTGCGCGGCCCGCGCGACGGCGTGACGAAGCCGGCATCGACGAGTCCGGAAATGATGCGCCGCGAGACGCCGAGCATCGATTGCAATTCGCGCATCGTCAGGCTGTGCGGCGCGTCGTCTGGCGTCACTTGCGCGCCCGGACCTTCGCGGGCGCTTCGGCGGGCGCCTTGGCCGCACGCGCCGCCGGTTTGCGGGCACGCGGCGCCTGCGCGATCTCCGCAACCTCAGCGACGGGTTCGGCCGCCTTGCGCTTCGGCGCAGTGGCAGGCTTGGCCTTTGCGCCGCCACGCAGGCTCGCGCGCAATGCTTCCATCAGATCGATCACTTCGCCGCCTTCAGCGGGTGCGTCGGCGCGCTCGGTCGAGATCACCTGCTTGCCTTCGATCTTCCGGTCGATGGCCGCGAGGATGCGCTTCTTCTCTTCGTCCTCGTAGGCGGCGGGATCGTAATGATCCTCCGTGCCCTGCTCGATGATCTGCATCGCGAGCTTGAGTTCCGACGCCGACACGTCGACATGCTCGATATTCAGGTCTTTCAGCGAGCGCACTTCGTCCGCGAACAGCAGTTGCTGGAACACCAGCCCGTCGGCGGAAGGCCGCACCTGCACGATGCGCGTCTTGCCCCTGGACGCCCACTTCGCCAGCGCGCAACGGCCGCTTTCTGCGAGCGCCTGCTGCAGCAGGCTATACGGCTTGCCGCCACGGCGGTCGGGCGCGATGTAGTACGCCTTGTCGTAGTAGACGGGATCGACCGATTTTTCGGGAATGAAGGCCACGATCTCGACGACATGGCTCGCGCTTTCTTCCAGCGCTTTCAGTTCGTCGGCGGTAAATACGACGAATCGGTCCTTCTCGAACTCGTAGCCCTTCTTCATCGACGAACGCTCGACGACCGCGCCCGTCGATTCGGATATGTACTGCTGCTTCACGCGCGAACCGTCGGGCGCGAGCATGTTGAAGCGCACGTCGGACGAGCTTTCCGTCGCGGAGTACAGCTTGACGGGAATCGAAACGAGGCCGAACGAGAGGGACAACGATGCAATCGAGCGTGCCGCCATGAGCTTCTCCTCATGAGTTCCTTCCTGAACTGCGTCGATCTCCTGCCCGCCGGATGCACCGGGCAGGATCGTCACGCGCCCTGAAAAATACGCTGAACGCTTTCGCCAAGCTTAGCACCGCATTGGCATGGTTCAAGCTGTGCGGCGTATTGCTGCTCGCTGCTGTCCGACCGGACCGACCTCAGCCCGATCTCAGCCCAAAATCGGATGAGACTGGCCGGGAATCGGCCAGCCGCGGTTGTCCGTCGGCACAAGCTGGGTCTGAAATGCGACGAACAGCGCCTGGAAGCGCCCATCCACTTCGACCATCACCGCGCCGTCCTGAAACGTGCCGTTCTCCGACGAATGATCCCGCACGCGGCTGCCCTTCTGCGGCTTCGGGTTGCCCTGATTCATATGCGTTTCGTGCAGGCCGTCGTGCTGCGGCTCGAACAGGAAGCCGAAGCCGTACACGGTGACGCTCTTCGTCGGCTTCCAGCCGCGCCGCATATCGTTGCCGCTCTTGCCGGGATACAGATAATCGACGGGCGCCGCCGACATATCCAGCTGCAGCATCCCGTTGACGAGCGCGTTGATGTCGTTGTGCTCGGTCGCGGTATCGAGCGTGATGGGACGCATGCCCGACAGATCGACGAGGCGCGAATCATGCACGTAATCGAGCTTCGGAAAGCCGGTCTGCGTCAGCCCTGCGGGCAGCTTCGCGAGGTCGGCCGTCATGGGGTGATCGAAATACTGGTTCCATGCATATAGCACGTGATACCCCGCCGGGCCCGTGAGCGAACTGTCGGACTTCACGTTGGTGACGATGCGGAACTCGCCGCCGTTCGCGTCGTCGGCGACGATCACGTAGTGCGGATCGCCCTTGTAGCCGTCGAGAAAAGGCACGCCGAGTTTCAGCGTGCCCTTGAACACGACATAAACGTTCTGTTGCGCCAAGCCGTTGCTCCGTCGAAGTTATCGTGCAAACCGCACGTCAAAGCAGCGCGATCACGCGCACGTCGCCCTGCTCCGCTGACGCCACGACCTTGCCCGCCACGCGCCGGAACGTGATCGACACCGACGCGTCGCCGACGCGCAGATCGCCGATTTCGATCCAGTCGATGCCGTCCGGCAGCATCGGTTGCTCGATCAGCACTTCGCGCCGTTGCGCGTCGATCGTGATGCCGAGACATGCTTCCAGCATCATGAACGGCGAGCCGGCCGCCCAGGCTTGCGGCAGACACGCGACGGGGTAAGCCGTCGGCTGTTCGCCGCGGCGCCGCGGAAAGCCGCAAAAAAGCTCCGGCAGACGCATGTCGAAGTTGACGGCCGCCTGGAACAGCGCCTGCAGCAGCCGCACGGCCGCCGCCTTCGCGCCGTAGCGCGCGAGCCCGCGCGCGCACAGCGCGTTGTCGTGCGGCCAGACCGAGCCGTTGTGATACGCCATCGGATTGAAGCGCGGCTGGCCGGCCGCCAGCGTCCGTACGCCCCAGCCCGTGTGGAAGAGCGTCGATTCGAGCGCACGCGCCACGGCTTCCCCGCGTTCGCGCGACGGCAGCCCGAACGCCAGCAGATGACCCGCATTCGACGCCAGCACGCGGCACAGGTCGCCCTTGCCGTCGAGCGCGATGCCATAGAAGCTCGAATCGTCCATCCAGTATTTGTCTTCGACGCATGCGCGGATTGCCGTGGCGCGCTGCGTGTAGCGCACCGCGTCGTCGGACTGGCCGCGCAGCATCGCGAACTGCGCCATCGTGTCGAACGCGGCGCTCGCGTAGGCCTGCACTTCGACAAGCGCAATCGGCCCTTCAGGAAAGCGGCCGTCCGCATGGAACACGGAATCGTGGCTGTCCTTCCAGCCCTGGTTCGCGAGACCGCCGTCGGAAGCGCGCTGATAATCGAGCAGACCGTACACATTGCGGTCACACACGCCCGCGACCCACTTCGCCGCGAGTTCGAGCGCGGGCCACAGTTCGTCGACCAGTTGCGTGTCGCCCGTGCGCGCCACGTAGGCGCCCGCCAGCACGATGAAGAGCGGCGTCGTGTCGACCCCGCCGTAATACAGCGCGAACGGCACCTCGCCCGTCGCCGCCATTTCGCTGCGGCGCATCTCGTGCATGATCTTGCCGACGGCGGCGTCGCGGAACGCCGAATCTTCCTTCGCCTGATGCTCGGCCAGAAAACGCAGCACGCCGCGCGCGAGACCCGGCTGCAGCCACAGCATCTGCAGCGACGTGATCACGGCATCGCGCCCGAACGGCGTCGAGAACCACGGAATGCCCGCATACGGATACGGGCCGGTGGCGAGATCGGTGGTCAGCAGATTCAGGTCGGCTTGCGAGCGGTCGATCCACGCGTTGAACAGCGGATTGCTCGAGCGCACGCGCGCCGACGCGCGGCGCCGCTCGCGCATCACCAGGTGCGCATCGACGAGCGCCGCACGCACGGCCGAGCGTCCCACGCGCGGGCGCGCCGCGTCGATCTGCGACACGTGCAACTCGGTGACGGTACGGGTGGATTGCGGCACGTCGACCTCGGGCGTGCCCTTGTGCGCCGCGACCTCTACTGCCACCGACAGATAGATCGACACGCACGCCTGCGCCGGCAGCTTCACCGAATAGTCGGCGCGGTCCGCCAGCAGCTTGTCGGGCATCGGCGAGAATGCGACGCGCACGTGGCGCGCCACGTCGTCGAGGCCGACGTAGCCGAGCAGCACTTCGTTCTTGTGCACGCGCGGCGTTTCGACCGTGCCCTGCTTCGCGCGTTTGAGGCCGCGCACTTCGAACATGTCGCGGAAGTCGCTGGCAAAGGAGATCGACAGCGGCACCACGGCGTCCGTCGTGCCGTAGTTGGTCAGCTCGATCGCTTCGTTCATCACCGTGCCCGACAGCACGCGCACGCGTTCGACGTGAATCACGCCTTCCGGGGTGCTGTCGCCGCCGAGAGGCGGCAGCGGGCGGTTGGTCAGATGCGCGGTGAATGAGGTGTTGTCGCTGCCGACGCTGCCCGACAGCAGCGACGGCGCGCGGCCGCCGAACGTCAGGCGCAGCTGGGACAGCACGCGGGTATCGTTGACGAACAGGCCGTCGTCGCGGCCCGTGACGTCGCCCAGGGGATCGTTGACGATGAACGTGCCGCCCGATTTCAGCACATGCTGGGTCGCGCTCGCGACGTTCATGTTTTCCGGCGCGATGAATGCGCCGTCGCTCTCCTCGCCGCGATAGTCCACGCCGCCCTGATGGGACAGCCCGCCGAGTGCTTCTGGATCCTGCATCAGCTTGCTCCTGTGCTAGTGGCTTTGTTCGGTGATTGTAGAAGGTTCATGCGATTACGACAGAGGATAGTGCCGTCGGTGCCCCGATTCTTCATGAAATTTTCATTGAAAGGCAACCTGAAGGATGCATGGCACGGGTCGTGCTGTCGTGACGATCGCCACCGTTTTCATTGCCAGGCGGGGTGCAGATTGCGCACATTACTTCGTCATCCTTCCCAATCACAGCGCGTCGCAGCAAATAAAAAAGGCGCCGCTCCCCTCTTGCGGGAGCGGCGCCTGCGCTTCAGACGATGCCGCGGATAGCGGCCTTCAAAAGCGAGCCTGACTGTAGATAAGCTTTAGCGCTTCGCGATCGGCTTCGCTTCACGCGGCGTTTCGCCGACGAACAGCTGACGCGGACGGCCGATCTTCTGTTCAGGGTCGGCGATCATTTCGTTCCATTGCGCAATCCAGCCGACCGTGCGCGCGAGCGCGAAGATACACGTGAACATCGCGGTCGGAATGCCGAGCGCGCGTTGCACGATGCCCGAATAGAAGTCGACGTTCGGATATAGCTTGCGCGACACGAAGTATTCGTCTTCCAGCGCGATCTTTTCCAGTGCCATCGCGAGCTTGAACAGCGGGTCGTCATGCAGGCCCAGTTCGTTCAGCACTTCATGGCAGGTTTCGCGCATCAGCTTCGCACGCGGATCGTAGTTCTTGTAGACGCGATGGCCGAAGCCCATCAGCTTCACGCCCGAGTTCTTGTCCTTCACCTGCTCGATGAACTTCGGAATGTTATCGACCGAGCCGATTTCTTCCAGCATGTTCAGCGCGGCTTCATTTGCGCCGCCGTGCGCCGGGCCCCACAGACATGCAATACCGGCAGCGATACATGCGAACGGATTCGCGCCCGACGAACCGGCCAGACGCACCGTCGACGTCGATGCGTTCTGCTCATGGTCGGCGTGCAGGATCAGGATGCGATCGAGCGCGCGAACCAGCACGTCGTTGACCTTGTACTCTTCGGCCGGGTTCGAGAACATCATGTGCATGAAGTTCGCGCTGTACGACAGGTCGTTACGCGGATACACGAATGGCTGGCCGATCGAATACTTGTACGCCATCGCGACCAGCGTGGGCAGCTTCGCGATCATGCGGATCGCGGAGACATCGCGATGCAGCGGGTTACTGATGTCGAGCGAGTCGTGATAGAACGCCGACAATGCACCGACTGCCGCGACGAGAATCGCCATCGGGTGTGCATCGCGACGGAAGCCACGGAAGAAGAAATGCATCTGCTCGTGCACCATCGTGTGCTTCGTGACGGTGTCTTCGAATTCTTTCTTCTGCTGCGCGTTCGGCAGCTCGCCTTTCAGCAGCAGGTAGCACGTTTCGAGAAAGTCCGCGTTTTGCGCGAGGTTATCGATGGGATAGCCGCGATACAGCAGTTCGCCCTTATCGCCGTCGATATACGTGATTTCCGAGTTGCACGACGCCGTCGACATGAAGCCCGGATCGTAAGTGAACTTGCCCGTTTGCCCGTACAGCTTGCGAATGTCGATTACATCCGGACCCAACGATCCTTTATAAACGGGTAGTTCGATCTTCTCGTCGCTATCGGAAAACGACAGCGTGGCTTTGGTCGTTGATACGTTCATCTGGGATTCCTTTCGACATTGCATTGCTGGAGGCACGCGAAACACGTGAGACCGGGCTGCAGCGCATAACCTGCGCATTGAACGAATCATTCACGCACTCGCTACTGCGCGTATTGCCGCACCCGGCTGCCGTCAGCATTCTACGGTGCGCAAGCCGTTTGATTGCATCGCTTGCGCGCAACAATCCATCTCGCACCAAGCAATACTCGACGCGTGCACAAGCCTATTCGTCGACAGACAAATGAAAGTAAGCGCATCCAGTGCAACAATGTTTTGCTTCGGGGCAGGACGTCAAACGCAAGCGCGTCTGAGATACTGAACCTGTGTTTAGCTTCCCCTGCAAACACATTGCTGTCTTGGACCCGCCTTTTTTTGGCGGGTCTTTTTTAAAAGTCAGACACTGGAACAAACAGGAATAACGACAATGAACATGAACATCGACACGCTCTTTCCCGCGACCGAAGAAGCCGAAGAAGACATCGTCGTCACGGCCTTGAACCATCAGGACATCGTGCTCGCGATGTCGGCGGCGCTGGCGACGGAAAAGGTCGCCGTTCTGCACATGCTGTATCCGCGTACCGACGCGCGCACGCACCGCAGCCTCGACGAACTTGTCGACCGTCTGCACGGACATGGGCTGCATCAGGTCGCGCGCCTCGTTTCGCACGAAGCGCACTATCTGGTGTTCAAGGAACCGCAAAAGGCGTGGAAGGCATTCAACGAGATCCGCCACGACTCGCTCGCGATCGGCGTGCATCTCTACTACTGCGGTCTCGTCGGCGAACCGGCCGAGCGCGCGCTCGATATCGACGCGCACGCAAAAGACTGACCGGTCAACAAAGTCTCAACGCGTACCTTGAATGAACGCGTCGACGAAACGGTTGAAGGCGGCGGGATGCGCGAGATTCATTCCGTGCGATGCGCCCATCACCGTTTCGCGGCGCGCATCCGGCAGCCAGGTCGAGAGCGTTTCGGCCGCGCGCCGGAACATCAACGGACTCTTCTCGCCGTCGATCAGCAGCACAGGGCACTTCACGTCCGACGCGCTTTCAGGCGTGTAAGCGGGCAACGGATCGCGGAACTGACGCGCGAGGGTGTGTGCGTTGTCGGTGGCCATGCGCCGGAAACCCGGCGTGCTCTTCGACCAGAAACCCGGGCGGCTCACGGAATCGACGAATAGCTGCAAGCCCGCGTCGACCTCTCCTTCTTCGATCAGTTGCGCCGCGCGTGCACGCAGTGCGTTCACCGTCTCCGGCAAACTCGCGGGCGCACGGCCCGCGATCTGCAACGGCCCGCCCGGATCGGCGAGCGTCAGCGTCTTCACATGCTGCCCATGACGTCGCGCGAAGTGATACGCGACGCAGCCGCCCCGCGAATGACCGACGACATGCGCCGGTCCCGCGCCATACAGTTCGATGAACTGCGCGACTTCATCCGCGTGATCGCTCCAGCTGAACGGAAACGCATCGGGCGTATCCGTGACGGGCCAATAGTGCGTGAGACTCACGGCAACACAGCGATAACGCTTCGACAGACCCGCGAGTTGCGGCTCCCAGTAGCGGTAATCGCACAGCGAACCATGCACGAAGAGCAGCAGTTCGCCGTCGCCCTGTTCGACATACGGCATGCGCAGGCCGTTGGGCAATTCGATGGAAAGTGCGGATGAAGCGGGAGTCTGATTCACTGAACGAGGCAAGAATGAAAAGGCGCGCATTATCCACGATAAAGGCGCCGTAGAAGCCTCATTCTTACATGACGCTGCGCGGCCCGCGCGCGCAGTCAGCTATGTCAAACGATTGCGTCAGTCGTACGCCGACATTTCCAGCAGGCCTGCGCTCGCTGCCGCGCCGGCGCCGCGCACGGCGCAGGTCAGTGGTTCGTCGGCGACGCGCACCTCGAGGCCCAGTTCGTTGCTGAAATAGCGCGCCATATTGCCGAGCAGCGCGCCGCCGCCCGTCAGCACGATGCCCGCGTCGGCGATATCCGTCACGAGTTCGGGCGGTGCGCTTTCCAGCGCCGTCTTCACGGCGGCGAGCACCTGGCGCAGCGGCGCGGCGATCGCATCGACGACATCCTGCGTCGACACTTCGACCGTACGCGGCAAGCCGTCGTCGACGCCGCGTCCCGTTGCACGCATCGTGTCGGGCGGCACGACGGCGAGCGCCGAGCCGATCGTTTTCTTCACGAGTTCCGCCGTCTGCTCGCCTAGCAGCACGCCGAAGTTGTTGCGCACGTGCTTGATGATCGCGGCATCGAACTGGTCGCCGCCGACGCGGATCGAGCCGCTGTACGCCGTGCCGCCCAGCGCGATCACGCCGATTTCCGTCGTGCCGCCGCCGATGTCGACGACCATCGAGCCCGTCGCCGACGACACCGGCAAGCCCGCGCCGACCGCTGAGGCAAGCGATTCGTCGATCAGGTTCACCTTCCACGCGCCTGCCGCTGCCGCCGCCTCGCGGATCGCGCGGCGCTCGACCTGGGTCGCGCCCGACGGCACGCAGATCGTGAACGCGGCGCGGCGCGCGAAGAACGGACGCGGACTCGCCATATCGACGAATTGCCGGATCATGTGCTCGGCTGCGGGGAAGTTGGCGATCACGCCGTGACGCATCGGCCGCACGGGTTCGAGGTTGCACGGCGCGCGGCCGATCATCTGCTTGGCCTCGCTGCCGACCAGCGCGACGACCTTGCGCCCCGCCGCCGATTCCTGCTTGTCGAAGCACACCACGGACGGCTCGTTGAGCACGATGCCGCCGTCGTCGGTGTAGATCAGCGTGTTGGCCGTGCCGAGATCGACCGCCACGGACTGGCGGAACAGGCGTCCAAAAAGCGATGACTGCGCATTCGATCTGGCCATGGTCAGGCTCTTTTGAAAGAAGTGAGCTGCCTTGCGGGCAGCGGAAATGTCAAACGTACGGCGCAATGAAGCGGCGCGTTCGTGCGTCGGAAAGTTTTTCCGGCTCTTGAGCGCATATCGGCAAATGCCCAGCGAACTTTAGGAGAATGAATTCGAAAACTGTCTTACGGCCGCTTACGGCGCGGCCGGTTTGACAGTTCAAGTGACGGGATTCGATGCGTTATGGATTAGCTGCGGGCCAACGGCGCGAGCGCGCGTACCAGTGCATCGCGGCCCAGCGCGACGCCGTCGCCGGAAATCGTGTGGCCGACACCCGGCAGCGCGAACGCCTCGACGTCGAAGCCCGCGTCGTGCAGCGCGATCGCGGCGCGTTCGGTTTCGTCGACGGAAATCACGGCGTCGTCGTCGCCGTGAATCAGCGTCACGGGCGTGGCGCTGTGCGTCGTAACGGGCGACGCAAGCCGCCCCGAGAACGCAACGACGACGGCCGCGCCCTGCGGATTCGTCGCCACGTGATGCAGCGACATCATCGAGCCTTGCGAGAAGCCCACCAGCGCGAGCTGGCCATAGCCGAGCTTCCAGTGCGCGAGTTCGGCGTCGAGCATTGTCTGCAGCGCGGGCCATGCGGCGGCGACGCGGCCCGGACGATTGTCTACGTCGACATCGCGCAGCGAGAACCACTGACGGCCGCCGAAGCCGCCGTCGAACGGCTCGCTGCCATCGAGCGAGACGAACGCCGCTTGCGGCAGCGCTTCGCGCCAGATGTCCGCGAGCGGCACAAGATCCTGAGCATTGCTGCCGACGCCATGCAGCAGCACGACCAGCGCCGTCGCCGGTCCGTCGGCGGGCGCGAGCCGCCAGCCGTTGTCGAATTGTTCCCAGGCCATCGCCATCATTCCTTTCGCTTTCGCTCTATCGCGCGGCGCACCGAGGGCATGGCGCCGCTGCCGTGTCACGCGCAGGCGGCAGCATACGCCGCACGCCTCGATTGTGCGTGAATTTTGTGACGACCGTCAGCGGCGCCCAACACGTGATGCACGCACGCGATCTCGCACTGGACAACGCATTTCTGATCCGCTCCGCGCGCGCGGATGCGCACCTTGCCGATGCCGTTCGCCGCTTGCGACTATCATCGGCCTTTATCCGTCTGCTGCGCCGCGCGACACGACCCGCGAACTCATTCGACGCGTTGCCCTTTCACCGCCCGGAGACCCGTTTGAGCGAACCGAACCCACCCGCCGGATCATCGGACCAACCCGCCCCTGCAAAGCCCGCCGGCCCGCCTCCCCAGCCGGCGCTGCACGGCAGCCAGCTGGTGCTCGCGACCTTCGCCGTCGCGCTCGCCACGTTCATGAACGTGCTGGACACGTCGATCGCCAACGTCGCGATTCCCACTATCTCGGGCAACCTCGGCGTATCCGTCGACGAAGGCACCTGGGTCATCACCGTGTTCGCCGCGTCGAATGCCGTGGCGATTCCGCTAACGGGCTGGTTCACGCAGCGCTTCGGGCAGATCAAGCTGTTCGTCGGCGCGATTCTCGGCTTCGTGGTTGCGTCGTGGCTGTGCGGCGTCGCGCCGTCGCTGCCCGTGCTGCTATTCGCGCGCGTGCTGCAAGGCGTGGTGGCCGGTCCGCTGATTCCGCTATCGCAGTCGATCCTGCTCAGTTCGTGGCCGAAAGAAAAATCGTCGACGGCTCTCGCGCTGTGGGCGATGACGGCGACCGTCGGCCCGATCGCAGGCCCGGCGCTCGGCGGCTGGATCACGGACAGTTATTCGTGGTCGTGGATCTTCTACATCAACATTCCCGTCGGCATCTTCGCGGCGGGCGTCACGTGGATGATCTACCGCACGCGCGAAACGCCGACGCGCAAGCTGCCCATCGACATCGTCGGCCTCGGCCTGCTGGTCACGTGGGTCGCGTCGCTGCAGATCATGCTCGACAAGGGCAAGGATCTCGACTGGTTCGGCTCGCCCGTGATCGTCACGCTCGCGATCACGGCCGTCATCAGCTTCGCGTTCTTCCTCGTGTGGGAGCTGACGGAGCCGAACCCGATCGTCGATCTGCGCCTCTTCAAGCAGCGCAACTTCCTCGGCGGCACGATTGCGATTTCGGTTGCGTATGCCGTGTTCTTCGGCAACCTCGTGCTGCTGCCGCAATGGATGCAGGAGTACCTGAACTACCGTTCCGTCGACGCCGGCCTCGTGACCGCGCCGCTCGGCATTTTCGCGGTGATCCTCGCGCCCGTGATGGGCCGCGTGCTGCCGCGCTCGGACGCGCGCATCATCGCGACACTTGCGTTCATCGGCTTCGCGATCGTGTTCTTCATGCGCTCGAAATACGTGATCGAGATCGACACGTGGCATCTGGTGCTGCCGACGCTGCTGCAAGGCATTCCGATGGCGATGTTCTTCGTGCCGCTGACGGCCATCATTCTCTCGGGACAGCCGGGGCCGAAGGTGCCCGCCGCCGCCGGGCTCTCGAACTTCGTGCGGGTGTTTTGCGGCGCGGTGGGCACATCGATCGCGGGCACGGCATGGAACAGCCGCACGATCCTGCATCACGAACGCCTGACCGAACAGGCCAACGCGACCAATCCGCTCTTCGCGCAGCAGACGGACGCGACGCAGACGCTGCTGCATGTGAGTCCGTCGACATCGAATGCGCTGTTCGATTTCACCGTGAACACGCAGGCCGCGATGATGGGGCTGAACGACATCTTCTATGCGTCGGCGATCATCTTCGTGCTGATCATTCCGCTGATCTGGATTACACGGCCCGCGCGCGGCGGCGGTGGAGATGCGTCGGGCGCGCATTGAGTTTCCTGCCCTGGCGGAAGATGCGAAACAGGACAAACATGCGCGGGCCCAGCCTTCTGTCAAATGACGATTTATTCCCACTGGGCAAGACTTTTGTGCGCTATGTGGGGGTCAAAAACCCGCGACGATCTCCTATATTTCCGGCTATCCCACTTGTGGATCGATCGGCGTCCACGCCGACCAACCCACGCCTGAAATCTGGAAACGACTTGGGACGGGCAACGCCCGTATCCTCGATAGGAGAAGTTATGAGCGAAGCAAATCGAAGCTCAGTGCGCGAGCTAAATCATTTCATCGACGGTCGACTCGTCGCTGGCGCGAGCGGCCAGTTCGCCGACGTATTCGATCCGGCGCAAGGCCGGCCCTCGGCACGCGTGCCCGTCGCGAATGCGGATGAAGTCGCCGCCGCCGTCGCCGCTGCAAAAGCCGCGTTTCCAGCATGGAGCGAGACGCCACCGCTGAAGCGTGCGCGCCTGATGTTCAAGTTCAAAGAACTGCTCGAAAAGCATTCCGATGAAATCGCCGAACTCATTACGCGCGATCACGGCAAGCTGTTTGAAGATTCGAAGGGCGAGGTATTGCGCGGTATCGAGATCGTCGAATTCGCGTGCGGCATTCCGGACCTCCTTAAAACCGACTTCACCGATCAGATCGGCATCGGCATGGACGCATGGAATCTGCGTCAGCCACTTGGCGTGTCCGCGGGCGTCACGCCGTTCAATTTCCCCGTGGTCGTGCCGTGCTGGATGTTCGTCATGGCGGCAGCGACGGGCAACACGTTCATCCTCAAGCCCTCGGAGCGCACGCCATCCGCTTCGATACGGCTTGCCGAGCTATTCATCGAAGCCGGTTTTCCCAAAGGGGTGTTCAACGTCGTGCATGGCAGCAAGGCCGTCGTCGATGCGCTGATGGCGCATCCCGATGTGATGGCGATGTCGGCTGTCGCCTCGACGCCCGTTGCCGAATACATCTACACAGAAAGCGCAAAGCACGGCAAGCGCGTGCAGGCTCTCGGCAGCGCGAAAAACCATCTGGTCGTGATGCCCGACGCCAATCTCGACCGAACAATCGATGCGTTGATCAACTCGTCGTACGGTTCCGCAGGCGAGCGCTGCATGGCGACGTCGGTCGCGGTGGCCGTCGGCGATATCGGCGACGAACTGGTCGAGCGTCTCGTGCCGCGCGTGCGCTCGCTCAGGATCGGCAGCGGCATGGAGCCGAATCTGGACATGGGGCCGCTCATCAGCGCCGCGCATCGCAACAAGGTGGTGGGTTATATCGAAGCGGGTGTCGCGGAGGGCGCACGGCTGCTTGTCGACGGTCGCGGACATACCGTGACCGGCCATGAAGAGGGCTTCTTTCTCGGCGGTTCGCTGTTCGACGACGTGAAGCCTGACATGCGCATCTATCGCGAAGAGATTTTCGGGCCGGTCCTCTCGGTTGTCCGCGTGCCCGATCTCGCGAGTGCGATAGCGCTCGTCAATGCGCACGAGCTGGGAAACTGCGTGTCGCTTTACACCTCCGACGGCAACGCGGCGCGCACGTTCTCCCGGCAGATCAAGGTGGGGATGGTGGGCATTAACGTGCCGAGTCCGGTGCCGTCAGCGTGGCATTCGTTCGGCGGCTGGAAGCGGTCGCTGTTCGGCGATCATCACGCTTACGGCGAAGAAGCCGTGCGCTTTTACACGCACTACAAGAGCGTCATGCAGCATTGGCCGGAGGACATTGTCGGCAAAGCTGCGTAATTCATGATGCATGTCGGCGGACGCGGACGGAGCCGTGTTCGCCGACGCGGTGGCTATCGCGCGGCCATCCGCCCGTTATGCTTAGCGGGTGGCATGACGCCGTAAAAAGAAAACGCTAAGCATCGAAGTACATCGGCTCAAGCGAAAGCACTATTCCGAACGCCGAGGCTTGCCGCAGTCCGTCGACTCCATAGAACTGCACTTCGCCGCGCTGGCCGACGACAATGACTTCGCGCGCGCCGCCTTCCAGATAACCTCTCACCCTGTGTTCGATATCTCGCGGAACGTCCCGGTCGAGGAGCACTTCGACACACAGGTCCGGTACAAACGGAATAGGACCTTTTTCACGGTCGATTCCTTCCCACTTTTCCGGTGACATCCAGATGACGTCCGGCACACGGATGCCAAACGAACGCGTCGTCACCGCGACCGACATGGCCGCGACGTGGCCAATCTGCTCGGCAATCTGGCAGTAGATGTCGGTCATGACAATCTGCCGACGCGCCGAAGGATGAGGATGCGGCACCGTTTCGCCGGAAGCGTCAAGCTCACTGCACGCGAGGCCATCCGGTTCGGCGCCACCGTTGATTCGACACCACGTAGCAACGAGTCCGTCCTGGTCAAGGAGAGTAGACACGAGCAAATGCCTCCAGTAGGGAAGTTGCGTAAGCGTATACCCTTTCTCCCGAATTTAACAATCTGATCTGTGTGCGGCGCACAATCCAGGCGGATTGCAGCGCTCCAGAAGCGTCATGTCGCGTTCGATCAAGCGGATTGTGCGCTGCGAAATCTTCCGGAACTGAAGGCGCAATGCGCGAGTCGTACGAACTGCAGGCGATAAAGCCCCTCTCTGCGCGTGTTTTATGGAAATGCTAGCGTGTCGAGTGCGCGGACCTATTGCTATCTTGTCCGCGGCTTTCGGCAAGGACATTTTCAGCAAGGACGTAGCGCGAGCGAAGCAGCACAATCCGTCAGCAGGATGAGCCACGATTCGCGCGGCCACAGGAACTGATATGGAACTAGATCTGGAGACATTCCGGCGATTACGTCGTCTCGCTCCCGTGCTGGACGACATACTCAATGCGAAAGAGGTCGAATACCCGGACCAGGCGGTTTATCTCGCGGATCTCGCGCAGATCTGCTCGCAGCTTTTCGATGCGTATCACTGCATGCATCCCGATGAAACCGCCCGCGCTCGCCTCGATGCGCTAGCGTCGCAGTAACGCGAGTGGAAATCGCACATTTGAGCGCGTGATGCTGGACACATCGGGAGCCCAATGACCGAACCAACCTCGAGCGACGCGGCGCGAATACGGCTTGAACAAGCTCGTCGCTTGCTTGCGCTGGCACAGACGGGACTGCACTACGCGACCAGCGCTTTCGACAAGGAACGCTACGACGAAATCGCGAAGATTGCTCATCGACAGATTGCCGAAGCTGCGTCACTGGATACGATCAAGGTCGCCGAACTGTTCGAGTTCGAATCGGGCTATGCCAATCCGAAACTGGACGTGCGGTGTGCGGTTTTCGACGAAGCCGGTCGAATACTGCTTGTTCGCGAGATTGCTGACGGACGCTGGTCACTTCCCGGCGGCTGGGCCGACGTAGGTCTGTCACCCGCCGAAAATGCAGCGAAAGAGGTTCAGGAGGAAAGCGGATACACGGTACGCATCGAGCGATTGCTGGCCGTGTGGGACATGAACAAACACGGTCACCCCGTTTCCCCTTTCCACATCTGGAAGATCGTATTTTCAGGCGCTATCGAGAAAGCCGGAATGGTCAGCGGCACGGAAACAGATAACGTCGGTTTCTTTGCCCTTGAGGACATTCCTCCCTTATCGCTCGGCCGCGTGCTTCCCGAACAGATTCGGCGGATAACAGAACTACATGACAGCGGTGCGGTCGATTTCGACTGACGTCGATCGCTGCACAAGAATAAGACTGGCATTCGACTCAAGAAAAACAATCTATTCGCAGCGCGCCCGTGCCCTCTTCATCGATTCGATATGGTGGACGGTCGTCGTCTTGTTTATTCCGCTCGGTCCGCCAACCGACGAGATCCTCGCTAATCCAGATGCCTTTACTTCGACCATCGTTTTCTGGCTTATCGTCGGTCAATGCATTCCGATACTCATCACCGGAATCATGTGGGCAACGTGGGGCACGTCACCCGGCAAGCGGGCGGTTCATATTCGAATCGTCGATGCAGACTCCGGACAGCCTATGACCGTCAAGCAAGCCGTTTTACGGACAATCGGCTATTTGCTCACCTTTGGCATGCTCGGCGCAGGCTTCTTATGGATCTTCTTCAATCAAAAGAAACAGGCTTTGCATGATCGCATAGCGAATACCGTGGTCATTGCTGGAAATAGCTAGCCGGGCGACAAAGCGGCATAGCTGTCCGCCTGTAGCGTTTCATTACGGCATTTCCCCTTTCCGCTGATAATCAGCCGGTATAACGTCCGGCTTCCGGACGCCTTGCGTTTGCCGGCGTTCCGTCTATGCTCAAGCGAGCCTCGACGCAGTCAATTCAGATAAAAGTACTCGTCGCTACGTCGAAGCACTCTGCCGACCAGGCGGCAGCCCTCCCTCTATCACCTATAGCGCCTTGCTCAAGCAAGCATGGCCACCTATGGCTTGTCGTTTTGTTCCGAGAGCTGACAGCTCTGTGCAGTGCAGGCATTCCTATCCCGGCATGACGTCTCGAAGGCAGTCGCTAACACGAACCGAAGAAAGGAGTTGGCCATGAATCCGAGGACTTTGTGCAAACGTCTTGCACGCAATTCGACTCTCTGTACGTCTTTACGTACAGCCACATCGCGAGATCTTCCTGTATCGCCACCGTTGTTGTCCGCTCCTGTTTGAATGAATGACTGACGGGCTTCAGGCAACTTCAGGCAGCTTCAGGCAACCCCTGAACAATGCACAACATCGATGGAGACAGGCGATGAACTCAGGTTATTTCGCAATTTCCCGCGAGGGCCGACGCGAAAAACGCAACGCGGCCACACTCAAGACACTGCGCTCGATGATTACGGGTGCGGCGCTTATCGTCGGCACACTGATGGCTAGTTCTGTTTGCAAAGCAGACGAGCTTTTCATCGGAGATCTTGGAGACAACACAGTCAAGCAGATCGATACATCGAATGGAAAGGTTCGCGGCGTATTTGCCATGAATCAAGGCCTCAACGGAATAATGGGGATGATTTTCACTGATGGCGAATTGCTGGTTGTCAGTGAGAACAGTAGTCAGGGAACGAATCAGCCCAATGGCGAGGTTTTTCGTTTTGACGCTACAACGGGCCTGTTTCTGGGCAAGCTCATTTCATCGACAGACCGTGGGGCACCTTTTGCTCCGCAGGGAATCGTTCGGGGCGACCCGGGTGACAGATTCTATATTGCAGATCTCGGCGTTCGAGACGACGACTGTGCCAATCAAGGCGACGTAAAAGAGTACAACCATCGAGGTGCATTTCTCGGCAACCTGGACCGGCGCGGCTTCAGAGCGGCGTTCTATCCGCGTGGCGTCGTCTTCGGGCCTGACGGACTGCTCTATGTGTCCGCCAGAGGCTGCCCGCTTTCGACGAATGCGGATGACTCGCTGATTGCCTATGTATTGCGCTTCAATCCGCAATCCCGGAAATTCGTCGATGTATTTGCTTCGAACAGGACCGTCGCGGGCTTTCATCGACCCGAGGGACTGGTGTTCGACGACAAGGGGAATCTCTGGATTACGAGCTTCCGTGATAACAGCGATGCCAACGATGTCGACCGGATTCTGAAACTGGATGGACGAACTGGCCGTCTACTCGATTCCATTCCGCTTTGGAAAACGGGGGATCCAAGAGCCTTCGCGCAAGCCATCCTGTTCGGACCGGACGGTAAGCTCTTTGTGCCCATATCGGGCAACGCACCTAAAACGAGCGGCGAGCTTCTTCGCTGCGATACGAAAACGAAGGTTTGTGATCCTCTCGTGGCAGCGGGCGGAGCGCTCATATCTCCCTGGTTTCTGATCCTCCGTCGCAGCGACCCCGCGACGTTGACCTACAGGGGACGGTAGTCGAGCAGATGTCGCCTCGGCAAACCGAAAGCCGCAAGCCTGATTTCAACGGGACCGTCTGGTCCCGTTTCTCTTTTTCTGTGTGACTTTCCGAAAATGCTGCTGCAAAACTCCGGTTAAATCGGTGCTTAGATAAAGCAGCCGCGCAAGCCCGCCCAGCAGTTCCGGCGTTCTGCGCAGAACATCTGGACGCCTGGTCATTCCTCGAATGCGGCCGGCGTGCTGATATGAGTACCCGCGCATTTGCGTTGTACTTCCCTGTCTTCCTGGAGTTCTTTATGTCCGCCGCTTATTCCGCTGCTTCGCCCGATACAGATTTCGCCGCCATCAAGACTCGCCAACAGGCAGCCTGGTCGACAGGCGACTACGCTGTGGTTGGCACCACTCTGCAGATCGTCGGGGAGAGCCTCTGCGAAGCGCTCGACGTCCGTGCCGGCAGTCGCGTTCTCGATGTGGCCGCGGGCAACGGCAATGCGACGCTTGCCGCCGCGCGCCGCTATTGCGACGTCACGTCGACTGACTATGTCGCTTCGCTACTCGATTCGGGCCGTCTGCGTGCACAGGCTGAAGGACTCCCCGTGCAGTTCCAGGAGGCGGACGCAGAAGCACTTCCATTCGGGGACGCTTCATTCGACATCGTGATGTCGACGTTCGGCGTCATGTTCACCCCCGCTCAGGAAAAAGCGGCTGCCGAACTCGCTCGTGTCTGCAAGCCAGGCGGTCGGATAGGCCTCGCCAACTGGACGCCGGAGAGTTTCATCGGGCAGATGTTCAAAACGATCGGCAAGTACATTCCCCCGCTGCCAGGCGTGAAGTCGCCGGCACTCTGGGGCACAAAGGCACGCCTGGAAGAACTGTTCGAAGGCAACGCGCGAAAGATCACCGCGACGAGCCGCTATTTCACGTTCCGTTATCGGTCACCGGCACATTTCATCGACGTGTTTCGCACGTATTACGGGCCGATGAACAAAGCGTTTGCTGCACTCGAAGGAGAAAGGCAGACGGCATTCCTCACCGATCTGATGACACTGATCGAGAACGGAAACCGCTCGAACGACGCGACGCTTGTCCTGCCGAGCGAGTATCTCGAAGTCGTGGTGGAACGACTGTGAGTGAATCAGCCTGTCGACGTGTTTGCCAGTGTCCAACGTCAAACCATAGATCTGTCGTCTCCGCGCCGACATTTCACCCCACCGACACCGCCGCAGACACTCAAAAAGCCTGTCAGCAAAGGCTTGCTGCAACATTGGCACAGACTCTGCAAGCGAACGGCATTCACGCCAATCCGCGATCGATCGACAAAGTCCATGAACGATATGAATAGCACTGCCGCATCGCAAGCCTTCTCATCTGCAACGCCCGTCATCGCATTGCATTGCTCTGGCTCGGGAGCCGCGCAATGGCGAAAGCTCAGCGAAGTACTCGGCTCGCGCCACGTCCTGGTCGCACCCGAGCACTATGGCTGCGAAAGCACGGGCCCGTGGAGCGGCGAGCGCGCATTCACACTCGCTGACGAGGCCGCGAGGACGGTCGGCATCATCGACGCATCGAGCGGCAAGGTCCATCTCGTCGGTCATTCGTATGGCGGCGGCGTTGCGTTGCACGCCGCGCTCGAGCGGCCAAAGCGTATCGCAAGTCTGACGTTATACGAGCCGTCGGCGTTTCATCTGCTCAAGACGATGGGCTCGTATGGCGCGCATGCGCTCGCAGAGATCGTGGCGATATCGAAGCGTACGGCCGACGGCGTCAGTTGTGGCGACTATCGGGGCGCGGCGGCTTCTTTCGTCGATTACTGGGGCGGTCCGGGCTCATGGGACGCACTGCGGCCCTCCATACAGGCCGCACTCACACGCTGGGCTCCGAAGGCGCCACTCGACTTCCGCGCATTGATCGAGGAGCGTACGCCCACCCATGCGTATGCCGATCTGCGTGTGCCCGCACTGATCCTGCGCGGCCAGCACGCACCTGTTCCAACGCGCGCAATCGCCGAACGGCTGCCGATGCTGATACCGGCCGCGCGGCTGGCGGTGATCGAGGGTGCAGGACATATGGGGCCGGTCACGCACGCCGATGAAGTCAACGCGGCTATCGTGCGGCATATCGCGGAAGCCGAGCCGTTGCGTGAGTCGGTATCAGGCTGAAGGGGGCACGCGCGTCGACGCGGCATCGGGCAGCGGTCTCCCATCAGCAGCTGTTTGCCCCGTCGATTGCGCTGGCTCTTGTCTTGCGAGTTGGGCCTTTCGTTTGTCGTCTTGCGGGCGAGCGCGCTCGCGCTCCTCACGAAATCCCTTCTCGTTACACAAAACGTAGAGAATTGACACGCAGACAATGACTGCAGTTGTTATATAAAAGCTGTTCATTCTTGATACGTCTCTGACACGTCAACTCGAACGGCACGAGAAAGACTAACGATTACATTGTGCTGTCGCTATGGGAAACACCCTTCCCTTGCTTAGGGGTAAGCGATCGAGCTTTGACCGAGCCCGAGCCGCCGGTCGCCAGGGAATCGAGAGAGAATGATTTCGGATCTCATTACCGCCCCGCTCGAATCAACCGCCTATTCTGTATGAGAGTTTGCGGAACGACGGGAGCTGCCATGCAAGCCGATCCAAAAGTCATTGAATATCTGAACGCCGAACTGAAGTACGAACTGACGGCGATCAATCAGTACTTTCTGCACGCACGCCTCTACAAGCACTGGGGCCTCGAAGCACTCGGCAAACACGAATACGACGAGTCGATCGAGGAAATGAAGCACGCCGACAAGCTGATCGAGCGCATCTTCATGCTCGACGGCTTACCCAATTTGCAGGATCTCGCGAAGCTGCTCGTTGGCGAAGACACGCTCGAGGTGCTGCAATGTGACCTCAAGCTCGAACAGTCCGCGCAGGCGCATTGCAAGGAGGCGATCGCTTATTGCGAATCGGTGAATGACTACGTATCGAGAATGATCTTCTCCGACATTCTCGATGACACGGAAGATCATATCGACTGGCTGGAGATTCAGATCGCGTTGATCGATAAGGTCGGAATCCAGAACTACCAGCAATCGGCGATGGGTTCGCCGGAATGAATACCGATTAGGCTCGATGCGCATGCAGAAACCTGTTCGCAGCAGTCTTTGGCAGCAGTGACAAAACGAATGTGTGTCGGGAGAGTGTTGCGGCGCCGTGAGGTGCGCTCAGGCGTCCATGGCTTCCTCGAGTGCCGCGCGCAACGCGGGCGTGCAGGCGATCACGCAATTGCCGTGCGCGAGACACTCCGGCGTGAGGAAGTCGTTGACCCAGCCGCCCGCCTCCGCCACGATCAGCACGGCCGCAGCGGCGTCCCACGCGTTGATGTGCAATTCGCAGTAGGCATCCTGCCGCCCCATCGCTACATACGCGAGACCGAGCGCGCCCGAGCCGCGTCGCTTCACACCCGCACCCAGCGCATGCAGACGGCCGTGTACGGTCGCATAGCGCTCGTAGGGCACGCGCGAGGACCAGCCCAGTTCCACGGCCGACCGTGCGACATCGTCGATCGTGCTCACCTTGATCGGCTGACCGTTCAGCGTCGCGCCGCGGCCACGACAGGCCGCGAATAGTTCGTCGCGCATCGGGTCGTAGAGCACGCCGATGTGCGCCTGGCCATCGAGCAGAAAGGCAATCGACAGACAGAAGTACGGCACGCCGCGCGCGAACTCCGACGTCCCGTCGATGGGATCGACGACCCAGGCGCGCGGACCGTATGCGCCGCCGCCCTCTTCTCCGAAGAAACCATCGTCCGGGAACGTCGCGGCCAGTCGTTGCGCGATCAGGCGCTCTGCCTCGCCGTCCGTTTCGGTGAGATAGTCCTGCGGCCCCTTGAACTGAAGCGCAAGCGTATCGTCCCGCTCCAGGAAGCGCTTGCGGATGAGTGCACCGGCCTCACGCGCAACCGCGCAGGCCGTGAGATAGCGCAGTTGCTCTTGCATGTCGTTCATTGTTCGAACTCTTTGGATGTGATGCGGGCGCCTCGATAGCGCTCACGGACAAGCGTGCAGTTTAGGGGCAAGTCCGCAGGCGTCAAGATCTCTGATCGCTGGCGCGAAGCTACTGCGAATAAAAGCCCGAGCCGACCAGACCTGGAACGCCGTCGATCGTAACCGCCTTCACATAAGTCCACTTATGCGAAGGCTCGGTCTGCCCCGGCCTCAGAAACATGTAGTCGACCCAGCCCGTCCCCTTCGTTTCAGCCGTCTGAATCATGGCGTCGTGAAAGGCCTTGCCGTTCGTATCTTTCTGACCGCTGACGTTGCTCCCCTCGCGGGCGGGAAAGGCAGGATTCAGCAACACATTTGCCTTCAGATCGTAAACGAACAGATATGTGTCGCCGTGGAACCACTCGCTGCCTTTGATTCTAAACCCGGCAAATGCGGCTTTTCCTTTGCTATCGATTAATGCCGCGGCCTGGTCGACCAGCGCGACCGTCTGCTTGGATATCTCGGACGACGGAGGCGATACCTGAGAAAAAACAGGCGACGCGGCGCCCGCCAATCCCGCCAGCAGCATGATGCCGGTAAAGAGAAGATTGCCTTTCATAGCGCTGTCTCCTGCGTGCGAAGCGTAACGCATCCGCTTTCCATGCACGAAGACTAGTGCACGAGGCGCTGCCCGGTCAGACTCGTTTTCCCGCATCGCATGGGCCATGCGCCTACACTACGAATCGGAACAGCGAAGAAACGGCTCCTGGGCTTCCGGCGATGACGATGGATATCGAACAATGGCTGGGCGGACTTGGCCTCGATCAATACGCGCGGGCGTTCGCGGATAACGACATCGAGCTTGCGATGCTGCCCGAGCTGACCGACGCGGATCTGAAGGAACTCGGCGTCCAGTCGCTAGGACATCGCAAGCGCCTGCTGGCGGCGATCGCCGAACGAACCACTTCGACGTCGAGCGCAAAGCCAGTGGGACCAGTCGCATCGCCCGTCGACGATCGCAGACAGGTCACCATTCTGTTCGCCGATCTATGCGGTTACACGGCGCTTTCCCAAACGCTCGATCCCGAAGAGTTGCGCGAGGTGATCGGCCGCTTCATATCGCTGGTCGATGGCATCCTGCTCGCCTATGGCGGCACGGTCGACAAACACATCGGCGACGCAGTGATGGCACTGTTCGGTGCGCCGCGCGCCCATGAGACCGATCCGCTGCGTGCCGCCCGCGCTGCGCTCGATATCCACGATGCGCTCGCGCAACTCAGCGCGAAAAGCGCGCACCCGTTGCAGGCGCATATCGGCATTGCGAGCGGCGAGGTGGTAGCGGGCGCCGTCGGTCGGGCCGATGCGCTCGACTATACGGTGCATGGCGATTCCGTGAACCTGGCAGCACGCCTCGTCGCGGCGGCGACTGCGGGGCAGACATTGCTGTCCGATGGCGTACAGCGAGCGCTGGGCGAAAACGCCACGTGCGAATCGTTGGGCGAGATGCACTTCAAAGGCATCACCGCGCCCGTGCGCGTCTGGAGATTGTGCAGCGTCGCGCGTGAGCCAGGCCGCGCGAGCCGCAGCCAGTTTGTCGGACGGAAGGCCGAACTGGAACAGTTCCACGGCATCGCCCGAACCTGTCTCGAACAACGCGCGGGCCACGTCGTGTATGTGCGCGGCGATGCGGGCATCGGCAAGACGCGTCTCGTCAACGAGATGCGCGTCTTCGCACAGGCGCAGGGTTTTGCGGTGCATCGGGGGCTCGTGCTCGACTTCGGCGTCGGCAAGGGACAAGACCCCGTGCGCGCGATCATCGACAGCCTGCTCGGCCTGTCAGCGGCGTCCGTGATCGACGAGCGACTCGAAGCCGCCGAACGCCTGGTGGCTGAACGCGTCATCAGCAACGAGGAACGCGTGTTTCTGCACGACCTGCTCGACCTGCCGCAAACGGGAGAATGGCGCACCCTCCATGACGCGATGGATCATACGGCGCGCAAGCGCGGCAAGCAGGCAGTCGTGGCGGCGCTGACGGCCGATGCGTGCCGGCGCGGGTCCGTCATGTTGCTGGTCGAAGACCTGCATTGGGCCGATGTGCAGGTGCTCGGCTATCTCGCGGCGTTCGCGTCAGGTGTGGCGAGCGGCGCCGGGCTGCTGGTGCTGACCTCGCGAGCCGAAGGCGATCCGCTCGATGCTGCGTGGCGCGTGCGTCTGCGCGACACGCCGCTCGCGACGATCGATCTCGGTCCGCTGCGGCGCGACGAAGCGCTGACCCTGGCAGGCAATTTCATCGATGCGACACAGCGCGTAGCGCTCGCCTGCATAGAACGGGCGGACGGCAACCCGCTGTTCCTCGAACAACTCTTGCACAACGCTGAGGAAGGCAGCAGCGAGGCGGTGCCCGCGTCGATCCAGAGCCTCGTGCTCGCGCGCATGGACCGGCTCGCGCCGCGCGACCGGCTCGCGTTTCAGGCGGCGTCCGTGATTGGCCAGCGCTTTGCCGTGGCGATGTTGAGGCATCTTGTCGACGAGCCCGACTATAGCTGTGAAAGGCTGGTCGAAAATGCGCTCGTGCTACCGGAAGGCGAAGACTTTTTGTTCGCTCATGCACTGATCCAGGAGAGCGCCTATTCGACGCTGCTGCGCACGCGGCGGCGCGAACTGCACAGGCGAGCCGCTGAATGGTTTGCCGACAGCGATGCCGTGCTTCACGCGCAACATCTGGATCGGGCGGAAGACGAGCGTGCCCCGCACGCCTGCCTCGTCGCTGCGATGGCGCAGCGCACGGCCCGTTTCACGGAGTCGGCGCTGCAACTCGTTAATCGCGGACTGGAGATTGCACAGACACCCATCGACCGGCACGCGCTGACCTGCTTCAAGGGAGAGTTGCAGCGCGACCTGGGCGACATCGAGGCATCGATTGCAACCTACCGCGATGCTGCCGCGATCGCGCCCGACGACACGGCCCTGTGCATTGCGCAACTCGGGCTCGCGGAGGGACTGCGCGTCAACGAAGGCCTGACAGAAGCGCTCGCGCTGCTGGACGCCGCACAGAAGACGGCCGAACGCGAGAACCACACCAACGAACTGGCGCGTCTGCATCATCTGCGCGGCAACATACTCTTTCCGCTCGGCCGCATCGACGATTGCCGGGTCGAGCATGAGCGCGGGCTCGTACATGCCCGTCGTCTGGGGCTGCCGGAAGCGGAAGCACGCGCGCTAGGCGGCCTTGCGGATGCGGCCTACGCGCAAGGCCGCATGCGCTCCGCGTTCGAATACTTCAGCCGTTGCGTGGCGCTGAGCCGCGAGCACGGATTTGGCCGCATCGAAGTGGCCAACCGTTCGATGAAGGGCTTCAGCCGCATCTACCTCAACGAGGCGCGAGAGGCGCGTGACGATGCCGTCGATGCGTCGCGCGAAGCCGCGCTCGTCGGGCAGCCACGTGCGCAGATGTTGTGCGAAACGCTCGGCGCTTTCGCGTGCTACGAAATGGGCGACATCGAAGCGACACGCGTGCATCTCGAACAGGAACGGCGGCTGATCCGGCAACTCGGTGCGCGCCGCTTCGAGGCGCAGAACATGGAGATCGAGGGGCGCCTGCTGCTCGACAGCGGACAACGGACAGAAGCCGCGCGGACGTTGCGGGCCGCGCTCGAACTATGCCGCGAAGTCGGCATGCAATTTAGCGCACCGAAGGCGCTGAGCGCGCTGAGCCGCGCTGTCGATGACGACGCCGCACGCTTGCAACTGCTCGACGAGGGCGCGGAACTGCTGCGCCGTGGCGCCGTCGGGCACAACCATCTCTGGTTTTACCGCGATGCAATCGAAGCGATGTTATGGGTCCGCGATGCCGCTGGCGTGTTGCGCTATGTCGAAGCGCTGGAACGCTACACGCAAGCGGAGCCGCTGCCGTGGGCGCAACTGTTTGCAGCGCGTGGACGCGCACTGGCCGCCATGCAACTCGATCCGGCGTCCGGCGATGCTCGCGGCGAACTCGAACGCGTGCGTGCAGCCGTCGCCGATGCCGGATTCAACGGCTTCTTGCATGCTATCGACGAAGCGCTTGCCTGAGCCGACCCGCGACACGGTTTAAAGCTTATCGCACCGTCGCGCGCATGCCTGAATTCAAGCGTCGCCGATACGTCGAATCCCGCGTCGCCAGCCAGTAGTAAAGAGGCGAAGTCAGAACCAGGCCGATCACCCATGAGAGATCGGCGCCGTCCAGATAGCCGGGCACGGGACCGGCATACATCGGCGTGTTCATGAACGGAATCTGCACGGCAATACCCACTGCGTACGCGATGAGCGCCTGCGGATTGAAACGTCCGTAGAGGCCGCCGTCCGCCTGGAAGATCGATTCGATGTCGTACTTCCCTTTGTGAATCACGTAGAAGTCGATCAGATTGATCGCCGTCCACGGCACGAGCACGACCAGCAGCGCCAGCACGAGATCGACCAGATTGCCCACGAAGTTCGTCGATGCGCCGATCGCGGCATAACAGCATGCAGCCAGAATCACGAACGAGAACACAGCGCGCGTCTTCGCCGTCGGAATCCAGCGATACGCGAAGGTCTGCACCGACGTGATCGATGCGAGCACCGCGCCGTAGAGATTCAACGCGTTGTGGCTGATGACGCTGAGCAGGAAGAGCACGAGCATCGGCAGACCGAGCGGCCCCGTCGCCTGCTTGACGGCATCCATCGCATCGACGCCGGGCGGCACGGCCAGCACTGCGACCGCACCGAACACGAACGCGAGCGTCGAGCCGATCGTGCAGCCCAGATACGTGGCCCAGAATGTCGATGCAACGCTGACGTTTTCGGGCAGATAGCGCGAATAGTCGGACACGTATGGCGCAAACGCGATTTGCCAGAGCGCGGACAGCGAGACCGTCGCGAGCCAGCCGGCCACGTTGAAGCCGCCACGCGTCAGGAAGTCGGCAGTCGAGACGTGCGTCAGGATATAGCCGAAGCCGATGAAGATACCGATGCCGAGCACCCACGTTCCGATGCGATTCAGAATGTGGATGAAGCGATAACCGATGATGCCGATCAGCCCCGACCCCAGCGCACCGACCACGATCCCCGTCGGTACGGACACGGACGACTCGATGCCATGCAGCGATTTCCCCGCCAGCACGATATTCGAAGCGAAGAAGCCGACGTACATCACGCCAGCGATCACCGTGACGAGCAACGCACCCCACGAGCCGAATTGAGCGCGGCTCTGGATCATCTGCGGAATGCCCATCTGCGGGCCTTGCGCGGAATGCAGCGCCATCAGCACGCCGCCAACCGCCTGCCCCACCACGATAGCAACGATTCCCCACAGCAGATTGAGGTGGAAAAGTTGCACGCCGAGCGCGCCCGTGACGATCGGCAACGGTGCGATATTGCCGCCGAACCAGAGGGTGAAGAGATCGCGGACCTTGCCGTGACGATCCTCGGGTGGCACGTAGCCAATCGTGTGTTTCTCGATCAATTGGGATGCTTTACGCTCCGTGGTAGCCACGATGCTGTCTCCTGTCTTGCGCAGCCGTGCTGCATTTCATGACGGCTCGGGCATGACCCGGGCGCACGTGTTTTCAGATCACGAACGGGATGAGGCCGACAGGTAATCCGCCAGTCGCGCCAACATCGCATCGCATCCGGCGATTTGCGCGACCGTCACGAATTCGTCCGGCTTGTGTCCCTGATCCATGCTGCCGGGTCCGCAGACCACGGCGGGAATGCCCGCCTGATGGAACAGTCCGCCCTCGGTGCCGAACGCCACCGTGCCGAACTCATTCGAGCCGCACAGCCGCGCGAGCAGTCGCGCCGCATCGCTGTCGGGCGGCGTCGCGAGTCCCGGATACGCCGACAGTGGCTCGAAGCGGATATCCGTCCCGTCGTTCACCGCACGCATCTTCGGAAGCAAATGCGTCTGCGCATAGTCGTGCAGTTCGTCGGCGACGTGCGTCGCGTCGTAACCCGGCAGCGCGCGCACTTCGAAGTCGAATTCGCATTCGGCAGGCACGATGTTCAGTGCGCGTCCGCCTTTGATCACGCCCGTCTGCACGGTCGAATACGGCGGATCGAATCGTTCATCGTGATGCTCGGGCGTCGATAGCTGTTCGCCGATCTCTTCGAGCCGATTGATCAGGCGCGCCGCATACTGAATCGCGTTGACGCCATACGGCGCGTACGCCGAGTGACACGGCGCGCCCCTGACCTGGCAGCGCATCGCGAGCTTGCCTTTGTGGCCGAGCACCGGCTTCAGTTCCGTCGGTTCGCCGATCAGACACAACGCGGGCTTGTGCGGACGCTGCGCCAGTTCCGCGAGCATCGGCCGCACGCCCAGACATCCCACTTCCTCGTCGTACGAGAACGCAAGATGCACGGGCACCTTCAGATCACGCTCGAGAAACGCGGGCACGCTCGCCAGCACCGACGCGATGAAGCCTTTCATGTCGGCCGTGCCGCGCCCATACAGCCGGCCTTCGCGCTCGCTCAGACGAAACGGCTCGACTGTCCACGGCTGACCGTCGACGGGCACGACGTCGGTATGTCCCGACAGGACGATGCCGCCCGCCCGATCGGGGCCGATGGTCGCGAACAGGTTCGCCTTCGTGCGATCGGCGTTGTAGAACAGTTCGCTGCGAACGCCGAGATCGCCGAGCGTGTGACGGATGAAATCGATCATCTCCAGATTGGAGTCGCGGCTGACCGTGGGAAACGCGATCAGCCGCTCGAGCAGCGCGCGGCTCGACATCTCATTCATCGCCCGGCACTCCGTAGCTCGGGGCGGCCGTCGGATCGAGCGCACGCGTCACGTAGTCCTGCATTTGCGGCTTGTACGCCTGCCACAAACGGTCCACCTGCCCAATGGGATCAGCGTCGGCCCAGTCGACGCGCAAGTCGACGATCGGCCAGCTCAGATCGCCGACAATCTTCAACGCCGCCGAATGCACGGGCCCCGCTTCGCCGCCCGCGTCCATCGCCGCATGCATCGCCGCCAGCAGGCGATCGGCGAGCAGGCCCTCCGCGTTTTCGAACGCGGGCACCATCGCTTCGATCACGCCCTTGTCCGCGAGCATGTTGCCCGCTGCAACGCACTGCGTGCCCGCCACCGCGTGATACGTGCCGAGCGCTTCCTTGCCGCTGAAGAACGCCGTGCGACCGCGCGCATCGATCACCGTCACCTGCCGGTACTCGCTCCACGCGTTGGCACCGAGCGCACGATCCAGCGCGGCAGCGGGTTCGAGTTGCGCGCTCTCCAGCAGATCGAGAATCTGCGGACCGAGCGCGGGCAGCGTCACGTTTTGCGTCGCCACTGCACCCACTCCAGCGCGCAGCCACGGACAACGGGCGCCGACCGCGATGCTCGAAGAACTGATCGCGATACCGAACTGTCCCGTTTGCGCGCAACGTCCGACGATAGAGAAAGTCATGTCGTGCTCCTCACGCCTGCGGCGTCCATCCGTCCGGAATGACCGCGATCACGTCGATCTCCATCAGCCATTGCGGCTGGCCCAACGCCGTGACGACGAGGCCCGTCGAAATCGGGAACACGCCCTTGAGCCATTTGCCGACTTCCTGATACACGGGCTCGCGATAACGCACGTCCGTCAGAAAGGTCGTCGTCTTGACGATATGCGAGAGATCGCTGCCCGCTTCTTCCAGCAGCGCCTTGACGTTCTTCATCGCCTGCTCGGCCTGCGCGCGCGGATCGCCGAGTCCCACCAGACGCCCGTCGAAATCGGTCCCCACCTGGCCGCGCACATAGATCGTATTGCCGGCGCGCACGGCCTGACAGAGGTCGTTGTCGAGCGACTGGTTCGGATACGTGTCCTTCGTGTTGAACATGCGGATGCGGGTATGCGTAGGTTGGCTCATTGAATGCACCTTGAAACGAATAAAAGAAAAATGCGCTTGGCTTTGTGACCGTCTTCGTGAACGGCTCAGCTCAAGTCCATTTCGCTGACTTTCTGAACGGGCGAACCGGCGGGCTTGCGCTGCGCTTCGGCGTCGCGTTTCGGCGCGTCGTAATAAGCGAGATATTTGCGCTGCGTCGCGATGTGATCGGCGATATGTTTCGCGTCGTGCCAGACGCCCCAGATGAACGCGGAACCTCGCCGCGACAGCCACGGTAAGCCGAGAAAATAGATGCCCGGCTCTTTCGATACGCCGCGCTGATGTTTCGGCTTGCCCTTGTCGTCGAATGCATCGACTTGCAGCCAGCCGAAATCGACGGCATAGCCGGTTGCCCAGATGATCGACGTCACGCCCGCCTCGACCAGATCGAGTTTCAGCAGCGGATTGAGCAGACATTCGGGATCAGCGGGAATCACGCGTGCTTCCGGCTCTTCCGGAAGATCGAGCCCATTGCGCTGGGCGTAGGCGTCGGCGGCATCCAGCAGCGACAGATAGTTCTCGTCGCCGCGCGCGACGTTGTCCGCGAGATCCGCATCGAACTTCACGACGTCGCCTTCGAATGATTTCGTCAAGCCGACGAGCGTCACGCCCTGATGCGCGAGACGGCGGAAGTCGACGGTATGGCCGCCACGCGCGCCGCTCACGGCAATGGTCACGTGCTCCTTGCCCGGCCGCATCACTTCGGCATCCCATTCGCCGAGCACGCCGAGCCACCAGCAGAAGTCGCGGCCGCGATAGGCGCGCGGCGGCCGGTCGTGCGGACCGACGGACAGATACACCTGGCGTCCCGCGCGCTGCAGTTCATCCGCGATCTGCACGCCTGACGAACCCGCACCGATCACCAGCACGCTGCCTTCCGGCAACTGCTGCGGGTTGTGATAGTCGGCGGAATGAATCTGCGTGAGACGGTCCGACTTCGGCGCGACGGCGGGAATCAGCGGACGCTGGAACGGGCCCGTCGCGACGACGACGCGGCTCGCCTCGAACACGCCGTCCGATGTTTCAACCGTAAAGCCCTGACGACCCGCATTGCGCACCACTTTCTTTACTTCGACGCCCGTGCGAATCGGCGCATCGAATTGCTTTGCGTACTCGACGAAGTAATCCGCGACCTGATCTTTCGACGCGAAGCCGTCGGGGCTGACTTCCGCGAACTCGCGATTGGGGAAGCGATCGTGCCACGCGGGGCCATTGGCGACGAGGGAATCCCAGCGCCCCGTGCGCCACCGCTCGGCGATGCGCGCGCGTTCGAGCACGATATGCGGCACGCCGATCGTGCTCAGGTGTTCGCTCATCGCGACGCCGGCCTGACCGGCGCCGACCACGAGCGTGTCGATTGACGTTGTTTTCACTGCCATGTCCAAGTCCTTCTCAAAGGCGGTTCGATCCGAGCCGTCATGCCTTCGCACCTGAAGAGCGAAGCGCATATCGATAGGTGCACTGCACCGTGAATCAGCTGTCCTGATGCGGAATCTACGCGCGCCGTCCGAATCCGAAAAATATATTTAAAAAATGCATGGCATCGGATTTACCTATGCAAGGCTTTTTGACCGCCTCACAATGGTGCGCATTGCAGTGCTCATTGCAGTGCTCATTGCTATGCACACTCATCTGCATAAAGAAGTGCCTACTGTGGTCCGAATCTGGAGCATCGACGATGGAAAACCATCCCCTGCGTTACTCGCTTCGCCAGCTGCGTTACTTCGTCGTCACGGCCGAAGCGCTGTCGTTCACGGCCGCCGCGAAGCGCCTGCACATCTCGCAACCGTCGATCTCCACGGCGCTGGCTGACCTCGAATCGTCGTTCGGCGTGCAGCTTTTCATTCGGCATCACGCGAGCGGCCTGTCGCTCACCCAGGCGGGCCGCGATCTGCTGGGACAGGCGCGCAATCTCCTGAAAATCGCGGAAGAATTGCAGATGTCCGCGAAGGAAATGGATGGCGGCATGACGGGTTCGATCGCGCTCGGGTGCCTCGTTTCGCTCGCGCCGCCTTTGATGCCGCGCCTCATCAGCCGCTTCGCCAGCGAATATGCGGGCATTTCGTTCCGCACCGTCGAAGCGCATCAGGACGGGCTGCTGCGCGGTCTGCACGACGGTTCGCTCGACATAGTCCTGACCTATAGCCTCGACCTCACCGAGGACATCGCCTTCACGCCGCTGCTGTCCTTGCCGCCCTATGTGATCCTGCCGACGTCTCATCGCCTTGCACGCGCACGCAAGGTGTCGCTCGCCGATCTGTCGCACGAGCCTTATGTGATGCTGGATTTGCCGCACAGCCGCGAATATTTCGCCGCCCTGTTCGACGCCGTGGGCACACGGCCCGTGCCGGCGTTCCGCTCGTCGCAGCCGGAAGTGGTGCGAGGCATGGTGGCCAACGGCCTCGGCTACAGCATCCTCAACTTTCCGCTCAAGTCGAACCGCACCGTCGACGGCGCAGACTTCGTCGTCAAGCGCTTCAAGGACAACGTCAACGCGACGACGCTCGGCATCGCGCAATCGCGCACGATGCGCCCGCGGCAAGTGGTGCAGCGCTTTGCGTCGTTCTGCGAAACCTATATCCGGCGGCTGCATCTGGACACCTGATCGCGCTTTCGAACACGCATATATCGCGCGACACGAGCCATTGGCAGCAGCAAGTTCGCTGCATAGCCAAAACCTCTGCTTTGTATCCGAAAACAATATTTTGACTGGGAATTTGGCTTGATAGATTGATGTCCATGTCGAGCGCAACGCCGCGTAATCCAGCGTGGACGCGCGCTCTCGCAAGCTCGAAACGAGGAGGCGGCATGGCAAACCCGGCAAGCACTATCACAGCGCAAGCGCTCGTCGACCAACTGCAGACCGGCTGCGAACGGTCATTCGGCGAAGCGCGCTCGATGCCGCCCGGCGTCTACACATCCCCCGAATTTCTCGCACTCGAAGAACGCGACATCTTCGCGCGCGAATGGCAATGCGTCGGCCGTGCGAGCGCGCTGAAAGCGCCCGGCGACTATCTGACTGCGCGCATCGGCGCGCAACCGATCGTCGTGCTGCGCGACGAGCAGATGCAGCTGAAGGCGATGTCGAACGTGTGCCTGCATCGCATATCGGTGCTGCTCGAAGGACGCGGCAACGTACGCCGTATCGTCTGTCCTTATCACGCGTGGAATTACTCGCTCGACGGCGCACTGAAAGGCGCGCCGCTGATGGACCGGCAAGAGGGCTTCTGCAAGGAGAGCTATCGCCTGCCCACGCTGCGCTGCGAAACGTGGCAAGGCTGGATCTACGTGACGCTCGATCAAACCGCCCCGCCCGTTCATGTGCAACTCGCCGACCTGAGCGAGCTGATCGGCGCATACGGCATGTCCGACTACATCGAAACGTTCCACGAAGAACATGTGTGGGATACGAACTGGAAGATCCTCGCGGAGAACTTCATGGAGAGCTATCACCTCCCCATGCTGCATCGCGCGACGGTAGGTCCGCATTCCCGCCTCGAAGAAATGGAATGCCCGCCGGGCTTTCCCGCCTTCAACTATCACTGGATCACGAAGGAAGCGTCACTGCCCATCGGCAATGCGCATCCCGACAACACGCGTCTCACGGGGCACTGGCGCAAGACGACGGCTCTGCTCGCCATCTATCCGACGCATCTCGTCACGCTCACGCCCGGTTACTTCTGGTATCTCGTGCTGCAACCCGAGGGCGTGGGGCGCGTACATATCCGCTTCGGCGGCGGACTGGCGCCGGAGTTCATCGCCGACCCGCAAGCGCAGGCGCACATGGCGACGCTGAAAACGCTGCTCGACGAAGTGAACGCGGAAGACCGGCGCGGCGTGGAGGCCGTATTTCGCGGCGTGCATGCGCCGCTCGCGAAGCCCGGTCATCTGAGTCATCTCGAACGCCCCAATTACGACTTTGCCCGCTATCTCGCAGCGAAGCTCCGTGCGCATTGATCACGACGCAACACCGACAGGACGCAAGCACGATGTCAAACCCTTCCTACATTTCGTTTTCAGGCGTGAGCAAATCGTATGACGGCGCGCATTACGTCGTCGACGATCTGAACCTCGACGTGCGCAAGGGCGAATTCCTGTCGCTGCTCGGACCGTCCGGTTCCGGCAAGACGACCACGCTGATGATGCTCGCGGGTTTCGAATCGACCACGCAAGGCGAGATCCGGCTCGACGGAAAACGGCTCGACGACAAGCCGCCGCATCAGCGCGACATCGGCATGGTGTTTCAGAACTATGCGCTCTTCCCGCATCTGACGATTGCGGAGAACGTCGCGTTTCCGCTGTCCGTGCGCCGCGTGAGCCGCGCCGAACAGAAGGCACGGGTGAAGCGCGCGCTGGAGATGATCGAGTTACCGCATCTGGCGAATCGTCGTCCCGCGCAACTTTCTGGCGGACAGCAGCAGCGCGTTGCGCTCGCGCGCGCGCTCGTGTTCGAGCCGAGCGTCGTGCTGATGGACGAACCGCTCGGCGCGCTCGACAAGCGTCTGCGTGAAACGATGCAATACGAAATCATGCGCCTGCACCGCGAGCTTTCGCTCACGATCGTCTACGTGACGCACGACCAGGCGGAAGCACTGACGATGTCGGACCGCGTCGCCGTGTTCTCCGATGGCCGCATCCAGCAGGCGGCCACGCCGAGCGAGCTTTACGAGAACGCGCAGAACGCGTTCGTCGCGAACTTCGTCGGCGAGAACAACGGGTTGACGGGGCGCGTCGTCGATGTGAGCGATGCGATTGCGACGCTCGCGCTAGCGGACGGCAGCCTCATTCGCGGACGCTGCGAAACCGGCCTGTGTGCGGGCGATGACGCGATGCTCGCGTTGCGCCCCGAGCGCGCGCACATTCCGGCCGCCGAAGGCGCGCAAGTGGAAGCGCATAGCAACGTGGTGCGCGCGCGCGTCGAAGAACTCGTGTATTGCGGCGATCATCATCGCGTTCATCTGAAGCTCGGCTCGCGCGACGACATCGTCGTGAAGGTGCCCAATACGCAACGTCATGCGCTGCCTTCGCCCGGCGACACCGTCGAGGTCGCGTGGCGCCACGACGACTGCAAGATTCTCGCAGCAAGCGCCAGCGCGCATCGCAGCGCGCCCGCGAACTATTCCTCGCCGTCTCCCTTACCTTCAATCATGACGACCGCACCTGCAGGAGCCAACTGACATGCGCACCCCTATCAACGCACGACGTGCCGCACTCGCCGCATTTTCCGTTTTCGCTTTCGCCGCCGCGCATGCGTCGGCGGCGGAAACGCTTTCCGTGGTGACGTTCGGCGGCGCCTATGAAGCCGCCGCGAAAAAGGCCTATTTCGAGCCGTTCACGCAAGCGACGGGCGTGGGCTTTTCGACGGAATCGTACGACGGCGGTCTCGCCAAGCTCTCCGCGATGGAGCAGGCGAAGAACACCACGTGGGACCTGATCGACCTCGAAACAAATGACGCGATCACCGCCTGCGACGAAGGCCTGCTGAAGAAGTTCGACAAGAAGACGTTGGGCAAGACGAGCGATTTCATTCCCGGATCGATCAGCGATTGCGCCGTTGCGAGCATGGTCTGGTCCACGGTGTTCGCCTACGATGCAAGCAAGCTGAAGAGCGCGCCGACCACGGTCGCCGATTTCTTCGACCTGCAGAAATTCCCCGGCAAGCGCGGTCTGCGCAAGTCGCCGAAGGTATCGATGGAATGGGCGCTGATCGCCGACGGCGTCGATCCGAAAGATGTGTACAAGGTGCTCGGCACGCCCGCAGGCGTCGATCGCGCGTTCAGGAAGCTCGACACGATCAAGAAGAATATCGTGTGGTGGGAGTCGGGCGCACAGGCGCCGCAGCTGCTCGCGGACGGCGCGGTGGTGATGACGCAAGCCTATAACGGCCGCATCGACGATGCCGCGAAGAAGGACAACAAGCCCTTCAAGGCGGTGTGGGACGCGCAGGTCTACGACTTCGACTGGTGGGGCATTCCGACGGGCGCGAAGCATGCCGATGCGGCGGCAAAGTTCATCGTTTCCGCTTCGCAGCCGAAGGCTTACGCAGACCTCTCGAAGTACATCGCGTATGCGCCGCCGCGCAAGGATGCCATCGAACTCGTCGACAAGCAGCGACTCTCCGATCTGCCGACCGCGCCGCAGAACTTCAAACGCGCATTGCAGATCAACGCGAGCTTCTGGGCCGACAACGCGGACCAGATCAACAAGCGTTTCCAGACCTGGCTGACGCAATAACCTCCTGAGCAATAACCTCCTGAGCGAGAGCCTGACGTGACTACCAGCATGCCCGTATCGGCCCACGCCGCGGCGCCGGGCTCTCCGCCGAGAGCCGATGGCCGCGCGTCCTTCCAGAAGGCGCAGCGCCGCGCGTCGGCGCAGGCGCTGCTGCTTGCGCTGCCGTTGATTGTGTTCCTGCTGTCGACGTTCATCGCGCCGATTGCGTTGCTGCTCGCGCGCAGCGTGCAGAATCACGAAGTGCCCGACAGCATGCCTGCGCTCACGCGGGCGCTCGACGCGTGGGACGGTCGTGGCATTCCCGACGAGCACACGTTCGCGCTGCTCGCGTCGGGGCTCAAGCAGGCACAGGAGAGCGGTCAGCTCGGCACGGTTGCGCGGCGCCTGAATTTCTCTCAGGCGGAGTTCCGCAGCCTGCTGATGCGCACCGCGCGCAATCTGCCCGCCGATGCGCCGACCGCGTGGAAGCCCGCGCTCATCGAACTCGACGAACGCTGGAACGCGCCGGAAACGTGGCGTCTTCTGAAACGCGCCGCCCAATCGCCGACGCCCGATTACCTGCTCGCCGCCGTCGATGCGCAAGTCACGCCGCAAGGTTCCGTCGGCTTCGTGCCGGATAACGCGTCCGTGTATCGGCAGGCATTTCTGCGCACCATTTCGATCAGCGCGACGGTCACGCTGCTATGTTTGCTGCTCGGCTATCCCGTCGCGTGGATGCTCGCCAATCTGCCCGCGAAAAGCAGCAACCGTCTGATGCTGTTCGTGATCGTGCCGTTCTGGACCTCGCTGCTGGTGCGCACGACCGCGTGGTACGTGCTGCTGCAACCGGGCGGCGTCATCAACGGCCTGCTGATGGGACTCGGCCTGACGACGCATCCGTTGCCGCTCATCTTCAATCGCGCCGGCGTGCTGATCGGCATGACGCATGTGCTGCTGCCCTACATGATTCTCGCGATCTTTTCGGTGATGAAGAGCGTGTCGCCCGTTTATGTGCGCGCGGCGCAATCGCTCGGCGCGCATCCGTTCACTGCGTTCGTGCGCGTGTATGTGCCGCAGACGCTGCCAGGCGTCGGCGCGGGGTGCTTCCTTGTGTTCGTGCTCGCGCTCGGCTACTACATCACGCCCGCATTGCTCGGCGGAGCGGGCGACGAGATGATCAGCCAGCTGATCGCGATGCAGACGAACACGCAACTCAACTGGGGCCTGGCGGGCGCGCTCTCGGCGTATCTCGTGATCTTCACGGCGATCTTCTATTTCCTGTTCAACCGCATCGTCGGCATCGACCGTTTGCGCTTCGGTTGAGCCATTCATACACGACGAAGAGAGACCGACATGCAGGAACAACGGAAAAAGGTGCTGACGGAACGCATCGCGGCGCGCTGGGTGCGCGTGCATACCGCGCTCGTGCTGTTCTTCCTGATCGCGCCGATTCTCGCGATCATCCCGCTCTCGTTCAATTCGGGTTCGTATTTCTCGTACCCGTTGCAGGGCATTTCGTTGCGCTGGTACGAACAGGCGCTCACCAGCGCGGACTGGCAGCGCGCGCTGTTGAACAGTCTCGGCATCGGCGCGGCATCGACGCTGATCGCGACGTGTCTCGGCACGCTCGCCGCACTGGGCCTGAGCCGTACGAAATTCCCGCTGCGTTCGCTGATCATGCCCATCATCATCTCGCCGATGATCGTGCCGATCGTGGTCGTCGCGGCGGGCTTCTATCTGATCTTCGCGCCGCTCGGGCTTGTCAATTCGTATCCCGGCGTCGTGCTGGCCCACGCGGCGCTCGGCACACCGTTTGTCGTCATCACCGTCACGGCTTCACTGCTGTCGTTCGATCAGAGCCTGCTGCGCGCGGCATCGGGGCTCGGCGCCGCGCCGTGGGTCACGTTCCGGCGCGTGACGTTGCCGCTCATCACGCCCGCCGTGGCCACGGGCAGCGTATTCGCCTTCGCGACCTCGTTCGACGAAGTGATCGTCATTCTGTTTATCGGCGGGCCGGACCAGACGACCGTGCCGCGCCAGATGTGGAGCGGCATCCGTGATTCGATCGATCCGTCGATCCTCGCCGTTGCGACCATGCTGATCGTGTTCGCCGTGTTGCTGTTTGCGAGCATCAACTGGCTGCGCGGCCGTGCTGCGTCGGCGGCCGGAACGCTTACGTGACGGCTAAGCGGCCCACGCCGCATTTTGCAGAACGATCCGGTAGCCGTCCGGGTCCTCGAACGTCCGGCCCGACACGTCCCAATACGGATTGAGCGAGATGACGTGTACAAACCCGTTCTCGACAAGACGATCGCAGGCTGATTGCCATTCCTGTCGATCCGGGATGTAGAACACCAGCAAGTCCTCACTCGTCGGGCTTGGCACGACGGGATGTCCGGGGCAACGGGTGAACTCGAAGTGATAGTCCATACCGGGACTTCCGAGCATCACTCCGTCGAACCCCTGATGATCCTCGAACTTCGCCAGCACGCTCAGGTTGAGCGCTGCGCAGTACATGTGCTCAGTGCGGGCAAGATCGCGGACGGGACGGGCGATTCTGATATGCGTCTGCATTTCTGGACACCTTTATCAAAGAGAATGTCCTAAAACACTACCTTCTACGTCGTTTTCGCCGCGCGCTGCCTGCTCCACAATTCGCTCACACCATCTTCTGAACTGGAGCGAAAGCATGACGCAAACACACTTGGGCACGGCACTGATCACGGGCGCTTCGTCGGGCATCGGCGCAATCTATGCCGAGCGCCTCGCGCGGCGCGGCTACGACCTCGTACTCGTGGCGCGCAACCGCGAACGCCTCGCCACGCTGGCCAGCCGCATCACCACCGAAACGCATCGCAACGTCGAAATCTTCGACGCCGATCTCGGCGACAAAGACGGCCTCGCGAGCGTCGAAGCCAGGCTCAAGCAGGACGCAACCATCACGCTGCTGGTCAACAACGCGGGCGTCGGCACGCATACGCCGCTCGCGGACAGCGACGTCGACGCGATGTCGCGCATGATCGATCTTAACGTGACGGCCCTGACGCGTCTCACCTACGCTGCCGTGCCGGGCTTTCTGTCGCGCGGCAAGGGCGCTGTCATCAACATCTCATCGATCGTTGCGATTGCACCGGAAGTGCTCAACGGCGTGTACGGCGGCAGCAAGGCGTTCGTGCTCGCGTTCAGCCAGTCGCTGCATCACGAACTCGGCGGCAAGGGCATTCAGGTCCAGACCGTCCTGCCCGGCGCAACGGCCACCGATTTCTGGCAAACGGGCGGCCTTCCCCTCGAAAACCTCGACAAGGCGATCGTAATGTCCGCCGACAACCTGGTCGATGCCGCACTGGTCGGCTTCGATCGCGGTGAACTCGTGACGATCCCGTCGCTGCATGACGCAGACAAATGGGACGACTACGAAAGCGCACGACGCGCGATGTCGAGCCTGCTGTCGAGCAACACGCCTGCGCCGCGTTATACGGCATCCTGCTGAGCATCGGCCGTTCGCTTGCTGAAGCTCTTCACAAACGCGGCAACAAGGTCATCGTCGCGGGGCGCCGCAAGGCGCTGCTGGACGACGTCGCAAAGGCGAATCCGGGCATCGACACGCGGGATAATCCGATTCCTGTCGGCTGAGGCTCGCGACGTCTTTCCCGCGCTGCTTTCGCACATGCTCACTGTCTGTGTGGGACGCGCGGGCTCTGTTTGTATTGCGGTAGCTCGCTTCAATCACGAAGCGAGCGATACGCGCAAGTCACCGCTGAGTCAGTCATCGAGAGCGACTGACTCTTCTCTATCTTCGCATTGCGATGCATTCAAGGCCGGGAATTGGCGCTCGTCCGGCACCGCCGACGCAAGAATCATACGGCTCCAGTTTGCCGGAACGTACGTCACACTCCGTCGAGGGCGGAACACATCATCCCCTTCAACGATGCGCCGACCGGAAAGCGCACAGAAGCCGTCACTGCGTGCCAGACCTAATCGCCAGACCTGCTCCGCGTAGTGCCCTGTCTGCGAATCGCTCCAGCTGACACTGAGCGTATGCGCGGACAGGATTTCACGCACAAGGATGCGCGCAGGCAAAGGAATCCATTCAGCCTCGTGCGTTCTTCGTCCGACCACGACTTGTGCCCGACGCATTTTTTTCCTGAACGATGTTTCGACAGGCGGCGACGCCAGCATCGTGACAGGAAAGAGCAAACGCACGAGCGCCCGCTCGACAATATCGCCATCGTCTGACGACGGATATATGAAAGGAGTCGTAGTCGAGTTTTGCATTTTCACAGATAGGTCAGCATTTAAATGCGATGATCAAAATCACTGGACGCCGGCCAGTCAGACGCTTATCAATGCGTACCCGCTAAAGAAATGTCAGAAAAAAGTCCATATTTCCGCTTTAAGATCCGCTTATTCGAGCTCAAAGCTCCGGAATAAACCGGGAAGATCATCGAAACCAGCCGCAGACGTAATCACCACGCCCACGCGATATACGCTGACCCCGTCCCCCTTCGCAGAAAACTTTCCTATAGCGGCCGATGTAATCGCGCGACCATGCTCAAGGACACCGATCAGCGCATTCGCTTGCCGCGCTGAAAGTAAAACATCACCCGCCTCGTCCGCTATATCGACGACAAGAACAATACTGGCGTCCTGTCTGATCTTTTCCGTGATGGCAGCCACGTCCAGCAATGAACCGGAAGTCACCACGGCGACTTCTACGGCCTGCCGGCTAAGCGATGTCAGTTCTTTCGCAAGCGCGTTCAGGCGCGGCCGATGCCGATCCACAAGCACGAGATCATGGCCTCTGGATGCCAGATAATGGGAAAATGCCGAACCAATAATCGACAATGCCCCACTCACAACCGCGGTTCCACGAACTAGCGCCATAGAAGTATTTTTTTGCCCGGTGCGAGATAGGTGCTTATGATCCATCCCACGCACGTTATTCTCCAACGACATTTATAATCAGCTTTTCGGACATGGCGATTGGTGAACATTAATGCATCGGATTGGCTACTTCTTGACGGATGGTTTTCAGGTAATGGCCATCGGAACCCAGGCTGTGTTCGAGATCGCAAACATCGTGGCGCGCGAGCCGATTTATCGCGTAACAAACTATTCGCTCGCCGGCGGAGAAACTCACTCGTCACTGGGTGTTTCCGTCATGACTAAAGCGGTTAGCGCGGAAACGGAGGAAGACACCTGGATGATCAGCGGCATGGCCGACCCGACCAATCGAATCACCGCGCCTGAAGAACTCCAGTTCATCAACGAGGCATCCGGGCGTTCGCGGCGTACAGCAGGTCTTTGCACGGGAGCGTTCGTGCTTGGCGAAGCCGGGCTTCTCGACGGAAGACGCGCGACTACTCATTGGGCGTATGCGGATGCCTTGCAGGCACGCTGCCCACTTGCTCAGGTTGAAGCCGATCGGATTTTTATCGTCGACGGTGCGATATGGACGTCGGCGGGATTAACGGCTGCAATGGATCTCGCGCTCGGCATGGTGGAAAAGGATCATGGCTCCAAGTTCGCGACGTCGGTGGCGCGTGCGCTCGTCATGCACCACAGGCGATCAGGCGGACAGTCGCAGCATTCGGAAATGCTGGCACTCGCACCGAAGTCGGACAGAATTCAAATGGCGCTCGAATATGCTCGCGTGAATCTGTCAAAGCCGTTGCGCGTCGACGATCTGGCAAAGGCTGCACACCTCAGTACCCGGCAATTCGGCCGCATTTTTCTTTCGGAGACGGGTGAATCGCCTGCCAAGGCAATCGAGCGACTCCGCCTCGAAGCGGCGAGAAACATGATCGAGCGAGGCCGTCATTCGCTTGAAACAATCGCGAGGGAAGCCGGCTTTCGTGACGGGCGCCATCTCCGGGAAGTTTTCACCCGGACTTATGGAACCACCCCGCAGTCGTTGAGACGAGAGGCGCGTAGCGCTTGCGCTGAGAAGGATCTGGTCGACGGCTAGCAGGCGTGCTGATACGAGCGTCGCTTCCGGAATCCGCCCTTCGGCGGACGCGCACACGCGCAATGCGTGCGGCGATACTGGCAGCACCGCGTTACGATTCTGCCCGCGGGAGCGACACCGAAAAGGTAGTCTCCGACTCGTCCGACCGCGTCTCGATGGCACCGTGATGGGCTTTGGCGATCTCACTTGCGATATACAATCCCAGCCCCAGGCTGCCCGCTCTCTCGTCCTGATTCTGACTGTCTCGCCCCCGCTCCAGAGGATCGAAGATGCGGGAAAGCATAGCGGGTTCGATCGCAGAGCCATTGTTGCTGACATCGATCCGGACGTGGGTTGCATCGCCCGTCACCGTCACGCGCACAGGTGTATTCTGCGCTCCATATTTGATGGCATTGACAACAAGGTTTCCCAGCAATTGCTGCAGGCGTTGGCTGTCCCAGACTCCCTGCAGATCACCCATCACGTGCAAGTCAATCCGCCTTTCGGGATGAATGGCACGCAACTCCTCCAGTTCGTCGGCAAGCACATCCGCCAGATTGACATCCGTGGGCGTGACGTTGATGCCCAAGCCCAGTTTTGTCCGGTTGAATTCCGTCAGGTCATCGAGCAACGCCTGCATCCGGGACCCGCTGCGTATCAGTCGGCCGGCCGCCTTGGACACATCGTCCCCTGCATTCAGCGCTGCCAGATACGACGAGGTGACCTGAATCGCCTGAAGCGGGCTGCGCATATCGTGTCCCAGCATGCCAAGCAGGAGGTTGCGGTTCTGCTCGATCTGCGAGTTGAACGAGGTGACCGATTCGGCGAGCGCCTGATCGATCGCTTCATTGAAACGGATGACGTCGTCGAGCTCGGTTAATTCCGGCGCGCTGTCGTCCATCCACAGGCGAAGCACGCTTGCACGCAGCGCGCGATATTCGGCGGCAACCTGGTTGACTGTGAAACCGGCACGAGCCCTCAGCGTGCCGTGAGTTCGCGCGGCCGATTCGGTCACCCCGATCACCCCCGTGCCCTCGCCCAATGACTTTTTGCGTTGATCTTCCCGGGTTTGCGGGGTCCGCAAGTCTGCTGCTACGGCGCGCAGCATTTGCTCCGCCCCTTCGCGTAACTCGGGAGATCCCATATACGCCGACGCCGGCAGCTGGGTGGCCGCAAACGCCTCCCATTTCGTCAGTATTGGCTCCATGTCTCGCAAGATGAAGTCTGCAAGCCGCATGTTCGGGTCTCCGCTGTTGCCGTGGATATCCGGCATATTGATGTTGCGCGCGTATTTGTGACGGTCCGAAGGAATGCCCGCCAAACGACAAGATAATACCTTTTGTCCATGGACCGTTCGTTGCGAGTGCTCGAACTCGCCATTCCGGACGAGAAGGAGCGCGGTGCGATTCGCCCTTCGGCCTGACCGCCGCGCTCGACCTTGACGCAATCAATGCCCGCGGAAAACGTCGATCCCGAGCCGCATTCATCGCATCCGTGGCACTTCATTACGAATCGCGCGGCAACGCTCGGCACACTGCGCTCGCTCAGCGCGGTAGCACACGCGACCGGAGGCATGCCGCGCTCGCCGGAAACGCCAACTTATCTCGGCTTCCTCGGCGATGACACGGACGGCGCCGATTGAAGCGTTTTGACGCATCAGTAGCGGATCCACTGTAACCGTTCCATGCCAGCAATCGAACTAAAGGCATGTATGTCATCTGGAGTCAGAAAATGCTACTTCGTTCTCTCGCAGCGATCTGTGCTGGAGCCGTGGCGCTCTATACATCACATGCGTTCGCCGCCGCGCCGCGCCCGGTTGTCGTCGAACTGTTCACGTCGCAAGGCTGTTCGTCATGTCCGCCCGCCGATCGCTATCTGTCTGAATTGAGCGACACACGGAGCGACGTGCTCCCGCTCGCATTTCACGTCACATACTGGAACCAGCTCGGTTGGAAAGATCCATTTTCGTTCGATGCCGCCGATGCGCGTCAGGCACAGTATGTCAGGCGCTTCGGCGATTTTGCCTACACGCCTGAAATGGTGATCGACGGCAAGGTCGCAGTGGTCGGCTCGAATCGGCCGGCGGCCCGCTCTGCCATCGACGACGCGAAATCCACTTCCGTGACGTCAGCCACGGTCGACGCCATTCGCGACGGCAGCGAAATTTCAGTATCGATCGGACCTGGGCGTGGACGCGCTCGCATACTGCTGGTCGGCTACGACGCGCGGCACGTTACGCCCGTCGGACGCGGCGAGAACTCGGGCGAAACGCTCACCGAGTCGAACATCGTGCGCAGCTTCACCTCGATTGGCGAATGGGCCGGTGCGCCTCTTCAGCTACGTGCGAACGCGATTACGGGCGAACACATGGCGGTACTGCTCGAAGCGTCGGATGGCGCGATCGTCGGCGCTGCGCGCGTCACCGACCGGCAGCGCGCACCCGCGCGCTGAACAGTCGCATTCGGTCAAATCCCGTAGTCGCATCTTGAGCGGACGTCGTGAGGCTCTTGTCGACTCGTTTCCGCGATGTCTCCAGATATCGATTGATAACGAAAGAACATCAATCGTTCAGAAAATTGCACTTAACGTTTCACCGGTGCCGGGCGAACATTGCCAAAACCACAATCGCCCGGAACGCCGCGCACTTTCTGGATTTCAGGAGACACCTCGATGCACCCCTCGCCTCACCTCTCGACCGGACATTCAAAAGCCGCGGCGGTTTTCCGCGTAACGGCCGGGAATTTCCTGGAGCAGTTCGACTTCTTCCTGTTCGGCTTCTACGCTACGCAGATCGCCAACGTTTTCTTTCCCACCGGAAGCGAGTTTGCCTCGTTGATGATGACGTTCGCCGTCTTCGGCGCCGGCTTCCTGATGCGGCCGCTGGGCGCGATCGTGCTTGGCGCCTACATCGACGACGTCGGCCGCCGGAAGGGCCTCATCGTTACGCTTGCCATCATGGCGAGCGGCACCATCCTGATCGCGTTCGTACCGGGCTATGCGACGATCGGACTTCTGGCGCCCGCGCTCGTGCTGCTCGGGCGGCTGCTGCAGGGCTTCTCGGCGGGCGCCGAGCTGGGTGGCGTGTCGGTGTATCTCGCCGAGATGGCCACGCCCGGCCGCAAAGGCTTCTTCACGAGCTGGCAGTCCGCGAGCCAGCAGGTGGCGATCGTCGTCGCTGCGGGCCTCGGCTTCGCGCTCAATCAATGGCTTGACGCATCGGCCATCGCCGCATGGGGCTGGCGCGTACCGTTCTTCGTCGGCTGCATGATCGTGCCGTTTATCTTCATGCTGCGTCGCAATCTGGAGGAAACGCAGGAGTTCAAGGCGCGCCAGCATCGTCCGGGCATGAAGGAAGTATTCGGCACGCTGGTCCAGAACTGGACCGTCGTCGTCGCCGGCATGATGCTGGTGGCGATGACCACCACGAGCTTCTATCTCATCACGGTCTACGCGCCGACCTTCGGCAAGACGGTCCTGCACCTGAGCACCGCCGACAGCCTGCTCGCGACGCTGTGTGTCGGCGTGTCGAACTTCGTGTGGCTGCCGATCGGCGGGGCGCTCTCCGACAAGATCGGCCGCCGGCCGCTCCTCGTCGGCATGACGGTGCTCGCCATCGCGACCTCATACCCGACGCTGTCGCTGCTCGCTCAGGCGCCGAGCTTCGTCAACATGCTGCTCGTCCTCCTCTGGCTCTCGTTCATGTACGGAATCTATAACGGCGCGATGGTCGTCGCGCTCACGGAAGTGATGCCCGTGCAGGTACGCGTTGCCGGCTTCTCGCTCGCGTACAGTCTCGCTACTGCCGTGTTCGGAGGCTTCACGCCCGCGATCTCAACGGCGCTCATTCATATGACGGGCGACAAGGCCGCACCCGGCTACTGGATGAGCCTCGCCGCAGCGTGCGCGCTTCTGGCGACGTTCGCGCTCTATCGCCGCCGTGCAGCGACCCTGACTCCGGCGCTCTGATACGCTTCCCGCAGCACCCATCGCAACCCTGCACGACCACGACCATGAGAAACCTGCTTCTGAAACTTTGCGCGGCAGCGCTCGTCGCAACCTCGGCCGCTGCGGCGAACGTGCAGGCCGCCGACCTGCACGTCATGAGCTCGGGCGGCTTCACCGCCGCGTACAAGATGCTCGGCCCCAGGTTCGCGTCACAGACGGGCAACACGCTCGACACCGCGCTCGGACCCTCGATGGGCAAATCGCCCGAAGCGATCCCCAACAGGCTCGCACGTGGCGAGCCTGCGGACGTCGTCATCATGGTCGGCTACGCACTCGACGATCTGATCAGGCAAGGCAAGGTTATCCCTGCATCGCGGGTCGAGCTGGCCGATTCGCGCATCGGCATGGTCGTGCGCGAAGGTGCGGCGAAGCCCAATATCGGCTCGGCCGAGGGCCTCAGGCAGACGTTGCTCCATGCGAAGTCGATTGCCTACTCGGACAGCGCGAGCGGCGTTTATATCGAGCGGGAGTTGTTCAAAAAGCTCGGCATCGAGGATCAGGTCAGGGCGAAGGCGAAGATGATCCCGCGGATTCCCGTGGCGTCGGAGGTGGCGAACGGTGACTACGAAATCGGCTTCCAGCAGGTGAGCGAACTGCTGCCCGTCCAGGGTGCCACGTTCGTTGGCAAGATTCCCGAGTCACTGCAGTCCGTCACGCGTTTCGCCGCCGGCATTCCCGTCGGCGCGCAGCATCCGAAGGAAGCGAAGGCACTCCTCGACTATCTCGCATCGCCCGATGTGCAAGCCGACGTGAGATCGACCGGGCTCGATTCCGTCTCCGCGCATTGAGGCAAACCATGGGAAGGCTTGTCTCAGCCAGCCTTCCCGTCACCGCAGTGTGTCTGTCGCGGGGTCATTCGCAACGTCCGTGCGACCTGGCTCGGCCGCCCTGAGCATCTGTGCGAGACGCGCACGATCGCACGCGCCTTCCCACATCGAGACGAAGATCACGGCGCAGGCGTTGCTGATGACGCTCGTCAGGGCGCGCGCTTCGGACATGAAGCGGTCGATACCCACCAGCAGCGCCACTCCGGCAACGGGCAGGTCGGGAATCACCGTGAGCGTAGCGACGAGCGCGACCAGCCCGCTGCCGGACACGCCGGCCGCACCCTTCGAAGTCAGCAACATGACGGCGAGCATCGTCGCGATCTGCGTCGCGGAAAGCGGCACATCGCACGCCTGCGCGATGAACATCGACGCGAGCGTCAGATAGATCGCGGTGCCGTCCAGATTGAACGAATAGCCCGCGGGCAGCACAAGCCCCACGACGCCCTTGTCACAACCCAGTGCTTCGAGCTTCACGATCAGGCGCGGCAGTACAGGTTCCGTCGACGATGTCGCGAGAACGATGAGCAATTCCTCGCGCATGTAGCGCAAGAGTCGCCAGAGCGCGAAACCGTGCAGGCGCGCGAGCGGCGCGAGTACCAGCGCAACGAACAGCAGGCATGCGACGTAGAAGGACACCATCAGCATGCCGAGCGAGCCGACCGAGCGGATGCCGAATCGGCCCACCGTGAAAGCCATCGCGCCGAATGCTCCGAGCGGAGCGAGTCGCATGATCATCGCGAGCACGCGAAAGAATATCTGGGCGACGCCGTCGATGAGCGCCAGCACTGGCCGGCCAGCGCTCGGACAGGAATTCAGCGAGAAGCCGAAGAGCAGCGAGAGCAGCAGCACCGGCAGCACCTCGCCCTTCTCGAAGGCGCCGACAATCGTCTCCGGGATCACACTCAATCCGAACGCCACGAGCCCGCCCGCCTGCGCGTGCTTCGCATATTGCACGAGGATGCTCGAATCCAGATGATGCACGTCGATGTGCATGCCGGCGCCAGGTCGCAGCGCGAACGCGACGGCGAGTCCGAGCATGAGCGCGACGGCCGTCAAAAAATAGAAAAGCGCGAGCGCCTGAATGATCTTACGTCCGATAGCCTTCCCGCTGGCGAGCGACGTGATGCCCGAGACGATCGTGCAAAAGACGATCGGCGCGATCATCATCCGCACGAGTCCGACGAATGCGTCGCTGAGCGGCTTGAGCAGCGCGCCTGCCGGCGGCCAGAAGTGGCCGAGCGCCATTCCGGATAGCATGGCCAGCAGAACCTGCACATAGAGCAAACGAAGCGGTCTTGCCAACCTCACGATGCCGTCTTCCTTCTTGCCTTCGTTGTCGCCGTCACGTTATCTCCTGTGGCATCACTGCTTCCGACACCGGCGCGCTTCGTCTCGATGATCGTCCGGTGAAACTCCTGTGCGGCCGGAGTGAGCGGCCTTCCGCGCCGTCGTACGATTCCCACGCGTCGCTTCACCACGGGTTCGACGAGCGGCACGCTCGTGAGGATTGGGTGGTCATGTCCCGGCATGGCCATCGACGGCACCGCGGCGACACCGAGCCCCGCTTCGACCAACCCGAGCATGGTCGTCACGTGACGCGTCTCGCAGACGCTCGGCGCATGTGGCGCGACGGCCGCGAGCGCCTGATCGAGCAACAGGCGGTTACCGGAAGTCTTGTCCACCGAGACGTAGTCGTGTTCGTAGAGTTCGTCCCAGGTCACGCGCTTCTTGCGCGCGAGAGGATGGTCGCGGCGGCAGGCCGCAACAAACCGCTCCTGCAGCAGCACCTTGAACTCGATCTCGGACTCCTGACTGCCCATGAAGCTCACGCCGAAATCGGCCTCGCCGCTGATGACGGCGCCAAGCACCTCATTCGCGCTCGAATCGAGGAGCTTGACGCGGATACGCGGAAAGCGGCGATGATAGCTCGCGATAACGCTCGGCAGAAAGTAATACGCCACCGAAGGGACGCACGCGATAGTCACATGACCCAGACGGCTCGATGAAACGTCGCGGATGCCGAGCAGCGCGACGTCGAGATCATCGAGCAGTTGTTCTGCGCTTGGAGCGAACACGCGGCCGACGGTAGTAAGCGTGACGCTGCGCGTGGTGCGCTCGAAGAGACGCACGCCGAGCGCTTCTTCGAGCTTGTCGATCCGACGACTTAAGGCCGGCTGGGAAATGCTGACCGCCTCGGCGGCCTTTCGGAAGCTTCCCAGCTCAACGACCGCGCGAAAAGCCTGCAAGTCATTCAGGTCAAAGTTAATGCCCACGGGCCAGCCTCCGCATTTTGGATGCCGGGTATTTTGCATGATTCGGCCGCGAGAGCCCATCGGGGATGGCGCCCGTCTGCTCAGACCTTGATGGGGACCATGCAGGTGAGACGTGTCGATTCCCAGAAAACGAACGTACAACCGGTCACGTCGCAGTGTTCGATATCGCTTTGCCACTCTTCGCGCGATGCCGGAACAGGCAAACCAGCTCGCTCGCTACGTGCGCGGCCGCCAGCGCCGTGATATCCGCGTGGTCATAAGCCGGAGCGACCTCCACGACGTCCGCGCCAATCAGGTCGATTGCGCCGAGCCCACGGATGATCGAGAACGCCTGAGCTGTGGAAAGACCGCCGGGTACAGGCGTTCCCGTGCCCGGCGCAAATGCGGGATCGAGTCCATCGACATCGAACGTGAAGTACGCCGGACGATTTCCGACCACCGACACGATGCGCTCTATCGTGGCCTTGACGCCATGTTCATGTACCCACGGTGCATCCAGAACGTGAAAGCCCATGAAATCGTCGTTCCATGTACGGATGCCGATTTGCACGGAACGATGCGGGTCGATCAAACCTTCCTTGACGGCTTTGTAAAACATCGAACCATGATTGAGGCTTTCCGGCTGGTCGTCGGGCCATGTATCGCAGTGCGCATCGAAATGAATTACCGACAATGCGTTGCCATACTTCTCCGCATGCGCAACCAGCAATGGATAGCTGATGTAATGGTCGCCGCCTAGCGTCAGCATCTTCGCGCCCGACGCAAGGATGGTGCGCGCGTGCGCGACGATCGTCTCCTTCACCGTCGCCGGGTTGTGCACGTCGAGCCAGCAATCGCCGTAGTCGATCACCGCATAGTCGTCGAACGGATTGATACCCCACGGATACGGAAGCAGCACGCCGAGCTGGCTGCTCGCCGAACGGATCGCGCGAGGCCCGAGACGCGCGCCGGGCCGGTTCGTCGTTGCGATGTCCAGCGGCACGCCTGTCACGGCAAGGTCGATACCCGTTAGATCTTTCGTGTAGAGCCGCCTCATGAAGGACACGACACCGGCATAGGTGTTTTCCTTCGATGAACCGTATGGCGACTCGCGACGAATCGCGCCGTCGCCGCGTATGACTTCGCTTTTGTCCATGTCGATCCGCGAGAGTGGTCGTTGCAGAGAAGTCAGATGCCCAGCGCGCAGCCGTCCTTGCGATGGTCCGACGCGCCTGTCAGCGTGCCGTTTTCCCAGTCGATCCGGATTGCCTGCGCACCGCCGATAGCCCAGTTCGGCGGCGCCAGCCTGAATCCACGTTTCGTCAGTTCGTCGCGCGTCGCGGCGGACAATGTGGATTCCGCTTCGACGATACCCGTGCCCGGTTGCGGAAATACGCGTGGCAACGAGATCGCCGATTGCATGTCGATTCCGTAGTCCAGCACCTTCGATAAGAAATGCGCGTGTCCCATCGCCTGATAGTGGCCGCCCATCACGCCGAAGGTCATCTGCACCTTGCCGTCTTTCGTGACCATGCCGGGAATGATGGTGTGCATCGGTCTCGCGTGCGGCGCGATCGCATTGGGATGCCCCTCCTCGACGGTAAAGCTCTGGCCACGGTTATGCAGCATCACGCCGCTGTGCGGCGCCATGATCCCGCTGCCGAACGGATGAAACAGCGAATTGATAAAGCTCGCGCAATTGCGATCCTTGTCGACGACACAGATATAGACCGTGTCCTTGTGATCGGCGGGACGATGCGTGGATACGTCGGTCATCGCATGGTCGAGGGAAATTCTCGCGCGCAGCTTCGACACGGTTTCGTCCGACAGCAACTCTTCGATATCGAGCGGTTGCCCGCGCGGATCGCCTAGCAGCGCGTCGCGAATCGAATACGCCAGCCGCGTCGCTTCGATTTCCCGATGAATCCGGTCAGCGCCGAGCGGGTCGTCGGTCGCATCGAATCCTTCGAGAATCTTCAGTATCAGCAGTGCGATGATGCCCTGTCCGTTCGGCGGACACTCATGCACGTCGTAGCCACGGAAGCTCGCCTTGATCGGCTTCACGTATTCGCCGCGATATCGCGCGAAATCGTCGAGCGTATGCAGGCCGCCCTTGCCCTGCAAACAGGCGACGATATCTTCCGCGATAAAGCCTTCATAGAAGACACGCGGCCCCGCTTCCGCAATGGCCATCAGCGACTTCGCGAGCAACGGCTGCCGGTGAAGCGTGCCCGCAGCCGGTGACGTGCCGTCGATCAGCATCTGCTCGCGGCTCGTCTTGTCCAGACGCAGTACCGCGGCCTGATTCGCCCAGTCGGCTGCTGCGCGCGGCGCCACTGCGTAGCCTTCGCTTGCAAGCCTGATCGCCGATGCGAACAGCGATTTGAACGGCATCGAGCCATGATCGCGCGCGAGCGTCGCCCACGCGTCGACGGCGCCCGGCACAGTGACCGCATGCGGCGAATGGCGCTCGATCGATGAAACGCCCATCGACGCGAGCATGGATACGCTGGCTGCCTTCGGTGCCCAACCTGAGCCGTTGAACGCGACGATGTCGTCGCTGCCGCCACGCGAATACAGCGCGAAGCAGTCGCCGCCGATTCCCGTCGATCCCGGCTCGACCACGCATTGCACCGCGCACGCGGCGATCGCCGCATCCATTGCGTTGCCGCCTGCCTCCAGAATCTTCACTGCCGCCAGCGTCGATGCGGGATGCGATGTTGCCGCCATGCCATCTTTCGACATCACCAGCGACCTGCCCGGTTGCTCGAAATCTCTCATACTGTATCCCCGTTCCATCATTTGTCGTGCAGCGCTTTGCGCCATTGGAGCGTGTCGTCGAGCGCGCGTTTTGCGGCATCGAACATTTCGTCGATCTGCGCGTGAGACACGATCAGCGGTGGACAGAAATTGACGGTATCGCCCAGCGCGCGCGTAATCAGTCCGTGCGACAAGGCACGCGTGCCCGCATAGGCGGCCACGGCTTCAGACGGAGGAAAAGGCTCCTTGCTCTCTTTGTCCGCGACGAGTTCGACAGCTGCCAGCAGACCGGCGCCGCGCGCTTCGCCAACGAGAGGATGCCGGCCGAGTTCCGCCACGCGCTCCTGAAAGTGCGGCGTGACGGCGCGCACATGTTCGAGAATGCCGTCTTCCTCGTAGATCTTCAGCGTCTCCAGCGCGACGGCTGCACACACGGGATGTCCGCTGTACGTGAAGCCGTGCCCAAACGTGCCGATCTTCTCGCTTTCGGTCACGAGGCCTTTGTAGATCCGCTCGTTGACCATCAGCGCCGAAATCGGCAGATAGCCTGCGGACAGCTGCTTGGCCATCGTGATCATGTCGGGCTGCATCCCGTAGGTCTGCGAGCCGAACATGTTTCCCGTACGGCCGAAACCGCAAATGACTTCATCGGCGACGAGCAGAATGTCATGCCGCTTAAGCACCGCCTGAATCTTTTCCATGTAGGTGGCGGGCGGAACGATCACGCCACCGGACGCCATGATCGGCTCGGCAAAGAACGCCGCGATGGTGTCCGCGCCCTCCGCGAGAATCAGCCGCTCCAGCGATTCGGCGCAACGCGTCGCGAACTGCTCTTCACTCTCGCCCGGCAAGCCATGACGATAGAAGTGCGGACAGTCGGTGTGCAGGATTCTGTCGACAGGCAGATCGAAGTCGCGATGATTGTTCGGCAAGCCGGTGAGACTCGCCGACGCAATCGTCACCCCATGATAGGCACGCGCGCGCGAAATGATTTTCTTCTTCTGCGGCCGGCCGATGGCGTTGTTGAAATACCAGATCAGCTTGACAGCGGTGTCGTTGGCTTCGGAACCGGAGTTCGCGAAAAACACTTTCGACATCGGCACAGGCGCCATCGAAATCAACTTCTCTGCCAGCCGGATTGAGGGTTCCGACGACTTGTGGCCGAACGCGTGATAGAACGGCAGCTTTCTCATCTGCCGGTCGGCTGCGTCTGCGAGCCGATGTTCGCTAAAGCCAAGCGATGCGCAGAACAGCCCGCCGAGCCCTTCGATATAACGTTTGCCCTCTGCATCGTAGACGTACACACCCTCGCCGCGCTCGATCACCATCGGTCCGACTTCGCGATGAAGACTCAGATTGGTGTATGGATGCAGGTAATGATCGATGTCGTTCTGTTTCAGGTTTTGCATGAGTTCATTCCTTGTTCGTCTCTTCCACGTCGGAGTTCTGTTCGTGCGGCGTGTTCTACTTCATCGCCCCTGAGAGAAAACGCTGCAGCCGCTCGCTTTTCGGCGTTTTCAGTACTTCTTTTGGGTGCCCTTCTTCCTCGACCACGCCTTGATGAAGAAAGACAACATGATTCGAGACCTCGCGCGCAAAGCCCATTTCGTGCGTGACCACGATCATCGTGCGGCCTTCTTCCGCGAGATCGCGCATGACCTTGAGCACATCGCCGACGAGTTCGGGGTCCAGCGCCGATGTCGGCTCGTCGAACAGCAACGCTTCCGGCTCCATTGCGAGAGCGCGCGCAATGGCCACCCGCTGCTGCTGTCCGCCCGACAGATGCGATGGGTAGGCGTTCGCGAAGCGCGTCATGCCGACCTGCTCCAGATAGCGCTGCGCGCGCTCGATGGCTTCGGGTTTGGTCAGCTTCAGCACGTGCCGGGGCGCTTCCATGACGTTTTCCAGCACGGTCATATGCGCCCAGAGATTGAAGTGCTGAAAGACCATTGCGAGCCGGGTCCGCATCTGCCGCAACTGCGCGGGATCGCTGATCCGGATTTCGCCTTTTCCGCCCGTCGATGTGCGTACTTCGCTGCCGTTCAGGCTCACACGTCCCGACGACGGCGATTCGAGAAAGTTGATGCATCGCAGGAAGGTGCTCTTACCGGAACCCGACGAACCGATCATGCTGATCACGTCGCCTCTTTTCGCCGAGAGCGAAACGCCCTTGAGCACTTCGTTGTCGCCGTATCGTTTGTGCAGATTTTCGACAGTCAATGCGTTCATATGACGTGCTTTAGCCTTTAGCGAGAGTCGCAAAGTTCTGGGGACGCAGATAAACCAGATACCTGCGCTCGGTGAGCCGCACCAGGAATGTGATGATGGTCGTCAGCCCGAAATAGACCGTCCCGACCGAGATGAATGCTTCGAACGGCGCGTAATAGTTCGCGTAGAAATCGCGCGCGACGCCCGTCAGATCGACGATCGTGATGGCGCTCACAATCGACGTTCCGTGCAGCATCAGGATCACTTCGTTGCTGTATGCGGGAATGAACCGGCGCAGCGCCGACGGTAGAAGAATGCGTCGCCAGGCCATCATGCGGCTCATGCCATAGGCCTGTGCCGCTTCGATTTCGCCGTACGGTGTCGCGCGTAGCGCTCCCGCCAGAATCTCAGTCGTGTATGCGCAGGTGTTCGCCGTCAATGCAATCAGTGCGCACCAGTACGGATCACGCAACAGCGAGAGAACAGGATTGCCGCGCTGCCAGGCGTCCTGCATCCACTGGAACTGGCCGAAGCCGTAGTACACGATCATCAGTTGCGCGAGCAGCGGCGTTCCGCGCATGAACCATGTGTACACCGCGACCGACCCGCTTACGACGCGCTTCGGCGACACGCGCAGTACTGCTAGCGGAATCGCAATCAGAAGCCCTAGCGAGAGGGAGAGAACCGTCAACTGCACCGTCACCCAAAGGCCGCTCGCGTACGAAGAAAACAGTTGGCCGAATTGTTCGTATGTCATCGGTGCAGACTCCCTTCGCGAACGCCTCTTTGAAGATACGTGCGTGCCTTCGCGAGACAGGCCGTCGAGCCCGATGTGACCACGAGATAGACGGCGCAGGCGGCCAGATAGAAAGTCATGGGCGTCTGCGTCGTGCGGCCCGCCTGGTCGGCGATGAACATCACATCGTGCAGGCCGATCAGCGACGCGATCGCCGTCGCCTTCAGCAGCACGAGCCAGTTGTTGACGGCGGCAGGCAGCGCCAGACGCATCATCTGCGGAAACAGAATGCGCCGGAACGCGAGCCAGCCGGAAAAGCCATATGCACGCGCCGCCTCCATCTGCCCGCGCGGCACGCTGAGAATTGCGCCGCGAAAGGTCTCGGTGAAATATGCGCCGAATATGAAGCCGATGGTCAGCACGGCTGCAACGAAGGCGTCGACGTCCGGTGCATGAAAGCCGAGTAACGAGGCGATCCGGTTGAGGATCAGTTGCCCGCCGTAAAACACGAGCAGCATCATGACGAACTCGGGCACGCCGCGAATGAGCGTCGTATAGGCAGATGCCATCGATACGACCGCCCGCGACCCGTAGAGCTTCGCCACCGCGCCGACCATGCCGAGGCACACCGCGAGTACCACCGACAGAACGGCGAGGATGAGCGTGATCCCGGCACCCTGCAAAAGCGCGGGGAAGTACCGCTGAAGTTCGAGCATGATTCCGCCTGTGATTGCGTGATGGGAAACCGCGATGCAGGAGTGCGTGCAGCAGCTCGCCGGCGATATCAGTAGATGTCGAAGTCGAAGTACTTCTTCTCGATCGACTGATAGGTGCCGTTTGCACGGATCGCTTCGATGGCGTGATTGAATTGCTGCTTCAGATCGTCATCGCCCTTGCGCACGGGGATGCCGTAGCCTTCGCCGAGCAATGCCTTCTGTTCCGGCGTCGCGCCGAGAATCGGCTGTCCGACGAACTTGAAGTTTGCACCTTCCGGCTTGGTCAGGAACGCGCTATAGGCGGCGGTCGCATCCTGCAAACCTGCGTCGAGACGGCCGGAGCGAAGGTCCATGTACGCCTCGTCCTGCGTTGCATAGCGCACGATCTGCACGCCGCTCTGCACCCAGTACGCGCTCGCGTACTTGTCAGCCAGCGTGCCGCGCTGGACGCCGACGCGCTTGCCCTTCAGTTCAGCGGGCGTTGCGTCCTTGATCGGACTCGTCTTCGATGCGATCAGTCTGCGCGGCGAGTTGTAGTACTTTTCCGTGAAGTCGACCTTCTGTTTGCGCTCCGCCGTGATAGCCACGGAAGCGACGATCGCGTCGATCTTCTCGGCCTGCAATGCAGGAATCAGGCCGTCCCAGTTGATCTGCACCAGCGTGCAGTTCGCGTGCATTTGCGCACACAGCGCGTGGATCATGTCGATATCGAAACCAACCGGTTTGCCGTCCGGCTGAATCGACGAGAACGGCGGATAAGCGCCTTCATAGCCGATGCGGATGTCTTTCCATTCCTTCGCATATGCGTTCAAGGCAAGCATGCATACGGCCAGTCCCAGAAGATTCTTTGCAAGTCGTTTCATGTCGAGGCTCAATGGGTTGATGTAATCGCGTGCAGTCAGGCGCTTCCGTCTCCGTCTTTTTTGTTCGTACTACTGATGCAAAAACTTGTTCCCCAGATCTTTGCATGACTTTCGCCTTTAGCGATTCGACGTCATCCACTGACGCAGCGCCGGCACGGTCGCTTCGATGTGCTCCCGCACGGCGGTTTCAACGGCTACGGGATCGCCGCTGCTGATGGCATCGATGATGGTCGTATGGTCGTCGCGCGAAGTCATTGGCTTGTCAGCGAGTTGCAACCAGAGTCGCATGTGGGGTTCGACGACGGTGTGAAGACCGGCAATCTGTGCGACAAGGCGTTTGCGCCCGCTCAGCTGACACAGGTACTCGTGGAAATTGCGGTGCGCGCTGACCCACTGGTGCGCGTCCTGCTCGTGGCTCTCCATGACTTCCAGCAGCCGGGCGAGTTCACCGACATGCGTCGGCGTGATTCGGGGAAGCGCCATCTTCGCCGCGAGCCCTTCGAGCGCGCCGCGCATGCAGAAGACCTCTTCCATTTCGTCGGCATCCAGCCCGCGAACGATCGCCCCGCGATTCGGCCGGATGACGACGAGTCCTTCGCTTGCGAGTCGGCGGAATGCTTCGCGTACGGGCATGCGGCTCGTGTCGATCTCAGCGGCGATCTCTTCCGGAATCAACCGGTCACCGGCGCGATATGTACCCATGCGGATGCGATACAACACATACGCGTAGGCCTCTTCTTCCGCCGTGGCCGCAAACCCGGCACGAAATGAATGAACGCTGTCTTCCATGATGTTCTGGATCGTTGCACTCGTTGAAATTTATTTGTAAGGCTGGATATTTGTATCCGTGGATTTAATATATCAATCCAATAAAGCGTCAAAATAAGTAATAACCCTTACATGGCGCGACGCGCAGATTTCTCACGCAGATTTCTCACGCAGGTATGACGCGCTGTCAAACGCTTTGCCTGGCGTGATGATCTCGATGTGTGGGAGGACGAACTCTGTGCGGCAGAGAAGGGGTTACCGGCACGCGCGGCCTGGAGGTACTGGACTTTTTGAGGGCAAGGCGGACGGGTGATCGAAAAACCGCCGGAGATGGTGATCGACAGCAAGGCAGAAGTGGTTGGTTCGAATCGCACTGTGGCGAACTCGGCCATCGACCATGCGAAGCAAGTCGCGGTGATGGCCGCTGCAGTCAGCGCCACGCGCGAAAATCACAGCGTCTCGGTGTTCATTGGACCTGGAAGCGGGCGCGCACGCGTGCTGCTAGCGGGCTACGATGGGCGCGACGTCACGCCGGTCCAGCGTGACGAGAACGCGGATCACGCGCTCGCCGAATCAAACGTCGTACGCGGTCTTGCGACAATCGATGAGTGGTTGGGTGCGGCACTTGCCTTGAGTACGAATGCGATCAACGGCGAGCATCTCGCGGTGCCGCTGGAAGCAGACGATGGCGCGATCATCGGCGCCACCCTTGTTGGCGATGTGAGTGTAATGCTCATGCACTGAGGGTTTGTTTCTGCTGGCGAACGAAGCGAAATTTTGTGGTTCCGGTACTCGCCCCACGCGTTGAAGTCTTTACCGTCGCATTTTTAGCTAACGACGTCTTCGCGCGACGGAACAACGTAGTTCAGGCAAAGCGCGTTGGGCGAATATCGCAAGGCGGCAGCGGCATTGGCTCTTCGTCGACAAATGCAGTGCCACACCGCACGGCAAACGCAAAAGCTGATTGACGATTGGCAAAATGCCCGAGGTCGCCAAGCGACGTGACATCTCCGTCTTCTTCGAGAATCGATACGCGCGCAACAAACGTGTTGCCACTGCGCGCAACCGACGGTTGAATCGCTACGCCGTGATGGTAGAAATGCATGACGTCCCCCGACCCGTAGAAAATCGTGAACAAGGAAAAGCAACGCTCTCGTCTGCAATGCGAAGTGCGATTGTAAGCTATTCGTTGGCTCAGACAAGGATGAACTTCTATCCAATGAGTTGCCGGGTCGCCGCACAGGTCGATAATTAAGCGCACACATCAAAGCGGCTTTCTTCACACCCGATAAGGTCGTTCGGCGTCTTCGCCGAAAAAAACAGGTGGGTAAAGTCTCTCGTCCGACGCAGTCGGGCGTCACCCAATGCAACGCACGCCCGAGCGAAATCGCACTATCATCCGTTGTTGACGTGCCGGACAGCACGACGCCCGCGACACGCTCATTCCAGCGGCAAGTTGTTTTCGGTGAGCAAGGTTTCGCAAAGCGCAGGGAGGATTCGGCCATGGTCCGCCTCGTGATGATATTGCTCGGTGTCGACTATCTGCGCACGCGTTGGCGCGAACTGCTGGCGATAGGTTTGCTTAGCATCGCGCTCGGTGTGACGATCTTCTGCGATGCGCTCGACGGCGCGCTCTGGTTCCCCATCATTCCGTTTGCAGCGTTGCTGATGCTCGAAGGCCTCGCGACACTCGCCGTTGCATGGACGGGCATGGGCGGCCAACGTACGCTGCGATATGTGAAGGGCGTGACCTTCATTGTGTCCGCTGGGCTCGTGCTGATGGGGGGAGAGCACGGCAATTTCATCCTGTCGATGATATTCGGCACACTGTTTCTCGCGGACGGCATGCTCCAGATGATTTCCGCAGGACTCGTGCGCTACCGAACGTGGAAGATTGCTATCGGAGCCGGCGCGCTGGAGATCGCCATTGCCATCTTCTTCTATCAGCCCTACCCCGATTACTACGCGGGGACCATCGCATACTGTGTCGCATTCGGATTGCTGTTCGGCGGCTGGAACATGACCCTGCTCGCGGTGCGCGTGCGCCGCATGGCGACTAACCCCGTGGTAGCCGACGAAAAGCGGACGAAACACAAGGTCGAGTCGGAGACGACTGTCGCGACGGCGAATGCGGCGACGAACGAGATCACGCCAGACAGACTGATCCTGCCAACGTCGAATTCATTCGACGGCCCCCCGGAACCGCTCGAACACGCTTTGACAATACACGTGTGGACACCGGTCGGTTCAGCGAAAACACAGGCGCGGCGGCAGCCTGTCATTGACCGCTATATTGCCGCAGTCGACAAAAACGGCGCCATCTCGACGGGCCATGCCGCGCTCGAATCGAGCGAGGGCGTTTATATCAGCCTGTACCCTGCCGTTGAAATCGAGCGGTCACCCGACGAGTTCTCGCGCATTCTGCGTGCAACGCGCGACAACGACGTGCCCGGCTTGTTCCAGCCGGACTACGCGACGGAATCGAAAGCATGGTGTCCCTCCACGCGGCAAGTGCGCATACGCAATTATGATCCGGAGCGGCTGGAACGCTTTTGGGCCGAATATCGCCGCACCACGACCTATAACCTGACGTACCGCAATTGCTCGAGCACGGTCGCAAAGGCACTCGAGGCCGCGATCGAGGGAGCATCAACTCGCGCCTGGGGAACGAAGGGAGGCTGGAAGCCGTTGCTGCGCATCGCCGCGACTCCCGAACTGTGGGTGGCGGCACAAGTAAGAAAGCGCGCGGCGACGATGGCATGGACGCCTGGGCTGACGCTGGACTATGCGCGTGCGCTTAGCATGTTGGCGGACCCACGGCCTTCCGGATGGGTAAAGATGGCGCGTAGCGCGCTGAGCACCATGCACGAATCGCGCAAGCGTTGGCGTGCCGAGAAAGCGGCTGCGCGCAACATCGACGACACGGGCGCGATGCCGGTTCACGCGACAGAGTGTGCAGATAGTGGCGCGCCGGATTAATCAACCATTGTTCCGCGGCAACCTTCCCGATCTTCTTCAACGCGCGGGAAGAATGATTGCGCGCCTCGCGCCTGACTGCGCGCTCAATGTTGAGCGAAGTAGAAGCGTGCCGCGCCAAACACCGACTTGCCTGCGCTGCATGGGTACTGGCCACGCATGGCGAGTGCCTCGCGCACCGGCCCAAGCGAGACAGCGATAATCCCGCCGAGCGACGTGTGCACTTCACTTTGAAACCGCCCGCTATGAACGGGGATTTAGCGCCCAGAAAAAATGTCGCGATGGCAGTCGTGGAAGGTTGCCCGATCGGAGTCGAGGTCCGTGAAAATAGCCACATGGGTTGAACGGCTGCTCACGAAGGTGTCGCTGACGTCTGAGCGTCCAGGTGGCACGGCTGCTGAACTGCAACTATTGGTCGAATCCGGGCCGACGGCGAATGCATCAAACCGAGGGCGGATTCAACCGGTCGATGCAACACATTGGCCTACGAGCGGCCGTTCCGCGTGGTACATCAGTCATTCGGCCTGCGGATGACCTTGACTTCTCCATCGCATACAGTCCGATGTCCAAACCGCAAACAAATATGATGCGCAAATGGCCTTTGCACGCCTTGACCCAAGCCGTCTATCGTCCGCGCAGGGAGAACGGGTTCGACTGGCACCTTCCGGCGAAAAGACTGAAGCACAGCCCGCTCCGATCGGACAGATAGACTCAGTTAGTTCGGCCGCTTTGCGTTATCGAGGCCCGGGCAGGAACTCGACGTCTCCGTACCAGGCGCGCGTAGTAGTACCGGTATTATCGGTATCTGTCAGCAGCCCGTAGCCGCTGATTCGTCCAGGCGGTTCGTGAAAGACGCGCTCGTAGTCTTGCACGATATTGCGGTGCAGGGTTTGCCAGTGACCCGCATCGCCGGACAGACCAGAGACCACGATCATCTGTACGCGGTTCGTGTGAGGATTGGCAATGACGGTGCCTGGCGCAGCGCTGGTTGACCAGACATACATCAGCGTGGCATAGGGCAGTTCTTCGCCACTCAAGCGCTTTGCAAGGTCCATCTTGGCCCTGTCAAAAAACGATAGCTTGCTTTTGTCGCCGTCAAATAAGAACACCAGTCGCGCTGGCGCGTCTTCCTTTGATCCGACGCGGTTGTCGGCGCCCTCGATCGGTCCTTTTGCTTTCCAGCGCCACGCTACGACAGGTGTGCGGACGAGGTCGATATTACCCTCGTGCATGAGCGCCGAAGCAGAGCGGTTCGCGTCCGCCTGCAGGACGGTGGTGTCGCCGTCGCGAACAAGCGTGTATTGCGTCACGCGCTTGCCGTGCGCAACCGGCAGGTTCTTCCAGCCTGCAGGAAGTGATTCGCCGGGCTCGATCGAGGAAAAGGCAATACCCGGTTTTTCTTCCTGGGCAACGAGGGCTGCCGGCAACAGTAGGAGCGCGACGCACACGGCGAGCCAGACTGGCCGGGCTGTTCGTTTCCGCGCTTGATGGATCGAGATAAGAGGCATGGCTGGTCGTATTCGTTTTTTGGCCAGGATCCATTGTAGTCGGGTCAGCCGACGGCATTTCAGCGGAGCCTTTACGTCGGCGATTAAACGAACAACCGGGGGGCCGGAGATGCGACATTCACCGTCGTGTGTGAAGCGTCCACTCACCGATGCGCAGCCGCCGCTCTGATGGGCACGTGCGGGCGATGTCGTACGTCCGCTTTTGACCGTATCTCGCCCCAACGGTCGTGCACGGAGATCGTATCGGGCACGCACCTCATACGCGAGGCATAACTCGATCGAAAGCGGCCAGGCTGGCGAGGTCCATCGAAAACTCTTCCAGCGCATTGTCGATTTTCGATCATCATCTTCGTCGTCAGTACATCACCACTCAAAGGACGTCCCATGAAATACCTCGGCCTGGCCTATTTCAATCCCGAAAAATTCGCCGCGATGGCGTCAGACGATGTCAAGGAACTGGTGAGCCAATGCCCTGCATTGGACGAGAAGATGCGCGCTACCGGCAAGGTTCTCGTTTCCGCGTCGCTTGGCGATCTGGACAACTGGAAGACGCTTCGCCCGCGCAATGGCAAGACGCACGTCACCGATGGGCCTTACACCGAGTCGAAGGAAGTCGTCGGGGGCCTGTTCATCATCGAAGCGGATAGCCGTGAAGAGGCGTTGCGCATCGCGTCCATGCACCCGGCCGCCACGCTGGGCGAAGAAGGTGGATGGGCCGTCGAGCTTATCCCCATGGATTTCTACCTGGCCCGATAAGGGCGTCGACGCCTGTCTCAAGAATGCGTTGGTGGTCCTTCTTCGCAAGCTCCTTTACGGCTTCGCGGGTCATCGCGCGATGTGCGCATCTGCCCGGAGCTTGCCGGCGACCCTTTGCGCATGAGGTAACTTCCCCGATTCGCCTCTAGTGCTGCTCCAACGCTCTCCTCCTCCCATCGCCGTCACGCGGTCGTAAGTACCCGCCGATCGGCATGCCGTGTCACGGCGAAGCCTCAGAACTGAGCAGTCAGCTGGAAACCCACGGTCACACGCGCGGTCGGAAACTCAGCTGGCTTATAGACAGGCGTCCCTGCGAACAGCTCATACGTGAATCCCGCGAATCGCGTCGGTACGCTTCCGCGAATACCAACGACCGCGCCCGCCAGTTGCGTGCCCGCGAGGAACGCGGTGTTCGGACCATAGACATGGCCGTAATCCAGCCCGGCATATAGCGATTGCCCAGTCTGCCCGATTGCCCATTGCAGTTCATTGCGCCAGTAGAAACCCTTTTCTGCAGCGAGGAGCGTTTCGCCATCGAAGCCACGAACTGTGTAGCGGCTACCGATGGTCAAGTCATCGATGAAGAAGAGTGTGTCGTTTGTGAACTGACCATGTAATGTCGTCACGTAACGAAACTGCTGCTTCGCGACCAGGAACGGCACGGACAGATTTGCATCGAACACAGCCATGTGGAAACGATACGTCGGCCCCTCGGGATACGGGTCCTGCGTCGCGCCCAATCCACCGACGCCCTGCCGGTATGCCAGTGTCCCGTCGAACTGCGCCGTGCCGAAATAGTGGCGATCAGTGACTCCCGCTTCGACAAACGTGTTATTGCGCCTTTGGGTGCGGATGCTGGTGTCGTCGATAAAGCTTTCGCCGAAGCGCTTCGATAACTGCATCTCGATGCCGAAAACATCGCTCTGGCTCCGCGAAAGCACGCGCGCCAGCCTGAATGCGGTCGTTTGTGAATTGCCGCTCGACACAAAGGTCTGATTCACACCAGCAATCTGCTGATAGTACGTGTTCGTGTTGCCAGAAATCGTCGCGGTCCAGTAACCCCAAGGCACTGAATACGAACCATTGAAACCATGCGAACCGAGACCCTTGTCGCCGAACTCCAGATCCTGGTTCGCACCCAGTGCAAGCACGTCGTTGATACCGAGCGGATTGTCGAGACCCAGGCTCAGATTGCCCTGCAATTTCCCCGTCGCACGCGTGCCCGAGTTGTCAACCGACGCGACGAGACTCCAGGGTTTTGCGCGTTTCACCTCGATCACGACGTCGCTCTCGCCAGGCGATGATGTCGGTTCGATTTTCATGTCGACATCCTGGCTCGAAACCCGCTTCATCTGCTCAAGTCCTTGCTCCAGGTCGCGCAGATTCAGCATGTCGCCATCCCGATCCGGAAATGCCGTCTTCCATGTACCGCGCATGTTCGGGTCGGAAAAGCGTAGATGACGGACCACGCCTGGGATGAGCGCAACCTTCAGCGTGCCTGTCGAGACGTCCTGCTCAGGCAGTAGCACGCGTGTGGTGATGTAGCCGCGACTCAGGATCGTCTGTTGCAATCCCTTGGTGAGAAGGTCGAACCCCTGCTTGCCGATGCATTGACCGACGTAGTGCTCCAGCCATTCTCGTGCGAATGCAAAGCGGTCAAGCGGTAACGACGATGCACCCTGTTTGCGGATCGCGTCCGGCAGCGTGGCGGGGACATCGAGTACGAATGTGTCGATGCGGAAGCACGGGGCTTCGACGGGAAGCTCTGGGAAGCCTTGCGCTTTCGGCGCCGTCGAGCGTACTGCCGGCGCGTTTACTGCCTGCGCGCGCCGTTGCGCGTCCCGCTGCTGTTGTACCTGCTGATTCTGTTCAGCGTTCGCGCGTGCGGCGGCTGCGGTGTCTGCAGGAGTCGGCGCCTGCTGCGCCTGGCCCGTTAGTGATATCAGGGCTGTGAGCGACAGTGCCGCCAGCCTCTTCATGCTGTTCATTGTCTTTCTTCCGAGAATCATCCCTGCGGGCGGCGAAAGCCCCGTCGCCGCTCCACGCAAGGTCCTACTTGTTACCTGCCCGACATTCAAGCGCTACGCCCATCTGCACTGGTTCATCTAGACCTAGATCATCAATTTGCCGAGCCTCGATTTCGCATTGACGCCCTTGTTGCGTTAGAAACACGTCGTAGTCGCGGCCTGCTTCCGGTGTCAATACCACCGAGGACGCGACGCATCGACGGGTTGGCCCATATTGACCTGAATAAACCACCCATCCCATCGAATATGTGATCGGCTGCCCCGCCGCAACTACGTACTCGCGTATGAATGTTTTCCCCGTTAGACCTTGCACCCGCATCCAGGGTCGCGGGCTCGGCGGCATGCCAATCAGCACGCTGCGGGTTGAGTAACGAAAGCTGCCAGCCATTCCGTCATCGACACGTGTGCCGTCGAAACTTATCCAACTCTGGTAGCAATCGCCTGAACGGAATACAGCGTACGGTTGATTGTTCTCAGACGAAAATACACGCACGCGCGCTGAATTTCTCATTTCGAACTTTGGCGATTCCACTTCTATCCGATGTGCCGGCTGTGGCAACAGTGAACACGCCGTTAGATATAGCGAACCGACCGAGGCGGCAAGGCACATTCGGTACAAGGATTTCATTTCTGGCCGCTCCGCGCGTCGCTAGCTATCTGTGTCGACCCACATAAACCGTCCGTTCGCTAGCGATTCTTCCGCCTGATTCCACACCGAAACTCCTGTCACTTTAGATGGACGCGCCGCCTCCATCGTCGGTGATAGCGAATCGAGCCAAGTGATCGATACGTCATTCTCAGCGCCTGCCTGATAACATTAACGTCGTCTATCTCACGTCACTTCGGGAAACCGTACATATCCTGCCCAGTCAACTCATTTGAATTGCGCAACAGTCTCTCAAGCGCCTCATATTCCGGTCCAAAATCCATTTTTTGAATTGCTCGTTCCATACACTCGGATCTCAGTCGGGCAGTCAAATCACGAAGCGCCGCCACGATATCCGACCTGTCGCTCTTAGCCGTTTCGAGCGCGTTGACGCCCAGCAAATACGCCTGTTGATAAGCACCGATGCTGACGTTCGACCGTATTTTGTCCGCCGGTTTACTCATATTTTCCTCTGGCATCTACGTGGTCAACTTCATTTTAGCGGAGTCATAAATGACCCTTGATTTCACCGATCTTGTTCGCGTTCGGGTCCGTCCACTGGCTTCGGTTGGGTACCAAAACTTGTTGTGCGCCACCCGGTGCCGAGTACCCGCCTTGCTGAACTGGCGCAACTTGACTTGTGAAAACTTGTGGGCTATTACCTGGCAGCGGTTTCATCGAATATACGTCGAAACCGAGTTGCGAACCGCGAACTGCCTGCTCGGCGGGTAAGCCTAATTTGGCCGCGATCTGGTCAGCCGGCAATCGGGACAGTGAATCATATTCCGTTTTCGTCATAAAATATGGGGAGTATGCTGCCACGGAGTCTCCTCCGAACGTCCCCTTGGGAACAAGCTTGATTAACTCTGTATTTTGATTGACGGGGAGGTTGGTAGGCAGACCCGTTCCCGACTCGATAAGACCCGCCGCATATCTCTGTGCGTCTTTCGAAGAGAGCCCGGCGGAGACATATGCATCAATAATCGCCTGCGCCGTCGCCATAACATCGCTTGTCGGCTGCATACCTTGAGTACTGAATTTCTCGTTTGTGTATGTCAGACGCGAGGCGTCAGCAGCAGCGGCAGCCTGCTTCCCAGCCTGGTTTTCCAACGTTGCCGCTGTGACCGCTCCACCTAAGCTCAGACCCGCATATGCGATTGCTGCTGCCTGTGGGCTGAGGCCCAAACCTTGTAAAGCCTGCTCACCGTATGTCAATGATGGCGAGCCTGTGATCATTTGTGTAAAACCTGCCTGTGAATAATCCAGGCTCGTGCCCGCGATCGTTGCTCCCGCCGTGCACGCCACTACGCTCGCGCAACCAGCGCCAAACGCAGCGGCCGCCACGGCTACCCCTGTTACCCCCTGCACAGCGCCTGCCGCTCGGGTTGTCGCTTGCATTCGACTATTCCAGTCCACGACACCATCGGTGAACGGGTTGTAGCCATCGAACGCTCCCGCCTTTATTAGTGCACTCTGCTCAGCAGCATAGCTTTGACCATCGTTTTGCATTTTTTGCAAGATGACCTGATTGGGATCACCGGCCGGCACCCCGGCCGCACATTGCACCAGCGCACATTCGGCAGCTGCAAGCCGATACTGCTCTTCCGGGGTCTTGCCAGCCTGCAGTCGCGCAAGCTTCTGCTCTTCCGTTTCGTGCAACTGCCGGTTATTCATGTCAGCATTGGCAGCCGTGAACGCGCCCGCATTTCCACCGACTGCCGCACCTGCCGCCGTCGCAATCACGTTCGCTACCCCGTTCCCGAGTGCGTGTCCGATCGTCCCGGGCGCCCCCATTGAATCGGCGAGATTGTTCAACTGTCCCGAGAGCGCAGAAGAAACACCAGCACCCGCTCCACCGCCAATCGCGCCCATCAGACTTCCCGCGCCCAACCCACCGAGCAAGGCACCGCCGGCCACGTGAAGCAGTATCCGGTCGGTCCCGCCTTCGCTCCAGTCATTCGCTTCCTGCTTGTACTGCGCAGCATCATCCGTTTCGCCTAACAACGCGGCAGCTTTTTCACCACTCTTCGCCTGATGCTCCTTGTAATCACCATACGTGCCGATCGCCTGCGCCACTTGCGCGCCTGCCGCATTGGCGGCATTCATGACATCCTGCTGTTGCGATACCAGGTCATTCACATCCGGCAACTTCGATACCGTGCCGTTGAGATCGGTCGTATCGCGGTTCAAAGAAGCGACATCCTGCTTCTGGTTTGCAGCATCGGTGATGACTATGCCACCGGCCGCGACGCCGCTCCGCGTCGTCGCGTGTTCGTTACCGTTGTCCGATTGTGAAATCATCGGCGTGATACCAAGCCCGCCGCCGCCGAACGTCATGCCGCCACTCGACGCGCTGTACTCGGAATGATTCTGCATATCCGACCAGCTCAGCGTTCCCGTCGTCAACGTGTTCTTTGACGCGTCCGCACCGCTCGCGATGTACGCGCCCTTCAGGTCGGTATTGCCTTTGACATTGATATCGAAGCCGCCTGTTCCTGCCTGAATACCCGCCTGTTCACTCACGGCGGCATAGCTCCCGTTTGCGCTGCCGTGCTGGGTACTGAAACTCCCGCTGGCCCCGCCGCCCTGGCTGATGCTAAACCCTCCGCCCGAACTCGACTGATGCGCGGAACTGGTCGTCGTGTCCTGCACGCTAGCAATATTCAGATTGCCGCCGATATCGGCGCTCACCTGCTTGCCGCTCACATTCGCCCCGATGATGTTCGTATCGCCGCCGGACACGATCGTCATGCTGTTTGCGCCCTGTACGTGCGTATTGGTCTGTGTCGCCGCGTCGCTGTTCGCGTCGCCGTGTGCCTTCGACATCGATGCGGACACGCCCCAACCATTCGTGCCATACGACACACCGACACTGGCGCTGCTCGATTCATTCGTGCTGCGCGTCGTGTCTGTATTGGTCGTGTTGAGCAGGTTGACCTGATTCTTCGCAGCCAGCAACACGTCATTCGCGTTGACATTAGAACCAGCGATCGTGAGGTTGCCGCTTCCCGGCGTGCCATCACCCATAGCAGCAAATGCCGCTGTCCCGCCCGCCATCACGCTCGATCCTGTGCTCGTCGTCTGGTCTTCAGTCGACGTGCTCTTGCTCTGGCTCGATCCAAAGCTCAACTGCACGCTGATATCTGGCTTCTGCCCCGGACTCAGCGCTTGGCCCGCAACGGCATTGCCGATCGCACCCGCTGCAGCGATCGAATGAAGCGCCTTGGCGCGTCCGTTTTCACTGTGCGACGCGGCCTGGCTCTCGCTAATTGCCGTGTTGATCGCATTGCCGATGCTTCCCGCGAGCCCGAGCGTAAAGCCAGTGGTTTTCACCTCATGCGTTTCGTCGTGGTGCGTGGTGCCCGTTGCCGCATCGATGATCACGTTTGCGCCCGTGCCAACGATGTTCTGCCCCGCGATCAGGTCGCTGCCCGTGACATGCAGATCGTTGCCGGCCGACAGATGCAGACTGCCATCCGTACTGCCGATAAGGCTCGCGTTGTTCGTCACGGCGCTATCGTGCGTCGTGTCCTTATGATCGTTCGAGCCATATGAAATGCCCGCGCCGCCCGAACTACCTAGCCCCGTTTTCAGATCTTCATGAAAATGGCTGCTCTCGCTCGTATCCTGCGACGTCGTAATGGTGAGATCATGCCCCGCCGACAATGTCACGTCATGCGTCGCAGCGACCGTGGATCCCGTGATCGTCATATCATGGCCAGCCGCACCCGCCACCGTATCGCCCGACACCGTCGAGCCGTTGGCCACCACCTGATGCGAACTGGTCGAATCGGTCTCCTTCTCGCTAGACAGAAAGCCGGAATGACTGTTCTGCGACCAGCTTTGCGAATCGTGCGTCTCGCTGACGCTGCCAATCGTGACATCGCCCGTCGATACGAGTTTGACCCCGCCACCGCCCGCATCCGTCGCGACGGATGACCCGAGAATCGACAAGTTGCCGTTGCCGCCCTGACCCGCCGCGAGCGTGATGTTGCCGCCCGCGCCGACGCTCGAACCCTGCACTGCCTCGTCATAGCTGGAACTCGTATGATGCGACTGCTCGCCGCCCATCGATTGTTCGCTGCTCGTGTGCGTGTCCTTTGCGGCAGTCACCGTCAGGTTGCCGCCTGCCACCATCGCCACGTCGCCGCCTGCCTTCAAGGTCGCGTCGGTGAGCGTCGTATCCCGCGCTGATACCGTCGTCAAACTGCCACCGGCGACAATCGCGCTGCCCAGGTTCTGGGTGACCGCGTCGTGCCCGCCGTTGAGCCCGTCCTTCGTCTGAACGTCCTGCGTGCTGGTCAGCGTCGTCGTGCCCACATTCAGATCACGCCCAGCCGCGACAGCCGCATTGCCACCGGCCTGAATCGTCGCGCCCGTCAGATTCACGTCTCGACCCGCGATCACGGTTGCGCTACCTGTCGCCGAAATCGTGCCGATCGCGTCGACGCTTGTCCCCGTTACGCTGCCCGTGAGCGTGTTCGAACCGAAGGTCTTCGTTACGCTATTCGTCTGCGTCTCGTTGATCACATCGCGGCCGGCCTGCACGACGACATCCGTACCGCCGATTCGTCCGCTCGTATTGCGCACGTCCTGTACGGCTGCAACAGTCGTCGTCTCCGCACTGCCGATCACGCCACTATTCGTGATGTTGTTGCCGATGATCGTCGTCGCCACGTCACTGACGATATGACCGCTGTTGTTCACATCGCCGTTCGCGTTGAGGCTCACGCTGTTGCCCGCAACAAGCGCGCCGCTGCCCGTCAGGTCAACCGTATCCGATTGCGCGAGATACACCTGCGGAACAAGCACGCTCTGATGCGATCCATCCGGCAACGTCACGTCCTGCGAGACGAGCCAGACCATGTCGGTCGTCAGTTGCGACATCTGCCCGGGCGTCAGCGCGACACCCGGCGCCAGGCCGAATTCTTTCGCATACTTGACGCCGTTGTTCATCAGCGCCGTGTATTCGTCGAGATTGTCGGAGTAGCCGGTGAGGAACGTGCGCCCCGTCAGTTGCGTGATCTGGTTGCGCACGAGCGTCTCTTCGTACATGCCGTCGCCAACGCGTTTCTCGACCTTCGAAGGATCGAGGCCCAGCTGGTTAAGCATGTAATCGCTCGATACGAAATTCGTGTATTGCGTGAAACGTGGATCGGTAGCGACAAGATAGGTCGAACCGGGCGCAGTGTTGTACTTGTAGAGGCCATTCGACGGCAGCTTGAGATTCGGAATGCCGCCTGTTGTCCCGCCAACCGTCTGCGGACGGTTCGGCCCGCCGGTGACAGTGCCCTGCTGTGCGCCGCCAACCGACTGCGGTTGCGACGTTTGTCCACTGACGCTGCCCGTCTGCGTGCCGTCGGCACTGCCACCCGTCACGCCGGAGCCCGTCACAGTCTGCCCCTGGCGATTCACCGATCCGATCGTGATGTTCTGCGCCGTCGTCTGCACGCCCTGATTCGACGTGGCGATAGCAAGCAAAGACGCGACCGTCGATGTGGATTGCGTGACACCGTCCTCGATAGTTTGCGTGTCGCTGCTGCCGCCCGTTTTCTGGTGCCAGTAGAACGTCGACTGCTGGTCCTGCGTGATGGTCTGCTGAAGGACGATGCCCGTATCGTTGACCTTGCCGTCCGTTGCGCGGCGCACGAGACTGCCACCTGCGCTCATTGTCGATGACTGGTTGTTGATCGCACCGCCATCTGCATTGATGCGGATCGCCCCTTGCGCCTGGATGATCGCGGCGTTACCTGCGCTCAGCAACTGGTCGGTCGTCGTGGTCGTATGGACCGTGCGTGTGGTTTCGCTGTAATCGTGCGAGTCGGGGCCGAGGTCGAAACGGGTCTTTACCTGGTCCGGGCGGATGTTCTTGTTCGGATCGAAATCCGGCCAGAACGTGATGGTGTACGAGTCACCGTTGTCAGCAATGCTGTTGTACCACTGGGTCGGGTTCGTCGCGATGTTGCGGGTTTGCGGCACCGGGTGCTGGGTACATACATCGCGGACATTACAGATTTCTGTTGTTAGCGAGTTATCGCTATACGTTTCGGTCAGCGGTTGCGTGAGCGAGAACGTCTGCGTCGCCGTATTCAGGGTCGTCACCTCCGACTTCGGCACCGTCACGCTGATCGGCGTCGCGAGCTTGCCGACGATTTCCGCCTTGAGCGGCGCCTTGTCCTTCGTCCAGCTCCATTGAGAAAAGCTGGAACTGCTATGGCTGTTCAACAGGTCGCCGATCGGGATGCCTGCTGTCCATAAGGTCAGCGTCTGATCGCCCGCATCCTGCGGCGTCCCCATGACCGTCGCGACACCGGTGCGTACGTTGTTCACCGTGTGCGCGGCGATATCGATACTTCCATCCGCCTCGATACTCGCGGCACTGTTCGTCAACACGTTCGTCTGATTGGCCAGCATGCCCGAGCCATCGCGCGCGCCGTTTCTCGCGATCTCCAGATTTCCCGCGCTATAGATCAGCGCGCCATCCGCGTTCGTAACGGAATTCGCTGCGTACAGATGCACGCTGTTGACGCCTGCGATGACGGCAGCAGCACCCGTGTTCTGCACGTCGCTTGCGTTGACCGTCACATCATTGCCGATCACAGCACCCGTATTCGAGAGCACGGCGCTCGTCGTCGTCACCGTGTTGCCTTCGATACGCCCGGCATTCGATAACGTGCCTGCTGCATTAACCGTCGTCGATACCGAATTGACGTCAGCGCCCGCCGCGTTGACGACATTCGCCCCGCTCACGGTCAGCGCGCCGTTCGCCGCGAGCGTACCTGTGTTGGTCAGCGTCCCCGTCGCATTGACGGTCATGTTGCCGTCCGCGTGCAGATTGTTCGCCGATGTATTGGTGTAGTCGCCCGCGACATTCAGCGTCAGGTTTCGCCCGGCAACGATGTTGCCGTTGCCGGACATCGTGCCGCCTGCTGCGATGTCGCGATTCGCCCGGATCGCTCCGCCCGCATTCGAAAGAGAGGCGACAGCAAGCGACGCATCGACGCCACCGAGTATCGAGCCGCCGTTATTGAGGACAGCCGCGCCGGCCTGATTGAGCGTCAGGTTCGCACCGCCGTATATCGTGCCGCCCGAATTATTGACGCTCTGCGTCACGTTGAGTGTTGCCGAGCCGCTTGCGACGAGGTTCGCGCCCGCGTCGTTGCTCAACGTTTGTGCGTTCAGTGTGACGTCGCCATTGCCGCCAAGCGTGCCACCTGTGTTCGCTACGCCCGTCGATGACGTCACCGTGGTTGCGCCATCGCCCGCGTTAGTCAGCTTGCCGCCCGTGTTGTCGATACTCGCAGCGCTCGCGTTCACTGACCCGTGTGCGCCGTTCGCGGACAACGTACCGCGCGCGTTCGTAAGCTGTCCGCCCGTGCTGACGATAAGATCGCCGGCCGTTTGCGCGGAGCCGCCTGTATTGTCGATACCGCCCTGCGATTCGACCGTCAGCCCGTCGCCGCCATACAGCGCGCCGCCGCGATTCGTGATACCCGACGATGCGTTGAAGCGTGCAGCTTTTTGCGCCGACAGCGTGCCCGCCGTGTTGTCGATGCTCGCAGCCGTGACGGTCATCGCGCCGTTGGTGACAATCCTGCCTGACACGTTCGACATCGTGCCAGTCGAATTTACGGCCAACGCGCCTGAGCCTGCGTGCTGGATCGTGCCGCTATCGTTGACGATACGATTGGCGAAGACATTCAGGTTGTTCGCATTCGATGCAACGGTGCCGCTCGTGTTGTCGAGCGTGCCGCCTGCGCGGATGGTCTGGTCCGTGGTGCCGTATTGAGTGAGCTTGCCGCCGCGATTCGTCAAATCGCCCGTCGCGGAAATGCTCAGCCCGTCGCCGTCGATGCTGCCATTGGTGTTGTCGATCGAAGCAGCGGAGACACTCGTCGTGGAACCGGACAACGTGCCGCCCGTATTGTTCATCGCGCCCGTCGACGTAGCGTCGAGTGCACCGCCTGCGGTGACGCTGCCCGCGTGATTGTCGACAGCCCCGGCGCGAATAGTCGTATCGCCTGCCGAACTCAGTTGCCCCTGGTTCGAGAGCGTGCCCGCTGCGACGCTGAGCACTCCATTCGTACCGATGACGCCGCCCGCATCGCCCGATGCCGTCGTGCCGGCTGCATTGGCGAGCACGCCCGTCGTCTTCACGGTCATGCCGTCGCCGCTCAGCGAAACGATGCGGCCCGCGCTGTTGTCGAGCGACGCGGTTTCGATGCGTGCGCCGCCTGCCGCCTGCACCGAGCCCCTGACGTTGTTCAATGCGCCGTTGGACTTCACATCGAGCGCACCGTTCGTGACGATTCCACCCGCGACGTTCGACACATCACCCGTCGTCGTGATGCCAAGCGTGCTCGTGCCCGCATGCTGGATCGTGCCGCCGTCATTGACGATACTGCCTGCAGCGATGTTCAGCTTGTCCGCGTTCGACGCCGTCGTGCCGTTCGTATTGTCGAACGCGCCGCCCACGCTGATGGTCTGATCCGTCGCGCCGTATTGCGTGAGTTTGCCGCTGCGATTCGTCAGGTTGCTGGACGCCGAAACAGTCAGCGTGTCGCCGTCGATGCTGCCGCTCGTGTTATCGATCGATGCAGCAGAGACATTCGTCGATGCACCGGAAAGCGTGCCGCCCGTATTGTTCAGCGCACCTGTCGCCTTCGCATCCAGCGCACCGCCCGCCGTGATGCTGCCGCCGTGATTGTCGACGGATTGTGCGTGAACGTTTGCGTCGCTGGCCGCGCTGAGTTGCCCCTGATTCGAAAGCGTACCCGCCGATATTGCCAGCGCGCCATTGGTGCCAATCACGCCGCCCGTTGCGCCCGATGCTGTTGTTACCGAGCCATTCACCAGTGCGCTCTTCGCAGTCAACGACATGCCATCGTTATTCAGCGAAACAATGCGGCCTGCAGTATTGTCGAGAGAGTCCGCATTGATGGACGCGTGCGCCGCCGACTGGATAGTGCCCTGCCGGTTGTCCAGCGCGTGAGAAGCGTTCACGTCGATCGTCGATTGCGACATGATTTGCCCACCGGCATTGGCGACATTCGATGCGGTGACGTGCATGGCATCGCCGCTCGACAGCTTGCCCTGCGCGACGGAAAGCGTGCCCGTCGCATTCACATTCAACGCGCCGCCCGCCGTCGTGGACGTGCCCGACAGGTTGATATCGGAGCCGCTTGCCGCGAGCGTCAGATCGCCGCTCTTCGCAATGCTGCCGTCGCCATTGACGCCCGCGCCGAGCGTGCCGCTGGACGCGATGCTCGATGCGTTGACGGTTGCATTCTGCTGTGCGGCGAGTGTGCCGCCGTTCGTCAGCGCACCCGACGTGCTCGCGTTGATGTTCTGCTGCGCGTACGTTGTGCCGCTGTTGTCGATGCCATCGCGCGCGTTCGCGCTGATGTTGCCGCTCGCATTCGTCTGTCCTGCGAGAACGAGCTTGCCCTGTGTCGTGAGAGTCAGATCGCCCGCCTGAGCGGCCAGCACGCCTTTATTCGAGACACCGACGCCGTTCTCCGTGCCGACCAGCATGATGCGATTCGCGTACATGCCGCCGAGGTTGCTCACGTCGATCGAGACGCCCGGTGCGGGGCCGTCGCCGGCAATGGGTGTGGCGGCGAGCGTATCGTGGTTGACGCTGTTCGCGCCCGTCACGACGTTCAGGTTCTTCGCGTAGATGGCGGCGTTGGCTTGCACGGCGCGCGAAATCAGGTCGACCTGATCGACATTCGACGCATTCAGTCCCGCGCCCTGAATGCTGATGTTGCCGCCAGTGACGTTGAAGCCCGTCAGCGAACCATCGGGACCGAAGTTAGGCGTGCCCGTCGTGAGAATGGCACGCGATGTGTTGATAAACCCGCCACCGTTGACCGAAATGCCGGAGCCGTTTGCGATGACGACTTCGGCCCGGTTGCCCGCTACCTCGACATAGCCATTGATCTGACTGGCCGCGCGGCTGTTGACCTGATTGACGATGATCTTCGCGGACTGGTTCGCCGCGAAGTTCGGATTGCCGTTGATGTAGCCGGCCTGTTGCGTGTTGACGATGGTCGGCGAGTTGTTCAGGATCACGCCGGCTTTCGGTACGTCGAACTGCGTGTAGCCGTTGATCGACACACCTGCTGCCGACGGACGCGAGACGTTCACCTGCTGGATGCCGTTCGCGGTCTGGATGACCGTTGGACGATGCGCGCCCGCGTTCGGATCGGCCACGACCTGCGCAGAGGCCGCTGCCACGCCGACAACACCTAAGCCTATCGCTGCCGCAACCGAACGTAGCCCAGCGCAGACAACGCCATGTGTGGCTGTCGCGCCGCCGCCCGTCGTTTCGCCTTGATTCTTTTTGCCAGTCGCAACTGCGGTTTCCTCAACTGCGACAAGCATTCCCCGGATCCGGCTGAACACCAGCCGGTAAGCTCTCTTGTTCATTTTTTATTCGCTGCGGTAGTTCTGGAAAGCGCGCGTAATGTAGCAGAAACATTTAGTAACAAATGTCAAAAGATGCGAGGCGAGGTGGCAATACAACAATTCATGCAAGGTGCATGAGGAACGCAATGAGTCTTTCAGGGGGCGTCGCTGCCCGCTTGGAAATGTCTGGGGTGGGAGGGAACAGAATGTCGTCCGCGGCTCTGGCGTTGTGAACTGGCGCCAACTGAACCAAGGTCCGCGCTTGCGCCACAGACTGACTATTCGGGAACGAAAAGAAGTTGAGTCAGGCAGCCGTCCTCAATCCGTAACGACACCTGCCTGCTCCTTTAGGGTCGACTGCTCAAGCTGGTTGATTGCTTCCTGGCTGCAGCGGACGTATGAATGTCCAAGGGACGATGCGTCCGAATGTCTCGTCCTGGCCGCACTGCGTCTCGCGAACGGGCGCACCGTTGTCACGGGGAATCCACCTCATTCGGAAAGCATGAAGCGCCCCATTCCCGCCGTTCAACGAGCTTTTGCAAACATCGCCATCCCGCTCACAAGCGGCCGTCCGGGTCACTCACCGCGGAGCGCCTTGTGATGGATTCGATCAACACCCGTTCCCGTCCATGTTCGCGCAATCTCACGCCATTGCGGACGTCCCAATGCCCGGGCGCTTTTACCAAAGACCTGCCCATCGGATAGTCAATGTGGTCCCTGCTGCAGAGCCCCGGCGATCCAGCGGTCCTCCGATGCCTTCAGGTGCGCCCGCATCGCCGTTTGCGCTGCAATGGGATCGGCCAGCTGTAACGCCTTGAGAATTTCCTCGTGTTCCCGTACCGCAGCTGACCAGGTCGCCGTACTCTCCGAGTGACCGCGAATCGCCGCGGCGATTGGATCGTGCCGGCTGTCGAACATTTCCGCCACGAAGCGACTCAGAACCGAGTTGCCGGCCGTTTCGGCAATCAGCATGTGGAACTGGCGGTCAGCGTCGATCGGCGATTTTCCCGCCGCTGCCAATTTTTTCATGCGTTCCACGGTGCGAGCCAAGCGGTCGAGCGCGGCCGCCGAGAACTTGCCGGCCGCAAGCACAATGACAGTCCCTTCGATCGCCGCTCTGGCTTGCATCAGCTCGGAAGGGCTTTCTCCCAGTGGCGGCACGACACTTTCGCCCCCCTCCGGCTGTTCCCTGACATAGACGCCGGAGCCGATGCGTATCTCAACCTGCCCTCCGATCTCCAGCGCGATCAACGCCTCTCGCAACGAGGGTCGCGATACGCCTAGTGTATTTGCGAGTTCCCGCTCGGGTGGCAGACGCGCTCCCGGCGACATCCCTCCCTGACGAATCAGCGCGAGAATCTGCATCGCAACGGATTGGTAAAGCCGCTTGGGTTCGGTTTGCTTCATTTCTACCCGTATTCCTGTCGGTCGTCCGCATGCGCGGACCGCGACAGCAGTCTAGCACGCAGGCCTCTCAGGCTTGCTGCTCACGGCAAGACGCCGTACCAGGGTATTCCTTATTGGCAAGAACAATGCGCAAATACCTATATTGGCTTGACCAGATGCCCTCTTCCGGGCTTTAATTCGCTACCAATTGGACAGGCCAATTTTCCCGCTTGCGGGGCATCGGCACGCGGCGATGTCCTTAACGATCTGGAGGCGAGATTGACAGGTGAGACGTTGCACGGCGGGGCTGCTGTTTCGTTCGCGCCGCCTGCGGAGGAAGACCTATTGCGACTGCGGGGTGTGGGCAAGCGCTTTCCCGGCGTCGTTGCACTGGACGGCATCGATCTCGATCTACGCGCAGGGGAAGTCCATGCCGTATGCGGCGAGAACGGCGCCGGAAAATCCACGCTGATGAAGATCATCAGCGGTCAATACCGTGCCGATGAGGGCACCGTGTGCTATCGAGGCGCACCAGTCCAGTTTGCTTCGACGTCCGAAGCACAGGCCGCCGGCATCGCGATCATCCATCAGGAGCTGAATCTCGTTCCGCATCTGTCCGTCGCGGAAAACATCTACCTCGCGCGCGAACCCAAACGCGGGCCGTTCGTCGACTACCGCACGCTTAACGCCAATGCGCGGCAGTGTCTGCAACGCATCGGGCTGAACGTGTCGCCGGTGACGCTGGTCGGCGCACTCTCGATCGCGCAGCAGCAGATGGTGGAGATTGCGAAGGCGCTCTCGCTGGACGCGCGCGTTCTGATCATGGATGAGCCCACGTCCTCACTGACGGAATCGGAAACGGTCCAGCTGTTCCGGATCATCCGGGAGCTACGCGCCGATGGCGTGGCGATTCTTTATATCTCGCACCGGCTGGACGAGATGGCCGAAATCGTGGACCGCGTCACGGTGCTGCGCGATGGCCGACACATTGCGACAAGCGATTTTGCGTCGACAAGCATCAACGAGATCGTGGCTCGCATGGTGGGACGTCCGCTCGACGACGCCTATCCGCCGCGCCAGTCCACGCCTACCGGCGAGCTCCTGCTACGCGTGCGCGATCTGCAACGGACGGGCACGTTCGGTCCCGTTTCGTTTGAACTGCGCAAGGGCGAAATACTTGGCTTCGCAGGCCTGATGGGCGCGGGTCGTACCGAAGTCGCGCGTGCGATCTTCGGCGCCGATCGCCCCGACTCCGGTTCGATCCTGCTAGGCGACACCCCTGTGTCGATCGGATCGCCGCGCGAGGCGATCCGTCACGGCATAGCGTATCTGTCCGAAGACCGCAAGAAGGATGGTCTCGCGCTCTCCATGCCCGTTTCGGCAAACATCACACTCGCCAATGTGCGGGCCATCTCGTCGCGCGGCTTTCTGCGCTTCTCCGAAGAAGCGGCCGTCGCTGGGCGCTATGTGCGGGAGCTTGGCATCCGCACGCCGACGGTCCGGCAGATTGCGAAGAATCTCTCCGGCGGAAACCAGCAGAAGATCGTGATCAGCAAATGGTTATACCGCGGCTCGCGCATCCTGTTCTTCGACGAACCGACCCGGGGCATCGATGTCGGCGCGAAGTACGCGATTTATGGGTTGATGGACCGACTCGCGTCAGACGGCGTCGGCGTCGTCCTGATCAGCTCCGAACTGCCTGAACTGCTCGGCATGACGGATCGCATTGCCGTCTTTCACGAAGGACGTATCACCGCGGTCCTCGAGACCAGTCAGACCAGCCAGGAGGAGATCCTGCATCATGCATCGGGGAGAAGTCATGCTTGAAATGTCATCAGGTGCCACACAGGCCGTCGAAAAGCAGGCTCGACAGCGACGTCGCGATCTCATTCAGAAATTCGCCGCATTGGGTAGCCTCGTTGTCCTTATCGTCGCGTTTTCATTGACCAGCGCCGCCTTCTTCTCCGTCGGCAACGCGATGACGGTCGCGTTGCAGGTCACCTCCATTGCCTATCTCGGCGTCGCGGCAACGTGCGTGATCATCACGGGCGGGATCGATCTGTCGGTCGGGTCCGTGCTGGCGCTAGCCGGGGTCGCGGCGGCCCTTCTCGTCAAGGCAGGTGTGCCCATTCCCGTCGCCATGCTCGGCGGCGTGCTCGTCGGTGGGGCGTGCGGATGGGTCAATGGCATCTGCGTCACGCGTATGGGTTTGCCTCCGTTCATTGCGACGCTCGGCATGATGCTGGTCGCGCGCGGAATCGCGCTGCAGATAACGGGTGCAAGACCTGTCTCGGGGCTAGGCGATGCTTTCGGCGAACTGGGCAACGGCGCCCTTTTCAAGATCTCCCACGTGGGCGCCGACGGTTTCCCCGACACAGTCTTCCCTGGCATTCCGTATCCCGTGCTCATCATGGTGATCCTGTTCGCGGCGGTCTCGGTTCTGTTGTCGCGAACCTCGCTGGGCCGTCACATCTACGCAGTCGGTTCAAACGCGGAAGCCGCGCGTCTGTCCGGCGTCAACGTGCAGGGCGTCAAGCTGTTCACCTACGTGCTTTCGGGATTGCTGGCGGGTGCCACCGGCTGTGTGCTGATGTCGCGCCTCGTGACTGCGCAGCCGAACGAAGGGGTGATGTACGAGCTCGACGCCATCGCCAGCGCCGTCATCGGTGGCACGTCGCTGATGGGAGGTGTCGGCACGATCTCCGGCACCGCGATCGGTGCGTTCGTGATCGGCGTGCTGCGCAACGGTCTGAACATGAACGGCGTGTCCAGCTTCATCCAGCAAATCATCATCGGTGTCGTCATTCTCGGCACCGTATGGATCGATCAACTCCGGAACCGGAAGTTGTAATCGAAAGACGAAGTCCCAGACCACAATCGAGGAGCGAGACATGAAAAAGCTATCCATACTGGCCGCGGCCGCCATGACGTGCGCGATGTTCAGCGTGTATGCGCAGGCGGCGGGCGGTGAAATTGCCGTCATCGTGAAAACAGCCAACTCCAATTACTGGCAGAACGTTCAGAAAGGCGCAACGGCCGCCATGGCCGATGCGAAGGGCTACACGATGACCTTCCAGGGGCCTGCCGCGGAGTCCGCCATCGCGGACGAAGTCAACATGGTCGAGAACGCAGTGAACCGGCATGTGGCCGGCATCGTGCTCGCGCCGTCGGACCCCGACGCCCTCGTCCCTGCGATGAAGAAAGCGTGGGAAGCGCATATTCCCGTTGTGCTCATCGACTCATCGGTGTCCGATTCTGGCAAGCAGTACTATCAGTCGTTCCTATCGACCGACAATGCAAAAGCCGGCGAATTGTGTGCGAAAGCGATGATCGATCGTGTCGGACAGAACGGCAAGGTGGCGATCATGTCGTATGTGCCGGGCGCGGGCTCGGAAGTCGGTCGCGTGGGCGGGTTCCGCAAGTACATCGCCGCGCATTCGAAGCTGCAGGTCGTCGGACCGTTCTATTCACAGTCGCAGATGGCGAACGCGCTGAACCAGACCACTGACGTTCTGTCGGCAAACCCCGACCTCAAGGGAATATTCGGCGCCAACGAGCCGACTGCCGTAGGGATGGGGCGCGCCCTCCAGCAGTCCGGAAAAGGCGGCAAGGTGGTGGCGATCGGCTTCGACGGAAACCAGGATCTGCAAGGCTTCGTGCGCGACGGCACGATCCAGGCGATCGCGGTCCAGAGCTCGTACCAGATGGGGTACAAGGGCATCCAGACTCTCGTCAGCGTGATCGAGCGCAAATCCGTGTCGAAGCAGGTGGACACGGGCGTCATGATGGTCGAAAAGCAGAACCTCGACTCGTCCGAGGCAAAGAACGTTCTCTACTGATGAACGTGCTGGCGGACAGCGCCGGGTCGTCCGCCAGGCCGCTTACTTACTCATCCAGATATCGCCTCCATGAAAGCCATTGCGACGCGCGCGCTACCGCGCAACGGATTGACGCTGACCACAGTCGGCCTGGGCTGCTCGCAACTGGGCGGGCTCTACAAGCCGATGTCGGCCGGAGAGGCCAACGCGCTCGTGGATTGGGCGTGGGAAGCCGGCATCCGCTATTTCGACACCGCGCCGTTCTATGGCTATACCCTCTCTGAACGGCGAATCGGACTAGCGCTGCAAACGCGCGAGCGCGCGCATTACGCGCTGAGCACCAAGGTCGGGCGGCTCATGCAGCCCGACGACACCGTTCAGGCGGGCGACGACGGGTGGGCGCAACCCCTTCCGTTCCGGCCTCGTTTCGACTATACGTTCGACGGCATCATGCGCTCGTACGAAGATAGCCAGCAACGTCTCGGGATGCGGACAATCGACGTTCTCTATGTGCACGACATCGGCGCCGCTACGCACGGCGACCGGCATTCGCACTACTGGGAGCAACTGACACGAGGGGGCGGCTTCCGGGCACTCGCCGAACTGCGCGACTCGCACGCGATTGCCGCAATCGGGCTCGGCGTGAACGAATGGCAGGTCGCTGCCGACGCGATGCAGGAGACGGATCTCGACCTTATCCTGCTGGCTGGCCGCTACACCCTGCTCGAACAGGAAGCGCTCTCCCCGTTGCTGGACGGGTGCATGCGCGACGATGTGAGGATCGTCGCCGGCGGCGTGTTCAATTCGGGCGTTCTGGTCGGCAACGGCAAGTTCAATTACGCCGATGCACCGCCCGAAGTCGCGCGCAGGGTGAGCCGTCTCGCCGACATCTGCGCCCGCTTCGACGTGCCGCTCGGCGCCGCCGCACTCCAGTTTCCGCTGGCGCACCCGGCAGTTGTATCGTGCGTCATCGGCGCGCGCAGCATCGACCAGTTGCAAAAAAATCTCGCGTGGCTCGACACGCCCATTCCACCGGAACTCTGGGACGCGTTGACGGCGGAGCGGCTGATCGACCCGTCGGCGCCCGTGCCGGGAGTGTGCGCGTGACGCTGCGAACCGGTGCCCATCCGCCATGTTGCGGCAATGTTCTGGAGCCCGAAGCGCACGCCCGCGTTTCCGGTGGCCATGCATGTCATTTCCATAGAATCGATCACCCGTCCGGCGATCGATACGCTCAATAACGAGGAAGCCAGAATGCTTAGCGTCATTTGCGAATCGCCCGGTGTGCTGCGCCACGAAGACCGCGAACTGCCTCTGCGCGCGGACGGCGAGGTTCTGTTGCGCGTGCGCCGTGTCGGCATTTGCGGCACGGACATGCACATCTACTCGGGCAACCAGCCTTACCTGCAATATCCGCGCGTCATGGGACACGAGTTGTCAGCGACCGTCGTCGAAGCCGATCCCGGCGCGCACGTCACCTCCGGCGACACCGTCTACGTGATGCCCTACCTGTCATGCGGACATTGCATCGCGTGCAGACAGGGCAAAACCAACTGTTGTGTCAACATCAAGGTGCTCGGTGTGCATAGCGATGGTGCGTTGACCGAATACCTGTCCGTACCCGCGCAGTTCGTGCATCGGGCCGAAGGCGTGACGCTGGATCAGGCCGCCATGCTCGAATTTCTTGCTATCGGCGCGCATGCCGTGAGGCGTGCCGATGTGTCGGCCGGTCAGCGGGTTCTGGTCGTCGGGGCGGGTCCGATCGGCATGGCGGCCGTGCTGTTTGCGACTCTGCGCGGCGCCAGCGTGACCTGCCTGGATACGCGCGCCGATCGTCTGGCGTTCTGTCGCGAGCATTTCGCGGTTTCCACGGTGGAAATCGGAGCGAATGACGTCGAGGAACTGTCGGCGCTCACGGGCGGCGAGTTTTTCGACGTCGTGTTCGATGCGACGGGCAACGTCAAGGCGATGAATCGCGGTTTCGCCTTCATCGCGCACGGCGGCAAGTACGTGCTGATTTCGATCGTGCCGGGCGAGATCTCGTTCTCCGATCCCGAATTTCATAAGCGCGAAGCGACGCTACTCGGTAGCCGGAATGCGACCGCGAAAGACTTCGAGACGGTCCTTGATGCGATGCGGGCGGGCCGCATTCCCGACAAGGCGCTCAATACGCACCGGATGAGCCTGTCCGATGTTCCCACCGAGTTTCCCAAACTGCTCGAGCCTGGACGGACCGTCGTCAAGGCGCTGGTCGAGTGCTAACCGAAACCGCTGGAATCGTTCGAGATGAGTGAACCCATTCTTCAATTCGGCACCAGCCGGTTTCTGCTGGCACACGTCGCGCTGTTCGTTTCGGAAGCCCTTGAACGCGGCGACGCAATCGGCGGCATCAGCGTCGTGCAGACCACGAGCAACCCTTCGAGCCGCGCGCGCGTCGCCGCATTGAACGAGACGGGCAGCTACCCGGTGAAGATCCGTGGAAGGGAGCGCGGTGCGATCGTGGACAAAGTGGTTCACGGCCGCGCCATAGGAGCCGCGTGGATTGCCGATCGCGACTGGGCGACGATCCGGAGCGCCGTGATTCATGACGTGCGCGCCATCGTCTCGAACACGGGCGACACGGGCTACTGTCTCGATCCACGTGATACCGCTGCCGTTCTCGCGTCCGACGGACCCGTGCCACATAGCTATCCCGCGAAGCTGCTCGCCCTCCTTCATGCCCGATGGCGCGAACGGCCGGACTCGGGCGTATCCGTCTTCCCTTGCGAACTCGTCGCCAGCAATGGGGACACGCTTCGCGATCTGGTCATTGGCCTCGCCGAACGATGGGAAGCGCCTGCGTCGTTTATCGCGTATCTGTCGCAGCGATGCGTGTGGATCAATTCGCTGGTCGACCGGATCGTATCCGAGCCGATCGAGCCGGTGGGCGCAGTCGCCGAACCCTATGCGCTGTGGGCAATCGAGCGACGGCCGGGCATGGACCTGCCGTGTACGCATGAAAATATCGTCGTGACGGAGGACCTGCGCAGCTATGAGCAACTGAAGCTCTTCTTTCTGAACCTCGGACATACCTGGCTCGCCGACCAGTGGCTTGCGCACGGACGAAGTGCCACCGAGACCGTCGTCGAAGCGATGAACGACGCGGTCCTGCGCGACGGTCTTGAAGCCGTGTGGGCGGAAGAAGTGTTGCCCGTTTTCGATGCGATGGGTCTGCGCAATCGTGCGGAGCAGTATGCCGCGAGCGTGCGCGAACGTTTTCTCAATCCCTACCTTCGCCATCGCATCGCGGACATCGCCAGCAACCATCCTGAGAAGGTTCGCCGGCGGATTCTGCCGCTGATCGATCTGGCTGATTCGCTGTCGGTGCCGCCTCTTCAGACGCGCCTGCGCGTTACACTCGCACGGCACGAAGCGATGCCTTCGGCGCAAAAGGCGGACGCGTCGTGACGCATCGTCACTCGCACCATTCTTTTCACCTATCCCCGACGCGGAGTCGTTATGCGTTTTTGCCTCGCGCTAGACCTGAAAGATGACCCGGCGCTGATCGAAAGCTACGAAGAACATCATCGTCACGTGTGGCCTGAAGTGCTGCACCATCTGCGCGAGCATGGCGTGGTGGGGATGGAAATTTTCCGGCTTGGAACGCGTCTGACCATGGTAATGGACACAGACGATATGGTCTTCGACCAGGACAAGATGTCCCGAGCGGCTCAATCGCATCCGGTGATTCGCAAGTGGGAGGAATTAATGTGGACATTCCAGGCCGCCACGCCGTGGACGCCAGCAGGCGAAAAGTGGATTCGGATGCAGCCGATATTTGACCTGCGTCGACAGCCTTGAGCGGACCTGCTGGGGTGACGAGCGTGCGCGGCAAGAACGCGATTTCGTCGAACACGTCCCGATTGCGACGCAGCGTCGCCTCGTCCTCGGCGCCGCCTTCGATGTATTCGAAACAGAAGTTGGGCAACCGCCTGCGTGCCATCGCGCGCAGATCGTCGATGCTGTGCGCGCGGTTCACGTCGCGGCCTGAATAAAGGCGGCGTTTCAATACAGTTCTGCTCTTCTGTTCGCCTCTCTGGCACGCATCGCTTCTCAGGTCACCACGCCGACCTGCCAGGGCACAAACTCGCTTTGCCCGTAGCCATGCAGCTCGCTTTTCGAGCGTGTGCCGGATGCGCAGTCGAGCATCATCCGGAAAATCGCTTCGCCCAGCTCGTCGATGCTGGCGGTGCCATCGACAACGCCGCCGCAGTTGAGATCGATGTCCTCCTCCTGCCGCTCCCACAGCGCGGTGTTGGTCGCGAGCTTCAGCGAAGGCGACGGCGCGCATCCATATGCGGAGCCTCGCCCCGTCGTGAAGCAGATCAGGTTCGCGCCCGAGGCGACCTGCCCCGTCGCCGACACGGGATCGTAGCCGGGCGAGTCCATGAATACGAAGCCCTTTGCGTCGACAGGCTGCGCATACTCGTAGACCTCGACGAGATTCGTCGTGCCGCCCTTCGCGACCGCACCGAGCGATTTTTCGAGGATTGTCGTCAGGCCGCCCGCCTTGTTGCCGGCCGACGGATTGTTGTCGAGCGCACCGCCGTTGCGCGTGCAGTAGTCCTGCCACCACGCGATCCGCGCGAGCAGCTTGTCGCCCACCGCCTGGCTCGTGGCGCGGCGCGTCAGCAGGTGCTCGGCGCCGTAGATCTCCGGCGTCTCCGAGAGGATTGCGGTGCCGCCGTGCGCCACCAGCCGGTCGACTGCGGCGCCTAGCGCGGGATTCGCGGAAATGCCCGAATACCCGTCCGAACCGCCGCACTGAAGACCGACGCACAGATGCGACGCGGGCACCCGCACGCGTTCAACGCGGTTCGCGTCGGCGAGCATTTCCTTGACCAGCGCGACGCCGCGCTCGATCGTCTTGCGAGTGCCGCCGCTGTCCTGAATCGTGAAGCTGCGCAGCTTCATCTCTTTGCCGGCCGGGCCGGCCGCTTCGAGCACGCCGTCGATCTGGTTGGTCTCGCAGCCGAGTCCGACGAACATCACCGACGCGAAGTTCGGATGGACCGCGTAGCCGGCCAACGTGCGGCGCAATACGGCGATGCCTTCTCCCTGCATGTCGATTCCGCAGCCGAGCCCGTGTGTCAACGCGACGACGCCGTCCACGTTCGGGAAGTCGGCGAGCGCTTCGGGGCGCACGTCGCGCCTGAAGTGATCGGCGATCGCGCGCGCGACCGTGGCCGAACAGTTCACACTCGTCAGGATGCCGATGTAATTGCGGGTCGCGACGCGGCCGTCGTCGCGGCGAATGCCCATGAAGTGCGCGGGCTCGGCGACGTAGTCGGTCGGATGCGTGTCGACGCCGAACGCATGATCGCGCGAGAATTCGGACATGCCGAGGTTGTGCACGTGAACGTGCTGGCCACGCGCGATCGCTTCGCGCGCCACACCGATGATCTGGTTGTAGCGCTTGACCGGCTCGCCCTTCGCAATATCGCGCGTAGCGATCTTGTGGCCGGGCGGAACGAGTCCTGTCACGACCAGTCGTTCTGCGTCGATGCGCGTGCCGGGCAACAACTGCCGGGTCGCGATGATTACATCGTCGTTCGGATGCAGACGAATCACCTGGGGCGCGCTGCCAGCTTGAGTCAACATGAGAAAGCCTCGAATGGAATGAATTGCGGGGCGGCTGCCCGCTACGTCAGATCGTTGAGGTCACACGCGTCGACGCTTCTTCGGAATCGGAAGCAATGGACAGCGGTTCGATGCGGCCCACGATCACCAGATAGCTGAACGCCCCGAGAAAACAGAAGCCACCGGCCACGACAAGGGGAATCGTGAACGAGCCCTTGGTCATGGCGACCATCACGCCGGTGAATGTCGTGATCACGATGCCGGCGAGGTTCGACGCAAAGTTCTGAATGCCGCCGATCGATGCGACATGGTCCGGCGTCGGCGCGACGTCGCCCGGCAGCGACCAGATGCTGGCCGCGGCGAACGCGAGGCTGCCGTACGCGATGCCGAAGAACGCGAGCATCAGATAAACGTTCGCCGTGAATGCCGACAGCGTGATCACCGACGACAACAGCATGCCGCCGACCATGCAGGTCTTGCGCGCAGCCGTCAGGCTCCAGCCGCGCCGGAACAGCGCATCCGACACATAACCGCCGAGCCAGCCGCCCGGGATCGAGATCAGCGCCGGAATCATCCCGAGCGTGCCGAGCGATTTCAGCGAGAAGCCGCGCGTCTGCACGAGATAGCTCGGAAACCACGTGATGAAAAAATAGATCACGAAATTCAGGCAAAAGAAGCCGAGCATCATTCCCCACAGCGTGCGGTGGCGAAACAGCGAGCCCCACGTGACGCGTTGGCGCTGTCTGACGCCGGGCGCGTTGGCGGCCGCTTTCGAGCTGCCCGTATCGTGCGGCTCGGGGTTCCGGTAGATCACGAACCAGCCGAGAATCCATACCGCGCCAAGCGCACCCGTGATGACGAACGCGGCTTTCCAGCCGACCGAGCTGATGATCAGCGCGACGACGGGAATCGACAGCGCGGAGCCGACACGTGAACCGCTATCGAAGATACTCGTCGCGAGCGCGCGCTCCTTGACAGGGAACCACTGGCTCACGAGCTTCGCGCATGACGGATACGCGCCCGCCTCGCCGACGCCGAGCAGCAGCCGGCAGCCGAACATCCCCGCAACGCTGCTTGTCGCCGCGGTCAACGCGGTGAACACGGACCACCAGCCAACGGCGAGCGGCAACGCGATACGTGCGCCGACGCGATCGACGAACCAGCCGAACGGCATCTGCATCAACGCGTAGGTCCAGAAGAAGCCGCTCAGGATGAAGCCCATCTCCGCCGGTCCGATGCCCAGCGCCTTTTCGATCTCCGGCGCCGCAACCGCCAGATTCGCACGATCGATGTAGTTCACCGCAATCGCCAGAAAGCTTAGAAAAATCACCACCCAACGCATTTTGCGCATGGCATGTCTCCTCCGTGATCGAATATGGGACCGGTTCCCTGATCGCGCGCAATGCGGGCGACTTATGCGATTGCGGCGCGCAGCGCATCGCCGTTCCACGGCACCCGCTCGCACGGCAGCAGTGTCAACGGCGTGGCGCCTCCGCCGGGCGCGCGCAGCAGCACGATGAACTTCGCCGTGCGGTAGCCGCGCCGCACACCAGAATCCATCTGGCCTTACCAGATGCGACAAATTAAAATGCCACCGGTAAGTGGTCAAGCCAATTATCGGAAAATTCGGGAAATCCCGGGTTGGACGAACGTCCGCTGTCGCGCCGCGTCGTTCGTTTGCGGGCAGCACCCTTCGATCTACAATCGGCGCTCGCCCAACGGCGAATACCCGCGCCACCTCGTCAGGAAAGCTTGTGACAGACAAACCCGCCGACCCTCGCCGCCTCTATCTGCAGATCGCGGAGAAGCTGCGCGATCTGATCGCGCAGCCGGAGTTCGCGCCGAACGGCCGCTTGCCTTCTGAGCGCGCACTCGCGACAGCGCTTGCGGTGTCGCGCCCGTCGGTGCGCGAGGCGCTGGTTGCACTGGAACTGGAAGGGCTGGTCGAAATCCGCATGGGCTCCGGCGTCTACGTGTGCGCAACGCCGCCGGCGCACAGCAAGGAGCCGTTGTCGCGCGCCGAACTCGGCGACAGCCTGCTCGACATCATGCTTGCGCGCTGTGTGATCGAAGGCTCGATTGCGGCAAGCGTCGCACCGTTTTGCAAAGCGAAGGAGCTGAAGCACCTGCGCGAGCTGTACGACGAGATGCAGCACGAAGTTTCTTCGGGACGGATTCCCGTCGCCGCCGATCGCGCATTTCATCTCGCGATCGCGCAGATGACCGGCAACGAGGTGCTCGTGCGCACCGTTAGCTCACTGTTCGATGCGCGACACAGCCCGCTGTCCGAAAAGCTGCGCGGCCATTTCGAAAACGAGAGCACATGGGGCGCGGTTCCTGATGAGCATCGCCTGATCCTCGAAGCGCTCGAAGCACATGATCCGATCCAGGCTCAGGCGAGCATGCAGCGTCACCTGAAGATGTCGCTGGAACGGGTGATCGCCGGCGAGCGGCCGAATGCGAAGCGGCGCTGAAAACAACCTGCCCCTGGCTTTACAGGCGTTCAATCAGGCGCTGATCCCCCGCTGCGCAATACTGATGACACGCCGTACGCGCCGCATTCGCCGCGCCGTGCACGAACAGTGGCGCGTCCGAGCGTCGCGACATCGACACCACGATGGAAGGCGGCGAAGGCAGCAACGGTAACTCCACCACCTCGCCGCGCGCGATCAGATCGTCGACGAAAAGACGCGGTATCGCCGCCACGCCGAATCCATCACGCACGAGTTGCACGATCACCGAGATCGACGGCGAGCCCGTGATGCGCGTGTCCGCCAGCGGTACACCATTCGCGAGCGCCAGCTTGCCGACGATGTCCTCCAGCGCACGATGCGGCGCCGTTCCGCGCCCGAACGTCAGGATCGGATGACGCAGCACACGCTTGGCGAGCCCGCTGCGCGAAAGCGGCAGCAGACCCGCGCGCGCGATCCAGTGCACCGGATAGTTGGCGAGCGCATCGCACACCACGGATTCCTCGTCGCTGCCTTCCACGCGGATGATCAGATCAAGCTCTCCCGCCATCAGACGCCGCTGCAACACCACGCTCACGTCCACGGCCAGTTCGACTTCGAGTTGCGGGAAGTCATCGGCGAGGCGTCGCATGTAATCGGCGAGCCAGCTATGCACGACCGTCTCGATCACGCCGAGCCGCAGCTTGCCGCGCATCGCGCCTTCATGCGAGGCCGCCGCCTGCAACTGACGCGTCGCTTCCACCACGGCCTTCGCATAGCCCAGCAGATATTCGCCGTTCGCCGTGAGCCGGAAATCGCGGCTCTCGCGATCGACGAGCGTGGTGTGCAACTCGTCTTCCAGCGCCTTCAGCCGCTGCGAGATCGCAGCGGGCGTGGCGTGCAATGCGGTCGCCGTGGTGCGGAAGCTGCGCAGTTTGGCCAGCGTGACAAAAGTCTCGAGAAAGCGCGTATTCATAGGGCGAAGGCCGCCTGGGCGACGAAAGAAAGCGCTTCAAAAATATCGACGTGATTCGGGAAAACCCGCGAAGTCGTTAAGAAATTCTATCCATGCGATGCAAATAAAACTAGTTGGCGTCAAATTTTCTTCTTTTCTATGCTTTGTTTGAACGCAGCAACAATGTTTCACGCATCTCACTTCATAGCAGACGAACCAGAGCAACCCGCACGAGCACGCCGACACCATGACTCCATTCGAATTCCGCCAGGCTGTCCGCCATCGCGACTTCCGCGGTCCGACGGCCGGCCATTGCGGCGACTACGCGCAGGCCAATCTCGCGATCCTGCCCGCCGCGCACGCGCACGATTTTCTGCGCTTCTGCCATGCGAATCCGAAGCCGTGTCCGCTACTGGGCGTGGGTGAACCGGGCGATTTCCGCGTGCCGGTGCTCGGGCGCGATATCGACATCCGCACCGACGTGCCCGCCTACAACATCTATCGCGACGGCAAGCTGAGCGAGAGCGTCGAATCGATCGAGGCGCTCTGGCAAGACGATTTCGTCGTTTTCGCAATCGGCTGCTCGTTCTCGTTCGAGCAGATGCTCGCAAAGGAAGGCATCGGGCTTCGCCACGTCGAAGAAGGCCGCAACGTGCCGATGTACCGCACCACGATCGCTAACCATCCCGCAGGCGTTTTCGGCGGCGAACTCGTCGTGTCGATGCGCCCGTTGCGCGGCGCCGACGCGATCCGCGCCGTGCAGATCACGAGCCGCTTTCCGGGCGTGCATGGCGCGCCCGTGCATATCGGCGATCCGGCGGAACTCGGAATCGCCGATCTCGCGCGCCCTGAGTTCGGCGATGCCGTGACGATCCGCGCAGGCGAGCTGCCCGTCTACTGGGCGTGCGGTGTGACGCCGCAAACCGCGCTGATGGCCGCGAAGCTGCCGCTCGCCATCGCGCACGCGCCGGGCCACATGCTGATGACGGACATCACCAACGCGTCGCTGGCCATCTTCTGACCGTTCCAGCGCCGCGCATGGCGCGACATCGACCGTCGCCGCGCCGCCGCCGGTTCAAGGCATCACCCACAGTATCTCGAAGCCATCCGGCCATCCGGCCCGGAGGGAATGACGCATCCCTACGCTCCTGCGCGGCTTCGCTCGTTACTCATGCGTCTATCCACGGGAGCAACAGATGGACAGCAAGACACTCACGGCAAACGTCGACGATGACGCCGACATGAACGCAACGGCCGACACGCCAGCGCTTTCCTGGTACGCCGAAGCCAGTCCACGCGCCCGTCGCGCGTTCTGGAGTTGCAAGGTCGGCTACATGCTCGACGGCATGGATACGCAGATGCTGTCCTTCGTCATTCCGACACTCGTCGCGACCTGGGGCATCTCGCTCGCCGACGCCGGCTTCATCGGCACCATGACGCTGCTGTCCTCCGCGCTCGGCGGCTGGATCGCGGGGATTTTGTCCGATCGCATCGGCCGCGTGCGTACGTTGCAGCTCACCGTGCTGTGGTTCGCGGTGTTCACCGCGTTGTGCGGTCTCGCGCAGAACTACGGCCAGTTGCTCGCGGCGCGCGCGCTGATGGGCTTCGGCTTCGGCGGCGAATGGACGGCGGGTGCCGTGCTGATCGGCGAAGTGATCCGCGCACGCGATCGCGGCAAGGCGGTCGGTCTCGTTCAGTCGGGCTGGGCGCTCGGCTGGGGCATGGCCGCCCTGCTCTACGCCGTGCTGTTTTCCGTGATGGCGCCGGAAATCGCGTGGCGCACCTTGTTCCTGATCGGACTCGTGCCGGCGCTGCTCGTGCTCTTCATTCGCCGCTACGTGAAGGAACCCGAAGTATTCGAGCACGCAAAAGTCCGTCAGCAGCACACGCAGGATAAGCCTCGCTTTACTGAAATCTTCTCACCCAGACTGCTTTCGACGACGCTGCGCGCCGCGCTGCTCACGACGGGCGCACAGGGCGGCTACTACGCGATCACGACGTGGCTGCCGACCTTTCTCAAGACCGAGCGTCATCTGACCGTGATGGGCACGGGCGGCTACCTCGCGATGATCATCGCGGGTTCGTATGTGGGGTATCTGTGCAGCGCCTGGCTCACGGACCGCATTGGCCGCAAACCGAACTTCATTCTGTTCGCGCTGGGTTCGATGGCGATTGCCTTCGCGTACACCTCGTTGCCGCTGACGAATGCGTCGATGCTGTGGCTCGGCTTTCCGCTCGGTTTCTTTGCGTCGGGCATTTTCTCCGGCATGGGCGCATTTCTCACCGAACTCTTTCCGACTCGCGTACGCGGCTCCGGCCAGGGGTTTTGCTACAACGTCGGCCGCGCGATCGGCGCATTGTTCCCCGTGCTGATCGGCACGCTGTCGAGCCGCTTCGGCCTCGGCACGAGTATCGGCCTGTTTGCGGTGGCTGCGTATGGCGTACTGATCGTCGCCGCGCTCACGCTGCCCGAAACACGAGGCCGCGAACTCGAAGCTGCCTGAACTGCACCTTGCGCACCGTATTGAATTTTTCGCATCAGGACCACGACATGACGAAGCACCATCAAGCCTCCGATGTTTTCACGCCGTCCCGCTGGCAGTTCTGGATCGACCGCGGCGGCACGTTCACCGATATCGTCGCGCGTCGCCCGGACGGCACGCTTGTCACGCACAAGCTCCTCTCCGAAAACCCCGAACAGTATCGCGATGCGGCCGTCGCCGGCATTCGTCATCTGCTCGGCTTGCAGGCAGGCGAAGCCATCACGCCGCGCCTGGTCGAGATGGTCAAGATGGGCACCACCGTCGCGACCAATGCGCTGCTCGAACGCAAGGGCGAACCCGTCGCGCTCGTCACGACGCGAGGCTTCCGCGATGTCTTGCGCATCGCGTACCAGAACCGCCCACGGCTCTTCGATCTCGACATCGCATTGCCGGAAGCGCTCTATGAGCGCGTGGTGGAAATCGACGAACGCATGAGCGCACAGGGCGAAGTCGTCACGCCGCTTGATCGTGACGCGGCACAGCGCGCACTGACCGAGATCTACGACAGCGGCCTCCGCGCGCTCGCGATCGTCCTGATTCACGGCTATCGTCACACGTCGCATGAACGTGAGTTGGCCGACATCGCGCGTCGCACCGGCTTCACGCAGATTTCGGTGTCCCACGAAGTCTCGCCGCTCATGAAAATGGTCTCGCGTGGCGACACGACTGTCGTCGATGCGTATCTGTCGCCGATCCTGCGTCGTTATGTGGATCAGGTCGCCCATGAAATGCCGGGCGTGAACCTGCAGTTCATGCAAAGCAGCGGCGGACTGACGCGGGCCGACGTCTTTCAGGGCAAGGACGCGATTCTCTCCGGCCCGGCGGGCGGCATTGTCGGCATGGTGCGCGCAGCGCAGGCGGCAGGCTTCGAGCGCGTCATCGGCTTCGACATGGGCGGCACGTCGACGGACGTGTCGCACTTCAACGGCGAGTTCGAGCGTGTGTTCGAAACGCAGGTGGCTGGCGTGCGCATGCGCGCGCCGATGATGAGCATCCATACGGTGGCGGCAGGTGGTGGCTCCGTGCTCGGCTTCGATGGCGCGCGACTGCGCGTCGGCCCGGAATCGGCGGGCGCCAATCCGGGCCCCGCGGCGTACCGGCGCGGCGGGCCGCTCGCGGTCACCGACTGCAACGTGATGCTGGGCAAGATCCAGCCCGACTATTTCCCGCGTGTGTTCGGTCCGCACGCAAACGAGCCCCTCGATCGCGCCGTCGTCGCGTACCGCTTTCAATCCCTCGCCGATGAGATTTTTGCGGCGACAGGCCAGCGGCGCGCACCCGAAGAACTGGCCGAAGGCTATCTGGAGATCGCCATTGGCAGCATGGCGAACGCGATCAAGAAGATCTCCGTGCAGCGCGGCCACGACGTCTCGCAGTATGTGCTGACCACGTTTGGCGGCGCTGGCGGCCAGCATGCCTGCGGCGTGGCCGATGCGCTCGGCATGACGCGCGTGTTCGCGCATCCGCTCGCGGGCGTGCTCTCCGCTTACGGCATGGGACTCGCGGATCAGACGGCCATGCGCGAGCGTGCGCTCGAAATCACGCTCGACGATGCCTCTCTGCCTGTGCTCGACGCCGCACTCGATGCGCTCGCGGACGATGCGACACGCGCACTGCTCGATCAGAATGTGGACGCCACGCGTATCACGACCGAGCGGCGCGTGCACTTGCGTTATCAGGGTACCGATTCGTCGCTCGCCGTGCCGGCGGGCAGCGTCGACGACATGCGCGCCGCGTTCGAGGCGGCCTATCGTCAACGCTACGCGTTTCTGATGACGGATACGCCGCTCATCGCGGAACTCGCTTCCGTCGAGGCCATCGGCCATTCCGATGCGCCTGTCGACACCGGCAGCCTGCCGCGACGCGAGGCAAACGACGCGCTTCGTGCACAGACGACCGTACGCATGTACTCGGGCGGTCAGTGGCACGACGCATCGCTCTTTCAACGCGACGCACTGCGCGCCGGCGACACGCTCGACGGTCCGGCGATCATCGCCGAAAAGAACGGCACGACCGTGGTCGAACCGGGCTGGCAGGCCGAACTCACCGCCCAGGGCAACGTGGTCATGACGCGCGTGCAGCCGCTTCCCACGCGCCGCACGATCGGTACCGAGGCCGACCCCGTTCGCCTCGAAATCTTCAACAATCTGTTCATGTCGATTGCCGAGCAGATGGGCTTGCGCCTGCAAAATACGGCGTATTCGGTCAACATCAAGGAACGTCTCGACTTCTCGTGCGCGATCTTCGACGACGAAGGCAACCTGATTGCCAACGCGCCGCACATGCCCGTGCATCTGGGCTCGATGGGTGAAAGCATCCGTACCGTGATCGAGCGCAACCGCGGCGCCATGCGCGATGGCGACGTGTTCATGCTGAACGACCCGTATCACGGCGGCACGCACTTGCCCGACGTGACCGTCATTACGCCCGTATTCGCGGACGGTTCGTCCGAACCCCTCTTCTACGTCGGCTCTCGCGGCCATCATGCGGATATCGGCGGCATCACGCCGGGCTCGATGCCCGCGTCCTCGTCACATATCGAAGAGGAAGGCGTGCTGATCGACAACTGGCAGCTGGTGCGCACAGGCGTATTGCGCGACGCCGAAACGCGTGCGCTGCTCGCGTCGGGCCGCTATCCCGCACGCAATATCGTGCAGAACATGGCCGATCTGCGCGCGCAGGTCGCCGCGAATCAGAAGGGCGTGGACGAATTGCGCCGCATGGTCGCGCAATTCGGCCGCGACGTGGTGCTCGCTTTCATGCGTCACGTGCAAGACAACGCCGAAGAGGCCGTGCGCCGCGTGATCGGGGCGCTCAAGGATGGTAGCTACCGCTACGAACTCGACAACGGCGCGGTGATCGCCGTCGCGGTCCGCGTCGATGCCACCACACGCAGCGCGACGGTCGATTTCAGCGGCACGTCTGCGCAGTTGCCGAACAACTTCAATGCGCCGAAGGCGGTCTGCATGGCCGCTGTGCTCTATGTGTTTCGCACACTCGTTGGCGACGATATCCCGCTGAACGCGGGCTGCCTCAAACCATTGTCGGTGATCGTTCCCGACCATTCGATGCTCAATCCGGTATATCCGGCGGCGGTGGTGTCGGGCAATGTCGAGACATCGTCGGCAATCACCAATGCGCTGTACGGCGCACTCGGTATCGTGGCATCGAGCCAGGGGACGATGAACAACTTCACCTTCGGCGATGACCGCTACCAATACTACGAAACGATCGCAGGCGGCAGCGGCGCGGGCAACGGTTTCAGCGGCGTCGATGCCGTGCAGACGCACATGACCAACTCACGCCTGACCGATCCCGAAGTACTCGAATGGCGCTACCCGGTGCGGCTCGAATCGCATCTGATCAGGGCGAAATCAGGTGGCCCCGGACGCTGGCACGGCGGGAACGGTGCGATCCGGCGGATTCGCTTTCTCAGACCGATGACGGCATCGATTCTGTCGAATAACCGCATTCATGCGCCCTTCGGTGCGGGTGGCGGACGCGCGGGAAGACACGGCAGCAATCGGGTCGAACGCGCGGATGGTCAGATCGTTGCACTAGGTCACATCGCGAGTGTCGAGATGGAGGCAGGAGATGTGTTCGTCGTCGAAACGCCGGGGGGCGGTGGTTTCGGGGAAATCTGACTCCCGACCCGTGGCGGTTGCCATTAGCGCGGTCCAGGCGTCGCGCGCCGGGATGTCGGGCTGTCGGGCGTGAGTAAGGCACAGCGGAAGAGGATCGGAGAAGAGTCAGAGAAAAGTCAGTCTTGCAGGTCCGCTCGGCTATCATGGCGATCCTCTCCGAAGTAGCTTCTTATGATTTCCGTCCGTAATCTCACACTCCGCCGCGGCGTCAATGTCGTACTCGACCGCGCCTCCATCACATTCACGCCAGGGGAAAAGATCGGCCTTGTCGGGCGCAATGGCGCCGGAAAATCGTCCTTTTTCGGTCTTCTCAACGGCACCTTGCACGAAGACAGCGGCGAGTTTTCGATTCCCGGCGCGTGGAGGATGGGCCAGGTCGCGCAGGAGATGCCGGAGACCGAGCAGAGCGCGACGGACTTCGTCATCGAGGGTGACACCGTCTTGCTGGCCGCGCAGGCCGAAGTCGCCGCCGCCGAAGCGAGCGACGACGGTATGCGCATGGCGCACGCGTACATGGCCCTACACGACGCCGGCGCACATGATGCCCCCGCCCGTGCCCAGGCGCTGATCCTGGGCCTGGGTTTCAGTGCTGCGCAGCTTGGCCAGCCCGTCAACAGCTTCTCCGGCGGCTGGCGCATGCGGCTGCAACTGGCGCGCGCGCTCATGTGCCCGTCCGACCTGCTTCTGCTCGACGAGCCGACCAACCACCTCGACCTCGACGCGCTGGTGTGGCTGGAAGCCTGGCTCAAGCGCTATCAGGGAACGATGGTCGTGATCAGCCACGACCGCGAATTCCTCGATGCGGTGACGGAGGTGACGGTGCACGTCGACAACGCCAGGCTGGTGCGCTATGGCGGCAACTACAGCAAGTTCGAAGACATGCGCGCGGAGCAACTCGTGTTGCAGCAGGCCGCGGTAGCCCGGCAGGCGGACAAGATCGCTCACCTGCAGAAATTCATCGACCGTTTCAAGGCCAAGGCCTCGAAGGCAAAACAGGCCCAGAGCCGGGTCAAGGCGCTGGAGCGCATGGAGAAGATCGCACCGGTGCTGGCCGAGGCCGAGTTCAACTTCGAGTTCAAAGAACCCCTCAACGTCCCGAACCCGCTGCTGTCGATGCTGGACGCGAGCTTCGGCTACCCCGCGCCGACGGACGCGTTGCCGGGCACGCCGCCCACGGTCATCGTGCGGGGCATCAACCGTTCGGTGCTGGCCGGGCAGCGTATCGGCATTCTCGGCGCAAACGGCCAGGGCAAGTCCACGCTGGTGAAGACGGTGGCGCACGCGCTGGCGCCGATTGCCGGCGAAATCAGCGAAGGCAAAGGCCTGAACATCGGCTACTTCGCCCAGCAGGAGCTTGACGTGCTGCGCCCGCTCGACACGCCGATGGAACACATGATTCGCCTTGCCCGAGACACGCCGGCTCACATGCGCGCGCCCGGCCAGAGTGGAACGGAACAATCGCTGCGCACCTTCCTTGGCAGCTTCAGCTTTAGTGGCGACATGGTGCATCAGGCGGTTGGCACGATGAGCGGTGGCGAAAAGGCGCGGCTCGTGTTGTGCATGATTGTGTGGCAGCGCCCCAACCTGTTGCTGCTCGATGAGCCGACCAATCACCTCGACCTGGCCACACGCGAAGCGCTAGCCATGGCGCTCAACGAATTCGAAGGCACGGTGATGCTGGTCAGTCACGACCGGGCCTTGCTGCGCGCGGTTTGTGATGAGTTCTGGCTGGTCACCAAAGGCGGCGTCGAGCCCTTCGACGGCGATCTGGACGACTATCAGCAGTTCCTGCGCGACGAAGCCCGTCGCATTCGCGAGGAGGCGACCGCATAGCCGAGGGCCATCATCTGGGTTACCCCCGGGCGGGCGTCTCGATCGCCCCGCTTTTATGCGTCTTTCAGCCAGGGCATTTCCACGGGTGACACCACCAGATGTCGGGACTCGCGTTTCAGTTCGAAAATGAATCCGACGAGGATCATCGAGTCGGCATAGGGAATCGGGAATACGTGAGGATTTTCCGCTGCGCGGAGTGGGTGCTCAGGCGTGTCCGCCGTCGTCGCGGCGTTCTCGCGGACGCTTTCCAGCTCGTCAGCCATTGCCTGCCCGCTTACTTTCAGGACGCGGTCACGAAGGTCATTGAAGGGTTCGATGCGCGCCCCGTCTTCGTTGTATTCCGGCACTTCATAGATGAACCAGGACATTTTCGGCTCCCAGGAAAAAGTTCGCGATTTTAACAGTGGGCGTAACGGACCAGCTCCGGACAGCCACCTTATTCTCTCCATTTGACCACCGTCCAGCAATGCTTCTGACAGGGCCGATGCGGTGAAGCAGGCGCCGTCCTTGCCCGGTGCCCAGGTGAAGCCGACGAATGGCGCACAATGAGATCACGAGCCGGGCGTGAGGGTGCAGACGCTAGCGACAACCTTACTGTAGAGAGACACAATGAAAAAAGGAAAGACGAAACTGACCCGGCATGATGCTGAGCGCCTTTTCGAGGGATTGCCCCAAGGGCAGACGAGAGTATCGAGCCGCCCCGACAACCCGTTTGAGCCAGGGATGTTCGACGAGGTTGAGCGCGTCGACGACGAAACCAGACTTTGGAAAGACAACCTCATTACCCTTCCGATGGCGATCGAGTTGCCTGCTTGCTACGAGTCGGTGTCTCGCATGCGCGAGTCGATGGTGCGGGCATGGCGCGTGAAGTGGGTGAGAGAAGATAAAAACGAGGTTGTCACCGAATTCCCTGAAGGGTGGACGGCCGTACGCCCGGCAAGCGGACCCACAGAGCTGCGAGATCCCTTCGGAGTGGTCCGCGCTGTGTACGGATGGGCCAACGATGCCGAACTGAGGATTCTGCCAAGGTATCTGGTTGAGTCACAGGCGAACGGTCTAAGCGGATTGGGCAGTTTGCTGGTCCGTGATCGCGGGAACGGCCAAATTCTTGAACGGTCGTCGATCTGGTCGGCTCAAACGGGTACCAACCATCCAGACTGGACCAGGCTGTAAGAGTGGCTCAAGTCGCGCTATCCCCATCATCTCGACCCGCTTCGGTATTGGGAGGACTGCGAGAAAAACATCTTGAGCTGACCGACGTTTGGCGGCGCTGACACGCCTCGCACCGCCGTTCAGAATTGCTGGTGTCGATTCCGCAAAGGAAACGGCCAGCGAATTCGCGTGAATGATGTATCGCTTGTCGGACTCGGCGGACCTTCGAGCGAATCCGGGCGGCCGTACAGATAGGCTCCGACGTGCGCTTTGCTAGCGAAATGCCTGCCGGATTCCCAGCGCAATCATGAGCCCTCCGCATGTGAGGTCGATCCATGCCTTCGCGCGACGATACGCCGTCGCAATCGCCGCTTGCGATAGAACGAGCGCCACTGCTCCGTACCAGCATGTCGCTGCTGCACCGACAGTAGCAAGCATCGCGAAGAACGTCGATCGGCGCTGCGCAGAAACCATTTCGTTAAGCTAATCAACCGCCGACATGACTTACGGCCGTCCTGCATACTTCATGGAGCAAATTCCGGTCGATAGTACTCAATGTATTCTCGGCCGACGTATCGGGAACTGCCTCAATGTCGGCAAACGAGAAAAGGTGAGTACACGCCACTAAATATGACCCTATCGTTGATGGATGACTTCCATCGGGTTCATATAGATCGATTTCAGGCCGGAGTCTGCGGAACTGATCCCAAGCCAGCCCGACCGGAATAACTCTGGCCCCGGTCGCTTCAGCCAAACCCTGAAACGCAGTAACAATATTTGCCTGCGACGCCGGATCATTCTTCCGAGCCCATGTCATGTACAGATATGGCTTCGCCCCAGCAACCTGAATCGCACCGACGAACCTTCGCACATGTTCTTGCATGCTTTTCAATGCACGGAGCGCTCGAGTACTTTGGTCCTGCAACACGACCGCATTCCATTTCTCGGCAGTTAGACGCTTTTGGACTTCGCCTCGGTTCCAATGCGCCGCAAGCGATGCTCCGCCAAATGCGATTACATCTGTCTTCACCTGCATACCGGGAAAGCTTGCCCCAAGGAGCCTGGCAAGCATCGTCGGCATATCGTTTCTCGTTGTATAGCTGTTGCCGACAAAGAGGACTCGAAACTCGCTGCTCATAGTGATGGATGCTCTCCTCTACCTTGTCCCTCATGGTACCCCGCCCGAACGACGGTCGCCTGTGCGACCTCGAACGAGACAGCTATATCGGCTCAACTGTGATTCAGAAGTACGGTCGGTCTGTCGCGAACCGCCCGGCGAAACAAATAGGGGCAACATCATATTCATATAGATGTATCGCTTCCACGACGACATTCCTGTGCCGACGACAGCCTGCTTTTGCCATATATAAGGGTTATCCCGGAATCATTTATCGGGAAAAAATGTAATCATATATATGAATTTTTCAGGAGGACGGTAATGCACGCGGACGGCCGTTTGCCCCGTTATCAGCGGTTGCGCGACGAGATGGTCGCTCTTATCGCGGCTCGCCACTGGCGCCCCGGTGAGGCCATTCCGACGGAACAGGCGCTCGCGAAAAGCTATGACGTGGCGGTTGGAACAGTTCGCAAAGCCGTCGATCTGCTCGTCGCTGAAGGACTGCTCGAGCGCTTCCAGGGCAGAGGGACGTTCGTGCGCCGCGCGAGCTTCGACAGTTCCCTGTTTCGCTTCTTCCGCTTCCAGACCCGGCAAGGCGAACGGCGCATTCCCGAGAGCCGCATCTTGCGGCGCGAGATCGTCGACGCACCTTCGGCTGTCGCCGCGACCTTGCAAATTTCGAGTAGCGCGCGCGTGATCCAGATGCTGCGCCTGCGGCTGATTGACGACGTGCCGATGCTTGCCGAAGAAATCTGGCTGCCTTACGTCCGTTTCGTGGCGTTTGCGGAGATGGACCTGAACGAAGTCGGCGACCTGCTGTATCCCGTGTACGAAACGCAGTGCAATCAGGTCGTGGCGTCCGCCTCCGAAACACTGACCGTCGAAGCCATTGGCCCGCTGCATGCACGGCTGTTACGCATCGAACCGGGTACGCCCGCGGTCGTGATCGAGCGCCTTGCTTATGGTTACGACAGACAGCCGCTCGAATGGCGCCGCTCACGCGGGCCCGCCAGCGAATTCATCTATCAGGCCGAGATCCGCTAGCGATCGGGCGCTCATCACAAATACGTCGTTCTCAAGCAGGAACGGCGACGCAGGAGACAGCCAATGTTCAAGTGGTTCAGCGAGATTTCAGGCAACGAACGCCGGACGTTCTGGGCGTGCTTCGGCGGATGGGCGCTAGATTCGCTCGACGTGCAGATGTTCAGCCTAGTGATTCCGGCAATCATCGCCGAATGGTCGATCAGCCGCACTCAGGCTGGCCTGGTCAGCGGCGCCACGCTCGTTGCGTCAGCGCTGGGCGGCTGGATCGCGGGCATGCTTTCGGACCGGTTTGGACGGGTCAGGACGCTGCAATGGACCGTCGCGTTCTTTTCCGTGTTTACGTTTCTGTGTGCCTTCACGCAAAACTATCCCCAGTTTCTGGTGCTGAAGACGCTGCAGGGGTTCGGCTTCGGCGGAGAATGGGCGGCAGGCGCCGTTCTGATGGCTGAGACGATCCGCGACAGGCATCGCGGCAAGGCAATGGGCAGTGTCCAGAGCGCATGGGCTGTCGGCTGGGGCGCAGCGGTGCTGCTTTATCTGTTGATGTTCTCGCTGCTGCCCGGACACACCGCATGGCGCGTGATGTTCGGAATCGGCATCGTTCCAGCGCTGCTCATCCTGTACGTTCGACGCGGCGTCCAGGAGCCGACAAAGTCAGCGCACACGACGCGCGCGGCAAGCGCGCCTCACGACGAAACGGCATCCGGCCTGATCGTCGGTATCTTCGCGCCGAAAATGCTGCGCATGACCTTGATCGGTGCGCTGCTCGGCGTCGGCGCACATGGTGGCTATTACGCGCTGATGACCTGGCTGCCGACGTTTCTGAAGACCGAGCGTCACCTGTCAGTTTTGAGTACGGGTGGCTACCTTGCTGTCGTGATCATCGCGTTTTTCTGCGGCTGCCTCGTGAGTGCGCAACTGCTTGATCGCATCGGGCGCCGCAACACGATTCTCATCTTTGCGATCTGCTGCGTAGTGACGGTGATCGCCTATCTGTTTCTTCCGCTCGGCAACACCGCGATGCTGTTTTTCGGCTTCCCGCTTGGATTTTTTGCGGCAGGCATTCCCGCGAGCATGGGCGCGCTGTTCAACGAACTGTATCCGAGCGGCATGCGCGGCACGGGTGTCGGGTTTTGCTACAACTTCGGGCGCGTCGTATCGGCGGGATTTCCTGTGCTGGTCGGGCATATGTCCACGAACATGTCGCTCGGAACGGCGATCGGCATTGATGCAGCACTGGCCTACGCCATTGTCGTACTGTCCGTGCTCATGCTGCCGGAGACACGAGGCCGCGCGCTAGGCGAAGCCGCTCGCGATACCAACGTCCGCCATCCACTCTCGCCTGCTCAACGGCATTGACCCGCCCGGCATGAACCTGTCGCCGCCAAACATTGTTGATGAAGGAATGTTCATGATGGACAAGTCGGAGACCTATGCAGGCCGCCGGCAGCCGGCGCATCGGCCCTCCCGCCTTGCATCGGTCGACACGCACGCCCATGTATTCGAGCGCGGTCTGCCGCTCGCTCAGCAGCGCCGCTACGCACCCGACTACGACGCGCTACTCGACGCCTATCTTGCGCAACTGGATGCGCACGGCATATCGCATGGAGTGCTCGTTCAGCCCAGCTTTCTTGGCACCGATTGCGGCTACTTGCTGGATGCGCTGCGTCGCGCGCCTGCCAGGCTACGCGGCGTCGCGGTGATCGAGCGCGATTGCGGATTCGATACGCTGAAGCAGATGGCGAATGCGGGTGTCGCGGGGATCCGGCTGAACCTGATCGGGCATGATGACCTGACGCTAGACAAATGGTTGAGTGCGCAAACGCTCGCGCACGTTCGCGAACTCAACTGGCATGTCGAAGTACACGCCGAAGCCGCGAGGATGCAGGACATCGTCGAACCGCTTCTCGAAGCAGACATGAAAGTCGTCGTGGATCATTTTGGCAGGCCCGATGCCAGCCTCGGTGTGAGCGACGCAGGGTTTCGCCGTCTCCTCGAGTTGGCTCACACACAACGCGTGTGGATCAAGATATCGGGCGCATACCGGAACTGGCCGGACGATAGCGGCGGTCGCGAGCAGATGCTCGATACGTTCCGCCTCCTGAAGGGGGCCTTCGGCCTTCATCGCATGATGTGGGGAAGCGACTGGCCCAATACGCAATTTGAGGCAAGCGAGCGCTTTTCCCGTGCGCTACAGCAGTTGCGCGTACTGATTCCGGATGACGACGAGCGCAGCGTCGTTCTGGCGGGCACACCGGCAAGCATCTACATGTTCGACCATGCGCGCGTCGGCTAAATCACTCAAACCAAAATTTCTTTCATGACCCCTCTAGACATAGACCTGTTACTGACCGCACTGGTCAGCGTGCTTGTGCTCGTCGCGCTCATCGTGTCGCGCATCAAGATGCACCCGCTTCTGGCCCTGCTGGTCGTTTCCATTGGCGTGGGCTTTGCAACCGGTATGGAGCCGCAAAGCATCGTCAAGCATCTGATCAACGGAGCAGGCAAGACATTGGGCGCGGTGGGGATCGTGATCGCACTGGGTGCCATGCTGGGCAAAATTCTCGCCGATGCCGGCATCACTGAGCAGATCGCAGAAGCCATTCTAAGTCGCGCCTCGGACCGGATGATCCCTTGGGCCATGACGCTCGTGGCGTTCGTCGTGGGCATTCCGATGTTTTTCGAAGTGGGTCTGGTGGTCCTGCTGCCCCTCATATTCAGTGTGGCGCGCAAGCTCGAAAGCCATGCGCGCTTTAACGGCTCGGCATATGTGTATGTCGGCGTGCCCGTGATCTCCGCGCTTGCCGCGATGCACGGCATGGTGCCGCCCCATCCGGGCCCTCTGACAGCCATCGCTACCCTCAAAACCTCGGTGGGCCCTACGATGCTGTATGGCTTTCTGGCCGCTGTTCCCGCCATGATTCTGGGCGGCCCGCTCTACGGTGCATTCATTTCGCCGCGCATGAGCACGAAACCCGACCAGGCCTTGCTGGACCAGTTCACCCTCACAGAGAATGCCGACGTCGGCCAGCGACCCGGGGTCGGGCTCGGCGTGCTGGCAGCTTTGCTTCCCGCGATCCTGATGCTGGTTCATGCCGTCGCTGAGATGGTGCTGACCAAAGGCACTCCGGCGATGCATGTGGCCAGCTTTTTGGGCGATCCCTTGATCGCCATGCTTCTAGGTGTGCTGTTCGCCGCTGCTGCTCTCGTCCTCGCCCGCCGCGGCGACGCCGGAAAGCTGCGCGACGCACTGAGCCGAAGTCTCAAACCCATCGCATCCATCATCATGATCATTGCGGGAGGCGGCGCCTTCCAGCAAATGCTGACGAGTGCCAAGGTCGGCGATGCCATCGTGCATCTGACCCAGCAGTTTGCCTTTCCCCCGCTCATTCTGGGCTGGCTGATCGCCATGCTGCTCTCTGTCTCGACGGGTTCGGCTACCGTAGGTATCGTGGGCGCAGCGGGCTTGCTCGCGCCGCTGGCCGGCGCCGATCCCAGCCTGAACCTGCCCTTGCTGGCGCTGTCCATTGGTTGCGGTTCGTTGTTCTTCAATTACGCGAACCACGCCGGCTTCTGGATGGTCAAGGAGTCGTTTGGCATGACCATGAGCGACGCTACCAAAACGATTTCGGTGGTTCAATCCATCGTGGCTGTAGTCGGACTGGTCATGGCGCTTGTTTTTAACGCAGTAGTCCATCTTCACTGAATGGTGAGAGACAACCGTCGCAATGCGCAGGACGCGTCTGCATCAGGCGCGCCCGTTTGCCTCGTCGGTTCCGGTGATCGCAGTTCAACGCGTCTCACGGCCTCGCTTACTTGACGGGGAACTCCTTGTGTCCACCGAAGCCGAAGCGCATCGCCGAGAGCATGCGCTCGGGGAACGACTCGGCGTCGCGTGAGCGGAAGCGCGTATAAAGCGCCGCTGATAGCACCTGCGCGGGCACGGCTTCCTCGATCGCCGCCTCGATGGTCCAGCGCCCTTCTCCGCTGTCCGCGACTTCCGTCGAGAAATGTTCGAGCTGGCCATCCTGTGCGAGCGCGCCAGCCGTCAGATCGAGCAGCCACGAAGACACCACGCTGCCGCGCCGCCACACTTCGGCCACATCGGCGAGATCCAGCGTGTAGCGCTCGGCTTCGGGCAACTCGGCGAGGTCCTTGTGTCTGAGGATGTGGAACCCTTCCGCATACGCCTGCATCAGCCCGTATTCGATGCCGTTGTGCACCATCTTCACGAAGTGTCCCGAGCCGACGGGGCCCGTGTGCATGTAGCCGTTCTCGACGCGCGGATCGCGTCCGTCACGATTGGGCGTGGCGGGCACATCGCCGCGTCCAGGCGCGAGCGTCGACAGAATCGGATCGATGCGCTTCACGACGTCGACGTCCCCGCCGATCATCATGCAATAGCCGCGCTCCAGTCCCCAGACGCCGCCGGATGTCCCCACGTCCACGTAATGCACGCCGATCTCGCGAAGCTGCGCGGCCCGCCGGATGTCGTCCTTATAGAAGCTGTTGCCGCCGTCGATCACCACATCGTCGGCCTTGAGGATGCGCTGCAGGTCGGTGAGCGTGTCCTCGGTGATCTTGCCTGCGGGCAGCATCAGCCACACGACGCGCGGCGCGTCGAGCTTCGCGACAAGATCGCCCAGATCGCTCGCGCCCGTTGCGCCCTCTTTGGCGAGCGTGTCGGTGGCCTGCGGATTATGGTCGTAGACCACGCACTGATGGCCGGCTCGCATCAGCCGCCTGCCGATGTTGCCGCCCATGCGGCCCAGTCCCACGATACCGATCTGCATGATGTCTCACTCCTTGACGTTCGATTTGCACCGCGCAATCTGCTTCTTCGCTTCGTCCACGACGCGTTCCGGCGTAAAGCCGAACTTCGTTCTCAACGACTTGAGCGGCGCCGACGCGCCGAACGTATGCATCACGATCTGCGAGCCGAGACGACCCGCATAGCGGTCCCAGCCTAGCGTCGCAGCCTGTTCGACGGCGACGCGCGCATGGACGTCGCGCGGCAGCACCGATTCCTTGTAGGCCTGGTCCTGTTGTTCGAACACGTCCCACGATGGCATCGACACGACGCGCGCGTTGATGCCTTCGGACTTCAGCGTCTCGTATGCGTCGATGCACAGCGCCACTTCGCTGCCCGTTGCCAGCAGAAGCACGTCGGGCGTCTTGCCGCCCGACGTGTCGGCGAGCACATACGCCCCGCGCCGCACGCCCTCGGCGGACGCGTACTTCTTGCGATCGAAGGTCGGCAGCGGCTGACGCGTCAGGACCATGCACGCGGGCACATGCGGGCGCGACAGCGCGAGACGCCACGCTTCGCTAACCTCGTTCGCGTCGGCGGGGCGCAGCGTTGTCAGGCCGGGAACGCCGCGCAACGACGCAAGCTGCTCGATCGGCTGGTGTGTCGGCCCGTCTTCGCCGACACCGATCGAATCGTGCGTGAACACGTAGATGACGGGCACCTCCATGATCGCGGAGAGGCGGATCGGCGGCTTCATGTAGTCGCTGAAAATCAGGAACGTCGAGGCGAATGGTCTCAGTCCCGACAACGCGAGGCCATTCGCCACCGCGCCCATGCCGTGCTCGCGGATACCGAAGTGCAGATTGCGGCCGCCGTAGTTGTCATGCTCGAAGCTGCCCGCGCCTTCGAATTTCAGATTCGTTTTCGTCGATGGCGCAAGGTCCGCCGCGCCGCCGATGATCCACGGAACGCGCTGGGCGATCGCGTTGAGCACCTTGCCCGACGACTCGCGCGTGGCAATGCCTTTCGCGTCGGCGTCGAACACGGGGATATCCGCGTCCCAGCCTTCCGGCAGTTGCGACGTCTGCATCTGGTTGAATTCCTTCGCGAGCTGCGGATACTTTTTTGCGTACGCTTCGAAGCGTTTATCCCACGCGTCGTGCGCCGCCTTGCCTCGCGCGCCGATGCCTTGCGCAAAGTGCTCGCGCACGCCGTCGGGCACGAGGAATTGCGCGTCCTCCGGCCAGCCATAAGCGCGCTTGGCCAGTTTGACTTCTTCTTCGCCGAGCGCCTCGCCATGCGCGGACGCGGTGTCCTGCTTGTTCGGCGCACCCCAGCCGATGATGCTCTTCACGACGATCAGCGTCGGCCGGTCGGTGATGGACTTTGCTTCGTTGATCGCGGCTTCGAAAGCGTCCGTGTCGTTGGCGCTGTCCACGTGCAGCGTGTGCCAGTTGTAGCCGCGAAAGCGCGATTCCACGTCGTCGCTGTACGCGAGGTCGGTGTGGCCTTCGATCGTGATTCGATTGCTGTCGTAAATCCAGATCAGGTTCGACAGCTTCAGATGCCCCGCCAGCGATGCGGCCTCGTGCGACACGCCTTCCATCATGTCGCCGTCGCCGCACAGCGCATAGACGCGGTAATCGAAGAGCGGCGCGTCGGGCTGGTTGAAATGCGCCTCGTGCCAGCGCGCCGCCATCGCCATGCCAACGCTATTGCCGAGCCCCTGCCCGAGCGGGCCCGTGGTCGTCTCGACGCCCGTCGTCATCCGGTACTCGGGGTGGCCGGGCGTCACGCTGTCGAGCTGGCGGAACTGTTTGATGTCGTCGATAGAGACAGCGGGCTTGCCCGTCAGCTTGCCGTCGTCGTCGACGGCTTTCACGCCTGCGAGATGCAGCAGCGAATACAGCAGCATCGATGCATGCCCGACAGACAGCACGAAACGGTCGCGATTGGGCCACAACGGCGCGTCGGGATCGTAGCGAAGGTGGTTCTGCCACAGATGGAATGCGACGGGCGCAAGCGCCATCGGTGTGCCAGGGTGGCCGGAATTGGCCTTTTGCACGGCGTCCATCGAAAGCGTGCGGATCGTGTTGATCGCAAGCTGGTCGAGTTCGGACGAAGACTTCGGTGTGGCTTGTGACATGAGCGACGACTCCTTTGCAGAGTGTGCTGAAGCACGACAGGTGCCGCAGCGGGCAATCCGGTCAATGGAGCAAGTGTAGTGCCGTCCTTCCGGCGCTGCAGAAGGAGCGTCTCCGTCACGTCAGATAGGGTTGTGAGACACCGCGAGAGGTCGCGAGTAGCCGTAAGTAGCCGTGTAAGGCAGCAAAAGGGGATGCATCGAAACTATGCTGCACCGCACTAAACCGGGCGCACCCCGGCTCAACGCTCGAAGAAATCGAGTGCCGCGAGCGTGAAAGACCTGAAACGCAGAGTCAAGGACCGAGGACACAACCTGAGACTTCGGTCGACTCAAACTGTGCGGCTAACGCGAACAGTCATCGCCTGTCTGTTGGACGACTGACGTCAAATGGCGTTTGCAGCACCCGACCCGCAAAGGCAATTGCGCATCTAATCAATGGTGTAGACCGATATGCCGCATTGGCACGTGACCTGCAATGTTGGTCACAAGCCTGCTTTACCTTGCGCCGAATGGCTAAACCGGCACTGAGAGGCTTCGAAACACCGGGCGCACCGACGCCCGGTGTGGCTTCCTGGAGTTGACCCATGCCGCTCGCTCGACTGCTTCTCTGCATTCTCCAGTGTACGTTCGCGGCCGCAGTGCTTTCGCCCGCGATCGCGGTCGCCGTCAACCTGCCAGCCGGATCGCAACGCTATGCATCCGCTTCGCGCGACGCGGGCCCAGGCGATTCCGCTTCGCCACACGCGCTGAAAGCCGGCATCGAGCGTCTGCGCACCGGAACGTGGTGGGAAGCCAATCGCAAGATCCGCCCGGAACTTGCGCAAGTCGGCGACCTGATGTTCCTCCTGCCGCTTGCCGACAGGAAGCTCGAACCATCGTCGGATGCGATCGGCCGCGTACAGCGTCTGCGCGAAGCGCTGCGTAGCCACCTGATACGCGAACCTGCCGGATGGACCCGCCTCGTTGCGCAGGTACGGGCAACGCGCATGAAGGCCGGCGATGCGTCAGCCGTGCTGCTCGCCGACGCGCTCGTCAACGAAGTCCGCTACCGCGATGGAACCGACGGCAGCTACTACTCTCCGGCAAGGTTCTTTGCCGAAAGCGGCGTGTGCAAGGATTTCGCCGTCGCCAAATACCTGCTACTGCGCGACGCGGGTTTCGACATCGCGCGGCTGCGTCTCGTGTCGCTCGCGCCGCGCTACAACAACACGGCGGACGACTGGCACGTCATCCTCGTCGTACAGGTCGACAACGCGAGCGAACCGCTCGTGCTCGATTCACCGGGTGTATCGACCGCGAAGCGCGCCGCCGATACGGTTAACGAAGCATCGGCCTCAAGCGGTCCGTCCGCGCTGCTCAGTGCGATCCTCGCCGGCCGCGTGCCCGCCGAGGGGGTGCTGCGCGCGCCCGTCGGACCGCTTGCCACGCCCGTCAGCCGGTCAGGCCAGGCGCGCAGGCCGCTCGCGACCGTGTTCAACGAACAGGGCAGCCGGTCGTTCGAGCGCGCTGCGCCGGGCGCCCAACGGCGCGCGTCGGCGGCCAGGCGAAGCGCGAACACGACGTATGTCGACGAAATGGGCGAGTCATGGGAAGTCGACGGCTCCGGGACGTTTCCGAAGTGGCACATTGCCGTTGACCCGGCTGACGCGCTGGCGAAGCCAGGTCAGGCGTCACGGTTAATAAGCGTGGCGGATGCGGGCGTCCGGCCATAGGAGCATTGGTATCACGGAGGTCATTCCCGGACCATGCGGACGCTCTTCGCATTGGCGTACTCCGCGCGACTTATCCTCTAGCCATTTCGGATGGCTAGAGGACAACGTCAGTTCCATCGCAGTGGCCATGAGCCGCGTTTAATCGTAGTCCAGTAGACCCAGCCAATTGCAACCAGCGCGACTGCCCCTGACATCGTCGGCAACACCAGAAAAGACCAGCCAGGTTGAGCGGCGAAGATGATCACCGGGTTGCTTCCGGCAGGTGGGTGAACGGTCCGCGTGATCATCATCAGCATCAGGGCGCACGCGGCCGCAGCGGCCATGGGAACGTACCCCGGACCAAACAGGTGCAAACAGAGCAGACCCGTCAGGGTCGTCAAAACGTGACCACCGACGATGTTGCGCGGTTGTGAGAATGGACTGGCCGGGAAGCCGAACAGCAGCACACAGGTTGCTCCAAACGAGCCGAGAATCCATGGCTGGGCAGTTCTGGTCGCGAGCATTCCCACGAGAGCCAGGGCGATGAATCCGCCCAGGCCGGCGAGCAGTATGCTGCCGGCCTGGGCACGCCACGTCGAGGCCCCGCTATCGCCAGCAGGAGCAGCGGACGGGATGGTCATAGGGCTTAGCCTTTCTTGAAGCGAGCCGCTTCTTCCGATCCTTTCGTCGCGTTGCCCGCGCTGTATGAATGCGCGCCGACGCCTGCGAGCTTGCCGCCTTGTACGATGAGATATTCATCGCGGATCGGGCGTCCTTCGAAATAACACTCGAGGATTTCGCGTGTGCCTGCTGCGTATCGAGCCTGCGCCGAGAGGCTGGTGCCCGAAATGTGCGGCGTCATACCCTGGTGCGGCATGCTGCGCCACGGGTGATCCGCGGGTGCAGGCTGCGGGAACCACACGTCGCCGCCGTAGCCCGCCAGCTGACCGCTCTTCAGCGCATCGACGATTGCATCGCGATCGCACAGCTTGCCGCGTGCCGTATTGATCAGGTAAGCGCCGCGCTTGAAGTTCTTCAGCGTGTTCGCATTGATCATGTGTTCCGTTTCCGGGTGCAACGGGCAGTTCAGCGTCACGACGTCACACACCTTCGTCAGGCTCTCGAGGCTAGTGTGATGCGTGAGGTTGAGTTCCTTCTCCACGGATTCGGGCAGACGGTGGCGATCGAGGTAGTGCAGCTTCATGTCGAACGGCTTGAGCAGCCGCAGGACGCGCAGTCCGATCCGGCCGGCGGCGACGGTACCCACGTGCATCCCTTCGACGTCGTACGAGCGCTCGACGCAATCGGCAATGTTCCAGCCGCCTTTGTTGGCCCAGTCATGGGACGGAATATAGTTGCGGACGAGAGCAAGCGTGGTCATCACGACGTGTTCGGCGACGCTATTGCTGTTGCAGTACGTGACTTCCGCAACGGTGATGCCCCGATCCATCGCAGCCTGCAAATCGGTGTGGTCGGAACCGATACCCGCCGTGACGATCATCTTGAGCCTGGGTGCCTTCGCAATACGCTCGGCGGTCATATATGCAGGCCAGAACGGCTGCGAAATGACAATTTCTGCGTCATGCAGTTCGCGGTCGAGCACGCTGTCGGCGCCGTCTTTACTGGACGTCACGACCAGCTGATGGTCTTTCGATTCCAGATATTTGCGCAGGCCCAGTTCGCCCGACACGCATCCCAGCAGATGCCCCGGTGTGAAATCGATCGCCTTGGGAGTCGGCGTGGTCTGTCCGTCCGGATAGCGCGTGATTTCCGGAATGGTGTCACGCGCATATTGCTTCGGCATACCGTTGACCGGATCGTCGTACAACACACAAACAATTTTCGCCACGATTTCTGTCTCCGCTCTGAAGGAATAGGAACCGGGTGCCATGGGGCTGCCCGCGTACGATCGCGCTGCTTGCGGCCGATCGACGCACAGAGTGTTGACCAGAGGCGTGGCGAAGGTCTAATCGTTTCGACGTATGACTTGATAAAGGAGACTTATGAAGGGCGAGTCGCTCAAACCGAGGGGGTTCTGAATCCATGCCTTCAGGTCTTGCTACTGTGACCCATCACAGTTGAGTACTTCAGCGAATCTTCGTCCGGTCCCCAGGATTGAATTTTCAAGCCTGTACCGTTGCTGTTGGATGTGTGACTTGTGGTTATCGACTGGTCGGTCACCGTCTCATCCTTTTGTTCCCAGCGTGACGATTGGTTTCCGGATGCTTCCTGCGTCTTAACCCATTTTTGGGGTAGCGCGACGCTTTTTCCTGAAGGCCCTTTCGTTTCAACAGTTGTATTGGACGAAGCCGTCAGCCGATCCATTTCGGTCGTGACGTCCTTGATCTCGCTTCGTCCGATCGGGCGGATATTTTCGTCTTGCCGAGCTTGTGGCTCCGGAGCGGGTCGTCCTGCTGACTTGTCGGCCAGAGCGATGCGCCCTTTTTTTGACTCATCCGTCTTGAAGACATACGCCGACTCGAACCGGCTTTTTGACTGCAGGTCCCGCAGTTCGCCATTCAACCTCTGAAATTCCGGGTGGCTCTTCAACATGCCCGCCCGGCCCGCCGCTTTCTCAGCTTCCCTCAGATCCGCCAGAGCACTTTTCCTGGCTTCGATTTCTGCACTGTAGCGAGGGCCGTGCGCAACCACGCCGAGCTTATCCGGATTGAACGAGGCTTGAGACGCACCCACCTTGGCTGCAATCACAGAACCCGGCAGGCTTTTATGTGGCCCCATCGCCGCATCTGGCTTCAGGCGCGCGTCGACATTGGACACGGGAGGTCTTCCATAGCCATAGTCAACAACGTGAACAAGCCCCTGGTTACGCCCGCTTGCCGCCTGATTCCATTTTTCGAATGCGGATTGCTCATCACTTCTGCGAGCAATGAGCGGCGCGATGGCCTCCTGCTCCGCCTTGTATTTCGATGGTGTCCCCGCTCGAAACTGCATCTTTGGCGGCGGCGCCTTTTCTGTCAAGCCGGCCAATGCCGCCGGCGCAGAGGCTGAGCGGGAAACCTTGGGACGGGCTTGTGCAGCTGGCCCCTCCATGCCGTGGTTGCTTGTCGTCGCAGGGACGCTTGAAGGAGCTCGTGTTCGATTGATAGTGGTCATTCCTTCTCCAGAATTGTTTCGTCGTTCTTGTGCCGAACCGGGAGCACAAGCGAAGGACACGGTCGCCGCTACAAGCAGTGGCACGGACCTCAAGGCTCATCCAGCATATGGTCGCGCAAGGTCGTACGCTTGATTGCGTCTATCCGAAGTGATACTGGTATTTGCGAAACAACCTGTCTTTACGAACCAATGGTCGGCAATCGGCGCCGGCGCGTGGTGTATCTGTATGTCGAGCGCTTGGGAACATGGCTGCGCTCGAGGGTTGCCTGGTTGCGCGGCTGCACTACACTCTATTGTGCGATCCGCCGTAAGCTGTCGAGACGGGCGTGGGTTCGCGGGCCTGACGGTCCTGAACGGCCCTCGGGCGACGAACGGCGAGTGATCTTCCGAGTCAGTCGCTGCCTTATACGCAGCCGATAGCATCCCGGGCAACGCCTGTCGCATCCTGTTTCGACCTTTCCATCCGCAACCATATGCAGTGAATGGAGGCTTCGAGATGAACAGAAAGAATGCCGCGGCCATCTGGATTCTGATCGCGATGCTCGTCGGCATCGCGATCGGCTATATGATCTACACGAGCTTTCCGGACAGGAAGAGCGCGACGGAGATCGCGGGCTACATCTCGCTGGTGTCGGACGTGTTCCTGCGTCTGATCAAGATGGTGATCGGCCCGCTCGTCTTTTCTACACTCGTCGTCGGCATTGCGCACATGGGCGATGCCGCCTCGGTTGGGCGTGTGTTCGCGAAAGCGCTAGGCTGGTTCATCACCGCGTCGCTGATCTCGCTGCTTCTCGGCCTGTTGATGTCCAATCTGCTCAAGCCTGGCGAGAATCTCGGGCTGCCTTTGCCCGACATCGGCGCATCAGCGAACCTGGCGACTGCCAAGTTCACGCTCAAGGACTTCGTCGGTCACATGGTCCCAAGGTCCTTCGCGGAGTCGATGGCCAACAACGAGATTCTGCAGATCGTCGTGTTCTCGATGTTCTTCGGCATCGCGCTTGCCGCGCTCGGTGAGAAAGGCAAGGTTCTCGTGGCCGCGATCGATCAGCTTTCGCACGTCATGCTCAAGATCACCGGCTACGTGATGAAGCTCGCCCCGCTGGCAGTGCTCGCGGCGATGGCCGCAACCGTGGCGGTCAACGGCCTGACGATTCTGCTGAAGTTCGCGGTCTTCATGGGGGACTTCTACCTCAGCCTTTTTCTGTTGTGGGCGGTGCTGACGGCGGCCGGTTTCCTCTTTCTCGGGCCGCGCGTGTTCAAGCTGCTGGCGCTGATCAAGGAGGCCTTCATGCTTTCGTTTGCGACGGCAAGCTCCGAGGCCGCGTATCCGAAGATCCTCGACGCGCTCGACCGTTTCGGCGTGAAGCGCAAAATCTCCAGCTTCGTGATGCCGATGGGGTACTCGTTCAACCTCGACGGCTCGATGATGTACTGCACCTTCGCGACGCTGTTCATCGCCCAGGCGTACAACATGCACCTCTCACTAGGCACGCAGCTGACGATGCTGCTGATCCTGATGCTGACGTCCAAAGGGATGGCGGGCGTGCCTCGCGCGTCGCTGGTCGTGATTGCCGCCACACTCAACCAGTTCGGCATCCCCGAAGCCGGATTGCTGCTGATTCTGGGCGTGGACACGTTCCTTGACATGGGCCGATCGGCTACAAACGCGGTGGGCAACTCGATCGCGAGCGCGGTGGTCGCCAAGTGGGAAGGCGAACTGATGTCAGAAGCCGAGGCGCAGGCCAACGCGGCGCGCATCGACGCCGAGCTGGACGCGACGATCGCCCATCCGGCAGAAAGCTGACAGGGACCGAGCCATGAAGACGCAGCGATTCTGGTCGGTGCTGGCCATCGCGGGGCTGCTGATGGCCGGTGCCACAGTGGGGGCGCAGGAGGACACGAAGCTGTCGCGCCCGGTTCCCGACAGCTTCGCGCCGGCGGCGCTGACGGGCACGCTGTCCAAGGTGCGAGAGAGCGGCACCATCGCGCTCGGCTACCGCGAGTCGTCCGTGCCGTTTTCCTGGCTGAACACGCGCAAGGAGCCGATCGGCTATTCGATCGAACTGTGCAAGGCACTGGTGTCGGCGATAGGAGACGCAGTCAACCGCACTTTGACCATCCAGTGGGTGCCTGTCACCCCCGAAAACCGCATTGACGCGGTGGTCAGCGGCCGGGTGGATCTGGAGTGCGGTTCTACGACCAGCAACGTGGAACGTCAGAAACGTGTGGCCTTCTCTCCGATCATCTTCGTTGCCGGCACCAAAGTGATGGTAAAGAAAGGTTCGCCAATCGGCTCGTTCCGCGATCTCGCGGGCAGAAGGGTTGCGGTGACGGCCGGCACCACGAACGAGAAGGCGCTGCGCGATCTGGACAGGAAGTTCAGGCTCGGGATTCAGTTGCAGGTGGTGCCCGACCATGCGCAGGGCTTCGCGCAGGTGGCCGACGGACAGGCCGACGCGTTTGCCACCGACGACGTACTGCTGTATGGCTTGATCGCGGAGCATGCCGGCGAGCGGGGTGAGTATCGCGTTGTCGGCGATTATCTGTCTTATGACCCGTATGGGATCATGTTCCGCAAGGACGACCCGCAGCTCGCGCAAGTGGTGAAGGATACCTTCCAGGAACTCGCGGCGGACGGAGAAATCGACCGTCAATACAAGCGGTGGTTCTTGCGCCGCCTGCCGTCGGGCACCAGCCTCAACCTGCCGATGAGTGCGCAGCTTGCGGCCATCATTCAGACGATGGCCGGTGGCGAGGCGCAGTGAGCGCTACGCGGTAGATTAGCAATAGCACGTTCTCGGACGAAACGATGGATACGTGGCAAGCACCGCGTCGATATCCTGAGATTTCGACCTATACGAAGGCTATCTGTCTTATGCGAACATCGTCGGCGCCAGCGATGGCATTCACGTGACCCGCAGAGGAATGGTCCGCTTTTGGACTGCGTCAGCGCGATCGTCAGTCCCATGGATGCCTGAAGTCGACCCTCCACTACCGCTCGTCACTCGAGCTTCCGATTGTCCGTCTAACCACACGGTTCACGAACGACCAGGACTTGCGAGCCGCCAAATCGAAATGGGTACGGGATGTTGCTACGGCCGTTCTGACAACCAGGGCACCAGGAGGCGCCTTCGTCTTCTCGTGTTCGAAGCGCACTAATTCCAAGGTGACGACGATCTTCCCGTACGAACGGCATCGGCTGCTGACATGCAGCAGACCGATGCCCTTACAACAATGCGCGTTTAGTGGCTGATCTGCTGGATACCCGCCAGGCGCCACGCTCGGCCGCCCTGCGCGTTCTTCACCAGATTCCAGATCTCCTGGAACGGCTCGGCAGTCTGTGCGTCGTCTTCTCGCATCTGACCGTAGAAGCGCACGCTGACCAGCGTTTCATCGGCGTTGCTCTCCGTGCCCAGCACTTCGGCGTCGAGTTGCGTCACTTCTGTCACACCCGGCTTGCCGCCTTGAGCTTCCAGATCTTGCTTGAGCCGCATGAACATGTCGTGCGTCGTCAACTCGAACATGTCGCCCTGATCGTTCCGGTCCCACGCGCTCTGAAGGCGCATGAACAGGGTCTTCGCCGATGCCAGAAAGGCAGCCTGGTCGGACCCGGACACGAGCTCCGGAGCCTTCACGGCGCCTGCAACTCCCGTCGAACCCGTCGCGGCAGCCGGCCAGTTGTCCGACCGCGCGTCAGACCGCGCATGGCCAAACTGGTTGAACAGCGATGAACCGTTGGTCTGCTGCCGGTTTGCGGCGCCATGCCCATACGCCAGATCCGGACGGCGTCGGTTGGCGATAAAGCGGAACAACATCACACCCGCGAGAACCACGAGGCCGATCAGCAGCGCATTCGACAGCATTTGCGCCAGCCCTTCACCCAGGCCAAACGACGACAGCAGTGCCGCAATGCCCAAGCCGGCCGCGAGGCCCGCAAGCGGGCCCATCCAGCGGTTACCTGCCGCGGCAGCAGGCGTCTGCGCGGTCTGTTGCGCCGGCTGGGCTTGCTGGCTTCGCTGCGTTTGTCCAGACGGCGACGCCGTCTGTGATTGACGCCCGATACTTTGACTGCCGCCCACCCGCTTCGCTTCGGCATCGTTCGATGCCACGGCGCCAAGCGCGAGCAGGCCCGCCAGACCGAGCGCCGCGGTCCCGCGCGTCACCGCGCCGGCAGCACGTCGAAGTTGATTGACGAATCGCGTGAACATAAAAAATCTCTCCAGTGGTAAATCGGTCTTCCTGCATCGCGCGCCCTGAAAGCACGCATTTCAAATTACGAAAAGTAATATTTTGAGGTCGTCATAGTTGCGCCGATTGTGTTTGCACGCCGTTACGGCCAGCGTGAAAGCCGTTGCCATGGATGTAGTGCTCCAGTTGCCGGATGGTGTGTTCCTGCTCGGCAATCTGGTTCTTGATCAGGTCGCCGATCGACACCATTCCAATCACCTGCCCCGCCGTAATCACGGGCAGATACCGTATGCGATGTTCTGTCATGACCGCCATACATTCGTCGGTGGTCTGATGCGGACTGACGTAGCGCACCGCCGCCGACATGATGTCGCGCACGGGCGTATCCCTTGATGAACGGTCCATTAACACGATTTTCCGTGCGTAGTCGCGCTCCGTGACGATGCCGGCGAGGCGCCCCTGATGTGCGACGATCAGCGCGCCCACCTTCCGGTACGCCATGATCGCGATCGCGTCGTAGACCGATGCGGACGCCTCCGTGGTCCACACTGCCTGCGAAACTTTCAAGCGAAGAAATTGCGCAACCGATGCCATAGCTCACCTCTGTCCGTTATCGAGATCCGCCCGTTGACGTCCACGTCCGAGGCTTCAATCTATCCGAACCGGATCCAATAGAAAACTCGTATTTTTATTGCCAATACCTCGAAAAAACCGTAGCGTTGGCTGATCGACGGAGGGAGCGTGAACTTCAAACATCTGCATTACTTCTGGGTCACGGCACACGCAGGAGCAATCGTCCGGGCGGGCGAGCAGTTGCATATCTCACCGCAAACGCTGAGCGGCCAGATCAAGCTGCTCGAGGAAGCGCTGGATAGAAAACTGTTCAGGAAGAGCGGGCGCACCATCGAACTGACCGATGCTGGCCGGTTGGTGCTCGATTACGCGGACGAAATATTCTCTTTGGGCTCGGAGCTTGAGAGCGCGGTGCGGCGCGAGAACGAATCCGGTGCGCAAATGCGGTTTCGTGTCGGAATTGCAGATTCGGTTCCGAAGGCGATCGCGTACCGGCTACTGGAACCCGCGCTGAGCGCTTCAGTACCGGTACGCATGATCTGTCACGAAGGCAAGCTGCATGCGCTGCTTGCGCAACTGGCTGTGCATCGCCTCGATCTGATCATCACAGACGCCCCCATTCCCGCCGACGTCAACATCAAGGCGTTCAACCACCGTCTCGGCCGTTCGACGCTGGGCTGCTTCGGGGCGCAGACGCTGATCAGGAGCGGCAAGAAACGCTTCCCGCTGCTGCTCGGCCAGCTGCCGGTGCTACTGCCGGGCACGGAATCGGCCGTGCGTCGCAAGCTGGATCACTGGCTTGCGTCACATGCCATATCGCCGCACATCGTCGGCGAATTCGACGACGGGGCGATGGCCATGGCGTTCGGCCGCGAAGGCCGCGGCCTGCTGTTCGCACCCACTGTGCTGGAGAGTCAGTTAAAGGCCGAGCACAAGCTGACGATGATCGGGCAGATCAAGACGATCGTCGAAGAGTTCTTTGCGATTTCGATCGAGCGTCACATCAGTCATCCCGCGGTCGCGACGATCATGAATGCGGCGCGAAGCGATCTGTTCAATGAGTAGGAACCGCGTTTCCTGGCCGGGATCAGGCGCGACGACCGGCGCACAGATGTCGAAAGAGATGCCGTGCGGCGAGCGGCCTACAACGCAATTGTGTCGAACAGGTTGTGCGTGGTCATATCAATCACGCCAACATGCCTCGCGAACATCACCCGTTAGCCCGTCAGATTGCGAACATGGCAGCGCCTCCTATGCCAGCCACTTCCTGATGTTACCGGCCATCACGCTCGTGGAAATGCCATAGCGGTCATGCAGCGTGGGCAGTGCACCTGCATCGAGGAACGCATCGGGCAGCGCGATCTGCCTGAAGGCACAAGAAACGCCCGCACTCAACAACGTCGTCGCCACGGCTTCACCCAGTCCGCCGATAACCGTATGGTTTTCGGCGACCACAACCATTCGCCCGGTTCGCTGTGCTTCGCGAATGATCGTTTCCGTGTCCAGAGGCTTGATGGTCGGCACGTGCAGCACACCGACATCCACCTTGTCCGCTTCGAGCGCCTTCGCGGTTTCGAGCGCACGCATCGTCATCATCCCCGACGAGATGATGAGTACATCCCTGCCGTCGCGAAGCATCTTCGCCTTGCCGAGTTCGAACCGGTAGTCGTACTCGTCCAGCACAGCCGGTACATTGCCGCGCAACAGGCGCGCGTAGACCGGGCCTTTGTGAGCCGCAATGGCGGGTACCATCTGCTCGATGTCCAGCGCATCGCATGGATCGATGACGGTCATGTTCGGCATTGCGCGCATCAGCGCGAGATCTTCGGCGGCCTGGTGACTCGGGCCGTAGCCCGTGGTGAGTCCAGGCAGCGCACAAACGATCTTCACGTCCAGGTCGTCTTCCGCGATGGTCTGGTGAATGAAGTCGTACGCACGCCGCGTCGCGAATACTGCGTAGGTGGTGACGAACGGCTGCGCGCCTTCGTGAGCGAAGCCGGCTGCCGCGCCCATCAGCAACTGCTCGGCCATGCCCATCTGGTAGTAGCGCTCCGGAAACGCCTTCGCGAAGATATGGAGGTCGGTGTATTTGCCGAGATCGGCCGTCATGCCGATCACGTTGGTATTCGTACGTGCGAGTTCGGCGAGCGCGTGGCCGAACGGCGCGGAGCGCGTGATCTGTCCTTCGCCCGCAATGGATGCGATCATCGCCGAGGTCTTCAGGCGAGGCTTTTTATCAATGACCGAACTCATGCTTTTCTCCCTGCGAAAGTTTCATCGAGTGCTTCGAGCGCCAGCTTCCATTCGTGCGGATCGACGCGGATAAAGTGATTCTTCTCGCGTTGCTCGAGGAACGGCACGCCGCAGCCCATCTTCGTGTCGCACACGATGATGCGCGGTTTGGCTTCCTTCAGGTTTCGCGCGTTGTCGAATGCGTGCTTCACAGCGTCGATATCGTTGCCGTTCACGCGCTGCACATACCAGCCGAACGCTTCGAGCTTCGGCACGAGCGGCTCGAAGGCCATGATTTGCGTCGACGGACCGTCGGCTTGCTGGTTGTTCACATCGACCATCGCGATCAGGTTGTCGATCTTCCAGTGAGCCGCCGACATCAGGCCTTCCCAGATCGCTCCTTCGTCGAGTTCGCCGTCGGAGAAGAGCGTGTAGACGAATGCTTTCGAGCCCTTGCGCCTGAGACCGAGGCAACGGCCCACCGCGATCGTCAACCCTTGACCCAGCGAGCCGCCCGACATCTCCATGCCTGGCGTGTAGCTGGCCATGCCGGACATCGGCAGACGGCTGTCGTCGCTGCCGTAGGTCTCGAGTTCTTCCTGCGGAAGAATGCCTGCTTCGAACAGCGCCGCGTACAGCGCAATCGCGTAGTGACCATTCGACAGCAAAAAGCGGTCGCGATCTTCCCATTCGGGATCGCCGGGACGGTAGTTCATTGCGCCGAAGTACGAGACGGCCAGCACGTCAGCGATGTCGAGTGCCTGCCCGATGTAGCCCTGGCCTTGCACTTCGCCCATCAGAAGGGCATTGCGTCGGATGCGATAGGCGCGCTCGGCGAGCGTCACATCCTCGATGACGGGAGTACTCATTTGCTTGTCTCCAGAAAAGAATCAGGTATTAGCGATTGACGGTTTTTGCGGGTACGAAGAACACCAGGACCGCGCCAAGTACGACCGCCGATGAGATAAAGATCAGCCCTGCCGTGGACTTGCCTGTGAGGTCGTTCAACCAGCCGACGATAGCGGGCGAGAAGAAGCCGGCGAGATTGGCAAAGCAGTTGACGGCGGCAATCCCCGCCGCAGCCGACATACCGCCAAGGACAGCCGTAGGCAGCGCCCAGAACAGCGACGAGGAGGCGAGAATGCCCGCCGCTGCAACGCTCACGCAGACGATCGACGCACCCACGCTGCCGAGCATCGGCAAGGTAGCGAAGCCGGCTGCCGAGACGAGCATCGGAATGGCCAGGTGCAGCCGGCGTTCACGTCGCTTGTCTGCGCTGCTGCCGAGCAGGGGCAGCGCGACGATGGCGCAGAGGTACGGGATCGCCGTCAGGATGCCCACCCACAACGGGTCGGCTACGCCCGTGCGGCGGATGATCGTCGGCAGCCAGAACGTGAGTCCGTATTGGCCCAGCACGACACAGAAGTAGATGGCGGCCATCAGCCACAGGCGCCGGTCGGCGATGAATGCACGAATCGACATGTGTTCGGTGGTCTGCGTGCGGTCCTTGTCGACGTTGCGCTTGAGCAAGGCCTTCTCGTCATCCGTCAGCCACTTCGCACTGGCGATGCCGTTGTCGAGATAGAGGATGATCGCAAAGCCAAGTACGAGCGACGGCACCGCTTCGAGCATGAACAGCCATTTCCATCCGGCAAGGCCATGCAGCCCCTGAAACGAATGCATGATCCAGCCCGACAGCGGCCCGCCCACGATACCCGCGAGCGGAATCGCCATGAAGAACATCGACAGCGCCTTCGCGCGCCGTGCTGCGGGAAACCAGTACGTGAGGTACAGAATCACGCCGGGCGCAAATCCCGCCTCGGCGACGCCGAGAAGGAAACGCAATACATAGAACACAGTCGGCGATTTCACGAACACGAAGCTCGCCGAAATCAGCGCCCACGTCAGCATGATGCGCGCGAGCCAGTTGCGCGCCCCCACCTTGTGAAGGATCACATTGCTCGGCACTTCGAAGAGGAAATAGCCCAGAAAGAAGATACCCGCGCCGATGCCGTACACCGTCTCGGAGAAGCGCAGATCGTTGAGCATCTGAAGCTTCGCAAAACCGACGTTGACGCGATCGAGGTACGCCCCCAGGTAGCAGAGCATCAGAAAGGGGATCAGACGGCGCGCGACCTTGGCATAGGTTCCTGCTTCGAAGCCGACGGCGTCGTCAGATACGCGAAGCTCTGCGCCGATCATGGGCGAGGCCATTTTGGGTTTCATGAGTTGTCTCCTGTTGGCCGGACGCATGCCTTCGATGCCACGTCTGACCGCAAGCTTGTGAGCCGTCTATACGGCGCGACACCCCGTGTGTTCGGGTGCGTCGTGAGCGTGCGCATCGTTGCGAAGCACACGCGAATGCATGGTCAGTGAATCAGCATGCCGCCGTTGACATCGAGCGTGATGCCCGTGAGATACGTCGACAAGCCGCTTGCCAGGAACAGACAGGCGTTGGCGATATCGTTGGCGTCGCCGAGACGTCCGAGCGGAATGCCCTTGATGATGTCGGCGCGCATTTCCGGCGTCAGCTTGTCGCCCGTGATGTCAGTCTGAATCAGACCCGGCGTGATCGAGTTCACGCGGATGTGGTCGCCACCGAACTCGCGCGCCATGGCCTTCGCGAGGCCGAGCACGCCTGCTTTCGCGGCGCTGTAATGCGGGCCGCCGAAGATTCCGCCGCCGCGTTGCGCGGAGACGGACGACATGCACACGATGCTGCCGCCTTGCTGTTTCTTCATCTGCGGAATGACTGCTTGCGACATGTACAACGTGCCGAGCAGGCTGACGCCGATCACTGCGTCGAAGTTTTCGCGGGCGATTTCCAGCGTCTTGATGGGCTGCGTGATGCCCGCATTGTTCACCAGCGCATCGATGCGGCCGTATTTCTCGACGACGGCATTGGCCGCGCCAATACACGCGCCCTTATCGGTGACGTCGCACGCCAGGCCCAGGTGGCCGTCTCCCAGGTCGCGCGCTGCGCTTTCGGCTTCGGCCTGTTTGAGGTCGAGGATCGCAACGCGCGCGCCCTGCGCGGCCATCGCTTTCGCCGTCGCCTTGCCGATACCGCGCGCCGATGCCGCGCCCGTGATGATGACCACTTGATTCTCGAGCAACATGTTGGTGTCTCCGTTGGTGAACTAGGTGTAGGCGAAGTTTCTCCGCCTGCGACCTGACCATCAACGCAGTTTTGCTCAATCGGTGCTGAGAAAATTTCAGCTGCGGGGTTTCCCTGGCATGCGAGGCGCGCTGCGCCCGACCTCCTGCTCGATCCATGCGAGGAACCGGGCTACGCGCGGCAGATCGGCGTTCTGGCTCGGGTAAACCAGGTGGTGAGCGCCGACCTCGACGGAATGCGCGTCGTCGAACACGGGCACCAATGCGCCTTCCCGGATCTTGACGGAGGCAAGCATGAGACTTTCCAATGCGATGCCCAGGCCCAGCGCGGCCGTTTCGATAGACATGTATGAACGGTCGAATGAAAAATCGAAAGTCTTCTGCGCGCCAGCAACGCCGAGGCGTCCAAACCACTGACGCCACTGCACAAGCGGCGTCTCGGAAAAAATGAGCCGATGCCCGAGGAGATCTTCGGGCGTCGTTACCGGGTGCCGCTCCAGATATTCCGGCGAGGCCAGCGGCGCGATGAACTCGCCGCGCAGCGTCTTGACTTCGACGTTGGTCCACTCACCGTATCCGTGACGAATGTCGATGTCGTAGTAGCCGTTCGAAAACGACACGTTTTCATACGAGCAGGCGAGGTTCAGCTGGATGTCGCCGTTCGCCTCCTGGAACGAAGCCAGCCGCGGCAACAGCCACATGAGACCGAAGCTCGGGCTTGAATGGACCCGCAGGATGTCGACCTCCTTGCGGCTCGACGCCCGTTCCGTCGCGCGACTGAGGTCCGCCAGAGAACCCGTTACGTCGGACAGGTAGCGCTCGCCCGTGGGCGTCAGGACCAGACCGCGCCCCGTTCGCTGGAACAGGGGCTGGCCAATGATCGACTCAAGATTGCTGAGTTGATGGCTCACTGCTGACGCCGTCAGGCCAAGCTCCTCGGCTGCGCGGTTCACACTCCTGGTTCTCGCAATGCATTCGAAGGCAATAATGGCCTTGACGGGGGGAATACGCATGGTTGATTTCTTCAGGGCAGTTGAAGAGAACCGCATTGCCCGCATGTGCCTGTCGCAGCCATTCCGACCGCAAGTGCCGTGCATTCGAACATTTCGAACAGCCTTCTCACAACCCCTCTGACATGGATCGAGTGTGTGCTTTGCGGCCCTTGATAGTCGGAACCGATGATGACAGGCGCCAGGCGGTCTTGGCGGGGATCCGCGTCAGGCCCGCTAATGGGTGTCGACAATTCTAATCCCGGTCTCGAATGTTCGGTGATGGGCCGCACCCAGCCGATCATCGCCGATCTTTGGTAATCTGTCGGCCGCCGCGGATCGGGCACACGAAGGGACAATCGAGACGGAATTTTTGTGCGGGACGCACCGGTCCCGCTCGTGACTCCAGTAATACCTAACAATCAATCAGGAGGCAGACGTCTCGCTGACGACTTCGGGTGCAACAGCAGGAACAGTGCTACCCGCGTCGACACTGACAGCCCGCTTCTTCGCAATCACTCTCTTCGCTGCCTTACGCATGACTGCTTTTTTGGTAGCAACCTTCTTCGCCGCGCCCTTTCTGGCGACCGCCGTTTTAGCGGCTGCTTCCTTTGCAGCGACTTTCTTCACCGGCGCCGATGCTTTCTTCGCTACTGAAGGTTTCGACTCCGTAGCGCTCTCAACCACCCCTGCAATCAGAAACCTGGTGCGATCCTTTGCGCCGGCCAGCCATGCGGGTGCAGGACCGCGGCCGCTCCATGTGGCTCCCGTTTTTGGATCGCGGTACTTCGGCGCCTGCGGGCCGCGAACGTAATTGCCAGCCTTTTCGTTCTTCGCCATTGCAGATCCCGAAGCGACAGCGTTGCCTTCGATCAGATACCTGCTGCGGTCTTTCGCACTGGCAATCCATGCGGGCGCGCGACCGTGGCCCGTCCAGGTCGCGCCGCTTTTCGGGTCGCGATACTTTGCTGTCGATGCGGACGGCTGGGCCGCAACCTTGATGCCCGGCTTGCGTCCAACTTTCGTCGAAGCGCCGATATGCGCGTCGATGTCGGCCGTCGTCAAACCGTGCTCTTCCATGATGTCGCGAATCTTCGCGATCACGCCGGACGACTGCTTCGCGGCTAGCGCTTCCGCCTGAGCCTGGAGCTTTGCGATCTGCGCCTGAACCTTTTCAAGTGTTGTCATTGATATTTCTCCCCGTCGTTAGTGTTGGCGGCACTATGCCATATAACCGCGCAAACAGACCATCGAGCGACATACCTTATACGCGGCACTCAAACCGGAGTGATAATCTCAAGGCACAGCGCTTGCACTGGCAACCGAACATGTCAGTGGGTGCAATTCGTAAAACGGGGAAATGTCATGGATGAGCGAAAACGCGACAGTATGGTCGCTTACCTGCGCCGCAGGATGGCCGAAGTCGGAATCGAACTGGATGATCTCGCGGCGGCGATCGCCGAAGACCAGATCCGGCAGAAGGCGGCTCGATATCGCAGTGCGACGGGAGAAAGCTGGTCAGGCGACGGTGAGATGCCGCAATGGCTGAAGCAGGCCATTAGCGCGGGTCAGACTCTGGAGCACTTTACCGTCGCGCGCCAGGCACAGCCAGAGCCCGAGCCTCGTTCGAAGGTGGATTGGCGTCAGGATCCGTTTGCAGGCAGCCGGCTAGCGGCCGGTCAGCCGTCGCATCGAGACCTGTGAGTAGGCGCCTGGTTTGCCCGGCTGACGTCAGGAAGACCCGCTGAGTCTGATATGCCAAAACGGCACGCGCCCGATGTGGCCGTCGATGCCGATGCTGGACCAAGGTGAACGCCATTGGTAATCTGCTTGCACAGAACAAAGCCTCGACCGCACTGACCTTGACCTTCATTCCCGGGAGGATTCATGCAAGTGAGCACGGAAATGCTTGTCGACATGCTTCGCGAAGTGGAAGCAGAAGATCCCATCGACTATGCAGACCTGCCGTTTGGTGAACAGGAACTTAGACGGCTCATTGTCAGCTCGCTCGTTGAGCGTCATCACAGTGTGGAAGCAGACATGTCCGTCTCGGACGTCCATGCGCTATACCTCCTGAGCACCGCCAAGCTTGTTCTCGAAAACACGGTGCTCCACGCGCGACTGCTTCTGCTTCAGGGGCATCAGCTCGACATGGAGGCGTTGCTCGCGCCCTTCACGCTCAAAGGGAAGCGAAACTGACCGGCTGGCGGTTCGGACGAACGGCAATAGTCGGCCACTCAGGCGGCCATCCGGTGCTCGTAATATGGCCGCTCCCTGTCGTCGAGTATCGCGTATCGCGCGTCCAGACGCTTCGGGTCGAGATTCAGCCATGCGTCGCGATGCGCATCCTTGGGATGCGGAACACATCGGCCTCGAATGGGCACGGGCGTGGGTCCTGTCAGGTCGAACACGGATGCCCGATCACCGGTTTATCGCTACTTTCCATGGCCTGTGGCGTTCTTACGTGGCGGGTGAAGAAGTGCTGCATTCAATGGAATGGTCCCGGAAGGTACGCAAGGGGCTACCTCCGAAAGGCACCGGTTGGGAAGGTTTATGTGAGGCATTGGGGGATATATCACCCCCGACTATCACATATCTCTGGACATGCGAACGACTCGTCGCCGCCCTTTTCTGCAGGCGCAAGCTAAACTGATTTAGGCTTAACCGGCTAATGCGTAACCGAACTGGTTTCGCCGTTGAAAGTGGGACTGTTTGCGCACCACATTTCACCGGGCATGTTCTGCGATGCAGTGATAAGGCACGGGTTATCACGGCAACTGATTAACTTCGCCATCAGAAAATCTGAAGCCTTCGATCAAAACAATGAGATTCTCTTGTTAGCGTAGTTCTGCCAAAGTTGCCGCATGGACCCTCTCCACAGCGTCAACTGCAGCATGAGCACGAAACCGTGAAAACAATGATCATGGACCATCCACTGCGCGCCCAACTGGCCGCAGAACTGCATGCTCGCCCGTTTCTCAAACTGGCCGAGTCTGTTTCACTGCTGCATTACGCTATCTACACGGAAAACGATCCGTCAATGCACGAAACGGTATTGCGTGCGTTGTGCCGCGACACGAGCATCCCGCTTCCGGTGGACGGTGCCACGCACTATTCCGTGCAGTCTTCGTTCGGGTGGCATTTGAAGTGGGAACGGCACACTGAATTCTCCACGTTCACATTTGTCATCGCCCGCAATGACATTGATTATTTCAGCGACGCAGAGATTCAAGGCGTTCCAGCAAACTGGTTTGAGCAAATTGCCGGCAGCCGATTCGTCGCGTGCCGTATGGAACTGCTATCGGGAGACCATGCGCATGCGGCGCGCGAGGCATCCTCTCAATGGATCGACGGACCCATCGTCGTAGGCAGCAGCGTACTCGGCGGGGGGCGGGTGTTTTGCGACTGGAGCGTACGGGCAGATGGTTTCATGCGCTTTCTCGTCATCGACGAGGGCTTCCGCGAGGAACAAGGCGGGCGGCTGCTGCAGCGGCTCTATGAAATCGAAACATACCGGATGATGGCCTTGCTGGCACTGCCAATCGCTCGCAAGTTAGGACGCGATCTGGACGAGATTCATAATTCGCTTCAATCCCTGATGCAGCAGATGGACTCCCCCGGTGTGAACGGAGATGATTCGCAGTTGCTCGTCAAACTCACACACCTCGCGGTTCGCCTCGAATCCCTGTCCGGCTCCGGGGGACGCTTTAGCGCGTCACGTGCCTACGAAAAACTCGTTCTCGCACGAATACAGGAGTTGCGGGAAGAGCGGATCGAAGGGATGCCGACGATCCAGGAGTTCATGGAGCGACGCTTCGCGCCCGCGATGGAAACCTGCCGTAGCGTTTGGGCGCGTCACGAACAGATTGCGGCACGGATTGCGCGCGCCGTCGATTTGCTGCGCACGCGCGTGAACCTTGCACAGGAGCAGGATGTCACCCGCCTGCTCGCCGGCATGGAGCGCACGGCGCGCAACCAGTTGCATTTGCAGCACGCCGTCGAAGGCCTATCCGTAGCGGCGATTTCTTACTACGTGCTATCGCTGGTTGCCGCAGCATTCAAGGCATTGCACCTGTTGAGCATTCCAATCGAGCCCGAACTCGCCGAAGGCATAGCGATTGGACCCGTCGTACTTGCCGTGATCGCCATTACCCGTCGCACCCGAGGTCGGCTCGCGAAGGGAAACGCAACTGATGAAAGATGTGTAGTTAAACCCTTGAATCCGCCCCTTCATTCTCAACAGGAACACGCATGACCGTCGCCGAAAAGAGCCAGAAGCAAAGTCCCGCACAGCACATTGACCACGAAAATCAAAACGCTGTGACATCCTACCTGCTCGCACTTCGAGAGCCCACCGTATCGCTGGCATGTAGTTCGAACGACCGCCCCGACGTCGCTACCGCAGCGATACTAGGCTATAACTAAAAAAAGTTATCTCCCGGCCCGCAGTGTCATCGTTACCTGTTCACCGGCACTATAAAATTGATCGACACGATCGCCGGGAGGTTTCTGGAGTCGGTTCCCGAAGACTTTTGATAGATGCCGATCACGTAGACATCGGCTCCAGAATGGGGTGCTGACACAAGCCCGACGCTTTACAAGCTTTTGCCTTGGGACAACGCACCCACGGCTTGCACGACGTTAAGCCGCGGGTTGCAACCTGCCATCGATGCGACGGTTCACACCGAGGGGATTCTCCGTCTTGACCGCGTCAGGCAGCAACGCATCCGGCAGATCCTGATAACTCACCGGCCGCAGAAACCGGTCGATCGCAAGGGTGCCGACCGGGGTCGAGCGGCCATCTGCCGTAGACGGATACGGGCCTCCGTGGACCATCGCATGGCCGATTTCGACACCCGTACCGAACCCGTTCACCAGCAGCCTGCCGGCGCGGCGCTCGAGCGCGGGCAGGAAGCGCTTCGCTTCGGCATAGTCCGCTTCCACTTTCGACGCCTCGCGGTCGTCGTCGGCCGGCGCATCCGCGAGACTATCGCGAACCGCATTTTTGCGACTTGGTAGAAATGTCCAGAAATAAAGAGGCTGGATGGCTAGATAGCGCTCCAGCCCTTCATCGCGCGACGCCTCTCACGGCGCCGGGCTCCGCAGCCCGTCATTTCGTGGCGGCCTCGATACCCTGATCCCGACCCACCCGCGCGCCCCGTCAGGCGCTTAATCCTTCGACGATCGCCACCTGCGCGATGCAATGCCCATCGCGCTTGAGTTTGGCTGACTGATATTCGGGCGAGTTGTAGCAGGCCAGCGCCGTTTCCAGATCGCTGAACTGGATCACCACATGGCGCTCGAACGACTCCCCCTCGAGCGATTTCGATGCGCCACCACGCGCCAGGAAAACGGCGCCGAACTTCTTGAACGCCAGCGGCGCGATGTCGGTGTAATCCTTGTATTTCACCGGATCAAGCACGGTGACATGGGCGATCCAATATGCAGTCATCTCTGCTCCTTTTCCCTTTCATTCATCCATTGACCCGAAGCCGCGCATGCGCGCGGACATCGGCGACACCCTCACTCTTCCACCACCGCGCCCGCCAAACCCCTTTGTTTTCAAGGCCCCGGCAACCTTTCAGGGTTAACACGCATGGTACGCCGTACTATGGCATACCACAATTCTCCCATCATTAACTGAACGTGGGAAGTTGCAATGAGCCTGATTCGCAAATCCATCCTCCATGTCGAGAACGTGTTCGTCGACGGCGGCAAAGAGGCGGCAAAGCCGTTGAAGCTGATCGGCGCAGTGGCCGTCATCAAGAACCCCTGGGCAGGCCGCGGCTTTGTCGAGGACCTGTCGCCGGAGATTCGCGCCATCGCGCCGCAACTCAGCGAGCACCTGACGAAACTCATCATCGACGAAGCCGGTTCGGGCGAAGCGGTCGAGGCATTCGGCAAGAGCGCGATCGTCGGCCTGGATGGCGAACTGGAACACGCGTCGGCGCTGATCCACACGCTGCACTTCGGCAACACCTATCGCAAGGCTGTCGGCGCCAAGTCGTATCTGGCCTTTAACAACACGCGCGGCCCGGCGAATGCGCCGCTGCTGATCCCGATGATGGACAAGAACGACGAAGGCCGCCGCTCGCACTACCTGACGCTTCAGTTCGCGATTCCCGACGCACCGGCCGCTGACGAAATCGTGATCGCAATCGGCGGCGCAACGGGCGGCCGTCCGCATCACCGCATCGGCGATCGTTATAAAGACCTTGCAGAGCTTGGAAATGATGTCAACAACCCTGCCGCTGTCAAATAATCGCGTCGCGCACTATCTCGAACGCGGGACGGGCGAGCCGCTGGTCCTGATTCACGGCGTCGGCATGCAGGCGGGTGCCTGGTATCCGCAGATCGATGATCTGTCGTCCGACTTCCGGGTGATTGCCGTCGACATGCCGGGCCACGGCGAGAGCACCGCATTGGACGCGAACGCCGGCTTGCAGGATTTCGTGAACTGGGCGATCGAGTTCATCGAAGCGCTGAACGTCGGCCCCGTCAATCTCGCGGGCCATTCGATGGGTTCGTTGATTGCGGCTGGCGTGGCTGTCACGCGTCCTGATCTGACAAAGCGCGTGGCGGTGCTGAATGGCGTGTATCGCCGGACAGCCGAAGCGCGCGACGCCGTGCTGCAACGGGCGGCCGAACTGCGCTCGGGTTCCATCGACATCGAGACGCCGCTCAAGCGCTGGTTCAATGCCGAAGAAGCGCAACGCATCGCCGCGCAGAAGGTCGAGTCCTGGCTGAAATCCGTCGATCTCGCCGGCTACGCCACGGCGTACACGGCCTTCGCAAAGGGCGACGAGGTGTATGCCGACGGTTGGAACAAGATTGCCTGCCCCGCTCTCGTATTGACGGGTTCGGACGACCCGAACTCGACGCCCGAGATGACGAGACAGATGGCCAGTGCCGCCCACAGCGGCAACGCCGTCGTGATCGAAAACGAGCGGCACATGGTGAATCTGACCGCACCGGACGAAGTCAATCGTGCGCTGCGTGCCTGGTTACAGACCGAGCCCGTGGCCGAATCAATGAAGTCGGAGGCGTGACATGAGCCAGCAACCCGCCCAGATCAACACCCGCGAATTGCGCGACGCATTCGGCGCCTTCATGACAGGCGTCACGATCGTTACCACGACACGCGACGATGGCCAGCCGCTTGGCTTCACCGCGAACTCGTTCTCGTCCGTGTCGCTGGACCCTGCCTTGCTGCTGGTCAGCATCGCGAAGACGTCGGGCAACTATCAGACGTTCTCCACCACGGGGCACTTCGCGATCAACATCCTCGCGGAAAGCCAGAAGGATCTGTCCAATACGTTCGCGCGGCCTAGCGAAGACCGCTTCGCCAACGTGGACTGGCAGATGAGCGCGATCGGAAACCCGCTGCTCGGCGAGGTCAGCGCATGGTTCGACTGCACGACCCATGCGGTGATCGATGCGGGCGATCACGCGCTCATCATCGGCAAGGTCGAGGCATTCCACTCCGCCGGTTACGCAGGCCTCGGCTATTACCGTGGCGGCTATTTCACGCCCGCCAAGGTCTCCGCCGAAGTCATCGCGGGTCCGAAGGTCATCGTCAGCGCGATCATCGCGCGCGACGACAAGGTCCTGCTGACGCGCTCCGCGGACAACAAGTGGGGCCTGCCGTCGAAGCAGATTGGCTCCGAAGGCGCCGACAAGGCGCTCGCCGATCTCTTCGCAAAGTACCAGCCTGATGCATCGGCCAGTTTCATCTACTCGGTCTACAACAACACCGAAACGTCGTACCAGTACATTTCGTTTCTCTGCAGCGCGCCCGACGAGGCCGCCGTCTCGGGCGAATTCGTGAGCCTCGACGACATCGAGCCGGCTCAGTTCCAGGACAGTGCGCTCGCCAGCATGCTCGGGCGCTACCGCAAGGAAAGCCAGTTGAAGAGCTACGGCATGTACTACGGCGACCACAGCAGCGGCACGGTCCGCCCGCTTCTTTCCTGAAAGGTATCCAATGCGCTTTTCCCTTTTCGCTCACATGGAGCGCGTCTCCGACAAGACGAGCCAGAAGCAGCTTTACGAAGAGATGGTCGAGTTGTGCCAGATCGCGGACCGTGGCGGCATGCACGCCGTCTGGACGGGCGAGCATCACGCGATGGACTTCACGATCGCGCCGAATCCGTTCCTCAATCTCGTCGACCTGGCGAACAAGACGAAGAACGTCCGGCTCGGCACGGGCACGGTGATCGCACCGTTCTGGCACCCGATCAAGCTCGCGGGCGAAGCCGCGATGACCGACATCATCACGAACGGCCGTCTCGAACTCGGCATCGCGCGCGGCGCCTATTCGTTCGAGTACGAGCGCCTGATGCCGGGCCTCGATGCATGGGGCGCGGGTCAGAGAATGCGCGAACTCATTCCCGCCGTGAAGAAGCTGTGGGAAGGCGATTACGCGCACGAAGGCGAGTTCTGGAAATTTCCGTCGACCACTTCCTCGCCGATGCCGCTGCAGCAGCCGCATCCGCCCATCTGGGTCGCCGCGCGCGATCCGAACAGCCACGAGTTCGCCGTCGCGAACGGCTGCAACGTGCAGGTCACGCCGCTGCATCTCGGCGATGAGGAAGTCGAGAAGCTGGTCGGCCACTTCAACGCTGCGTGCGAGAAGTTCAGCGACGTGCCGCGTCCGCAGATCATGCTGCTTCGTCATACCTATGTCGCGAGCAGCGAAGACGACGCGCAGGTCGCCGCCGACGAAGTGAACGTGTTCTACAACTACTTCGGCGCATGGTTCAAGAACGAGCGGCCCGTCAGCCGTGGCCTGATCAAGACGCTGAGCCAGGAAGAAATCAAGGCTCACCCGTTCTACACGCCGGAAGCGATGCGCAAGAACAACGTCATCGGCACGCCGGAAGAAGTGATCGCGCGCCTGAAGGCCTACGAGGCACTCGGGTTCGACGAGTACTCGTTCTGGATCGACACCGGCATGAGCTTCGAGCGCAAGAAGGCGTCGCTCGAAAGGATGATCAACGACGTGATGCCTGCCTTTAAGTGAGGTTCTGATTCCATGAGTTTCGATTTCCAGCTGTATATCGACGGCCAGTTCGAGCCGGGCGCCGCCACCTTCGGCAGCGTGGACCCGTCCACGGGCGAAGTCTGGGCGCAGATGCCCGAAGCCCGCACGGACGAAGTGAACCGCGCCGTGGCAGCGGCCAGTCGCGCGCTCGGCGACGCCGCGTGGGCCAGACTGACCGCGTCGGCGCGCGGAAAGCTGCTGTACAAACTCGCGGATCTTCTCGAGAAGGCAGCGCCGCGGCTCGCTGAAATCGAAACGCGCGATACGGGCAAGATCATCCGCGAGACGTCGAGCCAGATCGCGTATGTCGCCGAGTACTACCGCTATTACGCCGGTATCGCCGACAAGATCGAAGGCAGCCACGTCCCCGTCGACAAGCCCGACATGCAGGTCTGGCTCGACCGGCAACCCGTCGGCGTGGTGGCCGCTATCGTTCCGTGGAATAGCCAGTTGTTCCTCTCCGCCGTGAAGCTCGGCCCGGCGCTCGCCGCCGGCTGCACGGTCGTGCTCAAGGCATCGGAGGAAGCGCCCGGACCGCTACTCGAATTCGCAAGGCTCGTGCATGAAGCGGGCTTTCCGCCCGGCGTCGTGAACGTGATCACGGGCTTCGGCCCGGAATGTGGCGCGGTGCTGAGCAGCCATCCCGACGTGGACAAGGTCGCCTTCACGGGCGGCCCCGACACGGCGCGGCATATCGTCAGAAACACGGCGAACAATCTCGCGAAGGTGTCGCTGGAACTGGGCGGCAAATCGCCGTTCATCGTTTTCGCCGATACGGATATTCAGAGCGCGGTCAACGCGCAGGTCGCGGCCATCTTCGCCGCGAGCGGCCAGAGTTGTGTCGCGGGTTCGCGGCTGCTGATCGAGGCGTCGGTGAAGGACCAGTTCCTTGCGTTGCTGGTGGAACGTGTCTCGCGCATTCGCGTCGGTGCGCCGGGTGAGATGGAAACGGAATACGGTCCGCTGTGCACGGAGCGGCAACGTCGACTCATTCAGTCGGTTGTCGAAAGTTCCGTGCGTCAGGGCGCGAAAGTGCTTGCGGGCGGGAAGCCGATCGAGCGCGCGGGCTACTACTACGCGCCGACGATTCTGGATTGCACGGGCGTCTCAAACGCAGACAGCATCACGACCGAACTCTTCGGGCCGGTCCTGTCCGTCGATACCTTCACGACCGAACAGGAAGCGATCGACAAGGCGAACAGCACGGCTTACGGGCTCGCCGCCGGCATTTTCACCACCAATCTCACGCGCGCCCACCGCGTGTCGAAGCGCGTTCAATCGGGCATCGTCTGGATCAACACGTATCGGGCGGTGTCGCCGCTCGTGCCGTTCGGCGGCTTCGGCTTGTCGGGGCACGGTCGCGAAGGCGGCTTCGCCGCAGCGCTCGAATACACGACAACGAAGTCCGTGTGGCTTCGCACGTCGGACGAACCGATCAGCGATCCGTTCGTCATGCGCTAATCGGGCGCGTGTTCACTGCGGTATCGACTCACGGCCGTAAAGGCTGTGCTTCGTCACGCCCATCGCGTTCATCGCGGGGGCGACGCGGCACAGCCTGGCAATAAAGATGGAGACATGATGACAAACCCGTCGAACGACAACAGCGTTCTGACCATCGAAAGCAACTCGATCGAGTATGTTCCCCCAGAGAACCGGCACGGTAAGCCAGCCGATCTCTTCACCCTGTGGTTCTGCACGAATGTCGCGCCGCTCGCGGTCATTTCCGGCGCGACGTCCGTACTGGTCTTTCACCTCGACCTGATCAGCGCCATTCTCGCGATCGTGGCCGGGCAATTCTTCGGCGCCATTTTCCACGCCCTGACTTCCGCGCAGGGGCCGCTCGTCGGTGTGCCGCAGATGATCCAGAGCCGCGCGCAGTTCGGCCGCTATGGATCGCTGCTCGTGGTGGGTTTCACGACGCTGATCTATCTCGGCTTCTTCGTTTCGAACATCATTCTCGCGGGCAAGACGCTCAACGCCGCTATCCCTGTCGTTCCCATTCATATCGCAACGGTGCTGGGCGCGATTCTGGCGACCCTGGTCGGCGTGATCGGCTATCACTTCATCCATCGTTTCAACAAGATCGGTGCGTGGTTCATGGGCAGCGCGCTCCTGATCGGCCTGATCCTGATGGCGCCCGGTCTCGACGCTCGCGTTCTTCAGCAAGGCCACTTCGATCTGTCAGGCTGGTTCGCGATGTTCGGACTCTGCGCGGTGTGGCAAATCAGTTTCGCACCGTACACGTCCGACTATTCGCGCTATCTGCCGACCACCACCGGCTTCCGCAGAACGTTTGCGTTCACGTACTTCGGCACGTCACTGGGAACGATCTTCGCGTTCGTGTTCGGCGTCGTGGCCGTGAGCACGGGCCACGCCACCGACGCGATGCAGGCGATTCGCACGCAAACGGGCATGTTCGGCTACGTGCTGATCTTTCTGTTTCTCGTCAACATCATTGGCCATAACGGCATGAATCTGTACGGCGCAGTGCTGTCGTTCATCACGGCTGCACAAACGTTCCGTCCGCACTGGGTGCCTGGCCGCAATGTTCGCGTCGCGGTGTCGACGGTCGTGCTGGTGGCTTCCACTGCGACCGCGTTGTGGGCGTCGAGCAACTTCATCGCCATCTTCCTCAATGCGATCTTCGCGATGCGCATCGTGCTAGCGCCTTGGATCGCGATCAACCTCGTCGACTTCTATCTCGTCAGCAAGCGGCACTATCACGTAGCGGAAATCGTCAGTAGCAACGGCGGCGTGTACGGCTCGTTCAATGTCAAGGCAATCGCGCTGTACGTCTTCGGCATTGCGGTTCAGGTGCCGTTCATGGAAGAGAGCTTCTTTCACGGCCCGCTGGCTTCGATCCTCGGCGGTGCGGACGTGTCGTGGATGGTCGGCCTCGTTGCGACGGCGCTCGCGTACTACCTGCTCTCGCCGAACGACGGCTCGCGGGCGCCTCGCCGTTCACCGGCTGGCGCGACGGCCTCCGAATAAGCGCGTTTTTCATGTCGTAAACGCAAGCCGGCCCGTTGTTTCAACGAGCCGGCTTTGCTTTGAGGCCGCGGATTATGCGCGCTGCTCAACATGCTCCGCGACGACGAACACCGAGACCGCGTGCTTCAGATCCTTTGCGTGGTCTTCGAGCGACTGCGCCGCCGCTGCGGCCTGCTCGACGAGCGCCGCATTCTGCTGCGTGACCTTGTCCATCAGATTCACCGCCTGATTCACCTGCTCGATGCCGCGGCTCTGTTCGTCCGATGCCGCCGCGATCTCGCTCACGATGTCGGCCACCTGTCTGATCGCGAGCTTCACTTCCGTCATCGTGCTGCCTGCGTCCTGCGCCTGCCTCGCCCCGCTCTGGATCGTCTCCACCGACGTGCCGATCAGTTCCTTGATCTCGCGCGCTGCCGTTGCCGAGCGCTGCGCGAGCGCGCGCACCTCGTTCGCGACGACGGCGAACCCGCGTCCCTGATCGCCTGCCCGCGCGGCTTCGACGGCCGCGTTCAAGGCCAGGATGTTCGTCTGGAAAGCGATACCTTCGATCACGGCGGTGATGTCGGAGATCTCGTCCGAGCTGCCGCTGATACGGCCTATCACCTCGACCATGCCGCGCACCGCGTCGTTGCCCGTGTCGGCGATGTCGGATGCACGCGTCGCCAGCGTGCTTGCCTGACGTGCGTTGTCCGCATTCTGGCGCACGGTTTCCGTCAGTCGCGTCATGCTCGCCGCCGTCTCCTCCAGCGAACTCGCCTGCTCTTCGGTGCGCGACGACAGGTCGAGATTGCCTGCGGCGATCTCGCTGGACGCGGAAGCGATGCGATCGGCGCTCGAACGAACGCCGCCTACGATGCTCGCGAGACTTTCGTTCATCGTTTTCATCGCCAGCATCAGTTGCCCCGTTTCGTCCGCCGATGTCGCCTCGATGCGATTCGTCAGATCGCCGTCGGCGACGCAGCTTGCTACCGACACCGCTTCTTTCAATGGTCGCGAGATCGAGCGCGAAAGCCAACGCCCGGCGAGAATCGATGCGAGCACGGCGATCAGTGAAGCGCTGAGCACACTGACATAAATCGACGCGCGCAAGGTATCGAGTTGTGCGCGACTCGCCAGCACGCGCTGTTGTTCGTAGCTTTCCAGTTTTCCGACCGCTGCGATCAGCTTTTCGGTTCCCAGATACGAACCGAAGCTCTCCGTCAACGCAGAAAGATCGCCCACGCCGACCGAAAACGCATCCACCTTCTTACGCATTTCCACCAGCGGGTCGACGACGGTTTTCAGCCAAGCGTTGTATTCCTGTTGGCCCTCCCGGGCTAATGAGGCGCCTTCGGGCGTCGCATCCATCTGGCTGATCTTCATCAGTTTGCTATCGAAGTCAGCACGGTGATCGATGATCCACTTCCCGTGCGACGCCTTCCCGTTCAGGTTGTTCGCCAGCACCGCCCAGATGATGTTCAGGTAGTCGCCCGTGCCGTCCTTCAACAGCAGCAGCATCTGCTCCGATGCCTCGATCTCTTTCTGCTTCTGGTCGATCGCCCGGACGCTGTAGAGACAGATGCATGTGCTGACGATAAAAGCAAAAATCGCGCTGGAAAACGCGACTGAAATCTTGCTCCCGATAGGCAGGTCTTTTATGGTTTTCATGGTGAAACGTGCAAGTTATGGTTGTGTGAATCAGTCGCAAAGCTACGCCGCGCGTTGGCGCGGCACCAGCAGCACAGCAATGGCAGCCATCAGCCCCACTGCCGCAAAGACATAGAAGTTCCACTCGAGCGCCACGCCGCCTTGCGCCAGAGCGCCGCCGATCAACGGTCCCGCGATCGCGCCAAACCGCCCGATACCAAGCGCCCAGCCGATTCCCGTCGCCCGGTTGCGGGCCGGGTAGTACCGCGTGATGTACGCGCCGAGCAGCATCGTGTTGCCGATCGCGCCCACGCCCGCGAGCCCGACCAGCACGTACGTCAGCACGACGTCATGTGTCAGTGGCAACGCGCACAGGCTCGCCGCCGCGAGCAGATAAAGCGCGCTCACCACCCGCTTCGAACCGACACGGTCAGCTACCGCGCCGCCGAAGAGTGAGCCCACAGCGGCGGCGAGATTGAGCGTCATGAGCAGCGCGAGACTCGATCCGAGCGGATAGCCCGCCCTGCGCATCAGTTGCGGCAGCCACGTGCTCAGGCCATACAGCAGAAGCAGGCCCATGAACATCGCGAGCCAGAATGCCAGCGTGGCGAATAAGAAGTGACGATCGAACAGTGAGCGCACCGGCGCATGAGGTTGTTGATGAGTGACACGCTGTTGTTCTTCGTGCTCGCTATCGAGCGCCGTGTGACGGATTCGCAGCGCACTCGCCAGCGACCGCGCCTCGGCAAAGCGCTTCCTCGCGATCAGGAAATCGAGCGACTCCGGCAACGAACGACCCACTGCGAACACCAGAAGCAGCGGTAGCGCGCCGAGACCGAACAGCCATCGCCAGCCGTGCGACGGCAGCCAGGCGATCGCCAGCAGCGCGACCAGAATGCCGCCTAGCGAATAACCCGTGTAGATCAACGCATAGTTGAACGAGCGACGATGCGACGGCGAGTATTCGACCGTAAGCGCTGCCGCAGTCGGCACGACACCGCCCAGTCCCAGCCCGCCAATTACACGCGCAACGACGAACGCCATCGGCGTAGGCGCGAGTGCCGCCGCACCCATCATCGCCGAGAACAGCGCCACGCTGCCGAGCAACACGCGGCGACGTCCAACCAGGTCGCTCACCGTACCGGCGAACATGGCACCGATCATCATGCCCGCCAGCGAGCAGCTCGCGATTGCGCCCAACTGGAACGGCGAAAGAGACCAGTTCGTGCCGTGCGTCAGCATCGGCAGCACAGCGCCGTATATCGCGACGTCGTAACCTTCGGCGAGGATCATCGCCAGACAGATCGCGACGACGCGTATCGTCACCGGCAGCGGTATCGCGACCGAGCCGGCTTCATTTTCTTCCGGCGCTGCGCCGTGCAAACGGTGCGCGCCTGTTTCATTGTTAGTGGAAGACCACGTACTCATGTTCAAGCGCCCCCTTTTGCACTGCGTTATGTCAGGTCAAACCGCCATGCAGAGATATTTGATAACGACGTAATCGTCGATGCCGTAGTGCGAACCTTCGCGTCCCATGCCCGACTGCTTCACGCCTCCGAACGGCGCGACCTCGTTCGAGATCAGACCCGTGTTCACGCCGACCATGCCGTACTCCAGCGCTTCCGCCACCTTCCAGACGCGAGCGAAGTCGCGGCTATAGAAATACGCGGCGAGGCCGAACTCGGTGTCGTTGGCGAAGCGGATCACTTCGTCGTCGCTGCTGAATCTGAAGAGCGGCGCGAGCGGGCCGAACGTCTCGTCCTTCGCGACTTTCATCGCGGGCGTCACGTCGCGAAGCACCGTCGGTTCGAAAAAGCCGTGGCCGAGCGCGTGGCGTTTGCCGCCCGTGACGACGGATGCACCTTTCGCGAGCGCATCGGCGATATGCGCTTCGACCTTCTGCACGGCCGCTTCGTTGATGAGCGGCCCTTGCGCGACATCGGGCTCGGTGCCGCGTCCGACCTTCAGACGGTCGACAGCGGCCGCGAGCTTCTCGGCGAACTGGTCATACACGGCGTCGTGCACGTAGAAGCGATTCGTGCAGACACACGTTTGCCCGCTGTTGCGATACTTCGATGCGATGGCGCCTTGCACGGCTGCATCGATGTCCGCATCGTCGAACACGATGAACGGCGCGTTACCGCCGAGTTCGAGCGAGACCTTTTTGACTGTCGCAGCACACTGGCTCATCAGCACTCGGCCGACCTGGGTCGACCCCGTGAACGACAGCTTGCGCACGACCGGGTTCGACGTCAGTTCGCCGCCGATCGCCTTCGGGTCGCCCGTCACGACGCTGAACACGCCAGCAGGCACGCCCGCGCGTTCGGCCAGTACCGCCAATGCCAGCGCGGAGAACGGTGTGGCCTCGGCGGGCTTGACGACGATCGTGCAGCCCGCCGCGAGCGCGGGACCGACCTTGCGCGTGATCATCGCGGCCGGAAAATTCCACGGCGTGATCGCGGCGCACACACCGATCGGCTCTTTCACCACAACAATGCGCTTGTCGCTCGCCGGCGTCGGAATCGTATCGCCGTATACGCGCTTGCCCTCTTCGGCGAACCATTCGAAGAACGACGCCGCATAGCCGATTTCACCGCGCGCCTCGGCGAGCGACTTGCCTTGCTCGGTCGACAGGATCAGCGCGAGGTCATCGGCGTTTTCCATCATCAGATCGTGCCATTTGCGCAGAATCGCGCCGCGCTCTTTCGCGGTCTTCTTGCGCCACGCGGGCCAGGCCGCGTTCGCCGCGTCGATTGCCTGACGCGTTTCCGGCGCGCCCATCAAAGGAACATTGCCGACGATCTCGCCCGTCGCGGGATCGTTAACCTCGAACGACTCTGCGCTGAGGGCGTTCTGCCATTCGCCGTTGACGTAAGCCTGTTGTCGAAGCAGCAGCGGGTCCTTCAACCGGGTTCCCAATTCCATAGTCTTTCCTACAAGGGTTGCTAAATAAGTGTGGTGCGATCGGATGGCGACATCAGCCCGCGCGTTTCAGCGTCAGGTGTTGCTGTCCGTCGAGCAACAGGTTCCTCGCGATTTCCAGCACGCGGTTGATGTGGCTGATGGCAGCGTCGCGTGCGGCGGCCTCGTCCTTCGCCCTGATTGCGGCGAGCACCTGACGCATTTCCATCACCGCCTGGCTGCCCCGATCACTGGATGAGATGGTCAACGCTCGCAGACGGTTGATTCGCGCCATCAGCGACTGCACGATTTCCCATGCGACCTGTTTGTGTCCCGCCGTGAACATGCGCTCGTAAAAGGCTGTCGTCAGCGCCCGGACTTCGCGATAGTCCTGATCATGAAACGCTCGCTCGATGCGATTGATGCACGCTTCCAGTTGGTCGATCGTCTGCGCGTCGGCGTGCCGGGCACAGGCGGACGCCGCCTCGCCCTCCAGCAGCCCGCGAATCTCGTAGATTTCGATTGCCGTGTCGATATCGAGCACGGCGACGATGGGCCCCTGATTCGGCAGGGTATCGACGAGCCCTTCCGTCTCCAGATGGCGCAGCACCTCGCGCACGACGGTGCGGCTCACGCCCAGTTCCGCGCACAGCGTGCGTTCGACCAGCCGGTCGCCCGGCTGGAAACGCGCGTCGAGAATCGCGCTGCGCATTTTCTCGAGCGCAAGCTCCCGGAGCGTCGTCGTTCGACGCTCGACTTTCAATGACGATGTCGGCTCGTCCATTGCTGTGTCCCGTCAGGCCTGCGAGAACAGCCGCACATCGCGCGAGTCCCAGTGAACCCAGGCCTGCGTGCCGATGACGATTCCGCTGTCCCGATGGTCGCCGGCGGGCATCCGCACCGACATCTCCTGTTCCCACGGCGTCATCACCGAGTAGTGCATCGCGTCGCCGAGATACGTGATGTCGCGCACTTTCACGGGCAAGCCCGCGGCGTTCTTCTCCGCTTCCGTCGCGCGAATGCGGATCTGCTCGGGGCGTACCATCAGCGTGCCGTCTCCGCCGACGGGCAGCGCGGCATCGCCGGCGGCCACGACCTGATGTCCGCTCGGAAAGACGGCGCTCGCCTCGGCCGCGTCGCGCGCGGTGATGCGCACCGGCAGGAAGTTCGAGTTACCGATGAAGTTGGCGACGAAGCGCGAAGACGGGTTCGCATAAAGTTCTTCGCCCGTTCCACATTGTTCGATGCAGCCCTTGTTGAACACGGCGATACGATCCGATAGACGCAGCGCCTCTTCCTGGTCGTGCGTCACATAGAGGATCGTCACGCCCGTTTCCTGATGGATGCGGCGCAGTTCGAGCTGAATCTCTTCGCGCAGCTTCTTGTCGAGCGCGGACAGCGGCTCGTCCATCAGCAGCACGGGCGGGTCATACGCCAGCGCACGCGCGATGGCCACGCGCTGCTGCTGGCCACCCGACAATTGGGCAGGCATGCGGTCGCGGAACTCCGACAGATGAACCAGCGCGAGCATCTGCTCGACCTTCTTGGCGATTTCAGCCTCGGGACGGCGGCGGACCCGCAACGGGAAGGCCACGTTCTGCCCGACGGTCAGATGCGGAAACAGTGTGTAGCGCTGGAACACCATACCGATGTTGCGCTTGTTCGGCGCCACCGACAGCAGCGGTTTGCCGTCGAGCAGCACGCGCCCTTCCGTCGGCTCCTGGAAGCCCGCGACGATATAGAGCGTCGTGCTCTTGCCCGAACCCGACGGCCCGAGGAAAGTCATGAACTCGCCTTTGCGCACGTCGAGCGAAACGTTATCGATGGCGACGACGTCGTCGTAGGTCTTGCGCAGGCGCTGGATTTGGAGGAATGCAGTCATCTCGTTCACCTCACTCATTACATCGATTAGCGTGCGCGACGCAGAACCGCGCCCGCCAACATCAAAATGGTTGTCAGTCCGACGAGCAGCGAGGACGCTGCCGCGACGACGGGCGTCAGGTCTTGCCGCAGCGTCGCCCAGATGCGTACGGGCAACGTCTGCAAGGTCGGGCTCGACATGAAGATCGACACGACCACCTCGTCCCACGACGCAAGGAACGCGAAGATGGCTGCCGCGAACAGGCCGAGCCGGATCGCAGGCAGGGTCACGCGCAGCTTCACTTCGAGCGGCGATGCGCCGCAAATCAGCGCGGCATCTTCGAGCGCCGTGTCGAAGCTCGACAGCGAGTTGCTGATGGAAATGATCGAGAACGGCAACGCGATGATCAGATGCCCGATCACGAAGCCCGTCATCGTGCCGTTCAGGCCGATGCGCAGAAAGAACGCATACAGCGCGACGGCCAGCACCACCACCGGCAGCACCATCGGCGTGAGGAAAAACGCCTTCGCCACGTTGCGGCCGCGAAACTTGCCGCGCACCAGTGCAAGCGACGCAAGAAAGCCGATGAACACGGACAGCACCGTGACGATCACGGCGAGCTTCGCGCTCGTGAGCAGCGAATCGATCCAGCCCGGGTCAGTGAACAGCTGGCGATACCATTCCAGCGTCCAGCCCGGCGGCGGAAAGATCAGCCATTGCGAATCACCGAACGACAGCGCAACGATGAAGAGAATCGGCAGCAGCAGGAACAGCGCGACGGCGCCGCCGATTGCGAGCAGCGCCCAGCGCAGCGCGCCAAGACGGTCGAAGTCGAGCAACATCTCAGAGACCTCCGCTAGTGGCGCGTGCGCCGGTGAAGCGCAGTTGCAGCGCATAGAGCCCGAGCGTCACGGCGAGCAGCACGAACGCGGCTGCGCCTGCAAGACCCCAGTTCAGCAACTGCTGCACGAGCTGTGCGATCAGTTCGGCGAGCATCATGTATTGCGCGCCGCCGAGCAGCGCCGGGGTCACGAAATAGCCGAGCGCCATCACGAACACCATCAGCGCACCCGATGCGATGCCCGGCATCGCGAGCGGCACCAGGATGCGCCAGAAGGCCTGCCAGCGGCTCGCGCCGCAAACGGCCGCGGCACGCAGTGTCGACGGATCGATGCTGCGCAGCGTCGCATGCAGCGGCATCACGAGAAACGGCAACATGATGTAGGTCATGCCGATCGTCACACCGACCAGGTTGTTGACGAGCGCCAGCGGCTCGCTGATCAGACCGATTGCCATCAGCATGCGGTTGATCGGGCCCGTCGCCTGAAGCAGAACCATCCATGCGAAGGTTCGCGCCAGCAGGTTGGTCCACATCGAAAGCAGCAGAATCGAAAACAGCAGCGAGGTCAGCCTGCGCGGCGCGATGGCGAGCAGCCACGCGGTCGGAAAGCCGATCGCCACCGTCACCACGGTCACGACCGTCGCGACGAGGAACGTGTTGCCGAACACGCGCAGATAGGTCGACGAGCCGAGAAGCTGCGCATAGTTGTGCAGCCCCGGCGTGGGATCCAGCACGCTGCGCAGCAGCAGCGACAACACGGGCAGCATGAAGAAGATCACGAGCAGCACGATGCCCGGTATCAACAGGCGAATGTTGCGCCAGTCGCGACGCTGGCGTGTGGGTGTCACCGGCGCATGCGCGACGGTCGTTAGAACGTTAGGCATCGTGTCTCCTGCATGTCTCCAGATACTGCTATGCGCTTTCTGCTTGAACCCTTCCGCTGACGCTTATTTCGACTGCCATGCGTACCAGCGCTTGGCGATCGCGTCGCGGTTGTCAGCCCAGTACTTCATGTCGAGATTGATCTGCGAAGTCTTGTACTGATCGGGCAGCGTCTTCGCGACGGCGGGCGGCATCAGCGCAGCCGACTTCACGTTGATCGGCGCGTAGCCCGTGTTCTGCGCGAACTTCGCCTGCGCCTGAGCACTCGTTGCGGCAGCGAGGAACTTCATCGCTTCTGCCTTGTGCTTCGCGCCCTTCGGAATCACGAGCATGTCGGCCGCCGTCAGGTTCTGGTTCCATGAAACGCCGACGGGTACGCCCGTCTGTTCGAGCGCATGCAGTCGGCCATTCCAGAACATGCCGACAGGCGCTTCGCCCGATGCCAGTAATTGCTGCGATTGCGCGCCGCCGCTCCACCAGACGATGTCGCCCTTGATCGTGTCGAGCTTCTTGAACGCGCGATCGAGGTCGAGCGGATAGAGCTTGTCGGCGGGCACGCCGTCGGCGAGCAGTGCGATTTCGAGCACGCCGGGTGCGGACCACTTGTAGAACGTGCGCTTGCCGGGGAATTTCTTCGTGTCGAACAGATCGGCCCAGTTTTGCGGCTGCGCGCCCGTGTACTTCGACTTGTTGTAGCCGAGCACGAACGAGTAATAGAAGCTGCCGACCGCATCCGGCGCCGAGAAGCGCGGATCGAGTTCGTCCTTCTTCACGACGGAATAGTCGATCGGCTCGATCAACCCGGCTTTTTGCGCGGCATACGCGAAGTCGCCTTCGACATCGACGACATCCCAGTTCACGTTGCCGCTGTCGACCATCGCCTTGAGCTTGCCGTAGTCGGTCGGGCCATCCATCAGCACGTTGACGCCCGTCGCCTGGGTGAATGGTTGCGCCCAGTCCTTCTGCTGCGAAGACTGCGTCGTGCCGCCCCAGCTCGTGAAAACGATGGGATCGGCAGCGAGCGCCGGCGTCGCCGTGAGGGCAGTCGCGCAGAGCGCGATCAGCGGAGCGGTCTTCAGCGTGCGTGTGAGGGTCATGTCTGTCTCCTTGAATTCGATGCGTAGCGCTGCGTTGAATGCTTGTGGTGAATCGGAATCGTGGCTGGGGTCAATGCACTGCTGCGAGCGCCTGGACGGTTCCCGCCTGCGCGTCGCCGACATAGATGCCGAACGCGTCCTCGCTGCGTTCGCGCAGATAGCGCTGAAGCATCGTGCGCACGGTGTCGTCGCGCAGTTCGCCCCATGGAATGCGCGACAGCGGGACGATGCGGATCGACATGTCCATCATCGCCGCGAGGCTGCTGTTCACGCGGCCTCGATAGACGACGCTGACGCTCGACGCCGGGCCGTTGCCGGACTCGAAGACCGAGAAAATGAAGTCGAGATGCGCCGTCAGGCCGAGCTTCGCCAGCACGCCGCGCAGGCTTCCCGAATCGCTCTCGGGCTGCAGCTTGACGCCCGTCGGCAGCTGCAAACCGTCTTCCGTGTCCAGGAGCACAAGGCCGTCGCGATGTTCGAGAATCGCGCCGACCTGGGCGCGCGCGCCCGCTGCAGCAGGAAAAAACCGTTCGATGGTCTGCTCAGACATGGTGTCCTCCGATGTGCTGGTCGCTCGTCCCGTCGCTCTTTCCGCGATCGAATCGCTTTCGACAGGATTATGGTATGCCATAGTATAGGCGTCGCCTGCCGGTTAATATTATGGAATACCATAATCTGACGAAGGGCTTTTGGTAGGGGTGCGATGAGGACGAGCCGGCGCGCCTGAGAGTCGCGGGGCTATGGCGGACACTGACGGATGGGAGACAATACGGCCCTGCATGATGCGCATCGGGCCAGTCCGTGGCTTGGTATTACTCGACCACCTTTTTCTCGATATGTCAGACCTTAAAGTTGTCCGTGAGACCAAAACCCTTCGCGAACTGACCCTAGACAAGCTGCGCGACGCGATCGTGCGAGGCTACTTTCCGCCGGGCGCGCGTCTGGTTGAACGCACGTTGTGCGACGAACTGGGCGTGAGTCGAACGATCGTGCGCGAGGTGTTGCGACACCTGGAGACTGAAGGACTCGTCGACGTAGCAGCCCGCCAGGGGCCCGTCGTCGCGCGACTGAATCCTGCCCAGGTTAGCGAGATTTACGAGCTGCGCGGTTTGCTGGAAGCGAACGCGGCGCGCGCGTGCGCCGGGCGGTCGACTCCCGAACTCGTGAAGCAGTTGCGAGGCATCCGCAAGAAAATCGAGGCCGCGTTCCAGGCGGAAGACCTGTCAGCCGTGCTAGCCCACACAGAGCATTTCTACGACGCGCTATTCGAAGGCGCGCAGAAGACTGTCTCGCTCGCGGTGGTCAAGTCGTTGAATGCGCGGATCAATCGCTTGCGGGCGCTCACGATCGCCACGCCGGGGCGCAGCATCGAGTCGAATCGCGAGATGAACAGGATGCTCGATGCAATCGAGCGACGCGATGGCGAGGCGGCATTTGCTGCGTCGATCGCGCATATCAGCCGCACGGCGGAACTCGCGCTCGAAGCGCTTGCCCGTCGAGGCGAAGGGGAACTCCCAGCCTGACGCGCTGAATCACGTCCCAATCGATTCACCCTTATCTCTCGCCCCGAGCCAGTGAATGGGATTGAAAATCATCTAGCGGACCCCTGCCGTCGCCCTGCCGGGCGACGGGGTTAAAGTGAGTTTGCCGAAACAGCTTTAACCAGAAGGAGGTCATCATGAACTATAGCGGCATTGACCTGCATTCGAACAATAGCGTGGTGAGCGTGATCGACGAAACGGACCGCGTGGTCGCCGAAAAACGCCTGCCGAACGACCTGACGAAGATCCTGGCTTTCCTTGCCCCATGGCGAGCCGGGATGGCCGGGGTCGTGGTCGAATCCACGTTCAACTGGTACTGGCTTGTCGACGGCCTGCAGACGGCCGGCTACGTGGTTCATCTCGCCAACACCACCGCGATCAAAAAATACGACGGGCTCAAACATAGTGGCGACGAGACCGACGCGCGTTACCTGGCCCACCTGCTACGCCTGGGGATCCTTCCGGTGGGCACCATCCTGCCGGCGAGACTCCGTGAGGTACGAGACCTGGCACGCAAGCGAATGCAGCTGGTACGCAGCTGCACCAGTCACATTCTCGCCGTCGAGAACATTACAGCGCGTCAGTATGGCACGCGAATCACGAGTAATCAGGTCAAGCGACTCGACGAACATGCTGTCAATCAGATGGGCCTGCCCGACAATGTGGCGCTCGCGGTCCGCGCGAACATCGCGGTCATCACGACGCTTCGCGATCAGATTGCTATCGTCGAAAGGCGTCTCCGGAAGGAAGTCGCGCGACATCCCGACTATGTCTTGCTGACCACGGTGCCCGGCATCGGCCAGACGCTCGCCACCGTGATCATGCTCGAAACCGGAACCATCGATCGTTTCGCCAACGCTGGAAACTTCGCTTCTTACGCACGGTGCGTGGACAGCCAGCGCATGAGCAACGGCAAGAAAAAGGGCGAAGGCAATACCAGGAACGGAAATCCATACCTGTGCTGGGCATTCATCGAGGCGGCCAACTTCGCGATGCACTTTAGCACCGAAGCCCGGCGGTTCTACGAACGCAAGAAAGCGAGGACGAATTCAGTGCTCGCTCGCAAGGCTCTGGCTCACAAGCTGGCCCGCGCGTGTTTCCACATGCTGAAGGAGCGCAAACCATTTGATGTGACTCGCTGCTTCGCATAAGCGTTACGACGGCGACCGGCAAGCCCTTATCGTTGACTGGGCCAGAAGCCACCGAGATTGAATGGGATGTCGTGCCGCCGTCCCCGAAGTACAGCAAAGCGGATCGCCTGCAACACGAGCCAGCCCTGGATTGGTGCCGGACGTTTGGCAACCACGAGTATTGTGCGAACCCGATGGACGCGTTGCGGCACCAAAGTTCTTCTGGGGTGGCAGAGCCACCAGGGCGACAGGCAACCGCTGCACGCCGATCGCTTGATCCTGATGGGTGTCTGGCGCGATCCGTCGCAGCCACGAAGCGAAGAAACGGGTGCGATTGGCTACTGCCTTCGATCAGTAGAAGCGACATCGGCCGCTCACCTGGCCGAGGAGATTGTTTGCTCGCTTGACACCGGGTCCGCTAATGGGTGTCGACGATCGAGCCGCCGGTGTCGAACGGCCGTTTGTGGCCGCTTGTCCCGTCTCGATCTCGACTCCATGCAGCTTGGCGAGTTGCCCCTGATAAGAGACGACAGCGGAAGCTGACGTCAACGTGAGCAACGAGCTCAATCTCTTCTCGCAGCGAGGGGAAGCCAGTCCGCAAGGTGTACGATGCTGCGAAGAAAGCCATCCAGAGCACTTCTGGAAAGCGATACGCTCGCATTGTTCTCGAGTGGATGAAACAGGAATGTTTCTTCGCGGGCCAGCTCAGCGTCGATGACGAGTCGCACCTGTTTCGCTTCGTCATTAACCAGTGCGAGCGGACTCAAAGAGCCCGTACGGATGCCGAGCAACGCGAAGAGCGTGTCCGCAGACGCGAACGACAGACGTTTGCTGCCGAGCGTCTGGGACAGACCGACCAGATCAAGCGACTTCGCAGCGGTTGTGACGATCAGGAAGTACTGCCCCTTCTTGTCCTGCAGCAGCAGGTTCTTGCAGCGCGCGCCCTCGACGGAAAGCGCAAGCTTTCCGGACTCGGCCATGTTGAGTACCGAGTCGTGTTCCTCGCAATAAAACGGAATCTCCCGTTCTTCAAGGAGCTTCAGTACTTCGTTTTTTCCAAGCATGCTGTCGTATATCGTGATTGGCGAGCGGAGCGGCCCCGGAAACATTCCGAAGCCCGTTCTCGCCCGCCGGAGAGTCAGGCGTCGAACACAGGGCGCGAAGCCTTGCGGATCGCCTCAACGGTTTCCTCTCGGGAGAGCAGTCCCGACTCGTCGAGAATCGTGATCAGCGGACGGCCTTCCGCCACCGATTGCCGCGCCAGCTTGCTCACGCGAGCATAACCAATCTTCGGAACCAGCGCCGTGGCGACAGCCATCGACTCCATCAGATGCTTCTCGTTGCGCGCGATGTCCGCCTTGATGCCCTTCACGCATTTGTCGCCGAAGCGCTGAATGCCGTTGGTCAACAGCGCAATGCTGTCGAACACGCGTGAGGCGACCACAGGCTCGAAGTGATTGATTTCCAGTTCGCCGTACTGGACAGCCTGAGCGACGGCGACGTCGTTGCCGACAACCGCGAAGCTCAGCTGGATCATCGCCATCGGCAGCACGGGATTGACCTTGCCCGGCATGATCGAAGAACCTGCCTGTGCTTCGGGCAAAGTCAGTTCGCCGAGTCCGCCGACAGGACCGGACGACAGTACGGTCAGGTCAGAAGCGATCTTCGCAAGCGATACCGCGCAGGTGCGGAGTTCTGCCGAGACGCGCGAGAACACGTCCATGTTCTGCATCGCATCGAACGGATTTTCCGGTGCCTGATATCCAACGCCGGTGACACTTTGCAGATGCGAATAAACCGCCGCGCGATAACCCCCAGGTGCACCGAAGCCGGTGCCGATCGCCGTGCCGCCGAGCGGAAGCGTTCGCAGTTTGTCGCGCACCGCGACCAGTTCCTCTGCGAGCCGTTCGGTCAGCGACGCATAGCCTCCGAAGAGCTGGCCGAGGCGCATCGGCTGCGCATCCTGAAGACAGGTGCGGCCCAGGTGCAGCACATCGGCAAACTCGGTGGCCTTGCTGCTGAAAAGCGCCGCGAGTTGCCCGACCTCGCCGATGAGCGCGCCGAGCATCGCGTGCGTGGCGATCTTCAGCGCGGCAGGATACGCATCGTTCGTCGATTGCGAGCGGTTCACATGGTCGTTTGGATGAACGACCTCGTAGTTTCCGGCAGCATGCCCAAGAATCTGTTGCGCACGGTTCGCGATGACCTCGTTGAAGTTCATGTTGGTCGATGTGCCACCCGAACCTTCCATCAGATCGACGACGAGCGATGAATCGAACTGCCCTTCGATCACTTCCTTGCAGGCCGCAACGATCGCCTCGCATTGCTCGCGGGTAATGACGTCGTTGTCGCGGTTGGCCAGTGCCGCCGCCCATTTGACCTGTGCAAACGCATCGCGAAACGCCGGATAAGAGGCGATATTCAACGGCGAGACCGTGAGGTTGTCGACTCCGCGAACCGTGTTCACGCCGTACAGTCGGTCGCCCGGAATGGTGACCTCGCCGACGTAATCGCGTTCGATGCGGGCCTCGCCCTGAGCAAGCTTATTCATAGAGATTCCTTCCGCCAACGGTAATAAGTTTTTCAATGTCCCCGCCGAGCGCCGTCAGCCTCGGCAGGAATGAAGTCTCGATCACTTCGCGCGCCGTCTCGCAGGCGTCGTCGAAGAAAACGTTGTATTCGTCCCGCCGCGCCACGAGGTACAGCGAGCGCTCCAGGCCCAGCGTCTCGATGACATGCGTGGCCACGTTGCCCGCATGCGTCACGCCCTGCAGATGGCACATCGGCGACGTAATCGCCCAGCCGATCCCTTCCGCAACCATCGACGTCAACGCATCGGCGTTGTCCAGTTCGAGCCGGTTCGGTGCGCGGATCTCGATGCGCCGCAAATATCGCTCGATCTGCATGCCGACCTGCGACGTCCGGTTGAACCTGACGATCGGCAAGCTGTTGATCAGCGTCCTCAGGTCGTCGATGGTCTTCACCGGCATGCCGAGGTTTTTCGGCGTTATCACGAAGTACCGCTCGGAGAACAGCCGATACCGGACGACGTCGTTCGCGTCGATCAGCGGATCGCTCGTCACGATCAGATCCAGATCGCGCCGCAGCAGCGCCTCGCCCTGCTGCGGGCTCAGCCCTGTCCGGATCGACAGTTGCGACACCTTGCCCAGCAGCTTCTTCGTAAAGACCGAACCGCATGTGGATGCGAACGAGTCGACCAGTCCGATGCGCAAGTCGGGTTTGATGCCTCGCCCTGCTTCGACGACTTGTGCCTTGAGATTGGCGATTTCCTCGCTCAGCACCGCACCGCGATTTCTGAGCGCGATGCCAAAGGGCGTCAACGCCATCGGCCGCGTCGTCCGGTTGACGAGCACGACGCCCAATTCTTCTTCAAGCTGCCGGATGATCTGCGATACGCCGGACTGCGATATGCCCATCCTCGTCGCTGCAGCGGACATGCTTCCCTCTTCCGCGACCGCGACGAAGACCTGTACCGCATGCATATCGATAGGTTTGTTCAGCGGCATATCGTTTCCTGACGTGAGCGCACTGCCTAGGTTCGCTTCCCGCCGCCCGGCGCGGACGTCGCGAACGATGCGTCGTGCTGCCCGATATCGGCCTCGTCCCCGGCGGCGCTGTCCGACTTCACGTCGGAGAGATTCTCGCTGCCCGTTTCGGGCGCCATGAAGTGACAGAAGACGCCGCCGAAAAGCAGTACCGCGACGCAGACACCCAGCGCGGTGTGAATGCCGACCTGCTGAACCGCGATTGGCAGCAGGAACGTACTGATCGCCGAGCCGAAGCGGCTCGAAGCGACCGCCAGGCCGACACCCGACGCGCGAAGATGCGTCGGAAAAAGCTCGGGCGGATAGACGAACTCCAGGTTCGCTGCTGCCGAGAGCACGCATGCGAACAGCCCGAAAACAAGCATCGTACCGACGGGACCAAAGCTCGCCCAGGTCAGCACCGCGAGGCCGAGTGCGGCGAGATAGAAGGTGCCGAGCAGAAATGTGCGGCGGGAAATCCTGTCGATCAGCAGCAGGCCGATCACTGCACCCGCGAGAAGCAGGACGTTGTAGACGAGCCCGCCCACGAACTTGTCCTTGACGTGCAGCGCTTCGAGGACGCGCGGTGCGAAGGTGCCCAACGCAAAATAAGGAATGACCTGGCAGGTATAGAACACGCAGCCTACCAGCGTGTTTTTGCGCCAGCGCGGCGAGAACAGCTGTGACCACGCGCCCTTGTGTTGCCGCGCCGCCGTTGTTGACGTCTGGAGCGTGACATCAGGCCCGAATCTGTGGCGGATGATGGCAAGCGCTTCGTCACCGCGGCCGCGTTTCATCAGCCACATCGGCGACTCGGGCACGATCAGGCGGAATGGAAGGATAAGCAGTGCGGGAACGCCGCTCGCCGCGAGCATGATCCGCCACGCATCGGGCCCGATGTCGCGCATCGCAAAGCCCGCGAGATACGCACCGACGTAGCCCGCCGCCCAGGCTGCAGCAAGTACGCTCAGCAGACGGCCACGATAGCGGCGCGGCGAGTACTCGGTTACGAGGGATTTACTCACCACGTAGTCGGCGCCGAGGATGAGCCCCAGCAACACGCGCAACACGAGCAACTGCGTTGGCGAGGTCACGAAATACTGTGCGGCTGAGACGACGGCGAAAAGCAGCATGTCGTACGCGAAGATCGTGCGGCGGCCGTATTTGTCCGCGATCGGTCCAGCGAGCATGCTGCCGAAGAACAGGCCTGCGAGCGATGCCGCGCCAAGCAGCCCCATCCATAGCGCGTCGAGATGTAGCGGGCCGGCTGCCATGCTGACCGCAATGCCGATGATGCCGAGAACGAAGCCATCGCTGAATTGCCCGCCCGTACCGCTGAACGCCACGCCGACGTGGAATGGGCGAAGAGGCAAGTCTTCGAGTAACACCTGTTTGCTCACAATCGTCTCCTGTCTCTAGTGTGGTGCACGTTTCGAGGCACCTTGGAGACCAGTGTAGAGCGACGACTTCAGAAAAACAGCGGATGACCTGACAGTATCAGCAATTCTAATACTATGCGTCAATGCGACTGAAAGCACGCGGCGATGCAGGCGCTTCACCGCGCTCTCGAACGACTAGAACTGGTGGAATATCTCCTGCACACGTTCCGGGTTATTCGTCACTGTAAGCGCGAGCATCAAAAGGATGCGGGCTTTCTGAGGATTGAGGTTGTCGCCGAGCAAACCGACATACGCAGGATCTTCGGGGATGTAGCCGCTACCGGTCCGCGACGAGCGGACGACGATTACGCCCTTTTCGATTGCCCTCTTGATGGACGGCAGCGTAAGCAGCGATCCGCTGCCCGCGCCGACACCCGCTACGACGATGCCGCGCGCACCGTGCGCCACGGCGGCGTCATACATATAACCACCGTCGTTCTGGTGCCCGTAGACGATATCGACTTCTGGAAGCGAATCCATCTTTGACACGTCGAACGGCGTTTGCGTAGTCTGGAGTTTCGCTACGGTTGTTTCGAAATGCGGCACGTTGTCGATCAGCGTGCCGAGGAAGCCGTCGTCGGGGCTCCTGAATGTATCGAGGGTATTCGCGTTGGTCTTGGTCGTGAAACGCGCCGATCCAATGCGGTCATTGAGCACGATCATGACGCCCCGTCCGCGGGCGGTCGGCGATGCCGCAACGGTGACCGCCTGGAGAATGTTGCTCGGACCGTCCGCGCTGATGGCAGTCGACGGACGCATTGAACCCGTCAGCACGACAGGCTTGTCGCTTTTCACAACGAGGTTGAGAAAGTAGGCGGTTTCTTCGAGCGTATCCGTTCCGTGCGTGATGACGACACCAGCGATGTCAGGCTGCGCGAGGAGCTGATTGACCCGTCTCGCCAGCTTGAGAAGGATCTCGTTGGTGATGTTTTCGCTTCCGACGTTCGATACCTGCTCTCCGGACACGTGCGCCACCTTACCCAGCGAGGGAACGGACTTCAGAAGCGCATCTGCCGTGAGTACTCCGGACTTGTAACCCGTGCTTTGCGTTTCGTTAGCAGCAGTTCCCGCGATGGTGCCACCTGTTGCGAGCACCGCGACGTGGGGAAGCGGTGTTTGCGTTGCAGACTGAGGTTGGGTTTGAGCGAGGGTCGGCTCGCTAAAGATACAACCGATTACCAGAAGCTTGCAGACAACGCGTCTGTAACTGCGCGATAGACAATGTACGTCTCTCAAAGCGAACTCCGAATGGGAAAGTGTAAAGGCGGCGATTGCGTCGGGATGACGCGACCGCTCTGATCGGACTGTGTGATGTTGGGCCGAAGGATTCGTCTGACTGCCGTCCGATGAGGGCCAGTGTAGTGAGCCCTGAAGCGCGACAAATTAGCTGGACGCGACGATTAGTGATTCTGATACTGCGTTGAAGGTTTACTGAAGCTCGATCTCGATCAGGCAACAGCTCGCCGCACTCGACGAGACGGCTGCTGCCGATCGCGAATGCCGAGCACGCCTCGGACGGGCGAGCTGGCGCACGTCGGCAGGCGCTTCGCGTGCTGCTTGATTTATGGATGAATCTGCAAACCCGACCGCAACCTTTGCGGTGGCGGATTCAACCCGCGCGCGGCGAAGAGCGTCAACGCGCGACATGATGCTCGGTTCCGCAATATTCCCGGTAGATGACAACAACTTCACTGCGCTGAGCTATGGCGATTCCGCCCGAGACCGCATTGAGTCTCGAGCGGGAGTTCCTGCGAAAAGCGCTGAGATGGTCCCCTGTCACACGGACTTCGCGGACCTCCAACGCTATGTCAGTTCCTTCGTAATGAACTGGGCGCGCCCCCGGCCGAAGGACCAGTCCGCATCGTCGTTCTCGACGATCGACACAATAACGTCGTCCGGAGAAATACCGCATTTCGTTTGCAGATTCTCAACCAGCAGGCGATAGAACTCGAGCTTTTGCGGCTCGGTACGCTTGCGGCTTACCGCCGTCAACAAAACCACGTCCCTGGATCGCGTGTAGCCGAGTCCGGTGTCTTCCACCACCAGCTCACCTGGGCGATGCTGTGTGACGCTCTGGTAGCGATCAGTTACCGGTACGTCGAAGGCCTGCACCATTGCATGATGGGCGGCGTCCAGAAGCGCACGAACCTGTTCGTCGGTGCGGCCCTCGATGATGTTGAATTTGAGCATTGGCATGTGAACTTCTCCTTTAGTGGAAACCGCGTCAGAGCGGCGCTCCGGCAAACCTCCGGGCACCGCGTGCCGTGATTCGATCTGGCTTCGGTCAGGTCCGCCAGTAGCGGTTGGCTGCTGCGATCGTCGCGAACTCGAGCGCCACGATGTGCCCGACCTGAAGCAGCATGCTCGCGCCGTTCGCATATACGTCACGCAGCTTTTCACGCACGGTCTCATCCGGCTGCGTCGCCTTGATGATTAGCCGCGCCATTTTGATTGCCAGTTGCCTCCCTTCTTCCGGGGTCGCCGTGACGAGCGAATTGCCGGGGACGAGTGTCGGATCCATCGTTGCGCACCTCTCTATTCACAGTGAACAAACATGTCAAAGCGGCTGAACTGCTTCGGCATTTGCGACTATTGCTGACGTCGTGCAAACGAAACGGGATAGGCCGCGGAACGCGCGTTGATCATTGGATCCGCTACTTCGATGCCAGCCGGCAACGCGTTTGGCAGGAAAAGCAGGCGGCGCTGCGCGGCGTCGTTATCCGCTACCGCTTTCGTGATCGAGATCGTGCCGAGTTCCACAGTGCGATGAGCCGACGACCACGCCACCGACGGATCGTCCAGCTTGTCGCCGGATTCAGCGATCTGCAGTACCAGACGGAACCTGGCAGGCGCGTGGCCTACGCGTTGACGGATTTCCGACTGCAGGTAGTCCGGCGCAGCCTTGGATGCCTTTGCATCCGGCAGATAGTGCTCGCCGCCGACCGGGAGAATCTGATAGCGCCCATAGGTCACGACGCCGTTCGCATCAAGGAACCTGAACGTGTTGACGCCGAAATACGGCAGCGATGCATAACTGACGGGAAATGGCTTCGGGGCGGTGAGAAACGCCTTCGCCACGGGATGGCTGCCGAGATAGGCGTCCAGCGGGGTCGGCTTCGACGCATCTGGCCCGCTCGTTCCGAGGGCAATCAGAAGATCGCGAAAATCGTCCGCCGTCGCAGAGGGAAATCCGTTGAACGAGTGCGAAACGATATCGGTGTCGCTGCCGTCCGGAAGCTTGAACTTGATGGCCATTCCGCGAGGTGACGCGAGAGGATGAGTGTCCGCAATATCCGGAATGCCTGCGAAGTTGGAGAACCGCACGATGACGGGAACGGGAGTTTGAAAATGCGGTGCCTTGCTCACCGTGAGCGCGGAGGCACTGGGTACGAAGGTACCCTCGAGTACAACCCCTTTGGCGTGCACCGCCCGTGCGCCCGGATGCTTTCCAAATACGCCGTTCAGTGCGTCAACGAGTTGTACGGGAGTCGACTTCTGGCTAGCTGGGGTATCCGGCGTTTGAGCAGTCGCTGCTCCCGTTGACACGGCAAACAGTACGGCTAACGCGAGACGGAGCACGGCGTGTTTCATGAGGAACTCTTTGGGTTGATTGACGGGACCGGACCGAAGTCTAGTGCATATCGACAATAATGACAATTATATATGTCATTATGGTTAATACGGTCCCGCACCTCGCGACGCTATAATCGGCCGCTACTGCCGAAACTCCCCGTCCCCTGTGACCACGAAGAACGACGTCTTACGCGCGCTGCAACGAGAATCGCTGACAGTCGAACAGCTCTGCGAACGCCTCGCCGTGACCCGCACCGCGATCAACATGCAGTTGAAGCAGCTCGAAGCGGAGGGGCTCGTCCATCGGCGCAAGCCGTTGCAAACGGGCACCCCCGGCAAGCCAGCCGTCCTCTATGAGGCTGCGCCGGGCAGCGAGGACGTATCGTCGAGCGCCTATCCCGCCTTCCTGCTCGGCCTGCTCGGCACACTGCGGCAGCAGTTCGACGACGACCAGCTCGGCGAGATTCTCACGGAGACAGGGCGCCGGCTTGCACGCGAGAACAAGCTGCCCGCGTCACGCGACTTCAAATCCAACCTCGCCAAAGCGATGGCAATTGTTGACGCACTCGGCGCCCACACTGAAGCGGTCCACGATGGCGACGCGATCATGGTCCGCAACTACAGTTGTCCCGTCGCCGGTGCGGTACGGGAGACCTCATGCGTGTGTCGTGCAATGGCGGCCTACTTTTCGGAAGCGACAGGACGCCCTGTAACCGAGCATTGCTTGCGAACGGATCGGCTCATTTGCCAATATCGCATCGCCAGGAAGTAGCTGGAGATGGCGGCGGCGCCTCGCTGCCCGCAACTTCCGCTGCTCAAACCGTACGTCAAGCGGTCGACGGACACAAATGACGATTCGTGATGGGTGGCATCACCATCAGTGAAGTCTGCAGCAGCGGCTCGCCGGCCCGAGAGCGTTCAGGCAGCGAACTGCAGAGGCCGCATTGGACGGCATCGCGCAGCCCTGAAAACATCGGCGAGTAGCGTCTAGTTCAACGTCACCCCATCGAAGCGGTGACTGCCGAGTGGCGAGAACACCAAACCCTTCACCCGCTTCGATTCCGGCAGCGACACGATCGAATGCGCAACGGGTGTGTACGGCACCTGCTGCTTGAAGATCACCTGCGCCTGCTCATAGAGACGCGTGCGCTCCTGGACGTCCGATGTCGCCCGTGCCTTTTCGATCAGGCCGTTAAAGCCCGGATCGCACCACTTCGACACGTTGCTGCCATGCACGGCGTCGCATCCGAGCAAGGTGCCGAGCCAGTTGTCAGGATCGCCGTTGTCGCCCGACCAGCCGTACAGGATCGCGTCGTGTTCGCCGCCCTGCTTCGCGCGACGGTTGTACTCGCCCCACTCATAGCTGACGATCTTCGCGTGTACGCCGATCTTCGCCCAGTCCTGCTGGATCAGTTGCGCCATCAGTTGCGCGTTCGGGTTGTACGGACGCTGCACGGGCATCGCCCAGAGCGTCAGATCGAAGCCGTTAGGGAAGCCCGCCTGCGCGAGCAGCGCTTTGGCTTTCGACGGATCGAACGGTGCGTCCTTCAACGCCTTGTCATACGACCATTGCGCGGGCGGCATCGGATTGGTCGCGACAGTTGCGTTGCCTGAAAACACGGCCTGAATGATCGCGGGTTTGTCGATGGCCATGTCGAGCGCCCGCCGCACGGCGATCTGATCAAGCGGCTTATGTTGTGTGTTGTACGCGACGAAACCGACATTGAAGCCGACGCCCGACACCAGCGTCAGCGACGGATTGCGCTTCACCACATCGAGATCGGCGGGGCGCGGAAACACCGACACCTGGCATTCGCCGCTCGCGAGCTTCTGGATGCGCGCCGCAGGATCGGGCGTGATCGCGAACACCAGATGTGCAAGCCCGACATCCGCGGGCCGCCAATAGTCGGGGTTCGCATCGTAGCGGATCAGCGCATCCTTCTGATATGAGCGGAACGTGAACGGTCCGGTGCCGACGGGATACTGATTGATATCGGCTTCACGGTGCGTCTCGCTGAGTTTCGACGCGTATTCGGCCGACAGGATCGACGCGAAATTCATCGCAATGTTGCGCACGAAAATCACGTCCGGCTCTTTCAGATGGAAGCGCACCGTGTAATCGTCCGTCTTGTCGATGCTGTCGATGTTCTTGTCGAAACCGAGGTCGCTGAAATACGGAAAGCTCACAGGATACGCTTTGCGAAACGGATCATCCGTATGCAGCATCCGGTTGAAAGTGAACAGCACGTCGTCGGCATTGAAGTCGCGCGTCGGCTTGAAATACGCGGTCGTCTGGAACTTCACGCCGCGCCGCAGATGGAACGTGACCGTGCGCTGATCGGCGGATACGTCCCAGCTCGTTGCCAGCGCGGGTTCGAGATCGAGGGTGCCGCGTTTGAACTGCACGAGTTCGTTGTAGACGGCGTTCGTGCTTGCGTCGAAGTCAGTGCTCGTCGTGTGCTGGCCTGGATCGAAACCGGCAGGGCTGCCTTCCGAACAAAATACGAGTGTGCCGGAAGGCGCGGCGTGTGCGACGCTGGTCAGGCTCGCGACAGCGATACCTAGCGCAACGAAAAAACAGGCAAGAGGAAAGCGGGCAGAAGTCATCGGAATTATGAATGGAACGGATCGATGGTTGGCGCGTGCGTATATGCGACGCATGCGCCGCCGATTGTCGTTGCGCGGGCCATCCGTCGACCACCAATTAATCCGCATATCGTTATACGTCGCGCTGCTGACCAGTCTCGTCGCCAACGCGCATTACGCCGCAAAGAGCGCGGACGCCTTGTCGAAGCTGACGCACCGCGTACGTCACTCGAAGCAACGGCCGCCGCGCCATGAAATTCACCGAAACAGAAAAGCAAAGAACAAAAAACTGTTTGTCAGCGCAATGCCAGTCGACTTTAAATAACAAGCTCACCGCTACGATGCGCCGCGCGCTTTGCCGTCGCATCGACTCATACACGCTTCGCGGTCAACGCGCGAAGCGCTCCTTTTTTGCAGATCTCACAGGATGTGCATGGCTGAACTCACCTCTCTCCGCAACAGCCAGGTCTCGTCGACACGTGCGCATGCGGGCGTTTCAAAGTCCACGCTGTACAAATGGCTATCGTGGGCAGTACCCGCGGCTATCGTCGTGCTGTGGGAAGCCGCCGCGCGTCTCGGATGGATCGAGCCGCAGGTGATGCCTGCGCCGAGCAGCGTGCTCGATACCGCGGTCAATCTCGCGCGAAGCGGCGATCTGTTCGTACATCTCGGTGTATCGCTATTGCGCGCCGTCGTGGGCTTCGTGATCGGCGGAACGATCGGACTCGTGTTGGGCATACTCACGGGCTTTTCGCCGCTCGCGCTAGCGTTGTTCGATCGCTCGATCCAGATGGTGCGCGCAGTTCCCTTTCTTGCGATGCTGCCGCTCGTGATCGTCTGGTTCGGCGTTGGCGAACCCGCGAAGATCTTTCTTGTCGCGCTCGCCGTGCTGTTCCCGATCTACATCAATACGATGCTCGGCATCCGGCAGATCGATCCAAAGCTGATGGAACTTGCCAAAGTGGTCGGCCTGAGCTGGCGTGCGATCGTACGGCGCATCATCCTGCCCGGCGCGATGCCATCGATTCTCACAGGCGTGCGTTACGCGCTTGCGCATGCATGGCTTGCGCTCGTCGTCGCCGAAACGCTCGCAACGACCGAAGGCATCGGATTTCTTGCGATGGACGCGCGCGAGTTTCTGCAAACCAATGTGATTCTGTTGACGATGATCATCTACGCGTTCATCGGCGTCGTCGCCGATGCGCTCGTGCGCCTGCTCGAAGCGCGCCTTCTGTCATGGCACGCAAATTACGCGAAGGGAGAGCAGAAATGAGCGCGAGCATTGCACTCCTGCGTGACGCCAATCCGGCGGTACGAGTCGACAGCCGCGTCGGCCCTTCGTCGCTCGCCGTGTCGGTGCGCGGCCTGCAACGCCGTTATGGCGCACGCGTCGTCATCGACGCGCTGGATCTCGACATCCATCAAGGCGAATTCGTCGCATTGCTCGGTGAAAGCGGCTGTGGCAAGACCACCTTGTTGCGCGCGCTGGCTGGTCTCGATCTGCCCGATAACGGCCAGATACGCGCGCCCGAACGCCCGTCCGTCGTGTTTCAGGAGCACCGGTTGCTGCCGTGGGCCACGCTGTGGGAAAACGTCGCGCTTGGCCATGAAACGACGGTCGGTCGTGAAGGCGCATCCCGCGCGCTCGCCGAAGTGGGCCTCGCAGGCCGGGAAAACGACTGGCCGCGCAATCTGTCTGGCGGCCAGGCGCAGCGTGTCGCGCTGGCGCGCGCACTGGTGCGCGACCCCGCCCTGCTGTTGCTCGACGAGCCGTTCGCCGCACTCGATGCGCTGACGCGCATCAAGATGCACGGGCTGGTCAGGGAACTTGTCGCGCGTCATCAGCCTGGCGTGCTCATCGTGACTCACGACGTCGATGAAGCGCTGACGCTCGCCGACCGCATTCTTGTGATGCGTGCGGGCCGCATCGCCGCTTCTTTCCGTCCGAAAGCCGACACGCCACAAGCACTTCGCCCGATTCTGCTCAATGAGTTGGGCGTTCAGTCGCAGTGAGTGTGTCACTCCGCATCGCATCTGCACACCATAACCTCGCAGCACATCGCATCACACGCCAAGGATAAGATCAGAATGAGTGATATCTCGCAGAGCCGCCGCCAGTTGTTGCGCGCGGCGGGTGGACTGCTGGCGGGCGCCGCCGCCGGCAGCCTGATTCCAGCGTACGCAGCCGAGCCGCGCAAGCTGACGCGCAATACCGATACCGTGCGCATCGGCTGGGGCTACGGCAGTCTGCCCGACATCGCAAAGCAACGCGGCGTCTTCGAGAAGACACTGGCCGCAAAAGGCATCAAGGTCGAATGGATCGGGCCGTTCCCGAATCACGCGCCGTCGATTCAGGCTGTCGTAGGCGGCAGCGCGGACTTCGGCTTCTGGGGCTCGACGACGCCCGCGCTGGCCGCGATGCTGGCGGGTTCGCCTATCGTCTTCACCGCATTCGACGTGTACTCACCTCGGTCGACGGCCATCATCGTCAAGAAGTCGAGCGGCATTCAATCCGTCGCCGATCTTGCGGGACGCAAGGTCGCCGTGAATCGCTCGGGACTCGGCGAGTTTCTGCTGATCGCGGCGCTCGAGAAGCATCATGTCGACCGCGACAAGGTGCAGTTCGTCTATCTGAATCCACCCGATGCCGCGCCCGCTTTCGCGCAAGGCAGGATCGATGCATGGTCGATGTGGTCGCCCGGCGTCGACATCGCGCGCTTCTCGAACGACGCAAAGGATATCTTCAATGAAGGACGCGACCTCGATTTCCTGATCGACTACAGTTCGCTCGTAACGCGTCGCAAGTTCGTCGAAGAGAATGCCGAGCTGATCCGCGCGGTGATTGACGCGTATTACGTCGAAGGCGCATGGCAATCTGCACATTCCGCCGAATCCGAAGCGCTCGTGCAGCGCGAAGCAAAGTATCCCGACCAGGTGCGCGATTACCTCGCAAGCCTCAAGCGCGTCAATCAGTTCCACGAACCCGATGACGCCGCCTTTATCGCGCAGTTTCAACGCGCCGCCGACTGGCTCGCGGAACGGAAGATCATCAACTCGCGCATCAAGGTCGCGGACTACAGCGTCAAAGTTTAAAGAGGCTCGCGCATGGGCGATACAAAAACGGCTAACGGCGGCACGCGACTTGTTTCGGTGCAGTCCGCGCAACTCGGATTCAACGAAACAATCAGCGCCATCGCGGAGACCGCAGCGGAAAGGGAACGCGAAAGTCGCCTGCCCCACGAAGAAATCGCGCGGCTCAAGTCACTCGGTTTTGGTGCACTGCGCCTGCCTGTCGAATCTGGCGGACATGGATTGTCATTGCGCGAAATGTTCGTCGTCGCGCGCGACATCGCAGCCGCCGATTCCAATCTTGCGCACGCGTTTCGCAATCATTTCTGGCAGGTCGAAGCCGCGCTCAGACGGTGCGACCACCCCTTTCATGAGCATGTTCTGAGGTTGACGGGGCAAAGAAAGACTATCGGCCTCAGCTTCACCGAAACCGACGCAGCCGCCGCTGGCGCGCGTGCGAGCCGCGTGCTGAGCCGGCTCGAATGGGACGCGACACGCGACGCCTATGTCGGCTCGGGCGACAAGGTCTATGCAACGGGCAACCTGTTCAACGACGCGTTCGTCGGCCTCGCGATCGAAAGCCGCGCGGGCCGTACCGTGCAGTATCTGCTCGAACGCAGCTCGGGAGTCAGCGATGACGACGACTGGCAAGGATTCGGCCAGCGCATGACAGGCTCGGGCACAGCACGATTTCGCGCGGTCACGGTGCCCGCCGCGCATGTGTATCCCGCCGATCCGCCACGATCCGACGACGCCGCGCCCTGGGGCTTCACATTCCACCAGGTGTATCTGACGAATTGCATTGCAGGCATCGCGCGGCGAGTCGCCATCGACGCCGTAGAAGTCCTGCGCACACGCAGGCGCAACTACTACCACGGCGATGCCACGCATCCGGCCGAAGAGCCGGTGCTTCAGGCTCTGCTTGGCCGTATTCGCGCGTATTCGGCGAGCGTCGAAGCGACGGCAGATCGTGCGATCGACGCATTGCAGCGCGCCTGGGACAGCTTTGATACTCCCAACGAATACGATGCGACGCTTGCGGCAACGCTGTCGGCTAGTGAGGCAAAAGTCGTCATCGACGATCTCGCGCCGCAGATCGCCAGCTGGCTCATCGATCTCGGCTCAGGCTCCGTCGTCTCCCGCGCGGGAGCGCTGGACCGGCACTGGCGCAATATCAAGGTCATCGCTTCGCACAATCCACGGCTTTACAAGGAGAAGCTGCTCGGGCAAAACGCATTGACAGGTCAGCTTCCGCCGACCGGGGCTTTTTTCTGATTCCGAGAGCATGCTGAGGACGGCACGCATCGATGTGAATCAAGCGTGAGCCGTCCGGCGTCTAAGCGGACAGCAGCCGGCGAACTCGCGGCACGACTTCTTCCGCGAAGCTGCGCATATCCGCCTCGAAAGGCTGGAACTGAAGCATGAACAGCTCGATACCCGCGCGATGAAACGCCGCGATGCGCTGCGCGACCGTGTCGTAATCGCCGACGAGTCCCGCTGCCGTGCCTCCGTTCGATCCAACACGAGCCGATCGAGCAAAGGTTTGAATCATGACCACGTTCGGATCGATGTTCGCCTTGTGACGCTCGCGCAGCGGCTTGTCGAGTTCGGCGAGCTCGAACAGGTGTTCGAGATGAACATCCGCCTGTGCCTGCGTTTCGCGTGCAATCACGAATGCCGACAGGCCAAACCGCAACGGCTCGTGTCCGCCTGGGCGCTTGCGGGCGGAAACATCGGCGATCAGGCGTGCGACATCCTCGTATGGCTGGCCATTGATGAACCACACGTCGCCGTGCGCGGCGACCAGCGAGCGGGCCGGCTCCGACTCGCCGCCGACGTAGATACGCGGACGTGCGCGAAACGGATCGGCGGGATGCAGTTGATAGCCATCGATGCGGAAGTGATCCCCCCGATGATCGACAGTCTCGCCGCGTAATAGCGCGTCCACTACGGAGATCCATTCGCATCCGTACGCGTAGCGTTCGTCGTGCTCTGCAAAGCCGATTCCCGCTCGTTCCAGTTCCGGCCGATTCCACGCGTTCACCAGATTGATTGCGAAACGCCCGCCGCTGATGTGCTCGATCTGCTGCGCCATCTTCGCGAGCACGACAGGGTGATAGAGATAAGGCTTGATCGCCGCGATGATTTCGATGCGCGACGTGAGCGCCGCCAACGCGGCCGACGATGTCCACGCTTCCAGTTGATCGAGCGCGGGATCGTGCGGATTGACCGTGTGCTGCGCGACGAGCACCGAGTCATAGCCCAGGCGCTCGGCTTCGAGTACAAGTGCCTTGTTGCGCGCCCAGGAGGCATCGTAGGGCTCGTCAGGGTCCTGGAGCGCTGCACGACTTCCGTGCACGAGCGCCCAGACGCCGAAGCGAGGTGAATTGGCTGACATTGTTTCGAGAAGCAGAGAGCCTATCTAAAAGAATGCCCATGCTAACGCTGCCTGCGTGCCCGCCGATCTAATTTCTACCGATATGGTATTGCCTGAAAATCATTAAGCCGTCGACGCTAAATCGCGCCGCCGGACAACATGCACATCCTATATGTTTATCTGAATTTACTATTTAGCCCCCGCATAACGCAGTGTTAGCCTCGACGGAATCGTCCACTGACGCGCGTTCATCGTTGCGTCTGTTGCGGCAAGCATTTCTCCATCGAAACGGATTTCCGCAAGGAGCTAACATGAGCGTCGAATTCATCGGCATGATCCAGCAGCGCAAGGTATCGGAAACGCATCTTCCGCAAGGCCCCGCTATCGACACCGACTACGTGCGCGCCTTTGCGCAGGCGCACGAGACTGCCGGCTTCGATCGCATCCTGGTTCCGCACAGTTCGACGAGCCCCGATGCGACGATCACGATTGCTTATGCGGCGAGCGTGACATCGAAGGTGCATTTCATGCTCGCGCATCGTCCCGGCTTCGTCGCGCCGACACTCGCGGCCCGGCAGATCGCCACGCTCGATCACTTCTCAGGCGGACGGCTTGCCGTGCACTTCATCTCCGGCGGCAGCGACGAGGACCAACGGCGCGACGGTGACTTCCTGAGTCACGACGAACGTTACGCACGCACCGACGAATATCTGCAGATTTTGCGTCGCGTGTGGACGGAAGATCAACCGTTCGATCATGAAGGCCGCTTTTACCGCGTGGAAAAGGCCTTCTCCGAGGTCAAGCCGAAGCAGTCGCCGCATGTGCCAATCTATTTCGGTGGTGCATCGGAGCCTGCACTGGCCGTCGCGGGCAAGCACGCCGATGTCTACGCGCTGTGGGGCGAATCGAAACAGCAGGTCCACGAACAGGTGACGCGCGTGCGGGCGGAAGCCGCAAAACATGGCCGCAGCGTGCGCTTCTCCGTGTCGTTCCGACCGATCCTCGCCGCGACGGAAAAGGTCGCATGGGAGCGCGCGGAACACATCCTCGACGAGACGCGCCGCTTGCGTGTCGAACAGGGTTTCTCGCGCGGCGGTCCGCAACAGAGCGAAGGCGCACGTCGCCTGCTCGCTGCATCAGGTGAAGGCGTGCGCGCGGACGAGCGTCTCTGGACCGCTGTGGCGAAGGAGATCGGCGGACGCTCGAATTCGACAGCACTTGTCGGCACGCCTGCTCAGGTTGCACAGACGCTTGCCGAATATCATGAACTCGGCGTCACGACCTTCCTGATTCGCGGCTTCGATCCATTAGAAGACGCCATCGACTATGGCCGCGAACTGATTCCCGCGACCCGCGAACTCACGTCCCGCGCACGCCGCGCCGCCTGACAGGAGCGATCATGAGCACCGTACTCGCCGATCAACCGTCGCTCGCACGGCGCGACACGCCCGTGCGCAAGTTCTGGTTCGACGATGAACAGGAATCGCAGCGCTCGCTTGCAGAAGAACGTCTGCATCGTCAGCAACGTCTCGCGGGCGCGTTTCGGCTGTTCGCACGATACGGCTTTGCGCAAGGGCTCGCGGGCCATATCACCGCGCGCGACCCCGAATGGACCGATCACTTCTGGGTCAATCCGCTGGGTCGGCATTTCGGCCGCATGCGCGTGTCGGATCTGCTGCTGGTCAATCGCGACGGCGAGATCGTCGTCGGCGATGGTCCCGTGAATCAGGCGGCATTCGCCATTCATGCGGCGATTCACGAGGCGCGCCCCGATGTCGTCGCAGCCGCGCACACGCATTCGCTGTATGGCAAGGCTTGGTCGACGCTCGGCCGCAAGCTCGATCCGCTGACACAGGACTCGTGCGCGTTCTACGAGGACCACGCGCTGTTCGATGATTTTCGCGGCGTCGTGCTCGATACAACGGAAGGCGCGCGCATCGCAGAAGCGCTCGGTTCGCGCAAGGCTGTGATCCTGAAGAATCATGGCATCCTGACCGCAGGTCCAACAGTCGAAGCGGCTGCATGGTGGTACATCGCGCTCGACAACGCATGCCACGCTCAACTGCTTGCGGAAGCGGCAGGCACGCCGCAGCCGATTCCTCACGATATGGCGGACCTCACGCATCAGCAGGTCGGCCGAGCAAACGGTGCGCGTCATGCGTTCGACAGCCTGTATGAAGGGCTGATCGAAAGCGAACGGGAATTGCTCGACTGATGGCCATTCACAAACTGCGGCACTTTGTCGGAGAGATTGCAGAACTCATCGATGCCGGCGTCGATGAAGCCGGGTTGCTCGATCAGGGCGCGCTTGCGCTGCGCGAACTGATTCGCGTCGACGACTGGCTGCCCGATGCCTACACGCAGCCGTCCGCCGAACGCTATCAGCAATTTCTGCTCTACGCCGATGCACGTCAACGCTTTAGCGTCGTCAGCTTCGTCTGGGGTCCGGGCCAGCAGACGCCGATTCACGATCACACCGTGTGGGGACTCATCGGTGTGCTGCGCGGCGCGGAACTTGCGGCACCCTATGCCCGCAACGACGACGGCACGCTGCGTGTGGTGGGCGCCGAAGAGCGTCTCGATGCGGGCGATGTCGAAGCGGTGTCGCCCACCATCGGGGATATCCATCGCGTGCGCAATGCCTACGACGACCGCACGTCCGTCAGCATCCACGTTTATGGCGCGAACATCGGAGCGGTGCGCCGCTCCACGTATCCGCCAAACGAGCGGCCCAAGCCGTTTATTTCAGGTTATTCGAACGACACGCTCCCCAACCTGTGGGATCTCAGCAAGGAACCGCATCTGCCATGACGTCATATCCCGTCCGCACGTATGAAGACGTGCGCGAAGCGCTGCTTGAGCGCCGCGAAATCGCGCTGCTCGATGTGCGCGAAGAAGACCCGCACGCACAGGCTCATCCGCTTTTCGCCGCGAATTTCCCGCTGTCGAAGATCGAACTCGATGCGTACACCCGTTTGCCGCGCCGCGACGTGCCCATCGTGCTGTTCGACGCTGGCGAAGGACTTGTGACGCGCGCCGCCGACAAGCTCGCTTTGCTCGGCTACACGCAGATCGCGCTGCTCGCGGGCGGACTCGATGGATGGATTCGCGCAGGCGGCGAAGTGTTTCGCGACGTCAATGTACCGAGCAAGGCATTCGGCGAATTCGTCGAAGCGCAGCGGCATACGCCCTCGCTTTCCGCCGAGGCGGTCGGAACCTTGCTCGAAAACGGCGACGATGTCGTCGTACTCGACGCGCGCCGCTTCGACGAGTATCAGACGATGAATATTCCCGGCAGCATCAGCGTGCCCGGCGCGGAACTCGTGCTGCGTGCCCGTGCGCTCGCGCCAGACCCAAAGACGCGTGTCATCGTCAATTGCGCGGGACGCACGCGCAGCATCATCGGCACGCAATCGCTGGTCAATGCCGGGCTGCCCAATCCCGTCGCAGCGCTGCGCAACGGCACCATCGGCTGGACACTCGCGGGGCAGACGCTGGAACACGGCAGCAACCGCCAGTTCGATGCCGAGGCCGGTTTCGATCGGACGAACCTCGTTGCGTCGCGCGCCGCAGCGCGCGCGCTCGCCGACCGCGCAGGCGTGCAACGCACGACGCTCGATGAAGCCACCAGTTGGGCGTCTGACCCGTCGCGCACCACCTATCGCTTCGACGTGCGCACCCCGACTGAATACGAACGCGCGCATGCATCGGGATTCCAGGGCGCACCAGGCGGCCAGCTGGTGCAGGAGACGGACATGTTCGTACCCGTGCGCGGCGCACGCGTCGTGCTGTTCGACGACGAAGGCGTGCGCGCCAACATGACGGGCTCGTGGCTCGCGCAGATGAATATCGACGTCTACGTGATCGACGATGCCGCCGAACATCATCTGACTGCCAACGGCGCATGGCGCGGCGCCAAGCCGGAACCGGCGCATACACCCGCCCTGTCCGCCGACGAACTCGCCTCGCTGCTCGCCAATCCATCGAGCGGCACCGTTGTGATCGACGTCACGTCGAGCGCCAATCACGTAAAGGCGCATATTCCGGGCGCGCACTGGATCGTACGTTCGCGCCTGTCCAACGAGGTGGGCGATCTGCGCACGTTGCCCGATGCGAAACGCTACGTGGTCACCTGCGCGACCAACGCGCTCGCACCGTTCGCGGCGCCCGAAGTCGCCGCACTAACCGGTAAGCCCGTGCATCTGCTGGAGGGCGGCACATCGGCGTGGATACGTGCGGGCTTTCGGACCGAATCGGGAGACGCCCAGCTCGTTTCGCCGCGTATCGATCGCTATCGTCGTCCGTATGAAGGCACCGACAATGCGCGCGAAGCGATGAACGCCTATCTGGAATGGGAATATGGCCTCGTCGCGCAACTCGATCGCGACGGCACGCATGGCTTTTTCGTGGTCTGACCGGGATCAGGCGGCGCGTGACAGACGTGCCGCCTTGAAGCTCTGTTCGACGCTTTCCGCGAGCACTGCCAGCGCGGACTGCATCTTGCCCAACGCACGCGAGCGTACGATCCACACGGCAATTTCTGGTTTGAAGTCAGTGATCTGAACCACGTCGAGTTGCGCTGCATGCACGCTGTTGCGCAGCAAGGGCAGCGGAACCAGCCCCAGGCCTACGCCGTCGGCGACAAGCCCGAGCTGCAATTCGGTGCCGAGCGTTTCGAGGTTGAGCCTCAACGTGTAGCCTTGTGACGCGAGCGCCTGCTGCAAGCCCGCGCGAAAACCGCAGCCATCGGGATTCAACACCCAGCCATACGCCTGGCATTCGGCGAGCGTATGCGCGCGCTTCTTCAGGCTGCCTTTTTGCGCAACAACAGCCAGCTTCAGTTCGCCGAGCGTTTCGCCCGTTAGGGTATCGGGCAACGTACGGTTGGCCGGCAGCAGCACGATTGCGGCATCCAGTTCTCCTTCATCGACTCTCTGTAGCAGCGGATTGCCCCATCCCGTCGACACGCGCGCCTGCAACTCGGGATGCGCACTTCGCAGCGCATGGAGAGCCTTCAGCATGGCCACATCGGCGACCGTCTGCGCGACGCCGAGTCGCAATACGCCCGCCAGCGGTGCGTCGTCCGCGACCAGATGCCTGAGCGCGTCCACCTCGCGCACGATGGCGCGGCATTGCTCGAAAACGACGCGGCCCATCGGCGTCGTCTTCAGCGGTTTCGTATTGCGATCGAGCAGCTCGACGCCGAGCGCCTCTTCGAAGTTCTGGATGCGGCGCGTCACGGCAGGTTGCGTCAGCGCGAGCGAATCGGCGGCCTGACTCAGCGACTGGCTGCGCACGACGGCAACGAACGCCTCGATTTCATCGAGTTTCATGGATGGTCTTGTCGTTTGATGAAGTGTTGGTGGAGCACACCTTAGCGTGCCAACGCCCGCGGGCTCAAGCGGCACTTCCAGCTTTCCGTTTTCCTATTGCGCATATTAACAAAGAAGAACAATGCGTTTGCCTTATAAAACCTGCGACCGTATCGTGTGTTTTCAGTCACCACTTCCTCCCGCGCAACTCATGCATTTCTTTCCCAATCGATTCCTGCAAAGACTCTTTTGTCTTTTATTCGGCGCGATCGTCGTGACCGGCTCGCATATTGCGCTGGCCGACACGACGCTGAAAGTCGGCGACCAGCAGTTGCAGACGCGCGGCATGCTCGAAGCGTCAGGCCAGTTGAAGGACGTGCCGTACAAGATCGAATGGTTCAACTTCCCCGCCGCGCAGCCGCTCGGAGAAGCCCTCAACGCGGGCGCAATCGACGTCGGCGGGCTTGGCGACGCGCCGCTGATCTTCGCCTACGCAGCGGGTGCCAGAGTGCGCGCGGTGGCGGCAACACGTTCGACGCCGACCGATCTCGCGATCATCGTGCCCGACGCATCGCCGATCAGAACGGCCGCCGATCTCAAGGGCAAGCGCATCGCGACCACGCGCGGCTCGATCGGCCATTACCTCGCGATTGCAACGCTCGAACGCGCGGGCATCAAACTCTCGGATGTGTCGCTGCGCTTCATGCAGCCTGCCGACGCAAAAGCAGCGCTCGCGTCCGGCAACGTCGACGCGTGGTCCACGTGGGACCCGTATGTCGCGCTCGCCGAGCAGCGCGATCACGATCGCAGCATCGCGAATGGCGTCGACCTGTCTTCCGGCCTCAGCTTCCAGGCCGCGACGGAAACGTCCATCAAAGACAAGCATGCCGAAATCGCCGATTTCCTCAAGCGCGTCGCGGCCGGCCAGCGCTGGGCGCTCTCGCATCCGGACGAAGTGGCCGCAATGCAATCGAAGGTGACGGGCTTGCCGCCCGAAGTTCTGAAGACCGTATACCAGCGGGCGCAACTGCATCCCGTCGTCATCGACGATGGCCTTATCGCCGAACAGCAAAAGACGGCCGATCTCTATCACCGTGCGGATGTGATCAAGACGCGTCTCGATGTCACGAAGAGTTTTGACCGGCAATTTCCGCTTAACGCACAGTGAACCGACCATGACCAGCCGTCACCCCGATAGCGCGCTTGCCGATGTAGAACGCGACGGCGATGCGCTCGAAGCACTCGCGGATCTCGACAGCCCGCAAGCCGATGCATGGCTCGCCGCGCTCACCGCCGAATTCAGCGCAGGCGCCGCCGCGCTCGATGCGGGCCCGAGCTTTCCACACGAAAATCTTGCCCGCTTGCGTCGCGCCGGTCTGCTTTCGCTGACCGTGCCGCGCGCGCTCGGCGGACGCGAAGCCACGCTTGCACAGGCGCTCAAGGTCATTCGCGCCGTCGCTCGGGGCGAACCTTCGACCGCGCTGATTCTCGTCATGCAATGCCTCTACCATTTGCGTCTGCAAGCCAATCCAAACTGGCCACTCGCGCTGAAACAACGCATTGCGCGCGATGCCGTCGAACGCGGCGCCCTGATCAACTCGTTGCGCGTCGAGCCCGAACTCGGCTCACCGTCGCGTGGCGGTCTGCCCGCAACGGTTGGGCGCAGCGAAGGTGATCACTGGATACTGAACGGCCGCAAGCTGTATTCGACGGGCAGTCCCGGCCTGACGTGGTTCGCCGTCTGGGGACGCACGGACGAAGCGGCGCCGCGCGTTGGCACATGGCTCGTTCATCGCGACACGCCAGGCGTGCGTTTCGGCGAGCCGTGGAATCATCTGGGCATGCGCGCGACGGGTAGCCACGAAGTGATCTTCGACAACGTGCGTGTCCCGTTCGAACAGGCCGTCGATCTTCAACCTCCGGGCCCCGCGAACGGCATGGACCCGGTGACGAGCGTGTGGATGAACGTGTTGCTGCCATCGATCTACGACGGCGTCGCACGCGCCGCGCGCGACTGGTTCGTGCAGTGGGCAGCGCAACGCGTGCCTTCGGGACTGAACGCCCCGCTATCGACGCTCGACAGTTTTCAGCAGACAGTGGGACGCATCGACGCGCTGCTGTTCAACAACCGCATCCTGCTCGATACCGGCGCAGGCGGTCCGGTCAGCACAACGGAAGCGCCGACGATCAAGTATCTCGTCAGCAAGCACGCTATCGATGCCGTTGAACTCGCGCTCGAAGCGAGCAGCAACCCCGGCCTGAGTCGCAACAACGCATTGGAGCGTCATTATCGCGACGTGCTGTGCGCGCGCATTCACACACCGCAAAACGACACCGTGCTCGGCAATCTGGGCCGTGCCGCATTTACCACCACGTTACCCGCGAGGAGCGAACCCAGATGAGCGTCGAATTCATCGGCTATGTGAGCCATCAGGAAGCAAGCGAAATTCATTTGCCGAAAGGGCCCGCCGTCAATCCGCCGTACATTGCCGCCGTCGCGCAAGCGCATGAGTATGGCGGCTTCGACCGTGTGCTGATTGCGCATTCGAGCGCATCGCCCGACGGCTTTCAGATCGCTTCGTTCGTCGCGCAACAGACGAAGCGCCTCGGCATCCTTCTCGCGCATCGTCCGGGCTTCGTCGCGCCGACGCTCGCGGCACGTCAGCTCTCGACGCTCGATCATTTCAGCGGGGGACGCACGGCCGTCCACGTCATTTCGGGCGGCGACGACGTCGAGCAACAGCGCGACGGCGATTTTCTGTCGCACGACGAGCGCTATCGGCGCACGGACGAATATCTCGACGTCGTCAAACGTTCATGGACGAGTGACACACCGTTCGATCACGAAGGCGCCTACTATCGCGTCGCGGGTCACAAGTCGCAGATCCGTCCGCTGCAGCAACCTCATTTGCCTGTGTATTTCGGCGGCTCGTCGGACGCTGCAATCGAGGTCGCGGGCAAGCATGCCGACGTCTATGCGCTGTGGGGCGAATCGCTCGCAGCCGTCGAAGAGACGATTGCGAAGGTGCGTCGATCTGCTGCACGCCATGGACGGGAAGATCACATCCGCTTCAGCCTGTCGCTTCGCCCGATCATCGCCGCGACGGAAGATGCCGCATGGGCGCGCGCCGAGTCGATTCTGGAGCGTGCGAAAAATGTCGTCGCTGCCTCGCCGAATTTCACGCGCAGGCCGAAGGAGCCGAAGAATGTCGGCGCACTGCGTTTGCTGGCCGAGGCGGACAAGGGAAGCGTAGTCGACAGGCGACTGTGGACGGGAATCACTGCTCTCACGCGGGCTGCGGGCAACTCGACATCACTCGTCGGCACGCCGCAACAGGTCGCCGATGCGCTGCTCGAATATCACAAGCTCGGGGTGACGACTTTCCTGATTCGTGGATTTGATCCACTTGAGGATGCGCTTGCGTATGGACGAGATCTCCTGCCGCTCGTACGCGGCGCTGTCGCAGAGAAGAACACGACGCGAGAAGCCCTTACCGCTTAACCGCATTCTCCGTACACGCAACGCGCCGATGCCGGCGCGCTGCGTCCTTCCATCAGGCCAGCACGTCCGCAAACACCCGGGTCGCAAACCGGTCCGAGTTCGTCCCCGAATTCAGCACACCCACCGACTTCAGATCGTCCGCGTACAGCGAGATCTCTTTCCTGAACGCATCGCCCACGGGATGATGGTGATCCGTGTGGCTCTTCAACATCTCCGCCAGTTGCGCGACGTTTGCGCCGGGTGCATTCGGCGCGAAGATCGCCGCCGCCTCGGCGGGATGATTCGCGGTCCATTCGGTCGCTTCCAGCAGCGCCTGCGTCAGCGCCTGTGCCGTCGCGCGGTCCTTGCGGACGAGGGAGCCGCGCACGCCCAGCACGCAGCACACGCGGTTCGCGTACTCGCCGCACAGGTTGTTCGACACTTCCTGCAGATGATCGGCCTCGCGCAATGTCCAGATGGTCGGGTCGCCATCCGCGATCGCGTGCACTTCGCCCTTCTTCAGTGCTTCACCCAGCAGCGGCGCCGGATACTGGCGCCAGTGCACGTCGTTGTCGGGATCGACGCCGATCTTCTTGAGCGATATAGCAAAGAAGTTCTTCGCCGGGCTCGCCATATCGCTCACGCCGACGGTGCGGCCCTTCAACCCTTGCAAATCCACGATACCCGATGCGCGCGTCGCGAGCAGCCGCATGCAGCCGCCGTGGATGCCCGCCGTCAGCTTGACGTCGAAACCCTGCTCCAGGGGCTTGATCCAGCGCAGCGCCATGCCGACGCCCGCATCCGATTTGCCCGTTGCGATCGCTTCGAGCAGCTGGTCGGTCGAACCCGCGAAGTTGATCAGCTCGACCTGCAAGCCGTGCTTGCGGAAGAAGCCCTGTTGCACGGCGACGGGCACGGGCGCCGTGCAGATCGCGCCTGCATTCCATGAGAGTTTGAGCGGTTTCAATGCCTCGTCGGCGGATGCGCGTACGCCGGGCAGTCCGAACGTCGCGCCGCCGAGCGCCGCAGCGCCCACTGTCCATGCCGTGTTGCGCAGCCACGTGCGGCGCGCGGCGTTCGATGGTGTGTTGTCGTCTGCATGCTTCATCGCGTGATTTCCCCTAAGTTATGGTGTTGTTCGCTGAGTGCCGCTCAGGTGTCGAGGCCGAGCAGCGCCAGCACTTCGCGGCGCAATCTGACAAGATCGGGGTCGTCGCGATGGCGCGGATACGGCGCGTCGTTGCGCACTTGCGAGACGATGCGCGCCGGGCGCTCGCTCAGCACGATCACGCGGTTCGCCACATACAGCGCTTCTTCGACGTCGTGTGTGACCAGCAGCACTGAAAACCCTTCGGCCTGCCAGAGACGTACCAACTCCGACTGCATACGGATGCGCGTCAACGAGTCGAGCTTGCCGAACGGTTCGTCGAGCACGAGCAGTTGCGGATCGTTGACGAGTGCCCGTGCCAGCGCCGCGCGCTGCGCCATCCCGCCCGAAAGCTGATGTGGAAAGGCCTTTGCAAACGCCGAAAGGCCCACGAGCTCGAGTGCGGCATCGATACGCTTCGCCGCGTCACGCTGCGCATGCTGAGCCTGCGGACCGAGCGCCACGTTGTCGCGCACCGTACGCCACGGGAACAGCGTCGGATCCTGGAACACGACCACACGCGACGGATCGGGTCCTGTGACGGCTTCACCGTCCGCATGAATGACGCCTTGCGCGGGCGCATCGAGGCCCGCCACGAGCCGGAGCAAAGTCGACTTGCCGCAACCGCTCGGTCCGAGCAGCGCGACGAATTCGCCGGGCTCGATCGTCAGGCTGATATCGTCGAGCACGGGCAGCGCAACGCCCCGCAGCGCGAAACGATGCGTGACGTTGCGCACGTCAATGCGCGCGCCGTGCCGCGCGTCGGATGGGTGAGTAAAAGCAGCGGCTACCATTTCAGCATTCCTTTTTGCCAGACGAGCAAGCGGTCGCGAACGTGGAACAGCAGGGTGATCAGGCCGGAGCACATCAGCGCCATCACCAGAAGCGCGGCGTACATGTTCGGATATGCGGCCCATCCCTGCGCCCATTGCAGATACCAGCCGAGCCCCGCTTTCACGCCCATCATCTCCGCGACGATCAACACGGCAAACGAGGCGCCAAGCCCCATGAACAGGCCGACGAAAACAGACGGCAACGCAGCGGGAATCGCTACGCGCAGGATCAGAAACAAAGGTTTCGCGCCGAGCGTGCGCGCCACGTCGTAGAACGCGGAATTCACGCTCGCCACGCCCGACCACGTGAGCACGGCGACGGGAAACGCCGTCGCCAGCGCGATCAGGAATACGCTCGCGCTGAAACTCGATGGAAAGAAGAAGAACGCGAGCGGCAGCCACGCGGTAGCCGGCAGCGGACCGATCAGCCGCAGCACAGGATGCAGCCAGTATCCGACTGCCTTCGACCAGCCGATGCTCACGCCGATCACAAAGCCCGTCAGCGCGCCCAGCAAATAACCATATGCGAGCAACTCGAACGAATGCGCGACGCTCGCGGCGAGACGCGGCAGATCGTCGGCGTAGACGGCGATCAACGCTTGAGGCGGCGCAAAGAATGGCCGAGGCAGCCACTCGAGTTGCGCGGTGACGACTTCCCATGCGGTCAGTCCGATGGATAGCGCGAGCAGCCACGGCGCGGCATTGAGCCATGCTTCGATGCGAGCGCTTCGAGAATTACTCACACGCCAACCCGCGATGCTGATGGCAAGCGACAACGCCGCCAACAGCAGCTTCAGGATCGACAGTTCGCGTGTATAAGGCCAGTCGTCGAGCGCGGGCCACCATTGCGTGACGGCCGCGCCGCCGAGCCAGCCGAACGCGGCCAGCAACGGAATCAGGCGTTTGCCGTGCTCGCGTGCATCGTGCTTGCCTTCGTCTGCGACACCTGCAAGTTCGAGCGTTTGTGTTTGCGTGGACATGTCATCGTGCTCCGTCGATCAATGCAAGTTCATGCGCTGACAAGATGCGTCTCCGAGATCGCGCGAACGTCGATGCGGCGCGGCAGGATCGCGTCCTGATGCGCACGGTCCGCTACCTTTTGCAGCGCAGCGATATCGGCATCGGTGACGAAGTGCTGCCTGAGCGATGCGCGCTTCGTGATCTGCCTGGCGGCATCGAATGGCGAGCGTGTGAGCGTCGCGTAGATTTGCGCGTAGGCGTCGGGATTCGCGAGCGCCCAGTCGCCCGCACGTTGATAGCGAACGAGCACGTCGGCGATGGCGGCACGCTTGCGCGGATCGGTCAGCGACGCACCCGAAGCCGTGATGAACCCCATGCCGCTATTGATGCCCGAGCCGTCGCGCAAGATGCGACCGCCGCGTTGCGCGGCGATGCCGTAGTACGGATCGAACGTCGCCCACACTTCGATCGCACCGGATGCGAATGCCGCGAATGCATCGACGGGCAGGATGAAGCGTACCGTCACGTCGTCTTTCGTAAGCCCTGCTTCGGCCAGCGCGCCGTATAGCTGGAACTGCGAAATGCTGCCGCGCGCCGACGAAACGAACACCGTGTGGCCCTTCAGATCGGCGACGCGGCGGACGGTCGAATTGGGTGCAACGAGAATACCGAGTTGCGCGCCCGAACCGATGCGCGTCGCAACGATCTTCAGCGTCGGGTCGCCGACGGCGGCGGCCAGCACGGGCAGGTCGCCCGCTGGCGCGAGATCGACGGAGCCCGCGCGCTGCGCTTCGAACAGCGGCGCTGCGCCCTGGAAGTTGGCCCAGCGGAACGCGTAAGGCGCACCGTCGAGTACCTTCGCTGCTTCGACGAGCGCACGCGTGCCGCCTGCCTGATCGCCGAGCACGATGGTCACGTCGTCGGCTGCCCGGGCGTTGCGTGTGCCTGTCAAAGCCGTCGCCATCGCGAGCGGCGCGGCGGCGAGCGAACGTAGCACGCGCCGACGCGAGTACATCGACGTCGATAAGAACGTTGGAACAGAAGCGGTCATAAGTCCTCACTGTGCGTATCAGGCACAGCGTAGCGACGACGGACCGCCTTGAGAATTATTCAATTCCTATATGTTTATATCGACTCAATATTTATCGTTCGCATTTTCTCCGGGTATGCGGGCACGGTCGAAATCAATCGACATCGACCATCTATCGACTGAGCGTCCCGGTCGGATCGCCGCTTGCCCGCACATCGAACGCGCCGCCTGTCAGCGCCCGATCGCGCAACGTGATGGATTTCTTGCCTGGAAGCAGCGGAAATACCCTGACAACTGCTGCCGGTTGGAATCAGCAGCCCGTCATAGCCGGGATTCTCCGCGGTGACAGCGATCTGGCGCATGTATTCATTGGTCGGCGGCCGGCCGAAATCGGATTTACCGAGATAGCGGGTGTCGCCCGAGGTCGGCAGGAGCCAGAAGATGTCAAGACTCATGATTGCTCCGTCGACAGATTGAAATATGCCGGCGGATCGCCGGCTGTATCGAGTTTGGAAAATTGGGTAAATCGGAAATGACGTCCATGCGGACGTGGCAGCGCACGTCAGACGGACTCTCGCTGCGGATCAGCCGGACAGAACCGATTCCCAGTCCATACACTTTCCGCGACATCGACGCTGCGATTTCTCACCTGGAAATCGTGCTGGATACCGAGGGCGCGAGTTCACTCTTCTCACCAGCATACTGGCGGGAACGTGTTCTCCGGGCGTCTGCCACGAAAGGACTGGATCCAAAGCAACAGCAAAGACTCCATCGTCTGCTCGAGCGCATCAAGACATTCTGAAGAACGGTCTGCGTTCCCGGACGAGCCATGCGCAGAAATCGCGAACGATTCGCAAATTGACGTTCAGGTCTGAATGATCACGCTGTTCGTTCGCGCACGTATCGTCTTCGCAATGTCGTGGAGAATTGCTTTCAGTTGCGCGTCGCCGGTTGTTCGGTTATTCAGCCCTGATTCGCCCTGGGTTCTTCCCAAGGGCCGGCGTGTCAGATGTGAATGGCAAACCAGATTGCGGGAACCGCACAAGTCGCCATGCCAGTGCAAACCTTCACGCTTATCGACCTCGCCGGCTCCGTCGCGCTGCTGCTCCTGGGTGTGCAGATGTTCCAGTCCGGCCTGTACCGGGCCTTCAGCCCCGTCTTCGAGCCATTTCTCCTGCGCGCGGTGCGCGATCGTGGGCACGGCTTTCTGGGTGGTTTGACCGTGTCTGCCATCCAGCCCGGCAGCACAGTGATGGGATGGGTCATGGCGCGTGTCGTCATCACGCGCCCGGCGGATCTGGCGCCACCGCTCGCGGCCGTACTCGGCGCGAACATAGGTGCGACGCTGGCGGTACAGGTACTTCTGATTGTCGACCAGCCCGCCATCTCTCCCGCGCTAATCCTTGCTGGCGTACTGATGTTTCGCAAGGCATCGAACACCCGCGCGCACGATCTCGGGCGGGCATTGATCGGGCTGGGATTGATGCTGCTCGCGTTGCATGCGCTGCTCGATCTGATGACGGACTACGAAGATGCGCCCAGCCTTCGCATGGTGCTGGGCGCCGCGTCAACGATGCCGGCGGTCGACATGCTGCTGGCCGCGAGCCTGAGCTGGGCGGCGGAATCGAACGTGGCGGCCGTGCTGCTGATCGCCTCGCTCTGTGCGAAAAATGTTGTCCCGCCGGATACTGCATTCGCGCTTGTCCTCGGTGCGAATCTCGGTACCGCTGCCCGGCCAGTCCTTGACCGGGCAGCGCCCGGTGGTGATCCGTCATCCCGGCGTGTTCCCGTCGGCATCCTGCTCATGTTGCTGGCGGGAGTTGCTGTTGCGCTCGCGGCGCTGGTGCCTATCGGCCGCGTGATGGTCTCGATCGAGCCGGACAATGGTCGCGTCGTGGCGAACTTCCATACGCTGTTCAACCTTATCGTGGCGGCAGCGTTCATGCCGCTTCTCGTGCCATACGGGGACCTTCTGAGTCGCCTGATGCCCGCCTGGAGCAGGCTTGTTGATCCGTCAGACACAGACCACGACGACCTCCGGCACGCCCGGAAGAACCCATCGTTACCGCACGAAATAGCGCAAACGGCCAGCGTCCGCATGCAGCGGCACGATATTCTCGACAACGTTACGTCTGCTCGAAACGTCGGGCGGTGGCCTTCGAATATCTCGCACACGGGTGATCAAACGTCCGACCCTGGACTTACCCCCGGGATCGTGGCCGGCAAGACAGACATAACTCAAAACGCGATACATCTTCGACGTGCAGGTAGAAACGCACTCGAATGGTTGAAGGACGACGGAAGCGTGTCAAGATTGGAGATGAATGGCTCAATCTGGCTTCATATGCAGGATCTCCAGGTCGTACGACAGCTGGAGCCCGTCGCCGGCGCGGCCCATCCCATCCTTTCAACCTCCATCTGCGGCATCGCGTCCCTCGACGATGGCGACTTGTCCATTATCGGAGAACCCTGGCTCACAACCCGCACGGTCCGCGTCACATTCACGACCCGCGAGATTGGCAGCGCAGACCACGACGGACTACGCGACCTGCAGGACACGCTCGGCACGAGCCTCTCCGATGTTCCGTTAGGCACCGCCAGAGTCGGCTTCAACCGCCAGGATGATGAACTTGAAGAACCGCCTGTATGGTGGACATCGATCGATATACCTGCCAGTAGCCTGGACGGTCTGAAAGAAGCAGTCGAAAGCGGCCGTCTGCGCGCCGCACAACTCGGTCTCTGCGTCAGCGGCATCTACGCTCCCGTCTGTAATCTGGGCGATGTGGTACATGGACCAGCCTTGCTGCTCAAGCCTGACAGTATCGATGCGAGCGACTCGCCGCAAATAGCAACGGGCTACGTCACGCATTTGGCCTTCGACCTTACGAAAGTCAGCCTTGAACGTTTCAGGGAGCCTTAGTTCAGGGGCGCCCGGCGATGTCTTCGACGACATGACGGACGTTTTCGACCATGCGCTTATCGAGATTCATGTCGAGCAGAATGCCGCCTGTATCGCGCATCAATCTCCACGACCAGTTCGCAATCACCAGTGCGTCGATTACCCCTGCAAGCGGGTCCATCCAGACCCAGCCAAACGCACGTGCCAGCAGAAGGCCGATAATCGCCAGAACAGAAACCGCGGCGTCGGCAATGACGTGAACGTAGGCCGAGCGGATGTTGTGGTCACGAGTTGCGGCAGATTTTGCATTCGCGTGGTCATGATTGTGTTCCTCGAATTCGACCTGATGTTCTCCGTTGGGCAGGCGGACTACCGCACTGAATGCGTGCGGTTGAAGTAGCTGTGGACTACTTCGATCAGTTGCTCGGTCGCACTCCATTCATCGTGCGCATGCTCGTGTTCGGCATCGACCAGATGCGTGCGTATATGGTCTTCCAGCACGACGGCCAGCAAGCCATTCATCGCGCCGCGGCGATTCGTGATGAGTTGCAGCACGTCATTGCAGCCGCGCTCGTCCACGCCATGCCGCAGACTTTGTTTGTCCCGGAACGAAGATTTTTGCAATCCCGCGGACTTTGTTGTGCCCCGATAGATATGGAGAAACATCAAAGTTTGCTGGGAAAATCGATCGGAAGCCTGCTGCTACCGTTGCCGCCTCAAACGCGGAATGGGGACAAAGTTTGCCGCAGTGGCTGCGATCTCTAAGACGCCAGCCATTCCACATCCACAAAGTCTGCGGGAACATCCACCAACAACGCTTTCAAGGCCGAAAATAACAAGGGTTTCATCGAAACCATGCTGCAGCGCAGCAAAAATCTGAGACATCACCCCACTGACGAAATGCCTAATACATGGTTTTCGACCTGCGGCAGTCAACGACCAACTTCGACTTTCGCCGGAAGGCGTACTTTTGCTCCGCGCTCGTTTGTGATAACACATAGGGCGATCCTTCTTCGGAACTGAGCTAATATTTCCGAGTGGAATGCCCTTCGTCAGGATTCGTCAATTCGATCGACCGAATTCGATCTCGTTGCTCTTTCGTAAAACGAGTTCTTCGCAACCCGGCTGTCCGCATAGCTTCATCGCAATCGCCCAACCGATGTCCCGATGCCAAGTTGGCAAGCCAAGAAATCACCCGCTCAAGATAGGCAGGACGGCATTCAACGAGTTCCATCAAAACGGGTTCAAAAGATCTGTTCCGACCCATCGTTACCCGAGGAAAACCGGCTCGTTCGAGAATGGCGCTCCGAGTCGCCATCATTGGGGGCACGGCCGAGATTAGTCCACGCCACGCTTCGCGAATCTGGTCAGGTGTTGGCTCCTTCAGCCGGACAGCGCCTTTCGTTCGCCCGGGTGACCGATGGTTTTGATTAAATGTGCGCAGCCAGTTAGGATCATTTTTCAAGAGCGCTTTATAAACGGCTGGGTCAGCTTCAGCTGCCGCAGTGATGGGTCTTTCCGGTGGTGCGTTCTTAACCAGCCACCGCCATTTCGAGTGTAACTTGTTAATCTCTCTACAAGGCAACAACTTAATATTGGCTGCCCTTTCCTCATATGCCCAACGAATACCGACGTTTATAGACAGCCGCAACGTTTGTGCGGCGGACGATAAGTTCAGTCCTTTAGCAATCAACGCACAATATCGGTTTCGATAGCGATCGCCATACGCGATCGGAAGTAGTTTCACGACGTCACAAAGATCTGCTTTTACCAGTCGATATGATATTCCGCAGGTACACACGAGCTTCCACCTGTCTCTTCGCAAGGAAACAAATTCAAGGAAATCAGATCTTCGATGCAACGCACCGGTACATGTGTACGCATCCAAAGCTGATGCTATCACCGCTCCCTCACCCACCCATGCAGGAGCATTACGGCGGATCTGCGGAATATACGACCCCGAGGATTTAACGCAGTGTTCAAGAAACGACGCTGCCGCGATATAGATGAACGGGTGCGGGCACTCCGATCGCACATGACTCTCCGATAAACAGTGAAGCCATTTTGATATTCTCCCGGAAGTCATGTTTGTCACGTGACAATACTCCGGTCCGAAATATTCGAACCACGCGAAAATTACCTTTTCGAATTTTATTTGAGATTTTGTGCGTACGAATCCCGCATCCATCAACATGTCGCGATATACCTGCCTTGATTGTCCACCTCCCCACTCCACTCTCTGCAGGACGCTTCTTTTAGCAATATCCTCAACGGCATACTTTTCCTGTGGCGTGACACGCTGCAAAACCATCTCATCGGATTTCTTAACGAGGCGAAAAACAGTCTGATCAAAATAACGTTCAGATTGCACTCTCTTCACTGATTTCAGTATGCAACCGTGCTTAACGCAGCAATACACTCCAGCCAACTGATGGTCGATCCTCCAATACGGCGTCTGTTGTTGCTCGATCGATTCCGCCAAACACGTTTCACAATATCGCAATGTCCCGGTGCGCTCACCCTTCAAACCATAAATTCTCATCGGGAATGCAAACCTTTCGCCCGAAGGTGGCGCCAGCATCACTTGAAGTAACGTCTCTCTGAGCGATTCCGAAGCCATCATTGTGGAATATTGAAATTCTGTATGCCGTTTAACTATCTCTTCTGCCGTCAAGTTCCAGTAATCGCGCACCTGCTGCGCAAGATGGTCAATGGCCGTTGGAAGCCGCGACCCTGGTTCGGGAGAGCAACCAAAAAGCGATTGCCGAAGTCTCCAGGTAGCTTTCAATCCCATCAGCTCTGCATAGCGTCCGAAATTACTTCCAAGAGTTTCACCTTCCTTTAGCGGAAGCAGGGCGATTGCCATCGAATTGCTCCTTGTCTTGGTGAACGAGTGATTAAATACCTGCAACCACCTAGAAACAACTTCTGATAGATCCAGAGTCTGCAACGCACATTGGATGTCAATTCAAAATCAATCGCAACAGTGACGACCCACAATATCGTGCATACTTCAACTCTGATCCGATTACCCCCAAGCATTAATTCTTCTATGGCCGCACTGCAGAAACCTTTTAAGCTCAATTTCGCAGGGCAGGAATACTTGCCAGCCAAACTCGCTCATCAACAAGTGGCCTCGTCAATTTCTCGACGGAAGGTCAAGATTTGGCGATTCGCGAGGTAGTCGACGAATGTTTGGACCGTGTCCGATTTTCCAAGTTGAATGCTACAAACCAATCACGATCGTATCGGCTTAATGTCCTGTATAATATCGAATCACTACGATGAGCCGACGTGATTCTCTTATCTGGCCGACCGCTCATAACCAGCAAGCGCCAGCGGTCGCGCATCCGTTGAATCTCCTCATTTGACACATCCGTGTTTTTTGAAAATCCAGCATAACGGGCCCATCGTAGGAACCTAACATCTGCCGTGTGCGGTCGTTGCAATAAATTTTTAACCCTAACGTCATTATTGAGCCCAGTGGAAAGCAAACTTTGATATCGGACACCATATGTCTCCACCTTCAACTGCGCCGTTTCGGAAAACGAGATATTCGACATTCGATACGATACACCGCAAGAGCAGCTTAGCTTTATATCTGTGCCCTCTCTCGAGCACTCTTTCCAGGTGTCAATCTTTCGATGAAGGATTCCAACGCACGATAATCTAGCCTTGCGCATATCGACGGCATTCACATCCCGTTGCAGCGATTTATCAGAATCTATTGCGCCGTTTTGCGTCATTGGCACAAATGATCCAGGCGATGCACAAAGGCGATTCAACAACGACTCGGCCGCGATGGACATAAACGGGTGGCACGACTCGATACCTTTTGCCCGATCAACGATGTTGTGTAGCCAGACCGTCATTTTTTGCAAATTCAAACCCACCAGTCGACAATAGCCGAGTCCGAAATACTCTAAGACCGACGCGACGAAGCCATAATTGTCCGTCTTTCCGCAAGACCTCAAAAACCCTGCGTCCGAAAGCAATCCGCGATATGCGCTCGCAGACGGGAGGCTATCGTTGGTCATTCTGTATTGCGTGCTTCGCTTAGCCAAATCCTCGATCGCGCTCCTCTCCGAAAGCGACAATCGCGTCAGAATTTCTTCATCGGCGCACCTCATCAATGCCAGCACCGTAGGGTCCGTGAGGTTTTCGGAAGAACCCGGGGCCGTCATTTTGAGCATGCGTGAATGTATGCAACATACATACACGCCTGGTAGTTGATGATCTGCCTTCCAATGAGCGGCGATCGCCTTCCCTCTCCACTCCAGCAGGCACTCCTCGCAATACCGGAACCTTGTGACGATCTCCCCACTCCAGCCACCGACGCTCCTCCGTAAACATCTACCAACAGGTTGATCGGCCATACATGAGCGCATCGCTTTTCTCTGTGTCTCCGATACCGTCAGAGTCGCGTAGCGGAACTCGGTGTGGTCATTTATGATCGCCTCTGTATCCAAACCCCAATAGTCCCTGGCTTCCGCCGCGAGATGGTCAATTCCACTTGGGAGTCTCGTTTCCGGCCTTGAGGCATAGCCGAAGAGACGCTGCCTAAGGGGTAGCGTAGACTCAAGCCCAATAAAGTCAGCATAGCGCCCCAGATTGCTGCCAATGGTCTCGCCATCCAAAAGAGGAAACAACGCGATTGCCATAATATTTCTCCGTGTTCACACGACTGCATGAAAACGCCGCGTACCTTCTCCACTAACTCTCTTCCCACGCATGTCAGATGCCAACGCTCATAGAGTCGCTTCAATCGCCTGGATGAACATGCCAGCACGATTAAACGCGCAATAGATCGCCCCCCATTCACGCGCGGATCGCATGAAATGAGCGTGGGCAAATCACGTTGCCAGCGGCGACTGAACTCCAAGCTGGAGGCCGCCAAAGCCGCCTCACAGCTTGGTAGCTTTCAGCTAATTTCCTCCTTCGACTCCTTCACGCCTTTCTTCAGAGATTCCGAGGGAGCTTTCTTTTGGTAGAAGCGGCGTGCTGCCTCGTTACTCAGATCTTGCGATGATGCCGCGGGATACTCTCTCTGGACTGTACACACGAGCGACGACGCCACCTCGTGCGGCACGCCCAGAAGCATCAACCTGGATACGGCGCTAATCGCAGACTCATTCCTATCATGCTCCATGGCTGCTTCATAGTAGCCGTGTCGCCTGGCCTCCGCCTCCATAGATTCGACGATATCGTCCAGCGTGTCGCCCAACAGGTCGTCGTACTCAACCATTCTTGCCTTATTCCCGGACCGCACCGCGGTCATCATCGGCCTCAATGAAGCCATCTTTTCATCGAAGACATCTCTAACAATTTTTCGAGACAACCGCTCCGCCCCTGAAACGATTGCTGCGGACTGTGCAAGCTGAAAAAGAGGAATCGCAATCCCCGGCAGCCCTTGGGTCAAGAAATACAGATACTTACGCATGCTCTCTGACAGAGGGACCGGGTCGGCGAGCCACTGATATTTCTGCAGTTGATTGCAGAACCGCTCCCAGTCATCCTCATTCCTCACCCCGTTCCAGACGGTAACGCCTTGACTGCTAATGCGCCGCGCGGAACGCAACGTCTTCCGGAACAGCTGAGCTGCTTTGGGAGTCCCACTCACGATGACCGGAATTCCAACTACGTTCGTAAGATTGACAAAAAAGTCAAAGAGCGGATCGTTCTTTGCCACCGCCTGCAGCGCGTTCTGCATTTCATCAATAACAATGAGGCCTGTATGGTGCCGTTCACAAATACAGTGAAGCTTGTTTGCGTAGTCAGCCAGCGTGGCCCTAAGCCCAACCTCCCCCGTGTAGTCTGTTCCGAGCAGGTCATCAAATTTCAATATCACAAGCTTGAGCGTGTCTTTGAGGCTGGCACTCTTTGGACAGTCAACCTTCATCCAAACAACCTGACTAAGCCCATATTGCTTATGAAGAATCACCTTGGGCAACAAGCGTAGCGCGGATTCCAACGCTGTGGATTTCCCGCCTCCCGAAAGCCCGAAGACACCTCCACAATATGCGTGTGATCGCCGGTGCGGGTAGACGGGAGAGAGTTGCCCGTCTTGACTCGCCCTGTAGCGGTTCCTTAGGCCTTTTGCGTAATCGTCTCGTATCTCGCTTCCGATGTAATGCTGACGTACAATGATCTGAATCGTACTGACGACGTCAAGATGAGCGGGAAGTGCGACGACGAGGCGTGAAAGTCTGCCAATGGCATGTAAGCGATACTCTTCAGTCTTCGTGCGCTCACACTCAGAAAAGGCAACAGGAACGTCAAGCGCCTTCAAAATCGATTTTTGATCCCAAACAGGCCCCAATGCTGAAATCAGCGGATTGCTTCGGTACTCGGGCAGCAGGGATTCGCCTTCGTAGTAGCACGCTTCCACTGCTTCAACGCACTGCCTTACCGGTTGATTCGACGCTTCATCTGGGGTCGTATTGGTGACGGATTTCTTGCTGGTCATGATGCGCTCCTATGTGTCCATTTCCGCGAGCAACTCCCTCGCGCGCTTCTCACGGAGTTCCTTCGCGGTCATGCGATCAGCCTCAGCAGAGGCTACGTTGTCTCGACTTGCCGACTCCTCATAGGCGTCTCCTTCTTCGTCATACACCTCTTGCGATCCCGGATCATCCAAGGTTGTTCTTTCCCGGATCGTCTTCATAAGTTTCTTGATTGACGCGCCTTGGCGTCCTTTCCGTTCGGGTTTTCCGGACTTTTTCCAACCGCGTCCTGTTTCTGACACCATTTCGGCGGACTGCTCAACGTGGCGCATTGCATCCATGTCACTGATGTCCGGTCGCGTCAAACCTGCATCTTTTAGCGCGGTCGAGGTCTTGGAGACGGCATCTTTGGCGATCTTTTCAATGTTGAAGTCCGTCATCGCGCGTTCGGGTTCCGATGCCTCCTTACTCATACCTCCGTTAGTCGCATTGATGTCCGTATACAGCATCTGTTCGCGATACGTCAGCCCGCGCATCTTGTCGATTTCATGCTCAGAAAGCTGGCAGGAAACGGGCTCGCCCAGTCCATGGAGCTGAATGCTGCTGTTATCCGCGGCGTCGTAGCCGATTTCGACCATGGACTTCACTTTCTGCGCCCGAAACATTGCCTGGCGCTCAATGAGCGAAAGCGTAGGACAGTCATAATGCATCCCGTTATGAAGGATCCCTTCACCATCAATCGGAACTGTCGTCCGCGGCATGGCCTTCGCTCGAAATTCGTCTACATCGACATGCCTCCCGCAGCCATTGATCTCAGTGCCGTATTTCCAAAGATTAAGAGGCGTTGGAGCAAGTCCGCGCTCTACCATTTCCGGAGGCGTCGGATAACCGCTTATTAGTCTATTAATATAGCTTAGGATTGCATAGCAAACGACTCGTTTAAATTCAACGATGTCTAAGGCCGCATGATATGCAGGATGTTCGACGCCACGATCAAACGAGCTTTTCTCGACGACCCCAGGCACAAGCGAGTTCCAGATCGCAGGAATGATGCCGAATCGTCGCTCCATAATGGCTCGCAGGTCTGGACGATAGCTCGGCGGGTTCTGTATTTCAATCCGGTAATGCGCGATCAGAGCATGCGCCTTATGTACGCTGCTTACCTCGCCCCGATCCCCGTAGAGAATTTCACACAAACGGTCCGCCGACCACTGTTCTTCTCGGATCACGATGCCAATTGACGCGCAAAACTGGACTTTTGGACTGACAGCGTTAGCAAGCGCCATCATTGCTCCATCCCATGAGGGCGGCTCAAATGTCACATAGAAACCAACAACCATCGCTGTGTAGTCGTCGACAACAAGATAAAGCGTCGGTCTGCCGATCACTTTCGTCCGCAAGACCTGCCCCACTAGATAAATATCAGCGATGGTCGCGTCAATGTGGAAACGCTCGCCGGGCCCGCGTGATGTCCTAAGCCGACCGGTCAACGGTCGCTCGTGGAGCAGGTATTGTTTGAGACCAACCCTGCGGATGCGACGTTCTTCGTAGCTGTAGTTCCGATAGATATGGTATTGAAGTTGGCGTGCGGTTAGAACGATACGGCGACTGAGATCCAACTCGATCATTTCCCCCCTTTCGCTGTAGACGACCCGATCACGCAGAAATGTTCTGTTGATCCAGTTTATGGCCTGATCTAACGTTTTTTGGGCTCGGTTTCCTTTCGAGTATTCGAATGAAAAGTAATAATCCGCCGCAAGTTCGAGCAAGCGCTGCACCTCTAGGTTACGCGCTGAACCCCTCAACTTCCTCCGTATCGGTGTCTTCCCGGGAGCACATTTCCAGTTCCGCTGCTGACCTTTTCCTCCGCACAGGTCGTAATCATCAGCGGCGGCCGCTGAAGTCATCCCTTGCTGGCAAAAGCGTCGGAACGTCTTGTATACAGTGTCCTCCGATTTGCCCGAGGATGCGCAATATCGCAGGATCCGCTTCCTCCGTGTTTCCCGATGAAGCAGTTCTTCAAATGTATCGCCGTAAATCGACGCTTCAGGAGGAGTACCGTCGCTGCCGTTTGGCAAATCGAAGGTCAGCAGACCCACGATGAGTTGCCAACCTCGAGACTTTATCGGCTCCTCTGCGATCTCCTTATACTTCTCAGACCGGCGACACAAAGTAAAAGCCAAAGGACGTCTTCGCTCTGAAACATTACACGGAAGCTTTTTAAGTTTTTCGAGAGCGCGTTCAGGCTCGACATTAGGTGACAGTCGCAACAGCAGATCGTCCGTTCTTTCTTTGAACGGAACTGCTCTTCGGCAGGAAGCCGATTTTGCCTCGTGTTCAATATCGATAAGATGGGTCCATCTTGAGTTCCTTCCTGTTTTCAAGACAATGTAAATACGCTTCCCGTGGCGATCCTTGAGCACGTCGCCAGTCATGATTTCGTGCGGACATGTCGATTTCACGAGCATGTGGGCCTCCATTAAAGTGAATGCTAGGCCGTGATTTGCCGTTAGCGCCTTGAACGCGAGATTTCAGCGACCCTAAGCTCAAGCGGGTCGGACACGTCGAGATCAAACGTTAACTGTCTTGCACCGGCGAGTTGTCGAAACGCCCGTACGCCCGAACCCACAGAGAGATGCAACGTTCGATCTGCGAGTCCGCAGGCATCGATGACTCGCATCTCTTTCCTCAGTCGAAAAAGACGAAGCAATTCACGTTGCGCGCCCATCTCAACGTCAGAGAGATCGCGGCCGATCGTGTCGTTGTGCGCTCGAAATATCCACGCGAGGTTTTTGGAACGGCGCGCATGCATGCCGTTAGCCTTGACGACAAAATACGAAACTCCATCGTCTTCCCACGCCTTCTTTTCTATGAGTTGAGAACGCGTCAGTTCGCCGTTTTTGCCACTACGCGTGGACCTGATCGACCTGGCCTCCCGGTTGAGAGTCACTCCTTGCCCTGTGAGGTAGACGAGGGCCGTACTAAATACTGAAGGCTCGTCGAGATGCCGATAGAATGGATGCGCAACGTTGATGGACGCTGCCGCTCGCCGGGTTTTATCGCGGTCAAGTGCAACCTGATCGTAGATAACTTTCACATCTCGCCGGTACCAGCCCTCCAAGAATTCGGCATGCTCTGCCTCGGATAACAAATGCAGTTCCCCGCCTGCCGCCTTGTCGCATACGAGTCGCGTTGTGATTCCAGCGCCTGGCCTGTCCCGGGTATGCAGCCAACGCTGATGCGATCCCTTCTCTTTGGCGCTAGCCTGTTCCTTGAGCTTGCGCGCTAGCGTTCCTTTTCGGATTCTCAACGCATCTGTCGTCATGTCACCCTCCAATACCAGTAACGTCCCGAAGCGTCTTAGAGACGCTTCGGGAGGATAGGAGAAGTTGCCAAGCCGGTTCACAGCCGATCGCAAAATCGAGGACGACGCAATTTCGTTGCGTTTTTGCTTTTTTGATCATTGCGCTGCAGTCGGGCCAAGCGAAGCGCCTGCTGCGCGCTTTCTGGCGAAGACCACCATGACATCACACGCAGCAGTTCAGCGTCGCTGTGATCGCTCCCATGCTTAAACGTCAAACAACTCACGCAGAAGGCGATTGATGGCAAAGTCGTTCCGATATAACCGCGCGTATTCGTTTTGCTTGTATTGGGAAAAAGCGGAATGAGTCCCGCCTTCGCTTGACCAGCGGTGCGTCAACTCCCGCTGCTGGCCGGCCCGGTTATTCCACGTAGGGCGCATCTTGACGTGCTGGAGGTCGAACGCGTATGCGGCCAGTGCCGGGGTCTGGACACAGGGGAATTGCCGAACTGGTACCCCGCACTTCGCTTCGGACGAGAGACGCTGCATCTCGGGACCAGTCGAAACACCGGTCAGCCTCTTCGGGAAATATGGCTCGCAGATCACCTCGATCCCAAGAATGCGCAGGTGAAGCATCAGCAAACGGAAATCCCCATATCTTGAGTCGACCGCACACGCGACCGAGGCGCCGACGTTCAGTATCGCTCGCAGTTGAGACGCAGCTGCACTCGCTGATGTCAGCCATTGGTCCATTCCGTCTATGCCGACAACGACCCGCCGCGCAGCATATTGAGCACATCGATCTGTCACCCATGCCCTGATGTCACCAAGCTGCTCGTCGAGTCCACCGTGCTTGCGTGGCACGACCAGCTTTTGTCCTCGCGGACCCGCGAGATGATTCACACATGCGGCCAACTCCCTTCTACGGCTGGGTGTGTCTGGCCCAATGACAAATCGGATCTCTCGCCGCTCGTGATCGCTGCTGACGGCACGCGGCGAAAGCGGCGGAAGTCTTCGGTCCACAAGCGATTCCTTGGCGGCGAAGATCCGCTCCACCACGTTCCTGGCGCACGGAACTACTGCTCGCGGTGTCTGCGAGAGCGCTCCGTGCAGTCGCCTATAACTCGCATTCACCATCTTTGAATCACGGTCTGGAGCTTTACCGCCCCTGATAATGCCGCCAGCTACGGGTTTGTCCGAACGCACGAAATCTACAGACGAGTTCATACCAGCCTCCATTAAACAAATCTTGACTTGAGGCCGGATTCGGCAGATCATGGATTTGTTGATTGTCCACTCTGCCGATCAGGCCGAGACGAAAGGGCGTCTGGTCTTCGCAGGACCGGGTGCCCTTTTTTATTGCTTGGCGATTTTCACGGACCTTGCTTCATAACTTAAGTACCTCGTGAATTTGCATTGCGTGAGAAGGTTGTAAAAGCTTCCAGCACTCCGCCCTGAGGGACGTCAAGGCAGGCGTCCAGCACGATTGATCACCAGCAATCGATATATCTTTCCTATCGACTACTGATAGCCGATTCCCAATTGAGAGTTGCCGAGCTTCGAAGCACAAGGTCATATCGTTTAGTTCCTGAGTGCTACTCGTAACCCGATATCCGCCTCTAGGACTACGTACTGCGCGCCAATGTGAAGCCTAGCCACAGAAGTCAAGCTCACGACGTCGAGACGACAACCTGGTGCGAGAACCCTCACCAGCCGAGGCTCCGGGGGACTCGGCAAGGGCTCGCGCCGGCGGTGCATTAGTGTATTTTGGGGACTCCCAATGGCTGACGAAGCTCCGGACCGCTCTTGCATCCAGGATTACCGATACTGGCGCCGACTTTTGCCGGCGCCGGCAGATATTCAAGATCGAAAGGAGATGTCACTTTCTCGACGTCTGCGGGGATTGAAGGGAATGTCGTGGGCAGCCGCCGCCGTACTCAATATTTGCCAAACGGCCTCACGACTCAGCCGTCTAGGACGCTCGGTCTTTTTCGGAGCAGACGATGGGACGCAGCGGGCGGATCGATCTGCCCCTAACAGCAAGATCATGTATCAGTATTTGCGCGGCGAACGATGTCCAGTTGAAGGGCCACGCGGCAAATACAAGGTTGATCTGACCGGCGCACTGCACGCCTTACCAGGTGGTGCGACAGCTCGCCTCTGGTTACATTCCTTACTTTGGGAAGTGCTCGACAGCACTGTCACGCCGGAAGACCTGACGCGTATCCGTCTTAGGTTCGAATCTGCTCCTCAAGAACGGTTTCTTCGGGAATATATCGAGTTATGGATCCGATATCGTGACTTGACATTTACGGGTGGTGGAGATACAGACCTGCAAGAACTGGCACATGCGATCGACGCATGGCATGACAAACTGCGCAAGACCGACGCGGTTTTCAATCATATATATGAGCCGCTGTTGCGCTACCTGGAAATAGCCGAGCCCCGGCTGCCGTTGGCACGCAGTTATTCTTCTCAATTAAGCTGCCAAGCTCCCACTGCGTTTGCAGCAAGCCTTTGGGCGGCATACGAGAGAGGAAACCGATACGTGGATAAGAGGATCAACCGATTTGAGAGCGGGGTAGACCGATATCTCCTGTCCGGCGCAGTTCGACTGCCCGACCATCGCTTTTTAGCCATTTTTCGCGCGCAGTGGGAGCGTCGCCTCCGAACGGAACAGGCGGCAAATTCGCTGGACTGGTACTGGAAGGTAAAGAACGGGATGCCTCCAAGAGGCCACGGCTGGGAGTGTCTCTACGAGGCATGGGGCATAAATTTTCCAGATACAAGCCCCCGAACGACACGGAATCGCCCGCCTGCTCAGGGACGCGGTCAGCTTCCGTGTGCATGGCAATCGAGTTACCAACCTACCGCAATCGCACACGGCAGGATGTCGCAAACAGATCTTCGCCATAGATGTTGCCCGACGCCGCGATAAGGCGCGGGTTATCACGGCAATCTGGGCGCTGGATTCGCGACACGCTGCAGCCGCGCGCAGCTTCTCGGCACAGGGGAGGATGCGGATTTCGCCTTCTGCGGGCTGCGTGGCCGTGGCCGACGTTCCGCAACCCGAGCCACCAGGTTTTTTTGGAATCCACCCAGCGTCGCTCATTCCACAATCCAGCCGTTGGCTTATGCGGTCCTGTCGCGCTTAGTGTTCCTCCTCGAACCGCGTCGAACGGCTATTACGGAAGGCTAGAGGCACCCGTGACGTGACCGCGGCGGACAGATTTCCCGGTCGGATCCGTCGACGCTTCCAGTAGTCCTAGACAGCGTTGCGTCGCACTATGACATGCTTCTCGAGGGCCGCTTCAACGCATACGCACCGTCCCCGAGCAAGAAGAGCACAGCTAGTGCGACCGCCCACAGGGCGGGATATTCCCATCCACCGCCCTTGTTCGTGAATAGCCATCCATGCTTGCCGTGGACCATCACGACTGTTCCTACGATTTCGAGTGCAAGTGGAATCGCAACCCATGACGCGTAGATTCCCAAAATCAGCGCGATGCCACCCAACAACTCAAGGAATATGGTCGCGTAAGCAGCAATAGCAGGCAGCCCTAGCGATGCGAAGAATCCGACAAAACCAGGCACCGACATCACGAAAATCTTAAGCCCTACGTGGGCGAGAAAGAGGATTCCGAGACTTATTCTGAGAAGAAATGCTGCAAAGGGAGCGGTACTATTCTTTATCACAATGACTGAGTTCCATGTTTGGCGTCCACATCTATCACACAGCGAGCAAGCGAATCAAAAAACGCCCCACCAGTCCACTCGCGAATCCACTGGCGTTTAAATTCACGTAGCGGTGGACACAATGCACTCCAACTCTAAAACGTCAGAGTGACAAATTGAAGCGATGTTTTGGAAGGTCACTCGTTCCGAACGGGAACGTCTCAATCGATCGACAAGTACAGTATTCGAATACCAGTTCGACGTTCACCACCCTTCGTTAACGACCTGAACGTTAGCGGGCACCACACCCTGCGCGATAGACGCCTGCTTGCATGACGCCATTGTTGCAAGCACCTTTCACACATGCCGCTCCACGTCATGATCCGCTTCGCCTCCGTCAACAGCGTGACGTCGATCAGACTATGGATGTGGAAATCGATTTGAGGTCTGTTCCATATTCTCCCCGCGCCATGGGGTCCGCGACGAATGGTGAGGCGTGCCGTCGTGTCACCTATTACCTGATGGTTCTGGTTTGAAATAATTTAGAACATGACGGTCGCGATGGCTCGTTATAATTTCGGTTCGTTATCAAGAAGTGCGGTCTGCCATGCTAACCCTACAACAGTCATTCGGATTCCTGTTCGCAGCAATCCTCATCACAGCCACCCCCGGGCCGGACAATCTCGCCGTGCTCGGAATGGGCATGTCGAAGGGCCGAACGCGAGGAATGGTGTTCGGTCTTGGTTGTGCTCTTGGTTGCCTTAGCCACACGTTCCTTGCTTCTGTCGGTATCAGCGCGCTGATCGCCGCTTCACCGACCGCATTCACCATTTTGAAGATCGTCGGCGGTCTATATTTGATATGGCTTGGTGTCAACGCGCTTCGTGAAGCGGGCGCCGTGAAAGTCGAGAAAGCAAATTTGGCGGAAAACTCCCTCGCGAAGCTCTTTTTCAAGGGTGTCTTCGCGAACGCGATCAACCCGAAGGTCGTCCTTTTTTTCCTGTCCTTTCTGCCCCAATTTGTGATCGCAAAGAATGGCCACATCGGTCTTCAAACGGCCGGCCTGGGATTGATCTTTACTGCTCAGGCCGCGGTGCTATTTGGCTTACTAGGCAATTTTTCCGGTGCGATCGGGCAATGGTTCAACAAGCGCCCTAAGGCAGGAGCAATCCTAGATCGAATCGCCGGAACGGTTTTTGTCCTTCTAGGATTGCGCCTGCTCGTCACGCGTTGACAAACGGGTACGGACGAAACGAGGTCGCTAGCCATGGACTTTTCGTGAACACCTGATCTCTCGTCAGTCCGCCCTTTTCGTAGGAGCTGGCGCGCTCAGCATATGTATTGGCGCACACAGTCGAGACCGTTCTAGAACGGCGTGTGAAGCTCAGGGGATATCCATTGTTGGGAGAAAGGGATAAATGAAATCCAAGAGCGACACTACACTACGTCTTCTCATGCCGCAGTGGCAAGGCGGCAATAATCCGCCGTACTTTTTTGGGGCACAGCTCTTGTCCTGGCTAGCTCCGGCAGCACAGGGTCCGGTTGAGACGGTGCCGATCACTCCACCTGACGAGTCTCCTTTGCCTTTGGAAGAAGGAATCGTTGGCCGCAGCGCCCTTTTGGCCCAACTGCATTCAGCACGCGAGCTTATTGAACGGCACACTCCTGACCGTATCGTCGTTTTCGGCGGCGACTGTCTGGTCGACCTGGCTCCGTTCGCCTATCTAAACGAGCGATATGACGGCGAACTTGCAGTTCTATGGATCGACGCTCATCCAGATATCATGACGCCCCGCGAGTTCCGGCACGCGCATGCTATGGTGCTCGCAAACCTGCTTGGAGAAGGCGATCCCGATTTCGTCAAGAACGTACCCCGCCCACTCAATCCGAGCAACGTCATGTATGCGGGTCTTAAGGAGACGTCGGAGGCCGAAAGTGCATCTATTAGTCGGCTACGGCTCCGACACGCGGGAGCAGCAGAGCTGGCGGAGGACAGCGCGCCGGTTATCCGCTGGCTGAAAGAGACTGGAGCGAAACATCTGGCCATTCATTTCGACCTTGACGTACTTGACCCGGCAGGATTCAGATCGCTGCTATTCGCAAATCCCGCCGACGCTCCTCACACCTGGGATAGCGTCCCTCAAGGATCCATGTCGATCGAACAGGTCATCCGGCTTATCAGCGACGTTGCGGTCGAAGTCGACGTCGTGGGCCTCGGAATCACCGAGCATCTACCTTGGGACGCCCTAGCCATGAAGAATATGTTAAACAGGTTACCGCTTCTGACCTGACAAAGGGCCGCGCTGTCTTCGGACAGCGCGGCCACCGCTTAGTCAGATACTTGGATAGTCTGTGTAACCCACCCCTCCCCCCGCATATAATCCCTTTTCCTGCAGCGCATTAAGCTTGGCGCCTACACGGATCCGATCAACCAGATCAGGATTGGCGATGAAGTGTCGTCCGAAAGCGATCAGTTGAACAACGCCATCCTCGACCATCGCTTTCGCAGTATCGATCGTCAGGCCACCGTTAGCGACCAGCGGCCCTGTGAACCGAGGCGAGAATATCTTGAGTATCTTGTCCATGTCCGGAGCACCGAACCAGCCGTTTTGATCGGCGATATGGACGTAAGCTAACCCGCGATTGTTCAAGAACTCCGCGACATGCCCGTACATTTCCTCCACTGCGTCATCCAGCGCACTATTGTAAGTCGCGTAAGGCGAGACACGAACGCCAACACGTGACAGAGGCATCACCTCCGAAACGGAATCGACAACTTCCGCGAGGAAGCGCGCGCGATTTTCGACCGACCCACCGTACTGGTCATCACGACGGTTGACATGGGCAGAGAGAAACTGATGCGGCAGATATCCGCTTGCCGCGTGGATTTCGACACCGTCAAAGCCAGCCGACCTGGCATGCGCCGCGGCAGTCTTATACTCCTGGATCGTTGCCTGGACCTCGTCAGTCGTCATTGCGCGCGAAGGAGTGGCGCTAACCCTGACGTAGTTGCCGTTGGCTAGTAGCCCCCAAACATGCAAATTCTCAATATCGTCGTTGAATCCTGACGGTGAAACCGGCTCCTGCCAGTTCAGCAACCCCATTGCGCCAATGCGACCGCCATGCCACAACTGGGCAAAAATGCGACCGCCCGCTTCATGGACCCGGTCGGTTACTTGCCGCCAGCCGGCCACCTGTTCCGCGGTGTACAGTCCGGGAGCCCTATCGAAGGGACGTGAATGGGGACTGACGTTCGTCGCTTCCGAAATAATCAAACCTGCGCTGGCTCGCTGCTCGTAGTATTCAGCCATTAACTCGGTGGGCACGTCACCCTCGCCCGCGCGCGCACGGGTCAGGGGTGCCATCACAATACGATTTGGCAACGTCACGTCGCCAACACGAAATTGATCAAACAGACTGCTCATATACGCTCCAAATGAACTCGATCCACTGGCCACACAGGCGTCAGTGGATCTCTAACCATGAAAAATCTTAAGACCGGCTGAGCCCTCTCAACTCAGGAAATGACGTGCGTCTTTGACGCCTACGATTGTCGGCAAACCATAGGCACGCGAAAAACACCAGGGTGATGACGGGCATGACACTCGCGCTCTTGAATATCGTCATTGCGGCAACTGCCATTGATTTATCGAAAGCCGCACTTCCTGCTGCGAGGCTCTTGAATGCAGCCGCGCCGCCCGCAGCATTGACTTTCGCAACATCAAACATCTTGCCGAAGATCGGCATCATTACGTAGGTCGACAACATCCCGGCAGACGCAATAGTGCCGATTGCGAATGAGCCGCCGGCTGGGAAACGCTCCGAGGCCGACGCCAAGGTCGTTGGCCACATCAAAGATGTACCGCATCCGAACAGCAATGCCGCAAGCAGCCCACTCGTAGGCGTTGTCGCCTGGCTAAGGCAAACCAGTCCTGCGAGTGCAAGCGCCGATGCGAAGACCAGAAGTCCTGCAGATCCGATGCGCTGACTGAGCGGCCCCGCAAAAAGCCTTACAACGAAAGAAATGGTGTAGATAAATGCGACCAACCAGAAACCTTGCATACCAACCACTTTGGTTAGCGTAAGATCAATCCAGTTGCTAGGAACGAGTTCTGTTGCCGCCGTTAGAAACATCGCGACCAGGCAAAAATAGAACAGCGGCCGATTGAGCGTATGTTTCAACATCTGCTGGAACGACACTCCGTGAACAACACGCTCACTCAACGGATACTTCAGCCGCAACACCATCATGACTGCAACCATGCACGGGAGGAACACCGTACAAAGTTGCAGACGCCATCCAAGGTCATAGCGCTCCACCGCCATACACAGCGGAGCTGCAACCAGAACGCCCAACGCGAAGGCACCGTGAAACTGATTCAGTTTTGCGACCTTTCGCGTGGGATAGATGCTCACAACAAGCGGATTGAGCACACTCTCCAACGCTCCCCATGCGAGGCCCTGCAGCAGTGACCCTCCCCATAGCAACGCATAAGCGGATTCGGCCGTAGGACGGGCGACGCACAGAAGAGCCGTCCCCGCGAGAAAAACCAGGATGCCGGCAATATGTACGCGACGCATTCCGAGCGCGTCGACAAATGGAGACATGACAAAATTTGCAATCGCAAAGCCAAGAAAGAGAACACCGAGAATCTCTCCGATATGTGCCCCCGAAGTTAAGGGGTCTACCGCATCGAAGAACTGGCTCTTGATGGCCGTTGCAGCGTTGATTCGTAGCAGCATGATCATTCCCATCGCAAACTGGGTGATGAATGCCGCCACGAATATCCTACTGACGGGTACACCTTTCAAACTTTCCAGTGTCTTATTGTGATCCAGCGTGTCCATATGTTTGTCTCCGATTATGCGGGGCACTAAGTTCGATTTGCCTCTTCCGTCCTGCTTCTAGCGGAGGCCCGATGATGTCGTCGATGTGATGGCACAGCCGTCGTCCGATAGAGCTGTTATCCGGATCTGCGTCTCGCTTCCATGCACGCCACCTCGCCGGTCGGAGGCTGGACGTAAGTGGCTGAACTCGCGCATGCTTGACCAAGACCGAAACTCTTGTCTGTCCCGTCTTGCTTGATGAAGTCGGCGGCGCGCTCTGCAATCATCGCAACCGGAGCTGTCGTGTTGCCACGCACCAGCACCGGCATAACCGATGCGTCGACCACTCTCAGTCCATTAATACCACGCACACGTAAGCGACTATCGACGACGGCATCCTCCGTATTGCCCATTGCACATGTGCCTGCGCAGTGAAAAGCCATCTGTACATGTTGCCGTACATACGTCTCAAGCGATCGTCTATCGTTACCGACCGCGACTCCAGGTAGCGTCTCCTGCCTAATGAAGTTCGCGAGCGGCGACGCCTTCAAGACCTCGCGAGAAAATCTCACCCCGCGGATCAAGTTCTCCACGTCGCGACCGTCCTTCAGATAATTCGAGACGATGATGGGTGTCTCCGTCGGGTCTGAACTTCTCAGCTTGATCGACCCGCGGGAAAAACTTGTCAGGCAGCACGGCGCAACCGAGTAGCCATGAATCGGCGCTATGTCGCCAAGTTTTCCCCAACTGGTCGAGGCCATCGCCAGCGTATGGATCTGGATTTCCGGCCGCCCGTCACCATCGAGATCGAGAAAGCCACCCGCCTCGACGAGATTCGAACTGAGCACACCTTTTCGAAACAACATCCATTCCAGGCCGTGACGAATCGCTCGTATTCCACGGTCTTGCCCAAGCAGGCTGATGGGAGATCTCAGCTCCCCGTCCACCGGCACCACCAGATGATCCTGAAAATTCTCGCCCACTCCCGGCAGATTCTTGTGTACCTTGATGCCGAGCCTTTCTAGTTCGTCACCATTTCCGACACCTGAAAGCATTAATAACTTGGGGGAAACAACCGCCCCCGCCGAAATAATCACTTCCGCTCGTGCCATGATGCGTTTTTCGGACCCGTTGTGGCCCCGAACGAGCACGCCCACTGCACGCTTGCTTTCGATGATTACGCGAAGAACTCGCGTATCGGTCTGGATGATGAGATTGCCACGTGCTTGCGCTGGCCGAAGATATGCGCGTGCAGTGCTAACACGCTCCCCCCTTCGACTGGAAATCTGGTAGTAGCCTACGCCCGCCTGTCGAGCACCGTTGAAATCATCGTTAGCGGCAACATCTATCCCCGCGCGCGAACCGGCCTGTATTGCCGCCTCAATGAAAACGTCGCTTAGAACGTGCTTATATCGAGTATCCGATACCGTGAGCGGGCCGTCATTACCGTGGTACTGATTGGCGATTCGAAGGTTGTTTTCGGCGCGCTTGAAGTACGGAAGTACGTCACTGTACCCCCAATCGAGGCACCCCATATCGCGCCAACCGTCGTAGTCTTCTTGCTGACCACGAACATAGAGCATGGCATTAATCGAGTGGCCGCCACCAAGCGTATTGGCCTGCATTACCTGGATTGGTCGGTTGTCCGTGTAAGGTTGCGGCTCGGAAAAGTACTGAATCGTGCGCTTAGTACCCATTGCGCGGAAATATGCACCGTTCACCTTGATCGACAGGCTTCGATCGTGTGTTCCCTGTTCAAGGAGAAGAACGGTCTTTCCACTGAGTTCGCTAAGGCGGGACGCCACCACGCAGCCGGCAGCGCCTCCACCGACTATGATGTAGTCGTAGGTATCGTTTTCCATACGTCTCCTGCCCGCTTACTTTCATCTACTGGTAGTAGGGTGGACTATAGGTACTTCGCTTTTTTTACTCTCGGACGTCCGCGCCATTCGATCGACCACTCGCGCCACGGCCAGCACGCGGGGCTTGACCCTAACAATATGTGATGACGCGGATATCCCGGTCGCGGAGTGTCGTGCGCTTTGTCAGATGGCCCCGCGTAGGCAAATGCGATGTCCCTTGAGGCGAGCAAGAACTCAATGTCCGCGCTCGTAAGGGCCTGTAGCGCGTGCGTACGCGGGGATTGCCAGCTCCGGATTCGCGCCGGCCGATTTCGCCACATTCAAGAGCCAGAACGGGTTTCGCAGAAGTTCACGGCCCATGTAGACAAGGTCGGACGCTTCTCGATGCAGTATGGATTCGATCAGCTCACTGGAAGTGATTGAGCCGTTGCACCCGACGGGGATATTGAGCGCGCGCCTGATTTGCTCCGCGTACCCAACCTGATATCCGGGATAAATCTCGCCGTCGAACGTGGGCGTGAGTCCTCCCGCCGACACGCTGAGCGCGTCGACTCCAAGTGACTTCAGACGCTCGCCAAGACCTATCGTGTCGACGATTGTCGCGCCACCCTCGCCCGCCTTATCCTCGGCAGACAGGCGTACGATAAGTGGCTTGTCTTCTGGCCATGCCTTCCTCACCGCCTCGACGATTTCCAGCAAGAACCGCCAGCGGTTCTCACGCGAGCCGCCGTACTCGTCATTTCTCAAGTTACTTAGCGGCGAGAGAAACTCGTGAATGAGGTAACCGTGCGCGGCATGAATTTCCAGGCAATCGAAGCCGGTCTGCGCAGCACGTGAAGCCGCATTTCCGTACGCGTTCACCAGGCCTTTGATTTCGTCCAGCGTCAAAGCAACAGGCTGCAGCGCATCGTCGCTGTGAGCTATCGCAGACGGGGCGAAAATCCGCTCGCCAGCCGTCGACTTGCGTCCGGCGTGCGCGAGTTGCAGTGCCGACGCAGCGCCGCATGCGCGGATCAAACCAGAAAGACGAGTGAGCCCTTCGATCTGGTTGTCGTCCCACAGGCCGAGATCCTTCTTGCTGATCCTCCCGGCGCGATCGACCGCCACCACTTCGGTCGTGATGAGGCCGACGCCACCTAGCGCTCTGGCGCCGTAATGCGCCAAATGGAGATCGGTTACCCGTCCATCGTCCTGGCCGGTGTACATGAGCATAGGGGCCATCGCGATGCGGTTTTTGATCGTCACACTACGAAGGGTGAGCGGCGTGAATATAGAACTCATATGTCCTCAGTTGGAAAGCAGGCGGCGCTCCAAAAGGGATCGCCGAGGAACCGTGGCTCAGACCATACGTCGGCAGGCTCATGTCCACTCTGCTTTTCGCGCCAACCGTTAGACTGCTCGTGCCGCTTAAGATTAAGGGTTTACTTCAATTTACTCTGAATGAGTGATCGCGCATCGTCGAAGGTCGCACTCGCGCAGTTTGGTGGTCAGGAGAGAGGTAGCCATGAATGCTTCAAAGTTCAGTCTCAATGAGGTAGCTGAACTTCAACGGATGGCGTATTGGCAGGACGCCATTTACAAAAACTACCTGACAGTTGACTGCCGGAGGCTTGATCACCGGTCCTTAGCCGGCAACATTCGGGCGAGTCGAGTCGGAGGACTCGACCTGAGTGAGGTCACCTCTCCTCCTATGAGCTACCACCGCGGCCCTAACCAGATCGCAGCAGGAAACGAGCGACATTTCCTGCTTGTACTGGCGGTGGAAGGCCAGGGCATTGTTAAACAGCGAGGTAATCGCACGCTGTTCGGACCCGGTGATATGGTCATATACGGATCGCAGGAAGCTTCTGAAATCAGCTACCCAAATGGATCCACCACCCAGGTCATCAGAATCCCAAGTTCGCTGCTGGAAGACCGGACCAGTTCAACCGACCGCATAGCTGCAAACCTCTTGGACGGGTCATCACCCGGGGGAGCGATAGCCCGTGCCCTGATTCGCGAATGCATCGCGGCAAACCTGGGTGATCATGTTGCTGACAGCCGCTTGGCCAATGGTGTACTGGAAATCCTGACAGCCGTCATAGAAAACAGTTTGCCGACGGCTAGTCTCTCAAGAGGTGCCGTTCCGCTTTCTCAAGTCAAAAAGTATGTGGAGGAGCATTTGCTTGATCCCGACCTGAGCGTCCAACAGATCGCTGTGCATAACAGCGTATCGGTTCGAACGCTCAACCGGATGTTCGCCGCTGAAGGCACGACAGCCGTCAACTGGATCTGGACCCGGCGCCTCGCAAACAGTTACAGGCTGTTGAGCGAAGGAAAAGTCCGGCAAGTCAGCCAGGCCGCCTTTGATAGCGGGTTTAACGACCTGTCACATTTTGGCCGCGCATTCAAGAAGCGTTACGGCCGGCTCCCTCACGAAGTATTGCGAAACGCCAACTGAGCGAACGGAGTTCTTCGCTGGCGCCCTACATCTGACGCGCTGCAATAAGGCCTTGTGACGACTATACAGCGGTCGCATTGCCGATGAGGGGCAGCCGTTCCAGCATTTCCTTCAGGGCGAGCGCGTCCCAAGGCAAATGCTCCGCGATCCCAAGGCCGACGACGTCGGCAACACTGGCAACGTCACCAAGAAGTTTCACCGTTTGCTCGATCGTCAGTTCGCCCCGCGCGACGCCCATGTAGGCGTCAGCAGCCAGGTCCGGCTTGGCGAAAAGAAGTGCGCGGAACATCGATGGGTCCAGGACATCGAGATCGAAATGGATTGCCAGGTGTTTCGCACCTGTGGACTTGAACCAGTCCAGAACAGGTTTGCTGCCTTCTTGCGCAAGTTGCGTCGGCCCAACGTTCCTGAGCCCTATGCGCTTCATCTCGGTCATTTCCCACTCGGACGGATCATGCAGACCCGCGTACATGACATTCTCCGGTTTGATAGGATGCTTAACCATTCGAGAAAAATCGCGGTCGCCCTGCCCCATCAGGTTACCCAATACCATCGCGTGTGCGTTGTAATACTCCGTGGGCGTCATGATGTCCGGGTGGGAATCTACCCACAGCACGGCCAACTCACCAGAATAGCGCTCGTTGAGATAGGCAAAGGGCGCCAGGTCGACGAGACAGTCGCCTCCGAGCACCACGATTCGATCAGGTTGATGTTTATCAATCAATTGGCGCGCCTGACGCTGCTGATCGAGCAGAGCACCGCGTGCAATGATGCCATCTTCCATCCGAAGTGGTTCTTCACCAGGCGCCGCCACCGGGACCTCTTCGACGGGACCAGTTGGCTCAGGAGCAAGCCAGGCAAGCAGCTTCGCGCCAAAATGGTAGGGAGGATTGTCGCCCCCTTGCCACTGCGGAAAGATCAGACGAAGTGTTTTGTCTTTGGATTCGGTCATGAAGCAACTCCTATGCTGTCTGTGTCGATGATGAGTTCGAAACGGGATGCCCGAGAAGAATGCGGCGAGCGGTCATGTCACGATAATCCGCGAGTCGGGATGCATCGAAGACCTACAAGACTAAGATGTCCCGTATCGAGCCATTCGAGCGACACCGGTGTTTGGAGGAAAAACACACCAACCTCCATCCTCGTGATAGAAGAAAGCGATCCTCAGCGGGCCCGCGAGTCGCACCACCTCGATGTCCACGAAACGCGCGCCGCTAGCGGTGCGTCCGAATTGCTTCACGTGTAGCGGTCTGGCAGGCGTTGGCGCAAGCCATTTATCAACCAGCGACCGCAAGGATATTTCACCAAGTCCCATTTTCGTCACTCGACATCAACAATTTCCAAGAACAGCACTGGGCGCGGTAAGACTGATGTACTCAATATCAAACCGCTTGATGAGAAGTGTAGGTAGGTGAAAGAACGCGGCTTCGCTGTGCGTGCCAATGGAATAAACCCTGAGTGCCAAAATGCAGAGTCGTGACGTAATCTATGAGCACCATACGCCTGCAAGAAATCTAACACCCATATTCCCCGCAGGCCGGCACTTTCAGATGGTCGCCTGTGCGCCCAGTTAGAACTCGTCGGACCTAAACTGGCAGCCGTAGACCAGCCTATTGTCGCTCCCAGTCATGTGCAGCTGTTTTGACCGGATTACGCTGACTATTATTGATCCGCAGTGCTCCGCTTTCCGAGCCATTGTGGTGGCGGCAACTCCGCCGCCTTCACCGACTCAAATACGCTATGCACACTATCGCCTTTCTCTTCAAGCGCAAGCCGGGCATGACACGGGAAGCATTCGAGCATCACTACAAGGAAGTGCACGGCCCGATGGTCGCAAAACTGCCAGGCCTTATCGAGTATCGACAATGCCCGGTCCGCGAGGCGAATCGGGGTGACGTGCATGCACACGTCCCATCCGGATTCGACGCATTATCAATCTATACGTTCGAAAGCGTGGGCGCGGCTGAAGCGGCGTGGAATTCCCCGGCGAACGAGCCGGTGCAGCATGACACGCGCGAATTCATCGATGTAGAGACAATGGTCACATTACCGTTGTTCGTGCGCACGGTAGTGTGACGTTCCGCAAGTCAGTGTGCCGCGTATCCGCGATGGGACGGGCGGCTTCAATGCGACTTTCGCAACAAGCTATTCGGCATGACACCAAACGCCTTTTTGAACGCACGCGTGAAGTGCGAGAAATCACTGAACCCACAGTCGATGGCGGCCTCTGATACTTGCCTTGCGCGGCCCTCCGATAGCGCCTGATAGCTTGCAGAAAGGCGCTTTTGCCACAGCCATCGGATAGCGGTCGTACCTTCTGCCGCAAATAACCGATGAATCGTGCGCGGTGCAATATGGCATTCCAACGCAATAGTCGCGATATCGAGATCCGCATCGCCGAGTCGCTCAAGCATGTAACGCTTGATCTTTTCGACTTGCATTGCCTGTCGCGATTCGACCCCTCGCGCGCCCAGCAGCTCGTTCTCTATTGCCACAGAAACAATGTCAAGAACTGGACCGCTCAACCGCGCGGCGAGCTGTTCATCGGCGAAATCCCAGACCTTTACCGATTCCCGGAGCACAGAGTTAACTAACGCCCCGAGCCGGGAATCCCCTGCGAATTTCAACGCCATCGCCTTGTCAATGGAAGGCACACGGGTCGACAGCGCGAGACGGGGAAATTTCAGGACGAACGCGCGATACTGCTCTCCGAAACGCATGCCGAATGGACGCGCCGAGTCGTAAAGGCCGATATCCCCTGGCCCCAATGTAGTCTCGCGCCCATCCTGCGCAATCGCCACACTACCTTCCTGGATCAGGCAGAGTTGTATGTCGTCGCTGGGCAATTGACGAATGTCGTCGGTCGTCCGCGAGTAAGCCATCGGAGACGACGTAATATCCGTGAGTCGCGCTGGCCCCCATTCATGCACTGATACGCGTGCGTCCAGTTCGCGCTCGAGCGGAAGGCAGGTCACCGCAACATATGTCCGGCAAATCACGTCACGCCAGTAGTCGAAGCGGTCATCCTCGGAAATCTGCGAGGTTGAGAAATGTGTCGCCATGGATGAGCTGCGAGGGAAGAGGAATTTAGAAAGGTGTGAAATGCAAAGCAGGATTCAGGCCAATCTCGATGACCATCTTCAGGCCACCAGTGCCCGATTAGCGTCTGCGCACAGAAACCGAGCGGCCACCCCGCGCGATGCATCGGTCACACCACCGATACCAGGAACACACGTTCCCCATATTCGCGAAGCGTATCGGAAATGGTGCGCGTATGCGCTGCGCCCCACAATGAGCATTTTCCCGACCGGCGATGGCGAGCGGCCAAAATAGATATCGATATTAGAACGCCCGTTCGCCTGATGGCGCCCACCTCCCGCCACCAGGACCTTTCGCGATGCTGCCGGGTGGGCCGACGTTCGCGCGCCTCCAATCCCGCTGACCATTTGCCGCCTTGATCTTTAACACGATAGGCGGCGCACAGGCTCGTCGGCTGCGCAACCGTCACGCATCCCCAAAAAAGATCGCCCCCCATCTTGTCGGGTAGCCGAACTTGCCGGCTCCAGTCGACGAACATCATCGCCATCGATGCGGGTCCTCTTCGAGAGTGTCCCCATTCACAAATGCCTGAGTCGACAGGTCCATCACTCTTTTACCCAATCTGGCGAGCGAAGTCCATCGGATGGCATTCCTGATCGAGTACAGAGAATTTCGCCTTCATACATTTCAATCGTCCATTCCTTCTATAACCAACATCATCGGGAAGATTACATGCCAGTCCAATTAGCCGGGAGTTCCGTATGTCGTCAACAATGGAAGACCTTTAGAGACGCATCCTTCCTTCGACGCGCGGGCCACCACTTTTTCGCCGGCGCACTGATGTCCGCAACGATCGGCATCGCTCATGCCGAATCGAGCGTAACGCTCTATGGAATTTTCGATTCGGGGATTCGCTACGTTTCATCGATTGACGGCCAGCACAGCAAGACGTACCTCGCATCAGGTGGCATGAATCCCGACGAATTCGGTATCCGAGGAACAGAGGATCTCGGCGGCGGCCTCCGGGCGGTGTTTGACCTGGAAAATCAATTCTCAGGCGCCGATGGTTCCGCCCCACCTGTCAGCACAAGCCCACAACTCTTCGGACGTCAAGCCTACGTCGGACTCGAAAGCGATAAGTACGGGGCACTGACGTTCGGGCATCAGTACAACGCAATGAATATCCTGTTCGACTATGCACCGATATGGGTCGACGGAGCATCACCGTTTTATGTCGCGGGCGACAATCTGGCGCTCGGCTACCGGATCAGCAGCAGTGCAGTCTACAAGAAGTCCTTTGGTCCGGTAGCGATTCAGCTTGACTATGGCTTCGGTGGCCAGCCCGGGAGTCTCGCAAAGGGCGCGACGGCAGGCGGTAGCGTTGCGTACAACTTTGAAAGCGCCGAAATTGCCGGCGCGTACGATCAGTACAAGAGCGCTGACGGCGCAAGCCTTGCACAGGTTTGGACTGCGGGCGGCCGTTACGCCATTGGCAAAACGACACTGTTTGCAGGCTACATGCATAACTCTAACAGCGGCCAAAATAACCAGAGAAGAGACCTTTACTTCGGCGGCGCACAGTACTCTGTCACCCCCGCATTTTTGCTGTCTGGTGGCTACTTCTACTATCAGCAATCTTCGTGTTCCGGTACCTGTACGGCTGGCCAGACCGTCGCATCGGGCAACGGAGGTGGCCAGATCTTTGGCATTTCAGGCGGCGGTGGCGCCGGACACGCGAACATTCTCGCGCTGTCCGCCAATTACTTCCTTTCCAAGCGCACTGCTCTGTATGCGGAAGTCGACACATATCGACTGAGAGGCGGCGCTGCTCGAGATCAAGTGTATTACTGGACGGGAACCGACAATCCAAACATGACGTCCCTAAACCAGTACACAGCGTTGATCGGTCTGACTCATCATTTCTAAGGATTGCCTATCATGCATCTCGCCAAACGTCTCGCTTCAACAATCTCTCGCGCGACCGCCGTGATCGCGCTGGTTGCTACCACCGCCACCTCCGCACATGCAGCTGCGGCCAACGCAAAGGTCATCCTGCTGGGCGCTGACGACGTCTGTGCCTATTGCGCAGCCTACAACACCGCTGCGCGGCAATACGCTACGGAGAAAGGGATCGATCTGAAGATCGTCACCAACAAATTCGATGCAGCTCAGCAAGCCGCGCAGGTCGACCAGGCAATCGCGCAGAAGCCGGCCGCGATCTTGCTGTGGGCGATCGATGGCACAGCGCTGCTTCCGTCGATGCACAAGATCCAGCGTGCCGGCATTCCACTCTTGTTGACGAACGTCCTTCCCGATCAAAAATATAACAGTCTGTGGGCCGGATACAGCGGTGTGAACGACGAGGCCCTGGCCCGCGCTGGAGCGCATCTGCTGGTCGACGGATTCAAGGCAAAGGGACTGGGTACCACAGGCGAGATCATCGAACTTACGGGATACGTGGGGCAGGCGCAAGTCATTGCGCGCCAGCACGGCTTTGAGGACGAGTTAGCCAAAATTGCACCGGGAATCAAGATCGTCGGCGTACAACCGGGCAATTGGGATCAAGGTACCGCGACCACCGCTGCGGCAGGGCTGTTCACCAAGTTCGGCGCAAACATCAAAGGGGTGTACGCGCAGGAAGACGCCATGGCCGCCGGTGCGATTGTCGCAGCGGAGCGCGCGGGCCTGGCACCCGCAAAGATGGCCATTGTGGGTTCGGGATGCGAGCCCGTCGGAGTCGAACTGCTCAAGTCGGGCAAGCTCTACGGCACTGTTCTCCAGTCGCCCATGGACGAAGCGCACTATGCGATCGATGGCGTCGTTGACCTGCTCAACGGAAAAGCGCCCGACAAGCTGCGATACGTCCCGCATCCGGCGGTAACGGGAAAAGAGAGTGTCGATAGCGTTTGCAAGTCTTGGCCCAAATCCTCCAGCTGAGCCGAGTGCGGCGACTTTTTACCATTTTGTGCCATGGGTGTACAAAACCGCGCCCATGGTCTTCTGCTTGGCAGGCAATATCATGACCGATTCCATACTCGTCGCGCACGATCTCAGCAAACGCTACGGCGGCGTGCAAGCACTTCGCAGTGTCGGCTTCGAACTCAGACGTCAGGAAATCCATGGGCTGTGCGGCGAAAACGGCGCAGGCAAGAGCACCATCGTCAAGATCCTCGGCGGATTTGTCAAACCCGACACCGGAACCGTCACGGTCGACGGAGTATCGATCGCGCTTGGTGAACGTGTTGACCCGCGCCTTATCTCCATCGTCCACCAGGAACTATCAATCGTCCCTCACTTGTCCGTCTCCGAGAACGTCATGCTCGGAGCACCGGAAGTGGGAGCCATCTATTTGCGCAGCCGCTTCGATGCGATCGTGCGCAAGCACCTCGACGCGGTCGGCTTGTCACACATCGATCCCTCGAAGCCTGCCTCTACCCTCAGCCTGGCAGAGCGTCAACTCGTCGAAATCGCACGCGGGGTCGCGCGGGGTGCGAAGGTACTGTTGCTCGATGAACCCACTGCAACCCTATCAGATGCGGAAATTAGCCGCGTGTTCAGCGTCCTCCGCACTCTGAGGGATGCAGGCACGTCACTAGTCATCATAAGCCACCGGCTTGACGAAATCTTCGCCCTCACCGATCGCGTCACGGTGTTCCGGAGCGGCCAGCACGTCTGGACGCGTCGGACCGACGAGCTCACAAACGATGAACTGGTTCGCGCCATGATCGGCCGCGATCTTGTGCGCGGAGACCACGCCACATCCAGAGTGCCGCGCGACTCCGGGACACTGCGCATCCGGACAAGGAATCACGCGTTGGCGGCTCGATTCAAGGCCTTTGATCTGGCATTTGCCCCTGGGGAAATCGTGGCCGTCGTTGGGCAATTAGGATCTGGAGCGGACGCATTCATCGAAACGCTGGCAGGATTGCACCCAGCATATACCGGGCACATCGAACTCGACGGAAAAGCTGTGCTATTGCATAGCATCGAAGCCGCGCACGCGGAGGGCATCGCCTACGTTCCGGAGGATCGTGCCGGAAAAGGCGTCTTTCTGGACGCGCCGATCGGCATCAATCTTACCTCCCATATTCTTCCCCAAGTGAGCACGCGAGGCTGGATCTCTTCTCCGGTAGAACACGACCGTGCGTCGTCCCTCGCCGGCGAATTCCAGATCGACCCCAGCAGACTACCTCACGACGTTTCGACGCTAAGCGGTGGAAATCAGCAGAAGGTCGCAATTGCAAAGGCTGTTAGCACGAAACCACGGCTACTGCTGCTAAACGAACCAACGCGCGGCGTCGATATCGGCGCTCGCGCCGAGATCTATACGCGCATTCGAAAACTCACTGAAGGAGGCATGACGGTGATCTTTTATTCGACGGACCTCGAGGAGATTATGGAGGTTGCAGAACGAATCGTAACTGTCTACCGGGGGAGCATCGTTCGATTTTGGGAGCGAGAAACCGCGACCAATGACGACATCCTGCACGACATTCTGCATGGCAGTGGTATCCTGGAGGCAGTATGAAGATGGTGATTTCTTCGACCCCCAACGCATCCAAAACGAACCAGTCGCAATTCCGCATCTGGTTACGCAACGAATTCAGCCCGAATCGTGTGCAGGCAACGACGGTCCGGCTGCTTTGTTTGATCGTGTTCGCCGGAGCGGGAATGGTTGTCCCGCACTTTGCTTCAACTGCCAACCTCTCTTCGATCGTCTACTCAACTGCGGCGATCGGCACTGCGGCAATCGGTCTTGCGGCCGTTACGCTTTGCGGCGAGCTATTTCTCCTCTCCACCGGCGCGACGGCTGCGTTTGCAGCAATCGTGTTCGTGTCTGCGCTTGGATTTGGCTCGGTCGCAGCATGCGTTGCCGCCGTGGCGGTCGGGCTAACCATCGGCTTTCTTCAAGGGCTAGCGGTCGGACTGCTGCGTTGCAATCCGATCATCGCATCGATCGCAGCGGCATCAGTGATTACGGGAGTGGCGTCGTTGCTCACGGGCGGAAGGACGATCATCGGCGAGGGCGACGTATCATGGCTTGGGCTGGGTGTGTTGTTTCCGGGGCTACCTCATCAAGGGCTGCTTCTGGTTGTCGCGGCGCTTGTGCTTGAGATCGTTATGCAACGTACCCGATTCGGCCGTGAATTGCGGCTCGTCGGCATCAATCGCGTTGCCGCGCGTATTGCAGGTCTGAGAACCCGGCTCACTGCACTTGTCAGCTGCACCTTGGCCGGTGGTACTGCGGCGATGGCCGGCGTTCTCGTCGCATCACAGTCTGGGACAGCAAATCTGCTGATCGGCACCGATTTAACCTTTAGCGCGATCGCCGCGGTGCTCGTTGGAGGAATCGGTATTGCCGGGGGACGGGGAAGGATTTCGGACGCCGCATTCGGCGCCCTCTTCCTCGCGATAATCGGGAACCTGTTGCTCGTCAACAACCTGCCCTACGAAGCGCAACTTGCGGTCAAAGGTGCAGCGGTCCTCATCTCGGTCGCGATCGGCAGCGTCCTCAGCGGAAAGCGCCGCTAATCCTCTCTAGACAGGCAAACACCATGAACATACTCATACAGCGTGCCCCGTGGCGCCTCTTTTTGCCAATCGCTCTTCTGCTTATCTTCTCGATCAGCAATCGCGATTTCGTGTCGCTCGGTAATGTTTACGCCCTGCTGCAGTCGTTCGCACTTCTGGGCCTCGTAACGCTGGGTCTTTCACTAACAATGGTTGCCGGAGAGTTCGACCTGAGCGTCGGTTCCATCTCCGCGGTGGCCGGCCTCGTTCTCGTAAAATGCGGAGAGTCTCACCCGATTCTTGGCATCGCGGCGGCCCTCGCAGCCGGAATCGCGATTGGCCTTGCAAACGGCGGTCTCACGCGCACGTTGCGGGTATCTTCCCTCGTCACTACTCTCGGCTCGATGATCCTCCTCAATGGCGTCGCTGTCTGGCTCGAGGGTGGCCAGGTGTTGGCCTACAACAATTTCGAGGAGGCCGATCTGCTGGACTCAGCAATCGCCGGCATTCTCTCGACACGCAGTCTGATCACACTCGGGGTCTTCACTCTGACGGGAGGAATGCTGGCATTCACGCGGGTCGGCCGCGACATCCGGGCAGCAGGCAGTAACCGGAGAGCCGCCGAAATGGCCGGTGCAAACGTATCGCTTGCCCTTTACGTTGCGTTCGCCTTGTCGGGCGCCCTTGCCGCACTGACGGGTGCCTTGACTTCGATCAGCCTGTCAACGGCATCTTCGCGATTTGGCACAGACCTCGTACTCCAGGCTGCAACTGCTGCAATTGTCGGAGGCGTTACGCTCAGTGGCGGGGTCGGTTCACCAACGGGAATTGCCTTGGGTGCACTGACGTTTGCGATATTGAACAATGGTTTAAGTTTGCTCGGCGTCCCTTCAGCGACCATTCTCCTTCTGAATGGTGGGTTGCTGTTCATTGTTCTTGTCTCCAACGGCCGGCAGATATTCCCGCGGCTAGCCCTCCGGCACTAGATCATCACGAAACTGGACGGCGGGTAAGTCGATGGACGCCCGCCTGCTGAGCGCTGGAGCCTGACGATACCGTACACATCGCGGCACATCGCGCGGTGCATCCTTTCCATGGACCACACCCAACGACATCAGTGGCAGTGACCACATCTGGTTCAATACGGTAGCAACAACCCGTCGCTCCAATTCACTCATCACTCGGAAGGCATATGGACAAAAAAGAGACGGTAGACACTGATGTCTACCGTCTCTTTTTGCCAAATGTCACACTCAACGAGCACATCGCCCCGTTACATCGTGAGCAATCGCGCGCCGCGAGCGGTCTCCGTTAAGATCCGCCAGACTTCATGCCTGATTTATATCGCGGTTGCAACGCTTGCGACAGACTGGAGTTTCTCAATCTTTCCACTGCCGGAACGGCGGATAAAATCTGCCGCTCGCTCGGCTATCATGATAGTCGCGGCTGCGGTGTTTCCGCGAACCACCTTCGGCATTACTGATGCATCTGCTACGCGCAATCCTTCAATGCCCCGCACGTTCAGTTGAAGATCAACAACAGCATCGTTCGTGACGCCCATCGCGCACGTTCCGGCTGCGTGCAGACCGGTGGAGCTTCGTGCGCGAATATACTCCTCGATATCCTTGGTTTCGTCCGAAACAGCGGCCCCCGGCAGCTGTTCTGATTTCAGATATTTCGCCAGCGACGGCGCGCGCATTATATGTCGTGCCAGACGGACGCCTTCCACCTGGTTTCTCATTTCCTGCTCATGGGCAAAAAAGTTTCCAAGTACTCGTGGTGGTTGCTCCGCATCTCGGGTCCGCAGACGAACTTCCCCCTTCGAATGGCAGGTCAGGCATAACGGTGCAAGCGAAAAACAGTGCACGTCCTGAGGCAGCGGGTCTCCCCAACCCGCAGAAGAGACAGCGAGCGCGTTCAAATTGATCTCGGGCCTTCCGTCGCCGTCAATGTCAAAATATCCGCCACATTCGACTACGGTCGAGGCCAGTGCGCCAGTTCGGAACATTAACCACTGGAAACCGTTGCGCGCCGCATTCCACCCTCTGTCCTGCCCCATCAGACTAACAGGCTCTTTCAAGATCGCGTCGACGGGTGTGATCAGGTGATCCTGATAGTTCGCCCCGACCCCCGGCAAGTCTGCCTCAACCTTGATACCTAGTTCAGCGAGATGCGCAGCAGGCCCAATGCCCGAGAGCATGAGGATCTTGGGGCTCATGAAGGCCCCCGCGCAGAGTATCACCTCGTTTCGAGCCGAAACCCTGTGTTCGCCAGAACGCGTCCTGACGGCCACACCCACCGCTCGACGATTTTCCACGATGATTCGGGTCACCATAGCGTCCGTCTGCACAGCCAGATTTTTTTGCTTGCGGTCCAGGTACGCTCGCGCGGTGCTAACGCGCTCTCCTCTGTACGTGAACGATTGATAAAAGCCTGCCCCTTCCTGCATACCGCCGTTGAAATCCGGATTGAACGGAATCGGTCGGCCGTCACGATAGCCCGCTTCCTGCGCAGCCCGGACAAACGCATTAGAAAGTTCGTGACGGTGATCGGCGTCGGATATCGTTAGCGGGCCGTCTACCCCGTGAAACGGCAGGGAATAGCGTGCATTGCTTTCGGACATCCGGAAGTACGGCAATACATCCTCATAGCCCCATCCGGAGCACCCCATGTTTCGCCAGTCTTCGAAGTCTTCCTTCTGACCGCGCATGTAGACCATCGCGTTGATAGAGAGCCCCCCGCCCAACACGCGTCCCTGAAGAAACGGATACGTCCGACCGCCGCAGGCAGGTTCAGGCTCCCCTGCATATGTGAACGTACGCTTCGTTCCATGTAGCTTAAAGAATCCACCCGGAGCTCTGATGAATATGGACCTGTCATGAGGCCCCTCTTCAAGCAGTAACACCCGCTTGGTTGGGTCTTCACTGAGCCGGCCCGCAACGACGCACCCGGCCGCACCACCGCCAACCACGATGTAGTCAAACACTTCATTGTTCATACATGTCCTCGCAGCTATCGACAGAATCGTCAAAAAGCGCTGTCGAGAATCGCGTCCAGCCGCCGTATCCGCCACTCGCCATCGGTCTCCTTGACGGCTTCAATGAGGTAGCGGCCAGCCGTCGCGACACGCGTCTCGCCATCCTTTGAGGCGAGAACGACGATGTAGATCGAGAGCTTCGCAGTTGTGGGTGTTTGCTCTTCGAACCGCCCGGTACTGATGATGTGGCGACGTTGATCCGTCTGAGATCTGCGGATTCCAGAGAGGACAGCGACGATTTCGGCACGCCCGACTACAGGGCCCCATCCGATATCGGTATGCGTTACCGTGCCGCCAGTAGTTGCGTCTTCTGTGAAGGCATCGGCGAGCATGTCGAAATCGCCTTCGTCGTAGCCCCAGCAATACTTTGCAAGTGCATCGAGGATAAGCGCACGATCGTCGGCGTTGATATAGCGTGCCACGGTTGTCTCCTTTGGCCTGTCAATTTTGACCCTTCGAAAAATCGCTCGTTTTCGTGATCAGGCGCGGCCTGTCTCGAAGAATCGACCGGGCAACGTGGCCCTGCATCGATGGATCGAGACGGCAGCCCGCGCCCTGCACGGCGCAGCGACATTAGATGGCCACCGTACGCCAAAAGATTTCAATTGACAGTGTCTCGCGTGCCATCCGATCGACCGGGCGCGCCAACCGTGACAGTTCTGGTGGGGAGTCAGTTAACGTAATCTGAGTACCGTGGGCAGATCAGCATGTGGCGTGCATACGGCAACCCTCACCTCAGTCCCAAACTCTTGGTGAGGATGACGGCGACTAGCAATACGTAATGTGATGGCGTAGCCCTGCTGTTCATAATTGCCACTAGCAGGGCGAAGAATGATCGACGATCAGTACCCGTACTCATCAAGGAGACTTCACACACCCGACTGGCGCCCCAACTCGCCGACCGACTGCGCAAGAACAGGCGTAAAGAGAATTCTCACTCTCGATCCAGGCCGACGAGCAACTCGTCGATAGCCTTATACAACCGGTCGACGACGGGCGCACCGACGTCACGCTCCAGCACCCGATACTCGGCCTCAAGATCCGCTGACAATGTCAGTACCAACTGCGTGCTTTTCTCCGTCAGTGAAACCAGAATGCGGCGCTGATCATCCGCAAACCGTTCTTTCACAACAAGGTCTTGCGCCTCCATCCGCGCAAGAACGCCCGCCATACTGGGACTCGAGATCGTGCATAAGTCGGAAATCTGCCGTGGCTCCAACGGCCCGCACTCGTCGAGCGCGCGGATTACGCGCCACTGCTGCTCGGTCAGTCCATATGCACTTATCAAAGGACGGAAGCGTTCCATCATCTTTTCTCTGGCCCGCAACAGCAGCATCGGAAGGTTGCGGTGCAAAAGTTGATCAGCAGACGTATTTCGCATGGTGTATTGATCGTTCGTGCTCGGTCATGGGGGAAACCCCGCCACAAAATCCCGTTGACCGTCCATCGTAACAGGAGCACAATCACTAACATCTTAGTGTTTTTCGACCAAGGCCCATGTTCGTCGTAAATGACCATCTGATCCATCTCGAAGAGGAGCCCATGCCTCGCGATATGGATGTGCGGCGCGTCCGTGAACTGCTGGCGCAAGTTAAAACCTGCCGAACCCCCGTCGACGGTACGGTCTACGGCACACTGTTGAACGACCGTGCCGCGCTCGATGCGTTGGGCGGCGCGGTGAACGCGCCCCCGTACAAGGCGCCGCCACAAGCCCCTGTGCTGTACGTCAAGCCGCGCAACACACTCGCAGGGCATGGCACAGAAATCGTTGTGCCAGACGGCGTCGAAGGCGTACAGATAGGCGGTTCACTGGGCATCGTCATCGGACGCACGGCGTGCCGCGTGAACGTCGACGAGGCACTGGACTTCGTCGCGGGTTACACCGTCGTCGCGGATCTCTGCGTGCCACACGAAAGCGTCTATCGGCCGTCGGTCCGCTTTCGCGCACGCGATGGTTTTTGCGTGATCGGCCCCGCCATCGTCGCGCGTCGGCATGTTGCCGATGCTGATGCGTTGAACATCGAAATCAGCATCGAAGGAAAGCACACGCTTCATGCAAACACCGCGACGTCGATTCGAAACGTCGCGCGGCTGATCGCCGATGTCACCGATTTCATGACACTCGCGCCAGGCGACGTCCTGACACTCGGCGTGCCGCACGGTGCGCCCGTAGCGCTTCCTGGTGACAAGGTGCGCGTCACAATCGGCGACTGGGCGCCGCTTGATTTTTCGATGACCACCCAAGGAGGCGCGCGATGATGCGAGGCCGTGTTGCATACGCTGGCGCCATTCACGAGGCGTATCCGCACGAACGCGGCGTGCGGTTGGCCGATGGCCGAATTTGTCGCGAAGAAGACGTCGTGTGGCTCGCGCCTATCGAATTCGGCACGATCTTCGCGCTCGGCCTGAACTACGCCGAGCATGCAAAAGAGTTGCAATTCTCGAAGCAGGACGAGCCGCTCGTGTTTCTCAAGGGGCCCGGCGGCGTAATTGGCCATCGCGGTGTAACGCGCCGTCCTGCCGATGTCACGTTCATGCACTACGAGTGCGAGCTTGCCGTTGTGATTGGCCGCCCCGCGAAAGAAGTGAAGCGCGAGGACGCGATGCAGTATGTAGCCGGGTACACGATCGCGAACGACTACGCCATCCGCGACTATCTGGAGAACTACTACCGCCCTAACCTGCGCGTAAAGAACCGCGATGGGGGTACGGTGCTCGGCCCCTGGTTTGTCGACGCAGCGGATATTGCCAACGTAGCGCAGCTCGAATTGCGCACCTACGTAAACGGCAAGCTGCATCAGCAAGGCAGGACCCGTGACCTCGTTACCGACATTCCCGCGCTGATCGAATATCTCAGCAGCTTCATGACGCTTGCGCCGGGCGACATCATCCTGACGGGCACGCCCGATGGCATCGTCAATGTGGATGTCGGCGACGAAGTCATCTGCGAGATTGACGGTCTTGGCCGTCTCGCCAACGTAATTGCATCCGACGCGGATTTCAACCGCGACTGACTCACAAGGACATGCCAATGCGAATCGAACATCTGATCAACGGCAAAAATACGGCTTCGCGCGAGTATTTCGAAACCGTCAATCCCGCCACGCAAGAAGTGCTGGCTGAAGTCGCGAGCGGCACGGCGTCGGACGTCGACGCTGCCGTGCTCGCCGCGAAAGACGCGTTCCCCGCATGGGCCGCGAAGCCCGCCGCCGAGCGTGCGAAACTCGTGCGGAAGCTCGGCGAGCTGATCGCGAAGAACGTCCCCGAACTCTCCGATTCAGAAACGCGCGATACAGGGCAGACCATTTCGCAAACGCGCAAGCAACTGGTGCCGCGCGCCGCCGACAACTTCACGTACTTCGCGGAGATGTGCACGCGCGTCGACGGCCACACCTATCCGACCGACTCGCACCTGAACTACACGCTGTTTTCTCCTGTCGGCGTGTGCGCGTTGATCTCGCCGTGGAATGTGCCGTTCATGACGGCGACGTGGAAAGTCGCGCCGTGCCTGGCGTTCGGCAATACGGCCGTTCTGAAGATGAGCGAGCTTTCGCCGCTGACAGCGTCAATGCTGGGAGATCTCGCGCTCGAAGCCGGGATTCCCGCGGGCGTGCTGAACGTCGTGCACGGGTATGGCAAGGACGCAGGCGAGCCACTAGTCGCGCATCCGGATGTGCGCGCGATTTCCTTCACGGGTTCAACGGCGACGGGCAACCGCATCGTGCAGACGGCTGGTCTGAAGAAGTTTTCGATGGAACTGGGCGGCAAGTCGCCGTTCGTGATCTTCGATGATGCCGACTTCGAGCGTGCGCTCGACGCCGCCGTGTTCATGATCTTCTCGAACAACGGCGAGCGCTGCACGGCAGGCTCGCGCATTCTCGTGCAGAAGTCGATCTACGCGAAGTTCGCGGAGCGCTTTGTCGAGCGCGCAAAAGGGCTGACTGTCGGCGATCCGATGGCAGACAGCACGATCGTCGGTCCTATGATCAGCCAGGCGCATCTGGCGAAAGTGCGCAGCTACATCGAACTCGGTCCGAAGGAAGGCGCGACGCTCGCGTGCGGCGGGCTGGATGCGCCGTCGTCGTTGCCTGAGGCTTTGAAGAAGGGCAACTTCGTCAAGCCCACGGTATTCGTCGACGTAGACAACCGAATGCGTATCGCACAGGAAGAGATCTTCGGTCCTGTTGCGTGTCTGATTCCGTTCGAGGACGAAGCCGAAGCGATCCGCCTCGCCAATGATATTTCATACGGTCTTTCGAGCTACGTGTGGACCGAGAACACGGGCCGTGCGCTGCGCGTGGCGGCTTCCATCGAAGCAGGCATGTGCTTCGTGAACAGCCAGAACGTACGCGATTTGCGCCAGCCGTTTGGCGGCACAAAAGCCTCGGGTGTGGGACGCGAAGGCGGTACGTGGAGCTACGAGGCATTCCTTGAGCCGAAGAACGTGTGCGTATCGCTCGGCTCGCATCACATTCCGCGTTGGGGCGTTTGAGCGTGCGCACAGAGGAGACATCGCAATGGGCAAACTAGCACTGGCCGCAAAAGTAACGCACGTGCCTTCGTTGTATCTGTCGGAACTGGACGGACCACACAAAGGGTGTCGCCAAGCTGCAATCGAGGGTCATCATGAAATCGGAAGACGCTGCCGCGAACTTGGTGTCGACACGATCGTCGTGTTTGATGTGCACTGGCTGGTGAACAGTGAGTATCACATCAACTGCGCGCCGAAATTCGAGGGGATCTATACGAGCAATGAGTTGCCGCACTTCATCAACAATATGGAGTACGCGTATCCAGGCAATGTGCAGCTGGGCAACCTGATAGCAGAAGTCGCGAATCAAATGGGTGTGAAAAGCCGGGCGCACAGCGAGACTTCGCTCGACCTGGAATACGGCACACTCGTTCCGATGCGGTACATGAATTCGGATCAGCACTTCAAAACAGTATCCGTCGCTGGCTGGTGTATGTGGCATGACCTGTCGACGAGCGCGAGGTTCGGTCTCGCGGTGCGCAAGGCGATCGAGGAGCACTACGACGGCACGGTTGCGATTCTCGCAAGTGGCTCGCTCAGTCATCATTTCGCTAACAACGGTACTGCCGAACAGTTCATGCACAAGGTGTGGGACCCGTTTCTCGAACAGACCGACCGGCACGTCGTGTCGCTTTGGGAGAAAGGCGACTGGAAGACGTTCTGCGGCATGCTGCCGCTCTACAACGAGAAGTGCTGGGGCGAAGGCGGCATGCACGACACAGCGATGCTGCTCGGCGCGCTCGGTTGGGACCGTTATGAAGGTAAGGCTGAGGTGATTACGCCATATTTCGGCAGTTCCGGCACCGGGCAGATCAACGCGATTTTGCCCGTGACACCGTTGCCCGCCTGACGGAAGGAGTTCGACGTGCCACATCTCACGCTTGAATACAGCGCCAATCTGGCGAATGAAGAATCGATCGGGGACCTTTGCAGGAAGCTCGCACAATCGCTCGATGCGCAACGAGAGAACGATCAGCGCCTGTATCCACCTGGCGGAATTCGCGTGCGCGCATTGCGCTGCGAGCAGTACTGCATCGCCGATGGCAAAACCGAAGCCGCATTCCTTCACGCGAATCTGAAGATCGGCGCTGGCCGTTCGGAGACGGCGAAGAAAGCGACGGGCGACGCGCTTTTCGAAGTGATCAAACTTCACTTCGCCCAGACCTTCGAAAAACAGGGGCTCGCGCTCTCGCTCGAAATCAACGAGTTCAGCGAAGCGGGCACCTGGAAGCACAACAATCTGCACGTGCGCCTGAAAAGCTGAGCAGCACCAGGGAGACTTCACCATGCTAGACCAAACGACGATTCGCGAGCTTGCCGCGAAGCTCGACCAGGCCGAAAAAACACGAACGCAGTTGCGCCATTTTTCAGCCGCGTATCCCGAGATGACCATCGAGGATGGTTATGCGATCCAGCGCGAATGGGTCAAGATCAAGCTGGCCGAAGGCCGCGTGATCAAAGGCCGCAAGATTGGCCTGACTTCGCGCGCGATGCAGCGTTCGTCACAAATCGACGAACCTGATTACGCACCGCTGCTCGACAGTATGTTTATCGAAAACGGTCAGGACATTCGCGCCGACCGCTTCATTGCGCCGCGCGTCGAAGTGGAACTGGCGTTCATTCTTTCCAAGCCCCTGAAAGGCCCCGGCATCACGCTATTCGATGTGCTGGATGCCACCGCTTACGTGACGCCCGCTGTGGAGATCATCGACGCACGAATCGAGCAGTTCGACCGCGAGACCAAAGCGCCGCGAAAGGTGTTCGACACGATTTCCGACTTTGCCGCGAATGCGGGAATCGTAATGGGCGGACGCCCCGTGCGTCCGATGGACGTCGATTTGCGCTGGGTCGGTGCGCTGCTATACAAGAACGGCGCGATTGAAGAGAGCGGGCTCGCCGCCGCCGTCCTGAATCATCCCGCGACAGGCGTCGCGTGGCTCGCGAACAAGATCGCGCCCTATGATGAAGGCCTCAATGCAAACGACGTGATCCTCAGTGGCTCGTTCACCAGCCCGATTGCGGCTCGCGCCGGGGATACCTTCCACGTCGATTACGGTCCGCTTGGGGCGATTGGCTTCAAATTTGTGTGAGACGCGAGATGAAAGATTTCGGCAATACCTTTCGCGATGCACTTCGCGCCGGACAAACCCGAATTGGGTTGTGGGTCGGCCTGGCGGACGCAAATTCCGCCGAACTTCTGGCGACTTGCGGATTTGACTGGCTTCTATTCGACGGCGAGCATGCGCCGAATGATGTGCGTACAGTCCTGGAACAGCTACGCGCCGTGGCACCCTATCCCGTACACCCCGTTGTCCGCCCTGTAAACGGTGAAACGTCCTTGATCAAGCAGTACCTCGACGTCGGCGCGCAAACGCTTCTGGTACCAATGGTCGATACGGCCGAGCAAGCCGAACAGATCGTGCGCGCCATGCGATACGCCCCAGAAGGCATCCGCGGAATGGGTGCGGCGCTGGCGCGCGCTTCACGTTGGAATCAGATCGAGGACTACGTTAATCGCGCAAACGACGAAATGTGTTTACTCGTGCAAGCGGAGACGACACTCGCTATCAGGAATTTGCGGACCATCGTTGAGGTCGACGGTGTGGACGGCGTATTTTTCGGTCCAGCAGATCTTTCGGCGTCGATGGGTCTTCGCGGCCAGCCGAATCATCCCGACGTGCAACAAACCATCCTCGACGGAATCAACACCGTCCGTGCAGCTGGCAAGGCGGCCGGCGTGCTGATGGCGAACCAGCAGGTGGCAGAGATGTATCTCGACGCCGGTGCGCAGTTCGTCGCTGTCGGCGTCGACACCACCCTCCTCGTTCAAGCTGCTTCCTCGCTCTCGCAGCGTTTCAAGCAGAAGAATATTCAAACGTCGGACCGTGGCACATCCTCCGCTGGCGTCTACTGAACACTCTGGAGCAAACCTACGATGAACCTGAAAGACGCAAGCCTCCTGCAGACGAAGGCTTACATCGCCGGCCAGTGGCAATCGGCGGACGATGATAAAACGTTCGATGTCGTGAATCCCGCAACCGGCGAGCTGATTGGCGCCGTTGCACTCATGGGCCAAAGCGAGACGCGTCGTGCAATCGACGCGGCGAACGCCGCATGGCCGGCCTGGCGGAAGCGCACTGCGAAGGAGCGCTCCGCGATCCTGCGTAAATGGCACGACCTGATGGTCGAGAACGCGGACGATCTCGCGCTGATCCTGACGACCGAGCAAGGCAAGTCGCTCGCGGAGGCGAAGGGCGAAATCGTGTACGCCGCGTCGTTCCTCGAGTGGTTCGCCGAGGAAGGCAAGCGCGTGTACGGCGACACGATCCCGACTCCGGCGGTCGACAAGCGCATTGTCGTGACGAAGGAGCCGATCGGCGTGTGCGCGGCGATCACGCCGTGGAATTTCCCGGCGGCGATGATCACCCGCAAGGTCGGCCCTGCACTCGCGGCCGGCTGCCCGATCGTCGTGAAGCCGGCCGAGGCGACGCCGTTGTCGGCGCTCGCAATGGCCGTGCTGGCCGAGCGCGCGGGCGTGCCAGCCGGCGTGCTGAGCGTCGTGACCGGCAAGTCGCGCGTGATCGGCGCCGAGCTGACGTCGAACCCGATCGTGCGCAAGCTGACGTTCACCGGTTCGACCGAGGTCGGCCGCGTGCTGATGGCGCAATGCGCGACGACGATCAAGAAGGTATCGATGGAGCTCGGCGGCAACGCGCCGTTCATCGTGTTTGACGACGCTGATCTCGACGCCGCGGTGGAGGGTGCAATCGCGTCGAAGTACCGGAACAGCGGGCAGACCTGCGTGTGCACGAACCGCTTCTACGTGCACGAGCGCGTATACGACGCGTTCGCGCAGAAGCTTACCGCTGCGGTCGGCGAGCTGAAGGTCGGGCGCGGCATCGAGCCGGGCGTCGCGCAAGGCCCGCTGATCAACGAAGCGGCTGTGCTGAAGATCGAGGAGCACATCGAGGACGCGCTCGCAAAGGGTGCACGCGTGACGACCGGCGGTAAGCGTCACGCGCTCGGCCACAGCTTCTTCGAGCCGACAGTGATGACAGGCGTCACGACGGACATGAAGGTGTCGAAGGAAGAGACGTTCGGCCCGCTCGCGCCGCTGTTTAAGTTCAGCTCGGACGACGAAGTGATCCGCTACGCGAACGACACCGAGTTCGGTCTCGCCGCTTATTTCTACAGCCGCGACATCGCGCGCGTCTGGCGCGTCGCCGAGGCGCTCGAGTACGGCATGGTCGGCGTGAACACCGGACTGATTTCGAACGAGGTCGCGCCGTTCGGCGGCGTGAAGCAGTCAGGCATCGGTCGCGAAGGCTCGCACTATGGAATCGATGACTACGTCGTGATCAAGTACTTGTGCCTGGCTGTCTGAGCTGAAACGCCTGGGCGGTCGAATTTGCGCCGAAGGCGGCCGCCTGGTCACCTTCGGCTTTTTACGTCAGCCCCATGCGCCTCCGACCTCTGATCATCTGACGGATGGTCGGCCATCGCTCACCCGGCCAAATTTGCCCACTTCAACGGAATGACGGACATTCGTCGCCACGATCCACGAAGAAACGCGACGCCGCAGGAACGGCGATCAATGCGTTTTGCACAATAGGCTGTGCGGCACAATGCCGAACGCCTTCTTGAACGCACGTGTGAAATGTGAAAAATCGCTGAAACCAAAATTGATGGCCGCTTCGGATACCTGCCTGACATGACCTTCCGCTAGCGCACGGTAACTCGCCGCCAAACGCCGCTGCCAAAGCCAGCGGATAGCCGTCGTACCTTCCATCGCAAATAGCCGATGTACGGTACGTGGCGCCATATGGCATTCCGAGGCGATAGTAGCGATATCGAGATCAGTATCGCCGAGTCGCTCAAGCATGTAGCACTTGATGCGGTCGAGTTGTGCACCCTGTCGGGAGTTGTTTTCCCGGCACCCCAGCAGTTCGTTCTCGATCGCTGCAGACAAGATGTCAACGACCGAGCCACACAAGCGAGCAGCTAGCTGCTCGTCGGCGAAGTCGCCGACTCTGACCGACTCACGAAGCAAGGAATTGACGAGCGCTCCCAGCTTGGACTCGCCCGGAAACCGCCGCGCCATCAGCTTGTCGACGTCGGCGACGCGGGCCAGCAGAACCGGTCTGGGAACCTTCAGGTTCAGCGCGCGATATCGCTCCCCGAGATGCAGTGAAAACGGCTGGGCGGCGTCGTAAAGCCCGATATCTCCCGCCCCCAGCACCGCCTGCTGGCCGGCCTGTTCAATCGAAAGACTGCCATCCAGGATGAGGCAGAACTGCAAATCCTCGCTCGGAGACTGGCGAATGATCTCCACGGTCCGCTTATAGGACGCAGCCGACGATGAAATATCAGTCAATTGCGTGAAGCCGAACGGATACAACGTGACTTGACCGTCGAGCTCACACTCAAGCGGATCACAAGTCACCGACACATACGTGCGACATACAACGTCCCGCCAGAACTCGAGGCGCTCCTGTGGCGCGATTTCAGAGGTAGAGAAACTTGTAGTCATAGCGATACCAAAAGGAAAAGCGCACAGCACACGCAAAAACTGAGCCTATATGGCTCACGACACGCACAAACTCGTACGGCAGCATTCCAACGAAGTGGGCAACTCTTCCGCACGTTCGGCGGGCCTTTCTGCACAAACGTGGGCACTACGCCTCGAAACCCGGGGCTACCGTCGGGAACAACGCCGCCCCGTAACAGCAACTTTGGGTTATTCCGCGTCGCCCGGCAAGGCACGTTTTCTCTCTCGCCGCACACAGCCAATCAATCAACTCTGAAAAAACTGGCGATCCTGGTCCAACACATGGCATTCCTAATCGAGTGCCTTGAACTTCGCATACGTACATTTCTCTTCATCCGAGGCGTCATCGCAATCCGAGCCCGAGATCGGTGAACCAGTATGCCGTAATGCCTGGCACCCCACTCCTTCTAACTCACAAGCCCACTGTCATGTCCATCCAGAAACTTTGCGCTCCGTTCGCACGCCGGATCACCGCGATCGCCGTCGCGGCCGTCTCGATGACGGGTCTCTCCCACGCCGCGGCCGCAAATCCGAAAGTCATCCTGCTCGCTGCAGACGATGTCTGCGGATACTGCGCGGCCTACAACACAACAGCGATGGAATATGCCAAGCAGAAAGGCATCGACCTGAAGCTGGTCACCAACAAGTTCGACCCGGCCACACAAGCCGCCCAAGTGGATCAGGCAATCGCGCAGAAGCCCGCCGCAATCCTTCTCTGGGCCATCGACGGGACGGCACTCCTGCCGTCCATGCACAAGATCAAATCGGCGGGCATCCCTTTGCTGCTGACCGAAGTCTTGCCCGACCAAAAGTATGACACCTTGTGGCTCCAGTACACCGGCGGAAATAACGAGGAGGAAGGCCGCGCTGCCGCCCGCCTGATGGTCGAGGGATTCAAGGCGAAAGGCCTCGGTAGTTCCGGCTCCATCATCGAACTCACGGGATATGTCGGGCAAGCGCAGGTGATCGCGCGCGACAAGGGCTTCCGCGAAGAACTGGCCAAGCTTGCCCCCGGCATCAAGATCGTCGGCTCGCAGCCGGGCAACTGGGATCAAGGGACGGCGGCCACGGCAGCTGCGGGCCTCTTCACCAAATTCGGGAAGGACATCAAGGGGGTCTTCGCGCAGGAAGACGCGATGGCCGCCGGCGCAGTCGTCGCCGCCGAGCGAGCCGGCCTCGATCCGTCCAGGTTATCAATCGTCGGCTTGGGATGTGAGCCGATCGGCGTGGGGCTGCTCAAGTCGGGCAAGCTCTACGGCACCATCCTTCAGTCGCCGATGGACGTGGCCCGTTACTCCGTCGATAGTGCGGCCGAAATGCTTGGCGGCAAGAAACTCGACAAGATCCGATACGTGCCGTCGCCATCCGTCACGGCAAAGGACAACGTGGACGGCACTTGCAAACCGTGGCCGACGGCCTCTCGATAGCAGTCGCAACGGGTACTTGTGCAACCCCTCCGTCGTCGTAACGTGGAGAGGAACCTGACGGCGCTTCCACGCCTCGCCGACGCGCGCGAGATGGCCAGCGTGCTATTTCGCGTGCGTCTCGCCATGGCGGCGGATGACGTCCGCGACCTCGGACGCCAGCGCCGGCTGCACGGCCTATTCCGACGGCGTCAGCTTCCGTGCCAGCTGATCCAAGGGGCTTCGCCATCGCGACGACGAGGCCGGTCGAGACGCGGGTGTAACGCGCCGTCGCCGAACGGTTCTCGCGGCCCAACCAAACCTGGATGATGCGGATGTCGGCTCCGCTCTCCAAAGTTGCAGCACATGCACGCTGACGCGCTTGTCGATCCCAGCCACCGCGCCGGCGGTTAAACCGGCAAGCCGCGTCCTGCACGGTCGCCTAATTGGGCTTGATGGGGTGTTCGGCCGGGAATAGATGGTGCGACGGGCGCGCCAGCCGCCAACAGCTGCGCAGACTGCCGAACAGCGCAGACGACAGCATGACATTGCACTGCTAGCCGCGCTTGTCGTTCTCGATCCGCATCGAACCTGATCGGCCCGAACGTCGTCGAGCGTAAGCTTATCCGGCGGTCGCTCAAAATAATCGCTGAACCTCGCGATCGCATGGATGCAGGATCGCTGCGTCGCCGCCGGGAGACTACGGATCGTTTAGTAAGCGAGCCAAAGAATATCGGCATCCGAATACTTGTCAGCAAAATCCGGGTGCACCTCTTCAAGGTGCACCCGAGCCAGAGACACAAGTGCTTCGGGGGTGTCCGCCTGGAGGAACTCTCCGCAGGGACAGCGAAGGCGCGTTTTCTTTTGCTTGTACGCGGCAGAAACTGAATCGTCAATCAACTGATCCCCCTGATTGAAGCGGAACTCGACCGAACAGCACGCTGAGTTCGACACTGGCGCCTACCCTGCGCAAACCCTGCTGATCGCCTAGGTTCCAAAGAGATTTCAACCGCGTCACAGCTACCCCCCAATCAAGATCGGGACCGAGCTCATTCCCGCCACGTGGCTGCGACTCCACACAGACGGCGCACCCGGATCAAGCTTGAAATCAGGCAATTCTTCGAGGAGAGTCTTCACGACCGCCTGCAGTTCGACGCGAATGAGGTTTGCACCCAGGCAACGGTGCGGACCGAAACTAAGCGTGAGATGCCTGTTGGGCGTCCGTGTCGGGTCGAAGACTTCGGGATGGACAAACTCCCTAGGGTCTCGGTTGATGAGGGGCAAATACGGGAACACCCTATCGCCGGCCTTGATCTTAACGCCTCCGATTTCAGTATCGACAGTAGCCGTTCGCGCGGCGCCAGATGCTGTACTGAAGTAACGCATGCATTCGTCAATGAATGGATCGTACAGGTCAGGATCGTCGAGAAGTCTCTTGCGAAGATCGGGACGTTGAGCCAACAGCCAACCGCTGTCCGCGATAATGAAAGACGTATTCTCGATGGATCCCAGCATGAATACAGAGAACCAGTCGAGGAGGTCCTCATAGGTCAGGGGTGTCCCATCGACCTCGCCAGAATTGATCAACTGCGACATGATGCTGTCGTTGGGGTTCTGACGAAGTTCCGCATGCAGCCGTTCGAATCTGGCATTCATCTCTTCGAGATCAGCCGAAAGATCTTTTCTGAGCGCACTGCTGTGCGACATGGCATAGACCCACGGCCCGAACTTCTCTGCTTCATTTAACGGCAGACCAGTCAGGCGAGCAACCATCTTATGAGCGAAGCCCGTGGCAAGATCTTTGACGAGGTCCGCACGCTCATCGCGCGCAAACCGAGAAATCAGGGTCCGCGCGTCGGATACCAGCTCGTCGTACATTTTCGCGACAGCCGGAGCAGTGAAAGCCTCATGCACCAGCTTCCGGTACTTCATGTGCTTCGCACCGTCGTAACCAGTCAGCATTTGAGGGCGCCCCGATGGCATGACCCATGTCGGGATAATTGGCGCTTCACCGTTCTCGAAAGTTCGAGTGTCACGGAAGACTGCTCTACCCTCTTCCCATCCGGCAACCAGCCAATAGCCACCGTAACTCTCACACCAGCTTACCCATCGATCTTCCGCGGCGATTGCGTCGCGGAAAGCATCCAGATACTCGAAAGGCGTGCCATCGGGTCCGTGTGGAATGTTGTATTGATCAAATTGACGGTAGAACTCATCGGCGGTCGAGGGCCACGTCATTTCGCCGTTCATGTTTCTGTACTCCTCCGTATTTGGTATTAAAGCTTGATCCGAACACGAGATGTTCCGGCTGCCGCTCGAGAAACGCAAAGCATCATGCACGAATTTTGTGCCTTCTCCTTGGCGCTCAAGACGACGTCGCGATGGTCGATCTCGCCGGACAATACTGGTGTCTCACAGGTCCCGCAGGTACCCTCCCGGCACGACGACGGCACAAACACTCCCGCGTCGTCCACGACATCCAAGGCCGTTCTATCTGCAGGAACCATCAAGGTGATCCCGGTGTCGACGAGTTCAAGCTCGAAAGCCTGCTCGCCCTCGTGGGGGTGCGCCTCTCCATGAAAGTGTTCGACGTGCACCTCTCGCTTCGCTGCCTCGGTAGCGGTCTTCACACCATCGATGAACGACGATGGTCCGCAGCAGTACACCTCAGCTCGCGGATGTGCAGAGATCACACTCGCACAATCGATGCGCGTTCCTCCCAGGGTCTCGTGTATCGAGACCCTCTCTCCGTAACGGCTCTGAAGGGCCGACGCGTAGGCCATGGTCTCCGCCGACTTCCCGGTGTAGACGAGATTCCAAGGGCGCTCGCGTCGCTCAGCTTCCTCGATCATCGACAAAAAGGGAGTTATCCCTATGCCGCCGGCGAGAAAGAGATACTCCAGAGCTTCTTCGAGGGGAAAAAGGCTTCGAGGTTTGGTGGCTTCGACAACATCCCCCACGGCAAGCTTGTCGTGAATATAGGCAGAGCCGCCCCTGCCATCGGCCTCTCGTAGCACGGCCACGCACCAATCACCTCGAGTTGGGGACGGTACAACCGAATATTGGCGAGAGATTCCATTCCGCAGTGTTACCTCGACGTGCGCACCCGGTTCCGCCGGCGGCAGCTCCCCGGCCTCCGAAACCAGGCGGACGCCGACAACGTGCGGTGTGAGCGTTGTCTTCTCGGCAACGCGCAACCTGATTTTCTCAACGACTTGACTCACTTCGCGTTTCCTTCCTGCTGTTAGTCCTACCAGATCAGTCAAACCACACTCGCACTGTCCGCCGTGGTCGATAAAAACCCTTAGCCACGCCGTCTCAATGTGCCTGTCAGGCGCGATCATCCATGGGCGTCAACCGCGTCCCGGGCAACCAGCCCTCCCTGCCCCGATGTCTCGATAGTGTTTCCGATACGCACTGGCTAGGAGTTGGGAGACATCTTTGCGTGATGCACCCCACAGCCGGGCATGACCGGGATCTCGCAAGGCTTAGTCATCGCGCAAGCTCCCGCATCGCGAGCACCGTCCGTAATGTCACCGGCAGCGTGATCATGGTGTCGAGGTCGATAAACTGGAGGGTGTCTTCCTGCACCGGCTCGTTTTCTGGCGATTGCCATGCAGCGTCGGCCGCTTCAGCGTTTTCGAAGACATAGATCGACAATGCATCAAATCCGGAGGCGTCCTTGAAGTGCACGTCTCCCCGGCCAGCGCTGCGAATCGGATATTGACGGTACTCGATGAGGCCCGGCAGAGTCCGGGCGATCGGACCATGGATCTTTTCGTAGTGGTGGTGAAAGTCGGCCAGGGACATGCCGGGGCGTCGCTTGAATAGAAAGGCAATGGTGTGCATAGCGTGGACTGAAGTTGGGCGTTCAGGTGGCACGAAAACCTGAACGAATGATAGGTGCGGGGCTTGGGACGCGACCGACCACGCGTGCCAGCGGTTGGCCTGCGCGCGACATCACTGCCTTGGGTGAAACCCTTATGGCGTTGACCCACAAGCGACTCCGCCAAGCGTCCGTGAGCGCCTGGCCGGGCCACATTGATGCGCTCGCCGAGCCTCGGAGCATGTCACCGCGTTCATAGGACTCTGTCGGTAGAGACAAAAGAGCCTCGAGAAGGCCAGGCACGCGAGTTCAGCGTGGCAACAGTTCGTTGATGCGGCTGGCCGGAGGGTTGAAGTCATGCTGTTGACTCGGCACGCGAGGGGCGTAACGTTGACGGCAGTTGAAGCGAAGTAACGTCTTCAACATCCGTTTTGCGTATTGCGAGCTGACGATCCAGCCCTCCGGACGAACGACCTGCATCTATATGTCGACGCAACTTATGCACGCCGGTGTTCTTGCATCTTGCTCTGCCGATCCCCGAACGTGTACTGAATCTGCGCCTCAGCCATCTCAGGGCAGACGACACCTCCAGAATACTTTCGTATGCAAGTTGGCACGCCTGGCGTATTCGAGTGGCACGTCCAGCGCAGTGGATGCACATTGACAATCGTACTCTGCGGAAAGCTCACGTCCAACCTTGCCGTGACCACGCTTAAGTTCAAAGAACTGCTCATCAGATGTTCTTGAGCGGGCATTTAGGCATCCGGTCGATAAACGGCTCATGGACGAAGCAACCGAAAACATCCAGATGAAAGGAGTACCCGTGAGTCAATCCAGTGTCATCGAATCTCGTTCGTTCGACTTCATACCCGAACAGGAGCGACACGGCAACGTCATGAATCAGGTGCAGCTATGGTTCATGATGAACGCTACACTCATCACGCTATTTACCGGCGCCGTCGGCCCACTGTACAAGCTGGACCTTCCGTGGACGTTAGCCGCCATAGTCATAGGGACTGTATTCGGCACACTTTTCCAGGCCTTTCACGGCGCCCAAGGCCCCCGAATGGGGTTACCCCAAATGATCCAGTCACGTGTGCAGTTCGGCTCACGCGGCGCCATCATTCCCTTGCTCGCCGCGATGCTATGCAATTTCGGGTTCGCTGTGTTTTTCATCCAGACAGGCGCACAATCCTTTGTCGACGTTACGCGGATCAGTCACCCGTCACTCGTTCAAATCGCATTCGGAATCACAGCGATGGCGATCGCGACGATCGGCTATCGGCTCGTTCTGCGCTTTGAGAAGTTTGCCTCCTACGCGACACTGATCAACTTGGTCTTGCTGACGATCGCGGCCTCCGTGGTTCTGCCGATCCGCTCAATGTTGTCGCAACATCACTTCGCATTGGTGCCATTCCTCGCCCAGTTCGGGGCGGCGGCTACCTATCAGATCGCCATCGCCCCAATCGTGTCCGACTACACCAGGTATCTGCCAACGAGAACGCGCGGTTCTGCAGTATCCGCGGCGGTTTTCTGCGGAACGTCGGTTTCCGCAATCTGGCTGGAAAGCCTGGGCGCCGCACTCTCGGTCGCATTCCCGAATACTGATGTCATCGCTTCGATCCGACATTTGGGCGACAGCTTTGGCTTCGGCTTGGGCGTTGCCACGATGATTGTGGCAGCAGTCTCCTGCCTCATCACCTGTGCGATCACACTGTATAGCGGCACCGTCGCGCTGCTGAGTGCTGCCGAGGCATTTCGCCCATTGAAATCGACGGTCAGCCTTCGTGCTTTCACGATCGTCTGCGGTGGCGCGTTGGCTATCGCCGCCGTGCTCTTGATGCCGCCCAACATTCTTGATTCATTCTCGGCATTTCTGAGTATTCTCGGCTACTTCCTCATACCTTGGACTGCCGTCAACCTTACGGACTACTATTTCGTGAGGCGTGGCATCTATTCGATTTCGGACATCATGCAGTCAAATGGTGGAATGTATGGGCGGTGGAACGAAGCCGGCATCATTAGCTACGCTTTCGGCTTTCTGGCAATGATCCCGTTCTTCAGTACCTCTCTATACACGGGTCCATTTGCCATCCTCCTGGACAAGGCGGACATCGCTTTTTCTGTCGGGCTATTCATCTCGGCAACGATCTATGTCGCGTTGATGCGAAATTTCGATCGTGAAGTCGAGTTCGCCCGTGTCTCAAGTTCGGCGCTCAATACGATCAATGATCCCGCCATTCATGGCATAAACGCATCGAGCGAAAAACTCACAGATGCCGTGACGCCTTACGTTTAGGAGCCGAGCTTCGTTACTAGAACTGCCGAGGAAGGAACATCTCAAGCGTAGGCGGAATCCGAATACCTCCGACGGCCGGATTGCGGCCCATCGTGCCGACCGTCGGTTCAGTTTCCTCCATTTCTCCAGGAGATTTTTGCCCGCTATAGCGGGCTTTTTTTCGGCTCTATTCACGACTCTGTATGTGTCAACGACGTTGTTCATCCAGTTCTGCTGCCGAATGAGCACTTGACTGATTGTCAGACACGAATATAATCACACACGATGAAAATGCTGTGTCGGAACTACGGCACGTCGATGCACCCTTTTTCGTGACTCGATGCTTCGGCGGTGATGATCAATACCTCACGATATTCCGGACCGATTGAATCCCGTTCGCGGGTCTGCGGGAGTTAAGTCTCGGCGTGCACGACGTCCCCTGCACTTTCCTTGATGGGTATGTAGACAAAAGTCTCGCTTGACCGAAACCTTGCCGAGACATGGATACATGTACATCCCGCACAAATTTAAGGCAAAACTCATTGAACCCGCGAAGTGAGTTAATCATGGATCAAAAAACCAACCTTCCTCGGCCGCTGCGAATAGCTATTCCGGACGACTATCAGGATGCAGTGCGGGATCTTGATGCTCTTAGCATACTGTCGGGCCACCAAGTGGACATTTACACGGACCTCGTCAAGAACATCGATCATCTCGCGGCGCGCCTCAAGCACGCCGATGTACTGGTGCCGATCCGCGAGCGCTCGATCATTGACGAGGCGCTGCTTAGCCGCCTGCCGAACCTGCGGCTCATTAGTCAAACCGGCAAAGGTGTTACGCACATTGATATAGAAGCTTGCACGCGGCGAGGAATTGCGGTCGCGGCGAGTGGCGGTAGTTCGTACGCTCCAGCAGAACTGACCTGGGCGCTTGTGCTGGCTTCGGCTCGTCGCCTCCCGCAAGAGGTCGCGAATGCGCGAGCGGGCAAATGGCAGCGAGAAACGATCGGTACTAGCTTGCGTGGGCGCACCCTTGGCATCCTCGGCTACGGATCAATTGGGAAGATCGTGGCTGGGTACGGAAAGGCGTTCGGGATGCGCGTCCTCATCTGGGGACGCGAAGGCTCGTTGTCTCGTGCAGCCGACGATGGATTCGAAGCCGCCGAAAGCAAGGAGGATTTCTTTCGGCGAAGCGACGTTCTTACTGTGCATTTGCGCCTCAATGCGGAGACGCGTTGGGGGATTAGCGCGGCTGATCTCGCCTCAATGAAGCCGACTGCAACACTGGTTAATACAAGCCGAGCTGATCTGATCGAGACAGGTGCTCTTGCCGCTGCACTGCAAGCGGGTCGACCGGGATTTGCTGCAGTTGACGCCTACGAAGAAGAGCCGGCGATTGAGCACCCGTTGTTCTCAATGCGTAATGTGGTCTGCTCGCCTCATCTAGGGTATGTCGAGAAGGATACTTACGAAATTTTCTTCGGCGGTGCCTTCGACAATGTAATCGCCTTCGAAAAGGGTGCGCCGACCAATCTCATCAATCCGGACGTCTTGACGACGACAGGTGGTCGCCAAGCCTAAAGCTCCGACCGCGTCAGACGTTTGCTGCAGTGGGCCGAGTTACACATAAAATCTTTCCGAGATCGAAGTGCAACTTTGCATATATTGCGTTGCATCGCCATACTTCCTTACGGTCGTGATCAATAACCGCTTCACAATCTTGCACCTTGTATCGTGCCCCCGGATACGCGGCACCGTGGCCGTTCATCGTCGCTGACAACGGATTGCATTACTTGTAGCGTGTCAGATATATACCATCGTGCAGCGTCGGTGAATCACCTGTCTTTACGTGGCCTAAAGCCGCACTCTTCTGCCAGATCTGAGAATTGCCGACGCCGACCAACCTGCACCAAACTTTCAATTTCATCCGTTGGGTGCGCGGTATTTTCTGAAGTTACAGATCAACCTCCGGCGGACAATCGCAACTGTTCGAAGCTCGTAATATGGCCGGCGACTGCACTCGCCGCAACGGTCGACGGGCTCGCCAGCCAGACCTGTCCCGGCCCCGAGCGCCCCGGAAAGTTGCGATTGATCGCACTGACCGTCACCTGGTCTGCGCGCTCAGAAACACCCGGCCCTGCGTTAACGCATGCGCCGCATCCCGGCTCGATGAGTTCAACACCCGCGCGCTCGAATATGTCGAGCATGCCCTCGCGCACGCAATAGTCCCGAACGTCCTGACTGCCGAACTGCAGAATGAAACGCGTCGATTCCGCTACTTTCAGTCCATGCTCCAGCGCCCATCTGATCACGTCGTAGCAGCGCCTGAGGTCCTCGCGCTTTCCGCCCGTACACGAGCCGCCATAAGCGATATCCACTTTGACGATTTTGCCCAGTTCCGAAACCATCAGGCCTCGTCCCGGATCCCCCGGGCTGGCAAGCATCGGTTCCAGCCGTGAGCAGTCCACTTCGATTGTGTGCGCGACCTGCGCATCGGGATCGCTGTACATCCAGGGTTCGATCTTGAATTCGATGCCCCTGCGCTCTCGCAGGAAGCGTTGCGTCTCCCTGTCGGGTACGACGATGCCGGTAAATCCACCGATTTCAGCGACCATGTTTGTCAGTGTCGCGCGCTCATCTGTCGTCAGCCGCGCTACTGCATCGCCCGCGTATTCGAACACCTGACCGATCGCCCGCCCCTCTCTCACGTAAGGCAGCCGCAGCAGATGCAGCACGATATCTTTCGCTTCGACGCCCGGCGGCAGTTCGCCCGTCAGGTTGACGCGGCAGGTCTCCGGTACCTTCACACGCACATCACCCGTGAGCCACGCATTCGCCATCTCGGTGGCGCCGATCCCGAACGCTAGCGCACCCAGCGCGCCGCAGTGAGGCGTATGAGAATCGGTGCCGACCGCGAGCTGACCAGGTTCGACATAGCGCTCTGCCATGATGGAATGGCTGATGCCTTCAGAGCCTTCTCGATCTGCCAGAAATCCATGATGACGCAGGCCGTACTCCTCGCAAAAGGCTGCCTGAACCTCCCCGAGCCGCTGTGCCAGATCGAGCAAACCCAGCGCGCGTCGCTCTGGCGGCATGCTTCGGTGAATGAAAGTCAGGTGATCGGAAAAACAGATGATCGAATGCGGATCATGGAGCTTGATGTCGTCGCCGCATTCGCGTTGCAGGAAACTGATGGACATCGGAGAGACATACTCGTGCGCATAACGCCAGTCCGTCTTCGCGAATACACTTTGCCCGGTCGCCACATGGCGGGAACCGCTCGCCCTGGCAATGACTTTTTCTGCGTAGGTCATCGGGCGAACGGGAACTGTCGGCATGGGTAGCCGCCAGCCAGCACGTCGCGCTTCCGTTAGCCTGAACAGCCCACCTCGCCGGATCAGTTCGGCAGTCAGCTCGTCTTCGCCCCGCGTAAATTCATCAAGCGATATCTCCTCGCCCCGACGGATGCGCTCAATCAGGCCGAAGTCCGTCGACGTGAGCATGCCGAGGTTGCGACAATTCTGCCGATAGATGCGCTCAAAGCTTTCCGCGATGACAAGACGGACTCCCGCGCACCATTCCGCAAATGGGCTCGCCTCTCGCGAAGAGCCCTTGCCATAGCGCCGACCCGCCACCGTAACCAGGAAATTGCCAGCCTTCACTGCCCCCTGCTTCACGGGCCGCCGTCCGGAGCATTCGAGACCAAGGTAAGGATATTCACCCAGTTGCTCGTTGTAGTGATAGCAGATGTAGGCGGGTGTAATCTCGTCCGTCGAGACATCGCTACGCAACGGTCCCGCCTCCTCCAGGCTCACGTCCTCGCCCTGTAGTTGGCGCTCAATCACAGAGGCGTCCTGCGACAGGAACAGCACCCGTCCCTCGAAGCGAATCATTCGTGCCGGATGAGAGGGTTCGTTATGCGGTTGATTCACGGTCTATCTCCTGGTGTTCGCCCTTGTGCGGATTGACAGGACGTACGCCTTATCTGATTCCCGCCCAACGGATTTTTCCTCGCCCGATTGGCTGCTACAGCTAGCTTGCCCCGAGGAGGTGTCGCACGAGCAATGAGTTGACTGAACTTGGGCTTGACGCAACCGGGCTCCCGCTCACGCAAAGATACAACCGCCGCCTGATCGCTCTCATCGCTCTCATCGCTCTCATCGCTCTCATCGCTCTCATCGCTCTCATCGCTCAAAAAAGTGCCCGGCGGTGCCGGGCTAACAGCTCACGAATTTGCAGGACGTGAGCCGACGTGGACATGTGGCGCGCACGGCTGCACGCCTGTCTGAACGCCGCGAGTCGAGTTCCTGAATATTTACGGCCCTATCGAACGCCAGTCGATCAATGGTTCAACTCCTCAAGACGCAAACCATTGGTCTTCGGCCCGAACATGCCGATCGAGATCACTACCGCAAGCATGCAAGCCGTAATGCCCGCGAATACTCCGGATACGCCGAAGTCCCTGAGCAGGAAAGCGATCAGAAAACCTGACATCATCGCGCCGATGCGACTGGCCGAATATACGATGCCATTAGCGCGGCACCGCACAGCTGTAGGAAACAGTTCGGCCTGGTAGGCGTGAAAGCACACGGAGATGGTCTGACCGGCAAAGCTGATCAGTACGCCGAGGACAATAAGCGGAACCACACCTTTAACCTGCCCGAAGATCAGTCCACACACGATCACAACCAATGCGCCCGCGACGATCAGGTACTTGCGCTGGATCCGGTCGGCAAAAGTCATTGCCAGCAGCGGTCCAAGGGGCATCGCAAAGGCGATGATGAATGAGTAAAGCAAGCTCTTCGTCACGGTGATCCCCTGGCCGATCAGCAGCGTGGGCACCCAGTTCGCGAAGCCGTAATAGCCGATCGCCTGGCAAAAGTTGAAGACGATCAACATGATCAGACGCGAGCGGTACGGGGGCTGCCACAGCTCCGCAAGCGATGCGCGGCGATGCACCGGCAGTTCGACGGCGGGCGATGGTGGTGGCAGCGGTCCGCCCGACTGGCGCTCCACGATGGCCTCGATCCTGCGCACAATGCTGTCGCCCTTCTCAATCCTGTCCTGCATGGCCAGCCACCGCGGGCTCTCGGGCACCGCGCGCCGAATGAACCACACCAGCACCGCGCCTACTGATCCCGCAAGGACGACAACCCGCCATCCGTCGATCCCAAATGCCGTCGTCGGAACCAGCCAGTACGAGAGAATGGCAGCCACAGGGGCGGCCGCAAACATCACGCATTGGTTGAATGCCATCGCACGTCCGCGCATGTGCTGAGGGACGAGCTCGGTCACGTAGCTGTCGATCGTGATGATCTCGACGCCGACGCCGATCCCTGTGATGAACCGCCAAAGGATGACGCCTTCAGGCGTCGTCTGAAATGCCATGATTGCCGAGCCGATCGAATACCACAGCAGCGAGACCGTGAACACGGCGCGGCGACCGTAGCGATCCGGCATCCAGCCCAATCCGAAGGTACCGACGAAAAGACCCGCAAACGTGGCAGCGATAAACCCAGCAATACCCGTGAAGCCGAAAAATGCGTGAGTGGTCGTCTGAAGAAGTCCGCTCTTCGCCATACCGGGCGCGATGTATCCCGTAAAGATCAGGTCGTAAACCTCGAAAAAACCACCGAGCGAGATCAGAAAAACCAGCATCCAGAGATGCCGGGTGATCGGCAGTCGGTCGATGCGAGCGGCAATCGCTGCACGGGGCGTTGCGTCGACGTCAATGACGGGGGGTATGAGCGGATGCGAATCCGCCGTAGCAGAGGGCTGCATGTGTGTCTCCTGAATACAGCGGTAGCGACGGTATTTTTATGTTTTCCGTCTGCCGTAGTGACAGGCCGCGATGTCGACCGCGGCCAAGAAACGTCTAGCTCGTCTGTCCGACGACGCCCCGGCGGATCTGATCGCGCTCGATCGACTCGAACAGCGCCTTGAAGTTGCCTTCGCCGAAGCCATCATCGCCCTTGCGCTGAATGAACTCGAAGAAGACGGGTCCAAGCAGGGTGTCGGAGAAAATCTGCAGCAACAGACGCGGCTTCTCGCCCGCCGTGCTGCCATCGAGCAGGATGCCGCGCGTCTGCAGTTCGTGCACAGGCTCGCCGTGCCCCGGCAGACGCTCTTCGAGCATCTCGTAGTATGTTTCGCTCGGCGCTGACATCAGCGGGACACCGGCCATCGCGAGCCTGTCGATGGTCGCGGGCAGATCGTCGCTGAGCAACGCGACGTGCTGAATACCTTCACCATTGAACTTCATCAGGAACTCTTCGATCTGTCCCGCGCCTTTCGACGATTCCTCATTAAGCGGAATACGGATCTTGCCGTCCGGAGCCGTCATGGCTTTTGACGTCAGCCCCGTATATTCGCCCGAGATGTCAAAGTAGCGGATCTCACGGAAATTGAAGAGCTTTTCGTAGAAGCGCGCCCAGAATGCCATCCGGCCGCGATACACGTTGTGTGTCAGGTGATCGACCGTCTTCAGGCCATAGCCCACGGGATGCCGGTCGACACCTTCGATAAACCTGAAGTCGATGTCATAGATCGACTCGCCGTCCTCGAAGCGGTCGATCAGATAAAGCGGCGCGCCGCCGATTCCCCGGATTGCGGGCAGACGCAATTCCATCGGACCTGTCGGCATGTCGAGCGGTTGCGCGCCAAGCTCGAGCGCGCGTGCGTAGGCTGCATGCGAATCCTTGACGCGAAACGCGAGACCGCATGCGGACGGGCCATGCTCGGCCGCGAAGTATGCCGCCGGGCTGCCTGGATCGCGATTGACAATGAAGTTGATATCCCCCTGGCGATACAGAACAACATCTTTCGAGCGATGGTGCGCGACCAGCGTAAAGCCCATGCTTTCGAACACGGGTTCCAGCGTGTTGGGCGTGGGCGAGGCGAATTCGACAAACTCGAATCCCATCAGGCCCATCGGGTTTTCAAACAGATCAGCCATCTACTTCTCCGCAATTGAATGACAGGCTCAGCCCACCTGATCGAGCTGGCGCCGGTAGACATCGGCCCGGCGTACGTAGTCGGCGGCGTTCTCCAGCAGGCTCGCGACCTGTTCGTCGGTCAGTTCGCGTACGACTTTCGCCGGAGCGCCAACAATGAGCGAGCGGTCGGGAAAAACCTTGCCCTCGGTCACCACGGCGCCCGCGCCCACCAGACAGTTCTTGCCGATGACAGCGCCATTCAGGATGACCGCCTGTACGCCAATCAACGAGCCTTCGCCAACAGTGCAGCCATGGAGCATCGCCTGATGACCAATCGTCACGTTCGCGGCGATATCCATGGGAAAGCCCGGATCGGTATGAAGCACGGCGCCTTCCTGTACATTGCTTCCTTCGCCGATCTTGACTGGCTCGTTGTCCGCCCGGATGACGGCGTTGAACCAGACGCTCGTGCGCGCGGCCAGCTCCGCCCGGCCGATCACGACCGCCTGTGGTGCGACCCACGCGGATTCGGTGAGTTGAGGATTTTCACCGCTGATGCTGTAGATCGTCATGCCGTGGCTCGCTTCGTCAGGCGCGAAAGAATCTCCTGGGTATGTTCGCCGACTCGCGCGAGTGCCTGCCGCACGCCAGGGCGGCGGCCGCCCATCGTCAGCGGCAGGAGCACAACGTCGGTCGTCGTGCCGTCGTCAGCTTCCATGGGTACGAGACCGCCGCTTGCCTTGAGATGCGGGTCATCGAGCAGTTGCTCGGGGCGCACGATCGGCGCATAAGGAATCCCGGCCGCTTCCAGCTTTGCCGCCAGTTCGTCCGCGCGGTGATCCTTGAGTATGGCGCCAAGCACCTCGAGCAACTCGGGCCGCACTGCGACGCGCAACGCGTTATCCGCGAAGCGCGGCTCGGCGGCGATATCCGGGCGGCCGAGGACGTCGCAAAGGGTGATGAACTGCTTGTCGCTTACCGCGCCGATGAACAGCTGCTCATTATTGGCGAGCGTGAACACGTCATAGACACTCCACGCCGAAACACGCGAGGGCATCGGCGGCGGTGCTTCCTTCGTCATCGCGTATTGCTGCATGTGCTGCGCGCTGAGGAACACGCAGTTCTCGAAGAGTGCGCTTTGCACTTCCTGGCCGCGTCCGGTGAAATCGCGTTCGCGCAGCGCAGCGAGCACGCCGATCGCACCGAACATGCCGCCCATGATGTCGTTGACCGATGTTCCCGCCCGCAGCGGTCGTCCCACGGGCCCCGTCATGTACGACAACCCGCCCATCATCTGCACGACTTCATCCAGCGCAAGGCGCTTCTCGTACGGTCCGGGCAGAAAGCCCTTGTGCGACACATAGATCAGACGCGGATAGCGCTTCACCAGCGTGTCGTAGTCGAGGCCGAGCTTTTGCATCAGGCCAGGACGGAAGTTTTCCAGCATCACGTCGCAGTTGCCGATCAGTTGGATAGCGGTCTCGATGCCTTCCGGCGTGTTGATGTCCAGCACGACGCTTTTCTTGTTGCGATTGAACGTGCGGAAAAAGCCGATACCAAGCCCCGGCAGCTTGCGTGTTTTGTCGCCGCCGGGCGGCTCGACCTTGATCACTTCCGCGCCGAGATCGGCGAGAATCATGCCGCACGTCGGTCCCATGACCATGTGGGTAAATTCGACGACGCGCACGCCATCGAGAGGGAGTCTTGCGTGAGTAGTCATCGTTTCTGATCTCAGACAGTTAGCGCGCTGCTTGCCGCGTCGCACGCGAAAGTTTTTGGCAGTCCGGCGCGCCATAGCGCGCCATGCAATGTTTCGCCTTCGAGCCATTGCGCGACCCTGGCACGCAGCCGCAGCAAGGCATAAATGTCGATGCCGGTTTCAATGCCCATATCGGCCAGCATGAATGCGAGGTCTTCACTCGATGCATTGCCGCTCGCACCGGGTGCGTGCGGACATCCGCCAATGCCTGCGAGTGTTGCGTCGAAGCGCGCGACGCCTGTTTCGAGCGCGGCATAGACATTGGCGAGCGCGAGACCGCGCGTGTCGTGGAAGTGGCCACACCAGAAGCGCTCACCGGCAACGCGGCGCGCCTTTTCGAAAAGGGCGCGTACCGCGCGCGGCCCCGCGTAGCCGACGGTATCCGCGATGCTCACGCGGTCGGCGCCCGCATCCAGCAATGCCTGCATGCAGCGCAGCACTTCACTTTCTTCGACGCGCCCCTGGATCGTGCAGCCGAACGCGGTGCCGATACCGCCTTCAATGAGCGTTTTTGCCCCGGCGGCATCACGAGCAGCACGAATGCGCGCCACTTCGGCGATCACTTCGTCCGGTGTCTTGCGGAGATTGGCGAGACTATGTTCGCGGCTGGCCGACAGCGGCATGAGCAGCAGATCGGCGTTGGATTCGAGCGCGCGCTCGGCGCCCTTCAGATTCGGCACGAGCACGGAGACCAAAAGGCCGGGCAGCGTTTTGGCGAAGGCGACCAGTTCAGCCGTATCCGCGAGTTGCGGCAACAGGCGCGCCGGCACGAATGAGCCGACCTCGATCTCACGCTGACCGGCGGCGTAGGCGTCGCGTATCCATTCGATCTTGCGTTCCGTCGGCACAGTGCGCTGGATGCTTTGCAGACCGTCGCGCAAGCCGACTTCGCGTATGACGACGTCGGTGGGGAATAAGGACATGACTGTCTCCGTGAATTCGCCGGTCGTTGAATCGCTGGCGTTGTGCTAACTTTAGAGCTTCCCGAGAAACATTAAAGCGGTATTTTGGAACCTCTATCCTTCCGAGTCGGAACGTCTGCGTGGAGAAACCGTGCGTGACATCGATCTGAAAACGTTGCGGCTTTTCGTGGCCGTGTGCGACCACCGCAATATCGCGCGGGCGGCAGAGGAAGCGCACATCGAGCCGTCGGCGATCAGCAAACGTATCGCCCAACTCGAAACCGATCTGGGCGTGCCGCTGCTGTCGCGTTCACGACGTGGCGTTGAACCCACCGGAGCGGGCAGTGCGTTGCTCGAGCATGCGCGCAGCATTCTGTTCACCATCGAGCGCATCGAGAGCGATGTCGCGGCGTTTGGTGGCGGGCTGAAGGGCCGCGTGAGCATTTGCGCGTCAGCCTCGGCGATCGCGGAGGCCTTGCTCGACGACATTGCAGCGTTCATGCGCGAGCCCGGGAACGCAAACATCCGTGTGGATGTGGAGGAACGCCTTTCGTCGGACCTTGTGCGCCAATTGCGCGAGGGCGCGGCGAGCGTCGGAGTGTGCTGGGACAACGTAAACCTGCAAGGCTTACAGCACGTTCCATATCGGCGAGACCGGCTGGCGCTCGCCGTGCATCCGGACCATCCACTCGCGAACGAACCCGTGCTCAGCTTCGATCAGACTTTCGACTACGAGCATGTCGGCCTGCTGCCGACAACGGCTGTCCATACCATGCTTCAACGGGCGGCGGCGAGCGCTGGCAAGACGCTGTCGTATCGGGTAATTGTGTCGAGCTTCGACGCAGCGTTTCGGGTGGTCGCTGCGGGGCTGGGTATTAGCGTAATCCCGGTCGAAGTGGCCGAAACCTATCGGCCCGTGCTCGGTGTAAAAGTGATAAAGCTGACCGACGACTGGGCGGAACGCCGGTTCGTCGTGTGCTTCAGAAACCTGGAGTCGTTACAGCCGGCAGCGCAACGACTCGTCGATTATCTGGCGAGTCGCGCGTAGACAGACAACCGAACGCAGTCTGTACGCGACCATTGGATTTGAGTTTGTATGCCCGATATCAACCGCAAAGGTGACGCTTGACTGACCTCCGTCGAGCACGATCCGATGACTGATGTTGGCCCGACCCGTGCCTTTGCGGCGGTGTCCCGACGCGACCGTGACCGCTTGCCAGTTGGGACGCACGCCAGAGCGACGGGTGGATGGATTCCACCGACGCAGGCTCTCGGATTTACACGGTCGAACTTTGCTTCCATAACCCCGAGTGCTGATGAATCAGGCTCTCGATTGTTCGCTGGACAGCTCTCGAAGCTGCATTCTGTGGCATGGCATTGGGGATGCAAAGGCTGACTGTACGTGATAGCTCTGGTTCGACAATCATTCGAAAAGGCATCGCAGCGATAGGGAGCTTGCTCAAAGCGCTTGAGAGAATGGTACCCACTGCACCTTGCGCGGCCACGGAAAGCATTGTCGGAAGGGAGTCGATGTCGCCGACCGTGTTTAGCTCGACGCCTTCCCGTGCGAACACTCGTTCAACGAGCAGCCGGAGGCCACTGGATTTCGTGGGAAGGACAAGCGGTACGCGATCGAGATCTCGCAGGCGAACCGTAGCAGACTTTCGTTTCCCGATTTTTGCGAGACCATACAAAGAAAGATTTTCGTTGATTAGCGGGATGACCGTGATTCCCGTTGTTTCAACGTCTCGAAAAAGCACCGCCATATCGAGGCGGCCATTTGCAAGAAGCTCCACCAAGTACCCGCTCATGCTCTCGAACAATTCCAGCTGGATACCAGGATACTTCTCCCTCAACTCGGCAAAAAGTTGCGGGGCGATTACTGCAGCAATGCTAGTCGGCAGGCCAACCGCCACGCGGCCAACCTCGTTGCTGCATCCGAGAGAGACTTCGTCTCGCATCTGGTCGAACTGTCTCAGTATCGTCTTCGCATGTCGATAGAGCGTGGTACCGGAATCAGTAGGTCGAACGCCAGATGGACTTCTCAGAAGAAGTTCGACGCCCATGTCTTCTTCCATCGTCGCTATCAAGTGGCTCAACGATGGCTGAGATATGGCGAGCTTCAGCGCTGCCTTGGACAGGCTGCCAGCCTCGACCACTGCGGAGAAGTATCGTAGTTGCTTAACGTCCATGATTGAGAGGCAACGACCCAGAGAGCGCCAGAATACACTTTGCGCTCTCCTACACCAATCCCTATGCTTCAGCCTCAGCCATCAGAAGAATGCGGCGCGCCATTCTTACGTTGGCGTAGTCGACCATCTTGCCGTTGACGGAGACTGCAGCCAACCCTTGTGCCTCGGCCTCCTCCATCGCGCTAACCATTGCTTGCGCCTGGCTAACCTCTTCAGGCGTCGGCGTAAAGGCGGCCTGCGTGACCTCAATCTGTGCCGGGTGGATGACCTGTTTCCCGTCGTATCCCATCGCCGCCGCTTTGAGTGCCGTCGACCTCGTCAGTACGAGGTCTCGAAACCCACCGAAAGGTCCGTCAACAGCACGCAATCCGTTTGCGCGAGCCGCAACCAGGATACGCATCATCGGGTAGCCCCAGAGGTCTTGCGTCACGGTCGCATAATTGCCGACCTCGTCGCGTCGGGTAACTGCGTAGCCCACATGCGTCCCGCCTACTTCGACGTTCCGCGCGCCGATGGATGCCGAAAAATCACCGACCCCAAAGTGAAGACCAACCAAACGACCGCGAGCCGCCGCGATGGCGTCAACATTAGCGAGACCACCCGCTGTCTCGATGAGTGCTTCCAGACCGAGGTCCTTACAACCGCTGGCCTGGTTGGCAATCAAATCTTCTGCCTGGCGGAGCGTCTCAACGCGCTCAACTTTTGGAATCAGAATGGTGTCGAGACGCTCGGCACTCTTCAAGGCTTTGATTTCGTCGTCGACAACCTTCCCATCGAAGGAATTGACCCGGACCGTGACGACCTTGCGTCCCCAATCCAACTCGTTGATGGCTTTGATGGCACCTGCAAGAGCTTCTTCCTTCTCGCTCGGAGGGACCGCATCTTCCAAGTCGATAAACACGCCATCGGCTGCGCTCGCCGCCGCCGATTGAACCATTTTGTATCGATGCCCCGGGACGGCCAGAACGGAACGAACGAGGCGCATCGAGGTTTGAAGCCGATGCTTGCTCATGCTTTCTCCACTGCTTCATTAATCGTCTTTTTCGACGAAAATCCCAACTCGGCCAGAATCTTCTCATTGTGCTCCCCCACCGCAGGGACCTTACCCATAACCGGTTCGACGCCGGGAATGATCACGGGGGGCAAAAACAGGTCCTGGAAACCGGCTTCGGTCTCTACCGAACGATAGCGTCCGCGCTCCAAGACCTGCGCGTGATTGATAAGCCCGTCGACATCGTTCATTCGGCCATTGGCGATCGCCGCTTCGTCCAGGCGCGCAAGGACCGCTTCGGACGTGAGGTCTGCAAAGCGCGACTCAATCACGCCTTGAAGCTCCTCACGGTGTTGCAGTCGAAGCGAATTGGACTTGAATCGGTCGTCGATAGCAACTTCGTCGTTCTGGAGCACCACGTTGCAGAAACTCTTCCACTCGCGCTCGTTCTGAATTCCGAAGAACACGGTTGTACCGTCACCGACCGAGAACGGTCCGTACGGCGCGATCGTCGCGTGCCGAGCACCGGTGCGCGGCATCGGCTTCTTCGTTGCCCGCGTGTAGTACGCCGGATAGCTCATCCACTCGGTCATTGAGTCGAACAGTGACACTTCAAAAGCCATCCCTTTACCGCTCTTGTCGCGTTGATGCAGGCCCATCAGGATGCCATTCAACGCGTACATACCAGTCGCGATGTCGACAATCGAGAGTCCGCATTTCGACGGCGACTCGGTTGTGCCATTGATAGACAAAAAGCCCGCTTCGCACTGGACCAGGAGGTCATATGCCTTTTTCTTCTGGTATGGGCCAGTCGAGCCATAACCGGAAATATCGCACGCGATAATTTGCGGGTGACGGCTCACGATGCTTTTCGCATCGAGCCCTTGGCGCACGGCAGCACCAGGAGCCAAGTTCTGGATGAATACGTCCGCCCGCTTCAGAAGCTCCTCGAGCGCATCTTTACCCTCATCGGTCTTGATGTCGATGGCAAGACTCTCCTTCGACCGATTTGCCCAGATGAACTGGCTGGACAGTCCGCCCATGACGGTGTCGTACTGGCGGGCAAAGTCACCGACTTCGGGACGTTCAATCTTGATGACCCGTGCTCCCCAATCTGCGAGGTGACGGCTAGCCAACGGCGCAGCAATCGCCTGTTCAATCGAAACAACAAGGATATCGTCGAGTGGGTAAGTCATAGTCAAATTCCTGGAAGAGTCCAAAGTGCGCCCCGCTCACGGCACCATCCAGCCGAGGAGGTTTGTGGACTGCAGATATACAAGGATACTCATGCCGACAATCATGAGAAGCGTCCAGCCGAAGACACGTCGGAAGAGAAGCCCTTCTTTTCCAGCCATGCCGACCGCTACCGCGGCGATTGCCAGGTTCTGAGGCGAAATTGCTTTGCCGACAACACCACCGGAGGAGTTTGCTGCTGCCAGCAGGATGGGTGAGAGGCCGGTGTGCTGTGCCGTGGTCGTTTGCAACACGCCGAACAGCGCATTTGCCGATGTATCGGATCCGGTCAGTGCCGTTGCAATCCAACCCAGCACTGGAGATACGAAGGCGAAGGCGGGACCAGCGTTTGCCGCGAAGATGCCGAGCGTGATGACTTGCCCGGAGTAGTTCATCACGTAGGCAACGCCGACGACACAGCAGACGGTGAACACAGCCCACCGCAGTTGGTGAAGCGTAGCCTTGTACGCCGACAAAGATTGTTTGAAAGAGAGGCCGAGAATCGGACCAACGATGAGGCCGGCCAACAAGACAATCGACCCCGCAGAAGCAAGCCATTCGAACTTGGCTTTTGTGCTCACATGCTTCCCGCTCGCCGTCATGATGTCAAGGAACGGCCAGTCGAAGCTCGATGTAGCGGAACCAAATGCATGGCCAATCCACTTCACTTGCATGAGGGCGACGAGGCCGATAATGACCAGGTACGGGGCCAACGCTCGGAAAATCTCCAATGCGCTGTAAGTCGGATATTTGGCAGCGGTAACTCCGGCTCCGCCCGCGTTGCCCGACCCGGTCCTCCCGAAGGTCGCTTCCTCGCGGTTGAGGCGCGACTCTACCGAGACGCCAGCAGCCGATGCGGCCATTGCCGGCACACCCGCGGCCGAGGGGATGGCCCAGGAAGGTGTCATCTCCCCGGTTTTTGCGCTTGCAAGTTGACCCTTGCTTTCGACCTGCGACGTCGACCTGGGTTGCCACACTTTCAGGAAGAGCAGGGCTGCACCGGTCGCCGAGAGAGCCGAAACGATGTCGACTAGTTCGAGCGGGAGGAACGCCGAGCCGATGCATTGCGCGGACGCGAAGACGGCTCCAGCCAGGAGCGCCAACGGCCACACCTCTTTCACGCCGCGCTTACCGTCTGCCACGACAATGAGAATCAGAGGAACAAACATGGCGAGAAGTGGTGTCTGGCGTCCGACCATCATGCTGAGCGACTGAACCGGCAGACTGGTGACCTTTGAAAGAAGGGAAATCGGCAAACCTAGCGAACCAAACGCAACAGGACTTGTATCCGCGAGAAGGCAGATTGCAGCTGCTTTCACCGGGTCCAACCCGACCGCAATGAGCATCACCGCGCAAATTGCGACTGGTGCTCCGCCCCCTGCCAAGGATTCGAGTAGACCACCGAAGCAGAAAGCGATGAGCACCGCCTGCACACGCGTGTCTGGGCTCACCTGCGAAAGGCAATTTCGCAAAACCACGTCGTGACCACTCGTCTGCGTGAGCTTGAAGACCCAAATTGCGTTGATTCCTATCCAGATGATTGGAAAGAACCCCGTCGACGCACCCAACGCTGCGGTACTAGCCGTTTGAACGTACGGCATCTGATAAACAAATACTGCGACCGCCAATGAGCACAGGAGTGCACACAAAGCGGCCCATCGAGCTTGAACCTTGAAGATGCCGAGAAGCACAAACAGGACCACGAGCGGAAGCGCAGCAGCAGCAGCGGACGCGCCAATGGACTGCCCGAGAGGGTTGTAGATCTGGTGATACATGAATGTCTCCGTGCCTGGTTGAGGAGGCTTTTTCTGCTATGTGCTCCGAATCTACAAGAGAACCTCAACCAACTGGAAATACTGTTTTCAACTACGGGGTATAGAACGCTTCTATGTCGGGACCAGCATCCTTGACACTGCCTCGACGTCGCCGCTACCGTGGCGCCGGGTCAGTTGCTATTCGCTGCTTTGCCAGTGAGATAAGCAGGCAACCGGCCTCCTCTCCGCTGTACCTTAACTGCCAGCCGAGTCGGCTTCGCACCCTTCTTCAGGGTCCGGGCCCTGAGCGCCCCGCCGATTTGATGTGTTATTTGAGGACAGTGTCTCGAACCTGAAGCATTCTTTTCTCAGTGAACATGTCCCTGTCATCCTCTTCTTTGCGAGTGGTCTTCCTGGACCGCATGACGATTCCGCCCACGACAACACTCAAAGAGTTGCCCTTTCTTCACACCCTTACCGTCCATGACTCTACGAGTTCCGACGAGGTGGCCCAGCGAATCCAGGAGGCCGATATCGTCATTACAAATAAAGTGAAGCTGAGCGCCGAGGCCCTTGAACAGGCAAAAAACCTTAGACTCATCGCGATTGCAGCGACCGGAACGGATAATGTGGATCTAGCTGCGTGCGACAAACATGGCATTACTGTAACCAATGTCCGCGACTATGCCGTGCACACGGTTCCCGAACACACGTTCGCACTGATTTTCTCGCTGCGCCGCAGCCTCGCAGCCTATCGCTCTGCAGTACAAGCAGGGCGTTGGCAGGAATCCGGGCAGTTCTGCTTTTTCGACTACCCTATCAGGGATTTGACAGGCTCAACCCTTGGCGTCATTGGAGATGGTGCACTGGGGAAAGCAACGGCCGACATCGGAAGAGCGCTGGGGCTTAAGGTGCTGTTTTCGGCATACAAGGGTCGCGATGATATGGGGACGCTGTACACGCCTTTCGAGAAGGTCCTGGAAGAGTCCGACATCATTACGCTGCACTGCCCGGTCAACGATGCGACCCGTGACCTTATCAGCCATGCTGAATTCGCGAAGATGAAGCGTCGTCCGCTTCTTATCAACACCGCACGTGGTGGCCTCGTCAATGAACGCGCGCTCGTTCGAGCACTTATGTCGAATCAAATCTCCGGCGCGGGATTCGATGTAGTCACACAGGAACCTTTGCCGGCCGACAATCCGCTGAATGAGATTTTGAATCATCCCGCATTCATTCTCACGCCGCACGTCGCGTGGGCAAGCGAGGAGGCTATCCAGTCCCTCGCCGACCAACTCATGGACAACGTGACTGCATATATTCAAGGGTCGCCACGGAATATTGTGAATACCCCGCTCACCAGATGAGAAAGACTCGGCTCTGATATCTTCTGACTTCGCGCGGCCCCGCTTCGCCATGCTGTTCGCAGTCTCCGTCACGCGTAACGGAAGCGAGGCCACTCTTGTCGATATTGATGAGTATCTTGAGTTGAAACACACGTGCGTAGGCGGAATCCGACAGTCATGTCCCGGGACATACCACGAGCCAAAAACTTAAGGATGCCAGTGCTCGCGACGGGCAATTTTGTGTTCGCTACCGCCCACCTTTAGGGTTCGCCAGCGTTGAGTCACCAGGGCTACAAGCACTTGGGGTGCACTTCGACAAAAGTGCAATACACTCCCACTCAGGCACTTAACCCTACTTCCGCTTGCCGCACTATGTCGAGTTACTTCCATTACGACCTGCACTCGCTCCGACTCTTCATCGTGGTCGCAGAGTTCGGGAGCCTCACGAAAGCTGCTGAGCGAATGAACCTTACACTCGGGGCAGTCAGCAAACGGATTGCCGACCTTGAGCGAAGCACCGGATGCGCGCTTCTGCTGAGGCAGCCTCGTGGGGTCGAATTAACCGGCGCAGGTAAGGGGCTTCTTGTACATGCCCGGCAGGTGGTCGAACGCGTGAATCGCATGGCCAACGAAATGAGTGACTACGCCGTGGGAGTACGTGGGCACGTGAGGATGTGGGCGAATACGTCCGCAATCGTCCAGTTCTTGCCGCGCGACGTTCGCACCTTCCTCACTGACAACCCCAGCGTCAAGATTTCGTTGGAGGAACGACTTAGTGGAGATATCGTTGCTGCGGTCAAGAGCGGGGATGTCGACATTGGCATATTCGCCGACAATGTTCCCGCTCCGGGCATCGAGAAAGTCGTCTATCGACGGGATAAGCTGGTATTGCTCGTCCCCAATGACCATCCACTCGCCCTCCTTGAAAGCGTTGCCTTCGTCGACACGCTTGATTTCGAGTATGTCGGGTTGAACGAAGGCAGTTCGCTCCTCGCGCGCCTGCTCGCTGCAGCGTTTTCCGCCGAACGGACTCTCAATGTTCGCATTCAGGTGAGCAGCTTCGACGGAATCTGCCGAATGATTGAGCAGGGGCTAGGCATCGGCGTTTTGCCCGAAGCGGCCGTCCGCAACGAAATTCTTGCCTCCGGACTACGTCAGGTGCAGCTAGTCGACGACTGGGCCGACCGAACGCTTTTCATTGGCACGCGGTCGCTGGATGATCTATCCCCTGAAGCGACTCGACTCTTCAACTTCATGGCCGGGCGGAGCGACGCATAGTCCGCCGCCCGACCCTTTCCGAAATGGAAAGGGTCGTTGAGAAATCGTCGATTTTCACGTCGAGCCCTTTGTCTCAAAGTGAAGCATCGGTTAAACGACGCTTCACAGGAGACATTCGTGACAAAAAAGCCGCTCGAAGGCGTACGCGTGCTGGAGATGGGACAACTCATCGCTGGTCCGTTTGCGGGAAAGATGTTGGCCGAATTTGGCGCACACGTAACCAAGATTGAGCCCCCGGGAACCGGCGACCCGCTCCGGAAATGGCGCCTCCTGCACGAGGGCACCTCAGTCTGGTGGGCTGCTCAATCCCGCAACAAGCAGTCCCTCACGCTCGATCTTCGCTCAGCCGAGGGACAGGACATAGCACGCAAGCTCGTCGCAGAGAGCGACGTACTCATCGAAAACTTCCGTCCGGGAACGTTAGAAGCCTGGGGGATGAGTTGGGAAGAGCTTCACGCGCTGAACCCGCGCTTGGTCATGCTTCGGGTTTCGGGCTACGGACAAACGGGTCCTTATCGCGACCGGCCTGGATTCGGCGTCGTAGCCGAAGCAATGGGCGGCCTGCGTCATCTGAGCGGCGAGCCCGGTCGCACCCCGGTGCGCGTTGGGGTCTCTATTGGCGATTCTCTCTCCGCATTACACGGCGTCATTGGCATCCTCCTGGCGTTGCGCCATCGCGACCAAAACGGCGGCGAAGGGCAAATGATTGACGTTGCACTCTATGAGTCGGTCTTCAACATGATGGAGAGCCTTCTCCCTGAGTTCTCTGCTTTCGGTGCGGTACGTCAACCAGCGGGCAGCAGCCTGCCAGGTATCGCGCCCTCTAACGCCTACCGCTGTGCCGACGGTAAATACGCGCTCATTGCCGGCAACGGTGACAGCATCTTCCGCCGCCTGATGGACCTCATCGGACGGAGCGACCTTGCGGACGACCCTGCCCTCGCGCAGAACGATGGACGCGTAAAGCAGGTACAACGCATCGATGCAGCCATCAGCGATTGGGCAGGACGTCAGCCGCTCGAGGACGTTCTCGCCGCACTCAACGAAGCACGAATTCCTGCCGGGAAAATCTACGACGTCGCAGACATTGCTAGCGACCCCCACTACCACGCCCGCGACATGATTCTCGAGGCCCAATTACCGGACGGAACCCCGGTACTGGTCCCAGGCATCGTCCCCAAGCTTAGCGCTACGCCGGGCGCGGTCGAATCATTTGCCCCGACGCTCGGCCAGCACACGGACGCTGTCCTGGAGCGAGTTGGCATCGACCAGGCGACGCGAGACGCGTGGCGCTCGCGCGACATTATCTGATTGAGAGGAACGCTGCCATGAAAGGTAAACGCCTTTTTATCCAAGAGGTCGCTACGCGCGACGGCTTCCAGAATGAAGCTCAGTTTGTCGACACCGATGCAAAGATTGCCTTGGTCGACCGGTTGAGCGCGTGCGGGTACGCGAAGATTGAAGTGACGTCGTTCACTTCACCGAAAGCGATACCTGCGCTTCGAGACGCCGAGGCCGTCATGCACGGCATCCAGCGGCGTGACGGCGTGATTTACACGGTGCTTGTTCCGAACATCCGCGGGGCTGAACGCGCGCTGTCGTGCGGCGTCGATGAAGTGAACCTCGTTATGTCTGTAAGCGAGAGTCACAACCGGACCAACCTTCGCATGGGTCGCGAGGACTCGTTTGCCCAACTCGGGGATGTCATCAGTGTTGTGAAGCAGACAAAGGTTGCTATCAACGTATCTCTTTCAACTGCGATGGGTTGTCCAATGGAGGGTGACGTCGAGCAGACGGAGGTGCTTCGCTGGATGGCGCGTTTTGCTGAACTGGGCGCGCATGGGGTGACTTTGTGCGACACAACTGGCATGGCCTACCCTTCGCAAGTGCAACAGTTGTGTACTGACGCACGCAATGAATTTCCTGAGCTCGAGCTTACGCTGCACTTCCACAATACACGCGGCATGGCCCTTGCCAACACCCTCGCAGCACTTGAAGCCGGTATAGATCGCTTCGATTCTTCACTTGGTGGTCTCGGCGGCTGCCCGTATGCGCCGGGCGCAACAGGGAATGTCTGCACTGAAGAGCTTGTTCACATGCTGGAGCTCGACGGCTACAACACCGGAGTCCACCTTGCTGAGTTGCTCGCCGCCTCCGCCACACTCCCGACCCTCATCGGGCACGACGTGCCCAGTCAGTTGCTGAAGGCTGGCCGACGCCTCGACTTGCACTCGATGCCCTGTCTATCGAAAGACGGGCTTCCGGAGCAGCGCGCCTTCGCAGAGAGAGTCTGAGATGGCACTCATCGACCATCTGGACCATCTCGTTCTCACTTGCGTCGACCTGGTCGCAACGAAGCGCTTTTACACGGAAGTGCTGCAAATGCACCTGCAGACGTTCGGCGAAGGACGCATCGCTTTCCAATTTGGAAATCAAAAAATCAACGTGCACGTGAAGGGCACCGAGTTCGAGCCGAAAGCGCATCTCCCCGTCCCCGGCGCGCTCGACCTGTGCTTCATTGCCGTCGTCCCGCTCGATGATGTCATCGCGCATCTTAACCGTTGCGGATGGCCGATTCTTGAAGGTCCAGTCGAACGCACGGGTGCCGTTCAGAAGATTCGCTCTGTCTACGTTCGCGACCCAGACCTGAACCTTATCGAAATATCGGAAGTTATATAAGCAGCACAGCGTGACTGGTCCCCGCTCTGCGCGACGAAATCCGTCTTCGCAGATGCAGGGCCGGTCCCTTACCGGTGAACGGCAGATAAGCCGACCCACATTTCCAGACATCTTGCAGGAGACAATTATGAGCATCGCAACGGAAGCCTCCGTCGAGCCACAAGCGAAGCCACGCGCCAGGAAGCGGTGGTTTCAGCACCTCTACATACAGGTATTGATAGCGGTGGTTCTGGGCATTCTCCTTGGACATTTCTATCCGTCGGCTGGCGAAGCGATGAAGCCATTGGGAGACAACTTCCTAAAGCTCATCAAGCTCATGATTGCCCCGCTCATCTTCTGCACTGTGGTTCACGGCATCGCCAGCATGAACGACATAAAGTCGGTCGGTCGCGTAGGGGTGAAGTCTCTGATTTACTTCGAGTTGATGACGACGCTGGCGCTTGCAATCGGCCTTATTGCCGTGAATATCATGAAGCCTGGCAGTGGCATGCATATCGACCCGAAGACGCTCGACGTCTCGGCGATTGCTGCTTACACGAAAGCAGCCCACGACCAGAGCGTAGTCGGCTTTCTTTCGCACATCATCCCCTCGACCGTCTTCGGTGCGTTTGCCGAAGGCGACATCCTGCAAGTGTTGTTCGTTTCAGTCATTTTTGCGTTTGCGCTGCAAATGCTCGGTGAGCGTGGGAAGCCGTTACTTAGCGTCATCGATGCCGGCGCGAACACGTTCTTCAATATGGTTCGAATCGTGATGTATGTCTCGCCTCTTGGGGCATTCGGAGCGATTGCTTTCACTATCGGCAAGTACGGGGTTATCTCGTTGGGTTCTTACGGTCAGCTTCTCTTGACCTACTACCTGACTGGCTTTGTCTTCGTATTCGTCATTCTCGGAGCGGTGTGCCGACTTGCAGGCTTCAGCCTCATCGCGTTCCTTCGATACATCCGAGAAGAACTGCTTCTGGTTTTGGGCACTTCGTCGTCTGAATCTGCCCTGCCCCGACTGATGGCAAAGCTCGAGCGACTTGGCTGCGAGAAATCCGTGGTCGGTCTGGTCGTGCCGGCTGGATATTCTTTCAATCTCGACGGCAGCTGTATCAATATGACCGTCCTCGCAATCTTCATCGCGCAAGCCACAGACAGCACGCTCAGCATTGGACACCAGATAACCCTTCTCCTCGTCCTGCTGCTAACGTCGAAGGGGGCAGCGAGCGTCAGCGGCGGAGCCTTCATCGTCCTGGCCGCAACGCTGAGCTCTGTCCCAGGTATCCCAGTCGCAGGCCTCGTGCTCGTGCTTGGTATCTATCGGTTCATCTCGGAAGGTGGTGCGCTCATCAATGTCATTGGCAACGGCATCGCGACGATTGTGGTGGCGAAGTGGGAACGTGCGCTCGATCGAAGCACATTCAAAGCGCAACTGGCGCGAGGGCCGAGAGACGACTAAAGACATCTTCGTCTCGCGCCAGCCCGTCCATTAAGGCATGCGTCGCCGACTCCGGCCGACGCGCGCCTCCTGTAAAAAATGCAGCCTCAAGGAAAAATACGTCATGTCATCCTCTTGTCTTCGGGTCGTCTTTCTCGACAAAGCGACAATTCCACCAACGACAAATTTGAAGGAGCTACCGTTCGGACACACGCTCGAGCTGCACGACTCAACGAAGCCCGACCAGGTCGGCGAGCGTATTCGCAATGCAGACGTCGTCATCACCAACAAGGTGAAGCTCGGTGGCGACGCCCTCGCGCAAGCGAAAAACCTGAAGCTAATCGCCATCGCGGCCACTGGCTCGGACAACGTGGACCTTTCCGCGTGCAACGAGCGAGGTATCACAGTGTGCAACATCAGGAACTACGCGGTGAACACGGTCCCCGAGCACACATTCGCATTGATTTTTGCCCTTCGCAGGAGCCTCGCGCCCTATCGCACTGCAGTCCAAGCAGGCCGTTGGCGAGAGTCCGACCAGTTCTGCTTCTTCGATTACCCCATCAGCGACGTGGCAGGTTCGACGCTCGGCGTTATCGGTGATGGTGCGTTGGGCAGGGCGACCGCCGAAATCGGAAAAGCTCTAGGGATGAAAGTTTTGTTTTCGGCTTTCAAGGGTCGCGATGACATGGGCGTCCTCTACACCCCGTTCGAACGTGTCCTCGCAGAATCCGACATCATCACGCTCCATTGTCCGCTCGTTGATGAAACCAGGAACCTAATAGACGACGCCGAATTTGTGCAAATGAAGCGTCGCCCGCTTCTCATTAACACTGCTCGGGGCGGGCTCGTGAATGAAGGCGCCCTTGTCCGTGCGCTCCAGGATGGCTTGATTTCAGGTGCTGGCTTCGATGTAGTGACTGAGGAGCCGTTGTCAAGCGACAACCCGTTGAATGAAATCCTGAATCACCCTGGGTTCATCCTGACGCCTCACGTCGCGTGGGCTAGCAAGGAAGCAATTCAGTCGCTCGCCGACCAGCTAATGGACAACGTCACAGCGTATGTTCAGGGCTCACCGAGAAACGTTGTGAACGCCCCTGCCGGCAATTGATACCGTCGTTGACGTCGCTCTCGCCATCGTCCGGATAGTAGTCGGCCCGCGAGGTGGCGCCAGTCTGTTGATTTCACAGAGGCCGAGATCTGAAGTCGTACCTTCACCTCTACCCTCAATTTGCGGGAACAGATGGTGCCAGTTGTCGTGACTGTGCATCTGCCTGAAAAACCCCACTGAAGTACGCCATGGAACCGTGCATTTGCACGATGGCGACGCTCGCACGGGTCCGTACCATTCTCGCCAATCACTCCAGCGAGCAGGCCCTTCCGTGAAAATTGTCATCGCCCCGGATTCTTTCAAAGAGAGTCTATCTGCTGCCGAAGCGGCCCGGCTTATCCAGGCAGGATTTTCCGAGGTGTTTCCTCACGCCCGATTTGCCAGCCTACCCATCGCGGACGGCGGTGAAGGCACAGTCAACGCGCTAAAGGAACCACTGAAGGCGCGATTGCACTCCGCAACGGTGCGTGACCCGTTGGGCCGCCCGGTTGAGGCGGATTTTGGCTTGACCGACACCCGAGTGGCCATTCTCGAGATGGCGTCCGCTTGCGGATTGCACCTGCTTTCGTCACACGAACGCGACCCACGGGTCGCGACCAGTCGCGGTTTGGGCGAGCTTGTTCTGGCTGCGATAGACGCCGGCGCGCGCCACTTTATCGTCGGACTTGGTGGAAGTGCGACCAATGATTGCGGCGTCGGATTCTTAAACGCTCTAGGGATCCGCTTCCTGGACAGCGACGGCCGAGACATCTCCGACGGCGCCGCAGACCTGCAAAGACTCAAACACATAGACTGTAGTGGACTCGACGCACGAATCGCAGCCTGCACGTTCGACGTAGCTTGCGATGTCGACAATCCATTGTGTGGCCCAACGGGAGCCTCAGCCGTCTTCGGCCCTCAAAAAGGGGCCACATTGGAGATGATTCCCGTCCTTGACGCCTCGTTGCGTCATGTCGCAGATGTTATTCAACGCGACTTCGACCTCCCGGTGGCGACAACTCCTGGGGCCGGGGCGGCAGGCGGAGTGGGTGCGGCCATGCTCGCGTTTTTGCGTGCGAATCTGCGACCGGGGTCCGAAATTATCACGGACGCGCTTGGGTTGGAGCAGGCCATCGTAGGCGCCGACTTCGTCATAACGGGGGAAGGCTGCGTCGATGGCCAGACATCCCGTGGTAAAGCACCCATGGGGGTTGCCAGGGTTGCCGCCCGTTTGGGCGTGCCGGTCATAGCGCTAGGTGGCGCCGTGACCGCAGACATCGAGGACCTTAATCATGTCGGCATTCACGCCGCCTTCCCATCCGTACGTCGCGCGTGCTCGTTGGATGACGCTCTACGAGAGGCCGCTGCCAACCTGCAAGCCACTGCGCGAAACGTTGCTGCGGCCGTTCGCTTGGGAATGGCGATCAAAAGGTAGTAGGCCGCCTTCGACACGGCCCCTCAATCAACAGGAACACGTCCATGCGCTCTACGAAAATTGTCGCCACTCTCGGCCCAGCCAGCTCTACAGAAGCAATCATTGAAAGCCTCGCTATTGCGGGAGCCAACGTATTCCGCCTTAACTTCAGCCACGGCAGCCACGCGGACCATGCAAGTCGCCACGCAATGATCCGCAATGTCGAAGCTCGACTGGGAAGGCCTCTGGGTATCCTCATTGACCTGCAGGGACCAAAGCTTCGAGTCGGAAAATTCGCAGAGCAAGCCCCTACGCTTCACCGTGGGCACGAGTTCGTATTCGACACAAACGAAGCACCCGGCAATGGCACCAGGGTACATTTGCCGCACCCTGAAATCTTCTCCGCAGTGTCACCCGGTGACCGACTCCTGGTCGATGATGGAAAGATGCAGTTTCGAGTCATCAGCGCGGACCTTGAACGCATCGTTACATGCGTGGAGACGGACGGGTGCATCTCCGACCGCAAAGGTGTGAGCGTGCCGGAAGCGCGCCTCTCTATTCCCGCGTTGTCAGAGAAAGACAAGACAGACCTGGCATTCGGTCTGAGCCTCGGCGTCGATTGGGTAGCACTCTCGTTTGTTCAGTGTGCCGAGGATGTCATCGAAGCGCGCGCACTCATCGGCGAGCGGGCTGCCATCGTCTCGAAGATTGAGAAACCGCAAGCGCTTGAGAACATCGTCGATATTCTGGACGCGTCAGATGGCTTGATGGTCGCACGCGGAGACTTGGGCGTCGAAATGCCACCCGAAGATGTTCCGGCCGTTCAGAAGCATCTCGTACAGCTGGCGCGAGGAACCGGAAAGCCTGTCATCGTGGCAACACAGATGCTGGAGTCAATGACAACAGCGAGTACCCCGACCCGCGCGGAGGCATCAGATGTCGCGACGGCGGTTTATGATGGCGTCGATGCGGTGATGTTATCCGCCGAGTCAGCTTCTGGGCAGTTCCCTGTCGAGGCAGTTCAATTTATGTCCAGAATCATCGACAAAACGGAGGCGGACCCGCTACATCGCCGCTTGATGAAGGCTAGTGGCACTGACCCGGTCGCTGATGGAACCGACGCCATTGGTGCGGCGATACAAGCAATCTCTCGTACATTGCCCGTGGCCGTAGCCGTCACTTACACCACGACCGGGGGCACTCCCCTGAGGGTAGCTCGTCTGCGCCCCAGCGCGTCAATTCTAAGCCTTGGTCCACGAATTGAGATTGCTCGCCGCTTGTGTCTTGCGTGGGGCGTCATGGCGCGCACAAGCGCCGCGGCCGAAACCACCGAGGACGTCGTGTCCCTTGCCGTATCTGCGGTCCAGGCAACCGGGTTGAACACGTCCAATAAGGCGGTCGTGGTCGCTTCCGGCGTGCCATTCGGTCTTCCGGGCTCGACAAATCTCCTGCGCGTCATTCTTCCGGCAGAAATTGAACGCCTGGCAACGCAGGAACCCATGCTCGCCTGCTGATTTGTGAGCCGCCACCTGCTATTCTCCCGAGAATGAACGGGCGAATTGACTCCAGACTTGCGGCACAGATCGTCGAGCAGGTAACGAACGTACTGCCGTTCGATATCAATGTGATGGACGCGAAAGGGTCCGTGGTCGCGAGCACGGACCCAACGCGTGTCGGCACTTTTCACAGCGGCGCGCAGATGGTGTTGGGCAGCTCGCGGGAAGTCGAGATTGACGACGCCACGGCGGCTCGAATCACGAACGTTCGCCCGGGCGTCAACCTACCCCTGGTGGTACGCGGGAAATTGATTGGAGTCGTCGGGCTGACCGGCGCACCCGATGAAGTTCGTCGGTTTGGAAAACTGCTACAAGGAATGGCTCAGCTTATTCTCGAGCGAGAACAGTTGACGCTAGAGCTCAGGCGAGAGGAACGACACAAAGAAGAGTTCATCCGGCAGGCCATCAACGAACGTTCAGAAAGCTCTCGTGAAGACCTCGCTGCTTGGGCCGAGCGGCTGGGAATAGACCTGACCGTGACTCGATGCGCGGTTTTATGTCGCTTTACCTTCAATCAAACTGACCAGAACGCTCTCTTGTCCGAGCTGGAACAAGTTCAGGCTCACCTTACCGCGCAGCGCCCCGATTTCATGGTCGCACGGAGTTCTCTCAGTGAGTTGGCCATTTTCCGTGAGTTCGAGGTTGACGCAGCTAACCCGTATCAAGCCGCAGAGACGGCGCACAAGGTGCTGCACGAAGTAAAGACGCTAATAGCATCGGTCTGCAAGCGTTCATTTCTTCTTGCGCTTGGCGTCGCTCTGCCAAACATCGATGGCCTCAGACAATCTTGGACTTGCGCCATCAACACGCTGCAAGCAGGCGAGGCACAGCGCAGCAATGGCGCTGGGGAGCACTGTTTCTCCTATTATGACCATCGGCTTGCGGTCCTGTTCTCAACGCTACCTGACAACTGGGCCCTTGCGGAGCTTTTATTGCCGCTGCGGCGCCTGTTGGACACCGAACGGGATGCGCCCCTTCTGCAACACACGCTGAACGTGTGGTATGAACACGAGGCTCATCCTACTCGCACCGCAAAAGCGCTCGGAATACATCGAAATACCCTCGACTATCGGTTAAAAAAGATAAACGATGCAACGGGATTGAATCTGTCTACGTTCGAGGATTCCGTGATGATGTATATAGCGCTTCGGCGGATGACCTGTAATTGACAGGTGACAGACAGAGACGTGTTTGACCGCAAGCAACTGCCGTTACAACGGTTCGTCGTCAGCTATCTTGAGAATCGCGCATCGGACGCTATTCGATTCGTCGCCGACCTCGCGTGCCATGTGTCGGACCTTCATGCGGTTACAAGTGCCGTTCGTGCCGGCGTGACACCTGGCAACTTGCTCGTCATAAGAAAATCAGCATCCGAAAGGAATGCCGTTTTCTTTTCGCAATCTCGTCAGGAACGTCTGGGTCGGTCGGCATTCCGATCCGCATAGGTGATCGTGCGTGAATAGTGACGCCAGTTCGTTCATCGCGCGATTCTCAATGCCAATCAATTGTTCTTCGAGCCGGTTCTTAATACACCGATAAAGCGTGTGATTGCATCAGAACGTCTCGGCGACATCGCGCTGCGTGATCGGCGTGAGGCGACGGTCTGCGAAGTCGCAAGTACGCGTTCGTCTGTAGTCTTCAGGTATGGCCGAACAGCCGGCAGACGCGGACCTCCCCAACTCTCGCCGTGATAACTGCCGCCTTATCACGGCAATCACTTTCACGGTGAGGGTCATCGGACCGGTGTCGACCCTCTCCGGTCAGACGGCCGTCTCCAAAGCGGTCAGTCAGTCGAATCAAGGTTTTCGCGAACTGGAGTGCCATAAAGCGGCCGTTGGCGACCTCACATAATCGGCCATCTGCGGTCGTTCGCGAGGACGCCAAGAACGACGTTCAGGCGTCGGCTTCGATACCGAAAGAGGACCCTCGGCAGGCTGATCACCCTCTCTCCGGAATAGTCCGTTAGCGATTGCCCTAGTGAGCTTTCGTATCCGGGCGCGAAGCCGATCCGCCCGTCGTGCAAGCCCTTCGAGCACGTAATGCTTTGTACCGCGGGCGGCGCTATCTCGTCATTGAGTTGCGAAGCCCGGTTTCCCGCGCCCGATTCCGCAATGTTTGTGCGAAGGTCGCGGGCATGCGCGTATTGTCGTGCGTGAGCTTAACGATTCACGGACCGGCCTGCCCGGTTAAGTTCGACGCGAGATCGACGTCCGCGTCATGCTGGTTTAACCGGACCGGCCAGCTTTGCGCCGCAACGCGATTCATCGGCGCACAGGGCGCCTAGTGTCGCGGTCGCTCTATCGAGCCGTGCCGACCACGGGTATCCATAGTTCAGACGCACGCGATGGCGAAAAGCGCCATCCGCAGAGAAGATAGGTCCTGGCGCGACGCTGATGCCACTACTGAGCGCAGCCTGGAAGAACTGTATCGCGTCTACGTGATCCGGCAGCGCTACCCATGTGAAATAGCCGCCGTCAGACTTAGTCGCCGTCGTATTGGCCGGGAAGTACCGGTTGATCGCGTCGAGCATCTGTGATTGCTGATTGGCCAACTCGCGACGTAGTTTGCGCAGGAACCGTTCAAAGCCGCCGTGCTCCAGATAGTCGGCGATTGCGCGCTGTGCCGGCATGCTGGCCGATAGCGTGGTCATCCATTTCGCACTTTCCAGTCCGCGCGCGAACCTTCCGGCTGCCGCCCAGCCGATGCGATATCCGGGCGCAAGGCACTTCGCGAACGATCCACAATGAATGACAAGACCTTTCCGGTCGAAGAATTTGGCCGGACGCACCGGATCCTGGCCAAAATGCAACTCGTTGTAGACGTCATCCTCGATGAGCGGCACGTCGTGTCTGGCGAGCAGATCAACTAGCGCCTGCTTTTTGGAATCGCCCAGCGTCACCCCGGTCGGGTTGTGGAACGAGGTCATGAACCAGCAGGCCCGAACGGGATATTGCTCCAGCGCCCGCGCGAGCGCTTCCAGATCATGACCGTGTACCGGGTCGACAGGAATCTCCACTATGTTCAGCCTCAGACGCTCGATAGCCTGCAGCGCTGCATAGAACGTCGGCTTTTCGATCACGATCACATCGCCTGGAGCGACGAGCAACTGGGCAGCGAGCGTCAGGGCTTCGAGTGCACCGCTGGTAATGACGATCTCGTCGACGGGCACGGTCATCCCTGCCATCAGGTAACGCAACGAAATCTGTTGACGCAATCCCTCGTGCCCCGGCGGAAGAGAGTCACCCATGCTAGCCAGGTCCGTTGAACGATTGACAGTCGCGCACGACTTGCCGACGCGCGCCATTGGAAACAACGCGGGGCTCAGGAACGCGGAACCAAGCGGGACAGTCTCGGGCTGCCTGATCGTCTTGAGAACCTCGAAGACAAGGTCGCTGATATTGACGGTCTTCGGGTCGACACCCGTCGAGCTCGCGGACCTTTGCCGCGACGATTGTCCGGTGTTCGGCGACACGAAATAGCCTGAACGCGGACGCGCTCTAATCATGCCCCTATTTTCGAGCAGGTAGTAGGCGCGAAACACCGTCGCGGGGCTCACGCCCCATGCCTTGCACGCCGCGCGAACCGAAGGAATACGTGCGCCGGGTGGCAGATCACCGCGCTTGATGAGTTCACTGATCTGGTCGGCTAACCGCTCGTATCGTTTCACCTCGCGTGCTCCTCACAAAAAAAGCATTGGGGGCGTCGGACCGCCGCGCTCGCCCCGCGCCTGACGCCCGAAGATAACCGCTTTTCAATCTGATACGGCTTTTCTTTTGCCATCTGCTTCTATTGCGGACGCACACACGCTGGCAAAGTGCGGCGCAGAACGGTTCATTTCTTTCAATGTTTCGCCTACGCGTAGCGGTCCGATTGATAACGATTTTCAGGCCGAATTCTTTTAGCGATAAATCAATGGTATTTGGATTCCCCGTATCAACAATCAGGCGCAGCGCCTTCACTGCGCTTTGTCGTGCCTCGAGTCGAGGGTTCGCAGTCGTCCTGGTCATCTGCGCAGGCATCTCGCGCGCTCTTGCGGGTCCACTCGAAACGGATTCGGGTCGCATTCTCACATTTGAACGCAACGTCTGGCAGCAATTGACGCACTGGCTCGCTGATCCACCGGCGCTCCCAATTCGCTTTGGCTCAGCCTGCGGATCTATTGCGCAGTTGCCAGTTTTTCCCGCTGCCGTTGCCGGACCGGTCGCCGGTCCGATGCCGATACGGACCAATACTTGCGATTCGCTCGACGACACGCGTGCCGTTGTCACAGGCACCGCTGCTGCAACGGACAGTTTGGCGCCGAAAGTTGTGATGCTGCTAATGGAGCTGCCTTGGCAAATTCGCGGCCACGCAGCGGCAGTTCGAGACGGGTTTCTGGCTTCTGACGCGGTAGCCGCGATTGATTCGCGGGTCGACCGGACGGAGCACTCGTCCGAATCGGCAACGATGTCGTCCCCAAATTGCTCGCCGGGGAAGGGTTGCGAAGAGCGATCGGTCTCGCCTTCGATCGGCACCGACGCACGTGCCCGGGCACAGCCCCCGGCCAGGACTGCCGCGCAACATACTTCAGTATGGACCATATTGAGGTTTGTATTGTGGCCGATCCTCGCGGGAGGCCTGATCGTTGTTGCCTGTTGGGCCCTCAAAAGCTGGTTTCGCTACGAGAAGTCGCTGCTGCGTGCTGCGCGTGCTGGGCTGCGTCGCGGCGAGTTCCATGTTGAGTACCAACCCGTCGTTGGGATCAGGCGAGCCAGATGCGTTGGCGTCGACGCGTTGTTGCGATGGGACAATCAGAAGTACGGCGCGTTGGGCCCCGCTCACTATATGAAGCTCATTGAGAACAGTAATCTGATCGGACCGATGACGCGATTGGTCCTGTCGCGCGCCGCTCAGGAACTGGGGGAAATCGGCGCTCCGAAAGCGCTCTACCTGGGCGTTTCCGCTCCTGCTGCTTACCTGGTGAGTTCCGCGTTCATCGCCGTTCTAGGCGAGATTGGCTCCCTCGGTCTTCCGCCGGTGATACTAAAGATCGGGGCAGGCAATGCGAAGAAGTTTAAAAAACGTCTCATCCCGATGATGGCGCAGGCGCGCGATAAAGGAATGCGTTTTGCCCTGTCGGCCGTGCGTCCCACTGACCTCGGACCTGAACTGCCAGCAGACATGAGCTTTGAGATGGTGAAGATCGGCAGGGAGGTGATGGGAATGGATCCCAATGAGCGCTCCAGACAGATCAGTGCGTTGACGAGCATGGGCCACGACATGGGCGCCGTGGTCGTTGTCGAAGGCATTGAGAACGCGGCGCATCACAATGTCGCGCGGGCGAGCCGTGCCGAGTTTGGTCAAGGGTTCTTCTATAGCCGCGCACTCAGCGCCGGCCGGCTGAAGGTATTTCTCGAGGCCGCCAACGCACCGTCCTCAACTGGCGCAGGAGCCTCGACTGTGCTCGGCTGGCGGGTCCGAAACTTCTAAGCGAATTGTTACACCGGCAACCGTATCGGGTCGGGACAGTTTCACTTAATTAGCATAACATAATAATGAAGCGCTATCTCCAACTGGCGGCGGAGTTCGAGAACCTGATTACGAACGGTACGCTTGTGCCCGGTGTACGGCTTCCATCGGTGCGCCGGGCGAGCAGTTCGTACCGCGTGAGCCCTTCAACCATTTTCCAGGCTTACTACACTCTCGAACGACGAGGCCTGATCGTCGCAAGACCTCGCTCGGGTTATTTCGTCGCAAGTCGGTCCACGCCAACGAAATCACTGACGCTTCTTTCGAAGCGCAGTATCGAGGAGGCTGATGGTGACAGCCTGATTATCCGTTTCATGAAGGCTCAACGTCGATGCGCGCATCCGGGGCTTGGCTCTTCGGAACCATCTGCGCTGCTGTTTCCGTTTAGCCGGATTTCGCGCTCTTTGACGGCAGCAACCCGGAGGATGGCGAGTTGCCGGAACGCCTTGTCTGCGGGAGAGGCGGAAGCAGATCTGCGTCGCCAGATCGCCCTACGCTACATTGTGACGGGTGTTACGGTTCCAATCGATGAGGTTGTTGTGACGAGTGGCGCGCTCGATGCACTGATACTCTGTCTGCAGGTTCTGACGCGGCCGGGCGACACCATCGCAATAGAACGGCCTGCTTTCCTTGCTGTGCAGGATACGGTTAGGCGCCTCCGTCTGAAGGCCGTGGAAATCCCTGTCGATCCACACCTTGGACTCGACCTCGGCGTATTAGAGGACGCGTTGCAGCAGCATCCGGTCCGGGCTTGCTGGTTTATGACGACGCTGCAGCAGCCTACGGGCGCGACGCTCTCCGATGAACGGAAGGAGGCGCTCGTGAGGTTGCTGGCGAAACATGACGTGCCGCTCATCGAGGACGACGTATTTCGCGAGCTGCATTTCGGCTTGACGCCGGCATATCCGGCGAAGCGCTTCGATTCTAAAGGTCTCGTGCTGCACTGCGGTTCGTTTTCGAAGAGCCTTGCGCCGGGGCTGCGCCTCGGTTGGGTCGCAGCGGGGCGCTACGCCGCGAGAATTGAGCACGCGAGCTGGCTGACGACAGCGCCGGCGTCTGTGCCCGCGCAATGCGCAATTGCGGACTATCTTGAGCATGGGGAATACGACAGGCTTCTACGTAAGCTACGCCGCGAACTGTCGTCCCTTCAGACCCGGATGGTCGCCGCAGTTGTCAGGTACTTCCCCAAAGGGACACTGTTGGTCCGGCCGCCGGGCGGATTCTTTCTATGGGTGCAGCTTCCAGAAGGCGTGGAGGCGTTGCAGTTGTTCGAAATGGCGGAAGCGCACGAAATTGCCATAGCACCCGGTCCAATCTTTTCATGCGGCCGCGAATTTCGTCGTCACATCCGGCTTAACTATGGTCGTCCGTGGACCTCGGACGTTGAAAAGGAGATACACACTTTGGGCATGCTGGCGAGGCGGGCAATGGCTGAGCAACGGACAGCCCGGCATGCAAGACGCGAACGAGGGAAATGAGGTGGCGAGCGATGATTGATGGTGATGTCTGAGGTTGAGGACCCACAGCCGCATGTGACCTGAACGCCATGCACTCCATAACGGTCAAGCGGACCATGGCCATGCTCATAGACGGTCGTCATGAGAGCGCGACCGACGCGCCGGTAGAGGCCAACTGACTTCACCGTTCACAAAGGCGGCCAACTGTCCTACGATATCGGCTCGTGATTCTCAGACAGATAGCGGACTCCGATAGTCTGCTGAGGGAGGCAAAGGCGTGGAAGACTTTCAGGTGCTCGATCACATTACGGACGGAGTAATGTTGCTCGACCGGCAGTGGAAGTTTCGAAACGTCAATCGCACCGCCGCGCGGCTGCTGAAGCGTTCGTCGACAGAGTTGATAGGTCGCGAAATCTGGGCTGAATATCCAGACCTTGTTGGGTCGAATTACGAGAAAGCTTATCGGCAGGCGGCCAAGACTGGATTACCTAGTACCGCGACCGAATTCTACGCGCCGCTCGATACCTGGTTCGAAGCGCGGGCATTCCCCTGCGAAGACGGCATCACCGTGCTGGTGCGCGATGTCACCGAGGCGCGCGAGATGTCGGCGCGTTTGTCGGAGCAAGCCACGCATGATGCGCTCACCGGCCTCATTAACCGGCGCGAGCTGCTTACGCGCCTTAACCGTCTCATCGATGACGGCACCGCCAGTTCCATCGATGTACTCTTCATCGACCTGGACCGCTTCAAGGAAATCAACGATTCGTTTGGCCACGCGGCTGGGGATGAAGTCCTGCGTGTGATCGGCGAGCGTATTTCGGGCTCGCTCGGTGAACGGGCCTATGCGTCGCGTATCGGCGGTGATGAGTTCGTGGTATTCGTCGTTGACGCGCCTGAAGACGCGGCCGCGCGCGTTGCTCGCAACATCGTGGTTCGCATGCGGGAGCGCATTGAGACGGCGTCCGTGCGCGCGTCGGTAAGCGCGAGCATCGGATTGGCGCGGTACCCGATTTCAGCCGCGAATGCCGACCAGTTGCTGCGCAATGCCGACACCGCTATGTATCAGGCGAAGCGCCAGGGCGGCTCGCATGTTTGGTCGTTTAGCAAGGAGGACGCGCAGCGTCTCTCGCATCGCCTTCGGCTACGCGCAGATCTGGAGAGTGCCAGCGCGGCGTGCCAGTTCGAACTGCATTACCAGCCACAACTGGACCTGGACACCGGGTGTATTTATGGTGCAGAGGCGCTTTTGCGATGGAATCATCCCCAATTAGGATTCCTTGCGCCAGCCGCTTTCCTCGATGTCCTGCTCGAGTCGCCAACCTACGAGGCGACGGCAGATTGGTTGATCCATCTCGCATTACGCCAGGCGGCGAAATGGCAGGCCACGGATCGCAAGGGGTTCAAGGTCGCCGTCAACCTCTCGGCTGCGATGATCCAAAACACCGATCTTGCCGCACTGGTTTCGAAGGCGGCCGACGCGGCCGGCGTATGCCCTTCAGTACTCGATATTGAAGTGACGGAGACGGTCATCGTCAGTGACTTCCTAGGCGCTGCGCGCTCGCTCGCAGCCGTCCGCAAGCTCGGCGCGACCGTCTCGCTCGACGATTTTGGCACCGGCTACTCAAGCCTCTCGTACCTTACAAGGTTACCCGTCGACCGCATCAAGATCGATAAGTCGTTTGTGCAGCAGCTCACCGTTGATGAGACCTGTCGGCAGGCTCGTGCGATGATCGAAGCGATGGTGGCACTCGCTCGCGCGCTTGGTTTGGAAACCGTCGCAGAAGGCGTGGAGAATGAGGAGCAACTCGCCTTTGTCAGTAAGCTTGGATGCGATGCCGCGCAAGGATACTTCATCGGCAGGCCAGTACCGGCTATCGGCATGGATCCTTACGCAAAGATGCAGTTGGCTGCGCGAGCCACGTCATCGCCACATCAGCCGGTCGCAGCTCCTCGAAGTCGATAGCCGTCGAACCTTGCACTGTCGTTGAACGTCGGCTGTGACCGACGATGCGTCGTCGGGAGATCGAGCGACTGCCCGTTGCTCTTCGTCAAGAGACCCTCGGTGTACCGAGCGTCGAACGGCCGGGTTGGGTCGGGCTGCGTCAGCCCGCTCTTCAAATTCATCGCCGGAAAGCGGCCAGTGGAATTCCGCTTCCCGGAAGCTGCCAGTCGGCAGTGCGTACTCACGACCCGGAGCGGACCTTCGGCATTCTCGTTAGCGGATGGTCGCAGTTCCTCTGTTCGAGCCGGGAAAGTTACAGACCACGCAGAAGTTTCGGCATCGAAGTTTCATCTAGCACATCGGCAGGGCAGTTCAGACGGCCCTGCAATGACCACTGCGCGGTTACCCGAGACGCTCGCGTCGCGAGAGAACCTTCGATGCCACCTCACAAAATCGCGAACTATTTCAGTACACCGTTCAAGGCATGAGCACACACTTCTTTTTCCCAGGCTGAAGGAGAATTTTCGTCGCGATAGTACCGCTGCAGTATTTCACCTGGTCCAACTTCGACATATCGAACAGGAAGCCACGCGCCGTCTTTGTGACCGTCAAAACATCACCGTCCAGCATCGGGTATGTAGTCGTAGTACCGGAGACGATGGGTGTACCCTTGACCAAGCTGGAATCTATGGTGCAATTCGTCGCGAGACCCTGCATGGGAACGCTGGACAGATACGAAAAGCTGACGATGACACCATTGGACTGCTTCACCTCAAGATCGTGAGACACCTCTTTCTGGTCAACAGAGCATTCGAGACTGTTCGGGTCTGCGACTGCCGCTGACGCATTGCCAGTAAGCACAATTGCCACACAAAGCGCAATTCCGGTTCTCTGCACAATCATGTTCCTTTCACATTGACAATAAAGGGGCTGCTGCCGAGTGACCGGAAGTGTCCCGGAACGACTCATTCAACAACTGGCAGAAGTGCAAGCCGCTGTCACAGGCTAGGAACGTCAGCAGACCAGTCGCTGCTACTGCGGCGAAGAACAGTCATTTCATGATTTGTTCTGCAGGCGGCGACGAGGCCTGTGCTACATGGCTTCAAAGCGGCGATGCAGGTCCCGACAGACTCCAATCGTTTGCCGGCTCGTACGCAACCTGACCGAAATACACCATCCGCCAATTCTGCAACTTGGAAAAATCTTTCGCGAAACCCGCGACGGAATCGTGGACCAGATAGTCGAAGAAGTCGAGCAAACGGTCGCGCTGTTCCGCCTCGCCGACAATCAGCGAGACATCCTCATATGCTCTTGCAAGCGTCTCTTCCCGCAAGCTGAGTTTGCCGCCGTCAAGCCGTTTGGTCTCGGCGGAAGCAGTCGCCTCATTCACAGCGTTGCCATCCGCCGTGATAATGGCGAGTTCCTTCCTGACGTTCGGCACGAGGTCGTTATTGTGGGTCTCGGTCAGTACCTGTTCGGCTGCCGCAACCCGCGCCTGGGCTTTCTCGTCGTTCGTGAGCTTCGACAGATAGCTGCGCGCGATATACATCTGAAAGAGATGATCCGACGTCGCTTTCTCAACGGGGCCGCTTGCCTTCGCGCGGCTCATGTACGAGTCGAAGAGCGCGGCTGTCTTTGACGAAACGTCGAACGCCCCCTTGATACCCGGACCCAGAATGTCAAGCGCGGACAGCGGTACGCCCGCCGCTCTTGCCGCGCGATACATATGAAGCAGCGGCACCTGGCTGAGTTTGTCTTCGTCCTTCAAGGCGCGCGTCTGCTCGCCCGGCGCGTATCCGCCGCCGACGTCCGAATGCACACCCGGATAGATGACTTCGTGAACATTGGCAGGATAGTGCTTTCCGTCACGCACGGAATCGAGCGGAAACGAGTCTCTGACTTCATGTGCGGCGATGTAGTGAACGCACTGCTCCACCATCGCCGGTATGCGCAGATCCTTCGCCCACTCGTAGTGGCCGTCCTTGCTCGTGACGGACAATCCGATGCCTGCCAACGGCGAAATGACATAGGTGCCAATCCTGACGAGAGGACTGTGATCATACGTTTTGGCGCTTGCGGGCACGCCGGCCGAAGCGACGGTGTCGAACAGTCCCATGAAATAGAGGCGAATGGGATGCCCTTGATACGTCCAGCCGCCGGCACCCTGGCGACAGTCTTTCGCAATTCGAATCGCGAAAGCCCGTGCAAGTGCCGCACCGCGCGAAAAGCCGAACAGCGCCAGATTGATCATGCGTATCGGCTGTGACGGATTTTTTGCGCGTGCTTTGGCTTTCGCCACCAGTTTGTCGAAATCAGCGCGCGCTTTCACAAGCCGCGCGTCGCCGCCCGATGCCACGCCAAGCCCCATCGTGCTGTAGTCATGCTCGCCGATTTCCGGATACGGCGTACCGAGTCCGGGAACATAGATGGCGTACTTGCCCAACTCGTCATCGCTTTCCGGATGTGTCAGGAAGAGCCGCGCGACGTTGCTGTGCTTGAGTTTCGGTGTGTCGTTGAAGCGGTTGTTGCCCGTTCCATCAAAGAACACCGAGACCCATACCGTCTGGGAACAGTCAGGCGTTCCGGGCTTTTTCGACGGGTCAAGGCAAGCGATTGCGGCCGCCCGTTGCCTGCGCTCTTCGAGCGACAACGAGCGTAATCCTGCCAATGGCGGAAGCTGGGTATCGTCGAGCATGTCTGCCCCGTCAGCGAACGTAAGGCAAACGGCGTTCGAGCTTCAAACGCGGTGGCGAAGGGCCGTCGTCACCTGAAATCGCGCCTTCGATATGTCCATCCGGATAGAAGTGCACTTCGAGATATGCAGGCTTCTCCGGAATAGGCCCTTTGACTTCGACATGCGCCTTCAGATGATCCTTGTCGGCGGGTTCGACAATCTTGTCCGACGGATAGGCCACGAGTGCTTCGCGCATGTAGTCGACGTCGATCGTGAACGGCGTTTTCGTCGAACGATCGAGCAGCACACAGCAGGCGTATTTGCCGCCACCCGATGTCTTTGTACTCAAAAAGACGTTGCCACCCGATATGCCGTTGACCGCGAAGTCCAGCAATGCCCGATCCGTGTAGTCGTAACCGACCAGTTCGAGCTCATACGGCTCTTTCGCGCAACCCGTCAAACTTGAAGATCCCACCATACCGACTCCGACAAGAATTCCGACCTTGAGCAGATTTCTCAAACGCATCACTCGAGTTTGTCCTCACAAAATGCGATCAGCGCGCGACGTGCACGGTCGGCGAGCAGCAAAGAACTGTTCCTTTCCTGGTCGCTCGCCCCATTCAGCGCGTCGGCTACGAGGTCGTAGCGCATCGATTCATCGATCATTGCCAGCAAATCGTCGTCCGTCTGCGCCAACATGTATAAGATTGAATCGACGACCCCCGCGTCGGTGAAGACGCTTACCTGTCGATCGTTCAACTTCAGTGGCGCGAGATATGGCGCATCGGCCTGAAACTCGTGGATCACTTTCTGAAGCGAACCCTTGCGATCCAGATACCACCATTCGTCCAACATCGCGAGATACGACTTCAATTGGTATTCAGTCAATGCTTTTACCAATACGGGAATCACGCGTGTGTCGAACAGTTTGACCTGCCATTCCGTTCCGTCGTCGCATCTGGCATCCAGTCTAATCCGGAGCGCGTCGGTCAGGCGTAGAAGCGAAAGCGGTGACACGATGAACGATAACCCGCGTGGATCCTCGACACATTTCTCGCAAAGCAGGCGCACTACATCGGACTGCGGCGAGTGGATTGCGATGACGAATGGCCCGAATTGCCGTGCGCCGATGTCATCCGGCGCGTCGAACACCAGTTCGATGTTAGGGGTCGCCGGAAAATCGAGCGCTTTCCCCGATAACACAGAGAAAAGCGTTGGATAGGCGACGCCATATACCAGGGCATAAAGCGCCCGTCCAGCGGCGTGTGCATGGAATCCGGCGATTTCCTGCTCCAGCGCTCCGGGCGCCATAGACTCGTTGACGGACACGTTTGAACTCATTTCGTACCCAGCAGCGCGCCCTGCGAGTATTCAGCGAGCAGGCAAGGAATGCAGATGGATTTCGGCATCGACGGCAGCGGATACACATCGCCCGTCGGCCCCGCAAACGAATGTTGACTTCCCTTGATGTCAATCTTCCCTGGCGCGTGAATCTCGATGTTTCCGCCTTTGATCCGAAGGTACGCGCCCCCCGATGTAAGCAGGATCTCCTGCTTCGCCGCCGCTTCGATGTTTTCCGTCGCGGACAGTACCTTGAAGGTCTTCTGCGCAGTCAGTTCGATGTTATCGGCATGGGCCTGAATCTCGAGTTTGCCCTTGGCCGCGAAGAGTTTCATCCCTGCGCTCTGGACAAACAGGCTGAGCTTCTCCCCCACGCTTGCGATCAGCGACTTACCCGCTGCGATATGCGTGCTTTGCCCACTGACCAGATTGATCTGCTGTGCCGCCGACACATGCGTCGAATCGTGCGTCGACATGCCGATACCCGCCGGACTCGCGAGCGCGATTACGGGTTGCGCGAACGCATTCGCACTGCCCGTGCCGCCGCCCGCTGTTCGACCACCCGAGGCTGAACCCTCGACGCTGTCTTGCATCGCATCGGCAAACGACTTCAACGCGTCGGAACCGCCTTTGAGGTTCTCCGCTTGATGCATCTCGCCAGCCGCGGACATCGCATCGATCACACCCTGTGAATTCGTGATTTGCTGCCGCGTCTCGCTCACATCCAGTTGCTGGCTGCCCACGCTCTTCGCGTACGTCGTCATGAGGAGACCTTCGGCAGCCCGTACCGCGCCGTAGTTGTCTGTGGCGAGATCGAACCCGCTGCCGAGATACGCACCGCGCGTGTTGCCATTCTGCGCGACCAGATAGCCCAGGTGCAGACCAGAATTTGCCGTCGTACTGTAGAGGTGCAAGCGGTTTTGGCCCGTCGCGTCGTCCATCACCATCTGGTTGTATCCACTACCTCCGAATTCCTTCGAACGATAGCCAGACAGCAAACCATTCGAATGCCACTGCGGTTTCGCCGCGCCGTTGTAGACCCTTGCCACCACAATCGGACGGTCACAATCGCCATCGACGTAATCGACCAGGACTTCCTCGCCAACACGCGGCAGATGCACGCCACCATAAGCACCGCCCGCATCCGACTGCACGACGCGCAGCCAGCAGGACGCCCGCTCGTCGCCGCTATTGAGCCGGTCCCAAACGAAACGTACCTTGATGCGATTCAGTTCGTCGGTATAGACCGCTTCGTTCTGCGGGCCGACGACTATCGCCGATTCAAGCTGCACATCCGGCTTCGCGTGCTCGAATGGACTCCGATAAGGCACAGTTGTCCGCTGCGCCTCGATATCGACGCGATAGAAGCCTTCCGATCCATCGCTGATCAGCGTGCTCGGCGCAGATGCACCCTCATGTCGTGCACGCACTGCCGCCACCGTTGCCTGAATGCTATGCGGAAAGACGGGCGCATCGCTGCTGACAGGCAGGTTGTTCTCGATTGTCCAGACGGTTTCGATCACGGCGAATTCCCGCTGATCGGCCGCATCGCGATCGTGATCGGGATGGCCGCTCAATGTGAAGCGCTGTCCGGCATCGATACCGCGCATACCGCCGACACCATGAAAGCGCTTCGCTCGCGACTCCCACTCTTCCATACGGATGCGCGACAGCTGATCGCCGCGATCCTGCTCGCCGTAGGTATAAGCACCGGTATATTCGTACACCTCTGCCTGCGCCGGCAATGCGCCCTGTGATGGCATCGTCGGCGTGCTGGTACCCTTGGGGTTATAAACACCGGCGGGGCTTTTATAGTCGAACGTACGCGTCGTCAACAGCGCGCTTTGCAACGTGCGCGTACCCGACCATTGTGTGAGCGCATCCGTTTCGCTGTTCGTTCCAGCACGGTAGAAGCTCACCGTTTTCGGCGACGTGGGCTTGAATGACGACAGATTGTCTGTGATCAGCAGCATATGTGACTTGCCGTCCTCTGCCTGCTGCCAGAAACCATAAAGACCTTCCGATTCCAGCAATCGATGCACGAAGTTCCAGTCGTATTCGTCCTGCCGGCAATACGAACGCGTAGGCAACTGCCGGGAGAGTGCAAACCGGAATCGTCCTTGCGCCTGGGGATGAGCATTGAAAACATCACTGACGATTTCTTCGACGCTCACGTCCTGCCAGATACGCTGATCGCGCCTGAACTTGAGGAAGTGCATCCACGACGCGAAGCCGATCTGATAGCTCGTTAGCGTGCTATCCGAACCGAGCCGGCGTGCGGTATGGACAAAGCCGTTATGCGGCAAATAGGACTTATCGGACTGCTGGATCCAGAGCGTAACGGGCTGCGCGATCAGTTTCTTGAGTTCGATGTTCGACGACGTCGAAACGACGTCCAGCGTGAACTCGAAGTGCCGCCCGATGGGCGATTTGCCGACCACTCGTTGCGGTACAAGTACATCGCTGCCGAGCGGCGTATCCAGTTTCAACAGCCGGTCGCCCTGTGCAAGACGACCAGTAATGGCCGCGATAACGTCCTGCGCCCCCATAACGCCTCTTTTTGTCCGTTACTACTTAACCCGCGCGATTCTACAAGAATAAGACGAATAAACCATTGGCCAGATTTTAAAAAATCTTTAAATGGGAATCGAGAAAGGTTAAATATGCGCCGGGCATTTTAAATGGCGCGAAAATTCTACGTATGATTCCGTATATCCGGTAATGCATACCGGGTGCTTTCGCGTAGGGTCAGCGGCTAACGGATGCATCGCGGCGAATCAAGCCGCCCGCACACCGTAAGCGCTCATAGCCGAATCGATCTGCTGCGACTCGGTCGTGATGGGATACAACCGGTAGCTCGGCGCGACGCTGACAGAACCGCTTCGTCGAACATCACGAGACTTCCTTCGGTAAAGACGAATGGAGGTATTGCCAGCGATTCATGTCATCGCGTCGAATGGCTCCTATTGGCCGCACTGCGGCGCACGACCGAGGACAATGGTCACTCGTGCTTTCCGCACGTGGCTTGGCGTTCATACATAGCTTGCGAATAGGGAAGCAGATCGTCGTCGTAACCGGCGCTGTATTTTCCGTAGCCGACGAACTCGTAGTAAATGTTCATCGCCTCAATATGTGACGATGCCCAGAACGTCCATACCCATTCACTGCCTGGCTCGTTGAGGCTCCGAGCGGCGTCTCCGTCCGGCCCATGCGGGATGCATGCAGGAAGATAGTTGCCACGCCCGTCCGGGCAATACCAAACCTCATGAAGGTAGCCTAACTCCCTCGTCATCCAATTCCGTCCTTCCGGCCATTTCTTTCGTTACACGAATTGTTGACGATTTCACGCGAGCCGTCGAGTGGCCGTTCTTGGCCGACTCTACCCATTCATCGCCTTTCGAATCCGGGCCGACGGCGAAGGCAACAAACCGACCCGAAGGGGACCTTCAGTTCCCTCAATAACGGCCACTCGGCAACCACTGGCTGGCATTCGGACCATTACCTCACGGAGAACAATGCCTGGCTTACCAGGCGGGCTTCCAGCAGTTCCCTCTCACTAGCCAAAGGCCTTATTCCTTTAGGAGAACGCCATCGGCAACGACAACAAGCAATCTGTTTTCCGCTGAAAAAGCAATCGCGAAATGACGAGGCTCCCGGGTTGGTCCAAAGTGACTTCTCCATTTCAACGCTATTTCAGAACCCGGATATTCCACTAACAACCCACGAAGAAGCGGAGCCGCATCGTCAGGCTGATCTCTCAGCATTGACGGACCGGGAAACGTCTGCACGTAAAATGCGCAGACGCTTTGGAACAGTAACTGCCGCTCAGATGGTCCATTTTCTCCATCGTACGATATGGCAACCAACAAGTCAGTCCCTTCGGTCCGGATGGCAATCGCATTCTCACCGTAACTTGGCATCCAGTCATAAGGGTCCAAAATCTCTACGTATTTGCTAATCGCCATCTCGGCTCCTGTCGTATTGTCGGCAATACTGTAGCAAGCAGGTCGCTCTTGCTGAAATGTGATCAAAGCAAATTATTGTATGTCGGCGTTACCGGCAGATCCTACGGATGAGAGTCCAACGGCGATGCGAACCGACGCCAGCCTGGCCGCACAGAACTCAACGCCGAGGATCGATCGTCTGGGACGTGCCACTCGATGTAAAAGGCATCCATCGACCCTGAAGGGACGATCGCAGTTAGCAGAAGCGGACATTCGGGAGGAGCGCTGAAGGCGCATGATGCTCCTATGCCACAATGGCAACATCTCGTACTGCCCGCGACGACGTATGACTCTCACTCAACCAGCCGCGAACGCGGCCCTACACAGCCCATTGATAGCGGCTTTTCCAGAGGCGCTGCGCTCCGATGTGAGTGTCGTCGCGGATCTGATCGGAAGTAGCAATGCGACCGGTCGTGGATTGCCGGTCGTTGTTCGAGGCGAATCGCTAAATATCCCATATCGGATTTACGACGATCCCGACGAAACCCTGTTGGCATGTCTGAATGAAACTCAAGCCATCTTATATGCGTGCTTGTTAACGAGGCACCATGATGGGCATGTACGTCAGCGCCAGATCGAACGGCTGGTAGCATCATCTGAACCTTGGGTTGCACCATTCGTTATGCAACTCTGCGGCGAGTATGTCATTGAGATTCTCGATCATATCGAAGCGCGGCTGTCGTCCATGGATCAACACACCTACGGAGCGTTCTTCCGAGAGAATTCTCTATTTTTCCAAAGGACGCGCGATCGAATGATTAGTTACTGGGATTGCTACTACCGTTGGCTATACAAGCGAAAAGCCGACTATGTTGGGTTCCGATTATTCGATCGATTCCGCGAATGGAGTGCTGCAGAGTAAGCCGATCCTCCACTACTGATCGTCAACGATTCTCGTCACAAGGACGAATGTCTCGTTCTGGCCGCAATTCGTCCTCGGGCTGCTCCAGCTAAAGGTAGTCAACCTGTGCTCCTCTAGCAACGTAGCCGAAAATTTTGAAGCCGTTCTCTGTCGTTACACCAGGGACATGCACCGACTGGAGTAGACGCAGTACAGCGTCGTGCTGTGCAGTTGACGTCACCTCAACCTCGACCCATTCATCCTCTTCATGACGACCGAAGAAGTGATAGAACCATTCCCGATCCCACGCGCTGATTCCACCGCTACGAAGGCTGCGAACGCGGAATCGAGGCGACAATTCCCCGAGCCCATGCATACCCATCCGTAATTCGGACCATTTTGTATCGTTCATAACAGGAATCATGGGTTGAGCCCGCCTATCGAAAAGCCGATGTAGAGAATCATGCAGCCCCAAAATCGGGCCGTCCCTCCTGGCTGCATTGTTGACGATTCTCGCGCCAGTGTCGAACGACTGTTAGTGGCCGGAACCCGGAAGATCGTCGCCTACCCGCGATTCGCTCTCCCGGTTGCGGTGACAAATTTCTGAAGCCGACCCTTTACGGTCGTACACATTTCTCGTCAACGGCCATTCAGGCGAGCACAGACGCCGACGCTGCACTTGGGGTCTTACCTGGAGGCGCATGATGTGGCGCCGTCATCGGCCCTTGCGCCGGAAGGTGAACACGGTACCGCCGCAGCAGCTGCCGTCCCGCAGGTAGACGTCGAAGGTCTTGCCGACGACGGCGTAGCTGACCGTCACGACGTCCACGGCGTCGTCGGGCAGATAGGTGCCCGACATCGCCGGCACGAAATCAATCGTGTCGCGGGCGAGCAGGTAGAGATGCTCATCATGGACGGTGCTGGCGGGCGACAGCGTCTTCAGGTCTTCCTCCACGACGCTGTCGTGGGGCTGGCTGATCTCGTACTGCATGCCGGCGTCGCGGTAAGGGATCGACAGCACCACCTTGCCATCGACGCTCAGGCGCATGGCGAGCGAGGTGTCTACTGTGACCGTCATGCTGTTGAGACGGTGCAGGTCTTCGTGCGTCAGGCTCACGTCCGAGAACTCGCGGCGCGCCATCTCGATGGACGATACGTTCGATTGCCATCGGCCTTTGTCCCTCCATGACTCCCACATGCCGTTGGCGCCGCCCGAGCCGCTGATGCCATCGAGCGTATAAGTGCCGATCGCCTGCGTGAGAATCTCGCGCTTCGAACCGATGACAATTTCCGAGGTCTGATGCGCGTCAACGGGCAAATGCCGGTCGCCACGGGCGGAAACCCAACTGCCACCGAGGGTGTCGCTGGCCACCTTGCCGGTGAAGGTGCCGGTGCGTTGGCCGGCGCTGCCGATCTCGTCCATCGTAAAGGTACCTGACGGGTCGATCTTGCCGCTCAGAGAGATATCATTGCGCTTGCCGTCGTAGCGATAGCTTCCTGACAGCCTGCCGTCGACATTCTTAAGATCCATCGTGAACGCATAGCGATCGCCGATGCGACCCGCAAAGGTCTTGTGGAAGTACTGAGAGTCGGCTAGCGCCGTGTTGGCGGTCATCCAAAACAGAAGCAGCGCGGCGAATTGCAGGGCGGGACGGAACATGGAGTGTGGTCGGGATTGGAGGTGGCGCAATTGTGACACGCCGTGCCAATCGGTCAGGCTTGGCAACGCGCGGGAATCGTTTGGCTGAAAGAGTTCTCAGCGCAGTGATCGTCAACAATTTCGGACTAAGCTTCGACGGACCGCTTGTGGCCGCGTGGAGGCAATGCCACCTGCGATCTGCTAACCGAAGACCGGCCATTGAGCGAGGGCGGACGAGGCCTCGGTCAGCCAAACTGGACGACGACCTCGACCGGCCGATCATGGCCGAAATCGGAAATTCGACGCACCTCATGGATTGCCGCGCCGAGAACGTGGGCAGTGCCGATCCCTGCGCCCCAGGTCTGTATTTCCTTACGAGCACCATTGCAGATCTACGTCTTCGGGGGCATCGACCCCTGCCCCGCGTTTCGCTCACGTGCCGTGCTGTATTGGTAACCCTTGCAGTTGCCCGTTACCATTCGAGCAACGACCTGAGACGCGCCATTAGCCAGTTCGTCTCCGCTGCGTATGTCCACTGCTTCCCCTCAATTCCACGCCGGACACGATCCAGCGTCTCCACGCGAGAATTCTCTGGAAATTTCGATGCTTCTCTGTGCACGACTCCAACCAGTTGCTGAGCGAGATCCTCACATATGTCCCACCGCTTGAACCGTTCTTCTTCGGTCAGACCGACGACGAACTTGCCGTCGATAAGTCGCCCAGCGAGCTTCGGATGAGCGCCCGCCAGCGACGCTGGTGTGACGTCTCGAGGAAAATCTTCAGGTACATGTTTAGTCATCTGGGATCGGCGATAGCGCGTTTGATAGGGCAATCAGGTTCGTATACTTGCGAGAGGACCCACCCAATCACTCGCATACGTCCATTTCATAAAGTTTCTCTTTCAACTGGGCCAGCGCCTCCGGCGCACTGATCCCGAAGATCGGGTCTGTGCATACCAGACGGTCTTCACACCAACTCGGCCAGTTCTCAAAATCATCGTCGAGCGCGAGCCATGCCTCCGGCTTGCGGCGAAGCACATCGGACCAGACCTGAAAACCCCGCGGCGCGTCATCGAATACGCTCAGGTCCATGCGACTATGGAAGGTGGCGCCAACGACTCGCTCCCGCAACGCCGGAGTCAGTCCACGCGACACGCGACGGATGCTTCCACGGTAACGCCGAACCCATGACGTGCTGAGCACGATGCGTACACGCGGGTACGGCGCCAGCACATCCTCAAGCAGCCGTGCATGTTCGAAAAGCCTGTGATCCGGATAGCCAAAGATAAACGGTCCTCCTCCGGAGCCAGGTTTCTCGTATACGGCGTCGGGATGCAGGCAACCATCCAGATCCAGATAAACAACACGACCGCCCATCCGTCGCGGCGGCGGAACGGCATAGGCGGGGCCCGGCAGTCCTGTCAGCATCGTGTGCGTCGCCTACTAGATATACATCTCAAGATCATGTTTCCGGACAGCATCAATTGGATCCCCGCGCTCTTCCCAGGAGATTGATCTCTTTAACAACAGCTCTCCAGCAAGGCGTTGGCACTCGACCGGATCTCGAGTGAGCCCGATGCGACGCCACTGGCTTGTGCAACCAGGTGTGAATGGGCAAAAAAATCAAACCTCGTCGAGCGACAGGCCGGCGAGCCTTGCGCTGAGAGTTCGCTGTACGTCAACCGAGCTTACTCCCGTGGCGGACTCACATGCGATGAAACGTGGGTCCGTCGCCTGAGCGGCGACAACACTCGGGTGATCGTCCAGCGCCACCCATTCCTTTAGTCCCCTTCGCCTCACTTCCGCGAGTATCTGCTCAGATCGGGACGATCCGCAGCATTCAACCATGCCGGCAAACCGCAAAGCCAGCGGGCCCAGTAACCGGACAAGCGCCGCATCATCAAAGAGCCGACGCCAGTCCGAGCTGACGATAATCCCGATCATTGGATAAGGTGCAAGCAAACGTCCTTGAATTGGGCGCCACACAAACAGGTCCGGATTTCCGGTCAGGCGGAAGTTCTCATCTATTGCAGGGACACCAACGGCATGCAGCACACCATCAAAATCGAGAAAGACGACCGCTCTGTCAATGGGATGCATGGTCGTTTCTACCTTCTCATCAAACACGTCACTGTGGTTTTCCGTGCGTATGTGAGCTCGTACGATGTTCCTGAAATCGCTCACGATTCATACTCGCATCGGATCAACGGCAGGACGCGACAGACGCTGGGTTGAGTGTGCATTCATCACTCACATGACTATGTCTATCCATGCCACGCAGTTCCGGGCCGCGCGCGCCGATGTCACCATCCCGCGTCTGGCGGCACACAAAACTCTGCCTTTGCCACCTCCAGTATCTTCTGCGGATCGCGGGCGAAGATCGATGACGGTGCACGCCCGTCAAGCAGCGCGTGCGGCGAATACAGCCAGAACGCTCGCCTCCATCCTCCATCGTCGCCCTCAGCGGGCAGTATCCGCAGAAGCAGAGACACTTCAGGAATGAGACGTCCGTTCCCGTCAAACTGGAAGTCCGGGTAGAGAAAGCGCCCGCGCGGTGCCGACCACACACCGAACAACACACCGTCACTACGCATCAAGGCAAAAGGACATTGTGCGTCGGCGCCATCAGGTCCTTTCAACAGTTCAAGCAGTTGTGATTCGTCCTTCCAGCTATTCGCGAGCAGCCTTTTTCGGAAGGCAAATGATGCCTCGATCGCACTCGCCCCACTACGTTGAGCGGAGCACTCACGTGCAGCTTCCATCACTCGATCGCTCTCGTCCTGGATCGCCGTCACGAGGCCACCCGTTCATCGTCCACATTTCGAATCGGGAATCCTTTACTGGAACGCGTATCTCCGGCCAGGTCGACTCCGTCGCTTTGAGATGCTCTACATCCGTTGTCTTTGTAGTACTTCGATGAGTTCATGTCCTGTCTCCCTCAACACGATGAGCCCCGGTATGGTGGCCGCCAGAGCGGGAAAGAAGATGTGGTATCGGACCTTCATCGATTCCGTGTTTTCACCGTAGGCCCGACAAGTACAACAAGGTCTTCAGGCAGCGGCGTGTGTATGGCCCGTTGCCCCCATCCGCGCGTCCGCTCGAGGAACGTGTCAAGACGCGCCTGAAGTGCCTTCGGCGAATCGTCGACAACGCGACGAGCCCGTGAACCCGACTTCTTTCGCTTTCCAGCCTTCCGGGTCATCCGCGTCTCCGTATTTTCCGCAAGGGACCAGCCAGCACTGTCACATGTTCAGGGAAAGGGACCGTCAATCGGCGCATCGCCTGTTCGCGAGTACGCTCAGCGTAAGCGCGCAACCTTGCCACCAGCTCTTCCGTCGTTTCAGACGGTGGGAGATTGGCCTCTTTTGCCCTCTTTCGCTTCGTCTTGCTCATTCCGACTCCGTTCGGTCCCCCAATCGCTTTCATCAATCAAGATCTTGATGCCACCAGACGCGTGTCGGATCGTGCGATTGGCCTCCCGCCTGCAAAGCTCTGCCCCTGCATTGGAAGGCGCAAGCGCGAGGCAATCCGGATGCCCATATGTCAGGTCGAACCTGCAACGTTTCCGGTCGCGAGCGGACGGGCGGTTTTCGCGGAACGCCCGGGTTTGATTCCGTAAATGAGCTTGCCGCGCGAATGCTTGTCGGCGATCGCGATGGGCATCGAAAACTCGCGGCCCTCGATGGTCGTGTAACGGACGAACGAGACGAGTGGATGCTTGTCGTCGTACGCTCTTGTCGCCCCGAGGTGTATCTCGCTGAGCGGCTCCAGCACCCACTGCCCGCACTCATGTTGAGGCCTGGCGCTCAGCACGGCCGCGCCGCGAACCACGTGCCCGTCCGACGTAAGCTTTTCAAGAGTCACTGCGCCCGAAGACAGATCCACCATGGCGACCCGCGTCAGGGCCCGCTTCGTGGCCGCAAACTGCACGATGAGGACATCCGCACCGCTCCACATCTCGACGATGCCCCATAACGCTGCACCGGGCCCGCCCAGCGAGGGTCCCATGGGCAGACGGTTCTGGTCAGAAGTCAAAAACATACGATCACTCTTTAAACGACAAACATCCCGACTCAATGCCGTGTGAAATGGCGCCACGTCCCGCCTTGATGCGTAGTCCGTGCTTGCGCAGGCCCTGGCTGATGAGCCTTGGGCCGACCAGGTCCCCGACACACACCGCGGGTACAGGCCATTATTCGTAACGCAGTTTTCATATAGGCATATTTCGCCTATGTCATAGGCATTTTGTGATGTTACCAGAATAAGCGAACGCAGCGACGATTCCACGTCGATCAACAACCAAAGGTGTTCACCCGGTGGCTTCGCGCGCGGAAGAAGAATTTGCAGTTCAGGTAGGGCAGGCGCTGGCCAATGCGCGTCTTGAAGCTGGCAGGACACAGGAAGAAGTCGCGGAAATTCTTGATCTCGACAAACAGACGATCAGCCGGATTGAAACCGGCAAGTCCTGGCCATCGCCAGCGCGACTCGTTGCGCTGTCATCCCTTTACGGGATCGAAGTGAGCAGCCTCTTCGCTCCCCCCTCAAGTGAGTCCAGGCAAGTCGCCGGCGACATCGTAGAGATGCTGGAAAAGCTCAGTGCCGACGATCGCGTGTGGGTCCGACGCTGGCTCAAGCAGCTCTGTGGACGCCTGGCCCTGACACCGACAGGTGCAGTTCGCCGCAGCAAACCCCGCCGGTGAGGCACACTGCGGTGGATCGGCGTTGGGCCGTCGTTATCTGCGCTGAGCCGTTCTCCGATTCTCCTTCATCCCACCTCGTTTGACGACCCGGTCAGGGCCACCAGGCCCACTGCTGGTGCGGCCATAGTTTTCCGGTGATAAGGGCGTTTATCACCGGAACGCGCTTCGTTTTCGCCCGGAAAAGGCTTGTCTAACGTTCGAGCCGTGCGTGAACCAGACTGTGACCTAGACTGAAGACAGCGCCCCGCCTCTTTCCCCTGGGCGCCGGAGTCCCGCCATGGCCCGCCCCGCCGCCGTCACCCCCGACCAGATCCGCACCACCGTGCTCGCGATGCTCGCCGAAGCCGGCGAGACTGGCTCTGCCCCCGAAACCTCATGCGCCCCAGCGGTGACGCATGACCGCTTCCGTCGCGCCGTGTCGGTGCGGCGCCTGCGCGCGCGGCTGGGTGCCGGCGACCCCGCGGTGCTGTCGCGGGCGCTGAACACGATCGAGGCCGAACTGGTGCAGGCGGGGCTCACGCAGGTTGCGCTGCCCGGCCTGCCGGATACCATTGCCGAGCAGATGCGCGCGCTGTGGGCGGCGGCCGTCAGCGTGCAGCTCGACGACGTGATACGGCTGCGGCAGGACGCCCAGCAGGTGGCCGCCGACGCGGACACCGCCCGACACGACGCCGACGTGCGCTGCGAGATGCTGCGCGTCGAACTGGGTGAACTGCGCGAGCGGCTCACGGTGCGCGACGCCGAACTGACGGCGTTACGCGCCGGCTGCCGCAGCGCGGCGGAGCGCGCTGAGAGCCTGACAGCTGCCTCCGCGGCGCTCCAGGCCCAGCTCAATGCAGCCCGCACCGCGCTGGAGGGAGCACGGCACGCGCATGCAGCGGAGCTCACCGACGTGCGCGCCCGCTATGACGGCCTGTCGAAACGGCTGCTGCAGGAGACCGAACACCAGCGGCACGCGCTCGCCGCCGAGCGCGAACGGCTCATCACCCAGTTGGCCGATGCGCAGACACGGATCAGTGCGCTCGAGGGGCTGCGCGAACGCCTGCTGGAAGAACTCGCCACGGGACGCGACGCACACCGGCAGGCGGCGGCCGAAGCGGCAGCGCTCGCGACCGTCGTCGCGGAGCAGCGGCATGCGCTCCAGGCGCTGCAGGCCGTCCATACCACGGAGGTCACGCCGTCCGTCGTGCAGCAACGGTCTACCCGGCGCCAGCCGGCGCGGCCCGTAAGTCCCGGCCACGGGGCCGCACGGTCCGCAAGTACCGCCGCGCCGCGTCCAAGGGCCCGTGCGCATAAAGGCCCGTCATCATGACGCCCGCCGACTGGGTCGACGCGGGCGTGCTGCCTGCCCGGCGTCTTCCACCCGCCATTGACGCCGCGCTCGCCTACGTCAGCGAGGTGCTCGGTCACCCGGTTTACCGGTGCTGGACCCTCGCCGACCTGAAACGCGTCTCACCGTCGCTCGCCGACGCGAAACGCGTGCACCCCGCCGTCTTCGCACTGCTGCTCGAGCACGACGCAGCGATCGAGTACTGGGCCCACGGACGCCTGCACCTCGCCCCCGACGGCGGGGCGCCCGCCGCCGAAGGGGTGCTCGCGGGGGTCCTGCGCGCGCACCGGCGCCGCTTCCGCTACCTGCCCGAAGGAACCGGGGCCGCGGCGCACGGTTCGACCGCGATCCATCCCGGCACGAACCACCCGCCCGGCGACGCAGCCGGCGGTCCGGTGATCATGGGAACCGCCGACACGCTCGCTCTGGTCGCGTCTCGCAATCAGGATCCCGCGGCGCTGGGCGCGTGGCTCACCCGCGCCGGCCGCTTCATGAATGCGTCGACCACCAACTCGCTGGGCGTCGCCGACGACGCGCAGGCACTCGCGCTGTTTCTGCGCGACCGCGCCCAGCGCTCGCCGCACACGCTGCGTGGATACCGGACCGAACTTCGGCGTCTGATCGGCTGGTGCGAGGCGCACCGGCGTGGCCCTCTATCCGACCTGACGCGTGAGGACCTGCTGGCGTTCCGGCGCGCACTGGATCAACCGGGCCATTCCGGGAACATCGCCGGCGCCGCACGCGCGGTCACATCCGGCAACGCACCCGCCGTTCACGCGCCGCGCAGCGACGCGGGCCGCCGGCGCGCGCTCGCGGTCATCTCGAGCCTGTTCCGCTACTGGCAGAAGACCGGCTACCTGGTGGTCAACCCCGCCGTGGAACTGTCGGGCGACGGTGCCGCGCGCATGACGTGGACGCCGGCGCGGATCCTGCCGGCCAAGCTGCTGATGCTGTGTGATGCGGTGACGGCCGGCGTACGGCCACCCGGGGTGTCACCGCTCGTCTGGGCACGACGCTGCGCGATCTGGTCGCTGTACCGCTTCGCCGGCGTGCGCCTGGCCGAACTCGAATGGTCTGCCGAACAGGGGCTGCCGCGCCTGAGCGTCGACGAAGCCGCCAGGAAAGAGGTCGATACTACGGCCGCCGTTGCAAGCGTTTTGCCGGATCCTGTCGGACTCGCCTGGACGCTGCACGTGCACGGCAAGGGCGGCAAGGTGCGGGCGATCCCGCTGCCGTCGCGCTGTGTACCGGTGCTCCGTGACTATCGCGTGCTGCGCGGGCTGCCGGCCGAACCGGCGCCGTTCGAGTCGATACCGCTGATCCACAGCGAGAAGCGCGATGCCCTCGGCCACAGTGGCCTCTACGATGAAGTGAAGGCCGTGCTGCACGCAGCCGAGCAGCAGGTTCCGCCCGGTGACGCGGCGACCCGCGCGCTGATTCACGCGGCATCCACGCACTGGTTGCGGCACGGCTATGCACGCACGCTGGTCGTCGATTACGCGGTGCCGCTCCCGGTCGCGCAGACGTTACTGGGGCACGCGTCGGTGCAGACGACGGCCGCGTACGCGCGCACCGATCTCACGCAGCTGCGGGACTTTGTGGAGGGAAGTTTTCCGAAAATCAGGGAGAACTGATGCCTATTACAAAGGCGAAATCCTCGTCCGACTAGCGAAATTGTGCTCGAGCCATCGCCTACTTCAACTGCTCGTCGCACGCGTCAAGATGCACTTGGAGCGCACTATATTGATCGAGGTCAGCCCACTGGCGACACAATGCAGGCGCGAACTTCCCTCTGTCGTCCCGTGTCGTACTACGTCGGCGGTACGCAGAAAAGCTCCGCGCGATAACATCCGTGGTCACCGAAACGACACCTTCCGACAAGCGAAATAGGTCATCAGAAGCACGCTGCCAGTTCGAACAAGGTGTCCACAGCCCTTTCTGCAATAATTCCCAGTCGTCCTCCCATTCCGCATAAGGTCTTAGACACTTTCCGCGGACGAATGTGGGACGAGCGGTAGGATAATGTGCGGCCGCTAGTTCATCCATCTTGAGAGCAGGCCTCCACCGCCGGCTTGACATATCGCCTTGCGAGTCTTGTCGATCGCTGATCATCACTTTGAAATCAACTAACGCCCTGAAAAGAGCGTCGACCGTCGTTAGCACAGCTGGAGGGCGCGTTTGGCCGGACAACGCAGTGTTCGGCACGGTCGAGTCGATTTCAAACACACGCTCGGGGTTAGTCGGTGAACCCGGCACCACATTATTCTGCATTGTGTGCACCTCTGTTTCGTTGGTGTCGAGGGACACTATAGCCATTCTTTCGAGGAATCCAAGGATCGAAGATGGGTCAGCGTCGTGGACCGCGGCCACGAAGGTGCTCTTCAATCCGTGGCGTACCATCGTTCTACTCTGTCAGAGTAGAACCCAGCCGCCTTGACCGCGTTAAGAGGGAAAGGAAAGCCAAGGTCTTCACACCGAATGTAAGGCGCCTTAGTCTTATCCGGACGCATTTTGATACATGTATGGTCAGGTCTTTTATGTTCGCTGAATCATGTCAACACCACGGAGGCAGTTCGTCGCTGTTTTCTATAGAAGCGTTCCATTCGCCGTTCGAAATGTGGCCAACGCGTAGAACGCTTTACGGATGGCGGACGCCTCGATCATCGCGTCCCGCTCGTCGGCAAAATCCACGATCAATATGTTGTGAAACCGCAGCGCACATAAGTACGTCTCGCAACCACGTGCATCGGTCTAGCAACCCGAGAGCTACCCAAAGAGCGCGCCGACTTGTTTGGATGTCATTTTTCTTGTCGATACGTTTGTGGGCCAAGTTGGGTGGTATCTTGGCGCACGGGACAGTTAGTTGCGCAATGCTTACCGCATTGTGTCTGCCGAGGAAGTAGCGAATTGCTTCGGGCGTTCGACAGCGTGGCGGCAGTGGGGACTTATGCGCCAATACGATAGAATCCTCCACCAGCTGCAACCGCCTAAAAAATCGACGTTGCGCGAGTCCGGGGGATATAAAAAATGGTTTGTCGGGTGAGATATCTCAACAGCGCAGGCATCATGCCGCGCGAGATCAAAGGGGTCGACGCGCTTTCGCGTGCGTTCCCGTCAGAGTGGCTTCTCTACGTATCGCTTAATTGTTTCCCCCGCAATCAAGATCCAATGGAAATCGATGCGGTCGTGGTGACCGACGATCAGATCCTTCTGCTGGAGATAAAAGACTGGAACGGCAAGCTAACCTCTAAAGGCGACCGCTGGTTTCTCAATAAGGCGCCTCGCAAAAGATCCGCTGTCATCGTTAGCGAAGAGAAGGCAAGGAAGCTAAGATCGGTCATAAAAGGCGCTAGCAACCTAGCCGGCGCCTTTGCAGTTGAGGCCAGAGTCGTGTTTACCGGCACAGCCGACGCGTCGCATCTTCCAGCACAAGAACGTGCGCGCACCTTGACACTAACAGAAGCGTGCCTGATAGGTGATCCCTCGCAGCGATACAACTACATCCCCAGGGGTAGGATCCAGCTGACAAAGGCCCATCAGCTGGAAGCTGAATTTGAAAAGGTTTTCAACAATCCAAGGCTGTTCCAACGCTCGGAAATGGATTGGTCAGGCTACGCGGTCACAGAGAAGGACGTCTTCATACATCCGCGTGGAGTATGGCATGACCACTTTTCGCAGCGGAAAAGCGAGCCGCGCATCAAGGGGATGGTAAGAACGTGGTCGTTTGATCGACTTCCCGTTGGACTCAACAGCGGTGAAATGCGCAAGCTTGTGGCCCTTCGCGAGACCAACGTTTTCGGCTACCTTCAAGACATTCAGAGCGACCTCATCACTCGAAATCATGTGCTCAAGGAGGCAGTTGCACCTGACGACGAAATTTCGACTGATCACTTCGAGGTGCGTCATCTGGGCCCGGGATGGAGCCCATTGGATCGTTACCTAGTGCAACAAGGGGACGACCTCAGCCTCTCTGACCGTTTGGTCATCGTATCGAGCCTGCTAAATATTGTCGCCCATCTTCATCGCGACAACGTAACGCACCGCGACATTGGTCCCCGAGCCGTCTGGATTGGAAGTCACAGCGACCTCGCCCTGACCGGATTCATGTCGTGCCAGTTGCCGGACAAAAATTCCGTCATGGACTGGCTGGCGGACCTGCGTGGGTATGCGCCAGCTCTTCCAGAAGACGCGTCAGCCATTTCGAGCACTGGCCGTCAGAGGGATGTGTACGCGTGCACTTACCTCGCCGCTCAGATCCTCCTCGGAACGGCGCCGCCGACCGACCCCGAGCGAGTTGTCGCAGCGTTGCCGCCTGAGGCTTCAAATCTGGGCGACTGGTTTCGGCGTGGCATGGCGTCGAACCCGGCGCAGCGATTCATCGACGCAATCGAGCTTACGGATACCTTCTCTGCGATTGTCGAGGACCATACGCCAGATGGTTTCGACGCAGCCCTCTTAGACCGTTTCGAGTCACATGTTGTCCCATTTACCGCGTGGCCTCCGACTGGTCCTAGTACGACCCTCGGGCTGAAGAGTATCTACCCTCATGAAAAAGATGGGCAGATTCTCATTGTCAAGGTCTGGATGTCACTGGGCAGGAACCGCTCGCTGGCGAGTGATTCCGCCCTCCTCCGACTTCTGCAAAGCGTAGACCTACTTCGAAGTGCACCTATCAAGGGTCTGCCCAAGTTCATCGCTTACGGCCTCTCCCCCGTCGGTTTGTTCGTCGTCTACGAGCGGTCTGAAGGTGTACCGCTAGCGGCCCTCACCGAACTCCCCGAAAACGCATCATTGCCGCTCGCCCTGGAACTCCTGCGCGCAGTCTCCGCATTGCATGAGCTCGGTTGCGAGCATGGAGACATATCACCAGGCAATATGATGATCAACGTCGACACCGGTTCGGTGTGTCTGATCGACCCCTTCGACGTGTCGCCTGTAGGCAATGGCGCGGTACGCACGCCGACGATGTGCCCCACGAACTGGGAGCATCTGAATCAGGCTGCTATCGACCGGTACGCAGCGTTAAAAGTGACATGCATGCTACTCCTGCTCGATCCAGGAGAGCATGCAAAAAAACTGTTGAAAGACCTTGCAACCGAGCTAGACAAGCCGGTAATCGAGTCTCTGCAAGTTGCCATTTCGTCGCTTTCCAAAGCCATAGTGGCGGCGAGCGCACCTGCCGCTCGAGAGTTCATCCTGCGCTCGCCCGCACTGAATTACAGCTTCGGCAATGCAGACAAGATCTACGTACGACGCAAGGTCGGAGACTCCGGCCTCAGTACGTTCTTGTTAACCACACCTAGTGCTCAGCTGGTTCTGGACGGGGATGGCATCCTCCTGACACATCATCGGTTCAGGCAGACTCCCTTTACGGCTCTCGCCTACGAGTCAGCCTCCGGACATGGCGATCTGCCGTTTCGCGTAAGAGTCGAGCATGGCGTCGAATCCGGCTTTGAAGAACTTTATGCTTATCTATGCGGACATGAGCGCTTCGCTACTCCCAAAGGCGAACCTCAGCCGTCAGTTCGCCCCCCTCACTTCGATGTGATGTGGCACTGGATGAAACTCGTTGAGCTAGAGGAGGACGCCCGCGTCGAGATCGTTATCACGGAAATTCTGTCTGTGCGCGACCAAATGCTGGTGTGCACCTATGAAAATCTGGGAAAGGATTTCGATTTCGATGAGGAAGACATTATCGAGATCTACGCAGGCACTCGGCGGATTGGCCGCGTGGATCTTACGGCTAGCGCGCTGCCCGTGGCGATCGCCATTACTGATACTCGTGGCCGTATCTCTGAAGGAGACCGGCTCCGGCTCGCCGGGCGACGTGAGCAAACATCGATGGACCGACGTGCTCGAGCGGTACGTCGTATTCTGGACTATCGCTCAGTCGTTTCGAACCTGATCGACTACTTCGATCCACACCAACAGATCAGGCCGACGCCATATGATGTAAAACCAGAGACCGAAGACCTCAATACCTATCACCTTAACGATGGCCAAAAGCACGCCTTCCGCCAAGTTCTCGCGGCAGGCCCCGTAGGCCTATTGCAAGGACCGCCAGGGACCGGCAAGACTCGCTTTATCGCCTCGTTCGTGCACTGGCTACTAACCCGCGGAGGGTGCCAGCGAATCTTGATCGCGAGTCAGTCCCATGAAGCGGTCAACAATGCAATTGATTCTCTGTTGCGCTTGCATAAGGATCGTGGAACGCGCCCTAGCCTGCTACGTATCGGCTCAAAAGGTATAACTGAGCGAATTCGTCCGTACCATACGGCGGAGTTGCGCGAACGCTATCGAGTAAAATTCGAAGCTGCCGCGAAGTTCCGGTTCAGTCAGCTTTCGTCGAGTCTCGGAGTTGACCGAGCTTACTCATCAGACCTCTTTGATCTTGATAAACAGGTGGGCACCTTGGCCCGCCGCTGCGCGAGTATCCAGGAAGCCCTCAAGGATGATGAGACCCAACTGGCCATCGACCGCGAACGCAACCGCGTGCAACGATCACGTGTGGAAGACGCTTTTCGTTCTGCCTTCAGAGCATTCGCAGGACGGGAGCCTGATGTCAGTCAGGCCCTGCAAGAGTATGAGCAACTCGTTGAGAATCTCGCGGCAGAGCATTCGCTAATTTCACCCGCCGACGTCACGGCGGCCTGCAACGCATTGAAGCTCACCAACGACTGGCTACACTCGCTCGGATCGCCCGGTCGAAACTTTGAAGAGTTTCTTGCCAAGACTCGCAGCGTCGTAGCGGCAACTTGCGTCGGCGTTGGCCAGACGCGAATCCGGATCGATGCACAAGTCTTCGACTGGGTGATCGTCGATGAAGCCGCGCGCTGCACTCCCGGCGAACTGGCCGTACCGATTCAAATGGCGCGACGTGTCCTGCTCGTTGGAGACCACCTACAGTTGCGGCCGATGTTTGACCGGGAGATGCTGGAGGATCTGAGCGCATACAGCCCTGATGTCAAGCAGGAGGAACTGACGAGAAGCGACTTCGAGCGCGCGTTCACATCGGAATATGGATTGGAAGTCGGAGTCAGGCTTACCGAGCAGTATCGTATGGATCCGGCTATCTGCACGATGGTGTCGCGATGTTTTTACGAGGCGCATGACATCAGACTTGACACTTCCATTGATCGTCAGCCGACATTGAAACGTTCGGACATTGAAGCGCCATGGCTATCCACTCCAATGGTATGGATCGACACCCAGTCGCAGCAGGGGCACGAGGAGGTTCAACTCGAGGGCGATACAACTTATCACAACCCTGCCGAGGTAGACGCAGTCATGACCGTTCTGGAGCGTCTTTCTGAAGACAGGAAATTGATCGAAGCGTTAGCAAAATTGGACGATGAAACACCGATTGGTGTTATTTGTATGTACAGCGGTCAGAAACGTCAACTCGAATCTGCATGGTCGCGCCGACCCTTCGATCCAAAATTCAGGCGCCTCGTGCGCATCGACACTGTGGACTCCTACCAGGGCAAAGAAAACGCGATCGTCATCCTCTCGCTCGTCCGCAGCAATCAGAGCGGTTCTACCGGTCACGTGGGCAACGAGAACCGGTGCAATGTCGCCACCTCACGCGCGAAAGAACGCTTAATTATCGTGGGAAACGGCAAGATGTGGGGCAAACAAGTGTCCTCGCAATCACCAATGCGACTGGTCCTTGAGCACATGAACGAACATCCTTCATCTTCCAGGGTTCTGTCTGTTGAGGAGTTGTCGTGAACATGGCGACCACTGAGTCTTTCCAAACGAATACGTTCGGATTCAACCTGCCATGTCGCCAATTCGTCATTGCAGCGGAGCGAACACGCGAGCGACGCCTCCCGATGGTCGACGAATTCGTCCTCCGCACCCTCCATGCAGTTCGAAGCATCACGGCGACGCGACTCGCACGATTCTTTGGATTCGAAGGCAAGGATCTTGGAATTGTCATTTCTGACCTGCAGGCGCGGGGTCTCGTAGTTGTCGAGGACGACACGTTGACGCTCCACGCTTCCGCAAAGGAATTGTTCCGAACATCCAATGAATCTGCACCAACGATAACTTTCGCGGAACCGATGCATGCCGACGTATGGTTCGATCTGGTTACCAAGCATATGGCAAGTGGTCGTGGATTGCGGAATGTCCAGCACCTCATCTCTATTCCTGCACGCCAAAGTCTCGATGAAAATGAGGCAGGCGTGGCGTTCCATGACAACTTCCGGGAATACCTCCGCATAGCGCGCGGAGAAAAAAGCCCCGACGAATGGACGCTCTATTCCATACTCGATGTACATGCTGGACGTTACAGCTTCGTCCAAATCGGAGGCAGCGAAATTCTGCGGATCGAACCCGTACCCAAGATTGAAGCTCGTTTGCAACTTGACGACTATGACCGCGGAGGCAGGGCGAGACGGCTCACAGAAGCTATGGCCGTCGAATTGAGTACGCGCGACCAGGCAACTCCCAGCCAAGCGTCCTCGACGGAGTTCGCACGGTTGATGGGCAAAGACGACTTAGTGCGGTGGACGCGCCCGGACGGTTCGTTCGACCTCTCTAGCTGGTACGCCAACGAACTGAGATCTGGCGCAGACATCACAACACCGCTCATAGGCTACCCATACGTCGAAAGAAATAGAAAAGCAATAACGAAACTGCTCGACGAGGCGAAAGTCAATGTTAGCGAACAAGGCCGTTCTGAACTTTTGTGGCAACGGCCAGGCGGAACTCGCTGGGGAGCAACCGAAGACCTACCGACTATGCTGGAGTCACTTCGCTCGGCAATACGTGTACGTACAAAAGGAGCGAACCTTTCCACCGCGCTCATCTCTCCGGCCGCCGTCAACACTAGGGAAGCACTTCTCTTCACTCGCGTCTTCGATCGAGGTCTTCACGCTCCCGCGGGTGCATCTCCTCTTGCCCTCGAAGTTCTGATCGTTGCCGAGGCTGTTGCAGTGATCTCTGTCATGGTCGCGCTGAGTTCAACGATTCACGTTCCCATCGGGTACGCGACGATCGACAAGGAGTTAGTCAGGCGCATCACGGAGTTGAGTCGGCTACAGAAAACGGGAAGCGAGAGTACCCGTTTGTGGCCTAAAGCTGACCGATCGTAGTTGACCAGCAAGAGGCCGACCGAGCGTCGGCCTCATTGATGCAATATCGGACGGCATGCGAAGGCGAATCAGAACTAGCCTGCTCAAGCCTTGTCTCGTAAAACAACGAGACGTTGCGATTCTGTCAATCGTCAGGATGCGTGTCGCGCCATCATTCCGGTGTGGTGATTGCTTTTTCCCCGCATGGTCCTCAAGCAGATACAGCAAGGTACTGCCGCAAAGCAGCCCAATAGGTTTACCATTGGCAAGCTCGAATGCCGCCGCCCCATAACCGCTCGTGGTCACAAGGATTCCTTTTGACGATAGTTCACGCGCAACGCACAGACCGCTCTCCAGCGACGCTGGCGCCAACCATGTCCAATCGTCTCCCCATCTACTAGTGTTTGTGTCATCAGATCATGACGAATGAGACACAAGTCATGGGCTATGTCGAACTGCGAAGGCAGATGCTCGCTTTTTTTATTCCGGATTAGTTGATACAGGTTCTGCCAGACAGCATGTCGCTAGTTTTTGACTCGAGCGAACGCACTGCGCCAGCATCTGGTGCATCTGCTATAGATTCCACCGCTTTCGTACGGACGCCACTTCCCGGTCATAGTAGTCTACGATTCCTTCCGTGCGCTTTCCAGTCACGTCATCGCTTAAGGCGCTTAAGGTCGTCAAATGCCTTTGCCAGTTGTCACGAGCCGACTCAAGCCTTTTCAATAGATATGATGGTGTGTTTTTTTCTCGGGTTACTCTAAGACGCTGGGGATAGACACCTGTAACGACATACGGGCGGCGGGTACTACCAGCACCATAAGTCGAATTCTGGGCTGACCACAATGCATGTGGCAAACATTTTCCCCAACCCTTATCGAGAAGCTTTACGACGACACTCTCTGCCTCGAGGTCGCTCACCGGATAGAGAGTACCAATGTAGGCTCGCGCGCCTGCAAACACAAATCTAGCAGACAGTTCATGCCATGACACACAAGCATTGTTGATAACGACAGGGGAACCATGCTCAGCCAAGGCACGTGGGATTGCGATGTAATTATGGTCGTGCATGGCCATCGCGGCGGACATCCGAACTCGTTTAATTGTCTCCTTCTTCACCGGTTCTAATTCGTCGTTGCGTATTCTTTTTTCGTAGTCGCGAATCGCTGTTCCCACATGAAGTTTCGCTTTTGCTACCGGGTCGCTCCAGTCTACTCCATCAAGGGAGTGAAAGCGGGTGAACTGCACAACGTCAAGCTTGTCAGGATCTGCCGTCTGGCCAACGCCGACCGCTATATCAACCACCAGCTCTCGCTCAAAACCTTCGCTATCGATGAACTGATACGTCCAGCGGTATCCATCTGTATCCCCGCAGTGCGTCGCAAAAATCAGCAAGTCGTACGGGAACAGATGAACCATCTCAGTTATGTCGGTTACGGTAGCGCCAGCACCACGATATCCTCGAACGAACATCCCCCTTTCCGGCAAGATTTTCGCGGCCGCTTCTATCTCGGGCGCTCGAGTTCTTTCAGGATCCACCAGTACACCAATATTCACGCCACGGGTGCCTGGCTGCTCAGCCGAAAAACCATTAACGACTGCGATTCCCAAATCCGGATATGTGAAAAGATGAGTCGAGGGCAGCTCAGGGAAAGCAACCCCGAACGGGAGCGATCGCGTGAAGAAAGTCAATGCCCCTTGCTGAGGAAGTTCGAGATTTCCGCATAACGTTCTCAATTGCGACTCGAGCTCATCGCGGATACTCGCCTGCGATGCGCCTCCGAGGTCTATCGAGTAGTACCTCTCGAGCAGGCTGACCGCTTCAACGCTGTCGACCTGAGGAATGATCTGCAGACTCGCACCAAGCGCGAATGCATAGTTTGCTGCAATCACCTCTGAAAGCGGCTCTCCGGCCTCGCAGATGACCAGGTGATCGACCGTTCGAGGCGAATACGCGGCAACGGTAGGGGCCCCATCTCCAAATTCGATCAGACGCCCTTCGTAAAGGGCGCGCAAGACGCCCGCGCCGATGAAGCTGTGTCCCCAGCGTAGCGGTTCGCGGCCTCTCCGTTCCGAAGTTGCAAAGCTGCCAATGTCGTCTGAGATGCAAAGCGACACTCGATTCTTCGGTAGTTTTGCAGACATTGCCGCTGTGGAAACGTCGCTCAGTCCGGTGAGGACTATCTTTTTGGCGTCCAATCTGGCAAGGGCATTGTTCCGACGCAGAACCTCGGCGTCGGCATCGTCGCGCGTCATGCGAGGCCCATCAAGCACCGCGACATAAACACCTTTTCGCGCCAGCGAGCAAGAGAAGCGCGCGGCCAGCAACGGATCGTCAGTGACGATTGCCGTCTGATGAAGTGTCGGACATTTCGGCGACATCGGAAACAGGACTCTCAGAAATTTTGTAACGTTCTCTGATGAAGCGTCTTGCAAGCAACCGCAACACGTAAGACGCAACGCTCAATCGACGAATCTCCGCCGCGTCGTCGGCGTCTGAAGGACTTTTCAGGCTCGCATGCGCGACAGCCAGTCGGCACGCCTCCCAGATATAGTCCTCAGGTGAAGCGGCTCTGCAGTCCTCGAGGAAGGCACTCATGCGCACGTCGTCCGCGTGCGCCTCCTGCGCAATGCTCTGGAAACCCCGCCCGATCCACTTTTTAACCCGCTCGCTCTCCCGGTACCCCAGTTCTATAACCTTAAAGAAGCTCAGAACCGCGTAGCTAGTCAAGGATGCCGCTTCCGCATTCAGGCCTTCCCGATAGAGTGCCAACGCCCTACGTGCTTTGTCCTCCCCAAGTATCGTTCGGGAGAAAATCCAGGTATGCACTGTCGCAAAGGCGAGATCACGCTTTCTCACGGGCACCGGAATCGGGTTGCCTGCCCAGCCGCCTTCAACAATAGCAAACTGGTCATCACACCAAGCCAGCGTACTCAGGAACCGGTTGATCACAGTGTTCGCCGCACGCCGCGTAAGTTGATTCCCGACCAAATCGATGTGCACCGACTGCGTGTGCTCTTTCGTTTTCGGCATCAGGACAAGGTGATACTTGTCGAACTTCACCAGTAACTCGCTCTTTGGCCAGGTAACCTGCGTGTCGATGCCCACATTCAGGAAGCGAGAACTGCCAGTTACGCCGATCGCTGCTCGGCGCGCTTGCTCGGCTTCGACAGCGTCATATTCCGAACCGTCTCCCTCTGGCTCGGCCGAACTCATCAGAGATAGTGCTATGGCTCGCACAAGTCTCTCGAAGAAGCGCCCGTTGAGCGACAGGTTACGGGCAACTTCCGGCTCCACGGTGCCGGGATCGAAGGTCAACTCTGCCCCAGGAGTCGTGAGCGAGACCGCGAATTGGGAGACGAACCAGACAGTCCGCAACGCCCCATCATGACGATAGGTGACAGATGCAATTCCGTACACGTTTGTCCCTGATTCGGCACTCGACATCGAGATGCGAGACAAAGTCGCTCGCGCGTCTGCGTCCGTCAGCACAGTCTCGATTGCGGCCACGAAATTGGCGGCCCCCCAGCAGGACGCTACTGTTCCTCCCACCGGCCGCAAATCCTTGAGAATTGTAGCGGCATGCCCTGCCCAGTTTGGACGGCTTGTGGCAAAGCCCAATAGCGAAGCAGCAACTCCTGCAACGCTCAGATGCCTGCTTCTATTTTCGCGCCCCTGCGGAAGCTGTCGATGGCCGCGCAGCGACTCGAAGCGCTGCGCTACGTCTGCAAGGTCGTCGGACGCAACGTCACTCCCCTTGAAATGATTTACCAGGAAATGTTCAAGATTCTTGGCGAACATGGGCACCTAACCTAACAAGCTGCGCATTAATCGGGATTGAATTATGTAGTATTGAGGAAGCAGCCGTTCATCCTAGTACGCACTACGAGGGGTCGTGCATTGTGACATGCGGGCCTTGCAACCTGCCGGGCGTCCAACCCTATGATCAACTCAATGTTGCACAGCGTTCAGCAGCACGCAGACTTGTTTTCTCGGCTCACCACGGAAGATACGCGCGAATGCAGCTTTGCATCGCGTAAAGATGTAGTGCTGCTCAACCTGACCGTCTATCGAACGTCCGCTCCACATCGTCTTTCAACGCTTGATTAGCAGCCGTGACTTTTTCATAGGCCAGCGGAGGCGCCTGCAGGACTCGGACATGTTCACCAAGCGGCTGACTTCTAGCGTGACCCGGGGCAACCGTACCCGCCCTCGAAACTGCAAGCCCCGAACGGGAGCAACGGGTCGGGCGCCATCCTCTGAGGTTCGAGAAGCTGTCATTCTAAATAGCAGGTCGTCGAGCGCCCCCTGCGCGACCTATAGCGATCGTTGCCCGGCGATCGGCCAAAAGGCCACAATAGCCGAAACTCCGACATCACTGCACGCGAGATCGGTTCCAAGACCTTCTGTTTGTCGCAATCTATCGGCCCTATGTCCCCATGTTGACATGAGGAATCGAGAATAATCTGAAGATTCGCCCGTCATCCGGCATCCGTAGCCAACGAGCTTTTGCAAGCCTGTAATGGGTATTCCCTTGCGAGGCCATGGCCATTTAGACTAGTCGCGATCACTGATACTCGAATCGTTAAAAAAATCAACGATAGATTGCTATCGTCATTTTTCGGGTTGAAGCCCACAGCGTAAGGCCTTCGCCTAGTTAAAAATCCAGCAATGATTGTCAGTCAAAGGCTTGACCCCAAGTCGCGAGGTTGATGCCGGGGGTCTCTGGTCGCAGATGCGTCGCCAATATCGCGAGGCTGCAGGCCGCGCACTCGGCCACCGAGAGTGAATCGATTCTCGGCGTCGTGTTTCGCGCCATCGAGAACCTGGCGCCTGCGGGCATCGCCATCGCAAGCTGAATTGGGGGCAGATTTCTGGAGATTGCCGCCGCGCCATTGACTCCGCCCCGCGCCTAGGGCGTTGCGCGCTGAAACGTGATTGAGGGTCGGGCGCGACACCTGTTGACCTGCCGGGGGCTTGTCCCGTATATTTGCCCCCGAGGCCAGACACTCGGAAGCGTCCGACAGTGCCCCCTGGCGGATTGTTCGGTCTCTTTTGGGTGGTGCGGAAAGTAATACGGGGTTCCGCTGCCGTGCGTCCCATTCGGCCCTACGGGCAACGCAACAGCTACGAGAAACTCGAGTCAGCAGAAACGCTGGCACGAATTCCTCTGGTTCCCACGCGGAAGCGTCGGAGCTTAACTGTTGACGTCTGTAGAGGTCAGTATGATGTACTTCAAGAATTCAAGAGCTCCCATTCGAGCAGCTGAGCGCTGCGACGAACTCCTTCCCAAGCATTTTCCCAATGCGGTTGGCGAAATCCCCCCGAAAGACCTGACCGCCTTTGTCCTGTGCGCGCTCGATTCGTGGCGCGACATGAGAACGTCTTGGTCAAACGCTGAATCCCCCTCACCGCTTGACGAAGATGACGAGCAACACTTCGTCGGTCGTCGCGTAGAGCAAAACGCACGCGCGCTGCAGTTCCTCACCGCGCGAGACATCGCGACGACCCCGGAACTCGTGGCTCAGTTCGTTCGCGAGTGGCAACCTTCGGCACGCTATCCCGAGCTGGACGTCGAAAACTACTTCGCGGCTCAAAAGTGCGGCAGCACGGGCAGTGAGGCGTATTGCGAGTACGTGATGGCCGTTTGCCTCAAGACCCTTAGCCTTCCGACCGAGGCACAGGTGCGGCTCATCGTCGAAAACGTGCACTGGGCCGCGCCCGTGTGGGCTGAGCGAATTCGCATGCGAGCGGGCGAACTTGCGTGCGACATTATTGCCAAGCTCAAAGAAAACGAAAAAGCTGAGGTTGGCTTTCGCATTCTTCGCGCAGTCTCACTCTTCAATTCCTACGCAAAGGCCCGGCTTGCCCAGTTCCTCACCAAAGGCTGGAACCGCAAAAATCGCCAGCAAGCGCGGGAGCTCGTCGAGCAGGCAAGCGAAGAGAATTTTGATGCGGACCCGCTCGCGGATTCGATTTACGCGGAACTGGCAGACGCGGCAATCACACTCATCGACTCCGAAGCTACGCCCAAACTGGTCAGCTCGGTCATCCGCATCCTAGAGCGCGCCGCCGATCGCGGTCACTGGAAGGCCGCCCTCCACCTGTATCACTTTTATTCCGACCCGTCAAAAGTTCGCGATGGCGACGACCCCGAGGGGTTTTATTCCCACAAGGTTGCACCCGACGAAGAAAAAGCGCAGCACTACCGTCGCATCGCCAAAGCGTATCCGTACGCAGAGCTCGAGCTCCGTGCAGCAGTAGCCGAGGCGTGGCTCGCCAGCGAAAAGGCACGCATGCGAGCGGCCGCTTCACGTGACGGCAACGCCGGTAAGGAGGGCGCGTAGCCATGAGCCAGCATTCCAACGAAGCGAAAACGCTGGTCGACGTCGGTTTGCAGGTCGGCCTCGACGCGGCCGAAGCACCTGACGCATGCGAGATGTCGCGCTACAAGGAAGACTATGTGCTCGGGTTTGTTGTGGGCCGTAGCATTTCGGAATCGGTGCAACGCTCGAGCCGTATGGCTGGTGCGGCTGTTGCCGGCCAGCTTGGCGCGCGCTACGCCCTGCCGCTAGACCGCGTGCTTGTCGAGCTTGAGTTCTCTCGGGAACTGGTGGGCGAGGTACGTCGCGCCTATGAAGAAGGCCTTCGTAGCGCCGCCAGCGCGCGCAATTCCGATTAATCTTTTATGGGTGGGGGCTGAGTCAGCCCCGTCGCGAAGCTCTCTTAGCTAGTTTGTCGAACAGCCCTCGGCCTGTCCGACGACACGCGATATGCACCCAAGAATCCACCTGATGGAGCAAAAAATGGCGCATATGCCTGAAGATGCAAAACTCCCCGCGCCCCAAGTTGGCACTGGCGACACGCAGAATATCGGCCTCACACCTGGCGAATTCTCCAAGAGCTTCCAGTATCGCGAACGCGTGAATGACATCTGCAACATGCACGATACTGACTGGCTGGCGGCGGAGAACGAGCTTTCGCAAGAAGCCCAGCAAGCCGTGGCAGTCCTCGCTAAAGACAGCGGCCAGCCCGAGTCAACGGTCATCGCAGACGTCTACGCGGCGGCCCCGGGCGTTGATGCTGCGAACATCGCCGATCACGAGGACCGCTACGGCAACCTCGACGAATACGGCGAGCCACTGCCGCCGCTCGGCGACCTGAACAATGGCAGCGGCGACGACGACGATTGGGATGATAGCCGCGTGTCGTAAGTGGCAACGTGTGCACGCACCGGCCTAAATGTCTCGCCGGACGCCTCGCATAACCTCAATGATGTCCCTCACCGAAATGACAACAGTGCAGTTCCTCTGTGTGGTTTCAGCGAAGGGACGCCCTCCCTAAAATCATTCCCTGATTGGCCGGTATAAGTTATCGGGCGCCGCTCAATCACCGAGTATCTATATCGTTCGGTCCACCCCTCGTGATGTCCGTCACGTTTCGCTCCAGCTGGGCACAGCTGGAGCCTTTTTCATTTCACACGACAGCATGTCGCGTGGGTATCGACGACGAGACAATTCGTTTCTCGGTTACGTGGACAGCGACCGGCCAGCTCTCTTCTCACCGATAAGCTGCGCGACCCACTGCGGCAACATCGCCCTGAGCGATTCGTTGCCATCCACGAAGTGGAGCTTGAGCGCCATGAACACGTGTCCAAGCGATGGAAGCTTGATTGCATGCAGGGAACGCATAGCGACTCGGATAAAAGCACGGATGTTCTGGCACTGAATGGAGGCTCACCACGGTGCCTAGGGCGCCACGGCCCCGAAGGCCGAAAGCGCGCGCTCCGAAGGCTCTAGACGGCCAGTATGATGCGACCCTGTATTTTGAAAAATGAAGATGCGCGTCGGCATTGCGCAAAACGCTCAAGCTGCGCGTCTTTCATCACTATCAAAATCACCTCTCGATAGCAAAACCAGAGAAAAATTGTGCGCCGCACACCGAATTTCGCGGTTCCCGCACACTTTGTTGTCTCTGAAACGCAAGTTTTGCGTTCCCGCACACTTTGTTGTCTCCCGATAATAGACCCAAATTCCCCTTGACGAACTATCTTAAGATATATATCTTAAGATACATCTTACGACACCCGGAGATGCCAACCATGCGTCATCACCACCGTTTTTCCCGTGACTTCGACCGCGACGCCGCTTTTGCCCGCGACCCATCGTTCTTCGGCTTCTACGAGCGCTTCCATGCGCTGTGGCATGCCGTCGGCCGCCATCAGCGCGGCGGCGGACGGCACGGCGGGCCGTTGGGCGGTGGTCAAGGTCCCTTCGGAGGCGGCTTCGGCGGAGGTTTCGGCGGCGAAGGCGACGGCTTCCCGCGCGGCCGCAAGTTCACATCCGACGATCTGCAACTGCTGCTGCTCGCGCTGATCGACGAACAGCCGCGCCACGGCTACGAGCTGATCAAGGCGCTCGAAGCGCGCTCGAACGGCTTCTACGCGCCGAGTCCCGGCATGGTCTACCCGGCCCTCACGTATCTGGAAGAACTCGGTTACGTGACCGTGCAGCTCGAAGGCAATCGCAAGCGCTATTCGCTCGCCGACGCGGGCCGCGAGTACCTCGCCAGCAACCGCGAGCGCGCCGATCTGATGCTCGCGAAGCTCTCGCATATCGCGCGGAAGATGGACTCCGTGCGCCGCGCGTTCGCCGGTGAAGCGGGCGAAGCCAACGACGACGGCGCAGGTGGATACGGCGGCTGGCTGCCCGAGTTCGTACAGGCGCGCCGCGCGCTGAAACACGCGCTGCTGCTGCGCGACAACGCCTCGCCGGAAGAACAGCGGCGCATCGCGGCGATCCTCGCGCGCGCCACAGCCGAAATCGAGAGCAAGCCGCGCGAAAACGGCAACCCGACACCAGGCACACCGGACGCACCAAACGCACCAAACGCACCGGACGAAAACGCCTGAACACGTAGAGAGAGAACATCGTATGCAAGCAACCCGAACCGATCTGACCGTGACGCGCGTGCGTCATCCTCTGAAATTCCGCCTTCTCGAAGTGAAGCACGTCGAAACCGTCACGCCGCATCTGATCCGCGTGACGCTGACGGGCGACGATCTGCACGATTTCGTCTCCGCTTCGTTCGACGATCACGTGAAAGTGTTTTTCCCCGCACCCGGCGAAAACAAGCCGACGCTGCCGGCAGCCGGCCCCGATGGTCCCGTATTCCCGACCGACCGTCCGCGCCCTGTGGCGCGCGACTTCACGCCGAAGCGTTATGATCGCGACGCGCGCGAACTCGATCTGGAATTCGCAATGCACGAAGCCGGTCCTGCCGCCGAATGGGCAACGCAGGCGAAAGCCGGGCAATACCTCGGCGTCGGCGGGCCGCGCGGCTCGTTCGTCGTGCCGACGGGTTTCGACTGGCATCTGCTGATCGGCGACGATACGGCGCTGCCCGCCATCGGCCGGCGTCTCGCGGAACTGCCGCAAGGCGCGCGCGTCGCGGCCGTGATCGAAGTGGCCGATCCGTCGGCGCGCATCGAGTTCGACACGCAAGCCGATCTGTACATCGAGTGGCGCTATCGCAGCGAAGGCGAATATCGCGGCGGCGAGCTGCTGAAGGCTGTGCGCGAAACCTTCGTGCCGGACGGCGAAGGCTACGTGTGGGCCGCGGGCGAAGCGGCGACGATGCGCGCCGTGCGCCAGCACCTCGTCAACGAGCGCGGCATCGACAAATCGCGTATCCGCGCGTCGGCGTACTGGAAACAGGGCGAACAGGCCGTCCACGAAAATCTCGACGACTGATGCCTCTCATTCAACCGGAGACGGGATGTTCTCATTGAACGAAGGGCACGAGCGGCGCCTGTTATGGCTGCTCGCGCTCACGCAATTCACCATCATCATGGACTTCATGGTGATGATGCCGCTCGGCCCGCAGATCATGCATGCGTTCGAGATTTCGCCTGCGCGCTTCGCGACGGCCGTCTCCGCGTATTCGTGGTGCTCTGGGCTGTCGGGTCTGCTGGCCGCGACGTATATCGACCGCTTCGACCGGCGACGTCTGCTGCTCGCCATCTACGCTTTGTTCGCGCTGTCGAACCTCGGCTGCGCGCTGGCGACGAACTTCCCGCTGCTTCTCGTGGCGCGTGCGTTCGCGGGCATCACGGGCGGCGTGCTGGCGTCGGTGGTGATGGCCATCGTCGGCGACGTGATCCCTGTTTCGCGACGCGGTGCGGCGACGGGCACGATCATGACGGCGTTCTCGCTTGCCGCGATCGCGGGCGTGCCGGCTGGCGTGATGCTCGGCGCGCATTTCGGCTGGGCGTCGCCGTTCGTGCTGCTGGTCGTGCTGTCGTGCGTGATCTGGCTGGGCGGTCTGCGCATCGTGCCGTCGCTGACGGAACATCTGCAGAAGCAGCGCGTGCCGCTCGCGCAGGTGTTGCCCGATCTGTGGCGGCTCTTTGCAAACGTGCGGCATCTGAACGCGTTCGCGCTGACCTTCGTCGTGATGATCGGCCACATGCTGGTGATTCCCTTCATCGCGCCGACGCTCGTCGCGAATCACGGTGTCGCGCCTGCAAATCTGTCGTGGCTGTATATGGCCGGAGGCGCGGCGACGTTCTTCACTTCACGGCGCGTCGGACAGTTGTCGGACCGCTACGGCAAAAAGCGCGTCTTCCGTATCGCCGCGCTACTGTCGATTCTGCCCGTGCTGTTCGTCACGCATCTGCCCGACATTCCGTTCTACGCGATGGTGCTGTTCTTCCCGTTCTTCATGGTCGCGATGTCGTCGCGGATGGTGCCGATGCAGGCACTGCTCACGACCGTCCCCGCGCCGCAGACGCGCGGCGCGTTCCTCAGCGCGAACAGCGCAGTGCAGGCGATGGGCACGGGCTGCGGCGCATGGTTCGGCGGCCTGATGCTGTCGTCGACGGCGCAGGGGCAGATCGCGGGTTATGGCGCGGTTGGCTGGCTCGCGGCGGCGGCGGCCGTGTTCGCGTGCTGGTGGATCGGGCGCGTGAATGGCGCGGGCGAACAAGGCGCCGCAGGCGTCACGGCGACGCCCGCAGCAGGACCGGAAGCGGTCGGCGAAGCGTAACGCCTCGCCATCGTGCCTCAGCCCGCGAGCAGATCCTCGATCATCACGGGCAGCTTCCTCACCCTCACGCCCGTCGCGTGATGCACGGCATCCGTGATCGCGGCCGCCACGCCCGCCAGCCCGATCTCGGCGATCCCGCGCGCGCCCAGCTCGTTGAACACCGGGTCGGGATAATCGAGAAACGACACATCGAGCGCGGGCGCATCCGAATGCGATGCCACGATGTAATCGGCGAGATTGCTGTTGATGGGCGCGCCGTTCTGCGGGTCGTACATCGTGTGCTCGAACAGCGCCATGCCGACACCCATCACCACAGCCCCTTCCACCTGATTGCGCGCCGCGCGCGGATTGATCATGCGCCCGCCGTCGATCACCGTGACGACGCGACTCACATGCAGCCGCGCCGTCTCCGGCTGCCACGTCACCTCGGCGAAATGCGCGCCGTACGAGTAGATCGAATGGTGCTTCTTCAGCGGATCGTCGAAACCGCCCTGCGCGCTGCCCTTGCCTGACGCTGCGTGCATCTTCGCGGCCTGCAGGATCTGCGCGAACGGCACGCCCTGCTCCGGCGCATCCGTCTTGCGATGCACACGCCCCGCGCCGAACGCGAGCGTGTCCTTGTCCGCGCGATGAAACGGCGACTCTTCGACGGCCACCGCGCGCGCCAGCACCATGTCGATTGCGGCGCGCGCCGCCTGCAGTACGGCGGGTATCACGGAAGCCGTCGCCGCCGATCCGCCCGAGATCGGTCCGAGCGGCAGCATCGTATCGCCGAGCACGACCTGCACCTTGTCGATGGGAATGCCCGCCTGACCCGCAACCAGTTGCGCGAGCACCGTGTACGTGCCCGTGCCGAGATCCTGCGTGCCACACACGACGCGCGCCGTACCGTCCGCACGCAGATCGACGGTCGCTTCCGCCGAAAAGCGTATCGCGGGCCAGCCGCACGCACCGACACCCCAACCGAGCGTCAAGCCATCGCGCTGCATCGAACCGACTTCCGCCGTGCGCTGCGCCCAACCGAATTTCTCCGCGCCCGTCTTCAGACATTCGACGAAATGCCGCGACGAAAACGGAAGGCCCGTCGACTCGTCCACCTTCGGTTCGTTCATCAAACGGAACGCGACGGGATCGATGTCGAGCTTGCGCGCGAGTTCGTTCATCGCCGATTCGAGCGCGTACAGTCCGGGCACGGCGCCTGGTCCACGCATCGATGTCGGTGAACCGACGTTGCGCCGCGCGATGCCCGACGTCACGCGCAGATCCGGCACGCTGTACAGCACGGGCGTGATCTCGCCGCAACCTTCCTCGTAGTCGTCGGCGAGCGCCGAGTGATTCAGGTAATCGTGGCGAATCGACGTGAGCTTGCCGGTCCTGTCGGCGGAAAGACGCATGCGCTGCTGCGTAGTCGGACGATGTCCGACGTTCTGGAACATCATCTTGCGGCTCACGACGAGCTTCACCGGCTGCTCCGTATGACGCGATGCAGCCGCCGCAAGCAGCGTATGCGGCCACACCCACAGCTTGCCGCCGAAGCCCGAGCCGAGATAGCGCGAAATCACGCGCACGCGTTCCTTCGGCAAGCCGAGCATCTGCATTAGCGTGCCCTGATGATTGGACACGGCCTGCGTGGTCTCGTAGAACGTGAAGCCCTCGCCGTCCCAATCCGCGATGCTCGCGTGCAGTTCGATGGGGTTGTGCGTCTCGACGGGCGTCACATAGGTTTCGTCGAGCTGCACGTCGCTCTTGTCGTACGCAACTGCTGCGTTGCCGCGTTCGCTTTGCACCTGCGGCTCGCCGCTCGCCCGCAGTTCATCGTTGACGTCGTAGTTCGACGTTTCGTAACCGACCTTCACGGCGGCTGCTGCAGCGCTCGCGGCCTCGAACGTATCGGCGACGACGGCGGCGACGTACTGGCCGTAATAGCGGATCACGTCGTCTTCGAACGGCGGGCGAGCTTCGTCGACGAAACCCGTCTCCATCGAATTGCCCGCGATGCGATAAAACCGACCGACGTTGCCTCGATGCAGAACCACGCGCACGCCGGGCATCGACTGCGCGTGCGCGAATTCGAGCGACGTCACGCGGCCGCTTGCAATCGTCGCGCAAACGGGCACGGCGTACAGCATGTCGGGCAGTTCGATATCGGAGGTGTACTGCGCGCGCCCGCTCACTTTAAGCGGACCGTCGATGCGCGACTGCGGCTGCCCGACCACGGACAGCAGAGATTCGGACACAGTGGACATGGAAAGAAGTCCTCGAAAAAGTTTCAGACGGACTGCGTGACCTGAGTCAATGCATGAATCAGGCAGCGTCGCGCGAGTTCGATCTTGAAGCCGTTCTGGCTCTGCGGCTTCGCGTTGGCGAGCGCGGCATCGGCGGCGCGCGCGAAGCTCGCCGTGTCGGGCACCGCGCCCGCGAGTTCGGCCTCGGCCTCGCGCGCATGCCACGGCTTCGTGCCGACACCGCCGAGCGCCACATGCGCACGCGTGATGCGCCCATCGGCCACGTTGACGACGACAGCCGCCGACGCCAAAGCGAACTCATACGACGCGCGGTCGCGCAGCTTCAGATACAGCGAGCGGCTGCCTGGAATCGGCGGCAGCGTGACATGCGTGACGAGATCGCCGGGTTCGAGCACGGTTTCGCGCTCGGGCGTATCGCCGGGCAGCAGGTAGAAGTCGTCGATGGGAATGCTGCGCGCGCCCTTCGTCCCCTGGATCTGCACCGTCGCGCCGAGCGCCGCGAGCGCGACGTTCATGTCCGACGGATTGGTCGCGATACATGCGTCGCTCGTGCCGAGTATCGCCATCGTCCGGTTGAAGCCGGTGCGCGCGGCACAGCCCGAACCGGGCGCGCGCTTGTTGCAGGGCATCGCCGTGTCGCGGAAGTAAACGCAGCGCGTGCGTTGCAGCAGATTGCCGCCCGTCGTCGCCATGTTGCGCAACTGCGCGGACGCGCCCGCAAGCAAGGCCTGCGACAACACCGCGTACGGCTCGTGAATCAGCGGATGCATCGCGAGATCGGCGTTGCGCACGGTCGCGCCGATACGCACGCCGCCTTCGTCGGTCGTTTCGACGCGATCGAGCGGCAGGCGGCTGATATCGACCACGCGCGCCGGCTTTTCGACGTCGAGCTTCATCAGGTCGAGCAGCGTCGTGCCGCCCGCCAGAAAGCGCACCTGTGCGCCCTGTTGCGCCGTCTGCGAACCGGCGCCCGCAACGACGGCATCGCGCACGTCGTTCGCGCGCGAAAGCTGGAACAGTTCCATCGCGGTCTCCTCAGCGCTTGCCGCGCACGGACTGGATGGCCGTCACGATGTTCTGGTACGCGCCGCAGCGGCACAGGTTGCCGCTCATCGCTTCGCGCACGTCGGCATCGTCGGGGCCGATTGTTTCGCCGAGCAGCGCGACGGCCGACATGATCTGGCCTGCCGTGCAGTAGCCGCACTGATAGCCGTCGCATTCGACGAACGCGGCCTGCATCGGATGAAGCGCGTCGGGTTCGCCGATGCCTTCGATGGTCGTGATCGTGTCGTCGGCGTGCGTGGCCGCAAGCGACAGGCACGCGTTCACGCGGCGGCCGTTCACATGCACGGTGCACGCGCCGCACTGGCCGTGGTCGCAGCCTTTTTTCGTGCCGGTCAGATGAAGGTGCTCGCGCAACGCATCGAGCAAGGTGGTGCGCGGATCGAGCGACAACGCGTAAGACGTGCCGTTCACGTTCAGTTCGACGGGAATGGTCACGCCCGGCGTGGGGTGTGGTGAGCCGCTGCGCTCACGGCTTTCCTGCGGTGTGACCTGGGGGCGTGCAATGGTGTGGGGCATCGGGGAATCTCCATGCGGCAATCGGAAGCGGACGATCGGAAGGAAGACTGTCGAATGCCAGATGGCGCGCGTCACGCTGGTGCGACGCGGTGGCCGCATCGTGGAGCGCCGATGGACAAGCGAAAAGTATAGGCGCCGATGCACCGATCTGCCCGCGGCGAGTCGGTGCGGCGGCGCATTTGCATCCGTCCGCGTTTCTGTTATCGATCAGTCATATCGATCAGTCAGGACGATGAGTGCGAGCAAACGCAGTACCCGGACTGCATTGATCGCGCTGCAAAAAACGGTAAACGTTGCATTTGCCCCTTTCGGCGCACGGATCGGTCGATTCATTCAGAATGAATTGAAACTACGAGGGGCGCGACTTGAAAAAGAATCCGAAGTACACGCCAAGCCACCGCTTGAGACCTTGCTTGAGACCTTGCTTGAGACCTTTACTGCTGGCAGGTGCGGCATGTGCTGCGCTGTCGGCGCGCAGCGCGTCGGCGCAGGAAATAGGCCTGTACGGCGGCTGGCTGACGGGCGCGAACACGAACACGTATTCGTGGGCAATCGACTACACGGAAGGATTCGGAAGATACGTGGCGGGCAGCATCACGTGGCTGAACGAAGGCCATCTGCCCGACCATCACCGCGACGGCCAGGCCGTGCAGATCTGGGGTCGTTTGCCGCTCGCGCAGAACCGCTTCGTGGTGGCGCTCGGCGCGGGACCGTACCGCTACTTCGATACGGAAGCCGCCGAACAGGGCCAGGGTTATTCGAACACGCACGGCTGGGGCGGCCTCTTCAGCGCGCGGGCAACCTGGTACACGTCGCGCCGTGTGACAGCGAATCTGCAGGTCAATCGCGTGCAGGTGTCGCGCGGGCCTTCGACGACGGCCGTGCTGGTCGGCGTCGGCTATCAGCTCGACGCGCCTGACGAACCCGGCCCGCGCAGCTACGCGCTGCCGCGCACGCATGACGTGACGAACAATGAAATCACGCTGATGGCCGGACAGACCATTCTCAACAGTCTGGAGTCGCAAACGTCGACGGCCGCGGCCATCGAATACCGGCGCGGACTCACGCACTGGCTCGACGGCACGCTCGGCTATCTGCACGAAGGCGGCGGCCTCAAGGCGCGCCGCGACGGCCTGACGGCGCAGCTATGGCTCACGCGCGCGTTCCTCGACGACAGCCTGACGCTCGGCTTCGGCGCAGGCGCGTACGCCGCGATCCATCACGGCAACGATCCCGACGAACGTTCGACGGGCGACGGCATTCTGTCAGGCCTCGTGTCGGTCTCGGCGTCGTATCGCTTCACGCAGCACTGGGCGGCGCGCGTCACGTGGAATCGCGTGGTGACGCGCTACAGCCGCGATACCGATGTGCTGATGGGCGGTATCGGCTACCGGTTTTAGGCATCCCCGCCAAGATCCGCCAGCGGATGCGCCTGCGCCCGCCACGGCGACGACAGGAAATGCCGCACACGTTCCGGCCGCACTTCGGCCAGCGTCGCGGGCGCCCAGCGCGGCTTGCGGTCCTTGTCGACGAGATGCGCGCGCACGCCCTCGCTGAAATCACCCTCTTCGATTGCACGCGTGACGATGCCCAGCTCCATCCGGAAGCATTCGGCGAGTGTCATCTGACGGCCGCGCAACAACGCATCGCGCGTCACGTACAGCATGGTCGGCGAATGCGACGTGAGCGCATCGTAAGTGGCCTGCAGCCATTGACGCACTTCGCGCGCATGTTCGCGTTCGAGATCCTGGCGCAACGTCGCGACGATGCGCTCGATGCCCGAACGCCGGTCGAAGTGCCGCATGATCGATTGCGTGAAAACGCCGATCCCTGCGTGGGGAACGATGTTGCACGGCGGCTCGAATACCGTGCGCAACGCGCGCAGCAGATCGCCGGCAGCGACGTCGGATGTATCGATGCGCAGCAGGCGCTCTTCGAACGTATCGAGCCATTCCGACGGTACGCACAGATCGGCAAGCTGGAGCAGCAGCGCGTCGGCACCCGTGAGCGTCGCGCCCGTCAGCCCGACATACAGTTCGATCTCGGCGGGCAACACGGACAGAAAACGCGTCGCGCCCACATCGGGCAGAAAACCGATGCGCGTCTCGGGCATCGCGATCTTCGTGCGCTCGGTGACGATGCGCAGCCGCGCGGCCTGACCGAGTCCCATGCCGCCGCCCATCGCGATGCCGTCGAGCAGTGCGACGACGGGCTTCGGAAACGTATGCAGCGCGTAGTCGAGCCGGTATTCATCGATGAAGAACTGGAGCCAGCCGCTCTCGTTGCGTTGACGCATGCCGTGCAGTGCACGCACGTCGCCGCCCGCGCAGAAACCTTTCGTGCCCGCGCCGCGCAGCACGACGGCGACGATCTCGCTATCGTTGCGACAGCGTTCGATCAGCACGGCCAGTTCGCGCACCATATCGTGCGACAGCGCGTTGAGCGCGGCGGGCCGGTTGAGCGTGACGATCGCGACGCGATTGACGACGCGAAACAGCACGTCCGGTTCGTGCACAACGTCCTGTTCGAGAACGGCGCTCATCGCTGCAACTCCCGGGCTCGTGCCGTCTGCCATTGCGGCGCGCGTTTTTCGAGGAACGCATTGACACCCTCGCGCTGATCCGCGCCGTCGAACAGATCGACGAAACGTTCGCGCTCCACCGCGAGCGCCGCCGCGCGCGGCACGCCATTGCGCGCCTGCTGGATCAGTTCCTTGCTGAACCTGACGGCCTGCGGACTGAGGCCCGCGACGCGCGCCGCCATCGCGAGTGCGAACTCGCGCGCCGCACCCTTCTCGACCACTTCTTCGACGAGACCGATGCGTAATGCCGTCGACGCATCGACGCGTTCGCCTGTGAGCACCATGCGCTTCGCCCAGCCTTCGCCGACGAGCCACGGCAGCGTCTGCGTGCCGCAGCCGCATGGCAACAGACCGACGGCCGTTTCGGGCAGCGCCATGACGGCGTGCTGCTCGGCGATACGGATATCGCACGCGAGCGCGCATTCGAGCCCGCCGCCCATCGCATAGCCGTTGATGGCCGCGATCACGACGGGCCGCGCGTTTTGCAGCGCCTCGAATGCAGCGCCGAAACGCGACGCCGCGAGACGCGCGACTTCCTTGTTGCCGTCGGCGAATGCGTTGAGATCGGCGCCCGCGCTGAAGAACTTGGGCCCGTCACCGGTTATGACGATGGCGCGCACCTGCGCTTCGCCGTTCAGTCTTTCGACGGTGTGCTGCAACTGCAAGAGCCCTTCTGGGGTGAATGCATTCGCGGGCGGGCGCTTCAAGGTCAGCAGCGCGACGCTGCCGTCATGTGCGTAGTCGAGTTCGATCATTACGCGTCTCCCACGTTGCGGTACAGCTTGATGACGGCGGAGAAGTCGAGTTTGCCGGCGCCTTTGGTGCTCATCGTCTGATAGAGCTGTTGCGCGAGAGCGCCGAGATAGACCGGTTGACGCGCGAGTTTTGCGGCATCGGTGGCGAGGCCGAGGTCTTTGAGCATGAGATCCGTGCCGAAGCCGCCGGTGTAGCCGCGTGTCGACGGCGCGGTTTCGATTACGCCGGGAAACGGGTTGTAGGTATCCGAACTCCAGCAACGGCCCGTCGATGTATTGATGATGCCGCCGAGTACTTTTGGATCGATGCCGAGTGCTTCGCCGAGTGCCATTGCCTCGGAGACGCCGGCCATCGTGATGCCGAGTACAAGGTTATTGCAGATCTTGGCGACCTGGCCGGTCGAGGTGTCGCCGCAATGGACTATGTTTTTTCCCATTGCCTGTAAGACTGGTTTTACGTGTTCATACGCTTCGGCTGTGCCGCCTACCATGAAGGTCAGTGTGCCCGCTGCGGCGCCGCCTGTGCCGCCTGAGACGGGTGCATCGACGAACGTGTTGCCGTTTTGTTTTGCCAGTTCGGCGAAGGTTTTGACGCTCGCTGGGTCGATGGTGCTTGAGTCTATTATCGTTGTGCTCTTCGTTATTCCCGCGAGGATGCCTTCTTCGCCTGTTAGCACCGCTTTTACGTGTGCTGCTGCTGGCAGCATCGTGATCACTGCTTCTACGTCTGTTGCTGCTTCTTTTGGTGTTTCTTTTGCTGTTGCGCCTGCTGCTTTTAATTCTTGCACTGCGTGCGGGTTCAGATCGAAGACCTGCAGTGCGTGGCCCGCTTTTAACAGGTTCTGCGCCATCGGCGCGCCCATGTTGCCCAGTCCTATGAAGCCTATCTTCATGTCTTCTCCTTCCTCGTTGCTTCTTTCCGCTATCCGCGTGAATCGCCTTTTCTTGCGCTGGCATCCGCGGTTTCGTATCGGTCTGCTAGCGTTGCCCCTGTGCGGGGCGGCAGTTACTTTCTTTGCCGCGGCAAAGAAAGTAACCAAAGAAAGCCGCTTTTGAACCTCCGGTGCCCGCCAGGATAGCGCCGCGCCATGCCGGTGTTGAGCTGTCGCGCAGCGACGTCCGCACTCCGTAGAAAGCCCGCAGTCAACCGCGCACGGCGCGAAAACCCACACGCGGCCTGGAGCACATACGATGGCAAACGCACAAAACTAAGCCGACCGAATGTGCTCAGGTGGATGTCACCTTTCGCGCCGCGCGCGGTTGACTGCGGGCTTTCTACGGAGTGTGAGGGTCGCTGCGCGACAGCTCAGAGAACATATGCCGTAGCGGTATCCTGGCAGGCACCGGAGGTTCAAAAGCGGCTTTCTTTTGCCTACTTTTCTTTGCCGCTGCAAAGAAAAGTAGGTGCCGCCCCGCACAGGGGCGACGCTAATAAACCGATACGAATTCGCGGACGCCATCAAAAAATCCTGGATTGGCGACTAGCGTCGCAGACAAAAAAACCTACCTCAACGCGATGGTAGTATTCACGCCATCGGCAACAGTCGCATCATCAAACCACCGCGCAGTAACAGTCTTAGTCTGCGTATAAAACTGCACAACCTGCTTGCCATAAGGCCCAAGATCCCCAAGCTTCGACCCACGAGATCCCGTAAAACTAAAAAAAGGCACCGGCACGGGAATAGGAATATTGATCCCCACCTGCCCAACATCGATTTCACTCTGGAATTTACGAGCCGCCGCGCCGCTCTGCGTAAAGAGCCCAACCCCATTCCCCATGGGATTTCCATTAACAAGCGCAATCGCATCATCGAGCGTGGGCACCGTCATCACGCACAACACAGGCCCAAAAATCTCGGTCCGATAAACATCCATCTCAACGGTCACGTCAGAAAAAATCGTCGGCCCGATGAAATTGCCATCGGCGTAGCCAGCAACATGCACATCACGCCCATCGAGCGCCAACGTAGCCCCTTCCTTCACACCCGTTTCGATGAGGCCAAGAATACGAGCCTTCGCGGCACGCGAAACAACGGGCCCAACGTCCGTCTTAGCCTCGTGTCCCGCGTTCACCTTCAACGTCTTCGCTTTCTCGACCAAAGAAGGCAACCAGTCCTTAGACGCACCCACGAGCACGACAACGGAAGTCGCCATACACCGCTGCCCAGCCGCGCCAAATCCCGCGCCAACGAGCGCATTCAACGTCTGCTCACGATTCGCATCAGGCAACACGACAGCGTGATTCTTCGCGCCCATCATCGATTGCACGCGCTTGCCGTGCTGGCTGCCGAGGTTGTACACATGCGTGCCCACAGCCGTCGATCCGACGAACGAAATCGCCTTCACTAGCTCATGCGTGCACAATGCATCAACGACTTCCTTGCCGCCATGCACCACGTTCAGCACGCCCTTCGGAACGCCCGCTTCGATCGCGAGTTCGACGAGTTGCATCGTCGACAGCGGATCCTGTTCCGAAGGCTTCAGCACGAACGTGTTGCCGCATACGATCGCCATCGGGAACATCCATAGCGGAATCATCGCGGGGAAGTTGAACGGCGTGATGCCCGCGCACACACCAATCGGCTGGCGCAACGTGTACGTGTCGACCGCACCCGCGACGTTCTCCGCGAACTCGCCCTGTTGCAGCGTGCCGATCGAACACGCATGCTCGACCACTTCGAGGCCGCGGAAAATATCGCCCTCGGCGTCGGGCAGCGTCTTGCCCTGCTCTGCCGTCAATGTCTTCGCGATGCGCGGCATGTGCTCGCGAATCAGCGCCTGATACTTCAACATGATGCGCATGCGCGCGCCGATCGGCGTGTTCTTCCACGTTGCAAACGCAGCGTGTGCGGAACGGATCGCAGCGTCTACTTCGGCTTGCGTCGCGAACGGCACGCGCGCGAGTACTTCCTGCGTCGCCGGATTCACGATGTCGCGCCACTCGGTCGCGTTCGATTCGACGAACTCGCCGTTGATCAGCAGCTTCACGGTCTCGACTTTCTGGCCCGCGACTGTCGTTGGAATTGCGCTCATGCTGAATGTCTCCTTGATCGATATCGGTGCAGCGACTCAATGACCACCTAGTTGCCATTGCCGTTGCGAAGCTCGGGGAAATCCTCTTCCCAGTACTCGTCGGGCATGCGCGCCGGCTCGGCCGTGCGCTCCAGTTCGCGCCGCCTCAATTCGACGCGACGGATCTTGCCGGAGATCGTCTTCGGAAGATCGCTGAATTGCAGACGTCGAATGCGCTTGTACGGCGCGAGTTTTTCGCGCGAAAAACGGAACACGTCGCGCGCCAGTTCGGGACCGGCTTCGAATCCATGACGCACGGTGACGAACGCCTTCGGCACCGACAGTCGCAGCGGATCGTTGCTCGGCACGACAGCCGCCTCGGCAATCGCTTCATGCTCGATCAGCACGCTTTCGAGTTCGAACGGACTCAACCGGTAATCGGACGACTTGAACACGTCGTCCGAACGGCCCACGTAGACGAGATAACCATCGTCGCGCCGCATCGCGACATCGGACGTGTGGTAGTAGCCGTTGCGCATCGCGTGTTCGGTGGCCTTCGGGTTGTTCGCGTAGCCCGTCATCAGGCCGAGCGGACGCGAATCGAGCGGCAACGCGATTTCGCCTTCCGTCACGGGATGATCGTCGGCATCGACGAGTTCGACGCGATAGCCCGGCAGCGGCCGTCCCATCGAACCGGGCACGACCGGCTGCCCCGGCGGGTTGCCGATCTGGCAAGTGGTTTCCGTCTGTCCGTAGCCGTCGCGGATCGTGATGTTCCATGCGTGCCGCACGCGCTCGATGATCTCCGGATTCAACGGCTCGCCCGCGCCGACGATCTCGCGCAGCTTCACGGGATACGACGCGAGCGGCTCCTGAACGAGCATGCGCCACACGGTAGGCGGCGCGCACAGCGTCGTGACGTTGCAGCGCACCAGCACGTCGAGCGTTTCCTTCGGCACGAAGCGCGCGAAGTTGTAGACGAACACGCACGCCTGCGCATTCCACGGCGCAAAGAAGCAGCTCCACGCGTGCTTGGCCCAGCCGGGCGAACTGATGTTCCAGTGGATGTCGTTGGGTTGCAGGCCGATCCAGTACATCGTCGACAGATGGCCGACGGGATAGCTCTGATGCGTATGCTCGACGAGCTTCGGCTTCGACGTCGTACCCGACGTGAAGTACAGCAGCATCGGATCGCTTGCGCGCGTGATGCCGTCCGGTGTGAACGATGAAGACGCCTTGTACGCAGCCGCGATATCCGTCCAGCCGTCGCGCGGCGCGCCAACCGAGATGCGTTTCAACGGAACATCGAGATTGTCGAACTTGGCCGTCTCCGCGCTATCGACCACGACGACATTCGCGCCGCCGATCTGCACGCGGTCACGCACATCGTCGGGCGACAGTTGCGTGGTGGCGGGCAGCACGATCGCGCCGAGCTTCATCGCCGCGAGCATCACGTCCCACAGTTCGACGCGATTCGGCAGCATCAGCAGCAGACGGTCTCCGCGCCCTACGCCTAGCTCGCGCAGAAAATTCGCCATCCGTGACGAGCGCTCCGACATCTGCGCATACGAGAGCTTCAGCCCTTCCTGCGAAGGATCGTCGACGATCCACAGCGCCGGGTTCGAATTGTCTTGCGCGATGACGTCGAAATAATCGAGTGCCCAGTTGAACTCCCCGAGTTCCGGCCATCTGAACTCGCTATAAGCGCGCTCATAGTCCGTGCGATGGCGCAACAACAGGTCGCGCGCGTCGAAAAAGCCTTGGGCTTCTGCCGTCATCGTCGTCTCCTCAGGGATTGGCGCGGAATGCGCTCTATTGGCGGTTTATTCTGCGCTCAAACGTGCCGCGCGATAACCATTCTTTGTACTTCGCTTGTCCCTTCGTAAATCTGTGTGATGCGCGCATCGCGATAGTGCCGCTCGACCGCATAGTCTTCGAGGTAGCCGTAACCGCCGTGAATCTGGATTGCCTTTGAACAGACGTCTTCGGCCATTTCCGACGCATACAGCTTCGCCTGCGACGCCTCCGACAAACACGGCCGGCCCGCGCTGCGCAGCCGCGCCGCGTGATGCACGAGCAGGCGCGCAGCGTTCAGGCGCATCGCCATATCAGCGAGCATGTTGGCGATGGTCTGGTGTTCCTTCAACGCCTTGCCGAACTGGATGCGCTCGTTTGCATACACACGAGCCGCATCGAAGGCCGCGCGCGCAATGCCGAGCGCCTGCGCGGCGATACCGATGCGCCCGCCTTCCAGGTTCGACAGCGCAATGCGCAAGCCCTCGCCCGGCGCGCCGAGCAGATTCGCTTCGGGCACGGCGCAATCGTCGAGTGAAATCGGACACGTGTCCGACGCGCGAATGCCGAGCTTGCTCTCGGGACGCCCGACGTTGAAGCCCAGCGTATCCGTCGGCACGATGAAGGCCGAGATGCCGCGCTTGCCCGCGTCGGGATCGGTGACGGCGAACACGATCGCGATGCTCGCGCGCGAGCCGTTCGTCACGAACTGCTTGCTGCCGTTGATGATCCATTGCCCATCGCGCAGCACGGCGCGCGTGCGGATATTGTTCGCTTCGCTGCCCGCGTGCGGCTCGGTCAGACAGAACGCGCCGATGCGCTTGCCCGTCGCGAGATCGGCGAGATAGCGGTCTTTCTGCGCATCGCTGCCGAAGTTGAGAATCGGCCCGCAGCCCACCGAATTGTGCACGCTCATCATCGTCGCGCATGCCGCGCAGCCGGCGGCGATTTCTTCGAGCGCAAGCGCATACGCGATGTAGTCGGTGTACGAGCCGCCCCATTCGGGCGGCACGATCATGCCGAGAAAGCCGAGTTCGCCCATCTGTCTGACGACCTGCGCGGGCAACGCGCCTTCGCGGTCCCATTGCGCGGCGTTCGGCGCGAGGCATTCGACCGAGAAGTCGCGAGCCGCGTCGCGGATCATCCGTTGTTCGTCGGTATAGAACTCGTCCATGTGTCTCCTTGCCTCTCTTCTTGCTGCGTCTGCTGCATTGCACATGCGACGCATTGGTGGAGCCAAGTGTAGGCGGCGCGCACGCGGGATTCGATGCCGCGTGCGATCAATCTGCGTGAGCGCATTTGCCATATCCGGATACTCGAAGCGCCGCCGATGCGGCAGAATGGCGGTTCCGCAGGCGCTTACCGCCAATGCGAGTGAGCGCATTTGCCAGAATTCAGGAAATGGGAACCGCGATCGTATGAAAGCCGAAAGAGGCACGATCTCCGTGAGTCTTGTCGAAGAGACGCTGGCGCTTGCCCGCGCGCGCGGCGTCGACGTGCTGCCTGTCGTCGAGACGGCGGGCATCGCGCCGCAGATGCTCGCGAGCCCGAAAAGTCGCGTGACGTCGGCGCAATATGGCGCGCTGTGGGCCAACATCGCCCGCGCGCTCGACGACGAGTTCTTCGGCCAGGATTCGCACGCGATGAAAAGCGGCAGTTTCATCGCGATGACCCAGATGGCGCTCACGGCGCGCAACGGCGGCCAGGCGCTGACGCGCGCCGTCAACTTCATGCGCCTCGTACTCGACGACATGAGCGCGCAGATCGTGAAGCGCGACGACCGTGTGCGTCTCGCGTTCACGCTTCGCGACGGCGCGCCGCAGCCGGCCATGTTTGCCTACGCAACGTACTTCATCCTCGTCTACGGGCTCGTGTGCTGGCTGGTCGGGCGGCGCATTCCGCTGATCGAGGCGCGCTTTCGATGTGCCGAACCGCCCGCCGCGCACGAATACCGGCTGATGTTCTGCGACGACCTGTCGTTCGGACAGAGCGAGTCGTATGTCGATCTCGCGCCGGACTTTCTGGATCTGCCTGTCGTGCAGACCACGAAGTCCGTCAAGCCCTTCCTGCGCGACGCGCCCGCGAGCTTCATCATCAAGTACCGCAATCCCGGCTCGCTGGCGGCACGGGTGCGCAAAACGCTGCGCGCACTCCCGATGGCCGCGTGGCCCGGTTCCGACGTCATGGCGCAGCGTCTGCACGTCGCGGAGGCGACGATGCGGCGGCATCTGAAGCAGGAAGGCTATACGTATCAGTCGATCAAGGACGACCTGCGGCGCGACATCGCGATTTCGGAGTTGCAGCGCGGCGGCCAGTCGATCGCCGATATCGCCGCGACGCTCGGGTTTGCGGAGCCGAGCGCGTTTCATCGCGCGTTCCGCAAGTGGACGGGGATGCGGCCGGCGGATTATCGGGCGGCGAGTGCGCAAGCCGTGCCGGGCGCGGGTATCTCCCGCCGCGCGGAACCGGCGGAATCCGACTAAGCTTAAGACAGGCCAGCTTTTTCAGGCCAGGCGTGCCGCATACGAACGTGATCCGTCGCAGCGCGCCGGCCGTCGACGATGGGAACCTACCGGCTTCTCCCGATCCGGCAAGCGGGTTTGCGACGCCTGTCCGATCGCGCATGCTTTGCCCGCGGCGCATCCGCGTCCGCCGCCGCATGGACTTTCGGGGCTCGCGCGATCCATGCGATTGCGTGCATTGCACGCGCGCTGCTGTTCTGCGGCGTCGCAATGTGCGCCTCTGGCAGCGCCCATGCCGCGCAGCCGATCATCGCGCCCGGCAGCGTCGTCGTGATTCCCGTCGCGGGCGCGATCAGCCCCGCCAGCGCCGACTTCATCGTGCGAAGTCTCACCCGCGCCGCCGACGACCACGCACAACTCGCCGTCCTGCAACTCGACACGCCAGGCGGACTCGACACGTCGATGCGGCAGATCATCAAGGCGATTCTCGCGTCGCCTGTGCCCGTCGCGACCTACATCGCGCCAGGCGGCGCGCGCGCCGCGAGCGCGGGCACCTACATCACGTATGCAAGCCACATCGCGGCGATGGCGCCCGGCACCAATCTCGGCGCGGCGTCGCCCGTGCAGTTGGGGATCGGCGGGCAGGACACGCCCAAGCCTGGCCAGCCGCCCGGCTTGCCCGGCGCAGCACCCGCTTCGAACCCGGCCGCGAAGGACAACGCGGCATCCGGCGCGCTCGCGATGGACAGTCAATCGACGGAACTGCGCAAGCAGCTTCACGACGCGCAGGCATACATTCGTGGCCTTGCGCAACTGCGCGGCCGCAACGTCGACTGGGCCGAACGCGCGGTGCGCGAAGCCGTGAGCCTGTCGGCGCGCGACGCGCTAGAGCAGAAAGTGGTCGATATCGTCGCGCGCGATCTGCCCGACCTGATGCGGCAAGTCGACGGCCACACCTACGACACGGCAGCGGGCACCAAACGCCTGAGCACGGCGCACGCGCCCATCGTGACGCTCGAAGCCGACTGGCGCAGCCGCTTCCTCGCCGTCATCACCGATCCGAACGTGGCCTTGATCTTGCTGATGATCGGCATGTATGGCCTCTTCTTCGAGTTCGCGAATCCCGGTTTCGTGCTGCCCGGCGTCGCGGGCGCGATCAGTCTGCTGCTGGGCCTGTTTGCGATGCAACTGCTGCCCGTCAATTACGTGGGTCTTGCCCTCATCTTCCTCGGCCTCGCCTTCCTGATCGCCGAAGCGTTTCTACCGACCTTCGGCGCGCTCGGCTTCGGCGGCATCATCGCGTTCGTGGTCGGCGCGCTGATGCTGATCGACACCGACGTCCCCGGCTACGGCATTCCGCTGCCGATGATCGCCGCCGTCGTCGTGTTCAGCGTGCTGTTCATTTTCGGCGTGTCGAGCCTCGTCATGCGATCGCGGCGGCGGCCAGTGGTAACGGGAGCCGAAGCAATGATCGGCAGCGTCGGCGTGGTGCTCGACGACGGCCTCGTCGTCGCCGATGCCGAAGACAACCGCGCCGACGTCCGGCCGGACAGCCTGCTGCACGGCGAGCCGGAACGCATCGGCTGGGCGCGCGTGCATGGCGAACGCTGGCGCGTGTGCAGCAGTACGCCGCTTGCGGCAGGCAATGCGGTGCGCGTGACCGGGCGACGCGGCCTGATGCTCACCGTCGTGCCCGCCAACCCTGCCTCATCACAAGGAGAACGCACATGATCGGTTTCACTTTCGGCTTTGGCAGCATCCTGATACTTCTGGTGATCGTGCTGATCGCTTCGTCGATACGCGTGTTTCGCGAGTACGAGCGCGGCGTCGTGTTCATGATCGGCAGGTTCTGGAAGGTCAAGGGACCGGGCCTCGTGCTGATCATTCCTGTCGTGCAGCAGGTCGTGCGCATGGATCTGCGCACCGTCGTGTTCGACGTGCCGCCGCAAGACGTGATTACGCGCGACAACGTGTCCGTCAAGGTGAATGCCGTCGTGTACTTTCGCGTCGTCGATCCCGAACGCGCGGTGATTCAGGTCGCGCGATACTTCGAAGCGACCAGTCAACTCTCGCAGACGACGCTGCGCGCGGTGCTCGGCAAGCACGATCTCGACGAACTGCTGTCCGAGCGCGAGCAGCTCAACACCGACATCCAGCGCGTGCTCGATGCGCAAACGGACGCGTGGGGCATCAAGGTATCGAATGTCGAGATCAAGCATGTCGACATCAACGAAACGATGATCCGCGCGATTGCCCGTCAGGCCGAAGCCGAGCGCGAACGACGCGCGAAGGTGATTCACGCGGAAGGCGAATTGCAGGCGTCGGAGAAGCTGTTGCAGGCCGCGCAGATGCTCGCGCAACAACCGCAGGCGATGCAGCTGCGCTATTTGCAGACGCTGACAACCATTGCCGCCGACAAGAATTCGACGATCGTGTTTCCGCTGCCCGTCGATCTGCTGACGGCCGTCATCGATCGTATGGGCAAGCCTTCGCAACACATGGGATGACGCGAGCCGCTCATGCATGAACTACGCCTTGCGTACCTCATTTGGCGCAAAGTGAGCAACGGTTCATTTCAGTTACGAGCCTTACTCATTGTGGATACAGAACCTAAAATAAAGGGGTCATCCTAACTTTTCAGGCCCCTGCCATGAAGCTGATTCCTCGTATGGTTCTGGGCGCGCTCATCGGTGTCGCAGCCGTATCGTCCGCGTTCGCGCAAACGTCGCGCGCCTATGATCAGAACACACCCAAAACCCGCGCCGAAGTGAAGGCCGATCTCGTCGAATGGCGCAAGGCCGGCTACGATCCGCTCGACTGGATCAACTATCCGGCCAACGCGATCGCGGCTGGACGTATCGTCGCGCAGCATCGCGCGCAGGCTCAAGGCACCCAGCAGTAATTCCGTTCGATCGATGTGTGCATGACGCGCGTGCCCCCCGATGGCATCGCGCGCCACGCAGCGCATGGCCCGTGCAGCGTCGGGCGTTGTTTTGCAGGTGTCCATTCTTCGCGCTGCATTCCGCTGCATTCCTTCCCGTAATCCGACCTGAAGGCCCGCGTCGGGTATCATCACGCCCCTCCGCCAGCAAAAATCCGCGTTTAAGCGCTGCCGCCGTGTTTCGAGTGTTGCTTCGGCTACACGCGCGCGCGGCAAATGCGGTATTTACTGAACAATCGTGATTAAATCCGCCCGTGGCGTCGCGATGCCCAGGCGCGACAGGCGGTCAGGAAGCGGTACGGGAAGCGGCACAACAAGCCGTTACGAAACGACATTTCAATCGACGAGAGACTCGGCTCATGGACTCCGTAAAACGGTATTTCGGCTTTGACGAAGCAGGCACGACCCTGCGCGTGGAAGTGCTCGCGGGCATCACCACGTTCCTCACAATGGCCTACATCATCTTCGTCAATCCGGCGATTCTCGGCGATGCGGGCATGCCGAAAGACTCGGTGTTCGTCGCGACCTGCCTCGTTGCGGCGCTTGCTTCGCTGATCATGGGCTTCTACGCGAACTACCCGATTGCCTGCGCGCCCGGCATGGGCCTGAACGCGTATTTCGCGTACACGGTCGTCAAGGGCCTGGGTTTCTCGTGGCAGGCCGCGCTCGGCGCGGTGTTCATTTCGGGCTGTCTGTTCCTGGTCGTCACGCTGTTGCGCGTGCGCGAAGTGATCGTGACGGGCATTCCGCATTCGATCCGCGTGGCGATCACGGGCGGCATCGGCCTGTTCCTCGCGATCATTTCGCTGAAGACGGCGGGCATCGTCACGGGCAATCCGGCGACGCTCGTCACGCTCGGCAATCTGCACGATCCGCACGTCGTCCTGGCGATCATCGGGTTCTTCGCGATCGTCACGCTCGATTTTCTGCGCGTTCGCGGCGCGATTCTGATCGGCATCGTCGGCGTGACGATTCTGAGCTTCTTCTTCGGCGGCAATCAGTTTCACGGTGTCGTGTCCATGCCGCCGTCGATTTCGCCGACGCTGTTCCAACTCGACATCAAGGCTGCCTTGTCGACGGGCGTGCTCAACGTGATTCTGGTGTTCTTCCTCGTCGAACTGTTCGATGCGACGGGCACGCTGATGGGCGTCGCGAATCGAGCCGGGCTGCTCGTGCATGGCAAGATGCATCGATTGAATCGCGCTCTGCTCGCGGATAGCACTGCGATTCTCGCGGGTTCTGTGCTGGGTACTTCTTCGACGACTGCGTATATCGAAAGCGCCTCGGGCGTGCAGGCAGGTGGACGCACCGGCGTTACCGCGATCACGGTTGCTGTGCTGTTTCTGCTTGCCTTGTTCTTTGCGCCTTTGGCCGGTGTTGTGCCCGGTTATGCGACGGCGCCTGCTCTTTTGTACGTTTCCTGTCTGATGTTGCGGGAGATGGCTGATTTGCCCTGGGACGATGCTACTGAAGTCGTGCCTGCTGCTCTTACGGCTCTGATGATGCCGTTTACCTATTCCATTGCGAATGGCGTCGCGTTTGGGTTTATTTCTTATGCTGGTTTGAAGCTTTTGACCGGGCGCGCCCGGCAAGTCAAACTCGTTGTCTGGGTTATTGCTGCTGTGTTTTTGTTTAGGTTCTTTTATCTCGGATCTGAATGAGTTTTTTTTGTCTGCGACGCTAGTCGCCATGCTGGCTTTTTTGGTTTTTTGCTGCGCTGGCATCCGCGATTGCGTATCGGTCTATTAGCGTCGCCCCTGTGCGGGGCGGCACCTACTTTTCTTTGCAGCGGCAAAGAAAAGTAGGCAAAAGAAAGCCGCTTTTGTACCTCCGGTGCCCGCCAGGATAGCGCTTCAGCATGCCGCAGTTGAGCTATCGCGCAACGACGCAAACACTCCGTAGAAAGCCCGCAGTCAGGCGCGCACAGCGCGAAAACCCACACACGGTCTGGAGCACATAACGCCGCGTTCAGACCGACGGCAAACACACAAAAACAACCGCCCGTACGTGCCCCAGGTGGATGTCATCTTTCGCGCCGCGCGCGCCTGACTGCGGGCTTTCTACGGAGTGTTGGCGTCACTACGCGACAGCTCAAAGACCGTGCGCCGTGGCGTTATCCTGGGAGACACCGGAGGTTTGAAGCGGCTTTCTTTTGCCTACTTTTCTTTGCCGCTGCAAAGAAAAGTAGGTGCCGCCCCGCACAGGGGCAACGCATGAAGCACCGATACGAATTCGCGGATGCCAGCGCAGCAAAAAACCAAAAAACCAAAGCATGGCGACTGCGTCGCAGACAGAAAACCCCAACGCTAAGCCCGCCAGTTGGCTTCATAAAACCGAACATACCCACTCCGCAGCACCACACACTGCGCCCCCGTCTCCGACAACAACCTCCGCGTAGCGGCCTCAATCCGCTCGCGGTGCGTCGAAAACGCGCCCATCATGTCCTCTAGACGCGGTGACGCAGCGCCGAAGTGATCTTCCAGCGCCTCGGCGGTGATCGTGCATTCCACCCGTTGCCCATCGACCATAGCCGGAAACGCCAGAGTCAGCTCGCGCCCAGAATATTCAGGGACTTCTTTCGGGAAATTGATCTGCATGGGAACACCTTGGTCGAACGTCACCGCCGGGAACCGCGCCTGCCCCTGTTCACGCCTCCGTTATGGATCGCAGCGCGGGCTGTCGACTGCAAACACGCGCCGTCATCGCACGGTCATCAGTCGATCTACCCACTGTAGACGAGTTCCGGCGGGCCGCAAGTTTTGTTTCGCCACACACCAGCATGGTGCCGCCATGCACCCCGGAACGGCGCATCGTCCACGGAAAAATGCCGCGCTGCAGCGAGAATTCGCGCCTAGAACTGCGTCGGCAAATGATGATGATGTTCGTGCGGCCCGACGTCGTCGGCGGGATGTTCGGGCGGCGTCTTGCCGGGCAGATCGCGCGGCCACAGCGTGAGCATCGTCACGCACCCCACGATCCCGATCGCAATCGCGATCACCCCCGTCCATATCTCCTGATCCACATAGTTGATCGAACCGTGGATCGACAATCCAATGCCGCCCAACGCGATGAAGATCGCAAGCGTGGCGAGGACGACTCTCAACTCCATGCGCACCATGACGTTCTCCTCGAAATGGCGCTGTCCGGGACCGTGACGATTTGCCCCAGCGACGGCACGCGGCGCGAACGCGTACCTCTCTACGATGATTGCACTTCTGCGCCAGAAGGCAAGCGGAACACGCGCTGCGCGTCCTCCTGTAAGATGGGTCGGCATGAGTCGGCACAGACCGGACGTTTTTCCTGCTCACGACGCTTTCAACACGCATGCAGTGCTGCACTGCGCAACATCGCGCGTGCACGTATCCCTGCGACAAAGCGTCCACGCACAACATCGGAGACATGCAGTGACTCAACGTTCCGTCACGCCGTCCGTCATGGGCCGCGCCGACGTGCTCGCGCAAGCTCATGCGCGCTCACGCGAATTCGGTCTGCGCGCATCCGAGACGCCCGACTTCCATCCCTTGCAGCCATTCGCCCTGCGCGATCTCGTCGAGCGCAACCGCTCGCTGTACGCGCACGCGCTGCCCGTGATGGAAACGCTGCATGCGCAGATCGTCGATACGGAAAGCATGGTGCTGCTCACCGACAGCAACGGCGTGATCCTCCACAGTCTCGGCGACACCGATTTCGTCGAGAAAGCGAGCCGCGTCGCGCTGTGTGCCGGCGTGTCGTGGTCGGAGGCGGATCGCGGCACGAACGCCGTCGGCACCGCGCTCACCGAAGGTCAGCCGACCGTCGTCCACGGCGGCGAGCATTATCTGGAGGCCAACCGCATCCTGACCTGCTCGTGCGTGCCGATCGCCGATCCCTACGGCCGAACGATCGGCGCGCTCGACGTGAGCGGCGACCCGCGCGGCTTTCACAAGCACACGCTGGCGCTGGTGAGGATGTCGGCGCAGATCATCGAAAACCAGTTGTTCGCGAACCAGTTCGGCAATGCCGTGCGCGTGCGCTTTCATGCGCGCAGCGAGTTCATCGGCACGCTGTTCGAAGGGCTCGCCGCGTTCGGCGGCAACGGTACGCTGCTCGCGGCCAACCGCAGCGCGCTATTCCAGTTCGGCCGTCCGCTCGACACGCTGCTCGGCCAGCCGTTCGAGGCGCTCTTCGGCAACGCGTTTCCCGCCGTGCTGCAACAGGCGTCGCGCGCGCCGGGCGAATGCCTGACGCTGATGCTGCCCAGCGGCGTGCGCGTGCTGGCGCGCGCCGAATACGCGGCGCGTCCCGCGTTTTCCGCCGACTCCGGGATGCAGCGCGCACCTTCAGCGACGGTGTCGTGCAAGCCGCGCGCCGCCGCGATCACCTTCGCGACGCTCGATACGGGCGACGCGCGCATGGCCGCCGTGCTCGGCCGCGTCGAGAAAGTTCGTGGCCGCGATATTCCGCTGCTCGTGCTCGGCAAGACGGGCACCGGCAAGGAATGGCTCGCGCGCGCGATGCACGAAGAATCGCCGCGCCGCAACGCGCCGTTCGTCGCGGTCAATTGCGCGTCGCTGCCCGACACGCTGATCGAAGCCGAACTGTTCGGCTACGAAGACGGCGCATTCACGGGTGCGCGCAAACGCGGCAATGTCGGCAAGATCGTGCAGGCCGACGGCGGCACGCTGTTTCTCGATGAAATCGGCGACATGCCGCTGGCGCAGCAGGTGCGTCTGATGCGCGTGTTGCAGGAACGATCCGTGGTGCCGCTCGGCGGCACGCGCGCGGTGCCCGTCGACGTGCGCATCGTCTGCGCGACGCACCGCAACCTGCGCGCGATGATCGAAGAAGGCACCTTCCGCGAAGATCTGTATTACCGGATCAACGGGCTCGTCGTGACGCTGCCCGCGCTCGCCGAGCGCACCGATCTGCCCGTGCTCGTCGAGCGCATCCTGGCGCGGCTGCGCAACGACGAAGCCGACAGCGAGCGGATGCCTGTGCGCGTGTCGGCGGACGTGCTCGACTGCTTCGAACGCTGCCGCTGGCCCGGCAATCTGCGGCAACTGGCGAACGTGCTGCGTACGGCGGGCATCATGGCCGAAGGCGAAGATGAAATCGGTCTCGAACATCTGCCCGACGATTTTCTGCATGACTGCGAAACGCCGAGCGACGCGCCGCCGTTGCGCGCGCTGCCTGGCGTCGATCCGCACACGCCCTCGCGCCCCGCCAACATGGAAGAACTGCAGGCGACGCTGATCGAGCAAACGCTCGCGCGCAACAACGGCAATATTTCGGCTGCGGCGCGCGAACTGGGGCTCGCGCGCAATACGGTTTATCGCTACATGCGGATCCGCACCACGCACTGAACGCAGCGAAAGCAGCGCAACAAGTCGCGCTGCGTTAAGCTTCGCTTCCGTCCTACGTCTGGTCTGTGTTGGCGCGATGTCCCGCGAAGAACCGTCCGGCAGCGAATCGCTGCCTCCATCGCAAGAAGATGAACATGAAGCGCGGACCTTTACGGTCCGCGTCGAGCCGCTCGGCCGCACGTTCGAAGCGCCTGAATCGCTCACCGTGCTCGAAGCGGCCGGCTTCGCGAATCTGCATCTGCCGCGCATGTGCCGCAACGGCACGTGCCGCACATGCCTGTGCCGACTGGAATCGGGCAGCGTGCGCTATACGGTCGACTGGCCCGGCGTGAGCGCCGAAGAAAAGGCGGAAGGCTATATCCTGCCGTGCGTGGCCGTCGCGCAAAGCGATCTGGTGATCGACGTGCCCGACGCCGCCGACATTCCGCCCGCGCCAACCGCGCCGCCCGTCAGACGCTTCTAGTTGATCGGCGCCAGTTGATCGGCGCTAATTGATTGGTGCAAAGCGCTGCACGGTCTGTCCTTCGTGCTCGATCAGCTCGAAGAACACCGACGCCGGCCGCGTCCAGATCGTGCCGTTGTCGGCGCGATAAACGATCATCGTGACGCTCGGATCCGATTCGAGCGTCGCCTCGCAGATGAGTTCGTAGATGCCGCCCTTGTAGTGTCGATAGCGTACTGTCACAGTGATTTCCTCGAAGAAGCCTGAACGGACGAAGCAGCGCGGGCCGCGCGCCGCCGTACTTTGCAGTACGCGTCAGCTCGCGCCTTCTTTCATCTGCTTCAGATGCTTATAGACGGTTGCACGCCCCATGCCAAGCACGTTCGCAACATAGTTCGCCGAGCTCTTGCCGCGAAACGCGCCTTCCGCATAGAGCGCTTCGACCAGTTCGCGCCGATGCTCGCGCGTGAGCCCGTTCAGACCGATCTGCCGCTCGCGCAGCCAGCCGTGCAGGAACGTGTTGATGCGCTCCTGCCAGTCGTCGCGGAACAGTTCCTCCGGTTGCGCGACGACGCCCGCGCCCTTGATGAACAGATCGAGCGTCGAGCGCACGTCCTCGAACACGGCGATATTGAAGTTGATGCACAGCATGCCCGCCGGCTGGCCGTTGTCGTCGAACAGCACGTTGCTCACGCAGCGCATCCGCCGGCCGTCCCAGTTGAGCTTTTCGTACGGACCGATCACGCGTTCGCGCGCCGAATGCTCGGTTTCTTCGAGCGCGGAATCGTCGCCGATCTCGCGCTTCGACAGATTGTTCGCGAGATATAGCACCGTCTGATCGTGCAGATCGTGAATCACGACTTCCGCGTATGGGAAAAACAAGGCGGCGATGCCGTCCGCGATGGGCGCATAGCGGGTCAGCAGCAGATCCTTCACGGGGGATGTTTTTTTCTTGCGCATCAGCGGACGGTGGCAATCTTCGCGAGTGTCTTCGTGATGCCGCTGCGCGCCTCTCATGCCCTGCGCGCCGCGGCGGCTGACCGACATTGTAGCTATTGTGCCTGGCGCGGACGACCGGTCAGATGGCGATACAGTTCGCTTGCAATCGCGACATCTTCGAGGCCGAGACCGATCGAACGGAAGAACGCGTGCCGCTCGTACGCGGGCTTCGCGCAGGTGCCTGCCAGCAGCGACGGCAGATCGCCATTCACGCTCTCCGGCGACCAGCCGTGCTGCGCGGCGAGCTTCATTTCGCCGGCGCTCGCGGGCGTCGTCGCGCGATAGTCGCAGTAGACGTCCAGCTCCGGCAGCCACGCCGGGTCGATTTCATGCGCGTTGGCAGCGTTCGTGCTGATCGAGGTAATCAAGGCGGGTTTCGTCAGCACGTCGCGCGGCAGCACAGGCGTGCCCGACGACGTGCACAGCATCACGACGTCCGCGTCCTTCACGCAGGCTTCCAGGCTTTCGCTGACTTCGGCGCGCGTATCGGCGGATCGCACGGCGGCGCGCTTTGCGTCATTCGCGGCGAGATCGGGCGAATACACGCGGATCGACTCCCACGCGCGCAGCGGCGCGACGTGCCGCAGATGCGCGAGCCCGACAGCGCCCGCGCCGACGACAGCGAGCCGCTTCGCATCGGCGCGCGCAAGCTGATCGACGGCGAGCGCCGTCGTGCCCGCCGTGCGTTCGGTCGTGAGCAGGCCTGCGTCGCACCACATCAGCGGCTGGCCCGTTTCCATCGACATCAGCGCGGTCCACGCGGTAATGACCGGCTTGCCGCCCGTCACGATATACGGCGACAGCTTCGCGCCGAACACCTTCGCATCGGCGAGCGCGCCGAGATACGTAATGAAATCGCCGGCGCCGTTCGGGAACAGCGTCAGCGTCTGTGGCGGCTGCACGGCGGCATCGCTAGCGAGCGCACGGAACATCGCCGTCAGCGCGCCGCGCACGTCGAGCGCGGGCAGCGCTTCGCGGACGGCCTGTTCGTCGACGGCGAGTGGCAAGGCAGTTTTCATCGGAATCATCTCCAGAGTCGGCGCGTCGCGCCCATTGCTGTTCATGTTCGATCGCGAGCGGATCAGCGGATCGAATCGTAGACACGAAGTCTACTTGAGACTTTGTAGATCTGGACAAAAAAGTCTCGTTCGGGACGCAACCGCAAGTGCGCTGAATCGCTTTCAGTGAGGCTGACAGCCATATAGCGCAAGGCTCGCAACGGCCGGAGCCGGTATTTTGATCACTGGACTATCGTATTCCCTATAGTCCATACTGGACTTTCAGTCTATATTTCACCTGCGCCGCCGCTCGCTGCGTGTGGCCCGATCCTCAACGACAGGAACCGTCATGAACCTGAAGCTCTCCTTCGCTGCCGCCGTCCTCGCGATGACAGCGGGCGCCGCTTGCGCGCAATCGTCCGACACACTGCGCTTCGGCATCGAAGCCGCCTACCCTCCGTTCGAAAGCAAGAGCGCGTCGGGCCAGCTCGAAGGCTTCGATGTCGACGTCGGCAACGCCGTCTGCGCGAAGCTGAAGATGAAGTGCGTGTGGGTCGAGAACGCGTTCGACGGGCTGATTCCCGCGCTGCAGGCGCGCAAGTTCGACGTGATCAATTCGGCGATGAACATCACGTCGAAGCGCAAGGAAAGCATTGCGTTCACGCCGCCTATTTACATCGTGCCCATCGTGACGATCGCGAAACACGGCTCGGGCCTGAAGCCGGACGTGAAGAGCCTGCAGGGCAAGCATGTCGGCGTGTTGCAGGGTTCGTCGCAGGAAGATTTCCTGAAGAAGCACTGGGCGACTGCGGGCGTGCAGGTCGAGTCGTATCAGGACCAGGATCAGGTCTATGCGGATCTCGTCGCGGGACGGCTCGACGCCGCCGTGCAGGAAGCGCAGACGGCCAACGACGGCTTCCTGAACAAGCCGGCGGGCGCGGGCTTCGAGATCGTCGGCGAACCGCTGAAAGATCCGTCGACGCTCGGCGAAGGCACGGGCTTCGGTCTGCGCAAGGGCGACAAGGCGTTGCAGGCGAAGATCGACGGCGCGCTGGCCGAACTCAAGAAAGACGGCACGCTGACGTCGCTCTCGCAGAAATACTTCAAGCGCGACATCATCGCGAAGTGATAGGCTGCTGAGCGATAACCCCGCAGATTCAATGCGCGAGCGCGTGGCGACACGCGCTCGTTGCGCTTCCGGCTTTTCCTTCTTCTCGATTAAAGCCATCTCAAGGACAACCCTGATCGCTATGGATTTCGACGTCATCGTGCTGGGCGCGGGCATCGTCGGCGTATCGTCGGCGCTGCATCTGCAGGATCGCGGACAACGCGTCGCGCTCGTCGACCGGCGCGCGCCCGGCGAGGAAACGAGCTTCGGCAATGCGGGGCTGATCGAGCGTTCGTCGATCGTGCCGTACGGTTTTCCGCGCAAGCTCGGCACGCTGCTGCGCTATGCACGCAACCAGTCGACGGATCTGTACTGGGACTACAAGGCGCTGCCCGCTTACGCGACGTGGCTTGCGCGCTTCTGGTGGGAATCGTCGCCGCAACGCCTCGCGGCCGCCGCGCACGACATGATGCCGTTGATCGGCGCATGCGTCGACGAGCACGACCGGCTGATCGCGCGCGCGGGCGTCGGCAATCTCGTGCATGACGGCGGCTGGATCGAGGCGTTCCGCACGCGCGCCGCGTTCGAGCATGAAGCGAAGGCATCCGAAGATGCCGTGCGCGAGCATGGCCTTCATGTGAACGTGCTCGACACGGCCGAGCTTCGCGCGCGGGAACCGGGCGTGGGCGACGGCATCTGCGGTGCGATTCACTGGAAAGATCCGAAGAGCGTGATGAATCCGGGCGCGCTGGTGAAAGGCTATGCACGCCTGTTCGAAGCGGGCGGCGGCAAGTTCGTCCACGGCGACGCGACGAGCCTGCGTCAGTCGGGCGACGCGTGGACCGTGGAGACGCAGCAAGGCACGCTCAGCGCGAAGCAGGTCGTGCTCGCGCTCGGGCCGTGGTCCGATACCGTGTTCGGACCGCTCGGCTACCGGATTCCGCTGCGCGCGAAGCGCGGCTATCACATGCACTATCGGCCCGCGCGGCAGATGCTGTCCGTGCCGATCGTCGATACGGAACGCGGTTACGTCGTCGCGCCGATGGAAGGCAACCGGCTGCGCGTGACGACGGGCGTCGAAATCGCGCAGCGCGGCGCGCCGCCGACGGGCATCCAGCTCGAACGCGTCGAGCCGCTCGCGCGGGCGACGTTCGGGCTCGGCGAGCGCGTCGATGCCGAGCCATGGCTCGGGATGCGGCCTTGTACGCCGGATATGCGGCCGGTGATCGGACCTGCGCCGCGGCATAAGGGGCTGTGGTTTGCCTTTGGGCATAACCATCATGGGCTGACGCTTGGGCCTGTCACCGGGCGGCTGCTGGCGGAGATGATGACGGGGGAGAAGCCTTTTACGGATCCGCGGGCTTATCGGGCGGAGAGGTTTGCCTAGCTAGGCGGGACCGGTTCGTACAAAACTGCACCCTGTTCGAGTTCGAGACCAACTTGCTAAATCGTACCAAATTTGGTACGATTTAGTCATCGCAATCTTCCCAAAACTGTCGATGGTTCGTTCCGTTGAGATCGTTTTGTCCGTTCGATTTTTTCTAACGGAAGCCGGCAGCGAGCCGGTTCGAGACTGGCTCAAAGAGTTGGATGCGCCGGATCGAAAAACGATCGGAGAGGACGTGAAGACCGTGCAGATGGGCTGGCCGCTTGGCATGCCGCTAGTGCGTAAAATGGGCCGGGATCTTTGGGAAATCCGAATCCATTTGCACCGGCGTATCGCTCGCATCATGTTCACAGTCGACGGCAGCGACATGGTTCTGCTTCACGGCTTCATCAAGAAGTCGCAGGCCACGCCGGAAGATGATCTCGATCTGGCAAAGGCAAGGCTGCGCCAGCTAAGGAATGGCTAAAACAGGAAGGAATCCATCATGGCAAACAAGCATATTGGCGGCGACTTCGATGATTTCCTCGCCGAAGAGGCGATGCTCGAAGAAGTCACTGCAACAGCTATGAAGCGCGTGATTGCCTGGCAGATCGAGCAGGAAATGAAGGCCCAGCATCTGACGAAGACCAGCCTGGCCGCAAAGATGAAGACGAGCCGTGCAGCGCTGAATCGCCTGCTCGACGAGAACGACACCAGTCTGACGCTGACGACATTAGCAAGCGCGGCCGCGGCCCTCGGAAAGAAATTCAAGTTTGAGCTTGCCGCGTAAGACTTCGCGCCGCGAATCACTCACGTGACTATCCGCGGCGCAGGCGTACGCACTACGCCGCCACCTCCCCCTCCACCCTGAACGCCGCCGTCAACTCGCTCAACCGCTTCGCCTCATCCGCGAGCGAAGCCGCCGTCGCCGCGTTCTCCTCCACCAGCGCCGCGTTCTGCTGCGTCACCTCATCCATCTGCGTGACGGCGAGGCCCACTTCCTTGATGCCGTCGCTCTGCTGCTGCGACGCCGTCGCGATCTCGCCGACAATCTTCGCGACGCGCGAAATCGACGCCTCGATCTCGCGGATCGTGTCGCCCGCGCCCGTCGCGATCTGCGCGCCGTGCGCGACGCGCGCCGTCGAATCCGCGATCAGCACGCCGATTTCCTTCGCCGCCGCCGCCGAACGCTGAGCCAGGCTGCGCACTTCGCCCGCGACGACCGCAAAGCCACGCCCTTCCTCGCCCGCGCGCGCCGCCTCGACGGCTGCGTTGAGCGCAAGGATATTGGTCTGAAACGCGATCCCTTCGATCGCCGTGATGATGCCCGTCATCTTCGACGAACCCGCGTCGATCGCATGCATCGTCTCGACCAGAGTGCCGACGGCTTCGCGTCCGCGTGCCGTCATCGACGATGCGTCTTCGGCAAGCCGGCTGGCGTGCTGCGCGTTCTCGGCGTTCAGCTGAACCGTCGACGTCAGTTCGTCCATCGCGGCCGCCGTCTGTTCGAGCGACGCCGCCTGCTCTTCCGTGCGCTGCGACAGATCGAGATTGCCCGCCGCGATCTGCTGCGTCGCCGCCGCGATCGAGTCCGAGCCTTTGCGCACCGTCGTGATCGTCGCGCCGAGCTTGTCCTGCATCGACGCGAGGCCATGCAGCAGCGTCCCCATCTCGTCTTCGGAACGGATCTCGACGCGCGTGCGCAATTCGCCCGACGCAATCGCATCGAACTGCCCGAGCGCATCGCGCATCGGCGACATGATCGCGCGGCGCAGCGCGCGCCAGCTCAGAAACGCGACGCCCAGCCCGACGACAATGCTCGCGACGCACGCGGTCAGCAGCGTTTTAAAGGTGGCGGTAGAACGATCGGCGGCCTCCTGTGCGGCATCGTCGAGATATTTCTCAAGCGCGCCCTGGCTCGCGTTCATCGCCGAATAGAGGCCGATCAGATGATTCGCGCGGCTCTCGTCCATCCAGCTCGTGTCGCCGCTGCCGATCGCCTGAATCAGCTGGTCGATGCCGTCGCGCAAGACGGCCGTGCGTTTGGCGTCGAGATCGTCGGTGAGCCGTTGCAGTTCGGGCGTCTTCGGCAGCGCGCGGAACGCGGCCCACGCCTTGTCGGAATCGCCGAGCAGACGTTTTGCGCGATTCAGTTGTTCGCCGAGTTGCGGCGAATGCGGATTGCTCATCGCCCAGTCGAGGCCGAATCGCGCCCGCGACATCGCCGTGCCCGAGCGGCCCAACGCCACCACCGACGTGAAGTTGACCTCATACGCGTTACGCTGCGCGCGGTTGCTCTCGGCCATACCGAAAATGCCGAGCGCGCCTGTCGCGATCAGCAGCACGCCGAGAAACGCGATCGTCGTCGCGATCCGCGCGTTGATGGTCAACTTCTTCATGTTGTCTGGTCTCACTCATGGCTTGTTTTTGTTCCATATATAAAACATATATCCTTATATGGAACTAACGTCGAGTGTAAGACGAAAAAAATGAGCAGACCACTGCTCATTTGGAAACGCGTTGCGAGACCGCGACAACGGATCGGCAGGCGCCCGCTACCCCGGCGCGTGCATGTAGAACAGCAGCAACGACAGCGTCACGAGCGAGCCGAGCGTCGACAGCAGAATGGTCTGCGACGTGATCTGTGCCTCGCGCCGATAGAACTCGGCGAGCATGTAAGGACCCGTGCCCGTCGGCAGCGCGGCGAGGAGCACGGCCATGTCGACGGTTGGCGCGGGCAGCGCGAACACATGCGCCGCTACCCACCACGCGAGCGTCGGCTGTGCAATCAGCTTGATGGCTGTCAGCACAAACGACGTGAGCGACTCGCTGCCCTCGTCCTTGACCGGGCGCTTTTCCGCCAGAAAAAGGCCGAGGCTCACCAGCGCGCAAGGGCTCGCGGCGCCGCTCAGCAGCTTCAGGAAGGTCTCCGCGCTTTGCGGCAACGTGACGTGCACGCTCGCCGCCAGCACGCCGAGGATCGGCGACGCGATCAGCGGATTCTTCAACAGCCGCCACACCACCTTCGCGCCGAGCTTGTGTGGCGTGCGCTCCGTCTGCAAGCCGATTTCGATCAGCACGATCGCGAGCGCGAACAGCACGCAGGCGACCAGAATCGTCGCGATGGTAGTCGGCGTGAGACTCGCCTTGCCGAACGCGAGCAGGCCGAGCGGAAAGCCGATGTAGCCCGTGTTCGGATACGACGCGGCGATCGCATCGACGCTCGCATCGGCGAGATGTCGGCCGCTCGCGACCCGAACGAGCAGCACTGCCACGAACACGCCTGCGCAGGCAATCGAAAAGGTGATGATGAAGGCCGGCTGGTCGAGCTGCTGCCAGGTCGAATGGGCCATCGTGTCGAACAGCAGCGCAGGCAACGCGAGCCACACGACGAAGCGGTTCAGTTCAGAAGCGGCCGTCGGGCCGAGCAGATTGCGACGGCGGCAAAAGAAGCCCGCGAAGATCAGCGCGAAGACGGGCAACAGGATTTCGAGCGTGGACAGCATGGGATCGCGACAACCAAGACAAAGATAGTGAAGACGCGCCAGCGTAAGTGTTTCTATCTATACAATCCAATGCGGAATTCAGCCTTCGACGATACCTTTTTTGCATCATGCTCGACGTCAAGCCGCTTCGCTACTTCGTCACGCTCGCCGAAACCCGGCATTTCGGCCGCGCCGCCGCGCGCCTGAACCTGTCGCAGCCGCCGCTGAGCCGGCAACTGGCTGCGTTGGAGGCGTCGCTGGGCGTGACGTTGATCGAGCGCAGTCCGCGCAGCGTCACGCTCACAGCAGCCGGCGAGCGCTTCTACGACGACGCGAAAGCGATCCTCGCGTCGATCGAACAGGCGGCGAAGAATGCACGCGCCGCGTCCGTCGGCGACAGCGGGCAGCTGAACATCGGCTTCACGATGTGCGCCGCGTACAGCGTGCTGCCCGCCTACGCACGCGCCTATGGCGACGCGTATCCCGACGTGACGCTGAATCTGCGCGAAGTCGTATCGAACGATCTGGCGTCGCAAGTGCTGAGCGGACAGATCGACGCCGCGATCATGTTTCCGGGCGCGCCGAGCGAGAGCCTCGACACGCGCGCGATCTTCACGGAGCCGCTGTGCGTCGCGCTGTCACGCGATCACGCCCTCGCCCGCGCGCGCCAGTTGAACATCGCGCAACTCGCGCATGAGCCGTTCGTGATGGCATCGGAAGCCGTGTCGCCGAGTCTGCGCGCGACCATCGTCGATCATTGCGCACAAGGCGGTTTCACGCCCGAAGTGCGCTTCGAAGTGCAGTTGCAGCAGACGGTGTTGAGTCTCGTCGATGAAGGCGTCGGCATCGCGCTCGTGCCGAAGTCGATGAGCAAGGCGCAGCTGGCGGGCGTCGTGTTCAGGCCGCTGGCGAACGCGCCGACGATTTCGCAGTTGCTCGTGTGGTCGCCGTCGAACCGCAATCCTTGTCTGGCGCGGTTTCTGGAAATGGCGAACTGAAAAGTAAAGACACGCGCGCCCGCGCAATGACGCGCAGGCGCGGGACAGAAGCGTTACAGATAAGCGTTACAGATAAGCCGACTTGCGCGCCGCCGCGTTCGATGCGCGCGCGATGCGCTCGCTGCGTTCGATCAGCGCGCCGAACAGCAGACCGATGACGGCCCACATGATCGCCTGCATGCCGAGCGCCGTCATGCGGAACTTCCACAGCACGACGGCCGGGAACGCTTCGGGCACTTCGTTGACCGTCGGCAGCGCGATCTGGATCGCGGCGATGATCGCGACGAACACGATGCCGCCAATGATCGACGCGTTCCACAAGCCAAGGCGCGACATCAGGTGCTTGCGCACTTTCATCGAGAACACAGCCACGACGAGCGACGTGACGATCATCAGGAAGAACAGCCCGGTGCGCATGCCGATCGTATCGGGATCGCCGACTGAAGGCGGATTCGCCGGATACTTGATGGTCGGCACGAGCACGACGGCGACATAAGCGCCGAGCGCGAGCCACGCGGACAACGCGCGCGCGCCGAGCTTGCCGACGCGTCCGTGCAGATACGCGAAAGTCAGCGCGAACAGCCCGCCGAACGCCATGCCATACGCAACGACGCCCGTGAGCAGCCCAAGACCCGCCTGCGTGCCGCGGCTGACGATTTCTTCGTCATGATCGTGGCCGCCCGCGTCGCCGTGATCGTGCGCTGCGTGCATGTTTTCTTCGAACGAGATGGCCGTATCGACGAGCGGTTCGCCCGCGACGCGCGCGAACGCGAACGTGAGCAAGCCCGCGACGATGCCTGCGAGCATGCCTCGCATCAACAACTTACCAACCATGGTGATGACTCCCTTACGCGATCAGTGGCAAGGAAAGCCGAGCAGGTGGCGGCCGTCGTGCACGAATTCATGCACGTACATGCCGGGAATCAGCGACGTCGCGCCTTCTTCGGCGCCGACAAAGTACAGCGCGAGCAGCATCAGCAGACCGCCGAAGATGATCCAGGGCAGCAGTTCGCGAAGCGGAATCGGCGTGATGGCGGGTTGATCGGTCTGACCGGCGTGGTCGAGAGCGGTGTCATTCATGACGGACATCTCCTGGGGGTAACGCGCCCCGATAGTCGATTGATGAGGGAAGTCGAAGCTTGGGTCTGGCTTCCGGCTGGTGTCCTGCATGTTTGCGTACGCATTGACTGCCGATTACAGTGGCGCGACCGCGCCGGGCTTGCACCGGCTTCCGCGCTTCGAGTGGCGTCTATTCTACGCGCTAAACTGCGACACGCTCCCGACTTTCTCCACTGTCCACACATAGAGCCGCCGATGCGCACACGTCTGTTGTTGATCAGCCATCCGGCGACGGCCGCGCAGCGCAAAGGCGCGTTTCCCGCCGACGATCCGCTCGATGCACATGCTATCGAAGAAGCCGCGGCTTTCCGGGTGGCGAATGCGGATCGGCTGAACGCGGATCTTGCGCTGAGCAGCCCCGCTCCGTGCGCGCGCGAAACGGCTCACGCGCTCGGATTCGCGGCGCATGCAGAGCCCGCGCTCGCCGACGCGGATTACGGACGCTGGCGAGGCCGCCGTCTGCTCGAACTCGCCGACGAAGAGCCCGACGCGCTCGCCACATGGACGCGCGATCCATCCGCCGCGCCGCATGGCGGCGAATCGTTCGATGCGCTGAAGCTGCGTGTCGGCGGCTGGCTCGATGCGTTCGAACAACGCGGCAACGTGATCGCCGTCACACATGCAAGCGTGATCCGCGCGGCCCTGATGCATATATTGCAGACGCCGCCAGCAACGTTCGCGCGGATCGAAGTGCCGCCGCTGGCCATCGTCGAACTGCGGCACAACGAGCGCGGCTGGACATGGTGGCCCGCGCCTCATCGTCATACGGGACTCACAACGACGGACACGACAGCACCTGCTGCGGATTGAGTGTCGTACCCGGCATGCCGTCCGTGGCAGGCGTGCCTTGCGTCGGCATGGCGATCAGGCGCACGGCGTCCGTGCCCGCATTCGCCAACACGTAGCGTTCGGGGCGGCCCTGCGCCTGCCAGTACGCGCGATAGACGCCGCCATCCATCGTCACATGCAGCGTGCCGCGCACGGTCTTGCCGCCCGCGATGAAATCGACGGGTTCGCCGTCCCGCAACGCAAAGCCCTTCGCGGCCTGCGTGCCCGATGCAGCCGTTGCCCGCGACTCAGCCGATTCGGCCGCTTCAGCCGATACCCCCGCGCCCGACAGCACGCCGCAAAACGCATCGCCCGTCGCGGCAATCGACAGTTGCGCGACAGTCCACAGCGCGAGCGGTGCAATCGTTCTGAGTTTCATGAAGTGCCTCGTATTGCTGGGAACGGCGCGCATCGTCGATGGCAACGCTGCGCAGTGCAAAGCGCATACCCAGTCACCGTGAAGTGAAGCCGCGTGAATTTTGACCGCGTGGCAGCGCGCATTTTGATGTGCGATAAGAGTCAGGTCTTTCACAAGCGTTCACCGACAAGAGGCAACCGATGGCTACGCTCGAAGCGTTTCGCTCCGTGCTCGACGATGCACGCACGCCCGAGATCATTCGCAATCACATCATCGATTCGCTGCAATACGCGCTGCGCAATCACGGCCAGATTTTCACGTCGAAGGAAATCGAATGGCTCGCGCAATGGGACGACGCGCGCATTCCGCTCGCCGCCTCGCGCGAGTTGCAAAAACGCTTGACGCAGACGACGGAGTAAGCCCGCAAAGCCCTTGCGCTCTGTCGCTATCTTCGGGCGCGGCATGCTTCACGGACGCAGCCGCGCGAAAGTTTGTGCTACACAAGGGCCTGTTTTTAGGGCATAATATGTCGAACGCAGCGTTCTGCCAGCATCCTCCGGCATTCTCTTAACCGCAACGCGTCCACGTCTTTCGCGTAGTTCGTTTTCACCGCGTTGCACTGATCGCGTTACACCCCAACCGTCCCGTTACCGCGCAATAGCATGCAGCGGCAACCCGGCGGTCGTCGTCACTTCGGCCACGCGCTGCGCGCTTGAACCCGACCGGGTGACACTTGCTACGTTCGGTGCCTGTGCGGCATCAGCGTATTTCTCCATCCGTTCCGCGTTGTTCGCGGCCGTGTTCGAGCCTACGTATCTGGCTCGCGCCAAACTTTTTCATTGCGGTGCGCCCTACGGTGCTGCGCCGCCTGCTGCCCATTCGCCGCGCCTGTGTGACGCGCGCACCGGCGGCACGCATGACAGGAATTTGCATATGACTCAAGGCGTCAAGACGTACAAGGGCTACGAAATCCATCCGCTCGTTTATCCGCGACGCACAGCGAGCGGCGTGACCCACCGCAATTCGATCGACAGCGGTTACGACGCGTCGGTGCGCATCTGCCGTGTCGGCCAGAATCCTTCCGCCGACGGCCGTGTGTTCCGCTTCGCGTACTTCCGTCCGTTCGAAGGCGCGGGCAAGGCGCGCATGGCTTGCATCGAGCATGCGTCGCAAGTGATCGACGGCCGGGTGGACGGGCAAACCGTTTCCGATCTCTGATCGGACGCGCCGCGAAAGGCGCGTTTCACGTATCAACCGTATCGCCGCAGCAGCGTTCGCGCTGCCGCGCAAGACACGCTGCGCGCCGCGCGCGGCACCCTTCCCTCATCGACCAGGAGTAGTGCATGGCGAAAGAAGAACTCATTGAACTGGACGGCATCGTCGACGAAGTACTGCCCGACAGCCGCTACCGCGTGACGCTCGACAACGGCGTCGTCGTGGGTGCGTACGCATCGGGCCGCATGCGCAAGAATCACATCCGTATCCTCGCGGGCGACCGCGTCACGCTCGAACTGTCGGTCTACGACCTGACCAAGGGGCGTATCAACTTCCGTCACAAGGACGAACGCAGCAGCGGCCCGCGCAGCGCGCCGATGCGCCGCCGCTGACGTAGCGGCAAGCAGTAGCCAGAAGCAGCAGGCGTCTCGCGATCAATCGGGCGGGACGCGGGAACGAATCGACGCACAAAAGGCCGTCGCGCATTTGCGCCGTCGACCACGCAGTACACAGCAATCGATGCGGCATGTGCAACGCATGCCGCCCGCCTCACTTCCTCATCCCCGAAACACCACGCCCAGATCGTCGCTTGCACCTGCCTGCATGCGCGTGACGACACGCTCCTCCAGTTCCGCGAGATGCGTGCGCATTGCGTCGAGCGCGGCGTTCAGATCGCCGGCGTCGAGCGCTTCGATCAGATGCGCGTGTTCGTCGGCGGAGCACGTCGTGCCTTTCGAGGGATCGTATAGCGCCTTGTACAGCTCCGTCTTCGCGACCAGCTGCGCGACGAAACCCTGCAACTCCGCGCCGCCCGCGATCTGCGTCAGCAGCACATGAAAATGCCCGGCGAGCCGCACCTGCTCGTCGACGCGCCCGCTTTTCAGCGCCTTCTTCTCGCTGGCGACATGCGCTTTCAGCGCGCGTCTGTCCTGCGTCGACAGCGCGCCGCACAGCGCCGTGACGATACCCGCCTCCACGATCTGCCGCGCGCGATACACCTCCCGCACATTCTCTTCCGACGGCGACGGCACGAACGCGCCGCGATTCGCTTCCAGCACGAGCTTGCCTTCGTAACCGAGCCGCGCGAGCACCTTGCGCAGCGCGCCGCGCGTGCAGGCGAACGCCGCCGCGAGATCGCGTTCGACGAGCTGCGCGCCCGGCCGCAAGCGCCCTTCGAGCAGCGCCGTGGTGATCGACGCGTAAATGCGGTCCTCGACGTTGTCTTCGTCTGCGGCGGGCGGCGGTGTGGTCGGGCGTGTGGCCATGTTTGACGGGTGAAATCGCGAGTGAGATCGATGCAGGCGGCCGTATTTTAGCGGCCGTTGCGTTCCACTGCATCTTGCGCAAGCGTCGGCGAGCACATCTCCGGCATAGCAGATCGAACTAAAATGGTTAACCATTTTAAGTTATTATGGTTAACCATTCAGGCTCACTCGCAAGGTATTCCCGTGAACCGGACTCCCGGCATCGATACTTCTTCGCGCCTCGCGCGCACCACGACATCCGCGGCATTGACGTGGAAGGACGGACTCTGGCTGGCGGTGATCGTCGTAATCGGCATCAACCTGCGGCCGCTGCTTACGTCCATCAGTCCGCTCATGGCGACGATCCGCGCGGTCACGGGCCTCAGCTTCTCGGGCGCGTCGCTGCTGACGAGCCTGCCCGTCGTCGCGATGGGTTTCGGCGCATTCGGCGCGGGTTTGCTGACGCGCGTCGGCGGCGAAACGCGCGGCGTCGCGCTGGGTTTGCTGGCGATCGCCGCCGCGTGCAGCGCGCGCCTCGCGGCATCGAGCGGCGCGGCGCTATTGATGACGGCGCTCGTCGCGGGGATCGGCGTCGCCGTCATTCAGGCGCTGCTGCCCGGCGTGATGAAGCAGCGTTTCCACGCGCGCGTGCCGCTTGCGATGGGCCTGTTCTCGGCATCGATCATGGGCGGCGGCGGACTCGGCGCGAGCCTCAGCCCGTATGTCGCGAAGGCATTCGATTCGTGGCATGCGGGACTCGCGATGTGGGCCGTGCCCGCCGCGCTCGCGTGCGCATGCTGGCTCGCGTTGCAGCGCGCTGCGTCTTCGTCTCGCGATGCCGCAACTCACGTCGGCGGCCATGCTTCCCAGGCGCCGCACGTCGCGATGTGGCGCAAGCGCCGCGCGTGGGCGTTAGGCCTGCACTTCGGCCTCGTGAACGGCGGCTACACGACGCTCGTCGCGTGGCTGCCCGCCTACTATCAGCAGCGTGGCGCGAGCGTCGCGCACAGCGGTTCGCTGCTCGCGGCGATGACGGTTTTCCAGGCCGCGTCGGCACTGTTGCTGCCGCTCGCGGCCGCGTCGTTCCGCGACCGCCGTCCCTGGCTCGTGGCGGGGCTGTCGGCGCAATTCATCGGAATCGTCGGGTTGCTCGCCTGGCCCGATGCCGCGCCGCTCGCGTGGGTCGCGATTGCGGGCGCGGGACTCGGCGGCACGTTCTCGCTGACGCTCGTGACATCGCTCGATCATGCAGACGATCACCGCATCGCCGGACGACTCGTCGCGTTCGTGCAAGGCGTCGGCTTTATCATCGCGGCGATTTCGCCTATCGTCGCAGGCCGTTTGCGCGACCTCACGGGCAGCTTCACGGCTGCGTGGACCATGCTCGCGGTGTGCATCGCCGCGATGATCGCGCTGACCTTCGCGTTCTCTCCTCGCAGCTACACGCGCTGGCTCGGCGCGCGTTAAAACGCGCCGTATCAACTGCGCGCGGCTCGCGCCAATCCGGTGCAACGAGCCGTCGACTCGCACTGCTGCGGTGCAATATTCGCGCAGCTTGATGAACGCCTGAGCGTTACGCATACAACGTAATACGGATTGCCGCCGATGGCATACAAGTTGCAGAGCAAAGACGTGCTCATGCAATGACTGCCGTCGTCTCTTCGCGGACGACGGGCAGAACCCGCAATCCGACGAATGAATCTGCGTAATTCCGAATCCCTCATGCCGGGCAATCCATGCTGCGCGTATTGCTCGTAACCGACACCGACAAGCCGATCGGCGAGTTGCGCGACACGCTCGCGCGGCTCGGCTACGACATGCTTGCCGCGACGGCATCGCCGCAAGCGCTGCACGAGACTGTCGAAAGCGAACGGCCCGACGTCGTGATCATCGACACCGAATCGCCGTCGCGCGACACGCTCGAACAGCTCGCCGTGATGAACGCGACGGCACCGCGTCCCGTGCTGATGTTCAGCAACGACGCGAACCAGCAGCTGATACGCGACGCCGTCGGCGCAGGCGTGACGGCGTATCTCGTCGAAGGACTCGCGACGGAGCGCCTTGCACCGATACTCGAAGTGGCGCTTGCGCGCTTCGCACAAGAATCGCAATTGCGCGAGCGGCTTGCGCAGGCGGAGAACGAACTCGCCGAGCGCAAGCTGATCGACCGCGCGAAACGCATGCTGATGGATTCGCAAAAGATGACCGAACACGCCGCCTACGCGACGATGCGCAAGCGCGCGATGAACCAGGGCGTGAAGCTTGCCGAAGTCGCGCGCCAGATCGTCGCCGCCGCCGACTTGCCAGATTGATGTGCAGCTCATGAACTCAACCGCCTACCCCTCTTCATCCGCCGACTCGGGCAAGCTCGAGAAAACGCACTTGCGTCTGGGCTTCGTCGCGCTCAGCGATGCCGCGCCGCTCGTCGCCGCGAAGCTGCTCGAATTCGGCCATGCGCACGGCCTCACGATCGAGTTGCTGAAACAGCCTTCGTGGGCTGCGATACGCGACAAGCTCATATCCGGCGATCTCGATGCCGCGCATTCGCTGTATGGCCTCGTGTATGGCGTGCAACTCGGCCTCGGTGGACCGCAGACGGATATGGCTGTGCTGATGGTGCTGAATCGCAATGGTCAGGCGATCACGGTATCGAACCGGCTTGCCGCGGCGCTCGACGAGCACAAGACGTTGCCCGCAGCACTGGCGACGCTCGGCCGCAAGCCTGTATTCGCGCAGACGTTTCCGACGGGCACGCATGCGATGTGGCTGTATTACTGGCTCGCCTCCCAAGGCGTGCATCCGTTGCGCGATATCGAGAGTGTGGTGATTCCGCCGCCACAGATGGTCGATGCGCTCGAGCAGGATCGACTCGACGGGCTATGCGCCGGAGAGCCTTGGAATGCGGTTGCGCAGGAGCGTGGTGTCGGGCGGACGATTGCGTATACGAGTGAGGTGTGGCCTGATCATCCCGAGAAGGTACTCGCGAGTCGGCGCGATTTTGTCACGCGATATCCGAATACCGCACGTGCGCTTGTGCAGACGATGCTTGAAGCGTGTCGTTGGCTCGATGACGATGAGCATCGGGGCGAGATTGCTCGCAGGCTTGCTGATGCTGCTTTTCTTGGGGTGTCTGTTGACTCTATCGCTTCGCGGTTGATCGCTGGTGGGTCTGCTTCGGCTGTTAAGTTTTTCGCGGGCGGTGCTGTGAATTTTCCGCATCCTGCGGAAGGGGTTTGGTTTTTTGCTCAGTATGCGCGGTGGGGAATGGCTGAGTGGCGGGATGACTTTGCTCGTATTGCGTGTGAAGTTAATCAGACTGATTTGTATCGTTTGGCTGCTGATAATGTTGGTGTTGCCGTTGTTGATGGTGCACCTTCGGTGCGGTTGATTGATGGGCAGGTTTGGAACGGCATCGCCGATCGTGGTTATTTGCAGGGGTTTTCTGTTCGGGGTTAGCGTTTTGTCTGCGACGCAGTCGCCATTCCGGGTTTTCGCTTTTTTTGTTTTGGCTGGCATCCGCGATTTCGTATCGGTGCTTCACGCGTTGCCCCTGTGCGGGGCGGCACCTACTTTTCTTTGCAGCGGCAAAGAAAAGTAGGCAAAAGAAAGCCGCTTTTGTACCTCCGGTGCCGGCCAGGATGGCGCTGTGGCATGCCGCAGTTGAGCTGTCGCGCAGCAACGTCCGCACGCTGTAGAAAGCCCGCAGTCAACCACGCACGGCGCGAAAGCCCCACACACAGTCTGGAGCACATACCGCCGCAATCAGACCGACGGCAAAGCCAAAAAAACGTGCTGACCGAATGTGCTCCAGGTGGATGTCATCTTTCGCGCCGCGCGCGCCTGACTGCGGGCTTTCTACGGAGTGTTTGCGTCACTGCGCGACAGGTCAAACACCGTGTGCCGTGGCGTTATCCTGGCGGGCACCGGAGGTTTGAAGCGGCTTTCTTTTGCCTACTTTTCTTTGCCGCTGCAAAGAAAAGTAGGTGCCGCCCCGCACAGGGGCAACGCATGAAGAACCGATACGAAATCGCGGACGCCAGCAAAGAAGAAAAACAAAAACCGAGCATGGCGACTAGCGTCGCAGACAAAAAAACCTTAATGCGCAGAAATATAAGCCTTAACGGCCGGCAAGCCGTCCTTGCCATCAATCGTCTGCACTCCGGCTAACCACTTATCCAAAGCCTGAGGATTCGCCTTCAACCAGGCGAGCGCAGCTTTGTTGGCATCTTCCTTGTTCATGATAGGCACCATCACATGATTCTCGATGGCCGTGGTGAACTGCAGATTGGAAACCAGCTTAGCCGCATTCGGGCACCGCGCAGCATAGTCCGGCGGCGTAGCCGTAAACACTTTAGCCTCGCCATAATTAGGCCCAAACACATCATCGCCGCCAGCGAGATAATCAATCTTCATCTGCACATTCATCGGATGCGGCTCCCAGCCAAGGAACACAATCCATTTCTTGTCGCGAATCGCGCGATTCACCTCGACCAGCATGCCCGCCTCGCTCGACTCCACCAGCTTGAACTTGCCCAGCCCGAACTGGTTGCCGTCGATCATCTTCTTGATCAGCGCATTGCCGTCATTGCCCGGCTCGATCCCGTAGATCTTGCCGTCGAGTTTGTCCGCATACTTCGCGATGTCGCTGAAGTTCTTCAGTCCGCCGTTGTACACGTAATCGGGCACAGCGAGTGTGTACTTCGCGCCCGTCAGGTTCGGCGTCGCGAGCACCTTGATCGTGCCCGCCTTCACGAAAGGCTGAATGATCGGATCCATCGTCGGCGCCCAATAGCCGAGAAACACGTCGATCTGCTTGCTCTTGATGCCCGCGAACGTGATCGGCACGGACGCGATCGTCTTGGTCGGGTTGTAGCCGAGGCCCTGGAAGATCGTCGACGCGAGGCCCGTCGTCGCCGCAATATCGGTCCAGCCGACGTCGGCGAAACGAACGTTGCGGCACACGGCGGGATCAGCGGCGTGTGCCGTCGCGGCCGCCGTCGTCAATAGCGCGGCCGCCATCATCAGCTTGCATTTCATGACATTCTCCTCAGGGTTGTTCTGTTCTGGCCGCAGTCGATGGCTTTGCCCGACTCGCTAGTTTGCGTGGCGACGCTCGACACTCGGCGCATGGCCGAATTGCGCGCGATATGCCTTGCTGAAATGACACGGCGAATGAAAGCCGCACACGGCCGTCACGCGCGCAATCGATGCGTCCGTCGTGCGCAGCAGATCGCGCGCGCGCCGCAAACGCAACGACAGGTAGTAGTGCGTCGGCGATACGCTCAGATACACCTTGAACATCCGCTGCAAATGGCGCTGCGACAACTGCACGAGCCGCGCGAGTTCATCGAGCGACAACGGCTCTTCGATATTCGCCTCCATCAGCCGCACCACTTCGATCAGTTCGGCACGCGAGAAACCGACGCGCGCATCGACAGGGATCGGCTGCTGGTCGCTCGCGCCGCGAATGCGCTCGAGAATGAACTGCTCCGACACTTGCGCAGCAAGGTTCTGTCCAAAGCGTGAACCGACGAGATCGAGCATCAGATCGAGCGGCGCAGTGCCGCCCGTGCAGGTCAAACGATCGCGATCGATCACGAACAGTTCGTCGGCGAAACGCACATGCGGATATTCCCTGTGCAGCGAAGAGAGATCTTCCCAATGCACCGAACAGCGATAGCCGTCGAGCAGTCCCGCTGCCATCAGCGCATAAGCGCCCGTGCAAATACCGCCTAACGGCACGCCTTGCGACGCCGCATCGGCGAGCAAGGTCTTCACGTTCGTATCGACGGCATTGCGTATCTGCGTGCCGCCGCACACGATCAGCACATCCGGCATGCCGGACTCTTCGAGCGTGCGCGTCGGCTTGACGGTGAGACCGTTGCTCGCGCGCACAGGCACGCCGTCGTGCGTGATGATGGACCACCGGTAGTGCTGCGCACGCGATACGTAGTTCGCCATTCGCAGCACTTCGACCGCGCTCGTGAACGCGATCATCGAAAAACTGGGTAAGGTCAGAAAACCCACATGAGCAAGATTCGACAACGGCGCTTCAGCCCGGGTAGACGTCACGTCGCGCTCCGTGATGCATAAAGAAGAATGTGTTTGGCCACCGCGAAAGCCAGAAGGCCTTCGCGGGACGACCACTATTGGTTCTATTGCAGACGCGCCGGGAACCCGGCGCGCGATTCAATGCGACAAAGATCTAGCTTTGCGCGACAACCGGCTGTTCGCGGCGCACACGCATCACGTTGCGCAGTCCGGCGAAACGCGGTGCCGTCGCAGCGCCGGGCGAGCGGCCGAAGCTCTCAGTGATACGGTCCAGAATGATCGCGAGCAACACGACGGACAGACCGCTTTCGAAACCCAGCCCGATATCGAGGCGCTGAATACTCGCGAGCACATCGTTGCCGAGGCCGCCTGCGCCGACCATCGACGCGATGATCACCATCGACAGCGCCATCATGATCGTCTGGTTCACGCCCTGCATGATCGACGGCAACGCATTCGGGATCTGCACCTTGAACAGCAGTTGCGTCGACGTGCAGCCGAACGCCTGCCCTGCTTCGACGATTTCGCGGTTCACGTGCTTGATGCCGAGGCTCGTGAGACGCACAGCGGGCGGCATCGCGAAGATCACCGTCGACAGAATGCCAGGTACGCGGCCCAGGCCGAACAGCATCGCGGCAGGAATCAGATAGACGAAGGCGGGCATCGTCTGCATCAGGTCGAGAATCGGCCGCACGATCATCTGCACATGCTTGTTCTTCGCGGCCCAGATGCCGAGCGGAATGCCGAACAGGAGGCTGATGATGGTCGAAGACAATGTGAGGCCCAGCGTAACGACCGTTTGATCCCAGAAGCCGGTCGCCCATATCAGCAATAGCGAGGCGGTGGCGAAGATGCCAAATCGCCAGCCCACGCGCCACAAACCGATCAGGATGAAGAAAGCCATCAGCGCCCACATCGGAATGGCCTGCAGGCCATGCTCGATCATCGCGGCGAAGCTCTCGATCGCCTTGCCGATCGAATCGAACGTGCTCGCGTCGTGGTCGAGCAGATAGTGAACGGACTGGTCGACCCAACGGCCGAGTGGAATGATCTCAGACATGGGCGGCACCTCTATTGCGCGTAATGACCTTCAGGACAGCGGCCTGATCGACGGAACCGCAGTAACGGTCCTCGTCGTCGACCACGGGCAGAGCCGTCGTGCTCGCGCACACGCGCGACACGACATGTTCGAGCGTCGCGCCGCGCGAAATGCATTCGACCTTCTTCAGCGAAGGCGTCGCGCTGCCGATCGCATCGCGTGTCACGAAGCCGCGGATCCGGCGATCCGCATCGAGCACGAACGCGTATTCGGCGCTGCCGTTCAACGATTCGGCGACGCTCGTCTGGTTCAGATCGCGCAAGAGCGGCACGCCGTTCGCCTGCATCAGATCACCCGCAGTCAGATAACGGCTCGTATCGACGCCTTCAAAGAACGCGCGCACGTAGTCGTCGGCGGGATTGGCGATGATGTCCTGCGGCGTGCCGATCTGCACCACGCGGCCGCCTTCCATGATCGCGATGCGACTGCCGATACGCAGCGCTTCTTCGAGGTCGTGCGAGACGAACAGGATCGTGCGCTGCTGGTTCTTCTGCAGTTCCAGCAGCACGTTCTGCATTTCCTTGCGCTTGAGCGGGTCGAGCGCGGAGAACGCTTCGTCCATGATCATCAGCGACGGGTTCACGGCGAGCGCACGCGCGAGACCCACACGCTGCTGCATGCCGCCCGACAATTCGGCCGGCAGCTTGCCCGCGAACGTCGCGAGACCCACCTGCTCCAGCACATCGAGCGCGCGTTTCTCACGATCCTTGCGGCCCACACCTGCCACTTCGAGACCGAACGCGGCGTTCGACAGCACCGTGCGCTGCGGCATCAGTGCGAACGACTGGAACACCATGCTCATGTCGGTGCGGCGCAGCGACGTCAACTCGGAACGCTTGATGGCCGCCACATCGCGGCCGTCGATAATGACCTTGCCGGCCGTCGGTTCGACGAGCCGGTTGATGAGACGGATCAGTGTCGACTTGCCGGAGCCCGACAGGCCCATCAGCACGAAAATCTCGCCTTCCTGCACGTCGAAGGAGGCATTGTGGACGCCGACCACGTGCCCCGTTTTGGCGAACACCTCGTCTTTCGACGCGCCTCGCGAGAGCATGTCCTGCGCCAGTTTCGGGTTCGGCCCGAAAACCTTACATAAACCTTCGACTACCACCTTTGGGGATTTCATCGAGTCCATCTCCTCGTGGTGCAGGCGCCGGCCCGCACATGTGTGACTACATAGTTGCCAGAAAAAACCCCGCCTAGCCGACTAATTGCGACAGACGCTTGCGGAAATACGACACGAGCGAAAACGAACGGCCGTTAGCGGACTTGTCTGAGCGTTGTGCGGCAAGGGTTTGTGAGGATGCTGCAGTGCGAGATGACGCACGGCGCGTGTCGTTTACTGGAAGGTCGGCGTCCGATGAGGGATGCATGAAATGCGCGCCCCCCGCTTGCGCAACAAGGGCAGCGTCAGCGCCGCAATGAACCACGCCTGTCGCGCGGCATCTGCTGCGATGCAACCGTATCGCTCAACAGTCCTGCGAGGCCGAACGAATCGCGCCTTGTCGTGCGATGAATAGGCTAAGCTGAATTCGCAGCCTCACTACAACGTGCGGCACGAAGCACGGCGCGCAAAACGAAGCAGAAACAGGAGACCCCATGCGTAAACTCCGCTCGCAAAGCTGGTTCGGCCGCAACGACAAGGACGGCTTCATTCACCGTTCGTGGATGAAGAACCAGGGCATTCCTCACGACGAATTCGATGGCCGTCCCGTCATCGGCATCTGCAATACGTGGTCCGAACTCACGCCCTGCAATGCCCATTTCCGCGAACTCGCCGAGTACGTCAAACGCGGCGTGCGCGAAGCGGGCGGACTGCCGCTCGAATTCCCCGTGATGTCGCTGGGAGAATCGAATTTACGGCCTACGGCGATGCTGTTTCGCAATCTCGCTTCGATGGATGTCGAGGAGTCGATACGCGGCAATCCGCTCGACGGCGTGATCCTGCTCGTCGGCTGTGACAAGACCACGCCTGCCCTGCTGATGGGTGCTGCGTCGTGCAATCTTCCTGCGCTCGCGGTGTCAGGCGGACCGATGCTCAACGGGCGCTTTCGCGGCCGCACGATCGGCTCGGGCACGGGAGTGTGGCAGATGTCCGAGGAAGTGCGCGCGGGCACGATGAGCCAGCAGGAATTCATCGATGCCGAATCGTGCATGAACCGTTCGCGCGGCCATTGCATGACGATGGGCACGGCGTCGACGATGGCGTCGATGGTCGAATCGCTCGGCATCGGACTGCCGCACAACGCGGCGATTCCCGCCGTCGATGCGCGCCGCCAGGTGCTCGCGCATCTCGCGGGCCGCCGTATCGTCGACATGGTTCGCGACGATGTGACGATGGACAAGATTCTTACGCGCGAAGCCTTCGAAAACGCGATCCGCACGAACGCGGCGATCGGTGGTTCGACGAACGCCGTCGTACATCTGATTGCGCTTGCGCGACGCATCGGCGTCGATCTCGCACTCGACGACTGGGAACTGGGTTCGGACGTACCGTGTCTCGTGAATCTGCAGCCGTCGGGCGAATACCTGATGGAAGATTTCTACTACGCGGGTGGCCTGCCCGCGGTATTGCGGCAACTCGGCGAGCAAGGGCTGTTGCATCGCGACGCGTTGACGGTCAACGGTGAGAGCATCTGGGACAACGTATGCGATGCGCCGAACTACGATCAGAAAGTGATCACGACTTTCGCCGATCCCTTCAAGCCGCACGCAGGCATTGCGGTACTGCACGGCAATCTCGCGCCGAATGGCGCGGTGATCAAGCCGTCGGCGGCGACGGCTTCGCTGTTGAAGCATCGCGGACGCGCGGTGGTGTTCGAGAACGTCGAAGAACTGCATGCGAAGGTCGACGACGAATCGCTCGATATCGACGAACACTGCGTGATGGTGCTCAAGGGCGCAGGGCCGAAGGGCTATCCGGGTTTCGCCGAAGTCGGCAACATGCCGTTGCCGAAAAAAGTACTGCAAAAAGGCATCACCGACATGGTCCGCATCTCCGATGGCCGCATGAGCGGCACTGCGTATGGCGCCGTCGTGCTGCACGTATCGCCCGAAGCCGCGGCAGGCGGACCGCTCGCGCTCGTGCAGACAGGCGACATGATCGAACTCGATGTCGACGCGCGGCGCCTGCATCTGGATGTGTCCGATGAAGAACTCGAACGACGGCGCGCTGCATGGCAAGCGCCCGAACTGCCCGCGCGCGGCTACTACCGCCTTTATGTCGAACATGTATTGCAGGCCGATCAGGGCGCGGACCTCGACTTCCTCGTGGGCGCGAGCGGTGCGCCCGTACCACGCGATTCGCACTGAGCGATCATGGCCACTCAATCTCAACCCTTCTCGCCGCACGGCATGTGGCCCGTGCTTTACGCGTACTTCGACGCGGATAACGCACTCGACCAGCGCGCGATTCATACGCAGATCGATCGCACGATCGAAGCGGGCGCGAACGGTATTGTGATTCTTGGCCTTGCTACGGAAGTGAACCGTTTGTCGCTCGAAGAGAAGCAGCGCTTCATCGAATGGACGGGCCGGCATGTTGAGAATCGCGTGCCGTTCGCTGTTACCGTTTCAGGCGATACGGTCGATACACAACTCGCGCTAGCAGACTACGCCGTCGATCATGGTGCGTCGTCGCTGATCCTGCAGCCGCCGTCGTCGCGTGACAAGCCGGAACAGTTCTACTTCGATTTTTTCGCTGATGTGATGCAACGCGTGCGCGTGCCAGTCGGCATTCAGAATGCGCCTGAATATCTCGGCGTGGGTTTATCGGTGCAATCGCTGTCGGCGCTCGCAGCGCAATGTGCGCATTTTCAATGGCTCAAAGGCGAAGGTCCGGCAACGATCATTCAGTCGACGATAGAACGCTTGCGCGAACAAGGCAGCGCGCTACCCGTTTTCAATGGACGCGGCGGGCAGGAATTGATCGACAATCTGCGCGCGGGTTGCGCGGGGCTGATCGTCGCGCCCGATTCATTCGACTGGCAAGCAGCAATTCACAGGGCGTTCGCCGCAGGCGATGAAGAAAAAGCACAAACGCTCTACGAACAAGTACTGCCTTCGATCGTCTTCGTGATGCAGTCGCTCGATGCACTGACGTGCTATGGCAAACGCATCGCGGCGTGGCGCATGGGCTTCGACGTCGCACACGATCGAGGCATGCGTCCGACAGAATTTGGCCTCGCATGCGCACGACGCTTTGCTTCAGCGCTCGGTCCATTCGCAGACCAGCGCAGTTCACGCAGCTAAGAAAAAAACAAAGGAGGAAGGCGGACACAAAGTCCACACTTCCTCCTTCGAAATCAGCGCAACGCGCTAATTACTGTGCTGCCGATGCTGCTTCGTCGCTGGCTGCCTTGGCGGGCGCTGCCTTCTTGTGCGCGTGCTTCTTCTTTGCGTGGTGCTTCTTCGCGTGATGCTTCGCAGCCGGTGCCGATGCAGCTGCCGGTGCTTCTTCCGTAGCGGCGGGAGCCGATGCCTGCGCGAATGCGCCGATCGAGAACAGACCTGCCAGTGCAGCAGCGATGATGTGCTTGTTCATGCTTGAATCCTCAAACCTTTGGTTGTTGACTAGACGGCTTTTGGCCGCGCGACCTGATGAGGTCAACGGTCTAAACGCACAGTTTCGTGAAGCGTTGACATCTAGCACACGCTGCGCCTCATTCTTGACATTTCTTTACGGCGAAATGTGCTTCACGCGATTCGCGCTCTCGTTTTCATGCAGTGAATTGTTGCGCAAGACGGTACAGCCGACCAACTACATCGACAGAATCCGTCAGAGCGTCAGATTTCTTCTATCCGCTTCATCACGGCATGACAAGCGATTTACGCGACACATCAAATCATCCCTTCGTCTTCCTACCGATATCTGTTTTAATCCCACCCTCTACGCAGGATAATCGTCCCCTCGTTTCAGAACAGCGCGCATTGCATCATCCAATTCTCACACGCATTGCGCGCGTCACCAACGCCGCCAGCCTCATGATCATGAATGCCATCCGCGACTTCAGGATTGTCATCGCCGACGACCACCCCGTCATCCGGCACGCCATCATCCATGCATTGAACGAACTTCCCGGCTTCACGGTCGATGCCGCCGTCAAGTCCGGCGGCGAACTGCTCGGCCTGCTGTCGAAAAGCCACTGGGATCTGGTCATCACAGACTTCACGATGGATACCGGCAAGAGCGACACCGACGGCCTCAGCCTGATCAGTCAGTTACGCAGGCAATACCCGGACATTCCCATCGTCGTGTTCACCATGCTTAACAATGACGACGTGCTTGCGCGCCTGTCGCGCTCGGGGATCGCGGGCATCGTCGACAAATGTGAAGGCGTCGAGGAATTCCGTACGGCCGCGCGCGAAGTCATGCATCAGCGGCGGCCCTACTTTTCGGAGAAGATTCGCGCGCGTCTGCAGCAGTTGCCGGACGGCATGGAGAGCGGCAAGTCCGTCCTGACGAAGAAGGAACTGGAGGTGATCCGGCTTTTCGCGGCGGGCGCGACGTTGACCGAGATCGCGCATCACGTGAACCGGTCGATCTCGACCATCGCGACGCAAAAGAGCACGGCAATGAAGAAGCTCTTTCTGCGCACGAACGCCGATCTCGTCAAATACGCGCAGGACAATGGCCTGGCGTGAATGCGACATCCAATGAAAAGAGCCGCTCGCGACACGCGAGCGGCCCTTTCTGCATCAATCCGCCGGGTTGGCGTCAGAAGTTGAAGTTGTCGATATTGCTGGCGTCGAACGTCGTCGGCGGTCCGAGGATGATTTCGCCTTGCGCGCCGATCGTGCGCTTGCCGAGCTTGCCTGCATCGAACGATTCGCCTTCCTTGCCCGTGATCGCACCCGACGCCAGACTAGCCGCCGCGTAGGCCGCGAGATAGCCCAACTGGCCCGGATCCCACAACTGGAACGCCTTCACGGTGCCGTTCTTGACGAACGCGCGCATCTGGTTCGGCGTGCCGAGGCCCGTCACCGCCACCTTGCCCTTGCTCGACGACGTCGAGATGTAGCGTGCTGCAGCCGCAATGCCCACGGACGTCGGCGCGACGATCGCCTTCAGGTTCGGATACGCCTGCAACAAGCCCTGCGTCTCGACAAACGATTTCTGGTCGTCGTCGTTGCCGTACGCGATCTTCACGAGCTTCATCTTCGAGTACTCGGGCTTCTTCAGTTCCTCCTGCATCCACTTGATCCACGTGTTCTGGTTGGTCGCGTTCGGCGTCGCGGACAGAATCGCGAACTCGCCCTCGCCGCCCATCAGCTTCGACACGAGCTGGATCTGCCCACGACCGATGCTCTCGGCGTTCGCCTGATTCACGAACAGCTGGCGGCCATCGGGTGCCGTGTCGGAGTCGAACGTCACGACCTTGATGCCTTGCGACATCGCTTTCTTCAGATACGGCACGAGCGCGTTCGCGTCGTTGGCGGCGATCACGATTGCGTCCTGGCGCTGCGTCGTCAGCGTGTTGATGTACGACACCTGCGACGACGCGCCCGCATCCGACGGCCCCACCACCTTGCCCTGCCCCTTGAACTCCTTGATCGCGGCCATGCCGCCGTCGTCGGCGATCACTTCGTACGGGTTGTTGATCTGTTTCGGCACGAACGCGATTTTCAGGTCGGGCTTGATGCCGGCTGCGGCCGCCGCGACGCTGACGCCGAGCATGGCCGCGCAGAGCATCATCGCTCCCGCGTGACGCAGTGGTTTGTTCATCTCTTGTCTCCTGGTGGTGGTTCGGACTTTTTGCGTCCGGTGGGTTTGAACGGCATCACGTTCGATATGCTCGATGTCAGGGCGCGCTCGGCTTCGTCAATGTCTGTGCGGCAATCAGCTTGCGGTCGCGCATCGCGCGCCAGCGTGCGACGAGATTCGGAATCAGCACCGACGCGAGCAGCAGCGCGCCCGTGACGATGGTCAGCGTTTCGCTCGATACGTCGTCGAGCGTGAGCGCGTTCTTCAATACGCCGATGATCAGCAGCGACAGCAGCACACCGACCATCGACCCGCGTCCGCCGAAAATGCTCACGCCGCCGAACAGCACGGCCGCGATCACCGACAGCTCGAAGCCTTCGCCGTTGTCGCCGCGCGCACTGGTGAAGCGCAGCGTATAGACGATGCCCGCGAGTGCGCTCATGAAGCCCGACAGCACGAACAGACGCAGCCGCACTTTCGCGACCTCGATGCCCGAGAACGCGGCCGCCGTCGGATTCGCGCCGATCGCGTAGAGGCTGCGGCCGAACGCCGTCGATTGCAACAGCACGGTGAACAGCACAGCACACACGATGACGATCACGAAAGGCAGCGGAATGAACGTGCCGAACAGCGTATCCATGCCGAACGCCGTGTAGCCCGCGGGGAAATCCGCGACGGCCTGATCGCCGAGCAGCACATACGAGAGCCCGCGAAACAGCGCGAGCGTGCCGATCGTCACCGCGAGCGAAGGCAGGTTCAGCTTGACGATCACCAGGCCGTTGAAGAGCCCTGCAATCATGCCGAACACCAGCACGAGCACGATGACGACGGGCATCGGCAGGCCCATATGCCACAGCACGCCCATCAGCGCGCTCGACGCACCGAGCACCGACGCCACGGACAGATCGATTTCCGCCGCGACGATGATGAGCGTCATCGGCAACGCCATCAATGCGATCTCGGTCAGATCGGCGAGCACGTTGCTGAGGTTCGCGCCCGTCAGGAACACGGGCGACAGCACGCGCCCAAGACCGAGCGACGCAATCAGCACGACGACGAGCAGGGTTTCCCAGCGCAGCGGCGTTTCGCGTTTGCGCGTGAGCAGCGCGGAATCGGGTTTAGCCATGATCGCGTTTCCTCATCATGCGTTTGGCGACGGAGCGGGCCAGCAGCGTATCGGCGGCGATCGCGGCGACGATCAGCGCGCCTTCGATCGCCTGCTCCCAGAACGGCGACACATGCAGCACGACGAGCGCGATGCTGATGACGCCGAGCACGAGCGCGCCGAGCGTCGCGCCGAGTATCGTGCCGACGCCGCCCGTGATCGCGACGCTGCCGACCACGGCGGCCGCCACGACCTGCAGTTCGATGCCCTTCGCGGTGCTGGCGTCGACGGTGCCGAAGCGCGCGAGCCACAGTGCGCCCGCAAAGCCCGCAATCGCACCCGACAGCAGAAAGCCCGACATCACGCGTCGCTCGACATTGACGCCCGCGAGCCGCGCGGCTTCCGGATTCGAGCCGATTGCGTAATGCTCGCGTCCCGCGCGGAAGTGTTTCAGGTAGAACGACAACGCGAGCAGCACGACTGCGGCGATCAGCGCGAGAGTGGGTATGCCGAGCAGCGTGCCCGTCGCAAGGCGCGAATAGGCTTCGGGCAGACTCGTCGCGTTGATCTGGCCGCCGTGCACCCATGCGTAATCGGCGCCGCGGAAAATGTAGAGCGTCGACAAGGTTGCCACCAGCGAAGGCACGCGCCCCACCGCAATCAGCAGCGCGTTAATACCGCCCGCGATCAGCCCGATCGCCACGCCCGCCACCAACGCGACGAGCACAGGCATATGCGGAAACGCCACATACAAACTGCCCACTGCGTACGCGCTGATCCCGACCGTCGATCCAACGGACAGATCGATATGCCGCATCAGGATCACGACCGTCATGCCCGCCGTCAGCAAGCTGATGATCGATACGTTGAGCAGCACGTCGCGCAGATTCTGCAAGTTCAGAAACTGTGGCCGTGCGAGCGACGTGCCGAGTATCAGCAGAATCAGCACGACGAACAGCGTGGTCTCGCGGCTTTTCGCAAGCGTGCCGACGATACCGCCCGGTCCCGAACGCGTGCGCTGCATCGGCGTGTGCTCGATGGACGCCGCGTGTGAGTGAGTCGAATGCCGGATCATGCTGCGCGCCCCAGTAATGCCGCCGATTGTCCGAGTGCCGCACTCATGATCCGCTCCTCGTTCGCGTCGGCGCGTGAAATCTCCGCTGTGATGCGGCCTTCGTGCATCACGAGCACGCGGTCGGCCATGCCGAGCACTTCGGGCAGTTCGCTCGAAATCATCAGCACGGCCATGCCTTCCTGCACGAGTTCGGACAGCGCGCCATACACTTCGGCCTTCGCGCCGACATCGATGCCGCGCGTCGGCTCGTCGATGATCAACACCTTCGGGCCTGTCGCGAGCCACTTGCCGAGCACCACTTTCTGCTGATTGCCACCCGACAACGTGCCGACGGGCGCAGACGGATCGCTTGCCTTCAGACGCAGCCGCGTGCCCCAGCGCGTCGCGAGTTGCGTTTCGCTGCGCGTCGAAATCAGGCCGTGACGCACCAGCCGCCCGAGCACCGTCATCGACGCATTGCGCGCGATGCTCAACTCCAGCGCGAGCCCTTGCTGACGCCGGTCTTCCGGCACGAGGGCGAGACCCGCGCGCACAGCCGCAGCGGGATTGCCCGTCGCGAGCCGCTTGCCTGCGATCTGCACTTCGCCCGAATCGATGGGATCGATGCCGAAGATCGCGCGTGCCACTTCGCTGCGGCCCGCACCGACGAGTCCCGCGAGCGCCACGATTTCGCCGGCGCGCACGTCGAACGAAATATCCTTGAACACGCCGATGCGTGTCAGGTTACGCACCGACAGACGCACATCGCCAGGCTGCACGTCGGCTTTCGGATAGAACGTTTCCAGATCGCGGCCGACCATCTTTGCGACGACCGACTCCGTCGTCATTTCCGAAGTAGGTGCATCGAATACCTTTGCGCCGTCGCGCATGATCGTGACGTGCTGCGTCAACGCGAACACTTCGTCGAGCCGGTGCGTGATGAACAGAATCGCGACGTCGCGCTCGCGCAGCTTGCGCACGATTGCGAAGAGCCGTTCGACTTCGGGCAGCGACAGCGCCGCGGTCGGCTCGTCCATGATGAGCACGTTCGCGTTCAGCGAGAGCGCTTTCGCGATTTCGATCACCTGCTGATCGGCAATCGACAATCCGCGCACAAGTCGATCCGCGCGCAGATCGACGCCGAGCGACGCGAGCAACCCGTCCACTTCCTTGCGCATTGCGTCGTGCTGGATGCGGCCGAAGCGGTCGACGGGTTGTCGTCCCATGAAAATGTTCTCGGCAATCGACAGATCGAAGAACAGCGTCGGTTCCTGATAGATCACAGCGAGTCCCGCATCGCGCGCTTCGGCGGGCGTCGCGAAACGCCGCTCGATGCCGTCGATGCGCAACTCGCCCGTATCCGGCTGATGCACGCCCGCGAGTATCTTCACGAGCGTCGATTTGCCCGCACCGTTTTCGCCGAGCAGCGCATGCACTTCGCCCGGCCACAGCACGAGTTCGCCGTCCGACAGCGCGCGCACGCGCCCGAACGTCTTGCTTGCGTGCCGCAATTCCAGCCGCGGCACGTCCTGAGTGTGTTCATGTAGCTGTTGCTGCACCCTCGCCTCCTTCCGATGCTTCTTATCCTTCAGATTCGATAGAGCCGCTCTGCGTTGCGCACGAATAGCGCGTCTTTTTCCGCTTCGCTCGCTGCGCCGACGATCGACACATACGCGTGCCACAAGTCTCCGTATGAGCCGAACTGGCGGTCGACGGGAAAGTTCGATGCGAACATCGCACGCTCGACGCCGAACGTATCGATGGTTTCGAGCACATACGGACGCAGGCTTTCGACTGTCCATGCGTGATCGAACATCGCGAGTCCGCTGATCTTCACGGCGACGTTCGGACACTGCGCGAGCGTCTTCATCCCTTCGCGCCACGCGCGATATCCGCCGACGCTATTGCGATCGACGAACATGCCCGCGTGATTGACGATGAACTGAGTGTCGTGATGCTCGTTCGCGAGCGCGGCCAGTTCTTCCATCTGCGACGGATACAATTGCGCGTCGAACGACATGCCGTGCTTGCGCAACAGCCTGAAGTTCTCGCGCCACGTCGCATCGCGCATGAAGTGACGACCGACGTAGTCGTATAGCTTGTCGTGATGCACGTTAAGGATTTGCCGCACGCCGCGTGTGTTGGCGAATGCCGCGTGCCGTTCGAGTACTTGTGCGGCGTTGGCGGCCGACAGATCGACGGCCGCAACGATGCCGTTGGGCATTGCGCGCGAACCCGCTGCATCGGCCACCTCTTGCAGCCAGCGCGTCTCTTCGACGGGATCTTCGGGATCGTGATTTGCCTCGACGTGCACGCACTTGAGCAGTTCGATCTCGCCTGCGTCTTTCAGCAGATCGGCGATCAGATAGTCGTGCTTGAGCGCGCGCGCATCGCCGACGAAGGACACGCCGGGATTGGCGAGCCAGGGGTAATGATGCGTCTTCAGATCCCACAGATGAATGTGCGGGTCGACAACTTTCATGGCGCGTCCTTCGTCGCTGGCGCACGTGCGCCGCGAGCGTCGCGAATCAGTTGAAGGGATGCTGCAACTCAAATACTGGAATGAGCGGCTGCTGGAGCGGCGTATGGTCGGGCGCCGTCTGCATGATGTCGGCCATGTAATCCCACCATTTGCGCATCACGGCGAGTTCGGGCAGGCGCTCCATCGAATGATCCGCCGTGCGCGTAAGTATCGCGAACAGATGGTGCGAGTCGTCGTCGAGAAAGATCCGGTAATCGCGCACGCCGGCGTTGTGCAGTGCGTCGACGAGTTCCGGCCAGATCTCCCGATGCCGGCGCTCGTACTCGTCGCGCATGCCGGGGTTCAGCACCATCCGGAAAGCGATTGTCTCCATGCCGGGGTTGTCTCCAGTGTCTTCGATCACTTGTTCTTGCCGCTCTCTGAGGTAGCGTCTGATGCGACTATAATTCGGGCGTCGATAACATCTCAATCCGTTGTTGGGATTGGGCGATACTCAAACCGAATCGCTAACGTTCGATTTTCCGACCTTACATGAGCCAGAACGCCGCCACTGTCGCCCTCGTCAACCGGCTCAAGTTCAAGCATCTTGCGCTGCTCGTCGCGCTCGACGACGCCCGCAACGTCCATCAGGCCGCCGACGCCATTAACGTCGCGCAGCCGAGCGCGAGCCGCATGCTCGGCGACATCGAAGAAGCGCTGGGCTTTCTGCTGTTCGAACGCAATGCGCGCGGCATGCAGCCGACGCCGCTGGGCGTTGTCACACTTGCCTATGCACGGCGTGCGCTCGCGGAACTCACGCGTTTTGCCGAAGATCTCGATGCGAAGCGTAAAGGCGGCCATGGGCAACTGACGGTTGGCGCGATCATGGGCGCCGCGCCCGATCTGCTGGCGATGGCGGTTGCTGCGCTCAAGACTGAGCGGCCTTTGTTGCATGTCTGCATTCTCGGTGAGACCAGCGATCAGGTGGTGCAATTGCTGCATCGCCGCGAAGTGGATCTTGCGCTTGGGCGGTTGACTAATCCTCTGCAGCACAATGATTTCAGTTTTGAGCCTTTGGCGCGGGAGACCCTGGTTCTGGTTGTGCGGGCTGTGCATCCGCTTGCTGAACGGGCTTCTGTTTCGCTGCGCGAGCTGATGGATTGGCCCTGGGTCGCGCAGCCTGTTTCTAGTCCGGCTCGGGTTTTGTTTGAGGAAGAGCTTGCTCGGGCTGGGCTTGGGACGCCTGCTAATCTCACCGAATGTGCTTCTATTTTTGCTACTTTGCAGTTGCTTGAGAATTATGACGCTGTCGCTATGTTGCCTGAGTCTGTTGTCAGGGATCACGTGCGTGGCAAGTTGCTCGTTGCTCTGCCTGTTGAGATTGGCAAAAGCCTTGCCGGGTTTGGGATTCTTACTCGCAAGGAAGAGGCTCTTGCTGAGCCTGCGCAGCGGTTTGTTGAGCTGTTGAGGGTGCACTCTGCGAGGCTTTCTCGGGAAGATGCCCTGGCCTAGTTGTTTTTTTGTCTGCGACGCTAGTCGCCATTCTGTGCTTTTTGGTTTTTGCTTTTGGCTGGCATCCGCGAATTCGTATCCGTACTTCACGCGTCGCCCCTGTGCGGGGCGGCACCTACTTTTCTTTGCAGCGGCAAAGAAAAGTAGGCAAAAGAAAGCCGCTTTTGAACCTCCGGTGCCTGCCCGAATAGCGCTGCGGCGTGCCGCAGTTGAGCTATCGCTCAGCGACGTCCGCACTCTGTAGAAAGCCCGCAGTCAACCGCGCACGGCGCGAAAGCCCCACACAGTCTGGAGCACATACCGCCGCAATCAACCGAGGGCAAATGCAAAAAAACGTGCTGACCGAATGTGCTCCAGGTGGATGTCATGTTTCGCGCCGCGCGCGCCTGACTGCGGGCTTTCTACGGAGTGTTTGCGTCACTGCGCGACAGCTCAAGGACCGTGTGCCGTGGCGTTATCCTGGCGGGCACCGGAGGTTTGAAGCGGCTTTCTTTTGCCTACTTTTCTTTGCCGCTGCAAAGAAAAGTAGGTGCCGCCCCGCACAGGGGCAACGCGTGAAGTACGGATACGAATTCGCGGATGCCAGCGCCGCAAAAAGCCAAAAATGGCGACTAGCGTCGCAGACAAAAAAGCAGCTACTGCAAATTCACAAACAACCCACCATCGACCAACAAAGCAGCGCCAGTAACATACCTTGCCCGGTCGGAGGCCAAAAACACCACACACTCGGCGACGTCATCAGGCTGCCCCAACCGCCCTAAAGGAATCCGCTTCTCAAAGTAAGCCTTCTTGGCGTCATCAGCCAGGTCCTCGGCATTAAGATCAGTAGCAATAGTCCCAGGCATAACCGAATTACACCGAATCCCAAAAGGTCCAAGAGCGACAGCACATGACTGCATCAAAGAATGCACACCAGCCTTGGTGGGCGTGTAGTGCGTCTGCATACCGCCACCCACTAGCGCGCTAATAGAACTAGTCGCGACAATCGCACCGCCCGTACCTTGCGCCTTCATCTGCTGCGCAGCAGCCTGAGTGACAAAAAACGCGCCGTTGAGATTAACGGCAACGGTAGTTTCGAGCACATCAGCAGGCATATCCAGAAACGCATGAAACGGACAAATACCTGCATTGCTGGCCAGCACATCGACCTTGCCGAAGGCATCAACAGTTCGAGCCACAAGCTCGACGCCAGTCGAACGCAGAGCAACGTTCCCTTCAACGGCAATCACTCGTCGCCCAAGCGCCTGAATCTCATCGACAACCTCGTCAACAGCGGAGCGCCGGCCATACGATGCATCGTTATCGCCCCAGTAATTGATCGCGACATCGGCGCCCTCACGCGCACACGCCACCGCGATCGCGCGTCCAATGCCGCGCGAGCCGCCCGTCACGATCACCGACTTGTCTTTCAGCAGCACATGCGTCTCCTAAATTTTCAATGCTGATAAGGCCGCTCGAGCTTGCACTCCGGATTCAATCGCACGCCGAAGCCCGGCGTCTCGGGCACCTTCATTCGACCATTCACAGGAACCGGTTCGTCGAGCAGCAACGGCGTGAACATCGGCACGACCTGATCGGCCTTCGGCGCCATCATCAGAAACTCGGCGAACGGCGAGTTATGGCGCGTGACCACGAAGTGATAGCTGTACACCGACGACCCATGCGGCACGACCAGCACGTTATGCGCATCGGCAAGCGCGGAAATCTTGATCAGTTCCGTGATGCCGCCGCACCAGCCCACGTCCGGCTGGATCAGATCGCAGCAGCCCATTTCGAGCAGCATCCGGAAGCCCCAGCGCGTCGCTTCGTGCTCGCCCGTCGATACCATCATGCCGCGCGGCACATTGCGGCGCAGTTCGGCGTAACCCCAGTAGTCGTCGGGCGACAAGGCTTCTTCGATCCACTTCAGCCCATGCTCGTGCGCGGCCTTCGCGAGCTTCGTCGCGTACGTCACGTCGAGGCTCATCCAGCAGTCGTACATCAGCCAGAAGTCGTCGCCGACGCGGTTGCGCATTTCCGCGAGCTTGTCGATGTTCTTGCGCAAGCCCTCTTCGCCTTCCGCCGGATTGTGCTGCAACGGCAGCTTGCCGCCGATAAACCCCATCTGCTTCGCCAGATCGGGCCGCGCGCCCGTCGCGTAGAACTGCAATTCGTCGCGCACGGGTCCGCCCAGCAATTGATACACGGGCTCCTTGCGCACTTTCGCGAGCAGATCCCACAGTGCCAGATCGACGCCCGAAATCGTGTTGAGCACGACGCCCTTGCGCCCGTAGTACAGCGTCGAGAAGTACATCTGATCCCACATCTTCTCGATGTCCGTCACGAGTTGCCCTTCGAGGAAGCGCGCCAGATGCTTCTCGACGATAAACGCGCCGATCTCGCCGCCCGTCGTCACCGCAAAGCCGACCGTGCCGTCGCTCGCCTCGATTTCGACGACGAGCGTCCCCAGCACGTTGATACCGAATGACTGCCGGCTTTGCCGGTATTCGGGGTAACGCGCCATCGGCGTCGAGATGTGATCGTCGATCCAGTGTCCGTCGGCCTGATCGTGATAGTCCGCGCCGCCGCCGCGGACGACGAAGGCACGCACGTGCCGGATAGTGGGCATCGCCATGTTCTAAAGCTCCGTTCGTGGGTTGCGCGCGCCTCGCGTGTCAGCGGGCGCGATGAATGGGTTGCGGGAATGCGGACGTGTCGCGGCTCGCGTCGCGGCGCATCAGCGTGCCGATCAGCAGCGCCGCCAGCAGGCTCGCCGCGCCGAGCAGCAAGAGGCCCGCCGACGTCGACTGGAATGCGTGTTCGGCACTCGTGCGCAGCGTCGGCGCAATGAAGCCGCCCAGGCTGCCGAGCGAGTTGATCAGCGCGATGCCGCCCGCCGCCGCCGCGCCCGTCAGATAGCGCGTCGGAAACGTCCAGAAAAGCGGCTGCGCAGCGATGAAACCGCTCGCCGCGCAGCACAGCGCGAGCAAGGCCACGAGCGGGCTATGCGCAAGACCCGACACGCCGATCCCGCATCCCGCGAGCACCAGCAACACGACGGCCCAGCGCCGGTGCGTGAGCGTCGCATCGGCGCGGCGCGGCACGTACCACGTCAGCGCGAGCGCGCAGATCCACGGCACCGCGGCGACGAGACCGACGCGCAGTCCGACCGATTCGCCCATCAGCGCGGCCACCTGCTGCGGCAGATAGAAGATCACGCCGTACACGCTCATCTGGATCAACAGATAGATCGCCGACAACAACAGCACGCGCCGGTCGACCAGCGCCGCCAGCAGATTGTGCGGGCCGTGCGCGGCGGCCGCGCGCGCGTCGTCGTCGAGTGCGGCGCTCAAGGTCTTGCGCGCAGCCGGCGTGAGCCAGCGTGCATCTTCGGGCCGGTCGTCGAGATAGAAGAACGCCCACACGCCGACTATCGATGCCAGCACACCCTCGATCAGAAACAGCCACTGCCAGCCCGCGAGGTCCAGCGCGCCATGCAGATCGAGCAGAAAGCCGGACAGCGGACTGCCGAACATGAACGCGAGCGGCGCGCCGAAATAGAACACGCCGACGGCGCGCGCACGCGCCGATTGCGGAAACCAGCGCGTGAGGTAATAGATCACGCCCGGAAAGAAACCCGCCTCGGCGACACCGAGCAGAAAGCGCAACGTGTAGAAGGCCGTCGCCGTGTGCGCAAGACTCATCGCCGCCGACACGAGGCCCCACGTCACCATGATCCGGCACATCCACAGCCGCGCGCCGACGCGATGCAGCAGCAGATTGCTCGGCACCTCGAACAGTGCATAGCCGACGAAGAACACGCCCGCGCCGAACGCGAACGCCGCGTTCGAAATGCCCGTGTCGTGCTGCAACGCTTTCTGCGCAAAGCCGATGTTCGCGCGGTCGAGAAACGCCAGCACGTACATCAGCAGCAGGAACGGCAGCAGTCGCCGCATGACCTGACTGACGATGGCGTCGAGCGTCGCGTCGGATGATGTCCGGTTCATCGTGTCGTGTCTCCAGTGGCCTTCGTGCGAAGGCCTGGCGGCATGCGTGTGCCGCCGTTATCGTGATCGCTGCGCGCAGGTGAACATCACGCCAGCTAGTAAGTCGCGCGCCCGCCCGACAGATCGAATACCGAACCCGTGCTGAACGCGCAGTCTTCCGAGCCGAGCCACAGGATCAGCGAAGCCGCTTCGTCGGGCAGCAGGAAGCGGTTCATCGGTATCTTGGAGAGCATGTAGTCGATGTGTTCCTGCTTCATCGAATCGAAGATTTCGGTTTTCGCGGCGGCCGGCGTGACGGCGTTGACGAGGATGTTCTTCGTCGCGAGTTCCTTGCCGAGCGATTTGGTAAGTCCGATCAGCCCAGCCTTCGACGCGCTGTAGTGCGACGCGTTCGGATTGCCTTCCTTGCCCGCCACCGAAGCGATATTGACAATGCGTCCATAACCCTGCTTGAGCATCTGCGGCACGACCGCGCGGCACACCAGATACGGCCCGATCAGGTTCACGTCGATCACCTGCCGCCACACGTCGGGATCGAGTTCCCATGTCGTGCCGTTGCCGCCCGTGATGCCCGCGCAGTTGATCAGCACGTCGATCGCGCCGAACGCGGCGAGTGTCTGGCTGACGGCGGCGTCGATCTGCGCCTCTTTCGTTTGATCGACGGTGATGGCGGCGACCTTGCCGAGTTCGCCCAGTTCGCGCTCGCTGCGCGCGAGCCGCCCGGCGTCCAGATCCCACAGCGCGACGGACGCGCCCGACCGCAGCGCGCGCTGCGCCACCGCATAGCCGATACCCCGCGCGCCGCCCGTCACGACGACGACACGCCCCTCCAGATCGATTCGATTCATGCTTGCGCTCCTGTGCACCTGATGCGCGGTCTGGTCTCGCCGCGCATTCGTCCTGTCTGGACCGTGAATCAATCACGGCCCTCGGTGTACGCAATATAAATCGGTGCCCGATACGGGAACAATTCGACTGTTGGATGGGGTGATAACAAAACCGGATCGGCGCCTACGCAATCCCGAGCACGGAGCAGATCCGCTCTACGTAGCGCGGCGCCATTTTTTCGTAGCCGTCGCCCGTCGGATGGATCTCGTTTTCCCAGTCGTTGCTGACGCCGGGCGAATCGTCGACGGCGCGCGTCAGCGATTTGCGTGTGTCGATCACGTGAACGTTCGGCAAGCCGAGGTTCAGCGTGATCTCGGCGAGTTTGTCGATGAAGGCATCGGCGACTTTGTCCCAGTCCTGCATGGGAACCTTGTAAGTCACGAGCGCCGGCATCAGCCACGGACCGAGCCCGGCGATCGCGGGACTCGGACGCGGCGTCGCGTAGTCGTAGGTGTGCGTGAAGATCGGCGTATTGCGATTGTTCCGGCTCTTCGAGCGGATGAAGTCCAGCGCCTTGAATTGCAGCGTCAGATGGTTCGCGAAGTTCGCCCAGCCATCCTGCGAAATGTATTTGTCGACGGAAAGCGGGCCGTCCCATTCCGATTCCGTCAACAGGAGCCGTTCATGCGGCGCGATGGGCATCTGGTCGGCATCGACGGGCGGCACCTGCACGGCGTCGATCAGATCGTTGCCGCCCGCCGACAGCAGGATCGCATTCCACGGCTGCTCCTTCGGTCCCGCGAGCAACGAAAAGAACAGCGGATCGCGCCGCATGTCGACCATATGCGCGAGCGTGTCGCCGGGATCGGCGCAATTCACCGTCACGGTGCGCTGCGGAAACTGCATGTGATCGAGCAGCCGCGACGCGGCCCAAGGCTTGAGCGTGCTGAGCGAGAACCACGAGTCGCCCTGCGCGAGAAACTGCCAGTTGAACGGACTGAGATCGGGCGCGTGCTGCGTGCCCAACTGCTGCGAGGCGAACACTTTCATCTGGGTCGACATGACTTCCTCCATCACAGGTGAATGACTGCCCGCGAAAGCCTCGTCTTCACTCGCGACGCCGCGGCGAGCCGCAGCCAGTGTGGGGTTCCGAACGCTTCGCGGAAAAATGCCCAACCATCGATCAAGCTTGACCTACCCTGTTTGAACGTGCCGACACAGGCACACCGGCCGCAGCCGATGGCCGATCCATGCGCCCGCCCGCGCCCCCACGCCAGACAACTCCACCGTCCGTTCTCATTCCGCATGGGAGTTTCATCATGACCGCTGCTCCAACGCCCGCTCAAGCGACTGCCTTCGTGAACGATGCCCAACTGCCCGCGCCGCATCGCCGCCGCGGCGGGGAAACCGATACGGCGAATCCGCCGCCTGCCTTCGATGCATCGAAGGACCAGGCGGTCGTCGCCGGTTCGGGCGTCGTCTCGTTCAAGGCGGGCATTTCCGCCGCCCGCCGCCAGGCCGTCGCCGACTCGCTGCTGCTCGCGCAACTGATCCTCAAAAACAAGGGCGTGTCGCCCGACGACACGCAGAACTGGTATCACGGCTACGGCAGCGTGCTCGCGAACCTCGGCTGGCTCGTGCAAACCTGCGAGCTGACCGATTACGTGTCCAACGAAGCCGGCCTCGACGTACACGAAGCGATCATGGCCGTCGCAGCCGTGCTGCTCGGTCCGGGCGCCGTCGCCGCCGCGCCGCTCATTGAAGCGACGCTCAAGGCATTGCAGTCGATGGACACGTCCACGCCGTGGATCACGCTCTTCAATCGCGAGAGCCGCCGCGCGAATACCGCGAGCTTCCAGATCGCGCTCGCCGAGCCCGACGCCGACGGCAACATCACGGTGTCGCTGATGGCCTTCTCGCTATCGGCGAGCACAACGGTCACGCAAGTGTTGTTCGTCAAGGTGAAAAGCAACGATGCGAGCCTGAAGCGCTTCTCGACGAATGCGCAGATCAACATGTCCGTGCTCGACGCCGTGCAAGGCACGCTGCAGCAGAAAGTCGCGAGCTTCACGAGCAGCTATCTGAGCGCGCTGCCCGATCTGTCCTGAAGCGCGTGCCCGGCCGCGTGTTTCGTCGCGGCCGGGCGCGCCAGTTCAGTCGACCCACTTCTCCAGCATCGCCAGCAACTGCCCGGCGGCCGTCTTCTCGGCGACGCTCGCGGCGGTCTGGTTCGCATAGCGGTTCAGCACGAAATCGCACTGATCGAGCACTGAACTCCAGTAGCCCGGCGACGGCACGCGCGTGTGCAGATCGTCGAAATCTGAGCGGATCGCGGCAAGGTCAATGTCGAGCCGCTTCGCGGCGAGACTCTCGTAAAGGCGCAATTCCGTGCCCGCCGAAATGTTCCAGAAGTTCGGCTCGTCGTGTGCCTGCTGTTCGAGCATGCGTCTCAACCTGGCGACGGAATCGGCATCGAAGCCACTCGCGTTGTCCGCGCCCATGCCGCACATCAGTTCGGCCGCAAGCCGGTTCATCAGCGGATAGAACGCCGATGCCTCGCCGCGTGCGTTGCCGATCTGTTCGGCTTCGCGGTACAGGTCGAGCATCGTGCCGATCGCCGCGGACTCCGCCGCCGCATCGCCCGCCACGCGCGCGGTCAGCGCGATGCGCTTGTACGCCGACGCGCAGATGCTCACGCGCTCGACCGTCCGTTGCACGGCGAGCAGCGATTCCAGCAGCCGCAGACTGTCGCCGATCCGGCTGCGCGCCGCTTCGATATCGTCCGCCGACGCGCCGCCCGGCTGCGTCGCCTTCGTCTTCAGCGCGGTCCACGCCAGCCGGCACTGCAGGTTCGCGAGCTGATCGGTTGCGTTGAAGGTCGCGCGTCCATCGCCGACGCTCACTGCCTGTGCGTACCACGCGACAGCCTTGTCGTCGTTCTTCGCAGCGGCCCACGCGCGGCCAAACGCTTCGGCGACGTTGCCCTGCGATCCCCAGCGCTTGCCGAAGCGCATATCGAGGTATTGCAGGCGTTCCGTCGAACCCGCCGCTTCGAAGCGCGCGCCCGTCTCGAGTTCTTCGAGCGCGAGCACGAGCGATACCGCCGACGCGATGCCCGCATACCGTTCGTCGGGCGAACGTTCGCGCACGCTCGCGTTGCTCTCCGACATGTCGAGCGTCCAGTTCGCGTCGCCGTAGCACTGGTACGCCGCCCACGTATTGCCGCCGCACAGCCAGGCCGCGTCGCGCGCGGCGGCGACGGCATCGAGAAAGCGCTCGCCGTCGAGAAGCCGCTGATAGAACGTGGTCGCGAACTTCTGCGCGGGCTCGTCGTCGACGGCCCAGCCCGCCGCGATCACGCACTTCACGCCGATGCGGATCAGCGATTCCGCGACGTTCGCGGCATAACGCGGCCGGTCGTATGCGGGTGTGTCCGCGGCCTTCAGCAGTTGATCGCCGCTGCGCGCCGCCAGATAGCAGCAGTTCACGAACACGAGTTGCGGCGTGCGCTGCAACATGCGGATCTCGCGCGGCCCGAGAAAGATGCCGTCCGACAGCACCACGCCGCGCAACCGGTCGTCGCCGGCGCCGACGGAATTCGCTTCGTCGGCGGGCGGCTCGCCGTGCCCCGAAATGTGCAGCACGCGCCAGTCGCGTTCGAGCAGCGTACTGACGATCCTGCGCGCGTCGGGACCGCGCTCGCCGTCTGAGTGCGCGACGAGCGGCATGACGCTCGCGAGTCCCAGGCGCCCGCTCAGCATCTGCGCAACGGCGTCGGCTTCCTGCCGCGCGCCCGGCAGCGCGGGATAACGCGGATCACCGACATACGGCTCGCCGATCACGAGAATCTGTGCTTCGCGGCTCGCGTCATCGACGCGATGGCGGAAATCGCCGATCCGCAGCTTGCGCAACAGCTTCGCGCGGATCGCCCACGGACGCGGCGAATCGGCGTTGCGCTGCGGCGCGTTCGCGGCGCTGTCGAGCATTTCCCACGGAATGCCCGCCGTGCCGCTGTCGACTTCGATCTGCATTTCCGAGCCGCCCGCGAGAAACGGCTGCATTTCGCGCGGCACGAGCAGCTGATAGAGCACGAGACCGAGGTTCGCGTCGTCGTTGTCCGCGTTCGATGCCGCCTTCACCAGCTGCGTGAGCAGACGCCCTTGTGTGGCCGTCGCGCGGACTTCCGTGCGCGCGCGGCGCGTATCGAGCGTATAGACGACGTTCGTTTCGCCTGACGCGTCGTTCTGTGTGATCGCGCTGATCAGGTCGTAGTCCGCGCCGCGATAGCTGCTGTCGAGCGGACGCTTCAGGCCGCCCGTGCCGTCGCTCACGGCGTCGTCGATCGCGTAGCAGTCGGGGCTCGCCTGTTCGAGCAGCTTCAGCGAACGCCACGCTTCCGTCGAGCGGTCCATGTACAGCTCGATCAGGCGAAGGTGACCGACGCATGGCCAGTCCGTCAGCCGCAGACGCAGGTTGGCGTCACGCACGCCTTCCGCGACGAGCCGCGCCGCCTGCCCGGCCGCGATGCCGGAGCCGCCGCTGCCGATCAGCGTCGCCGCGAGTACGAACGGCGCGGCGCGGTCCGGCGCGTTTTCGGCGAGCCGCTGCGACCAAGCGATCACGCCGAGCCGCACGGTCGTGACGAGATCGGCGGCGCGCAGTTGCCCTTCGCTTCCGAGTCCGACGACGATCAGCCCGGCGGGACGCGGCAGCCGGAACGGATGCGGCGAGCGGAAGCCCGCGTTGACGAACACCTGCTGCGTGCCGATATGCTGCGGATAGCGCCCGAGCCGGATCGACGTGTTGAGCGCGCCACCGATCAGACCGTCGACGACACGCTCCACGCCCGTCAGCGATGCATCGCGATAGTGGCCGAGCAGCAGCGCTTCCTGCACGAACTGCAGGTTGCCGTTGACGACGCTGATTTTCAGACGATTGCCCGCGTCGGCAGCGGACGCAGCTTGCGGCGGCTGCGGAAGCTCCGCGAGCACTTGCGGCGGCACGGATGTTTCGATGCTTTGCACGCTTCACTCCGTCGGGCAGCGCGGCGCTCGATCCCACACGCCGATGTTGGGCCCGCGCGGCGAGCCCGCCATGAAGAACGAATCAGCCCAGCCCTTCTTCGAACAGCAGCGCTTCGAGTTCGCGACGCCGCACGAGACCTTGCAGGTTCGGCTGGTTCGCCCAGAGCCGTTTCATCGAACGGATCTGGTTGGGAATGTCGGTGAGATTGCCGTTCGCGACATCGGCGGCAATCGCGCGCATTTCGGTGTAGCGGTCGCCGGCCGCGCCGAACGACGGCCCGCGGTTATAGACGAGCGACACCAGCGCGCCCAGACAATCGGGCTTGAGCGTGGCGGCGTTCGGCAGCTTCGCGATGGTTTGCGCGATCGTGCGTTGCAGCGTCACCTGCCGGAAAACCGTGTTCGCGGCGGCGAACGGCACGCTCACCGACTTCACGCGCGGCAACGCCTGTTGCGCCGACGCACCCTTGAGGCCGCACACGCCGCCGAGCGTCGCGATGTCGGCGGGCGCGAGCTGCGCGGCGCCCCAGTCGGCCGACATGTGCTGCGCGTCGACGTAGCCGAGGTCGTAGCCGATGCCGATCGTGCAGCCCGACTGTCCTTGTGGCCACACGGGATGCGTGTAGAGCCGGTTGTACGCGGCTTCGCTCGTGACCTCGAAGGTGACGATCAGCTCGACGGCCTTGTCGGAAATGGCGGGCAGCGCCGCGCGGCGTGTGGGCAGCGCGACGGGATTGGTCTGGTCGTATTCCTTGCGTTCTTCGTTGGAACCCGTGTCGGAAAGCAGTTCGGCAGACTGGATGGTTTGCGCGAGCAACGTGTCGAATGCACTCATGGGAGAACTCCGGACAAGCACGAACAATGAGGCGCGTGTGCGCCAGCGGATGTGTGCCTGACAGATCGGCCGGTTCGTCGAGGCTTCAACGAGCATAGCAAAGCACACTGCATTGCCAAGGCAAGTTTGTGCGTTCTGAGCGGTGCCGAACAGAAGCCGGCTCGCGTCGGTGTTGGGGTAGCAGACTGTCGAGGACCGTTGCGCGGGAAACGTGTCGGATGTGCTCCATCACATCTGCGTTCGGCTGCGAATGCGGCGCTAACGGGACGCGCATTGCTCTGCTTTAATGAAAGAGCATTTGAATTGAAGGATCGGCTCGCCGTTCAACCCGTTGAGGGAGGAATCGTTCGATGCGGCCAATTTTCATCAGCTACCGGCGCGAGGATTCGGAAGGCCAGGCGGGACGCCTGTTCGAATCGCTGCGCGAAGTATTCGGCGAACACACGGTATTCATGGATGTCGCGACGATCGAGCCCGGCGCCGATTTCCGGCGCGCCATCGAAACGAACATCGACAAGTGCGCGGTGCTGCTCTCGCTGATCGGCCGGACGTGGCTCACGGTGACGGACCGCGACGGCAAACGGCGCCTCGACAATCCGGGCGATTTCGTGCGGATCGAAACGGCGTCGGCGCTCAAGCGCGGCGTGACGGTGATACCCGTTCTGGTGCAAGGCGCGGCGATGCCGCAGGAAGCCGATCTGCCCGCCGACATCAAGGATCTCGCCTACCGCAATTCCGTCGAACTCACGCACGCGCGCTGGGACAGCGACATGCAATTGCTGATCAACGCATTGCGCGAGCACGCGGACAACGACACGGCAGACAGCACCGGCGGGAACGACACCGGAGCGGACACATCGACTGTTACATCGACTGTTACATCGCGCACTTCGCGCAAGACGAACGTGAACAGGAACGGCAGCGATGGCAGCGGCAACAAGCGCATCTGGACGATCGGCGGCGCGGTCGCCGCCGTCGCGCTGATGGGTGCCGTCGTGCTGAAGCTGTCGGGCCCGGGGCACGAAGCGAAGGCGGATACGCCGCCCGTGTCCGCGCCCGTGCAAGCGGTGGCTTCACAGCCGCACAACCCGCCCGACCAGATGGTGTCGCGGAAAGAATTGCAGCGGGCCGCCCACCTGCGCGGCGCGTGCGTGAAGCCGTTCATCTGGCGTCAGGCGGAACCCGGCGACAAGGTGTGCGTGACGCAGGAAACGCAAACGCGCATCCTCGCCGAAAACAGGGCGGCAAGCGAAAACCGCTCGCCCAATGGCGGCGCATATGGTCCGGACACCTGCAAGACGGGTTTCGTCTGGCGTAATGCGTTCGAGGGCGACGTGGTGTGCGTGACGCCCGAATCGCGCGATATGACGGCCAACGACAACTCGCTCGGCGCGCGGCGCATCGTGCCGTTGCCGCAGCAGTCGTCAGCGCAGTAGCAGACACACCGCCCATTCCCCGCAGGCAAAAAAAGCCCCGGATTCTTGCGAAACCGGGGCGAATCCCATGTCAAGGAGTTCTCATGGAGGAGACGGTTTCATTCTGGCACCGTCCCGCCTTCGCTCCAACGAAGCCTTTCGTACAAGCAATCCACGCCCGCGTGCGCAGCCGATAACCCTGACGCCGTTATATCGTTAGAACAAAAAGTCGTTTCCCGCTGCTACCATCGGTCACTAACATGACGGTTCAGGCCCATCGCCCGTTCGCATGAGAAGCATGTCGCAATGGTTCGAACATGCATCCGGCCGGCCGCCACTGCAGCAAGGAGCTTGAAGTTGACCCGTTTCGACCAGAACCGCCGCCCGCTCGTGATCGGCATCGGCGGCACCACGCGCGCGGCATCGTCCACTGAACGCGCGCTCGGTTTCGCGCTGCGCGGCGCCGAACAGGCCGGCGCGCGCACGCGTCTGTTTGGCGGCGCATTCCTGCACAGCCTGCCGCACTATGCACCCGAAAGCGCGCAGCGCACTGCCGAGCAACTCGAACTGATCGAGTCGGTGCGTCAAGCCGATGCGCTGATCATCGCGACGCCCGGCTATCACGGCGGCGTATCGGGCCTCGTGAAGAACGCACTCGATACGCTCGAAGAACTGCGCGCCGACGAGCGTCCGTATCTCGACGGTCGCGCGGTCGGCTGTATCGTCACCGCGTATGGATGGCAGGCGGCGGGTTCCGTGCTGACGTCGCTGCGTTCGATCGTGCACGCGTTGCGCGGCTGGCCGACGCCGTTCGGCGCAGGCATCAATACGCTCGAAACGCGCTTCGAAACCGTAGACACGTGCTCGGATCCAAAAGTGGTCGATCAGCTGTCGACGGTCGGCCAGCAGGCCGCGCAATTCGCGCTCGCGTTTCGCTCGCATCATGCGGCGAATGTCGCTGCGCATGCGGCGTCGTCGGATGATGAAGACGATGCGCGCGGTTCGCGGGTTCTCGCGCTGGCGAACTGATCCGCTGCTTTTGCTTTGGCGAACGCCACGCGCGGCTTCGATGCGGCGCGTGGCGTTTTTGCGCTTTGACGTTCTGACGTTCAACGCGGATCTCTTTCGCATACCTTGGCGGACTCGTCCGAAACCTTCCGCGCACTGTACGAAAACGCACGGGCAATCGGCCGCACACGCGGCAGAATCGAGCCGTAACTAGCGGTTCCCCAAGCAGATCCCTCGCGAAAACTCAAAGCTTCCCCGGCCTGATTTGCTTCCGACGAATCGTTGGTTCAGTCGTCGAACGGGGTCGCTTACGCTTGGCGGGACGATCAGCAGCAGGGAGCAGTGCAATGAAGAATCCAAACCACTTTCGGACGAGTTCCGAACATCCGAAGCCGGAGAAGGCTTTGCGGGGCAACCGGCATATCCGCTACAAGGGCTACGAAGTCGCGCCCGTCGCGCAGCGCCTGCCCAACGGCCTCTTCGCGGCGAATCTCACGATCGAAAAGACCACGCCCGCGAGCGGCGATCACGCCTATTCGTTCGATGCGCTCGACTACTTCTTCGACGAAGAACACGCACTTGCGTATGCGTTCCGCTGGGGACGCTTATGGATCGACTGTCATCAATAAACGCAGAGCAGTATTGCAATTTTTGACGTCGCGCGGCACGTAAAACGTGCGCATCAGCACGGCGTATGCCCGCTCGACGTCACGAAATAACGGGTTATGACAGAATAGCCGGAATAACTAGCCAAAGATTCCGCCTGACATGTCAGACACCCTGATCACAGAAGCAGAAGCCGCTCATGATCATGCGCTGCGGCACTGGACCTTCGATGGCCACGCGCGCATGCGGGTCGGCTCGGACGAACACAAGCAGATGTTCTGCCGGATGCTGCTTGAAACGCACAACCCGTACAAGCCCGCCGTTATCGACTGGCCGCAGTTGCCACCCGACGCGCTCAAGCGCATCACGTCGCTGCCCATCTGGGACATCGCGGTGCAGACGGAAGGCCGCGCGTCGATCCGCGTCTCGACCTACGCCGCGCAGGTGCAAGACCCGCTGGTGCGCGAAGCAATCGAAATGGACGCCGCCGAAGAAGCGCGTCACAAGCATGTGTTGTCACGCCTCGTCGCCGCATACGGCATCGAACTCGCGCCCGAACCCGACTACCCCGCACCGCGCGACGCCGAATGGGCGTGGATGTTCACCGGCTATAGCGAATGCATCGACAGCTTCTTCGCGTTCGGCCTGTTTCGTTCAGCACAACTGTCGGGCTATTTCCCCGAAGAACTCGTCGAAACCTTCGAGCCCGTCATTCAGGAAGAAGCGCGCCACATCCTCTTTTTCATCAACTGGGTCGCGTGGTATCGCCGCACGATGCCGTGGTGGCGGCGTCCGTGGCACTCGCTGCGCGTCGGCGCGATCTGGGTCAAGCTGATCTGGGACCGCGTTGCGATCGCGAAAGGCATCGACGCGAATGGCGTCGCGCACGACTCGAACTTCCTCGCCGCCAACAGTTCGAACATCGGCCAGTCACTCTCGACACGTCAACTGATCGAACTCTGTCTCCAGGAAAACGACCAACGGATGGCCGGCTACGACAAACGCCTCGTACGTCCGACGCTCGTTCCGAAGCTCGCGCGCCTCGCGCTGCGTTTCATGGGCAAGCAGTAACGTTACTGGATACGCCCATGAACGTGCCGTGCGACCGCGCACGCGGGCACTTTCACGACACGTTTCAACCGAGGGAGACAAACCACATGCAATGGACCGTCGATGAGCAGCTCGCGCTGACGGCAACCCAGGCCGTCGAAGCCATCCAGTCGGGGCGCCTCGCCGCCACCGACTATGTCGCGACCTTGCTCGCGCGCGCCGCCGCACTCGCCACCCTCAACGCCTTCACGGTCATCGACATGGAAGGCGCGCTCGCGGCCGCGAAGCGCATCGACGCCCTGCCGCCCGACGAAAAAGCCCGTCTTCCGCTCGCGGGCCTGCCTGTCGTCATCAAGGACAACATCAACACGGCTGGCCTGCTCACGTCGGCGGGCACGCCCGCGCTCGACGGCTTCAAGCCGAAGACGGACGCGCCCTCCGTGCGCAAGCTGACCGACGCGGGCGCGATCGTGCTCGGCAAGACCAACATGCACGAACTCGCGTTCGGCATCACGAGCACGAATCTGGCCCCGCATGCAGGCGCCGTGCGCAATCCGTACGACCCGTCGTTGATGGCTGGCGGCTCGTCGGGCGGCACGGCCGTGGCCGTCGCGGCACGCGTTTCGCCTGCCGGACTCGGCAGCGATACGGGCGGCTCGACGCGTATCCCCGCCGCGCTGACGGGCATCGCGGGCTTCCGGCCGTCGGTGGGCAACGGCGGTGCGGAACGCCGCTATCACGATCCGCAGGCCGTCGTTCCGATCAGTCACACGCGCGATACCGTCGGACCAATGGCGCGCACCGTCGCGGATGTCGCGCTGCTCGACGGCGTGATCACGGGCGACACGGCGCTGCCCGATGTGCAACTGTCCGCGCTGCGCATCGGTCTGCCCGAACCGCTGTGGGCCGAACTCGAACGTTCGACGGAAGACGTCGCGCGCGGCGCGCTCACGAAACTCGAAGCGGCGGGTGTGACCTTCGTGCCCGTCGCAATGCCCGACCTGATGCGTCTGAACGAACAGGTAGGCGGCCCGATCGCGATTCACGAAGCGCTCGACGACGTGCGCGAATACCTCGTCGCGAACGATGCGCCCGTCAAAACCGTGGGTGAACTCGCGGCACGCATCGCGAGCCCCGATGTGCGCGACATCTACGACGCCGTACTGGCGGGCGCTCTGGCGCAGCAGTATCCCGACGCGCTGCACACGTGGCGTCCGCAATTGCAGCAGCACTACGCCGATACGTTCGCGGCCGCACGGCTCGACGCGCTGCTGTTCCCGACCACGCGGCTGGTGGCCGTTCCCATCGACGAAGTGAACGGCTCGTCGATCGTGTCTATCGACGGCTCGCCTGCCATCGAAGAAATGACGGCCTACCTGCGCAATACCGATCCCGCCAGCAACGCGGGCATTCCGGGCCTGTCGCTGCCCGCCGGGCTCACGCAGGAAGGCTTGCCCGTCGGCATCGAACTCGACGGGCCGCTCGGCAGCGACCGCCGGCTGCTCGCCATCGGCATCGCGTTCGAAGCACTGCTCGGCACGGTGCCCGCTCCAACCATCTGACTCTTCATGATCCGACCACGCATCAGGCACCTGGCGGCGCTTGCCGTCGCGCTGTGGACGTCCGGCTGTGCGCTCATCGCGGCAGCCGACCCCAACGCACTCTGGAATATCGTCGACCATCAGTGCGTGCCCGCTGCACGCGCGTCGGGCAGTCCCGGCTTTTGCACCTCCGTCGATCTGCAAAAGCGCTACGCGATCCTCAAGGACATCAACGGCAACACGCAGTTTCTGCTGATTCCGACCGATCGCGTGACGGGCATCGAAAGCCCGAGCGTGCTCGACGCCGATGCACCCGATTACTGGGCCGACGCGTGGGCCGCGCGGCAATACGTGGGCTCGCGCATCGGCCTGACGTTTCCGCCGAACCAGCTGGGCCTCGAAATCAATTCGAAGTACCGCCGCTCGCAGCAGCAGTTGCATATCCATATGGACTGCATGCACGACGGCATCATCAAGGACCTCGCGCGCTTCAGCACGATCGAGCCCGGTCAGTGGCACTGGACGACGCTCGACGGCAACAAATACCGCGTGATGCGCGTGCTGTCGCTGAAGGGCAATGACGACCCGTTTCGCATCGTCGCGCGCGACCGTCACGGCAGCGACGCCATGGCGCAGCAGACCATTCTCGTGACGGGCGCAGGGTCGAGCGACAAGGACGGCTGGCTGGTCGTCAACAGCGGACTGGAACTCGACGACGGCAGCGGCACAGCCGAACCGCTGCTCGATCACGCGTGCGAGATCGGCATGCATCGGTAAAGGCGCTGGGCATTTGTTCAGCCCGTACGCATAACGCGGGCTAAATCCGCTTTGCTCACATGCTTTGCCGAACAAATTGGTTCGGCTGCGGCGGCCTCGCCTTTAGGATCGGTTGGACTGCAATACGACCGATCCGCCAATGTCCTTCTATCTCGACGACGCACAACGACACACGCTCGCGCAACGACGCAACAGCTTCACCTGGCGCACCGAATGGCCGACGTGGCTCTTGATCGGCACGATCTACGGCGGATGGTTTTTTATCGCGAGCCATGCGCGCTCGCTCGGTCTGGGCATCGCGATTCCGCTGCTCGCCGTGTTCAGCGCGTGGTACATGTCGTTGCAGCACGAACTGCTGCATGGACACCCGACGCGCTCTGCGTTCGTCAACGGACTGATCGGTTTTGCGCCGCTAGCTGCGTGGTTTCCGTATCGCGTGTATCGCGATCTGCATTTGCAGCATCACGACGATCCACATCTGACGCATCCCGAGATCGATCCCGAAAGCTATTTCGTCAGCGGCGCTGCGTGGCGTCAGGCGGGAGCGCTGACGCGCGGATTGCTGGTCGCGCGCAATACGTTTTTTGGACGCCTGCTGCTCGGCCCCGCGTTTTCGATTGCTGCGACGGCGACTCAGGCGCTGCGCAAGCCGATGCGCGGCGACTGGTCCGATGTGCCCGCGTGGCTCGCGCATTTCGCCGCGCTCGCTGCGCTGATGGCGTGGCTCGACCGTGCGTGCGGGATTGCGCCGTGGCTGTTTATCGCGTGTGTCGCGTATCCTGCGCTGGCGTTGAGCGCGGTGCGCTCGTTTTATGAACATCGTGCGGCCGCTTCGCACGAACATCGTTCCGTCATCAACGAGGCCGCGTGGTTCTGGCGTCTGCTGTTTCTGAACAACAACTACCACCTCGTGCATCACGATCTGCCGCATGTGCCGTGGTTTGCGCTCCGAGGTGTCTATGAAACGTCGCGTCAGCGGTACATCGATCGCTGCGGGGGTTTTGTGGTGAACGGTTATAGCGAATGGGCGGGGCTCTATGCATGGTCGCCCGTTGCGCATCCGACGCATGGCGCGCCGTCCGGTACGATCCCGACGACGACCAGTGCCGCGAGCGCGTGACAGCAGAACAGACAGACGATTCACTCATCACCGTCCAGCTTACCCAGCCATTCCCCCGCCGCGCACAGCATCGCTTCGAGTCCCGTGCGCAGCGTCGGGCTGAGTACAGGGGCAAACTTCGGCGAATGGTTGCTCGGAATTTCATTGAGCTTTTTCGCGGCCAACGCGCTTTTGAACTGGTCCGGATCCGTTCCGCCGACGAACCAGAATGCGTAAGGCACACCCCATTCACGACCGAACACGCTGAAGTCCTCACTCGCCGCAGCGGGTTGCGCTTCGTAAGCGCGCTCGCCGAAGTGGCTTTTGAACGCAGCGCCTAGTCGCTCGATCGTCGCTTCGTCGTTGATCGTCAGCGGATAACTCGACAGCGTAGTGAATTCGGGTTCGCGCGGCGCGTTCGATGCCGCGCATTCCGCGCAGCAGATGCGGCGAATGGCGCCCAGCATGTACTCGCGCACATCGTCATCGAAGGTGCGCATATTGAGTTTGAGCGTGGCGTCATCGGGGATGATGTTTTCTTTCGTGCCCGCCTGGAGTGCGCCGATAGTCAGTACAGCGCTGTCGCGCGGCGAAATTTCACGCGAAACGATGGTCTGCAGACGCAGCGTCGTCGATGCCGCCATGATGACCGGGTCAACGGACGTCTGCGGCTGCGAACCGTGCGAGCCACGGCCGAACAGCCTGACCTTCAGACTGTCGCCCGCCGACAGGATCGTGCCGCTCCGATAGCTGACCGTACCCGCCATGCCGACCATCACGTGCTGACCCAGTATCACGTCGGGCTTGGGGAAGCGCGTCATCATGCCGTCGTCGATCATGCTGCGCGCACCGCGCCCCACTTCCTCGCCCGGCTGAAAGACGGCCATCAGCGTGCCGCGCCAGGCGTCGCGGTGTTCGGCCATCAGGCGCACGACACCCATCAGCCAGGTTACATGGAGATCATGACCGCACGAATGCGCGACGCCGACCTCGACTCCGTCTTCATCCCTGGCCGTTACCGTGCTCGCGTATGGCAGCCCGGTGGCCTCCGCCATCGGCAGCGCATCCATGTCGGCGCGCAGCATGACCGTCGGGCCGTCGCCGTTGCGCAGCACGGCCACCACTCCCGTACCGCCGACGTTGCGGGTCACTTCGTAACCGAACTTCTGCGCATGATCTGCTGCGATCTGCGCGGTTCGCACCTCCTGCATCGACAGTTCAGGATGCGCATGCAGATCCTTGTAGATCGCTTCGAGATCCGGCAACAGGATATCGATCGCACTCGCCATCGTTCCGACCAGTTTCGACATGGACAGCTCCGTCTATCGTCGCGCCGGACGCGTAGCCCGATCGCCGGCCATCGAAGTCTAGGCGGCCAACCCTTCAACTTCGATACGAAAGTGGGCACGCGCCACCATCCCTGCACGATCCGCCGACCTGCGCGATAGTTCATCGACAAGCGATACCGCGGCAACCCGATCGCGCCTGGCCTCTCCCTCTGCGCGAAATCCAATGAAATACCTGTTTGCCACAACAGGAGAAAAATCGTGCGTATCCCAAGCCCTCGCAACGTGCGGACGATGCTGAAGATCGCCGTCGCCGTAGCGATCCCGACTCTATGCAACACGCCAGCCATGACAGCCGGCTTACAGACCGACGCGACATCGACATCCGGCGAAGCGGCGTTTCTGGCGGAGAACCATGCCGCCATGACGAAAATGATGGACGGCATGTCCGCGACACCGACGGGTGACGTCGATCGCGATTTTGTCGCGATGATGGTGCCTCACCATCAAGGCGCGATCGACATGGCGCAGGCCGAACTGCGCTACGGACACAACGAACAGTTGCGCCGTATTGCACAAGAGATCGTCGTCGAGCAGCAGCAGGAAATCGTCGCGATGCACGTTGCGATCGGGCAGCCATTGCCAGCAACTGCACCCGCCCCCGCTCAGGCCACCGGTCACGGCATGCAAATGAACATGCCACACCCTATGCAAGGGGATCAACGATGAAACGCCCATCGATCATCGCCGTCGCGTTCTCTGCAAGCGCGCTCATCGCAGCGCAGTTCGCGTGGGCGGGCCAGGCCCCCGGGTCGCAGTCCGATCCCGACATTCCCGTCAGCCATCACGATCGTGTCTACGCCGCCGAACAGTTCTCGAACACCGTGTCGGTGATCGACCCCGCCGACAACAGGCTGCTCGGACTGATTCGCCTCGGCGATCCGTCGCCGGGCAATTTCAGTCCGTTATACAAAGGTCAATTGCTGGTTCACGGCATGGGTTTCTCGCCGGACCATCGCACGATTGCGGTTGTCTCGATCGGATCGAACTCGGTTTCGTTCATCGATACGCAGACCAACGCCGTCAGGCATGTCACCTACGTGGGCCGCTCTCCTCACGAGGCTTTCTTCACGCCCGATGGAAAAGAAGTGTGGGTGACCGTGCGCGGCGAAAACTACGTTGCGGTACTCGACGGAAAAACATACGAGGAGAAATCGCGCATCACGGTCCCGTCCGGTCCCGGCATGCAGATCTTTTCGCCGGACGGAAAGTACGGCTATGTCTGTTCGTCCTTCAACCCGGAGACCGAAGTGGTGTCCGTCGCCGATCACAAGATCGTCGGCACGGTCAGGCAGGCCAGCCCCTTCTGTCCCGACCTCGCGGCAACGCCCGACGGCAAGCAGGTCTGGTTCACGCTCAAGGACACGGGCAAGGTCCAGGTGTTCGATGCAAGACCGCCATTCGCGCCGATCACGACACTCGACACAGGCCCGATCACGAATCACGTGAACATCGTGCATAACGACAAGGGCACGTTCGCGTACGTCAGCGTCGGCGGCCTGAACGTGGTGAAGGTATTTCGAACCGATGACTTCTCGCAGGTCGCGACGATACCCGTCGGCAACCTGCCGCATGGGATATGGCCATCGGGCGACGGCAGCCGCATCTACGTCGGCCTCGAAAACGCCGATGCGATGACGGCTATCGACACATCGACCAACACGGTCATCGCAACGGTGCCCATCGGTCAGGCGCCGCAAGCGGTAACCTATGTACCGGACGCAGTACCGGAAGGCGACGGCACGCTGAACCTGCAGACGCTGGGCCTCGCGGGTCAGAGCGTCCACATCGTGCTCGTGCCGATAGGGTCGGGCAAAGCTAACAACGCGTCCAGCACACCTACGACTGTCGCATTGTTCGATCAGGGTCTCGTGCAGGTTCTGCAGGCCGCCGTCACGGGTCTGCAACCGAAACAGCCCTACGTACTGGCTCTCGCCGACAACGCCAATGGCAAAGGCGATCTGCAAGTGCTCGCGAATTTCATGTCCAATCCGGCGGGCTCGGCGATCGTCAATGCGCTCGGGCAGATTCGCCAGCTGGTCACGCCCGGAACGGGCAATGCAGGCAAGGCGGGCGAAAGGCGCCGCTATCTCGTGGTCGCCCCGCAAGGAGCGGACAAGCCTGGCGCGCCTGTCCAGGTGCAGTCGCCATAACGGTATCGAATCTGTTGATTTTTCAAACCCACATCTTTAACTTTATTGCTGACGCAGGCTGTTCAATTGCAGTCCGTCAGACTGGGAGTGAATCGATGGAAAAAACGATCTCGTACAAGGGCTTTGAGATCACCGTGACGCTCGATTCCGTGCGGGCCGTATCGGGCGAATTCAGATACGGTCCCCCGGTGGGGTACGTTGCGGTGGTGAGTATCTGCACGGCGGATCCGAGAAGGCCCATAGGTGTACCGATCCGGCTCGTCAAGGAAGGCAACCTTGTCTTCGACACGGTAGACGACGCCTTGACAACCGGATTGACCGCCGCGCAGCGTGCGATAGACGACAAGAGCGCCCCTTGACCGCAGGGGCGCCCGCAACCGCTTTACCGATGCATCATGCCTTGCCCGGAATGCCGCGCCCGCGCAACGAACAACCCGACGTCTCCGTGACGAAGATCAGCGCCAGCGCGCCGATCGCGCACGCGGCCATCATGTAGTACGCCGGCACGAGCACATTGCCGGTGCGTGCGATAAGCCACTCGTTGACCATCGGCGCCGTGCCGCCGAAGATCGACGTCGACACGTTATATGCGATCGCCATCCCTGCATAACGCACCTGTGTCGGGAACATCGCCGGGAACATCGCCGAGATGCTGGCAAGCTGCGGCACGTACAGCAGACCGAGCACCGAGAAGCCGATCAATGCGCCGGCGAGACCATGCTTCATCAGCAGGAACATCGGAATCGCGGCGACAAAAAGCCCGACAAGCGAAAACCACCAGACGTTCTTGCGGCCGACCCGGTCGGAGAACGTCCCGGCGAACGGCAGAAACACCATCATCGTGAGCATGCCGATCAGCGGCACCAGCAACGACATGTTGTCGCTCATGCCGAGCTGCTTCTGCATGAAGGTCGGCATGTAGGCGAGCAACACATAGTTCACCACGTTCAGCGCCACCACCAGTCCACCGAGCAACACGAGGGGCCGCCAGTAATCGGCAATCAGCGCCTTCAGCGTGACGCAGCTCTGCTTGTCGCTTGGCTTGTCGGTACGGCTCGTGCGTTCCAGTTCGACGAAGACGGGCGTGTCTTCGAGTTTCGAGCGCAGATAGAAGCCGATCAGCCCGAGCGGCGCCGCGATCAGGAACGGCAGGCGCCATCCCCAATCGTGCATCGCGGTGTTGCCGAGCACGACCGAGCAGCCGAGCATCAACAGCGCGCCGAGCGAAAAGCCCGCGAGCGTGGCGAACTCGAGGAAGCTGCCGCAAAAGCCGCGCTTGTGGTCCGGCGCATATTCGGCCATGAAAGTCGCCGCGCCGCCGTATTCGCCGCCCGTCGAAAAGCCCTGGATCATGCGCAGAACGATCAGCAGCGTCGGCGCCCACCAGCCGATGTGCGCGTAAGTCGGTACGAGTCCGACCAGCAGCGTGGCCAGCGACATCAGGATGATCGTCATCGCGAGCACCTGCTTGCGGCCGAGGCGGTCACCGAGCGGACCCCAGAACAGACCGCCCAGCGGACGGACCAGAAATGAAATCGCAAACGTGGCGAGCGCGAATAACGTGGCCTGAGCCGTGCTGCCCGGAAAAAGCGCCGCCGATATGTAGGTCAGACCGTAGGCGTAGATGCCGTAGTCGAACCACTCCGTGGCGTTGCCGAGCGCCGATGCCGCGATTGCGCGGCACAACAGACTCGTCGACTGGCGCTGCTCCGCCTCGCCTTCCCATGCATGTGAATGTGCGTAGCCCATCGTCCCTCCCTCCTGAATCTCCAGCGATGCGACTTCGCCCCCGACCGCATCGACAACACAGATAGTAGTTAGCGCTTGCCGTTAGATGCGCCGCTCAAACTTCGAGCGACGGCAACGGCAGCGTCATCAGTCGTCCGTGTTCGGACTTTGCATTGTTATCGCCGCAAAGGCGCAGACACATCCACGCCGTCGCCAGATTGCTGCTCACCGCGGGCTTGCCGATTAGCGACTCGATCCACGCGATGACGGCGGCCGCTCGCACAGCCGTGCACGAAATGAAAAGCGCGTCGGACTCGTCGGCCATCGCGTCACGCGCGAACTCGACAATATCGTCGTGCGAGATGCGTGCCATCTCGCGGTCGTCGCTCAAACCCAGGCACGTAAAGCGATCGATCACGAAACCTTGCGCGGTGAAGTAATCGGCCATCGGACCGCTCGTTTCGACCGTATAAGGCGTGAGCACGCTGATGCGCCGCGCGTCGAGCGCGCGCAGCGCGGTCACGGCCGCGGCTGTCGGCGTGACCACCTGAGCTTGCGGTTTCGCCGCGCGAATCGCCGCGTCGATCTGCGCGTCGCCGATCATCACGGACGCCGACGTGCACGAATACATCACGACGTCGAGCGCTTCGTCGGGCAGAATCAGCGCGGCGCCCGCCGTCAGCGAAGGCTGCATCGCGCGCAGATTGTCCGGCGTCACCGGGTTCACATAAGGCACGCGATTCACGTAGACACCGATACGCTCGCTCGCGACGAGTGCCGCGAAGTCCGGTTCGGTCGTGTGATCGGTCGCGAGAATCACGAGGCCGATGCGTTTCTCAAGTGCCCGTTCATCGAGACGCGGCGCGCGCTGGGCGGATTGAATGTCAGTCTGCATCGGTCAATGCCCAAGAGGAGGAAAGCGCTTTTCGAGCAGTCGCACAGCGGCCACGGCGATCAGGCTGATACACAGAAACAGCACGCCGACGAGCGTCATCGGTTCAAGGTAGCGGTAGTCCGTATTCGCGATGATCTTCGCTTCGTTCATCAGTTCGAGCACGGTAATCGCGGACAGCAGCGGCGTTTCCTTGAACATCGAAATCAGATAGTTCGCGAGCGCGGGCAGCATCGGCGGCACGGCTTCGGGCAGGATGATGTGCTGCCACGTTTGCGCCGGATTCAGATTGCACGCTTTCGCCGCTTCCCATTGCCCGCGCGGCACGTTCTCGATACCGCTTCGATAGACTTCCGCCGCATACGTCCCATAGTGCAGGCCAAGCGCGAGCACGCCGGCCGCAAGCGCGGGCATCTTTATGCCGATGTCCGGCAACACGTAAAACACGAAGTACAGTTGCACGAGCAAAGGCGTGCCGCGAATGAAGCTCACTACGGCTGTCGTGGTATTCGCAACCGCGCGATTCGGCGACAGGCGCAGAATCGCGAACACCATGCCGACCACAGCCGCGACGACCGCGCCGAGCACCGTGGCGAGCACCGTGATCTCCAGCCCTTGCAGCAGGATCGGCAAGATCTGGCGCGCGAAACTCCAGTCCCATTCCATGCGCTTATCTCCTCATTCCATCAAGACCGAAGCTCATCCGGCGTTCGAGCTTGCGCATGCCGAATGCGATCAGACACGCCATCGCGAAGTAAAGCGCGAGTATCGTCGCGAACGGGATCAACGTATTACCAGTCTGCGAGCGCACGACCTGCGCCTGGAACGTCATGTCTCCAAGCGAAATCAGCGAAACGACGGCCGTGCCTTTGAGCAATTCGATTGCGTTATTACCGAAGGTGGGCAGCATCAACGGCAACGCCTGCGGCAGGATCACGTGACGCATGCGCTGATAGCGCGTCAGATTCAACGCGATGCAGGCGTTCTTCTGCTCCTGGCCAATCGCGACAACCGCGCCGCGCACCACTTCCGCGCCATATGCGCCGACGTTCAGGCCGAGCGCGAGAATGCCGGCCTGCAGCGGAGTCAACGTCAACCCCGCCATCGGCAGGACGAAGTACGCCCAGAACAGCTGGACGAATACGGACGTACCGCGGAAAAACTCGATGTACGCAGTGGCCAGCGAGCGCACCGCGACGAACCGCGACAATCGGCCGAGCCCTGCGACGAAGGCCATGACGAGCGCGAGCACCGTGCCCATCACCGTCAGTTCGACGGTGGCTTCGGCGCCTTTCAGAATGAGCAGAAGATAGCCGGACCAGACACTCATAAACGGACCTCGCAGTACTTCAGGCTGGCCGCCGGACGTGCATACGGTTGCATATCAGGCGGCCCCGAATGGCTTCAGTTCGATCCGGCGCACAGCTTCTCGCGGCTCGTCGACATCGCCGCTTTCGCGGAGAACCCATAAGGCTCGACGATCTTCGCGAATTCGCCGGATTCCTTCATCTTCTTCAACTCGACGTCGAATGCATCGCGCAGTGCGGTGTCCTGTTTGCGGAACGCGACGCCATCGCATTGCACGGGCGTGCCCTGCACGGGTGCGATCGATTCCAGGTTGGGGTCTTTCGCCTTCGAGAGCAGATCGCTGATCGACAGCAGCGGCAATGCAAATGCGTCGATGCGGCCGTCCTGAAGCATCTTCAGTCCGCTCTGTCCGTCCGGCACAATGACTACGCGATCGGTCGGAATATGTGCGGCGGTCGCGAGCTTCTGCTCGGTGGTGCCGCCTTCCACGCCGATCACCGCCTTAGGATCTTTGGCGATTTCCTCGTACGTCTTGATGCTCTTCGTGTTGCCCTTCTTCACCGCGAATGCCTCGACGGCACACAGCACCGGCTGGGAATATGCAACGGCCGCGCAGCGTTGCGGCGTCATGAACAGGCCCGCCGCGATCGCGTCATGCCGGCCCACTGCGAGGCCGGGAATCATCGCGCCGTACTCGGAGACCGACGCAACGATGTCATTGACGCCGAGCTTCTTGAACACCGCGCGCGCCACATCGGGTGCCGCGCCCGTCACCTTGCCGTCCGCGCCGACTGCGGTGAACGGCGGCTCGTTCGCGATCGCAATGCGCGCGAAGCCCTGCTCCTTCAGTTGCGTCAGCTTGTCCTCTGCGGAGGCAACGCCGCTCAGCGTCAGCAGCGACAGGGTTCCCGTGATCAGAATGGCCTTCAGTTTCATATTTTTGGCTCCTCGAGCGTGGTGGTATGCAACGGCGTGTGTGTTCAGTAACGGAAAAAACTGTTCAGAGCCTGTGACCTGCCGCGATGATCTTGCGCAGAAACGCCTTCGTGCGTTCATGCTCCGGATGACTGAATATGTCCTCGGGCTTGCCTTCTTCGACGATCCGGCCACGGTCGAAGAACAGCACGCGATCGGCGAAGTCGTGCGCGAAGCCCATTTCGTGCGTGACGAGCAACATCGTCATGTCGGTCTCTTTCGCGAGACGTTGCATCACGTTCAGCACTTCTTCGACGAGTTCCGGGTCGAGTGCCGACGTCACTTCATCGAACAGCATGATTCGCGGTGCAAGCGCGAGCGCACGCGCAATCGCCACGCGCTGCTTCTGGCCGCCCGACAGCTGCGCGGGCCGGCTCTTCGCCTTGTCGGCCATGCCGACCATGTCGAGCAGTTCCATCGCGCGCTTCTCTGCCGATTCGCGGCTCTCGCCTTTGGTCAGAATCGGCGCGAGCGTGATGTTCTCGAGCACGCTCTTGTGCGGAAACAGATTGAAGTGCTGAAACACCATGCCGACTTTCGAGCGCATCTTCTGCAGATGCCGCTCGTTTGCGGGCACCATACGGCCGCCCTGCTGCATATGAAAGAGTTGTTCGCCATCGATTTCGACGTGACCGCCGTTGATCGATTCGAGCGTCATCAGAATGCGCAGGATCGTGGTCTTGCCCGAACCCGATGGACCGATCAATGCGAGTTTTTCGCCGGGCATGACATCGAGCGACAACTCGTCGAGCACGGTCAGCGCGCCATAGCGCTTCGTCACGCGATCGATCCTGATCAGGGGCTTGTTCTTTTGGGCTTCGACACGCGCTTCGGCAGCGTGATTACGTGCAACTCGTGAGTCAGGCGGGAAATCCGCCGGGGCAATATCTGAAACGCTTGGCATGTCGGCGACTCGCGCGGTTGTCATCTCGATTCGATCCCGTTTGTCATGCTGGGCTTGATGGAACGTGGGGCATTGGCATCGGCGCGCAGTACTGATGCCGGCTTGCCCGTTCCGCTATGCAAATCAGAATACAAAGCCATATTCACGATCCGATTGCTCTAGAACAATTCTTTTTCCAACGCTGCAACAGCGCGCCTCGCAATGCCGCGCCACGCGGCTCTCCATGCATCGAATGGGTGTACCTACCCAGGGCCAATACCTGGACAATCGGAACAGATGTCGAGTGCTTTACATGCGGGTATCGAAGATTGAACTAGCACATTCGAAGCGGCTTTTTCGCCGCATTAGACTGCGCGCAGAAATACCCAGAGGCGCTTTGTCACGCGTAGGAGAACACGCATGAGGCGTCACTTCTAGAACCGACCTCACGCAAGAGAGAGGGGAACATGTCAGAGACAACGCAAACGGAAACGCGTAACGCGACGCCTGGCGTCCGTCTGCCGTTCGAGCGCGCCGAGTACGCCACGCGTCTCGCCAAAACGCGCAAAGCAATGCAGGCCGCAGGGATCGAACTGCTGATCGTGTCCGATCCGACCAATATGGCGTGGCTTACCGGCTATGACGGCTGGTCGTTCTATGTGCATCAGTGCGTGCTGCTCGCACTTGATGGCGAGCCCGTGTGGTTCGGTCGCGGTCAGGACGCTAACGGCGCGAAGCGCACGGTGTTCATGGAGCACGAGCATATCGTCGGCTACCCGGACCATTATGTGCAGTCGCCCGTTCGCCATCCGATGGATTACCTCGCGAAAGAAGTGATCGATGCACGCGGATGGGGCGCATTGCGTATCGGCGTCGAAATGGATAACTACTATTTCAGCGCCGCGGCTTACCGGTCGCTCGTCGCGAATCTGCCGAACGCCAAGTGGCAGGACGCTACCGCGCTCGTGAACTGGCAACGCGCAGTCAAATCGCCGCGCGAGATCGAATACATGCGCGTGGCCGCACGAATCGTCGAACAGATGCATGCGCATATCGTCGAGCGAATCGAACCCGGCATGCGCAAGAATGACCTGGTCGCAGAGATCTACGCAACAGGAATTACCGGTGTGGATGGCTATGGCGGCGACTACCCGGCAATTGTGCCGCTGCTGCCGACGGGCGCCGACGCCGCTGCCCCGCATTTGACCTGGGACGACACGCCCTTTGCGAAAGACGCGGGCACATTCTTCGAAATTGCAGGCTGCTTCAAGCGCTATCACTGCCCGCAGTCGCGTACGGTGTATCTCGGCAAGCCGCCGAAGCATTTCCTCGACGGCGAACGCGCGGTGGTGGAAGGCATCGAAGCAGGGCTTGCTGCGGCGAAACCGGGCAATACATGTGAAGACATCGCCAATGCATTCTTCGCGATGCTGCACAAGTACGGCATCGAAAAGAACAGCCGTTGCGGTTATCCCATCGGCGCGAGCTATCCGCCCGACTGGGGCGAGCGCACGATGAGCCTGCGTCCAGGCGACAAGACGGTGCTTGAACCCGGTATGACGTTCCATTTCATGCCCGGCCTGTGGCTCGACGACTGGGGCCTCGAAATTACTGAAAGTATTCTGATCACCGAGACGGGCGTCGAGACGCTCTGCAACACGCCGCGCAAGCTGTTCGTCAAGCCGTAAGGCTTTCACCTCTGCCTGGAACCCGTCCGCGCGCGCTTCTCGCTTCGCGCGACGGGATCATAAAAGGACAATCATGCTTCCAAAGACCATGAAGGCCGTCGTGCTGACCGCGCACGGCGGCCTGGACAAGCTTGTCTATCGCGACGACGTGCCCGTTCCCGTCTGTCAGCCGGGCGAAGTGTTGCTCGACGTCACTGCGTGCGGACTGAACAACACCGACGTCTGGGTGCGCGAAGGTGCATACGGCACCGACGACGATCCGCAAGCCGTTTCGACCTGGCGGCGCGGACGCTCGACGCTGTCGTTCCCGCGCATTCAGGGCGCGGACATCGTGGGACGCGTGGTCGCCGTGGGCAGCGACGTCAGCGAAACGCGTATCGGCGAACGGGTAATCGTCGACGCGTCGATCTATAACCGCGACGACGACAGCCTCGCCGACATCGACTATGTCGGCCACGGCCGTGACGGCGGCTACGCCGAATACGCAGCGGTCTCTTCCGGGAGCGCGCATCGCGTCGATTCCTCGTACTCCGATGCCGAACTCGCGACCTTCTGGTGCGCGTATCACACGGGCGAGCAGATGATCGAGCGCGCCGCCGTCAAGAGCGGCGACACGGTGCTGATTACGGGTGCTTCGGGTGGCGTCGGATCGGCCATCATTCAATTGTGCCGCGCGCGCGGCGCCATTCCGTACGCGGTGGTCAGCGAGGGCAAGGAAGAAGCCGTGCTGAAGCTCGGCGCAGAAGGTGCGATGCTGCGCGAGAGCCCGGATTTCGCTGCCGCTGTCGAACAGATGACGGGCGGCAAGCCGATCGATGTGGTGGCCGATCTGGTCGGCGGTGCGCTGTTCGGCAAGCTGCTCAACATCCTTCGCCCGGAAGGCCGCTATACGACGGCAGGTGCGATTGCCGGGCCCGTGGTTCAACTCGATCTGCGAACCATGTACCTGAAGCAGTTGCAGTTGAACGGATCATCGCAAGGCACACGCGGCGCGTTCAGGCGCGTGCTCGACTATATTCAGACGGGCACGATCAAACCCGTTCTTGCCGCAACGTATCCGCTGTCGAAGTTTCATGAAGCGCAAACGCAATTCATGGGGAAGCGCTTCGTCGGCAATATCGTTGTTGTGCCGGACAGGCATTACAGTGAAGTGGCTGTTATGGCCTGAGTAACACCCGCCTGAAAGAAGCCGGACCCGCGTATCTTTGCGGGTCCGCGCGTCAACCGTTGACTGGATGCAAAAACTGTCTTTACCGCCTCGCATTTGAAAAACGTCGACAGTACACGATACTTCTCAATACAAAGTACTGTCTGACTGCAGAGGCGAGAAGATGAAGAAGCTGACCTTTGTCGCGATTTCCAGTTTCGTCGCTGCTTCCGCGTATGGACAGAGTTCCGTCACGCTCTATGGACTGATCGACGCGGGTCTCTCATACACGAATAACGTCAACAAGGGCACATCGCATGGTTCGCTGTTTCAGACCACTAGCGGTCAGATAAACGGTAGCCGCTTTGGCCTTCGCGGATCGGAAGATCTCGGTTCGGGACTTCACGCGATATTCGTCCTCGAAAACGGCTTCAATATCCAAAACGGCAAACTCGGTCAGAACAGCAGACTGTTCGGACGACAGGCATTTGTCGGCTTGTCCACAGACCAGTTCGGCACCGTGACGTTAGGAAGACAGTACGACTTTCTGACTGACTTCGTCGAACCATTGACAGGCGTGGCGGGCACATTCGGCGACGCGAGCTTCGCACATCCGTACGACAACGATAACCTCGATCACTCGATACGGATGAATAACGCACTCAAGTATTCGAGCATCGAGTACTACGGCTTCCGGTTCGGCGGGCTCTATGCGTTTTCGAACAATCCGGATTTCGCAGCCAATCGCGCCTATAGCGTGGGCGTCGCGTATAACCACGGCCCATTGAACCTGGCGGCAGCGTATCTCCAGGCGAATGGAAGCAACTCCACAACCAATACGTCGGGTGCGCTGGATCCAGCCGAAACTCAATCGAACGGCACTGGCGGCTTTCAGCTCGGAGCGGATGTGCAACGCACGGTCGCAGCCGTCGTCAGCTATGTTTTTGGCGGAGCGACCGTGGGCTTCTCATACTCGCACAGCCAGTTTCAGGGCACGCATTCGTTCGGCTCCAACAACGGCACGCTACGATTCGATAACTATGAAGTCAGCGGAAAATATGCGCTCACGCATGCCGTCACGTTGGGCGCTTCTTATACCTATACCGATGGACACGTGACCCAAACCACGAGTTTCAGCGAAGACCCGAAATGGAATCAGGTCAACCTTCAGGCGGTCTATGCCTTTTCAAAGCGGACCGATGTCTATATCGAAGGGATGTATCAGCACGTAACGGGGCATGGCTATGTCGCATTCGTCAACAACTCGGGCGGAGCATCGACGACTGCAAACCAGGTTGTCGGTGCAGTAGGCATACGTACGCGATTCTAGAGATTTCTAGAGATCAATGACCGTATCACCGGCAGGTTGCGAGCAGCAGATGAGCACGTTGCCATCTGCGGGCTTGTCGAGCGGCTCCGGACTGTACGCTACGGTTCCCGAGACCAATCCGCTCTCGCAGTTGTGGCAAACACCCGTCCGGCAGGCCCAGCGAACGGGAACATCGCAGGCTTCGGCCAACTCCAGGATGCTCTGGTAGGTCGAACCGTCCCAGTGCACATTGATTCCGCTGCGGGCAAAGGACACAACCGGACCGGTGGTGCCGTGGTTCTCAGGTAGATGCGGCGCACGAATGGCATCGCCGACGATTCCCGGATTCATCGACTCCATTCCATTGAAGATTTCGGTGTGCACCTGGCTCTTTGCGAATCCCAGATTCGTCAGCGCAGTCTGCATATCGGTCATGAAGCGGGACGGTCCGCAAAGATAAACCTCTGCTTCCGCCGGAATACCCAGGCCCGCTAATATCGCTTGCGAAATATGACCCGTCTCCGTGTAGTGGACTCCTTGCCGGTCACGCGCGGCGTCGGGCTTGCTGAAGCAGATATAGCGACGGCAATGCGCAAGCGCATCAGCGAAGCGCTGAGTTTCGGCATCGAACGGATGATGCTGTCCATCGCGAGCCGCATGCAGCCACCAGACCTGCCGCGTCGAGTGTTGCGACGACAGCGTATTCAGCATCGCGAGAACGGGCGTCGCGCCGATACCCGCGCTGAGAAGCACAACAGGACTCGTGCTCTCCAATAGCACGAAACTTCCACGAGGGGCGCTGACATCGATGACATCGCCAACGCGCACGCGATCATGCAAATAAGCGGCGGCGACGCCTCCCGCTTCCAGTTTGACACTGATCCGGTATTCCAGCGATGACGGACCATTGGAGAGCGAATAGCTGCGATAGAGCGGTGGCTTTCCATCCCCCTGCTGAAGACGCAATACGACATACTGGCCCGGCTCTGCCATCGGCAATGGCCGATCGTCCGCGCGCCGAAGAGCAAACGAAACGACATCGACGGACTCCGCGACAATCGACGCGACCGTAAGTGGATGAAATCCCGGCGCGCCTGGATGAGCTGCCGAGGCGGGCGCAAGCCCGGCGTTGCCTCCCTTGTTGCCGCTAACAGAGCTGCGCAACAAAGCCTCGAACGAATGCTTCCATCCCAGCGAAAGCGCATCGATACGCAGTGCCCGCTCAAGGCGTTCGCGAGGATGATGCGGAGAATACAGCAGCGCATTGATCTCGGTGACCGTCATGCGCTCGCCGCCTTCCTCCACTTTGACTATTTCGTCGTCTGCCCCGACCTCGCCTTCCTTTAAGACACGAAAGTAAAAGCCGGGCCGCCCGCTCGACGTGAGCAATGCCGCCATGCGCGGCTCGTTGACGCGAATACCCACGCGATAACATGTCACCCGAGGTTGCGTCACCTCGAACAGCGCACTGCCGATTCGATACCGGTCGCCGATGCATACGTCGCAATCCGGCATGCCTTCAATCGTGAAGTTCTCGCCGAACTGGCCATACACAACTTCCGGCCATTTCAACTGCTCTTTCCACAAACGCGCCGATTCGGTCTGATAGACGAACACGGCCCGATGCTCACCTCCATGTCCAGCGAGATCGCCCTGCCCGTCTCCGTCCAGATTCAGCCGCGCTGCCCAGCAACGCTTCTTGAGCGGCTCCTTCCATATGCCTGTATGAACCGTACGGCCTTTCCATTCGATATCGCGTGGAAGTCCAACATTCACTGAAAGTAGCCGCGCCATTGTCTAGCTGCCAAAAAATATGTCGCAATAGCTGACGGGGCCGACGCATTGTCCTTTTCCGGAGGCCCCGCTCCCATGTCGAAACATACTGCCGAACAGATGATGTGTCGATCCGGCTTGCTGTGCTCCATTCGTCGAACCGCCGTAACTCGCTGCATTGCCGGTACCAGCCTGTGCCGCCTGCGCATCGTTTGCCTGATCGGCGGAAGGTGCGGCGCTTTGCTGAGCCAACACCAACGCAGGACCTGCACAAGCAATAACGACGATCAAACGTAGAACGATCGTTCTCATGACAACTACTCCTTTAACGATGGCATCGGCCAGGTTCCGATAGCTCATGAGAACATTCTAGGTTTCTGCTTCCGGGACACCAGTGAAATCGCGTGCATCAAAGCACTCGATATCGGCCCAAAAGGCAACGATGTACAACTGGAAGTGGCATGCATTTCGCGATGTTCCGTCCGACACACCTAGCTCTTGAAGATATCGAGCGGCAGTACAGCGGACACCACTACATTCGGTACATCGACGATCTGTCCGATTCGCAAATCCACTGCAACGGCCGCCACTACGTAGGCCTGTTCACGCGTCAGATTCTTGTTGACCACCATCCAGTCGATGATACGGATCAGCGCATCGCGCGTTGCGAGCGTCAGATCTTCGGAGAGATTCGTCAATGAAGCGACTTTGGGGCTATCCAGATACGCGAGATGCGGCGGCACGTATCCGGCTTCCTTAACGGGCATTCCCGTCACGGCATGAAAGCGGCTCGGCTCTGTGTTCTTGAGTTGAGAGCCGCCCTCGATCTGCGGAAAGCGAATCGCTTTGCCTGCGCCTTTTCGCAACTCACACTTAATGGTGACGCGTGCGGCCATCTCGACGGCTGAGCCGCAAACTTCGCCGTCGCCTTGTGCAAAATGAATGTCGCCCGTCCAGAGACCGGCACCCGGATGCAGAACCGGAAACAGGATGGTCGTGCCTACCTGCATCGCCTTCACATCCATATTGCCGCCATTTTCGCGGGGCGGCACGGTACGAAGCCCTTCGGCGGCCCATGGCGCGCCCGGACCGAAGAGCGCTGCCGGTAATGCCCGTTGCGGGTCCGGCATCAGCGCGAAGCCACCCGCCTCTGCGAGCGCGCCCTCGCGCTCGAGCGCCGCTGCCACCTCTGGCTTTCCCGGCAATACGCCTATCGAACCCGGGAACGCGCACATCGGGACGCGCACGCCCGGGATCTGTTCCGATATCGCGGCAAGCCGATCGAGTCGCCAATGCGCGATAAACGGCCCTGGAATCACATCGCGCAGAAAGCCGAAGCCCGGAACGATCACCGTATAACCATACGGCCCAGGGTCGATATCGACGACCGTCACGGCAAGTGCGTCGCCACGCTCCGCACCTTCGATATGAACGGGCCCCGTCATCGGATGAACGCGGTTGAGATCGCACTCCGCCACGCCTTCTGCAGAAGTTGTCCAGTCGAACTGGTTGTCGAATGCGTCGCGTGTTTCGAACACGATGTAGTCGCCAGCGGCGGCGCGCTCGATGGCAGGGATGTCCCAATGGAGCCTGTTGAAACAGGCGGGGTCGGATGCGGCGGTGGCGCCGCTTCTTTTGATCTCGACGGTCTTGAACATGTCCTTCCACCTCCTGAACTACCGCACGGTCATGTCACCGAGTTTGCGTCGAAATATTGCTCGACCGCAACGAAGGAGGCGGCTTTGTTCGTGGTCGAAGTTATCGGTTGTCTTGGCCTTGCCTGCCGTGTCTCGCACGCCACGTATAGCAGCTACGCGACGGCGACATGTCATCGCCCTTGCGTTTGGCCGATTATGGCCAGGACGAAAAAACACTTTTGGTCGATTGGAAACGCAGGGACCTGTGAGCAGGCCGTCAAAATGGGCTGATACCCGACATGCCCCCATCCACGGCCAGATCGGCGCCCGTCATATACCGCGATGCATCCGACGCGAGAAAGAGAATCGCCGCAGCAATTTCACCGGGCTGAGCCGGCCTCTTCATCGGAATGACATTCGACCATTGCGCCAATTGCGCGCTGGATATTCCCAGTGTGTCGAAGATCGGCGTCTCCGCGACTCCGGGCGAAATGCTGTTGACGCGTATGTCGTGCTCGACGAATTCGGCGGCAAAGCTTTTGGCGAGCGAAATCACCGCTGCCTTCGACGCACAGTAAGCCGAGAAATTCTTCGTGCCCTGGTTGGCCGCGAGCGACGCAACGAGGATGATCGTTGCGGGCCGCCCGAGAAATGGCAACGACTCGCGCACGGTCACGTAGACGCCGCCGACATTGACATTGAGCACATCGGAAAACTGCTGCAACGACGTCTCGGCCACCGGTGTTTGCCGGGACACACCGGCATTCGCGACCACCACGTTGACATCGCATTGAAAATGCCCGACTGCCGTCTTGTATAACTGTTGCATGTCCTCGGGATTTGCGGCATCGGCGACCACACCCAAAGCGTTCTCGCCGAGTTTCTCCGCGGCCTGCTTCAGTTTGTCCGCATTGCGTCCGCTAATCACCACCCGTGCCCCTTCGGAGACGAATCGTTCGGCGGTTGCGAAGCCAATGCCACTGCTGCCGCCCGTCACCACAGCCAAAGCATGCGTGAGTAGCATCGCCTCATCCTCACAAGTTGACGACCAGTGCGCGGCCCGCCTGGATTGCGCGCGTCGTATGGCCCTTGCCGTGCAAATCGGCTGCAACGAAAACGTCGCCCGCCGCAAAGCGTCGCGCGTCGCCATCGCCCTTCACGGCAATTTCGAGTTCTCCTGCAAGCACAACGACATATTGCCTTGACGGCGGATTGTGCCATCCGAGGAAATAGTCACTGTCGAACTCGTGCAGAAGAACGCTCTCGCATGCTTGCGCCGACGACAAGGACACGGCCACGCCATTGAACGTGACTGGGCTGACCTCGAAGAGCTGGACGGGTCTGAATTGCGAGTTTCCATCGTCGCCACTGTATATCTCGATGCATTCCATCGTTTCTCCTTTCGTTATCTAACGAACGGGGCGACTCGGCAATACTCTGAACAATCCCATAGAGATCGAAGCTGCCCGGAGCATTCGAAGTCTAGGACAAATTTACCGTGGACCTGGGTGAATTGACGCGATCGCCGTCAGCGCGGGAAGCCTGGCTGCCGCTGTCGGCCTCCGGCTACGTGACGTCTCAAGCTCTGGCCGTGCCCGGTTCGGCTTTCGTGTGTCTATGCGACAAGAGCTTGCGGCGAATGAGATCGCGCAGCGGCGCGACGAGATGTTCCTGGAAATAGACGGCTGCGATGGCCGTGCCGATCAGATACAACGGCAAGCCGCCCATGCCCGGCACGATATCCTTCGATGCCGCCGCGCACGCTGCAAAGTGCGTTGCGCATTCAACAGGCGATACGCCCATCGAAAGCAGCTTGGTTGCCTTGATCATGAGCATGAACAGCGGCGCATGAATCGCAAAGATGGACAATGCGGAATTGCCAAGACGCGATGCGAGTCTCTCGCATTTCTCAGGCACTTTGACCGATGTGCAAAGCGCGATCAGCACCAACTCCGCGGGCATCATCGCGCCGTTGTGCACGAGGTATCGCCAATACTCCGGGCCGTGTGCGATCAACCACGCGCCCGTCACGAAGCAACACGTGACCATTGCCAACGAAACGATGCATCGAGCGGGTGACGATGTAATCGACGAGAGCATGCCTTCGCGAAACATCCCGTATAAGAGGATGCCTCCGAAGAACTCCGGCAAGCGCAACAGAGGATTGCGCATGATTGTGCCGACCATCACGGGTTCGTACCAGTGCATCACGCTTGCAAGAACAGGGGCAGCGAGATACAGCATCCATAGCAGACAGAGAAGCGCCGCCTTGTTTCGAGCGGCCAGCAGACGCGGAGCAGCAAATGGAAACGTCAGGTAGAAAAACAGCAAAACCGCTAACGACCACGACGACGGATTGATCGAACCGTACAACGGATTCCAGACCTGCAGCAGCAATACATTGAGCGCGACGTTCAAGGTTGTCGCTGTCGCTGGCAACGCGACCATCTTTTCTGGCCCGTCGTCGAGCGTCATCAACGCAAACGATGTGACGGCATGCGTGCTGACGATAGCCACCGCAAAGAACAGCACGAGCCCGATAAAGTGAATGACGTACAGGTTCGAAAGACGTTTGACGAAGAACGTCCGGATGCCGCCCCGCATCGACACCGCTTCATGGAAATAGACGTGCGCGAGGATAAAGCCGGAAAGAATGAAAAATGTGCTGGTCACGAAGCCGCCCATTCCGGCGAGTTCGATCAGGGGAATGTCGCGGCTTTGCGGATATTGATGAATCGAGTGGAACAGCGTCAGGTATAGCGCGAGCGCGAACCGCAGAAGGTCGAGAACAGAGAACTTCTCTTTCATCACACACGCCCCCGCGACGGTGAGTCGACTGCGGCGAAGCGCAATCGGATTGTCTCGAGACCATCGCCGCAATGCACGTGCCGCGCGGAAGGGTCTGATTTCCAGCAAATGGTAACGGCGCGTCGCTGTTCAAAAAGCCGGACGACATGAAAACGCTAGGAGTTGGCGTATCGCATCTTTTGGGGAGAGTCAGATGCATGAATGCGCAAGCACCCGCACGACAAGGGTTCGCCCGTATCGGTCTCTTCCGGCAATTCTTCCGTTTCCACTCGACCCCGTCAGCAAGATCGATACACACAAGGTCGGTCATTTGACCGATACCGCCGTGCCGTGCGCAGTGCGATCCTTCGTGCCTGCACGTTCAACCCATCCATAAGGAGCTGCAATGGCGGATCGCGATGAAGTTTCCACCCGAGTTCAGGAAGAGCGCTGGCTCACGCGCTATTACATCGTGCGGGCCGCTTTTTCTGCTGTCTGGGTCGCACTTGCTTTCTCCGCCGGGCAGCGTTTTCCGGCGGCCGCAATGGCATTGCTGATCGCGTATCCCCTCTGGGATGCGCTGGCCAATTACGTCGATGCGTTGCGCAGCGGAGGGCTGGCCAGCAATCGTACTCAGGCGATCAACGCCGTGATCAGCATCGCGACAGCGATTGCCGTCATCGTCGCCTTGCGATTGAACTGGGTACTGGGTGTGTTTGGCGTGTGGGCGATACTTTCCGGATTGCTTCAGCTCGCGACTGCCGTCCGTCGCTGGAAGCGCATGGGCGCGCAATGGGCGATGATCCTGAGCGGCGGACAGTCGGCATTGGCGGGCGCATTTTTCGTGTCGCTGGCCCACGCGCCGCTGGATCACGCGATCGGAAGAGTGGCGGGCTATGCAGCCGTAGGCGCACTCTATTTTCTCGTGTCCGCGGTGTGGCTGTCGGTGGGCCAGATGCGCAGCAAGGCTATCCGCACGCCTTGAAACGCAGTCGAATCAGGCAAACCTTTCCTTGAGAAACGCAACCACATAAGGCGTGGCAGCGGCCGCAATCGTCGACGCGGTGGACGGATCGATGCCCATACGCGCCGCCAGTGATTCAGCCACACGACCGGTCAGCACGCCTTCCCCGCCTTCTTCAAGCGATTTGAAAACGCCGTCGCCTTTGACGAGCCCAGCTGCGAAAGCAGCAAAGAAGCTCTTGCCCGCATGCTCGCCCAACAGGCCGCCACTCTGCTCTTCAACGTGAGCATGGGCGGTCTCTGCTACCTGCCCTAGCACCTGCTGGGCGTCGTCGGCATTGATGCCCTGATCGGCTAGCGCCTGCGTCGCCTGACTGCCATGTTCGGACGCGAGAAATTCAGAAACCAGTTGCTGGACTTCCATGACAAGTGCTCCAGTAATCGTTAGGTTCGAAAGGCCGGCTTATTAGAGGTAACTTTGTACGACAGGCCTGGCCGATGCTTAGCCACGCATCAGCAGACTAGCGGATTTCCTCGCGCCACAACAGGAAATCGGCTGCCTCTGCCGGGCGTTGCCCGCAATTGCCTTTCATGCCTTACGTCCACATAGCTGTTAGTCAGTGAAACGAAAAAAAACCAGTGGACAATCTGCTTGTCCACTGGCTAAAGCAATGACGACTCGACTATTTCGTAGCGAAGACGGAGATGCCACCGTTCGGGAATGCCGAGGCACCTGGCTGGAACGGCACATAGACCTGACCGAGGCCGCTGTCGATTGCGACCGAGTGCGCGCCCGTGCCGACCGCGATGGTGTAGAGCAGCTTGCGCGTCGCGCCGTCGATCACGCCCATTTCCGGCGTGAAGCCCGACGCCGCCGCCGTGCCGCTCGTCACCCAATGGCGCGCGGGCAAGAAGTAGCGATTCGATGCGGGATCGTAGGCGACCTGGTCCGTTCCTCCGAACGGTATCGACGCGAGTTGCGAACCTGTGTTGCGATCGAGTATCAGTGTGATCAGCGGATCGCCCGCAGACGGATCGCAGCCGATCAGCACGTCGCTATTCGGACCGAGCGCGATGCCGGACGGCGCGCATTTGCCGAGCGGAAAGGACTTGCTGACAACGGGCGTTCCGGCCACGACGGAACTCGCGGCGATGATGTCGAGTTCGCCGTCCGGGTTGGCTGCTGTTCCGTCGTTGTTGATCAGGAAGTTCTTCGAAGCCGGGTCATACGTGCAAGCCTCCAGTCCCGACGATCCGGTAAAGACCAGTTTCGACACGACGGCTTGCGTCGTGGTCGAGATGAAGGTCACGTATGGCGGCGTTTCGCCGGGACTCGCGAACATGATGAGATGATCGTCGGGATCGTAGCAGCCTTCGTCGACGCGCGAGCCCGACGTGCTGATCGGAATCGTCTTGACCGTTTGCATTGCGGACGTATCGACGATTTTCACGGAATCCACGTCGCCCACATACAGCGTGTTCGTTCCCGTCACGCCGACGATGCCGTCCGGCCCGGACGCATCCGTACTCGCACCCGCGCCGGTAAAGTTGCCTTGAATCTGCGCAATCAGCGTATTCGATTTCGTATCGACGACATCGACGGCCTTGTTGTTTCGATCGGCCAGATAGTACCTGCCCGCTTCCGTGTAGCCGATATCGAAGCTGAACGCCGGCTTCGCGGAATTGGGTACGGTAATGTTCGTCAGCAGCTTCGATGGCGTCGGCGTCGGTGTCGGCGTCGAACTGGAGTTGTCTCCTCCGCCACATCCAGCGATGACTGCCGTCGCAATGAGTAGCAAGGCCAATAACGGTTTTTTCATCAGTCGGCTCCTTTGAGCGGCGAAACGGTGGGGAAACGTCGAGTGGTTGGGTGCTGCAGTGCTTCGTTTCGCCGGTAAGGATGAGGAATGATCCGTAACAATGCACAGAAAATAATTTGATGGTTTCCATATGGAGTTTCGAATGAATGTATGGATAGCGAAATATCTATTCAGCGAAAACACGATGAATTCGTAAGATTGAATGTTCGGCAAAAATTCGGAATAACAATGAGAAGCGATGCAAGCCAGGCGGCAGTACTATTCGCGATGCAATGCCGCATTCTCTTAGAGCTTTGATGTAGCGATGGAAAGTGTTGATCGACGGCAGATGCGCTATGGGCAGATTGCCGCATAGCACAGAGATTGACAGTGCACCGATCTTCCGACCGGATGCACGCGAGAGATCCAGCGCCTCTGTAAGGCCCGGTTATGCAGTAGAAAGCGCGAATTCCGGTGAAACGAGAGAGCCGTCGGGAGAAAAGTACTCACGGTCAGGGAAAACGCCTGGCATCGATTTCATTCCTTAAAGCACTAAGACCTCACGATAAGGAAAGGTTACCAAATTTAAGAAAAAGGAAGAATGAGTCGGGTAATAAATACCCTGAAGTAGAATTAGCGGCCCCTTAAGCTAAACCTAAGCTTCGATAAAATATAATCGATTATTAGGCCACTGCAATACGAAGACAATACCAAAACAATCGGCGAGCCGTATCCGCCTTGCCAATTCTCTCTTCACTGCTCAACCTGCCAGCGCAACACAGGATGCGTTGCGCCCGCCGGCATCGCCCATACACCCGTCGGACCGAAGTCGTACGACACGAACGACGCAGGGTTGCTCATCTGCGCGGTCGTCAGTCCGTTAGCGTCAGGGATCGTCGTGCCGTATTGGACGCCGATCGTTGCAGTCGTCGTGTCCCTGTTCCAGTAGACATCGTTCGTGATCGTGCCGGTATTCGTGCGCGCGATACCGATCGGCTCGTAGAACGGCTGCGTGACGAGCCCCGTCGCGAACGACTGGGTAATCGTCCCTTCGTTGGTCACGACGAGTCCCGCGCCGCCGCACGGCGTGTCCGCCGCGCCGCGGCAACGGCCATAAAGACTCGTCGGCGACGTTGAATACGACCGGCTGATCGTGCCGCTGTTGTCGCCCGCAAGCCCGCCGCCGCCCTGATTGATGTAGCTCGACGACACCACCTGCCCCGTCGAAAAGGATTCGTCGATCAACCCGCCATTCGCGCCGACCAGTCCGCCGAGCGTGCCGCCCGTCACCAGCGTCACGCTGCTCGACGAGCGCAGGACCGAGCCCGCATTGCCGCCCGCGAGGCCACCCGCGATCGAATAGTCGATCGCATCGGAACTGCCGCTGTGGAGCGTGCCCGATACGTTGACGCGCAACACCGTGCCGTTGTTCTGACCCGCCAGCATGCCCATGTAGACATACTGGTTGTCGCCGAGTGTGCCCGTGCCGCTGACGTTCAGATTCCGCACGACGCCGTCGCTGCCGATCACGCCGAACAGCCCCATCATCTTCGCGTCGTAGGGACTGGCGGGCACCCACGGCGCAAGCGTCAACGACCCGATCGTTTTGCCCTGGCCGTCGAATTGTCCTGTGAAGGGCGTGTTCGGATTGCCGAGCGGCATGTAAGAGCCGTCGCTTGTTGCACTCGCATCGATGTCCTTGCCGAGCGCGTAGTTGCCGGCGAGATCATTCGCAACGCCTTCCAGATCGCCCAGCGAATTGACGAGCTTGTAGCCGGTGAATTGCGAGACCTGTCCGCTGTATGCGCCTGGCGTCCACGCTGCGTTGCGTACCTGCGTGCCTGCGAGGTAGCTGCCGCTTATGTCGTAGAAAGCGCCGACCGTGCCGCTGCTGCCCGACCAGTCGATCGTGCCGTGGTTGGCGATGCCGCCGCCGTTGTCGATAGCCGATGCATCGGCGCGCAAGTTCAGGTTGCCCGAGCCCTGATTGGCGATGGTCGTGCCCTGTCCGATCGACACGTTCCTGTATGCGGCAAGCGTGAGTGAGGCCGCGCCCTGCCAGCGCAGATTCGATGCGACGCTCAGATCGCCCGCCGCGCCGTTGGCGCCCGTCGTCGCGATATCGACCGATGTGCCCGCATTCAGGCTGCGCTGCACCGCGCCTGCGGCTGCGGAGTCGATCGTGAAAGAAGGTGTCGACAGATTCCATTGGCCTGCATGCACGGCGGCATGTTTGCCGAATGCCAGTTGTGCGGCTTGCGTATCGACGGTTCCGCCGCTGCCGTCCGCATTCGTCGCCTTGATCGAGCCCGATTGCTCGACACGGCCGCCGTCGGCGAGCAGCCACACGTGTCCGTCGCGCGTCCCTGTGCCTGTCGCGCGAATGCGTGTGCCGCCGCCCGCGAGCGCATAGACGTTGCCGTCCGCGGCTTGCAGCGAGATCTGCGCGGCCTGTATCGCGCCTCTATTGACGACGGCACCCTGACTGCCCGTTTGCACGAACACCTGCCGGCTGCCCGCCGAATCCTGCAACAGCACCTTGCTGCCCGCCGCGAGTTCCGCCGAACCATTCGGCGCACGCACCTCGCCGGCATTGACGACGGCACGCCGCGCGATCAGGAACACGTCGCCGCCGCTGGAGCTGATCTTGCCGAGGTTCACCACGCTCGCATTCGAGTCGCCCGAGAGCGTGAGCGCATCGCCGCCTTTCATGAATGCGCAGTTGCAGACATCGAGTGTCGATGCAACGAAACGTCCGCCCGTGGTCACGACGCCCGACGGGCCGACCACGATGCCTTGCGGATTGATCACGTAGAGGCTGCCCGTTGCGCTCAGCCTGCCGAGAATCGCCGACGGCGAGCCGCCCGTCACACGATTGAGCGTCGCGCCCGAGCCATTGTCGAACGACACGCTGTTGTTCCGGCCGATGGAGAAACTGTTCCAGTCGATCACGCCGCGCGTCGAACCCGGCTGCGTAATCACCAGACCGCCGCTCTGGTTCGCGATCGTGCCCGCGCCGGCCACAAAGCGCCCGCCTTGCGGAAGCACGCCCGCCGCCAGTGCGGCATGCGCGAACGCGAGTTCGGCAACCGATACGCCGATCGCGATCCACACGTGTCCTGTCGATGGGTGACGACGCGATGCGCGTCGAATGAACGGGGCCCGGGCTGCACGTCGCATACATCCCCCTTTCCGCTCATGCGGAACGGATGCCTGCGACCCGCAAGGCCGACCGGACATGCTTCAGTCGCGGCGTATGAAACGATATGCAGCGCACGTCGTGATAGCGCGTCAAGATCTCAACGTTTCGCGCCTTTTTCCGACGCTTTATGCACTACGAATAATCTGGCATCGAATGATTTGAACACTGTCGGCAGATGTCCAATCGCGCCGTGCTTTCGGCGGAAAAAGACGATATCGGGCGAGATGGGGAAGGATTCGTAAGCTGAAAGCGTCTGCCACAATACCGCTGACCGCGAAGGCTCCGGCGCGCCAACGATACCCGCCATCAGTGATCCGGCCTCCACTACAACAGGGTATCGATGCGCGCATGTTTTGCGGACGATACCGATCGCCAGGGACAGGACCATGATCACGAATCAACGGCTGGTATCGCACGCCTGTGGCACCCAGCGCAGCTCGAATGCGCTCCTTCTCTCCTCCCGTTCTTTCCACCCAATCACGACATTGCGCGTTGCCGCGATGCTGGCCTTCTGCTGCGCCGCGTCTGCGCACGCGGCCGGGCCGCTACCTGCGGGCGGGCGGTTCGTCGGCGGCAACGGGTCGATTGCCGCGAATGGCTCGACGCTGACGGTCAATCAGTCGACGGGACGCGGTGTCGTCAACTGGGACAGCTTCTCGATCGGCAGCGGCAATCAGGTCGTGTTCGCCAACGGCAGCGGCGCGACGCTCAACCGCGTCACGGGCGGCAAGCCGTCCGCGATCCTCGGCACGCTCAAGGCAAGCGGCAGCGTGTATCTGATCAACCCGCAGGGCATCGTCGTGGGAACGCAGGGCGTGATCGCCACCAACGGACGCTTCGTCGCGTCGACGCTCGACACCGATCCCGTCGCGTTCATGAACGGCGGGCCGCTGACGCTTGCGGGGAATTCGAACGCAGGCATCGTCAACCTCGGCAAGATTTCCTCTAGTGGCGGCGACGTCTTTCTGATCGCGCGCAGCGCGATCATGAACAACGGCACGATCAGCGCACCCAACGGCACCGCCGAACTGGCGGTGGCGAAGCAGGTCTTGCTGCAGGATTCGTCGACGGGCAAGCAGGTGTTCGTGCAGGCTGGCGCGGGCGGCATGCTCGCCAATACGGGCACGATCCAGGCGGCGCAGGTGAGCCTGCAATCCGTCGACGGCAACATCTACGCGCTGGCAGGCAATCACGAGGCGATTCGCGCGACGGGCACGGCGACCCGCGACGGTCACGTATGGCTCGTCGCCGCGCACGGCACCGTGCGGCCCGGCGGCGTGATCGACGCAAAAGGCGGCACTGTCGACATGCAGGCGAACACGCTCGCGTTTCCCGTCGGCGGCACGAACGTCAGCGCGCGCCAGTGGAACATCTCGACGCCGACCTTCACCATCGACAGGAACGCCGCAAACGCGCTCGTGAAGGGGCTCAACAACGGAACCTCGGTCAACGTTCAAACGACGGGCGCGAACGGCCGCAGCGGCGATCTGAACGTCAATGCGGGCATCGGCTGGCAAGGCGGCGCATCGCTGACGCTCGCGGCCTATCACAACGTGACAGTCGGCTCCGGCGCGACGCTCGCGAATCAGGGCAGCGGCAATCTGACTCTGCGCGCCGACGCCGCGAGTCACGACAACGCGGGCTCGATCGCGAATCACGGCGTGATCGACTGGTCGCGCAGCACGGGCCTCGTCAACGCGTTGTACGACATGAACGGCACGTACAGCGCGGGCACGCTGCTCGGCAATCCGTCATGGACGGCCGCGGCTTCGAGCGGCCAGCTCACGCAGATCACCGGCTACAAGCTGGTCAACAACGTGAACGATCTGGAGAACATCCGGCAGGATCTGGCGGGCAACTATGCGCTCGGCACCGACATCGACGCGACGGGCCACACCTTCACGCCGATCGGCGACCATACGACGCCATTCACGGGACAATTCGACGGCATGTGGCACACCATCTCCAACGCGACGATCGATATCGACGACTTCCACAAGGACTCTTCGTCGGGACTGTTCGGCGTGGTGGGATCGGCGGGTGTGCTGCGCGATGTCGGTATGGAGAACGGCTTCGTCTCGACCAGCCCCGTGGGAAGCGGCATCCTCGCGGGCGTGAACGACGGTGTGATCGCGTACGCACACACGACAGGCCGTGCGGGCGAGGTCGAGCAGAACGCGACGACGTTCGGCGGACTCGTCGGCAAAAACGACGGCACAGTCGAACGTTCATGGAGCAGCGCGACAGTCAGCGGCTCCAATGCGAACGGCGGGCTGGTCGGCTACAACCTCGGCACGATTTCGCAATCGTATGCGACGGGTGACGTGAGTCCCGTTTTCTCGACGGGATCCGGCGGGGGGCTCGTCGGCATCAACGACGGCACGGTCAGCCAGTCGTTCGCGACGGGCGCCGTGCAGACGCGCTCGATGCCGACGCATGGCGTGATCGCGTTCGGCTCCGGCACGCTCGCACCCGACGTCTACTGGAACCGCGAGACGACGGGGCAAAGCGTGAGCGGCGGCGATCTGCCGACCACCAACGGACTCACGACCGCGCAGATGAGCGACAAGGCGAGCTTCGCCGGCTACGACTTCGGGCCGGACGGTGTCTGGTTGATGCCGTCAGGCGCGACGCATCCTGTGTTGAGGCAGCCTGCCGCTCAGTAGCCGAAACCGCGAAGACTCCTTGCTCTATTCCACGCACAAGTCAGCAGCAAACAGCGGACGTCGCGCGTTCGACGCCATGCGATGGCTGATGGTCGCGACGTCTGCGGCGGCGGCCTTGCATGGCACGCCTGCTGCGGCCCAGGCGTGGCGCGATGTTGCGCCACAGCCTGCGCCGCAGCCGCCGCGCAGCGCGCCATCGAAACCTCAGGCGCAGACGCAGGGCAACGCGTCGCAGGTAGCGGTCGATCGGCTCATCGGGCTCGTGTTCGAACCGGCTGGCGCATCTACCGCCCAGCAACAACAGCAGCCGCAACAGGCGCAGCGCGTGGTGGCCAACGCCCTGCCCGTTCTGGACGCGGATTTCCTGCAAAGCTTCGCCGCCGATCTCGACAAGCCGCTCACATTCGGGCGTCTCGCCGAAATCCGGCAGGCGGTGATCGAACGATATCGTCACGCGGGCAAGCCGCTCGTCGATGTCTATGTGCCGGAGCAGGACATCAGTTCCGGTGTCGTGCATATCGACGTTGCGGAGTTCAAACTCGGCCGCGTGCGCGCAAACGGAAACCGCTATTTTTCGAGCACGCTGCTCGAACGCGAGATGCCGCTCGTGTCCGGCGATCCGATTCTTCAAACGCAGGTTTCGCGCGGGCTTGCCGTGCTGAACGCGAATCCGTATCGCCGGGTCGATGCGATCTTCGCGCCCGGCGAAGCGACGAATACGACCGACGTCGTGCTTCAGACCGACGACCGCCTGCCGCTTCGCGCGAACGTGGGCTACGACAATCAGGGCGTGCCTTCGCTTGGCCGCGACCGCTTCTTCGCGGGTTTGGGTTACGGCAATCTCTTCGGTCTCGATCAACAGATCGCGTATCAGTTCACGGCCAGCAACGACTTCTTCAGCGGCAATCCGGATATCGAAGGCAGGACCAATCGCGCGCGTTTCATGGCGCATGCGTTCAGCTATGTCGCGCCGCTGCCGTGGCTCGACAGCATCGAACTGTTCGGCGTGTACGCGCAGAGCACGCCGCGGCTGCCGAACACGTATGGGCAGACGGGTATTTCCGCGCAGTTCAGCGCACGCTACGACTGGCGTCTGCCGTCGACGGGCGACTGGACGCAGCTGATCCAGTTCGGTTACGACTTCAAGCGCAGCAACAACGACCTCGAATTCGGCGGCTTTCAGGTGTTCAACTCGAACACGCATATTCATCAGTTCGTGGCCGTCTACGACATCAGCCAGCAGAAGGACACGGGCACGGCGCACGCCGCCGCGACATTCGTCGCGAGTCCGGGCGGCCTCGACGGCGACAACAGCGACGCGGCGTTCAACACGGCGCGTCAAGGCGCGACGTCGCGTTACACGTATCTGCAACTGACGGGATCCGACGCATTCGCGCTCGGCAAAGGCTTCACGCTGGCGGCAAACGGAACGTTCCAGTGGACGCCGGACACGCTGTTGCCGAGCGAAGAAATCGGGCTCGGCGGCGAGTCGAGCGTGCGCGGCTACGATCCCTACGTCGTGCTCGGCGACCGCGGCTGGTACGCGCAGACCGAGTTGCGCACGCCCGCGTTCGCGCTCGGCACGAACGACGTGCTCGTGCAGCCGTTCGCATTCTTCGATGCAGGCCGCGTCTGGACCCGCATCGACCAGCCTGCGGAGTACAACCCGGGCATGCTGGCAAGCGTCGGCGCGGGCGTGCGCTTCAGATGGTCACGCTTCGTCGATTTCCGCTGCACCTATGCCGCGCCTTTGCGTGCCGCGACGCCGGATGGCTCGAAGGCGCCGATGGTGATGCTGTATCTGACGATAGGAACCTGAACGGTCGACTGATCCCCGGCATGCGATCCGAATGACGGAAAAGAGCGGAACCTCGGCGTTTTGCTGCGGACACAACCCGGCACAATCGCAGAGACGCCTCGGCCTTGCGTGCGAACTGGAGCCACTCATGGGTTGGAAAAATCAGCTGATCGAAACGCCCGTGTGGCTGATGAGCCGCTTCTATCGACCGCGCTTCGATCCGCACCGCGATACGCCGCGCGACATTCTCGTGCTGCGGCCGAACGATTTCGGCGAACTGCTCACCACCACGCCGCTCTTCGAAGCGCTGCGCAAGCGCTTTCCGTCGACGCGGCTGATCGCCGGCATCGGTAGCTGGGGACGTCCGATCCTCGAAAACAATCCGTACATCGACGAGATCGTCGAACTCGACGCGCCCTGGAACAACAAGATCGTCGCGGACCGGTCGCACAAGAACGTGCTGCGCTATCTGTGGTCCTCGCCGCAGATCGCGGCGCTGCGTGCGCGAGGCGGCTTCGATGTCGCGATCGACGTGCTCGGCAGCTACATGGGCGCCATGCTGATGATGCGGCTCGGCGCGCGCTACCGGATCGGCGTGCGCGGCTATCGCGGCGGCGACAGCGGATGTCAGGCGCATGTCGTGTATGCGCGGCGGCAATGCGGACGCGCCGCGCTGGCACAAGGCGAACTGCTGGGCGCGACGGACTTGCCGGAAGCGCGTCCGCAACTCTTCCTCACCGACGACGAGCGCGCCCGCGCAGGGCAAATCTGGGCAACGGGCACGCTTGCCGGGCATCGCACGGTGCGCATCGTCGCGGGCGTCGGGGCCGGCGTGCCGGCGAAGGCGTGGCCCGCGCGCGAACTCGGCGCTGCGCTCGCGCAGATCGCGCAGGCGCTCGAACAGAACGGCAACGCGTGCGACATCGTGATCGTCGGCAGTGCGGCGGATCGGGCGCGCGCCGCCGAAGCCATCGCCGCTGCCGGTGCGGGCGTCGCTGTCCGCTCGCTCGCCGGCGACCTGCCGATGCGCAGCATGTTCGCGCTCGTCGAACAGGCGGACGTCGTGCTGACGAATTCGACGATGCTGCTGCACGTCGCAGCCGCGTTCCATCGTCCGACAGTCGCCGTGCTTGGCGGCAGCATCACGAAGCCGGAGGTACACGACGCGATCTGGGGTTATCCGACGCACTATGTCAGCGTCGCGCCCGAGCGGTCGGCGCAGGGCGAGCGGCTGGAGGAATGGCCGGCTGTAGGGCGCGTCGTGGAGGCCGTCGTGCAGGCCGTCACCGCCGAACACGAACCCGACAAGCCGCGCACGCAGCTCGACGCGGCGGCATGACTTCAGGTTTGCGCCACGTCTGGACGAGCTACGGCACAGCACGGCTGACACTCCCCACGGGCGAACGATCGTTCGCCCCGTCAGCAGGTAGAATGGCTTAACTATCTAGTTAATCTGGGGTCGAATGCAGGAACTTCGGCGGGCGAATGACAACGCCGTCGTCCTGCACATCGACCATCGTTGGCGCCTTCCGCACTGTTTTCGCTGAACGTCACCACTTTTAGCGTGACGCTTTTCATGTTTCACACACCCGACACCGAAACGCTCCGCCTGTGCAGCGTGCTGTCGAGCACAGCCTTCGGGCTCGTGTTCGCGTTGATGCGCTTCAACCGGCCCGGCGAGCGCTATTGCCTGCACTGGTCCGCAAGCGCGCTGCTGTATGCCGCCGTGCTGGTCGGTTTCGACTTCGCGCCGGGCCACGTGTTCTTCAAGAGCATGCTGCTCGGCGCGCTCGCGGCGACCAACATGCTCATCGTCTCGGGGCTGCGCGCGTTCGACGGCAAGCCGCCCTTTCGCTGGTGGATGGTGCTGCCCATCGCGGGCTGCGTCGCTACGCATATCGTGCCCGCGACGATCGCGCTGGCTCACCCGCGCGCGGCGCTCGTCACGGAAGTCGCCGATACGCTGAGCGTCGCGATCTCAGCGCTGATTGCGGGGGCCGCGTGCCTCGTCGGCGAACCACGCGAGACAGGTGCGCCCGGCACGCACGCGCTCGCGCCGCCGAGCCGTGGCCGTCGTCTCGCAGGCATCGCGATGCTCGGCTATTTGCCCGGCTACGCGATCACGCTGGTCGGTTATCTGTGGACAGGGCCTGGCATCAATCTGCTCGCGCTCGTGCCGATGCTGTCCGATCAACTGCTGCTCGGCGTGCTCAATCTCGGTCTGCTGGCGATGCCCGCCGAGCGCGCGCAGCAACGTCTGCGCGATGCCGCGTTGCGCGATCCGCTGACGGGCGTGTGGAATCGCGCGGGCCTGGAGGCGCATTCGCAGCGTCTGATCGCGCCCGGCGCGACCGTGCTCGCAATCGACCTCGATCACTTCAAGCAGATCAACGACCGCCACGGCCATCCTGCCGGCGATGACGTGCTCAAGGCGCTCGCGCGTCTCGCAGGCGCGGAGGTCGCGTCGCTGGGCGGCGAGTTCGGACGGCTCGGCGGCGACGAATTCCTCGCGGTCCTGCCCGCAAGCCGCGCACCGTACGCCGACGCCTGCGCAAGGCAAATCCACGAAGCTTGCCGCCGACACGCGGACGGCCTGCCCGTGTGGACGATCAGCATCGGCTTCTCGCAGATCGAAGCGGGCGACGCCGATCTGCACGACGCGCTGCATCGCGCGGACAGTGCGCTGTATCGGGCGAAGGTCGATGGGCGCAACAAGGTGCTCGCCTGACACGTACTGGCGATGACGGGCGCGCGAATCGCTCCGCGTTTAGAATCGCCTGCATGAACAAGATCGCCGCCCTGCCGATGTACAACGTCTCGCCCGCGCTCGCCGCCGACTGGCACGCGCTGCTCGCGGACGTGCTGCGCCGTGTCGAGCCTTCCGCCGACATCATCGAACCGGACGATCTGCACACGTTCTGGCGGCGTCCCGATCTGCTGCTGTCGCAGACTTGCGGTTATCCGTATGTGCTCGGACTGAACGAGTATGTGCAACTGATCGCGACGCCCGAGTTCGACGCGTCCGGTTGCGACGGCGCGAACTATTCGAGCGTGATCGTTACGCGCAGCAACGCGCCATTCGATTCGATCGAAGCGTGCCGTGGTGCACGCGCCGCGTTCAACTCCGTCGATTCGAACAGCGGCTACAACGCGTTGCGGCACACGGTTGCGCCGTATGCGCGCGATGGCAGGTTCTTTAACGACACGCTGGAGACAGGCTCGCATCTCGGCTCGCTGCGAGCGGTCGCAGAGAACCGCGCGGATGTCGCTGCGATCGATTGCGTGACGATGGCTTTCGCACGCGAAGCGTATCCGGAACTGACAGGCCGTTTGCGTGAGATCAGATACACGTGTTCATCGCCGGGACTGCCGTTGATTGCATCGAAGCAGGTATCGCCCGAGCAAGCCGACGCATTGCGCGCGGCGCTCGACGAAGCGTTGAACGCACAGCCTGAACGTGCGCGCCGCCTGAAACTCAAAGGCTTCTCGCACTTGACGGCAGAACACTACGACAGCATTCGCCAGATGGAAAACGAGGCGCGCGTAGCGAACTACGCGCGCCTCGCATGACGTCCAGCCCTTAAAACAGGCCTTATTCGACGTCGAGCACCAACAGCTGCGCACCATCGGCGACCTGATCGCCGACACCGTACAGCACCTCCGCCACCTTGCCCGCTGCGGGCGCGCCGATCGTGTGCTCCATCTTCATCGCTTCCATCACGATGAGCGGCTGCCCCTTCTCGACGACTGCGCCCTGTTCGACCAGCACCGCGATCACCTTGCCTGGCATCGGCGCGGTGAGGCGTCCTTCGCCATGTTCGGCATCGGCTGCATGCGCGAGCAGGTTCTGCCATTCGAATGCGAGCGCTTCGCCGCGGCAGAACACATGGAACGTATCGTTGTCGATAAACACACGGCCCGTCACATGCGCATCGCCGATCGTCGCGCCGTATTCGTGCTGGCCCGCGCCCGTCCACCACTTGAACGGCTCTGTGCGGCCATCGTGTGTGAGCGTCCGCGTATCGCCGTCGCGTGAGAAAAGTGCCGTAAATGCAGACTCTTTCTCGACATCGCGCCAGTTCAGCGTCTGCGTGTAGCCGCCGTTCAGACGCCAGTGCGACAGCGCATCCCACGGCGAGGCGCCATGCGCGACACCGCCTTCGCGCGTCATCAATGCGCCGCATGCAAGCGCGAGCGCTTCAAGGAACGGCTTCTTGACGGGTGCAAAGAGCGCGTCGTGATGACGCTCGATCAAACCCGTGTCGAGATCACCCGTCGAAAACGGCACGCTCGTCACGATGCGTTGCAGGAACTCGACGTTCGTATGCGGCCCGACCACTTCGCAGCCGCGCAACGCCTGGCTCATGCGCTTCAACGCGTCTTCGCGGCTCGCGCCGTGCACGATCAGCTTCGCGATCATCGGATCGTAGAACGGTGTGATCGTGTCGCCTTCGCGCACGCCGCTGTCGATACGAACAGGCGCACGCTCGCCGCCCACGCCCAATGTGAACTCGACGCCTTCCGGCATGCGCAGATGCTTGAGCGTTCCCGTCGACGGCAGAAAGCCGCGCGCCGGATGCTCGGCGTAAATGCGCGCTTCGATCGCGTGGCCTTCGATGCGCAACTGATCCTGCGCAAGCGGCAACGGCTCGCCCGCCGCCACACGCAACTGCCATTCGACGAGATCCTGCCCCGTCACCATCTCCGTCACAGGATGTTCGACCTGCAGGCGCGTGTTCATCTCCATGAAGTAGAACTCGCCGCCCTCCGTCATGATGAACTCGACGGTGCCCGCGCCAACGTAGCTCACCGCGCGCGCCGCTGCGACAGCCGCTTCGCCCATCGCGCGGCGCACATGTGGTTGCAGACCGGGTGCAGGCGCTTCTTCGAGCACTTTCTGGTGGCGCCGCTGCACCGAGCAGTCGCGGTCGAACAGATACACCGCGCCACCGTGCTTGTCGGCGAATACCTGCACTTCGACGTGACGCGGACGCGTCAGATACTTTTCGATCAGCACGCGGTCATTGCCGAAGCTGCTCGCCGCTTCGCGTTTGCACGACGCGAGCGCCGCCGAGAAATCTTCGGTGCGCTCGACCACGCGCATGCCCTTGCCGCCACCGCCCGCGCTCGCTTTCAGCAACACGGGATAGCCGATTTCGTCGGCCTGGCGATGCAGCAAATCCGCGTTCTGATCGTCGCCGTGATAGCCCGGCACGAGCGGCACGGCTGCCGAATGCATCAGCGCTTTCGCCGCTGCTTTCGAGCCCATCGCGGCAATCGCTTCGACGGGCGGTCCGATGAATTCGATGCCCGCCTTCTCGCAGGCCTGCGCGAAATCCTCGTTCTCCGACAGAAAGCCGTAGCCCGGATGCACGGCCTGCGCGCCCGTCGCGATAGCTGCTTCGATGATGCGTTCGACGCGCAGATAGCTTTCCGCCGCCGTCGATCCGCCGATATGCACGGCTTCGTCGCACGCGGCGACGTGCTTCGCGTTCGCGTCGGCGTCGGAGTAGACCGCAACGCTCGTGATGCCGAGCCGCTTGCAGGTCGCGGCGACGCGGCAGGCAATCTCGCCCCGGTTCGCAATCAGGATCTTGTTGAACATGAGGTGTCTCGATGAGTTGTTCTGTGCCGTTGCTTCGCGCGAATTACGCGCGCCAGGAAGGCGAGCGCTTTTCGAGGAACGACGCGACGCCTTCGCGCCCTTCCGCGCCCGCACGCGTCTTCGCAATGCGTACCGCCGTGTCTTCGATCAACGCCGCGCTGATCTCGCGGCCCGCGATGTCATGCACAAGCTGCTTGCAGGCCTTCACCGCTTGCGGACCGTTCGCGCACAATGTCGCGGCGAGTTGCTGTACGGTTTCGTCGAGCTTGTCGGCGCTCACGCATTCGGCGACGAAGCCTAGCCGCTGTGCGGTCGCGCAATCGAATGCTTCCGCCGTCATGAAGTAGCGGCGCGAAGCCTGCTCGCCGAGCGCGCGGATCACATACGGCGCGATGGTCGCGGGAATCAGACCGAGGCGCGCTTCGGACAGACAGAACTTCGCGCTGTCCACGGCGACGACGATATCGCACGCCGAGAGCAGGCCCATACCGCCCGCGTACGCATCGCCGTTCACGCGCGCGATCACCGGCTTGTTGCATCGATAGATCGACGCGAGCATGTCGGCAAGACGCATCGCGTCGGCGCGGTTCTCGTCGTCCGAGTAACCGGCCATCTTCTTCATCCAGTTCAGGTCCGCGCCCGCGCAAAAGGCCTTGCCGTTTGCCGCGAGCACGACGGCGCGCACGTCGTCGCGCTCGTCGAGCGCCTTGAACACGGACGTCACTTCCGCGATCATCGCTTCGTTGAACGCGTTGCGCACGTCCGGGCGATTCAGCGTGACCGTGGCCACGCTGTTATCGAACGTGAGAGTCAGGTTGTCGTATTGCATCTTCGATGATCCTCGCTCGCGGCCGTTACATGCGGAACACGCCGAAGCGCGTGTCTTCGATCGGCGCATTCATCGCCGCCGACAGACCGAGACCCAGCACGTCGCGCGTCTGCGCAGGATCGATCACGCCGTCGTCCCACAGGCGCGCGCTCGCGTAATACGGATGGCCTTGATGCTCGTATTGCTCGCGGATCGGCTGCTTGAACGCTTCTTCCTGCTCGGGCGTCCACGTGCCGCCCTTCGCTTCGATGCCGTCGCGCTTCACCGTCGCGAGCACGGAAGCCGCCTGTTCGCCGCCCATCACGGAGATGCGCGCGTTCGGCCACATCCACAGGAAACGCGGCGAATACGCGCGGCCGCACATGCCGTAATTACCCGCACCGAACGAACCGCCGATGATCACCGTGAACTTCGGCACCTTCGCCGTCGCCACGGCCGTCACCATCTTCGCGCCGTTGCGCGCGATGCCTTCGTTCTCGTACTTGCGGCCCACCATGAAGCCCGTGATGTTCTGCAGGAACACGAGCGGGATCTTGCGCTGCGCGCACAGTTCGATGAAGTGCGCGCCCTTCAATGCCGACTCGGAAAACAGAATGCCGTTGTTCGCGACGATGCCGACCGGGTGTCCCCAGATGTGCGCGAAGCCGCACACGAGCGTCGTGCCGTAGCGCGCCTTGAATTCGTCGAAAGCGGAATCGTCGACGATGCGCGCGATCACTTCGCGGATATCGAACGGCTTGCGCGTATCGACGGGAATCACGCCGTAGATGCTCTTCGTGTCGTAGCGCGGCGGCTTCGGTTCCTGCATTGCGACGGGCACGTCCTTGCGGCGATTCAGATTGCCGACGATGCTGCGCGCAATCGACAGCGCATGTGCATCGTTCTGTGCGAGATGATCCGCGACGCCCGACAGACGCGTATGCACGTCGCCGCCGCCCAGGTCTTCCGCACTGACTTCTTCGCCTGTCGCCGCTTTGACCAGCGGCGGGCCGCCCAGAAAGATCGTGCCTTGATTCTTGACGATGATCGATTCGTCGCTCATCGCGGGCACATACGCGCCGCCTGCCGTGCACGAGCCCATCACGACAGCGATCTGCGGAATGCCTTGCGCCGACAGATTCGCCTGATTGTAGAAGATGCGGCCGAAGTGATCGCGATCGGGAAACACGTCGTCCTGATTCGGCAGATTCGCGCCGCCCGAGTCGACGAGATACACGCACGGCAAGTGGTTTTCTTCGGCGATTTCCTGCGCGCGCACGTGCTTCTTCACCGTCACCGGATAGTACGTGCCGCCCTTCACGGTCGCGTCGTTGCAGACGATCACGCATTCCTGGCCCGCAATGCGGCCGATGCCCGTGATCACGCCCGCGCCCGGCGCATCGTCGCCGTACATGCCGTACGCCGCGAGTTGCGACAGTTCGAGAAACGGCGTGCCCGGATCGAGCAGTTGCGCGATGCGATCGCGCGGCAGCAGTTTGCCGCGCGACACGTGCTTGTCGCGTGCAGCAGCACCGCCGCCGAGCGCGAGCTTGCTGATCTTCGCCTTCAGGTCTTCGACGAGCGCTTCGAGCGCAGCCGCGTTGGTGCGGAAATCGTCGGAACGCGGGTTCAGTTTCGATTCGATGATCGGCATGTCGTGTCCTGGCAGACGATTACATCGTTTCCGCGAACAGCTCGCGGCCGATCAGCATGCGGCGGATTTCGCTCGTGCCCGCGCCGATTTCATAGAGCTTCGCATCGCGCCACAGACGGCCGACCGGGTACTCGTTGATGTAGCCGTTGCCGCCGAGAATCTGGATCGCTTCGCCCGCCATCCACGTCGCCTTTTCGGCCGTGTACAGAATCACGCCTGCGCAGTCCTTGCGCACCTGGCGCACGTGGCCCGAGCCGATCGTGTCGAGCTGACGGCCCACTGCGTACAGATACGCGCGGCACGCCTGCAACGTCGTGTACAGATCGGCGACCTTGCCCTGGATCAGCTGGAATTCGCCGATCGACTGACCGAACTGCTTGCGGTCGTGGATGTACGGCACGACGGCATCCATCACGGCCATCATGATGCCCGTCGGACCGCCCGCGAGCACCGCGCGTTCGTAGTCGAGGCCGCTCATCAGCACCTTCACGCCGCCGTTCAGTTCGCCGAGGATGTTCTCTACGGGCACTTCGACGTTCTCGAACACGAGTTCGCCCGTGTGCGAGCCGCGCATCCCGAGCTTGTCGAGTTTCTGCGCGACGGAAAAGCCCTTCATGCCCTTCTCGACGATGAACGCCGTGATGCCGCGCGGACCGGCTTCGATATCCGTCTTCGCGTAGACGACGAGCGTGTCGCAATCCGGGCCGTTCGTGATCCACATCTTCGTGCCGTTCAGCACGTAATGGTCGCCCTTCTTCTCCGCGCGCAGCTTCATGCTGACCACGTCGGAGCCGGCGTTCGGCTCGCTCATCGCGAGCGCGCCGACGTGTTCGCCCGACACCAGCTTCGGCAGGTACTTTTCTTTCTGCGCCGCCGTGCCGTTGCGGTGAATCTGGTTCACGCACAGATTCGAATGCGCACCGTACGACAGACCCACCGACGCCGATGCGCGCGAAATCTCTTCCATCGCGATCATGTGTGCGGTGTAGCCCATGTTCGCGCCGCCGTATTCCTCGGAGACGGTCATGCCGAGCACGCCCAGATCGCCGAACTTCTTCCACAGATCCATCGGGAACTGGTCGGTGCGGTCGATTTCGCCCGCACGCGGCGCGATCTCTTTCGCCGCAAACGACGCGACGGTGTCGCGCAGCATCTCGATCTCTTCACCAAGCGGGAACTGCAAACCGGGCAAGTTGCTCATCTGTGTGTCTCCAGGAGTTCGTCACGGGCGGCTTGCGTGTTGCAAGCGCCGTCGCATCAAGCTATGTGCATCAGGGCATTTTTCTGAGCCGGGCTCAGCCGGCCGCGCCGCGCGATCGTCAAGACCCGGTCAGGAACAGACGATTCATCCGACATAAGCCGGCGCGCGACAGCATAGAGCGCATTTCACTCCAGATTTACGTAAGCGTCAATCGGTATTTTTGAGTGTCACTCAAAATTGACCGAGGCGTTATCAGCGCCTGTTTACCGTGGTAGTATCGGCCGCAACGGAGCCTTCCTGCTCCGAAATCTGAACTGGACTCATATGATGGGCGTAGCAAGGGCCGAAGTGCCGGCATCGCGCCGCCAGCCGGCGGGACGCAAGTCGCAGCAGCGCGTGAAGGAGATTCTTCAGGCGGGCCGCGACGTCTTCTCCGAAAAAGGCTACGACCGCGCGACCACGGCGGAGATCGCCCAACGGCTCGGCATTTCCGAGGCCACGGTGTTCAGCTACTTTCGCGGCAAGCGCGAGCTGTGCGCGCGCGTGATCGGCGACTGGTACGACGAGATCATCGAAGCGATCGAATCGGGCCTGCCGCGCGACGGCAGCATTCGCCAGCAGTTCGCGTTCATCGTCCGCACACATTTGCGGCTGATGCTGGTCAACGGCACGGGGCTGTGCGCGCTCGTGCTGTCGGAAGGCCGCACGCGTCAGCACGAACTCAGCGAAGAACTCACCGGGCTGCAACGGCGCTACACGGCGCCGCTGATGCGCGTGCTGTCGCAAGGTCAGCAGACGGGTCAGATCCGCTCGGACATGCCGCTGCGTCTGCTGCGCTCGCTTGTGTTCGGACCGATGGAGCACGTGCTGTGGGACGCGGCGCTCGGCAATCGACGCACCGATATCGACGCCACCGCGGACCGTCTGATCGACGTGCTGTGGTCGGCGCTGCAACCGCCCGACGCATCGCTCGATGCGCTCGTGCAATTTCGCCAGGAAGTGAGCGAGGCGACGCGCCGTCTCGCCGAAGCGGAAGCCGCGCACAAGCAGCGCGCGCCGCGGCTTGCAAATACCAGCGAAGACGCCTGAAGCCACAGGCCAATACAGCCGCGCCGGCCGGGTGCGCAACTTGCTGACGAGGTTGACGTCAGCAACGAAACCCAAGGAGGACCGGCCATGTCGACCACGCCCAACAAAGGCGAAAACCCGATCCGCCCCGATCAGTCCGACGTCGTGCAAACCGATTTGCCCGATGTCGGGCCGCCTCAGGACCCGGATGCGCCGCCGCTCGATCCCGATGTCGATCCCGATCACGAGGACGAGAAGCCGTAGCCATCAGCAGCGTTCGCGCATCCGTTCACCAGAAAAAATCAGGGAGGATCACCATCGTGCAACAGGTTCTGAACAAGACTTATCGCCGCGCACTCGTGGGCGCGCTTCTCGCGGCCGCTTCTGCATCGGTTTCGACGGCGGCGCTCGCACAAGGCGCGCCGCAATCGATCACCGAACGCCACACGGAAGTCACGCAGACGGGCAGCGGTTTTCGCGCATCGAAGCTGTCGGGCACGACCGTCTATAACCGCGACAAGGACAGCATCGGCACCATCGACGATGTGATCGTCTCGCCGGCCGACCACAATGCGTTCGCGATCCTGTCGGTAGGCGGCTTTCTCGGCATGGGCAAGCACTACGTCGCCGTGCCGTTGAGCGATCTGCAGATCAGCAGCAAGTCGGTGCTGTTGCCGGATGCGACGAAACGCTCGCTCGAAGCGCTGCCAGAGTTCAAGTACGCGCCGGATTGATTCGGCGCATTGGCTGCATGGCCGCCACGCACTTCGCGTGCACGGCGGCCTTCTTCAATCTTCGATCAACGCGGGAATTTCAGCGACGAGCGCATCGATCGCGCAGCGCGTCTTCGACGCCATATAGCGCGTTTGCGGCCACACGACGTGGATGTCCTGCGGCGGCAAGCTGCAACGCCCCTTGACGAGCGCGAGTTCGCCCGTCTTCACATAACGCGCGAGCAGCCACGACGGAATGCGCGCGAGGCCAAAGCCCGCAATCGCCGCCGATGCGATCGCCTGCACATCGTCCATGCTCAGTTGCGGGTGGATCTTCACGCGCTTCACCTGCCCCGATTGTTCATCGTGCAGATCCCACGGCACCAGCGCACCGGCGCGCGCGTACACGATGCCGTCGCGCCCGTCCATTTCATCGAGCGAAGCGGGCATGCCGTGCTGTGCGAGATACGACGGCGACGCGCCGATGCTCGTGTATTGCACGCCCAGACGCCGCGCCGCGAGACTCGTGCTGTCGCGCAGTTCGCCGATCCGCACGGCGAGATCGAAACCTTCCTCGACGAGGTCGACCATGCGGTCGCTGAACGACATGTCGATCTGCAGCTTCGGATGCCGGCGCGCAAGATGCATCAGCACGGGCGCGACGCACAACTGGCCGAACGCGAGCGGCAAGCTCACCCGCAGCCGCCCGCGCGGTGTGCGCCGGCCGCCTTCGAGTTCGGCTTCGGCGGCCTCCAGTTCGGCGAGCGCGCGCACGCAGCGCTCGTAGTATGCCTGGCCGTCTTCCGTGAGGCTCTGGCTGCGCGTCGTGCGATGGATCAGGCGCACGCCGAGCCGTGTTTCGAGCCGCGCGATCACCTTGCCGACGGCCGAACGCGTGAGGTTCAGACGCTCCGCCGCAACCGCGAAACTGCCTGCTTCGACGACCTGCACGAAGGTCATCACGCCATCGAGCCGGTCAGTCATCGGAGCACCTCATTACTTCACTGATTGGTTCCATGAAGGAATCATTCATCGGAATTCATCTCGTCAATCGGGACTATCGTTCCGATATAGTAGCCGCACATTCACAGCATCGGGTTCCCGCCATGCAGCTTTTCCCACTTCGCAAGAACACGCTCGCGCTCCTCGCCGCCTGTCTTTCGTCGTTGATGTTCGGCCTCGAGATTTCCAGCGTCCCCGCCATCCTCCCGACGCTCGAACACCTTCTGCACGGCGATTTCAACGACATGCAATGGGTCATGAACGCCTACACGATTGCGTGCACGACGGTGCTGATGGCGACGGGCACACTCGCGGACCGCTACGGGCGCAAGCGCGTATTCGTCGTCAGCATTGCGCTGTTCGGCATCACGTCGCTGCTGTGCGGGCTCGCGTCCGACATGGCCGTGCTGATCGCGGGCCGCTTTCTGCAGGGCGCGAGCGGCGGCGCGATGCTGATCTGCCAGGTCGCCGTGCTGTCGCATCAGTTCCAGCAGGGACACGAGCGCGTCAAGGCGTTCGCCGCGTGGGGCATCATCTTCGGCATCGGGCTCGGCTTCGGGCCGATCATCGGCAGCGCGACGGTGGCAATGATCGGCTGGCAATGGGTGTTTCTCGTTCACGCGCCGCTCGCGCTGGCGACGATCGCGCTCGCTGTCAGCGGTGTGAGCGAATCACGCGATCCGCATGCGCAGAAGCTCGATGTGCGGGGCATCGTCACGTTGTCGCTTGCGGTGTTCGGCGTGGCCTTCTATATCACGCAGGGCGCGGATCTCGGCTTCGCGAGCCTGCCGGCGCTCGGCATCGTCGCGGCGAGCACGCTGTGTCTGATCGCGTTCGTCATCGCCGAAAACGTCAGCGCGCATCCGATGTTCGACTTCTCCGTGTTTCGCATCCGCAAGTTCTCGGGCGCGCTGATCGGATCGGCGGCGATGAACTTCAGCTTCTGGCCTTTCATGATCTATCTGCCCGTGTACTTTCATCACGCGCTCGGTTACGACGATCTGCACGCGGGTTTCGCGCTGCTCGCCTATACGCTGCCGACGCTCGTCGTGCCGCCCATTGCGGAGCGGCTTGCGCATCGCTATCAGCCCGGCTTCGTGATCCCTGGCGGGCTCTTCACGATCGGCCTCGGCTTCTTTCTGATGCGTGCGGGCAGCGCCGCCGAACACGCGAGCTGGATCACGATGCTGCCGGGTTGCATGGTCGCGGGAGCCGGACTCGGCCTCACCAACACGACCGTGACGAATACGACGACGGGCGCGGTATCGACGGCACGCGCGGGCATGGCTTCGGGCATCGACATGAGCGCGCGAATGATCGCGCTTGCGATCAACATCGCGTTGATGGGGTTCGTGCTGGTGGCGGGCGTCGCTGCGTTTTTATCGCACGCGTTGCCGGCCGCGCAGGACGTCACGCAGATTCACGCGATGAGCGCTGCGATCGCAGCAGGCCACACTGTCGCGCTCGATCCGAAGATCTCACACGATGCGCTCGTGCACGGCTTCGGCTGGGTGATGTTGTATGGCGGCGTGGGTGTGTGGCTGCTCGCGCTGGCCAGCTTCCTGACGTTCGGCCCGATGACAACGCGCCCGCAGCGCCGGGAAGTGCCCGCGACGACATGTGCGCAATGCACAGATTGAAACAAAAAAGCGTGAGCGCGGATGAGGCGCTCACGCTTTTCGAACGTGCAGACGGTGTGAATCAGTAGTACGGATACGGTGCGTACACGACGCCCGGCGGGCCATAGTAGTACGGACGCGGCGCGTAATAAGCAGGCGCAGGCGCGTAGTATGCAGGCGGCGTCGCATAGACGGGCGCGGGCGGCTGCGAAATGGTGTTGCCCTTCGACGTCATGCACTGGGCGTAAGCCGCGTCGTAGCGGGCCTGCAAACCATACGCCGAATACGACGCGCCGTTCGCGCCCGTCGCGCCGCCGATCAGCAGGCCGCTGCCCGCGCCGATCGCGGCACCGGCACCTGCATTGCCCGCCGCCGCACCGAGCAGCGCGCCGACAGCCGCGCCGCCCAGCGTACCGACAGCCGCGCTGCCCGCCGCATTGTTCGTCGCGGCTTGCGACGCACCGTTCGCGTCCGTGCTGCGATACGCGTAGTCACGGCACGCGTAGTCTTCCTGCTGGAACTGTTCGAGCGGCTCGCCCTTGCGCGGCAGCGCCACCACGCTCGGCCCGCTCGGTGGCGCGACCGCGCAACCGCCCAATGCGAGCAACACCCCGACGACGAGCGCCGGCACAGCGACCTTTCTAGCGACCTGAGTCTTGTTCATCTTCGTCGACCTGCCAATGTGAAAATCCAACCTGCAATATATGAACAATAGTCGAATCGACCCGCGCGTGAGTTACTAATCCGTTACTGGATATTTCTGTGCAAGACGCTGAACAACATAAAAAAGGGCCAGCCGGATTCACCTTGAAACTGCCGCCTTATATGTGCATCATGCACATATGCACAGCGCACACATCGAGGTGATGCGATGACCCGGCGTACGGAAAATCTGCTTGGCGTGCTCGCCCTTCTGGTGACGGACGAACTCGACGCACAACCCTCCATTCCCGCGCTGTCCGGATCGACGGCACGCGCGATGCTCAATGCGATCGGCCAGTACCCCGATTCATCGATCGAACTGTTGCGCGACGCCGTCGATCTCTCGCATCCCGCAGCGGTGCGCGCCGTTGCGGGACTCGTCGATGCCGGTCTCGTCGAGAAGAAAGCGGGCAGCGACAAGCGCTCCGTCGCACTGGCGCTGACCGCAACAGGACGACGCGAAGCGAACCGTCTACGGAACGCGCGCGGGCGCATGCTCGAACGCATCGTCGCGAGGCTCGATGAAGACGAGCGCGACGTGCTCGAGCGTCTGCTGATCAAGATTCTCTGGAACGAAACACGCGATGCGTCGCACGCGATGCAGCTTTGCCGCTTCTGCGACGACAAGCCGTGCCTGAAAGCAGGTTGTCCCGTCGAATGCCGCGATCAGGGGCTGCCGATGCCCGAGGCGAATGCATCATGAACACGCCCGGGTCCGACGCGATCCGCACCCGCTGGAGTGCCGTGGCTGCATTGACGGCTGTTTCCACGCTGTCGCAGATCGGTCAGTTCGGCATCGGCTTCATGGTGCTGCCCGTGTGGCTCGCGCATCAGGGACTCGACGCCCCGAGCGCCGGGCTCTTCGCGGCAGCGCAATGGACGGGCATGTTCATCGGGCTGCTGTTCGCGCCGCGTTTGATGGAGCGTATGGGATCGAAGCTCACGGTATCGCTGGGACTTTTGTCGTCGCTCGTCGCGTACGGGACATTAGGCGCGTTGACGTGGCCCGCGTGGATCTTGCCGGGCATGCTGACGGGACTCGGTATCGGCTTGCGCTGGATCGCGAACGAAACGTGGCTCTACAGTCTCGTGCCCGCCGACAAGAGCGGCAAGGTAGTCGGCATTCATGAAGCGCTGATTGCATCGGCGGGCGTGCTTGCGCCGGCGCTGGCCGTGTTGTGCGGCGTGAGCGGAACGCTCGTGTTTCTGGCAGGTTCATTGCTGACGGCAGCCGCCGCGATTCCGCTTTGGCTTACGCGTTCGTCGGCGCGTCAGACTGTATTGGTGATTCCCGCGGTGCAAGGCAAGCGCGTCGAACTTGGGCCAATCGTATGCCTCGGCCTTGTCACGATTGCCGTCGGCGGGATCGGCGATGGCGCGCTCTACGGACTCTTTCCACTCTTTGCCGATAGCCGCGGACTCACTGCCGCACAAACCGCGACGATGCTCGCGTGCTTCGGCATCGGCGGCATGGTGCTGCAATTTCCCGTTGGATGGCTGGCGGATCGCTTCGGGCTTGCCGCAACGGTGATCGTTTGCGCGTTGGCGAGCACGGCATCTATCGTCGCGTTTTCGTTCGCACCGTGCGCTTCGTTTGCGTATATCGCGGCCGCGCTTTTTCTCGGCGGCATGAACAGCGCGTACATCACGCTCGGCATGTATGCAGCCGCTTGCAGCGACAAGCAGGCGATCACGCGCAACATGCGCGTGCTGTCGCTGGCGTTCACCGCTTGCTCGATTGCCGGGCCGCTATTTGCAGGCCCCGCGATGAAAGCACTCGGCAACGATCTGTTGATGTGGCAACTCGCGATCATGAGCGGCGCGCTCATGATCTACACGGTTGGTATGCGTGAAGGGCATCGTCAGGCGCAACAACGGATGCCCTCGCCTTCATCGACATGAATAAGCGACGCGCGCAGCTTCTGCACGCGCCGCGTTTCTTTAACGCAAACGCACCAGCGTCGACTTCAACTCCGTGTACTTCTCCAGCGCATGCAGCGACTTGTCGCGCCCGTTGCCCGACTGCTTGTAGCCGCCGAACGGGAAATTCATGTCGCCGCCTTCGTCATAGCAATTGACCCAGACAGTACCTGCGCGCAAACGTCGCGATACTTCGTGCGCTGTCGTCAGATTCGACGTCCATACAGCGGCGGCGAGACCGTAGTCGCTGTCGTTCGCGATCTGCACGGCCTCGTCGATCGTATCGAACGTGATCACCGACAGCACAGGTCCGAAGATCTCTTCACGCGCGATCTTCGCATCGTGTTTCGGCACGTCGAACACCGTTGGCTCGATATAGAAACCGCCGCTCTCCTGCTGCACTCGTGCGCCGCCGTGTAGCAGCTTCGCTTCGGCGCGCCCTGCTTCGATATAGCCGAGCACGCGATCGAGCTGCACCTGATCGACGATCGCGCCCATCGACGTCTTCGGATCAAGCGGATTGCCCGGCGTATAGCTGCGCGCCGCCGCGACCAGCTTGTCGAGGAAGACGTCCTTGATGTCGCGATGCACGAGCAGACGCGAGCCCGCCGTACACATTTCTCCCATGTTGTAGAAGATCGCGCCCGCCGCCGTCTTTGCCGCGCGATCGAGATCGGGACAATCAGGCAACACGATGTTCGGCGACTTGCCGCCGAGTTCGAGCCACACACGTTTCAGATTCGACTGCCCTGCATACTGCATGATCAGCTTGCCGACATTCGTCGAGCCTGTGAACGCGAGGCAATCCACATCGTGATGGAGCGCGAGCAGTTTGCCCGGCTCGCCGCCGCCCGGCACGACATTGAACACGCCTGCGGGAATGCCCGCTTCGTGAGCGAGCTGTACGACGCGAATCGCCGTTAGAGGCGACTTCTCCGAGGGCTTCAGCACGACGCTATTGCCCGCCGCAAGCGCAGGCCCGAATTTCCACGACGCCATCAGGATCGGGAAATTCCACGGCACCACAGCCGCGACGACACCGAGCGGCTCACGCGTCACGAGTCCGACGAGATGATGATCGGCAGGCGCCACTTCGCCGCCGACCTTGTCGATTGCCTCTGCGAACCATTCGACGCAATACGCGGCGCCCGGCACGTCGACGGAAGTCGTGTCGCCGATTGGCTTGCCTGCATCGAGCGTTTCGAGCAAAGCCAGTTCGTCGAGATGCTCGCGCATCAGCGCGGCCCATTTAAGCAGCTTCGCCTTGCGCTGGCGCGGATTAAGTCCAGACCATACTGCTGTATCGAACGCATGACGCGCTGCGCGTACGGCAGCATTCACGTCGGCTTCGCCGCAATCGGCGACTTTCGTCAGCACCTTGCCGTCGATGGGACTCACACAATCGAACGTGCGCCCGTTTTCAGCGGAACGATATTCGCCGTCGATAAACGCGCGCCCTTCGATTGCCAGCGTCGCTGCCTTTTCCTGCCAGTAAGCCAATGTCGTCTTGTCCATCAGGATGCCTCAATGTTATGCGTTCAGCGCAGCGCATCTGACCTATGCATGATGCGGTGCTGCGCGAGAACGCGTTGACGCGAAGCAGCGTGCGAAAGAATCAGAAAGTGGGCGGCGAATTCGCCGACACGACTTCGCACACCTGCTGCGCGCTGGGATTGCGAAAACGATGCGGTAAGCGGCTTTCGAAGTAATAGCTGTCGCCGGGGTCGAGCAGCCACGTAGTGCCGTCGACGGTCAACTCCAGTTGACCGCTGACCACCACGCCGCCCTCGTGTCCCGCATGCTGCAGCATTTCGGGGCCCGTATCCGCGAGCGGCTGATACACCTCGCGCATGATCCCCATATTGCGATCCTTGACACTCGATCCCGCCAGATAGAACTCGATCTGCTCATTGCCGAGATTCGGCATCTCCGCGCGACGCGACACCACAGTGCGTTCGGCCTCGACTTCAAATGTGAAGAATTCGGCAAGGCTCATAGGAATACATTCGAGCAGCTTCTTTAGCGAGCCGACGGAAGGACTCACGCGGTTCTGTTCGATCAGCGAAATCGTGCCGTTCGTCACGCCCGCCCGTTTCGCCAGCTCGCGCTGAGAAAGACCGTGCTTTTTGCGGATGTACTGCAGGCGGGTTGCGACTTCAATGGACATCGATGCACTCACGAAAACGGAAAGTTCTGCACAAAGAGAACGGCATTCGAATAGCACGCGCGTGTGTTGAATATTCTAATCACTTTAAATTGACCGCTTCTGGGGAAAACCCTGTAAGCAAAGCGAAATTCTTACGCATCGACGGGCTTCGAAGTGGACATAAATGCCTGTAGATAGCTCAGGGTAAGCCCTCATCAAAGATTCGTAAAAAGACTTTGACGCCCTTTTTGACTCGTATATGCTGGTCTACAGGTTGATGTTGCTTTGTTCGAATAGCCGGTGAAAAGGCCCGATTCATCGCCTCACAACGACTAAACGATGCAACGCGAATAACAACCTGTCGTCCCGATTCTTTAAACGTCAGACTCGTTTGATGAACGGGGCGTTCAATACTTTCAACGTGCCAGTCGAGTGTAATCGTGAGAGTCCGAGGCCCTTTGGTTAGGTGGGATCGTAGTCAGTTCGCGAGGTGTCTTCGCGCTGACAACGCCATCGCCGACGGCAGCAACGGCAGGCTTGCGTTTCGCCGCTTTCTGTCCGTCTTCACGATCCTGTCGCGCCGTTCCGTCCGTCGTCATAACTCCATTTCAGCGCGTGCGTTCATCGCGGTACATACCGACGAAGTCGCATCGCTCTTGCCCTAGCGCCTCTCCGCCTTTCGCTGTCCGGCCCGCTCGCGGGTCATTGCTTCGCGCGCGTGATTGCGCTGCGTCATCGGTTGCGCTCGTCTTCAAATCGGGCGCGCGCCGTTGCACGCCTGCGATCGCACGCAGCGGAGCGAATCGGACAGCGTATCTGATTGCAACGCGCGGCGCGATGCGCTGACGGCGCTGCCACGCAAGCACCCTTCAGCAGCTTTGCGCTCTGCGCACGGCGGCGGAATCGTGCCGCACGTATACGACGCAATATTTGCCGCGTTCCCGCAGTCAACACGAATACATGTTAGTCATGCAAATCAAACCACTCGTCGGCGTCAGTGCCGACAGAACGATGATGGGCCCGCATCCGTCGCACGTGGTCGGCGAGAAGTACCTCGCCGCCATCGTGGACGGCGCGCAGGCGCTCGCGATGGTGCTGCCCGCGATGGGCGTTCGACAGTCGCCGGAAGATCTGCTCGCGCATATCGACGGCTTGCTCTTCACGGGCAGCTATTCGAACGTCGAGCCGGATCGCTATGGCGGTCATGCGAGCGCGCCTGGCACGCTGCACGACGCCGCGCGCGACGCGACGACGCTGCCGCTGATGCGCGCCGCCATCGACGTGGGCATTCCCGTCCTCGCGATTTGTCGTGGCTTTCAGGAAATGAATGTCGTATTCGGCGGAACGCTGCATCAAAGCGTTCAAACGGTGGAAGGCTACGACGACCATCGCGAGAACAAGGAAGACGACCTCGATCTGCAGTACGCGCCCTCGCATGCGCTGCAACTCGTGCAAGACGGGCTGTTGCAGAAGCTCGCCGGTGGCGCGAGCGAAGTGCGCGTGAATTCGCTGCATGGACAAGGCGTCGAGCGGCTCGGCGACGGCCTCACGGTCGAAGCCCGTGCGCCGGACGGGTTGATCGAAGCGATCAGCGTGTCGCATGCGCGTGCCTTCACGCTGGGTGTGCAGTGGCACCCCGAGTGGAAGCATGCGAGCGATGCGCTATCGACAGCGATCTTCCGTGCGTTCGGTGCCGCATGCCGCGATCGAATGCGCAAGAGGACGGGTTCGGCAGCTACTGCAAACGCACATGTCTGATCCCCGTCCGCGCAAAAAACAGAGAGAACGATCATGCAAGAGATTGACGAGTTTCTGAAGAAACATCACATCACTGAAATCGAAGCGATCATTCCCGACATGGCGGGAATCGCGCGCGGCAAGATCATTCCGCGCAGCAAGTTCGAATCGGGCGAATCGATGCGCCTGCCCCAAGCCGTGATGATCCAGACGGTGACGGGCGAATATCCCGAAGACGGCTCGCTCACGGGCGTCACCGATCCCGACATGGTGTGCGTGCCCGATCCGTCGACGATCCGCATCATTCCCTGGGCCGTCGACCCCACCGCGCAGGTGATCCACGATTGCGTGCATTTCGACGGCACGCCCGTCGCGATCTCGCCGCGCCGCGTGCTGCGCCGCGTGCTCGATCTGTACAAGGCAAAGGGTTGGAAGCCCGTCATTGCGCCGGAGCTGGAGTTCTATCTGGTCGATATGAACAAGGACCCGGACCTGCCTTTGCGCCCGCCTGTCGGTCGTACAGGGCGTGCGGAAACAGGACGCCAGGCGTATTCGATCGAAGCCGTCAACGAGTTCGACCCGCTATTCGAAGACATCTACGAGTACTGCGACATTCAGGAACTCGAAGTCGACACGCTGATTCATGAAGTGGGCGCCGCGCAGATGGAGATCAACTTCCTGCACGGCGATCCGCTCAAGCTTGCGGATCAGGTGTTCCTCTTTAAGCGAACCGTGCGTGAAGCGGCATTGCGTCACCACATGTACGCGACGTTCATGGCGAAGCCGATGGAAGGCGAACCGGGTTCGGCGATGCACGTGCATCAAAGTCTCGTCGATGAAGAGACGGGCCAGAACCTGTTCACGGGCAGCGACGGCAAGCCGACGGAAATGTTCAACGGGTATCTGGCGGGACTTCAAAAGTACACGCCTGCGTTGATGCCGATCTTCGCGCCGTACATCAACTCGTATCGCCGTCTTTCGCGTTTCATGGCTGCGCCGATCAACGTGCAATGGGGTTACGACAACCGCACCGTTGGGTTCCGCATTCCGCATTCGGGTCCGCAGGCGCGTCGTATCGAGAACCGCATTCCGGGTGTCGACTGCAATCCGTATCTCGCGATTGCGGGCACGCTTGCGGCCGGCTATCTCGGCATGACACAGCGGCTCACGCCCACTGAACCGCTTTCCAGCGACGGCTATGAACTGCCCTATCAGTTACCGCGAAATCTGGAAGAAGGCCTCACCTTGATGGGCGCCTGCGAACCGCTCGCGGAAATCATGGGCGAGCAGTTCATCAAGGCTTACCTCGCGCTGAAGGAAACCGAATACGAAGCGTTCTTCCGCGTCATCAGTTCGTGGGAGCGCAGACATTTGCTGTTGCACGTCTAAGTCGCCTTTAGGAAGTACTCGACAGACGAACGCGCAATTAGCAAAGAAAACTGGAGGCAACATGAGTTTCAGAACAGAAGAAATCACTTATGTACAACCCGCGCAATCCGCACAATCGGCCGCGACGGCGGGCGCATCGCAACAGCAGCGCAGCACTGCGGAATACCGCGCGCTGGATGCCGCGCATCATATCCATCCGTTCTCCGACATGGGCGCACTGAATCGCGCGGGCAGCCGCGTGATCGTCAAGGCGGAAGGCGTGTATCTGTGGGATTCCGACGGCAACAAGATCATCGACGGCATGGCAGGCCTGTGGTGCGTCAACGTCGGCTACGGACGCAAGGAACTGGCAGACGCCGCCTATAAGCAATTGCAGGAACTGCCCTTCTACAATACGTTCTTCAAAACCACGCACCCGCCCGTCATCGAATTGTCGGCCTTGCTCGCCGAACTGACACCCGCGCCGTTCAATCACTTCTTCTATTGCAACAGCGGCTCGGAAGGCAACGACACGGTGCTGCGCATCGTCCATCAGTACTGGGCGACGCAGGGCAAGAAGCTGAAGAAGTTCGTCATCTCGCGCAAGAACGGCTATCACGGTTCGACGATCGCAGGCGGCACGCTGGGCGGCATGGGTTATATGCACGAACAGATGCCGTCGCAGGTCGAGCATATCGTGCATATCGACCAACCTTACTGGTTCGGCGAAGGCGGCGACATGACGCCAGAAGAATTCGGCCTCGCGCGTGCACGTCAGCTTGAAACGGAGATTCTCGAACTCGGCGCAGAAAACGTCGCGGCGTTTATCGGTGAGCCTTTCCAGGGAGCGGGTGGCGTGATCTTTCCGCCGTCTACCTACTGGCCGGAAATCCAGCGCATTTGCCGCAAGTACGACGTGCTGCTTGTTGCCGATGAAGTGATCGGCGGTTTTGGCCGCACGGGCGAATGGTTCGCGCATCAGCACTTCGGCTTCGAGCCGGATCTGATCACGATGGCGAAGGGCTTGACGAGCGGCTATATCCCGATGGGCGCGGTCGGCCTGCACGACCGCATCGCAAAAGCAATCATCGAAAACGGCGAGTTCAATCATGGCCTCACGTATTCGGGCCACCCTGTCGCCGCCGCGGTCGCCGTCGCGAATCTGAAGCTGCTGCGCGACGAGAAGATCGTCGAGCGCGTGAAGAACGAAACGGGCCCGTATTTCCAGAAGTCTTTGCGTGAAGCGCTCGCGAATCATCCCATCGTCGGCGATATTGCGGGTGTGGGTCTCGTCGCGGGTATTCAACTCGCCGAGAACCCGAAGACGCGCAAGCGTTTCGAGAACGGCGGCGACGTCGGCACGATCTGCCGCGACTTCTGCTTCAACGGCAATCTGATCATGCGTGCAACGGGCGACCGCATGCTGCTCTCGCCGCCGCTCGTCATCACGAAGAGCGAGATCGACGAAATCGTTTCGAAGGCGAAAAAAGCCATCGACGCAACCGCACAACAACTCGGGCTTTCATAACGGCAGTCAGACCACCGGCGCGGGCGCCGTGACGCATCCACAACGCGACACACGCTCATGCCGGACTTTTCTTCAAGGGAAATCAACATGAGCGTTTGGTATCTTCGTCATGCGGTCGCGGGGGCCGCACTGCTCGCCGCGGCCGGCATTACGGGACTTTCAGCTACGCCGGCGCACGCTGCCGACACCGAACTGAATGTTTATAACTGGTCCGACTACATTGCGAAGGACACGATTCCGAACTTCGAGAAGCAGACGGGCATTCACGTCAAGTACGACAACTACGACAGCGACGACACGCTGCAGGCTAAATTGCTTGCAGGCAGTTCGGGCTACGACATCGTCGTGCCGACGTCGAACTATATGGCCAAGCAGATTCAGGCCGGCGTCTATCAAAAGCTCGACAAGACGCAGATTCCCAATCTGAAGAATCTCGATCCGACCTTGATGAAGCTGATTGCCGACGCCGATCCGGGCAACCAGTACGGCGTGCCTTGGGCATATGGCACGGACGGTATCGGTTACAACGTGCAGGCCGTGCAGAAAGTACTCGGAGCGAATGCGCCCGTCGACAGCTGGTCGCTCGTGTTCGATCCCGCGAATCTGTCGAAGCTCAAGAGCTGCGGGGTGTCGTTCCTCGATCAGGCCGTCGACGTGTTCGCCGCGACGCTGCAATACATGCACAAGGATCCGAACAGCACGAATCCCGGCGACTACCAGGCTGCTTATGAAGTGCTGAAGAAAGTCCGCCCGTACATCACGCAATTCAACTCTTCTGGCTACATCAACGACCTCGCCAATAACGACGTTTGCGTCGTCGTGGGCTGGTCCGGCGACGTCGGCATCGCGCGACGCCGCACGCAGGAAGCCAAGCGTTCGTATGAGATCAAGTTCTCGAACGTGAAGGAAGGCGGCCTGCTGTGGTTCGACGTGATGGTCGTGCCGAAGGATGCGCCTCACCCTGAAGCCGCGATGAAGTGGATCAACTTCATCTCCGACGCGAAGAACAATGCGGGCATTACCAACGAAGTGTTCTACCCCACCGCCAATCGCGCCGCGCGCCAGTTCGTCACCCCGGCTGTCGCGCAGGATCAGACGGTCTATCCGGCCGACGACGTGATCGCCAGGATGACGCTGATGAAACCGATGCCGACAGAAATTCTGCGGCTCGAAAACCGCCTCTGGGCGCAACTGAAAACCGGCCACTGATTCTGATTCGACGCCGGTTATCAGAGACATGAAAGGGAACTGAATGAAGCGGTAAAGGGATCGCTCGATCCCTCTACCGCAGAGCAGTCGCGCAGTCAGTCTGCGCCTCACGCGCAGCCCCATGTTTCCCCGATTGCAGCACGATCCTGCGAGCGCTTCGCGCGCCTCGCCAGGGCCCGTTCGTGCCTGCGATCCGCAAAGAACGGTCACACATGAATACGACGCACACCACGCAAACCGCGAATGCGGCCACGCAGCCCACGACCTCGAATGCGGCGCAAACGAAAACGGAACAGTTCGTCCGCATCGAAAACGTCGTGAAGAAATTCGGCGACAGCACGGCTGTCGACAACGTCAACCTGAGCATCGCGAAGAACGAACTGTTCGCGCTGCTCGGCAGTTCGGGCTGCGGCAAGTCCACGCTATTGCGCATGCTGGCGGGCCTGGAGACGGCCACGTCCGGCAAGATCTATGTCGACGGCGAAGACCTCGCGACACTGCCGCCCTATCGCCGCCCCGTGAACATGATGTTCCAGTCGTACGCGCTCTTTCCGCATATGACGGTCGAATCGAACGTCGCGTTCGGTCTCAGGCAGGAAGGCACGCCGAAGAACGAGATCAGGGAACGCGTCGCCGATGCGTTGAATCTCGTGCAGATGAGCAAGTACGCGAAGCGCAAGCCGCATCAGTTGTCGGGCGGTCAACAGCAGCGCGTCGCACTCGCGCGTTCTCTGGTGAAGCGCCCGAAGCTGTTGCTGCTCGACGAGCCGATGTCCGCACTCGATAAAAAGATCCGCCAGAAGACCCAACTCGAACTCGTGAACATCATCGAGAAAGTCGATGTCACCTGTGTGATGGTCACGCACGATCAGGAAGAAGCGATGACGATGGCAAGCCGCCTCGCCGTCATGAGCGAAGGCCGCATCGTGCAGATCGGCTCGCCTTCCCAGGTGTACGAGTTTCCGAATAGCCGCTTTTCCGCCGAATTTATCGGCTCGACCAATCTGTTCGACGGCGTCGTCGTCGAAGACGAACCCGATCACATCTTCGTCGAAAGCGAAGATCTCGAAGCACGCATGTATGTGAGCCACGGCGTGACGGGACCGCTCGGCATGCCCGTGGGGATATCCGTGCGGCCCGAGCGCGTGCGCGTGTCGCGCGAGAAGCCGGGCGCGGCGCACAACTGGGCACGCGGCGTCGTGACGGATGTGGCCTACATGGGCAGCTATTCGCTGTATCACGTGCGTCTGCCGAGCGGCAAGACCGTCGTGTCGAATCTCTCCAGCTCGCACCTGATGAGCGAAGGTGCGCCCGCCTATAACGACGACGTGTTCGTCTCCTGGTCGCCGTCGAGCGGCGTGGTGCTGACGCAATGAGAAATCCTGCCCAACCTGCCGCGGCACAACTGAGTGCCACACGTCATGCGAGTCCCGCGCTCGCATCGTTCAAACAACGCCTTGCGAAGCTGCTGCCTTCGGGCCGCAGCACTGTCATCGGCATTCCGTTCATCTGGCTCACCGTGTTCTTCGCGCTGCCGTTCGTGCTGGTGCTGAAGATCAGCTTCGCCGATTTGCGCCTCGGCATTCCGCCCTATACGGAATTGCTCAGCGTGAAAGACGGTGTCGTGCATTTCGCGCTGCAACTGAGCCATTACGCGTTCCTCTTGCAGGACAGCCTGTATGTCGCGACCTATCTCAGCTCGTTGAAGATGGCGGCTGTGTCGACTATCTGCTGTCTGCTGATCGGCTATCCGATTGCGTACTACATCGCGCGCTCGGCACCCGCGACACGCAATCTGCTGATGATGGGCGTGATGCTGCCGTTCTGGACGTCGTTCCTGATTCGCGTGTATGCGTGGATCGGCATTCTGAAAGACGACGGTTTGCTCAATCACACGCTGATCGCGCTCGGCCTGATTCACACGCCCTTCCGTCTCTATCACACGGATATCGGCGTCTATATCGGCATGGTCTATTCGTATCTGCCGTTCATGGTGATGCCGCTCTATGCGCATCTCGTGAAGATGGATCTCACGTTGCTGGAAGCCGCCTACGACCTCGGCGCAAAGCCATGGACAGCGTTCACGCGCATCACGTTGCCGCTGTCGAAGAACGGCATCATCGCGGGCTCGTTGCTCGTGTTCATTCCCGCTGTCGGCGAGTACGTGATTCCCGAACTGCTCGGTGGCGCCGACACGCTGATGATCGGCCGCGTGATGTGGGATGAGTTCTTCAACGATATGGACTGGCCGATGGCATCCGCTGTGACGGTGGCGATGGTGCTGCTGTTGCTCGTACCGATGGCCGTATTCCAGTACTACCAGGTCAAGGAACTGGAGGGCGCGAAATGATCAAGCCGAATAAGCCTTTATCCGCAACGGTACTGACGGTCGGATTTCTCTTTCTCTACATCCCGATCATCAGTCTCGTCGTGTTTTCGTTCAACGAGTCGAAGCTCGTCACCGTCTGGTCCGGCTTCTCGCTCAAGTGGTACGGCGCGCTGCTGCACGACAACGAACTGCTGACAGCTGCATGGCTGTCGCTGAAGATGGGCTTGATGACGGCATGTGCGTCCGTTGTGATCGGCACCTGGGCGGGTTTCGTGCTCGCCCGCTTCGGACGCTTTCGCGGCTTCACGTTCTTCGCGGGCATGATCAACGCGCCGCTCGTGATTCCAGAAGTGATTCAGGGCATTTCGCTGCTTCTGCTGTTCGTCGCGCTCGAACAGATGATCGGTTGGCCCAAAGGACGCGGCGTGCTGACCATGTGGATCGGCCACGTGATGCTGTGCGTGTCGTATGTCGCGATCATCGTGCAATCGCGCGTGAAAGAGCTGAACAAGTCACTTGAAGAAGCCGCACTCGATCTTGGCGCAACGCCGTTCAAGGTGTTCTTCGTCATCACGCTGCCGCTGATCTCGCAGGCGCTGCTGTCGGGCTGGATGCTGTCGTTCACGCTCTCCATCGACGACCTCGTGCTTTCTGCGTTCCTCTCTGGCCCCGGCTCGACGACGCTGCCGCTCGTCGTGTTCTCGCGCGTCCGACTCGGTCTCAACCCGGAAATGAACGCGCTCGCGACGCTCTTCATCACGGCCGTGACGATCGGCGTGATCGCTGTGAATCAATGGATGCTGATGCGCGACCGCAAGCGCACGCGCGACATGCAAATGGCGTTCGCGCTTGCCAATGAGGCCGATGCCACCGATGCGCCGACGACCACACGCCCTGCCATGGCAAGAAAGAAACTCGATACGGCCAACGCATAAGAAGTTCTTCGCAATACGACAAACAAGGAGAAAATTGCATGAGAAAGAAACTTATCTGTCTGCTGGTAGCGGGGGCTCTGCCGGGTGCCGCATTCGCGGACTCGACCAGCGCGCAGATCAAGGCCCTTCAGCAACAACTCAACGCGCTGCAAAAGGAAGTGAAGGAATTGCGTGCGCAAGTTGCTTCCAGTCCTGCTGCAACACCGGCTAGGGGAACAGCCGCTGCGCCTGCGCTGGCGGCCGGGCCTGCCATCGATATTTCATCGCCGGACTACGGCAAGGCGCCCGCGCGGCTCAGCAACGACGACGTGACGGCAATGAAGCAGCAGATCGCGAACCAGCAGTTGAAGGTGGACTCGCTCGAAGATGCCGCGCAGACGGGACCGATCGCGGGCCTCTCGGTGACGGGCTATATCGACCCGACCTACATCTATAACCGCGCGCAGAGCTCGTCGTCGTTCCTGTTCGCGAACCACGAGAGCGCGTACAACTACTACAACAGCACGTTCGGCGATCTCTATCTCGACATCAAGAAGACGTTCGGTGTCGGACCGATGGCGCCGTCGGCGGAAATCACGCTGATGCCGAACCGCGGCAACGGCATCACGCTGCTGCAGAACTCGCATGGCGAGATCGGCAACAACATCCTGAACACCGCCGTGGTCAACGTGCCGCTGACGGGTTCCACGACGTTCGTCGCCGGTCTTATTCCGAGTTTCGGCGGTTATGAAGTGCAGCAGTCGAATCAGATGCTCACGCTCACGCACAACCTGCTGTACGACTTCTCCGATCCGGGCAGCTATGTCGGCGTCGGTGCGAACTATACGAAGGGCAACTGGGCGTGGAAGTTCTTCCTCGGCAACGAACAGTACCGCACGTATGGCGCCGTCACGCAGACGGGCACGAATGCGCTGGGCGATCCGATCACGACGAGCAACAAGATCCCGACCTTCACCGCTCGCGCCGACTACACGTGGTCGAGCGCGCTCGATATCGGCGGCTCGATCAACATCGGCCGTCAGACGCTGCCGAGCGCAGTCGATGCGACGACGGGCAACGTCACCTACGGCGTGGGCGGTCAGGCGCCGAGTTCCGGCGGCACGTTCTTCTTCGGCGAAGTGGACGCGACGTATCTGCTCGCCGACGTGCAGTACAACGCGGAACTGGACTACGGTCAGCAGCAGAACGCGGCGTTCAACGGCGGCCAGGCGCAATGGTATGGCCTGTCGCTGCTCGCGCACCGCAAGTTCAACATGCCTGTGGTGGGCCGCATGGGCGCAACGCTGCGCTATGACCTGCTCGTCAACAGCAAGAACGGCGGCGGCGGTGGCGGCATTGCGTTGAACTCGAACGGCATGGACGTGAACAACGGCTTCGGCATCGGTGCGGATTGTCTTGCGAACTCGAAGGCCAATGGCGGTCTCGGCTTCGAGTGCAAGGGCGCGAACCGTCAGGACATTGCGCTCGATCTGCTGTTCTTCCCGACCCAGCAGATCACGGTCAAGGTCGAATATCGTCACGACTGGGCGAACCAGAATGTGTTCCTGCGCAACGACGGTTCGTATAGCAAGTCGAACGATCTGCTCGCCACGCAGTTCATCTATTCGTTCTAAAACGTAGGGCGGGAGCGGCGCATGCCGTTCCCTTTTTCTCTGACTGCCTATGCTCAAATTCGCCAACCAGCCTCATGCCGCGTCCTGGTACGCGGCGACTGTCAACGATTCCACCCGTCATCCGCCGCTGGACGACAACATCAGTGTCGATGTCTGCGTGATCGGTGCGGGTCTCACGGGTATTTCGACGGCGCTCAATCTCGCCGAACGCGGGCATTCGGTGGCCGTGCTGGAAGCGTCGAAAGTGGGCTGGGCGGCGAGCGGACGCAATGGCGGCCAGATGATCGGCGGCTTTGCGTGCGATATCGATACGTTCGCGAAGTACATGCCCGAGAGCGACGTGCAGCGCATGTGGGAAATGGGCCTCGAAACGCTGGATATCGTGAAGGAACGTGTCGCGAAACATCGTATCGACTGCGATCTGACGCTGGGTTATCTGACGGCCGCCAACAAACCCGCTCATGCCGATGCATTGCGTGCGTGGCGCGACGATGCGAAAGAGCGCTTCAAATACGAGCGATTTCGCTACGTCGAACGCGCGCAGATGGATCAGTATGTGCAATCCTCGCGTTATCTTGGGGGACTTTTCGATCCCGATAGCGGGCATCTGCATCCGCTCAACTACACATTGGGACTCGCACGCGCTGCCGTTGAAAGCGGCGCGCGCATCTATGAAGACAGTTGCGTCACCGCGTTGCGCAGCGAAAACGGCATACATGTCGTCGAAACGGAACGCGGCACGGTGCGGGCATCGTATGTCGTGCTGGCGTGCAATACATGGCTCGGCTCGCTCGCGCCCGACGTATCGCGCAAGATCATGCCTGTCGGCACATATGTGATTGCAACTGAACCGCTCGACGCACAACGCGCCGCCGCTCTGATGCCCGCACGCGCAGCCGTCTGCGACAGCCGATTCGTGCTCGATTACTTCCGCCCTTCTACCGACAACCGTCTGCTATGGGGCGGCAAAGTCAGCTATTCGACATTCGCGCCACACAATCTCGGTGAAGCGATGCGCCGCGACATGCTGAAGACCTTTCCTCAACTTGCCGACGTCAAAGTGGACTACGCGTGGGGCGGCTTCGTCGACATTACGATGAACCGCGCGCCGCATTTCGGCCGACTCGCGCCGACCGTCTATTTCGCGCAAGGCTTCTCGGGCCACGGCGTCAATACGACAGGTCTAGCGGGCAAGCTGATCGCGCAAGCCATCGACGGACAGGCGTCGCGTTTCGATCTGTTCGGTAAAATCCGCCATCGCGACTTTCCTGGCGGCGCGATGCTGCGCACGCCCGCGCTCGTGCTTGCAATGGCCTGGTATCGGATGAAGGACTTGCTGTGACTGAAACACTCGACCGCCGCGCGGATGCGTTGATCCGCAACTCGTACTATGAAGCTTCGGTTTCGCGTCCGCTCGTCGACGATCCGATGCTCGAAGGCGCGCTCGATGCCGACGTGTGCGTGATCGGCGCGGGATTCTCGGGCCTGTCGGTGGCGCTGGAATGCCGTGCGCGCGGGCTCTCCGCAGTCGTGCTGGACGCGCATCGTCCGGGCTGGGGTGCGTCGGGCCGAAACGGCGGACAGATGCTCGCCGGTTTTGCGAAAGACGAGATCATCGAAAAAGAACTGGGCCTTGAGGGCGCGCGCGCAGCCTGGGCGTTATCGGTCGAAGCCGTCAAGCTCGTGCGTGAACGGATCGAGCGATATGGAATCGATTGCGATTTCACGCCCGGCTTCATGACGGTCGCGACCAAAGCGAAGCGCGTCCCCGATCTGCGTGATTGGATGGATGCGGCGACGAATCGCTGGGGTTACTCGCATCTTTCGTGGGTCGACGCCGCCGATATGCGCGATCGCATCGCGTCGGAATGTTATCTGGCGGGCGTCTACGATGCCTTGTCCGGCCATCTGCATCCGCTCAAGTACTGCCTCGGTCTCGCCGATGCCGCGCGTCGCGAAGGCGCGCAGCTTTTTGCGCATTCGCCCGTGCTCGAAGTGGGGCGCGGCCTGTCGTGCGCACCGCGACGGGCGAAGTGCGCTGCCGCTTTGTCGCAGCGTGCGGCAACGCGACGCTCGGCAACGTGTTGCCCGCAGCGATTGCTGCGCGCATCGCGCCTATCGCGTCGTATATCGTGGCGACAGAATCGCTCGGCAAGGAACGCGCGGATGCGCTAATCAAAGACCGCACCGCGATCTGCGATAACAACTTTTTCCTGCATTACTTCCGCGTGTCGGCGGATCATCGCGTGCTGTTCGGTGGACGCGCGAGTTCGACGGGCGCCTCGCCCGCCCAACTCACCGACGATATCCGCAAGCGCATGCTCGGCGTGTTCCCGCAACTCGCGGATACGAAAATCGAATACGCGTGGGGCGGTTTCGTCGACATCACGCGCAATCGAGCGCCCGACTTCGGCTCGATCGATCCGAACTACTTTTACGTGCAAGGCTTCTCTGGTCATGGCGTCGCGCTGACGGGCATTGCTGGGCGCGTCATCGCGCAGACCATCGCGGGCGATACGGCTGCGCTCGATCTATTCGCACGCATCCGGCATGCGCGTTTCCCTGGCGGCCCAGCGCTGCGCGGCCCAGCCCTGGAACTCGGTATGCTTTATCACCGCATACGCGAACTGTTCTAACGTTCCAAGCCGCGCTGCAACACGCGCAGTACATGACAGACCGACCTCGAAACGGGCAGAATGTGCACCTCGCCTTCAACGCGCCTTAACAGCCGTGTTGAAGGCTTACCGTAACCCACTATTCGTTACGACGAGGCGTCGATGACTGCCCTGCTCACTTCTGAAATCGCATCGAAATTCGCGGGACTCGCGCTTGCCCACCTGACGCGCGAGTATCCGAACAAGCTCACGCATTCCCTCGCCGGCCCGCAGGACGTGCAAGGTCCGCGCGCGCTGCATCCCATCTTTTACGGCAGCTATGACTGGCACTCGTGCGTGCACGGCTACTGGTTGCTATTGCATCTGATCGAACGCTTCCCTGAATTGCCCGAAGCGGCGCGCATCATCGCCGTCGTCGACGAGCACTTTACGGAACACAACGTCGCCGGCGAGCGCGCCTATCTCGACCTGCCGCATAACCGCGGTTTCGAGCGGCCCTACGGCTGGGCGTGGCTGCTTGCGCTATCGGGTCAGGTCGCGGCGCTGAAAGTGCCGCAAGGCGAGCGCTGGGCGAAGACCATCGAGCCGCTAACGCAAGCATTCGTTGAACGCTTCGAAGAGTTCTTGCCGAAAGCGACGTATCCGCTGCGCGTCGGCACACACTTCAATACCGCATTCGCACTGGCACTCACGCTCGATTTCGCGCATCGCACGCAACGCGATACGCTCGCCAGGCTGATCGTCGATACCGCGAAGCGCTGGTATCTGAACGACGCCGGATGTCAGGCATGGGAGCCGTCGGGCGACGAGTTTCTGTCGCCTGCGCTGATGGAAGCCGAGTTGATGCGCCGCGTGTTGGCGCCCGCCGAGTTCGACGCATGGTTCGCGCGCTTTCTGCCGGATCTGGCGCAACGCCAGCCGGCGACGCTGTTCGTTCCCGCTACCGTTACGGATCGCAGCGACGGCAAGATCGCGCATCTCGACGGGCTGAATCTGAGCCGCGCGTGGTGTCAACGCTCGCTGGCGCGCGCGCTGTCGAACGACGATCCACGCCGCGCCGCGCTCTTCGAAGCCGCCGACGTGCATCTGGAAAGCGCGCTAGAGCATGTTGCGGGCGACTACATGGGCGAACATTGGCTCGCCACGTTCGCTACGCTTGCACTCGAGGCGTAGCCACTAACGCGCATATCGCTCGCGCAAAGCAAAAGAAAAACGGCCAGTGCTTTCAAAGGCACTGGCCGCTTTTTATCGCATCGTTCTTTACGTCAATGCGAAATCTCTTCGAGCGCGATGCCTCGCGTGCGCGGCCCCATCATGCCGATCACGATCATCACGATCGCCATCGCACCCGCGATGAACACGAATACGCCTGTCGATCCAAAGTACTTCAGCACCGATGCGATAAAGAACGCCGTGAAGATCGCTGAAAAACGGCTCCACGAATAAACGAAGCCGACTGCGCGCGCCCGGATGCTGGTCGGAAAGAGTTCGGCCTGATACGCGTGATAGCTGTACGACATGATGTTGCTGCCGAGCGTCAGCCCCACGCCGAGACAGATCAGCAGCACAGCCGCCGTCGTCTGACTGAACCACAACCCGCACACGATGATCAGCGCTGCCATCGCGACGATCACGCTCTTGCGCTCGTAGCGGTCCGCGATGAACAGCCCGATGATGGGACCGATCGGCGCCGCGAGCGCAATGATGGTCGAATACGCGAGGCTCGTCGTCACAGTAATGCCCTGCTTGATCAGCAGTGTCGGCACCCAGTTCGCGAAGCCATAAAAGCCCACGGTCTGGAAGATGTTGAAGATGGCCAGCATCAGCGTGCGGCTGCGATACGGCGGCACCCACATGTCGCTGAAACGTCCACTCGGCGGCACGGGAACGGGCGGCGCTGCGGCCGGCAGCGGCTTGCCGTACTCGGCCTCGACCTTCGCTTCGAGTGCGCGCATCACGCGGTCCGCTTCTTCGACGCGCCCTTGTTGCGCGAGCCAGCGCGGGCTTTCGGGCAGATTGCGACGGATCCACCAGACGAACAGCGCGCCGTGTGCGCCGATCAGCACGACCCAACGCCAGCCGTCGAGTCCGAGCGGTGCGCTCGGCACCAGCAGCCACGCGAGAAACGCAACGACAGGCACAGCCGTAAAGCCGACCGCCTGTTCGCACGCAAACGCACGGCCGCGGATGTGCTTCGGCACCAGCTCGGAGATATACGTGCCGATCGTCACCAGTTCGACGCCGATGCCGAGGCCTGCCATGAAGCGCCAGAAGTTGAGCCCCGTCGCCGTTTCCTGAAACGCCATGATCAAGTTCGCGACGGTGTACCACAGCAGCGAATACGTGAAGATCGCGCGACGCCCAAAGCGGTCGGCGAGAAAGCCGCATGCGATCGTGCCGATGAACAGGCCGAGAAACAGCGTTGCGATGAAGCTCGCTATGCCCGTCGTGCCAAACAGGCCATGCGTGGTCGCAGTCAGAATGCCGCTCTTGACGATGCCCGGCGCGACATAGCCCGTATAAAGCAGATCGTAGAGTTCGAAGAAGAAGCCGAGACTCAGCATCACGACGAGCTTCCAGACGGAGCGCGTCGCGGGCAGACGGTCGAGCCGCGCGCCGATGGAGCCCGCGTCGATGGCGAGGGAAGAAGCAGCGTGCGTGCAGTTCTGCTGGTTCCCAGGCTGCAAGGTGCCCGCCTGGTCTTGCGTTGTCATTGTTCTGTCTCCTGTGTCGATGCGAGCCCGGCGTGCGATGCAAGCCAGGCTCGCATTGTAGCCGCGCTTCGCTTATGACTCGCCTATGCGGCAGATGTCGTGTCCATCACCACGCTCGCATCGGCGCGCTGCAACAGACGCCGGTTGCGTGTCGACAGATTCGTCAGCCGCAGACGTTTGCCGAGCTTCGCATAGCGCTCGTGCAGCGTTTCGAGCGCCGCAATCGCCGAATGATCCGCGAAATGCAGGTGTCGGCAATCGAGCGTCACGTCGGCGGGATCGTTGTGCGGCTCGAAGAGCGCATGAAAATGCGTCGTCGATGCGAAAAACAGGGTGCCGCGCGGCGCGTGCGTCGTTTCTCCGTCTGCGCCGTCCGTGGTCTCGCGGTGAATTTCGTTTGCGTGCTGCCACGCGAAACTCAGCGCCGAAATGACGATGCCGCACAGCACGGCCGTCGCGAGATCGGTGAACACGGTGATCGCAGTAACGGCGACGATCACGAGCGCGTCGCTACGTGGCACTTTTTTCAGCGCGCGCAACGAGCCCCACGAGAACGTCTGTTGTGCCACGACGAACATCACGCCGACCAGCGCCGCGAGCGGAATGCGCTCGATCAACGGCGACAGGAACAGGATGAACAGCAGGATCATCACGCCGCTCGTCACGCCCGACACGCGCGTGCGCCCGCCCGAACTGAGGTTGATCACGGTCTGACCGATCATCGCGCAGCCGCCCATCGCGCCGAACAGACCCGACACGATATTGGCCGCACCCAGCGCAATGCATTCGCGATTCGGCTGGCCGCGCGATTCCGTGATCTCGTCGGTGAGATTGAACGTGAGCAGCGTTTCGAGCAGACCGACCATCGACATCAGCGCCGCGTACGGAAACACGATACGCAGCGTGTCGAGATCGAACGGTACGCCCGGCACGCTGAATTGCGGCAGCCCGCCCGCAATGTGCGCCATATCGCCGAGCGTGCGCGTCGGCAGATGCAGCAGTTCGCTCAGCACGCCAATGCCGACGATGGCAGCGAGCGCAGGCGGCACCGCTTTGGTGAGGCGCGGCAAGCCGTACACGATCGCGATCGTCAATGCGACGAGCCCGCACATCAGCCACAGCGCCTGGCCGTGCAGCCACGCGGTGCCTTGCGGCGTCGCCTGCCTGAAGTGTTCGAGCTGCGCCATTGCGATGATGATGGCGAGTCCGTTGACGAAGCCGAGCATCACGGGATGCGGCACCATCCGGATCAGCTTGCCCAGACGCAGCGCGCCGAACAGCATCATCAGCACGCCGCCCAGCACGACGGTCGCGAACAGATACTGCGGACCGTGCTGCACGACGAGCGCGACGATCACCACGGCCATCGACCCCGCTGCCCCCGAAATCATGCCCGGCCGCCCGCCGAACAGCGCGGTGATCGTGCAGATAAAAAAGGCGCCATACAGGCCCATCAGCGGATTGAGATGCGCGACGAGCGCGAACGCAATGCACTCGGGCACCAAGGCAAACGACGACGTGAGGCCGGCGAGCACGTCACCGCGCAGCGAAGAGAAGTTGAAACGGCGGTCTTGCATGTTGTTGTTCGAACGGATCGGGCGCGCGGTCACGCAACACTCACGCGCGCAGGCAAAGTGGACGGATTGCGATGCACCCGGTCTGGGCACGACGGGCTCGGCCTACGCGAGGTGGCGTACCGAGGTGGCGTACGTTCGGGTGCAAAGATGAACAGATGGAAAAGACAGGCTCGTGACGGCCTGGCGGGCCGGACGGCCCGATGTGCGAGACTCTCGCAGCGCACGCGATTCTACAGGGTCCGCCGCTCGCGCGCAGTGACACCCGCAGTGAAACCCGCAGGGACACTCGAAGAAAAGCGCCGCGTATTCATAGGGAAACGCGGGCGCCTGATGTCGGTAGCCGGTCCTTTACCGGTATTCGAAATCGTCTGCGGTAATCAACACCTGCGTCACCCCTTTCGCGAGCGCCTTGCGCTCGGCGACAGCGGTGATACGGCGCTGGCCGTTGCCAAACGCCTTCGTGAGGTGCGATTCGTCCGCGCCGCGCTCCAGCCAGAAATGCCGCTCGAGTGCATCGCGCGTGATCGCGCAGCCTATCGCGCGCTTTTGCACGACGATATCGAAAGTCACGGACTGGCCGTTATGCGAAAGGGCGAAATTGCTTAAGGACTGTTCCATTTTCAGCCTCTCTTGAACTGCGATTACCTGTATTGCGTGTTGCTTTCGTGAACCGTGCGTGAATATTCCCGCACACAAACTATCTCATTCCGTTCGGCATCGATCATTTCGGGCGAACCCTTGAAGTGCCTCACTGCAAACGTTTTTATGGCCGCGACACATGTCGTCTTCAGATGGCGACGATAAAAAACGTCCGACATGTTCGCATTTTGAAGGCTTTCGTGCAGATCACCTCCGCCGTGAGACCTCGATTTACGCGCGCAGTTGCATGGCGCGCAGTGCGGAGTTCTCAATCCGACTTACCTCTGACGAAACTTTGTGCACGAACGAATCCGCGCTTTAAAAGGTATTCCTGTGGAGAAGCATACAACGCAATCGTTTGCGGGATATGTCACGCGCCCTGCAATGGAGAAATCCATGTTATGGCAGAACCCCGTATGATCGAGGCTCTTAAAAGAACTCATACGAATCGTCGATGAAGCAGCCGCGCTGGACGGGACTCATCTATCTGCTGATCACCGCAACGGGATGGGCGCTCAACTGGCCCGCCATGAAAGTGCTGCTGCGCGAATGGCCGCCGCTTTTTTCGCGCGGCGTCGCAGGCGTGACAGCCTCGCTGCTGCTCGGGGTCGTCGCCGTGTGCGTCGGCGAAAAACCGCGCGTGCCGCGCCAGTACGTGCCGCGTCTGCTGCTCGCGGCCTGCACGAATGTCTTTGCATGGATGGGCTTTTCGACGCTGTCGATGAAATGGCTCAGCGTCAGCGAAGGCGCGCTGCTCGTCTACACGATGCCGATCTGGGCGATGCTGCTGGCGTGGCCGATTCTGTCGCGCAGGCCGTCGACCGTCGAATTTCTTGCGCTGCTGCTTGGGCTTGCGGGCGTTGTCGTGCTGCTGGGCGGGCGCGATGTCGCCTTCGACGCGGGCAAGATCGCCGGCATCGCCTTCGCGCTGCTCGCCGCCGTGCTGTTCGCGCTCGGCACCGTGATCGCGCGCACGCCGATTCCCGTCGCGCCGATCAGCCTCGTCGCGTGGCAGGTCGGACTCGGCTGCGCGCCGATGATCGTCGCGGGCCTGTTGATCGAGCATCCCGTCCTCGCCTCGCTGCACACGGACGGCTGGGCCGTGCTGATCTACATGACGCTCGTGCCGATGGGCGTGTGCTACCTCGCGTGGTTCGCGACGTTGCGGCATCTACCGCCGCAGATCGCATCGATCGGCATGCTGCTCGTGCCCATCATGGGTATCGTCGCGGCGGCGCTTGCGCTCGGCGAACCGCTCGGCTGGAAGGAAGCCCTGGCGATGGCGCTGACGTTGAGCGGCGTCGCGCTGGCCTTGCGGCGCAAGGCACCGCAGACTGATTGAAGCGCTCGCCGGACAAGGCGGGTTATGGCTGTTCGAGCACGTCCTTGAGCCGCTCGACGGCTTCGTCGGACTCTGACTGGATCTTCGCGCGCAGCAAGACCGCGTTGAGCAGCGCGAACCACAGCGTCGGCGAGCGATACGTGAAGGTGCGCTCGAACTCCGTGCCGTCCGCGTCGGGCGTCAGCGCGTAGCTGACGGTGCCCGCCGGACGGCCTTCTATCGTGCCGTCGATCGTCCATTTCTGCGGACGTTGACGTTCGACAACCGTCCACACCACGTGCCCGCGCCGCCCCGCCACACGAAATTCTTCCGTGGTCCGTTCGCCGAGGTCGAGGGGGTGATCGATCGCGCCCGTCACCGACAGCGACGACGGATGCCACGCGGGCCAGTGCGCAGGCGTCGTCACGTAGTCGAAAACGGCCGTGGGCGGGCGCGCGATCGGCATGGCGGTGACAATGGTCGTCGACAGAGGGTAGGCGCGCGGCAGCGGAATGAACAACACGCCGATGGCGGCCGCCACGCATGCCACCGTCACGATCGCTCGCAGTAGCGTTTTCATCGCTGTTCGCGCCGTGCCCGCGCGCGTCCGAATGAAGCGGGGTTCGGGCCGCCGCCTGTATGAAAGCAGCCCGCGTGACGATCTTACTGCTACCGTATGCGGGCGGCGACGTCGCCGCGCACTTCGCACGCTGTCACGCTAATGGAACATGGAACACGACCGATGCAAGCCCATCCCCTACGCCTGCACCCTGGACAGGACCTGCGCGACGCTCTCGAACAGACCGCGCATGAACTCGGCGCGACGGCAGCCTTCGTCGTGCAGGGCATCGGCAGCCTCAGCGTCGCGCAGTTGCGATTCGCGGGCATCGATCAACCGACGGAATTGCGCGGCGACCTGGAAATCCTGACGCTCGCGGGATCGGTTGCACCCGACGGCGCGCATCTGCACATGTCCGTATCCGATGCAGAAGGCCGCGTGTTCGGCGGACATGTGGCGCGCGGCTGCATCGTACGAACGACCGTTGAAATTCTGCTCGCGCTGCTGCCGGATCATGCGTTCTCGCGTGAGCCCGATCCGCAAACGGGCTTCATGGAGCTATTCATTCGCAAGGCTGCGCCCGGCAAATAGCGGCTTGAATCGCGGCTGGAATGGGATTCGCCTGTCTGTTCGATTGGCCGATGTCCGCGCGCGGTAGGAGCGTGCGCCGCTATGCCTTACACTTGTCGGGTCGGAATTGCATGCTCATCAATCAGTTGTTCAAGGAGGGAAACGTCCGTGGCAAATGAAAAAATGTTGGCGCAGATTTCGGAGAAGGCGGGCTTCATTGCCGCGCTCGACCAGAGCGGCGGCTCCACGCCTGGCGCATTGCGGCAGTACGGCATTCCCGACGACGCCTATAGCGGCGACGCCGAAATGTTCAAGCTGATCCATGAAATGCGCGTGCGCATCATCACCGCCCCTGCATTCACGGGCGAAAAAGTCATCGCGGCGATTCTCTTCGAAGCCACGATGGATGGGCAGGCTCAAGGCAAGCCGGTGCCGGCGTTCCTGTGGGAAGACCGCGGCGTCGTGCCGTTCCTCAAGGTCGACAAGGGACTCGAAGCAGAAAGCGACGGCGTGCGTCTGATGAAGCCGATTCCCGGACTCGACGCGCTCGTCGCACGCGCGGTCAAGCTCGGCATTTTCGGCACCAAGATGCGCTCGGTCATCGAGCAGAATTCGCCTGCGGGGATTGCCGCTGTCGTCAAGCAGCAGTTCGAATACGGCGCGCAAATCGACGCGGGCGGCCTCATGCCGATCCTCGAACCCGAAGTGTCGATCAAGACGCCGGATAAAGCCGGCGCAGAAAAGGCGCTGCGCGACGAGATCCTCAAAGGTCTGGACGCCCTCCCCGCCGACAAGCAGGTCATGCTCAAGCTGACCATCCCCGATGTCGCCGATTTCTACAAGCCGCTGATCGATCATCCGCGCGTGCTGCGCGTCGTGGCGCTATCGGGCGGCTATACGCGCACGGAAGCCTGCAAACTGCTCGCGAAGAATCACGGCATGATCGCGAGCTTTTCGCGCGCGCTGATCAACGACCTGAAGAAGCCGATGAGCGACAGCGAGTTCGATGCGAAGCTGGCTGAAGCGATCGACGAGATTTACGACGCGTCTGCCGTCAAGGTCTAAACAGTTGTTTTCATGAAGCCGCGCGCCTTCGGGGCGCGCGGCTTCGTCTTTTATGCGGCCGATGCGCCGTGTCAATGCGCGGTTGGCGGAACGTCGGGATCGACGTAATCGCTACGCGACACCCAGTACGGATCGCGGTTGTAATACGTGTGCAGCGATTCGCCCCAGCGTGAATCGGCCATGCTCGGCCAGTGATCCTTGTCGAAGCCCGGTTCGTCCTTCAGACGCTGCGCGCTGATATCGACGTGAAAACACTTCTGCTCCGTATCGAGCGTCAACGCGCTCCATGGAATCGCGTGCAGCTTCGCACCCATGCCGAGAAAACCGCCTTCGGACAGCACCGCGTAAGCGATACGTCCGCTTCGCACGTCTAGCATGATGTCGGAGATCTTGCCGACATGTTCTGCGTCGGACGAATACACTTTGGTGCCGTCGAGCGTCGCCGCCGCCATCACTTCCGGCCCCGGACCTTCTCCGACACCGCCGCCAACGATATCTGCACCACCCGTTCTGCGCGTTTGCGGATTGATTGAGCCCATTGCTTGCCTCCTTGTGAAAGTGAGCGCAGGAGTGGCGCGCAATGGTCGTTCCTGTTCCTTGCAGCGCGGCAAATGGATATACGCGACTTTCAGCACGTTTTACTTATCGACACCGATATCACGTCATTTTTACCGTATATATCTTCGCTGTGCGGCAACCCGCCGCACCGCTGCTGCGCAGTAAACGACGACATCTGCTTCTTACGCCACCCGCCTTCCGCCCCTACGATTGACACATGAAACGCGCGACCCGCGCGCGTTGCAGGAGAACGAAAATGGCCTTGCTGAACATGATGCGGATGGTGTTGTGGAGTTTCTTCGGCGTACGGCGCGGCGCCGGACATGAAGCCGATCTTGCCACCGTCAAACTGCCGCTCGTGCCCGTGATGGCAGTCGTGCTCGCGCTGTGCTTCGGCGGGCTGCTGTTCGCGTTTGCCAGGATCGCGGTGACGATCGCGCACTGACGCGTGTGTTCTATTGCGGAGACGCTTGCGTAATCAATTCGCCCAGCACGCTAATCGAGCGATCGATATCCGCATTCCACGGATGCCCGAAGTTCAGACGCACGCAATGGCGGAAATTGCGCGAGGCCGAGAAGATCGGCCCGGGCGCGAGGCTCACGCCCTGTTCGATGGCCTGCCTGTGAAGCGTCAGCGCATCGACGTGTTCGGGCAATTCGAGCCACACGAAATAGCCGCCTGAAGGCAATGTCCATTTCACGCCTTTAGGCATTGCGCGACGTAGCGCGAGATTCATCGCATCGAGTTGCGCACGCAAGGCAGTGCGCAATTTGCGCAGATGCCGGTCATAGCCGCCATGCTGCAAATAATCGGCGATACCGGCTTGCACGGGAATACTCGCCGATAGCGTCGTCATCAGTTTCGCCCGCTGTACCTTCTCCGCGAATCGTCCTGCCGCCGCCCAGCCGATCCGATAGCCTGGCGCAAGCGTCTTCGAGAAAGAACTGCAATGCATGACGAGCCCTTTACGGTCGAAGGCAATCGCAGGCAATGGATAATCCGCCTGAAAATGCAGTTCTCCGTACACGTCATCTTCGATCAACGGCACTTCATGGCGCGCGAGCAATTCGACGAGCGCCTTCTTCTTGTCGAGCGGCATCGTCGCGCCCGTCGGGTTCTGATAGTTCGTCATGAACCAGCACGCGCGAATGGGCTGCTTCTCCAGCGCTTGCGCTAGCGCTTCCAGATCGAGGCCGGTTTGCGGATCGACGGGTATTTCAACCGCGCGCAAATCGAGTCTTTCGATCGCCTGTAGCGCGGCATAAAAGCCGGGCGACTCGACAGCCACGACGTCGCCGGGCCGCGTCACTGCCATCAGGCAAAGATTCAGTGCTTCCAGTGCGCCATTGGTGACGACGATTTCATCGAGCGGTTGCGACAGGCCCATGCCCAGATAACGCAGCGCGATCTGCTGACGCAAGGCCTCGTTGCCCGGGGGCAAATCGACAACCGTGCTCCAAGGGTTCATCGTGCGCGACGTTTGCGCCAGCGACTTCGCGAGACGCGGCAGCGGAAACAGCACAGGCGAAGGAAAGGCCGAGCCCAGCGGCACGACGCCCGTATGTTTCGCCGCTTCGAGCACGCTGAAAACGAGTTCGCTGATATCGACTTTTGCGGATTCCGCCAGCGCACGTTTCGCACTCGCCTCGCGCTTGTCGCGAACGGCCGCACCGGGCGCGACGTAGTAGCCTGAACGCTCCTGCGCGCGTATGAGCCCCCACTCTTCGAGCAGATAGTAAGCACGAAACGCCGTCGACTGACTCACGCCATGTTGCGCGATGACCTGCCGCAACGAGGGCATGCGCGCGCCGACTGCGAGGCTGCCCGAGCGGATTTCGGCGGCCATCGTATTGGCGAGTGCTTCATATCGGTTCATTGAAAATTGCGCGTAGCCGTGCGCTCGTAACGGAGAGCTTTTTATACTAATCGGTACACGCCTGCGCAATCAACTCAATCAGCGCTTCTTGTGTTTCATCGACAGAAAGACGATCACTGCGCAGACACCCGCCACGATTGCCGCCGCAGTGAACGCGCGAGCAAAACCCTCGCCGTAGCTCGAGTGTGCAACGTGCACGAGCGTATCGAGCGATGCAGGCGGATACAGTGCGAATGCGCGAGCAAAGTCGCCCGCCATCACGCGCTCGGCAAAGCCCTGCACGAAGGGCAGATGCGTGTCCGCCATCCGTGCCGACAACGCCGAACGCACGCCTTCGGCAAGCACTGCGCCCAGTCCGGAGAAGCCGAGCAGAATGCCCGTGAAGCGCGACGTCGTGCTGATGCCCGACGCCATGCCGGCACGTTCGCGCGGCACCGTGCCCATGATCGCCTTCTGCGTTTCGCCGTTCAGCAAGCCGCCGCCGCTGCCGAGCAAAGCCATCGCGACGATCAGCCACGCGTGATCGGTACTGCGCGCGGCGAGCATCATCGCGAGATTGCCGCACGCAACGACCGCGAGGCCGAGCGTCAGGATCTGGCACGAATCCATCCAGGCCGCGAGCTTGCGCCCTAACTGCGGCAGGATCAGCATGGCCAGCGCAAAAGGCAGCATGCCCGCGCCAGCCGTCAACGCACTCTCGCCGCGCGCATTCTGCAGGAATAGCGGCAATAGCGAGGCCATCACCTGTGCCGACGACGCATAGGCAAACATCGCGACGATCGCGCCGACAAAAGGCAGCGAGCGGAATAGCGCAAGATCGAGCATCGGGTGCGCGCGCCGGCTCTCCACCCACGCAAACAGCGCAAACAACGCGACGCCTGCGCACGCGCGCAACGCGACGGCTTCGCTGAACCAGCCATGATCGGGGCCGAGAATCAGCGCCCATGTCAGGGCAAACATCGCGGATGCAAACAATGCGATGCCGGGCAGATCGAGCGCGCGCGGCGTCGGATCGCGCGATTCGTCGACGATGCGCACCACGCCCGTCGCCAGCAGCGCGCAGATGGGTACATTGATCGCGAATGCCCAGCGCCAGCCGAGCCATGCGGAGATCACGCCGCCGATCAGCGGCGACAGCACCATCGTCAGCCCCATGATGCCGCCCCACACAGCCCACGCCCGCGCGCGCTCATGCTCGTCATGAAACGCGTGGCCGATGATCGCGAGTGCCGGTGCCAGCAAAAACGCGGCGCCGACGCCCTGTGCTGCACGCGCGACGTACAGCAGCCTTGCGCTCGGCGCGATGCCGCAAGCCAGTGAAGCTGCGGCGAACAGCGCAATGCCCGTCAGAAACACGCGCTTGCGTCCATAGCGGTCGGCAAGCGAACCGGCCGGCAACAGCAGCGCCGCGAAACACAGCACGTATGCGCTGATCACCCATTCGATATCGGCGAACGAAGCATTCAGATCGCGCGCGATGGTGGGCAGCACAATGCCGACCACATTGGTATCGAGCACGGTCATCGCGCAGCCCATCGACGCAATGAGCAGCAGCGGCGTGCCGCGCGAAGCAGAACGGGAAGCGGAGCGGTCAGCGGAAATCGAACTCATCGGATAGTTCCGGCGAAAATGTGCGCAAAAAGCAAGGCTGTATTCCACCAGTTTTCTCTATTCCTTTCATTGCCCGCTTCGACCAATATAATTAGGCTGAACCTAATAGACTGGCTCGACATCTCCGCTCATGGAACTGAGGCATCTGCGTTACTTCATCGCTGTCGCTGAAAGGCTGCATTTCGCGCAGGCCGCGGAAGCACTCGGTATTGCACCGCCCACGCTGACCGTGCAGATTCAGGAAATGGAGCGCGCGCTGCAGGCCCAGCTATTTCGGCGCACCCGGCGCTCGGTTGCATTGACCCCTGCGGGCGAAGCGTTTCTCGTCGAGGCCCGCGAAACCATCGCCCAGTTCGAACGAACGCTAAATGTCGGCCAGCGCGCGGGACGCGGCGAGCTGGGGCGCATTCATATCGGCTACGTCGGCTCGGCAGCTTTTTCAGGCATCTTGCAAAAACAGCTTCGTGCATTCCGCAAGTCGCGACCGCACGTGCTCGTGCAGGCAACCGAGCATCCAATGGGCGAACTCCCTGCGCTGCTCGAAGAAGGCCGGGTCGATGTCGCCTTCGTTCGGCTGCCCGTCGATCTGCCTTCGTCGCTGCGCGCGCATGTGCTCGTGCGAGATGCATTCTGCGTGGCCTTGCCCGCCGAGCATCCGCTGGCGGCAGTGTCGGGATCGGTCAAGGCCCGCTCGCTTGCAGGCGAGAACTTCGTCGTGCCGGAACAGGATCTGGGCACGCGTGAGGTCGCGCGGCGCGGGCGGTTCAGTCCGCGCATCGTCAGCGCACCCGGCACGCTGCTGGCCGTGTTGACGCAGGTTTCCGTCGGCGTGGGCGTCGCTATCGTGCCGAATCTGCTGACGCGGGTCGTCAACCTGCCGAACGTGGTCTTCAAGACGCTCGCGGGCGAGCCGATCGTTTCGGAGGTCGCAGCCGTCTACCGGAAATTCGAGCATTCGCCTGCCACGAAGAAGCTGATCGCGCAGATCACGGGTGCGCCGGATCAGTAGTTTCCCGGGCTTTTGCACCGTCCACGGCCTATCATGAGAGAACGGTCTCATCGCTCCCGGCGCGTTTCGCCGGGAGCGGACTGGACCGTTCCTTGCTCCACAGCACCGAAGCGAACGCCCCAACCGGCCCGCCTGTCCCAGGACCGCGAGACCCATCGCCCGGAAGGCCGGCGCCAGCGGGCGTTCGTGAATTTCATCTGGCACTCACGGAGAAATCAAATGACCATCGAATTCACCAGCCGCCGGCACGTCGTGGCCGCATCGCGAGTCGCATTCGAAGCGACCGTCGAAGGAAAAGAGGTATGGTGCAGCGTATCAATTGACGCCCTGAACGACCATTTCGGCAATACGGGCACGTCGTCGCATGATCTGATCACTGCGTTCGAAGGGAATCGGCGGAAAATCGAAGATGCAGCACGCCGCGTGCTGCAGCGAAATGGGGGACAGTCGGTCGAGCTGGAGACTCGCGACTTTCATTGAGAGAACTAGCAGGCGGCGTGCGCCGGATGGCAAGGACGGCGCGCGCGATGCCGCAATCGCATTGACGAACACACCGAGTCATTCGTTCAATTGCCTGGCTGCGTTAGCCGCAGAGCAAGGGAACACAGGTAATTGCCGACCACTCTCTGCAAGGCAAAAAGCTCAAAGACACCAGCAATAAAAGAGGCGAGGAAACATTCTCGCCTCTTTCCTGATTGCACTGGCCGCTTTACGCGCGTGCCTTTCTTCCTGCCTTTTTGGCCGCCGCCTTCGTGCGCGCGACGCCGTTCATGCCCGCAGCATGCGCGCCCGCGACGAGAAACTTATTGCGGTCTTTCTCGCCTGCGAGCCATGCGGGTGCCGGACCACGGCCGCTCCACGTCGCGCCCGTTTCAGGATGACGGTACTTCGCGGGTTGCGGACCCTTGGGCTGGCCATTGCCCGTGCCGTGCTTGACGGCAATGTGTGTCACAGCGGCTTCCGATGCGCCGGCAACCAGGTACTTCGAACGGTCTTTCACACTCGCGATCCAGGCCGGCGCACGGCCATGTCCCGTCCACGTCGCACCCGTCTTCGGATCAAGATACTTCGCTACGCCTTTCTTCTGCACGCCTGCCGATTTCAGCGAAGGACGGCCACGCTTCTTATGGCCGAGATGCGCGTCGATATCAGCAGTTGTCAGATCGTGCTTTGCCATCAGCGCGCGAATACTTTCGAGCGCTGCCGTCGACTTTTTCGACACGATGGCTTCCGCCTCGGCCTGAAGCTTTTTTATCTTTGCCTGAAGTGCTTCGAGTGTAGCCATATTGAAACTCCTGATTGAAGATACCGGCACTATGCCATGGACCGGTCATATATGGCTAGAGTTCAACTATTACATGAAAAGACAGGCGCTATCCGTTGTCCAGAGGGGACGGCGGGTTTCCGGCCCAGGCGGGTTTTCATATCGGATACCGCGAATGTCAAAAGGCTTGCATCGGTGCCGATAATCCAACTACTCACGCTATCCATAAGACTTTTTCGCTTTCACCGTCAGAAAGCGCTGCCTATTACAAGAATAGAGTACTCGGCTTCTCTTTCCAGATAGTCGATGGCAAAAAAGAAGCGGAGGATAAAAATTCATACTCACTGCTTCTTTTCCCAAATAGAGGCGCGCTTATGGACATCCATGCGATTCATGTCGCATGAGCAGTGAAGAGCCGCACTTCGCACATCACGTCAAAAAAGAAAGAGCCGGGCTGCGTAGAACAGCACCCGGCTCCCGACTCACTTATTACCGCTTTCCGTCAGCTCAAACGAAGGCTCTCAATGATGCGCGAACGTCATGCCGTTCGCATCGGCGCGCATGCCCGACTGCGACACACTATTGGCCGCACCGCCATATCCGCTTTGCGGTTCGGACGCCGCCTGTTGCGCGGCTAGCCGCGCTTCCGCGGCCTGGATATGTGTCGGGTAGCTATTGCGGTCGTCGAGCGGGTTATAACCGGCGTTATGCAACTGCACGAGTTCTTCGCGGACCTGAGCACGCGTCACTGGCTGGTTACTCTGAGCAAATGCGTCGAAAGGAGCGCCAAGCAGCGCAGCAACGACGACGAATCGACCAAGGGATTTCATGGCAACTACCTCCGTATCTGTCCATTGGGTTGCGCGAGAACCTGTGTTCTGCAACCGTTGAACAAAGTGTAGAGGCGTGGCCGCCGCCGATAAACAGGCGAGGCTCGAATAGATCTCTCAGGGAATCGTTACAATCCCCAGAAGCAAACCGGGCTGCCGCGCCCCCCGACGCGACAGCCCGGCCATGACCGCGCACCGCCTTTTAGCTCGCCAGCTTGCGGAACGTTTCGAGCACTGCGTCGCCCTTGAAAGGCTTCACGATCCAGCCTTTCACGCCGGCTGCCTTGCCGCGCTCCTTCATCGCGGGGCTGCTTTCCGTCGTCAGCATGATGATGTTGACGCTTGCGTTGGCCAGTTCGCCGCGAATCTTCTCGGCCATCGTCAGGCCGTCCATGTTCGGCATGTTGACGTCGCTGACCACCAGACGGATGCCGGGCGATGCCTTCAGCTTCGCCAGACCGTCCTTGCCGTCGACAGCCGTATCGACGTCGAGCCCGTTCTTCCTCAGAAAGCCCGCGACTTCATCGCGAACCGTGCTCGAATCGTCCACTACCAGAACCTTTGCCATTGCTTACCCCGTCGCGCCTCGAAACGGCGCATTGATTGAAAATAGCCTCTTCGCGCGTTGCGTCGGAAGAGTTCTAAAACATTAAAAGAGTTCGAGTTCGCCCGTGCTCTCTTCGGCCTCGTTGATGTGCGCGACGAAATCGACGGGCGAGCTTGCACACACGCAAAGCGTCGCACCGAGTTGTACGTTTGCGCCGATGCCGATGCGAAAGGCTGCCAGATAGTCCGGCTTCAACTCCGTCAGATAAGGCACGCACGCGCCGCTAAGCTGATATGGCGTCGACATGCCGAGGTCCGGAAAGAACTCGACCATCTTCTGGTTGATCGCGCCACAGCACAGATTGCCGACTTCCATCAAGGCTTCCCCCAGCGACCGCTCTTCCGACTCGCGCAGGTAATAGTCGCGCGTGGTCTGATCGTCGTCGAAATGCAGCACGAGCAAGAAGCGGAATGCGATCGACGATATCGTCAGAACAACGATATGCGCCGCGAGCGCCTGATTGGCCTGCTGCGCATCGAGCGGCGCGATATCGCACGCGTCGGCGGAATCGATCGGCAAACGCGTGCGCGCGGAATGAAAAAAGATCCGCTCGATACTTTCTTTCGCTTGCTGACTGATCACGTCGTCGCCTGCTCTAACCGGGATTGAATCTGACCGGCGAGCGACTCCACGCTCGCCAGCGATGCAGCGATCATCTTGCCGCCCGCCTGAATGTCCTGAAACGTCGCGGTCGTGATAAGGTCGTTGCGGTTCAGGCTGTCGTGATAGCTCTTCGACAATTCCTGCGAGCGCGCCGCCAGCGTGCGCACTTCGCTCGCCACGATCGAGAACCCGCGCCCCGCCGCGCCCGCACGCGCGGCTTCGATCGATGCATTCAACGACACGATCAGCACATGACGCACGATCGACGACAACTCATTGTTCTTCGAGTGCATGTCGTGGTTCTGCGCCATCAGCGAGATCATCTGCTCGTGCCAGCGCTCGAACGTCGCCGACAGATGGCGCAGACGCCCCGCTTCCGTCGCAAGACGCGTGGCCTGCTGCAGCCATTCGTCCTTCTGCGCTTGCAACGCATTCAATGCGGCTCGCGCGTCTTCCGCGGAAACGGACTGCTCGGCGACATCGTCGCGCAACGTCTCGACGAGCGCGTGCAGTTCGCGCGCCTGCTGTTCGTGCTGGCGAATCTCGGCCGCATGACGTTCTTCTGCCTGCTCGAGCGCCTTGTTTTGCGAATCGAGCGCCGTCGCCTGCTGCGCGACGGCCTTTCGCCCATACCACCACCGATGGGCGAACACAGCCGCCAGCGCGCCTACCGCGCTGCCCGCCACTGCTGCCGCAATCACATACTGATCGACCACAACGTTCCCCGTCCTGCTATTCGAAGTGTGCGTTCGCCTGAATCGAACTCACGGTTTTCGCGGCATCTTCCATCGACGTACCGACGCTGTCGACCGCGCAGTGTTCCGGCAGATAGACGATCGTCTGGAACTGGCGGAAGTCCGCGCCCGCGTGATCGTCCGTGAAGCGCAATTCGATGCGGCCGCCTTCGCGCTTGATGAAATCGCGCACTGCGTCCATACCGACGCCGCGTCCCGAGACTTCCGTCACGTTTTGCGCCGTCGAAAAGCCCGGACGGAAAATGAATTCCGCCACGGCTTCGTCGCTCACTTGCGAATCGGGTTGCAGCCAGCCGCGATCGGCTGCAATGCCGCGAATGCGCGACAGCGCGAGACCGCGACCATCGTCGCTCAGCGTGATCTGCAGCGCGCCTTCCGCCACACCCACTTCGATATCGATCACGCCCGCTTCCGGCTTGCCGAGTTCAACGCGCTGTTCGATCGACTCGATGCCGTGATCGACGGAATTGCGCAGCAGGTGCATGAATACATTCTTGAGCGTCGTGCCCGCTTGCGTGCGAACGCGATAGCCGTTGTCGTCGATACGTACGGCAGGCGCCGCCTTGCCGAGTTCTGTAGCAAGCGACGGCAGCGATTGCAGCACGCCTGCAAGCGCATCTTCGACCTTCTCCGTGCCGAGCAGACGCAAGGTTCTGCGTACCGAATCGCGTGCCGTCAGCAGATCGCGCACGTCAGCAGGATTCGCTGCATCGAGCAGACGCAGGCTTTCCTGAATGTGCTCGCGATCCACCACCAGATAGCGTTCCGCGCTGTCGACACGACCCGCCTTGCGCCGGCCGAGGCTCACTTCGTTGATCGTCGCGTAGTGCTGCAGCGCTTCTTTCACGCGCTCGAGTTCGGCCATCAACTGTTCCTGATCCCACTCGTGCGCCGACTCCGGTTGACGCAGCGCGTCGTAACGCTGCTCGGTTTCGTGAACGATGCTGGTCAGATGCTGAAGGCTATACGTGCGCGCATTGCCCTTGATCGTGTGCATGTTGCGGAACAGTTCGGCAACGGCCGAGCCATCGGCATGCGTGTGCTGACGAATGATGCGTTCGTTCTCGTTGATGAAGCCCGTCGCGCTGTCCACGAAATGATGGAACTTCTCTTCGTTCACCGCGAGAATTTCGCCGATCATTTCGAGGCGACGCTTCTGCTCGCCCGCTTCCGCGGCAAGCTGGCGCAACTCCGTCACGTCGCGCACGCACAGCATCAGGCGCATCACGGTGTCGCTTTCGTCGGTGATCGCGGACCAGCTCAAATCGAGCGTCTTCTCGCGGCCATCGGGCATCTTGCGCGTCAATTCGTTGACGAGCAGATGCTGGTTGAATTCGAAGTTGATGCTGTCCTCACCGATGCACGCAAACACGGCAGCTTCGACTTGCGACACGACATCCGAACCCAGGTCGCAGTCTGCGAACACGAGATCCATCAACGGACGATTGGCAATGTCCTTCGTTTCGAAGATCGCTTCCAGATAAGCCGAGTACTCGGAGTGAATCACCGCGCCGTCGACCACAGTCAGAATGCCCTGCTGCATGTTTTGCAACATCGCCTGAATGTCGGCCGTCTTCTGCTTGAGTTGCGCGGAGCTTTGCTGGATCTTCTCGATCATGCCGTTGAACGCGACGATCGAATGACCGATTTCATCCATGCGGCCAACCGGCACGCGGCGCGTGAAATCCTGGCTCGATGCGATCTCGCTCATCATTACCTGCATGCGCGAAAGCGGTCGCGTGATCTGGCGATACAGCAGCAAGCCGATCGCGATCAGCACGAGAATTGCAGCACCCGATGCGCTGCCGATTGCCGTCGTCGTCGTCGCAAGGCCGGTGTTGAGCGCGTCGATAGCTTCGTCTTTCTGGCGGTTCTTTTCGATGCGCAGCGTTTCGACGATGCCTTCCAGTTCGTCGCGGTACTGCGCGACGTTCGCGAACAGATAGGCTTGCGCAAGGTCGTTCTTGCCTTCGGCCTTCATCTTCGCGGTGTCGTTGATCGCGGAGAAGTAGTTCGCGAGGCTGTCGCGCGCCTGCGTGACGAGTCCTTCCTGCGCGTGGCTCGCGGCAGCTTTGGCCTGTACGTCGAGTGCTTCGCGTAGCGACTTTTCTTTCGTGCCGAGTTCTTTTTGCGCCTGCTCGACCATGTTGGCGTCGGGCGCGTACACGAGCGTCATGGTCGCGAGCTGCACGTCCTTGACTTGCGAGACGAGGTCGGCGGAAGCCAGCGCGCTCGGCACGACGCCCTGCGTAACCTGCCTGACGTCGGCAGCGCTGCCGCGAGTTTGGTAGACAGCGTATCCGCCGATCGCCGACAAGGCGACCAGCATCAACACCACCAGTAAAGTGATGCGGTGACGGATGGTCATGTGGTATTCCCCGTGGTCTGTCACTGCACTGCGGCAGTGCTGCCCGCTCTGATTGGTCCATTTGGCGGGCGACGGGATTATCGTCGGCGGGTCATGACGAAGCTGTGACCATTGCGCATTCTTCTGCTGAATAAAACGCACAATAGAACATGTCTGCAAACGACGCTAAAGTTTTCGCAACGACTGCCGTTAACCGGCGCGCATTCGTTCCGATGCGGCCCCAACATGTTCTTTCATTTCATTTCTAGTTCGTCACGAAGGGCTTCGCGGCAGGTTCTTTCGGATTGACATTGAGGCGCTCGTATTCGGCGATCAATTGCGCGCCGAACAACATCAGCGTGGCCAGTGCTTCGAGGCTGAACAGAACGATGATGGCCGTTGTCAGCGAGCCATACACCACACTCACTTGCGACAGCGTCGCAAAGTACCACACGAGCACGCGCCGCGTGATTTCCCATAGCACTGCCGCCGCGACTGCACCAAAGAGCGCGTGCCACAACGTCGTACGCCCTGCGGGTATCACGAGATAGATTGCAGTGAGCACGAAGATCTCACCCGCAAGACCGAACAGATAAAGCACGACGCGCGTTGCGCCGGTGAGTGGAATTGCGTGGCCGAAGAGCACGACGCTATCGCTTGCAATCGCCTGCAAACTGCTCGACACGAGCGTCACCAGCAACACGCCAATACCAAGCGACAGACTGAACAGATAAGGCAATATCGCCGACAGAAGAAAATGCCTGCGCCGGATCGCTACGCGGTGCACGAAGATAATCGACAGTGCATTCTCGAGTACCGTGAATGCGAGCGAACTGAAGAAGATCATCGTCACGACGAGAAACCAGCCGATCACCGAGCGATGCGCAAGAAAGTTCGCCAACTCATTGACGATCGCTCGCGACTGTCCCGGCACGAGCCATTCGAGCAGACGCGCGAGCGTATCGAGCAACAGCTTCTCGCCGACGAAATGACTGAATGCAATCGCGACCAGAATCAGCAGCGGCACGATCGACAGCAACGCGTAGTAGGCGATCGCGCCCGCGAGCAGCAGCCCCTGGTTCTTGCGGAATGCCTTGATCACCTGCAACGCAAATCGCGCGGGATGCGTGGCGACGAAAACCAGCGCGCGATTCTGTGCCCTCTTCACGCGCTTCACACTTTTCACGCTCTCCACGTCGACCTCCGCTCGCGTCGTTGCGCTCGGACCCTCGACAACGAACAGAGCAAGCAGCAGTCCTGATCCGCACCGCCAATACTGAAAGCAAAAATTCAAATTGGGCGAACATTTGCTCATTGCTAGATCAAAAGAACTTAATCGGCGGTCCGACGCGCTCCTGATTTACCCCAATCTCACGAACCGGCGACACACTGGAATTGATGGCTCAAACCCTTATCCAGCAAAGGCTTCAGCGCAATCCGGATGTATCACCCGGCACGCGCCGCATCAAAACTCCACCTTGATTTTCGGAAGCGTCGCTGCTGTACTAACTAAAACAACTTGATTTAGTAAGGCCCGCATCGCCGGCAGTCAAATGTCCGGCGAATGCGCAAGAAGGCGCGATCAGCGCACGAATCAGCCGCTGAATCGACCGCTGATCACAACGTCGTTGTCAATCATCCGGAGGAGCGTCCCATGAACCCGATTTCCCGCAGGCCGCAGCGCCGCGCGTCCCACATTCAGCCCGTCGTCAAGGGCATCGCCGCTGCGTGTATTGCGGCGTCCGCGCTGTGGTGCGCGGGCACGAGTCTCGCCGCCGATCAACCGATCGTCGGCCTCATCACGAAGACGGACACCAATCCGTTCTTCGTCAAGATGAAGCAAGGCGCGGAAGCCGCCGCGCAGAAAGACGGCGCGAAGCTGCTGTCGGCGGCCGGCAAGTTCGACGGCGACAACGCCGCGCAGGTCACGGCCATCGAAAACATGATCACGGCAGGCGCGAAAGCGATTCTGATCACGCCGAGCGACACAAAGGCGATCGTGCCGAGCATCAAGAAAGCGCGCGCGGCGGGTGCACTCGTGATTGCGCTCGACACGCCGACTGAGCCGCAGGATGCAACCGACGCCCTCTTCGCCACCGACAACTTCAAGGCGGGCGTATTGATCGGCCAGTACGCGAAAGCGGCGCTCGGCGGCAAGCCCGCGAAGATCGCGACGCTAGACCTCGCGCCTGGTGTCTCCGTCGGCGTGTTGCGTCATAACGGCTTTCTGCAGGGCTTCGGCGTGAAGGAAGGCGATCCGTCGATCGTGTGCAGCCAGGACACGCGCGGCGATCAGGCGAAGGGTCAGACGGCGATGGAAAACTGCCTGCAGAAATCGCCCGACATCAACGTCGTCTACACGATCAACGAACCGGCAGCGGCAGGCGCGTATCGCGCGCTGAAGAGCGCGGGCAAGGACAAGAGCGTGATGATCGTATCGATCGACGGCGGCTGCGAAGGCGTGCGCAACGTGAAGGCTGGTGCGATCGCCGCGACGTCGCAGCAGTATCCGCTAAAGATGGCTTCGCTGGGCGTCGAGGCCGGCGTCGAGTACGCGAAGACGGGTAAGAAGGCCACCGGCTATCACGACACGGGCGTCACGCTGATCACCGACAAGCCGCAAAACGGCGTCGACAGCAAGGACACGAAGTTCGGCCTCGACAACTGTTGGGGCAACAAGTAAGGCAGTCACCACGCAGTGAAGGAGATGCGCATGGCGTGCATCTCCGCCAGTTCTCCCGCGTGAACACAGCGGTATTGCATCTGCCGCACGCGCATCACGCAATGCTTCGAGGAAACACATCATGTCGACTCCCACCGTTCCCGCTCACAATCAACGGCGGTTCGCCGATCATCTGCCGACGCTTGCTGAAGCGGGTCCGTTGATAGCACTCGTGCTCGCGTGCATCTTCTTTATTTCGCAGAGCAACCGCTTTCTTTCGTTCCAGAACCTGTCGCTGATTTTGCAGCAGACGATGGTCGTCGCCGTCATCGCAATCGGTCAGACGCTGATCGTGCTGACGGGCGGCATCGATCTGTCATGCGGGATGGTGATGGCGCTCGGCTCCATCGTGATGACGAAGTTCGCCGTCGTGCTGGGCGTGCCGCCCGCCATCGCGATCCTATGCGGCGTCGGCGCGAGCACGCTGTTCGGCCTGCTCAACGGCGTGCTCATCACGCGTATCAAGCTGCCGGCGTTCATCGTTACGTTGGGCACCTTGAACATCGCATTCGCCGTCACGCAGATCTATTCGAATGCCGAGAGCGTATCGAATCTGCCCGACGCGATCATGTTCTTCGGCAACACGTTCAATCTCGGACCGGCGACCGTCACATACGGCACCGTGCTCACGCTGCTGATGTATCTCGCGACGTGGTTCGTGTTGCGCGACACCGTGCCCGGCCGTCACCTCTACGCGCTCGGCAACAATCCGGAAGCCGCGCGTTTGATGGGTCTTTCCGCACAACGCATTCTGATCACGGTCTACACGCTGTCGGGCGCGATCTACGGTATTGCTGCGCTGCTGTCGGTGTCACGTACGGGTGTCGGCGATCCGCAAGCAGGTCAGACGGAGAACCTCGACAGCATCACGGCTGTGGTGCTCGGCGGTACGAGTCTGTTCGGCGGACGCGGCTCGATTGCGGGCACGCTTCTGGGCGCATTGATCGTCGGCGTGTTCCGCAATGGCTTGACGTTGATGGGTGTGTCGTCGGTGTACCAGGTGCTGATCACCGGCATTCTCGTGATTCTCGCAGTCGCCGCCGACAAGCTGTCGCGCCGTGGCGCACGTTGAACAGATATTCGAAGGAGCCTGTCATGTCGACATCCCCCTCTTCCGCCAACAGCGCTAACGGCAAGACAGCCGTTCTGCAGGCACGCGGACTCATCAAGCGTTATGGCCAGGTCACCGCACTCGACGGCTGCGACTTCGAAGTGATGCCCGGCGAAATCATGGCCGTGATCGGCGACAACGGCGCGGGCAAGTCGTCGTTGATCAAGGCGCTCTCCGGCGCGCTCGTGCCCGATGAAGGCGAACTGCTGCTGGATGGCAAGGCGGTCAAATTCCGCAGCCCGATCGACGCGCGCCAGCAAGGCATCGAAACCGTCTATCAGGATCTCGCCGTCGCACCTGCGATGAGCATCGCGGAGAACCTGTTCCTCGCACGCGAACTCGTGAAGCCGGGCTGGCGCGGCAAGATCTTCAAGATGATCGACAAACGCCGCATGCTCGACGAAGCGACCAACGCGATGAAGGACTTGCAGATCGGCATCCGCTCGATGCGCCAGGCCGTCGAAACGTTGTCAGGCGGCCAGCGACAGGGCGTCGCCGTGGCGCGTAGCGCGGCGTTTGCGCGGCACGTCGTGATTCTCGACGAACCGACTGCGGCGCTCGGCGTGAAGGAAGGCAACATGGTGCTGGAACTGATTCGTCGCGTGCGCGACCGCGGCCTGCCCGTGATTCTGATCAGTCACAACATGCCACATGTGTTCGAGATCGCGGATCGCATTCACATCCAGCGGCTTGGACGACGCGCGGCGCTTGTGAACAAGAACGACATCCACATGTCCGATGCCGTTGCCATCATGACGGGCGCGAAGCAGGCCGATGTTCGCGCGATTGCCTGATGCATGAGCACCACTAGCCAGAAAACGTCGATGGATACGGGCACACGCTCACCGCTAAAACGCACGGTCGGCTCGAACCAGGTCGGCATGCGGCAGTTCAACGAACGTATCGTGCTGCAGGCGATCCGTCTGCATGGACCGTTGCCGAAGGCCGACGTGGGACGGCTCACGCGCCTGTCGATGCAGACCGTGTCGATGATCGTCGAACGGCTGATCGATGATGGTCTGCTCGAAAAACAGGCGCGCGTGCGCGGGCGCATCGGGCAGCCTTCCGTGCCCATCGCGTTGCGTGCGGAAGGCGCGTATACGATCGGCGTGAAAGTCGGGCGGCGCAGCCTGGATGTACTCGCGATGGATTTTCTAGGCCGCGTGTGTTGTCGTGAAGTGCAGGAATATGCGTATCCCGATCCGCGCACGCTGTTCGCATCGCTCGACAGCAAGCTTGCGCGCATCAACGACGAGCTTGGCGCGCGGCGCGAGAAAGTAGTTGGCGTGGGTGTGGCGGCGCCGCTGTGGCTCGGCGGATGGCGCGATTTTCTCGGCGCACCGCCTGAGGCGCTCGACGCATGGAACGACATCGACATCCGCGCGCGCATTGCGTCGATGACGGGCTTGCCCGTCGAGTTCGCCAAAGACACGACGGCTGCGTGCGCCGCGGAACTCGTGATGGGCCAGGGGCGTGGCATTCACAACTTTCTGTATCTGTTCGTTGGAACGTTCATCGGTGGCGGCCTGGTGATCGATGGGCGTTTGCATGGCGGGCCGCATGACAACGCCGGCGCGGTCGGCTCGATACCGATCATGAGCGGCAATGCGCGGCAGCCTGCGCGACAGTTGCTGCATGCGGCGTCGGGTTTTGTGCTCGAGAAGCTTTTCGTCGATGCGGGCGCGGATACAGCAGCCGCGCATGATCATCGTGCGTTGTCGGCCGATTTGTGGCGGATTACTGAGCAGTGGCTCGATAGTGCTTGCCCCGCGATTGCTGGGGCATTGACGAATGCCGCTGCTTTGCTTGATCTTGAGGCTGTTGTGATCGATGGGGAAGTTGATCGGCAACTCGTGCGGGAGATTATTCGGCGCACCGAACGTGTGCTCGATAAGTTTGAATGGGAAGGGCTTGTGAGGCCGCAATTGCTGGAAGGGACTATTGGCGCTGATGCGCGGGCTATGGGAGGCGCTATTTTGCCGTTGTATGCGCATTTTGCGCCTGTGCATGAGCTTTTTTTGAAGCCTGCCGTTGAATATTAGGTTTTTGTCTGCGACGCTAGTCGCCATTTTTTGGTTTTTCGTTTTTGCTTTTTTGCGCTGGCATCCGCGTTTTCGTATAGGTACTTCTTGCGTTGCCCCTGTGCGGGGCGGCACCTACTTTTCTTTGCAGCGGCAAAGAAAAGTAGGCAAAAGAAAGCCGCTTCAAACCTCCGGTGCCCGCCAGGATAACGCCACGGCACACGGTGTTTGAGCTGTCGCGCAGCGACGCAAACACTTCGTAGAAAGCCCGCAGTCAGGCGCGCGCGGCGCGAAAGATGACATCCACCTGGGGCACATTCGGTCGGCGTGGTCTTGTCCGTTTGCCGTCGGCCCAATTGCGGCGGTATGTGCTCCAGACTGTGTGTGGGGTTTTCGCGCAGTGCGCGGTTGACTACGGGCTTTCTACGGAGTGCGGACGTCGCTGCGCGACGGCTCAACTGCGGCATGGCGCGGCGCTATCCTGGCGGGCACCGGAGGTACAAAAGCGGCTTTCTTTTGCCTACTTTTCTTTGCCGCTGCAAAGAAAAGTAGGTGCCGCCCCGCACAGGGGCGACGCGTGAAGCACCAAAACGAAATCGCGGATGCCAGCGCAGCAAAAACCAAAAAAAGCAAAAAAGCAAAAAAATCACCGCGCTACGGCAGTAGCACTAGAACCATCGTCGGCAGACAACAACGGCTGCAACTCAGCAGCCATCGACTTGAGCAATTGCACAGCTAAAGCACTAGTAAAATCATACCGCTTGGCATAAGGCTCATGCACCACCGCCGTCAGGGTGCCAAAAAACCGATCTCCGATAACAAAAACAAACGTCGCGGTGCGATTAACCTTCCGCGATTCGATGAGCCGACGCCCTTTGGCATAGATATTCAACCGCTGATCGCCAGTCCCGGTCTTGCCATAGACCTCAAGAGTCTGCCCGTTAGGAAACGTCATCCCACCAGCGAGCCGCCGGGCAGTCCCACCAGCAACAACATCCCGCAAAAGCATCTGCGTAACCCGCGCAATCTCCGGAGAAACAGCCTCGCTAGGCTGCGGCGTAGCACGCACGAACCGCGTTTCATACGGCGTCCCCTTCGCGAATTCGAGTTCAGAAAGACTCTGCGTCGGCGCCTGATTTCCCTTATTCGCAATCACCCCAATCAACTGCGCAAGCGCCGCAGGCCGATCACCCGATGCACCAATCGCTGCCGCATAAGAAGGCGTCAAATGCGCAAACGGATAGCCAAGCGCCTGCCACGAGCGAGCGATCGCATCGTAAGCATGCTGCTCGACCATGCGCCGAATACGACGATCCTGCGTCGCGTGATAGCGCGTCTTGAAGAGCCACTTGTACGAATCGGCACGCACGTCGCGGCTCGCGTCCATCACGTCGTTCGCACTTGCATCGGGATGCTCGCGCAGATAATCGACCAGCCACAATTCCAAAGGATGCACACTCGAAATGTACGCGCGGTCGTTCAAGTTAAATTTGTCGATGCCATATTTCGTGTAAAGCTGCGCGAGCGCATCGTCGGGTGGATTCGCTTTCGGCGTGTTCTTCAACGCGGCGCGCATCTGCTCGTTGAACCACGTCTGCGATCCATCTGGCCGCACGCTGCGTAATACGGTCGCCACTTTCGGCGGCGACTTGCGCACGCCGCGCAGCAGAATCGCGAGCATCTCATCCTGCGTCTTGCCGTGATATTTCGTGTAGAAACGATTCATGTACACACGGCTTTCCTGATCGGCGAAGCGCGTCAGGTACATCTTGCGCGTGTCGGGATCGTCGAGCCATTGCGACGACGGCCCCGAAGTCTTGATCGTTTCGTAGTGAACGATGTCGCGCATCATCCGCACGAACACGAGATTCACCGAATGCTGGAAAGCCTGATGCACAGTGAGAATGCGCGAATTCTCGTCAGCTTCGAAGTTCGTGAAGGTCTGCGCGCCGCCACCCGTGAAGAACGTTTCGCCTGCATTCGCCGAGTACTTGCGCTCGACCGCTGCATCGAGCATCGCCGGAAGCGAGTGGTCTTTCGTGTGCATGAAGTAATCGACGGCCCAGCGTGTCAATGCATCTTCGCGTTCGGGCTTCACGGCGCGCAGTTCATCGACGCTCATTTGCCCATAGCGTGCATGCAGTTCCGACATGATCTGCAGATACGTGATGATCGTACGCAGCTTCGCCGTCGAGCCGAGATTCAAACGCGCACCCGAATTGATGTCGAATGGACGGTTGACGCTGTCCGTCTGCACACGCAAGAGGTTCGCGCCGTCGCGCTTCTCGAACAGCGTGAAGCTGAAAGCGATCTTCGACGGATCGTCTTTCGGTTGCAGCATATTGAAGCCATAAAGGCCCGCTGCCTGCGCGCCCTCTTTCGTCGTTGCGGCTGCCAGCCGGTCGCTGATGTCCTGCTGAACCTTGTTGTTCATCGTCGACGTGACGCGCAGATCGAGCCGGTCGAGGTCGTACAGATTCGATACGCCAAGCGACGACAGCAGATGCGTGCGCAATGACGTCACCGCCTTGCGTTCGATAAACGAGCCTTCGGGCGGCGCGAGCTTCGAGCGCGTCAGCACGAGTTGTTGCGCGAGCCCGGCATCGCGCAGTTCCGGCGTGATCACGCCGTTCGCCGCCAGCAGCCGCAGATAGCTTTCCGTCAGAGCATTGAGTTCGTTGTTCTTGCGCAGCAGGAAATGCGACGGCCCGCGCTGCGCGATCATCAGCGACAGCACCTGACGGAACGCGAGGCCTTGTTCGGGGAGATTCTCGGGCGTCGGCGGCGCTTTCAGCACGCGGTTCGCTTCGGCGAAATCGCGGCCATACCACGCCGCCAGTCCGTCGCCGATACCGTTGACCTCGCCGATGCCCGGCTGCGCGGCGAGTGGCACCGAATTCAGATAGCGCACGACGATCTGCTCGCGCGCGGGCATCGTGCGCGGACCGTCGAGATACGCGCGCACCGACGCCGACGCGATCTGCCGCAGCTTTTCTTTCGGCGTCGCGGTGCGGCCGCCGGGCGAATGGCGGAACTTCTCGATCTGCGTCGCGAGCGTGCTGCCGCCGGGTTGCGCCTGGTTGTGGTTGAACACGCGCAGTCCCTGATCCATCAGCGCGCGGCTGAAACGCCCCCAGTCGATCGCGGGATTGCGGTTCGGCTCGTCCGTGTCGAGCAGATGACGGTCTTCGATAAACAGCAGCGCCGACACGACCAGCGGCGGCACCGACTCGAAATCGTCATACACGCGTGCGGGATATTGCCCGCCGAACAGGCGTGTGCCCGTCGAGTCGTACAGCATCAGGCCCGCCTGATCCTTTTCTTCGTAGGGAATGAAAAGGCCATCGTCAGCGAGCGACGCCATGCGTTCTGAATCGCGCGCCTGCGACGCCACGGCAAAACCGCGCTCTTTCAGGCGGCGCTCGAAGGCAGGCAGCAATGCGTAGCCGAGGCGGATGTCGTAGGGGCCGTCGGTGGGAAAGCGGATGTTGTCGCTCGGGCCTTCGGAAACGGTAAAGCCGACGTCGCGCGTGAGTTCGGACAGGTAGCGCGCCTGCAATCGCGACGTGTCCATTTCGATCTGGACGAAGCGCACACCGAGCGCGACAGCGACGAGGAACGCGGCGAAAAAGAGCCACTTGAACCACTTCCAGACGGGCGTGGTGCCGATTGCGCGTAGCGGAAACCGTAGTGGCCGATTCATGGCGGCGTCTCCTTGCAGATGCCTAACCACCTTAACCTCGACTGATGTCAGTCTAGCGCGGAACGCAGGTTTGCGAGGGTCGGAAACGACGCGAGTTCATCGGGTGAGTACGCCACGCAACACAGCTGTCACCGCGAAGCGACAAGAGTCCATCGTTTGCCGCCTTTTCCGGCGCTGTGCCATGCAATCGGATCGCGCGGACCGCGACTTCGATGCCGATGCAACCTGCGGTGCGCCGTTGCCGTACCCGCCGATACCCTGGAATACCGAATACGACGCGCACGCGAACTTGAGTAACATAGCCGCCATCCCAGCCACGGCGAGCCACTGCGCGCCCTTGTGCCGAACCTTATGCATAGCTACTACGAAGCGACCGTCGAGCGGCCCGAGCGCCCTGCACTGGCCGGACAACTGAGCGCGAACGTCTGCATCGTCGGCGGCGGACTGGCGGGCCTGTCGACGGCGCTCGGACTAGCCGAACGCGGCGTGCGCGACATCGTGGTGATCGAAGCGAACCAGGTTGGCTACGGCGCGTCGGGGCGCAACGGCGGCTTCGTATTCGGCGGCTACAGCCTCGATTGCGCGGATCTGCTGCGGATTCTCGGCCCGACGCGGGCGCGCGAGCTGTACGCGCTGACCATCGAGGCCGTCGACCTGATGCGCGCGCGGATCCAGCGCTACGCGATCGCCTGCGACGCGACGGATGCGGGCGTGATCCTCGCGAACTGGTTCGACGATCCGGCGCGGCTGGACACCCAGCGCCGGCTGATGAAGGACGGGTTCGGCGTCGACTGGGAACCGCTCAGTGCCTCCGAGCTGCGTGCGCGCCTGAAGACCGCGCGCTATCACGGCGGACTCTTCGAGCGCAACGCGTTTCACTTTCATCCTTTGAAGTACGTGCTCGGTGTCGCACGCGCCGCCGAAGCGGCCGGCGTGCGGATCGTCGAACAGTCGCCTGTGACGTCGCTGCGCCGGCAAGGCGAAGGCTTCGTCGTCGGCACGGCGCGCGGGAAGGTCGAAGCCCGCCATGTCGTGATGGCGGGCGGCGGCTATGCGCGCAACGTGTATCCGCGCGTCGAACGTGCCGTGCTGCCCATCGCGACTTACGTGATGGCAACCGAGCCGCTCGGCGCGCGGCTCGCCGATGCGATCGACTGCCCTTCCGCCGTCTACGACACGCGTTTCGCGTTCGACTACTACAGGCCGCTGCCCGACACGCGCATTCTGTGGGGCGGACGTATTTCGATTCTCGAGCGCGAGCCCGACGTGATAGCGCGGCTATTGCACCGGGATCTGCTGAAGGTGTATCCGCAATTGCGCGACGTGCGCATCGAGCACGCGTGGGGCGGCCTGATGAGTTACGCGCGGCACAAGATGCCGCAGATCGGACAGAGCGCGGACGGCGTCTGGTACGCGGTCGGATTCGGCGGCCACGGCATGGCGCCGACGACCGTGTCGGGCGAACTGCTGGCGGCCGCGATCGCGGGCGAGCGCCCTGTGCCCGAAGCATTCGCGTCGTTCGGTCTCACGCACACGTTCGGCGCGCTGGGGCTCGCGGCCGCGCAGTTGACGTACACCGCGATGCAGACGCGCGACGCACTCGCGGACCGTCCGCGGCGCACGGACTGAACGCATCGGATGGCCTGTGTGCAAGGTCCGCGCAACCATGCCGGACGTGCCGCCAGGCCGCGCCGGCTGGGGATTTCGGCGTGCTAGAATGAACCGTCATCGCCGCCGGAATACACAATGAAAAAGGGAAGCCGAGCAACCGTGCCCGAGCATATCGAGACCCCGAACGAGACCTCCGAACCACGGCGCAAATACGATCCCGAAGAAACGAAGCGCAACATCCTCGAGGTGGCTACGCAGGAGTTTTCGTCGATGGGATTGACGGGCGCGCGCGTCGACGCGATCGCTGAGCGCACCAATACCACGAAGCGCATGCTGTACTACTACTTCGGCAGCAAGGAGGGGTTGTACGAGGCCGTGCTCGAGAAGGTGTACGGCGACATTCGCGCGCTGGAACAGGACCTGAAGGTCAGTGACATGAGCCCGATCGATGGGCTGCGCAGTCTGGTCGAGTTTACGTTCGACTACCACGACAAGCATCGCGATTTCGTGCGGCTCGTGACGATTGAGAACATTCACGGCGCCAGGTACATCGAGCAGGTCAAGACCTTCAAGAACCGCAATGCGACGGTGATTCACACGATTGAAGATCTGCTAGCGAGGGGTGTTGCTTCGGGGGATTTTCGCGAGGATATCGATGCGATTGATCTGCACTTGCTGATCAGTTCGATGTGCTTTCACCGGATCGCGAACCGGCATACGTTTGGGACTGCGTTTGGGCGAGATCCTTCGCATTCGCGGTTGCGCGCGCGGCATCGCGCTATGATTGTTGATGCTACTTTGAGGTTTGTTAAGAAGTAGTTTTTTGTCTGCGACGCTAGTCGCCATTTTTTGTTTTTTTTGGTTTTTGCTGCGCTGGCATCCGCGATTTCGTTTTGGTGCTTCACGCGTTGCCCCTGTGCGGGGCGGCACCTACTTTTCTTTGCAGCGGCAAAGAAAAGTAGGCAAAAGAAAGCCGCTTTTGAACCTCCAGTGCCCGCCAGTATAGCGCCGCGCCATGCCGCAGTTGAGCTATCGCGCAGCGACGTCCGCACTCTGTAGAAAGCCCGCAGTCAACCGCGCACGGCGCGAAAACCCTACATAGTCCGGAACACATACCGCCGCAATCTGCCGACGGCAAATGCAAGAAAACGTGCTGACCTAATGTGCCCGAAGTGAATGTCATCTTTCGCGCTGCGCGCGCGTGACTGCGGGCTTTCTACGGAGTGTTTGCGTCGCTGCGCGACAGCTCAAAGAACACATGCCGTGCCGTTATTCTGGCAGGCACCGGAGGTTTGAAGCGGCTTTCTTTTGCCTACTTTTCTTTGCCGCTGCAAAGAAAAGTAGGTGCCGCCCCGCACAGGGGCAACGCGTGAAGCACCGATACGAAATCGCGGATGCCAGCCAAAAGCCAAAAACAAAAAACGAAGAATGGCGACTAGCGTCGCAGACAAAAAAACGCTACTGCTCAAGCGCCCTGAGCCGAGGCGCCAAAGCCGACGACAACAAAGCCTCCAACGACATAGGCCGCGCAAGATGATACCCCTGCCCATGCGCAGCACCAATAGTGCGCAACAACTCAAGAGTAGCCTGATCCTCGATCCCTTCAGCGACGACCGTCAATTCCAGCGACTCCGCCATCCGCACAATGGCCCGCACAATCGCGCGACTCCGCGCACTCTGCGTCAACTCGAACACGAACGACTTATCGATCTTCAGCCCGCTAAACCGATACTGATGCACATAACTCAACGACGAAAACCCGGTGCCAAAATCGTCGAGCACCACGCACATGCCATTGTCGGCGAGACTCTGCATCGTATTGCGCGCCAAATCAGGCTCAGCCACAAGCGCACCCTCAGTCAGTTCAAGCGAGATGCGCGACGGATGCACGCCATAACGCTTCAACAATTCGAGTAGCTCATCCGCGAACTCGGGCCGGGTAATACTGTAGCTAGAGAGATTGACCTGCACGGGCGGCCAGTCGACATGCTCCGGCTGCGCAAGAATCTCCGCCACGCGCGTCAGCATGTACATATCGAGCCGCCCAATCAGCTTCAAACCCTCCACGGCAGGCAGAAAACGCCCCGGCGCCCACACTTCGCCATTCGGCTGCTGCCAGCGAATCAACGCTTCCAGTGCAACAAGCTCGCCACTCGCAATATCGACGATAGGCTGAAAATACGGCACCAGTTCATCGTTGCGCTTGAGCGCATTGCGCAGCGCACCTTCCGTTTCGATCTGGTCCGACAGCTCGCGGCGCATCTGCTGGTTGAACACAGCAAAGCTGTCGCGCCCACGGTTCTTCACGCGATACATCGCGGCATCGGCATCACGCAACAAGTCAGCGGGCTCACGATGATGCGCACTGTCGGCGCTCACCACGCCGACGCTGCATGACGTGAACACGGTCTGCTCGCCGATGCTGAACGGTGTGTCGAACGCGGCCAGAATGCGCTCCGCCAGCGACAACACCGTTTGCAAGCTCGCGCCCGGCACGACCACGGCGAACTCGTCGCCGCCCAGTCGCGCAAGCAGATCGTCGCGCCGCAAACATTCGCGCAGTCGCCCCGCCACTTCGACGAGCAATGCATCGCCGAACAGATGGCCCAGGCTGTCGTTGACGACCTTGAAACGATCGAGGTCGATGAACAACACAGAAAGCGGCGCGCCGCGCCTGCTAAAACCCAGCCACGCTGCTTCGAGGCGCTCGTACAGATGCGAACGGTTCGGCAAGCCCGTCAGCGCATCGTGATAGTTCTCGTGCAACAAACGTGCGTTGGCGGCATCGAGTTCCTGCGTACGCGCCAGCACGCGCGCTTCGAGTTCGAGATTCGCCGCATGCTGCGCTTCGGCAACGCGCCGCCGCGACAACGCCGTATCGATGTGGCGCGACACGAAAGTCAGCAGTTCCTGATCGCGCCGGTCGTAACGCACGCTCGACGAATAGCTCTGCACGACAAGCACGCCACGCACCACGCTGCCGTCGAAGAGCGGCACGCCGAGCCACGAGCGCAAGAGGATGTTCTCCGTGTCCAGCTTGATCTCGCCGGCTTCGACGAGTCGCACGGCATCGCGCGTATCGAGCAGACAGGGCACGCGCCGACGGATCACATACTCGGTGAGCCCTCGCTCGCCGCGGCGCGGCGCAGGTACTTCCTGCTGCGTTTCGTCGATGTAATACGGGAACGACACTTCCTCAGTCGCGGGGTCGAACAGCGCGACGTAGAAGTTCTTCGCATACAGCAGCCCGCCGACGATCTCGTGCAGGCTGCGAAAGAACTTGCCGATTTCGACCGATTGACTCGACAGCTCCGCGATTTCGAACAGCGCCGCCTGCAAATGCTGCGCGCGCTCGCGCTCTGCAATCTCCGCGCGCAACGTGTCGTTCAGGTGCGATAGCTCGGCCGTGCGGCGCGCGACTTCCGCTTCGAGTCCGACGCGGTGCAGAATGCGGTCGAGCGCCATCGCCACGTGCCGCGCGACGACGAGAAAGAGCGCGCGATCCTCGGCGCTATAGATGCGCGACGAATCGTAGACCTGCATCGTCACCATGCCGAACACTTCGTCCGATGCGTTCTTCAGCGGTGCGCCCATCCAGAACTTCGGCCGGTGCCCGACGCAGTAAAAACGCCCCGTCGCGGCTGCTTCGATGATGCCCTTCTCGTCGATCAGCAGCGGTTGGCCCGTCGTCAGCACGTAACCCGTTAGCGACAGCCGCTCCGGGTTGACCATGTCCATGTGATTCGTATCGACGGCCTCGGTGTCGATCAGATCGATGTAATACGGATACGTCACCGCGCCCGTTTCGCGGTCGTAGAGTGCGAGGTAAAAGTTCTCAGCGTCGATCAGCGTGCCGAGCCGCTCGTGAATCGCCTGCAGGAATTCGCCGCGCTCGCTGATCGAGCTGGCGAGATACGCGATGTCGTACAGCACGCGTTGCACATTTTGCGCACGCATCAGCGCGTCGGCCTGCATCTGTTCGCCGATCACGCGGGCCAGCGCGGCGAAAGCGGGGTCCGACGCGCAGGAAGCCGGCGCGAGCAGCCAGCCGAGCGCGAGGTCGCTGCGGCCCGTCGGCCACGCGAACCAGCCGTATTCGACACACGCGTCGTGCAGCATGGCGGGCACGATCGAACGCGGCCAGTCGAACTGCGTCGCGCCTTCGCGTACGAGTTCGAGGTGCTGGCCCGCGCGATACCACGCCCAGGGCACGCCGGCAGCCTCCACCGCACGCGCCGCCCGGTCGATCGACTGCGCTCCCGTACCGTCTGCCGACAGATCGGCATTCCACATAAATCAGCCCCCGCGCTGTCTCATGGTTGTTTTCACCCTCGATCCGTTATATCGACGTAAGCGAGAGCAAACTTAATGTATCTGGCCCGCAAAAAAAATACCTCGAATGCGGCGAAAACGTTTGCCTGAGGATTTTCTCCATTCGCTTGTGCCTGGGTTTTGCCCTGATTGCTGCGGAACGGCACTTGCTGTTCAGCTAACGTCCGCGCCGCTCACGCGATGCCGTCTTTCGCCTCGCTTGCGCAGCGCACAGCTCGAGGAGCCACACAGTTCGAGGAGCCAATATGCAAGCACATACGAGGGGCGCCGTGCACGCCGATATTTTCCGGCTCGGCCCACGCGACTGGGTGCCGAACAACGCGCATCTCCCCGTCATCCTGTATCGCGACGTGCTGGATCCGCATAGCACGGGCGACAGCGACAAACTTGCCGAAGCATTCGAGGCGATGTTCAGCCGCAATGGCTGGCCGCCGAAGTGGCGCAATGGAATCTTCGACTATCACCACTTTCACTCGTCGGCCCATGAGGTGCTGGGCATCGCCGCGGGCGCGGCGGATGTGATCGTGGGCGGCCCGGGCGGGCGCGTCGTGCATCTGGAAGCGGGCGACGTGATCCTGTTGCCTGCGGGCACGGGCCACTGCCTCGAATCGTCGAGCGGGCCGCTCGAAGTGGTCGGCGCCTATCCGCCGGGACAGCAGTGGGATATCCGGCGTGAAGCGCTCACGGAAACGGAACGCGCCGCGATGGAGGCGCTGCCGTTTCCCAACAGCGACCCGGTGCGCGGTGCGCAGGGGCCGTTGCTGGAGAACTGGTCGAAAGCGGCGTAGCACTTATGCATCGCGCCGATTTATCGTGGTGCAGCGTCAGTGCTGCAAACCCCAGCGGCGCACCGTCACGCGCTCCAGCGTGTCGAACACCAGATGCTCGACGAGCAGGCCGATCGCAATGACGGCCGCCAGTCCCGCGAATACGCGGTCCGTGTAAAGCTCGTTGCGATTCTGGAAGATGTACCAGCCGAGTCCGCCATTGCCGCTGCTCGCGCCGAACACGAGTTCGGCGGCGATCAGCGTGCGCCACGCGAAGGCCCAACCGACGCGCAGTCCCGCGAGAATCGACGGCAGCGCGGCGGGCACGAGAATCAGCACGACATGACGCAAACCGGTGAGTCCATAGTTGCGCCCCGCCATCCGCAAGGTCGCGGGCACGGCGCGAAAACCCGCATACGTGTTGAGCGCGAGCGGCCATAGCACGGCATGCACGAGCACGAACAGCAGACTGCCCGTGCCAAGACCGAACCACAGCAACGCGAGCGGCAGCAATGCAATCGACGGCAAGGGATTGAACATCGCCGTCAGCATCGACAGCAGATCGCGACCGATTCGCGTCGACACTGCCAGCGACGTCAACAGAAATGCGAGCGCGACGCCTAGCAGATAACCACGCAACAGCACGGACATCGACACGGCCGTCTTTTGCAGCAGTTCGCCCGATGCGATGCCCTGCACGAAAGCCGTGAACGTCGCGCCGAATGTCGGCAGCAGCAGATCGTTGTCGATCGCGCGCGCGGCGATTTCCCACGCGGCGATCAGCACGATAGCGATGATCGTCTTGCTGAGCCACGACTGGTTCGCGAGACGTCGCGCGAGTGGCAACGGCGCTTCGACGGCGAGATCGCCCACAGGTTCGAGCGGCCGTTCGTATTCGGCGCGCACGGGCGGCAGCAGTGTGGAAGGCGTGCTCATCGGCTGGACTCCATTTCTTCGAACAGCAGGCGATGAATCTGCGCGACGCGATGCTGAAAATCGCTGCGGCCAAAGCTGTCCTGTGTGTATTGGTGACTGTTGAGTTCGGCGCGCACGCGTCCCGGATGCGGCGACAGCAGCAGAATGCGATTGCCGACGATCAACGCTTCTTCAATCGAATGCGTGACGAACAGCAGCGTGAACCTCACTTCTTCCCACAAGCGCAGCAACTCTTCCTGCATCTTGCGGCGCGTGAGTGCATCGAGCGCGGCGAACGGTTCGTCCATCAGCAGCACGCGCGGCTGCATCGCTAGCGCACGCGCAATCGCAACGCGCTGCTTCATGCCGCCCGACAGCGTGTGCGGATACGCATCGGCGAATTGCGCGAGTCCGACCTTGTCGAGATAATGCTGCGCGCGTTCTTTCGCTTCGGCTCGGCTCAGCTTCTTCGCAGCGCGCAACGGAAACGCGATGTTCTCCAGCACCGTCTTCCATGGCGGCAACTGATCGAACTCCTGGAACACAACGATGCGATCCGCGCCCGGCTCGCGCACCGTTTCGCCGTCGAGCGTGATCGTGCCCGAGACGGGCTTGATGAATCCGCCAACGGCCTTCAGCAACGTCGACTTGCCGCAGCCCGAGGGTCCGAGCAGCACGAAACGGTCGCCGCCGTACACATCGAAGCTGACGTCATGCGTCGCGCGCACGACGCGTTCACGCGTGCGGTATTCGAGGCTCACGCGATCGACGGCGAGCAGCCGGCTCGAGTGGGCTGCATCCGTCACGGCATGGTCGGGGAACAGCACGGAAGGATTCGCGACCATCAGCCCGCTCCTGTGTTTTGAATTGCGTGCGAAATGACTTTCACGATGAGACACCGGATAAGCAAAACGACAACATAAGATGTGCGTCTGCAAAGACCAACCAATGAATGTGCATATTCAATGCTGTGTGATGCATAAGCGCCGTAAATCACGCTATGGCCTCGCTTGCGTCTCGTCTAGCGTCTGCATTTGCAATGCACGTTGCTTGCGCGTGAAAGCAAAAAACCCGCTGAAATAGCGGGTTTTCTTGTGCGACGGTACGCGTGGATCAACTGCCCGATGCAGTCGCCGGGTCGTCGAAGAAGTAGTCCTTCCACGACTTTGGCTCATTGCGGATGGCGCCGACGCGATACATGAACTGCGCCAGCGCGAACGTGTTTTGCGGCGCGACCTTGAATTGCACCTGCGGATTGCGGATCACCGAGAGCAAGAGGTTGCGGTCCGTCTTCGCCTGATTCACGCGAATATAAATGTCGGCGGCGGCCTCGGGATTTGCGGTGACGAATTGCGCCGCATCGGCAAGCCCATTCACGAACGCGCGATACGTCTTCGGATTCTCGTTGCGAAACTTCTCGGTTGCGTAGAGCACGGTTGCCGAACTCGGCCCGCCGAGCACGTCGTATGAATTCAGCACGATATGCGCCTTCGGATTCGCGGCCAGTTCCTGCTCCTGAAACGGCGGATTACCGAAATGCCCCGTGATTTCCGTGCCGCCTGCAATGATGGCTGCGGCTGCGTCGGGATGCGGCACGGCCTGCGTGATCTTGTCGAGACGGTTGTATTCCTTGTCGCCCCAGCGTTTCGCCGACGCGAACTGCAAGACGCGCGACTGCACCGACACCGACACAGCCGGCAACGCAATGCGGTCTTTATCGGTGAAGTCGGCGATCGTCTTCACACTCGGATTGTTCGACACGAGGTAATACGGCAGATTGCCGAGCGACGCGACGCCCTTCACATTCTGCTTGCCGTGCGTGCGGTCCCAGATCGTGAGCAACGGACCGACACCCGCGCCCGCGATATCGACGGAGCCCGACAGCAGCGCGTCGTTCACCGCAGACCCGCCCGACAGCTTGACCCAGTCCACCTTGATATCGAGCCCTTCCTTGCGTCCTTCTTTCTCGATGAACTGCTGATCGCGTGCGACGTTCAGCAGCAGATACACGATGCCGAACTGTTCGGCGACGCGAATATGCCCTTCAGCCTGTGCATCGAGCGACGCGCCGAGTCCTGTCGCGCCGAGCGACAACGCGAGCAGCGACGAAACAAAACGGCGAGCGAACGACGGCCGCGCCGCAGCCGGGCGAATGGAAAACAGCATGGGAACCCCGTGAGTTCTAAAACGGAAATAAAGAGTGCGTGCGGCTCAGAACGGCGCGTCGCCTTCGATCGTGGTGCGATACAGCTTGCGGCGCAGATGATCGGGCGTACCGGCTGCGAGGTGCATCAGCGAGCGGTTGTCCCAGAACACGAGATCGTGCCCGGCCCACCGATGACGATAGATATGTTCGTCGCGCACGCTGTGCGCAAAGAGTGCTTCGAGCAGATCGCGGCTTTCGTCCTCGGGCAGACCGACAATATGCGTCGTGAAGTGCTCGCTGACGAAGAGCGCCTTGCGTCCCGTTTCCGGATGCGTGCGCACGATGGGATGCACGACCGCCTTCACTTCTGCAATCTGTTCAGCCGAGAGGTTCGGCCGCCACGGACTGCGTTTTTGCAGTTCCGCATATTTCGCAAGGTATGTGTGCTCTGCCGTGCGTCCTTCGACGGCTTTGCGCAGATGCTCGGGCAATGTGTCCCACGCGAGATGCATGTTCGCGAACAATGTGTCTCCGCCTTCCGAAGGCAACTCCTGCGCATGCAGCAGCGAGCCTAGACTCGGCTTTTCCTTGTATGAAAGATCCGAATGCCAGAAGTGGCCTGCGTCGCCGAGGCCGATCGGCTGCCCGTTCTCGCGGATGTTCGACACGATCAGCACTTCGGGATGGCCGGGTAACTGGAACTGATGCAGCACGTGAATCTGCAGCGGCCCGAAGCGCCGGCTGAACGCTATATGCTGGTCAGGCGTGATTCGCTGATCGCGGAACACGAGCACGTGATGATCGAGATGCGCACGATGAATACGCGCGAAGTCGTCGGCGGAAAGCGGCGCGTTCAGATCGAGGCCGAGCACTTCGGCGCCGACGGGTGCGTCGAACGGAACGATGTCGAGTGTCTGCTGTTGGGACGAAACGGTGGTTGTCACGCTGAATGTTCTTTGTAGGTTGCAACGATAGAAACAATCTACGGCTGGCGTACAGGAGCGTCAACGAAGCAAATCCCATACTCATATCTGCTTTAACGATAAACGCCCCGCTAGCCTGGACAACATGAATCACGCGCGCATGTTATTTGCTAATGCCATCTGTGCGCCGCGCCTGCGCGGCGGCATCGCTCGCTAACGTACAGACGCGCACAGACGTTCGCTGACGCGCGTGACAAGTTCGGGCTAACATCGGGTTGCGGCGTTTGCCACTTCACGGGTCTCGCAGTCTCGCGCCAGTGCCATGACAAAGGACTTCATCCACTCGATTGCCGTGCTGGGCGCCGTGGGAGCAGGACTCTGTTGCAGCCCTGCGTTTGCGCTCGAACTCGACGGACAGCTCGTCTGCAAGACCGACGCGCACGCCTTCATTCAGCCGCTGCTCGACGATCAGTACATCGATCCCAATCCGATGCGCGTCGAGGCCAATTCGGTGAACGCATTCCGACCCAAGCGCGGCCGCGATCTCACTGCATTCGGATTTCATGTCTATGCAGTACTCGGTTATCAGCGCGACGACGCGATCTTCCGGCAAGGCAGCGGCAAGGCCGAGTCCGATTCGATTTACGGCGTAGTCGTCTCGGGTCCTTCGGAGTCGGTGCGCGTTCGTGTGCAACAGGCGGGCAGCGAAGCGACCGTCAAACAGGTTCTTCCTTTCGTACTGACAGCTATCGTGTGCAGCGCAAGTTAGGCCTGTTTTGCAGGGCTTTTATGCAAACAGTCCGTGAGTGTTGTTATTCGCCCAATTGGTGCACGCTGCCATCAAACAGAAATCCCCCTCCAGGTAATCTCTTCCGCGCAGTTCATGCGTAGCGGGTTCGTCGCGCGCCGCACCATGGCGAACTTTCCGGCGATTGTTTCGATTTGATGACGTATTCATGCCGCAGCCCGCAAGAGTCTGCTGCAGCAACACCGCGTTCAATCGGACCCCGCGTTTTCCTATACTCGCCAGGCTGTTTTTTCACTCACTGTCTGGACTAGCTGGAGCTTAACCATGAAAAGAATTCCCGCCGCCATTGCGGTGCTCGGCGCGCTTGCCGCATCGACCGCACATGCGCAAAGCTCGGTCACGTTGTACGGCATCATCGACGCAGGCCTCATGTACACCAACAACGTGCAGAAGAGCGGCACGAGCGGCGCGCTGTGGCAAGCGACGAGCGGCACCATCAACGGCAGCCGCTTCGGCCTGCGCGGCGCCGAAGATCTGGGCGGTGGCTACAAGGCGATCTTCGTGCTCGAAAACGGCTTCAACGTGCAGAACGGCAACCTCGGCCAGCACAGCCGTCTGTTCGGCCGCCAGGCATATGTGGGTCTCGCCAGCGCCAACTACGGTCAGATCACGCTGGGCCGCCAGTACGACTCGCTCGTCGACTTCGTCGCGCCGCTGTCGGGCACGGCAGGCACGTTCGGCGACACGGGCTTCGCTCACCCGTTCGACAACGACAACCTCAACCACTCGGTACGGATGAGCAACGCCGTCAAGTACACGAGCACCAACTACGCCGGCTTCAAGTTCGGCGCGTTGTACGCGTTCTCGAACAGCACCGACTTCGCGATCAACCGTGCGTACAGCGCGGGCGCGAGCTACCAGTGGGGTCCGTTGAACGTCGCGGCCGGCTATTTGCAGATCAATGGCTCGAACAGCACGACGAACACGGGCGGTGCCGTGGATACGGCTGAATCGTCGGCGAACGGCATCGGCGGCTTCCAGGTCGGCGCGGGCGTCGAGCGCGTGTTCGGCGCGGGCATCAACTACGCGTTCGGTCCGGCAGTGGTCGGCTTCGTCTATACGAACAGCCACTATCAGCAATCGGCTGCATTCGGCATGACGAACGGCTCGATGCACTTCGACAACTACGAACTGAACGCCAAGTACGCGTTCACGCCGGCGATCTCGTTCGGCATCACGGACACGTACACGAACGGCCACACGAGCGGCTCGCGCACGTTCGGCTCGGATCCGAAGTTCAATCAGGTCAATGCGCAGGCTGTCTACGCGTTCTCGAAGCGCACGGACGTCTACGCCGAAGCGATGTATCAGCACGCGATCGGCCAAGGCTACGTCGCATTCATCAATACGTCGGGCGGCGCGTCGTCGACGGCCAACCAGGTCGTGGCGACGATCGGCATGCGTCACCGCTTCTAAGCGATACCGCTGCACACTTCCGGGACTTGCTGCGAGAGCCCGCCGCATTGTTTGCGGCGGGCTTTTTTCTGCGCATCTTTCCATGACGAGGAACGCTGCCTTCCTGACTCGACGGTTTTTCCCCCTTCGCGCGCTCCGTAGACTTCTCTTTGCCGGCTCATGCAATACACCGCCGGCGATCATCGGAATGTCATTGGAGAACGTCTTGAAGTCCACCGTTGCCGCCGCCGTCGCTACGCTGACCGCGGCCTTGTTCGCCGCCGCGCCCGCGCTCGTGCACGCGCAGGAATCCAGCACGCGCCTCACGCGCGCACAGGTACGCCAGGAACTCGCCGATCTCGCTTCCGTCGGCTATAGCGCCGGGGGCGGCGAAGATCCCACTTATCCATCGAAAGTGCAGGACGCGATGCAGCGCCTCGCCGCCAAACGCGCGACGCAGTCGGCCTATGGCGCGGGCACGTCGGGTTCGTCGCAGGCGGGCTCAGGGCATTCCGCTGCCGCGCATTGATGTGTGCAACGCGACGGCGAAAGTCGTCGTGTCATGTAATCTGCACACGAATGGCCGTGCGCCGCCTGAAATGGGCAACCGCACGGCCATCGCACGAAAGTCCCATGCAACTCGCGCCTATTCGTCTGCAACGGCACGTATCTTCTCCCTGACGTGTAGCGCTTAATCACGCTTCGGCACGCGGCGTTGACCTCAAAACAACGATTAGACCTCGATCTCGATCCGGCTTTGTGCATCGCACCATGATTTTGACTATAGTGGTGGGTGGACACGTCTTTCGCGTCGGCGAAAGCGCTAACTATTGACGGATAGTCCGCCCCGAAGCGGACACCAGCCCGCCGCGTCCCACAAGGCGCGCGGCGCTCAGGCGAGGAGAAATCACGATGTTCGATGCCGAAATCGCCGCAACACTGCTGAACCGGTGGACGGTCAAGCCGCCCGCCGCGCACCGCGACAGCTATCTGGATCTGCTGCGCGAGGGGAATCTGAACTTCACCCATCAAATGGGCAGCGTGACGCCGGGCGGCGTCACATCGACGAGTCTCTTCGAACTCGAGGCGCTCGAATTCGTCGACGGCTCGCGCGCGCTGCGTCTGAAAACGCCCGGCGCGACGCCCGACTGGACACAATGGGCCGCGTTCGAGCCGCCCGTTCGAAACACAGCCAGCGCGTCAGAGCCACTATCCGACGAGTCGTATTCACTCGAAGCGCCCGAACGCTGAACGGCACGGCACAGCTTCGATCGTTACGTGTCGATGCGCTCGATCAACGCCATCGCGGCGGCGGGATTGTGCGCCTTGTGTCCGCTGATCACGAAGAGATACACGTCGCGCGCCTTCTTCGGTGCGGCGCGGCCGTAGCTGTCGAGATCGTCGGGCGTGCCGCCTGACGCCCATGTCTGTGCGCGTTCGATCCATTGATCGAGCGACTTCTTTGCGTAGCCGAGCGGATGCGCCTCTTCCGTGCCCATGATGCGCGCATACACGAATGGCGCGGTCGGGTCGGCGATCTGCGGATATTTCGAGTCGCCCGCCACGACGATCGCCACGTTGTGCTTGCGCGCCAACGCGACGAATGTCTCGTTGCAGAAGCTCTCGTGGCGCACTTCGACGGCATGTCGCAAGGCACGTCCATCGGCCTCGGCGGGCAGCAGTTCGAGGAAGCTGCCGAAGTCCTCGGCATCGAACTGTTTGGTCGGCGGGAATTGCCAGTTGATCGGACCGAGCTTGTCCTTGAGTTCGAGCACGCCGCTCGCGACGAAGCGATCGATCGAATCGCGCGCCTCCGCTAGCACCCGCCGATGCGTCGCGAAACGCGGCGCCTTGAGCGCGAAAACAAAGTTGTCGGGTGTTTCGTCGTGCCACTTCGCGAACGTCGCCGGCTTTTGCGAGCCGTAGAACGTGCCGTTGATCTCGATCGTCGTGAGATGCTGGCTCGCGTATTCGAGTTCGCGTTTCTGCGTGAGTCCTTTCGGATAGAACACGCCGCGCCACGGCTCGAACGTCCAGCCGCCGATACCGACACGAATCCTCGTTGCTTTTGCCGTCGTTTTTCGAGTGGTCATGATTCACGCCTTCGCGCGCCGCGCGGGCGCAATGATGCACAGAATAGCCGATCAAAGCCGCTATTTCCGCAACGTCACATCATTGCTGCCACGCGTCGACCCGCGAACGCTCAGAACACCGAGCGCACGACCCCGCCATCCGCGCGCAACGCCGCGCCGTTAGTCGCCGACGACAGTTCGGAGCACACGTACACGACCATGTTCGCGATTTCCTCCGGCGTCGTGAAGCGCTTGAGGATCGAACTGGGCCGCGCCTCTTCGAAGAACTGCTTCTCGAAGCTCTCGAAGCTCGCGCCGCCCGACAGCTTCTCGACGAATTCCTCGACGCCGTCCGAACTCGTCGGCCCCGGCAACACCGAGTTGACGGTCACGGCCGTGCCCGTGCAGGTTTCGGCGAGACCGCGCGACAACGCGAGTTGCGCGGTCTTGGTCAAGCCGTAGTGAATCATCTCGGTCGGAATCTGGATGCCGCTTTCGCTGCTGATGAATACGACACGCCCCCAGTTCTTCTGCTTCATTCCGGGCAGATATGCGCGCGACAGTTGCACGCCCGACATCACGTTCACATTGAAGAAACGCAGCCACTCTTCGTTGGAGATCTCTTCGAACGGCTTGGGATCGAAGATGCCCATGTTGTTGACGAGCATGTCGACGTGCGGGAACTGTTCGACGAGCCGTGCTACCTGCGCGGGATCCGATACGTCGCCCGCGAATCCTTGCACGGTCGCATTGGGTACCTGGTCACGCAGCGTCGTGATGGCCTGATCGACCGATTGCTGCGAACGTCCGTTGACGATCACGTGTACGCCTTCGCGCGCGAGTCCAACGGCGATTGCATGGCCGATGCCCTTGGTCGAGCCGGTTACGAGTGCGAGCTTGTCCTTGATCTTGAGATCCATCTGGGTTCCTTTGAAATCAGAGGTTGCCGACGAGACGTGCGCACCCGCGCAATCGTCCGCATTGCGAGGCTGCATTCGCGAGTGTAGAACCGGGCGAGAAATGTTGCAGTCGTTGGGTCGCAAAGTCGATGCCTGTTGTCAATTGCACTGGGACGCCGCATGCACACTTGCCAGCAGGATTTTTCAAACGGTACTAGCATCCGACAAACATTCGCCGCGTGCACAACAACATGCCGATGCAAAACGCTTAGCGTGCCGCGTCATGTTCATAACGAGTTATCCACCCCAACGAGGATACGAAGAGACGCTCATGAAAGCCCGCACCCCGCTCGCCGCGCTATACGCCGCATCGCTCGCGCTCGCCTGCCCTCCCGCATTCGCGCAAAACAGCGTCACGCTCTATGGCCGCATCGATGGCGGCGTGCAGTACCTGAATCACATCGCGACGCCCTCGGGCGGCAGCACCTCCAGCTGGACCGCGGAAGGCGGCGACTGGGGCACCAGCATGCTGGGCTTCAAAGGATCGGAAGATCTCGGCGGCGGATTGTCGTCGGTGTTCGATCTGGAAACGGCGTTGCAGATCATGAACGGCACGACGGGCGGCGGCCGGCTGTTCTCGCGCCGCGCCTATGTCGGACTCGCCGACAAGCGCTTCGGCCAGATTCAGGCGGGCCGCAATCTGTTCATCGACAGCGACGGCGTGTGGGAATTCGATCCCTTCGTGCAGCAGGCGTTTTCATCGGCCTCGCTCGTGCGCGGCCGCAACTGGCAGCAGACGAGCAACAACGTCGAGTATCACAGCCCCGTGTTTTATGGCTTCGACGTGCAGGGACAATATGCATTCGGCAATCAGGCGGACGGCTTCAATCGCGGCGCCCCAGGCGAATTCGGACGCTCGGACGGCATCATGCTCACGTATCACTCGGACCTCTTCGACGTGCGCGGCATCTACGACGAACTGCGCGATGTGAACGGTCGCATGGACAACATCTTCACGAGTTCGCGCGAGTACTTCGTCGGTGCGAACGTGCGCGTGTCGAGTGTGAAGATTCAGGGCGCTTATACGCACCTCTCCGCGCCCGATACACCCGCAGGTCAGTCCGACAGCGCCGACTATTACTGGCTAGGCGCGACGTGGGACGCAACGCATCAGCTTGCGATCACTGCAGCAGCCTTCTATGTGCACCTGAACGAAGGCGCAGGCGATGCCTCGCACGATCCCGGCGGCCACGCGACGATGTTCGTGCTCGGCTCCACCTATCACCTGAGCCAGCGCACGTTTCTGTACTGCACCGTCGCGTATCTGCGCAACAGCAGCCAGTCGAATTTCTCGCTGCTCGCGAATGCGCGCGATGCGACGGGCAACGCGAACACGAATCCGCTGCCGGGCGAATCGCAGACGGGTGCGTACGTCGGCGTGATGCACGTGTTCTGATATCCATCTGAACAATGGCGGCGCACATTCCACTTTGGCATCGACTCGATGCCATTGCCGGAATGCGAGGTAATGTCACGCCATTCGAGTAGTACTTCAATATGCGGCGCTACACCACGCGCGTCGCGGCACGCACTTCCTTAACATTGAAATTGCACACTGATTCAACCTGAGACGGAAGCCAGAGATCAACACGCGCAGATCATCTCGCGCGCACATCGCATCTCTCCAGGTCGATTTCGATCGCAGCACGCGCGCTCTTGCCGCTGACAGGCCTGCTTCCGGGCCTCGTTCAGAGTTCAACCGGCAACGAGCAGACAAAGGCTGTCACGGCGATTTCAACCTTGAAGGAGGTGCCATGAAAAACCGCATCCACGAAGAGCGTCTCGAACTGCTTGGCTTGATCGCACGCGAAACGCTCGGCATCGACGATCTGGATGAGCACCCGGGCGTGCTCGCTGCGCTGGAAGCGGCCTACGACGCCGGGCTGTGGGTCGGCCACAGCGTCGGCCGGGGTGAAGAAGCCTATCTCGCGGAGAATTAAACGGCGCGCGCCGTGCTTCGAATCATCGATGAAGCAGCGGTCGCGCGCTTTTACATCTACGTTATGCGGCCTTTGCGCTGTGCGCGGCCTGTTCGGTTTTTGCTGCCGGTGCATCGTCCTTCTGTTGCGCAATCTGCTCGCGCAATTTGATCAGTGCGAGCACGGTGTCGATAGTCGGCGTTTCATGTCCGACGAGACGCCCCATCTCCTGCACGACCGTCAGCAGCGGATCGATTTCCATCGGACGTCCCGCTTCGAGATCCTGCAGCATCGAGGTCTTGTGCGCGCCCACTGCGCCCGCGCCATCGATACGCCGCTCGACATCCACGCGGAAATGCACACCGAAACGATCGGCAACCGACTTCGCTTCGAGCATCATCGTCTTCGCGACGGCACGCGTGCCGACGTGACTCGTGATGACGTCGAGCGTCGCATGCGTCAATGCGCTGATCGGGTTGAAGCAGAGATTGCCCCACAATTTCAGCCAGATTTCATCGCGGATGTTGTCGCGAATGGGCGCTTCGAGTCCGGCCGCCACCATGATCTCCGACAGCGCTTCGACCCGCGGAGTGCGCGTGCCATCCGGTTCGCCGATGGGAAACTTCTTGCCGTACACATGCTTGATGACGCCCGGCTCGACGATTTCGGCTGCGGGATACACGACACAGCCGATCGCGCGCTCCGGTCCGAGCTTCTTCCATTGCGTGCCGCCGGGATCGATGCTTTCGAGCGTCGAATTCGCGAACTCGCCGCCATGCTTGTAGAAGTACCAGTACGGAATGCCGTTGACGGCCGTAACGATCGCCGTCTCCGGTCCGAGCAACGGCTGCATCGCATCGACGACGCCCGGCACCGAGTGCGCCTTCAACGCGATGATCACGTAGTCCTGCGGTCCCAGCTCGCGCGGGTCCGACGAACAGCGTACGTTGACGAGACGTTCCGTATCGTCGATCAGCAGACGAACGCCGTTACGCTGCATCGCGGCCAGATGCGGCCCACGCGCGACGAAACTGACATCCGCACCCGCAAGCGCCATTTGCGCGCCGACATAAGCGCCGATCGCGCCCGCTCCATAAACACAGATCTTCATCTATCTGCTCCCATTCTCAAGAAGTGATCAGTGAGATCGAGCCGGGCGTCCCGCGACGCAGCGCGTAATCGTCATTGTCGATGCATGGTCGACTCATTGGCGATGACGCGTCCGGCTCTCATTTGCATGCTCAGTGCGTGTTCTTTTCGCGTGTGTTTGCTAACGCGTTTCCATCAGGCGGCCGGTTCGAGTTGCCGCGCTGCCGCAAGCTGGTTCGGCAATGCGCCGATGCCGTCGATCGATACCACGACCGTCGAGCCGTCCTTGATCGAACCGACGCCGATCGACGTGCCGCACGCGATCACGTCGCCGGGCATCAGCGTCATGTCGTGCGAGATCATGCTGACCTGTTCCGCCGGCGTGAAGATCATGTCGGAGAGCGGATAGTTCTGCCGCTCGACATCGTCGAGACGCGTGACGACGCTCGCATTGCGCCAGTCGAAATTCCGTTCGATCGCGGGCCCGATGCAGCTGAACGTATCGAAGCCTTTCGAGCGGCACCATTGCGCGAAATTCGGATCTTCGTTCAGCAGATCGACGGCCGTGACGTCGTTGATACAGGTATAGCCGAAGATGTAATCGTCTGCTTCTTCGGGCGAAACGTTCGTGCAGCGCTTGCCGATCACGATGCCGAGTTCGCCTTCATAGGCAATCTTGCCGCTATAGCCTTTGGGACGGCGAATGGGCGCGCCCGGACCGATGACCGACATCGGCGGCTTGATCAGAAACAGCGGATGCGACGGCGCGGCCTTGCCGAGCTTCTGCGACAGCGCATGAAAGTTGTTCCAGAGCGCGACGACCTTGCTCGGCATGCAGGGGCTCAGCAACTCGACGTCGTCGAGTTTCCATTGTCTGCCGCTTGCTTTGGCGTCGCCGAACATGTCGCCTTCGAATTCCTCGATGCTGCCGTTACCGAGCACGCCGAAACCGATATGACCTTGAGGCTGCCGAAAGCGTATCCACGATGTCATCGAACCTGTCTCCACAATGTTTTTTATCGACCGACACGGTGAATACGCCCGCGTCACGAGTTTGAATCTTCAGATGGCGCCGACTGTCCTCAGCGCTTCGATCTGTGCCGGCGAGTAGCCGAGTTCGGCCATCACTTCGTCGGTGTGTTCGCCGAGCAGCGGCGAACGTGTGACTTCGGTCGGGCTGTCCGAGAGCTTGATCGGGTTGCCCACTGTCAGATATTTGCCGCGCACCGGGTGATCGACTTCGACAATCGTGCCTGTTTTACGCAGCGATTCGTCTTCCGCGATTTCCTTCATCGAAAGGATCGGGCCGCACGGAATGTCGTACTTGTTGAGGATTTCCATCGCCTCGAACTTGGTCTTCGTCATCGTCCAGCGTTCGACTTCCGCGAAGATTTCTTTCAGACGCGGCAGACGTGCATTCGGCGTCGCGTACTCAGGGTCCGTCGCCCACTCTTCCTTGCCGATCACGTTGCAGATCTTTACCCACACAGGGGCCTGCGTAATGAAGTAGATGTACGCGTTCGGATCGTGCTCCCAACCCTTGCACTTGAGAATCCAGCCCGGCTGTCCGCCGCCCGATGCATTACCTGCACGCGGCACCGCTTCACCAAAGGTGCCGTTCGGATACTGCGGGTATTCCTTCATCACACCCGTGCGTTCCAGACGTTGCTGGTCGCGCAGCTTCACGCGGCAGAGATTCAGCACGCCGTCCTGCATTGCGGCGAGTACTTTCTGGCCGCGGCCCGTCATCGTGCGCTGATAGAGCGCCGTGACGATGCCGAGTGCGAGATGCAGACCCGTGCCGCTATCGCCAATCTGTGCGCCCGTCACGACGGGCGGGCCGTCATCGAAACCCGTCGTCGAAGCCGCGCCGCCCACGCATTGCGCGACATTTTCGTAGACCTTGCAGTCCTCATAAGGACCGGGACCGAAGCCTTTCACGGAGGCCACGATCATCTTCGGATTGAGTTCCTGGATGCGCTCCCACGTGAAGCCCATGCGATCGAGCGCGCCCGGCGCGAAGTTCTCGACCATCACGTCGCACTTCTGGATCAGCGCCTCGAGCACGAGCTTGCCCTCGGGATTCTTCGTATCGATGGTCACCGAGCGCTTGTTGTGGTTGAGCATCGTGAAGTAGAGGCTGTCCGCGTCGGGTACGTCGCGCAGCTGTTCGCGCGTGATGTCGCCAGCGCCTGCGCGCTCCACCTTGATCACGTCCGCGCCGAACCACGCGAGCAACTGCGTGCAGGTCGGCCCCGATTGCACATGTGTGAAATCGAGAATGCGCACACCGTCGAGTGCTTTGCCCATGCTACGTCTCCATCATCGTTGAATGCTGTTGGGTCTCTGCCCGCTTCGAACCCGTCTGATATGTGATATATCGTATTTACAGGCCGCTATTTGGGCAAGTTTTTTCGCGGTTTTTTTGGCGGGGATAAACCCCAGGGTCTTTTTGGCTCCTTGCGTCGCGGTTTTTCGCTTGCGTTTTGCTGGATGGTTTCGTGGCTGTTTTTCGCTGGCATCCGCGTGGCGCCTAGGCGGCGCGGGCGTTGCCCCTGTGCGGGGCGGCACCTACTTTTCTTTGCAGCGGCAAAGAAAAGTAGGCAAAAGAAAGCCGCTCAAACCGCCAATCCTTGTTTTTTCCAGCGGATTACGAGCGTCCCCACGCTTCACACGACACCTCGCGACACGATCTCCGTTGCAGTCTCGCCGATCCAGCGCCCCACCGATTTCATGCACCGACGTCAAAGCCCACAATATGGAAAGTCAAGGCCGCTATACGGCAGATTCCAAAAACCGAAGATGAAGCAAACGCAGAGATCGGTTGTAGTCCGTGCCGCGACGCAAATGGCGCGACAACCTACACACCGTTTGCCACCTGGGCGGCGGTGGACGTCTGGTAGCGCAACAGGTAACGCGGGCATGCGAAGTGGGTGATGCGTGCAGATAGCACGCTGGCAGCGGGCGCGAAAAAGAGTGTTACCGCAGGAAGGACGGGGACGTAGAGGGCCCCTGGGCGACTACAAGAGCTGGCGGTGTGAGCGGCTTTCTTTTGCCTACTTTTCTTTGCCGCTGCAAAGAAAAGTAGGTGCCGCCCCGCACAGGGGCAACGCTGGCAAACCGCCACGAAATCGCGGACGCCAGCAAAAGCCAAAAAGCAAAAAAGCAAAAAGCAAAAAGCAAAAAGCAAAAAAGCAAAAAAACCTAAACCGGAATCATGGCAACAACAGCGCCACGCGCAGCAGCAATAGCCGCCGCCTCGGTAGCAAACACAGTGTGATCAACAACCTGTTGAAAAGGCAGCACAGGAACGGCTGCCTCAGCCCCATCATCAAGCTTCCGAACGGAAGCAAAAGCCGCCCACCCACCGTTATGAATAAACTGCATGGCAGACAATTCGAGCTGATAAGGTCCAAAGTTTTCTACACGCATCGATATTCTCCGTGCGATCGCCAGAAAGGCGATGAACACTGCGCGAAGCGCAAGGCGGTCGCTACATAACCGCCTTCTGGCAAAGAAACGCTGAATCAGGCGCCAACCCGCGCCTCAAGCTCCGCGATGCGCTTGCGCAGACTGCGGTCTTCCTGGAAGCGCGCGGTTTCATCACGGATCACCGCAACGATGCCCGTCAATTCGCGCTCAGGCGAATACAGCAATGCAACAGTAAAAGCGATGGACAGCGCACGGCCATCCTTGTGAACGGAAGGCACGCGTAAAAGATCGTGACCGTAGCGCGTCTGTCCCGTCGCCATGGTCTTTTCATAACCTTCCCAATGACGCCCGCGCAGGCGCTCGGGAATGATCAGATCGAGCGATTTGCCGAGTGCTTCTTCCTCGGTGAAACCGAACATGCGCTCCGCGGCGGGATTCCACAGCGTAATCGCGCCGCTCTTGTCGGAGATCACGACGGCATCGCCGATCGCGTGCACCAGTTGTTCATAGTCGATGGCTGCTTGCATATAGGGGCTCGTGTGTATTTGGGCTTCGCTGCCGCTCAGTTGAAAACAGCGCCACGCGGGCGCTGTTCTGCGGACTGCGCTGCTCTCCAGGCAGCGCAGTCCGGTCAAACGCCTGCTTCGATTACACCACCTTCGCTTCCTTCATGTTCGCGATCTGGTCGAAGCTGTAGCCGAGGCCTGCAAGCACTTCTTCCGTGTGCTCGCCGAGCAGCGGCGAACCCGTGATTTCCGGCTTCATGTCCGAGAACTTGATCGGGCTGCCGACCGTCAGGTACTTGCCGCGTGCCTTGTGGTCCACTTCGACGATCGTGCCGCTCTTGCGCAGCGATTCATCGTTCGCGATTTCCTTCATCGACAGAACCGGCGAGCAAGGAATGTCGAACTTGCGAAGAATGTCGACAGCTTCGAACTTCGTCTTGTCGGCGAGCCACTGTTCGATCGTGTTGAAGATATCGAAGATGTGCGGCTGACGTGCCTGCGCCGTCTTGTACGCCGGATCGTCGATCCATTCCGGCTTGCCGATTGCGCGGCAGATCGGCTCCCATGCGTGGCCCTGAACCGTGAAGTAGATGTACGCGTTCGGATCCGTTTCCCAGCCCTTGCACTTCAGCACCCAGCCCGGCTGACCGCCGCCGCCCGCATTGCCGCCGCGCGGCACGACATCGGTGAATTCGCCGTGCGGATACTGCGGATACTCTTCGAGGTAGCCGACGCGGTCCAGACGCTGCTGGTCGCGCAGCTTCACGCGGCACAGGTTGATCACGCTGTCCTGCATCGACACGGCCACCTTCTGGCCCTTGCCCGTCTTGTCGCGGCCGATCAGCGCCGTGAGAATGCCGATCGCGAGGTGCATACCCGTGTTGCTGTCGCCGAGCGCTGCTGCGCTGACGGTCGGCGGGCCGTCCCAGAAGCCCGTCGTCGATGCCGCGCCGCCTGCGCACTGCGCGACGTTTTCATAGACCTTCAGGTCGTCGTAGTGGTGGCCGTCGCTGAAGCCCTTGACGGAGGCGACGATCATCTTCGGGTTCAGTTCGTTGATGCGCTCCCACGTGAAGCCCATGCGGTCCAGCGCGCCCGGTGCGAAGTTTTCGACCAGCACGTCCGATTCCTTGATCAGACGTTCGAGCACTTCCTTGCCGTCCTGCGTCTTCGTGTCGAGCGTCAGCGAACGCTTGTTGCTGTTGAGCATCGTGAAGTACAGCGCGTCGGCTTCGGGAATGTCGCGCAACTGGTTGCGCGTCACGTCGCCGGCACCGGGACGTTCGACCTTGATCACATCCGCGCCGAACCAGGCAAGCAACTGGGTGCACGCCGGACCTGCCTGGACGTGCGTGAAGTCGATGATCTTGACGCCTTCGAGTGGTTTGCTCACTTTTGTATCTCCGTGATGGGCTGCTATTACTTTTTCATTGCCGCGCTTTGCGGGTTCAGATTGGTCAGGCGTCCGCTTTCCGTGCCCGCCGCTTCGTCGATCACTGCGTTGATGAGCGTCGGCTTGCCGGAAGCGATCGATTCCTTCACGGCCTTCTCCAGCTCTTCGGGCGTCGTCACGTTGTAGCCGATGCCGCCGAATGCCTCGATCATCTTGTCGTAGCGTGCGTCCTTGACGAACACCGTCGGCGCAACGTCCTTGCCGCCCGTCGGATTCACGTCGGTGCCGCGATACACGCCGTTGTTGTTGAAGATGATCGTGCAGACAGGCAGGTCGTAACGGCAGATCGTTTCGAGTTCCATGCCGCTGAAGCCGAACGCGCTATCGCCTTCGATCGCGAGCACCTGCTTGCCGCTCGTCACGGCTGCGCCGATCGCGAAGCCCATGCCGATGCCCATCACGCCCCACGTACCCGAGTCGAAGCGCTTGCGCGGCTGGTACATGTCGATGATGGCGCGTGCGTAGTCGAGCGTGTTCGCGCCTTCGTTCACGACGTTGATATCCGGGTTCGCCTTGACGATGTCGCGCAGCACGCGCAGCGCGCTGTGGAAGTTCATCGGCGACGGATTCTTCGCGAGCGTCGCGGCCATCTTTTGCAGGTTCGTGTTCTTCTTCTCGTTGACCGCGTCGATCCACTCCTTCGGCGGCTGCGGGAAGTCGTCGCCAACCTGATCGAGCAGCGAGGCGACGCACGAACCGATGTCACCGACGAGCGGCGCCGCGATCGCGACGTTGCTGTCCATTTCCTGCGCCGAGATGTCGATCTGCACGAACTGCTTCGGCTTGCCCCACGTCTTGCCCTTACCGTGCGACAGCAGCCAGTTCAGACGCGCGCCGACCAGCACGACGACGTCCGACTCAGCCAGCACGAACGAACGCGCAGCCGAAGCCGATTGTTCGTGCGTGTCGGGCAGCAGGCCCTTGGCCATCGACATCGGCAGATACGGAATGCCCGTCTTCTCGATGAATGCGCGGATTTCCTTGTCGGCCTGCGAATACGATGCGCCCTTGCCGAGCAGCACCAGCGGACGCTTCGCGCCCTTCAGCAGATCGATTGCGCGCTTCACCGAATCCGGCGCCGGCAGCTGGCGCGGCGCAGCGTCGATCACACGGACGATCGACTGCTTTGCCTTCACGGCGTCGATGGTTTGCGACAGCAGCTTTGCGGGCAGGTCGAGATACACGCCGCCCGGACGGCCCGACACGGCAGCGCGAATGGCGCGTGCGAGGCCGATGCCGATGTCTTCAGCGTGCAGCACGCGGTACGCAGCCTTCGCGTACGGCTTCGCTGCGTTCAGCTGATCCATTTCTTCGTAGTCGCCTTGCTGCAGGTCGACGATTTCGCGTTCGCTCGATCCGCTGATCAGGATCATCGGGAAGCAGTTCGTCGTGGCGTTGGCGAGCGCCGTGAGACCGTTCAGGAAGCCAGGTGCCGACACCGTGAGACAGATCCCGGGCTTTTGCGTCATGTAGCCCGCGATTGCGGCTGCGTGACCTGCGTGCTGCTCGTGACGGAAACCGATAAAGCGCATTCCTTCCGCTTGCGCGAGGCGCGCGAGGTCGGTGATAGGAATGCCGACCAGACCAAAAATCGTGTCGATATCGTTCGCTTTCAGCGCATCGATGACGAGGTGGAAACCGTCCGTCAATTGTTGTGCGTTCTCTTCAGCGGATTCTTGCGGTCTGATCTCAAGTACATCTGCCATGACGTCTCCTCCTTGGCCGGGTGTTGTGTGCGTCTCGTGATATACAATATTCCAAACACAATATTAGTCAACGGATTTTTGCAGGTGCGTTTCAGGTTGTTGCGTTGCAAAAATTGGCTAGAGCTTTGTGTCTGAAGGGTCTGGGCGCCTGAATCGTGCGGTGCATCAAGCGCCCGTACGGGATAGTCCTGGGGTCGATTCGTGTCGCTTCGGCCTCAGTCCAGAAAATCGCAATGCGCTTCGACGTACAGCGCGAGGTCGAGCGAGTGCTGACGCACGAGCGTTTCGACGCGCTCTGTGTCGCGCGCTTCGAGCGCCTCGATGATGCGCATGTGGTCTTCGATCGAACGCGAAGCTCGATCGCTCTGCGCGATCGTCATGCGGCGTATCGCGCGCACGTGCATGAAGATGTTCTTGATCGTGTCGAGGATGATCTGTGACCCCGACAACTCGACGAGCGCCTGGTGAAACGCGATGTTCACCTCGGAGTACTCCTCGATGTGATCGGTCGGCATCGCCGAGTGGAAATCGTCGAACATGCCGCGCAGCTTCGCGATGTCCTCGTTCGACGCCCGCAGGGTCGCGAGCCGCGCCGCCACGCTTTCCAGCGCGGCCCACATGCAGATCATCTCGACGATCTCTTTCTTCGTCTTGCGCAGGATATAGACGCCGCGGCGCGGCACCGTGCGCAGGAAGCCTTCCTGTTCGAGCAGCGTCATCGCCTCGCGCACGGGCGTGCGACTCACGCCGAGCGCTTCCGTCAGTTCCTTTTCATCCAGACGCACTTCTTCACGCGAGTGATAGATGTCGGTGTTCGCGATCGCCTGTTTGAGCCGCGCGTACGCCTGATCGCGCAGCGACGCCGTCGCGTTGATCGGCGTGAGGTTCAGGCTCAATGGGACCGCGCGGACATTCTCTTGCGTGTCGGTGGACATGATCGACGTGTCTCCTCGATGTCGAAAACGGTGGTGGCCCGCTCGACGGACGCGCCGGATACGGCGTGGTCGTTCGGCCTTTCTGCGTGTCTGCAAATACCGCTTTGCATATGTGCAATACTGTATATCACATATCTTATCGTCACCAATTCTCCTGCACCCTAGGTTTGCAGCGTTCTTTTCATAAATGATGATGAATAGTTTTCAAAGAAAACTTTAACTATCGTGAATTGATCGGTGCGCCTAAGCTGTCTTTACGCAACCGATTGAACTGGAGGGGATGATGCGCAACGCACACGATCAACACCGGACCGACTACGACCGCGCCGTCGAGACGCAGCTGTGCGCGTTCAATAGCGCATTCGCCGATCTTGGTTTGCGGTTCCGCTGGGACGCGGAGATGCTGACGTCGCTCGCGACGATTGATGGCGAGCATGCTCGCGTTGTGGCTTATCTGAAGGCGCATCAGGCGCATTTGCTGAATGCGTATAGCGCTGAGTTTTTGTGTGCTGCGATTCTGGCCGGGAAAAGTGCGCGTACTTCTGATGTGCTGCCTACTCGGGTTGTTGCATCTGGCGATGCGCGTTCTTCTTCTGGTTCGGTGTTCTCTCTTTCGCAGTACTTTTCTGATGATGCAGTGCCTGCACTTGCAGGTGCCTGACGGTTTTTTCTACGACGCTAGTCGCCATTCTGGTCTTTTGGCTTTTTGCTGCGCTGGCGTCCGCGATTTCGTATTGGTGCTTCACGCGTCGCCCCTGTGCGGGGCGGCACCTACTTTTCTTTGCAGCGGCAAAGAAAAGTAGGCAAAAGAAAGCCGCTTTTGTACCTCCGGTGCCCGCCAGGATAGCGCTTCGGCATGCCGCAGTTGAGCCGTCGCGCAGCGACGTCCGCACTCCGTAGAAAGCCCGCAGTCAACCGCGCATTGCGCGAAAACCCCACACACAGTCTGGAACACATAACGCCGCAATTGGGCCGACGGCAAACGGACAAGACCAAGCCGACCGAATGTGCCCCAGGTGGATGTCATCTTTCGCGCTGCGCGCGCCTGACTGCGGGCTTTCTACGGAGTGTTGGCGTCGCTGCGCGACAGCTCAAGGAACGTGCGCCGTGGCGTTATTCTGGCGGGCACCGGAGGTTTGAAGCGGCTTTCTTTTGCCTACTTTTCTTTGCCGCTGCAAAGAAAAGTAGGTGCCGCCCCGCACAGGGGCGACGCATGAAGTACAGATACGAAATCGCGGATGCCAGCAAAAAGAACTATTACTCGCCAGAACTGGCACTAAGCCCAGAAGCACGAGCCGAGGAAGAAGCGGCGCTTGCCGACGCCCCCTCCTCGATCCACCTAGCCCGCATCGGCGCAAGCACGAACTTGGCCGAAACACCGGCCGCAATCGTAATCACAGCCGACACGATAAACACGAGATTCCACCCGCCGGCGGCGGACAAAACCGAAGCCAGCGGCACGAGCAAAGCAGCCGTCCCCTTAGCGGTATACAAAGTCCCGGCATTAGAAGCAGCAAACTTGCTACCGAACGTATCGGCACAAATCGCCGGAAAGATCGAAAAGATCTCACCCCAGAACAGGAAGATCAAAGCGGCGAACGTCATGAACGCATAAGGGTTCTGCCCATACTGCATCATGCCCAGCAGTGCGAGCCCTTCGCCGATAAAAATCGCGAACATCGTATTCTCGCGGCCGATCTTGTCCGAGATGAAGCCGCACAGCGGACGCGTAAAGCCGTTGCAGATGTTGTCGATCGACAGCGTCATTGTCAGCAGCGGCAGCGTCATGCCGAACATCGTCATCGGCAACTTGGCGAGGCCCCAGTCCTTCGCGATCGGACCGATTTGCGCCGTCGCCATCAGGCCGCCCGCCGCAACCGCGACGAACGACACATAGATCACCCAGAAGACGGGCGTCTTGATCATCTGCCCCGGCGTGTAGTCGACCTTGCTCACCGCGAACTTGCGCTTTACGCCCGCAGTCGAGCGCGCCACCGGCTTGTGCAGCAACAGCGCCAGCACGAAGATAGCGACGCCCTGCAGAATGCCGAAGAACAGGAACGTATGCTCATAACCCGTGCGCGTAATCATGTTCGCGATCGGAATCACCGTCACGGCTGCGCCCGCGCCGAAGCCCGCAGCTGTCAGGCCTGCGGCAAGACCGCGCTTGTCCGGGAACCACTTCAGCGCGTTGCCCACGCACGTGCCGTACACGCCGCCCGCGCCAATGCCCGCCACGACAGAGCCGATGTACAGCTCGGGCAACGTCGTCGCATGCGAGAACATCATCCACGCGAGACCCGCGCAGATCGCGCCGCCCGCCACGACAGGACGCGGACCGAAACGGTCGACGAGCCATCCTTCGATCGGGACCAGCCATGTCTCCGTGAGAATGAAGATCGAGAACGCAAGCTGAATCGATGCTTCGCCCCAGTGATGCCGCGCGTTCATCGGCGCGACGAAGAGCGTCCAGGCGTATTGCAGGTTAGCGACCAGCGCCATGCACAGCATGCCGATCACCAGCTGACACCAACGGTTTGAGAGCATGCCGCTCCCCGTCGCCTGTCGGGTGTTTCCATTCATGAGCATCGTCTCCGCTTTCTATATTGTCTCGATGCTGGCCGCGCCATTCGTGATGACGCCGCTGCATCCGCCTTACTGATTTTCTTCTACCCGGCGTTGGGGACTTGTCGACAGACCTGCGTAGTTAACCATTCAAACAGGCTGTGAGTCTTTACATTTTTATTCCAATGGCCTGCGGATTTTCCCCAATGCGATGCACATAAAAGTCCATTCGCACGCGTTAACCCTTATCGCAAGCCACTTACCGGGCGAACCCATCGTAAGGGCCCGCGCCGGATTGCGAATAATTAAAGAAAGTTATCGAATCTATTCGCGATCGTTTATAGATGCGATGGCGCGGTACGCGCAGGGGAGGATGCCGGTTGGCAATGAGGGAAGATGCGGACATCCGGAAAAGGATGCCCGCGATAGGTCAATGACGTACCAAGCCGTGCTCAGTCGAGGAAGTCGCAATTCGCCTCGATGAATGCCGCAAGATCCAGCGAGTGCTGGCGCGCCAGACGTTCGGCGAGTTCGGTGTCGCGCTTCTCGAGCGCTTCGATGATGCGCAGGTGATCGACGATCGAACGCGACGCGCGGTCGCTCTGCGAAATCGTCATGCGACGAATCGCGCGCACGTGGATGAAGATGTTCTTGATCGTGTCGAGAATGATCTGCGACTTCGACAACTCGACAATCGCCTGATGGAACGCAATGTTCGCATCCGAGTACTCGGCGATATGTTCCGCCGGCGTCGAATCGCGGAACTGGTCGAACATGTGGCGCAGCCGCGCGATTTCTTCGTCCGTCGCATTCAAGGTGGCAAGACGCGCGGCCATGCTTTCGAGCGCGGCCCACATCTGCACCATCTCGACGATCTCGCGTTTGCTCTTGCGCACGATGTAGATGCCGCGACGCGGTATCGTGCGTACGAAGCCTTCCTGTTCGAGCAGCGTCATCGCCTCGCGCACGGGCGTGCGGCTCACGCCCAGCGATTCACTGAGCGCGCGGTCATCGAGACGAATTTCTTCGCGCGACGCGTAGATGTCGGCGTCGGCAATCGCCTGACGCAACATCGCATACGCGCGGTCGCGCAGGCTGGCGCTGGTGCCGATGGGTTGCAATGACAGTGTGAACGGCGTGGCCGCTGGCTGGCTGTCGAGTTCTGACGACATGCATCGCCTCTGATCCGGTCGGTGCGAATGAACACCGTAGGTTGGTTCAAGCGGCGTGCTTCGCCGCCCCCGTATCGCGCGTGTCTCCTGTTGCCGTCGTCGTCACGCGGACTCTGAATGTATTTAGTATATCAGCGTGTGAGGTATTGTCGACGGGAAGCCGCATGCACGCTGGCCCGGCGCAGCGTTCGGTCGAGGATCAGACCGACGATCAGGGATTCGGAACGGTCGTCGCGGCGCCTGTCACGGCCGCCGCTGTCAAAGCCTCGGGCGCCGACGCTTCGTGCGGCGCTTCATGCGCAATCGGGCCGCACTGAAGCCGGCCGCTGTCGCTGGATTCGAGCTCGGCGGCATTCAGGTTCGCGCAGGCCGCATCGACGATCGTGCCGATGTCGTGCCGGTTGCGCTCACGCGCGGCGTGCTTCATTTCATCGTGCAGCCAGCCGCTGAAACTGCAGACTGCGAACACGGCAACGGCGGAAAGGACGGACTCGGTCTTGGTCAAACGCATCTTTTGTTCTGGCTTTGCATGAAGGACGGCCATCCACGTTATCGGCAGCGGCGCGAAAAGCTTGAATGAATCAGCGCGCGCGGTAGAAGCCGTCGAACAGCGCAATGGGCGCATCGACGGCCAGCGCACGCAAAGGAAAGCACTGCGCTAGGTCGTGCAAGCGCGTTTGCCGCGCGACACGTTCGAGCAATATCGCCTTCATGTCCGGCCGCACGTCGCCGCGCCGGTCGAGAAACTGGCCCCACAGCGGCATATTCTGAAAGCGCGCGGACGATTCGCGCGCCGTTTCCACATAGCCCGATGGAAAGAGCCTGCGATAAGCGGTCAGATTGTAGAGCCACGAGGTGCCCAATACGCGCTGTACAGGCAAATGCGTTTGACGCACGTAATCGAATAACGCGCGCAATTCGGCACGCCTTTCTTCAACACGCTCGCAACTCAACGGTGAATAATTGCCAGATTCCGCATTGGCGAAATGCAGGCGAATGGCATCATTGCCCGCATTCGAGTATGAAAAACAGCCGAATGCCGCAACCAGCGACGGCGGCGGCACAGACGGCCGCGTGAGAAAGAAACGCCAGGTCCAATCCACCGCGTCCGATGCGTTTTGCAACCCGTCGATATAAATCCGCCACACAGCATCGTTAGCATCGAATTCGCGGCCCAGGCCAAAACGGATATAGAAATTCGTGTAGTGCAACAGCGCCTGTTCGCGCGACATGCCGGAAATAGCCGCGACGCGTTCGGCGAATTGCCATTGCAGTTCGAAAAATGCCCGGCTATATCTGGTCACGCATCGCCCTTCATGCAAATTGTGTCGAATCGATCGTCTTGGTGTTAGCTGAAATGATCCTTTAGCTCGCCGATTGCTTCAATAGCACGAACATTACCGCCGGCTTTCGAAAATCGAATAAAGAGCCGCAAACGACAATAAACAGTCAACTTATTGGAGAGCGTCACATGGCCGTCGAACCCGAGAGTTTCCGCGATCAGTTTGTCTCGCTGTTTCAGTCGGCCGTCGATCAGGTGGTGCGCGGCAAGACGCCTGCTACGTCGCTCGCCTCGCGGCCCGGCACGGACAACGCGCTGGTCAATGCGGCGGCCGCGATCGGCGCGATGAAATCGCAAGGACAAGGACAGACGCCGTTGCCCGACGCCGCGCCAGGCGGCATCGCGCAGGACGCGTGGACGTGCGCGAAGATGGGCTTCGCGCTGCTGCAGGCGCGCGCCCGCGGCGATACGGCGAGCGCGGCCAGCATCGAAGACGATCTGCGCTTCAATGTCTGCGATCCGGCCTGGATCGAGACCATCGGGAGCTACATGGCGTTTTTCGGACCCGACGGCAAGCGCGCATCGATTCCCTACCGGCGCGCGCCGTCGATCGGCCCGGTCACGCTTCCGTTGAAAGCGGGCGCGACGGTCGCGCTGATCGCCGACTGGGGCACGGGCACGCAGGTCGCCGTCGATCTGCTGAAGCAGGCCGCGTTGCAAAACCCCGATGTGGTGATCCATCTCGGCGACATCTACTACTCGGGCACGCCGCAGGAGTGCGACGCGAACTTCCGGAACATCGTCGACACGGTGCTCGAACGCAGCACGAAAGACATCCCTGTCTACACGCTCGCCGGGAATCACGACATGTACTCGGGCGGCGCCGGCTACTACGGCCTGATCGACACGCTCAACGATCACGCGCGCCGTCAGCCGGCGAGTTTCTTCTGTCTGCGCAACGACGACTGGCAGTTCGTCGCGATGGACACGGGACTGCACGACTACATTCCGATCGTCGGCAACGACATGCTGACCTTCCTCGAAAAAGACGAGGAAGACTGGATCACCGAACGCATCGCCGAATTCGACGGCAAGACGATTTTGCTGTCGCACCATCAGCTGTTTTCCGCGCTGTCGGAGATCGGTCGGCTTCAGCCCGGCAACAAGCTGATTGCGCACAACCCGAAGCTGCTGCCGAGCTTCCAGCGTTTCGCGCAGGCCGCGAAGCAGCCGATCTCCGCCTGGTTCTGGGGCCACGAGCATAATCTGAGCATCTATCAACCGTACCTCGGATTGAACCGCGGACGTTGCATCGGGCATGGCGCGGTGCCCGTGCTCATCGACGGCCCGGAGAACGCACCGGATGCGCGCATCGTCAATCCGCCCACGCTGCAAAACGTATTGCTGAAGCAGGCGGACAAGGTCTACACGCACGGCTTCACGATCATCCGGCTCGGACAAGGCGCGCAGCATGCGCAGGCGTCGGCGGAGTACTACGAAAGCAGCGACGGCACGACGCCCATGTTCACGGAAACGCTCTAGCGCTTCGTCGACGCCTTCACACGTCGACGATCACTTCGAAGCCTCCGTAGATCAGCCGCTTGCCGTCGAACGGCATCGGCATGGTCTCGGGCTGAAGGCGCGGATCGGCCATGACCTTTTTCATGCCTTCGTCGCGCACCGCGCGCGAAGGCCACGCGACCCACGAGAACACCACCACTTCGTCCGGCTCGCGCTTCACGGCCATCGGAAACGACGTGAGCTTGCCTTCGGGCACGTCGTCGCCCCAGCATTCGACGACCTTCAGCGCGCCATATTCCTTGAAGACGCCTGCTGCCGTCGTCGCGCACTGGCGATACAGCTCGCGATTCTCCGCCTTGACTGCCACCACGAATCCATCCACGTAGTTCATTGCCACGCTCCTGTGCGAGGTTGTCGGAAGCCGGGCATAAAAAGCGTCGCTGCCCGGTTCTATACAGACGACGATCGGGACGACGGCAAATCGACAGCATTCCGACAATTTTCACGTTCGAGTGCGCGCGGCTGCACGCATCGCGGGCCGCACCGGTGTCATAATTCCGCGCAGCGTCCAGCAGACATTTCCAGCCATGGTTTGAACAACATGTCGAGCGTGTTCCATCGGAAGATTGGCAGCATTCTCGGATTGCTCGCAATCCTGATGGCGACGCTCGCGCCCACGGTCTCGCAGGCCATTGCGGCGAGCCGCGGCGCCTACGATCCCGCCGCCGCACTCTGCTCGGCGCAAACGGCCAGTCCCGCCGATACACAGGAAGACAATCCCACCGACACTCACACACTGGCCTCGCACTGGCATGCATGCGGCTATTGCAGCCTGCTCACGCACGTGCCCGTGCTGCCCGCGTCGCCGTCTACCTTCGCCCTGACCGTCGCTGCCGTCGCGCAGCGTGTCGCGACGCGCTTCGAAAGCGTCGCGCTGATCGCACCGTTCGAAGCCGCGCAGCCGCGCGCGCCGCCCGTTTCCGTCTGAGCCGATGTTGCGTTGCGGCCGCGCCGTCATGGCGCAGCCGTTTTCGCGCGTGCCGCTGCGCCCCGCGCAAGCGGTCCGTGCGCGCTTCCACTCAGGATGAAACGATGAACACCCGACACGACGGGCGCGGCACATTGCCGTTCGCCTGCTGCATGCTTGCAGCCCTGCTTTTCCCTTCCCTCTTCCCGTCCATTTCGCATGCGCACGCGATTGCGGGCGACCGCGTCTTCCCCGCCACGATGGCCATCGACGACCCCGGCGTCGGCGATGAACTGAATCTGCAATACGGACATCAGCGCGTACCCGGCGACGACGGCGACCAGAGCGTCAACACGTTCAGCTTCGAATACGACAAGCTGATCACGCCGCGGCTCGCGGTGTCGATCGGCGGCGCCTACGTCGGACAGAACAATCCGACTGCGCATGGCTTCGACAACTTCAGCGTCGGGCTCAAATATCTGCTGTACGTGAACGAGGCGCACGAGTTCATGACGTCGATCGGCGTCGATGCTGACCTGGGCGGCACGGGCAGTCATGCGATCGGCGAGAGCTTCTCGACCATCTCGCCGACGATCTTCGCCGGCAAGGGCTTCGGCGACCTGCCCGATTCGCTTGCGTATTTGCGGCCTGTCGCGATCACGGGCGAAGCAGGACCGGCGCTCACGACGGGCGCGGGCCAGCCGAACGCGTTCAACTACGGCGTGACCGTGCAATACAGCCTGCCTTATCTGCAGCAGCATGTGCGCGACGTCGGCTTGCCGCAGCCGCTCGCGAATCTGATACCCATCGTCGAGATTCCGTTGTCGCGCAGCCAGGGGCAAACCACGGGCACCGTGAACCCCGGCTTTATCTGGGTCAACCGCTACGGACAGTTCGGCATCGAAGCGCAGATCCCCGTCAATCACGCGAGCGGTTCTCATGTCGGCGTGCTGGTGCAGGCGCATCTCTTCTTCGACGACATCGCGCCCACGACCATCGGCAAGCCGCTCTTCCACTAACGAGGACACATCCATGAAGCACTCGACACGACGCGTGACGACGCTCGCCCTTGCACTGGCACTGACACCGCTCGCCGCATTCGCCCACGTTTTTCCGCAGAAACAGGAGCCCGGCGCGGGCACGACCGTCGAAGCGCCCGCGAAGGTGACGATCGCCTTCGACGGTCCGCTCGAACCGGCATTCAGTTCGCTGACCGTGACGGATGCGTCGGGCAAGCAGGTGAACACCGCGAAATCGACGGTCGATGCGCAGCAGCCGGCCGTCGCGTCCGTCGCACTACCGACGTTGGCGGCGGGCAAATACACGGTGCATTGGGTGGCCGTGGCATCGGACGGTCATCGCACGCACGGCGACTATTCGTTCAACGTGAAGTAACGTCTGGAGCACGGCCCCCTCTGCTGCAAGGCAATAAAAAATGTCGTAAAAACTGGGCTCGAACGTGCAGCGGCAGCGGCATGGCCGCGGTATGGCGCGGCCGTACGCCGCATCGAGGGAGGCCGTGCTACTGTCGCGGCAAACGCATGGCACGTCCGGCATGCACGTCTCGTTGACCGTTCAACCCCGCTACGGAGTGTGCGTGAACAATCCGCTGATTTTCGGCTTTGCGCTCGTCGCATTCGATGTCGTGATCTGGCGTTGCGCTGTACCCACCAACGAAGTCGCGCGGCTGCTGGTGCGCCTGTGCATCTACGCCGCCTTTAGCGCGCTACTGTTCAGTTCCGGTCTGAGCCCCTTCTCGCAGGCGCCGTATGCGGATTCGAGGCCGCTGCATCTGCTCGGTCAGGTGCTGGAAATCATCTGGTGGCTGATGGGCTCGCGCCTGCTCAGCATGGCGCTCGACACGCTGCTGCTGCCGAAAAGGTGGCGTCGTCAACGGCTCTTTCAGGACGTGTTCGGCGCACTCGTGTTTCTCGCCGCCGTCGTCGCCGCGCTTGGCTTCGTGCTCGAATTGCCCGTGCGTGGACTCGTCGCGACATCGGGCGCGCTCGCAATCGTGCTCGGTCTCGCGATCCAGAGCACGCTGAGCGATGTGTTCGCCGGTATCGTGATCAACACGACGGAGCCGTATCACATCGGCAACTGGGTCATCATCGACGGCGTCGAGGGCAAGGTGCTGGAGATGAACTGGCGCGCGACGCATCTGCTGACTTCGCAGGGCAACATCGTGATCGTGCCGAACGCCGTCGCGGCGAAGGCGAAGATCACGAACACCAGCCGGCCGCCGGAGCTTCACGGCATCACGCTCATGCTCGAGATCACGCCCGAAGCGCGTCCGAGCACGGTGATCGCCGCGCTCGAAGCAGCGCTCGCGGGCGTGCGAGCGGTGATCGCCGACCCTGCGCCGTATGCGATCGTGAAGCGGACCAGCGCCAACGCCGTGATCTACGAAGCGACGGCGTACGTCGACGATACGAGCAAGAAGCTCGCGGTCACCAACGAGCTCTATGACCTGTGCTACCGGCAGCTCGAGGCAGCGGGCGTTCCGCTGCGGCCGCTCGGCGCCGGCTATGCAGCGCCCGCGCCTGCGCTGGAAGCCGATCCGCGCATGAACCTGCTGCGGCGCGTGGACATCTTTGCTGCGTTGACGCCGGATGAGTTGAAGGGGCTTTCGCCGCTGCTATCGCGACGCGACTACGAACGCGGCGACACGGTGGTGACGCCGGACAAGGTGCTCGACCAGTTGACGATCGTCGATTCGGGCGCGCTGTCTGTCGTGGCAGAGGATGCATCCGGTCCTGTCGAGGTGACCCGGCTGGGTCCCGGTGATGCTCTTGGCGAAGCCGGTCTGCTGGCGGGTATGCCGGCGCGTGTGACCATTACCGCGCTGACCGCGGCGACTGTGTTTCAGTTGAAGAAGGATGATCTGACGCCGTTGTTGAAGGATAAGCCGGATGTGGCCCGGCTCATGTGCCAGATGTTGTCGAGGAGGAGCGATACGCTCAATAAGCTCGGGACGCCGACGCCTGTTGCTCAGTCGGAGCAGTCGGTGTTTCAATGGTTACTGGATGGGATGAAGAAGTTGCATGATTTGACGTTTTGATTTTTTTTGTCTGCGACGCTAGTCGCCATGTTCGTTTTTTGTTTTTTGCTGCGCTGGCATCCGCGATTTCACGTCGGTATTCATGCGTCGCCCCTGTGCGGGGCGGCACCTACTTTTCTTTGCAGCGGCAAAGAAAAGTAGGCAAAAGAAAGCCGCTCACACCGCCAATCCTTGTGTTTGCCTGCGGGCCCCCAACCGGTCCCGCACTCCAAACGGCGCCGCACTTTTTCACGCCCGTTGCCAGCGCTGCTGGATTTGCATCCCCCACTTCACACTCCCGCGTCACGCGCCGCGTTACCCGGCAGTCCACGGCCGCCCAGGTGGCAAACTGTGTGTAGGCCGTCGCGCCGGAAATGCACCACTTCGGACTGAAAAGCAGGATCGGTGTCGTAGGATCGCGAACGCGTAAGGTGCGACAACCTACACACAGTTTGCCACCTGGGCGGCGTGGGCCATTCGCTGCCGCTGGCTGCGCTACGGGTGACTGGAGTGGGTGATGCATTTGTTCGATGCGTTGGCAACGCGGGTAAGCTAGTGTGATGCCGTGTGGAGTGCGGGACCGGTTGAGGGCCCGCAGGCGATGACTAGCATTGGCGGTGTGAGCCGCTTTCTTTGCTTACTTTCTTTGCGGCGGCAAAGAAAGTAAGTGCCGCCCCGCACAGGGGCAACGCATGAACGACGAAGGCAAATCGCGGATGCCAGCGAAGAACACACCAGTAAAACCACCATCACTAGAATGCCGCTCGCTAAGCAAAAGATACCGGGCAAACAGAACAGTCATAGACAGACTGGACCTGAAGCTCGCCGCAGGCGAATTCATAGCCATCATGGGCGACTCAGGCGTCGGCAAATCGACGCTACTGAACCTGATAGCGGGCCTGGACCGCGCCGACTCAGGCGATGTCCTGATCGACGGCACGCCGATCTCCACCCTCGATGACGACGCCGCAACGCGCCTGCGTCGCCAGAAGCTCGGCTTCGTGTTCCAGGCCTTCCACGTGCTCCCACATCTGACGCTCGCGCAAAACGTCGCGCTGCCGCTGCTGCTGAACGGCCTCGCGCCGCAACGCGCCCACGACATGCTCATGGCCGTCGGTCTCGAAGGCCGCGACGACGACTTGCCGCGTCAGTTGTCGGGCGGTGAACTGCAACGCGTCGCGATCGCCCGCGCGCTCGTGCATCGTCCGACGCTGATCCTCGCCGACGAGCCCACCGGCAATCTCGACCCCGACACCGCCCATGAAGTGCTCGCGCTGCTGCGCGAAGAAACCAAAGCGAACGGCGCGGCAACGATGATGGTCACGCACTCGGAAGCCGCCGCCGCCTTCGCCGATCGCGTGCTCGTGCTCAGCGACGGCAAGCTGCACGCCGCAGACATCTCGCATGCACTGCGCCCTTCGCATGAATGACGCTGTCGTCAACGCAAAAGCGCAGCATGCGCAACACGCCCGCCACGGCCTGCGCACGCTCACCCGCTGGCTGCTCGCCGCCGAATGGCGGAGCCATAAAGGCCGCGCGCTGATCGCCATCGCGACGATCGCGCTCGGCGTCGCGCTCGGCTATGCCGTGCAGCTGATCAACAGCGCCGCGTTCAACGAGTTCTCGGCAGCCGCGCGCAGTCTGTCGGGTCAAGCCGACTTGCAGGTGCGCGGCGCACAGCCCGCGTTCGACGAACACGTCTATCCGCAACTCGCGACCCAACCCGGCGTCGCGCTCGCGAGCCCCGTGCTCGAACTCGACGTCACCGTGCCGAGTCGCAATGCGCCGCTCAAAGTGCTCGGCATCGACGCGTTCCGAGCGAGCCGCATCGCGCCCGATCTGACGGGCGTGACCAGCAGCGACACGCCGCTCGACGCCCTCGCCGACGACGCGATCTTCCTCTCGCCCGCCGCGCAGCAATGGCTCGGCGTGCACATCGGCGACACGGTGACGCTGCGCAGCGGCACGTCCGATGTGCATCTGCGCGTCGCGGGCGGCATCGTCCGCGCGCGGCCCGGACAGCGCATCGCGGTGATGGATATCGCCGCCGCGCAATGGCGCTTCGGACGCGTCGGCAAGCTGTCGCGCGTCGATCTGCAACTCGAACGCGGCGTCGATCGCGAACGCTTCCGGCGCGCATTGCAGGAGCGGCTCGGCAGCCGCTTCGCGGTGGGCGAGACGCACGATATCGAAAGCCGCACCGACCGTCTGTCGCGTGCGTATCGGATCAACATGAACGTGCTCGCACTCGTCGCGCTCTTCACCGGCGCGTTTCTCGTGTTCTCGACGCAGGCGCTCGGCGTCGTGCGCCGCCGCGCGCAATTCGCGATGCTGCGCGTGCTCGGCATCACGCGTGCGCAGTTGCTGCGGCAAATCCTGCTCGAAGGCGCGTTGCTCGGCACGCTCGGTTCGATCGCGGGCATCGCGCTCGGCTTAGCGCTCGCTTCGGCCGTGCTGCGATTTTTCGGCAGCGATCTGGGCGGCGGCTACTTCCCGGGCGTGCAGCCGACCGTCGGCTTCGAGCCCGTTGCGAGCGCGATCTTCGTCACGCTCGGCATCGGCGTGTCGCTGCTCGGCAGTCTCGTGCCCGCGCTCGAAGCAGCGCGCGCGCATCCCGCGCCCGCACTCAAGGCAGGCGGCGAAGAAGCCGCGCTCGGCAAGCTGTCGACGCCGTGGCCCGCGCTCGTCTGCCTCGTGGTCGGCGTCGCGCTGACGCAAGCGCCGCCCGTCTTCGACGTGCCGATTGCAGGGTATCTCGCCGTCGCGCTGCTGTTGATCGGCGGCATTGCATTGATGCCGCGCGTCACGTCAATGCTGTTCCGCGCGCTGAGCCGCGCGAGCAACGGACGACGACGCGCACCCGTGATCGCGCTGGCGCTCGCGCGGCTCGCTAACGCGCCGGGCCAGGCGTCGATTGCGATGGGCGGCGTGCTGTCGAGTTTCACGTTGATCGTCGCGATGGCGATCATGGTGGCGAGCTTCCGGGTTTCGGTGGAAGACTGGCTCGCGCATCTGCTATCCGCCGACGTCTACGTGCGCGTCGCGCCGAACGGCGACACAGGCGGGCTGAATCCGCAGCAGCAAACGATGCTTGCCGCCACGCGCGGCATCCGCCACGCGGCGTTCGCGCGCACGTCGCAACTGACGCTCGATCCGTCACGGCCGTCAGTCGCGCTGCTCGCGCGCGAAATCGATGCCGCCGATCCCGGCTCCAACTTGCAAATCACAGGCGCGACCTTTCCGCCGTCCGCGTTGCGCGAAGGCGAGACACCCGTGTGGGCGTCGGAGGCGATGGTCGATCTGTATGGTTATCACGTCGGTCAACGGCTGACGCTGCCGATCGGAGAACACGGCACGCGCGTCGTCGTGGCGGGCATCTGGCGCGACTATGTGCGGCAGACAGGCGCTCTGGAAATCCGTCTCGCCGACTACCGGCGCCTGACGGGCGACACCAGCGTCACCGACGCCGCTCTCACGCTCGAACCCGGCGTCAGCGCCGCGCAGGCAATCGCCGCGATGCGCGCGCTGCCATTCGCGAGCGCGCTCGACTTCGCGCAACCGGGCGATATCCGCGCGCGCACCTTGACCATCTTCGACCGCAGCTTTGCCGTCACGTATCTGCTGGAGGCCGTGGCCATCGTGATCGGACTGTTCGGCGTGGCCGCGACGTTTTCCGCGCAGACCCTGTCGCGTTCGCGCGAGTTCGGCATGCTGCGTCATGTAGGCGTGACGCGCGGACAGATCCTCACGCTGCTCGCGACGGAAGGCGGCATGCTCACCGCGCTCGGCATCGCGATGGGTTGCGTGCTCGGCTTCGCGATCAGCCTGATTCTCGTGTTCGTCGTCAATCCGCAGTCGTTTCACTGGAGCATGTCGCTGCACGTGCCGTGGCTGCTGCTGTCGGTGCTCGCGCTCGTGATGCTCGCGTCGTCGTGTACGACGGCTGTCGCGGCGGGTCGCCGGGCCGTTTCCGTCGATGCCGTGCGCGCCGTCAGGGAGGACTGGTGATGCAGCGCCATTTCCTTCCGCTCGCGCTTGCCGCTTTGCTCGGCGTTTCCGCAGTGTTCGCGGCGCAACCTCAGTTCGCAACCGTCACGCCCGACAAGCGCGTCGAACTGCCCGGCGATACGGGCGCGCATCCGGAGTTTCGCACCGAATGGTGGTACGCGACGGGTTGGCTCGATACGCCCGATCATCAGCCGCTCGGTTTTCAGATCACGTTCTTCCGCTCCGCGACGGGCCATCCCGCCGACGATCCGAGCGCGTTCGCGCCGACACAGCTGATCATTGCGCACGCCGCGCTCAGCGATCCGAAGCTCGGCCGGCTCGTGCACGATCAGAAGATCGCGCGGCAAGGCTTCGGACTCGCCTACGCAAAGCCCGGCAATACCGACGTCCAGCTCGACACGTGGCGCATGGTCCGCGCGCCGGACGGCCATTACGACGTAACCGCCGATGCCGCCGGCTTCGCGCTGCATCTGACATTCACGCCGACGCAAGCGCCGCTGCTTCAGGGCGACAACGGCTACTCGCGCAAGGGGCCGCTGCCGGAACAGGCGAGCTACTACTACAGCGAGCCGCAGTTGCGCGTCACGGGCAGCGTCACGCGCCCCGCCGCCGATGGCGCGAGCCGCGCTGCCACGCCGACGCCCGTCACGGGCAGCGCGTGGCTCGATCACGAATGGTCGAGCACGCTGCTCGCAAGCGATGCCGTCGGCTGGGACTGGCTCGGCGCGAATCTGTCGGACGGCGCGGCTCTGATGGCGTTCAAGGTCCGCGCCGCCGACGGTCACGCCGTCTGGGCGCACGCCGCGCTGCGCAGCGCCGACGGTCAGGTGAAGCAATACGGCCCCGCCGACGTCGACTTCACACCGACGCGCCAATGGCGCTCACCGCGCACGGGCACGCAATATCCCGTGGCGACTGTCGTCCGGACGGGCGATGTTCGCTGGCAACTTGCGCCTTTGCTCGACGACCAGGAACTGGACTCGCGCGATTCGACGGGCGCGCTGTACTGGGAAGGCGCCGTCATTTTGACGCGCGACGGCAAACAGGCGGGACGCGGCTATCTCGAACTCACCGGCTACGGCAAAAAACTCCGGCTCGAACGGCGCTGAGGCCCGTCCGTATTGGTTGATAAGGGAAAACCCTTAAAAATGGAAAAGTCACTTCCACCGGGAGGTCTTAATCTTAAGCGGCTACATACCTACACTGGCTTCACTGATTGCGAACAGGGCTGTTCGCAAAGTCAAAAGCAAGTTGGAGGTCATCATGAAGTCGCTCATCAAGGCTGTTGCCATCGCTGCTGTGCTCGCTATCCCCGCGGTATCGTTCGCCCAGTCGAACCAGCCCATCACCCGCGCGCAGGTTCGCGCCGAACTGGTCCAACTGGAAAAGGCCGGCTATCGTCCGGGTGCAGGCACGGAAGCGCACTATCCCGATGAACTGCAAGCCGCGCAGGCACGCGTGAACGCCGAGAACGGCGCAGCGAGCGGCTACGGCGGCGTCGCGAACGGCGTGTCGCAAGCGGGCCGCCCGGGCGTCTCGGCTGCCGACTGGAACGCGATGTACAACCGTCCGTAACCCGCTTCGTCGTCGAGTCCCGTTCGCCGCTATTTCGCGCCCGCCGTTCCCGTCGCGGGTGCGATTCGCCAGACCGTGTTGCCGACGTCGTCGGCAACGAGCAGCGCACCGCGCGCATCGAGCGCGACACCGACGGGCCGCCCGAGCGCGTGCCCGTCCGGTGTCAGAAAGCCGGTCAGAAAATCCTCCGGACCGCCCGCCGGCTCGCCCTTCCTGAACGGCACGAAAATCACCTTGTATCCCGCGTACGGCTTCCGGTTCCACGAACCGTGTTGTCCGATAAATGCGCCGCCGCGATACCGATCCGGAAACAGCTTCGCGTCGTAAAACGCGAGTCCCAGCGACGCCGTGTGATTGCCGAGCGCGTAATCCGGCGCGATGGCCCGTGCGACCATCTCCGGGTTCTGCGGCTTCACGCGCGTATCGACGTGCGCGCCGTAGTAGCTGAACGGAAAGCCGTAGAACGCACCCTCCTTCACCGACGTCATGTAATCCGGCACGAGATTGTTGCCGAGTTCGTCGCGTTCGTTGACGGCCGTCCACAGCGCGCCCGATTGCGGTTGCCACGCCATGCCGTTCGGGTTGCGCAGCCCTGTCGCGAACGGGCGCATCGTGCCGCTCGCGATATCGAATTCGACGATGCGCGCGCGATCCGCTTCCGCGTCGACGCCGTTTTCGGCGGCATTGCTGTTCGATCCGACCGTGATGTAGAGGCGCTTGCCGTCGCGGCTCGCGAGAATGTTCTTCGTCCAGTGATGATTGATCGGCCCGGCAGGCAGATCAGCGATCTTCACGCCTTGCGATTCGACGCGCGTGTCGCCGATGCCGTAGTCGAAGCGCAACAGCGCGTCCGTATCGGCGACATACAGCTGGTTACCGATCAGCGCCATGCCGAACGGCGAATGCAGGTTGTCGATGAACACGCTTTGCGTTTCCGCGATGCCGTCGCCATCTGCGTCGCGCAGCAGCACGATCCGGTCGGGGCTCGGCACGCCTGCGCCCGCGCGTTTCTGGAACTGCTTCGTGATCCAGCCGACGATCCCGCGCCCCGTGTCGTGCGGCTGCGGCGTGTTGGTTTCGGCGACCAGCACGTCGCCGTTCGGCAGCGTGTAGAGCCAGCGCGGATGCTCCAGATTCGTGGCGAACGGCGTCACGGCGAAGCCGGGCGGCGCAGTCGGATGCGAGCCCGACGGACGCGCTTCGACGGGCGCGACGTGGACCGTCGGGACGAGCGAGGTGTCGGGCGCGGGCAATGTCGGCGACGGGCCGAAGCTCGCTTCTTCGGGCGCCGTCGATGGCGTGGCGCACGCGGCGAGCGGAATGACCAGGATCGCGGTAAGAGTCGGATGGACGCGCATGGGGCCTCCTGCGTGGATTCAGTTGGTGTCTAGCAAGCGTCCTGCCCAGCGTTTTATCCGGCTTACCCGGCGATATCTATCCACAGAAATTGTTGAGAGGCTTGTGGATAAGCTTGGGGTAGCTGGCGTAAGTCTTTGATGTGGTGGGGGTTTGAGGGTGCGGTGCGGAGTGGGGCATCGAAGTGGGCATCGGGTGGTTCGGCTGGGACCGGCGTGTGGGGAGCGCGACGCGAACGTTCAGTGTGTCGGCACCCTCGGCCTTCGAGGGAAAAAAGGGTGGTCGCGAGACCACCCAAAACAGCAGCAAGCGAGTTCTCGGGGTGATCCAGCCTGCGATTTGCATGGTAGTACGAACTATTCTTAACGGACAATCGGACGTGATAAGACAATTTAAAGTCACTTGTTCATACTCGAGAATCTTCCTGCGAATCACTCGCGCATACCACGCCTTATCCACAGAAACCGTGGAGAAGCCTGTGAGTATCCTGAGCAAGACTCACGCAAGTCCTTGATGCTATTCGAATTGCTTGCGATGCATCGCGGGTCGGTTGGTCGGCACAAAAAGCTGCGCCCGTCGTTATCCACAGATTTTGTTCACAACCCTGTGGACAACACCAGAACTCACCGCCCATCTACCTGACGCATCACGACTTTTCAGCCCAAACCCATCACGCAGCACGCCACACTACCCCCGTGCATGCACACGCTCACGCGTACCCTGCAGCCGCTCGCGCACAAACCGAACATGCTCGCGCAACACATAAAAACCGTCGGCATAAGCGAGCGGCATCCGCAGCATGTCCAGCGACGCCTCGATCCGGTCGAGTTCGGCCAGCAGCCTGGCGCGCTCGTCGGCGGACGAATCGCGCATCGCGTCGCGTTCGATCGCAATCAGCGAACCGTAATAGCGATAGATCCGCGAACGCACCCGCCAGGTGAACAGCGCGGGAATCAGCCGCAGCGCCGGAAACAGCAGCACGGCAATCGGCAGCAGCAACACCAGCAGACGATCGACCACCGTCGCCAGCCAGAACGGCAGCGTGCGGTACAGAAAACTCTTGCCCGACTTGTAGTAGCGCATCGCGTCCTCGCTGATCCGGTATTCCCGGACCACGGGGTTCGGGAACTGCCCGGCTTTCTGCAGCAAGCCAGCCATGCCGTGCACTTCCTGCGCCGCCTCGATCAGCAGATCGGAAATCGCCGGATGCAGGCTCGCGCGCGCGACCAGTTCGGCCGTCGGACTGATCAGATGGATCGTCTCGGGCGGAATCCGGCGGCGCAGGTCGAGCACGCCGGGCGGCAGTTCGAGTTCGTCGAGATACGGAAAGACGCGCGCGTAGGCGGCCGCCTCGTCGAAGTTCAACACCGAGACGCCCGGAATGCCGAGCAGACGGAGCATCAGCACGCGCGTCGCCGAGTCGCCGCTCAAGAGCGCCGCATCGACCTGGTTGGAGACGAGCGCCTTCGCGGCGTCGAGTCCGTCGAGCGGCAGCAGCGTCGTCTCGCCGCCCTGCCCGATGCCGTTCGCTTCGAGCAGCTTCAGCGACAGCAGGCGCGTGCCGCTGCCCTCGCGGCCGATCGCGATGCGCTTGCCATCCAGATCGGACAGCTGCGTGACGCCGCTGCCACGATAGAACACGACGAGCGGCACATAGGTCACGCTGCCGAGCGACATCAGCGACGTCGTATCGCGTCCGCCCGCGACGCCGCCCTGCACGAGCGCGATATCGACTTTCTGCTTCGGATCGAGCAGCCGGTCGAGGTTCTGCACCGAGCCGTCCGACACCAGCACCTTGAGCGTTACGCCGTTGCGCGCGAGGATCTTCTTGTACTCCTCGGCGATCTGCATAAAGGAGCTGTCCTGCGGGCCGGCGCTGATCGTGATCGTTCGCGGCGGCGCCGGATCGACGAGCCACACGACCAGCCAGATGACCACCGCGAACAGCACCACGAACGGTAACGAGGTCAATGCGAGATCGCGCCACACGGGATGCGTGTGATCGCGAAGGAAGTGCGGAGAATGCGGACGAAGTCCTTTCATGTTCCGGCTCGCCTCCGATGTGCGCCACCGTCAATCGTAGCCGTCTCGCGCGATTCTGTGGAGCCACCTTGCGATGCCTCCAAACCCCAGCCAGCCGATGCAAAACGACTGGCCACAACAAAATCGCGCGAGGCACTTGCGCGATCGAAAAGGTGTCTCTATAATTCGCGCCTTCGCTAGGCTCGTAGCTCAGCTGGTTAGAGCACCACCTTGACATGGTGGGGGTCGTTGGTTCGAGTCCAATCGAGCCTACCAACGAATATGCAGTACAGAAAAGCGGCAAGCATCTCGTATGCTTGCCGCTTTTTTGCATTCTGCGTCCGCGCAACTTTACACGCCACACACCAACAAAAAAGCCGAAGAACAAACCTGTTCTTCAGCTTTCGTTCATCGCGATGCATCGCGCTCTATCGCGCGACGTCCGGGATCAGCGCGACATCATGTTCATGCTGACGTTGTGCATGACCCAAACCGTACCGAACACCAGGAACATCACGGCCAGCACGGTGTAGGCAAGGGCGAGCGTGTTCCATCGCTGACCGGACGTCGAGACGCTCATGTGCAGGAAAAACACCAGATGCACGACGATCTGCACGACCGCGAGCGCGGCCAGCACGAACGGTGCGGACGGGGCCGGCAGCCAGCCCTGCATCACGATGCCGAACGCTGCCGCCGTCAACACCACCGCCAGCACGAAGCCGACCACATAGCCGCCGATACCGCCGTGCCCTGCTTCGGCATCGAGCGCATGGGAATTCGAGTGGGCCATCAGACCATGCTCCCAAGATAGACAAAAGTGAACACGCAGATCCACACGACATCGAGGAAGTGCCAGAAAAGGCTCAGGCACGTCAGTCGCGTGATTTCGCGCTGCGTCAGTTGCGGCGCGCGCGCCACCTGGACGGCGAGCACGGCCATCCAGATCAGACCCGTGGCCACGTGCAGGCCGTGCGTGCCGACCAGCACGAAGAACGACGACAGGAACGCGCTGCGCGACGGACCCGCGCCCTCCGCGATCAGATGCGAGAACTCGCTCAGTTCCAGCTTCAGAAAGACGGCGCCGAGCACGAACGTGACGACCAGCCAGCCGAGCACCGCGCGCGGGCTCTGACGGCGCGCCGCGACCATCGCGAAGCCGTACGTGATGCTGCTGAACAGCAGCGCTGCCGTTTCGAGGGCAACACCCGGAAGATCGAACAGATCTTTGCCCGTCGGCCCGGCGTTGAACTGATGCGCCATCACGGCGAACGTCGCGAACAACGACGCGAACAGCACGCAATCGGTCATCAGGTACAGCCAGAAGCCGAACACCGAATGCGATTCGCCATGGTGACCGTGGCCGTCGATCTCGTTCAGGGTTGCGGCATGGACTTTTTGTAGCATCACTCGACCTCCGCGAGTTCCGGCGACACATCCACACGTTGCGGAAGCGGGGTGCGGCCTTTGTTTTCTGTTGTCCGCACAACGTCGGACGGAATGTAATAACCATCGTCGCGGCCGAAGCTGCGGCCGATCACGGTCGCCGCAATCGCCACCAGCGAAACGATCGCGAGCCACCAGATGTGCCATACGGCAGCGAAGCCGAACGCCAGGCTGAACACGCCGATAAAGAAGCCGGCGCCCGTATTCGACGGCATGTGGATGGCTTCGTACTTCGCCTGAACGCCGAGGCCCCTGCCCGTTTCCTTCATGTGCGCGAAGGCATCGAGTTCTTCGACGACGGGAATCGTCGCGAAGTTATAGACGGGCGGCGGCGACGAAATCGACCATTCGAGCGTGCGTCCGCCCCACGGATCACCAGTCACGTCGCGATACTCCGGCTTGTTGCGGTTGATGATGCTGACCACGAACTGCGTGACCTGGCAGACCACGCCGATAGCAATCAGCGCGACGCCGATCGCGGCGACGATCATGTACGGGTGCCATGCGGGATCGTCGTAGTGATTCAGACGGCGCGTCGCGCCCATGAAGCCGAGCACGTACAGCGGCATGAACGCCACATAGAAACCCGTGAACCAGAACCAGAACGCAGCTTTGCCGAGTTTCTCGTTCAGCTTGAAACCGAACACCTTCGGGAACCAGTAGCTGACGCCCGCCAGATAGCCGAACACCACGCCGCCGATAATCGTGTTGTGGAAGTGCGCGACGAGGAACAGCGAGTTGTGCAGCACGAAGTCTGCGCCCGGAATGGCCAGCATCACGCCCGTCATGCCGCCGATCGTGAACGTGATCATGAAGCCGATCGTCCACAGCACGGGTGCGGTGATTTCGAGGCGGCCGCGATAGATCGTGAACAGCCAGTTGAAGATCTTCACGCCCGTGGGAATGGCGATGATCATCGTCGCGATGCCGAAGAACGCGTTGACGTCCGCGCCCGAGCCCATCGTGAAGAAGTGGTGCGCCCACACGAGAAACGCCAGCACCATGATCGCGCACGATGCGTACACCATCGTCTTGTAGCCGAATAGCGGCTTCTTCGCGAATGTCGAGATCACTTCCGAATAGATGCCGAACGCGGGCAGAACCAGGATGTAGACCTCGGGATGGCCCCAGGCCCAGATCAGGTTCAGATACAGCATCGCGTTGCCGCCCGCTTCGTTCGTGAAGAAGTGCATGTCCGCGTAACGGTCGAAGCCCAGCAGCGCCAGCGCGATCGTCAGGATCGGGAATGTCGCCATGATCAGCACGTTCGAGCACAGCGCCGTCCAGGTGAACACGGGCATCTTCATCAGCGACATGCCGGGCGCGCGCATCTTCACGATCGTGACGAAGAAGTTGATCGCCGTGATCAGCGTGCCGACACCGGACAGCTCCAGCGCCCAGATGTAGTAATCGACGCCCACGCCCGGACTGAATTGCAGTTCCGACAGCGGCGGATACGCAAGCCAGCCGACCTGCGCGAACTCGCCGATCACCAGCGAAATGTTCATCAGGATCGCGCTGATCGCCGTCATCCAGAACGACAGCGAATTCAGGAACGGGAACGCAACGTCGCGTGCGCCGATCTGCAGCGGCACGACGATATTGAACAGACCGACCATCAGCGCCATCGCCATGAAGAAGATCATGATGACGCCGTGCGCCGTGAAGATCTGGTCGTAGTGATGCGGCGGCAGATAGCCGGCTGCGCCGCCGCTCGCGAGCGCGAGTTGCAGGCGCATCATCACGGCGTCGGCGAAACCGCGCAGCAGCATCAGCACGGCAACGACGATATACATCACGCCGATTCGCTTGTGATCGACGCTCGTGAGCCATTCGGTCCACAGCCAGCGCCACTTGTGCGCGCGCGTGAGAAACACGGCGACGGCCAGAACGATCAGCCCCATGAGCGCGCCCGCGCCCATGATGATCGGCTGATCGAACGGAATCGCCTCCAGAGTCAGTTTGCCGAACATGCGTTACTCCTTCGAAGCGTTCGTGCTGCAGTTGGCGTCACGGAAATCGACGACATGCCCGCTGTTGTATTTCGCAATGACGTTGTGGAACAGCTTCGGATCCACCGACGAGAAATAGCGCACCGGGTTCTTCTCGCTCGGTTTGGCAACGGCGTAGTAGCCATCCATGTCGAGCCGGTCCGACGACGCCTTGGCCTTCTGCACCCAGCCGTCGAAATCGGCCTGGCTCACGGCGAGCGTGCGGAACTTCATGTCCGAGAAGCCCTTGCCGCTGAAATTCGCCGACACGCCCGCGTAGTCGCCCGCGTGATCCGCGATCAGGTGCACGCGCGTCTGCATGCCCGCCATCGCGTAGACCTGCGTGCCAAGCTGCGGGATGAAGAACGAGTTCATCACCGAGTCCGACGTGATGTGGAAATTGACGGGCGTGCCGACGGGCATCGCCAGCTGGTTCACCGACGCAATACCGAGATCGGGATAGATGAAGAGCCACTTCCAGTCGAGCGCGACGACTTCGACGTCGATCGGCTTCACGTTCGATTCGAGCGGCTTGTACGGGTCGAGCTCGTGCGTGGTGCGCCACGTCAGGATGCCGAGGAACAGGATGATCAGCGCGGGGATCGTCCACACGACCACTTCGATCGCGGTGGAATGCGCCCACTTCGGCGCGTAGACGGCGCTTTTGTTCGACGCGCGATATCGCCACGCGAAGAACAACGTCAACAGGATGACGGGGACGACGACGATCAGCATCGTCCACGTCGCCGTCGCAATCAGCGATTTCTCGGCGACGCCGACACTGCCTTTCGGGTCGAGCACTTCGAGTTGACATCCCGCAAGACACGCCGTCAGACCGACGCTGACGGGTACGAGGCAACCTCTTAAGGTTTTTCTGGCTAACATGTTTGCCCAATAATCGATGAACCACGCTGAACACGTGTGGGGTTTGCGAGGCAAAAAGCACACAGGTCCTATGTGCCCGGCGATTCTAGGGACGCGCAGCGTTTGAAATCCTGACCTCAATCAAGGATGCCGACAGAAACGCTGCGGAAAGACGTGCGACGCGTTGTCACACGATGACGGAAGGTGGAGTGATCCCTGTCGATTCAGAGGTGTATGCGCCGACAGATCGCTTCGGATTGTCTGTCGGCGTGAACCGGGTACGGCGCGCATCTGGCAGCCGCCCGGGCGACGGCCATGCCCGGGCAGTTCGTGCGCATTGCGTCGCTTCAGTTCGCGAGATCGGCGGGCAGCTTGCCGCCGTTCGCAGCGAGCGCCGTCATCAGCTGTTTGTGCAGCCAGATGTTCATCGACGCCGAATCGTTCGTGTCGCCGCCGTACTTCAACTCGCCTGCCAGCTGCTTGCGATGCTCGAGGCTGCTGTCCACGTCGAGCAGCTTCATCAGATCGACGATCGAGCGGCGCCAGTCGAGTTGCTGCGGATTCGCCGCCGCCAGCTGGTCCATCACGGCTGCGACATCGACGTCCGCCAGCGCGGCCGACACAGGTGCAACAGGCGCGCTTGCCGAAGCGTCCACGGGCGTGGGCGCGACGGGCTCGGCGGCCAGCGTCCCGGCCGGCTTCGCCTTGCCGAAAATCTTGCTGACGATGGTTCCAAAGATGCTCATGATGCAGATCCTTCTTATGAAGTGGTTGGAAGTGATTGCGCAACGTCCCTTGTATTCCGACCTTCCTGAATCGCGGCGACGTTGCCTGCGACTAACGCCATTTCATCCGAACCGTTGACCATTGCGCGCAAAAACGTCGCAAGTTTCACGCTTGTTTGCACTCCGGCGCATCTACGCGACACCTTCGCGTTAAAAAATGAAAACTTTTTGCATGCCTGATCAATTTCCATTTTGATTCGGCAAGAATCGTGGCTCGAAGCAGTTCTCTCCCGTTTTTCCAACAACGAGACCACAACCATGAAAAAACTGTTGACCATCGCGGCCTGCACTATCTCCCTGTCGATGCTCGCCGCGTGCGCCGGCCTGGATCGGAGCAAGGAAGAAGCACTGAACCGGCAAGCCGGTATCGAAGTCACGCAGACGAAGGAAGGCGTGCAGGTTCGTCTGCCCGAAAAAGTCCTGTTCAACTTCAACGAGTCGAGCTTGCGCGCCGACGCCACGCCAGCCATTTCGCGCGTGGTCGTTGTGCTGAGCCGCACGCAGAAACCGATGATTGTCGAAGGTCATACGGACAACGTCGGCACGCGCGAATACAACCAGCATCTGTCCGAAGCGCGCGCGAAGTCAGTCGAAGACGAACTCGAGCGCCGTGGCATCGGCGCGTCGCGCATGACGCTGAAGGGCTATGCGTTCGATCGTCCCGTCGCGGACAACGATTCGCCTGAAGGCCGCGCGCGCAATCGCCGCACGGAGATCGTCGTGAAGGGCGAGTCGCTCGAAGCGGTGCTGGGCAAGTAACGTCCGTCAGGCTCACGCACGTGTCGCGGTGCTGTTGCGGCGCGTGCATTGCACCGATCCCATAGCGTCGAATGCGTAAAGATTTGCCAGGAATCCCGCGCGCTTGCGCTAGACCGTCAACGCAAAAATATTGAGACCGTTGAAACCGGCTTCTCTTGCCGGTTCATCGTCTATCGTGTCCTCATTGCGTATCGTCGGAATACTAGGAATTTTTGGATTGTTTGCCGGTTGTGCGCAGATTCCGCCCGAACATCAGGCATCGAATGTGATCGGACCCGTAACGACACAGACGACGCTCGCCGTCACCGACAGCGTCTCGGACAACACAAGTCTTCCATCTGAAGCGATCGCGTCCCGTCCGATAAACGGCGCACTCCAGACGGGCTACGCATCATGGTATGCGCGAAAATTCCAGGGACGCCGCACCGCAAGTGGCGAACACTACGACAGCCGATTGTTGACGGCTGCACATCGTACGCTGCCGCTCGGCAGTTACGTGCGCGTGACTTCCTTGACGACGGAGAAATCGATCGTGGTGCGCATCAACGATCGCGGTCCGTTCGTCAAAGGTCGCATCATCGATCTGTCTTATGCGGCCGCTAGCGCATTAGGCCTGCCCCGTATGGCGTCGATGCAAGTGCAGATTCAAAGCATCGAGAAGCCGGCGAACAAGCGCGTGACATCCGACGGGTCGGAATCTTGATCCGAACCGTGATTGCGACGTGTATCGTCGCGCTGGGCGTTTCCGGCGCGTTCGCGGCGCGATTGAGCAAGGAGACGCGCGGTGCCGCGCTTCTTTCGCCCCGCGCGGTGATCAAGCCGATCACGCGTCCGCTCGCCACGATGAAAGCGCAAGCCAGGAGCGCCCCACCTCGGCGCAAAACTCGCCGCAAGAACAAAACAACCCGCCGCCCCGACATCTTCTACCGCTGGTCGGCCGATCAGTTGATGCTGGGTGGCGTCAATCCGTCGCGAATCGGCAAAAGTGCGGACGACGCCATCGGGAAAGCGGCAAGCGAAAGCGCGGCCTCTCCGATTCCGAAATAGAAAGCCGCGCGACTCAGGCGCGTTCAGATCCGCTCAGGTCGATGCGCCACCGTACTTCACGACATCAAGAAGCGTCTTCTTTTTGTCCTGGTAGTGATAGAGCGTAATCGCGCCTTCCTTCATGTCGCCGTGCGCATCGAAGGCGATACGTCCGATCACGCCGTTGTAGTCGGTTGCGGGTAGCGCGGCGAGCACCTTCGCGGCGTCCGTCGTGTTGGCGCGTCGCATTGCATCGGCGATCACATAGACGGCGTCGTAGGCAAACGGGGCGTTGAAGAGAATCGGACCGTTGAAACGCGCTTCGAAGCGCTTCTGAAACTCCGCGCCCTTCGGCATACGGGAAACCGCAAGACTCGCTTCGGAACATATGAGATTGTTCACCGCGTCGCCAGCAAGCTCGGCCACTTTCTCAGTACATGCGCCATCGCCGCTCAGAACCTTCGCATTCAATCCAAGCGCAGCCGCTTGACGAATGAACGGCCCGACCGTCGAATCCATGCCGCCGAACATGATCACATCGGGATGCGCGCTCTTGATACTGGTGAGGATCGCGCGGAAATCGGCGGCTTTGTCGTTTGTGGCCTCGCGGGAAACGATGCGCGCACCGCCCGCTTGCGCCGCCTTCGCGAACTCGTCGGCGAGACCCTTGCCGTAGGCCGTCGCATCGTCGACGACGGCAATCGTCTTCGCGCCCAGCGATTTGAGCGCATAGCCGCCGAGCGCCGGGCCCTGCTGCGCGTCGGTTGCGACCACGCGGTACGCGCTCTTGTAGCCCTGCTTCGTGTAGTCCGGATTGGTCGACGACGGCGAAATTTCCGCGATGTTCGCGTCGTTATAAATGCGCGATGCGGGAATCGACACACCCGAGTTCAGATGGCCGATCACGGCAACGACATGTTCGTCGACGAACTTCTGCGCGATCTGCGTGCCCGTCTTCGGATCCGCCGCGTCGTCCTCGCCGTCCAGTTCGAGCCGCACCTTGTGCCCGCCGATCACGAGCCCTGTCCTGTTGATATCTTCGACGGCGAGACGCGCGCCGTTCTCGTTGTCCTTGCCCAAGTGGCTGCTGCCGCCCGTCAGCGGGCCCACGTGTCCGATCTTCACCACTTCTTCGACTGCCCCGCTTTCGCTTTGCGCAGCGTGCTGCGATGGCTGCTCTTTCTTGTCGCAGCCCATCAGCGTCAGGCTCGTTAGCGAGATGCCTACCAAGGTCAGTTTTGCGAGATTATTCAACGGCGTTCTCCTCTATTAAAAGCGCTGTGTTTTTTGATCTGATTCGATTCGCATTCCGAATCTATTTTCTAAAAACGGTAGCACGCGGAGGTATTCGTCACTGTAAAGATTGGTCAAGCGATGGACGCATCACACAATGCCGCGTCCTTGACAGAGTTTGACGCATGCCACGCTCGATCCAATGGACAATCGGGATGCGCGCGCGCCACTGCCTTCCGACACGACGCGCGTCGAATTCACCAAACAACCGGAATGAAGACAACCATGAAAAAAAGCTCTCTCGCCCTGCTCGTTTCGCTGCTCGCTGCTGCGGGCGCTGCATCGGCGCAAACCCCCGTCAACGGCATCGTGATGACCCACGACCGCGACGTCGCCGCGAAGATCGAACAGCACGCACGCGAAGTTCAGGCGCAACCCGTCGTCGCCCAGCAGGACATGGATGCGCCCGTCGAGAAAATCGAGCAGAAACCGGCTCACCACCACGGCCATCACCACGCCGCGAAGTCGAAGAAAGCGCACGAACACGCCGACAGCAAGTAAGCACGCATCACGCGACCGCAAACGAAAAACGGGCTAGCACATGCTAGCCCGTTTGTTTTTGCAGCGAAGACCGCCTGGAGAGATCAGGCCTCGGCCAGTGCCGCCGCCTGCACGTCTTCTTCGTCTTCGACGCTCGTGCGGATCAGGTGATCGAACGCAGCCAGCGATGCCTTCGCGCCCTCGCCCACAGCGATCACGATCTGTTTGAACGGCACCGTCGTCACGTCGCCCGCCGCGAACACGCCCGGCACCGACGTCGCGCCCTTCGCATCGACGACGATCTCGCCGTGCTTCGACAGTTCGACCGTGCCCTTCAGCCATTCGGTGTTCGGCACGAGACCGATCTGCACGAACACGCCTTCGAGCTCGACATGCTTCGACTCACCCGACACGCGGTCCTTGTACGTCAAACCGTTGACCTTCTTGCCGTCGCCCGTGATTTCCGTCGTCTGGGCTTCCGTGATCACGACCACGTTCGACAGACTGCGCAGCTTGCGTTGCAGCACTTCGTCAGCGCGCAGCGTCGCGCCGAATTCGATCAGCGTCACGTGATTCACGACGCCCGCCAGATCGATCGCCGCCTCGACGCCCGAGTTGCCGCCGCCGATGACAGCCACGCGCTTGCCCTTGAACAGCGGACCGTCGCAGTGCGGGCAGTATGCGACGCCATGGTTGCGGTACTCGCGCTCGCCCGGCACGTTGATTTCGCGCCAGCGCGCGCCCGTGGCCAGCACGATCGTCCGCGCCTTCAGCACCGCGCCGCTCGCGAGGCGCACTTCGTTGATCTTGCCAGGAATCAGCGCTTCGGCGCGCTGCACGTCCATCACGTCGACTTCATAGCTCTTCACATGCTGTTCGAGCGCCGTCGCGAACTTCGGTCCTTCCGTTTCCTGCACGGACACGAAGTTTTCGATTGCCAGCGTATCGAGCACCTGACCGCCAAAGCGTTCCGCTACGACGCCCGTCGCGATGCCCTTGCGTGCCGCGTAGATCGCAGCCGCCGCGCCAGCAGGACCGCCGCCGACGATCAGCATGTCGAACACCGGCTTGTTCTCCAGTTCCTTCGCGGCGCGCGCACCGGCGTTGGTGTCGAGTTTCGCGAGGATCTCCTTCACGCCGCTGCGGCCCTGGCCGAACACTTCGCCGTTCAGGAACATCGTCGGCACGGCCATGATCTGGCGCGACTCGACTTCGTTCTGGAACAGCGCGCCGTCGATCGCCGTGTGACGGATGCGCGGGTTGATCAGCGCCATGATGTTGAGCGCCTGCACGACTTCCGGGCAGTTCTGGCACGACAGCGAGAAATACGTCTCGAACGCGAAGTCGCCGTCGAGTTCGCGGATCTGCTGGATCACGGCGTCGTCGAGCTTGATCGGATGGCCGCCCGTCTGCAACAGCGCGAGGACCAGCGACGTGAATTCGTGGCCCATCGGGATGCCCGCGAAGCGGATGCCCGTTGCCTTGCCCGGCTCGCCGATCGAAAACGACGGCTTGCGCTCGTCGTCGCCGCGGCGTTCGATGACGCTCACGCGCTCCGACAGCGATGCGATGTCGCTCAGCAGCGCCAGCAGTTCCTGCGACTTCGCGCTGTCGTCGAGCGAAGCGACGATCTCGATAGGACGACTGACTTTCTCGAGGTAGGCTTTAAGTTGGGCTTTCAGATTCGCGTCGAGCATGGTTTTTCGGGGTCCGTGGCGATGGGAATGGGTTTTGATGCGTGCCGGCGCTGCAATGAACGCGGGCAGTAAGGCAATTCGCAAGGCGGGCCTTGCGGACTGCCTCACGCGGCGCCGCTCGTGGCGGCGCCGCTGGGCAGAGGTACAGCTGAATAGCGTGTGGCTTCTAGCGAGCCGTCAAACTTAGATCTTGCCGATCAGGTCGAGCGACGGGCTCAGCGTTTCAGCGCCCGGCGTCCACTTGGCGGGGCAAACTTCACCCGGGTGAGCCGCGATGTATTGCGCAGCCTGCACCTTGCGCAGCAGTTCGCCTGCGTCACGGCCGATGCCGTTGTCGTGCACTTCGCACAGCTTGATCTCGCCTTCCGGGTTGATCACGAACGTGCCGCGCAGCGCCAGGCCTTCTTCTTCGATCAGAACGTCGAAGTTGCGCGAGATTGCCAGCGTCGGGTCGGCGAGCATCGGGTACTTGATCTTCTGGATCGTGTCCGACGTGTCGTGCCATGCCTTGTGCGTGAAGTGCGTATCCGTCGACACGCTGTAGATCTCAACGCCCAGCTTCTTGAATTCTTCGTAACGATCGGCCAGATCGCCCAGTTCCGTCGGGCACACGAACGTGAAGTCGGCCGGGTAGAACACGAACACGGACCACTTGCCCTTCAGCGTCTCTTCGGTAACGGTCGTGAAATCGCCATTGTGGTAAGCGGTTGCCTTGAACGGTTTGACCTGGCTGTTGATGATCGGCATCTGATGCGTCCTCTTCGGTTAAGTGAGTTGCGTTGGGTACTGCGATGGATTGAATTATGAAGGAGCTTGCGAATTCGAGAAATTTGATTGTTACGATTCCCCTAATTTAGATTTCCTATGACGCCAGCCCTGTCTGGCACAAATACTTGATTGACAAGGGAAAGTGCCGTCGGCCGGGCCGCTTTCCGTGCAGGTAAAATGGCCCAAAAAATTTTTCGGACAGAGTTTCCAGCAAGGGTTTTCCGCTTGAGTGAGCTTCAACAGGGGTTTCTTCTCACCCGTCATTGGCGCGATACGGCGTCCGGGACGGAGGTCGAGTTCTGGCTCGCGACCGACGACGGTCCGCGCCACATCCGCCTGCGCCCGCAGCCGAACGTCGCGTTCGTGCCGGCCGCGCAACGCGAGCGCGCCGACGAATTGTTGCGTCAGGAGAAAAACACCCGCGGCCTCGAGTTGCGGCCGCTCGATCTGTGCGATTTCCATCATCGGCCGGTGCTGGGGCTTTACTGTCCCCAATACCGCCAGCTCACTGCGCTCGACAAACGGCTTAGGCAAGGCGGCGTCGACGTGTACGAAGCCGACGTGTTCCCGCCTGATCGCTACATGATGGAGCGCTTTATCACGGCGCCCGTGCTGTTCGGCGGCGAGGCGAATCCGGCGGGTGGTCCGCTGCTCAACGCCGACATGAAGCCCGCGACGGGCTACCGCCCGAAGCTCAAACTCGTTTCGCTGGATATCGAAACGAGCGCGCACGCCGAGCTGTATTCGATCGCGCTCGAAGGCTGCGGGCAGCGTCAGGTGTACATGCTCGGGCCGGAGAACGGCGACGCGACGGGCCTCGACTTTGCGCTCGAATACTGCGAGACGCGCGCGCAGCTGATCGAGCGGCTGGTGGAATGGCTCGAACGGCACGATCCCGACGCGATCATCGGCTGGAACGTCGTGCAGTTCGACCTGAAGGTGCTGCACGAGACGGCGCAGAAACATGGCGTGCCGCTGCGGATCGGGCGCGGCGGCGCGGTGATGGAATGGCGCGAACATGGGCTGAAGCAGAATCACTTTTTCGCGGGTGCGGCGGGACGGTTGATCATCGACGGCATCGAGGCGCTGCGCTCCGCCACGTGGAGTTTTCCGTCGTTCAGCCTCGAATATGTCGCGCAGTCGGTGCTGGCCGAAGGCAAATCGATCGATAACCCGTATCAGCGGATGGACGAGATCCAGCGCCGCTTCGACGAGGACAAGCCTGCGCTCGCGCGCTACAACCTGAAAGACTGCGAACTGGTCACGCGCATCTTCGAGAAGACGGATCTGCTGAACTTCCTGCTCGAACGCGCGAACGTGACGGGATTACCCGCCGATCGCAGCGGCGGATCGGTGGCGGCGTTCACGCATCTGTACATGCCGCGCATGCATCGGCTGGGCTTCGTCGCGCCGAATCTCGGCGACGTCGCGGGCGCGGCGAGCCCCGGCGGCTTCGTGATGGACTCGAAGCCGGGCCTCTACGATTCCGTGCTGGTGCTCGACTACAAGAGCCTGTATCCGTCGATTATTCGCAGTTTTCTGATCGACCCCGTGGGCTTGATCGACGGCGCGCGTAATCCCGACGATGTTCATTCCGTACCCGGCTTTCTCGGCGCGCGTTTTTCGCGCACGCAGCACTGTTTGCCGTCGATCGTCGCGCAGGTGTGGGAAGGACGCGAAGCGGCGAAGCGCGAGAACAACAAGCCGCTGTCGCAGGCGCTGAAGATCATCATGAACGCGTTTTACGGCGTGCTCGGATCGACGGGCTGCCGGTTCTTCGATCCGCGTCTCGCTTCGTCGATCACGATGCGCGGCCACGAGATCATGCATCGCACGCGCGAGCTGATCGAGGCGAGCGGCTACATCGTGATTTACGGCGACACCGATTCGACTTTTGTGTGGCTCAAACATGCGCATGGTGAAGAGGATGCGGCGCGCATCGGACGCGAGCTGGTCGGCGGAATCAATGCGTGGTGGCGCGAACATCTACGCGAGCGTTTCGGACTGGAGAGCGCGCTCGAACTGCAATTCGAGCGGCACTACAAGCGCTTTTTCATGCCGACCGTACGCGGCGCGGAGGAAGGCAGCAAAAAGCGCTACGCGGGTTTGACCGTGATGGCCGATGGCAGCGAAGAGGTCGTCTACAAAGGGCTCGAAACGGTGCGCACGGATTGGACGCCGCTCGCGCAACGCTTTCAGCAGGAGTTGTATCTGCGTATTTTCAAGCAGCAGCCGTATCGCGATTATGTGCGGGATTATGTGCGGCGCACGCTGGCTGGCGAGTTCGATGATTTGCTTGTGTATCGGAAGCGGCTGCGTCGGCCGCTTTCCGACTACGAGCGCAATGTGCCGCCGCATGTGCGTGCGGCGCGTAGCGCTGATGAGTTTAATCGCTTGCGCGGTAGGCCTTTGCAGTATCAGAACGGTGGATGGATTAGTTATCTGATGACTAGTAGCGGGCCGGAGCCTTTGGAGACTTTGCGCTCTGAGATCGATTATGAGCATTATCTGACCAGGCAGTTGCAGCCTGTTGCTGATGCGATTTTGCCTTTGCTTAAGGATGATTTTTCTACTATTGCTTCGGGGCAGGCGCAGTTGTTCTAGCGGTTTTTTTGTCTGCGACGCTAGTCGCCATTCTGGATTTTTTGCTTTTCGTCTTTTGCTTTTGTTTTTCGCTGGCATCCGCGATTTCATATCCGTACTTCATGCGTTGCCCCTGTGCGGGGCGGCACCTACTTTTCTTTGCAGCGGCAAAGAAAAGTAGGCAAAAGAAAGCCGCTTTTGAACCTCCAGTGCCCGCCAGGATAGCGCCGCGCCATGCCGCAGTCGAGCTGTCGCGCAGCGACGTCCGTACTCTGTAGAAAGCCCGCAGTCAACCGCGCACGGCGCGAAAACCCCACACAGTCTGGAGCACATACCGCCGCAATCAACTGACGGCAAACGCAAATAAACGTGCTGACCGAATGTGCTCCAAGTGGACGTCATCTTTCGCGTCGCGCGCGCCTGACTGCGGGCTTTCTACGGAGTGTTGGCGTCGCTGCGCGACAGCTCAAGGAACGTGTGCCGTGGCGTTATCCTGGCCGGCACCGGAGGTTTGAAGCGGCTTTCTTTTGCCTACTTTTCTTTGCCGCTGCAAAGAAAAGTAGGTGCCGCCCCGCACAGGGGCGACGCATGAAGTACGAATACGAATTCGCGGATGCCAGCAAAAAACAAAAAAACAAAAAGCGAAAAAACCAGAATGGCGACTAGCGTCGCAGACAAAAAACAAACCTTAAAGCACCTGCTCCGCAGGCCAAACCAAAACCTCAACCCGCTGCGCGCCGCGCAAAACAGAAACCTCCACTTCACGCCCGATCTTCGACCCATCGAGCGCGCGCTGCAAAGCATCAACACCATCGACGACCACAGAATCGACAGCAACAATGGTGTCATCAACCCGTAATCCGCCGACACCAGCAGGCGACCCCTTGACGATTTCCATCACCCGCACCCCACTCTCCGATTCGAGCCCAAAATAACGCTGCACGCGCCGCGGCAACGCCATGGTCGTCCCGGCAACACCGATATAAGCCCGCCTCACGCGCCCATGCGCGAATATCTGCATGATGACCCACTTCGCGGTATCGATAGCCGTGGCGAAGCTGATCGACTGCGCGCCCGGAATGATCGCCGTGTTCACGCCGATCACCTGCCCCGCCGAATTGATCAGCGGCCCGCCGGAATTGCCCGGATTGAGCGCGGCATCCGTCTGGATCACGTCATAGATCATGCGCCCCGAGTTCGAGCGCAACGATCGCCCGAGTGCGGACACCACGCCCGCCGTAACCGTCTGCTCGAGCCCGAGCGGATTGCCGACGGCAACCGCAATCTGCCCGACACGCAGCTTGCCCGACTCGCCGAGTTCCACATGCGGCAGCGGCTCCGGCGAGCCGATGCGCAGCACGGCAAGATCGCTGTGCGGATCGTCGCCGACCAGATCGGCATCGAACTTCGTGCCGTCGGCTAGCTGCACGCGGATATGCGTCGCACCGTGCACGACGTGGCTATTGGTCAACAGATATCCGTCGGGCGTGAAGATGAAACCCGAGCCGGTGCCCGCGCGCGCGGAGCGCTCCGGCGCGCCCGGCACGCGGCGCTCGACGGTGATGAAGACGACGGCCGCCCGCACCCGTTCGAGCGCATCGATGACGGTGCGCGAATAGGCGTCGAGGAGTGCGTCGTCGCTGGACGAGCCGGGCGCGGCGGCGTTTGGCAACGCACCCGACATGTCGTCGATAAAACGGGGACGGCTTCCCATGATCAGGCTCCCGATAAGCGAGAGCCGCACATGCGGGGCGGCGAGGCTGTTTTCAAGCTGGAGCGGCGAGCGCCCCAGCGTGCGTAGAGGAGACCCGCGTCAGATAAGCCGCAGGTTGCGAATCTTGCCGATGCGCGGCGAGCGTTCGAGGATCAGTTTTTCGATCACTTCGGGCAGCAGCGCCTTGGGAATGTTCGACGGTACGTCCGACACCAGTTGTGACGGCACATTCACGATGAAGTCGTCGGGGGCGGTGGCGAGGCTGTGCTCGTAGGTAACGCGGTAGTCCATGCTGGGTGTGAGAACGTAGGTAGTGGTGCGAAATCGTCGTGCCAGCATGCCGCCGCCGATAGGCGAACGGCTTCTGTCCCGAGATCGTACCTCAGACGCGCAGCCCGCGCCGCGTCACGCGCCCCGACAATGTGCGCCGCCGAACGGCCCGGCCGTTCTTACCGATGCCAGCCGCCGTGCCCCCAGCAGCAGCCATAGCCGACACCGACGCTCACCGACGGGCCCGCGTAATAACCCGGCGCGTAGCCATAAGCCGGCGCGTACCCGTATCCATATGGCGGCGCGACAACACAGCCGCCCAAACCGATCGTCGCAAGCGCGACGGCTGCCAGCGTCAGAAGCTTTTTCATGGTCGTTCTCCCTCCCTTCTGTCATTTGAGCAGACGCTACAGAAGGTGTTCGTGACCACTTGTGACGGCGCATTACGGCGCACTACCGGGCAGCAGCGGGCGCCCGCGCCGCCGCCGTGCGCAAGAAAGGGGCCCGGGCAACCCAGGGCCTCTACGTGCAGACCTCACGCTAACAGTTGCTTACTATTCGCCCGACGTGAAAAAAAGAAAGCGGGCACGCCCGCGAGACACAGGCAGATTTCGATGTCGCCGGTATGAATCGAAAATCGGCCTCTGTTCGACAGATTGAAAAAAGGCTTCAAAGCGCAAACTGCAGTTGTGCAAATGCACTGAGGAGCCTGAAATGTCTTCCCGTCATGACAGCAGCAATCCGTTCGAGCCTACCGCCCACGAAGCGCAGGAATCGAACAGCCCGCGGGAATACCCGGAAGCCGATCTGATGCGCGGCCTGCAGCTCGCGTCCGACACCGTGCTGCGTCTCGCCACCCAGACGCATGCGGCCGTTGCGCGGGGCGACGCGGCGAGCGCGGAAGCGGCGCGTGAGTCGCTCGAAAAGCAGCTCGCGCTGACTACCCGGTTAATCGACGAGCTTCTGTTCGACGGCGAAGTGCGCCACACCACCCATTGACCCGCCGCCCACGCGACGGAACGAATTGAACGTAGCAACAGCAACTGCAGCGCCGGCTGACTGGAACTGGAAATGAACGTCTTGACTGTACTTCTCTGCATCTGGGCAATGGTGGCGCTGTGCGCGGTGCTGTTCATCCGCGGCGCGAGCCCGCGCGTCGAGCGTCCGACGAAGGCGAAGCAGGCGCGGCCGTCGAGCTACTCGATCGCCGAGTAATTCCTGCCGATCCGGCGAGCGCCCCGTCCATCGACGGTTCAGTGACCTCGCCGTTCAGCCGCCTCGCCCGCCGCGAGCCCGGCTTCTCCCGAAGTTCCTATCGCCCGATGCGCGCCGACCAGCGCGACATCGCGCCCCGTTTGCGGTTTAGCCCGTGGTCGCACGCAGCGACGGCAGCAGCGCGCGCCCTTCCTGCGCCGACGGCTCCGGCCAGCGCAGGCGCTCAACGGTAATCTGACGGCGCGCCGCCTCGCCCGCAAATGCATCGAGCGCGTCGCGAATATCCCGGTCGATGAAATCGGCGCGTTCGGCATCGATCAGCACCGTCGCGCGATCCGGAATCTGCGCGAGGCAGTGCGTGAGCATCGGCTTCGACAGAAACGTCGCGTCCTTGCGCAGCACGAGCAGATAGTGATCGTCGTGACGCGTGAGCGTGAACGTGCGCGACAGGTTCGCGCGCATCGCCAGCAGCGCGCTCGTCGCGATGCCGATGCCAATGCCGATCAGCAGGTCCGTCGCCAGCACGCCGACGATCGTCGCCACGAACGGCACGAAGCGGTCGACGCCTTCGCGCGCCATCGCCGCGAACAACGCCGGTTTCGCGAGCTTGTAGCCCGTGTGGATCAGGATCGCCGCGAGACACGCGAGCGGAATCAGATTGAGCACCGCCGTCAGCGCGAACACGCTCGCCAGCAGCAGCACGCCGTGAATCACCGCCGACATCCTCGTCTGCGCGCCCGCGTGCACGTTCGCCGAACTGCGCACGATCACGGCCGTCAGCGGCAACCCGCCGAGCACGGCCGCCACCATATTGCCGACGCCCTGCGCTTTCAGTTCGCGATCCGGCGACGCGCGGCGGCGCTTCGGATCGATCTGCTCGACGGCTTCGAGACTCAACAAGGTTTCCAGACTTGCGACCACGGCGAGCGTCAGCGCAACGCGCCACACATCGGCATCGACGAGTTGCGTGAAGTCGGGCATCGAGATCGCGCCCGTCAATGCCGCGAACGAATCGAGCGAGACCAGCGACACGCGATGTTCCGCAGGCAACGCCAGCACGGGCGCGAGCATATCCAGCGCGAGCGTCGCGCCGATGCCGAGCGCGACAGCCGCGAGCGGTCCCGGCAGCATGCGCACGATCGCGTAACGCTTCGCGCGCGGCGTTTCCCACGCGAACAGCATCGCGACCGACACGACGACCAGCACGACTGACACGATCGAGATGTCGCCGAACGGCGTCGCCAGTGTGCCCGCGTGCGCGACGCTGGCATCTGCTCCGTTCACCAGGCCCGCGCCGAGCGGAATCTGCTTGACGATCAGCATGATGCCGATCGAAGCGAGCATCCCCTTGATGACCGCGACGGGAACGAAGCTCGCGAGCCGTCCCGCGCGCAGCAGGCCGAAGCCGATCTGCAGCGCGCCCGCGATCAGCACGGCGGCGAGAAACGCGGAGAAACTGCCGAGCGACGCGATCGCCGAGACGACGATCACGACGAGCCCCGCCGCGGGTCCGCTCACGCTCAGATGCGAGCCGCTCAGCAGCGCGACGACCAGTCCGCCGACGATGCCGGACACGAGCCCGGCAAACGGCTCGACGCCGGACGCGGTGGCGATGCCGAGACACAGCGGCAGCGCGACAAGAAACACGACGATGCCTGCGAACACGTCGCTGCGCAGGTTCGATAGACGGGAAACGGGTGGAGTGTGCATGGTTTATCCGTGAATTCGTGAAGTCGTGAGGACGAGTTGAGCCCTGCCGCGCGGCGCGATGCGCCGGCGGCTCGTGATTCGTAGACTTGAAAAGGAAAAGGAAACGCCTGAAACGTCGCTAGGCGGCGTCGCGAACGGCGTGCGTTTCAGCGTGGGTTTCTGCGTGCGATTCGGCGATTTCTCGCGCTTCGTCCATGTCGGTGAGTTGCGTGAGCAGCCCTTCGCGCAGCCCGAAAATCCAGCCATGCACCTGCGGCGGACGCGGCGCGCTGCGCACGATGGGCGACTCGCGCAGCAGACGCACCTGCTCGATCACATTCAGCTCCGCGAAGCGGTCGACGCGCGCGTCGAAGTCTTCGATAGCGAGCAGTTCGTCGCGATGACGTCCGGCGAGATCGCGCAATCCGGCGATGCGGCGATTCACGACGGGCAGCGCATCCGAAGGCGGCGACAGCGCGGCGCGCACGCCGCCGCAATGATGATGTCCGCAGATCACGACGTGCTCGACCTTCAGCGCATGGACCGCATATTCGATGACGCTCGACGCGTTGCCGTCGTCGGACGTGTAGAGGTTCGCGATGTTGCGATGGACGAACAGCTCGCCTGGCTGCGCATTGGTGATGCGCTCGGCGGGCACGCGGCTATCCGAGCAACCGATCCACAGAATGCGCGGCTGCTGCCCGCGCGCCAGGTCCGCGAAGAACTCGGGCTCGCGCGCCGAGACTTCCTGCGACCAGGCCAGATTGGACAGCAATAGGCGTTTTGGATGATTCATCGATCGTGCTCCTGCCGGGTTCGTAAGTGAACGGAGTCTGTCCATCGCGGACAAACGCGATGGTGTTTACGAAAAGCTTACAGCAAGAAGGTTCCGAAAAAAATCGATAAAAAATCATTTGATGCCGACTGCATCCGATGCCCGGAAAGCGTGCATACATGCGGCTCTCCGGACATTTATGTCGGTTGCGTAATCGGCTGCACCGTGATGAAGCGATGCGTTCGGGAAGGAGATATGAATCGGTCGATGCTTGTCACGCGTGTCATGTTTGAACGCGTGTGCCGACCGGATGGATCGCATGCGCGCGATCCATCGTTCATTCAATTACTGCGCGCTGACCTCGATGGAATCCACGCGGTCGCGATAGAACGCGACGTGTTCCTTGATCGATGCGACGGCATCGTAAGGGCTTTCATAGCTCCACACCGCATTGACGGAACGTTCGCCGCCGGCAGGGATGCTGTAGTAGCTGCACTCGCCTTTGTATGGGCAATACGTCGAATGATCGGTGCGTTCGAGCAGCGACATGTCGACGTCCTTGCGCGGGATGTAGAGCACTTCCGGATACGACGCTTCATGGAACGACAGCGCATCGGTGCTATCGGCGATCTTGTGTCCGGCCACCGACACGACAACGCGCGATCCGCTTTTCGCAATCGTGATGGGATGTTCGGGACCGGGAATCTTCACTGTCTTGTGCATGAGATCGTGTCCTTGCGATGGAAACAGGTTGTGGCCGGCATGGTGGCCGGGCGGCGAAGTACCGTCCGAGTATGGACGCGCGACTTCTGATGTCAAGGCATGACCCTGCCTCGCGTAACGGCTATCCGGCGCTTCCCGGCGTGGATCGTGTGCATATGCATCGCTGGAGACCTTTATCCAGCAAGCCATTGGCGCGCATCGGGCATTTCCGGCGTCCCATTGTTTGAATTAGATAAATTGAGTGTTCATTTAGCTGGCATTTATCTGCCCCCGGCAAGCCGTTAGGATTCGTGCCATGCGACCGGTCCTACGTGCCGGCCGCGAAAGCCAATTGCCACGCTGTGAGACAGCGTGAAGCCGCTCGCACCGTTCGCTGTCATGGCGCAACGACGCGCGGCGCATGCGTTTTCGCCCGCGCGCAAGCGGCCGCCATGCGGCTGCCAAAGCGTTCATCACAAGCAGACCGTAAGGTTTTGCGTTAGCCAGATGATTCGCTTCGACGGGCCATGCTTTAACGAGGAGTCGACGTGAGCAGGATTGGAACTGCAACTGGCACAACGGCTGAAACCCGGCCTCGCCCCCACGCAAACCGGCGCGCCAGCGGCGAGCCCGAAGTGCGTCGCAAGGAAACGCTGTACGCCGACGTCCGGTCCGACCATGCCGGCGGCGTCGCAGCGACGTCCACGCTGCGCGATCCGTGGGCCACGACCATTTCGCGGCTGGGCAAAGCGCCCGCGCAGGACATCAAGATCGGACCTTCCGACAAATGCGACAAAGGCGCGTGCGCTGCGCGCGCCGCACGCCGCACGGCGACGGCCGAGCGCAAGCAGGCGGCCTCGAGCGAACATAGCGGCGCGGTGATCACGTTCGTCGAACGCTTCGGCGCGAAGTCGATTTCGATCACGTGGCGCGATTCGACGGCGGGCCGTTATACCGAACAACTCTGGGTGCGCCGCATCGCGCGTTCGCGCGGCGTGTGCGCGTTGACGGGCGCGGATATCGTGCGCGGCGACGCCGTGTACGGACCGTTCAGCCGTCCGTCGAGCCGCCCGCGCAACATGTCGCAGATGATTCTGGCCGACCAGCTGGACGACCTCGAATGAGCGTTCCCTAGCGAACGCGCTACACTTCGGACGCGCACGGTCAGCGTGCGCCGCGCCGCCCTCGCCACTGTGCCGGGGCGGCGCTTCAGTCTGGAGACCTCTCATGGCTTCGCAAGCCGACGCCGCGCGCACCGCGCCTCGCACCGCACCCGCTACGCTGCACTCCGCATCGTCGGCAACCGTCGACGGCACCGCGAGCACGAGTGCGATGGACCGCTTCGGCTCGATCAACGTATTCGTGCGCGCCGCCGAAACCCGCAGTTTCGCGGAAGCAGGCCGACAGTTGGGCATTTCCGCTTCGGCAGTCGGCAAGGCGATTTCGAGGCTCGAAACACGGCTCGGCGCGCGGCTCTTTCATCGCAGCACACGCAGCATCACGCTCACCCCTGAAGGCGCGCAGTTCCTCACGCGCTGTCAACGCATCGTCGAAGAAATCGAAGCAGCCGAAAGCGAACTCGCGCTCGCGCATGCCGCGCCGCGCGGCAAGCTGCGCGTGAGCATGCCGATGGTCGCGACACTCGTGATGCCCGTGGTCGGCGAGTTCATGAAGGCGTATCCGGAGATCACGCTGGACATCGATTTCAGCGACCGGATCGTCGATATCATCGAAGAAGGTTTCGATGTGGTGATGCGCACGGGCGACGTGAACGACTCGCAACTCATCACGCGCATCATGGGCACGTATGTGCATCTGATCGTGGCGTCGCCGGCGTATCTCGCGAAGCATCCGCCGCTCGCAACACCCGAAGCGCTCGTTCATCACGCGTGCCTTCAGCATCGTTTTCCGACGACGGGCAAGCTGCGCCGCTGGCCGCTCGAACGCGACGCCGAACAGCTCGACATCGATCTGCCTTCCACCGCGATCGCAACCGCCGTCGAGCCGCTGATCGCGATGGCCGAGCAAGGTCTCGGCCTTGCCTGCGTGCCGGACTTTACCGTGCGCAGGCAGATCGCGGACGGCACGCTCGTCGCCGTGTTGCGCGAATACTCCGGCGCGCTCAGCGTGTTTCGCGCGCTATGGCCGTCGGGCGGAAAACTAACGCCGAAAGTGCGGGCTTTCGTCGACTTCATGAGCATCCATCTCTTTCCCGCCGACGTCGCAAGCCAGCGCGAGCACGACGACTGAGAGACCGTACAATGTGTGCGCGTCGTTATCGTCCGCTCACTGCTCACAGGTCACCATGCTTTCGCACGAACCGCTACAGAAGCTCGACATCATCGCGTCCGATCGCATCGGCGCACATCTTCCCGCGCACGTTGCGTCATCGGTTGAAGGCCGCGACATCGTCGTGTTCGCCGTCACCGACGATGCGTCCGACACCGCCGACTTCAGCGCACGCTACGGCTTTCCGATGGAAGACTGCGCAAACACGATCGTGGTCCGCTACAAGAAGGACGGCGGCGAACATCTCGCCGCAATCGTGACGCTCGGCTCGCTGCGCCTCGACGTCAACGGCGCTGTCAAAGCCGTGCTCGGCGCGAAGCGCATTTCGTTCGCGCAACGCGAGATCGCGACCGAGCAAAGCGCGATGGAATTCGGCGGCATCACGGCGTTCGGTTTGCCCGCAAGCTGGCGCGTGCTCGTCGATGCCGCCGTGATGGAACGTCAACAGGTGGTGATGGGCGCAGGCATTCGCAAAGCGAAACTGTTGCTCGCGCCGTCCGTGCTCGCGCAACTCGACACCGTCGAAGTCGCGCAATTGACATTGCCGCCCGGCGAGCCCGAAGCAGCCTGAGCCCGCCGCAGACGCCGCGTTCAGCCAAACAGCTTCGCCGCCGTCTTCGCCACCAGTTCGCCCTGATGCCGAGCGCCTTCCAGATCGATGGCGCTCGGCTGACGCGAGCCGTCTGCCGCTGCGATCGTCGTTGCGCCATATGGCGCGCCGCCGACGATCTGCGTCATGTCCATCATCCCCTGATGGCTATACGGCAAACCCACGATGATCATGCCGAGATGCATCAGGTTCGTGATGATCGAGAACAGCGTGGTCTCCTGTCCGCCGTGCTGCGTCGCCGTCGATGCGAACGCCGCGCCCACTTTGCCGTTCAGCGCGCCGCGCATCCATAGTCCCCCCGTCTGATCGAGAAACGCAGCCATCTGCGACGACATGCGTCCATAGCGCGTGCCCGTACCGACGACGATCGCATCGTACTGTTCGAGATCGGCGACGGTTGCAACGGGCGCCTGCTGATCGAGCTTGAAATTCGCCTTCTTCGCGATCTCTTCGGGCGCGGTCTCCGGCACGCGTTTGATATCGACCTGCGCGCCCGCGCCGCGCGCGCCTTCCGCGATGGCTTCCGCCATCTTTTCGATGTGCCCGTACGACGAGTAGTAGAGAACGAGAACCTTGGCCATTGCGATCTCCTGTCGAGAGTGCGAAGCCCGCGTGCTTCGCGTTGGGAAGGCGGCATCGATTGCCGTCCTGCCTACGATACTCCCGACACATGACGCGCGGAACGCGCCACCAACTTTACGCACCGTTACACAAGCGACATCGCCGTTGCACCTGCGCACAAACACGGCCCCTAGAATGCCCTCGACCGATTCACCCGCTCATCGATTCACTGAAGGAGAACACATGATCCGTTTGCCCATCGCTTCCATCGTCTGTGCATCCACGACCAGTCTGTTGCTGTTCGCATCGACGGTGAACGCGCAAACCACGCAACCGGCACAGCAGCCGCAAGCTGCGCAGTCCGCGGAGACCGTGCGCCTGCACGCCGCCGACCAGACGTTCATCAACGACGGCACGCAAGGCGTCGCCACGCAGCGCGATGCCGCGCGCATCGCGACGTCGCGCTCGACGGATCGCGAGGTCAAGGCATTCGCCGAAAAGGTCGCCGCCGACAATCTCAAGATCGCCGACGCATTGCGCGCAGCGAGCCCGCGCGGCGTCGACGTGCCTCACAACAACCCGGACACGGCGACGCTCGACAGCATCAAGAATCTGCGCGGCGCGGACTTCGACAAGGCGTATATCGAACAGGTCGCGCTGGGCGGCGAGCAGAAGACGCTGTCGGCATTCCAGGCCGAAATCGCATCGGGCCGCAACGAGCAGTTGAAGGACGCCGCGCGCAAGGCATTGCCGACCATTCAGGCGCAATACGCGTCCGCGCAGGAACTCGCGAAGCGCAAGCATCTCGCGGCGCAGTAAAGCCTCTCAATAGAAATCGAAGCGCATCGCGGCATCGTCGCGATGCGCTTTTTCATTCGGGCGTCGGCTCCACTTCCTTCGCGGACCAGCTGACGCTCGATACGCTCTTCTCCATGCTGAGCCGGCTCGCCATCAGTTCGAGCTTCGGTTGATCCTTCGGATGCATGCGCAAGGTCGCCGTCACCTGGATGCGCGACGGATCGCCTTCGACGTCTTCGCTCGTCAGGCTCTGAAACGACAGCGGTTGAGAGTGCATCGCGTTCGACAGCACCGTGCGAATGTGGATTTCGTCATGTTCGCGGCACACGACCGTCAACACATATTCGCGCACGAGGTCCGCGCTCGAAACAGGCGTCGCGTTGATCGCGCGGCTCACTTCGCGCAGCAGCGTGTTGGTCGCGAGCACGACGACGGTGCCCGCGAGCGCCGGTCCGTAATGCCCCGCGCCGCACAACACGCCGACAGCCGCCGAGCACCACAACGTCGCCGCCGTATTGATGCCCTGAATCGAGCCCTTGTCGCGCATGATCACGCCGCCGCCGAGAAAGCCGACGCCCGACACGACATACGCGGCGATCTGCGTGACGCCCGCGACGCCGTTGCCCGTCAGCATGCCCAGCGTGACGAACAGGCACGCGCCGCTCGCGACCAGCGTGATCGTGCGCAGCCCCGCCGTGCGCTGGCGCATCTGGCGCTCGAGCCCGATCGCGACGCCGCACGCGAACGCGGCAAGTAACCTCCAGATGAAATCCGCTGACATGTTGTTTGAAAGGTAAATGCGGGTTGAACGCGGGATGGAATCCGCTTGGGAGCGATATCCTGAGGCCGCTGTATTTCACTGATGTGTTACAGGAATATGTTGCGCGGCCAATCATTTCGCCTGCCGCCGGCATCACGCAAAACACCTGTCCGAACCCGCCGCACGGCGCCGTCAATGCCGGAGACAACCTCACCGCTTTCCCTTCCCTCGACGGTCAGAGTTTCCGCGCGACCATTGTTCTTGAGTCAAGTTTCCCGATTTGCCAAACGTTTGCGGTTTGCATATCAAGTTCGCTGCGATCCTGCCGAAAAACCGATACAGCGCGTTATAGCGCCAACGACTTCTGGGAGCGGTTCGTGAAGCAGCTTGCGATATGTATGGTTCTCGCCGTGATGGCCGGTTGCGCGCAGTTGCCTGCCAATACGGCGTCGCAGGCGGACAAGCCGCCCGTCTCCAACGACGTCATCAGTTTCGCGATTCCGCCCGACGCGCTCGGCGCACGCGATCCGCAGCTGTCGGCCGTGCTGGCGAAAGCGGGCGCGCTGGCCGCGTCGCAGAAGCAGCCGACCACCATTCTCGTCACCGCGCTCGGCCAGGATCTGCCGTACCTGAACCAGGCGATCTGGCGCGGCGTGCCTTCGCAGCATCCGGCGAAGCTGAGCCTCGAGAACCAGACAGCGGGCGCGAATCAGCCGTATAGCGTGTCGATCCGGCCGACGGCCGCCACGCCATAAGGGGAAACCACGTCATGTTCCGTACTGTCATCCTCGCGGCGGGCCTTGGGCTCGCCGCGTTCATGAGCCAGGCCGCGATTGCGGGCCAGCCGGCCGTCGCCGGCACGCTGTCGGCCAACAGCGCAACGGCCACGTCTGCCGCCGCGTCCGCTGCCGCCGACAAGGTCTATCCGCCGCTGCCGACGCTCGCGATGCTGCCGCCGTCATCCGGCGACGAAGACGAGCCGGTCGCGGCGCCAAAGCCGACCGCAAAGAAACGCAAGGTACGCGCGCCCGTCGACTTGCGGCCTTCTGCCCCCGCCGCGCGCCTCGTCGTGTCGGAAACGACGCGCACCTACCTGCGTTCGGTCGAAAAGCAGCTCGACCTGGCGATGGCGAAATAACCGCTGATCCGCGAAAACAACGGAGCGTCACACGTGTCCCTTCACCGACTTCGCGCCGCGCCTGCCTCGCGGCGTCCGCTCAAGCGTGCGCTCGGCGCACTCGCCCTGTCGCTCGCCGCGTTGACGTGCGGCACAGCCCACGCCGACGACTGCTTCGAGCAGGCCGCCGTCTATCAGGGCGTCAATCCGCTGATTCTTCGCGCTGTCGCATGGCATGAATCGAAAGGCGATCCCGCTGCCGTCAACCGCAACTCGAACGGCTCGATCGACGTCGGCCAGGCGCAGATCAACTCCGTGCACTTCAGCGACCTGAAACGCCTCGGCATTCCGCACCGCGCGCTGACGGATGCGTGCGTGAACATCTACGTCGCCGCGTGGCTCATCAAGCAGAAGATGGTGAAGTACGGCAACACGTGGCGCGCGATCGGCGCGTATCACTCGGAGTCGCCGAAGGAACGCGACGCCTATGCGCGCAGCATCCAGAAGATTCTCGTCGCGTGGGGCGAACTGCTGCCGGTTGCGCATTAACTCGCGCACTGACTACTTGCGTGACTTCGTGAGCCGGTGCCCGAGACCGAGGTTGGTCGCGATCTGCCAGGTATAGACACGCGAGTAGCTGACGCCGAAGTGCGCGCGTATCACCTCGCGCAGACGATTGCTCGTCCAGGCATCGGATGGAAAACCGTGGATGCCCGCCGGGCCGTTCAGCGCCGCCGCGATCCATTGCAGCGCGGCATCGTCGAGCGAGGACGAACGCCCGCCGACGCTCATCTGCCGCAACGACTCCAGCCCGCCCTCGTTCACGAGCGCGCGATATTTACGCACTGTGTTCTCGGAAATATGCAGCTGCGCGGCGACATCGCTGACCGACGCGCCCTCCATCAGCATCTTGCCTGCAGCGAGCCTGCGCATGACGGTCGGCAATGCTTCGTTTCGTGGAGGCATGAGCGGTCTCGCTGACGATCGGAACGGATAAGCCTCGATACCGCATCACAAGCCCTGCATGGCGCGCGACAAAAGACAAAAAAACCAATATATGGTTCACGACTGTTTGTGTCAGGCGTCCGTAAAATTTCATGAATATCGAAAAACCATTTACGGATTTTATTGCGCAGGCTTAATCGAAATAAACAGTTGAATCCATTTAGGTTAACAATAAAAAGTCCTCATATTTTTCAACAGCATTACATTGCGCCTTGAACTTACCGAAGTCGTTTGCTAGCATGCAGTAACCGTTACTTGCAGCGAGTACAGTCAAGCTTGACGAACGCACTTTGGTCGGTGCGCCTGCCACGTTTCACGAGGGAACGTCGTATGGCAATACCTCGCTTTCAATACCGCACTACGCGATCGCCCCGGTTTTGCATGCCGGGGCAATAATCCGCCATTACTGTTTTATTCGCAGCCTTAAAAGGCGGCGTGTGCGAGTTTGCTCAAAATACTCATTTCCGCATAACCCGGATTAAATCGACTTTCACCAGCACGTAATAGTTTTTGCCGTCAATGACATAACGGGCAGGTGCAATCGTCTGTCGTGCAGCGCCGGCATGGGCATGCGCGAGGGCGCATCACGCGCGGAGGTAGAAATGGAAGTGGAACGGGTCGAGCGTATCGTCGTCGCGTTGCGGCGCGCGGCGGAACATGAGCGTCTTCTCAGTTATCAGCGCTTTCACGCGATGTTCGGCGCGGGCGATCCGCTCACGGCCCGCTACGACGCGCTGGAACGCGCCATCGCTTCGCTTGGCGAAGTATCGAGCATCGATTACGGCGTGCTGCTCGCGCTGAGCAACGGCTTGCCCGGTCCCGACTTCTTCCGCCGTTACCAGAAGCATCGCTATGCCGACTATGTCGCCGTGATGGGGCCGCCCATTCACCGGCAGTCGGTCAAGCGCAAGCGCGAGCTGGTCGAGGCGGAACGTCGCCGCGTCTACGACGATGCAAGAAGAAAAGCGGCGACCCACGCCGCCGAAACCGCCTGAGCCTACGTCGGAGTCTTTCGCGTCCCTTCAAACGAGGAGTCTCACATGCAACTTGCAGCTCGCCGTTCGATTCGCATCCTGGCCATCGCAGCCGCTTGCGCGGCGCTCGCCGCGCCGGTCATCGACGCCCGCGCGCAGGACAACCCGGCGTCCAGTCCGGATGCCGTCGGCACGGCAGCCGTCGCCGAAGTGACGGCGCACATCACGCATATCAACGCCGACGACAACGAAGTGACGATCCGCGGACCGCGCGGCAACTCGATGATCGTCGACGTCGATCCCGATGTCGGCGACGTGAAGAAACTCAAGGTCGGCGACGAAGTGCACATCTCGTACAAGGGCGCGCTGCTGCTCTCCGCCGACAAGGTCGATTCGAAAGGCATACGCTCGCGCGTCGAATCGCAGGCGACGACGCCCTCGCAAGGCGGTGCGTCGACGCAAATGCGTCATGTGGAAGTCGTCGCGACGGTGCAGAAGATCGATCGCAAGAAGCGCGTGGTGACGCTGCGCGGTCCGCAACGCACCGTCATGCTGGAAGTCGCGCCTGACGTGCCGCTCGACAAGCTCAAGGTCGGCGACAGCATTCGCGCGAACTACGCGTCGGCCACGGCCGTGCAGATCACGCGCAACGGCACGCCGCTCCAGTAACGCCTGCTTGCGTCCGGCGTCTCGCCTGGCGCGCTGCGCCGGCGAGGCCTGTGCTGTCCGTCACTGTCCACATGGTCGATCCGATGCCCATCGAACCCTGGAACTCGCCGAAGCGCCGCGCGCGCCGCAAGATGATCTGGAGCAAGGCGCATGTCGTACTGGCCGCGATCGGCACGCTGTCGGCCGTGGTGGGCATCGCCGTCGCGATCAACGGCGGGCTCGAATTCAACCGCACGAAGGTGTTCGTCGGCGTCGGCATCATCGTCGTGTCGACGGTGCTCTACGTGTCGATGCTGTTTGTCGACGACTAGCGCGCGCTAACCGACGAGCATCACCACGCGATTGCGTCCTTCGGCCTTCGCCTTGTACATCGCGCGATCGGCTTCTTCGACGAGCATGCGTCCGAGCCCGTCGAGATCGGCGCCAAGCTGCATCGCGTGCGCGGCCACGCCGATCGACACCGTCAACGGAATCCGCGCGCCGTCGTCGCCTTTCAGTTCGAGCTTCTCGACGGCGGCACGCATGCGCTCGGCCACCACGAGCGAATCCCGCAGGTCGCCTTGCAGCAGCACGGCGAATTCTTCACCGCCGTAACGCGCGATCGTGTCGCCGAGCCGCGTCTGCTTGCGCAGACATGCGCCGACCAGCGCGAGCGCCCGGTCGCCGACCGCGTGACCGTGTGCATCGTTGATCGGCTTGAAACCGTCGATATCGATGAAAAGACAGCCGAGCGGCAGGCGATAACGCGACGCGCGCGTCGTCTCTTCGCGCAGACGCTCGTCGAAATAGCGGCGATTGGGCAGGCCCGTGAGCGCGTCGGTAGCGCCGAGGCGTTCCAGTTGCTCGCGATGCGCGACGTTGTCGAGACTCGCCGCGACGATCACGGCGAAGCGCTCCAGCATGTCCGTCGCCATACCCGCCGAAAAGCGGCTTTCGTTGTCGCTGCCGAGGCACAGATAGCCGCTCAGCTGGCCGTTCGTCACGAGCGGCAGCAGCGCGACGCTGGCCGGCTGCATGTCGGCGGCGAACATGGCATTGCGCGTCGCATCGTCCATCGACGCCGACGTGCCCAGCCACGGACGTCCTTGCGAACACAGACGCGTCGCCGCTTCGCCCGTTTCAGCCGACGTATTCAGCGACGCCGCCGGATTCCCGTTCGACGCATGGCGCGGGTGACGCGACGCCATTTCGTGCAGCAGCGGCAGCGTGTCGTTGAGCCACAGCGTCACTCGCTCCAGTCCGAACTCGCGCGGCAGATAATCGAGCAGCACGAGGCAAAGCGACGGGAAATCCTGCGCGCGGATCAGTTGCAGTTCGACATCCTGGAAGCGGCGCAACGTGCGTTCGTTGCGTTGCACCGTATCGACGAGTGCGCGAAGGCGGACGGACTGGGGCGTGTGTGTTGTGCTCATCTGGGCCGTGGCATTGGGGCCGCTACAGGGGCCCAACGACTGGTTATCGGCCTCGAACGCGTTTGCTTGAGGCCGACCGTTGCAACGGTCGCAACATGCCCGATGACGGAGCCGCGTCATGCATACGCAGCGCGGCTCCCGATGCGCTTACGAACGCCGGCCGAGCGCCTCTTCGATCTTGCGATCGGTCTTGTACTGGCTCAGCGCGTAGACCGACCAGATCGCCGCGGGCAGCCAGCCGATGATCGTCAGCTGCAGCACGAGACAGATGATCCCGGCGAACGGACGGCCGATCGTGAAGAACTGGAACCACGGCAACAGCAGGGCAAGCAACAGACGCATGAGATTTCCTTCTGGTTGAAAAGCCTGGATTTATACATTGCGGCGCGCGTGCACGGCGGTGCCGTAGCAGAGCACTTCCGTCACGCCCGCGCCGATTTCGGTCGCATCGTAGCGCATGCCGATGACAGCATTGGCGCCGAGTTGCGCCGCTTCCGTCAGCATGCGCTCGTAGGCGTCCTGCCGCGCGCGCTCGCACAGCGACGTGTACAGCGAGATGTTGCCGCCGAAGATCGTCTGCAGCCCCGCGCCGATCGATCCCACCACCGAGCGCGATCGGACGATGATGCCGCGCACCATGCCAAGCGATGCGTCGACGGTATGGCCGGGCAAATCGAAGGTCGTGGAGACCATGTGTCGTTCGATCATGTCGTTTCCTCCGCTGTTGATTCGTTTCACGCGTCGCTCAGCGCCCCGCTGCCCACAGCAGCGACAGGCCGGACGACAGCATCAGGCCGTCGACGACCATCCGGAACGTGCCGGGGCTCATGCGCACCACGATGCGCCGCGCGCAGAATGCGCCCGCCATCAGCGCGGACCCCGTGATCAGTCCGTCGATCACGACGTGCAGCGGCAACGCGCCGAAGTGATCGAAGGCCGCGACTTTCGCGGCATAGACGGCGAGCGAGCCGGCTGCTTCTGTTGCCAGAAACGCGCCTTTTACGAGGCCGTAACCCATGAACACGGGCACCGTGATCGGTCCCGTCGAGACCACGATCCCCGTCAGAAATCCAACCGGCCCGCCGATGGCGGCCAGATGCCAAGGCGTAAAGCGCACCGAGCGGCGCGCGAGCCAGCGGCGCGCCGGCACCATCGCGACGAAGAACAGGCCCAGGGCGATCTCGACGGCATGCGGCGGCAGCGCGAGCAGCGTGCGCACGCCGAGCGCCGCGCCCGGCACGGCCGTCGCGCAATAGGCGCCGCACGCGCGCCAGTCGATCTCGCGCCACCACGCGAGTACCTTGCCGAAATTGCCCATGATCGCGGCGATCGCCATGACGGGCACCGCCTGTTGCGGCCCGAACAGCATCACCAGCACGGGCATCAGCAGCATCGACGATCCCGTGCCGATCACGCCGCTCAGCGTGCCCGCGGCAAGACCGACCACCAGTACCAGCAGATACCCCATGCGACTCCCCGAAAAGCGCGTTGGCGCCATGCTACTGGAAAAAGGCGGCACATCACGCAAACATGCGACGAATGCGGGCGAGTGTTTTTGCGTTCCGGCGCGTTGTCGCCGTCAATTGCTGCTACAACTCGTATAGGACGCGCGTGTGCCGCCGCGTCCGTTTCGTCTGCCGATTGGATCGGTCTGTGCGGGTGTGAGTTCGAAGGAACGCGCGATGATGAACGAATCGAGCCGGATGGTCGTTGCGGGCGGCGTGGTGATCGGCGCGCTGACGCTCGCCACGCTCGGGCTGCGGTTCGGCAATCGCGAGTCGTCGGCGAAGGGAGCGGACGGCCATATCGACGCGTCGCTCGCGTCCACCGCTCGACCTGTGACGCCCGACGCATCCTCCGACGATCCGCAAAACGCAGGCATCGCGCGCGTATTGCAGGCGGTGCACGACAGTCTGCAAAGCGGCGACCTCGCATCCGCGCATGTGCTGCTCGATGCCGTTCTGACGATGCGTGCAAACGAGCCGCAAGCGCTCATGCTGCAAAAGGAACTGGCCGCGCGCGAAGAGATGGCGCACAGGGCGCAGACCGCGCAGACGTCGACGCAAAACGATACGCGATCGGCCACGCGCGCTCACGCTATGCGAAAGACCCAGCACGCGCGTGCGCATCACGCGGCGGAGACTTCCGACGATGACGAAGAACTGGCGGCGAACCTGCCTCCTTCCGTCGATATCCGCCCGGACAGCGTAAAGGCCGATGCAACAGAAACCGTTCCGCATGCGCAGACTGAAGCCGCAACGCAAACGACAACGACGGAAGAACCGCCTGCACAACCCGCCGCCCCAGCCCCGTCGATCGCATCGGGCAAACCCAACGACGAACCGCCCGTCACCGCCATCCGCGCCTCACCGAAAACCCGCGCCGAAGTACGCGACGAACTGAAGCGAGCGCGCAGCGACGGCTCGATGTCGCGCTTCGGCAATCCCGATCCGTATGGACCGGGCGGCACACCGAGCCGCGATACGCAGCCCGCCACGCGGAGCTGGTAACGGCCAATCGCCCGCAGCCCGTTTCCTGACCGACCGGTTGGCGAATCCGCGCGTCCGTCTCTACAATGAGCGGCCAGATCAACCGCGTCTTGCACAGGTAACACGATGATCCGCGATCAGGAAACACTGTCCATTCTTCTCGATTCGTTGTCGCGCTTCGTGCGAGAGCGTCTCGTGCCCGCCGAAAACGAAGTCGCCGAAACGGATGAAATACCCGCCGAAATCGTCGGCGAAATGCGCGAACTCGGTCTGTTCGGGCTGTCTATTCCCGAGGAATACGGCGGCCTCGGTCTGACGATGGAAGAAGAAGTCCTCGCCGCATTCGAGATCGCGAAGACCTCGCCGGCTTTCCGTTCGCTGATCGGCACGAACAATGGCATCGGCTCGCAAGGGCTCATCATCGACGGCACGGATGAACAGAAGCAATACTATTTGCCGAAGCTGGCGTCGGGCGAACTGATCGCGTCGTTCGCATTGACGGAGCCCGGCTCGGGCTCGGACGCCGCGTCGCTGCGCACGACGGCCATGCGCGACGGCGACCATTATGTGATCAACGGTACCAAGCGCTTCATTACCAACGCGCCCGAAGCGGGCATCTATACGGTGATGGCGCGCACCAATCCGGATATCAAAGGTGCAAGCGGCATCTCCGCGTTCATCGTCGAGAAAGGCACGCCCGGTCTGTCGCTCGGCAAGATCGACAAAAAGATGGGCCAGAAAGGCGCGCATACCTGCGACGTGATCTTCGAGAATTGCCGCGTACCCGCGTCGAACATCATCGGCGGCAAGGAAGGCGTCGGCTTCAAGACGGCCATGAAAGTACTCGACAAAGGCCGCCTGCATATTTCGGCGATCTGCGTCGGCGCGGCCGAGCGAATGCTCGACGACGCGCTGCGCTACGCAATGGAGCGCAAACAGTTCGGCCAGCCGATCGCCGAATTCCAGCTCGTGCAGGCCATGCTCGCCGACAGCCGCGCGGAAATCTATGCCGCGCGTTCGATGGTGCTTGACGCCGCACGACGCCGCGACGACAAACAGGATGTGTCGACGGAAGCATCGTGCTGCAAGCTGTTTGCGTCGGAGATGTGCGGACGCGTCGCCGATCGCGCGGTGCAGATTCACGGCGGCGCGGGTTATGTGTCCGACTACGCGGTCGAACGCTTCTATCGCGACGTGCGCCTGTTCCGCATTTACGAAGGCACGACGCAGATCCAGCAACTGGTGATCGCGCGCAACATGATTCGCGACGCAAGCCGCTAAAACAAAATCGCATCGATCGACGCGCAATCGAGAGTGCGTTGATCCATGTCAATGCAGTGATAAGCCTGCTTCAAAACACCCGCGCAAGCAGGCACTTTTCACGTTGCCAGAAAAATTATCCCGTCCTACACTGGGTTGTTGACGCAACGCAACAAGCATCGGATGACGCTTAATGCGTGTCCGCTGTACGCATTCATCAATGCGTCACGCTTCTGCCATTTTTTTCGCTGATCTTGATCGAAGCCGCACCTCATTCGAGGTGCGTTGAAGTCTCGCCCTGGCTTGGGGCCGCGTGACTCGTCGCGACGAAACACGCGCATCGCGCCTGTGTCGTGTGCGCGCATGCAGCCTCACAAAAGACCGCGGCGCCCGACCCTGCGCCGACCCTTTGATGGAGCAGATGCGACCATGAATCAGTCTCAACCGATCTCCGTTCTATCCAGCACTGATTTGCCCAACACGTTCTCGTCGCCGATGCCCTTCGCATCGATGCCGGGCAATCTGTTCGCGCAAGGCTACGCGTATGCCGTCGATGCATGGCAGCGCAGCGTGCTGTTCGCCGACGTGATGCGTGAACGCGGTAATCAGTATCAGGCTCACATGCAGGAACGCGTGCCCAACGTGCTCGACTTCGGCACCGAGTTGATCGTCGATGGGCGCACGCTGCCGCGTCCCGTCAACTACGGGCTCGTGCGCATCCTCGCACCCGACGACCTGAAGCCCGACCACGATCTCGCCGAAGGACGCGATCCGGGCCGTCTGCGTCCGTTCGTGGTCGTCGATCCGCGCGCGGGGCACGGTCCCGGAATCGGCGGATTCAAGCGCGATAGTGAAATCGGTGCGGCATTGCGCGCGGGGCATCCGTGCTATTTCGTCGGCTTCCTGCCCGACCCGGTGCCGGGACAGACGGTCGAAGACGTGATGCACGCGGAAGCCACGTTCCTCGAAAAAGTCATCGAGCTGCATCCGGACAGCCCCGGCAAGCCCGCCGTGATCGGCAACTGTCAGGCCGGCTGGCAAGTGCTGATGACAGCCGCGATGCGCCCCGACCTGTTCGGGCCGATCGTCGTCGCGGGCGCACCCGTGTCGTACTGGGCAGGCTGGCGCGGCAAGAACCCGATGCGCTATTCGGGCGGCATGCTCGGCGGTTCGTGGCTGACAGCGCTCACGGGCGATCTCGGCGATGGCCGCTTTGACGGCGCATGGCTCGTCGAAAACTTCGAGAACCTGAACCCCGCGAACACGCTCTGGACCAAGCAATACAACCTGTACGCGAGCATCGATACGGAAGGTCCGCGCTATCTCGGCTTCGAAAAGTACTGGGGCGGCCATGTGTTCCTGAACGCGGGCGAGATGCAATACATCGTCGACAACCTGTTCGTCGGCAACCGCTTCGTGAGCGGCGAGATCGTGACGTCCGACGGCGTGCGGCTCGACTTGCGCAACATCCGCTCGCCTATCGTCGTGTTCTGCTCGTATGGCGACAACATCACGCCGCCGCCGCAGGCGCTTGGCTGGATCACCGACCTCTATCGCGACGACGCGGATCTGCTCGGCCACGATCAGACTATCGTCTACGCGACGCACGACAGCATCGGTCATCTCGGCATTTTCGTGTCGAGCAGCACGGGCAAGAAGGAACATCGCGAGTTCGTCAGCAATATCGATCTGATCGATCTGTTGCCGTCCGGCCTCTACGAAGCGCATATGGGCGCGAAGACGGAAGACACGCCGCACGCCGATCTCGTGCAAGGCCAATACGTGCTGTCCATTTCGCCGCGCACGATCGCCGATGTGCGCGAGATCGTGCAGCCCGATCCCGACAGCGACCGGCGTTTCGCAACGGCCGCGTATGTGTCGCGCTTCAACCTCGGCCTGTATCGCAGCTTTATGCAGCCGTGGGTGCGCGCGTGCACGACGCCGTGGACATCCGATGTATCGAGCAAGCTGCATCCGCTGCGCGTGACGTACGAGTTGTGGTCGGATCGCAATCCGTTTGCATCGTCGGTTGCGCAGGCGGCTGTCAGCGTGAAGGAAGCGCGTCAACCCATCGCGGACGACAACCCGTTCATGCAGATGCAAACGGTGATGTCGAACGCGATCATCGCGTCGTTCGATTTCTATCGCGACATGCGCGACGCCGCCGTCGAACAGGTCTTCGAAACCGTCTATGGCGCACCGTGGCTGCAGGCGTTCGCGGGCCTTCCGCCGCACAGCGACAGCGCAGCGAACGCCGCGTTGACGGAACCGGGCGACACGGAAGAACGCGAGGCATCGATCGTCGCGGAACACGAACGTCTGCGCAACGACATGACGGAAGGCGGACTGCTCGAAGCGAGCGTGCGTGCGCTGCTGTATGTGAAGCGCACGCATGGCGAAGCCGACGAGCGGCGTTTCAATCTGGCGCGCGAAATGCTGAGCAAGCTGTCGGACGACGGCATCCTGGCGTTCAAGCACGTCGTGCGCGAACAGGCTGCGCTGCTGCGCCTCGATAGCGAAGCCGCGATCGACGCATTGCCCGGCCTGCTCACCGATGCACCGTCCGACAAGTTGCGCACCGTCGCGCGCGACATCGACAAGCTGAGCACGATGCTGCCGCTCGACGACACCGAACGCGCCGATCTCGCGCGCGTGCTGACAATCTTCGAATCGGCATCGAAGAAGAAAACAGCGCGGCGCGCGGAGCCCGCGCGTCAGCAAGTGGAATGACATGCATCGCCGTGCGCGAGCGGACGGCCACAGTCCGCCGCGCCTGACGCGCACTGGATCGGTTCACCTACGAGGGCACGCAACATGGAACACAAGCGCGAAAAATACGAGCGTCTCGTCGCCTTTGCCGCCACGCTTCCGCCGACGCCGACAGCCGTCGCGCATCCGTGCGATCACGATTCGCTGTCGGCTGTGATCGAAGCGGCACGCATGAAGCTGATCGCGCCGATACTCGTCGGCCCGCGCGCAAAGATCGAAGCCGCCGCGAAGGAAGGCAATCTCGATCTCGGCGACCTGCCTATCGTCGACGCGCCGCATAGCCACGCGGCCGCTGCAACCGCGGTGCAACTGGTTCACGAAGGCAAGGCTCAGGCGCTGATGAAAGGCTCGCTGCACACGGACGAGCTGATGGGCGAAGTCGTCGCGCGCACGGGGCTGCGCACCGAGCGGCGCGTGAGCCATTGCTTCATCATGGACGTGCCGGGTCGCGACGATGCCCTCATCATTACGGATGCCGCCGTCAACATTTCGCCGACGCTCGACGAGAAGCGCGACATCGTGCAGAACGCAATCGACCTCGCGCATGCGCTGCGTTTCCCCGTTGCGCGCGTCGCGATCCTGTCGGCGATGGAAACCGTCAACTCCAAAGTGCCGTCGACGCTCGACGCCGCCGCGCTGTGCAAGATGGCCGACCGCGGGCAGATCAACGGCGGCATACTCGACGGCCCGCTCGCGCTCGACAACGCGATCAACGAAGAAGCCGCGAAGATCAAGGGCATCGATTCGCCCGTCGCTGGCCGCGCGAACGTGCTCGTCGTGCCCGATCTCGAAGCGGGCAACATGCTCGCGAAGAGCCTCACGTTTCTCGCGGGCGCGGACGCAGCTGGCGTCGTGCTCGGCGCGAAGGTGCCCATCATTCTCACGAGCCGCGCGGACTCCGTGCTCACGCGGCTCGCTTCGTGCGCGGTTGCTTCGATGGTCGCGCTCGCGCGGCGCGAGCAGCCCGCTTCCGCCATCCTCTGAACACGTCTAGAGGGATTTGCATGGACGTCATCCTCGTCATCAACGCGGGTTCGTCGAGCATCAAGTTTCATGCGTTTCGCGCAGAGGACGCGCAACTCGAACCGATCGCGGGCGGCAAGCTCGAAGAGATCTACACGAATCCGCGCTTCACGGCGAAGCGGCAAAACGGTGAAGTCATCGAAGACAAGCGCTGGCCCGAAGGCGAACAACTCGGACACGACAACGCGATCGCGTTTCTGCTCGACTGGCTGCGCAGCCACGGCGAAGGCCGCGCGACGTTGCTCGCCGTCGGTCATCGTGTCGTGCATGGCGGCGACAAGTATTCGGAGCCGGTTCGCGTCGATGCAAAGGTGATGCAGGAACTCGAAGCGCTCGTTCCGCTTGCGCCGCTGCATCAGCCGCACAATCTCGCGGCCATCCGCTCGATCATGGCGCGCAACGACAAAGTGCCGCAGATCGCGTGCTTCGATACGGCGTTTCATCACACGCAGCCCGGCGTCGCGACCCGCTTCGCGTTGCCGCCCGACATCACGACTCGCGGCGTGCGTCGTTACGGTTTTCATGGGCTGTCGTACGAATACATTGCAAGCGTGCTGCCGCAAGTCGACGGGCGCGCGGCCAAGGGCAAGACCGTCGTGCTGCATCTCGGCAACGGCGCGAGCATGACGGCGCTCGACAATTGCAAGAGCATCGCGAGCACGATGGGCTTCACGGCCGTCGAAGGACTCGTGATGGGCACGCGCTCCGGCAGCCTCGACCCCGGCGTCGTGCTGTGGATGCTCGAAGAAGCGAACATGGATGCGCGCGCGATCGAATCGCTGCTGTACAAGCGCTCGGGTTTGCTCGGCGTATCCGGCATTTCCAGCGACATGCGCACGCTGCTGTCCAGCGACGACCCGAAAGCCGCCGAAGCCGTCGAACTCTTCTGCTATCGCATCTCGCGCGAACTCGGCTCGCTCGCGGCCGCGCTCGGCGGACTCGATGCGATCGTGTTTACGGCGGGCATCGGCGAGCGCGCGGACCCGGTGCGCAAGCGCGTCGGCGAGCTGGCCGCGTGGCTCGGCGTATCGATCGACGAAGGGGCGAACCAGCGTCACGGTCCGCTAATCAGCAATGCAAACAGCGCCGTCGACGTCTGGGTAATTCCGACCAACGAAGAACTGATGATCGCCCGGCACGCGCTCAGCCGGCTGGAGGATTGAGCATGGACAAGCCAACGGGACAAGTGCTGGCAGGCAGCAAGGTGCTGATCGTCGGCATCGCGAACGAGCATTCCATCGCGTACGGCTGCGCGCGCGCCTTCCGCGAACTCGGCGCCGAGCTAGCCATCACGTATCTGAACGACAAGGCGAAGGCCTACGTCGAGCCGCTCGCGCAGGAACTCGGTGCGTCGTTGCTATTGCCGCTCGACGTGTCGAAGCCCGGCGAACTCGAAGCCGTGTTCGACGAAGTGCGCTCGACATGGGGACGGCTCGACGTCGCCGTGCATTCGATCGCCTTCGCGCCGAAGGCCGATCTGCAAGGCGGCCTGCTGAACAGCTCGGCGGAAGGGTTTTCTGTCGCGATGGATATTTCGTGTCATTCGTTCATTCGCATGGCGCGCCTCGCGGCGCCGCTGATGAACGACGGCGGCTCGCTGTTCGCGATGAGCTATCTGGGCGCGTCGCGCGTGGTGCCGAACTACGATCTGATGGGGCCCGTGAAGGCCGCGCTCGAAGCGTCGTGCCGATATCTCGCGCACGAACTCGGGCCGAAGCGCATCCGCGTGCATCCCATTTCGCCGGGACCGCTGAAGACGCGCGCCGCATCGGGACTCAAGGACTTCGACCTGCTGCTCAACGAAGCGGCCGAACGCGCGCCGATCGGCGAGCTGGTCGACATCATGGACGTCGGCTACACCTGCGCATTCCTCGCCACACCTTACGCGCGCCGCGTGACGGGCAATACGGTATTCGTCGATGGCGGCGTGAACATCATCGGCTGACACGGAACGGGTGCATGAAACTATTGATCAGCGGCCTGCCGCCCAAAGCCTCACTCGACGAAATCAAGGCCCTCGTCTACCGCTATTCGCACGCGGATTGCCGCGACATCGAACTGGTCGGCGAAGCCGACGACCATCCCGCCGCGCTCATCGCCATCAAGGGCGCCAACTGGACCACGCTCAACTACATTCGACGCCGCCTGCACGGGATGTACTGGCATCGCAGCCGGCTGTCGGTGCAGGTGCTGTCGTTCTGGGACGTCAGCGAAGCGGCCGAGGTACGCCGCCAGACACGTACGGCCGCGCCCCCGCCGATCTGATCCCGCGTGTAAACCAATTTCTTCCGCGCCGCGTTGTACTTCTGCACACCCCTGCCATTCGCGCTGAAGCGAAAACCGTTATGTCATAGCATGATGGATCTTCCGCGGTGCCCGCAGTGGCATTCGTCCACCCACGCCGAGTTACCGGTTCGAAAGAAACACGTAGTCGAAATGAACGATGCGTCGCATAAGATAGGTTCTATCTCCTCGTCGTCGAAAACGCCCGCCGTGCCTACCCCGTCTACCGTTCCCGAGCCGGAACGCGCGCAGGACGTCAGCGCGCGCAAGGCATCCGCCAGCCACGGCAGAACGCCGTGGGCGATGTTCGCGTTGTCGGCGCTCGGACTGCTGGTCGGCGCGTTCGCCGTGATCGGGCCGGAACATGTGTCGGTGGCCGTCGCCAAGACGCTGCTGACGGTCGGCTGCGTGCTGCTCGCGGCGCTGGCGGGCGTCGTTGCCTCCGATCTGTCGCGCGACCGTTGATGGGGGTCCGCATCATGCACCAGCACGGGGCATCAGCAGTTGCATAAAAGTGGTGCAGCGCACCACCTTTGCTGCTATACTTGCAGATTCACTTTTCCGCACGCGTCGGTCGCACTGTGATCCAACTGGTCCGCGCCAATCGATTCGTGCAACACCCCGCCCTTCCTCACGATCCGACAGGTCCGCTGCCTGCCGCGCGTGTGCGCGCGCGGGGAAGCGAAGCAGCCTGCCGAGGAGAACGTATTGGCAAAGCTTGACCGGGACAACTCCCAGTTCGAAACCACCGCACCGAAAGCGCCCAAGCGCGCAGCAAAGGCCAAGGCGCAACCCGCCGCCGCGCCTCAGGACGCGGCCTTGATGGAATCTCTCGTTGAAGAGCGTCAACGTCAGATGCGCGCACTGATCGCGCTGGGCCGCGAGCGCGGCTATTTGACGCACGCAGACATCAACGACCACCTCCCCGACAATTTCACCGAAACGGCCGCGATGGAAACCATCGTCAGCACGTTCGGCGAAATGGGCGTGTCCGTGTACGAAACGGCGCCCGACGCGGAAACGCTGCTTCTGAACGACGGCCCATCGGCCGCCGCATCGGACGATCAGGCCGATGAAGAAGCGGAAGTCGCGCTGTCCACCGTCGACTCCGAGTTCGGCCGCACCACCGACCCCGTCCGCATGTACATGCGTGAAATGGGCGCGAGCGAGCTGCTGACGCGCGCCGGCGAAATCGAAATCGCCAAGCGCATCGAAGGCGGCCTGCAGGACATGGTGCAAGCCATCGCGATGTGTCCGTCCATCATCTCGACGATTCTCGCGGACGTCGATCGCGTGGTCGCGGGTGAAATCCGCATCGACGAGCTGGTCGACGGCATCAGCGACACCAGCGAAGCCGCCGAAATGGACGAAGACGCAGCCGATGCCGCCGCTGAAGAAGAACTGGAAGCGAGCGCCTCGGACGACGAATCGGACGACGAAGACGGCGATCTTTCCGACGACGGCGGCGAAAAGGCCAATGCGGCGCGCCTCGAACAGCTGACGGCAGACAGCCTCGCTATTTTCGAGCGCGTGCGCGCCCTGTTCGCGAGCGTGCCCGACATGCCCGTCACGGACAAGCGCCGCGCGACGGCCATCGCGAATCTGCGCGAGTCGATCCAGCAGGAACTCACGCCGATCCGCTTCACGGCCAAGACCATCGACCGTCTGTGCGCGGAAGTGCAGGCGCAGGTCGCACAAGTGCGCGCGATCGAACGCAGCATTCTGTCGATCGCCGTGGATCGCTGCGACATGCCGCGCGAAGCGTTCATCGAGTCGTTCCCCGGTAGCGAAACGGACCTCGACTGGACGATGCGCGTCGCCGCGAAGTCGAAGACGTATGGCCCGGCGCTCGAGCGTCACCTGCCCGCCATCCAGTCGGAACAGCAGAAGCTCGTCGACATCGAAGCGTCGATCGCGCTGCCGCTGCAGCAACTGAAGCAGATCAACAAGCAGCTCGGCTCGGCTGAATCGAAGATGCGCCAGGCCAAGCGCGAGATGATCGAAGCGAACCTGCGTCTCGTGATCTCGATCGCGAAGAAGTACGTCAATCGCGGCATGCACTTCCTCGATCTGATCCAGGAAGGCAACATCGGCCTGATGAAGGCGGTGGACAAGTTCGAATACCGTCGCGGCTGGAAATTCTCGACGTACGCAACGTGGTGGGTTCGTCAGGCCATCACGCGCGCGATCGCCGACCAGGCGCGCACCATTCGTGTGCCGGTTCACATGATCGAATCGATCAACAAGCTGAACCGCATCCAGCGCGAGATCGTGCAGCAGACGGGCCAGGAACCGCATCCGTCGGTGCTCGCCGAGCGCATGGACATGCCCGAAGCGAAGATCCGCAGCATCCTGAAGATCGCGAAGAATCCGGCGTCGCTGGATTCGCCCGTCGGTGAAGACGCCGACACGACGCTCGGCGACATGATCGAAGACACGTCGGCAACGTCGCCCGCCGACGCCGCCGTGCACGCGAACATGCGCCGCGCGATCGACGAAGCGCTCGACGCGCTCACGCCGCGCGAAGCGAAGGTGCTGCGCATGCGCTACGGCATCGACACGGCGTCGGAACTGACGCTCGAAGAAGTGGGCCGCCAGTTCGACGTGACGCGCGAGCGTATCCGCCAGATCGAAGGCAAGGCGATCCGCAAGCTCAATCACCCGAGCCGTGCGGACAAGCTGCGCCCGTTCCTCGAACGCAGCTGATGCATCGGGCCGCTTGCCTCGCAGGCACGCGGCCTTAAGCCTCAAAAGCCTCAAAACAAAAAGCGCGGCAGCCTCAAGGCTGCCGCGCTTTTTTCATATCTGCGGCTCGCTCATGCGAACCGCATTCAGCGCTCAGTGATGCTCGCTGTATTCCTTGCGTGCCATCGGCGTCGCGCGGACCTTCGCGTACTGGAACGCCGGAATCGACTTGACCGCGTCCTTCGTCGCGCCTGCCCAGATCAGCTTGCCGTCTGCGTAGTCGATCTGCGAGAAAGGCACGGCGACGTCATGCTGCGACACGCCGAGGAACTGATGCGCAGCGACGATCGCGAACGAAGCAGCGTTGTCCGGCGAAATGATGATGTCGTGGAGCACGCCGACCTTCTGGCCCTGCTCGTTGTAGATCGGCTTGCCAAGCAGGCTCTTCTTCGCGCTCCAGCCGTTGATGATGATCGCTTCCTGCTCGACGCTCACGCCGATGGTCTGCGCACCTGCCACCTGTGCGCTTGCCTGGCTGGACATCACGCCGAACGTCGATGCCGCGATCAGAACCGCTGCCCACTTTGCTTTCATAGCTTATTCTCCGATGTGTAATGTTGCGAGGAACTGCCGCTGCTGTGAGAAGCGACATACATTACCGCATCAGAAAGAAATCGTCGCAGAAGGGTACATGCGTCGTTGCGTAAGTGCACGACGCTGCACGCAAGGCATGCATGAGCAATTACTTCGCGAGCCGCAGTCCCTTCGCGAGCACCGTATTGTCTTTTTTGTTCACTAGCCACACAGCCTGAACACTGGCATGCAGCGTCGACGTGCGGCGCGTGATATCGGTCGGCTCTTCGTCGGTGGGATCGCTGTGTTCGCGCTCGTCCGTCAGATACGGCGCTTCGAGCGTGCAGACCAGCACGATCGCGAAGTTGTCGTCGGCCTGTTCGAAGGTCGATTTCGGCAGCTTCAGACGACCGCGCGCCGTTGTCTTCTGCTTGCCTTGCGTCGCCAGTTCGATCGAGTCGATCTTCTGGATGAAGCCTTTCGCCTTTGCATCGGGCGCGATCACGAGACCGCGTCCACTCGGGCCGACGATGTTCTGATAGAGCTGGATCGCATCGGGATCGTCGTCGCTGGCGAGCGGCACATTCACGCTCAGCATATTCGTGGACGACCGGTACAGAATGCCGTGCGGCGCGGGAATCATGAACAGAAACGTGTGCTGCCCGTTGTCGGCCGTTGCCGCATGGCCGCGCACGATGCGGTCGTAGGGCTCACGTGCGAGCTTGCGGATGCGGTCGGTCAGCGAATGCGTTTCCGTCGACGGCATCTGGCTCGCGAGCATGTCGCGCACTTTCACAGGATCGTCGGCGGTGAAGCGGTCGGGCGTTGCTGTAGCGCTCGCTTCCGGCGCCTCCTGCATGTTGTTCGACGCTTTCGATTCGCTCGCCTTCGGCAAGGCAGACGACGCCGCATACGCGGCCGAACCACCGCTCAAGGCAAGCGCAACACACAACACGGCCAAAGGCGCGGACAGCACACGATTCAGAACTTGCACAGCATCCTCTCCGTTGATGACGGCGCTATCGTGCGCCTCGTTGCGTCGAACGCAATCCTTTTCAGCTCGCATTCTAAGCGTATTCTTTTACCGGCATAGGGCATGCGTGCATGCACGAAAAAAAAACGCCAGGCGCATCGGCACCTGGCGTCGGTCGACAATCAACTGCACAGGCGCGCGAGGCGCCCTTCTTCTTGTTGGTTATTCTTTGTTATTTCACCGCGAGCGCGTTGCTCACCAACTGACTCCAGTACGCGGGCAGATTCTTGTACGGATTCGGCAAACCCGTCGACGTCACGAACACACTCCCCGCGCCATGTTTCGCCGCATATGACACGATGCCCGGCATCTGCGCCTCGGTCGCGCCGTACACCATGTGCACGAAGCGCTTCGCCGGATAGTTCGCTTGCCATTTGGCCGGCGCGTAGTTCGCGTAGTGCTTTGCCGAATCTTCGAATACGACGAACTGATCGGCCGTCGGCAGGCTCGCGTAGAGTTCGGGAACGTTCGTGCCGGGATTGCCCATCACCGAATAGGCAGGCGACAACCCTTTGATGTAGTTGTAGACCGACTGATAGAACTGGATATGCGCGGTCACGCTGTCCGACGTCATCTCATCGATAAAGAATCCGTCAATCTTGTAGAGCGCGACATAGCGATTGATGTCCGTCACGACCGCCGACAACGAACGCTTCGAATACGACGTGGACACATAGCCGATCACGCGCCCACCTGCTGCATGCACTTTCGCGATCGCTGCGATATACGTGGCGTCAGCGTTCGCGCCGGGGCCGCTATCGGGATTGAGAATGACAGTGGTCGGCACTTTGGCCGCCGTCGACGCGAGGTCGTTCCAGAAGCCGGCGCCCTTGCCGACAGGATCGAAATAGGCGGGCACCGTCAGCGGCATCACGGTCGCTGCGAATGCGTTCGCGTGAACAGCCATGGCGAGCGGCGCCACAGCGAGCAACGCCACACGACGCAGCCATTGAATGGCACGAAATCCCGAAACGGGTGTGCGAGCGTTGAACATCCCGATGCCTCCTGACGACGGCATCTCGCCGTCCATCGTTTGGCCCGCTGCATACGCAACGGGCAACTGGCTAACTCCTGTACGGAGTCCCTTTAGCTTTGCGTCGCCGGATCGCTCCGGTTTTGCCCTTCCGTGTATATCGACGCCCAGTTGCCCGTCTTTAGGCCTCAATCCGCAAATTTAAATAGGGAGAGATTCAGAACCGGATAGTTGATTTCGCGATCCTGATTAATTCAACGTTTGCGAATTGCGATTACGCGATTCGCAAACGTTTTCCTCTACCCAATTCGCGGCGTAGCCATGCCGCTAAAAAATCTCAGTCGAACAACCCACGCGAGGCAAGATTCGCGTAAAGCGCGCGCACGCCGAAGGTCCACGGCGTGATTTCCGTGCACAGTTGCACGGTATTGCGCAACCCGCCGAGTTGCGGCGTCGAGATCGTAACGATGTCGCCAAGGTGATGCGTGAAACCGCCGCCCTTCGTATCGCGGTCCTTGATCGGTGAAAACATCGTGCCGAGGAAAAGCATGAAACCGTCCGGATACTGATGATGTTTGCCGCATGTCTGCGCGACGAGATCGGCGGGATCGCGGCTGATCTCCGACATATGGCTCACGCCTTCGAGCAGAAAGCCGTCGTCGGCGCCTTCCACTCGCAGCGACACGCTCGCACGGCGCACGGAGTCGAGCGTGAAATCGCCGTCGAACAGACGCACGAACGGCCCGATCGAACACGAGCCGTTGTTGTCCTTGCACTTGCCGAGCAGCAACGCCGAACGCCCTTCGATATCGCGCAGATTCACATCGTTGCCGAGCGTCGCACCGACGATCACCGCGCGGCTGTTGACGGCCAGCACGATCTCAGGCTCCGGGTTGTTCCATGTCGACGCTGCCAGCAAACCGACGTCAGCGCCGAATCCCACCGACGACATCGCCTGCGACTTGGAAAACACTTCCGCGTCCGGGCCGATGCCCACTTCCATGTATTGCGACCACGCGCCGCGCCGTTCGAGTTCCGCCTTCAACCGCGCCGCCGCGTCCGAGCCGGGCTTGATCTTCGACAGATCCGCGCCGATCACCGATGCGATCGTCTGCCGCACTTCTTCGGCCTTCGCGGGGTCGCCGCCCGCCTGCTCTTCGATCACGCGCTCGATCAGACTCACGGCGAACGTGACGCCGCATGCCTTGATCGGCTGAACGTCGCACGGTGCGAGCAGGCGCAGCTTCGCCGAGGGATCGTTCGCGAGACTCGCTTCGATCAGTTCGGCCGCGCTGCACAGGCGCTCGCCGGGCGCGTTGCGCGCGATCTCGAGCGCATCGTCGCGTTCGAACAGATCCGCCGTGGTCGGCACGCTCAACGTGATATCGAACACGTCGCCATGACGCACGGCCACGACGCTCGGCCCTTCGTGCGCGCCCGTCTTGCGCCACACGCGGCCGATCAGCAGCGCGCGGTCGAGGTCGTCGGGAAGATAGTTCGCTGCAGTCGATGCGCTCATGAAGCGTGTCTCCAATGTTCGTTTAGGTGAAGCTGCGTTCAATGCGAGTGCCGCGGATTGCCGCGTTCGGCGATCACTTTCAGATAGAGCGTCGCGGGTTCGAGACAGCCGCCCGTCGACAGCTGGCCGACGGTCTGACGATACAGCTCCTGCCACGGCGTTTGCGCGCGCGGAATCTCGAACGTCATGGTTTCGCGGCGACGTTCGAGTTCGTCTTCGTCGACGAGCAGTTGCACACTGCGCGCGTTCAGATCGACACGAATGCGGTCGTTCGTGCGCAACAGCGCGAGGCCGCCGCCCACAGCCGCTTCCGGCGACATGTTCAGAATGGACGGACTCGCCGATGTGCCGCTCTGTCGTCCGTCGCCCATGCACGGCAGCGACGTAATGCCTTGACGCACGAGTTCCGCGGGCGGCGCCATGTTGACCACTTCCGCGCTGCCCGGATAACCGACCGTGCCCGCGCCGCGAATCACGAGCATGCAGTGCTCGTCGATCTTCAACGCCGGATCGTTGATGCGCGCGTGATAATCCTCGGGACCGTCGAACACGATCGCGCGCGTTTCGAAGGTGTTCTCCTTGCCCGGCTCGCTCAGATAAGTTTTCCGGAACGCATCGCCGACCACCGACATCTTCATGATCGCGCTGTCGAAGAAGTTGCCCGACAGCACGATAAAGCCCGCGCCATGCTTGAGCGGTTCGTTCGCTGTGCGGATCACGTCGCGATCGCCGGTCGCGGAACGTGCAGCGATATCGCCGATCGTTTCGCCCGATACGGTCAAGCACGAAGCGTGGATGAGCCCCGCCTGCTGCAGTTCGTGCATCACGGCCGGCACGCCACCCGCGCGATGAAAACTCTCGCCAAGATACTCGCCCGCCGGCATGCAATTGACGAGCAACGGCACCTGTTCGCCGACACGCTGCCAGTCGGCGAGACTCAACTCCACGCCGATATGCCGCGCAATCGCGATCAGATGCGGCGGACAGTTGCTCGACGCACCCAGCGCCGACGCGACGACGATCGCATTTTCGAACGCTTCTTTCGTCATGATGCGCGACGGCTTCACATCTTCGCGAACCATATCGACGATGCGCTTGCCCGTCGCGTACGCCATCTGTCCGCGCTCGCGATACGCCGCGGGAATGCTCGCGCAGCCGGGCAGCGACATGCCGAGCGCTTCCGCGAGACTGTTCATCGACAGCGCTGTGCCCATCGTGTTGCAGTGGCCGATGGAAGGCGACGAAGCCGTCGTCAGTTCCATGAAGCCTTCGTAGTCGATCTCGCCCGCCGCGAGCAGATTGCGCGCGTGCCAGATCACGGTGCCGGAGCCAACGCGCTTGCCGTGATACCAGCCGTCGAGCATCGGGCCGCCTGAGAGCACGATGGCGGGCATATCGACGGTCGCGGCCGCCATCAGGCACGCAGGCGTGGTCTTGTCGCAGCCGGTGGTGAGCACCACGCCGTCGAGCGGAAACCCATGCAGGATTTCAACGAGGCCGAGATACGCGAGATTGCGGTCGAGCGCCGCCGTCGGGCGTCGGCTCTGTTCCGCGAGGGGATGCACGGGGAACTCCATCGGAATGCCGCCCGCGTCGCGGATGCCCGCCTTCGTGCGTTCCGCGAGTTCGATGTGATGGCGATTGCAGGGCGCGAGATCGCTGCCCGTCTGCGCAATGCCGATGATCGGCCGGCCCGATTGCAGCTCTTCGCGCGTGAGGCCGTAGTTCATGAAGCGCTCGACATACAGCGCCGTCATGTCCGCGTGCGAGGGATCGTCGAACCATTCCTGGCTGCGCAGACGCCGCGCCGGCGCTTGCGTGCTGTCCGTCATCTCGTGTCTCCGGTGTTGGTTTTGTACCTGGTTTTGTGCGGTCGCGCTGCTCATCAATGTACGCGCAAAACACACGCGACGCAGCCGACGTTATCGGTAACATCGGATCATGTTAGCACGCATGCGGCGTCACATGAAACGCGAGCAGGCGGGACGTCAGGCGCTTTCGCGCGCGATCACCGTGTAGTCGATTTTCACGCTCTTGCGCGCCGACGACGCATGACGCGGTGCACCGTTCGCGCCGTCGCTCTCGGCGAGCGCGGCCAGCAGCGTTTCGCCCGTGCGCGCGCCGATGCCGTATGCATCGACGGAAATCGTCGTGATGGTCGGCGTGCAGCAGGCCGCCACTTCGAAATTGCCGAAGCCGGCGATAGCGATATCTCCCGGCACGGAAAGGCCGCGCCGGTGGCATTGCATGATCGCGCCGAATGCGGACATGTCGCTCACGCACAGCACGGCGTCGGTGTCGGGCCATTGCTGCAACAGCGCATCGAGCGCGGGCGCGCCGTGGCTCATCGTGATGGGCGAGTCGCCCAGACGCACGACGCGTTCGCTCATGCCGCGCGCCTTTACTTCCTGCAGATAGCCCTTGAGCCGTTCGAGCCCGCGTTTATCGAGCTCGCTCGCACCGCCGATAAAACCGATGCGTCGATAGCCGCGTTCGGCCAGATAACGCACCATCTCGCGCGCCGCTTTCGCGTTCGAAAAACCGACGGCCGCATCGATCGGCGAAGCAGGCAGATCCCACATCTCGACGACGGGAACGCCCGCGCGAACCAGCAATTCGCGCGTCGCGGGCGTGTGCTGCGCGCCCGTCAACGCGATGCAGCGCGGCTGATGACGCAGCATCGAACGCACGAGCCGTTCTTCGCGTTCGAGGTCGTAATCGGTATCGCCGATCAGCAATTGCAGGCCATGCGGTTCGAGTGCGGCCGTGAGACCGCGTACGGTATCGGAGAAATTGGAACTGGCCAGCGACGGCACGAGCACGGCGGCGAACGCCGAGCGTCCCGACGACAGCGCGCCCGCTGCGGCGTCGGCCACATAGCCGAGTTCGTCGATCGCATGCTGCACGCGCTCACGCGTGGCGGGCGCAACGCCGCGCCCCGCGAGCACGCGCGACACGGTCATCTTCGATACGCCCGCGAGCGCCGCGACGTCGGTCATGCGCGGCGGCCCCGCGAGCGGACTGCGCGCTTCGGAGGCGCGCTTTGCAGTGCGTGGAGTGCTCGACATGCTGATCGGATCGGTCGCGTTCGTGGACAGGCGCCTATGATACCGGCAGCGCCACTGCGCTCTGCCCATCTGCGATCAATCCGTCACGCGCATCGCACTGCGTTTTTCGATCAGTCCCGGCACCGACACGCGCATCGCGAACACGCCGCCCGATTGCGGATACTGTTCGATCTCTTCGGCAGGACGCCCTTGCCGCGCCGTCGTCACATAGAGCGTGCGCAGATCGTCGCCGCCGAATGCGCACATCGTCGGACAGCGCGCGGGCAGCGGATGCGTTTCGACCACTTCGCCTTCGGGCGAGATCCGCACGATGCGCCCGCCTTCGTACAGCGCCGCCCAATAGAACCCTTCGCTATCCACCGACGCGCCATCGGGACGTCCGCGATCCGTCGGCGTCGGCTCGAACTTCACCCACTCTTCGCGCGGCCCGACCTCACCGCTCTCGACGTCGTACGAATGACGATAAATCGTGAAGCGCGGTGTATCCGAGTGATAACACCAGCGGTAATCGGGGCTGAACGCCATGCCGTTCGACGTCAGCAGGCCCGCGTCGACTTTCGTCAGCGAGCCGTTGCCGTAGCAATAGAGCGATGCCGCGTTACCGGCCTTCGGCTCGTCGAGCGTGCCGAGCCAGAAGCGGCCATGCGCGTCGCAACGGCCATCGTTGAAGCGGCTCGTCGCCGGGTTTTCCGGGTTGGCGCACAGCTTGCGCACGACCTGCCCTTTCGCATCGAGCAGAAAGATGCCCGTTCGCATGCCGGCGATAAAACCGTCGTCCTCGGTCAGCGAGAAGCAGCCGATGTTCTCGGGCATCGGCAGCACGGTGTCCTGCCCCGTCTTCGGATCGAAGCTGTGCAGCGCGGGCGCCTGAATATCGACCCACCACAGCTTCGAGCGGCGCTCGTCCCAGCGCGGGCACTCGCCGAGCGCCGCGGCGGCGGGCAACACACACTCCAATGTCTGCATGATGACTGTCCTCTGTGCTGGCTGCGGGAAGAGGCGCGGGGCGCGCCCTGAAAACCGCCCTGAAAACAGTAGCAGACATTCGCGAGGGTTTCGAGTTCGCGCGATGCACGCTCCCTTACGCCGACGCGATCACGCGCACAGCAGTTTCAGCACCTGCTCCAGCTTGTCTGCGAGAACGGCGCGCTGCGTCCCTTCAGCGCCTTCGGATGTCGACTGCTCAACCGTCACTGCGCCGTCGTGCACCGCTTTCGACAGCATGCCAAGCAGCTGCTTACGCGTGCGGCTGCCGTCGATATAGGGCAGCAGATACTGTGCCGCTGCGTCGAGTTGCACGGGCTGATGCCACGGATTCACCGTATGCGCGAGCTGGCCCTCGGGCAGTTGCGCCGGATACGCGCGCAGGGCCGCATGCAGGTTCGGATTGCCCGCACGGCGCGTGACGGGATCGACCCGGAAACGGCCGAATCCACGCACGACCAGCGCGTTGATGAACAGATCGAGGCGGGCGTCGAACACGGTTTCGTCGGGCGTCATCGCGGCGCTCAGGAGCGCCTGCACATCGCGCTTCAATGCATCGAAGCTCATCGTGAACGGCCACGCATCGTCGAGCACGACAGCCGCCGCTTTCGCGACGGCATCGTTGAATACGATCGTGCTGCCGTTGTCCGCGGTGAACGGCTGCGGCGAATCGTCGAGATGAACGTCGCCGCTCGCGCACGTCAGCGATGCCGCAACCTGCAACGCGCGCAAACGCTCATGCCCGACCTGATACGCGATGCCGTCCGCGCGCGCCGTGTGCACGAGCAGCGACGTCCGGAACGAGCGGTCGCTGACGAAGTCGAGGTACTGTTCGATCGCCACCTGACTGTGGCCGCATTCTTCCATCAGCAATCGGCCGATGTCGTCGCCGTAGTTGAACGCGAACATCGAAGGCAGATTCGCATCGCCGAGGTACGCGAGTCCGTTTTCACCCGCCGCGTTCACGAAGTCCTGCAGATAGCACGGCGCGTTGGTGGGCGCCAGATAATCGTGCGCGACATAGGCGGACATGCCCGTGTCGCCGTTGCCGATCAGCGCATGATCCCGTTCGACTGCACGCGCGAGCACGCTGTCCTTGCTCGCATGCTGGCGCAGAAAGTCGATCATGCCGCGGCCATACGCGAGACGCTCGCGCCCGCCTTTCAGTTCTCGCGCGCGCAGCAGCATCGCGTCGCGCACGATCTCGCGCGATTTCCATCCCGGATACGTCTTGTACCCGATATACGCAATCCCATCCGCCGACAGATTCTCGCGGCACACGCGCAGAATGGCCTGCTGGACGTCGGGCGGCACCCAGCTATACACGCCGTGACAGACGATGTAGTCGAACTTGCCGTCGACTTCGCCGAGCGTCATCAGATCCTGCTGCCGCAACTCGATATTGTTCAGCTTCAAACGCTTCACGCGCTTGCGCCCTTCCTGCACCTGCACGCCGGACAGATCAATGCCGATCGCGCGCGCATCCGGATTGCGCACGGCGAACGGAATCAGGTTGCCGCCCGCCGCGCAACCGAGTTCGAGCACGCGCGCCTTGCGCGTATCGGGCGCGGTCAGGCCGAACACGTGCGCGACGGCAGCCAGGTGTTCGGGCGCGGACTGCTCGTACGGAAACGAGTAGTAGGGATAGTCGTCGTAGTTCTGCTGGATCTCGTTCGTTTGCTTGTTGGCGTCCATTGTGCGTGACCGTGAATGTTCAGGGTTGCGGGAACGGGCAATGTAGTGGCGGCGCCGCGCAAAACTGTCGTTTTGTGTGAATGATGCGGCGTGATGCCAGCGGCACGGTCGTGGTGCGCCGCCGCACATCGCGAGTGCAGCCTTGGGCCGGACGGAAGCCGCCGAAGGCGTTTTCGCCGGGCTAACGGCACTGGCCTCGTTCTTGCATTATGTGTCGCGCCGTCAAAGGCGCCGGCATCGGATGACAACGGAACACAGCGGCAACACACACAGCGGTCAGGACAACGGCGTCCCCTTCGTGCATGCACGGACGGGACGCCGTTTGCATTGGCATCACGCGATGGAGAAAAGGATGAACACGGGCAAAGTCACACTCGTCAGCGCAGGGCCTGGCGACCTCGATCTGCTGACCTTCCGGGCGGCGAAAGCCATCGCGGCGGGCGACGTGCTGCTGATCGACGATCTCGTGAACGACGACATCGCGACGCTGAAGGCCGCGCATGCGCGCGTCGTCAGGGTCGGCAAGCGCGGCGGCTGCAAGTCGACGCCGCAAGCGTTCATCCAGCGCCTGATGCGCCGCTATGCGCTGCAAGGCAAGCACGTCGTGCGGATCAAGGGCGGCGATGCGCTGCTATTCGGCCGCGCGGGCGAAGAAATCGCGGATCTGCGGCACGCGGGCATCGAGGTCGAGATCGTCAACGGGATTTCGTCGGGATTTGCAGCGGCGGCGGGACTCGGCGTATCGCTCACGCATCGCGATCATTGCCAGGGCGTGATCTTCGTGACGGCGCATCTGCGCGACGGCACCGAGCCCGACTGGGCGACGCTCGCGGCCACGGGCATGACGCTCGCGATCTATATGGGCGCGAGCCGCATCGACAGCATCAGCGAGACATTGTGCAAAACGCTCGCAGCCGATACGCCCGCCGCCGTCGTGCAATGGGCGGGCACTTCGCGCGAGAGAAAGGTGTGCGCGACGCTCGGCGAGATCGCGGCGTGCGCGGCGGAGCAAGGCATCGCCAGCCCGGCCGTGATCCTGATCGGCGGGGCGATCGGCGAGGCGATGGTGGAACTGTCCACGAGCAGCGAACCGGCGATGCGCAGGCTGAGCGCCTGATTCGCCTACATTCCGCCCGGACGGCCGCACATGATCTTCACGATATCGGCCTGAGTCAGCATACCGACCACGCGTCCGCCCTCTTCCACCACGGGCAGATGATGATGGCCGTTCTTCGTGAAGAGCGGGATGACGTCCGTCAGCGGCGTCAGCACGTCGACGTACTTCACGTGGCCCGACATCACGGTAGTAACGGGCCATTCGCGCCGTTCGCTTTCGGGCGCGGTCGTGTCGGAAGCAAGCCTGAGAAAGGGCAGCACTTCGTCGAGCGGCTGCAGATCGACATGAGTGACGACGCCCTGAAGTCGCCCTTGCGCATCGACGACGGGCAGCAGCTTGATATGGTGAGCGTCGAGCGTTTTCAGCGCGCCGCCGATGGTTTCGTCGACGGACACGGTGACGGGCGGCTTGCGCATCACGTCCGCGCAGGTCAGCCGCAACAGCTCGTGCATATACGCCTGCCGATGCAGTTCGCCGAGCAGCGCCCGCCGTTCGTCCTGCGGCGCGCGGTGTTCGCCGTCGTCTTTTCCACCATCGCCGTTGCTGTGGCCGTGATCTGGGCCGACTTGATGCGGCTGGGCTCCGAAACACCAGTTCAATACCGACGAAATCGACATGTTGCGCCTCCGCGGCGTTCGACCATGCATGAAACCATCATTCCTGCGAGGCGCGCCACGTTGCGTCGTGGGCTTACATCGCTTTCCGTTACTTTACATCATAACGTGAGCTATTTGCTCGCGACAGGCCGTCGCGGGGGCGAACGGGTAAAAGCGCCTGACATGCGATAATCGAACGTTACGTCGCGCCGCGACCGCTCCTTGCTCCAGCCCTTGAAATCGCTTCTCGCCCCGCTCGACCAGATCGCGGATTTCGATGAAATCGTCGACGTCCGCACACCGCTCGAATTCGCCGAAGACCATATTCCCGGCGCAATCAACGCGCCCGTGCTGTCCAACGAAGAACGCGTGATCATCGGCACGATGTACAAGCAGGTGTCGCCGTTCGAGGCGACCCGGCTAGGCGCGGCGATGGTGTCGCGCAACATCGCCGCGCACCTCGAAACGACCTTTGCGGACCGTCCGCGCAACTGGCGCCCGCTCATTTATTGCTGGCGCGGCGGCAAGCGGTCGGGGTCGATGACGACGTGGTTCAATCTGATCGGCTGGCGCGCGCGGCAACTGGACGGCGGCTACAAGACGTATCGCCGCAACGTGATCGAACTACTCGACACGCTGCCTCGGCAGTTCCGTTACATCGTGCTCGCGGGACACACCGGCAGCGGCAAGACGCGGCTGCTGAACGCGCTGGCTGGCGCGCACGCGCAGACTCTCGATCTCGAAGCGCTCGCCGCGCATCGCGGCTCGATTCTCGGCATGCTTCCGAATGAGGCGCAACCCACGCAAAAAGCGTTCGATACCGCACTCGTCGGCGCACTGCGCGGTTTCGACACGGAGCAACCGGTGTTCGTCGAAGCGGAAAGCCGACGGATCGGGTCGATTGCGCTGCCCGCGTCGTTGACGGAACAGATCCATCGCGGCACGTGCATCAGGGTCGAAACGGAACGCGACGAGCGCATCCGGCTGCTGCTGCAGGACTATGCGCATCTGTTCGACAATCGCACGCTCTTCAAGTCGCAGCTCGCGCGGCTCGTCGAATTGCACGGACACGCGCGTATCGAGGAATGGCAGAAGATGATCGACGCCGATCGCCGCGTCGAACTGTTCGAGCAGTTGATCGATCTGCACTACGACCCTGCCTACGCGCGCAGCACGGGCAAGAACTTCGCGAAGCTGCCCGAATCGACGCGTTTCACGCTTCGGCCCACGGACACCGATCTTCACGAACAGGCCTGCGCGCTTCTGGCGCGGCTGCGCTGACGCAATTTCAGTTGTTCGACGCGCCGCGCGTCACCAATGCTCGGCTGTCGGCCAGGGCAAGCGTTGCAGCGACCAGTCGAGTTCCGCGCCGACCACGCAGCGCCCGGCATCCGACTGCAGCGCCACCGTCACGGCGATACACGGCCTGCCGCTCGCCAGCGACAGATACGGGCTGCTCGTAATCGGCACGCCCGGCTTCAACACCGCATTGCGGAAATACGGCCGATGATCCCAGCGCGCGTCGCGCGGATTCGCGACGGGATGCAGCGATCCGCCGTCGATCGCCGACGCCTTGCCCGGCAATTCAAGCCCGATCTGCCGGCCCGTATCGTCGAGTGCAAAGCAGCTGATGCACAGTTCCAGTTGCGCCAGATCGTAGAACGCGTCGTTGAGCGGCGTGCCCTTGAGCCACGCGTCGACGCCCGTATCGAGCGCCTGCCGGTATGGCTGCACTTCCGATTCGAACAGCGCATGTTGATGCGCGCGCCCTTCCGCGATCACATCGAACGCGTGATCGATGCGCCGGTGCACGGCGTCGGGCGGTGTGATCGACGGCGACGGACGGCCCAGCAAAAATCCCTGCGCAAAGTCGACGTTCGATTCGACGGCGAGAATCAGCTGTTCCGTCGTCTCGACACCTTCCACCACGACGAGCATGCCCGCCTGATGCAGCAGCGACACGAGCTTCGGCAGAATGGGCTGGTCCGCGCCGGGACTTTTCGCTCGGATCAGTTCGCCGTCCAGCTTCACCAGATCGGGCCGGATGCGCAGCAGACGGTCGAGATTCGAGTGCCCGGCGCCGAAGTCGTCGACGGCAATCAGAAAGCCGTGATCGCGATACTGGCCCGCTGCGCGCGACAGATCGTCGACGCTGCCGCCGTGCGATTCCAGCAGTTCGAGCACCACGCGGCCACAGGGAATGCCCGCCGAGCGGGCGATCTGCGCGAGCTGATTGGGATAGCCGTCGGCGACGAACGTCGACGGCAGAATGTTGAGGAACACCCAGGCGTCGTCGGGAATCAGGCGGCGCGCGTTGCCGAGATGCAGCGCGTGGCTCACGCGGTCGAGTTCTCCTTGATCGCTGAACGGCTTCGGCGAAAACAGCACGGCGGGCGGCACCTGCGCGCCATCCTCGCGCTCGCCGCGCAACAGCGCCTCGAAGCCAACCTGCTTCTGATGCGAAAGGCTATAAAGCGGCTGGAAATGCGAAGTGAGCCAGAAATCGTCCCATTGCTGACGGATCGGTTCCGCCGCTGCGCCGTCCGCGGGATCGTGCGTCCACGTGAGCCGCACGGGATCGACGAGCTTTGCGCGTTCCGCGCACACGCGGTTGCGCCCCGAATATTTGGCGCGCAGGAGCGCTTCGTCCGCACGGTCGAGCAGCGCCATCACGCTTTCGCCAGGCCGGTATTCCGCGACGCCGAAGCTCGCGCTCAACTGTCCATCGGGACGCGCAATGCGCCCGATCGCCGCGCGCAGCGTTTCCGCGAGCTGCGCAGCGGGCCGCAGCGCCGCGTCGTGCAGCAGCGCGAATTCCTCGCCGCCGATGCGGCTCACGATGTCGCCCGCCGACGTCAATTCCTTCAGCGCGCGCGCCACGTCCGAGAGCGCCTGATCGCCGACGGCATGCCCGAACTGGTCGTTGAGCGACTTGAAATAGTCGATGTCGAGAAAGATCGCGCTGACCTTCGCGCCATCGTCCAGCGACGACAGCCGCAGCGCCGCCTGCTCGAGAAACGCGCGGCGGTTTTGCAGGCCCGTCAATGGATCGGTAGCAGCAAGGCGCGCCAACCGGTCTTCGAGCAAAAAGTGATTGCGCCGGAACCAGTAAAAGCCGAAGTGGAATACGGCCGCCGTCGGCACCGCGATCAGCACCCACATCCAGCACACGACGCTCACGTCGCCATGCGGATGCGGCAGGCTCAACAGGAACGGCGTGCCCGCCGCATAGAAGAGCGCGGTGCCGATGCAGAAGTGCGCGGGCGTCAGCCAAAGCGGCGCCGCGCAGACGGAAATCACGACGATCGCGGGCAGCGCCCATAACAGCGGCTCGTCGAGTCCCGCGACGTTCAGCGCGAGCCCCGCCAGCAGCACGAGCGTGTACGCGACGCCGATGCTGCCGAAGACGGAGATACTCCGTGTCCGCGGGATCGCAGCGACGAGCAGCGCGAGCACGAGCGCGCACGCGAGCCGCCACACGAGCGGCACAGCCGGTCCTGCGACCAGGCTGCGTGCGCCCACGAAAATGATGAAGGCGACGACGGTAAACGCCATCGTCACGGTAGAAAGGGGCCGCTGATGTTCCAGCGAACGTCGGTGAAACCGGCTTCGAAATCCGGCGTCGGACGTCTGTTCCGTCGGGGAGAAAAGCATTGTCTACTCAGGCCAGTTCCGATCACTCTGCCGTTGTATAACGGCAGTAAAGGCCTGAGGTTAATACTTCAGATCAATTCGCACCCACAGAGAGTCAATTCGAGAGCCAATTCGGATGCATCGATTCATTTGACATTTGACGCTTTGCGCCCGATGGCATTGCATCCGATGCGAATTGCGTTGCGGATGCAACCATCTATTCCCTTTATGTGGGACATATAGCGTCAATGTTTGCGTTTCATAGCGGCGGCCGCTGCAATTCGAGCCAGCGCTGCGCCGACGGCCTCTGCCATTGACGCCGCGCGTAATCGGCCAGATGCGAGGGCACATCGTCGCCGTGCAACGCGAGCCGGTTGAGCATCAACGCAAGATCCACGTCCGCGATGCACCATTCGTCGAAGAGATGCGGCGCGCCCTGTGCGATCCATGCGTCGCAGGCCGCGAAGAGTTTGCCGGCAGCACTTCGCGCCGACGCAGACAGCGCGCCGCCACGCGCGCCGAAGAACACCACTTCCGTCGAACGCTCGCTGCGAACCGGCATCAGGTCGCTGCGCAGCCAGGCCTGAATCTGGCGAGCGCGGGCGCGCTGTTGCCGATCCTTCGGATAAAGCGCAGTGCCTTCGAACGCTTCGTCGATGTACTCCGTGATCGCCGACGACTCCGACAGTGTAAAGCCGTCATGAACCAGCGCGGGCACACGTTGCGTGATCGAAGTCGCCGCGTAGTCGCGCTCGTTGTTCGCATGCTGGTTGAGATCGACAGTGCGCATGTCGAATGTCAAATGCTTTTCGTGCAGCGCGACGAATACCGACATCGCATACGGACTCGCAAATTGCGTATCGACGTAGAGAAGCAAAGCGTTGGTTGACGGCATGGGTTCCTTGCACGCGAAGTTTATCGAACGCCCTTCCCTTCACAACACGAGTTCGAGAAAGCGCGTTCCCGGCACGGGATTCGCATAGTACGGCGCGGTTTCGGTAAAGCCCATCCGCTCGTAAAGCTTTTGCGCGAATGCCGTTTGAGGTACCGAATCTAACACGAGCTTTGCAAAGCCCAACGACTTCGCCTTGTCGATCACGCGCGTCATGATCTTCTCGCCAAGTGCAAGTCCGCGATACGCGGGCCGCACATAAACGCGTTTGACTTCAGCGACGTCATCCGAATGACGCAGCAGGCCGCCGCAGCCCGCCACTTCGCCGTTCACTTCGGCGATGAAGAACATGCCGGAAGGCAACGTGTAGGTCTGCTCGAACGATTGCATTTCCTCTTCGAAGCCGCGATACGACAGGTCCATGTCGAGCCAGCGCACGTACTCGCGAACGATCGCGACGAGAGCCTCCGTATCGCCGGGAAACGCCGCCTCGCGGATTTGAGGCACAACCTGAGGCCTGAGTGGAGTGAGTGAAGTGGTCAATGAAGTGGTCATATCGTCCTCGCATCGGATACCGGTTCAACCGTATGGCATGCAGCGTAGCGGGCGCGCATGCGGTGCGTCTTGAACGTTTGTGCAAGGCTCGCGGCAGCGCCATATCTTCCATATCCTGACGCACGGCAACTTCTCGTAAGCAACCGGCTTTATCGGCCGTTGCTCGCGCGAATGCGCGCGCACGCGCCACCTATGCTTGCAGGTCGAGACTATCTGCATCGAGGGGCCAATGCGCTTTACCACCGTTTCCATCCTGCTGGCGGCCGTGCTGTGCCTGCAGGGATGCGCGACATCGCTTCAGACATTCATGCTCGGCGGGCTGGTCGGCGCGGCTGCCGGCATCAGCGCCGTCACGTGCGTCGTCGTGTGTCACTAGCGAGGCGCGATCCATGAAGCTCAACCGAACCACCCTCGCCGCGCTCGGCCTGCTCGCGATGTCGAATGCGCACGCCACCAGCTTCAATTGCGCGATCGCGCATTCGACGGCCGAGACGCTGATCTGCCATGACGCCGGTCTCTCCAGAGCCGACGACGAACTCGGCAAGCTGTTCAAACTCGCGCAGAAACAGGCGGCCGACCGCCGCGCGTATCGACGCGACAGCGACAGCAAATGGGCGTGGCGCGAAGAGAATTGCAAGGACATTGCGTGCCTCGCCGACTGGTACTCGACGCGTATCGACGAAATCCGCGCGCAGTTGCACAAGCCCGCGCCGGACGACGAACAACGCGCGCGTCCCGTCGATGCCGATCTTGCCGCCGTGAGCAAACCCGTCGAGAAACTCGTCGACAAGCCCGCCGACAAACCCAAAACACTCGACACGCAAACGTTCGCCCGCGACGTCCAGCAATGCACGGCGACGACGCACGACCTCGTGCCGCCCGTGCAATGCAGCAACGTGATCGGCAAGCGCGCCGATTGGCGCACGCGCGAACCTGCGTCGGATAGCTGGTTTTGCGGCGTCGCGATGATTGCGCCGCCTTCACCGGACGGCAGCGCTGCGCAATAAACAGCGACGCGATAGAAATAGAAAAAGCTCGAACGCCAAAACGTTCGAGCTTTTTTGTTGCCCCTGAAAAACAGGATCAGAACTGCAGCGTCGCGCTCGCCACGGCCGTGCGCGTCGCGCCCGGCAGCGCGTAATAGCCGTATGCGGACGTCCAGTAACGACGGTTGAAGAGATTGTTGATGCCCGCGCGGAACGTCACGTCCTTACCCGCGATGCGCGTCTCATACTTGCCGCTCACGTCGTACAGCGTATAGGCGGGCGTGAACTGCGTATTCGCTGCATCGACGGCCATATTGCCGACGTACTTGCCGCCGAACGCGAGCGTCAGCTGGCGCATATACGACGGGTTGTATTCGATGCGGCCCGTCGCGGTGAAACGCGGTGTCGCATAGACGCGCTTGCCTTCGATCGTCGTATCGTCGACATCGACGGCCTTTGCATTAAGCCACATCACGCCGCCAAGGAAACGCCAGTCGTTCGCGAGCTGCACCCAGCCGCTTGCATCGACACCCGTGTAGCGCTTCTTGCCGCTCTGCACGTAGACGTTCTGCGAATTCGTGTACTCGTAGCCCTGATCGACACGGAACACCGCGAGATTGGCGCCCCACTTCTGATGGTCCGTCTTGAAGCCGACTTCATACTGCTTGCTCTTGAGCGGCCCGAACGTCTCGCCGTAGTTCACGTTCGTGTTGCCCGCCGCGCCGCCCTGCTGCAGCGATTCGACATAGCTCGCGTACACGGTCGAATACGGATCGGTCTTGTACATCACGGCAACGGTCGGCGTGACGGGGCTCGCGCTGTAACCCGCGCTGACCGTGTAATCCGTGTTGTACGAAGTCTCCCGGAACTGCGTGTAGCGCAGGCCGAGCAGCACCGACAGACGCGACGTGATGTCGACGGTATCGCTCGCGTACAGTGCGGCTTGCGTCGTGTACGACTGGCGATACATGTTTTCGCCGATATGCACTTCATCGTTCGTCAGCAGCGTGCTGCTGTACAGATTGCCGATGCCGAGGCTGTAGCCGTCGTTCCAGCCCGTGCTGTTGTCGTACACGCTCGTCTGCGTCTGATAGCCCGCGCCCAGCACGACGTCATGCTTGACGCTGCCCGTGTTGAACTTGCCTTCCACCATCGCGTCGACGTTCGAATAGAAGTAGCGCGTCAGTGCGGCATACAGCGTGTTCGAGTAGTCGCCCGCGTTGTCGTAGACGTACAGCAGGCTGTCCGAGTTGTAGCGGTTTTCTTTCGCGAAGCGGTACTTCAGGCTTGCGTGCCAGTTGTCGTTGATCCGGTAATCGAGGCCCGTGCCGAACGACGCCATCTCCGTTTCGTAGTAGTTCTGCGGCTGCGTGAGATTGCGGCTGATCGAGCTCGCATCCGGAATGCCGACGCCCGAGCCGAAGTACATCGCGAACAACGTGCCCGTCGTTTTGCGCTTCTGATAGAACGCATCCATGCTCCACGTGAGATCCGGCGTGATGCGGAAGTCCAGCGCCACCGACGCGACCTGACGGCGCAGATGTCCGTTCGCTTCGGCCGTATTGCCCTCTTCGTTCACGAGATTGAAGCGATAGCCGAAACGGTCGTCGTTACCGAAGCGACCGCCCACGTCGAGCTTCTCGCTGAACACGCCCGCCGACTGATAACCGACCGACACGCTGCGATACGGCGTATCCGTCGGACGCTTGACCACATAGTTGACGATGCCGCCCGGCGAGCCGAAGCCGTACATGAAGCCCGACAGCCCTTTGAGCAACTGAACCTGCTCGAACGGTTCGAGGGGAAGATCCGTGTCCCACGACGGAAAACTCTGACCGTCGACCTTCACGCCGTTGAGCATGTCGATCTGCAGGCCCCGCACGCTGAACACGGAGTTCTCGGCCGTCGCGTTGTCGCCGACCACGGTCACGGCGGGGTCGTACTTGAAGAGATCGTTGGCCGTGTTGGCCATCAGGTCCTTCGCGTCCTCACTCGTCTTCACGTTGGTCGAGAACGGCGTGTCGACCTGCGCGCGCGTGCCCAATGCGCCAGCGCTGATGGTTTCGTTGTCGGTCGACAGATCGCGTTTGGCAGCCACTTTCACGGACGGCAGCGTCTTGTCCTGCTGCTGGGTCTGCGTTGTCGATGTCGTCGTGGCGGAATCGGCAGACGTGGTTTGCGCCCAGGCCGTCGTCGTCACCGACGACAGCACGACGCCCGCGCTGACGAGAAGCGCCGCGCCGAGCGGCAGGCGCGTCGCGCCCGGCAGGCGGGCGGCGCGGCGGACTGAAACACGCGCGCCGGCGGCGCGCCCCGTGAAAGGCGTGTGGTCTGTCATGTCGTCGTGTTTTGTGGACTCGCCCAAATCAGGCGCAGTCAACTGGATGGAAAGCGCGTCAGCTTATTAAGAGTTATTCTCATTTGCAATAAGCGAGCGAGATTGCTGCTTTCCGAATCTTTCCGCGCGGAACCGCGACGCGTGACAGCGCGCGAAAAGCGGCGACGGTAGACTGGCCGCTTCGTCCGATTTTGTTCGATCCGGTCGTCCCGTTCGTCCCGTTCGTCCCGTTCGATTCCAGGAGCACGCACTTGAACACGCCCCAAACGCCCGACACGTCCGTCGTCTATCTCTTCTCGTACGGCACGCTGCAGGATCGCAACGTGCAGATTTCCAGCTTCGGCCGCGAACTCGTGGGCCGTGCGGACGCGCTGCCCGGCTATGCACAGACACTGCTCGCGATCGCCGATCCGAAAGTCGTCGAGATCAGCGGCAAGACGCATCATCCCGTGGTGCGGCCGAGCGGCAATCCCGCCGACGAAGTCGCAGGCACCGTCTTCGAGATCACCGCGCAGGAACTCGCTGCCGCCGACGAATACGAAGTCGACGACTACAAGCGCGTGCTCGTCACGCTGAAGTCGGGCCTCGAAGCATGGGTGTACATCGCCGCGTGATGTACGCGAGGGCACGCGGACGCACGCGCCCGGTTTGCTTACCGGGCCTTACGAGCCCTCAAGTTGTGCACGCCAGCAGACGTTAGCGCCATCAGTGCAACTGGAATTCGCAACTGAAGGAGGCGTGCAATGGTGAGCAGTGTCGGATATGGGACGGCGACTACGCCGTCGACGCATCGCGCTTCCGTGTCCGGCGACGCATCGGCTGAAGCCGCGCAAAATGCGGCAGGTAGCGCGCTCGGCAGCGTGCAGAAGGAAGCGAAGCAGGACGCAGCGGCCAAAGCCGCTCAGCCGGGCGTCACGGTCAGCATTTCGCCCGCAGGCGCGGCAGCGGCGTCCCGTGTACAGCGAGCGGACGGCGTGGATAGCGCGAATAGCGTCGAGCCGAAGAGCAACACGTCCGCGAACGCATCGCTGGCCGCCGATGATGCGGACATGGACGCCGACACAGATACGGATACCGACGCCGACACGGCGGACATCGACGTAACCGACAACGCCGACGACACAACGCCATCCGACGTCTCGCCGATGAAAGCGTTCGCGTATGGCGCGCTGGGACTGGAACGGCCCGACCAGCCGAAGGACGACCGCAACAGCTTCTACTCGGCGGGCAAGTGGCTCGCGGCAGGGCTGACGATCGGCGGGATCATTTCGCTGCTCGTGTGATGCGAGCAGCGGTCTTTAGCGCAAACGTTTAGCGCTTGACAGGCTGTGCGGGGTGCTTGTCGAGCGCTTCGATATCTTCGTCGAGGCTCTTGCGAATCGTGTCGATTGCCTGATCGACATTAGCGGGCTTCAGCTGATTGCGCGCCAGCGCGACATACACGTAATGCCGGAGCGCGGGATCGTGCGTTTTCGACAGCACGTCGTGATAGACCGCGTTCATCTCCGCATCGCGCCCGCTCATGTCATAGAGACGTTGCAGGTGTTCGAGATCGTTGACGGCCGCGAAGCCCGGACCATGCGGCGGCGGACCATCGTGCGCGGGACCGTCGTGCGGCGGCGGAAGATCGGACGACGGCGGCACTTGCGCCTGAGCAGCAAAGGACAACGCGACGAGCGCGGCGAGAAGGGAAATTCGTTTCAGCGAGATCATGGCGGTCGGCAGATATTGCGCTGCCGTTGCAGTAATGAAGATGCCGAAACGATAGCAACGCGTCCCACACGATGGGAGAGCCGTTGCGCGGCGCTCGCTTACGCACGCTTTCACGTATCACATGCGTGCTGGATCGATATCGCGTGGCAACGCGCGCCGTGGTCCGTGTGATCGATGAATACGCCCACGATGACCCGCTAATACCAGACAGAAAAAGAAAGGCGGTGAAAGGCGAACCGCCTTTTACCGCCACTGTCGCCGCCAGTGTCATCACATCGCGATACGCTTACAGCACGCCGAGCACTGCCTTCGGTTCGAGAAACGCTTCGATCCCGTACGTGCCGTACTCGCGCCCGATGCCCGACTGCTTGAATCCGCCGAACGGCGCGGCCGGCTCATGCGCCAGCGTGTTGACGAGCACGCGCCCCGCCTCGATGCGCGACGCCACTTCATGCGCGCGCGTTATGTCCTGCGAGAGCACGTAAGCTTGCAAGCCGTAGTTCGTATCGTTGGCAATCGCGATCGCTTCTTCGACGTCGCCGTACCCGATGATCGACAGCACCGGGCCGAAGATTTCTTCGCGCGCGATCGTCATATCGTTGGTCACGTCGCTGAAGACGGTCGGCTTGATGAACCAGCCCGCGTCGAGACCATCGGGACGTCCTTCGCCACCCGCAATCAGACGTGCGCCTTCGTCGATGCCGATGCGGATATAGCGCTGCACGCGCTCCCACTGCTTCTGGCTGACCATCGGACCGACCGTCGTGAGCGGATCGCGCGGATCACCCGATTGCACGCGCGCCACTTCGTTTCGCACGAGCGCTTCGAACTCGGAAAGACGCTCGCGCGGCACCAGAATGCGCGTGCCCGCGATGCACGCCTGGCCGCTGTTCATGAAGCCCGCCTGAATCGCGAGCGGCACGGCCTGTGCGAAGTCGGCATCGTCGAGCACGACGACGGGCGACTTGCCGCCCAGCTCCAGCGTCACGCGCTTGAGCGTATCGGCGCCCGTTCGCAGAATCGTCTTGCCGACAGCCGTCGAACCCGTGAACGAAATCTTCGCGACATCCGGATGCGAACTGATCTGCGCACCGACGGAATCGCCGCGCCCCGTCACGATGTTGAACACGCCGGGCGGCAAATCTGCCTCGTGCAGCGCCTGCGTGACGATCCGCGTCTGCAGCGCGCTCATCTCGCTCGGCTTGATGACGGTCGTGCAGCCCGCCGCCAGCGCCGCCGCGAGCTTGCCGCAGATGAAGCCCGCGTTGCTGTTCCAGGGCGTGATCAATCCCGCGACGCCGAGCGGCTGCATCACCACTTCGGCCGTGCCCGCCTGGCGCCTGAATTCGTAGTGCTCCAGCACCTTGGCCGCTTCGCTGAGCACGTTGCTCGCGTGCTGCGCCATCCAGCGTCCGCGCGACACGGGCGCGCCGTATTCCTCGACGATCGCCTCGTACAGCTCGTCCTCTTTCGCGACGACGGCAGCATGCATGCGCCTGAGCATGTCGATGCGCGCGCGTTTGCTGGTACGCGAAAACGCCGGAAACGCGCGCTTCGCGGCAGCAATCGCGTCGCGTGCGTCTTTCGCGTCGGCGAGGCGCACGCGGCCGATCACGCGTTCCGTCGCGGGATTGAAGAGGTCGAACCACTCTTCGCCATGCGGCGTGACGAACGCGCCGTCAATATAGATTGTGTCGATTGTGTGCATCTGCATACCTCGTAACGTGCTTCCAGTGACGTAAAGATAGCGGCGCACGATTGAATCGACTAGTCGTACAATCGGACATGACCTATTGAGCAAAACAGGACAATGAAAACGACGGGCATGGCGGAACTGGAAGCGGTACTGGCGGTTGCGCGTCATCGCAGCTTTCGCGCCGCCGCCAACGAACTGAGCGTGTCGACTTCCGCGTTGAGTCACGCCGTGGCGGCGCTCGAAGCGCGCATCGGCGTGCGTCTGTTCAACCGGACGACGCGCAGCGTGTCACTGTCGGAGGCGGGCGCGCAATTCGTCGACAGCGTGGCGCCCGCGCTGTCGAGCATCCGCGTCGCGCTCGAACAGGCGGGCAGCTTTCGCGACACGCCGAGCGGCACACTGCGCATCAACACGTCGGTGGGCGCGGCGCATCAGGCGATGCCCGTGTTCATCGCGTTTCTGGAGCGCTATCCGGAGATGAAACTCGATATCGTCACGGAAGGCCGGCTGATCGATATCGTCGTCGAGGGCTTCGATGCGGGCATCCGTCTCGCGGAAACGGTGCCCCAGGACATGATCGCCGTGCCGTTCGGCGACCGGCAGCGTTTCGCGGTGGTGGGGAGCCCCGCGTATTTCGCGCAGCACGCGCCGCCGCGCACGCCTCACGATCTCAACCAGCATCGCTGCATCCGCACGCGCATGCCGAGCGGCTCGATCTGGCAGTGGGAATTCGAGCGGCACGGCGAAACGGTGCGGATCGACGGCAAGGGCGCGATGACGCTCGACGAAGCCGGCCTGATGCTCGACGCCGCGCGCGCCGGCGTCGGCCTGACGTATCTGAGCGAATGGACCGTCGCCGCCGATCTCGAAGCGGGCACACTGGTCCGCGTGCTGGAAGACTGGACGCCGCCGCTCGACGGCTTATGTCTGTACTATCCGGGCCGCCGGCACGCGCCGGCTGGCTTGCGCGCGCTGGTTGCGATGATCCGCGAATGGGCGGATACGCAGCGGGCTGATGCTGCGGCGAAACGCAAGCCGTCGCCGAAAACCGCTACACGTCGCAAGAAAAAATAAACTCGTCGGGCGTTGTCGATTCAGGCCGCGCTCGAACGTCGTCATCATGAAGGCGCGATTTCGCGCAGGTTCGACAACCCGACCAGGAGACAAACGATGCGAGTCATGGTGATCGTAAAAGCAACCGCCGATTCCGAAGCGTACAAAATGCCCAGCACCGAACTGCTGGCGGCGATGGGCCAGTTCAACGAAGAACTCGTGAAGGCGGGCATCATGCAGGCGGGCGAAGGCCTGCATCCGAGTTCGCGCGGCAAGCGCGTGCGCTTTTCGGGCGCGAACCGCACGGTGATCGACGGGCCGTTCGCAGAGACCAAGGAACTGATCGCCGGATTCTGGCTGTGGCAGGTGAAGTCGATGGAAGAAGCCGTCGAATGGGTGCGGCGTTGTCCGAATCCGATGGAAGGCGAATCGGAAATCGAAATTCGTCAGGTATTCGAAGCCGAGGATTTCGGCGATGAATTCACGCCCGAGTTGCGCGAGCAGGAAGACCGGCTGCGCGCGGAGATCGAGCGGCAGGCGCACAAGACGACCTGATCGCAACGGCGTGAGCGCGGCGCGGGTTCACCGCGCTCGCAACGCATCGACGATATTCATCCGCGCCGCGCGCATCGCGGGCAAAAACCCGCCGACGAGCCCCATCGTCATCGAAAACAGCAGCGTCTTCACGACGATCGACGGCGTGAGGATGAAGCGGAACGACAGGTCCGCGAAGGTCTGGAAGTTCGTGGTCGAAAACGACGCGAACTGCATGAACGCCGCGCAGCCCAGACCCGCCAGCCCGCCCACCAGCCCCAGCAGCATCGCCTCGATCAGAAACGCGGCCAGCACATTTGCGCGCTGAAAACCAAGCGCGCGCAGCGTGCCGATCTCCGCGACGCGATTCGCGACCGACGCATACATCGTGATCATCGCGCCGATCATCGCGGCAATCGAAAAGATCGACGACAGCGTGATGCCGAGAATGTTGAGGAACGTGGAGAGCGCCTTCGACTGGTCGCTGTAGAACGTCTGCTCGCGCTTCGCTTCTTCCGCGAGACGCGGATCGACGTCGATATCGGCGCGGAATTGCTCGAACTGATCGGATTGCGCGAGCCGCACCACCATCGACGAATAACTGGTGCGCCGGAACGACTGCATCAGCTGATCGACGTCGCCCCAGATTTCCGAATCGAAGCCGCTGCCGCCTGCATCGAAGGTGCCGACCACGGTCCAGTCGCGCTGCGCGAAATGCAGATGCTCGCCCAGTTGCGTGTTGCTGAAACCCTTCGCGATGCTGCTGCCGACCACGATCTCCGACGAACCCGGACTGAACATGCGTCCCGACGCGAGCTTCACCTGCGGCCGCAAGCTCATGCCCGCGGGCGAGACGCCGCGAATCACCACATTCGACGGCTTGCCCGTGCCGAGCTTGCGCAGCGAGATCAGCACGACGGATTCCTTCGACGCCATCCGCATCCCATCGCCGCCCATCGCCACGGCGGGATGCATTTCGATCACGTTGGCCTGCCCGCGATCGATCGCGCTCTGCACTTCCGTTTCCGCGCCCTTGCGGATCACGACGACGTTGTCCTGTTCGCCCGTCGAGACGAGCGTCTTCTTGAGACCCGCGTCGAGCATCAGCACCGTCGAGAAGACGAACACCACGAGCGCGAGTCCGCCCGCCGTCAACGCGGTGGTCAGACGGCGCGTCCACAGATTGCGTGCGATGTACGAAAGCGGAATGGCCACGTGACTGTTCCCTTAACCGATGGCCCGCAAGCCTTCGACGATCCGCACGCGCGCCGCCTGAATCGCCGGAATCACAGCGGCGGCCAGCCCGACGACGAGCGCGCACGCCGCCTGTTGCAGCATCGTGTCGCGCGATACGGCGAACACCGGAAACACGCCGCCCGTCGCCTGCTTGAAGAAGCTCGCGGCGGGCGGCGTCGCGAGCATGCCGAGGCCGGCGCCGACCGTGCAGATCGTCAGCGATTCGCCGAACATCAAGAGCGCGAGAAAGCCCGGGCCGAAGCCGAGCGCCTTGAGCGTCGCGTATTCGGTGGTGCGCTCGCGCGCGCTCATCGCCATCGCGTTCGCCATCACGGCCATGATGATCACGATCACCACATACGACACGAGCTGGATCGCCGCGATGATCTGATTCGACATCGCGACGAAGCCGAGCTGGAACGCCTGCTCCGTTTCCGTCAGCGTTTCGGCGAGCGAGTTCTTGAACACGGCGTCGACGCGCTGCGAGATTTCAGCGGCGTTATCCGGATTGTCGATGCCCAGCACGTACACGCCGACCTGATCCGGCTTGCGGCCCGGCATCTTGCGCACGCTTTCGTTCAGATAGTCCCAGTGAAAAATCATCTGGCGCGTGATCGTCGATTCGTCGCGGCCGTCCAGAATGCCGCGCACGACGAATTCCCACGTGCCCGGATAGATCGTGCCCTTGATGGGAATCACATCGCCGATCTTGAAGCCGTATGCCGTCGCAAGTTGCCTGCCGATCAGACAGCCTTTGCGGTCGCGCTCGTAGTCCGAGCGCTGCTGCGCGGGCAGGATGAATTCCGGGTAAAGATCGAGATAGTTGTCCGACACCGCGAACTGCGCGAAGAAGTTCTTCGGCTCGCGATAGATGCCGCCGAACCAGCTCGAACGCGCGACCATCGTCACGCCGTCCACGCCGCGAATGCGGTTCTCGTAGCTCAACGGCAGCGGAAACGCGAGCGAGATCGCGTTGCGCGTCACGAGCCGCGCATTCGATGCCGCCGCCGCGCCCGCGTACCACGCATCGACGACGGTATGCAGCAGCCCGAAGGCGAGCACGGCGATCGTCAGGCCGAGCACGGTCAGCGTCGTGCGCAGCTTGTGACGCAGCGCGTTGCGCGTGATCAGCTTCAGCAGGAACATGATCGCGCGCCAGCGCCAGATTTAGCGAGCCGTGCCATCGATCAGCTCTCCCTTCTCCAGATGCACGAGCGCATTCGCCGCGCCCGCCGCGTGCGCGTCGTGCGTGACCATGATGATCGTTTTGCCCAGTTCGCGGTTCAGGCGCTGCATCATCGCGAGCACTTCTTCGGCGGACGCGCGATCGAGGTCGCCTGTCGGTTCGTCGGCGACGATCAACGTCGGATCGGTGATCAACGCGCGCGCAATCGCGACGCGCTGCTGCTGTCCGCCCGACAGCTCCGACGGATAATGATGCGCGCGATTGCCGAGATTCACCATGTCGAGCACGAGGCCGACGCGCTCGTGGCGCTCCTTGCGCGACAGACGCGTGAGCATCAACGGCAATTCGATGTTTTCGAACGCCGTCAGTACGGGCATCAGGTTGTAGAACTGGAAGATGAAGCCGACATGCGCCGCGCGCCATTGCGCGAGCGCCGACTCCGACAGCCGCGTGATATCCAGCCCGCCGACGCGCAGTTCGCCGCCGTCCGGCCGGTCGATGCCCGCAATCAGATTGAGCAGCGTGCTCTTGCCCGAACCCGACGGCCCCATCAGCGCGATGAAATCGCCTTCGCCGATCGCTAGCGTGATGTCGGACAGCACGGGCACCGTTTGCACGCCGCGCCGGTACGACTTCACGAGCTGCCGGATGTCGACGAGCGGCGGCGTGGCGTTGGCGTTCGCGTTGGCGTTGTTAGGAGGCGCACTCACTGTTTCTTCGCCACGGTGACCTTGGCGCCGTCCTTGACATGTTCGTTCGGCGCGCGCACCAGCACATCGCCAGGACGCACGCCTTCGACTGCGACCAGTTCGCCGAGCGCAGCGCCCGTCGTAACAGGCACTGCGTGTACGATGTCGTCCTTGACGACGAACACGACCTTGCGGCCATCTCGCTCGACGATCGCATTGGGTTGCACCGCGACCACCGGCTTGCGATCTTCAGGCGGCACCGGCTTCGACAGAAACGCGATCTTCGCGCTCATATCGGGCAGCACGCGCTCGTCGTGATCGACGAAGCGCACCTTGACGAGCACGGTCGCCTTCGACCGGTCCACAGTCGGCACGATGCGTGACACGCTGCCCGCGAGCCGCACGTTCGGCAGCGCGTCGAGTTGAATCTCGCACGGCGCATTCACGGTGATCTTTGCGATGTTCGATTCGGCGACGTCGGCTTCGACTTCGAGCGTCGCCATGTCGGCGATCGTGACGACAGCGCCCTTGCTGTCCGAAGCTTGCGAAAACGGCGTGATGTTGTCGCCGACATTCGCGTGCTTTTCGATCACGACGCCGTCGAACGGCGCGCGGATCACGGTCTGATCGACGGCGACCTGCGCAGCCTGTGCATTCGCCTGTGCGGACACGATCGCGGCGCGGCTGTTGTCGATGGAAGCGACGGCCTTGTCGTAGCGCGCGACATCGGCGTCGTACTGCGTCGCGGGAATCGCGCCGTTCGGCGCGAGAATTTTCGAGCGACGCAGGTTGATTTCCGCGTTCTTCAATTCGGCCTGCTGAAGCGCAAGGTTCGCCTCTGCGACCTTGATCTGCGCCTTCGCCTGCGCGAGCGATGCCGCGACGTCGTTGCTCTCGATCCGCGCGATCACTTCGTCTTTCTTGACGCGCGTGCCTTCGAGCACGCCGAGCCATTCGAGCCGCCCTTGCGCCTTCGACGCCACGGCCGCCTTACGTTGCGGCACGACATAGCCCGTCGCGTTGAGCAGCGTGTAGCTTTGCGAGGGAAAAGCCGAGACCACGGTCGTGGTTTCGACGGTCTGCGGCCCGGCGAGCCGGAGCCCGACGACGAGCGCCAGAATGAGGATCAGCACAACGGCCCCGTAGCCGATCCAGTTGCGCCGGCGGCCGCCCGTAGCGAGCGCAGGCCGGTCGATTTTCAGCCGCTTCAGATCGTGATCTGCCAATTTGTTATGTCGTCGCGGGATGTGGACGGGCACACAGTATAGCGCTGCGGTTCGCTGGCGCTTGCGTCAGTCGGGCATTACGTTTGCGCCGCGACAGGGTCGCCTCGCATTGGCATATGCGTCCGGCATGTGCACGAGTTGACAAACGCCCGTGTCACCGTTTTAGATTCACGCCGTCGACGTTCGAATTTCAAGGAGAACAACATGCAGGACGATCAGACTGCTGCGCCCGACAGCACCGCCGTACGCGTCGCGTTGTGGCGCGCGATGCATGTGCAGGTCGATGCCGCGCCGCATGTGCTCGACGATGAAATCGGCCTGCGTCTCGCCGCACCCGACGAAGGCTGGCGTAATCGCCCCGACATGGATGCGCAAGGGACGCGCGGTTATCGCGCGTCGATCGTGGGCCGCGCGCGTTTCATCGAGGATCTGGTCTCGCGCGAACTCGAGCGTGGCGTCGGGCAATACGTGATTCTCGGCGCGGGACTCGATACGTTCGCGCAGCGCAAGCCTGAAACGGCATCGCGTCTGAAAATCTTCGAGGTGGACCGCCCCGGTGCGACGGCGTGGAAACGCAATCGCCTGATTGAACTCGGCTACGGCCTGCCCGACTGGCTTCGTCTCGTGCCCGTCGATTTCGAAGCAGGCCAGTCGTGGTGGGAACAGATCGTTAACGCGGGCTTCGATACGAGCGCGCCGGCCGTGATCGCATCGACGGGCGTGTCGATGTACCTGACGCGCGAAGCGAATCTCGCGACGCTGCGTCAGATCGCGCAACTCGCGCCCGGCTCGACGCTCGCGATGACCTTTCTGCTGCCGCTCGATCTGATCGATCCCGCCGAGCGCGCGCAGCACGAGTTCGTGTACGAGCGCGCGCGTGCAGCGGGCACGCCGTTCGTCAGTTTCTTCACGCCGGACGACATGCTGGCGCTCGCGCGCGAAGCGGGTTTCAAACGCGCGGAGTATGTATCGACAGCCGATATGGTCGAACGCTACTTCGCCCGTCGATCCGATGGTCTGCAACCGTCGACGGGCGAAGCATTTCTCGTCGCGACTACCTGAAGCCGGAAGGCGTCAGTTCTTGCGGTAGCGGCTCCAGTTGTTGCCGCCCGTGCAGTCCAGTTGCGAGCCTTGCGCCTTGCACCATGCCTCGTAGCTCGGCGAGTACAGCCACTCGCCGATCCAGTTCAGATCGATGCGCGTGTCGTCCTGCACCGACGCGAAGTTCGCTGCGTCGTCGGTGCTGCCCGAACCCGTGTAGCGCGCGACGGCGGGATAAGGGAACACGGGGCGCGTGCGCGTCGTCTGCCCCGTCGAGTCGACGATCGATGCGACGATCTTGCCCGGCTTCGCACCCGATTCCGTCCACGACATCAGCGGCGTCAGGATATCGAACGTGTTCGGACCGTCGCCGCCGCCGCAATGCGCGACGCCCGGAAACAGATAGAGCTTCGCGAAGCTGTCGACCCGCTCGCTGCCCATCACGTTCTTCATCTGCGTGTAGTACTCGATCGTCGAACGCGGCGAGATGTGCTGGTCTTCGAGTCCGTGCCACAGCAGCAGTTTGCCGCCGCGTCGCTGGAACGGCTGCAGATCGGGATCGGTGGCCGCGAGATATTTCGAAACGGGCACGGTCTTCAGGAAGTTGTCGATCGTGAACTTCAGGTCGCCGAACGTCGCAGCCGTATTCGAGCCGTTGAAGTAATCGAGGTACTGCAGGAACGGCATCACGAAGTTGATGCTGCCGCTCGGGCCGGCATCCGTAGCGGGCACGAAGAGGCTCCAGTTCAGCTCCGAACCCCATTCGCGCGACACATACGGCTCAAGGCGCGCGCCACTCGCGTCCGTCGCGCCGTCGTGAATCTTGCGCACGACAGCCGCTTCCGAAGCGGACAGACACGTCGCCGCTGCCTGCCCTTTCGCGCACAGCAGCGTCGCGGGATCGAAGCGGCAGGCTTGCGGCCGGTCGACGATGCCATCCGTCACGCCGTCGATGCTGTCGCACGCCTTCAGCACGGCGGCATGGATCAGCGGCAGCTTGCCCGCGAGCAGAATGTACTTGCCCGTTTTCGGATCGATATTCGCGGCGGCGGCCCAGCCGTGATGGAACGTGTTCTGCACGATCAGATCGTTCGCGGGCGCGCCGGCCGCGATGCCGTCGAAGTCGTCGGGAAAGCGCTGCGCTTCCATCAACGCTTCGCGGCCGCCGTCGGAACAGCCGTCGAAATACGCGTACTTCGCGGGCCGCGCGTAAAACTTGTTGATGATCGCCTTCGACACTTGCGCTGTCGCGTGCTCCGCGCGATACGCAAAGTCGAGCTTCGCCTTCGGATCGAGCGCCCACGAACCGTCGTTGCCGCCTTCGTGGCCCATGTCGGTCGCGGACATTGCGATCTGGCCGTTGGTGACGGGCACGCAGGTCGAGGCCATCGGCGCGTTGATCGACAGGTTGCCGCACAGGCCGCCGCAGCCCGTCTGCAGATAACGCTGTGTCCAGCCCTGTGTTGGCAGTTGCAGTTCGAACAGCGACGCGCCCGGCCCGATCGTGCCCTTCACGTCGCACATCGCGGCGGGCAGCGTGCGATTGCCGACCACCGTTCCCGCCGGCAGCACGACGGCCGATGTGATCGTGACCGTGCCGTCCGTCACGCCCGTCAGGTCGAGACTCGCGACGGCCGCGCAGTTCATCGCGGGCATCACGGCGGGCAGGCTGGCGAGACCCGAAGCAGCGTGCGCGCCCGGTGGAAATGCGAGCGTCGTCAGTAACGAAACCAGTACGGCGAACGTGGTCAATAGATGTTTCGTGAGGCTCGCCAGGCACCCGGCGCGGGCCGTCGCTGGCAAGGAAGGCGCAAGCGGTCCTGCGTTGCAGATCGCACGCATCTGTCTGTCTCCTGTCTGTCGTTGTCCTCGAATGGCCGCGATGCGGCGCGCTTATCAGCGGCTCGCAGCGGGAAAGGTCGGGCTGAACGGAGCGCTCGCGCTGCACCGCTTCGGCGTCTCGCACAGCCCAGCCGTATGCTCAGGATAGCGAACGTAAGGGACGGTGATCATTGCAAATATCGTGCGATTCAATCTGTTTTTCTTATCAGCCTGCGGATGTTCCGGGCGCTGAGGCAACGCCATTTCCGTTCCGGCAGAAATTTCCGCACGCTTGAAAACACAGCTGGAAAAAGGTCAATTCGACATACGCCACGCTGAACAGGCAATCCGTCTGCTGATTTCCGCAAGCGGTGATAAGGTGGCGCCCTCTTGTCGATGCGTGACGTGCAATTGCATCGGACGTTGCGCACCGCTCACTCCTTCATCGATCCAGCGATACAGATATGAACTTCGAGAACTCTCCTTCGAGCAACCTGCAAGACGCCGCCGATGGCGCGTCTTCGCCGTTGCGCGCATGGCTCGCGGTGGCGTCGGTAACGGTTGGCGCATTCGCTTTCGTGACGACGGAATTCCTGCCCGTGGGCTTGCTGCCGCAAGTCGCGCAAACCTTCGACGTGCTGCCCGGCACAGCGGGTCTGATGGTGACGATCCCCGGCATCATGGCAGCGATTTCCGCGCCGGGGATGATGCTCGCCGCCGGCCGCGTGAACCGGCGGCTGATTCTGATCCTGCTGTCCGTGATGCTGCTCGCGTCGAACCTGCTGTCGGCGTTCGCGCCGTCGTTCCCAGTGATGCTGGTGGGCCGCGCGATGCTCGGCGGCGCGCTCGGCGGCTTCTGGACGCTCGCGCTCGCCGCGGCGGGCCGGCTCGTGAAGGCGCACGAAGCGCCGCGCGCGACGGCCATGATTCTTGCCGGCGTGACCTGCGCGACCGTGATCGGCGTGCCGCTCGGCACGTTCATCGCGGGCTTCGCTTCGTGGCGCATGTCGTTCATCGCGACAGCCGTGCTCGTGGCCGTCGCGCTCATCGCGCAGTTCGCGCTGCTGCCGTCGCTGCCGTCAAAAGCGGCGTTGCGTTTCGCCGATCTCGTCACGCTCGTGCGTCGCCCGTTTCCGCGCAAGAGCCTGCTGATGGTCGCGCTGATCTTCGGCGCGCATTTCTCGTCGTACACGTATATCGCGCCGTTCCTGCAGGACGCGCATTTCAGCGCATCGACGATCACCGCGGTGCTGCTCGGCTTCGGCATCATCGGCTTCGTGTCGAACTTCGCGGTGTCGACGTTCGTCGCGCGCAAGCTCAAGGGAACGCTTGCCGCGATGACGTTGCTGCTGCTGTTTGCATTGCTGACGATGCCGCTGCTCAAGGACATGGCGCCCGTCGTGACGGGTGTCGTGCTGATGTGGGGCGTCGCGTTCGGCGCGATTCCGCTATGCGTGAGCGTGTGGATGCAGGAAGCGGCGCCCGATCTGCCCGAAGCGGGTTCGGCGCTCTTCGTCGGCATCATTCAGGTGGCGATTGCCGTGGGTTCGTCGGCGGGCGGCACGATCGTCGATCACGCCGGCATTCCCGTCGATTTCTGGTTCGGCAGCGTGCTCGCGATTCTCGGCCTTATCACGCTGGCGAGTTTCCGCACGGTCAGGCAGAACGCGCAAACGAATACGCCCGTGAAGGCGGGCGAGGTTCAGACCGAATGCGTGTGACGCGGGAAACGCAATTTACTTTCGCTTGAACGCAGCGCGCCGCCCGGCGCGCTCGTTCGCAAACTGCTGGCTCAAGGTCGCGTCGAGGTCTTTGCGTTCGACGGGCACGCCGCAGTGCGGGCACACATTGCTCAGCCCGACATCGTGGCCGCATTCGCGGTGCACGAAGCTCACCGCGAGCTCTTCGCTCTCGTCCTTGCACCAGGTTTCGCCCCACGCGCGCAACGCGTGAATCACGGGGTAAAACGCACGCCCCTTCTCCGTCAGCCGATATTCGTGGCGCAGCGGCTTCTCGCTGTACGGATGACGCTCGATCATACCGTCGGCTTCGAGCGCCTTCAGACGCGTCGCGAGCATTTGCGGCGTCGCTTCCGTCTGGATCTGGATTTCCTCGAAACGCGCTGCGCCCATGTACAGTTCTCGCAGCACGAGAACCGACCAGCGATCGCCGACCACGTCCAGCGACCGGGACACCGGACACACCGTATTTGCCTTCTCCGCGCCACGCGCCACGCTGCTCTCCCGTCGAAACTCTAAATTTCATAGTAACACAAACGCGGCGTGACGTGCATACGCACACGGCCGCCGGGCGACTGTTCACGCGCCGTTCGCACTCGCCCATCATTGACGCCGCACACCCCGCCAAGCGTCTCAGCACTTGACACTATGATTTTCATAGTAATATCCTGCTCACACATTAGCGGTGCGCGAGACGTCACGCGCCGTCCGATCAACGCAGTCCGGCGCCAACTGCGACATGCGATCCGATCGCATTTTTCGAATGGAGAACTGAAATGCCCAACACCGTGTATCGCGCGGAGCGCACTGGCCTGTTGCTGGTCGATCCGTATAACGACTTTCTGTCCGAAGGCGGCAAGCTCTTTCCGATGATCAAGGAGATCGCCACCAACGTCCGGCTGCTCGACAATCTCCGCGCGACCGTCGCTGCCGCGCGCAAGGCGGATATCCAGATCTTCTACGTACCGCACCGCCGCTGGCAGCCGGGCGATTACGACAACTGGGATCATCCGAATCCCACGCAGCGCCTCGTTCAGAAGCGCCAGTCGTTCGCGAAGGGAACCTGGGGCGGCGAATGGCATCCCGATTTCGTGCCGCAGGAAGGCGACATCGTTGTGCAGGAACACTGGGCTCAAAGCGGCTTCGCGAACACCGATCTCGACTTCCAGCTGAAGCAGCAAGGCATCACGCATGTGATCGCCGTCGGTCTGCTCGCGAATACGTGCATCGAATCGACCAGCCGTTTCGCGATGGAACTCGGCTATCACGTGACGCTCGTGCGCGACGGCACGGCCGCGTTCACGGCCGAGATGATGCGCGCGTCCCACGAACTGAACGGCCCGACCTTCGCGCATGAAATCTTCACGACGGCCGAACTGCTCGCCGCTCTTCCCAATGCACAAAACACGCAAGGAGAAGCGGCATGAAGCTCACCGGCAACCTGCTGATCGGCGCGCATGAAGTCGCCGCGACGTCCGGCACCATGAAAGCGCTGAACCCCGCGACGAGCGCTGAGATCGAACCGGACTTCGCATTCGGCACGTCGGCGGAAGTGGATCGCGCGGCGGAACTCGCCGACGATGCGTTCGACAGCTACAACAACACATCGCTCGACGAACGCGCCGCGTTTCTCGAACGCATCGCCGACGGACTCGACGCCGTCGCGCCCGAACTCGCGCAACGCGCATCGCTCGAAACGGGCCTGCCCGCCGCGCAGCTCGAAGCGGAAACGGCCAAGGCGGCGACGCAGTTCCGTCAGTTCGCGAGCGTCGTGCGTCAGGGACGCTTCCGTCAGGCCACCATCGATCCCGCGCAGCCCGAGCGTCAGCCGCGTGCGCGCATGGATCACCGGATGCAGAAAATCGCGCTCGGCCCTGTCGCGATCTTCGGCGCAAGCAACTTCCCGATTTCGTATTCGGTGGCAGGCGGCGATACGGCGTCGGCGCTGGCGGCCGGCTGCCCCGTGATTTTGAAAGCGCACAACGCACATCCGGGCGCATCCGAGATCATGGGCCGCGTGATCCAGCAGGCCGTCGAAGCATCGGGCCTGCACGAAGGCGTGTTCTCGATGGTGCGCGGCGGCGGCAATGCAATCGGCGAAGCGCTCGTCGATCATCCGCTTATCAAGGGCGTGACCTTCACGGGCTCCGAGGCGGGCGGCATGGCGCTGTTCCGCCGCGCGCAGCAGCGTCCCGATCCGATTCCCGCCTTCACCGAAATGACGAGCGTCAATCCGACGTTCGTGCTGCCGTCCGCGCTCGCTGCGCGCGGCGCGGCGATCGGCGACGGCTTCGGCGAACGCATGCTCGTCAACGTCGGACAAGCGTGCCTGAAACCCGCGATCCTGCTGGCGATCGACGGCACCGGTTATGACGAACTGCGGCAGGCATTGATCGCGCGCGTCGAAGCGATGCATGCGCGCACGATGCTCACGCCCGGCATCTGGAAGTCGTACAGCGAAAACGTCGAACGTCAGCGCAACGCGGGCGCGGAACGCATCGCCGCGGGCGGCAAGCCGCAAGGCGCGTGGGACGGTCAGGCGCTGCTGCTCGAAGTCGACGGTGAGCGCATGCTCAACGAGGCGTCGCTGTCGGAGGAAGCGTTCGGCCCGGCTGCGCTGCTCGTGCGCGTCAAGGATGTCGAACAACTGGTCGCGCTCGCGAAACAGTTCCGCGGCCAGCTGTCGGCGACACTGCAACTCGATGCCGCCGATCACGCGCTCGCGTCGCGCCTGCTGCCGATACTCGAACGGCGCACAGGCCGCATCGTGATCAACGCGTTCGCGCATCCGCAGGAAGTGTCGTATGCGTCGATTCACGGCGGCCCGTTCCCCGCGACGTCCGATAGCCGCTTCACTTCCGTCGGCATGACGGCGATCGAACGCTTTTTGCGGCCGGTGTGCTATCAGGGCTTTCCGGACGATCTGCTGCCGGAAGCGCTGAAGCACGACAATCCGCGCGGCCTCTGGCGTCTGACGGACGGCGAACTGTCGAAAGCCTGACCCGGCCTTTCCCACGCGACAAAGCCCGCACACGAACCATCGTGCGCGGGCTTTTTTCATGGTGGCGGCGGCGCTAATTTTTCCCTCATTCGCGCGACGCATCATGTCGTCACACCCAGCCACGACAGCCTGTCAGCACTGGAATCAACGACACCTTGCATCATCGTCGACCATCAGGAGCCCGTCATGCCTTTTCATCCGCCCTTCTTCGTCTTCTGCGCACTCGGCGCGAGCGTCATGATCGTGTCGGCTATGCTGGCCGTCGTCGCCGAGAAAATCGACGAGTGGCTCACGCACCAGACGAAGCTTCTGTCGGCGCGCCGCCCGCTCGCGCAGCGCCATATGGAAGTCACGCATCTGCTGTAACACACGAGCAACGCTCAACTGCCGCGCAAGGATCATCGTCATGAAACGACTGCATGCCATCGTCCCGCTCGTTGCGCTGCTCGCGGGCATCGCCGCTGCGCCCGTCGACGCGAAGACGGTCGGCTATCCGCCCGAAAACGCCTGCCCTGTCGTCGCACACCGGCCGGATCAACAGCCGATGCTTCGCGAGCAGATTGCACATACCTCGCAAGGCGACATCGCGTATTACCGCTTCGGGCATGGCAGTCCGATCGTGCTGCAAACGGGTTATCGCGCGACGCTGTCCGAATGGGACGCCGCCTTTCTCGCCGATCTCGCGAAACGGCATGAGGTGATCGTGTTCGACAATCGCGGCATCGGCCGGTCGTTGCCGGATGCGTCGACGTTCACCGTGCAGGACATGGCGAAAGATCTCTCCGCGCTGATCGACACGCTGAAGCTGCGCGACGTGACGGTGCTCGGCTGGTCGATGGGCGGAGCCGTCGCGACGCAACTCGCAATCGATCATCCCGCGAACGTGCAGCGCGTCGTGCTGATGAGCGCGCCCGCGCCGGGGCCGCTCGGCGTGCCCGTCGCACCGGATGTCGAAGCGACGCTCGCGGGCAAGCCGGGCACGACGTTCGACGACGTGATGAAGGTTCTGTTTCCGCCGTCCGCCGTGAACGCAGCGGGCAGATGCTTCCGCAAGAACATGTTCACGCCCGCCGACTACGCATCGCCGGCCATTTCCGCTGCCGTGACGAACGGCCAGTCGGCGCTGCTGCACGCATGGGAACAGGACGATGCCGCCGCGCACGCCTTGCACGACATGCACACCCGCACGCTGGTCCTGACGGGCAACGACGACACGATCCTGCCGAAGCAGAACGCCGAAGCGCTCGCGCGCACGCTGCCCGATGCGCAATTGCTGGTCGTGCGTTCGGCGGGTCACGCGATGATGTATCAGTATCCGCATGCGCTCGCATCGGCTATTGATGCATTCATCGCGCGGTCGCCTTCGCATGAAATGACGAGCGCCGCGCAATGACATTGCTGCACAGGCTGGCGTAAGATCGAAAGCCGTCTTCGAGCACGAAGGCCCGTTATGCTGCAACCGATGCGGAGGTGGCGATGACGAACGAATCCTGTCCTGTGCGGCGTCTGCAGCTTCTGCTGCGCGAACCATGCCGCAGCGACGCCGCACGCGAAGCGGCCAAACGTGCCGCCGAGCAGCTCGGTATGCAGATCAGCGGCGAAGGCCACGCGTCGCTATCGGCGCGTATGCCGGATGATGCATTCCGCCAGCTTTTTTCCTCTTCTTCCAACACGAGCGGAACCCTTGCCGTGCCGGACAGTCTCGAACCCTACGTCTCGTCGATCAGCGAAGCGCCGCAGCATCTTTCATTCGATTAACCTGCATTCGTCTTGCATCTGACGGCGCACGCGCTCTTGTTCTCTTTGCGCCCACCGCCGTCGACACAGGAGAAGAAACGATGAAGGCCTACGATCCGCATGATGCAACGACCCGCCCTTCCCGCAGCGACACGGGCGAAGAACTCCGCGTCGCCGTCACCTTCAACCGGCCGGGCCAGGACTTCGGGCCCACCCGGTTCGGCGCGCGCATGTCGACGGACACGGTGTCGTCGTTCATCCCCGATCCCGCGCAAGCCGATCTCGCGCTCGCCGAACTCTCGCGGCGCGGCTTCACGCTGACGGGCCGCGGCTCGCTGTCGGCGTCGATGCGCTGCTCGCGCGAGCAGTTCGAAGCGCTGTTCCAGACGAAGCTCAAACGCATGAAGGCTCCGTGCGCGTCGGCGGCACAGTTCGGCTCGGTGCTCTATCCGCCCGACAACGCGCCGTGGAATCCCGATCCCGCGATCCAGTCGCTGCTCGACGACGTGTATATCCAGTGGCCGCATATCTACATGGCGAGGGCCGCGAAGGCAGCAAAGAGCGCGAAGTCGAAAAAGACCTCGACGACAGCGGCGAAAAAACGCGCCGCACCGAAGCCGCGCGAAGCCGGCACGCCGTCCGCGACGCCGCCCAACGTGCCCTACTTCCATCTCGCCGCGCCCGCCGACATCGCGCTCAAGCTCAACGCGACGCCCGTGCATCAGCAGGGCATCACGGGCAAAGGCGTGCGGATCGCGATGATCGACAGCGGCTTCGCGCACGGCCATCCGTATTTCAAGGCGCACGGCTATGCGTCGTCGGTCGTGCTCGCTCCGGGCGCCACCGACCGTCGCACCGACGGCAACGGCCACGGCACGGGCGAATCCGCGAACATCTTCGCGATCGCGCCGGGCGCGACGTTCATCGGCGTGAAGCTCGACAACGAAGCGGATCCGTCGAGCGGCGCGTCGGTGCTCGAAGGTTTGCAGGAGGCGCTCAAGCACGACCCGCAGGTGATTTCCGTGAGTCTCGGCTACGACCTGCGCGGTCCCGGCGACACGCCGCTGAAGACGCTGCCCAATGGACTCGTCGCGCTGGAGGCGGAAATCCAGGCCGCCGTGAAGCGCGGCGTCGTGATCGTGTTCTCGGCGGGCAACGGCCACTACTCGTTCCCCGGCCAGATGCCCGAGATCATTTCTGCGGGCGGCGTGTACGTCGATCAGAACGGCGCGATGCGTGCGTCCGACTACGCGAGCGCGTTCACGAGCCTGATCTATTCGGGCCGCAGCGTGCCCGACGTCTGCGGGCTCGTCGGCCTGTTGCCGCACGCGACGTATATCTCGCTGCCCGTCTCGCCCGGCTGCGAGATCGACCGCGAGAACGCGGCCTTCGACGGCACCACGCCCACCGACGGCTGGGGTGTGTTCAGCGGCACGTCGGCCGCCGCGCCGCAGCTGGCGGGCCTGTGCGCGCTGCTGTTGCAGGCCGATCCGCACCTTTCGCCAGGCGATATCAAGGCGATCCTGCGCCGCACCGCGCGCGACGTGACGAAAGGGCACGCGAATCCCGCGAGCGATCCGAAAGGCGCGGGCGTGCCGGCGGGCGTCGGCGAAGACGGCGCGACGGGCGCGGGTCTCGTCGATGCGCTCGCGGCTGTGAAGCAGGTTTGACGGCATCGTCCCTGCCAGCGCCGGCCGGGACACCGTGCCATACTTGCGGATCGTCCCGGCCCATATTCCAACCTGATGATCGTCCCTTCCGCTTCCATCGGCTTCAACCTCAATCACCTCGACCGCCGCTCCGAGAAGCGCGACGACGAAGACTTCATCGCGAAGCTGCGCAACGATTCCGCCGCGCGTTTTCTCGTCTTCGACGGCGACGTGCCTTTGCTCAGGCGCGGCGAAAAGCATGACGCATGGATCACCGCGAGCGAAGCGCTCACGTTCGGCCAGCCGCTGCAAAGCGTGTTTCTCGGCGAAGAGCGCGACGGCAGCGGGCGTTTTGCACTCGGCTTCACGGCCGGTCTCGTGCAAACCGAAGGAAAAGACGAAGCGCACGCGCGCGACCTGCCGTACGACCGCATCGATCTGCGTTCGATCGCGCTACAGGGTCTCGTACCGCAGGAACTGCTCGGTGCGCTCGGCGAGGCCAAATCGATGCTCGACTGGCACCGCCGCCACCGCTTTTGCGCGAACTGCGGCGCGCGCAGCCGTTCGACAGCGGCCGGCTGGCAGCGTCTGTGCGACGCGTGCGGCGCGCGTCACTTTCCGCGCGTGGATCCCGTCGTCATCATGCTGACCATCGACGGCGAACGTTGTCTGCTCGGACGCCAGCGCCAGTTCGCGCCGGGCATGTATTCGGCGCTCGCGGGCTTCGTCGAACCGGGCGAAACCGTTGAAGACGCCGTGCGCCGCGAAGTGCACGAAGAAGCGCATGTGACTTGCGCGGAAGTCGTCTATTTCGCGTCGCAGCCGTGGCCGTTTCCGTCGTCGCTGATGATCGGCTGCTTCGCACAGGCCAACGATACCGACATCGTCATCGACACCACCGAACTCGAAGACGCACGCTGGTTCACGCGCGCGGAAGTCGCGGCGATGCTCGAAGGCACGCATGCGGACGGGCTGTCGGCGCCGAAGCCGTTCGCGATCGCACATCATCTGCTGCGCGCCTACGTCGAACACGGCGCGGCGGTTCTGCGCGGCTAGGCTCACACGCACCACGGAAAATCGTGGTGCGCGCCAACCTGTACGCGCACGTACACGTTGATGTAAAATGCGGCGTATCCCGAGTTGCATGGCAGTCGCATGTCGAGCATGTCCACCGAAGATTCATCCCTCGCCGTCGTTTCAACGGCCTCCGTTGTCGCCAGCGCGTCGCCGCGCGCACGGCCGTCCGGCCAGATGTTCACAGCAAACAGGCTGCGCGATGACCTCTTCCCCTGGGCGATCGCGCTCGCCACCGGCCTCGAGTATTTCGACAACACGATCTTCTCGTTCTTCACCAGCTATATCGCGGGCGGCATCAACGCGTCGGCGGACGAACTCGTGTGGTCGTCGAGCGCGTACGCGGTGGCGTCCGTGCTCGGCATACTCCAGCAGCAATGGTGGGTCGAACGGCTCGGCTACCGGCGCTATATCGGCGGATGCCTGCTGCTGTTCGCGACGGGCTCGATGGCGGCGGCGCTGAGCGAATCGTCGATCGAACTCGCCTTCGCGCGCGGCGCGCAGGGCTATTTCATCGGCCCGATGATGAGCGCGTGCCGCATCCTCATTCAGACGAACTTCAAGCCGCAGCGGCGACCGATGGCGGTGCGCGCGTTCCTGTGCATGATCCTGCTGGCGAGCGCGCTCGCGCCGCTGATCGGCGGCTATCTGCTCGCGGACTTCGACTGGCGCGCGCTGTTCATCTGCACGATGCTCGGCGGCATCGTGCTCGCGCTGTTCGTGCTGCTCGTCGTGCCGCCCTTGGGCAAACTGCATCCGGAAGCACGCGGCGACGCGCATTTCTGGCCGTATATCGTGTTTGCGTTTGCACAGGGCGCGCTGCAGATCGTGATGCAGCAGGTGCGCTTCGAACTGTTCGCCAGTTCGCCGCTGCTGGTGGCTCTGACGGTAGTGGGACTGGTGGCGCTCGGCTGGTTCGCATGGCAGCAGTGGCATCATCCGAACCCGCTCGTGCGGCTTCACGCATTGCGCGAACGCACCTTCCAGACGGGCATCGTGCTGTACGTGTTTTTCTATTACATCAGCAACGCGTTCAGCTATCTGGTGTCGCGCTTTCTCGAAGGCGGGCTTCGCTATCCCGTCGAAAACGCGGGGCGGCTGGTAGGTCTCACGTCGCTGGCTTCGCTTGCGATCGCGTTCGCCTATTTCCGCGTGTCGCCTCTCGTGAAGCACAAGCGGTGGCTGATCGTTCCGGGCTTCATGATGGCCGCGCTGCTCGGCGGCTGGATGGTCTGCATGCCGCCCGACGTCAGCATGCCGTGGCTGCTGCCGCCGCTTCTGCTGCGCGGCATGCTACTCGTGTTCATCGTGCTGCCCGTCGCGAATCTGGCGTTCCGCATCTTCTCCGCCGATGAGTTCAATCACGGCTACCGCTTCAAGAACATGGTCAAGCAGCTGACGTATTCGTTCTCGACGGCGACGATGATCATTCTCGAACAGCATCGCGAGGCGCTGCACGAAACGCGTCTGACGGAATTCGTGAATCCGTTCAACCCTGCGTTCCAGCATTCGCTCGCGAGCCTCACACAGTCATTCGAAGGACTCGGCCATACAGCAGGCGATGCCAAAAGCCTCGCGCTCGTCGAGATCGGCCGCACCGTCACGCAGCAGGCGAGCTTCCTGAGCGCGCTGGACGGCTTTTACTTTCTGATCGGCGTCGCGATATGCGGCGGCCTCTTCGCGCTCTGGCAGCGGCAAATCGATTGATCGCGTATTCTTCGCTGCGAAGCGGCATCGACGGCCGATAAGGTTTGAAGGACGTGCGCGACGCGCACTGTGGAGCGTTTGACGATTGGATACTCTCACCAACATGCGGATCTTCGCTCGCGTAGCGGAGGAAGGCAGCTTTACGAGCGCGGCGCAGCGCATGAACATCACGGTCCCCGCCGTGTCGCGCGCGGTCTCCGCGCTCGAAGCGTATCTGCAAGCGCGTCTGTTGAATCGCAGCACGCGCCGCGTCGTACTGACGGAAGCGGGACATCGCTATCTGCAGCGCTGCGAGCAGATTCTTGCATTCGTCGATCAGGCGGAAGCCGAAGCCGCCGATGCCCAGGTGCGTCCCACCGGCCAGTTGCGCGTGCATGCCACGTCGAGTTTCGGCCAGACTTACGTGACGCCCGCCATCGTGCGCTACCGGCAGCGCTATCCGTGTGTTTCCGTCGAACTGACGCTGTCGCAGCATATGCCCGACATCATCGACGAAGGCTATGACGTGAGCGTCCAGTTGAGCGTCGACGAATTGCCCGATTCGAGCCTCGTCGCGCAGCGGCTCGGCACGCTGCATAGCGTGCTGTGCGCGGCGCCTTCGTATCTGCGCGAACATGGCGCACCGCGCGACGTGCGCGATCTGTCGGAGCATGCGTGCTTCCAGTTCGTGTCGTCCGTGTATCCGACCGACCGCTGGCTGCTCGAAGGCCCCGACGGCAACGAGACCGTGCATCTGCGCGCACCGGGTTTCCGCGTCAACTCGGCGGACGCGCTGGCCGTGGCATTGAAAGAGGGCATCGGCATCGGCGCGGTGCCGATGGCGGCGGCCGTGGCGGCGCTGCGCGACGGGTCGCTGACGCGTGTGCTGCCTGCCTATCGTCTGCAGCCGCTCACGGCGTATGCGCTGTACACGTCGCGGCGTTATCTCGACGCGAAGATCAAGACCTTCGTCGAGTTCCTGAGAGACGAGATTCCGCAGATTCTTCGCGCCTATGAGGCGAATCTGTGCGAGATGAATCGGGCGAACGTCTGACGATTGGCGTCGCGCGAATCGCGCCTGCACCCAGCAAGTCTCCTGCCAGAAACGCTCCCAGCCGCTCCATGCTATGTGCGGCAGCGCACAGAGCCATCACGCCCCGCATCATATTCTCCCGTTGATCTCCGCAAAGCCGCGCCCGCTCTCACCAGCGGCGTTCCGGCGAAGTGTTCTGGCGCGCCGCCCAACCCGCCATCACGGACGTCACCTATGCGCAAACAAGCCATCCAGTGTGCAGTGGTTCTCGCCTGCGGGTGCGCGCCTGTCGTCGACGCCTGCGCGGCGGACTCGATCGGCGTCGTCAAGACGGTCAAGGGCGCGGTGCATATCGAGCGCGCCACGCAAAGCGTCGACGCCAACATCGGCAGCGAGGTCTACAGCAGCGACCGGATCGTGACTGGTCCCGCCTCGTCCGTCGGCATCACGCTGCGCGACAACACGCTGCTGTCCGAAGGCTCCAGTTCCGTGCTCGAACTCAACCAGTTCGCCTTCAACACGACCACCCACGACGGCGCACTCGACGCCACCATCCGGCGCGGATCGCTGGCCGTCGTCGACGGCAAACTGGCGAAAGCGCACCCCGAAGCCGTGCGCTTCAGCACGCCCACCACGACGCTCGGCGTGCGCGGCACCGAATTCATCATCGAGGTCGGCGACGGGGAGAATGCGCGTTGAAGGCCGCTGCATCGGCTGCACGGCGCACGCACTTCGCGTGGAGCGCGCTCGGCGCAGCGCTCGCCTTCTGCGTATCCGGCTGCTCGACGCCCGACAAGATCACGCTGCTGCCGAATTCCGACGGCACCGTCGGCTCCGTCGTCGTGCGCAGCGGCGACAAGACCCAGGTGCTGGATCACGCCTACGCGACAGCCGAAGTCGCGAAGAGCGGCAAGATCGAGCAGACCGTCGACACCCCCGCGAATGTCGAAACGCGCTACGGCCCGCTGCTCGCCGCTCAGCCGCCGCGTCCCACCACGTTCACGATCAACTTCCTGTTCGACTCCGCGACGGAACTGGCGCCGCAATCGGCCGCCACGGTGCGGGAAATGAAGGCCGTGCTCGCCACCTGGCCTGCGCCGCATCTGACCGTGGTCGGTCATACGGATCTCGCGGGCTCGCAGGAATACGACGACAAGCTCTCGATGCAGCGCGCGCAGACCGTCGCGAAGTTCCTCGTCAAGGCAGGCATTCCGGCGAAAGAAATCGAAACGGCCGCACGCGGCAAGCGCGAACCGCTCGTGCACACGGCGGATGGCGTCCCTAATCAGATGAACCGGCGCGTCGTCATTACAATTCAATGATCCGGGTGATCTCTCACCGCGTCCGTGGCCGGCACTGACGTGCCGTAGATCCGATGAAACGCTTGAGCGCTGCATGGGTGACGTTTTTCCGCAAGCTGCTGAAGGCGGGACAAGGTCGCCCCGTGGCGCTCGCGGTGTTGTTCGGACTGAGCCTGCTCAACCTGTACAGCGAATGGCCCGGCGGCATTGCGCGTCCGCAGTTCTTCGACAGGTTCGATGACTTCGTGCCCGATCCGTTCAACTCGGCGCGGCAGCTGCTGTTCGATCACTATCAGCGACGCTTTCCACGTGTGCCCACTTCGCAGCCCGTGCTCATCGTCGCGATCGACGACAAGACGCTGGCGGCGGTCGGGCAATGGCCGTGGCCGCGCAACAAGCTCGCGAACCTCGTCGATGCGATCGCCGCGCAGAAGCCGCTCGCGATCGGCCTCGACATCTACATGCCGGAAGCCGATCAGACCTCGCCCGACAAGGTGGCCGACAACCTGCCCGCTTCCGCCGCCGAACTTGCCGCCGGTTTGCGCGCGCTGCCGAGCCACGAGACCATCCTCGCGGACGCATTGCGCGCAGCGCCTTCCGTACTCGGCGCGGCCGCCGTCGATCACGCCGCATTCGATACCAGCACCGACCTGCGCAGCGCGCCCATCCTCGTGCATGGCGTCGATCCCATCAACATGGTGAAGCGCTATAACTACGTGCTCGCGAGCCTGCCTGAATTGCAGGCGGCGGCGCACGGCCAGGCGATGCTGAACGTCGCGCTCGAACAGGGCACGGTGCGGCGTATTCCGCTGGTTCTAGGTCTCGGCGAAAAACTGGTGCCGTGTATGCCGATCGAAATGCTGCGTGTCGTCACGCAGTCCGCGGCCGTCGATGTGTATGCCGACGCCGCGGGCATGCAGTCCGTCGGTGTCGCCGATGTGCAGGTGCCGACGCAGCCCGACGGCGACATCTGGCTGCATTTCGCGTCGATACGTTCGACGCAGCTTCGCTACGTGTCGGCGCGCGACGTCCTGCAAGGACAGGTCGATCCCGCGCGCTTTCGCAACAAGCTCGTGCTGGTCGGGCTGACGGGCACGGGTCTCACCGACATGCGCACGACTGCGTTGGGCGAACTGGTGCCGGGCATCGAAATCCAGGCGCAGATCATCGAGACGATTTTCGAAGGACGTTTCCTGCGCCGCCCCGTGTGGCTCAAGTGGGCGGAGTCTGTGTTCGTGCTCGCGTTCGGGCTTCTGATCATCTGGTATATCCCGCATACCGATTCGCGACTCGCGGCGCTCGTGCGGGCCGTGCCGCAGGCGACTGCGATGCTCGGCGTCGTACTCAATCTGCTGCTGCTCGCGGCCTGTCTGCTGCTGTTCAAGTTCGTCGGCCTGCTCGTCGATGCGGCGTCGATCTTCATTATCCTGTCGGCCGTGACGGGCTGCTTCTTCACGACGGCGTTGCTGGACACCGCGCAAACCCTGCGCGATGCGCTGCGCTCGCGCCCGACGAAAAGACCCGCGCCGGAAGTGCCACCGCCGGCTCAACCTGTCCGCCAACCCGAGCCGCCGACAGCAGCGATCGCGAAGCGCCAGCCAACGGCGCCTCGCGATGGCGCGGATCAGCTGCCGCGATAGACCTGCTCCTGGCGATCGACGGGTGCGCGGCGGCCCGACTGCGTGTTCATCGCCTGGTCGCCGCCGACGCTCGCGCGGCTCTCTTCCGCTGCCTTGGCCTGGGCGGCTTCGGCAGCGAGCACTTGCGCGGTTTGCCCCGCTTGCGAAGCAGGCGCACCGACTTCCGGCGAATAGTAAGGCGCAGGACCGTAACCGCTCGCGAAAGCAGGTGCAGCCAGCGACGCGGTGCTTGCAACGAAAACAGCAACGATGATCTTCACTTTCATAAGGACTCCGATTAAATAAAAGAACGCCTTGACGCGTTGCGCTAAGGCTGCGCGTCAATGTTTGGCGTCGATGGAACGATGTGTACGGCCGTCGAGCGGCACGCTGACAAAAAGGCTCAAACGGACAACACTTTCTCGAACTCTTTCGAACTCTGATCGATGCTGCCGACGCCGTGGCAAAGTTGCCGGAGCGGTCGTCGTTGCGCCCGCCGCTATCCATGCACGGCGTATGCCAGGCGAGTGCGGCCTGGCGCACTAACGCTGCAAGGTGCCTGAAAACAAAGGAAATATGCGCTCTTATGCGATCGTTCTGATACTTCTTTTGCGCAGCGCGTTGTTGGGTACACGCCAACGGATCAGCGGCAGCTGTCCGTCATCGCCCAACAAAGACTTCGGCCGCGAGTGCCGCGCATTGCGCGCGGACACATCGAGGCCGATTTTCAGGTAAGTACTGACAACCTGTCAGCGTGATTTATTGCGGCTCGTACCAGTTGTAGGTTGCGAGCGTACTCACCGGCGTGCCGACCTGCAATGTGATGTCGCGGTGCGAGGTCAGCGGGATATCGCGCAGTTCGCCCTCGTAACGACGCACGTCGCCGTTGTCGTTGATGTACGCGACCACCGTTCCCGTCACGCCCGCCACATTGGTTCTCGACAGCGTTTGGCCCCAGATGTCGAAGAACTGTCCCAGCGTGAAGTTCTTCACGCTCGGCGTTTCGATGTGGATGATGCCCGTCTGGTCATGCGTGTGCATCTCGTAGTTGCACTGCGAGAGAATGCCGACGTTCTTCGGCAGCGCAAGCCATTGCCCGTTGTTGATGATGGCCAGATGCGCATGCACGTGATACGCCTCGCTCATGCCTGACGCGCAGACGAGGCCGTCGACGTCGGCGCCCGTGCCGCCCGTCGATGTATTGCCGTCGGCCCAATGCGCAGTGCCGACCACACCGCCGAATGTGAGGACCGTCTGGTTCGGATCGAAGGAAGGCGGATCGGTCCACTTGAAAGTGGGAATCTGTCCGAGCGACGAGCCGATCTGTATCGACACCTCGCCGTGCGGAGGCAATACGAGGCTCGCCGGATCGCCCGTGTATTTGGACAGCTGGCCGCCGTTGTTCACGTAGATGGTGATCGGCATGCCCGTCAGCCCCGCGACGTTCGAGGACGTGAGCGTCTGCCCCCAGACCGCAAAGAACTGCCCGAGCGTATAGGACGCGCCCGTGCTGGCATCCATGCGGATCTTGCCCGATTCGTCGTCCGTATGCACAGGGTACGCACAGCCCGTTTGCGCGGCCATCGTCGGACCGACGGTGCCGATGTTCGTCGGCAATGCCAGCGGCCTGCCGTTCAGATAGATCGAGAGATGCGAATACGTGTAGAGGTTGCCGCGCGTGCCGCAATTGAGGCCGCTGACGGGCGCGCCCGTTCCACCCGTTTGGGTCGAGCCTGCGGGCCAATAGTCGTCGCCGACCTTGCTGCCGTCGACGAGCGCCGTGGCGTTTGCAAGCACTGGCTCGCCACTGCTTGCACTCGGCGAACCGGGCGACGTACTCGAACCGCCGCCGCCTCCTCCGCAACTCGCCAATAACAGAATGGCGCCAAACGTGACGATCCGTGAAACGATGCCGTACGACATATCGAACTCCGCGTGATTGAATTGGGCGACACCCCGCACCGATGCCCGGCATGGAAGCCGGGCGAATGCGCGTGAATGCTTTGGCGGGTCAACCCGCGTTCAGCACGCGTTTAGCCTTTATGGCCGGCGCTTCTGACGAGCGCCTTCATCCATCGCAACACGAACGACAACGTGTCTCCATGGGGATTCTGTTTAACCTGACGATGCGGCATCCGCTGCAGATCCTCCCAATCCGTTTCCAGCGAACGCGCATGTCCCTCGGGCGTATAGGGCCACACGGCCGCCGACGCTCTCACCATGCGCGTCGGCGACCGCTCTTCCCTCGTGTGCTTCGAACTGTCCAGATAAGCGTTGATTGCAGAAGCCTCCTGCTCGGCCGCTTCTCGCGACACGGTTGCAACGAAGTCGTCCAGCCCTTCGATATGAACGCACCAAAGCTCTTCGCTCAAGGCGCGCTCCTGATGAACGGCTGCCCAATCTTCGCTCCGCGCCTTGTTCCGCTCACTGCGCGGCGCTCGAACCGGAGACTTTTCGAATCTGATTGCATGAGTCATGTCTGGCGCACCTGCGTTTCTCTGTTCTCAATACGCGATCAGTACGCGTTCTGATGAGAAATGCCCTTGAAAATGGTTGCGAGGATGATCCTCACGTCCAGTGCAAAGGACCAGTTGCGCAGATAGTAGAGATCGTGCTCGACCCGCCCTTCCATCTTTTCGAGCCGGTCGGTTTCACCGCGATATCCGTTGATCTGCGCCCAGCCCGTAATGCCCGGCTTGATCCGGTAACGATGGATATAACCCGACACGACGTGCTGATAGAGATCGTCGTGTTCGAGCGCATGCGGACGCGGCCCGACCACCGACATATCGCCGCACAGCACGTTAAAGAACTGCGGCAGTTCGTCTAGACTCGTGCGTCGCAGGAAGCCGCCGACGCGCGTAATCCGCGGGTCATTTCGCTTGGCCTGCTCGAGCACACCGGCCTTTTTCACATGCATGCGCATCGTGCGAAACTTGTAGATCGTGAAGACACGGCCGTCCGCGCCCTTGCGCTGCTGCTTGAAGAACACCGGTCCCTTCGAACTCAGCTTCACGGCGATCGCACAGCCCAGCAGAATCGGCGAGATCGCGATCAATGCGGCCAGCGCGAACAGACGGTCGAACAGATCCTTCTTGACCATCGCGTTTGGCGGCAGCGGCGAAGCAGCGAGATTGATCGTCGGCTGATCCAGCAGGTTCGTCACGCTGCCTTCGAACAATGCGAGCGCGCGCACGTCGGGCATGAAGCGGATGTTGATCAGGTCATTGCGAAACTCGTCGACGAGCTTCAGGATCGCGCGTTCTTCTGTAAGTGGCAGCGCCAGCCAGACTTCGCCGATGTTCTGTTCGCGCACGTACTTCGCGAATGCCTTGTGCTCGGTGAAACTGGGCACGCGCGTCGTCGTCTCCGAATCCGGCGCGAGGTTGTAGACCGCCCACGGCCGGAAACCGGATTCAGCCGCACCTTCCATCTTGTGAATGATGTCGTTGCAATGGTCTCCGCACGCCGCGATGGCGACAGGCTGCAAATCGATTCCCGCATGACGCATGCGGCCGATCAGACTGTGAATCACGAGGCGGCTCACGATGAGTCCGCTGCCCGAAAGCGCCGTCCAGTAGACGAACCACAGACGCGACACGAAGTCGATCCGGTGCAGCGAGAACATCAAGGCCATCGCGCAGCCTTGCACAATGAGCCAACCCAATGCCACCTGTCCCGTGAGCAGCCGTTTGGAACGGCCGCGCCACGATTGATACACGCCGAGCGCGGGAAATATCGCGAGTGAGAATGCCGCGGCAAATGCGACAAACGCCAGGTAAAAGCCGCGCTGGGAAGCGTCGTCGAAACGGATTTGCGACGCCACGAGCGCACCCGCCACGATCAGCGCGACGTCGAATAGCCTCGCTAGCAGACCTGTCAATGCACGCATCACTACCCCTCTTTCACTACACACATGTTCACGACAGCCGCTCAGTTACAGCGACCGTACTTGTCATCGAAGCGGACGATGTCGTCTTCACCCAGATACGCGCCCGATTGAACCTCGATGATTTGCAGCGGAACATGGCCGGGGTTCTCGAGACGGTGCTGCACGCCGATCGGGATGTAGGTCGACTGATTCTCAGTGAGCAAGAACTGTTCATCGCCACGCGTCACGAGTGCAGTACCGCACACGACGACCCAATGCTCAGCGCGATGGTGATGCATCTGCAGCGACAGCCGTCCACCTGGGCTCACGACAATCCGCTTGACCTGAAAGCGGTCGCCGTGATCGATGGAATCGTAAAAGCCCCATGGGCGACGTACTTTCCGATGATTCTCGGCTTCCGGCGATTTCGTCTGACGGATGCGCGATACGAGTCCCTTCACGTCCTGCACATGCGATCGGTCCGCAACAAGCACGGCATCGTCCGTTTCGACGACGACGAGATCACTCGTACCCACGCATGCGACGAGCCTGCCGCCCTGCGAACGCGCGTACGTCGTGGTCGCGCCTTCCATCAGCACGCGGCCGTTCGCCACGTTGCCGAATTCGTCTTTCTCCATTGCCTCCCACACGGCGTCCCACGAGCCGAGATCGGACCAGCCCGCTTCGAGCGGCACGACGACGCCCGTGAATGGCGAGTCGGGCTTGCCGAGCTGCTCCATCACCGCATAGTCGATCGAATCGGAAGGCGATTGCGCGAAGGCATCGGCACCCGGCGCAACGTAGTTGTCATCGCGCTTGGCGTTCTCGTAGGCCTGCATGCACGCGGTGTACATGTCGGGCTGAAAAACTTTCAATGCCGCGAGCCATACTGACGCGCGCATGACGAACATGCCGCTATTCCACCAGTAGCCGCCCGACGCAACGTATTGCGCTGCCAGTTCGGCTGCGGGCTTTTCGACGAAGCGATCGATGTGATGCGAGCCATCGGCCAGTTGCGCGCCGAGGCGGATATAACCGAAGCCGGTGTCGGCGCGCGTCGGCGGAACACCGAGCGTGGCGATCTCTCCAGCCTGTGCATGAAGTGCGGCGACTTCGATCGCCTGGTGCAACGCGGGCAAGTCTGCGATGGCGTGATCGGCAGGCATCACGACGAGAATGGGGTCATCGCCGTCGCTCGATGCAGCCAACGCTGCGAGCGTCAACGCAGGTGCGGTATCGCGCCGTGCAGGCTCGACGACGACACGCGGCTTCACGCCACAATCGCGCGCCTGCTCGGACGTCACATAGAAATGCTCGACGCCGCATACGATCACCGGCTCAGCGGCTACGTCCCACGTTTTCGTGAAGCCATCCATACGCTGCATCGTGGCTTGCAGCAGCGATTGATCGCCGACGACATCGATCAGCTGTTTCGGATACTGCTCACGCGATACCGGCCAGAGTCGCGTACCGGACCCGCCAGCGAGAATGACCTGCACGAGCCGCCGTGAATCGATTGCCGTTTCTGCCGCGATAGCGACGTTTTGCTGTTCGGCATGAGTGGTCTTTTTGTCCACTTCAATCTCCCTGGTATTGAAGTCTGATCCTCATCGTCCGTTACGGTCTGGACGAAGCTCATTGGATCCAACCAACGTTTTTGGTCTGCACATCTTCCGCGTGGATTGTTGAATATCGACGCGGGAGTGAGTTGATTGCGGACCGCACAGGCCGCGAATGGCGGATGACTCACATTGATCTGCGAGCATCCGGTACGCGTCGTGCTCGCGCAACCATTGCAGATGAATTGAAAGATCGAAGTCGGTGCAGAGGCTTGAAACAACGTGGTTTTAAACGCCCCAGTGCGACCTTATTCGACTCGACCTGAGATAGATGATAGACACCTCACGCTGCGCTACAGCATCTCTGGCGCGAACGGTTGATGTTATGGCTTGTCACGCTGAGTCTTTCGGATAAAGCCTATCATTTGGCGAATCTATCTTTTTTGAAAATCGATTTGAGCTTGGAAATACAGGGGTTTTCGTGATACGTTGCGACTAGAAGGTGTTCGCTTCTTCTCAGCGAAGCAGCTGCAGGCAGGCCCATCCCGGCTTTATTGGCCGCTTGCAGATGCCACTCTCCCAGATGTGGGAACACCACACGTCACAGCAGGTCACAACTCTGTTCTGGCCAGTCAATCGAACACTCGATGACTCGCTACGCGTCATGTCGGATCCATGCGGTATCCATCATTGACACGCGCCGCTTTCCACCAGTGGATGTGCACAACCATTCTTCACGAGAGTCGAAATGGCTTATATATCGGTATTGGCGCTATTCCTGACGGTTACCAACCTGATACCTGTTAGCGCAGTGGGATTTTTGCCGATCGTCCTCTGCGCGTGGCGCTTTTTCGGAAGAAGCTACCCTTCTTTTATCGGCCCGTTGACAGCGCTCACACTCTACATAATCGTCTCGACGCTGCTTTACGATCCGCATTCTCTCGTCGAGTTCGAGTTCTACCGGCGCGATGGTAACTATTTCATTTCCTATGCGCCGATCTTCGCAGGCTGCCTGTATGCCCATCGTTGGGACATGAACAAGCTGCTGCGCGCGTTCTTCGTGTTCGCGGTGCTGATCAATATTCCGCCGTATCTGCTGTATTTCGCGCAGAACGGCCTGCTCGCCATTTTCAAGCATCCCGACGACAGCTTCGGCAGTTTCTTCATCGCACGTAATGCGGCAGGCGGCTTTCTCGCGATGCTGTTCTGTCTTGGCGTCGCATGCTATCTCCAGCAGCGCAGCAGGATCATGGTCGCGCTGATCGCGCTCAACGGGCTCATGCTCTTTTCGACGTATAGCCGTGGCTCGCTGCTGGGCGCACTGGCCGTGCTTCCCTATCTGTATTTCGGCCGCAAGCGCCTGATTCTCGCGTCGCTGATGAGCGTTCTCGTGGTGGCGTCGCTTGCCATGGCGAGCTATCACACGCTGCCCAACGTCAACTATATGGGCTACACGTTCTCGATCCAGAACGCGGACGCGAAGCTCGCGAACCTCAACATTCGTTACGAATGGCTGTGGCCGAGAGCGCTGGCGTACTTCGTCCAGAGCCCAATAGTCGGGATGGGATTCGGTTCGTTCGACGATACGATCCGCAATGTCACGTCGTATTTCGGCGTGCTCGCCGTGCCGTCCGATATCGTTGTCGAACATAGCGACTCGCACGCTCACAATTCCTATCTGAACTTCCTGGCCGAGACGGGCGTGGTCGGCCTGACGCTGCTGCTGGCTTTCTACTGGAAGCTCATCAAGTGGAGTCAGAACGGCGCTGCGCGCAGCGCGCTCGTCGAACACGGACAGAACTTCGCGGCTTACCGCTTCGTCGAGATCTCTTCCGTGTGTCTGCTCGTGATGGCGGCGACGGAACACCGGCTGGTGTCGCCGTCGAACGTGCTGATTCTGTCTCTCGTGATCTCGCTGCTGCTGGCGTCGCGCCCCTTGCGCGTGATGAAGCCCGTAAGCGACCCGCGGCGCGCGCTGCATCCGCAGCCGCCGCCTTATCGCGAGCGCGGGCAAGCTGCTTATCCTGCTGCGACGGGACGCAGCGTGCCCGGCTCGTAAATCTTAAGGAACCGAACAAAACCGTATGTGGAAAATCGATCCGTGGACCGTCTATTCCAACGTTGGCGATGCCGCCGTCACGCTGCCCGTGGCGGTCGTATGCGCTATCTGGCTTGCCAGGACCGATCTGCGCCTTGCCTTGCGCTGGGCGCTGACGTTGAGCTGCGCAATGCTGCCCGTCGGCGTCAGCAAGATCCTGTATTACGCATGGGACATTTCATTGCCGCTGGCTGACTTTCGCGTGATCAGCGGGCACACGATGCTATCGACGGCCGTGTGGGCCGTCGCACTCGCACTGCAATTGAAATGGTGGCGCCTGCCTGCGTTTCCGGGCATTGCAGCAGGTCTGCTGTTAGGCGCGTTGACGGGTGCTTCGCGCGTACACGGGCATTCGCACTCGGTCGCGGAAGTTCTCGTGGGTTGGGTGATCGGTACGATCGCGGCGACGGTGTTTCTGCACACCGCGCTTCGCGTCGACTACAAGCCGTTTCGGGCCGTGTGGTCGACGCTTTGCCTGCTGGCGGTGTCGACACTGGCTTATGGCCACACCGCGCCGTTTCAGGATCTCATCGAGGAACACTCCGCGGCGCTTAAAGAGAACACGCCCGGAGTAGTCTGCGCGCTGTCACGCGCGCGTTCGAAGGACCACAGCTAAAAACCAGACTCAAACGAGCAGATGTCGCTCGCGTTCTTCGTCCTTGATGGACTTCACTGACACTTCTTCATCGACGGGATACGGCAGCGTCGGATCGACGAAACTGTCCGGCATCCGTGCGTCGATGAAGGACGTCAACGCCGTCTTGAACTTCTCCGACGAGAACCGTTCTGCATTCCTGCGGCACTGACGCGCATCGAACAGGCCCGAGTACTTCTCGAAACGCTCGACCGCTTCGAGCAGCGACTCGGTCGTTTGCTCCTTGAAGAACACGCCTGTGGGCCGTTCGCGCGGCAAGCCGAGCACCGACTCGAGCGCGCCGCCTCTACCGAACGCGACCACGGGTGTTCCGCACGCCTGCGCTTCCACGACCGAAATGCCGAAATCTTCTTCTGCCGCGAACACGAAAGCACGTGCGCGCTGAAGATGATCGACCAGCACGTCGAACGGCTGATGACCGAGGATCGTCACGTTATCGCCGGCGGCCGCCTTGACCTTCTTCATGTCCGGGCCGTCGCCGATCACTACCAGCTTGCGTTCCGGCGTCTGCGAAAAGGCCTTCACGATCAGATCGATTCGCTTGTACGGCACCATACGCGAAGCCGTCACATAGAAGTCGTCCTTCTTCTCGCGCATCGGCATATGACTCAGATCGACGGGCGGATAGATGACCGTCGCGTCGCGCTGATAAGCCTTCCTGATCCGCCGTGCTATGAACTTCGAATTGGCGAGCAGATGATCGACACCGTTCGCGGAACGCGAATCCCAGCCTCGAATGTAGTGCAGCAGCACGCGCGCCATCGCTGACTTCAGGCCTGAAGTCAGATGCGACTCGCGCAGGTACTGATGCTGCAAATCCCACGCATAGCGAATGGGCGAATGCACGTAGCTCACATGCATCTGGTTCGGTCCCGTCAGCACGCCCTTGGCAACCGCATGCGAACTCGAAATGACGAGGTCGTATGCGGAGAGATCGAGCTGCTCGATCGCAATCGGCATCAAGGGCAGATAGGCCCGATAACGCTTGCGCGCGAACGGCAGCCGCTGAATGAACGAAGTCTGCACTGGCTTGCCTTTGATGCAAGCCCGGTCTTCCATGAAGTCGACCAGCGAAAACAGGTCCGCGTTCGGGAAGCATTCGATTATGTTCTGCAGCACTTTCTCAGCGCCGCCCGATACCACCAACCAGTCGTGAACAATGGCAACTTTCACCGCGACCTCCCTGTTCTCGTTCAATCCGTCCGTAGCCTGATGCATCTTTTCAACAGCATCGGAATTCAATCAATCGTCCTTGCCTGCGCCACCTCGTGCGCCCCACGCAACGCGCGCCATTGCGATGGCACGCCCTGCGCCGGGCACCAGCGTGATCAGTTCCTGCCGGATCATGACGGTCAACAACATCATGGAAAGCGACAGCTCGCCGATCACACGAGCGAACGCCATGCCTTCTGCTCCGTATCGCGGCGCGAGATACAGTGCCGCGACAAGATTCAGGACGCCGGAAGCGGCGCCCGCAATAGCAAGCAGGCGATCTTTCTTGCGCGGCACGAATACATAGAACGCTGCGAATTCGTTGAAAGCCGCAAACGGGAACATCCATGCAAAGCACTGCAACACGTGACCGCTCGGCGTAAAGGCATTACCGAGAATCAGCGGCAAGACGAACGGCGACAACGTCAATGCGCCGCAAAACACAAGCAAACCGTAGCCCAGCATGAGCGTCGCGCCGCGTCTCGTGGTCGCGTGCGCGCCCGCCTTGTCGCCTTGAGCCAGTTGACGCGAAATGGTCGGAATGAACACCTGCGACGCCGGGCCCATCAAGGCCAGACCAATCGTCGCGAACCGCTCGGCAGCGCCGAAATAGCCCACCTGCGCGGGCGTCGACAACAGCGTCAACAGATACGTCGACGATGCCGTGAGCACGACCGAGCCTGACGAATAGCAGAAGAGCATCGTCGAGCCTTTCACGAGGTCCGTAATGCCCTCGAACGAAAGATGCGGCCGTCCAAGCTGGTAAGTCGCGAGCCCGTACGAAATGGCGAGAGACAGTACGCCCGCGGTCAACAGGCTCGCCACGACCCAGACGGAGTCCGCCGGCCCTTTTACAAGGCACAGCACGAGCCCGAGACTCACCGCGAAACCGAACACCTCGATCATGATCGGCGTGCGGAAATGGTGACGTCCCTGATACAGCCAGCCAAGGTTCAATGCCGACACGACCCCTAACGCCGTCGCGAGAAAGCCGATCAGCGGCCGCTCCGACAGCGTCGGCGAACAGTAGGTCGCAATCGCGCCGATGCAGCCGCCTAGCACGCCTAGCGCAAGCCGCGCGCTGACGTGCAACGAATAGATGGAGTTGCATTCGCTATTTGTCTGCGCCTTCGAAATCTCCCGCATGCCGACGAACGTGAAGCCATAGCTCGCCAGCATCCAGATGACATTCATGAGCGACATCGCCGCGAGCACCCGCCCGTATTCGGCGACGCCCAGCACGCGTCCATAGAACGGCACGACGATGATGAGGTACACGTACCTCATCAGGTAGCCGCCGTAGACGAACACTATGACGTTTGCGCTCTTTTTACCGTCCATACCAACCTCTCCTGTATCCGCGACGCTGCATGGCTAGTGCCCGGCCGTGCTACGACGCGCTAGCGGGTTGGTGATGTACCGCACCACGAAATCGGAAAGCGGCGAATAAGGCAGCAGACACAGACTCGAAAGAAACAGCGTGCCCACTTTCTTCTTCGTGCCCCAGAACGGGTTCGCGACGATCGAATGCAGATAGTCGCGCGAATCGTGCAGCATCCAGCGCCAGCGCTTACCCAGCGACGCGTGATAAAGGCTCGAACCGAAGTACGCCTTCTCATGCGCGAAGTCGTGAAATGAAGGCGGCAGATCCAGACCCAGACGGTCTCTGGCGATCTCGCGAAGCGCGACCCATCGTTCCTTGAACGCTTTCGGCGCCTTGTTGATCTGCTCCGAGTTCGCAAACGACACGCTCGGCGACGCCGTGTGATGAACGCGATACGCGCCGAGAGAATGCGTCAGCGTGGCAACGGGGCCAACCAGCGCCGCGCCATAAATCGCGTAGAAATCGGCCCCATAGCGGTTGATGCCGCCTTCGGGTACGGGAAACACCGCCTTCAGCGCACGCACGCTATAGGCATTGCCCGACGCCGGCGGCGACGGATACAGCCAGCCAGCCCGCAGCAGACTGCCGCAGTCCGCGGGCGGCTCGGTGTGCGGCACGTGCGCACCCGTCTGCTGGCCCGCTTCGTCGATCACGTCGAGACGGAACTGCACCTTCGCGAGATCGGCCTCGTTGAACTTGCGCATCACCTCCGACACGACGCCGGGATACAGCACGTCATCCGAGTCGAGAAAAATCACATACTCCGTACCGGCGATTTCGACGCCAAGGTTGTAAGCGGACACCTGTCCGCCGTTTTCCTTGAATACAGCCTTCACGCGCGAGCCGTATTGCTCGATGATCGCTCGCGAGCCATCCGTCGATCCGTCGTCGATGACGATCACGCGCGTGCCGGGATAGTCCTGCGACAGTGCGGAATCGATCGCCTCGGCAAGGAAGCGTTCGTAGTTGTAGTTGCAAATGACGATGGCAATCTCTTTCATAAAGCCTCGTAGCAATTAATAGGATCAGTCGGCAAAGTACGCGTCTCCCTCAAGCTGACTTCCCCTGACCGGCACGCACGACGAGATACGCGAGGTGTCTCGGCGGCTTCCTGTCGGCGCCATTGACGTTATCCGGCACGCGAAAACGTATGCTCATGCCGTCGTTATTCCAGTTCAGCGTGGCGTCATCCTTCGAAGCGGTCGTGCCCGTCAATGCGTCGACGAACAGCACCTGCGCGCCGCCCGACGGCGCCGCGATGCCCGCCGTCTGCACCGTGCGCCAGCCCGGCGGCGCGCTCACCTGGATCACCACATCCTTGTCGGACAGCAGGCCCGAACCCGCGACATCCGGACCGAAGTGCAGCGGCTGCGGCAACGGCGCCAGCGCACCGGGAGCCGTCTGGTTCAGCACGATCAGGCTTTTGCCCGACACGTTGTACGTGCGCTCCGGCGGTCCGCGATGAGTCAGTCGAAACGGCTCGTAGCCGTCCCAGTGGTAGATCATCGACACATACTTGTCCGGGTCGTCCCAGTTGCGCGCGAGCGCCCACACGGCAAACTCGAAGAAATAGCGCGGCAGGTAGTGCGGGTCGATCATGTACCTGTCGCCGATTTCCGTTTGCCACAAGCCGCGCGCGGGACCCTGCCTGACGTAGCGTTCATACAGCCCGTCGAGATCGGATACGGACAGGTAGTGCGTATCGAGGTAATCGACCCAGTCGGCCATCCGCGCATTCAGATGCGGGCTTTTGAACGCGAGCCACTTGTCGAGGTTGTCGAGCCCGCCCTGATCGGGCCATCCGCCATACACGACATACGCGCCGTAGCGGCGAATGATCCGTGCAGCCGGAATGTGAATCCGCTCGACATAGTCCTGCATCGCCTGTTCGTAAGGACCGGAGCGATGTTCATCCTTGTCGAACTTCGGGCCGTGCCAGAACGTCGCTTGCGGCAAGCCGCCCGACAGCCGCCCTGCCGCTTCATTCCAGATCTGAAAGTGACGCACGCCATACGGGGCCGCCGAGTACTTTTTAACCACGGCATCCACGTACTTTTCCCACGCCGACACATCTTCCGGCGCCGATTTCGTATCGCCGGGCACACTCGCATTCCACTTCGGCGTATAGCCGAGGAACAGCAGCGAGCGGATCCCGTTCTGGTTGTCGCGCAACACGACCGACGGCAGATCGCTGTCGAAACGATTGCCCGTTCTGTCGACACTCATTGGTTGCGTCGACGCATCCGGTTGCCCCGGTCCGACCGAGCCGCGCCCCCAGCTGATGCCCATCTTCTTCCACATCGCGATGTCGGCAGCCGAGCTGGGCCAACCATTCGTTCCGATCAGGTCGGTCATTCTGCGCGGCGCGCGGCTACCCGCAGCGCCCGATGCAGCTGCGTTGGCGGCATGCGCGCGAAAGGGCGGCAAGCCTGCGCACGCCAATGCTGCGAGCGTCGTCAGCACGCGTCGTCGGGAGGGCTGGTACTTGATTCGATCCATAGGCTGCCCCGCTCGCCGCTCAGCCCGCCGACACACGTGCCGACATCTCCGAAACAGGCTCGCTCTCCTTGCCATACAGCACATCGAGCAGCCGCTTCGCCGAACGGTCCCAGCGAAACTCGCGCGCATGCGCCATACCTTTTGCCCGGTACTGTTGCCGGATTGCGCTGTGCGTCATCATCAGCGCGATCTTCTCCGTCATGTCCGCAACCGACATCGCATCGCAGTACATCGCGGCATCGCCGCATGCTTCAGGGATCGACGTGCGCGACGACGCGATCACGGGACATCCGCAATACATCGCCTCGAGCGGCGGCAATCCGAAGCCTTCATACAGCGAAGGAAACACCAGGCATCCCGCATGCTGATAAAGCGCCTTCAATTCGCCATCGGAGACGAAGCCGGCCCAGATGATCTGCTTCGAGCGCGACATCGCCTCCAGTCCATCATTGGCGAAGATCCGCTGATTCTTGCCACCGACGATCACGAACCGCACGTCGCGCAAATGACTCAGGCCAGAGACCGCTTCGAGAACGCGCTGAAGGTTCTTGCGCGGATCGAGACTTCCGACGATCACGCAATACGTGTCGTCCTTCAATTGCAGACGATCGAGCACGCCTGGTTCAGGCACGACGCGATCGAGGTGATCCGCTCCCGGCTGGATCACGGCGATGCGCGACTCGTCGATCTTCAGGTGATGACTGATGCGGCGCTTCGAAAACGTGGACACCGTCAACACGAGTGGCTCCATGCGCGGCAGGATCGAGAAGCACAGCCGGTACCACAGCAGAAACTTCTTCGAGAATCCATTCGGTACGTCGTACACGGCCATGTCGTGAACCATCACCACCTGCCGGCGCTTGAGAATAGGATTTGTGTTGCACAGATTGACGAGCGTGCGTCCACGGGCCGCGATCGGCAGCGTGATCTGCTCCCACAGCGTGCCGCGCAGCCACGGAAAGCGCCGCTGCCGCTTGAGCGACGCGCCGGGTTCTCGCGCATCCTGCGGCACGAAGATTTCCAGATCGCTGCCTGGGGATTCGCGCATTTGCATTGCACGTGTGAGTTCATAAGCGACTCGCTGAACGCCTGTAACAGGCTGCGAAGTGAACTTGCCGTTGATCGCGAATGCCATGGTGATTCTCCGCCTCACGAAGTTGTCTGGTTGCAGTGCTTGCGTAAAAACAGCCCTGTCAGGCGGTTGTCTCGACGTCCCCGAAATCGCTTGCGTAGTTCGTGGCGTAGCCGTAGTTCTTCGTGCTGCGGCGCAACGGAATGCCGTTGAAAACCGCACCCGCGACACGTCCGCCCGCGCGCTCGATCTTCTTGACCGTGTCGGCAATCTCTTCTTCCGATTGCATCCCCGAGCGCAGCACCAGCAGCGACGCACCGGCTTCGTTTGCGATGATGGAAGCGTCAGTCACGGCGAGGAACGGCGGCGTATCGACGATCACCATGTCGAAGTGATTGCTCAGGCGCTGCAGCACTTCCCGGAAGCGAGGACGCGTCAGCAATGCAGCCGGGTTCTCGGGACGCGCGCCGCACGACATGAACGTCACGCCTTCGATACCGACATGACGCAATGCGTCGCGCAGCGGCATACGTTCGGCGAGTACTTCCGAGAGACCGCCGCGATTGCTCTGGCTGAAGAACGCCGCAAGGTGTCCACGACGCATGTCGCCGTCGACCAGCGCGACACGTGCGCCCGCTTCCGCATGCAGCGTCGCGAGATTCGCCGCGACAAAGCTCTTGCCCGCCGACGTGGTCGGCCCCGTCACCATCACGATGTTGTTGCGGGTGTGGGCGAGATCGCGCGCCATCGCCGTGCGAACGGCGCGCAACGCCTCGACGGACGAATCGTGCGGGAAACGCTCGGCAAGAATCTTGTTGCCCGAGTAGCCGAACGACGGATCGATCTTCTCGTCGGCAGCCGCTTCGCCTCCGTCCACACCGCGCTGCACTGGCACCACGTTGCGCGCAGGCGCACCCTGCAATGGTTTTCGCGCGGAGGCCGGCAAGCTGCGGTCAAGCAGCGACTGCTGATGACTGAACAGCACCTCGCCGATCACCGGCACGCTCAGACGACGCTCGACGTAGCGCGGATCGGTCACGCCGACCAGCACATGGCGACGCATGAACACGAGGAACACGCCCGACACGAGACCGAGTACGAAGCCGCCCGGCAGCACGATCAGCGGATCCGGCTTGACGGGGCGATGAGGCCGCACAGCGCTGTCGAGAATGTGCGCGCCACCCGTTGTGCTCGCACGACGCACGGTCAGCTGTTCGGCCTTCTGCACCATGCCCATATAGACGGTTTCCGCGACCTTCTGCGAGCGGATCAGATCGACGCTCTCACGCTCGGACGCCGGCATGCCCTGGAAGCGGCCGTCGAAGTCGGACTTCGTCTTCTTCAATTGCGCGAGCTGCGCGTCGATGCTCTGGATCCAGCGGCTTCCCGGCGCGTACTTGTCGAGCAATTGCGTACGTTGCAGTTCGAGGCTCGCGATCTGCTTGTCGAGATCGAGACCGCCCTGCAAGTACGATTGCGCTTCGGCCGTCGGCTGCATCGAATTGGCTTTCGCACGGAAAGTCTTCAATGCTTCTTCCGACTTGCGCAAATCGGCAAGCAGTCGAGGCAATTCGCCCTTGATGAACGTCAGCGTCTGCGTGTCGTTCGCCTGACGGCCGGCAATGGCGGACGCGAGATACTGCTGGCCAAGTGCATTCGCCACTTCCGCGGCCTTGGACGGGCTCTTGTCCGCGTACTCGATCTGGATGAGGCCGGAGTCCTTGACCTTGTCGGTGATCTTCACGACATCCATGAAGCGCTTCGTCGCATCCACCTGGTTCCAGCGAGTCACTTCGAAGCGCGTATCCGGGCGAGCGGCAAGCTGATTGATCATCACCGAAATGCCGTTGCTTTCGACAGGCTTGCCCACCGTGCCCTTGACGAGAAATTCGCCGGACGGGCCGAGCAGTTCGTATGCGCCGTTGCCGAGCGCGACGAGACTCAGCTTCTCTTCCTCGAGATTCTGCGGGACGTTGAGATAGCCGAACTTCACGACCTCGCCACCCCATGCAAACGACTTGAGGCCCAGCCATGCGCCATTCGGTTCACCCGGCGTCGCGAACTTGTCCGCGATATCGCCGAGGATCGGAATGCGGCGCGGCTTCACGGAGATGTCGAAGCGGTACTTGTCGATCACGGGATCGAGCACCGCACGGCTGCGCATGACGCCCATTTCCGTACTCGGTGACGGCGCGGGCGGCGGCAGCTGCTCCTGGTTCTGAAGCGCGAGGCCGAGTGCATTGGCTTCGGGTGGATCGACGCGCACGAGCACATCGGCCGAATAGATCGGCGTGGCGATGAGTTGATACGCGACCGCAAGCAGGAACACCACGACAGTCGCCGCGACGATCTCCCAGATGTGGTCCCGCATCAGGTTGAGCATCTCTCGACCGGTGAGCTGCCCGCGCTCAACCTCAGGGGCAACAGGAAGCGAGTTCGAGGGGTAATAATCCACGGGAATCATCCTTTGATAACCGGTTGTCGAGCGAGCTGAAAAGCACGTGAATCCACGACCGGACGGCGACATGAAGCCGCCGGAAGGGACGCAACAGAAGCTCGATCAGCCGTGCTCGGGCCGATGATGAGTTACAGGGACGGCTGACAGCAGCAACCGCAGGGCGTGATAACGCCGGGGTTGTTAGAGGCCGTTTCAGAACGTCAGGACGAGAAGAGCAAGATGCTTTGCGTGTTCACTCATGCGCTATCCTTTTTATCGTCACTGGCGATTGCGAAGAGCCCGCCGTATCTCCGCTGATCTGGAGACCTGATCGAATGTGCAAGACATGTTCCTAAATTCATCTGACTTGCCGGAGCAAGTCGCATGTCATGCACGTTCGCGACGTGAGCAATTCGCCTGGAGAAAGCTTCAGCAATTTCAAGAATTGGCTTCTGATCCGGTAATCGCCTTTCCATTGATGTTGCGATGAAGCATAGACGCGCAGAATTCGAATTAGTACAAACCCGGCTTAAATTCGGGTACTAATGGCCGATATCGTGGAACACGTTACATCGCGCAACGGCCGCGGAAAGAGTTGTTGCGATCTGAAATTCGTGTAACAGAGTGATACGTATGGCGCGAAATGGCGTAACACAACGGTAGTGACAGTACATCGGCCCGCATTTTCGTCCGCGAAAACCCTGACTCCTCTGCGACCCTTATATGGCAAGCTTCGCGGGGGATGTGACTCGCTTTTGAGTCAGCAAAATCGGACATTTTCTCCCAGAAATTCTTTCCGTGACCAGCAAAAAGACCAGGACCTTAATTAAGGCTGGACAGTAAAAATTTCCCACACCCGAACGATTTCGCCACATCGATCGCGCCAATCGGACAACGGTCGCATGCCCCTTTTCTCTACGGTATTCTGATTTGCGTCGAATTGTTGCGCATTAATTGGGAGAGCTAACGGTGAATGGGATTTATCAACCGCATCCGTTGCGTGCCGATGAACGGCCCGAAAAGTCGAAATTCGAAAAGCATATTGGTCTGCTCATCTCCCCGCATTGCTCTATGGCAGCGGCGGGAGCGATTGGCGATGCCTTTTGCCTCGCCAACAAGCTCGAAGAGCAGTTGGGCGCCGATGCGCCCTATCGCTTTTCGGTGTTGTCGGAGGCGGGTGGCTTCGTGACGGGTGGATCCAGCTTTCCGATCTGGACACAGAAACTCGACCGCTATCAGCTGTCGGACTTTCATGCATTCTTCGTCGCGTGCAGTGGCGACCCTGTCACCGAATCGAGCGAGCAGCTCGTTTCGTGGCTGTCGCGTCAGGGGCCCGGTGCGCCCGCCTGCATGCGGCAGAAGACGGACCTTTCCAGTGGCCCCGTGCACGCCACGGTGCCCGTATTCGTTCTCGACGACGGTCTCTCGGAGACGCGCCCCGCAGGCGCGACGCCGACTGAGATGGCGCTCGTGCAGATCGAGCGCGATGTGAGTGCAGATACTGTGCGCCGCATTGCGCATGCTCTGCAGCCGCAAGTGCGGCAGCGCATGCGGCCCGATGCCGACGATCTGAGCATCGCCACGACGACGGAGAAGATCCGCGAATCGGCACGCTGGATTAGAGAAAACTATAGCAAGACCATTTCCGTGAGTCAGGCCGCGGACTCGGCCGCCATGAGCAAGCGCAATTACCAGCGCCGCTTCAAGGTGGAATTTGGCATGACCCCACTTGAATACCTGCTTCGCACGCGCTTCGAGGTGGTCTGCTCGATGCTCATGGATACCGATCTGCCCATCGACAAGATCGCGCGACGGTGCGGTATGGGCGATGGCAATCGGCTCGGGCGGATCTTCAAGGTTCGCTATGGCATGTCCCCGACGAGCTTCCGCGCGTTGCGTCATCTCGGCAACGCGAATCACGGTGCTGTGATGCCGCCCGCAGCGGTCAGCAGCAATGCCGTACAACCCATTGCAGCGGCAGGTTCGCTAATGAAGTCTGCTTACTAGCGCAATGTCTGGAGCGCAACAATGCCAACAACCGAATATGCGCAGGCTGATGAAGAAGTGCGCGTCACCGCCCGACAGAAGGCGGGGCCGTCTGAAACGTTTGTTGCACGCGAATTGCCGGAGGAAGCCGTCTTGAGGGGGCCCGCCCCCTCGCAGTCCGCCGTGAGGAGAATGAAAGAGAAAGCAAAGCTGATGTTGCCGGACCCGCTTTTTCTGAGTCTTTTGCATCGCAAGTGCATCGGTCGTTATCCGCGGCTCATTCATCCCGCCACCTTCAACGAGAAGATTCTTCAACGCAATCTCCGTCCCGATCCCCGCTATGTACGATTGACCGATAAGCTCGCGGTCCGTGAATATGTTGCCGATAAACTCGGTGAAGAACATGTCGTGCCGCTAATCGCTGCACCCGAGACCTTTACGCGCGAGGTATTCGATAGCCTGCCCGATTCATTCGTGATGAAGGCAAATCACGGCAGTACATTCGTCGAGATCGTGAGAAACAAGTCGGAGACGACGTTCGAGAAATTGCAGGAACTGGCTGACAGGTGGCTGTCGACTTCGTTCTATTGGGTTGCGCGCGAGCGCCACTATCGGCGAATCAAACCGCGCATCTTCTTCGAAGCGTTGCTATTGGACCGGCAGGGACATATCCCCGCCGACTTCAAGATCCATTGCTTTGGCGGCCATACCGGGCATCCGCTGATGTACATTCTTTTGATCACGGACCGGTTCGGCAGTCACACGCATGGCGACGTGTTCGACGCGCAATGGCGACGTACGGATGTGATGATCGGACCCTACACGCGCAGTCCGATCCCGCCTCCGCGGCCCGAGAATCTCGATGCGGTGCTAAAGGCGGCGACCACACTGGCCGCAGATTTCGACTATGTACGTGTCGATCTCTACGCCTACGACAATCGCGTGTACTTCGGCGAATTGACCTTCACGCCAGGTGCGGGCGTGTTGCCTTTTACGCCCGATCGCATCGATTACGAATGGGGAGAGCTTCTGACTATGAAGGCCGGCCTCTGACGTACAAAAGCAAAAGCCCGCTCGAATTCGAGCGGGCTTTGTATACAGATGCGGCCTGAAGCAGAAGGCTACCGGTCAGATGTCGGCGTTGCCCTTCGTGAAGCCGGTGAACGCGGTGTACGGAGGATTGAGCGCCGTACCGTTCGTCATCACGCCATACGTGTTGTTGCCGCTGTCGAGCACGTAGTACATCACGGCCTGGATGTTGTGCGTTTTACGCGCCTGATAGTACTTGCTGAGCGTGCTCGAGATGTAGCTTGCACGGTAAGCCTGCGTCTTCTCGGGGCCGGTGTTCCATTCGGTGATGATGAACGGAACGCCATAGCGCGCCTTGCAGTACGTCGGCAGATCGAAGCCCGGACCCGAGCCGTCGGTACCGATGTTGAAGATATCGCCATACACTTCGTAGTTGTGCCACGTCGTGATGTCCCAACGCACCTTCGGATGGCCGCCCGAACCGTCCGGCTGCATGCCGTCCCACAGCGCGTCCGCTGCACCGATATCGGCAACGCAGAAGTTGATACCGCACTTCGCGTTCGACTGCACAGCCTTCACGCCGTCGATCATGCCGCGCATCACGCCGCGCATCGCGGGCCAGTTCGCGTTGTTGAAGTCGACTGCCTTGGTGCCGGCGTTGGTGAAGTCGAGCATCGTCGCGTTCTGTCGCGTCAATTCGTTACCGCACTCGTAAATCGTCACGCCGTATGCCTTGAGCGCATTCGCAACCGCCATCGCAGCCTGTTGTCCGCGGGTGTAGGCGGCCGATTCGCTGGTGAAGACCTTGCCATTCGAGTCGTACACGCCCTGGTTGATCAGCACGAGCAGCGTCAAACCAGCCGACTGGAATGCCTGCGCAATCTTGCTGACCGCGGCGATCTGCTTGGGATCGTCGGTACAGCCGATGCGGTAGCTCTTGCAGCCCATACCCTGCACGATCGACACGAGCTGCGCCGGCGTATACGTATAGTCGTAGTGGCCGTTGATGCCGTAGAACATGCCGGCCGTCGCTGCCGTCGCGATACGCGGGTCGCTGCAAGGCAGCCAGCCGGCGACGTCGGTATTCACGTAGAACTGGCCGCCCGTACCCTTGTGCCAGATCTTGCCGCCGTACCACAGCAGCATCGACACGTTGTACGTGTTGCCCACCGTCTTGTTGTTGCGGTAGATAACACCGCCGACCACCGTCCACATCGCGCCCGTCTTGTCGATGATGTACGACGCGGAAGGAATCGTCGTGCCGTCGGCCGAAGTGCCGCCGAGACGCGGGTCATTCGACGCGTTCCAGGCCGAGCCATTCCACGCGTAGAACTGGCTGCCCGTTCCCTGGTGATAGATCACGCCGCCGATGAACAGAACGAGCGATACGTTGTAGGTGTTGCCGGCTTTTGCGCCGTTGCGGTAGACCGATCCGCCCGACAGGGTCCACGTATTGCCCGAGTTGTCGACGATCGACGAGGCGGGCGGCATGGTCGTGCCGTTGGCCGATGTCGATGCGCGAGCGGTTGCCTTGGCGACTGCATCGCCGGCGGCACCGGCGGCGAGGTCGGAACCGCCGCCACCGCAGGCGGTGAGGATGTAGCTGCCACCGAAAGCCGTGAGAGCACCTAGAAATTGACGTCGTTTGTTCATGGCGAAACGTATCCCTGTCGAGAAGTTCTCGAAAAAAAGTCCAAAAAATGACTGCTGGATTTCGAGGCAAAAGGCCGGCGCGAGCGCGTCCGCATTACTCAGTAATCCTTACTGGTAATGACACTTGACGACCCGGTTTGTAGACAGGGAGAAGTGAATGAACCGCCCGCTACGACATGTACTTCAGGCGGCGACGCTAGCGTCTAATGTCCCCTTGGCTTCAGGTGGATCACCAACCGAGCGCTGCCCTTGAATCAGCGGGTTATGCGATTTCCCTAACGTGTTGCCACTACTTGCCAACCATCCTCTTGGATTACGCAAACGTTTCACCTTCAGCCGAAAGAGTCCGTAAGACACCCGGCAAAATGTTCGCGTAAGTCCGTTCGATCGGCGTAAATAATACCCAAGACACACGGCAAATTACATAGAAAATTAACTACATCGGACAATTAGCAGGATTCTTCCGACTAAAAGTTTCCGGAAAGGAAATTCGCCTTTGCGCGTTCAGATGAGACGTTCCTACGCCCGCGCGACGGGCAATGTGACCCTATGAGGTATTTTTGTCGTCCTGATTGTTTCGCGCAGTACGGGTATTGCCGCATTGGAATTCGAGGAACGGAAAAGCGGTAATGCAGCTTTTACCGCAGGGGACATAATTACCGAGGACAAAATGCGTATCGAATGACGCAAATTTTGTCATGTTGAGAATATTATTTCGGTATCGACCCTGGAAGTATTGCCGAAAAGCGGGCCTGGAGGGGGTGAAGCGGTAATTAATGCGGCAGCGCAATGAGTGCGCCGCCGTGATCTGATCTCTGTGAACGAGCGAAAAGCCCTGAATTACGCGATTGCGGCTTTTTCCTCGTCGTAGGCGTCGTGTGCGAATTCCGGCTCAAGGACATTGGCGCTCGAATCGCTGCCTTGCTCCACCGCTTCTGTTTCCGGCGTGCCTCGCGTCCATGCACGGTATTCGGTTGGCGACTTGCCGACGCACCGTCGAAACAGCTTCCCCAGGCGGTCGCCGTTGCTCAGTCCCACGCGCCGCGCGACCTTGTCGGCGGGCAGTGACGTCTCTGCCAGCAACTGACACGCGCGCTCGAGGCGAACCCGCTGCAAATACTCGGAAGGCGACGCGCCGATATGCGTCTGGAAGTTGCGAAGCAGCGTGCGCTGGCTCATCGCACACGCTTCCGCAGCATCGGCAACGCTGACCGAGCGATGACAGTTCTCCTGAAGCCAGCGAGCCGCCGCGCGGATTCTGTCCACCGCCGTATTGGTCGCGTCGACAGAAGGGGAAAGCCATTCGCTCGAATCGACGAATGCGGTACGGCGCAATGCCTCGTGTGCAATCGGTTCGCCGAAATCCGCGCGGATCACTTCGAATGCCGCTTTGACTGCGCTGCCCAGCTGCGCCCTTCTCCTGCGCGCCTGCTCATATCCGCTCGCCACACCCGCACCGTTGTCCGACCCCATCACGGCGCCCATATTCGATGTATCGACGCCTGCCGCGAGGAACCTGACGGGTGTGCCATGCGCGCGCACGCGCTGCAGCCACGCGGCAAGAGGCGGCGCATCGCACGTTGCTCGCGCATTCACGCCGCCCGCGATAAACACGCGCGCGTAGCGTGTCTCGCTGCCCGTCGGCAACTCGTCCGTCGAGACGAACAGCGATCGATCGCATTTGATGTGTCCACCGCTTTCCGACAGAAACTGCAGTTCGTACTTTCGCGCCGCCGAGTTCGTTTCGAGCGAGCATGCGCATTCGAGCGCTTCGGCGATCGCGCCGATTCCGAGCAGATCACATGCGTCGGTAAGAACGAAAGCGATTCGTTGTGTAGACGAAGTCGCGCTGAAATGCTTGTGTGGTATCCATTGCAAGTTATTCTCGACGAACATGGTCGCTCCCGCGTGTTTTGTAATGACATGCCTGCGCATGCAATGACTACTAAGACGATCGTTTAAGTCTTTCGCTTAAATGCCCCACTGAATACCAGCCCGGGGGGCGTTCTGCTTCTTTCAGCTTCTGTCAGCGCGCTCCCAGCGCCTGCGTGACGGCCCGCACGACATCGGATGGATCGGCTGAACGTGGGAACCATGTGTCCCAATGCGCCCAGTCGAGCCGCGCATCGTCGGTCGAGAAGGCGATCATCACAGGCCGATCCTGCACATCCAACGCTTCGAGCAGGTCGTCCGCAGCGACGACGCCGCGCGGGCTCGAACTCACGATCACACGTGGATTGAGCCGCCGCGCTTCGTTGCGCGCTTCTTCCGTCGTGAGCGCGGGCATCACGTACATGCCCTTCGACGTCAGACGCGACACCAGTTGCGACAGACGTCCGGCATCGGGATCGAGCACCAGCACATCGATGCGTGCTGCCGACTGCGCTGCGCGTCGATGCAGACGCGGCCGCACGCGCGAGCGCACCCAGCGCCTGAGCGGCCACACGGTCCGGTTGAGTTCGTGCCTCAGCACGAGACTTCTCCACACGTGCGGCGCGCTGAACCCCGGACGACGCGCCTGACGTTCGAGCAAGCGCTTGCAGCCAGGCAGATGAAGTAGCGAACAGCCTTTGAACCAGCGCAGATCGCGATGCGTGTTCCCCGACCAGTGGCGTCCGACCATGCGATGTGCGCCGAGATCGATGATGGGATGGCCATCGTCGGCAAGCAGATTGAGTGCAGCGGAAATAAATGCTTCGTCCCCGTTGTGATTCAGTTCGTGGATGAGATGCGTATAGCGCTCGAAGCACGCGTGCGCGCGCGGCACCAGCGCGCTGATGAATCCCGCCGATGCGACGAGAATCTCGCCGCCAAACCATCTCGGGTTCTGCAGCCGCGTGCCCGCCACGGATTCGAGATCCGCGATCACGCGCGCATCGCCATAAGCCGAGAACTCCTGATCGGAGATATCGAAAGCGCCGACGCCCGTCATCAGGCAGCGCGCCAGCAGTTCTCCATCAACCGTGTGAAGCGCGAGCATGTCGGTGTCGAGCACCATCAGCAGTTCGCCTTCTCGCAACGTCGCGCCTAACTGCTCCATCATGTCGAGCTTGAAATGCGCGCTATAGAAGCGCGTGATCTTCGGCAGCGTGAGTACCGAGGGAGCCAGCTGTATGACGTGCGGACGCGCGTCTGCGTCGACCTTCTCGAGATACTGCATGACCTGATCGGCAACATTCGTTGCCACGGTCAGTGTGGGCAGTCCCACTGCCTTGAGACTCCGGTTCAACGTGATGGCCTGCTCCACATAGCAGAAGGGATCGTCGCTCGTGCAGTTGGGGCTGCCTGCGCTATCCGTTTCGATGTAGACGAGCGCGCACGGCACCACGCCAACGGCGCAATGAAGCAAGCCGGACGGTAAAGGTGACGTCTGTCTGATTGTTGGTGCGAAGTCTTTGCGCAGGAGCGCTGCGTCGAACATCGTCGCCTCCGGGTTGACAGGAAAGGTGAGGCGCGTCGTCCTCGACCGCTGCTCAGGCTGCATGTGACACGCTTTCGCAATGCGCATTCAATGCGTGGCGCATGGGAATAGCAGCATCCATGCCACACGGATAAATGACATGGAGTCGGAGGCTGTGGAAATTACGCTAAACGTGTTTTGAAATTTTGTCGTGTAGCGTGTGCAAATTCGAGGAGCGGAATTTGCTGGGATCGGCAAGTTTTTCATTTTATGCGAATGCAATGCACTCGTCTGAAAGACTTGCTCAATTGTCAGGGTGGCTCGTAACGAAACTCACGAACGCGTTATAGGGAAGATTCAACGTCACGCCATCGATCATCACGCCATACGTCGCGTCGCCGCTATCGAGCACGTAGTACATCACCGATTGAATGTTCTTTGTCTTTCTCGCCTGATAGTAAGTCGCGTATCGCGCGCTGATGTAATTCGCGCGATATGACTGGCTCTTCTCCGGCCCCGTGTTCCATTCGGTGAGCAGAAACGGCACGCCATAACGCGCCTTGCAGTACGTGGGCAGATCGAAGCCAGGACCGGCGCCATCTGTGCCGAGATCGAAGATGTCGCCGTAGACCTCGTAGTTGTGCCACGTCGTCAGATCCCATCGCACTTGCGGATAGCCGCTCGTACCGTCGGGCTGTCGGCCGTCCCACAATGCGTCGGCGGCGCCGATATCGGCCACGCAGAAGTTGATGCCGCACTTCGCGCCCGGTTGCGCCGACTTCACGCCGTCGATCATCCCGCGCATCACGCCGCGCATGGCGGGCCAGTTGCCGTTGCTGAAGTCGGCGGCCTTCGTACCTGCGTTGGTCGAGTCGAGAATGATGGCGCTGTCGCGCGTCAGTTCGTTACCGCATTCGTACATCACGACACCGTACCGCGACAGCGCCGCAGCCACCGTCGCTCCGCATGCCTTGCCTCGCGCATACGCAGCCGATTCGCTCGTGAACACGACGCCGTTCGAGTCGCGCACGCCGATGTTGACGAGCACGAACAACGTCAACCCTGCCGCCTGAAATGCCTGCGCGAGACGCGTTACAGCGCCGAGTTGCACGGGGTCGTCGGTGCAGCCGACACGGTATGTCGAGCAGCCCATGTTCTGCATGATCTGCACGACTTGCGCGGCCGTGTAGCGGTAATCGTAGTGTCCGTTGATACCGTGAAATGTGCCGCTCGTTGCCGCGACTGCGATACGCGGATCGCTGCATGGCAGCCACTGGTCGAGATCGGTGCACACGTAGAACTGGCCGCCCGTCGAGCGATACCAGACCTTTCCGCCGTACCACAGCAGCAGCGCGACATTCGACGTCACGCCGACATACGCGTTGTTGCGCAGAACCATGCCGTTGGACACGGTCCATAGCGCGCCCATCTTGTCGATGATGTATGGGGCCGACGGAATGGTGGTGCCGTCGGCGGACGTGCCGCCCAGACGCGGGTCGTTGCACGCGAGCCAGGTCGTGCCGTTCCATCCATAGAACTGTCCGCCCGTGCCCTTGTGATACACGCCATTGCCGTACCACAGCAGCAGCGACACGTTATACGTGTTGCCCGCGGCGACACCGTTGCGATACACGGACCCGTTGACGAGCGTCCAGAGCGCGCCCTGGTTGTCGGTGATCGACGCAGCGGGCGGCACTTCCGTGCCACTGGGCGATCCGACCGTGCCACTGTTCGAACCAGCGTTGGGATCGGTCGACGAACCCGACGTAGCGCCGTTCGACGTGTTCGTCGTCCCTCCGTTGACGGCCGACGACGTCTTGCCGTTCTGCGTCGTCGACGTGTTCGATGTGGTCGCGGTCGTGGCGCCCGTCGTCGCGCTGCTGCCCGTTGCGCTGGCGCTGCTCGCGTTGCCCTCGCCGCCCGCGCTGCCGCCACCGCCACCGCATGCGGTCAGCACGAAACCGCCGCCCATCGCGGTGACCAAACCAAGAAACTGACGACGTTTAACCATGACAAATCAATCCACTGCGCGCAAATACGCGCGACGAACAAAGCGAGAGGAACTGGCGGCAAGCGCGACAGCGAAAGACATTGCGTCTCTCACATTCGATTCGCGATCCTTATCAACTGATGCTGTGTGCCGCTAACTGGCCGATCGGCAAGCGTCCCGGTTCAAGCGTTCGCTATCGGGGCGTCAGAAGATTGCGGTAAATATTCCCGCCGTTGATCCGAGTCGTACAGTTAGTGTCTGGATGTCGGCACGCAGAATCCACATGCGCAGGGCAATCGCCAAATAACACGATTTTTGCGAAATTCCGCAAAGCACGGGAATGAACTACTTGGGTCTACGGGAATGGCCTTCGCCGATTTACCTGTTAATTCCCTTTTAATCGGCTCACTGGAATTTATTGGTGTCGCTTTACGATTTCCGCAATTCGGAAAGCGGCATTTTTTTCCACGCCATCTCCACGTCATCTATATGCGGGCGAAAGAGCGCGTCTTCGTGCTCGATAAAAACCAGCCGCACGCGAGCGATCCCCTTATCCCTGCCCGTCCTGGTGCCTTCATTGCCCGCGTCAGCGCCTGTCTGTATCGTGAAACCGTGCATCAACACGACATCCCGCGACTCGCACAAGGATCATCCATGACAACCGCGTCAAACACTCAGCCCGCTTCACCGATCAGCACCGACGTGCTGATCATCGGCGCGGGGCCCGTGGGTCTGTTCGCCGCGTTCGAAGCCGGTGTAATCGGGCTTTCGAGCGTAATCGTCGACAACATCGAGCGCGTGGGCGGCCAGTGCATCGAGCTGTATCCGGACAAGCCGATCTACGACATTCCGGCGATTCCCTCCTGCACCGCGCGCGAACTGGTCGACCGGCTGCTCGAACAATGCCGGCCGTTCGAACCGCCGCTGCATCTCGGCCATCGCGTGGAAACGGTTGAGCGGCAGGACAGCGGGCGCTGGCTCGCGCGCACGGACAAAGGCCTGACATTCGACGCCGCGTCCATTCTGATCGCGGCGGGCAACGGCTCGTTTGTTCCGCAACGCTTGCAGCTCGACGACGCAGCGCCGCTCGAAGGCCGTCATGTGCACTACAGCGTGCGCAGTCTCGACGACTTCGCCGGCAAGAAAGTGGTGGTGGCGGGCGGCGGCGACTCCGCACTCGACTGGACATTGGCGCTGCTCAGCGTCGCAGAGCGCGTCACGCTCGTACATCGGCGCAACGGCTTCAGCGCGACGGATTCGAGCGTCGCGAACATGCGCCGCGCCGTCGAAGCGGGCGAAATGGACTTCGCGGTCGGCACGATCACGAACCTGAACGCACCGGGCGGACGGCTCGAATCGATCGACATTCGCCAGGCCGAAGGCTCCGTGCAGCATGCCGCCGATCATCTGCTCGTGCTGTTCGGTCTCGTCGCCGATCTCGGTCCGATTGCGAACTGGGGCATCGAAGTGCAAGGCGGACGCATCACCGTCGACACGTCGAACTACGAGAGTTCGTGTCCCGGCATCTTCGCGGCAGGCGATATCGCGGGCTATCCGAACAAGCAGAAGCTGATTCTGTCGGGATTTCACGAGGCTTCGCTCGCGCTTCGTAAAGCGTACAGCTACGCATTTCCCGAGAAGAAGCGCGTGCATATCCATTCGAGCTACGACGCGAAACTTGCGGAACGCGTCGCCGCGTCGCACGCTTGACGCAACGCGCTCCGTGTATTGCGCTTCGTGTATAAAGGAGGAAGCCAGAATCCACGGAGCCCGACGTGTCCGAAACGCCGCCGTCAAGCACGAACCCAGCCGCCGAAGATCTCCAACCTTCCACGTGGCGTCGTTATGCGCCGTGGGCCATCGGCGGCGTGGTCGTGCTGCTGCTCGTCATTCTGTTCGTTGCGTTCGGCTCGTCGCGCAAGAGTCCGGATGAACGCGCGCTGAGCGAACTGGGTTTCATCAAGGGCACCTGCAGCGACAGCGATACCACCGGCGCGAAAGCCGATTCGGCTTGTCTCGCGCTGCGCGCGCAGCCAACCTTGACGGCGTCTCAAGTCGCGGCCGCGGTGCCGCATCTGAAAGACTCCGATCGCAAGATCGAACTGAATCTCGCGAACACGCAGATCGACAACCTCGACGCGCTGAAAGATCTCGACACACTGGAGTCGCTCGATCTGACGGGAACACCTATCTGGAACATCGACGCGCTCAAGGACATGCATTCGCTGAAGCGTCTCGTGCTTCATCGCACGGAAGTCGAGAACATCGCGGCGCTTAAAGGACTGACCGGTCTACAATCGTTGACGCTCTGGGACACGCGCGTTTCGAATCTCGACGCGCTGAAGAGCCTGACCGATTTGCAGCAACTCGACTTGCGCGACACGCAGGTCCGCGACCTCGATCCGCTCGAAGATCTGCCTCATCTGGAAACGCTGAAACTCGGCGGCGCGAGAAACGTGCGCGACATCGACGCACTCGGTGCGCTCACGTCGCTGAAAACACTCGACCTGAACGAGACGCAGGTGGACAGCATCGCGCCGCTGAGAAAGCTGCGCGACATGCAGGCGCTCTACCTCGCCAACACGCCGCTGCGCGACATCGACGCGATCAAGAACATGCCCGCGCTGAAAACGCTCGTGCTGGACGGCTCGAAAGTGGACGATATCGACGGTGCGCGCGGGCTGTCGCAAATGGACACGCTCGTCCTCGCGCGCACGCAGATCACGAACATCGACGCACTCAAGGGAATGACGAACCTGCAAAGACTGAATCTCGCCGATACGCGCGTCGACAATATCGATGCGCTCAAAGACCTGAGAAACCTTCGCATGCTCAACCTTTTCCGCACGAGAGTTCGCAACATCGATGCCCTAAAAGGTTTGACTAATCTGCAAGAGCTTTATCTCGCGAACACGCCCGTCGAAGACGTCGATGTGCTCAAGGGTCTCACCGGGTTGCGCGAACTTGTGCTCTACGGCACCAAGGCGAGGAACGTCGACGACCTCAAGACGGCGCTGCCGAAAACACGGATCGTCTGGTAAGCCTTCGACATTTTTGCAACAGGTGCGCAAGGTCACACAGCATCGGCCTGGATTTTGATAGTCTGTATCTGCCGACACGCGATGCATGGCGACGGCAAAGAAATTCGACCAGGTGTCTGAGTACCGGAGGGTACGCTCATGCTTAACTGGCTTGCAAACCTCATCTCCCATCACGCTCCCACCCCCGAAAAACAGGCCGAACGGGCCTTGAGTGATCTTCGAATGGGCCTCTTCCAGGCTGAGCAGCGCGTTCTGGATGCGCAGTTGCAGGCCGATTATTACCGGTCGCGCATCGCGTTTTGCGAGCAGGTGGCAAAAACGGGCATCGAACAGGTATTCGATCGTCGCAAGAACCCGCCGCAAGAAATCGCCGCCGACACGCTGCGGCCAAGCCTCAAACTGACAGCAGCGCAATAGCGCGACGAAAGCGGTGGCGCGCAGCGCGCGTCACCGCCGATCGACGGAGTGCGTCATGCGCCGGAATACGGCTTGCCGTCCTTGTGCAAGAACCGGCCGTCGCTGCTCGGGCTCATCATGTCGATGTCCGCGCAAGTGATCACATCCGCGGGCGAACGCGAGCCGACTTCGAGATAGACGGCCATCGCATTCGACCGGTTGATCATGTGATGCCCGTTGCCGGAGTTCTTCGGAAAGGCCGCGCAGTCGCCCGCGCGCAGCACTGTCTCGCCCTCGTCTTCGATCAGCACCAGTTCGCCTTCGAGCACGTAGACGAATTCGTCTTCGGCCGAATGCCAATGGCGCTGGCTTGACCAGTTACCCGGCGGCAGGCGCATCAGGTTCACGCCGAAATCGGCGAGCCCGCCCGCATTGCCGAGCCGCTGGCGTATGCGCGCGGCGCACGGGGCGTCGAATGGCGGCGGATAACCCGTGCCTGGGATTTCGGGGACGTCGGCAATATCGATTCTGGGCATCTGCGGCTCCGTCGATGCTGATCGGCAAACCAGCAGTCCGGCCATTCTAGTTCGAGCCTTGGCCCTGCCGCGAGCATGCCCTTTTTTGCGAGGCAGTCGCAACTCGGCGTACGATGCATACCGCCCCAGTATCCATTCCCCCCGACTCATGAAAGATTCATCACGCTCTGGTTCACTCGGGCCGTTGCCCTACGTCGTCGCGGCAACCTTCTTCATGGAGTATCTCGACACGACGATCATCGCGACGGCCTTGCCGCAGATGGCGCAGTCGTTCGGCACGAGTCCGAATGCACTCAGCCTCGGCATGAGCGCCTACATGATCGCGCTCGCGATCTTCATTCCGGCGAGCGGCTGGGTCGCCGACCGCTTCGGCTCGCGCAGTGTGTTCTTCTCGGCCATCGTCACGTTCACGCTCGCTTCGCTGTTGTGCGGCGTGTCGCAGAACGTGGTCGAATTTACCGCTGCGCGCGTGCTGCAAGGCATCGGCGGTGCGCTGATGGTGCCCGTGGGACGGCTCACCGTCGTGCGCAGCATCGACAAGAAGCAGTTGATGCAGGCCATTTCGACGATCACCTGGCCCGGCATCGTCGCGCCCGTCGTCGGACCGCCCATCGGCGGCTTTATCACCACGTATGCGTCGTGGCGCTGGATCTTCCTGCTCAACCTGCCCGTCTGCCTCGTCGTGCTGATTGCCGTGCTCAAGTGGGTGCCGAATCTGCGCAGCGCGGAACGTCGCCCGTTCGACGCGCTCGGCCTCGTGCTCAGCGCAATGACGTTGACGGCGATCCTGTACGGCGCCGATATGGCGAGCCAGCCGGACACCAATCCGTTCGTTGGACTCGGCGTCGTCGTGATCGGACTGGCCATCGGCTGTGTGGCGTTTTATCAGGCGCGCCGCCAGCGGCATCCGCTGATCGACGTGAGCACGCTGAAAATCCCGACGTTCTCCGTCACCGTCGTCACAGGGACGATCACGCGCATCGGCATCGGCGCGGTGCCGTATCTGATGCCGCTGCTGTTCCAGATCGGCTTCGGGCTGTCGGCGTTCAAGTCGGGCCTGCTGCTGCTCGTCAGCGCAACGGGCAATCTCGGCATGAAAGCGCTCACGACGCGCATCCTCACGCGTTACGGCTTCCGGCGTGTCGCCATCGCGGCCAGCACGATATGCGGCATGTTCACGATCGTGTGCGGCATGCTTACGCCCGACTCGCCGCTCGCGTGGATTCTGCTCGTCGTGTTCGTCTACGGGCTCGGGCGTTCGCTGCAGTTCTCCACGCTGGCGACGCTGGCCTACGCGGACGTTCCCTCCGAACAGACGAGCGCAGCCAACACGCTGTGGAATGCAGCAGCGCAGATGAGCATCGGCCTCGGCATCGCGTTCGGCGCGGTGGCGCTGCGTGCGGCATCGGCGGTGAACGGCAATGGCAACGCTAATGGCAATGGCGGCGATCACGCGCACGTCTTCACGCTCGGCGACTTCCGCTTCGCGTTTCTGTGCGCAGGCGTGGTGACGATTGCATCGGTGTACGGCTACGTGAAGCTCGCCCGCGATGCCGGAAATCGTTTGCGCGCCGCGTCGAACTGAATGCGCGTATTCAGGCGCTAATTAAGGCGAATTAGAAGCGCTATTCGGTTTCAACACACATCGCGCATAAAGCATCATTCGGTACTCAAGCTTCGATCACGCACGCCGATATCCGGTGCATGAATGAAAATGAACTTGACAAGCGCTTTCCCGAAGATCCGATGTGGAACGTCGCACAGGCGATCGAAGGCTGCGTGCGCGCGATCCGCAAGGCGCGCGGTAAGCTGAATCCGGAAGATTGCACGCCCGGTACGATCGAATACGAAGCGGTCACGATGGACTTCATCGACGACTGCATCCGCTCGCTGGGCGGCGATCCCGACGCCGAAGACGAGGAAGGCGACGAGGGCGACGAAGGCCAGTTCGGCATCGGCGCGACGGGCTGAACGCGCCTCTTCCTGTGGCGACATCGTGCGCGGAGAAAACGCCCGTGCGGACCTGCAAAGGCAAGCCGTTGCCGTTCGTGTAGGCTAGCGTCTGATCCGTAATGCATCGCAATGCGTTGCCAATGTATCGAATAGATCGATGCATTGCGCGTTGCCGAACCAAGGAGATGGCGTGAAGAAACGGCCGGCGTCGACACCCGAATTCATCTGGCTCTTCTGCTTTCTCGTGCTCGCGGCTCTCGCGCCGACCGTGTTCGCGAAGGTGTTGCTGGTCGCTATCTGTGCGCTGCTCGGCTGGCTCTATGTCCGTTGAAGCTCGCGCAAGTTGAGATCAGCGGACGGCCACAGGAAGACGCGCGACGAACACCCAGTCGAGATAGCTTTTCGCGCTCTCGAACCCTGCAAATTCCCCCGCGAAACGCGCAACCTGAATGGGATGCGCTTTCGATGCGCTGTGTATGCCCACGATCGTCTGTCCATCGGGCGATCTGACCATTTCCCAATCGGCCTTGCCTGTCATTGGATCTGCATAGAGCTTGCGCAGATGCCGCACGACATTCGGATAGCGCGGATCGCGCAACAGATCGTCCAGCGTGCGCGGCTGATTCGGCTGACCGACGGGCGTCGCGAGCGCATAGCTCAATAGCGCGCGCTGAAACTCGCCGCCTGTTATCAACAGTTCCTTCTCCGCCTCGCGCCGCTGATAGATCGCGCCGAGTTGCATCGTCGCGGCCGCCGCCACGCCGATAATCGCGATCAGGATCAGCAGCGCGAGATACGCATAACCGCGCGCCTGTGCCTTGCGCCGTGTTGTGCCGCTACGCATGGCGTTAAAGCGCTTCATACGGTTTGCCGTTGCTGTCCGCGCCCTGCGCGCCGCTTTTGATGTCGTAGACCTTGCCGGGAAACGGCTCGTCGGGCGGCACGATGTGCCAGGTCGTCGCGCTGTCGGTGATGGGATCGATGGGCAGCGTGCGCAAATAGCGCTTGTCGACAAGTTCTTCCAGCGACTCCGGGTAGCGCCCGACATCGCCGTAAAACCGGTCGATCGCATCGCGTGTCGCGTGCAGATTCTGCGCGAGGATTTTTTCCTTCGACGCGTCGATCGAGTGGAAGTAGTTCGGCAAAGCGATCGTCATCATCAGCGCAATGATCGACAGCACGATCAGCAATTCGATCAGCGTGAAGCCGCTTGCGCGCCTGCGTCCTGTCGTCGTGACCATCACCATTTCCGGTAGGGAACGCCATTGAGTCCAGTGCCCGCCGACATCGAATAGACGTCGTACACGTCGTCGCCTTCCTGCGGATCGTCGGCCTCGCTCGCATAGCTGCGCTTGCCCCACGTCGCGGCATCGCCGGATTGCGAGTCGGGATTCATCGGATCGCGCGGTATGCGGCGCAGAAAAAACAGCTTGTGTCCCTTCGGGTCGGTCTGGTCCTTCACGCCGTCGACGAGCACGTCGAGACCGGGCGGATAGCCCGTCGCGCCCGCCTCTTTCGCAATGCGCCCGTCCTTGCTCGCGACCTTGTACGCATCGATCGCGCTGCGTATCTCGTGCAGCGCGACGCGCAATTCCTGCTCGCGTTCCCGCTGACGCATGACCTGCGCGACGGGCACCGTCATGCAGGCGAGCACGCCGAGAATCGCGAGCGTGACGAGCAGTTCGATCAGCGTGAAACCGGCCGCCGCACGCGTCGATGAAATGCGCGAGATCGCTCTCGTCATCGCGCGCCCACGCTGAGGCTGTACGCGGACGGCGGCGTCATCGTGACGGGCAAGCCCGCCACGCCTTGCACGGAGCCGGGCTGAACCTGGATCGATGTCTGCGCCGCGGGCGCCAGTGCGCGGAAGCTGAGCACGGCGAAGGTCGCTTGCGCGGACCCGCCTGTGCCGCCCGGCGCGGAGTCGGCGAGAATCAGCTGGCCGCCTTGCGCGACGCGATTCGAGAAGCTCGTCTGCGCGCCGCCCTGCTTGAGGAAATCGCCTTCCGTCACGCCTGTGAACTGCAGCTTGGACACGTCGTAGCTGACCGTCGCCGATGCGCTCGTCACGGGCTGATCGGCTTGCATCAGCAGCGCGACGGTGACCGAGTCGCCCGTCTTGACCTGCGGCGGACCTTGTATCGACATTTCGGCAGTGCCCGGCGCACCGCCACCGCCGCCAACCAGAGGCGTCGTCTCGCCGCCCAGATACGCGCCCGCGCCTGCGCCGTATGAACCCGTGCCGCCGCCATACGCGCCACTCGAACCATTCACTCCCGTCTGCGGAAATCCCGATCCGCCGCGCTGTCCCGTCGCGCTCGAATCCACCGTTTGCGACGCTCCCGAAGAAGCCGTCAAAGGCGCGGGAGTCACGATCCCGTTCGACTTGATCATGCTCTGCATGTTCGTCTCGGTGCCCGACGTGAAGTACGCGAGCGACGCGTCCGGATGCCGGATATTGCGCACCAGGTGCGGCGTGATCGACAAAACGATTTCCGTGTTCTTGTCGTCGTCGGTCGTTGCGCCGAACAGGCGACCCAGCACGGGCAGTTGTCCAAGCCCCGGAATCTTGTTGCCCGACGTGCGCTCCTGGCTGTCGATCAGCCCCGCCAGCACGTCCGTCTCGCCGTTCTTCAGCTGCAGCACGGTGCTCGCCGTGCGCGTGCCGATTTCATACGCCGTCGTGCCCGACGAACCGGTGATCTGATTCAGCAGACTGCTGACTTCGAGCGACACCTTGATGCCGACCGTGTCGTCGAGATAAATGGTCGGCTCGACGTTCAGCGTCAGACCGATGTCGAGATAGTTGATCGACTGCGAGACGAAGCCGGTGGACGTCGCCGTCGACGTGATGTTCGGCACGCGCTCGCCGATCAGGATCTTCGCCTTCTCGTGATTGCGCACGCGGATGCGCGGATTGGTCAGCAGCTTCGCATTCGAATCCTGGCGGTTCGCGTTGACGGTCGCCTGAATCGTCGACACGCCGACCGTGCGCGAAGTCTGATTCAGCAGATCGTGCAGCGACAGCGCAGGCGACGTGCCCGAGCCGCTCGACGAATACGAAGAACCATACGACGAGCCCGACGACCCGCCGCCCGATGTAATCGCGTTGAACGCGCTGCCCGCCGCCGTCGGCGTGAACGTGACCGACGACGGCCATGCAATACCGAGATCCTGCATGCTGTTGCGCTGCACTTCGAGCACTTCGACTTCGAGCATCACTTCGGGCTCGGGCACGTCTTCGAGCGCGACGAGCTTTTCGGCCATCCGGATCGCATCGGGTGTGTCGCGCACGATCACGACATTGAGCTTCTCGTCGGCGACGACATCGTGTGACTTGACGATCGTCTTCAGCGTATTCGCCACCGTCTTCGCATCCGCATTCGACAGGAAGAACGTGCGCACCGCGAGTTCCTGATAATCCTTGAGCTTCGCGGGCGTGTTCGGATAGATCAGCACCGTGTTCTCGTCGAGCACCTGCTGCGACAGCTGATTCGTCGCGAGCACGTAGCGCACGGCCGCTTCGATCGTGCTGTTACGCAGATAGATCGACGTGCGCTGATCGGTCTTCACGTCCTTGTCGAACAGAAAATTCAGCCCTGCGCTGCGCGAGATGACGTCGAACACCTGCTTGAGCGGTGCATCCTTGAAGTCGATGCGAACCGGCTTGCGATACGCGCTCGCAAGCGCGGCCTCGACGCGCATGAAGCCCGCGTCCGCGCCGAGCCGGCGCTGTAACGCCAGCGCACGCGGATGCGCGGGCGCTTCCGTCAGCACCTTCGCGATCAGGCCGCGCGCGCCGTCGACGTCCTGCTTCGTGGCCAACGCTTCCGCCCGATCGACGAGGCCGTCGATCCGCGCCGAACTCTCGAGCGCAGCGAGGCCGGAATGCGCGCGCTCGTTCGCGGGATCGATGGCGAGCGCGTGCTGATACGACTTGCGCGCCGCCGCGCGTGCGCCGCTTGCCGCGAGCCGGTCGCCTTCTTCGTCGAAGCGCGCGACGGCGTTCGCGCGCTCCGCAAGCCATGTCGCGCGGTAATGCGGATCGCGCGGATCTTGCGTGACGGCCTGCTGCAGCTTCGCGAGCCCTTCATCGACCTTGCCTTCGGCCATCAGGTTCTTGCCGTCGCGATACGCCATCTGCGCCGCACAGCCGCTCACGACGACGGGCACGATCACGCACAGCGCGAGGGTCCGCGCGTGGCGCATCGCGAAGCGGGACAGCGCTGCCCTTAATGTTGCAAATGGCGTAGCCAACGGTTGTGTTTCTGTTTTTGCTTTCATCAGTCGGCGCTGCCGATATCGAGGGTTTGAACCAGCTTCAGAGGCAAGTAGACGAGCGTCATGGTCGGCGGGCTGATCGCATCGACGCGATACGTTCCGTCGATCACCATCTGGTCGCGCGCGATCACCGTCTCGTCGCCGCGCGCCAGATACACCTCCCAGTTGCCATCCGCGCCCTGCTTGCCGAGATAGGTGAACGGCAGGCTGGGCACAGCAGGCTCCGGCGGCAGCGGCGGTATCCCGGCGCCGGCGGGCGCGGCGGACGGCAGCGGCGGCGCGAGCGAACGGCTGCCGAACAGCGCATGCTCCTTCGCGTCCGCCGATGCAATGAGTTCGCTGCGAGCGCGCAGCGCCGCGATGCCTGAATCGACGACAACTGTGCGATCGGCTCGCACGGCTGCAATCGCAGCGCGCGGCACCGCTTCGACAACCTGATCCACAGGCTTCGTGCGCCCGAATGCAAGCAGACCTGCGCTCGACACGAAGAGCAACGCGAGAATCGCGTGCTTGCGTTTCATCGGCGGACCTCGCCTGAATCGGCGCGCAGAAAAACGGTGAAGCGCAGATTCGCCTCGATGTTCTGCTCGCTGGCCGAGCTGCGCCTGAAGCGCATATCGTCGAGCGCTGCGTACGGAACGGCCAGCAGCACCTTTTCGGAGAAGCGCCGCAGATGCGCATAGTCGCCCTTCACGGGCAGGATGATGGTGTAGGTCTCGAAGCGACCGTTAGCATCGCGAGCCGGCTTGTACTCGGCTTTATCGAGCGTAACGCCGGTTGAGTCGGCGGCGTCGAACAGTTGCGCGACGATCTGCTCGCTGTGCGACGCATCGCCCAATGCTTCGTAGAACGCGCTCAAACGCGCGGCGGCCATCGCAGGCGTGGTCACAACAGGCTTCGGCGGCGGCGCTTTGCGGGCACGCGCGATATCGCGCGACTGCATATCGACGCGTGCCGCAAGCGTCGGCATCACCACGAGCCACAACGTCGCGGCACACAGCGCGAGCGCGCCCGCGAGCACGATGCCCGCACCCGCGCGCGCGGACGCGAGACCCAGCATCAGACGTACACGCAGCAGCGCTCGCGCAATAGTCGGCAGTGTCATGACGCGGCCCTCCGCCATTGCGCTTCGATCTGAAAGCGGATCACGCCATCCATGCCGTCCTTCGTGCGTTCGTGCCTGACGAGCGTGACGCGCTCGAACAGCGGCTGCTGCTCCAGTTGCGTCAGATAGTCGATCATGTCCTTCGCGTTGGCGCACTCCGCTTCGAGTTTCAGCAGCGCTCGCCCGGGTTCCGGCGTGATCGACAGCAACGCGATCTGTGAGGGCGTCGCGGCTTCGACGGCATCGAGCATCTCGCCCCACGGCAGATTCAGACGCGCGACGGCGGCGTTGACGGCGGCCGCCTGTTTCGCGTCGATGGGCGCGCTTGCCCGCGTAGCCGTTGTTCGCGCAGCACGTGCAGCGAGGCGCGCCGCTTCACGATCGAGCGAATCGAGATTTGCCAGCAATCCATACGCGCGATAGCCCGCGAACGCGCATGCCAACAGCGCGGCCAGCGACAGCACGCGCACGACAGGCCGCGTCCGATCCAGCATGCGTCGCCAGCTGAACGGCGCGAGATCGATGTGAAGACGTTTCATCGTATCGCGCGGTGCTCGCGTTGCGGATGCCAGTGAACAGTCAGGCTCGTTTCGCCCGATGCGGTTGCATGTGTTTGCCACGCGTCGGACGGCTCGCCATGCATGTGCAGCGCAGACGGTGCAGGCAGATTGTCGAGCAGCGCGGCGCGCGCAATCTGCTCGTGCAGCCAGGCTTTCGATGGAAGCCCATCCGGCAATGCAATCGTACGCACGGCAGCAAGACGCGGCTTCTTTGCGCGCGCGACGAGCCCAAGCGTCAGCGCGCCATCGCGCTGCGTCGCAAGCCACGCATCCGCGCCCAGACGTCTACGCGAGCGATTCCATGCCGCGATGAAATTCGGTGTCGCGGAAACGAGGCATCCGCGTTGTGCCGTCACGGCGAGTTGCAATGCCACGTGCAGACGCTTCGGCACCGCACAGGCGAGAAACGGCTCGGCGGCTTGCCAGTCTGCCGCCAGTTGCCAGTCCGACAGCGGGTCGCCGTACAGCAGCTGAAAACGCACCGAAGCCGCAGCGCGCAAGTCCTGCATGCTCGCGCCGTTGGCAGGCGGCGTAACGATGAAATAGCGCACGAGATCGTCGCCTAGCGTTGCATGAACCGCCATGCGATGAACGCCCGCTGCATCCAGCGCTGCCGCAATCTGTGCAGCAAGCGTATCGGGCGGCGCATCGGCTAACAACGGCTGATTCACCACCACAGGCGCGGCTTTGCGCGAGCGATTCAAGCGCACCACCGACACCCTCTCGCGCGACACCTCAAGACGGCATTGCCCGCGCGGCCACATCTTCATCAACCGATCACGCATTGAGCGTCACCCGTTTCACTTCCGCGAGCGTCGTCTCGCCGCGCTTCACCACATTCAGCGCGACGTCGCGCAAACGTCGCGTGCCGTTCTTGCGCGCGACGTCCTTGATCGCGCGAATCGGCTGCTTTTCGACGACCATGTCACGGATTTCGTCGTCGAGAATCAGGATCTCCGCAATCGCGCGACGTCCTCGATAACCCGTGCCTCGGCAATCGCCGCAACCCGTACCCTGTCGAAAATCGAAATCGGCGACATCGGCGCGGCTCAGTGCGAGACGCGCGAGTTCGGCGTCCGTCGGCACATACGGCGCAGCGCAATGCGTACAGTTCACGCGCAACAGACGCTGCGCCCAGATGCCGTTGAGCGCCGACACGAACGCATACGGATCGATGCCCATATGACTGAAGCGGCCGAACACGTCGAACACATTGTTCGCGTGCACGGTCGTCAGCACAAGGTGGCCCGTCAGTGCGGATTGCACGGCGATCTCGGCCGTTTCGCGATCGCGGATTTCGCCGACCATGATCTTGTCCGGGTCGTGACGAAGAATGGAACGCAAGCCGCGCGCGAACGTCAGCCCTTTCTTCTCGTTGACGGGAATCTGCAGAATGCCCGGCAACTGATATTCGACGGGATCTTCGATCGTGATGATCTTGTCGCGTCCGTTGTGGATTTCGGTGAGCGCGGCGTAGAGCGTCGTCGTTTTGCCCGAACCCGTCGGGCCCGTCACGAGCAGCATGCCGTACGGCTCTTCAGCCAGCGCGCGCAGCGCCACCAGCGATTCGCTGTCGTAGCCCAACGCTTCGAGCGTCAGCGATCCATACGCTTCGATCATCGCGCGCTTGTCGAGAATCCGGATCACGGCGTCCTCGCCGTGAATGCTCGGCATGATCGACACGCGCAAGTCGATGTCGCGCCCGCCCGCCGCAACGCGGAAGCTGCCGTCCTGCGGCACGCGCCGCTCGGCAATGTCGAGTTCGGCGAGCACCTTCAGGCGCGAGATCACCTGCTCGGCGGTTTCGACGCCGTTCAGCGTCGCCGCCGCATCGAGCACGCCGTCCACGCGATACTTCAGCGCGAGCCCGTTCGGCGTGCTTTCGAGGTGGATGTCGGATGCACCTGCTTTCAGCGCATCGTAAAGCGTCGAATTCACCAGCTTCACGGCGGGGCTCGCCGCCTCGCTGACGGTCTCGAACGACAGCACCTGGGCGGTGCGCCCCTCGGCCTGCGCTTCGCCGCCGCCCGTCACGAGGCTGTCGATCGCGCGCGTCGATTCCTCCATGCGCGCGTGATACGCCTGCAAATCCGACGGCAGCGTGAGACGAATGTCGATCGACGCACCCGCTTGCGCGGCGAGCCACGTTTGCAGATCGAGATCGAACGGACTCGTCACGACGCCGACGAAACGCTCGTCGTCATCGCGCAGCAATACGCAGCGTCGCTGCATCGCGCGCGACAGCGGGACGCGATCGAATGCGGGCTTGAGCGCGAGCATGTCCGACGTTTCGATCACGCGCATGTCAAGCAACCGCGCGAGCGCTTGCAGCACGAGGCGTGGCTCGATGCCCGTCAACGTCTCCAGTTCCGCGACGATATGGCGCTGCGTCGCGGACGCCGCCGCGCGAGCACGCGCCAGCAGTTCGGCGTCGAGCAGCGGCGCGATGGATTCACGCGCGGTCATGACAGTCCTTCCGCGAGATCGAAGATCGGCATGTAGAGCAGCACGACGATCGTGCCGACGACGATTCCGATCGCCGACATCAGCAGCGGTTCGAACATGCGCGTGAAGCGGTCGATCCATCGGCTGATTTCGCCGTCATAAAACGCCGCCGATTGCGTGAGCATCGTGCCGAGTTCGCCCGAACGTTCGCCGACGCGCAACATGCGCAGCGAAATCGGCGTGGTGAGATCTTCGGCATGAAACGACGCGGACAGCGGCGCGCCCGCCTGAACGGCGGCGCGCGCACGCACGAGACCATCGCGCAACGCGGGCGAGATCGTGCCGCCCGCTGTTTCCATTGCAGCGACAATCGGAATGCCGCCTTCGAGCAACATGCCGAGCGTCAGATAAAGCCGCGACAGTTGATAGATACGCAGATGCGGCCCGAGAAGCGGAATCCGGCCGAGCAAACCGACGAGCCCGAGCCGCGCAATCACCGAGCGCACAGCCGCGCCGCCCGCCAATGCAACAGCGACGGCCGCCGCAAACAGCGGCAGTCCATGCGCCGACGCGAACTTGCCCCAGTCGAGCAGCACCTGCGACATCCACGGCAAGCTGCGGCCCGTTCCTTCGTAGATGGTCGCGAAACGCGGCACCACATACGCGATCAGAAACGTCGCCACGCCGCCGCCCACGACGAGCAGGATGCTCGGATAGATCGCCGAACTGACGAGCTTGTTGCGCACCGTGTCGATGCGCGCCTGATAATCGACGTAACGTTGCAACGAGCGCGGCAAATCGCTCGTCCCTTCCGCTGCGCGCACGATGCCGACATAAAGCGGCGGAAACACATCGGGCTGCATCGCGAGAAGACTCGAAAAGCGCTTGCCCTCGCGCAGCCCCGCGAGCAGCCGTTCGAGGATGCCGCGCAGTCGCGCATTACCTTCGCGCTCCACTAAAGCCTCAAGCCCTTCGACGATCGACAGCCCCGCCGTCAGCAGCGCCAGCAGTTCCTGGCTGAACAGCACGAGCGAGATGCCGCCGCGCGCCGCCTTCGACGAACGCAACGTGCGCTGCGCGCGAACCTGCGTTGCGTGCAGGCCGCGCGCTTCGACCTGGCGTCGCGCGTCACTCTCGTCCTGCGCATCGACGACGAGCGCGACGATCTGGTTGTCGGGCGACAGCGCCCTCACTTCGTACGGCATCTTGCTACTGGCTCTCGATGTTGGCTCGCGTGTGCGGCGTCATTCGCTGCTGATGTCGGCGTCTTCGCCCGTGCCGCCCGGCTGGCCGTCGCGTCCGTACGAGATCACCGCGTAGTCGCTCTTCGTACCCGGCACCTGATACACATACGCGTGGCCCCACGGATCGAGCGGCACTTCCTTCTTCAGATACGGACCAGCCCATTTGTCCGCGTTCGCCGGTTTGACGACGAGCGCATTGAGGCTTTCGTCGGCGGCGGGATAACGGCCGACGTCGAGCCGGAAGTTATCGACTGACTTGGTGAAGACATCGATCTGCGCACGCGCGATCGTCGCCTGCGACTTGCCGAGTTGCGAGAAATAGCGCGGCCCAACGAGCGCCGCCAGCATGCCGATGATGACGAGCACCACGAGCAGTTCGAGCAGCGTGAAGCCCTTGTGTTTCGTGCGCCACGCGCTGTGTTTTGCAAGTGCGCGGCGTTGTGTGACTGACTGCATCGATACGTCCTTCAAAAAATCGGACGCCCGCGAGGCGAGCGTCCGTGCACTGTGGTCAACCCACGTTCAGCAAATGGCGTGTACTACTTGAGTGCCTGCTGCGTCGACGTTACGTTGTTGTACACGCCGAACTCGAACAGCGAGTAGCCGTAGTCCGTCGAACGCTTCGTGCCGTACAGGCGCACGTAGCGCGCCGTCGTGCTCGCGAACGACAGGTCTTCCACGCCGCCCTTGCCGTCCGTCTGGTTGTAGACGGTGTTCGACCAGTCGACGTTGTCGTGCGACGTCTGGATCTGATACGCGATACCGTGCGCGTTCTCCCAGTTCAGCACCACGCGGTTGAAGGTCTGCTCCGAACCGAGATCGATCGTGATCCACGACGGGTCGATGAACTTCGACGACCAGCGCGTGCCCGTGTTGCCGTCGACGGCTGCCGCAGGCGGCGTGTTGCCGTTCTCGTCGCCGCTCGACGTCGCCGGCCGGTTGAGCGCCAGATTCACGCTCGCCGACAGCGGCACGAAGGTCACGCTGATGCTGTGCTTCGCGGTGACGTTGGTGAACGTGTACGTCGATTGCACGCCTAGGTTCTGGCCGTCCACCGTCATCGAGCCCACGCCGTAACCGGCTGCCGGTTGCGCCGTGAAAGTCTGCGAGCCGCCCTGAATCACGCCGACTTCACCCGACGGGCTGATCGCGCCGTTCGCGCCCGCCGTCGCCGTGACCGTCAGCTTCGGCGTCGCCGCCGAGTTGTAGATCTCGAACTCGAACAGCGAATAGCCATACTGCGACGCCCGCTTGACGCCCTGCATACGGACATAGCGCGCTGTCGTGACGGGCAGCGAGATGTCCTCGACGCCGCCTGCGCCCGCGCGTTGCGGAACGATGTTGTTCCAGTCCTGGCCATTGCTCGACGACTGCAGCAGATAGGCCTTGCCGTAAGCGTTTTCCCAGTTCAGCACGATGCGGTCGAACTGCGTCGGCGTGCCGAGATCGATCGTGATCCAGGCGTCGTCGTTGAAATCCGACGACCAGCGCGAACCCGTGTTGCCGTCGACAGCATTGGCGGGCGCATAGCCTTCGTCCTGCACGCCGCTCGACGTCGCGACCTTGCCGCGCGCGAGATTGGCGCTCGGCAAGCCGCCGTTGCCTCCGTCACCACCGTCACCGCCATTGCCGCCGTTATTGCCGTTGTTACCGTCACCGCCGTCGCCACCGTTACCACCCGTAGCAGCCGTCACGGTCAGCGTAGCCTTCCCGCTGGTGACGCTGCCGCCGCCGTTGGTGACGATCACGCTATACGTCGCGCCGTTGTCGGCGGCGATCGTCGTGGGCGGCGTCGTGTACGTCGGGTTGGTCGTGATCGCGACCACTGCGTTGTTGCGCAGCCACTGGAACGAGAACGGACCCGTTCCCGTCACACCGACCGAGAACTGCGCGACCTGCCCTTCGCTCACCGTCACGCTCGCCGGATGCGCCGAGATCACGGGCACATCGGCGGCATTGCCGGATACGCACAGCGACCAGCCCGGCGTGTTGTCGATGATGCCGCCCGCGGACTCGCCCGACGAGAACACGAGATATGCCTGCGTCGGCACACCGGGCACGCCCGTCGTCGTCCACGTACCCCACGAGCCGGGGAATGCGCACGACGCGAAGTTCGCGCGCGCCACCGTCAACGCTTCGTTCTGTGTCGGCAGGCGCATGCCGATTGCCGCGCAATACTGTTTCGCAACCGACTGCGTGAACTGCGCGCCCTGATTCGGGAACGTCGTGTAGTACTGCTGCCACACGAGACCGCTCACGTTGTCCTTCACGGTCGGCACATACGGGCCCGACGGCAGACCGGCGATGGTCGAGTTCCACGTGCCGGGCTTCGCGCCCAGCAGCGTGAAGCGCTCCGCCTCGCTGCCGCATTGCGGTGCGTCGAATACCTGGAACTCGAACAGCGAATAGCCGTACTGCGTCGTGCGCTGCAGGCCGAGCATGCGCACATAGCGCGCCGACGTGCTCGGGAACACCGTCGTTTCCGTACCGCCGTGACCCGCGATCACCTGATCGTTGGGCAGCACGTTGGTCCACTGGCCGTTGTCGTTCGACACCTGGATCTTGTACGCCGACGCCGCCGCGTTTTCCCACATCAGCACGACCTTGTTGAAGGTCTGTATCGAACCGAGATCGACCGTGATCCACGACGGATCGATTTGCGGGGCCGACGACCAGCGCGACGCAACCGAACCGTCGATCGCGTTCTGCGCGGTCAGGCCGCCGTTCTGGTCGCTGCTCGAGGTGGCCTTCGCGCCGAGCGCGAGGTTGCTGTTGTCGGCGCCGCTCACCGTCAGCGTGACGTGATCGCTCGTGATGCTGCCTGCGCTGTTGCTGATCGTCACGGCATAGTCGCCGGCGTCGCTGCCCTGCGCCGACACGATCGCGATACTCGCCGCGTTCGTGCCGTACGGCTTGCCGTCCTTCGTCCACTGATACTTCAGCGGTGTCGAGCCGCTTGCGAGCACGTTGAACGTCACGCTCTGGCCGAACGGCACGCTCTGGCTGTGTGGCTGCGACACGATGACGGGCGGTGTCGCCACGCTCACCGTCAGCGTCGCGTCCTGCGACGTGACCGTGCCTGCGCTGTTGGTCACGACGGCTCTGTACACCGAGCCGCTGTCCGACGTCTGCGTCGCGGGCGTGTCGTACACGGGCTGGTTCGCGCCCGGAACGGACTCGCCGTTCTTCGTCCACTGATACGACAGCACGGGCGAGCCGGCTGCGACCACGGAGAATTCCGCGCTCTGCCCGCTCGTGATGCTGAGCGACAGCGGCTGCGTGACGATGGTCGGCGCAGCGGGCTGCACGACCGTCAGGCTCGCCGTACGCGACGTGACGCTGCTGTTGGCGTTGGTCACGGCGACGCTGTACGTCGCGCCGTTGTCGCCCGATGCGACGGCGGGCGTCATGTACGCGTAGCCGGTTGCGCCGGGAATGGCCGCGCCGTTCTTCATCCATTGATACGCGATGGGCGCCGCGCCCGCCGACAGCACCGAGAACTGCCCGCTCTGTCCTTGCGTGACGATCTGATCGGCGGGCTGCGTGACGATGCGCAACGCGCTCGGCGGTTGCGGACCGACCACGAGTCCATTGCCGTTGAAGACCTGCTGGTCGGCCGTCGGCACGACGTTGAACGACGTCGTGCCGCTGCCTAGACCGGGCGACGTCGCCGTCACCGTCACCGTGCCGGGCGCGAACTGCGTCTTGACGGCGATGCGCGTCATGCCGCCTTCGACCGACAGGTTCGGATCGCCAGGTGCGTGATACGACAGCGGCTGGTTCGGCGTCACGTCGTGATCGGAGCCACCGCGATACGTGCCGGGGCCGCTGACGGCGAACGTCAGCGTCTGCGATGCATCGGGCACGCGCACGTTGATCGCGTCGACGACGGTCGCCGTAATGATGGCGGCATCCGTGCCGTTTGCGGTGAGCGCGAACGACTCGCCGTTCGGCTTGACGAGTTCGGGCTCGACGGTCAGCAGAATGTGATCGGCGGGACCGGCCGTGACGAGCGAATCGCTGGCCGCGACCTGACGGTTGTTGTCGAGACACTCTGCCGTCAGCGTGCCGGGCGCCCACTTCACGTTGTCCCAGTGCACCTGGCCGGGCAGCAGCGTCGTGTTCTGCGTCATGTCGGCGCTCGGGTCAGACGACGTCGGATTCGGCGCCTGATCGCCGCCGACCAGTTCGCCGTTCAACCGCAGACGCACTGCCGGGCAGTTGCTGAACGCGTTGACGGTCACGGAGCCGGAACGGTTCCACGTATGCGCGAGCTTGACGACGGGCTTGATCTCGAACGGCGTCCACACCGCCTGATAGATGTAGTAGATCAGGCGCGGCAGGCGGTTCGCGTCCATCATCGATGCGCCGTTGCCGCGCACGGAATCCGGGTCGATGCCGTCTGTCTGCGTATTGGTTTCGCCCGGTGTATCGGCGAGATACCAGTGCGCGATACCGAACGACTTGCCGGCGACGCTCGCCACCCATTCCTTCAGATACTTCACGGCGAACGCGAGTTCGAAGTCGTACTTCCAGCGGCCGACGCCGTCGCCCCAGTATTCCGAGCCCCATGCGGGCGAGTTCGGGAAGTCCTTCTTGACGTTGATGTCGCAGCCGTTGCCGCTACAGCCGAGGATGTCGCCGTTGTTCGGGTTCGGCGTGCGGTCCGCCTGCGCGCGCGTGTTGATGGGGTCCCACATCTGCGAAACCGTCTTCAGCGATTGCGCGAATGCCGTATCCGTCGTGCCGTTATCGGCTTCCCATGCGAGCACGGACGGATGGTTGCGATCGTGCACGATCATGTCGCGATGCAGTTCCGTCTTCAGCGTGACGTTGTTCTGCGTCATGCACGCGACTTTCGGATCAGTCTGCGCATTGCAGATGATGCCGAAACCGCCTTCGCCCTCGCCGCTCGGCTGAACCATCATCACGCCATAGGCGTCGGCGGCATCGAGGAACTCGCGTCCCTGGCTCGAGTGGCCGGGACGATACAGACTGCCGCCCGCCTGCGCGAGCAGGCTCAGGTCCTTCCATTGCAGTTCCGCCGGCACGGCCGAGCCGAGCGCCGGATAGTCGTAGCGGCCCGATGCGCCCCACAGGTAATGCGGGTGTCCGTTGATGATCGGGAAGTTCTGGTCCCACGTGATCGTGCGGATGCCGAGCGGGCTTTCCGCCGTATCGACGACCACACCGTCGATGCTGACCGTGTGAATCACGTGATACAGATACGGCTTGCCGTAGATGCTGTTGTTCGGATACCAGAGGTTCGGATTCGCGACCGTCAGCACCTGATCGAACAGCGATGGATGCAGGTCCGGCGACAGGTTCGCGGTGACGGTGCGCGTGTCCTGCGCGTTCGCCACGACGTTGCCGCCCGCGTCGACGATCTGGGTCGTCAGCGTGACCTTCTTATCCGTCGAGTATTCGTTCAGCACGTTGGTCTGCACGCGGATCGTCGCCGACGACGTGCTCGCCGCCACCGTCGCGACATATGTGCCCCACGTGTTGAGCACGGCGTAGATGTTCTCGGGGATATGCACGCGGTCCGTGATGTGCATCCACACGGGGCGGAACAGGCCCGTATCGTCCTGACCGAAACGGAAGGCGCCCGCGAAGTTCGGCGACTCGAAGAACTTGTCGCCGCGCGCGACCTTCACGGCCAGCACGTTGTCCGTGCCGTCGAACTTCACGTAGTTCGTGATATCGACGATGAACGGAATGAAGCCGAGCACGTGCGTCGCATCCCGGTTGATCTGGCTATTGCCGCGAAGGAGCGTCCCGTTGATATAGACCTGCGCGCCCGTGTGCGCGCCTTCGAACTCGATATAGATCTTGCGGTTCGCGTAGGACGGATCGAGCGAGAAGTGCTTGCGATACCAGTTGATATTGCCCGACAGGTAGCCCTGATCGCCACCCGACTTCCAGTTGAGGAAGGTGTCGTTGTCGGACGGTGTCTGCGGCACGCCGACCGAGCTCCATGCCGAGTCGTTGAAACCCGGCTGCATCGAATTGGCGTCGTCGGCGTCCTTGATGTACTTCCAGGGCGTCGCGCCGAGATTGATCCTGATGTGATTGGATGGCGGAAGCGCTTCGCTCGCGACGGCGTGTGTCGCAGAGCAAAGCAACATCATCCAAAGTAGTACTAAACAGCGTGCTAACTGCCCCGTAAACAACCGAACGCGATCGCGCATTATGGTTTCCCTTGTCGTACTTCCCGGTCTTTTTCGAATGGAGTGTGGCTGTGCGTTCGCGCGATGCGTTGCAACGTTATCGATGCACGAGCACACGCGCTCCCCGGTGCTTTAGCGCACGCTGTGCGCGCAATGCACCGGCGAGTACGAATTCGCCATTTCCCGATTGCCGAACATCCCAAATAACAAGCAAACGTTTGCTCTTCGATTTGAATACGCTTGCTTAAAGACGTCGTGATCCCACTATTTAATTTTTCATGGCCCCGATGGTCGCGGTATGAATGATTTTCCCGGCACGCGTAGCGCAATTGCCGTGGAAAAGCTTTTGTGATTCTTTTAGTACGTCGTGCCGGGCCCCGATCCGCACAACGCACGGGACGCATGATGTCCCGCCCCGTTGCAGGCATCGATGCACAGATCGAACCCCAGTAGGCGCTGCATTCTTCTTTACTTTTATGACGGTGATGTTACGAACGATTTCAAATGAGCAACGATCGCTTTACGCTCTCTTTTAATGGAATGTTGTCCATTCAATTGCCATTTAGCACAAGCTTTCAATTCGCCGAGATGCTCATTCGGCCGCGAATTAGACATGCAACTCAATTTGAAAACAAGCGCACAACCAGCAACTCGATGTTGCGTGGCTGGAAACATTGCGGACGTGACCGTTCCCGTCTTCGAGTACTTTCCGCAACTCGAACGGGAACGGCGAAATTGACTGACTAGTCAGCAATCAAAGATGCAGCGACTGACAGATGTGAATTGCTCAGGTCGGCAATGTTCCGCCCGTCTGTTCGCGGACGATGTACTCGGCGTACCAGTCGGGCCAGTTGTCGTCATGCTTCCCCGTGCGCTTCTCGTGCTCGCCATGTGCGGCGGCTGCGCGGCGAAGCGCGCTCGCGAGTTCGATGGGCGACACGAAGGTCGTGGCATCGGCATCCACTCTTCCGGGCAGCCGCGACGTCACTTCCTGGAAGACCCAGCCGTTGCCGTCGGGATCGTTGAATGAAGCGAAGGAACCGTAACTCTTGCGCTCGGGATGCGCGCCGCTCAAGCGCCCTTCTTCACCCGCGTGATGGAATACGCCGCCGACGTCGTGAAAAATTTCGCTCACCTCCACGCCGCGACTGACGAGTTGCGCGCGCGCCGCCTCGACGTCGGACACGATGAGGTGAAGTCCCTGCACCGAGCCCGGCGCTTCTGTCGTGACGCCTTTGCCGAACAGAATCGAACATTGCGAACCTGCTGGCGTGAAGTGCACGACGCGAAAATCGTCGCCTCTCACAATATCGACGTCGAGCCGCCAGCCGAGTCCCGCATAAAACTGCATCGCGCGATCGACATCCGACACGGGAATGACGACTACTTCGAGCTTCATATCGACTGTTTCAGCGCTCATGTCTAGCTCCTTGCGATTTGTGGAATCCGAAGATGGCGAATGCAAACAGACAACTGGCGGGAACGAACAACAGAGACTGAGCGCCAGTTTCCATCAAGGAGACTTGCCACGCATGCAAGGGGACGAAGAAATGAAGCCCTCGGCTTTACTCGGCCGAAGCTGCTGCCGCGACCTGAATGTCGACGAACGGCGTGGCCGTGACAGCCGTGGCGACATGATCCGATGCGGGCAGAAGGCCTGCGAACGCGGCGACGCCCGTCGCGCACAGTACCGCGATGGAAAGCACCGCGGCGGCGATGAGCGATCTGAAAAGGTTGGACGACGCGAGCATGGCATTCTCCGGTATCGGCGTTGCGGCTATCTGCGAGAACTTCCGCAATATCCACGCCAATCGGGATCGCTTCCGCTATGTTGCCTTGCGCACACTGGCTTTGCGCGTTGTCGTGTGCCGCAAATGGCGCGGCGCGATGTTGGTTGCGTCCCAACACCGCGCCGCGCGTGTCATGCTCTGCGCCAACACCACCGAGCGAAGCTAGTGGCCGCCTGCGTCGATCTCGCTCAGCTGCATGCCCTTCGTTTCGCGCACCGATCTGAGAATCACGATGGCCGCCAGCGCCGCGCCGATCGTGAACACGGCGATCCCCAGCGCAATCGTCATATCAGCGGCCTTGACCGTCGACAGCACGATATACGGCGCAATGCCACCGCCCACGACGCCGATGTTGTAGAGAAAGCCGACACCCGACGCACGCACGTCGCGGGGCAGATTCTCGGTCAATATCGTGCCCCAGATGCCCGACGATCCGACGAGGAAGAAGCCGCTTAAAAACGCAAAACACTCCGCGAGCAAGAACTGGTTGACGCTATACACGAGCGCGACGACGCACACCGCGCCGATGCACAGCATGAGGCTGATGCCTGCGCGCCGCCCGAGCCGTTCCGCGATAAAGCCCGATGCGAAGAAGCCGAAGACCTGTCCAACGGCGGAAGTCATCGTGAGCCACGTGATGGTCAGCGGTTCGAACGACAGCGACTTCAGATACGTCGGAAACAGTCCCTGAAACGGCCACGAACCGAAGCACAGCACCAGCATCAGCAGCGCGAGGTAGCCGACGCGTCCGGGATAGCGGCGGAACAGCACGACAGCAGGGTTGTCGCGCAGCGGCGTGCGAATGCTGCGGGTGCCGTCCCTGAACGCCTGCGATTCCGGCACGCATGTGAGGATAAAGACGGCCAGCAGCAACGCCGGAATGACACCGACGAAGAACATTCCGCGCCAGCCGAAGTGCGGATAGACGAGATCGTAGGCAATCGCCGCGCCGATCGCGCCGAGACCCCAGCCCGTATCGAGAATGCCGATGCCGATCGCGCGATGCCGCTCCGGCCACGATTCGGCGACCATCGTCGCGCCGAGCGAAAAGCCGGGCGCCATGCCGAAGCCGAGCAGCAGACGGAACACGGCAAGCGACGCAAAGCTCCATGACAACCCCGTCAGCACTGCGCCCGCCGTGAACCACGCAAGCGTGATCACGAGCGGAATCTTGCGGCCGATGCGATCGCTCAGACTGCCGAACATCAGCCCGCCGATCCAGCGCACGCCATACGTCGCGAACAGCAGCAACGACGCCGTGCTGAGCGGCACACTGAAATGCTTCGCGATGTCGTTGAGTACGAACGTGATCGCCAGAAAGTCGACGGCGTCCATCACCCACACGCCCCATGCAGCGATTAGCACGCGCCACTGCGGCCATGAGATTTCCCTGTACCAGGGCATCGTTCTCGACACATTCGCGCTTGCATCGGCGGCTTTCATCACGCTTCCTCCTGACCGGTTGTCCATTCCGGGTCTCCTATGTCTCTTCCGTCTCTTCGATCAGATGCCGCGCCGGATAGTCACATGCCGCACGTATCCGGCGAGCCCACGCGCTTCACGCGAGCGCTGAATCTTCGAAAGCAATCACGGTCTGCTTTTGCGTGCCCAGACCTTGCACGCCGAGTTCCATCACGTCGCCCGGTTTCAGATAGCGCTCCGGTTTCATGCCGAGGCCGACGCCGGGCGGCGTGCCCGTCGTGATCACATCGCCGGGTTGCAGCAACACATGACGGCTGACGTACGACACAATCGTCGCAATGCGGAAGATCATGTCCGACGTCGACGAGTCCTGGATGCGCTTGCCGTTGAGTTCGAGCCACAGGCCGAGATTCTGCACATCGCCGGTTTCGTCAGGCGTCACGAGCCACGGGCCGAGCGGGCCGAAGGTCGGGAACATCTTGCCCTTCACCCACTGGCCGCCGTGTTCGAGTTGCATCTCGCGTTCGGATACGTCGTTGCAGACGCAATAGCCCGCGACGTAGTCGAGCGCATTTTCTTCGGACACGTACAGCGCACGTCGCCCGATCACCAGCGCGATTTCCACTTCCCAATCGCACTTCGTCGATGCGCGCGGCAGGATCACAGGATCGTTCGGACCCGAGATGCACGACGGCGCCTTGTTGAAAATGATCGGCTCGGCGGGAATGGGCGCGTTGGTCTCGATTGCGTGTTGCACGTAGTTGAGGCCGATCGCGATGAAATTTCCCGGCTGCGCGATACACGAACCGATGCGCGGATTGCCTTCGACTACTGGCAGACGAGTAACGTCCGCGTTGCGCAACCTGTCGAGCCCGCCATCTGCGAAGAACGCGGGCGTGTAGTCGCCACATAGCGAGGACGCGTCGCGCATCACGCCTTGTGCGTCGAGCAGGCCGGGTTTCTCGTGGCCTTCCGGTCCGAATCTGAGTAGCTTCATCGTGTTTCCTGATGTCGATGGTTGGGAGTGGCGAGACGGCTGATTTCGAGCGTATAAACGCCCGCGCCTGCCGCCGCTTCTTCGCGTTGTGCGGTGTCGATGCTGGCCAGCAAGCGGGCCAACTGCTGTTGCGCCGCTTCGAGCGTCGATGTTTCGACGAGCAGCACGCGCGGCGGCACGACGTAAGCGCGCTCGCGTGCTTCGCGTGTGTCGAGATGGCTCGCTGCGTCGTCGGCGGTGAACAGATGCGCGGCGAGCACGCTGGTATCCGCAGTGATTGCAGGCGTGTCGCCTTCGAACAGATGCTTCGCGTCGAATGCGGCGGGCAGCGGCAACGTCAGCGCATGGCCGCCTGTGCTCGCGCCCGTCGTCTTTTCGACGACGCAGATCGAGCGCGCCGTGTTGCGGAATGCGCGCACGGTGCTTTGCGTGAGCGGCGTCGGATTGTTCAGGCGTTCGAGGTAGGCGGGACTCGTCAGCACCGCGACGTCCTCCGCTTCGTAGAGCGTCAGCCATTCCGTCACGCCGCTGCCGCGATAGCGACGTCCGCGCAGAAACCCTGGCAGCGCGAGACGCTCGGGAATGTGCTCCTTGTCGTGCCAGCGATAGAACGCGTCGCGCTCCGTGTCGACCACGTCGTTCCAGATCAGCACGGCAGCGTTGCCAAGCAGGGACATCATCGGGCTCCTTTGAAAAACGCGGAGATTGCGTCGACCTGGCCGCCGTGCATCTCCTGTCCGGTGACGACGTGCGCGCCGGCTTCGCGCGCGAGTCGCACGAGTGCAGTCGGTGTTTCTGGCGGTCTCAACACGACATCGCCGACGAGCGAGTTTGCGTCGATTGCACCGGGATCGCCGGGCAAGCCGTCGCCGTCTTTCATGCCGACGATGGACGCGTTGATCACGATTTCATGTGTCGCGCCATCATTCCCGACCTTCACGTTGCAGCGGCTGAAATGCGCGGCCAACGCATCGCGCAGTGTCTGTGCGCGCTTTGCATCGGGATCGACAAGTGCGATAGAACGCGCGCCATGCGCCGCGAGTTCCGCAGCGATCGCCGCGCCCGCACCGCCGCAGCCGAACAGCAGCGCGCGCTTGCCGTCGATAGCCGCGATCTTCTGCGCCGCGCTCACGAAGCCGACGCCGTCGAACATATCGCCCGTCCAGCTGCCGTCTGCTTCGCGACGCAACGCATTGATCGCGCCGACGATCTTCGCGCGCGTCGACAGTTCATCGGCGAACGCCATGGCCGCGGATTTGTGTGGCGACGTGATCAGCAAGCCGTCGAGATTGCCGAGCGCCATCAGACCGCGCATCGCTGTATCGAATGAATCGCGGCTCGCTTGCGCCGCGAACAGCACGGCATTCACGCCGCGCTCCGCGAAATGCGCGGTGTACACGGCGGGCGAGCGCACCTGCAAGATGGGATCGCCGATGATCGCGTACAGCCGCGTTGCGCCGTCGATGTTCATCGCTGCTTCTCCGTCTTCGTGTCCGCGAGCCATTGCGCGATGCGCGCCGAACGGAAGCGCCTTTCGCGCGCGACGACTTCATCGTGGATGCCGAGCCGTGCCGGATTGAAGAGACGCGCATCCATCGTCTTCAGATCGGGCGACACGTGCGGACGGAATTCCATCTGCGCAAAGACATCGCGTTCGAGATCGATGCCAGGCGCAACCTCGATCAGTTCGAGCCCTTGCGTACCGATGCGAAACACCGCGCGCTCCGTGACATACAGTGCCGTCTGTCCGCGCTCACGTGCAAACGTCGCGTTGTAGCAAACCTGCTCGAGCTTGCTCACGAACTTCTTGTGACGGCCTTCCTCGCGAATAATCGTCTTGCCCGCTTCCCAGCCGATGTCCAGACCGCCCGCCGTCAGCGTGCCGCTGAAGATCACGCACTTCGCGTTCTGGCTGATGTTGATGAAGCCGCCGACGCCGATGATCTTGTCGCCGAAACGGCTGATGTTCACGTTGCCCTGCGCGTCGACTTCCGCGAAAGAGAGGAACGCGAGATCGAGTCCGCCGCCGTCGTAGAAGTCGAATTGCGAAGGCTGTTCGATCATCGCAGCGAAGTTTTGCGCACCGCCCGAATCGCGGCCCGTGATCGGCGCACCGCCGATCAGACCTTGTTCGTTAGTCAGCACGACCTTGTCGAGCAGGCCCTCTTCGGCAGCGACCGTCGACAACCCCGTCGACACGCCCGCGCCGAGATTGCAGACGGCACCCGGATAGAGTTCGAGCGCCGCGCGCCGCACGATCACTTTGCGCGGTCCGAACGGCAGCGGCTTGATCTCCGACAGCGGCACGCGCAACTCGCCTGCGTAGCTCGGATCGTAGTCGGTCGCGTAGGTCTGCCGCTGCTCGGGCACGACGACGACGAAGTCCACGAGGATGCCGGGAATCTTCACCTGCTTCGGCGGCAACGTATTGCGCGTCGCCATCCGCTTGACCTGCACGACCACGATGCCGCCTGCGCGTCGCGTCGCCTGCGCCATCGCGAGCATCTCGCCGAGCACCGCTTCCTGCTCCATCGTGATGTTGCCGTCTTCGTCGGCCGTCGTGCCGCGCAGGAACGCGACGTCGATCGGAACGGGCTTGAAGCGCAGCCACTCTTCGCCGTCGAGTTCGATCAGTTCGACGAAATCGGCGGGCGTGCGCGGGCTTTGACGCGCACCCTGCTGACGCGGATCGACGAACGTATGCAGGCCCGTTTTCGTAATCAGGCCGGGACGGCCGCCCGCCATGTCGCGCATCAGTTGCGACAGCACGCCTTGCGGAAACGTGTACGCCTCGATCTTGTCTTCGGCAGCGAGCGTCACGAGGCCGGGCGAATCGACCAGTGCGCTCGTGATCGCGCGACGCAGCAGCCCTTCGTGTGCGAGGTGGCTTGCGCCGAGCGCCGCGCGGTCGCCGACACCGACCACGCTGATCGACGTGAGATTGCGCGGCTCGCCCGCGCTCATGAAGCGTGCCTCCAGCGCAGCAAGCAAGGCCTCAGGCACGGAATGCCCTCCGCCCGAGCCGCTGATCAGAACGGCGTCTTCGTCGCGAACCAGCGAAGCCGCTTCAGTCGTTGAAATGATGTGCATGTCACGTGTCCCGCTACGTTGAAATGAACCGGCTATTGGCGTCCGGTCAATTCAATGTAACCGGTTACACTGACGATGCAAAGCGGTTTCTTTAATCTCCAGGGAAAACCACTAAACGTGCTGCAAAACACCTATTTATCGAGTACATTGATTGACACCGGACGCATATGCAACCGGTTTCACATTGAATCAGGAGCATTGAGCATGGCCATCAAGGGCGTGGAGATCGGGCAGGAATTCAGGTTCGCCAAGACGGTTGGCGAAGCGGACGTCACGCTGTTCGCCGGATTGACGGGCGACTTCAGCGATACCCACATCAACGAGCAGTACATGCAGGAGAAGTCGTCGATCGGCACGCGCATCGCGCACGGCGCGCTGCTGGTCGGCTACATGTCGACGGCGTCGACCATCAGCATCGCGCACGTGATCCATCGCACGGATATCGACGAGTTTCCCGTGTCGGCCGGATACGACCGCATTCGCTTCATTCGCCCCGTGCTGCTTGGCGATACCGTCACGGTGATCTACAAGGTCGCCGAAATCGACGAGGAGAAGCGCCGCAGTACGGCCGACATGGAGGTCGTGAACCAGCGCGGCGAAGTCGTGGCGGCGGGCCGTCACATCATGAAGTGGGCGAAGAAGCTTTCGTCGAAGTAACGGCGTCGCGCACGGTCTTCACATGCGTTTGCCCAAAGAACCGGCCGGTATAATCGGAGCGGAAAACACTACGGCAATCGATATGGCAAAGGCCGCGCGCCCCACCCGAAATGAACAGCCGGCCCCGCAATCCGTTGCGGCCCGGCCCGGCGCCGCGACGCTTCGCGACGTGGCGGAGCTTGCCTGCGTGTCGAAAGCGACGGTCTCGCGTTTCATCAACTCGCCGGAAATCGTGTCGCCGAGCGTGCGCGAACGCATTCAGGTCGCCATCGATCATCTCGGCTGGGTGCCGCATGCCGCCGCCCGCGCGCTCGCCACGCAGCGCACGGGCACGATCGGCGCGGTCGTGCCCACGCTCGCCAACGAGCACTTCGCGACGGCCATTCAGGTCTTGCAGGACGAACTCGAAGAAAAGGGTTATACGCTGCTGCTCGGCTGCTCCGAATACGATTTGCAGCGCGAATACCGGCAGGTTCGCAAGATGCTCGAACGCGGCGTCGATGCGATTGCCGTGGTCGGCGAAGGACATCATCCCGATCTCTATCCGCTACTAGAACAACGCGACGTGCCGTGCGTCAGCACCTTCACGTTCGCGCCGAAACATCAATCGGTCTGCGTGGGCGTCGACAACTATCGCGCGTTTTACGACGCGACGAAGTATCTGCTCGACCTCGGTCATCGGCGTATCGCGATGATCGCGCAAAACGCCGATACCAACGACCGTGCCGCCGCGCGTCGCGAAGGCGTGCGGGTCGCGCTCGCGGAACACGGCATCGCGATTCATCCCGCGCATATGGCGGAAGGCTATTGGGGCGTGCACGAAGGCCGCAAGCTCTTCGGCCAGATCATGGCCGCACCGATCGAGCCGCCGACGGCCATCGTGTGCGGCAACGGATCGTTCGCGACGGGCGCGATGCTCGAAGCGATGGCAGCGGGCTATGACGTGCCCGGCCATCTGAGCCTGATCGGTTTCGACGATTTCGAAGTGATGGCCGAACTGCCGATTCCCATCACGACCGTGCGCGTACCGAGCGCGGAGATCGGCAGACGCACGGCGGATCTGCTGATTGCGCAGCTCAATGGCGAGACAGATCCGCAGAGTATCGAGTGCGAAGCGACGCTGATCGTGCGAGAGTCTTGCGCGCGGCCTCGTTCCGGCTGACTATGCTCGCGCCTACGGTTGCGTAGGCGTGATACCCGGCAATGCGGCGAGCGCCCGCGTCCAGATCTGGCGCGTACGCGTCCACACCAGTTCGTGCCAGTCTTCGTCGGCGGGCATGAAAGACTCGAACAGCGCGCGGCTGATCGCGCGGCCTCGCGCATCGTGCGGATCGCCGTACAGATGCAGCCAGTGATCGTCGCGCAGCGCAGTGTGCATCGGCGCTTCCGGATACGTGCCACATTCGATCACGAGTTGCAGCAGATGCGTGTCGGGCAGCGCATTCAACATGGCCTGCGACGTGTAGCCCGTTGCTTGCGCGACCACACCGGTTTCGCTCACGGCGGCATCGGCACCCGTGAGCAGCGTATAGAGCCACGACCCATACAGGCGCTGCGCATCGGCGAGGCCGGGATAGGCCGATTGCGTAATCGACATCAGCATCGGATGGCCGAATGCGCCCGCGCCCGTATGCAGGTCGAACGCAATCGCTACCTGCGCCGGCTTCAGAAAACGCGCGGCGATCTCGCGCAGCGTGCGGTTCGACCAGGTGGCCTGCTGGCCGCCAAAGAAGAGGCCATCGGCGTGAACGTACTGCCCCGCGCCAACGATCGACTGCACGCCCGACCAGCCCAGCGCTTCGATCTGCTTCGCCAGCAGCGCATCGGCGTGCTGCCGTTGCGGTCCGTCGATATCGCGGCACGTATAGATTTCATGCAGCTCTTCGTAGCGCGCATTGACGGGCAGTGCTGCGCCGAAATCGACGTAGTTGCGATTCAGGTCGACGTTGTCTTCGTTCACGCGACGCACCCACGCGGTGCCCCACGGGTTGATCAGATGCACCATCAGCACGGCGACGTCGTCGGGAAGCTTTTGCGTCGCGAGTTCGTGCAGCCATTGCGTCTGGCACGTCGAGCCGTAATAGCCCTCGACGCCATGCGTGCCCGACAGCGTCATCAGCACGCGGCGCGCGTCGGGGTTGCCGAGCCACGCGACGTCCGTCGCGAGTGTCTCGCCTTTCGGCCCTTTCAGCGGATGCGCGTAAGTCGTGAGGGTTGCGCCTGCCGCTTGCGCCGCTTGCAGGAAATGATTGCGTAGCGTGTCGAAACCGGGTTCGACGGGAAAGCCGATCTTCATGAAGTCCTCGGATCAATCAAACGTGTTCGCGTCATCGGAAAGCGCCAACGTTACGCTCCCTGACGGCTTCGCGCAGCATAGCAAGACCGATCCTTCCGCGGGCGGTTCGAGCGGCGTTTCCGTGTATTCAACTTCTCCGTCGACAAGGCGCGTCACGCACGTATTGCAGATGCCGATACGGCAGCTGAATGCCGGTTCATGGCCGTGTTGCTCGGCGAATTCCAGCAGCGACGCACAGGCGGGATCCCATGCGACAGGTTCGTCTTGCGGACTGAAGCGGACCGTCGCTGTGCCCCTTGCAGTCGTGTCGACGCGACGCACAGGTGCGGGCACGTCGAGGTCCTCATCGAGCACCGTTGCAGGACCGAAGAACTCATAGTGGATGCGTTCGCGCGCGACGCCGAGACTGCGCAGCAAGCGCCAGTTCGCCTGCATGAACGCGGGCGGGCCACATAGATAGACCTCGTAGTCGTCGAGCGGCAACAGGCTCTGCAACGTCTCGCGCGACAGCAGACCTTCGCTATGAAAATGCCCGGCGATCCGGTCTTCCTCCAAAGGCTGCCGATAGCAGAAGTGCGCGAGCACGTTCGGATGTGCAGCCGCCACCGCCTCCACTTCACGGCGAAACGCGTGCACAGCGCCGTTTTCGCATGCGTGAATGAAGTGCACGCGACGCGTGCCGTCCATTGCGCGCAGCCGATGCAGCATGCTGACGAGCGGTGTCAGCCCGACGCCGCCGCTCATCAGCACGACGGGCCGCGTCGTGTCGCTGCCGCACACGAAAGCGCCCAACGGACCGGCCAGTTCGAGTTCGTCGCCGACGTGGACGTGCTCGTGCAGATACGACGATCCGCGCCCCTCGGGCGCATCGTCGCGGGCGGACTCGCGCTTGACGGAGATGCGCCAGCGCGTCGCGTCGGCGGGATCGCCCGACAGACTGTAAGTGCGCAACAGCCTTTCTCCCGACGATATCGGAAGGCGCAACGTCACGAACTGTCCTGCGATAAACGGCAGCGGCGCGGCGCCATCGGCGGGCACGAGTTCGAATGAAACGATCGACGCACTCTCCTGCTGGCGTCCGTTCACGCGAAAGCGTCTGAAGCCCGACGCTGCGCTTCGTTCTGCCTGTTCCGCCACCGCGTTCATGTCAATGCTCCGCGCGCTGCCGGCTGACGACATACACAGGCGCAGTCGCGACAGACGCTTGCTGCTCGCGCTCGATCATCTGCGCAAGCGCACGACGGAAGCGCAGCGGTCCTGCATCGATCGCGAGATCGATGTTCGGCGTGCGTGCGTTCTTCATGCCCGCGTGAACGGCCGTCAACACGACGCGGTCCTCTTCGAATGCGTGGCGCACGTCTGCGTCGAACTGGCGCGACACCTGCTCGTCGTCGGGAGCGAAGTTGCGCGTCTGAAACCAGTAGTAGCGCGTATTCGATTCGTCGACGGGCGTCATGAAGTTATACGAGTTCATCAGGAACACGTCTGCATGAGGCGGCGCATCGTCGCCACCCGTTCCCGACGGCGTGAAGATCGCCTTGATGATCGCGTGCGACGGGAAACGCACTTCGTAATGCTGCTTGCGATCGCAGCGCCCATCGAAGCGCACAAACTGCGCGTAGAACGGCGCGACGTCCACATCGCGCATCCAGCGCGACACCGTGACGCCATTCGCAGCGACCTCTGTTCTCAGCGGCTCGGCTTCGCACGCGGCATTGCCGAACGACGACGGATGCACCCACGCGACATGCGACGGATCGAGCAGATTGTCCGTCACGTACAGGTAGTGGCACGCGACCGTCATCACGTCGCCGCGATTCACGCCCCATGCAGGATCGCCCCATTCGCCGATCTGGACGATCGTCGACGGGTCCGCTTCTTCCGCATTGCCCATCCAGATCCACAGCAGACCGTAGCGCTCGGCGAGCGGATAGCTGCGCACTTTCGCACCGGGCGGAATGCGCGGACTGCCGGGCGCACGCACGCATGCGCCTTCGCAGTCGAACGTGAGACCGTGATAGCCGCATTCGACGTGATCGCCGATCAATCGCCCCATCGACAGCGGCAGCTTGCGATGCGGACAAGCATCTTCCAGCGCGACAGGCGTGCCGTCTTCACGTCGATACAACACGACGGGTTCGCCCAGAATCGTCACGGACATCAGCGCGTGCGTGACCTCTGCGTCCCATGCTGCGACGTACCATGCGTTCTTCAGAAACATTGCGCGGCCTCCGTTGTCCGTTTCGTTTCGCGCGCGTCGTGCATCGTGACGCGCAGCCAAATCTTCAGCACAGGATAAAAAGCCAAAACACAAAAGAACAGATGTCAAACTCTGGCTGTTCGTTTAGAGTTTCTAAATCGTCGAACCCTTCCCCACCTAACGATGACGACGAACAGCTTTCCTCCCTTGCGCGCGCTGCAGGTCTTCGAAGCAGTCGGCCGATGCGGCGGCGTTACGGAAGCGGCGCGGCGGCTCGGCATCTCCGCGGGCGCGGTGAGCCAGCAGATCAAACTGCTCGAAGACACACTCGGCCTGCACCTTACGGAAAAAGACGGCAAGCGTCTGCGTCTGACGGCGATCGGGCGCCAGTATCACGAAAGCTGCGCGGCTGCGTTCGAAAGCCTGCGTGTCGCGCATGCGGAAATCGAACGCGCGAAGAACCTGCGCAATCTCAGCGTCAGCGCACTGCCTTCGCTACTGTCGAAATGGCTCGCGCCGCGCATGCTCGAATGGCAAAGCCAGCATGCCGATCTGAGCGTGTATCTCGACGGCACGCACACGGAGCCGTCGCCCGATGGCTACGACATCGACTTTCGTATCAGCTATGGCGAACGTATTGCGAACGTCGACAATTCCGTCGAGCTGTTTCGCGATTGCGTGGTGCCTGTGTGCAGTCCGCGTCTGCTTGCCGATGCGCCGCTCGCGACGCCCGCCGCATTGCTCCGCTATCCGCTGATCTCGGTGGACTGGCGGCCCAAGTTCGCGTCGCCGCCTTCATGGCGCGAGTGGCTGATCGCCAATGACGTGGATTGCAGCGCGCTGGATGAGAACCGTCAGGTGTTCTCGCTGTCGAGCGTCGCGATTCAGGCAGCCATCGACGGCTATGGCTTCGTGCTCGCGCAAAGCTCGATGGTCTGCGACGATCTCGCCGCAGGCCGTCTCGTGATGCCGTTTGCGCTCGGCCTGTCGTTACCGTGGCCGTACTTCCTCACGTGGAAGCCGAACGCGTTCGACCGGCCGCATTGCCGCAGTTTTCATCGCTGGCTCGTGACGCGCGGCAAGGAACAGCAGCAACTCAACGACACGATGTGCAGCGTGATCGCGTGAATTACGCGGCGCGCCAGAGTACGGGGAATAGCGGATGATCCATCGGCGCGCCTTCGGGCAGTTCTGCGTCGAGTCCCGGAAAGTCCGGTGACGTACGCCAGCGGCGCGGCGCATGACGGATGTCGTCGCCGATGAAGCGAACCGAGAATGCGCGTCGCCGCGTGTTGCCGCTTACGCCACCCGACGCGTGCAAGGTCAGCATGTTGAAGCACACCATGTCGCCGGGTTCGAGCGCCCAGCCGACGATCGGATACGCGGCGCGATCCGCTTCGATATCGGGCAGATCAGCGAGGCTGCCTTCGGGAAACCACTTCGCTTCGTTATCCATGAACGTGCGCGGCATCAGCCATGGTCCGAGATGCGAGCCCGCGACGAATTCGAGCGTCGACTCGCGCGCGACGGGATCGACGGGAATCCACATGCTGACGTTCTGCGAACCGGCGATGTTGTAGTACGGCTGATCCTGATGCCACGGCGTGCGTTGCCGCGTATTCGGCTCCTTGACGAGCAGATGGTCGTGATAGAGCCGCACCGTCTCGCAGCCGATCAACGCGCCCGCAGCAGCAGGCGCCGCCGACTCGCCGATGAAACGCCGATACGCATCGTTGTCTTGCCAGTTGCAGAAATCTTCGAAGAACCAGCCGGGATCGTCGGGACGGCTCGCCACTTTCGCACGCGGACTCGGCTGCGCGAGATTGCGCTCGATGCCTTCGCGCAGCAGCGCGACTTCGTCGTCTGTGAAAATGCCGCGAATACACACGGCACCATCGCGGCGAAAATCGTCGATCAGTTCAGGCGTCACCGCGCGTTCGATGCGCGCGTCGATGTCTTGCAACATGGCGTCTCCATGATTGGGCGGCGAGACGAGGTGGCTCCGAATCGCCGCGATCAGCCGTTCAGCACGTCGAAATCGAAGTAACGACGCTCGATCTTCTGATACGTGCCGTCCTTGATCATCTCACCGATTGCCTGATTGATCATCGTGCGCAGTTGGGCATCGTCCTTGCGCAAACCGATGGCCGCGCCTTTGCCGAGCGTCTTCGGATCATTCACGGGCGAGCCGAGAAATCCATAGCCCTTGCCTTGCGGCGTTTTCAGAAAGCCCTCGCTGCCGGAGATCATATCGGTCAAGGTCGCGTCGATCCGTCCCGAGCGCAGATCGGTGTAGACCAGTTCCTGATTGCCATACGACACCACGTTGATGCCCGCGGGCGCCCAGTACGCTTTCGCGTAGGCCTCCTGAGTCGAGCCTTGTGCAACGCCGATGTTCTTGCCTTTCAGGGAATCGACCGTGGGCAGAATACTCACGCCTGTTCGCCCGATCAGACTGCTCGGCGTGTTGAACAGCGGTGTCGAGAATGCGACCTGCGTCTCGCGTTTCGGCGTCACCGACATCGCGGACAGAATCGCGTCGAACTTGCGGCCCTGCAAAGCGGGAATGATGCCGTCGAACGCCGTTTCGACCCACACGCATTTCGTATGCAGGCGCCGGCAGATTTCGTTGCCGAGATCGATCTCGAAGCCGACGAGCTTGCCGTCCGGCGCCTTCGATTCGAACGGTGCATAGGTCGGATCGACGCCGAATCGAAGCTCGGTCAATTCCTTGGCCTGGGTGGACAGCGCGGCGCACAACAGCGCGAGGCAAACCAGCGTCTTCTTCATGAGCATTCCCGTCTGAGAACGTCGCCGGGGCGACGGTTAGAAAAGGAACGGATGCGCGGCCCGTTCGTCGATTACGGGTCAAGCATAGGAACTCAAAAAAGCGAAGAATAGTGGCCTGCCAGTGCCGGATGGTTTAGATTTTCTAAAGCACCAGATGCTGCCGCCCCGGCAGTCTCACCGCGCGTATGCCGCCGTAGAGGCGCTCGGAGACCGCGTGGGTACCCGACATACCCGATGCGCTCTCCGTCCCGTCCTGGGCCTTCTCGCACATCTTCCCGATCGCGTCGCGGTCCACCTTGCCCTGTTCGGTGAGCGGCACGCGCTGCGCCACGATTATGCGGACCGAACTCGCCACGGGCGCGCCGCACGCCGCTTCGATCGCGCGCATGCAACGGCCGATGTCGATCCGTTCGCCCGGCCACGGCGTCGCCACGATGGTCCAGCAGAATCCGCATGCGCGGTCGTCCGTCGCGACGGCCACCGCGTAGCGCACTGCAGGGAGCGCACACAGCGCCTCTTCGATTTGCGCCGGACCGTTCGCGACGCCGTCGATCTCCGCGATATCGGCCGCGCGGCCGAGCACCTGCAGATAGCCGTTTGCGTCGATGAAGCCCACTTCGCCCGTTATGCACCAGCCGTCGCGAAACTTGTGCGCGGCTTCGGAAGGCTGATGTCGATAGCCCTGCGCCACGGTCGCCGATTTCACTTCGATGCCGCCCGCTTGCCCTTCATGCGCAAGCGTTCCATCTGCACGGCGAATGCACACGTCGACGCCCGGCAGGATGCGTCCTCCCGCGCTCTCCAGCTTGCCTGGGTCCGACAGATAGTCCGATGGCGTCAGCACGCTCACGAGCCCCATTTCACTCGCGCCGTACATATGCGTGAGCACCGGGCCGAAGCGCGCGATCGCGCGGCGTCGCAAGGTCGCGGGCGCCGATCCGCCGATATGCGTGATCGCACGCAGCGACGACAGATCGCGTCGGCAAGCGTCGCGATGATCCATCGTTTCGAACAGCTGCGGCTCGACCAGCAGCAGGTCGGTAATGCGTTCGGCTTCGATCGTCGCGAGCGTGTCGGCAGGATCGTAGCTTGGCTTCAGCACGACTGTGCCGCCGCTCAGCAATGTATTGTCGACGAGCACTTGCGACAGGTAGGCCAGCGCGCCGTTGACGAGCTGGCGACGGTCTGCGCGACCCGGTGCGCTCACCATCATCGAGTACGTGGCGAAGCTGCGCTCGCTCGCTTTCGGCACGCCCGCCGAGCCACCCGAAGACGCGATCACGGCGAGATCGTCGGGCTGTGCGCAGCTTTCGACGGGCAGATCTGGCTGCACGCGCGCGAGGTGATCTAGGCGCGAGCGAGCGCCCGTGCCGACATAGACGACACGCGCGTCGACGGCCTCGGGCACGAGATGCGCGGTCTGTGCGAAAGCGACCAGCAGTGTCGGTCGAATGTGGGCGATATACGCCGCGCGACGCTCCGCCGATGCGATCGCGGGCAGGAACATCGTCGCCGCGCCGAGCAGGTTCGCGGCGTAGCGAATGGCGAGCGCGTCGGGGCAGTTCGGCGCGAACTGCGCGACGAGCGAGCCGCGTTTGACACCGAGCATCGCGAGCGCGCGGGCATGACGATAGATCGACGCGCGGAATTCGCGGCCCGTCACGTCATCGCCGAGATAACGCAACACTGTGCGATCGGCGTGCTCTTTTAGCTGATCGAGCAGGACATCGACATACGAGCGGAACGCCGCGTTTTCATGGGTTTCCATGACTGCACCTCCTTCATGAGCGATGCGTGCAGTCTGCTCGCGCCGAATGAGCAGAAAATGAGCGGCGTCTACGGTTCGGTGTTTATGGTCCCGCTACCAGGGCACCGTGCGCCCGAGATAGTCGAGATATTGCAAACCAGACGTGCCCTGCTTCGAAAGCAGGACGTTCACAAGATTCGGCACGCTTTCCTCGATGCTCAAGCGCCCTTCCGGCCCGCCCAGTTCCGTGCGGACCCAGCCCGGCGCCATCAGCACCATCGACCGCGACGACTCCGCATGACGCGCGGCGAAGCTGCGCATGAACATGTTCAGCGCGGCCTTGCTCCCCCGATACACTTCACGCTGACCGGACTCGTTGTTGCTGACGCTTCCTTGCCCCGACGACATCACACCGATCATCCCCGTCGGCGAGACATGAGGCTCCAGTGTCTCGACGACGCGCATCGGGCTCAGTGCGTTCGTGAGCATCACATGCATGAAATCTTCCGTCGACACTTCGCCGATGGTCTGCGTCGGGTCGCGATTCGTCGTGCCCGCGTTGACGAAGAGGATATCGAACGTACGGCCCGACAGGCGTTGCTTCAGCGCGGCAAGCTGGCCTTGCTCGCAGATATCGAGGACTTCGATCTCGACGCGGCCGGGGTACTCGTCGGCGAGATCGTGCAGCAAGGTCCGCGTCGTTCCACCGCGAACCGTGCCGAGCACGTTCCAGCCTTTCTTCAGAAACTCGACGGCCATCGCGTAACCGAGACCGCGCGATGCACCGATGAGCAGAATCGTGCGTGAATTGGATGCTGTCGACATGACGTTTTCATCCTTCAATGACGTGTTCGATTTACGATCCTGTCACAGGCTCCCGGCATGCACAAGGCGCCGCGAATCAATGTAATGAAGCCTCGCCGGCTGCTGGAGACAAGTTTTTTTTAAGCCGACCACAATATTCGTGCTTCTGAAACGTCTTCAGCCTCATGGAACCGTCACCCTCCTCGGACACGATGAACGACGATCGCGACAACGACATCACCGCAGCCGTGGTGCGTGAACGCTCGAGACTCGGCAATTTCATCCGGCGCCGCATCCGCGATCCCGACGATGCAGAAGACGTCCTGCAGGACGTCTTCCATGAATTCGTGCAGGCGTATCGTCTGCCCGCGCCGATCGAACAGGCGAGCGCGTGGCTGTTCCGTGCCGCGCGCAATCGCATCATCGATCGTTATCGGAAGAAGAAGGAACAGCCGCTGGCGGATCTGTCTGCAGATGAAGAAAGCGCTGACGACGAGTACCGGCTCGATCTTGCGTTACCCGCACACGATGCCGGTCCCGAAGCGCTCTACGCACGCGCTGTTTTGCTCAAAGCCTTGCAGGATGCGCTCGACGAATTGCCGGCGAATCAGCGCGACGTCTTCGTCGCTCACGAACTGGAAGGACGGAGCTTCAAGGAAATGGCCGCGGAAAGCGGCGTCACGGTCAATACGCTGCTCGCACGCAAACGCTACGCCGTCTTGCATCTGCGCGCGCGGTTGCAGCCCGTTTATGACGAACTGGATATTTGAAGAGGTGAATGAATGAAATATCGAATCAGATGTGTGTGGAAAGTGCTGCTGGTGCTGGTCGGCATCGGCGTGCTCGGATGGGCCGTCATGATGCTATGGAACTGGGTGATGCCGGCCCTATTCGTCGGCGCGCGCACGATCGATTTCGCACATGCACTCGGCTTGCTGGTGCTGAGCCGCATCCTGTTCGGCGGATTCCGCGGACATGGCGGCTGGCGCGCGCGGCGGCATTGGCGCAAGTGGGACGCGATGACGCCCGAAGAACGCGAACGATTCCAGGCGGCATGGCAGGCGCGTTCGACGCCGCGATCGGGCGAGTAAGGCGATCGTCTCATGCAACGTCTCAATACGATCATCCGGGGGAACGTATGACATCCACTGCCACAGTGCTGCTACGACGGCTGCACGAACAGAGCCAGACTGAGGTGATGGCCCGCGTGCGCGCGCAGTTTCAAGGATCTAGCGAAGAGCTTCTGACGCTTGCTGACGAATACGACACGCTCGCGCCTCGATTGCGCGGGCGGTTTCTCGAAACGCTTGGGCTGTCTACGGAAGATTTCGAGTCGTCGCAGGGCACGGCGATGTCTTTGGCCGTGTCGGCAGAAACGGGACGGTTCTTGCACAACATGGTGCTGTCGCACAAGCCTGCACGCATCCTCGAACTGGGCAGTTCGTGCGGTGTATCCACACTTTATTTCGCCGATGCGCTTCGAACGTTAGGCAGCGGCACGGTCATCGCGACGGAACTCGATGCTGAGAAGTGCGCACGCCTTCGTGCGCATGTCCGGGCGGCTAGCGTGGATATCTACGTCGATATTCGGGAAGGCGATGTGTTCCGAACGGTTTCCGGACTCACGGGCACGTTCGACATGGTGTTCATCGACGTGTGGGCCAATACGTACCTGAAGTTGTTCAAGCGCATTGAACACATGCTGCGCCCTGGAACCATCGTTCTCGCGGACAACATGTACACCGCCGAGGACGCTGTCCGGCCATACAAGCAATATCTCGACGACAGTCCGCGCTTCTCGAGCACGACGCTGAACTTTGAATCGGGAATTGAGTTTACGGTTGTCGTTGCCTGAACTGAACGACGGGTGCTGGAGAGCGTGGCGCTAAATTGGCGTGTACAAACGCCAAGACCCCGCTTTTGAGGGCGGGGTCTTGTCTGGGTAAGGAGCCTGACGATTACCTACTTTCACACGGGCAATCCGCACTATCATCGGCGTGGAGTCGTTTCACGGTCCTGTTCGGGATGGGAAGGGGTGGTACCGACTCGCTATGGTCATCAGGCATGACGGGTTGCTGCGTCGCGCGGGTTGGAGTCAACCTGGCGCCACAGCCAATCTGGAAGAAGCGTAAAGAGTGTGGGATGTGTTGTTTATGTTGGCACAACATCGATCTCAAACCTGAGTGTGCTTCCGAGACCCTGCGCGCAGCGCAGGGTGGGGCATCCATAAGTGCTGAAGCACTAACGGCTGCCGACACACACCTGTTATAGGATCAAGCCTTACGGGCAATTAGTATCAGTTAGCTTAACGCATTACTGCGCTTCCACACCTGACCTATCAACGTCCTGGTCTTGAACGACCCTTCAAGGGGCTCGAAGCCCCGGGGATATCTCATCTTAAGGCGAGTTTCCCGCTTAGATGCTTTCAGCGGTTATCTCTTCCGAACATAGCTACCCGGCGATGCCACTGGCGTGACAACCGGTACACCAGAGGTTCGTCCACTCCGGTCCTCTCGTACTAGGAGCAGCCCCCTTCAAATATCCAGCGCCCACGGCAGATAGGGACCAAACTGTCTCACGACGTTTTAAACCCAGCTCACGTACCTCTTTAAATGGCGAACAGCCATACCCTTGGGACCGGCTACAGCCCCAGGATGAGATGAGCCGACATCGAGGTGCCAAACACCGCCGTCGATATGAACTCTTGGGCGGTATCAGCCTGTTATCCCCAGAGTACCTTTTATCCGTTGAGCGATGGCCCTTCCATACAGAACCACCGGATCACTATGACCTGCTTTCGCACCTGCTCGACTTGTCGGTCTCGCAGTTAAGCACGCTTATGCCATTGCACTATCAGCACGATTTCCGACCGTACCTAGCGTACCTTCGTACTCCTCCGTTACACTTTGGGAGGAGACCGCCCCAGTCAAACTGCCCACCATGCACTGTCCCCGACCCGGATCACGGGCCAAGGTTAGAACCTCAAACAAACCAGGGTGGTATTTCAAGGACGGCTCCACGGAAACTGGCGTTCCCGCTTCATAGCCTCCCACCTATCCTACACAGATCGGTTCAAAGTCCAATGCAAAGCTACAGTAAAGGTTCATGGGGTCTTTCCGTCTAGCCGCGGGGAGATTGCATCATCACAAACACTTCAACTTCGCTGAGTCTCGGGAGGAGACAGTGTGGCCATCGTTACGCCATTCGTGCAGGTCGGAACTTACCCGACAAGGAATTTCGCTACCTTAGGACCGTTATAGTTACGGCCGCCGTTTACCGGGACTTCAATCAAGAGCTTGCACCCCATCATTTAATCTTCCGGCACCGGGCAGGCGTCACACCCTATACGTCCACTTTCGTGTTTGCAGAGTGCTGTGTTTTTATTAAACAGTCGCAGCCACCAGTTTATTGCAACCCCTTCACCCTTCGCCCGCAGGGGCGTCAAGCTACAGGGGCGTACCTTATCCCGAAGTTACGGTACCAATTTGCCGAGTTCCTTCTCCCGAGTTCTCTCAAGCGCCTTAGAATACTCATCTCGCCCACCTGTGTCGGTTTGCGGTACGGTCAATGTGAAACTGAAGCTTAGAGGCTTTTCCTGGAACCCCTTCCGATTGCTTCGCTCCCGAAGGAGCTCGCGCCACGCCCTTGAATCCCGTGCCCGGATTTGCCAGAGCACCTTCTCCAACGCAGCGACCGGGACTTCCAACACCCGGACAACCTTCCGCGATCCGTCCCCCCATCGCATTTCACACTGGTGCAGGAATATTGACCTGCTTCCCATCAGCTACGCATTTCTGCCTCGCCTTAGGGGCCGACTCACCCTACGCCGATGAACGTTGCGTAGGAAACCTTGGGCTTACGGCGAGGGGGCCTTTCACCCCCTTTATCGCTACTCATGTCAGCATTCGCACTTCCGATACCTCCAGCACGCTTTTCAACGCACCTTCGCAGGCTTACGGAACGCTCTCCTACCATGCACATAAATGTGCATCCGCAGCTTCGGTATATGGCTTAGCCCCGTTACATCTTCCGCGCAGGACGACTCGATCAGTGAGCTATTACGCTTTCTTTAAAGGGTGGCTGCTTCTAAGCCAACCTCCTGACTGTTTTAGCCTTCCCACTTCGTTTCCCACTTAGCCATATTTGGGGACCTTAGCTGGCGGTCTGGGTTGTTTCCCTCTTGACACCGGACGTTAGCACCCGATGTCTGTCTCCCGTGATTGCACTCTTCGGTATTCGGAGTTTGCTATGGCGACGTAATCCGCAATGGACCCATCAACCATGACAGTGCTCTACCCCCGAAGGTGATACACGAGGCACTACCTAAATAGTTTTCGGAGAGAACCAGCTATTTCCAGGTTTGTTTAGCCTTTCACCCCTATCCACAGCTCATCCCCTAACTTTTCAACGTTAGTGGGTTCGGACCTCCAGTACGTGTTACCGCACCTTCATCCTGGCCATGGATAGATCACCTGGTTTCGGGTCTACACCCAGCGACTGAATCGCCCTGTTCGGACTCGCTTTCGCTACGCCTGCCCTAATCGGTTAAGCTCGCCACTGAATGTAAGTCGCTGACCCATTATACAAAAGGTACGCCGTCACCCCTTGCGAGGCTCCGACTGTTTGTATGCATGCGGTTTCAGGATCTGTTTCACTCCCCTCCCGGGGTTCTTTTCGCCTTTCCCTCACGGTACTGGTTCACTATCGGTCGATCACGAGTATTTAGCCTTGGAGGATGGTCCCCCCATCTTCAGACAGGATTTCACGTGTCCCGCCCTACTTGTCGTACACCTAGTTCTTCCTCGCTGTTTTCGCCTACGGGGCTATCACCCACTATGGCCGCACTTTCCAGAGCGTTTGGCTAACAACGAAGATAAAGAGTACAGGCTGGTCCCATTTCGCTCGCCACTACTTTGGGAATCTCGGTTGATTTCTTTTCCTGCGGTTACTTAGATGTTTCAGTTCACCGCGTTCGCTCCACACAGCCTATGTATTCAGCTGCGGGTGACCCATTCGGGCCGGGTTTCCCCATTCGGATATCGGAGGATCAAAGCTCGTTTGCCAGCTCCCCTCCGCTTTTCGCAGGCTACCGCGTCCTTCATCGCCTGTGATCGCCAAGGCATCCACCACATGCACTTGTTCGCTTGACCCTATAACGGGTGTGTCTCCCAATGATTGCTCACTGCAAGATCATCCGCTACAGGTTGAGTTTTCGCGTTGTGCCGTATTCCAGGTTCGTCTTTCGATGAACTCAAAAATACTTTCGATACAATCACAACCCTGATTCACCTACTCATGCACCCATCTCTAAGTACACTTTCGTGAATCTCTTTACTACTTCTTCCTGATTGTTAAAGAACGACAGCCGATATCCGCTACTGCCAGATACCGCTCTGACTGGCTCAATTGCCAATGCGAAGTCTTCTGCTTCAGCAGAACACTGTGCATTGGGAATTGGTGGAGGATGACGGGATCGAACCGACGACCCCCTGCTTGCAAAGCAGGTGCTCTCCCAGCTGAGCTAATCCCCCAGTCATACAGCGCACAGAGGAATGTCAGCGGGTTATCATCACCACACCAGACAAGGCGTTGGTGGGTCTGGATGGATTCGAACCATCGACCCCCGCCTTATCAAGACGGTGCTCTAACCGACTGAGCTACAGACCCCTGAGCCTGTCTTCAAACAACAGCCGACAAGTGTGAGCGCTCAACTTTGAAACGCTAGCTCTGGAAAGGAGGTGATCCAGCCGCACCTTCCGATACGGCTACCTTGTTACGACTTCACCCCAGTCATGAATCCTACCGTGGTGACCGTCCTCCTTGCGGTTAGACTAGCCACTTCTGGTAAAACCCACTCCCATGGTGTGACGGGCGGTGTGTACAAGACCCGGGAACGTATTCACCGCGGCATGCTGATCCGCGATTACTAGCGATTCCAGCTTCACGCAGTCGAGTTGCAGACTGCGATCCGGACTACGATCGGTTTTCTGGGATTGGCTCCACCTCGCGGCTTGGCAACCCTCTGTTCCGACCATTGTATGACGTGTGAAGCCCTACCCATAAGGGCCATGAGGACTTGACGTCATCCCCACCTTCCTCCGGTTTGTCACCGGCAGTCTCCCTAGAGTGCTCTTGCGTAGCAACTAGGGACAAGGGTTGCGCTCGTTGCGGGACTTAACCCAACATCTCACGACACGAGCTGACGACAGCCATGCAGCACCTGTGTTACGGCTCCCTTTCGGGCACTCCCACCTCTCAGCAGGATTCCGTACATGTCAAGGGTAGGTAAGGTTTTTCGCGTTGCATCGAATTAATCCACATCATCCACCGCTTGTGCGGGTCCCCGTCAATTCCTTTGAGTTTTAATCTTGCGACCGTACTCCCCAGGCGGTCAACTTCACGCGTTAGCTACGTTACCAAGTCAATGAAGACCCGACAACTAGTTGACATCGTTTAGGGCGTGGACTACCAGGGTATCTAATCCTGTTTGCTCCCCACGCTTTCGTGCATGAGCGTCAGTATTGGCCCAGGGGGCTGCCTTCGCCATCGGTATTCCTCCACATCTCTACGCATTTCACTGCTACACGTGGAATTCTACCCCCCTCTGCCATACTCTAGCCCGCCAGTCACCAATGCAGTTCCCAGGTTAAGCCCGGGGATTTCACATCGGTCTTAGCGAACCGCCTGCGCACGCTTTACGCCCAGTAATTCCGATTAACGCTCGCACCCTACGTATTACCGCGGCTGCTGGCACGTAGTTAGCCGGTGCTTATTCTTCCGGTACCGTCATCCTCCATCCGTATTAGGAACGAAGTTTTCTTTCCGGACAAAAGTGCTTTACAACCCGAAGGCCTTCTTCACACACGCGGCATTGCTGGATCAGGGTTGCCCCCATTGTCCAAAATTCCCCACTGCTGCCTCCCGTAGGAGTCTGGGCCGTGTCTCAGTCCCAGTGTGGCTGGTCGTCCTCTCAGACCAGCTACAGATCGTCGCCTTGGTAGGCCTTTACCCCACCAACTAGCTAATCTGCCATCGGCCGCCCCTTGAGCGCGAGGTCCGAAGATCCCCCGCTTTCCTCTCCCGAGCGTATGCGGTATTAATCCGGCTTTCGCCGGGCTATCCCCCACTCCAGGACACGTTCCGATGTATTACTCACCCGTTCGCCACTCGCCGCCAGGGTTGCCCCCGCGCTGCCGTCCGACTTGCATGTGTAAGGCATGCCGCCAGCGTTCAATCTGAGCCAGGATCAAACTCTTCAGTTCAAACCTGTTACTGTTTTTCGGGCTCTTTCGAACCCGGTCGCTCACTCAAAATCACTGACAGATGATTCGATCAAGCCTTGCGGCTCCATCAAACCTTCCTCAATTTCTTCCGTGTGAGACTCGATTACTTTCGCTATTCAGCGACCCGAAGATCGCCGCGCGCCGCCATCGAGCACCCACACTTATCGGCTGTTAGTTTTTAAAGAACATTCGCTAAAAAGCTGCTGTTTCCTGCTGCTTTCTTGCGTCTCCGTCGTTTGGAGAGGCCGAATTATGCGGAACCCCAAGGGGGCCGTCAAGCGAATTCTGAAAATATTTTTTGAAGGTGTTTTTGCTCAGACAGATCGGCCGTTGCACTCAATGCAGTTTCGCGCGAAAGAACTGAAGCGCCTTCTCGTCGAGTTGCTCATGAAAGGCGACGCGGTCGAAACCACCTGCATCGACGCAAAGCTCCGGTGCCCTCTGCCGCATCGATGCAGAACAGGGCGCGAGAAACACAAAATGCGCAGATCGCGCGACAACGTGAAAGTCGGGCCGCTCAGGTAATGCACCCGCAACTGCGTGCACGGTCTCAGGCAACACGCCATCTCCTCCGAACTGCGATGCCCAGATCTGAATGGGTGCGCGAACATTGACCAGGTCGCTTCGCTGCGGGAACACGTTCATCGGATCCGCCAGCACGAAGGCCTTGATGCGCGCATCGTGCGTAAAAACCTTTGCGGGCAACTGCAAATGCCTGATCTCCTGACAGATGGGCAAATCAGGGTCTGGACAAGGGACGTTCGCGTGCGCGAAATCCGGATCCGCGCCCGCCAGCACGAGCCCCGTGTAGCCACCGCGCGAGAAACCGAAGAACCCTATCCGGTTTCCGTCGATCAACTTCGCGTCCGGCGCAGCGGTGAGCATGTAATCGATCAGACGCTTGATGTCAGTCGGACGCTCGATGAACTCCGATATATCGGCTGCATGGCTCATGTCCGAGAAGGTATCGCCCGGATGATTGATCGCTGCAACGACGAAGCCGGCGTCGGCGAGCACCTCGGCGATGTCGTGGTGCCCAAGAAACGATCCGCCATGTCCGTGCGAGATCACGATCAAGGGCAACCGTTCACCCGCAGTAGGACAGTCGCGTCGGCCGCGCAAGACATACGGTCCTTCGGACAAGTCCTGAGCCGGTTCGGCACATGGCGTCCACACCACCGTCTTCAATGCAGGACCGTTGTCATCTTGCGGCACGAGAAGGAATTTGATGCCTGCTGCATGTGCAATCGTCGCGGACAGGCCGAAAAGCAACACCGCTAACAGCGTTCGCATACTGTCTCCCAGGCTGGCTATTTCACCGCCGATCGTAACGCGAGAAAACACCGACGTGTCGCGACGACGAAAAGCCCAAGCCCAAGCGAAGCGCATGAAAGGAGTATGCAATATCGGCGCAAGGCGTATAGGCAGTTAGCCTGCCCTTTATAACCCGTTGCGCCGACTCGAGACACACGAGTAAGCGCGGAAATCATCTCCACGCAATCTCACTGCACCTCAATATATTTTATTTCGCAGTACTGGTCATATCACACTTACCCGATGCACCACTACCGGCGGCACTCTTGATCGTGACGGAAAGCCTGCTTCCCCGATTCGCCGTGATGATCTGTCCGTAACTGACGGTCGGAATGAACTGGATATCAGGCGCCACCGCAACAGGTGGATTTCTCGCGCCGTCCACGGTCAAGTCGAGTTCGACGGTAATCGTTTCGATCGTGGCGCCCCAGTCGTGACGCCGTGCAGCCTCTTCCTTCTTGAAGTTGCACAGGCCCACCATGACCTGCTCCAGTGCAGTGGGAATGTCGATAGGTTTGCCCGGAGGAATGGGCGGTGTATTGCAGCCTGCTGCGAGAACAGGCAAGACGACGAGAGCGAGGTGCGCGCGCATCACGTTGCTCCATTTCGTGAAATGCATACGAAGCGAATAGCAATACGTCGAACCCAGCATATCGCTCACGCCCGCAAATGGATATTGGACCTTGGTCCAATGTCGTCCGGTACAGGAAAAGCCACGAACGCACGCACGTGCCCGTTGCATGCACTGCGCAACGATTCTTTACCGCCGGCTATACACGTCATTACGTCAGCAATAAAAACGAAAGATCACGTAATGCACATGTATGTAATAAGTCGGTAAGGAATATTTCTCCGTTACGCAATATGAGAATGATTCAATCCCGTTGCGTTACACCCACTTCGAAGTGAGCTTGCAATTCAACCTACAAAAACCCAGCAACTCCACGCGTAACGACCTTGGAGCGCTGAGCGGCAATCTGGAGCCCTCACCAAATGTTTTACAAAACAATACTGCCCACCGCGATATCCGTTGCGGCGCTGTTAACAATTGCGGCGTGCGGGAGCAATTCGCATAACAACGGTTCGACGACCTCGACCGCACCCACGGTATCCGCGCAAGACGCACTGCAAACCGCAACGCCGATCAAGCACCTCGTCGTGATCTTCGGTGAGAACGTATCGTTCGATCACTACTTCGCCACGTACCCGAGCGCGAAGAACGTGACGGGCGAGCCGTCGTTCAGCGCTGCATCCGGCACGCAAACTGACATCGCCACGCTCGCTGCAGCCGGGCTGACGGGCACCGCCAACCCCAACGCGCAAGCGACGTCGCCGAACATCGTTTCCGCCACGGTCAACGGTCAGACGACCACGCCGCCGACGCTCGGCGCAGCGCTCACGACGACCACCGCGCAACCGTTCCGTCTCGACCGTTCGCAAGCGAACACGAAGAGCCAGAACCACGCCTATCAGCCGGAACAGCTCGCCGACGACAACCTGAAGATGGACGCGTTCCCGCTCTTCACGTCGGCCAGCACGATCATCTCGGGCAGCACGGGACAGTTCGGTTCGTCGGCACAGGTGCTCGGTTACTTCGACGGCAACACGGTGACCGCGTACTGGAACCTCGCGCAGAACTTCGCGATGAACGACAACGCGTGGACCGACACGTTCGGCCCCTCGACGCCGGGCGCCATCGAAGTCGTCTCAGGTCAGAATCAGGGCGTGACGGTGACGCCGAATCCGAAGAACCCGACGGTGACGACCAGCGCCAACGCGATTCCTGACGGCCAGGGCAGCTTCACGATGATCGGCGACCTCGACCCGACCACCGACGTCTGCACGGCCAACGCGCAATCGGCCACGAGCGGCCCGACGGGCATGATGAACGGCAAGAACATCGGCGATCTGCTGAATGCCGCGAACATCACGTGGGGCGGCTTCATGGGCGGCTTCAACCTGCAGACGGTCAACGCGAACGGCTCGACGGGCTGCACGCGCTCGACGTGGTCGGATGTGCTCGGCAGCGCGCCGATCGACTACGTCCAGCACCACGCGTGGTTCCAGTACTACCCGTCGACGGCTAACCCGACGCACCAGCGTCCGACGTCGACCGCGATGATCGGCTTCACGGAGCCGTCGCTCGACAACACGGCCACCCCCGTTCACCACCAGTACGACAGCGATGACTTCTTCGCAGCCGTGCAGGCGGGCAACTTCCCGTCGGTCAGCTTCCTGAAGGCGCCCGCTATCAGCGACGGCCATCCGGGCAACTCGGATCCGCTCGACGAGCAGGCTTTCGTCGTGAAGGTCACGAACTTCCTGCAGCAGCAGCCTGACTGGAAGAACACGCTGGTCGTGATCGCCTACGACGACTCCGACGGCTGGTACGACCACGTCGTGCCGACGATCAAGAGCTCGTCGTTCGATACGACGCTCGTCTCGACGATCGCGGGCGCAACCTTCACGGGCGCCGACCAGCTGTCGGGCCAGGGCCAGTGCACGGGCACGGGCGCGACGCAGCCGCTCGGCATCAACGGCGGTGCAGTCAACGGCCGTTGCGGTCCGGGTACGCGTACGCCGTTCCTGATGATCTCGCCGTGGGCGAAGGTGAATTTCGTCGACCACACGCCGATCACGCAGGCTTCCGTTGTCCGGTTTATCGAAGACAACTGGCTCGGCGGCAAGCGTCTGGGCGCCGGTTCGTTCGACGCATCGGCTGGCGATATCCGCAGCATGTTGAATTTGAGCGGCGCAGGCAACAGCCCGACGGTCTTCCTCGACCCGAGTCTCGGCACGAAGCTCGCTGCAGCGCCGGCGACCAACTGACCGGACAGGCGCCCTGGGCTTTTCCTCGCATCGCACGGCATGACGCGCGGGGCGCCTGACAACTTGTAGTGGGTCGAGCCAGCACGGCGACGTGCTGGCTCGGCGTCTTTTCAGCACCATTTTTTTGCCATCATCGCCATGAGCTCTCCAAACTCTGCCTTGCCGCCCTCACTGCCCGCCGGCGACGCCCAGCGCGGCGCCAAACGCCACCTGCTGCGCGTGCTCGGCTGGACGGCTGCCGTCATCGCGGCCGGCTGCGTCGCGTTCGCCACCTATGCGGCGCTCTATCCGGAGCGGATGCCTCTCGCGATTGGCACCATCGTCGAAGATTTCACCGGCGCGAATCCGCAGCCGGTCGTGCTGCACGTCCCGCCGACCCAGCCGCTGAGCGCAGTCGCCCTGCTCGGCAAGCAGATTTTCAACGACCCGTCGCTGTCAGCGTCGGGCAAGCAATCGTGCGCGTCGTGCCACAGTCCCGATCACGCATACGGGCCGCCGAACGACCTCTCCGTGCAACTCGGCGGTCCGCATATGACGGACGCCGGCTACCGGCCGCCGCCCTCGCTTGCGTATCTGTATCGTCAGGCGCCGTTCTCGATCGGCCCCGATCAGAACGATATGGACGCCGCGCCCGTCTCGCTCGACCAGTTGGCGTCGGCCGCGAGCGGCACGCAGCGCGCGGTGAAGTCGGCGGGTGTCGCGCCTGCCGCGCCTGCGCTCGTACCGCAGGGCGGCCTCTTCTGGGACGGCCGCGCCAGCACGCTGCAGGACCAGGCGATCGGGCCGATGCTGAACCCCGTCGAAATGGCCAACAAGAGCACGGATGAAGTCGCGCACAAGCTGATGAACGCGAAGTACCTCGACCAGTTCAAGCAGCTGTTCGGTGATCGGATCATCCAGCAGCCCGATCTGCTCGTCGATGAAGCGATGTTCGCCGTGGGACGCTATCAGTTCGAAGACCCGTCGTTCCATCAATTCACCAGCAAGTACGATTACTGGCTGCAGGGCAAGGCGCACCTCACGCAGGCGGAACTTCGCGGCTTGCGTCTCTTCAACGATCCGGACAAGGCGAACTGTGCGGGCTGTCACCTGAGCAAGCCGACGGCCGATCATCTGCCGCCGCTCTTCACCGACACGCAGTACGAAGCGCTCGGCGTGCCGCGTAATCGCGACCTGCCCATCAACAAGGATCCGAAGTTCTACGACATGGGCGTCTGCGGCCCGTTCCGTACCGACGCGGCTTCGCTGACGCAATATTGCGGCATGTTCCTGACGCCGACGCTGCGTAACGTCGCGACACGCCACGCGTTCTTTCACAACGGCGTGTATCACGATCTGCAGCACGTGATGGACTTCTACAATCTGCGCAACACGAATCCCGAGAAGATCTATCCGCTCGATGCCGCTGGCAAGCCGCAAAAGTACGACGACATTCCCGCGAAGTACGTGGCGAATATCGACGTGGCCGATGCGCCGTTCGATCGCAAGCTGGGCGACAAGCCTGCGATGACCGACGATGAGGTCAAGGACATCATCGCGTTCATGAATACGCTGACGGACGGGTACAAGCCTTAATCGCAGTTCGCGAATGGTGATGCTGGCGAACTTCACGTACGCAGTGAAGTTCGCCAGCCGGTTCGTACAGAGTTAAAGCGCCGCTGACGTCAATGTTTGATCCGCATGATAGGAAGAGCGCACGAGCGGTCCGGCGACGACTTCCCGAAACCCCATCTCCAACCCTTCTTTCCTGAAGGCCGCAAAAGCCTCCGGCGAAACATAGCGCGCGACGCGCATATGAAAGCGTGAAGGCGCGAGATACTGCCCGATCGTCAGCACATCGACATCGTGCGCACGAATATCGCGCATCGTCTGCAGAAGTTCTTCGTCGCTTTCTCCGAGCCCCACCATCAGTCCCGACTTCGTGACCACGGCATCGTTCGCCTGCTTCACCCGCCGAAGCAACTCCAGCGATCCACGATAATCCGCCCCTGCACGCGCTGCGCGATACAGCGAAGGCACGGTCTCGACGTTGTGATTGAACACATCGGGCCACGCGGCAGATAACGCATCGAGCGCGCGCTCCACCCGCCCGCGAAAATCCGGCGTCAGCACTTCGACGCGTATTCCCGGCACACGCTCGCGCAACAACATCACGCAGCGCGCGAAATGCGCCGCGCCGCCATCGCGCAGATCGTCGCGATCGACCGATGTGATCACCACATACTTCAATCCCAACGCAGCAACAGCATCGGCGAGCCGGGACGGTTCTGCATCATCGAGCGGCAACGGACGACCATGCGCGACATCGCAGAACGCGCAACGCCGCGTGCAGATGCCACCCATGATCATGAACGTCGCCGTGCGCTGCGCAAAGCACTCGCCGATATTCGGGCACATCGCTTCCTCGCACACCGAATGCAGTTTGTGCTCGCGCAGGATCGACGCCATGCCCGCCACCGTCTCGCTCATCATCGGACGCGCACGCAGCCATGGCGGCTTCGGCAGCGCATCGCCGCGCTCGAGCGGCACGATCTTCACGGGAATGCGCGCAAGCTTGTCGCGCGAACGCAAGCCGTGCTGACCGAGCGCAGTGACGCTGTCGTGCGATGAAGGAACGAGCGGCGCGGCGTCCATCGTCAGGCTCCCAGAAAATCGTTGAGCAGGCGGTTCACTTCGGAGGCCGACTCCATCTGCACCATATGCCCCTTGCCCGGCAGCACATGCACGCGGATATCGCCGGGCAGTCCCTGCGCATGGCTCGATGGAATGATCTGATCCAGCTCGCCCCAGATCACCAGCGTGCGCGGCGCCAGCTTGTCGACGCGATCGCGGTAACTGCGCTGCTGCGCGCCTTCCTTGAACGACGACGCCGCGATCTTCTGCAATGTCTCGCTCACGCCTTCGAGCCGCTTGTATTTGACGATGTCTTCGATCAGTTGCCGCGTAACGAGCGAGCCATCGGCGAACAGTTTCGTCAGATGCGGCTTCAGCGTATTGCGGCTGTTGCCCGACACGAATCCGTCGATGTACTCGCGGTTGATTTCATCGCCCAGCCCCGCGCCGGCGATCAGCGAAAGCGACGCCACACGCTGCGGCGCTTTCGCTGCCACCGTCATCGCGACGAGACTGCCCATCGAATGCCCGACGAGATGCGCCTGCTCGATGCCGCGATCGTCGAGAAACGCGATTACGCTATCGGCGAGTTCATCAGCGCTACCCGACTCCACCGCTTTCGTCGATTCACCATGCCCCGGTAAATCCAGCGCGTACACCGTGCGATGCGCAGCGAGATCGGCGTGATTGAACAACCAGTTGTTCAGATCGCCGCCGAAGCCGTGAATCAGCACAGCGGGCGTGCCGCCTTCGCCGATCTTCAGGAAACGGATCGTGCGTCCGCCGATCTGCGCTTTCTCGGGCTGCGGGCCTGCATCCGCCGAATCTGCGGCGAGCGGCACGAAGTCGCGCTGAAATGCTTCGACGGCGGCGTCGATGTCCGCGTCCGCCTCTTCCGTATCGGCAACGACGCCTAGCAGCGCGCCGACGGGCAGCGTGTCGCCCTCTTGCGCGACCTGGCGGCGCAATGTGCCGTTGAACGCGCACTCGACACCCGACGCGATCTTGTCGCTCTCGACGTCGAGCACTTCATCGCCTTTCGCGACCTTGTCGCCGATGGACTTCAACCAGCCGTTGACCTGTCCCTGCTCCATCGACAGGCCCCACTTGGGCATTGTGATCATGTGAATCGACATTGCTCGGTTCCTCGTTTGATGCAGTGAAAACGCTGTGTCAGTGTCGCGTCTGCTTGACGGCCGCTGCGATCTTGTCCGCCGAAGGAATGTACATATCCTCCAGCACGCCAGCGAAAGGCGTGGGCGTATGCGGCGCAGTGACAAGCTCGACGGGCGCTTTCAGCGAATGGAATGCCTTCGACGCAACCAGCGCGGCAATATCCGTCGCCACCGAACAGCGCGGATTCGCTTCGTCCACCACAACGACGCGGCCCGTGCGTTCGACGCTTTCCAGAATCGTGTCCTCGTCGAGCGGCGACGTGGTGCGCAAATCGATCACTTCCGCCTTGATGCCTTCTTTCGCGAGCCGGTCGGCGGCATCCGTCGCGTAGTGCACCATGCGTCCATACGTGACGATGGTCGCGTCGTCGCCTTCGCGCACGACGTTCGCTTCGCCGAACGGAATCGCGTACAGCTCTTCGGGCACGTCGCCTTCGCGTGTGTACAGCAGCTTGTGCTCGCAGAAAATGACGGGATCGTTTTCGCGGATCGCCTGAATCATCAAACCCTTCGCGTCATACGGCGTCGACGGACACACCACCTTGAGTCCCGGCACATGCGTGAATAGCGACGTCAGCATCTGCGAGTGCTGCGCAGCCGCGCGCAAACCCGCGCCTTGCATCGTGCGAATGACGACGGGCGTCACCGCGTTGCCGCCGAACATGTAGCGGAATTTCGCGGCCTGATTGAAGATCTGATCGAAGCACACGCCCATGAAGTCGATGAACATCAGTTCCGCGACGGGACGCATGCCCGCTGCCGCCGCGCCCACGGCTGCGCCGATGAAGCCGCCTTCCGAAATCGGCGTGTCGAGCACGCGGCCCGGATACTTGTGAAAAAGCCCTTTCGTGACGCCGAGCACGCCGCCCCATGCGTCCTCTTCGCCCGGCGCGCCCGCGCCGCCCGCGTTGTCTTCGCCCATCACGATGACGCTTTCGTCGCGCGCCATTTCCTGACTCAGTGCTTCGTTGATCGCCTGAGAAAATGTGATCTTGCGTGCCATGTCTGTCTCCTTGTTTGCCTGGAAATAATCGCGTTCGATTACGGATACGACACGTACACGTCGGTCAGCAGATCGGCTTCCGTCGGCAGCGGCGCGGCTTTCGCTTTCAGCACGGAATCGTCGATCAGCGCTTTCACGTCCGAATCGATCTTGCGCAGATCGTCGGTGTTCAACATCTCCGCGCGCACCACGCGCTCTTCGAAACGCTTCAGGCAATCCTTTTCGTCACGCAGCTTCTGCACTTCGCCTGGCGCGCGATACGTCTGCGCATCGCCTTCGAAGTGGCCGAAGTAGCGCGACAGCTTCACTTCGATCAGCGTCGGTCCACCGCCGCCACGCGCGCGCTCGATCGCTTCGCCCAGCGCTTCATGCACCGCGAAGAAATCGAAGCCGTCGACGATCACACCAGGCATGCCGAAGCCGCTCGCGCGGTCGGCGATGTTGTCGGACGAAACGGACCACGTCGACGACGTCGCTTCCGCGTAGCCGTTGTTCTCCGCGACGAAAATCGCGGGCAAGCGCCACACGCTCGCCAGATTCATCGATTCGAAGATCACGCCCTGGTTCGATGCGCCATCGCCAAAGAAGCACACGCCCACGCCGCCCGTCTTTTTCAGCTTTGCCGCGAGCGCCGCGCCGCACACGAGCGGACCGCCCGCGCCGACGATGCCGTTGGCACCCAACATGCCTTTCGACAGATCCGCGATGTGCATCGAGCCGCCCTTGCCTTTGCACACGCCCGTCTGACGACCGTAAATCTCGGCCATCATGCCGTGCACGTCTACGCCCTTCGCGATGCAATGGCCGTGTCCACGGTGCGTGGTCGCCACATAGTCCCTGTCGTTCAGATGCAGCATCGTGCCGACAGCCGATGCTTCCTCGCCTGCATACAGATGCACGAAGCCCGGTATCTCGCCCGTCGCGAACTCGACGTGCAGACGCTCTTCGAACTCGCGAATGGTGCGCATCAGCCGGTACGCGTCCAGCAGTTTCTCCCTGCTCAACTGACTCGAAACAGACATGGTGTGTCTCCTTGATGAAGTCGATCTTCACTGCAACGGGTGCGGAGTGGGCTCCGCGTGATTGAATGAACTCCCTCTATTTCTCGTGCATTTGCATGTGCATATGCTTGTGCGATGCGCCCGCCATCTCTCGCATCAACTGACGCGATGCGGAGAAACGCAGCGTGCGGCTCACGTCGACCGTCAACGGGCCGCTCCAGTCGAGCGAGATTTCGTAGCGATCGTCGCGCTCGATTTCGATTTCGCGCTCGCCGTCGAATGCAAGCGTTCCATGCCGCGCGTCGATGGGCAGCCAGTCGCCGACTTCGAAACGCTCGCAGGTGCGCATCGTTACCTGATCGATGCGACCAGGCGCGATCGGCGCGAAGATCGGCACACCGTCGCCATTCATGAAGCCGTGTTCGTCGGGTTGCGCGAACGTCAACTGCAAACCGTGCGGCGCCGTGCGCTCGACAGGCGCCCACGCGCCGCCTATCGACGACAGGCCGATGCCGTCCGGCGATGCGAACGTGAGGAACAACGACTCGATATCCGACGGCTCCGACACGGCACGCGCGCCGACGAAGCGCTGACGGCTCACGCACACATCGACGAGCGCGATCTCTTCGCGTCCGCAATTCGGCCCCGCGACGCAGCGCACGACGAGCCGCTTGTTGCGCGTCAACGCGACATCCGGCGGCACGACGCCTGACGCCACCAGTGCGCCCGCCATGCCCGCGACGGTGGCTTCGCGCATGTCGGGAAACGCGTTGTTGGTGCCCGTGGACAGCGTGAGCAACGGCACGCCGCCACAATGCGCAGCCACCGCGCGATGCGTGCCGTCGCCGCCCAGCACGGCGATCAGCTCGACGCCTTCGCGCACCATGTGCGCGGTGCCTGCATGCGTGTCGGCGACGGAGTCGGTGATGGGAAGATCGACGAATTCGACTTCGGGCCAGCGTTCGGTTTTGCCCGTTGCCGCATGTGTGTCGAGCGCACGCAGCAGCAGCGCAGCGACGCCCGTGCGATCGCGCAAGGTCAGCACGCGATCGACGCCCAGCGCGCCGAGTCCCGCGATCAGACGCACGACCATGTTGGCCTTTTCCGCTGTCGGGAATACGGACGCGTGCGTCGTAAGGCGGCGAATGTCGCGCCCCGACGCAGGGTTCGCGATCACGCCGACTGTGATGGGCGATGGCACTGAGGTTGTCTCCGATGTGTTTGTCGATAGCGGTTGCTTTTTACGTGCGATACGCACGCCGCTTCGTGTGACAAGCGTTACTGCAACAGCTATGCCAATCTTTCTTCGGCTGCGCGGAGAACGCGGAGCGCCTTGTGCGCAAAGGCTTTCACGGTCGCGAAACGGTACTGCTGCAAACACGCGCTCCGTCGCATGACGCAGCGCACATGGCGCACTTCGCGTCGCGCGCCGAACCCGTTTCATGTCGACTCGCGGCGCATGCCCGATGGCATCGAACGATGCGCGTCTCACTGCTGTCTCACACACGAGTGAGACGATCGTCTCAAGCGTCTCGCGTGCTGCAATGCAATGTGATCGCGCGGACGGGATGTGCTACAAGAAGGTCCGATCGCAGAGACCAGCGCGTTCAATCGACCGTTATCGACGGAGCCGGCCATGCCCTACGTCTCTCAAACGCAGCATATCGACCGCGTGCGCGGCGCCATCGAAGGACGCCTGCCCGCGCCCGCCAACTCGTCGCGCCTCGTGTCGTCGTGGCAGCGTTCGTATGAGCAATACCGGCTCGATCCCGGCTCGGTGATCGGGCCGCGCGTGTTGACGTCGGCGGAACTCCGCGACGTGCAGGGCAAGGAGGAAGCGTTCTTGCGCGCATCCGGCCAATGCCTCGCGCGGCTGCACGACATGATCCGCATGGCCGACTACTGCGTGATGCTCACTGACGCGCACGGCGTCACCATCGACTACCGCATCGACCGCGAGCGGCGCGGCGATTTCAAGCATGCAGGCCTTTACATCGGCTCGTGCTGGTCGGAACGCGAAGAAGGCACCTGCGGCATCGCGAGTGTGCTCACGGATCTCGCGCCCATCACCGTGCACAAGACCGATCATTTTCGTGCGGCGTTTACTACGTTGACGTGCAGCGCGTCGCCGATCTTCGCGCCGACGGGTGAACTGATCGGCGTGCTCGATGCGTCCGCCGTGCAGTCGCCCGACAACCGCGACAGCCAGCGACTCGTGTTTCAACTCGTGCGTCAAAGCGCGGCGTTGATCGAAGACGGCTACTTCCTCAATCAGACCGCGCAGCACTGGATGATCTTCGGCCACGCCAGCCGCAATTTCGTCGAAGCGCAACCGGAAGTGCTGATCGCCTTCGATGAGTGCGGCAATATCGCCGCATCGAATCGCAAGGCGCAGGAATGCATCGCGGGCCTGAGCGGGCCGCGTCACGTCGATGAGATCTTCGATACGTCGGCTGTGCATCTGCACGACGTAGCGCGCACCGATACGATCGTGCCGCTGCGTCTGCGCGCAACAGGCGCGGTTTTGTATGCGCGCATTCGCGCGCCGTTGAAGCGTGCTTCGCGGGTTGCTTCTGTAGTGTCACCTTCCAATGCACTTCATGACGCACATGCCGATACGAACCTCGATGCCATCAGCCGCTTCCTGCACAGCCGCGACTCGCGTATCGCGCGCAATGCGGACGTCGCGTTGCGCATCGCGGGCAAGCATCTGCCGATATTGATCCTCGGTGAAACGGGTGTCGGCAAGGAAGTGTTCGCGCAGGCGCTGCATGCGTCGGGCGCGCGGCGCGCGAAGCCGTTCGTCGCGGTCAATTGCGGTGCGATTCCCGATTCGCTGATCGAAAGCGAGCTGTTCGGTTACGCGCCAGGCGCATTCACGGGCGCACGCAGCCGCGGCGCGCGCGGCAAGATTGCGCAGGCGCACGGCGGCACGCTGTTCCTCGATGAAATCGGCGATATGCCGCTCAATCTGCAAACGCGGCTGTTGCGCGTGCTGGCTGAAGGCGAAGTGCTGCCACTCGGCGGCGATGCGCCCGTGCGGGTCGATATCGACGTGATCTGCGCGACGCACCGCGATCTCGCGCGCATGGTCGATGAAGGCACGTTCCGCGAAGACCTGTACTACCGGTTGAGCGGAGCGACGCTGCATATGCCGCCGCTGCGCGAACGCGCCGATATTCTCGACGTCGTGCATGCCGTGTTCGATGAAGAAGCGCAAAGCGCGGGACATGTGCTGACTTTAGACACACGTCTTGCCGAACGTCTGTCGCGTTTCGCGTGGCCCGGCAATATCCGGCAACTGCGCAACGTGCTGCGCTATGCATGCGCGGTATGCGATTCGACGCGCGTCGAATTGCGGCATGTTTCGCCCGATGTGGCAGCGCTGCTTGCGCCCGATGAAGCGGCCTCACGGCCCGCGCTCGCGGGCGGCGAAGACGATGAACGGGCGCGGATCGTCGATGCGCTCACGCGGCATCACTGGCGTCCGAACGCAGCCGCCGAAGCGCTCGGCATGTCGCGCGCAACGTTGTATCGGCGGATTGCGAAGCTGGGGATCGTCGGGCCGCATCGCGGCTAATACGCTTTTAGCCCGCGTTTAAGGCCGCAATCTGTTTACCGAGGTCGCACAGGCGCTCGCGCAATTCGGGCGGATCGAGCACTTCGACATGTCCGGCGAAGCCCAGCAATTGCTCCGCTGCATAGCCGAGTTGCTCGACGGGCAAGGTCACTTCCTGCCAGCCGTCCTGCTCCGAAGGCGACGCGATCTGCGCCTGCTCGACGGCGGCCGCGCCTAGCCGGTGCAGCCTCGTCATGCCTTCCGGCGACAGCCGCAGCCGCGCCGTATGCCGAAGCAGGCTCTTTTCGAACGATGCGACAGCCGCCGTCCACTCTTCGCGCAGATCGAAACCGTCCGGACGTTCGAACGTTTCGTCATGCACGGTCAACTGCGCGATGCTCGACACGCGATAGGTCCGCAACTGTGTCCGCACGCGCGTGACCAGATACCACTCGCCGCCCTTTAGCACGAGCCCGAGCGGATCGCGCACACGCACCCCTTCGTTGTCGTCGCCACCGTTCCACGTGCGGTATTGCATCGACACGCGCTTCTGTTCCCAGACAGCGCCCGCGAGCATCGTCAGCCATGGCGTGGGCGAAGGCCGCTGATACCAGCCGACGGGATCGATATGCAGCCGGGAACCGATGCGCGACGAATCGGGCGCGGCGTCGGGCAACGCGGTGACGAGCTTCAGCTGCGCGGCGCGCAGCTGTTCGGATAGCCCGAGATCGGACGCCGCGCCCGTCAGCCCGGCAATCGACAGCGTTTCGGCTTCCGCCTTCGTGATGCCCGTCAGCTTTGCGCGATAACCGTCGAGCAGCGCAAAGCCGCCGCCCGGCCCGCGATCCGCATAGATCGGCACGCCTGCCGCGCTCAACTGGTCGATGTCGCGATAGACCGTGCGGATCGACACGTCGAACTCGTCGGCGAGCGCCTGCGCGGTCACGCGGCCTTTGACCTGCAGCATCAACAGCATCGAAACGAGGCGGCTGGTTGCCATTTTTTGCGCCCTTCTTAATTCATGACATAGGTTGTCAGTTATTGACGAGTATAAAGTGAGTTATAGACAAAGATCCATTGGGATGTGCCTTATGCGCGTTACCTACGTAGTTCGCTTTCAGGTCTTGCCCGACCGGCTCGAACGCTTTCTCACGCTGCTGAACGCCGTGCTCGACGCCATGCGCGAAGAGGCCGATTTCCGTGATGCCGTGCTGCATCGCGACCCGGACTCGGCGTGCCGTCTGATGCTGGTCGAAAGCTGGGAAAGCCATGAAGACGAGGACGAAGAACAAATTCACAGGCCGTACCGGCGTGCGTATCACGAGGCGCTCGCCGATCTGCTCGTGCGTCCGCGCGAAGTCACCGAATGGCGCACGTTGCGCATGGATCAGCGGGATATGCGATTCGAATCGCACGTCGCGGACGAACTGGTCGAGGCCCGCGCATGAGCACGTCGACGGCCATGCCGCGGCACAGCGGCAGTCTCAGCGTCATGCAAGGCGCCGCGCTCTATGTGGGCGCCGTGCTCGGCACGGGCGTGATTGCGCTGCCTGCGCTCGCGGCTGAAGCCGCCGGCCCCGCGTCGCTCGTCGCGTGGCTGGCGCTCGTGCTGCTCTCGGCGCCGCTTGCGGCAACCTTCGCCGCGCTCGGCGCGCGCTATCCCGATGCGGGCGGCGTATCCACGTACGTGCGCAATGCATTCGGTCCGCGTGCAGCGGCCATCGTCGGATGGTGCTTTTACTTTGCCGTGCCAGCGGGCGCGCCGGCTGCGGCGATGTTCGGCGGCGCCTATGTCGCGGCGGCGTTCGGCGGCGGCGAGTGGACAGTGATCGGCACGGCTGCCGCGCTGATACTGACCGTGACGCTGTCCAACGCGCTCGGACTGACGGTATCGGGCCGCTTGCAACTCGTGCTCGCCGCGTTGCTCGTTGCGCTGTTGCTGGCGGCGGTGATCGCGTCGGCGCCGCATGCGCAGATGGAGAATCTGCGTCCGTTCGCGCCGCATGGCTGGCTCGCCGTGTTTCCGGCCGCGGCGTTACTCGTCTGGAGCTTCGCGGGTTGGGAAGCCATCACGCATCTGGCCGCGGAGTTTCGCCGCCCCGCGCATGACTTGCCGCTGGCTGCGGGCATTGCCGTCGTCGTAGTCGGTGTGCTGTATATGGGCGTCGCGACGATGAGCGTCATGGTGCTCGGACCGGCAGCGGGTACGTCGAGCGCGCCGCTCGCGGAACTGCTCGCACGCGGACTCGGCGGCAAGGTGCACATGCTTGCAGCCGTCGCCGCATTGCTGCTCACGCTCGGCACGATGAACGCGTATTTCGCGGGCGCCGCGAAACTCGGCGCAGCGCTCGGACGCGACGGCGCGCTGCCGCAGTGGCTCGCGCAAGGCAGCCGTGCGGGCGATGTGCCGCGCCGCAGCCTGTTCGTGATCGCGGGGCTTGCCACCTTTGCGCTGGTCGTCGTGGTGATGGCGGGCGTGGGTCCGAAGCCGCTCGTGCTGTTGACCACCGGTTCGTTCGTCACCGTGTATGCGCTCGGCACGGCGGCTGCGCTGCGTCTGTTGCCGCGCGGCAGTTGGCCTCACCGATGCGCACGCGTCGCCCTCGTTGCCGTCGCCGGATTGTGTTGTGCGACGGGCTGGTATCTGTTGTGGCCGCTCGCCGTTACCGGCTGCGCGCTGCTTTATCTGCGCGTGCGACGTGTATTCGTTTCGAGAGCGAGGGCCATCCCATGAAGATGCAACACACACGAGAAAACCGGTTGACAACACATCGACGGCACGACACACTCGAATGCATGCTGACGCTCACCACCACGACATACGTCGTTAAAAACCGTATTGCACGCCATCGCGGCGGGCCTATGGGAGCGTGTGTGCGTTAGAAATTGCAGCAGTCGGCAAAACGATCCCAAGGCCCCGCCGGAAACGGAAGGGGCCTTTTGTTTTGTATGTGCCTTCCGTGCCCCGGCTCAATTGACGGAGTGCATGATGGACAAGGCTTGCCAGCAGTTCACCGATGACGAATCACTCTGCTTTTCGCGTACGCAAGAGGAGCGCTTACCCAGAGTCGTTGTTCACTTCGCAGTGCAACCCGGCGCGACGATGTCGTGGCGCGTCGAGGCGAACACCGAGCTTCTCGTGCAGGGCGCGCGCGTGTGGTTGACGCGCGCGGCATCGCCGTACGACCACTGGCTGCAGATCGGCGAGACGTTCCGTCTGCAGCGCGGCGAACGCGTGTGGGTCAGCGCGGACGGCGACACGCCGGCGCGTCTCTCGCTGACCACGCACCCTGTTAAATCGCGCGGCACGCTGGTGCGTCTGCTCGAACGCTGTTCTTCGCTGGGTGCGGATATTTTTGCGCCGCGCTCCCGTTGAACGTGGGTAATAAAAAAGCTCGTACGCAGTACGAGCTTTTCTGTGTCGCATATCGCATGTCGCGTGACGAACCGCTCAGCGGCGCGGCACGCGATGCTTCTGCACGTCGATCGAAAGTCGATCAAACGCGCTCGATAGCGATCGCAATGCCCTGACCGACGCCGATGCACATCGTGCACAGCGCGAAGCGGCCTTGCGTGCGTTGCAGCTGATACATCGCCGTCGTCACCAGACGCGCGCCGCTCATGCCGAGCGGATGGCCCAGCGCAATCGCGCCGCCGTTCGGATTGACGCGAGCGTCGTCATCGGCGACACCGAGTGCGCGCAGCACGGCAATGCCTTGCGAGGCGAACGCTTCGTTCAGTTCGATCACGTCGAACTGATCCATCTTCATGTTCAGACGCGCGAGCAGCTTTTGCGTCGCGGGCGCGGGACCGATGCCCATCACGCGCGGATCGACGCCTGCCGTCGCGATGCCGAGCACGCGTGCGCGCGGCGTCAGACCGAAACGCTTCGCGGTTTCTGCATTCGCCAGCAACAGCGCGGCTGCGCCATCGTTGACGCCCGACGCATTGCCCGCCGTCACCGTGCCGTCCGGACGCACGACGCCCTTGAGCTTCGCGAGCGTTTCGAGGCTCGTCTCACGCGGATGCTCGTCCTTCGACACGACGATCGCGTCGCCCTTCTTCTGCGGAATCGTCACCGAGACGATTTCCTGCGCGAGCGTGCCGTCCTGCTGCGCGCGCGCCGCCTTCTGCTGGCTGCGCAGCGCGAACGCGTCCTGATCGGCGCGGCTGATGTTGTAGTCGGTCGCGACGTTTTCGCCCGTTTCGGGCATCGAGTCGACGCCGTACAGCTGCTTCATCAGCGGATTGACGAAGCGCCAGCCAATCGTCGTGTCGTAAATGTCGGCCTGACGCGAGAACGCGCTCGTTGCCTTGCCCATCACGAACGGCGCGCGGCTCATGCTTTCGACGCCGCCCGCGATCATCAGCCCGGCTTCGCCCGACTTGATCGCGCGCGCCGCGATGCCGACGGCGTCCATGCCCGAACCGCACAGACGGTTGACCGTCGAGCCCGGCACGTCCTTCGGCAGGCCCGCGAGCAGCAGCGACATGCGCGCGACGTTGCGGTTATCTTCGCCGGCCTGATTCGCGCAGCCGTAGATCACGTCATCGATCGTGCTCCAGTCGACTTCCTTGTTGCGCTCCATCAGCGCCTTGAGCGGCACGGCGCCGAGATCGTCGGCACGCACCGACGACAGCGAACCCGCATAGCGGCCAATCGGCGTGCGAATCGCGTCGCACAGGAAAGCTTCCGTCATGAGATGTCTCCAGTAATGGCGAGGGCCGGCGTATCGTGGAACGCGCCAGCGGCGGCGCATTGGGCAGCGCCAGAAAAACGTGCCGACCGAATCAGATTTGTTCTATACTCGAACAAACGATCATATATCGAACATTTCAGGTTCGATAATAGGCGGGTGGTGGAAAGACTGTCAAGCTTGCTGCCGTGTCGGCAGACCGTCAAACCTGGCAAAAGCGTGTGGCGAAAACGGCAGGAATCGGTGCCGCATCGGAGGTACAGGCCGCGCCAAACCCGCAAAGTTGGAGAAAAACAGCGCTTGCGCTATCGTCACGGCTTTCCGCAGGCTGACAGCCGCCCATTCGAGTCCGAACGTTTCGCATCGAGTTAACACAGGCCATGAGCAAAGTCCCAACCGCGTCACAAGCCGTTCCCGCCAGCGAGACGGACACGCCAGACAAACCGGGCGATTCGTACGTGCAGTCGTTCGCGCGCGGCCTGGCGGTAATTCGCGCGTTCAACGCCGAGCGGCCCGAGCAGACGCTGACGGACGTCGCCTCGGCGACGGGTCTGACGCGCGCGGGCGCGCGCCGCATTCTTCTGACGCTGCAAACGCTCGGCTACGTCGAAGCAGAAGGTCGCCTGTTCCGTCTGACACCGAAGATTCTCGATCTCGGTTTCGCCTATCTGACGTCGATGCCGTTCTGGAATCTCGCCGAGCCGTTCATGGAAGAACTGTCGGCGGAAGTCCACGAAAGCTGCTCGGCGGCCGTGCTCGACCGGACCGAGATCGTCTACGTGCTGCGCATGCCGACGCACAAGATCATGACGATCAACCTGTCGATCGGCAGCCGCTTGCCGGCCTATTGCACGTCGATGGGCCGCGTGCTGCTGTCCGCGCTCGACGAAGCGACGCTCGACGCGACGCTCGACGCATCGCGCATCACTGCGCACACGCCGCGCACGATCACCGACAAGGACGAGCTGAAGAAAGTGATCGCGCAGGTGCGCAGCCAGGGCTGGGCCGTCGTCGATCAGGAGCTGGAAGGCGGGCTGATTTCGCTGTCCGCGCCGATTCGCAACCGGCGCGGTCAGATCATCGCCGCGATGAACATCAGCGGCAACGCGCAGCGCAATTCCGCGAAGCAGATGGTGAAGGCGTTTCTCGAACCACTGCAAAAAGCCGCGCAATCGGTGTCCGACATGGTCGCGCTGCGCGGCTAGAACACGTCAGCGGCTAAGAAAGCGCTCCACCAGGCGCGTCCAGTACGCCGCACCGATAGGCAGATTGCGGTCGTTGAAGTCGTAGTGCGGGTTGTGCACCATGCAGCCGTCTTCGCCGACGCCATTACCAAGGCGCAGGAACGAGCCCGGCCGCTGTTCGAGCATGAACGCGAAATCTTCGCTGCCCATCAGAATGTCCGCGTTCGGCTCGACGTTTTCCGCGCCGACCAGTTCGCGGGCGACCTGAATCGCGAACTCCGTTTCCTCGTCCGTGTTCACGACGACGGGATAGCCTTCCACATAATCGACATGTGCCTTGCCGCCGTAGCTCGCCGCCTGCGTTTCGGCGAGTTCGGTGATGCGCTCTTTCAGCAGCGCGCGCACTTCCGGGCTGAACGAGCGCACGCTCAGTTCGAGCGTCGCGCTCGACGGAATCACGTTGTTCGCGACGCCCGAATGCATCGTGCCGACCGTCACCACGGCGGGCTGCGCCGGATTCACGTTGCGCGCGACGATGGTCTGCAGCGCCATCACGATGCTCGACGCGATCACGATGGGATCGACGGTCAGATGCGGGCGCGCCGCGTGGCCGCCGACGCCTTCTATGGTGATCGTCGCCTTGTCGCCCGCGGCCATGAACGCGCCCTTGCGGAACAGGAACTTGCCCGGCTCCGCGCCCGGATGGTTGTGCACGCCGAACACGGCGTCGCACGGAAAGCGCTCGAACAGACCGTCTTCGATCATCTTCTGTGCGCCGCTGTCGATGCCGCTTTCTTCAGCGGGCTGAAAATACAGATGCACGGTGCCCGAAAAATTGCGCGTCTTCGCAAGATGCTGCGCGGCGCCGAGCAGCATCGTCGTGTGGCCGTCGTGGCCGCATGCGTGCATCTTGCCGCGCGTGCCGCTCGCATACGGCAACCCCGTCTGTTCGACGATGGGCAACGCGTCCATGTCCGCGCGCAGGCCGATGCTGCGCGTGCCGTCGCCGACCTTCAACGTGCCGACCACGCCCGTCTTGCCCACTTCGCGCGTCACCTGCCAGCCCCACGCTTCGAGCTTGTCGGCGACGAGCGCAGCCGTCGCGACTTCCTCGTACGCGAGTTCCGGATGGTGGTGAATGTGGTGGCGAATGTCGCGCAGCGCGGCGGCTGCGGGTTCGAGGTCGGCGATTTCGGTGAGGCGGATGGCGTCGGTCATCGGGTGAACTCCGGGTTTACTCGCTGCGTCTCGTGCGCAGCGTTAAACCGCAGACTATAGCAACGCGTGATCTTTCCGTTAAGACGACCGTGCGCCAGACTTACTTAACGCTTTCGCCGGAAACGTGCGCGTCCAGCCGCGCCTGATGCGCGTGCTGCGTCCTCACGATGCCTTTCAGAACGTCGACGAATGCGAGACCCGCCTCTTCGAGCGAGCCCGAATTGTCGATATGCGTGAGATGCGCGCCATCGGGCAGCGTGAACGGCGCCTGACGCGCGAGGCGCGCGGCGACCTGCTCTGCCGTCTCGCGTCCGCGCGTCGACAGGCGCTGCGCAAGAATATGCGGCGCGGCGTGGATATGCACGACTTCGAGATGCTGATAGCGCTTCAACGCGCGCGCCAGATACGCGCGCGATCCATTGACCACCACCGTGCAGCCACGTTCGAGCCACGCATCAATCTCGATGCCGATGCCGTAGTGCAATTCATGGCTCGACCATTCGAGCGCGAACAGTCCTTGCGCTGAGCGCGCGGTGAACTCTTCACGCGTCAACGCAATGTGATTCTCATTGTGCCCCGTCTCACGCGTGATATAGCGATGCGCGAACACGACGGACGTGCCCGCGACATGCTCGCGCGCGAAATGCAGCAGCGAATCCTTGCCCGCGCCGGATGGCCCGACCACATAAATCAGGCGGCCTTTCATGCGTTCTCCCGCGATTGTTCTTCTGCCGTGAATGCGAGCCGTTGCCACAGCATGAACGGCTCGCCCGGCGAAGGCTCGACGAAGATCGCGGCGCCGTCGATCGCCAGCGGCCCGAGGCGTTGCGCCTCGTTTTGCCAACGCTCGACGATCGCGGCGCGATCGTCGGCTTGATCGAGCGAATTGGACAGCGTCATGTGAAAGCGAAACTCGTCGAGCACATACGGATATCCCCATTCGACGAGCAGTTCGCGCTGACGTTCCGTCAGCGGCGCCTGCATGCGCTTTGCGATATCCGCCGCCGAAGGCTTCACGCGCAGGGGCGTGAAGGCGCGCAGTGCGTTTGCGGCCAGCGCGCGCATCTGTTCATCGCCGGATGACGTGGCGGGACGCAGCGCGCAGAAATCGCCCAACGTGGCCGCTTCGACATCCAATGCAAACGGCATCTGCTGCTGCGCAAAACGTTCGGCTGCATCGAGCAGATCGGCAATCGTCACGTTCTCAGCGAGATGGAATGGCGCGACCAGCGTGCCATGCCAGCCGTAACGGCGCGGGGAAGTCGTCAGTTGCGCGAGCGGTTGCGACAGCGCAGGCGCATCGTGCGGATCGGGCGAGGCACCGCTTTCGGCATCGCGCGCGAGCCATGTCGAGCCCGCATCCCACCAGCCCGACGCGCGAGCCGGTGCGTAGTAGATCGCGAAACGCGCCTGCGCGGACCATGCGTTCTGGATGGCCGCGCTCATACGTCGTGCTCGACCATCAGTTGCACGCGATCGGCGGCGAAGTGCGTAAAGCCATATTTGATCGGCGTGCCTTCAGTGTCGACGTCGACGTTCTCGACCCACAGCACCGGTTGCTGCCGGTTGATGCCCAGACGACGCGCGACTTCCGGCTCCGGCAACACGCTGCCGATACGGCTCCACTTGCGCAGATAGTCGGTCACGCCGTACTCGGCCATCGCCTTCGTGATGCCGCCTACGCGCTCCAGCACATCGGGCAGATCGCTGAAACGCGCGGCCGGATAGAAATTGCGCGCATACGTGAGCGGCACGCTGTCCGCCTCATGCAGCGATTCGATGCGATAGACGAACGCGCCCGCGCGCAGACCCAACGCCTTCGCGACAGTCGGATCGGCCTTCACGCGCGCCGCCGACAGCATCTTGCCCGCCGGCGAATGATGTTGCTGACGCAAGTTTTCGGTGAAGCGCGTGCGCCTGCCGATGGTGTAATCGATCGCGCCCGGCTGCACGAACGTACCGCGCCCCTGCTCGACGCTGACGAGCCCTTGAGCCGCGAGACCCAACATTGCACGACGGATCGTGTGGCGGTTGACATCGAAACGCCTGGCCAGTTCGCCTTCGCTCGGCAGACGTCCGTCTTCGCCGAAACCGCTGGCCGCGATCTCTTTCGCGAGGATCTGTTCGATCTGCCGCCACACGGCGACGCCCGCTCCACGTTCCAGCATCGCGCCCGGCGCTGCGTCGTCGTTCGATGTCATGGTGCTGTCATTCCCTTCGGTTCAAATAAGCGTTCTGTGCATTGTAGTCCGCAAGCCGTGGCGGAAATATGAAACTGCGCCTTCTGTCACAAGCAAGCGATGTTTTAGCTCTAAACGTCTAGACGTTTAGACGAATAGATGCTCAAATGTCCGGACCCGCTACTGATCTTCCCCTTCCAGGAAACCGCCAGGAACCCCGATGAGTGCCGCCGCCCCTCCTTCCTCTGACTCCCCCGTTTCTGCCAACGCCACGCGCCGCGCATGGATGGCCGTGCTGGCCCGCACGCCGCGCGCCGACCTCGAAGCCGCGCTGAACCATGCGATGGAAGGCACGCCGTTTCCCGCCTTCGACTGGCTGCGCCCGCCCGAAACGGGACTGGCGATGGTGCGCGGACGCATCGGCGGCACGGGCGACGCATTCAATTTCGGCGAGGCGACCGTGACGCGCGCGACGCTGCGTCTGCGCGACACAACGGATGACGGCACGACCGTCGGCGTCGCATGTCATCTGGGCCGCGACCGCCGACGCGCCGAACTCGCTGCTATCGCAGACGCACTGCTGCAAACGCCGCAGCATCACGCACGCTTGCAAGCGCAACTGATCGCGCCGCTCGCATCGCAACTCGCGGCGAAACGCGCAGAACGCCAACAGGACGCCGCATCGACGCGCGTCGAATTCTTCACGATGGTCCGAGGCGACTGATGAACACATCCGCTCAATCTCCGCAGATCGCGCTGTCGACGCTGACGCCCGGTTTCGCCGATCCCGTCCACGACACGCAAGCCGTCTTCCGCACGCTGCTCGATGCGCTGTCCCGTCCGGGCCGCATCGGTACGATCGACAACGTGCTGCCCGCTTCGCGCAGCGACGCGCGCAACACACTGCCGCACGCACGCGCCGATCTCGCCGCGTTCGCCGCGCTACTCGCGCTGTGCGACTACTCGACACCTGTGTGGCTCGCGCAGCCCGACGCCGTGCTCGGCTCCGCGTTGCGCTTTCATACGGGCGCGCCGCTCGTCGACGAACCGCAGGACGCCGCCTTCGCGTATGTGCACGATGCGAGCACGCTGCCGCCGCTGTCGTGCTTCGCACTCGGCGAGCCGGAAACGCCGGAGCAATCGGTGACGTTGATCATTCGCGTCGATTCGCTGAATTCGAGCACGCGAGGCACGCCCGTCGTACTGCGCGGCCCCGGCATCGAACACACGCACACGATCGCGCCGGCCGGCCTGCCCGAGCGCTTCTGGCGCGAACGCGCGGAACTCGCACCGCTGTTTCCGTGCGGCATCGACTGCTATCTCGTCTGCGGCGACACGCTGATCGGCCTGCCGCGCACAACTCACGTGGAGTTCAACTAATGTACGTTGCCGTCAAAGGTGGAGAGCGCGCGATCGAAGCATCGTGGCGCCTGCTCGACAAGGCGCGCCGCGGCGACACGCAGCTCGCCGAACTGAGCGTCGCGCAGATTCGCACGCAGTTGCGGCTCGCCGTCGCGCGCGTGATGACGGAAGGCTCCGTCTACGACGAAGAACTCGCGGCGCTCGCGATCAAGCAGGCCGCCGGCGATCTCGTCGAAGCGATCTTTCTGCTGCGCGCATATCGCACGACGCTGCCGCGCCTCGGCTACACGCAGCCCGTCGATACGGAAGACATGCACATCGAGCGGCGCATTTCGGCGACGTTCAAGGACGTGCCCGGCGGCCAGATGCTCGGCGCAACGTACGACTACACGCAGCGTCTGCTCGATTTCACGCTGCTGGCCGAAGGCGATGTCGATAGCGCGCCGTCACTTAAGCGCGCTGAAAATGCTCAAGCGGAAGCGATGCCGCGCGTCGTTTCGCTACTCGACAAGGAAGGGCTGATCGAACAGGAACGCGTATCGGAAGACGCAGCCGAACCCGGCGATCTGTCGCGCGAACCGCTGTCGTTTCCCGCGAGCCGCGCGACGCGCCTGCAAAATCTGGCACGCGGCGACGAAGGCTTCCTGCTCGCGATGGGCTACGCAACGCAGCGCGGCTACGCGAACTCGCATCCGTTCGCGGGCGAAATCCGCTTCGGCACAGTGGCCGTCGAAATGGAACTGGACGAACTCGGCTTCGCCGTGGAGATCGGTGAAATCGACGTGACGGAATGCCAGATGATCAACCAGTTCGCGGGCAGTACCGAAGTGCCGCCGACGTTCACGCAAGGCTATGGTCTCGCGTTCGGACACTCGGAACGCAAGGCGATGGCAATGGCGCTCGTCGATCGCGCGCTACGTGCGGAAGAACTCGGCGAAACGATCGGCTCGCCGACACAGGACGTCGAATTCATGCTGTCGCACAGCGATAACGTCGAAGCGTCGGGCTTCGTGCAGCATCTGAAATTGCCGCATTACGTCGACTTCCAGGCGGAACTGGAACTGGTGCGCCGTTTGCGGGCAAAGCATGCCGCGCAGGCAAACGGCAACGACCTTGAGGAGCAAGCGGCATGAACGCGCCCGACACGACGATGCAAACCGCCGCGCACGATAGCGCAACCGAAGGCTACAACTTCGCGTATCTCGACGAGCAGACCAAGCGCATGATCCGCCGCGCGCTGTTGAAAGCGGTGGCCGTGCCCGGCTATCAGGTGCCGTTCGCATCGCGCGAAATGCCGTTGCCGTTCGGTTGGGGCACGGGTGGCATTCAGGTGACGTCGGCCATCATCGGACGCGACGACACGTTGAAGGTGATCGACCAGGGCTCCGACGAAACGACGAACGCCGTCAACATTCGACGCTTTTTCGCGCGCACGGCGGGCGTCAACACGACGCGCAAGACGAGCGAAGCGACGATCGTGCAGACGCGTCACCGCATTCCCGAAACGCCGCTTACCGAGAAGCAGATTCTCGTCTATCAGGTGCCGATGCCCGAGCCGTTGTTCAGGCTCGAACCGCGTGTCGCCGAGTGCAAGAAGCTGCATGCGCTCGCTGATTACGGTTTGATCAGCGTGAAGCTTTATGAGGACATCGTGCATCACGGCAGCATCGCGACGACGTACGACTATCCTGTGATCGTCAACGGCCGCTATCTCGCGTCGCCGTCGCCGATTCCGAAGTACGACAATCCGAAGATGCACATGAACCCCGCGCTGCAACTGTTCGGCGCGGGACGCGAGCGGCGCATCCACGCAATTCCGCCTTATACCCCTGTAAAAAGCCTCGATTTCGACGATCATCCGTTCGAAGTGCAGCGCTGGGATCATGCGTGCGCATTGTGCGGATCGACGGAAAGTTTTCTCGACGAAATGATCGTCGACGATCAAGGCAAGCGCATGTTCGTCTGTTCGGACAGCGACTATTGCCACGAGCGGCGCGAACAGCAAGGCACGGACAACACGGAAGGAGAAAGCGCATGACGCCGCTTCTGAGCGCACGCGCGCTCACCAAACAGTATGGCGGCCGCAACGGTTGTCGCAACGTCAGCTTCGATCTGTATCCGGGCGAAGTGCTGTGCATCGTCGGCGAATCGGGTTCGGGCAAATCGACGCTGCTCAATGCGCTCGCGCTGCGCACGCCCGCCGATTCCGGCTCGCTGCACTATGCGAGCGCGCACGGCGACGCGTTGGATCTGCTCGCGCTGTCCGAGCCGCGCAAGCGTCTGTTGATGCGCACCGAATGGGGCTTCGTGCAGCAGAATCCGCGCGACGGGTTGCGCAGCAGCGTGTCGGCGGGCGCGAATATCGGCGAGCCGTTGATGGCTGTCGGCGCGCGGCACTACGGCAATATCCGCGAAGCCGCGACGCAATGGATGTCGCGCGTCGAACTCGATGCATCGCGTATCGACGAATTGCCTTCGGCGTTTTCGGGCGGCATGCAGCAGCGTCTGCAGATCGCGCGCAATCTCGTGACGGGCCCGCGTCTCGTGTTCATGGACGAGCCCACGGCCGGTCTCGACGTGTCCGTGCAGGCGCGTCTGCTCGATCTGCTGCGCACGTTGACGTCGACGCTGCATCTGTCCGTGCTGATCGTCACGCACGATATCGGCGTCGCGCGTCTGCTCGCGCATCGGCTGATGGTGATGCAAGGCGGCGAAGTGGTCGAAGCGGGGCTGACCGATCAGGTACTCGACGATCCGCAGCATCCGTACACGCAAACGCTCGTCTCTTCCGTTCTGCCCGTTTGAGGTCCACCACGTGATGACAACGTCAATCGATACATCGTTCATCGCCAACGACGCGCTGATGCTGCGGGCCGTCGGCATCGGCAAGACCTTCACGCTGCACGGTCAGGGCGGCGTACAGATCGAGGCGCTCGCGGGCGTGTCGCTCGATGTCGAACGCAGTGAATGCGTCGTGCTGGTCGGGCCATCGGGCGCGGGCAAGAGTACGTTTTTGCGCTGCCTGTATGGCAACTATCTGGCGAGCACGGGCTCGATCGCGATCCGCGACAACGAGCAGGAATCGAAGTATCTGCCCATCACGGGCGCCGAGCCGCGCGACGTGCTGCGTCTGCGGCGCGGCGTGGTCGGTTACGTGAGCCAGTTTCTGCGCGTGATTCCGCGTGTGAGCACGCTCGATCTCGTCGCCGAGCCGCTCGTGTCGCGCGGCGTCGATGAAGACGAAGCGCGCGCGCGTGCCTCTGCATTGCTCGCGCGTCTGAACGTGCCGGAGCGTTTGTGGCATCTCGCGCCCGCGACGTTCTCGGGCGGCGAGCAGCAGCGCGTGAACATCGCGCGCGGTCTGATCGCGGAACAGCCCGTGCTGCTACTCGATGAACCGACAGCGTCGCTCGATGCGGAAAACCGCGACATCGTCGCCAGTCTGATCGTCGAGGCGCGCGAACGCGGCGCGGCTATCGTCGGCATCTTCCACGACGAAGACACGCGCACGAAAGTCGCTACACGCAGGCTCGAACTGACGCCACCGCTGCGTAACACGGCGGCATTACACTGATATCGATCTCTGATTTTTTCGGATCCGGAGCATTCACATGCTGATCAAGAACGCCCGCGTCGTCACGCGGGACGAAGTTTTCAACGGCGTCGTACAGATCGAGGACGGCGTGATTCGCGAAGTCGCGCGCGGCACGACGTCTGCTGCCGACGCGCAGGACTGGGAAGGCGATTATCTGTTGCCTGGCCTGATCGAGTTGCACACCGACAACCTGGAGAAGCATCTGCTGCCGCGTCCAGGCGTCGAATGGAATACGGATGCCGCGTTCGTGATTCACGATGCGCAGGTTGCCGCCGCGGGCATCACGACCGTGTTCGATGCGCTCGCGATCGGCTCGCGTTCGAGCGTCGGCTTGCGTGGCCGCGATACGCAAACGCGCTGCGCCGCCGCGCTGCAGCGCTTTTCCGAACGCAAGCTGCTGCGCGCCGAGCACTTCCTGCATCTGCGCTGCGAAATCGCGACGTCCGATGTCGTCGAAGTGTTCGATACGCTCAAGGATCATCCGCTGCTGCGTCTCGCGTCGGTGATGGATCACACGCCGGGGCAGCGTCAATGGCATGACCGCGAACAATGGCGCCGTTTCCAGGAGCGCCACGGCAAGATGACGGACGAGCACATGGCCGCAACGCTCGTCGCGCTCGAAGACGAACAGCAGCGTTTCGCCGACGAGCACCGCCGCCAGATCGTCGAGCGCTGCAAGGCGCTGGGGGTGCCCGTCGCGAGTCACGACGACACGCTGGTCGAGCACGTGCAACAGGCCGCCGAAGAAGGCATCGTGCTCGCCGAATTCCCGACCACGCGCGTCGCCGCCGAAGCCGCGCACCGTCACGGCATCGCGACGATCATGGGCGCGCCGAACATCGTGCGCGGCGGGTCGCACTCGGGCAACGTGTCGGCGCTGGAACTGGCGCAGGCGAATCTGCTCGACATTCTCTCGTCCGACTACGTGCCGTCCAGCCTGCTGACGGCCGCCTTCGAACTGGTCGACAAGGCCGGCTGGACGCTGCCGCGCGCGATGGCGACGGTATCGGCGGAACCGGCGCGCACGGCCGGTCTGCATGACCGCGGCGCAATCGAGCCCGGATTGCGCGCCGATCTGGTCCGCGTGACGATGCTCGACGCATTGCCCGTGCCGCGCGCGACGTATCGCGCGGGCGAGCGCATCGTTTGATGCACCGCCCTTTGCATATAAGTCATTGAGCCGAAAGCGTTTGCCGCAGTGCCGCATAGGTTGCGGCAAACGCCTGCTTCACTCTGCGCCCCGCCCTCATCCCCTGTCGTTTGGCTTTCAGAACGACGTCCTTGCCGCATATCACAAAACCGCCCTTTAGAGGCAATACTCCTCTGCCATCCGGTGTTTCACTAGCACCGCAAATATTTTGATTTGTTAAGCTTGGCGCGCGTTGCTGGCTGGGGCCAGCCAGCGGCCATTAGACCAAGCCCGGCACAACGGCCGGGCAACGTCGCGCAGCGGCACAACCGCATGCGGGACACTTTGAACCACTCCCGGGAGTACATCAGTGAAAAAACTGCTTGCAGCTTTGACGGTTGCCCTGCTCGCTACCGTATCGATCGGCGCACACGCCAAAGACTGGAACACGATTCGTTTCGGCGTCGACGCCAGCTATCCGCCGTTCGAATCGAAGGGCTCCGACGGCAAGCTGGTCGGCTTCGACATCGACCTCGGCAATGAAATCTGCACGCGCCTGAAGGCGAAGTGCGTGTGGGTCGAAAACGACTTCGACGGCATGATCCCGGCACTGAAGGCGAAGAAGTTCGACGGCGTGCTGTCGTCGATGTCGATGACGCCGCAACGCGCTGAACAGATCGCTTTCTCGTCGAAGCTGTTCAACACGCCGACGCGTCTGGTCGCGAAGAAGGGTTCGAACATCCTGCCGACGGCGGAATCGCTGTCGGGCAAGACGGTCGGCGTCGAGCAAGGCACGATCCAGGAAACGTACGCGAAGACCTACTGGGAACCGAAGGGCGCGAAGGTTGTGCCGTACCAGAACCAGGACCAGGTCTACGCCGACCTTATCTCGGGCCGTCTGGACGCAGCGCTGCAAGACGCTGTGCAGGCTGAAATCGGCTTCCTGAAGACGCCGCGCGGCGCGGGCTTCCAGTTCGTCGGCAAGGATCTCGAAGACAAGAAGATCCTCGGCGAAGGCGCAGGCATCGGCATGCGTAAGGAAGATGCCGACCTGAAGGCGAAGGTCGACAAGGCGATTGCCGATATCATCAAGGATGGTACGTACAAGAAGATCGAGAAGAAGTACTTCGACTTCGATGTTTATGGTGGGTGATGGTTTGTGTTGCGCGTAGCGCGGCGGGTTTTGCGCTGCGCGCGGCCGATCTTGGCGGGCTCCTTTTGGGGCCCGTTTTTGTTTTTGCGGTTTTGTTTTTGCGGTTTTGTTTCCGTTGGTGGCATCCGCTCTATGCTTCTGGTTTATTAGCGTCGCCCCTGTGCGGGGCAGCACCTACTTTTCTTTGCAGCGGCAAAGAAAAGTAGGCAAAAGAAAGCCGCTTTTGAACCTCCGGTGCCTGCCAGGATACCGCATCGGCATGCTGCAGTTGAGCCATTGCGCAGCAACGTCCGCACCCTGTAGAGAGCCCGCGGTCAACCGCGCACGGCGCGAAAATCCATACACAATCCGGAACACATAACGCCGCGATCAGACCGACGGCAAACACACAAAAGCAAGCAAACAAGCCGACCGAATGTGCCCCGAGTGGATGTCATCTTTCGCGCCGCGCGCGCCTGACTGTGGGCTTTCTACGGAGTGTTGGCGTCGCTGCGCGACCGCTCAGAGACCGTGTGCCGTGGCGTTATCCTGGCGGGCACCGGAGGTTTGAAGCGGCTTTCTTTTGCCTACTTTTCTTTGCCGCTGCAAAGAAAAGTAGGTGCCGCCCCGCACAGGGGCAACACTAATAAACCAAAACGAAATCGCGGATGCCACCGAAGGAAATCGCGGATGCCACCGAAGCCAAAAACGGAAAATCAAAACCCAAAATAAGCTAAGATCGACCGATTAAAGGAAAGGCGCGGGCACACCGCGCACCAAACCTCATCCCAGCCACTACAAAAGGCACCCGGCGCGCCACCAGGCCGCGCCAACATCCACCATGCAAACCCTCAATCATCCGCTGATTTCCCCGACCCTCGGCACCGCTCGCAGCCTGACGAGCTTCCACTACGGTCCGAGCGGCGGACAGAAGGTCTATATCCAGTCATCGCTTCACGCCGACGAACTGCCCGGCATGCTGGTGTCGTGGGCATTGCGCCGCAAGCTCGAAGCACTCGAGGCTGCCGGCAAGCTGCGCGGCGAAGTCGTGATCGTGCCCGTCGCGAATCCGATCGGCCTGAACCAGCATGTGCTCGGCCTGCTCGCCGGCCGCTTCGAAACGAACACTGCGCAGAACTTCAACCGCAACTTCTACAACCTGTTCGACCTGATCGAGCCCGTGATCGAAGAGCGTCTGACGACGGACTCCGACCAGAACCGCACCATCATCCGTCAGGCGATGCGCGAAGCGCTCAATGCGCAAAAGCCGCGCACCGAAATCGAGTCGCAGCGTCTCGCGCTGCAGATGCTGTCGTTCGACGCGGACGTCGTGCTCGATCTGCATTGCGACTGGGAAGCGGCGCTCCATATCTACACGAACCCCGACCTGTGGCCCGACGTCGAGCCGCTCGCGCGCTATCTGGATTCGAAGGCCTCGCTGCTCGCGGTCGATTCCGTCGGCAATCCGTTCGACGAAATTCACAGCTTCTGCTGGTCGGAACTGCGCACGCGCGTCGGCGACCGTTTCCCGATTCCGAACGGCTCGATCTCCGTGACGGTCGAATTGCGCAGCCAGCGCGACGTGTCGTATGAGTTCGCCGAGCACGACGCGCAAGGCATCGTCGAATACCTGACGCATCGCGGCGTGATCGCGGGTGACGCCGCGCCGATGCCGCCGCTCGAATTCGCCGCGACGCCGCTCGCCGGCACCGAGCCGATCGTGACGCCCGTGAGCGGCGTCATCGTGTATCGCCAGGAAGTGGGCAAGTGGATCGATGCCGGCGAGCCGATCGCCGATATCATCGATCCGCTGACGGATCGCGTCATCACGCTGAAGTCGACCGTCGCGGGCGTGATGTATGCGCGTCACCTGTCGCGCTTCGCGCAGGCGGGCATGGAGATCGTGCGCATCGCCGGCGCGAAGGCGTTCCGCACGGGACAGTTGCTCTCCGCTTAAAGCCCGAATCGCTAGCGGCTCACGCAGCCGCACATCGAATGAAAACGCCCGCCTTCCGCGGGCGTTTTTCTTGATTCCGATCAAACGTTAAATGCCCGGCGCCGTCTGTTTCGTACAGGCCACTAAACACGCCAGTTTATGAAGCATATGCACATATTTGCGTGCAACTCGTTAGCACACAAAGCAAATGCTGTCGTATTTGTACTACATATTCACTAAAAATATTTGCTGTCATATTCATTACCTTTCTCCTCGTTACATTTGCGCCCGTCGCGCGACCAGCCGTAAGAGTTTGGCTCGCGATCGCCATTTTTCTATCCGGAGAAAGTTTTGAACAAAAAAGTACTTACCACCGCTCTCATCGCTTCGGCAGCAGCTGCAGGCACCGCACACGCACAAAGCAGCGTCACGCTGTACGGCATCATCGATGCAGGTATCAGCTACGCAAATCACTCGAAGACGTCGACGGGCGCTTCGAGCAAGCTGTTCAAGTATGACGACGGCGTTGCTCAAGGCAGCCGTTGGGGCATGCGCGGCACGGAAGATCTGGGCGGCGGCCTGAAGGCACTGTTCGTGCTCGAAAGCGGCTTCAACAGCGGCACGGGCGCATCGGGCCAGGGCGGCGCGCTGTTCGGCCGTCAGGCATACGTGGGTGTGTCGAAGGACGGCATCGGTTCGCTGACGTTCGGTCGTCAATACGCGTTCACGACCGACTACCTCGGCGGCAACTACTCGACGGGCGGCCTGACGGTTGCCGGTAACTACGCTTACCACATCAACGACGTCGACCAGCTGACGTCGAGCCGCATCAACAACTCGGTCAAGTTCAGCAGCGCGAACTTCTCGGGCCTGACGTTTGGCGCGATGTACGGCTTCTCGAACCAGGCTGGCGCATTCGGCGGCGCACCGGCAACGGGCACGACGGCTAACCCGGTCGCAGGCTCGTCGCGCGCTTACAGCTTCGGCGTGAACTACGCGAACGGCCCGATCGGCCTCGGCGCAGCGTACACGGACATCCGCTTCCCGGGTCAGGCAACGCCGGCATTCTCGACGACGATCGCCAACGTCGGCACGGGCACCGTGCGCGACCTGCGCGCGTTCGGTCTCGGCGGCCGCTACATCATCGGACCGGCAACGCTCTACGCACTGTGGACGAACACGCACCTCGAGCCGATCACGGGTGCATCGACGACGTTCAACAACTTCGAAGGCGGCGCAAAGTACGCATTCACGCCGGCGCTGACGGGTGGCCTCGGCTACACGTACTCGCGTCTGACGGGCGCGACGACGGGCCACTTCAACCAGGTTGACGCGAGCGTCGACTACGCGCTGTCGAAGCGCACCGATGTGTACGTGCTGGGCATCTACCAGGACGCATCGGGCAAGACGGGCTCGACACCGATCCAGGCTCAGATCGGTTCGGCAACGTCGTACTTCAACACGTCGGGTTCGGGTTCGCAGAACCAGCTGGCGTTCCGCGTCGGCATGCGCCACAAGTTCTAAGCTGTATCGCACGACGAAGCGCTTCTGGCGCTTCGCCTGCACGCATGCAGATGGACTGGAACAAAAAAACGCCCTGCTTTGCAGGGCGTTTTTGTTGGAAGCGTTGGATGAGCCGTGGTGAAAGTCAGGCCGCCAGCTTCATGCTGACAAGACGGTTCAGACTGACCCCTTGCTCTGCCGCCTGCATGGCAAGCGCACGGTGCTGCTCAGGCGGAATGCGGACTCTGAACTCGCCGCTATAGCGCTTCTCTGCGAGAGGCTGCGGCACAGCCTCCCCTTGTTCGACCATGTCGGCGATAGCTTCAGCGACCGCAGCGCGAATACCCTTGAGCGCGGCGTCGGGCGAACGGGCAAGCCACGACAGGGATGGAAACTCCGCGCATAGTCCCACGTGCTCGCCATCTTCGGGCGACCATGTGACGCGGTAAGTGTAGTGATCAGTGGGCACGTCGACTCTCCTTCAGCTTATCGATGGCCAATAACACCTGGCGCACCTGGTATGCCTTGGCCTTTCCTTTGTCGTTTTGAATATTGACGCGCGGGTCGCCCATCCAGGGCATGCGAAAAACCGCGTGACTCGAACCCGATTGGCGAGGCGTTCCGAAGTACTCTACGCAGACCTTGAACAATGCCGTGTAACGGGACGTTCGCGGGTTCACGACGCATTTGCTCAAGGATCTTTTCTGTCATGGTTTGATGGTGCCATTATTGGCACCATCAAACCATGACATGCGTCAATCCTCCGTCACGAAAAGCCGCACTTCCCCATTCGCCGTCGGCATCGTGAAGTCATAGATACGCCCCGCGCGCACGTCGAACAACAGCCGTTCGAGCCGCTCGATCCGCGCCGTCTTTTCGCCGCCGCTCATACGCGCGACGTCATCCGATTCCTGCATTAGCGCCTTGCGCGCAGTCATCAGGCGCGCAATTGCGCCCGATTTCGATGTGAAAACCTCTTCCATGCCGGGTACATCCTTCAAGCGACGACCACATGGAAAGCCACGTTCGCATGCCGTGCCTGTTACGTTCGTCCAAAAACCGCGCCCGCCTTGCCAGGCGCGCGGCGATTTTATGAGCAACCGCAAATTCTTGCCGTGAACCCGGCATGTTTCCCGTCGGAAGGCTACAGCAGATCGATCAGTCGACGATTATGATAAATATAAAAAACATTAACTATCATCAATGATTTGACCAGCCTACTCTTCAGTCATCCCAGCGCATTGCCCGGGACGAGCCTAAGGAGTCGATCATGAACGCCATCGACAGATCGCTGCACTATCAGGTCGAGAAATGGCTCGCGCCCGGTCCGCAAGGACAGATCCGCGTGGTGGGATTCGGGCATCGCCGCATGGATGGAACGCGCTACGCGCACGTCGAGGCTTCGACGACGCGCGGTGCGCGCGCCATCTTCTTCTTTCGTCATCACGACGGCGGCTGGTGCGTCTTTCCGCCGCGTGCGGGCGGGCCGTCGATGGCCGTGTTTCTCGGCCTGTGCAGCTAGAGCGTCGTCAGTTCGACGACACCAGTTCGGCAAACTTCTGCACGTCGACGTTGCCGCCGCTGATCAACACGCCGATCCGCTTGCCCTTCAACTGGTCCTTCACCTGGCGAGCGGCCGCGAAGCCCAGGCAGCCGGTCGGCTCGACGATGATCTTCATGCGCGCAGCAAAGAAGCGCATGCAGTCGACAAGTTCCGCGTCGCTAGCGGTGAGCAAGTCGGTCACGTCGCGCTGGATGATCGGGAACGTATGCTCGCCGAGATGCTGCGTCTGCGCGCCATCGGCGATGGTCTTCGGCGTGTCGATGTGGACGATCTTGCCCGAGCGGAGCGATTGCTGACCGTCGTTGCCCGCTTCCGGCTCGACGCCATACAGCGCGCAATCGGGAGACAGCGCGCGCGTCGACAACGCCGAACCCGACAGCAGCCCGCCGCCGCCGAGCGGCACGAAGAACGCATCCAGCGGCCCGACTTCCTCGAACAGTTCTTTCGCCGCGGTGCCCTGTCCTGCCATGACGTCGGGGTGATCGTAGGGCGGAATCAGCGTCAGGCCATGCTTCTGCGCCAGATCGCGGCCGATCTGCTCGCGATCCTCCGTGTACCGGTCATAGAGAACGACGTTGCCGCCGTAGCCCTTCGTCGCCTCAACCTTCATCTGCGGCGCGTCCTGCGGCATCACGATCGTCGCGGGCATGCCGAGCAGCCGCGCGGACAGCGCGACGGCCTGCGCATGATTACCCGACGAAAACGCGACCACGCCGTTACGCCGCTGCGCTTCATCGAACTTCGACAGCGCGTTGAACGCGCCGCGAAACTTGAACGCGCCCATGCGCTGCAGGTTTTCGCATTTAAAGAACACTTCGGCGCCGAACCATTCGTTGATGGTTCGCGAGGTCAGAACGGGGGTGCGATGCGCGACGCCTTCGAGGCGTTTCGCGGCGGCGACGACGTCGTCATAAGTGGGCAAAGGGAGCTTGGTCATGGAAGTGTCGAGTGTCGGACAGTGCAGGCGAGCGGACGAACAGGCGCGCTTGCTGAGCGGCGCGCAATTGTCCCGTCGGATTCTTCGCATTCTGATTAGACATATTGTCTATGTCAATACATTTTGTAAATCAACCTTTGCGCCACGGCGGAGGATCCATCGCGGCGCGAGCGGCATCGAGAAAGAGCCGCACGCGGGCGGGCATGCCTTTGCGCGTCGGCAGCAAGGCGACGATGGGCGCGGGCGCCATCCGCCAGTGCGGCAATAGTCGCTCCAGCTTGCCGCTTGCGATCAGCGCCGCCGCGTCCCATTCCGAGCGCACCATGATGCCGAGTCCACGCATCGCCCAATCGCCGATGACACCGCCATCGTTCGACGACAGCGCGCCCGTCACGCGCACCGTCACCGGTTTGCCGTGCTTCGCCTTGCCCTTCGGTTCGGGCTCGAAACGCCAGCGAGACACATCTTCGTCGTTCTCGCGAAGACACAGGCAAGGCAGATCCGCGAGCCCGGAAGGATGCTCGAGCGCACCGAGCCGCGCCGTCAGCCGCGGACTCGCGCACAGAAAGCGTTCGTTCGGAGCGAGCACATGCGCGACCCACGACGAGTCCTTCATCTCGCCGATATGAATCACGACATCGGCGCCTGCGCTGTCCGCGAGCGGATTGTCGGAGAGATTCAGACTCGCTTTTACGCCTGGATAGCTCAGGTGAAAGTCCCTAAGAATCGGCGCGATGTGAACGCGTCCGAACCCCAGCGGCGCAACGATGCGCAAGCTCCCCGACACGGCCTGGTGTTCGGCGGCGATCCGTTCGGGCAGCGTGTCGAGACGTTCGAGGAGATCGACGGCTTCCCGCATCAGCCGCGTGCCCTCTTCCGTCAACGAAATGCCGCGCGCCTCGCGCACCGCGAGATGCACGCCGAGACGCTCTTCGAGCTTTTGCAGGCGCACGGTCAATGCAGGCGGCGTGACGTCGAGCAGCCGTGCCGCGCCCGCGAGCGACGGCGCGGTGCCCAGCGCCCGGAACATGCGCATGTCGTCGAGATCGATCATTAAATTCAGCTAAATGGAAAGTTGATGAAGCATTAACCACACTATAGTCCATCGATCCTATAGTGAAGGTCGCTCGAAGACCCTTCGCACCTCAAGGAAACCACTGTGAATCTCGCCTCGCTCAATACGCCTGCCGCTATCGTCGATCTCGACGCGATGACGCGAAACATCCAGCGCATGCAAGCGCGGATGAATGCACTCGGCGTGAAGTTCCGCCCGCACGTGAAGACGACGAAATGCAATCAGGTGGTGCAGGCGCAACTGGACGCCGGCGCGCAAGGGATCACCGTGTCGACGCTGAAAGAAGCCGAGCAGTTCTTTGCAGCGGGAATCGGCGACATCGTCTATGCCGTCGCAATGGCGCCCAACAAGCTGGAACAGGCCATGACGCTGCGTCGACGCGGCTGCGATCTGAAGATCGTCACGGATAGCGTGTCGTCGGCGCGGGCCATCGTGGCGTTCGGCAACGCGCACGCGGAATCGTTCGAGGTATGGATCGAAGTCGATGTCGACGGACATCGCTCGGGTATCGCGCCCGACGACGATCTGCTGCTCGACGTCGGCCGTGTTCTTCACGAAGGCGGGATGAAGCTGGGCGGCGTGCTCGCTCACGCTGGTTCGAGCTACGACTACAACACGGCGGCAGACCTGGAGCGCATCGCGGAACAGGAACGTGCAGGTTGCGTGCACGCAGCGCAAAGGCTGCGCGCAGCGGGACTGCCATGCGACACGGTCAGCATCGGCTCGACGCCGACCGCGCTCGCAGCGCGGCATCTGGAAGGCGTGACGGAAGTACGCGCGGGCGTCTACGTGTTCTTCGATCTCGTCATGCACAACGTCGGCGTGTGCGCGCTCGATGACATCGCGCTCAGCGTGTTGACAACGGTGATCGGTCATCAGGAGAACAAGGGCTGGGCGATCGTCGACGCCGGATGGATGGCGATGAGCCGCGATCGCGGCACGCAGCGTCAGCAACAGGACTTCGGCTATGGTCTTGTATGCACCGAAGACGGCGTGCCCGTCGATGGCTACGTGATGAGCGCGGCGAATCAGGAGCACGGCATCGTCTCTTGCATCGGAGAGCCGGACACGGCGATCGCCGCGCGCTTTCCCGTCGGCACGCGGCTGCGCATCCTGCCCAATCACGCGTGCGCGACGGGCGCCCAGCATCCCGAGTATCACGCACTGTCACGCGACGGCGCGGTATCGACGTGGCCGAGGTTCTACGGCTGGTAAGCGCTCTCGCGTCGCGTCACTTCGTATCGTTGTAGACCGTCGCGCGAGAAACGCCCAGATGCGCAGCAATGATCTCCATCGACCTGCGCACTTCCAGAAAACCCGCCTGCTTCAGTTCCTGCATCAACGCGCGCCGCTGCTCTGTTTTCAGCGCCTGCGGCGTGGTGGCGAGCGAGATCGCGTACTGATCGATACGCTCGCGCAACGCCTCGGCATTCGCGGGATCGAGCGTCTCTTTCGCGCCCACGCCCGACGCCGTACAAAACTGTTCGAGCATGTTCTGGATGCCGCGAAACAGATTCAGGTCGACGTTCACGCACAACGCGGCGATATAGCGGCCCGTCGAGTCCTTGATGCCGATCGACGTGCTCTTGGCACGGCGGCCATCGCCGAACTGGTTCGGGTAGTTGGTCAACAACTGCGGATAGTCGTCGTCCGCGATTCGCGCGAGTCCGAGTTCCGTCGCCGGATCGCCGACTGCGCGCCCGGACAGGTTGTTGTGAATCGCGAGAATCGCGTGACGCGGATCGCGCAGATCGTGCACGACGACTTCGCAGAACGGCGCGAACGTCTGCCCGAGACCGTCGGCCATCTGCTTGACCTGATCGATCAGCGACGCCTGCTCTCGCTCCAAAGCGCTTTTCTTCATGGTAGACATTTCATCTAAAGTTACCAATATTGTACATAGAGCCATCGGCGAGAAAAGCAGATTCATTTCTCTTGAACGCAAGCGCGCATCGCCTATATTCGACTCATGCATGACGCATGCAGCGTATGGACCCGGCATGGCCGTCGGGTCGTCGCGCGTCATCGCAAACGAGTGAGCCCGTCATGTGCGATAAGTATGAATATCCGCGGCAATACAAGGACTCGGGCCGCCGGCGATTTCTCCGGCTGTCGGGCACTGCGGCTCTGGCGTCGCTCGCGCCTGCCGCGCTGATGCCTGTCGCCGCGCACGCGGATGCGCTGACGAAAGCCCAGCGCGACAGCATGACGCCGCAACAGATCATCGACGACATGAAACGCGGCAATGCGCGCTTCCAGAAGGGCGAGCGCAAGCCGCGCAACTATCTGCGCGAGCAACGTGCGAGCGCGGCGGGGCAATATCCCGCGGCTGTGCTGCTGAGTTGCATCGATTCGCGCGCGCCCGCCGAAGTCATCATGGATCTCGGTATCGGCGATATCTTCAACTGCCGCGTTGCGGGCAACATCGAGAACACCGACATCCTCGGCAGCATGGAGTTTGCGTGCAAGCTGATGGGCGCGAAGGTCGTCGTCGTGATGGGTCACACGTCGTGCGGCGCGATCAAGGGCGCCATTGCGAACGCCGAACTGGGTAACCTCACCGGCCTGCTCGACAGGATCAAGCCTGCCGTGGAAGCCACCGAATACAGCGGCGAACGCAGCGCGACGAACTACACGTTCGTGAATGCCGTCGCGCGCACAAATGTCCAGATGACCATCGCGAACATCCGTCGCGACAGTTCCGTGCTCGCGGACATGGAGAAGCAAAACGCGATCATGATCGTCGGCGCGATGTACAACCTGAGCACGGGAGCGCTCGAGTTCCTGAGCTGACTTCGGCTGACTCAGGGTCCAACTGCCGGGCTGATTGGCAGGGCGAACGGGTTTTCTGTTACCCTGCGCCCTTTCTCTCAGCCTGAATCCGTCAAGATGGAAACCCCTTTCAACGAACGCGGCGTGTCGGTCACACGCAATGCGCTGTCAGCGGCTGGCCAGATCTTTCCGTTGCGCGACATCCAGCAGGTCCGCGTCGTCACCGTGCAGAAGAACAAGCTCGTGCCTTGGGCGATTTCGGTGATCGGGGCAGTGGCCGCGGTCGTGGGAGGTGTGTTCTCGTCGTCGTTGGGTATCGTGGCGGGCGTGATGCTGGTCGTCGTCGGCTGGCTCACGTGGATCACGCAGGACGTCACGCATCGTCTGATGGTGCAGACGGGCGGCAGCGAGCGCGAAGCGTTGTCGAGCGTCGATCTCTCTTTCGTCGAACGGGTTGCGCAAACGGTTCGCGACGCGCTCGGTGCGGCCGCTGCGCCGAAAAGCTGACCGCCTTATCCCTCGCCGTCTTTACACGAAATTAACGGCCCGCGTCATTTCTTTAGCGCCCGCTTGAGGCGCCGCCCGCTACAGTGGACGCGTCTCAACAGCCGCGCCGCCAACATTGCGGCGGCGCATCGACGATGCATACCGTGATCGCTTCTTCGCGCACTGCTCCACGCCGTACGTCTTCCATCGATATCGAAACGCAACCCGCCCTGTCGCTCGTCACCATCGACGTCACCGTGCCCGGCATCTCGTCGGCATCGGGCCGCCGCGCCCTGCTCGCCGCGCTCGGCGAAGGCGCGCGCCTGTTCGTGATGGCCGTCGACAAACGCAACGACTGCATCACGTTTCGCGTCGACGTGATGGCGAAAAACGTCGGCGATGTCGTCGGCGTGCTCGCAGGCGCACTGCGTCGCGCGACCATCGGCCGCGTGCGCGCGATCTGCGTCTCTCGATCGATCGCGCACCAGCACTGACCTAAGCGCATCGCGCATCCACACATTTTTGCAGGTAGCGAAGACCGCCCGCGTAGAGTCGGCGGTCCTCTCATCCAGCGTGTCCTCGCGCCAGGCGTGACTGACGTCGGGCCACGCACTTCTGCAAAGGTGTGTGCGATGTCTGTCCATTTCATCCGGCGCACGGCCGGCTTTGCGGGCGCGCTGATCGCGCTCGCGCTCACTGCCTGTTCGACGCCGATCACCACGCCCGTCCCGCCCGAAACGCAGGCGAGCCTCATCAACGAGGGCCGTGACGGCCTGCTCGTGCCGCTGCGGGCGGAACGCAGCGATCCGCATGGCCGCTCGTCGATCGGGCTGCCCGTGCAGATGGACGGCAAAGCCGTCTATCTGATGCTCGATACGGGCACGCGCGGCACGCGTGTGTTGTCGTCGGTGTTGCCGCGTTCGAACTATCCGGCAGCGGGCGCGCGGTCCACGCTCGCCTTCGCCACCGACGCCCAGATTTCCGGCGCGGCCGTCACGGTGCCGTTGAGCATCGGCGGCACGAAACCGATGAACATCGACGTGCAAGCCGTCGATCAGGTCAGCTGCCTGAAGATCAACAAGCACTGCGTCGCACAGGACGGCTACACGGGCGAGTTCGGCTGGGCCTTCTCGGGCATTCTCGGCGTCGGAGCGGACGCCTCCAGCGACGATCCGCGCGACGCCTGCTGCACGCAGCCGCTGCGCGCGCTGCCAGCGAACATCGGCCAACGCTATCTGGTGCGCGCGCGGCTCGACCGTCCGTTTCTCGTGCTGAGCCCTTCGAACGCGCTGACGAAGGATTTCACGCTCGTCCCGCTCGCGATGAACAAGGACGGCTCGGCGCGCTGGCCGACGGGTTGCGTGCAGATCGGCAGCAAGATGCGCTTTTGCGCGCCCGTTGTGTTTTCGACGGGCGGCACCGACATGATCCGCGTCGAAACCGACAAGGCGCCCGACTGGTCCGGCGACGTCGACGAACGCAAGAGCTTCGCGCAAGGCAACTACGATGTGGTGCTCGGCGTAGGCGACTGGGCGCACCGTTTCAACGACGCGCAGACGACCATCGTGAAGGCTGCGCCCGGCGCGAACCGGATCGTGATCGGGCTGATGTCGCTGCAGAACATCGACTTGCTGTTTGACTTCGCGCATGGTCAGCTTGGACTGCGCGCGTCGCATGATATCGAGCGGATGGGCAGCTAAGCCGGAGCCGCGTTCTAATAGAAAAAGCCGCCGCGCGATGCAAACACATCGCGCAGCGGCTTTTTTTGCGGCTTATCAAAACGAAAACATCACTCGAGTTCGAGCGGCTTCACATTCCAGATCTCACGCGCATACTCGGCGATCGTGCGGTCCGACGAGAACTGCCCCATACCCGCGACATTTTCTATCGCGCTGCGCGTCCACCCTTGACGGTCGAGATAACGCTTGTCGACTTCGTCCTGCGTCTTCGCGAAGTCCGCGAAATCGGCGAGCACCATGTAGTGATCGCCCCAATCGACCAGCGTATGAAAGATGTCCGAGAAGCGCAGCGGATCGTCGGGCGAGAAGAAGCCGGTGCGGATCTGATCGAGCGCCAGCTTCAGCTCTGCGTTGTGCTCGTAGATTTCGCGCGGCCTGTAGCCCGTCGCACGCAACTCGTCGACCTGATCCGCCGTGTGCCCGAAGATGAAAATGTTCTCGCGCCCGACGGCATCGCAGATCTCGATGTTCGCGCCGTCCATCGTGCCGATCGTCAGCGCGCCGTTCAACGCGAGCTTCATGTTGCCCGTGCCCGACGCTTCCGTGCCCGCCATCGAAATCTGTTCGGACAGGTCCGCGGCCGGAATGATCAGTTCGGCCACGCTGACGCCATAGTTCGGCACGAACACCACCTTCAGCTTGTCGCCGATCAGCGGATCGCTGTTCACGGTCTTGCCGATATCGCCGATCAGTTTGATGACCGTCTTCGCCATCCGGTACGCGGACGCCGCCTTGCCCGCGAACATCACGACGCGCGGCACCCACTCGCGCTCGGGATGCGCGCGAATGCGGTTGTAGCGGACGATCACATGCAGCGCGTTGAGCAGTTGCCGCTTGTACTCGTGAATGCGCTTGACCTGCAGATCGAACATCGCGTCGGGGTCGAACGTCATCTTCGTATGATGCTGAAGACGATGGATCAGACGCAGCTTGTTCTGCCGCTTCGCTTCATGAAATGCGTGAACGAACGACGGATCTTCGCGCAGATCGCGCAGCTTGCCGAGTTCGAACAGATCGCGCCGCCAGTGCGTGCCAATCTGTTCGTCGATCAGCTTCGACATCGACGGACTCGACTGCGCGAGCCAGCGTCGTGGCGTCACACCGTTGGTGACGTTGGTGAAGCGCTCGGGCCAGATCTTCGCGAAGTCCGCGAAGATGTCGCGCGTCATCAGTTGCGAATGCAGCTTCGACACGCCATTCACCTTCTGGCTCGCGACGATCGCCAGATGCGCCATACGCACGCGGCGCTGTCCGTATTCGTCGACAAGCGAGATGCGCCGGATCATGTCGACGTCATGACCCGAACGCTCGCTGACGTGCTTCAGAAACTCGGCGTTGATCTCGAAGATGATTTCGAGGTGACGCGGCAGCAGACGAGCGAGCGTCTCGACGTCCCACGTTTCGAGCGCTTCGGGCATCAGCGTGTGGTTCGTGTACGAGAACATCTGCTGGATGTCTTTCCATGCCTTCGCCCACGGCACATGATGCACGTCGACGAGCAGACGCATCAGTTCTGGAATGGCAAGCACGGGGTGCGTGTCGTTCAGATGCACCGCGACCTTTTCGGCGAAGCGGCCGAACGTGCTGTGCGTTCGCTGGTAGCGGCGAATCAGATCCTGCATCGTCGCCGACACGAAGAAGTACTCCTGACGCAGACGCAACTCGCGGCCCGCCGGTGTCGAATCGTCGGGATACAGCAGACGCGAGACGTTCTCCGACATGTTCTTCGCATCGACGGCACGGCGATAGTCGCCCTGATTGAACGCGGACAGATCGAGTTCTTCCGTTGCGCGCGCGGACCACAGACGCAGCGTGTTCGTCGCGCTCGTTGCGAAGCCGGGAATCACGGTGTCGTAGGCCATCGCGTTCACGTGCTGCGTTTCGATCCATTCGACATGACCGTCGCGCTGCACCGTGCGTCCGCCGAAATGCACGATGTATTGCACTTCGGGACGCGGAAATTCCCACGGGTTGCCCGCGCGCAGCCAGTAGTCGGGCGTTTCGATCTGCTCGCCGTCGACGATCTGCTGCTTGAACATCCCATATTCATAGCGGATACCGTAGCCGAAGCCCGGAATGCCGAGCGTCGCCATCGAATCCAGAAAGCATGCGGCGAGGCGTCCGAGGCCGCCGTTGCCGAGCGCGGCATCGGGTTCGAGATCGGTGAGCGCTTCGAGATCCACGCCGAGGCCGCCGAGCGCTTCCTTCATCTGATCGTAGATGCCGAGCGCGAGTAGCGCGTTCGTGAACGTGCGGCCGATCAGGAATTCCATCGACAGGTAATACACGCGCTTCACGTCCTGCTCGTATTGCTGGCGCGTGGTTTTCATCCATCGCGCGACGAGCCGGTCGCGCACGGCGAGCGCGGCGGCGTGCAGCCAGTCTTGCGGGCGCGCCGTCACGGCGTCCTTGCCGACGCCGTACATCATGCGGTTGGAGATCGAGCGCCGCAGCGCGTCGACGGTACTGTTGAGCTGGTCGAATTCCAGATCCACCGCTGTCATCGAAGCCTCCGGTAAATCGACGCGGCGCGCGCTGAACGGTTTGCCCGTTGGGTGCGGGCGGAGTGCGAGCGGCGCGGGCCGGTCTGGTGGATAAATAAGCAGAGTAGGACATTTTGCGTCGTCCCGTCTCTGCGTCCAATGCGTTGTCTTAAGCGTTATCGAAATGTCTCTCAACCATGCAGACACGCCGCGCGGCCGTGCAGTTCCATCTTTGCGCGAATGCGGCCAGCCAGTATTCCTTCGAGTTTCTTTCGACGGGCACGATGCCGGTGCAGACGGCCTGCTTCCTTGCACTAGTATGGATGAGTAAAAAGGCGGGCCGGAGACAGCTGCGTCGCGCTGCGTCCCGCCGGAACCGCTAACGCGCCACTAGCCTCGCCGTGCTCCGATGGAGGTCGACATGAACGCACAATCCGTGCTCGGTATCATCCATGCGCAGGAATTGCTGATCGTCTCGCTCGTGCGCGCGCTGCCGCCCGGCGAACGGCGCAAGGTTTCCGACGAGTTTCAAGGCCAGGTCGAATTGGCCGAAGCGCCGCATTTGAGCGATGGCCACGACCGCGAGATGTCGGAAGCATTCAGGGCGCATATCCGCAAGCTGTCGATTCTGCTCGCGTCTTGTAGCTGAAGTTTTCGCTCGCGTTCAATGCGCGAGATGCGCGCGCAATCTGTGTTCGTGTTGCGCGATTGACAGTTAGTTGCACCCGTGGGCATCGGCTGGCGGCCGCTTGCAACGACCTTTCACGCGCCGAGTTTTTGCGCGGCGCTCAGCACGATCCGCGCCACTCTGTAACAATCGCTTCATTCGCATTGGATACGCCGGTCATCCGACGATCCGGCCCATGCCGATGCTTGCCCCGCCCGTTCCTAGCAGAGCCCGTCCTTGTCCGAGAACACACCCAACCCGGGCCGCGTCGCCGACGCGCCGATGTCCGCCGGTCATTGTTTCGCGATGGCGGCGATCATGCTGTCCGTCGCGCTCGCCTCGCTCGATACCGCCATCGCCAACACCGCACTGCCCGCGATGGCCGCGGATCTGCACGCAAGACCGGCGGCGTCCGTGTGGATCATCAACGCGTATCAGCTGGCGATGGTCGCGACGCTGCTGCCGCTCGCCGCGCTCGGCGATATCGTCGGGCACCGGCGCATTTATATCGCCGGAATCTGCGTGTTCACGGCGGCTTCGCTTGCCTGCGCGTTGTCGCCGACGTTGCCCTGGCTGGCAGGCGCGCGCGTCGTGCAGGGGCTGGGCGCGGCGGCCATCATGAGCGTCAATACGGCGCTCATCAAGCATCTGTATCCGCCGCATCAGTTGGGGCGCGGCGTCGGCCTGAACGCGCTGGTGGTGGGCGTGTCGTTTGCGGTCGGGCCGACGGTTGCGTCGCTGATTCTGTCGGTGGCCGACTGGCCGTGGCTGTTTGCCGTCAACGTGCCGCTTGGCGTGCTGGCGTTGTCGTTTGCGTTGCCGGGACTGCCGCGCACGCCGCGCGGCACACATCACTTCGACCGCGTCGCCGCACTGTTGAACGTGATTACGTTCGCCGCGCTGATTTTTGCACTGGGAGAAGCAGCGCAGCGCGCGCCATCGACGATCGTGCTCGGCGCGGCCGCCGTCGCGCTCGTGTTCGGGGCACTGCTGATGCGCCGCGAAGCCGGTCATCCGGCGCCGATGCTGCCCGTCGATCTGTTCAAGCTGCCCGTGTTCGCGCTGTCTGCCGTGACGGCCGTTTGCTCGTTCGCCGCGCAAGGGCTCGCGTTCGTCTCGCTGCCGTTCTATTTCGAAGACGTCTTGCATCGCAGCCAGGTGGAAACCGGCTTCCTGATGACGCCGTGGCCCGTGATCGTCGCGCTGGCTGCGCCGTTCGCGGGCAGGCTGTCCGACCGCTATCCACCCGGACTGCTCGGCGCGATCGGCCTCGCGATCCTGTGCGGCGGCATGGCGTCGCTCGCGATGCTGCCCGCGCATCCGCCTGTGATCGACATCACGATCCGCATGGCGATCTGCGGCGCGGGCTTCGGCTTCTTCCAGTCGCCGAATCTGAAAGCGCTGATGGCAAGCGCGCCGCCCAATCGCAGCGGCGGAGCGAGCGGCATCATCGCGACGTCGCGGCTGATCGGACAAACGACGGGTGCGGCGCTCGTCGCGCTGAGCTTTAGCATTGCCGGACGTCATGGCCCGACGCTTTCGCTGGCAGCGGGCGCGCTGTTCGCGGGCGCCGCGAGCGTTGCCAGCGGCTTGCGTCTCTTTGCGCCGTCGCATCGGGCGCAGACGGTGGTGACGACAGTGACGGCGAAAGAGCAGTAGCCAACAATGGCGGGCATCAAGCCCGCCATTGCACGCACATCAACGCGCGAAATACTCCTTCACCGCCGTCACGAACGTATCGATATCCGCGCGCGACACGTCCATGTGCGTGACGAAGCGCGACGCGTACAGCATCTGCGTGAGGATGCCGCGCTCCTTGAGCCAGACTTCGAGCGGCGCGCAGTGCTCTTGCGGGAACTGCGCGAACACCATGTTCGTAGCCTGCGACTGCACTTTCACCTGATCGATCTGCGCGAGTCCCGCCGCCAGATGCGCGGCGTTGTCGTGATCTTCGGCGAGACGTTCGACGTTGTAGTCGAGCGCATAGAGACACGCCGCCGCCAGCACGCCTGCCTGACGCATGCCGCCGCCCAGCACCTTGCGCCAGCGATGCGCGACGTCGATCAGCGCCTTGCTGCCGACCAGCACCGAACCCACGGGCGCGCCCAGGCCCTTCGAAAAACAGATGGACACGGAATCGAACGGTGCGCACAGCGCCTCGACGGGCTGCTTCGACGCGACGGCCGCATTGCAGACACGCGCGCCGTCGAGGTGCGTCGCGAGGCCGCGATCACGCGCAAGCTGCGTCGCTTCCGCGACATAGCCCGCGAGCAGCACCTTTCCGCCGATCGTGTTTTCCAGCGCCAGCAGACGCGTGCGCGCGAAGTGATTGTCGATGGGCTTGATCGCGGCCGTGATCTTGTCGAGCGGCAGCGAACCGTCCAGCGCGTTTTCGAGCGGCTGCGGCTGAATGCTGCCCAGCACGGCCGCGCCGCCGCCTTCGTATTTGTACGTGTGCGCCGCCTGGCCGACGATGTACTCGTCGCCGCGCGCGCAATGCGCCATCAGCGCGGCGAGGTTGCTCTGCGTGCCGCTCGGGAAGAACAGCCCCGCTTCCTTGCCCGTACGCTCGGCAACCGTGGCTTGCAGGCGCAGGACCGTCGGGTCGTCGCCCCAGACGTCGTCGCCAACTTCGGCGGCTGTCATCGCGGCGAGCATGTTCTTGCCCGGACGGGTCACGGTATCGCTGCGCAAATCGATCATGTGCTTTTCCTTGAGGATGACGGGCGCCTCACGTACAACGGCACGACGCGTGAAGGGCGCAATTGAATCCGGAGAGTGTATCAACTCCGTCGGGGAAGAGCAGGTAGACCGAATGGCCAGGTGGAAAGCGGCTGCGCTCAGGGCGTTTCGAGCGCGGGCTCCTGCGAATCGAAGGTATCGGTGAAGGCTTCGAAGTCTTCGATCGGCAGCGGGCGGCAGAACAGATAGCCCTGATACGCGTGACAACCCGCGTCGGCGAGGAACTTGCGCTGCGCCTGCGTCTCGACGCCCTCGGCGATCACACCGAGGCCGAGACTCTGCGCGAGCGCGACGATCGTGCGCGCGATCACGGCGTCGTTCGGATCGTCGAGCACGTCGCGCACGAACGACCTGTCGATCTTCAATTGCCCTAGCGGCAAGCGCTTCAGATACGACAGCGACGAATAGCCGACGCCGAAATCGTCGAGCGAAAACACCACACCCTTGGTACGTAGCAAGGTCATCTTGCGGATGATGTCTTCGACGTTGTCGACCAGCACGCTCTCCGTCAGTTCGAGCTTCAGGCGGCTCGGATCGGCGCCCGTGCGGGCCAGCGCGTCGAGCACGCTCGTCACGAAACTGTCCTCGCGAAGCTGCTGCGCGCTCACGTTGACGGCAATCGACAGATGCGCGCGGTCCGCGCGCAACGACCACTGCGCGAGCTGCCGGCAGGCTTTATCCAGCACCTTGTCGCCAAGCGCGAGAATCAGGCCCGTCTCTTCGGCGAGCGGAATGAATTCGGCGGGCGGCACGAGTCCATGCTGCGGATGCTGCCAGCGCACCAGCGCCTCGGCGCCCGTCACACGGTTGCCGTTGAACACCTGCGCCTGGTAATGCACGAGCAACTGGTCTTCATCGATTGCACGACGCAGCGCCGCTTCGAGCGCGGCGCGCTCCATCACGACCGTCTGCATCGCCGGATCGAAGAAGCATATCGCGTTGCGCCCGCTTTCCTTCGACTTGTACATCGCGAGATCGGACTGCTTCAGCAGTTCGTCGATCGAGGTTTCGTGGCCTGTGAAAAGCGTCGCGCCGATACTCGCCGTCGTGCGGAAGTCGGTGCCCGCGAGGTAGTACGGGTTGGACAGCGCGGCCAGCACTTTTTCGGCGGCGCCTTCGGTTTCGCTCGCGGCTTCGTCGCGACTACGGCTCAGATCGCTCAGCACGATCACGAACTCGTCGCCGCCCATGCGCGCCACCGTATCGCCTTCGCGCACGCTCGCCAGCAGCCGTCCCGCGACCTGGCCCAGCAGCATGTCGCCCTTGTCGTGGCCGAGCGTGTCGTTGAGCGTCTTGAAGTTGTCGAGATCGACGAACAGCAGCGCGCCGTGCGAATGGTTCTGCGCGCTCAGCGCGATCACCTGCTTCAGCCGGTCGCGCAACAGCGTGCGGTTCGGCAGATGCGTGAGCGCGTCGAAGAACGCGAGTTCCTTGATCTGTTCCTCCGCGAGCTTGCGTTCCGTGATGTCGTAGTGCGTGCCGATGTAATGCGTGACGCGGCCGTCGTCGGCTTTCACAGCCGTGATGGTCAGCCACTTCGGATAGATCTCGCCGTTCTTGCGACGGTCCCAGATCTCGCCCTGCCAGCCGCCGACGCGACGGATCGTCTCCCACATCTCGCGGAAGAACGCGGCGTCGTGGCGGCCCGAACTGAGCAGACGCGGGTTCCTGCCGATCACGTCTTCGGCGGAATAGCCCGTGCATTTGGTGAACGCCGAATTGACGCGCAGGATCGTGCCGCCGGCGTCCGTCACCATCATGCCTTCGAGCGAATCGAACGCGACGGCGGCGATGCGCAGTTCGGCTTCGCTCTCGCGCACTTCGGCCGTCATCTTCGAAGCGAGCCGCATTGCGCGGCTGCGGCCGCTCGCGAGGCTCCACGCGAGCAAGGCGAGCAGCAGGCTCAGCCCCGCGCCCGTGCAGGCGATCAGCAGCTTCGCGTTGTGCCCGAAGCGCGCCTTGAAGTCGGGCAGCGCGGTCATCGACAGCGTCCAGTCGTGCCCGCCCACCACGAGGTATTCGTTCGCCGAAATCACTTCGCGCTGCTTCGGCTCGGCCGAGCGGTACAGCAGCGATTCGGACGACGGCTGCGTGCCGTCGTAGATCGAGAGGAAGAGTCCGGGCGGCTGGTCGCCATAGAGACTGGCCAGCACGTCGCGCATGCGGAACGCCGCGTAGACCCAGCCGAGCAGATGCGCACGGCGATCCTCGACGGTGTCTTGCGGCGCGCCGCGTTCGTAGACGGGCAGATACATCACGAAGCCGGCCACGGGCCGCGCGTCCGAATCCGACGCGAGTTGCACCTTGCCCGACACGACGGCGAGGCCCGAGTCGCGTGACTTCTCCATCGCGAGGCGGCGCACGGGGCTCGCCCACGAGTCATAGCCGAGCAGCGCATTGGGATCGGCGTACACGGGCTCGCGCGCGACGACAGGCGCGTAGCCGTCGCGCTCGCCAAGCGGATCGATCGAATAATGTCTGCCGATGCGTCCGTGCATTTCGGCGATGTGCGCATCGTGCCGTTGCGCGGGCACCCATTGCACGACACCGAGCGCCTGCATGCCCGCGACGCTCGCGTCGGCATTGACCGCGCCGACGTAGCCGTGAAACGCGTCGAGATCGAGCGAGCCGCGCGCCGCGAACATACCCTGCACGCCGCGCAGCATCTGCTCGTAGGTGGCCATCCGCTGCTCGATGCGGCTGACGGCATCGCCCAGTGCGAAATTGAATTCGGAAAGCAGTTCGCGCCGCACCGCCTGACGCTCGTGATCCCACACTGACCAGGTGATCGACAACCCGGTCAGCAGAATCACCAGCGGCAACAGGACGAGGCGCGCGCGGCTCATCGCGGTAGCGTGAAATCGACCATCGAATCCGCCAGTTCAGGTTTGAAATACTTCCTGAAAATGCGGCGCACCGTGCCGTCCGCGCGCATCTCTTCGACGAGCGCGCGCCACTTGTCCCGCTCTTCCGGCGACAACGCCCTCTTCGACATGATGAGGCCGTGCGGCGTGGCGGGATCGTTGAATTCGATGATGGTGGTGATGTCGCGGATGCGCTTCTCATCCAGCGCCGGATAGTCGAACGGCTCGATGATCATCCCCTGAATGCTGCCGCGCATCAGCGCCTGATAGAGCGGATCCAGTCCGCCCGCCTGACTGACGCGATTGGCTGCGGCAAGTGTATCGACCAGTTCGTTAGCCGACTGACCATACCGGAAGCTTCGGATGACGCCAAGCTGAAACTTGTCGTTGTGTTCAAAATCGGACAGTTGCCGGATACCGGCGTCCTTGCGCACGAGCAGATAGAACTTGTCGCTGAAGTAATACGCGAACGACGCGTACTGATCGCGCTCTTCGTTGGTGATGCCGGACAGGCTGAAATCGAGCGCACCCGATTCGATCACCTTCCAGATGCGCGCCCGCGACATCAGGCTCACGCGAATTTCGCAGCCGCTGCGGCGCGCCAGTTCGTCGGCGAAATCCTTGTCGATGCCGGCGTTGGTGTCCTGCGAATAGAGCAGCCCATGATCGTGCAGCGCGAGCGTAAACGGACGCGTGCAGTCGGGGCCGCCTGCGAATGCGCAAGTGCTGGCAGCCGCCAGCGTGAGCGCGCCTAGCAAGCCGATGAATCCGCGGTAAATCACGGTGACGCTCCCCGTCGTTGGGTGGTGGGTGCTATGGCCGTCGCCGGCCAGGCGATCGCTCGCGGAACGATTCGCGAGCCTACGCGAAAATGAACCATTCGGGTTAACGGCAAAAAAGACGGCCGACTTGACCTGGTGTTTGCGCGAATACGGGATGCTCTCTCTCGCTGTTCATTTCATTTCGCCGACGCCGGAGCATCCGCGCCATCCGCACACTTTGCAACGTCACGCCACCGTCGCCACGAAAATCGCGTTGTTGACGGCGTGCAGCAGCATCGGCATCGCGAGGCCCTTCGTCTTCTTCGCGAGCCAGCCCGCTACGAGCGCCAGCAGGAACAGATAGGCGAACGCGCGGAAATCCTGATGCATCGACGCGAACACGACCGCCTGAATCACGTTCGACCAGCGGAAGCCCAGATGCCGCGACAATCCGCCCAGCAGCGCGCCGCGAAAAACGAGTTCTTCGATGATGGGCACGGCCACGCACAGAATGACGACGGCGAGCGGCAGCGAGCCCATTCCCTTCGCGCCGATCACGATCGATTGCGCGAATGACACGACGCTCGTATCCGCGACGTGCGGCGCGTGCGACGCCGTCGCCCAGCGCAGCACGTTGATGCTGAGAACGGCGGCCGCGGGCAGAATCCACTTCAGGTTCCACGCGCCACGTCCCCACAGGCCACGCCACGCGATGCGCCTGACGATCCACGCGAGACCGGCTGCAGCGAACAGCAGTGTCCACAGATAAGCGATCACGAGATCGCTCTGCCAGCCGATGCGCCCTACCTTGTCCTTTACTTGCGCGATCAGCGCGGTGCCCGAATGAAACGACATCACCAGCCAGAGCACCACTGAAAACAGACTCAGCGCATACCACGCATGCCGAAGCCCGATGCCCGCGAAGAGCGGCTCGGACACCTTGCCCTTGCGCAAGCGGACCACGCCGCGATAGTGAACGGGAAACATCAGCAGCCCCGGCAGGCACGCGATGATGACGACCGTGAACAGGCAGCTGAAGGCGATCGGCATCAGGTCGCGCGTGAGGGCCGCGGCCGGCTTCAAGGACAACACATGCGCGTATGCGGATACGAGGCGCGCCGCGTTGTGCGTGCGCGAATACTCGTCGGCAATGACGGCGGCGGCGGCGTTGGCATCGCGCGTATCGAAGGCGACGTCCAGACGCAACTGGCGCAACGCGGGCGGATCGTTCCTGATGGGCGTCTTGTCGGCTGACAGCACCGACTGCGCGGCGGTGGAATCGCCCGCGTGCTGCATGGTGCGCGCGCGCGTGTAGGTGTCGATCTTCACGCCCGCCTTGTCGGCGCGACGCAGTTCGTCGAGCGCAGCGGCGGGAGTCAGTGTGTCGACGGCGGCGTTGATCCGCCGCGCCTCCTGCCAGCCCGCCTTCGCGACGGGCGACGCCGCCAGCAGCGCAACACCTTCCTGCACCTTGCCATGCGTGCCGAAATAGCGGACGGCGTCCAGCAATTGCGGGCTGTCTTTGTCGAGATGCGCAGCGATGACGGCTTCTTCGCCGGCTCGCTTCTCGTCTTTCTGCGCCGCGTACGCGCGCGAAAGGGCCGCATGAAGACGCGCCTTCTGCGAAGGCGTCCAGCCGGCCGAACGCGCGACGAGCGGCTCGCCGAAACTCGCGGCGTCCTTGCCGAAGCGCTGCTCGAGAATGAACAGCGACGCGTCGGCAATCGACGGAAACTCTTTTTCGAGGCGCGCGCGGCACGCGTCGAGATCTTTCGACGCGACGTCCGTCCACGTCAGATCCTCGGACCACGCATAGCGTTGAATGAAAGTGCAGCGAGCGATCGCAAGGGCTGCGTCGTCGGGATGCTGCTTCTGCGCCGCATCGTAGGCGTCGAGGACTTTTTTGTAGGCCGTCTGCTGCTGGTTCGAGACGAGTTCGGATGCGCGATCCGCGGAGTGCAGCAGATCGGGCGATGGCATCGTGTCAGCGGCGTGACAGAGCGGGCCAAACTGGCAAAGCAGCGCGGCGCCCCATGCGAACAGATACTTGCGGATCGGCTTCATGGTCAGGTCGACAGCGTGCCTGTCACGCGTTGCAACAGCCAGGACCGTGGCGTCCCCGCTTCTCTCAGATAGTTGTACATGACTCTTGTCTCGCAGAACGCTCGAGCATGCTTACGGCAAGAGAATCGCGAAACTTTAGATGCGCACGGCACGCGCAGGTCCGCCGGAACCGGTTTGACAATGCGGGTTTGACAATTCGAATTCGAAGGCACAAAAGCAACGCGCCCACGACCTCGAAGATCGTGGGCGCGTAAAACGCCTGTTTGACGAAAAGAGAATTGCTGCTCAGTGTCCCAGCGATTCGAGCTTGCCCGCCGCCACGTCGCTGACCTGCGGCCTCGCCATCTGCTTGATCAGCAGCGCGACGCACGCGACCAGGCCGGCAATCGCAATCGTCGCGAACACGCCCGCGAACGTGAAGTGGCGACGCGTCAATTCGGCGACGAGGAACGACCCGGCAATCCCGCCGAAGCGTCCGACGCCGAGCATCCACGCGACACCCGTGCCGCGCCCTTCCGTCGGATAGAAGGCAGCCGCGAGAGCGGGCATCGACGATTGCGCCGTGTTCATCAGCACGCCCGCGATGAACACGATCGCCACGAGCGCGCCGACGTTGCCCGCCGCCTGCCCGATGAAGTACACGCTCACGGCCGTCAGCGCATAGCAAACGGCGATCACACGATTCGCGTTGAAGCGGTCCATCAGCACGCCGGCCAACACCGCGCCGACACCGCCGAGCGGGAACAGCGCCGAAATCAGCGTCGCGCTCTTCGGCGTGAGGCCGGCGTCTTTCAGCAGGATCGGCATCCAGTTGATCGACGCGTAGAAAATCACGAGGCCCATGAAGTACGTGACCCACAGCATCACCGAGCCGATGATGTACGAGCGCGACAGCACCACGCCCAGACCCTTGCTGCCCGTTTGCGGCGCCGTCTCCGTCATCACGAACGAACCGGCGTTCAGCGCCTCTTGCGAGATGCGCGCGAGCGTCGCGCGAATCCGTTCGACAGGCTGATTATTCGCCACCATGAAGCGCACCGACTCCGGCATCTTCAGCAACAGCATTACGCCGAGCACCAGCGGCGTCACGCCGCCGAGCATCAGCACGCTGCGCCAGCCGAAATGAGGAATCATCCACGCGGCGAGGAAGCCGCCGAATGCCGCGCCGAGCGGAAAGCCGCAGAACATCAGGTTGATCACCGTCGCGCGACGGCGGTCCGGGCAGAACTCGCCCATCATCGTGACCGCGTTCGGCATCGCAGCGCCGAGACCGACGCCCGTGATGAATCGCAGCACGGTCAACGTGCCGATGCTCGACGAAAACGCCGACGCGAGGCACGCGATGCCGAAGAGAAAGACGGACGTGAGCAACAGCGAGCGGCGCCCCAAACGGTCGGACAGCGGACCCGAACCGAGCGCCCCGCACGCGAGGCCGAACAGCGCGGCGCTTAGCACAGGCGCGAGGTCCGGCTTCGAGAGGCCCCACTCGGTCAGCAGCGACGGCGCAATGAAGCCGATCGCCGCCGTATCGAAACCGTCCAGCAGGACGATCACGAAACACATGAAAAACACGAGCCATTGGAAGCCGCCGAACGGCTGCTCATTGATGAACGTCTGAACGTTCACGACGGAAGTGCGGTTCATCGCCTGTCTCCAGCTACGCGGCGCAGTGCACATGCTGCGCCTGTCACTCTATATTGCCTCAGAAGCGAGGCGCGAAATTCATCTTCGCGACGAACGCGTTTGTTCGCATGTCGCACAATCTTTCAAATTGCGAACACTTTAGCCTTTTGCGCCGACGAGCGTCAACGAAGGGTTATTACTGATGGCTCGGCCTCTCGTACTTTCCGAACTGCGAATCCAGACGACGCGTGAGCAATTTTTCGCAGCAGTCCGGCTTCACATCGCGTTACCTGCCAAGCGTTTTACCCCGCAAAACAAGGCACAAAACTTAACTTTTAATATTTCGGATACCTTATTTAAATAGACAAAATATCGCGACCAGAAATGGATGACACCTCGTTCATCGACCAGACTCAGGAAACCAGACGCGCGACGGCATCCCGCATCCTCTTCCCGCGGATGCGCTTTCATTGCCTTTCCTCCCCTCTTTGACGCGTTCCGACAACGGCGCCTCACTTACAAACAAAAAACTTTCTTTACGTTTTACTTTCATATATAACGACAGGGCATGTCGCGAACACGCCTGTCTCGCACATGTCCTCAGCCCACCAGTGCTAGCCGGTGGGCTTTTTTTTGGTGCGTACGCTTAATCGCAGGCCACATACAAATTCCTTTCATCAGTCCATTCGACTCGGTGAAAACCCCTCCAAGCTTTCGCTTGACTTACTTGATATATCACATATCGTATGGAATCTATCAGCGATGCATTTTGTGAGTCGCTGGTCGGAAGAGCCGCTTAGGCCCCCGCAAATACCTGGCAGGCAAGTTTCGCAACTATCGTGCACGCGACCCGGTCATGCGCCCACGCGCCGGTTCGGGTCGACAAAGGAGACAGCGATGAAAACAGAGCATCAGGAAGGGCCGCAGTCGTGGTACGCATCACCGTGGGTGCAGCTCGTATTCGGCGTGGTCTGCATGGCGATGATCGCCAACATGCAGTACGGCTGGACACTGTTCGTCAATCCGATCGACGAGAAGTATCACTGGGGCCGCGCGGCCATTCAGGTCGCGTTCACGATCTTCGTCGTGACGGAGACCTGGCTCGTGCCGATCGAAGGCTATCTCGTCGACAAGTACGGGCCTAAGCCCGTTGTGGTCGCGGGCGGCTTGCTGTGCGCGGTGGCCTGGGTGATCAACTCGATGGCTTCGTCGCTGCCGCTGCTGTACCTCGCCGCCGCTATCGGCGGGATCGGCGCGGGCGCGGTGTACGGCACGTGCGTCGGCAATGCGCTGAAGTGGTTCCCGACGCGTCGCGGTCTCGCTGCGGGCATCACTGCGGCCGGCTTCGGCGCGGGATCGGCGGCCACGGTCGTGCCGATCGCAAACATGATCAAGAGCAGCGGCTACGAAGCGACCTTCCTGTGGTTCGGTCTCGGCCAGGGCATCGTCGTGTTCCTGCTGGGCATGTTCCTGCTCGCGCCGCCCGCCACGATGCTCGCGTCCGTGAAGAACGCGGCGAAGCGCCTCGTTCACAACGCGACGCCGCGCGAAGTCGTCTCCGCACCGGTGTTCTGGGTGATGTACCTGATGTTCGTGATGATGGCGGCAGGCGGTCTGATGGCGACGGCGCAGCTCGGGCCGATCGCGAAGGACTTCGGCCTGCACGATTCGCCCGTGTCGCTGCTCGGTCTGACGCTGCCCGCGCTGACGTTCGCGCTGACCATCGACCGCGTGCTCAACGGCCTGACGCGTCCGTTCTTCGGCTGGATCTCGGATCGCATCGGCCGCGAGAACACGATGTTCGTCGCGTTCGCGATCGAGGCGGTCGGCATTCTCGCGCTGTCGAAGTTCGGCCAGAGCCCGGTTGCGTTCGTCGTCCTGACGGGCATCGTGTTCTTCGCGTGGGGCGAGATCTACAGCCTGTTCCCGGCGACCTGCGGCGACACGTTCGGCCCGAAGTTCGCGGCCACCAACGCCGGCCTGCTGTACACGGCGAAGGGCACGGCTGCGCTGCTCGTGCCGTTCACGAGCATCGTCACGGCAGCAACGGGCAGCTGGCACGCCGTCTTCATGCTCGCGTCGGGCATGGCGGCCGTCGCGGCGTTGCTGGCGCTCTTCGTGCTCAAGCCGATGCGCCGCGCCTACGCGCTTCAGCATTCGGAGCCGTCGCTGGAAGTGCCGTACGGTTCGTCGACGCGCATCAGCGACTCGGCGCGTATTTCGGCTGAAGGAGGCTGATCGGCGGGACGTAGTTTTGATGTCGGTTTTGACGTAACAAGATGCCCGTCCGCCAGCGCGCGACGGGCATCCGCTTTTCCGAAACGCAAAGAAGCACGCCAAACCTGGCGCACTCTGTAGCAGCGCGCGTGACACACTGCCCTCATCGGGCGTCGATTGTCACGTTTGCGCGCCGCCCGAAGGCCACAGCGCATTTCTGGCACGAACCGTGCGCGCCCCGCTTGCGCCGATACGCACGCCGCCCAAACCCAGCCTCGCCAGCCGTCGCATCACCCGGCGTCCGTGTCGCCCTTCCGACACTGGCCGACCGACAGAGGCGAATCCGATGGACCGCGAAGAGCTACTCGAAGACTGGCGCACGCTCGCGCTCGATATCGAGCATCAGGTAGAGAACGCCGTCATCGGGCAGCCCGACACCATCCGGCTCATCAACGTTGCGCTGTTCGCGCGCGGCCACGTGCTGCTCGAAGGCGGCGTCGGCGTCGGCAAGACGACGATCCTGCGTGCGTTCGCGCGAGCGATCGGCGGCGATTTCGAGCGCGTGGAAGGCACGATCGATCTGATGCCGGGCGATCTCGTCTATCACACGTATGTCGATGCCGAAGGCAGGCCGCGGATCGAACCGGGCCCGCTGATCAAACACGGCGAACGGCTCGCGACATTCTTCTTCAATGAGATCAACCGCGCGCGTCCGCAGGTGCAATCGCTGCTGCTGCGCGCGATGGCCGAGCGTTCAGTGTTCGCGTTCGATCGCGAGTACCGCTTTCCTCATATGACCGTGTTCGCCGACCGCAACAAGGTCGAGAAGGAAGAGACGTTCGAACTGGCGGCAGCAGCGCGCGATCGATTCATGTTTGAACTGAATATGTCGACGCCCGACGATGCGCCCGCGCGTCGCGCGCTCGTCTTCGATCCCGACTTCCACGACACGGATGCGCTGCTCGCACGCGTGACGCCGGACGTGCTGCCGTGGCAACGATTGAATACGATTGCCGCGAGCATCCAGCGCACGATCCACGCGAGCGAAGCGATCGAACGCTATGCGCTCGATATCTGGCGCGCAACCGAAAACCCCGCGCAGTTCGATATCGCGCTCGACGATGTCGACATGCAGCGCCTGATTCTCGCGGGCGCGAGTCCACGCGGCATGAGCGCGCTGCTGCGCGCGGCGCGCGTCGTCGCGTGGCTCGACGGACGCACGTATCTGACGCCCGAGGACATTCACGGCGTACTGCTGCCGACGCTCGGTCATCGTGTGTACTTCACGCCGATCTACGAGTTGCGCCGCCAGCAACTCGCCGATGCGTTGATGGAACAGATCGTGTCGCGAGTCGCCGCGCCGTGAACACACTCGCGGAGTTTCAATACCGGCTGCCCGTGCGCGTGTCGGGTGCGCGGCCCGGCGGGCATCGCGGATCGAGCGTCGGCATCGGTCAGGAATTCGCCGCGCACACGCGTCTGTTCGATCATCCCGATCCGCGCCGGATCGATGTGCGTGCAAGCGTGCGCACCGTGCAGCGCGAATGGCTCGTGCGCGTGCACAGGCAGCGCGTTGCCGTGCCCGTGCATGCCGTCGTCGACGTGTCGGCGTCGATGCGCTTCGGCGCGAACAGCACGAAGCTGGAAGTGGCAGAGGCCTTCGTCGAAGCGCTCGGACATAGTGCGTTTCGTATCGGCGACCCTGTCGGCATGCTCGCGTTCGACGACGCAGCACGCGAAGACCTTTTCGTCCCCGCAAGGCACGCGCGCGGTATGGGCACGCTGATGGCTGAACTGTTGCGCGACAGTACGCCGGAGCAGACGCGCTCGTCACGCGCTGCGTCACGCGATCTCGGTTTGCGCGACGTCGCCACGCGTCTTGCGGGCCGCGCGTGTCTCGTCTTCCTCGTCTCCGACTTTCATTGGCCGCTCACTGCGCTGCCTTCCTTGCTCGATACGCTGACGCACGCGTGGGTCGTGCCCGTCGTGCTGTGGGATCGCGCCGAAGTCGAGCCGCCGTCGCACAATGGCTGGATGTCGCTGGTCGATATCGAGTCGGGCGAAATGCGCTCGATGTGGATGCGCGATTCCGTTCGCGAGCGCTGGCGCGGCGCCGTTGCAGAGCGTCGTGCGCAGATCGCCACGCTGTTCGCGCGCCACGGCATCCGTCCGTTCTTCAATCAAGGCGCGTTCGATGCCGAAGCGCTCAGCCGCTACTTTCTCGAGTTGACGGCATGACGCGCGCCCGCCTACGCCCGATCATCGCGCTTGCACTCATGGCGCTATGTGCTCACGCTGCCGCAGCACCCGCGACCGTGCAGCAGCCGCGCGCATTCGGCCATGTGCTCGGCGATATCGCCACTCAACAGGTGTTGCTCGATTCAAGCGCACGTAACGACGAACTCTCGGCGATGCCGTCGACGGGCCGCGTCAACGCATGGCTCGAACGTCGTCCGCCATCGTTCAGAACGGATGCCGACGGCCGCCGATGGCTGGTGCTCGATTATCAGGTGATGAACTCGCCGCGCGCACTGACTGTCACGATGACGCCGCCGCTGCAACTGCGCCTCTCGTCGGGCAAGACGCTCGATGTCGCGCAGAGCCCGCTGTCGATCGGTCCGCTCGCGCCAGTGGCCGCTACCGATGCACAGCGCCTCTCAGGACTTCAACCCGACCGCCTGCTCGCAGCCGAATCGACGGCGCCCTTGCAGCGTGCGTTGATTGTGTGGAGCGCGCTGGCCGTCGCGGTGATCGTCGCGTGGCTCGGCTGGTGGCTCTGGCGCAATCGACGCGACGCGCAGCAGCTTCCGTTCGCAAAAGCGTGGGCACGCTTCGGCCGACAAGACGACACGACGCTCGACGCGAATCCCGAAGCGTGGCGCGGCCTGCATCGCGCGCTCGATGAAGCGGCAGGACGCGTCGTGTTGTCCCGTTCAGTGCCGGAGCTTGCGCAGAAAGCGCCGCATCTGCGTGAGCTTCAACCACAACTCGAGCAGTTCTTTCAGCGTTCGTCCGACCGCTTTTTCAGCGACGTTCCCGTAGCGTCGCCGTTCTCGTTGCGCGATCTGTTTCGCGCGCTGTATCGCGCGGAAAAGCGCCACCACCGATGAGCACGCCGCCCGACTTCCTCTATCCGTGGGCGCTCGTGCTGCTGCCGCTCGCCGCGCTGCCGCTGCTGCGTCGGAGCATCGACACGCTGCCCTATTCGTGGGTCGCATGGCTGCCGCGCGATCGCGCGGGCCGCGTCGTCGCGATCATCTGGCGCGCCGCTGCCGTGATCGCGCTCGCGGCTGTGATCGTCGGGCTCGCGGGGCCAGGGTTTTCCGGCGAGCAAACGCGAATCACGGGTACAGGTGCCGAGATTCTGATTTTGATGGACGGCAGCGGCAGCATGAATCAGGCGATCAGCAGCGGCTCGATGAACGTCGCCGACGCACCCACGGCAGGCGAAACAAAGAACCAGATGGCGCGCGATGCGATCACCGCGTTCGTCGCCCAGCGCGCCAACGACCGCCTTGCGTTCATGCTGTTCGGCACGCATCCGATGCTCGCCGTGCCCTTCACGCGCGACCGCACCGTGATCGATGCCGCGATCGCCGCGACGGGCGTCGGACGCGGCACGCCCGATACCTTGCTCGACCGTGGCATCCAGTCTGCCGTCGAACTGTTCGACGGCAGACCGCGCACCAGCAGCCGCGCGATCGTGCTCGTGTCGGATGGCGGCGCGCGGCTCGACGACGTGGCGCGCGAACACATCCGCGCCGGGCTCGCGCGCAACGGCGTCGCGCTGTACTTCATCTATTTGCGCAGCGGCATCTACAGTCCCGATCTGCATGTGCGACTCGTCGACGCCGATCATTCGCCCGAAGCCGAACTGCATCGCTTCTTCCTGTCGCTGCCGACAGCCTATCGTCTGTATCAGGCCGACAGTCCGCAGCAGGTGGCGCGCGCGATGAGCGATATCGCCCGCACGGAAAACGCGCCCGTGTCGTTCATCGAACGATTGCCGCGGCAGGATCGCAGCGCGTGGTGTTACGCGACTGCGCTGTTCTGCTGTGCATTGCTGGTCGGCGTGTGGTTCATGCAAAGACGGAGCCTGCGATGAAGCGGCTGCCTGTTCATCTCATGTTCGGCGTGGCGACGCTGTGCTGCGCGGGCGTCGCCGGCTACTACGCGGTGCGGCTTCAGCACATCGCGCAATCGAATCGCGAAGCGACCGCGATCGCGACACAGCCGCGCGCGCAGTGGAGCAAGTCGGCGCTGGAGAGCAACGATCCCGCCGTGCGGCTCGCGCAAGCCGTCGCGCTCGCGCGCGCGGGTCAGCATGCCGAAGCGGGCAAGCTCTACTACGACCTGTCGCGCGTGGCGTCGTCGAGCGAAGCAGGCCGCCTCGCGCTTTACGACCTCGCCAACATGTATCTTCGCGAAGCCGCCGGCGACGATGCACAAGGTCCCGTACGTTCTCCACCCATGCTCGAAACTGCGAAGGCACGCTATCGCGAAGTGCTGCGCGTCGACGCAGGCAACTGGGACGCGCGCTACAACCTCGAGCGCGCGTTGCGGCTCGCGCCCGAAGCGCAAGACACCGCCGACGATACGAAGGACGTCAAGGAGCAGCACAACATCAACGTGCGCGGCGCCGCGCCCGAGGAATTGCCGTGAAGCGCGGCGCGCAGCCTTGGATGCGCTATCTGCACGGACGCTGGTGGCAGCTTCCGCTTGCCGCGCTGCTGCTCGCCGCTGCCGTGCTGATGCCGCCCATCGAATTCAAACGGCCCGTGTTCCGCTACGTCATTACATTCGACATCACGCAGAGCATGGATGTGGAGGACGTCACGCTCGGTGGCAAGCCGGTGAGCCGTATCGACTTCGCGAAGGCTGCGATCAGCGATGCGTTGCAGCACTTGCCGTGCGGCTCGGAAATCGGCTGGAGCGTGTTCACGAATCAGCGTTCGCTGCTGCTCGTCGCGCCTGTCGAACTTTGCAGTAACTACGACGCATTGCTGTCGTCGCTCGATCAGATCGGCGGAAACATGCGCTGGATCAACAGCAGCGTGATCGCGCAAGGCGGCATCTATTCCGCGATCCGAGCCGCGACGGAACTGGGCCACAACACCGACGTCGTGTTCATCACCGATGGCCAGGAAGCGCCGCCCGTCGCGCCGAACGAAACGACCGTGCGCGACATTCCGCAGGGACTCGTGCATGGCTGGCTGATCGGCGTCGGCGGCGACCAGCCGGCGCCGATTCCGAAGACCAATGCCGATGGCGTGCGCACCGGCTACTGGCAGGCCGACGATGTCCGACAGGTGCGTCCCGAGCCCGGCGCGCCCGCCGTCGCCGAGAGCCACGAAGAACTGTCGCAACTCAGAGAGACGTATCTCGAAGCCGTGGCGGGGCATCTCGGCTTCGGCTATCGACGGCTCGTCGCGCCGACTTCGCTGCGCGCGCCGCTGACGGACCCGCGCTATGCGCATCCGATCCCCGTTGCAACCGATATCCGTTGGGTGCCCGCGCTGCTCGCGCTGATTCTGCTCGTATGGCGCTTTCTTCCGGCGCGACGCAACGTACGTGCGGACAAGCCTGTCAGCGCACGCTCCATTCCGGCGCGTGCTTATTGAACGCTTATTGAGCGCTTATTGAGCACTTAATGAACGATGCAGGCATGCGGACTGCTGCCCTTGCCATCACTTTGCAAGGACAAGCGCTCATGCACTCGAACCTGATTTCATCTGTCTCACGCCACTTCGTTTCGTCGACGTGCGCATTCTGCGCAGCGATGTCGCTGTCCACTTTTGCCGATGCGCAGATCACCGCGCCAAGCGGCTCGCCGCCGCAGGAAAGCCGCACCGCGCCGATGGGTACGAACCCCGCGACGCCCGCATCGAACACGCTCGAATCGAACGCGCCGCAGGCGGCTGAAGCGAAGCCGGATCAGCGCAGCAAGTCGAAAGCGAAGCCGGGGCACAAACCAGAGGGCGCGGGCGGTTTCGACAATGGCCTGTACGGCACGGGCGCGGGCAACAACAAATAGCGTGTGGACGGCAAAGCGGGCCGGGCTTTTCGGGGATAATCGGGACCGGCAAGTCGTCCAACCTTCAATCCCGTCCTGCGGCCCGGCGCCGCGTGGCCACGGATGCCCCAGCAGTTGTGCAGCCCATGAGCAAAACACAAAACCCGCAGCGCCAGATCGACGCGATGCTGCAGCAGGCCGTCGCGATGCAGCAGAACGGCGCCCATCCGGAAGCCGAAGAGCTTTATCGCGAGATCCTCGCTTTGCGGCCCAAACACTTCGACGCGCTCCAGTTGCTGGGTGCGCTGTCGCTGCAGGCGGGGCGTCTCGATGAAGGCATCGAACTGCTGAAGAAAGCAATCGCGATCAACGGCATGCAGGCGCCGCTTCACTCGAACCTCGCGTATGCATATAACGCGCAGCGCCGCTTCAACGAAGGGCTGGCGAGCGCCAATCGCGCGTTGGCATTGCAGGCCAATTTCGCCGATGCACTGAATAACCGCGGCAACGCGCTCGCGGGACTCGAACGTCCGGCTGAAGCGTTCGCGAGTTTTGAAAAGGCGATCGCGTTGCAGCCCGCGCTCGCGCAGGCCTGGAACAATTGCGCGTGCGTGCTGCGGGACCTCGATCGTCCCGACGATGCACTGGCCGCCTGCGATCAGGCCATCGCGTTGCAGACGGGTTATGCCGAAGCCTGGAGCAATCGCGCGAACGCATTGAGCGACCTGAACCGTCCACAGGATGCGCAGGCCAGCTATCAGCGCGCGCTCGAACTCGCGCCTTCGTTCGCCGACGCATGGAGCAATCTCGGCCTCACGCAAATCGACCTGAAACAGCACGAGGATGCGCTGCAATCGTACGAGCGCGCGCTCGCGCTGAACCCGGACCAGGCAGAAGCGCACTGGAACCGCGCGCTCTGTCTGCTGCAGATGGGCCGGCTCGACGAAGGCTGGCAGGAATACGAATGGCGCTGGCAGCGTCATCGGATGCAAGGCGCGCAGCGCCAGTTCGCGCAACCGCTATGGCTCGGCCAGTTTCCGCTCGACGGCAAGACCATCCTGCTGCACGCGGAACAGGGGCTTGGCGATACCTTGCAGTTCTGCCGCTATGTCCCGCTCGTCGCGGCGATGGGCGCGAAGGTGATCCTCGAAGTGCCGCAGGAGCTGATGCGTTTGCTTCAGACGCTCGATGGCGTCGCCGGACTGGTCGAACAGGGCCAACCGTTGCCCGCCTTCGATTGCCACGCTCCCCTGCTGAGTCTGCCGCTTGCGTTCGGAACGCGCGTAGAGAGCATCCCTGCCGACACGCCCTATCTGTTTCCGGATGAGTCGGACACGAAACGTTGGAGCGAGCGTCTGGCAAGCGACGTATCGCGGGCGCTGAAGGTCGGTCTCGTGTGGGCGGGCGGCAACCGTCCGCATGTCGCCGAGTTGCGAAAAACCGATGCGCGGCGTTCGATTGCGCTCGACACGCTGGCACCGATCCTCGACATACCGCATGTGCAGTTCTACAGCTTGCAGAAGGGGCCCGCCGCGCAGCAGCTGAGCGGCAACCCTGAACTCGCCGGACGGATCGTCGATTACACGGATGAGTTCGCGGATTTCGCCGACACGGCCGCCTTCGTATGCAACCTCGATCTGGTGATCAGTGTCGACACGGCTGTCGCGCACCTCGCCGGTGCGACGGGCACGCCCGTGTGGATCATGAACCGCTTCGATACCTGCTGGCGCTGGCTGCTCGATCGCACCGACAGCCCGTGGTATCCGCGCGCGCGGCTGTTCCGGCAGCCGGCGCTCGGCGACTGGAACAGCGTGATTGCCGACGTGCACGACGCGTTGGCGGCAGAGGCATCCGCGGCCGGATAAGCGGACTCCTGGCATTGAAGCGGGCCTCTGCGGCCTCTCAAGACAAACCCTAACCCCTGACAGCCGCACCGCGCGCAACCCAACACAAGCCCTACATCCCTTTCACGAAGACTACCAATATCCCAAATCGGCACGAACGCGTTGCCGGTTTCGGCGTTGGCCCGATTTTTCGTCGATCTACAGTCGCCTCACACAATCCGTATCTCAACTGGAGGCGACATGAGAATAAGGCGACGAACCGCGTCGATCGCGGCGACGCTGTCATTTGCCGCTGCCTGCATCGGCAGCGCGCACGCAATCGAAAAGCCCGAAGAACTGACCGTGCAGAAGCTGCCCGCATGGCATCCGCACGAAGTATTCGTCGTCGATATTTCGATGCCGTCGATGACCGACGCGCGCATCTACATGTACGACGCCGACGCGAAGAAGCTGCTCGGCCAGATCGACGCGGGCTTCGCACCGGGCTTTGCGATCTCGCCGGACCACAAGACAAGTTACGTGTCGACCACGTACTTCGCGCGCGGCTCGCACGGCACGCGCACCGACGTCGTCGAACTCACCGACAACTCGACGCTCGATCACACGGGCGAAATCGTCATTCCGCCGAAGCACGGCCAGCATGTACCGTCGCCGTACAACACGACGTTCAGCGCAGACGGCAAGCGTCTCTATGTGACCAACATCACGCCCGCCGCGTCGGTGACGGTGATCGACGTCGCATCGAAGAAGGTGCTCTCCGAAGTCGACATGGCCGCGTGCGTGCTCGCCTATCCGTCGGGCAACGACCGCTTCACGGGCCTGTGTGAAAGCGGCAAGGCGCTCACCGTCACGCTCGATGCGAACGGCAAGGAAACGAAGCGCGTGATGTCCGATGCATTCATCGACGTCGATAAAGATCCTGCTTACATCAACGCGTCGCCGTATCAGGGCGGCTATCTGTTCACCACGTTCCACGGCATGGTGCGCAGCGCCGATTTCCGCGGCGACAAGCCTGTGTTCGGCAAGGCGTGGTCGCTGTTGACGGACGCCGAGCGCGCCGAGGGCTGGCGTCCGGGCGGCATGCAGCAGACCGCCGTGCAGGCGAAGCTGCATCGCTATTACGTCGCGATGCATAAGGGCGAAGACGGCTCGCACAAGGATCCGGGCACGGAAATCTGGGTGTACGACCTGCAGACGAAAAAGCGCATCGCGCGCTGGGATCTGTCGCAACAGAAGATCGACGCAGTCGCATCGATCCAGGTCAGCGAAGACGACAAGCCGCTGTTCTACGGCATCACGGGCACGTCGGATCTCGTCGTGATGGATGCGCGCACGGGCAAGCTGCAGAACGTCGAAAAGCAGGTCGGCAATACGTCGTCGCTGCTCGTCAATCCGTGAGGCCGACATGATGCTCGATCCTGTACTCGCGACGGGCGCGCAAGCCAGCACGGCGATCGTCGTGCTGCTCGGCGCCGTCGCCAAATGGCGGCGCCCTGCCGCGTTCCGTCAGGCCCTCGGCGATTACCGCCTGCTGCCCGATGCATTGACGGCGCCCGCCGCCTTCGCGATCGCGGCAGCGGAAACGGTCGGCGCCGCCGCGCTGCTGTTCCCCGACACGCGCGTGTTGGGCGCGATCGTGCTGGTCGCATTGCTGCTCGCATTCGCGGCGGGCCTCGCGTTCAACATCCTGCGCGGCCACACGGATATCGACTGCGGCTGCTCGGGCTTCGCGGCGACGCAAGCTTCGACGCAGCAGAACGCGCCGCGCGGCATCGGCTGGTTCCATGTCGCGCGCGCGTTGCTGCTCGCGGCGCTCGCTGCCACCGCATTCATCGAACCGGCGACGCGTTCGATCGTGTGGTTCGACTACCTGACGCTCTTCTTCGCCGTGCTGCTGATCGTCTGCGCACTGCTCACTTTCGATGTGCTGCTGGCCAACGTGCCGCGCCTCTCCCACTTGAGGAATTCATGATGCAAACCGCTCTCACCGTTTCGACCGCGCTCCTGTGGATCGCCGTTCTCGCGCTCGGCGCGATCTGTCTCGCACTGGTTCGCCAGGTCGGCATTCTGTACGAACGCATCATGCCCGCAGGCGCGTTGATGATCGATAAAGGCCCCGCTGTCGGCGCGATTGCACCGACGTTCGAACTGTCCGACATTCGCGGCCAGCAAGTGAAGGTCGGCGGTATCGATGCGCAAGGCAAGGCCACGCTGCTGTTCTTCCTGTCTCCGACGTGCCCCGTCTGCAAGAAGCTGCTGCCGCTGCTGCCTTCGCTGCAAGCGAGCGAGTCGACGCCCGTCAACATCGTGCTCGCGAGCGACGGTGACGTTGCCGAACATCAACGCTTCGCGCAGAAGCAGAACCTCGACCGCTTCCCGTACGTGCTGTCGCAGGAACTGGGCATGGCGTATCAGATCGGCAAGCTGCCGTATGCCGTGCTGCTCGATGAAAGCGGCAAGGTCCGCTCGAAGGGTCTCGTCAACACGCGCGAGCATCTGGAAAGCCTGTTCGAAGCGAAGGAACGCGGCGTCGCATCGCTGCAGGAATTCGTGCACGGCGACCATCGCCACGAGCAGCACGAACAGCATGCATGACGCGCCGAACCCACTGACAACCTGAGCGGAGAACAATCACATGGGCGTTTTTGATTCATGGTTCGAGAAGTCGGCGCGCGGCGTCGCGCAGCGCAGTTCGCGGCGCAGCGCGATGGCGAAGCTCGGCAAGGTGCTGGTCGGCTCGGCGATGCTGCCGCTGCTGCCCGTCGATCGCACCGCCTATGCAGCCGATGCGGCTTCGGCTGCATCGGGCGCATCGGGCGCGGCGGCATCGGGCGCAAGCGACGATCCGATGAGCTGCGATTACTGGAAGTACTGCGCAATCGACGGATGGCTTTGCAGCTGCTGCGGCGGCACGTCGAGCAGCTGTCCGCCGGGCACGACGCCTTCGCCGATCACGTGGATCGGCACCTGCCGCAATCCGCACGACGGCTCCGACTACATCGTCTCGTACAACGACTGCTGCGGCAAAACCTCGTGCGGCAAGTGCTTCTGCAATCGCAACGAACGCGAGAAGCCGCTGTACAAGCTGTCGCTCGACAACGACATCAACTGGTGCATGGCGAACGGCAATTCGAACTATCACTGTTCGGTTTCGGTCCTGCTTGGAGCAGCAAAGCAATGAAAGTGAAATACGCTGGAAAAATAGCGGTTTTCTGCATCGCGGCGGCTGCATCGTTCGCGATGACAGATGCCGCGCAAGCGCAGACGGTGCACTACCCCGCCGGCAAAAGCATGTTCGACGCGCAATGCGCGGTGTGCCACCAGGCAGGCGGCAAGGGTCAGGACGGCCTCGCGCCGCCGCTCACCGAATACCCCGGCAAGTATTCGACGACGTCGCAAGGCCGCGCACAACTCACGTCGACCGTCGTGCACGGCATGTTCGGCGAGATCAAGGTGCACGACAAGAGCTACAACTTCAAGATGCCGAGCTTCGCGAGCGCAAGCGACGAAGACCTGGCTCAAGTGTTGAACTACGTCGTGTTCGATCTCAACGCGCAGCATGGCGACGCGAAACCGTTCACGGCCGCCGACATCAAGGCCGCACGCGCGCAAACGCTGGACAGCGCCGCTGTTCACACGCAGCGCGCCGCCGTCGTGAAGGGACTCGGCCTATGAACGCCGCCCGCGTGTCTCGTGCCGGCCATCGCGTGCACACGCAGCAGCCCGCGCGCGGCGCGCGGGTTGTGACGCAGTGGATCGGCGCAGCACGGCGCGTGTCGATGCTGCTGCTCGCGTGCGCCGCGACATCCGTGACGCCCTCCCCTGCCAATGCACAAAGCGCGCAAAGCACCGCCGATGCATCGCTCGCGCAACAGCATTGGGTACTCAACTGCATGGGCTGCCACACGGCGACGGGCGGCGGCATTCCCGGCAAGGTGCCGCCGCTCGCGAATTCGCTCGGCTACTTCGAGCACCTGCCCGCAGGGCGCGAATACGTGGTGCGCGTGCCGGGCGCATCGAACTCGGCGCTCTCCGATCAGGAACTCGCCGACGTGCTGAACTGGCTCCTCACGACCAAGAACCGCGACGCGCTGCCGACGGACTTCAAGCCTTATACGGCAAGCGAAATCACTCAGCACCGCCGCCCCGCTTTCTCCGATGTCGCGACGGTGCGCGCCGGATTGATCCGCGATCTGCACGAGCGCGGCATCAAGGGCGTCGCGGACCGCTACTGAACATCCCATCAAAGGAAACGAACATGGAGACGAAGAACACCTTCCCGCTGCTCGACGCCACGCAAGCCTTCCTCGCAAAGCCGAAGAGGATGCTGATCGGCGGCGAATGGACGGACGCGACGTCGGGCTGCGCGATCGACGTCGTGAATCCCGCCGACGGCAGCGTGCTCACGCGCGTGCCCGAAGCGAACGAACACGACGTGCAGCAAGCCGTCGCCGCCGCGCGTCGCGCATTCGACGCAGGCCCGTGGCGTTCGATGAAAACCACCGACCGCGAACGCCTGTTGCTCAAGCTCGCCGATCTCGTCGAAGCGAATGCGCGCGAACTCGCGGAAATCGAATCGCTCGATAACGGCAAGCCGGTGATGGTCGCGCAAGGTCTCGACGTATCGATGACCGCGCAGTGCTTCCGCTACATGGCGGGCTGGGCAACGAAGATCGAAGGCAGCGTGATCGATGCAGGCATGCCGTACATGCCCGATAGCGAAGTGTTCAGCTACACGCGCAAGGAGCCTGTCGGCGTGGTCGGCGCGATCATTCCGTGGAATTTCCCGCTGCTGATGGCCGCGTGGAAGCTCGCGCCCGCGCTCGCGACGGGCTGCACCGTCGTGCTGAAACCCGCTGAAGACACGCCGCTTTCCGCGCTGCGCCTGGGTGAACTGATTCGCGAAGCCGGCTATCCGGAAGGCGTCGTCAATATCGTCACGGGCTATGGACACACGGCGGGCGCTGCACTGTCGCGCGATCCGCGCATCGACAAGATCGCGTTCACGGGTTCGACGCAGACGGGCAAGCTGATCGGTCACGCCGCGCTCGACAACATGACACGCATGTCGCTCGAACTGGGCGGCAAGTCGCCCGTGATCGTGCTGCCCGATGTCGATATCGACAAGGCCGCGCAAGGCGTCGCGAATGCAATCTTCTTCAACTCGGGCCAGGTGTGCACGGCGGGCTCGCGCGTTTATATCCACAACCAGGTGTTCGACAAGGTGATCGACGGCGTCGCGCAGATCGCGAAGAGCCTGAAGGTCGGCGCGGGCATGGACCCGTCGACGCTGATCGGCCCGCTCGTGTCCGTGAAACAGCGCGACCGCGTGTGCGGCTATATCGATTCGGGCTTCGCGGAAGGCGCGCGTGCGGCAGCGGGCGGCAAGATGCTCGACAAGCCCGGCTTCTTCGTCGAACCGACCGTGATGGTCGATACGAATCACACGATGCGTGTGGTTCGCGAAGAGATCTTTGGGCCGGTGCTGGTCGCGATGCCCTTTGACGATATCGACACCGCCGTACAACTCGCGAACGACACGCCGTATGGCCTCGGCGCGAGCATTTGGTCGAACGACATGTCCGCTGTTCACAAGCTGATTCCGCGCATCGCGGCGGGCACGGTGTGGGTCAACTGCCATTCGCTGCTCGACAACGCGATGCCGTTCGGCGGCATGAAGCAATCGGGCTTCGGCCGAGAACTGGGTCGTGCTGTGATCGAGCAATACACCGAAAGCAAGTCGGTGATGATCAATTACGCGTAAGCGGTTCGCGCGTTGCGTTGCCGGCGCGCGATGCGTCGGCAACGCAATCGCCCTGCGCGACCGCAACGCAGACACACAAGAGACAAAGGGGAAGAGACATGAATCATCCGACGACGCCGCGCAAGATCGCGGCGGCGGTGGCCGCGCTCGCCGCGACGCTGACAGCGTCCGGCATTGCGCATGCGGAAAGCAGCATCACGCTATACGGCGATGTCGATGCGGGCATCACGTACACGAACAACCAGCAGGTCACGCATGCGGACGGCAGCGTCGGCGGCGGGCACAACTTTCAGTTCACGGGCGGTAATTCCGCGCCTTCGCGTTTCGGCCTGACGGGCAGCGAGGACATCGGCGGCGGCACGTCCGTCACGTTCAAGCTTGAAAACAGCTTCTACACGGGCAGCGGCAGCTTCGTGCAAGGCGGCACGCTGTTCAATCAGAACGCGTGGGTCGGACTCACGAACGAACGCTACGGCACGCTGACCTTCGGCCGCCAGTTCGACTCGTACACCAATGCACTCGCGCCGTATGCGTCGAGCAACACGTGGGCCACGCTGTTCGGCTCGCATATCGGCGACGTCGACAACCTGAATGCCGCGCTCAATCTGAACAACGCAGTGCAATACGTGAGTCCGACGATCGCGGGCTTTTCGGTGAGCGGCACGTACTCGCTCGGCGGCGTGGCAGGCGACTTCTCGCAAAAGCGCGGCTGGGCCGTTGCTGCGAGTTACAACACCGCGCCCTTTTCGTTCGGCATCGGTTATCTCGATCTGAACAATCCGCTCGATGCCGCGCTCGGCGGCGAGCAGGGTTATATCGGCGACTTTGCGTGCTCGAATCCAACCGCGATGTACTGCGAGTTGCAGAATGCCCATTCACTGAAGACGTTCGGCGCAGGCGGTTCGTACACATTCGGCCCGGCGACGATTGGCCTCGTGTATACGCATACGAAGCTCGACGATAGTCAGTACTTCGCGAGCGCAGCATTGCCGCAAGGTGCGGACGTGCGCTTCGATATCGTCGAAGTGAATGCGACGTATGCGTTGTCACCCGCCCTTTCGCTCGGCGCCGCGTATATCTACAACTCGATGAAGACGGACGTTAGCGGTTCGCCGAAGTTTCATCAGGTGAACCTCGGCGCGACGTACAGCCTGTCGAAGCGCACGACGCTTTACGCTGTCGGCATCTTCCAGAAGGCGGCAGGAAGTGGAATCGGCACCGATCCTGTGACGGGGCAGAGTGCGAATTACGCGCAGATTCCCAATCTGCCGAATTCGACTACCGACAAGCAGGTTTCGGCCATTGTCGGTTTGAAGCACAACTTCTGATTGCGTTCCATCTGCGTGCGATTTGCGCGTCTCGCGTCCAAGGCGTGAGACGCGTCTTTTTTTCGAAGTCGAATGCTATTGCAATTGCCCTTGCGGAAGCGGCTGCAAAGCCGTCCATTGAGTCCAGCCGCTCGGCGTTTGCGGGCATGTCACGCGCAACGCTCTTGAACCGTCGCTGAAATAAAGCGACTCGGCAACGCATGTCGTAATGTCGTCGAGTCCGGACGTGCCGACGAAGCCTCGTTCATATGTGAAGGGAAGATTGCCTTCCCGAAGAACATCGAGACATCCTTCGCATTCGCCGACCAGCGCCGCATAGACCGAATTGTTCAGCAAGGTAACGGCCGCTTCGGCATCGAACATATTTTCTCTAAACACTTTTGCTCTCCTTCTTACGCTGCTTCAATGCGTGCCGATGACACGCGTGCTCTAACAGACTCCTTTTCGTCGGTCACACGCGCCCGCTGGCGCGTGCCGTGTAATCGTCGATGAAATCATCGGGTTCGACTGCGCGGCTATACAGAAACCCCTGCATCCGGTCGATTCCGCATTCGCGCAGAAACCTGGCCTGTTCATTTGTTTCGACACCTTCGGCCGTCACGCTGAGTTCCATCGAACGGGCGAGCTTCGCAAGCCCTTCCACGATCGCCGCAGACCGGCTTTCATGCGGCAGCCGACCTTCGCGTCGAGCCTTCTGCGGCTGGTCCGGCAGCTTGTTGATTCATCGCGGGACTCCTGTGCTTAGTCGTCGGTCAGACATGCTGATGCCTGTGTGCAACGTTTAATTCATCGAGGCCGATCGGGCCAGGCATCACAACGCTGCAAATCAGGTAGGTGACACGACGATATGCCGACAGACGGCTTTCAGGAACGCTATTCGTGGGTGAACGCGTTAAGTGACGCTGAACAGTTGTGGGCTGTGGAGGCGGGGCGGTTGGTTTTTCGCTGGCATCCGCGAATTCGTAACGGTGCTTCTTGCGTCGCCCCTGTGCGGGGCGGCACCTACTTTTCTTTGCAGCGGCAAAGAAAAGTAGGCAAAAGAAAGCCGCTTCAAACCTCCGGTGCCTGCCAGAATAACGCCATGGCACACGGTCTTTGAGCGGTCGCGCAGTGACGCAAACACTTCGTAGAAAGCCCGCAGTCAGGCACGCGCGGCGCGAAAGATGACATCCACCTGGGGCACGTTCGGTCGGCTTGTTTGCTTGTTTTTGTGTGTTTGCCGTCGGTCTGATTGCGGCGTTATGTGCTCCAGACTGTGTGTGGGTTTTCAGCCGTGCGCGGTTGACCGCGGGCTTTCTACAGAGTGGGGACGTCGCTGCGCGATAGCTCAACTACGGCATGCTGAAGCGCTATCCTGGCGGGCACCGGAGGTTCAAAAGCGGCTTTCTTTTGCCTACTTTTCTTTGCCGCTGCAAAGAAAAGTAGGTGCCGCCCCGCACAGGGGCAACGCTAATAAACCGAAAGCAAAACGCGGATGCCAGCGCAGTGAAAAGCAAAAGCCGGAATGGCGACTAGCGTCGCAGACAAAAACCCTACTTCATCAACTCATCAAAACTACGCAAAAGCCGCTCAATATCCGCGGCATGAATAGCCCCCATCGTGGAGATCCGAAAGAGCTCCTTGGATAGCCCACCCTGCCCGGCATAAATCACAAACCCACGCGCCTTGAGCGCATCATGCAAGCGCTCATAAGAAACGCCGTCGGGCAAACGATAAGACCGCAGCACGACGGAACACTCAGAAGCCGGCAGCACAGAAAGAATCCCACGCTCAGCAAGCCCAGCCCGAGCCCGCTCGGCGAGAGCAGCATACCGTGCATGCCGCGCCTTCCAGCCACCCTCATCATCAAGCTCGCGCAGCGCCTCAACAAGCGCGTAATACGCATGCACAGAAGGCGTAAACGGCGTATTACGCTGATCCTGCAAACTGGCGAGTCGCACGAGCCCGAGGTAATACGTGCGGCTCGCAGCAACGGCCAGCGCATCGCGCCGCACGATCACAAATGCAGCGCCCGGCACGCCATGCAAACACTTGTTCGCCGTCGCGGCGACCGCCGCAATCGTGCCTTCCGCGAAGTCAATTTCTTCCGCGCCAAAACTGCTCACAGCGTCGACGAGCATCTTCACGCCACGCGCGCTGCAGACTTCAGCAAGCGCCTTCAGGTCGTTCAAACGCCCCGTCGTCGTCTCGTGATGAATCACGGCGACATGCGTGATGGCCTTGTCATCGTCGAGTGCGGTCGCGATGCGCGAGAGATCAGGCGCCCGCATCCATTCGTGCTTCACGATGCCATGAGCAATGCCATACTGCTTAGCGATCTGCGAAATACGCTCACCGTATACGCCGTTTTCGATGATCAGCAGCTTGCCGTTCTCCGGCACCAGCGCCGCGATCATGCTTTCGACGGCCGCCGTGCCCGAGCCCGTCATCAGCACGGCGCTCCATTGCGCAGGGTCGAGGTCGTACAGCTTGACGAGTCGCGAACGTGCTTCGTCCTGCAGATCGAAGAATTCGCTTTCGCGGTGGCACAGGTCCGTTTGCAGCAGGCTATTACGCACGCGCTCCGTCAGCGTGACGGGACCAGGGTTCATCAGCAGCATCAACGTGCTCCTTCGTTCGAGCCAGCCGTGGCGATGTGGCGCATCAGGCGCGTCTTCACATCGGGCGGCGTAATGGTCGGGCGCGGCAGGCCGTCCGGCGTGCCGCGGCGAATCGCAACGCGCACGAAGCGCGGGCCGTCGAGCAACGGCGACGCAAACAGTTCGTCGATCAGGCTCGCGTCGTCGCCTTCGACAGCGGACGCATAGCCACACGCCGACGCAACGCCCGCAAACGACACTTGCGGCGACACCGTCGACTGTCCGCCCGTCGAATCGTGCGCGCCGTTGTCGAGCAGAATGTGGGTGAGGTTCGAAGGACCATACGCGCCGAGCGTCGCGAACACGCCCATGCGCATGAGCGCCGCGCCGTCGCCATCGAGCGCGACCACGTGCAGATCGGACCGCGTCAGCGCAAGACCCAGCGCGAACGGCGTCAGACAGCCCATCGAGCCGACCATATACAACTGGTTCGGACGATCGTCGATTGCATAAAGCTCGCGTCCGCAGAAGCCCGTCGACGCGAGCACCACCGTCGAATTCAACGGCGTATGCGCGATCACGCGTTGCAGCGCTTCGTTGCGCGTCGGCAAGGCATCAGGCGTCTTTCCATGCGACACATCGCGTGCAGCGCGCACTTCGCGCTTCGCAGCGCGGCCTGCGTCCTTCAGTTCATACGGCGCGACGCTGCCCTTCTGCATCACGAGTGCATACGGACGACCCGTCGCATCCATATGCGCGATCGCGCGATCCAGCGCGGGACCGATCGCGTCCGCTTCCGTCGGGAACGTCTCCCACGGAATTTCCATCGTGTCGAGCATCGCGGGCGTGATCGGCCCCATCAACTGATGCTGCGGTTCATCGGCGACACCGGGCTGGCCGCGCCACGTGACGATCAGAAGCTGCGGCAACTGGAACGTCCACGTCAGCGACGTGAGCGGACTCACTGCGTTGCCGAGGCCCGAGTTCTGCATCATCGTCACGCCGCGACGGCCGTTCTGCGCGCCGAGCGTCACGCCGGCGATGAACGCGACGGCATCGCCTTCGTTCGCCGCCGACACGTAGTGCAGCTTCGGATCCTGCAACACGTAGTTGATGAACGGCGTCAGATACGAGCAAGGCACGCCCGCATACCAGTCGAAGCCACGCTCGCGCGCCGCTTCGACAAACTGTGCTGCCTCGATCATTGCGCGCCGCCTCCCGCTGCATCGCCCTTTGCGAGCGGCGTGGCTTCATGCGCGAAGTCGCCTGCACGACGGAAGTCTTCGAGATCGTTCACACCGCGCCAGTGGCCATGCACGTATTGCACTTCGATTTCTTCCCCGGCTTCGAGCAGCGCGTTCAGCAGCGCGGGCATATCGAGCGAATCGAAATCGGGGCGCGCGCGCAGCGTGTTCATCACTGCCTGCAGACGCTCGCGGCCCGCGCCACGCACGTTCAGCAGACCAATCCAGCGGCCTTGCGGCGCTTCGCCCTTCACATCGGCTTCGTTGTTCGACACGCGGCGCAGCAGCACCTTGTTGCCGAACAGGCCGCGATCGTCGCCTGCCGAGCACCACGCGAAATCGCGCACGCTTTGATTTGCCGCGCCCGATTCGTTGACCGTCGTCGAATCGACGACCACGCTGAACGGCGCTTCGCCCTCCACCAGATCGCGCACGATGTAGCTGCGGAACAGCAGATCGCCGTACGAGATCAGCGTGTCGTTCTGCAGGTTGTCGACGGCGCATGCGAGCGACGCCAGTTCGCCCGTCTGCTCGTGACGCTCGTTGACGACGAGCTTGATGCCAGCCGTGTCGATTGCATCTGCGCGATAGCCGCCGACGACCGTGATGTCGTTGACGCCCTGCTTCTTGAACGCATCGACGAGCCAGCGCAGAAGCGGCTTGCCCGCGATGGGCAGCATGACCTTCGGACGATCCGTCGTGACGGCTTCGAGGCCCTTGCCGCGGCTCGCAGCGAGCACGACAGCCGAGCCCGCCACGCGCGACGACGACAGATAGCGCTCTTCCGCTTCCGAGTACTCGTCGGCGTTTTGCAGACGGAAGATTTCGTTGACGGTCGCGATGCGATCTTCGACGTTGACGAGCGTCTGGCTCTCGTAGATTTCCTTGACCACTGCCTGCATCGCCGACGTGGCTGCGCGAATCTGATGATTCGCCCAGATCACGGTGCTGATGCCTGCCTTGCGGAACACTTCCGTCGGCGTGCTGTAGTACTTGGTCGGCACGATCACGAGCGGACCGCGGCCTGCCCATTCGCGCGCGAATTCGAGGATCTCGTCGGGACGCGAGAGCTTGCTGTGAATCAGGATGGCATCGGCGCCTGCCTGGCGATACGCTTCCGCGCGCTTGAGCGCTTCGTCCATACCCCAGCCTGCGATCAGTGCTTCGACGCGCGCGACGATCGAGAAATCTTCATCCGTCTGCGAGTCCTTGCCCGCTTTGATCTTGCCGCAGAACTCGTCGATATCGGCGAGCGGCTGCGCTTCGCCCTTGATGAAGCTGTTCGTCTTCGGGAACACCTTGTCTTCGATGCACACGCCCGCGATGCCGCGCTGTTCCAGCTTGCGCACGAGGCGGCGCACGTTGTTGAAGTTGCCGTAGCCGGTATCGCCGTCGAGCAGGATGGGCAGATCGCTGGCATCGGCCATGAATTCGAGCGTATCGACGACTTGCGTCCAGCTTGCTTCGTTGTTGTCGCGCACGCCGTATTGCGCGGAGATCGCGAGGCCCGAACCCCAGATGCCTTTGAAGCCGGCTTCACGCGCGATGCGCGCGGAGATGCCGTTATGCGCTTCCATCAGGAATTCGAGTTCGTTGCTGATGAGCATCTGGCGCAGGCGTGCGCTGCGCGACAAGGTGGTGACGAAAGAAGGTTCGCGTGCGTTCATTTGTGTTGGCTCCGTTGTCGCTGTCTTATTGCGCTGCGCGCGCGGCGGCGGTTCTAACGAACAAAAATGGCGACTATATCGGAAATGATTTCAACGTGCCTTTGAAAGGGACTCGTTTTGGCAATTGATGGTGTTAGGGTGAAAAATGTGGCTATTTAATGGTTTTTTTTGTCTGCGACGCCAGTTTTCAGTATTTGGTTTTTTGGGGTTTTTTTGAATGCTGGCATCCGCGTTTTCGTGTCGGTCTTTTAGCGTTGCCCCTGTGCGGGGCGGCACCTACTTTTCTTTGCAGCGGCAAAGAAAAGTAGGCAAAAGAAAGCCGCTCTTGAACCTCCGGTGCCTGCCTGGATACCGCTTCGGCATGCCGCCGTTGAGCTATCGCGCAGCGACCTCCGCACTCTGTAGAACGCCCGCAGTCAACCGCGCACGGCGCGAAAGCCCCACACACAATCTCGAGCACATACCGCCGCAATCAATCCGACGGCAACACACAAAAACAAATCGACCGAATGTGCCCCAAGCGAATGTCATCTTTCGCGCCGCGCGCGGTTGACTACGGGCGGTCTACGGAGTGTTTGCGTCGCTACGCTACAGCTCAAAGGACATGTGCTGTAGCGTTATCCTGGCAGGCACTGGAGGTTCAAAAGCGGCTTTCTTTGGTTACTTTCTTTGCCGCGGCAAAGAAAGTAACTGCCGCCCCGCACAGGGGCAACGCTAATAGACCAACGACACAAAGCGGATGCCAGCGACACAAAGCGGATGCCAGCGAAAACCCAAAAATCAAAACCCAAAAAGGCAGAGCCGCGCCACAAGCCAAACCCTCATACAAATAAATGAAAGGGTCAGTTAGGGGTTTCCCCGCCTTATGCGCAAACGGTAGCGCGCCGTAAACGCACTTGGCAGTGCCACAAGCACCGCTGCAACAAAACCCGCTGAAAGCAAATCCAAACCATGACACTGAACAAAAAACTCGCCTCGATGATCGCGATCCTCTGGATCGGCCTCGTCCTCATCGGTGCGTTCGGCGCGTGGCAAAGCCGCTCGTCGATGATCGCCGACCGCCGCGATCAGCTGACCACACTCGTCGAGCAGGCCCATTCGATCGCCAACCGCTACTACACGCTGTCGCAAGAACACGTGATGAGCGAAGCCGATGCCAAAAAGCAGGCGCTCGACACGATCGCCGCAATCCGCTACGGCACTGACGGCTATTTCTCCGTCAACGACTCGCAGCCAGTCATGCTGATGCATCCGTTCAAACAGGCGCTCGTCGGCAAGAACCTGTCCGGCTTCACGGACCCGGCGGGCAATCATCTGTTCGTCGATATCGTCAATGCCGCAGCTCAAGGCAAAGGCGGCTTCGTCGATTACCTGTGGTCGAAGCCGGGCAGCGACACGCCCGTTCCCAAGACCAGCTACGCAATGCGCTTCGCGCCGTGGGACTGGGTGCTCGTCACGGGCATGTACATGGACGACGTGCAGAAAGCGTTCTACACCCATCTGCTGAGCTGGCTCGCGATCACCTTCGTGCTCGGCGCCATCGCGACCGTCGTGATGGTGCTCGTGTTGCGCAGCATAAAGAGCACGCTCGGTGGCGATCTGGAAGTGGCCGTCGAAGCGACGCAACGCATTGCGCGCGGCGATCTCGCAACGCCCGTGCCGCTCGCGAACAACGACCGCGGCAGTCTGCTGCACGCGCTGCACACAATGCAGAAGGGTCTCGTCGAAACCGTGTCGCGCGTGCGCACCGGCACCGAGAACATCAACGTCGGCGCGAGCGAAATCGCCGCAGGCAACACGGATCTCTCGCAGCGCACGGAAGAACAGGCGGCCGCACTCGTGCAAACGGCGTCGAGCATGGACGAGATGACGTCGAACGTGAAGCAGAACGCCGATAGCGCGGCGACGGCAGCCGGCCTCGCCAGCGAAGCCGCCGATATCGCGAAGCGCGGCAGCCGCGTCGTCGACGACGTGGTCCGCACGATGGGCGACATCACGAATAGTTCGAAGCAGATCGGCGACATCATCGGCGTGATCGACGGCATCGCGTTCCAGACCAACATCCTCGCGCTCAACGCGGCCGTCGAAGCGGCCCGCGCGGGCGAACAGGGCCGCGGCTTCGCGGTCGTCGCGGCGGAAGTGCGCAGCCTCGCGCAACGCTCGGCGACGGCGGCCAAAGAGATCAAGGCGCTGATCGAAACGTCGACGGGCAGCGTCGAGGAAGGCGCATCGCTCGTCGCGAACGCGGGCTCGACGATGGGCGAGATCGTCGCGTCGGTGCGCCGCGTGAACGAGATTCTCGAGGAAATCAGCCATGCATCGCGCGAACAGAGCGCGGGCATCGAGCAGGTGAACCGCGCTGTCGGCGAGATGGATCAGGTGACCCAGCAGAACGCCGCGCTCGTCGAACAGGCCGCCGCCGCCGCGCATTCGCTGAAGGATCAGGTCGGCGTGTTGCGCGAAGCGATTTCGAGCTTCTCGCTGCCCGCCTGATCGGGCTGTGCTCTCACCGCAATAACCGAAAAAGAAGGCGCCCCACAGAGGGCGCCTCTTCAACACGCCGCGTCGGAGACGACGCATAGGTTGAACGGGCGACCACGCGCCCGTTTTCAAAACCGCCCCGCTTTCGCCGCGTAGACGCCTCTCCGGCGTCGCCCCGCACGCAAAAACCTTCCGCGAAGCTCGCGTCGAGATTACGTTCTTATTACAATCCGTCTACACTCACTGTGGACCGGTTGTCAGAACGGCCGGCTTCGCCCTCATGCTCCGCAAGAAAAACCACGATCCGTACGCGCCCGTCGCGAAGAATCCCGTCCTCGTCGCGCGCCTGCCGATGTGGCGTTCGAAGCTGATCGTGATCCTCGTGTTCGCGGCGTTCGCTTCGCTGGTCGGCCGCGCGTTCTGGGTGCAGGTCGTCAATCAGGACTTCTACGTCGAACAGGGGCAAAAGCGCTACCAGCGCACCATCGAACTCGACGCGACGCGCGGGCGCATCGTCGACCGTCATGGCGCGATGCTCGCCGTGAGTCTCGCGACGTACGAAATCTGGGCGTCGCCGAAACTGCTCGACGAAGCCGCCTATCCGCCGCTCGCGAAGCTGCTCGACATGCCGCTCGCCGACTTCAGGCATCGTGTTTCGGGCGACAAGAGCTTCGTGCTGCTCAAGCGCCAGGTCGACGCGGACACGGCCGCGCATATCGACAAGCTCAATCTCGCGGGCATCACGCGCATCGCGGATTCGAAGCGCTTTTATCCCGAGGGTGAATCGGCGGCGCACGTGGTCGGCTTCACCGATATCGAGGACAACGGTCAGGAAGGCATCGAGCTGGCCGCGAATGAAATGCTGTCCGGCGAACCCGGCGAGCGTGAAGTGATCCGTGATCGCCTAGGCCGCGTGGTGTCGGACACGCGCCCGCTCACGCCCGCGCAAAACGGTGCGACCGTTCATCTGACGATCGACCGCCGCATCCAGCAACTCGCCTATGCGCAGCTGAAGGCGGCCGTCGCGAAGCACAGCGCGCAAGCGGGCAGCGTCGTCGTGCTCGATGCGCACAACGGCGAGATTCTCGCGCTCGCGAACTATCCGAGCTTCGATCCGAACGACCGCTCGCGGCTCACCGGTCGGCAACTGCGCAACCGCGCCGTCGTCGATACATTCGAGCCGGGTTCGACGATCAAGCCGCTCGTGGTCGCGCTGTCGCTCGATCGCGGGCTCGTGCGGCCCGGCACGATGATCGACACGGCGCCCGGCTGGTACAAGATCGGCCCCGCCGTGATCCACGACACGTCGAACCACGGACGCATGACGATCGCCGAAGCCTTGCAGAAGTCGAGCAACATCGCACTCGCCAAGCTCGCGCTGAACCTGCCCGCCGAAACCATCTGGAACAAGTACCAGGAATACGGACTGGGGCGCGCGCCGGAGCTGACGTTCCCGGGTGTCGCCGCGGGCCGCGTGCGTCCGTTCGCGCGCTGGCGTCCCATCGAGCAGGCGACGATGGCATATGGCTACGGCCTGTCAGCATCGCTGTTGCAGATCGCGCAGGTGTACACGGCCTACGCGGGCGACGGCACGCTGCATCCCGCTTCGTTGCTGATCGACCCGACGCGCGCATCGTCCGAGGGCCAGCGCGTCACGACGCCCGCGACGGCGGCCGCAATCCGCTCGATGCTCGAAATGGCGACCAGCGAAGGCGGCACGGGACGCGCGGCGAATATCGACGGTTATCGGATCGGCGGCAAGACGGGGACGGCGCGCAAACAGGTCGGCGCGTCGTACGCGAAGGGGCGCTACCGGTCGCTGTTCGTCGGCATGGCGCCGATGAGCAATCCGCGGCTCGTTGTCGCCGTGATGATCGACGATCCCGCAGGTCGCGCGTTTTATGGCGGCACGGTCGCAGGGCCGGTGTTCAGCGCAGTCACAGGCGGTTCGCTGCAACTGCTCGGCGTGCCGCCCGATGCGCCGGTGAAAGCGCCTGCTTCGGAAGTGACGCATGCGCCCGATGTCTAATGCGTCGCGCGCGGCGCTGGGTGCCTAGACGCCGCTTTTAGCGAGTGCCCGCAGGTCGCGCGACACGTCGTCCATCACCGGCTGCCATTCGCCGAACTGCTGCTGCCGGTACAGCGTGGCCGTCGGATACCACGGGCTGTCGCGCCGGTCCGTCATCCACGTCCAGTACGGATTCACGTCGAGCAGCACCCACGTGCGCTGACCGAGCGCGCCCGCAAGGTGCGCCGCCGACGTGCACACCGTGATCACCAGATCGAGTTCGCTGACGAACGCCGCCGTATCGTCGAAGCTATGCCACTCGTGCGTGAAATCGGCGATCGAAAAACCGGCCGTGCGCGCCGCGTCGATATCGTCCGTTGCGCCCGGCTGCAGCGAATAGAACGCGACGCCGTCGATATCGCGAAACGCCTGCGCATAACGCTCCCAGCCGACGCGCCGGAAGCGGTTGCGTCCGTGATTCAGGCTGCCCGTCCACGCGAGCCCGACCTTCAGACGCTTCTCGCCGGCAAGACGCGCCCGCCATGCCGCACGCGCGTCCGCGTCGGCGCGCAGATACGGCACCGCTTGCGGGATCGATTCGACGCGCGTATCGAGCATCAACGGCGCGCTCACGAGCGGTAATTCGAAATCGAACGCAGGCAATGCTTCGATATCGCGCGTGACGGAATAGGCGTCGACGTGTTCGCCGAAACTGCGCGGCAGCAGCGCCCCCATCTGCGCAAACGAATTCCACACGATCCGCCCGCCTTCGCGATGCACGCGCTGCGCGAGAAGCGGAATGAAGCGGCAAAACTGCAGCACGTCGCCCATGCCCTGTTCGCCCCAGACCAGCAAGGTCTTGCCCGCGAGCGATTCGCCGCGCCATTGCGGCCTGTCGAACGGCGGACGCCCTTCCGTCAGCATGCTCGCCGGATCATTCCAGCGTGCTTCGTGCGCGGCCCAGCCCTGCGCGTATTCGCCGCGCAGCAGATGCAGCACGCCGAGCCCCGTGCGCAGCGATGCGTTGTCAGGCGCGAGCGCACAGGCCTTTGTTGCGTGAATCAGCGCATCGTCCCAGCGCCGCGACTCCTTGAGCGCCTGCGCGAGATTGCCATGCGCGAGCGCACTCTGAGGATCGATCTCGACCGCGCGCGCCGCCGCCGCAAGCGATCCATCGAGATCGAAGCACGCGCGCCGCGCGCTCATCAGGTTGAGCCACAGCGCGAAGTCCGACGGGTCCGCCGCGACGGCCGCTTCGAGCAACCGGCGCTCTTCATCGGGATCGCCGCCCGTGCGGTTCAGCGCGATCGCGAGGTTCTTGCGCAACTGCGGAAACGTGGGATCGATAGCGAGCGCGCTGCGGTAGGAAGCGATGGCATCGCGATGACGGTTGGCCATCTGCAATGCATAGCCGAGACGCACATTGGCTGCTGCGCTATGCGGTTCGAGTTGCGCGACCGTTTCGACCAGCGACACCGCTTGCTCGACCTGCTGCTGTTCGAGCAGATCGAGCATCAGCCGGTCGATCGACGCGTTATCCAGTGGATGCAGATGCGTCGCCGCTTCGAGCCACAGCGAATGCGCGCGCGCATCGCCGCACGCTTGCGCAGCGACGGCCCGGCGAAGAAAGGTCAGTAGCGGAGCGAAAGTGGGCAGCATGATGGCGAATCAGGAGTTAGTGGCGCATTGCATCGGCGCACGAATCTCGCACCGTGTTCGCCATTGTGTGGCGAGCGATCCGGCCCCTCGTAAATTATCGTCAAGTTCTGCGCGTGGCGCGCTCGCGCCCATTTTGCGCGCGACACGCATGCGTGTTGAATTTGCCCCTCGTTTCAAGCGATCTGCACCTAAAGTCGCCCGCCGCCACGCCGATATTCCAGCAGAGGCAATTGCCTCGCTCGTTGCTCCAGCGTTCACGTAGTCAGTCTCGCCTTGTGCGTCGACCTCGCGAGTCCGCTTCACGCACATCACCGATTGACACGCCGGCGCGGTCCGCATGACCGCGCCGCATGAACCGGCGACGCCGGAAAGGAACACTGCGATGGGCAGCCAGCGCACGACATCGATTACGGCACGCGTCACGACCCTGACGCTTGTCTGTGCACTGGCGGCAGCGCTCGCCGCATGCGGGGGCGGAGGCGGCAGCACGCCCTCCTCGAACGCGGCGAAAAGCACGCCTACCTCGAGCGGCGTGCCCGTCGTCGCCGCCGACGGCAAACTGCACGCTGCCTGCCAGGGCTGCTCGGCCACAGACGATTCGACCTATGCGGGCAGCGGCGCAGGCATCTGGCAGGCGATCAACGCGAATGCGTCGGCTATCGACGTGCCCGTCAGCATCAAGGGCCTCTCCGGGCAGAACGTGACGCTCGTTTTCACGAACGAAAGCGCGAGCACGCAAGCCATGTCCTCGATCTCGCTGAGCGCGAACATGTCGGCGTCGATCATGCGCGCGCAGTCGCAAGCGGCAGCGACATCCTCGACGACCGGCAGCGAAAGCCCCACGCTCGCCGCGATCCGCGATTTCAACTACCGCGGCTGGACCTCGCTCGCGACGGACCCGCAGACCACGGCAACGGCGCGCTATTCCACGAACGGCACGACGGCCAGCGCGCTCTACAGCGTCGCCACCTGGCAGATCGGCGACACGCGCACGTTCTATTACGTCGACCACTCGCTGCGCACGACGACGCTCGCGCAAACGGCCACCACGTCCGACGGCACCACCGTGAATCTGTGGGTCGAATCGGGCGAACTCGGCGCGTCGAAGATCTCGCCGCAAATCATCAGTTCGCTGATCACGCAATACGCGCAGGCGGGCGGCATCTACGACATGCTGGTGCGCGTCGGCGGCAAGCTGTATGGACCGAATAGCCAGTCGAGCCTGATCGACGGCACGCATCAGCCGATCGATCTCGTCGTGATGAACTTCGACAACAACGGTCAGCCCTATGGCCTGCTCGGCTATTTCTACGGGCTCAACAACTTCAAGAAAGGCGCGGGCGACCTCGCGTACAGCAACGAGTCGATCTCGCTGTATCTCGACTCCGAAACGCTCTACCTGGGCGGCACGTACGGCATGAACCAGATGCTGACGACGATGGCGCACGAAAGCATGCACATGCAGAACTTCTATCGCCGCCCGGTGCTGATGGGTTCGCAATACGCGTTCGAGCCGTGGCTCGAAGAAATGACGGCGATGATGATGGAAGACTGGGCGAGCAGCGAGATCGTGCCCGGCTACAACGCGATCCGCGACGCACGCTTCGTCACGTACATGACGTATGCGGGCCACGGCAGCTACAACTGCGGCCTGACGACGTGGACGCCATACGGAACCGATTGCGAGAGCTATGCGGTGAATGGCTCTTTCGGCGGCTTTCTGAATCGTCAGCTCGGACTGTCGTTCTATCAGTCGCTGCTGAACAACAAGAATCACACGGCGTCGCTCGATATTCTCAACGAAGTCATCGGTAACGCGCGGGCCAGCGCAACCGTGCCGTCAATGCTGCGCGATTTTGCAGCGGCGGCGAGCGGTCTGATTCCGTTGGCGTCGAACGTCACGGGCTTCACGTTTCCGGCGCGCAGCGAGAGCGGCTTCGCGTTGCCCGCCATCGATCCGACTTCGCTCTACAACGGCGCGACGCGCTATTTGCCGACCTCCGTGCCGTCGACGCTCGCCGTGCTCGGCACGTTCCCGGTCGTGCGCTCGCATGTCAGCGGCACGTATGGCGAAACGGTGCACGTGCCGGTGGGAACGACGCTTTCCGTCGTGGTCGACTGATGTGTGTCGCGCAAGTGTGATTCAATGAATCGAACTCTTTGCCAAAGCTACCCGTGACCTTCAAACGAAACCTCGCGCTGGCCGCACTCGCGCTGATGCACGCGGCCTGCGCCGCGACGCTGCACAGCGGCGAATCCGTCGATCTGTCGGGGCGGTTCGCGCTACGCGGCAACGAGCCGTTCATCGTTCCCGTCGTCTACGATGCGCGCGGCGTGTTCGAACTCCAGGGCGTGACGCGCGAGCAGGCGCTGTCGCTGCAAAACCAGCAGGTGAACGTGCATGGCACGGTTACGCGGGCGGAGATGAACGGTGCGCAGTTGCCTGCCGTGCATGTGGAATCGCTGAAAACGATCGCGCCCGTCAAGGCAGCGCCCACGCAATGACGTTGGCCCAGTGACGTTGGCCCTTAAGTCTCTTAAGTCTCGTTTAATTCTTTGCTGTAACCATGCGACTCGACATCCCCTGTCGACCAGAGTTGGCGCTTTAGCGCCTTACTCTGGTCCCATGCAAAGCTGTCGACCAGAGTTGGCGCTTTAGCGCCTTACTCTGGTCCCATGCAAAGCTGTCGACCAGAGTTGGCGCTTTAGCGCCTCACTCTGGTCTCATGCAAAGCTGTTGAGCCGCCTGAACATCGGCGGCATTTTTTTATCCGCCGCGGGATGAATCGTTTTCACCGTTGCATCGCTCGCTTGCAGTAAAGGAGACACACGATGGTCGAAGACACGGTGTTGGACCACCTGCGCGCACTGCACGGCGCGCAAACACTCGCCATTCACAGCTGCACCGTTTCACCGCCGATACAGCATCCGTGGGGACGCTCGTACCGGCTCGTCGAATGGACCTTCAGACACGACGTTGAATCCTTCCGGCGCGTCGTGCCTGCCGAGAGCACGCCTCGTCAAATTGCCGAGGCCGTGATGTCGCACGTGCCGGGGCGGCGCTTCTGCCAGCCTGGCGGATAGACTGCGCGCCGCACAGCGCAAGCCGTTCGATACGCGCGCCGCGGGCGCTGGATGCCTGGTTGCCGTTCTTCATCACGCATTCCTCCACGCAGACATCGCCGGCCGCACTTCGGCGGGCGGAAACACATTCCATGATCCGTCGTCGTGACGGAAGAAGAAGATCGACAGCAGCCCGTTGGGATGCGCCGCCTCCACGCACACGCAGCGCCGATGCATCTGCGTACGGCAGAAGCGCACCACGCGCGCGGGCATCGCCGGTGTCGGCGCGAGCCATTTGTCGACAGCCCAGTGCAGGGTTTTTCCGGTCGGGCTCATGGTGATCTCCTTCGCGTTCCTGATTGCATTTACGGCATTCGACGCTTCGAACTTCAATCGTCAGTATTCAAATCTGCTGCTCATGCTGCCGCTGCTCATGCTGCCGCTGCTCATGCTGCCGCTGCTCATGCTGCCGCTGCTCATGCTGCCGCTGCTCATGCTGCCGCTGCTCATGCTGCGCTAACAACGGCACGACCTGTTTTCATCCGGTTGCCGACAAAAGCGCTGATGAGGCACAGCACTGCATGCACGCCCGTACGCGGATGCGTGAGGCATGCATGAACCTGTTCGCTGCGGCTTTCGCCGAGCAGGCACCATGCGCAGAAGTGCTCGCAGTTGTTCGTCAGCAGGCGATAGCGGTTTTCGCCGAGGCGCGAGCGGGCGCGCAGCACGGTTTCTTCACCGGAATACTTCGGGAACGGATGCGGACGTACGGAGACGGCGTGACCGTCGGCGAATGCTTCGAGCGCCACTTCTTCGACGGGGCCGCGATGTGCGGACTTGGCGAAACCTGCGTAGTGAATGACCTTGCCGCCGCCGACATAAATGCCGTGATGTTCGTAGCCGCGGCGTTGCGTGATCAGATGGGCACCGAGGACGGGTTCGTCGCTGGAACCGTCGAGCGCGACATCGGCCGATGCATAAGCAGCCGCGCGGTTTGCACCTTGTTCATTGCCTGATTGTTGGAGGTTGCGGTTCATGGCTTTGCCCGGTATCCGATTCAAAAGGCCAACACTGTTGCAGGCTCTTTTGCATCATCCGGACCAGGCGACATAAACCTATGATTTACCTAAGTATTTGACCATTCATAGGCACTTCGAGACGGCTTGGTGTAGGGATGTGACCAACAGAATTTCGAGCGATTGTGTTGCGCACACACCATCACATCCGGCTCGCTGCCCACGCAGCGCGCGAGTGAAGAATGTGTTGGCTATCCCATCGCTTGCCGCGATGCGCTGTTGGAAGGCTGCCAACGCCTTGCGCCTCTCGCGCGTGACGCGCGCGCGTGCGTGCTTCCGCTATCGCAAGCCCAGCAAGCGACGGCGAGAAAGTACGTGCGCCAGCCGGAAATTGGCACAACCCTTGCAACTTAAGTCGCAACTTCCTTTTGAATTGCGGCCGCATGACGGGCGGCCAACCGGAGACACCTCATGGCATCCATCACCATCAGCGATATTCCTCACAACCTCGCGCTCGATCGCAAGGCCATGTCCGCGATCAGCGGCGGCGGGGGCGCGCCCTGGGTTTTCGGCTGGATCACGCCGTATGTTCACGACACGCCGAGCGTCGGACCTGTCGTGAACCTGTACGACGTCACGAACAACTTCTATGCTAACCAGATGATCAACCAGTTCCAGACGGTTGACGTTCGCAACACCGGCAACAACTCGAGCATCAATGTATCTCCAGACGAACGCAGTACGAACCGGGCTTAGATGCCGTGACCTGTTCCAGTCAATTCCGGTGGGCGTCGGCGGCGCGCTCCGACACGGGACGCGTGCGCGAGATCAACGAGGACGCGTGCCTCGACCAGCCTCAGCAGGGCCGATGGGCCGTGGCTGACGGCATGGGCGGGCACGATGTCGGCGATCTCGCGAGCCAGCTCGTAATCGAGACGCTCGGCCAGTTGCCGGAACAGGCAGGCATCAAGCATTGCATCGCCGAGGCGCGCACGCGCCTGCAAAACGCCAACCGTCAATTGCGTGAAGAAGCGGCCCGCAGACAGGTTCAACGCATCGGCACGACAGTCGTCGTGCTGCTCGCGTGCGATCGCTTCTGCGGCTATCTGTGGGCCGGCGACAGCCGCATTTATCTGCTGCGGCAAGGGCAATTGCGGCAGCTCACGCGCGATCACAGCCAGGTGGAAGAACTGCGGCAGTCGGGCTATCTGACCGAAGAAGAAGCGCGCAATCATCCCGCGCACAACATCATCACGCGCGCCGTCGGCGCGACGGATCATCTCGATCTCGACGAAGACGCGATCGAAGTCGCGGACGGCGACGTTTTTCTGCTATGCAGCGACGGCTTGAGCAATGAAGTGACGGACGCAGAAATTCAGCAGACGCTAGCAAGCGTCGATTGTCTTCATGCACCCGATGAACTTGTCGATATCGCGCTCGCACGCGGCGGCCGCGACAACATCACGGCCGTCGTCGTGCAGGCGGAAGACCCGCAAGCGTCCGACAGAACGCTGCTCAACCCGGCGCCATAAGGGACGTCATCCCATATCGGCTTCGTCGTTCGCTTCTTCGTCTTCCTTGCGCGCATTCGCTTGCGCGTGCGCCCGCCGGAAATCCTTCGAATGCAGACCGTGCTTCTTCAGCAACATCTGAAGATGCGACCGGTTCATGTCGACGCGGCGCGCCAGTTCCGCGACCGTACCGCCCACTTCCTGCAAACCGCGTTGCAGGAAAGCCTTTTCGGCTTCGTCGCTGGCGGCGCGCTTTGCATCGCTGAGCGACAGCAGGTTCGACACGTTCGCCGCCGCGCCATTCGTCGCTTCGTTCGCGACGCCGAATATCGACGACGCAACGGGTGACGTTGGCCGCATATCCGTCGGCAGATGGTCGACATCGGCGATATCGCCCGCGAGACACGAGATGCGGTACATCACGTTGCGCAATTCGCGGATATTGCCGGGATACGCATAGGTCAGCAGAAAGTCCCTCAATTTAGGCGTGATTCTCACGGGGCGACGCTTTAACGCGCCCGCTGCTTCGTCGCCGAAGTACTGGATCAGCAGCGGAATTTCGTCGCGCCTTTCGCGCAACGGCGGCAGCGTCACATGAATGACGCTCAGCCGGTAAAACAGATCTTCGCGGAACGTGCCCTGCTCGCTCAGCTTGCGCAAATTGCGGTTGGTGGCTGCGACGATACGGGTATCGACGCCGATCGGCTCATCCGATCCGACGCGCTGTATTTCATGCGCTTCCAGTACGCGCAGCAGTTTCACTTGCCCTGTCAAAGGTAACTCGCCGATTTCATCGAGAAAGATCGTGCCCGTATGTGCGCTTTCGAATTTGCCTTTGCGGTCATTCGTTGCGCCCGTAAAAGCGCCCTTTCTATGACCGAACAGTTCCGACTCCAGCAGATTGTCGGGAATCGCGCCGCAGTTGACGGAGATAAACGGCTTGTCCGAGCGGCTGCCGTTCGCGTGAATCACCTTCGCCATCAGTTCCTTGCCCGTGCCGCTCTCGCCGTCGATCAATACGGGAAGATCAGTGGGCGCCGCCTTTTCGGAGATTTCGAGTGCTTCCAGCAGTTTCGGGTTATCGCCGAACGTCCCTTCGAAAATGAAGCTGCGCGCGAGCAGCGCCTGACGTCGCGCACCACGCGACTGGTCGCCGCCGCGCAACGGCTCGACGACGGCCGCCTGCACGAAGCGCTCCTTGTGCGACATCTGCATCACTTCGTCGCGCAAGGAACTCGCCTGTTTCAGGAGTTTTTCGATGTCCGCGCGTTCGAGCCGCGACGACCAGCGCAGCGTCGAGCGCAGAATCTCGATCTTCTCGATCAGGCCCGCATACGAGAGGGGTGAACCGCTTTCTTCAGGCTGCTGGTCAAGTATCTTCATCATGCGCTCAGCTGTTTCTGGACGAGCTGGTAGTACATGCCCTTCCGGTTGACCAGTTCCTCATGACGCCCCTGCTCGACAATCGCCCCTTCGTAGAGCACCAGAATCTTGTCGGCGCGCATGATCGTGCTGAGTCGATGCGCGATGATCACGGCCGTGCGTCCCTTGAGGATGTCGTGCATATTGCTGAGGATGTTGCTTTCCGATTGCGTATCGAGCGCCGACGTCGCTTCGTCGAATACGAGCAGACGTGGATCGTGATACAGCGCGCGCGCAATGCACAGACGCTGTATCTGGCCGCCCGACAAACCGATGCCCCGCTCACCCACGATCTGTTCATAACCGAGCGGCAGCTTCGCGATGAACGCATGCGCGTCGGCCATCTTCGCGACTTCCTCGATGCGCCGGCGATCGGGCGTGTCGTCACCGCTCGCGATGTTCTCGGCAATCGTGCCGGAGAACAGCAGGTTGGTTTGCATCACATAGCCGATCTGCGCGCGATAGAACGCCTTGTCGATCACGTTCATGTCGTAGCCGTCGACGGTCATCTTGCCGTCGCTCGGCGCATAAAAACCGACCAGTAGCTTCGCGAGCGTGGTCTTGCCCGAACCGCTGCGGCCGACAATTGCGATCAGCTCGCCCGGCTTGATCTCGAAGCTGATGTTCTCCAGCACATAGGCGCTGTCGTTGTCGCCGTAGCGGAAGTACACGCCGTTCAGGCTGATTTCGCCTTGCAGATCCGGCAGCATCACGCGCGACGGCAGATCTTCGGGCTTTTGCTCAGGCTCGATATCCAGCACGTCGCCGAGCCGTTCCATCGCGACGCCTGCATCGTTGAGCATGCTCCACAAGCCGACGAGTCCCATCAACGGCGACAGCACACTGCCCATGAATGCATTGAACGCGATGAGTTGACCAATCGTCATCTCGCGCGCCAGCACGAGATTCGCGCCGACCCAGAGAATCGCGATCGTCGTCGCCGCGTTCAGCAGCTGGCTGATAAAGCCGATGAAAATGTTGAATGCATGCGCGCGGTACTGCACTTCCAGCGCTTTCGCGTACTTCTTTTCCCAGCGCAAGCGCACGGGCCGCTCGATGCCCATGCCCTTCACCGTCTCGACACCCGAAAGCGCCTCCATCAGAAACGACTTCGAATCCGTTGCCGCCGCGAACGTTTCGCGCGCATAGTTCTTGATCTTCGGCGTCGCGACCAACGTCAGCGCCATGATCGGAATGACGAAAGCGATCAGCACGAAAGTCATTTTCGCGTTGTAGAAGAACATGATCGCAAAGTAGATGAACACCATCAGCAGATTGAGCGCCGTCGTCACCGTCGACTCGGTGAGAAACGCGCGTATCGTCTGGTTCTCCTGGAAGCGCGCAAAAATGTCGCCCGTCTTGCGCTTTGCAAAGAACGAGAACGGCAGCGACATGGTGTGCCTGAAGAACTGCGACATCATCGCGAAGTCCATGTTGCGCACCATGAAATTCGACAGGTACGCGCGGATCATCGACATCAACTGCGAAAACACATTCGAAATGATCAAGCCCAGTATCAGCAGATGCAGCAGGCTGATGTTCTGATGCACGATCACGCCGTCGAGAATGTTCTGGATGATCAATGGCGGAATCACACCCAGCACCTGAATCACGAAGGTCGCGAGGAACAGATGCAGCAGGATCTTTTTGTACGGCGTCAGATAGCCGATAAAGCGCAGCCACGGTGAACGCGACGCGGATAGCTGCACGAGGTTCGGCCCCGGCGCGAAAAGCAGACACGTGCCGCTCCAGCCGCGCTCGAAATCTTCGAGGCTCAGCTTGCGGAAACCCAGCGCGGGATCGGCGAGCCACACGTGATCTTTCGACACGCCGTACACGATGATGTAGTGATAGCCTTCCCAGTGCACGATGAACGGCAGGTCGAAGCCGCGCAACGAATCGAACGTGCATTGCACACCGCGCGCCGAGAAACCGAGCGATTCGCCCGCACGCGCGAGACTGTCGAGCGTCGCACCCTGCGTCGTCACGTTCGCGAGTTCACGCAGCTTGCCGAGCGTCATCGGAATGCCGTAGTGCTTGCAGATCATCGCGAGACACGCGGCACCGCAATCCATTTCTTCGGCCTGCTCGACGAGGCCGAAGCGGCGGATGACCCGTTCGCCAAGCTCAGGCTTCGTGTGCAGGTCGAGCCGCAGCGGCAGCTTGCGTCTTTGCTCGATGCGTTTTTGCCGGTCCAGTTCGCGGTCCGCGTACTTGATGCGTTCGTCGAGTACTTCGCGCAGTTTCGGATTGCGCTCGAGAATGAAATGCACCGTGCGCTCGGGAATCACGAGCAGCCGCGTATCCGTCGTGGCGATGGCGGATGCCGCCTGCTCCTGCCGCATCAGACACGCTTTCTCGCCGAATATCTCGCCTTCGCGCAGCGTCGCGAGCGTGTAGTCGTTGCCGTCCTCCTGACGCACGATACGCACTTCGCCTTGCCGCACGACGTAAAGCCGCCGGTCGTCGCGCGCATCCTGCTTGAGTATCTCCTTGCCTGCCGCGACGCGCTTGACGCCGACGCTGCGCACATACTCTTCCAGTTCCTGCTTGTTGAGTTTGCCGCGCAAATCGAATAGCTGCGCAACGAATCCGCCTGCCGAGTTGATCGCGACATAGCTCGCGACGAACGCGAGCGCCGCCTGATTGCCCGCGATAATCGGCTCGATGGCCGCGCGCGGAATGAACAGCAACTCAGTCTTGCCCGAAGAACGCACCGACGACTCATGCACATACGGACGCAGCATCGCGATGTCGGCGAAGACTTCGCTTGTCTTGCGCACGCCCATGCTGATCTCTTTGCCGTGCTCCTCGGTGAAAATGCGCACGGAGCCGGTCTTGATCACATAGAGACCGTCTGCCGCGTCGCCGACGTTGCACACCGTCTCGCCGAACGAATAGAAACGCGATTGCACATGCTCCGCGATGCGTTCGAGTTCTTCGCGCGTGAACGGCGAAAGAATCTCGACCGTCGACAGGAAGTCGGCAGTGGTAGGCGTGGTTTGCGGTGCATCCATGATGCTTGCGGTCCCCGTCGGCAGCGCGCGTCAGTCAGAGCGCTTCGATGATGTGTTCCTGCGCGCGCGTCATCAGCCACTGTTCGCGCAACAGCCGTTTGATTTCCGACGCGACATCCGCGTCGAGTTGTGCGGGATACTTCGCCGTCACCGCGAAAATCTCGAAGCACGATCTATCGGGCGAAGCGAACGGCCCCAGCAGATCGCCGACTGACGCGTTGAAGATCTTCGCCTCGATATCGGGCTTCAGCGAACCGCGCAGCACCTTGCCGATCACGCCGCCCGAATCCTTCGTATCGGCAATGGAATGCTCGCGCGCCATCTCGGCGAATGCATCGGGATCGTCGTGCAGATACGAGATCATTTCCTTCGCCTTGCCTTCGTCGTCGAGCAGGATGTGGCTCACTTCGAGCGCATCGAACTTCGGCGAATTCATCGAAAAGTACTCTTCGATTTCGCCGTCGCTGCCGACCTTGTCGAGCATCTTTTCCTGAAACAGGCCGTCCGTGATGAACGCCTCGAAGTCGTCGAGACTGATCTTCAGCGTGTCCAGATACTGGTTCATATCGGCGGCGCGATGCAGCCCACGCACGCGCCGGAACTGATCGGCGCGCTCCTGGATTTCGTCGGCGCTCACGCTCACGCCGTGCTTCTTCGCGGCGTGCACGGCCAGCTTGTCGCGTACCATCTGCTCGATCAGGCTTTCGAACTGGCCCGTGAGTTTCAACAGACGTATGAATTCGCCGACATCCACGACTTCATCATCGATTCGTACGATCGCGGTCATCTCGTCCGCTCCTCTGGTGGTGGCCCGAACGAACAGGCGGGCTGGCGGTTGTACTCGTGGCTTAGCTTGCGATGCAGCGCGTTCAGATGACGGTCCGTCTATCCGGCCAGTTGCCTGAACGGGTCCAGCCCCAGATCGATCAGCCGCCGCTCGCGCACGACGATTTCGGCGCTCGCCGTCATCCCGTAGCGCAACGGATAGCGGTTTTCCGCGACCTGGTAGTAATTCTTGTCGAGTTGCACGCGGCCTTCGTAGACAGGCTGCTTGTCCTGTGCCGATGGTTTCGTCGCCGGCGAGATATAGGCGAGCGTGCCGTTGATCAGCCCATAGCGCTGATACGGAAACGCGTTGAATTTCAGCTTCACGGTCATCCCTTCGTGCAGGAACGCGCGATCGCGCTCGGCAATCTCGATCTTCAGCACGGGGCGCGCGTCTTTCGGTGCAATGCCGCCGAGCGGCGCGTTCGCCTGAATCTTGTCGCCCGTTTGCGTCGACGTGACATCGGTGATGACGCCAGAGGTCGGTGCAAGGATCAACAGAAAATTGTCCTTGTCGATGTTCTCGAAACGGATGCGTGCGGCGGCATCGGCGACGAGGCGCGCCGTCTGCAATTGCAGCCGCAGCTTCTCTTCCGTGCTGGTGATGTCGCGGATCAGGTCGTCGTATTGCAGTTGCAGCGTCGTCGCCTGCTGGCCGCTCGTTTCGAGTTGCGCATTCGCTTCCGCGTATTCGTGACTCAGCTTGAAGTCGAGTTCGGCGAGCCGCGATTGCGCGACACGGTACGCATTTTCCGCTTCCATATACGTATTGCGCTTGGCATCCACCTGCAATTCGGCGACGCCGCCGCCGCCCGGCTGCGCGAACAGACGAGAGTACTTGTCCGCTTCCTGGCGTGCGGCATCGCGTGCGCGGCGCGCATTGTCGAGCGTGCTGCGCGCTTCTTCCAGTTGCGCTTTCTGGCCTTCGGCGAGTTTCGTCGTGCCTTCGGAAATGCGGTTCTCGTGCAGACGCTCTTCCACTTCGAGCTGATCCTTGAGTGCAGCCGCCTTGCGCTCCATCAGCTCTTTCTTTTGCGGAAATTCTTTCCACTCGCGCTCGGCGTCTTCGAGTTTCAACTGCGCCTGCAATGCATCCGTCGCAGCCTGAATTGCGCCGCGCGCATTGAGGCGCGCAAGCACATCGCCTTTCGAAACAGGCTGCCCTTCGGCGATATAGAGGTCCGTGAGTTCGCCGTCGATCGGTGCATAAATACGGCGCACGTCCGACTCCGGCGCAAGCGTGCCTTGAGCCGTGACGATCACGTCCGCGCGACCGAAGAACGACCACAGCAGGCCCGCGACGACGAGACCGACCATCGCCAGCACCAGCGCCTGCGCAATACGCACGGGTTCCGCCGCGAGGATCGCCACGCCTTCGGCGCTATGATCTTCGAGCGCTTTGTAGAGCGGCTTAGGGTGATTGTCGCGCTTCACTTTCGTCACTGCCTCCAATCAACGCGAGCTTGGATTTGAGCAAGCCCGGTTCGAGCACCATGCGAAGTTCCTGCAACGAGCGACGCTGCAATTGCGTTTCCGCGTCGATGTCTTCGAGCAGCTTGTCCGATCCATCCGGATGCGGCGCCTTCAGTTGCGTATAGACGCGCATGCCCTGTTGCGCCGACGTATTCGCGCCCGCCAACAGACGCGCCTGATTGCGGAAGCCGTCGGAGATACCCGACTCCAGACGCTGCGTGCCGCCGATCGAACCGTTCGCGCGATACTGCCGCCACAATGTCTGCGCGCGATTGATCAGATCTTGTGCGCGCGCGAGCGCCTTGTCGCGCAGCGCGTTGACGTCGCCCTGCACGGCGCGCACGTAGTACACGTCTTCGACGGGGTCGAGGCTGGCGTAAAAGGACAGCAGCTTGTCGTCGCGATCGCTCGAACCACGGCTCTTTTGCACATCCGCGAACTGATCGAGCAGCGCCTTCTTGTGCGCGAGTTCTTCGGACATCACGTCGGACCACGGACCGGCCGGCATCGCCTGCAATGCGGCCAGCGCCTGCTGGCTGTCGCCGCTTTGCCAGGCGGCACTCGCCGCATCGTGTCGCGCGATCACATCCGCGGACGGCAGACGGCTCGCGCCCAACTGCTTGTACTGAGCCTGGAACGGCGGCGTCCTGAAGTTCGCCTGCTTCATCAGCGGCAGCAACGGCATGAGATGACGTGCCGTCATTTCGTTGAAGATGTCCGTGTACCGCCGCAGGTCCGCTCGTATCGCATCGAGGCCCGCAAGACGCGGATAGCGTTGCGCGTAGTCGTCGAGCACGGCGGGCAGCGCATCGGGTTTATCGCTTGCGAGTTCCGTCGCGATGGTCGAATTGAGCCGATCGATTGCAGCCAGGTACACTGAATCGTCGCTCTGCAGTTTGCGCAGATGGCTCATCGCGAGCGCATACGGTTCGGTAAATTCAGGCACATACGACGCAATGCGATCCAGAATCCGTTGATGTCCTTTAGCGTCGTCGTTCCAGCGCTTGAGCAGATCGCCGATCCGGCCTTCGTCGCTATAGATGCGAATCGGCGCATCGGGACCGCCGCGGCCGACGACAAAACTCTCCAGATCGCCTACCCACTTCAGCTGATCGATCAGCGCGAGCGCATCGGGATTGTTCCCGCTCGATGCGTGCATGCCGTCGATCAACGCCGCCGCGCGATCGAACTGCTTCGCCTGCAATGCCGCCAGCCAGCCGGGCACGCGCGCTTTCATCAACGCTTCGCTGGCGAGCGCACGGATGGCGTCGCTGGCGGGATGACGCCGTAGCGACGACGTGGCCGTGTCCGCGGCCTCTTCGAAGTCGCCTGCCGCGAGCAGGTTCTTCACTTCGCGTTCGGTCGCGTTGCGCATGTACAGCGTCACCGCCAGGCCCGCAACAACGATCAGAACGACGAGCGCGCCCCAGCCGATGCGGCGCATCGTCGTGCGGTCGCCGCCCGCGAACGTACGCATCACTTCGCGCGACACCAGTTGCCAGTGGCGGCGCGGACGGCGCGTCTGCGTTTCCGTCGATTCTTCCGGCGTCAAAGGCGGCGCGCTTTCGTTGACTTCGTCCTCGCGCTGCAACGCGCGATCGACGCAGAAGATGTCGAGAAACGAGTGCGCCGCGCCGACAAAGGTCGTCTTGTCGGGATCTTCCGCCGGCATCGCCATGACGGGTGCAACAGGCGCGGCTGCGGCAGACGGCGTCATCTGCGTCAGCGTAGGCTCGATTTCGAACGACTTCGCCAGCGCAACGCGATAGACGAAATGATCGCCGCCGAAACCGATCACGTCGCCGTTTTGCAGCGCGACCGCCGATTCGCCGAGACGTTTGTGATTGACGAACGTGCCGTTTGTGCTGCCGAGATCTTCGATCCACGGCTCGCCGCTCTTCAGAAAGATATGCGCGTGACGCCGCGAAATGTAATTGACCTGATGCGGAAAGCGCTCTTTATAGCGCGCGAAGATCTCGTCCGTCTTGCTGACGAGGAACGGGAACGCGCTGAGATCGATTGGCTCCAGCCCCAGATCCATGCGCTCCGGCTCGAGCGTGACGGTCAGATGCTGCACGGCGCGCGCAGAAGCGGAGCTGAACGGGCGCGGTTCGATGGCGACGCGATACGTGAGATCGCCGCCAAAGCACAATTCGTCGCCGGCGCGCACGCGCGACGGTGTCTGCCGCACGGCGATGCCATTCACAGTCGTGCCGTTCTTGCTGTCGAGATCCGCCACATACACCGCGCCATGCTCGCTAAAGATGCGCGCGTGACGCCGCGAAAGTTTCGTGATCAGATCGCGCGGATAGTCGGCGAACGGCGCCTCGCTGCGGCCGATCGCGAACAGGTCGTCGACGATACGGATAGGGCCGAGCGACGCGTTCGAAACGGGCAGCAGCAGGACATCGAACTCCTTGTCCAGAGCCGCCCGCATCTCAGCAATCGGAGCTTCGCCGGGATTCATCTCTTTGCATCACTAAGCGTGGACACGAACAGAGCGTTCGACAGGCGCGGCAACAAGGCGTATTCGACGTATCCGCTCATCTGACGATAGGAGCGGCTAATCAGGAATTTTAAGTCACGCATGGTGTTAGTCAATTATGGGTACGGCTAATGCGATCGAATCCGGCAAGCAGCTCTCGTTCTCGTTTTAAGAACCGTGCCAGCGTCTCATTGCTTCACTTGCGTCTGCACATCGACAGCGGGCCAGCCACCGCCGAGCGCCTTGTAAAGCAGTACCGTGTCGGACAGTATTTGCTGGTGATTCGTCAGCAGATCGAGTTGTGCCTGAAGCAGCGTGCGCTCCGTTTCGAACACGTCCAGTTGCGACACCACGCCTTCACGCAATTGCGACTGCATCTGCTCGTTGACGACGCTCAGACGTTCCACTTCCTGTTGCAATTCGACACGCTGCTGCCTGTGCGAATCCAGATTGACGAGCGCGTTTTCGACTTCTTCGAATGCACCTATCACGGTTTGCCGGTATTGCTGCTCGGCGACTGTGGATTGCGCTTGCGTGGTTTTCACGTGAGCCCGCACACCGGGATCGAGCAGCGGAATGTTGATGCTCGGCATCAAGCCAAATGTGAACGACTTCAGAAGATCGGACAGCGCGAAACTCGCGGTGCCGCCATGTCCCGTCAGGCTGATGGTCGGCAGTTGCGCGAGCTTGGCTTCGCCGACGAGGTCGTACGCTTCGAGCACGCGCAGTTCGGAGGCGACGATGTCGGGCCGCCGCGACAGCAATTGCGAAGGCAGTCCGCCCGGCACGGGCGGCAATTGCACACGCTGCTGCAAATGTCCGACAGGCACGGTGAATTCGCCCGCCGGCACGCCGATCAGCGTGCACAGCGCGTTATTCGCAAGACTGCGCGAACGGCGCAGATCGAGCAGGTCCTTGGTTAGACGATTCACCTCGGCCTGTTGACGCATCACCTGCGTCTTCGGAATCAGGCCGTTGCGGCTCATGCCGTCGAAGATCGAGAGAATCGTGCGATTCTCGTCGACCATTTTCTGTTGCGCGACGATCTGGTCGTCGAACTGGAGAATCTGGAAGTACGTGGTCGCCACATTCGACACGAGTTCCAGATAGCCCGCGCGCCAGTCGGCTTCGGACGCGTGAAACTCGGCCTTTTGCGCCTGCACGCCCTTTTCTACCTTGCCCCAGATGTCGATGTCCCAGTTCACCTGGGCCGCCACGTTGTATTGACGCGAGAGCGGTTGTCCCGTCACTTTCTGGAAATTGGCGCCTGCGCCGAGATCGGCCGTAGGCAGCGCGCCTGCTTTCGCTTCGCCGATTTGCGCACCGGCTACGTCGATGCGCGCGGCCAGTACCTTGATGTCGAAATTGCCCGCGATTGCCTTATCGATCAGCGTATTCAGATACGGATCCTGGAAGCCTTTCCACCAGTCGGGCACGATCGTGTCGGCGGGCGAGACGAGGGAGCCCGTCTTGTCGGACCACGCTGCCTTGGTGGGCGTGTCGGGCCGCTTGTAATCGGCCATATGAACGTCGACGCAGCCTGCCAGCAATGCCGCACAGGCGGCAGCCGCACTGAATGTGCGCACAACTGCAGCAAAGGAAAGCTTGCGCTGTTCTTCGCGGCGGACATCCGCGCAACGGCGGTCCGGCGAAACGAAGTTCGAACAGCAGGCGACGAACGAATCAGGCAACGCAGACACGATATTCTCCGATCTTTTCCGGCTGTACTGCACGTGCAGAGCGCGCCTTTCAAGTAAAGCACGTCCAGCGCGGCATCTCTATCGATGTCGGTGGATTTCGTTCGGCGTGGAGTGCGTGCGGTGACGCGGCGGTCGTGTGGACAGGACGAATTGCTTTTGAATCTTTTTGACGATGCGTGGTGCAGCTTGCTTCCGTACTTTTCCGGAAGGCCCGCGGAGGCTGGTCTGAACCTCCGCGGGTAACGCCGTGTGCTTAGTGCACGGTGACGTTGTTGTTGGCCGTCTGCGTCGGCTTGATCGTCGTGTTCAGGCCCGACGCGAAGGCGTTGTTGTTGCCGCTCATGTTGTTGATGTTGAGTTCCTGCGAGATCAGTTGTTGTGCGTCGACATGCTTGCTGTTGTCGAAGTCGAGCTTGATGCTCGGGAAGTACGGATAGGCGAGGTAGCCGCCGCGGACAGCCTTCATCGACTTGCTGTCGAGTTCTTCGGTGACGGACAGGTCTTTGATCATCAGTGCGCTCATGACAGTTCTCCTAAGAGGGAAGCGAAGATTCGCTAAGGTGTTTCGGTTTGGGTTCGAGCATCTTGTCTGCTCGGGCCTTACAACGCATAGGCTGTGCCAATTGCACTGCCTGCGCCGCGAAAAACCTGCAAAGCCTTGCTGCCATTGGGTTACGCGTCGAACTGCAATTGCGCTTACGAATCCCGGGTACTTTGTTCAGACCACCAGGTGCCATCACGTGGCCAACATATGGCGCAAAACTGTTGGATTGATAAAGACACCAACAAGAGCAACGATGAAGATGAACAAAAAGAGCATTAAAACAGGCCGCGATTGAGCACTTACGTTCGTTCACTTCGCGATCACTGTGATCTTCTTCGAATAGACAGGCGGGTTGTGCGGAATGTGATTTTCGTCGCCCATCAGCAACTGGATGGTGTGCTTGCCGGGCGGCAAGGTGATCGTCGTTTCCGTTTCGCCCGCGCCGAAATGCAGATGCTGGCGATCCGACGGAATCTCCTGATCCATCGGAGGCAAGTCCGTATCGATCAACAGATGGTGGTGGCCCGTGTTCGGATACTTGACGCCCTTCGGCGCAACGCCCATGTAACGCAAGCCGAACCACACGCGAAACGGCTTGTTGGCGGGCACGACCTGTCCGTCGTTCGGATAGCCGATATAGGCGTAGGCATCCTTGGGCGCGGGCGTCGGCCCGGCGAATGCCACATTCATCGAAGCGAGAGCGGCAAGCGCCGCAGCGGCGACAACGATCCTGATCATGGCTGATGCTCTCCGTCTTGCGTGCTGTGCGCCACACGTGCCGGCGCGGCGTGCACGCGTGCTCACTTCACGATGATGGTGATCTTCTTCGAATAGACGGGCGGGTTATGCGGCACGTGATTGAAGTCGCCGAGCAGCAATTGCAGCGTGTGCTTGCCGGGCGGCAGTTCGATGCGCGCATCCGTTTCGCCTGCGCCAAAATGCAGGTGATTCCGGTCAGAGGGAATTTCCTGATCCATCGGCGGCAGGTCCGTATCGATCAGCAGATGGTGATGCCCCGTGTTCGGCACATTGACGCCTTTAGGACACACGCCCATGTTGCGCAAGCCCATTCGCACCCAGAGCTTGCCGCCCGTAATCACGGTGCCGTCTGCCGGCCAGATGATGTAGACCTCGGCGCCCGGCGGCGACGGCGTCGGGCCTGCAAACACCTGCGCCGAAGCGAGAAAGAGCGCGCCGATAGCCGCGAGCCTTATTCTTGTTTGCATTGCGCATCTCCCAGGGAGGGTCAGTGCTGCTTGCTTCCGCTTTAGCTTAGGACGTAACTTGTTAAAAAGATACGCCACGCTCGTTAACCTTCTGACGTTCTCACTGCGTGCTATCTTTTGTAAGGGTGATCTGCGCGAAGGGGTGCCCGGCAACGGTATCGCGCGTGTCGGGCAGCATGGCGAACGGCAACGGTTTTCGATCGAGCCGCTTCGTCCGATGACGAGGTTCTGTCCAGAACTTCCAGAACAACCAGGATCTGAAAATGTGGCGAAAACTCCTGCTGGTATGCATGTTCGGGGCACTCCAGATGCGAGGAGCCGACGCGCAAACGCTGCCCCGCGCCGCGCACGATGCCACTTCCAACGTTGCCGGAAACGGCGCACTGAATGCCCGCACGGCAACGGCGGCGCGCAAGGTCGCGCTGGTGATCGGTAATGCCAGTTATGGTTTTGGTGCGCTGCCCAATGCAGCACGCGATGCGCAAAGCGTCGCCGATATGTTGCGCGCGCAAGGCTTCGATGTCGTGCTTCGTACCGATGCGAACGCCGAGCAGATGCACGATGCACTGGCCGACTTCGGCCGTCGCTTGCAGCCGGGCGGCACGGCGCTGTTCTATTTCGCGGGCCATGGCTTGCAGGCGGGAACGGGGACGCAGCTGACATCCGTTACTGCCGATGCGCGCGCGCCCGCGTCGTTGATGACAGAGAGCATCGATCTGTCGAATGTACTCGCAACGCTTGCCGCCCCGCGCGCGCATGCAGTCAATCTGATCGTGCTGGACGCATGTCTCACGCAACCATTCGAGCCTTCTCGTCTGACGATGCCCTTGCCGGCGCAAACGCTCATTGCGTACGCGACGACGCCAGGCGGCGAGGCCGCCGATGGCACCCGTCACGGCATTTTCACGGGCGCGTGGCTGCGTGAAATGCGCCGTGCGCCGAGCGAACCTGTCGACACGATGTTCGCCCTTGTCGCGCGACGCGTCGCGGAAGAAACGGGTGGAGCGCAAAGCCCTTGGTCCGCGTCGTCATTGAGTGGAAAGGAAAGGGTATTCGCTTCGAATCCTCTATCGACGCAAGCAGACGATCAGCCCAACCTCGTTGTTGCGTTGGATAGCCGCGGCATTCTGCCTAAAGACAGCAACGAGCAATATGAGCTGACGTTCTGGGAGTCGATCAAGGACAGCAACTACGCAAGCGACTATGAAGCGTATTTAAAGGCGTATCCGAACGGCCGCTTTGCGACGCTCGCAAAGGCGCGTATCGACAGGCTCAAGTCGAGTTCCCAGGCAACGCCGCCAGCGACGCATGCAGCGCCCGCAGCCGCGCCGTCGCATCCTGCTGCTGCGGCGGCTCCCACGCCTGCGCCAGCACCGGCTCCGCAACCAGCGCCTAAAGCGGCCGCAACGCCAGCCCCCGCACCTACGCCTGCATCCGCAGCACCCGCGCGCGCAGCGGCCAGTGGCGAGAGCAAGGACTGCGCGGCCTGCCCGGTGATGATCTCGCTGCCGGCGGGCTCCTTCACGATGGGCAGCAACGTGGGCGACCCGTCCGAGAAGCCGCCGCATCACGTGACCATTTCAGCGCCGTTCGCGATCGGCAAATACGAAGTGACAGTCGAGCAATGGAACGCCTGCGCCGACGTCAACGGATGCCCGAAGCTCGCTCCCGAAAGCAACTCCGTGAAGAACGCACCCGCGCGCGATCTCAGTTGGGACGACGCGCAGGCTTACGTGAAGTGGCTGAGCAAGGTGACAGGCAAGACCTATCGTCTGCCGACGGAAGCCGAATGGGAATATGCGGATCGCGGGGGCACGACGACGAAGTACTGGTGGGGCGACCAACCGCGCAAAGGGATGGCGAATTGCAAGGACTGCGGCGATCCGTACCACAATCAGGCACCCGAACCGGTCGGTTCATTCGCGGCCAATCCCAACGGCTTGTACGACATGAACGGCGGCGTGTGGGAATGGGTCAGCGACTGCTGGCATAACTCATTCCAGAGCGCTCCCGCCGATGGCCACGCGTGGGACGCGCCGGGCTGCAACATGCGCGTGATTCGCGGCGGCTCGTGGCGCGAAGGAAGCGACTATATGCTCAGTTCGACGCGCTTCAAGTACAGCCAAAGCGTACGTCAGTCGCAAGACGGCTTTCGGGTCGTCAAGGAACTCAAGTGAAATGAAATGACGAGAAACCCGCGCGGGCTTCTCATTGCGCGCGCGCCTTGCTCGTGATCTGCGCGAAGTCCGCGACGATATGGTCCTGTCCGTATTTGGCGGCAAGCTGTTTGAGCCGCGTATCGAGTGCACGCAGATAGTCCGCACGCGATTCGCTCTCGGGACGCGGTGCGTCGAATAGCGGCGCGGGCGTGATGAGCAGTACAACCATCTCCTGACCGAACGGCTTCGAAATGATCCAGTCGCCGCCGCTTCCCACCGTCGCCGAGTAATTCGCGGGCGCCTGATTGCCCTTCACACGCGGCCCCGGCACCATATGCACGACACTGCCGTCGAGCACGTAATAGTCGATGTTCACATACGAGTCGTATCCCGGCGTCCTCACATCGACGACAAGCGGATCGCCCTCGGTCAGCACGCCATTCGGCATGCGCGCCGTCAGCGATGCGATATGTCCTGCCTGCCAGTTGCGCGTCCAGTAAGAACCGAGTTGTTTGAGTACGTCGCATTTGTCGCTGCTCACGTGCTGCACATCGACCTTCGTCGACGCGACGCCGGGCAAAGTCGACAGACGCTCGTTGACCTGCGCCTCGCCATGCAGCGGCACGAATCCGCGTACCTGTACCGCACGATCCTGAATCGACGCGGCAAGCGCCGAACATGGCAATGATGCGAGCGCCGCGGTGACGGCCGAGAGTGTCGGCGGCGCTGGCGTGCTGGCAGGCGGCGCGGACGCGACCTCGGTCGACGACGGCGCAGCAGGTGTAACGGGCAATACTGGCGACGCGCTGGCGACCTGCGATCCCGCTGCATCGGACGCGGCGTTCGATTGCTGCGCTGCGTTTTCCTGATCGAGCGTTTGCGACGCGCGATAGAAGTACAGCGCGCCGCCCGCTGCGCATGCGAGTGCGAGCCCCACCACGCCCGACTTCATCAGCATGCCGGCGCGATCGCTGTGTCCCGACGACTTCGACGCAGACGCACGCTCCTGCGCGCCGAACTCTTCGACGAAACGCGACACCGTTGGCGTACGCGCCTTGCGGTCGAATGCGAGCGCCGCGCGTAACGCGCGCCACTGACGGTTGCCCAGATTGTCCGGCCGCTGGGGCTGACGATTCGACGCGCGCGCCTGCGTCGCCGATTGACGGTCGAACGGATGACGGCCCGTCAGAAGCTCATACGTGATGCAGCCGAGTGCGTAGATGTCGTCGCGCGGATCGGGCTCTAGATGTTCGAGCATCTCCGGGCTCGCATAGGCGGGCGTCAACGCGCCGAGGCTGCCCGGATCGAACACGGTGGCATCGCTCTCTTCTTCGGGCCGCTGAAACACGCGCGCGATGCCGAAGTCGATGACCTTGACCTCGCCCGTGTCGGTGAGAAACACGTTGGCCGGTTTGAAATCGCAATGCACGAAGCCGCGTTCGTGCGCGTATGCGAGCGCGCTCGACATGCCGCGCACGATCGGCAGCGCTGACTGAACGGGCATGCCCTTGAAATCCTGTGTGCGCAGTATCTGGCTGAGCGGCTTGCCGGACAGATACTCCATCGTCAGATAGACGATTGCGCCGTCGCGGTCGAAGTCGTACACCGTGACGATGTTACGGTGCGCAAGCACCTGCGCCTTGCGTGCCTCGCGCTGCAGTGCGATCAGTGATTTCGGATTGCCGCGGAACTGCGTGTTCAGCACCTTGATCGCGAGGTAGGGCTTGCGATCCGATGCTTCGAGCTTGCGCAGATCGAGCGCCTTGTACACGGTGCCCATGCCGCCCACGCCCAGACACTCTTCGAGCACGAAGCGGTTGTTGAGCGTGTCGCCCGTGCCTTTTACCTGATCGAGATTCGATGGCGTGGCTTCGCTGGTGCGTGTGGGAGGAGGCGCGACAAGATGGTCGGGCACCGTCTGCATGCGCGTTTCCTCGCCGCCCGCCGCGGCGAGATGCGAAACGGGCATCTGTTCGATACGGCGGCGCACTTCCGCGTAAAGATCAGGAGGCAGCGGCTTCCTGACATGCGCTTCGCCGAGTATTTCGAGCAGACGAGCCGAACCGACACCTTCCGTCGTGAGCGTGCTGTCGAGTTGAGCGACGAACGCGTCCTGCGTGAGCGCGCCGCTCTGAAAGTCCCGAATCACGTGCGCAAGACTGGCCATGTGTTCAAAGCGCTGCAGCTCCCGTTGGTCGAAGAATTTCCCTGTCGTAACCAATTACATGTGCTCGTTCGATAGTAGCCCGCACGTATGCCTTTCGCAAACCAGGATTGGCCCGCGACACGGCGGACGTCATGTGTCGCGATGCATCCAACAGCTTTGAGCGTTCAGTTGGCTGCCCGCCATCAGACTTTTGGTGCTGCTTCGCGCCGAACCTCCGCGCCTCAATCGAGCCTCATTGCGCGAAGCCTTGTACAGCAAGGCTTTCGCATTTTTTTGCTCTCCGGCCAGCGAGATTGGCACACCCTATGCGTTGTAAGGCCCGAGCAGACAAGATGCTCGAACCTAAACCGAAACACCCTTTTAGCGAAACTTCGCTTCCCTCTTAGGAGAACTGTCATGAGCGCACTGATGATCAAAGACCTGTCCATCGCCGAACAACTCGACAGCAAGGCCATGAAGGCTGTCCGCGGCGGCTTCGTTGCCTACCCGTCGTTCCCGAGCCTCAAGTTCGACTTCGACAACAGCAAGACGGTCGACGCCCAGCAGCTTGTAAACCAAGGTCTGAGCATCAACAACGTGAGCGACAACAACAACGCGTTCGTCTCGCATCTGCCGACCACGATCAAGCCCACGCAGACGGCCCACAACAACGTCACCGTCTACTAAGACACCACACGCAGCCCACGGGGACCGGGAGCGTCACTAGTCCGACGCTCCCGGGCAAACCGCTGCAATACTCTTTCCTTGGAGAACGATTATGTCGTCCATCATGATTCGCGATATCGACGGCGAGCGCACACTCGGCCGCCACGAAATGACCGCCGTGTCGGGCGGTACGGGAACACCCGGCCTCACGGGCAACTCGTGGCTAAACGGCCTCGGCCCGGTCGCCAACGTCAACATCGGCATCAACCAGAACATCACGCAAGCGCAGTTCATCAACGTCGAAACGTTGAACAACAGCATCGTCGGCCCTGGCGTGAAGCTGCCGAACATCAACGTCAGCCCGAAGCTCTGGGCCGAGACGAACGCTGTCGTCTGACGGCGCGCTGTGGTGGAGGATCGGGGGCCTCCGCACAGCGTCCGCAATGCTCGGTTGCCCACACCGCATCGAGCCTGAATTACCTATACTGGTTGTTCGAGTCCTACGCGTTGCCGTCATCGATCGAAGCGCACGTCGTTCGCGACGGCACCACGCGATATTTCATCTGGAACAGCCATGCCCAAGCTCGTCATCAAGGATCTTCCCGAAAGCGTCGAACTCGATCGCGCGGCGATGACCGCCATCGTCGGCGGCGCACGAACGGGCGGCCGCTTCTTCGGCGTGACCGCACAGGCGTTGCCGGCAGCGACGCGCGTCGTCGATTATCCGGTGGGATTCCCGACGGCAGCGCGTCAGCCTGTCGACGAACGCATACCGCCGCAGAGCCTTTTGCGGAAATAACGGCTGCTGGTACTTTCGCTTTCACACGCTGCTTGCCTGGTGGCTTGCGGCGTGTGTTTGCCTGCTTGACTGCTTTAAATGGCGCGACGCACGCTATTCACTCTTCACGCGTCTGTTTTATTCCGCCAACTCCGCGCGCCGGACGGTGCGATCATCGCCAACACTTTCTCCATTCGCTCGCGGCCAATCTGGCGTATACGCTTCGGCAGCGCGTGTTATTCCCTTGTGCAGCGGCGCTTTTAAAGCGCAATGTGCGATGCCGCACATATCGGCTTCAAATCGGCACAGGCGTTGCGGCGTAGAAAATGAGCGCTGAATCGTGCTCGTCAAACACGCATCAGGAGAACTGCCATGAAAGCCACTGTCGTCATCAAGGATCTACCCGAGCCGACCGACCTCGAACGGAAAGAAACCGCGCTGACGCCCGAAAGGATGAAACGCATTGTCGGCGGAAGCAGCGCTGTGACTGTCGATGGTGTGCGGACTCGCGCCGTCGATGATGTCGCGGGTAGGTCCGCTATGTTCGAAGGGCGGGTGAAGGGGCGATGATTTGTGGACTACCTCTTTATGGTGAACGCCCGCCCATAATCCCGTTCCTCCCGGCACTTGCGGGCGCTCCCATTATCTACAGACACTCAGCCAGAAGTATTGACAGAAGTTGACGTTCCACGCGCGCGCTGTGGTTACGATTCCTCCGGATCACTTCATGAAAACCACATGGAGGAAAGCGTGGGAAGTGAAATAAGACTGGCTAGCCGCTCCCTGACTTTGCGCCTGAAGCGCGATGCTTTTTTGTCAAATGCCGACAAGAAGCGCGCCACTGCTGCCGCAAAAGCTTTTCTCTCCGACGCGTTCAGTTGGACTCGTGACGATGCGGTGATGCGGGCCTTGTGCGGGCTTCTAGAGCTCGATGGCGCATCGTCTTCTGCGGATGCCGTGTTCAAGATCAAGCGTGCAATTGAGACGGGCGACATTGTGGCGTTACCTGATCCGCCCCGTCATTCAGGGACAGCTACCCGTAGAAGCAGCAACCCAAAGCCGGTGGTTGCCACCTTCACGCCCTCGCAGTTGTTCAAAGGCGCATCCCGGATCGCAGGCTCGGGCTCGTTCGGCGCGCCGACTCTATCGGTGCTTCCCGCGAATGATTGGCTCGCGATATGGAATGCCAGTCCCGGCGATGTGTTGCCCGATGGCAGAATTGCGACACCGCTTTCTGGACTCGCCAATTCTGCCTCAACTGACCTCTCTGGCGCGCCGCCATTCGAGTACGTTTCCAATGAGGTGAGCGGTGACGTCGAGGATCTGGCCGCGAGAGGCGTCGGAATGACTGGCAACGAACCCGGTGGCCACCTCGTCAATCCGAACGGCCTCGACGTGGACTACTTCGACTCTGACGGAAACCTATGCGCGCAGTTCCACGCTAGCCACGGCGAGCCACACGGCCACAATTTCTCCAATGGAAAGCGGGACAATGCGCACCTTCCCATGTCACCAATCAACTGTGAGTGAGTAAAACGCAATGAGCAGCCTGAAAAAGACCTGGGGATGGGAACTGGCAACCAACGGCGAGGTGCTGGAGAAAATCCTCGGGGGCTATTCATCCTTTCACGATTCGGCGGTCCGCTCTTTCTGTATGCGAAGGACACGCGAGAGTCGCCACGGCGTGGATGGTCGCGAATTGCCCGAACCGGGAACACGCGATCTAGTGGACGTACGTCTCGAAGTCCTCCACAACCGATATGGGCCGGCGCCCATTGATGGTCGCCCCGATCGCATCGTCGTGATCGATTGTCTGGATGTCCGCTCTTCGGAGATCGACGTGAATGCCATGCTTGACGAGGCGACAATCATGGAGATGTCGCTCTCGCAGATTCCGGGTGGTTTACTAAAGCTCGACCTGTTGCCGAATGTCGGCCTTGACGTTCGGCTTACGTGTGCCGAGATCGTGATTAGCGACATGCTTCCATATGTACGCCCGGTGTGACAGCGGGCATAACCGCACGCGATGCACAAACAGTTGCGTCATCGGATGGAAAGAAGAGACGGATCGCGCCGGATGAGGAGTCCGGCATCGCCCCAGCCAGAGCTAGATCCGCCATGCCGTGCATTTTCGGCTCCGGTTGCCATTGCGTCATTACGCAAGTTAACAAGAGACTGTTTCCGGATGCGTCAAAATAGGGCTGCACAAGCCCATCCGCTAAGATAGCGGCCCAGACCTCACACGACCTCACCACGCCCGCCGCCTTGCCGACCTTCACTCTCCCCTCCGCGCTCCAGGCGGAGCTCGAAATCCGCAAAAGCCGCTTCATTGCCTACGCGATCCCCGTTGCGGACCGCGATGCCGCGATGGATGAACTGCGGCGTCTGCGTGAAGAACATTCCACTGCCACCCATGTCTGCTGGGCGCTGCTGGCGGGCGGCCAGTCCGGTATGTCGGACGACGGCGAGCCCTCGGGCACGGCGGGTCGTCCGATCCTCGAAGTGCTGCGTCATCACGATCTCGACGGCGTGCTGGCCGCCGTTGTGCGCTATTACGGCGGCGTGAAGCTCGGCGCGGGCGGCCTCGTGCGCGCCTATACCGACGCGATCGCGACCGCGCTGCAGGACGCGCCGCGCGTCGAGCGGATCGCGCTCGCGTCGCTGGAAGTCGAAATCGGCTATCCCGACGAAGCACGCGTGCGTCGCTGGATCGAACAGGAAAATCACGCACTCGAAGCGAGCGCGTACGGCATGAGCGTGCAATTGACGATACGCATGCCCGTTACCGCAATCGACAGCGCACGCGAAGCATTGCGCGACATGACGCAAGGCCGCGCCGTTTTCCCTGACAAGAGTTAAGCGGAACAGCAAAACAAAACGGCCGCGTGCCGGAGAAGGACTCCGTGCACGCGGCCGTTTTCAGCCAGCGTTCTTCAGACGATCAATGCGCAGCAGCGAATACCTTCGCCGATTCCTTCGCTTGCTCGCCCGCCACTGTCAGCGCGTCTTCGAGAATCATCTCCGCGCCCTTTTCCGCGACCATCATCGTCGGTGCATTGATATTGCCTGACGTGATGTTCGGGAAGATCGACGCATCGACGATCCGCAAGCCCGACATGCCATGCACGCGCAGACGTTCGTCGACGACCGACGTCAGATCGTCCGGACCCATCGCGCACGACCCGCACAGGTGATAGATCGAGCCCGACTGCTCGCGGAAGTACTGCAGGAAGCCTTCACGGTCGCTCACCTGCGGGCCAGGCGAAATCTCTTCGACGGTGATTTCGTCGAGCGCCGCCGTCGACATGATCTTGCGCACCAGTTCGCAACCCTGAATCGCTTCGTCGATATCCTTTTGCGTCGTCAGCGCGTTGATACGAATCTTCGCGGGATCTTCCGCGCGATTCGACGCGATTTCGATCGAACCGCGGCTCGTCGGACGGCAAGGATTGAAGCACAGCAGGAAGCCCGAATACGGTTCCGGTTCGAGGCTCGCCTTGTTGCTCTTCGGAATGCGGTACGACAACGGATTGAAATACAGCTGCAGATTCGGCACCGCCTCGTTCTCGCTGCCCCGGAAAAAGCCGCCCGACTGGTTCACGCTCATCGCAAGCGGACCCTTGCGCGTCAGCAGGTATTGCAAACCGAGCTTGAGCTTGCCCAGCAGCGGGCGCATCTCGTCGTTCAGCGTCTTCACGTTCGCGCGATAGTAGAAGCTCACGCAAAGGTGATCCTGCAGATTCCGACCGACAGCAGGCAGATGACGTACGAGCGGAATGCGATGCTCGGCGAGCAAAGTACTGTCGCCGACACCTGACAGTTGCAGCAGCTTCGGCGTATCGACGGCACCTGCCGAGAGAATCACTTCGCGCTTCGCCGTGAAATGTCGCGCGCTGCCGTTCTGCTTGACGACGACACCCGTCGCACGCCGGTTCGTATCGAACAGTACTTGCGTGACGAGCACTTCGCGCTCGACCGTCAGGTTCTTGCGATTCAGCGCGGGATGCAGGTACTCGAAGCTGCTCGACGAACGCTGACCGTTACGCGTATTCACGTCGTAAATGCCCGCGCCTTCGAATTGCGCGCCGTTGAAATCGTCGGTGCGCTTGTAGCCTGCCTGTTCGCAGCCCTTGAGGAACACGTGGCAAATAGGATGCACGGCATCCTTCATCGGCGAAATGCCGATCGGACCGTTCGCACCGTGATATTCGGTGTTGCCGAGCGGATGTGTTTCGAGCTTGCGGAAATACGGCAGCACGTCGCGATACGACCAGCCGTTGTTGCCCGCCTGCGCCCAGTCGTCGTAATCCTTCTCCTGGCCGCGCACGTAGATCATCGCATTGATCGAGCCGGAGCCGCCCTGCACCTTGCCGCGCGGGCAATACAGCGAGCGGTTGTCGAGTTCCTTCTCCGGCTCGCTGTAGTACATCCAGTTATAGGTTTCGTTGTAGTACGTCTTCGTGAAACCGACCGGAATCTTGAACCAGAACGAATCGTCGGCCTTGCCTGCTTCGAGCAGCAGCACCGAGTACTGGCCCGACGCCGACAGACGGTTGGCGAGAATGCAGCCCGCAGATCCCGCACCGACGATGATGTAGTCGTAATTCATGCTCTATTCGCCCGCAGGCGTCCAATACGTGGAATACGTTGAGGCTGTTCGCGCTTTAACCTTTGGCGGGCGCGAGATCCTTCACGTCGAAAGGCTTCGACGCCATCTGCAGATGCAGACGATCGCCCGTGTAAGGCGTGTGCTGCTTCACGACTTCCATGTTCAGCTCGACGCCGAGACCCGGTTCCGTCGACGGAATGATGTAGCCGTCTTCCCAGCGAATCGGCGTCTTCAGCACTTCCGCGTGGAAACCGCCCCACGTGCCGATGCTTTCCTGAATCAGGAAGTTCGGCGTGCACGTTGCGAGCTGAATACTCGCCGCCGCGCCGACCGGACCGTTGTAGAGATGCGGCGCGATCTGCGCGTAATACACCTCGGCGAGCGTCGCGATCTTCTTCGCTTCAAGCAGGCCGCCGACGCGCGCCACGTTCAGTTGCAGGATCGATGCGCCGCCCGCTTCCAGCAGCTTGTGGAATTCGTACTTCGTGGTAAGACGCTCGCCCGCGGAAATGGGAATGCTCGTGTGCTTCGCGACTTCGGCCATGGCGTCATGCTGACCCGGCGGCACCGGCTCTTCGAACCACAACGGGTCGTACTTTTCGAGCCGCTTCGCAAGACGGATCGCCGAAGCGGGCACCATCTGACCGTGCGTGCCGAACAGCAGATCGGCCTTGCTGCCCACTGCTTCACGCACCTTTCGACAAAACGTTTCGCAACGGTCCATCACTTCCAGCGACAGATGATGGCCCGAGTAAGCGGTATAAGGACCAGCCGGATCGAACTTCACCGCCGTAAAGCCGCGCTTGACGTTTTCCGCCGCACATTCCGCCGCGAGATCGGGATCGTCGTAGTCGTACTCGCCGCGACGGTTCTTCGGATACAGATACGTGTACGAACGCAGACGCTCATGCACACGGCCGCCCAGCAGCTCGTACACAGGCTTGTTCGCCGCCTTGCCGATGATGTCCCAGCACGCCATTTCGAGGCCGCTCACGACGCCCATCATCGTCAGATCGGGGCGCTGCGTGAAGCCGCTCGAATAGGCCTCGCGCCACAGGCGTTCGACGTGATGCGGGTCCTTGTCGAGCAGATAGCGCGAGAACACATCGTCGATGATGGGTCCCATCGCATCCGGATGAAACGTCGCCGAATAGATTTCGCCGACGCCTTCAATCCCGCAATCCGTCTTCAGCTTGACGAAGATCCAGTACATGCCGCCGATATGCGGCGGCGGCACGGCGACGATATGCGTTTCGAGCGAGACGACTTTCATTTACCCTTCCTTCCTTTTAAGCATATTGCGCAGCACGAGACCCGCGCAGCCGCCGACAGCGGACACGGCGGCCACGTAACCGAAGTACATCTGATATCCATGCACGCCCGGATAGTTCTGGGTCAGATAGCCGTTGATGAGCGGCAGGAAAACATCGGGTGAATAGCCGAGCACTGAGATCAGGCCGATCGCGAGACCCATCGTTTGCACGGGTACGTTGCAGCGGTCGAGCAGCGACCAGTAGAGACCGCGAATCGCGTACGTCAGCACGCCGATGAACAGCACGAGAAACACGAGCAACACGTGGCTGCTGATCTGCGGCGCGGCGATCAGGCCGAGCAGCGACAGCGACGCGAGGAAGAGCGCGACGATCAGCACCGTCACCTTCGAAAAACGGTCGCCGAGAAAGCCCCCGCCAATGCCGCCGATGGGACGCATCCACAGCTTGAGCGTCGTGATCGTGCCAGCCATCACCACCGACAAACCGATTTCGCCTTCATGCAGATAGGCGGAAAAGCTGTACGTCGCCCAGAACACCTGATAGCCGCAGAACACGATTGCGGCGACGAGCCACAGTTCGGGAATCTTCGCGAGCGTGATCAGATCGGCGATCACGTTGCCGCGCTTGGCCGCTTGCGCGCGGCTCTCGGCTTCCGCTTTTGACGAAGGATCCTTGACCAGCGCGAGCACCACGCCGAGTCCGATGCACAGAAACGCGTACATATAGACGACAAAGCGGAAGCCGACTGCTGCCGGTTCGCCCTTCGTCTGCGTGAGCCACGCAAACAGCGTGATGGCGATCGTCGCGAGCATCGCTTCGACGAGGCCGCGGCCGCCGTCGAGGAAGCCGAAGAAACGGCCCTGCTCGTCGGTACCCGCGATCATCGACACGCGCTTGATGACGGCTGCCCAGAACGTCAGACCCGTCGAGAGTCCCCAGCCGCCGAAAATCATCAGCAGCAGATTGAACGAAGGCGCCGTCGAGTACACGAGGCCAAGCAGGCCCGTAGCAACCAGCGAGAAGCTGATCAGCAGACGCGGCGCAATGCGGTCCGCGAGCCAGCCGCTCGGCAGATAGCTCAGCAGAAAAATCGTGCCGAGCATCGAATACAGATAACCAAGCTGACTTTCGCTGATGTGGAAAACTTCCAGCATCGTCGGCTGATAGACCTGGCGCAGATAGAGAATCGGGTAAATCGCGCCGGCTGCGATGACGAGCAGCAGTAACTGCACGTAGCGTTGCGCCTTGTTGGCGGCTTGCGCGGTTGCGTCGGCGGAACGGCGCGCCGAAGCGTCCGTTTGAAGAGGTTGGCTTGCCACTGAAGTGCTCCTAAGAGACGCGCGAGGAGCACGGCTTGCGCCGCGGCCTTCGTGTCTCCTGTACTTTGTTATTAATGCAGCGTGTGCTTTTTACATTTAAAAAAAGAGCGCATCCGCTTGCTCATCGCATGCAAATGCGCCCCGACAGGATCAGTACTTCATGACGACGAGACGCGTCTGCGTGAATTCGAGCATGCCGTGCTTGCCGTCGTCGCCGCCGAGACCCGAGCGCTTCCAGCCTGCGTGGAAGCCCTGGTAAGGATCGGCGGGCGTGCGGTTGATGTAGAGTTCGCCCGCTTCGATGTTGTTGGCGACCTTCATCGTGTTGCGATAGTTCTCGGTGTAGATCACCGACGACAGACCGAATTGATGGTCATTGGCCATCTGCAATGCTTCGTCGAGCGTGCTGTAGCGCACGACGGGCATGATCGGGCCAAAGGTTTCTTCCTGAATGATCTCCATGTCCTGACGGCAATTCGTCAGCAACGTGGCCGGATAGAAGAAACCCTTGCCTTCGGGGATCGCGCCGCCCGTTTCGACCTTGGCGCCATCGGCGACCGCGCGCTGAACCATCGCGTGAATCGACTGGCGCGAGGCTTCGTTGACGAGCGGACCCATGAAAGAAGCATCGACGCTGCGGTCGCCGCTCTTCACCGCGCTCATGTGCTTTTTCAGCAGCGCGACGAACTCGTCGTGAATGCTCTCGTGCACGTAGACGCGCTCGATCGCAGTACAAAGCTGGCCGCAATGCGTCGTCTTCGAACCGACGAGTTCGCGCGCGGCCTTTTCCAGGTCCGCATCCGGCTCGATGATCGCGGGCGTCTTGCCGCCCAGTTCGAGCGACGGCTTCGCGATGTTTTCCTTGCAGTAGTCGAGCACCTTGCGGCCCGCGCCGACGCTGCCCGTCAGCGTGATCATGCCGACGGCGGGATGCGTGCAGACGGCTTCCGCCGTCGCGTGGCTCATCGCGAGAATGTTGACGACGCCAGCGGGCAATTCGGCGCGAAGCACCGCTTTGGCGATTTCGAATGCGGACGTCGGCGTGTTGTTGCTGGGCCGCACGACGACCGTATTACCCGCGATCAACGCCGGCGCAATCTTGCGCATGAACGTATAGACGGGGTAATTGAACGGAATCAGGCACGCGACGACGCCGATCGGCTCGCGATGCAGCACGAGGTTTTCGTCAGGCGTATCGCTCGGAATGACTTCGCCTTCGATACGGCGCGCCCATTCCGCGTGATAACGCGTGATCTGGCCGGCGTAGATGGCTTCGTTCGTGGCGTCGGCGACGCTCTTGCCGGACTCCAGCGCGAGTGCTGCGCCGATGGCGGGCGCGCATTCGGTGAGCGCGTCGGCGAGCTTGTGCAGATAGGCGGCGCGCTCGGCGGCGGGCAGCTTGCGCCAGCTCTTTTGCGCGGCGGCGGCGGCTTGTACGGCAGCCACGGCCTCTTCGCGGGACGCGCCCGATACCTGGGCAATCAGCGCCTCGGTGGCAGGGTTATAGACGGAGATGAGTTCGTCGGTTGCGGGTTCGACGAACTGACCGCTTACGAAATTCCGGTCGAGTCGCATGATCTTTACCTGGTGACGCCTGCGCGAAGCAGATTACCGGCAGCTATAGGAAACATGCAGCCGGCGCATGAACCGGATTCTTCTCTGCGGCCTTATGACGCGCAAGCGAGTAATTCGACCGACAAACATTCGAAAAACTCATGTTTTCGGGCCGATTTGACCTGTGCGCTAACGAAGCGCCAGCAGATACGGACGATCTGTGGAAATACGTCTGGGAAAACGGACGTGCGCAGGCGTGCCGACGGCGGATTCAGCGCCGCGAACAGGCCGGCGTTGCACCGGCCATGCGTCATGAAGGCGCGGCGTTTAAAGCGCCGCGCCAAAGAAAAAGGTCCGGCAGATCAAGCCCGGACCTCGGTTACAGCAGCGTCGAGTGATGGTGTCAGGCTTCGCCTGCCGTCGCGGCCGGCGTCTGCACGGTCACGGGTGCTTCGGCGACGGGCGCTACGCTTTTGGCTGCCGCCTTCTTAGCTGCTGCCTTTTTCGCGGGCGCTTTGGCCGCTGCCTTCTTCGCGACAACGCGCTTGCCGACAGTCGACGCGGCAGACTTGGCCGCCACTTTCTTCGCTGCCGTTTTCTTGCCCGCCGTCTTCACAGCGGCCTTCTTTGCGGCCGTTTTGACGCCTGCCGCCGCCGATGCTTTCTTGGCCGCTACCTTGCGGCCTGCCGACTTCTTCGCGGCTGCTTTCTTGACGGCCGCTTTCTTTGCCGCCGTTTTAACCGTCACAGCGGATTCCGCAACAGCCGCCGTCGCATCGATCAGAAACTTGCTACGGTCTTTCACGTCCTTGATCCATGCCGGCGGGCGAGCATGACCGCTCCACGTTGCACCCGTCTTCGGATCGCGATACTTGGGCGGCAATTTGCCTTTCACAGCCGTTGCCGGTTTCACCGCTTTGCCCTTAGCACTGCCCTTGATACCGAGACGCGCTTCGCGCCGCGCTTTGGCACGCTGTTCGATATCTTCCGTGGTGAGGCCGTGCCTGATCATCAGTTCGCGGATCTGATCCAACGCGCCTTGCGCCCGCTTGGCAATGAGTGATTCCGCTTGCGTCTGGAGTTTCTTTATACGTGCCTGGATGTTTTCCAATGTTGCCATTATTGCCTCCCTTTGAATTACATACGCGGACTATGCCACGGAATTGCTTAGAAGCGCTATGGTTTTAAAGCTTGAGTAAGAAAACCGTTGCGTATTGCTACATCGAACTCTTAAGGCACGCATAAGGTTTGTCGCGCGACATGCCTTAAACGTCTTTTGACATCGCATTCGATGCAACGAAATGGGTGACGCTCTCTTTCAAACGTTAATTCCTTTGCACGCGGATTGCTGCATGGCCGCATGTCTGCGTTGAACAGGACGACACTGATAAACTTTCATCGAGCTTTTCTTTTGCGCTTCTTCGCGCCTCGCCGTGCTCTTCTGAAGACCGCTTCGACACCTGGAGATATTGATGGAGCACGCGTACGTCCAGCTGCTGCACCTGCTTGCGGGCCACACCGCCTGGACGCTGGTCGTCGTGTTTCTTGCCGCGTTTCTCGAAGCCGTCGCGATCATCGGCACCTTCATTCCGGGCAGCACGGCAATGTTCATTGCGGGCGCACTGGTCGGCACGGGCACACTGAATCTCGGCTGGCTCTTTGCAAGCGCCATTGTGGGCGCCGTGGCGGGCGACGGCATGAGCTACTGGTTCGGCCGTCGCTATAAGGACAGGATAAGCAGACTCTGGCCGTTCAGCACGCATCCCGGGCTGCTTGAAAGCGGTCAGAAGTATTTCGACAAGCACGGTGCGAAGAGCGTGGTGTTCGCGCGTTTTGCCGCGCCGCTGCGCGCCATTGTCCCCGTCGTCGCCGGCATGCTCGAAATGCCGCCCGTGCGTTTCTACGCAATGAACGTGCTATCGGCATTGCTCTGGGCCCCCGCACATATCCTGCCCGGCGTCGTATTCGGCGCTTCGATCCAGCTGGCAGGCGCCGTATCGTTTCGCCTCGTCGCCGCGCTCGCGATCGTCGTCGCAGTCGTATGGCTGTGCTTCTGGGTCATGCGTCTCGTGGTTTCGCACGCGCGCGCGTGGGCCAGTGCGTCGCGCGACGGCATCGTGCACTGGGCACGCGATCACGAAGCGCGCTATGGAAAGCTGATCTACCGCATCGTCGATCCCGAGCGCGCGGCGATCGGCCTGCTGATCGGCATTTCGGTGTTCGTGCTGCTGTGCGCGGGCATTTTCTTCGGCGTGATGCAGGACGTCGTCGCCGGCGATCCGCTCGTGCAGGTCGATGTGTCGTTCTATCGCTTTCTGCAATCTGCGCAGGCGCTGTGGATCGGCGAAGCGCTCGCGCGCGCATCGACGCTCGGCAGCATTCCGACGCTCGCCGCGCTGGTGATCGCGTCGATCGTGATGATGGGTTTCGAGAAGCGCTGGCGCACGATCATCTATTGGCTGATCGCCGTGATCTTCTCGCAACTGCTGATCTTCGCGATGCAGGCCATCGTGCATCACGCGCCGCCCGCCGCCGCGCTGTCCGACATCTACGCATTTCCCAGCAATCACGTCGCTGCCAGCGTCACCGTGTACGGCTTTCTGGCGTTCGTGGTCGCGCGCCGCGTCAGTACCTTGACGGGCATCGCCGTGACCGCGCTCGCGAGCCTGATCGTCATTTCCGTCGCATTTGCGGGTCTGTATTCGGGGCGCTTCGCGTTCTCGGATGCAGTAGGCGGCGCAGCGTTCGCGGCAGTCTGGGTGGCCGTGGTCGCGCTGACGGCCGTGTGGCGGCATCCCGAAACGCCGCCTTCGCGCGAATACATGCCCCTCGTGCTGCTGATCGTGCTGTGCGCGAGCGTCGCCGTGCAGATCGCGGTCGGACGTCAGCCGGATGCAGCGGCGCAGGCGCGTCAGCGGCCGGTCGTCGTCGTCAGTCAGACGCAATGGACGGACTCGCTATGGAAGCAGTTTCCCTGCTATCGCGCCGACATGAAGGGCGACCGGCGCGAGCCGATTACCGTGCAATGGACGGGCGACCGGCAGCAGATTGCCGAGCAGTTGCGCAGCAGGGGCTGGCTCGAAGGCACCCGTTTCAATGCGCGCAGTCTGTTCTCGCTCGTCTCGCCCGATGTCCCCGCGATGGATTTGCCCGTGCTGCCCAAGCTCAATGACGGCGAACCGTCGGCACTCGTGTTCAGCCGTCAGCGTGCGCGCCGCGACGAACGCGATGTGCTGCGCTTCTGGCGCACGAACTATGCCGTCGCGCAACGCAACGGCATGGCGCCCACGCCGATCTGGCTAGGCTCGCTCGTGCACGAACGTCTGCTGCGCCCTTCCTGGCCGTTCAACGTGCTGCGTACCGACAGGCAACTCGATCCGCTGATCTCCGCACCATCTCACGACGGCGAATGGCGAGAACTCGAACTGTCGCGCAGCATGGGTTGCACCGACATTCCCGTCACGCTGATTGGATCGAAAGAGCATTAGCCTGTATTGCATTGACTCTGGCTTAGCCGTGCAACAATGAAGACGCGCGTATCGAAGCAGATTCCGCGCGACGAAGCGATGCGATGCAATACGCAAGGAGCAGATTGCAATTGGTCGATTTCCACCCGTCGGCAATTTCTACATGGGGCGCAACGGTCGTTTTCGCGAACGTTCTGCTCACGCGTCTCGGCATTCCCCTTCCTGCCGTTCCCGTGCTGCTGCTCGCGGGCACGGCGATCGCCAATGGACATCTGTCGTTCTGGCATGTGTTGATCGCCGCGCTTGCAGGCGCACTGATCGGCGACGGTGTGTGGTTCACAGCGGGTCGCGTGCTCGGCCGCAAGCTGATTCATGCACTCGCGCGCCTGTCGGCTGCCGTTGAAAAGCGCATGCGTAAAGCGCGAGCGCTTTTCGTGCGCTTCGGGCCCGCCATCGTTTCCGTGTCCAAGTTCGTGCCTGGACTCGCAATCATCACGCCTCCACTGATGGGCACGACTCGCGTGGGCATCGCCATTTTCTTTGCGTGGGACACGGTCGGCATCGTCGCGTGGGCAACGTTCTGGCTGCTGGGCGGCGCTATTTTCGAGCGTCAGCTTAGTCTGCTGATCCACGAAGTGCGAGCGCATGGCTGGACGATCCTCGACGTGCTGTTCGTCATTGCAGCGATCTATCTCGTGTTTCGCTTCATTCAGCGCTGGCGCATGCAGCGGCCACTCTCGCTTGCGCCTGTATCGCCCGAACAGGTCGACGCGATGATGCGTCCCGACAAACCGCCCATCGTTCTCGACGCGCGTCCTGAAGAAGTGAAACGGCAAACGCCGCAGCCCATTCCCGGCGCCTTGCCGCTCGACGTCCGCTCGCCGGACACGATCGACGCCGCTTTATTGGCGCGCGATGTCGTCGTCTATTGCGTATGCGCGGACGACGCCACGGCAAAAACGCTATCGCAGCAGATGCGCGACAAAGGCTTTACACGGATTCGCGCGCTAAGAGGCGGACTCGATGCATGGGAACGGCGCGGCTATGCCGTCGAGCCTTCCAATGGACCAGGCAACGCCGACGCGCAATCCAGACGCGAAAAAGGCCGCGCGTCGGCGCAAAAGTTCGGGGTGACGTTGCGCGGTATCGCGCCAAGAGAAGTCACCTCCAGCTAAAGAAGTACCAGGTCGACTCTTATTTGCCTCCATTTTCCTCAGCTTAATTCGACGCCCGAACGCCAGTGTGTGTCGACCTCCCCTAAAACCGTTCTTTAATCGACAATACCTCTTCGATTCAAATGTGCACCTCTAAAGCGGACTGAAAAATTTCTGCCTAGAGTCTCGTGCGTCATCGCGATCCGTATGCGGGGTCGGTGCGGTATCACCTCGGCCTCGTCACGCCGGCCGATCCGAAGTGCTATATCGACGTGGACGGCCAGCAATACTATTGGCGCGACGGCGAAGCCGTAATGTTCGACGAGACCTACATTCACTACGCAAAGAACGACACCGACGTGTCGCGCATCGTGCTGTTCTGCGATGTCGAGCGGCCGATGTACTTCGGCTGGGCCGCGCTATTGAACGGGATGTTCTCGAATGTCGTGATGCGCGCGGCGAGTTCGCCGAACGAAGCCGACGACCGCACGGGCTTTCTGAATCGCGCCTTCAAATACGTGTACGCGATTCGACTCGTTGGCAAGCGCCTCAAGGCGTGGCATCGCCCGACTTACTACGTCGTCAAATGGGTATTGTTCGGTTCGATTTTCGCGGGGATCGTGTACGCGCTGTAAAAGCGCGCACGTCAAGCGACACTCTCTGGCAGGCGCTCAACCGCGCACCGCCTCCTGAACGGGCGCGAGGCCACCGACGACGATCCGATCGCGTCCCGTCGCCTTCGCCTGGTACAGACTGCGGTCGACTTCCTGCAACCACGTGTGATAGTCGGGCAGATTGTCGGTCAGCTGGGCAATGCCGACGCTGATCGTGCACGGGCATTCCTTCGACGCCTCTTTGGTCTTTTCCCTCACGCGCTGCACCAGCACCTTCGCGACGGTGTGCGCCTCGCGCAGCGTCGCGCCCGGCAAGACGACGCCGAACTCCTCGCCGCCATAGCGCCCGATGCCGTCGCCCGCACGGAAATGGCTGCGCAGCAGATCGGCGAACGATTGCAGCACCGCATCGCCGGCAGGATGGCCCATCGTGTCGTTGATCCGCTTGAAGTGATCGAGGTCGATCAGCATCAGGCAGGACGCATAGCGGTTAGCACGGCAACGCTCGAATTCTTCGGCGAGCAGCCCTTCCCAGTGACGGCGATTCCACAGACGCGTCAAGCCGTCGGTACGGCTCAGATGCTCGAGTTCGCGCGTGCGCTGCGCGAGCTTCAGCGACAGCCGATAACTCGTCAAGCCAAGCGCAAGCGGATAAATGATGAGGAATGGCAGGCACGCGAGGATGGTCGGCATTTGCGACATCGGCGAAAACACGAAGCCGACGGTGACGAGTCCGACCAGCACGCCAAGCACATGCGCAATCAGCCCGCGCGCAAAGGTCTGCAAGCCGCCTGCGCCGATGTTGTTCATGCTGAGCATGGCGAGAATCAGCACGCTGGGCAGCACATTGAACCGCATGGCTACCACCCAGAAGCCGCCGAACATCGCATCGACCATCAGGTTCAGACGTTCGCCTCGAAACGGCACTTCACAGGCAAGCGCTGCGCGCCGCGCGACATGCGGCCAGACGAATCCATGAAAAACGAGCAGTGACCACAGCACGTAGCCGCGCTGCTGGAGCGCAAAGACGGACGCGACACAGAAAAATCCGAGTCCGAGACCCGCAATGCGCAAGCGGTAGATGCGCTCGACGAAGCTTTTCCCTTGCCCGGCCCTGCTTTTCGTTGCCAACTTCATCGATCCCTGAGCAAGTGACTGCGAGAGTGATGGCACGTGCCTGAACCTAAGACGCGCGCCGAAATCTCCATATTCGCCAAGCCTTGAAACAAGCGTTGCAGCTTTCGATGCAGGCGCAACGTTGTCGATTGGTATAAAAATGATACCAGCATATGCAGGGGGCAATTAGTCCATTTACGCAGTGGAAACGCTTCTGTCGTTTTTCGTTGTTTTCACACAAGCCGCGATGGACGTTTAACGTTTGCGTGCCACTGCCAACGCGTTGCCTGATGGATATGAGGCAAACGAATCATTTGAAGTGAGTCAAAAGCGGCGCAAGCAAATCATTGCGCCATTCGTGCTCAATGCCCGCTGATCAAAGGCACGGATGAAGCCGCCGACATTTCGAAGCCACGCTGCGTCAGCCACACTTCCTGTTGCAGCCAGTCGCGAAAGACGGCCACGTGCGGCAGGTCGCCTTGCTCGGGACGCGTGACGAGCCAGTAAGACTGATGTCCGTCGACATGCACGTTCAGCACCTGCACGAGTTGTCCACTCGCGAGTTCGTGCGCAATCATATGACGATCGGCGATCGTAATGCCCAGGCCGTCGACCGCCGCGCGAATCGCGTGATCGAGCAGATCGAATTCGAAACCGCCCGACGTATCCACGCCTTCGATGCCCGCCGCCTTTAGCCAATGCTGCCAGGTCAGATAACGCTGGTTGTCGCCGGCTAAAACATGCAGCAGCGTGAATTGATTGAGATCGATGACATCATTTCCTGCCTGTCGCGCCAGCAACGCAGGCGAACACACGGCAATGTGTCGCTCGTTCATCAGCAGAAGGTTATCGAGTCCTTCCCATTCGCCATTGCCAAAGCGGATTGCGCAATCGAGCACGCTGGATTCGGCGAGATTGTCTTCGAGACGCGTCGACAGGCTCAGTTCGAGTTCGGGACGTTCCGTATGCAGGCGTCCCAGCCGCGGCAGAAACCAGCGGCTCGCAAACGTGGGCGGCGCATTGACCCGCAAGCGGTTAAGGTGCGTCTTTTCCTGAATGGAACGCACGGTCCATTCGATCTTGTCGAACGAATGCTGCAAAGCCTGCAACAGCACGCGGCCGGAAGCCGTGAGATCCAGATGATGATGCCTGCGCTGCAGCAGCGATTCGCCTAGCTGTTCCTCGAGTTGCCGCACCTGACGGCTCACCGCGCTTTGCGTGACGTTGAGCAATTCCGCCGCACGCGTGAAGCTGCCGGTGCGTCCGGCAACCTCGAAGGCTTTGAGCGCATTCAGCGCTGGCATTTTTCTTTTCAAGCTGGTCTCGTTTCTCGATGGGCGCACGAACGCCAAGCGAGCATTTTAGCGTCCGCGCGCGAGCATTCTGGTCCACGCAACGTGCCGATTGCGAGGCGAAGACAGCACCGCAAGAACGCATTGATGCGAAGCACAAATGTTAAGGGGCATATCCGTCATGCGTTTGTCATCGTACCGACATACTGGGCTTGCAGCATCGGAAATCCCCCCGACCAACCCGAGGCCCAGGCCATGCCGGAACTCTCATACCCGCAAACAGGCACAGGTAGTGCCAAAAATCGCAACTTGGGACTTGCCGTCTTCCTGATTGCGATCGTCGCCGGCGCAATCTATTGCGCGTTTCAATTGATCGGCGACCTCGAGCCCGTACGCATGGGCTCGATCGTGCCTTACCTGCTGCTAGGCATTGCTCTTTTGATCGCGCTTGGCTTCGAATTTGTCAACGGCTTTCACGACACCGCCAATGCTGTGGCAACTGTTATCTATACCCATTCGCTCGCGCCCAACGTTGCCGTCGTATGGTCCGGCACGTGGAATTTCCTTGGCGTGCTCACGTCGAGCGGCGCAGTCGCATTCGGCATTCTGCAGTTGCTGCCTGTCGAACTGATTCTTCAGGTCGGCAGCAGCGCCGGCTTTGCGATGGTTTTCGCGCTGCTGATCGCCGCGATCATCTGGAATCTCGGCACATGGTGGTTCGGCCTGCCGTCGTCGAGTTCGCACACGCTGATCGGCTCGATCATCGGCGTCGGCCTGATGAACCAGATGCTGCACGGCGCCGACGGCACGAGCGGTGTCGACTGGAGCCAGGCTGCGGGCGTCGGCAAGTCGCTGCTGTTCTCGCCGCTGGTCGGCTTTCTGCTCGCCGCGCTTCTGCTGCTGGTGCTCAAGGCACTCGTACGCGTGCCCGCGCTGTATGCAGAGCCGAAAGGCAAAGAACCGCCGCCGTTCTGGATTCGCGCACTGCTGATCCTGACGTGCACGGGCGTGTCGTTCGCACACGGCTCGAATGATGGCCAGAAAGGCATGGGTCTCATCATGCTGATCCTGATCGGCACGGTGCCGACGGCGTACGCATTGAACAAGGCCGTCACGGCCAGCGAAACGCAAACCTTCCTCGCCATCTCGCAACAGGCTTCGACTGCACTCAGCAAGTACGCGACGCAAGGCGTGCCGCCCGTCGTCGCACCGCGCAGCGAAGTGGAGAACTACGTGCGCACGCGTCAGCTGACGCCCGCAACGGTGCCCGCTCTGCAGAAGCTGACGGAACAGATCGGGCAGCAGGTCAGCGCATCGGGTTCGATGGCGAATGTGCCGCAAGACAAGGTCGATAACGTGCGCAACAACATGTACGTTGCGTCCGAAGCGATCCGTCTGATGGAAAAAGCAAAGCAGCCCGCGTTTGCAGCCGACGACGCCAAGGCGATCGACAACTTCAAGAAGCAGATGGATCACGCGACCAAGTTCATTCCGACGTGGGTGAAAGTGGCCGTCGCGATCGCACTGGGTCTCGGTACGATGGTGGGCTGGAAGCGCATCGTCGTGACGGTCGGCGAGAAGATCGGCAAGCAGCATTTGACGTATGGCCAGGGCGCATCGGCCGAACTCGTCGCAATGGTCACGATCGGCGCGGCCGACATGTACGGCCTGCCTGTGTCGACGACGCACGTATTGTCGTCGGGTGTCGCCGGCACGATGGCGGCCAACGGCTCCGGCCTGCAATGGGGCACCGTGCGCAGCCTCGTGCTTGCCTGGGTGCTGACGCTGCCGGTGTCGATCGTGTTGTCGGCAGGTCTCTACTGGCTGTTCCGCCATATGTTCTGACGGCATGCCGTTCGCTCCGCTCGATGCGGGGCGAACGTTTCCGAATGCCGGTAAAACAAAAAGCGCGGCAATTGCCGCGCTTTTCATTTCAGCCCTTCATTTAGCGGTTAAAACGGCGCTCAATAGGCGTCGGGCACGATCATCGAATCCGGCACAGGGTGACGGATGTACTCTTCGTGGAAGACACGTTCCGGCAATACGATCGACGGATGCTCGATCTCGTGATACGGCACCTGGCTCAACAGATGGCCAATGCAGTTCAGGCGCGCGCGCTTCTTGTCGACAGCCTGCACGACCCACCACGGCGCTTCGGGAATGTGCGAACGCTGAAGCATCACCTCTTTCGCCTGCGTGTACATCTCCCAGCGGCGACGGCTTTCCAGATCCATCGGGCTCAGCTTCCATTGCTTGAGGGGATCCTGAATACGCGCCTGGAAACGGATTTCCTGCTCTTCGTCGGTGATCGAAAACCAGTACTTGATGATCTGCACGCCGCTGCGCACGAGCATCTTTTCGAACTCCGGCACCGAGCGGAAGAACTCTTCGTATTCGTCGTCCGTGCAGAAACCCATCACGCGTTCGACGCCTGCGCGGTTGTACCAGCTGCGATCGAACAGCACCATTTCGCCGCCTGCGGGCAAATGGCTCACATAGCGCTGGAAATACCATTGCGTGCGTTCGCGGTTGTTCGGCGCGGGCAGCGCTGCAACGCGGCATACGCGGGGATTCAGACGTTGCGTGATGCGCTTGATTGCACCGCCTTTGCCGGCCGCGTCGCGGCCTTCGAAGATCACGACGAGGCGATGCCCCGTCTTGACGATCCAGTCCTGCAGCTTGACGAGTTCGCCTTGCAGACGGAACAGCTCGCGGAAATAGTGCTTGCGCACTTCGCGCGCTTCAGGCGAGAAGCCTTCTGAGCCGTCGAGGATACGGTCGTCGACCTCCATTTCGAGTTCCTCGTCGTATGCGTCGACGAGATCCTCTTCGAAACGGCGCTGCCGTGCGGCAAGCGATGCTGCGGCGTCAAGTTCCTGCTCGGATTCCTTCATCACAGTGGCTCCTGTTTTTTCCGTTCGACGGAAAGGGTTTACGCTGCGCGTGGGCTCTTGTGATTGTGGACGTTCTGGGTGTCAGTCATATTACTCTCCTGCCGCGACGGCATGTTTTCAAAGCCTTTTTAAAGCCTCTTTGCAATGCTGATCTCGTGCCCGTCAGGGTCGCAGACATGAAAGTAGCGCTCGCCCCATGACGCGTCGGCGGGCGGCGCTTCTGGTCTGTATCCCGCTGCCAGCGCTTTCTGATAGACGGCGTCTACGTCGGACACGTGCACGATCACGCGTCCCCACCAGAGCACGGGCCCTCTCGTGTCCAAGATCAGATTCAGATAGGTGCCGCCGAATTCGAACGACGTGAACGACTCGAACGGTCCGCCGTACGACAGCGGAAATCCCAGCGCCAGATAGAACGCGACGGCCCGCTCCATATCATGCGTTGCAAGCGTGACGGCACTCAGTCCTTCGAATCGCGGTTCGGCGGCATCGGTGTTTGATTGAGGCTGACTCATCGCTTCCTCCCTCGTCTGAAAGTGAAACAGCGGACACCGCCCATCGGCGATGCCCGCTGCAAAGCGAATCGACCGGGCGCCGCGTGAACTAATGCGGCGCCCAGGTTTGCCGTCCGCTCAGGGTATCACTCGCGTCACACCGCGTCCGCGCGGATCCGATACTGCGTTCGGCGATTCGCCGTCGATCTTGATCGCCTGAATGTCGCCATTGAAGTCCTGGGCCTTCAGCTTATAGCCCTTTGCTTCGACCTGTTTCGCAAGCTCGCCGTCGATAGGCGCATACGGCTCCCAGAAAATCGTGTTCGGCGGCAACAGTTGATGGTGGAAACGCATTGCGCCCACGGCGTCCTTCAACGGCATGTTGAAGTCATACACGTTGTTGATCACCTGGAAGATCGACGTGAAGATGCGCGATCCGCCCGGCGTGCCGATCACCAGCGACACCTTGCCGTCTTTCGTCAGAATGGTCGGCGTCATCGACGACAACGGGCGCTTCTTCGGCTCGATCGAATTCGCGTCGCTGCCCACCACACCGAACATGTTTGGCACGCCGGGTTTCGATGCAAAGTCGTCCATCTCGTCGTTCAGCACGATACCCGTGCCTTCCGCCACCACGCCCGAACCGAAATAGCCATTGATGGTGTACGTGTTCGACACGGCATTGCCCCATTTGTCGACCACTGAAAAATGCGTCGTCTCCGCTTTTTCCGGCATCGACATGCCGAGACCTGCCACCACGCTCTTCGTATCCGACGGTGCGGACGGATTCACTTCCGAAGCACGCTTTGCGATGTAGGCATCGTCCGTCAGTTGCGCGACGGGGACCTTATAGAAGTCCGGGTCGCCGAGGTATTGCGCGCGATCCGCAAAGACGCGCTTTTCGATTTCCGAAATGAGGTGAATGTACTGCGGCGAGTTGAGATCGACGTTGGTGAAGTCGCTCTTCAGGTCCGCTTTCATCTTTAGCAACTGCACGAGGCCGATACCACCCGAACTCGGGGGCGGCGCAGTGATCACGCGATAGCCGTTCCAGTCGGCCTGAACGGGTTGACGCCACACTGCCCTGTAATCCTGCAGATCGCGCTTCGTGATGAGGCCATGCCCTTTCATCGCCGACGCAATCAGATCCGCTGTCTTGCCGTTATAGAACTCGCGTGCGCCCTGATTCGCGATACGCGTCAATACAGCGGCGAGATCCGGCTGCTTGAAATTGACGCCCTCTTTCAGATTGCCGAAATAGGTGTCGAAGTTCGTCTTGCCCGCAAAGTCCTTCTCGGCATCTTCGCGTCGCTTGGCGAGTTGCGCATCGACTTCGAAACCGTCGCGCGCGTACTTGATGGCGGGCGCGAGAACCTGCTTCCATTTCAGCTTGCCGAAGCGATGCTGTGCTTCCCACATACCCGCAACCGTGCCCGGCACGCCTGCCGCGTAATAGCCGTACAGGCTCTTACCCTTGATCACGTTACCCTGATCGTCGAGGTACATGTTGCGCGTCGCCGCCTGCGGCGCGCGCTCGCGATAGTCGATGAAATACGGCTTGCCGTTCACATACAGCGTCATGAAACCGCCGCCGCCGATATTGCCTGCTTCCGGATAGGTGACGGCCAGCGTGAACGCAATGGCGACAGCGGCATCGACGGCATTGCCGCCTTCCTTGAAGATCTGTTCTGCGGCATCGGCGCTGTACTTGTCAGCAACAGCGACGGCCGATGCGTTGAGTACCGGTTGCTGTGCAGAAGGCGCTTTAGCGTAAGCGGGTGCGGATTCGAGAAAACCCGCCGAAGTGGTGAAGAGCCCAACAACGGCGAGTGCCGTTGCAGAGAACTTTGCTTTATCGATTAGTTTCAACACGTGTCTCCCAAGACGATCATTCATTAACAAACGAACAGCTTGTCTTGGGCTTATAACACGCAACGCTCGCAATTGCGAAGCGGCCCCATGCAAACTGCATAGGGCCGCATTGCTCATTTATTCAAGCTGCATTAAAGCGGTAATGCGCTCAAGCAGTGGTGGATTCCTTGAGCACTTGCGAGGCCACCTCATCCACGGCTGCCTTGGCCAGCTTGACGATCTCATCGACTTCGTCGCGCGTCGTCACAAGCGGCGGCGCAAAACCGAGGATATCGCCGTGCGGCATGGCTCGCGCAATCAAGCCGCGCTGCAATGCAGCCGCCGACACCCGTGGGCCCACCTTCAGCGCCGCATCGAACGGACGACGCTCGTCCTTGTTGGCCATGAATTCGAGCGCTGCCAGCATGCCCGCGCCGCGCACTTCGCCGACGAGCGGATGCGAGTCGAACGCGGCATGCAAACGCTGCAGCAGATAGCCGCCGACATCGGCCGCATTCTGCGTGAGGTTCTCGCGCTCCAGGATGTCGAGATTGGCGAGCGCTGCAGCAGCGCATACGGGGTGCCCGGAATACGTCCAGCCGTGCCCCATCGGACCATGTTCCTGCGAACCCTTTTCGATCACATCCCAAACCTTTTCGCCGACGATCACAGCGGACAGCGGCGCATAGGCACTCGTCAAACCCTTTGCGACCGTGATGAGGTCCGGTTCGATGCCGAAGTGCTGCGCGCCCATCTTCGAGCCGAGACGACCAAAGCCGCACACGACTTCATCGCTGATCAGCAGAATGTCGTGCTTCTTCAGCACCTTCTGGATCGCGGGCCAGTAACCGGCCGGCGGCGGCAGGATGCCGCCCGTGCCCATTACCGGTTCGCCGATGAAAGCAGCAATCGTATCCGCGCCTTCTTTGGCAATCAGCTTCTCGAGTTCTTCGACGCAATAGTCGACGAATTGCGCTTCGTTCATGCCGGCAGGCGCCTGACGATACCAGTGCGGACACACCGTATGCTTGACGCGATCGATCGGCAGATCGAAGTGCTGATGGAAGCTCGGCAATCCCGTCAGACTACCTGTGACGATGCCCGAGCCGTGATAGCCGCGCTGGCGCGAAATGATCTTCTTCTTGTTCGGGCGGCCCTTCACATTGTTGTAGTACCAGACGATCTTGATCTGGGTTTCGTTTGCATCGGAACCGGACAGGCCGTAGTACACCTTCTTCATGCCCTTCGGCGCCCAGTCGATGATGCGCGACGACAATTCGATGATCGTATCCGTCGAATGCCCGACGTACGTGTGGTAATACGCGAGCTTCTTCGCCTGTTCATAGATTGCATCGGCGACTTCCGTGCGGCCGTAGCCGATGTTCACGCAGTAGAGGCCTGCGAATGCGTCGATGAACGACTTGCCTTGATGATCTTCGATGCGGATGCCATTCGCGCCCGTCACGATGCGGCCGGGCAATGCGCCGCTCGCGTGATCGTGAGCATGCGTCGACGGGTGCATGAAATGCGCGCGGTCCGCGCTAAACAGTTGATCGAGCTGGGTCATGGGACACTCCGTTTGATCGATAGTGAATAAAGGGGCTCACGCGGCGATGGGCCGGTGAGCAGAAGCAACAGCATCGGCGACGGGCAAGCCCAGCTGACCGAGGCAGAAGTAACGCGTTTCGACGAAGGGCTCGAAGCCTTCGAGTCCGCCTTCTCGGCCCAGACCTGACGCCTTCATGCCGCCGAATGGAATGGGCGCACCCGTGAACTTGGCGCCGTTCACGGAGACCATCGCGAACTCCAGCTGGCGAATCACCTGAAAGACGACGTTCAGATCTTTCGCGCAGAGATAAGCGGCGAGACCATGCTCCGTGTCGTTGGCGCGCGAGATCGCTTCTTCCAGCGTGTCGAACGGCGACACGGCCGAAATGGGCGCAAAGTTCTCTTCGTCATAGATGCGCATGCCTTTTGCTGCGTCCGCGACGACAGTCGGCTCGAAGAACCATCCACCGCGCGCATGCGGCGTTCCACCCACGAGAATGCGCGCGCCTTTCGCGCGAGCATCCTCGACGCGTTGCAGCGTCGAATCGAATGCGGCCTGATGCATCAGCGGACCGACTTCGCTGCCGGGTTCGAATGCCGAGCCGACTTTCAACGCGCGCACGGCTTGCGCATAGCGTTCGACGAACGTGTCGTAGACGGGACGCGCGACGAGAATCCGATTCGCGGCGCAGCAATCCTGCCCGGAAGTCTGAAACTTCGCGGCGACAGCGACGCGTACTGCCTGGTCGAGATCGGCATCTTCCGTCACGATGAACGGCGCATTGCCGCCGAGTTCCAGCGCTGTTTTCTTGATGCCGCTTTGTGCAGCGGCTTGCATGACGAGTCCACCGACACGGGTCGAACCCGTGAAGCTCACGGTACGCGTACGCGGATCGCGGACAAGCGTTTCCATCGTCATTTGTGGCTCGCCGAGCACGACATTGAACACGCCGGGCGGGAGACCCGCTTCTTCTGCGAGTTGCGCGAGTGCGAGCGCGGAGAACGGCGTTTCATGCGCGGGCTTCACAATGACGGTGCAACCTGCCGCCAGCGCGGCGGCTGCTTTCCGCGTGATCATCGCGTTAGGGAAATTCCACGGCGTGATCAAAGCGGCGACGCCGACGGGTTCCATCATCGTGCCGAGATGCGCGCCATCGATGTGCGTCGGAATGGTGCGGCCATTCAACCGCTTGCCTTCGTGCGCAAACCATTCGATGAAGCTGGCGCCGTAGGCGATTTCGCCTTGTGCTTCGGCGAGCGGCTTGCCTTGCTCGAGGGCGAGGATCCCTGCGAGATCGTTCTGGTGGCGCAGCACGAGTTCGTGCCAGCGGAGCAGTAACGCTGCACGTTTTGCTATGGGAACCCAGCGCCAAGACTCGAATGCTGCTTGCGCGGCTGTGACTGCTTCTGTGATCTGTCGCTGTTCAAGCATCGGGACGTGGCCGATGACTTCCTGATCTGCAGGGTTCTGCACCGCTACCGTCGAGGCGGTATCGCTGTGGATCCAGCGGCCGTTTATGTAACACAGCGACTTGAATAGGACCGGATGACCTAGCAACATGTTTCGTCTCCTGTAAGCAGTTTCCTTTCCAATACTTTAAGTGCGCTACGCGGCGCGTTGTTTTGGTTTCTGGTTTGCTCTGTTGGTGTTTTTTCTGTTTTTTTCTATGCTCGTTTGGCTATTTTTTTTTGCTGGCATCCGCGCGTTCGTATTGGTGCTTCAGGCGTTGCCCCTGTGCGGGGCGGCACCTACTTTTCTTTGCAGCGGCAAAGAAAAGTAGGCAAAAGAAAGCCGCTTTTGTACCTCCGGTGCCTGCCAGGTTCGCACTGCGGCATGCCGCGGTTGAGCTATCGCGCAGCGACGGCCGCACTCTGTAGAAAGCCCGCAGTCAACCCCGCACGGCGCCCCCCACACGGTCTCGAGCATATACCGCCGCAATCAAACCGACGGCAAACGCGCAAAAGCAAGCCGACCGAATGTGCCCCAGGTGGATGTCATCTTTCGCGCAGCGCGCGCCCGACTGCGGGCTTTCTACGGAGTGTTGGCGTCGCTGCGCGACAGCTCAAAGAACGCGCGCCGTGGCGTTATCCTGGCAGGCACCGGAGGTTTGAAGCGGCTTTCTTTTGCCTACTTTTCTTTGCCGCTGCAAAGAAAAGTAGGTGCCGCCCCGCACAGGGGCAACGCCTGAAGCACCGATACGAAACCGCGGATGCCACTCAAAAGCAAAAAAGCAAAAACCAAAGCATGGCGACTAGCGTCGCAGACAAAAAAACCTCACTCCTCCCACTCAGGCACACCCTCAGGCACACCCTTAACCACTTTAGTCACCACATAAGTGAAATACTTTTCAATCCCGAGCTCATCGGTAAGCAGCCCATCAATAAACCGCTGATAGTGATCAATATCCCGCGCCACCACGTGCAACACGTAATCAACCCCACCACCGGTGGCATAACACTGCGTCACTTCAGAAGCACCCGATACGCGCTCTTCAAACCTCCGCATATCCTGCGCGGTATGCCTCGCGAGCGTGACCTCAACCACAATGCGGCTACCAGAAAAAGCCTTCGTCCAATCAACATCCGTCCGATAACCACGAATCACGCCACTCTCTTCCAGCCGCCGCACACGCTCCCAAGCAGGCGAAATAGATAGATTCACCTCCTCGGCAAGACGCGACTTCGTAATACGTCCGTCCCGCGCGAGGATGCGAAGAATAGCGAGATCGTAGCGATCGAGTTTCATCATCTAGTGCTTCACCGCACTCGCCACAACGGGGATGCCCCGCTCGACGATATCGGCCACCACAGCCACCGTATCGCCGATATGCACGAGCCCCGGAAAATGCCGCGCCGCGAGCAATCCACTGCGTTTCGCGCGGTACTCGATCGGCTGCATGCCCGTGCGCGACATGTCATGCACACGCGCAATAACCTCGCCCGCTTCGACGTTGTCGCCCAGGTCCTTACATAGCTCAAGCAGACCATCGTGCTCGCTCGTCGTATAACAGCTGCCGTCAGGCATATCGAGCAAGACCGTCGTGCGCGACTCAGCACTCAAGTCGTCACGCACCGTCAGCACGCCCGAATTCGCGAGAAATCCACGCACGCCGCGTTCAGCCACAGCGACGCTCTCCACAGTCGCCGTACCGCCGCCGCCCAGTTCCGTCGATACGAACACCTTGCCCGCCTCTTCGACAGCCGTGTCGAACAAGCCGACGCTATCCAGTTCGAGCATCCGCATCGAATACGGCGCGCCGAATGCGCGCATCGCAGCTTCGCAACGCGCCTGCTGGTTTGCATCGCTCAACACGTGAACGGCAGCGAACGGCACGAAGTCGAGCGTGCGGCCGCCCGCGTGCAGATCGAGCACATAGTCCGCGAGCGGCAACAGATAGCGCTGAAAATAATCGGCGATCTTCTCCGTGACCGTACCGTCAGGCTTGCCCGGAAACGCGCGATTGAGATTGCCCCGATCGATCGGCGACGTGCGGCTGCCCGCGCGAAACGCCGGATAGTTCATGAACGGCACGATAATCACGCGCCCCTTCACGTCGCTTGTCTTCAACGTCGATGCAAGTTTCGACAGTACGATCGGTCCTTCGTATTCGTCGCCGTGATTGCCGCCCGTCAATAGCGCAGTCGGCCCGTCACCGTTGCGGATCACCGTGATGGGGATCATCACCGCGCCCCATGCAGAGGCGTCGTGCGAATACGGCAGCTTCAAAAAGCCGTGCTGTTCGCCGTCGGCATTGAAATCGACCGTGGCTGAAATGGGTGAAGCCCGCATTGCACTACTCCTTAACGAACAACTTGCGCGGCGTGTTGCAGAAGGTCTCGACGCCCGACCCGGTAATCAGGATGCTTTCCGTGATTTCGAGTCCCCAGTCGTCGAGCCACAGGCCCGGCATGAAGTGGAACGTCATGCCGGGTTCGAGGACCGTCTTGTCCCCGGGACGCAGGCTCATCGTCCGCTCGCCCCAGTCGGGCGGATAGCTCGCGCCGATCGGATAACCGCAGCGGCTGTTCTTCTCGATACCCGACTTGCGCAGCACCGCGAAGAACGCGTTCGCAATGTCTTCACAGGTATTGCCAGGCTTGGCTGCCGCAAGACCCATTTCGATGCCTTCCACAACGGCTTTTTCCGCATCGATGAAATGCTGCGGCGGCTTGCCGAGATACACCGTGCGCGACTGCGGACAGTGATAGCGCTTGAAGCAACCCGCGATTTCGAAGAACGTACCCGCGTTCTTTTCGAAAGGCGTGTCGTCCCACGTGAGATGCGGCGCGGCGGCATCGGCGCCCGTCGGCAGCAGCGGCACGATGGCGGGATAGTCGCCGCCATATCCGTCGACACCCGTCACGCCCGCCGAATAGATCTCGGCGACGAGATCGTTCTTGCGCATGCCGGGCTCGATACGTTCGACGATATGCGCATGCATCTTCTCGACGATGCGCGCGGCAATGCGCATGTACTCGATCTCGCGCGGCGACTTCACGGCGCGCTGCCAGTTGACGAGCGCCGTCGCATCGCGCCACGTCGCTTGAGGAAGATTGCGCTGCAAAGATGCATACGCAGCAGCGCTGAAATAGTAATTGTCCATTTCGACGCCGATACGGCGCGTCTGCCAGCCGCGCGCTTCGATCACTTCGCGCGCGAGATAGTCCATCGGATGACGCTCGGTGGACTGCACATAATGATCCGGGTAGCCGACGATGTTCTCGCGTTTCATGAACACCGTACGCAGCGCGCCGTTCGCATCCTGTCCCCGGCCGTACCAGACGGGTTCGCCATCGAGCGCGAGCAGCACGCATTGATGCACGTAGAACGACCAGCCGTCGTAGCCTGTCAGCCACGCCATATTGGTCGGATCCGTGACGATCAGCAGATCGATTCCGGCCTTCTCCATGGCGCGCCGCGTCTTTGCGATGCGCGCGTCGTACTCGCTGCGATCGAACGGCAGACGCACGCCTGGCGTCGCCGGTTGAGGTGTATCTGACATGGTCTCCTCTCAGCGCTTCATGTCGTTGCGGAAAATGGTCCCTGCGTCGGCCGCCCGCGCACGAGCGACGGCAAGCGTCGCGATGGCCGTGTCCTGTGCGCCCGTGCCCGTCAAGTCGCAGAGCGTGATGTCGCTGTCGCTCGTGCGGCCTTTGGCCTGTCCTGCGATGATCTGTCCGAGTTCGGCATGCGGCGCATGTGCATCGACGAGACCTGCTTCGATCGCGTGATGCAGTTCGCCGAGCACGCGCGTTTGCGTGACGCGATCGCATACATAGCGCGTCGCAGCGAGTGCTTGCGGTGCGATCTCGTTCTTGTGCTCCGCATCCGAGCCCATCGCCGTGATGTGCAGGCCGGGATGCAGGTCCGCTGCTTGAATCAGCGGCTCGGTGCTCGGCGTCGTCGTGATTGCGATGTCGGCTTCGGCGAGCGCGTGATGCACGTCGCGCGCGACTTCGCAGGTAATGCGCAATTGCGCGGACATGTCCGCTGCAAACTGCTCGGCGTTCACGCGATTGCGCGCCCACACCGTCATGTGCTCGACTTTTCGCACCATCGACAGCGCCCGCAATTGCAGACGTGCCTGTTCGCCCGCGCCGATCACGGCGACCTTCGGCGCATGCTGTTTGGCGAGCCAACGCGCTGCGACCGCGCCCGCAGCCGCGGTGCGCACTGCCGTCAGATAGCCGTTGTCGAGCAGCACAGCTTCCGTGAGTCCCGTCTTCGCGGACAGCACGAGCATCAGGCCATTCAGGCTCGGCAGTCCGAGTTTCGGGTTATCGAAGAAGCCGGGACTCACCTTGATCGCAAAGCTGTCGAAGCGCGGCAGATACGCTGTCTTCACATCGACTTCGCCGCGATGCTCGGGCAAGTCGAGACGCAGAATGGGCGGCATCGCGACGGCTTCCGTGGCGAGCGAGAGAAACGCGGCTTCGACCTGATCGATTGCGGGCAGATCGAGCGGCACGAGTTCTCTCAGTTGCGCTTCGCCGAGCAGGGTAATGGCCGTCATGCCGTCGCTCCTTGTGATGCCTCGCCGACAATGCGGCGATGCTGTTTCATATCGATGTTCGCGCCCGTCACGATCAGCACGATCGGACCGCGTGCAACAGATGCGTTGCCGAGACGTCCCGCGAGCAGCGCTGCGATGCCAACAGCGGCGGCGCCTTCGAGCACGAGATGCTCGTCTTCATAGGCATGCACGATCCCGCGCGCAATCGACGCCTCGTCGAGCAGTACGACTTCATCAATTAACTGACGTGTCAGTGAAAACGTATGCTGGTTGTCGAGGCCGATGCCGCCACCGAGCGAATCGGCGAGTGTCTCCACTTCATCGACGAGCACGGGCTTGCCTGCCGCGAGACTCGCGTGCATCGCCGCGCCGCGTTCCATCGTCACGCCCGTCAAACGCACTGTCGGCGCGATCTGCTTTGCTGCGAACGCGATGCCTGCGAACAGGCCGCCGCCCGACAGCGGCACGACGATATGTTCGACATCGGGCAAGTCTTCGGCGATTTCGACGCCGATGGTCGCCTGCCCCGCAATCACATCCAGATGATCGAAAGGCGGCACATACGCATAGCCTTCTTCGCGCACGAGACGTTGCGCTTCGCGCTGCGCATCGTCCTGACTCTTGCCGATGATGTGCGCATGCGCGCCGAGCGCGCGCACGGCTTCGACCTTGTTTGAAGGCACGAGCGACGACATGCACACCGCCGCCTCGATGCCGAGCGCGTGCGCGGCGTGCGCAACGGCGCGTCCGTGATTGCCCGTCGATGCCGTGACGACACGCGTGCAACCCGCTTCGGCAAGACGCACGAGCGCGTTGGTTGCGCCGCGCAGTTTGAAGCTGCCGGTCGGCTGAACGGTTTCGAGTTTCAGATAGACGGGTGCATTCGCAACCGCCGACAAGGTAGGCGACGCGACGAGCGGCGTGCGCAGCACGCGCCCTTCGATACGGCGCCGGGCGCGATAGACATCGGCAAGCGAGAGGTCGGACATTGACAGGCCTTGCACATATTCACGACCAATGCGGTTCGCGTCGCGGTACTCGACGCGCTTCACATCGGACTCAATAAGGCCAGTCTAATGTTCTAAATATTGTTTTCTATTGTCCTGGTACATTTCGATTCAGCATGTCCGCAGCCATGACGCGCTCAACCGAAATCGTGCACCTGCGGATATTGCTCGAACACGTCACGCATCGTTTCGAGCGCTTCCTCATACACCTCGTCGCTCACTTCCGCGCCCACGCAAAGGCGCACGGCATTCGGACGTTCGGCGCCGCGCACCAGAAACGGATCGGGCGACGTCACGGCGATATTGCGGTTGCGCAACTCGCGCGCGAGCCGATCGGCCTGCCAATGATTCGGCACGCGCAACCACACCGACAGCGCCTGCGGATGTGAACCGAGCACGTACTGCCCGAGTACTTTTTGCGCAAGCGCCTGACGGATCGCAAGCCGTTCGCGCTGCGTTTCGACAAGACGCGCCGCCGTGCCATCGTTGATCCAGCGCGTCGCTACTTCGGCCATCGGCGAAGTCGCCATCCAGCTGCTCACACGCAGCACGCTTTCCGCGCGCAGCGCGAGACGGCGCGGCGTCGTCATATAGCCGATGCGCAAGCCCGCGAGCACCGACTTCGACATGCTCGTGCAATAGAACGACAGATCGGGAATATGACTCGATATCGGCGCGGGCCGCGTGGTCGGCAACGGACCATATACATCGTCTTCGATCACGAACACGCCATAGCGCTCCGCTATTCGTGCAATGGAGCGCCGCCGCGACTCGGGCATCATCGCGACGGTCGGGTTGTTGAGCGTCGGCGTGCACACGAGCGCCGTGATGCGCTCGCTGTCGCACATCTCTTCGAAGTGCTCGGGATGAATGCCGTATTCGTCGATCTCCAGTCCCTTCAACGTAAACCCCAGGACATTTGCGGAGCCGATCACGCCGTGATCGGTCAGACTTTCACACAACACCGTATCGCCGGGACCGACGAGCGACGCGAGCGCGAGAAAGATGCCGTGCGCGGCGCCGTTGGTGACGAGCAGCGTGTCCATCGACGCAGGCATGCCCATCGACTGGAGCCATGCAATGCCCGCCTGCCGATGATGCTCGAAGCCCGCAATCGGCCTGAACGCACGGATCCACGGCTGGTCTTCGATCTTCGACAGCGTCGCACATACCTTGCGCCACATCGCGTCGTGCTCGGGCGTATGGATGATGCGCGCAATCGAAAAATCGACGACGGAACGCTCTGCCGTATCGAGCATGTAGTTCGACATCGTTTCCGTCACGCGCTCGGCGACGAAGCTGCCGCGCCCCACTTCGCAGCGGATCAGCCCTTGACGCTCCAGTTCCTTGTACGCGTTCGTCACGGTCTGCACGCTGACGGACAGCTCCGACGCGACATCGCGCTGCGGCGGCAGACGCGCGCCCGCGCGCAGTGACTCGCTTTCGATATCGCTGGCAATGGCCTTGACCAGTCTCTTGTATTTCGACTCGACGCCATGCACCGCGCCGACCGCTTCCCGCCAATGTTCGATCACCTGCTGCCTCTCCCTTACAGGCATGTTCATAACATGCATAGTGCGACGAAAGAGGCGGCGAAAATTATTGTCCTAGAGCAATCGGAACAAAAAAATGGCTTTGTATGCTGCGTTCGTGGTCGTATCCGGAGCCTCTCGAACCGCCTGGAATGCTTGCCACATCGGGTTTTCCCGGGTTTCAGGCGCACGTCGCACCGCGCCATTTACTACTCTTTTTCGCCCTCACACGGAATCGATATGAAATCGAAGCGCACGTCAGTCATGCTCGGCGCCTTCTGCCTCGCGGCAGCCGGTCTCGCCATGCACACCCAGTTCGCGTCGGCTGAAACGACGTTGCAGCGCATCCAGCGTACCGGCGAGGTCCGCATCGGCTATGCGAACGAAGCACCGTTCGCCTATACGCAGCCGGACGGCAAGGTGACGGGCGAGTCGCCGGAAATCTCCCGAAAGATCTTCGAGAAACTCGGCGTGAAGAAAGTCGATGCCGTGCTGACTGAATGGGGCTCGCTGATTCCAGGCCTGCGCGCAGGCCGTTTCGACGTGATCGCAGCGGGCATGTACATCACGCCCGAGCGCTGCAAGCAGGTCGCGTTCGCCGATCCGCAATATCAGATCCAGGACACGCTGCTCGTGATGAAGGGCAATCCGAAGAATCTGCACAGCTATGGCGATGTCGCGAAGCAACCCGACCTCAAGCTCGCGGTGATGTCGGGTGCGGTCGAAGTCGCCAATTCGCGCGAATCCGGCGTGAAGGATGGGCAATTGCTGCAGGTGCCCGATACGACGGCGCAATTGCAGGCCGTGCGCACGCGCCGTGCCGATGCTGCCGCAGGCACCGCGCTGACTATGAAGGGTCTCGCCGCGAAAGATGCGGGACAGGTCGAAACGGTCTCGACCTTCAAGGACGATCCGAAGCATACGGGCTACGGCGCGCTCGCGTTCCGGCCTGAAGATACGGACTTGCGCGATGCCGTGAACAAGCAGCTGCATCAATGGCTCGGCACGCCCGATCATCTCGCGACGGTCAGTCCCTTCGGCTTCGACAAGACGAACGTGACCACGAAGACGGCCGCGGATATCTGCGGCAAGTGATGCGGTGCGATGCGCATGCACGTCGACGCACATGAGCATGCGCATCCGTCCCAGAGCCGCGATTCATTGCACGGCTTCATTGCACGGCTGATGTGCCGCGCAATGTGAATCGTGCGCTCGAACGAGGCACCTGATTTGCTTCCAGCATTCAATCCCGTGCGCATCGACGCGCCATCATGCAAGCGAGGCCACCGCCATGCGTGAACTGTTTCCCCTGCTGCTGCAAGGCACGATCGTCACGATCGAGATCGCTATCTTCGGCACGCTGCTCGCCATCGTGATGGCCTTCGTCGCCACGGCCGCCAAGCTCTCGCCCTGGGCGCCTCTGCGCTGGGTCGGCAACGTGTATGTCGAAGTCTTTCGCGGCACGTCGCTGCTCGTGCAGCTCTTCTGGTTCTTTTTCGTGCTGCCGCTGCCGCCGTTCAGGATCGAACTGACGCCATTCACGGTCGCTATCGTCGGACTGGGTCTGCACTACGGCGCATATGGCTCGGAGATTCTGCGCGGCGCACTGCGTTCAGTGCCGGGCGGCCAGTTCGAAGCCGCCGTCGCACTGAACATGTCGGCGTTCACGCGCATGCGCCGCATCGTGCTGCCGCAAGCGATGATCAACGCATTGCCGCCCGCAACGAACCTGATGATCGAACTGTTGAAGGGCACGTCGCTCGTTTCGCTGATCACGCTGTCGGATCTCACGTTCCGCGCACGTCAGCTCGATGAAGCGACGTTCAAGACAGCCGAGATCTTCTGCCTCACGCTCGTCATCTACTTCGTGCTTGCACAATTGCTCGCTACGGTGATGCGTTATTTCGAACGTCGCGTGAGCCACGGCATCATCGCGCACACCACGCGAAAGGCGGCGCCATGAACAACTTCTTCGATTTGCAGTACGCCGCGCATATCCTGCCCGCTCTGGCGCGCGCTTCGATCTACACGATCCTGATCACGCTGGTCGGCTTTGCGATCGCGCTCGTGCTCGGCCTCGTGCTCGCGATTCTGCGGCGCAGTCATATCAAGCCTGTCGCGCGGACGGTCGGGTTCGTTGTCGAGTTCATCCGCAGCACGCCGCTGCTGATTCAGGTCTACGTGCTCTTCTATGTGCTGCCGATTTACGGCGTGACGATGTCCGCGCTCACGGCAGGCACGATCGGCATTGCGCTGCACTATGCGTGCTACACGTCGGAGGTGTATCGCGCGGGACTGAACGGCGTTGCGCGCGGACAGTGGGAAGCAGCGTGTGCGTTGTCGCTGTCGCCGTGGCGCACGTATAGCGGTGTGATTCTGCCGCAAGCCGTGCGGCCCATCATTCCCGCGCTCGGCAATTACCTCGTCGCAATGTTCAAGGACACGCCCGTGCTGTCGGCCATCACCGTGGTCGAATTGATGCAGCAGGCAAAGAACGTCGGTTCGGAAACCTTCCGCTATCTCGAACCGATCACGCTCGCGGGTCTGTTCTTCCTCGTCATCAGCATCACGTTCGCGCAACTCGTGCGGCGGCTTGAATACCGCTTGAGGCTGCCATGAAAACACGCGTCGACACCGATACCCGTTTGCAGTCCGAGTCCCCTGTGATGGAGAAAGAGATGAAGCGCGATTCCGCTGCCGCACTTAGCGAAACCTCGAACGCGAAAGGCGAACAGCCGATGGTCCGTTTCGCCGGCGTGACGAAGCGCTATGGCGCGCTCACCGTGCTCGACGAACTCGATCTGGACATCGCGCCTAACGAGAAAGTGGCGATCATCGGGCCGAGCGGCTCGGGCAAATCAACGCTCTTGCGCGTGCTGATGACGCTCGATCCTTTGACGGGCGGCATGATCGAAGTGGACGGCGAGCCGCTCACTCACATGCGCAAGAACGGCTCGCTGGTGCCTGCGTCGATGTCGCATCTGCGCCGTGTGCGCAGCAAGATCGGCATGGTGTTTCAGAGCTTCAATCTGTTCCCGCATATGACGGCGATCGCCAACACGATCGAAGCGCCGATGCAGGTGCTCGGGCTCTCTCGCAAGGAAGCGACGGAGCGCGCGCGCGAATTGCTGTCGCTGGTCGGTCTCGAAGACAAGTGCAATCACTATCCGTCGCAACTGTCGGGCGGTCAGCAGCAGCGCGTCGCAATTGCACGCGCGCTCGCGATGCGGCCGAAAGTGATGCTGTTCGACGAAGTGACGTCCGCGCTCGATCCCGAACTATGCGGCGAAGTGTTGAACGTGATCCGACGTCTTGGCGAAGAGCACAATCTGACGATGCTGATGGTCACGCACCAGATGGGTTTTGCGCGTGAATTCGCGGACCGTGTGTGCTTTTTCTCGCAAGGCAAGATCATCGAGCAAGGGCCGCCGCAGCAGTTCTTCACGTCGCCGCAGCATGAGCGCACGCAGCAGTTCTTGCGTGCAGTTCGAGAAGCGGTTTGATTTTATTAGTTGTGAAGGCGTGACGTTGCGCTAGCAGGCTCGCGTCACGCCCGTCCTCTTCCGCCGCGCGCGAGTTCCTCGCCGCTGTTATGCGGCAGCTTCGCCGTCACGGGAATCGACGCGAGCGAGAACAGACCGACCACGAAGAACGCGGGCCAGAAGTCGGTCCAGACGATAGTCGGATGTCCTTGCAGCTTGTGCGAAATCTGCAGCACGATGCCCGCGATCGTCACGCCGAGACCAAGCGAAATCTGCTGCACGACGCTTGCGACGCTCGTCGCGCGTCCGACGTCGGCGCTCGGAATGTCCGCATACGCAAGCGAGTTCAGCGACGTGAACTGCAACGACGGGAACACGCCGCCGAACAGCACCACGCACCAGATCAACACGAGCGGCGTGCCGGGTCCGAAGAGCCCGTAGCTCGCGATCGCGCAGCCGGCGAGGATCGCGTTGAACATCAGCACGCGTCGAAAGCCGAAGCGCGCGAGCACCGATGACGCGATCGTCTTCATGAAAATCGAGCCGAATGCCGACGCGCACGTGATCGTGCCCGCGCCGAACGGCGTCATGCCGAGCCCTTCCTGCAACGCGAGCGGCAACAGGAACGGCACGGCGCCAAGACCGATGCGAAACAGCGAGCCGCCCGCGACGCTCGCGTGAAAGCTCGGAATGCGCAGCAGTTTAAGATCGAGCACGGGACGTTCGACGCGGCTCGCGTAGCGCCAGTAGATCAGCAACAGCGCGGCGCCGATCACGCACATGGCCGTCGATACGCTGTTCGACACCAGTTCGCCGCCGACCAGCGACAACCCCAGCATGAACAGCGACGCGCCGCCCGCCGACAGAATGAAGCCTGTCCAGTCGAGCGGACCGGGATGCGCTTCGCGCATGTTCGCGATGTGGCGATTCGTGAGCCAGATGCCGAACAGCCCGATCGGAATGTTGACGATGAAAATCAGGCGCCAGTGCAGATACGTCGTGATGAAACCGCCGAGCGGCGGCCCGATGACGGGTCCGAGCAGCGCGGGCACGGTCAGATAGTTGACGGCGCGAATGAAGTCCGACTTCGGCACCGAGCGAAAGATGATGATGCGGCCAACGGGCACCATCATCGCGCCGCCGACGCCCTGCACGAAGCGCGCCGCGACGAAGAGCGGCAGATTCGTCGATGCGGCGGCCATCAGCGAGCCTGCCATGAAGATGCCGATGGCGGTGCGGAAGACGGACCGCGGGCCGTAGCGGTCGGCGACCCAGCCGCAGACTGGGATGAAGACGCCCAGACCGATGACGTAGGCCGTGATTGCGAGCTTGAGGGTGATCGGGTCGTGGCCGAGATCTCGGGCGAGGACTGGTAGCGACGTTACCAGGACCGTAGAGTCGACGTTTTCCATGAACATCGCGCAGGCGACGATCAGGGGGACCAGGAAGGGGCCTATGGCCAGGGGCATAGCAGGTTTTTGGTTTTGTCTTCGACTTGGAAGGTAGGTTGGGGTTGCCTATGCGCTGGCATCCGCTCTATGTTTTCGGTCTATTAGTGTCGCCCCTGTGCGGGGCAGCACCTACTTTTCTTTGCAGCGGCAAAGAAAAGTAGGCAAAAGAAAGCCGCTTCAAACCTCCGGTGCCTGCCAGGATACCGCTTCAGGATGCCGCAGTTGAGCAATTGCGCAGCAACGTCCGCACTCTGTAGAAAGCCCGCAGTCAACCGCGCACGGCGCGAAAAGCCCACACAGTCTGGAGCACATGCCGCCGCAACCAATCGACGGCACGCACCAAAAACAAGCCGACCGAATGTGCCCCAGGTGGATGTCATCTTTCGCGCCGCGCGCGCCTGACTGCGGGCTTTCTACGAAGTGTTTGCGTGGCTGCGCGACGGCTCGAAGAAAGTGCGCCGTGGCGTTATCCTGGCAGGCACCGGAGGTTTGAAGCGGCTTTCTTTTGCCTACTTTTCTTTGCCGCTGCAAAGAAAAGTAGGTGCCGCCCCGCACAGGGGCAACGCTAATAAACCGACACGAAAAAGCGGATGCCAGCGAAAACCTAAAAACCAAACCTTACCGCGCAGCACCCACCAACGGCTGCAACATCGGCAAAATCTCAGCGGTAGCGCGCTTCACATCGTTGGGAAAATCAATCTCGATCCACGGCGCGCCGGTAACATCCGCCGTATCGAACACATGGCTGCGTTCGAGCAGCAGATCCCGCACAGCCTCTTCATGAGGCATATTCGCGCGCCCGCTATCGACATACCCCGCAACGATCTCGGCAAACCGCTTAGCCGTCTCTTCACGCAGACGGAAGAACCCAACCGACTCACCGATCGTGTCGTACTCGAGCCCAACAGCCAGCTGCTTGCGCAACTCGACAGGCACGCCGTCCTTCAGACACAGCTTGACAGGCTCATCGCCTGCCTCAAAATCGCGATCGATCAAAAGACGGTTCGCATGCTCGCCAGCGACCAGCGCGCTCAGAATGCGCTCGTCATACAGCACATCGGCGTCCATCAGCAGCACATCGCCGCCGGCCGTCATCGCGTCAGCGACAGTGTGAACAGTCAGCACGCTGCCCAGATCGAAACGCGGATTCAGCTTGATCTCGACCTTGTGCGGCCACTCGATCCGCTCCAGTTCGGCTTCGACCAGCTCCGGCTGGAAGCCGAGCGCCAGCACGACGTCATCGACACCCGCTGCGTCGAGCATCTGCAGATGACGCTCGAGCAGCGTCACGCCGTCGAAACGCAGCAGGCATTTGGGAAACTGTTCTCCAACAGGTTGCTGGAGACGCAGGCCAAGACCTGCAGCAAGAATGATGGCGCGCATTCGCGGTCCTTTCTAAAAAAATCAATCGACAGCCGGCAGTCGCGCATCGCGCCGCCGCTGCCAGCTACGTTCGCTGAAATGCAGATACAGCAGACCCGGCAAGCCGAGCAGCAGTTCGCGCGCGCGCTTCACCAGCGACAGCGCGAGCGCCGCTTCCGGCGGCAGACCGACGAGCGGCGCCAGCAGCAGATAGCCGCCTTCCTGGATGCCGAGCGAGCCCGGAATCGCGAAAGCCGCGCCGCGTATCGCCTGCCCGAGGCTTTCGAGCAGCAGCGCATCGACCCAGCCGACGGGATGGCCGAGAAAGCGCAGCGCGAGCCACACTTCCACCGTTCCGACGATCCAGCCCGCAAGGCTGAACGCAAAACTCGCCGCGACCTTGCCACGCTGATCGTACAGTTCGCGCACGGCGGCGTCGACGGCATCGGCGCGCGTCGTCAGCGCCGACCAGTCGCGCTTGCCGAACACTTTCGACACGACGCGCAGCGCCTTGCCGAACAGGCCGCGACGCTGCGCCATATAGAAGCCGACGATCATCGCCGCGAGCACGCCCGTTGCGATCAGCGCCGCCGTCTGCAAATCCTGCATCGCGCCGTGCGCAGCCGACGCGCCGAACAGCAGCAAGCCGAGCATCGCGAAAACGATCTGAGCGAGCGCTTGCAATGTGGTGCTGACGGTGATCGCGGCAGCCGCGTCGCGCATGCGCAAGCCGCGCTGCGACAGCTGACGCACCATCATCACGGGTCCGCCGATCTGCCCGGCAGGCAGCAGGCTGTTCACCGATTCGCCGATCCAGCGCGCGAACACCGCGTCGCGCTCGGTCACTTCCTTCTGCTTGCGGTTGAACATCACCGAGATCGCGCCCGCATCGAGCACGAGCGGCAGCAGATGGAAGGCCGCGACGATCGCGAGACCCCAGCCAGCCGCCATCAGCGTCGACACGACCGAGCCGAAGCCCTGCCATGCGAGCAGCGCGACGAACAGCCCGCCGCCGATCGTCAGCAGGATCATGGCTGCACGCGTCACACGCCTTCTCCTTTGGCATTGCGGCGCGCGAACTGGCTGAACACCTGACGGAAACCGAAGTACGCAATCGCGTCCTTCAGGTTCGAGATGACGCGGCGCCACGGGCGCATGTTCGGATCGGTGACGTACTCGAACGTCAGCGAAACGCGCATTTCGTTTTCCAGCGCCGGCGAAATGCGATGGCGCAGCTTGTCGCCGTCGAAGAACACGAGACCGCCCGGCGGAATCTGCACCGAACCGGGCAAGTCGGCCTTGTCGGGATTGCGCGTGTGCAGTTCGTAGTCGAGACGGCACGACGATTCGTCGATCACGCCGAGCAGCAGCGTGTAGCGGCGGCCGTCGTAGTAAGACGTGTCGTAGTGCCAGCCGATATGGTCGCCCGGCTTCGTGTAGTAATAGAGCGCGTAGGCGTGAGGATCGTCGGCGGGCGACAGCAGCAGCTTGTCGCCCGTCAACTGCTCGAGCCAGCCGATCAGCTCTTTCGAGCGATACAGCTGCGCGATGAACGGCGCGAGCCGGTCGATCGTATGACGGCTGACGCTGCCGCCCTGCTTGTGACCCGGCAGATAGTTGCGGTTCACTTCCGGCAGCAGGCCACGCGCCGCCGCGACCAGCTGCGCCGTCACTTCGGGCGCGAGAAAGTCTTCGAGGTACAGAAACGCGCTTTGATCGTCGTAGTCTTTGCGCAGCTTCGCATTGTCGAAGGTGCGGACGCGGCTCGCGACGGCGCGATCCGGATCGGGCGCGCCGTTCGATGCATGCGCCGGCGCAGACGCCGTTCCAGAAACGGCAGAAGCCGGCGCGAGGCCGGCAGTGCTTTCCATCGAGTTGGGTGTCATCACGTTTTGTTCTGCGGGCACGCTCATTGGCTGGCCACTGCCTGACTGGTTTCTTGCGCCGGGCGAGTGCGGCGCACGACGCGCCGGTAATCGATCACCACATACGCAGCAAATAACGGCGCGCCGATCGACGCAGCCACGAGAAATGGTGCAACGCCCCCTGTCAGCGTGACGAGCGGCAACAGATACAGAACGTCTTCCGTTTCGAATCCGCCGACGGACGCCTGCTTCGTGCCCGCCTTGCCCGCCATTTCCTCGATGCGCATGCGCAGGAAGAAAATCAGCGCAACCGCGATACCCGCGATCGTTCCGAGCAGGAACGGCGACGCATGCACGCCGATCAGACTGCTGACCTGCGCAGACGTCATCCCATAACCCATGCCGCCGAACAGCAGCACGGTGACGAGCGCGTCGCTCGCGAGGTCGTAAAAATGACCGATGCGGCTCGACTTGCCGCTGACGCGCGCGAGTTCGCCGTCGGTGTGATCGACGAAGTTGGACAGCACGATCAGCAACGCGCCGATGTTGGTCCACGCGAATCCGCCGCGAGCCAATGCCACACCGCCTGCGAGACCGATCAGCAGGCGCAGGGTGGTCAGGTGATTCGGCGTGACGGGTGTATCCACGAGCGGCATGATGAGCCGCCGGGCAAGCCGTGCGTCCCACATGCGGGCCGGCGGAACGTTCCGGGGAGGGTGTGATTGCGAAGTCATAACCCGGAAATATATACGGGATCGCAATTTCTTGCCGTAGTCGCGCACAATTCTGTTGCTTTTCAAAGACCTAGTCGTGGTTGACCCGACAGCACGAATTGCCGAACACAGGTAGAGTGCGCGTCTGTCATGCCGATGTTACCGGGTCGTAAGGACGCTATTTTCGCTGGTTCGTCACTGATCGTCACGGTTTCTTCGTGCTTTTTGCCGCTTTTCTCTGTGCGCGCTCATAACGCCCGCGCGCACGCTCCGTCGAAAACATGAAACAGCTTTTTGTCCGCTCCGCTTTCATCGTCATGCTGCTGTCTGCGCTGCCGCTTGCTGCGCGCGCCGCCTCGCTCGATGCCGCGCTCGCCTGCGACGAATCGGCGCACAAGTTCATCGCCGACCTCGCCTCGCAACAGCTGATCGACCCGAAGCCGATGCGCGTCGAAAGCAATTCGATCAACGCCTTCCGCCCGGTGCGCGGCGCGAATCTGGATGCGTACGGCTTCAGCGTGTTCGCCGTCGTCGGTTATGAACAGGACGATCCCATCTTCCGCGTCGGCAGCGGCGAGCCGCTCGCGAAATCCGCGTATGGCGCGGTGGTCTGGGGCAGCGACGAGAAAGTGCAAACTGCTGTCACGGCCGCGGGCAGCACGGCCATCGTCCATCACGTCGCGCCGCACGTAACGGCGATCTTCTGCAAGCGCAGCTAGTTATCAACACTTTTCGTGGGTAAGGCTGTGAGTATCCTGCGCATGAACGCCGCAAGTCATTGATCCCGTTCGGAATGTGCATCGTGCACGCGCAGGCGCTTCTGCCCGTCGAACGGCTATGCGAAGTGCGGTTTTGCGAGCCATGTTGTCCACAAGATTCGTGGAAAAGCCTGTGGGCAACCTGAGCACGACCAGCGCAAGTCATTGACGCGATTGGATTTGCATCCGGTGCATTCAAGCTTGCTCCGTCCGGACACCGCATTCTCGCGCCGGAACTGACTGCGAGGTTGTCCACAGATTCCGTGGAGAAGGATGTGGACAACCTGAGCACAGCGCTTGCAAGTGCCTGCCGCGAAAGGAACATCGAGTCGCGCACCACGCGAAAGCGCGTCGGCTAAAATCCCCGGATCTTCATGCACGGCCTTCGACGAGGCCATCGCATCTGACCACCGGAGCCCTTCATGCCCTACGATCAGCAGAACCCGTTTGCCCGCATCCTGCGCGACGAATTGCCGTCGATCCGCATTTACGAAGACGAGCACACCGTCGCGTTGATGGACATCATGCCGCAGGCGGAAGGCCACGTACTCGTTCTGCCGAAAGAGCCTGCCGCCGAACTGTTCGAACTGTCGGAAGACGCGACAGCCGCCGCCATCCGCACGACGCGCAAGGTCGCGCTTGCCGTCAAAGCCGTCCTTAACCCGCCGGGCATGATGGTCGCGCAGCTGAACGGCGCGGCTTCGGGCCAGAGCGTGCCGCACGTGCACTTCCACGTGATTCCGCGCCACGACGGCATTCCGCTCAAGATTCACGCCGCCGAGCGCGCCGATCTCGACGAACTGCGCGCACTTGCAGAGCGCCTCAAGGCGGAACTGGACAAGTCCGCCTGACGCGTCGCGTTGAAACAAGCGGCGTCAGCCGGGCCGACGAAATTCGTTCTCGACCCACGACGCCGCGCTCGCCCGGCTCAGCTTGAAATTCGGCGCGACCTTCACTTGCGCGAGCTGTTCGCCGAATGAGTCGAACGCGGTGAGCAACGCATAGGGATCGTCTTCGTCCGGCACGATGTCGAGCGTCACCTCGACAGTGTCGTCGCCGGATTCCACGCTCATCCGCTTGTGCAACTGCGCGTGCAGTTGCTGCTCATGCCGGCGCAAGACTTCCGACGCCGTCTTCACCAGCGTATTGAACGCGCCCGTATCCAGCGGCTTCGGATTCTTCTTGTCGCGGCCCATCGTCCACGGGCCCACCAGCGCGGGTTCGGCCTCGCCGTCCTTGATCATCTCGACAGCCCAGCCGTCGTCGTCTTCGTTCTTGATGACGCGCGCGGTCCAGCCGTTGTCGTGCCACAGGCGGTCTTCGTGTACGGCTTCGGACGCGTTGGCTGCGTCGGTGTCGGGGAGAAGCGTGTCGGTCATTGCGTTTCTTTACGGTTCGTCTGGCGCCGCTGCCTCGCGCATGCGGCTCGAAAAACCGCATTTTACCCGCGCGCGCCGCGCCAGAACCGCCCCGACTGCCTGCCTATAACGAACGGACAAGGCAAGTTCCATTACCGTGCGAATATAAAAAAGTTCAATCGAATTCGATATCGATTTATGAAACAGTCTTTTGTGATTATTCGATCAAAACCTCTTCGCTTTTATTAAGGCAAAAAAAAGCGGCCCGAGGCCGCTAAATAAAAACAGATGAAAAAGACAACCCTTGGTCAAGGGGCAAGAAGAATTCTATAAGCACTATCCAGGTTCGGCGAGACCATCGGCTGGAACAGTACCTTTCCAAAAATCGCATGAATAGATGCTTGCAAAAGCCCTTGAAAACAGTTTTCAGCGGGTTAACCCGCCTGACTTTCCGCTGTCACCGTCGCGCCACTGCAACAATCCGTCGATTGACAACATGCTCGCCAATCGCCGCCGGTTTCAAAAAATCCTTTAAAAGCAAAATACTTAGCGGCGTTAATTCATCTGTTCCGTTTTCTGGAAAGCATTGTTGCGTCAGACGAAAGTAAGCAGAGGAATATCAGTAATACACTTCGCTCCGGATCGACGGCACGCATCGCAGCGCGTGTTCCGTATTGCGATCTCCACGCAAAGTCTCGGAGTTATAAAGCATGAAAAAAACCCTTATCGTCGCGGGCGTTCTCGGCGCCTTCGCAGCATCGGCCAACGCCCAAAGCAGCGTCACCCTGTACGGCACGCTGGACGCCGGTCTCGTCTACACGAACAACCAGGCTGGCCACAGCAACTGGCAGCAAGGCAGCGGCACGGTGTCGGACACGTACTTCGGCCTGCGCGGCAGCGAAGACCTGGGTAACGGCCTGCACGCGATCTTCACGTTGGAGAACGGCTTCAACCTGAACAACGGCAGCTTCAAGGAAAGCAACACGCTGTTCAACCGTCAGGCGTACGTCGGTCTGCAAAGCAACCAGTTCGGCACGGTGACGCTCGGCCGTCAATATGACTCCGTCGTCGATTACCTCGCGCCGCTGTCGGCAGCAGGTTCGGGCTACGGCAACAACCTGGCCGGCCACCCGTTCGACAACGACAACCTCGACAACTCGTTCTCGATCAAGAACTCGGTCAAGTACACGAGCGCGAACTACGCCGGCCTGCAATTCGGCGGCCTGTACGGCTTCTCGAACGAAGCGAACGGCTTCTCCGACAACCGGGCATGGAGCGCGGGCGCATCGTACAAGAACGGTCCGTTGAACGTCGCGGCGGCTTACCTGCAACTGAACAACGCAGGCAGCAACAACACGGGCGGCGCGATCTCGTCGGGCGCTAACGGCGCAGCGCAACTGGCCGCACAGACGCAACGCACGTACGGCGTCGGCGCGAACTACACGTACGGTCCCGCGACCCTCGGCCTGATCTGGACGCACACGCAACTCGACAACCTGCAGAGCGCGAATGTCGGCGGCACGTTCATCAACGGTCTGTCGGGCACGAACCTGCACATGGACAACTACGAAGTCAACGGCCGCTACGCGCTGACGCCGGCTCTGGCGCTGGCCGCTGCGTACACGTTCACGGACGGCAAGGTTTCGGGTTCGAACGGCGACGGCTCGCCGAAGTGGCACACGGTTTCGCTGCAAGGCGACTACTCGCTGAGCAAGCGCACCGACGTGTACCTGGAAGGCGTCTACCAGCACGCTTCGGGTAGCCTCGGCAACTTCGGCGCAAACGTCGCGTCGATCAACACGCTGACGCCGTCGTCGACGCAAAACCAGACGGCTGTCGCAGTCGGCCTGCGTCACCGCTTCTAAGCCGTAGCCTGACGACGGCGAGGTGCCGCAGTCCGGATGACGATCCGGTCCGGCCTCTTGTGCCGCCGGCAACGCAAAAAGAAACGCGCGCGTGCTCCTTGCACGCGCGCGTTTCTTTTTGCGCGATGTCTGCACGTCGCCGTCCATCGACACATTCGTTGACACTTTTCTTTCGGTTTACTAAGTATCCGATTCATTCTGTCGTTAAATGCTCACGCGTGCAGGATTTTTCTGACAGATTGCGCGCGAACCAAGAAAACACAACGGAGAGCATATGACGACTATCAGACACGCGGGGGCGCTCGCCCTGATGCTTGCCGCGAGTTCGGCCGCACACGCGGCTTTCGAATGCAGCGGCACGCATAGCGGCTGGCGAATGCAGACATCGGACAGCTGGACAGGCACCGACAAGCTCGAGCACTTCGCCGTATCCGCGCCGTTCGGGGCGCTGGGCGCGTACGTCGCGCGCGACACGCAGCATCCCGTCATCTACGGCACGCTACTCGGCGCCGTGCCGGGCCTCGCGAAGGAAGTGATCGACGGCACCTGCACCACCGATGGCTTTTCCTACAAGGATCTTGCAGCGGACGCGCTCGGCGCGCTGACGGGCGCGGCGCTGACGCACTGGGCGATCATGTATCACCGCAACGCGCACGGCACGACGCTCGGCCTCGCCTACAGGAATACTTTCTAGCCGTCGTTGTGTGCGGCGATCCGCTTCGAATTAATTTCTAACACGATGCGCATCCTTATCAGCCTTGCGTCTGTATACTTCGGGCCAAAGCCGAGTTTGCAGTCGTTAACAGTTCATCCGAAGGATGAGCGTGGCGGCGCAAGCGGTTTCGTCGCGAAGCCTCGCGCTTCGCTTGCGCCCACGTTCCCAGCAGCACGCAGACGCCGACGACACGACCATGAAACGACTGATTCTTCTCGCCCCCATCGCCATTCTCGCCGCGTGCGGTTCGTCGCACGGCCCCGGAGCCAGCGCTTCTTCCGAACCGATGGTGTATGCATCGTCGGCGCGGCCCGCGTCGGAGATCGCGCGTTGCCTCGACAGCCGCCTGTCGCGCGTGCACGTCTCGAAGAACAACGGCGTGACCGATCTCACCGTCGGCTCTTCGTCGAACGGATCGTATTTCATCACGCTGACGCCTTCGTCCGGCGGCTCGGTGATCAAGGTCATGCGCGGCACGGGCGACGATCCGCCCGAAGAGGAAATGCGCTTTGCCATTGCACGTTGCACGACCTGATGTGTAAGTCTTCGTAACAGCAACACCCGCAGCCATAGCCCGCCTGTTTCGCGGGCTATTTTTTCGCCTGTGCTTCTGCGAAGATGGCCGCCCCGTGTTTCATCGCGCCGCTCGTCGACGCGCGACTTCAATGGCATCGAGCAAGGCACATCACGCGACAGGCTGGGCGGCCGGCGTCATCGCGGCAGCACTCGTCGCGCGCTATGGATCGCAAGGTCCGTTGCATATGTGGGCGTGGCTCGCGTTCGTGGCGGGCATGGCGGGCGCGACCGCGCCGGACTGGCTCGAAGTGGCGTGGTGGTCGCGCAGGAAACGTCTGTGGATCACGCATCGAACGGCGACGCATTGGGGCATCGGCTGGCTCGCGGCGCTGTTCTTCTCCTGGCACGCGATGCCGCATCATCCCGCGGCGGCCGTGGCTTTCGGCTTCGCGTGCGGCGGCGTGATGCATCTGCTGGCCGATTGGCCGAATCCGCTCGGCGTGCCGTGGCTCGTCGGGCGTCATTCGCTGAATCTCTGGAATAGCGGGCATTGCGATCTGATCATCGTCGCGGCGTCGTGGGCCGGTGCGTGGTTCGTCGTCTCGCGTGTCTGGATGCACGGCGCGGCACCGATGTCTCTGCTCAGACAACTACTCTAGCCTGCCGTACACGACGCTTTTTCCTACTCCCATTTGCCATGTCCGTAGGAGTGCCACACATCCGTATAATGGCAGCCCACGACGGCAGTACGCGCGACTCTTAACCACCGCGCCTTTCACGCCAATCTCGAATTTCGAACGCCTGCGATAGAGGAAAGCCCGCGTGGAGAATCTCTTCCGATCCGTGAACGCATTCTTTGCGTTCATCGCCCCCATCTCGGATCTGCTCTGGGACTTTCCGACCAACTTCGCCGCGTACGCGCGGATACCCGTACTCGGACAATTCCCGTTTGCGATCCTGTTGCTGGTCGGCGTCGGCATCTATTTTTCGATCCGTACGCGCTTCGTGCAGACGATGAACATCGGCAGCATCGTGCGCATCATGCTGCGCCGTCAGTCGTCGAATACGGGCGTCAGCGCGCTCGCGTCATTCATGCTCGGTCTCGCGATGCGCGCGGGGCCCGGCAATATCGTCGGCATTACGGGCGCGATTTCCGTCGGCGGTCCGGGCGCGCTGTTCTGGATGTGGGTCGCCGCGTTCTTCGGCATGGCGACGGCCTTCATGGAATCCGTCCTCGCGCAGCTCTTCAAGGAAAAGAAACACGACGAATTCGTCGGCGGGCTGCCGTTCTATGGGCGGCGCATTCTCGGCGACCGGCGCATCGCCGGCACATTCCTGTCGCTGGTGTTCATCGTGTATGCGCTGTTCAACGTGCCGCCGCAAACCTTCAACATCTTCACCGCGCTCGGCACGATCGCCGATACCGTCGCGGGCACGCACCTCGCGCGCCAGTCGACGGTGTATTACGTGATCGCCGCGAGCCTCGTCGTTGCGTGCTCGTTCATCATCATGGGCGGCATCCGGCGCGTAACCGCTTATACCGACGTGCTCGTGCCGATCAAGGCGACCCTGTTCTGCCTGATGTCGCTGGTCATCATCCTGATCAACCTGCCGCTCATTCCGTACTTCTTCCACGAGGTGATCGTCGGCGCGTTCGCGCCGCACGCACTGTTCGGCGGCGCGATCGGCACGGCGCTCGCGCAAGGCGTCAAGCGCGGGCTGATGTCGAACGAGGCGGGGCAAGGCACGATTACGATGGCCGCCGCTATCGCCGACAACGATCACCCGTGCGAACAGGGCTTCGTGCAAAGCCTCGGCGTGTTCTTCGACACGATGGTGATCTGCACGATGACAGGTTTCATCGTCGTGATGGCGCACGTGTGGACGGGCACGATCGACGGCCAGGCTTGGGAATCCGTGCGCGCGTCGAAGATCACGGTCTATCTGGCTTCCGTGCAGACGCTCGTTCCCGCGTCGCTTGCGCACGTCGTCAAGATCGTGATGTGCGTGTGCTATGGGCTCTTCGCGTTTACCACGCTGCTCGGCATGATTTCGTTCGCGGAGATTTCGGCGAACTTCATCTCGCGCAGCCACACGTTCATCACGGGCATTCGCGTAGCCGGTTCGCTCGTGTTCGTGCCGTTCGGCGCGCTGACTGTGCTGGCGGGGCTCGAATTGCCGAACCTGTGGGCGTTGTCCGATCTGATGAACATCGTGATGGTGCTGCTCAATGTCCCGATCGTGCTGCTCGGGCAAGGGCTCGTCTACAAGGCGCTCGCGCACTATCGGACGAAACGCGGCGGACCGTTCGTGTCGGAGCAGATCGGCGTGCGCACCGAGTACTGGACGGCCGGACAGCGCATCGCTGTTCAGCAGGCCGTCGACGCACCGAAAGAGCGCGTCGAAACGTGACGCGCCCGCCTCACACTACGTTTTTTTCGACGATCGGCCGGTTCTCCAGCACGCGCGCAAAACCGAGCGACGAAAGATCGAGCGTCGTGTAGCGGCCGTGCAGAATCAGTTCGCTGACACCGCGCCCGGTCGCCGGGCCTTGCTGCAATCCGTGGCCGCTGAAACCGTTGGCGAAGATGCAATTATCGATGTCCGGGTGGTGGCCGATGATCGCGTTCTGATCGAGCACGTTGTACTCGTAATAGCCCGACCAGCAATGCTCGACCCGCAACGCTTCGAACTGCGGCACGCGATGCGCGAGCGTCGGCCATATCACGTCGTCGAACAATGCGTGATCGACTTCGTCGAGGGGGAGATCGTCGGGATCGTTATCCGCCGAAGGCGACGTGCCGCAGATAAACGACGTGCCCTCAGGGCGGAAATACACGCCCGTCGGATCGATCAGCAGCGGACAAGGCCCGAGCTTCGCCGGTGAGCTGACGTTAAAGATGCTGCGGCGGCGCGCATACACGGGCAACTCGATGCCCGCCATCGACGCCACGCGCCGCGACCACGCGCCCGCCGCGTTGACGACGACGTCGCACGCAAACGTCTCGCCGCTCGCGGTCGAAACGTGCGTAACGCGCCGCCCTTCGCGATGCAGCGCCGTCACATCGTCGGCGACATAGCGCGCGCCCAGCGCCTGCGCCTTCTTGCGCAGCGCCTGCACGAGACCGTAGCCGTCGAACCAGCCTTCGCCCGTTTCGCCGAATGCGCCCGCGCTCAGATCGTCGGTGTTGAGCCACGGAAAGCGCGCGCCCAGCGCCGTGCTGTCGAGCAGCGTGATGTCCGCGCCGAGACGCTTCTGCAGCGCGTGATTCTCGCGCAGCGTCGCTTCGCCCGCAGGCGTCGCGAGGAAAAGATAGCCGCCTTCGTGAAGATCGATGGAAGGCTTCGTGCCGTCGATCTCAAGCCGTTCGCCGATCGTCCGCAAGAACTCGATGCCGTACAGCGACATCTCGATCGACAACGGCGTGGAGAACTGCTGCCGGATCGACGCCGCCGACAACGCCGACGACGAGCGCGCATAAGTCGGATCGCGTTCGATCACCGTGACGCTGACGCTCGGGTCCGACAGACGCAAGAAATACGCGATCGAACTGCCGATCACGCCTCCACCGACAACGACGACTTTCGAACTCACAGGCCACCTCAGACGAAGCGGGTCGGCGGACAACGCATGTCCGCGACGGGCTGAAAAGCGATATTGGATCGAACACCGGACAGCGGCACGTTACGGCACACGAAGGCCGAACGCGCCGCGCCGAAACATCAGCCGATGTTGAAGTCGATGCCCTGCGCGAGCGGCAGCGCCGACGAGTAGTTGACGGTATTCGTCGCGCGGCGCATGTACGCCTTCCACGCATCCGAACCGGACTCGCGCCCGCCGCCCGTTTCCTTCTCGCCGCCGAACGCGCCGCCGATTTCCGCGCCGCTCGGTCCGATGTTCACGTTCGCGATGCCGCAGTCGCTGCCCGAGTCCGACAGGAAACGCTCGGCTTCGCGCAGGTCCGTCGTGAACACGCACGACGACAGGCCGTGATGCGCTGCGTTGTTCATCGCGACGGCATCGTCGAAGTCCTTGTAGCGCAGCACGTAGAGAATCGGCGCGAAGGTTTCTTTGAGCACGACGGCTGTTTGCGACGGCATTTCGACGAGCGCCGGACGCACGTAATAGCCGTTCTCGTAGCCTTTCACTTCGACGCGCTCGCCGCCCGTCACCTTGCCGCCTTCGGCTGCCGCCTGTTGCAGCGCTTCCTGCATGCGCGCGAACGACTGCTTGTCGATCAGCGGTCCCATCAGCGTGCCCTTTTCGAGCGGATTGCCGATCGGCACCTTCGCGTACAGCTGCTTCAGACGCTCGACGGTCTGCTCATACACGCTCTCGTGCACGAAAAGTCGGCGCAGCGACGTGCAGCGCTGACCCGCCGTGCCGACCGCCGAAAACAGGATGCCGCGCAGCGCGAGTTCCTGATCGGCCGTCTGCGCGACGATGCCTGCATTGTTGCCGCCGAGTTCGAGCAGCGAGCGGCCGAAGCGCTTCGCCACTTCGACGCCGACCGTGCGGCCCATTTCCGTGCTGCCCGTCGCACTGACGATCGACGCGCGCGGGTCCGCGACCAGCTTCGCGCCGACGTCGCGTCCGCCGTTGACGACGGCTGTCAGGCCCGCGGGCGCATCACCGAATTCCTTCAGTGCTTCGTTGAGGATCTGGTTGACGGCGAGCGCCGTCAGCGGTGTTTTCTCCGACGGCTTCCATACGACAGCATTGCCGCACACGAGCGCCAGCGCCGCATTCCACGACCACACGGCCGCCGGGAAATTGAACGCCGAGATCACGACGCAAGTGCCCATCGGATGCCACGATTCGGCCATCCGGTGGCCCGGGCGCTCCGAGGCGATCGTCAGACCGTACAGCTGGCGCGACAGGCCGACCGCGAAGTCGCAGATATCGATCATTTCCTGCACTTCGCCGAGGCCTTCCTGCAGGATCTTGCCCGTCTCCAGCGTGATGATGCTGCCGAGCGCCTGCTTCTTCTCGCGCAGACGCTGGCCCAGCAGACGCACGAGTTCGCCGCGGCGCGGCGCGGGCACGTTGCGCCATTGCTCGAAGGCCTGCTTCGCGTTGGACAGAATGCCGTCGACGTCCGCCGCCGTCTGGCTGGCCACGCGGCCGATGAGTTCGCCCGTGATGGGCGAGTGGACAGCGATATCGCCTGCTTGCGCTGCGTCTGCGATGCCGAGATCGGCAAGGATGCTCGATGCGTTCATCTTGATTCCCTTATTTCCGATACGAAACAAAAGTAAGTCCGGAAACTATACACGCCGTGATTTATGTCGACAAGCGGCGCTGCGACATGATTTTGCGAGATCGGCCAGTGCCTGAAAAATCGCAAAATACGAGGGTTTTCCCGGGTTTTTGCCTGCGATACTTCCCAGCGCAGCACAGCTTCGGGCACACTCTCCAGATTCGTTTCAGATCGGAAATAAGCAGGCCTGGATGGCCCCGGACACCTTCAGCACGGACGTCCGCGAGATGCTGGATGTTATGATCGGAAACACGAAAAGTCTTACCCCGCAAGTCGCTCATATTCATGGATACCTCGCTCACCAAGTCGTCCGAATCCTCGACGTCCGATCTCGGCCGCCGCGTGCGCGCCGCGCGGCTCGCCCACGATCTGACGCTCGAAACAGCGAGCCGTTTGTGCGGCGTGTCGCGCTCGACGTTATCGAAAATCGAAAACGGCCTGATGTCGCCGACCTTCGACGTGCTGCAAAAGATCGTCGTGGGACTGAAGATCGATCTGGGCGAACTGTTCGGCTCGACGCCGAAGCTGAATGCAAGCGGCCGGCGCGCGCTCACGCGCAAGGACGCCGGTCAGCGTCACGCGTATCGCGGCTATCAGATGGAACTGCTGGCGACGGACCTCGCGCACAAGGCGATGCTGCCCTTCCGCATCCGGATCACGGCGCACACGCTTGACGCGTTCGACGACTGGGGCCGCCACGAAGGCGAAGAGTTTCTGTATGTGATTAGCGGCAGCGTGTGCCTGTACTCGGAGCTGTACGCGCCGACGCATCTGAATGCGGGCGACAGCCTCTACTTCGACAGCCGCACAGGTCATGCGGCCGTCTCGACGAGCGACGAAGACGCGGAAGTGCTGTGGATGGCGACCAATGCCGATCTGCCGCACGCGGGCGGCGGCAATACATCGAAGAAGTAAGGCCTAAAACAGGGTCTTTTATGAAGTCGAACGCGCCTGCGCGAGCGCGCTGAGATTGCCTTCGCCAAAACCGTGATGGCCTTTGCGCTGCACGATCTCGAAGAAAATGTCCCCTTCGCGGCGCCGCACGAACGTCTGAAAGAACAGCAGCGGCATGCCATCCGCGCCGATCTCGCCGTCGACGAGAATCCGGCCGCGCTTCAAGCGCTCGATATCGAGCCCATGCCCCGGCAAACGCGCGTCGATCTGCTCGTAGTACGCAGCCGGCGGCTCGACCAGTTCGATGCCGTTGGCCAGCAGCTGGTCGACGCACGCGAAGATGTCGTCGGTGGCGAGCGCGATGTGCTGCACGCCCTCGCCCGGATGATCGGGCAGATACTCGTGCATCAGGCTCGTGCGGCGCGTGCCTTCCTCGTACAGCGGAATGCGGATCGCGCCACACGGCGACACCATCACGCGCGATTCCGCCGACACATGCCAGTTCGCGTGCAGCTCGTGAATTTCGCGGAAATTGAGCAGCTCGCGATAGAAATCGATCCACTCCTGCATGCGGCCCGCGCCGACCGTTTGCGTCAGATGATCGACGGCCACGAGACCCGTGCCGACGTGACTCAGATCGGCTTGCGCGGTGCTGACTTCGATCGGACGAAAGTCGATGTCGAAGATGGAAATGTCGCCGAGGCCGCCTTGCTGGCCGCCGCGCCCGCGCCAGCGGTCGATGAAATAGATGTGCGAATCGCCGATGCCCTGAATGGCGGGAATCGTGAGTTCGCCCTTGCCGATGCGCTCGCCTTCGAACGACCACGCGCCGAGTTCGGTTGCGCGGTCGTAAGCGCGCTGGGCATCGGCGACGCGAATGCCGATCGCGCAGATGCCGACGCCGTATTCTTCCGCGTAACGCTCGGCGAACGAATCCGGCTCGGCATTCAGCAGGAAATTCATGTCGGCCTGACGGAACAGCGTCACGTCCTTGCTGATATGACGCGCGATCGGCTTGAAGCCGAGCTTCACGAACGTATCGGCAAGTATTTGCGGGTTGCGCGCCGCGAATTCGACGAACTCGATGCCGGCTGTGCCGAGCGGATTGTGCTCCGGGTCCGCGACGGCCTTGAGCGCGTCGTTAGGGGTCGGCAGGTCGCTGGGCATGTGCATCTCCATGATCGTGCGATTTCAACTCGGCAGACAAACAGGTCGGGGGCGTCGCGCATCGTGTTTTACACCGCGCGGCGGCACTCGTGCAACCCTCAATTTTGTACTATTCGGTTCAAAGATGCACCTATCGGCGCGATGTGCCCGACAATGGCTTCGCGGCGCTGTCGTTCGTCTCTTTGGCCGCGCCGCCCTTCACGCGGCCCTTCGCAGTTTTTCCTCGCGCGCGCTGTCCTTCTTCGGCGCGCCCCTGCGCATTGCGCGCGAGCCGTTCGCGCGCAACCTTGCGCACGGCCTCGATCAGCGCGCGGCCAACGGGCGTCGGCTGCGTATCCGAGCGCAGGATCAGACCGACAGGTTCCTCGGTGCCCGCGACGGGCAACGGCAACGGCGTCAGCAAGCCATGCGCCAGTTCGTACTCGATTGCGCTGCGCGGCACGAACCACACGGCGTCGTTTTCCAGCGCGAGCGCGCGCCCGACCGACACCGACAGCACCTCGACGAACGACGACAGCGGCGGCACCGCCCACGCGCGCAACAGGCTTTCCGCCGACTGCCGGATCAGCGTGCCGTACGGCGGCACGACCACGCAAAAATCGAGCAAATGTGCAGCCGGCGACGCCCCGCCCGACGCCAGCGGATGCCCCGCGCGCACGACGGCGATCAGCGGCTCGCTGTACAGCTGCTCGAACGTGAGGCCGACCATCCGCTCGGGATCGGCCAGCCGGCCGACGGCGAATTCGATCGAGCCCGCTTTCAGGCGCTCCAGCAACTCGGTGTTCGAACCCGTCTTGAACCGCACGATCGCGTTCGGCCACTGCTCGCCGAAGAGCCGCATCACGGGCGGCACGAGCGACGTGGCGACGGTCGGCAGCACGCCGATATCGAGCGTCGCAGCCGTTTCGCCCTCCACACGCGCGAGCAGGTCGACGCCCTGGCGCAGCGCGCTCACGCAGGCGCTCGCGTGCGGCATGAAGAGTTGCCCTTCGCGCGTCGGCACCGCGCCATGCCGGCCGCGCTCGAAGAGCCGCACGCCTAATATTTCTTCAAGCTCGGCGACCGTCTTCGAGACGGCCGGCTGCGTGATCGACAGGCTCTCCGCAGCCTTCTGCACGCCGCCGAACTGCGCGACGGCCAGAAAGCACTGTAGATGCCGGAATTTGACGCGGCTGTCCGCGAGGCTTCGTTGCATAACGGATCGTTATACGAGATACGAAAAAACGTCATTTTGCATAACTTCTTCGCTTCTATAAAGTCACGTCATCCACTATCCATAAACGAATCCCCAAGGAGACAGCTGATGGACGATTCCATTCTGAGTCCGCGCGACTTCCCCTCGCATCCCGCCTATGTCCATGCGCCGTATGGATCGTCCGTCAAGCGCGGCCCGACGCTGCCGCTGATTCCCCTGAAAGAACGCCTGCGCGACCAGCGCGTGCCCGTCTACGGCGCGGAAGATCTCGGCGCGCTCGATAACGACCTGACGCGCAATGCCGCGAAGAACGGCGAGCCGCTCGGCGAACGCATCATCGTGACGGGCCGCGTGCTCGACGAAGGTGGCCGTCCGGTACGCAATACGCTCGTCGAAGTGTGGCAGGCGAACGCCGCCGGCCGTTACGTGCACAAGAACGACCAGCACGACGCGCCGCTCGATCCGAACTTCCTCGGCGCAGGCCGCTGCCTGACCGACAACGACGGCCGTTATCGCTTCATGACGATCAAGCCGGGTGCGTATCCGTGGGGCAATCACCCGAACGCGTGGCGTCCGAATCACATCCACTTCTCGCTGTTCGGCGATTATTTCGGCTCGCGTCTCGTCACGCAGATGTACTTCCCCGGCGATCCGCTGCTCCAGTACGACCCGATCTTCCAGGGCACGCCCGAAGGCGCCCGCGACCGTCTGATTTCGCGCTTCACGCTCGACGTGACGCAAGAGAACTACGCGCTCGGCTACGAATTCGACATCGTGCTGCGCGGTCCGAACGAAACCCCGATGGAGCGCTAATCATGACGACGCTTAAGCAAACCCCTTCGCAAACCGTCGGGCCGTACTTCGCCTATGGCCTGTGCCCGCAGCAGTACAACTTCGATCTGAAGAGCCTGTTTACGGGTGTTGTGGCCGATCGCGAGGCAGCGGGCGAACACATCACCGTGGTCGGTCAGGTGTTCGACGGCGACGGCGCCATCATCGGCGATGCGATGATCGAAGTGCAGCAGGTGGACAGCGAAGGCCGCTATCCGGCGTCGCGAGAAGAAGTGGCGAAGACGGGCTTTCGCGGTTTTGCGCGCTTCGGCACGGGCACGGATCCGCAGAAGCGATTTATCATCGAAACGGTGAAGCCGGGCCGTGCGTCGCCCGACGAAGCGCCGCATCTGAACGTGATCGTGACGATGCGCGGCATGCTGCTGCATACGTTCACGCGCGTCTATTTCGACGACGAAGCCGCTGCGAACGACAAAGACCCCGTGCTCGCCAGCGTGCCCGCCGAACGCCGCGCGACGCTCGTCGCAAAGCGCGAATCGAACGCGGGCAATGCCGTCTATCGCTTCGACATCCGCATGCAAGGTCCGAACGAAACGGTGTTCTTCGACCTGTGATGCAATGCACGGCATGTGAACCTCGCGAGCGTTTTATGCAAGGTTCATCGCCAGTTCATAAATGAGCGTTAGGATGCGTTGCGCGAGTCAAATCGCGCAACGAAACTCCGAGCAGTTTTTGGATGCCCGCTTCGACGCGGGCTTTTTTTCGTCCCGCTCCCGCTTCCGGCTTTAGCGCGCGACGTTTGACAATCAGCTGCGGTAATCGGAAACGGAATTGTCGATGAGGCGCAAGGCCGCTTCCCACGCGAGTTCCGCGATGCCCTCTTCGTCGTCGCGCGCGAACTGGCTCGCGGTGAGCTTGCGTACGTGCTCGGGCGGCAGCGTCAATTCCGCATTGCCCGCGAGCGCATCGATCTGGATCTGGCACGCGCGCTCGAGAAAGTAGATTTCCTGAAACGCCGTCGCCGCCGATTTGCCGCCTGCCAGCAAGCCGTGATTGCGCAGGATCATTGCATTGCAGGTGCCGAGATCGGCAACGAGCCGTTCGCGCTCGCCGAGATCGAGCGCAATGCCTTCGTAGTCGTGATACGCGAGCACGCCGTAGAACTTCAGCGCATGCTGGCTGATGGGCAGCAAGCCCTGCTTTTGCGCCGCCACGGCCGACCCCGCCGACGTATGCGTATGAATCACGAAGCGCATGTCGGGACGCGCCATGTGTACCGCGGAATGAATCGTGAAGCCGGCCGCATTCACGCGATAACGCTTCGGATCGGCAGCAACGCTATCCGCGGCTTCGACGACGCGCCCGTCGCGATCGATCTTCACGAGATCCGACGCGCGCATCTCGTGAAAGAGCACGCCATAGCGGTTGATCAGAAAGTGATGGTCGGGACCGGCCACGCGCGCGGTGATGTGCGTGTCGATCAGATCCGTCATGCGGAAATGCGCGACGAGCCGATAGAGCGCGGCAAGCTCGCACCGCGTCGCCCATTCTTCGCTGCTATAAGCGGTCTGCTGCATGGTCGTGCCGGACATGACGATGTCTCCGTGAAAACAGTCGTGCGGCGTCTGAACGAAAAGCAGAAACGCAAAAGAGACAGGCGCTCGCGTAAGCGGCGCTCAGACGCGAAAGTGCTCGATATCCTGACCGGCGTTGATGGCGCGTGTGAGCCAGTCGGGACGGTCGCCCGTGCCGTCCCATTCGTGGCCGAATGCATCGCGGTATTTCGGCACGGCGGCGTCGGCGATAAGCGCCGCTTCGAGCGCATCGAGCGTAATGCCGAATTCCTCCATACGGCGACGGATCCATAAGATCAGCCGCTCACGCGCTTGACCGTCGAGGTCGAGCGTCCGATGTTCCTCTCGCTCTTTCATAACGTGCCGATAACGTTTCGAATGACGCTGCCCAATAAGCACGCGTTAAATAGATTAAAGGCTTCGCACTGGCAGCGAAGCCTAAATACGCATCCAGCCATTTCTGCCGACAGAAGATGTCGGCGCTATTCGACGGATTGAATGGCGGCGAAAACTCGCACGATGCGTACCTGAATTTCGCCATCGACCTTGAGAACCAAGGTCGCTTCCCTGAATTACTTTGATTCTAGCATCCCTTTGCGCGATCGCGCGCCGAAGCCACGCTCAGATATGTGCGGAAAGCGGCATGGGCTCTACGTTTGCGACGAACGCACTGCGCGCGCACATCATAAGCATGCTAGGTTTTTCCCGGCTCCTGATCGATCGCACTCGACGACTTCACACGTGCGCGCAATTCGAATTTCTGGATCTTACCCGTCGATGTTTTCGGTAATTCGCCAAAGAATACCGCTTTAGGCAATTTGAATCCGGCGAGCAATTGACGGCAATGCGCGATGATTTCTTCGGCGTTAGCGTCCATGCCCTCTTTCAGTTCGACGAATGCGCATGGCACTTCGCCCCATTTCGGGTCGGGCATCGCGACGACGGCCGCGACCGACACAGCCGGATGCCGGTACAACGCATCTTCGATTTCAATGCTCGAAATGTTCTCGCCGCCTGAAATGATGATGTCCTTGCTGCGGTCCTTGATGCGCACATAGCCGTCATCCGTGATCACGCCGAGATCGCCCGTATGGAACCAGCCGCCGCGAAATGCAGCTTCCGTTGCACGCTCGTTCTTCAGATAGCCCTTCATGCAGATGTTGCCGCGGAACATCAGTTCGCCGATCGTCTCGCCGTCGCGCGGCACGGGTTCGAGCGTGTCGGGGTCGAGCACGTCGATAGCCGCCTGCAGGTGATACCGCACGCCTTGACGTGCGTTGAGGCGCGCGCGCTCGTCGTCGTCGAGCGCATCCCATGCGTCCTGCTTCGCGCAGACGGACGCGGGCCCATACACTTCCGTCAGTCCATATACGTGCGTCAGATCGAAGCCGATCGACTTCATGCGGGCGATCACGGCAGGCGACGGCGCCGCGCCCGCGACCATCGTCGACACGCGATGCCCAATGCCTTCGCGCCATTCGGCAGGCGCATTCGCGAGCGCACTCTGCACGATGGGCGCGCCGCAATAGTGCGTGATGCGCTCGCGGCGAATCAGCTCGAATACGAGCTTCGGATCGAACTTGCGCAGACACACGTTGACACCCGCGCGCGCCGCGACGGTCCACGGAAAACACCAGCCGTTGCAGTGGAAAAGCGGCAACGTCCACAAATACACCGCATGCTTGGGCATATCCCATTCGAGGATATTGCTGAGCGCATTCAGATACGCACCGCGATGGTGATACACGACGCCCTTCGGCTCGCCCGTCGTGCCCGACGTGTAGTTCAGAGCAATGGCGTCCCATTCGTCGGCGGGCGGCGTCCATGCGAATTGCGGATCGCCTTGTTGCAGGAACGCTTCGTAGTCGGTCGCATTGGGAAAGTAGCGAGCGTCGGCGGGCATTGCATCGCTGACGCTGATGATGCGCAATTGCGGACACTCGCGCGCGGCGCGTAACGCGAGTTCACCGTATTCCGTATCGACGATCAGCGCCTTCGCCTCGCCATGTCGCAGCATATAGAGGATCGACGCGATATCGAGCCGCGTGTTTAGCGTATTGAGCACGGCGCCCGCCATCGGCACGCCGAAATGCGCTTCGATCATCGGCGGAATATTGGGCAGCAGCGCCGCGACGGTATCGCCACGTCCGATGCCTGCAAGTTGCAACGCGCTCGCAAGACACCGCGCGCGCTCGTAGGTTTCGCGCCACGTGCGGCGGATGTCGCCATGCACGACGGCGAGCCGGTCGCCATAGACTTCCGCGGCACGCGCGATGAAGTCGATCGGCGTCAGCGGAACATGATTGGCCTCACGACGTGCGAGGCCCGCATCGTACATATGCGTCATGACAGTGTCTCCCGGCTCATGCGCGGTAGTGGTGGCGGAGTTGTTTTCTTTAGCGAAGCGCATTGCATCGCGCGCAACAGCAGTCGCTATTATCGACCGTTGCAAAAGAATGTAGTGCCCGAACGAGCACGGCGCAGAACCAGCGTGGACTCGCGCGATTACGGCTTTTGTGCAAAGCCGCAACGCACGATGCCGGATGCGCAGCGCTCGCGCGCTAACGGAAGTTGGGCCGATGCCCTCGGAACATCGCGCGATGAAGCAGTCAGACGCGCGGCAGATCGTCGATGAACTTCTCGACGTGGCCATCCGGTATGTCGGTATCGATGCCGTCGTGGCCGTCGGCATGCGAGACCGTCTTGATCTTCGGCCCCAGCAGATTCATGCCGCCCAGCGTAAAGAGCGACCACACGGCATTGCCCGCATGAATTGCCGTCACGACATCGGCGACTTCGACGATCTCATGCGGCGAAAGCCATTCATTCGTTTTTGGATTGACGAGAGCCCAACGGACGTGGGTGACGCGGTCTGTCATAGGGTTAATGCGTACGGCATCGATAGCATAGGTTGCCATTTCCACCTCCATCGTCGTCACCCAGGCATCGTAGCACTTTAAATCTGGTTAGACGAAGCGGACGCAATCTGCAGACGCGTGTAGAAGACACGCACGGAACGCGGCCCGAAGGCCGCACACCGATGGACCCATTCGAAAATCAGCGCTCCGCTGCACGGCGATTGCCCGGATGTACTCTGCGTCGCCGACCGCCGCGTGACAATCCGCGTGCATGGAAATGACTGCATCTTCGAATGGCTTCCACTTTCTATAACGGTCGTGCGCAAATTTTCTTTAACCGGGTTTGCACTAATGCGGCGCGCGGCCGCCCGCCGATGGAGCCACCGCACATGCAGTACGATGACCGGACTGACTTGCACGGGAAACAGGCCATGTCGATCGAAGTCGGGACGGCGTCGTGGACGGACGCGACGCTCATCAAATCCGGGCGCTTTTATCCTAAGGGCTGCACGAGTGCTGAAGCGCGGCTGCGCTTCTATTCGAGCCAGTTTCCGATGGTCGAAGTGGACGCGTCGTACTACGCGATGCCCACGGCCACCACCAGCGCGCTATGGGCCGAGCGCACGCCCGGAGACTTCACGTTCAACGTCAAGGCGTTCCGGCTTTTCACCGGACATCAGACGGAGCGCAAGGTCTTCCCGCCGGATATCCAGCCGCTTCTCCCGCAGAACGACAAACGCAATCTCTACTACCGCGACATGCCGCCCGATCTCATCGACGAGATGTGGCGGCGCTTCTTCGAGGCACTCGAACCGCTGCGCGTAGCAGGCAAGCTCGGCGCCGTGCTGTTTCAGTTCGCGCCGTGGATCTCCACCGCGCCGCGCGACAACGCGCACGTGCGGCACTGCGCCGACCGCATGGCGTCGTATCTGACGGCATTCGAATTCCGCAACGCCAGCTGGTTCGACGACAGACACCGCGAATCGACGCTCGCTTTCGAACGCGAACACGGTCTCGTGCATGTGGTGATGGACGCGCCCGACGTGACAAACCGCGCGCATACGGTATGGGAGGCGACGTCGCCGGAACTGGTGATCGTGCGCATGCATGGCCGCAACGCGGAGACATGGAGCGGCAGCACGACGGCAGCGGGCCGCTTCAACTACGACTACACGGACCGGGAGCTGGAAGAGATCGCATTGCCCGTGCGCGAGATCGCAAAGCGCGCGGGGCGAACGCATGTGGTCTTCAACAACTGCTTTGAAGACGCGGCGCAACGCAATGCCCATTCGATGATCCGCATTCTCCAGCAAGAGCGTTTCGCATAAGCAGGGTCGCCAGGCACGACGACGCCTCGCTGTTTTCCGGTTGCAATTCAGTTTGTATCGACTAGCCTCGTCTTATTCGAATCATACAAACGGCTTTCATACGACGATAAAGACGATGACGCTCACGAATAACAATGCCTGGGGGCGCCGATGCTATTGACGGCTTATGTGCAAGCCAGCGGGCCCGGTTTGCTGCAGCTATGGGTCGGCATGTTCGGCGTCGCGGTGCCGCCCGTGCCGCAGGTTTCGATCGACCGGCAAGTGTCGGCTCCACTCGACCCGCCGCAGTTCTCTCCTATCCGCGATTTCAGTGTCGACGACGCGGGCCAGCCCATCAATCATCAATGCGTCTTGCGTTTCAAGGTGCCGGACGAATCGCGGCCACGTCAGATTCGTGTCGATGCAGGCGGTGAACAGTTCGAATTCGCGAGCACGTCTTTACCCAAAGAAGTCCCGACGCTGATGGACGGCAGCTTCAATATCCTGCTGTCGTCTTGCTATTCGCAGCCGGAAGATATCGACGGATTGCTGGGTACGATCGTCTCGCAGATCAAGGTGCAACCGCATCTGACCGTGCTCGCGGGCGATCAGGTGTATCTCGACCTGCCCCTCACGCAGCGCGTGCCCGATCAGAACCCGGACCGCGCGCGGTTGCTTGCGAACAAGTACTACCTCAACTGGCTCTCCGGCGCGTTGCGCGTGCCGGGGTTGCAATCGGTGCTGGAGCGCGCGCCCGTCGTGTGCATTCCCGACGATCACGAGTTCTGGAACAACTATCCGTTTGCGCAGAAGCAGTTGCCCGACACGTGGACGGATGCGTCGCGCCAGTTGCTCGGCGACACGGCGCGCGCGCTCTACGAGGACTATCAGATCGGCGGTGCGCCAGGCGGTGCGGGCGGCGCGATCCGGCTCGACGTCGAACCGTTGAAGATGCTCTTCGTCGATATGCGATGCGATCGCGACAGCACGTTCACATCGTTGATGGGCCCTAAAGCCGTGGCCGCCATGCAGACATGGGAAAACGATCTCATCGCTGCACACGCAGCGGGGCAACCCGTAGTCGGACTGCTCGCGTCCGGGCAAGCGCTCTTCATCGATCCGCCCGAAAGCAACTGGCGCAAGAAGACCTTCGATGCCGAAATGCCGAACTACGCGCAATTCGACGTGCTGCAAGCCACTCTCGGCCGGCTTGCGGACAACGGCATTCCCGTCGCCTACATCACGGGCGACGTGCATTGGGGACGCGTCGCATCGGGTCACGACCTGCAGACGAACATGATGCTCTACGAAGTGATCGCGTCGCCGTCGCGGCTGATACGCACGCCGTTTCTCGACACCGCAAAAGAAGCGGCCAATTCGGTCAAAGGTATTTTCGGCGGCGGCACTGCGTGGCCGCGTCATGCCGATCCTGAAGACGTGCCCGATCGCTTCGGACTGAATCATCGCTTCACGCTGAAATCGGAATTCGGCCGACGCGGCGATCAGGTCGCGATCCTGTCGTTCACGCGCGTGGGCAGCGGCGTCGATATGCAGGTCATGTACTACGGCATTTCCAGCGACAAAGCGCTTTCGCAATCGGTATCCACGACGCGCTTCGAATTGCGCGCACGCTAACTGGAACGTAACTACGACGAGGCATAAGCATGCTGAAGATCGTTCGATCGACCACCACGCAATCGAATCCGCAATTCACGCAGTTCGAGCGCAATGACGGCGAAAGCAATACCGCATGGGGCGAACGCGCCGTGCGCGACATGCAGGCAGGCGGGCCCGACGAATGGACTTACGTCGTGCTGCTAGGCGGCAGCGATACGCTGGCGTTTCGCGTGCGCATCGCGCAATCGCATCTGCGGCACGACATGCTGCCGTCGTTCTGGTCCGAATCGATACTCGTGCGGCTCGGCGGCGCGACGCTCAAGAACGCCGAAGCGTTGCATGTGCCGCTGCACCAGCCGGAAGGACCTGCGTTTGCAGCCCGCGTGAATGGCGTGGTCGCGCGGCCTTTAACAGACTTCGATGATACGACGCGCTTTCCGAATATCGCCGTCATCGCGCTGCCGGTTGCGCAAGCGAAGGTGGTCGATAAAGTGTCGAGCTTCCAGCAGTCGCGCGCGACGCTCGATGCGCTCGAACACGTGTTGCGCTGGCTCGCGTATGCGTGGGGCGCAGCGCGCACGCCCAATCCGCTGCACGACAACTACGGCTTGCCGTCGACGTGCATGATCGAAACGGTCTGCGCCGCCGCGAATTTCGACCTGACGCCGGGGCTCGAATCGCGAGCGTCATGTCCGGAAGCGATATGGGCTGCCGCCAACTATTGGCACGAGTACTTCGAGAAGTTCAATGGACGCGAACCGATAGGACGCTACTACGCGCCGCACACGTATCCGATCGTCGAGCCTTCCGCGCCGCCTGCGCCCACTTCTTCGCCTAAACGCAAGGCGAAGAAATGAGCTTTGGCTTAAGGCTGTGATGCAGGCACGCTCGCGGGACTTGCGGCAGGCGTCGACGCAAACGCGGGCGCTTGCGCTTCGCTACTCGCAGCAGCAGGCGCACTGGCTTCACCCGGCAATGGCAGGATTGGCGGCTGCGATGCGGCAGGCGAAATGATCTGCGGCGGCTCGATGTCCGTCGGCGCAGATGCGTCAGCAACGGGCGAAGCATTCTGCACGGCAGGCGCTGCGGGCGCAGGACGCGGCTTCGGGCGCGCCGCCGGCGCAGTCGTCTCAGGCTTGCTCGACGACGTGAACAGATACCCCATCCATGCCCGCAGCTTCGTACGCAGCGTGTCGAACATGCCGGGCGGCGGCTCTTCCGCGAACTTCACGCGCGGATCGATCAGACGCGAGCGCAGCGAACGCTGGAAGAAGTCGCCGACGATCGGCAGCGCACTATGCGCGCCTTGTCCCCAGTAGTCGCTGCGCAGCGTCACGCGGCTGTCGTTGAAGCCGATCCACGCGCCCGCCACGAGTTGCGGTTGCATCAGAATGAACCAGCCGTCCGCGTTGTCCTGCGTCGTGCCCGTCTTGCCCGCCACATCAGCGCGGATGCCGAAGCGCGTGCGAATCGCCGAGCCCGTTCCCTTGTTGACGACAGAGCGCATCACATCGACCAGGGTTTGCGCGCTCGCAATCGGCATCACGCGATCGGCATGCGCCGGCTGAAACTCGGCGAGCACTTCGCCCTTGCGGTCTTCGATCCGCGTGACGAGCATCGGCGCGATATACACGCCCTCATTGGCAATCGTGCCGTACGACGACACCATCTCCTTCAACGTCACAGGACTCGTGCCCAACGCCAGCGAAGGCACCGCATCGAGCGGGCTTTCGCGCACGCCCATCGCACGCGCGAGCCGCGCGACCTTCGCGGGACCGACCGATTCCATCAGTTGCGCAGTGATACGGTTGCGCGAATACGCGAGACCATCGCGCAGCGTAATGGGACGGCCGCTCGGCGCGTCTTCGTCGCTGGGACGCCAGATTTCGCCGCCTGCCAGCGGAATTTCGACGGCCTGATCGGGGAACGTATCGTCGGGCTTCGCGCCTTGCTCGAAGGCCGCGCCATACACGAACGGCTTGAACGTCGAGCCCGGCTGGCGACGCGCCTGCGACACGTGATCGTACGGATCCTGCGTGAAATCGCGGCTGCCGACCCACGCCTTGATCTGGCCATTGCGCGGGTCCATCGCGACGAACGCGGCCTGCACACGCGTCTTGCTCTCGCACAGCGTCTTCATGAACGCATGATCGGCAGAAAGATGCTTGAGCGCGTCGGCATCGCTCATGCCCGAATCTTTCGCGCTATGGTATTCGGGCGTCTCGCGAATGAACGCATTGAACACGTCCTGATGGCCGGAACACGCGCTGCGCGCGTTCCACGCTGCATTCGCAATCGACTGCAATTGATTGCCCTGGAACGTGAGCGCCTGGGTCGCCATGGTTTGCAGACGCGCATCGATCGTCGTGCGCACGACGAGTCCATCGGAGTAGATGTTGTAGTCGTTCGCATCGGCCCATGCGATCAGCCACTTCTTCAATTGCTGCGCGAAATGCGGCGCGGGACCGGGCGGCTCTGTCTGCCGTTCGAAATCGACGCGCAGCGGCTTGCCCTTCAGCGAATTGAATTGCGCCTGCGAAAGACGCTGGTATTTCACCATCTGCCCAAGCACGATATTGCGGCGGTCCAGCGCGCGCTCGGGATTGATCACCGGGTTGTAATAGCTGTTGCCCTTCAGCATGCCGATCAGCGTCGCGCTTTCGAGCACGGTGAGATTGTCGGCGGACTTGTCGAAATAGGTGCGCGCCGCCATTTCGATGCCGTACGCGTTGTAGAGAAACGGCACCGTATTCAGATACGTTTCGAGAATCTCGCTCTTCGTATAGAGCGCTTCGATCTTAAAGGCCGTGATCGCTTCCTTGATCTTGCGCGTGAGCGTCGGTGCGCGGCCGATGTCGTCGGGATAGAGATTGCGCGCGAGCTGCTGCGTGATCGTCGATCCGCCCTGACGGTCGCCCGAGAACGTATGCAACGCGGCGCCCGCAGTGCGCCTGAAGTCGATGCCGTGATGCTCGTAGAAGCGGTGATCTTCAGTAGAGATCAGCGCATCGACGACGTGCGGCGAGATGTCCGAGAGCTTCATCCACACGCGGTTGGTCGGCTTGAACTCGGCAATCAGCTTGCCGTCCGCCGAATAGATCTGCGCGGGCTGCTCGATCTTCGCCTTGCGAATGTCTCCGATGCCAGGCGTGAACGGAATCAGGATCAGCACGTACAGCACGACGAGTGCAGGAATCGCGGCAATCGACAACCCGACGCCGCGCCATGTCGGATGACGCAAACGTTGCAACGCGCTCATGACGAGCGGCTTCGCGTGGGCCCACGCCCCGGCGGATACTTTCTGGAAAAACGACAGTATCGACTGTCTCACGCTAACGCACCATCGGCTGAAAAGGCTGCATCCTACCAAAACAGCGTGGACGTCCAGGCGTTTTGCAAGAATCGGGCACGTAAGTGATGCACAAATGAAATCGGCCGAAGCCGCACCGCTTTGCGCGGACGGGTTCGGCCGAACTGTAAAGCTGCGACGTTATCAGGCGTGCGCGCGCTTCGGTGTGACCATCGAAACGACAAACGTCACGACGATATTCACGACCAGTGCGATCAGGCCGATATACAGCGGCCACGTCGAGCCGCCGACATGCAGCGCGAACACCGGCTTGAGGCCTTGCGAAATCGCGAGCCCCGTGCCGAGCACGATGCCGACCAGCCAGCCGAGGAACAGCCCCGGCGTGTTCAGACGACGCGTATACAGCGAGAACACGATGGCCGGGAAGATCTGCAGAATCCACACGCCGCCCAGCAGTTGCAGATCGATCGCGTACTGCGTCGGCAGGAACACGATAAACAGCAACGCGCCGAACTTCACGACGAGCGACACGATCTTGGCCGTCGATGCTTCCTGAGCAGGCGCCATGTTCGGCGACACGATCGGGCGCCACAGGTTACGCGTGAACAGGTTCGCTGCGCCGATCGACATGATGGCAGCAGGCACCAGTGCGCTGATCGCAATGGCCGCAGCCGCGAAGCCCACGAACCACGACGGGAACAGCGTGCCGAACAGCGCGGGCACGATGTCGGAAGCCGACTTCACGTGGATGCCGGCTGCAATCGCCATATAGCCGAGCAGCGCGATCAGGCCGAGCAGCAGCGTGTATGCGGGCAGGAAGATCGCGTTCTTGCGCACGGTTTTCGCCGACGAAGACGACAGCACGGCCGTCATCGTGTGCGGATACATGAAGGCCGCGAGCGCCGAGCCCAGCGCGAGCGATGCATACGCGGTGAATTGCGTCGGCTTCAGGATGATGCCCGTCGCGCCGCCTTTCGCCTGGAAGTACTGGTCGGCCGCATCGAACACGTGACCGTAGCCGCCGAGCTTCACAGGAATCAGCCACACCGCCGCGATCACGACGATATAGATCATGATGTCCTTGACGAACGCGATCATCGCGGGCGCGCGCAGGCCGCTCGTGTACGTATAGAGCGCGAGGATGATGAACGCGATCACGAGCGGTGCTTCGCCCGACACGCCGAGTCCCTTGATCACGACCTGCATGCCGACCAACTGCAGCGCGATATACGGCATCGTTGCGACGATGCCCGTCAGCGCGACGGCCGCGGGGAACCACTTGCCGCCGTATTCGCCGTGCACGTAGTCCGCTGCCGTGATGTGGTTCTTCGCATGTGCGATCGTCCACAGCTTCGGCATCACCGCGAACACGAACGGATAAACGATGATCGTATAAGGCAGCGCGAAGAAGCCATATGCTCCGACGGAGTACACCAGCGCGGGCACCGCGATCACCGTGTACGCCGTATAGAAATCGCCGCCGACGAGGAACCACGAAATGATCGTGCCGAATTGACGGCCGCCGAGGCCCCACTCATGCAACTGCGTGAGATCGCCCGCTTTCCAGCGCGCGGCGATGAAACCCATCACGGTGACGAGCACGAAGAAGGCGATGAAGACGGTCATCGCGACCGGGTTCACAGGGTTCAGATCGCTCATTTAATGCCCCGGTACACGACGTAGATCAGCAGCGACGTGAGCGGAACCCACAGAAACTGATACCAGTAGAAGAAAGGAAAGCCCGCGAATGAAGGGCGCGTGTCGTTATAGAAAGGCAGCCACAGCAGCGCGATATAGGGGATCAGCAGGATGAGCCAGAGCCATGAACGGCCGGCCGGTTCGGTAGGTTCCACGTTTGTCCCTCTTTGGTCTATCTGATTGAATCCGCCCTGCTGGTGCGCGCCGCAAATATGCGTGAGCGTGCATATTTACGCTGGCGCCCGCAAGGTACGCGCATTATCTGCGAAAACATTCATTGTTGCTGGCGCGGTAACAGGCCATTGCGTGCCTGTGCATTACGCCGTGTTAGCGGCTTATCGCCTTGGCGAACCGGTCGCGCAGGAACTGCGTGAACGCGCGTATCGTCACGGAAGCCTGCCGATGCTGCGGATACACCGCGTAAAGCGTCAACGGCGGCGAGACGTAATCGCCGAGTACTTCGGCGAGCTTGCCGCTCGCCAGTGCATCGGCCACGATGAACTCCGGCAGACGCGCAATGCCGAGCCCCGCGATAGCGGCATCGCGAATCACCTCGCCGTTGTTCACGCGCAGCGGGCCGTGCACTTCGATCGTCTTGCTCGTACCATCGACGATGTACTCCCAGCCGCTGCGCCCTTCCTGTCCATAGAGCAGACACGCGTGACGCGCGAGATCGTCGGGCGTCGCAGGTGGGCGGCGTGCCTTGCGATACGCGGGACTGCAACACGCGACCATGCGTATTTCCGCGAGCTTTTGCGCAATCAGCGTCGAGTCGGCGAGCGTGCCGATGCGCAGCGCCATGTCGAAGCCCTCGCCAACCACATCGACAACCCGATCGCTCAGTTCCATGTCCACGCGCACATCGTGATTCGCCTTCAGAAACGCGGCGACGAGCGGCGACAGATGGATCATCCCGAACGACATCGGCGCACTGACGCGCAGCAGCCCGCGCGGGTCCGAACGGCCCGATGTCATCGCCTGCTCCGCGTCCTCCACTTCGCCGAGGATGCGCGTCGCGCGCTGATAGAACTCGTAGCCGAGGTCGGTCACCGCGAGCTTGCGCGTGTTTCGCACGAGCAGGCGCACGCCCAGGCTCGCTTCGAGCGCCATCACGCGGCGGCTGACGAACTGCTTCGACAGTTGCAGCCGGTTGGCGGCTGCCGTGAAATTGCGCGCGTCGACGGTGGTGACGAAAATTCTCAGGTCGTCCAGCTGCATGGTCTTCCGCCTCAATTGTCAACTTAATAGTGACAGTGATTCCTGTTTGACGCAGATTATAGCCGCCCTGATTGACCTACACTTTCATCACTGCTTCAGACAACGGCGTCGCCGGTGTCGCGAGAGGCAAACGCAATTCAATAAACAGGAGAAGAGAAATGATCGACATTCGCCAGGCTAGCGACCGCGGACGCGCCGAACACGGTTGGCTCAGCTCGCGTCACACGTTCTCGTTTGCGAACTACTACGACCCGAAGCAGGTCGGCTTCTCCGATCTGCTCGTCATCAACGACGACCGCGTGGCCCCGGGCCGTGGCTTCGGCAAGCATCCGCACCGCGACATGGAGATCTTCTCGTACGTGCTGGAAGGCGCGCTGGAACACAAGGATTCGATGGGCACGGGCTCCGTGATCGTCCCCGGCGACGTGCAGCTGATGAGCGCGGGCACGGGCGTCGCGCACAGCGAGTTCAATCACTCGCCGAGCGACCCTGTGCACTTCCTGCAAATCTGGATCGCACCGTCGGTGAAGAACGCGACGCCGCGTTATCAGCAGCAGAACTTTTCGACGGAAGCGAAGCGCGGCACGTTGCGCCTCGTGTTGTCGCCGGATGGCAAGGATGGCTCGCTCGAATTGCGTCAGGACGCGCGTGTCTATGCCGGCCTCTTCGACGGCAATGAAACGGCAGGCGTCGATATCGACGCCGATCGTTATGCATACGTGCATGTGGCTCGCGGCAGCGTGAAGGTGAACGGCGTCGAACTGAATGAAGGCGACGGTGCGCGTATTCGCAATGAGCGACGCCTCGAATTCACGGAAGGCAACGACGCGGAAGTACTCGTGTTCGACCTGCGCAACAACGAAGTGTCGGAACTGTGGTCCTGAGCAAAGAGCGCCTTAGACCTGCCGGATTGAACTGAATCGAATTGAAAGAGGATTGAACATGAACACGTTTATCGAACAACGCAAGGATGCACTGCTGCTCGTCGCACGCGTGCTGCTGGTAGTGCTTTTCGTGCTGTTTGGCTGGAGCAAGCTCACGGGCTTTGCAGGCACCGAGCAATACATGGCGTCGACGGGCGCACCCGTTCCGGCACTGGCCGCCGTGATCGCGATCGTGATGGAACTGATTGTCGGTGTGGTGATCGCCGTGGGCTTCAAGACGCGCGCTCTGGCGTTGCTGCTTGCGCTCTATACGCTCGGCACCGCGTTCATCGGCCATCACTTCTGGACGCAAACGGGCATGGAGCAGTACATCAACATGATCAACTTCTACAAGAACATCAGCATCATCGGTGGCTTGCTGCTGTTGTTCGTGACAGGTCCGGGCAAATACTCGATCGACCGCGCATAAGCGATCCAGGTCTTTATCGATGTTCTCGGAGGGCGGCCTTAGGGCCGCCCTCTTTCGTTATGCATAAACGCGACGGGAATCGCGCTTTAGGCATGAATGCAACACTCTTGTCATGTTCGCGGCGTAGTGCAAATTGATGTGATAAAAGTCCGCCCTGCCTGCATGAGGCCCGTTTGCACGGGCTCACACGTTAAAAACAACAAGCTCATGCAGTGTTCTCAACATATGAAAAGACAACACCCATGACCAAGCAATTCACTCGGACAGTGGCCGCATTCGGCGCGACGGCATGCGCCCTTGCCTGCCAGACAGCATTCGCTCAAAGCTCGGTGACGCTATACGGCGTCGCGGACGTCGGCATCCGTTATCTCACGCATTCGAATGCTAGCAACGACGGCCGCCTCTTCATGACCAACGGCGCGATCACGAATAGCCGTTTCGGCATCAAAGGCGCGGAAGATCTCGGCAATGGCCTGAAGGCAATCTTCCAGCTGGAAAGCGGTATCGATCTGCAAAGCGGCGCCCAGTCGGATAGCCAGCGCCTCTTCAATCGCGCGGCTTATGTCGGTCTGTCGAGCCAGTACGGTACGGTCACGCTGGGCCGTCAAAAGACGCCGCTGTTCGACGTGCTCGGCGACACGTACGATCCTCTGACCGTCGGCAACTACTTCGAAAACGCATGGCTGCCCGTTGCACTCGGCGCGGGTCTCTATGCGGACAACGCCGTGAAGTACGACGGCAAGTTCGGCGGTCTGAACGTGAAGGCGATGTACTCGTTCGGCACGAACTCGACTTCGACGGGCGCGAACGGTTTCTCCGGCCAGATTCCGGGCCACCTCGGTGCGGGCAATATGTATGGCTTCACCGCGTCGTACTCGTTCGGCGCATTGAGCATCGCAGCCGGCGTGCAGCAGAACAGCGACAACTCGAACAACAAGCAGACCATCTACAACGCGAATGCCGTCTACGCGTTCAGCACGACCAAGATCTACGTCGGCTATCTGCATTCGAAGGACGATACGGGCTTTGTCGACAGCACGCTCTCGCAGCGCGACCTGACGCTCGGCGTCGACATCCTGAAGGGCTCGGGCCGCAAGGACGACGGTCCGTTCGCAGGCGTGACGTGGCAAGCGACGCCCGCGCTGCTGCTGACGGGCGCGTTCTACTACGACCACATGAAGAACGCAGCGATCGGCGGCGGCGCGACGGGCAGCGGCAACCGCTACACGGGCGTGGCCGTGGCGGAATACGCGTTGTCGAAGCGCACGGAAGTGTATGGCACCGTCGACTTCAACAAGGTCACGGGCGCAGCGACGGTCGAACTGCCGGGCACGTCGAACCAGACGGGCGTGTCGGTGGGGATCCGCAACATCTTCTGATTGCACGCACTCCGATACGCGGGCGACGTGGCTTGAAAGGGCCACGTCGCCCGTTTTTCATGTCGGGCGGCACAGCGTATGCACTCTGCTTAACTGTGATATACAGGGAAAACCCGTAAATCCCAGTTGTTCTCTAGCAGAGCAGTACCAGCATGAAAAGCATTGCCGCCTTTTGTCTGACCACGTGGTCCGCCGCCGCCCTTCTCTATTTCGGCCAGCACTCGGTCGCCCTCATCGCATTGAGCGGCGTCATCGTGTTCGGCGGATACGATCTGCTGCGCCCTTAAAGCCCCATCTGGCTCCGAGCCAGACGAAGCTCGGCGCGACTTGATGGAAATCCATCATTTTTCGACGTGAGGCTTCGCCCTCCTTCAACTATCTTTGTGCAAACGGAATGTGTTCCTGAGGCTTCTGGCTGAAGGAAATCCCGCAATCACAAAGCATGAAGGAGACGCCTCATGTCCTCGACTTCTGCCGTCGACGGCGGCAGCACCGCAGCACCCGGCCCCAGCGATCCATCCTTCGACGCACGCATTGCGGAGCAGTGGTATCAGCCGCGCATCCCGCGCGCGGTGCTCAAGGAACTGATGAAGCGCGACGACGCAGCCGGCCTGCGCAACTTCGTGCCGTGGTTCGTGCTGCTCATCGCGTCGGGCGCGATAGCGGCGTTCACATGGGGCACATGGTGGGCCGTGCCCGCGTTCTTCGCGTACGGGACGATCTATTCTTCGAGCGACGCGCGCTGGCATGAACTGTCGCACGGCACGCCGTTCAAGACGCGCTGGATCAACGAGGCGTTCTATCACCTGTCGTCGTTCATGACGATCCGCGAAGGCTACTGGTGGCGCTGGAGCCATGCGCGCCATCACACGCACACGTACTTCCAGACACGCGACCCGGAGATCCAGGTGACGCGTCCGACGAAAGTGCTGCCCATCATCGCGGATTTTCTTGGGCTGGTCGGCTGCACGCTCGAAATCAAAAAGATCGTGCGTCATGCATTCGGCCGCGTCGATGCCGCCACCGACGCATTCTTGCCCGCCAGCGAAAAGCCGAAAATGATCTGGTCGTGCCGCATCTATCTGGCCGTCGTGATCGGCACGATTGCACTCGCGATCGCGCTGCACAGCTTCCTGCCGCTGATGTTCGTCTGGGCACCGCGCTTCTACGGCGGCTGGTTGCATCAACTGCTCGGGCTCACGCAGCATGCCGGTCTTGCCGTCAACGTGAAAGACCATCGGCTGAACACGCGCACCGTGCACACCAACTTCGTGTTCCGCTTTCTTTATCTGAACATGAACTATCACCTCGAACATCATCTGCTGCCGATGGTGCCGTTCCATGCGCTGCCACGTTTGCACGAAGCGATCAAGGATCAATTGCCGCCCGCTTATCCGAGCGTGTATGCCGCGTATCGCGAGATGCTTCCTGCGCTGTGGAAACAACGCACGGACGCGACCCATGTGATCGAGCGAAGCATTCCCGCTGCCTGACCGGTCGAACAAAAAATTGGAGGAGATAGCCATGAGCGTCGAAACGAATGCAAAGATTCACTGGATTACCGCCTGCGCGCCCGACGATATCGACGAAGAAGATGTGATGCGCTTCGATCACGACGGCGCGAGCTACGCGGTTTATCGCATCGCTGAAGGCTTCTATGCATCGGATGGCTGGTGTACGCATGAACATGCGCATCTCGCGGATGGCTTCGTCGTGAATCGCGAGATCGAATGTCCGCTGCATCAGGGGCGTTTCGACATTCCGAGCGGCAAGGCAAAAAGCGCACCGGTATGCGTGCATCTGAAGACTTACCCTGTGCGCGTCGAAAACGACAAAGTGTTGCTCGGCCTTCCCGTGCAGGACGCATCATGAGCGCACAGCCCGCGATGGTGATTGTCGGCGCAGGCCAATGCGGCGTGCGCACTGCCGCCGCACTGCGCGAGAACGGCTGGGAAGGCGAGATCACGCTGCTCGGCAACGAAGGCTCAGCGCCGTATGACCGGCCACCGCTGTCGAAAGCCGTGCTGCTTGGCGATCGCAGCACGGCGCAATGCGCGTTCTACGACGACGCGTTCTATCACGACAAGCGTATCGATCTGCGCGTCGACGCGTGCGTGCAGCACATCGATCGCGGTGCGCGCAAGGTCGTGTTGCACGATGGACGCAGCATCGACTATCAGCGTCTGCTGATCGCGACGGGCGCCGAACCGAGACGCCTCGACGTGCCCGGCGCGCATCTGCAAGGCGTGCATCTGCTGCGCACCGCGAGCGACGCGAACACGCTCGCAGAAGAACTGCAACCTTCACGGCGCATTGCAATTGTCGGCGCGGGTTTCATCGGACTCGAAGTCGCGGCGTCCGCAGTGACGCGCGGCTGCGAAGTGGTTGTCATCGAAGCGGGATCACGTGCGTTGATGCGTGCCGTGCCCGAAGTGGTCGCGGGCTATCTGATCGACCGGCATCGGCAGATGGGCGTGCAGATTCATTTCGGCGCGCAGATCGAACGCCTGCTCGGTAGCACGCGCGTAACAGGCGTGAAGCTCAAGGACGGCACGCAGATCGATTGCGATTGCGTCGTGGTCGGCATCGGCGTGAAGCCACGCACGGAACTGGCGGAAGCGGCGGGCATCGATGTCGCGGATGGCATCGCCGTCGACGACACGTTGCGCACGAACGATCCGCATATCTTTGCAGCGGGCGACGTGTGCTCCTTTCCGCATCGTCTTTTCAGGCGCCGCATGCGGCTCGAATGCTGGAAGAACGCGGAAGACCACGCGCGCATCGTTGCACGTAACATGCTCGAACGCGGCGAAACGTATTCGGAAGTGCCCTGGTTCTGGTCGAATCAGTACGACATGACGATACAGATTGCCGGCATGCCCGCGTTCGGCGTGCAAAGCGTCGTGCGCGAAACAGGCGACACGTCACGCATTTTCTTTGCACTCGATCGCGACGGCGTGCTGGTCGGTGCAAGCGGCGTCGGCAAGGTCGCCGAGATCGCACGCGACGTGCGCGTTGCGCAGACGTTGATCGGGCAGCGCGCGTGCATCGATCCGATGCAACTCGAAGATCGCAACGTCAAGCTCAAGGGACTCGTCGCCGCGGAGGCGGTATGACGCAACGGCTCGCGGTGTATCAATCGTTGTGGGCGATGGAGCGGCGTCATACGGACGGCTTCGAGCGCTCGCTCGAAGAGAACGTCGCGATGATCGCGGAAGCGGGCTTTGAAGGCGTGAGCACGTCGTATGGATCGCGAGAAGATGCACAGCGTCTTTCGCAAATGCTCGCGCAATATGGCCTGCAAACGGAAGCGCAATGCTTTCCGCGCACCGTCGACGACCTTCGCCCGATTCTCGAACACGCTGTCGAATTCGGCGCGCACCATATCGACTTGCAGCCGGACGTGAGGCCGCGTCGGCTCCGTGATGCATTGGAACTGATCGACGGCTGGCAGCGGCTCGCGGAACAGGTGGACATTCCCGTCTACATCGAAACGCACCGCGACCGCATGACGACGGATCTGCACTTCACGCTCGATCTTCTCGATGAACGCCCCGATCTGCGTCTGCTCGGCGATCTGTCGCACTACCTTGTGGGCCGCGAATTCGCGTGGCCGGTGAACGAAGAAAACGAAGCCGCGATGCAACGAATCATCGCTCATTCGTGGGCGTTTCATGGGCGCGTCGCGAGCCGCGAGCAGGTGCAGATCGAGATTTCCTTCGAGCCGCATCGCATGTGGGTCGATCTGTTTCTGCGCTGGTGGCGCGACGGCTTCGCGTCATGGCGCGAGCGAGCCGGTCCCGACGACACGCTCGTCTTCACCTGCGAACTCGGTCCGAAGCCATACGCGATCATCGGGCGCGACGGCAACGATACGACCGACCGCTGGGCCGAATCGCTGCTGATGCGCGAATGGATACTCGATCTGTGGGATGAAGTCGCGCACGAAAACGCGCCCGCGTTAGCGGCTAATCCGTAAGCGGCAGATTCTCGCGCAGCAGCACCGTCACGGGAATCTGCTGCGACAACGTCACGCCGGGATCGCGATGATAGTGACGCAGGATCACTTCGATCGAATGCAACGCTTCGCCGATCGGGTTCTGGTCGAGCACGGCGTCGAGCACGCCTTCGATCAGCAAACGCCGCGAGGTGTCGTTGAGTTCGTGTCCGATCAGCACGGTCTTGTGCACACGGTCGACCGCGCGCAGCGCGGTACCGACGCCCTCGTCGCCAACAGAAATGTTATAGATGCCGCGCAGATCGGGATAACGGCGCAACGCATCGCGCGTGAGGCTTTCCGTGAGCGACGACTGCTCACGGCTCTCCACCGTTTCGACGATGTCGCAACTCGGAAAGCGCCGCCGCAGCACCGAACGAAATCCGCTTTCGCGTTCTTCATGGCCGAGAAAGTCATGCATGCCTGTCATCACGAGCACCTTGCCCCCTGCATCGCCGAGAAAGCGGCCCATCAGTTCGCCTGCTACGCGTCCTGCGCAGCGATTGTCGATGCCGACATACGCGAGCCGGCCCGTGCCGGGCAGATCGCTCGCCAGCGTGATTACAGGCATTCTGTGGCTCACGTGGCGCAGTGCTGCCGTGATGTCCGGATGCTCGTACGCGACGATCACGAGCGCATCGGCCTTGCGCGTCGCGCGTTCAATGGTCTCGACGACAGCCTGCGGTTCGAGGCTGTCGAAGTACGTGACGGCGCAAATCACACGCTGCGTTTCGAAGGTCTTTTGCGCGAGCTCGAAGCCCTGCTTCAGATGCACGTAGTACTGCGCGTCAGGCTGCTGCAACAAAATCGCGATACGCAACCAGCGCACCGACACCGCTTCCAGCGCGCGATCGATCTTCAGCTTGCGCGCCCATTCGAGCACCCGCGTTTCCTTGTCGCGCGACACGCCACCTCGTCCGTTCAACACCCGATCGACCGTCGCTTCGCTGACACCCGCAGCGCGGGCAATATCGCTCATGCTCGTCTTGCGGCGGCGTGTATCGGACATGGTCGGATTCGTTGTGGTCGGCATGGCAACCATCATCGCATCGACGCAATCGACGCATCAAGCCGAGATATCCACTAACCATTGCAGTACGACATTGACGGAGACAGTGCATGAAGCCATTCGATTCGAAAGTCGCCATCGTCACGGGCGGTTCGCAAGGTCTGGGCGCAGCGATAGCCGCGCTGTTCGTCGAGCGCGGCGCGCGCGGCATCGTCATTTGCGGACGCGCGAAAGAGAAAGGCGAAGCGAAAGCGCGCGAACTCAGCCGGATCGGTGAAGCGCACGGCGCAAAGGTCGTGTTCGTGCAGGCGGACCTCGCGAATGTCGACGATTGCCGCAACGTCGTGGCCTCCGCCGATCAACACTTCGGCCGTGTCGACGTCCTGGTGAACGCGGCTGCGATGACGGATCGCGGCACGATACTCGACACCGATCCCGCGCTGTTCGACAGCATCTTCGCGACCAATGTGCGCGCGCCGTTCTTTCTGATGCAGGAGACGATACGCGTGATGCTGCGTGAACGTATCGAAGGCACGATCGTCAATATCGGCTCGATGTCGGCGAAGGCGGGACAGCCGTTTATCTCCGCGTATTGCGCGTCGAAAGGCGCGCTCGCGACGCTCACGCAAAACACCGCATATGCGCTGTTACGCAATCGCATTCGCGTGAACGGCTTGAATCTGGGCTGGATGGCGTCGGACGGCGAGGATCGCATTCAGCGCGAATATCACGGTGCCGCCGACGACTGGCTGCAACAGGCCGCCGCGGCGCAACCGTTCGGCCGTCTGATCGATCCGGCCGAAGCGGCGCGCGCCGTCGCGTTTCTGGCAAGCGCTGAATCGGGCTTGATGACGGGTTCGATCGTCAACTACGATCAGTCGATCTGGGGCGCATTCGAAGACGCGCCGCATCCCGCCGAACCCATGAAAAGCGTGTGAAGGGTCACGCCTGCTGCGTGTATCCGCGCAGCAGGCAAGCGCGCGCGTCAGTCCTTGATGCGCAGATCGGGATTGTTGTGCGCAATCTCCGACACCCAGTCGACGAACGCACGCAGCCGCGAACTGAGATTGCGGCGATGCGGGTAAACGACCGACAGCGGTGTCGTCGGGCTGTCGTAGTCGGTGAGAATTTCACGCAGCGCGCCCTGCTCGATCAGCTCGGCCACCATGAAACGCGAAGGCTGGATGATGCCGTGACCGAGCGCGCCCGCGTTGATGTACACGGAGCCATCGTTGACGGCGAGCACGCTCTTCATCTGCACTTTCACCACTTCGTCGCCGACGTTGTACTCGAACGGAAACGTTCTTCCCGTGCGCGCCGACACGTAATTCACGGCCTGATGCTCGCTGAGTTCTTCGAGCGTCTTCGGTACGCCATGCCGGTCCAGATACGCGGGTGACGCGCACGTGACGATCCGCGAACTGCCGATGCGTTTCGCCACGAGGCTCGACTCTTCGAGCATGCCCATGCGGATCACGCAGTCCACGCCGTCCTGGATCAGATCGATGTTGCGGTCCGCGAGACCGAGGCGCACGTCGATCTCGGGGAAGCGCTGATAGAAATCGTCGAGCACAGGTAGCAGCAACGCACGCGCCAGCGTGCCCGACGTATCGACGCGAATCGTGCCCGCCGGATTCTCGCGCTTGTTCGACAGCGACGACTCGGCATCGGCCACTTCGGCGAGAATGCGCACGCATCGCTCGTAAAACAGCGCGCCGTCTTCCGTGACGCTGACCTGGCGCGTCGAACGGTTCAGCAGGCGCACGCCGACATGCTCCTCCAGCGCCTGAATCGTCCTGCTCACTTTTGCGCGCGGCAGGTCGAGCATTTCAGATACTTTTGAAAAGCTGTTCGCGTCCACCACGCGAGTGAAGATCTCCATTGCCTCGAAGCGGTCCATTTCCTGTGCCCTGTCATTGTTAGGCGGCGAAGCTTCTGCCGCTGCAGATGTCGCCTGTTCGAACGGCCGGCTGCATCTCGCGCGCAGCCTGACGGGTAGAAAAATAGCACGGAGAAAATCGCCATGACGAGAAGGGGCGCGAACGGCGGGGCTTTTATGGGCGGTATTCGATGCACGCGACCTGATTGCAACCGCGCGGTTTCGGATGAAATCGGGGTTTTTACAACACCCCCGGAGTTCGTGGTTTTTACGGACCCGGGCTAATCCGCGGCCCGCACGTATGATTAATATTATTTATTCGAGCCGCTCCGAAGTCATTTATCTTTGAAACGCGATTTTATCTGTGATTCAAACGACCGGTTTTTGTACGAGTAAAACGTTTTAAAGCATGACCGTACGTTCGAATGATCGTGTGGAAGCGCTTTCTCCGCTGTGCACGCGTAGTTCGAATGGCCGATCGCTTGTCGGAAAAGGACTAGGCATCTGGCGCGATAATTATTCTCACTCGCTGGCACTATTTTCCGGCACCCGGTGATTTAAGCACGCAATAGTTGCCGGACTTCCCTCTGAAGAAAATAGTTCACAGTACCTTACTAATTCCGATTGAAATTTAATAATCGCCGCATTAGGATTAGATCCCCGCCGATGCCATAAGCATCCCGGGCAACAAACTTCCAAACATATTTACCGTTCGCGAATGCATTCGCAGTTCACCCATGCCGCGAACGGAGGCCATGCGCCTTTCAGGAGATACACGTGCTGAGCCCACACGAATTTGCGACGCTCATGCTGATTAAGGACGCAACCACCCAGTCGGGTTTCGACGAAGCCGATCTGCTCGCGCTTGCCAGCCGCGAGTTCATCACCATCGGTGCGTCCCAGGCCAGCGCGCTGCCGCGCCTCACGGATCGCGGCCTTGCATTACTCGCCCGCCTGGGCGGCGGCGCCCCGGCAATGTCCGTCTAACGGACATCAGGGCCATCAGGCGACCGAAACCCGGCAATACACGCTATATGACCAGCAGGCATCGATCTTCATTCGTATCGATGCCCGATGGCCTTTTTTGCCCTTCGTACCCTTTGTGCATTCAACCTTGCGAGGCTTTTCGATGCTCACTACCGTCGACGAAGTGACTGCCGCACAGAAAGCCGGCGTTCAGACGTTCTTCAACGTCACGAACGAGGCGGTGAACGGCTTTGAAAAGCTCGTTCAATTGAACCTGCACTTTCTGCGCGACAGCACGCAGCGCGCGATGAATGCGCTCGCCAACGGCGAAATGCCCGGCCTCGCAGCCGTGAGCCGAAGCGACCTGTCGTCAGTGGAACGCATCGCGCTCTATAACCAGCAGCTGTTCGGCATTGTCTCGGGCACGCAGGCGGCCATCGTCAGGCATGCAACGGCGCAATATGAAACGCAGATCGGCACCGTTCGCGCCGATCTCGACGATGCCGTGCAACGCGCGCCCGCAGGGGCGGAAGTCGCGGTGTCCGCCATGAACTCGGCGATCACTGCAGCGAACGCCTTCTACGAGAGCATCTGGAAAACGGTGCAACAGGCAGTCGATATGGCCGAAGCCAACGCGCACGTCGTGACGCGCAGTACAGGAAACACGTCGCACGCGGCCTGAACCGCCGCGCGCGAGCAACAGTTTGTAGGAAACCGGACGCGATCCCCGCGTCAGGCGCATTTTCGGCCCGCTTTCGAGCGGGCTTTTTTTATTCTTCGCGAATGCGCTACCCGAATGCGCTACCGATCCGGCGCGCTCTTCGTATCGCCGGGAACGATGGGCGGCTCGAAATCGGCATCGGTCGGCTCGCCGTGCGCGGCCCTGTCCTTGCGCACGTTGCCAGTGCTGTTGGTCTTCTCGCCGGCAGGCAATGGCGCTTCGGGCCCGCCGGGTTCGTCCATCGTGTTGGGCTGTTCCTTCGTCATGCGTGCCATGTTGCACTCCCTCGTTTTCCGCTAGCCAAGCCAGCCACTCGCTACCGCGAGCAACACGCATTCCATACACGCAGTTGCCGTCGCATCCAGGCGCGGCATGCAACGTGCTGACTCGCCACGAACGTCTTTACCGAAACGACGTAGTCGACCCAGCCACCCTGCACAATTTTCTACTCCGATGAAAACACTTCCTGGTCTGTTAGCCTGTTGCGCGCTCACTCTGTTTGCGGGATGCACGAGCATCGGTCCCTCGCGGCTGAAAGCGGATCAGGTCGACTACTCGCGTGCACTCGGCGAAGCAAAGAAGCGGGAAATCCTCGCAGCCATGATCGGGCTTCGTTATGCCGATGCGCCTTCTTTCCTGACCGTGAGCCAGATCATCGCGGCCTACAACGTCGATGCATCCGCTTCATCGACGCTCAATGCAGGTTCGGGCAGCGTACCGAACTACGCATCGGCAACAGGAACGATGTCGTACTCGAACCATCCGACCTTCACCTTCACACCGACCACGGGCGAAGCCTATGCGCAGGCATATATTCGTCCGTTAGCGCCGACGCTCGTGCTGCCCCTCGCCGAAGGCGGCATTCCGATCGACCTGCTGCTGCGCATCTCCGCGCAATCGATAGGCGGTTTGCAGAACGGCACCGCACTAGGCGGCGAAGACAGCGCGGGATCGCCGCAGTTCTTCCAGCTGATTCAGGCGCTGCGCCGTTTGCAGCTGGCGGGCGAACTGAATGTCGAGTCGCGCAGCGAGAACAACGAGCAGCACGTCTATCTCGTGCTCGGTACGGCCACGACGACGGGCGAGGCGAAGGCAGTGCCCGATCTGATGCTCGTGCGCAAGCTGCTGCATCTGAAGTCCAATAGCGGCAACTTTGAAATCGTTTACGGACAGTCGTCGCACGGCGGCGATCAGATTGCGATGCTGACGCGCTCGGTTCTCGGCATCCTCACCGATCTCGGCGCACAGGTGCAGGTGCCCAACGATTCGATCAGTAACGGCGCGACCAAACCGACGGTATCGCTGGTCGGCGGCGAAACGCGGCCGACGATCGTCGTGCAGTCGGGCAACAAGCCGCCCGCCGATGCCTATGTCTCCGTACGTTACGGCCCGTCGACATACTGGGTCGATCGGGCGGACTTCGATTCGAAATACGCGTTCACCGTCGTGCAGAATCTGATGGCGCTTGCGGAAGCTGATACGAACAGCAAGGCGCCTGTCGTCACCATTCCTGCCAATTGAACGTTCAATAGAGAACATTCAATAGAAAAGCGGGGTGCATGTTCATGCAACCCGCCTTTCGTTCAAGCCCTTACGCGCAATACATTACTGACCGAAGTAGACGTCCTTCGTCCCGTCGTTATGACGCGGACGCATCATCGGTTGCGCATAGCCCGTCGCCGCCGATCCGCTCACCACGCCACCGTAGCTTTCGCTTTGGCCTTGCTGATCGGACAGCCGACGTTCCGCAGCCTGCGCATTGGCAGGGTAATTCGTGCGGTCGCCGTCGCCCGGACGATAGCCCTCGTTTTCGACGTTCCTCAGATCCTGCCTCACTTCACCACGCGTCGCCGGCTGGTCCGGCTGGACGGTGGTTTGCGCGAAAGCCGTAGCGGAAACACCCATCACGGCAGCGAGAATGGCAGCTTGCTTGAGCAGTTTCATGACTTCCTCCATGAAGTAGGTAGTACACGTTTAATAGCGCAAACGCTGTACCAGCCGGTTTCATGAAAGGTGCATGAATCAGCAATCAAACCATTATTTCTTTATCTGTTTTCGTGGACCTTTAATTGATGCATCTTTTGCAGCGCCGTCGTTGTGCACGCCACAAATCAGCGCGACGCCTTGGGCCGCCGTCGCTCGCAACGACGCGCGCGAATCGCCTGCGCGCGAACGCAATGCAAGGCTATGCATGATCGCCGACGCAACGCGCGCCAGCACCGGCGCATCGGCATCTGCGGCAAGTTCGCCATCCGTCTGTGCACGCCGGATGCGTTTCTCGAACTCGCGATCGAACGCTTTGAGTCCTTGCGCCAATCTGGTGCGCACGTCTTCATCCACTTTCGATTCGACGACGGCTGTGCCAATCAGAAAGCATCCACGCGGCGCATCGCCTGTCGGCAAATAGAGCGCAAGCGCCGCGTCGTAGACGCGTTGTAACGCTTGCGCGAGCGGAATGTCGTCGCGAAGCGCGAGCTGCATGCCGTGCACGCCCGCTTCGACGTAGCGGTCCAGTGTGCTCAGATAGAGCGCGTGCTTGTCGCCGAACGCCGCATACAGACTCGGACGATTCATTCCTGTCGCATCGCTGAGCGTATCGAGCGAAGTGCCCGAATAGCCGCTGAGCCAGAATGCATCGGTGGCATTGCCGAGCGCGTCGTCGGCATCGTATGCACGTGGCCGCCCGCGCGCACGCTTCTCGTTTTTTGTACTGTCTCGCATATAAATATCTGGCACTGTCGATTTTTGTTCACTATAGTACAAAAACAAACCAGCGATCAGGAGACGTCGTCATGGATCTGTATTTTTCACCGCTTGCGTGCTCGCTCGCCACGCGCATCACGTTGTACGAAGCGGGCGCTCAAGCCGGCTTCATTCAGGTGGACACGAAAAAGAAGAAGCTGCGCGACGGCTCCGATTTCTATCCGGTCAACGCGCTAGGCCAGGTGCCCGTGCTGCGCACAGACGAAGGCTGGCTGCTGACCGAGAACACGGCAATCCTGCCGTATGTCGCCGATCAATTTCCGGCTGCGCGGCTGGCGCCCGTCGCGGGCACAGCGGAGCGCGCAAAGCTTCAGCAATGGCTCGGCTTCATCAGCACCGAACTGCACAAGGGCGTGTTCGTGCCGCTGCTGGATCCCGCTGCACCGCATGACTACGCGCGCCAAAAGGTCGCCCGACGGCTCGACTATTTGCAGTCGCATCTGTCGACGCACACGTATCTGTTAGACGACTTCACCGTCGCGGACGCGTATCTGACCACCGTGCTGAACTGGGCAAAACACTGCGACGTCGATCTCGCGCAATGGCCCGCCGTCGATGCGTATTACCATCGCATCGTGCAACGCCCTCACGTCGCGAAAGCGTTGAACGAAGAGATTGCGCTATACCGTGAAGAGCAGGCACAGTTGCAATAACGCAATCAACGAGGACGGGCAATGAAGGTGAACCGCATCGTCGCGAATGTCGAGACACAAAACATCGCGCAGGCGCAGCGCTTTTATCACGAGGTTCTCGGCCTCGAATTGCTGATGGATCATGGCTGGATTCGCACGTATGGTTCGAACCAGCCGATGACCGTGCAGATCAGCTTCGCGCAGGAAGGCGGATCGGGCACGCCCGTGCCCGATCTGTCGATCGAGGTCGACGACGTGGACGCCGCGTTCGCCGCGATGCAAGCCGCAGGGTTTGCGATCGAATACGGTCCCGTCGACGAACCGTGGGGCGTACGGCGCTTTTATGTGCGCGACCCGTTCGACAAGCTCGTGAACATTCTCGCGCACCGCTAGCGTGCGCGCGCGAATTGCCATCGAACGGACACACCGTTACGTGCGCAATCGCTTTACCATTGACCCGCGCAGTGTGCGCTGCTTATCGGGAGAACCTCAATGGACCTGGACTCGATCCGCAAGAACGCTTTTGCGATGCCCGTACACAATCCCGCTTTTCCGCGTCCTCCGTTTCGATTCGTGAACCGCGAGTACTTCATTATTTCGTACGAAAGCGATCCTGACGCAATAGCCGCTGTCGTACCCGCACCGCTCAAACCTGAAAACGCGCTGGTGCATTACGAGTTCATCCGTATGCCCGATTCGTCGGGCTTCGGCGATTACACCGAAAGCGGCCAGGTCATTTCCGTGCGCGACACGGAAGGCCGGCTCGGCAACTACACGCATTCGATGTATCTCGACGACGAAGGCCCGATTGCAGCGGGCCGCGAAATCTGGGGCTTTCCGAAGAAGCTTGCGCGCCCGCATATCAGCGTGGACGGCAACGACACGCTGCTCGGCACGCTCGATTACGGCACGCAGCGCATCGCGACGGGCACGATGGGCTACAAGCACTGGACGCTCGATATGGAAACCGAGCGCGCCAAACTCGCCGATACGCCGAACTATCTGTTGAAAGTGATCCCGCATGTCGACGGCACGGCGCGCGTATGCGAACTGGTGCGCTTCTTTCTGCGCGACGTGACGGTGCTCGGCGCGTGGGCGGGACCGGCCGCGCTCGAACTGCGGCATCACGCGCTCGCGCCCGTTGCGGATCTGCCCGTGCGGCGCGTCGTGGGCGCGCGTCAGGTCATCGCGCATCTGACGCTGGATATCGGCGAAGTGGCGTTCGATTATCTGGCGAACGCCGAATAGCACTCATACCATGCTGCGCGCGCGCATGAAACGCGTGCGCGCCACTTCAAAGCCTTTCTACTTGCTCTCGATCAGCTTGACGAGCGTATGCAGCAGACGATTCGACGGCGTCGCAACGCCGAGCGCTTCGCCGCGTCGCACGATCAATCCATTCAGGTGATCGATTTCGCTGCGCTTGCCGCGTGACAGATCCTGTGCCGTCGACGAATACTGCTTCGGCATCGTTTCGGCGATCATGCGCACGGCCTTGTCGACGTCGCCGGGAATCGTGACGCCGTCGGCCTTCGCGACGGCAAGACATTCGTCGACGATATCGCGCATCACGGTCGTCACGCCCACGCCTTGCACGAGCCGGCCGTACGGCAACTGTGTGATCGCCGACAACGCGTTGTACGCGCAATTGAGGATCAGCTTCGCCCACAGCGCGCCGCGCACGTTGTCGGAGATTTCAGTGGGCACGCCTGCCGCGATCAAGGTCTGCGCGACTTCCGCGCTGGCTTTCGACGGTTCGATCACCAGTTCGCCGCGTCCGTGATGACGCACGTGCCCCGGCCCCGCCATTTCCGTCGCGACGTAGACGACGGCGGCGGCTACTTCCTGCGGCACGACCTTGCGCACTTCGTCGGCGTTCTCGACGCCGTTCTGCAGCGACAGCACCAACGTATCGGGCGCGAGAAAGGGCTTGATTTCGAGGGCCGCGCTTTCCGTGTCCGTGGATTTCACGCAGAACAGCACGAGCTTCGCGCCCTGCACTGCGCTCGCGTGCGTGCTCGCCGCAAGCGGGATGTGTTCGTCGAACGACTGCGTTTCGAGGCGCAAACCGCGACGCTCGATGGCTTCGACATGTTGCGGGCGTCCGATCAATACGACTTCATGTCCCGCGCGCGCCAGCATGCCGCCGTAATAGCAGCCCACCGCGCCCGCGCCCATTACGGCGACTTTCATAGGCAACGCTCTTCTGTATGGAATTGAACCGTCAAAACTTACCACATGGCGCGCGTTCGCACCGCGAGCAAAGCGTCGGCGAATGCGGCGGGCGCTTCCTGCGGCGGGTTGTGCCCCACGTTGTCGATTACGCGGTGTTCGTATGACCCGGTGAAATGCGGCGCATGATGCACCGATCCGCCGATCGGCATCACGCCGTCCGCGCTGCCATCGATCGAAATGACGGGCACGGTGATAGGTGGTTGCGCGGCGAGCTGCCGCTCCATCGCGTCGTAACGCGGATCGCCGTCCACCAGCGCGTAGCGATGCCGGTACGAATGAATCACGACGTCGACGAAATCGGGGTGATCGAACGAGGCCGCCGTGCGTTCGTAGCACGCGTCGTCGAATTGCCAGGTCGGCGACCAGAGCGTCCATAGCAGACGGCACAATCCGCGGCGATTTTCCGCGAGCCCGGCGCGGCCGCGTTCGCCGTGAAAATAGTATTGATACCAGTGACGCAGCTCGTTTTCCGGCAACGCGGGCTTAGCCGATGCCGCGATGTTCTGGATGTTGTAGCCATTGACCGTCACGAGCCCTTGCACGCGCTGCGGATAAAGCGCGGCAACGATGCACGCGGCGCGCCCGCCCCAATCGTAGCCGCCGAGCAGCGCGCGCTCGATCTGCAGCGCGTCGAGCAGCGCCAGCAGATCGGCGGCCAACGCGGCCTGCTGGCCGGAGCGCGGTGTATCGGCGGACAGGAAGCGCGTCGGCCCATAGCCGCGCAGATACGGCACGATCACGCGTGCGCCGTGACCGGCGAGAATCGGCGCGACCTCGTCGTAAGCGTGGATATCGTAGGGAAAGCCGTGCAGCAGGACGACGGGCCAACCTTCGGGTTCGCCTGTTTCTTCATAGGCGATGTCCAGCAATTCGGTGCTCACGTGCTTGGGCATGATCGGCGGCTCCTTTAAGGGCGATCACTACGCACAGCAGACTCGGGACGCGGGGAGCGTCCATGGTAGCGCCGTCGCGCGAATCGCGCTGACCCGCTGACCCGCTGACCCGCTGACCCGCCGACCGTATGGCTCGCGCGACACCGCAACAGGCTCGCTAAAGAAAGTCGCTTTACTGCAAGCCGATGTCGTATCCTTGCTGTGCCAGCCGCACCGCGGGCCGCTACATTCCACAAGACGAGCCCGCAACACGTCGCTATCCGGGTGCCGCGCAAGACGAACCACATCGAGTACGAATGAAACAGGCACACGATCAGGCGACCTCGCCGTGCGGCGCATTCTCCCTGCATGACAGCCAACCGCTCGCCGATTTCGTCGAAAGCGGTCCGTCACTCGCTGCTTCCGTCGCGCCTGTTCCCGCGCCGCCGCCTCCCTTCAGCAGCCTGCGCGCGACCGCGATCCTGCTGCTCGGCTACGCGATTCTCATCACGGGTAACGGCCTGCTCGGCACGCTGATCTCGTTGCGGCTGATCCAGCAGCAGGCGCCGTCGATCGTCGTCGGCTTCGTGCAGTCCTCGTACTACATCGGCTTCATGCTAGGCGCGCTCTATGGCGGCTCGCTTATCGGCCGCGTCGGGCATCATCGCGCGTTCGTCACGTTCGCGGCGGCGTCGGCGTGCTGCGCGCTCGGCTATGCGGTGTGGAACGAGGCCGCGACCTGGGCGGCGTTGCGCTTCATCACCGGCTTTTGCCTCGTCGGCATTTTCACGGTGGTGGAAAGCTGGCTGCATCAGGTGGCGAGCAATGCACAGCGCGGACGCGTGTTTTCCGCGTATCTGATCACCAACTATCTCGGCGTCGGCATCGGTCAGTTTCTGATCGGTCTCGCCGATCCATCCGGCTTCGAACTCTTCAGCGCCGTCGCTGCGCTGTTCACCGCGTCGCTGATTCCCGTTGCGCTTGCGGGCACGGCGCCCGGTCCCGTCGCCGCGCCCGCCACGCACGCGAGCGCCTCGGGCCGCTCGCGTCTCGCGCGCGGTCTGTCGGGCTTGCAGACCATCTATCGCTGGGCGCCGCTCGGCGTGGTCGCGTGCCTTGCGGCAGGCCTGCTCAACAGCGCGTTCTACACGATGCAGCCGGTGTTCATGCGACGCGTCGGCTATTCGGTGCCGGACGTGTCGCACTTCATGGGCTTCGCGCTGCTCGCGGCGCTCGTGCCGCAATGGCCCGTCGCGCGGCTCGCCGATCTGTTCGACCGGCGCAAGGTGCTGCTATCTCTCGCCGCGCTCGCGGGTTTGCTGAGCGTGCTGCTGTTCGTGTTGCGCGATGGCGTGCTGATCGAGGCGCTCGGCTATCTGTACGTCGCGATCGCGTTCTCGATGTATGGCGTCGTCACGTCCTACGTGAACGACTGCATTCCCGCCGACGAACGTATCGCCGTCAGCGCAGGACTGCTGCTGATCTTTTCGCTGGGCGCGAGCGGCGGCCCGACGCTCGCGTCCGCGATGATGGCGTTCGCGGGCCCCGCCGGGCTCTATCTGTTCACGGCCGTCGTGATGGGTGCGCTGATCGTGCTGACGCTGCGCAGTCTGCGCGTGTCGCCGTCCACGCGCCGGGTCGCGGACGCCCGCTAGCTTCCTGTCAGGGCCACTCGCAAGCCTGATCCGCCAGTGCGAGCAGATCCGACACATGACGGCCGAGGCCCGGATCGTAGAGCACGGCATCGCGCGAAAACGCCGGCGTCGACGGCCTTTCTCCGCGTGCGTCGGACACCGCCTGCGCCAGCACGCGACGCAAGCTGTCGACATCGTTCGGTGCGAAGACGAGCTTGGCTTCCGGCGCGATCACGTCATGACAGCCGATGTTCGACGACAGAATCACGGGCGTGCCGCACATCACCGATTCCACGCCCACGAGTCCAAACGGTTCGTAGCTCGACGCGAGGATCGTATAGTCCGCCGCGCGGTAGCCTTCTTCGATCGTATTCACATAGCCGATGTAGCGCAGCCGCTTCGACGTGCGCTCGGGCGGACGACCCGCTACGGCCACGACGATGGGCAGATCGAGATCGCGCAGCGCGGCTTCGATCAGCGGCAAGCCTTTGCGTTCGTGACTGCTCGACGGAAACAGCAATACGATTTCGTCGTCGGCGAAGCCAAAACGTTTGCGCAATGCGCGGCGCTCGTCACTGGTAACGGGCGAAAAGCGGCCGTTGTCGACGGGCGGATACAGCACGCGGATCTTCGCATCGTCGACGCCGTACAGATGCCGCAGTTCATCGCGCATCTGCGGCGAATGCGCGACGACGAAGCGCGCCCGCCGGTATTGACGGCGCTCCAGCGCAATCTGCCGGCGGTCGAAGAACGATGGCCGCCGTCCCGTCGCGCTGAGGAAACCCAGATGCGTGCCGCCGCAAATCGCGATCTCCGACGCTTCGACGCGATTGCAGCCGATCAGCACATCCACTTTCGCGTCGCGCCGCATCGCGCTCAGGCGCCGCGAAAACCATTCGTCGCGCCATTTGCCCGGCAGAAACGAAACGTTGATCCGATGCGGTTCGACGAGCCGGCTTTCCGGCAACTTGGGATCGAATGCGCGGCCGAACACGGCCAGCTTGATCCCGGCGGCGACGAGTCCCCGTGTCACCTCGATCGCATAGCGTTCGAGGCCCCCGCTGTACTTCAGTGCATTGCACGACAATCCGATTTTCATGCTTCTTTTCGAGCTTCACCAAACGGCACTGGCAAGTCATCGCGCTTCCGATGTCAGGACACATCGCGCGTTCTTTAGGCCTGCTCCGCCAATTGCCTGAATACAGTGACAACGCGTCGACACGTCAACGCCTGACGCCAGAACTTTTCCTTGAGCCGCGCAGTGGGAATCCATTGCCGAGGCAGCACGACGCGCACGGTGCCCCACGCGGGCCGCCAACGCTCGGCGACGGCGCGACGCCTGAACAGGCTCACGGTGGGAATCGACAGATTCGACGCGAGGTGGCCGATGCCCGAGTCGTTGCCGATAAACCAGCCAGATTCGTAGAGCCAGCACGCGAGCGCATGCAGATCGTCGAATTCGGGCGCCGCGATGCCGCGTTGTTCGAGCCCGCTCCAGCGCGCACGCTCACTGGGCGCGATCACGAAACACACTTCATAGCCGAGCGCTTGCAGACGCCTCGCGAGTGCGATGAAGCTTTCGCGCGACCAGCGCTTGTCGTCGGTGCTCGCTTCCGGATGAATGACCACGCGATGCCGGAACCGCCGATGCTTGAGCGTCGCGGGCGCGACGATGCCGTTGTTCGTCGTACTCGCCGCGACGCCGAACTGCGTGCGGCTGAACTGCGCAAAGCGCTCGGCCATGCAGCCGGACCAGGTGCCGTATTCGACATCGTGCAGATCGATCACATGCGGATGCGCATAGGCAAGCTGCGCAAACGGTTGATGTCTGTGCATCTGCACGACGGCATCGAATGGTTCGAGCAGCGCTGCGCAATCGGCCTCATGCGGCAGCGGATGAATCTCGACATGCGGAAACCAGTGACGCAATGCATGAACATGCGTGCCGAACACGCAGACGTCGATGCCGCTCGCGCGCAGGTTCTGCACGATCACCATCGAGATCAGCGTATCGCCGATCGCATTCGACATCATGAACGCGACGCGCCTGATCGACGCGATGCGCACACACGCCGGCAACTGTGCATCCATATCAGGCCGCCTCGCGTCGAAGCTGATCGAATACGCGCAGCACGCGGTTCACCGACAGCGCGTATTTCCAGCAACGCTCCTTGAGACGACCAGTGGGAAGCCACGCGCCGCCGACCAGCACCTTGCCTGCGCCCCAACCCGGACGCCACGTTCGCGCGATACCTTTGCGCATGAATAGCGATAACGTAGGCACCTGGAGACACGAGGCGAGATGACCGATGCCCGAATCGTTGCCGATGAACCAGCCGCATTCGACGAGCCATGCAGCAACGTTGTCGAGCGAACCGAGGCGCGGCAAACCGATGCCATATTGCTGAACGTGTTCCCAGTCGGCGCGTTCGCCGTCGCTCACGATGAAGTGCGGCTCGAAGCCCTTCGACTTCAGGCGCAACGCAAGGCTCAGGAAGCGCGGCGCGAGCCAGCGCTTGTCGTCCGTACTGGCCGTCGGATGAATCGCGACACGCAGCGCATGCTTGCGATGCTTCAGCCCCGCCGGCACCGCAAGACCGTTGCCCGCCTCTGCGTGATGCAGGCGCAGCGACTCGCGGCAATAGTGCGCAAGACGCGCCGCCATCGCTTCCGGCGAACGCGCGCGGCACAGATGTTCGAGCACGATCGCGTTCGGATGACGTTGTTCGAGACGCAGCACAGGACGGTCGGCGTGAAGCTGGATGACGGTATCGAATGACGGCAGCAGCGTGTTCACATCGTCGTCGTTGAGAGCAGGCCGGATGTCCATTCCCGGAAACCATGCGCGTAACGCGTTCATGTGCGCGCTGAAGACGGTCACCCGCTTGCCGCTCAATTGCAGATTGCGCGCGACGGTCATCAGCAGCAGCGAGTCGCCCAACGCAGGTGACGACGTCACCGCTACGTTCAAAACCGGCTCGTTAGCGTGCTGCATGGTTGTTGCTCTCAATGAATGACGTGGATCCGACGCCCGGATGACATCCTTGCCGCGACGTCACAGACCTTGCTGTCCATGACGTCAATGCGATTTCAGCGCGATTATAGGTTTGCGTTTGTCACATGAGATTCATGAAAACTTTCTGCGCATTTCCCGGCAAGCAGCGCACGTGCACTACGTGCGCTTCGCGTCGCCGTTGTAGTAGCGCAGATCCGCTTCCGACAAAAGGCGCTTCATGTGCGGTCCATGCGTGGTCAGCCTGGCGGCTTGCAGCCATTCCTTCTTGCCGCGCAAGCGGTCGAACGCATCAGGACCGGGCGCGTCGGCTGCACTCGGCCAGTGATGACACACGAGACTCAGCGGTTCGCACACGTCCCTGAATTGCGGGTGCACGGGTTCACGTTCGTGCATGCCCAGCACCGCGCGATGACCGAAGCGCCCGGTTACCGCTTCATACAGGAGCTTTTCGAGGATGTCGCCATCGTCGGGACGCAAAGACAGCAGCAGATCGAGCATGGCGGGCGTGCTCTTCGCGATGAAGAACTGCGTCGAAAGAGACTTCCGGTCGCGAATGCCATAACGCGATCCCACGCGCCTCAACAGCAGTGCTAGACGGGCGCGCAAGCGTCGCCGTGGATCGTGTGAACGGCTCCATTCGGGCACGCGATCCGTGCTCCACGACGACGCGGCAATCATCGCGTGCGGATCTTCATCCAGCCTTTCCAGATAGCGCAGGATCACGTTCTGATCGAAGACCCACGTATCGGCTTCGAGATGAACGATGTAGTCTGCCTTGAGCTTCTCGACGGCTGTCTGCATCGATGCAACGAGCAGATCGAGCGCGCCGCGTGTCAGCGGTTTGGGCTCGCGCATCACCAGAATGTCTTCGATGTAGCGCGTATAGGCCGGGTCCGCGCATGCATGCACGACAGGCCACTTGCGCGGCCAGTTCAGCTTGACGATTTCCATCGAAATGCGCGCGCAGTCCGTGCGATTGAACGAAGTCAGGCAGACGACGACTTGCATGGCGAATTGACGTCTTTGGAAAGCGTCACATACTGCATCAAATTCGCATGCCGTAACGGTCTTGTATCCGTCGCGCGCCTTACGCAAAATTTCCGCCGCCTGGCGCGCTGCTGACTCGCTGTTTACTGATAGTCGCTAAAGCGCGAAACAGGCGCATCATCGGCGGGCGCAGACGAATAGCCGGGCACGTCGGCCTTGAACTGATCCAGCAGGCCGCGATCGCTGCGCGACAGTCCCTTCAGCTGAAGTTGCATCATCACGCGCGTGCCGGTGCTCGGCGTCGTGCTGCCCGTCGAGTTCGTGTACTTTTCGAACGCCAATGCGAGCGACCAGCATTGCGCGTCGTATTGCACCCCGAGAAGGCCCGCAATCAGGCGGTGCGTGCTCATGTCGTAATTGACGCGCGCGACGCTCGCCACGTTCTTCATCAACGGCCATTGACCCGATACGATGATCTGGTTCACCGGTTGATAATCGAGCGTCGTGTTCGCACGCGTGTAGCGGTACGCGACGTTGAACACATGCGCCGTCGCGGGCGACCACGCGAGGCCGACGGAACCTTGCGTCAGATAGTTGTTCGCCTGGCTGTATTGCAGCGCGTTCTCGATGTTCGTGTCCGTCGCGACCTTCAATGAACTGCCGAGTATCAGGCTGGTGCGCGCGACGTTCGCCGTACTTTCCGTGTCGTAGAGCGTCACGCGCGGCTGACGGAAATCGTAGCGCTGTGCAATGACGAAGCGCGCGCGCTCGTCGCCCGTTGCCGCATCGATGAAGCGCGACGTCAACGCGGCCGTCACGCGGTTCGCATCGGACACGCGGTCATTGCCCACGAACGCATTGTCGCGAAACAGCTCGCCGAGACCGAAATCGGCTTCCGTCGTATCGAACAGCGGCACATAGGTTTGATCGCGATATGGCGTATAGACATAGAAGAGGCGCGGCTCGAGCGTCTGGATATAAGACCTGCCGAAGAGACTCACCGCGCGTTCGAACGTCATGCCCGAATCGAGCGTGAGCGTCGGAATGCTCACGTTCACATTGCGCGGCTGGCCTGCGGGCGCGTCGGATGCAATCGAAGTCAGATCGTACGACGCGAAATGCCACTTGATGGTCGGCGTAAAGAACCAGCCCGGCCGCACGATCGGATAGCTGACGAAAGGATTGAACACGAAACGCGTGCCTTGCGTCGCATCGTCCGAAGAAAGCGTGAAGCGCGTTGCATCGGCCTCGAATCCATAGTCGAAGCCGCCGACGTCGTAGCGGTTGTAATGCACGTTGACCTGCGGCTCGCGGTTATACGTCGTATCGCTGGAAAACGACTGCCAGTGCTGCTCGCGTGCCAGCACCGACCACGGTCCGCTGTTGTATCTGACGCCCGCTTCCTGCTGATAGAGCGTGGTGGAACTGGTCGGAAAAGCGCTGCCCGAACCGAGATCGGTCGAGACATTCGCGTCCGACACACGGTTGTAATTCACGTACGCGCTGAAGCCGGAGCCGATGTTCCAGACGTGATCGAGGTCGATCGAATAGCGGCGCTCGTGCGTGATCATGTCGTTCGGCAGCCACGCGATGGAAAGCGAACCGGCCGAGGTACTGGTCAGATACCGATAGTCGGCACTCAGCATTTCGCCGCGCTTCGACATGTAGCGCGGCGCTATCGTCAGGTCGTAGTTCGGTGCGATGTTGAAGTAGTAAGGAACGGTGATGTCCACGCCATTCTTCGAACTCATCGACCACGTCGGCGACAGCAGGCCGCTGCGTCGCGCGCCATCGAGCGGAAACGACAGCCACGGACTCGCGAGCAAGGGAATGTTCTGGAAGTACAACACGCCGTTGTGCGCGACGCCTTCGTCCGCGCCGCTGTCCATCGTGAACTGTGACGCGCGGATGTACCACGCCGGGTTCGTCTCGCATGCACAGGTGCTGTACGTGCCGTCTACGATCTTCGAGCGCTCGTTGTCGAGCAGATCCGCGCGCGCGCCGCTGCCCCAACCGCCGCTCAGATAGAAGCGGTACTTCGGCTGCGCAATGAAGCCTTCGTTTGCATCGACATGCAGTTGACCATACGGCCCATTAAACTCGTCCCCTTTCGACACAATGCCGACGTGGCCAACCGCGTCGGCTGTATCACGGTCGACGTCATAATGCAGCGCATCGCCTTTGACGACGAATCCATAGCGGCGCAGTTCGGCGTCGCCCTTCAGCGATACGTCGGTGTCGACGGTACCTGTCACGTTGTCGCCCAGTGCGAACGTTATCGGCTTCACATCCGGCTGATTCGGTGTTTCAGCGAGTTGAGGCGCGAGCCGCAAGCTCCATGCATCGGACAGACGTTCGGCGCTGGCAGCGTCGCCGGCAAGTTGCGCGTAACCGGGCATGGGCGCCAGCAGGCAGAACACCAATGCGGCAATGGGCCTGATTGCGAGGCCCTGGACTTCTCGTCGGAATATCAAAGCGAAATCGTGGCGTCTGATTGACGGGCGGACGCGAGCCGGAAGCGAAGAACTGCGACCTCCGTTCCGTTGAGCCGCCCGATCTCCCAGCCATAGCTCTGATACGCGAAGGCCGTGTGATCGTTCCTGTTGATCACGCGGTCCGAATGTTCGATGGCATTCGGCAGCGCGACCAGCAGATGATAGAGCACGGAACGATGAATCGCCGTCGTCGGCTGATTGCCGTGCAGCAGCAGATAGAGGCCGTCTTCCGTCAACTGAAGATCGGTGATCGTGTCGACGACGTGTGTTGTGTTCTCAGACATGCAGCACCTCGGCCGCACTTGCGTTCACGTCGGTTTCGCCTTGAGGTTGCGCACGCGTGTCTTCGACCCACGGTTCATACGAAGCGGCCCGTGCCATCCAGGCGGAGAAAAGCGGTGCGGAGCTGGCGCGCAACACAGCAACCAGTACGGCGGGATCGATATGTTCGAGCATGGCGAAGAGGCGAAGGTTGGTGGAGACGGCACGATACCGCCACCTTCGCCTTCAACGCGTTACCGCGACCCTACCGATTCTTAGCGGCAACTTTCCTCGCCTGCACGGCATCTCCATTGCAGCACGCGTCCGTGCTTGGCGTTGCGTCATTCCTTTCACGAAGCAACAAATATTCAGAAAGTTCGGCGTAACCCCGCGCAAGGGGTCCCGTTCCTATACTCGCGGCTTTCCACAGTCGGTCGCGTCCGGTTTGCCCTCGCGCGCATCGAACCCTGTCGCTACTCAAGCGGGTTCTCAACAAGATCTTCGATGAAACAAAGAGCATCAACTATCTGTCTCGCCAGTGCGATCACGGTCTATGCAACGGCACTGACACCCTCGCTCGCGCATGCGGACGAGTCCGTCGTCGTGAAGGACATCCGGCTCGAAGGCCTGAAGCGCATCGAGGCGGGCACGCTGCTCGCCAATCTGCCCATCCGGCGCGGCGACGTCTTCACCGACGACAAAGCCTCACAAGCCGTGCGCGCGATCTACGACACGGGTCTCTTCAACGACGTCAACGTGTCACTGGATGGCGATGTCGTCGTGGTGCGCGTGATCGAGCGACCTGCGATCGCAGACATCGATTTCGCGGGCATTCACGAGTTCGAGAAAGACAATCTGACGAAGGCGCTGCGTGCCGTCGGTCTGTCGCGCGGCCGTCCTTTCGACAAGGCGCTGATCGACAAGGCCGAACAGGAACTGAAGCGGCAATATCTGACGCGCGGCTACTACGCAGCAGAAGTGCAGACCACGACGACGCCGATCGACAGCGGACGCGTGTCGGTGCTGTTCTCCGTCATCGAAGGACCGAACGCGAAGATCCGGCAGATTAATTTCATCGGCAATCACGTGTTTTCGGAAAGCACGCTGCGCGACGAAATGGAACTGTCGACGCCGAACTGGTTCTCCTGGTACACGAAGAACGATCTCTACGCGAAAGAGAAACTGGGCGCCGATCTCGACCGGCTGCGTTCGTACTATCTGAATCGCGGCTATCTGGAGTTCAGGATCGACTCGACGCAGGTCTCGCTGACGCCCGACAAGAAGGAGATGTATCTGACGCTCAACCTGCACGAAGGCGAGCCGTACACGATCACGGGTATCCGTCTCGCGGGCGATATGCTCAATCGCGAAGCCGAACTGAAGGCACTGGTCGCCATCAAACCCGGGGACAAGTTCTCGGAAGAACGGCTCAAGGCGACGACGAAGGCCGTCGTGGATCGGCTCGGCGAATACGGCTATGCCTTCGCGACCGTCAACGCCGTGCCGCAGATCGACCCTGATAAGCACACCGTCGATCTCACGTTGCAGGTCGATCCCGGCAAGCGTGTGTATGTGCGGCAAGTGAACGTGGAAGGCAACACGCGCACGCGCGATGAAGTGATCCGCCGCGAAATGCGCCAGCTCGAAAGCTCGTGGTTCGATTCGAACCGGTTGACGCTGTCAAAGGATCGCGTGAGCCGTCTCGGCTATTTCACCGATGTCGACGTGACGACGGTGCCCGTGCCGGGTTCGGACGATCAGGTCGATGTCGACGTCAAGGTGTCGGAAAAGCCGACGGGCGCGATCACGCTCGGCGCGGGCTTTTCTTCGTCGGACAAGGTAGTGCTGTCGGCGGGCGTGTCGCAGGACAACGTGTTCGGCTCGGGCACGAGTCTCGCCGTCAACGTGAATACGGCAAAAACGTATCGCACGCTGTCCGTCACGCAGACGGATCCGTACTTCACTGTCGACGGCATCAAGCGCATATCGGATGTTTACTACCGCACGAGTTATCCGTTGTACTACAGCAATGACGAGAGCTTTCGTATCGTCTCGCTCGGCGCGGACCTGAAGTTCGGCATTCCGTTTTCGGAGATCGATACCGTCTACTTCGGGCTCGGCATCGAGCAGGATCGCTTCAATACCGATTCGTCGACGCCGCAAGCGTATCTCGACTACGTGAAGGAATTCGGCCGCGTCGTCAACAACGTGCCCGTTACGGCGGCCTGGTCACGCGATGCACGCGACAGCGTGCTCGTGCCGAGCCGCGGTTACATGTTGCAGGCGAATGGCGAAGTCGGCACTCCGGCGGGCGAAACCGAGTACTACAAGGCCGATATTCAAAGCCAGTATTACTACTCGTTCGCGCGCGGCTTCATTTTGGGCCTCAATTTGCAGGCCGGTTACGGCAACGGCTTCGCGGGCAAGGCGTATCCGATCTTCAAGAATTACTACGCAGGCGGTATCGGTTCGGTGCGCGGCTATGAATCGAGTTCGCTGGGACCGCGCGATTCGTCGACGGGCGATTCGATCGGCGGCTCGAAGATGGTCGTCGCCAATGTCGAGATGACGTTCCCGCTGCCGGGCAGCGGCTGGGATCGCACGCTGCGTGTCTTCACCTTCCTCGATGCGGGCAACGTGTGGGGCAACGAAGGCAACAGCACAGGCGCGAACGGCTTGCGATACAGCTATGGCGCTGGACTCGAGTGGATTTCGCCGATTGGTCCGCTCAAGCTCTCGCTCGGCTTCCCGCTCGTGCGGCATCAGAATGACAAGTACCAGGTGTTCCAGTTTCAGATCGGGACGTCGTTTTGAAATGCAGCGATGCAAAAAAGCCCGCTTTCGAGCGGGCTTTTTTGTTTCTGGCAAAACGATACGAAGAAATGCTCTCTACACCGCAAGCCGCGCCGCACCTTCAAACCGCATCCGCTCATCCACAATCACAGGCCCCGCGAGATCGAGCATGCGCGTATGGTCTTCGCTGTGCGCATGCTCATCCGATGCGTGCTTCGGCAGCGCATCATCCGGTGCGAACATATAGCCCTCGCCGCGCAACGTCTTGATGTACTGACGCCCCGTCGGCGACAGTTTCAATGCGGCCCGCAATCTGAACACGACGACGTCGAGTCCGCGTTCCGTCACGCTGCAATGTCGGCGCAACATGTTGAGAATACGCACACGCGACAGCACTTTCATCGGATGCGAAGCGAGCACCACGAGCAATGCGAATTCCGTACTGCGCAGCGGCACTTCCACGCCGCCGCGCGTGAGCACGCGGTCGGCAACGTCGACGTCGAAATCGTCGAACGAGATCGGCTCGCGCTCGATATTCAGCGGCGCATGCGACGGCGCGCCCGAACGCAGCGCGTTGCGGACTCGCGCAATCATCTCGCGTGGATCGTGCGGATCGACAACATAGTCGTTTGCGCCGAGTTCGAACGCGAGCACCTTGTCGACAACATCGTCGGACTTGCTGACGATAATCACGGGAAGATCGTAGCCCAGCGAACGCACGCGCCGCAGCGCAGCCAGTCCGTCCACTTCCGGCAAGCTATGACGCATGACAATCAACGAAGGCACTTCCACTTCGAGACGCCGCTCGAGCGACTCCGTGTTGTACAGGACGGACATCTCGATCTTGTGCTGCTGCACATGCGAGCGCAGCACGTCGCGGCTTTCCTGATTCGGCTCGACGACGAGCAGATGGATGGTCATGGTGTACTCCGTCCTTCTCCCATTTGAACGGTGCCCATGATAGAGAGCAACTGTGGAGGCAAGACGGTGAAAAATAAGGAGAATGTGTGGAGATTGCCGAACGGTCGTCCGTACTTGCGCCGCTCGCGTCACAATAGCGGCGTGACAGCTAATCGACAGCTAGTTCGACGGCTAATTCGACAGCAACCAGCCTACGGGCGCCGGCCTTCGCCGCGACGTCCGATCTGGTCGACAGGGAAAAACAGGTGTGAAGCATGAAAAGCGGCGGCCGTGGGGACTCGCCATGAGAGTCGGCATCACGTCGAAGCTCTTCGTCGCGATTTCGGCGGCCTGCATACTCGTGGCCGTCACGATGGGTCTCGCCGTGCGCTGGAGCTTCGAACAGGGCTTCCTCGGCTATCTGCAGCGCCAGTCGCATTCGAATTCCACACGCCTGAAGCAGGAACTGGAAACCGCCTGGACTCAACACCGTAGCTGGGATTTCGCCAGAACCCAGGCAACGGCCGTGGCCACCATTCCCGAACTCGCCGACGCAGGCATGCCGCCCGGTCCGTCCGACATGAACGCGCCGCACGATGGCCCGCCGCCCGACGACGCGCCGGGCATGAACGCCGGCAACGCCGCACAGCAAGGCCCGCCGCCCGGCGATCCCGGCGCGCCGCCCGACATGCGCGGCATGCCGGGGCCGGGCCAGGGTCCGGGCATGGGCCCTGATATGGGTCCGCAGGGCGGACGTCATCCACCGTTCCGGGTCTACGACGTGAACCTGCAGAGCGTGCTGCAAAAGGGCCCGCCGCCGCCGCCCGATACGCCGCGCGAACCGCTGACGGTGGATGGCAAGGTGATCGGCTGGCTGGTCGTCGCCGGACCGGAAGTGCTGTTTCATTCCGCCGACCGTCAATTTCAGGCGCAGCAGGTTCGCACGACGTGGATCATCGTCGGATTCGCCGCGTTGCTGGCCGCGTGTGTCGCCGTCGTGCTCGCGCGCGTGCTGCTCGCGCCCGTGCGCCGCCTCGTGCTCGCGACGCATCGCCTCGCGAGCGGCGACTATTCGATTCGCGTGCCTGACACGGGCAGCGACGAACTGCACGATCTCGCCGCCGACTTCAACCGTCTCGCGATCTCGCTCGGCAATGCGGAACGCTCGCGCCGCAATTTCATCGCGGATATTTCGCATGAATTGCGCACGCCGCTCGCCGTGCTGCGCGGCGAACTCGAGGCGATCGAAGACGGCGTGCGCAAACCGAACCGCACGACGCTCGCGTCGCTGCAGGCGGAAGTCGCGCTGCTGAGCCAGCTGATCGACGACCTGTACGAACTGTCGCTGGCCGATATCGGCGAGCTGTCATTCGAGGAAGTCAGGCTCGACGTGGCGCCCATCGTCGAAGCGGCCGCCGAATCGTTCCGCGACCGTCTCGCCGACAAGAAGATCGCGCTGGAAACGGATATCGGCGAAGCGAGCGTCGTCCTGCTCGGCGACCCGTACCGTCTGACGCAGCTGATGAAGAACCTCCTCGAAAACGCGCTGCGCTATACGGATGAAGGCGGCAAGGTGCGCGTCGCCGTCGCGCGGCACGAGCGCGAAATCCACATCGACGTGCAGGACTCGCATCCCGCCGTGCCCGAGCCTTTGCTGCCGCATCTGTTCGACCGGCTGTTTCGCGTCGATGCGTCGCGCAGCCGCCAGAGCGGCGGCGCCGGACTCGGGCTCGCGTTGTGCAAACATATCGTGAGCCAGCATGGCGGCACGATCGACGCGTTGCGTTCGCCGCTCGGAGGACTGTGGATCGCCGTGCGGTTCGCTACGTTTGAAGCCAAAGATGACTGACCATTCACTTGCCCATTCATTTGCCCGGTCACCCGCTTCGGTGCTGATCGTCGAAGACGAGCCGAAGCTGTCCGCGCTGCTCACCGACTATCTGCGCGCCGAGAGCTTCGACACCCACGTGATCGCCGACGGCCGCGACGTGATCGCTTCCGTGCGCGCCAATCCGCCTTCGCTGATTCTGCTCGATCTGATGTTGCCGGGGCGCGGCGGACTCGAAATCTGCCGCGAATTGCGCACGTTTTCGGATGTGCCTGTGATCATCCTGACGGCGCGCGTCGATGAAATCGACCGTTTGCTAGGCCTCGAACTCGGTGCCGACGACTACGTGTGCAAGCCGTTCAGTCCGCGTGAAGTGGTGGCGCGCGTGAAGGCGATTTTGCGTCGGATCGATGCGCTGTCGGGCGCGCCGCGCGGCGCGGGTGCGGAGCCGGCGGTGAGCGGTTTGTCGATCGATCTGGACCGGCACGTCGCGTCGCTCGACGGCAAGGATCTCAATCTCACGCCGATCGAAATCAGGCTGCTGGCCCTGCTGCATTCGACGCCCGGCCGCATCTATTCGCGCGACCATTTGCTGCGGCAGCTGTATGACGATCATCGCGTGGTCGCGGATCGTACCGTCGATTCACACGTGAAGAATCTGCGCCGAAAGTTGCAGACGGTGCGGCCGGATCACGACATGATCCGTTCGATTTACGGCGTGGGTTATCGGCTGGAAGTCGTGCCGCAGGAAGGTCACGACGACGGCGGCGCAGCCTGATGCTCAGGCGGTCGCTCTAGCCTTCGCAGCGGAAGAAGTCGATGCTCTGGCCCGACGCGACCGCGCGGCGCAGCCATTCGGGCAGATCGCCCTGTCCGTCCCAGACATGGCCCATTGCATCCTGATAGCGGATGGCGCGTACGCTTTGTTCGTCCTCGGCAAGCGAGCGCTGGAGCGCGTCGACCGTGATGCCGAATTCTTCCATCCGGTGCTGGATCCACGCGATCAGGCGTTCCCGCGCCTGGCCATCGAGTTTTGCGATTGAAGTAGACATTGCTCGTGCGATTCGAAGTGTGACGAGATCAGCAATCCATTCGTACGGGCGAAGCCATGACGGGCGGATTCAATTGCGCCGCCGCGCGTCGATGCGAACCACCGAATCGAACAGCGCCTGCGCGCGGGCAAGTTCGTCGAGCGCGCGATCGAGTTGCGCGACAGCGGCCGCGTGTTCGTCGGCGGACACGCCATCTTCGGGATCGCGGCGCACGGCGCGAAACGCCTGATCGACATTTCGCGTCGCTTCGACAAAACGCTTCGCGGCCTGAGCCTGCCGCGAGTGCAAGACTGCCGACATAGGCATTCCTCCATCTGGTTTGAGCTTGCGAAAGCGTGGATTGCGCGCCTGCGGAACGCTGCGCGCCGACGACTCTGATCGGACCTGATGCACGACCGTGACCCGCAGCCGTGCGCTATCGATTTTCTCTCCGCACGCCGCAGAACGCCAGGTCTGAACTGCAACAAATGTGCGCATTTTTTATGCGCGAGTACCGCATATTCAGTGTTCCCAGGTTTTATGCGCCCGTCGCGCGGGCAGTATTCTCCGGGAAACTTCCTTGCGCATGCGCCGCGTTGAATGCAGCCATGGCTTCGACGGGCGGCGTCTCGAAGAGGTCGCGCGTGAAGCCCCGCACGCGCTCTTGCGGCGGGCGCGTGCGCAAGCGTCCGACCAGCTCGATGAACGCGGCAAAGTCGCCGTCGCGCGTGGCCTTGTTGACCTCCGCGAAATCGCGCGCCTTGAGAACGCAAGGCTGCGTGAGGCGCACGACATACGGCGCATCCAGTTCGACCGCGAGAGCGACGGGGTAACGCTTGCCGCTCTGCTCGCCCGCACGCGCGATGCAATCGACGACGGCCGTGGCTTGCGCGGCGCCGAGCGGCTTGCCCGTGCTGACGCTGCGCAGATGCTCCGGATACACGTGCAGCCGCGTGCCCATGCTCAGTTCGGTGGGCGACGAGCAAACCAGTGCGTAGTGCTGCTCCCTCTTACTTCCCGACGGCAGCACCGAGCGGCTGACGATGAACGCATGCGGCGGCAACTGCCGCACCTGGCCCGCGCTGTCGACCCACGCATTCCACAACACCATGTCTTCGCGCTTGCGTCCGCTGGGACGAGGCTTGCTCGATGCCGGAGAAAAAAGCGCGAGCAGCGAGCCCGTGCGATGCGCCGCGACCTGCGCGCTATTGCCGAGCGGCTGGCCGACGCCCCACAGAAAGCGCCCGCCACCCAGCCGCCGCTCCCATTCTTTCTGGAGAACGATGGTGGGGAGTTCCTCGCTGGATTCGGTGCCTGTCTTGATCCAGCAGAACGTGGGCGGTAGGTGCTTCAGTGTCATCAACTTCCTCGGGACGGCCTTTCGACTCGCAACCTCGCGAGCCATCGGCGATAGGTGACATCCATTCAACAAGCGTTAATGTATAGATATAATGCATGGAATGGAAGCCCCGAAGAGCGAATTTCCCGTACAGGATCTGTTACGCCGGTTGATGGCGGACACGCGCTCGTCCAGCGAAATTGCGAGGCTTTCCGGGGTGAGCCAGCCGACCGTATCGCGATTGCGGCTGTCGAAAGGACGACGCATACGCCGGAGCGCGTCATTCAATAAGCTATGCAGTTTCTACGGTGTGGAGGCGCGCCATGCGGGCGCGCGAGCAGGCGGTTACAACGAACTGCTGCGCAATGCGATCGTCGACGCGTGGGACGGCTCGGAAGAGCACGGCCGCGCGTTGCTCGTCGTGATCAAGGGCTTGAAGGGATTGAGCGCGAAGGTGGAGTGAGTGCGCTTTTGAGGTGCGACGATGAGGCAGTCGAACAAGCTGCCGCGTTGCTCAGAATGATGAAGCCGTTATCGAAACGACCAGGCCGCCGATGGTGTATCGGCGGCCTGGTGTGAACGCGGAATCATTCCGCGATGTAGCTTTTCGGCGAGTTAGAGAGCCCAGATATCGCCGGGACAGGACTGGCTCGGGTGGCAGCCGCTTTTGTCACAGCGCATGGAATAAGTGCACTCGGAATCCGAATCGGCGAAAGCCGTCTGCGCAAAAGAGAGAAGCGACGACGCGAGCAAAGCTACGACAGCAAACCTTTTCATTGAGTTGCCCTTTCAGGTAGACAGAAACAGAACCGTTGATCGACGCGTCGTGATTCAAGTCTACGGTCACTGCATGCTGACGTACACATTACAGATGCACTCTTGACAAAGCTTGACGGCGCGTCGGACTGACTCGCATCGAATTCGCATGCGTTCAGTTCAACGCATCAGATGACTCCGGTCTGACGCGCTTCGGTCTGCGGGTCTTCTGAACAAGGCTTCTCCGATTTCAGAACTGGTCTTCGTGCAGCGCCAGCACGCCTTCGCCGCCCTTCGTGCTGACGATCGATGCTTCGAGCGCCACTGCCTGCGGCAGCACGTGTTCCGCAAAGAATTGCGCAGTTGCGATTTTTGCGCCGTAGAACGAGCTGTCGTTGTCGAGCTTCGCCTGCGCGGCCAGCATCGCGCGCGCCATCTGCCAGCCGCCCAGCACGATCCCCGCGAGCTTCAGATACGGCACGCTGCCAGCAAACACCGCGTTCGGATCGCTCTTCGCATTCGCCACGACGAATGCTACCGTCGATTGCAACGCATCATGTCCACGCGACAGATGCTTTTGCATCGACTCGAATGCTGCGCCCTTCTGCTGCTTCAGTGCTTCGACCGTCTGTGCGATGCCCGCGAGCAGCTTGCTTGCAACCGCGCCGCCATCGCGCAAAGTCTTTCGACCAACAAGATCATTCGCCTGAATCGCTGTCGTGCCTTCGTAAATCGGCAGGATACGTGCGTCACGGTAGTACTGCGCCGCACCCGTTTCCTCGATGAAACCCATGCCGCCGTGCACCTGCACGCCGAGGCTCGCCACATCGACGGAAAGCTCCGTGCTCCAACCCTTCACGATCGGCACCAGGTATTCGTAGATTGCCTGATGCTCTGCGCGCTTCGCTTCGTCGGCGTGATGATGCGCGACGTCGCTGTGCGATGCGGCGACATACGCGAGCGCACGCGAGCCTTCCGTCAAAGCGCGCATCGTCGAGAGCATCCGGCGCACATCGGGGTGATGAATGATCGACACGGCCTGCTTCGCCGAACCATCGACGGGACGGCTCTGCACGCGCTCTTTCGCATACGCGACGGCCTTCTGATACGCACGGTCCGCGACGGCCACACCCTGCATGCCGACCGCAAACCGCGCCGCGTTCATCATGATGAACATGTATTCGAGGCCGCGATTCTCTTCGCCGATCAGATGACCGATTGCGCCACCATGATCACCGAACTGCAGAACAGCAGTCGGGCTAGCCTTGATCCCGAGCTTATGTTCGATCGACACGCAATGCACATCGTTGCGCTCCCCGAGCGAGCCGTCTTCGTTCACAAGAAACTTCGGCACGAGGAACAGCGAAATGCCCTTCACGCCTTCGGGCGCATCGGGCGTGCGCGCGAGCACCAAGTGCACGATGTTGTCCGCCATGTCGTGTTCGCCCCACGTGATGAAAATCTTCGTGCCGAACACCTTGTACGAACCATCGCCTTGCGGCTCGGCACGCGTGCGTACCATCGCGAGATCGGAGCCGGCTTGCGGCTCGGTGAGATTCATCGTGCCCGTCCATTCGCCGGAGATCAGCTTGGGCACGTAGGTCTGCTTTTGCGCTTCGCTGCCTGCGGTGAGCAGCGCTTCGATTGCGCCGTCGGTCAATAAAGGACACAGCGCAAACGACAGATTCGACGCATTGAGCATTTCGATGCACGCCGTCGCGATCAGCTTCGGCAGCCCCTGCCCTTCGTATTCGACAGGGTGCTGCACGCCTTGCCAACCACCCGCGGAGAACTGGCGAAACGCATCGGCGAAACCGGGCGTCGCCGTGACCTTACCGTCCTTCCAGCTACTCGGATTGCGGTCGCCTTCAACGTTCAGCGGCGCCAGCACCTCACCGCACAGCTTCGCGGATTCTTCGAGCACGGCCTGTGCCGTTTCGAGACCCGCCTCCTCGAAGCCGGGCAGTTTCGCAATTTCGTCGATGCCGCTCAGTTCTTCGAGCACGAACAGCATGTCTTTGACGGGGGCGATGTAAGTCATGGTGATTCTTCCAATCAGGCATTCAGTGGATCAGTGCCACGACGCCCGAAACAGGAGAGACCGAGCGGTGACAGTACGTGTCGATCGTACCGGCATATCCCGCGCGCTGACTGTCCAAACCGGCCCGGGTACTGACAAATCTGGCCACTTCGATTGGGGGGATGCCCGTCCCACCTGGGTTTACCCAGCCTGAACAGGCCGCCGATAGGTTCCGGGCGTGCTGCCCGTCCAGTGACGGAACGCGCGATGAAACGCGCTCGGATCGTCGAATCCGATATCGCCCGCGATCATGGCGATCGCGTCCTGCGTGTCGGTCAGACGCTGGATCGCGATATCGCGACGCAGTTCGTCCTTGAGCAGTTGAAACGTCGTTTCTTCCGACGATAACCGTCTGCACAACGTGCGCACCGAGCAATTCAGATTCTTCGCGGCCTCGTCGATGGTCGGCAGATCGGGCAATTCGCCAGCAAGATACTGCCGCACGCGATGGCTCACGCGTTGCTCGCTGAACGATTCGAAGATCCACTCGCCCGGCGAACGGGCGAGAAATTTGCGCAGGTTGCGCTTGCTCTGGCGGATCGGCATATCGAGAAACGCGGCGCTGAAGCGCATCAGCGTGGCGTCACAGCCGAAGCGCACCGGCCCGGAAAAGAAATAGCGGTGATCGAATGCATGCGGCGGCTGCGGACACGCGAAATCGACCTGCAGGAGCGGGATTTTCTGTCCGATCAGCCATGAAGCGACGCCATGCGCGAGCTTGAGCATCAGTTCCTGGCCCAGCGGCCCGATGCCGCCAAACGCCGCGTTCGGACGCAGTTCGACCTGCGCCATCAGATGGTCACGACGCGACTCGAAACGGAAGTCGTCGAGCACGATATGAAAGAACTGGCAGAAGCGATGTAGTGCTGTGTCCAGATTCGACGCATCGAGCAGGCTCAGGCAAAGAAATTTCAGTGTGCCGCTGCGTAGCGGCCGGCTGAAAATGCCGGGCATTTCGTCGTCGAGTTCGATGGCGAGCGTGCGATAGAGCGTCGAGAACTGCTCTTCCGTCACGCGCGCGCCCGATGCGCTACGCAGTTCGGGCGTGATGCCGGCCTGCGCGAGATAGCGCTGCACGACATCGGGTTGCGCGCCGGCGGCGGCAAGAAACCCGTTGACGAGCGAGATGGGGACGGTGGCGCTGGGCGCTTGCATTGTTATGGTCGGGTGCAAAGGGCCGCGCTAACCCTGCCTCATCAATTCCAGCGCATACGAGTATCTGTCGGCGGGAAACACGCTGACCGTCGCTTCGAACACGAGTCCGCGCGAATCCAGATAGCGCCGCACGATTTCCAGCGCGTGAGAATCGGGCTTCACGCCAAGCGGTTCGGCGAGATTGTCAGGCACGCCGATCGCCCTGATTTCCTGCCGCACGTTGTGCACCGAGCGCCCGAAGCGCCGCTCCACCATGTCGCAGATCAACCCCGTGCTGTTGCGCAATTCGCGTTTGATGCCGGCGCCCAGTGCGGCCTCGAGATAAACATCCGTCCAGCACAGCGGCGCATCCGGTTTCGACGGATCGACGCGCAGCATTTCGACGCGCAGCAGCCGCGTGCCCGCATCGACACCGAGCTTGCCGGCAAGCGACGGACTCGCCGACAGTTCCGTGACGGAGCGCACATGCCGCTCCGTCACGACCGCAAACTGCACGAGGTCTTCGACACTCGACATATTGTGCGAAAACGCCGCCTTCGGTTTCGCTGACTCGACACGAATGCCCGCACGCTTGCGGCGCGAAATCAGCCCGAGTTCCTGAACGCGCTCCAGCGCCGAGCGAACAGTCGCACGGCTGACGCCGTACTGTTCCGACAGGTCGACTTCACTCGGAAGTGACGATCCAACCTCGAACTTTCCTGCGCCGATTGCCTGGATCAGTTCCTCGGCCAGTTCCGCGTATCGGGGTTTCATGCGTGTGCTCTTTCGCCTCAGCCATGCCGTTTCGGGCCACGGCGCGATTGTAACGCGAGCCTTATGCGTTGGCGCCCCGCGCCGGGCTCGGGCGTCGGCGGATGCGCGGCATCCGTTGTAACCCTGGGTTGACGCTCCCAAGGACGAGGCATATTGTCCGTACTTATTGAATATGTACGGACAATATAGGGCGCGCGATCCGGCGCGGCTCGCCGTCCAGACGGAGACACGAATGGCCCAGCACAGCGAAGTTGCAGGAAGCCCGACCATGGAGCACAGCGCGCCAGCCAAACGCCGGCCGCCCATTTATCTGAGGCTCGGTTTTCAGATCGTGGCGGGCATCGTGCTGGGGCTGGCGCTCGGCTTCATCGCGCCGAAGCTTGCCGTCGATATGAAGATCCTCGGCGATATCTTCTTGCGGCTGATCAAGATGGTCGTTGCGCCGCTGGTGTTCCTGAACGTCGTGCTCGGCATCGCCGCGGCCGGCGATCTGAAGAACGTCGGCCGCATCGGGTTGCGCGCGCTGATCTACTTCGAAGTCGTGTCGACCATCGCGCTTGCGATCACGATGGTCATCGCGAACTTCTCAGGCGTCGGCACGGGCATGCATCTGACGCAAAACGCCGATGCCGCCGCGGCAGCGCACGCGCAATACGGCAAAGGCGGCTTCACGTCGTTCGAGCATTTCATCCTGACGATCTTCCCCGACAACTTCGTCGGCGCGTTCGCGAACGGTTCACTGCTTCAGGTACTCGTCATTTCGATCGGTCTCGGCGCAGCGTTGCTGATGCTCAACAACGAGCAGCGTGCGAGCGTCGAAGGCGCGCTGAACCGGATGTCCGATCTCTTCTTCAAGTTCGTCGACGTGATCATGAAGTTTGCGCCGCTCGGCGCGTTTGGATCGATTGCATTCGCTATCGGCAGCAGCGGCATGAATGCCGTTCTCTCGCTCGGTTATCTGTTGCTGGTGCTGTATCTGTCGCTTGCGTTCTTTGTCGTGGTCGTACTCGGCATCGTGCTGCGGCTCTATGGCTTCAATGTCTTCAGATTTCTCCGCTATTTCAAGGACGAAATCTTTCTGCTGTTCGCGACGGCTTCGTCGGAAAGCGCGCTGCCGCGCTTCTTCGAAAAGCTCGAACGCCTTGGCTGCTCGCGTCAAACCACAGGGCTCGTGCTGCCGACAGGCTACGCATTCAACCTCGACGGCACCTCGGTTTATATGCCTTTGTGCGTGATGTTTCTGGCGAACGCGTACGGCATTCCTCTCGATCTGCATCAGCAGCTTGGGCTGCTTGTCCTGATGTTGCTCACATCGAAAGGCGCAGCGACGGTTTCGGGCGGCACGTTCATCGTATTCGCCGCCACCGTGACGGCATCGGGCCTCTTGCCCATCGAAGGCTTGCCGCTTCTGTTCGGCATCAATCGCTTCACGTCGCAGGCCGTCTGTATCTGCAACGCGATGGGCAACAGCGTCGCCACGCTCGTCATCGCGAAGTCGACGGGCGAATTCGATCCGGATGCGGCGCGCGAAGAATACCGCCGCGTGTTCGGGACGACCGTCGGCAAAGTCATCTGAATTCTTGTATCAGCGGAGAAAAGCAATGCGTATTACGGCTATCAGGGAAGTGTCGGTTCTACTCGAAGGCAACGTCGCGAATGCGTACGTCAATTTTTCGGAGCACACGGTGTCGCTCGTCGCGCTGCAAACCGATGTGATCCGCAACGGCAAACCCGTCACGGGCTTTGCATTCGATTCGATCGGTCGATACGCACAGAGCGGCATTCTGCGCGACCGCATGATGCCGCGCCTCGAAGCCGCTGCGCCCGAATCGCTGCTGGATAAATCGGGCGAGTTCTTCGATGCGGCCAAAGTGCTGCAGACCATCATGCGCAACGAAAAGCCGGGCGGTCATGGCGACCGCGCGGCGGCGGCAGCGGCCATCGAGCTTGCCGTGTGGGATCTGAACGCGAAGCTCGCCGACGAGCCTGCACACGTGACGATTGCCCGCCATTTCAAGCGCAAAGGCAATCGCGAAGGCGTGACCGTGTATGCAGCGGGCGGCTACTACTATCCGGGCGACAGCATCAAACGCTTGCAGGACGAAATGCGTAGCTATCAGGAGATGGGCTACGAAACGTTCAAGATGAAAATCGGCGGCGCCTCACTTGAGGACGATGTTGCGCGTATCGAAGCGGCCCTCGAAGTTGTCGGCGATGGACAACGGCTGGCCGTCGATGCAAACGGGCGTTTCGATCTGCAGACTGCGCTCGACTACGCAAAAGCCATCACGCCTTACGCGCTGCGCTGGTACGAAGAGATCGGCGATCCGCTCGATTACGACCTCAACCGGCAAGTCGCCGAAGCGTATTCAGGCCGCATTGCGACGGGCGAAAACCTGTTCTCGGTGCAGGACGTCAACAACCTGACGCTGTTCGGCGGCATGCGTCCCGGCCTCGATATCTTCCAGATGGACACGGGCCTTTGCTATGGCCTCACAGAATTCGCCAGGATGATCGACGTGATGGAGCAGCGCGGCTTCAACCGCAATCAGCTGCATCCGCATGGCGGACATCTGATCAACATGCACGTTGCAGCAGGACTCGAACTCGGCGGCTGCGAGGCTTATCCCGGCGTGTTCCAGCCGTTCGGCGGCTATCCGGATCGCTGCGGCGTCGGCGGCGGCCGCGTGCGTCCGACGGATGCGCCGGGCTTCGGGCTCGAAGAGAAGGACGGACTGCGTCCCTGGCTTGCACAGCTTGCCGGCTGATATCGCGCGCGCATCGTATTCGACCCACTTCTCTTGCAAGACCAGGACCGTCATGAACAGCCGTAACGTTCCCTTTTCCAGTACCGTCGTCGATTCGATCCTGTTTCGCGACGCGTTTGGCACCGCAAAAATGCGCGCGATCTTTTCGGATCACGCGCTGATTCAGCGCTATATCGATGTCGAAGTCGCGCTAGCGAAAGCCGAAGCACACGTCGGCGTGATTCCCGCCGATGCCGCCGAAACCATCGCACGCGAATCGCAGATCGATCGCGTCGACTTCGATCATATGCGCGAGGAGACGGATATCGTCGGCTATCCGATCCTGCCGCTCGTGCGTCAGCTCGTCGCTATGTGCGGCGATGCAGGGCGCTACGTGCATTGGGGCGCGACGACGCAGGACATCATGGATACGGCCGTCGCACTTCAGGTGCGCGACGCGCTCGATTCGATCGATGCCGACATCCGCGAATTGCGCGGCATTCTCGTCGATCTCGCGAAGAAGCATCGCGATACACCGATGGCAGGCCGCACGCATTTGCAGCAAGCCTTGCCCGTTACGTTCGGTTATAAGGCGGCGATCTGGCTCGCGATGTTCGACCGTCATCAGCAGCGCCTTAGCGAATTGCGCCAGCGCGTGGCCGTCGTCGAGTTCGCGGGTGCAGCGGGCACGCTCGCGTCGCTCGGCGACAAGGGCTTCGACGTGCAGCGTGCGCTCGCCGCCGAGCTGCGACTCGGCGTGCCCGCGACGACATGGCACGTCGCGCGTGACGGATTCGCGGAAGCCGTCAATCTGCTCGCGCTCGTCACCGGCTCGCTCGGCAAGATTGCGACCGACATCATGATCATGGCGTCGAACGAATTCGGCGAAGTGTACGAACCGTTCGTCAAAGGACGCGGCGCGAGCAGCACGATGCCGCAAAAGCGCAATCCGATTTCGAGCGAACTCATGCTCGCCGCAGCCAAAGCGGTGCGCCAGCAAGCAGGGTTGATGATCGACGCGATGATCCAGGACTTCGAGCGCGCGACGGGACCGTGGCACGCCGAATGGATCGCGATACCCGAGAGTTTCATTCTGACGTCGGGCGCGCTGCATCAGGCGAAGTTCGCGCTCGGCGGACTGATCGTCGATACAGAACGGATGAAACACAACCTCGGCATCAGCAAGGGACTCATCGTTGCCGAAGCCGTGATGATGCAGATGGCGCCATATACAGGACGTCAGCAGGCGCACGACATCGTGTACGATGCGTGCCGGACGGTCAACGAACACGGCGGCACGCTCGCCGAAGCGCTCGCCGCACTGCCCGAGGTGACGAAGCACTTCGATCGCGCGGCAATCGACCGTATGACCGATCCCGCCAACTACCTTGGACTTGCGCCGCAGATGGTGGATCGCGCGGTCGCATTGTCGAGCGAGATCTGAAAGCTCGGGCGTGCCGTCCGACGCCCAGGCTTCATTCACCGCCAGATCGCAGATTGCGGTCCGTCACATACCTCAATACTCGCGACAATATTTCGTAAGGACTCTGACGCCGAGCCTTCACACGTCGATGCTTTAATCAGTTCGCTTGTCTCGACTCAATGCCGCGTAGCCGGCCGAATCGTCAGCGACATCCATGACGTGATGCGTTCGATTGCCCCATGCCAGGGCAACGCGGTGATTCCCGCAATACGAATCCCCCCACAGGAGCCGTATATGAAATGGCGTCAGATAGCACTCAGTTCAATCGCAATGGCCGCATTCGCGTCATCCGTCGCATGGAGCGCGGGAGACGAAGACGGGCATGACAAGAACAATCACCACGACGAAGTCCACACCGCTACGCCAATCAAACATCTGGTCGTGATCTATGGCGAGAACATTTCGTTCGACCACTACTTCGCGACCTACCCGCATGCAACCAATCCGCGCGGCGAGCCGTCATTCAGGGCTTCGCCGGGCACGCCCGACGTCAACGGGCTCTCGGGAGCGCTGCTGAACAACAATCCGAATGCGACCAATACGGCGAACGGCGCGGCGGCGTCGAACCCGTTCCGACTCGACCGTACGCAGGCCGCGACCGCCGACCAGAATCACGCGTACACGGCAGAGCAGCAAGCCTATGACAATGGCGCAGCCGATCTCTTCCCGAAGTACACGGGTAAAGGGTCGACGGGCGGCGCGGGCGCGTTCGGCACGGCTGGCCAGGTGATGGGCTATTTCGACGGCAACACAGTCACGGCGCTGTGGAACTACGCGCAGCGGTTCGCGATGAGCGACAACGCGTACACGTCGACATACGGACCGTCGACGCCGGGCGCACTCGAAGTCGTCTCGGGACAGACGAACGGCATGAAGGTTGTGCTGACGACGAAGCAACCTTCGGTGGCGGGTTCGTATTACGTCAACGACGGCCAGGGCGGATTCACGATGATCAACGACGTCGATCCCGCCAACGACCTGTGTTCGAGCGCGACCGACACGGCCTTGATGACCGGCAAGAACATCGGCGATCTGCTGAATGCCCGCAATATTTCGTGGGGCGGCTTCATGGGCGGATTCAACCTGGCGACGAAGAATAGCAACGGCACGACGGGGTGTCAGCGCAGCACGCTATCGAACGTCGTGAACTCGGCCACCGCCGACTACATCCCGCATCACAACTGGTTCCAGTATTACGCGTCCACATCGAATCCGAAGCATCTGCGCCCGAGCTCGATCGCCGCGATCGGACACAGCACGCAACGCGATGGCCGCACGCCGGATCCCGCCAACCATCAGTACGATACCGACGACTTTTTCAACGCAGTCAAGGCAGGCAATTTCCCGGCAGTGAACTTTCTTAAAGCGCCCGCTTATCAGGACGGCCATGCCGGCTATTCGGACCCGCTCGACGAGCAGGCCTTTGTGACGAAGGTGCTCAACTTCCTGCAGCAGCAGAAGGAATGGGAATCGACCGCCGTGATCGTCGCCTGGGATGACTCCGATGGCTGGTACGACCATGCGTACACGATGCCGACGAGCGCATCGTACGACTCCGTTGCCGACCAGCTGAACGGCTCGGGCATCTGCGGAACGGGCGCGGCAATGGACGGCGTGAGCGGTAAGCCCGTGAACGGCCGTTGCGGTCCCGGCACGCGCACGCCGTTTATCGTGATTTCGCCGTGGGCAAAGGAAAATTTCGTCGACCATACGCTGATCGATCAGTCGTCGGTGGTGCGCTTTATCGAAGACAACTGGCTCGACGGGCGACGTATCGGCGGCGGCTCGTTCGACGCCAAAGCAGGCAGCATCATGGGCATGTTCGACTTCAATCGCCGGGGCGAGAGCCGCTATCCGCGCAAGCTGTTCCTCAATCCGGAGACGGGCGTGTCGGTTGAAACGCCGCCGAGATCGTGATGCGGCGAGCATAAGGCACACGGCAAGCGCGCTTCTCTCCTGGACCGAAGAAGAAGCCCGCTTGCATCCGTAAGATACGGGTTTATACTTAACCCCGTCTCCTCCGTATCTTCCTGATATGGATTTCGCCCGCCACAGTGCGGGCTTTTTCATGGATGGCGCAACCGCAGATCATCCGCGGTTACGGCCATTCTTTGGTATTACTCGGTCCCGTTTGCCCAACCGGCAATGTCAACTTCTGATTCCATCGCAGCAAAACATTCGTGGTGGGGCGTGATGGCGCTTGCGCTGTCAGCCTTCATCTTCAACACCACGGAGTTCGTTCCCGTCGCATTGCTCAGTTCGATCGGCGACAGTCTCGGCATGCAGCCGACCGATGTCGGCGTGATGCTGACCATCTATGCCTGGGCCGTCGCACTCGTATCGCTGCCATTGACGATCCTCACGCGTCATATCGAGCGTCGCAAACTGCTCACGTGGGTGCTGCTGCTTTTCGTCGGTTGCCATATCGTGACGGGCATCGCATGGAATTTCTCCGTGCTCGTCATCGGACGATTGGGCATTGCCTGCGCGCACGCGATCTTCTGGTCGATATCCGTCTCGCTGGTCGTCAGACTCGCGCCTCCCGACAAGAAGAGCCGCGCGCTCGGACTGCTTGCAACGGGGACGTCGCTGGCGATGGTGGCGGGCATCCCGATCGGACGGATGATCGGAGAAGCGTTGGGCTGGCGCATGACGTTCCAGGTGATTGCCGTCGCGGCCGTTGCCGTCCTTCTGTTGCTGCGCGCCACGCTGCCGCAGCTTCCAAGCGAACAGGCCGGCTCGCTGCGCAGTCTGCCCGTTCTGCTCAGAAATCCGACGCTGATGTGCCTCTATCTCGTCACGCTGCTGGTGGTCTCGGCGCATTTCACCGCGTACACCTACGTCGAACCGTTTATCCAGCACGTCAATCACGCGAGCAACAGCCGCATCACCTTCATCCTGACGTTGTTCGGCGCGGCCGGGATTCCCGCCGCTCTCTGCTTCAACCGGCTCTATCCGGATCAACCTGACCGCTTCATGCAAGGCGCCGTGATCACGATCGCTGCATGTCTGCTGATACTTTTCCCGTGCTCGTTGAGCATCGTGACGTTGTCCGTGCATTCCTTCGTATGGGGAGGCGCGATTATCTGCTTCGGCCTCGGCATGCAGGCGTGGGTATTACGACTCGCGCCCAATGCAACCGATCTCGCCGTTTCGATATTTTCCGGGCTGTACAACGTGGCGATCGGTGCGGGTGCGCTGTTCGGCAATCATGTTGCCAGGGACTATGGGATAGCGTGGATCGGAACGTTCGGCGGGATGATCGCCGGTTTGGGTGCTGCGGCGTGCTGGTTTGCGTTTCGTGCGCGTACATCGCGAGAGGCTTAGTCCCAGGCAACGACGACGCTTCATGCCGATTCGGGAGTCCGGTCCACAACCGGACTCCCTACCGGACTCCCTACCGGCCTTAGCCGCGGAACAGATGCGAAGCGTGTGTCACGGCGCCGCCTGCGCGGATGGCCGCAGCCACGAGCGCAGCTTCGGACAGTTGCGCTTCATCGGCGCCCGCATCGCGCGCCGCTTTTGTGTGCAGTTCGATGCAGTACGGGCACTGCGTCGTCAACGCGACCGCGACGGCAATCAGCTGCTTCTGCTGTACGCTCAATGCGCCTTCCGCAAAGACCGCTTTGTCAAATGCCCAGAAGGTTTTCATCGCTTCCGGTGCGTTTTCGTCCAGCTTCTTGAGTCGGCTAAGATGCTTCATATCGAACATGGGTTTCTCCTGTAATCAATGGCCTGCATGCTTATAGTAGAGAGACGCCCGTTCCATTTGGTCTCGATTTGGTTCGAATTCATCCATGACTAGTCGCGCGATTTTCGAGCTTCCCGTCCTCGAACGCTTCCTTGCCGCAATGGACATCGGCGTGGCGAATTTCACCCTCTGCGATATCCGTGACGGATGGAGTGCCCGCTTCGACGCCTGTGCAACGGCGAGCCTTCACTACTGCATGGAAGGCAGCGGCGCACTCGTGACGCAAAGCGGCGAACGCATTGCACTCAGCTCGCACAGTTTCGTTCTATTGCCGCCTGGCATCGCCTACGCGATCGAAAGCGGGCATCCATTGCCCGGCAGCGAAACGAACCACGGGCGTCTGACCGACTGGCCTTCACGAGAAACGGTGCCGACCATCCAGACGGGTGAAGGCGTCGCCGGCGTCGCCACGGCATGCGGTGAATTGAAACTCGACACGAATCACGGCACGGATCCGTTCGGCTCGACACGTCGACCGCTGATCGCACAGTTCGACGGGCGCTCGAGTTTGAAGAATCAGTTCGTCTTGCTGCTGGCGGAATCCGCGCGGCCTGGGCTCGGCTCGCGAGCACTGATAGAGGCACTGCTCAAGCAGTGTTTGATCATGGTGATGCGGCAACAGATCGACGCTGGGGGCGCAGAACTTCCGTGGGCAACCGGCTTTGCCGACAAGCGGCTCGCAGGCGCGCTCGAAGCAATCTTTGAACGCCCGGCATCGCCGTGGACTGTAGAGCGCCTGGCCGATATCGCAGGGATGAGCCGGTCGGCCTTTGCCGCCCAGTTCATGAAAGCGTTCGGGCAACCGCCGATGAGCATGTTGAAGCTCGTTCGGCTACGAAAAGCAGCCGAATTGCTGGCGACGACCACGCTGCCAGTAGCAGGGGTCGCGAGGATGGTCGGGTTCTCGAGTCGAAGCAACTTCTCACAGGCTTTCCATGCGATGCACGGCATGGACCCGACTGCGTTCAGGCGTCGGCCGGACGCGGTGAACCAGGAGCGTTGGCGGACAGCGCACGGGTTGCCGCGCCGGAAAGCTTAAGAGTTTTATAAGGGATCGGCCGTTATGCTTGTCTCACTGCTTCGGCACACCGTCCACGCAGGTGGTTGATTAGCGGGCATCGACGGTACGTCTGTGCTCCGATCGCTCGCCCCAACTACCTCTTCGAGGGCCCGGAAATATTGCCGGGCCCTTTTTTTTGCATCGCGACGATACGTCGTCGTTGATTGAATGCAGCGCGCATCCATCCTGTGCCATAATAGGAATAGTTCTCATTTACCAGCTTAATTTCCGCTTACCGTTTCGTGCGGAAGATCGCGAATGTCGGCAGATAACCTTTCCTTGCGCCTTGAGGTCGAAGACCTCTACGTCGCCCATCACGGCTGGCTTCACACGTGGCTGCGGCGCAAGCTGGGTTGCGCGCATCGTGCCGCCGATCTTGCGCATGACACGTTCATGCGTCTGCTCGCGCGCGACGAGCCGCTTGAACTGCTGGAGCCGCGCGCGTTCCTGACGACCGTCGCGCAACGCGTCCTCGCGAATCACTGGCGCCGCGAGCAGATCGAGCGCGCGTATCTCGAAGCGCTCGCGCTCGTGCCGGAATCACTGGCGCCGTCGCCTGAAGAGCGCGCGATACTGCTCGAAACGTTGTGTGAAATCGACGCCCTGCTCGACGGTCTGCCCGTGCCAGTCAAACGCGCATTTCTGATGTCGCAACTCGACGGCGCAACGCACGCGGAAATCGCCGCCGCGCTGCACATTTCCATCGCGACCGTGAAGCGCCATCTGCTCAAGGCAGCAGGTCAGTGCTTCTTCGCGATGCAACTGGATTGAAGCGATGAACGTCGGTACGCCACACGGCATCGAACCCACGGTCGCGCGACGCGCGGTCGAATGGTGGCTCGATCTGCAGTCCGGCACAGTGACGGAGTCGCAGCGACGCGCATTCGAACAATGGCGCGTGCAGCATGTCGATCACGACCGCGCGTGGCAGCACATTCAGTCTGTCAGCCAGCGCTTTCAGACGCTCAACGAAGGTCCAGGAACGGGCGCGGCGCGCGCTGCATTGATGCGTCCGCATTCGCGTGCACGGCGCGCCGGCGTCAAGGCGCTGATGCTGCTTTTCTTTGCGGGCGGCACGGCGTGGGTTGCGCGCGATCAGATCGCGTGGCGCGGCTGGAGCGCCGATTTGCGTACAGGTACGGGCGAACAGCGCGATGTCAGGCTCACTGACGGTACGCGGCTCACGCTCAATACCGCGAGTGCAGTCGATATCCGTTTCTCGCAGACGGAGCGGCGCATCGTTCTGCTCCGCGGCGAAATCATGATCGTCACCGGACACGACGACGGCCCCACTCCGCGCCCGTTCGTCGCGCAGACTGCGGAAGGCATCTCGATCCCGCTCGGCACACGCTTTTCGCTCAGACAGGAAAGCGCGACGACACGGCTCGACGTGTACGAAGGCGCCGTCAAAGCCGGGCCGACCCAGGCGCCAGCCGAATTCAAGGTCGTGCGCGCGGGAGAGCGGATGCGCTTCACGGCGACGCAGACCATGCCGATCGAGCCGATCACCGCCGACGCAGCCGCGTGGACACAAGGGATGCTGGTTGCGAGCAACATGCGCCTTGCCGATTTTCTATCGGAACTCGGGCGCTATCGCGACGGCTATCTGCGCTGCGATCCGTCGATCGCCGATTTCCGTCTTTCGGGCACCTACCCGCTCGCAGACACGGACCGCGTACTCGGCGCGCTAGCGAGTTCGCTGCCCGTCCGAGTGGAGTACGTCACACGCTACTGGGTCACGGTGAAGCCAGCGCATTCGTAACTTGACGAGCCGTTCGCCAAAAAATATTTGCAGGTTTTGAGCTGTTTTCGATTCTCGCGGGACAAGGCAGATGAGAACACCAGATCATCTACCTCCTCGAGCTTCGTAAAACATGGGATTTTCTACAGGAACCCGCAACAGGCATGTCATCGGCCTCGCTGCGGCTGCGATCTTTGCGTCGGCTGCATCGCCCGCAGTCCGCGCCGCCGATGCCACTCAAACGACGCAATCCATCACACGCAAGACGTTCGACGTCGCTGCCGGCCCGCTCGAAAGTGCGCTCAATCAGTTCGGCCAGCAAGCGCGGATCATGTTGTCGTACCCGAGTGCGCTCACCGCGAACCGTCACAGCGCGGGTCTGCGCGGCGAATACGATACGCAGCAGGGCCTGACGCAACTGCTGCGCGGCACGGGCGTATCGGCTGTCGAGCAGACGAACGGCAGCTACACGCTCGTCGAAGATGCGAGCAATGTCGAACTGGACGACAGCACGGTGCTGCCCGTCATGAAGGTCAGCTCGACGGGCATCAGTGCGGGCAGCTACAGGCCGCCGCCCGAAGCGAACGTGACGCGCTCCGACATCCCCGTCATCGACACGCCGCAAGCCATCAACGTCGTACCCGCGCAAGTGCTGCACGATCAGCGCCCACGCAACCTCGACGATGCACTGGCGAACGTCAGCGGCATCGTCCAGGGCAACACGCTCGCGGGCACTCAGGACACGCTGCTCAAGCGCGGCTTTGGCGGCAATCGTGACGGCTCGATCATGCACAACGGCATGCCGCTCGTGCAGGGCCGCGGCCTCAACGCGGCCGCCGACAGCGTCGAAGTGCTCAAAGGGCCGGCGTCCCTGCTCTACGGCATCATGGATCCCGGCGGCGTCGTGAACGTGGTCAGCAAGCAGCCGCTGCTCACGCCTTATCATGCCGTCTCGGTGCTCGGTTCGACGTATGGCCACGGCCGCAATGGCGGCGGCGGCACGGTCGATCTGACGGGTCCAATCGGCGATTCGGGTCTCGCGTACCGCCTCATCGTCGACCACACCAACGAACAGTATTGGCGCAACTTCGGCGAGCATCGCGAAACCCTCGTTGCGCCGTCGCTTGCTTGGTACGGACGCGATACGCAGATCGTGCTGTCGTACGAGTACAGAAAGTTTCTTTATCCGTTCGATCGCGGCACCGCGCTCGATCCGAAGACAAATGAACCTCTGGCGATTCCCGCGCGCGAACGCCTCGACGAACCGTTCAACGAAATGGACGGTGAATCGCATCTCGCGCAACTGACTGTCGATCACCAGATCAACGCGGACTGGAAGGCGCATTTCGGCTACAGCTACAACCGCGAAACCTACGACGCCGGACAATTGCGCGTGCAGGGCGTCAACAGCACGACGGGCGTGCTTTCGCGCAGCAACGACGCCACTCACGGCGCGCTCAGCACGGACAGCTATGCGATCGCGTATGTCGATGGGCATTTCAACGTTGCCGGCTTGCGCAACGATCTGCAGATCGGCGTCGACGACGAGTACCGGCGCATCTATCGCAAGGACCTGTTGCGGCAGGCGACGAAATACACGTTCAACTATCTGCACCCTGTGTATGGGCTTGAAAGTCCATCCACGACCGTCTCCGCGAGCGACAGCGATCAGACCGACACGCTGCATGACTCATCGCTATTCCTTCAGGACAGCCTGCATCTGACCGACAAGTGGATACTCGTCGGCGGCGCGCGCTTTATGTCGTATAACCAGGTCGCGGGACGCGGCCGTCCGTTCCAGATCAACACCGACCTGAACGGCACCAAATGGCTGCCGCGTGCGGGCATCGTCTACAAGTGGACGGAGAACTTCTCGCTCTATGGCAGCTATACGCAATCGCTGAAACCCACTTCGACGATTGCGCCGCTCAGCTCGGGCGTCGTGATCAATTCGTCTGTGCTGCCTGAAGAGGCGACATCGTGGGAAGTCGGCGCGAAAGTCGCGATGCCCGCAGGGCTGACAGGCACGCTCGCGCTCTTCAACATCGATAAATCGAACGTGCTGGTTTCGCAATACAACGACACGACCAAGCAGACCGACTGGCGCACTTCCGGCAAGGCGCGCTCGCGTGGCGTCGAACTGGATGTCGCGGGACAGATTGGACAGCACTGGAGCGTCATTGCCAGCTATGCGTATATCGACGCCAAAACGACGGAAGACCCGCTCTATGCCGGCAACCGGTTGTGGAACGTCGCGCAGCATACGGCGTCGCTTGCTGCTGTCTATGACTTCGGCGCGATCTTTGGCGGAGACCAGTTGCGCGTCGGCGCGGGTGCGCATTACGTGGGCGAGCGTCCGGGTGATTCCGCGAACAGCTTCACGCTGCCCGCCTACACCGTCGCCGATGCATTCGCGACGTACAACACGAAGTGGGGCGGACGCAATCTATCGTTTCAGTTGAACGTCAAGAACCTCTTCAACAAAACCTATTACCCGTCGAGCGCCAACCGCTATTTCGTTGCAGTCGGCGATGCGCGGCAAGTGTCGCTCCTCTCCACGCTCGAATTCTGACGCGCGAGGAACCTGTGATGAAACGTAGAACTGCGCTTCTCTCCGCGCTCGGCCTGGCAGCCGCATCCATCATGCCGCGTATGGCTCGCGCCAAGGCAGACGATGCGCGCAACAAGATCGTCATGGTCGTTCAACTCAACGGCCCCAACATCGCCGTCGACGAGCGGATTGCTGCACATCTCAACGCACGAGGCTATTCGGTTCAACTCGTCGACCAGAACTTTCGGCCGGATCTCGCGCGCGACGCCAGTCTGATCATCATCTCGTCGACGGTTTCGTCCAAGGATGTGCTTCCTGGATGGCGCGCACTACCTGTGCCGCTCGTCACATGGGAAAACGATCTGCTCGACGATCTCGCGATGAGCGGCAAGCGCCACGACGTCGATTTCGGCGAGACAGATAAAGAACGTTATCTGTGGATGGTGAATGCGCCTCACCCTGTTTCAGCGGGCCTGCCGGCCGGAACAATCAACGTGTACGGAAAACAGGCTGCAATGAGTTGGGGCAAGCCAGGACTCGGCGCGTCAATCATCGCAACCGTGTATGGTCAGCCCGACAAGGCAGCGATTTTCACGTACGAAACAGGGGCAACAATGGACTACGAAACGCTCGCCCCCGCAAGACGTGTGATGTTCTTCATGAGCAACGACTCGTTTGCGAATCTCTCTTCGGCAGGTCAGCGGCTCTTCGACGCTGCGATCGACTGGGCTATCGCGCGCTAAACGATCCGCTGAGTGAGTGCCAGCAGCACTCACTTGCGCGGACGTTGCACCATCAGTGGTGCTCGAACAGCTTGCTGTTTGTTGCGGCCTTCGCCGGCGATCCGGACTGCGAGAAGTTCAACGGCATGGTTCCGTATTCGCTCGAGGATTGCCGTCCCGCCGCGGACGCATTCTGATCATATTGCGGATAGTGCACCTTCGATTGATGCAGCGTTCCGTCCTTCTCCGCCTGTGCGACCTGCGCCTTGACTTCATCGCGGGTCGTTCCATTCGAATCGACCTTGGCGTAAGAGATCATCGGCATCGTGAGCGCAGCAACGATCAGTGAAATAGTGAATGAAGTTTTCATCGAACTCTCCAATGGTGAGCAATAAGTGGACACGTAGATATCTGCGATCGAATTGAAACGATGCAGCTGCACTTTCAGATTAGGTCGGTCAACTTAAAGAATCCTTATCTGCTGGAATCAGCTAGTGGCTGAACGACAGGATCAATTGTCCCGATACGACGATAACCGCACGCTGGCGATGTAATTACGATTCCGTTATCTAACGGACTTGCCATTCGCACAGATCTTTTCCGCGACTTTTAAGCATCACATAAGGAAAGGAAGAATGAGTCTCCCGCGAAGACAACGTGCAAATCCTGTGTTTCCCTAAGCATTCGATAAGGTGCATCCCCTCATGATTCGCCACGAATATCCAGCGTTTTTTTGGATCGTGTCGAACAACTCGTTATGAGGAAAAGGGGTGCAAAGGAATGTCACGTGAACATCACGCACTGTTGCAGAACAAGGTCCCGGAAGTCACGATCGCGTTCTGGACAATCAAGATCCTGTCCACCACTGTCGGCGAAACGGGCGCCGACTATCTCGCCGTCCATGTCGGTCTGGGCACGACCGTAACGATAGCGATCATGCTGACGTTACTCGCTGCCGCGCTTGTCACTCAACTGAAGCAGCGAGCTTATGTTCCGTGGATATATTGGCTGACCGTGGTGCTGGTCAGTGTCGTCGGCACGCAACTGACCGACGTACTCACCGATGTTCTCGGTGTGAGCCTGTATGTCAGCACTGCCGTATTCGGCGTCCTGCTCGGCCTGATCTTCGAAATCTGGTACCGGAACGAAAAGACCCTCTCCATTCACACCATCGTGACGCGCAAGCGCGAACTGTTTTACTGGGCCGCGATCCTCGTCACTTTCGCGCTCGGGACGGCAGCCGGCGATCTTGCAACGGAAGCAATCGGCCTGGGGTTCAGTCTCGGCGTGCTGGTGTTCGGGTTTCTGCTTGTCATGATGGGCATGGCCGCTTACCTCGGCGCAAATCGCGTGTTGACGTTCTGGCTTGCCTACATCCTGACCCGACCTTTTGGCGCCTCGCTCGGTGATCTTCTCTCGCAATCCCGGGAATATGGCGGGATGGGTATGGGGACTATCGTTACCAGCGTCGTCTTTCTCTCGGTGATCGTCATTCTCGTCATCCTGCACACAGCAACGAGGACGCGGCACAGCAAGGCAAGCGCTACCTGAGCGACTTTACTCAAGCACGTCGTCTACAACATGGAGGTTTCAACAATGAAGAAGACCATTATCAAATCCGGACTTCTGATCGCAACGACCGCGGTCGTCATCGCAGGCCACTCGTTCACCGCGAATGTCCCTCAATGGGTCGCCGCGCTATCGCCTGTCTCGTCCGCCGATGCAGCGACAGAAACCTCGAAGCTGGGCGATCTTTCGAAGTTCCGCGTCATTGCTGCCGACACGTCGAAGCTGGTCGATGCAAACGACCTGACCGGCGCAAAGAAACGGATCAAGGATCTCGAAACAAGCTGGGACGATGCCGAGCCCGCGCTGAAGCCGCGAGCGGCCGCTGACTGGCACAAACTGGACAAGTCGATCGACGACGCGCTCGAAGCGCTGCGCGAAAGCTCGCCGAGCCAGGCAAAGTGCAAGAAGACGCTAACCGATCTTCTCGCGATGTTCGATCGCATGAGCGGAAAGGGCTGACGCAACCCGGTAAGCGCGCACCGCATCGACCTTAAGCGACTCTTAAGCTTTGCATCGAGAGAATGATCTTCGAAAAGCTGACGAGTCAGTGATCTCTCCCTTTAAGCCATCGATAAGCAAAGGATCGCGACAATCCAGCAATCTAGGAGAATTTGCGAAATGCGATTGTTGCTGGTGGAAGATGACGAGATGATCGGTGAGTCGGTTGCGACAACAATGCGGCACGCCGGTTACGCGGTCGATTGGGCGCGTGACGGGCGCGAAGCGGAGTTGTCGCTCAGTCACGATCTATACGATCTCGTCCTGCTTGATCTTGGATTGCCGAAAGCCGATGGAATCGACGTGCTTCGTCGCTATCGTCGTGACGGAGGAAGCGCGCCTGTCCTCATCCTGACGGCGCGCGACGCTGTCGAAAGCCGTATTGCAGGACTCGATGGCGGAGCAGACGACTATCTCGTCAAGCCGTTCGACGTGGATGAACTGGCGGCGCGGGTGCGTGCGCTGCTGCGTCGCCGCGCCGGACAAGGTAATCCAGTCTATTCACACGGAAACATCACACTCAACCCCGCGAGCCGGGAAGCGACGCTCAACGGTGAACCGCTCGCGCTGGGGCCGAGAGAATTCAGCCTGTTGCAGACACTTATCGAGGCGCCGACGCGCGTCTTTACCCGGTCGGAACTCGAAGACAAGTTGTACGGATGGGGCGATGAAATCAGCAGCAATGCGATCGAGGTGCATGTGCACGGCCTGCGTCGCAAGCTCGGCCCTACTCAGATCGTGACGGTGCGTGGCGTCGGATACCGCCTCATGCGATGCGAATGACATCGATCCGGCGGTGGCTGCTTGGATGGTTGATCGCCGGACTGGCTGTATCGACGTTGACCGCCGGCTACGCCATTTTCTATACGGCGCACGACGAAGCCAGCGAGTTGTTCGACTACGAGCTACGCACCGTGGCCGATTCGCTACCCACCGATATTCGTGCAACCGATGCCGCGCTCGCAAGAAAACCAGACTTCGAAGGTTTGTCGGAGGACCGCCTTTTCATCGAGGTCTGGAATCCGGAAGGCGGCAGCGTTTATAAATCACTGGGACGGGTTGATCTTCCGCGCTTTCCTGCCGGGCTCCGCACGATCGAACACGATGAATATCACTGGCGCGTGTACGGCACCCGGCAGGACGGCCGCTTCATTCAGATCGCACAACCGATATCGGTGCGCGAGGAACTCGCGCTACGGCTCGCCTTACGCACGCTGGCACCGCTGCTGCTGTTCATCCCGACTATTATCGCTATCGTCCTGTTCGTCGTTGGGAAAGGGCTGGCGCCGCTCTCGGAAATCTCGCGCGCATTAGCGAAGCGTTCATTCGATTCTCTTGCGCCTTTGCACCTCACCGAAGGCACGCCGGTCGAAATCACGCCATTGGTCGATGAATTGAACGACTTGCTGCATCGACTGGACGTTGCATCGCAAACGCAACGCACCTTTGTCGCCGATGCCGCGCACGAATTGCGTTCACCGCTGGCCGCGTTGAAGCTCCAGTTGCAATCTGCCGAGCTGGATGGATCGCTGGTTGGCAGCAAGCAAACCTTCGAGCGTATCGAGGGACGGTTGAATCGACTCATCCATCTCGTGAATCAACTGTTGACGCTCGCTCGTGAAGAAGCACAAACAGGCGGCCGATTCGAGCCGATCAACCTGCGCCGATTATGCGAGCGGGTAGTCGCAGATATTTCGCCACTCGCGGAGGCAAAACAGATCGACCTCGGCCTTGAGTTCAGCACACCGGCGAAACTGGATCAGCTATATCGAGTGAATGCAGAGCCCGGGGGAATTGAAGTGTTGCTGAACAATCTGATCGACAATGCGATTCGCTACACGCCAAAGGGCGGAAAGATAGATGTCGTTCTCAAGCGCGAGGGCGAGCAGATCAGCGTTGCGGTTTCCGACAGCGGACCTGGCATTCCAGACGAAGAGCGTGAGCGTGTGTTCGATCGCTTCTATCGCAGCACGGGCACCAAGGAACATGGCAGCGGTCTTGGCCTGGCGATCGCTTTAAAGATAGCGCAACGGCATCACGCAACGCTTTGGATGGCAAACAATGTCGATCGCTCTGGTTTGACTGTCACGCTTTCGGGACTTCATGCAGAGAGCGCTTGATGCCTGATAACGGGGAACAGCAGATCTGACGATTCTGGATCCGCGATATAAAAGGGATTGGTGGGCCGGGTGGGATTCGAACCCACGATGTCCTTTCGGAGGCGGATTATGAGTCCGCTGCCTGCAACCAGCACGGCGTCCGGCCCAACGATGCTTCGCGACGGAAGCGCGCGGGGAAACAACAATGAACAACGAGAAAGACCAACAAAAAGACCCGGTCTGAAGGCCGGGCCTGTTCGTCGATTGGCCGACATACTACACGAAAAAAGAGGCTTCCGGGATCGCTTCGCTGAACAAAGCGATCGGGAAGCCCCGGTATTGCGTACGAGCAGACTCGCTCAGTTTCCTTCGAGGAACGACTTCAGTTTGTCCGAACGGCTCGGGTGACGCAGCTTGCGCAGCGCCTTCGCCTCGATCTGACGGATACGCTCACGCGTGACGTCGAACTGTTTGCCGACTTCTTCGAGCGTGTGGTCCGTGCTCATTTCGATGCCGAAACGCATGCGCAGCACTTTCGCTTCGCGCGGCGTCAGCGAATCGAGCACGTCCTTCACGACATCGCGCATGCTCGCGTGCAGCGCGGCATCCGACGGCGCAACCGTGTTCGTGTCTTCGATAAAGTCGCCGAGATGCGAATCGTCGTCGTCGCCGATGGGCGTTTCCATCGAGATCGGCTCTTTCGCGATCTTCATGATCTTGCGGATCTTGTCTTCCGGCATCTCCATCTTCTCGGCCAGCGTCGCCGGATCCGGCTCGAGGCCCGTTTCCTGCAGAATCTGACGCGAAATGCGGTTCATCTTGTTGATCGTCTCGATCATGTGAACCGGAATACGGATGGTGCGCGCCTGGTCCGCGATCGAACGCGTGATGGCCTGACGAATCCACCACGTCGCGTACGTCGAGAACTTGTAGCCGCGGCGATATTCGAACTTGTCGACGGCCTTCATCAAACCGATGTTGCCTTCCTGGATCAGATCCAGGAACTGCAGACCGCGGTTCGTGTACTTCTTCGCGATCGAGATCACGAGACGCAAGTTCGCCTCGGTCATTTCGCGCTTCGCCTGACGCGCCTTCAGTTCGCCCGCCGCCATCTGACGGTTGGTTTCCTTCAGGTCCTTGAGCGGCAGCACGACGCGCGCCTGCAGGTCCAGCAGACGCTGCTGCTGTTCGCGGATAGCCGGCACGTTACGCGACAGGATCGCGCTGTACGCATGATTCTCGCCGACGATCTTGTCGGCCCATTCGAGATCCGTCTCGTTGCCCGGGAAGCGCGCGATGAATTCGGCGCGCGGCATGCCGCACTTGTCGACGACCGTATGCAGAATCTGACGCTCGACCTGACGCACTTCGTCCACCTGCGCGCGCAGCGTGTCGCACAGACGCTCCACCGTACGCGCGGTGAAGCGGATCATCATCAGTTCTTCCTGAATCGTTTCCTGAGCCTTCAGGTAAGACTTCGACTTGTAGCCTTCCTTTTCGAACGCGCGGCGCATCTTGTCGAACCATTCGCTGATCATCGCGAATTTTTCCAGCGACAGGCGTTTCAGTTCTTCGAGCTGGGCGGCGTTGGCCGTCGCTTGCGCGGAGCCATCGTCGTCTTCCTCTTCTTCCTCGTCGGCCTCTTCCTCTTCTTCGTCTTCGCTTTCGATCGCTTCGGCTTCCTGTTCGGAGAAGCCGTCGGTATCTTCGGCGTTCACGTCGATCAGGCCGTCGACGAGTTCGTCGATGCGGATCTCTTCGTTCGCGACGCGCTCAGCCATCGCGAGGATGTCGGCGATCGTGGTCGGGCACGCGGAGATGGCCATCACCATGTGCTTGAGGCCGTCTTCGATGCGCTTCGCGATTTCGATTTCGCCTTCGCGCGTGAGCAGTTCGACCGTGCCCATTTCGCGCATGTACATACGCACCGGGTCGGTCGTGCGGCCGAATTCGGAATCGACGGTGGACAGCGCGACTTCGGCTTCCTCTTCCACTTCGTCGTCCGACGAAGCGTTCGGCGCGTTGTCGTTCAGCAGCAGCGTTTCGGCATCCGGCGCCTGCTCGTAGACGGCGACACCCATGTCGTTGAACGTGCTGATGATCCCTTCGATCGCCTCGGTTTCCGTGAAGTTGTCCGGGAGGTGGTCGTTGATCTCGCCGTAGGTCAGGAAGCCACGCTCCTTGCCGAGCTTGATCAGCGCGCGCAGCTTCGAGCGACGCTCTTCAAGCTCCTCGACGGTGCCAGGCTGCGAAGACGCGAACGCGTCCTTGAGCAGCGCCTTCTCCTTTGCGCGGCGGTCGCGTGCCTTGGCCTTTTCGCCTTTGCCCGGAGCAGGGGTTGCTGCAGCTTCTTCGCTCTGGGATGCGTCGTCATCGACGGATACTTCGTTCAGCTTTTTCGTCATGGAGTTCGCCATACCGGCTGTAGTCTCGACTGCCGGCTGCTGGACAACAGCCGGTTGAACCGTGGATACCAAAGACTCGCGGGGAGCCGCATCGTCCTGCGCGACATCCGCTTCCCTTTCGCTACTGACTCCCTGCCGCTTCGCGACCGATGCCACCGACTTCGAGGTCACCGATGCCGCTCGCGCGGCCGAAGCGGTCGAGGCTTTTTTCCGGGCAACTGGCGTGGCGGTCTCGGCTGACGCTGTACGGGCGGAAGAACTGGACCTGGCTGCACTGACCTCACTGGTCTTGTTCGGCTCCTCGGAGCCCTTGCCTGTCGCCATTTTTCCGCCTGTAGTCTTTACCATTGCAATCGCCTTTTATCGCCTTTGCCTGGAGAAAAACAAAACCGCTGAAATCCTATAATTATAGCATTTGGGGTCTCAGCCCTTTCCGTTCACTGCCCGCGCTGACGCTTCATGTCGGCACGCGTCCTGTCCAGTTCCTGATACTCCCTGAGCTCCTCCGGAGTGAGGCTCGACTGGCGAGAGAGTTGAGTCAGCCGCTCGCTATATGCGTCATAGCGCATCTTCAGAATGGCTGCTTTCAATTCTTCCCCGGCGAGGCGCTCGTGTTCGCGGCGCTCTTCAACAACTGTGGCGTCTTCGGGATTCTTCAACAGCAGATCCCGGACGTTTTCATCATAGTCCAGAATTTCCCGGAAGATTTCCTCGAAGGTGGGGGCATTCGCCCCGTTTCGCAACAGGTCCGACAGCAACTGGAATTCGGCCGTGTCGCCGAGCCCGCGGGCATGCGTCGTCACTTCCTCGAACAGCTCGCTGTGTCGCGTGACGGCCAGCAGCGCCTTCTCTTCTTCCTCGTCCAGCACAGCGACGATGCGCGGGTGCATGACCAGATTGCGCAGCGCCCGCTGCTCCAGACCCGTGACGCTGCGCCGATCTTTGCGGGCAGGCGCGTTGCGTGCTACAGCGGCGATCCGCGCATCGACTTCGCATAGCGCCGCGACTTCCTCGAACGGCACGTCGAGCCGGTCAGCGAACATATGCATGATCTGCGCGCGCAACGCGTTGGCGGGCAGCATCTGCAGCAGCGGCTTCGCGTCGAACAGCGCGCGGGCGCGGCCTTCCGGCTGATCGAGTTCCTTGCCGGCCAGCACTTCATTCAGCAGGAACTGCGACAGCGGCATCGCGCGGCGCACCTGTTCCGCAAACGCTTGCGTGCCGAATTCGCGGACGTAGCTGTCGGGATCGTGTTCGGCCGGCAGGAACAGGAAGCGGATAGTGCGGTTGTCGGCGGCATGCGGCAGACAGGCATCGAGCGCGCGGCGCGCCGCACGCCGGCCCGCCGAGTCGCCGTCGAAGCTGAACACCACGGTATCCGTCTGCCGCATCAGTTTCTGCACATGAATCGGCGTGCAGGCGGTGCCGAGCGTCGCGACCGCGTTCTCGAAGCCCAACTGCGCCAGCGCCACCACGTCCATATACCCTTCGACGACCAGCACGTACTTCTGCTCGCGAATCGCGAGCCGCGCCTCGAACAGGCCGTACAGTTCGCTGCCTTTGTTAAATAAAGGCGTTTCGGGCGAATTCAAATACTTGGGCTCGCCACCGTCCAGCACGCGTCCGCCAAAGCCGATCACCTGGCCCTTCACGTTGCGGATGGGGAACATGACGCGCTCGCGGAAGCGGTCGTAGCGGCGGTTCTGACCCTGAGCGTCGGACTTCTCGCTGACGATCACGAGGCCCGATTCGACGAGCGCATCGTCCCGATAGTTGGGGAATGCGACTTCGAGATTCTGCCAGCCGTCGGGCGCGTAACCCAAGCCGAAGCGTTTCGCGATTTCGCCCGTGAGCCCGCGCTTTTTCAGGTACTGGATCGCGTTCGGCGCGCCGCGCAACTGCGCCTTGTAGAAATCGCTGGCCGTCAGCATGACGTCGGACAGCGCCGTCGTCACGGCTTTCGATACGGCCGGCGCGTAGCCTTCGCCGCCCGCGCCGCCCGAAACGCCGCCACGCATCGGCGAAGGTTCCTGCGGCACGGTCAGACCCACGGATTGCGCCAGGTCGTTGACGGCTTCGGGGAACGACAGCCCCGCGTGCTCCATCAGAAAGCCGATGGCCGTGCCGTGCGCGCCACAGCCGAAACAATGATAGAACTGCTTAGTCGGACTAACGGTGAACGAAGGGCTCTTTTCGTTGTGAAACGGGCAGAGTCCCATGAAGTTCGCGCCGCCCTTTTTCAGCTGCACGTACTTGCCGACCACGTCGACGATATCGACGCGGTTCAGCAGGTCTTGCAGGAAGGAATGCGGAATCACAGTGCAGACGCGGCCTTATAAGGGATGAGGCATGGGTGCGGACCGCACCCGGCCATGCGCGACGCCGGAACGGGCGCGCGCACGGCGAATGGCGATAACCGGCTTACTTCGACAGCGCGGCCTTGACCTGCGCGGACACGGCCGTCATGTCGGCCTTGCCGGCGAGTTTCGGCTTGAGCACGCCCATTACCTTGCCCATGTCCTGCGGGCCGGCGGCGCCGACTTGCGCGACGGCCGCCTGCACTTCGGCGGCGATTTCCGCGTCCGACAGCTGCTCGGGCATGTACGCGCTCAGCACGTCGAGCTCGGCTTTTTCCTTGTCGACGAGATCCGTGCGGCCAGCCGTTTCGAACTGGGCGATCGAATCCTTGCGCTGCTTGATCATCTTGTCGACGACAGCCGTGACGGCGGCGTCGTCCAGTTCCACGCGATCGTCGACTTCACGCTGCTTGATGGCAGCGAGCAGCAGACGGATCGTGCCGAGACGCTCGGTTTCGCGTGCGCGCATCGCTGCTTTCATATCGTCGTTGATTCGGACCTTGAGACTCATCGTTCACCTGAATGCATGGAGGTTTGAAAAACGGGTGAAGACGCGGTGCAGAGCGCAAAAACCCGCTTGGGATGATTCCTCAAGCGGGTTAGTGCCAAATACGCGATGAACCGTGCATCTGGATGCGGCCTTACGGAGCCGATTACCGCAAGCGCCGGCCAGCTCCCGCGCCGTCACCTTGTGTGAGCCGCCGCTTTCGCTGGAAACAGTGTGCGAGAGCCACGACTTCACGTTGAATCAGTAAAACTTCTTGGGCAGTTGCTGGCTGCGCAGACGCTTGAAATGCCGCTTTACCGCCGCTGCCTTCTTTCGTTTTCGCTCGGATGTCGGCTTCTCGTAAAACTCGCGCGCACGGAGTTCGGTCAGCAACCCGTTCTTTTCAATCGTGCGCTTGAAGCGGCGCATCGCGACTTCAAAAGGCTCGTTTTCTTTTACGCGGATAGTCGTCATCTTTCAATAACGGAGCGTGGCAAAGATTGGAAAGTATAGCAGCTGTTTCGCACAATCGTATGACACTGTCAAGCCCTGAATACAAGGCTGTGCGGCCCTCCGCGCACGGCTACGCGGCACCCGCGAATTCCGCCGCCGCCTGCCCCGCCGCGACGCCCGACGCCCACGCCCACTGGAAGTTGTAGCCGCCCAGCCAGCCCGTCACATCGACGGCCTCGCCGATGAAATAGAGGCCCGGCACGCGGGCGCTCATCATCGTCGCCGACGACAGCTCGCGCGTATCGACACCGCCGCGCGTCACCTCGGCCTTCTTGTAGCCCTCGGTGCCGTTCGGCGTGAGCGTCCAGCGCGACAGCGCCTCGCCGACGCGGCGCAGTGCCTTGTCGGGAAGATCGGCGAGACGCGCGTCGGCGGGCACGCCATGCGTCTGCAGCCAGACGTGCGCGAGGCGCGTCGGCACCCATTCGGCGAGCAGGCTGCCGATCTGGCGCTTCGTCGTGCTCTTCGCCTCCAGCAGCGCGTCGATGGCGTCCCGCTCGGGCAGCAGATTGATGTGCACGGGCTCGCCCGGCTGCCAGTAGCTCGAAATCTGCAGCACGCCGGGGCCCGACAGCCCGCGATGCGTCAGCAGCAGATCCTCGACGAACTCGCCGCCCGTCTTCTTCGCGCCCGTCGCCAGATGCACTTCCAGCGATACGCCCGACAGCTCCGAGAACGGCTGCCAGTCGGCGGCGGCGAAGGTGAGCGGCACGAGCGCGGGGCGCGTGTCGATCAGTTTGTGGCCGAACTGTTTGGCGACGCGGTAGCCGAAATCGGTCGCACCGATCTTGGGAATGGACAGCCCGCCCGTCGCGATCACGAGCGCGCGTGCGCGGATCGGCCCGGCGTGGGTATCGAGCACGAAGCCGTCGGAGTCGGCGTGGCGCACCTGTTCGACGGCGAGCGGCCGACGCCACGCGATGTTGCCGGCGTCGCACTCGCTCTTGAGCACGTCGATGACGGCGTCGCTCGACTGGTCGCAGAACAGCTGGCCTTTGTGCTTCTCGTGCCACGTCACGCGATACTGCTTGAGCAGCGCCATGAAATCGCGCGGCGTGTAGCGCGCCAGCGCGGAACGGCAGAAATGCGGATTCGCCGACAGATAGTTGGCGGGACCGGCGTACAGATTCGTGAAGTTGCAGCGGCCGCCGCCCGAGATGCGGATTTTCTCGGCGAGCCGCTGCGCGTGGTCGATCAGCACGACGCGGCGGCCGAGCTGCCCCGCCACCGCTGCGCACATCATGCCCGCCGCGCCCGCGCCGATTACGGCGATATCGAAGGATTCCATGGGGCAGCATTGTAACCGGCGCGTCCGGCGGCGCTTTGCCCGCGCTGCTATACTTTCAGGTTCCTTTTTGATGTTTCGGGCGGCATTTCAGGCACCCGATCGGCGGTCGAAATCATGCTCGTTCTCGGCATAGAAAGTTCTTGCGACGAAACTGGCCTCGCGCTCTACGACACGGAACGCGGCCTGCTTGCGCACGCGCTGCATTCGCAGATCGCGATGCATCGCGAGTACGGCGGTGTCGTGCCCGAACTGGCGTCGCGCGACCATATCCGGCGCGCGCTGCCGCTGCTCGAAGAAGTGCTGGAGCGTTCGGACTGCAAGCGCGGCGACATCGACGCGATCGCGTACACGCAGGGTCCGGGGCTCGCGGGCGCGTTGCTGGTGGGCGCGAGCATCGCCAATTCGCTGGCGATGGCGTGGGACAAGCCGACCATCGGCATTCATCATCTGGAAGGGCATTTGCTGTCGCCGCTGCTGGTCGACGCGCCGCCGCCGTTTCCGTTCGTCGCGCTGCTCGTGTCGGGCGGACATACGCAGTTGATGCGCGTGACGGATGTCGGCGTCTACGAGACGCTGGGCGAAACGCTCGATGATGCCGCGGGCGAGGCCTTCGATAAAACCGCCAAGCTGCTCGGGCTTGGGTATCCGGGCGGGCCGGAAGTATCGCGGATGGCGGAATTCGGCACGCCGGGCGCCGTCGTGCTGCCGCGTCCCATGCTGCATTCCGGCGACCTCGATTTCAGTTTCAGCGGGCTGAAGACGGCTGTGCTGACGCAGATGAAGAAGATGGGCAGCAATGTCTGCGAGCAGGCCAAGGCGGATCTCGCGCGGGGTTTCGTCGATGCAGCCGTCGAGGTGCTGGCCGCCAAGTCGTTGGCGGCTTTGAAGAAAACGAAGCTCAAGCGGCTCGTGGTGGCGGGTGGTGTTGGTGCCAACCGGCAGTTGCGGGAGGCTTTGTCTTCTGCCGCGAAGAAGCGCGGGTTTGATGTGCATTATCCGGATCTGTCGCTGTGTACGGATAATGGGGCGATGATTGCTCTCGCCGGTGCGTTGAGGTTGAAGCGCTGGCCCGCGCAGGCTGTTAGTGATTATGCTTTTACCGTTAAGCCTCGATGGGACTTGGCGTCACTTTGTGAGTGACGGTTTTTTTGCTTTGCGGTGGCGTCCGCGATTTCATGTCGGTTTGCTAGCGTCGCCCCTGTGCGGGGCGGCACCTACTTTTCTTTGCAGCGGCAAAGAAAAGTAGGCAAAAGAAAGCCGCTCACACCGCCAATTCTTGTGTTTACCTGCGGGCCCTCAACGGGTCCCGCACTCCACGCGGCATCGCACTTTTTCATGCGCGTTGCCAGCGTCTTTAACAGGCGCATCACCCACTTCAATCGCTCGTAAAACAGCCAGCGGCAGCGACTCGTCTGCGCCGCCCAGGTGGCAAACTGTGTGTCGGTTGGCGCACCGCATGCGTTGGCGCTTCTACGACACCGATCCGCTTTTCAGTCCGGAGTGGTGCATTTCCGTCGCGACGGCCTACACACCGTTTGCCACCTGGGCGGCCGTGGACTTTCTGGTAACGCAATTCGTGACGCGGGCATTCGAAGCGGGTGAGGCGTGCAGTTAGCACGCTGGCAACGGGCACGAAAAAGTGTATTGCCGCACGAAGGACGGAGACGTTGAGAGCCCCTGGGCGAATACAAGAATTAGCGGTGTGAGCGGCTTTCTTTTGCCTACTTTTCTTTGCCGCTGCAAAGAAAAGTAGGTGCCGCCCCGCACAGGGGCGACGCTAGCAGACCGATAACAAAACGCGGATGCCAGCGAAAAAAAACTTAAACCGAGCGCTTATCGCGCTCAACCACAGCATAAGCACTGTGATTATGAATAGACTCGAAGTTCTCAGCTTCGAGCACATAAGCAACGATCCGCTGATCGGAATTCAACCGCTGCGCAACATCGCGCACCAGGTCTTCAACAAATTTAGGATTCTCATAAGCGCGCTCAGTCACGAACTTCTCATCGGGCCGCTTGAGCAGACCCCACAGCTCGCAAGAAGCCTCTTCCTCGGCGATACGAATCAGATCCTCGACAGGCACGTCGTCGATCAACTCGGCTTTGATCGTCACATGCGAACGCTGATTGTGCGCGCCATATTGCGAGATCTTCTTCGAGCACGGGCACAGGCTCGTCACAGGCACCAGCACCTTCAGAAACAACCGCGTCGCGCCGTCGCGTGAATCGGCCATCAACGTCACTTCGTAGTCCAGCAGACTCTGCACGCCCGACACAGGCGCCGTCTTGTTGACGAAATACGGGAACGACACTTCGATGCGGCCCGCCGACGCTTCGAGCTTCTCCAGCATCGACGCGAGCATCGCGCGGAACACCGACGAATCCAGCGGCGCCTTGTTCTCCTCGAGCAGCGCCACGAAGCGCGACATATGCGTGCCCTTCACTTCGGCGGGCAGATGGACGTCGAGATTCCACGTGCCGACGGTCGGCTGCACGTTGCCGTCCGGCGTGCGAACCGTCAACGGATGACGCACCGCCTTCACGCCGACCCGCTGAATCGGAATCTGGCGAGTGTCGAGCGTGCTCTGCACGTCGGGCATCACGAAGGCGGGGTTCATCTGGTTCATGTTCTTATCCTCAACTTGCAGCGCGAATCGACGCGCAAAATGACAACCGCCGGCTTGCGCCGGCGGAGCCCGACGGGTACGCGACCCGCCGATTCATATTGGAGTAGATGCCGCGAGCCGCTGTTCCGTTCCGGGCGGCCCGCTCAATCTTAAGCGACGCGTTTCACCGACTTGCCGCTTGCGTGCTCCACAAATCGCTCACGGATGGACTTCGCGATGCCCACAGCGTCCAGACCGCACGACGCCAGCAGCTTGGCGGGATCTCCGTGATCGATGAAGCGATCGGGAAGGCCCAATTGTAGTACGGGTCGGATAACCCCACTCTCCATCATGGCTTCCACGCACGCCGAACCGGCGCCGCCCATCACGCAGCCTTCTTCGATCGTGACGATCGCGTCGTGCGTTTCGGCCAGTTCGCGCACCAGATCGGCGTCGATCGGCTTCACGAAACGCATGTTGGCGACCGTTGCGTCCAGTTGCTCCGCCGCCGCGAGCGACGGCGCGACCATCGTGCCGAACGCGAGAATCGCGATGCGCTTGCCGGCAGGCTGCGTCGACTGGCGGCGAATTTCGCCCTTGCCGAGCGGCAGTGCAGCCATCTGCTTGACGGTCGCGACACCCGTGCCCGCGCCGCGCGGATAACGCACGGCCGTCGGGTTCGGCTGCTGCAGTGCCGTGTACAGCATCTGGCGACATTCGTTTTCGTCCGACGCCGCCATGATCGTCATGTTCGGGATGCAGCGCATGAACGCGAGATCGTAGGCGCCGGCATGCGTCGCGCCGTCCGCGCCGACGAGACCCGCGCGATCGATTGCGAACACAACGGGCAGATTCTGCAACGCGACGTCGTGGATCAGCTGGTCATACCCGCGTTGCAGGAACGTCGAGTAGATCGCGACCACCGGCTTCATGCCTTCCGTCGCGAGGCCGCCCGCGAACGTCACCGCGTGCTGCTCGGCGATGCCGACGTCGTAATAGCGATCCGGGAAGCGCTTTTCGAACTCGACCATGCCCGAGCCTTCGCGCATCGCCGGCGTGATGCCGACCACGCGCGAATCCAGCTCGGCCGCGTCGCACAGCCATTCGCCGAACACTTGCGTGTAGGTCTTCTTGGCAGGCGTCGTCGACGGCTTGATGCCTTCGGCGGGGTTGAACTTGCCCGGACCGTGGTACAGAACGGGATCGGCTTCGGCCAGCTTGTAGCCCTGGCCCTTCTTCGTCACGACGTGCAGGAATTGCGGACCGCGCAGTTCCTTGATGTTCTGCAGCGTCGGAATCAGCGAGTCGAGATCGTGGCCGTCGATCGGTCCGATGTAGTTGAAGCCAAACTCTTCGAACAACGTAGCCGGCACGATCATGCCCTTCGCGTGTTCTTCGAGCTTGCGCGCGAGGTCGAGCACGGGCGGCGCATGGCGCAGCACGCGTTCGACGCCTGCGCGCGCCGCCGCGTAGAAGCGGCCCGACATCAGGCGCGCGAGATGGCGATTCAGCGCGCCAACGGGCGGCGAAATCGACATGTCGTTGTCGTTGAGGATGACCAGTAGCGGCACGTCGTCTTCGACGCCGGCGTTGTTCATCGCCTCGAAGGCCATGCCCGCCGTCATCGCGCCGTCGCCGATCACGGCGATCGCGAAGCGGTCGTCGCCGCGCAGCTTGCTGCCGATCGCCATGCCGAGCGCCGCCGAAATCGACGTGCTCGAATGCGCGGTGCCGAACGTGTCGTACGGCGATTCGTCGCGTTTAGGAAAGCCCGAGATGCCGCCGAGCTGGCGCAGCGTCGACATCTGGTCGCGGCGGCCCGTCAGAATCTTGTGAGGATAGGTCTGGTGACCCACGTCCCAGACGATGCGGTCGCGCGGCGTTTCGAACACATAGTGCAGCGCGATCGTCAGTTCGACCGTGCCGAGGTTGGACGACAGGTGGCCGCCCGTCTGCGACACGCTGTCGAGCACGAAGGCACGCAACTCGTCTGCAAGCGGTTGCAACTGGCGGCGATCAAGGCGGCGCAGGTCCGCGGGGTCGTCAATGGTTTTCAGCAAGTCGTACATCGTCGTTCCATTGTAGGAAAACTTACGCGCCCGCACTTCATTCGCGCACACCCGAAGAGTCTTGTGCGGGCGGCGGGCTTTCGCGTTACTACATCAGCTGACCCGGTTCACCACGAGGTCAGCCAGCTCGGCGAGCCGCTGCGCGCGGGCGCCGAAGGGTGCGAGGGCATCGTGCGCATCGCTGCGCAGTTGCGCAGCCAGCGTGCGCGAAGCGTCGAGCCCGATAATCGACACGTAGGTCGGCTTGCCGTCCTTCGCGTCCTTTCCAGCCGTTTTGCCGAGCGTCGCGGAATCGGTCGTGACGTCGAGAATGTCGTCGACGACCTGAAATGCGAGGCCCACGGCAGCAGAATAGGCGTCCAGCGCTTCGAGCGCCTTCGTATCCGGCCCACCGTTGTCCAATTGGCCCGTCAGCGCGCCCATGCGCACGGCCGCGCGCAGCAGCGCGCCCGTCTTCAGACGGTGCATCGTTTCGAGCTGCGGACGCGTCAGCGAATGACCGACGCTCGCCAGATCGATCGCCTGGCCGCCCGCCATGCCGATCGAGCCGCTCGCCAGCGCCAGTTCGCGCACCAGCGCGGCCTGCTGCACGGGCGAGAACACATCCGATGTCAGCGCAACGAAAGCCTGCGATTGCAGCGCGTCGCCGACCAGCAGCGCCGTCGCTTCGTCATATTTGACGTGTACCGTGGGCTTGCCGCGGCGCAGATCGTCATCGTCCATGCAGGGCATGTCGTCGTGCACGAGCGAATAGACGTGGATCATCTCCAGCGCCGCCGACGCCGCGTCGAGGCATTCGGCCTTCGCGCCCGTCAGTTCGCCCGCAGCGTGGCACAGCAACGGGCGAACCCGCTTGCCGCCGCCCAGCACGGCGTAACGCATCGCTTCATGCAGCTTTGCAGGCTCGATCGATTCGGCCGGCAAGTATTGTTCGAGTGCGCTCTCTACCCGGTCCAGCACCGAGCGCATCCATTGTTCGAAGGTCATAGATCGTCTCCGCTGTCGCCAGCGGTTGTACCTGCAGTGTTCACGGGAAGCGGCTTGAGCGTCTCGCCATCAAGGACACGCACCTGCTGCTCCACTTTCTCGAGCTGTTGCTGGCAGAACGCCACGAGCACGGCGCCGCGCCGGTAAGCCGCCAGCGACTCTTCCAGATTGAGGCTGCCGCCCTCCATGCGCCCGACGAGCCCTTCCAGTTCCGCCAGCGCCGCCTCGTAGCTCTCGGGCAGCGGTGTGTTGTCGGAACCTTCCGCGCTGGTGGGGGACAAACCAGCCGTATCGGTGGAAGCCGTTTTCGCCATGAATCGTCGCAAAATTAAAACAAGTCGGACATTCTACGGCAAAAGGAACATTTCCGACCTGTAAGCGCACCAGGGGGTACTGGCGCGACGCTTGCGCAACACTTCGGACGATAGAAAAAAATCTAACGTTTGCACGTCGAAATCGCGAACTTCCGCGACATTTTTAACCCAAATCAGGCACTTAGTCGCCCCAAGGAGGGGGAAACAGGTATAATCGCGGGCTCCCTAAATCGAATCTTCGATGGTTGGGTTGTTCACTGCTTTCACGTCTTCATCGGGAGTGGGAATGTCCAATCTGAGCAATGCATTGCAGCTCAAGGCTATTCACAGCCAGCTGCCAGTCACGGCTTACTTTGACCAGGCGCTTCACCAGCGCGAACTCGAAACCCTTTTCAAGAAAGGTCCTCGCTACGTCGGGCACGAACTCATGGTTCCCGAAGCGGGTAACTATTTCGCCTTGCCCAGCGAACGTGAGGGGCGCGTGCTCGTTCGCAACCAGCAGTCGCAGATCGAATTGCTGTCGAACGTGTGCCGCCATCGTCAGGCGATCATGCTGAACGGACGCGGGCAGACGGAGAACATCGTCTGTCCTCTGCACCGCTGGACCTACGACCTGAACGGCCAGTTGCTCGGCGCGCCGCATTTCGCCGACAACCCTTGCCTGAATCTCGGCGCCACGCAGCTGCAAAGCTGGAACGGTCTGCTGTTCGAATCGCAGGGACGCGACGTCGCGAAAGATCTGGCGCGCCTCGGAACGGCGAAACACTTCGACTTCTCGGACTACATGTTCGATCACGTCGAAGTACACGAGTGCAACTACAACTGGAAGACCTTCATCGAGGTCTATCTGGAGGACTACCACGTCGTGCCGTTCCATCCGGGCCTCGGCAGCTTCGTCAATTGCGACGACCTGAAGTGGGAGTTCGGCGACTGGTACAGCGTGCAGACGGTCGGCGTGCACAACGAGCTCGCGCGTCCGGGCAGCCCGACGTATCGCAAGTGGCACGACGAAGTGCTGCGCTACCGCGAAGGCAAGATGCCCGAGTTCGGCGCGATCTGGATGGTGTACTACCCGGGCATCATGATCGAGTGGTATCCGCATGTGCTCGTCGTGTCGTGGCTGATTCCGCGCGGCCCGCAACAGACGACCAATGTCGTCGAGTTCTATTACCCTGAAGAAATCGCGCTGTTCGAGCGCGACTTCGTCGAGGCCGAGCGCGCCGCCTACATGGAAACGGCACGTGAAGACGACGAGATCGCCGAGCGTATGGACGCCGGTCGACGCGCGCTGCTGGACCGTGGCGAATCGCAGGTCGGCCCGTACCAGAGTCCGATGGAAGACGGCATGCAGCACTTTCACGAGTTCCTGCGTCGCGAACTCGGCACGATCTGACGCACCTGGCCAAACGGCTAAGAACGAGGAAAGACGGGCTTCGGCCCTAATGCCGTTCAGTTAAGGTCTCTTTTGAGGAACCGAACGGTATAGCGAAACGGTCTGGATTTGACGGCCCGAGCGCAACTGCGCCCGGGCCGTTTGTCGTTGGGAAGTTGCTTGAGCCGCTCGCGCAGGCGCCTGAGCAGCGCTGGCAGTTTGCCGTACGAGCGCGTCACGGCCGCCCACGTCATTTCGTACTGAATGGTGCGAAACGCGCGGATGAAGCTCAGCTCGTCGGGTGCGTGCCGGGCGTCGAGTGCCGCCCTGGCCATCTCCAGGCGAATCAGGTTATAGGCGATCAGAGCCCCCCAGAACTCCTGATAGACACCTTGTACGGTCTGGCTGCGAAGGGTCAGTTCCATGCCCAGCATCGACTGCTTCAGTTCATGGTAGCTGGTCTCGATCTGCCAGCGACGCTCGTAGCACGACACAATGTCAGCCGCCTTGAAACGCCTTCGATCAGTCAGGGACGTGAGCAATGTCCGTTGCCGGCCACGTGCATCGACGGCCAGCACGGCGCGCGCCTGCCAGAATTCGGGCAGCTCGGGGCATTTCGTGCGGGCCTGCGGCGACACACGCATGCGCACGATCTGGTCACCGTCGCACCCGCTCACGACCCAGATTGCACAGGATCTGGGCCGACAGGAACCCCTTATCAAAAACGGTAATGGAGTTGTCTGGCACACGAGGGATGAGCTCACGCGCCCAGATCATCTCATTGATATCGTAAGGGCCGAACCCGGCATCACACACCAGATGCGTCGCCAGGGCGGTGAGCGTGACCGCGCGCAGTTGGGGATAGCTGCCCACCCGACCGTGAGCGGCAGCCGAGGCGCCGAAATGCCTGCGGTTGGCGACACTGTCGGTGGTTCGCAGCGTCGTGCCATCCATCGCGAATAGCGAGAATCCCTTGAACAGGTACTTCGCCTGATCCTGCGCGATCCAGTTCCGGGCCGATTCATGAAACAGCCACGCCAGGGGGGCGGCGCCGATACGCTGCCGCGCCTGGGCGATGGCGCTCTTGCTGACAAATGACGCATCGGGTGCGGGTAGCGCAAGGTCCAGTTCATCGACGACCTCGCTGATCGACTGGTGCCGATACAACGCCAGCGCAATCACTAGCCACACGACCTGCTGTGCGGGTAGCCGACGCCGACGCACGCTGGCACTGCCACTGGCCTGCACCGCATACTCGATCCATTTGTACGGCAGATGCTGGCCTAGCCGGTCCCAATCGAGCGGCGGCTGTGATTCAACAAGGAGGCGCAAATCATCGACCAGCATGGCGATGAAAGTTAACATCGCCACGCCGCGTTTACAACCAATTCGAGCTACCAATAAAAATGCCGTTCAGTCGCTTAACTGAACGGCATTAGGGCTTCGGCCCGTCTTTTTTGTTTAGACTAGAGATATCGTTCGGCGCAGCCGAAGCCAGTCTCTCAGGAGCCGTCATGCCACACACTCACTACACCACGCTGATCTCCGCAGGCAATCTCGCCGAACGTCTCGCCGCCGCACCCGGCAGCGTGTTCATCGCCGATTGCCGTTTCGACCTCGTCGACACTGAAGCGGGCGAGAAAGCCTATGCGGCCGGTCATCTGCCGCAAGCACATTACTTTCATCTCGACCGCGATCTGTCCGGCGCGAAGACGGGCAGCAACGGACGTCATCCGTTGCCGGACCGGCAGACGCTGATCAACCGGCTCGTCGCGCTCGGTCTCAAGCAAGGCCAGCAGGTTGTCGCGTATGACGCGCAAGGTGGCATGTACGCCGCGCGTTTGTGGTGGCTGCTGCGCTGGCTGGGTCACGATTCCGTCGCGCTGCTCGACGGCGGCCTGCAGGCCTGGGAAGCGGCCGGACAGCCGTTGACGCAAGACGCGCCGCCCACGGCGGCGGGCGACTTCAAGGCAGGCGCTCCGCTTGCCGTGACCGTCGATGCACAGGCTGTCGAGCGCAACATCGGCACCAAAGAGCGCGTGGTAATCGACGCGCGTGCGGCCGATCGCTATCGCGGCGAGAACGAGACGCTGGATCGCGTCGGCGGGCATATTCCCGGCGCGCGCAACCGCTTCTTCAAGGACAACCTGACCGCGGACGGCCGCTTCAAGTCTGCTCACACGCTGCGCGACGAGTTCAACGCGGTGATTCCCGCGGGCGTGTCGGCCGAGCACGTCGTCCTGCAATGCGGCTCGGGCGTGACTGCTTGCCACAATGCGCTCGCGATGGAGATCGCCGGCATGCATGGCGCGGCGTTGTATCCGGGATCCTGGAGCGAATGGAGTTCGGACACGGCGCGGCCAGTGGCAACGGGCGCCAATCCGTAATACGTAGTAGCGCTTGCGCGGCACGGGCATCACGCGAATGCCCGCGCCGCGCAAAAGCAGAAGCAACTAGCACAAACCATCAAACGCGCTGCATCATCTCCCGCGCCCAGACAACGGCTGCGCGTCCCGGCGCAACACCCGTCACCTTCACGCGTTCAGCGAGTTCGAACACTCGCGGTCCGATCTGCGCGACCTCGTCGAGCACGGCCTGCTTGTCGGCCGAACCCAGGTATTCGCGCACGCAGCTGATAATCCCGCCCGCGTTCACGAGAAAATCCGGCGCGTAGAAGATGCCGCGCCGATGCAGCATGTCGCCCTCGGCCAGCGACATCAGCTGATTGTTCGCCCCGCCCGCGATCACCTTGAACTGGCAGTTCGCCGCGACGGTTTCCGTGATCGAGCCGCCTAGCGCGCACGGCGCGAACACGTCGGCATTCACGGATGCGATGCGTGCGATATCCGCGACCTGCGCGCCGAACATCTGCTGCGCGCGCTCCGTCTTGCCTGCGTCGATATCCGACACGATCAGCTCCGCGCCCGCGCGATGCAGTCTCTCGCACAGATCCCAACCCACCGAGCCCAGGCCCTGTACGGCCACAGAGATACCGTCGAGCGAGTCGCGGCCGAGCGCGACCTGCACCGCCGCCTTCAGGCCGACGAACACGCCATAAGCCGTGCGCGGCGACGGGTTGCCGCCATACACATCGTTATCGCGCGGAATGCCGCTCACGTACGGCGTTTCGCTCTGCACGGCGCGCATGTCGTCGGCGGTCGTGCCGACGTCTTCGGCCGTCAGATAGACGCCGCCGAGTGACTGCACGAGCCGGCCGAACGCCTTGAACAGCGCCACGCGATCCATCTGCTCCGGACGCTTCAGGATCACCGCCTTGCCGCCGCCGAACGGCAGACCGGCGAGCGCATTCTTGAAGGCCATCCCTTGCGACAGACGCAGCGCATCGTGATACGCCTCGTACTCCGATGCGTACTGCCAGTAGCGGCAGCCGCCGAACGCCGGGCCGCGCGCCGTGCTGTACACGGCGATCACGGCTTGCAGGCCGGAGTCGGCGTCGCTCGCCACGACAATGCGTTCGTGGGCCGGTTCGCCGTGAAGCCCGAAAAGCGTTCCAGCGAAATTTGTCGTCAGTCGGTCCATCTCGTTCCTTCCTTGTGGGCAGGCAGTTGAGTCCGCGCGAAGCGATCGCTTCGCGCAAGCTGGCCGCATGTCATCCGGGTCGCGAATGCACACGGCTGAAGGTTCGGTGCCGCCGCACGCGCGCGGCACCCTGTAGCAAAAGTGTATGTGGCCAAATCTGGATTTTCGTTCTGTTAATCTGGCAATACGGTCGTCATGGCAGAATAATCGACCATCAAATCGCTACATCAAAAGACGAATCGTCTGCAACGGAGACTGCATGAAACTGGACGCCACCGATCAGCGGATCTTGCGCGAACTGCGCAACGACGGACGTCTGTCGAACGCGAAGCTGGCCGAACGCGTCGGCCTGTCGGCGACGCCGTGCTGGAACCGCGTGCGCGCGCTCGAAGAAGCGGGGGTGATCGAAGGATACGCGGCGCTGCTGAATCAGAAGGCGCTCGGCCTGCCGGATACGGTGATCATCGAGGTGAAGCTCGCGAAGCACGACGAACGGACGCTCGACCGCTTCGGCGAAGCGCTCGCCGATCTGCCCGAGGTCGTCGAGGCGTTTCTGGTGTCGGGGGAATACGACTATCTGATCAAGGTCGCCGTCGCCGGCACGGAAGGCTACGAGTCGTTCTTGCGACGCAAGCTGTATCGCCTGCCCGGCTTTCAGGACAGCCGCTCGATCTTCGCGCTGCGCTGCCTCAAACGCTCGGTATCCGTCGAACCTTGAAGGCGTTCACGCCGTGAGCGGCTGCTCGTCGAAAAGCCTCGGCTTGCCGAAGTAAAACCCTTGCATCGCCGTGCAGCCGAGTCCGCGCAGCACGTTCGCCTGCGCTTCCGTCTGCACGCCTTCCGCCACGCAGGTCAATTCGAGCGAACGGCACAGCTCGACAATGCTGCGTACGATGTCCTGCGCCGCCGGATCGTCGTCGATGCGATCGAGAAAGCCGCGGTCGATCTTGATCTTGTCCAGCGGCAGCCGATGAATGCACGTGAGGCTCGAATAGCCAGTGCCGAAATCGTCGAGCGAGATATGCGCGCCGAGCCGTTTGAAGGCCTCGAGCGAAGCGGACGCCTGCTCGAAATCCTGGATGACGGCCGTCTCCGTCACTTCGAACGTCAGGCGCTTTGGCTCGACGCCACTTTCGCGGACGATCGCCGTGATATTCGCGACCGCGTCGGCCGAACCGATATCGCGCGCCGACAGATTGAACGCAACGCGCACAGCCGGATCGCATTCGCGCATCGTTGCGAGCACCTTGCGCAGCAGCGCGACCGTCACCGTGTGAATGAAATCGCTGCGTTCGGCGACCTTGATGAACAGCGACGGCGGCACGGCACCCAGCGTCGGACTGTCCCATCGCGCGAGCGCTTCGTACGACACGATCCGCTCGCGGACCACATCGACGATCGGCTGAAAATGCAGCGTCATTTCGCGCTCCAGGTCCGCCTGCCGCAGCGCCTGTTCGATCTGTCCAAGCTCGCGGATCTGCTTCTCATGTTCCGACGAGAAAATCGTTGTGCCGCCGCGCCGATGTTCCTTGGCGAAGTACAACGCGTAATCCGCGCGCTCGAACAGTTGCGCCGGCGACAGACCCGCATCCGGATAAATCGCAAAACCGAGCGAGCCCGACAGCCGCGCCGTCGCGCCGGGCCACGCATACGGCGCGCGAAGCGTCTCGCAGATCGCCGCGCCGATCGCACGAAGATCCTGCGGCTCGCGCACGTCCGTCACGAGCAGACCGAACTCGTCGCCACCCAGACGCGCCAACCGGATGCGCGGTCCCGACATTTCGAGCAGCCGCCGCCCCACTTCTTCGAGCACGCGGTCGCCCGCGCCGTGGCCGTACAGATCGTTGACCTGTTTGAAGCCGTCGAGATCGATCACGCCGACGGCAAAGCGCCTGCCTTCAGCCTCCGATGTTTGAAAAAGCGCGTCGAGATCGGCGAGAAAACGCCGGCGGTTCGGCAGCCCGGTCAGATTGTCGAGATTGGCGAGACGCGAGTTTTCGTCGCTCAGGCGTTGCAGCTCCGACTGCTTCGCCTGCAATGCGTGCTTCGAGGCAACGAGCGTCGCGAAGTCGCGATAGTAGGTGAGCAGAACGAAGATCATCGCGACAGCGACGAGCAGCATGTTGATCGCAATCGCGACGAGCACCGCGTTGTGCGTCAACGAAAAGAATAGCGAGAACGGCACGATCACGACGGCCGTCAGCAGCAACGCGGCCTTGCGCATGTGCATCAGGCAGAAGATGCAGCCAATCACCGTAATCGACATGTAGAAGGCGACGTGCGCGCGCGCGTACGGGTCGCCATACGGAAAGAGCAGCAATCCCCAGCCCGTGAAGATTACGCCCAGCAGCGCGATCAGCCAGACCGTGGTCTTGAGCCGCGATGCGACTTCTTCGTCCGTCAGCGACGCGAGGTGTTGTCTGCGCCGCACCCACACGACGAGTCGCACGGCGCACGCCGAGCACATCGCCGCGGGCAGCCAGATGGCGAGCCACGCGGGCGCGATGTCCGCGTGCGTGACGGCGACCGCGATGCTGTTGATCACGAGGATCACGTACAGCAACGGCAATTGCCGCGAAAACGCGTCGAACTGCGAGCGCGAGAGCGCGGCCTGTTCGGCCGGATCAGTACGAAACGATGCGGGATCCTGCGGGCGAATCATGGCTCGGCGGCGTAAAAGGGTCGGCAAGTCCGGAGGCACCGCCCGTCGATAGTTCTGGCTGCGAAAGGCGGCGACGTCTGTCGCGCTCCTGCTTTTTTACGGCAGTTTCGCGGCGAACTTGATGATACGAGACGGATTGCCGCGCCAGATATTCATGCGCGAACGCGCGCCGCAATGTCTCCGCAATGCGACAGACGCTTGCGCGATACACATGCGTCATGCATCGCGCGAAACGCGACGACGATTCGTATTCGTCAGATCAATAGCACTATCCGCCGACGACAACGGCAGCAATCTCGACGAACAGAATCTTCACGATCGTCATCGACGGAAAGATCATCGCGTAGCCGACGTCGGGGCGATCGGTCGGCGCGATGCGGTTCGCGAAAGCGAGAATCGCGGGATTACCCGTCGCGCCGCTGATCACGCCGACGGTGGCATCGAACGGCAAGCGGAAAAGCCACAGGCAGCACGCCGCCGTGATGCACACGAGCGCGATCAGAATCGCCGCGCCGTACAGCAGGAACGAGATGCCAGTGAGCCCGATCGTCGCGAAGAACTTCGGGCCCGAAGACAGCCCGACCTGCGCGAGAAAAACCGTCAGGCCGAAATTGCGCAACACCAGATTCGCCGACAGCGGCATGGTCCAGACGAGCCCGCCGAAACGCCGCATTTTCCCGAGATAGAGCGCGACCAGCAGCAGCGCCGCAAGACCGAGCGAGAGCTTGCCGACGCCCGGAATCGGCAGCGGAATCAGGCCGACCAGCAGGCCGAGTGCCGCGCCCACGCCGATCGAGATATAGCTCAGTTCAGCCGTGCCCTTGATCGAATCGCCGAACAGCTTTCGCACGGCTTCGCGTTGCCCCGGACCGATCAGCAGGCCGACACGGTCGCCGAATTCGAGAATGAGATCGGGGCTCGGCAGCATGTCGGCGTCGCCGCGACGCACGTGCGCGATCGTGCACACCATGCCTTCAGGAAAGCCAATATCGCTCAGCGCACGGCCGACCACGATGCGGCTCGACGCAAACACGCGCAGATAGTCGAGGTCTTCGCGAAACCGCATCATGCGTCCGGGCTGCAATTCGCCGAGCAGCTCGGCGGCCTTGCGGAGTTCGTCGCGATCCATCGCCGTCGCGAGCAGAACGTCGTCGGTCTGCATGACGAAATCGTCGGCGGGCAACTGGTTGTGATGCGCGCGGCGCACGGCGACGATGCCGAGACTCGCGGGCAGGCGCGCCTTCAGTTCGGGAAACGTAAGACCGACGAACGCCTGATTACGCAGCGCGATCTCAGCCGTTTCGATGATGTGCGCGGGCGGCGCTTCGATCCGGCTCGCGAGCGCGACGTTCAGCAGATAGAGAAACAGGATCGGCCCGGCGACGCCGAACGGATACGCGACGCTATAGCCGACTGCCGCGCCCTCGCCTTTGAGCACGGCAAGCACCGCCTGCAGACTCGCCGTGCTCGTGCCCGCGCCAGCGAACAGGCCCAGCGCCTGATCGAGCTTCACGCCGAACAGCGGCCCGAGCGCGAGCGACACGAAACCCGCACCGAGCACGCCGAGCACAGCAGCGGCATTCGCCTTGAGTCCATCCATGCTCGACAGTCCGGCGAAAAACTGCCCGCCGTATTGCACGCCGATGCCGTACAGAAACAGCAGCAGCCCGAGCGTGCCGAGCAACGCAGGCGGCGCGGACTTCGGCGCAAAGCCGCCGATCGCGAGCCCGACGAACAGCACTGCGCCCGAGCCGAGCGCCACGCCTTTGATGCTGCATTCGCCGATCACATAGCCCACCGCGACGGTGAGAAACAAGGTGAGCAACGGCTGCGTTTCGAGCAACGTCCGGACTGCATCCATATTCGTTCCACCTGTCGCAAGCAAAGCGCTTGCCGTTAGCTAACGAAAGAGCACGATGCAAAATGGAATGGGCGCGAAGTTCTCGTTGCGCGACGTTGAGAGTGTCGACCGCGCCATCGCCCATGTATTGCCAGATCAATCATAGACGCTGTGCGGCGTCATGCAGCATCCGTCGATGCCGCGACGAACGTGACTTTCACGGTCAGCCCGCGCGCCTCGCCTTCGCCCGTTACGAGCGCGATCTCGCCGCGATGCGCCTGCACGATTTCACGCGCGATCGCGAGGCCGAGGCCCGTGCCTTCCGTATCGGCGGATGCGCGGTAGAACGGCTCGAACACGCGGCTGCGCGCTTCGGCGGGGATGCCGGGGCCGTCGTCGGTGACGCTCAGCACGACGCGCGCCGCGTCGCCGCGCACGGCGACCGTCACGTGTCCGCCTCGCTGCGTGTAGCGGATCGCGTTCTCCGCGAGGTTCGACACCAGCGCGGACAGCAAACCTTCGTGCCCGGTCATCCACGCGGATGCTTCGAGTTCGGCGCCCAGATCGATGTCGCGTTTCTGCGCAAACAGCGCGAGATCCTCGATGACGTCCTTCGCAATCGATGCGAGATCCACCGGCTGATTCGCAAGCTGCGTGTAGTCGGCGGCTTCCGCTTGCGCGAGCAGCAGCAGCTTGTTGGTGAGCCCGACCATCGAGCGATTGCTGCGCTGCATGGCTGCAAGCGCTTCGCCAAGCGACGGCTCAAGCTCACGATGCTGCCGCGCGTATTGCAATTGCGTATCGAGCAGTGTGAGCGGCGTGCGCAGCTGATGCGCGGCATCTGCGATGAAGCGCCGTTGCACCGCGACCTGCACGCCGAGCCGTGCAATGCACTGATTGATCGCATCGACGATGGGCCGAAGCTCCGTATGCAGACGATCGACACGCAACGGCTCCAGTTGCATCGGATCGCGGTCCATCACTTCGCTCTTCACTTTCAGCAGCGGACGCAATTCGAACGTGAGACCGATGCACGCGAGCGCGACGGCGAGCAGCATCATTTCAAGCTGACGCACCAGTTGCGGACGCCACAGTTCGCGCACCATCGCATCGCGCGACGCCTGCGTCTTGCCGACCGACACCAGCACGCGCCGCGTCGCGCCGTTGTCGTACATGCGACGCACGTAGCCGATCGCGCGTATCGATCTGCCGTGCAGATCGGCGTCGTAATAGGTGGGCGAATCGTGAGTGGCCGAAGCCGACGCCTTCGCGCTCAACGGAAAATCGGGCACGCCCGCGAGCAATCGGTCATCGTCGACGCTCACGTTGTAGAACACCTGATCGCCATACGGCGACGCGAAAATTTCGAGCGCGGCAGGCGGAATGTCGACGCGCAACATGCCGTCCGCCCATTCCACTTCGCCCGCAATCATGCGCGCCGACGACAGCAGCGTGTTGTCCTGCACGAGATCGGCGGTGCGCCGCGCGTTGTCGTATTCGGCCTTGCCCGTCACGAACACGTAGATCGCGAGCGGCACCAGCAGCCACCACAACAAGCGGATGCGCAGACTGCCCGTCATTCGACGTCGTCCTTCTTGCGCAGCAGATAACCGAGCCCGCGCAGCGTGACGATAGCCGCCGAGCTTCCATCGAGTTTCTTGCGCAACCGCGACACGTAGATTTCGAGCGCGTCTTCGCTCGGTTGATCGTCGTGCGTGAAGATCGAGTCCATTAGCGCCGCCTTCGACACCGTCTTGCCCATGCGAAGAATCAGCGTTTCGAGCACGCTGCGCTCGCGCGGCGTCACGTTCAGCGGCACGCCCTTCAGCGTGAACTGACGCGTGTCGATGTCGAACACGAGATCGCCGCACGACACCTCGTTTGCCGTCGACGCCGTCTGCCGCCGGATCATCACCTTCACGCGCGCGACCAGTTCGCGCACTTCGAAAGGCTTCACCAGATAGTCGTCGGCGCCCGCGCCCAGCAGTTCGACTTTTTCATCGATCGAACCGCTCGCCGTGAGGATCATCACGGGCGTCGCGTCCCCGCGCTGACGCAGCCGGCGCAGCACGTTCTTGCCCGACAGCCGCGGCAGATTCAGGTCGAGCAGCACGACGTCGTAACGATTCGTGCGCAGCAGCTGGTCGGCGGCTTCGCCGTCCTGCACGGCATCGAGCACGAACGCATCCTGCTCCAGCATGCGCGCGAGCCAGTGCGACAGCGTCGGATTGTCTTCGATCAACAGCAGCTTCATCGGTAAGCGATAGGCATGAAAGGCGTTCGTTCAGCATTGCCGCGCGATTGTATGTCGACGCGATGCTCTGTTAAGCATCGGGTTAACACCCATGTTTTGCTGTCGCCGCCGAAAGCTGGCAGAAGGTTTGAGCTTTCTATAATCGCCGCACTCATTCAAAAATGGCGCCGCGTCGAACGGGGTGGCGCCTCATTAAAGGAGACTGATGATGCGTACCATCCGCCAGATCGCCGCCGTATCGGGACTCGCCTTCGCCCTCGCCGCCGGCTCCACCGCCGCTCACGCAGAAAAAATCTCGATCATGGTCGGCGGCGCCGCCAAGATCATCTACCTGCCCGCGAAGCTGACGGAACAGCTCGGCTACTTCAAGGACGAAGGCCTCGATGTTGAGATCCTTTCTCAACCTGCGGGCGTCGATGCAGAAAACGAACTGCTGGCAGGCGCCGTGCAAGGCGTGGTCGGCTTCTACGATCACACGATCGATCTTCAGAGCAAGGGCAAGGAAGTGCAGGCGCTCGTGATCTTCGGTCAGGTGCCGGGCGAAGTCGAAATGGTGTCGACGAAGGCATCCGCGACGCTCAAGAGCATGGCCGATGTCAAAGGCAAGACGCTCGGCGTGACGGGCCTCGGCTCGTCGACGAGTTTCCTCACGCAATACCTCGCGCAACGCGCCGGCATTCCGTCGACGCAATACACGCTGCTGCCCGTCGGCGCCGACAACAGCTTCATCGCCGCGATCAAGCAGGAACGCATCGATGCCGGCATGACCACCGAGCCGACCGTCTCGCAACTGCTGAAGATGGGCGACGCGAAGGTGCTGGTCGACATGCGCACGCTCGAAGGCACGCGCGCGGCGCTTGGCGGCACGTATCCGGCGTCGAGCTTCTACGTGCAGCGCGCATGGGCCGAATCGCACAAGGCGGACGCCACGAAGCTCTCGCACGCGTTCGCGAAGACGCTGAACTTCATCGCGACGCACAGCGCGGAAGAGATCGCCGCGAAGATGCCGAAGGACTACTACGGCAGCAACAAGGATCTGTACGTCGCTGCGCTGAAGTCATCGCTGCCGATGTTCACGAAGGACGGCAAGATGCCCGCCGATGGTCCCGAGACTGTGCTGAAGGTGCTCGCGTCGTTCAATCCGTCCGTGAAGGGCAAGCATATCGATCTCGCGAAGACGTATTCGAACGAGTACGTGTCGGCAGTCGCGACGGCATCGAAATAAGCGGCATCGACGGCTCTTAAACACTTTTCGCAACGAAAGAGGCAGCACGCGATGAATCAAACCAGGCCGCACGGCGCACCCGCGATCGAGTTGCGCAACGTATCGTGCCGCTTCATTTCACCCGACGGCAAGGCGACCATCGCGTTGCGCGACTTCAGCATGTCGGTCGCGAAGGGCGAGTTCGTCGCCGTCGTCGGACCGACGGGCTGCGGCAAGTCCACGACGCTCAGCATGATCACGGGCCTGCTCAAGCCGACGACAGGTGAAGTGCGCGTGATGGGCGCGCCCGTCGACGGCATCGATCCGCGCATCGGCTTCGTGTTTCAGGCCGATGCCGTGTTTCCGTGGCGCTCGGTGCTGGACAACGTGGCGGCGGGTCCGCTGTATCGCGGCCGCTCGAAATCGGCCGCCTACGACGAGGCAAACGAATGGCTGCGCCGTGTCGGGCTCGACAAGTTCGGCAAGCACTATCCGCATCAGTTGTCGGGCGGCATGAGGAAGCGCGTCGCGCTCGCGCAGACCTTCATCAACAAGCCGGAAATTTTGTTGATGGACGAGCCGTTCTCGGCGCTCGACATGCAGACGCGCACGCTGATGCAGGATGAACTGCTGCAACTGTGGTCGGGCAATGCGGGCTCCGTCGTGTTTGTCACACACGATCTCGAGGAAGCGATTGCGCTCGCGGATCGCGTGTTCGTGCTGACGGCGCGGCCCGCGACGTTGAAGAAGGTCTACGAGATCGATCTGCCGCGTCCGCGCGTCACGTCGGAAATCCGCTACGACCCGCGCTTCATCGAAATTTCGCGCGATATCTGGCACGACCTGCGCGAAGAAGTGCAGATCGGTTAAATCATTTACGGCAGGAGCTTTACCGAATGTCTACTACGCCTCAACAGATGATGCCTGCCGGGCTCGATCCGACTTCGCTTGCACAGGTCGAACGGATTGCGCAGAAGCGCATCCGTCAACGCAATGCGCTCGTGATCGGGCTGCGCATCGCCGTGCTCGTGCTCGTGCTGGGCGGCTGGGAAGTGTCGGCGCGCATGAAGTGGATCGACCCGTTCTTCTTTTCGATGCCTTCGCTGATCTTCGAACAGATCGTCGACTGGTTCGTGAACGGCACGTCGCAAGGGCCGCTGCTGACGCAGGTGTGGGTCACGCTCGAAGAGACGGGTCTCGGCTTCATCATCGGCTCGGTGGCGGGCGTGTTCTGTGGCATCGTGCTCGGCCGCAACAAGCTGCTTTCCGACGTGTTCAGTCTTTACATCAAGATCGCCAATTCGATTCCGCGCGTCGTGCTCGGCTCGGTGTTCGTGATTGCGCTCGGTCTTGGCATGGCGTCGAAAGTGGCGCTCGCTGTCGTGATGGTGTTCTTCGTCGTGTTCGCGAATGCGTTCCAGGGCGTGCGCGAAGCGGACCGCTACATGATCGCGAATGCGCAGATTCTCGGTGCGTCGCGCAGACAGGTGACGACGTCTGTCGTGATTCCTTCGGCGCTGAGCTGGATTCTCGCGAGTCTGCATGTGAGCTTCGGCTTTGCGCTGGTGGGCGCGGTGGTCGGCGAGTTTCTCGGATCGAAGCAAGGCATTGGTCTGCTGATCTCGACGGCGCAGGGCGCGTTCAACGCGAGCGGCGTGTTTGCCGCGATGATCGTGCTGGCTGTCGTTGCGCTGGCCGCAGATTATCTGCTGACTGCCGTCGAGCAGCGGCTGCTCAAATGGCGGCCGAATACGAACTGATCGGTTTCTCGCAGTGGTTGTGTTTGAGGTAGTTGAGCGCCCCCTTGTGGGGCGCTTTTTTTATTCGCACGACGCCGCGCAACATTACCGAAATGTAATCAGCCCCCGCACCCATGCCGGTATGATTGAAACGTCAATCAGCAGCAAGCGAAGCGGAGCACAACGATGCGAATCCTGGTCATAGAGGACGAGCCCAAAACAGCGGCGTATCTGAAGAAAGGACTCGAAGAGTCCGGTTATTCGGTCGAAGTGGCGAACGACGGCTCGCATGGCCTTATCCTCGCGCAAGAGGAAGACTACGACGTCATCATTCTCGACGTGATGCTGCCGTGGATGGACGGCTGGACCGTCGTGAAGACGCTGCGCGCGACGCGCACCACGCCTGTGCTCTTTCTCACCGCGCGCGACGACGTGAACGACCGCGTGCGCGGCCTCGAACTCGGCGCCGACGATTACCTCGTCAAGCCCTTTGCCTTCGTCGAACTGCTCGCACGTGTGCGCACGCTCGCGCGTCGCGGGCCGCCGCGCGAGAGCGAACTGATCCGCATCGGCGACCTCGAGATGGATATCAACCGACGTCGCGTGAAGCGCGGCACGACGCGCATCGATCTCACGCCACGCGAATTCTCGCTGCTGCAATTGCTCGCGCGCCGCCACGGCGAAGTGCTGAGCCGCACGCAAATCGCTTCGTATGTGTGGGACATGAACTTCGACAGCGATACGAACGTGGTCGAAGTCGCAATTCGACGCCTGCGCAGCAAGGTCGACGACAACTTTCCCGTCAAGCTGATTCACACGGTTCGCGGCGTGGGCTACGTGCTCGAAATCAAGGACGCGGCTTGATGCGCGGCCGCTCGATCACCACCACGCTCGCACTCGCATTCGGCGCAACGACGCTCGTCGTGTTCGTGCTGGTGGGTAATTTTCTCTATCGCGCGCTCGAACAGCAGATCAGCGCTCAGGACGACATGAGCATCGTGCTGTCGGCGCGTCACGCGCGGCGGCTCGCGCAGGAGATCGATACGTCGCGCGGCATTCGCGAGCATGGCGACCGGATCACGAGCATCGTGCTCGGCAATCCGGGCCTATCGATGGAAGTGTTCGATCCCAACGGACAACTGGCAATCGAGCACAATCTGGAAAGCACGCTCGGCACGCCCGTCGCCGAAAACGACAACTCGCTGCTGGCGGCCGGCCGCTCGATTCAGCGCGTGCCCGCAACGGACCGCATCACGCAAGACGCAATCGTCGAATGGAAGAACAGGACGGGCGCACCGATACGCGGCGTCGCCACCGACGTCAAGCTGCGCGGCGGCGAAATGGTCAGCATTCTGATCGCACGCAACATGAGCGACCGCTATGAGTTGCTCGATCACTACCGAGACACGCTGAAGATCTAGGGCATCATCGGCGTGCTGCTGACGACCGTGCTCAGCTATCTGCTGATTCGCGCAGCGATGCGGCCCGTGCACGACATCGCCGCCAGCGCCGCGGAAGTCACCGTGAACCGGCTACACACACGCATCGCCGTGAAGAGCGTGCCGCGCGAACTCGAAACGCTGGTGACGACGCTCAACGCGATGCTCGAACGCATGGACCACGGTTTCAAGCAGATGTCGCGCTTCACCGCCGATCTCGCGCACGACATGCGCACGCCGCTCGGCAACATGCGCGGCGCAACGGAAGTCGCGCTGGCACGTCCGCGTTCCGCCGACGAATACGAAGCGCTGCTCGCATCGAATCTCGAAGAGTGCGAACGTCTGTCGCGCATGATCGAGAACGTGCTGTTTCTCGCGCGCGCGGAGCATCCGCAGTTCGTCAAGCACATGCGCGTGTTCGATGCCGTGCAGGAACTGACGCGGATCGGCGAGTACTTCGAAGGCGTCGCGGAAGATGCGGGCGTGCGCATGCGCGTCACAGGCTCCGCGATGCTCACTGCCGATCTCGAACTCTTTCGCCGCGCAGTCAGCAACCTTCTGGCGAACGCGTTGCGCTACACGCCGCGCGACAAGGAAATCGTGCTCGACGCGCATGAAGTCGACGACGCCGTGCACATCACCGTGTCGAATGAAGGCGAGCCGATTGCGCCCGAACATCTCGAACGGATCTTTGATCGCTTCTATCGCGTCGATCCGTCACGCAGTTCGTTGCCGTCGTCCGGGTCGCCGCAAGGCTCGCCGGGTTCGACGGGGCTGGGCCTTGCAATCGTGCGCACGATCATGGATCTGCATGGCGGCACCGTACACGCCGAAAGCGACGCGCACGGCACACGTTTCGTGCTGACGTTTCGCTGAGCGCGCCGCCTGATTGCACGTCATTGCATCGCGGTACGTGTGTTGTCGCCGCCATGCTGGATCGCATAGAGTTCGGCGTTGCGCTGCACTTCCTCGGCGCTCGGCGGATAGTCGTGTTTCGGTGCAGGCACGACGCCTTGGCGTTGCGCCTGCACGAGTTCGGCACGCACTTGCGCGCGCGTCTTGCCCGTCGATACGCTTTGCGCCGAAGCGCTCATCGCGACGCAACAGGCCACTGCGCCCATCATCAAACAGATCGATTTCTTCACGGTGTTCTCCTGGTCGAAACATGGATCGATCGGCTTCCGCTTTCATACGTCATCCGTTCGAACGACGAAGCTGGTGGAACCGATGAAATCATTTTCGTGGGGCGGCCGTGACCTCACACTGACCGTGCGATTACGATTTTGATAACCGTCGAGAGAAGAAAAATTTCATCGCGTGCGTTAAGCATTCGCTAAGCGCACGCGGCGAAAAATGCAGGACGATGGGGAGGTTGTGCGTGTTTGCGTTGTACCGCTATTCGACGCGCAGGCCCGCTAGCGTAATGCGCAGCCCGACACCGTTTTCGTTGTCGCTCATGCTGAGTGTCGCGTGATGTCGCTGCGCAATCTTCGACGCGATCGCGAGTCCGAGACCGCTGCCGTGTTCCTTGTTGCCCGCGCTGCGATAGAAGCGGTCGAACACGCGCTCGCGCTCCGACTCCGGCACACCGGGACCGCTGTCCGACACGCAGATGCTGACCTCGTCGCCGCTGCGCGTAAGGATCACATCCACTTTGCCGCCGTGCGGCGTGTAGCGGATCGCGTTATCGATCAGATTGTTGAGCAGCACTTCGATGCCGTTCGGCTCGGCGTTGACCTTGTACGTATCGTCCGCGCCGCACGAAGGAATGAACTCGAGCCCGAGGTCGATCTGTCTCGCCTCCGCGAGCATCGAAAAGTCGGCCACCGCGCGCTCGCATAGTCGGCGCAGGCTCACCGGCTCGAAATGCGCGCTGCGTTGCGCGTCTTCGCGCGCCATCGTCAGCAGTTGATGCACGAGGTGGATCAGCCGGTTCAGGCGTCCTTCAATGCGCTCGAAGGTCTGCTTGTTGCCGACCAGCGATCCATCGCGCTCCGCCGCCTGCAATTGCAGCTTCAACGCGGCGAGCGGCGAACGCAACTCATGTGCGGCATCGCCGACGAACGTGCGCTGCGATTGCGACGCCTCATTCAGCCGATGCAGCAGATCGTTGAGTGCATCGACGAGCGGCTGCATTTCGACGGGCAACGTGCCTTCGAACCGCAACGGTTCGAGCGAATCGAACGAACGTGTGGCGAGCGCCCGCGAGATGCCGCGCATCGGCGCGAGACCGCGACCGACCACGAACAGCACGATCAGCACGATCGCGGGAAGGAACAACGCGAGCGGCCACAGCGTGCGCAACGCGAGGTGACGCGCAAGATCCTCGCGCACGGATATCGGCTGCGCCGCCTGCACGAAGCGGTCGCCTTCCTGCACGCCGAAGATGCGCCAGTGATACTCGTCGTATTCGATCGTGCGCAGACCCGGCGGAAAACGCGGCACGTCGATGTCGGGAAGCGACCGGTACACGCTGCGGCCCGTGCCGTCCCATACCTCGATGAACAGACGGTCGTCGGCGAGCCCTTCGAAGTCCGGCCCGCGCTGCGTGAAGCCGTTCGTACCGGCGATGGTCGCGGGCACGGAGAGCGCCACCGTGCGCAATTCATAATCGAACAGCTCGGTGGCTTCCATCTGCGCCGTGTAGAAGATCCCGTACGCCGCGACCAACGCCGCGACCGCGAGCCCGGCGATCAGCCAGCCCAGCAACCAGCGCCGGATCGACGTCATACGGCGCGTTTGAGCCGATAGCCGACGCCGCGCACGGTCACGATCTGCTCGGCGCCGATCTTGCGCCGCAGGCTGTGTACATGGACTTCGATCGTATTGCTGCCCACTTCCTCGCCCCAGCCGTACAGTTTCTCTTCGAGTTCGGTGCGCGTGAACACGCGCATCGGCTCTTCGATCAGGGCTTGCAGCAGACTGAATTCGCGCGGCACGAGCGCGAGCGTGTCGCCCTTCAGCGTGGCTTCGTGCGTGACGGGGTTCAAGGTGAGATCGCCATGCGCGTAGACGGGATTGGTCTGTCCCGTGCGACGGCGCAACAGCGCGCGCACGCGCGCAGCAAGTTCGTCGAGATCGAAGGGTTTGACGAGGTAATCGTCAGCGCCGGCATCGAGTCCGGCGATACGGTTTTCGACGGCGTCGCGCGCAGTGAGAATGATCACGGGCGCGCCGCCGCCGCGCCGCCGGTAACGGTTGAGCACGTCGATGCCGTCGGCTTTCGGCAGGCCCAGATCGAGCAGCACCAGATCGTAGACATCGTGCGCCAGAGACAGCTCGGCTTCGCGTCCGTCACGCGCCCAGTCGATCGCATAGCCCGCGCCGCGCATCGTATCGAGGACGGGCTCGCCGATCATTTCGTCATCTTCCACCAGCAGCAAACGCATGGCGTCATGTCTCCGTCAATCGCCGCGATTGTTCAAACCCGCAGCTTAACGCGCCCCAAGGCGTTTCTGCTCGATGTACGTCCGTCAACTCGCGCCCACGCGCCGCGTCGTCGCGGCAGGCAAGGCGTCGCAATTCTCGCAGCGGCCGAAGATCACGAGACTGGAGCTCGTGTAGTGGAAGTGGTGATCGGCGGCGATTCTGGCCTGCTGCTGTTCGAGGCCGGGATCGTACGCATCCTGAATGCGGCCACAGCGGCTGCAGACGAGATGGTAGTGACGCTGACCGCGATTGAGCTCATAGACGATGCGCGCATCGCCCAACGATGCGCTCGTGATGAGATCCGCCTCGTGCAACTGCGCGAGCGCCCGATAGACGCTCGCGAGACTGCAAGGCTCGGGTTCGCGCGACAGCTTGCGATACACCTGATCGGCGGTGAAATGCTCGTGCGGTAGTTCGTGAAAGAGCCTCAGTACAGCGGCCCGACTGGAGGTCGGGCGCAGACCGGCCGTTTTAAGTGCCGCGTAAATCGCAATCATGTGGGGCCCCGTCTTGTATCGAAGCCTCGCGATGGGCTTCGTGACCGCTCATTCTGGTCGCGCGATCCTTAAGAATCGCTTATCAGGGGCCGCCTGTTGGCGACTGGCTCTCAGCGCTTCGCGCCGCCGTTACAGCAGCGCCAGCGTTTTCTCGTCCGCCGCGCCGCCGAAGTATTTCGCGAGCGCGTCGGTGAAAAGCGGCTCGTCGGGCGCGGCTTTCGAGAACAGCGTCATCGACGAGCGGAACTTCAGGTAGTCCGGGTAGCCGAAGATGGTCTCGATCGACCGGCCTTCGACTTCGTTGACTGCGCGCGTGGCCTCTTTTAAGCGGGCGCCGAGCACCGGATGTTGCAAATATGAGACAGCTTCGTCGAGTGACTGGATAGCAAATTTTTGGGCCATCGGACTCTCTCCGAGGCCCCGAAACTGGGGAAACACGTACCACATCCAGTGGCTTTGCTTGCGTCCCGCCTGCAATTCCGCTAGCGCCTGCGCATAAATAGGTGCCTGAGCATCGACGAAGCGCCGAAGGTCGAATTGATCGTCCATCCCGTCCTCCGCAGTCATTTTTACATGTCGGATTTTTGCATCCGGCATGCCTGCCAAGCCCTTCAACTACCTTTCAATGCCGTTTCCCGCCCCTGCGTCCCGCGGAAATCCAACCCGGATGCGGCATTGCGACACTATGTCTCACCCTTGATCACGCAATAGTTCGTTCGCATCAAAGTGCTGTACTGCAACACGTGCATTTCGTATTATGCGAGCGCTTATAAAAGGAGCAAGGAAATGCATGCGTTCGTTCGTTTGTTTTTGTAGAGGGCCGCGATGATGAAAAAAATCGCGGGCCGGCTTGCCGGTCTCGTCTCAATTGCCCCAGCGTTCCTGCTATCGGGGTGTAATAACCTGGATCTACTCGCGCCGAAAGGCCCCATTGGTGCCGCAGAGAAGTCGCTGATCGCGACCTCGACGTGGGCGATGCTGATCGTCGTGATTCCCGTCATCTTCCTGACGCTGCTGTTCGCATGGCGCTATCGCGCGTCGAACAAGGCTGCCGAATACCGTCCGAACTGGTCGCATTCGACGGCAATCGAAATCGCCGTCTGGACGATTCCCGCACTGATCATTCTGTTCCTCGCCGTGTTGACGTGGAAGAGCACGCATGAGCTCGACCCGTACAAGCCGCTCGAGTCGGACGTGAAGCCGATCAACGTCGAAGTCGTCGCGCTCGACTGGAAGTGGCTGTTCATTTACCCGGATCTGGGCATCGCGTCGGTGAACCAGCTGGCGATTCCCGTGGGTACGCCGGTGAATTTCCGCATCACGTCGGACACGGTGATGAACTCGTTCTTCATCCCGCAACTGGGCGGCCAGATCTACGCGATGGCAGGCATGCAGACGCGTCTGCATCTGCTGGCTGAAGAACCCGGCGATTACGCAGGCACGTCGGCCAACTTCAGCGGCAAGGGCTTCTCGGACATGAAGTTCCGCACGCTGGCCGAATCGCCGGAAGAATTCAACGCATGGGTCGCGAAAGCGCGCGCGTCGACGGATCACCTCGACATGGACCGCTATTACGCAGTCGCGAAGCCGGAAGAAAAGGCAGCTGTGTCGTACTTCTCGTCGGTCGATCCCAAGCTCTTCAACAACATCGTAGCCCGCTACAACAACGGTCACGTCATCGACAACATGAAGGACGTGAACTGTGCACCTAACGGGACCAAGGGGTAAGCATGTTCGGTAAATTAACCCTGGCGGACATTCCGTATCACGAGCCCATCATCGTGGTCGCAGGCGCCGGGATGATTCTCGGCGCGCTGGCTGTGCTCGGCGCGATCACGTATTTCGGCAAGTGGCGGTATCTGTGGACCGAGTGGCTCACGTCGGTCGACCACAAGAAACTCGGCGTGATGTACATCGTCGTGGCCATGATCATGCTTCTGCGCGGCTTCGCCGACGCAATCATGATGCGTACGCAGCTCGCGCTCGCGTATCACGCGCCCGGCTATCTGCCGCCGCACCACTACGATCAGATCTTCACGGCGCACGGCGTCATCATGATCTTCTTCATGGCGATGGCCTTCATGGTCGGCCTGATGAATCTGGTCGTGCCGCTGCAGATCGGTGCACGCGACGTCGCGTTCCCGTTCCTGAACTCGCTGTCGTTCTGGATGACGGCGATCAGCGCAATCCTGATCAACATCTCGCTGCTGATCGGCGAATTCGCGCAAACGGGCTGGCTCGCGTATCCGCCGCTGTCGGAACTGCAGTTCAGTCCGGGCGTCGGTGTCGACTACTACCTGTGGTCGCTGCAGCTTTCCGGTATCGGCACCTTGCTGACGGGCGTGAACTTCTTCGTCACGATCATCAAGATGCGCGCGCCGGGCATGACGCTGATGAAGATGCCCGTGTTCACGTGGACGGCCCTGTGCACGAACGTGCTGATCATGGCCGCGTTCCCGATCCTGACCGTCACGCTCGCGCTGCTCGGTCTCGACCGTTACCTCGGCATGCACTTCTTCACGAACGAAGCCGGCGGCAACGCGATGCTGTACCTGAACCTGATCTGGGCATGGGGCCACCCTGAGGTCTACATCCTGATCCTGCCTGCGTTCGGCATCTTCTCGGAAGTGATCTCGACGTTCTCGCGCAAGCCGCTGTTCGGCTACAAGACGATGGTCTACGCGACCTGCGCGATCATGGTGCTGTCGTTCCTCGTGTGGCTGCACCACTTCTTCACGATGGGTTCGGGCGCCGACGTCAACGCGTTCTTCGGTATTGCGACGATGATCATCGCGGTCCCGACGGGCGTGAAGGTGTTCAACTGGCTGTTCACGATGTACAAGGGCCGCATCGAGTTCACGACGCCTGTGCTGTGGACGATCGGCTTCATGGTCACGTTCACGATCGGCGGTATGACGGGCGTGATGATGGCGATTCCGGGCGCGGACTTCGTGCTGCACAACTCGCTGTTCCTGATTGCTCACTTCCACAACGTGATCATCGGCGGCGTGCTGTTCGGCTACCTCGCCGGCATGAACTACTGGTTCCCGAAGGCGTTCGGCTTCAAGCTGAACGAGAAGCTCGGCAAGGCTGCGTTCTGGTTCTGGCAGATCGGCTTCTGGGTTGCGTTCACGCCGCTGTACGTGCTCGGCTTCATGGGCATGACGCGTCGTCTGAATCACTACGACAACCCGGCATGGCATCCGTGGCTGCTGGTCGCCGAATTCGGCGCCGTGCTGGTCGCAATCGGTATCGGCTGCCAGCTGCTGCAGCTCGTCGTGTCGATCCGCGATCGCAACAAGCCGGAAAACCGCGACCTGACGGGCGATCCGTGGAATGGCCGCACGCTCGAATGGGCGACGACTTCGCCGCCGCAGATCTACAACTTCGCAACGCTGCCCGTCGTGCATGAGCTGGACGCATTCCACGACATGAAGGCACGCGGCAACGTCGAAACGCCCGTGTATCGCGACATTCACATGCCGTCGAACACGAGCGCTGGCTTCTTCATCGGCGTGTTCAGCCTTGCGCTGGGCTTCGCGCTGACGTGGCACATCTGGTGGCTGGCTATCGCGGCGTTCATTGGCGCGATCGGTACGTGGATCGCACGCAGCTTCGATAACGACATCGACTACTACATCCCGGCCGATACGGTTCAACTGATCGAAGAGCGCAACGGTGCGGGTTCGGGCGCGACGATCGCGAAGCAACTGCCCGAAGCTGAGGAGATTGCCTGATGCTACAAAAAGCTATTGTTGCGGACCCGCATCATCACGATGCAGAGCACGCACCGTCCAACTCGGTATTCGGTTTCTGGCTGTATCTGATGACCGACTGCATTCTGTTCGCGGCGCTGTTCGCGACGTTTGCAGTCATGAGCCATCAGTTCGCGGGCGGTCCGAGCGGTAAAGACCTGTTCGAAATCCCGGGCGTTGCGCTCGAAACGGCGATCCTGCTGTTCTCGAGTATCACGTACGGTTTTGCGATGCTCGGCGCGCACAAGAACAACAAGAGCACCACGCTCTTGTGGCTGGCCGTGACGTTCGTGCTCGGCGCGGCGTTCGTCGTGCTGGAAATCCGCGAGTTCTCGCACCTGATCGCCGACGGCGCAGGTCCGGACCGCAGCGCGTTCCTGTCGGCGTTCTTCACGCTGGTCGGCACGCACGGTCTGCACGTGACGTCGGGTCTGGTGTGGATGCTCGTGATGATGATTCAGGTCATCCGCGCACCGAAGCTGGGCGAGCGCGAACTGCGACGTCTGACGTGCCTGAGCCTTTTCTGGCACTTTCTGGACATCGTCTGGATCGGTGTCTTTTCGTTTGTCTATCTTGCGAGCGTGATCTAAATGAGCAGCCATTCTCACTCGTCACATTCGGCGCACGGCGACGAAAGCCACGGCAGCTTCGGCAGCTACACGATCGGTTTCGTGCTGTCCGTCATCCTGACGGCAGCCGCGTTCGGCGTGGTGCTGGCAGGCTGGCTGACGGGAACGCAGGCGCTCTACGCGATCGCCGGTCTCGGCCTCGTGCAGATCATCGTGCACCTGGTGTTCTTCCTGCACATGAACACGTCGTCGGGCCAGCGCTGGAACGTCACGGCGTTCGCGTTCACCGTGTTGACGGCTGTTATCGTGATCGGCGGTACGCTGTGGGTCATGCATAACGTCAGCATGAACATGATGTCGCGTTAACCTTCGCGCATCCCCGTGCCGGTTGCACATGCCGTATCGTGCAGCCGGCACGCTCCCCTGCCCCACCTTCGGCGCATCAGTTGCGCGCCAGCATCTCCATCGGACGGCCACGGCCCGTCACGAGACATCCCGACTTGAACGCTTCGCCCTGACTGCTTGCGGCAGCGTCGCCAAACCCCCGGCCGAGCGCATCCAGCTTCACCTGTTCCGCGCCTTGCGCGCAGGCGAACGTGCTGGCTTCTTTTGCCTGCGCATGCAGCAATGCGCGGTCGGCGACCAGATAAGCCAGAACAGCGATAACGGCGATGTGAAAAACTTTTCTCATGGTCATGGATTCGTCTCCTCGCGACTTAAGCGTATCGCGAACAACTATGGCGCAAATCCAGGGCAACCCCGGTGGGCAAATAGTCGCGCCAGACCAATGGCAACGTTTCAATGCCGCTTTTTTGTGCAGCGCAAATCGACTGCACAGGCCCGCCCAGCAATGTCAATATCGACTTTCGCAATAAATAAAAATCGCACTTGTGGCAGCGCAACATTATAATTTTGAGTTATCCTCGTTAACCCTGACCGTCTCATGCGTTTTGGTTACGCGCGTGCGCAAGACTGCGCATCGTCCCGCTCCGTTCAGGGGCCGGCCGTCGAAATGTCCATGTAAGGTTTTTGATCCTTCGCCTTGAGGGCGAGGGCCTGCTATTCGCGTCCTGGCGTTTCATCGAAAGAGCAAATGCACCTCCCATCAGTTCTCGACCTCCTGATCTGGGTCCCCATCGTCGCCGGTATCGTCGTGCTGCTCGGCGGCTCCGACAATGCCCGTAGCCGCACGCGCTGGCTCGCGCTGATCGGCGCTGCCGTCAGCATCCTGCCCGTCATTCCGCTGGTGTCGGGCTTCGACTCCTCGCTGTCCACCATGCAGTTCGAGCAGCAGCTCGCCTGGCTGCCCGAGTTCGGCATCTCGTATCACCTCGGCGTCGACGGCATCTCGCTGTGGTTCACCGTGCTGACGTCCGTGACCACACTGATCATCGTGATCGCGTCGTGGGAATCGATCTCGTCGCGCGTCGCGCAGTACTACGGCGCGTTCCTGCTGCTGTCGGGCTGCATGCAGGGCGTGTTCACGTCGCTCGACGGCATGCTGTTCTTCGTGTTCTTCGAAGCGTCGCTGATCCCGCTGTACCTGCTGATCGGCACGTGGGGCGAACAGCGCCGCGTCTATGCGGCCGTGCGCTTCTTCTTCTTTTCGCTGGTCGGCTCGCTGGCGATGCTCGCCGCGCTGATCTATCTGTGGGCGCACGCGCACACGTTCGACATCGCCACGTGGCGCACGCTCAAGCTCGACTTCACGCCGCAGCTGATGGTGTTCATCGGCTTCCTCGCCGCGTTCTCGGTGAAGGTGCCGATGTGGCCCGTGCATACGTGGCTGCCTGACGTCCACTCCGACGGCCCGACGGGCGCCGCCGTGCTGCTCGGCATGCTGAAGATGGGCGGCTACGGCCTGCTGCGCTTCGCGCTGCCCATCGTCCCGGACGCCTGCCACTTCTTCGCACCGGCCATGATCGCGCTGTCGCTCGTCGCGGTGATCTACGGCAGCCTGCTCGCGCTCGCTCAAACCGACATGCGCAAGCTGCTCGCGTACTCGGCTGTCGCGCACATGGGCCTCGTCACGCTCGGCCTGTTCACGTTCGACCGCATGGGCACGGAAGGCGCGGTGGTGCAGATGCTGTCGTACGGCATCGTGTCGGGCGCCATGCTGCTGTGCACGGGCATGCTGTTCGACCGCACGAAGAACGGCTCGATCGACGCCTACGGCGGCGTCGCCAATTCGATGCCCAAGCTCGCCACGTTCGCGATGCTGTTTTCGATGGCCAACGTCGGTCTGCCGGGCACGTCGGGCTTTGTCGGCGAATTCCTGGTGCTGATGGGCGCGATCCGCTTCAACTTCTGGGTCGGCGCGACGGCTGCGCTCACGCTGATCCTCAGTGCCGCGTACACGCTGTGGATGTACAAGCGTGTGATGTTCGGCGCGATCAAGAACACGCGTGTATCGAGCCTGCGCGATCTGGGCCGCCGCGAGTTCGTGCTGCTCGGCGCAATGGCCGTGCTGGTGCTCGCCATCGGCGTGCGTCCGAAGACCTTCACCGACGCGATCGGCCCTGCCGCCGAAAACCTCGTCGCGCAGGCGCAAGGCTCCGCGCTGCCGACTGACACGGGCGTCGCTTCGAACAACCGCGCAACGGCGTCGTCGACGCGTCTGCCGGGCTAAGCTGCCAGCCAGCTTCAGCAGAAGCGCAAAGAAAAACGGCCTCGCAACTTGTCGCGAGGCCGTTTTCATTTTGTGTGTTGATTCAGGCGCTCAAGCGCTGCGCTTCTCCATGAAGCCGTCGAAGAACGCACGCGCATTCGCTTCGAGACTCTCCAGGTGATAGCCGCCTTCCTGCACGATCACGGAAGGCAGACGCAACGCACCGATCGCTTCGCCGAGCCGTCCGAAACCTTGCGTCGTCACCGCGACCTGCGATTGCGGATCGTCCTTGTAAATATCGAAGCCCAGCGCGAGCACGAGCGCATCGGGTTCGAAACGCTTCAGCACGCGCAACGCATCGTCGAGCTTGTCGAAGAAAACGGCTTCCGACGAACCGTGCGGCATCGGCAGATTCACGTTGAAGCCATCGCCCGCACCCGCGCCGCGCTCTTCTTCATAACCCGCGACGACGGGATAGAAGTTCGTCGGATCGCCGTGTATGGAGATGTACAACACGTCGTCGCGTCCGTAGAAAATCTCCTGCACGCCCTGGCCATGGTGCATGTCGGTATCGAGAATCGCGACGCGTTTGAAGCGGCTGCGCAACGATTGCGCCGCAATCGCCGCGTTGTTCAGATAGCAGAAGCCGCCCGCCGCATCGGCACGCGCGTGATGGCCGGGCGGCCTGCACAGCGCGTACGTTTCGCGCGCGCCGTCATTCACGGCAGCAGCCGCCGCCAGCGCGCTCTGCGCCGACCAGTAAGCGGAGCGCCAGGTATTCGCGCCGACGGGACAACTGCCGTCGGCGAGATAGCGCGCCGCCTTCGCGAGCACGCCGCGCAACGGATTCGGATCGCGCACGAAGATGTTCGACATCACTTCGTCGCCCCAGTCATCGGGCATCTGCTTCCACTCGCGATGCCCTTCTTCGAGAAAGCGCAGATAGTTCATGTCGTGCACGGCAGCGATGGCGGCCGTGCCGTGATCGGCGGGTTCGACGACATCGAAGTCCAGCGACTTCGCCGCCGCGACGAGCCGCGCGGCGCGCTCGGGCACTTCCTGCGGCGCGCGCATCTGTCCGCGCGACATGTACGTGCGCGGATGATGCAGCAACTGTTCGGGATGAAAAAAGGTCTTCATTTGCAGGGCTATTCCTCTTATTGCACTTGAACCGTCGACGCGACACCCGCGCGCGCAACCACGGCATTGAGCAGCACGTTCGCGCCGCGCGTCACGTCGTCGGGCAATGCGTCTTCGGCTTCGTTGTGCGACAGACCGTCGACGCACGGAATGAACACCATCGCCGTCGGGCAATAGCGCGCCAGGTGAATCGCATCGTGACCTGCGCCGCTGACGATGCGCTCGTTCGAATAGCCGAGCCCTTCGACGGCCTGCGCGACGAGCGCGACACAGTCCGTATCGAACGGCGTTGCGGGACTGCGCCAGTACGTTTCGACGTCGATCATCACGCCGCGTGCCTGTGCAATGCGCGCAAACGCATCGCGCAGATCGCGTTCCATTGCGTCGACTTCGCGGTCTTCGTGATGACGCAAGTCGACGGTGAACTTCACTTCGCCTGCAATCGTGTTGCGCGACGCGTTCGTGATGCCGATCTGTCCGATCGTCACGAGTCCGCGCGGCGCATATCGTCCGACGATCGTCTCCAGTTCCGCCGCCATCTGCGCGCTCGCGAAATACGCGTCCTTGCGATACGGCATCGGCGTCGTGCCGGCGTGCGCGGCCATGCCCGTCACCTTGACGTCGAGCCAGCGGATCGCCTGGCCGCCCGTCACGACGCCGATCGTCGTGCCGTTCGCTTCGAGCACGGGGCCTTGCTCGATATGCGCTTCGAAATACGCATCCACACGTTGCGCATTGACGGCGCGCGCGCCGCGATAGCCGCTTTGCGCGAGCGCATCGGCGAGCGTGATGGCGTCGGCGTCTTTCTTGGCGAGCGCGTCGTCGAGCGACGTGATGCCCGTGAACACCGCCGAGCCGAGCATCGCGGGCGTGAAGCGCGCGCCTTCTTCATTGGTCCACGAGACGATTTCGATCGGCTTGTCCGTCTCGATGTTCGCATCGTTCAGCGCGCGCACCAGTTCGAGCGCGGCGAGCACGCCGTACACGCCGTCGAAACGGCCGCCTTCGGGCTGCGTGTCGAGATGGCTGCCGATCAGCACGGGCGCGGCGTCCTTCTGCACGCCTTCGCGACGCGCGAACAGATTGCCGATCTCATCGACGCTCACCGTCATGCCCGCATCGCGGCACCACGTCGCGAACAGATCGCGGCCGCGCACGTCTTCATCCGTCAACGCGAGACGGCGCACGCCGCCTTTAGGCGTCGCGCCGATCTTCGCCATGTCCATCAGGCTTTGCCACAGGCGCGCGCCATCGATTTGCAACAGGTCTTTCATGGGTCTTCCGATGTTCATCAACTCAGATTCGATTCAATGCGCGCCGACGACTTCCGTCTGCTCCGCATGCGCCGCGCGACGCGCGTCGAGCGCGACGATGCACAGCAATGAGATGCCCGCGAGGCACGTGTAGAACACGGCGAGCGGCCACCATTGGCCCGTATAGCGATGCGCGAGCCACGTGCCCACGAGCGGCGTCAGGCCGCCCGCCACCGCGCCACACACCTGATACGCGAGCGAGATGCCTGAGTAGCGCACGTGCGTCGGAAAGATGCCGCTGACGAAGCCAGCGATCACCGAATAGAAGCTCGCCATGCAGACCACGGCGATCGCGATGCCGATCACCATCGGCACGGCCGAGCCGCTTTGCACGAGCACGAACATCGGATACGGCGAGATCATCGCGAGCAGCGCGGCGATCTTCAGGAAGCGCGCGCCGCCGATGCGTTCGGCCAGCCACGCAGCAAGCGGCTGCGCGATGAACTGGATGATCGCCACCGCAAAGAGGCAGTCGAGAATCAGCGAGCGCGTCACGCCCACGTATTGCGTCGTGTACGCGATCATGAACGTGTTCGTGAAGTACACACCCGCAATGCCGATCGTGTTCGCGCCGATGCACAGCAGCACGAGGCCCCACGCCGAGCGGAACACTTCGGCGATCGGCAGCTTCGACGTGCGGTTCGCTTCTTTCATACGCGCGAATTCCGGCGATTCGTTCACGCCGAGACGGATCACGATGCCGACAATCAGCAGCACGGCGCTCGCGAGAAACGGCAGACGCCAGCCCCACGACATGAAGTCCGCCTTGTCCATCGACGTGACCGCGCGAAACGCGATCAGCGACAGAATCAGTCCCGCCGGGCTGCCGAGCTGCGCGAACGACGCGAAGAACGTGCGGCGGCCCTTCGGCGCGTGCTCGCCTGCCATCAACACTGCGCCGCCCCACTCGCCGCCCACGGCAATGCCTTGCACCACGCGCAGCAGCACGAGCAGCACGGGCGCGAGCGCGCCCACTTTCGAATAGTCGGGCAACAGGCCGACGCATACAGTCGCGACGCCCATCATCATCAGCGTCGTCATCAGCGCCTTCTTGCGGCCGATACGGTCGCCGAGATGGCCGAACACGATGCCGCCCAATGGCCGCGCGAAAAAGCCCACGGCAAAGGTCGCGAACGACGCCATCGTGCTGATGAAGCGGTCGCTCGACGGAAAGTACAGCTCGCCGAATACGAGCGCTGCCGCCGTCGCGTAGATGTAGAAGTCGTACCACTCGATCATCGTGCCGATGAACGCGGCCGTCGCGGCGCGTCCCGGCTGACGGGTACTGATGGCTTGGGTCATGCTGGCTCCTGATACACGTATGACGTGGGTTGAACCCGTGGCCTCGCGCGCGGTGTTGGGATCGGTGTGCCGTTCGTGGCTTGTGGCCGGAACGGTCGCGCGCAACGGCTGACGGAATGCGTCATTTATCGGCGGCCAGAAAACATTAGTCAAATTTCGAGTTATTATTCGCCGCATAAATTCAACTTATAGTTTCACCCGCATGCGCCCCGACATCGCCCGATTTCTGAACGACCGGCTCGACTGGAACCTGCTGCGCACGTACCTCGTGATCATGCAGGAGCGCAGTCTGAGCCGTGCCGCCGCGCGTCTGCACGTGACGCAGCCCGCCGTCAGCCAGGCGTTGAGGCGGCTGGAAGAAACGCTGGAGCGCAAGCTGATCGAGCGGCGCGGTCCGTATTTCGCGCCGACGCAGGCGGGCGAAGAGGTGTATCGCATTGCGAGCGACATCTACGGGAATATCTCGCGGCTCGAAACCGAGATCGACGACCGCACGGAGGACATCAGCGGCTCGATACGTCTGCTGACCATCAGCCGGATCGAATCGCCCGTGTACGACGAGTTCCTCGCGGACTTTCATCGCGCGTATCCGCGCATCGACTTGCAGATCGAAGTGATGCGTTCGTCGGACATCATCTCGTCGCTGCTGCAGAAGACGGCGACCGCGGGCCTCGGCCTGTGCCGCACGCCGCACGACAAGCTGGAAATGCGCTGCTTTCTAAGGCAGCGCTACGCGATTTTCTGCGGGCGTCATCACCGGCTGTACGGCAAGTCGCCGCTGACGATGGAAGACCTGCTCGCGGAAAACTTCGTGTCGTTCACGAGCGACCAGATCGGCGACAGTCTTTCGCCGCTCACCGTGTTTCGCGACCAGAAGGGCTTCACGGGGCGCATCGTCGCGTCGTCGCCGAGTCTCGACGAAGTGCGCCGGTTGATCTTCGCGGGCTTCGGCATCGGCTGTCTGCCGGAACACATCGTGCGCGACGACATCGCGCAGCAGCGCCTGTGGCGGCTGCCGCCCGAAGAAGGTCTCGTCGATGTCGACGTGCATCTGCTGTGGCATCGCGAACGCAAGATGAATGCGGCCGATCACGCGTTCCTCGACAGCATGGAGCGCTGCATGCGCCGCCACGCGCTCGCAGAGCGGCTGGGCAAATAACGCCGTCTCGAAGCACCCGACTGGTGCGCACACGCGCACGCATATCGCCGTCGCGCTTCAACGTTGTGCATCAATGACGCGCCAAACACGTCGAATCGACGTCGCGCCGGCAATGGCATGCTTATCGCTTAGTGAGGAGCAGGAGCCGGTGCAGCATCCGGTTTAGCAGTCACAATCTGGCAAATGGACGACTAGGGTTCCGGTCCGCATCGAATCGACAAAAGCATTCGGTGCGCGACGCTGGTCCGAGAGTTGTCGACCTCGAACGAGGTTACACGGCGGGATAAAAGCCCGGGAGAGAACGCGATGCGTCGCGCCGCTCCTGCCGTCGATAACCGTCCCCGCGAGGTCAACCTCATGCGCAAGCTCCGCTTTTTCGCCGCAGCCGCCGTCGCTCTCTCCCTCTGCATTTCCACGCCTTCATTCGCTCAAGCACGCAAGGACTTCAAGGTCTGCTGGACCATCTACGCCGGCTGGATGCCGTGGGGCTATGCGAAGACCCAGGGCATCATGTCGAAGTGGGCGAAAAAGTACGGCATCAACGTCGATGTCGTGCAACTGAACGACTACATCGAATCGATCAACCAGTACACGGCCGGCAAGTTCGATGGCTGCGCGATGACCAACATGGACGCGCTCACCATTCCGGCAACGGGCGGCGTGGACAGCACCGCGCTGATCGTCAGCGACTATTCGAACGGCAACGACGGCGTGCTGATCAAAGGCAGCGGCAAGAAGGTCGCCGACCTGAAAGGCCAGCCCGTCAATCTCGTCGAACTCTCCGTCTCGCACTACCTGCTCGCACGCGCGCTCGAATCGGCAGGCATGAGCGAGCGCGACATCAAGACCGTCAATACGTCCGATGCCGATATCTCCGGCGCGTTCGCCACGCCGACCGTGCATAACGCCGTCACGTGGAATCCGATGCTCGCCGATCTGAAGGCGAAGCCGAACGTCACCGAAGTGTTCGATTCGAGCCGCATTCCCGGCGAGATCATGGACATGATGGTCGTCAACACGAAGACGCTGCACGACAACCCCGCGCTCGGCAAGGCGCTGACGGGCGCGTGGTTCGAGATCATGCAACTGATGCACGGCACGTCGCCGGAAACGCAAGCGGCCTTGACCTCGATGGCGAAAGCATCGGGCACCGACCTCGCCGGCTTCAGATCGCAACTGTCGACCACCGCCCTCTTCTACACGCCGCAACAGGCGCTCGACTTCGCCACCAGCCCGAACATGCCGAAGATCATGACGCGCGTCGCGCAGTTCTCGTTCGATCACGGTCTGCTCGGCAAAGGCGCGCCGAACGCGGGTGCCGTCGGCATGGCGTTCGACAACGACGTGACCGTCGGCAACAAGGGCAACCTGAAGCTGCGTTTCGACCCGACGTATGTGCGCCTCGCCGCGCAAGGCAAGCTTTGAACGCCGCGTCATTCTGAGCAGGAGAGGCCCATGCGGCTCATCAACCGACATCCTGGCCGCACCGGCAGTCTGATGCTGTTGCTGCTGCCCTTCATCGTGCTGGTCGCGGTGTATTTCACCGGCTCGTCGCTGCGGCTGCAGGCGAATCCCGACGACAAGCTGCTGCCGGGCGCCACACAGATGAAGGACGCGCTGCACGAATACGCGTTCACCGAAGACAAGCGCACGGGCGACTACACGATGTGGGACGACACGGTATCGAGCATGAAGCGGCTCGGCATCGGACTCGTCGCGAGCGCGGCGATTGCGCTCGTGTTCGGCATCGTCACGGGCAGCATTCCGCTCGCGGGCGCGACGCTGTCGCCGTTCATCACCGTGATATCGATGATTCCGCCGCTTGCCGTGCTGCCGATTCTCTTCATCGTGTTCGGTCTCGATGAGTTATCGAAAGTCGTGCTGATCGTGATCGGCATTACGCCGATGATGATCCGCGACTTGCAGCAGCGCACGCGCGAGATTCCCGAAGAACTGTGGATCAAGGCGCAAACGCTCGGCGCGTCGAGCTGGACGCTGATCGTGCGCGTGATCGTGCCGCAACTGCTACCGCGTCTGCTGATCGCGCTGCGGCTCGCGCTGACGTCCGCGTGGCTCTTTCTGATCGCGGCGGAAGCGATCGCATCGACGGACGGCCTCGGCTATCGCATCTTTCTCGTGCGCCGCTATCTCGCGATGGACGTGATCCTGCCGTACGTCGCGTGGATCACGCTGCTCGCATGGCTGATCGACGAAGCGCTGCGCCGTCTCACGCAATGGGCGTTCCCCTGGTACAACGGGGGCCGCGCATGATCGAGATCCGCAATCTGTGGAAGCAGTACGACGATCAGGTCGTGCTGGAGCGGCTCAATCTGCGCATCGCGGAAGGCGAGTTCTGCTCGATGGTCGGCGCGTCGGGCTGCGGCAAGTCGACGTTCCTGCGGCTGCTGCTCGGCCAGGAACGTCCGACGCGCGGCGAGATCCTGCTCGACGGCGAACCGCTGCCGCCGGAGCCGGACCCGCATCGCGGCGTCGTGTTTCAGCGCTACTCGGTGTTTCCGCATCTGACCGTGTTGCGCAACGTGATGCTCGGACTGGAGTTGCCGCATGCGCGCTTCACGGGCCGCCTGTTCGGCGCGCGCCGCCGTCTCGCACGCGATGAAGCCGTTGCGATGCTCACACGCGTCGGCCTCGCCGATTCGCTCGACAAATATCCGCATCAGCTGTCGGGCGGCATGCAGCAACGTCTCGCGCTCGCTCAGGCGCTCGTGATGAAGCCGCGCGTGCTGCTGCTCGACGAACCGTTCGGCGCGCTCGATCCCGGCATCCGCCGCGACATGCACGAACTGCTGACGGGCCTCTGGCGCGAAGCGAAGCTGACCGTCTTCATGGTCACGCACGATCTGAAAGAAGGCTTCACGCTCGGCAGCCGCGTGCTCGTCTTCGACAAGGTGCGCATCGATCCGCAAGCGCCGCAGGCGTACGGCGCGCGCATTACCTACGACATTCCGCTCGAACGCAACGGCGTGCGCGAGCCGCAGGCGACGACGGCGATTCCGCCGCTGCTCGCCGTGCCCGCATGACCTGCGCAACCGAAGCGAACGAAACAAGGACAAAGACATGAACGAAATATTGCTCGAAGAAACCGTGCCGGGCGGCGGCCATGCGTCGCTGATCGTGAAGCGTGGACAGGTTTTGCGTATCACCGATCCGCGTGGCGGCGCGAACGTCGGCATGCTGCTTTTCAACGCCGCCGAGAAGAGCGAGCGCATGAATCTGCCCGACACGCTCAAGTGCCAGCACACCGCAAAACTGACGCGCGGCCATTGCATTTATTCGGACATGGGCCGCGTGCTCGCCGCAGTCGTCGCGGACACGTGCGGCTGGCACGACAGTCTCGCCGGCGCGTCGAACGCGGCGGAAGTGTTCGAGAAATATGGCCAGGGCCGCTATCAGGAGTTGCGCAACGCGTTCTATCGCAACGGCACCGACAACCTGCTCGTGGAACTCGGCAAGTGGGGACTCGGCGTCGCGGATCTGCTGATGACGCTGAACCTGTTCAGCCGCGTCGACGTGACGGATGCGGGCGCGATGCAATTCGTCGAGGGCAATTCGAAAGCGGGCAACTACATCGAGCTGTATGCGCCGATGAACACGCTCGTCGTGCTGACGGCGATCCAGCATCCGCTCGACCCAAACCCGGAATACGCGCCGAAGCCCGTGAAGCTCGCACTGCGCGCCGCCGATCCGCAGATCGCCGAAATCTGCCGTACGTCGTGCGATGAAAACACGCGCGGCTTCATCAACACCGAACGATTCTTTCTCTGAGCGACAGGCGCGCCATGACGACATCCACACTCACAGCCAGCACGCTCGATCCCGCCAGCGCAACCTTCCGCGAAACCTTGCCCGCGGGCGAGCCGTGGCTCAAGGAACTGAAAGCGGGACAGACGCTGCGTATCCGCGACGTCGAAGGCAATCAGGCGATCGATACGCTCTTCTACAGTCTCGCCGATCCGCGCGAACGCTACGATGCACAACGCACGCTGCGCCGCCAGCAGAGCCTCTATCTGACGACGGGCACCGTGCTCTATTCGAACCTCGGCAATCCGATGCTGACCATCGTCGCCGATACGTGCGGACGTCACGACACGCTCGGCGGCGCCTGCGCGCAGGAAAGCAACACGGTGCGCTACGCGCTGGAAAAGCGCTACATGCACAGCTGCCGCGACAACTACCTGCGAGCGTGCGCGCACGACGGCCGTTTGTCGAAGCAGGACATTGCCGCCAACATCAACTTCTTCATGAACGTGCCCGTCACATCCGAGGGCGGCCTCACATTCGAAGACGGCATTTCGGCGCCGGGCAAATACGTCGAATTGCGCGCGGAAATGGATGTGATCGTGCTGATCTCGAACTGCCCGCAGCTGAACAATCCCTGCAACGGCTACAACCCGACGCCTGCGGAGCTGACGATATGGAACTGAGCACGCTGCGTCTGTGGCTCTACACGATGATGAAAGTGCGCGCCGAACGCTTCATGCGCATCGACCGTTCCGCAACATACAAGAAGCACTGAACGTCGTCCGCTTCGACACACGGAAGCGAAGCGACTTGCCGTGGACGACCTCGGCATGCATGCCCACGTGGCGGGACGACCCGCCCACGCATTGAACATCCACTCATGTTCGATAAAGTCCTCATTGCCAATCGCGGCGCGATTGCATGCCGCATCCTGCGCACGCTGCGCGAACTGAACGTCGAAGGCGTCGCTGTGTATAGCGAAGCGGATCGCGCGAGCCGTCACGTCAGTCTCGCCGATACGGCATGCAGCCTCGGCGACGGCGCGGCGAGCGTCACCTATCTCGACATCGCGAAGATTCTGGAGATCGCACGCGCACAAGGCGCGCAGGCGATTCATCCGGGCTATGGCTTTCTGTCGGAGAACGCGGCCTTCGCCGAGGCTTGCGAAGCCGCCGGCATTGCCTTCATCGGCCCGACGCCTTCGCAGTTGCGCGCGTTCGGACTCAAACACACGGCGCGCGCGATCGCCGCCGAACAGGGCGTGCCGATGCTCGAAGGCACCGGCCTGCTCGACGGAATCGATGCGGCGCTCGAAGCGGCGAAACGCGTCGGCTATCCGGTGATGCTGAAAAGCACGGCAGGCGGCGGCGGCATCGGCATGCGCGTGTGTCGCTCGGACGAAGAACTCGCTGCGCACTTCGATATCGTCAAGCGACTCGGGCAAAACAATTTCAGCGATGCGGGCGTGTTCCTCGAAAAGTACATCGAGAAAGCGCGGCATCTCGAAGTGCAGGTATTCGGCGATGGCCAGGGCGCGGCAATTGCACTCGGCGTGCGCGACTGCTCGGTGCAGCGGCGCAACCAGAAGGTGCTTGAAGAAACGCCCGCGCCGAATCTGCCCGATGGCGTCGAGGCCGCGCTATGCGATGCGGCGATCCGACTCGCTCAAGCGGTCTCGTATCGCTCGGCGGGCACGGTCGAATTCGTCTACGACAGCGACGCCGCGCGCTTCTACTTTCTTGAAGTGAACACACGTCTTCAGGTCGAGCACGGCGTGACCGAACAGGTGTGGAGCGTCGATCTGGTGCGCTGGATGATCGAACTCGCGGCGGGCACACTTGCACCGCTTAACGTGCTTTCACGCGATCTCAAGCCGCAAGGGCACGCGATTCAGGCACGCCTCTACGCGGAAGATCCGGGCCGCGATTTCAAGCCCTGTCCTGGGTTATTGACTGACGTATCGTTCCCTTCCGCCGATGGTCGCGCGCTGCGCATCGACACGTGGATCGAAGCGGGCTGCGAAGTGCCGCCGTGGTTCGATCCGATGCTCGCAAAGCTGATCGCGTGGCAGCCGACGCGCGATGAAGCGCGCCACGCGCTCGACGCCGCGCTCCAAGCGTCGCGCATCTACGGTGTCGAAACGAATCGCGACTATCTGCGGCAGATTCTCGCCGATACACCGTTCGCAAGCGGTCATCCGTGGACACGTTGTCTCGAAGGCCTGCGTTATCGCGCATCCACGTTCGAAGTGTTGAGCGGCGGCACGCAGACCACTGTGCAGGACTATCCGGGACGCCCTGGCTATTGGGCCGTCGGCGTGCCGCCGTCGGGACCGATGGACGACCGCGCATTGCGTCTCGGCAATCGTTTGCTCGGTAACGACGCGCAAGCGGCCGCGCTCGAAATCACGATGAGCGGTCCGACGCTGCGCTTCAATACGGACGCTATCGTCGTCGTGACAGGCGCGACGCTGCCCGTCATGCTCGACGACATCCCGCAACCGATGAACACGACGTTCGCGGTCACAGCAGGTTCGACGCTCGCGCTCGGCACGATACGCGGCGCAGGTGCACGCGCGTATCTGTGCGTGCGTGGCGGCCTCGACGTCGCGCAATATCTCGGCAGCCGCAGCACGTTCACGCTCGGCCAGTTCGGCGGCCACGGCGGGCGCGCGCTGCGTGCAGGCGATGTGCTGCATCTTCACGCGCTCACGGATCGCGATACAGGCGCAACGCTGCCGTCGACGCTCGCGCATCGGCTCGATGACGTGCGTGTGTTGCGCGTGATCTATGGTCCGCACGGCGCGCCCGAATACTTCAGCGCGCGCTATATCGAGCAGTTTCTGGATACCGACTGGGAAATCCATTTCAATTCGAGCCGCACCGGTGTGCGGCTGATCGGCCCGAAGCCCGAATGGACGCGCGCGGACGGCGGCGAAGCAGGTCTGCATCCGTCGAACATTCACGACAATCCGTATGCGGTCGGCGCAATCGATTTCACGGGCGATATGCCTGTGATTCTCGGCCCGGACGGCCCGAGCCTCGGCGGTTTTGTCTGCCCTGTGACGGTGATCGAAGCGGACCTCTGGCAGATCGGTCAGCTGAAAGCAGGCGACAAGGTGCGCTTCATTCCCGTCGACATCACGACGGCGCGCGCGGCGGCACATGCACGTCTTCAGGAAGTGTCGACGCTCACGGCGCATGCCGTATCGCCTGATAACGACGCGCCAACGACATTGCAATCGCCGATCGTGCTGAACGTCGGCGAAGGCGATGAGCGTCTCGTCGCCCGTCTTTCCGGCGACACGCATCTGCTGCTCGAAATCGGACCGCCCGAACTCGATCTCGTGCTGCGTTTTCGCGGCCACGCGCTGATGCAATCGCTCGAAGCGTTGCAGTTGCCCGGCGTGATCGACCTGACGCCCGGCATCCGTTCGCTGCAGGTTCACTATCAGCCGGAACAGTTGCCGCTCGCCACGCTGCTCGATCACGTCGCGGCGACGTGGCAGCGCGTGCTGTTGCAAAAGGATCTGCGCGCGCCGTCGCGTGTCGTGCATCTGCCGCTGTCGTGGGACGACCCTGCATGTCAGCTCGCGATCGACAAGTACATGACCACTGTGCGCAAGGACGCGCCGTGGTGTCCGAGCAATCTGGAGTTCATCCGCCGCATCAACGATCTCGATTCGATCGACGCCGTGAAGCGCGTCGTGTTCGATGCGAGCTATCTGGTGATGGGACTCGGCGACGTCTACCTCGGCGCGCCCGTCGCGACGCCGCTCGATCCGCGTCACCGGCTCGTGACGACGAAGTACAACCCGGCGCGCACGTGGACGGCGGAAAACTCGGTCGGCATCGGCGGCGCGTATCTGTGCGTGTACGGGATGGAAGGGCCCGGCGGTTATCAGTTCGTCGGACGCACGCTGCAGATGTGGAATCGCTATCGCGACATCGCGGATTTCGCGGGACGTCCTTATTTGCTGCGCTTTTTCGATCAGATCCGCTTCTATGAAGTCTCCGCCGATGAATTGCTGCGCATCCGCGAAGCGTTCCCGCTCGGGCGTTATCCGCTGAAGATCGAAGAGACCGAGTTGTCGCTCGCCGACTATCAGGCTTTTCTCGAACGCGACGCTGATGAAATCGCGCAGTTCCGCACGCGTCAGCAAGCCGCGTTTCAGGCAGAGCGGCAACGCTGGCATGACGCGGGCAGCAATGAAGACGCGCTGGAGCCGCCCGTCGCCGCCGACGCCGAAATCGCGCCGCTCACCGATGGCCAGATCGCCGTCGACAGCGAAATCGCGGGCAACTTGTGGCAAGTGCGCGTCGAGCCCGGCGCGACGGTCGAAGCCGGCGACGTGCTGCTCGTGATCGAGTCGATGAAGATGGAGATATCCGTCGTGGCGCCTTGCGCGGGTACAGTCGGCGAGATTCATGTCGCGCCGGGTTCGCCCGTGCGCGCCGGACAGCGCGTGGTCGTGCTCGAACAGCACGCGTGACGCACTTCACATCAACGTATTCAAGGAACCGCACGACATGGATTCATTCGATCTGCGTCTGCCCGCGTTGCGGGCTGCGTATCGCGCAGGCCGCGCCACGCCGCGCACACTGATTGCCGCATTGCGCGAACGCGCCGCCGCGCTTAACCCCGAGTTTCATCTCTTCATCCATCTTCTGTCCGACGCGGAAATCGAGCCTTACCTTGCCGCGCTGGATGAACGCGACATCGATTCGCTGCCGCTCTATGGCGTGCCGTTCGCGCTAAAGGACAACATCGATCTGGCAGGCATTCCGACGACGGCGGCGTGCCCCGCCTTCGCCTACACGCCTGACGAATCGGCGACGCTGGTCGCGCAACTGATCGCGCTCGGCGCAGTGCCCATCGGCAAGACGAATCTCGATCAGTTCGCCACGGGCCTTAACGGCACGCGCTCGCCATATGGCAAGTGCCGCAACAGCGTGCATCCCGAGTATCCGTCGGGCGGATCGAGCGCGGGATCGTCGCTGGCCGTGGCGCTCGGTGTCGCGAGCTTCGCGCTCGGCACGGATACGGCAGGTTCGGGCCGCGTGCCCGCCGCGCTGAACAACCTCGTCGGCACGAAGGGAACGAAAGGCTTGTTGTCGACGGCAGGCGTGGTACCCGCGTGCCGCACGCTCGACTGCGTGACGTACTTCACGGCCACCGCGAGCGAGGCGAGCGAACTGCTCGCGCTCACCGCCCGTCACGATCCCGCCGATGCGTATAGCCGCGTGAATCCGCAATGGAACGACGCGTCGGCGTTCGGCGCCGTCACACGCTTTCGTTTCGGCGTGCCCGCGCAACTCGAATTTGCCGGCTGCGAAGAAAGCCCCGCGCTATTCGCGCAGGCGCGTGCAGCGCTTGAAGCCATCGGCGGCGAGGCGGTTGAAATCGACTTCACGCCTTTTCTCGAAGCAGCGCGCCTGCTTTACGAAGGACCGTGGGTCGCCGAGCGTTACAGCGTGGCGGGCGCGTTGATGGAATCGCAACCCGATGCCGTGTTGCCCGTGATCCGCGACGTGCTCGCGAAAGCGCCAGGCGCCACAGCCGTCGATGCATTTCGCGCGCAATACAGGCTTCAGGCGTTGAAGCAGCATTGCGATGCCGTGCTTGCGCAACTCGATTGCGTGCTGACACCGTCGATTCCGCGTGCCGTGACGTTAGCGGAACTGGAGCGCGATCCTGTCGGCGCGAACTCGCTACTCGGGCATTACACGAACTTCATGAATCTGCTCGACTACGCCGCCGTCGCGACGCCTGCGGGTTTCATACGCAATGGTCTGCCGTGGGGCGTGACGCTGTTCGGGCGTGCGTTCACCGATCAATATCTGCTGAGTGTCGCCGATGCGCTGCATCGCAAGCTCGCAGTGCCGCTGACGGGCGGTGCGCGACATGACTTAGATGTACCCGCACGCGCTGCACGTCACGACAGGATGAAGCTCGTCGTGTGCGGCGCGCATCTCGAAGGCCTCGCGTTGAACTGCCAATTGACATCACGCGGCGCGCGGCTTGTCGCAGCGACGTCGAGCGCACCGAGTTACCGCTTGTATGCCCTCGCGGGCAGCGGCGCGACGCAGCGCCCCGGCATGATTCGCGATACGGCGAGCGGCGCGGCTATCGACGTCGAAGTGTGGGACTTGCCGGGCAGCGAAGTCGGCTCGTTCCTCGCGGGCATTCCCGCGCCGCTCGCGCTCGGCAAGGTCGAGCTTGCGGACGGCAGTTGGGAAACGGGCTTCGTGTGCGAAGCGCAAGGCATCGCAGGCGCTGTCGACATCACGTCATACGGCGGCTGGCGCGCGTGGCTGCAACGCAGCGCGGCACAGGCCACGGAGCCTTCGGCAGCCTGATCGCGTGGAGTCAGTCCACGAGTTCCGCCGTGTACAGCGACGCCTGCCTTCCCGTCACCGCGCGATTCCAGATCACGTCGTCGGTCAGCGCGGTCTGGATCAGTTCGACGGGCATGCCGTCATCGACGATCACCGCCACGCGGAAGCCATTGATCGGCTCGTACGGGCCGAGAATGACTTGCTGCTCGTCGATCGCGCGGTCGAGATCGTCGACCTTGAACGCGGAATGCGGAATGGTGCGCATCAGCTCGTGCAGCGGGCTATCCGCTTCGAAACGGTGGTACTGGATGTGCGCGAGCTGGCAATCGCTGTCGCTCGTGTACATCCGGTATTGCGGGCTGTAGCGTTCGCCGTCGCGCACTTCGTGCGTCGGAATGCCGATGTGATGAAACTCGTAAGTTACGTCGTCGCGCATGAACATGATGTTCTCCTTCACTTTGCCGCTGCGTATGCTCAGATCGTCACGCGCGTGATGCCGCCGCTCGACAGCAGCCGCACGCGCTCGCCCGCGTAGAACATCGGGCCGTCGGTGCTTTGCGTGATCGCGCGCAGCGAGCCGTCGTCGAGCCGCACCGTGATCTCGACGCCCTGTTTCTTCTCGAAGTGGTTCTGCACTTCGTTGCCCGCGACGGCGCCTGCCAGCCCGCCGAGGATGCCCGTCAGAATGGAGCCGCGTCCGCCGCCGATCGCGCTGCCCGCAACAGCGCCGAGCGCGCCGCCGCCGAGTGCGCCGAGCACGCCGGGCTGGCCGTTGCTGGCATCGATCGTGACGCCGCGCACGCTTTCGACGGTGCCGAAGCGCACCGTTTCTTCACGCTGCGCCTGCGACGCGCTGTAGACGTTGGCGGAGCCGTCGAAGGTCGCGCAACCGCTCAACGCGAGCGAGACGACGAGTGCCGATGCAGATGCTGTAACGAATGACCTGTTCATGGTGTTCCCCTCTGGAAGCAGCGCGCTGTCGGTGTGTCGCGCTGCAGGTTCTTTCGATGAGTGCATCCTAGGCTCGAAGAATGAGAGAAAAATGAGGAGCGGATTTGCGCATTCGCACCCGTCATTTCGTCTCGGCCTGAAACGTCGACGCAGCGAACAGCGCTACGATGGCTTCCACATCCTGCGAAACGAGGGCTGCAATGAAACGCGAAATCATCCGGGTCGAACCGCTGTCGGGCTGGCTCGAAAGATGGAAGGCGCCGACTTCCGTCGTTACGCGGCATGGCGACACGATCTACGTGTCGGGCCTGCCGCCGTTCGATCCCGAAACGGGCGAGGTCGTCGATGCGCCGCTCGAACGTCAGACGGTACTCGTGCTCGAACAGTTGAAGCTGTGCGTCGAGACGGCGGGTTCGTCGCTGGATAACGTGCTGAAGTGCAATGTGTACTGCACATCGGTCGAACAGTTCGCGGCCGTCAATGCGATTTACGCCCGCTACTTTCCGAACGATCCGCCCGCGCGTATCTTTGTGTGCGTGCCTGCATGGCCGGGGCATTTCGACATCGAAATCGATTGCATCGCGGCCATTTGATTCGTCTATTCAGGGGAGCGCACGATGTTTTCAGTGCTGTTCGAAGTGCAGCCGCGTGGCGACCGATGGGACACGTATCTCGGCTACGCGAAATTGCTGAAGCCGGAACTGGAGCAGATCGACGGCTTCGTCGATAACGTCCGTTACGGCAGTCTCACGCGCGAAGGATGGCTGTTGTCGCTGTCGGGCTGGCGTGACGAGAAAGCGCTCGTGCGCTGGCGTACGCAGGCAATCCATCATGGCGTACAGGAGAAAGGGCGCTCGCAGACGTTTCGCGATTATCGCCTGCGCGTGGGTCAGTTGACGCACGACACGCGCTTGCCCGCTGGCCAAGCATTGCACGAACAACGGCTCGACGAAACCGAAACGGGCGATGCCACCACGATCGTGCTGATCGACGCGCAACGCGACGCTGACTGGGTCAAGCATGCGAGCGCGCACGAAGTTGCGAGCGCGCTGGGCTTGCGCGAAGGCGCAGCAGGTCTCGTATCGTGGGACGCGTTCGACGCCGTGCTGACACCGGGCGATGTGATCCTGCTCACGGCGTGGCGCGACGCTCAGGCCGCCGATGCCTATGCAAGCACGCTCACGTTGCCCGAAGGCGCGCGGCTGCGCACCGTGCGCGTCGTTCGCGACTACGGCATGTTCGATCGCCGCGAAGCGCCGCAGTACTATCCCGACGCTGCGCGACCCGAATGACCGCCTAGCGCTCGTTCTCCGGAAAGTCCGCGCCGATGCTCGTGTCGCGCCACGCTTCGATATCCGCGAGCGTCGAATGCACGCGCTTCGATACGGCATCCACGCCGAACGCGCCCAGCACCAGATGACGCGGCGGATGTTCCGTTTCGGTGATGCGCATCATCGCCTGCGCAGCGCGCGCGGGGTCGCCGGGCTGCTGGCCGCTGTAACCGGCCGTCGCTTGCATGCGCTTGCCGGCCGTCTCCGCGTAGTCGGAAATCCTGTTCGGCGTCTGCCTGAGCGAGCGGCCCGCCCAGTCGGTGCGAAACGGACCCGGCTCGATGCAGGTCACGCGGATGCCGAGCGGCCCGGCTTCAGTGGCGAGCGAATCGGACCAGCCCTCGACGGCGTGCTTGCTTGCCGCGTAATACCCCGAGCCCGGAAAGCCCGCAATGCCCGCCACCGACGTGATGTTCAGCACATGCCCCTTGTGCCGCGCGCGCATGCCGGGCAGCACGGCGCGCGTCATCGCGAACAGGCCGAACACGTTGACGTCGAACTGCTCGCGAATTTCCGCTTCTTCGCCCTCTTCGACCGACGATTGATAACCATAGCCCGCGTTGTTCACAAGCACATCGATCGCGCCGAAGCGTTGCTCCGCACTTTCAACGGCAGCGGCAATCTGCGCGGCATCCGTCACGTCGAGCTTTACACGCAGGAGACGCGCGTCGGCATCGCTGCCGGGCTCGGCGAGATCGGCGAGCGACGCGACGTTGCGCGCCGTCGCTACGCAGCGCCACCCGCGTTCGAGCACCGCGCGCGCCAGTTCCTTGCCGAAGCCGGTTGAACATCCGGTGATGAACCAGACGGGCGTCGTGGACGTGGACATTCAAAACCTCCTCGATGATGGAATGAGCGATGACGCGTCGACGCGCATGACGTCGACGGACGCGAACAAAAATAGTAGCGGCTCGATGCAATTCGTGCTGACGGCCTGACCGCTTTCGCCGTGCTTATTTCCGGCCGACCAGATATTGAGCACCTTCGGGTCCGAAGCGTTCCGAATGGCTTTCATTCGCTTGCAGATGAAATACGTCGCCCGTCTTGTACAGACGTTCCGTCGCGGCAATGCGAATCGTCAATTCGCCGTGCAGAACCAGCGCCTTCGCTTCGAAGGGATGAGCATGATCGTCCATTGTGCCGTTCGGGTCGCGCGTGACGGTCACGACTTCGGCAAAACCTTCGCGCTTCAATGCATCGATGAATTCATCGCGTTCCATGACCTTCGCCCTTTTCTGTTTGCACCGAGGTATCAGCATAGCCCTGTTTGCATGGCGGGATCGGGCACGGCGCTCGCGGTAAACTCTTTGACAGGCACTACAAGGGAGAAAGATTCATGCGCCAGGCCATTCGCCATCTGAACGTGCGGGCGCGCGCTCGCGGACTGTCCGAATTCACTACGCAAGTCGCCGCATTCGTGCGCGACGCGTCGATCGATACAGGCATCCTCACACTATTCTGCCGGCACACGTCGGCATCGCTATTGATCCAGGAGAACGCGGACCCTTCGGTGCAGCGCGATATCGAACGACACTTCGCGATGCTCGCTCCCGAAGACTCCGAGCGCTACGAACACGACACGGAAGGCCCCGATGACATGCCCGCGCATTTGCGCACCGCGCTCACGCAAGTGCAACTGTCGATACCCGTCGAGCACGGACGCATGACGCTCGGTACATGGCAAGGCATCTATCTGTTCGAACATCGCGCGCGTCCGCAGGAACGCGATATCGTGCTGCATCTGATCGGCGAATAACAACTCAACGAACGACTTCGACAAGGAAGCGAATCATGATCTTGCGTGCGCATGTTCTGATCGCGGCGGCATCGCTTGCGGTGCTGACGGCGGGCTGCACTCATACGGGGCCCGTCGAGTTCTCGGTGACGGGCGCGGACGCGCCGACGCTCAACAGTTCGAGCGACCTCGACTTCGGTCCGATGGACCGCTCGATCGCGCAGTGCAAGACGGTCGCGAAGAACACGGGCACGGGACAATGCGCGAAAGTGCGCGCCTACGAATCTTGCATGAAAAGCAAGGGCTACATCACCGTGCTCGGCCCGGAAAATCCGAAAGGCTGCGGCGACCCCGAATGGGAACAGGACGTGCGCAAGTGGCTCAAATAGTCGCAGGTGCTGCCGTACTTCGCGACTGATTTGCAATCACGTTATCCACAGATTCTGTTGAAAGATCTGTGGAAAAGTTTGGGGCACGCGCGCTATCTGTCTGATCAAACAGGCTTTATTCGCGCGTTGCAATGCAACGTCAAGCGCGCCTTCACACGTCGCGTTCGAGCACACCTTCGCGCAGCAGGACCACCGATTGCGAAGTTCTATTGGCGTCCTCGCATCGCGTGTCCTTCAATTCAGCTTTCCGACGACGACTGACCGACAAGCGACAAGGAGGCTTGAATGAAGACGGAAGATTCGCAGAAGATCGTGCACGAAATTGCTGAATCCACCGACGCCCCGGAAGAAGTCGTATCGCAGATGTACACCGATGCCGTGCAGGCGTATGAACGCGAAGCACGCATCCTCGACTACGTGCCGCTCTTCGCGGCCAAGCGCGTGCGTGAGACCCTGCGCTCGCGGACCGCATCACGCCGCTAACTGACGAACGCGGGGAGCGCTACCCGGTTGCGCTCCCCGTTCCATCGCGCCGACCCTGGCGCCACCGCACTCAATCGCATCACAGCAGCTTCCCTGCGTCGCGCATGCGGCGCTTGCGCTCTTGCGCAAGCGCGTCCAATGCGTGCGCGGCGGCTGTATCGTCGGCGTATAGGGTCTGGTTGTCGCGCAGCAGCTGTTCGCTCGCCACGACATCGTTCAACGCGCCGAAGCGCTTCTGCAGCCTTTTGAGCGGCTTCGTGGCCTTGCGTTGCTTCTTCGCGAGCATCGGCTCAAAGAACTCGATCAGATAGCGCAGCTTCTTGCCGGCCTTGCGTACCTCGTGGTACGACGCGTAGTCCGAGCGTTTGGCGCGCGCCGCGCGCTTCATGCGCTTCGTCATCGACTTCTGCGCGGCCGCGAGACGCTTGCGCGCGAATTTCGGCAGCGGCGTGCGTTTGTGCGCCGTATTCAGTTCGCGGTTCGCTTCCTTGAGCGTCTCGCGCAACGCGCGCTTCACGTCCGCCTGTTCGAGCGTCGTGCGGCTCGTCTCGAAGGTTTTGGCGCGGGCGGCCTGCAACGCGTCGCCGGGCTTTTCCTGCCCATCGCCCGTTTCGTCGAGCAACGCGATCAGGATGTCCCAGTCGCGCGTCTTGCCGGCGGCGCTTGCGTAGAACTTGAAAAGTGCACGCTGCTGATTGTCAAATTGCTCATCCAGCAGCGGACGATATGCCCACAACAACGTGCGTAAACGTCGCAGCGACACGCGCAGCTTGTGCAGCACTTCGGCGTCGGGGTTCGAGTGCAAGGCCGCTGCGCAGGCAAGCGCGCTGTCGATCAAGGGCGCGGCGTAGTGCGAGAAATGAGCTTGTGCGGTGCCATCGTGCGGCAGTCCGTTCGGTGTATCGGCTTTCATCGTGTTCCCTGAATGTGGTGCTAACCCAGTGTGTTTGTAATGCTTGGGTAAGCAAATCAGGTTCCCGCCTGTTCGAGCCGGCTGCAGCGCACGATGCCGCAGCGGCGTCACGAAGTCATTGCCCGCTTAGCAGAAGATCGCAGGCGTCCGGCGACGCGCAACTGGCCACGGACGGCAGTTTCAGCGACGACGGCCACGGGCGGCGCTCCGCCGTGATGAAGTCTTCGACGCGCTTCAGGATCTGCCAGAACGCGTTTTCGATCGCGCCCGCAGCGCCATACGCGGACGGCGTCAGCGTCCAGTGATGCTGCTTCGGCGCGCCGTGAAACGCGCGCATGTCGATACGCGCCGACTCGTCGCACAAGGTCACCACGAAATCCATCTGCGGCGCCCACTCGCTCGTGAATTCCAGCCAGCTTTTGGGATTCAGCAGGTCGAGACTCGAAAAGCCATGGCGCAGCTCGCCCATCGCCGCCGAGTGAACCCGCTCGGCGGGCTCGAGGCCTGCGCTGAATGCGTCGAAATGCAATCCGTCCAGCTCGCGTAGCAAGGCTTCCGCCAAAATGCTTAGCGTCGCGTTGTCCCGGCAAAGGAACAGCACTCTTTGTTTTCTGGTCACCCTACACCCCGTCATGCAGATTCTATTTTTTTGCGGGATTCTGAGCGTCCAGTTTTTCATATTGGTGACAGAATCCCAATCGTCCAACCGATTCGCCGCAGGACCGTTTAGATATCACGCCAATTTGCGTCCGGCCAGCCAGCGTTAACGATAATGAAGAACGGGTGCGGGCCTACCGTTAAGGCTGCGCGCCAGCGACGGCGCGGTGCGCGGCGATGCGCAAAGCAAACCCGGCCACGGGATGGCCGGGTTGCTGAAAGGTTAACTGCGTGGTTACCTGAGAGTTACTTCACAATCGCGAGCAGTTCGACTTCGAACGTCAGATCGCTGTTCGGCGGAATCGTGCCGACGCCGCGCGAACCGTATGCAGTCGCAGCCGGGCAGGTCAGTTTGGCTTTCTCGCCCACCTTCATCGTGGCGACGCCTTGCGTCCAGCAGGGGATCACGCGGCCGAGCGGGAACTCTGCCGGGCCGCCATGCTTGGCCGAGTTGTCGAACTCGGTGCCGTTCGCGAGCGTGCCGCGGTAGTTGACGCGCACGACGTCGGCAGCCGTGGGCTGCGGGCCGCTTCCCTGCGTCAGGTGTTCGACGACCACACCGGAGGGCAGCTTCTCCGTCGATGCGGCGTTAGCGTTGAGCGCTACCGATGCGAGCGCGGCTGCGGCGAGCAGGGCAACAACTGATTTCACGCGTATCTCCTTGGTTGAAAAAGCGACCCCATTCTAGCGGATCACCCCTTCGCGACAGAGACCTGAATCAACTTGCTACAAATCAACCCTTGCATGCGATGAAAAGTTGTACGAGCAAACGCGCGATGCCCGCGGCGGGCGAATGGCCCGTCGCGGGACAACAAAGCCGCTACCTGAAGCGGCTTCGATCGCGCTTCGATCGCACTGCGTTCAGATCTTCGGGAAATCGACGACCGTGTCGTTCACGCGGTTGAACAGGTTCGTGAAGGTGATGTCGGCGATCGCGAGCAGCGTCTCGGTGATCTGCTGATCGTTATAACCGGCTGCCTTCACGGCATCGACGACTGCTGCGGGCACCGTGCCGCGCGATGCGAACACGGTCCGCGCAAACGTGGCGATCGCGTTCAGATGAGCGTCCGACGAATCGCGTCCTTCGCGCAGTGCGGCGACGTCGTCGGCCGCGATGCCCACTTTCTTGCCCGTCAGCGAGTGAGCGGCGAGACAGTAATCACAATCCGCGACGCCGCTGATCGCCAGCTTGATCGCTTCCACTTCCTTGCGCGACAGCGCGCCCTTGCCGAGCGCGTCGCCCGTTGCCAGCACGATTTGCAACGCAGCCGGGCTGTTCGAACCAATCGCTGCATACGCATTCGGAACCATGCCCACCGCGCGCTTGATGCCCGCGAACAGTTCTGCGGCCTGGCCGGTTGCTTCGGCGACGGGTTGGCGATTGAGGCGTTCCATGATGTTTCTCCTAGAGTGGATCGTGGTATTTGCGTAGCGCCATTGGGTCAGCGCATGGATGCCATTCTAGGAACGCACGTTGCTACGGTGAATGCTGGTTCAAATCACGTTTATGCTCGAACGGCTCAACGGTTTATCGGGCGTTGGGCCGCGCTCTGCTATATTCGTGCGGCACTTGCCCTGTCATTTGTTCGTTATCTGCCCTATAACAGCGTCGTCAGCGGGAGCGCCAAAAATGAGCACTCACGGGATCATGCGTATAACACAACGCTTCGTACTGGTCGTGCTCGCGCTATTGGGGCTGTCGCTCGGCGCGCTCACATGGGCCGACGACAACTCCACCGCCCTCAAGGACAAGTACGACGCGCTCACGCCGCAGCTCAAGTCGAACGTGTTTCATCGGCCGATCCATCTGGATTCGGAAGAGACATCGAACTCGCTGAAGGGCGATATCTACGCGGTAGTGGACTATCCGTTCGCCACCGTCAACAGCGCATTCAACGACCCGCAGCAAGGACCCGTGAACTGGTGCGAGGTGCTGATCCTGCATCTGAACACGAAGTACTGCCATGCGTCCGTGGGCGGCAACGGCGCGGCCATCATCAGCATGAACGTCGGCAAGAAGACGGAACAGGAACTCGGCGACACGTACCGCGTGCAGTTCAATTACCGATCGGTGGCGACGAGCCCGGACTACTTCCAGGTCGATCTGAACGCGGCGACGGGACCGCTCAGCACGAAGGATTATCGGATCGTGCTCGAAGCCGTCGATATCGGCAAAGGGCGCACGTTCCTGCATCTCACGTACTCGTATGGATTCGGCGCGGCAGGACGCATCGCGATGAAGACGTATCTCGCGACGATAGGCAGTGCGAAAGTGGGATTCACCCAGGCATCGGGCGACTATATAGGCGGCGTGCGCGGCCTCGTGGAACGCAATACGATGCGCTATTACCTCGCCATCGATGCGTATCTCGCTTCTCTTTCTCTTCCCGCCGGCAAGCGCGTCGATCAGCGCTTTGCTACATGGTTCGACGCTACGGAGCAATATCCGCGTCAACTACATGAACTGGACCGGCAAGAGTATTTGCAGATGAAGAAGAACGAGTACTTGCGCCAGCAAACGGCGCAATAGTTCTAAACGACATTTCGTGAAGCTTTTAGCGTGATCTTTAGCGGTCGATCGCCGCGATATCGTGAATGCGCAGGAACTCTTCTCGCTCGTCGTAAAGCGCGGCGAGTATCACGCGTGCATCCATTGGATCGAAGTCGGGATCCGTGACGATCATCATGATGTCGTACATGGCTACGGCACCTGAATAGAACGCCGCTTCCGACGCCTGCAGCTGCGCCTGCGATACGCCGCGCGCAATCTGACGCGCGCAAAACGCCTTCCAGAACGATTCGATGGTCAATGCCTCGGTCATCGTGCCCTCTCCGCTTTCGAACGGCTTTGCTCTCAGGTTCCGCGTGCAATCGGATTGCACTGCAATGCGTGCATCCGTGCTCGTCTTTAGCGCGATTGAATCTGCAGTGCCGCAATTGAAAACTGCCAGGCGCATTCGTATGGCGGCTCGCGCGTTGTTCTTATGATAGTAGGTTTATACCGCACCGCAACCTGTTTGCAACGTAGCTGTCGAGCACAAAACCGAAGCGCATAAATGCGCTAAACGAATTACCGGTTGCCGCACGCGAGTCGACGAAATGACTGAAAAATGCTTCGTCATTCGACGCGCGTTCAACCGGATTGGACATGTAGCGAACCGCGCTCAGGCCGCGAGCTTGAATGACGAAACGGTATCGTCGAGTTCACGTCCCTGGTCTCGCAGTGATTGCGATGCAGCCGACGCCTGCTCGACGAGCGCGGCGTTCTGCTGCGTGACCGTGTCCATCTGCGTGATCGCCAGATTGATCTGCTCGATGCCGCGGCCCTGCTCTGCCGAAGCCGCCGCGATCTCATCGACGATCTCCGACACGCGCGCCACCGCCTGCTTCACATCGGCCATCGTGCGGCCCGCGTCGTCTGCAAGCGACGAACCGCTCTGGATTTCATGCACGGAACGCGCGATCAGTTCCTTGATCTCTTTCGCGGCCTGCGCCGAGCGCTGTGCGAGGTTGCGCACTTCGCCCGCGACGACCGCGAAGCCGCGCCCTTCCTCGCCTGCGCGTGCCGCTTCGACGGCAGCGTTCAACGCGAGAATGTTCGTCTGGAACGAAATGCCTTCGATGATGCCCGTGATCTCCGCGATCTTTCCCGAGCTCGTGCTGATCGCTTCCATCGTCGTTACGACGCGTTCGACGGTCTCGCTGCCGCGCTGCGAAATTGCCGACGCATCCGACGCCAGCGTCTTCGCGTGCTGCGCGCTGTCCGAGTTCTGCTTCACCGTCGTCGTCAACTCCTCCATGCTCGCGGCCGTCTCCTGCAGCGAGGCCGCCTGAGATTCCGTGCGGCGGCTCAGGTCGCTATTGCCCGTGGCGATTTCATTCGTTGCAGTCGATACGCTCGCGCTGCTCGAACGCACGCGGCCGACGGTTTCCGTCAGCCGTTCATTCATGTCACGCAGCGCCTTCAGCAACTCGCCTGCTTCGTCGTCGCGATCGACCACGATACGGCTCGTCAGGTCACCCATCGCAACGGTGCGCGCGACCTGTACGGCACGCGTGATCGGCTGCGTGATCGAGCGCACCATGCGCACGGCGAGCATGACCGACGCGAATACCGCGAACGCGCTCACGCCGAGAATCACGTTACGCAGCATCGCGTAGCGATCCTCGAAGCCCTGCACGATCTCGATCTGGCGCGTCTTCGTGAAGCTCGCGTAGTCGTCGGTTGCCTTGACGAGCTTGGCCAGAAGCGGACGGCAGTGCTCGTCCATTTCCTTGATCGCCTCGTCGTGATGCTTGTCGAGCGCAAGGCCCACGATATTCAGCGCGACGGGCCCATACAGTCCTTCCACACGATTCATCTCGGCGACCAGCGAGCGAGCCGTTTCGCTCGTGTCGGTCGCATTGTTGATCATGTCGTTGAGCTGCTTGAGCTTGATGCCGACATCGGCGTGCGCGCGCTTCACGGCGTCCGTCTCGAGGTCGAGATCCGCCTGCGTCGTGACGAGCACGAGATTGCGCGCAGCGATTGCGCGGCGATCCACAGCCGCGCGCACTTCGGCCGCAACCTGCGCGCGTGCGTCGATGCCGTGTACGTATTGACCGAATGCATGTGTCGTGCTCGCCAGGCTCAACAGCGAGACGATAGAAATAACGACGACGATTGCGGCCATCGACAGAAAACCGACGAACAGCCTCGTCCTGATAGTTAACGTCTTCTTCACTTTTTGGCCCCCGGATTTGACCAAGAAAACTGCTACCGCGATGAATGTTTTTGGTGCAAAAAAACGCCTGCTCTCATTCAGGCGTGGCGTGGAAACGTCCGCGCTCGCTTCGTGAGCGGCGCGTGGATTCGCTTCGACTTACTGGTTATCGGACGCCGCTGCCGAAATATTTAACAATCCAGGGTTTTTAGCTAGATGTAAGCCGACGTTCGCGCGACTACCCCTCGCGGCGCGCGATGCGTTTGGTGAAATCCCGGCAAAAGACGCCTGAAGCGGCGCTCTGCGATATGCGCAGCGAATAGGGCGGCTAGTCCCAGTTCTCATCGATCCATTCGATCGCCCAGGTGCGCGCGCACGTCATGGCGTCGGATTCGTCGACGAATGAATCGATGTCGCCTGATTGATGGACTTCGGCGGGCGTGTTCGGCGTCGCCGCGCGAGTGAGTTTGGCCTGGGCGACGTAATGACCATCTTCGTCGTGCCTCGCCCGGCAGTCGATATGGAATCCCTTGTAGTCGAAATGCATGGCAAGCCTCCATTAGCGAAGAAAGTGCGATGCAATGCGGGTCTGGGCCTCATCCCGGCGGATGAAAGAATCCTAGCATGGCAACGCGCCTGTTTAGCCTTTCATTTGCGCTGCATCGCACGCTCGTGCCCAGCGTTTCAGCCGATGCAACCGTCGATGCGCTATGAAAAAGCTGCAACGCTGCATAACTGGCTTGCGCGTTCGGGCCGCTCGCACACAAGCGGGCACCGCGCCGCGTGAGTCCATCGCTGCGCCGTCCAATCCGCGCAGAGCCAATATGGGCGTGGCTTTCGGACATGTCGAAGTGAAGCGGACCGCGCCCCGGACCGGTTGCATGAAACACGCATGGAATGGGTGTTGCTGTGATCGCTTACAAGTCAGCGGCAACGCAGCGATAGCACAGTGGATACGGCGCGAGAAAAACAGGGGGCAGACATGCGCAGCAGAACCTTCACGCCAACGCGAAGTCAGGTCTGGACGGCGGCACGCTTCATCGCCCAGTCGATCCCGCCGCGCGTCCTCATCGTCGACGATTACATCGATTCCGCCGACGCCCTCGCCGCGTTTCTCGCCACGGCCGGCTTCGAGACACGCGTCGCGTACAACGGCTGCGACGCGCTGGAGATTGCGAACGAATGGCATCCCGACAGCATCGTGCTCGACATCGCGATGCCGGGCGTGTCGGGCCTCGCCGTCGCGCGCACGTTGCGCGAGTCGCCCGCCACGGCATCCGTGCCGCTGCTCGCCTACACCGCCTATGAAACGGGCGACAACTACGCGCAGCTGCGCGACGGCGGCTTCGACGGCGTCTGCGCGAAGCCGATCGATCCGCTGATGGTGGTCGAAATACTCGCCACGTTGCTCGGCACAGCCACGCTCAATCGCACTTACCCGTTCCGCCCGTCATGATCGCGCGCAGCCTGCACGGCAAGCGCTACTTGTAACGCGCGTTCCGTCCCGCTAATCTGACGCGCATCGCAGATGCGGAGCGCGCCATGATCACACTACGAAGTCTTCTCGCGGCGTTCACCGTCGCCTTGCTGACTTCGTGCGCGAGCTTGCCGCCGCAAGCGGACCGCATCGAGACGCACGCTGTCACGGGCACGCAGAACACGCGGCTCGGCGTTGCGTTCACGCCGCAGGAAAAGCAGCATCCGGACGAGTCCGCGTTCCATCTGCTGCCCGATGCCGTCAATGCGCTCGTGGCGCGCCTCGTGCTCGCCGAAGCAGCTGACCGCACGCTCGACCTGCAGTACTACATCTGGCACGACGATCTGACAGGCCGCGAACTCGCGGCTGCCGTGATGCGCGCCGCCGATCGCGGCGTGCGCGTGCGGATTCTGCTCGACGATCTCGGCACGAATGCCGACGACAAACTGTTGCTCGCGCTCGACGCGCATCCGAACGTGCAGATCCGCCTTTTCAATCCCGTCGCGAACCGCACGTTCAAGAAGCTCGGCATGGCCGCCGAGTTCTTTCGGGTGAACCGGCGCATGCACAACAAGTCGATGATCGCGGACAACCAGGGCGCGATACTCGGCGGACGCAATATCGGCGACGAGTACTTCGGCGCATCGAGCGACGTCGCATTCGGCGATCTCGATGTGCTCGTGCATGGCCCCATCGTGCCCGAGGTCTCGCAGGCTTTCGATCTGTTCTGGAATTCCGCGGCGTCGTATCCGATCGACTCACTGATGGGCCGCAAGGCCGACGCCGCCGCGCTCGCCGAGGCACGCAGCAAACTCGACGCCTATCTCGTCTCCGAAGAAAACAATCCCTATGTGGTGAATGCGCGCGAGAAGCTCACGCACGTCATTCATTCGCAGGACGCCGTGTTTTCATGGGGCAAAGCCACGCTGCTCTACGACGACCCTGCGAAAATCACGCGTTCGCCGGGCGATTCGAAAGGTCATCTGATGACGCAGTTCAAGGCGCTCGACCTGCAGCCGACGCAACAGATGCTCGTCGTTTCGCCGTATTTCGTGCCCGGAAAAGAAGGCGTCGCGTGGCTGTCGGGGCTCACGCAAAAGCATGTGCGCGTGACCGTGCTGACCAATTCGCTCGCCGCCACCGACGTCGCCGCAGTGCATGCGGGGTATCAGCGTTATCGCAAGGCGCTTCTCGAAGCGGGCGTGCGTCTTTACGAACTGAAGCCCGCCACCGAAGACAAGACAAGCGACAAAGGCGAAGACAAGAAGCATCTGTTCGGCTCGTCGAAGGCGTCGCTGCATGCGAAGACCTATGTATTCGACCGCAACAGCATCTTTATCGGCTCGATGAATCTCGACCCGCGCTCCGTCGAACTCAACACGGAAATTGGCGTGTACTGCGAAAGCGCGGCAGCGGCCGCGCAAGTGGTCGACACGCTGGAGCCCTCGCTCGATCGAATCGCATGGCGGCTCGAATTGCGGCCGAATCCGAATGGCACGAGCAGTATCGTATGGATCGACACGGCGCCCGACGGCACAGTGAAAGTGCTCGACAGCGAGCCGGACGTGTCGGGACTGCGCAAGGCGGGCATCTGGTTTCTCGGCATTTTGCCGATCGAATCGCAGCTTTAGCGTTTACGCGCTCTTTACGCGCGGCGCTAATTTCTTTTGAAAATCTCGACGGCAAAGTTTTTAGAGTGCTTGCATCCGGGCTCGTATCAGACGATATGCAAGAACAACAACACGACTTGGCGAGAGCGCGGTGGAAGCTCACGCTCTTGAGGCTCGCATTAATGGCGGCGAGCCTCGCGCTATGCAGCACGCTGCCGTTCACGCACGCGCAAGCGGAACCCGCACCCGAAGTATCTGCGGCGACCAGCACGCCGTTTCTCCCCTCGCCCGCCGACATCGTCGCGACATTGCGCGCACAGTTCCGCGTCTCCGCCGCCGATGCGCTCGCCATCGCGCAAGCCGTTCTCACTGAAGCGGACCGCTATTCGATGTCGCCCGTTTTGCTGTTGTCGGTGATGGCCGTGGAATCGGGCTTCGATGCGCATGCAGTTAGCACGCTCGGCGCGCGCGGCTTGATGCAGGTATTGCCCGCCGCGCATCCGCGCGCATTCGTCAACGTGAAAGAACTGGACGATCCCGCCGTCAACGTGCGCATCGGCTCGTCGATTCTGCGCGGCTATCTGGACGCATCGGGCGGCGACATCGATGCCGCGCTGTGGCGTTATAGCGGCGGCGGCAAAGGCTACGCGCGCCGCGTCGCGCTGCATATGCGGCGCTTCAATGAAGTCTTGCGCAATAACGCGCAACCCGTCGAAAGGATCTCGTCGGGCACGCTGCCCTGACGTCAGTTGTCACGCATCATCAACTGTTGCGCGAGCGCATGCGCGTGTGGCGTGAGCGCTGCAAAGTCCCGCGCGCACAGATGCAGACGCCGCGTCGTCCAGGCCTCCGACAACGGCAACACGACGATTTCCGCATCGCGCAACGGCTGCGTGCACGCAGCGGGCAGAATCGCGATACCCACGCCCGCCGCGATCAGGCGCCCAAGATCGGCGACATTGCGCAGCCGCACGCGATATTGCATCTGCCGGCCAAGCCGCGATGCGCGGTCCGTCAGATGCCGCTCAAGCGCCGCATCGGAAAGACCCACGAACTGCTCGTCGACGATATCCGCGAACGCGACGCGCGCCTCGTTCGCCACGCGATGCGCGCGGCTCACGGCGACCACCAGTTGATCGTCGGCGATCATATGCGTTTGCAGCGCCGCGAGATCGGCGATATCCGCGACGATGCCGAGATCCGCGCGCCCTTCGGCGACGGCGCGCACGATGTCCGCGCTCGGGCGCTCGTCGATATCGACGGAAAGATCGGGATGCTCGGTCAGGAAGCGGCAAAGCTGCTCGGGCAAAAATGAAGCCAGCGCAGCCGTGTTCGACATCAGATGCACGCGGCCTTTCAGGCCCTTCGCGTAGCTGCGCAATTCGCCGCGCATCTGCTCGATCTGCCCGACGATGAGCCGCGCGTGACGCACGAGCGCCTCGCCCGCAGGTGTCGCGCGCACGCCGCGCCGCGTGCGTTCGAGCAGCGCCGTGCCCAGCGCCGACTCCATGCCGGAGATGCGCTCGCTTGCGGACGCGAGCGCAAGATGCATGGCCTGTGCGCCGCGCGTGAGGCTTCCTTGCTCGACGACCATCAGGAATAGCCGCAAATCGGTGAGGTCAAAACGCGACGTGGTCATCTTCGGTTGAGGCGAACGCTGGCATCGGAGAATCCCGATTGTATCCGCGAAGGCCGCGCCGCTATGATGCGTCGCATGAACGATCTATTCCTTGTAGCAGGCGCCGGGCTGGTGGCGGGCGGCATGAACGCACTCGCGGGCGGCGGCTCCTTCGTGACCTTGCCCGCGCTGATTGCCGCAGGCGTGCCTTCGGTTCAGGCGAACGCGTCGAGCACCGTCGCGCTGTATCCGGGCGGACTCGCGAGCGCGTGGGCGTATCGCGACGGGCTCGGGCCGATCGGCTCCGTGTCGCTGCGCGCGATGCTCGTCACGACGCTGATCGGCGGCGTGTGCGGTGCGCTGCTGTTGCTGCTCACGCCGTCGAAGACCTTCGATATCGTCGTGCCCTGGCTGCTGCTCATCGCGACGCTCGCGCTCGCGTTCGGCCGGCGCTTCGGCGAATGGATGCGGCAGCGCTGGCACATGGGACAAACGGCCGTGCTCGCGATCCAGTTCGCGCTCGGCGTGTATGGCGGCTATTTCGGCGGCGCGGTCGGGATCATGATGATGGCGATATGGGGTTTGCTCGACAGCCGCGAACTCAAGCTGCTCAATGCGCCGCGCACGCTGCTGGTGAGCGCGGCCAACACGATGGCCGTCGTCGCGTTCATCGTCGCGCATGCGGTGCACTGGCCCGAAACCATCGTGATGCTGATCGGCGCCACGCTAGGCGGCTACGGCGGTGCACAGGTGGGCCGGCGCGCGCCTGCGAACGTCATACGCTACGGCACGCTGCTGCTGACGGCCTGCATCACGATTGCGTTTTTCGTGCGCGCCTACGGTTCAGGGAAGTGATTTCAGCCACGCTGCGCGGCGCAGCGTGCGTGCCTGTTCACCTCGCGGCGTGAGCATCGCAAGCACGATCGCCACGATGAACAGCGCGGGCACGTCGCCGAGCAGATGGCCGCGATGTCCGTCGTGCATCAGCGACTGCACGGTCATGATCGCGCCGTGCACAACGCTCGACCACACGGTGAACCAGATCACACTCAGATGTTCGAGCGGATCGCGTGCGGCGTTCAGCAGAAATACGCCGAGCGTTGCGTAGATGCCGACGATCATCAGCGGGTAGTCCGAGTAGCCCGTATGCCACGTCCACCCGGACGGCCAGAGAATCATCAACGGATAGAAGAAGACAAGCGCGATCAGCCCGATGCAGATGAGCGCGATGCGCAGATACGCGATACGTTTGGCGAGATTCATGAGAGGCCTCCCGGGCGGCGTTGCGGCTGGCCCCTCACATGATAGACGCTAGCCCGCGTTACCCTGACGATGCTGCTGCTGCGCTTCGTCGACACGCGGCGGATGCCGGTGATCGCGCGGACCCTGATCGTGGCCGTGATGCTCGGCCACGCGCGCGGAACCTTGCTGCGGTCCATGCTCCGCGTGCCGCTCCGGCCGATGCGCCTGATTCGGCTGATGCGCATACGCGGGCCGCTCGCGATGCGCGGGCGGCCGATGCTCGTCGCGGCGCGGCGCCATCGCATGAACGGGCGGATGTCCGTTGTGACGCGCCATTTCGACGCGCAGATGTTCGCGTCGGCGGAAGACTTCGGCGCGACGGTCGCCGCGCGCGTAGAAATGCCGATGACGCCTGCCGTCCGGACCGACCACCCACAAATACGTGCTGCCGCCGACGAACACCACGTCGCGATCCACGACACCCGCGATGTACACGTCGCTCGGTGCGGCGACATAAACAGGCTGCGGCGCGGGCGCCGGCGCGCGCACGATGACGGCGGGCGGCGGTGGCGGCGGCTGCACCGCGACGACGGCGGGACGCGGCCTCGTGGGCGCGGCAGCGATCTGCTGCTCGCTGGTGACGCAACCGGCTAATGCTGCAAATGCGGCAACTGCCGCGAAAGATGTGGCCAGCTTCATCGTGTTCAAATGCGGCTCCCCGTTTTTTGTGTGGTCGTGCTGATTCGCCCGCATTAACGGCATAGTCTTACAGAAGCTTTAGCGCGGCGAGTGTGGGAGCGAGCCAGGCGAGCGCCTGTATCATCGGTATCGAGTCGATACGTGAGATGCACAACGCCTTGCCCGAGGAGCACAGCGTGAACGTCAGTGAAGCCGTCAGCAGCCGCAAATCCGTCCGTCAGTTTCTCCCTACGCCCGTCGCGTCCGACGTGATTCGCCGCGTGCTCGCGACGGCCGCGCGCTCGCCTTCGGGCGGCAATCTGCAGCCGTGGCATGTCCATGTGGTGGGAGGCGACGCGCTCGCGCGTCTCAAGCACATCATGCGCGAGCGCATCGCGGATGTGCCCGGCGGCGAAGAGATGGAATACGACATCTATCCGCCGAGCCTGCATTCGCCGTATCGCGAGCGGCGCTTTCAGGTCGGCGAGGATCTTTACCGCAGCATCGGCATTGCGCGCGAAAACCGTCCCGCGCGACTTGCACAGTTCGCGCGCAACTTCATGTTCTTCGACGCGCCGCTCGCGCTCTTCTGCACCGTCGACCGGCGCATGGGCCCGCCGCAATGGTCCGATCTCGGCATGTTCATGCAGACGATCATGCTGCTGTTGCGCGAAGAGGGCCTGCATAGCTGCGCGCAGGAATGCTGGGCGCAATATCCGACGACGATCGGCGCATTTCTCGATCTGCCCGATGACCGCATGCTGTTCAGCGGCATGGCGATCGGCTATGAAGACACGAACGCCGCGATCAACCAGTGGCGCGCGCAGCGCACGCCGCTCGACGAGTTCGCGCAGTTCATCGGCATATGATCTTCGCTCACGACGCTTTCGCCGGCATGAACGTGAATGAAGGCGTCGGCACGAATTGCCCCGACACCTCGCCTGAAAAAACCTGGCCTCTGTCGATGGTGAGCTTGAGCACAGGCGCGCCCGGCTTCAGATTCAGCTTGTGCAGATCGACCCAGAACGTGTCAGGCCGTGTTGCCGAATCGAAGTAATAGATGAGGTTGGTTTCATCGGCGACGGTGCGCCAGATCGTCGACGAAAGATTCGGCTGATCCGGCGTGCTGATGCCGAGCGGCACGCTGACCGAACGCATCACGCTCATCACGCCTGCCACGGCCTGATATGCATACGAGCGGTTCGGCACGCCGACGATATAGTTCGGATCGAGCTTCTTTGGAATCGCGTCGAGCAGGAAGGACGCACGCACGAAACGATCGGCGGCGCGATTCGTGCCGGGCAAAAACGTCTGGCCACCGACGCCGCGCCAATACGTATCGAGCGCAAGCTGCTCGCTGTAGATCGGCGAATTCGTCATGATCCTGTACGACTTGCCGTGATGAATCACGAGCTTGCCGTCCAGATACTCGAGGATCGCGGAATCGCCGCTCGCGTCCGACAGCGACAGATGAATGGTGAGCGGCTTGCCGTTCGGCAGCGGTGGCGCGATGATCTGGAACGGCTCTTTGCCGAGCACGTCGACGGCCTCGGCGACCGTCGAGAAGTTGTCGAGCGCATATTGCGCCCACAGGCTGATCGACATCGGCGCGCGCGTGGGGTCGGGCTTGCCGTAATCCGTCTCCGACAAGTAAAGCGCGTTCGCCACCAGCCCGCGCTCGTTCATGCCGTCGACGCTGCCTATTTCATAGCCCGACACGACCACGCTGCCGTATTTCGCTTTCCAGCGCGGAGAACGCGGGCCCGCGCGTCCATCGCGTTCGATGCCCGCGGGGAACACCCATAGGTTCGACATCATGTCTTCGGACCAGTCCATCGTGCGGCCCGTAATGACGAGATTGCCGTCGCCGACGTATAGCGCGCGGGTGCACGCGTCGGCCGTCAAGGCAATGAAAAGCGCGGCAAGCGCCGTGAATGCAGCGGAGAACTTCGCGAACGGTGTACGCATCAGCTTTCCCTCGTTTGGCCTGCGACAGTTGCGTATTCAGCCATCGTATTCTGTACCGTGTATGACGAAAGCGCATGCATAAAGCGCAGCCTGCCGTCACATTTCGCGCGTTGGTGCGAAAATCACGGATACATTGAAATCAACGTGAGTGCATCCGATGTTCGAATCCACCATCAATACCGCGCTGCCCAAGGCCGAGTTCTATCAGGAACTGGCGTCGCAGGCGCGCTCGCTTCTCGAAGGCGAAGCGAATCAGATCGCCAATGCGGCCAATCTGTCGGCGCTGATCTTTCACAGCCTGCCGCAGCTGAACTGGGTGGGTTTTTATTTCGCGCTCGACGGCGAACTGGTCGTCGGTCCGTTTCAGGGCAAGCCCGCCTGCGTGCGCATTCCGATGGGACGCGGCGTATGCGGCACCGCTGCGCAAACGCGCGAAACGCAGGTCGTGCCGGACGTGGATGCGTTTCCTGGGCACATTGCGTGCGATTCGGCATCGCGCTCGGAGATCGTGATTCCGCTGCAAAAGGCGAATGGCGAACTGGTCGGCGTGCTCGATATCGACAGCCCGGTGCTCGAACGTTTCGACGACGAAGACCGGCGTGGACTCGAAGAAGTCGCGAAGATTTTCGTGGCGTCGCTGGGCTAATCGCAGCGTCGAAACAACAAGCCCCGAAGACCTTTCGATCTTCGGGGCTGATTCGATGCAGACGGCAACCGCCGTCACACGATAAGCTTTACAGCGCGCGGTTCGGCGTCGCGCTTTCCTTCTTCACCGACTCCAGCGCAGCCGCCACGCCTTGCCCATATGCGGGATCGGCCTTCGTGCAGTGCTCGATATGCAGCTTCTGGATCGGCTCCGACACGCCCGCCAGCGAACGCGCCGTGTTGTCGAACAGCGCCTGCTTCTTCTCGGCCGACATCAGGCGGAACAGATTGCCCGGCTGCGAGAAGTAGTCGTCGTCGACGCGGTGGTTCCAGTGATCGGCGGCACCTTCGATCGACAGCGGCGGCTCGCTGAAATCCGGCTGATCGACCCATTCGCCGCGCGTGTTCGGGTTATACGGCGTCGCGCCGCCCGCGTTGCCATCGACGCGCATGAAGCCGTCGCGATGATAGCTGTGCACCGGGCACTTCGGCGCGTTGACGGGAATCAGGCTGTGATTCACGCCCAGGCGATAACGCTGCGCATCGCCGTAAGAGAACAGGCGGCCTTGCAGCATCTTGTCCGGCGAAAAGCTGATGCCTGGCACGACGTTCGCGGGATTGAACGCGGCCTGCTCGACGTCGGCGAAATGATTTTCCGCGTTGCGATTCAATTCCATCACGCCCACTTCGATCAGCGGATAGTCCTTCTTCGGCCAGATCTTGGTCAGATCGAACGGGTTGTACGGCGTCGTCGATGCGTCCTTCTCCGGCATCACCTGCACGTACATCGTCCACTTCGGGAACGCCTTGTTTTCGATCGATTCGTACAGGTCGCGATGCGAGCTTTCGCGATCGCTACCGACGAGTGCCGCCGCTTCCGCATCGCTAAGATTTTCGATGCCCTGTTGCGTATGCAGATGGAACTTGACCCAGAAGCGCTCCTTGTCTGCATTGATGAAGCTGAACGTGTGGCTGCCGAAGCCGTGCATATGACGGAACGTCTTCGGAATGCCGCGATCGCTCATCACGATCGTCACCTGATGCAGCGCTTCGGGCAGTTGCGTCCAGAAGTCCCAGTTGTTTTCGGCGCTGCGCAGGCCCGTACGCGGGTCGCGCTTGACGGCGTGATTCAGGTCGGGGAACTTCAGCGGATCGCGCAGGAAGAACACAGGCGTGTTATTGCCGACGAGGTCCCAGTTGCCTTCTTCCGTGTAGAACTTCACGGCAAAACCACGGATGTCGCGCTCAGCATCGGCGGCACCGCGTTCGCCCGCAACCGTCGAGAAGCGTGCGAACAGTTCCGTCTTCTTGCCGATCTGCGAAAAGATCTTGGCGCGCGTGTACTTCGTGATGTCGTGCGTGACCGTGAACGTGCCGAAGGCGCCCGAGCCTTTCGCGTGCATGCGGCGCTCGGGGATCACTTCGCGGTCGAAGTGCGCGAGTTTCTCGAGGAACCACACGTCCTGCAGCAACGCAGGGCCGCGCGGCCCGGCCGTCTGAATGTTCTGATTGTCTACAACGGGTGCGCCAAAAGCAGTCGTCAACTTGTTCACGTCTAGCCCTCCAACACTTATAGGTAGTTCCGGGGACGCGCCGCCGGATCGTACTGTGGGTTTTCCAGCGGCCACGGCCGCAAAGCGCCGTAGTCTCCGGAGGCGGAATCGGGACGGCAATGCCGTCGAAATGAAGGCCGCGCGGTGCTCAACACGCGTCAACCTGTTACTGCGGAGGCGATCTTACTGCCATTCGAATGAACGAGCAGCGAAGGGTCAAGCCTTCTGGCGCAAGGATGAAACGCATGCAAGATGCGGTGCCAAAAGCGCTTGATCGATGAATGGCATTCAATGCGCGGCGCATCCTTCTCCTATGGAATTACACAATCCGATAAAAAAATTAAGTTAGCGCTGGCTTTATTGTCCTTGTCATATAGATACCAGATTGCCGGCCAATGACAGATAACTAACGAGAACATTCGGAACGACACTCGATGTCCACCGCGTTCGCCCACACAGTCGAAGCAAGCTTTGCGACGCTCACGCCCACGGCCAAGCGGATCGCCAGCTATATGCTGGCGAATCTCGAACGCCTCGGCCTGGAGACGGCGGATCAGATCGCGCAGCAGACGGGCACGAGCGGCATTTCGGTGGGACGCTTTCTTCGCAGCGTCGGCTATCGCAATCTCGACGACCTGAAGCGCGAACTTCGCGGCGCGCAGTCGCGTCCGTGGTTCATCACGGACCGGCTCGACGCTTACCGCAGTGAGCGCGACAGCAGCGACACGAACGGCCTCGACGTAAGCGACCCAACTCCCGCGAGTTCGCTCGATCTCGAAGTCGACGCAATCCGCTATGTCTATCAACTCGCGCAAGGCGAAACCTTCGCGCGCATTGCACAGCGCATTGCCGAAGCCGATGCCGTTTTCATCCTCGGCATCCAGTCGACGCGCGGCATCTCCAATGCGTTCTACAGTTACCTCGAATATCTGCGACCGCGCGTGTTCTATTCCGACGGCATGTCCGGCTCGTATGTGGACTCGCTCAATTCGGAGTTCGCGTCGCCTTACCTGATCGTCACCGACACACGCGCCTATTCGCGCATCGCGCGCCGCTATTGCGAAGCCGCGGCGCGGCGCGAGTTGCCCTTTGCACTCGTCACCGATCTGTATTGCCCCTGGGCGCGCGAGTTTGCTTGCGATCTGATCCAGGTCAAGACGGATGTCGGCCAGTTCTGGGACTCGCTTGCGCCGCTCACGTGCATGTTTAATCTCTTGCTGACATCGATTGTCGAACGGCTCGGCCCCGCCATCGACGAACGCGTCGCGCGCAACCGCGAGTTGCAGCGCGAACTCGATCAATTCGACCTTTGAATCTCATGACCGACACACCGCAACTGATCCATATCACGCCGCAAACGCATCGCGTCGAGCTGCAACTCGCCTATGCAACCGCCGACAATTTCACCGGCAAGCCGATCTATAAGGAAGCGCACTGCTTGCTGCTCGCGCCCGCCGAAGCGGGCCTGCGCAAAGCCGTCGAGCTCGCGGCCAGCATCGGTATGACGCTGCGCATTTTCGATGCGTACCGCCCGCCGCAAGCGCAAAAGGTTCTGTGGGACTTTCTGCCCGATCCGACCTTTATCGCGGAACTTGGACGCGGTTCGAACCATAGCCGCGGCACGGCGCTCGATCTGACCTTGATCGACAGCAATGGCGAAGAACTCGACATGGGTACCGGCTTCGATGCGATGGTCAAGGAGTCCGAGCACTTTCACAAGGGACTGCCGCAGCATGTGCAGCGTAACCGTCTGCTGCTGCTCGGCATCATGCACGCAGCCGGATTTACGCATATTGCCAGCGAGTGGTGGCATTACGAATTACCCGGTTCGCGCGCGCTGCCTGTCATCGACAACGACGACAGCGGCCCGTTGAAACTGATGTAGTCGCACGCTTTTTCCCGCATGTTCCCTCTCGATACGGAGCGAGTATGAATCTGGTTCTGCGCAATGCGCTAGCGGCAGCGGCCGTCGTTTCGGCCCTGACGCTTACGATGACGACAACAAGCACCGCATTGGCGGCCACGCCGAAAGACATGCTGGTGATCGCCACCACGCTCGACGAATTCTCGACGCTCGATCCGGGCGAAGTGTACGAGCTGGTGCCTGAAGAATATGTCGCGAATACGTACGACCGACTCGTACGCGTCGATCTGAAAGACCCGTCGATATTCAACGGCGACGTCGCGCAATCGTGGACGGTCAGCCCCGACGGACTTACGTTCACGTTCAAGATCCGCTCTGGCCTCAAGTTCCACTCGGGCAACCCGCTCACGGCCGACGACGTCGCATGGTCGATCCAGCGCTGCGTGCTGCTCGACAAGGGCGCGGCGGCCGTGTTGCAAGGCATCGGGCTGACGAAGGACAACGCGCTGCAAAACGTGAAGAAGGTCGACGATTCGACCGTCAGCATCACGACCGATCAGAAATACGCGCCTACGTTCGTGCTGAACGTGCTGGGCGCGTGGCCGGCGTCGGTGGTCGACAAGAAGCTGCTGCTGTCGCATCAGAAGGGCAACGACTTCGGCAACGAATGGCTGCGCACGAACGAAGCGGGTTCGGGTGCGTACAAGCTCGTGAAGTGGAGCGCGAACGAAAGCATCATTCTGCAGAAGTTCGACGGCTACCGCATGCCGCTGGCGATGAAACGCATCGTGCTGCGGCACGTGCCCGAAGCGTCGAGCCAGCGCCTGCTGCTCGAAAACGGCGACGCCGACGTCGCGCGCAATCTGAGCCCCGACGATCTCGCGGCACTCACGAAGGGCAACAAGGTCACGGTGACGTCGGTGCCGCAAGCGACATTGCTCTATCTCGGCCTGAACGTTAAGAACCCGAATCTCGCGAAGCCTGAAGTACAGGAAGCAATGAAGTGGCTGATCGACTACGACGGCATTCAGAAAAACGTGACGAAGAGCACCTTCAAGGTTCACGAAACGTTCCTGCCCGAAGGCTTTCTCGGCGCGCTGAACAGCAACCCGTATCATCAGGACGTCGCGAAAGCGAAGGCATTGCTCGCTAAAGCCGGCTTGCCGAATGGCTTCAACGTGACGATGGACGTGCGCAGCGCGTATCCGTACAACGAAATCGCGCAAGCCGTGCAGGCGAATCTCGCGCAAGGCGGCATCAAGGTCGAGATCATTCCCGGCGACAACAAGCAGACGCTCGCGAAGTATCGCGCGCGGCAGCACGATATCTATATCGGCGAATGGTCGGCGGATTACATCGACCCGCACAGCAACGCGCAAGGCTACGCATGGAATCCCGACAACTCGGACAAGTCTTCGTACAAGATGCTCGCGTGGCGCAATTCGTGGGACATTCCCGATCTGACGAAAGAGACCAATGCGGCACTCGCCGAATCGTCGACGACGAAACGCGCGCAGCTCTATCAGACGATGCAGAAGGAAATGCTCGCGAAATCGCCGTTCGTCATCATGTTCCAGCAGGTGTCGCAAGTGGCGATGCGTCCGGGCGTGTCGGGTCTCGAAGTCGGCCCGATCAACGACCTCGTGTCGTATCTGCATGTGAAGAAGCAGTAAGCGCATAGCGACATGTCGACGACGCTCACTCCCATCGATCGAATCCGCGCTGCGTCCACGCGCAGCGCGGGCGTGCGCTGGACGCTGCGCGTGCTGCGCTGGGTACTCACGCTCGCGATCACGTTCACGGGGCTGCTGGCCGTGACCTTCGTGATCGGCCGCAAGGTGCCGATCGATCCCGTGCTCGCGATACTCGGCGATCGGGCTTCGGCGAGCGCTTATGCGGCCGCGCGTATTCAGCTCGGCCTCGACAAGCCGCTCGTCGAGCAGTTCTTCATCTACGTGAGCGCCGTGCTGCATGGCGATCTCGGCGTGTCGCTATTAACGGCGAATCCGGTGATCGACGATATCAAGCGCGTGTTTCCTGCGACGCTCGAACTGGCCACTTTGGCGACGATCATCGGCGTGCTGGTTGGCGTGCCGCTCGGCGTGATTGCGGCGACGCGGCATAACCGCTGGATCGATCACGTCGCGCGTTTTATCGGGTTGATCGGTAGTTCGGTGCCTGTGTTCTGGCTGGGGTTGATGGGGCTGCTGCTGTTCTATGCAAAGCTGCACTGGGTATCGGGACCAGGAAGACTCGACCCCGTGTTCGACGGCATGGTCGATACGCATACGGGCAGTCTGCTGATCGATTCGCTGATCGCCGGCGAATGGGATGTGTTCTTCAACGCGCTATCGCACATCGCGTTGCCTGCCGCGATACTCGGTTATTACTCGGTCGCGTATCTGAGCCGGATGACGCGCTCGTTCATGCTCGATCAGCTGAATCAGGAATACATCACGACGGCGCGCGCGAAAGGTCTGTCAGAGCGGCGCGTGGTGTGGGTGCATGCGTTCGGCAATATCGCCGTGCCGCTGCTCACCGTGATCGCGCTCTCGTACAGCTTTTTGCTCGAAGGCTCGGTGCTGACGGAGATCGTGTTCGCGTGGCCCGGCATCGGCTCGTATCTGACAGGCGCCCTGCTCAACGCCGACATGAATGCCGTGCTCGGCAGCACGCTCGTGATCGGCATGACCTTCATCGCGTTGAACCTGCTGACCGACGCGCTGTATCGCGTGTTCGATCCGCGCGCCCGCTGATGCAACGGAGACTTTCGACGTGCGACCCCCTGTTGACCGTTCGACGCAGGACTGGCCGATGAACGCGCCGCGTCCCACGTGGAAGGAATGGCTGCTGACGGACACGCCCGCGTCGCGCAGACAGGCCGCGCTCGGACTCGCGTATCGACGTTGGCGGCGCTTTGCGGGCAATCCGCTTTCCGTATTCGGTTTTTCGATTCTGGTGCTGCTTGTGATCGTCGCGATTATCGGCCCGTGGATTGCGCCGCATGATCCGTTGCGGCAAGTGCTGTCCGATCGCCTGTTGCCGCCTGGCTCTGCATCGCACTGGCTCGGCACCGATCAACTCGGCCGCGACATACTCTCGCGCATCATCTACGGTTCGCGGCTCACGCTGTCGATTGCGATACTCGTCGTGGTCGTCGTAGTTCCGATTGGTCTTTTGATCGGCACGACGGCAGGCTTCTTCGGCGGCTGGGTCGATAACGTGCTGATGCGCGTGACGGACATCGCGCTCGCTTTCCCGAAGATCGTGCTCGCACTGGCCTTCGCTGCCGCGCTGGGTCCGGGCGTGATCAATGCGGTGATCGCGATTTCGATCACCGCATGGCCCGCGTATGCGCGGCTAGCGCGTGCCGAAACGTTGCGGCTCGTGCAGGCCGACTTCATTCACGTCGCGCGGCTGCAAGGCGCGTCGAGCTTGCGCATTCTGCTGCGCTATATCGTGCCGCTGTGTTCGTCGTCGGTGATCGTGCGCGCGACGCTCGACATGGCGGGCATCATTCTGACCGTCGCGGGTCTCGGCTTTCTCGGACTCGGCGCGCAACCGCCGAGTCCCGAATGGGGCTTCATGGTCGCGTCGGGCCGCAACGTGCTGCTCGATTCGTGGTGGGTCGCGACGATACCGGGTTTCGCGATTCTGCTCGTGAGCCTCGCGTTCAATCTGCTCGGCGACGGCTTGCGCGATGTCTTCGATCCGCGGCATGGAGACTGATATGGGCACTAACGAAACGCAGCAAGCTCTGTGCGAAATCGACGATCTGCGCATTGCCTTTCGCGCTCACGACGGCTCGATGAACGAAGCCGTGCGCGGCCTTTCGCTGACGCTGAACAAGGGCGAACGGCTCGGTATCGTCGGCGAATCCGGTTCGGGCAAATCGCTGACGGGGCGCGCATTGCTCGGGCTGTTGCCGCCTGCCGCACATTGCAGCGCTAACGCGCTGCGCTTCGACGGACAGGATCTGCTCTCCATGCGGGCGGACAAGCGCCGCCGTTTATGCGGGCAGCAGATGGGCATGATCCTGCAAGACCCTAAGTACTCGCTGAATCCGGTGATGACCGTCGCGCAGCAGATGCGAGAAACGTTTGCGCTGCACGATCCGAAGCTCGGCCGCCGTGCGATGCGCGAGAAGATCGTCGCCGCGCTCGAGGCCGTGCATATCCGCAATCCGGAACGCGTTGCGGATTCGTATCCGCATGAACTGTCGGGCGGCATGGGACAGCGCGTGATGATCGCAATGATGGTATCGACGGGCCCGCGTCTGTTGATCGCCGACGAACCGACCAGCGCGCTCGACGTTTTAGTGTCGATGCAGGTTCTCGCCGTACTCGACGAGATGATCGCGAAACACGACACTGGCCTCATCTTCATCAGCCACGATCTGCCTCTCGTGATGTCGTTCTGCGATCGCGTCGTGGTGATGTATGCGGGGCGTGTGGTCGAAACCTGCGCTGCTCGCGACCTCGTGAACGCGCAACATCCCTATACGCGCGGGCTGCTCGCCGCGAATCCGCCGCTCGTCAATCCGCCCGCCGAATTGCCCGTTCTTTCGCGCGATCCCGCCTGGCTCAACGACGTTCAAGGAGCTTCCGCATGATCGACGTCGATGCAGTGACCGTGCGCTTCAAGACCGCGGCAGGTGCCGTCGATGCCGTGCGCGATGCGAGTTTTCATGTCGCCCCAGGCGAGATATTTGGGCTCGTCGGCGAATCGGGTTCCGGCAAGTCGACCATCCTGCGCGCGTTGAGCGGACTCACGCCCATTGCAGAAGGCACGATGCGCATTGCACAGCAAGGCGAACAGTCGAACAAGCGCGACGTGCAAATGGTGTTTCAGGATCCCTACGGCTCGCTGCATCCGCGCTTCACTGTCGATCAGACCTTGCGCGAACCGCTGCGCATCAATGGCATCGGGCAGCATGAAGAGCGCATCGTCAATGCGCTTCGCGAAGTGGGACTCAACGCGTCGTTTCGCTTTCGCTATCCGCATCAATTGTCGGGCGGGCAGCGGCAGCGCGTTGCGATTGCGCGTGCGCTGATCGTCGAGCCGCGCGTGCTGCTGCTCGACGAACCGACGTCGGCACTCGATGTCTCCGTGCAGGCCGAGATACTGAACCTGCTCAAGCGCCTGCATCAGGAGCGCAATCTGACGATGATTCTCGTGAGCCACAATCTCGCCGTGGTCGGCTTTCTGTGCTCGCGCGTCGCGATCATGCGCAACGGCGAGATTGTCGAAGAACTCGATGTCGAGCAGATTCGCGCGCAGCAGGTCGACAATGAATACTCGCGCAGCCTGCTTCTTGCAACGGGTGGTTATCAGCGCAAAGCCGTCGAGGCCCTAGGCGTGGATGCGTCGCTCTAAAGAGCGACGCCCCTTATTTTCACTCCACCGCAGGCGTCAATTCCGCGTCTTCGATATGCGACGCCTGTGGACGGCGTGCCATCGCGAACACGCCGAATGCGGCGATCATCGCGGGCACGGCAAGCAGGCTGAATACCGCGCCGAACTGCCAGCCCAGCCCCATTAGCGCAGCACCGACCAGCGCGCCCGCCACGCCGCCGATGCGCCCCACGCCGAGCATCCACGCAACGCCCGTCGCACGTCCTTGCGTCGGATAGAAGCTTGCAGCCAACGCGGACATCGATGTGACGGCTGACGTGACGACCGTGCCCGTCAGGAAGATCAGCGTGCCGAGCATCAGTTGATGTCCAATGCCGCGCCCGACCAGCATCACCAGCAAGGCCGCCACGACATACGTGCACGCGATCACGCGATTCGCCTTGAAGCGGTCCATCAGCCAGCCGACGCTCAGATTGCCGAGGATGCCGCCAAGGGGAAACAACGAAGTCATCAGCGCGGCGTTTTGCCCGGAAAAGCCAGTGTCCTTGAAGAGCGTGGGCAGCCAGTTCGTCAGCAGATAGTAGATCAACAGACCCATGAAATAGGCGAGCCACAACATCAGCGTGCCAAAGCGAAAGCGCGACGACAACACCACACGCAATGCTGACCCGCGATGCTCCGCGACGGATTCCGCGGTCACGAAACGGCATGCTTCAAGAGACGCGCTCTTTGCGATGCGCTGCAAAACACGGGCGATCCGCGCGTCGCCGCGTTGTCTCGTCACCATGAATTGCGCGGACTCGGGCAGCAACAGAATCAGCACGAATGTCAGCGCAATTGGACCGACGCCGCCCGCAACGAGCACGCTCTGCCAGCCGAAGTGAGGAATGAGCCATGCCGACGCCACACCGCCGATCGCGAGTCCGCATGAGAAGCCGCAGAACATGGCGTTCACCGCTACCGCACGGATGCGTGCCGGTGCGTATTCGGACATCAACGTCACCGCATTCGGCATCGCGGCGCCGAGTCCGAGGCCTGTCATGAAACGCAGTGCCGTTAGCGATTCGATGGAAGTCGCATGCGCAGCCGCAAAACTCCATAGCCCGAAGAAAAACACCGATAGAATCAGCACCGTTTTACGTCCGATTCGATCCGCAAACGGTCCTGCACCCAATGCACCGATTCCGAGGCCAACAAGCGCCGCGCTCATCACAGGCCCGAGTGCGGACCGCGCCACGCCCCAGTCCTGCACGAGCGAAGGCGCGATGAAACCGACAGCAGCCGTATCGAAGCCATCGGCGGCGACGACCAGAAAGCAGAGAACAAGAATCGTCCATTGAAAAGGCGAAAAACGTTCGCCGTCGATGAAACGCTGCACATCGACTGTGCGTGTGTGCTGGCTCATTGCGTGTCTCCTTGAAACGCGGGTGCTACGTCTCCGAATGTCTTTGATTGCGCTGCTGCCGTTTCTATTTTTTTTAGCGCAGCGCAGTGAGACTTCTGAATTCGACGCGCCGGATGATCCGGCTTTCCTGCGCAACGATCAGATGCGCCGACGCCTGCAAGTACGCGGGCCATTCCGGGTCCGCATCGCGCGCAGTGCGGCGCTGGTCGTAATCGCCGATGCTTTCGTAGCCCCACAAATGCACGACCTGATTCAATGCGCCGATATCGCTCATATAGAAACCGACGGGCGCGCCGAGGTACTTCAATTGAATGGGCATCGCGAGACGATCGAATACGTCGATGAATTCCGCCATGCCGCGCGGCCGGATCGTATAGATGCGGTGATCGACGAATGGTTTGGTGCTGCTCATGATGCTGTCCTCTATACGGTTGCGGATTGCCGCGCGTTCTGCCCTTGCGCGTGCTTGTCGGCGAAGGTATCGGCCACGCCTGCGAGCCGCCGTCCAGTGATGAAACCGAAGGTCATGATCGGACCGAGCGTGATGCCCGCGCCCGGATAGTTGCCGCCCATGACGCTCGCGCGATCATTGCCGACTGCGTACAGTCCATCGATAACGGCGCCGCGTGCATCGAGCACTTCGCCCGTGACGGCTGTCGTGATGCCGTCGAAAGTGCCGAGATCACCCATCACGACCTTGAGCGCGTAATAAGGCCCGTCGCCGATCGGCGCAACACATGGATTGGGTTTGTGCTCGGGATCGGCGAGATAGCGATTGAACGAAGTCGAGCCGCGACCGAACTCCCGATCTTCGCCGCGCTTTGCGCCGTCGTTATACGTGCGCACGGTGGCTTCGAGCGCGGCAGCGTCGATACCCGCTTCACGCGCGAGATCGGCAAGCGTGCGCCCTTTGACGAGATAGCCATTGCGCAGCAGCGGCCCCAAAGGCACCGGTGCGGGCTTCGCGAAGCCGAGTCCGTACTTGCGGATCGTCGCGTGATCGCAGATCAGCCACATCGCCGTTTCTCTTTCGTCGCGGCATGCTTCGATCATCGCCGCGCCGACGTCGTGGTACGAGTTCGCTTCGTTGGTAAAGCGCTTGCCTTTGCGCGTCACGCCGATGATGCCCGGCTTGTAGCGATCGACGAGATGCGGAAACACGCCGAACGTGCCGTCGCGCATCGGCACACGCGATACGGGCATCCACGCAGCCGGCTGCGGATAACGAATGGGAACCTGAGCGCCGACGCTTTCGGCCATGCGCGCGCCATCGCCTGTGTTGCCCTTCGGCACGGGCGAGCAATGCTCGCCGCCGCGCTTCACATGCGGATACGCTTTGGCAATACGCGCGACATCGTGCGAAAAACCGCCGCACGCGAGAACAACGCCACGGCGTGCATCGATACGCATCTCACCTTGCGGACCCGTGACGCTCACGCCCGTCACGCGCCCGTTCTGCACGATGAGTTCTTTCGCGGCCGTGTTCGTGTGAATCGGAATGCCCATCGACAAAGCCGATTTCGCGAGCCGAGCCGCCAGTGCATTGCCGCTCGTGATCTGCACGCCGCGTCGATAAAGCGCGAGATCCTTCAAATGACTTCCAAGGCGCTTCGCCACATACAGAGCGGACTTCAGCGATCGCGTCGCGTTGAAGAAGTGCTTGAGATCGGCGTTCGACGAATTGAACATCATGCCGATGAACGTGATCGTCTTGAGCGGCGGGCGAAGACGCGTAATGTCGTCGCCGAGATTTCGCGCATCGTAAGGCGCCGCGACGATAGAACGCCCGATATCGACGCCGCCCTGCATGTCCGGGTGATAGTCGGGATAGAGCGTGGGGACGAATTTCACTTCTGTCTCGCGCTCGAAGAATTCGAGCATTTGCGGGCCGGTATCGAGAAAGGCATCGACGGCTGCTTCGTCGAAGAACGCGCCTGTCTCATTGCGCATATAGGTCTTCGCTGCTTCGCGCGTGTCGTTCACGCCGTTCGCACGTGCGTGCCGGTTGCCCGGAATCCACAACACGCCGCCCGAAAACGCGGTCGTGCCGCCGAAATACGCTTCCTTCTCGATCACCACGACGTCGAGACCGTGCTTGCGCGCGGTGATCGCCGTCGAGAGTCCGCCTGCGCCCGAACCGATGACGAGTACATCGCATGTCAGTGGCGCGCGTGTGTGAGTGTGAGTAGTCATGCTGTGTCTCCTGCCAATGTCTTTGCCTTAGCGAGCCGAATCTGCCTTTGCGTCGTAACCAGGTCGCGGCACCAGATCCATCAGCATGCATTCGAGCCCGCCGTCGACCACCAGCTCCGTGCCGTTCACATAACCCGCGCGCGGACTCGCCAGGAACGCAACCACGTCCGCGATATCGACCGGTTCGCCGATGCGGCGGCTCGCTGTCATCGCACTGCGACGCTGTTCGACATCGCCTTGCGCGTAGAACGACGCCGACAGCGGCGTGCGGATCATGCCGGGACACACGGCGTTGCTGCGCACGCCACGCACACCCCACTCGGCGGCGATCTGCTTCGACAGCATCGCGACGGCCGCCTTGCCGGGGCTATATGCGCCGCTCCATGTTTGCGGATGATGCGCAGCCACCGACGCCACATGCACGATGCTGCCTGCGCCTTTGCGCAACATCGCGCGGCCGAACGCTTGCGAACACAGCATGTAGCCCGTCAGATTGACCTGAAGCATTGCGTTCCATGCGTCGAGCGCAATGTCTTCGATACCGCCCGGCCGCAGCAAACCTGCGTTGTTGACGAGAACATCGGCTGCGCCCAGCTTTTCTTCAACGCGCGCTGCCGTCGTTTCGACGCTTGCGGCGTCGGCGATATCGCATTCGAATGCGTATGCTTCGATGCCGTTCGCGCCGAGCGTCTGCGCAAGGTCTTCGCACTTGCCCGCTTCGCGATCCAGCAACGCAATGCGCGCGCCGCTTTCGCCGAGCACACGTGCAATCGCACTGCCGATACCGCCCGCCGCGCCCGTCACGACGCAAACCTTGCCTTCGAGTTCAAGCCACTCATTGCTTCTTTTGTTAGTCATCCGAATCTCCATGTCTTCATTCCGATCGGCGATTCGAAATGCCGATCGCACGATTCATGGAGAAAAGTATAGGGACACGCCGTGCGACGAGATTGGACAAAGAGCACGCATCGCAGGACAATTCGTACACAGGAGACGAAACGGCATGAGGAAAATCCCTAACTACGATCTGTATGGCGAATCCGCGCGCCCGCCCTGGTTCGACGCGTTCAATTTCGAGTGGATTGCCGAGCGCAGCCGTCCCAACGACTGGCATATCGCCGCGCATCGACACGATGCGCTATTGCAGATTCTGTATATACGCAGCGGCAGCGGACACGTCGTGATCGAAAGTGAGAAGCACGCGTTCACGCCGCCCTGTGTCGTCGTTTTGCCCGCGCAAACCGTGCATGGCTTTGTGTTTTCGCCCGATATAGACGGGCTTGTGATCACGGCTGCGCAGCGTGCGCTGGAGTCGATTTCGAAGGCCGTGTCGCCGGGCCTGCTGCCTGTGATTCAGCGCCCGGGTGTGATCCCTGTGAAGACACCGGCGGGCGACGACACATTGATGCCGCTCTTCACGCTGCTCGAACAGGAATACCGCGGCAATGCACGCGGTCATATCGCAGCCGGGATGTCGTTGATGATTGCACTTTTCGTGCAAGTGGCGAGATTGAGCGATGCGGCGGCGATGACCGCATCGAGCGGCGTCGCCGATCGGCGCAGCGTGCAGATCAAGCGCTTTCGTGAACTCGTGGCCGGGCACTTTCGCGAGCACCGTCCCGTCGATTTCTATGCTGAGAAGCTAGGCATTACGACGGCTCAATTGAGCCGCATTTGCCGCGACGAACTCGGCCATTCGCCGATGTCGCTCGTGAATGAACATCTGATACGCGAAGCACAGCGCGATCTCGTCTATTCGGGTCTGACGATCAAGCAGATCGCGCACGCATTGGGCTTCGAGGATGCCGCGTATTTCAGCCGCTATTTCCGCAAACAGACGGGCGCGACGCCCAAAGAATTTCAGGCCGCCGCGCACACCGATCTGTCTTTGAACTGATTGTCTTTGAACTGATTACCTGCCGTTTAAACCGCCACCGCGCCGACATAGTTCTCGGCCATCGAAATCGCCGCGCTGCGCGAAGTCGTCACGTGCTCCAGTTCCGCGACCTGCAATTGCTGCTCGAATGGCGATGCATCGTCGAGGCGGTGCATCATGCGCGTCATCCAGTACGAGAAATGTTCTGCGCGCCAGATGCGCTTGAGCGCCGTTTCGCTATAGCTTTCGAGCTTGTCGCTACGATCTTCCTTGTAGAACGCACGCAATGCGTCGGACAGAATGCGCACGTCGGAAACAGCGAGGTTCAAGCCCTTCGCGCCCGTAGGCGGCACGATATGCGCTGCATCGCCGGCAAGGAACAGGCGGCCGTGCTGCATCGTCGTCGAAACGAAACTGCGCATGCCGACAATGTTCTTCTGAAAGATCTTACCTTCGACTACCTTGTGGCCTTCATCCGAATCGACGCGTGCGTGCAGCTCTGCCCAGATGCGATCGTCTGACCAGTTGTCGACGTTGTCCTTCGGATCGCACTGGAAATACATGCGCTGCACGTTCGGTGAACGCGTGCTGACCAATGCAAAGCCGCGCTCGTGACGCGCATAGATCAATTCGTCGGAACTGGGCGGCGCTTCGGCCAGAATGCCGAACCAGCCGAACGGATAAACGCGCTGATAATCTCGGCGCAGTGCTTCCGGAATCGAATTGCGCGAAATGCCCTGCGAACCGTCGCAACCGATAATGAAATCGCATTGCAGGTCGTGCGCTTCGCCTTCGTGACGAAAGCGAATGGTCGGCGTCGTGCCGTCGATATCGTGCAGCGATACATCCGATACGCCGAAATGCAACGCGCCTTGCGCCGCCACGCGCGCAGCGACAAGATCCTTGATAACTTCGTGCTGCGCATAGACCGTGATCGCTTTGCCCGTGAGATCCGTGAGATCGATACGGCGGCGCTTGCCTTCGAATGCGAGTTCGAAGCCATGATGCAGTGCACCTTCCGCTTTCATGCGCTCGCCCACACCCGTTTCGGTGAGCAGATCCATCGTGCCCTGTTCGAGCACGCCCGCGCGTATCGTCGATTCGATCTGCTCGCGGCTGCGCGATTCGAGCACGACGGAATCAATGCCTTGCAAATGGAGAAGATGGGAGAGAAGCAGTCCCGCAGGACCAGCGCCGATGATGCCGACTTGGGTACGCATGAGTGTGTCTCCTGAATGCGTGGTGCGTTTCTTTGATGTGGGTCAAAGTGTGCCGTCGGCGGTTCTATCGAGCAACGCGATAGCGTGAATAAGCGTTATCTCGATAATCGATAGTAGATGAGTGCGGGTTTTCCCCAGGAAAGCAAACGCAACTTTGGCGGAAGCGGATTGTTGGCTATGTTTACTGAGCGGTCCCGAACGCAAACAAGGAGAAGCAATCATGAAGATCCGCGATGTCCTGCAATGCCTCGCCGTTATCGGTTGCGTGGCGCTGACGTCAAACGTGTATGCGCAAGCGAGCGATGATATGGCGATGGCGTCCGCTCCCGCGACGCATTCGAAGAAGGCGACACCTGCGGACAAGAAGCTCGGCCGCGACGTGCGCAAGGCTTTGTCGAAAGCACCTGGCTTCAATGTATCGAACGTCTTCGTGAAAGCGCGCGGCGGCGCCGTGACGTTATCGGGCAGCGTGCCCGACGGTGGGCAGATTCAGCAGGCGGCGGAAGTAGCGAAGGGCGTGCAAGGCGTGACATCGGTCACTAACAAGTTGACGCTTTACTCCCATGGAAATAACTAGTCCGTCGGGACGCTTTCCGTTTGATTGACATTCAGGCTCTGGATATCGCACGAAGAAGTGACGCTTCGTGCGATGTCGCGCGCCGCTTTCGCGCCCTCGATTTGCAGCATGTGCGGCAGCTCGACGCCATTCTTCGCGGCTGTCACTTCGGCCAGAATCGACACCGCGATTTCCGGCGGGGTTCTGCTGCCGATATAGATTCCCGCTGGCCCATGCAATCGCGTTAGTTCGGTCTCGGTGAGATCGAACTCCTTGAGCCTTTCGCGACGCGCCGCATTGTTGCGCCGCGAACCTAATGCGCCGACATAGAACGCTGGCGTTTTCAGCGCTTCCATCAGCGCGAGATCATCGAGCTTCGGATCGTGCGTCAGTGCAATTACTGCGCAACGCTCGTCGAGCTTCATGTCGAGCACGGTATCGTCGGGCATCGTACTCACGATCGTGATACCTGGAACGTCCCACGCGTCGGTGTACGCTTCACGCGGATCGCAAACGGTCACCTGATAATCGAGACCCACGGCGATAGTGCAGAGATAGCGGGACAGTTGACCCGCGCCGATCACCAGCATCCGGTGACGCGGGCCGTGTATCGTGAGAAGACGCTTTCCGTCGAAGCCGACACCATCGCCCGCTTGCGCCGCGCTCAATTGCGCAATGCCCATTTCCATGTCCAATGTGCGCGCCACGAGCCTTCCGTGCTCCACTGCGCCGCATAGTTCAGCGATGCCGCTCGCCTTCGTCAAAGGCTCCAGAACCAGTTGAATCGTGCCGCCGCATGGCAAACCGAAGCGATGCGCCTCTTCCGCCGTGATGCCGTACTTCACCACTTCGGGCTTCGTCTGCGTGATGCCACGTTGACGCACGCGTTCGATCAGATCGTCTTCGATACACCCGCCCGACACCGATCCCACCACCGTGCCATCGTCGCGCACCGCGAGCATCGCGCCTTCGGGACGCGGTGAGGAACCCCACGTCTTCACAACCGTCACGAGCAACGCGCGATGTCCCTGATCAAGCCAGCGCGCACTGCTCTTCAGAACCTCAATATCGACACTGTCCATTGCTGCTTCTGCCTATCCGTCGACGCATCGCGTTATCGCCTCAATGCATGAACTACATTTGCGGTGACGTCGGCGGGTTGGCCGCCCAAACTGTTACGCAGATAGTTCGCAACTTGCGCGAGTTCATCGTCGCTCAATGTATTCGCGAAGCCCGGCATTTCCTGCATATGTTCGAGTCCGGGGAACGCTTGCTCGTCGATACCGTCGAGCATCGACACGATCAGGTTGTGCGCATCGCTCTGACGCACAGTGGAATTGCCTCGCATGGACACGGCAACGTGCGGCTTGCCCTCACCCTCGAAGCCGTGACAACCCGCGCAGACGGACAGATACGCGCGCCGGCCAGCTGCCATTTGCGCGGCATCAGAGGATTGCGTTTGTAGCGGCGTGGGTGCGATCGGCTTGTCGCCCAAAACGTACGTGGAGATCGCGCGCAGATCGCCGGGCGTCATGTACTGGCTGCTGAGATGCACAACGGGATGCATCTCGCCGAATGCCGAACCTTGCGGCGCGATCCCCGTGGCGAAGAACGTCTGCAAGTCTCGCGCTGACCATCCGCGATTTCCGAGACCTTCAGGCGTCAGGTCGGGCGCATGAATGCGGCCGAGCGCGCCGCCCGCCAGCGGCTTCGCGCCATCGAGCTGTCCAAAGGCACCACGCGGCGTATGACACTCCGCGCAATGCCCGAGTGCGTTCGCGAGATAGCGTCCGCGATTCCAGTCCGCCGACTCTCCACGCGATGCATCCGGCAACGCGTTTTCGAGGAATAGCATCTTCCAGAAGCGCACCGCAAAGCGCAAATTGAACGGGAACGACAGATCAGGCTCGCGATTCGTTACGGCTGCCGGTTTCAGCGACATCAGATACGCGTAGATCGCGTCACTATCGGCACGCGACATCTGGCGATACGACGTGTACGGCATCGCCGGATAAAGCTGCCCGTTCGGCGAGACGCCTTCATGCAAGGCACCGTAGAAATCGTCGGCAGTCCATTTGCCGATGCCGTGTTGCGCGTCGGGCGTGATGTTCGTTCCGTAGAACGTGCCGAACGGCGAGTCCAGTTTGACGCCGCCCGCGAAGGGCGCGCCGTCGCGCGACGTATGGCACGCGGCACAGTCCGCCGCTTTCGCGAGATAGCGGCCGCGTTCGATCAACGCCGCATCGTGGGTATCGACTTTCGCGCCATCGGGTGCGTCGTGCGTGTTGCTGCATGCCGTCGACAGCACCGCAACCAGCGTCAACAATGCGATGCGCAACAGGAAAAACAACGCGCTCATCATTCGCCACCCTTGACGAGTCCGGGTGTATTCAACACGAGATCCTTCACCGCTTCGTAATAGCGCACATAGCCTGTGCAGCGGCACAGATGCGAATCGAGTGCTTCGACGATGGTCTGCTCAACCTCGCTGCGTTCGACAGGATGCTGCTTCAATCGCTCGATCAGCACCGTCGTCGCATTGACGAATCCCGGCGTGCAGTATCCGCATTGAAAACTGAAGTGTTCGAGAAACTTCTGCTGAACGGGCGACAGTGCGACGACTTCGCCGTGCTCGTTGCATGTCGCGTGGCCTTCGACAGTGCGTATCTTCTTGCCATCGAAAAACTGCGCCGCCGTGATGCACGAACGCACTTCTTCGCTCGTGCCGTCCGGTTTGTCGAGAATCACGACGCACGCATGACACACACCCTGGCCGCAGCCCAGCCGTGAACCCGTCAAGCCGAGATACTCGTGCAGAAAATCGATCAGCATCAGTTGCGCAGGAACGCGGATTGGACCGAACGATTGGCCATTGACGGTCATCGACACCGCTTGCATATCGATCCGCATCAAAGGCTGTTCATGCTGGTTGGAGACGGCATCAGCCGACTGCATAGCACTCGCGGCTTGTTGCGATTGGGAATTGGCCGCCATCATGCGAGCACCTCCTGAATCTTCTGGGGCGTGACGGGAAGGTCACGGAAACGATGTCCAATGGCATGCGCAATGCCGTTCACGATTGCGCCGACGACCGGGATCATCACCACTTCAGCAATGCCCTTCGGCGGATCGGTATCGGTTAAAGGCGGCAGTACTTCACCCGTCTGATTCCACACAGCAACGTCCGTCGCGCGCGGCAAGCGATAACGATTGAAGTTCCATGTGCCATTGCCCGGCCCGTCTTCATAGAGCGGCAGATATTCATGCAGCGCATGGCCGATACCCATCGCAAGGCCGCCTTGCAACTGGCCCGACACGAGTTGTGGCGAGATCTGATTGCCGCATTCGAGAATCGAGTGGTGCGTCAGCAATTCGACTTCGCCACTGCCTTCGTTCACGCAAAGTTCGACGAGCGTTCCAACCGCGCTGTAGTAGACGACGGTTGCGTTGTTGCGCTGAACAGGCGGAATGAATACGCGCTTGCGATCGAGCACGCGGTAACCGTTCGGCGTGATCGCGTGCCGATTGACGGCTTGCGTTGCGTCATTACCGTAACGAAGAGAAAGACCGTCGAGCGGCAGACGCTCCACCTTGCCGCCGATTTCGAACTCGGCCTCCGTCCATTGCCAGCGATTGAACGCGTGCACGGTCACACCCGTCGCGAGTCCGAGTGCATGCGCTTTCTTCGCGAGCCGTTCGAGCGACAACGCCTCCAGGCCATCCGCAGACAGCTTGCCGTCCACCCAGCGCGCATCTTCGATCCGCACGATCAGCGATGCCGCCTGACCGCCGCCCGTCCCTTCCGACCAGATCGACATCGCAGCGGGCCACAAGCCATGCGTGAAAAGAACGCGCGCCGCTTCTCGCGTGCTGTGCGTGAAGTAGAAAGCGGAATTGGTCGCACTCGACGGCGACATGTAGCCCGGCGACCAGCGCGGGTTCTTCGACAAGCGGTCTTGCTCCGCCTGCGACATCAGATAAGGATCGCCGCTCGTCACGACGGGCAGATCGTGCCAGTCGTTCAGCGCGAAGCGCACATCTGTCGCGGGCGCGCCGAGCCATTTCGCCACGGCGATCGCTTGCGATGTCGACATACCGGTGCCGATTTCCGCGCCCGAATGATGCAACGTGATCTTGCCGTCCGCGCTCAGTTCGACCTTTGCAAACGACGATTCCGCACCCGTACCGAAGTCTTTCTGCACACACGCAAAGCCTACGCCGTAGCGTTTGCCCGGATGCTCCGCTTCGAACTGCGCCTTCGTCTGCGCGCGGTTTTTCCATAGCGGATGAGCGCGAGCCTTGTCGAGCACTTCATCGACGCGCACGGCCCCTGCCGGAATCGCGCCCTGCGTGTTCTTCATGCCGGAACGCAATGCGTTCTTCAAACGGAATTCGATGGGATCGAGTTTCAGTTGCGCGGCGATTTCGTCGATCATCATTTCCGTTGCGGCCATGCTCTGCAAGGTGCCGTAGCCGCGCGCCGAACCTGCATCGACGGCACGCGACGCAATCGCGATCGCTGTGAAGTCGTTCTTCGGAAAGTAGTAGATGGATTGCGCGGCTGTTGCGCCGACCATCGCAACAGAAGGCGAGAAATTCATGCGGCCGCCGCCGTTCGCTTCGAAGTCGCCCTTGAACGATTGCAGCAGTCCCGTCTTTCTGTCGACGGCGATGCGGTACTTCATCCTGAACGCATGACGTTTCAGCGCGCTCTGGAACTGCTCATAGCGGTCGTTGGCGAGTCGTACGGGTCGACCGTCGCCGTACATTGCCGCGACGAGTCCGTAGAACGGCATGTTGTAGTGATCTTTCGATCCGTAGCCCACCGTGTAGCACGGATGCAAGAACACGTTCTTCACAGGGAAGCGGCACTTCGCGGCCATCTCAGCGACACTTTGTGCGACTTCGGCAGGACCTTGTGTTGGCACGATCATGTGCAGCGAATGCGTCGCCGCGTCGTACCAGCAATTGGCGTTGTCGGGTTCGAGCGCCGCTGTATCGACGGATTGCGTGCTGTAGTCGCGCTCCATCACGAGCCAGTCGGCGGGCGGATGATCGAGTTCCGCAGCAATGCTGTTCGCGTAGAACATGCCCTGTTCGCCGAGCTTGCCGTGTTCCTTGTCATCCGGCCACACGGGTTGATGCTTGCGCATCGAGCCCGGAAAAACAGGCGCATTTTTAAGGCTCGAAAAGACATCGTCGTCGTATGGCGTTTTGCCGCCCACTCGGACGAAGCGGAATGTGCCCCATGGATCGCGTTCGAGCGGTCCTGTTTGGGGACCGTATGCGATCACGTCGTCACGGAACTTGAGACAGTCTTTGGCGAGGCGAAAACGTGCGAAATCGTGAAAGATCAGAATGGCGACAGCTTGCCCGAGATACGCTGGAGTCTTGCCTTTCGGCAACAGCATGTCGTCGCCATAGAAGGCGGGAAAATGCAGTCCATCGCGTTCCAGATCTTCTGCCGTCACGATCCGGTCCGGCTTCAACGCCTCGCCGAGCATGTTCAGGTTGAAACCTGCATACAGACAGTCGGCACGCGTGGTTCGCAGAACGAGCGCATGTGCCTGCTGCTGCGGCCAATGCGGCATATCGGATGCACGCATATCGCGCGCAAACACTTTCGCACCCGTCACCTTGGCAATGCCGTCGATACGGAATCGCGGCTGGCCGGTTCTTGCATCCCACTCGACGGGCGTGAGTATCTTCTCTTCGAAAAGCGCGGCAAACGCGCGACTGCCGACGGGCGCGAGATACACCGAAATACCGGCCATCACGGTGGCCTTTAAAAAGCTTCGGCGTGAAAGGCCGACCATGTACGTCTCCAGAATGCAGGACTGCGCGCACCGGTTGCTTCGACGGCGAGATCGTCGAGCGCGCGCAAAGGCGTACGTCGGTCGTGACCTCGTATGCCATGCGCAGTCGATTGAATGCTTCAGAGCTGTCGGCAACGCAGCCGGCAGCGTTTGAGGAGCGGCATTATGTCAGCCGTCGAGAGTGCTAAATGTTGATATTTGCCAAAACGTGCGTTGAAGCGTCAATGATTGTCAATGCATCGGCGGCGATGCTTTTACAAAGGTCAGAACTGTTTTGATTTATGTATGTTTGACCTGTCCCGTCGCTTCGAGAATGGCCTGTCTGATGCGCGGATACGTGCCGCAGCGGCATATGATGCCGTGCATTGCGCAGTCGATTTCCTTGACGCTCGGCGTCGGATTGCGCTGTATCAGCGCGCTTGCGGCCATCAATTGCGCGCTCTGGCAATAGCCGCATTGCACGACATCGACACGCAACCACGCCTCTTTCAATGCGCGCGCTTGCGGTCCTTGCAGACCTTCTATTGTCGTGACCTTATTCGCGCCGACATCCGAGAGCTTTTCCTGACACGACGTTTTGGCATCTTTACCAACGTGCACGGTGCACGCGCCGCACACGCCGACGCCGCAACCGAACTTGGTGCCCGTCATTTTCAGTTCGCAGCGCAAGACCCAAAGCAATGGAGTGGCGGGATCGGAGTGCACGTCGACCGTTTTGCCGTTGATATTCAGCTTGAGCATGTTGCACCCCCGGCATACAGCTTCGTTTTGAGCGGCAATGCGTAATCGCGTGTACCCGTCAGTGCATAAAGCGCATTCGCGACGGCGGGCGCAACGGGCGGTACAGCAGATTCGCCGACGCCTTGCGGATGGCTTTTCGACGGCATGATCTCGACGGAGATATCCGGGCACTCGTCCATTCGCACGACATCGAATTCGCTGTAAAGGCTCTCGACGACTGCGCCATCCTTGAGCGTGATCTCTTCCTTGAATGCAGCGGAAAGCCCGAAGACAATCGCGCCCTCGACCTGCTGCCTGATGAGATTCGGATTCACTGGCAAGCCGCAATCGATCGCGCAGTACACGTGTTCGACTTTCACCGTGCCGTCCTTCTGCTGCGAGATATGCACGACTTGCCCGACCACACTGCCGAATGCCTCATGCAATGCCACGCCGCGTGCGCGCCTGACGCCCTTGTCCGACCACACGGCGGGCATTTTCCAGCCGGACATGTCGGCCACTTTCTGCAACACGGCAAGATGCCGTGGATGCTTCGTCAACAGCCCCACGCGAAATGCGACAGGATCTTTGCGCGCCAACGCCGCGAGTTCGTCGATAAAGCTTTCGATAAAGAACGCCTGATGCGAATGGCCGACGGAACGCCAGAAGCCGACAGGCATCGGCAAATCGATCACGCGTTGTCCGATCCACACGTTCGGCATTTCATAAGGCTGATCGAACGAGCCTTCGGATACGGTCTTGTCGAAATTGATGCCGAGATCGGGAATGCGGTAATTGCGCGCGAGCCATTTCGCTACGATCGACTGGCTCACCGACGTGTTGTGCCACGCAATCAGTTGCCCCTGATCATCGAGCCCCGCCTGGAAGCGCGACACGCATGCAGGCCGATAGAAATCGTGACGCATGTCCTGCTGACGCGTCCACAGCGTTTGCACAGGACGCCCCTGTGCTTCGCGCGCGATAGCAACCGCCTGCATGATGTAGTCGACTTCGAGCCTGCGTCCGAATGCACCGCCCGGCATCTGCTGCTGCAAGTCGACGTTATCCGTGCTCATGCCGAGCAGATGCGCGACATGCATGCGCGCAACGGCCGGCACCTGCGTCGCCGCCCATACCGTCGCCTTGCCGTCTCTCACTTGCGCGGTGCAGTTCACGGGCTCGAGCGGAGCATGCGCAAGATAGGGCGCGCGATACTCCGCCTTCAGCGTGTGCGCCGCGCGGCTCAGCGCGCTATCGACATCGCCGTGGCTGTACCATGCATGGCCGTTGCTTTCGTCGAGCGCGTGCGCGAGACGTTGCTCGATATCGGCGTTGGTGAGCCCTTTGGTCGGACCGTCGTGCCAGTCGACCTTCAACACGTCGAGCGCACTCATCGCGATGAACATGTTCTCCGCGATCACCGCGACGCCGCCTGTGCCGCCGTTGTACGCATCGACGGCAAAGACCTTGTGCACGCCAGGCAGCGAGCCCGCTGCCGAGCCGTTGAAGTGCGCAACCGTGCCGCCGAGCGTCGGACACATCGCGATGCTCGCGTAGAGCAGGCCATCGGGAACGACGTCGATGCCGAAGATCGCGCTGCCGTCCAGCTTCGATGCGGCCTCGACGCGCGTCACGGGCTTGCCGATCAATTGAAACTTCTCGGGGTCCTTCAGCACGGGTTTGCGCGGCAGCGGCTGACGGGCGGCCTCTAGCGCGAGTTGCCCGAAGGCCGCCTTGTGCCCCGCATCGTGCAGCACGACGCCCTTCTCAATACGGCAATCGGCGGCCTTCACGTCCCAGCGTTCCGCGGCCGCTGCAATCAGCATGGCGCGCGCACACGCGCCCGCTTCGCGCATCGGCTGCCATAGATCGTTGATGGTCGACGAGCCGCCCGTCATCTGCGTGCCGAAATCACGCGCGAGTTTGCGTGTGAGCCACACCACAGCTTCTTTAAAGACGCCGTCATCGTCGGGACGAAACGGCAGATCGCCGACGACGTTTTCGATGTTGTTGTAGATGTTGTCGTATGTGTTGTCGAGCGGCGCATTGGCCACGCGAATGTCGGCCCAGTTTGCGTCGAGTTCTTCCGCGACGAGCATCGCGAGCCCCGTATGCACACCCTGTCCCATCTCGGTCCTGCACATCAAGACCGTGACGGTGTTGTCGGCGGCAATCTTCACATAGCCGTTGAGCGCCGCTTCGCCGGGACGCACGGGAATCGGCTCCGACGCAACAAGCCGCTGACGCGGCGGCAGAGCCGACCATCCGATCACGAGCGCACCGGCTGCGCCCACGCCGCCCAGCAGGAAGGTTCGACGCTTCAGCATGGCATCTCTCAGAGGAATCCAGCATGGACACCAATAAAACGCACCAGCCGCGGCTCAACTGAAACCCAAACATTCAAGCACTAGTTCATATTAGTGCGCGTTACGGAATTCGCCGAATGAATGACGTGGAAATAAAGGCTGAAAAGATTGCGAAGGTACGGAAAATCGCGCATTACCCTTTAACGCAATGCACCCACGAGATGCAATAAGCGCATTCGTTCGAATGCGACCAGAAGGCGTTTAAAGCGTTCTGCGACAAGGCTTTGGCGCATGTCGCCCTGGATGTTGCACTGCGATTACCAACAGTGGCATATCGCTTGCATTAATGACCGGCAAGCGCTGTGTCACGACGACCGCCTGGTCTCGGCAGTCGCACAGGGAGAAGAGAGATGCCTTATCTGATTGGTTGGTTGCTAGGTGTGCCGCTTATCGTCCTTGTGATTCTGTATCTGATTTTCCACTGAGGACGCACAGCCAGCGCGATCGTTGCGATCGCCTTCCAGAAGTACAAACGCGGGCCGTGGCCCGCGTTTCATCGCAGGAGCGGCGAGCGTGCATTCACTCGTGCCCGCTCGCCGCTCGCGTCTTGCTTTATCAGACTCCGCCAGCCTGCTTTTTCAATGCATTGAGAATGCGCTTTTCAAGCGCGGCATAGTCGTGCCCGAAGTGATGATCGCCCGAAGTGCGGATCACTTCGACGCCCGTCTTCGTGAGCGTCGGGCAAAGCGTGTCGTCCTCGTGTTCGCCGTAGAAGCACTGCACGATCTTCGGCGGCAGGCGCGCGAATTCGGGTTTCACCGAAAGAGCCTTGTCGCTGGCAGGCATGCCCAGCCAGCCCGTCACGCGGATCTGGAAGTCCGCTGAGGGCGCGAAGCCGAGCAGCGAAATCAGCGAGACCTTTGCGCGCACGGCATCGGGCAAACGGTTGTACGCGAAGGGCATCACGTCGGCGCCGAACGAATAGCCGATCAGCGCGACATGGTCCGCGTGCCAGCGCGACGAGTACGTTTGCAGCACGCGCGAGAGATCGTGGCTAGTCTGTTCCGGCGAGTGCTCGGACCAGAAGTAGCGCAGGCTGTCCCAGCCGATCACAGACACGCCGTCCTTCTGCAATTCTTCGGCGATCGTCTTGTCGAGATCGCGCCAGCCGCCGTCGCCGGAAATCACGATTGCCATCAGGCCGTTCGGATGCGCAGCGGGCAGTTCGATCAGCGGCAGATCGGAGACGTCCTCTTCCTTCATCACGGCGACGCGCAGATGAGGCGTCGTCAAGTCGACGATGCGTTGCGTGCCCGCCGATGCGTTCGCATCCGTTTCGGCGAAACCAGGCAAGCCCGGACCATGCGTGACGGTCGGATCCGGCGCGCACGGATTGAAGCGCTTGTCGAGCGTGCCTTGCGGCGCGACGGCGACTGCGCCCGCCACGGTGTTTTCAGGCGCCTGCTTGAGCACCTGCATCGCGAGCGTCGCGCCTTGGCCCGTGCCCGCAACGATCGGCATGAAATAGCGGTTCGACTGCACCTGCCGTTCGAGTTGATGGCTCACGGCTTCGGCATCGCCGACCAGTTGATGACACGCTTCCTTCTTCGCAGCGAGATTCGCAGCGTACTTCGCGGTATCGACGCCGACCACCATCGCGCCGTTCTTCGCGAGCGCGTCGGCGGCCTGCTGATCGGCCGGTTTCCAGCCGCTTTCACGCGAGTACAGCACGACGAAGCCGCGCACATCGCCTGTCGGCTTCGTCACCGTGACGTCGCCGTAACGGCCGCCCGACACGGTCTCATACGCATGCGCCGTCGGCACGACGCCGGCGAGCGAGCACAACGAAACGCTCGCCAGTGCGGCGAGCCGGTAAAACTTTTGCATGGTCATGAACGCCGGCCCCCTGCCAGCAGCGAAAGGTCTGCCAGCGTGAAGAACACGCCGACGGAACCGGATGCAGCGAGATAGCGCGGCTCCCAATGAGGCTGAAATTTGCTCTTGAAAGCGCGCAGTCCGCGGAAGTTGTAGAAGCGGCCGCCGAAGCGCCACACGATGTTCGCGAGCCGGTGCCAGCGCGACGCGAGCGGCGTCGGCGACATGCCGGAGAACGGCGCGATGCCGAGACTCAGCGAACGGAAGCCCGCATGCTTCAGATGCAGCGCAAGCTGCGTGAACAGATATTCCATCGCATACGGCGAGGCTTCGGGCACATGGCGCATCACGCCGACGGTCGCTTCGGTGTTGAGATCGGTCGTCATGAACGTGACGAACGCGACGGGCTCGCCGTTCTGACGCACGAGCATCACCGATTGCGCGGCCAGATAGTCCTCCGTAAATGCAGCCACGGAGAAGCTCTTTTCACGCGCATCGCGGCTGTCGAGCCAGCCATCGGAAATCGTGCGCAACGTTGCGATCGATTCGGGCACGCGCGCCGGTTCGATCACTTCGACAGCGAAACCATCGCGCTCGCCGCGTTTGAGCGCATAGCGCAGATGCGCGCGATGCGAGCCCTTCAGATCGAATTCATCGAGCACGACGTGCGCTTCTTCGCCGAGCTTCATCAGCGTGAGACCGGCGTCGAGATAGAGCGGCAACGCGTTCGCACGCACCTGGTAGAACGCCGCGCGACCGCCGTGCGCATGCGCGAGCGCAACGAACTTGCTGATCAGATCCGCCCATTCCGCGCGCGGACCGACGGGGTCGTGCAGCGCGGCCCACGTGCGGCCGTATTTCGCGTACATCAGGAACGCCTGGCGCGACTCGGAGAACAGGAAGCTCTTGTCGCCCATCAGCGCGAGGCCCGCGTCGCTGCGCTCCTGCGCGCGAAAGATGCGCGCGGCGTCGTCGAGATCGTGTTTTGCGGGCTTTTCGAAGCGGCCCGCAGCGGGACGCAGCAGTTGCCAGAACGAGAAGGTCGCGGCGAACAGGCTTGCGGCAAGCGTCGCGCGCAGCGCGCGCGGCGCGCGCTCGTCGAACGCGAATTGCCACCACAGGTCGCGCGTATAGGGCACGTCGCGGAACGCGAACAGCATCACCCACACTGCGAGCATCAGCACCATCGCCACGGACACCAGCCAGCCCGCCGTGAAAGGCTCGGCAAACAGCGACGAGCGGCGATTGAAACGCGAGCGCGTCGAGATCAGCAGCACGATCAGCGTCGTCAGCACGCCGGCTTCGACGAAGGCGAGACCCTTCGTCAGCGACAGCGCGAGACTCACGACAGCGAGACCCAGCGTGAGCCACCATGCGGCATCGAGCCGTCGCGACAAGCCGCGCGCGACGAACAGCAGTGCGACGCCGACCAAGCTGCACAGCATCTGCGAGCTTTCGAGCACCCACAGGGGCACGAGATCGCGCAGGATCGCGATGCGCTGCAGGAACGCAGGCGTCGCGCTCGAAATCACCAGCATGCCGCCGACCACGAAGGTCAAGAGGCTCAGGAACAGCGGCGCGAGCTGCGACACGGTGGCCGCGTGATGCAGCGGCAGGTGCTTCTTCAGCGCACGTCCTTCGAAACCGGCCAGCAGGCCCGCCGACACGATCAGCGGCAAGCCGAAATAGATCGCGCGATACGCGAGGAGCGCGGCGACCATCGAATGCGTCGGCACGCTGCCGCCGAGCGCGAACACCATCGCCGCCTCGAACACGCCGACGCCGCCCGGCGTATGGCCGATCAGGCCGAGCAGCATCGCGGCAGCGTAGATCGTGATGAACGACACGAAGCCGACATGCGCGTGCGGCAGCAGCGCCCACAGCGCGAGCCCGGCCGCGACGACGTCGAGCACGGCGAGCAGAATCTGTTCGATGAAATCGCGGCGCGCGGGGATGTCGAACGACAGCCAGCTCCAGCGCGTGCGGATCTGGCGCGTGCTCTTGCCGCACGCGAGCGTCAGCAGAACGAGCACCGTCAACAGCGCCGCGCCGCCCCACGCGAGCGCGCCCGTGGGGCTGTGCAGCATCGGGGCGAGCGTCTGCGCGTCGTACAGCATGCCGAGCGCGGTCATCAGAACGAGTGCCAGCGCCAGCGACACGCTCGTAAACACCGTCATGCGGCCGATTTGCGCGGGTGTCACGTCGGCGACGGCGTACACGCGCGCGCGCACCGCGCCGCCCGTCAGCGCGCCGAAACCGGTCGCGTTGCCAAGCGCCGAGCCCGCCGTCGCGCCGATCCACAGCGCCGCACGCGGCACCGCCTTGCCGATGTAGCGCAGCCCCACGGCGTCGCGCCCGACGAGGGCGATATAGCTGAGGATCGTCGCGCCGAGCGCAGCCGACCACTCGCCCGCTGTCAGATGCCGCAGATGGCGGATCACCGACTTGTAATCGACGGCCTGCGACAGATGCTGGAACACGATCAGCAGCAGCACGCAGACACCGAGCGACAACGCGGGCGACAGCACACGCCGGCTGCCGGCCACGGCGCAAGCTCGCTGAAGCAGCGCGGCCGCGCGGCTAATAGAAGAACGGGGATGGTCAGACATGGATGAATCCGGGTATTGCCTGATGTTTCAACAATGGTCTCGTTGCTGAAGCATCGAATAAGGTTGGATTTCGGAGCGTATCGGACGCTATCGTCGTCCGGAATTCGCCTGTTTCAACTCTTTACAAATGGACAACGGCAAATTGTCCAAAAGGTTGACATCGGGAACGACCCGAAGGCGATTTTTTGCAGTTTTCGCTTAAGAAATCCTGATGTGAGGGAGGATCGACCTGAAATTGAGTCGAATTTGCCTGGCTCGAAGACGGTGCGGCTCGCTGCTGCCAATCGGGCGCTCAGCGCCAGCCCGCATGCGGATTCGCTTTCCAGCCGGTGCGACCCGGTGGATGTACCGGTTAGTACAAACCCTGACGGCGCATGTCCTGCATTCCGGCCTTTCGAGCCCGGACGCACGATACCAGATTTGACATTACGTTTTGCCTTCTCGCACGTTCTGGCCGCTTTCAACACCCTACGGTTCAGCGACAGGCATCCGCCCGATTCCCCGGCGGCGCAATGCAAAAGGCCCCGGTTGTCTGCCAACCGGGGCCTTCCTTGTTGCGTGCAGTGCGCCGCGCTCAGTGGGCGCCCGACGCCGCGGCGCTGCCGCCGCCGCCCTTACTCGGCTTCGTCAGCCAGATCAAGGGAATGATCACGATGAAAATCATCGACGACAACCAGAAGATGTCGTTCAGCCCGAGCATCGCGGCTTGCGCGTTCAGCGACCGTTCGAAGAACGCGACGGCCTGATCGGAGCTGCCGCCGAGCGCCGCGTGGATGCTCGTGAGCGCGCCTGTGTAATCGGGATTCGTCGCGCTCGACTGTTCCGCGAGTTGCGCATGATGCAGGATCGTGCGGTTGTTCCAGCCGGTCGAAATCAGCGACGTCCCCACGCCGCCCGCGAAAATCCGCACGAAGTTCGACAGACCCGCCGCGGCCGGAATCTTTTCTGCAGGCAAGCCGGAAAGGATGATCGCCGTCAGCGGCACAAAGAACAGCGCCATCGGAATGCCTTGCAGCAGGGTCGGCAGAATCAGCGTCCACTGGTCGACGCCCGTCGTGTAGTGCGAGCGCATGATGAACACCCCCGCAAAACCGACGAAGGCAAGCGTCGCGAGCACACGCGCATCGGACTTCGGCATGATCTTCGCCATCACGGGCGCGAGCAGCACGGCGAAGACGCCGAGCGGCGCGGTCACGAGCCCTGCGTCGACGGAACGATAGCCGAGATAGCCCTGAATCCATTGCGGCAGGATCACGAGGTTCGCGAAGAACACGGCGTACGCAACCGAAATCGCAATCGTGCCGCCACGGAAGTTCTGCCCCGCGAAGAGCCGCAAATCGACGATCGGGTTCTTCTCCGTGAACTCCCAGATCAGGAAGAACAGGAAGCTGATCGCCGCCACGATCGTCAGCGCCCAGATTACGGGCGAGTTGAACCAGTCGAGATCCTTGCCCTTGTCGAGCATGATCTGCAGTGTGCCGACCCACATGGCGAGCGACAGCAGGCCGATCTTGTCGATGGGCAGCTTGCGCGTCTGCGATTCGCGGTCGCGATAGAGCATCCACGTCACGCCCGCCGCGAACAGGCCCACGGGAATGTTGATGTAGAAGATCCACGACCAGCTGTAGCTGTCGGTGATCCAGCCGCCGAGCGCGGGGCCAGCAATCGGGCCGACCGTCGCCGTCATCGCCCACAGCGACAACGCCGTCGAGCTTTTTTCCTTCGGATACGAAGCGAGCAGAATGGCCTGCGACAGCGGCGTGAGCGGTCCCGCGACGAGGCCTTGCAGCACGCGCGCGGCCAGCAGCACGATCAGGTTCGGCGCGACGCCGCACAGCCACGACGAGAACACGAACAGCAGGATCGACACGACGAACAGCTTGATCTGGCCGACGCGCTGCGTGAGCCAGCCTGTCAGCGGAATCGCGACGGCATTGGCCGCCGAAAACAGCGTGATGACCCATGTGCCTTCATCGACGGATACGCCGAGATTGCCGGAGATGGTCGGAATGGCAACGTTCGCGATGGACGAGTCCAGCACGTTCATGAACGTGGCGAGCGCGACGGCGAGCGTCGCGAGCACCAGCTTGCCGCCCGTGAACGGCGGCGGTGCGGTTTGCGTAGAAGGATTCATGGCGGCTTATCTATCTGACCTGTCAGGTAATTGAGCAAGCGAAGGCGCATCGATGAGTCGCGTCTTCGCTCCGGTTCAGCCCGCGTGCTTCGGAAGCGGCCGGGCGGCTTCCGCATGCGTCGGCACCATGTTCTGCGCGATGATCCGGTCGATCTCCGCGTCGGCCTGCGCGCCGTATTCGGCGAACACGTCCGTGCGATACGTCGTGTTCATCGCGGCGCCGAGTTGTTCGCCTGTGTTGTCGCGCGTATCCACGTCGACATCCATCGACAGACCGATCCGCAGCGGATGCGCTTCCAGTTCCTTCGGATCGAGCTGGATGCGTGCGGGCAAACGCTGCACGACCTTGATCCAGTTGCCCGTCGCGTTCTGCGCAGGCAGCGTGGCGAACGCGCTACCCGTTCCCGCCGAGAAGCCCACGACGCGGCCGTGATACTCGACCTTGCCGCCGTACACATCGGCTGTCAGCGTGACGGGCTGGCCGATGCGCATGTTGCGCAGCTGGCTTTCCTTATAGTTCGCGTCGACCCACACGCCGTCGAGCGGCACGATCGCCATCAATGGCGTGCCCGGCGACACGCGCTGTCCGACCTGCACCGAGCGTTTCGCGACATAACCGGTGACGGGTGCGGGCAGCGTGTTGCGCGCATACGCCAGGTACGCGTCGCGCACCTTCGATGCCGCGGCCTGCACGTTCGGGTGTTCCGCGACCGTCGTGCGATCGGTCAACGCGCGGTTCGCTTCCGCCTGCTGGCGCGCGGCATCGAGTGCGGCCTGCGCGGCCGTCACGGTGTCGCGTGCATGCGCGATGTCTTCGGCGGAAACCGCCCCTGTTCCAGCAACCGCCTGGCGGCGGCGCAGATCGTCCTGTGCGCGAGCCAGATCCGATTGCTTCTGCGCGACGTTCGCCGCGTAGAAATCGTTGTTCACGTACAGGCTGCTGACTTGCCGCACGGTTTGTCCGAGCGTCGCTTCGGCATTGCCGAGCGCGACCTTTGCGTCTGCGTTGTCGAGCTTCACAACGGAGTCGCCCATCTTCACGATCTGCGTATCGTCGGCATTCACGGCGATCACGGTGCCCGTCACTTGCGGCGTGAGTTGCACGAGATTGCCGCTCACGTAGGCGTCGTCGGTGGACTCGTGATAACGCGCGTACGTCATGTAGTACGCGCCGTAAGCAGCCGCCGATGCGACGACGGCCGCGCCGAGCAGCGACAACAGCAGCTTGCGTTTGCGCGTGTTGGGCTCAGCGGCGCTTGCAGCTTCTGGTTTTGCGCGCGGCGCTGCCGCTTGAGTCGCTTGTGTCGTTTCGCGCTCGGTGTTTTCGATTTCGCTCATGTTCTGTTCTCCAGGCAATTCGATCGGTAGGCGCTCAATGCGCGGCGTTGGAAGACGTTTCAGGGGCAGACGCGATGTGCGCGTTCTGATCGGTGTTCGACGTATCGACGAAACCGCCGCCCAGCGCGGACGCCAGCGCGATCTGCTGATCGCGGCGGTCCATGCGCAGATTCGCAACGGCCTGATCGGCGGCGAGCGCGTTGACGTCGGCATTCAGTACGGTCAACTGGTTCGTGAGCCCGGCCTTGTATTGCACGAGCGCGAGCGTGTCGGCCTGGCGCGCGGCATCCTGTGCGGTCTGGGCGTCGACGAGTTGTCCATCCGTCGAACGCACGCCCGCGAGTTGCGTGGCGACCTCGCTCAATGCGGTGACGAGCGTCTGGTTGTAGGTCGCGACGGCGTAGTCGAAATCGGCGTAACGGCCCTTCAGTTGCGCACGCAGTTCGCCTGCATCGAAGATGGGCAGATGAATCGCGGGACCGGCCGATGCCGTGCGGCTCGCCGCCGTCAGGAAGCGTCCGAAGCCGAACGCGTCGAGTCCGATCGCGGCGCTCAGGTTGATGTCGGGATAGAACTCGGCCTTCGCTTCCTTCACGTCGTGCGTCATCGCATCGACGCGCCAGCGCGCAGCGACGATGTCGGGACGACGGCTCACGAGATCGGCGGGCAGGTTGTCGGGCAGCTTCACTTCATCGCCGATACCGAGCGTCGGGCGCGCGATCTGCAACCCACGGTCGGGTCCTGCGCCGAGCAGCGCGGCGATCTGATAGCGCGTCGTGAGAATCTGACCGTCGAGCGATTTCAGCGTCGCGCGGCTCGTCGCGAGATTCGCTTGCGCCGTCTTGCGCTCGACTTCCGTATCGAGCCCCGTCGCGATGCGGCCCGCCGTGATCCTGTCGATTTGCTCGCGCTGCGCGATTTCCTGCTGCGCGATATCGCGCAGCGCATAGAGACGTGCAAGCTGGTTATAGGTGCGCGCAATCGAGGTCGTCAGCGTCAGCTTGATCACTTCGGCATCGGCCTGGCTCGCCTGCAGTTGCGAGATCGCGGCCTTCAGCGCTTCGCGATTCTTGCCCCACAGGTCAAGATCGTACGAAGCGCTCAGCAGACCCTTGTTCTCCGTCTGCCACGAACCGCCATATGGGGGCGGCACGAGCGCCGTGCTCGAATATTGCTGACGTGTCAGCGAATAGCTCGCATCGACGCGCGGCATCGTGCTCGCCTTCGCCGTTTCGCTAAACGCCGCCGCCGATGCCACACGGGCGCGCGCCTGCTCCAGCGTCGGACTGCCCTTCAATGCTTCGTCGATCAGGGTTTTCAGCTGCGCATCGCCGAACTGGTCGGCCCAGTTCGCGGCAGGCCAATGGCCCTGCTCCGCGGGAATGCTTTGCTGCGTCGCGTACTGCTGCGGCTCGGCCGTCTTCGCGTCGCTATGAATACCCGCGTAGTTCACGCATGCCGACAGCACGGCCGCAAACATCACCGACACGCCGACCTTCAGTGCGCCGGAAGCGCGCCGCCTCATATTTGATTGCTTGTTCATTGTCTGACCTATCAGATAATCGGATAAAAAAACACGTTCAATCGTTGAGGAACTTGCCGAGCAAGCGGCGCAATTCGTCGAATTCTTCCTGCGTGAAGCATTGCAGCCGCGCATTCAGCACATCGGGTGCGATTTCCGTGATCCGCAGCGCGACTTCGCGGCCCGCTTCCGTCAGTTCGAGATTCACCACACGGCGGTCGTCGTGGTCACGCGTGCGCGTCAGCATGCCGAGCGTTTCGAGCTTGTCGAGCGTGCGCGTCATCAGGCCCGTGTCGATGCCGAGATGGCGCGACAGCATTGCCGGCGTCGTATCCGTGCCGCGCAACAACGACATGAAAATGCCGACATGGTGAGCCCGCACGTTCAGACCCTTCACCGCTGCGTCCATTTGCACGACGATCAGGTTGCGCGCCTTGCTGATCGCGAACCCGACGTTGTCGGTCAAATGAAAATCTTCCTTCGAATAGTGCGACATCTCTGACTCCTCGCTATTTGCACGAACAATAATTGACATGTCAGATATAGTCAACGGCATCTGAGCGCAACTCATTGTTACGTCAGAAGCAACAGCGCTTATCTATCGAAGGGATAATGCGACGCTGCGAGGCAGGAGGCGGGATCGGGGGATTCAGTCGCTCACGAACTTGCGCAGCAGGCGGCGCAACTCGGTGAGTTCGGCTTTCGTGAAGTCTTTCAGGCGTGCGTTGAGCACGTCGGGCGCAATCTCGGGGATTTCGTCGGCGACCGCGATGCCGGCTTTCGTCAGCGCAAGGTTGACGACGCGGCGGTCCTGGTCGTCGCGCGAACGCACCACCAGCCCTTTCGCTTCGAGCTTGTCGAGCATCCGCGTCATCAGCCCTGTGTCGATGCCGAGCATCTTCGACAGTTCGAACGGCGTCGACGCGAGCTTCTGCCTGAGCATCAGCATGATGCCCATTTGCTGGCTTGAGATGTCGAGGTCTTTCAGCGCCGCATCCATCTCGGTCACGATCACATTGCGTGCCTTGACGAGTTGATAGCCGACGCTCTCGGTGAGCCTGAAATTGTCTTTGGTGTAGTGACGCACGCGAAGCCTCCTGAACGATCGACCGGCGATCTGACTGACAAATCAGATACTACCAAATCAGATCTCCGAAGCCTTCGCCAATTGCGGCTTATTTGAGCCCGAGTCGCTTGGCGAGCCGGTTCAGATTCGCGCGATCCATGCCGAGCGCACGCGCGACGGCCGCCCAGTTGTGATTGTTCCGCTCCAGCGCGTCGCTGACGAGCGTGCGCTCGTAGGCCGTCACGGCGCTGCGGAAGTCGGTGACGTTCGCGTCGCCGGCATTGGCCGAGCCCGCGCTCGCTGCCGCCGCCAGCAGTTCGCCGCCGCTATTCGCCGACATGCCGAGATCCGCCGCCGTCAGCGTCAGAATGCGCGGCCGCTCGCGATGACGCGACAGCGCCTTGAACGCGCTGCGGCCGATCATATGCTCGAGTTCGCGCACGTTGCCGGGCCAGTTGCACGAAAGCAGCGCGCTTTGCGCGTCCTGCCCGAGCCGGATGCTGAGCAGCCCGAGCCGCGCGCGATTCTCTTCGAGGAAAAAGCCCGCGAGCAGCAGCACGTCGCGCCCGCGCTCGCGCAACGGCGGCACGCGCAGCGGATACACGCTCAGCCGGTGATACAGATCCGCGCGAAAACGCCCGTCGCGCACTTCTTCGGCGAGATCGCGATTGGTCGCGGCGATCAGCCGCACGTCGACCTTGTGTTCGCTATCCGAGCCGATGCGCTGCAGCTGCCCGTTTTGCAGCACACGCAGCAGCTTCGCCTGCACGCCGAGCGGCAGCTCGCCGACTTCATCGAGAAACAGCGTGCCGCCGTCGGCGAGTTCGAACTTGCCGCGCCGATCCGACGACGCACCCGAAAACGCGCCGCGCACATGGCCGAACAGTTCGCTTTCCACGAGCGTATCCGGCAGCGCCGCGCAGTTCAGGCTGATCATCGGCTTGTTCGCGCGCGGCGAGCCGGTGTGGATCGCGTTCGCGACCAGTTCCTTGCCGACACCCGTTTCGCCCGTGATCAGCACGGTCAGATCGCTGTTCGCGACCACGCGGATTTCGTTGACCAGCTGCTGATGCGCGGTACTGCTGCCGATCAGGTCGCGGCTGCTCTGCCCGCTCGCCTGCCGATACGCCTCCGCGCGCTGGCGCTCCTCTTCCGTATTGCGCTCGAGCGTATCGATGCGTTCCGCCACGCTCACCGTCGCCGCAGCAAGGCTGAGAAACGCCTGCAGCGTGTTCATGTCGATCGTGTCGAAGCGCTCGGGATCGAGCGAATCGAGCGTCAGCAGACCCCACGGCCTGCCGCCGATCAGCAGCGGACAGCCAAGGCAATCATGCACTTCGAGGTGCCCGCTCACGCCTTGCACGAGGCCGTCGTAGGGATCAGGCATGTCCGAGTCGGCGGGAAAACGGGTCGGCTCTTCACTCGATAGCAGCGCTTCGAAACGAGGATGGTCGCTCACGCGAAAGCGGCGGCCGAGCGTGTCGCCCGTCAAACCGTCGATTGCGAGCGGCACGAGCGTGTCGTCATCCAGACGCAACAGGGCCGCTGCATCGCCGGGAAAAAGCGTGCGCAGCGTCGTCAGAAGACGGCGATAACGCTCGCGCTCCGGCAGGTCGCGCGACAGATCCTCGACCAGCGGAATCAGCGCGTCGAGCACCTTGGATGCAGTCAGTTTGACTTCGATAGAAGTCGTTTTAACCCTTGTCATATACACGTCTGATGTTTCTAAGCGACTGATTTTACGATGTTTTAAAGCTGGCCCGATAGCTGCATTAGAGATTACCCGAAGCCCGCCGAATTTGCGCGGGACCCACTCACCCCAAACGAGAGGTATCAACTCATGCTGTCAGCCGAACATCGCGCAATCGTCAAGGCAACCGTTCCCCTGCTCGAAAGCGGCGGTGAAGCACTCACGACGCACTTCTACAAGACCATGTTGTCGGAGTACCCGAGTGTGCGCCCGCTGTTCAACCAGGCTCACCAGCAATCAGGCGATCAGCCGCGAGCGCTGGCGAACGCGGTGCTGATGTACGCGCGTCATATCGAACAACTCGAACAACTCGGCGGACTGGTTTCGCAAATCGTCAACAAGCACGTCGCGCTGAACATTCTGCCCGAGCATTATCCGATCGTCGGCGCATGTCTGCTGCGCGCGATCCGCGAAGTGCTCGGACCGGAAATCGCCACGGATGCCGTGATCGAAGCGTGGGGCGCCGCGTACGGTCAGCTGGCCGATCTGCTGATCGGACTCGAAGAGAAGGTGTACGTCGAGAAGGAAACGGCGAAGGGCGGCTGGCGCGGCACGCGTCCGTTCACGGTGGCGCGCAAGGTCAAGGAAAGCGACGAAATCACGTCGTTCTATCTGCGTCCCGCCGACGGCGGCGATCTGCTCGAATTCCAGCCGGGCCAGTACATCGGCTTGCGTCTGGTCGTCGACGGTGAAGAGATTCGCCGCAACTACTCGCTGTCGGCTGCGGCAAACGGCCGCGAATACCGGATCAGTGTGAAGCGCGAGCCGCATGGCAAGGGCTCGAACTATCTGCACGATGCCGTGAACGAAGGCGACACGCTGAATCTGTTCGCGCCGTCGGGCGACTTCACGCTCGAGCACAACGACAAGCCGCTCGTGCTGATCAGCGGCGGTGTCGGCATCACGCCGACGCTCGCGATGCTGAATGCCGCGCTTCAAACGTCGCGTCCGATTCACTTCATTCACGCGACGCGTCATGGCGGCGTGCACGCATTCCGCGACGTGATCGACGAACTGGCGGAACGTCATCCGCAGCTCAAGCGCTTCTATGTGTATGAAAAGCCGCGTCAGCAGGACGATGCGCATCACGCGGAAGGCTTCATCGACGAAGATCGTCTGATCGAATGGATGCCCGCGACGCGTGACGTCGATGTGTACTTCCTCGGACCGAAGCCTTTCATGAAGGCTGTGAAGCGTCACCTGAAGGCGATTGGCGTGCCTGAAAAGCAGAGCCGTTTCGAGTTCTTCGGCCCTGCCGCCGCACTCGACTGATACCGCGTTTCTGGTTGTAGTTGTTGTAGTGGTTGTTGTCTGTTGAAGGCTACCCTGTAGTACTTTGGAAGAGACCGTGTTCTACGTCTCTTCCTTTTTTGTTTGAGCTTGCCTTAAAGACTGCGACGCATGGAAGCGATTAGCGATCGTCTTCGTGAATCGACGACGGATGACGGCACATCGCATCCACCGTCACTTCCATATACGGATAAAGCGGCAACTGCATTAGCAGATCGTTCAATTGCGCGGGGCTTTCCACGTCGAACACACTGTAGTTCGCATAGAGCCCTGCAATGCGCCAAAGGTGTCGCCAGATGCCTTCTTTTTGCAAACGCTGCGCCAATGCCTTTTCATTGGCCTTCAGTTCATTGGCGCGTTCGACGGGCATATCGGGCGGCAGCTTGACGACCATCTTTACGTGAAAAAGCATGCGTGTACTCCCTGTTGATTCATTGCTTTAAACAAAAGCGGCCGCCTGAAGCGGCGGCCGCTGCCGTGCAGCGCAATCAGGCGCGCACGCGTTCCACTTCGCTCGTCGGCACGTTGTTGCGGTCCTTGACGAGACTGAAGTCGAAATCGATCAGCGAAAACTGGCCGTCGATGCCATAAGACTTGCCCGTCGCGCCTTCTTCCTTCTTGACCGCGGGCACGAGGCCTTCGCGCGTCGCGAATGCAAAGTCATCCCACAGATACGGATCGCCTTCGATATTGATCTGCGTGGTCAGCTTGCGGAAGCCCGGTGCCGACACGAAGAAGTGAATGTGCGCGGGACGATGACCATGACGGCCAAGCTGATCGAGCAGCTGTTGCGTCTTGCCTTCCGGCGGCACGCTATAGCCGATCGGCACCACGCTGCGGAAGCTGTACACGCCGTCCGCGTCCGTGCGGATCGAGCGACGCAGGTTGAACTCCTGCTGCGACTTGTCGAAGTGCGAGTAGTTGCCCAGATGGTTCGCGTGCCACACTTCGACCAGCGCGCCCTTCACCGGCTGACCGTCTTCGTTGAGCACACGACCACGCATGACAAGCGTTTCGCCCGGCTCGTTGCCGTTGTCGAGACGCGCATGGCTGGTCGATTCCGGCGCACCCGCCACGTACAACGGACCTTCGATCGTGCGCGGCGTGCCGCCCGCAACGCCGGCCTTCGCTTCCGCTTCGTCGAGTCGCACATCAAGGAAGTGCTCGAAGCCGAGACCCGCAGCCAGCAGACCCAGTTCGCCGCTTTGGCCCGCTTCGCCGAGATAGTTCAGCGCGGCCCAGAATTCGTTCGGCGTGACGTCGAGTTCGTCGATCGTGATGAACAGATCGCGGATGATGCGGTTCACGACCTGCTTCGTGCGTGCGTTGCCTTCGTGCGTGGCGCTTTCGTTGATCTTGTTCAACAGCGCGTCGATGGTTTCGATGTTCATGGGGATGTCTCCTTTTAGTCCAATCACTGATGACGATGCCAAATGTGCTTTACGGGGCCGCTATTTCAGCACCGTCATAGCTAACCTTTGACCACACTCGCGCCGTGCTTCGAATCGCGGCGCAGTCTCCCGATCTTGTCGAGGTCGAGTTGAATTCCGAGTCCGGGGCCTTGCGGCAATTGCAACGAGAAGTTCTCGTAACGCAGCGGCTCCGTGAGAATTTCTTCCGTGAGAAGCAGCGGCCCGAACAGTTCGGTGCCCCACTTCAATTCGCGGAACGTGCTGAAGAGTTGCGCGGAAGCGATCGTGCCGACCGCACCTTCCAGCATCGTGCCGCCATACAGATCGATGCCTGCTGCGAGCGCGATCGCAGCGACATTTGCCGCGCCCGTCAGGCCGCCCGACTGCGCGATCTTCACGGCGAATACATCGGCGGCGTGCGCGCTGGCGACGTCGAATGCATCGACGGGACCATGCAATGCTTCGTCGGCCATGATCGGCACCGTCGACCGATGCGCGAGCCGCTTGAGGCCGCGCCGGTCTTCTGCAGCGATGGGCTGTTCGATCAGATTGCAGCCTGCGTCCGCGAGACGCTCGCTGGCCCAGATCGCTTCCGTCTGGCTCCATGCCTGATTCACGTCGACGCGCACTTCCGCGCGGTCGCCGACAGCCGCCTTGATCGCGGCCACATGCGCGATGTCGTCAGCGGGGGCACGCGTGCCGATCTTGAGCTTGAACACGCGATGCCGCTTCATTTCCAGCATCGAATGCGCTTCGTCGATATCGCGTCCCGTGTCGCCACTGGCCAGGGTCCACGCGACCTCGACCGAATCCGTCACGCGACCGCCGAACAGTTCCGACAGCGGCACGCCGAAGCGTTGTGCCTGCGCGTCGAACAGCGCGGTTTCGACTGCGCACTTGGCGAAGCGGTTGCCCTGGAAGCACTCGCGCAGCTTCGCCATCGCCTGACCGGGACGGGTCGCGTCCATGCCCTTGAGCATCGGCGCGAAATAGGTATCGATGTTGGTCTTGATGCTTTCGGGGCTTTCCTCGCCGTAAGCGAGGCCGCCGATCGTCGTCGCCTCGCCCCAGCCCGTTATACCATCCGCGCATTGAATCCGGACCAGCACGAGGGCCTGGCAATTCATCGTGGCAACGGACAGGCGGTGCGGGCGGATCGTCGGAACATCGACGAGAATCGTCTCTACGGCTTGTATCTGAACGGGGCTTGGTATCATACGGCTCTCCTGCTGTTGTGCTCATACTAGGGGCGCCGGCGGAATCCGTCCAAGACCGATTGAGTCTATTTCCATACCTTCGGGGCATAGATGGAACTGCGTCAACTTCGCTATTTCGTGGCCGTCGCTGAGGAAAGGAACTTCACCCGGGCGGCCGAACGCCTGAACATGACGCAGCCGCCGCTCTCGCGGCAGATCCAGCAGATCGAAGACAGTGTGGGACTTGCGCTGTTCGAACGCGGCGCTCGGCCGCTGAAGCTGACGGAAGCCGGACGCGTGTTCTATGTGCAGGCCAAGCGGCTGCTCGAAGAGAGCGACGAACTGCTGCCGCTCACGCGGCGTCTTGCACAGCTTGCCGAGCGCATCGTGATCGGCTTCGTGCCTTCCACGCTATACGGCCCGCTGCCCGATGTCATTCGCGCGTTCAGGGAAGCCGCGCCGCTGATCCAGATTTCGCTGATCGAGATGTTCACGATTGAACAGTTGAGTGCGCTCAAGGGCGGACGTATCGATGTGGGCTTTGGTCGCCTGCGCTTCGACGAGTCGCAACTCGCGCGCGAAGTGCTCGTCGAAGAGCCGTTGATTGCTGCATTGCCCGCGGGTCATGCGCTCGCCGATGCGACGAAGCTGACGCTCGACGCGTTGTCGAAAGAAACAGTGATCATCTATCCATCGACGCCGCGTCCGAGTTACGCGGACCAGCAACTCTCTGCGTTTCGCGATCACGCCGTCGAACCGGCGGCCATTCATGAAGTGCGGGAATTGCAAACGGCGCTTGGACTCGTTGCCGCGCAAGTGGGCGTGTGTCTCGTGCCGGAAAGCGTGCGGGGATTGCGCGCGCGTGGCGTGACGTACCGGTCGATCGATGAAACGAATGTGTCGTCGCCCATCATCATGAGCCGGCGTCTGCAGGATCAGAGTCCCACCACGGATCTGTTCTGTTCGATCGCGCGAGATCTGTTCAAGAAGGCGTCGTCGGTCTAGCCGCAGGCGACAGACTCAACGAAAGCAGCGCACCCGCCTTCAGCACGCACTCGACCAGCGATTGCGTAAAGATCCACGCCGACTCGTGCAATTCGACGGGCAAGCCCGGCACGATTGCAACGAGGCTCAGTCCGCAGAGAAACGAAAAGATCCATTGCGCACGCCTGATTCCGCGTGCAGCCGCAATGCCGATCACCGTCCACGCGATCTTCGCGATTGCGAGTGCGGCGACGCCGAGATCGCCGGCAGAAGGATCGAACTCCGCGGGCATTTCGATCAGCGACCAGGTGCACACGCCGAGAATGAGAAGGCGCGGCGCGAGTGACAGCCGTGTCACGGCACGCCGCGTCGACGAAGTGGCGTCGATGTCATTCGGGAACGAACGGTCCACGCCTGCCTTCACGTTCGAAGCCTCCGCGTCGTTTTGCATGATGAGGGAATTGTCGGTCGTCGAGCGCGTTAGCGGTAGTTAATCCTTGTTAACGTGTAGCGCCCGTTTATCCTCATTAAACGATTTGATCGGAGGTTCTTTTCAAACGAAGCGCTTTATTCGTGAACGCGTTCGGCGGATTGTTCAGGCTTTCGCGCAAACAACGGCGACGCAAAGTCCGTCATCACGAGCACGACAAGTGCCACAGCGCCAATCGCAAACAGCAGCCGATGATTGCCGCCGCTCGCGTTAAACAGCGCGGAATACGCATAGCCCGCGACGGCCTGAAACGCGGCAAAGGTCGTGGTCACACGGCTCCAGACCATGTGCTGTCCGGCATGATCGTTCGGCACTACTTCATGCACACGCGTGAGCATCATCGGTACGACGCCAGGCGGAAAGCTGCCGATCACCAGCGTCAATACGCCGATCACGATGTGATTGCTCGATACCGCCAACACAGCGACGACGCAAACCTGCAGTATCGAGAGCACGCGGATCGCAAAGCTTCCGCCGAAGCGATCGGCCACGAAACCGTACACAGGTGCGCCGAAAATCGCGCCCACGCCATACAGAATCCAGTACGACGCGCCCACGTGCGCCCCTGCTCCGAGCCCGCGCGCGATGAAGTCGACCAGAAAGACCATCGTCGGAACGAGGCCTAGCGCCATCAGCGCATATTCGGCGTAAAGGACGCGCACGATCGCAGGAAGTTGTGCTTTCGCCGCTTGCGAAGCGTGCGCGTGTGCGTGCGATTTCGTAGCAGACGGCCAGCCGGACCACGTTGCGGCCGTCAATGCCGCCGACAGAATCGCGATGCCGATCCACGTGTTCCGCAAGCCAAGGTTGAGCAGCAACGGGACGATGGTTCCGGATGCGGCAATTCCGACGCCAAGGCCGAGAAAGATCGAACCACTCGCCAGCCCTTTGCGATCCGCCGGCACATGCGGCAGCACCGTCGCGGCCACCAGCACCATGATCGTTCCGCCTGCCACGCCCGACAACAGTCGCCAGAAGAAAAACCACGCGACGGATACGGGGAATGCACACGCAAAAAATGCCGCTGTGACCAGCACCATCATCGCGCGCAGTGTGTACGTGTTGGTCAACCGATGCGCGACAGGGCGCCCCAGCAGCGCGCCGAGCAGATAACCAGCGAGATTGGCCGCGCCCAGATAAACGACATCCGAAGCCGAGAACCAGTGCGCCTGAATCAGCGGCGGAATGAGCGGCGTATAGGCAAAGCGCGCCAGCCCGATACCGACGAGGCTCGCGCTGAATCCCGCAAAGATGTGCCGCCAGATGGCGGCTCGGCCGCCGACGGCCGTTGTCGAAAGTGATGCATCGGTAGACATGAAAACAGATTCCGCTTGAGGCCGCGCATTGCGCGGCGGTTTGTCAGGAGCGTGCGATATCTCACCCGCAATCTTTGACACACTTGTCAATGTCGCGGATTCTAGACACGCGTGACAAGAATCGCAAGAATCCATACCGTTGAAAGGGTGAAGTGGATCTGACGACGACGCGCGCCCACAGCGCGCTCCCTTGCACGGGTTCGAAAAAGCGATTACCCTCCGAACTACGACAACACGAATCGCAGTTATGACGTCGACGTACATGTGCTTCATAGCCAGCGCGTCGTGTACGACAATTTTTTATCGGAGAGTCAAGTGAATTTTGTTCATACTGTTCTTGCATCAACCGCGGCGGCATGCATCGCGCTGGGCGCCGCACATCCGGCGCACGCACATGGTATCGATGGCCCGCGCGAAAACATCAGCCCCGCATTTCAGACGGCTATCGCGAATGTGCCGGGCAAGACCATGACGGCGATCGTCGTCGATTACAAGCCGGGTGGCGTGTCGCCTTCCCATCGTCATGGCCAGGCGTTCGTGGTCGGCTATGTCCTGCAAGGCGAGATCCGAAGCAAGGTCGACGATGGCGAAGAGCGCGTCTATCACGCAGGTGAAAGCTGGACGGAAGCGCCCGGCGTGCATCACATGGTGAGCGAGAACGCGAGCAAGACCAAGCCCGCAAAGCTTCTTGCCATCTTTGTCGCCGACGACAACGATAAGAACCTCGTCACGTGGGACAAGAAGTAATAGCGATGCATATTTAGGCCGTTAGCAAGGCCTCAAGCCATACACAAAGACATAGCCACGGCTATGTCTTTCCTTAAGAAAATCAACGACCTGAAGCGCGACAAGATTACGTTGCGCATTCCGGTTAACAACGCTTAACTTGCTGTATGGCCGCCTGAACGTCCAATATAGAGTCACGGCGCGTTGATGGCGGGAATCGATTTCGCGCATAGCTGCGCGCCATGCAGGCATGTCGCTGGAACTGCCTTGCGAGCCACACCGAGAAACACGTCAGCAGCAGCCCCTCGGCCGCGTCAAAGCGTGCCGCCAGCCAAACTCTGTGACGGAGGTGAATGATGACTCGTCCGGTTGAAGAAGATATCGTTCGACGTGCATTGGTGGGCGTCCTGATGCCCACACCGCTTGAATCGATCAAGAAAGCACAATACGGTCCAAAGAAAAAATTCCGCATGACCAAGCGGCCACCGCCCGAGGCGCTCGCACCTGCCCCTGTCGAGCCGCCGCCGGCGCATATCTCCATCCTCGAACAACTGTCGTCGAAGACGCTAAGCGTGTGCTGGAGCGACCCGCGCTCGGGTCATTACGCGGATCAGGTATGGCGGATCGGCCTTGCTCGCATGGATTCGTTTTGCGTATTGACGGGCATGCCGATACGACGCGGCGACCCAGTGTTTCGTCCGCGCGCTTGCGAGAGCTATTTCCCCGCCAATCGCGACCGGATGATTCTGGCGTCCGCCGTGCCCTCCTGTCCGAGCGGAATCATGCTCGATTGAAGATCGAGCGCACGGTCATTCGCATACTGTAGAGCCTGAACAAACCTTAAGCGCCACGGGCTGCAACGCCTTGGCGCATTGACTTTCTGAAGCCGCGTCGCCAAATGACGCACGCGTCGCGCAACATTCGTTGCAGGTGCCGCATCGATCCATCACGCACGGCTTAAAGGGTTTGCGTGCCTTTGTCATACGCATGACTTTTTGCTGTTGCACAGCAGTCCATCAAAGCATCGGCTTTTAGGTGGCACCTGTGTCGCGACCGCCTCACTTCATCGTGTTGCAACCGAATCGATCCGCGCAACACTGAATCTCTTTTTTCCCTCATGTTGAATCACGGACTGCTCAAGCATCCGCGAGCGCCTTGTCGCGCAAGGCCGCGGCGCATTCTCACGCCGTCTCGCACCGCACATGGAAGCTCCATCAGCCGTGTCCTTCCGGTTGCAGAGTGCCGATGAAATCTCTATCCTCGCTACTACGATACATTGAGTCGTAGTTACTGGAGAGCGATATGAAGATTTTCCACGTCGATGCGAGCGCCAAGCGCGAACGGTCCAATTCCCGTGCGCTGTCGCGCGAGTTCATCGAAAACCTGCGAGCAGAAGGCGTGGAGGTCGAAGTCGACTATCTCGACGTCACCGTCGATACGCCGGCGCACGTCACCGAGGCATTCGCCATCGCGACCTATCATGCGGAACACGAACGCACGGACGCCATGCGCGCCACGCTGGCGCCGTCCGATGCGCTGTGCAAGCGGCTGCTGGAAGCCGATGCTTTCGTCTTTGCGATGCCCATGTACAACTGGTCGATGCCTTCGGCGTTCAAGGCGTTTATCGACAACGTGACGCGTACGGGCATTACCTATAAGAATGCCGAGGATGGCACCATCGTCGGGCAGCTGAACCGCCAGAAGACGCTGTTCATCACCACGCGCGGCGCCGATTTGCGCCCGGGCACGGTGTTTTCGTCGATGGACGCGCTCACGCCGGCGCTCAACGCGGCATTCTCGTTCATCGGCGTCAGCGAGCCGCGCTTCGTCGATGCGCAGCCGTTGCAGTTTTCGGATCAGGAAGCGCGCACTGAAGCGCTGAAGCGTGCCAAGGCAGAACTGGCGGGCGTGGCCGCGGAGTGGGCCGCATGGGAACAGGTGCGCGTAGACAGCGAGCAGTTCGAGACAGTCTAATCGTCAGCGCAAAGGGCGAAAAGAAAAGGCCGCAGCTGTTCAGGCTGCGGCCTTCGTCATACCAATTGCCTATTGTTCAGAAGCAGCTCAGGAACGGTTCAGGAACGCGCACCGGAACCCGACCCGCTGCGATCGCGCCGCCTGCCCGCCGTACGGCCGTCAAGCCATTTGACGACTTGCGGCCCATACGTGCGCGGCGCCTTCGCCGACGTGCGCACCGCCAGGTCGTGAAGCGATTGCGAGGCGAGTGCTTCGTGCATGCGCTTCTCCGCGTTCTGCATCACGGCGTGGATCGAGCACACGCCGCTCGATGCCCACGCCGGCGCGGTTTCACCGAATACCGCGCAACGCGCGCGCACTTCGCGACATTCGAACAAGGCCTTGTCGCCGTCGATAGCCGTCACCACGTCCAGCACCGAAATCTGATTTGCCGGACGCGCCAGCGCAAAGCCACCCTTGGCGCCTTCCGTTGCGATGACGAGCCCTGCCTTGTGCAGTTTCGTAAATAGTTTCGCGACGTAGTCGGCCGGCACGCCTTGCAGCTCCGCCAGATCGCGCACGCTCGCCTCGGCCACGCCGCCTGGCGCCGCTTCCGTGAGAAAAAGCAGGCAATGCAAGCCGTATTCGACGCCTGCGCTGATGTGAGACATAGCCACTCCGACAAAGATAATCGCAGTTAGGCTACCTGCTTTCATCTGTCGGTGCAACTCACCATACGGTTAACGTCTGAACAATCGAAGCGCCGTGCTAAAGCGGACGCAGACTGTCTAGCGGATGCAGTTCAAGCGTATCGTCGACAGCCAGTTCGCGCGCGATGAAGTCGATCAGCGTGCCCACCCGCCGGCTCGGCACAGCGCCGGCATAGACGGCGAACAGATCGACGCGCTCGCCGATGTACGAATCCAGCGCGGTCTCGAGCCGCCCCGACAATAGCTCGTGATAGATGTCCCAACGGTTCTTCAGCACCACGCCATAGCCGTTCACCGCCCATTCGCGCAGCACGCCGCCGTCGCTCGCCACGCGATTGCCCGACACTCTGACGGCGATCTGCTTGCCGTCCACGACGAACGGCCAGTTCGTGAACGGCGCATCGGGCCGCTCGAGAATCAGGCAATTATGCGAGGACAGTTGCGACGGATGCATCGGCTTGCCATGCGTCGCCCAATAGGACGGCGCGGCGCACACGACGCGCGGCCCCGTCAACAGCAGGCGCGCCTTGAGCCGCGAATCGATCAGCGGACCGTTACGTAGCGCAAGATCCAGGTGCTGATCGACCAGATCGACCACCCCGTCCGTTAGCAACAGCGACACCTGAACCTGCGGATACAGGCTCATGAACTTGTCGAGCAAAGGCACGACGCGCGTGCGGCCGAAATCGGTGCTGGCCGTCAGCCGGACCGGTCCGTGCAACGGACCGTCCTCGCGCAGACTCAGGATCGCCGCATCCCAATCGGCAAGCACGCGGCGCGCGTCGTCGAGAAAGCGCTGCCCTTCATGCGTAAAAGCGAGGCGTCGTGTGGTGCGCATGATCAGGCGCGCGCCGACTTCTTCTTCAAGCTTCTGCAACGCGAGCGTCACCGTCGATGTCGATACCGTGCTCTTTCGCGCGGCCGCGGAAAAGCTCCCGGCTTCGGCGATTTCGACAAACAGCCTTAACGCGTCAAGCCGGTCCATCTTCGTGTCCGTTCGAAAGTGCTGGCAATATGGAGTTGTTTCGATTCGGCGGCCATGCTCCTATACGCGCACGCATATAACGGCAGTGGCGCGCCCCTGCACGTCACGAATCGACTCCTGAGTATCGAACACTTTGATCGGTGTCTAACGACAAACTAGCGCCCAAATCCGTCCATAACGCCACAGCGTGTACGCGTGTGCTATGACGCCAGGCACATCACGTCCTGCGCGCGGCCCGCATCATGAACACGTACAGCAATGCGCCCGCCACGGCGCCGATCAGCCAGCCGAAGTTGTTTTCGGGCAGAACATGCAGAAGTTGCGTGCACAATTCCCAGCCGATCGAAATGCAGCCCGACAGCAATAGCGCTGCAACGCCTACGCGATTCCAGCCGCCGTCGTAATAGAAGCGGCCCGTCGAGGCCATCGTGTACAACTCGGCAGTTTGTACCTGCTGCTTCTTGATCAGATAGAAGTCGGCCATCATCACGCCGTAAAGCGGGGCAAGCACCGCGCCGAATACGCTGACGAAAATCGTAATGGCCTTCGGGCTGTCGACGAATATCCACGGGCAAACGACTACGGCAAGAATCGACGCGATCAATCCGCCGCGCTTGAAGTCGACATGCTTGGGGAAGAGGTTCGCGAGATCGTAAGCAGGCGAGACGAAATTGGCGACAATGTTGATGCCCATTGTCGCCACGATGAACGTGAGACTGCCGATCACCACGGCCACTTTATTCTGGATGTGGGCGACGATCGCAACCGGGTCCATGATCATCGAGCCGAACACGCTTGCGCTGCCCGACGTCACGATCACCGTGATGATCGCGAAGACGATGAAGTTGACGGGCAGCCCCAGGAAATTGCCGACCTTCATTTGATGCTCGCTCTTCGCAAAGCGCGAGAAGTCGCCGAAATTCAACAGCAGCGCGGCGAAATAACTGACGACGAGCAGCACTGCATTGCCCATGCCCGCGAACTGCTCCGAGCCCGTTAGCGTTTTGCCGCCAAGCGTCAGACTCAGGCTGCCAAGTCCCGCTTGCGAAAGAATCCACGCCATCAGCGCGAACATCACGACATAGACAGCGGGACCGCAAAAGTCGATGAACTTGCGGATCGTCTCCATGCCTCGCTGAAAAATGATCAGCTGGAAGATCCACATGAAGAGGAAGCTCACCCAGCCCAAACCGTCGAGGCTCAGGAAGCTGACGTTGCGCAACGCGGCCGATGCAGGGATGAACAAAAGCAGCAGTGTCGCCACTGCTTTGGATGCGAAGTAGGTCTGCACGCCGTACCAGACGATACCGACCACGCCGCGGATCACGGCCGCGAGGTTCGCGCCCATCACGCCCATGCTGACGCGCGCCATCACGGGAAACGGAATACCGTGCATATAGCTCGGTTTGCCGACCCAGTTCATCAGCACGTAGACGATGAGAATGCCGACCGTCAGCGCAATCAGCACCTGCCAGCCGGAAATGCCGAGTAGAAAGAGACTTGCCGCGAACGTATAGCCGCCGACGCTATGCACGTCGGACATCCACATCGCGAAGATGCTGTAGCCCGTCCACGTGCGCCGCGTGTGGGGCACGGGCGCAAGGTCGCGATTGTGCAAGCGCGAATCGGCCTGCTCGATGGAATCGCCGACGCCGTGCGGCGCATCGAAAAGCGGTGACGTGGACATGGCTCCCCCTGCTGAAAGACGCATGGCCGTCTTCCGAAGACCGCCATGACTTGACGATGCGACGTAGCGCGCAGGCACGGTCTACCGCAAAACCCGAATGAAATCGCGATTCGCGACGAAGGGTCTTATGTCTGCAATATAGATTGTTTTAGTAATAAAAGCGCTTGTCGATGCTGTCAAAAAAGCGCGGCGTCGAAGTTGAGCGGCAAGGAGGAAGAAGGCGGGAGGTGAATGCTTCCGTGACCGATGAACGCGTCGCACGGCGTGGGTTTCGCCGCTGACCGTCCCTGTCGGCGCCATCTTGCGAATGACGCGACGCCCGCTGGCGGAGGGTAATCCGCCGTTCGTTCCGGGCAAGGAAGCATGGTGAAGAATATACCGGTCAATGCCCGGAACAGGGTTTCTGATTGCGTATCAAGACCGGCACAAAACGGAATAATGTCCATGTAAAATCAGAAACACCTGAACATTCTTCTGCCGAACATCATGCAAGCACGCAATCGTCCATTGGACAACCAGGATCGCGCGATCATGCGCGCGTTGCAAAAGAACGCCCGGCTGTCGAATGCGGAACTCGCCGAACTCGTCGGCATGTCGACGACTGCGTGCTGGAATCGCACGCGCCAACTGGAAACCGACGGCTATATCCGTGGATACGTCGCGTTGCTCGATCAGCAAAAGCTCGGCTTTGCGGATGTCGTGCTGATCGAAGTCACGCTCGACCGGCACGACGACGACGCACTGGCGCGCTTCGGCGACGAACTCGCGACGCTGCCCGAAGTACTCGAGGCGTATCTCGTGTCGGGCGAGTACGACTATCTGATCAAGGTCGCGGTCGACGGCACGGCGGGTTATGAGCGGTTCCTGCGCGAAAAGCTCTACAAGATCTCCGGCATTCGTCACAGCCGCTCGATGTTCGCGCTGCGCTGCATGAAGAACATTCCGTCAGTGCAGGTTTGATTTTGACGGCGCGCGTCGCTAGCTTCATGGCCCGAACTGCCCGAAATACGTTTCGCGTTCGACGATAACGAGCGCCGCGCGCTTGTGCGGAAAGTCGAACTCCTTCAGCGTATAAGCGCCCAGCCGATGCATCCACGCAATATGACGCGTGTGATCGATGCGCGGCTCGCCGACCAGGCGTTGCGTGCGCGGATCGTCGATAAACATGTAGTGCAGGATGCCGTTGAACCATGCGCGCAATTTTCCTGTGCTTTGGTAGTCGCTGTTACCGACGAGCAGATGCAGGCCGCGATCGAAATCGCCGGCATCGTAGAACGGCGCAATGCGGTCCTCTTTCGCCCAGTACACCTCGAAGTACGCGAACGGCACATCGTCGAAACAGCCGATCAGCGGATGCACATGCGGATCCGCGCATTGCTCGGTCAGATACGCCGCATGCTGCTCGCGCGTGCCCTTGAAGTCCCAGAAGTGCGCGACGCGATCGAGGTTCTGCCAATAGTGAAAGATGTCGGTGTCGCGCTCCACATTCACCGTGCGCAAGCTGAACGTCATGCCGACAGTCGGCATGAAACGCCGATACACGACGCCCTCGGGCTTCGGTGCTCGCACGGGATGCCGCCGATTGTGATGCAGTGTGTAGCGCACCGGCGTGCCCGCCGAAGAAGGCGCGGCGAGCCACAACGACGGTTGCTGCCAGAAGGTCGCGCGCGAAGTCGTGAGCCGTAGCGTCGAGCCTTCGCGTGCCGCCGTGTCGACGATGCCCTCGCGAATCGCGCGCGTGACGAACGCCTGTGCTGCGTGATCGTCGAGTTCGAACGGCACGTTCAGCGACACCTGCTGCCGCTTCGCATCGCGGCAAAAAACCTCCGCGAGCGCGGGCAACAACTGCTCGGGCGCCGCATCGCGCGGCCACGCCGTCAGTGCAAAACCGTCGGGCGTCGGAACGAGTTCCTCAAAGGCCACGCGAGCGTTCATGCTTGTCTTCCTTTCCTCAAATGATGCAGATGATTCGATAACCGATGCGCTTACCAGTCGTAGCGCGCTGTCGCCAGCACCGTGCGCTGGTTGCCGTAGAAACACGCGAACGCACTCTGGCAACCCGTCACATAGCGGCGGTTGAAAATGTTCGTCGCGTTGACCGCGAAGCGCCATTTGCTGATGTCATAGTGCACGGCCGCGTCGTACACGGTATAGCCGGGCACATGCAGCGAGTTGTCCGACGCACCCGCGCTATAGCTCGTGTAACGCAAACCGCCGCCGAAACCGAGGCCCGTCAGCGGTCCCGTATGCCACGTCCAGTCCGCCCATAGCGAAGCCGTCTGACGCGGCAACGGAATCGCCACCGGCCACTTGTTCAGCGAATCGTCGTTGGCCTTGATGTTCTTCACGTCCTGATACGCATACGACGCGATGATGCTCAGGTCGCGCGTCACGTTGCCGACGGCACTGAACTCGATGCCGCGCGAACGCACCTCGCCCGTCTGCACGCTGAATGTGCCCGTTGGATCGTTCGGATCGGGCGTCGTGACGTTGGTCTGGTTGATCTGATAGATCGCGGCGTTCAACATCAGGTTCTTGTTGAACGGCTGCCAGCGCAAGCCGAGTTCGATCTGCTTGCCCTTGGTCGGCTCAAACGGCGTGCCATCGGGATTGACGCCAATGACGGGATTGAACGACGTCGCATAGCTGATATACGGCGACAGCCCGTAATCGCCCAGATACACGGCGCCCACGCGATACGTGAACGCGTGATCGTTCTGCCTGTGCTCTGTGTTCGCGACAGTATCCGTCGTCGTATTGCGGCTCCAGTCTTCGCGGCCGCCAATCGTGAAGACGATGCGCGGCGTCAGCTTGATCTGGTCCTGCGCATAGACGCCGTAGCTGTCGAGCTTCGTTTTCGTATCGCTATAGCCGAACGAATTCGGTCCCGAGAAGATGTCCGACGTCACCGGAATGTAGACGGGGTTGAACATGTTCAGACTCGGCGCAAGCGCGAGCTGTTCGCTATCCGTCGACAGTTGCCGGTTGTACTCGAACCCGACCAGCACCGTATGATCGATCGACCCAGTGCGAAATTTCGCTTGCGCCTGATTGTCGATGTCGAAGCGCGAATAGTTCGGCTGGAACAGACCCGCATAGCGCGTGAGCGACGCTTCCGTCGGATCGGTGGGATCGAGACCGCCGCCATACACCGTCGAGTTGTTCAGCGACAGATGCATATAGCGCGTGTTCTGACGGAACGTCCACACCGGATTGAAGTGATGCTCGAAGTTGTAGCCGACCGACCATTGCCGCTTGTCGTAACGCGCGAAGTTGCCGTCGCCCGTATAGAGGTCGTTCGAAATCACGCCGTTCGGGTTCGGCAGTATCGTGCCGGATGCGGGCAGGAAGTTATCTGACACATCAGAGTTATCGCGCAGATACGTGGCGTAAAGCGTCAACGCGGTATCGGCCGTGGGTTGCCATTTGATCGACGGCGCGAGCATCAGGCGTTGATCCGCGTTCGGACCTGTCGGCATGTTGCCGTCGCGTCCCACGCCGACGAAGCGATACGTCAGCGTGCCTTCCTTGTCGATCTTGCCGCCGAGGTCGATGCCGATCTGCTTGCGCGCATCGGTGCCGATCTGCAACTCGATTTCGCGGATACGTTCGGCTGTCGGCTGCTTCGTCTGGATATCGACGAGCGAACCGGGATCGCCTTGACCGTATAGCACGGATGTCGGTCCACGCAACACCGTGATGCTTTCGACCTGATACGGATCGACACGCCAGCTCGCCAGATTCAGCGTATTGGGCACTTGCAGCCCATCGACGAACACGCTCGGCGTAAAGCCGCGAATGGCCGTGTACCAGTCGGAGCGCGTACTCGCGCCATACGACGAAAAGCCCGGCACATAACGCAGCGCCTGATTGATCGACGTCGCGCCCTGGTCTTCGATCTGCGCGGCGGTAACGACGTTCACCGTCTGCGGCACTTCATCGAGCGGCGTATCCGTCTTCGTCGCCGTCGACGTGCGATGCGCGACGAAGCCTTCCGTATCGCCCGCCGCTGCGCCTTGCACTTTCACGGCGGGTAGTGTCGTACCCGTTGCGTGATCCGTTGTTGCGTTCGATTGAGCATTGCCCTGCGCGCTGTTCTGATTATCCGGCGACTGTTGTGCCTGAGCGTAACCCGTCGCCGCAGCGAAGAAAGTCATGCTGGCTGCCGCAGCAATGGCACGCCGTTGCGTGCCTTTGACCCACTCCATCTAATACCTCGGAAAGTTTTCATGCAGCGCATCGCGCCGCTTGTTGTTGTCAAAGAGCGAATGCCATGCGGCCGCCGCTCACCCCGGTTTGCGCCCCTGTCTGCGCTTGCACTGCAAAACTGTTGTCGTTATTGCCCGCTTCGAGCGAGCCGGCGATCTCGTCTGCACGGCGCGCGAGCACCGAAAGCAGCGTGTCGCTCAAGCCATGGCTGTCTTCGCAGCAGCCTTGCAGATAGATGCGTGGCTGAAAATGCGCGGGCGTCGCGAGCAGATAGTCGCGCGCGACTTCGCATTGCTCGACGGGTTTGCCCAATGCTTCCGCAAGCGGATCGAGCAGCGTGTGATGCGCATCGCGCCGATAGCCCGTCGCCAGCACCACGACATCGAAGCGTTCCACCGCTGCATCGCCATCCATGCGGTCGCGCACACGCATTTCGATTTCGTTGCCGTCAACGGCTTGCACCTCGCGCACGGATTCGATCGCGCAGTTGTTCAACAGACGATGCCGCGATGCGCCGCTCACGTTCTGCACGTAGAGCAGTTCGAAGATCTGTTCGATCAACGGGCGATCGACTACCGAATAGTTCGTGTCGCGGAACGTATCGAGCAACGAACGGCGCGCGTCTTTAGGCTGCGAATAGATGAGATCCGTGAACGACGGATTGAAAATCTCATTGACGAACGGACTGTCGTCGGCGGGCTTCAACGCGGGCGCGCGCATCATCAAGGTTGCGTCGACGTGCGGGAAGCGGCGCGTCAGATCAATGAATACTTCGGCTGCGCTCTGACCGCTGCCGACGACGGCAACACGTTTGCGCTGCGCCATCTCGCGCGTTCCGTCGCCGACGAGATCGCCAATCGACGTGAGATAGCTCGACGAGTGAATCACGGCGGCATCGCGCAACGCCTCGAATGCAGCGGGAATCTGCGGCACGCCGCCCATGCCGACGGACAACGCGCGCGTCAGGCGATGACGTTCCTTGCCTTGCGCATCGCGCGAATGCACACGCAGATGCGCGACGGTGCGCGCATCGTTCGCGTCGGCCACGGGTTCGATCTTCGTCACCGATTCGCCGTAATGCACCTGATCGTCAAATGCACTTGCCACCCAGCGCAGGTAATCATGAAACTCGATACGCGTCGGATAGAAGTTCTTCAGATTGACGAAATCCTGCAGACGGCCACGCTCGAACAGATAGTTGATGAACGTGAAGCGGCTCTTCGGATCGCGCAGCGTGACGAGATCCTTGAGAAAAGAAATCTGCATGCGGCTGTCGTCGAGCAGCATGCCGCGATGCCAGCCGAATTCCGGCTGCCGTTCGATAAAGCAGTGCGCGGCCGGCGCACTGCCGTTCTCCGCGAGGCGCACGGCCAGCGCGAGATTCGACGGCCCGAAGCCGACGCCGATCAGATCGTGAATGTGTTCCCGTTGATTCATCAATTGAGTCATCAAATGTCTCCCTTCTACCAATGGCGACGTACGTTGTGGGGGCGATACGAAACGCGACGCGACATCACAGATGCCTGCCGTCGAAGAACGCTTCGCGGATGACACGCATCAGCAGCGCCCGTTTGTGTGGAAAATCGAAATGCGCGATGCTCGAAAAGCCATGCTGTTTCAGGAAGTCGATCATGCGAACGTTGTCGTGACGCGGCTCGCAGACCACCGCCTGCGTGCGCGGATCATCGAGAAAGAGGTAATGCACGAGCGACGGCAGCCATGCCGCAACACACGCCGCACCGCGCCAGCGCGTATCGCCGACGAGCATGTGCAAGCCGCGCTCGAAATCCGTCGATGCTGCGAACGGCGCAATGCGGTCTTCCTTCGCCCAATAAGCCTCGAAGTAACCGAACGGCTCGCCGTCGAATGCGCCGATTAACGGATGCATATGCGGCGTCGACAACACGCGTTCGAGATACGCGCGATGCGCGTCGAGCGTCCCCGCTTCGCCCCAGAAAGCGTTGACGCGCGGCTCGTTCATCCACGCGTGCAGATGCTCGAGGTCTTGCGCGACGGACGCCGTACGCAACGTGAAGCGATGCCCGAACTCCTGCACATCACGCGCATAAACGACGCCGTCGACATAAGGCGCGCGCCGCGGATGCCGCGCGCCATCCGTCATCGCATAAGAGAGCGCCGCGACGGGCGCCGATGCAGCGCGCGTGAGCCACAAATCCGGCTGCTGCGCCCACGCGTCGCGCATGCAGACGTTTTGCAACGTCAGCACGCCGCTGTAACGCAGTGCATCGAGTGCATCACGCTGCAGCTTGCCAATATCGAGTGCAATGCTCTTGCTGTCGCGACTCGCGCCGAACGCCGCGCGCAACGCGGCCAATATCGCGCGACGTTGTCCGAGCGGCGAAATGCCCTTGCACCATTCGACGATGTGCATCCCGTCTTCGCGCGTCCAGCGTGCATGCAACACGATGCCTTCCGCGCGGCCATCCTCCGCGACCGTGATCGCATCGCCCTCCAGATACGCCGCCAGCGACGGCTGCTTGAGCATGTTCATATCGTCCCGTGTGAAATCAGCGTGCATCGCGCACCTCCGTAGCCGTTTCGCGTGCTTCGCGTTCGATGTTCGCGTCGAGTCGTTGCGCGAGCGCGCCCGCAAGGTCCGCCAGCGTTTGATGAACGAACACGTCGTCGATCGTGATGCCGTACCCTGCCGCATTCGCGGCATCGACGAAACGCACCACGTCGAACGAGGTCGCGCCTGCTTCGAATACGTTGTCGTCGATGCCGGGCGCTTCGCCGTCGAATGTATGAGCCCATATGCGTGCCAGCGTCTGCGTGAGTTGCGCGGCACGCGGCGACGGTGCGCGAGTCGCGCTATTTGTCTTGATGCGATCCGGACTGTGCGTGTCGCCCGAAATGACAATCGCTTCATCCGGCGCGTCAATAAAACGCGTGACAGCGGCCAGATAATCGGCGCACAGACGCTCGACGAATGCACCATCGACGAGTTCGCGTCCATACGAAAACGCACCCGTCACACGGCCATCGGGATGCTCGACGATATCGAGTTCGAGATCGAACACGACGCGATGACGCACGTCATTGAACTCGTCGACTTCGATGCCGTGCCACTCGCGGCTATCGCTTTGCGCCGGACGCAAGTAGTTGAACATCACCTGAAACAGCGGATTGCCGTTAGCTGTTCGCGACGCGCTCACCGAATCGACAACCTGCGCGAACGGCGCGGCCACATGCGCATACGCGCCCAGCGCAGCTTCGCGTACCGCGTCGATGACGTCGCGCGGCGAAGCCGATTCGCGCATCACCGTGCGCACGACGACCGCATTGATGAACAGACCAATCACGTCGTCGGTATCGCGGTCGCGAGTCGATGCAAGGACGCCGACGGCCTGATCGAGCGTGCCGATCTGACGCGCAAGCGCAACGTTCAGGACCGCGTGCAGCAGCATCGGCAAGGTAGCTTGCGTAGAGACGGCCAGCGCCTTCGCGCGTTCGATCGAATGTGCGTCCAGTTCGAATGCAATGCGGCCCGCACTCCAGTCAGGCGAAACGGGACGCGCCTGCGAAGGTTGCGGCAAACGCAGCGCCTCGACATCGCGCAACGCGTTGCGCCAGAAGTGCAGGTCGGCTGGTTTGACTTGCGTGCGCGCAGCGAATGCGGGCTTCATCGGCGACGTGTTCAACGGCTTGCCCGTCGCGCTCGCAAGATAAGCGCTCTGCACATCGTTGAGCCACACGTCGATCGACTGACCATCCGCGACGATGTGATGAATGACAATCGACAGTACGTGATCATCGTCGGCGAGACGGATCAGACGCGCGCGCCACAACGGCGCTTTGGCGAGATCGAACGGCGTGAGCGCGTCCTCGTCCGTCAGACGCGTCGCCGCTGCAATCCGCTCGTCCGTGGAAGCGAGTTCGCGCACGTCGACGACGGCCAGCGTCACGCGCTGGTGATCGTCGATCATCTGACGTGGTTCCGCAGCGCCTTCCGTCGACACGAGACGCGCACGCAATGCGGGATGCTTGCATGCCGCATGATCGAATGCGCTTTGCAGTGCGCTCACGTTCAGCACGCCACGCAGACGCAGCGCGACGGGAATGTTGTAAGCGGCGCTGTCCGGCTGCGCGCGCCACAAGAACCACAGCGCACGCTGCGCGTCGCTCAGTGCGAGATCTTTGACATCGTTCTCTTCCTGCGTATGGCGCGAGCTCTCGCGCACAGTAGCGCGCGGCGACTCCGCGACGCGCTGCGCGTACGCAGCGAGCGTCGGCGCCTCGAACAATGTGCGCACGGCAACATCGTGCGAGAGACGTTCGCTGACCCGCGTCGCCACGCTCACGGCTGCAAGCGAATGGCCGCCCAGTTCGAAGAAATGATCGGCGCGGCCCACACGCTCGACGCGAAGCACGTCGCACCAGATCTTCGCGAGCGCCGTTTCGATACCGGGCGCGGGCGCATCGAACGCGCGCTCGACGCGCACCGGCGCAGGCAACGCCGCGCGGTCGATCTTGCGGTTCGCATTGCGCGGCAACGCATCGAGCACGACGATGTGCGGCGGCACCATATAGTCCGGCAACGCGCGACGCAGATGGTCCGCGAGCGCATCGCCATCCACGCGCTTACTGCGCTTGCTCGCCTCTTCATTCAACTCGACATACGCCGCGAGCGCCGCATCCACGCCGCTGCCTCGCACGACGGCCACGGCGTCGCGCACATCGTCATGTGCCATCAGACGCGCTTCGATTTCGCCAAGCTCGATTCGCAAACCGCGCACCTTCACCTGATGATCGATGCGCCCCACGAACTCCAGCACGCCATTCGCGCGACGCCGCACGAGATCGCCCGTGCGATACAGCCGCGCGCCCGGCGCGCCGAACGGATCGGGCATGAAGCGTTCGGCCGTCAGCGCAGCGCGTGCGTGATAGCCGCGCGCAACGCCAGTGCCGCCCAGATACAGTTCGCCCGTCACGCCGATCGGCAACGGCCGCAGATTCGCATCGAGCACATGCGCGGTGCGCTCGCCGACAGGTGTGCCGATGGGCAGATACGCGGCATCGGCGATATCGGTCGCGTCTTCGTGCGCGTCGATCATCCATAGCAACGGCGTGATGACCGTCTCCGTCGGACCATATCCGTTGACGACGCGCACATCGGGAAACGCCTGCCGCAGCGCCGAGAAAGCTTCACGCGAGGTCGCTTCGCCGCCCACCGTCAGCGAGCGCAGCGAACGCGGCGCGCCATGCGCGCGGGCCCACTCAGCCATTTGCAATGCGTAGCTCGGCGGGAACGCAGCAATCGTGATCCGTTCGCTCGCGAGCGTTTCGCATGTTTGCGCGGGCGGCCAGAGCGCGTCGTCGGTGATGCGAATATCGACGCCTGCCGACAACGGCGCGAGCCAGCATTCGTGCGCACCGTCGAAATTGATCGACATGAAATGCAGCACGCGGTCCTTCTCGCGCATGCCGTAGCGCGTGACGATTGCCTCGCAGTGCATCGCGATCGACGCATGATCGACGACGACCCCTTTCGGTTTGCCCGTCGAACCCGATGTGTAGATCAGATACGCGGCCTGAGTCGGCGCAATCGACGGTGCGCTATACGCGATGTCTTCTTGCGCCGCATCGTCTTCCGCATCGATCAACCACACGCGCGTGCCGTGACGCAGCGGCAGCTTCGGCACGTGACGTCGTTCGGTGACGACATGCTCGATCGACGCGTCGTCGACGATATGCGCGAGACGTTCGCGCGGATGCGTCGGATCGAGCGGCACGAACGCGCCGCCCGACTTGAGAATGGCGAGCAGACCGACGAACAGATCCGTCGAGCGCCCAACTGCAATCCCGACCCGCACTTCCGCGCCGACGCCCGCCGTCATCATGCGAGCCGCGAGACGCGCGGCGCGTGCATCGAGTTCGGCGCGCGTGAGCGTCATGTCGGCGTCCATCACCGCGCTTACATCAGGCTTCTTTTGCGCGTGTTCCGCCAGCTTCACGTGCACCGGCACGAAGGGTGCACCGTCAGTTTCGTAGCTGTTCCATGCGTCGATCTGTGCGCATTCTTCTTCCGTCAACCAGTCGAGATCGCCGACAGGCACTTGCGACGAAGCGAGCGCGCTGTCGAGCAACTGCGCATACTGGTCCGCGATTCGCTGCACCGCCTGTGCGTTGAACAGATCGGCCGAGTAGACGAACGCTGCATCGAGCGCGCCGTCTTCGCGCTCCTCGAAACCCAGTGTCAGGTCGAACTTCGCATACGGTGCGCCGAACGGCAGATCGGTGACGCGCACGCCGTCGAATGCGGGCACCACGCGCCCCGCCGCGTATGACGCCATGACCTGAAACAGCGGATGATGGCTCGCGCTACGCGGCACGCCGAGCGCTTCGACGATCTGCTCGAACGGCACGTCCTGATGCGATTGACCGTCGACGAGTGCACGCTGCACGTCGTCAATCAACGCATCGAATGGCTTGCGCATATCGACGCGTGCGCCGACCACCAGCGTATTCACGAAGAAGCCGATCAAGCCCGCCGTTTCCGCACGTTCGCGGTTCGCAGCGGGCACGCCAATCTGGATATGCGTCTCGCCGCTCGCTCGCGCGAGCAACGCGTGCAGGGCAGCGAGCAACACGGCGAACGGCGTCGCGCGACGCGCCTGCGCGAGCGCACGCACGCGCTGCGCGGCCTGCGCATCGATCGTGAAGTAATGGCGGCCACCGCGCGCGCTGCGCTGCATCGGACGCGCGCCGCTGCCGGGCAATGCGATCACGCCTGCATCGGCGTTCACCTGCTCGCGCCAGAATTGAAGCTGTCGCCCGGCCTCGCCCGCATCGAGCCAGCGCCGCTGCCACAGCGAGAAATCCGCGTATTGCACGGGCAACGGCGCGAGCGCGACCGTCTCGCCGTTTGCGTACGCGCGATAAAACGCCGCCAGTTCGTCGAGCAACACGTCGATCGACCAGCCGTCCGAGACGACGTGATGCATCGTCAGCACGAGCCAGTGCGTCGTGTCGTTCAGCGCGATCAGGTGCACGCGCACGAGTGCGTCACTGGCGAGATCGAAAGGCTGCTCTTCGTCTTTCACCGCGACGTCAGCCGCGATGCGTTCGCGGTCCGCTTTCGCTGCGCGCGACAGATCCGTGAAGCGCCACGGGCAGCGCGACGGCGCATGCACGATCTGCTCGACGCCGCCGTCGGCGGATTCCGCGAACGTCGTGCGCAATGCTTCGTGACGCGCGATCAACGCATCGAATGCGTGACGCAGCACCGCGCGGTTCAGTTCGCCGTCGAGCCGCAACCGGCTCGTGACGTGATACGCCGCCGGTTCGTCGATCATGCGCGCATGCAGCCAAAGCCGCGTCTGTGCGAACGACGCGGGCACTGCCGACGAGCGGTCCGCGCGCGCGGGAATCGGCAGCATGCGGAAGTCGATGCCAGCTTCGGCGAGCTTCGTGATGAACAGCTTGCGCTGCGTGTCGGGCAATTGCGCGAAACGCGCGGCAAGCGCCAGCAGATCGGGAGTGGATTTCATTCGATCGTTCCTCATTGCGCTTCGAGTTCACCGAGCAGCGCGTCGATTGCGCGCGCTGCGTCGTCGATTGCATGCACGCCGCGCGCGTCGAGCGCCGCATCGATGGCCGCCGCGCAGCGCGCCAGCGTGCGCGCGTCGAACAGCGTGCGCAGCGGCAGCGCGAGCGACCAGTGCAGATTGATTTGCGCGTTCACCTGCGTCGCGAGCAGCGAGTGACCGCCCAGTGCGAAGAAGTCGGCATCGCGGCCAATCGCGTGACTGCCGTCGATGCGCAGCACGCGCTGCCAGATCGCGGCCAGATCGCGCTCGGTGTCGGTTTGTGGTTCAGCCTCGTCCGTCGATTGAAGCGATGGCGTGGGCAGTGCGTTGCGGTCGCACTTGCCGTTCGGCGTGACGGGCAACGCGTCGAGTTCGATCAAATGCGCGGGCACCATGTACGCGGGCAATTGCGCATTCAGCGCTGCGAACAGCGCGGATCGATCGAACGCTTCTTCGGCGCGCCGCGCGACATAGCCGATCAACTGTTCGTCGCGCACGATCACGACGGCATCGTGTACGCCGGGCGCAGCACGCAACAACGCTTCGATTTCGCCCGGCTCGATGCGCAGGCCGCGCAACTTCACTTGCTGATCGGCGCGGCCCAGATAGTCGAGCACGCCGTCCGCGCGTCGACACACCAGATCGCCCGTGCGATAGAGACGCGCGCCCGGCGTGAACGGGTCGGGGACAAAGCGCTCCGCCGTCAATGCCGCGCGCCCGAGATAGCCGCGTGCGAGACCGACACCACCCAGATACAGTTCACCGATTGCGCCCGCAGGCAACGGATGCAGCGCGGCATCGAGCGCGTGCAACTGAATGTTTGCGATCGGCTCACCGATCGGCACCGCCACGGCTTGCGCATCGTCGTCGGTGCACGTCCAGTGCGATACGTCGATCGCGGCTTCCGTCGGGCCGTACAGGTTGTGCAATTGCGCTTGCGGCAGTAGAAGCCGCGCACGCGCGACGAGCTCAGGCGACAGTGCCTCGCCGCTCGCCACGACGCGCACGATGCTCTCGCACTGCGCAGCGGCATCGAAGTCCTTCAGATGGCCGAGAAACGCGCCGAGCATCGACGGAACGAAATGCAGCGTCGTCACGCCATATGCTGCGATTGCAGCGGCAAGGCGCGCGGGATCACGATGATCTCCGGGCGCCGCGATGGCGAGCGTCGCGCCGACCGACAGCGGCCACACGAATTCCCACACCGACACGTCGAAGCCGAACGGCGTTTTATGCAGCACAACGTCGCGTGGCGTGAGCGAGTACGCGCCCTGCATCCACGCGATGCGATTCGCGAGCGCGCGATGCGTGTTGCCCGCGCCCTTCGGCTTACCCGTCGATCCCGACGTGTAGATCAGGTAGGCAAGCTGATCGGGTTCGACATCGATGCTCGATTCGAGCGCCGGATTCGAAGTCAGTTGTTCGACACACAGCACGCACGCGTCCGCACGGCCAATCGAATCGACGACACGCGCATGCAGCGCACGTTGAGTCAGCACGACGGCAGGCCGCGCATCGTCGAGCAGATACGCGATCCGTTCCGCCGGATAGTCGGGATCGACGGGCAGGTATGCCGCGCCAGCCTTCAACACGCCGAACAGCGCCACCACCATGTCAATCGAGCGCTCGACACACAGCGCGACCACACTGTCCGCCGACACGCCTGCGTTCAGCAGCGCACCTGCCACCCGGTTCGCGCGCTCATTGAGTTCGGCGTAGGTGACGCGCGTGCGAACTTCACGGGCATCGATGAAGTCGAGTGCGATCGCATCAGGCATCGCTGCTGCATGGCGTTCGAACTGCCGATGAAGCGGCAATTGAAGTTCATCCGGCCACGTGCGCGCGGTGTCGTTATGGCTGGCAAGTTGTGCCAGATCGTCTTGAGTCGCAATCGATACGTTGCCAAGCAATGCATGCGGATCGGCGATGAATGCCTCGATGCATGCGTCGAACGCGCGATGCAACGCACGCACGCGCGCTTCGTCGAGACGCGCGGTGTCGTAGCCGTAATCGATCGTCAACGTGTCGCCGGCCTGCACGACCAGCGTGACGGCGAGATCCGTCGATTCGATGCTGCGAAGGTCGGACAGCCGCAACGCGAGCTCATCGTTCGCCGACCACGCGGGATCGACGGGATAGTTTTCGAACACGACGAGCGTGTCGAACATCGCGCCGCCGCCCTGGCCCGCCCAACGCTGGATATCGAAGAGCGGCGTGTGCGCGTGTTCGGCGTTCGCTGCGTTGTCGCGTTGCAGATCGGCGAGCCAGTCGGCGATGCGACGTTGCGGTGCAGGCGTCGCGATCACGGGCAACGTGTTGATGAAAAGACCGAGCACGCTGTCGACATCGGGTAGCGCATCAGGCCTGCCCGCAACCGTCGCGCCGAATGCGACCGTCGCGTGGTGTGTCATGCGCTGCAATGCGAGCGCCCACGCGCCCTGCACGAGCGTGTTGACCGTCAGCTTGAGATTGCGCGCGAGCGCGGTGAGCTTCGCGGTCGTGCTTGCGTCGAACCGGGCACGCCAGGTTTCGCTGGGCGCAGCATCGCCGTTATCGGCCGATACGTTCGGCGCAACGAGCGTGGGTTCGTCGAAGTGCGCGAGGCGTTCGAGCCAGAACGCCTTGTCGGCTTCATGATCGCGCGCGTCGAGCCACGCGATGAAGTCGCGATATCGCAAGCGCGTTGCCTGGCCGAACGACAACGCGCGACGCTCGCTCATATAGTCGCGCAGCACGTCGGCGAACATGCGCGCCGTGCTCCAGCCGTCGAGCAGCAGATGATGGCGCGTCCACACGAGGCGCCATTCGTCGTCACTCAGACGGATCAGCGTCACGCGCATCAACGGCGCCTTGCTCAGATCGAAGCCTTGCGCGCGGTCTTCCCTGAGCCATTGCTCGAAACTCGCTGCCTGCGCGGCGCGGCCGCGCCAGTCGAGCACGACGACGGGCAGCTTCGCCTGACGATGCACGATCTGCAACGGCACTTCAGCGTCGTGCCAGAAGCTGGTCCGCAATATATCGTGCTGCGGCACGATGCGATTGAACGCATCGGTCACACGCGCGATATCCGGTGAAGTCAGCGTAGCGACGAGCTGATTTACATAGGTCGTGCGATCCGGTGCATACAGCGAGTGGAACAGAATGCCCTGCTGCATCGGCGACAGCGGATAAATATCGTCGACGGTACGCAGATCGAGTTCGAGACGCTCGAGCATCGCTTGCGTGAGACCCGCGCGCTGCGCAAGCGGGAAGTCGGAAGGCGTTGCGCTGGCTCCGCGCTTCGACACGCGTTCGATGCACTGCGCCGCGATTTCACGCAACGTGGTTTCGAAGCGGCGCGCGAGCTTTTCGACCGTACCCGCGTTGAACATCGCTGCGCTATAAACCCAATGCATCTTGAGCCTGCGCGTACCGTCGATATGCGCGTGAATCGCCAGTGCATTCGACATCGGACCCGCCGGATCACGCTCGCAGCCTGCGCCGCCGAAGCGCGCATTCAGCACGCGATCATTCGATGCATCGCCGAACTGGCCGAGATAGTTGAACGTCACGCGCGGACGCGGCAATGCGGCGAGCGCAGCGCGCGTCGATTCGTTCGCGAGATAACGCAGCACGCCGAAGCCGAGCCCTTTGTGCGGCACAGCGCGCAATGCGTCCTTGACGGCCGCGAGCGTCGCCGTGCCCCATTCACGCACGGGCAACGCGACCGGATAGTGACTCGTCAGCCAGCCGATCGTGCGGCTCGCATCGACCTCTTCGAACAGCGCTTCGCGTCCGTGGCCTTCGAGTTCGATCAGTAAAGAATCGGCCGGTACGCTCGTGCCAAGCGTGTGCGCGAGCGTGGCCACGAGCAGATCGATGGTCTGCGTGCGCCATGCGGCGTTCGCATCCGTGAGCAAGGTCTGCGTGAGCGTCGCGTCGATCGTCCATTCGACCGTGCACGCATCGGCGTTGCTTGCGGTGCCGTGCGGATTGTCGAATGGCAGCGCCGTGCTTGCCTGCTTCATCGATGTCCAGTACGGCAGTTCTCGCGCAAACAGCGCGGCTGCGTCGGCGGCAAGACGTTGCGCCCAGTCCGACGCGCGCATGCCCTCCCCCGCGAGACGCACCGGACGGCGCTCGCGTGCCGCGCGATAAGCCGCCTCGAGATCTTCAAGCAGCACACGCCACGACACGCCATCGACGATCAGATGATGAATCGCGATCCATACACGCGGCGTGCCATCCGGCAACATCGCGACGAGCGCACCTGCAAGCGGTCCGCGTGTGAGATCAAAGGTGCGTTGCAACTCGTCGAATTGAGCGAGCGCATCATGTTCGTCACGCGCTTCGACGGCGACCAGCGGCAGCGCGTCGAATGGCTTGTCGGCGTATCGCGCGCTCCACGATGAAGCTGTGTCTGCCGCAAAGCGCAGTCGGAATGCATCGTGATGGGAAAGCACCGCGCCGAATGCGTGCGCGAAGGCGTCGAGATCGAAGCGCTCCGATGCGTGCAATTCGACAGCCTGATTCCAGTGATGACGCGCCGGCACATCCAGTTCGAAGAAGCGATGCTGAGCAGGCGTCAAGGCAATGCGCGCATCGTTCGCAGGCACAACAGCGGCACGCGTTTCCGCTTTCGGTTCAGCTGCGGCGACGGTCTGTGCGACTTGCGCGAGTTGAGCCACGGTCGGCTTGTCGAACAGCTGCTTCGGCGTGAAGCGCACGCCTCGTTTGCGCGAACGCGCGATCACCTGCAACGCGAGAATCGAATCGCCACCCAGCTCGAAGAAATTGTCGTCGCGGCCCACATGCTCGGCGCGCAGCACTTCTTTCCACACGTCCGCGAGAATGCGTTCGATGCCTTCGAGCGGCGCGTCGCTCGTCAACTGCACTACAGGTTGCAGCGCAAGTTCGCGCAGCTTCGCACGGTCGATCTTGCCGTTCGCCGTGACGGGAAAGGCGTCGCAGAGCGTGAGCGTCGCGGGCACCATGTAGTCGGGCAAACGCGCGGCAAGCTCTGCGCGCAGCATCGCTTCATCGCGCGAGCCTTGCATGACGACAAACGACGCAAGACGTGCACGCCCATCCTCGACGATTGCGAGCGTCTCTGCCTGCCTGACGCCTTCGATCGCGCGCAACGTCGCGCTGATTTCACCCGGCTCGACGCGATAGCCGCGAATCTTCACCTGGTCATCGAGACGGCCCAGATAGTCGATTGCACCGTCTGCGCGCAAACGCACGCGGTCGCCCGTCCGATACATCCGCGCACCCTTCGGCCCGCTGGCGTCCGGCACGAAACGCTCCGCCGTCGCTGCCGCGCGATGCAGATAGCCGCGCGCGACGCCGGGTCCGCCAAGATACAGTTCGCCGATTCCGCCGACGGGCACGGGCGCGCCATGCACATCGAGCACTATCACGCGTGCGTTCGGCAACGGACGCCCCGTGGGCACGCCAGTCGATGCGTTTGCGGCGCTCAAGCTCGCTGTCGCATCGAACGTGAGTGCGCCAACCGTGGCTTCCGTCGGACCATAGTGATTGATCACGCGGCACGCGGGGCGCAATCCGGTGATCCGTTCGACGAGCGTCCACGGCAGCGGCTCGCCGCCCAGCACGAGTGCATGCGACGGCAGCACGGCCGTGGGTTGCTGCGCTTCGAGCAACGCATGCAGATGACTCGGCACGATCTTCAGCACACCGACGCCGCGTTCGCGCATCGTCACAGCGAAACGGTCGGGATCGAACGCGCATTCCTTCGGCAGCAGATGCAAGGTGCGGCCCGAGCACAACGCACCGAAGAGCGTCGTATGCCCGAGATCGGCGGCAACCGTCGAGACCATCGCCATGCTAGCGTCGGGCGCGAACTTCAGTTCGTCGAGCATGCCCTGAACGTAGTCGGCCAGCGCGCGATGCGATACGACGACGCCCTTCGGCGTGCCCGTCGAACCCGATGTGTAGATGAGATAGGCAGCCTGATCCGGCGTGATCGTTACGGGCGCGTCGTGACTGTTCGCTTCGATCAACGCGTTTAGCGATAAGACTTCAGTTTCGACCTGCAGTGCATTGCTCGCGACGATTACGCAGCGCGCACCGCATGCGCGAATCGACGCTTCAAGGCGTTCGCGCGGCGCAGCAGGATCGAGCGGTACGGCCATCGAGCCCGACTTCAATACTGCGAGCAGCGCGACGACGAAATCGACAGAACGCTCGATGCACAGTGCGATTGCCTGTTCCGCGCCCGCGCCCTTTTCGAGCAATGCACGCGCGGCGCGCGATGATGCTTCGTTCAAGGCTTCGAATGTGAGTTGCCGTTGTGAGTCGGTGACTGCGATCTGCTTCGGCGTCGCATTCGCGTGATGCGTGAAGGCTGCGATCACGTTGTCGAATTCGAATGTTTTCTCGCGGCCTTGCAGCGTGTTGCTCAGTAAACCTGCACAAGCGAGCAAACTGAGAGGCGATGCAGGATGCGCCACGCTGTCAGTCAGCAGCGCAATGAAACTGTCGAGCCACGCATGCGCGGTCGCATCGTCGATGCAATCCGTCGCCCATGCAGCGACCAGTTCGATACCGCGTGCATCGTCGGTGAAATCGAGCGCGAAGTCGAAGCGCGCCGCGTTGTCGGGACCGGGCGTCAATGTCGCGACGGCATCGGGCAACGCAACGGGATCGTCGAACACGAACTGCTGCGCGAACTTCACACGCAACCATTCCTCGCCTCGCCGCACAGGCGGCTTGACGGCATCGATCACCTGATCGAAGGGAATGTCCTGATTCGCGTAGGCGCCGAGCGTCGTGTCTCGCACTTGCGAGAGCAGATCGGCAAACGATACATGCGGTGAAACGCGCGCACGCAACGCAACGGTGTTGATGAAAAGACCGAGCAGGTTGGCCGTTTCCTCGCGCTGCCTGTTCGCAACGGGCGCGGCAACGATCACATCCGTCGCCGCCGTCAGACGATGCAGCCATGCATGAAGCGCTGCGAGCAACACGATGAACGTCGATGCATGCGCGCCGCTTGCAAGTTCGCGCACAGCCGCCGATAAACGCGCATCGAGACGACGCGACGCGCGCTTGCCGATGAGCGTGCGTTCGGCAGGCACAGTGCGATCGACAGGCAACGCGAGCGGCGCGGGCGCATCCTTCAACGCATCACGCCAATAAGCAAGTTGCCGTTCGCGTTCTGCACCGTCGAGCCAGTGGCGCTGCCATTGTGCGAAATCTGCATATTGCGCGGCGAGCGTAGGCAACGAAGCCGCACGACCTTTCGAAAGCGCCGCATAGGTTTCGGCCAGTTCAGCGAATGCGCAACGCGACGACCAGCCGTCGCTGATCGCGTGATGCGCAGTCAGCATCAGACGATGCTCGTCATCGGCAAACGTGACCAGCGATGCGCGCAGCAACGGGCCGCGTTGCAGATCGAAAGGACGTGTGGCGTGTTCGCCCGCAAGCTCGTTCGCGCGCTCGTTGCGTGCGTCGAGCATCAGATTGCGCAGATCGATTCGTTCTACAGGCACCGCGATCCGCGCATGAACGCGCTGCATGACGATGCCGTTCTCGTCTTCGTGCAGCGTGGTTCGCCACGCTTCATGGCGTTCGATCACTTGCGCGAGCGCGCTTTCGAGCAACGCAGCATCGATCGATCCGCGAATGTTCCAGTGCGCGGCGATGTGATAGGCGTCGCCGGCATCGCGTGTTTGTGCGAGTACCCAGAAACGCTGCTGCGCAAACGACGCGCGATGATCGACATACGCGGCGGAAGCATCTCCGCGAGCCATCGCTTTCAACGGAAGCACTTGCACGGCGGCTTCACGCTCGCTTGCATCGACGAGTGCGGAGAGTGCTTCGAGCGTAAGGTCGGCGAAGAGAGAATCCAGCCGCAAGTTCACATGCAGGTCCGCGCGAATCGCAGCCTGCAGACGCATGATCGCAATCGAATCGCCGCCGCGTGCATGAAACCGGTCATCGAGACCGACAGGTCCGTCACCGAGAATCGCTTGCCAGATTGCGGCGAGCGTGCGTTCAATTGAGCTTTGCGGCTCGCGATACGACACTTGCGCGACCTGCGACGCAACACGCGCACGCAACGCTTCACGGTCGAGCTTGCCATTCAATGTATAAGGCAACGCATCGAGCAACGCAAAACGATGCGGCTGCCACGCATCCGGCAAACGCTGCGTCAGGTGCTCGCGCAGCGCGCTTTCTTCGAGTGCTTCCGTTACGACGACACAAGCCGTCAATTGAACACGACCTGCAATGTGCTCGACCAGCACGGCTGCATCGCGCACATCCGGATGTGAACGCAAAGACTGCGCGATCTCACCTGGCTCGACGCGCACGCCGCGAATCTGCACCTGATCGTCGATGCGGCCCATGTAATCGTATGCGCCGTCGGTGCGCAAACGCGCAAGGTCGCCCGTGCGATAGACGCGCGATCCCGGTTCGCCATTTGCATCGGGGATGAAGCGTTCGGCCGTTTGCGCGGCGCGTCCGTGATAGCCGCGCGCAAGACACGCGCCGCCAAGCAGCAGTTCGCCGCATGCTCCATGTTCAATCAAAGCGCCATCGACGGAACCCGCCTCCGTCATGCGTGCCACGCGCAATCCGATCGGCGCGCCGATCGGCAATGATGCGCACGACGTGTCTTCATACGCTGCGCGAGGATCGAGCGGCCACAGCATCGGCGAGATCACGGTTTCAGTCGGACCGTAGCCGTTGATCAGACGCACGTTGTTAAACGTTTGCCGGATTTCGCCGAATACATCGCCGGGCATCGCTTCGCCACCGAATGCGAGCACGCGCAGCGAATCGGGTACACCATGACGCCGCGCGGCTTGCGCGAACTCGCGCAGATACGCAGGCGGAAACGCGGCAATCGTCACGCGCTCGTGATGGATCAGCGCGCGTGCGTCGTCCGGTGCAACGGTGCCGGGCGCGGTTATCGCAATGCTCGCGCCCGCAGCGAGCGGCGCGAGCCAGTACTCGTGCGCGAGGTCGAAATTCACCGACGCAAAATGCAAAACGCGGTCCGCATCCGTCATCGGATAAGCGCCGATCACGGCATCGCAATGCGCAGCGAGCGGACCATGTTCGACGACAACAGCCTTCGGCGTGCCCGTCGAGCCCGACGTGTAGATCATGTACGCAGCCGAGCGAGGATGCACCAACGCATCTTCGAACTCGACCGGTTGCTCGATGTCGATTGCATCGACGTCGATGCAATGCTCGAAGCGCGCGCGCAACGACGCGCTTGCATCGCGCGTGACAATTCCGTGACGCAAGCCTGCATCGCGCGTCATCCAGTCGAGCCGTTCCGCGGGATGACGTGGATCGAGCGGCACGAACACACCACCCGCCTTCAGCACCGCGAGCAACGCGACGAACAGATCGCACGACCGGTCGATGCACACACCGACGCGCACTTCTGCGCCCGCGCCATGCGCGCGCAACGCAGCCGCGACGCGCGACGCGCGAGCGTCGAGTTCAACGCGCGACATGCGCACGGTAAGCGGCGAAAAGGCAGCGAGCGCAGGCGCGTGAGGCGCACTGCGCGCGAGTTCGCGAAGTCGGAGATGCAAGGCAGTCAGAAAAGTCGTCATTCGTGTGAAATCCTTCGGCATGGCCGCTATGCCGCCGCATCGGGACATGGTTTGTCCACGTCTCTTTTCAGCGGCTTCACACAGGTGACGAATCGCGCGAAAAAATATTTACCCCTTTGGCGGAATAAATTCTGCGCAGTCCTTGTTTGTTCGCGCTCGCGCACATTCGACTAAAGTTTTGCGGCGCTCAAACGTCTAGTCGATAGATGGCTGTTCAAGTCCCTTCATGCGCTTTGCGCGCATTCACTCTCACGCCTGCTTTCGATGACTGTTTCCAACGCACCGCCCGTGAATGGTTCGGATCGCCCGAACAAACCCGCTACCCGTCTGTTGTTGTCGCTATTGCGGCGTTCGCGCGGCGCGCTTGCGCTCGCGTTGATCGCATGCATCGCGAATGGCGTGTCGAGCGTGTTGCTCGTCGCAACGCTCAATCGCGCATTGAGCGCGCCCGCCGCGGCCGATCTTCCGCTCGCGTTGCGCTTCGGCGCTTGCGCGCTGGTCGCGCTGATCGCGCGCATCGTGTCGGGCGTGCTGTTCGCCGGGCTTTCGCAGGACACGATGAGCCGCATGCGCGAACATGTGTCCGCGCGCGTCGCGGCAGCGGAACTGCGCGACGTCGAACGCGTGGGCGCAGCGCCCGTTCAATCGATCCTTACCGACGATGCCACCAACGTGTCGATGCTCTTCTTCGCGTTGCCCAACATCGTGATGCACGGCTCGATCGTCGCGGGCTGTCTCGCGTATCTCGCGTGGCTGTCGTGGCCCGTCTGTGTGCTGGCGCTTGCTGCCATCGTGATCGGCTCGCTCGGTTACCGCTTCGGCGACATTCGCGCGATCGCATCGCTCGAAGCAGCGGGCCGCGCGCAGGACCGGCTGTTCGACTATCTGGGCTCGTTGTTTGCGGGCGCGAAAGAATTGAAGCTGCATCGCGAGCGCGCACGTCAATTCGTCGACGGACAACTCGGCTCCGCGATCAACGAAGTGCGCGATCATCGACGCCGCGCCTTTGTTGCATACGCAGTCGGCGTCGGCTGGATCATCTTTCTGTTCTACGTGTTCCTCGGCGCGGCCACGTTTCTGCCGTCAATCGGCGTGCATGCCGATGCGCATGCGGCCGCCGGTTATGTGATCGTGTTCCTGTTCATGCTCGTGCCGCTCGACGGCCTGCTGAACAATCTGCCGACCGTCAACGCAGCGCGCGTGTCGCTCGAACGCATCGAGCGCGTACTTGCCGAGTTCGAGGAGCAGCATCGCGCCGTTGCGCCGTCGCTCGTTTCGACCGCGCAGTCGGCGGCCTTCGACACGCTCACGTTGCGCGGCATCACGCACGCGTATTTCCACGAACGCGACGAGCGCATGTTCCGCATCGGGCCCATCGATCTGAGCTTCAAACCGGGCGAACTGGTGTTCATCGTCGGCGGCAACGGCAGCGGCAAGACGACGCTCGCAAAAGTGCTGACGGGCCTGTACGAACCGGAAGATGGCGTGATCGAAGTCGATGGCACAGCCGTCACGCGCGATACGCGGCCCGCGTATCGTGAGCGCTTTTCGACGGTGTTCAACGACTTCCATCTGTTCGATTCGCTGCTCGGTATCGTCGATCCCGACGATGCGAATGGCAATGCCCGCGCCGCCGCCGATGCACGCGCCAATGCGCTGCTCGCGAAGCTCGCGCTGGATCACAAGGTCAGCGTGGAAAACGGTACATTCTCAACCCGCGCGTTGTCGACAGGGCAGCGCAAGCGTCTTGCGCTCGTCGTCGCGTATCTGGAAGATCGTCCGTTCTATCTGTTCGACGAATGGGCCGCCGACCAGGATCCTTCATTCAAGGCCGTGTTTTACGAGCAATTGCTGCCGGAATTGCGTGGACGCGGCAAGACAGTCGTCGTGATTACGCACGATGACCGCTACTTCCCGCTTGCCGACCGCGTGCTGAAACTGGATAACGGTGCGATCGTCAACGAAACGCGCGGCGTGCCGCATGCGGTCGCGGGACAGGCTTCAACGCGCGCGCCCGTTCCTGCCGACGCGCCTCGGCCCAGGATGGACGCAAGTTGAAGTTCTGAAACTCTTGAACGTAACGCAATGAAAAGCGCCTTGGGACTGAACATCCCAAGGCGCTTTGTGTTTGAGCGAACCGAACTATCAGCGCGACGCAGATGTTTTAACCGGAGGCAACGAAAGCAGCGCATCCGTCAATGCATGCGACAGCTTCAGCGCCGACATCGGTCCGCCGAAGCCCCACACATTGCGCTCGACCAGTGTCACGCGTCCGTCGCGGCGCGCGGGTACGAAACGCCAAACGGGCGAATCGAGTTTCGCATCGAGTTTCACGTCGGGGCCCGTCGCGCTCGTCAGCAATACGCTCGTTTGCGGGCGCTGCAACAGATCTTCGGAGGTGACACAGCGCGTGCCTTCACGCGTCGGTTGCGCGGGCCACAGCGTTACGCCGAGTTGCTTCGCGACGCCACCCGCCATGCTGTTTCCCGTGTAGGCCCAGTATCGGTCGGGCAAGCCGAGTTCCTGCAACAGCGCGAAATCGGCATGCGTGCGGCCTGCGTCGGCGAGTCGCTTTGCATCGCGCGCGAGCCCTTCGTCGAGTCGACGTTCGACGGCCTGCGCCTGCACCGTGCGCCCCGTCATGCAGCCGATCGTGTCGAAGATTCTGCGCGCCCATTCGAGCTGCGTCGCTTGCGCGCCATCGAGCTTCATGTCGGGACTGAACTGGAACAGGACGGTCGGCGCAATCGATTTAAGCGCCGCAAAAATGGGCGCGTGACGGAAGCCAACGCCGATAATCAGATCGGGCTTGAGCGCGGCGATTGCTTCGAGGCTCGGCTCCTGGCGCGTGCCCACGTCCGGCACCGACTGCATGCGCTCGACGCCGTAGCCGATCCACGACGGGTAATACGCGGTATCGACCATACCCGCAGGCGTGATATCGAGCGAAAGCAGCGCTTCGGCAAACATGAATTCGAGCACGACGATGCGCTGCGGATGCGCGGGCAGCGTGTCGCTCGCCTGCGTCACCGTGGGATTCGACGACAGCGGCGTGCACGCGAACGCAGGTGTCACGCCGGCAGCACCCGCGGAGAGGGCAAACGCGAGACATGCCGCGCCGACTGTCACGCGCAACGCCTGCTTCATCGTATGCATTCTTGCAGCGCGAGTTCTTCGTCGCTCATCGTGAGTAGTAGCGGACAGCTCGCACACAGTTGATCTTCTCCGGGAATTTCGTAGCGGACGCAGCACACGCGCCGCGCACGAAACGACGCGGGCAATAGCGTCGAACGCGGCGTCACGTTGCGCACGGGCACTCGCAGCGGGTTCGGTTCATCGCCGCCGAACAGCACGCGCGATTCGAACAGCCACGCGGCGTCGCGGGTCGCGTCCGGCATCGCGGCGCATCGTTCGAAGAGCGAGTCGAGCAGATTGCCGACATTGCTCCACAACACGCGCGGTGCGATCTTTGTCATGCTCGCGATCATGTCGATCACGCCACGCAGGTGCTCATCGACAAGCGATGCATAACGTCGCGCGGGATCGTCCGTGGTTTCGCCGAGTGCATCGTGCGGCAGATAAAGCGCTTCGGGCATGCCTTCGTTCAGCAGCAACACGCAGCGTGCGGGCGCCATCGCGAGCGGGCGGCGCAGTACAAGCGCGGACACGAGTGCAGCCGGCACCGCGAGCGCGAAATAGTATTTGCTCCACTGCGACAGCAGCGCACGTGCGTGACGGTCGGCATCGCCTCCGTAGCGCAACGTCATTGCATCGAGGATCGCTGTTCGCTGTGTGACCAGTTCCGTTAAAGGCACACAGACTCGCGTACCGTCATCGGCGTTCGGCGCGTTGTTGGCAGGCATGCCGAGCCACACACGTCCGACATACTCAGCGAACGGCGCATCGGTGACGAACGTGGCGAACGGTTTCGCATCCGACGACATCATCATCGTCCGCGCTTGCGTTCGCGCCTTGCCTGCACGATCAGCAATGCGAGCAGATACGGCGCACCGATCAAGGCGGTCAGCACGCCCGCCGGAATCTCGCGCGGTGCGAGCAGCGTGCGTGCGCCGATATCGGCGGCTGCGAGAATCGCTGCGCCGCATGTCGCCGCGAGCCACAGGCGCATACGATGCGCGCGCGCGCCGAGCATCGCTGCAAGATGCGGCGCCATCAAGCCGACAAAACCGATGGGACCGACAGCCGCCACCGCCGCACACGCGGCGACCGTCGCAACCGTCAACGCGAGCGGACGCAACAACGCGACGGGCAAACCGAGCGACGCGGCCTGATCGTCGCCGAGCGCGAGCAGATCGAGCGGACGCGCGAGCAGCACGAACGCAGGCAGCGCCAGCGCGCACCACGGCAACAGCGCGAGCACATCGCTCCAGCTGCGCCCATACGTCCCGCCCACCAGCCACACGACGAAGCGCGCGGGCTGCACGCTTTCCTGCACGATCACCCATTGCGCTAGCGTCGTCCATAGCGTGCCGACTACCAGCCCCGTCAACGCCACGGCAAGCGGCGCGTAGCGCGTGCGCCGGTTCAACGCGAGGATCGCGACAAGCGTAATACCGCCGCCGATCAGCGACGACACGGCAATTGTCGCGTGCGCGGCGAGCGGCCAGAACAGCAGCGCGACGAGCGTCGCCAGCGACGCACCCTGCGTCACGCCCACCACCTCGGGCCCCGCGAGCGGATTGCGCACGACGCTTTGCATCAGCACGCCGCTCGCCGCGAGCATCGCACCCGCAAGCAAGGCGCACGCGACACGCGGCAAACGCAGATCGAGCAGCATGCGCGCAACGGCATCGTTACCGTTCAAGGCCGCGAGCCAGCGCGAAGGATCGAGTGTGGTCGAACCGAGTGTGCCCGCCGCATAGATCGACACAACGACGACTGCAACGACCATCGACGCAATACCGAATGCAGAAAGTCCCGTAATCCACGAAGCAAAACGCCCGCGAGCCGTTTGCGCGGCAGCGTCCGCAGTGTTCGTGAGCGCCGACGTCCATGCGCCGCCGTGACGGATCATCGCGAGCATCAACGGCGTGCCGACAACAGCAATCGCGACGCCCGTCGAGAGCGTGCCGTCGAGATCGAGCGCGAGCACCATGCTGTCGGTTGCAAGGACGAGCAATGCGCCGACCAGCGCGGACAGCGGCGCGAGCGCGGCAAGACGCGTCGAGCGCGAGCCGCGCAGATGGCGCAGCAGATTCGGCGCGATCAGCCCGACATACGACATCGGTCCCGCGATACTCACCGCCACACTCGCAAAGCCGACCGCGACCAGCAACGCGTAAAAGCGCGCTGCGTCCACACGCACGCCCACGGCAAGTGCGGCGTCATCGCCGAGTGCAATCGGATCGAGCGGACGTACGACGAAGGGCAGCGCAGCAAGCGGCAACAGCAGCCAAAGCACGGCTGTCAGCAGTCCGTCCGCGCCCGGTTGATAGAGACTGCCGCTCGCCCACAACGCGACGCCCGCGATGCTCTGTTCGAAGAACGCGAGCGTGAGCGTCGATACAGCCGAAAACAGCAGCATGCAGACGCTGCCCGCAAGCACCATGCGCAAGGGCGTCGCGCGCCAGCCTCCCGCTGCTGCCGCGACGCACGCCGCAGCCAGCAGGCCGCACGCGAACAGCAACGGCACCGAAGCCGTGCCCGCCAGCGCGGGAATCAGCATCGCGGCAAGCAGGCCGAGCTGCGCGCCGCCCGTGATGCCGAGCAGATCCGGCGACGCCAGCGGATTACGCGTCAGCGCCTGAAACAGCGCACCCGCTACGCCGAGGCATGCGCCCGCGACGATCGCGGCCAGCACGCGCGGCACGTGCAGATTCACCAGCAGCACATGCGCGAGCGCATTTTCGTCGCTCGTGTGTCCTGCATTCGACGTTGCCGCATGCAGCAGCATCGACAGATCGGGCGCGAGACGCAGCGCTGCAATGACAACGAGCATCACGGTCAGCGATATCGTCAGCATGCCGACGCGGCTTTGCTGCACGTCGCGCCAGCGCGGCGCCGCGCGCTGCATCCGCTTTCGTGCGGCGAGCGTGGTCATGCGGCGAGATCCTTGTCGGCGGCGGATTCGCGGGTCGCTTCATCGCTGTCGGGATGCGCGGGTACGCACATCGGCGCGCCCGTCTGAGGATGCGCAATACGCAGCATCGGCACGCCGAAGGTCGCTTCGAGATGCTGCGGGTCGATGATCGCGTCGGGCGTACCCTGCGCGACGATACGGCCGTCGCGCATCAACACGATTTCGTCGCTGTATGCAGCGGCCTGATTCAGATCGTGCAGCACCCAGACGATCGTCAGGCCGCGCTCGCGATTCAGTCTGCGCAGTTCGCCGAGTATGTCGAGCTGATGATGAATGTCGAGGTACGTGGTCGGTTCGTCGAGCAGCACGATGGGCGCACGTTGCGCGAGCGCCATCGCTATCCATGCGCGTTGTCGTTCGCCGCCGGAGAGTGCGGCGACATCGCGCGCGGCATCGTCGGCGATACCGCTTGCGGCGAGTGCGTCGTCGATCGCAGCGTGATCTTCTTTCGACAAACCACGCATCCAGCCGCCGTGTGCATAGCGCCCATACGCAACCAGTTCGCGAACGGAGAGCCCGGCGGGAATCTGGTTGAACTGCGAGAGCATCGTCAGCGTGCGCGCGAGATCGCGCCGTCGATACGAAGCGAGCGGTTTGTCCGCTACTGTCACCTCGCCTGCAAGCGCGGGCTGCAAACCGGCGAGCGTGCGCAGCAACGTGCTCTTGCCGCATCCGTTCGGCCCGCACAGCGCCGTCACGCGATTCGCGCGCACGTCGATGTCGAGCGAATCGATCACGACGTGATCGCGATATCCCACTGTCAGCGAACGCGCCGACAGCGCCATGTTCGAACTGCTCTTCATCGTTATGTAGCGGTGGCGAATGTCTTCGGCAGGTGGGCGTTCGTCGGTACGCTGTAGCTTTCCGCCATCGCGACGACGACCTTGCGCGGGCCTTCGAACGGATCGCGAGCGTGCGCCGTCAGCATGTTGTCGAGCATCAATACATCGCCGCCGACCCACGGAAACACGACACGCTGCTGATCCAGCACGCCGCGAATCTCGGCGAGCGCATCGGCTTCGAGCGGCGTGCCGTCGCCGTAATAGACATTGCGCGGCACGTTCTCGATTCCCACGGCATCGACGAGCGCTTCCTGCATGTCTTCGTCGAGCGCGGACAGATGGAACAGATGCGCCTGGTTGAACCACACGCGGTCGCCCGTGCGTGGATGCACCGCGACGGCCTGGCAATGCTCACGCGTACGCAGCAGCGCTTCGCCGTCGTCACCTTCACGCCATTCGCATTCGATGCCGCGCGTCGCGCACATCGCGTCGACGGCGCGCGGATCGTCGGTGCCGAACGCCTGCTGCCACGGCAAATCGAGTCCCTGACCGAAGTTGCGCACGTATAGCAGTTCGCGTCGCGCAAAGCGTTCGATCAACGCGGGATCGAGCGCACGGTAAATTGCGCGGCTGTCGGCGATCGGCGTCGCGCCGCCAGCGCGTGCGGCGAGCGCGCAATGAAACCAGATGCGCATCGGCCATTCGCGCGTATACGACTGCTCGTTGTGCAGCGGAATCGAGCGATGCGGCGGATATTCCGTCGACGTATACACCGCGCCTTCGACCTGGCTGCGCGGCGTCGACGCGAACTCGTAGCCGATCAACGGCGAGCCGAACGACGCCGCGAATTGCTGGAACGTATCGATCGACGGCACGGCGAAACCTGTGAACAGCACGCCGCCCACACGCTCGATGCAGTTGTTCGCGATGTCGCGCAAGAGCGGCGCGGCGGCATCGAGCGTCAGCGCGCGATCGCCGCGCGGCGACACGATGGTCGGCAGACCGGGCTCGATGCGCAGGTCGTCGAGAGTCGGGAGAGTCGCTGTCATGACGTGTCCTCGGTTGCAGGCCGCGCCCGTCAGCGCGCGTTCGATGCAGCGTCCATGTGACGGCGCAGGCTCGCGGGGCGCATATCCGTCCAAACGCTTTCGATATGTTCGAGGCACGCGGCTTTCGGCCCGCGCACGCCGACTTCGCGCCAGCCCGCGGGCACGTCGCGGAACGTCGGCCAGATCGAATACTGTTCTTCGTCGTTGATGACGACCGTGTATTGAACGTCGTCCTGTGCGTCTTGATGCGTGTTCTGGGTCATATCGTGTGTGCTTGCGTATCGGATGAGATGCGGATGAGATGCGGATGAGATGCGGTTGAACGTTTGCCTTCGTCGATTCACGAGGCCGTCATCTGCTTGACGTTCGACGCGCAGCTTTTTTTACTCCGCCCCGCCGTCTTCGCATACGCGACGTTCTTTGCGCCCGCGTGCATGCACTCCTCGCAATGCTTCGCGGCGTCGCGGACCATGAAGTGCACGAGCGTCTGCGAAACGTTCAAGGCTCGCGCGGTTTCCTGCAACGTTTCCTCGCGCAGACGTACGCGCTCGAATGCGCTGCGCGTGCGTTCGGGCAATTGCGCGAGAGCGTCGAAGGCGTGACGCAGCGAGTCGCGCGTCATGAGCGCGGACTCGGGCGTGGGTTCAGGCGACGGCACTTCGAGTCCGTCTTCCTCGCACGTGTGCCACGTGTTTTCGAGCGACTGTCGGCGGCATGCGTCGATCGATGCATTGCGCACCATGCGCGCGACGTAAGCGAGCGGTTGACGCACGTCGTCCTGATTCGGAAAGCCCGTGAGTTTGATGAACACGTCATGCACGACGTCTTCTGCACGGCTCGAACAGCCGACGAACGAACGCGCCAGCTGGATCAGCGAACGCCGGTTTTCGATCAGCACGTCGAGCAGCAATCCTTCGCAGCCGGTTTCGCGACGCGAACGCGCAGCGTGCGGCTCGGCGGGCATGCGGGCAACGCACACGGGCGGCTCGCAGTCGATGTCCTCCAGTGCTCCTGGTGCGAACGCCGCCGGATGACGGTCGACCCGCGCCGCAAAACTCGCCATTGATTCAGCCATCGACTCGTCTCCACCTTGCTCTCGATCAGATGGGAGTGAATCTAACGTAAACGCGAATCATTCTCAATCAATCGACAGGCGATTCTTATTATTTTTTGGTGACATTTATGCTTTATGAGTCGTTTTGCGACCAGGCGATGCAGGCCGCATAGCCTTGCGGGGCGTGGATCCAGGCTGCCAGTAAGTTTCGGATAGCGTCGGGGCGCTGCGTCTCCGGCACGAATCCGTCGATACGCGCCGGAAGGACGGTTAGTTGCGTGATATGCTCCGAAATCCCGACGCCGGCCGCCTTCAGAAGCGCCTCTTTCGCGACCCACGCGTCGAAGAATGCGTGCTGGGATTGCGCGGCATCGCGACCTTGCAGCCATGCGGTTTCATCGGCTGTCAGCGTCGCTCGCGCGATGCCTTGCCAGTCGAAATCGGATACGCGCGTTTCGATGTCGACGCCCACGCGTCGCCGTGTCGACAACGCGATCAAGCCATGCGCGCCGGAGTGCGACACGTTGAAATCGACGGATACGGGCGAATCGATCATGTGCGGACGCCCTGCTTCGTCGGCTGCGATGCGTATGTCTTGCGCGTCGATCTTCGTCGCGTCCGACAGCAGCGCGCGCAACGCCGCGCGTACGCTTGCGAAGCGGATCGCGTCGTGGTGACGATGAAAACGCGCCGCGCGCTCGCGTTCGTCGACAGATAACGTATCGAATGCGGGCGCAGCGAGTGTCTGGTCGAAAGCGAAATCGACCCGCCACAACGCGATGTCGTGCGGGCCGGGATGCGGCAAAGGGAAACGGTCAACAGAGTTCATTCGATACGCCAACGCTCACGCAGCCCAATGCTGCCTAAGCGTTGACGAATGAGAGGCGCGCTTTTTTACTGTGCCGCGCGTTGCCTCGGCACGCCGCGCAGCAACGCGATGCCGCTCATGAACAGCAGCGCCGTCAGCAGATACAGCGCATTGTCCATGCTGCCCGTCCGCGTCTTGATGATCCCGATCACCCACGGACTCACGATGCCGCTCGTAATCCCAATGCTGCTGATCAACGCGATACCCGCCGCAGCCGCCTTGCCCGACAGATAACCGGACGGCACTGTCCAGAAGATCGGCAGCGCGGCGAAAATCAGCACGGCGGCAATCGACAGAATGCCGAGCATCGCAGCGAAGCTGCTCAGATGCAGCGTCAGCAGAGAAAGCGCGATGCCGCCGCCGATCGTGCAGGCCGCGAAGTGCTTACGCCGCTCGCCATGGCGATCCGAATGACGTGCGATCAGAATCAGCCCGACTGCGCCGATTGCGTTGGGAATCACGGTGTACAGGCTGATCCACAACACATCGTGCACGCCGAAATCGCGGATCATCAGCGGCATCCAGAAGTTGAGCGTCAACGATGCGCACGTCAGCGAGAAGTAGATGAACGCGAACAGATAAACGCGCGGGTTGCGCAAAGCATCGATGAACGCGCGCGACGAATGCGAACTGGCAGGACGATTCTCCGCGTCGCGTTGTGCGATCAGATGCGTCTTTTCCTGCTGCGTGAGCCACTTCGCTTCCTGCGGTCCATCGACGAGCCAGAACAGCGCAAGCACGCCGCAGATGAGCGCAGGCGCACCTTCTATCGCGAACATCCATTGCCAGCCGTACAGGCCCATCACGCCCGCCATATCGCGCATGATCCATCCCGAGACGAGACCGCCGAGCACGCCCGCCACCGCGACGCCTGCAAAGAAAATCGACAGAATCACAGCGCGCCGTTGCGCCGGATACCAATACGTCAGATACAGAACGATGCCCGGAAAGAAGCCCGCTTCGAACACGCCGAGCATGAAGCGCAGCAGATAGAAATGCGAAGCCTGCGACACGAACATCATGCACACCGACGCAGCGCCCCACAGCAGCATGATCCGCGTGAACGTGCGGCGTGCGCCGAATCGCGCGAGCAGCATATTGCTAGGCACTTCGCACAGCACATAGCCAACGTAGAAGATCGCCGCGCCGAGTCCGTACATCGCATCGCTGAAGCCGAGGTCGTGCTTCATCTGCAACTGCGCGAAGCCGATATTGATGCGATCGAGAAACGAAATGACGTAGCAGAGAAACAGGAACGGCACGATGCGCAACGTGACCTTGCGATACAACGCGTTGTCGTCCTGATGCGCGGCGGCAGAGCCGCCTGGCTCATAAGCATGCGTGATTGACTGACTCATCAAAGATCTCCGGGCAAAGCGGGTCCAACGGACCCATTGGGTCCGGCGTCTGTTGCGCCGTGTTGTCAGGGAAGACGGCTCGCGCTTCGCTTATCGGGCGAGCCGTGAAGAATCAGGCCGCGACGCGCGGAGCGTCGTGCCGCGCAGCGGCTGCATCGTTTTGATCGACGCCTTCGCGCGCGTAGCGGATCGCTTCCATCAACGTCGCGTAATCGCCGATATGATTCGCGAGCAACAGAATCAGCTGTGCATTCGCCGCCTGGCTTTGTGCTTCGTCGAAGTCGCGATGCATGTCGATCAGCGCTTCGTAGAAGTCGTCGGGCTGCGTCAGATTGAGTTGGGTGATGAGTGCCACGGTTGTCTCCAATGTCTTTATCCGTATGTGTCGCGTCGTTCAGGCGACGCCTTCGACACATAGCGCCCGCTTCAACGCAGCGTCGACACGCGCGGCATCGAGCGTGCGCCAGCGCGCGCATACATGCTGGTCCGGGCGGATCAGGTAGAACGTGCCAGGCGTCGCGTCATAGCGCGACGCTGCAAGCCCTTCGGCATCTTCGAGCACGACGGTATCGCCCAGTTCATGCGCGAGGTCGCGCACGCCATGCGGCGTGACGAGAATCAGCTTCATCGGAATCGCGCCCGTTTGTAGTGCTTTCAACGTGCGTTGCGTCGCAGCGTCGATGCTGTTTTTGCCGCAGAACAGCACGCCTGTGAATGCATCGCCGAGTTGTGCGAGCAGCCATGCCGGTGCGCCCTGCAATGCAACGGGTGCATCCACGCATGAAGCGCCTGGCGCCATCTTGCCTTCGAAACGCTCGGTATCAGTTGTGTTGAGCGCCGAGTCGTGCAGCACAGCGGGCACCGAAAGCCGCCCGCTATTCGCGAGTTGGCGTGCAAATGAATGCTTGCGCGCGAGCTTCAACACCGCGTCGCGGAACGTGCGGCTGACAGGCGACTTCGGCGTGATGAAATCGGTGGAGCGCGTCGAATTACGGATGTTCTCGTCGGCGGCGAATTCGCGCTCGCTTGCATACGTGTCGAGCAAGGCATCGGGCGCGCGGCCGTCGAGCACCATCGCGAGCTTCCACGCGACATTCTCCGCGTCCTGAAAGCCGCTGTTCGCGCCGCGCGCGCCGAACGGCGAAACCAGATGCGCCGCGTCGCCGACGAACAGCACGTTGCCGTGCCGGAAGCGCTCCATACGCAAACACGAGAACGTGTAAACGCTGACCCATTCGAGTTCGAACTTGACGTCCGGCCCGAGCAGCGCGCGCACGCGCGGCAGCACACGTTCGGGCGTTTTCTCGAGTGCAGGGTCCGCGTCCCAGCCGAGCTGGAAGTCGATACGCCACACGTTATCCGGCTGTCGATGCAGCAACACCGACTGGTTCGGATGAAACGGCGGATCGAACCAGAACCAGCGCTCGCTCGGAAACTCCGCTTCCATCTTCACATCGGCGATCAGGAAACGGTCCTTGAAGACGCGGCCTTTGCTGTCGAGGCCCATCATGTTGCGCACAGGGCTGCGCGAACCGTCGGCGGCGACGACATAACGGCCGCACAACGGATACTCGCCTTCCGGTGTTTCGATGGTCAGCGTGACGAATGCATCGGCGGAGCCGGGGTCGCCGTGCTGCTGCAGGCCGACCACCTTGCTCTTCCAGCGGATGTCGATATTCGGCAGCGACTGCGCGCGTTCGAGCAAAAAGCCTTCGACGTAGTACTGCTGCAGATTGATGAACGCCGGCCGATGATGTCCCGCTTCCGGCAGCAGATTGAACGTGTACACCAGTTCGTTTTGCAGGAACACCTTGCCGACGTTCCAGCTGATGCCCTTGTCGACCATGCGGTCGCCGCAGCCGAGGCGATCGAAGATATCGAGCGAACGCTTCGAAAAACAGATTGCACGCGAACCTGTTGCAAGCGAACAATCGTCGTCGACGAGCACGACATGCACGCCGTGCTGCGCGAGATCGATCGCCGTCGCGAGACCGACGGGCCCCGCTCCGACGACGATCACAGGATGCCGCGCCGCATCAGCCGCTGCATCCTGCTCGGCGCAGCGCCGGTATTCGAACGACAAGGTCTGGTAGTTGATGCTGCTCATTCTGCTGTCTCCATCCATCTGCGCTGTACGTGTGCTGCTAGATCAGGCCTGCAGCGCGCCCCACATGTCCTTGTCGCGCTGCGCGGTCCAGATGCGCGGATGCGTGATGCCGCTCGCTTCGTCGAAAGCGCGCGACACGTCGAACGGCAGGCAGTGTTCGTAGATAAAGACATGGCCGAACTTCGGGTCCATCGCCTTGCGCGTATGCGCCATCGCGGCCTTCAGATCGAATTTTTCGGCGACGGATTCGCGGCCGCTTTGCAGCAGCGTCGTCACGAAGTCCTTCGTATAGTCGAGGCCCTTGTTCACGTCTTCCGGCGTGGTCAGCGCGGGGCCCCGGCCCGGCACGAGCTTCTCCGCGTTCAGCGCGCGCAGCGCTTCGAGCGTCGCGGGCCACTGTTCGAGTTGCGCATCGCCGCAATAGCAGGCCGCGTCGTATTCGACGAGGTCGCCCGAGAACAAGACCTTCTGCGACGGCAGCCACACGACGGTATCGCCCTTCGTATGCCCCGCGCCGAGATGCGCGATCTTCACTTCGAGCTTGCCGAGGAACAGCGTGACTTCCTTCTCGAACACGAGCGTCGGCCACGTGAGACCCGGCACCGTTTCGACGCCTGCAAAGAGACGCGGAAAGCGTTCGATTTCCGACTTCATATCGGCTTCGCCGCGCTCGACGATCATTTCATACGTGCCGCGGCTCGCGATGACCTGCTGCGCGCCTTCCTTGAAATACGCCGACGCGCCTAGCACGCGCACCGCGTGGTAGTGCGACAGCACAACGTATTTGATCGGCTTGTCGGTGACGCTGCGAATCTTCTCGATCAGGTCTTGCGCCATCGCGGGCGTCGCGGTGGTGTCGACGATCAGCACGCCATCGTCGCCGATGATCACGCCCGAGTTCGGGTCGCCCTCAGCCGTGTACGCATAGGCGTTCTCGGACAGTTGCGTCCACGTGATCTTCTTTTCTTCGAGGTCGGCTTGCGATGCAAATGCCTTGGCCATGCTCGTCTCCATCAAATTGAGGGGATGCAGGGCGAGACGGCGCACGCTGACGCAGCGGTAGGCGTGTCTCGCTCTGTCTGATTGGAATCATGTCCGGCGACTGTTAGCCCGGAGTGATTTCATCTTAGACTCTGCCAATTATTTGTCAATGGCTAAACGTATCGCTATACGTTAATTACGAGTTAACCCTGGCAACGGCGCGTGGCGGGCGCGGTCGAAGGCGGCCGTTCGTTTAACATGGATCTTTTTTCCACACAGGCAGGCGGCGCGAGCGGCATGGCGAAGACAGCAAAAGACGGCGAAACGGGCGCGGGCAAGCCGCAGCGGGGCATCCAGAGCGTCGAGGTCGGCGGACGGGTGCTGCATGCGCTCGCGAAAGCGCGCGCGCCGTTGGCGCTGTCCGATCTCGCCGCCGGTGCCGACATCGCGCCGGGCCAGGCGCATGCGTATCTCGTGAGCCTGACGCGGCTCGGACTGATCAAGCGTGACGAGTTGACGGGCCGTTACGAACCGGGGCCGCTGTCGTTGCGGCTCGGCCTGATGCAGCTGGCGAACCAGCCCGCGTTCCGCGCCGCCGTGCCGCGCGTTGCCGCACTTGCCGAGGCGATCGGCTTCAGCGTCGCGATCTGCACGAAGGGACCGCAGGGACCGACGATCGTCCGCTATGAGCACGCGGGTTTTCCGCTGCATGTGAACCTGCACGTGGGCACGGTGATGTCGTTGCCTGCGACGTCGACGGGACGTTTGTTCTGCGCGTTCCTCGCGCCCGATGCATTGCAGACGATGTGGGCGAACCAGTCGGGCGGCACGGACGAGATCGTTGCGTCGGCGGAACGTGCATCGTTCGACGCGACGCTTGCGGCGATTCGCGAGCGCGGCATCGAACGAGGCATCGACGCGCCGAGTCCCGGCATCAGCAGTCTTGCTGCGCCCGTGTTCGATGTCGACGGAAAATTGTGTCTCGCGTTGACGGTGATCGGGCCGAGCGGCGCAATCGATGTGGAATGGGACGGGTCTATTGCGCGGGCGCTTCTGGATACGGCGCGTGAAATTGGCGCGGACATCGCGGCGTCGACATGAATATGAACGAAGCATTGAACACCTCTTCGCCTGCGGGCGCCGATGGGAAACAGCAGCGCGGCATCCAGTCGCTCGACAGCACGGGCGAGTTGCTGACGGCGCTCGTATCGGCGGGCAGGCCTTTATCGTTGCGCGATCTGGCTGCGGCAGCGGGCATGCCGCCCGCGAAAGCGTTTCCGCATCTGGTGAGTTTGCAGAAGATCGGTTTGCTGAGCCGCGACGCGTCGGGTTGCTTCGAAGCGGGGCCGCTGGCGCTCGAACTCGGGCTGATCGGTTTGCAGCGTCTGTCGCCGACGCGTGAGGCCGAGCCTGAAATCGTCGATCTCGCGGTGACGACGGGTATGAGTGTCGCGATGGCCGTGCTCGGGCCGCTTGGTCCGACTGTCGTGAGGCTGGAGGAATCGGCGCGGCCGTTGCATGTGAGCTTGCGCGTCGGCACGGTGATGTCGTTGGTGAATACCGCGATTGGGCGTGTGTTTGCTGCTTTTGTCGCCGACGACGTTAGAGTTGGATTGCTGGCGCAGGATTCTTTGCGGCTCGCAGGTGCTGATAGTGTCTCGGATTCTTTCGCGGAACGTCTTGCGCGGATTCGCGAGCTAGGTGTTGATACTGCGCTTAATAAGCCTATACCGGGTATTAATACGCTGGCGGCGCCTGTGTTCGATCACACCGGTAGCATTGTTCTGGTCATCGCCGTTATGGGCACGGCCGGTAGCTTTGATAGCGATACGGCTGGGGTTTCCGCGCAGGGTCTGGTTTCGGCTTGCCAGCGGTTATCGCGGAGGTTTGGGTTTGTGGTTTGATTTTTTTTGCTGTTGCCCGGCGGGCGTCGGGTCTTTCTTCGCTGGCATCCGCGGTTTCGTGTTGGTTTATTAGCGTTGCCCCTGTGCGGGGCGGCACCTACTTTTCTTTGCAGCGGCAAAGAAAAGTAGGCAAAAGAAAGCCGCTTCAAACCTCCGGTGCCCGCCTGGATACCGCTTCAGCATGCCGCAGTTGAGCTGTGGCGCAGCGACGTCGGCACTCCGTAGAAAGCCCGCAGTCAACCGCGCACGGCGAAAAATCCACACACAGTCTGGAGCACATACCGCCGCAATTGGACCGACGGCAAACGGACAAAAGCAAGCCGACCGAATGTGCCCCAAGTGGATGTCAACTTTCGCGCCGCGCGCACCTCACTGCGGGCTTTCTACGGAGGTTCGCCTCGCTGCGCGACAGCTCAAAGAACGCATGCCGTAGCGTTATCCTGGCAGGCACCGGAGGTTCAAAAGCGGCTTTCTTTGGTTACTTTCTTTGCCGCGGCAAAGAAAGTAACTGCCGCCCCGCACAGGGGCAACGCTAATAGACCGATACGAATTCGCGGATGCCAGCGAAAAGACAAAAAGCAAAAAGCAAAAAAGGGCAAGAATGGCGACTAGCGTCGCAGACAAAAAAACACACCCTTACTGCGACTCATCCTCCGCGGCAACATCGGCCGCTAGCCGAGCCTTAGCATTCCGCATCTTCTCAAGCGTCCTGGGCTCGAGCCGCAGAGCAACGCCTATAGCAAGCGCATCCATAACACAAAGATGCACGAGCCTGGACACACCAGGCGTATTAGGATCGACAGGACTAGCCACTCGCAAGAGCAGAGGAATATCGACAAGCCAGGCCAACCGGGACCCGACATTGGTCAAAGCAATGGTAGTCGCACCGCGCTCCTTGGCGATCTGCATACTCTCATTCACTTCAACACTACGCCCCGAATGAGAAATCGCAAAAGCAACATCACCAGGCTCGAGCAACCCAGCGTATAACCGCTGCAAATGAGCATCAGTAAAAGCACTAGCGGCAATATCAAGCCGCAAAAACCGCAAGGCAGCATCCTGAGCAACAAGCCCGGACCCTGATCCAACTCCAAAAAAATAAACCCGCCGCGCCCCAGTCAGCGCAGCCAGCGCGGCATTCACAGCAACAGGATCAATCGCGCCACGCGCCTGCGTAATCCCCTCGACAGCCGCCTCGCCGACCTTGTCGAACAACGTCTGCGTGTCGTCGTCCCGCGCGACGGCCGTCGACGCGTACGGCATCCCGCCCGCGACGCTCTGCGCTAGCTGCATCTTGAAGTCGCGCAAACCATGCGCGCCCACCGCGCGACAAAAACGCGTCACGGAAGGCTCCGATACGTCCGCGCGCTGCGCAAGCTCGGTGATGCTCGCGCGCATCGCGAAGTCGACATCGGACAGCACCATGTCGGCGACCTTGCGCTCGGCCGGCCGCAGCGATTCGAGCGCGCTGCGGATGTGAGGAATCAGGTTCGGTGCGGACACCCGTGCGTTCCTTTGATGGATGGTGAATCAGCGGCAGTTGCCGTCAGCCCAGTCTGCGCCCACTCTCCGTATCGAACAGATGCATGTCCTGCGCGGCAAAGCGCACTGTCACGCGCTGGCCGGGCTCGATCGACGCGCGTTGGCGCATCGTCACGCACCAAGGCGCGCCGCCAATCTTCCCGTACAGATGCGTCTCCGCACCCGTCGGCTCGATCACCTCGACATCCATCGGAATGCCTTCATTCGATGTTTCGATGTGCTCAGGCCGCACGCCCAGCGTGACCTTCGCTCCCGGCGCGGCCGCTGCGGACGTGACATTCGGCAGCGGAATCTGCGCACCGTCGCCGAGCTTCAGCGCAACGCCGTTCGCCGCGCTCACCACTTCGCCCGCGACGAAATTCATCGACGGCGAGCCGAGAAAGCTCGCAACGAACAGATTCGCCGGCCGGTCGTAAAGCTCAAGCGGACGCCCGATCTGCTCGATACGCCCCGCGTTCATCACGACGATGCGATCGGCCATCGTCATCGCTTCGATCTGATCGTGCGTGACGTAGATCACCGTATTCTTCAGCCGCTGATGCAACGACTTGATCTCCGTGCGCATCTGCACGCGCAGCTTCGCATCGAGATTCGACAGCGGCTCGTCGAACAGAAACAGCGAAGGCTCGCGCACCACCGCGCGCCCCATCGCGACACGCTGCCGCTGACCGCCCGACAGCGCGCGCGGCAAACGGTCCAGATAACCGCTCAGATTCAGCATCTTCGCGGCGGCCTCGATGCGCGGCTTGAAGCTCGTCGACGATTCCTTGCGGATACGCGGACCGAACGCGATGTTGTCGTACACGGACAGATGCGGATACAGCGCGTAGCTCTGAAACACCATCGAGATATTGCGCTGCTGCGGCGGCAGACTGTTCGCGCGCGTGCCGCCGATTGTCAGTTCGCCGCCGCTGATTTCCTCGAGGCCCGCGACCATCCGCATCAGCGTGCTCTTGCCGCAACCCGACGGTCCGACCAGCACGACGAACTCGCCGTCGTCGATATGCAGGTCGATGCCATGCACGACCTGCGTGTCGCCGTAACGCTTGTAGATGCCGCTCAGTTGCACTGCTGCCATGCTGTCCTCACCGTCGTTGCATGTTGTCTTTCGAGCCTTGTTTCGGGCGCTAAAGCGATTCGAGCGTCAGGTCTTCCGCCATCAGCCGGTTGCCTGCCAGCAAGCCGCCATCGACGGGCAACACGACGCCCGTAATCACGCGCGCCATCGGCGACGCGAGAAAGAGCACGGCGTCAGCGATATCGTCGGGCGTCGCGAAGTCGCGTAGCGGATACCACTTCTTCAGATCCTCGAAAACCTTCGGGTTCCTGTCGACGCGCGCCTGCCACGCCTTCGTCTTCACCGTCCCCGGACACACGATGTTCGCGCGTATGCCGTAGCGCCCAAGCTCGATCGCAAGCGACTTCGTGTAGCTGATAAGCCCCGCCTTCGCCGCGCTGTAAGCGGGATGGCCGAGCGCCGTGATGCCGTTCACGGAGCCGATCAGCACGATCGATCCCGCCTGCCGCCCGATCATCGACGCGCGCACCGCCTCGACCGTGTGATACGTGCCGTTCAGGTTCAGGTGCACGTCGCGCTGCCAGCTTGCGGCGTCCGTCTTCGCGAGCGTCATGGCATCGGCGGCGCCTGCGTTCGCCACGAGCACGTCGACCGGGCCGCGCGCGGCGACCGCCTGCGCGACGCGCTCGCGCACGGCGTCGGCATCGCCGAGATCGACGGCAATCGGCGTCACGTTGTCCGCGCCCAGTACCGCGACCAGTTGATCGAGCGCGGCGGCGTCGACATCGAGCGCGAGCACCGTCGCGCCGTCCTCGACGAAACGCCGGCACAACACGCTGCCGATCCCGCCGCACGCTCCCGTCACCAGCACGACACGCTTCATGGGTTGTCCTCTCGGCGTTTGCGTTTTCGTGAAAATTTCCTACATAGTGCACATTTACAGAGTTCGCGAAGCCTGCAGCCGCTACAAACATCACGCACCCTGCACTGCACAAAAAGCCCATCATTTACAGCATGTTATGCAAAAAACCGCCGAACAAAAAATATCGTCAGCCCTACGTGACAATATTTTTTTTCGTGTGTAGGATTTTTTCAAACAAATCAACCCAAGCAGCCGGCTACGGCAGCGGACCACCCAGGAGAGACGAAATGTCGTTGCATGCACGTGCTTCCCTTACGCTCGGCAAAGTCGCCGCAGCGCTCGCGTTTGCAGGTCTTGCCCTATCGGCGCACGCCGACACGGTGCGTGTGACGGTCGCGCATTACAGCGACGCGACGGCGCCGTACTTCGAGAAAATGGCCCGCCAGTTCGAGAAGGCCAACCCCGGCACCACGATCAAGATCGAAGACGTGAACTGGGACACGCTGCAACAGAAGCTGCAAACGGACATCTCGGGCAACGCCAACGCCGACCTCGCGATCGTCGGCACGCGCTGGCTGCTCGACTTCGTGAAGGACGACGTCGCCGAGCCGCTCGACGGCTACATGGACGCGAGCTTCAAGAACCGCTTCATCGCGCCGTTCCTGGCGCCTGGCCAGATCAACGGCAAGACGTACGGCCTGCCGATCGCCGCGTCGGCGCGCGCGCTGTACTACAACAAGGATCTGCTCGCGAGCGTCGGCTATCCGAACGGCCCGAAGACGTGGAACGACGTGATCGATGCGTCGAAGAAGCTGAAGGCGAAGGGCGTCGCCGGTTTCGGCCTGCAAGGCAAGGAAATTGAAACCGACGTGTACTACTACTACGCGCTGTGGACCAACGGCGGCGACGTGCTGAACAAGGAAGGCAAGGCCGGCTTCGATTCGCCCGCGGGCATCAAGGCCGCGACGCTGTACAAGTCGATGATCGACCAGGGTCTGACGCAGCAAGGCGTGACGGGCTACAGCCGTGAAGACGTGCAGAACCTCTTCAAGCAGGGCCGCGTCGCGATGATGATCTCCGCGCCGTTCCTCGCGAAGCAGATCAAGAAGGAAGCGCCGAACCTGAAGTACGGCATCGATCCGCTGCCGGTCGGCACGACGGGCGCGACGTACGCCGTTACCGATTCGATCGTGATGTTCAAGAACTCGAAGGTGAAGAAGGACGCCTGGAAGTTCCTCGACTATCTGTTCACGAAGGAACCGCGCGTCGAGTTCACGAGCACGGAAGGTTTCCTGCCGACCACCAAAGCTGAAGCCGCCGACCCCGCATTCGCCGATGCCGACACCAAGGCGTTCATCGCCCTGCTGCCGCAAGCGCGTTTCGCACCGACGGTGACGGGCTGGGAAGACACCGCGAAGGCCGTGACGAACGCGATGCAGGCCGTGTATCTCGGCAAGGCCAAGCCTGACGATGCGCTGAAGCAGGCCGCGAATCAGGCGAATCAGGCGCTCGGTCACTGAGCCGCTGTTGCCTTGACGATCCGTTAGCGTAGTACCGGAAGCCGCATCGATTCGACGTCGATGCGGCTTCATGTTCGCTTCACGTTTGATAAGCACGCGGTAAACGCACCATTCCTGAGGGCTTCATGAGTACCAACGCCCAAGCATCCGTCGACCAGGCGCGCGCCGGCCGTTCCATCGCCCCACGCGCCGCCGCGCCCTGGTGGCTGATCGCGCCGAGTCTGATCCTCGCGCTGTTCATCATCAGCTATCCGATCTTCAACATCGTGTGGCAGTCGCTGCACGAGGTGTCGCGTTTCGGTGCGATCCGGGATTTCACCGGTCTGAAAAACTTCTACACGGTGTTCGCAGACCCCGTGTTTCTCGATTCGCTGCGCCGGACTGTTGTCTGGACCGCGAGCGTGGTGGGCGGCACGGTGATCATCTCCGTGCCCGTTGCGCTGGTGCTGAATCAGGACTTCCACGGCCGCGGCATCGCGCGCACGATCGTGATGTTGCCGTGGTCCGTATCGCTGACGATGACGGCCGTCGTCTGGCGCTGGGCCTTCAACGACGATTACGGCATGGTCAACGTCACGTTGCAGCGGCTCGGTTTGATCGGCGGCCCGATTCATTGGCTCGCTACTCCCGAGCTGGCGTTTCCCGTCGAAATCGCCGTCGGCATTCTCGTGTCGATTCCGTTCACGGTAACGATCCTGCTCGGCGGTTTGTCGTCCGTGCCCGGCGATATCTACGAAGCCGCGCGCATCGACGGCGCAAGTTCGTGGCAGCAGTTCCGCCAGCTGACGCTGCCCTTGCTGCGCCCGTTCGTGAACATGGCGATCCTGCTGAACGTGATCTACGTGTTCAACTCGTTTCCGATCATCTGGGTGATGACGCAAGGCGGCCCCGACAACGGCACGCATATTCTCGTCACTTACCTGTACGAACTCGGCTTCAGGCTCGGACGTCCGGGTCAGGCTGCGGCCGTGTCGCTCGTGATGCTCATCATGCTGTTCGTGTTTTCGGTGCTCTATTTGCGCGTGCAGCCGTCGAAAGAAGGAGAGCCCGCATGAACGTGAAAATGAAACGCACCGTGTGGTGCTGGCTCGCGCTGTCGCCGCTCATCGTGGTCGTGCTGTTTCCGTTCGCCGTGATGCTGTTCACGGCGTTGAAGCCCGCGCAGGAAGTGTTCATTTATCCCGCGCGCTGGTTGCCCGTGCATTGGCAATGGCAGAATTTCGCCGACATGTGGACGGCCGCGAATTTCGGCGTCGCGCTGCGCAACAGCACGATCATCAGCCTGCTTTCGACGGCGCTCGCGCTCGCCGTCAGCCTGCCCGCCGCGTATGCACTCGCGCGCTTTCCGTTTCGCGGACGCGGGCTGTATCGACAGTTCCTGCTCGTCACGCAGATGCTCTCGCCGATTCTGCTGGTGGTCGGCCTGTTCCGTCTCGCCGCGATGATTCCGTATGGCGACGGCAATCTTGTCGATTCGAAGATCGGCGTGATCGTGTCGTATGCAGCGTTCAATATCGCGTTTGCGGTGTGGATGCTGTCGTCGTATTTCGCCACCGTGCCGCGCGATCTGGAAGAGTCGGCGTGGCTCGAAGGATGCAGCCGCACGCGCGCGGTGTTCAAGGTGTTTCTGCCGCTCGCGGTGCCCGCCATTGTCGTGACGGCCATCTTCACGTTCATCAACGCGTGGAATGAGTTCGCCGTTGTCTACACGCTGATCCGCTCGCCCGAAAACAAGACGCTCACCGTGCAGGTCACCGATATGGTGGCGGGCAAGTATGTCGTCGAATGGCATCTGGTGATGGCCGCGACGTTGTGCGCGACGTTGCCGGTGTCGATCGTGTTCGCGTGGCTTCAGCGATATCTTGTGAAGGGCCTCGCGCTCGGTGCGGTCAAGTAAGGTCTTTTAACGACGGTGATGGCGCGCTGCGAAGTGGTTACCTGTAAATCGTAAAAATTGGCCATTTCATATGGCCAGTTTCACGCCTAATCTTCATGTGTGGCGCAGGTAAAGCGCACTCTCACTGAGGAAACCATCATGGAACAGCGTCTCGACTTCTACAAAGCCAACCCGCACGCGATCAAGGCGATGCTCGCGCTCGAAGAGCGCATCAACAAGAGCGACCTCGAAAAGTCGCTGACGGAACTGGTGCGTCTGCGCGCATCGCAGATCAACGGCTGCGCGTTCTGCGTCGACATGCACACCGCCGATGCACGTAAGGGCGGCGAAACCGACCGTCGCCTGGCGACAGTTGTCGTATGGCGCGAAACGCCGTTCTTCACGGCGCGCGAACGCGCGGCACTGGAATGGACGGAAGCGTTGACGTTGATCTCCCAGGATCACGTGCCCGACGCCGTGTGGGAAGCCGTCAAGCCGCACTTCAGCGAAGCCGAACTGGTCGACCTGACGTTGCTGATTTCGGCGATCAATGCATGGAACCGCTTCGCGATTTCGTTCCGGAAATTGCCGTCGTAATGCGGGCGTTCGCGTAGTACGTGTCGTGTGAAGAAAGCGGGCAATGCCCGCTTTTTTGTTTTCGAGCGACGGCGCATGCCGTCACGACGGCTTCGACCCACGCCACGTCCTGATGAGCAGGATCACGGCGGCAGGCACGTGCACGATTCCGAAGCCGAGAGCGAACGCGATCCAGTGCGGCACCGGTGTGGCCGATGCAAATGCCGATGTCGCGCCGAACAGCAAGCCTGTGATGATCAACGCCGCGTGCGCCACTTCGCGTTTGACGATGCCTCGCGTGAAGCGGGGAATCTCGTAGTGCGCGTAAATGACGGCGGCGAGCGTGAGCAAAGCGGCGAGAACATACACGGGAATCATGGCATCTTGCGAGCGGCAGTCGTACCTGCAACGTTGCGCGCAAACGCTATGCCGCTTGCAGCGCGCTTTCAATTCACGCGAGTCCGTGAACCTGCATGTCACACGCGTTGGCGCTATGCTAGTGAGTCCATTCAACAGGAACACACTCATGAACACGACGACGGGATCCATGGTCACTTTTAGCCGCCCGGACGGCAAAGAACTGCAAGGTTATCTCGCGGCGCCCGAAAAAACGGAAGGCGCGCCCGCGGTGGTCGTCATTCAGGAATGGTGGGGCTTGAACGACCAGATTCGCGGTGTCGCGAACCGTCTTGCGGCTGCCGGTTACTTCGCGCTCGTGCCCGATCTGTATCGCGGCAAATCGACGGTCGAAGAAGAGGAAGCGCATCATCTGATGGATGGGCTCGATTTCGGCGATGCCGCATCGCAAGACGTTCGCGGCGCGGTTCAGTACCTCAAGCAGAAGTCCGGTCGCGTCGCGGTGATGGGCTACTGCATGGGCGGCGCGCTGACGTTCCTCACGCTATGTCAAAGCCCCGAGGTTGCGGCGGGCGTCGTGTTCTACGGATTCCCTCCGCTCGAGTACATCGACGCGTCGAAGATCAAGGCGCCCGTGCTCGCCCATTGGGCCACGCAGGACGCGTTCTTCGCTGCGGCAACCGTCGATACGCTGGAATCGAAACTGCGCGAAGCAAATGTCGATGCCGAGTTCCATCGCTATCTCGCGCATCATGCGTTCGCTAACGAAACGGCTGTCGGCCATAGCCGCATCGCCGGCACGCAGTACGATCCCGTCTGGTCGCAAATGGCGTGGGACCGCACGCTGACGTTCCTCGGGCGCAGGCTTTGGGAAAAGTGATCGCATGAATAAAGCCGCGCGCGTGTCATCGAGACTGCGCGCGGCCCGAAGACTCACCGCCCGCGTCGCGGATACCTCAACAGATCGTCGGCAACGGGCACGACCGCGAGCACGAGCAGCAGCGCCGCCAGCGGCACCGTCGCCGCAAAGCCCACCTGCTTGAACGCGATCGCACCGGCCAGTCCGCCCGCCAGAAACATCCCGAGCAGCGACGCGAGCAAACCGAGCCGACGCATATCTGCGCCGACATAGCCCGCTTCCGTCGACGCGACGCCCCGGTTCCAGTACAAGCCTTTGCCGATTTCGATGCCGAGATCCGTCACGAGTCCCGTGACGTGCGTGGTGCGGATTTCCGCCTTCGATATCTTGGTGATCATCGCGTTCTGCAGGCCCATCACGTAGCACAGCACGGTAACCGTGGCCGGAACGTACAGCAGACGATGTTGTTCGAGGTTCGCGCCGAGCATGCCGAAACACAGCAGCAACAGCCCTTCGAGTACGAGCGGCATCGCGTAGACACTGTGCGTGCCTCTGCGCCGGCCCCAGTTGATCAGAATGGCCGAACTCGCCGCGCCGGCGAGAAACGCGAAGATCGAACTCGCCGCCGACAGCACGAACGCGAGGTTGCCGAGCGCGAGATTGTCGGCGAGCGACGACACCATGCCCGACATGTGCGATGTGTACTGGCCGATGGCGAGAAAGCCGCCAGCGTTCGCGGCACCCGCGACGCCCGCAAGCGCGAGGCCTAACCGCCGGTTGGCGGCGTCGGTGCGAGCGGCCGAGGTAAAGCCGCGAAGATAGTCGACGGGCACGATATGGCTGCAAAAGAAGGGAATTGCATCAATCCTACCTTCAAATTGCGCCTATCTCGTTCTTGATCGACGACAGCAGCCTGCGATGATTTGTCGCAGGCAAAGGCTGCGAACGCGTGGCGGGTGTGCCCGTCGCGCCCGTCAGGCCCGCGAGTTCGCGACAGGGCGAACCCGCAAGCGTCAAGCGCGACGATCAGTCCTGATAGTGGTGCTTGTGTTTGCGCTTGTGGTAGCCGTGCGAATAGTCGTCGGCGTACGAGTTGGAGCGCGAAATGTTGCCGCCGAGCGCAGAGCCCGCGCCGCCGCCCAGCGCCGCGCCGACCAGACCGCCTCCGCGGCCGCCCATCGCGTTGCCGGCTGCCGTGCCCGCGCCGCCGCCCAGCGCGCCGCCGATGATCGCGCCCGTGCGCTCGCGACGATTCGACGTCACCGCACCGCCCGCGCCGCCGCCGACTGCACCGCCGATCACGGCGCCCGTGCTGCCGCCCACCGCGCCGCCCAGTGCCGCACCCGCCACACCGCCGAGCGCGCCGCCAAGCGCATTGTTCATGTCGCCGGCCAGTGCCGGCAACGACGTCGCAGCCGTCAGCGCTGCAATGGCCACCATCTGAATGATTCGCTTCGACATAGTTAGGTCTGTAGTTTTTGAGACGGCGCGAGTATAACCGGGCATCTGAAAGGCTTCCGTAACGCCGTCCCGCCCGTCCGGTAAGAGGTGTAACAATTTCCGCCGGGCATCGGTCGGAATGCCCGGCACACAAGGCGCGCGCGGATTTTGTGCGAACGTTTCGCACCACGGCAACAGACTATTTCGCGGATTCAACGTTGTGCAGTGACGACGTGCGCTTGAAGTTTGCCGACGATTGCGCTATCGCCGAAACGCGCTCGAATGGCTGCGGCGCACGCCGATGTCGCCTCCTCGAGCGTCGCGCCGTGGCGAGCTTCGATTTCGCCGCGCAGCGGCGTGCCCTGGCAGAACGCCATCGCCGCGATTTCGGCGGACTCGGCGTGCCCGCGTTTCGCAATCGTCTCGATGCGCGGTTGTGCGTCGAAACCGCCGTCCGCGAGATCGCGCGCGATGACGGCGGTATCGCTATAGCCGTGCGGCACGCGCTGCATGAATCGCGGCGGATCGCTCGGGTAGAGCGTGTCGAGCGCGGCCGAAACCGTCTCGGTCACCGTGTTCTCTTCGATTCGATCCCACACGTTGAACAGCAGCACGCCGCCGCCTCGAAGCACGCGCCGCATTTCGGAAAAGGCGTGCGGCCTGTCGGGGAAGAACATCGCGCCGAACTGGCAGATGACGAGATCGAAGCTGCTGTCGTCGAAGGGAAGTTGCATGGCGTCGGCCTGCTGCCACGTCACCGGCCTGCTCGCGCCGGTTTGCGCAGCGCGGTCGAGCATCGCCTGGTTGAGATCGGTCGCGACGATCTCGACATGCGGCGGCAGCACGTCCGCCATCGCTCGCGTGACGACGCCTGTGCCCGCCGCAATCTCCAGTACGCGCGTCATGTTGATCGACCCGAGACGGCTGCCGAGGTCGCGCGCATACGGCTCGAAGAGCATCGGCACGAGATAGCGCTCGTAGATTTCCGGTATCGAACCGGTAAAGCCTGTGTCGTTGAATGTGCTCATCGAACGCCTCCCGTTGCCGCGCTCGAAGCAGCGGCGATGCAAACAGCTTAGACGAGAGTTTCCATCGCGACGATTTGTTCTATACTTAGCCATATGGCTAACCATCATGTAACGATAAGCGACGTGTTTCAGGCGCTGTCCGATCCGACCCGTTGTGCGATCGTCAGCATGCTCGGGCGTGGCGCACAGACGGTCTCGGTGCTCGCGCAGCCGTTCGACATGGCGTTGCCTTCGTTCATGAAGCATCTCGCCGTGCTCGAGCACAGCGGCCTCATCCGCACGCACAAGACGGGCCGCGCGCGCACATGCGAGCTGCTGCCCGCGAAGTTGTCGGAAGTCGAAACATGGCTGGCCGAACAACGCGCCGTATGGGAAGCACGATCGGACCGCATGGTCGAATTCGTCGAAAACCTTCACGAAGAGGAGCAGGCTCATGGCAAACGAAGCCGTCGAAAACGCTGACGCAAACGATCTCGTCATCACGCGTTCGCTGCGCGCGCCAGTTAGCGCGCTGTGGCGCGCGTGGACCGAACCGGATTTGCTCAAGGAGTGGTGGTGTCCGAAGCCCTGGACCACGCAAGTTCGCGAGTTCGACCTGCGTCCCGGCGGCGCATTCCACACCTTCATGCAAGGTCCCGATGGCGGCACGAGCGACAACCCCGGCTGCTTTCTCGAAGTCGTTCCGCAGGCACGCATCGTATTCACGTCGATGCTAACGGCGGGCTGGCGCCCCAACACGCCGTGGCTCGGCTTCACCGCCGAAATCGCGATGTCCGCGGAAGGTGCGGGCAGCCACTATGTTGCGCGCGTCATGCATCCCGACGTCGCGACGCGCGACCGGCACGAACAGCTGGGTTTCTTCGATGGCTGGAACACCTGCATCACGCAACTCGACGAGTTCGCTCTCGCACTCGCACTCGCGACGAAGTAAGCGCGGGCCGGACAAACGGCGTTGACGCAGGCCGATCAGCTTCGCAACGGATGCCGATAAGACGCGCGCAATCCGCCCGCGACATTCTCCAGCACAAGCTGACCGCCGCTGCGCCGGGCGATTTCCGACACGATCGACAACCCGAGTCCACTGCCCGCCGCGACCGTGCCGGGCATCCGGTAAAACGGTTCGAGTACGCGCAGCAACTGATCGTCGGGGATGCCCGGCCCGGTGTCCGTCACCTCGACCAGCAGATTCCCCGCGCTGCGCGTCACCGACACATCGACCTTGCCGCCCGCGGGCGTATAGCGCACGGCGTTGTCGACGAGATTGCGCAACACGATTGCCAGCGCCGGGACATCGACGATCACGTCGATATCGTCGACCTTCTCCAGCCCGAGATCGACCTGCTTGCCCTGCGCCATGTCGACGGCATTGACGACGGCATCCGTGGCGAGTTGTCGAAGGGAAACCGCCGACGGCTCGATCGTCGAGCCATGCTGCGAACGCGCAAGCGCGAGCAGCTGTTCGACGAGCCGCACCGTGCGCCGCAGCGCAGCCTGAAACGTGACGAGCCGTTCGCGGGCGACATGCGGATTGCCAGCGGCGCCGAGATGCTCAGCCTGCAACGACAGCGCCGCAAGCGGCGAACGCAGCTCGTGCGCGGCGTCGGCGATAAACCTGCGCTGCTGCGACATCGCCTCCTTCAGCCGCCCGATGAGCCGGTTGATCGACGTCACGAACGGCAGCAGCTCTTTGGGGATGTCCTGCTCGGACAGCACATCGAACGTCGCGTCGTCCTGTTGATCCACGACCTTTGCGAGTCGTCGCAACGGCAACAACATCCGCCGCACGAGCACGACCACCACGACGATCAGAACAGGTGTCAGCGCAAGCATCGGCAGCGGTGTTCGCAATGCGCCGTCGCTGGCGATTTCGTCGCGGATCGCCGAACGCTCCGCAACCGAAATGCGCTCGCCGTTCGTCAGCGTCCGCACGCTGACGCGCCAGCTCTGGTGCTTGACCTCGACGTTATGCATGCCGTCCGCGAGACCCGACAGTGTGGAAACGGGAATGAGCGCATCGGTATCCGTCGAAGGCTTGTCGAGGCGCGAGATGACGAGCCGCACGTCCTCGTCTTCGCTGCCGTGCCACGCGGCGGCCGATCGCGTGAGGACGATTTCCCCGCTATCGATCAACGCGCCGATTTCCCGGAGATGGCCGTCCTGCAGTTTATTTGCCTCGACATACGCGGCCGCAAACGACACAACGCACGCGGCCGCGCTCAGCGCCACGATCACGCATGCGATCCACCACGTCAGCCGCACCGCGATAGATCGCGAAGCGCCTCCCCGTCGATTATTCATTCGACACCTCTTATATGGAACTGCAACACATCGCTGCTGTGGGGCGCAGCAAAGTGGCAGATATCCTAATGCATTAGAAGGTGTCGCTGCGGTGAGAAATATTCTCAGACGGCGAGCGTTGCGAAGAGCGGCGACGCCGTTCGCGTCGGCGCGCCCGGCACGGCACGCACGCGCGCGGGCGTGCGCGACAGGCGATACGGCACCTTGAGGACGGGCCAGAACGCACCGTTCGCATCGCGCGCGACGCTCAGCACGTCCGCGAGAAAATCGCCGTCCTCGATCAGTTCGTGCACGCGCGCGACGGGCACTGCGCTGACGCCCGCTTTCGCGAGCGCCGCAACCGCCGACGCACGCGTCAGCACGCTACAGCGCGCCTGCTTTGCATGCGCTGCGAGCGCTGCTGCATCGGCATGCTCATCGCTTTCCAGCCACACATGTCCGTCGATGCACGCGACGGCGATTCCCTGCCGCTCCGGGTTGCCCGAAGCAAACAGCGCACACCAGGCGGCGACATCCTGCATCGATATTTCGACGAACGTGCCGTCCTGCCGCGCCGGACCGGCAAGGCAAGCGACGATCGCGAGCAGCGCCGCCTGACCGCCGAGAATATCCGCCCCCGACGCGCCGAGCTTGACCGGCTCGCCTGCGCTGCGTGTCAGGTCCATGAGACCGCCCATCGCCTGAATCACCGTATCGAACGCGGGCCTGGCGGGATACGCGGACGCGATGCCGAAACCCGAAATCGAGCAATAGATCAGACGCGGATTGATCTTGCCGAGCGCATCGCGATCGAAGCCGAGTTTCGCGAGCGCACCAGGACGCAGATTTTCGACGAGCACGTCGGCGTCGGCGAGCAGCGTGCTCAGATATGCGCGGTCGGCTTGCTGCTTCAGATCGAGCGCGATGGTCTGCTTGTCGGTGTTGTTGAGCGCAAAAAAGTAACTCGTGCCCGCCTGACCCGGCGTCCATGAACGCGCCACTTCGCCATCGGGCGGCTCGATCTTCACGACTTCCGCGCCGAGCGCCGCGAGGTGCTTGCCGACGAGCGGCGCCGTCGTGTACTGGCCGATCTCGACGACCTTGATGCCCGCAAGCGGGCCCGCATGCGGCGCGGCTTCTCGATCAGTGCACGGCGCAGCGCATGCGTCGTCGGTCAGACGCGCAGTATTGAAGATCGAGACGCGCTTATACGTGTCACCGTCGATGCCTTGCGTGTCGATCTGCATCGCAGCATCCGCGTGACGCATGCGGAAATTCGGCTCCTTGCTCAACTCCTCGACGGACACGATCGGCCCGGCCGCCACGCCGATCTGCTCGCACACCTGCGAGCATTCGCTTGTGGTCAATGTCGACGTCCACGTTTCGATCAACGCATCGAGTTCGTCGACGTGCGCCACGCGTTCACGCAAGCTCGCGAAGCGCGGATCGTCGAGTTGCGGCGCGCTGGCTACGTCCTTGATCTTGCGCCACTGTTCTTCGGTGCTGGTGCAGATGAGGATCCAGCCGTCGCGCGTCGCGTAAGCATTCCACGGCGCGCAGGCCGGATGCCGGTTGCCGACGCGGCCAACCGTTCCTTGCGCGAACGCCGTCGGCAGAAACGTCGTGAGCGCGCTGGCGGCGCAACCGAATAGCGTCACGTCGATGTTCTGCACGATGCCGCGCAACCGCTTCACGCGAACGGCCGCCGCAATTGCCGCGCACGCATAGAGCGCCGCCGAAATCTCCGTGAACGGCACGCCGATGTGCACGGGTTCGCCATGCGCGAATCCCGTCGTGTCCATCAATCCGCTGATCGCCTGAATCTGCGCATCGGAACCGCGCATGCCCACGCGCGCATTTTGCGGCCCCGTAGCGGTGATGTCGCACACGATATGCGTAGCGGACGCCTTCAGTTCCGCGATCACGCTACGCTCGTCGGCCGAACTCACGTCCGACGAAACCACGATCACGTCGTACCCTTGCGCAGCTTGCGCGCCGCCGAACGTCACCTGCGCGCCCGCGCGTTCGAGCAGCGTCGCGCCGAGCCTGACTGCGTGGCGCGTGCCCCAGGCCAGAATTCGCACACCGTCCAGCATGGTTGTCTCCTTGAGTCTCACTTTGAACCAAAGATACGGCGTGTCGCAGCCGCGCTCAAACGACATTTCCTGCGCGCTCGATTGAGTTTTGCTGAGGTCGCCGCGAGCGCGTTTCTACGTAGCTTTCCCGGCATTCGCCGAGCGATACGCGTGCTACCATTTTTCGATGCGAACCCTTCCGTCACTCAACGCACTGCGTGCCTTCGAGGTCTGCGGCCGGCTGCTCAGCGTGCAGCTCGCCGCGAACGAACTCAATGTCACGCCCGCGGCCGTCAGCCGGCAGATCAAGCTGCTCGAAGACCAGCTCGGCGTGCTGCTGTTCGAACGCGGACATCGCGCGATCGCGTTGACGCCGATGGGCGAGCGCTATCTCGCCGACATCGTGCGCGGCTTCGAAACGATGCGCACCGCGACCATCAATCTCACGGAAGCGCGCCGCCGCCGCACGCTCAAGATTCGCGGCTACACCACTTTTTCGATGAACTGGCTGCTGCCGCGTCTGTCGACGTTTCATCGCGAGCATCCCGACATCGAAGTGAGTCTCACGACGTCGCTGCAACCCGTCGACTTCAACACCGAAGACGTCGATGCGGCGATCCGACTGTCGCACGCGCCTTCGTCGGATGTCGGTCATGATCGACTCGTGCCGAACGAACTCGTGCCTGTGTGCAGCCCCGAGTTCCTGCGCGCGCATCCCGATCTCACCGACGCCACGCCCGAAGCGCTGCGCAATGTGCCGTTGCTGCATTCGCTGGCGCGTCGCGAGGACTGGGCGAAATGGCTCGACGCGGCGGGCGTGCGCGGCGTGAATCCGTTGAGCGGACTCAGCTACGAAAGCTCGATCCTCGCGTACTTCGCGGCGACGCAAGGCGTCGGCGTCGCGATGGCGCAGCGCGTGCTCGTCGCCGATCAACTGCGCGACGGCACGCTCGTGACGCCCTTCTCTTTCGTGCTCGATCTGGGCGCGTTCACGTACTACCTGATCTATCCGCGCGAACATCTGTCGAATCCCGAGTTCGCCGCGTTTCGCAACTGGCTGCTTTCGATCGGCGAAGCGGGCCGCTAACGGCTTGAACGCGGCTTCAACGCGGCATCAACGCCCCTTGAATTGCGGCTTGCGCTTCTCGGCGAACGCCTTGCGTCCTTCCACGCGATCTTCCGAATCGCGCATCGCGCCCCACGCCAGCTCCGTGAATTCGAGCGCCTGTGCAAGCGGCACATTGCTGCTCGTTTCCGCGACCTTCTTGATCATCTGCACGGCGAGCGGTCCATTCGACGCGATCGTGCGTGCGAGTTCGCGCGCCTTGTCCATCAGCGCTTCGGGCTCGACGACATCGGACACGAGGCCGACGCGCTCCGCATAAGCCGCATCGATCTTGCAGCCCGTCAGCAGCATCTTCATCGCGATCGCGGACGGCACGGCTTTTTGCAGCGCCTGAATGCCGCACACGGCGGGAATACTCGCGACGACGGCTTCCGGCAAACCAAACACCGCGCTGCTCGACGCGATTCGCAAATCGCATTGCAGCGCGAGTTCGAGCCCGCCGCCGAGGCAGTATCCATTGATCGCGCCGATGATCGGCTTGAAGAGGCGCAGCGAACTGAGGTCCATCAATCGCACGTAGATGCCTTCCGCCGCGGCGCGATCGATCGAGCGCACGAATGACGAACTGAAATTCGTCGTCGGCGGGAGCGTATTCTTCAGATCCGCGCCGACGCAGAACGACTTGTGTCCCGCGCCTGTGAGCACAATCACGCGCACCTCATCGTCGTCGCGCGCTTCGGCGAGTGCCGCACGCAGATCCTTCAGGCTGTCGAGATCGAGCGCGTTGAGCGCCTCGGGCCGGTCGAGGCTCACGGTCGCTACATGCTCCGACACGCTGTAGTGAATGGTCATTTCAAGCTCCTCACACGCTCGGCGAAGACAGCGAACGGCCGCCGCACACGTAGAGCGTTTGCCCCGTGATGTACGACGCTTCACGTTGCGCGAAGAACAACACGGCCTGCGCGATATCGTCCGGCGTGCCGATGCGCTGCACCGGTACCGACTTCTTCAGCCGTTCCTGAAGCTCGGCATCGAAGGCCTGAAACAGCGGCGTATCGACGATACCGGGCGCAACCGCATTCACCGTGATCCCCGCGCTCGCCCATTCGAGCGCGAGGCTGCGCGTGAGGCTCACGACGCCGCCCTTCGCCGCCGAATAGTTGGACTGGCCGACGCCGCCCAGCCACGCGCGCGACGAAATGTTCACGATGCGCCCGTAACGCGCGGCGCTCATGTGCGCGAGCACCGCGCGGCAGCACAGAAACTGCGACTTGAGATTCACGCCTATCACGGCGTCCCAGTCGTCGTCGCTCATCTTCGTGATGCGCTTGTCGCGCACGATGCCCGCGTTGTTCACCAGCACGTCGATGCGGCCAAAGCGCTCGACGACGGCTTCGACGGCTTCGTTCACGGACGCGCCATTCGTCACATCGACGGGAAGCCCGATCACCTCGGCGCCTTCGGCCGCGAGCGCGCTGGCAGCGTGATCGAGCGCCGCGCGGTCGAGATCGAACAGCGCGATGCGCAAGCCCTTGCGGGCGAGCGCCGCCGCGATGCCGAAGCCGATGCCCTTCGCGCCGCCCGTGACGATGGCGACCTCGGCGGACGGGTTGTGAGGGGATGCGTTCATGACGTGTCTCCATGGAATGAAAGTCTGTGGATTCCATGCTAGGTCGCGCGACACACCGCATTCAAACGACTTTTTTCGCGGTTTCGATTGACTTTCTCTCAATCGAAACGCTGCACAAAAAATCAATCGACAGCGCAAAAAAAGTCGTTTGCGTGGCGTGGTTTGCGAAACCTAGGATGCGTCCATGTGCAGGGCCAAACGCTGAACAGCACGTTTCGAGCGATACGTCCGGCACTTTCCGCATGCGTCGTGCAACCCGCGCGCGCTCACCACAAGAGACACGGAGACAACATGGACACCATCCTTCCGGGCGTTGCCCAGCCATCCGACACGCCGCTCACGCGAGCGCAGCGCAAAGCCATCGTCGCGGCGACGCTCGGCACCATCGTCGAATTCACCGACTGGATCATCTACGCGACCTTCGCCGCGCTTTTCTCGCGGCACTTCTTTCCGGCCAACAACGATCGCGTGTCGCTGCTGTCGGCGTTCGCAGTGTTCGCGGTCGGCTTCGTGATGCGGCCGATAGGCGGCGCGCTGCTCGGTGCATATGCTGACCGGCATGGGCGCAAGAACGGCCTCGCGTTGTCGGTCGCATTGATGGCGGGCAGCTCGCTCGTCATCGCCGTGTGTCCCGGCTATGAATCGATCGGCATTGCCGCACCGCTGATCCTCGTGCTCGCGCGTTTGATTCAAGGCTTTGCTGCGGGTGGCGAATTCGGCTCGGCTTCGACGTTCCTGATCGAATCGTCGGCTCCATCGCGCCGCGGCTTCGCGGGCTCATGGCAGCACTTCGCGGTCAACGCAGGCGTGCTGGTTGCCGCATTGATCGGTGCGATTCTCACGTCGCTGATTGACCATGCGGGCATGGCGAGCTGGGGCTGGCGCGTCGCCTTTGCGATCGCCGGATTGCTCGGCTTCGTCGCGCTGTGGGTGCGGCTCGCGGTCGCCGAAACGGATGCGTTCAGAAAGAGCGCCGCCACGCATCAGCGCACGCGTCATCCGTTTCTCGTGATCGTTCGCGAACATCGACGCGCCGCACTGCGCGTGATCGGTATCGCTATGGCGGGCAATCTTTGCGTCTATCTGTGGCTCGTGCTGTTTCCGACGCTTGCGCATCTGCGCACCGGTTTGCCGCTGCACGATGCGTTCAACGCGAGCGTGATCTCGATCGTCGTGTCGCTGATCGCAATTCCGTTCATCGGCAAGTTGTCGGATCGCATCGGCCGCAAGCCTGTATTGCTCGTCTTCGCAGGCGGTTCCGCGCTGTTCGCATGGCCCGCGCTGCACTTCCTCAGCAACGACTTCTGGAGCGCGACCGCTATCGTCACGATCGGCATGCTGCTCTCGTCGGGCTTCGCTGCGACCTGCGCAACGGTGATGGCCGAACAGTTTCCGGCTCATGTGCGAGCTACGGGCGTGGCGTTGCCTTACGCGGTATCGGCGGCGCTGTTCGGCGGCACGCTGCCCTACATCGTCACCGCAATGTCGAGTTCGGGTCTGTCGCAATACCTGTGGGTCTACGTCGCGACCGTGTGCGTCGTCGGCTTCGTGGTCTATGCGCGGATGCCTGAGACGCGCGGAAAAGTTCTCGACTGAGCGCGCCGCGTCGACGCGACATCAGCTTCTGAAATTCAGCAGGTCAATCATTGGAGGCAGCAATGCGTAAAGTGGTTATTGGTGGCGTCGGCATGACGTCCTTTGGCAAGTTTCTCGATCGCAATCTGAAGTCGCTCGCTGAAGAAGCGGTATCGCTCGCGTTGAAGGATGCGCGCGCCAGCGTGGACGATGTCGATCGCATCTTCTTCGGTAATGCGGCGGCGGGCGTCGTCACGGGTCAGGAGATGATTCGCGCGCAGTCTTCGCTGCGCAATACGGGGCTCGACGGCAAGCCGATGTTCAATGTCGAGAACGCATGCGCGTCCGGAAGTTCGGCATTGAATCTCGCGTGGCTCGCAGTCGCTTCGGGGCAGTCGGAAACCGCATTGGTCGTCGGCGTCGAAAAGCTCACGCACGAAGACAAGGCGATTTCGTTCGGCGCGTTCGCAAAGGCCGTCGATCTCGAAGAGCCGCTGCCCGAAGGCGTAACGACGGGAACGGGCTCGCTTTTCATGGACCTTTACGCGGCGAAAGCGCGCAAGTGGATGGAAAAAACGGGCGCCGAAGCAAGCGACTTCGCACGCGTCGTCGTGAAGAGCCGCCGCGCGGGATCGCTGAATCCGCATGCGCAGTTCCGCAACGAAACGAGCGTCGACGAAGTGCTCGCGAGCCGCATGGTCAGCGATCCGCTGACGCTCTTCATGTGCTCGTCGATCGGCGACGGCGGCGCTGCGTTGTTCATCTGCTCGGAAGAATATGCGGCGAAGCACGACATTCGCCCCGTGTTCATTCGCGCGAGTTCGATCGTGTCGGCGAAAGCGGATGGTTCGGGCGAACTGGTCGCCGTGCGCGCGGCGAACGCGGCGTATGAGGAAGCGGGCATCGGGCCGTCGGATGTGCATGTCGTCGAACTGCACGACGCGTCCGCACCTGCCGAACTGATTCACTACGAGAACCTGGGCCTGTGCGCACCCGGCGATGCGCCGAAGCTGATCCGTTCGGGTGACACCGATATCGGCGGACGCGTTTCGGTGAATCCGAGCGGCGGTCTGCTGTCGCGCGGTCATCCCGTTGGCGCAACGGGCGTCGCACAGATCGTCGAACTCACGCAGCAGTTGCGCGGTAAGGCAGGCGCACGGCAACGGCCTGGCGCGAAGGTGGCGCTCGCCGAGAACAACGGCGGTCAACTGGCGGGCGATTCGGCTGTCGCGCTGGTCACGATTCTGTCGACCTGATCTTTGGAGTCGCGCCGCGTCTTGCATGCGGCGCGACTTCATCATGCTCTTTCACGCGACAGCGTTGCCACGCTTGCCCACAGGCAATTCACGCACAACGACATACTCAGGGTCGCGCCGTTGCTTCGCGAAGATCGTCAGGATTTCGCGCCATGCGGACCACAAACCATCGTACGGTTGCGGCATTTGCGACGCCAGCGCTTCATGGAACTTCGGCAATGCATGGAACGGCACGCTCGGAAACATGTGATGTTCGATGTGGAAGTTCATGTTCCAGTAGAGAAAGCGCACCACCGCATTCACCTTCACCGTGCGGCTCGACACGCGATGATCGAGCACGTTCTCCTTCAGGCCGGTATGCTGCGTCAGCGCGCACAACTCGTGCAGCCATGTTCCATATGCACGCGGCAGAAACAAGAACATGATGGGCAACCAGCTATGCGCAAGCACGGCCCATACGAATACCGCGACATAGCAGGCCAGCAGCACACGCGAGTTATCGCACATCTTCTTGTACTCGGCTTCGGGCACGACCTCTTTAGCGCCCTTCGTGACGATGCCGAAGCTATGCAGAAAGATCGCGCTGAGAAACTGCATGCCATGCGACACACGCACGAAGTCCGTCAGCAGCTTGATATAGCTATGCGGGCGATGCTTGAACGCGAGTTCAGGGTCTTTATAAGGCGCTGCCGTCAAGTGCGTGTACGTGTGATGCTTCGCGTGCAGCCAGCGGCTGTACACCTGCTCGCGCCACGACATGAAACAGATGACCCAGTAGACCGCTTCGTTCAGCCAGCGCGTCTTGAACACCGTGCCGTGTCCCAACTCATGCGCAGCGGCCTCGCTGAATGCAAACACGGTTCCATACAGCAGAAAAGCAGGAATCACCCACGCCGTGCCGAGCGAGAACCACGCGAGCGCACCCGTCACAACAACAAGGGCAAAGAAGCCGCCCGCCTGCACGAGCCCGCGTGCATCGGAGCGCGTGGAGAAGTCCTTGAGCGCCTTGCGGTCGATGTCGACGCGGTGCCACGAATGCATGTCGATGTTCATTGCGTTTTTCCTTCGCGAAGTGCAGTGATGACTAGCGATATGAACCGGCGTACTTCTGCACGGGCGCGATGTTGTCGCGGGTGACGAAGCTCGGCCCCGAACTGACCGTCGAGCCCGTATAGACCGGCTTCAGGTCGTACTTCGCGAGACGAGCGCTCACCTTCTTGTCGTCCTTGAGTGCCGCGACGATGCGAGCGGGGTCGCTGGTTTTGTCGCGGATCGCGATCGCCATTGCCGCGACGGACAGATAGCCCTGCAAATACGGCTGCTGATCGATCGCGAACGCGATCTGCCCGGACTGGATCGACTTGAGGATGTCGGGCGAAAGATCGAACGTAGCGACGTAGATCTTGCCGCTCATGCCCGCGTCCTTCACACCGCGCAATACGCCCGTCGCCTGATCGGGGCCGAGTGCGAGGATCGCTTGCGTCGTCGGATGCGAACGCAGGTATGCGGCGACCTTGCTTTCGATCACGGTCGGATCTTCGCCGCTGTCTATCGTCGACTTCTTGTAGTCCGCACCGATCGCATCGGCGAACCCTTTGCAGCGGTCCCACAACGCCTGAATATCCGCACCGTGATTCACGCACAGAAACTCATGGATGCCCGCCGCTTTCGCGCGCTCGCCGGCCGCTTTTCCTGCCTCGTATTCGGGCTGACCGATATGCAGCAGCGCGCCGAGCTTCATGCCGGAATCAGGGCCGCCGTTGATCGTGACAAGCGGAATATGCTTCGCCTTCACGCCTTGCAGACCCTTCTGGATCATTTCGAAGTTCGGCACCGTCGTGATCACGCCCGAGTAGTTGCGCGCCGCCGCCTGTTCGAGAATGCGCACCATGTCGCCCGTATCGCCTGAGGGCGGATTGCGGTAATCGACGGGCACGTTGAAGTCTTCGCTCGCGTCGCGCATACCGTTCTTCACGGTGTTCCACCACACGTTCGAATCCGAGCCGTGACTGACCATCACGAAGCGCTCTTCGGCGGCGGCGCTGTTTGCGGTGAAACCCGTGACGAGCGTGAGTGCCGCGAGCGCAGCGGCGATGCGTTTGAATCCGGGGAAGCGGGGCTTGTCCATGATGCTTGTCTCCTGAGTTCGACGGAATGCGCCTATACGCAGCGTCTTTTTCGATGACGCCTGTTCGCTTCCGGTGGTTAAAATCTAGTTGATCGAATCTCCGCTCTCAAACGGTTTGTTGAGGACATTTCCTCAAACGGGAGACACGGCATGAACGTCAGAAGAAAGCCGACGATGGAAGATGTCGCGAAGGCATCGGGCGTCAGCTATTCGACCGTAGAGCGCGTGCTGAACGGGCGTGGCGGCGTTGCGCGCGAGAAGGAATCGCGCGTGCTCGAATGGGCGCGCAAGCTCAAGATGGACCGTGCGCTCGACGAGGTGTCGGTGCGCTGGCTGCGCATCGCGATCCTTACGCAGAAGCCTTCGTCGCCGTATTACGTGGCGCTGCGGCAAGGCTTCGAACTCGCGCAGAAGTCGTTCGAAACGCATCGCGTGGTGTGTCATCTCACGTTCTTCGACGACCTCGAACCGCAATCGCTCGCGGCCGTCATCAATCGCGCGTCGCAGAAGGCCGACGCGATGATCGTCGTGGCGTACGAGCACAGCGTCGTCGTCGATGCGATCTCGCGCGTGGCACGCAAAATCCCCGTCGTGACGCTCGCGAGCGATCTGCCCGATACCGGGCGGCTCGCATACGTCGGCATCGACAACCGGTGCGCGGGCAGAACCGCTGGCGAACTGATGGGCCGCTTCATCGGACGCGACGGCGGACCGGTCATCGTGATCGCAGGATTGCGCACGTATCTCGGTCACGAAGAACGCGAAGGCGCGTTCCGATCGGTGATGCGCCGCAAGTTTCCCGCGTGTGAAGTGGTCGCGACGGTCGAGAGCCGTGAAGACGAGAAATCGACCGAACGACTGACACGCGATGCCTTCAAAAAGTACCCTGATTTAAGGGGTATTTACAATCTCTCAGTCGGCGATGAAGGTATTGCACGCGCGCTCAAAGCATTAAAGCGCGAACAGTCCACCGTGCTGATCGGCCATGAACTGACCGAGATCAGCCGCGCACTGCTGATAGAAGGCGTAATGGATGCCGTGCTCGATCAAAGCCCGTTCGTCGAAGCCGTGCGCGCCGTCGAAGCGATATTGGGTCACTACAACCGCGGCACGCCTTCGGGTCTTCCATTGCAGACACCGATGTCGATCTACCTGCAAGAAAACCTGCCGCCCGTTGCATGATGCACAACTAGGACTTTTTTAGCGCCTGCGCTTCGATCAATTGCAGCAACACTTCCACAGGCTCGCTCAGATGCTGAGGCGCGCGATGCACGAGCCCCACATCGCGATGAAACGTGTGATGCCCGAGATCGACGGCACGCACTTTCGCGGGCCAGCGCCGATACGTCGCCGTTTGCGGCACGATCGCCACGCCGACGCCGTTTTCGACCAGCCTGACGATCGCTTCGAGTTCGTCGAGTTCGCACATTTCGCGTACGGTGAAATGCATCCGGCGCAGGAAGCGATCGACCTGACGTCCGCCGAACGATGCGCGGTCGTATCGAATGAACGGGTGTTCCGACAGCAGCGCCGCCCAGTCCTTGCCCTTGACACCGCGCGGCACGATCAGCCTGAACGGTTCCTGCGCGAGCGTCGTCCAGCGCAAATCGCTCTGAAACGAAAACGGCGGACGGATGATGGCCGCGATATCGATCTCGCCTGCATCGACGAGATTCAGCATCTCCATCGATACGCCCGGAATCACGCGCGTCCAGCATCCCGGACATTGCGCATGAAAGCGCGCCAGCGCATCGGGCAACCACGTGCGTTGTACCGAAGCAATCGCGCCGATGTTCACGCGCACGTTGACGGCGGGATCCGCCGCCGTCGAACTGAGGTTGCTATAGAGCCGGACGACTTCCTGCGCCTGCACGAGCACCTGCTGGCCCGTCGCATTGAGGCGCGCGGTGCGGCCTTCGCGGTCGAACAGCGCGAACCCGAACTCGGCTTCGAGCCGCTGCATCTGCGCGCTGACAGCGGCTTGCGTCAGGCCGATCTTGCTGCCCGCCGCCGCGAAGGTGCCTTCCTGAGCGACGGCAATCAGCGTTTTCAGTTCGCGGATCATTGATCAATTCCATTTGTACTTCACCCAATAATATATTGATTTTGTTTTACTAACGCGGTGGGTATGATCGATCCACTATTAGCGCCCCACTATGGAGAAATCAGTGAGCCTTTCGCCTTTTCATCTGGCCATTCCCGTCTACGATCTTCCCGCTGCACGTGACTTCTACGGGCGCGTTTTCGGGCTCGAAGAAGGCCGCTCCAGCCAGCAGTGGGTCGACTTCAATTTCTTCGGCCATCAGCTTGTGATTCACGAGCATCCGAAAACGGCGTCGCAAGAAAGCGTGCACAGCAATCCCGTCGACGGTCACGATGTGCCCGTGCCGCATTTCGGCGTCGTACTTGCGTGGGATCAGTGGGAAGCGCTCGCGGCGCGGCTGCGGTCGTTCGGCACGAAATTCGTGATCGAGCCGTATATCCGCTTTCAGGGGCAGGTTGGCGAGCAGGCGACGATGTTCCTGTTCGATCCGTGCGGCAATGCGCTGGAGTTCAAGGCGTTCAAGGATATCGGCCAGCTGTTTGCGAAGTGACCTGAGTTTCAGGCACTGACACCTGACGCGCCGTGAAGCGCCGCAAAAGCTTCACGGCAAATTCTCGCGCAGCACGATGCTGAACTGCACGGGCTTCACGCCGTCCAGCGCGTCGCGTGCTTCGTGCACGTTGCGGAAAATTTTCAGGCAGTTACCGACCATCGCTTGCGGCGTCTGCGTGATCAGCGCATCCATCGTGCCGTCTATCAGCAGCGCGCGCGTATCCGGCGTCAGGCCATGTCCGACGAAAAGAATCTTCTGCTCCGTCTTCGCCTCGACGATCGCGCGCGCCACGCCATCCGAACCACCGCCGCTGTTGTAGACGCCCGCCAGATCGGGATGCTGCGCAATCAGATTGCGCGTCTGCACATAGTTGCGTTCGCTGTCGTCCTGTCCTTCGCGCAGCCCGATCACCTTCACTTGCGGAAAGGTCGATTCGATCAGATGCAGAAAGCCGATCTCGCGTTCCTCATGCCCGCGATAGTTGAGACTGCCCGCCAGCATCGCGATCTTGCCCGCCGGACGCGGTCCCATGAACCGGCCGAGCAGCAGCGCCGCCGTGCGTCCCGCTGAACGGTTGTCGATGCCGACATAAGCAAGCCGCCGCGAGTTCGACAGATCCGAAATCAGCGTAATGGCAGGCACATTCTGATCGGCAAGCGCATTCACTGCGTCACGCACGACGGGATGTTCGAGCGCCATGAAGACCACGCCGTCCGCGCGCTGGCCGTAGTGCAACAGACGCGCGGCAAGTTCGTTCGGGTTGAAACTCTCCACGTAATGCACGCGGCAGCGCATGCCTTGCGCGGCCCACTGGTTGTGCGCGAACTCAATGTAATCGCCAAGCATCCGCAGATAGCGATTCGTGCCTGCGGGCACGAGGAATTCGATCTTTAGCGGCTTCGCCGGTTTCGTCCCGGGCGTTTGCGTGTCGATCGCATAGCCTGCCTGCGCGGCTGCCTGCATCACGCGACGCGCCGTCATCGGGCGCACGCCTTCGCGGCCGTTCAATACGCGATCGACGGTCGCCGTCGACACGCCCGCCGCAGCGGCGATGTCCGCGATCCGCGCGCGCGGCGGAAAAAGAGGAATGGGCGCGTCAGCCATGCGGGTTCCTGAGGGCAAATTCCATCAAAAACAATCAGGTTTGCGGTTTGACAGGGAGATTGTGCGTCCCTAGTCTTGCAGCAACATCATGCATTCACGGCACAGCGTAACGAAAAACCGACGCCTGTGCGCGTGTGAAGTTTGATGGTTTTTGATGGCGCATGATGCCATAGCAGGAAACATCAGCAGCAAACCACATAAAACGCAGCGACCGGGTTCATCGCCAACGCGCGCAGCCCGGCAAAAAAGGAGACATTCGAATGACCAACCTCGTCAGGCGCTCGCTCCTGCGCGCGGCAGCGGCAGCACCCGTCGCCGGCGCACTCGGCTTTCCCGCCATCGTCCGTGCCGCTGCGCCGCAATACACGTTCAAGTACGGCAACAACCTGCCGCTCACGCACCCGCTCAACGTCCGCGCGAAAGAAGCCGCGGATCAGGTGAAGGAGCAGTCGAAAGGCCGGATGGAAATCCGCATCTTCCCGAACAACCAGCTTGGCGGCGATACCGACATGCTCGCGCAGGTGCGCAGCGGCGGCATCGAAATGTTCACGCCGTCGGCGCTCGTCGTGTCGACGCTCGCGCCCGTCGCTGCGATCAACGCAATCGGCTTCGCGTTCAGCGACTACTCGCAGGTGTGGAGCGCGATGGACGGCAAGCTCGGCGCATATGTGCGCGCCGCGATGTCGAAAGCAGGCCTCGAATCATTCGAAAAGATGTGGGACAACGGCTTTCGCGAGACCACGTCGAGCACGCGCGCCATCGCCAACGCATCGGACATGCACGGTTTGAAGATTCGCGTGCCTGTCAGCCCGTTGAGCATCGACATGTTCAAGGGACTCGGCGCCGCGCCGACGAGCCTGCAATTCAGCGAAGTCTATTCGTCGCTGCAGACGCATATCGTCGATGCGCAGGAAAACCCGCTGCCCATCGTGCAGGTGGCGAAGCTCTATGAAGTGCAGAAGTATTGCTCGCTAACGAATCACATCTGGGACGGCTTCTGGTTCGTGCTGAACCAGCGCGCGTGGCAGAAGCTGCCGAAAGACCTGCAAGGCATCACCGCCGATGCGTTCAACCAGGCCGCGCTGCGTCAGCGCGACGACGTGCACAAGCTCAACGATGCCGCCGTCGCCGATCTGCAAACGAAGGGCCTGACGATCAACCGTCCGTCGCCCGACACGTTCCGCTCGGCATTGCGGCAAGCGAACTTCTATGCCGACTGGAAGAATCGCTTCGGCAACGAAGCGTGGTCGCTGCTGGAAGGCTATACGGGCAAGCTCGCGTGATTCATCGCGACGCATCGCGCGCTTCGTTGACGGGAGAAACCGACATGACGGATCAGGCACTGCCGCACTCAGCTATTGCCGACGCAGCGGCTGCTTCGCAGTTCGCCGCGAGCGGCCCGAAGCGCTGGCTGCGGCGCTTCGATCGCGCGTTGATCGCGCTCGTCGAAGGCGCGTGCGCGCTGCTGCTTGCCGTCGAAATCGTCGTGTTGCTGGCGGGCGTCGTGTGCCGCTATGCGCTGCATCAGCCGCTCGTGTGGTCGGACGAACTGGCGGGCATTCTGTTCCTCTGGCTGTCGATGCTCGGCGCGGTGCTCGCATTGCGGCGCGGCGAACACATGCGGATGACGGCCTTCGTCAGCCGTTTGTCGCCGCAGCGGCGCGCGCTCGTCGATACGCTTGCCATCGTTTTATCGATCGCGCTGCTCACGCTCGTACTGTGGCCCGCCTACGATTTCGCCGCAGCGGAAGCCGTGATTCTCACGCCCGCCTTGCAGATCAGCGACGCATGGCGCGCGTCCGCGCTGCCCGTCGGCGCGGCGTTGATGCTGCTCGTCGGGCTGATCCGGCTCGCGCAGGTCAGCCGCTTGCGTGACATGCTCGCGGCGCTCGCGTTCGTCGTCATCGTCGCGGGCGTCGTTGCGTGGGCCGCGCCCGCGCTGCCCGATCTCGGCAAGGCGAACCTGCTGATCTTCTTCGTCGGCGTCGTCGCGATCGGCATTTTTTCCGGCGTGCCGATCTGCTTTTCGTTTGCGCTCGCGACGTTCGGTTATCTGAGCCTCACCACCGATACGCCGCTCGAAGTGATCGTCGGACGCATGGACGAAGGCATGTCGCATCTCGTGCTGCTTGCCGTGCCGCTATTCGTGTTCCTCGGCCTGATGATCGAGATGACGGGCATGGCGCGCGCGATGATCCAGTTTCTCGCGAGTCTCGTCGGTCACGTGCGCGGTGGTCTCTCGTACGTGCTGATCGGCACGATGTATCTGGTGTCGGGCATCTCGGGCTCGAAGGTCGCAGACATGGCCGCGATCGCGCCTGTGCTGTTCCCCGAAATGAAACGGCGCGGCGCCGACGAAGGTGATCTCGTTGCGTTGCTCTCCACAGCGGGCGCGCAAACCGAAACCGTGCCGCCGAGCATCGTGCTCATCACCATCGGTTCCGTCACGGGCCTGTCGATTTCCGCGCTCTTCACGGCGGGCATGTTGCCCGCGCTGGTGCTCGCGGTGATGCTGTGCTTCGTCGTGTGGCTGCGCTATCGGAAAGAAGACTTGAGCCATGCGCAGCGTTTCAATCGACGCGAGATCGGCCGCATGTTCATTGTCGCGTTGCCTGCGCTCGCACTGCCGTTCGTGATTCGCGGCGCAGTCGTCGAAGGCGTCGCGACGGCCACCGAAGTCTCGACGATCGGCATTGCATATTCGGTGCTGATCGGCCTGTTCGTCTACCGGCGCTTCGAGTGGTCCCGTTTGCCGCGCATGCTCGTCGATGCCGCGACGCTGTCGGGCGCGATCATTTTCATCATCGGCTGCGCGACGGCGATGGCGTGGGCGCTCACGCAATCGGGCTTTTCGCAGGACCTCGCCGCGTTGATGACGTCGTTGCCGGGCGGCTCGTGGGCCTTTCTTGCGCTGTCGATCGTCGTGTTCATCGTGCTCGGCAGCGTGCTCGAAGGCATTCCCGCCATTGTGCTGTTCGGCCCGCTGCTGTTCCCCATCGCGCGCGCCGCCGGCGTCAACGAAGTGCACTACGCGATCGTCGTGATTCTTTCGATGGGCGTGGGCCTCTTCTCGCCGCCGTTCGGCGTCGGCTACTACTCGGCATGCGCGGTGAGCCGCATCAATCCCGACGCGGGCATGCGGCCGATCATCGGCTACATGAGCGCACTCGTGCTCGGGCTGATTCTCGTCGCGTTCGTTCCGTGGATATCGACCGGTTTCCTCTAGGCGCCACGTCGTTTCTATTTGCCTTTACGCAGTTCTTCACGATCCCTTCTTCGTATTGGGAGTGTCTTCATGAGTCGTTTTTTTGGCGAGATTCGCCAGGCCGGTTACGTCGTGCGCGATATCGAAGCGGCGATGGATCACTGGAGCCGCGTGCTCGGCGTCGGTCCGTGGTTCTATAACGAGCGCGTTCCCATCGAGGATTATCGGTACCACGGCGAACACTACGAGGTACACAACTCGGTTGCACTCGCGAATTCGGGCGACCTGCAAGTCGAGCTGATCCAGACACGCAACGACGCACCGTCGATGTACCGCGACTTTCTTGCCGCGGGCCACACGGGTTTGCAGCACAACGCGTACTGGACCACTTCCTTCGATGCCGATCTCGAACGTCTGCAGCAACAGGGCTTCAAGGTCGCGATGAGCGGCAACGTCGGCAAGAACGGGCGCTTTGTGTACTTCGACACGGAGCAGCACCCGGGCACCGTGATCGAACTGTCGGAAGTCGCGGGGCCGAAAGGCAAGCTGTTCGACATGATCCGCGCGGCGTCGCTGAACTGGGACGGACGCGATGCCGTGCGCCCGTTTCCCGATCTGAACACGCTATGAACGCACGCGACGACAGCATCGAAGCCGACTACCTGATCGAGACGCCGCTCGATCTCGCGAAGGTCGCCGACACGATGGCAGGCGAACAGTCGAGCGGCACCTTCGTGCGCGTCGCCAACGAAAGCGACGAACTGCGAGCGCGTAGCCGCGCGAACGTGCTGCGCATCGAGGAACTCGAACCCGCGCCGCACGCGTCGCTGCCTAGCGCGTGGCTGATGCGCCAACGCATCGACGGGCCGTTCAGACGCGCGCGCGTCACGCTGTCGTTTCCCATCGCGAACATCGGCGCGAATCTGCCGACGCTCGCTGCGACCGTCGCGGGCAATCTGTACGACCTCGGCGAAGTGACAGGCATGCGCCTCCTGTCCATGCGTGTGCCGCGCGCATATCGCGAGCGCTTCGACATGCCCGTGCATGGCGTAGCGGGCACGCGTCGTCTGACGGGCGTGCAAAACGGGCCGATGGTCGGCACGATCATCAAGCCGAACGTCGGGCTTTCCGCCGAAGAAACCGCGCAGCTCGTCAAGACGCTGTGTGAAGCGGGCATCGATTTCATCAAGGACGACGAGGTCTGCGCGAATCCGCTGCACGCGCCTTTGGACCAGCGCGTGCGCGCCGTGATGCGCGAAGTGCGCGCGTTTCGCGAGCGCACCGGCAAGCGCGTGATGGTCGCGTTCAACATCACCGATGACGTGGACGCGATGCGCCGTCACGCGGAACTCGTCGAACGCGAAGAAGGCGATTGCGTGATGGCGAGCATCAACTGGTGCGGCTTCTCGGCGATCCAGGCGTTGCGCCGTTCGACACCGCTCGTGCTGCACGCGCATCGCAATGGCTACGGCATGATGTCGCGCGACGCTGCGCTCGGCATCGGCTTTCAGGCATATCAGACACTGTGGCGGCTCGCGGGCGTCGATCATATGCACGTGCATGGGCTCGCGGGCAAGTTTGCACAAAGCGATGCCGAAGTGAGCGAGTCCGCGCGCGATTGCTCGACGCCGCTCGCCGAAGGTCTCGACGACCGCGTGCTGCCCGCATTCTCGTCGGGGCAATGGGCAGGCACGGTCCCCGCCACGTTCGACGCGATCGGCTCCACAGATCTGCTCTTTATGTCGGGCGGCGGCGTGCTCGCGCATCCCGACGGACCGGCCGCAGGCGTGCGCAGCGTGCGGCAGGCGTGGGACGCCGCGCAATCGCGCACGCCGCTGCACGAACATGCAAAGCACGCGCCCGAATTGCGCGCCGCGCTCGCGTTCTTCGGTGAACGCACATGAGCGCAACCGGCACCGTGCCGTACGGCTTCTATGGCGACGATTTCACGGGCGCAACCGATACGCTCGCGCATCTTTCCCGCGCGGGCCTCAGGACGCTGCTGTTTCTCGCGCCGCCAGGCCGCGCGCGGCTCGATAGCGTCGGACCGCTCGACGCAATCGGCATTGCGGGCGCGGCGCGCGCGATGCCGCCGTCCGCGATGGCAGACGAACTCGCGCGCGCGGGCACCTGCCTCGCGTCGCTCGGTGTGCGCGTGATGCACTACAAGGTGTGTTCGACATTCGACAGCGCGCCCGAGGTCGGCAACATCGCGACGGCCATCGCCACGCTGCGCCGCGTGTTCACGAATCCGTTCGTGCCTATCGTCGGCGGGCAGCCTGAGTTGCTGCGTTACTGCGTGTTCGGTCAGCTGTTCGCGGCGGCGGGCAGCGACACGCGCGCGATTCATCGGATCGACCGTCATCCGACGATGAGCCGTCATCCCGTCACGCCGATGAACGAAGCCGATCTGCGGCTGCATCTGGAACAGCAGGGTTTGCGCGATACTGCATCGATCGATTGGCGAGCGTATGCGTTGCCGTTCGAGAAACTCGACGCGATGGTCGACGCGAAAATCGCGCTGCGCTCATCCGCGATTCTCTTCGACGTGTTGCGCGACGACGACCTGCGCACGCTCGGCAAGCTCATCGAAACACGTTCGCGCCGCGCGCCGTTGCTGGCTGTAGGCGCGAGCAGCGTCGCGCAGGCCTGGTGTGCCGCCGATGCTGCGCTCGCGCAGCGCGAGCCTCACGAAACCCCGCCATTAGGCCGCGCGCAAGGGCCCGTGTTCGTGCTCGCGGGCAGCCTCTCGCCGACGACGGCCGCGCAGATCGAAGCCACGCATTCGTACTGGAAGATCGAACTCGATCCGCTCGCATCGAACGACGGTACGCCGCGTTTCAATGCGGCGCCCATCGTCGACATGTTGCGCGAGGGGCGCAACGTGCTGGCATTCACGCGACGCCCGGCAACGTCGGCGAATGGCGAGCAGCAACAGGAAGCGAGCCGCGCACGAACGGCGGAAGCGTGCGCGACACTGTTGAGCGACGTGGTGCGCGCGGCGAGGCCGCGGCGCATCGGCATTGCGGGCGGCGACACGTCGAGCCACGCGGTGCAGGCGCTCGACGCGTGGGGACTGTCCTATCGCGCGCCGCTGACGACGGGCGCCACCGTCTGCCGCCTGCACGCCGACGAGCGTTGGCTCGACGGCACGGAGATCATGTTCAAGGGCGGACAGATGGGCGAGATCGACGTCCTCGAACGGTTGATTACGGGCTGAAACGCGCTGCGGGCGTCAGCCCTCCGACTTCGACATCACAGCCGTCGCCGGATCGTACGAATAGCCCTTCTGTGCGAGTTGCTGCGCCATCGTCGCGCCGATCAGCTTCTTCTGCGCCTCGCGGAACACCAGTTCGTGATCAGGCTTGAGCCGCTCGAGTTCGAACGACAGCCTGCGCAACAGCGCGACTTCGCCCGTGCTGCGCGCATCGATGAAGAGGATCTTTTCGTTCGCCTGCTCGAGCCGCTGCTTGATGTCCTTCGCGTACGTCACCCACTGATCGGCGTTCGCGCGGAGATCGTTGTAGGCCTTCGTGTGCGCCTTCGACTGCGCGGCAAGCTGGCGTTGCAAGGACGCGATCTCTTCCACGACGTCGATACCACCTGACTGTTCGCCCGCTTGCGTGCCCGCTTGCGTACTTTTCGCGGCGGTCTGTTCGCGCGGCCGCTCAGCGAGAGTTTGCGAGAGTTCGGCGGCCCGCTGTTCCGCGGCATCGGCGCGTTCCTTCGCGGCGAACGCGTCTTGCGTCGCGCGAGCCAGTTCCGCGCTGGCCGCCGTTTGCGACTCGCTCATCGCGCTGATCTGCGCGCGTGCTTCGTCGAGTTCGCGCGCGACGCGCTGCAATTCGTCGAGTTGCGTCGACGCCTTGTCGTTGCGCGTGGCAGCCGCTTCGCGTTCGGAGGTGAGGCTCTGCTGAGATTGAGTTACCTGCCGTTCGGCGGCGTCCGCTCGTTCCTTCGCGGCAGTTGCATCGCCTTCGAGTCGCTTCAACTCGGCACTCGCCGACGTCTGCGCTTGCGTCAGCGTGTCGATCTGCTTGCGCGCTTCGTCGAGTTCCTGTTTGACGCGTTGCAGTTCGTCGCGCTGGGCGCTTGCTTCCGTGCCGCGCGCCGATGCCGCGTCGCGTTCCGACGTCAGGCTCTGGTTCAATTGCGCGGTCTGCTGTTCGGCTGCGTCCGCCCTCTGCTTTGCCGCCGATGCTTCCTGTTCAAGCCGCTGCAATTCGGCGTCCGCGGATGTCTGGGCGCTCGTCAACGCGTCGATCTTCGAACGCGCTTCGTCCAGTTCGCGCGTGACGCGCTGCAATTCGGTGCTCTGCGCCGACGCATCTTGCGTCAGCCGCGCGAGTTCGGTATTGGCTGCGTTTTGTGAGTCGGATAGCGCGCTGTTTTGCTTGCGCACTTCTTCGAGTTGCGCCGATGCCTCGTCGTTACGCGCCATGGCCGCATCGCGCTCTGTTGCGAGCGTCTGCGTCAGCGTACTGATCTGATTGCGCGCTTCGTCGAGTTCGCCCGTGACGCGTTGCAGTTCGTTCGATTGCGCCGACGCTTCGGCACTACGCGCTGTCACAGCTTCGCGTTCGGCCGCGAGGTTTTGCTCCAGCTGAGCGATCTGCTGCTCGGCGGTTTCCGCGCGACTCTTCGCCGCCGATGCGTCTTGCGTCACGCTCGCGAGTTCCGCGTTCATCGCCGTTTGCGCAACGGTCAGCGTGCTGATCTGCTTGCCGGCGTCTTCGAGTTCGCGCGTGACGCGCTGCAATTCACTCGACTGGGCGCTGGCCTGAGCCGCCGCTTCACGGCTGCGCGCCTCGGCAGCTTCGCGCTCGGCAGCGAGACTCTGCTCCAGTTGGGCGGCACGCTGTTCCGCCGTTTGCGCCCGTTCCGTCGCCGCCGTCACGTCATGCTTGACGCGCGCGAGTTCGGCGCTCGCGGCCGTTTGCGACTCGGTCAGCGCGTTGATCTGCGTCCGCGCGGCTTCGAGTTCCTGCGTGGCGCGCTGCAAGTCGCTGGTACGCAACGCCGTGACTTCCCGTGCGGCAGCGAGGCTTTGTTCCAGCGCCGATACTTGTTCCCTTGCCGCCGATGCTTCCTCGGTCAGGCGCGTCACGTCGGCACTTGCCGCCGCATGCGCCGCCGTCAACGATTCGTTCTTCGCGCGAGCTTCGTCCAGTTCACGCGCGATGCGTTGCCGTTCGTCGCTTTGCGCCGCCGCCGCTTCGCGCTCCGCAGCAAGGCTTTGTTCCAGCTGCGTCGCACGCTGCTCGGCCGCATCGGCCCTTTCCTTCGCCGCCGATGCGTCTTGCGTCACGCGTGCCAGTTCGGCCGCTGCGGCCGTCTGCGCGTCCGTCAATCCGCTGATCTTCGAACGCGCTTCGTCCAGTTCGCGCGTAACACGCTGAAGCTCTTCGCTTTGCGCCGCCGTCGCTTCGCGCTCGACGGTCAAGCTCTGCTCCAGTTGCGTCGCGCGCTGCTCAGCGGCCTCGGCGCGATGCTTCGCCGCCGTCTGCGCGTCGGTAAGCATATTGAGCTGCGTTCGCGCGCCGTCGAGTTCCTGCGTCACGCGCTGCAGTTCGTCGCGTTGCGCAGCCGTCGCCTCGCGCTCGATCGTCAGGCTTTGTTCGAGTTGCGCAGCGCGCTGCGTTTCCGCATCCGCACGTTCGTTCGCAGCCGATGCCGCCTGCGTCGCCTGCTCAAGCTGGGCGGTCGCCAGCGTCTGCGCCTCCGTCAGCGTGCTCACCTGCGCGCGCGATTCATCGAGATCACGCCCGATGCGCTCCAGCTCCATACGCTGCTCAGCGACTTCGGCGGCATGCTCCAGGGCTGCGTCACGCTCGGTCGCGAGGGCGTTGCGGGTGTCGCTCAGGTCGGTCTCGACGGTGGCGAGGCGCGCGGCGCTCTCGTTCGCCTGAGCCGTTGCGGCGTCGGCGCGCGCCACGGCCGCGCTGGCTTCCTGCGACAGGCGTTCCGCTTCTTCCGATTTCGCCTGGCAAGCTTCGTCGAGCGTCGCGACCTGCCGACGCGCGTCGTCGCGCTCCCGGCTGATCCGCGAAATCTCTTCGTTCTTGCTCGAAACGGTTGCGGCGAGCCACTCGTTTGCCCGGTGCTGGTCTTCGAGCGATGTCTGGATCGCCGCCAGTCTCGCTTCGCCCGACGATGCACGCTGGGTCAGATCCTCGATGCTCGCCTCGGCCGCCTCAGCGCGCGCGTTCGCCGCCGAGAGCTCGGCCTTCACCTGACTGGCGGAATCCTGCACCGCGCGCAGATCGTTGCGCAGGCCGTCCAGCCGTTCGCGCCCCGTTTCGACTTCCTCGTCCGTCTTCTGATAGGCGGCGAGCGCTTCGTCGCGCTCCTTGCGGAACACGTCGACCTGCTGGGTTGCCGCGCCCAGCCCCACGCTGAGCAGGCGCTCGGCGTCGTCCTGGGATGCCGTCCAGATGCGGCGCGCGACCTCCATCAGGGTTTCCGCAAACTCGCCCGGCATGGCTTTCTGGGCCTCGACCGGCGGGATCTGCGGCTCGCGCGCGTCGCGCCAGCGTTGCAGGGCGGCGGCAACGGAGACGATCGAGCCGCTGCGGACCTCTGCCCAGATGGTGACAGGGGAAACCAGACGGCCTTCTTCCGTCATGCGGTCGGCAATGGCTGCGACCTGTTCATCGATCATGGTGGTGTCTGCGTCTGTGGACATAAGCGCCTCAAGAATCAACTGGCCGGGCGAAAGACAAATTTTCCGATACGTTACTACGTTCGGCGGTCTTCGCGATGGAAGAAGCGTGCCAATGCACATCCAGTAAGCATTTGCGATGCTCGATGGCGGCTCCGGGGCGTTTTCTTCCAGAAAAATCCGCCCAGCGAAATTTACTTGACACCTAAACTATCAAAACCTAAAGTAAAGCCGAGCACACACGTTGGGGAAGCAGCATGCGCATCGTCTGTATCGGCGGCGGCCCGGCCGGCCTGTATTTCGGGTTGTTGATGAAGCGTCGTCATCCGGCGCACGAGGTGATCGTCGTCGAGCGCAACCGGCCTTACGACACCTTCGGCTGGGGCGTCGTGTTCTCCGACCAGACATTAGGCAATCTGCGTGCCGCCGACCCCGATAGCGCCGACAGAATCCTCGAAGCGTTCAATCATTGGGACGACATCGAAATCAACTTTCGCGGGGCGCAGGTGCGTTCGTCGGGACATGGCTTTTGCGGCATCGGCCGCAAGCGCCTGCTGAACATCCTGCAGGAACGCTGCGAAGAACTCGGCGTGAAGCTGGTGTTCGAAACCCAGGTCACGAACGACGACGACTACGACGCTGACCTCATCATCGCCAGCGACGGCCTGAACAGCGCGATCCGCCAGAAGTACGCTTCGACCTATCAGCCCGATGTCGACATGCGCGACTGCCGCTTCGTATGGCTCGGCACGAAGAAGCTCTTCGACGCCTTCACATTCGCGTTCGAACAGACCGAATGGGGCTGGTTCCAGGCCCATGCGTATCGCTTCGACGATCAGACGTCGACGTTCATCGTCGAAACGCCGGAACGCGTATGGCGCGCGGCCGGACTCGACGAGATGAGCAAGGAAGACAGCATCGCGTTTTGCGAACGGCTCTTTGCGAAGTACCTCGACGGCAATTCGCTGATGTCGAACGCGAGCCATCTGCGCGGCTCGTCGCAATGGATCCGCTTTCCGCGCGTCGTCAATCGCGAATGGGTGCACTGGAAAACGCGCGCCGACGGCAAGCGCGTGCCTGTCGTTCTAATGGGCGACGCCGCGCACACCGCGCATTTCTCGATCGGCTCCGGCACCAAGCTCGCGCTCGAAGACGCCATCGAACTCGCGAACAGCATGGACGCGCATCCGCACAATCTCGCCGCCGCGCTCGCGCACTACACCGACGTGCGCAGCATCGACGTGTTGCGCATCCAGAATGCCGCGCGCAATTCGACGGAATGGTTCGAGCATGTCGACCGTTATGCATCGTTCGAGCCGGAGCAGTTCGCGTATTCGTTGCTGACGCGCTCGCAGCGCATCTCGCATGAAAATCTGCGCGAACGCGATGCCACGTATCTCTCTTCATTCGAAGACTGGCTGTCCGCGCGTGCGGGCATCGAACGTGAAGCGAAAAAACACTCCATTCCGCCGATGTTCACGCCTTTCACTTTGCGCGGCGTGACGTTGAAGAATCGCGTCGTCGTATCGCCGATGGCGCAGTACTCCGCCGTTGACGGCATTGCGGGCGACTATCACCTGATGCACCTCGGCGCGCGCGCAATGGGCGGCGCGGCGCTCGTGATGACGGAGATGACGTGCGTGTCGCCTGAAGCGCGCATCACGCCGGGATGCCCCGGCATGTATGCGCCCGAGCATCTCGCCGCGTGGCGACGCATCGTGCAGTTCGTGCACACGCAAAGCGACGCGAAGATCGGCATGCAGCTGGGTCACGCGGGCGCGAAGGCTTCGACGCGCGTGAGTTGGGAAGGCATCGATCAGCCGCTGCCCGACGGCAACTGGCCTTTGGTGTCGGCGTCGCCGCAGCAATATCTGCGCGGCGTGAGTCAATGGTCGCGCGAAGCGACGCATGAAGAACTGCGCAACATCGAAGCGCAATTCGTGCGAGCCACGGAAATGGCAACTGAAGCAGGCTTCGACTGGCTCGAATTGCACTGCGCACATGGCTACTTTCTGTCGAGCTTTCTGTCGCCGCTCACCAATCATCGCACCGACGAATACGGCGGCTCGCTCGAAAACCGCCTGCGTTATCCGCTCGAAGTGTTCGCGGCGATGCGCAAGGTGTGGCCGCAAGACAAGCCGATGTCGGTACGTATTTCCGCGCACGACTGGGTCGACGGCGGTACCACGCCCGACGATGCCGTCGCCATCGCGCGCGCTTTCAAGGCGGCGGGTGCCGACATGATCGACGTGTCGTCGGGACAGGTCAGCAAGGAAGAAAAGCCCGTCTACGGTCGCATGTTCCAGACGCCGTTCGCGGATCGCATCCGCAACGAAGCGGGCATCGCGACGATCGCAGTCGGTGCGATTTCCGAAGCGGATCACGTGAACAGCATCATCGCGGCGGGACGTGCGGATCTGTGTGCGGTCGCGCGTCCGCATCTGGCGAATCCGTCGTGGACGCTGAACGAGGCCGCGAAGATCGGCTATTTCGACGTGAACTGGCCGAAGCAGTACACGGCGGCCAAATCGCAACTCGAACGCAATTACGAACGCGAGCGCGCGCAGGCCGCAGAAAACGCGCGTCTGTCGCCGCAAGAACGCGCGGCACGCGCGGAAGGAACCGTTTGATGGACACCACGCTCGCAGGAAAACACGCCGTCGTGACGGGCGGCGGCAGCGGCATCGGCGCGGCGACGGCGCAAGCATTGATTCGCGCAGGCGCACGCGTCACGCTGATGGGCCGCGACGCGAAACGCCTCGATGCACAACGCGAAACGTTGAGCGCATATGGCGAGATTGCAGCATGCATCAGCGTCGATGTGAGTGACGAAAGTGCTGTAAACAAGGCATTTTCTGAAGCGTCATCGATTGCAGGTGCCGTCGATGTGCTCGTCAACAACGCGGGACAAGCACAGGCCGCACCGTTCGCTCAAACAGACAGCGCGCTCTGGCAACGCATGCTCGACGTCAATCTCACTGGCGTGTTTCTCTGCACACGCGCCGTGTTGCCGTCGATGCTCGAACGCAGCTATGGACGCGTCATCAACGTCGCGAGCACAGCGGGACAAATTGGCTACGCGTATGTCGCCGCATATTGCGCGGCAAAACATGGGGTAATCGGACTCACGCGTTCGCTCGCGCTCGAAGTCGCGACGAAGGGCATCACGGTCAACGCCGTTTGCCCCGGCTATACGGAAACGGAATTGCTGCGCGCATCGCTCGACCAGATCACTGCGAAAACTTCACGCAGCGAGCAGGAAGCACGCGACATCCTCGTGCGCAACAACCCGCAGCGCCGTTTCGTCTCGCCCGAAGAAGTCGCGAACGCGGTGCTGTGGTTATGCATGCCCGGCTCCGAATCCATCACAGGTCAATCGATTTCCGTATCAGGCGGAGAAGTCACATGAGCAACACCGCAAAGAAGAAAACCAACGACGCCGTCGAAACGAAACCGGCGCGCAAAGGCATCGAGAAACCCGCGGAGAACGTCGTGGACATGGAGATGAGCACGGGCGCGGACAGTCATATGGGCTTGCGCCTCTGGCTGCGCATGCTGACCACGACGAACCTCGTGCAAGCGGAATTGCGCAAGCGTCTGCGTAACGAGTTCGACACGACGCTGCCGCGCTTCGATCTGATGGCGCAGCTGGAGCGTCATCCCGAAGGACTGAAGATGACGGAGCTGTCGCGCCGTCTGATGGTGACGGGCGGCAACATCACGGGCATTACCGATCAACTGGAAAAGGAAGGGCTCGTCGCGCGAGACACAGATCCGAACGATCGTCGTTCGACCAGCGTGCGTCTCACGCCGGAAGGCCGCGCGCTGTTCGACCGGATGGCCGTCGCGCACGAGCAATGGGTCGTCGAAATGTTCGGCGGCCTCGATCTCGACGAGAAATCGCGCACGCATCAGAAGCTCGGCAAGCTCAAGCAGCACCTGCTGAACACGATCAAAAGCTGACGCGCGCAATCTGCACACGAGGAAAGAACTATGACCATATCCGCAGCTGAAGCCCTGTTGGCCGGCAATCGCACGACGCTCGCAACATATGAAGCGAAGCACTTCGGCTGGTCCGTCGATGCAGGCGTCGCGACGATCATGCTGAACCGTCCCGAGCGCAAGAACCCGCTGACGTTCGAGTCGTACGCGGAGTTGCGCGATCTGTTCCGTCAGCTTGCTTATGCGACCGACGTGAAGGTCGTCGTGATGCATGGCGCGGGCGAGAACTTCTGCTCGGGCGGCGACGTGCACGACATCATTGCGCCGCTTATCGATCTGCCGATGCCTGAACTGCTGCTCTTCACGCGCATGACGGGCGATCTCGTCAAGGCGATGCGGCATTGTCCGCAGCCGATCATCGCGGCTATCGACGGCGTATGCGCCGGTGCAGGCGCGATCCTCGCGATGGCCTCCGACATGCGCCTCGCCACCGCACGCAGCAAGCTCGCGTTCCTGTTCACGCGCGTCGGTCTCGCGGGCTGCGACATGGGCGCGTGTTCGATCCTGCCGCGCATCATCGGCCAGGGACGCGCCGCCGAACTGCTCTACACGGGGCGCTCGGCAAGCGGCGACGAAGGCTACGCATGGGGCTTCTACAACCGCCTCTGTGCGCCGGAAGCGCTGCTCGACGAAGCATCGAAGCTTGCCGCCGATCTCTCCGCCGGCCCGACATTCGCGCATGGCGTGACGAAGAAGATGCTGCATCAGGAATGGAGCATGAGCATCGACGAAGCGATCGAATCGGAAGCGCAGGCGCAGGCCATCTGCATGACGACGCGCGATTTCGAGCGCGCGTATCGCGCGTTCGCGGCGAAGTCGCGTCCTGTGTTCGAAGGAGACTGATCTTGAAGCATGAAGATCTACACAGCGCTTTGGCCTGGCCGTTCTTCGAAGCGCGTCATCGCGAACTGGCGGGTGGCATCGAAGCATGGGCCGCGCAACATCTCGCGCATGTAAAGCATGACGACACCGACGCGACATGCCGACAACTCGTGCGCGCATTGGGCGAAGCGGGCTGGCTGAAATACGGCGTCGGTGGCACACAATACGGCGGACACGGCGACACGATCGATACGCGCGCCGTGTGTCTGCTGCGAGAAACGCTAGCGAAACACGACGGACTCGCCGACTTCGCGCTTGCGATGCAAGGGCTCGGTTCCGGCGCGATCACGCTCGCAGGCACGCATGAACAGAAGACGCGCTATCTTCCGCGCGTCGCGAAGGGCGAGGCGATTGCCGCGTTCGCATTGTCGGAGCCCGACGCAGGTTCCGACGTTGCAGCGATGGCATTGCAGGCGCGTGCTGAAGGCGATTTCTACGTGTTAGACGGCGACAAGACGTGGATCTCGAACGGCGGCATCGCGGACTTCTACGTCGTGTTTGCAAGAACAGGCGAAGCGCCGGGCTCGCGCGGCATTAGCGCGTTTATTGTCGATGCCGATACGCCAGGGTTGCAGATCGCCGAACGTATCGATGTGATCGCGCCGCATCCGCTCGCGCGCTTGCACTTCGAAAACGCACGCGTGCCGCGCAGCCAGATGCTCGGCGCGCCCGGCGAAGGCTTCAAGATCGCGATGCGCACACTCGACATTTTCCGCACGTCGGTTGCGGCGGCATCGCTTGGCTTTGCGCGGCGCGCGATGCAGGAAGGGCTTGAACGTGCGGCGTCGCGCAAGATGTTTGGTCAGACGCTCGGCGATTTTCAGTTGACGCAGACGAAGCTCGCGCAGATGGCGCTAACCATCGACAGCAGCGCGTTGCTTGTCTATCGCGCCGCATGGCTGCGCGATCAGGGCGAAAGCGTCACGCGCGAAGCCGCGATGGCGAAGTGGCACGCGAGCGAAGGTGCGCAACAGGTGATCGATAGCGCCGTGCAGTTGTGGGGCGGCATGGGCGTGCAAAGCGGCACGACCGTCGAGCGGCTGTATCGCGAGATTCGCGCGCTGCGCATCTATGAAGGTGCGACGGAAGTGCAGCAGTTGATTGTCGGGCGCGATCTGCTGAAAGCGCACGCCACGGAGCGCGCGTCATGAGCGCCACTTTCGACATGCCCGTGCGCATCCGCTTCGCGCATTGCGATCCGGCAGGCATCGTCTACTTTCCGCAGTATCTGGTGATGACGAACATGCTCGTCGAAGAGTGGTTCAACGAGCGCCTTTCAGTTGACTACGCGCACATGATCCAGACGCGCCGCGTCGGTTTGCCTATCGTGAAGCTCGAATGCGAGTTCTCGAAGCCAAGCCGTATGGGCGAAACGGTCACGCTTGCGCTCGGTGTTACGCGTATCGGACGCCGTTCGATCGGCATCGATATCGTCGCCCGTTGTGCAGACGAAGTGCGTTTTCGCGCGACACAGGTGCTCGTCACGACGTCGCTGGAAAGCGGCCAGTCGATCGACATTCCCGACGACATCGCCAGCGCGCTCGCCGCGTTTGCGCCGCACGCCGTTCAATCCGAGGAGCAACGCTCATGAAGAAAAAACCGCTTCTGCCCGCGGGCTGGGTCACGCCGCGCGGCTACGCGAATGGTGTCGCGGTAACGGGCACGCAGGTTTATATCGCCGGACAGATCGGCTGGAACGAAGAAGCGCGCATGACGAGCGATCTGTTCGCCGAACAGGCCACGCAGGCGCTGCGCAACGTGCTTGCCGTGCTGCGCGAAGCGGGCGGCAAGCCCGAGCATCTCGTGCGCATGACGTGGTACGTCACCGACAAGCGCGAATACGTCGCCGCGCTGAAGGAGATCGGCCGGGCATTCCGCGAACTGATCGGCGATTACGACATTGCGATGAGCGCAGTGCAGGTCGTCGCGCTGATCGAAGACGACGCAAAGGTCGAGATCGAAGCGACCGCAGTAATCACCGAGTAGTCGCGCCCGAACCGCGCACACGAACCTCACGCACATCAAGCACGTTCAGCAGGGGAGTTTCATGATGGAACCGTCAGCTCACGTCGATACCTTCGCGCGCGATCACTTGCCGCCGCAGGATCAATGGCCCGTGTTTCTGCTCGACAATCCCGACGTCACGTATCCGGCGCGCTTCAACTGCGCGACTGAACTGCTCGATCGTGCCGTCGAGAACGGCTATGGCGACCGGCCCGCAATCTGGTCCGACGTCGACGGCAAGCCGCATTCGACCACTTACGGCGAACTGCTCGCGATGGTCAATCGCAGCGCGCATGTGCTGATCGATGAAATGGGTTTGCAGCCAGGCAATCGCGTGTTGCTGCGCGGGCCGAATACGTTGCAGATGGCCGTCGCGTTTCTCGCCGCGTTGAAAGCGGGTCTTGTCGTTGTGCCGACCATGCCGTTGCTGCGCGCGAAGGAACTCAAGCAGATCATCGACAAGGCGCAAATCAGCGCTGCGTTATGCGATACGCGCTTGATGGAAGAACTCTCGCGATGTTCGACAGCGGGCGACGAGTTCTTCTGCCCAAGCCTCAAACAGACAACGATCTTTCACGACGACGACGCAGCCGGTTCGCTCGAAACTCTGGCCGCATCGAAACCCGCTGAATTCAAGGCCTGCGACACGGCCGCCGATGACGTCTGCCTGATCGCCTTCACGAGCGGCACGACGGGCGCGCCGAAGGGCTGCATGCATTTTCATCGCGACGTGATCGCGATGTGCGATCTGTTCCCGCGTCACATTCTGAAGGCCACACCCGACGATATCTTCTGCGGCACGCCGCCGCTCGCGTTCACGTTCGGACTTGGCGGATTGCTGTGTTTTCCGCTGCGCGCGGGTGCATCGACGGTGCTGATCGAAAAGCAGACGCCCGAAACGCTGCTGCAAAACGTCGAGCGTTTTCGCACGACGGTGATGTTCACCGCGCCGACGTTCTATCGGCAGATGGCGCCGCTGATTCCGCGCTTCGATATTTCGTCGCTGAAAAAGACCGTTTCCGCCGGCGAAGCGTTGCCCGATTCGACGCGTGCGCTGTGGCGCGAAGCGAGCGGCATCGAAATGATCGACGGGATCGGCGGGACTGAGCTGATCCATATCTTCATCTCGTCGGCGGGACACGATGTGAGGCCGCATGCGATCGGCAAGGCCGTGCCCGGCTACATCGTGCAAGCCGTCGACGACGACATGCGCCCCGTGCCCGCCGGCACGCTCGGCAAGCTCGCGGTGCGCGGCCCGACCGGCTGCCGCTATCTCGCCGACGATCGCCAGCGCAAGTTCGTGCGCGACGGCTGGAATCTGCCCGGCGACTCCGTCTACATCGACGAAGACGGCTACGTGTTCTATCAGGCACGCGCCGACGACATGATCGTTTCGGCGGGCTACAACATCTCCGGTCCCGAAGTGGAAAGCGTGCTGATGCAGCACGCGGCCGTTGCCGAATGCGGCGTGATCGGCGTGCCCGATGAGACGCGCGGACAGATCGTGAAGGCCTTCGTCGTGCTCAACAAGGGCTTTAGCGCCGATGAGAAACTGGTCGCGGAGTTGCAGGAATTCGTGAAGAATACCGTTGCGCCGTACAAGTATCCGCGCGTCGTCGCCTTCATCGATGCGCTGCCTCGCACCGAAACCGGCAAGCTCAAGCGCTTCGCCCTGCGTGCGATGTAGCGCACGCCGCTCCATCCGATATCGGCGAACAAAGACGCGTGCCGTCCCCTTCGTCCCATATTCGAGGAGCAATTGATGGCCGGTTCCTTTATCGAAGTCGCCGCTCGCGATGGCGGCCGTTTCAACGCGTACATCGCGCGTCCCGCGCAAGGGTCCGGTCCGGGCCTCGTGCTGCTGCAAGAGATTTTCGGCATCAACGACTATCTGAAGCAAACGGCCGACCGCTACGCCGAAGAGGGCTATGTCGTGCTCGTGCCCGATCTGTTCTGGCGCATGCAGCCGAACGTCGTGCTCGGCCATGACGGCGACGACATGAAGCGCGCGCTCGACTTCCACGCGAAGTTCGACGTCGATCTCGGCGTGCAGGATATCGCCGCTACTGTCGATGCATTGCGCGCATTGCCCGAACAGCAAGGCAAAGTGGGCACGATCGGGTATTGCCTTGGCGGCAAGCTTGCGTTGCTCGCGGCGGCGCGCACGGATGTCGATTGCGCGGTGAGCTACTACGGTGTCGGGCTCGACGCGTATCTCGACGAAGTGAAGAACATTCGCTGCCCGATGGTGTTTCACTTCGCTGAAAACGACGCATACTGTCCGCCGCCTGCGCGCGAGACGATCATGGCCGCGCTTCGCGCGCAGCCGCAGATCGAGCAGTATGTGTACGCGGGTTGCGACCACGCGTTCGCTTCGCCTGCGCGTCCGCACTACGACAAGCCTGCCGCGATGATGGCGTACTCGCGCACGCTCGCGCTGCTGCGCAAGGTGCTCGGCCCGATCTACGATCTGAACACGCTGTGGGAACAGCACTGCTATTTCGAGTTCGCCACGCGCGACGTCGAGTCCGTCATGCCGACGATGGTCGCGCAACCGTACGTCAATCATGTGCCGACGATGACGGGCGGCGTCGGTTACGACAACCTCAAGCGCTTCTATACGAATCACTTCGTCAATTCGAATCCTCCGGATACGAAGCTGATTCCGATTTCGCGGACCATCGGCTCCGATCGCATTGTCGACGAATTCATCTTTGCGTGTACGCATAGCTGTGAAATCGACTGGCTGCTGCCGGGCGTAGCGCCGACGGGCAAGTACTTCGAAGTGCCGATGCTCGCTGTCGTGTGCTTTCGCGGCGACAAGCTGTATAACGAGCATATCTATTGGGATCAGGCTTCCGTGCTCGTGCAGGTCGGGTTGCTCGATCCCAAAGGCTTGCCGGTGGCGGGCATCGAAAGCGCGCGCAAGCTGCTCGATGAGAAGCTGCCGTCGAATCAGTTGATGGGAAGCAAGTGGTCGGCGTGATGGTTGCCGCTGCATCGTGAAGGCGTGACGTCGCGACGAATAGAGGCCGCCCTCTCGCGCGGCCTCGTATGATGTCCGCTCCGCCGATGTCCGGCCTTCCCGCGCGCTTCGTCGCCTGCTCATGCTCATCGTCCATCACCTGAACAACTCCCGCTCGCAGCGCGTGCTGTGGCTGCTCGAAGAACTCGGCGTGCCGTACGAGATCAAGCGTTATCAGCGCGATCCAAAGACGATGCTCGCGCCGCCCGAGCTGCGTGCCGTGCATCCGCTCGGCAAGTCGCCCGTCATCACCGACGATGGAAACACCGTCGCCGAATCCGGCGCGATCATCGAGTATCTGCTCGAACGCTATGGACAAGGCCGTTTCGAGCCCGCTGCGGGCACGCCGGAGCGTTTGAAGTTCAGATACTGGATGCACTATGCGGAAGGCTCGGCGATGCCGCCGCTGCTGCTGAAGCTGGTCGCGTTGCGCATCGGCAGTGCGCCGATGCCGTTCTTCGCGAAGCCGATCGCGAAGAAGATTGCGTGGACGCTGCAATCCACTTTCGTCGATCCGCAAATCGCGCTGCATATGAAGTACATCGACGATTCGTTGCTCGAGACCGGCTGGTTCGCGGGCAACGACTTCACAGCCGCCGACATCCAGATGAGTTTTCCGCTCGAAGCGGCGACGGCGCGCGGCAACCGCGATGCGAAATATCCGTCCGTCGCGCGTTTTCTCGACACGATTCATGCCCGGCCCGCGTATCAACGCGCGCTCGAACGCGGCGGAAAATACGAATTGTTGGGTTGAATCGTGTCGATTTCGGCGACCCCCGATCGTCGTATGGTGAAGAGCGATGCGCGCGCGGTTCCGGCTTGCGGCCAGGAACCGAACCTGACTAGACTGAAAGCGCATCGACAGACACGGAGGAATCGCTCGCATGACGCATAACATCGAAGGTCGCACGCGCTGGCTCGCATTGGTCGTGCTGTGCATGGGCGTGCTGATGATCGTGCTCGATACGACCATCGTGAACGTCGCGCTGCCGTCCATCGCCGCCGATCTCGGCTTCACCGAAACCTCGCTCGTCTGGGTCGTCAATGCCTACATGCTGACCTTCGGCGGCTTTCTGCTGCTCGGGGGACGGCTCGGCGATCTGTACGGGCATCGCAAGCTCTTTCTCGCGGGGATCACGCTGTTCACGCTCGCGTCGCTTGCATGCGGGCTCGCGAATTCGCAGGTGATGCTGGTGTGTGCGCGCGCCATTCAGGGTCTGGGCGGCGCGGTCGTGTCGGCCGTGTCGTTGTCGCTGATCATGAATCTGTTCACCGAAGAGGGCGAGCGCGCGAAAGCGATGGGCGTCTACGGCTTCGTGTGCGCGGGCGGCGGCAGCATCGGCGTGTTGCTCGGCGGACTGCTGACGAATCTGCTGAGCTGGCACTGGATCTTTCTCGTCAATCTGCCGATCGGCATCGCCGTGTACACGATGTGCATCGCGCTTCTGCCGGCGGGACGCGGACACGCACATGGCGAGCGGCTCGACGTCGCGGGCGCGACGACCGTCACGGCCTCGCTGATGCTGGCCGTCTATGCGATCGTCAACGGCAATGAAGCGGGCTGGCTGTCCGCGCAGACGATCGGGCTGATCGTCGTCGCGCTCGCGCTGCTCGGCGCATTTCTCTTGATCGAATCACGCGTCGTGCATCCGCTGATGCCGCTCAAGCTCTTCACGCTGCGCAACGTGGCGACGGCGAATGTCGTCGGCGTGTTGTGGGCGGCGGCGATGTTCGCGTGGTTCTTCATCTCCGCGCTCTATTTGCAGCGCGTGCTCGGCTATGCGCCGCTTCAGGTCGGCCTCGCGTTTCTGCCCGCGAACCTGATCATGGGCTTCTTCTCGCTCGGACTGTCGGCGCGCATGGTGATGCGCTTCGGCATCCGTCGGCCGCTCGCGGTCGGGCTGTTCCTCGCCGCACTCGGTTTGCTGCTGTTCGCTCGCGCGCCCGTCGACGGTCACTTCGTCGTCGACGTGTTGCCCGGCATGGTGCTGCTCGGCATCGGCGCGGGCGTCGCGTTCAATCCGCTGCTGCTCGCCGCGATGAGCGATGTCGATCCATCGGATTCGGGTCTCGCGTCGGGCATCGTCAACACGGCGTTCATGATGGGCGGCGCGCTGGGACTCGCGGTGCTCGCGAGTCTCGCGGCAGCGCAGTCGGCAAGCGGCGGCGCGCAGCAGGCCGACACGCCCGCCGCGCTCGCGAGCGGCTATCACGTCGCGTTCTTCGTCGGCGCGACCTTTGCGGCGCTCGCCGCGACGATCGGCGGCGCGTGGCTGCGGCCTGGCTCGCAGGCGGCAGCGCAAGCTGCGGCGCAACAGGAGCGCGATGACGGAACTGTGAAGCAATCGATGGAGCAATCGCCATGAGCAAGCCCACGGACGTTCCCGATCTCGTTCGCCGCTGCTTTGCGGCGTATCAGCACAAGGATCGCGCGGCGATCGAAGCGATACTCGCCGACGATTTTCATTTCACGAGTCCGCGCGACGACCGCATCGACCGGCGCGAATACTTCGAACGATGCTGGCCGTTCAACGAACAGGTTGAGTTCTTTCGCATCGAGAAGCTGTTCAGCGAAGGCAACGAAGCGTTCGTGCGTTATGCGGTCAAGCCGGCGAATCGCGAGGCGTTTCGCAACACGGAGTTCTTTCGCGTGGAGAACGGGAAGATCGTCGAAGTCGAAGTGTATTTCGGTTCGCCCGCGAAAGACCTGTCGACGCTCGCGTGAGAAGAACCGCAAGCGCGATCAAATGAAGCGAGCGTCCGCCCGATATGCTGGGTTCATGTCGAAACGAGAGCCTGTATGAACCCAGTTGGAAGCCCTGCCGGAAAAGCGTTGTGGTTTATCGAAAGCCACTTTCATGGCGAACTGTCGCTCGACGATATCGCCAGTTGCGGCTGTGTCTCGCGCTTTCATCTGTCGCGAGCATTCGAAACGGCGACGGGCTATGCGGTGATGCGCTACGTGCGCGCGCGGCGTCTGACGGAAGCGGCGCGGCGTCTCGCGCGCGGCGCGCCGGATATTCTGGCCGTCGCGGTCGATGCGGGTTACGGCTCTCACGAGGCATTCACGCGCGCGTTTCGCGAGCAGTTTGGGCTCACGCCCGAAGCGTTGCGCGCGCAAGGTCATCTCGACAACATCGCACTCGTGGAGCCCGTCAAAATGGATGAATCTCTTCTCACCAATCTTGAACCGCCGCGTTTCGTGGACGGCGAACCGTTGCTCGTCGCGGGATCGAGCGAACGCTACAACTGCGAAAGCAGCTCGGGCATTCCGGCGCAATGGCAGCGCTTCAACGCGATCTTCGGGAAAGTGCCGGGACAGATCGGCAACGTCGCATACGGCGTCAGCTACAACATCGACGACTCAGGCAATTTCGATTATCTGTGCGGCGTCGAAGTCACCGATTTCTCCGGCTTGCCCGAAGAGTTGAGCCGCGTGCGTATCGGCGCGCAACGCTATGCGGTGTTCACGCACCGCGATCACATCTCGACGATCCGCCGCACCTGCAACACGATCTGGAACAAGTGGCTGCCCGAGTCCGGCCACGCGCCCGCCGACGCGCCCAACTTCGAGCGCTACAGCGAGGAGTTCAATCCGGTGACGGGCATGGGCGGCGTCGAAATCTGGCTGCCGCTCAAAAGTTAGCTTTTATCAAACCTTGCCGCCGATGGGCGCCGCTTCGACTTCGAAGGTGTCGCCCGTTTCGAAGAACGTGCCGCCCGCGACGTAATGGCAGGTGCGCATGTCGTGATCGTCGCCGAAGTGCCAGCGGTTGTCGGAATAGACGCGGCTGTCCGCATAGCACGCGACCACTTCGGCGAGGATCAGATCGTGCCGCTGGGCGTCGTCGGGAATCACCTTGCATTCGAACCACGCGACGCAGCCTTCCAGCATCGGCACGTCGATTTTCTCGGCGGCGAACGTTTCGAGTCGAAGCGCGGCGATCTTGTCGATTTCGATGCCCGCGTTCGACCCGACCGCGAGCGTATGGCGGGCAAAGCCGCGCGTCGGCAGTTGCAGGCCGAACACGCCGCTCGCTTCGACGAGTTGCCGCGTCAGCGTTTTCGCGTCGATCACGACGACGAGCTTGGGCGGCACGAAATCGAGCGGCATCGCCCACGATGCCGCCATCACATTCGAGCGTCCGTCGTGCGCGCTCGTGATCAACGTGACGGGACCGTGGTTCAGAAGGCGCGTGGCGCGCGCCAGATCGACGGGTTGCCGGAATGCTTGCATGTGAGACCTTCGCGATATCGATCGCTGCATTCTAGCGAAGCGCGGTGATTCGCGAACTCGACGTGCCTGTCGCACGAGCGCTCGCGCTGCAGCACGAAACAGGCAGGCAAAAAAACGGCGGCGCTTTTGCGCCGCCCGCAGATCCGCATGGATCGGTGCGAAGTCAGTGCGTCGTCGGTGGCTTGCCGTGCGTGACCTCGTGCGGCTTGTGCGCTTCGCCATTCGCGCCCGGGAAGAATGCGTTCCATGCAGCGCGCACACCTTCGGCTGCCGTGGCTTCGGCGTCGATGGTTTCCGGTTCTTCCACGCGGGCGGGATCTTCGCTCAATCCGCGCCAGTGGGTAAACACGAGGAGCGGCCTTTCGGTCCATCCGCCCTCGATGAATTTGGCGAACGCCGTCTCTCCGCTGACCAGCTGGACTTCGTACCACCCGTCTCGCACGGGCGCATAGTCGTCCAGCGGGAACCATGCGGTCGCTTCGATTTCCATAGTGCCGTCTCCTGTTTGGGAAGTGCCTCAAAGGAAGGCATTGTTCATGCCCTACGGGCGGGCGCGCCCGTTCGCGGCGTCGGAGTTCACGTGGTTCGCGACTTGCAGAGCGAATGAAGCCAGAAAATACGACGCACTTTTGACCACGACGCCATCGCCAGATTTACACATCTGGGCTGTTGCCGTAAAGCCCGTCAATATATTCGGAAGTATCGAACGTTTATGCGCATAACGTTCGGCACGTTGCGGTCATGCCTTACCGTTCAGATTGAAGGCGCCGCGATCGAACGCTTCGCAATAGGCCTTCCAGTCGCTGACGACCTGCGCTTCGCATTGCGTCGCGAGATCGATCAACGACAGTTGCCACTTACTGTCTTCGCCGAAAGCAATCAGGTCGTCGGCGATAGCGGACGTTTGCCGTCCGCTGCTGCGGAAATGCGCCCACGCGACCAGTTCGGCCATGTTGCGCACCACCGATTCGAGCCGCGGCAACTTGCCGTTCCAGTTGTCGAGCGCGACGCGATCTTCGGACGGCTGCAGCCCGCGCAGCACGTACGGGCGTTGCTCGAATTCGACGGCATGGAGAAAGGCTTGCGACACCACCTGATCGCGCCGCTGTATCTCAACGACGCGTTCCGCTTCGCTGTTCCATTTGGGCTGCTTCGTGCCGACATGCGGCCCGGTCGCGGACGGCAAGGCCAGCTTCATGTCGAGCAGGTAATTGCCGTCGGGCGAGCCCTTGCCCTCGACGAGAATGACATAGCGATCGACGCCCAGACTGCCCGTGCCCGCGATCCGGCGCGCCACGTCGATGATCTCGTAGAACTGCGGATTCGGTTCGCGCTTTGCGAAGTCGTTCATGAACGCGACGACTTTCGCGCGCGTCTCGTCAGTCACAGGCAGCGCCTTCTTGCCGTCGACGCGCAGCGTGCGCTTCTTGCCCTTCAACTCGGTGCGACGGTTCAGGTGATCGGCGCGCGAGCGTTGATGCAGCGCGGCAAACAGTTCGCCGACCATGCCTTCAGCCGTTTCTTCCTCGATCCAGCGCGCCTTGCCGAAGCGCAGCGCGGCCGCGTAGGAATCGGTGAGCGTGTGGCACAGCGCGAGGGCTTCGGCGCGGCTGAGCTTGAGATCGTCGGCCGCCACCAGCACGCTCGACAGCAGACGGATCATTTCGTACAGGCATGGCGCGAGACAGGCTTCGTCGAAATCGTTGATGTCGAAGTAGATGAGCCGGTTGTCGCCCTTGTAGCTGCCGAAATTCTCGAGATGCATATCGCCGCAAATCCATGCGCGCGGCGAGTTGTCGAGCACCGTGCCTTTGGACAGGCGCTTGTAGAACAGATGGCATGTGCCGCGCAGAAACACGAACGGGGAGGTACGCATGCGCGCATATTTCATCGCGAGGCGATCGGGGTCCCGGCCTGCATTGAATCGGGCAATTTCATCGGCGACATCGAGCATGAGGACCTCTGGAGGAATGGGGTGCAATCAGAACCATTCTGTATCGACAGCCTTTCAGTTCCAAACGTTCGCAAGCCATGCGCCACGATTGATGCATGTCTACGCCGCTCGCCGCGCAGTTGGCTCCATCGAATCTCACCCGCCTGGTTCTTACGGGCGCACGCTGTTTGCCGTATCTTGCCCGCTTGGCATACTTCAACAATGCGCTTGCAACGGGAGAACGACGTGGGGCAACGAGTCAACGAATATGGACAGCCGATCGGCGAACCCATGCCGCAATGGCAGCCGGCAAAGGCACCCGGAGACGAGCCGATGACGGGCCAGTACTGCCGCCTGGAACGGGTCGACGTCGAACGCCACGCCGACGATCTGTACGACGCCTATCGCGCCGCGCCGGATGGCAGCGACTGGACGTATCTGTCCGTTGGTCCGTTCGAAACAGCCGAGGCTTACCGCGACTTCCTCGCCGCCTGCGCAGCTTCGCCCGATCCGCTGCATTACACCGTCGTCGATCTGGCTACGGGCAAGGCGATCGGCACGCTGTCGCTGATGCGGATCGACAAGTCGAACGGCGTGATCGAAGTCGGCTTCGTCGTGTTTTCGCGCCGCCTGCAAAAGACTCGCATGGCGACGGAATCGATCTTCCTGCTGATGCAGCGCGTATTCGACGAACGAGGTTACCGGCGCTTCGAATGGAAGTGTGATTCGCTGAACGCGCCGTCGCGCGCGGCGGCGGCACGGTTCGGCTTCACGTTCGAAGGCATCTTCCGACAGGCGGTGACCTACAAGGGCCGCAACCGCGATACGGCGTGGTTCTCGATCATCGACAGCGAATGGCCGGCGCTGCGTGCGGGCTTCGCGGACTGGCTCGATGCCGAGAACTTCGACGCGCAAGGTGGGCAACGGCGTACGCTGCAGACGTGTATTGCAGGGCAACGCACGTAGCCCGACCGCACGCCGTCACATCATCAGGAATGCTTTCAAACTGCGGCGGATCGCGTCGAGTTCGGGTTGAGAGACCCGCTCTTCGCGGAATTCGCCGCGCCGCGCCACCCAGTCGAGCGTGGTGATCTGGTCGATCAACGCGACGCACGGCTTCGGCAATGCCGCAACGGGAATCTCCGTCGAAAAGCCGCGCGCCCTTGTCGTGCAGGGCACAGCGACGATTCTGTGCGTCGGACCGTTATGCGCTTCGTGCGACAAAACGACGACCGGCCGCGGATAGCCGCCGCCCTGTTCATGCCCGATCACCGGTTCGAGCCTGATCCACATCACATCGCCGATTTCGGGAACACCGTTCTTCATGTTGCTCCTTACCAGTCGTCCTGGCCCGTCGGGTCGGCAAGCTCGGAACCCACTGCGGCGCCGCGATCGATGGTCGGATGCACGTCTTCGGGCCGCGCCGCGAGCTGCTCGCGATACTCGTCCCAGTTGAACGTTCTGATGGCGGGCGTAGCGACGAGCGCCCCGTCCGCCACCACCATGTCGACTTCCTGATCTTCGCGCAGGTGCAGTTCTTCAGCCAGGCTTGCGGGAATTCGCACCGCAAGACTGTTGCCCCACCGCTTGATTGTCTGAATAGCCATAGCCCCACCTTCGCTCGAGAAATCGAGATACATGACTGCCTCCTTGTCGAAGCCCGCAAAGGCCAAAAAGCGCCGCATGTATCTACGATGTAGATACCCAATACTAAACGGCGCGGGTTGATGTGTCAACGTTGTATCTACGTGCGATGGGTGGTGCAGATGACCGATGCATTCGCGTGACTAATGTCGCATCGGCGGCGGGCTTTGAACAATTCAGCCGGAAGATATAGGCAAGGGAAGAAGGGGCCTAAATCGGCCTAGGTTTGATCGGCCAAACCTGGACGCCGAAACACCCCGGTCGGATTGCCCTTGTACGTCGTCTGCCGCTCTTCGGCGTACCCGCATTTCGCGGCGACGCGCCGTGACGGCACATTGTCCGGCGCGATGATGCAAACCGTATCGCGTCCCGGCCACGTCGCGTCGGCCCATGTCAGCGCGCCGCGCACGGCTTCCGTCGCGTAGCCGAGGCCATGCATAGACGGCATCAGCGCCCAGCCGATCTCAGGCGCGTCGCCAAGCGGCGGATCGATTTCGCGCTGGTAATCCGCGAAACCGATCTCGCCGACGAACCGCCCGCTGTCCTTCTCGCGGATCGCCCAGTAGCCGTAACCGAGCAGCGTCCAGTGCCCGACATAGCGCAGGAGTCGCGACCACACGTCTTCGCGGCTAAACGGCTTGCCGCCGATAAACCGCGTGACGATCTCATCGGACCAGAGCGCATAACTGTCGTCGAAGTCCTCACGGACATGCGGACGCAAGATCAGTCGATCGGTTTCGATGTCTCGACGGATGTCAAAAGCGGAAGGATTCATCGCGCGTATCTGGCAGGAAGGAAAGCGCAGATCATCGCAGATACGCGCGTCAAAGCGAACGACGCGGCGCGAAGCTCGGACTCACTCCTGGTTGTACGCCGCTTCGAGCTTCGCGATGTCCAGCTTGACCATTTGCATCATCGCGTCCATTGCGCGTTTGGTCTTCGCCGGATCCTTGCCCGTCAGGAACTTCATCATCACGGTCGGCACGATCTGCCACGACATGCCGTAACGATCCGTCAGCCAGCCGCATTGCACGGGCGAACCGCCGCCTTCGAGCAGCTTGTCCCACAGCGTATCGACTTCCTCTTGCGTTTCGCATTTCACGAACATCGAAATCGCCGGCGAAAACGTGTACTGCGGGCCGCCGTTCAACGCGACGAATTCGCGGTCTTCCAGATGGAAGGTGATCGTGAGCACTTCGCCCGCCTTGCTTGGCACGGAATCGCCGTAACGGGTCACGTCACCGATGCTCGAATTCTTAAAGATGCCCGTGTAGAACTGGACGGCTTCCTCCGCATTGCCGTCGAACCACAGACACGTCGCAATCTTGTCCATTACGTCTCCTTGAATTGTCGAGGCGGGCGCGGCGCGCATCGACCGCACGATGTGCAGCCGCAACCCGCGCCATTCGTTATTGGCGGCCTTGTGCCATCTGTTCCATCGCCGACTTCATTTCGTCGGGCGTGACGTCGCGCTTGTGCGTCGCGACGGACCACCGGTGGCCGAACGGATCTTCCACCTGACCGTAACGGTCGCCCCAGAACATGTCGGTGGCGGGCATCGTCACCTTCGCGCCCGCTGCTTCCGCCTGCGCGATGGTGGCGTCCGCGTCTTCGACATACAGATGCAGCACGACAGGCGTGCCCTTGAGCGCCTTCGGCCCGTACGATGCCCCGCCGCCGCAATCGGGCATTTCGTCGACCAGCATCAGCGTCGAATCGCCGATTTTCAGCGACGCGTGCATCAGCTTGCCGCCCGGGCCGGGCAGACGCACCTGCTCGACTGCATTGAACGCTTTCTTGTAGAAATCGATTGCTTCGGCCGCGCCCGCGACGATGATGTGCGGTGTCAACGTATGCATCCCTTCGGGGATGGGTTTGACGGCTGGCGTGGACATGATCGTGTCTCCTGATGTGAAGAGGTTTCATGAGTGACGAAGTTTCGCCGATGAGCGAGTCTTCATCACTACGACGAGTAAGCCATCTTCAGATCGACACGCGCAACCGTTTATTTTTTCGAGCCGGATCGAATCGACCGGAATCCGCTCAAACGGGCCGCCAGTGACCGGGCACCCACTGCCAGTGATTGCCTTCCCAACGATAGTGACCCTTCACCCAGTGGTAACCCGGCGCCGGCGGCGCGGGCATCACTTCGGCGACGGGCGCGGGCTGCGCCGGCCGCACAGGTTCGGCGACATAGCAGGCAGACAGCGTCGTTGCGCAGAGCGCGCCTGCCAGCAGCGTGCGCAACTTCGTGGATTTCATGTTCGGTGCATGCATCGAGATACTCTCCCTGTGTAATAGCCGGATGGCTTTGATTGTTAAATCCGTCCGCGCCAACTAAACGCGGATCAGGCCCGTCATCGGCTGCGTGCTGCCCGCCTGGGCGAACAGCGTGCGCGCAGCGCGATGCGGATCGAGTGCCAGGCTTTCGCTCGCGACGCCGGCGATCAGCGCATCGAGCGACGCCGTCGGCTTGAGGTCGCGTCCTTCGTACAGATCGCCGTTGCGCAAGCCCGGCCAGTCGGCGACGACGCGCCCGCCCGCCACCGCGCCGCCGATCACCATCGCCACCGACGCCGTGCCATGGTCCGTGCCGCCCGTCCCGTTCGCCGCCGCCGTTCGGCCGAACTCGGTCGCGACCAGCACCGTCGTTTTGCTCCAGGCCGGTCCGAGCCCATCGCGCAATGCAGCGAGCATCGTGTCGAGCGCCTTTAGCTGCGCGGCGAGGCGCGGCATCTGCGCGCTGTGCGTGTCCCAGCCGCCCGTTTCGATCATCGCGATTCGCGGCCCGTCATCGCGTGCCAGAAAACCGGCCGCGAGCTTGCCGAGACTCGCCGGGTCCTGACGCGCGCCCGCGTCACCCGCGAGACCGCGCGCCGCCATCGCCGATTCCCACAGCGGGCGCAACTGCGCATCCTGTTCGTAGAGTTGCGAGACGCGCGTGAGCAGATCGTCGGGCGCTTGCGGCAAGCCGGAAGGCGCGTACGACGCGACATTCGCCTGCCCTCGCAACGCCATCGGCACGGTCGGCGCAAACGCAATCGCGTTTTCATGCGTCACCGCGCGGTTCGACGGATTCGCGCCCGGCATCATGCCGACAAGTCGATTGAGCCAGCCGTCCTTCACCTGATACGCGGACGTCCCGCCCGTCTCCAGCACGTTCTGCCCGTCGAAATGCGAGCGGTCCCGATACGGCGACGCAACCGCGTGGACGAACAGCGCCTCGCGCTGGCCATACATCTGCCCGATCTGCACGAGCGACGGATGCAGCGCGAACGTGCCGTCGAGTTTCGTCGACGCCGAGGTGTCGACGGCCAGCGCGCCGCGCAACGTTGCATAAGCAGGATCGGCATACGGCACGACGATGTTCAGGCCGTCGGCGGCACCGCGCTGGATCACGAACACGAAACGGCGGTCGGTGGCGGCGCGCGCGAACACCATCTGCGGCGCGACGAGCATCGCGCCCGCGCCGGCGGCTGCCACGCGCATGAAACTGCGGCGAGTGAACATGGTCATCTCCGTTGAAAATCGGGCGAGACAAGCAGCAACGCCAGTGCCGTCGACGCGCTTTCCGCTCGCGACACCGCCGTTTGCGTCGGCTCGCTGAGCGAACCCGCCATCAGCGTCGAGCCGAGCGAGCGGGCATCGAGCCGGTCGCCAACGCGCGCCGCGAAACGCTGCGCAATTTCGACGCGTCGCACGAGCGCATCGGGCGCGGCCCAGCTTGCGGCGATGTCGTCGTAACCGGCGGGCGAGCCGGGCCGCCACACCTGCTGGCCGAGCTGCGTGAGCACGGGCGCCATCTGCACGACGCGCGCGCCGTCGTTCGGTTCGCGCATGCCGAGGCCGCGCATCGACGAAATCGTCCAGTCCCACGGCGACTTGAACTTGACGGCCACAGGCGACCACGCGGCATCGCTTGCAATCAACGCGCGATATACCGTCGGCAGATCGCCGCGGCTGCGCATGAACGCTGTCGCCAGTTGATCGACGACATCGGGCGGCGGATTGTCCGCGACGAAGTGGCGCGCGAGCTTGGTCGCGATATGCGTCGCGGTGGCGGGCGCGCTCGACAGGTCGTGCAGCACGGCGAGGGTTTGCGCTTCGCCCGGCTGATCGTAGCGGCGGCCCATGATGGTCCGCGTGCCCGGCTCGTGCAGCGGCGCGCGGAACACGAACGCGCCCGGCGGCGCGTTGTTGGGTTGCGGCCCTTGCGCAGCGGCGATGCTCCAGCCCGTCATCGTGCGCGCGAACTCGGTCACGTCGTCCTGCGTATAGCCGCTGCGCACGCCGAGCGTGTGCAGTTCCATGATTTCGCGCGCCAGGTTTTCGTTGAGGCCCGGCTTGCGATTCGGATTGCGTTGTGCGGCGCGCATCGCGGCGACGCTGTCGGGACCGACCGAGCGCGTCTGGTCGAGAAACAGCTGCATCGCGGGATGACGCTCGACGGCCACCAGCATGTCTTCGAAGCGGCCGAGCACATGCGGGCGAATCGCCTCCGCCTCGAACGCGCCGGCATACGGCGCGACGGCGCCTTTATCGACGGATACGGCAAAGTGATTCGCCCAGAAATGCACGAGCCGTTCGACGAAAGGCGCGGGTGTCGTCAGTGCGCTCGCGACGCGGGCGTTCACAGCCGACCGGTAAGTGTCGCGCGACTCCATGCGCACCGCTTTGTTCGCGGCCTGGCGGGCGGCTTTGCGGGCATCTTCAGGGCTGGCGGCCGCGTTGGGCTGGCTGGTTGCGTTCGTCGCGCTCGTTGCGCTCGTCGCGTTCGTGGCGTTGTTGGTATTCGCCATCGCCTGCTGGCGCTCATCGGCGAGTTGCGCGGCGATGGCCAGCGAACCCGGTTGCGCGGCCCATGCAGCCGGCATCGGCTGATAGGCGTCGAACTGCGTGAGCAGCCAATGCTTCGGATCGGCGGGCGGCGCTTCATCGGCACGCGCGCCGAGGCCGAAGCGGTTCAGCGCGATCGCGGCCGCACTCAACGGTGGCGCCGTCATTGCAGCAGGTGAATTGGCCATGCTCACTCCTCTCCGATGCGAGCCGAAGGCGCTCGCCCGTCGTATGTCGTTCGATATGGGTTAAACGGAGCGTGCGGCGCTTTTCCGTCGCTGCTTTTGCGTCGAGCGCGGAAAAATCATTCGCTCGCAGGCTGATCGCCCTGTTCCTGCTGCGAGCGCTGCTGGGCCTGCCGTTGCGCCTGCGTCTGCGGGAGACGCCATTGACCGCGTTCGCGCAAACCCTCGGCGAACTTCACGCGCTCGTCGGGCGACAAGGTCGCGGCAAAATCGGCCACGCTTTGCTCGACCCGCGAGCGCAACGCGATATCGGCTTCGCGCGTGCGGTTCAGCGCCATATCGAGCGCCGTGCGATCCAGCTGCGGCGCGGCCAGCAGACGCAGCACTTCGCGCCGCTCCTCGCGGCCTTCGCGCGCATAGTCGCGCGCTTCGCGGCGAGCGGACTTCAGCGCATCGACGAACTGCTTCTGGCGCTCCGCCGACAACTCTTCCGCCGCGAATCGCAACGCGCGCGGCTGCGGCTGCGCGGCCGTCACCGTCGTGCGGCCATGCGCGACGAACCACTGATACGCGCCGCCCGCCACGCCGCCAATCAGAAACACGTTGAGCACCAGCGAGCCGATCAACAGAAATTTCCAGGCGCGTCCGCTCATTCGCCACTCCAGTCTGCGGCTGTGCCGCCAAATCCAGTTGTCAGATACGAAGATTCCGGTCCCGGCGACGGATTGCCCGTCACGAGGAAAAACGACACCGCGAACGCCCCCGCCAGGCCGCCGATCAGCCCGACGCCCGCGAACGCGGCGCCCGACCACCACAAACCCGCGCGCCGCGAACGGCTGCCCGGCCAGGTCAGAGGCAGCCAACGCGGACGGCGACGGCGCACAGGCGCCGAAGCGACGACGCGTTCAACGAAAGCCGGATCGGGCGCGGCGACGGTATCGCTTGCGAGCCACATGTCGAGTTGCGCAGCCTCTGCCAGCAGCGCGTCCGCTTCGCCGCGATGCTGTTCGGCCCACGCGCTCGCCGCCGCGCGTTCGTCCGCGGGCCAGTTGCGTGCGTCGGCGCCATAGGCATCGACGATTGCGCGAAATCTCTCTGGTGTCATCGCGTGTTCCTCGTTCCGGCGGGATCGTCGCCCGCCAGCTGCGCGCGCAAGCTGCGCCGCGCACGCGCCAGCAGACTTTCGAGCGCGTCGACGGTAATGCCCATCAGCGCGGCCGCTTCGATGTTCGACAGTTCCTGGTAGTAATTGAGCACGAGCGCCTCACGCTGGCGCGCCGGCAATGCGGCGAGCGCGGCGCGCACACGCGCATCGCGCGACTGCGCTTCGAGTTGTGTATCGGGAGCGGCGGCGGGATCGGCGTCGTCGGGCGGTTCGTCCGTGGGCTCTTCGCGATGCGCGCGCAAGCGGTCGTAGCAAAGGTTCAGCGCCACGCGATGCAGCCACGTGTCGAACCGCGCCTCGCCTTCGCGCCAGCGTGGCGCCTGTTTCCAGATGCGCATGAACGCTTCCTGCGCGACGTCTTCCGCTTCCATACGGTCTCCCAGCATCCGCGTGGCGAGCGCCAGCAGACGCGGCAACTTGCGCGCGACGAGCGTGCGAACGGCGGCCGGCTCCTGCCTGCCGACGCCCGCAACCAGTTCCGCGTCCGGATCGCGCTCGCTCAATGCGCGCCGCTCCGCGTATGTCGCGTATGTCGCGGACATCGCGCGTCATGTCGCGCGACGAGGTGTTCTGTCGTCACTTGCAGTCGCTCCCTGTTGTTCTGATCGAGTGACTTCGAAGAAACGCAGCGGACCGCGCGATGCGGCCCGCCAGCGTCCATTCGGCCCGTTCAATATACGACGACAGCCGGGCGGTAGTAGTAAGGCCGCCCCGGCACCACGACGCAGCCCGCGAGCGTCACTGCCAGCAACGCCAGCAACAAGAGTTTCTTCATCGCTTTCTCCTGTCGCCCGTCAGCGCGCCCAATGCGCCGGCACCCAATGCCAGTTCGGACCGCGTGCTACCCAGTGGCCCGGCATCCAGCGATAGCCCGGACGCGTCGCCTGCCAGTGGCCCGGCGCCCACATGTAGCGGCCGCCCGCCCAGCGCCAGTGGCCGGGATCCCACGCGTAACCGGCGCGCGGCGGCGGAACGACTTCCGTGCGCGGCGCGGGCGGCGCCATCGGCGCGACGATGACCGCCTGCGCAAAGGCCGCCGTCGCGCTCAGCGCGACCACGCCCGCCCCGAGCAGGCGCATGAGTGTATGCATGTTCATGGCGTTCTCCCTGAATCGATTACCGGTCCGAAAGCGGCCGGTTTCAGGGTTAAACGCACGAGCCGCGAAAATCCGTCGCGGAAATTTTCGCGGGCTCGGGGGACGGTGGCGCGGGCATGGGGGAATCGGTATCGTCAAGGCTGGACTTCACACGACAGGAGCGCCGCGTGACAAACAACAACTGGTTCTCGAAGTTCTCGACGGGTCTCTCGACGATGGCCGGCAAACCGGCGACGTTCGTCATCGCGGTGGTGCTGGTGGTCGTGTGGGGCGTCAGCGGGCCGATGTTCCATTTCAGCGATACGTGGCAACTGGTGATCAATACGTCGACGACGATCGTCACCTTTCTGATGGTCTTTTTGATCCAGAACACGCAGAACCGCGACACGGCCGCGATGCAGATCAAGCTCGACGAACTGATCCGCGCGCTGGACGGCGCGCATAACGCGCTGCTCGATCTCGAAGAACTGAACGAGAAGGATCTCACGCGCTTTCGCAAGCGCTACGAGCAACTGGCCGAAGAGGCGCGCGGCAAGCTGCGTTCGGGCGGCAAGGACACGGACTCGCCGTTTATCGACGACAGCGAAGCCGACGAAGACAAAGGCGACGGCAAGAATCGCGACGCGCATTGAGCCATGACGAAAGCGACGCCGCCCGTTCTGCACGATGCCGCCGAAGGTCACTCGCTGGCGCGGCACTATCCGCGCGGGCTGCGCATCGATCCGCATTCGCATACGTGGGCGCAGGTGCTGTACGCGGTGTCGGGCGTGATGTGGGTCGAGGCGGGACGCGAGGCGCTCGTCGTGCCGCCGCAGCGCGCCGTGTGGCTGCCCGCGGGCACCGAGCATTCGATCCACATGATGAGCGACGTCGAGATGCGCAACCTGTATTTCCACGAGCGCGACATCGGTCATCTGAGCGCACGCAGCGACGTGTTCGAGATCAACGGCCTGCTGCGCGAACTGATTGCGTCGATCGCCGAACATGAAGAGGCGCAGACCCGCGACGACGATTATCTGAGCGCCGCGTACCGGCTCGCGATGCTCGAACTCACGCATGCGCCGCGCTCGTCGCTGCGTATTCCGCTGCCCGACGCATCGGACCGGCGGCTCGACGCGCTGTGCCGCGCGGTGATCGACAATCCGTCGAACGCGATCAGCTTCGAGCAGCATGCCGATGCCGTGGGCGCGAGCGTGCGCACGCTGGCGCGGCTTTTCACGCGTGCGCTGGGCATCGGCTTCGCGGAGTGGCGCAGACAGGTGCAACTGGCCGTCGCCGTGTCGGGATTGGCCGAAGGGCGCCCCGTCAGCAGCATCGCGCGTGAACTCGGCTATCTGCCGAGCAGTTTCAGCGACATGTTCCGCCGCGAACTCGGTGCGTCGCCGACCGACTTCGATCCGCACGCGACGCTGGCTGGATCGGCTGCGATAAAGTCCTGAGGCGTGCCGCCAAGCGCGCGTGCTGCCGTTGAGCGAGAATCAGGGACGTTGGCGACGCACATCGCGGTCCGTGCCGTCGTCGCCGCGGCCAAACCTTAAACCTGAGGAAACATCAAATGAGCAAGGGATACTGGGTCACCTCCTACCGCAAGATCAACGACGCAGAGGCGCTCGGCGCCTACGCGAAACTCGCGCTGCCCGCGATCACGGCGGCAGGCGGCAAGTTCATCGTGCGTAGCGCTGCCGAAGAAGTGCGCGAACACGGCCTGAAGGAACGCACAGTCGTGATCGAATTCCCGACCTACGAGCAGGCCGTCGCGGCCTACGACAGCCCCGAATACAAGAACGCGCTGGCCGCATTGGGCGATGCCGCCGAACGCGATCTGCGCATCGTGCGCGGCGCGGAATAATGTTTTAGCCTGGCGTTGCGGTTGCGCTTCGACGTGAACCGCAACGTCGCCTGGTAGCTCAGTAGCGAATCACCATCGGCAGACCGGCGCTGTCGCGCGGTTCTTCATCGGGCAGCCGCACTGCGCTGCCTACCGCGATGCGGCGCGCGCTCCACAGCACCGCAAACGCATCCAGTACGTCATCCTTTTGCACATGCCGCGCGATACGTTCGTCGAGCGCGGTTTGCAACGGTGCGCCGAAGTCGGGAGCGAGCAACGCTTTTCTTTTGGCATGTCCCGGCTCTTTGGCTTTTCCTTCGATGAGTCCCATCGCCTCGCCGCCTTGCTCCACTTGAAGCTGCATGAACGCAAGCTCAGGATGAACTTCGAACACGCGTGACGCATCGCGCGGACTGTCACGCAACGCCGTGTCGACTTCGGCGATCTTGCGCAGAATGTTGAACGCCTGCTGCGAAATGCCTTTGCCCGTCGCTTCGCGGTTTCTCGCGCACGCTTCCCGATACTCGCCGATGCCCAGCGTCTGACGGACGGGCGTCTGAAACACCGACGCGCTGCGCGGCCATTTGAGACGCTTCCGCGCTTCGGCATCGCACGCGCGAAAACCCGTCGATGACAGACCGATCGGCATATCGACGGCGACGATTGCAGGCGCGGGCGCCCACGCAAGCAGCGCAGCAAACGACTCGCAAATGCGCGCTTCGATTGCGCCCGTCCGTGCGTCCTGCCGGACCGCGTACCAGCCGCCCTTGCAGCCATCCACGCCGAGCAGGTCCGTCTTCATTCCCCGCATGCACTCGCCCCTGTCCGATATTCGAAAGCACTTGTCTGAACGCCGTCTCGCCGGTCACCTAGACTTGCCGCATACGACACATTTCGCAGGAGCAGCAATGAAAGCGATCCAGTTCAACTCTTTTGGCGGCCCGGAAGTCCTCAATCTCGTCGATCTGCCGACGCCCGTCGCCGATGCCGATAGCGCCATCGTGCAGGTGAAGGCAGCGTCGGTGAATCCGAGCGACGTCAAGAACCTCTCCGGCCATTTCGATCACACGACCTTGCCGCGCACGCCTGGCCGCGACTTCAGCGGCGTCGTGTCGGACGGCCCCGCCGAGTGGATCGGTGCGGAAGTATGGGGCACAGGTGGCGACATCGGCTTCACGCGTGACGGCACGCACGCGCAGTTCATCAGGATTCCCGTCGGCGCGCTGTCGCGCAAGCCGCGCGCGCTCACGCACGAACAGGCAGCGGCGATCGGCGTGAATTTCGTGGTCGCGTGGCTCGGCGTGGTCGACTATGCGAAGCTGGTGGCGGGCGAAACGGTCGCCGTGATCGGCGCGAGCGGCGGCGTCGGCGGCGCGGTCGTGCAGATTGCTAAGTCGCGCGGCTGTCGGGTGATTGCTGTGGATCGCCGCGAGCCGGATGCGGATTCGCCTGCGGGCAGGCTGCTCGACCACTACGTGCCGCTCGACGAGCACGCGGCCGAACGCGTGAAGGCACTCGGCGGCGCGGATGTGGTGTACGACGCGGTCGGTGGCGTCGCCTTCGAAACGGCGCTGAAGCTCGCGAAATGGCGCGGCCGCGTGGTCGAAATCAGCGCGACGGGCAAGCGGCGCGTAGATTTCGATCTGATCGACTTCTATCACAACGAGACACAACTGTTCGGCGCGGACAGCGCGAAGCTCGGCGTCGCCGACTCCGCGCGCATGATGACGGAACTGGCCGACGTGTTCGACAGCGGCGCATTGCAGGCGCCGTCGATCGCGCAAACCTTCCCGCTCGAACGGGCGCGCGACGCTTATGCCGCCGTCGCAGGCGGCACCCGCGGACGCGTCGTCATCACGATGTGACGCACGTTCACCACTATCCGGAGGCTGATATGAAACCGTATATCGTGTCGCTGGCGGCGGGTGTCGTCGTCGGTCTGCTGTACAACATCGTCGATGTGAAATCGCCCGCGCCGCCGATCGTCGCGCTGCTCGGACTGCTCGGCATGGTCGCGGGAGAACACGCGATTCCGTTCGTGCGCTCGCTGCTGACTCACGTAACCAGCTGACGCATGGAAGCGAACGTCTACTGCATCCGTCCCGGCGCGCCGCTCATTTCGGCCGCGCGTTCGAGCAGCAGTTCACGTTCGCGCCCGTTGCGCGTCATCGACGCGGCCCGTTCGAACTCGGCGCGCGCTTCATCGTTTCGGCCGAGCTTCGCGAGCAGATCGCCACGCACGCTCGGCAGCCAGTGATAGTTCTTTAGCACAGGCTCGGCGGCGAGCGCATCGACGAGTTCGAGCGCGGCCATCGGACCATACGCCATACCGACAGCCACCGCCCGGTTCAGATCGACAACGGGCGACGGCGCGACTTCCGCGAGCGCATCGTAGAGCGCGACGATCTGCACCCAGTCCGTCTCCGCCGCCGTGCGGGCGCGCGCGTGGCACGCGGCGAGCGCGGCCTGCAACGTATAAGGACCGCTCATGCCGCCGAGCGCTTCCGAGCGCTCCAGCGCAGTCAGCCCACGGCGAATCAGCAGAGGATCCCAACGGCTGCGGTCCTGTTCGAGCAGCAGCACGGGACGCCCTTGCGCATCGACGCGCGCATGCGTGCGCGACGCCTGAATCTCCATCAACGCGACGAGTCCGTGCACTTCGCTTTCGTCGGGCATCAGACCAGCCAGCACGCGACCTAGCCGCAATGCTTCCTCGCACAGCGACGGACGCATCCAGTCGTCGCCCGCCGTCGCCGAATAGCCTTCGTTGAAGATCAGATAAATCACTTCGAGCACGGACGCGAGCCGCACCGCGCGGTCTTTCGCCTGGGGGACTTCGAACGGCACCTTCGCCGCCGACAGCGTCTTCTTCGCGCGCACGATACGTTGCGCAATCGTCGGCTCGGGCACGAGAAACGCGCGCGCGATTTCATCTGTCGTCAGACCGCCGAGCAGGCGCAGCGTCAGCGAAACGCGCGCGTCTTTCGACAGCACCGGGTGACACGCGGTGAACACGAGCCGCAGCAGATCGTCGCCGATGTCGTCGGCACGCGCGGCGTCGAGCGCATCGACGAAATCGGGCACGATATGCGCCTCGCGCGCGTCCATGTCTGCGCCGAGTTCTTCGTGCTTGCGCGCGTGCAGCGCATCCCGACGCCAGCGGTCGAACGCGCGGTTCTTTGCCGTCGCCATCAGCCACGCCCCGGGGTTGTCGGGCACGCCCGCGTTCGGCCAGGTTTCGAGCGCGGCCACCAGCGCGTCCTGCGCAAGCTCCTCGGCCACGCCGACATCGCGCACGATCCGCGCGACGTGAGCGATGACTTTCGCGGATTCGATCCGCCAGACCGCCTCGATGGCACGATGGGTCGCAGCCGTCGTCACGGCGGCCTCAGGTGGCGTCCGCCGCCAGCATCGGCGCGTTCGGATCCATGTACATCAATTCCCAGATGTGGCCGTCGAGATCCTCGATGCTGCGCCCGTACATGAAGCCGTGATCCTGCGCCGGACGCGGCTGCGCGCCGCCCGCGGCGAGCGCCTTGTCGGCGAGTTCGTCGACTTGCGCGCGGCTGTCGCACGACAGGCAGATCAGCGCTTCCGTGCTCTCCTTCGCGTTGCACAGCGTCTTGTTCGTGAAGGTCTGGAAAAAGTCCTTCGCGAGCAGCATCGCGTAGATGTTTTCGCCGATCACCATGCAGGTCGCCTGGTCGTTGGTGAATCTCGCATCGAATGTGAAGCCGAGTTGCGAGAAGAAAGCCGTGGATTTTTCCACGCTGTCGACGGCCAGGTTCACGTAGATCTGCTTGTGCATGATTGTTCTTCCGTTTGGTTTTGGATGCGCCACGCTGACGGCGCGGAGAGATCAGTGGTTCGCGCCTTCGATCTTGCGAAAGCGTTCCATCTGCTGGCCCGGCTCGAAGTCGTCGAGGTCGTACATCTGACGCACTTCGATCTCGCCGTCCGCGTCTTCGCCGAACGGCGCGGGGAAACGCCGCGCCCACTCCATCGCTTCTTCGCGTGAGCGCACCTGGATCACGGTATAGCCTGCGATCAGCGTTTGCGTGTCGGCGAACGGCCCTTCCGTCACGGTCCGTTCGCCGTTCGCGTAGTGCACGCGCCAGCCCTTCGCGCTGGGTTGCAGGCCGCAGGCATCGAGCAGCACGCCCGCTTTCTGCAGCGCTTCGTGGTACGTCGCCATCGATGCAATCAGCGCTTCCTCCGGCATCTTGCCGGCTTCGCTGTCTGCCGTGGCCTTCACGATAATCATGAATCGCATCGCCGTCTCTCCTCGTGGATGAAGGAAGCCCCGTGGCGGCCTCTTACTTCCACGACGAGCGGCGCGCAGTCAGATCGACATCCCGCCGCGCCAGGGAAAACCCTCGCGACGTTGCGATATCAGTATTCGTAGCAGGGCGCGACCTTGCGGATCTCGATCGTGCACCACTCGGCCGCGGGGCATTGCTCGGCTAGCGCGAAGGCTTCGTCGTAGGTATCGACGTTCAGCAGAAAGAAGCCGCCGATCATTTCCTTCGCTTCGGCAAACGGGCCGTCGAGCAGGCGCGTCTGTCCATCGCGCTTTTCGATGCGCACACCCGTCTTGGCGGGCGACAGCGACTCGGCGGCGATCAGTTGTCCGCGCGACTGCAGTTCGGCGCGGTATTTCAGCATGCGGTCGTAGACGGCGCGGCCCGCGACTTCGCCGCGTTCCTCGCGTTGTTCGGTGGGTTCGACGATGAGCAGCATGTAAGACATGGGGACTCCGTGTTCCGGTTGTCGGGACCGCTGCGTTCGAGAGATGCCGTACTTCGTGAGCCGGGTGGCGCGGCGGGCGATGTCAGCAATCGTGGTCTGCTGGCGAAGGCAGTCTAGCAAAGTGGCATCGCGGGCGGGAAAGGTCTGCTGCGCAAGTGGGCATTCCGCTGACGGAAATGGCACGACCCTTGCTGATTCATCGGTATGTTCAATCATGCAGGGGCACGACATGTGGAAACGCTATATCGTGCGCGCCGCGATCGCAGCGGTTGCGCTGGTGCCGTTCGTGACGGGATGCACCGTAGGCGGCGCGGCAGCCGGCGGCTACGTGGGCCACGAGACGACGCATAGCACGGTAGGCACCGTGGGCGGCGCCGTCGCGGGCGGGATCATCGGTCACGAACTTGGCAAGTGACGGCGAGTGGAAAATGTTTAAAAGCTTTGAAAAGGTGGCGATCTGATTTGATTGCCGCCTTTTCGCTTTCTTTAAATGACATTGCTGCGTGTTTTCTATGCCAATTTGAAAAAATCCATTTTCTTTGACGTTTTTATTGTCTCCACGCAGAAATCCGATATTCGCTAATTTGAGATTAGCTCGCAATTTTTCGATGATCCATATAATATAAAAACGTTCAATTTGCTTTTTGATTTATGACACATTTTTTTGGTGTTGCTTGTCACGCTCCATCGCTTACAGCTGTTGGCGCTTAGTCGTCTTCCGAACGTTGTTCCGAGAGCATTTATCTCAAATTATTCGGCATTAGTCTTTCGTTGCCATATCACAACAATAATATTTATACCAATAAAATAGATATCTCATCTTAAAAATAAAACGCAAATTAAATCAATCGTCTAATCCGAACATCATGGTTTATTTCTTTTTCGGAAATAAACCATTTCCAATTCTATTATCAATCGATAGTTAGGGTACCTTTCTATACTTGCGCTTCCCCAAACAGGGCAAGTTGAGTTGTCTTGCTTCGTACAGGACGTGGCATGCATCGCTGTCCGTTTGTATTCAAGCCTCGTATTGCCCCTTGAACTGAAGGAAGCACACATGAAGAAGATTCTGATCGCGACGGCAGTGGCTGCCTCGTTCGCCTCGCTCGCCCACGCACAGAGCAGCGTCACGCTGTACGGCACGCTGGACGCAGGCATCACCTACACCAGCAACGTCGGCGGCCACTCGCAGTGGGCAGTCGGAAGCGGCTCCGTCGATGAAAACCGCTTCGGCCTGCGCGGCGTCGAAGACCTCGGCGGCGGCCTGAAGACGATCTTCACGTTGGAGCAAGGCTTCAACCTGAACAACGGTTCGCAGGCGACGGGCGGCAAGATGTTCTCGCGCCAGGCTTTCGTCGGTCTGTCGAGCCAGGCTGGTACGGTCACGCTCGGCCGTCAGTACGATGCGATGCAAGACTTCGTCTCGCCGCTGTCGGCAACGGGTAGCTGGGGCGGCACGAACTTCGCGCACATCGGCAACGTGGACCACCTCGACAAGAACAGCGCCGACGCGACGAACAACTCGATCAAGTACACGAGCGCGAACTACGCCGGCCTTTCGTTCGGCGGCACGTACGGTTTCTCGAACGACTCGAAGTTCGCGAACAACCGCGCGTACAGCTTCGGCGCTGGTTACGAAAACGCTGGCCTGCGTATCGGCGCGGGCTATGCGCAGCAGAACAACCCCGGCGGTGCTAACGCTGCGGGCAATGTCGTCGGGGCCTATGATTCCGCTGACTCCGGCATCGCTGCTCCCGAAGGCCTGACGTTCCGTTCGCGTCAGTTCGGTGCGGGCGCAAGCTACGCGTTCGGCCCGGCTGTTATCGGCCTTGCATGGACGCAAGCTCGCATCGACAACGTCACGGGCACGACCGTGTCGGCACATACGAACAACTACGAAGTCAACGCGAAGTACAACCTGACTCCGGCTCTGGGCCTGGGCGCCGCTTACACGTACACCAAGGGCGCAGTCAGCGACTTCAACTTCCACGCAAACCAGTTCGGCCTGCAAGGCGACTTCGCGTTGTCCAAGCGCACGGACGTGTACGCACAAGGCGTGTACCAGATCACGAGCGCTGCCGACAGCGCCGCTCCCGCTGCCATCATCGACAACGGCAACGTGACGGGTCTGTCGTCGTCGCGCCGCCAGGCTGTCGCATCGGTGGGTCTGCGTCACCGCTTCTAAACGAACACGACGCGCGGCGGATCGATGCGTACGATCGATCCGCCGTAAGCTCGGGCCCGCGAGGCGACCACGACGCCCGCACGTTCTCCGGAACGTGCGGGCTTTGTCTATTGAATCGGCAAGAGAACAAGGAAGCGCGACGCATCAAGCCATCCGCTTCAACTCCTTCTGCAGCCGGTCGAAGTTCTCTTCGTTCGCCTTGACCGCGAACGTCTTCACCTGCGCGCACACGGCAGGCGTCTCGAACAGCATGCGAAACGTGATGCGCGTCTGCGCGTCGCTGATTGAATCGAAGGTGGCTGTGACGCGAAAGTACGGCCCGGACACATGATCGAACACGATCCGCTCGGGCGCGACGATCTCGACGAACACACTGTGATTTTTATAATCGACGCCATCCGGCCCGTGCATCACGAAGCGCCAGTTGCCGCCGGGACGCAGATCGAATTCGTGGAAGGAATTGGTGAAGCCCTTGGGGCCCCACCAGTGCGCGAGGTGCGCCGCGTCTGTCCACGCGCTGAAGACGAGATCGCGCGGAAAATCGAACACGCGCGTCGATACGATTTGCAGATCCGCGATAGGCGGAGTTGCGTCGCCATCCTCGGACATGAGACAGCCTCCTTCGAACAATACGCCGCGTCCGCCCGATGCCGGGCGGACTATTCAAGCATAGTGCATTGTCGAAGTATCGAACGCATGCGGCGCGCGACGCTCAGGGTAAAACGCGCAATGAATGCGCGATGCCGAACGTTGAAGCGCCTAAGGTCCGATCAATAGAGGCAAAGATCAGATGGCAACCGACTCCGCCGACGGCTCGATCGGAATCACGCGCCGCGCCGCAGGCGCACCGCACTGCCGCAAGAGATCGCGCAGATCGTTGATCACCGGAAAGACTTCGTGATTCCAGTCCGCGCCCTGCGCGTCGTGCGCGGCCTGTTCGAGTTCGACGATCCAGCGATCCTCCGCGAAGATGCGCTCGGTGAACCACACCAGCAGCGGCCACGCGATGTCGAGCAACGCGCCGATCTTCGGCCGCTTGATCGACAGGAGGCCGAACGTGCGATTGGTGCGCTGTTCGCTATCGAGCGGCACATAGCAGATCCACAGGTCCATCACGATCGTCCCGTCCGACGTGCGAATCTTCAGCGTCTGAAACGGATACTGCGTGCGGATCGTCATCACATCCTTGTGATCTTCCCGCGTGCTGTTGCGGCTCTGCCCGAACACGAGCGCCTCGCCGATCGGCTGCTGGCCCGCTTCGCGCGCGAACGTGTAGTCCACTTCGACCCAGTCGTCGCCGCGCCGCCGTCCGAGCGAACGTGCGCGCATCTTGCCCATCTGCTTGCGATGCAAAAACTGATGGTTCATGTCCATCAGGTTTTCGTGCATGAACGAGTAATGGCAAGCCACTTCGCGGCCGAAGCGGCGCGTCTTGTAGGCTTTGTCGGCGACCGAGCCGAGCGGCGGCAGCGGCATCGTTTCGGCGAGTTCGGCTTTGCCGGGAAACACGAAAATCAGCCCTTCCGATTCGCGGCACGGATACGCGCGCACACCGTTCGGCAGGCGTTCACGGCCCAGATACGGCACGTCGATGCATTTGCCCGAGCAGTCGTAGGTCCAGCCGTGATAGCCGCAGCGGATCGCCTCGCCGTCCACCACGCCGCCGCTCAGCGGAACCTGTCGATGCGCGCAGCGATCCTCCAGCGCGATCACCTTGCCCGATTCCGTACGCGCCAGCACGATCGGCTCGCCAGCGAAACGCACGGCGTGCGTCTTGCCGCGCTTCACTTCGCGCGACCAGGCGAGCGGATACCAGTGATCGGGATGGATGTCGACGCGACGCAGATCGCGCACGGCGGGTTTGTTAGTGTTATCGACGGAACTGCTGTCCAACGGAGCGACTACATGCATGAACGAGGCCTCCCGGTACAACGGTCGGCTGGTCGCGGGGACCGAGCCGGTGTGATAGTTGGTAATCCGATGTCCCGCCCAGTCTACTAGAAGTCGCCGCCGAGAATCATGAGGGCTGACCGCAGGTAGTGTGCCGGTAGAGCTTACCGACCTGCCCCGGCCCTTCGCTGCCGCGCCAAAAACAAAAGCGGCGCCGAAGCGCCGCCTTTGCGGTTCGTTGCAATCGCAACGCTCAAATTGCGCTCAACGACGTCATATCACGCTGATATGAGCGCCCATATGCGCGAACGACGCTCAACGCGTCGCCTGCGTCGCGCCGACCAGACCCGCGCGATGCTGTTTGCCCCACGTCTTGCCGCCGCGCAAAAATTGCAGCCAGCCGAGCGCCGCGCCCGTGTGGCGCAGCAACTGGAACGTGAACGGCTCGGCGATCGCGGCGGCCACGGCCATCGGCAGACTCGTGCCGCGCGTGAGCCCCGTCCAGCGGCGATACAGATGGATGCTCCACACGTAGAACGCGAGGTCGATCGCCGTCTTGAGCCCGATCACGCTGAAAATCGACACGACGATCGTCCCATGACCGCCGAACACGAAGCCCAGCAGCAGCGCGAACGCGGTCAGGCCGTAGATGGGCTGCATCGTGTCGAACGCCTTGACGGGCAGCATCAGACGGCCGAGCGTGCCGTAGCGCGCGTTGCCCGTCATGTCGCGATTCCAGTACTGCGTCTGCAGGAAGCCCGCGAACCAGCGGCGGCGCTGGCGCAGGAACGCGCCGAGCGTCGCGGGCGCTTCCGTCTGCGCATGTGCGTCGCCGACCACCCGGACTTCCCAGCCCAGATCGCGATCGACGGAATAGCGCCGCAGCCGGTGAATCAGTTCGTAATCTTCGACGAGGCATTGCCCATCGAACCCGCCGACGGCAACCAGCGCCTTGCGCTGAAACGACGCAAACGCGCCCGACACCAGCAGCAGGCTGTCGGCCCGCATCCACGCGAAACGCGCGATGAAGTTGCGCATGTATTCGTAGGTCTGGAACCACTGGAACACGCGTCCGCTCGCCGTGCGATCGCAGACGGGCACGAGGATGCCCGTCGCCGCGACCAGCTTCGGCGATTGCGCGAAGGCCGCGCGCATCGCCAGCGTCGCGTCGTCGGCGAGCAGCGTGTCGGCGTCGACGGTCATGACCGTTTCCGTCGTCATCACTTCGATCGCGGCGTTCAGCGCGGGCGCTTTCCCGCCATGCGGCACGCGCAGCCAGTACAGATTCGGATAGCGGCTGCTGGGTGCGCTCAGTTCGCCCGGCACCGGCTCGACGAGGCCGAAGCGGCGCGTCAGCAGATCGCGCGTGCCGTCGGTGGAACCGTCGTCGGCAATCACGATCTGCGCCGGGCCATGCGTCTGCCGCAGCAGCGCGGCGAGCGTCACGGGCAGCACGCCCGCCTCGTTGTGCGCGGCGACGATCACGCCCATCGACGGCAGGTCCGCGGCGTCGGCGGAACGGTGCGCGGGTAGCGAGCGGCGAATCAGCGGCAAGGTCTTCACCGTCACGAACGCGAGCAGCAGCGTGTCGTAAAGCACGTAAGCGATGCCCGTCGACCACGCGAGCGCGCCATGCAGAAAGAACGCACGCGCGAACAGCAGCAGCCACAGCGCGGTCACGCTGCCGTGAATCACGGCGCTCTGCCACGTCCCCTTGCGCGGGTTGATGCGCGGCGACGCAGCGGCGAGCGCTTCGCGCAGCGACAGCTTCGGACGCGAGCCCGCTGCATTCGACGGCTCGCCGGCCAATGCAGGGTTTATCAGCGTGACGTCTTCGTCGATCACATCGATGTCCATCACGGCACCATCCGCTTGATGACGGAATGACGGTCGAGCAGCTCATGCTTCAGCGCGCCGCCGATATGCATCGCCAGCAGCGCATATAGCGCGTAGCCGAGATACGTGTGCAACATGCCGAACCGGTCGTGCAGCGGCTCTTTCACGGCGGGATCGAGATTCATGATCAGGCCGATGCGCGGAAACGGGATCACGCCGAACAGATGCATCGGATGCGTCGCGGCTGCCTTCCATGCGGAGTCGTGCATCCAGCCCGACAGCGGCAGCGCGATCATCAGGAAGTACAGCAGGAAATGCGCGACATGCGCGGCCATCCGTTCCCACGACGGAAACTCGCGCGGCAGCGGCGGCGGCCGGTGCGACGCGCGCCACAGCACGCGCAGCAGCGCGAGACCGAGCACCGTGATGCCGATCGACTTGTGCGTATCGATGACGGGGCGCACCCAGTCGTCAGGCAACGAATCGGCGGAAAGGCCGAGAACCACGTTCACGATGATCAGCACGGCGATCAGCCAGTGCAGGATCATCGCCGTGCGGGTGTAGCGGGACGCATGCGCCGGCGCGGAAAGCGCGTCGATGCCGTCGCGCGCGGCCGTGCGGGATGTTGTCGATGTGTTCATGAGCCGTTCTGGTTGGAAATCGGTAGGGGCGGCGAAAGCAATGTGCAAGCGGGCGGACTGCTGTCGCGCGCTGCTGTCGCGCGCTTCTGTCACGCATTGCTATCGTCTTATCAACAGAACGCCCGATCCCGCCGCTTTATTCCTTCAACGTGCGAGCCGCGGGTTTCCGTCGCGTTACCGTTCGTTGCACGCGGCCGCCGATGGTTCCGGCCGTCCGTCATGCGAACTGGTCGATCCCCTGCACCAGCCGTTTGGCGAGACGCGGCTCGCGCAACTGGTCGAGCCACCATTTCAGTGCGCGGCCTTCCTGATCGCCGCGCCACGCCACGTACAGCACGTTGGGTTCGCGCGGATCGGCGGTGTCTTTTTCGACGAGTTCGCCGCGCTTGAGCAACGAAGCGACGCGCTGACGCGGCAGCCAGCCGACGCCGAGCCCGTCGCGCTGCGCGAGGATTTTCGCACGCATGCTGGGCACCGCGAGCGAAGTCTGTCCGCCGAGCAGCCCGTAAGCGCGTCCGCTCGCTCGCGACGAATCGGCGACGACGATACCGCGCTGCTTCGCGATCTGCTCGCGCCGCAGCGGTTCCTTGATGCTCGCGAGCGCGTGACGCGGCGAAATCGCGAACACCCAGTCGACCACGCCCAGTTCGAACCAGCGCAGGCCGGGAATGGCGGGCGGCTCGTTGGTCGCGCCGACGATCACGTCCGCGCGGCCGTCGCGCAACGCTTCCCACGTGCCGCCGAGCACTTCCGTCGTCACACGCAGCTTGACGCCCGATTGCAGCGCGTCGAACGCGTGGACGACGGGCATGAAGGTTTCGAACTCGAGCAGTTCGTCGGTGACGATCCACAGGCGGTCTTCCCAACCGCTCGCGATCTGCCGCACGCGCTGCGTCATGCGCGACACGTCCTGCATCAGCCGCGCGGCCTCGTCGGCGAGCAGCTGGCCGGCGGGCGTCAGCTGCAGCCGATAGCGACGGCGGTCGAACAGCAGTGCGTCGAAACGTGTTTCGAGCTGGCGCGCCGCGTGCGATACCGTCGACGGAGCCTTGCCGAGTCGCGCCGCCGCGCGCGACAAGCTGCCGCTTTCGCGTATCGCTTCGAGCAGGGCAAGCTCGTCGTCGGTCAACATGTTCGAACCTGTCGAATGAGATGAACGGGAAAATCGTACGGCAAAACACGGACGGCGGTCCATCATAGGGTCTTCTGCCGATGTTCCGCCCCGCGGCTAACATCGCCCGACGAGCTGCGACTCGCGCCACGCAAAGGAAACAAGGAGCATCAACATGGGATTGCTAGTCGACGGTCAATGGCAGGACAAGTGGTACGACACGGCATCGACGGGCGGCCGCTTCGTGCGCACGGACGCCGTCTTCCGCAACTGGGTCACGCCCGACGGCGAAGCCGGGCCGACCGGCCGCGACGGTTTCGAAGCCGAAGCGGGACGCTATCACCTGTATGTGAGCCTCGCGTGTCCGTGGGCGCATCGCGCGCTGATCGTGCGCGCGCTGAAGGGGCTGGAGGACATGATCAGCGTGTCCGTCGTGCACTGGCTGATGCTCGGCGACGGCTGGACGTTCGCCGACGGTCCCGGCGTCGTGCCCGACTCGCTCAATCACGCGAAATTTCTGCGCGACGTGTATGTTGCCGCCGACCCGCACTACAGCGGCCGCGTGACGGTGCCGATTCTTTGGGACAAGCATCAGCGGACGATCGTGAGCAACGAGTCGTCGGAAATCATCCGCATGCTGAACTCGGCGTTCGACGAACTCGGCGCGGAACCGGGCGACTTCTATCCGCCGCCGCTGCGCGCCGAGATCGACGCGATCAACGCGCGCGTCTACGACACGGTCAACAACGGCGTCTACAAGGCAGGATTCGCGACGACGCAGGCAGCGTACGAAGAGGCCGTCGCGCCTTTGTTCGAGACGCTCGACTGGCTCGACCAGAAGCTCTCGAAGCAGCGCTTTCTGACGGGCAACCGTTTGACGGAAGCGGACATCCGCCTTTTCACGACGCTGATCCGTTTCGATGCCGTGTACTTCGGACACTTCAAGTGCAATCTGCGGCGCATCTCGGACTATCCGAATCTGTCCGCTTATACGCGCGATATCTATCAGCATCGCGGCGTGGCCGCGACGGTGAATTTCGGGCACATCAAGCGGCATTACTACGTGAGCCATCGGTCGGTGAATCCGACGGGCATCGTGCCGCTCGGTCCTGTGCAGGATTTCAACGCGCCGCACGATCGCGCTCGGTTTGCGTGACGCGCTGCGAAAGCGCGGTGCGTGCGTTGCGCTAGACTGTCCGCGAACGTCGTTTGAATCGCAGGAGACTCACATGCTACGCAAGACACGCACCGCATCCCAGCTACAGGACGAAGTGAACCGGCGCATTCATCGCGCGCCGGAAGTGGTCGAGGATGGCGTGAAGATTCGCGTGCCGCGTCCGCAAATGCAGGAGCCGGACGTGAACGGCTGCAACTGGACGATGAAGCATTTCGGCAATGCGATCGGCTTCGAGCGCACCGTGAACGACGTGCTCAAGGCCGTGCAGAAGGAATACAACCTGTCGGAATCGGACGATACGAAAGACTTGAACAGCCTGTTCGGCGATTTCCCGAAGAGCTGACGCCTACGCTTACGCGACGGCAGCAAACGCCTCTTCGATCTGCGCGGCGTCCGTCGGCCGCACGACACGCGCCACTTCGACGCCGTCGCGCATGAAGATCAGCGTCGGCCAGAGCTTGACCTTGAACGAGCGCCCGAGCGGCCGGCCCGGTCCGTCTTCGATCTTCAGATGACGCGTGCCCGGATGCTGGCCGAACGCCTTGCCGATCACCGGCTGCGCGCCCTGGCAGTAGCCGCACCAGTCGGTGCCGAATTCGACGACGGTCACACCCGCCATGGCGTCGACATCCGCGCGGCTCGGCGCAGTCTTCGAGTATTGGTTCGCGGTAGTCATATCTCTCCATGTGCCGGACAACGCGGCGCGCGACTTGTGATGCGCCATGTTGCCCGTGATCGAAGAAACGCGCCGACGCCCTGCTCTTATGCGTTGCGCTGACGACGCGCGCGGACGGCTTGCGCGAGCGTCTGCAACACGGGCTCGGTTTGCGCCCAGCCGATGCATGCGTCGGTGATCGATACACCGCGAGCAAGCGGCACACCCGGCTTCAGATCCTGGCGCCCCGCTTCCAGATGACTCTCGATCATCACGCCGACGATCCGCTTGTCGCCGCCCGAGAGCTGGTTCGCCAGGTCCTGCGCGACGTCGATCTGCCGGTCGTGCGACTTGTTCGAGTTCGCGTGCGAGCAGTCGACCATCACCTGTTCGCGCAAGCCGACCTTGCGCAGCGCGGCGCACGCTTCTTCGACGCCCGCTGCGTCGTAGTTCGGGCCTTTCTTGCCGCCGCGCAGGATGACGTGCGCGTCGTCGTTGCCGCGCGTTTCGAAGATTGCGGCCATGCCCATTTTCGTCATGCCCATGAACGCGTGGCTCGCGGCTGCCGCGACGATCGCATCGGCGGCAATCTGCACGCCACCGTCCGTGCCGTTCTTGAAGCCGATCGGACACGACAGACCCGACGCCAGTTGCCGGTGGCTCTGGCTTTCCGTCGTGCGCGCGCCGATCGCGCCCCACGCGATCAGGTCCGCGATGTACTGCGGGCTCAGCAGGTCGAGGAATTCGGTACCCGTCGGCAGCCCGAGGCTGCTGATTTCGAGCAGCAGTTCACGCGCGCGGCGCAGGCCTTCGTTGATGCGGAAGCTGCCGTCCAGACGCGGATCGTTGATATAGCCCTTCCAGCCGACCGTCGTACGCGGCTTCTCGAAGTACACGCGCATCACGATCATCAGGTCGTCGCGCAACGCGTCGGCGGCGACTTTCAGCTTGTGCGCGTATTCCATCGCCTGATCGTGATCGTGAATCGAGCACGGACCCACGACGACAACGAGCCGGTCGTCGCGGTCATGCAGGATGTCGGCGATCTCGACGCGGCTCTTTTCGACCAGCGACTGCACGCCCGGCGGGCACGGCAGTTCGTCGAGCAGCAGCGCGGGCGAAATCAGCGGACGCACCGCGCCGATGCGCGTGTCGTCGATGCGCGTGGTGTCCTGGGTGGAATCGGCGACGCCGGCTTCCTGGTCGCGTGCGGGGTTGTCGATGCGGCTCACGGTATTCTCCAGCTCTGCATTATTTGGGGCGATCACGATTATCGCACTCGCCGTGCGGCAGACGCAGCCGTGAAGGCCGCGCGTGTCACGTGCCGCTTGTGCCGTTCATCAGCTGGATCAGGTACGGCTTCCACACTTCGGGGTGCGCGAGCGTCTGATGTCCGTACGATTGCGCCGTCTCCGGCATCTCCACATATCGACCTTGCGGCACCTTGCCGATCAGCCGCTGCATCACGCCGAGATCGGTGGCGTTGATCAGGTCGTCGGTGAAATTGACGGCGAACAGACGCCCGCGAATCGCGCCGAGATTCGGCTCCGGGTCGTAGTCCCACGACGATTCGAACCAGTACAACACATCGTTCGGATCGCTTTTCGCGGCCTCCGTCACGATCGATTCCGTCAGGCGCGTCGCGGCCGCGCGATCGGGCGCCTGTTCCTGCATGCGCGCCGCGTTGCCCGTGATCAGCGTGAAGACGGGCATCGCGCGCGTCCATTGCGTGGGCGGCGTCGTGTAGTTGCCGTCCTGCCAGCCGGGATCGCTGCGAATCGCGCCGACGATCATCTGCCGCCACAGCCAGTTGCGGCCCGCCATCGCGATCGGCTGGCTGGCGATGGGCATCAGCGCGTCAGCCATGCCCGGATAGCGCTCACCCCACATCCACGTCTGCATGCCGCCCATCGACGTACCGAGCACGAGCTTCAGATGCCGCACCTTGAGCCCGTCGACGAGCAGCCTGTGATTCGCTTCGACGACGTCGCCATAGCCGTAATGCGGAAACTTCGTGCGCATGCCGTCGCTCGGCTTGGTCGAGCCGCCGCGTCCGAGGCCATCGGGAATCACGATGAAATAGCGCTGCGTGTCGAGCGGCTCGCCGGCGGCGAACAGTTCCCTGCGCATCAGCGGCGTGAGGAAGGCTTTGCCCGTGCCCGTCGTGCCGTGCAACAGCAATACGGCGTTGGTGATGTCGCCATGCGCGTCGCGTTGCGGCGTGCCGAGCGTCACGTAGTGGATGCGCAGTTCGGGAAAGACCGTGCCGTCGGAAAAGCGGAAGTCATGCGCGATGAAATCGGCGGCATGTTCGGGGGCGTCTGTTGCTGCGAAAACGGGCGTGAAAGCCTGCGCAAGCGTGATGAATACGGCAAGGCGGATGAGGATCGAACGAAACACGGTGGTCTCCGTCAACGTGTACGCGATGGCTTGGGATCGTACACGATGACGGAAACCCGCGTTCGCGCGGACTTCACAACGCGTCGTACCGCGCCTTGACCTGCTCGAAGAGCTTCCAGAACGACGCGGGCGCGCCGCCGTTCAAACGCTCGCGCAGTACGTCGAGATGACTGTGCCAGCCGGGGCCGACATCGTGTTGCTCGTCGCGATCCGACAGATTGCGATGCGTCAGCACGAGCTTCACCTGATCGCCCGCTTCCGACAGTTCGAACGTCACTTCCGACAGATTGTCCTGAATGCTGCCCCACGTGAACGCGAGTACATGAGGCGGCTCGAAGCGCACCAGTCGATGCAACGACTCATGTCCACCCGCATATTGCCGATACGGCTCGGGCGGAACTTCTGGCGTCGCCGCCAGCAGCGAGTGATCGAAATGCATGATGAAATCGCCGCCCGTCTGCGGTGGGATCGCGCCGGAGGCAAGCCACTGGCTGCGCTTGTCGGATTCCGTCAGATACGCCCACACGCGCTCGATCGGGCCGGGCAGCAGACGTTCGAAACGCACGGTATGCGTGCCGTCGAAAACGCCGAGTGCTTCGTTCGTGTTCATCGTGTTTCTCCCTGAAAGTTGCTTCGCCTCAGTTGCCTGCTTCAGATGCTTCAGGTCAGAGAACGGATCGCCGCGGCGAGTTCCGCGATCAGCCGGTCGGCCTTGTCGGGACGCACACCCGCATAGCCGAGCATGAAGCCGTTGAAGCGTTCGGCGTCTTCGCCCTCGTGACAATACGTGCTCAACGGCGAAACCGCGATGCCACGCTCGCGCAGCGCAGCGCTCACGTCGCGGTCCTGCAAGGGAGCATCGAGCCGCATCGTCAGGTGCATGCCGCTGCCGTCGGACGAAACCGTCACGAGATCGTTCATATGCGTATAGATCGCGCCGACCATCGCTTCGCGCCGCTGCTGATAGATGCGGCGCATGCGCCGCAAGTGGCGCGCGTATTTGCCGCTTTCGATGAAATCGGCGAGCGCGACCTGATCCGCGACGCGCCCTTGCCGCGACATCTCGCCGATTACGCCGCCGATCTCCGGCGCGAGGCTCGCAGGAACGATCATGAAGCCGATGCGCAGCGCGGGGAACATCGTCTTGCTGAACGTGCCGAGATAGACGACGGGCGCGGCATCGCGCAATCCTTGCACCGATGGCAGCGGCGGACCGCTGTGGCGCAGTTCGCTGTCGTAGTCGTCTTCGATGATCCACGCGCCGCGTTCGACGATGTTGTCGATGATCGACCAGCGCCGCTCCAGACTCAACACGCTGCCGAGCGGATATTGATGCGACGGCGTGATGTAGACGAGACGCGGCGGCGTGCGCTGCCAGTGTTCCTCCGTGGGTGCGAGACCGGCGGCGTCGACGGGAATCGGCACGATGTTCAGTCCCGCCGACTGAAACGCAATTCTCGCGCCGTGATAGCCGGGGTTTTCGAGCCACACGGTATCGCCGGGATCGGCGAGCATGCGCGCGCACAGGTCGAGGCTCGTATGCGTGCCCGACGTGATGAACACCTGATCGGCCGTGCAGCGCACGCCGCGCGACACGCGCACATATTCGGCCACCGCGCGCCTGAGCGACGGATGACCCGCGTGATAGCCGTAGCCGAGATCGCGTGCATCGACGGAGCGCCATGCGCGTTCCATCGACGCACGCCATTGCGCAACGGGAAACTCGTCGAGCGCGGGCACGCCCGCCTGAAACGGCGATGGCGTGCCGCGCACGCCACGCTCATGCGGCAATCCGGCGACGCGCCGCGACAATCGACTGACGGGCGTCGCGCTGACGGCTTCCGCATTCGCCGATGGCATCGCAACACAACTGACGACCGACCCATGACGACTCGCCGCGATAAACCCTTCTTCGGCGAGCCGCTCATACGCGTACAGCACCGAATTCCGTGCGATGCCGAGTTGCTCGGCGAGCGCGCGCGTTGGCACGAGCTGGCTGCCGTGGCGAATGTCGCCGTTCAGGATGGCATGGCGCAGGCTTTCGTAAAGCAGCGATTGCTGCGTGAGCTTACGTTCTGCCGACTGGCTCGCGAAGCTCGACATCAACAGCCCGTAATCCAATTGTGTGGCTCCAGATTTTGCATTCGACGTGGAGCTAACAATGGTGCCACAGAAACCCTATGCTTCGACGATACCTGTCGATATAAGCAAGGAGCGCTACCCGTGACACAAGCCGTGAAGATCCGCCCCGTCGTTCCCGCCGATTACGAAGCGTGGTTGCCGTTGTGGGACGGCTACAACCGCTTTTATGGCCGCTTCGACGATACGGCGCTGCCGCGCGAAATCACGCAGCTCACGTGGTCGCGCTTCTTCGACGGACTCGAACCGATGCACGCGATGGTGGCCGAACGCGCGGACGGCACGCTGGTGGGCCTCGTGCATTACCTGTATCACCGCAGCACGTTGATGAAGGGGCCGACGTGCTATCTGCACGACCTGTTCACGCTCGATTCCGAGCGCGGCAAAGGTGTGGGCCGTGCGCTGATCGAAGCCGTCTATGCAGCGGCGAAGGCCGCGCATGCTGAGCGCGTGTACTGGCTCACGCACGAATCGAATCGCACGGCCATGCAGCTTTACGACAAGGTCGCGGACCTGTCGGGATTCGTCGTGTATCGCAAGCCGCTTTAACTGAGATCTTTGACGAGCGATCGCCGAACGTCGTCGGGAACGGTTTGCAGGTCGACGGGATAGTTCGGATGATCGCAGCCGATCAGCAAGGCCGCGCCGTCACGCAAGCGGGCCTTGATCCCAGGCGTCAGTTCGAAGCGCACGAAATGCACGGCTGAGGTCTTCTCGTTGTTCTCGCGTTCGAGGTCTTCGTCGGCGATCGCGTAGACAGGTTCCTCGCCGTCCACTTTCATGAAAACGCTGTCCTCGACGCCGATCAGTCGCGACAGCGCCGCGCGTCGCTCCACTTCGTTCTCGTACTCGATCTGCATCGTCGCCTTGAAGTTGCTGCCGTCAGGCACGAGCGGCAGGTACGCTTCGAGTTCGCCCTGTATGCCGTCTTCGTCGAAAATCTTTTCGATGTGCAGCATTTCCTGGATCTGATAGCGGATCGTCAGCTCATCTTCGAACAGGAACGTCAGGTGATTGCCGAGCCTGACGATGCGGCTCTTCTTGTGCTCGATGACCTGCTCGCGCATCGTCTTGCGCGTCTTCGCATAGTTTTCGAGCGACAGCAGGGAGTTCCTCGCGATGCTCATTCTTGTCCTCGCAGAAGATTGAAGATCAAAGGCCGTATGCCTTGCGCAGCAGCGTCAGCGGATGCGCGAGCTGTGTTTTCGGCAGGTTGTTTTCGTCGAAACCCTGTTCGATATGATGCCCCGCAAGCTGGCAATCCGACGAGATGTAATCGGGCTGCGGCTGCGCCATCGCCTTGAAGACGGGCGTGCCGATCTTCATCGCCATTGCGTGAAACTCCTTCTTCACGCCGAATGTGCCCGCGTGTCCCGAACAGCGCTCGACCACGGTCACCTGCGTATCGGGCACGAGCGCGAAAGTCTCGGACGTCTTGCGTCCGATGTTCTGCACGCGCGCATGACACGGCACGTGATACGACACCTTGCCGAGCGGCGTGTTGAAGTCGGTCTTCAGCAGGCCATCGCGATGACGCGCGACGAAGTATTCGAACGGATCCCAGAATGCTTCGCTGACGGCGCGCACGTCGGCATCGTCGGGAAACATCAGCGGCAGTTCGTGCTTGTACATCAGCACGCAACTCGGAATCGCGCCGATGATCGCGTAGCCGTCGCGTGCATAACGCGCGAGTACCGGCATGTTCTTCCCTTTCTTCGCCGCGACGCCGTCAAGATTGCCCTGCTCCAGCAACGGCATGCCGCAGCATGCTTCGCTTGCGACGAGTTCGTACGGAATGTCGTTGTGTGCGAGCACGGCCAGCAGATCGTGGCCGATGCCCGGCTCGTTGAAATTCACGTAGCACGTTGCGTAGATCGCGACCTTACCGGGCGTGCGCTCGCCGTCCTTCGCCTGTGCTTGCGGCGACTTCTTCGCGGCACTGCGAAACTTGCGCGCGGCGAAATCGGGCAGCCACGCTTTTTTGTCGACGCCGAGCGCCTTTTCCATGAGGTCGCGCGCCACGCCTGTGTGATTCACCGCGTTGACCGTCTGCGTGACGATGGGAATGCCCGCGAAGGTGCCGAGTGCGTCGGTGTTCGACAGGAATTTGTCGCGCATCTGGACTTCGCCGCGCTTGTACGCGGCAGCTTTGGCGCGCAGCATCAGATGCGGAAAATCCACGTTCCACTGATGCGGCGGCACGTATGGACACTTCGTCATGTAGCACAGGTCGCACAGATAGCATTGATCGACCACGGCGCCGAACTTCGTCTTGTCGACTTCATGCGCCTCGCCTGTGTCGGTTTCGTCGACGAGATCGAAAAGCGTCGGGAATGCGCCGCACAACGACACGCACCGCCTGCATCCGGCGCAGATGTCGAATACGCGTGTCAACTCCTGATCGATCGCATCCTGATCGTAGAAGGCATCCGATTTCCAGTCGAGCGGATGACGAATCGGCGCCTCGAGACTGCCTTCCTTGTGAGGCATGGCGTGAGTCTCCTGTGTCGACGTGGAGCACGCGCTCGAGCGCGTTGTTCCCGTCGGATGCAACGTAGTTGCGGGGCTTGTTATATGCGCGTCCGTTCCTTGTATGTCGATGAAACGCGCGCTACGGCACGCGCGAAATCGTGATCGTCTCGCTCGATCTCGCGTCAGTACAGTTGCGCCGGCTGCTCGGCCGGCGCTTCGACCACTCAATCGACCAGTGCTTCCAGCGCCTTCGTATAGCGATTCGCGTGGCTGCGTTCCGCCTTCGCCAGCGTTTCGAACCAGTTCGCGATTTCGTCGAAGCCTTCATCGCGCGCCGTCTTGGCCATGCCGGGATACATGTCGGTGTATTCGTGCGTCTCGCCCGCGATCGCCGCCTGCAGGTTCTGACGCGACGAACCGAACGGCAAACCCGTTGCCGGATCGCCCACGACTTCCAGATATTCGAGGTGGCCGTGTGCGTGGCCCGTTTCGCCTTCCGCTGTCGAGCGGAATAGCGCTGCGACGTCGTTCTGTCCCTCGACATCGGCCTTTGCCGCGAAATACAGATAACGGCGATTGGCCTGCGATTCGCCCGCAAATGCGGCCTTCAGATTCTCCTCCGTCTTCGAACCCTTGAGTTGCGACATCTGAGCCTCCATCCAAAGCCTGTATGTGGGAGCGCGCGTTTTTTGCGTTTCTGTTGGGCAAAGACCGGCCAGACGCGCGCACCTGAGCCGTGCCTTAAATCTAGGAGGTCGGCGATACGTTCCCAATTGGGTTTTTCAATCCTTCCGATAGTCGATTGCCGGTTGGCCTTGCATAACGTTCGGCCCGACGTAGACTGATGAAGCGCACATACTCAATTTCTTCGGGGGAATTCTGCATGCGGCTGACGATACTGATCAACGGTTCGGACCCCACCGTCAATCACGACTATGCGGTGCTATGGCTCGATACAGACGAACGTCGCTGGTCGAGAGAAGCACACGATGGGATCGACCTGCCCCCATGGGGCGAACTTCATGACGAGGACGGCGTCACCAAGCTCTGCGCGCCGAGCGCAGACGCACCCTTATGCACGTTGAATGGCCTGCACGTCGACCCGCGACAGCGGGTCAGTTCGGTACAAGGCAGCGCGGCGTGGTCGTCGGACCGCACGCGCACGCCGATGAGCGGTTATTGGCGCCTGCAGGCCGTCGACCGCTTGCCTGTCAACGCTGAACACAGCGTGTTCGGCCGCTGATCCGGCGACACATTCGAAGCCCGCCCCGCACCTCCCCCTCGCGGGCGCGGGCCATCATCCCGATCTGTTGGCATCGTCTCTTCGCTCGCGCACTCGCGCGTATAAATTGCCATGCGCGCCGCAATGCGTCATGACGCTTTTGCCGATCGCCGCATCACACCTCGCACGTAACGCGATGTAAGCCCTTGCATCGTGCATAGGTCGCACGGCTATACTTGCGACCCCCTCCATTCGCTTTTCCCATCTATGAAGAAGTGGTTAGTCAGCCTGCTTATCGTGGCCGCGAGTTGCACGGGTCACGCATGGGCGGCAACGTCATGCACGGATTTCACGCCCAACGCCCAATGGCCCGTGCTGACGAACGCGAAGATGACGCCGAAGTCGCGCATGCTGTGCTACTCGGATTTCGCCGTTCTGCATTCGGGCATCACGCATGGTCCGCTATGGTCCGCCGAGCATCTGACGCGCGATCACATCGAGGCCGCGAAAGACATGACGCGCACCAACAAGTTTTTCGAAGACGCGCGCTTGCCGGAAGGCGAAGGCGCGACGCTCGCCGACTACAAGCGCAGCGGTTTCGATCGCGGTCATATGAGCCCGGCTGGCAATCGATGGAATCCCGATGCGATGGCACAATCGTTCTCGCTTGCGAACATCGTGCCGCAGAATCGCGAGAACAACCAGCGCCTGTGGTCGCGCCTCGAAACGGCCGTGCGCAAGATCGCCGTCAAATACGACGACACGTACGTCGTCACCGGCCCGATGTTCATCGGCTCGCAGTTGCAGACCATCGGACCGACGCGCGTGTTCGTGCCGACACAGCTGTTCAAGGTCGTCTACGTGCCGTCGAAGAAACTGGCGTTCGCGATCGTCGCGGACAACGTGGCCACCAACAGCTACGAAGTGAAGTCGGTGCATGAACTCGAAGCGATGAGCGGCATCCGCTTTCCGGGCATTCCGGAAAATCTCAAGGACCAGCATCCGGGAGGACTGAAAGGTGTTTAAAGCCTATTCGAACGACGACGACGTGCTCAACATCCAGGGCGACGCGCTGACGGTGTCGAACGGCACCACGCGCGTGGTGCTCAATGGCACGCTCGACATCACGAAGGACAAGCGCGGATTGAAAGCGGCGCTCGCGCTGAAGGAAGCGCTCGACAGCATCGTCGCCGCGCTTCAGGCCGAGCCGACATTGCCGGAGCAGGTCAAGGAAGAGCCCGACGCGAAGCCGGGTGTGGTCGACAATCCGTTCTAGCGCACGCCATTCGATGCAGCGAACGCGCGCAGCTTCGCTGCATCGACGATCTCGATCTCCGCATAGCGCAGCGCGAGCGCGCCCTGCGTCTCGAACTGTTTGAGAATCTGGTTCGTGGTTTGACGCGACAGCGCGAGCATCATCGCGAGATCTTCCTGCGGCACTTTCAGCACGCTTCGCAGCGCACCTGCATCGCCGCCGCCATATCCGCCCGCCATCAGCAGCAGACGCCGCGCGACGCGTTGTGCGGCGGGCAGCAACGCGGCTTCTTCGATTGCATCGAACGCGAGCCGCAGCTTGTGCGTGAGCAGCAGACCGAACGCATGCCAGAACGCCGGCGTGCGTTCGAGCAGCGCCGTGAGCGCCGCGCGCGGCACGTGAAACAGCAGCGTATCGCGCTCGGCATATGCGTCGTGTGTGCGCGTCTGGCCGTCGAACAACGCGATCTCGCCGAACCAGTTCACCGGTTCGATCACCGCGAGCAACGCTTCCTTGCCGTCCACGCTCGCCGAGCCGATCCGCATCAATCCATCGAGCACACAATAGAAGCCGTCATCGGCATCGCCGCGATTGAAGAGGCGCTGGCCCGCTGGCAGCCGCCGCGTGCGTCCCGTTTCGATCAGTTGCATGCGCAACGCGTCCGGCGCCGAGCGAAACCACGCGCTGCGATCGAGCAGTTCCGCAAGTTCAGACGACGGAATAGCGAATGTCATGAGAGCCTGAATGGTTCGAATTGTCGGCTAGCCGAAAGTGTCGCAGCGCGCCGCCCGCGATTATGATGACTTTCGACGAGGAACGGCATCCATGAGAACGCTCACCGACCAGCTCGCGCAATACGCAGCCTATCATCGCGACCGGCGCAACATCGCGACGCATTTCATCGGCATTCCGATGATCGTGCTCGCGCTCGCCGTGCTGCTGAGCCGGCCCGCGTGGACGCCCGACTCGTTGCCATTCGCGCTGTCGCCTGCGTGGGTGCTGTTCGGCCTCAGCGTGATCTACTACTTCGTGCTCGACGTGCCGCTCGGTCTGATGATGTGCGTCGTGTCGCTGGCATGCGTGGCGTGCGGCGCATGGCTCGCCGCACAACCGACGTTGACGTGGCTCGCATCGGGCATCGGCCTGTTCGTGGTCGGCTGGGCGTTCCAGTTCGTGGGACACGTCGCCTACGAGCACCGCAAGCCCGCCTTCGTCGACGATGTGATCGGCCTGCTGATCGGCCCGCTGTTCGTGCTCGCCGAAACGCTGTTTGCGTTCGGCTGGCGGCCCGCGTTGCGCGAGGCGATCGAAGCGAAAGTCGGCCCCACGCATGTCGATGCCGCGCATGGCGTCACGCGGCATCGCTCCTGAGTTCAACGCGGCGCGAGCAGCCTCGCGCTATGCAACGCCGTCAGCCCGACGGCGATCCAGATCGGCACATAAGTGCCAAGCTGCTGCGCCGTCAGCGTTTCGCCGAGCAGCGTCACGGATACGATCACCAGCAACACCGGCTCCACATAACCGAGGATGCCGAACAGCGCCATCGGCAGCAGACGGCTCGCTTTCAGATACGTCGCGAGCGCAATCGTGCTCAGTGCGCCGAGTCCCGGCAACAGCAACAGCCACATATCGATGCGGCCCGACAGCAGCGCGAGCGAGCCGCCGCTGAACACCATTGCGAGTGCGAACGGCAGCATCAGCGACATTTCGAGCGCAAAGGCCGTCAGCGAATCGGCGTTCATCTTGCGCCGCAACACGAAGTACGGCGGATAGCCGACCGCGACCAGCAGCGTCGGCCAGGAAAACGCACGCGTCACCCACAGTTCGTGCAGCACGCCCACGGCCGCGCACGCCACGGCGAGCCACTGCAACGGTTCGAGCCGCTCGTGATAGTAGAAACGCCCGAGCAGCACCATCGACAGCGGCAACAGAAAGTAGCCCAGCGACACTTCGAGCATCCGCCCATGCAGCGGCGCCCACAGGAACACCCACAACTGCGCGCCTAGCAATATCGCGCTGGCGACCAGCAGCAGTGCGGTGCGCGGCTCGCGAAGCACGCGCTGCAATAGCGCCTGCAATTGCGGCAGACGCGAGCGGACGGCAATCAGCGTGAAAGCGCCCGGCACGGTCCAGATCACGCGCCACGCGAAGATATCGAGCCCCGTCAGCGGCGCGAGCAGTTTCGCGTACACGGACATCAGGGCGAAGAGCGTCGATGCGCACACGGATAACGCGATGCCGCGCCCCGGTTGATAAGCGTTCATCGGCGGGAAGTCTCGTTCATTGTTAAGTCTTGTTTTAACTGCGCGACGCCGGCGCGCTCCGGTGCGAGCGAGGCCGTGCCGCGTGAAGCGCGCATTCTAGGGTATGTGCGACTCACTCGCACTTTTCGGCCAGATTGCGTCCGTGCATATCCACGTTCGATGCACTATAAAAACTAACTCCATCTCCACGCCGCATGTCGTCGGCGAATCGTAGGCGGGTCGTCTGCGGAAACACAAGCCTGTTTCTTGCTTCTATGTACCGCTCGAAGCCGCGTCAGCGGCTTTCAATATGCTTCTGTGCACGCGACGCACACGAACGCAGACACGCGCCGGTCATCGAATGCGCTCACGCTTGGTTCGCTGAACGCACGCCGGTCCACTCACTCCAACGCATTCGCTCTTCCGCAGTCCGCAAGCCATCACTGGAACGAGACAACACGGAGCCAACATGACTCAGCCAGCCGTATCGCATCACCTGTCGCACGACGTATCGCCGGAATTCGCCGCCGCCGTTCGCGCTGGCCTCAGCAAGCAGCCCCAGAAGGAATTGCCGTCGAAGTATCTGTACGACGAAGTCGGTTCAGCGCTGTTCGAGGTGATCACCGCGCTGCCCGAATACGGCGTCACACGCGCCGAAGAACGCCTGCTCGCGCAACACGCGGGCGACATCGTCGCGCAGTTGCCGCACAACGCGATCGTCGCGGAACTGGGCAGCGGCAGCGGCCGCAAGACGCGCCGCATCCTCGAAGCGCTCTGTAAAAAGCGCCCCACTTCTTACTGCCCGATTGAAATTTCGCGCACCGCTTTGCAATTATGTCGCCGTGAACTCGGCGATATCGAACGCATTTCGATCGTCGGCTACGAACGCGACTATCTCGCGGGGCTGGCCGAAGTGAGCAAGCGCCGCGCCAGCGACGAGCCGCTGCTCGTGCTGTTTCTCGGCAGCACGATCGGCAATTTCGGACGGCTCGCGGCCACGCGTTTTCTGCGCGATATCCGCAACATGCTCGCGCCCGGCGACGCGCTGTTGCTCGGCACCGACCTCGAAAAGCCAGTGCCCGTACTGATTTCAGCGTACGACGATCCGATCGGCGTAACGGCTGCGTTCAACCTGAACCTGCTCGCACGCATCAATCGCGAACTGGACGGCGATTTCCCGCTGGATGCCTTCGAACACGTCGCGCGCTTCAATCCGGACGTGCGCAGCATCGAGATGCATCTGCGCGCGAAGCGCAACGTGAAAGCGCAGGTGCGCGCGGCGCAGCTGACGGTCGAACTGCGCGAAGGCGAGACGATCTGGACGGAGAGCAGCCACAAGTATCGTGCGGAAGAATTGCATGCGATCGCCGACGATGCGGGCTTCACATGCAGCCATCAATGGCTCGAGCGCGATTGGGGTTTTGCGGAAAGTCTGCTGGTGGCGCGTTGAGCGCCTTCATGACATAAAAAGCGCGCGGACTCGAGCCGCGCGCTTTTTTGTGTGCCGTTTTACTGCTGCTGAAAGCGCTCGTAGCGCTTGTCACTGGCGCGCTCTTCGTGCGTGACTTCCGTCACGCGCGCCGTCGGCGGCCCGTGACGCAGCCACGACAGCATCCGGTCGAGCTGGTTCGCCGGCCCTTGCAACATGGCTTCGACGGAACCGTCTTCCAGGTTCGCCACCCATCCCCGGATACCTAGCGCATGCGCCTGGCGCACCGTCGCGTGACGAAAGCCGACGCCCTGCACCATGCCGCGCACCCGCACGTAGTACGTTTCCATACGCGAATCGAGATCCGTGCCGGACATGCTCTCACCTCCTTCTATGCGTTTACGCGGGCATTCTAGTCGCGCCACGCGCGCTTTGCTTGCTGCGTTCCGCTTTGGCCTGGATGCGGGCGAGCATCGCGCGCACCGCGGGACAATCACGGCCTTAACGCGCAGCACGTACAATTCCGACCTCTGCAAATCATCGAACGCCACGCAATGACCGATCAGACTCGCGACCTCGTACTCGTCACCGGTGCATCCGGTTTCGTCGGCTCGGCCGTCGCGCGCATCGCGCAGCAAAAGGGCTTTGCGGTGCGCGTGCTAGTGCGTCCGACCAGCCCGCGCCGCAACGTCGAATCGCTCGATGCGGAAATCGCGGTCGGCGACATGCGCGACGAGGCGTCGATGCGTGCGGCAATGCGCGGCGCGCGCTATCTGCTGCACGTCGCCGCCGATTACCGGCTGTGGGCGCCCGACCCGCACGAAATCGAGCGCGCGAATCTCGAAGGCACGGAAGCGACGATGCGCGCAGCGCTGAAGGAAGGCGTGGAGCGCGTCGTGTACACGAGCAGCGTCGCGACGTTGAAGGTCACGGGCTCGGGCGCCTCCGTCGACGAAACTTCACCGATGACGCCGGATCAGGCGATCGGCGTCTACAAGCGCAGCAAGGTGCTCGCCGAGCGCGCCGTCGAACGGATGATCGCGAACGACGGCCTGCCCGCTGTCATCGTCAATCCGTCGACGCCCATCGGTCCGCGCGACGTGAAGCCGACGCCGACGGGCCGCATCATCGTCGAGGCGGCGCTCGGCAAGATTCCCGCGTTCGTCGATACGGGGCTGAACCTCGTGCATGTCGACGACGTGGCAATGGGCCACTTTCTCGCGCTCGAACGCGGCAAGATCGGCGAGCGCTACATTCTGGGCGGCGAGAATCTGCCGCTGCAGCAGATGCTCGCCGATATCGCGGGCATGGTCAGTCGCAAGCCGCCGACGATCGCGCTACCGCGCTGGCCGCTATATCCGCTCGCAGTCGGCGCGGAAGCGGTCGCGAAGTTCACGAAGCGCGAGCCGTTCGTGACCGTCGACGGCCTGAAGATGTCGAAGAACAAGATGTACTTCACGTCGGCGAAAGCGGAGCGCGAACTCGGCTATCAGGCGCGTCCGTATCGCGAAGGCTTGCGCGATGCGCTCGACTGGTTCCGCGAAGCGGGCTATCTGAAAGCGTGACGGCGCGACGCCTCTCTGCGCGGACTTGCACACGCTTTGTTACAACTCGCGATGCCGGCTCGAAAGCTCACGTCGGCGCGCAGAAGGTAAAATCGCGGGTCTTACCAGAGAACTACGCATGAATCTTCAGGAACAGCTTGGCGCGCTCGAAACAGGCGTCCAACAGCTCATTCAGGCTGCGACGGCTTCTGTCGCGGCATCGCGCGAAGCCGACGCCGCGACCGCCAAGCAGGCGGACGGCGAACCGGCGGCCGTTGCGGAAGCCGCCGTCGTTGCGCCCGTCGAACCGCAAGCCGAAGCGGACGTTGCGGACGCCGCAGACGACAAGCCGACGCTGCATATCGAGCGTCCGAGCCAGAACGAAATCACGATGTCGATCGGCGGCAAGTCGGTCACGCTGCATACGCTGCAACTGGCTCAGCTGCTCGAGGAACTGTCGAACGCGCGTGCGTCGATGGAACCGGAAGTGCCGCCGAACCTGCCCACAGGCTGGCGTTTCGTGTCGACGAAAAATCCGATGATGGCCGTGCAGAAGCAGTCGAACGGCGACCGTCTGCTCGTGATGCGCCATACAGGACACGGCTGGGTGCCGTTCCAGTTTTCGCCGGACATGGTCATTCAGATGTACATGATGCTGACGCAGAAGTGATCGCATGCGACGGCCACGCGGCCGTCGGTCTTCAATGCGTCAGCGGCAGCAACGAATTCAGCAGACTGGTCGCGCGCTGCGAAACACTCGGACTGCTCGCGGCGTCCGCCACAGGGCTCACGTAGACCACGGGCCCGATACACAACGACGAATAGCGCGCATCGCAGTCGCCGTCGCGAGCCGGCAGCGGCTGGTCGGCACCCGGCACTGCGCTGGCATCGGTAGCCACGACATCCGCGAACGTCTTTACGCGGCCGTTGACCTTCTCCGCATACGCCTGCGATCCGCCGTAGCTCTTCAACGCGGCATTCAGATCGCCGCCCGCCGATTTCACGTAGCCGTACAGAATCGCCGAGCCGATTTCGATGTTGGTCTCGGGATCGGTCAGATCCTTCACGTCTTTCAACATGCGTTTGTGCGCGCCGGGCACGACCTGCATCAGCCCCGTTGCGCCGTTGCCGCCCTTGGCCTTTTCCTTGAAACGCGATTCGATCGAGATGATCGCGAGAATCAGCGCGGGCGGCAGCGCGTACTTTTCCGACGCGGCGCGCACAGCGTTCGATATCTGTTCGGCCTTCTCTTTCGCGAGGCCGAACTTCTGGCGGAGATAGTCGGAGGTGCGGTCGTGGTTCGTCTGATCGTCGGCTGATGCATTCTGCATAACACTGAGCACAAGGACGATCAGGCAGACCAGCCGCTTCATTGATTCGACCCGGCGGGCGCCTGCACGCGCGCCTTCCATTGGCCGCCCTTGCCGCGCCAGTAGCGCACGGCCGAGCCGAACGTCGCGCTGACGTAGAACAGCGCGATGAGCGGCAGGAACGGCGCCCACAGCGGCGAGCGCTGGTAGTAGCGCAGCATCGGCGCGTAGGCGCAGCACATCGCGCCCCACGCGAGCCACGCCGGCCAGCCTTTCGGCCCGAGCAGAAGCGCGACGGCGGGAGGCACGAGATAGATGATCGTCATGCCGAGCAGCGTGCCCGCCAGCAACAACGCCGAATAGCGCAGCTGCGTGAACGCCGTGCGCGCGATCATGTTCCAGATTTCGCGCCAGCTGTCGTACGGACGCAGCGAGACGCTGCGCGCCGCCACGTCGAGACGGATGGGATGACGGCCCTCGCCGCGATGCTTGATGCGCGCGGCGAGACTGCAATCGTCGATCAGTTCGGCGCGGATCGATTCGATGCCGCCCGCTTCTTCGAGCGCCGTACGGCGCACCAGCATGCAGCCGCCCGCCGCGCCCGCCGTGCGATTGCGCGGATTGTTGACCCACGCGAACGGATACAGCTTCGCGAAAAAGAACACGAAGGCGGGAATCAGCGCCTTTTCCCAGAACGAATCGCAACGCAGACGCACCATCAGCGAGACGAGGTCGCGCTTTTCGGCGTCGGCGCGCATCACGAGTTGCGTGAGCGCATCGGACGGATGGCCGATGTCGGCATCCGTGAGCAGCAGGTATTCCGGCGAGTAGCCGAGCGAACGCGCCGCCTCGATGCCCTGCGACTGCGCCCAGACCTTGCCCGACCAGGCCGCCGGCAGCGGCTTCGCGCTGATCACCGTCAGCCGGTCCGGGCACTGAAGCGCGAGCGCGGCGGCGCGGGCGGCGTCGGCGGTGCCGTCGGTGCTGTGGTCGTCGATGACGATTACGTGGAAGTCGCCCCGATACTCTTGCGTGAGCAACGAGGTGACGGCCCGCGCGATCACGTCCGCTTCATTGCGCGCGGGAACGACGGCGGCGACGCCGGGCCACGCGTCGCGCGCCTCGGGCGCGAGCGGCGCAGCGGGCTGCGCGCGCCAGAAACCGCCGCGCGCGAACAGCAGCACACACCAGATCAACAGCGACAGACACGCCAACACAAACAGAACCGCCGCAATCATGCATAGCCCTCTATGGAAGCCGCGCGCTTCGGACGCGGCGACGGGCGCGGCGCGCCAGCAGAACACGCGACGCTGCGCCAGTCGTGGAAATCGAGCACTGGCCGGCTATCGAATATGTGATAGTCCGCGTTTTCGATACGTTCAAGAATGCGTCGTCGACGAAAGACGCCGCAGAAAATTCAATTGCCACATGCCGGACGGCGCATGCGATGCGTCGGCGCAGCAAAGCCCAGTAGTTTAAGGGTTCCCGCCAACCGACGCAGCGAGTCATTTTTGCCGCGACGCCCGCCACACAAACGCCACACTCCGGTGCGCCTGAAAAGCAAACAGACGGCGATAGCGTTAGAATGCGCGTTTGGTCTCAAGTATCGACTTTCGTCGGATTTAAGACATCAACTAAATATACAGACGCGGCGAACAGGTCGTTTTTACCGATCTGGACCGGAACCCCGCGTCAGTCGGAGTTCGCCAGCTTATGCGAGTCATCCTTGCTCAACCCCGCGGCTTTTGTGCGGGAGTCGTAAGGGCGATCGAAATCGTCGATCGCGCTTTGCAGCAACATGGCGCACCTGTTTACGTGCGTCATGAAATCGTCCACAACCGGCACGTGGTCGATAATCTTCGCCGTAAAGGCGCGCGCTTCGTCGAAGAACTCGATGAAGTGCCGCAGGGCGCAGTTGCCATTTTCAGTGCCCACGGTGTCGCGCAAAGTGTCGAACGCGATGCGGAGCAGCGCGGTCTCGACGTGCTCGATGCCACCTGCCCGCTGGTGACGAAGGTTCATGTGCAGGGTCGTCAGTATGTGGCCGGGGGTCGCACGCTGATTCTGATCGGGCACGCGGGCCATCCCGAAGTGGAAGGCACCATCGGCCAGATTCCGGGCACGGTGATGCTCGTGCAAAGCGAAGCGGAAGTCGCGAAGCTGGAACTGGCCATCGACACGCCGCTCGCGTACGTCACGCAGACGACGCTGTCGGTGGACGACACGCGCGGCATCATCGACGCGCTGAAGCGCCGTTTCCCCGACATCGTCGGTCCGGATACGCGCGACATCTGCTACGCGACGCAAAACCGTCAGGCAGCCGTGCGCGAGCTCAGCTCGGAAGTCGATGTGCTGCTGGTGGTAGGCGCAACGAACAGCTCGAACTCGAATCGTCTGCGCGAAATCGGCAGCGAATCGGGCGTGCCGAGCTACCTCGTCGCCGACGGTTCCGAAGTCAAGACGGAGTGGTTCGCCAACGTGACGACGGTCGGCATCACGGCCGGCGCGTCGGCACCTGAAGAGATGGTCGAGAACGTGATCGATGCGCTACGCGCACTGGGCCCCGTCGACGTCACAACGATGGCGGGACGTGAGGAAAAAGTTGAATTCAAGTTGCCGTCGAAGCTGACGCAACCACTCGCTGCACGCGAAGTTTAAAGGAGGACGATTTGTCTATTCCGATGCTACAAAAAGTCCGGGTTGGTGCGTACATCATGCGCAATCACCTCAAGGGCAACAAACGCTACCCGCTCGCGCTGATGCTCGAGCCTTTGTTCCGCTGCAACCTCGCTTGTAATGGTTGCGGCAAGATCGACTATCCGGATCCCATCCTGAACCAGCGTCTTTCGCTGGCGGAATGCCTCGAAGCCGTCGACGAGTGCGGCGCGCCCGTCGTGTCGATCGCCGGCGGCGAGCCGCTGCTGCACAAGGAAATGCCGGAGATCGTCAAGGGCATCATGGCGCGCAAGAAGTTCGTGTACCTGTGCACGAACGCGCTGCTGATGGAAAAGAAGATGGACGATTACGAGCCGAATCCGTACTTCGTCTGGTCGGTGCACCTCGACGGCGACCGCGAAGCGCACGATCACTCGGTCTCGCAGGAAGGCGTGTACGACAAGGCCGTCGCGGCCATCAAGGAAGCCAAGCGCCGCGGCTTCCGCGTGAACATCAACTGCACGCTGTTCAACGACGCCGTGCCCGAGCGCGTGGCGAAGTTCTTCGACACGGTCGGCGAAATTGGTGTCGACGGCATCACGGTGTCGCCGGGCTATGCATATGAGCGTGCCCCGGACCAGCAGCACTTCCTGAATCGCGACAAGACGAAGAACCTGTTCCGCGAAATCTTCAAGCGCGGCGACAACGGCAAGAAGTGGTCGTTCAGCCAGTCGAGCCTGTTCCTCGACTTCCTGGCCGGCAACCAGAGCTACGAATGCACGCCGTGGGGCAACCCGGCGCGCACGGTGTTCGGCTGGCAAAAGCCGTGCTATCTGGTCGGCGAAGGTTATGTGAAGACCTTCAAGGAACTGATGGAAACCACCGACTGGGACAAGTACGGCACGGGCAAGTACGAGAAGTGCGCGGACTGCATGGTCCACTGCGGCTTCGAAGCGACGGCTGTGATGGACACGGTCGCGCATCCGCTGAAGGCGCTTAAGGTTAGCCTGCAAGGCGCGCGTACCACGGGCGCATTCGCCAAGGACATCCCGCTCGACAAGCAGCGTCCCGCCGAGTACGTGTTCTCGCGTCACGTCGAGATCAAGCTGGAACAGATCGAGCGCGCGGGCACGGGCAAGAAGGTGCAGACGTCGGCAGCTGCGTTGAACTAAGACGTATCGACGCCGCATGAAAAAAGAGCGCAACGGTTAAACCGTTGCGCTCTTTTTGTTTGGGTGCCGCCGGGAGGGAATCAGCCCGCGCTACGCGCGTTGTGCTCGGTCAGGAACTTGATGAGCCCGTCGACGCCGCCCTTCGACAGCTGATCCTGGAACTGCGTCTGATACACCTGGATCAGCCACGCGCCCATCATGTTGATGTCGTAAATCTTCCAGCCGTTCGCCGTTTTTTCCAGGCGGTAATCGATCGAGTCGTCGCCGCCGTTGCTCAGCACATGCGACTGGACGACGGTGTCTTTCGCATCCGCCGACGCGTTCGACGGCGCGAACTTGAACTTCACGTCCTGATCGCGCAGTTGCGACAGCGACGCCGCATACGTGCCCACGAGCAGTTTCTGGAATTGCTCATACAGTTGTTTCTGCTGCTCCGGCGTGGCCGTCGCCCAGGCTTTACCGACCGCGATGCGCGTCGTGCGCTGGAAGTTCGTCGCGGGCACGAAGTGCGACTCGACCACCTGCGTGATCTTCTTCATGTCGCCGCCGCGAGCTTGCGGATCGGCCTTCATCGCGTTGACCGTGCCTTCGACTGCGCTCTTCACGATCGCGTCAGGCGCGGTTTGTGCGAATGCCGCGGTGGAAACCACGGCGGCTGCCAGGAAGGCAGAGATATAACGTTTCATACGCTCTTCGGGACAGTTAGGAGTGAACCCGCGCGGACAGGCCGCATCCTGCGCGGTTACGGGGTCAGTATATAGACTTTGACAAGCCGCGCTGGTTCACTAACGCGACCGTGCAGCGGCTGCGTCGGTATACTTGTGCCCTCTACCAATAACGCCAACCGTGACAAGGCCCCGCTCGCGTACATGCTGAAGTCCTCTATCGTTCGCCTCGTTGTCTGGTCGGTGCGCCGTCCGCTGCAGGTCATCGGGCTGTCGCTCGTGCTCGCCGTGCTGAGCGCGATCTACGTCGTTCATCACTTCAAGATCAATACCGACATCAGCCGTCTCGTCGAGAACGATGCGCAATGGTCCGCGCTTGAGCAACAGATCGACAAAGCCTTTCCCGATCGCGGGCAGACCTTGCTGGTCGTCGTCGAAGCGGGCGCGCCGGAGTACGCGGATGCCGCCGCGAACACGCTCGCCGCTGCACTGCAGAAAGAAACGTCGGAGTTCGATTCGGTGATGCAGCCTGGCAGCGGTCCGTTCTTCGAGAAGAACGGCTTGCTGTTTCCATCGCTCGCCGACGTGCAATCGACGACTTCGCAACTGGTCAAGGCGCGTCCGCTGATCAACCAGCTTGCACACGATCCGAGTCTGACGGGACTCGCCGGCACTCTCACGACGAGTCTGCTGCTGCCGCTGCAGATCGGCCAGGTGAAGCTCGGCGACATGAGCAATCTGCTGTCGCGTAGCGCGACCGTCATCGATCACGTGCTCGCCAACGAGCCCGCCGTGTTCTCGTGGCGCGCGCTCGTCGACAAGGACGCGGCGAAGGTGCCCGCGCGAGCGTTCATTGTCGTCCAGCCGAAGCTGAACTTCGAGGCGCTGCAGGCGGGCGCGAAAGCGTCGGAAGAAATCCGCAAGATGGCGGCGTCGCTCGATCTCGACTCGCAATACGGCGCGCGCATCCGTCTGACGGGCGAACAGCCGCTCGCCGACGAAGAGTTCGCGTCGGTGCAGGACGGCGCGGAGATCAACGGCATCGTCACGTTCTTCGTCGTGCTCGGCATCCTGTGGCTTGCGCTGCGCTCGGGACGCCTGATCGTCGCTGTGTTCATCACGCTGTTCGTCGGACTCGTCATCACGGCCGCGCTCGGCCTGATGATGGTCGATGCGCTCAACATGATTTCCGTCGCGTTCATGGTGCTGTTCGTCGGGCTCGGCGTCGACTTCGGCGTGCAGTTCGGGGTGAAGTACCGCGAAGAGCGCAATCGCGACGACCGGCTCGCGGCCGCGCTGATTCACACGGCATACAGCATCGGCGTGCCGTTGACGCTCGCCGCCGTCGCCGTTGCAGAGAGCTTCTTCTCGTTCCTGCCGACCGCGTATCGGGGCGTGTCGGAGCTGGGCAAGATCGCGGGCGTCGGCATGTTCGTCGCGTATCTGACCAACATGACGCTGCTGCCCGCGCTCATCAAGGTCTTCAATCCGCCGGGCGAAGCGGAGTCGCCGGGCTTCACGTTCCTCGCGCCCGTCGACGACTTCCTCGACCGCAACCGCACGCCAGTGCTGATCGCGACTGCGGTGCTGATCATCGGCGCATCGCCGTTGCTGCTGCATCTGCGCTTCGACTTCAATCCGCTGCATCTGAAGGATCCGCATACGGAGTCGATGGCGACGCTGATCTCGCTGAACGACGCGCCCGAAGCCGCCGTCAACAACGTGCGCGCGTTGGCTCCTTCTCTTTCCGATGCGGACAAGATTGCGGCACGTCTGTCGAAGCTTCCCGAAGTGGGCCGTACGACGACGCTCACCACCTTCATTCCGCCCGATCAGCCGCAAAAGCTCGAGCTGATTTCGTCGGCGGCGCAGCAACTGCTGCCCGCGCTCACGCAAACGCCCGCGCCGCCTTCCACCGACGCCGTACGCGTCGCCGCACTGAAGCGCACGGCGAACCAGCTGTCGCTCGCCGCCGAAGATCATCCCGGCCCGGGCGCCGCCGATGCGAAGCATCTGTCGGACACGCTGAACAAGCTCGCTGCCGCCGACGTCTCGACGCGCGACCGCGCCGAACGCGCCATGTCGGTCCCGCTAAAGATTTCGCTGAAGCAGCTGGCAACCTTGCTGCAGCCGTCCGAAATCACTCGCGAGAACGTGCCGAAGGACATCGCTGACAGCTGGGTATCGAAGACGGGCCAGGCGCTCGTCGAGATCTCGCCGAAGGTGCCGCCCGGCACCGATCCCGGCGACGACGTGATGCTACGTAACTTCGCGAAAGCGGTGAAGGCTGCGGAACCGGGCGCGATCGGCGGGCCAATCTCGATCCTTCATTCGGCGAACGTGATCATCAAGTCGTTCGTGCAGGCGGGCGCGTGGGCGATCCTGTCGATCACCGCGCTGCTCTGGCTCACACTGCGCCGTTTCGGCGACGTGCTGCGCACGCTCGTGCCGCTGCTGGTGTCGGCCGTCGTCACGCTGGAGTTGTGCGTGGTCTTCGGCATGCCACTCAATTTCGCGAATATCATTGCGTTGCCGTTGATGCTCGGCGTCGGTGTCGCGTTCAAGATCTACTTCGTGATGGCGTGGCGCAGAGGGCAAACGGGCCTGCTGCAATCGAGCCTCACGCACGCCGTGCTGTTCAGCGCGGCGACTACGGCCACGGCGTTCGGGAGCCTGTGGCTGTCGCACCATCCGGGCACATCGAGCATGGGACGCCTGCTGGCGCTGTCCCTCTTGTGCACGTTGATTGGCGCTGTGGTATTCCAACCGGTATTGATGGGTAAACCGCGCGCTCGCCGCGCATCGAAGAAACAATAAGGATAGCCGCATGAAGATGCGTACAGCCGCGCTGGTATTGGCCGCCGCGAGTCTTGCAACGGGGTGTGCAACGGGCCCTGACCGGAAACCCGGTGACCCGCTCGAGCCAATGAACCGCGCGATTTTCGGTTTCAACGACGCGCTCGATCGCACGGTCGCCGTGCCGATCGCGAAGGGCTATCAAAAGGTCACGCCGCAACCGCTGCGTCAGGCAATCAGCAACTTCTTCTCGAACCTCGGCGATCTCGACAACTTCGCGAACAGCCTGCTTCAGCTGCACATCAAGGACGCAACGGAAAGCCTGATGCGTTTCGCGATGAACTCGACCTTCGGTATCGGCGGCCTGATCGACTTCGCGACGCCCGCCGGCCTGCCGAAGCACAAGCAGGACTTCGGTCTGACGCTCGGCCGCTGGGGCGTGCCGTCGGGTCCGTATCTGGTGCTGCCGCTGTTCGGCCCGAGCTCGTTCCGCGATGGTCTGGGCTATCTGGTCGACTTCCGCGCCAATCCGATCACGTATCTGGACGCCGAAGTCAAATATCCGCTGTACTTCCTGCAGTTCGTGAGCGTGCGTTCGGACCTGCTCGGCGCGACGACGCTGCTGGAACAGGCCGCCCTCGACAAATACTCGTTCGTGCGCGACGCCTATACGCAGCAACGCCGCTCGCTGCTGCGCGGCGCGAATGCGCCGGCATCCGCGTTGCCTGACTACGGCGACGACGACACGGGTGCGGAAGCGCCGGCTGGCGCGTCGGGCCCGGCGCCGACCGCGGTGCCGGGCGCGGCGCCGCTTGGTTTGCCGAACTACGCCGAGCCTGCGGAAGGCGCGTCGGGCGCCGGCGGAACGGGCGGTAAGAAGCCCGCACCGACCAACGATCAAAGCGTGCCGAAGTACGAAGATCCGGGTGAAGGCGCTGCGCCGTCGCCTGCGTCGTCCAACGCGCCCGCAACGGGCACGGCGCCGGGTCAGAACTCGACGCCTGCGCCCACGCCGGACAAGCCCGCTTCGCAGTAAGCCTCGGCTCGGCGGAAACGCAAATGAAAAGCCCCGGCTGGTCGCGAGACCAGCCGGGGCTTTTTTCTTGGCGCTCTTTAGCGTGCGTTAATGCGCCGCGTCCGCTTCCTGATCGACGTCTTCGGACGCCAGCATGGCGCCCGGCTGCTGCATCGCGCGCAGCTTCTCGCTGTAGCGCTCGAACGCTTCGTCCGAGTAGCGGATCTTCGAGCGGCCATGCGGCGCAGGATTGCCGGTTTCGTCGAGATTCACGAACACCATCTTTTCGACGGTCAGGATGCTCTTGCGCGTGATCTTGTTGCGCACTTCGGCGCGCAGCGTGATCGACGTCGTGCCGAAATGCGTCGCCGTCATGCCGAGTTCGATGATGTCGCCCTGACGCGCCGAGCTGACGAAGTTGATCTCCGACATGAACTTGGTCACGACGCGCTGGTTGTCGAGCTGGCAGATCGCGTAAATCGCGGCTTCTTCATCGATCCAGCGCAGCAGACTGCCGCCGAACAGCGTGCCGTTGGGGTTGAGATCTTCGGGCTTGACCCATTTGCGTGTGTGGAAATTCATTGCGGTCCCTCTTCGGATAGCGTGGCCGCGTTCGAAGGCGCGACCTAGGGTTAACACCTAGCACTATACCAGAGATAAGGGTTTTCCCTAGGTCTTCAAGACCAACACACTATTTCCCTGCGCGAGACTCAGAGCGACCGCAACGCGCCCGAGCGCTCCAGCAATTGACGCGCGGCGACGAGGGTAGCGCGAGCAGCACGCGCATCGGCGGCGACCTGCAGCAATCCGCCGAGTTGTGACGGCTGGCGCGCCAGTTCGCGCAGGATGGGACCGATAGCCGTTGTGCCGTCGTCGCGCAGACCTGCCGTCGCGGCGGACGGCAGCGTGCGCCAGGCCGGATCGACGATCGCGCGGCACACGACGAACGGCAGACCGTTCGCCTCGGCGATCGCGCCCGCAAGGTGAGATTCCATGTCGACGGCGAGCGCACCCGTCGATGCATGCAGCGCCGCTTTGTCGGCAGCACCGACGAGCGGTGCGCCGACGCCTGCTATCGGCCCGCGCCGAAGCTTCGACGCCAGCGGCGAGCCTTCAAGTGCGGTCGCAATGCGGGCCATCCAGCGCAGATTCGCCTCGACGACGCCGAGCGGACTATGCACGCTGCTCGCAACGATCAGCGTACCCGGCGCGAGATCGGGCGCGAGGCCGCCCGCCGTGCCGAAGCTGATGATGCCCGCGCAGCCGCGCGAGACGGCCTCGTTCAGCGCGCGTTCGAGCAGATCGGCGCGCGCCGCGTAAACCGCTTCGACGCCCTTGCCGCGCGCGATGCGCGCTTCGAACGCCATGCCGGTCACAGCGATGACCGGCAGGTTCGGGCTCATGAGATCGGGCCGAGCCGCCATCACATGCCGACGGTGACGCGCTTCTGACCCGCGCGCGTCAGGTTGCGGTAACGCGCGAGCGCCCACAGCGGGAAGAACTTGCGATAGCCGTGGTAGCGCAGATAGAACACGCGCGGGAAGCCCGTCGCCGAGAAGCGCTCTTCGTCCCACAGGCCGTGGTCGCGCTGCTCGCTCTGCAAATATTCGACGCCGCGCGCAACAGAAGGATGATCGACGTAACCCGCCGCCATCAGCCCCAGCAACGCCCACGCCGTTTGCGACGGAATGCTCGGCGCCTTTTCGTAGCCGCGGTAGTCGAGCTTGTAGCTGGTACCGTCTTCGCCCCAGCCGCCGTCCGCATTCTGGATCGACACGAGCCACTCCGCCGCCCGCTTGATGCGCGCGTCTTCGAGCGAGATACCCGCCGCGTTCAGCGCGCACAGCGCCGTCCACGTGCCGTAGATGAAGTTCATGCCCCAGCGGCCGTACCAGCTGCCATCGTCTTCCTGCTCTTTCAGCAGATAGTCGTATGCGCGGCGCGCGGGCTCGCTGGTCGCGGGCATTTCGCCAAGTTGCGCGAGCATCGACAGGCAGCGACCCGACACATCGGCCGTCGGCGGATCGAGCAGCGCGCCGTGGTCGGAGAACGGAATGTTGTTCAGGTAGTACTGCGTGTTTTCCGGCTCGAACGCGCCCCAGCCGCCATCGCTGCTCTGCATGCCGACCACCCATTCGCGGGCGCGCGCAATCGCGTTTGCGTCGACATTCGATTTCGTCACCACCGCCGAGCGGTGCATCGCCAACGCGACCACGGCCGTATCGTCGACATCCGGGTAATGCGCGTTGTTGTACTGGAACGCCCAGCCGCCCGGACGCACGTCGGGACGGCGCGAAATCCAGTCGCCGCGCACGTCGAGAATCTGCAGCGGACGCAGCCATGCGAGACCGCGCTCGGCGGCCTGCTCGGCGCGCGGGTCCTCCGTTTCGAGCAGCGCGTGCGCCGCGAGCGACGTGTCCCACACAGGCGACAGGCACGGCTGGCAATACGCTTCGTCTTCGTGGATGACGAGCAGTTTTTCGATCGACTCGCGGGCAATCGCGCGATTCGGGTGATCGGCGGGATAGCCGAGCACGTCGTACATCATCACGGAGTTCGCCATCGCCGGGAAAATCGCGCCGAGGCCGTCCACGCCGTTCAGACGTTCATCGACGAAATCGACGGCCGCCTTGATCGCGCGTTCGCGCGACGCCTTCGGGAACAGGCCGTCCGTGACGCGCAGCACGCCGTCGACGGCGCGGAAGAACGCGAACCAGCTCTTGCTCTGATGGCCCGAGCGCGGCAGCAGGCCCGTCGTGACGGGCGCGCCGCGGAACAGTTCGTCGATGCGCACGCCGCGCGGATTGCGCGCGACGGGCCGCTTCGCGTTGAGCACGAGCAGCGGCACGATCACAGTGCGCGCCCAGTACGACACTTTCGACAGATGGAACGGGAACCACTTGGGCAGCAGCATGATTTCGACGGGCATCATCGGCACCGCGTACCACGTGACGACGCCGAACAGCGCGAGCAGGATGCGCGTGAACACGTTCGCCGCTTCCGCGCCGCCGTTCGCGAGAATGCACTCGCGCGCGCGGACCATGTGCTCGGCGTCTTCCGCGTCGCCGATCATCTTCAGCGCGAAGTACGCCTTGACGCTCGCGCTGACGTCCATCGCACCGTCCGTGAAGAGCGGCCAGCCGCCGCTGGGCAGCTGGATGCGGCGCAGATAGCGCGCGATCTTCTGTTCGAGTTCGACGTTCGGCGTTTCGCCCAGGTAATGGACGAGCAGCACGTACTCGGCGGGAATCGTCGCGTCGGCTTCGAGTTCGTAGACCCAGTGGCCGTCGTCTTTTTGCGCGGCCAGGATCGCGTCCGTGGCGCGCGTGACGGCGGCGTCGAGCGCGTCGACGGGCGCGGCGCCTGTCGCCAGCGCGGCGGCAACGGGAGCGTGATCGTCGATCAGCGTTTGAGGCAGTGCTTCGCCCAGCGTCTGGGTCATGGATAAATCGTTCATCGGCGTTCCATCGGTTCGTTCAATAGCGTGTCGGCGGCCTTCTGGCCTGACCGGATCGCGCCTTCGATGCCCGGCGGCAGACCGGTTGCCGTCCAGTCGCCTGCGAGCATCAGGTTGTTCCAGCGAGTGCGCGCGGCCGGGCGGCGCATCTCGTCGTCGGGTTGCGCGGCAAAAGTGGCACGCGGCTCGACGTTCAGTTGCCACTTCAGCGGCAGATCGGCCGACAGTCCCGTCACTTGCGCGACGTCGGCCCACAGCTTGCGCGCGAGTTCGTCGCGCGGCATGTCGATGAGGTTCGCCGTGCGGTTCGCCGCATCGTAGACCGTCACCGACAGTCGTCCGTCCGACGCCACCAGCCAGTTTGCGCTCGCGTTGACGAGACCCATCAGCGGCGGATGGCCGAGCGGCGGCTCGACGGCGAAATGCGCAGTGACGATCGCCGAAAAGCGGCGCGGCGTTTGCACGCCCGGCACGAGCGATTGCGCCACATCGGGCGTCACGGCCAGCACGACAGCTTCGCTCGCGCCGATTTCAACGCGCTCCCCGCCGTTCAGCCGGAGCGCGGCGACGCGTTGGCCGTCTTCGCCATCGGCGAATTCGAGCGCATCGAGCCGCGCGCCGAGCCGGATCGCCGCACCGCCGTGCTGCAACAGCCGCAACGCCGGTTCGACGAAGGCCGAGCCCAAACCGTTACGCGCGACGAGCGGACGGCTCGCCGGCCCGCCCGCCGCGAACGTGTCGCGCACGGCCGCGCCTGCAATTTCGGCCGTTGCGTGGCGCGGATCGATGTTCGTCATCGCCAGCAGCAGCGGCCGCAGCATGCGGTCCCACAGCGGGCCGTTGCTTCGCATCGTCTGCACGACAGTGCGGCCGGGCTTGGCCAGCAGCAGCGGCACGACGGACAGGTAATCCGTCCATCGCGTGTCCGGCACTCGCGCGGCGGCCTCGAAAATCCATGCAGGGAAACGTCCCTGCGACATCCGCACGGTCCAGCGCTGGTTCGTCGCGAGATCGGCGAACGGGTATTCGGGCTGCGTCGGCCCGACGAGATCGTCGGCGGAACCGATCGCGCGCACGTAGTTCAGCGTGGCCTGCTGGCCGGACAGCACCAGATGATTGCCGCTGTCGATGGTCGCCGCCAGCGCTCGGTCGTAATACGTGCGGCAGCGGCCGCCCGCCTGCCCGGCCGCCTCGTACAGCACGACCTGCGCGCCGCGCCGCTGCAGTTGCACGGCCGCGGCTAGACCGGCCAGCCCTGCGCCGATCACGTGAACCAGCTTTCGCATCAAAAGAGAGCGTACCGCGCGACGATGGCCAGCATCCGCAGTTTCGGCTTGCTGACCTTCGTGCGCGGGATGTCGAAGCCGCGTTCCAGCGTGCGATCGAGCAGCACGCGGTACACGCCCGACATGATGCGCGGCGCTTTCACCTGAGCACGCGGTTGCGCGTCCATGATCGCGTCGGCGGCCGCGAAATGCTGCTTCGCGCGCTCCGCGAGCGTCGCGCAGACGCGCGGCAGCGACGGATCGTCGGCGATGGTCAGCGGATTCGACGTCGCAATGCCTTCGCGCGCGAGCAATTCGTACGGCAGATAGCAGCGGTTGATTTCCGCGTCTTCGTCGATGTCGCGCAGGATGTTCGTCAGTTGCAGCGCGCGGCCCAGATGGTGCGACAGCTCGATACCCGGCTGCTCCTGCATCCCGAAAATTCTCACCGATAGCCGGCCGGCGGCACTCGCGACGCGATCGCAATACAGATCGAGCGTGACTTCGTCGGGCGCGCAGATGTCGGCGGCGGCGTCCATCGCCATGCCGTCGATCATCGCGTGGAAGTCTTCGCGCTGCAGATGGAACGTGTGGATGTGCCGCGTCAGCTCGAGCAGCGACGCGCGCGGCGAGCCGGCGTAGCACGCGTCGATGTCGGCGCGCCAGCGTTCGAGGCCCGCGGCGCGCTCGGCGCGCGGCAGGTCGCTGTCGGCGATATCGTCGACGGCGCGGCAGAACGCGTACACCTGATACATCGCATCGCGCTGCGCAGGCGGCAAGATGCGCATCGCGAGATAAAACGAGCTGCCCGAACTTGCGGCGGCTGCGTCAGTTTGTGTGTCGTCCACGACGAGATTGGAAACGGCCAAGACGATCTCCGCTGAGACACCCGCACGGGGCGATCAAGAAGTCATGCCTACCCGCAGGGCAAGCCGCCCGCGCGCGCGGACACGCGCGAAACACCGGCCGAAAGACCGGAAAACGGGCAAAAGTATACCAACCTTTCATAGCGGACGCAGAAACGGCGGCCGTCCGTGCAAGGCGCAGCGCCCGTTCGCCCGGACGAAGGGCGCTCCTGGATGCGCGCCAAATCGAGGATTCGCAAGCGAAGCGATGTCAATCGAAAATCAGCTTCAAAACCCGTCGATTATTTTGATGGCGCTGTTCCGTTATCTCAAATTAAGACTTGTCTGAGATATTGAAAAACAGGCCGAGATTATATTAGTCGTCGGAAATCGATGATGCAGGCCGCGACACGAGCGGCCCGGAACGTCAGCCAGCAAAGGGATGACGCGATGCATCGATACGACTCGAATCGCTTTCTTCAATCCGTTTTCATTGGCACCAATGCCGACGAATCAATTCCGTATTTGAAATTTGTCGAAATACGAGAATCAATTCCATTAAAGGAAAATCATGAAACTGCATATTTATCTGGCAGCACCGCTTCTCGCTGCTTTCACGCTTTCAGCGCCCGCATTCGCCACGCAAAATGATGAATCGACGATCCGCCAGATGGAAGAAAACTGGGTGCAGGCGAGCATGCATCACGACACCGACACGCTGAAATGGCTGCTCGACGACGCGTATCGCGAGATCACGCCGTCCGGCAAGGCGCGTTCGAAAAGCGATGTGCTGAGCGCGCCGCCCGCGCCCGCCGGTTCGACGCAAACGCTGCAGAACGTGCAGGTGCGCGTCGACGGCGATCAGGCTGTCGCATTCGGTGAGAATCGTTTCATGGCGCCGAACGGCGACGCCGCCGTGTTCGCCTTCAAGGACAACTTCGTCCGGCGCGACGGTCAATGGCGCGTCGTCGGCTCGTGGATGACGAAGAAGTAAATCGCGAGCGTTGGACGCGGCTTGCATAAGGCAACGCGTCCAACGTCAGAACAACTTCAGATAAACGCAACCGACCGGTTGCGCCCTTGCCGCTTCGCGCTGTACAGCGCGGCATCCGCCTCGTTGATGAGCGCTTCGTAAGCCGGCACCCCAGCCCGCGCCGCCGCACCGCCCACACTTGCCGTCACCGGCACATCGACGCCTTGCACATCGACGGGCGTATCGCCGATCGTATGGCGGATCTTCTCGGCGACCAGCATCGCATCTTCAAGCGGCGTGCACGGCAGCAGCAACGCAAACTCCTCGCCGCCGAAACGCCCGAACGTATCCTGCGCGCGCACGACGTGCGCGACCCGCTGCGCCATTTCCCGCAGCACCGCATCGCCGACCACGTGACCGAACTGGTCATTGATCTTTTTGAAGTGATCGAGATCGAACAGCAGGATCGACAGTTCGCCGCCGTAACGCTGCCAGCGCGTGTATTCGTCGCGCAGACGTGCTTCGAAATAACGGCGGTTCGCGATGCCCGTCAGTCCGTCGCGGTCGGCGTATTCCTGCAGCTTAGCGACGGCTTCTTCGCGCTCGCGCTGCATGATGCTCACATCCGTCACGTCGGACACCGTCACGCACACGGCTTCCACTTCGCGCTCGCGCATGATCGGCATGAACGTGCAGTCTTGCTGCATGAAATCGACGCCGCCCGTGATCGGCCGGTCGTGATCGAACTTGAACAGATACGGACGCTGCTCCCACGAACTGAACGCGAAGCTGCCGAGCTGGAACACGCTTTCGAGCTTGCGCGTGAGCCACACGCGCGGCAGTTCCGGAAAGCTCGCGAAAATCGACTTGCCGACCACCTGCTGCGCGGACAGACCGCTGTGGTCCTGCATGAAGCGATTCCACATCAGCACGTTCATCTGACGGTCGAGAACGAAAATGCCGAAGCCGACCCGTTCGACAACCAGGTCGCTCAGCGTAGGAAGCGGGGCATTCATATACTGGAAAGCAGCGCGTCCAGCGCGTTGCTCAGATGACGGATCGAGTCTTCCGCCATCAGCATCACGAGGTGGGCGCGGAAACTCTGATCCTCTAACGCAAAATTCACTTCGACCAGCAACGCGACTTCCCACGCGAGGACATTCGGCTGGAACACGTCGTCGAGCGACATCGCCGAGCCGAGCAGCCCCGGCGGCGAGAATACGGGCGTGCGTCCGAGCTGGTCGAGGATGCACGACACGCACGCGCCCGTCAGGATGTTCGCGACGTCGAACACCAGTTCTTCCTGCGTGGTCGCTTCGTACGCCGACTTCGCGTACGGGTCGCTCACCAGCGAACACAGCTGTTCGATGCTGCCGCTGCGGCAGATCACCAGCGCCTCGCCCTTGATATCCGAGCGGAAGCCCTGTCGCACGGCGCTGACGGGCTCGTTGATGCCCGTCATCTCGCGCAGCGCCGACGCCGCTTCGCGCACGGCGACCACGCGCACACGCGGCACCGACAGTTCGATGAACGCATCCAGCAGGAGAGCGAGGCGCGTCGCGGCCTGGCCCATCGCCAGATTGGCGACCTCTTGCAGCGCGTCGCGCTGATCTTCGTTGAGGACTGGCTCAGACATACAACCCGTACTCCTTGAGGATGGGAAGCACCGCCTCGGTGGTCACGGGCTTCGGGATGAATGCCAGCGCGCCAAGCGCGCGCACGCGTTCCCTTGCCACCGGCTGGACATCGGCGGACACGACGATCACGAATGTGTTCAGGTCCTCGTGCTGCAGGGCCTCCAGAACCTGATAGCCCGTCATGTCGGGCATCGTCAGATCGAGAAACATCACCGACGCGAGCCCCTTGCGATAATGCTCGAGGGCTTCGCGGCCGTTGGACGCGTAGGTAATGTCGACGTCCCAATCCTGCGGCAATGCCTTTGTGAGCACCTTGCGGGCAAGCAGCGAGTCATCGGCGATCACAATGGGCAAAGACATGGCGGCGGACTGGAAACGGAGTGGGCTCTTGCGTGTTAACGGCGGCGCCTGGGCGAACTTTAGTGCCCGTTCGCACGATTGTGCGCCGGGACTACCCGAATACGGGCAAACTCGCGAGCCGAACCGATCGGCACCAGCGATGCCGCCGGCGCGTGGCGCGGCGACTGGCGCACCGGACGGCGCGCGCTGCACGTGCGGCGCGCAACGGCGGCAGCCTGCACGCAATGGACAACGGCAATGACCGGCATTTTCGAAGCCTACCCCGTAGATGATGCTGCGGCGGCAAGACGGCGTTCATGGCTCCGTGGTGCCCCGCTGGTCTCCGCGAGGCCGGTCTTGCATCGCGTGCAATACCCGGGCCCTCGCGCGGAATTCACCCGATCATGGCGGGCTGATTATTTATCTGGGCGCAATTTTCGAAGCAAATTGGCGGAAAGGCAACTCGTCAGAAAGCATTCGACGAACGAATTTAACTCGTTTTCGTCCTATTCGAGTCGAAACGTAAGCATTCGTCAGAAGAATGATCGTACTTATACTTTTGTGTACGTTTGCGCTTCCGGATTCGTCGCTGATTCGCGAACTCGTATGACTAAAGCGCCGAACCCGCGCCAGCGCGGGCGTGACGCTTCTTTTGTTGCATTGCGCGCGAGTAAACCCGCGTGCTGAACTTATGATTAGAACTCACTCCTTTTTCTCCGGCCGCTCGCGCGGCTTGCGCCATGACAGCTGACCGGACCGATTCCGTCGACGCGAACGCTCCCGATGAGCGCGCCGCCGACGCGCGGCCCGACGAAGCGCTCTTTCCCGCCGTTCCCGAACAGAATTTCGCCGTCCGCCGCATGACGCTGATCGCGTTGCTGGTCGCGGCCGTCGTGGTGCCGTGCGTGTTCGTCGCGGCGATGGCGTTCAGCGATCTGCGCACGCGCGAAGCCGACGCCACCGATGCCACGCTGCGCACCGTGCGCGTCGCGGAAGAGCACGCGCTGAAAGTGTTCGACATGAACGAAGCGCTCGACGCGCGCGTCGTCGACCTCGTGCAAGGACTCGACGACAACGGCATCCGCGAACGCGAAGACGCCATCCACGAGAAGCTGCAGACCATGGGCGGCGGCTATCCGCAGGTCGCGGCCGTCTCGATTTTCGGGCGCGACGGCGCGTTGCTCGCCAGCAGCCGTTTCTATCCGGCGCCCGCCATATCGATCGACCAGCGTGAAGATTTCGTCGGCATTCGTGACGGCCGGGTGCTCGAGCAGGTATCGAAAGTGATGGTCGGGCATGTCGCGGGCGAGATCGTGTTCAACACAGGCGTCGCGCGGCGCGGCGACGACGGCTCGTTTGCCGGCATGGTGTCGGTGGCGCTGCGGCCCAGCTACTTCGCGGCGTTTTATCGCGAGTTGCTGGGCGGAACCGGCGCGCCGATGACGATGGCCCTGACGCGCTCCGACGCCGCCGTGCTCGCGCGCTTTCCCATCGGTCCGCCGTCGAAGGCCGAAGAGCCCATTCGCCACAACGCGTACACCGACGCACTCGCGGAAGGCCGCCGCGCAGGCGTCGTGCGGGTGCGTTCGACTGTCGACGGCGAACGTCTGATCGTCGCGTTCCGTCGCGTCGGTTCGTATCCCGTGTATGTGACGGTCGGCTATCGCACGTCGGCGATCTGGGCCGCGTGGTATCGCCATCTGAGCGTGCTGATTTTGTCGACGTTCGTGCCGTCGATCGTGCTGTGGTGCGTGATCTGGCTGTCGCTCAAACGCCTCGGCGCCGAAGAGGAGGCGTGGGAGCGCTGGCAGGCGGAGGCGTCGATGCGGCGTTCGATCGAATCCGCGTACCGGCAGTCTCGCAAGATGGAAGCGCTCGGCAATCTCGTCGGCAGCGTCGCGCACGACTTCAACAACCTGCTGATGATCGTCTCGGCCAACGTGCAGATCGTGCGGCGTCGCGGCGCGGCGTCGTTCGATCGCGAACTGTCCGCCGTCGAGCGCGCGCTCAAGAGCGGACAGTCGCTCACGCGCCAGTTGCTCGGCGTGGCGCGCAAGCAGCCGCTGCGCAACGAAACGCTCGACGTCGAGCGCTGGCTGCCCGGCTGCCGCGATCTGCTGCGCGCTTCGCTCGGCGCGAAGGTCGCGCTCGTGATGGATGTCGGCACGGGCCTGTGGCCGATGCAGGTCGACGTCGCCGAACTGGAACTGGCGCTGATCAACGTGGCCGTCAACGCCCGCGACGCGATGCCGAACGGCGGCCGCTACACGGTGCGCGCGAACAACGTGAGCTTCCGGCACGAAGACGGCTTTCCGATCACGGGCGACTTCGTGCAGCTTTCGCTCGAAGACACGGGCGTCGGGATGCCGCCCGAAGTGCTGTCGCGTGCGTTCGAGCCGCTTTTCACGACCAAGCCGAAGGGCATGGGCACGGGTCTCGGGCTGCCGCAGGTGTTCGCGTTCTGCGAGCGCTCGGGCGGACTCGCCGCGATCGACAGCGCGATCGGCGCGGGCACGTCGGTGCGGCTCTATCTGCCGCGCGCGACGCAGGCGCCGGAAATCGAGCGGGCCGCCGAACCCGTCGCCGAGGAAGCGGACGCGCCGCATGGCTTGCGCATCCTGCTCGTCGAGGACAACGACGAGGTCGCGGCCGGCACGGAAGCGCTGCTGCAGATGATGGGCCACGACGTCACGTGCGTCTTCAACGCGGACACGGCGATGGAACGCTTCGACGCGGCGCACGCGCGGCAGAAAGACACGGGCGAACCCCTGCCGTTCGATCTCGTGATTTCCGACATCCACATGCCGGGCAAGTTGAACGGCATCGATCTGGCGGAGCGCGTGCAGTCGTTCGAAACCAAGCTGCCCGTCATTCTCGTCACCGGTTATGCGGAAGAACTGGAGCGCGCACGTCACGTCGACGCACGCGTGTTGTCGAAGCCGTTCGATATCGCGCTGCTCGACAAATTCCTGCAGACATTGCAGCGCGACCTCGCGCATCCGCCGACGCATCCCGCCAGTTGAGCGGCCATTGCCGGGGATTACCGGCCATTTGTAAAAGCGCGCCACACGGCAGCCGCGCTTGCCGACGCGACGGCTCGAACGCCGTCGCGGTCGCCCGTTTCCGGACTTTCCCGCAAGCCAACGCATGCGCAACCCGGCATGATCGTTGCGGGTTTCTGTGTATCGAGAACGCAGCGGCACGCCGCCGCATTCGCCCAGAAAGCCACGGAGACAGACATGCGACACACCGTGATTGGTCTTTTCGACACCTACGCGCAGGCCGAAGGCGCGCGCAACACGCTCGTGCAGACCGGCTTCGCACCCAGCGACATCGAGCTGCAGGCGAACCCCGAAACGCCCGCCGACGCAGCCGCCACGCATTCTCCCGGCGTCATTGCCAATATCGAACGGTTTCTGTCGAGCCTGTTCACGGCGTCCGGCCCGACTGCGCCTGAAGCCGAGCGATATACGGAAGCCGTGCGGCGCGGCGCCGTGCTCGTGGCCGTGAACGCGGCAAGCGAATCGCATGCGGAACTCGCGCGTAACGCGTTGAACAGTCTCGGCGCGCTCGAAGTGAGCGAGCGTGCGCCGGACGTCGAGGCGCGCACGGCCGAAACGCGGCGCGAGCACTCGGTGCTCGATGAGCTTGGCATCGGCACGCCGGCCGCCGCGATACCAACGGCTCCGCAACCGTCGAGCGATGCGCTGCTTGCCGAGGAAGAGGCTCGCAAGCGCGCGCATCTGGATGCGCTGCACGGTGTGCCGCCCGTCGACGAGACGTCGGCGGAAGCGCTTGCCGCCGCGAGCGCGCCGGGCGCCGGCGCGGTGATGCGGCCGGATCTGCCGCCGGAGGAACCAGGACAGCCGGCATCGGCGGCGCCTGATTACGGCGTGCCGACACAGCCTTCGGCGACTCCGGCGGCTGGCGCGATCGCGTCGGCGGGCATCGCCGGATCAGGCGCGGTGATGACGCCCGACACAGCTGCTCCCGCGCGCGCGATGCCGCAACAGGTGCCGGACGAATTCCTCGAATACGAAGAGGACTTCCGCGGTCACTATGAAGCGGAGTACGCGCACGAAGGCCTGCGCTATGACGAGTACGTGCCCGCGTATCACTATGGCGCGGCGATGGCGCGCGAGATTCGTTATCAGGACAGGTCGTGGGACGAGGTCGAGCCCGAAGTGCGGCTGGACTGGGAACGGGATCAGGCGGCTGTGGGCAGTTGGGAACGCTTCAAGGCTGCCGTGCGGCAGGGATGGGATCGGGTGACGGGACATCCGGATGATCGCCCATAGCGTTGGTGATGACGCGGCGCCTGGAATCGGACGCCGCGTTGGCTAACGATGTCGATCTTTAACCGACGTGCCGCTTCACCCAATCCACATAGCGATCGACGAATTTCTGCAGGAATTTGCGCGTGTCGTCATTGGCAATGTTGCCGTTCTCGTCGATCTGGCCAGCCGCATGCTTGATGAACATCTCAGGCTGGCTGAGCGTCGCGACATCGAGGTAGGCCAGCACGTTGCGCAGATGCTGTTGCGCGAGCGCGGTGCCCGTTGCGCCCGGCGACGTGCCGATCACGGCGCCCGGTTTGCCGCCCCAGACACTGTGACCCCAAGGGCGCGAACCCCAATCGAGCGCATTTTTCAACACGCCGGGCATGGAGCGGTTGTATTCAGGGGTCACGAACAGCAGGCCGTTCGCGGCCTGGATCTTCTGCTTAAAGTTGCGCGCGACTTCTGGGAAGTCGTCGTCGTAGTCCTGGCTGTAGAGCGGGAGAGAACCGATGTCGAGAAACTCGAACGAAAAATCCGAAGGCGCGAGGGAAATCAACGCCTTTGCCAACTGGCGGTTGGTCGAGTCGCGGCGCAAGCTGCCGACGACGACTGCAATGTGATAGGACATGTCTTCCTTCCTCGGTTGGCGCGATAGCGCGAAAAGGGGGTGCGACCTGTGAATCATAGCGGTCGATGCCATGTCGTGCCGCGCAGATCTCCGCCCCGGATATGACGGTTTTCTGACGGCCGGTGGATAACTGGAGGGTCCGAAAAGTTATCCACAGATTTTCTGGATAACCCTGTGGATAGGTCGAACCTTTGCCTTATCAATCAAGCGCATCATCGGGCTGTCGCCTGATGCAACAAACGGCGCGCGACATCGCTTGCCGTTACAGCTTTCGGTTGAACTTGTGGAAAAGCGGATTTTCGAACTATTGAGAGTCGCCTTATCGCTGCAAGGCGCCAAGGCGAGAACCGTTGAGAAACGATCGGGAGGAATAGATCATGAGTTTGGATCACTCAGGCAAATCGCATGACGAAGCGTTCGCTGTAAAAAAGCAGCACAAACCGCGCTCGTTGGAACAGCCGGGCGGCGAGATGGCCGTAGAAGGCACACAGGCAGACGAAACCCATAGTTGCGGCGAACTTTCCGAACGCGGCAAACAGGTGTGGCGCACGGGAAGTGGGCTCGATGGTGGTGGCAAGACTTGAGCGCGGTTCTGCGTGCGACATCATGAAAAAGGGCGCTTGCGGCGCCCTTTTTTTGTTTGGCTGGCGTTGGTCGCTGTTGCCGATTAGCGCTCTGCCGGCGCAGTGTTCCGATAGCGCGCTAGATAGTCGCCGTGTGCGACTTCGTCCACGCCGACGGGATGCCGTTCAGACGACGCCGGATGTTTCCCTAGCATCGCCGCAGGACGAATTGGACGATGTTGGAAGTTTCCTCCGCAGTTGGGACAGACGTTCCGCAGAGCGGTGAGTGCACACTCCTCGCAAAACGTACATTCGAAGCTGCAGATCATTGCATCGCTGGCGTTCGCCGGCAGTGACTTGCCACATCCTTCACATGACGGCCTGAGTTCGAGCATTTGCGGTCTCCCAAATCGATTCGATTGTCGGAAGTGTAGGGAGATCGATCGAGGCGAAAAGGTCAGCCTCGCGTCAATTCCTGCCAGCGCGTCTGCCAGGGAGCAAATCGGTCGATCTCCGAGACGAGTGATTTGCTTATGCGAATTTATCGGTTCGTGCCGATTGGCGACCGGCTTATCGTTGAGCGCAATCGGTCCATGTCGCGTCCGTTTTCGCTGTATCGAATCCGTCCATGTCTCAGACTCGCTCGTTCTCACGTCGAACTTTCCTGGCCGGAGCCGGCGCACTCCTGGCTTCGACCGCACTTCCTTCATTCGCCGATAACCGTGCAAAAGAAATCCGCATCGGTTATCAAAAGGCCGCGAGCACACTCGTGTTATTGAAGGCACACGGAACGCTCGAAAAGCGCTTCGCGCCGCAGGGCGTCAATGTGAAATGGACGGAATTCCCGGCCGGTCCACAACTGCTCGAAGGACTGAATGTGGGTTCGATCGATTTCGGCTACGTCGGGGAAGCGCCGCCCGTGATCGCGCAAGCCGCCGGTGCCAACTTCGTCTACACCGCGTACGAGATTCCGACGCCGCAAGCCGAGGGCATCCTCGTCCACCGCGATGCGCCGATCCAATCGGTTGCGGATCTGAAGGGCAAGCGCGTGGCGTTCAACAAGGGCTCCGACGTTCACTGGTTTCTGGTCGCCGCGTTGCAAAAGGCCGGAGTGAAATACAGCGATATCCAACCTGTTTTCTTGCCACCCGCCGATGCGCGCGCAGCATTCGAACGCGGTGCAATCGACGCATGGGCTATTTGGGATCCGTTTCTCGAAGCCGCCAAGCGACAATCGAATGCGAGACTTTTGACTGACGGCACAGGCATCGTCAGTCACCATCAGTTCTTCCTCAGCGCGCGATCCTTTGCGCAGCAGAATGGTGAATTAGTCGATGCTGTCGTGACCGAAGTTGGGAAGGAAGGTGCGTGGGTTCGCGAGCACTATGCGGAGGCCGCGGCGCAGCTGGCGCCGATTCAGGGACTCGACGCGAACGTGATCGAAGCGGGCCTTCGACACTATGCACACGTCTACAAGCCGATCGACGCCGGTGTGCTCGCCGAGCAGCAGAAGATCGCCGACACGTTCACTGAACTCCGCATCATTCCGACGAAGATCGTGACGAAGGAAGCGGTTCTCGGCGCGAAGGCTTAAATGTCTTTTCTTGGGGGGCGTGCGCGCGATGATGGTACTTCGTCGCGCGCATCGCTCGCTCCTAACTCGCCTGGTCGGCGAACAGGGCTTTAACGTTCTCCGGCGGCCGGCCGATGACGGCACGCCCATCTCGTACGACGATCGGACGTTGAAGCAGAATAGGATTCGCGGCAATCGCTTCGTATAACTGACCGTCGCTCAATGTCGTGTCAGCAAGCCCCAGTTCCTTGTAGATCGATTCCGAGTCCCGGATCATCTCGCGCACGGAACACCCCAGCATCCGGTTCAGTTCCTTGAGTTGTGCCACCGACAGCGGCGTACGAAGGTACTCGATGATCTCGACAGGTTCGTTCGACGGGTTGTAGACGTCGCTGATGAGGTCGCATGCGCCACGGGATTTCGAGCAACGCGGGTTGTGATAGATGGTGATCATGGCTGATGTGGGGATGTGGAGAGGTGAGCGGGATTTTAGCGGGTGCGGCGGGATGGTGTTTGCGGGTGCGTTGTGCTTTGCCTTGCTCCTTCCTGATGATGCGACTCTCCTCGCTGCGTCGACCGGGCTGGTTAGCGCCGGCGCTTCGGACATGCGCTATCTAGCCATTCGCCTTTCTGCTTTGCGACATCTCCCTCTCACGCGCTCGAGTTTATGCGCATAAAGCCAATGCATTCCGACCACGGCATATGAACGGCGTCTCTGCGTAGGGGTCGCTGCGGTCGGCGAGTTTATGCGCACAAACCGGCTGTCATCGTGCGCGCCACTCGACATCGGTACCTCATCCTCGCGGTACCTATCCACACAGTCTTTGCTTCCCGCTGAGCCCTCTCTCTTGCGTGCTCCGATCCGCTCCCAAACCGATGCCCACCGCTTTATGCGCATAAAGCCTTGTCCGAATGGCCTATAACCGTTGCATCTAACCAAAAATGTTTGAATTACAAAATCATCAAGGTAAAATTCAGCGGCGTCCAAAAAGAGGAGGTGAACGTTGGCAGCAGAAATCATCGCAGTGACACAGCAGAAGGGCGGGGTCGGTAAAAGCACAATTGCGATGCACCTCGGCGCAGCCTTCCATGAACGCGGCAAGCGCGTCCTCGTCGTCGACGCAGACGGACAAAACACCCTCATCCATTGGGCCAGCGCAGCATCGGATAGCGACTCTGGCATTCCATTCCCGGTCGTCAATCTCTCGGAAGCCGGCGCGCAGATCCATCGCGAGATCAAGAAGTTCGTCGCCGACTACGACCTGATCGTCGTCGACTGCCCGCCGTCCATTACCGAGAAGGTCTCGGGTGTCGTTCTCCTCGCCGCGACCGTCGCGGTTATTCCGACGTCCTCGTCGCCCGCGGATTATTGGTCGAGTGTGGGGCTCGTCAAACTGGTCCAGCAGGCGCAGGTCATGAACGAAGACCTCCGCGCCGTCTTTCTCCTCAACAAGACGGAAGAGAAACGGATGCTGACGCGTGAACTGAAGCGCGCTTTGGAAGAACTTGGCTTCCCGCTTCTACGCACCCAGATTCCCACGCGCGAGGCATACAAACAGGCGATGGCACTCGGTCAGACAGTCTTGCAGATGAACGATCGCGGCGCCAAGTTGGCGAGTCTCGAAGTTCGCGCATGCGCCGACGAGATCGCCGCTCTGCTCCCCTGAATTTATGCGCATAAAGGTACTTGAATGAAACCGTCCCAATTCGCCAAAGGCTTCCAGGCACGCCCCGATTCGACCAGCAGCGAAAAGCGTACGGCGCTCGATCGCCTCAATGCGATCGACGGCCTCGTGCAAAATGCGCCGAAGAACGCAAACATCGCCGCATTCAAGAATCCCGTTGCGCCGTCGACTGCGTCCAGTGAAGCCGAGTCGGTGGATACAGCAAACGAATCGATTGAATATCGGACCTGGCGCGCCGAACACGGTTATCGCCCGGGGCAAATCATCGAGCTATCGCTCAAGTCGATCAAACCCAGTCCGTTCAATCCACGCTATTTCTATGTGAAGTCGTCGATTGCCGAGCTCGCAGTCAATCTCGCTAAGCAAGGACAGCAGCAAGCTATCCACGTCATCCCCGACTACGACAATCCGGGCAGCTACTTTGTCAGCGACGGCGGCCGGCGCGTTCGCGCGCTGAAGGAAGCCAACAAGGAGACGGTGAAGGCAATCGTCGTCGATCTGCCGATCGGAATTCAGAGCTACAAGCTCGGCTACGACCTCAACGTCCAGCGCGATTCGCAAACCGTGTTCGACAACGCGGTCGTCTGGCGCCGCTTCCTCGATGAGAAACACTTCCAGAGTCAGAAGGAACTCGCCGAACATCTCGGCCTCGATGAGTCGACGATCGCTGTCGCGCTGTCAGTTGCGAAACTGCCCGAGACGGTGATGCAGGAAATGGTCGCGCGACCGGATCGCTTCGGCTCGAATATGGCGTATCAGGTCGGCCGTTATCACTCGGCTCGCGGCACGGATTCCACGCTGCGCCTCATCAACAAGATCCTCTCCGACGACTTGAGCACGCGTCAGGTCGCGGACATCGTGAAGGGCAGGGCAACGGCGCAGGAAAGCGCAAAGCCGGCGGGACGCCAGCGCTACGCACAGCGGCTTGATATCAAGCTGGGTGGTGTGTCGGTCGGCGATTTGAAGTCGTACGGAGATGACCGGCTCGAACTGAAACTGCGTGGACTGTCGCGCGACAAGCGCGATGACATTCTCAGACAGATCGAGCAGATGCTGTCCGACCCGTCGTAGCAAGCAGGAAAGTAGCGCGCCCATTACGACGCGCTACCCGTCATCAGGCAGCTCGCGATTGACTCAACGTGAATGCGAGCAGATCGCCGTCCGTCGGCTCGCCCCAGGTCTTGCGCGCGAGCCAATCGAAGAATGCGGTTTCCGTGAGCTTCGACTCGAGGCCGCGCCGACGCCAATCGTCACGCATGTGCGCGCCGAGACCCGGCAATTCGTCTTCCTCGAACGAGTGCCGCGCCACCTCGCGCTCCGAATCGCCCTGTTCCTCGTACAGCGCCTGCGCTTCCTTGCGTCGATACGCCATGTACTCGCCCAGCAGCCGCGCCTTCGCGTCGTCGGCGGGAGCGCCCGCGAGCGCCTTGCCAGCGGGCGTCGAAGGCAACGCCTCGACGGGCGGCGCATAGCCTTTCTTCAGCGCATCCTTGAAGAGCGCCGGCGCGCTGCGCACCGGCGGCAGCGTCGTGCTGCGCATCCGCTGTTCGGTCATTTGCAAGGCCGCACGGATGCGGTTTTCCTCGCTGTCGGCGTAGAGCGTCTGCGCCTCCTTCAACGGAATCCCGATCTTCACCATCCGGTCGACGAGCGTGCTGTCGAACACATTCGGATGCTCGTCGAGCGCGAGCATCGGCTGCTTGCGCTCGGTGACACGGAACTGGATTTCGGCAACCCGACGACCTTCGCGATGTTCGATCAGTTCGACAAAGATATTCGTGACGGCATTCACTTCGGCGATCGCGGGGCGCAGGTAGTCGCGCTTGAAATACTTGTACTCGCGTTTGGCTTCGTCGCCGGCTTCCGTGTCGGGCGTGCCCGACAGGATGGGCCGCCACCATTCCCACGCCTCGCGCATCGTCAGATGGCTCGGGTTGGTCAGATAGCGCACGCAGATTTCGTAGAGTGCCAGCCCCGCGCTGCTGCGCAGCTGGCTTTGGAACTGCAGACTCAATCGCGCGTACTGGACAGGATCGAGCAGCTTCTTCTTGATCTTGGGTGCGAACGAAAACTCGACCCAGACACGGCGCGTCGCCGGGTCTTCGAGAATTTCGGCGTCGGCGATCAACGTCGAGATGCCCCACTTCCGGCCAGGTTTCTGGCTCGACGAACCCTGACTCCACTCGACCTGCACGGAGACCATGCGACGCAGGTGCTCCTTGACGAGCGCGGTGTCGTTCGAATCGAAGGCGGAATTGGCGACGATGTCGGACAGCAGGGCGCGGTACGTATCGCCCGCTTCGTCCGCTTGCTGCGCGACCGTCAGCAGGACGTTGAACAGTTTGCGGGTGAGCAGCGTAATTTTGCCGCTCTTCGGCTGAATTGCGATCGCCTCGACGGCTTTGCGCAATTCGGCGGAGCTTGGGCTCACCACATCGGTTTTTTTCGCGCGCTTCGTGGCCATGCGTCGGGTCGAGAAGAGATTTCGCGAAAGGATACCGGCTGCGGTGATGCGCGTCTATAGCGCACGTCTCACCTACCTTCGGTGAAATCCGGCTGCAATCACAGCCTCACCAGGAGCAGATCCCGAAAACGCTCACCTATCGATGGTCGAAGCGCTTCCGGGATGCCTTGATGGTCGTGAGTCAGGGTTGGATAGTGTGAAATGCCACGCTTGAGGCACTGATTACTCGCTTCCCGAAAGTGCTCACCTTAGGGACGTCGCAAATACACGATGCGATTTGGGCACGTGGATTCACGAGGCAGGCAATCCTGAAAATGGCTCGGATGGCGCTTTTGGATGCGCTTGCGTCCCGGCATGTGTCCCCTGGTGCCAACCTGGGGGTCAGACAGCTTGCGACGGTATTCCGAGGCCTGTTCATCGCGGCTAAAAGAATGCGCTTTTGAGAGACACGTCCCGGCAAATATGGACACTAAATCCGACCGCGACGCCGCAACAACAATAGTTGCTGACGGGAATGGCGCAGCACCAATCCCGAATATCCTCACCTAAGCCATCACGCGAATCAAGGCGCGTCGCGACTTCTCACCTGTTCTGAAAATCTGTCGTGGGGATTCGCTCCCGAAAACTCTCACCTTAGGCTCGCAATGCGTTCGACAAAATGCACCGCGTCGCGTCAACAAAGTCCTCCCGGATATCCTCACCTTTCCGCCGCAATTGTTAAAAATCCATTAAAAATAAAGGCTTAGCGGAACGCCTCAAAATGCAAGGTCAACCAGGCACAACACCAGGATCCCGAATACGCTCACCTTCGGTATGGTCCTGCGCAAAACGGTGCGTAAATTTCGCTCAACCTGATCCCCCGAAAAATCTCACCTTACTCGTAATCGTGTCGCAAGCGATTGATCACGGCAGCCGCGAGCATGCAGGGCGTCGTGGTCTTCGCTACGCAAATTCGTCCCGTATTTCCTCGCCTTTCCCGCGAAATGAATATCTTGGCACTCCCGCAAGATCTCACCTTTAAGGTTCGCACGACCAATTCTGGCCCAGGATATGCATGCCACACGGAGTCCCGAATCTGCTCACCTAACACGGATGCGCGCCAAAAAAGCGGCCGTTTTGAATGTCAGACGATGGATGTGTTCTCCCGCAAAGCCTCACCTTTGACGAATTCATGCCGAAAATCGCCGCCCACAGTCCTCGAGGCCCCGAAAAACCTCACCTTCGGATCCATTTTTCTCCCGAGAGCTCTCACCCATCGCCTGGCAGGCGCTCTAAAACGGCGTGAAACGTGGTCGATTGTCCGTCCTGAACCCGCTCACCTCGCGTTAACCCGTTCGAAACCGACCTGCTCAACGTTTACGGGCCACAAACCATTATCCCGTCCCGAAAACCCTCACCTATAATCAACGCCCACAATTGCAAGGCTCCCGAACCCACTCACGATCTTTCCCGACCTCGCTCACCAACATCCCTGAACCCCATCACTGCAGCGTCCCGTCAAAGCTCACCATCCTTCCCGGAAAGCTTCACCTGATCGGCCGTAGAGCCTTATCCAATAAGGGGTTTGCCAGGCGTTAACGTCTTTAACTAAGGTTTCAAAGGTGTTTACTTTTATTACTCTCTACAAAAGAGCCCCGCGAGCTTCCTCAGAAACACCCACAACCCTACCCAACTCATCCCAAGACAGCGTGAAACAGTGCCAAAACAATAGTAGACCCAAGAAATGTTTTGGTTAACAATGAGTTAGTGCCGATTCTTCGATTTGTTTCACGCTTTACCGTTCACCCAAACGCTCGCGCCGACGATTCAGCACGTTTCTGAGCATTGTTGGAAGAAAATCGCAAGTTGCTCCAAAAAACGTATCGGATACTACGTAAATTGTTATGATTCTTCGAATCAACGTAGATCCGAGGCAAGAATGAATCTGGACGAAGAACGTCAAGCCATCCGAAGCGAACTCGATACGTTGCGCGCGAACGGCGCGCGACGTCAGGAATTGTCGCTGCACGCCTGCAAACGTCTCTTCTTTGATCTCGGCATCCGACCGTCGATGGCTGCCGTGCGCGACCTCACTCAAACAGGTAGCGCGAGCGACATTCCCAAAGACATCGACGGCTTTTGGGAGCGCATCCGATCAGCATCGCGTGTGCGGGTCGGTGCCGGTGCCATTCCGAAAGCGCTGGAAGAACGCGCCGGTGAATTGCTCGGCGCGTTATTCGAAGACGCCCTGACACAAGCACGAGCATCGCTCGACGAAGAACGACAGGAAATTCAGGCCCTGCGTGCGGCCGCTGAACGCGACTCGCACGAAGGCCAGATTCGAAAGGAAGTTTCTGAAGAAGCGATACAGCGCAGTGAAGCTCGCGCAGATGCCGCTTGGGAACGCGTGCGCATTCTTGAGACTCAGCTCGCTTCCGCGAATACCAGCGAATCGGCCAATCAGCACGGATTGAAGACAACCGCCAGGCGCCTGGAAGCCGAGAATGAATCACTGCGCAAGCGTCTGGACGCGGAGCAATCGACGAATGCCGGTTTGCGCGACCGCCTAGATGCGTTGCACGGAGAGATGCGGCAGAACGCCGAGCACTACGCGCAGCAGATCAAGGATGCCGTGGCCGAAGCGGAGCGTCGCGTGAAGCCGATGCTTGTCGAACTGGATTCGTTGCGCGCGATGGCGGCAACGTATCAGGCGGGTGTTCGGGATGCGAGCCGGAAAGAATTTGATTTCATCCAGCAGTTGGCCGCAGCGAAAGCGCGCGGCGATCGCCTCGAATCGCAATTGCGCGAGCAGTCCGATGAACTCGATCTCCTGACGCGCCAGATGACAGCGCTACGCGCGCAGCAAGGCATCGATCCCGCCGTCGCGCAGCTGCTCTGTCGGTTGGCCAGTGCGGGAAGACTGAACGCGGAGGAACTGGAGTCGCTCGGCACGGCTGTCGACGGACATGTTTCCGTGCCGACACAATGTCCGAAGTGTATCGATGGTGAGCCTGAACTCTCCCAGGTGGATCACCACTACGAATTGCTTTGTCCTGAGTGCGAGCACTCGTCGGGGACCGGCAAGTCGCGGCTGGCGGCCGTGACGCGCTTCATGTCGACGGCGCAAAACTCTACATCGCCCTGATCGATAGAGACCCGAAAGTCGGTGTAAACGCTCGAGGTGAGCGTTTACGGGATCACACAGGTGAAGGTTTACAGGAGCCGGCTAACCTTCGTCCCGCGTGCCTTGGTGATCTTCAGGCAGCACCACTGTCTCACCGACGCTCATCTCGCCTTCGAATTGTTCCTGTTCGCTCCACGTCTTCCACGCGCGATGCAACCGATTTGCGGAAACCGCCTGCGCGAACCCGAGCCACTGTCCGACGACTTCCACTTCTACGCCGCTTTCGAACAGATCGGCTGCGAATGAATTGCGCAATGTATGCGGACTCGCACGTGCTTCGCGCGACTCGCCGATTCCCGCTGCATCGACCAGCGCATCGACGGCACGGAGCATCGTCGCCTTGTGCATCGGGCGTCCAGACGGTGACGCGGGGAAAACCAGTTCGCCCGGTAGTTCCGCCTGTTTGCGCTCATCGAGCCACGCATCGAGTACCGACACGGCGAACGGTGCGAGCCGCGTTCTGCGTGTGAACAACGGATTCGTTGCTTCGATCACGACCCACGGCGAGCCCGGCGTCAAACAATTCATCGAAAGCGTTCGAGCCTCGCCCGTCTTGATTCCACCGCCCAGAAACACTGCGATCAACGCCCGGTCGCGGCGCTCGCGCCAGCGCTGCGCCGCTGACAGATCGGTGACGGGCGAAAAAAGATAAGCGGTCAAAGCGGAACGTTCCGCGCTGCTAAGAAATCCCGTTGGCTCGTTGTCGCGGGCGTTGCGCCATTCTGCTTCGCCATCCTGAGCAATGAATCGTGCGGGATTGGTCGACGCCAGTTCGATCTCGCGCACATGATCGAGCACACGCTCGATCAATCGCAAATAGCGGGCGCGCTGCGGCTTTCGTATCGACAAACCTGCGACGAAGTCTGCGATGGAACGCATATCGACGGTCACAAGATTCTTGTGACGCGCCTGTAGCCATTCAAGAAAAAGGCCCCATTGCGCCCGATACACCTCCGCGGACGAATGGCGGAAGTTCTGACCTGCGAGCCACGCATCGAAGGCGGTGCGCGGATCGGCGAGCCAGTCCTGACGTTCACGATCGAACAGATCTGTTTCCGCCACAGCCGGCGACGGCCCAGCGGAGTCGAGAGGATCGTTGGTGGACATAGCCTATCTTTCCGTTAGTTGCGCACAAGCCATTGTAGTCAGTCGACTCGCAAGCGCAGCGCCGACTTTACGCGCATAAACTCTCACCGCCCGCGCCGACTACCCGCCCCAAGCTCGTCCAACACCAAGATCGCGATCGGAGATTCGCTGCTTCGCAGCGCCGGCCTTTGCTTTCTCCGCCGCGTCGTAAGCCGCGACCGCAAACGCAAACACAGCAGGCAAAGCATTCGATCGACTGAAGTCGACGGCGTCGTCGGTCTCGGGAAACTGGAAGTCGCCGGGCCGTTGAAAGAGCCCGAGCATGAAGGGATCGTGCCGGCTGGCGAAGCCGAGATCGGCGAGCGCCTCCGCTTCGATTGCGTGCAGAAGTCGCCATGTAAGCGGCACCTGCTGCACGATGTATCGCGCTGCAATATGCCGGACGATGTGTTCGAGGTCACGCGCCGCGGACTTGAAACGCAGCGCGGCCAGATCCTGTTCGTTGTTCAGCTTGTTCATTCTTCGGCTCCGTCGGACTGCGTATACTGTACAAACATACAGTATCGGCTGCAACCGCGGTAACCCGAAGAATCGGGATTCAGATTAGCCGTGAATCACGACAAGCAACGCTTTCGCTTCGCCTTTGCCTGCGTTGCGAATCGCATGCGGTTCGTCGGCGACGTAGCGCGCGGTGTCGGCGGCTTTCAGGCGCTTCGTCGTTCCCGCCGCGTCGATATCGATCACACCGTTCAGCACCGTCAAATGCTCACGCGTCCCCGGCTCGTGTGCATTCGAAACGAGTGCGCCGCCCGGCTGCAACGTCAATTCGTACCATTCGAATTTGCCGGCGAGTTCGATCGGTCCCCAGACGCGCAACTGATATTTCGCTTCGTGGCCGCTCAACGTCGGAATCTCATGCGGACCGGAAACCGCAATCGGATCCGGAGCCTTCTGCGGTGCGAACAGCGAATCGAGACTCACACCCAACGCATTCGTGAGCCGCCACGCGACGGCGATCGTCGGATTCGCCTTATCGCGTTCGATTTCCGACAACATCGATTTCGACACGCCCGCCGCGCGCGACAAATCGTCGAGCGTCATCTTGCGTTCACTGCGCAGGCGCTGGATTTGCTCGCCAACACGCGGCGGAACCGAAACAGACTGCGCCGCCGTCGCTGCCGTACCCGACGAACTCTTGCGCATTCCCGAACTTGCCATTTCCTGACCTATCGTTTAGAGTTGTTCGACATATCGAACTTTAGTTCGAAAAAACGAAAATATCCGATAAAACTGACAGCCGACTATAACAGGCGGCCGCGCCTCGTGGTGCGGCGCGAAGCCGGCCATTCAAGGAGCCGTTTCATGCGTGATCCCTTCCTCGCGCATCTGCGCAGCACGCTCGACCAGATTCGCGCCGATGGTTTTCATAAGACCGAGCGCGTGATCGCGAGTCAGCAATCGTCCGATATTCAGCTGGAGAGCGGCGCAGACGTCCTGAACTTCTGCGCGAACAATTATCTCGGGCTCGCCAACGACGCCCGCCTGATCGCCTCAGCAAAAGACGGGCTCGACAAGGACGGCTTCGGCATGGCGTCGGTGCGATTCATCTGCGGCACGCAGACCGTGCACAAAGAACTCGAGCGCGCGCTGTCCGCATTCCTGAAGACGGACGATTGCATTCTGTATTCGAGCTGCTTCGACGCGAACGGCGGCCTGTTCGAAACGCTGCTCGACGATAACGACGCGATCATCAGCGACGAACTGAATCACGCGAGCATCATCGACGGCGTGCGGCTGTCGAAGGCGAAGCGCTACCGCTACAAGAACAACGACCTCGGCGATCTCGAAGCGAAGCTGCGCGAAGCCGATGCGGCGGGCGCGCGCTTCAAGCTGATCGCGACGGACGGCGTGTTTTCGATGGACGGCATCATCGCCGATCTCGCAGGCATCTGCGATCTCGCGGACCGCTACGGCGCGCTCGTGATGGTCGACGATTCGCACGCGGTCGGCTTCATCGGCGAACATGGACGCGGCACGCCCGAACATTGCGGCGTGCTCGATCGCGTCGACATCATCACGGGCACGCTGGGCAAGGCGCTCGGCGGCGCATCGGGCGGCTACGTCGCGGCGCGCCAGGAAATCGTCGATCTGTTGCGTCAGCGCTCGCGTCCTTATCTGTTCTCGAACACGCTCACGCCGAGCATCGCGGCTGCATCGCTGACCGTGCTCGAACTTCTCGCAAGCGACGAAGGCAAGCAACTGCGCGAATGCGTGCGCGCGAACGGCGCGCACTTCCGTCAGGCGATGAGCGCGCACGGCTTCACGCTCGTGCCCGGCGAACATCCCATCATTCCCGTGATGCTCGGTGACGCGCAACTCGCGTCGAACATGGCGGATGCGCTGCTGAAAGAAGGCGTGTACGTGATCGGCTTTTCGTATCCCGTCGTGCCGAAGGGCCGCGCGCGCATTCGCACGCAGATGAGCGCCGCGCACACGGCAGAACAGATCGATCGGGCCGTCGACGCATTCGCGCGCGTCGGCCGTTCGCTTGGCGTGATCTGAAACGGGACATCGACATCAATGAAAGCACTGGCAAAACTCGAACGCGCAACAGGCCTCACGTTGACCGACGTGAAGAAGCCCGAAGTGGGCCACAACGATGTGATGATCCGCATCACGCGCACGGCGATCTGCGGCACGGACATTCATATCTGGAAGTGGGACGACTGGGCGCAGAAAACCATTCCCGTGCCGATGCACGTCGGTCATGAATACGTCGGCGAAATCGTCGAAATGGGCCAGGAAGTGCGCGGTTTTTCGATCGGCGATCGCGTGTCGGGCGAAGGGCACATCACGTGCGGCTTCTGTCGCAACTGTCGCGCGGGCCGCCGGCATTTGTGCCGCAACACGGTCGGCGTCGGCGTGAATCGCGAGGGCGCGTTTGCCGAATATCTCGTGATTCCAGCGTTCAACGCGTTCAAGATTCCGCCTGAAATCTCCGACGATCTCGCCGCGATCTTCGATCCGTTCGGCAACGCGACGCATACGGCGCTGTCGTTCAATCTCGTCGGCGAAGATGTTTTGATTACGGGCGCGGGACCGATCGGCATCATGGCCGTCGCGATCGCGAAGCACGTGGGCGCGCGAAATGTCGTGATCACCGACGTCAATGATTACCGCCTCGAACTCGCGCGCAAGATGGGCGCGACGCGCGCGGTGAACGTGTCGCGCGAATCGCTGCGCGACGTGATGAACGATCTGCATATGACGGAAGGCTTCGACGTGGGCCTCGAAATGTCGGGCGTGCCGAGCGCGTTCACGTCGATGCTCGAAGCGATGAACCACGGCGGCAAGATCGCGCTGCTCGGTATTCCGCCGGCGCAAACGGCGATCGACTGGACGCAGGTCATCTTCAAAGGCCTTGAAATCAAGGGCATTTATGGCCGCGAGATGTTCGAGACCTGGTACAAGATGGTCGCGATGCTGCAAAGCGGCTTGGATCTTTCGCCGATTCTCACGCACCGCTTTGCCGTCGACGATTTCGAAAAAGCGTTCGCCACGATGCTGTCGGGCGAAAGCGGAAAAGTGATTCTCGACTGGACCGTCTGATAGCGCCGCAACAAAAGCTTTAACCTGCAGGCGGCTTCGCTGCCTCTGTCTGAATGATGACGTGGATATCGTCGCCCACAGCGGGATACCACGTTGTCAGACCAAACTTCGATCGGCTGAACTGGCCGTCCGCTGAAAAGCCGAGTGTGTCGGCTTTCGTCAGCGGATCGCGGCCATAGCCGTTGAACGTCACATCGAGCGTGACCGGCTGCGTCACGCCGCGTATCGTCAGGTCGCCCGTCAGCTTGCCGCGCGCGTCGCCCGTGCGTTCAAAACGCGTGCTCACGAAGCGGATCTGCGGATTACGCTCTGCATCCAGCATGTCCGTGCCCTTCACCATCTTGTCGAGTTGCGGAACATTCGTGTCGATGCTCGCCGCGTCGATCGTCACCGTTACCTGGCTCTTGTCCAGCCCGCCTTCCTTCCAGTCGATTTCACCCGCCACGCGGTCGAAGCGCATCGTGAAGCGCGTGTATTTGAAGTGATCGACGTTGAATATGACGCTCGTGTGATGCGGGTCGAGCTTGTACTGACCGACGGGCACGCGCGCTTCCGTTTGCGTGACCGTGTGCGTGACGACCTGCAGCGGCGTGCATGCGCAGAGCGTCGCGGCAATCGCCACGGCAGACAAAGACACGGCACGGCGAAAAACGATGCTCATGACACTCACCTTTTAAACGATCCTCCCACACGATAATGCATCCCGCGCCAAACCGGCAGCCAATGCGAAGCGAACCCATACTTGACGAAGGAGAATGATCGTTCTACCCTTCGCACATGGCTACTCTCGACGACACACAAGACATCGCCGGTAGCGCGCGCGAGCGCCTGCTCGATGCAGCGGAAGCGCTGATTTACGCGGGCGGCATCCACGCGACGGGCGTCGATGCGATCGTCCGGCAATCGGGCACCGCGCGCAAAAGCTTCTACACGCATTTCGAATCGAAAGATGCGCTGGTCGCGGCTGCGCTGGAGCGGCGCGACGAACGCTGGATGAAATGGTTTATCGAAGGCACGCTGCGCCGTGGCAAGAGTCCGCGCACGCGTCTGCTCGCGATGTTCGACGTATTGCGCGAATGGTTCGTGTCGGAAGATTTTCACGGCTGCGCGTTTCTCAACGCCGCGGGCGAAATCGCGTCGCCTGACGATCCGATCCGCGTCGTCGCGCGCGAACACAAGGAACGGCTGCTCGAATTCGTGCGCGCGCAATGCGACGAATACGTGGCAGCGACGGGCGGCGACGCGCGGCGCTCGGCGCGGCTGTCGCGGCAATGGCTGATTCTGATCGACGGCGCGATCGGTGTCGCGCTCGTCAGCGGCGACGCCGACGCCGCACTCGACGCGCGCGCCGCTGCCGGCCCGCTGCTCGATTCCGCAAGTGCAAATTCCCGCTCGTCCAACCGGCGAGCGTCCACCTGACGCAGTTCAACGAGGAATCATCATGGCCGATATCGAAAGACGTCCACCCGTCCCGCCGTTCACGCGCGAGACGGCCATCCAGAAAGTGCGCGCCGCTGAAGATGCATGGAATACGCGCGAGCCGGAGCGCGTGTCGCTCGCGTACACGCCGGACAGCAAATGGCGCAACCGTTCGGAGTTCCCGGTGGGGCGCGCCGAGATCGTCACGTTCCTGCAGCGCAAGTGGGCGAGGGAACTGGACTATCGGCTGATCAAGGAACTGTGGGCGTTCACCGACAACCGCATCGCAGTTCGCTTCGCTTACGAGTGGCACGACGATTCGGGCAACTGGTTCCGTTCATATGGCAACGAGAACTGGGAATTCGACGAAAACGGTCTGATGGCGTATCGCCACGCAAGCATCAACGACAAGCCGATCCGCGAAGAAGAGCGTCTGTATCGCTGGCCGCTGGGCCGTCGTCCGGACGATCATCCGGGGCTGTCGGAGCTGGGGCTGTAATCCGCGGTCATAAGAACGGTGAGCGCGCGCACCGCGCGTTCACCAAGCTGCAATCGTTCGTTCGCTATCGTTGCCGTCTGCAGGCGCGTTGTCGCCCCGAGCGCACACTCCATCTCAGTGTAGGGTTTGTGGGGTACAGTGCGCGACTGGAGAGCAATTCGACATAATCGCGACATTCAGACGCCGGCACGCGACCGGTTGCGGAGAGCACATGCCGTTTGGAAAGATCAAGAACAAGATTCGTCGTGCATGCGTGGCAGGTTGTGTAGCGGGCATCGGTTTGGTGGCAGCGTCGGGCGCGCAGGCGGCCGACTGGTGCAGTGGCGGCGTCTGGGCCGATGTGATGATCGGTTCGTATCACATCGATCCGGATCCAGGCACGGACTTCGAACAGTTCAATCCCGGCCTCGGTGTCGAATGCTGGCTCAACGGGCAATGGGCATTGACGGCAGGCGGCTTCCGCAACTCGTTGCGTCGTCCGTCGTGGTACGGCGGCGGTGTGTGGGCGCCGGAGTTCGTGCACTATGGCTTTATCCGCCTCGCGGTGATCGGCGGCATTATCTCCGGCTACAACTATGGCAACTGGGGCCTCGGCCACGATCACACGATCGGACCCGTCGTCGCGCCCATCGTGATGCTCGAGTACAAACGCGTCGGCGCGAACATCATCGTCATTCCGCCTATTCCTTCCGATAATCTGCCGTTCACGCTCGGCTTTCAGGTGAAGTACAAGTTCTGAATATCGCTCACTGAACGGTCCATTTTTTGAGTTCGAACGTAAAGGGTGAGGCTTTTCGGGAGATGAGTTTACGGTGAAGTGCTGATGCGATTCACGCTTCACCTGAAACACAAAAAACCCCTAAAAACAGGCACTTTTAGCGCACGCGGCTCACGCTAACAACCGGGCGAGCAGACCGCATCGATATCAAAGGTGAGCGTTTACGGGGCATCGAATGCCAAGTCAACTGCCTCCCGAAACCTCTCACCTATACGGCGCAAGCGTGCGAACGGATCGAACACGACGATCACCGCAAGCCCGCCGACGCCGTTCATAATCGCAGGCAACGCGACCCATCGCATGCAGCGGAAGGCGTCTATGAACGATTCGAACCTGGACTGGAGCGACGTGCGGATCTTCCTCGCGATCGCCCGCTGCGGCACGCTGGGCGCGGCTGCGCGCCAGCTCGGACAGACCCAGCCGACCATGGGCCGGCGTCTGCGCGCGCTCGAGGAAGCCGTCGGTCACACGCTCTTTCAGCGCACGGCCGAAGGCTTCGTGCTGACCGACGAAGGCCACGCCGTGCTGACCTACGCCGAGCGCATGGAAGAAGAAGCGCACGCGTTCATGCGTTCGCTCGCGGGCAACGAGCAGCAGTTGACGGGCAGTTTGCGCGTGTCGTCGTCGGACTGGTACGGCATTCATGTGCTGACGCCCGTGTTCGCTGCGTTTCTCGCGCGTCATCCGCAGATGTCGATCGAGTTGATCACCGATTCGCGGCGCTACAACCTCGCGCGGCGCGAAGCTGATCTGGTGTTTCGCATCACGCCGTTCGACGAACCGGACGTCATTCAGCGCAAGCTGATGCACATGGATTACGCGCTGTACGGGCGCATCGATCTCGTTGCGCCCGTGCGCGGCGACGGCGCGGGCCAGGCGCTGATCACGATGGATAGCGCGTTCGGCGAACTGCCCGACGTCGCGTGGATCCGTCAGATGCTGCCGAACGCGCACATCGCGTACGCCAGCAACAACCGCGGCGTGCAGGCGCGCATGTGCGCGGAAGGCGGCGGTTTCGCGGTGCTGCCGTGTCCGCTCGGCGACAACACGCCGGGCTTGCGGCGCATCGATCTCGGCGAAGCGCCGCCGGGCCGCGACGTATGGCTCGGCTACCATCGCGACCTGAAACGTCTCGCGCGTTTGCGTGCGTTGCTCGATGTCGCGATCGAACGTCTCGCGAACGTGTGAGCCGATACAGCTTTATCAATCGATCTCGACGACGATCTTGCCGCGTGCGGTGTGCTCCGTGATCGCGTCGTACGCACGTTCGGCCGATGCGAGATCGAAGCGGCGCGGATCGAGATGCGGCGTCAGCTTGCCTTGCTCGACGAGACGCGTCGCTTCGGCCAGCATCTCGCCGTGATGCGCACGATGCTTGCCGGTGAGCAGCGGATGCAGCGTGAACACACCGGAATACGTGGCCTCGCGAAACGACAACGGCGCAAGCGCATGCGTGCCCCAACCGAGCGCGCTCACCACATGGCCGAAATGTTTGACGGCGGCGAATGACGCATCGAGCGTCGCTCCACCAACCGTATCGACGACCAGATCGAAGCCTTCGCCCGCTGTCAGTTCGAAAACGTATTGTTCGACGCCGCGCGCTGCGTAATCGATCGGCGTCGCGCCGAAGCGCGTGACGAGATCCTGATCGCGCGCACTCGCCGTCGCGAAGACCTGCGCGCCGAGTGCACGCGCAAGCTGCACGGAGACATGCCCGACGCCGCCCGCTCCGCCTTGCACCAGCACGGTTTGACCGGCCTGCAAGCGCGCGCGGTCGACGATTCCCGCATACGACGTGATGAACGCGAGCGGCAGCGCGGCGGCTTCGCGCATCGACAGATTGGACGGCTTGTGCGCGAGCAGCTGCGCGTCGACGGCTGCGTATTGCGCGAGCGAACCCTGAATACCGCCGACGCCGCCCGTCATCCCATACACCTCGTCGCCGGCCTTGAAGCGCGTCACGTCCGCACCGACCGCGACGACCACACCCGCGAGATCGATGCCGAGCACGAGCGGCAACGGATGGCGCGCATGCGCGGCGCTCCCTGCGCGAATCTTCGTGTCGAGCGGATTGAGCCCGCTCGCCTTGATCTGCACGAGCACTTCGCCGCGCGCGGGTTCGGGAATCGGAAGCGTGGTCGGTTCGAGCGGACCTTTGTACTGGCTGAGAACGAGGGCTTGCATGGACATGATGAACTCCGGCAGAAGATGAATTCGGTTGATGGAAAACATCATCGGCGAATGCAGAAGCCTGGTAAATCAACGATTTAGCACGACGTCCAAACAGAAATGCATGGCCCGAACGGACCCACGCGTATACCTGGGTATGCGAATGGAAGCGTGCAAAACACAGGCCCTGCGGCTTAAAGGTGAGAACCTTCGGGAGTGAGCAAAAGGCTTTGGAACGCCGCACCATGAGCAGCCGCAAACCATTGCTGGATAAGGCTTTGCGAGCGGCCTCAAAAGTCGCGCGAAACGTGAAGTGCGATCAATGGTGAGGCTTTGCGGGACCCAGGAAAAGTGACGCCGCCGAACACCACACGGCTCACCTTTAACGCTTGCCTGTGCTTACGTCAGACAAGACCGGCGATGTTCCGGCCGTCGCGATGCGAGAGCACATCGGCGAGCCGTTCCATCGAAACAGGCTTCGTGAGGTGGTAATCGAAGCCGGCAGCGAGCGCGCGCGACTTGTCGGATTCCGATGAGTAGCCCGTCAGCGCGATCAGGAACATATGCGTGAGCGCCTTGTTCGAACGGATCGTGCGCGCGACTTCGAAGCCGTCCATCTCTGGCATGCCGATATCGATGATGCCGACTTCCGGCAACTCTTTCGCGGCGAGCTTCACGGCATCGTGGCCGCTGCGCGCAACGATCACCTGATGCCCTTCCAGTTCGAGCAGAAGATGCAGCGCATCGAGCGCGTCGACGTTGTCGTCGACGAGCATGATGCGGCTCGGCGCGGCGTTCACCGCCGTCATCTGATCGTGCGTGATCTGCGGCTCGCGATCGAGTATCGGCAGTTCGAGCGTGACGCGCGTGCCGTGGCCGACGCCCTGACTGTCGAGCGTGATCGTCCCGTCGTGCAGTTCGATCAGCCGCTTCGCGACCGCGAGGCCGATGCCGAGTCCGCCTTCCGAGCGGCGCATGTTCGCCTGCGACTGCGCGAACAGCTCGAAAACGTGGTCGAGCGCTTCGCGGCTCATGCCGACGCCGTTGTCCTCGATGACGATCGACACCATGCCGCCTCGCTCGGCGCCATCCGTTGCGGGATCGGGTTCCAGCTCCACGCGCAGCTTCAACGTGCCGCCGACTGGCGTGTACTTCGCCGCGTTCGACAGCAGATTGCCGATCACCTGACTCAGGCGCACATGATCGGCGCGCACATGAACGGGCTGGTCGAGTCCTTCGATTTCGAGCCGATGCTTGCGCGCGTCGATGTGATGCTTGAGCGCGGTAATCGCGTCGTAGATGATTTCGTTCAGCGACGTGCGGCTGTATTTGATTGCCAGCTTGCCGTGCCGCAGACGCGCGGCATCGAGCAGATCGTCGACGAGCGTGCGTAGCTGGCGCATCTGCCGTTGCGCGATGGCGAGCACGTCGGTGGCCTGGTCTTCGCCTGCGCACAGCAGCTTGAGCGCGGCGATCGAACTGTCGATGGGCGCCATCGGATTGCGCAGTTCATGCCCGAGCATCGCGATGAATTCGTCGCGCCGGTGCGCTGCGTCTTCGAGCGCGCGCCGTGCCTGTTGCGCGGCGGCGGCTTCCGCTTCGGCGGCCTGTTGCGCGTCGAGCAGGGTCAGCGCGGCACCCGCGAGCACGGCAAGATTGCCGAGAAGGCGCACGTCTTCGCGGTCGAAGCGATGCTCGTCGTGCGAAGCGACCCAGATCGCGCCCAGTTGCTTCGACTCCTGCCCGCGAATCGGAATGGGCGTGATGATGCCTTCCGTCATGACGGCACCCGCATCGCGCAGACTCTTGAAGAACGTGTGCGGCTCGACGAAGAGTTGCGGCGCGCCGAGTTCGAGCGTCATGCCGCACGGGCATTCGGCCCACTCGGTTGTCTTGCCTTCGAACCCCGCGCATGCACCAGCGACCGCGCGCCAGCGGAACACGGCATTGCCTTCGGCGGTGGTTTCGAGCAGGCTGATACCTGCGCTGCCGGCGCGGCAGGCACCGAGCGCCGCATCGGCGATGGCTTGAAGCAGGGTGTCGCGGCGGCCCGTTTGCGCGCCGGCGACGGTGACCAGCGTGCGGACTTCGGCGGCATGATCGGGTGCGCGCGCCGGCCGGTCTTTCAGATCGTCCGTGCGCAATACGCCCGCCTGCCGGGCGCTTTCGATGCCGTCGCTCATGGTGTTCGATGAAGTGTGGTGTGCAACGTTCCGGCGCTTCTGCGCCCCTGCAAACAGCAGGCCCGTCATTATCGAAGAAGTATAGGCGTTGTGATCGGATGATTGCGCCGGATTTCGCGGCGCCGGTATTGGTATGTTCCCTGCGTGCCGATCAGGCTCAGCCTCGTGGAGAAGAGCAATGAACCAGCAAACGATTTATGAAGGCGGATGCGCGTGCGGCGCCGTGCGTTTTCGTGCGAGCGGCGCGCCTAGCCGCGTCGGAATGTGTCACTGCATGACGTGTCGGCGGGTGCACGGATCGGCATTCGGTTCGTACGCGATTTTCGCTCGCGACGCCGTGACCTTATCGGGTAACACGCGCGAATGGCGAAGCTCGGAGCAGGGCCGGCGTCACTTCTGTCCGCTGTGCGGATCGGTGGCATTCATGGTGTACGCCGACCACGACGAAATCGATCTGCCCATTGGCGCGTTCGATCAAACGGGACTCTTCGAGCCCGCCTATGAACTGTGGTGCAAGCGCAAGGAGCCGTGGTTGCCGAAGGGCGTGCGGCCCGAATACGACGAGGAGCGCGAGCACTAGCTCGCAAGCGCGGTGAGAGAACGCGGGCCGTTACGCCGGTCGCTGCCTGAGCGGGCGGCGTCCCGCGTACGGCCCGCGTAGCCTTTACTGATGATGCTTCTTCGGAATCTTCGCGCCTGACTTGCGTGCCTGATTCAACGCGATCGCGACGGACTGTTTTTGCGATTTGCCCGCCTTCTTTTCGGTCTTGATGTTGTGACCGATGGTTTCCTTCGATGTGCCTCGTTTCAGTGGCATGTCGCTCTCCTTTCCCATTGCAATGGCGCATGACATTGCGCCGCATGTGCGCCGCGTCGAATTGCGGCGACGTGCATCGAATGAAAGCATGTGCTGTTCCCGCATGCGTTTTCTTCGGGCGGCAAAGCGCTTGAATCCACCTGGCGTCAGCGTTTCCGCCCATCCATGAAGCGTTGCGCGAAAAGCGGTACGTCGCTTGCTGAAAGAGTGCCTGGCACGTTGATTTCAGGAGCATCTCGTGAACACCGTTTCGATTGCGCGCAGCGCGACAGCGGCAATTTTTGCCGCGGCAGCGGGCGTCGGCTACGCGCAAACGGGCTGGCATCCCGCGACGCAGAGCGACAAACCGATGGCGGCGCCGGGCGCGACATCGGGTGAGCTCAAGACGCCGCGACCGAGCCAGTCGTCGACGCCAGGCATGTCCGGCGCGGCTGCGTCCGACCCGGGCATTCCGGACACGGGCCGCACGCGCAGCCTCCAGGGCGCGCACGGCACGCACAGCAACGGCAAGCCCGCGACGAAGCCCAATTCGGGCGAAGGCAACGTGCATTGACCTTCGCCGCCCTTCGCAATCGCGCGCGTTCAATGCGCCAGCGGATGCGCCATTTCAACCTGCATGTCGGCAAAAACGCCGGGTCCGGCATGCACAGTACGGGAGTTGCAAGATGACAAGGCCACGGATGATTTTCCCGAAAGCGCGCAATGCTGTGGCCTCGAAACCCGAGTCGCAGAGCGACTATCAGATCTACGCCACCTACCGACGCACGACGGAGGGGTCGTATATGGGACAGCTAAAGGTCGTGCGCAAGACGGATGGCCGTCTGCTGTTTCCGTTCACAGGCGCGCCCGACATCGGCCCGTATACCGATGGCGATCAGGCGCGCGAAGCCGCGCACCGTCACGGCGAAACGATCGTGCAATCGGATCTCGACAATCCCGAGCCTTGAGTCGCTTTGAGTCAATCGACCCTTTGATGCTGTGCATTTCACGGGCAACTTCCCGATACCGCTGCCTATAATCGCGAACGGATAACGGAGGCAGACGATGAAGCGTAAAAGCGCATTGGTGATCGGCGTCGGCGCCGAACTCGGTCTCGGCGCGGCGCTGTGCAGGAAGATCGCCGCGAACGGCTATCACGTGTATGTCGCGGGGCGCACGCAAGCGAAGCTCGACGCCGTGACGAACGGCATCGCGTCGCGCGGTGAGTCGGCGGAGTCGTTTGCGATGGACGGCACGTCGGAAGCCGACATCGTGCGTCTGTTCGACAAGGCGATGTCTCCGCCCGACGATATCGACGTGCCTTCGCTCGTCGTCTACAACGTCGGCAATAACCGGCATGTGCCGTTTCGCGATCTGACGGAAGCGCAGATGCAGGACTTCTTGCGCTCGGGGCCGATCGGCGGATTCCTCGTCGGACGCGAGGCTGCGCGGCGGCTTGCGCCGCTGGGCCGCGGTACGGTGCTTTTTACGGGCGCGTCGGCGAGCCTTCGCGGCAAGCCGGGCTTCGCGCATTTCTCGGCGGCAAAGGCCGGTCTGCGGATGGTCGCACAGAGCATGGCACGCGAGTTCGGGCCGCTCGGGCTGCACGTCGCGCATGTGGTGATCGACGGCGGCATCGACGGCGAGCGTCTGCATAGCTCGCGTCCGCAAGCTGCCGCCGAGCGCGGCGAAAACGGACTGCTGAACGTCGACGCCATCGCCGAAGCGTACTGGCAGCTTCATCTTCAGCATCCGTCCGCATGGACGCACGAAATCGATCTGCGTCCGTTCAAGGAACCGTTCTGATCGCCGCGTTCAGCGTGTGAATTCAGCCCGCACCCATACGGCTTTCGTCGACGAACGTTTCAGTCGCGTCGTCGATCTTGCGGCTCTTGCGTCCCATCGGACCATGCACGTAGAGCACCTTGACGTTGCTTTGCTCGGGCCGCTGCGCGGGCGGCGGCGTCATCTCGTAGCGCACTTCGCGCGCGTGATCGCTCAGTTGCAGATTCGGATTGAACACCGAGTTGAAGCGCCACAGCATGCGCACGAAGTTAGTCTGCCCGCGCATCAATAGCGATGCCGCTTCGCCCGCCGCGCGATACAGCGCGCCCCAGCCGAGATGCTTGCGATTGAGCACCTGCTGCGTGCGCACCAGTTCGCCATAGAACTCGGGTAAGGGCAGCTTCGTCGGCAGCACGGCGTGCTGGATGTCGTAGAGCCGGTAATCGAGGCTCGTCAGAGTGCGCTGCTCGCGCAACCAGATTTCGGTGCCCGGATACGGCGTGTTCACGCTGATATTCACGATCTCCGGAATCTCCAGGCACCATTGCCGGATCGTTTCGAAGCGGTCGTGATCCCAGTCGGGATCGGCGATCAGATTGACGGCGACCGTGATGCCCAGCGAGCGCGCAAACGCGAGCGCCTCGAAGTTCTTGTCGAGATTGACGCGCTTGCGAAACGCCTTGAGACCTTCGGCGTCGATCGCTTCGAGCCCGATGAACATGTACTGGAGACCGAGCTTGCGCCAGTACTCGAACACTTCCTTGTTACGCAGCAGCACGTCGCCGCGCGTTTCGAGGTAGTACTTCTTGTGGATGCCGCGCCGTTCCACTTCGCGGCCGATCGCCATGCCGTGATCGGCGTGAACGAAGGCGACATCGTCGACGATAAACACGCCCGGCTCACGGATCGACGCCAGTTCTTCGGCGACGACTTCGGGACTGCGCGAACGATAGCTGCGTCCATAGAATGTCCACGCGCTGCAGAACGTGCAGTCCCACGGACAGCCGCGCGCGAATTCGATCGATGCGCACGGATCCAGCACGCCGATGAAGTATTTGCGCCGATGCCGCAGCAGATCGCGCGCGGGACGAATCTGATCGAGGCTTTCTGCAAAACCGGGCGGCGGACCTTCGCCGTCGCGCGTGACGACGCCGGGAATGCGCAGCAGATTCTCTTTGCCTGCAATCGCCGCGAGCAGCTCGACGATCTTCGCTTCGCCTTCGCCCTTCATCACGCAATCGATCGCGCCGTCCGCGTGTCTCAGCATGTCGACTGCCGTGAACGACGCGCTATGTCCGCCGACGAACACGAAGCAGCCCGGCAATTGCGCCTTGATCGCCTTCGACAGATCGATGATTTCGGGAATGTTGGCGAGATAGTTGCCGGAGAAACACACGACGTCAGGCCGGCATGTTCGGACGAGATTGTGCAGAGCGCGATGGGATTCGACCTGCAGGTCGATCAGGCGGATATCGTGGCCGGCTTCGCGTATCACGGCGGCGACGGTTTCGAGTCCGAGCGGCTCGAGCCGCAGATACACGCGCGTGTACATCAGGCCACTTGGGTGAACAGCGAGCACCTTCATGAGATCTCCTTGCGTCCGAAGGGCGCGCTCGCGTGGCTACACGCGGCGTGCCGGGCTTTCGTGCTGGTATCCCTGGTACGGTTCGACTGCTGAGCCTGTGCGTCCTGCCGGACCTCACCGCGATGGGCTCGATCCGATTCTACTTGTCATCGGATGGACTTGCTCACGGGCGGGCGCATGACGCAAAGGTGAGAGTTTTCGGGAGACATTGAAGTGGCGCGCGAGGGCGTGTCGCCGCGCCGCAGCATGTCGGCAGACGAAGGCGGAACGCGCTTACCGCGCAGGATGTCGCCAGTCGTCCCAGCGGTCGCGAATGCGCAGCGCGATGCGCTTCCACGGCGGATCGGCGAACAGGATCAGTGCGCCGAGCGCGAGGCATCCGCAGACGAGAAACGTGCCGCGATAGCCGAGTCCTGCAACCAGCACGCCCGACAGCACGCCCGACAAAATCGAGCCGACGCGCGACGCGTTGAAGAACAGTGCCGTCGCCGCGCCCGGTGAACGTGGCATCAGATCCTGCATGTACGTCATGCCGAGACACGACGTGACGGCGACGACGAACGCGTTGAACGCCTGCATCGGGATCAGCACATTGATGGTGCCCGACGCCGCGACGGCCACGAAATACACGACGTGCACCGCTGCGCACGCCGCGAGCCAATTCAGCTTGTTCAGCGTCGAGCCGCGTGCGCCGAGCGCGAGCATCATCGGAATTTCGAGGAAGGCGCCGAGGCCGAGCATGATCGACACATCGAGCCGCGTGCCCTTCAGGCCGTGCACGACATAGAGCGGCAACACGATCATCGTCGCGTTCGCGGCGAGGCCGATCAGCGTCAACGCGACGACGGAGCGCCAGATTTGGCGCTGCGTGCCGGGCGCGTGAGGCGGCGAGGGCGGAGGCGGTTCGGCAGGTTCGGTGACCGTCGTTACTTCGAGCGACGAGGCGGGGTCACCAGCGTAATGCGCGGGCGCGCTGTGTGGATCGCCGGCGGGCGACTCGCGCATGCGCCACACGATCACGGCGCACGCCGCGAAGCACGCGGCCGCGAACAGAAAGAGCCCGTAATAGCCCGCGCCCGCGAGCACCAGCGCGCCGACGGATGGCCCGAACACCCACGCCATCGACAGGACCGTGCGCAGCGTCGCCAGCGCAAATGAGCGCTCGGCTTCGTCGTGCACAGGCAGTGCCGAGCGTCCGAACGAAAACACCAGCGACATCGCCGAGCCGCCCGCGCCGAGAAACGCGACGCCGATTGCGAGCAGCGCCGGATAGTTGCGCACGAAACAGAGCAGCAAAAAGCCGAGCGCCGCGGCGATCAATGCCGCCAGCAAGAGTCCGCGATGATGTCCGTGTTTATCGGACCATTTGCCCGCCCACGCACTCGCGACCACACCGCTCGCCGCGATCAGCGTCATGAATAGACCGAGCTGCAACGGCGACATGCCCGCCTGCTCGACGCCGAACAGCGACAGATACGGCGCGGTGAACGACATCGCGATGCCCAGCATCAGCGTCGCGCTGGCAAGCGGCGTGAAGGAATGAATGCGCGTGAGACTGGCGAAGCGGGAGTTCATCGAGGGCGCGTGTTCGAACTGTGGGATGCGTGCTCGGATGAAAAGCAGCGCACGCAGCAGGCATTGTCGAACGCAATGCGCATTGCGCGCAACGCAGTTTCGTCATGTTGTGCAAAGAATGCTCGACGCATTCACGAAAACGCGAGAAGCCCGCTTCGCGTCAAGGACAAGCGGAGCGCGATGGCGCGAAACGCTTAGACTGCAGGGCACATTACGTTGGATATGTTGACCATGACGACGCTCAAAGACTCGATCGAATCCTACATATTGGCGAAGGACGGCAACCGTCCGCATCTGCTGACGGATGCATTCGCACTCGATGCTTCGCTGGCGATGACCGTGAAGACGAACGCAATCGCGTTTCCGCAAGAGACGCAGGGACGTGATGCGATTGCATCGGTATTGGTGAGCGATTTCGCGCTGAAGTACGAGAACGTGTACACGTTTTGCGTCGGCGCTATACCGGCCGAAGATCAGCGCGCATTCTCGTGCGACTGGCTCGTTTGCATGACCGAGAAGGCGACGGGCGCGGCGCGCGTCGGTTATGGGCGATATGACTGGACAGCTGATGAACAAACGTCGCACGTAGCGCGTTTGCACATCACGATCGAAGAGATGGACACGCTGCCCGCCACATCCGCCGACAGCATATTGCGTTGGGCGAGCCGCTTGCCGTATCCGTGGTGCGAGCGCGCTGTGCTAAACAACGACGCGCCGGACAACGCCACCGTCCAGCGCATCATCGCTCAATTGACGCGCTGATCAACGCACCAGCTGATCGCCTTCGAGCGCGGCTTTCGCGCCATACGTCCACGCATGATTGCGCGTGCCGTGGCCGATCGGAAAGCCTGCGTAAATCGGCACGTCATACGGTTTCAACAGATTGACGAGCATGTCGTGCAGCGTGAAGTCCGCGTTTTCAGGCAGCGGACAGCGGATGAAATCGCCGAGCACGAACGCGCGCGCGCCGTCGAACACGCCCGCTTCGCGCAACTGCATGACATTGCGATCAATGCGGTAAGCAAGCTCGGTCACGTCTTCGAGCAGCACGATCGCGCCGTCGCAACTCGCCTGCCACTGCGTGCCGGAAATACTCGCGAGCGTCGTAATGTTGCCACCCGCAAGGTGTCCTTCGACGCGGCTCATATCCTTTGAAGGACGATACAAAAGCTGCAGCGGCACAGGCGCCGCGCGCTCCTCGCGCAACTCGGCGAGCATGCTTTCGCGCGATGCATCGTCGTGTTTCGTCGCGAGTCCGTTCAACGTCGGACCGTGGATCACACGCACATTGGGCATGCCATGCAGCGCGCTGAAGAGCGCAGTCGCATCGGAAAAGCCCACTAAAGTCTTCGCGCAAGGCACCGATTCCGGCACCGCGCGCAACGTGTAGATGCTGCCGTAACCGCCGCGCGCCACCCACACGATATCGACGGAAGGATCGGTCAATGCGCGATGCAGATCGGCGGCACGGTCTTCATGTTTGCCCGCGTGATAGCGATAGCGGTCGCGCACGTGCGCGCCGACCTGCACGCGCAGGCCCCAGCTTTCGAGCAGCGCAATGCTCTGCTCGACATGCGTCATATCCGGCACGCCCGCCGGCGCGACGACTGCAACCGTCTTGCCGTCGAGCTTCATGCGCCCGCCTTCTTCGCGAGCAGCGCGGCCGTGTCGGGCGCGCCCATGCGGCTCGCGGCATCGGCGGCCGACACGCCGTTCGCGTCGCGCGCGTGCGGGTCCGCGCCATGCGCGAGCAGCAGTTCGACCATTTCGGTGCGATTGAACATCGCGGCGATCATCAGCGCCGTGCGTCCATCCGGCGATGCGCCTTCGACATCCGCGCCATGCGCGAGCAAGGTCTGGACGACATCCTTGAAGCCTTTGAACGCCGCGCCCGCGATGGGCGTCTGCCCGTTGTCGTTACGCAGGTTCGGGTCCGCGCCGCGTTCAAGCAGCACGCGCACGGCGTCGGCGTGGCCGTGGTACGCGGCGAGCATCACGAGGCTGTCGCCTTTCTCGTTGCGCAGATTCGGCGGCGCACCTTTTTCGATGACGGCCGCGAGCATGTTCGCTTCGCCGCGCCGGGCTGCGTCGAAAATTTCGCGCGCCACTTCGAGCAAATCAGGATCGATGTCTTCGGGGCTGCGCTTGTCGTCTGTCATGAAGCTTCTCCGCTGTCGAACGATATTCGCCGTGTGCACGGCGCGTCGGGTACAGCAGAGGATACAGGCAATGCATGGCTGACGCTGCGCTCGCCCAGGATGCGCAGGACGCTCACGGGACAGCCGTGAACGGAGAGGAAAATCGACTGGAAGCGCTCAGTCAGGCGCTTCGGAAACCACAATGGTGAGCGTTTTCGGGAGAAGAAAGCGCCCGGCAATTACGCCTGCTTGCGCATCGTCGGCTGGATGTCGCCGTTGGCCATGATGCGGTCGAGCCGCGCGCTCGCGTCCGTCAGCGCGCTAAGCGGCGCGCGCTGCAATTGCGCGTCGTAGGTACTGACGATGTGCGAAAACAACTCGACATGCGCGTCGTCGAGACGCCAGTCGTCGCTCGTACGGCCGCGATCGAAGGTGATGGCGAGCGCCTGATCTGCGGTGCGCAGCTGATCGTAGGTCATCTCACCGTAGCCGAGATCGCACAGGAAGCCGGTCAGCAGCATCGTCTGCGTGAGTGTTTGCGCAGCGCTCATGCTGCCGGCGCCGCGCCGCAGCGCGTCGAGTGCGATATGCACGGGCAGGATCAGCTCGACGGCCATGCTGCGCGGGATCGGCAGCAACAATGCCTTGGCCTGCCGCGCGCGCGCTGACTGATTGCTGCCGGGAAACGGAATGGTCTTGGCCATGTCGCTCGAGAAAAATTGGGAATGCTCTAGCGATAACGGCGCAAGCCGGAAAAGATTAAGGGCTGATTTGGGTAAACCGCAAACGTTTGTCGACGATCGGAAAGTTACAGGTGCTTGAAATAGAAGGTCGTGCCGCAAAACGATCCATCCGGCATCAACGCGTAATTGGGCACCGCGCCGACGCGCTGCCAGCCCGCGCGTGCGTAGACGCGCTCGGCGTCGCCACCCGTCACGGTGTCGAGCACGAGCACGGTTTTGCCTTCGTCGCGGGCCACGGCATCGGCGGCTGCCATCAACTGTTGGGCGACGCCGCGCCGGCGCGCGCGACGATGCACGAGCATCTTCGCGACATCGGCGCGATGCGGCTGGTTGTCGGGTTGCGCGAGCACCAGTTGAACCGTGCCGGCGATGCAGCCGTCCGCGTCTTCCGCGACGAGCAGCGCGCGTTCGCCGCTTTCCACGGCGCTTGCCACCATCTGCCAGAAAGCAACCGCTTTGGTGCGTTCGAGCGGCCACATGAAGCTCACCGATGCGCCGCCCGCGACGCAATCGATCAGCACATCGGCAAGACCGTCGATGCTTTGCGCGGCTTCGTGCGCGGCGAGCCGTCTTACGCGGATCGTTTCCGTCATGTGTTTCTCCGTAAAGGTGAGGGCGGCAGCGTGGTCAGCGCCACCAGATAGCGCGCCGGTTTGCGCGTCGGGTTCCGATACACGACCGGGCAATCGAGCCGCATCGTCACGCAATCGCCCGCTTCGAGCCGCCAGGTTTCGTCGCCCGCGCTGATTTCCATCGCGCCTTCGATCAGCCATATCTGCTGATGGATCTCGGCGTCGCGGGCGCCCGTCTCGTAGGCGACACGCTGCCCGGCAGGAAAGTGAACCTCCACTAACTGAAGCGGCGACGGCTGCGCGGGCGACAGGTTGCGCCGCGTGTAGCCCGATTCGGGATCGGTCCAGACAGCCTGCGTCGCGGCGCGCGCGACGGGCGAGGGCGCCTGTTCGGACGGCGCGGGCGCCTCGAACAACGACGCGAGCGTGACGCCGAGCGCGGTGGCGAGTTTGTCGAGCACGGCTGCCGTCGGACTGCTCTGCGCGCGCTCGATCAGCGAGATATTCGAGCGGCTCACGCCGCTGCGTTCGGCGAGCGCTTCCAGCGACAGGCCGTGGCCGTCGCGCAGTTCGCGCACGCGGCGCGCAATCAGCGAGTTGATGTCCATGAAATCCATAATACTGGATCAAAATTCCAGTATGGTGGATAGAGGTGCGTCGCGTCACATTCGAATGGGAGAGTGCAAACGGCTTCGGGCACAATGCCCGGACGTCCCGACTTCCTGAACCACGCGAACCCAGCGAACCCGAACGATGAGCCGTCGCCAAGCCGTCTCAAGTCAGCCGCCTAGCAGGTCGATCGGTCGAACCGTCGGCCTTGCCGCGCTCGTGCTGGCGGGCATCGTGGTCGCGTTGCTGTGCGCGGCGCTGCTCGGCGGCTGGCTGCTGCTGCGCGGCAGCCTCGCGCAACTCGACGGCACGCAGCGCGCGCCGTCGTTGTCGTCGGCGGTGACGATCGAGCGCGACGCGCTCGGCGTGCCGACCATCCACGGCGCGTCGCGCGATGACGTCGCCTACGCGACGGGCTTTCTGCACGCGCAGGATCGCTATCTGCAGATGGACCTGCTGCGGCGCGTCGCGGCGGGCGAGATGTCGGCGCTGGTCGGTCCGAACGCGCTGGAACTGGACCGGCGCAACCGACTGCATCGCTTTCGCGCCCGCGCGCATGCCGCCGTCGAAGCCATGCCCGCCGATCAGCGGCAATTGCTCGAACGCTACACGGCGGGCGTCAATGCCGGGCTGGCCGCGCTGTCGTCGCGTCCGTTCGAATACTGGATGCTGCGCACGCAGCCCGAGCCGTGGCGCGCCGAAGACTCGCTGCTCGTCGTCTACGCGATGTATTTCGATCTGCAATCGTTCGAAACGCGGCGGATTCTCGCGCGCGCCGTGCTGCGCGATCGCGTGCCCGCCGATCTGTACGCGTTCCTGCTGCCCGCCGCGAGCCACTGGGATGCGCCATTCGACAGCGCGTCGACGCCTTCCATCGAGCCCGCGCATATTCCGTCGACGCGCCCCGACTGGCTCGCCGCGCCGAAGCCCGTCAGCACCGCGCATCGCGACGCACAAGAGGACGTGAGCCAGTCGGCGATCGGCAGCAATGGCTGGGTCGTCAACGGCGCGCACAGCGCGCATGGCGGCGCGATTCTCGCGAGCGACATGCACCTCGGCCTTTCGCTGCCGAACATCTGGTATCGCGTGTCGCTGATGTGGCCTGCGAGCGACGGCCAGCCGATGCACGCGCTGACGGGCGTCAGCCTGCCCGGCGCGCCGCTCGTCATCGCGGGCAGCAACGGCAAGATCGCGTGGGGCTTCACGAACAGCTATGGCCGTTACATCGACCTGATCGAGCTGCATCGCAATTCCGCCGATCCGTTGCAATACCGCGCGCCCGATGGCAAGTGGACACGCGCTACCGTTTATCACGAACGCATCGATGTAAAGGGCGGCGCGAGCGTCGATTTTCCTGTCGCCGAAACACGCTGGGGACCGGAGCTGACGGTCGGCGCGCGCGCATACGCGTTGCGCTGGGTCGCGCACGATCGCGAAGCCGTGAACCTCAATCTGCAAAAACTCGAAGACGCGAAGACGATCGACGAAGCGCTGCACGTCGCGCAAACCAGCGGCCTGCCGACGCAGAACATCATGGTCGCCGACTCGCGCGGCAAGATCGGCTGGACGCTCGCCGGTCCGTTGCCGCAGCGCGATCGCAACGACGTTCAAAGCGGCCCCGACAGCGACGTGCCCTACGACTCGGCGACCTATAAAGGCTGGACGCACTATCTGCCGCCCGAGAAGTATCCGAAGCGTGTCGATCCGCCGCTCGGCCGCTTGTGGACGGCGAACAATCGCGTGGTGATGTCGGGCGACGCCGCGCTGATCGGCGACGCGGGCGCGGACCTCGGCGCGCGCGCCTCGCAGATTCGCGACGATCTGCTCGCCGCGCCGAGTCCCGACGAACACGCGATGCTGTCGATCCAGACCGACGACCGCGCGCAATGGATCGACGCCTGGCGGCGCGTGGCGCTCGAAGCGCTCGACGCAAGCGCGCTCGACGGACATCCGCAGCGCGCGGCGTTCCGTCAGCAACTGGTCGCGTTGAACGGGCGCGCGGATGTCGATGCCGTCGGCTACCGTCTCGTGCGCGGCTTCTTTTTCTCGCTGTACGACGCGTGGTTCGGCAGGCTCGACGCGGACCTCGCGGGCGCGATGCCGGGCGGCGGCAGCAGCAATCCGCCGCTCGGTCTGCGCGTGGCGAATTCGCGTTACGAAGCCGTGATGGAGACGCTCGCCGAGCATCACGCGTGGGTGCCGGAAGGCTTCCGCGACTGGCACTCGTTCGTGCTCGACCGTATCGACCGGACCATCGCGCAGTTGCCGGCCGATACGCCCATCGAAGAAGCGCGCTGGGGCGATCGCAATCGCGCGGCCATCGAGCATCCGTTCGCGCGCATCGTGCCGTCGTGGCTGCCGTGGGTGCGCGGCTGGCTCGGTGCGCCGCATGATCGATTGCCCGGCGATATCAACATGCCGCGCGTGCAGACGCCGAACTTCGGCGCGTCGGAGCGGATGATCGTGTCGCCGGGGCGCGAGCAGAGCGGCATCTTCGAAATGCCGGGCGGACAGTCGGGGCATCCGTTGTCGCCGTACTTTCTCGCCGGCCACGAAGCGTGGGTGCGCGGCGAGAAGACGTCGTTCCTGCCGGGCGCGCCTGTGCATCGGCTGACGCTTGGCCGCGCGGCGCAATGATTCAGTCTTGAAGGAGTGGAGTGACGGTATGGAGAAGGAACGGAGCAGCGATCTGGTTGCGGTGCGCGATCTGCTGCGGCAATTCGTCAGCGAGCGCGACTGGTCGCGCTTTCATTCGCCGAAAAATCTCGCGACGGCGCTGAGCGTCGAAGCAAGCGAACTGCTGGAGCCGTTTCAATGGTTGCAGTCCGGCGAGAAGAGCGAACTCGCTGAAGACAAGCTCACCGCGATCCGTCACGAGATGGCCGACGTGCTCGCGTATCTGGTGATGCTCGCTGATCGGCTCGATGTCGATCTGTATGCGGCCGTGCTGGAAAAGATCGAATTGAATCGCGCGAAATATCCCGCGGAGAAGGTGCGCGGCGATTCACGCAAGTACTCGGAATACGGTTCGGGTCACGAAGATTGATCGATAGGTGAGGGTTTTCGGGAGCAATAAAGCAGGCGCTTCCAGAAGCAAAAAAGCCGCCCGAAGGCGGCTTTTGCGTCAAACCGGCAATGTGCAAGAAGCTTACTGCTTCACGCCTTCAGCCTGGATATGCAGCACGGTCTTCGTGTTGAAGCCGTACGACTTGCCCCAGTCGATACCGAAGTCCGCGCGGTCGAACGTCGCCGTCGATTCCGTGCCGCACACTTCGCGCTTGAGCATCGGGTTGATGAAGCACTTGAACGATTCGATCTTCAGGTTCAGCGGCTTCGTCACGCCGTGCAGCGTCAGCGTGCCGATCACTTCGACGGGCGTGTCGCCGTCGAAACGGATCTGCGTGCCCTTGTAGGTCGCCGTCGGGTACTTCGCTGCGTCGAAGAACTCGGGCGTTTGCAGGTGCTTGTCGAGCTTGTCGTTGCCGGTGTCGATCGACGTCGCGTCGATGGTCACGTCGACGGTGCCCGTCTTCGCCGCGCGATCGAGCGTCACCGTGCCGCTCGACTTCTTGAACTTGCCGCGCCACACCGAGATGCCGCCGAAGTGGTCCGCTTCGAAGCTCGGGTAGGTGTGGTTCGGATCGAGCTGATACGTGTCGGCGGCCATTGCATTGAACGACATGCCCGCGATCAGCGCGCCCGCTGCGATCAACAGTTGTTTCTTCACGTTATTCTCCAGAGTTGATGAGTGTGCCCCGCGCGCTCAATGCTTTGCGGCGACGATGTGAAACTTGATGACGACATCGTCGGCGACCACCGACGTGTCTTTCCATTCGCCCGTGCCGACGTCGTACTGCGTGCGCTTGATGGGCAGTGAGCCGTCGAAGGTTTGCGTCGCGCCTTGCTGCGTGATCGCGACGGGCACGGTGACGGTCTGCGATTTGCCCTTGATGGTCAGTTTGCCCGTCACCTTGTACTGGTTGCCGCCCGCGGGCGCGATGGCCGTCGACACGAACGTGGCCTTCGGGAACGTCGTGCTGTCGAACCATTCCTTGCCGCGCACCTGCTTGTTGTATTCGTCGTCGCCGAGGTCGTAGCTGCCCGTGTCGATCGACAGATTCGCGCTGCCTGCCGTCGGCTTCGCGGGGTCGAAAGTCAGTTGCGCGGAGAACTTCTTGAAGGTGCCGTCGACGGGCACGTTCATCTGTTTCGATGTCGCGACGACGGTGCTCTTGCTGGCATCGACCTGTGCGAAAGCGGGCAACGCGGCAGCGAACAGAACGGCGGCGGCACCGGCCAACACGCGGCGATAAGAGTTGTTCTTCATGTTCATTCGATGATCAACGTGAAAGCGCCTTGAAACACGCGCTCATTTGAGGAAGGGAATCATGCGTGCGAGCAGTCCGTCGCGTTCGACGAACTGATGCTTGAGCGCCGCCAGCACATGCATCGCAAAGAGCGCGAGCAGCGTGTAATTCAACGCGATATGCGCGGTGCGCAAAACGGCCTTCAGCGCGTGATCGGGACCGATGATGGTCGGCAGCGGCAGTACGCCGAGATACACCACCTGCACGCCCGCAGCCGAACTGAAGAAGTAGCCGGTGAACGGAATCGCGAGCATCAGCACGTAGAGCAGCGCGTGCGTCGCGTGGGCGGCGGCTTTCTGCCATGCAGGCATCGCGGGCATCGGCGGCGCTTGATGCGTTGCGCGCCAGATGAGTCGCAGCACTGCCAGCGCGAACACCGTCACGCCGATCCACTTGTGCCACGACACGTATTTGAGCTTCGTCGGCGTGAAGCCCGGAATGTCCGTCATGATCCAGCCGAGGTAGAAGCCGCAGATCATCAGCAGCGCGATCAGCCAGTGCAGTGCAATTGCTGTGCGGCTATAGCTTCGGGATGGAACATGAGACGTCATAGGCAATCGATGACCTTCGCGTAATCGGTTCGCTGTGGAGCGCGACGCAATGACGCCGCCCTTGATTGAACGCGAATGGTAGTGGGCGAATATGCCTATGAATAGCTATGCGACAGGGAACAGATCGTTGCGACGATGTGAGCAATCGTTTAACAATTTCACGCGCGATTGCGCATCGAACGTGATGTTCGAAATCGTCCTCGCGAGTCTCCGTAACGGTGAGTTGATCCACCGCCGATGCACTCACGAATGCGCTTCAGGTGAGACTATTCGGGATCGCGTTAACGGTGAGTCGCCTTGCAACCCGCACGGCACTGTAGCGAAAGGTGAGGTTATCCGGGAGCCGCGTCCGTCGTTGCGCGCGGCTAGCCGGTGACGATCAGCAGCACGCCCGTGACGGTCAGCGCGCCGCACCAGAGCCAGTCGAAATTGATCCAGCCACGGCGCAGCATGCCGAGTCCGAGATACTGATAAGCGAGCAGCGCGATTGCGCCCGCCGTCGCGAGCGTGACGAGGGTATGCACGGCCGTCACCTGACCGACCGATTCAAGCGAACTGCCGACAGGCATGCCCGCGCCGCACAGCGGCAGCAGCGCGGGCAGCAGCATGAGGCCCGCGCCGTGCATCGTCGCCATCGCCGCCGACCACAGCGCGAGTCCGACGAAACCCGCCGTCATGCCGACGCGCACACGCTGCCGATGCCCATAGAAATGGTGATACGCGGCCCACGCAATCAGCAGCACGCCCATGAACGTCCGCAGATGCTCGGTACGCGTGAACAGCCCGAGTGCGACGGCCGACGTCGTCACGAACATCACGGCGACCGCGTGCCCGAGCGCGAGCGGCGGCAGCGCCAGCAGCACGGCCTTGCGGCTGCGCTGCTGAAGCCCGAGCGCGGCTGCGAACAGCCAGCCCATCGCGGGATTCACGCCGTGAAAAATCCCGCTGCCGATCACCGTCGCCCACACGCCGTTCATTTCAACGTTCACGGATAGCAATACGAATCCGACGACGCATCGCCACCTTCGAGCCGGATCTGATGCGGACGATGCGACTTCGGCCAGTCGACGAAAAAGTCCTTCGCAACGTTGAGGCCGCCGCTCTTGTCCGCGTTGAGACTGACCATCCAGCCGTCGAGGCCTTCCGTGTAGAACTGATCGTCGATCGCGCCGTAGAGCGAGTTGGTGAAGTACACACGGCTGCCGTCGCGGCTCACTTCGACCATCTGCGGGCCGCCGTTCAGCGGACGCTCGCCCGCCGCCGGATGCGTCGCGCGCGCGGCAATCCCGCCGATGCGCACCGTGCCCGTCAGTTCGGGCTTCGTCGGATCGGACACGTCGTATTGCCGCAGATCGCCCGTGCCCCAGCACGACACGTACAGGAAGCGGTCGTCGAGCGACAGCGCGATATCGGTGACGAGCGGCGGAACCGCGCCGAAGCCTTTGAGCATCGGCGGGAGCACGGAGGCGTCGGCGGGCTCGGCGGGAATCTCGATTATCTTGCGCGCGGCCCACTGGTCGCCGTCGCGATACCACGTCCAGATCGACGCGGACAGATCCTTGAGACTGATCACCGAATTGACGAAGCCGTACGCTTTGGTCGGATCGTGCGCGGGACGCAGTTCGAACACCAGTTGATTCTCCGCGCCGAAATCGACGACCTGCTTGTGCTTGCGCGTGTTCATGTCCCAGAAGTGCAGCCGATGCCCATACTTCCCCCCGAGCAGCACTTCCGGCACGAGCCCGTTCTCGAACGTCGCGGGCAGGCCCCATTCGCTTGTCACGACGGTGTCGTAGCCGAGGTGCCACCAGCCGTCGTACGACAGTTCCTGCGGGCCGCGGTCGATTTCCCATTGGCCGCGAATGTCGAACGTTTCGTGATCCATCAGAAAGATGCCGCCGGGCGCTTCGCCTTGCGCGTTCGCGAGCGACACCACGTAAATGCCCTGCGGTCCGCAGTGAACCGTGTGCGGGCGCGAATAGCCCGCTTTTTCCGCGACTTCCGATGGTTCGAGCACGCGCACGATCTGCGGCTTCCGCTTGTCGGGCTTCGTATCGAGAATATGGATGCGCGACGAACGCAGCCCAGGCACGACGAGATAGCGGCGCTCCGTATGTGGATGCGGCGCGTTCGGACACAGACACGAACTGCACGCGTTCCACCCGAAGTGATGCAGCTCGTCGCCCGTATTCGGCATCGGCACGCGGCCGACGATGCGGCCATATTCCGCCGAGCCCGGATCGACATCGACGACAGCGAGTTCATCGGGCGATTCGCGCGACGGATCGAAGCTCGCCACATACGCGACGGTTTCCTTCGGCGCGCTGCCGGCCATGCGCGCGGAAGGATAGAAGGTCGGATCGGGTTTCCATGTCGCCATAGCTCAGTCTCCGGAAGATGTTGCGATGCGGCACGCGAATCACGCGCATCGTTCACGAAGGACGATGCGTGCGTTTGAGCTTTTTACTGTAGGCAATTTCGCGGCGGCTTGCGGGATTGATGAGCCTTTGCGAAGCGGTACATATGCGCTCGCGCCGGTTTGGCTGCGTTAGCGTCGATTCATCATGCATGTGCACCATGCAGCTTAAAATGGCGCAATTCCGCCGCTTTTTTTCGCCGCTTTTTTTTCGCCCTATTTTTGCCACATAGCCGCACTTCGATCATGCGTTCATGGCGTCTCGACCGTCCCGTTTCGCAAGGGCAGCTGGATCTCAGCCGCGCGACGGGACTCGTGTCGTCGATCGGCAGCGACGACTCGAACGCGCTCGCCGCCGAAGTGCTGAAACTGCTCGGCGACATCGCCGCGATTTCGCAGTGCACGATCTTCGCGTACGAGTTCGGCAACCGGCCGCGCACGGTATCGGTGGCGGATCATCGCGGCGGGCGCTTTCTGCGCGATGTCGCCGATACCTACGCGCGTCATTTCTATGCGCTCGACGGCAACCAGAAGATCGTTTCATCGGCGCGCAACGACAAGCCCGGCTCGACGCTCGTGCTGCATCAGCAGACCAGCGACGACATCCTCAACGAAGCGTATCGCGCGGCGTGCTATCAGCAGCCGAACGTGTCGGACCGCGTGTCACTGCTCGTGCAGCCGACAGCCGATGTCTGGCTCTCGGTGAACCTGTATCGCGATCGCCGTTTCGGCAATTACCATCCGCGCGAAATCGCGCTGATCGAAGCGATGGCGCCGTTGATCGCGCACGCGGCGAAGCATCACTACGCGATCTGCGGCCAGCGCGACATGGCGATTTCGCATCTGATGCTCGCGCGCGTGCGCGGCCTCTGTCCCGAACTGTCGAAGCGCGAACTCGACGTGCTGACGGGCGTACTCGAAGGACGCACCGCTCAGGAAATCGGCGACACGATGGGCATCAAGGCGACGAGCGTCGTCACGTATCAGAAGCGCGCGTTCCGGCGGCTCGGCATTTCGAGCCAGCGTCAACTGTTCGCGCTGTGCATCGGGCCGGGCAAGGTCTGACGCGCGCCGCTCATTTCGTTGCTCATTTCGCTGCTCATTTCCCCGATTTATCCGCGTTTTCCCCAGGCCCGAACGACCTTCGGTTTGTACCCAAAATGAGGACAGGCGGCGCGCCGTCGCGCTCCATACTCCGACGCAAACATCGGAGACAACGGTATGGAATCCTCTTCGCAAGCCGGCGCGCTGCATGCGGCGCCCGCCACCGCGCCGCAAACACACGAACAGCCTGTGATCGCCAAAGTATCGCGGCATCTGCTGTGGTTTCTGTTCGTGCTGTTCTTCTTCTCGTTCCTCGACCGCATCAACATCGGTTTCGCCGGCCTGACGATGATGAAGGACCTCGGCCTCACGAGCACGCAGTTCGGGCTCGCGACGACGCTCTTCTACGTCGCGTACATCGCGTTCGGCATTCCGGGCAATGTCGTGCTGGCGCGCATCGGCGCACGCAAGTGGATCGGCACGATCATGATCGCGTGGGGCATTGCGTCGACGGCGACGATGTTCGCGACCAGCCCCGGCACGCTGTACGTGCTGCGCGTGCTGGTCGGCGTGACGGAAGCGGGCTTTTTGCCGGGCATTCTGCTGTATCTGACTTACTGGTTTCCGGCCGCGTATCGGGCGCGCGCCAACGCGCTCTTCATGATCGCGATGCCCGTGACGGCGGCTGTCGGTTCCGCGTTGTCGGGCTTCATTCTCGGGCTCGACGGCACGATGGGTTTGAAGGGCTGGCAATGGCTCTTCTTGCTCGAAGGCTTGCCGTCGGCGATTCTCGGTCTCGTGGTGTATGCATATCTCGACGACGGTCCGCAGCAGGCACGCTGGCTCGACGAAGAAGAAAAGCGCACGCTTGCCGCGACGCTTGCGGCCGAACATAAGCAGGACGTCACGGTGCAGACGAAAAACGGCAGCGCGCAAGGCATCGTCAGCGAATTGCTGTCGCCTGTTGTCGTGAAGTTCGCGATTGCGTACTTTTGTCTCGTGAACACGCTGGCGATGGTTGCCGTGTGGACGCCGCTGATCGTGAAAAGCTTCAGCGCGGACGCGAGCAATCGCACGATCGGCCTGCTCGCCGCGATTCCGCAGATTTGCACGATCGTCGCGATGATCTGGTGGGGACGCCGCTCGGACCGCAAGCAGGAACGCAAATGGCATCTGATGCTGCCGATGCTGTTCTCCGCCGCCGGCTGGCTGTGCACTGCTTATTCGACGAACCCGGCTGTGCGGATGCTCGGCGTGTGCCTCGCGTCGGCGGGCTCGTACACGGCGATGTCGATCTTCTGGACCACGCCCGATCACGCATTGAGTTTCCGCGCACGGGCCATCGGCATTGCCGTGATCAACGCGACGGGCAATATCAGTTCGGCGCTGAATCCGCTGATCGTCGGCTGGTTGAAGGACGCGACGCATAGCTTTACGTCGGGGCTGCTGTATTCGGCGGTGCTGCTGGTGATCGGCGTGATCGTCGTGACGCTGCTGCCGATGGACAAACGCGAAGCGCCGCGCGTACGCGCCGCTTGAAGGTATCGATTCAGGAGCATTGGATGAACAGGCAATTCAAACCGTATCCGTTCACGGCGAAGCACTACGCAGCGCGCGTGCCGCAACTGAAGCAGGGCGTCGATGCGAAGCGCCATGCGGTGACGATCGTCGGCGGCGGGCCGGTCGGTCTCGCGGTCGCGCTCGGTCTCGCGAATCACGGCGTGCCGTGCGTGCTGATCGAAGCGGACGATTCCGTCTGCTACGGCAGCCGCGCGATCTGCATTTCGCGCCGCAGTCTGGAGATCATCGAACGCCTTGGCGCCGTCGATGGTTTTCTAAAGACGGGCTTGCCGTGGACGGGCGGACGCAGCTTCTATCGCGACACGGAAGTGCTGCACTTCACGATGCCGCAAGACGAAAACCAGAAGCTGCCGCCGATGGTGAACCTCGCGCAATATCACATCGAACAGTTTCTGCTCGATGCAGCGGAAAAGCGCGCCGATCTGATCGATATCAGATGGCAAACGCGCGTGACGTCGATCGATTCGCGCGACGACGGCGCGACGCTGCAACTCACCACGCCCGACGGCGACTACGCGCTCGAAACCGATTGGGTCGTGGCCGCCGACGGCGGCCGCAGCGCGATCCGCGAAGCGCTCGGTTTGCAGTTGCAGGGCACGAGTTACGAAGGCCGCTATGTGATCGTCGATATCGAACTGCAAAGCGATCGGCCGACGGAACGTCTCGCGTATTTCGATCCTTCGTCGAATCCGGGTTCGACGGTGCTCGTGCATAAACAGCCGGATAACGTGTGGCGCATCGACTATCAGCTGCGCGACGGCGAGGACGCGGAACAGGCCGTGAAGCCCGAAAACGTGATGCCGCGCGTGCAAAGCCTGCTCGACATGATGGGTGAGAAGGGCGAATGGTCGCCCATCTGGATCACGATCTACAAGGCGAATGCGCTGACGCTCGAACGTTATCGACACGACCGCGTGATGTTCGCGGGCGACGCCGCGCATCTCGTCCCCATCTTCGGCGTGCGCGGCGCGAATTCGGGTATCGACGACGCGGACAACATCGCGTGGAAACTCGCGTTCGTCGTCAAAGGGCTGGCGTCGGCGTCGCTGCTCGACAGCTATTCCGACGAGCGCGTCGCGGCCACGCACGAGAACCTGAGCTACGGCACGAAGAGTACCGAATTCATGGCGCCGCCGTCGTTCGCATTCGATCTGATGCGCAAGGCCGTGTTGAGCCTGGCCGTGAAGCATCCGGGCGTGCGCTCGCTGATCAATCCGCGGCAGACGTCGGCGATCACGTATGTACATTCGCCGCTGAATGTCGCCGATAGCGATGTGTTTGCGTCGGGGCCGATGCCGGGCGCGGTACTCGCCGAGTATCCGTTGACGATCGCCGAAGGCGGGCATGCGCGCGAAGCGCATCTGACGGATCTAGTCGGCGTGCGCTTTACCGCACTGTATTTCAGTGAAGAGGCCGAGGTGCCCGACAGTTTCAACGCGCTCGTCCCCGCGATGCGCGAGCGCGATGTGCCGTTCAAGATGGTGCCGCTGAGCGCGCGTCTGAATCCGCAAGCGAAGGGCGTGCACGCGTGGGATCACACGGGCCGCATCTTCGAACGATACGACGCAAAGCCGGGCACCGTGTATCTGGTGCGCCCGGATGGGCATGTGCTCGGGCGCTGGCGTGATGCCAGTGCAGCGGATATCGAAGCGGCGATCACGCGCGCGCTCGCTTGACGAACGAATCTACGAATGGAGAACGCAATGACCGATGCAGAACTCGACGCCGTCTACACGCGGCTATGCAAGACGATGACTGAACTCGGCGAGGCGAGCGCGCCGCTGTTTCTTGCGCGCTTCGCGCTGCTCGCGATCGAGAAGATTGGCGATGCCGATGTGTCGTTAGGATTGGTCGATGCGGCGAGAGATGGCGCTGGCGAGTAGCGCTCGCGTTACTCGGAATCGCGGTTTTCGCCGGCCGCGAGTTCCCTGATCAACGCATCAACAGCAACATACAGATCCTCGACGACCTTCGCGCCGACCTGCTTTTCCAGCGCCTGATACTCCGCCTCCAGCAGCGGCTTCATCCGCTCGACGACTTCCGCGCTCTGCGCCGTCAGCGACACGCGCACGCGTCGCTGGTCGTCTTCGAAGCGTTCTTTCGTCACGTGGCCGAGATCTTCCATCCGCGCGAGCACGCCAGCGAGACTCGGACTCGAAATCGTGCACAGCGCGCACAACTGCCGCGGTTCCAGCGGACCGTTTTCATGCAGCGCGCGAATGATGCGCCACTGCTGTTCGGTGAGCCCTTGCGCCGTCAGCAGCGGACGAAAGCGCGCCATCATGAGTTCGCGCGCGCGCAGCAGCAGCATCGGCAGATTGCGATGCATCGCGGGAATGGCAGTGCGGGAGCGGGACGTCACCATCGAATCGAAGCCTGAAAAAAGCGATTCGCTAGCATATAAGCAAATCGCCTCCGACGACAGTCGCGCACTACGGCTTTTCTTTAGTGCGCCTGGTGTTTCCGAAGGCTTCGGCGGAATTTTGACGCTGGCTAGAATGAGAAAGCTGTCAGGAGACGGCATCTCGGGAAAACAGGTCGACTGTCGCGTGCAGCCGACGAAAGTGCCCAGGAGAAACCCTCGGAAGCATTTTCCCGACCGCTCGGTCGGTTTATCCTACGCACCCCGGCGTATTTTTTTGAGATTGAGGACACCCGTGTACGTCCATCACCAGTTCTTCGACGATGCCGATGCCCACGCGGCCGCGCTGCGGGGTTGGGATCAGCGTTACGACCAGATCGGCTCCGGCGCGTTTCGCAGCGCGGTGAAGCAAATCGCGCTGGACGGCGTGCAGATCTTCCACGAGTCGGCCAATTTGCGCGTCGTGCAGCGTGGGCAACTACCCGAGAAGCACGTGATTTTCGGCATTCCGCTCACGGGCGGCGGCGCGTTTTCGTTCGGCGGCGTGCGGATCGATCGCGGCGGCTTCGTGATGGCGCAGGGCGGCATGCCGTTCGAATTCCATTCGCCCGATGACATGGCGCTGATCGGCGTCGTCATCGATTCCGACATGCTGCAAGGTGTCGCCGATTGCGCGGGCGTCGATCTCGACGACAGTCTGTTTCGCCGGACCGTGATCGACATTCCGAACGCCGCGTGCACGCGCGCGGGCGTGCAACTCGCGACGCTGATCGAGCGCGTGCTCGCGCAACCCGCCGGTTTCGACGACCTGCACGCGCAGCGCGCGGTGCGCAATCAGGTGAATGAGGCGCTCGTCGATCTGCTCGCGTATCACGTGCCCGCGTCATCGAACCGGCTGACGTATGCGTGTCAGGCCGATATCGTGCGACGCATTCATGACTTCGTGATCAATCATCCCGAAGAGCCGTTCGATATTCAGAGTCTCTGCACGCAGTTACGCGTGAGTCGTCGCACGGTGCAGAACAGCTTTCAGGCAGTCGTGCAAACCAATCCGCTGACATACGTGCGCTCGTTGCGGCTTGCACAGGTGCGGCGTCTGCTGCTCGATACGCGACAGTCGGATCTGTCCGTCAGCGATGCCGCCGCGCAGTGGGGCTTCGTGCATCTCGGCCATTTCGCCAATGCGTACAAGGCGCAGTTCGGCGAGTTGCCTTCGCATACGGCGCGCAGAACATCGCGTGTGAGCATCGCGCGCTGAATCGTCAGAACCGCGGCATTCAATCGGCAAAAAGAAAAAAATCCGCGTTCGCGAGAACGCGGATCTAAAGGCACGCTTGAGCGGAGACTGCAAGCGGCTTGATCGTCACACCCGTGACGAGGAGGTAGCCAGGATTGCGCTTACGCGTGGTTGTGCGCCGGATTGCGGCACACGCCCGCTTGCACGTTCGAATCGTTCCATGCCGAACCGAGGATGATGCTGCAGAAGTTCAGGCGCTTGTATTCGGGGTCTTTCAGCGCGAGCACGTCGGCCTTGACGTTGCCGAACGTCGTCAGCGGCTTGTGCTTCGTGCCGTTCGCGAAGGCATCGATGATGTTTTCCTTGAAGTTCTCGCCACGCGGATGCGCCGCGACAACGAGCTTGCGGTCGTCGGTCGAGAACTCGTCGTAGGCGAGACCCAGCACGTCCATTTCGACGCCCGCCGTCACCAGCGCGACGACCGGCTTCTTGTACTGCGGGATGCCCGGCGTCGTATGCAGCGCGATCGCGTCCCACACCATGTCGATGTCGTTTTCGCCGATGCCATAGCCCTGCAGAAAATTGCGCGCGGCATTTGCGCCGTCCACTTCGAAGCGATCGTGTGCGCTGCTGTATTTCTGCATCAGGCCCATGTCATGGAACATCGCGCCGATGTACAGCAACTCCGGGTCGTACTTCAGCTGCTTGCGCTCGCCCGTCAGCGCGCCGAACAGAAACACTCGACGCGAGTGGTGATAGAGCAGATCGGTTTCGGTGTCGCGCACGAGTTGCGTCGCTTCGCGCGCCATCTTGCTGTCGGGGATCTTGATGCCTGCGATGATTTCGCTCATTTCGGTTCTCCAGAACGTGATCGACGGTGGCCGTTCGCTGTTTCGAAGTGTGCGATCGGCGGGTGATCAAAGTGTAGGGAGAGCCCTTGCGCGCGGCAAAAGCATTGATACGCGAGATGCTGCCAACCGCGCGCGGTTTTCTGCCAACGCCGCGGAGAAGCGCTGAGGTGAGGGTTTTCGGGAGACTCGCGTATGTGACTTATGCCTGAACGTTTCGTGCGCGCACCGTGCGCGTGTACGACGCGATCATCGTCGCGAGTTCCTGCGCGGCAGGCGTGAGCGGCGCGGCGGCGCGCTGCAATACGCAGACGTCCTGTGCGGCGACGCGTTCGCGCACGTCGATCGCGGTCAGCACGCGCGCGAACGGCCCGCGCTTCGTCACGACAGCCGCTTCGAGCGACAGACAATCCGACTCGCTCACCAGATGCAGCGACTCGAACAGCCCTTCGACCGTCGACACGATGCGCGGCGGCGCAAGACGATGGCTCTTGAACAGATCGTTGAGACGATGCGCGTGCGGGTCGTCGGTGAGATTCGGCGAGCGCGTCGCGATCCACGAGCAGTCCGCGAGTTCGGCCAGCGACTTCGCATGCGCCATCGGATGTCCGCGCCTGCATACGACGACGGGATCGGACGGATATAGCTTCGTGACGAAGAGATCGGTCGTGTCCGTGTGCTTCGAGACGAGCGCGACGGCGAAATCGAGCGTGCCTTCGCGGATCCACTGAATCATCATCCGCGACGTGCCCGTGCGCATATGCACGTCGACGCGCGGAAAGCGCTCGCGAAACTCCGTCAGCACGGGCGCGCCGGCGTCGATCAGCGGCTCGGTCGTCATGCCGAACGTGACCTGTCCCGTGTATTCGCCGCGCAGTTGCTGCGCTTCGTGTTCGGCGCGCGCGCATTCGCCGAGGATCGTCGCCGCACGTTGCAGCATGCGCTGCCCGAGCGCGGTGAGCGCGATGCCGCGATTCGTGCGCGTGAAAAGCGTCGCGCCGAGCATCGCCTCGAGATTCTGCAATTGCTGCGTGACGCCGCTTTGCGCGATGCCGAGTGCCCGCGACGCGGCGCGGATACTGCCGTGCTCGGCGACGGCGGTGAAGACGCGGAGTTGTGAAATGGTCAGGGCCATCGTCAAGGGCGGCGCGCGGGCGGGTGATCTGGAAAAGTGATCATGATAGACAGATTTGCACTTTTTTGGATCACTAGCGCATCGTAGGATCAGTCGGGAATGCTCCTGTCACAGCCGACCAATTGAGCCCGTTAGCCATGAAGACTCCGCTGATCCTTCTCCTTGCCGCCTTGGGTTTTGCCAGCCACGGCGCGTTCGCGCGCAACACCGATACGGTTCGTCTAGGCATCGACCCGACTTATCCGCCGATGGATGCGAAATCGCCCGATGGCAGTCTCAAAGGCTTCGACGTCGATCTCGGCAATGAAATCTGCAAGCGCATTCACGCGCGCTGCGAGTGGGTCGAGCTGGAGTTCTCCGGGATGATTCCGGCGCTTCAGGCGCGCAAGATCGACGCGATCATGTCGTCGATGGCGATTACCGCGAAGCGCGAGCAGCAGATTCTGTTTTCGTCGAAGCTGTTTCAGTTCAAGTCGCGGCTCGTCGCAAAACAGGGCTCGGGGCTGAACGGCAGCGCGCCTGCAACGCTTGCCGGCAAGCAGATCGGCGTACAGACGGGCACGCAGTTCGAGTCGTTCGCACAGTCGCACTGGGCGCCCGCAGGCGTGCATGTGGTCGCGTACAAAGGCCAGGACGAAGTGTTCAGCGATCTGGTCAACGGACGCCTGGACGGCGCGCTGCTCGGTACGGTCGAAGCCGACTACGGCTTCCTGCGCACGCCGCAAGGCAAGGGCTATTCGTTCGTCGGCGAGCCGCTCGACATGGGCGATCGCGGCGTGGGCATCGGTCTGCGCAAGGACGAAGCCGCATTGCAGACGTCGATCAATACGGCTATCGCCTCGATGCGCAAAGACGGCACCTACGCGCAGATCGCGCACAAATATTTCGACTTCGATCCGTACGGTAACTGATTGGCTTGTCTGATCGCGTTACCCATTCGAACGTTATCCAGAAGAGTCACATGAACAGGCAATCGATTCCGCTTCTCTCGCCCGCCGTCGGCACGTCACGCGAACTCGTCGCGTTTCATTTCGGCCCGCAAAACAGCGGACAAAAGATTTATATCCAGGCGTCGCTGCACGCCGACGAAACGCCCGCAATGCTGACCACGGTGCTGCTCAAGCGGCGTCTCGTCGAACTCGAAGCGCAAGGCTTGCTGAAAGCCGAAATCGTGCTCGTGCCTGTGGCGAATCCCGTCGGCCTCGCGCAGAACGTGCTGGGCCAGTTCCTCGGGCGCTTCGAGGCGGCAAGCGGCAAGAACTTCAACCGGCATTTCATGCAGTTCACGCGGCTGCTGGATCGCGCGAAAGATCGGCTCGGTTCCGACGCGCACGAAAACCGCAATCTGATCCGCGAGCTTGTGCGCGAACAGATCGATGCGCAAAAGCCGCTCACCGAATACGAGTCGCTGCAACTGGCGTTGCTGAAGCTGTCGCATGACGCCGACGTCGTGATCGATCTGCATTGTTCGCTCGAAGCCGTGATGCATGTGTATACCAGCGAAGCGGGCTGGCCGGAAGTCGAGCCGCTCGCGCGCTATCTGCGCTCGGAAGCATCGTTGCTCGCGACGGATTCGGGCGGCCAGGCGTTCGACGAAACGCATAGCCTGTTGTGGTGGCACCTCCAGCAGAACATGCCCGCAGGCAAGCCGGTGCCGACGGGCACGGTTGCCGTGACGATCGAATGTCGCGGACAGCGTGATGTTTCGTATGAAGTCGCGCAGCAGGATGCCGATGCGCTCACCGACTATCTGACCTATCGCAAGGCGATCGAGGGCAGCGCGAAGCCGCTGCCGGAACTGCCGACGCCTGCCACGCCGCTCGCGGGCAGCGAGCAGTTCTATGCGCCTGTCAGCGGCATCCTCGTGCATCGCGTGAAGATCGGCGACTGGATTCGCGCCGGCGATGCGTTGTTCGACATCATCGATCCGTTGACGGACGAAACGACGACGATCACGAGCAACACGGAAGGCGTGCTTTATATGCGGCGCGCGATTCGTTTCGTGACGGCGGGTGCGCCGCTGGGCCGCGTGACGGGCAATAAGCCGATTCGTACTGGCGTGTTGCTGGGCGCGTGAAGTGGCGTTCGCCGGGGCCGGGGCGGCGAGTTTGCGCGCATAAACTCTGCGGACGGCCGCCGCTCAAGCATGCCGGTTTAGGCGCATAAACTCACCGAGCCCAGCGGCGCGACGCAAACCCGCCGTCGCGCCGCAAATCTTCTCGCTACATCAAGCCACGTTGAAACGAGCCGCCGGAGTGCTGCGCGACAGGTTCGGTCCGAGCGCCGTACGCGCCGATTCGAACGACTGCCAGTCGGCGTAATCGGGCAGCGACGGAATCGTCGCGAGTTCGCCTTGATCGAAGCCGACCAGCGACGCATCCACCATCTCTTCCGCGTCCATCACGATGCCGCGCTCTTCGACCATTGCGATCGGCACGCCCGCTGCGTCCCAGAACTCGGTGCGCGTCGCGCCCGGCAGCACGGCTTGCACTTTCACGCCCTTGCTCGCCAGTTCGTGATGCAGCGATTGCGTGAATGCGAGCACGAATGCCTTCGTGCCGCCGTACACGCCGTTCAGCAGTTCCGGCGCGATCGCCACGATCGACGCGATGTTGACGATGCTTCCGCCACCGCGCGCGACGAATCCCGGCGCGATCGCATACGTGAGCCGCGTCAGCGCGACCACGTTCAGCTTGATCATCGATTCCATCTTGTCGACGTTCGAATCCAGCAACGGCGCACCTGCGCCGACGCCCGCGTTGTTCACCAGCATCGTGATGCTCGCGTCGGTGCGCAATACGTTTTCGACGCGGCGGATATCGGCATCGTCGTTCAGATCGGCGGCGACGATTTCCACCGAGCGGCCCGTTTCGTTCGAAATACGCGTCGCCAGTTGTTCGAGACGTGCGCGGTTGCGGGCAACGAGGATCAGATCGTAGCCACGGCGCGCGAGGCGGTCCGCGTAGATTGCACCGATGCCCGACGAGGCGCCCGTCACGACGGCCGTGCCGCGGTTCGCTGCTGCGGAATTGGAAGAGTTCGACATATTCACGCTCCTGAGATAAGTGGCGCAGGTGACTTCCCGTCGTCTGCATGAACGTCAGATTAGGTGCATACTCACTTGGCCTCAATGTCATAGATGCCACTTTTTCGGACATCACAGGAGCCAGGCCATGCTGCGCGTCGGAATCGTTCTGTTCCCGGGTTTTCAGGTGATGAATCTCGGCATGACGAGCGTGCTGGAGTTCGCGAACCGCGAGATGACCGAGCCGCTGTACGACTTTGTGCTGCTGTCCGAGCATGGCGGCCCCGTGCCGTGCTCGTCCGGATTCGAGGTGTCGACGCAACCGTTCGACGACAGCCGCTTCGACACGATTCTGGTCGTCGGCGATAACGATCTGCTGCCGTCACCGCCATCGCTGATCGAATTCCTGAAGCGCGCGTCGCCGGAAGCGCGGCGTGTCGCGGCAGCCTGCACGGGCGCGTTTCATCTGGCCGAGGCGGGTTTGCTCGACGGTCGCCGCGCGACGACGCACTGGTACTACGCCGCCGACATGCGCAAGCAGTATCCGCAGGTGAAAGTGGAAGAAGACCGCATCTTCATCATCGACAACGACGTGTGGACGTCGGCGGGCATGACGGCGTGCATCGATCTCGCGCTCGCGTTCGTCGAGAAGGATGCGGGCGTCGAACTCGCGCGCCACGTCGCGCGCAAGCTCGTTGTCTATCACCGGCGCGCGGGCGGGCAATCGCAGTTTTCGGCGCTGCTCGAACTCGAGCCGAAATCCGATCGCATCCAGACGGCGCTGTCTTACGCGAGGCGCAATCTCAACACGCCGCTTTCCGTCGAGCAGCTCGCCGACGCCGCGCATCTGAGTCCGCGTCAGTTCACGCGCGCATTCAGGGAAGAAACGGGACAGACGCCCGCGAAGGCCGTCGAGCGGCTACGCGTTGAAGCCGCGCGGCTGATGCTCGAGACGGGACGGCACGGTGTCGATGTCGTCGCACGCGACGTCGGCTTCGGTGATCGCGAGCGGATGCGCCGGGCTTTTTTACGTGCATTCGGCCAGCCGCCGCAAGCGGTGCAGCGGATGACGCGCGGTATCGAATGAAAGATTTAAAGCTTCGGTAAGGGTGTGTAATTTACCGATTTTCGTTGAGGAGCCCAGAACTAAAAGGCTTTCGAAAAGCGTCCAGGAAACGAATTAAATATTCATTAAAGATTTTCCGTGAGTGGTCCGTAATAGGACAGGTCTGGGACGCCGGCGCACCGCAATGGTCATTGCGTGAGTCGGGCAATTCTTCCCGATAACGCGGCGTCAAGGTCAGGCGCCCTCCAGAACCCCGAAGGAAAATCTCACAGATGAAAAGGCTGTTGGTCACCCTTGCGGCGGGCTTCGCGCTGTCCGCGCCCGTCGTTCACGCTCACGAAATTTATGGTCAGGTCGGTACGGAAGGCGTCGGTATCGGCTTTTCTGAACCGCTCGGCACGCGCGACAACATCCGCGCCGAATTCAACGGCTTCGCGCTCTCGCACAACTTCAGCGCCGGCGGCCTGAACTACGATGGCAAGGCCAAGATCTATCACGGCGGCCTGTACCTCGACTTCTTCCCGGCGCCCGCCACGGTGCCGTTCCGCATCACGGCGGGCATGATCATCGGCGGCGACAACGTGTCGGGCGATGCGAACAGCCCGAGCGGCACTGTCGACATCAACGGCACCAGCTATGCGACGAACGGCGAGACCGTTCATGCGAAGGCGAAGTATCCGACCGTGCGTCCGTACATCGGCATCGGCTTTGGTCACACGCCCATCGCGCAGAAGGGCTTCTCGGCATTCTTCGATGCAGGCGTCACGTATGGACGCCCGGACGTGACGCTTGACGTCCCCGCGGACATCGTCGCCGAAGCCGGACAGGCGAACGTCGACGCGGAACGCCAGGCGCTGCAGGACAAGGCCGACAAATGGCGCTGGTATCCGATCGTGAAGGTCGGCGTGACGTATCGCTTCTGATCGTTACGTAGTCGCAGACAGAAACGGCTCGCCATTGGTCATGGCGAGCCGTTTTTTTATGTCGCGCGACCTCAGATGTTCAGCTTCGACACCTTGGTGCCCGACAGCGACACATCGCCCATCAGCCCCGAGTTCGTCATGACGATTGCTTCGACTGGCGCAGTGGCCGTCGACGTATCGATTGCACCATTGGCGCCGACCTTGATGAGCGCCACCGATGCATCGGCGCCTGCCGACCAGCCCTTCGCGTTCTGGAAGGTATCGAGCGCGTCCTGCGTCATGAAGAGGAAGATGACGGCCTTCGACTGCGCCCCCGCCGTGAGGCCGAACGATCCGGAGACCGTGCTGTAGTAGCCCGCCGTGGCGCCGCCGACGCGCAGCGAGCCTTCGCCGTACTGTCCACCGACGATGAAACCGACCTGCAGCACGGAAGGAAACACGAGCACGCCGCGCGCCTTGCCGACCAGTTCGCGCGAACCCTGCACCGACGTATAGAGTTTCGCGAGCGCGCCATCGACGCTGGCATCGATCGACTGCCGTTTGGACATGTCCGTCGCGGCCGATTCTCCGCTGCTCTTGGTCGTCGTGCAGCCCGACATCAGCAGACCGCCATATGCGAGTGCAGCAACACTTGCTGTCACGAAGTGTCTTCTTTGCATTGTCGTTCTCCGTCTGTGAAGCATTGGAAGGGAAATGCACGTTTGCACGCGTGATCTCGCGCAAGCGCAACAGCTACGCTTTCTCAACCAATATCAGAAACGTGTTGCGCTTGTGAAGTGCGGCGCCCAATTTGTTTTTGCGCGAAGCCGGCGCGGAACGCGGCTGCGGCATCGGATGACGCGAATGTGTCGCCGGGCGAAACGGCGCGCGGCATCGTTGCGAAGTGCGGCGTGAGTTCGCGGCGGCGAGTCGCGGCACATATAGCGCGTTTGCTCAGAACAAAAAAAGGCCGCATGCCCTTTCGAAGCATGCGGCCGAACACACTACAACGCATCAATACGCGCTGCGCGTGCTTACCTTCATTTTCGACACCATGCCGGGGATCGCGTCGCTGGCGGGCAGCGCTTCGTCGATCGACGTGCGTCCGCCGTCGCGGAAGAACGCCTGCTCGGCGGCCTTGTTCAGCACGAGCACGCTGATGCGGCGGTTAGTCGGTTCGTCGGCGACGTTTGCGTTGAGCGGCAGCACGTCCGCGAGACCGCGCACCTGCAATAGCTTGTCTTCGCGCATGCCGCCCGCGACCAGCGCGCGCCGCGCCGCGTTCGCGCGTTCCGACGACAGCTCCCAGTTCGAATAGCCCGCCGGACCGTTCGCGTAGGTGACGGCGTCCGTGTGGCCCGCAATTGAAATGCGGTTGTCGACATCGTTCAGCGCCGCGCCGATCTGCGTGAGAATCGACACCGCGTAGGTTTGCAGCTTCGCGCTGCCCGTGGCGAACATCGGACGCTTCAGCGAATCGACGATCTCGATGCGCAGGCCTTCGTTCGTGATCGAGATGCGGATCTGATCCTTGAACGCCTTCAGCGCAGGCGTCTCTTCGATCAGCGCCGACAGCTTCGCTTTCAGCTGCTCGAGACCCGCGGTATCGTTGGGCGCCATCGTCGCCTGCGTGAGCGTCGGCCGTGCGGGTTCCTGCTGCGACTTCTTGCCGTCGCCGGGGCGCGTGTCGGAGATGTCGCGGCCGCCGCCCTGGATCACGTTCGGACGCGCAGCCGCCGTGCCTTCGTTGCCGCCGAGCAGACTCGACAGCGGCGTGTTGAAGTAATCCTCGATGCCCTGCTTGTCGTACTTCGACGTCGAGCCGAGCAGCCACATCAGCAGGAAGAAGGCCATCATCGCGGTCACGAAGTCCGCGTAGGCGATCTTCCATGCGCCGCCGTGGTGCCCGCCGTGTCCGTCGCCTTTCTTCGAGCGACGAACTATCACGGGCGCGGCTTTCTCGCTCGCCTCTTCGCCACGGGGTCGTCTTTCGGCCATGCCGTTCTCCTTCCTGGCTCGCTAACGTCAGGCCGACTTCGGCATCTTGGTGGCGCGCACGGCGTCGTCGAGCTCCTGGAAGCTCGGACGGTCTGCCGTGAACAGCACCTTGCGGCCGAATTCGACGGCGACGGGCGGCGCGTAGCCGGACAGCGACGCGAGCAGCACAGCCTTCACGCACTGATACGGCTTGGCTTCCGCGCGGCCCTTTGCATTGAGCAGATCGGCGACCGGGCCGATGAAGCCGTACGCGAGCAGAATGCCGAGGAACGTGCCGACCAGCGCGCCCGCGATCATCTCGCCGAGCACGGCAGGCGGCGCGCCGACGGAGCCCATCGTGTGCACGACGCCCATCACGGCCGCGACGATGCCGAATGCGGGCAGGCCGTCAGCCATCTTCTGGATCGCGTTCGCGGGCACCGACGACTCGGCATGATGCGTTTCCAGCTCTTCGTCCATCAGATCCTGCATTTCGAGCACGTTGACATTGCCCGTCGACATCATCCGCAGATAATCGACGATGAAATCGAGCAGATGATGATCTTTCAGAACGTGCGAATACTTCTGGAACAGCGCGCTTTCTTCCGGCGCATTCACGTCGGCTTCGAGCGCCATCATGCCTTCCTTACGCGCTTTTTGAAGCAGCTCATAAAGCAGCGCAATCAGTTCCAGATAAATCTCTTTCGAATACGCGCCGCCTTTGAAACATGCGGGCAAAGCCTTGATGGTTTTCTTCAGCACCGAAACGGGATTACTGACGACGAACGCGCCGATTGCCGCGCCGAAAATGCACAGCAGTTCGAACGGCTGCACCAGCGCGGGCAAATGGCCGCCAACGCCAATAAAGCTCCCGATCACCGAGCCGATAACCAGCAGCCAACCAATAGCGACAAACATGGACTTCTCTCCAATTTTGAGCACTTACGGCACGCGGATGAATCGGCAGGTTTTACTGCACGAATTGCGTACCGTTTTGTTAATTCCGTGAAGGTGGTAACGGCTGGAGAGACGCTGCGCTGAAGTGCGGGCAAAGCCCAATCAGGAAAATATTTTTATCGATTCGATTTCGATCGATGATTCGGACATTTTTACCCGCGATGTTTTTACCGGTATCGATTTAAACCAGATAATCGCTCGCGATCGGCAAAATCACTGAAATCTTTAGCGTTTGGGGAAAATGAATGTGTCGGTTGTTTCTACGTCGACCGAACGTCGGGTAGGTCGTGCGGTGAGGCGATTGTTCGTCCAATCGACTCATGGTTTGAGGCGATTAGGTGCGCATTCGACTCAGAGTCGGATACACTGTCATTCGACTCATCGTATGAGTCGAATGATCCCACAAACGCCTCAACGCGCCTTCAACACCATGCCGCCTACCACATCGCTCATCTGGAAAGCGCCTTCATGGCCCGGCATGCACTACGACGCGGTTCGCGTCGGCGGCGAACTGGCCCGTGCGCATCGCGCTCACGGGATCGTGGAAGGCAAGCTGGCAGGGCTCGGCTTCGAGCAACGCCTCGAACTCGCCGCCGAGGCGTGGAGTCAGGATGCCGTAGCGACGGCGGCTATCGAAGGCGAACGCATCGATCTCACCGCTGTGCGTTCGTCCGTGGCGCGACGACTCGGTGTCGGGGATCATGACGGCCCGAACGCGCCGCGAAGCGTCGAGGGTCTGCTCGACATCATGGACGACGCGGTACAGCAACGCGAGGCGCCGCTCACGCACGAGCGTCTGTTTGCGTGGCAGGCAGCGCTCTTTCCGACGGGCTATTCCGGCATGACGAAAATTCTCGTCGGGGCTTACCGCGAGCATGCGGAGCCGATGCAGATCGTCAGCGGGCGTGTCGGACGCGAGCGGGTGCATTACGAGGCGCCGTCATCCGCGCAGGTCCCGGCCGAGATGCAGGCGTTCCTGGACTGGTTCAACGCGGAAACCGAGCACGACAATCTGGTCAAAGCCGCGCTGGCTCATTTGTGGTTCGAGACGATTCATCCATTCGAAGACGGCAATGGCCGGGTCGGTCGGGTGCTCATCGACCTGGTACTGGCGCGCGACAACGGTGAGACCAGCCGCCTGATCCGCACCTCGCAGCGCCTGCTGGACAAGCGGCGCGACTACTACGAGCAGATGGAGCGCGCGCAGCACGGTGGACTGGATGTGACGGAGTGGGTTCTGTGGTTCGTCGAACAGGTGCGCGTGTCGTGCGAAGAAGCGTCCCAGGTGATCGACGCGTCACTCGAGAAAGCCATGTTCTGGATGAGCCATCAGGACAAGGTGCTGACGGCGCGACAGCGCAAGGTCGTCAACCTTCTGCTCGATGCCGGTCCAAACGGCTTCGAAGGCGGCATGAGCACCCGGAAGTACGAAAGCATTGGCGGTACGTCGCGGGCGACGGCGTCGCGTGAGCTCATCGAACTCGAAGATATGGCGCTGCTGCGCAAGGTCGGCGGCGGCCGCTCGACCCGCTACTACCTGAACATTTCCGGTTGGGGACCGGCCGACACGGACCACGCCGAAAGCCCGCCTCACGACGACTGATTTGCTGACGCGTCGAGGACGGTTCAATGCACGCCGATCACTGCGACACAGCAGCCGCCCCCGACGCCGGCGATGCGGCAACGGCAGGCACATCGTCGAGCAGCGCCGCCGCGGCTGCAGCAGCAGCCTGGTCGTGTGCAGTCGTTGCGCCTGAAACAGGCGCAACCGATGCAATCGGCGTCGGCGCAGCAACGGGAGCGGCCTGTTCTTTCGCAGGCGTAGGCGCTGGCATGATCACAGGCGCGGGATTACCGCCGGGCGTCGTCGTCATCGGCGAGACCACCAGCGACGGCGCGGGAGCAGGTGCAGGCAGTTGCGTCGTCTCGACGCTGTTGCCCGGCACGGGCGCGCTGCGCACCACGTTCTCCAGATAATGGCCGATCAGATTGAAGAAGCCGTCGTAGAACTTGCCCGACTGAATGGTTTCGCTGGAAACCTTCACCATCGCGTCGTTGTTCTGGCGAATCGGCAATGACAGCGAGCCGAGCACGCTAAGCCCGACGCTTGCCGACGTATCGCTTTTCTTCAGCGCGTAGCCGCTCTGCACCGCGTTCGCGTAGACGATGCTGCTATTGGTCGCATCGTCGCCCGCCGTGCAGACGATGTGGAATTCGACCGTGAAATGCGAGTCGCTGGCGGGCTGGAAATTCTTGCTGGCGTCGACGGTATCGGGACGCACCAGCGTCGTCATGTAGCCCTGGCTCAGCAGCGCGCGGCGCGCGCCTTCGCAGGCTTCCGTGCTCGTCACCTGAAACGTGCGCGTGTACGGGCTCGCGCTGCTGCTGACGAAGTCTTCCTGCAGTTTGGCTTTCGGCGGCGTCGAGCACGCGCCGAGCGCGGCAAGCACAGGCAGGGTCAACGCGAGAGCGGCACGGGAGGAGCGGCTGAACATGATGAAGAGGCGGACAACGGGATCGGACGGCAAGCATTGTAGTGCGGTTTGATGGCAAGCCGTTATTACATCGACAGACACCGTTGTGCAGCAAGGCGGCGCGCAAAACGGGGCGCGGACACGCGCCCATGCCGCACAAGGCGCGCGCGCCGCTGCACCGTCTCTTACGAACTATTTCAACTCACCCAGCTTTGCGCCGTGCGCGGCAGTTCGACGGTGAACACGGTGCCAGTGACATCGTCCGATTTGCCCGACACCTTGCCGCCGTGCATGTGCACGATCTTGTGCACGATGTGCAGCCCGAGGCCGAGCCCTTCGCGCGACCGTTCGCCCGCATTGTTCGATCCGAACGGCTGGAACAGATGCGGCAGCACGGCGGGCGGAATCGCGCCGCGATTGCTGACCGTCAATTTGAGCCGGTTCGATTCCTCGGCGTTGACGTCGACGGCGATCGGGCTGTCGTGCTCGCCGTGATGCAGCGCGTTGCTGATCAGATTCGAAATGGCCTGCCACAGCAGATCCGTGTCCCAGTTGCCCGTCGTATTGCCGCGCGACGTGAACGCAATCTGGCCCGCGCGATCGTGCGTGGCGAACTCTTCGATCACGCCGCGGCAGAGCGTAGCGAGTTCGCTGGCGCGCGGCTGCAATTGCATGCGGCCGCCTTGCAGCCGCGCGAGATTGAGCAGCTGATGCACCATCCGCGACATGCGCAGCGAACTGTTTCTGATGCGTCCCGCGACGGTCGCGGCCTGGTCGTCGGGTGCATTGCGCACCAGATATTCCGCCGACGCGAGCACCGTGCCGAGCGGCGTGCGCAGATCGTGGCCGAGCACGGCCATCAGCATTTCGTTCGCTTCGAGCAGCTGGCGCGTGGTCAGCAGCTGATCGGCGAGTTGCCGCTTGTGCTGTTCGAGCTGCACGAACACATCGACCTTCGATTGCAGGATGCGCGGATCGAACGGCTTGTGCAGGAAGTCGACCGCGCCCGCTTCGTAACCGCGAAACGTGCGCGACGAGTCTTCCGTCGTGGCCGTCAGAAAGATGATGGGCACGTGCGACGTGCGCGGACTGCCGCGCATCAGCGACGCGAGTTCGAAGCCGTTCATGCCGGGCATGTTGACGTCGAGAATCGCGAGCGCGGCTTCGTGCTTTAGCAGCAGGTCGAGCGCGGCCGTCCCAGAGTTCGCGACCAGCAGTTCGACACCGGGGCGCGCCAGCAGCGCTTCGAGCGCCGTGATGTTATGCGCGATGTCGTCGACGATCAGAATGTTGACGGGTGAATTCCTCATGTCATGGTTCTAGTGTGAGGCGGCAAACCGGCGAGGCGCCGGGCCATCTGGGTTGGAGAAAGCACTTCATCGGCGGCGCCGCGTGCGATGGCCGCGCGCGGCATCGTCGCGGAGATAGCGGTTTGCGGATCCTGCACCCACGCGAGGCCGCCCAGCGCGCGGATCACTTCGAGGCCGTGCGCGCCGTCGCCGTTGGCGCCCGACAGCAGAATGCCGAGCAGCCGCTCGCGGTAGACGTGCGCCGCCGATGCGAACAGCACATCGATGGACGGCCGCGAATAGCGCACCGACGTGTCGATCGACAGCGCGATCGTGCGGTCGTCGTCGATCAGCATGTGATAGCCGGGCGGCGCGAGATGCACGCGGCCCGGCAAGACGGGCTCGCCCGCATCCGGCTCGGCGACGGTCAGCGCGCAGCGATAGCCGAGCGTTTCGGCGAGACAGCTTGGCGAATGGGGCGGAACGTGCGTAACGATCAGCACGGCGATGTCGAACGACGCGGGCAGCGCGGGCAGCAGCACGCTCAACGATTCGATGCCGCCCGCCGACGCACCGATCGCGATCGCTTCGAACGCGCGCGCTTCCATCGGCGTGACGTCGCCCGTTGGAGAAGGTCGGCTGGATGTGTCCATACGCGTCGATCGATCGTTCGATGTTGAAAGTGCGTGCAGTCTAGCGTTTCTGGTAAATGCGCTCGCGCTCGCGAAACTCGTCGAACGCATCGTATTGCGTCGAAAAACGCAGGCTCTCCTTGCTGCCGAGCCCCAAAAAGCCGCGCCGCACCAGCGTGTCTTTGAACAGTCCCAGCGCGCGGTCCTGCAAGCCGCGGTCGAAATAGATCAGAACATTGCGGCACGACACGAGATGCGCTTCGAGAAACACTTCGTCTGTCGACAGGCTGTGATCCGCGAACACCACACGCTCTTTCAGCGAGCCCGCAAAACGCGCGCCGCTATACGCCGCGTGATAGTAATCCGCGAGCGAACGCGTGCCGCCCGCGGCCAGATAGTTGCGCGTGAAGCCCGCGATCCGGTCGAGCGCGTAAATGCCCGCTTCGGCGCGCGCGAGCGCGTCGGGATTGATGTCGGTGGCGTAGAACAGCGTGCGTTCGGTGAGACCTGCTTCGTCGAACAGGATTTTCAGCGACCACAGTTCTTCGCCCGTGCTGCATCCCGCCACCCATACCTTGATCGACGGATAGGTTTGCAGCACGGGCAGCACATGCGTGCGCAGCGCGAGAAAGTAAGCCGGATCGCGGAACATGTCGCTGACCTGCACCGTCAGGTAGTGGAACAGGCGCACGAAGTCCGTCTCGTTGCGCATGATCCTGTCCTGAAGTTGCGACAGCGTCGTGACGCTGAATTCTTCGAGCGCCTGCCCGAGACGCCGCCGCAACGACGACATCGAGTAATGGCGGAAGTCGTGCTGGTACTTCAGGTAGATCGCTTCCAGCAGCAGCTTCAGCTCGATGTCGAAATCGTGCAGACGTTGCGGCGAATCGTCGTACGTGAAACGGCCCATGACGTGCGGTTCCTCGCGGCTAGCGCTGCCGCAGCCAGACGCGGCACAGCGAGATCAGCTTGTCGACGTCGATCGGCTTCGAGATGTAGTCGTCGGCACCCGCTTCGAGGCAGCGCATGCGGTCCTGCGCCATCGCCTTCGCCGTCAGCGCGATGATGGGCAGATGCGCAAAGCTCGGGTCGCGGCGAATGTGCGAGATTGCCGTCAGGCCGTCCATCTCCGGCATCATGATGTCCATCAGCACGAGATCCACCTCACGTCCGCTGTTCAGCGTTTCGAGCGCCTCGCGCCCGTTGCGCGCGATTTCGAGCGTCGCACCGAGCGGCTCGATCACGTGCGACAGCGCGAAGATATTGCGCACGTCGTCTTCCGCGAGCAGGATGGTGCGCCCTTCGAACTGGTTGTCGCGTTGTCGTACCGTGCGCAGCATGCGCTGCTGTTCGGGCGCGAGCGACGACTCGACGCTATGCAGGAACAGCGTCACTTCATCGAGCAGACGTTCCGGCGACTTCGCCCCCTTGATGATGATCGATTTCGAGTAGCGGCGCAGCCGGTGCTCTTCGTCGCCCGACAACATGCGGCCCGTGTAGACGATGACGGGCATCGCCTGATGCGTGACGTCGGCGGCAAGCTGTTCGAGCAGATCGTAACCCGTGCCATCGGGCAGCGCGAGGTCCGTCACGACGCAGTCGAAGAGCGTCGACGATAGCTGTTCGAGCGCGCCCGCGAGCGTCGCGACGGCGACGATCTCCGTGGTCTCGCCTTGCAGCAGCGCGCGGATGCTCTCGCGCATCGCGGCGTCGTCCTCGATCACCAGTACGCGCTTCATGCGCTGCTGCAGACGGCTTTCGAGCCGCCGGATCGCCGCTTCGAGCGTGGTGCGCGCGGTCGGTTTCAGCGTGTAGCCGACGGCGCCCAGATGCAGCGCCTTTTCGGCGTGGTCCGTCGCGGAGACGATGTGAATCGGGATGTGGCGCGTCGCGGGATCGTTCTTCAGCCATTCGAGCACCGTCAGCCCCGAACGGTCGGGCAGGCCGACGTCGAGCAGCACGGCCGTCGGCTGCATGTCGCGCACGAGCGTCAGACCCGTCGTGCCGTCGGCGGCATGGACGAAATCGAAGTCGAGTTCATGCGTGAGATCGCGCAGGATTTCGGCGAAGGCGATGTCGTCTTCGATCGCGAGAATCAGGCGGTTTTCGTGGCTGCGCGTGTCGCGGTCGTCGGCGATCGAAGCGGGCGCGCTGCCCGTAGCCGCGGGCATGGGTTCGATCACGGGCGACGGCGTGCGCGCGGGTTGCGTCAGCGGCGCATGCGAATGTGTCTGTGCCGGCGGCGTGTGCACAGGTGCTTCAGTGATGCCTTGCAACGGCAGCCAGAGCGTGAACACGCTGCCCTTGCCGGGTTCGCTCGCCACGCTCACGCGGCCGCCGAGCAGCCGCGCGAATTCGCGCGAGATCGACAGGCCGAGGCCGCTGCCGCCGTAGTGGCGGCTCGTCGAACCGTCGGCCTGCTGGAACGCTTCGAAGATCAGTTCGAGCTTGTCGGCGGCGATGCCGATGCCCGTATCGCGCACGTCGAAGCGCAGCGTGTCGGCGTCGCTGGCTGCAACCGTCAGCGCGACTTCGCCGTGCTCGGTGAACTTCAGCGCATTCGACAGCAGATTGCGCAGGATCTGCGCGACGCGCTGACCATCGGTGAAAATCGTCTCGGGCACGCCGGGCGCGCGTTCAACCGTAAATTGCAAATGCTTCGTCGCGGCCATTGGCTCGAACATTTCGCGCAACGATTGCAGCATCGAATCGACGGGCACCAGTTCGCTGTCGATCGTGATCTGTCCGGCTTCCACTTTCGACAGATCGAGAATGTCGTTGATCAGCACCAGCAGATCGCTGTTCGACGCGTGAATCGTTTCCGCGTAGCGCACCTGCTCGTCGCTCAGATTGCCCGTGCGGTTCTCCTGCAACAAACGCGCGAGGATCAGCGAACTGTTCAGCGGCGTGCGCAGTTCGTGCGACATGTTCGCAAGAAACTCGGACTTGTAGCGGCTCGACTGCTCCAGCCGCGCGGCATTCGCTTCGAGTTCGTTCTGCGCGGTGATCAGGTCGGACTTCTGACGCTCCAGACGCTTCGCGTAGTCTTCGAGCTGCACGTTCGTCTGTTCGAGTTCGGCCTGTTGCGCTTCGAGGCGCGATTGCGATTCGACGAGCGCGCGCCCGCGTTCTTCGAGACCTTCGTTCGATACACGCAGTTCTTCCTGCTGCACCTGAAGCTCTTCATTCAATTGCTGCGTTTCGGAGAGCGCATCCTGCAGGCGCTCGCGATACAGCGCCGCTTCGATGAAGTCGCCCATGCTGTTGGCGACCAGTTGCAGGAACTCGTGATCGCGCGGCGCGATATTGCGCATGAAGCCCATTTCGACGACACCGTTCACGATGCCGTCGTTTTCGATGGGCAGCACGACGAGATTGCGCGGCGGGCTCATGCCCGTGCCCGACACGACTTTCACGTAGTCGTCGGGGACGTCGTGCAACACGAGCGTGCGGCGCGATGCGGCTGCCTGGCCGACCAGGCTTTCGGCTTCGCGAAACGAACGTGTGGCCTGTTCGCTTTCCTCGCTGAAGCCATAGGTGGCGATGCGCTTCAGGCTGCTCGTCGCACGGTCGCGCACGTACAGAGCCGCGACCACGACGTCGAGATATTGCGCGAGAAAATCGAGGATCGCGCGGCCGACGAGAGGCGGGCTCGACTGGCCGACAATCTTCTCTGCCAGCAGGCGTTGCCCCGAGCGCAGCCACACCTGCTGCTGCAGCACTTCCGTGTGCTCGGCCTGACGCCCGAGCACGCCGTCATACGATTCGGACAGGTTCAGCAGATCGCGCCGGCCGCGCCACGCGATCACACCGCTGATCGACAGACTGACGAGCAGAAACACGCCGACAAGAATGGCCGTGACGTTGCGCGTGTCGCTGGAGCGCTGTTGGCGCAGCGATTCTTCGACGGTCAGAAACTGCCCGAACAGCCGCCGCGTTTCGTCGAATTCGATCTTGCCGCGCCCGCTCTTCACTGCGTCGGTGTAGTCGAGATTGCGCCGGCGCAGATCGATCATCTCCTGCGCGAACTGGTCCCAGCGCTGCTGCACGCCGCGAATTCGCTTGAGCTGATCGGCCTGCGAGGGGTTATCGGAGACCAGCTCCATCAGCGTATCGACTTCCGTTTCGAAACGCGGCTGGCCAAGCTGATACGGCGCGAGGAACGTCTCGTCGCCCGTGATCAGAAAGCCGCGCAGCGCGGACTCGCGGTCGACGGCCAGGCGCAGCATTTCGTTCGCGTTGCCGATCACGCGCTCCGAGTGCTCGACCCAGCTCATCGTGTTGACGAGATACGCAATCAAGCCGACGAACACTGCCATCGTGACGACACCGAGCGTCAGCGGCAACGCGATATTGCGGCGAATGATGCGGCGAAAACTGATCTGATCGACAGCGGCGACAGCGGTCATTTTTTCTGCGCTGTCGCGTGAATCAAGCGATGGATTCGGCATTTTTGACTTGAAAAAGCGTTGGCGTCTGTAGTTGTAGCCGGAATGTGCGATTGCACGGCGATGTCCATACGTGGCGCTGCAATTCGTTGTATGGACAAGCGTTGGAAGTATCACACAGCGTCATGGATTCGTGTAAATGGACGCTGAAGTAGCGGGCTGTGAGCAGCGACGAAGACGCGCGGAGAAAAAGCAGCAAACAACAAAAAGCCGCACGCCGAAAATGCCTGCGTGCGGCCGGTCGAACCGAAAATCGAACGATGCTTTACTGGCTCGCGCCTTGTCCGACGCCTGCCTTTTTCTGCGCGTTTTGCAAATCCTGCGGGTAGTTCGGGTCATTCGAGCGACCAGGCTGATAGCCCGCGTCTTCGAGCTTCTTCAACTCGGCGTTCTTCTTCGCACGTGCTTCCTTGCGGGCCTGCTTTTTCTGCTGCTTGGTCGGCTTTGCGGGCGTCGTGGCGGCGCCCGTTGCGTCCGTACCGCCTGACGTGTCCGAGTTCTGCGCAAACGCCGGCGCAGCCGCGCCGATGCCTAGCGAGGCCGCGGCGAGAAGGACGATCAGTTTTCTGGCGATATGCATTTCCGTTCTCCTGTCGTAGAAGCTTTGCGATCGATTCCGCTTGCGCGGCCTGAGTCGGATTCAACCCGGCTTTCTGCAAACTGTGCCGGGAAGTCCAATGTACCCGACACGCACGGATCGCGCCTGCCAGGGTTGTAGAATCCGGCGGACATGTACTGCAATTTCCGCATACAGAATCGAAACACGACTGGAAAGGAGACTCGGATGTCCGTTGCTGCAACCGTTTATCGCGGCGATGTCGTCGAGAACACGCATATCGCGCACGTGGCCGTCGTCGATACGGAGGGGCGGCTGCTGTACGCGTGCGGCGAGCCGTCGCGCGTCACGCTGGTCAGATCGGCGGCCAAGCCGGCGCAGGCGCTCGCCGTCGTCGAGACGGGCGCGCTCGAACGTTTCGGTTTCGACGACGCAGATCTCGCGCTGATGTGCGCCTCGCATAGCAGCGAAGCGCGGCATATCGAACGCGCGCGCAGCATGCTCGCGAAGTCCCAGTCTACTGAAGGCGATCTGCGTTGCGGCGGTCATCCGCCCATCTCCGATGCCGTCTACCGCGAGTGGATCAAACGCGATTTCCTGCCGGGCCCTGTGTGCAGCAACTGCTCGGGCAAGCATGCGGGAATGCTGGCGGGTGCGCGAGCGCTCGGCGTGACGCTCGCCGACTATCATCTGCCGGAGCATCCGTTGCAGCAGCGCGTGAAGCGCGCGGTCGCAGAAGCCTGCGATCTGCCCGCCGACGACGTGCAATGGGCCGTCGACGGCTGCAATCTGCCGACGCCCGCCTTCCCGCTCGATCGTCTCGCGCGCCTCTACATGAAGCTCGCGCGTGCCGCCGACGGACACGCTTCCGCCGACGCGCAACGAGACGCTGCGCTCGCGCGCATCTATCGCGCGATGACGGCGCATCCCGAGATGGTCGCGGGCGAAGGGCGCTTCTGCACGGCGCTGATGAGCGCATACAAAGGCGCGCTGGTGGGCAAGCTCGGCGCAGATGCGAGCTACGCGATCGGCGTGCGCGCGTCGGCGCAGACTGCGAAGCTCGGCGCGCGGGGCGCGCTCGGGATTGCGGTGAAGGTGGAAGACGGCAACACGTCGATCCTCTATGCGATCGTTTCGCAACTGCTGACGCAACTCGGTATCGGCGGAGAAGCCGAGCATCGCGCGCTCGATGCCTTCCGTCTGCGTGACATGCGCAACACGGTCGGCCTGAAAACCGGCCGCGTCGACGTCGCCGTGCCGCTCGTCAAGGTGAACGAGGCGCGCTAGCTGGACGACTGGCTGTCGCTGTCGGGAGGATCGAACATCGCCTGACACTTCGGCGACAGCTTGTCGTAGTGTTCTTTCATGCAGGCTTCGATCTTCTCCTTGTTCGGGATATGGATCGCGCAGAACTTGATCGCGTCGTGCTTGCACGCCCTGGTCTGTTCGTCGCGCGTGGCGGCCGTTCCGACGTTCACCGCCGCCACGCATACGACCAGCAAAAGTAGCGGTTTGAGCTTCATTGCCGTTGGTCCATGTCGAAGTGAATGCGCGGGGTGTTCCGGGTTCGTTTCGAGTAAAGCAGCCAACTCGTCGGCGATCAAGCAAAAAGCGAACCCATTGCGGCGCAGCGCACCCTTTGCGACATGAGACAAGCGCGATAATGCCGGCGTTGGGTGCTGCGCTAAAGGGCGAGGCGGCGCGTGCGCCACATGCTATGCTTGCACAGCCCGCAACGGTACAGCTATCCGCATTCGCACGGCCACAACAAATACATCATGGACTACCGGCATCTTCAGAAACGCAAAAGCCTGCATGCGCGGATCGTGCAGGAACTCGGTATCGAAATCGTCAGCGGCAGGCTGATGCCGGGCGAGCGTCTGCCCGCCGAAGCGACGCTGTGCGAAAAGTATGGTGTAAGCCGTCCCGTGTTGCGCGAAGCGACGCGCGTGCTGGTGGCAAAAGGGCTGGTGGTGTCGAAGCCGCGCGTGGGCAGTGTCGTGCGGCCGCGGGAAGAGTGGCACATGCTCGATCCCGATGTGCTCTACTGGACGCTCAACAGCATTCCCGAAGGCGAGTTCTTTCTGTCGCTGATGACGGTGCGCCGCATCATCGAACCGGCGGCGGCCGCGCTTGCCGCAACGGCGGCAACGGATGAAGACCTCGCGCGCATCGGCTCCGCGTACGACCGCATGGAGCACGCGCAAAGCGCCGGCGATCTGCTCGAACCGGACCTGGAATTTCACCGCGCGATCATGGCCGCGACGCATAACGACATGCTCGCGTATATCGGCAACATGATGTCGCTGGCGCTATCGGAGTCGATCAAACTGACCAGCCGCCATCCCGACACGCACGCGCTGTCGCTGCCGCGCCATAAGGCCATTCTCACCGCGATCCTGAATCGCGATGCGCTAGCGGCGCGTCAGGCAAGCCTCGTGCAGCTCGAACACGCGCGAGCCGACGCCGATACGATTCTCGGCATCGGCTCGCACAGTCTGACCTGATCGGCCGCGTCTAAAACGGCCTCGCGTTCAGTGCGAATGCGGCGGCACTTCCGCGCCGCGGCAACCCACCAGAAAGTCGAAGTCGCAGCCCTGATCGGCCTGCATCACATGGTCGATGTAGAGGTTGCGATAGCCGCTCGCGTCGGCGGGATTGCGCTGCTGCGCTTCCTTCCATTCGGCGAGACGCGCTGTCATTTCCTTCTCGTCGATATCGACGTGCAGGCGGCCTGAGTCGCAATCCAGCTCGATCCAGTCGCCGTTGCGCACGACAGCGAGCGGTCCGCCTGCGCGCGCTTCGGGCGCCACGTGCAGCACCACCGTGCCGTAAGCCGTGCCGCTCATGCGCGCGTCCGACACGCGCACCATGTCCGTCACGCCTTGCGCGAGCAGCTTCGGCGGCAACCCCATGTTGCCGACTTCGGCCATGCCGGGATAACCCTTCGGGCCGCAGTTCTTCATCACGAGCACGGAATCGGCCGTGACGTCGAGTTCGGGATCCGCGATGCGCTTCTTGTAGTCGTCGAAGTTCTCGAACACGACGGCGCGGCCGCGATGCTTCAACAGCGCAGGCGTCGCCGCCGACGGCTTGAGCACCGCGCCGTTCGGCGCGAGATTACCGCGCAGCACGCACAGGCCGCCGTCTTCGCGCAGCGGTTTATCCAGCGGACGGATCACTTCGTCGTTGTAGAGTGGCGCGTCGATGCAGTTCTCCCACAGCGACTTGCCGTTTGCCGTCAGCGCATCGGGATGCGGCAGCAGCCCCGCTTCGCCGAGCCGGCGCAGCACGGCGGGCAGACCGCCCGCGTAATAGAACTCTTCCATCAGGAAGCGGCCCGACGGCTGCAGATCGACGATGGTCGGCGTGCCGCGCCCGATGCGCGTCCAGTCGTCGAGTTCGAGGTTCACGCCGATGCGCCCCGCAATCGCCTTCAAATGAATCGCCGCATTCGTCGAACCGCCGATCGCCGCATTCGCGCGGATCGCGTTTTCGAACGCTTCGCGCGTGAGCAGTTTCGAGAGCCGCACGTCTTGCAGCGCCATTTCGACGATACGCATACCCGACAGATGCGCGAGCACGTAGCGGCGCGAATCGACGGCGGGAATCGCCGCGTTGTGCGGCAGCGTGACGCCGAGCGCTTCCGCCATGCAGGCCATCGTTGACGCCGTGCCCATCGTGTTGCATGTACCCGCCGAACGCGACATGCCTGCTTCCGCCGACATGAACTCGTGAATCGAAATCTTGCCCGCCTTCACCTGTTCGCTCAGCTGCCACACGACGGTGCCCGAGCCGATGTCGCGCCCTTCGTGCTTGCCGTTGAGCATCGGTCCGCCGCTCACGACGATCGCGGGCACGTCGCAACTGGCCGCGCCCATCAGCAGTGCGGGCGTGGTCTTGTCGCAGCCGGCGAGCAGCACGACGGCATCGATCGGATTGCCGCGAATCGATTCCTCGACGTCCATGCTCGCGAGGTTGCGCGTGAACATGGCCGTGGGTCGCAGATTCGATTCGCCGTTCGAGAACACGGGGAATTCGACGGGAAAGCCGCCCGCTTCGAACACGCCGCGCTTCACATGCTCGGCGAGCTTGCGGAAGTGCGCGTTGCACGGCGTCAGTTCGGACCACGTGTTGCAGATGCCGATGATCGGCTTGCCGGCGAATTCGTGATCGGGGATGCCCTGATTCTTCATCCAGCTGCGGTACATGAAGCCGTTCTTGTCGGCGGTGCCGAACCAGGCGGCGGAGCGCAGCTTGCGGGGTTGGTCGCTCATGATGTCTCGTTCAGTTTTGTTCAAATATAGTAAGACTATATGCGTCGCATCTGGCAATGTCTATTGGGACTTACAAGCAAACTTTTGAAAATCCTATCGCGCGGCGAATGTCTTAAATAGCGGGTACGTAGTGCGCCGTCATCAGCCGTTCGTGACACTGAGGACGACAAATAGAATGACTTTTGGACGCTTTGCATGGGGGAAAACACCAATCACAACGTTTCTTCGGCACGCATATAGTTTGGCTAATTCGTCGATTGGCGTATCGGCTGCGCGGTGAAACTGAGGAGTCTCAAATAGTGGCAAATTCGGGCACAAGCTTCTTCGGATCGCTCGCGGCGCGGCTCGGTCTGCAGGTCGACACGATGCCGGATACCGCTCGCGTCGATTCATGCGAACTCACGCGCGAAGCACATGCGCTTGCGTTACGCTGGGGCCGCTAACAATCCGTTAGTCCCTCGAAGCTATATCGCCCACTATATGAACACCAAACTTTCTATCGGCATCGTCGGCGTCGGCAAGATTGCGCGCGACCAGCATCTGCCCGCTATCGCCGGGCTCGACGGCTTCGAACTCGTTGCGTGCGCGAGCCGCAATGCGCAGGTCGAGGGCGTGCGCAACTACAAGACGATCGAAGAGATGCTCGCAGCCGAGCCGCAACTCGACGCAATTTCGCTGTGTGCGACGCCGCAAGTGCGCTTCGATCAGGCGCGCGCTGCGCTCGCGGCCGGCAAGCACGTGATGCTCGAAAAGCCGCCTGGCGCGAGCGTGCATGAAGTGGAAGTGTTGCGTTCCATGGCGCGCGCCGCTGGCCGCACGCTGTTCGCGACGTGGCATTCGCGCTATGCGCCCGCAGTCGAAACGGCGCGCGAATGGCTCGCGTCGCGCACGCTGCAGGAAGTGCAGGTGCGCTGGAAGGAAGACGTGCGCCGCTGGCATCCGGGCCAGGCGTGGATCTGGACGCCGGGGGGCCTCGGCGTGTTCGATCCGGGCATCAATGCGCTGTCGATCATCACGCACATGCTGCCGCGCGAAATCGTGCTGCGCGAGGCAGCGCTCTCGGTGCCCGCGAACGTGCAGACGCCGATTGCCGCTGATCTGGATTTCATCGACGAAGCGGGCGTGCCCGTGCGCGCCGAGTTCGACTGGCGTCATGGTCCCGTCGAGCAATGGGAAATCGAAGTGAAGACGACGGACGGCGTGCTGCATCTGAGCGAAGGCGGCAAGAAGCTCTCGATTGCGGGCAAGCCCGTCGAAATCGGACCCGAGCGCGAATATCCGTCGCTATATGAGCGGTTCCACTGGCTGATCACGCATGGCGAACACGATGTCGACGTGCGCCCGCTGCGGCTGGTGGCCGATGCTTTCCTGCTTGGCCGTCGTCATGAGGTCGAGCCGTTTCACGACTAGAGCCTGAGAGACACCCGGACCTGGTCGCCCATTCAGACCATTAACGCTGATTCGAACAACCACAAGCAACGACTGTTCAAGGAGACAAGCATGACCCGCAAGCTTCGACGCCTTACTTTGTCCGCGATGGCCGCAGCACTGCTGGCTACCCCGTTCGCCATGCAGATGACCGCGCACGCAGACACGCCGCTGAAAATCGGCGTGCTCGTGAAGATGCCCGAACAGGCATGGTTCATCAACGAGCAGAAGGCGGCGACGGCTCTGGGCCAGAAGGAAGGCTTCTCGGTGGTGAACATCGGCGCGCCCGACGGCGAGAAGGTGCTGGCCGCGATCGACAACCTCGGCGCACAAGGCGCGCAAGGCTTCGTGATCTGCCCGCCGGACGTGCGTCTCGGACCGGCTATTCAGGCTCGCGCGAAGCGCTACAACATGAAGTTCGTCACTGTGGATGACCAGCTGGTCGACTCGACGGGCAAGCCGCTGTCGGGCGTGCCGCACCTGGGCATGTCGGCGTTCAAGATCGGCAATCAGGTCGGTCAGGCAATCTCCGATGAAATGAAGAAGCGCGGCTGGAAGCCGGAAGAAGTCGGCGCGATCCGCATCACCGACTACGAACTGCCGACGGCCAAGCTGCGCACCGACGGCGCGACGGAAACGCTGCTCGCGAACGGCTTCAAGAAGGACAACATTTTCGACGCGCCGCAAAAGACCACCGACGACGAAGGCGGCTTCAACGCAGCGTCGCCCGTGCTGTCGAAGCACCCGAACATCAAGAAGTGGGTGATCTTCGCGCTGAACGAAGAAACCGTGCTGGGCGGCGTGCGCGCTACCGAGCAGCTGCATATCCCCGGTTCGGACGTGATCGGCGTCGGCATCAACGGCGCAGGCGAAGCGTTCGCCGAGTTCCAGAAGAAGGAACCGACGGGCTTCTACGGCACGATCGCCGTCAGCTCGACGAACCACGGCAAGCAGAGCACGCAGAACCTCGTCGACTGGATCAAGCAAGGCAAGCAGCCGCCCGCCGATACGCAGACGACGGGCAAGCTGATGACGCGCGAAAACTGGAAGGACGTGCGTACGGAACTCGGAATCTGACGCGGTAGAACGGATGCAAAACACGATGAACGCGAATGACGCCACGACGGCAGCCTACGTGGCGCCTCCTGAACAGCCGTTGACGGCGGCCGCCACGCATCTCGAACTCGACGGCATCACCGTCGCGTTCCCGGGCGTGGTGGCGCTCGATAACGTGTCGTTCGAAGTGCGCGGCGGTGAAGTGCACGGCCTGATGGGCGAGAACGGCGCAGGCAAATCGACGCTGCTGAAGGTGCTGTCGGGCGTGAACCAGACGCAGTCGGGCGCGTTGCGTCTCGCCGGCGTCGAACACAAGTTCACGACGACGAAGGCCGCGATCGAAGCGGGCATCGCGATCATCTATCAGGAACTGCATCTCGTGCCCGAGCTGACGGTCGCGGAAAACCTGATGCTCGGGCAGTTGCCGAACCGTTTCGGCGTGCTCGACGAGAAGGCGCTCGTCAAGCGGGCGATGACGGAACTCGAGCGCCTCGGCGAATCGATCGATCCGAACGCGCAGGTGAAGAGCCTGTCGATCGGTCAGCGGCAGATGATCGAAATCGGCAAGGCGCTGATGCGCGACGCGCGCGTCATTGCGTTCGACGAACCGACCAGTTCGTTGTCCGCGCGCGAAACGGAACGGCTCTTCAAGATCATCAATGCATTGCGCGCTCAAGGGCACGCAGTGATTTACGTCACGCACCGGATGGACGAGGTGTACGAACTGTGCGACCGCGTCACCGTGTTCCGCGACGGCCGCCGGATCGAAACGTTCGACTCCGTTGCGGACCTCGATCGCGACCGGCTGATCAGCTGCATGGTCGGCCGCTCGATTCGCGATGTGTATGGGTATCGTCCGCGCGAAGCGGGCGAGGTACAGCTTGAAGCGAAGCAGTTGATGGGGCCGGGGCTCTCCGCTCCGGTCTCCTTCACTGCGCGCAAGGGCGAAATTGTCGGCTTCTTCGGACTCGTGGGCGCGGGGCGTTCCGAGCTGATGAAGCTGCTGTATGGCGCGACGCAGCCGACTCAAGGTCACGTCGAACTGAACGGCAAGCCCGTATCGTTCTCGACGCCGCGCGACGCCGTGCGCGCGGGCATCGCGCTGTGCCCGGAAGACCGCAAGCAGGAAGGCATCGTCGCGATTGCGTCGGTGGCCGACAACCTGAACATCAGCGCGCGCCGGCACTTCAGTCCGTTGAGTTTTCTGCTGAACGGCAAGCGCGAACGCGACCTCACGCGCGAATACATCGACAAGCTGTCGATCAAGACGCGCAACACCGAAACGGTGATCGGCACGTTGTCGGGCGGCAATCAGCAGAAGGTGATTCTGTCGCGCTGGCTGGCCGAGCGCATCGACGTGTTTCTGCTCGACGAGCCGACGCGCGGCATCGATGTCGGCGCGCGTGCGGAAATCTATGACCTGCTGTACGACCTCGCGGAAGCGGGACGGACGGTGATCGTCGTATCGAGCGATCTGGCGGAAGTGATCGGCGTCGCGGATCGCGTGCTGGTGATGAAGGAAGGACGCATCGTCGGCGATCTGCCCAAGGCGCAGGCCACGCCCGATCAACTGATCAAACTCGCTTTGCCGCAATGAAGCGCGCGTTCTGGCGCGCGCAATGAAGCCACGGCGGATGCAACAACGCACCACGTAGACCACGGAACTGGAAGACCATGCAAACACCGAGCACACGTCCGGCGACCGAGCCGGCAGCCAAACACGCCGCATCGCCCGGCGCGGCCGCGCACGCGGCACGCACTTGGGATCTGATCAACAAGTCGGGCATCGTGATGGTGTTCGTCATTCTGTTCGCGGTGCTGTCGTTCGCGGTGCCCGACTTTCTGACGAGCCGCAACATGCAGGGCCTGCTGCTCTCCGTCACCCTGATCGGCTCGATCTCCGTGACGATGATGTTCGTGCTCGCGCTCGGCGAAGTGGATTTGTCGGTGGCGTCGATCGTCGCGTTTTCGGGCGTCGTTGCGTCGACGCTGATTACGGCCACGCATAGCGTGATGCTCGGCGTCGCGGCGGGCGTGCTCGCGGGCGGCGCGGTCGGGCTGGTGAACGGCGTGCTGATCGCGCGCTACAAGATCAACTCGCTGATCGTCACGCTCGCGATGATGGAAGTGGTGCGCGGCCTCGCGTTCATCACGTCGAACGGCGATGCGGTGATGATTTCGGAAGAGAGCTTCTTCGATCTCGGCGGCGGCTCGTTCCTCGGCATTTCGTATCCGATCTGGAGCAACATCGTCGGTTTCGTGCTGTTCGGCTTTCTGCTGCGGAAGACGATTTTTGGCAAGAACGTGCTTGCGGTTGGCGGTAATAGTGAGGCTGCGTTGCTCGCTGGTTTGCCCGTTACGCGCATCAAGATCACGGTGTTCGTGCTGCAAGGCCTCGTGACGGGTTTTGCTGGCGTGATGCTGGCGTCGCGGATGAGTCTCGGCGATCCGAAGACTTCAGTGGGTCTCGAACTCGGCGTGATTTCGGCGTGCGTGCTGGGCGGCGTCTCGCTGACGGGCGGTGTTGCGACGATTTCAGGTGTGCTGGTCGGCGTGCTCATCATGGGTTCCGTGCAGGACGCGATGAGCCTGCTCAATGTGCCGACGTTTTATCAGTATCTGATTCGCGGTGGCATCCTGTTGCTGGCTGTGCTGTTCGATCAGTTCCGGCGGAGTAAGCGGAAGGTTTGAGGTTTCGTTCTGTTGCGCTGACCGCGTTGGGACTGACCGGTCAGCGCAACATAAACGACATCGCCGACAGACAATTCAGCGTGCGCACGGCATGCTCGACGGATCGCGTCGTGAATCGCAGCGTGACGCTATCCACTCGCTCCAAAGAAGGCATTTGCGCGAACAGATCAGCAAGCGCAGTAGTTTGCACGCGCAGTTCGATATCGACAGGCTGAGGCGCGACGCGTTGTGCGACGGCCAGCCCTTCAAATCTGGCCACAACATCGCGCGCCGCTTCACGAATCGCAGCACACGCACGTTCCGGCGTCTGCGTCACGCCACTTCCATAACCCGTCGCCTGCTTCGTGACGACGAACGTCGCATCGGGAAACTGCGGCTTCGTTTCTTCCGCGAACACATCGTCGCCGGATAGCAGTGTGATTCGCGCGCCATACTCACGCGCCAACGCGCCATACAAACCCGCCTCTCCCACATCGCGCCCGTTCATCGTCACGCGCGTGAACGCGAAGCTGTTGATCGTATGCGCAAGAATGCCCTGCGATTGCGCCATCGCGTGATAGCCGATCATGAACACAAGTTGCGGCGCGTATTCGAGCCCAGCCATCATGCCGAGTGTGCGCGGCTTGCCCAAGATCACGTTAGCGCGCGCATCGAGCATGTCGGGCAGCAGATTGCGAAAGCCGCCGTGCGAGTCGTTGACCCACACGTCCGTGGCGCCGCCCGCGAACGCGCCTTCGATTGCCGCGTTCGCTTCGAGCGTCATCCATCGACGCGCGCGTTCATACTCGCCGTTGCCCGCGCGCGTCTGCTCGGGATTCACGACACCCGCGACGCCTTCGATATCCACAGAAATCAGTACTTTCATGGCGTGCGCCGTTTCAACAGTTGTTCGAGATCGGGTACGGCGTCGTGCAGCGAAAGACGCGTGTGCGCGTCGCGGCCAACGACCGTAGTAGCGGACCACAACCCATCGACGATCGCCTGTTCGACGCTATCCGCGCATGCCTGAAACAGCGGATCGAGACGCGCGTCGTTGAGCAGTGGCGGCGTGGCGACGAAGTCGCTGTCATGCGGCACTGTCCACGCCGTAGAAAACGCGAGCGCGATGTCGCCGCTGCCATGGCCATACACCGAGCCTGTGCGCGCAAGACCTGCGGCAGCGCGCATCGACAGACGCTTGAGTTGACGCGCATCGAGCGGCGCATCGGTGGCGACGATCATGATGATCGAGCCTTGTTCCGGCTTCGCTTTCGCCGCGTCGCGTCGTTGCGCGAGTTCGCGTCCGAGTGGCACGCCGTCGATGGTCAGCATCGGCAGACGCCCGAAGTTTGCGAGCACGAGCGCGCCGACCGTGAACGCCTCGCCCGCCACGTTCACGACGCGCGATGCCGAACCGATCCCGCCTTTCAGATCGAAGCTCGACATCCCGCGACCCGCGCCGACCGACCCGCGTTCGAAAGTCGAAGCGGCCGCATCGAACGCTTGCTGGTAATGCGAAGGCTCAACGGCAAGCGCCTGAATATCGTTCAGGTAACCATCATTGCATTCGAACACGAGTGGATTCACGGTCGACCACTCGCGCCCGATCTGCGGATTGCTCGCGATCGCCGCACGAATCTGCGCCTGCGCAACAGCCGCGACGCCGAACGTATTGGTCAGCGCAATCGGCGTTTCGAGCACGCCGAGTTCTTCCACTTGCACGAGTCCGATGCTTTTGCCGAACCCGTTGATCACGCTCGCCGCAGCAGGCACCTTCTGACGATAAGGATCATGAAAGTGCGGACGTATCACCGTGACGCCCGTTTGCACCGCGCCGCTATCGAGCGTGCAGTGCCCGACAGTCACGCCGCCAACATCCGCAATCGTGCCCAAATCGCCCGCAGGCAACACGCCGACATGCGGCATCGACACAACGCTCATGGCCGGTCCAGCTTCGGATCGAGCGCGTCGCGCAAACCATCGCCGAGCAGATTGAACGCGAGCACCGTCAGGAAGATCGCGAGACTCGGAAAGAGCGCGATATGCGGCGCCGTCACCATGTCGGCGCGCGCTTCGTTGAGCATCGCGCCCCACTCGGGCGTCGGCGGCTGCGCGCCGAGTCCGAGGAACGACAGGCTCGCGGCCGTGATGATCGACGTGCCGATGCGCATCGTCAGATACACAATGACCGACGAAATCGTGCCCGGCAGAATGTGCCGCATGATGATCGTCCAGTCCGACGCGCCGATGCTGCGCGCCGCTTCGATATACGTCAGCTGCTTGAGCATCAGCGTATTGCCGCGCACGAGCCGCGCGAACGCGGGAATGCTGAACACGGCGACGGCCGCGATCACGTTGATCATGCCGTTGCCGAGAATCGCGACGATGCCGATGGCGAGCAGAATGCCGGGGAACGCGAACAGCACGTCGGCGACGCGCATCGTGATGCGGTCCCACCAGCCTTCGTAATAGCCCGCGAGCAATCCGAACAGCGTGCCGATGATCGCGCCGATCGCCACGGAGAAAAAGCCCGCCGCCAGCGAAATGCGCGTGCCCGCGACGATGCGGCTGAAGATATCGCGGCCCAATGAATCGACGCCGAACCAGTGCGCGGCCGACGGCCCCGCGTTCAACGCATCGTAGTCGAAATAGTTTTCCGGATCGAACGGAACGATGTGCGGACCCGCAATCGATACGACGATGAGCAGCAGCACGAACACGCCCGCCGCGAGGGCGACGTGCTGCTTGCGGAATTTGCGCCAGAACTCGCTCCACGGCGTGCGGATCGCGCGTTCCTCGTGAGCGGACGAGACGGTGCGGGTGTTGTCGGCAGTCGTGCTCATGCAGGCCTCACTTGAAACGGATGGTCGGATTGATGACGGCATAGAGCACGTCGACGACCAGATTGATGACGATGAATTCCAGCGAGAACAGCAGCACTTCGGCCTGAATCACGGGATAGTCGCGCATCGCGACGGCGTCCACGAGCAGGCGTCCCATGCCCGGCCAGTTGAACACTACTTCGACGACGATCGAGCCGCCGAGCAGAAAACCGAACTGCAGGCCCATCATCGTGACGACGGGAATCATCGCGTTGCGCAGGCAGTGCTTGATGACGACCCATTGCTCGGCGACGCCCTTCGCACGCGCAGTGCGCACGAAATCTTCGTTCAGCACCTCGACGAACGACGCCCGCGTGAAGCGCGCCATCACGGCGGCGACGGCAGCGCCGAGCGTGATCGACGGCAACACGTAGCTGCGCCATGAACCATCGCCGACAATCGGCAACCAGCCGAGCTGCACGGAGAACACTTCCATCAGCAGCATGCCGAACGCGAACGCCGGAAACGAAATGCCCGACACGGCGAGCGTCATGCCGAGTCTGTCGGGCCATTTGTTGCGCCACACAGCCGACACGATGCCGATCGCCATGCCGAAGATCACGGCCCACACCATGCTGACGAGCGTCAGCAGCAGCGTCGGCATGAAGCGCTCGCCGATCTCCGCGGAGACAGGGCGCTTGCTGCGCGTCGAGACACCGAAGTCGCCATGCGCGATGCGCACGAAGAAATTGACGAACTGCTGCGGCATCGGTTTGTCGAGACCGAGATCGGCGCGCACCAGGGCGACGGTGGCATCGTCGGCTTCGGGGCCGGCGGCGAGCCGCGCGGGATCGCCGGGCAGCATGTGCACGAAAAGGAACACGAGGCCGGCGACGATGACGAGTGTCGGCAGCAGGCCCAGCAGACGTTTGACGAGAAAATTCAGCATGAGAGCGATCCGCTATCGAAAAACATGTGCGGCATGAAGCAAACGCGCTGGCCCCAAAAAATACCAAACCATCAGCATTCAGATTGGAGCCAGCGCAACGCGCGCGATTACTTCAGCGCGATTTCATCGAAGTTGAACGAGCCGTCCGGCGCGACGAACGCACCCGAAAGCCGCTTGCTGCGCGCATACACGACCTTCTCCTTGACGAGGAAGATCCACGGCGCGTCGGCCCAGATGCGCTTTTGCGCATCGCCGTAGAGCGCGGCCTTTTGCGTGCGGTCGGTGGTTTCGAGCGCCTTCGACAGATCGCTGTCGACGGTATCGTTCTTGTAGTACGCGGTGTTCACGAGCTTCGGCGGGATCGACGACGACGCGAGCAGCGGCGTGATGCCCCAATCGGCTTCGCCCGTCGACGACGACCAGCCGATGTAGTACATGCGCACAGGCGCCGTCGCCGGATCTTGCGCGCTTTCCACCTTCGCGACGCGCTGGCCGGCTTCAAGCGCTTCGACGCTCGTCTTCACGCCGACTTGCGCCAGCTGCTGCTGCACGAACTGGATCGCCTTCTGCGCCGTCGAGTTGTTGTACGCCGACCAGAGCGTCGTTTCGAAGCCGTTCGGATAGCCCGCTTCCTTCAGCAGCGCGCGCGCCTTCGCCGGGTCGTACGGCCACGGGCCGAGTTTCGTCGCATAATCGACACCTTCGGGCAGCACGCCGTCGGCGGGCACCGCGTAACCAGAGAACGCGACCTTCGCGAGCGCTTCCTTGTTGATCGCGTAGTTCAGCGCTTCACGCACCTTCGGATTGTCGAACGGCTTCTTCGTCGTGTTCAGGCTGACGTAGCGGTTGATGATCGACGGCGTCGCGACGATGTCGACCTTCGGGCTCGATTGCAGCGCCGAAGCCTGCTCGAACGGAATGCGGAACGCGAAGTCGGCTTCGCCCGTGCGCATCAGCGCGGCGCGCGTGTTGTTGTCGACGACGGGCTTCCAGTCGATTTCGTCGATCTTCGGATAACCCTTCTTCCAGTAGCCATCGAACTTCTTGACAGTCAGATCGCCCGCCGGGTCCCACTTCACGAGTTCGAACGGACCCGTGCCGACGGGATGAAACGCGAGATCCTTGCCGTACTTCTTCATCGCGGCGGGCGAGATCATCACCGCCGACGGATGCGCGAGCACGTTGACGAACGCGGAGAACGGCGTCTTCAGCGTGACCTTCACCGTGTACGGATCGACCACTTCCGTCTTCTCGATACGGCTGAACATGTTGTAGCGCTTCAGCTTGTTCGCCGGATCCGTCACGCGGTCGAAGGTCGCTTTCACAGCGGCTGCATTGAAGTCGGTGCCGTCCTGGAACTTCACGCCCTGGCGCAGCTTGAACGTGTAGACGCGCGCGTCGGGGCTGGCTTCATAGCTCGTTGCGAGCACGTTGACGAGCTTCATGTCCTTGTCGAAGCCGAACAGGCCTTGATAGAACGACTTCGACACGGCTTGCGAGAGCGTGTCGTTCGCGTCGTACGGATCGAGCGTCGTGAACGTCGAGTCGACGGCCATCATGGCTGTCTGCGCCGCGTGGGCACCCGCCGACGCGAGCATCGCAAAGACCAGCGCGCCGCTCGTGACGAGCGAACGCAGGCGCAACGGTTGACACAAGAGAGGCATAGTCATCGTTTCAAAACTCCACTGAGCAAGAGAACTGCTTGTTGTCATGCCGCTGGTCTGCGCGGCTTCTGGTTGTGCTGCCTGACTGCTTTCCGCTGCGCGCCGCGCGCTCAATACGCGCCGCCAATCCGATGCGCGGCCACGAAATGATCCGGCCCGACGGCGACGAGCGGCGCGACGACGGGCTCATCGTCGAGCGAGCGGATCGGGCTCGGCAGTTCGTCGGCGGCGAGCATGCGCTTCGCGTGGCGGCGCGCGGGATCGGCGACGGGCACCGCGCCCATCAGCTTCTTCGTGTACGGATGCTGCGGCGATTCGAACACCGCGCGACGAGGCCCGATCTCGACGATCTGCCCGAGATACATCACCGCAACGCGATGACTGATGCGCTCGACGACAGCCATGTCGTGCGAGATGAACAGATACGCGACGCCCAGTTCACGCTGCAAATCCAGCATCAGATTGACGATCTGCGCCTGCACGGAGACGTCGAGCGCCGACACGGATTCGTCCGCGATCACCACTTTCGGATTGAGCGCGAGTGCGCGTGCAATCGCGATCCGCTGACGCTGACCGCCGGAGAATTCATGCGGATAGCGGCGCGCGGCATCGGCGGGCAGGCCGACCTTGTCGAGCAGCCACGCGACGCGCGCCTGCGCTTCCTTGCCGCTCGCGACGTTGTGCACGAGCAGCGGCTCCATGATCGAAAAGCCCACCGTCAGACGCGGATTGAGCGACGCAAACGGGTCCTGGAAAATGAACTGGATATCGCGGCGCAGTGCCTGCAACGAAGGACCGCTGAGCGAACTGATGTCCTTGCCGTCGAATTCGATGCTGCCGCTCTGGCTTTCGACGAGACGCAGCAACGAGCGCCCGGTCGTCGATTTGCCGCAACCGGATTCGCCGACGAGCGCGAGCGTTTCGCCCGCATGCAGATCGAAGCTGACGCGCTCGACAGCGTGCACGCGGCCCGTGAGCTTGCTGAACAAACCGCTGCGAACGGGGAAGCGCGTGACGAGATCGCGCACGCGGAGAACGGGTTGTGCTGCTTGAGTTTGCGTCTGCGCTTGTGCTTCGGGAGCCGCTTTAGCCTGTTCGCCATCAAGCGTGAGCAGCGAGAACTTCGCGGGCGCATCGGTGCCTTGCATCGAACCGAGTTTCGGCACGGCGGCAAGCAGCGCTTTCGTATAAGGATGCGCGGGCGCGGCGAACAGTTGTGCCGACTCGCCTTCTTCCACCTTGTCGCCGCGATACATCACGAGCACGCGATCCGCGACTTCGGCGACGACGCCCATATCGTGCGTGATGAAGATCACGCCCATGTTCATCTCATCCTGCAAGCCGCGGATCAGTTGCAGAATCTGCGCCTGAATCGTCACGTCGAGCGCGGTGGTCGGCTCGTCGGCGATCAGCAGCGAAGGCTTGCATGACAGCGCCATCGCGATCATCACGCGCTGACGCATGCCACCCGACAACTGATGCGGATAGCGCGCGGCCACGCGGCGCGCTTCGGGAATGCGCACGAGATCGAGCAGACGCAGCGTTTCCGCATGCGCTTCGCTGCGGCTCTTGTTCTGATGCAGCGCGATCGCTTCGCCGATCTGATCGCCGACCGTGAACACGGGATTCAGCGACGTCATCGGCTCCTGAAAGATCATCGCGATGTCCGCGCCGCGAACGGAACGCATCGTTGCTTGCGATGCTTGCACGAGATCGAGCACGCTGCCGTTGCGACGGCGAAACGCGATGCTGCCGTTCGCGATCTTTCCGCCGCCATGCTCGACGAGACGCATCAATGCGAGCGACGTCACCGACTTGCCCGAACCCGATTCGCCGACGATCGCGAGCGTCTCGCCGCGATCGACGGTGAGCGACAGGTCGCGCACCGCGTTGAACGTGGTCTCGCCGCGACGGAACGCGACCGTCATGCTGTCGATATCGACGACACGTTGCGGCGGCAGGTTATCGAGCGGGCGTGGCGTTTTCTGCGTGTTCGGCACTGTGATGTCTCTCGGCGTCTGTTGCAGGGGATGGCTTAGCGATAGATTGCTGTGAAAGGCGCTTCGCCGACGCGTGCATAGCCGCGGTACATGCCCTCGGTGTTGAAGGGCAGCACGACGTTGCCATGCGCGTCGACGGCGATCAGGCCACCGCGTCCGTCGATGCGCGGCAGGCGGTTCATCACGACATCGTTCGCTGCCTCTTCGAGCGACACGCCGCGATAGGACATCTGCGCGGCGACGTCGTACGCGGCGACCATGCGCATGAACATTTCGCCCGAGCCCGTGGTGGAGACGGCGCAGGTGGCGTCGTCGGCATAGCAGCCCGCACCGATCAACGGCGCATCGCCGACGCGCCCGATCTGCTTGTTCGTGATGCCGCCCGTCGACGTCGCGGCCGCGACGTGGCCGTACAGATCGACGGCCACTGCGCCGACCGTGCCGAACTTCTTGTTCGGATCGATGGGTTCATGCGGCAGCGTGTCGCCTGATTGAGCGGCGAGCGTCGCGCCGTCGTGATCGAGCATTGCGCGCTGCTGCTCGCGTGCGAGTTGCCACTGACGATGACGCGCGTCGGTATGGAAATACGACGGATCGACGAATTCGAGGCCCTGTTCCTGTGCGAACGCTTCGGCACCTTCGGCAGTGAACATCACGTGCTCGCTGTATTCGAGAACATGGCGCGCCGCGACGATCGGATTGCGCACGCGCTTCACGCACGACACGGCGCCCGCTCCGAGCGTGCGGCCGTCCATGATCGACGCATCGAGTTCGTGCGTGCCCGCCGACGTGAACACCGCGCCGTGCCCGGCGTTGAACAGCGGACAGTCTTCGAGCAGCCGCACGGCTTGCGTGACGGCATCGAGCGCACTGCCGCCGTCGGCGAGCACGCGCTGCGCGGCGACGAGCACCGCGCGCAATTCGGCGTGATAGCGGGCTTCCGCATCGGGGGCCATCGACGCGCGCACGATCGTGCCCGCGCCGCCGTGAATTGCGACTACCGCGTTGGTGTTCATTGCTTCTTCTTTGCGTGGTTGGAAGTGGGCCGCGTGACGGCCTTCGATTGGGCTGGCAGCGCTGCTGTATTGGTGAGCCACGGCAACACGAACTCGGTCATGTTGGCGGCGGCCTGCGCGGAACGCTTCGCGCGAAATGCGACGGCGTCGCACAGCGCTTCGATCACCGCGAGCACGGTCGCTTCCGATGTCGCGGCGAGACGGCGTTCCGCGCGAATGAAGAGCGAGCGCGTGGCGATTGCCGCGAGCGGTGACGCCGGGCTGTCCGTCAGCGCGAGGACGTCCGCGCCGAGACTGGCCGCGCGGCGCGCGAGTTCGATGGTGTCGTCGACATAGCGCGGGAACGCGATGGCGATCACGAGATCGCCCTTGCCCGCGTTGAAGAGGCGGCGCGCCGCGTGCGTCGGGCCGCCGATCAGCGCGAGCGACTGCACGTTGTCGTGATACGGCAGCAGGTTGTGCTCCATCAGGCTCGCGAGAAACGCACTCGCGCCGCAGCCGATGATGAACACGCGTCGCGCCGCGATGATCGCTTCGACGGCGACTTCGGCGGCCGTACCGTCGATGGCGGCGCGCGTCGTGCCGAGATTGGTGGCCGCCTGTTCAAGCGATGCGCTGAACAGTTCGTCGCCGTTCGTCTGCGATTCCTGCGCGGAGCGCAGACGTTCGACAGGCGCGAGCGTCGCTTCGAAACCGCGCACGAGCGCCTCGCGAAACGCCGGAAAGCCGTCGAAGCCGAGCGCGCGCGCGAAGCGGTTCGCCGTCGCGATGGACGCGCCGACGGCCGTCGCCAGTTCGTCGATGCGCATGGTCGCGGCGCGGAACTGGTTGGCCAGCACGAACTCGCCCATGCGCCGATGAACGGGCGTGAGGATCGGCATCGCGGCCGTGATGCGCGCGGCGATGGCGGGTTCGGCGGCGGATTGTTTGGGGCTGTGACGGGACATCGGTGTCGGAGTGATCTGTCGGGGCTGGCCCGGAATGAAAGTGAATTTACATGAAATTGGTCTTGTGAAAAAATATTTTCTTTCGGGATTGGGGTTTGTACGGGGCGAGGCGTGATGAAAGCGGGCTGCGAAGATCGAGCGGTACATGCAGTTCGCCGGATGCTCAGCCCCGCCAACCCTTCGCGCTATCATCTCTATCTTCGAGATGAAAACGACACAGCCGGACATGGCAAGAGAAAACACGACAGGAGTGGGACGCCGGGATGCGGGGCGCGCATCGGCCGACGAGGACAGCGCACGCAGCCCAGACATCGCTGATTCCGCCGATGAAGAATCCGGCGGCGGCTCGACCTATCTCGTCCCCGGGCTCGAGCGCGGCTTGCGCATCCTCGCCGAGTTTTCGGCGCGCGAACCCGTGCTCGGCGCGCCTGAACTGTCGAAGCGCATCGGCATTCCGCGCACGACGACTTTCCGTCTGCTGCAAACGCTCGAAGCGCTTGGCTTTCTCGAACGCGCCAACGGCGAGCGTCACTTTAGGCTCGGCGTCGCCGTGTTGCGGCTGGGCTTCGAATATCTGAGTTCGCTCGAACTGACCGACTTCGGCACGCCGATCCTCGAACGTTTGCGCGATCAGACTGGCCTGAGCACGCATCTGCTGATACGCGACGAGCGCGATGTCGTGTTCGTCGCGAAGGCGCAAACGCACGATCCGATGTTCAGCTCGGTGAAAGTGCACGTCGGCACGCGGCTGCCCGCGCATGCGACCGTGCATGGCCAGGTGCTGATGGGCGATCTATCGCTGATGCAGCTGCGTCAGCTTTATCCCGAGTCGCAACTCGAACGCTTCACCGACCGCACGCCCGCGACCGTCGATGAACTGTATGAACGCATCCGCGAAACGGCAACGCAGGGTTATGCGCTCAGCGAGGCATCGTTCGAGCGCGGTATTTCTGTGGTGAGCGCGCCCGTGCGGGACCAGACGGGCAAGATCGTCGCGGCGATGACGGCGACGGTGCCGCGTTCCGATATCGGCGACGACGAGCGCGCGCCGCTCGTCGCCAAGGTGTGCGGCGCGGCGCTGGATCTGTCGGCGCGGCTGAACTACAGACCATCGGCGGACGATCCGACTTTCATGAAGTCGCGCGCCTGAACGCGTCGCGGAACACATGCATCAAATGAAAACAGGCGGCCCTCGGGCCGCCTGTTTCTTTTCATCCGTGAGTTCAGAACGAGTGGTGAATGCCCGTCAGCACGATCGCCTGATTGCGTCCACTCGATACACCCGCCGTGAAGAACGCAGCGTTCGCGTTCTCGTTCGCGTGTTCGTAGAGCACATTCACATAGACCTGCGTGCTTTTCGACAGCGCATAGATGTCGCCGAGTTCGAACTGCGTCCAGCGGCGGCCCGAAAGCGTCGTCGTCGCGGCGCCGCCCGCAAGCGTGTTGGCCGGCGTGAACTGGTAGTTCGCGCCCGCGTCCCAGCTTTGATACGTATCCGAGAAGCCGTTCGATTGCAGCTTCACGCGCGTGTACAGACCGTGCACGAGCAGCTTGCCGAACTGGTACGACAGACCCGCGCCCATGTTCTCGACCTTGTCTGCGGAATAGGTCGCGGCGGGGATGCCCTGGAACGTGTTGATGCCCGTCGTGACGATCGACGGCGTGCGGTTGTGCTCGTTCGAATACACGGCAGCCGCCTTGAACGGACCATTCGCGTAGTTCACACCGAAGCTCAGCGTCTTGCCCGTCGAGAAGTTCGTCGTGTTGCCGAGGCCCATCATCGCGCCGACTGTGAAGCCCGCATACGTTGCCGACTTGAACTTCACCGAGTTGTCGAACGGCACGACGCCCGTGTCCGCGAGTTCGTCGATGTTGCCGGGGTGGAACGCATACCAGCTCGCCGCGAGATACGCGGTGCTGAGCGGGCCGAGCATGTCGAAGTTGAACGGCGTCTGATGGCCTAGCGTGATCTGCCCGAACTGATCCGAACTGATGCCGACGTACGCCTGCCGGTTGAACAGCGTGCCCGCCTTCGCGAAGTTGCCGGTGTTCGTATAGAAGCCGTTTTCAAGCTGGAAGATCGCGTGCAGACCGCCGCCCAGATCTTCGACGCCGCGCAGGCCCCAGCGGTCCGGCTGCATGTTGCCCTGTTCTTCCATCCACTTCGTATGGCCGCCGACGTTGCTCACGTACGCGATGCCGGCATCCAGACTGCCGTACAGCGTGACGCTGCTTTGCGCCCATGCCGTCGATGTCACCACAAGTCCTGCCACGCCGGCAGCGATGATGCGTTTCACCCTTGGTACTCCTGATCGTGTGGTCGATTGCCGGACACGCCGGTCGCTCTTCCCTTTGCCTGTCATCTCTTTGGATGGCCTTCCCGTCACCTGCGCTTTCGAGGCTATCCGCGCTTTGTTCCACTTATGGGCATATGTATCGCCTATGGAAAGTATAGAGAGTCAAATGGGCGAACAAAAAAGTTTTTGCGACGGTGAAAACCCTCATTTATCAGACGCCGTTCAGTGCCGTACGCGCGCGCACTTTATGCGCAGCAACCCTTTGTTTTGGCCCGTTTTACGGGCTTCGGACGTTGCAGAAATGCATCTGTCGGTGTTTTCCCTGGCGGCGCAGAATTTTTATTTTGTTCGTCCAAACAGGCTCCTATAATGACCATACATAAACTAACGTTCCTTAGATGGAACAACAGACGGTCAGGACAGGTCGGTAGGAGAAGGTGAGAAATGAGTGAACAGTGGCTTTGTGCCGGACACGCCGGTGCGCTTTCGGATGACTCGCCCGTCGAGTTCAAGCTCGACGACGGCAAAGAGATTGGCATCTACAAGGTGGGCGACGAGCTCTACGCCCTCGAAAACGTCTGCCCGCATGCCTATGCGCTGCTGACGCAAGGCTTTATCGACGGCGACACGGTCGAATGTCCGCTGCACGAAGCCGTGTTCCATATCCCGACGGGGAAATGCCTGAAAGAGCCGGGCGGCCGCGACCTGAAGACGTACGCCGTGCGCCTCGCGGGTGAAGAAATCCAGATCAAGGTGGAATGACATGAAAGAAGCTGTCGTGAACTTCAATCCCTTTCTGAAGCCGTGGCTCGCGCCGCAGCCGAACAACGTCGCGGGCAAGGGCGTGATCGAAAAGCCGGGCGAAACGGAAAACATGATCTGGCAGACGCGCAAGGCGGAGCCGACGCAATACGAGAACGACTTCGGCGATGCGCTGGAGAAGGTGTTCGAAGCAGGTGCAGCCGAGCTGCACGAAGTGGTGGCCGGGCTGAATCGTGTCGGCTTCCGCACGCCGGAAGGCGCGCAGTGGAGCGAGGAGCGTCTCGCCGCGGAACTGCGACTGCTCGCGGAATAAGCGCCGCGCGAACCCACGACCCAAGCGAACACGGAGTATCCCCATGACGTCCCTCAATACAACGAGCCCCGCAGCCGATCCCGTTCAGGCGTATCTCGATCGCGGCATCAAGAACTACTGGTATCCCGTCGCGCCCAGCTGGCAAGTCAGCAATGCGCCGATCGGCCTGACGCGCCTGAGCGAACAGATCGTGCTGTGGCGCGATCAGGAAGGCAAAGTCCACGCGCTCGAAGACCGCTGCCCGCATCGCGGCGCGCGTCTGTCGCTCGGCTGGAATCTCGGCAATCGCGTTGCGTGCTGGTATCACGGCATCGAAGTCGACGGCTCGGGCACCGTGCAAAGCGTGCCGGCCGTGTCGGCATGTCCGCTCGAAGGCCAGAAGTGCGTGAAGTCGTATCCCGTCGAAGAACATGCGGGCGCGATCTTCCTGTGGTTCGGCGACGACGCGCACAAAGAGCCGACGCCGCTCGCGCTGCCTGAAGAACTGGTTGGCGCCGAGTACTCGCAGTTCCTCTGCGTGTCGAACTGGAAGTGCAACTATCAGTACGCAATCGACAACGTGATGGACCCGATGCACGGCGCGTATCTGCACGCGACCTCGCACTCGATGGCCGAAGGCGACAAGCAGGCCGACATGCGTGTGCGTAAAACCGAAACTGGTCTCATGTTCGAAAAGGTCGGCCAGCGCGACGTGAATTTCGACTGGGTCGAACTCGGCGAAACGGGTTGCCTGTGGATGCGTCTCGCGATTCCGTACAAGAAGAAGTTCGGACCGGGCGGCAACTTCGGCATCATCGGCTTCGCGGTTCCCGTCGATAACGACAACTGCCAGGTCTACTTCTGGCGCACGCGCAAGGTGAGCGGCTGGCAGCGCGACGCATGGCGCTTCCTGTATCGCAACCGTCTCGAAGGTCTGCACTGGGCGGTGCTCGAGCAAGACCGCTATGTGCTCGAAAGCCTCGCGCCGAATGCGCGCGAACACGAATTCCTTTATCAGCACGACGTCGGCATGACGCGCGTGCGCCGCATGCTGCGTCAACGCGCGCAACAGCATTTCGCCGATCTCGACGCATTCAATGCGAAGCAGGCGGAAGCGGGTGCACAAGCATCGACGGGGCACGCTCATGCCTGAGGTCACGGTCTCCGGATTGAGCGGACGGCGTGTCGTCGTAACGGGCGGCGCGCGCGGACTCGGCGCGGCGTTTATCGAAGCGCTCGCAAACGCGCAGGCGCAAGTCGTATTCGGCGACGTGCTCGAAGCCGAAGGCCGCGCGCTCGCAGAGAAGCTCGGCGCGAATGTGCATTTCGTTCCGCTCGATCTCGCGAGTCCCGACAGTATTAATGCATTCGTCGCGCAAGCCGCACAAAAGATGGGTGGCATCGACGCGCTCATCAACAACGCGGCAATCACGAACTCAGGCGGACGCTTCGCGGAAGAACTCACGACGCAAACGTGGGACGCCGTGATGAACGTCAACGTGCGCGGCACCTGGTTGATGTGCACGGCAGCGCTGCCGCATCTGCGCGATTCGAAGCGTGGCGCAATCGTCAACATCGCGTCCGATACGGCGATGTGGGGCGCGCCGAAGCTGCTCGCGTACGTGGCGAGCAAGGGCGCGGTGATTTCGATGACGCGCTCGCTCGCACGCGAATTCGGCGCGCACGGCATCACAGTGAACGCGATTGCGCCAGGCCTCACGGAAGTGGAAGCCACCGCCTACGTGCCCGCCGAACGCCACGAGTACTACCTGAAAGGCCGCGCATTGACGCGCGCACAAGTGCCCGACGATGTGACGGGCCCCGTGCTGTTCCTGCTGACGGATGCCGCGCGCTTCGTGACGGGCCAGTTGCTGCCCGTGAACGGCGGCTTCGCGATGAATTGACCTTGCTGCAACCAGCAAACCACATGGAGAAAACAATGGCCGACGCCGATCTCGAACGCAAATCGTGGGACCAACCTGCGGAAGCAAGTTTCGAACAATGGCTGGACTCGCGTGTCGCGCGCTTCGAAACGCGCCGCTATGACTGGGACGCACTGAAGTTCCAGGCCGACTACGACCCGAAGTATCGCCGCGCGCAGATGCGTTACGTCGGCACGGGCGGCACGGGTGTCGCGAAGGACATGAACACGGTGCCCGCAGGCGGCTTCACGTTCTCGACGATGGTGATTCCCGCCGGCAACATCGGCCCGAGCCACATTCATACCGACGTCGAAGAGATCTTCTTCGTGCTGCGCGGCAAGATGAAAGTGATCTGCGAGCGCGACGGCGAAACGTGGGAAGCCGTACTCGGCGAACGCGATCTGATTTCGGTGCCGCCGGGCGTGTATCGCACGGAAATCAACGTCGGTGAAGAAGACGCGCTGATGTGCGTGATGCTCGGTTCGCCGAAGCCGATCACGCCGACATATCCGCCCGATTCGCCGCTCGCGAAGATCAAGCGCGATCTCGCGAAGTAACGTTATTCAAAGCGTCATCACTCACGAAGTCACGCACATGTCCGCTTTATTGCCCTTCACCGAAGATCGAAACGCCACGCTGGAAATGCGCCTCTCGCAGTTCCCGGCAAAGCGGATCGCGATTGCGCCGCAACGCGTGATCGGTTATCGCGAAGCGGGTCAGGCTGACGATACGTTGCCGCTCGTGTTGCTGCACGGCATCGGATCGGGCGAGGCTTCGTGGGTGCAACAGCTTGAAGCGTTGAGCGCGACGCGTCGCGTGTTCGCGTGGGACGCGCCGGGTTATGGCGAATCGACTTGCGTTGAATCGTCGTCGCCACAAGCGAATGTATACGCGAATGCGCTCGGCAAATGGCTCGACGCGCTCGGCATCGAACGTTGCGTGCTGGTTGGGCATTCGCTCGGCGCGATCATCGCGGGTTCGTTTGCTGCGTCGCATGCGCAACGCGTTGCAGGTCTGTTGTTGTTGTCGCCGGCAGCGGGATACGGCGCGGCATCCGAAGAAGTACGCGCGTCGAAACGCGACAGCCGTCTTGCGATGCTCGCCGACCTCGGTCCGCAAGGACTCGCCGATCAACGCAGCGCAAACATGCTGTCGCTGCATGCCGACGAAGCATCGCGCGATTGGGTCCGCTGGAACATGTCGCGCATCGTGCCGCAAGGTTATGCGCAAGCGACGCATCTGCTCGCCAACGCGGACCTCGCAAGCGATGTCGCGAAGTTCGAAGGCCGCATCGCCGTCGCGGTCGGCGCGGAAGACACGATCACGCCGCCTTCATCGTGCGAACGCATTGCGCAAGCGGCGCGCACGCGTCTGCAGATCATTCCGCGCGCAGGTCACGCGGGTTACATCGAGGCGAGCACCGAATACACCGCGCTCATCGACGCCTTCTGCCGCACGTGCGACGGCCAATGGAGTAAAGCATGACCCCCGAAATGACGGGCACTGCACCTGAAGCAGAAGAGGACCGCAACGACGTGAGTTATCGCGTGCCCGGCCTCGAACGCGGCCTGCGCATCCTCACGGAGTTTTCGCCGCGCGAGCCCGTACTCGGCGCGCCCGAGTTGTCGAAGCGTCTCGGCATTCCGCGCACGACGGTGTTCCGTCTGTTGCAGACGCTCGAATCGCTCGGTTTTCTGGAGCGCGCGGATCGAGACCGCAACTATCGGCTGGGCGTTGCGGTTCTGCGGCTCGGTTTCGAATATCTCAGTTCGCTCGAACTCACCGACCTCGGCCTGCCGCTGATCGAAGCACTGCGCAATGCGACGGGTTTGACGACGCACATCGTGATTCGCGACGGACGCGACGTGGTGTTCGTCGCGAAGGCGCAAAGCCATGCACCCGTGTTCAGCTCGGTGAAGGTGAACGTCGGTACGCGTTTGCCCGCGCACGCGACGACGCACGGTCATGTGCTGATGGGCGACCTGTCGCTCGCGGAACTGCGCGCGCTGTATCCGGAGACGACGCTGGAGCGCTTCACGAAGCACACGCCCGCGACTGTCGACGAACTGTATGAACGCGTGAAGGACGATGCCGTGCGCGGTTTCGCGATCAGCGAATCGTCCTTTGAAAACGGCATTTCCGTGATTTCCGCGCCCGTGCGCAACGACACGGGCCGCATTGCCGCCGTCATCACGACGACGATCCCGCGCGGACACATCGATGCATCTCTTCTCGACAGCGGTTTGATCGACAAGGTGCGCGGCGCGGCCGAGCAACTGTCGCTGCGGCTCAATTACCGGCCGTCGGCGGAAAGCAGATACATGAAGGCATTGGGGCTCTGATGATCCAGATCGATTTGACAGGACAGGTTGCAGTGGTGACGGGCGGATCGTCCGGCATCGGCCTCGCGACTGCCGAACTCTTCTTGCGCGCGGGCGCATCGGTGGCGATCTGCGGACGCGATACCGATCGTCTCGCGAGCGCCGAAGCATCGCTGCGCAAGCAGTTTCCGCAAGCGCAGTTGCTCGCGGCGCGCTGCAACGTGCTTGATGCGCAAGAAGTCGAGTCATTCGCGAACGAAGTCAAAGCGCGCTTCGGCCGTGCTGACATGCTCGTGAACAACGCAGGCCAGGGCCGCGTGTCCACTTTCGCCGATACGACCGACGAAGCCTGGCGCGAAGAACTCGACCTCAAGTACTTCAGCGTGATCCGTCCGACGCGCGCCTTTCTGCCGATGCTTACGCAAGCCGCGCAGCAAGGCAACGGCTCGATCGTCTGCGTGAATTCGCTGCTCGCCTTGCAGCCCGAACCGCACATGGTCGCGACGTCGTCGGCGCGCGCAGGCGTGCAGAACCTGATCAAGTCGCTGGCCGTCGAACTCGCGCCGCAACGCATTCGTGTGAACTCGATTCTGATCGGCATCGTCGAGTCGGGCCAATGGCGCCGCCGTTATCAGACGCAGGCGCAGCCGGGTCAAAGCTGGGAAGACTGGACCAGCGAACTCGCGCGCACGAAGCACATTCCGCTCGGCCGTTTCGGCCGTCCCGAAGAGGCCGCGCAAGCGCTCTTTTATCTCGCTACACCCCTGTCGTCGTACACGACGGGAAGCCATATCGATGTTTCCGGAGGCGTTGCACGTCATGTCTAACAAAACCACCGTCGGCGAACTGATCGCCGCTTTCCTCGAACAGTGCGGCGTCAAGACTGCATTCGGCGTGATCTCGATTCACAACATGCCGATCCTCGACGCCATCAACACGCGCGGCAACATTCGCTATGTCGGCGCGCGCGGTGAAGCAGGCGCGCTGAACATGGCCGATGGACTCGCGCGCGTGTCGGGCGGCCTCGGCGTTGCGTTCACGAGCACGGGCACGGCTGCGGGCAACGCAGCGGGCGCGATGGTCGAAGCGCTGACGGCAGGCACGGCGCTCGTGCACATCACGGGCCAGATCGAAACGACGTATCTGGATCAGGACCTCGCGTACATCCACGAAGCGCCGGATCAGTTGACGATGCTCTCGTCGATCTCGAAGGCTGCATATCGTGTGCGTTCCGTCGAAACCGCATTGGCGACAGTGCGCGAAGCCGTGCGCGTCGCGTTCACGGCGCCGAGCGGTCCCGTCAGCGTCGAGATTCCAATCGACATTCAGGCCGCAGAAGTGGAATGGCCCGCCGACATGAGCGCGCCGCACATCAACACGCTCACGCATGACATCAAGCGCGTCGAACAACTCGCCGATGAACTCGCGAAAGCGAAGCGTCCGTTGCTGTGGCTCGGCGGCGGCACGCGTCACGCGCGTGCGCAGGTCGAGCGTCTGGTGAAGCTCGGCTTCGGCGTCGTGACGAGCGTGCAGGGCCGCGGCGTGCTGCCCGAAGATCATCCCGCGACGCTCGGTGCATTCAACGTGCAGCCGACCGTCGAAAATTTCTACAAGACCTGCGACGCATTGCTCGTGGTCGGCTCGCGTCTGCGCGGCAACGAGACGCTCAAGTACAAGCTCGCGCTGCCGCAACCGCTGTTCCGCGTCGATGCCGATGCACTCGCCGACAATCGCGGCTATCGCAACGACCTCTTCGTTCATGGCGATGCCGCCGCCGTGCTCGATCAACTTGCGACACTGCTCGAAGGCCGCATGAAGATCGACCCTGCGTTTGCAGGCGATCTCGCGGCGACGCGCGAAGTGGCCGTCGCTGAAACCGGCAAGGGTCTCGGCGTGTACAAGCGTCTCGTCGACGTGCTGCAACACGCAGTGGGCCGCGACTATAACTGGGTGCGCGACGTCACGATCTCGAACAGCACGTGGGGCAACCGCATGCTGAAGATTTTCCAGCCGCGCGCGGGCGTGCATGCGCTCGGCGGCGGCATCGGCCAGGGCATTCAGATGGCGATCGGCGCGGCGCTTGCGGATGCGGCGTCGAAGACGGTGTGCCTCGTCGGCGATGGCGGCTTGATGGTCAACGTCGGCGAACTGGTGACGGCGGTGCAGGAAAACGCGAACGTAATGATCGTGCTGATGAACGATCAATGCTACGGCGTGATCCGCAACATTCAGGACGCGCACTACGGCGGCCGCCGCTGCTACGTGCAACTGCATCAACCCGATTTCGCACAGTTCTGCGCGAGCTTCGGCCTCACGCACTATCGCATCACGTCGCTCGATCAGGCGGATGAAATCGTCCGCGAAGGCATGGCGAAGACGGGACCTGTGATGGTCGAAGTGGACATGCTGTCGGTCGGTCAGTTCGCTACTGCATTTGCAGGCCCGCCCGTGCGCAAGCAGGAGCCGGAACATGCCTAACGCAGCGTATGCCGCGAACGGAGCAACCATGAACCACACGCCCATCGACATTGCGATGATCGGCTTCGGTGCGATCGGTCAGACGGTGTATCGCGCGGTCGCTGCCGATCCGCAAGTACACGTGTCGCATGTGATCGTGCCCGAGCATCAGGCCGATGCCGTGCGCGAGCAGGTTGGTCCGAACGTGGATGTCGTGTGGTCGGTCGATGCGCTGAAGTCGCGTCCGCAGTTCGCGCTCGAATGCGCGGGACACGGCGCGCTCGTGAGCCACGTCGTGCCTTTGCTGAAGGCGGGTACGGACTGCGCGGTGGCGTCGATCGGCGCGCTGTCGGATCTCTCGCTGCTCGACGCGTTGAACGCAGCCGCCGATGAAGGTCACGCGACCGTGACGCTGCTATCGGGCGCGATTGGCGGCATCGATGCGCTCGCGGCTGCGAAGCTCGGCGGTCTCGACGAAGTGCAATACATCGGACGCAAGCCGCCGACGGGCTGGCTCGGCTCGCCCGCCGAACAGGTCTGCGATCTGCACACGCTGACGGAAGCGCGCGTGATCTTCGAAGGCAGCGCGCGCGAAGCGGCGCGTCTCTATCCGAAGAACGCGAATGTCGCGGCAACGGTTGCACTCGCGGGTCTCGGCCTCGATCAGACGACGGTGCGTTTGATCGCCGATCCCGCCGTGACGCGCAACGTGCATCGCATCGTCGCGCGCGGCGCATTCGGCGAGATGTCGCTGGAGATGAGCGGCAAGCCGCTGCCCGACAACCCGAAGACTTCGGCGTTGACCGCGTACAGCGCGATCCGCGCGCTGCGCAATCGCGCGGCCCGCTGCGTGATCTGAAGTGAATTGAAGCGAAGGAAGTACGACATGCCTCATACCGACATCATTTCGTCTCTCGTGCCGACCGCCGATATTTTCGTCGGCGGCAAATGGAAGCGTGGCCGCGGCGCGCTGTACGGGAGCGTCTATCCCGCCGACGGCTCGGTGAACGCCGAGATCACGACGGCCGATGCCGACGACGCGCGCGAAGCCGTCGAAGCCGCTGACGCCGCGTGGCGCAAGCCGAACTGGTCCGGTCTGAAGCCGCATCAGCGCGCGCTGATCCTGTACCGCATCGCCGATCTGATCATGGCGAAGCACGAAGCGCTCGCGCAACTGCAACGTCGCGACAACGGCAAGCCGATCAACGAAACGCGCGTGCTCGTGGCGAGCGCGGCGAACACGTTCCGCTATTTCGCGGCGTGCCTCGAAACGCTCGACGAAGACGTCACGCCTTCGCGCGGCGACTATCTGACGATGAGCGTGCATGAGCCGATCGGTGTGATCGCGGCCATTACGCCGTGGAATTCGCCGATCGCATCGGATGCGCAGAAGCTCGCTCCCGCATTGGCGGCGGGCAATGCCGTCGTGCTGAAGCCCGCCGAAGTGACGCCACTCGCGTCGCTCGCGCTGGCTCGCATCTGCGAGGAAGCAGGCGTGCCGAAGGGCGTGTTGAGCGTGCTGCCCGGCAAGGGTTCGGTGATCGGCGACGTGCTGGTGCGTCATCCGCTCGTAAAGAAAGTGTCGTTCACGGGCGGCACGGAAGTCGGGCGCGGCATCGCACGTATTGCAGCGGACAAGTTGATGCCCGTGTCGCTCGAACTCGGCGGCAAGTCGCCGACGATGGTTTTCGATGACGCCGATCTCGATCACGCAGTAAATGGCGTGCTGTACGGCATTTTCAGCTCGTCGGGCGAGGCGTGTATCGCGGGTTCGCGTCTGTTCGTGCAGCGCTCGATTTATCCCGAGTTCATGAAGCGGCTGGCGGAGAAGGCGCGTCAGTTGCGCGTCGGCGATCCGTCGAGTGAGAACACGCAGATGGGTCCGCTGATCACCGCGAAGCATCGTGAATCAGTCGAGCGTTATGTCGCGCTCGGTCTCGAAGAAGGCGGACGCCTGCTGTGCGGCGGCGAACGCCCTGTCGGCAACGACCGCGAACAAGGCTTCTTCTATCAGCCGACGATTCTCGAAGGCCTCACGAACAGCGCGCGCATCTGCCAGGAAGAAATCTTCGGGCCGGTGCTGGTCGCGATGCCGTTCGACGACGAAGCGTCGCTGATCAAGGAAGCGAACGACAGCGTATTCGGTCTCGCCGCCGGCATCTGGACGCGCGACTACAAGCGCGCATGGCGCGTCGCGCGTGCGCTCGAAGCAGGCACGATCTGGATCAACACGTACAAGCTGTTTTCGATTTCGACGCCGTTCTCCGGCTGGAAGGAAAGCGGCATGGGCCGCGAAAAAGGCCGCGTCGGCATTCGTGAGTACATGCAGCAAAAGAGCCTCTACTGGGGCTTGAACGACGCCCCGCTCGCGTGGGCGAACTGAAGAGGCACGCAAGATGAGCATTCTCGGCATTGAACAGATTACGTACGGCGTGACGGATCTGGAGACCTGTCGGCGCTTTTTCGCCGACTGGGGCATGAAGGAAACCGCGCACGACGAAACGCGCGCGCGCTTCGAAACGCTGAACGGCTGCACGGTTCTCGCTGTGCTCGCGAATGACGCGTCGTTGCCGCCTGCATTCGAAGAAGGCCCGACGCTGCGTGAAGTGACGTGGGGCGTGGAAGCTGTCGCCGATCTCGATCGGTATCGCGAGAGTTTGAAGGGCGCGCAAGGCTATTACTCGAACGACGACGCAGTCGGCTGTATCGATCCGAACGGCATGGCGATTCGCATCGAAGTGACGCGCAAGCGCGCTGTCGATGTGCACGGTTCGCCGTCGAACGTGTGGGGTCAAACGCTGCGCGTCGATACACCGAGCCCGATCTACGAACGCGCGGAACCCGTCGAAGTGGGTCACGTCGTGTTCTTCACGAACGTTCTCGCGGAGCAGGAGAAGTTCTATCACGAGCGACTCGGCTTCGAGACGTCGGACCGTTATCCGGGCCGCGGCGCGTTCATGCGTTGCGCGCCGCACGGCGGTCATCACGATCTCTTCCTGTTGCAGCTGCCCACGGGCAAACGCGGCCTGAATCACGTCGCGTTCACCGTGCGCGACATTCATGAAGTGTTCGGCGGCGGCATGCACATCAACCGCTGCGGCTGGGAAACACAGCTTGGACCGGGACGTCACCCTGTTTCATCGGCGTACTTCTGGTACTTCCAGAATCCGGCGGGCGGTTTGATCGAGTACTACGCGGACGAAGACCAGTTGACGCCCGAGTGGCAGCCGCGCGATTTCGAGCCGGGTCCGACCGTGTTTGCAGAGTGGGCAATCGACGGCGGCATCGACGGCAACACGCGCCGTCAGATGAATGCGAAGGCGCCGGAAGGCAAGTTCATGACGGAGCGCAAAAAATGACCGACGCTTCTATCAACGCAAGCGCGAGCGCGACGGATACGCCGCAAACCATCGTCGTGATCGGCGGCGGCCAGGCGGCGGGGTGGGTCGTGAAGACGCTGCGCAAGACGGGTTTCGAAGGCAGGCTCGTGATGATCGCGGATGAAATCCATCTGCCGTATGAACGTCCGCCGTTGTCGAAAGCGGTGCTGTCCGGCGATGCCGACATCGACACCGTCCGTCTTTTCGCAACCGACGATTTCGCGTCGCTGAACATCGAAGCATGGCAACCGGACGTTGCTGTGGAAATCGATCGCGAACGGCGCATCGTGCGCACGCAGACGGGCCGCGAAGTGCAATACGACCGGCTCGTGATCGCAACGGGCGGCGCGGCGCGCAAGCTGCCGGCATCGCTCGCGAAGACAGATCACATCGCGTATCTGCGCACGCTGGATGAAGCGTCGGCGCTCGGCGAACGTCTTCGCAAGAGCCAGCATGTGCTCGTGATTGGCGGCGGCTGGATCGGTCTCGAAGTGGCAGCGACGGCGCGCAAGCTCGGTGTCGCGGCAACGGTAGTGGAAGGCGCGCCGCGTCTGTGCGCGCGTTCGGTGCCGCCTGCCGTGTCGGACTTTTTGCTCGAACTGCATCGCGTGAATGGCGTGGATGTGCGCTTGAACGCTGCGCTGACGTCGCTCGATACGCATCCCGAAGACGCAGGCAAAGTGCGCGCGACGCTCGCAGACGGCACCACGCTCGACGCGGATTTCGCGGTCGCGGGCATCGGTCTTACGCCGCATACGTCGCTGGCGGAAGCGGCGGGTTTGCCCGTGAACGACGGCATCGTCGTCGACGAGCACGGCATGACGAGCGATCCGCGCATCTTCGCGTGCGGCGACGTGGCGAATCATCCGAGCGCGTGGCTGAAGCGCCGCGTGCGGCTCGAATCGTGGGCGAATGCGCAGAACCAGGCGATCGTCGTGGCGAAGGCCGCGCTCGGCCAGTTCGAGCCGTATGCGGAGATTCCGTGGTTCTGGTCGGATCAGTACGACGTGAATCTGCAGATTCTCGGCGACATTCCCGCCGATGCGCAGCTTGTCGTGCGCGGCGACGTGAGCGCGCGGCGCGCGACGCTCTTTCATGTCGCGGACGGCGGCGTGCGCGGCGTGATCGCGATCAATACGCCGCGCGACCTCAAGCTCGCGCGCAAATGGATGACACAGGGACGCACAGTCGATGTCGCGGCTCTGGCCGATGCCGACAAGGCGCTTGCATAACCACAGTACGGGGCGGAGACGACGCATGAGTACTATCGACAATACGTTTGAGGCACAGAGCAGCGCAGGTGTCTCCGGTCCCGCGACGCGCGGATCGATCATTGCGCGGCTCGAACGATTGCCCGCGAACGCGATGCTGGTGCGCGCGCGGATTCTGATTGGACTCGCGACATTCTTCGATGGCTTCGACGTCATCGCGATCGCCGCGACGCTGCCGATCCTGATCGGCAAATGGCATCTGACGCCGTGGGACGTGGCGTTGCTGATCGGCGCGAGTTCGGTCGGTCAGTTGATCGGCGCGTTTCTGTTTCCGTGGTACGCGGAACGTCATGGTCGCGTGAAGGCGATTGCGCTGAGTTCGGGACTGATCGGTATCACGAGCATTGCGTGTGGTTTTGCACCTACGTTTGCGGTGTTTTTCGTGTTGCGGATCGTGCAGGGCATCGGCCTTGGCGGCGAGTTGCCCGTAGCCGCGACGTACATCAACGAGATTTGCCGTGCACATGGCCGCGGGCGTTTCGTGCTGCTGTACGAGATCGTGTTTCCTGTGGGCCTGCTCGCATCGAATGCGCTCGGCGCGTGGATCGTGCCGCGCTTCGGCTGGGAGGCGATGTATTTCATCGGCGGCGTTCCGTTGATTCTGTTCTTCGTGCTGCGCAAGCTCGTGCCCGAGTCACCGCGTTGGCTCGCAGAACGTGGCCGCATGAGCGAAGCGGCCGATGCTGTGCACGCTTTCGAACGCACCGCAAAGGGCACGTTGCCGCCGATGGGCGATCCTGCGAGCTTCGAGTCGATGGCGGCGCGTCACCCGAAGCGCAAGATGCGCGATCTGTTCGGCAAGGCTTACTGGAAGCGCTCGGCGGCTGTCGCGATGCTGTGGATGACGTGCGGCGTGATCCAGTACGGTCTGTCGACGTGGCTGCCGACGATTTATCGCACGGTGTATCACGCGCCGTTGCAGCTCGCGCTGAATCTGGCCGTTGCGGCGTCCGTGCTTGGCGTGCTCGGTTCGCTGCTGTGCGCGATGTTGGTCGACAAGGTGGGCCGCAAGCCGATCATCAACTGGTCGTTCATGTTGTGCGCGTTGTCGCTCGTGCTGGCTGGCGTGTTCCATGATGCGTCGGTGTATGTCGTCGCTGCGTGCTGCGCGTTCGCGCTCGGCTGGCTCGCGTGCGGGTTCATCACGGCTTATGTGTACACGCCGGAGCTGTATCCGACGAGCATCCGGGCATTCGGATGCGGTGTCGGCGGCGCGTGGCTAAAGCTCGCGGCGATCTTTGCACCGACGCTCGTGTCGAAGACGATGATCGGCGGCAATCTGGATGTGGCGTTCTATCTGCTGGCTGTCGTGCCGTTCCTCGCTGCGCTGGTCGTGCAGTTTCTTGGGATCGAGACGAAGGGGAAGGTGCTGGAGCAGCTGGAGGCTTAACGTCTCTTCTTCCAGTGGCTTCAAGGTTGGGCCACGATGCGCTTGCTGCGCGTCGTGGCCCAAGTTGTTTTGAGGTGAGGGTTTTCGGGAGTGAGTGATGCGGTGCGTGATTTCGCACCGCAAGCGATGCGGCGTCGGTGCGAGAGTGTGAACAAGCCCTTGTTTTAGGGCAGTTTCATCGCGTCATCAACAAGCGTTGAGTTGATCGACCCGAGTCGCCTCATCCAAAGGTGAGGCTTTTCGGGACTTCGTGTTCGGGTGAGGCTGCTATGTCTGCGGCAACTCCCTCACATCCGCCGTCGCCACGGCCCCAAACGTCTCGCTCAGCACATAATCGACGAGCTTCCCCGCCGACTCTTCCGGCGTCGACAGCTTGCCGTCGCGCTTCAACTCCTCGAACTTCTCGCGCATCGGAAACTTGTCCAGTTCCGTGCCGCGAATTTCCGCCTGCATATTCGTATCGACCACACCCGGTGCGACGCTGCAGATGCGCAGCGCGCGGTTCTGATCCAGTGCGACGGAACGCGCGTGATGATCGAGCGCGGCCTTCGTCGCGCAGTAGATGCTCCAGCCCGAATACGGATGACGCGCGGCCCCGCTCGAAATATGCACGATGCGCCGATCAGTCGCATCCGGGCTCGCCGTAGCGAACGCAGTCGCCAGCATCAACGGCGCCGACACGTTCAGCGTCACGGCTTGCGCAATGGCTGCAACGTCTTGCGCTTCGATGGGACCGATCGGCTGCACCATGCCCGCATTGTTGAACAGCAACGCGGTTTGCGCGCCCTTGAGAAAGTTGCGCAACGTATCGCCTGCGATGAACTGGGTGAGACGTTCCGCGTCGGACAGATCGACTTCCACCTCATCGAAGCCCGTGCGGCTCGTGAGTGCTTCATTGCGCGAGCGCGATATGCCGAGCACGGTGATGCCTTGCGCGAGCAGCCGTTCTGCGAGCGCCGCGCCGAGACCGCGCGTATGACCCGTGACGATGGCGCGAACGGAAGTAGTAGCGTTCATGTCGATGTGCACAAAGTGCGAGGCGTTGATCAGCTCATCATTTTGTCACGTACGGTCGACGCGTGCAGGCCCTTGCGCTCACGCGTGCCGGAAGCGCTCGCGATACTGATTCGGCGTCGCACCGATACGCTTCGTAAACACGATCCGCATACGGTCCGCCGTGCCGAAGCCGCAATCGTAGGCAATCGCCTTGAGCGCCGCGCCGCTGCTTTCGAGCAGCTTGCGCGCCGCATCCATCCGCGCGCGCTCGACGAATTCATGCGGCGTCACGCCCGTTTCCTGCACGAAGATGCGCGCGAAATTGCGCGCGCTCATGCCCGCGACATCGGCGAGCTGTGCCACGGTGAAGTTGTCCCTGATGTTGGCCATTACGTGCGTCTGCACTTTTGCTACGGGCGAGGTTTCATCGGCGGGCGCGGTCAGATAAGGACTGAACTGCGACTGCCCGCCCTGGCGCTGCGAAAACACCACGAGGCGCTTGGCCACTTTTAATGCCGTCTGCGGACCGTGATCCTCGGTGACGAGCGCCAGCGCGAGATCGATGCCCGCCGTCACGCCCGCCGACGTCACGAGCCGTTCATCGCGCAGATAAATGCGGTCGAAATCGACGCGCGCTTTCGGGAATTGCGTCGCGAGTTGCTGCGCGTGCTGCCAGTGCGTCGTGACGTTGCGATCGTCGAGCAGGCCCGCGTGGCCGAGCGCGAACGCGCCCGTGCAGATCGAGCCGTAGCGCTCGCATTGCGATGCGACATTCGCGAGCCAGGCCGTGAGGCGCGTGTCTGGGACACTTTCCGGCAACGCAGGGCCGCCCGCGATCAGCGCGAGATCGAACGTGCTGCGCTTGTCGTCGAAGGTTTCGTCGGGGACGAACCTGATGCCGTTCGATGCGCGCAACGGCGCATCGTCGGCGGCGAGCAATGTCACTTCATAGCGGTCCTTGCCGTCGATGAACAGGTTCGCTTCCGCGAAAACATCGAGTGGACCGGCGACATCCAGCGCCTGGACGCCCGGAAAGATCGCGATGGCAACGCTCGGCATTCAATGACCCCGCAGACGGCGCGTCGGCGAAAACGGCAGCAGACGATGTATGGTTGGCAGGTTCCGCACGTGCGCACAGGTTGAACGCAGCGGCCGCGCAACCAATACTGAAGCCATCGACAGCCCGTATCGACAACAGGAGGAACCCAGGATGGAACAGAATAGCAAATCCGCTTACGAGGCCGATGCGAGGGTACATGAAGCGCATCGCGAACGTCTGATGGACGAGGCGCTGATGGACACTTTCCCCGCCAGCGACCCCATTCCGCAGATGTGTTTCGATTGAATACGAGCGCTCGCGGCGAGGTCGCGGCACAATATGACGCAATCCATTGCATCGATTGTCCGTCATGGTCCTGAAGAATCTGCTCCGCCGCCTCGACCTCACGACGCTGCAACTGTTCATCGCCGTCTATGAGGAAGGCACGCTGACGCGCGCCGCGGAACGCGAGGCCATCGCCGTGTCGGCCGCCAGCAAGCGGCTGCTCGAACTGGAACAGGCCGTCAACGCGACGCTCTTTCAGCGCAACGCGCGCGGTATGACGCTCACGCCGGCGGGCGAAACGCTATTGCATCACGCGCGCCGCGTGATGCGCGGCATCGAGAACATCGGCATCGAACTCGCGGGGCACGCGAGCGGCGTGCGCGGCTATGTGCGGATGATGGCCAACCTCTCCGCGATCGTCGAATTCCTGCCGGAAGATTTGCGAGCGTTTCTCGCCGTCAACGATCTCGTGAAGATCGATCTCGAAGAGCGGCCGAGCGGCGGCGTGATCGAAGCCGTCGCCGACAGTCTCGCCGATCTCGGCATCTGTTCGGGCGAAGCGGACGCGCGCGGCCTCGAAACGACGCACTACCGGCACGATGCGCTGTGCGTCGTGATGCGCGACGATCATCCGCTTGCGATGCGCGAAAGCGTCGCGTTCGAAGAGACGCTCGACAGCGATCACGTTGGGCTGCATTCGGCGAGTTCGATTAACGCGCGCACGCACACGGCCGCGCGCCAGGCGGGCAAGGCGCTCAAGCTGCGCATCCACGTGCCCGGCTTCGACGCCGTGTGCCGGATGGTGCAGGCGGGCATGGGCGTCGGCGTGCTGCCCGTCAACGTCTATCGCATCATGGGGCGGCCGTTGGGCCTCGTTGCCGTGGCGCTCGAAGACGAATGGGCCGAGCGCGATCTCATCATCGTGACGCGCGATTCGGCGCGTCTGTCGCCCGTCGCGCGGCTGCTGTTCGATCATCTGCGCACCGTCGAAGCCTTGTCCGGCAAGCCTTAGCGGGGAGCGTTCGCGTTTCGCGAACGGTCGTTGGCGAAATGCGGTTGGACGCTTTGGCGGCCTCGCTTCTACTCTTGTCTCCAACATGAATTCAGATTGGAGACAGCATCATGAGTGGTCCGTTGCAGGGTATTCGCGTCGTCGAAATCGGCACGCTGATCGCAGCGCCGTTCGCCGCGCGCCTGCTCGCCGAGTTCGGCGCCGAAGTCATCAAGATCGAAGCACCCGAAACGGGCGACCCGCTGCGCAAATGGCGCAAGCTGCATGAAGGCACCTCGCTCTGGTGGTATCTGCAATCGCGCAACAAGAAGTCGATCTGCGTGAATCTCAAGTCGCAGGAAGGCGCGGATGTGGTCAAGCGTCTTGCCGCCGACGCCGACATCGTCATCGAAAATCTCCGTCCTGGCGCGCTCGAAAAGCTCGGCCTCGGCTGGGACGTGCTGCACGCAATCAACCCGAAACTCACGATGGTCCGCATTTCCGGCTACGGCCAGACGGGCCCGTATCGCGATCGTCCGGGCTTCGGTGCGATCGGCGAAGCGATGGGCGGCATCCGCTACACGACGGGCGATGTCGACGGCGCGCCCGCTCGCGTCGGCGTGAGTCTCGGCGATTCGCTCGCTTCGCTGCATGGCGTGATCGGCGCGTTGATGTCGGTGCTGCGCGTGAAGACGGGACAGGGCGATGGACAGATCGTCGACGTCTCGCTCGTCGAAAGCGTATTCAACCTGATGGAAAGCCTCGTGCCCGAATACGATCTGCTTGGCCACGTGCGCGAGCGCAGCGGCGGCGCGCTGCCGGGCATCGCGCCGTCCAACACGTATCGCACGGAAGACGGCGGCTTCGTCGTGATCGCGGGCAATAGCGATCCGATCTTCAAGCGTCTGATGCAGGTGATCGGCCGTCCCGATCTCGCCGACGATCCCGCGCTCGCACGCAACGATGGCCGCGTCGCGCAAAACGCGATGCTCGATGCCGCGATCACCGCCTGGACTTCGCATCATTCGATCGACGACGTGCTCGCCGCGCTCGAAAGCGCCGAAGTGCCGTCGGGCCGTATCTATTCGGTCGCCGACATCGTCGCCGATCCGCACTACCAGGCGCGCGAGATGTTGCTGAAGGCCGATTTGCCGGGCGGCGCGTCGGTGAAGATGCCGGGCATTGTGCCGAAGCTGTCGGAGACGCCGGGCGAAGTGCGCTGGCAAGGTCCGGCGCTCGGCGAGCATACGTCGAGCGTGCTGGCCGATCTCGGCTACGAGCAAAGCGAAATCGAGCGGCTGCGCCGCGAAGGGGCCGTGCAATGAACTTCGAACAGGAACATTTCGACACGCTGATCGTGCAGGAAGTCGCGCCGCGCGACGGCTTGCAGATCGAACCGACGTGGGTCGAAACGGCGGACAAGATCGCGCTGATCGATCAGCTGTCGACGGCGGGCTTTACGCGCATCGAGGCGGGCTCGTTCGTGTCGCCCAAGGCAATCCCTGCACTGCGCGACGGCGAGGCCGTATTCACGCAGATTCAGCGTCGCGAGGGCGTTATCTTCGTCGCGCTCGTGCCGAACGTGAAGGGCGCCGAGCGCGCGTTGAATGCGCACGCCGATGAACTGAACCTCGTGATGTCCGCGAGCCAGACGCACAACCGCGCGAACATGCGCATGAGCTGCGAGTCGTCGCTCGATGCGTTCGGCGATATCGTGCGACTCGCGCGGCATTTCAGCGTGTCGCTGAATGCGACGGTGGCGACGGCGTTCGGATGCCCGTTCGAAGGCAAGATCGACGAAGACCGCGTCGTGTCGATCGTCGATACGTACCGTGAAATGGGCATCAACGGCATCACGCTCGCCGATACGACGGGCATGGCCAATCCGCGCCAGGTCGCGCGACTCGTCGCGCGCGTGCTGCAACGCGTGCCCGCCGATGCGCTCACGCTGCACTTCCACAACACGCGCGGACTCGGGCTCGCGAATGTGCTGGCGGCGTACGAAGTCGGCGCGCGACGCTTCGATGCGGCACTCGGTGGCCTTGGCGGTTGTCCGTTTGCGCCGGGCGCGTCGGGCAACATCTGCACGGAAGATCTCGTCAACATGTGCGACGAAATCGGCATTCCGACGGGCATCGATCTGCAGAAGCTGATCGCGCTGTCGCGCACATTGCCTGCATTGCTGGGCCACGACGTGCAGGGCCAATTGATGAAAGCGGGCCGCAATTGCGACGTGCATCCTGTGCCCGATTACGTACGCAGCATCTGAACTCATTCTTCTCACACAACTACATCACGACCAGCCGGTTAAATCGACTGGCAATGGAGACACAACATGAGCACACCAGGCGCAGTCGCGGCGGATAGCCGTAACGACAAGCTATCGGCAACTGCCGAGATCATCAAAAAGGTCACGTGGCGGCTGATGCCGCTCATCATGATCTGCTATCTGTTCGCGTTCTTCGACCGCATCAATATCAGCTTCGCGAAGTTCCAGCTGCAAACCGATCTCGGCTTTTCCGACACGGCGTATGGCCTCGGCGCGAGTCTCTTCGTGATCGGCTATGTGCTGTTCGAAGTGCCCAGCAACATGCTGCTTTACAAGGTCGGTGCGCGTAAGTGGATTGCGCGGATCATGATTTCGTGGGGTCTCGCGACGGCCGCGATGGTGTTCGTGCAAAACGAATGGCAGTTCTACGGCCTGCGTTTTCTGATCGGCGCGATGGAAGCGGGTTTTGCGCCGGGCGTGCTCTACTATCTGACGCTGTGGTTTCCGGCGAGCTATCGCGGACGCATCACGTCGCTGCTGTTTCTTGCATCGGCGTTTTCGGGTCTGGTCGGTGCGCCGCTGTCGGGTCTCGTGCTCGGTCAGATGGATGGCGTGTACGGCATTCGCGGCTGGCATTGGCTGTTCATGCTCGGCGGTCTGCCGTGCGTCGTGCTCGGCATTCTCGTGCTCAAGGTGCTGAAGGATCGTATCGAAGACGCGGGCTGGCTGTCTGCATCGGAAAAGACGTATCTGTCGAGCCAGATCGCGCAACAGGCGCAGCCGACGACGCACGGTCATTCGCTGCTCGGCGCGATCCGCACGCCTGGTTTCCTGACGCTCGGTCTGATCTACTTCCTGATTCAGATCGCGTCGTACGGCCTCAACTTCTGGGCACCGCATCTGATCCGCAGCGCGGGTACGCAGAACCCGACGATCATCGGTTTGCTGACGGCTGTGCCTTATATCTGCGGCGCGATTTGTATGGTTGTCGTGGGGCGCTTGTCGGATGCGACGGGTGAACGTCGCAAGTTCGTGAGCGTGCTGCTCGTGATGGCTGCAATCGGATTCTTTGCAGCGGGCTATTTCGACAAGCAGACGGTGATGCTCGTGGTGGCGCTGGCCGTGCTGGGCGCAGGTGTGATCGCTTCGATTCCGGCGTTCTGGGCATTGCCGCCGAAGCTCGTGTCGGGTGCGGGCGCTGCGGGCGGTATCGCGTTGATCAATACGCTGGGGCAGTTGGGCGGGATCGTGAGCCCGGTGATGGTGGGCCGTGTGCGCGACGTGACGGGCAGCACGACGCCGGCGTTGTATGTGATCGGTGGATTGAGCCTGGTCTGCGCGCTGATCATTCTGTATGGCTTGCCGCAGTCGTTGCGGCAGAAGGATCATACGGGGCGGGTTGAAGTGTGAGACGCTTTTTAGCGTGAAGAAAAACGCACGGCATCGAGCCGTGCGTTTTTTCATTTCAAGCCCTGATTCAAGCCTTCAATTTGGCCGCGGCCGCATCCTCCCGCGACTGAATCTGCAGCACCGCATCGCGTTTATCCAGCAGATGCTGACGCAAGATCGTGCTCAACCGCTTGCCGTCGCGTGCCTCCAGCGCCTTGAGCATTTCATCGTGATCGTGAATCGCGCTGTCCCACTTCGGCACCTGAAAGTTCGAGCGAAACCGCAACGCCTGCAACCGGCGATTCACCGCGATATACGTCTGACGCAGCGCCGAATTGCGCGCGGCTTCGTTGATCTTGTCGTGAATCGCCTGATTGCGGCTGTAGTAGCCGGCCAGATCGTTCTGCGTGCGGCACGCGAGCATCGCGTAGTGCAGCGCCTTGATCTCGGTGAGTTCGGCGGCCGTCATGCGCTCCGCCGCGAGTTCGCCTGAAAACGCTTCGAGCCCGCTCATCAGTTCGAACGTCTCGCGCATCTCCGCTTCCGACATCTTCGACACCGACGCGCCGCGATTCGGCTCGATATCGATCAACCCTTCCGCGGCGAGCACCTTCAGCGCCTCGCGCAACGGCGTGCGCGAAATGCCGAGCGTCTCGCACAGCTCACGCTCGTTCAGTTTCTTGCCCGGCTCCAGCACGCCTTCGACGATAAAGCGCCGGATGTGTTCGACCACCGTGTCGTGCAAGCGCTGGCGTTCGACCTTCGGCATCAGGGGAGGCGGCGTCAGGCCTGCTTCAATGTCCGAATTTTGCATACAAAAATCCTCAAGCACGATTTGCACCGATTTTAAAGCAAGCCATTTCCCACGTATTGCGAGGGTAAACACCGCCTTGGGATTGTCACATATCGTTTGTTATAGTTTTTTGCATGCAAAATTCAATCGAGGAGATCGACCGATGCTGAAGCTCGACTTTCATCCCGCAGGCCGCCACTTTCTGCAGATTCCGGGTCCGAGCCCGGTGCCCGACCGCATCTTGCGGGCGATGAGCTATCCGACCATCGACCATCGCGGCCCGGAGTTCGGCGCGCTGGGCCTGAAGGTGCTGGACGGCATCAAGAAGATCTTCAAGACGCAGCAGCCGGTCGTGATCTATCCGGCGTCGGGGACGGGCGCGTGGGAAGCCGCGCTGTCGAATACGCTGAGCCCCGGCGATCACGTGCTGATGTTCGAGACGGGCCACTTCGCGACGCTGTGGAAGAAAATGGCCGAAAGCCTCGGCCTGAAGCCTGAGTTTCTCGGTTTGCCCGGCATCGAAGGCTGGCGGCGCGGCGTGCAGCCGCAAATGATCGAAGCGCGTCTGCGCGAGGACACGCAGCACGCGATCAAGGCCGTGTGCGTCGTCCATAACGAAACATCGACGGGCGTGACGTCCGACATCGCCGCCGTGCGCCGCGCAATCGATGCGGCGGGCCATCCGGCACTGCTGCTCGTCGATACGATTTCGGGCCTCGCTTGCGCCGACTATCGTCACGACGAGTGGGGCGTCGACGTGACCGTCTCCGGTTCGCAGAAGGGCTTGATGCTGCCGCCCGGCATCAGTTTCAACGCTGTGTCGCCGAAGGCGATCGAAGCGGGCAAGCACGCGAAGCTGCCGCGCGCGTTCTGGGACTGGACCGAAATCATCGAAATGAACAAGAGCGGCTACTGGCCGTACACGCCGAACACGAATCTGCTGTACGGCTTGTCGGAAGCGCTCGATATGATTCTCGGCGAAGGCCTCGACAACGTGTTCGCGCGCCACGACCGCCTGGCCGAAGCATGCCGCCGCGCGTTGCGTGCGTGGGGCCTCGAGATTCAATGCGACGATCCGTCCGTCTATAGCCCGGTTCTGACGGGCGTGATGATGCCCGAAGGCATCGATGCCGATGCCGTGCGCAAGATCATTTACGAACGCTTCGACATGTCGCTTGGTACGGGCCTCGGCAAGATGAAAGGGCGCATGTTCCGCATCGGGCATCTCGGCGACTGCAACGATCTCACGCTGATGGCAACGCTCGCAGGCGTCGAAATGGGCCTGCAAATAGCGGGTGTTCCTGTTGCCGCAAGCGGCTTGCCGGCAGCGATGGAGTATCTGATGTCGCAGCCGAACACGCCGAAACTCAAAGCAGCCGCCTGAGCTGCCGATAGACAGACGACGAAGGAAGCGCAAACGACGACACGTTGCTTCCTTCATCGCAAACGCAGTGATCCACGAAGCACCCACGCGCCCGGCCAGCGCGACGCATCGCAACGAACAGAAAGACAAAGACGCAAGCGAACCACAAACGCGACCAACGCCAACGCAGACCCTGCAGACGGCGGCTCGCGCGGCATGAAGGCCGAACACGCCGCGTGAACAAGCCGTCCGCTAGCAACGGAGACAGACGATGAAGCGGTTTCGTGTGACCAGTGCGACCAGTATCGTTCTACTGATGCTATGCATCATGTACTTCATCACTTACCTTGACCGCGTCAACGTCAGCACGGCGGCAGCGGGTTTCGGCAAGGAGTTTCATCTTTCGCATACGGAAATCGGCCTCGTGTTCTCGGCCTTTGCGTATCCGTATCTCGTGTTTCAGATCATCGGCGGTTGGGTTAGCGACCGCTTCGGCGCGAAGCGCACGCTGATTGCGTGCGGCGCGATCTGGGCTGTCGCGACGCTGCTCACGGGCTTTGCGGGCGGTCTCGTATCGCTGCTGCTCGCGCGCGTGCTGCTCGGCTTCGGCGAAGGCGCGACATTTCCTGCAGCGACGGCAGCGATGTCGCGCTGGGTCGCGAAAGAAAAGCGCGGCTTTGCGCAGGGCATTACGCACGCGGCGGCGCGCATCGGCAATGCGGTGGCGCCTGGCGTGATCGTGCTGGTGATGACGACGTGGGGCTGGCGCGAATCGTTCTATATCTGCGGCGCGTTCAGTTTGTTGTGGGTCGTCGTGTGGGCGATGACGTTCACCGAACATCCGAAAGAACATCGCCGCATTACGCAGGCTGAACTCGACATCTTGCCCGCGCCGAAAGCCAAGTCCGCAAATGTGCCGTGGAAAGCGCTGTTCAAACGCATGGCGCCTGTGACCGTCGTGTACTTCTGCTATGGCTGGACGTTGTGGCTTTTCCTCAGCTGGATTCCGCAGTACTTCCTGCACAGCTATCACCTCGATCTGAAGAAGTCGGCGGTGTTTGCTTCGGCGGTATTTTTCGCGGGCGTGATCGGCGATACGCTGGGCGGCATCGTCACCGACAAGATCTTCGAGCGCACGGGCAACCTCAAGCGCGCACGCAGCTGGATGGTGTCGATCTGCATGCTGCTCACACTTGCATCGCTGGTGCCGTTGATGCTCACGCACAATCTTTATGTATCGATGGTGTGTCTGTCGGCGGGTTTCTTCTTCGCCGAGATGACGATCGGTCCGATGTGGGCGATCCCGATGGACATCGCGCCGGAACACTCGGGCACGGCGAGCGGCATGATGAACACGGGCTCGGCGCTCGCGGCAATCATTTCGCCCGTGTTGTCGGGCTATCTGATCGATTCATTCGGCAGCTGGGAATTGCCGTTCGCGGGCAGCATGCTGCTGATGGCGATCGGCGTCGTGCTCGCGTTCCGCATGCAACCCGAAAGCCGTTTCGCTGTCGGCACGGAGCCGGCTGCACAACCCGCCACGCGCTTCAATGCGTGAGCATCGCTAACGTTTGACCGACCATGCTGATCCAACAACTTGCCGACGCGCGCGCCGATCACTCGACGCTCGCGTCGCTTTCTCCCGAACTCATTCCCGCCGACATGAGTGCCGCGTACGCGATCCAGCATGCGTTGCTCGCGACGCGCGGTGCGCGCATCGGCGGCTGGAAAATAGGCGCGAAATCCGCCGATGGCGCGATTCAGGGCGCGCCGCTGCCTTCGACCGATCTGCATGCGGATGGCGCGCATCTGCCGCGCGCGCACTACAAACCGCTGGGCCTCGAACTGGAAATCGCGTTTCGTTTCGGGCGCAGCTTCGAGCCCGCCGATAACGCCTGGCATGAAGTAGAAGTGCTCGATTCGATCGATTCGATGGCAGCGACCATCGAAATCGTCGCGAGCCGGTTCGCGCAGTGGCCCAACGTCGACAAGCTCGCGCAACTCGCGGATTTGCAGAATCACGGCGCGTTGATCGTCGGCGAGTTCACGAAGTATCGGCGCGATTTTCCGTTCGTTGCGCCTGCGTTGAGCTTCACGTTCGAAGGACAGGATGTGGTGAAGGCGACGCCTGCAAATCCGTGCGGCGATCCGCGGCGTCTTCTGACGTGGCTCGTCAATCACTGCACGCAGCATCATCGGATTGCAGTGACGCCCGACATGATCCTCACGACGGGTTCGTACACGGGCATGTTTTTCCCGCAGCATTCGGGCACCGCGCGCGGACAGATCGACGGGCTCGGGCCCGTTAGCGTCACGCTCGAATAGCCGCTGATTTCAAGCCTTTTCCCACAGGCCGAAGCACATGTCGAACTCCACTTTGCTCGTCAAACCGATTCATCTCGTGCCGTCGGCGGCCCGCATGAGTACGCCGCTCGCGAACCGGCTGCGCAAGGAATTGCGCGGCGACGTACTGTTCGACGCGGCAAGCCGTGGGCGCTATTCGACGGATGCATCGATCTATCAGATCACGCCGATCGGCGTGGTCGTGCCGCGCGATCTGGACGATCTGTTGATGGCGCTCGACATCGCACGCAGCGAAAACGTGCCGCTGCTCGCGCGCGGTGCGGGATCGAGCCAATGTGGGCAGACAGTCGGCGAAGCGCTCGTCATCGATACGAGCAAGTGGCTCAACCAGGTGATTGAGTTCGACAAGGACAAGCGCACGGTGACGGTCGAGCCCGGCATCGTGCTCGATCATCTGAATGCGTGGCTGAAGCCGCACGGCCTGTGGTTTCCCGTGGATGTATCGACGGCGGCGCAATGCACGATCGGCGGGATGGCAGGCAACAACTCGTGCGGTTCGCGTTCTATCGAGTACGGCAATATGGTGCACAACGTCGAAGCGATCGATGCGATTCTCGCCGACGGCACGCACGCGCATTTCGCTTCGCTGCGCGATGCGCCGCAGGGCGCGCGCCTGCAGCAGATCGTGGAAGGTGTGAAGGCGATTGCACTGCGCGAGCGCGATGAGATCGTCGCGCAAGTGCCGAAAGTGTTGCGACGCGTGGCGGGCTACAACATCGATCTGTTCGACTGTCAGAACCCGCGCGCGTATACCGACGATGGCGTTGCGAATCTCGCGCATCTGCTTGTGGGCTCTGAAGGCACGCTTGCGTTCAGCCGGCAACTGACATTGAAGCTCGCGCCGCTGCCTGCGCACAAGACGCTGGGCGTGGTGAACTTTCCGACGTTCTGGCAGGCGATGGATCTGACGCAGCACATCGTCAAGCTGAAGCCGGTTGCAGTCGAACTGGTCGATCGCACGATGATCGATCTCGCGATGAGCAATCCCGCGTTCCGTCCGGTGATCGAAAAGGCGCTGGTCGGCAGGCCCGAAGCGATTCTGCTCGTCGAATTCGCGGGCGAGAACCGCGACGAACAGCTCGCGTCGCTCAAGCAACTGACGGAACTGATGGCCGATCTCGGCTTGCCTGATTCCGTCGTGCAGATGCCCGATGCCGGCGAACAGAAAGCGCTGTGGGAAGTGCGCAAGGCCGGCCTGAACATCATGATGAGCATGAAGGGCGACGGCAAGCCGGTGTCGTTCATCGAAGACTGCGCGGTGCCGCTCGAACATCTCGCGGAATACACGAGCCGTCTGACGGAAGTGTTTCATCGCAACGGCACCGAGGGCACGTGGTACGCGCACGCGAGCGTCGGCACGCTGCACGTGCGGCCCATTCTCGACATGCGCCGCGACGGCGCGACGAAGATGCGAGCGATCGCCGAAGAAGCGGCGGCGCTCGTGCGCGAGTACAAGGGCGCGTACTCTGGCGAACATGGCGACGGGTTGTGTCGTGGCGAATGGGTGGCGTGGCAATACGGCCCGCGCATCAATCGCGCGTTCAGCGAGATCAAGACGCTGTTCGATCCCGACAACCGGATGAACCCGGACAAGATCGTGCGTCCGCCGAAGATGGACGATGCGCACAACTTCCGCTTCGCGCCGGGATACAAGGCGAGCGCGTTGACGCCTGCACTCGACTGGTCGATTTGGAATGTCGAACGCGATCCGATGACGGGTGTGGAAACACCGCAGGGCACGGGCAACGACCTCGCAGGCGGACTCGCGAAGGCCGTCGAGATGTGCAACAACAACGGCCATTGCCGCAAGTTCGATGCGGGCACGATGTGCCCGAGTTATCGCGTGACGAAGGACGAGCAGCATGTGACGCGAGGACGTGCGAATACGTTGCGGCTTGCGCTGTCGGGGCAGCTTGGCGACGAAGGACTCGCGAGTCAGGACGTGAAGGACACGCTCGATTTGTGCGTGTCGTGCAAGGGCTGCAAGCGCGATTGCCCGACGGGCATCGACATGGCGAAGTTCAAGATCGAGGCGCGTGCTACGTGGGCGCAAAAGCACGGCTTACGTTTGCGTGAAAAGATGATTGCGTTCATGCCGCGCTATGCGTCTGTTGCGGCGAGCATGCCGGGTGTGTTTGCGTTTGCGGGGAATCTGCCGTGGTTCAAGCGTGCGATGGGATTTGCGCCGCAGCGGTCGTTGCCGCGGTTCGTCAAACCGTTTCTCGGCAGTGGTTCTGTCAAGGCTGCTTCTTCAGGAGCAGTCGGCACGCAAAAGGAAGTGCTGCTCTTCGTCGATACATTTAATAACAGCATCGAGCCGGAGAATGCGCGAGCCGCGCAGCAGGTGCTCGAAGCGGCGGGTTATACCGTGCACTTCAACACACGAGCGGGCGAGCGTCCGCTTTGCTGTGGAAGAACGTTTCTGGCAGCAGGCCTCGTCGATGAGGCGAAGCGCGAGGCGCGGCGGATGCTCGATGCGTTTCGGCCGTATATCGAGCGTGGTGTGCCTGTTGTTGGGCTGGAGCCTTCTTGTCTGTTGTCGTTGCGCGATGAGTTTTTGCAGTATGGGTTTGGGGAAGAGGCTGAGCGTTTGTCGAAGCTCGCTATGTTGTTTGAGGAGTTTCTTGTTCGTGAGCATGCTGCTGGGCGGCTTACGCTCGAGTTGAAGTCGATTGATGGCGCTGACCAGGCGCTGGTGCATGGGCATTGCCATCAGAAAGCGTTCGATGCTTTTACGCCTGTTCAGACTGTTTTGAAGTGGATTCCTGGGTTGAAGGTGTCGATGGTTGAATCTTCATGCTGTGGCATGGCCGGAAGTTTTGGGTATGAGGCCGAGCACTATGAGGCTTCTATGGCGATGGCTGAGTTGTCTTTGTTGCCCGCTGTGCGGGGGATTGATGACAGGACTGTTGTTGTGGCCGATGGCACTAGTTGTCGTCATCAGATTCATGATGGGGCAGGGGTTAGTGCTGTGCATGTTGCGCAGGTGTTGGCTAAGGCCTTGAGATAGGGGTGTTTTTCTGTCTGCGACGATTTTTTTGTTTGGCTTTTTTTGCTGGCATCCGCGAATTCGTATCGGTGCTTCAGGCGTTGCCCCTGTGCGGGGCGGCAGTTACTTTCTTTGCCGCGGCAAAGAAAGTAACCAAAGAAAGCCGCTTTTGAACCTCCGGTGCCTGCCAGGATAACGCCACGGCACAGGTTCTTTGAGCCGTCGCACAGCGACGCCAACACTTCGTAGAAAGCCCACAGTCAGCCGCGCGCGGCGCGAAAAATGACATCCACTTGGAGCACATTCGGTCAGCACGTTTCTTTTGCATTTGCCCTCGGTTGATTGCGGCGGTATGTGCTCCAGACTGTGTGTGGGGTTTTCGCGCCGTGCGCGGGTGACTGCGGGCGTTCTACAGCGTGCGGACGTCGCTGCGCGATAGCTCAACTGCGGCATGCTTAAGCGGAATTCTGGCGGGCACCGCAGGTTCAAAAGCGGCTTTCTTTGGTTACTTTCTTTGCCGCGGCAAAGAAAGTAACTGCCGCCCCGCACAGGGGCAACGCCTGAAGCACCGATACGAAAGCGCGGATGCCAGCGAAAACCCAAAACCAAAACCTAACGCCGGATATCGCGCAGATATCCAGAAACCCTTTCAAGCCCGGCAACGAGAACATCACGACCACTCGTGTACCCAATCCGAATATAGCCTTCGATATCAAGCGCACTACCGGGCGTAAACATAACCCCAGTCTTCTCGATGAGAGAAACACAAAACTCCCGAGAAGACATATCGACGTCAAAGCGCACAAGCGCAGTAGTCCCGGACCGCGGCTTAACATAAGAAAGCAAAGGCTCCTTGACAATCCAGGCGTCGAGCACCGCCAGATTGCTCCTCAAAATCCCATGATTCCGTTCCAGAATCGCCTTGCGATTTTCCAGCGCAATCGACGCAAGCAGATCATTCAACATCCCGACACTAATCGTGTTGTAGTCGCGATGAATCTGCACGCGATGAATCAGATCGACAGGCGCGACGATCCAGCCCACCCGCAAGCCCGCCAGCGACCACGTCTTCGACATGCTGCCCGTGCTAATGCCTTTCTCGTACACATCAGCAATCGATGCTGTAAATCCAGTACCTTCCTGATCGGTGCCGCGATACACCTCATCGCTCAACACGTACGCACCGCATGAACGCGCGACCTGCGCAATCTGTTCGAGGAACGCGCGGTCCATCAACGAGCCCGTCGGATTGTTCGGGTTGTTGATCGCGATGACGCGCGTAGTCGGCTTCACCATGCGCTTCAATTCGTCGAGATCGGGCAGGAACGCGTTCTCCTCGCGCAAACGCAGAATCTCGACGTTCGCGCCGTAGCTCTCGGGAATCGAATAATGCTGCTGGTAAGTGGGCAGCACCGAAATCACATGATCGCCCGGCTCGACGAGCGTTTCATAGACAAGCGCGTTCGCGCTGATCGCGCCGTGCGTGATCAGCACATTGGGCACCGCCTGCTTTTCATACAGCGATGCAACGTTGCTGCGCAGCCGCTCGGTGCCGTCGATCGCGCCATACGTCAGCTTCATCGGCAGGATCTCGTCGAGTAGCGCGTCTTCCTTGCCCGCAATCTTCAGCAGTTCGCCCACCGTTAGCGATTCGACACACGTTTCCGCAAGATTCAATTCGCAACGGTTCTCGTAGAGATCCATCCAGCGTTCGACTCCGAATTCCCTGATTTGCATGAGCTCTGTCCTCAAGTGAAAGCAGTGGCATGGGCGCGGCTGATCAGACCTTCGCGGCGCAGTTCGATTGATGTTGAGTGTAGACGAGTTGTCTAAAATGGACAAATAAAGCTAGCGACAGAAACTTGCGCGAAAGCGCGCAAACACGGAGAGTCTGGGAGACAGAGTACGCCACGAGAGACGTGGCGTGGGCGCAAAGGATCAGCCGGCTCGCAGCGTCTGGCGATAGACGGCCGGCGTCACGCCGACGCCCTGGCGGAAGCGGTGGCTGAAGTGGCTCGTGTTGGCGTAGCCGCATTGCATCGCGATATCGACGAGCGGCAAGGCAGTCGTGCGCAACAGCGTGCGCGCGCGTTCCAGCCGTTGCTGCGCGATCCACGCATGCGGCGGCAGACCGAACGACGTGCGGAACATCCGCGCCAGATGGAATTCGGACAGGTTCGCGACGACAGCCAGTTCACCGAGCGTCAACGGTTGCGTCAGATTCTGGTCGATGTAGTCGCGCAGACGGCGGCGCGTCGCTACTGCAAGGCCGCCTTTCAGCACGGCATCCGTGCGGTTCACGCCTTGCGAGCGCAACAGCAGACTGAGAATTTCGTGCGATGTTTCGTTGGCACGCAGACGGCCGTCGGCGTCGTCCCACGCATCGTTCGCAAGCGACTGGCAGAGCGCCGCAATGCGCTCGTCCTCGAAATACGTGCGGTCGGCGAGCGTCAGTTCGCGCGGCTCGCGGTCGAGTTCGCGGATCGCACGCTGCGTGAAATGCTCGGGCAGGAAATACAGGTGCATGAAATGCATGTGGCCGCGCACCCACCAGCGCGATTCGTGATCGCCCGGCAGCGCGCACAGCCGGCTCGGCGCGCCATAACGGCCAGGCATCTTCTGACGCTCCGTGCGATAGCCGCCGTCCAGATAGCACGACAGCGTGTGATGGCCGGGCTGCTCGTACACCGTTTCGGCTTCTTTCGTTTCGCGCGTCCAGATCGCGACGGCCAGTTGATCGCCGAGCCACGCGAAGCGATCGAGCGTCGCATTGCACTCGCTCAGCGTCTGGCAGACCGAATGCAGGCCGAACGGCGGATCGGCAGGGTCGGTCGTGGCAAGAGGCGGTGTGTTCACGTGAATGGACGAAGCGAATTGGTGCGCAAAAGGCGATGCGATGACATCGAGTATACGTGCAGCATGACCAGCGCTTCCGGCGGCCTGCCAAAAGTGCGCAATCCTGGACAATCGAACGGACGTGCGCAGTCGCATAGTCGAAGCAACCCGTATTGTGTGGCTCTCTGACGATGAATCTGTTTCTTTATGTTGTGACCGTGCTGATCTGGGGTACGACCTGGATCGCGATCAAGTGGCAGCTCGGCGTCGTGCCGGCGCCTGTTTCGATTGCATGCCGTTTCTGGCTCGCCGCAATCGTGCTGTTCGCGCTGCTGAAAATCATGCGACGCCCGGTGTGGCCGCCGCGCGCCGCATGGCGCTTCCTCGTGGCGCAGGGGTTCGCGCTCTTTTGCGTGAACTTCCTGTGCTTCTATTACGCGGAAGGCGTCGTGCCGAGTGGTCTCGTGGCCGTCGTGTTCTCGACCGCGCCGCTGCTGAACTCGCTCAACGGCCGGCTGTTCATGGGCCGTCCGCTGCAGCCGACGGCTATCGTCGGCGCAGTGCTCGGACTCGCGGGCATCGTCTGTCTGTCGCTGCAGCAGATGGCCGGTCATCTCGGCGATCACGCCGAGTGGATTGGCCTTGCTGTCGCGTTCGCGGGCACGATGTGCTTTTCCGCGGGCAATCTGCTGTCCAGCCGCATGCAGTCGATGGGCCTGCATCCCATCGTCACTAACAGCTGGGCCATGCTGATCGGCGCGAGTGTGCTGACAGTCGGCAGCCTGGCGGCAGGTCTGCCGTTCGCGCTCGACACGGACACGCGCTATCTCGGCGCGCTCGTCTATCTTGCCGTGCCTGGCTCGGTGATCGGTTTTACTGCTTATCTGATGCTGGTCGGACGCATCGGGCCCGAGCGCGCCGCGTATTGCACGGTGCTGTTTCCGTTCGTCGCGCTGGCTGTGTCGACGGTGTTCGAAGGCTACCGATGGTCGGCGCTCGCAGTGGTCGGACTCGTGCTGGTGGTGGCGGGTAACCTCGTCGCGTTCGGCGTGACGCATCGGCTCTTCGTGCGGCGCACGCGCGCGGCCTGATGTGTCAAAGCTAATGGCAATTCAATTCGAATAAAAGCATAAAAAATAGCCAAACGATTTATTTAAAGCAAAACGGTCGCGTCACGGTTTGAGAAGATAATAAACACAATAACCTTATTCCATGCGAATTGAGTATTGATTCGCGCGGAATGGCAAATGCTGATCGATAAGCGCATTGCGGAATCGCGTATGCATTGTCTGCGTTTGCTAACGTTTTGCTTCTCGCAAGGACACGACCGTGAAAGTCTCGACCCGCGTCGCCGTCGCGCTGATTGCGCTCGGCAGCCTGATTCCCATTGGCGCTGCTGCGCAATCGCAATTGACCTACACCACATCGTGGATAGGCAATAGTTTCGGATTCGGCGACGGCAAATGGATGCAGCAGGACATTCAGGCGATTAACGTCGCATCGGATGGAACGGTATTCACCAATTCGCCATGGGACGAAAGCGGAAGTGAAATCGCCGCCTATAAAAATGGCGACAAAATTGCAGTAGCGGGAGCGACGCACGGATGGGGCGCGGCAGGCGGCGATGCAATCGCATCGAATCACACGTACGTCTACGCGGCCATGTCGATCGGCAATCAGAACAACGGGCTCGTTGGTGCGGATTATCCGCCTGCCGGGCAGACGTGGTTCGGCATCACGCGTCGCTCGGCGGCGAACATCGCCGTGGGCGCACCGTTCGACAGCGGAATCGGCAACAGCGCGAACGCGACGAAGAACAGCTTTCTGCGCGTTAATTCGGTGGCGACGGGCACGGACGCAGGCCTTCGCGGACTCGCGGCGACCGATACCGAACTGTACGCATCGGACACCTACGGCAACCAGATCGTCGTGTTCGATGCGAACACGATGCGCCGTCTGCGCTCCTGGAACGTCGCGGCGCCGGGACGTATCGCGATCGATAGCGATTCGTCCGTCTGGGTCATGAGCGGCTTCGGCACGGCGAGCGTGAGCGTGCTGCACTATTCATCGACGGGCGCGCCGCTGCCGGGCACGCTCGCGCTGCCCGCCGGCACCGTGCCGACGGACATCGCCATTTCGCCTGCGGGACAGATTCTCGTCGCCGACAACGGAAGCAGACAGCAGATCCTCGTCTACGGCAAAACCGCAACGGGCGCGACGCAGCTGACAGGCGCGCTCGGCACGCTGTACGGCATCTTCCACGAGCCGAAGGGCACACCCGGCAACTGGCGCTTGAACGGCGTGACGGGGATCGGCTTCGATCAGGCCGGCAACTTCTATGTCGCACAGAATGGCGAAGGACCGCGCCCGCTCGCCTCAGCGACGGTCGGGCAGGGCGCCGTGCTGGAAAGCTACCGGTACGCCACACGCGCGTTCAACTGGCGGCTGCAAGGGCTGACCTTCGTCGACGGCGCGGCCTTCGATCCCGCGTCGCCGAACAGCGTCTTCACGGGTTCGAAGCGCTTTACGATGGACTATGCGCAGCAGCAGCCGGGACGCGAATGGAAGTACGCGGGCTTCACGCTGAACCGCTTCGATTTCCCCGACGATCCCGCGTTCCATCAGCCGCGCGGCGTGCGCGGCGAGCCGATGGTGCGGCGGATCAACGGCAAGCCGTATCTGTTCACGCTTGATCCCGGCGCGCATTACCTGAACGTCTATCGCTTCGATGCCGCTCACGATGAAGTCGCGATTCCATCCGGCCTGTTCGCACAGAATCCGCTGCCGGGCACGTGGCCCGCCGGTCAGCCGACTTACGGCGAATGGATGTGGCGGGATACGAACGGCGACGGCCATGTCGACGCCAGCGAGATCGCCGGCAATCCGTCGACGGGCAGCACGGTCGGCAACGGCTTCTGGTGGGTCGATACGCCCGGCAACGTGTGGCTCGCGACGCCCGCGAGCGGCATCCGCGAAATGCCGTTGCAGGGCTTCGACAGCGTCGGCAATCCGATTTACACGTACGCTAGCTCGAAGATGTTCCCGATGCCCGCGCCGTTCAGCCGCATTGCGCGCATCGTCTATATCGCCGAAACCGACACGATGTATGTGTCCGGCTACACGAGCAGCCTGCCGTGGGACGCGACACACTGGAAGGAAGCGGGCCGCATTCTCGTGCGCTACGACAACTGGAGTTCCGGCTCGCCCACACTCGTCTACACGATCAACCTGCCCTGGAATACGGCCAGCAGTCCGCAGGTGACGCCCGTCGGCGTGGCCGTGGCGGGCGACTACATCTTCGTCGCCGAGTTGTACACGCCGAAGGTCGATGTGTACGACGCGCGTTCGGGGCAGATGGTCGGCTACATGACGCCGGGCGCGGCGGTCGGCAACACGACGGGCTGGGTCGACGTGTACCTCGGCATCAGCGCGGTGCGGCGCGATAACGGCGAGTATGTGGTGCTGCTCGAAGACGACGCGCGCGCCAAAATCCTGATGTATCGATGGACGCCCTGAGTGCCGCGTGAACTCATGCTGATCGACGTCAGTCGAACCTGAAACGCCGCGTGCGCTGCCGTCTGTGCGAATGGACGGCTGCGCGCGATCGGTATATATATGGCGGCAGAACCCTTTGCCGACAAGCCAGAACAGGAGCGACGATTCATCATGACGCGCGACGATCCGAACAAGCAGGACACTGGCGCACAGCCGGACCTCGAACACCTCGACGCAGCCGTGTCGCATGTGAACGAAATGGTGTCATCGGGCAACATTGCCGTGAGCGCGGCGCGCGGCATTCTCTATAGCCTGATCGAAACGCTGGGCGCGCTGGTCGGCGACCCGGATCTGCCGGAGCATGCGCGTTCCGGCTACGAAGGTCTGCTCGAAACCGCGCGCGAATTGCGGGTGAAGCTCGATCGCTGAGCGTGCGTCGCGCGGCATGCGGACATTCGTTTGACAGAATTCGGCGCTGTCGCGCGGCTGTGATACAAAGGGCGCTCGTTTCGACACGCCCTTTTTCTTTTGATGCTTTCTCCTTCCGATACCGCGCTGCTCGCGCTCGGCATCACGATCGTGCTGCTGACGCCGGGCCCGACGAACACGCTTCTTGCCGCCGCCGGTTTGCGCCAGGGCGCGCGCCGTTCGCTGCCGCTGATCGGGGCCGAGCTGGCCGGCTACGTCGTGTCGATTTCGGTGTGGGGCCGCTTCATCGTGCACGCGGCGCAGACGTTGCCGTGGCTGCCCGCCGTGCTGCGTATCGCGAGCGGTCTGTACATCGCGTATCTCGCCGTCGATATGTGGCGCGCCGCCGTCGCGTTGCCCGACTCCGCGCCGCGCACGAACGGGCCGCGCGCGCTGTTCGTCGCGACGCTGCTCAATCCGAAAGCGCTGCTGTTCGCGGGCACGATCTTCCCGTCCGTCGCCTTCGAGGACACGCGCAGCTACGTGTTCGCGATGTCGCTGTTCGCGTGCCTGCTCGTGCCGATCGCGTTCGCGTGGATCAGCTTCGGCGCGGCGCTCGGCAGCGGCAAGCTCAAATGGCTGGACCCGGTGAAGATGCAGCGCGCGGCGTCGATCGTGCTGGGGATGTTCTCGTTGTCGCTCGCGTGGGCTGCGCTGCACTGACTTTGTGGCGCTTGCGCTTAGTCTTCGCTGGCGGCGAGCGCGCTTGAGAGTTCATCGGGCGCCGACGTGATCTGCAATTGCGGCGTGCCATGCCAGTCGGCGCAACGCTGCAGCGCGCGCCGCAGGTCGGCCGTGAGCCGCCCGCTCACGCGGACGCCAGGCTCCAGATGCAGCGCCTTCAGTTCGAACACACCCGTCGCGCGATGCGCCTTCGCATCGACACGCCCAATCAATTTCCCGCGATTCAGGATCGGCAGCACGTAGTAGCCGTATTTGCGTTTCGCGGCGGGCACGTAGCACTCGATCACGTAGTCGAAATCGAACAGCGCCGCCGCGCGCTTGCGGTCCCAGACGACGGGATCGAACGGCGACAGCAGCGTCGTGACCGTCGACGACAGTTGCCCGTTCGACGCCGCATCGATCATCGGCGCGAAGTCACGGTGCACGAAGGTCGGCTGCTTCCATCCATCCACTTTTACCGGCGTCAGTTCGCCCGCGTCGGCAAGTTGATGGAGCGCGTCGGCGTAGGGGCGGCGCGGCAGCCGGTAGTAATCCGCGACCCAATCCGCGCGCACCACGCCCAGCGCGCGACAACTGCGCCGCAGCAGTTCCGTGGCGACATCGTCGGCGGGTTGGAGGTCGCGCGCATCGTTCCAATGCGGCAGCACGCGCTCGGTCACGTCGTACACACGCTGAAAATTGCGCCGCTCCGCGACCATCAGTTCGCCGATTGCGAACAGCACTTCGAGATGCCGCTTCTCCGGCTTCCAGTCCCACCAGCCGTTGCCTTTGCCCGCTTCGCGCGCGAAATCCGCCGAGCGCACGGGCCCCGACGCGCGGATCTGCGCGAGCAGCTTGTCGATCTCCGAGCGGTACTGCGTGTGCCAGTCGGCGGCATATTTCCAGCCCATGTCGCTCGGATCGAGCATCCGGTGACGCATCAGGCCGTAATCCTCGATCGGCAGAAAACACGCCTCGTGCGACCAGTATTCGAAGAGCGCGCCTTCCGCGAGGTGTTCGTCGAGCCATTGCGGCTGATACGCGCCGATCCGGCTGAACAGCACGAGATACGGACTACGCGCGACGACATGAATCGTGTCGATCTGCAATTGCGCCATCTGGCGGATTGCGTCGAGCACATCGGCTTTGGTTGCCTTGCGGCGCGGCGGCGTGAGCAGGCCTTGAGCGGCCAGATGAAGCGTGCGGGCGGCGGAGACGGGCAGTGTGATCACGCGATGGTTGTCGTAGCGATCCGGGCGATGACGCCCTGGCAAGAATGAGCGGCATGGCGTCTTGCCATGCCGGACCTTTCGCTACTGTAGCGTGATCGGCGGAAACGCACGCCTGGTTTGCCTGCGCCGTCAGGAAGCCGCGTTACCAGCGGCCGTGATGACGTCCTTCCCAGCCGCGATGGCCGTGATCGTGCCAGCGCGGACCGCCGCCCCAATAGCGATGGCGGTAGCCATATCCGCCGTAGTAGACGGGCGGCGGCGGTGCGTAATAGACAGGTGGAGGAGGCGGCGCATACACGACGGGCGGCGGCGCCGCATAGACGGGCGCGCCCAGATACACGCCGACGCCGACATGCGCCGACGCGGCCGTCGATGCACATGCAGCGGCGACGCCCAAAGCCGCAAAAACCATCGCACGTTTGATCATGCTGTTCTCCTATCCCTTGCAGTTCCTGACCGGATGCTGACTTAATCTTACGAAGCGGAAAGGAATAGAGGTGAAAGCAGACCGTCGCTTGTGTAACAACGAGTAAGCGGTTGCTGCACAGGAGAGAAAAATGCAGAGGGAGAAAAGCAAACGGCCCGCGCCATGAATGACGCGAGCCGTTTTGAGAAGAGAGAATCAGGCGCCGAGCGCGACCGTTTCACCCGCGCGTTCGGCGAGCATCTGATGGATTTGCGCGACGACCTGCGCGCCTTCGCCGACGGCAGCCGCCACGCGCTTGGTCGATCCCGCGCGTGCGTCGCCGATTGCGTAGACGCCTTCGACAGAAGTGGTCAGATCGCAGGCCGAATCCTTGCCCGTCAGCACGAAGCCTTTGGCATCCAGTTCGACGCCGCACGAACGCAGCCAGTCGGTATTCGGATCGGCGCCCGTGAACAGGAACAGGTGACGCGCGTCGAAGCAGTCGCGGCCGTCGGCGCATGGCCGCTTCAGGCCGATCTGCGCGAGCCCGCCTTCATCGCCTTCGAGCGAGCCGATTTCCGTGCCCGGATAGACGGTGACGTTCGGCAGCGACGAAATCCGGTCGATCAGATAGCGCGACATCGTCGACTCGAAGCCGCTGCGGCGGATCAGCACGTGAATGTGCTTCGCGTGCGACGCCAGATAAACGATGCCCTGTCCCGCCGAATTGCCGCCGCCGACCAGCACGATTTCTTCGCGCTTGCACAGCTTTGCCTCGACAGGCGACGCCCAGTAGTAGATGCCGCGGCCGTCGAAGCGGTCGAGCCCGTCGATCTCCGGACGCCGATAGACCGCGCCGCTCGCGATCACGATCGCCTGCGCGCGGATGCTGCCCTGACACGCGAGTTCGAGCCGGTACGGACGCTCGTCGCAATGCAGATGCTTGACCCTCACCGGAATCGCGACGTGCGCGCCGAACTTCTGCGCTTGCACGAACGCGCGGCCCGCGAGCGCCTGGCCGGAAATGCCCGTCGGAAAGCCGAGATAGTTTTCGATGCGCGAACTGGCGCCCGCCTGGCCGCCCGGCGCGCGACTGTCGAGCACGATCACCGACAAGCCTTCCGACGCTGCGTACACGGCCGTCGCCAGTCCCGCCGGACCTGCGCCGACGATCGCCACGTCGTACACGTGTTCCGAATCGAGATCGGGAATCAGGCCGAGGCAAGTGGCGAGTTCGGGATCGCTCGGATGACGCAGCACCGAACCGTCCGGACAGATCACGAGCGGCATGTCTTCGGGACCCGCCGCGAATTGCTCGACCACGCGCAGGCCGTCTTCGTCGCTTTCGTTGAGAACGGTATGCGGATGACCGTTGCGCGCGAGGAAGCCTTGCAGCGACACCAGCCGCCGGTCATTGCTCTTGCCGACGATGATCGGCCCACCCGCGCCACGCTCGATCAGTCCGACGCGCCGCAGAATCAGCGCGCGCATGATGCGCTCGCCGAGTTCGGCTTCCGCGACGATCAGCGCGCGCAGCCGTTCGGGTGTAATCAGCAGGACTTCGCCCGGCTCCAGCGCCATCGCGTCGATGAGAGCGGGCTTGCCGGAGAGCTGGCCGACTTCGGCGAGGAACGAGCCCTTGTGGTGTTCGTTGATGAGCAGTTCGCGCCCGAGCCCGTCGCGCTGATACACCTTCACCGCGCCCGACAGCACGACCATCATCCCGGCGCCCGTGCTGCCCGTGCGGTACAGCATCTCGCCCGTCTCGAAGTGACGCCGTTCGCCGAACTTGCACAGCCGCTTGATTTCTTCCGGCTGGAGTTCGGGGAACATCTGGTGACGCCGCGTCGACAGCGTCGAGAACGGCGCCTCGCTGGCGGCGGCGCGTTGCGCCTCTTCACCCTCTCGCGTTACACCCATTGGATTTGCTCCTTGGCGCGCCGCATGCCGGAGCAGGCGAGCGGCGCTTGTCGATCAGACTGTCTTCGGCGTGATGCCGACGGCCATCGTCGGCTCGAGTTCTTCGGCGAGCGGTTCGAGCTGGCGGCCCGCGTCGCGCCACGCATCGAGGCCGCCGCGCAGCGGAATCACGTCCCGGAAGCCGGCTTCCGACAGTTGCTTCGCCATCCACGCCGCCGACACCTCGTTCGGACAGGAGCAATAGATCACGAGCTTCTGGTCGTGCGGATACTTCGCGACGATTTCTTCGAGCTGGCGCTCGTCCGCGAACACCGAGCCGGGAATCACGAACGGATCGAGCGCGCGCTTTTCCTGCGAGCGGATGTCGAACAGAACGGGCGAGCGCTTGTCGAGCATCAGGTTGTACAGCTCGTCGACGTCCATGCGCGCCGTTGCGAGCTTCTTGATCAGCTGACGGCGCCGATACCAGCGATACGAGCAGTAAATGGCCAGCAGCACGACGACCACCACGGCCGTCATCTTGCCGAGGCGGCTCGCGCCCGCGAACAGCATGTCGATCTGCTGCGCGAACACGACGCCGAGCACGAGGCCGAGACCCGACCAGAGCGTCGCCCCGATGCTGTCGTACGCGAGGAAAGTGCGGTACGGCGTGCCCATTGCGCCTGCCATCGGAATGGAGACGATGGACAGGCCCGGCACGAATTTCGCCACGGCGAGCACGCGCACGCCCCAGCGGCCGAAGAAGCGCTCGGTCTTCTTCACGCAGGTATCGCGCGACAGCGACAGCTTGCAGAGCGTCTTCAGCGTGTTGCCGCCGTAGATGCGCCCGGCCGCGAACCATGCGCTGTCGCCGATCAGCGTGGCGAACACGGCGAGCACGAGCACGGGCAGCACTTGCGTGCCGACCGAGCCGGGGTGCATGGCTGCCATCGCGCCGAACAGCACGAGACAGGGCATCGCGGGCACGGGCAGCCCGATGGATGCGGCAAGGACATTGACAAATACGATGGCAGGCCCGTACTGCTCGACGAGATCATGTAGCATCGGCTTACTTTCGCGACCTTTGGACCGCGAAAACGACTGGAATGGACTAAAAGATTATGGACGCATTTTCAACGCGTGCAAGAGAGGTGCGTTTTGCGTCCGGGTATTGCCGAAATGCGGGAAAAGCGCATATTGCCTGAGTCTCTGGCAAAAGACTTTCGGCCTGCCCGATGAACATCGCGTGACGTTCGACGAGACGTCTGAGATGGTGACGACTACCTTCAAAAACAAGAGGCGCGGCGCCGGATATCCCCTGCGCCGCGCGCTCTTTTTGCTGCGATTGATGACTGCTGCGAATTATTGACGGTGGTTATGCTGCTCGCCCGGCAGTTCGGCGCCGTGCGCGCGGATAGCTGCGATCAGTTCTGCAGGCGTGATTTCATAACGCACTTCACGGTGGATGCCCGGCTTGCGTTCATCGACTTCGATCAGAAGTATGCCTTTGCCGTCTTCTGTCGATTCGAGACGCAGCGTGCGCAGTTCGCGACCCGTTTCGTCGTCGTGCTCGGTGAGCAGGGCCATTGCCCCGGAAGACCCGGTGGTGCGCATCGAAAATTCCCTCTTGCGTGATTGAACAACGTTGCCGAACAGGCATTGTAAGGGCAGTGCCGCGCGCCGTCTGTCGCGTGGCGCTCACACTCGTCCGATTATGCGGGCGAGCCGTGCGCGATGCATCGAAGGGACGGGGCATTCGACGGAAACACAAGGCCGGCGCGGCTTCCGGCAAGGGTGTCGTGCTTTTTTGCGGCGCGTTCCAGGCGTGTCAGGCGCGCGATCCCGACGCCCGGCACGCAAATTTCGGGCGCGTTCGCGGCGTGCATGCAGTGGCTGTCACGGTCATGACGCCTGCCTGTGCTTGACGTGATCAGAGCAAGAACCGGGAAGCGGCGCGGTTGGCCATTACGCTAAAGTGAACGCATTCGGGCCGTCACGACCCTGCGGGAGGATTTCATGAAGCAATGCATGTCGATGCCCAGTCCGCTCGGCGACATTCTGCTGCGCGCCGAGGACGACGCGCTAACGGGCGTGTACTTCGTCGGGCAGAAGTATTTTCCGGCTACCGATGGCGCGCTCGCCGCGCATGGCGATTCACGCGCGCTGCATCAGGCGCGCGAGCAGCTCGAAGAATATTTCGCGGGCGAGCGTCTTGAGTTCACGCTGCCGCTGCGCATGCTCGGCAGCACCTTCCAGCGCGACGTGTGGGAGCAACTCGTGCAGATTCCCTACGGCGAGACGGCCAGCTACGGCGACATTGCGCGTCGGCTTGGCTTACCGCTGTCGGCGTCGCGCGCGGTCGGCGCGGCCAACGGGCGCAATCCGATTTCGATCGTCGTGCCGTGCCATCGCGTGATTTCGAGCGCGGGCGATCTGACCGGCTACGCGGGCGGGCTGCATCGGAAGGACGCGTTGCTGAAGCTGGAGCGGCCGATGTCGAAAGCGCCGCAACAACTCGAGTTGCTGGCGTTCGGCTGAACGGGCGAGTTCGGCAGACAAAAAAAATAGCCCGTCCAAAAGTGGGCGGGCTACTTAAACGCCGTTGTTACTCGGGTCAGCCGGCCCGCACACAATCCTGGGCGCTGACCGACGTATCTTTATTGGCCAATAGCGCGTTGTCGAGATGGGAGTAACGATGATCCATCAGACCAATGCGTCTTCCTCCTCGACGGCAGCGTGAACCGCGCGCGCGGGAACGGCGGGATTGCGTAGCGTCGTCGCCGTGCGCACCGCCTGCTTCTTCGCGCTTTGCTCCGGTGCGCCCGCGACTGTGAACAGACGCACCGCTTCGTCGAGCACGTCGGCCTGTTCCGCGAGACGCTGCGCCGTCGCCGCGGCCTGCTCGACCAGCGCGGCGTTCTGCTGCGTCGCGCTGTCCAGATGCGACACGGCCTGATTGACCTGGCTGATGCCGTCGGCCTGTTCGCTGCTCGCGTTCGCCACCTCGACGATCAATGACGACACGCGCTGCACGGCCTGATCGATCACGGCCATCTGCGCCGTCGTGCGTCCGACGAGTTCGGTGCCTTGTGCCACCTCGTTCACCGTCGTGTCGACCACCTGCTTGATTTCCTTCGCCGACGCCGCGCAGCGCTGCGCGAGCATCCGCACTTCGCCCGCGACCACGGCAAACGAGCGGCCCGCTTCGCCCGCGCGCGCCGCTTCGACGGCAGCGTTGAGCGCGAGAATATTCGTCTGGAACGCGATGCCGTCGATCACGCCCGTGATATCGGCGATCCGCTTCGACGCTTCCGTGATGCCCGCCATCGTCTGTTCGACCTGCTGCGCGACCTTGCCGCCTGTCTCCGCCGCCGATTGCGCATCGCGAACCAGATCGAGCGCACGCACCGATGCGTCGGCGTTGGCCTGCACGGTGGTCGTCAGCTGCTCCATCGTCGCCGCCGTTTCTTCCAGCGATGCCGCCTGCATCTCCGTGCGGCGTGCGAGATCCATGTTCCCCGACGAAATTTCGTGCGCGGCATCGAGCATTCCGCCGATCTGCGCGCGTACGTCGAACACGATCGCGGCGAGATTCGCCTTCAGCTGGTTGAGCGCCTGCAGCACGTCGCCGAGATCGTCGTGACGCGCGATGGCGAGATCGGCGGTCAGATCGCCCGCGGCCATGCGCGTGGCGAACGACGACATCGCATCGACCGGCTGGCCGAGATGGCGCGACAGCAGCTGCGCGGCGGCCACGCTGGTTGCGGCCGTCACGCCGAACGCAATCCAGAACGGCAGCGGCGGCGTGCCGCCCCAAGCCGCGAGGCCCGCCGCCAGCAATACGACGGGCGCGACCATATAGCCGATCGTCGCACGCATCGCGACGGGCAGGCGCATCAGCACGCCGAGCTTGCCCAGCAGACCCGTGCGCACCACGACGCCCTGGTGCAACCGCACGCCGCGCGCGTCGCCTGTTCGCATCTTCGCGTACAGCGCTTCGGCGGCGCGTACCTGCTCGCGATCCGGCTTGACGCGCACGCTCAGATAGCCGACGGGCGTGCCGTTCTCGACGACGGGCGTGACGCTCGCGCGCACCCAGTAGTGGTCGCCGTTCTTGCGGCGATTCTTGACGAGCGCCGACCACGGACGGCCCGCGCGAATCGTCGTCCACATGTCGGCGAAGGCTTCGGCGGGCATGTCGGGATGACGGATCAGGTTGTGCGGCTTGCCGATCAGTTCGTCGCGCGTATAGCCGGACACGGCGATGAATGCGGGATTGCAGTACTGGATCTTGCCTTTGAGATCGGTGGCGGAAACGAGCATCTGCGAGGACGGATAGTCGTACTCGTTCTGGGTAACAGGCTGGTTGTTGCGCATCACGTTCCTTGGACTGCCGGACGCCTCAGCATCCGAATGGTTCTGTAAGGCTTAACGGCAGAGACCCTGGACTCTTTAGGGTTTTCCTGGTATTTGACTCAGGTAACGCTTGCGCGCGCCGATAACACAGAGTTCGGCGCGCGGCGTCGCTGATCAGCGCGCCGGTCGGGCGGAGTGCTTGCACGCGCAATCGACGTAATCCCGGGCCCAAACCCGGCCTAAACTCGTTGGATAGCGGCCTCGCTTTCGCATCTTTTGCGGTCATGCGCGGGATCGAGCGAACGTCCGGCTTGCGAGCGGTTCACGATGCAGTCAGTCAACGGCGCGGATGACGCACCTTCGACGCAACGCCCGACCCATGAGGCGCGACAACATGCAAAACCTTCTCGATCGCACGCAGGAATCGCTGGCTGAAGGGTTTGCCACGCTTCTGCGCTATGCGCGGCGGCAGCGGCGGCTCTATCTCGTGACGATCGTCGCGCTGCTGGCGATCCTCGTCGTATCGGCCTCGCTGCTCTCGGCGCTGGCGATCGGCAAATACGTCGATTACATGCGCAGCATCCGCGCGCAGGACGCGGCGAACTTTTCGGTCGCGATTCATCGCGGACAGTCGTTCCTGAGACGCGCCGAACTCACGGTCAGCTACTACGAGAGCACGGACCAGATTCAGCGCGTATCCGCCGAGGCCGAGCAGGCGGCGCGACAAAGCGGCTTGCTGGTCGCGGCGGGTTCGGGGCTGGACACGCGCTATCAGGTGCTGGTTTCCGAAGCGACGCGCGCGCGCTGGGGCGACAGTCTGAACGAGAACCTGTGGCGGATTTCGTCGGCGGCCAATTCGACGCTCGTGACACGCGCCGCCTTCGATGCGAAGTACCGAGCGGTGATCGTCGGGCTGACGGACGACTACGCGGTTCTCATGCCGGAGCTGTCGCCTTCCACGGACCCGCATGCGCCGTCCGTTTCGCCCGCGCTGATCGGCACGTTGCGCGACACGCTCGAGCGCAACCTGCTCGCGCAGACAGGCTCGCGCGCGCCGCCGAAGGGCGGTTACGTGCTGTCGGGTCCGTACTCCGATCCGCTGCTCGGCGCACCCGCGATGGTCGCGATCACCGCCTACTATTCCGGCGACACGCCCGTCGCGCTGATCGCGATCATTCAGCCGCTGGAGCAGTTCTTCAACGTCACCGCGAGGTCGCCGTACGAGGGCACGCTGCTGCTGGTCGGCAAGCGCGGCGTGGTCAAGACGCAGCCGCCGATCGATGCGGACACGGCACAAGACCTGATGCGTCAGGCCGCATCGTTGCCGCCCGACACGCCCCGCTATGGGCTCGATGGCGTGCTGTTTTCAGTGCCCGTCGCCGATGTGTTGTCGTCGCTCGTGTGTCATCTGTCCTGGGGCGACATCATCGGCGCGCTGCGCTGGCAGCTCGGCGCGATCGTCGGCGTGGTGCTGCTGGCGGCGCTCGGCGTGATCCTGACGGCGAAGTTCTGGGGTTTGAAGCTGCTGCGCCGTTCGAACGAAGAGGCGATGCGCGCGCTCGAAAGCGAGACCATCAACCACATCCTCGTCGCGGCGACGCCCGTCGGGCTGTGCATCGTGCGGCAGCGCGATTTTCATATCCTGACGTCGAACCAGCTCGCCCGCGAACTGCTGCATCTCGGCGACGCGCCCGACAGCCTGCCCGCGCATATCGCCGCCGCATTCAAGGAGCGCAACGCGCACGAAGCGGGCGCGTCGCGGCTCGGCAAGTTCGCGGAGTTCATCGTGAGCGCGCTGCCCGTCGAACCCGTCGCCGCCGATCATCCCGACACGCAATATCTGCAGATCAGCTACGGCGCGGCGCGCTATCGCGGCGAGGACGTGCTGTTCTGCGCGCTGCTGGACGTCACCGTGCGGCATGCGCTCGGCCAGCAGATTCGCGCGGCGCAGCGCGAGACGGAGTCGATGATGAACGCGCAGAACAGCTTCTTCGCCGCGATGAGTCACGAGATCCGTACGCCGCTGAACGCGCTGCTCGGCAATCTCGAACTGCTGTCGATGACGCCCGGCCTCGACGTCCACCAGCAGCGTCTGCGCGCGGTCGGCGCGGCAGCGGACGGGCTGCGCCACATCGTCAACGACATCCTCGATTTCTCGAAGATCGGCGCGGGCAAGATGAAGCTGTTGCCGGAGTCGTTCAAGCCGATCGACGACCTCGAAAATCTCGCGCTGTCGTATGCGCCGCTCGCGTCGGGCAGGCCGTTGCGCTTCTATGCGCATCTGTCGCCGTCGCTCTACCGGCCGATTCGAGGCGACCGCGCGCGGGTCGTGCAAATCGTCAACAACCTGCTGTCGAACGCGTTCAAGTTCACGTCGAGCGGCAAGATCACGCTGACGGCGCACGTCGAGCCCGACCTGCACGACCGTCCGGTGCTGACCTGCCGCGTGATCGATTCGGGGATCGGCATGGATTCGTCGCTCGTCGCGCGGATTTTCAACCCGTTCGTGCAGGCCGAGTCGAGCACATCGAGCCGGATCGGCGGGACGGGCCTTGGCCTCTCCATCTGCGCGCGGCTGTGCGAGCTGATGGGCGGCAAGATCGGCGTCGAGAGCGTGCCGGGGCTGGGCAGCGCGTTTACCGTGTCGATTCCGCTCGAACCGACCGCGCAGGCGCTCGCCGACGCTTCCGCCGCGCTGCCGCCGCGGCAGCGCGGCGGCGCGCTCGTGCTGTGCCAGGAAGCGGCATCGGCGAAAGTGCTCGGCGAGATGCTCGAATACGTGGGCTGGACGGCGAGCAGCGCGACATCGGTGGCGGCGGCGGAAGCGTGGCTGCGCGTGCACCGGCCCGGCTTCGTGATCGTCACCGGCGAATATGATCTGGACACGGTCTCGGCGTTGCGTGAGCTTCAGCCCGTACCCGTCGTGTGGCTGACGCGCGTCGGGCAGCATCGGCCGACGCAGCGCGCTGAAGGCGTGTTCGAAGTGACCGAGTTCAGCCACGACGCGATCTTCGCGTGCATCGAGCAGTTGACGGGCGGCGCGCCGCCCGTCGAAACGCCGTCCGCCGCGACGGCAGGCGACGAACGCGCCGTCGATCCCGCGCTGCAAGGGTTGCGCGTGCTCGTCGCGGAAGACAATCCGCTGAACCAGACGCTCATCGTCGAGCAATTGACTGCGCTCGGCTGCGAGCCGGTCCTGGCCGGCGATGGCCGCGAGGCGCTGCTGTTGCTGAAGCAGACCGAGGCCGATCTCGTGCTGACGGACATCCACATGCCGATCATGGACGGCTACGCGCTGATGGAAGCGCTGCGGCAATCGCATCCGCATCTGCCCGTGCTCGCGTTCAGCGCGGTCGCGGCTGCCGAGCAGATCGACGAATGGCGGCGGCGTGGTTTTGCCGCTTACGTGCCGAAGCCGGCGTCGCTGAAACAGGTGGAAGCGGCGCTGCTGACGCTCGGCTTGCGCGCGCGGCCCGAACCGGCCGACACGGACATCGACACCGCGCGGCCCGAACCGGCCGACACAGCGGCGCAAGAAGAGGAAACCGAAGAAGCTTCGAACGACGACGTTCCGCCAAAATCACCCGCCGCCCCCATGCAGCAGCCCGCCGACACCGCGCCCGCGCTCGATCCCGCCGATAAAGCCCGCTTCATGCAGATGCTGCGCGACTACCTGGCGACGGATCTGCCGAGACTCGCATCGATCGTCGACAGCAAGGACGTGAAAGGCTTGCGCGAATGGGCGCATAGCGCAGCGGGCGGCTTCCTCGTTGCGCAGGAGACGGGGTTCGCCGCGCAATGCTGCGAACTCCAGTACCTGTGCGACGGCCAGTCCGAATGGACCGCCGCTCATGCCGCGCATGCCGCCGCGCTGCACGACCGCCTGCGCAGCGCGTTCGAGATCGACGTAGCGTCGATTCAATGAGCGGCGGCGTCGCAGGAAAACAACGCCTGGCGCGGGATATTGAGCGTACGCTTCTTCGAACGGGGCCGTCCCGCCGGACGCGCGCGCATCGCGCCGTGCGGCAGGCAACGCGGCAAATTGTTTTCGCTTTACTTCCGTTTCCCGCGAGTCCAATAATGGGATTCGTTTGCATTTAGTAAGCTAGATTACGGAGCGGTTGCGCGTGATATATGACGCGCTCCACTTGTGCGTGTGGCTGTTGTTCCTATAAAAAGTCGCGTTTCGAACACGAATCGACTCAACTCAGGGAAGCCAAGCATGTCCGCGAACAAGATCAACAAGACAGCCGCGGCGGTCGCAGCCAGCGCCGCACTTCTCTCGCTCGGCACGGGCGCACATGCGCAAAGCAGCGTCACGATGTATGGCGAACTCGACACGGGTCTCGCGTATATCAGCAACGTCGGCGGACATTCGCAATGGAAGGCCACGACGGGTCTCGTCGACGGCAGCTATTGGGGCTTGCAGGGTATCGAGGATCTGGGCGGCGGCTATCGCGCGATCTTCCGGCTCGAGCGCGGCTTTTCGGTCACGTCGGGCGAAATGTTCAACGATCACCCGTACTACGTCGGCATCGGCAACGAGCAGGCGGGCACGCTGACGCTCGGCCATCAGTACGATCTCGTCCACGACTATCTCGCGCCATTCACGCTGACGGGCGGCACGGGCGGCACCGCGTTCGCCCATCCGTTCGACAACGACAACGCGAACAACACCTACCTCGCCGCCAATTCGGTCAAGTACGCGAGCCCGTCGTTCGGCGGATTGACGTTCGGCGGCATGTACGCGTTCTCGAACACGGCGGGGCAGTTCTCGAACAACCGTGCGTATAGCTTCGGCATGAACTATCAGTCGGGCGCGCTGAACGCGGGCGCCGCGTATCTGCATGCGAACGGGCGGGGCAATTCGTCGGCGGGCGCGTACGAGGCGGTAGTGCTACCGACCAGCACCGATGTCTTCGATGCCGCCGTGCAGACGCAGAACACGTACGGCGTCGGCGTGAGCTACGCGATCGGCGACTTCACGATGGCGGCCGCGTGGTCGCGCTCGACGTTCACCGGCGTCACCGTGATCGATACGGGCGGCCTCGCGCCGTCCGCCGGCTTTTCCAACTACGAACTCAACGGCATCTACCAGTTGACGCCGACTGTCGCGCTGGCCGGTTCGTACACGTACACGAAGGGTTCGGGCGCGCACTGGCACAACGGCGGCGTGCAGGCCGACTACCAGTTCTCGAAGCGCACCGACACGTATCTGGAGGCGATCTACCAGCGCTCGTCGTCGGGCGCACCGGCCGTCATCAATACGGCCGATCCGTCGTCGAGCCACAACCAGGTGCTGATCGGTGCGGGCTTGCGGCACCGCTTCTGATCCGCGCCGCCGGGCGCCTCGGGCCTTACGCCTGCGTCATCAGGCCTTCGGGCGCCTGCGGCTGGCTGAGCAGGTAGCCCTGCACGTAGTCGCAGTTCACCTGACGCAGGATGTCGAGTTGCGCTGTCTCCTCGACGCCTTCCGCAATCACCTTGATGCCCAGCTTGCGCGCGAGCCCGATGATGCCTTCGACGATGGTTTGCGTCGTCGGATCGTGTTCGATCTTCGACGTGAAATGCCGGTCGATCTTCAGCGTGTGCGGCTCGAAATCGGCGAGATACATGAGGCTCGAATAGCCCGTGCCGAAATCGTCGATTGCGATGCGCACGCCGAGCCGCTTCAGTTCGATGATCGACTTCTGCGCCTGCCTCGGGTTCTGCATCAGCGCGGTTTCCGTCAGCTCGATTTCGAGCTTGCCGGGCGGAATGCCGTATTGCTTGAGCGCGCGGTCCACCTCGCGCACGATCCGTTCGCTGCCCAGCTGCCGCGCCGACACGTTCACTGACACGCCCAGATTCATCGCGCCCGTCTGACGCCATGTGGCGAGCTGGCGCAGCGCGTTGTCGAGCACCCACACGCCGACATCTTCGACGAAGCCGGTTTCTTCCAGCAGCGGAATGAAATCGCCCGGCGAAATCAGGCCGCGCACAGGATGCTGCCAGCGGATCAGCGCTTCGGCGCTGTGCACCTCGAGCGAATGCGGCTCGTGAATGGTCTGGAAGTGCAGGAAGAACTGGTTGGTCGCGAGCGCCTCGGGCACGTCGCGTTCGAGCTTGAAATCGCCGATGGTCCGCGCCGCTTCCGTGCCCGCGAACCGGTAGCCGTTGCGGCCCGTCTTCTTCGCCGCGTACATCGCGACGTCGGCGCTCGACAGCAGCGCGTCGTGCCCGCTGCCGTGCTCGGGATAAATCGAAATGCCGATCGACGCCGTGATGAACGCGCCCGCGCGGTTTTCCAGCCGGTTCTCCGCCAGCCCGCCGAGCAGCGCCTTCGCGTGCGCTTCGAGCCCCGGCTGATCGACGACGCTGCCGATCAGCACCGCGAATTCGTCGCCGCCCAGCCGAGCGACATAGGCGTCGTCGGGCAGCGAGCGGCGAATGATGCCGCCGACATGACGCAGCAGGTGATCGGCGGCGAGATGGCCGAGCGTATCGTTGAGCACCTTGAAGCGGTCGAGATCGACGAACATCAGGCCGAACGGCCTGCCCGCCGCGCAGCGATTTTCGATTTCGCGCAGCAGCGCGGCGCGGTTCGCGAGACCTGTGAGCGAATCGGTATACGCGAGCCGGTCGAGTTCCGCGATGCGCTCCTGCTCGATCGTCACGTCTTCCGTAATGCCGACGATGCGCAGCACGTCGCCGTCGTCGCCGATCACCGGATAGCCCGTGCTACGCAGCCACCGCACCGAGCCATCGGCTTTGCGGATGCGGTACTGCACGCGGCCTTCCGTCGATTCCGCGAGGATGCGCGCCATTTCGGCCTGCAGCGTGGCGCGGTCTTCCGGCACCACGAGTTCGCGCCAGCCGTTCGGGTTGCGCATGAACTCTTCCGGCTCGATGCCGAACACGTTCGACGAACCCGCCGTGATGTAATGGAAGTACTCGAAATTCGCGCTGTACGAGAAGAACACGAGCTGCACGTGCGCTTCCATTTCCGACATCAGCTCGCTTTTCGCGCGCAGTTGCTGGAGCAGTTGCGTCTGGTTCGAGATATCGAGCGATGCGCAGATCACGGCGACGACCTTGCCGCCATGATCCTTCACGGGAATCAGCTGCGAATCCCACCATTTCGGCTGGCCCGTCGTCGTCGTGCAACTGCCGCGAAATGAAGCGGGCGTGCCGTTCAATGCGCTGTGAAATGCCGTCATCGCGGCATCGTGGTCGCCGCCTTTCCAGAAACTGAGCCAGTCCGCGCCCGCAAGCTGCACGGGCGACGACGCTTCCATCAGCGTCGCGCCGTAGTCGTTGATACGCAGCATGTGACCTTGCAGGTCCAGCAGCTTGAGGCAATCGCGGCTTGCGTCGAGGAACGAACTGGCGAGCGCCGTCGCTGCAGCATGCCGTGCTTTCTGCGCGGCAAAACGCTGACGTGTCGCGATCATCGCGACTGCACCCGCTGTCGCACCGATTGCGACCTGCGCGCTGAACGGCGCGCTCAAGGGTCCGCGCAACGCCATTTGCAGCGCGATGCACGCAGTGCCCGTGCCGATGCCTGTGGCGACGCTGATCGCGAAGCCGATGGGACCGACAGGGCGGCGGCTCGACCACGCGTCGAGCAGAAGCGAAAGAAAGTGCTGATCCTGCTGCGATGAATTCGCGGCGCGCCGGCGCAGTGCGCGGCGCCATTTCAATGGAAGGCTCGTCGGCATAGGCGGACTTGCCTCATTGCGCGCGCAACGCTGCGCGATGGACGCGCCGATGCGGCGCGACGACGAACGCTGCGTGCGTCGACGGCATGAGCGGGCTCAGGCGTGTTGCGCATCGTGCGTTGATCGGATGGGGAAAAGTATTGCCTTTCATGGTGGCCAGCCGCTTTGGCGGTAATTATTGCTGCGCATGCGGACGGCGCTGCTCTCTGAGTTTACGGCGCGCCGCGATTTTTGTTTAGCCTGAGCGATTGTGCCTGTTTTCATGGGGTCGAACCATCCGGTCGTTGTCCGCGCAACAGCGCGCATGCGGAATGGTTTACACGAATGCGCGACGCATCGTTTTAACAAAAATTCGACGCGCGATGGAAAAGCTCTGCTTACCTAAGCTTTCGCAATCGAATGCAAAATGCAGCCTGAAAATAAGGGTGCATTGTTAAACGACCGCGGGTTCGGTGAATCGCATCGCGCTCACGCCGCGCGCCGATAAATGCTGACGTCGCTTTCCCGGCTTGTTAAATTGCGTGTTCAGGCACCGCAAAAAACACATCCACCGCTGCGGGTTGCACCTCGTGCGTCGCAACCCGCAGTGCAATTGCTCGGACGGACAGCAGCAACCAGGAGACACCATGCGCGCCGTATTCCAATACCCGTTCCCCGTCACCGAGCGCAAGGTCGGGCGCAACAAGGTCGTGAGCGCGCGCGCCGCGGTCGAACTGGTTCGCCGGGGCGATACGATCGCGACGGGCGGTTTCGTCGGCGTCGGTTTCGCCGAAGAAGTGGCGATCGCGCTGGAGGAACGTTTCTTCGATGCGAACGCGGCGACATCGGGCGGACCGGGCGCGCTGGGAACGCCGGACGCATCGAGCGCGCATCTCGATCTCACGCTCGTCTACGCGGCGGGTCAGGGCGACGGCAAGTCGAAAGGGCTGAACCATCTCGCGCACGAAGGGCTCGTGCGGCGCGTGATCGGCGGGCATTGGGGACTGGTGCCGAAGCTGCAGCAACTCGCCATCGAAGGCCGCATCGAGGCCTACAACCTGCCGCAAGGCGTGATCTCGCATCTGTTCCGCGACATCGCTGCGGGCAAGCCGGGACATCTGTCCACTATCGGCCTCGGCACCTTCGTCGATCCGCGTCACGGCGGCGGCAAGCTGAACAGCCGCACGACGGAAGATCTCGTCAGGCTGATGGAAATCGACGGCGGCGAGCATCTGTTCTACAAGACCTTTCCGATCGACGTCGCGATCATTCGCGGCACCACGGCCGATGCGAACGGCAACGTCACGATGGAACGCGAGGCGCTCACGCTCGAAGCGCTGGCGATCGCGATGGCGGCGCGCAATTCGGGCGGCGTGGTGATCGTGCAGGTCGAGCGGCTCGCCGATACGAACACACTCAATCCGCGCGACGTGAAGATACCCGGCATCATGGTCGATTGCGTCGTGGTCGCGCGGCCCGAGCATCACTGGCAGACATTTGCCGAGCCGTATTCGGCCGCGTTCGCGGGCGAACTGCGCGTGCCGGCGAGTTCGATGGCGCCGATGGAACTGACCGAGCGCAAGGTGATCGCGCGGCGCGCGGCAATGGAGCTGATGGCGAACAGCGTCGTGAATCTGGGCATCGGCATGCCCGAAGGCATCGCGAGCGTCGCGAACGAAGAGGGCGTGATCGATCTCTTCACGATGACGACGGAGCCGGGTGTGATCGGCGGCATTCCGGCGGGTGGCTTGAACTTCGGCGCGGCGACGAACACGCAGGCGATCATCGATCAGCCGTATCAGTTCGACTTCTACGACGGCGGCGGCCTCGACGTCGCGTTTCTCGGACTCGCGCAGGCCGACCGTCAGGGCAATCTCAACGTCAGCAAGTTTGGGCCGAAGCTCGCGGGCGCGGGCGGTTTCATCAACATCAGCCAGAGCGCGAAGCGCGTGGTGTTCGTCGGCACGTTCAACGCGGGCAAGCTCGATGTGTCGATCGAAGACGGGCGGCTGAAGATCAATCGCGAAGGGACGTGCCAGAAGTTCGTCGATGAAGTCGAGCATCGCACGTTCAGCGGCGAATATGCGGCGAAGCGCGGGCAGCACGTGCTGTACATCACCGAGCGCTGCGTGTTCGCGCTCACGCCGCGCGGACTCGAACTGACGGAAGTGGCGCCCGGCGTCGACGTGCAGAACGATATCGTCGCGCAGATGGGCTTCACGCCGATCATCGATCAGCCGCCGCGTCTGATGGACGAACGCATTTTCCGCGCGGCGCCGATGGGCTTGCGCACGTTGCTGCTGTGTCTGCCGCTGGAAGAGCGCTTCAATTACGACGCCGAGAAGAACATGTTCTTCGTCAACTTCGAGGGCTTTCAGGTCACGACGCAGGAACAGATCGACAGCATCTGGCAAGAGGTCGAATCGCGTCTGTCCGGCGTGCGGATCAAGCCGCAGGCGATCGTCAACTACGACAACTTTTCGATCAACCCGGAATTGATCGACGTGTACTCGGCGACCGTCACGAAGCTCGTCAACCAGTTCTATGCCGGCGTGACGCGCTATACGACGAGCAGTTTCCTGAGGATGAAACTCGGCGACGCGCTCGAACGTCGCGATGTCGCGACGTACATCAACGAACGGCCGGGAGACTCGCCGACGCATCGGTGAATGTGCGACGAATGCGCGATGAATGCGCCGGTGTGCGCCGACATGAACCGCACACAATGAGCGTGCGAAAATAGCGTTTTTCGCATGCCATTCGGCACGCCATTTCACGCATTCAAGAAGTCATCATGAGCGGTTTCATCCCCAGTGTGCCCGGCAAGAGCGAGGGCGATTTCGAAGTGAGCGCGGGCTCGAAGCTCGCCGGCTACCGGCGCTTTTACGGCGTGCTGCGCGTCGTGCGCAAGACGGACGGGCGTCTGCTTTTTCCGTTCGACGGCGCGCCCGATCTCGGTCCGTATCCGACCAGGCAGGAAGCGCTGGCAGCGGCGCAGGTGTATGGCGAGCATATCGTCGAACACGATCTCGCACGCCCCGAGCTTTAAGCCGTTTGCGGTCCGCGTTTTTCTGTTCGGGCCCCGTGCATTGCGCTTGAAGCACGCTGCTGGCACGCCTATCGTTTGATTGGACCCCCGCGGGAGGCGATCATGCGTGCCGATGCCGTCGATGTGCATTTCGATCATGCACACCTGTTTCTCGATCTGTCAGACGGCCGCGCCGTCGAATTTCCGCTCAACTGGTTTCCCACGCTCGCCGCTGCGACCGAATCGGAGCGCGAACACTTCGCCATTTCGCTCGACAAGCAGCAGCTGTTCTGGCCTGAACTCGACGAGGACATGGACGTGATGGCATTGATGATGTCGTTGCCGGAGTCGATGCGCCACTAGCGTCGCCGTGTTTCGTCGATGTGTCGATCGTTGAGAGTACGCGCCGTTTGTAGCGGCGCGTTGTTTTCGTTCGCATGCTGCTCTTGCAAACACGGATGGCCTCGCTGCATGCGTTAAAATAAACGCCTGGTGCCAATCGGAGTTTATGTGCGATCTGTCGTTATTTATCTCACGCCTTCCCAGGACACCATGACGGAATCTGTATCGGCCTCTTCGGGCGCGCGTGATGTCTGCGCCGACCCGATTCGCAATGCGATGGCCGAACACGATCGGGGAAACATCGTGGCCGAACCGGCGAAGCACGATGGTCCGTCCGTTCAGGCTCTCTAACAAGAACAAATAAAAACGGCGCGCTTGCCTTCGGGCAGCGCGCCGTTGTTGTTTCAGCGAAGACTGTTTAAACCAGACCCGTCGCGTAATACAGCCCGATCACGAAGAACACGGCCAGCGTCTTGATGATCGTCACGGCGAAGATGTCGCGATACGACTCGCGGTGCGTGAGACCCGTCACGGCCAGCAGCGTGATCACAGCGCCATTGTGCGGCAGCGTATCCATGCCGCCGCTCGCCATCGCGACCACGCGATGCAGCACTTCCATCGGAATGTGCGCGGCTTCCGCGCCCTTGATGAACAGATCCGACATCGCCGCGAGCGCGATGCTCATGCCGCCCGACGCGGAACCCGTGATACCCGCCAGCGAACTCACCGACACAGCCGCGTTCACGAGCGGATTCGGAATGCTCTTGAGCGCATCGCTCACCACGATAAAGCCCGGCAACGCAGCGATCACGCCGCCGAAGCCATACTCCGAAGCGGTGTTCAGCGAAGCGAGCAGCGCGCCGCCGACAGCCGCCTTCGTGCCCGACGCAAAGCGCTCCTTCACGCGACCAAAAGCGGTCAGCACGACGAGCAGAATGCCCAGCAGCAACGCGCCTTCCACCGACCAGATCGCGACGACAGCCTTGACCGTCGCCGTCACGGGCGCGCCGTGGTTGCCCGGCAGCACGTCGGGCGAAACGGTGTAGCTCGCGCCGTACCAGTCGGGAATCATGCGCGTCAGCACGAAGTTCGCGACGCCGACCAGAACCAGCGGCGCAATCGCGAGCAGCGGATGCGGCAGCCTGTCGGTTTCGACGGTTTCCGGCTCGTTGAGGAGCGACGTGCCGTAGCCTTCGCCCTTCGCCATCGCCGAACGGCGGCGCCATTCGAGAAACGACAGACCCACCACGATGATGAACAGCGAACCGGCGATACCCAGACCCGGCGCGGCCCATGCCGTCGTCTTGAAGAACGTCGACGGGATGATGTTCTGGATCTGCGGCGTGCCCGGCAGCGAATCCATCGTGAACGAGAACGCGCCCAGCGCGATCGCGCCCGGCATCAGGCGCTTCGGAATATTGCTCTGGCGATACAGCTCGGCGGCGAACGGATACACCGCGAACACCACCACGAACAGCGACACACCGCCGTACGTCAGCAGCGCGCACACCGCGACGATCACCGCGTTCGCGCGCGAGCGGCCGATATAGCGAATCGCCGAATGCACGATCGACGCGGCGAAACCCGACAGTTCGATCACCTTGCCGAACACGGCGCCGAGCAGGAACACAGGGAAGTAGAGCTTCACGAAGACGACCATCTTCTCCATGAAGATGCCCGAAAACACGGGCGCGACGGCAGCGGGATCGACCAGCAGCACTGCGCCGAGCGCGGCGATCGGCGCGACGAGAATCACGCTGTAGCCGCGATAGGCGGCGAACATCAGGAACGCCAGGGCGGCGAGGACGATGACAAAAGCCAATTGAGTCTCCAATACTTGGTTGTTCTACGTTGACGCGCGCGAGCGGCCCGCGGCGATCGGCGCCCTTGAATGCAGGTTCCGTGCCATGACCGTCGCGCGGGTTTCTCCGGCCTGGGCAGCCGGGAAGTCACGCTTCGATTCGAACGACAGTACAGAATAGTCTCAAAATTGAGACAAAATTATGTCCGCCGAACTCGATGCGGCGAAGCATAACCGATTTGACGGGCTTGTTGCAGGTCTCGTCCATGAGATAAGCTGTCTACTAATTGAGACAAAAAGCATAAAACCAACACTCGCGAGTGGGACCCGAGTAAGCGCTGAAGCGCCAACTCAGGCCGACACCGCATGGGACCGGAGACAGCTTCGAAAATGATGAACGACTGGTCGGGCCTGCCCGCGACCTACAGCGATGTCCTGCGCCGAGCGATGGACTCGCTTTTCCGCACATTCGAAAACTTCAGCGAAGGCACGTTTATCGTCGATGCCGACGCGCGTGTCGTGTGGATCAACAAGCGCTACGCGGCCCGCTTCGGTTTTTCCGATCCGCAGCAGGCAATCGGCCGCGACTGCGAAGCGGTGATCCCGAACAGCCTGATGCGCGAAGTCGTGATGACGGGCAAGCCGATCCTGCTCGATGTACTCGAAACCGACCGCGAGCCGCTCGTCGTCACGCGTCTGCCGCTGAAGGACGACGCAGGCAAGACGGTCGGCGCTGTCGGCTTCGCGCTGTTCGACGAGATGAAGGCGCTCACGCCGCTTTTCTCGCACTACTCGCGTGTGCAGCAGGAACTGATCGCGACGCGTCAGTCGCTCGCGCAGGCGCGCCGCGCGAAGTACACGTTCGCGAGCTTCGTCGGCACGAGCGCCGCGAGCCTCGAAGTGAAGCGCCAGGCGCGGCGCGCGTCGCAAGTCGATTCGCCCGTGCTGCTGCTCGGCGAAACGGGCACCGGCAAGGAACTGCTCGCGCACGCGATCCACGGCGCGTCGGCGCGCTCGACCAAACCGCTCGTTACCGTCAACGTCGCCGCGATCCCCGATACGCTGCTCGAAGTCGAATTCTTCGGCGCGGCGGCGGGCGCCTATACGGGCGCGGACCGTAAAGGACGCGTCGGCAAATTCGAACTCGCCGACGGCGGCACGCTCTTTCTCGACGAAATCGGCGATATGCCGTTGCCGCTGCAAGGCAAGCTGTTGCGCGTGCTGCAGGACCGCGAGTTCGAGCCGCTCGGCTCGAACCGCATCGTGCGCGCAGACGTGCGGATCATCGCGGCGACTTCGGCAGATTTGCCCGCACTCGTCGCCGAAGGGCGCTTCCGTCCCGACCTGTTCTATCGTCTGAACGTGCTGACGATTCACGCGCCGCCGCTGCGCGAACGGCAAACGGATATCGAGGCGCTCGCTTATACGATCCTCGAAGATCTGTCGACGCAGGTGCGCGGCGGTCACTTCGAATTGCAGGACGACGCGCTGCGGCTGTTGTGCTCGTACGGCTGGCCCGGCAACGTGCGTGAACTGCACAACACGCTGGAGCGCGCGGTGATGCTGTCGGACAGTGAGCGCATCGATGCGCGCGCGCTGGCGCCGTTCATCGGACCCGTGCGCGGCCAGGCCGCATTCGACGCGCCCGCAGCCGTGCAACATGCAGCGGCCAAAGCATCGACGGATGCGCAGCCGCAACAGTGGGCGGACGCGATGGCCGCGTTCGAAAAGCGCTTCATCGACGATGCTTTGCGTGCGTGCGATGGACGCGTGACAGAAGCGGCGGCGCGCATCGGCATGGGGCGCGCGACGCTCTACAAGAAGATCGCTGCGTACGGCATCGACGTGTGACCGTCGCACGAACTGCGAAGCGCTCGCCGCGCGCGACGCGGCGCAGTACGATCAGCGAGGCAACCCGAAGGAGACGCGGACATGAGAAGCTGGATCAATGCGATCGTGCTGTTCATCGCAAGCGCGGCCTGCGTGTCGCTGCATGCGCAGGAAGCGTCGTCGGCGGCGGGGCCGAACGAGCGCCGCAACTGGTACAGCGATCCGTTCTTCACGCTCTCGCACACGCTCGCCGATTGCCCCGTGCCGCTCGGTCCGATGATGACCCGCGCGCAGATGGAAGACGACGCGCACTATCGCGCCGAGCGCGGCACGACCTGCTGGCTCGCGCACAAATGCACGAAGCCGAACTCGTATATGTACGACGCGGACATCGCCAAAGCGATTCGCGCGCGCTTCACGGACCCGCATGCATTCGACGGCTCGAGCGTGTGGATCACGGTGCAGCGCCGCTTCGTCTACGCGGAAGGCTGCGCGAATGCGTCGTTCGACAGACACGCGTTGCAGCAGCAACTCGAAGCGATTCCCGACGTCGAGCAGGTGTTCGTGCGCATCGGTGCGAGCACGCATGGAGCGATGCCCTACAAGACGCTTGCGGAACCCGACCGCCAGCCGCAATAGCCCGATAACAGGCAAGCGACACGCATTCAATACCTGATAAACGCAATGCAAGGCGGCCATGGCACAATCCCGTTCGTCGAAAAAACAAAGGCCAACGGGGATTTCCATGAAACGCAGTCAAACATCCGCCGCGCGTCAGACGCACTGGGTTCGCGGGGCATCGCTTGCCGCCGTCGTCGCGATGACGGGTGCGCTCGCCGCGTGCAGCAGCGCGCCGCCGCTTTTCTCGCCGGACGGGCGGCCCACCACGCTCGTGCAATGCCCGGCGGGCTCGGATAACTGCGAACAGCAGGCGCAGGCCATGTGCGGCGGCGCGTTCGACGCCATGCGCACGACGACCGAAAACGGTGTGCGCAGTCTCCTGTACGCCTGCCGCGGAAAGTAAGCGGCGCTGCATCCACGGCATTCGCCATGCCGGACCGCGTTCGCGGCCGGCAACGCTTCGAAGGCCCGTCGAAGCCCAACATATCGCTTCGATATATCCCACGCTGCACGTCGAGGTCGATGCCGACGCATCGACCTGAACGTTGCAGCTTTCTCGCAGATCGGTTGATCCATCTGCCGATTTCTCCGCGTCATTGAACAACCGCCGATGCATGCGCTTCGCGCGACGTCGAAGCGTTGCGTCGAAGCGTTGCGCTGACGCATCGCGCGAGGCGCTTCCGTGCGGCGGCCAACGGAACGCGTCGATATCCTCGTATAGATTGTCCAGACAGGCGAATGCGAGACTTCATTCGCTTTCGGGAAGCGTGCATGCACACAACGACATTGAGAGAGCGGCAGTCGATTCCGGCGGCACACTTCGTGCTAACCGATGACGCCTTGCGAGGGACGACGGGGAAGGCAATGAACCACGAGCAGATCGAGAAAGACATCGAGCATCTGGAACACGTCATCTCGCGCATCTCTGCTGCCGACGGCATTCCGCTGTCATACTGGCGCAGCCGCATCGAATCGGTGTCGCTTGCTGCGCTCGTGCCGTCGCAGATCAGGCGCGTCCAGAGGCTGAGCGACGCACTGCACGCACTCGAAGTCCGTTACAAGCGTTGAGCGCGGCCGCGTGGCGCGCGCATCGCTCACCTGGATCGTCTATGCATAGAGCAGGGTTCTCGGCCGCGCGCCTCACACGACTGACGGATGCGATGCAAGGCTACATCGATCGCGGCGAAGTGGCCGGCGTCGTCACGCTTGCATGGCGCAACGGCGAGATCGGGTTGTTCGACGCGCGCGGCTGGCGCGATGAAGGCGAGCGTCTGCCGATGCAGCGCGACACGCTGTTCCGGATTGCGTCGATGACCAAGCCGGTGACGAGCGCCGCGATCATGATGCTCGCCGAAGAAGACCGCCTCGCACTCGATGCGCCCGTCGCGCAATGGCTGCCGGAGCTTTCCGCGCCGCGCGTGCTGCGCGATCCGACCGGTTCGCTCGACAACACCGAGCCGGCGCGCGCGCCCATCACCGTGCTCGATCTGCTCACGCATCGTGCGGGTTTCGCGTATCACTTCACATCGACGGGGCCGCTTGCGGGCGCGTATGCATCGGTGTTCAACGGCTTCGAATCGGGCGACAAGCCTGACGCATGGCTTGCACGCATCGCGACGCTGCCGCTGATGTTCCATCCCGGCTCGCGCTGGCACTACGGCATCGCGACGGATGTGCTCGGCATGCTGATCCATCGGATCAGCGGCCTCTCGCTCGGCGACTTTTTCCGCACGCGCATTTTCGAGCCGCTCGGCATGCGCGACACGGCGTTCGTCGTGCCCGACGCGCAGCTTGCGCGCCTCGCGACCGCCTATTCGATCGATCCTCACACGCGCCGGCGCGTGGTCGAAGACCGTCCGCCCGCGAGCCGCTGGGCGAATCCGAAGCGCTTTCATAGCGGTGGCGGCGGGCTCGTATCGACGGCGGAAGACTATCTGCAGTTCGCGCGGCTGCTGCTCGGGCGCGGCCGCGTCGACGACGTGCGTCTACTGTCGCACCGTTCCGTCGATCTGATGCGCAGCAACTTTCTCGCGCGCGACCAGCGGCGCATGCCATCCATCGGACACGTGCAGTGGTCGGGGCAGGGCTTCGGCCTCGGGCTTTCCATCGTCGACGATCCCGCGCAGCAATTGCCGCTCGGTTACCGGTCGGCGGGATCGTTCGGATGGCCAGGCGCCTACGGCACCAGCTGGTTCGCCGATCCCGTCGAAAACCTGATCGGACAGATGCTGATCCAGCGGCGATCCGTCGAACCGTTCGACATGGTCGTCGATTTCGAGCGCCGTCTTTACGACGCGATCGACGATTGACGGCCGCTTGATTGACCAGGCGCAGTGCTCGTGAATCTCTGACAGCACAGCACTGCTACCCGGCACTTTTTAGGTCTGGTACGGTCTCAGTTGCCGTACCGCCTTCCAAGGAGACCTCGCCAGATGGCCACATACAGACAGCTGACCGCCCAGCTCGAAAAGCTTCAGAAAGAGATGGAACAGGCACGAGAACAGGAAGTGACCCAGGCGATCGCTGACATCAAACAGAAGATCGCTGACTACGGCATCACTGCCGAAGAACTCGGGTTCTCGACCAAAACGCGCGCGCCGCGCAAGCCCGCGTTGCCGCCGAAATACCGCAACCCGAAGACGGGCGAAACCTGGAGCGGACGTGGCCGCGCGCCGGGCTGGCTTGCGGGTAAGAATCGCGAGAAGTTTCTGATCGAAGAGTGAAGCGAGACTGCCGCGTCCTTCGATGAACGATGGGCGCGATGGCGCTTCTTCCTGTTTTCTCTTTGTCTGCGATGGCGGCCGGCTTCAGGCGGTGAGCCAGGTCGCGTCTCTTAAGCGCACCGTCGCGCGAATCCCGAAAACTCTCACCTTTTCCTCGCGCTGATCCTTCGCGGGATCGCGGCGCGTTCGCTGGCGCGTGCACGCGGATCTTCGCTCGACGTAGTGCCGGACGCTTTATCCTGCTTTTCAATGACGGCGCGAGATCCTTATACGGCAAGGGTTTGCGGGCTTCGATGCGAAGCAGTCTCCCACCTTCGCACTTACGGCTGGCGGCGTTGCTCGCTCATATCTTGCAGATACCGCACCCGCGAAAAGCGGCGCGTTAAGTGTCGTCTTTCTCCCTTCCCGAAAACGCTCACCTAAACCATTCGCACGCACGTCGGCGATCACTCAGTGGAAACCCGGAGTTGAGTGCGCCTCATACCCCGGATCACAAAACATCGCTTCATCGTCCTGCTTTTCGGCCAGCACAATCAGCGCATCCAACTCGAACCTGATGGAACCTGACATGAGCGCAACTGAAAAGAACCTGTTTATCGGCGAAGGCTTCGAAGGCCCCGGCGTCAACCTCGCGCACATCAACGTGCTGGTCGGCCCGCGCAACGGCCCCGCTGGCCAGGCATTCGCAACCGCATTGGCGACGCCGTCCGCCGGCCACGCGCCGTTCGTCGTGATCGCGCGTCCGGGCGTGCCGACCAAGCCGCTGACGCTGTACGTGAACAAGGCGCAGATCGACGGCGACTTCCACGGCAACGCGACGTGGGGCGCATCGCAGGCAGGCATCGCGAAGGCGGTCGCCGAGTCGCTCGAAAACGGCACGCTGCCGCCCGAAGCGGAAAACGACTGGGTCGTCGTGTCGGCGAACTGGGTCAACCCGAAGACCGACGATCTCGACGCCGTCTTCGAGAACAACTACCGCGCGTGCAAGAACGCGATTCTCGCAGCGATGAAGGGCTTGCCGCACAAGGAAGAAGTGTTCGCCGCCGCGCGTGAAGTGTCGAACCCGTTCTATACGCCGAAGCGCTAAGCCAACACGAAAACCGATTAATGAGCGTGCCCTTACGGGCATGGGACCAGAGTAAGGCGCTAAAGCGCCAACTCTGGCCGACACCGCATGGGACGGGAGTAAGCGCTGAAGCGCTAACTTCCGTCGACCGCGAGTGGGGCCCGAGTAGGCGCTGAAGCGCCAACTCAGGCCGACACCGCATGGGACGGGAGTAAGCGCTGAAGCGCTAACTTGCGTCGACCGCGAGTGGGGCCCGAGTAGGCGCTGAAGCGCCAACTCAGGCCGATACCGCATGGGACGGGAGTAAGCGCTAAAGCGCTAACTCCCGTCGACACAGGAGACAAACATGGAATACGTTCGCCTCGGCCAGTCGGGCCTGAAGGTTTCGCGTCTGTGCCTCGGCACGATGAACATGGGCACGCCGCAATGGAAGCCGTGGATTTTCGATGAAGCGCAAAGCGAGCCGATCGTGCGTCACGCGCTCGAAGCCGGCGTCAACTTCATCGACCTCGCCGACTTCTACTCGACGGGCGTCGGCGAAGAAGTGGTCGGCCGCATTTTGAAGCGCCTCGCGCGCCGCGAAGAAATCGTCGTGACGACCAAGGTCGGCTACGACATGGGCACGTACCAGAACGCGGGCGGCCATTCGCGCAAGCACATCATGGACGGCATCGACGGCTCGCTGAAGCGTCTGGATATGGACTACGTCGATATCTTCATGCTGCATTTCTTCGACGTGAACACGCCCGTCGAGGAAACGATGGGCGCGATGAACGACATCGTGCGCGCGGGCAAGGCGCGCTACATCGGCGTATCGACGATGTACACGTGGCAGTTCGCGAAGATCATGCAGGTCTGCGAGCGCAATGGCTGGCACAAGCCGATCAACATGCAGCTGCAGCTGAACCTCGCGTATCGCGAGGAAGAACGCGAAATGATTCCGTATTGCCAGGATCAGGGCGTCGGCGTGTCGGTGTTCAGCCCGCTCGCACGCGGCCTGCTGACGAGCGACGCGCAATCCACTCGCAACCAGACCGACTTCTTCACCGCACAGATGTATGGCGATGTGGCTTCGCGCGAAATCGCGGCATCGGTGGCGCGTGTGGCGGCGAAGCGCGGCGTGTCGGCGGCGCAGATCGCGCAGGCGTGGGTGCTGCAGCGCGAAGGCATCGCAAGCATGCTGGTCGGCGCGGATTCGCCGGCGCAATTCGACAGCGCGCTGGCCGCACTGAACACGAAGTTCGACGCAGACGAACTGCACGAGCTGGAGCGCAACTACACGCCGTGCGATCTGATCAACGACTACACGGCAGGCAAGCGCATCGCGCGCGAAGCACGCCTGGCGCAAGGCGTGTTCGCCGATGCCGCCAACATGGATAAAGCAGCATGAGCGAATTTCTCCGCACAGGCCACTACATCAACGGCGAGTGGTACGAAAGCGCGAACACGTATGCGGTTCGCAATCCGGCGACGGGCGACGTGATCGCGAACGTCGCGAAGGGCGGCGCGCAGGAAACGCAGCAGGCCATCGACGCCGCCGAGCGCGCATTCCCCGCCTGGCGCGCGCTGACCGCGAAAGAGCGCGGCGCACGCGTGAAGCGCTGGGGCGAGCTGATGCTCGAACATCGCGATGCACTCGCCGAACTGCTGACGCGCGAGCAGGGCAAGCCGCTCGCCGAAGCAAAAGGCGAAGTCGGCTACGCGGCCAGCTTCTTCGAGTGGTTCGCCGAAGAAGCGAAGCGCAGCTACGGCGACGTGATTCCGAGCCCGAAGCCCGATTCGAAGATCATCGTCACGCGTGAACCCGTCGGCGTGGTCGCGGCGATCACGCCGTGGAATTTTCCGCTCGCGATGATCACGCGCAAGGCCGGTCCCGCGCTCGCGGCCGGTTGCACGATGGTGCTGAAGCCTTCGGAAGAAACGCCGCTGTCCGCGTTCGCGCTGGCCGTGCTCGCCGAACGCGCGGGCATTCCGGCGGGCGTGTTCAACATCGTGTCGGGCGATGCCGTGGCGATTGGCGGTGTGCTGACGGAATCGCCCGTCGTGCGCAAGCTGTCGTTCACGGGCTCGACGCGCGTCGGCAAGCTGCTCGCGAAGCAGTCGGCGGATACGCTGAAGAAGCTGTCGCTGGAACTGGGCGGCAATGCGCCGTTCATCGTGTTCGACGACGCCGATGTCGACGCCGCCGTGCAGGGCGCGATGGCGTCGAAGTTCCGCAACACGGGGCAGACCTGCGTGTGCGTGAACCGCTTCTACGTACAGGACGGCATCTACGATGCGTTCACGAAGGCGCTGACGGAAGCCGTCAGGAAGATGCGCGTCGGCGATGCGCTGAAGGGCGAAGTCGAGCAAGGTCCGCTGATCAACGAAGCAGCGTTGATGAAAGTCGAAGCGCACGTCGCGGATGCATTGCAACATGGCGCCCGCGCGCTGACGGGCGGCAAGCGTCATTCGCTCGGCGGCACGTTCTACGAACCGACCGTGCTCGTCGATGCATCGCAACCGATGCTGATCGCCGAAGAAGAAACCTTCGGCCCCGTCGCAGCCTGCTTCCGCTTCAAGACGGAAGACGAAGCGATCAAGGCCGCGAACGATACGCCGTTCGGTCTGTCCGCGTACTTCTACACGCGCGACCTCGGCCGCGCGTGGCGTGTCGCGGAAGCGCTCGAAAGCGGCATGGTCGGCATCAACGAAGGCATCATCTCGACGGAAGTGGCGCCGTTCGGCGGCGTCAAGCAGTCGGGCCTCGGCCGCGAAGGCTCGAAGTACGGCATGGATGAGTACGTCGAGCTGAAGTACATGATGATGGGCGGCCTCGGCCGCTGATCGCCGGTACTTCGTCCGCCACGCGCGGCGGATGGCAAGGGAGTACGCGTCCCGGCGCGCACCACGGGACGCGCGACATAACGAAGGAGACATCTTGAGCGATCAAGACCTGCTCGCGCGGCCGTCCGGTCTCGCGTCCCCATCCCCGCGCGTCGCCGCGCCGGCTCACGCGCCACGCGCCGACGCCAACACCATCTCGCTCGACGACGTTCCGCTCAACGGCTTTCACATCAAGATCGCCGGGCTGACGTTCGGCGCGCATTTCACGGAAGGCTACGCGCTCGGCACGATCGGCTATGCGCTTGCGACTTTGAACAGGCAGATGCCGCTCGATGCGTTCTGGCAAGGCATGATCGGCAGCTCGGCGCTGATGGGCATTTTCGTCGGCAGCCTGATCTTCGGCTGGCTGTCGGACCGCATGGGCCGCCAGCGCATTTTCCTGTTGAGCTTTCTGATCATCACGCTCGCGGCGTTCGCGCAGTTCTATGTGTCGTCGCCGGCGATGCTGTGCGCGCTGCGTGTGCTGATCGGCTTCGGCATGGGCGGCGATTTCGCCGTCGGTCACGCGATTCTCGCGGAGTTCTCGCCGCGCAAGCATCGCGGCACGCTGCTCGGCTCGTTCAGCGTGATCTGGACGATCGGCTACGTGGTCGCGAACGTGCTCGGTCTGTACTACGCCGATGCATCGCCCGATGCGTGGCGCTGGCTGCTCGCGTCGGCGGGCGTGCCGGCTCTGGCCGTGCTGTTCCTGCGCATCGGCACGCCGGAATCGCCGCGCTGGCTGCACGGCAAGGGACGCATCGAAGAAGCGAAAGCCGTCGTGCTGAAATACTTCGGCCCGAACGTGACGCTCGACGGCGCGCACGACGATCATGCGCACAGCGGCCACGGCGGTTTTGCGCGGCTGTTCCAGCGCGATCTGATCCGCCGCACGGTTTTCAACTGCGCGTTCTTCGTGTGCCTCGTGATTCCGTACTTCGCGATCTACACGTTCCTGCCGTCGATCCTCAAAGCGATTCATCTCGACAACGGCTCGGGCGCGGACTTCCTGTTGAACGGCTTTCTCGTGGTCGGCGCGCTGCTCGGCATCTGGCTAACGATCGCGCTGTCGCGTCGCGCGTTCCTGATCGGCTCGTTCGCGGTGACGTGCGTGTCGCTGTTCGCGCTCGCCGTGCTGCCGGAATCGGCGGCGTTGTGGATGATCGTCGCGTTCGCGGTCTTCACGCTGACGATGTCGGCGTTCTCGAACCTGGTTGGCGTGTTCCCGCCCGAATGCTTCCCGACGGAAGTGCGCGCGTGCGGCGTCGGCCTCGCGATCGCGTGCAGCCGTTTAGGTTCGGCTGTCGGTACGTTTTTGCTGCCGCTCGGCATCGCGCAACTCGGCTTTCATTCGACGATGCTCGCGCTCTCTGCCGTGCTGCTGGTCGGCATGATCGTGTCGATTGCGTGGGCGCCTGAAACGAAGCATCTGACGTTGAATCAGGCGAGCGGGGCGTAGCGCCCGTCGCGTTTCTTCTCTTCGGCTGAAGCCCGAAGCGCCCTATGGGTGCTTCGGGCTTTTTTCGTTTGCACATGCCCGCGCGCCAATTCTGAGAAATGACGACGGTGCTCGGATGATGCCGCGCCGATCTCGTATTTACGTCACGTCTCTCAGAAAGACGGATGGCCTCCTTCGATCCGTTATTCCGCCTGCTTTCGCGCGAAATCGTCCGCTGATCGCCTATCTCATAACTTTGGGAGTCGTCTTAAAGATTCTCAAGGGCGAAGTTTTTAAGATTCTCTACATGCTGAACGCCAACGCGGACGACACGAAAAAACGGACCGGGCAGTAGCGATCGGCGCAAGCGGTGCGAGTTCTGAACACGAACGCGCCGCGACATTCCACGAAACAGCTTTTTTTTCATCATTCAGATTCTTAGGAGCATCGCCATGCAAAAGCGCATCATTTCCGCAGCCGTCCTCGTCGCCATGGGCCTCGTCAGCCTCGTCTCGCTGAAGGCGCATGCCGCCGACGGCACGATCACGATCAACGGCGCGGTGTCGGACACGACCTGCTCGATCAACGGCGTCGCAGCAGGTTCGCCCGCCAACATCACGGCGACCTTGCCGACCGTTCCGACGGGCTCGCTGTCGACGGCTGGCGCAACGGCCGGCACGTCGAACCTCGGCGACATCCAGTTGACGCTGAGCGGCTGCTCGGGCGCGGCGACGAAAGCGGTCGCACGCTTCGAAAACGGCCCGACCGTCGACCAGAGCAGCGGCAATCTGCTCAACCAGTCGGCTGGCTCGCCCGCGCAGAACGTCGAAGTGCGTCTGCTGAACGCGCAGATGCAACCGATCAACATTCTGAGCAACGCGAACAACGACGTCGCCACCAACGGCGCGGCGATTTCGGGCGGCGCAGCGGTGCTGAACTACTTCGCGCAGTACTACGCGACGGGCAAGGCGCAGCCGGGCAGTGTGAACTCGACGGTTCAATACACAATGCAGTATCAGTAAGCGATGCCTGGCAAGACGTTTGTTTCGACAAACGTCTTGCCGTACGGAATTGTTTCGAAGAACAGCTGTAACGCGTGCCGAGAGCACGTTCAAAGGTGATGACGATGAAAACGATGGGTCGGTTGCTGGCGGGGTTCGGTATGGCTTGCGCGCTGTTTGCTGGCGCGGCGCACGCGAGCGTGACGATCGGCGGCACGCGGGTCGTGTATCCGCTCGATCAGCGCGAGGTGACGGTCAAGCTGGACAACGACAGCCGCACGCCGTCGCTGGTGCAGGTGTGGATGGACGACGGCAACGCCGATACGAAACCCGCCGACAGCAAGACGCCCTTCGTCATCACGCCGCCGATCTTCCGCATGGACGCGGGCAAGTCGCAGACGCTGCGCGTCATGTTCACGGGCGAGGCATTGCCGCAGGATCGCGAGTCGGTGTACTGGCTCAACGTGCTGGACGTGCCGCCGAAGGCCGACGTCGCGCCCGACACGAATACGCTGCAATTCGCCTACCGCACGCGAGTCAAGGTGTTCGTGCGTCCGCCGAAGCTGCAAGGCAAGCCGGACGACGCGCCTCGACAGCTCGACTGGAAGGTCGTCCCGGCGCCGCAAGGCAAGGGGCAGGCGCTCGCGGTGTCGAATCCGACCGCGTATTACGTGTCGTTCAGCGAGATCGCCGTGTCGGCCAACGGCAGGACGTACAAGAACGACCAGGGCGGCATGGTTCCGCCGCACGGCAAGCAGATCATCGACGTGCCGCAAATGAGCGGCGTGCAGTCCGGCAAGGTCCACTACATGGCGATCAACGATTTCGGCGGCGCCATCGAGGGCGACGCGTCGATCGCGCCTTGATCCTCTTCGCGTCATTCTGAACGTTCGGTCCGAGCTTTTCCGCATACCCCTTCCGATCTCAAAAACGCGGACGCGCCACTTCGCGTGCTCCGCGCTGAGCCTTGTCGCGCAAGGCTTTCCGGCATCTCATAAATAGGAGTTGTCTGAGGTACTTCTATCTCACAAATCCATAACATCGATTTGTACCTGATCAACAGGCCGACGTTTCACGCAATCGAAGTTATCGGATCATGAAGCCCTCACGTTCACATCAAGCGCAAGATCGCGCCGGCGCGACACCCCGGCCGTTCGTGTTGAATCCCGTCACGGCTGTCGTGCTGTCGGTGTTTGCGATCGCAAGCAGCCTGGGCGTGAGCAGCGCGCATGCGGACGAACAGAGTGGCGCAGTCCAGTTCGATACGACGTTCCTGCAGATCGACACACAACGCGTCGATATCGCGCGTCTCGCGCGCGGCAATGTCGTGACGCCCGGCGACTACACGGTCGACATCGTCGTGAACGGCAATCGCGTCGCACGCGACAGCGTCCGCTTCGTCGCGACGCGCGAAGGCGAAAACGCGCGCGCATGCTTCACGCGCAAGATGCTCGAAGGCTTCGGCGTCGATTTTTCGAAGCTCGCGAGCGACCACGAACAACCGGCCGGCGAATGCATCGATCTCGCCGCGCTCGTGCCTGACGCGACCGCTGACTTCGACTTCGCCGAACAGAAGCTGTCCATTTCAGTTCCGCAGAAATACATGCGCAGCATGGCGCGCGGCTACGTTGCTCCCGAGTTGTGGGACAGCGGCGTCAACGCGGGCTTTCTCAGCTACAACGCGAACGTGTACCAGACCAACGCGAACGGCTTCCGCTCGACGCAGGAGTATCTCGGTCTGAATGCGGGCGTGAATGTCGGCGGCTGGCACTTCCGGCATCAGTCGTCGACGACGGCGGCGACGGGCCAGGCCACGCAGTTCGACAACATCGCCACGTATGTTCAGCACGACATCACGAAGCTGCGTTCGCAAGTCACGCTCGGCGACGCGCAAACGACGGGCGACGTGTTCGACAGCGTGTCGTTCCGCGGCGCGCAGATCGCAACCGACGACCGCATGCTGCCCGAATCGCTGCGCGGCTATGCGCCTGTCGTGCGCGGCACGGCGGAATCGAACGCACGCGTGACGGTGCGGCAGAACGGCCAGGTGATCTACGAAACGAATGTGTCGCCGGGACCGTTCGAAATCCGCGATCTGTACGCGACCGGCTACGGCGGCAATCTCGACGTGACCGTGACGGAAGCCGATGGCCGCGCGAAAAGCTTTTCGGTGCCTTATGCAGCCGTCGCACAATCGCTGCGTCCCGGCTCGACGCGCTTCGCATTCACGGCGGGCCAGCTGCGCGACGACTCGCTGCAGACCAAGCCCGGCTTCACACAGTTCACGATGCAGCGCGGGCTGACGAACCTGATCACGTTGTATGGCGGCGGGATCGTTTCGAACGGCTACCTTGCGGCGAATCTCGGCGCAGCCTTCAATACGAAGTACGGCGCAGTCGCAGCCGATGTGACGACGGCGCGCACGGAGATTCCCGGCGACGCGACGCATCAGGGACAAAGCCTGCACATCGGCTACAGCAAGTTCATCGATTCGACGGATACCAACATCGCGCTCGGCGCTTATCGTTATTCGGATGCCGGTTATCTCGGTCTCGCCGATGCGGCTCGCGTGCGCGACGCCGCGCTGCACGGTGGCGATATCGCTGCGGCCGACCGCGAACGCGGCCGTCTGCAGCTGACGGTGAACCAGAACCTGAGCAACCGCGGATCGGTGTTCGCGACGGTTTCGTCGCAGCACTACTGGAACAGGCCGGGTCGCGACGTGTTTTATCAACTGGGCTATTCGAACGGCTTCAAATACGGCACGTATAGCGTGACGGCGGGACGCACGCGCAGCGCGGATGGCACGCTGTCGAACGAAATCATGCTGAGCACGACGATTCCGCTCGGCCATACGCCGCACGCGCCGATGCTGTCGACGAACCTCAGTAGCGGCACGGGCGCGACGAGCATGCAGACGAGCATCGGCGGCGCGGCGGGCGAGCACAACCAGTTCTCGTACAACGCATACGGCTCGGCGAGCCAGTCGGCCTCCGCCGATGTCAACGGGAATGCCGGCGCGAGCGGCAGCTGGCGCGCGCCGGTTGCGCAGGTGACGGCCTCGGCGAGCGGCGGCGCGCATTCGTCACAGGTGTCGGCGGGCGTGAGCGGCTCGATCGTCGCGCATCCGGGCGGCGTCACGTTCTCGCAGACGGTCGGCGACACGTTCGGCGTGGTCGAGGCGAAAGGCGCGGAAGGCGCGACGATTCTGGGCGCGACGGGCGTGAAGGTCGATTCGCACGGCTATGCCGTGGTGCCGTATCTGACGCCGTACGCGATGAACGCGGTCGATCTCGATCCGAAGGGCACGTCGACGGATGTGGAGTTCGAGTCGACGGCCGAGCATGTCGCGCCGCGGCTGGGATCGGTTGCGATGCTGAAGTACAAGACGGTGACAGGACGCGCGGCGTTGATCCGTGCGCCGCGTCTGGGCGGAGAAGCGTTGCCGTTCGGCGCGGAGGTGGTGGATGGTAGCGGGCGACATGTCGGCGTTGTCGCGCAGGACAGCCGGATTTTTGCGCGCGGGCTGGAAGACAGCGGGACGCTTGTTGTGACGCTCGGAGACGAGCAAGGGGAAATTTGTCGGATCCGATATGCGTTGCCCGCGAAAGGCCGTGAGGCGAGTGCTTATGTCTCGCTGGAAGAGCATTGCATCGGCGCGAGCAGCGCGATGGCCCGTGACTAATGTCGGCGTCACGCTGCGTCGAGTGGTGCAGGGAACATCGGGTGAAGTCAGGATTGGAGGGATTACGCAAATGCAGACATTTATCGAGCGACTCAAAGCGCGATTCAGGGTGGTCGCGAAAAAATCGTTACTCGGGGCTGTAGCCGTGTTGCTGATGGTCGCAGGAGCGAACGCAATCGCGGCTACGGTCACTTTTCCGGCTTACGTGGGATCCGTGGCGAATCTGTCGTTTCCCGCGTCAACTACAGGCGCACAGAACGCCCCCGTTGGCACGGTGCTTCAGGCGGTCAATCAGAACGTCGGCGTTTCGATAAGTGGCGTGACTTGCGACATCCAGAAGAGCGCAGTGGTCAACGGAACCCCGGTTCCCGGAAGCACCACATTGTTTCAGACGAACGTACCGGGCGTCGGCGTGAAGTTTGCCCTGACCAACGGCTGGACCGGCTCAGGTGCAAACGCGCCGTACTCCGAGACGCTTACGGGTACCACAGGCACCTACCCGATGTACATGCAGGCAGTGCTGGTCGTTACCGGTCCGATCGGGACGGGCACGCTCACAACGCTTCCGAGCCTCACCGTCACATATTCTGGAAGCTGCTTCCCAACAGTCTCCGCCACTCAGTACGTCAACACGGGCTCGCAAATCGTCGCTGCGACTTGCCAGGTGACCACGGGCGCGATCCAGGTCACATTGCCCAAGGCGCTTTCGACCAATCTGAAAACCGCTGGTGCAACGACAGGCGCGTTGCCGCTGGCGATAGGTCTCAACTGCGCGAGCGGTGTGAAGGTCAACGTTACGCTTTCGGACGCTACGACCCCGTCCAATCGTACGAACGTGCTGAGTTTGGCGTCGGGTTCGTCTGCATCGGGTCTCGGCATTCAAATATTGTATGGATCGACGCCGATTTCCTATGGCGCGGATTCGGCGACTGCCGGGAATACCAATCAGTGGTCGGCGGGAACGGCGGCCGGTGGGGCAATGCAGATTCCACTTACGGCTCAATACATCAGAACCACGGGGACACTGGTTCCGGGCTCAGTAAAGGGCGCTGCGACGTTCACGATGTCGTATCAGTAAGCGTAAAGCGGGATGTTCTGAATCCGTCGCGGGCAACGCGTCGATGGCCCAGATGCGCGCGGCGCAGGAGTGTCGAATGAAGCATTTGATGAACGTGTTTTTCAGCGCATCCCGCGGGGTGCGAACGAGGTCCGCGATGGCTGCCGCTTGCGTTACCAGAATGACGGCCGTGCTACTGCTGATGCTCGTCGGCTCCCAGGCGATGGCTGCAGGGACGATCACCTTCCCGGCTAGTGCGAACCTGACGTTTCCAGCGTCGATAGCCGTATCGCGCGACATGCCCGTAGGCACCGTGCTGTCCAGCCAGGCGGTGAACGTCGGTTTGTCTGCTAGCGGCGTGACGTGCAACGTGCAAAAGGACGTTACGGTAAATGGCATGCCGGTTCCCGGCAATCCGCTGATATACCAGACTGGGGCTCACGGCATCGGCGTGCATTTCTACATCACGAGCGGGTGGAACGGAAGCTGGGTCGACGCTCCGGTTTCCCAGACGTTGACGACTCCGACCGGCTCGACGGCGCATTATCTGCGGGCCGACCTGGTGGTCAGCGGCGCCGTCTCTCCCGGAACAGTCGTTTCCCTACCGAGCATGACGGTGACCTTCTCGGGTAGTTGCATCACGACCGTGTCGGGAACGTTGACGCTGACGACCGGCACCGCCATCACCGTCAGTAGCTGCAGCGTGACAACGCCGCAGCTCACGTTTAATTTGCCCAAGGTGTACCCGAAGGATCTTGCAAATACCGGCGCAACCGCCGACGATACGACGCTGCCGTTGACGCTCAACTGCCCGGCAGGCGTCAAGGTCGCCGTGACGATCACCGATGCCACGACACCCACCAACCGGTCGACCACTCTGACTCTGCCCAGAGGCTCCGCCTCGGGCGTCGGCCTCCAGTTGCTCAATGGCAGCACGGTAATCGCATATGGCCCGGATTCGGCGGTGGCGGGAACGACGAATCAATGGTCCGCGGGCACCGCGACGGGCGGCGCGATGCAGATTCCGTTGACGGCGCGCTACGTCCGCACGAGTGGGCAGCTCACGCCGGGCAGCGTGTCGGGCGTCGCGACGTTCACGATGTCCTACCAATAGGACGTCCGCCGGACGCCCGCCCGAGGCGGAATTCCATTCACCGTCGCGATGACGTGTATCATTCGTCCCACACTTGTCCTGGCCGACGATTCAGCCGTTCAGCGCCTGCGAACCATCGCCGCCATGAAGCAAAGGCGCATTGCACCGCCCGACCAGGACGCACCGGGCCGCGCCGCTCGCCCGAACCCTAATTTCCGCCTCACACGATGTCAGTCTCCGAACTCAAACGTCGCCGCACGTTCGCGGTCATTTCCCACCCTGACGCGGGTAAAACCACGCTGACCGAAAAGCTGCTGCTGTTTTCGGGCGCGATCCAGATCGCGGGCACCGTGAAGGGCCGCAAGAGCAATCGCTACGCGACGTCCGACTGGATGGAAATCGAAAAGCAGCGCGGCATTTCGGTCGCGAGTTCGGTGATGCAGTTCGAATACGGCGACTGCGTGATCAATCTGCTCGACACCCCGGGCCACGAAGACTTCTCGGAAGACACGTACCGCGTGCTGACGGCCGTCGATGCCGCCGTGATGGTGATCGACGGCGCGAACGGCGTCGAAGCGCAGACGCTCAAGCTGCTCGAAGTGTGCCGCAGCCGCAAGACGCCGATCGTCACGTTCATCAACAAGCTCGACCGCGAAGTGCGCGAGCCGCTCGATCTGCTCGACGAAATCGAGCAGCATCTGGGCGTGTCGGCCGTGCCGTTCACCTGGCCGATCGGTATGGGCAAGGACTTCCAGGGCGTCTACGACATCCAGAACGATCAGGTGCGCGTGTTCCGCGCGGGTCAGGACACGCTCGGCGGCGCGGTCGAGACGATCCAGGCGCTCAGCGACGAGGAAGGCGAGCGCCGCTTCGGCCACGCATGGGTGCGCGCAAAGGAAGAAATCGACCTGATCACGGGCGCGACGCCCACCTTCGATCGCGACGAGTTCCTCGCGGGCCAGCAATCGCCCGTGCTGTTCGGTTCGGCGATCAACAACTTCGGCGTGAAGGAAATTCTCGATGCGCTCGTCGACCTCGCGCCGCCGCCGTCCGCGCGACTGACGGTGCAGCGTCCCGTGCAGCCGGACGAGCCGAAGTTCACGGGCGTCGTGTTCAAGGTGCAGGCGAACATGGATCTCGCGCACCGCGACCGCGTCGCGTTCATCCGCGTGTGCTCGGGGCGTTTCGAGCGCGGCATGGCGCTGAAGGTCACGCGCAACAACAAGACGTTCCGCGCGAACAACGTGGTGACGTTCCTGTCGCAGCGCCGCGAGACGGTCAGCGAGGCGTATGCGGGCGATATCATCGGCATCCCGAATCACGGCACGCTGAGTCTCGGCGACACGCTGACGGAAGGCGAACTGCTGCAGTTCGTCGGTCTGCCGTTTTTTGCGCCGGAAATCTTCCAGACGGTCGAAGTGGTCGATCCGATGCGTTCCAAGCAGCTCGGCGAAGCGCTGAAGCAGCTTGGCGAAGAGGGCGCGATTCAGGTGTTCAAGCCGGTCGTCGGCGGGCTGACGATTCTGGGCGCTGTTGGACAGCTGCAGTTCGAAGTGGTGTCGCATCGGTTGTCGACCGAATATAAGGTCGACGTGCGGATGGGGCCTGCGCGGTATCGGATGTCACGGTGGGTTACCTGCGATGACGCAGGTGAATTGCGGCGGTTCTGTGATTCTTACGCTCCGCGTATTGCTTATGATGCGGCTGATGCGCCTACCTACCTTGCTTCGCATGTCTCTGAGATTGAGGTTGCGCAGAAGGCCTGGCCGAAGATCGTGTTTAATGAGCTGCGCGAGCATTCGGGGGCGCCGTTCAGGAAGGCTATGTAGGTTTTTTTTGTCTGCGACGCTAGTCGCGATTTTTGGTTTTGTTGCGGTGGCATCCGCGTTGACGTATCGGTTTGCTAGCGTTGCCCCTGTGCGGGGCGGCACCTACTTTTCTTTGCAGCGGCAAAGAAAAGTAGGCAAAAGAAAGCCGCTTCAAACCTCCGGTGCCGGCCAGGATAACGCCACGGCACACGTTCCTTGAGCTTTCGCACAGCGACGTCCGGACTCCGTAGAAAGCCCGCAGTCAGGCGCGCTCGGCGCCAAAGATGACATCCCTTTGGGGCACATTCGGTCGGCTTGTTTTTGTGCGTTTGCCGTCGGATTGCGGCGGTATGTGTTCCGGACTGTGTGCGGGATTTTCGCGCCGTGCGCGGTTGACTGCGGGCTTTCTACGGAGTGCGGACGTCGCTGCGCAATAGCTCAAAAAACACATGCCGTAGCGGTATCCTGGCAGGCACCGGAGGTACAAAAGCGGCTTTCTTTTGCCTACTTTTCTTTGCCGCTGCAAAGAAAAGTAGGTGCCGCCCCGCACAGGGGCAACGCTAGCAAACCGATACGAATTCGCGGATGCCAGCAAAAACCAAAAAAGCAGAAACCCAAAATCAAAAACCAAAATGGCGACTAGCGTCGCAGACAAAAAATCAAGACATACTCAAAACCTGCTCCCGCATCCAACTAGCAAAAGCCTGCACATGCTCGAGCCCAGCATGCCGCGCAGCGATATCAAGCCAATACCCGTAGGGACCACTAACCTCGATATCAGACATAGGCGCAAGGCTGCCTTCAGCCAATTCCTCAACAATCATATTCCGATCAACGATCGCCAGCCCAACACCCTTGCGCGCAGCATGAATAGCCTGCTCGAGTGTCGAAAACTCGATCCCGTTCTCGCTATACCGCGCAGGCAAGCCAGCCTTATCGAGCCAATCCGGCCAAAGATTCAACCGCGCATCGTTGTGCAGCACATGCAGCGCGGGCAGCGTCTCCAGCAACTTGTCGAGCGCCTCGCCGCCGAACCGCGGCGAACCAACCAGCGTATGACGCTCGATCATCAGCAGCTCGGAATGCGCATCGGGCAACGCGTCGCGGCCGAAACGGATGTTGCAGTGACAATCGTCGGTGGGTCCAGTGCGCACGGACAGCTCGACGTCCGGCAACTCGACGGCCAGCGAGCCGAGCCGCGGCGAAAACCATTGCGTCGCAAAAGTAGGCGGCACGGATAGCACAAGGCGTCGGCGGCCCTTCGCCGTCGTGACCTGGCGCGTGCCGCGTTCGAGCGTATCGAAGGCTTCCGACACGCACGGCAAAAGCTGCTGACCAGCCTTCGTCAGCCGGATGCCCTTGTGATCGCGCTCGAAAAGCTTCGCGCCAAGCGACTCTTCGAGAATCTTGATCTGCCGGCTGACGGCGCCCTGCGTCACGCACAGCGCTACGGCCGCGCGGTTGAAACTCATGTGCCGTGCCGTCTCTTCGAAAAAGCGCAACGCGATCAGCGAGGGCAAACGCCGCATAAATCTTCCTTCAGTCTCATCTTCTTCTCTGACTCGCCGGCAGTAGATGGCCGGCGGGCATGCTCCCCGTGCATTCGACATGCGGCACGCCATCGCGTCGCCCGTCGCGCCGCGGCGGGAAGCGGCGCCGCGAGCTGTGCGGCGATTCTACATGCTGCGCCAGACGCGGCGTGCGCTGGCCGCGGAAACCATGCGCTAACATCGGATGGAAAGCGGCAGCGGGGACTGGCCTATCGCATGCATGAGACCGACATCGCGGCGTCTTCGCGCATCGCCTATCCTGATGACTGATGAAACCGCGCGCGCCCGATGCGCCCAGATGCCCGGCGCGCGCACTCACCTCATTCGCGGAGCGCCCGTGACCGTACGCAATCTCGACGCGTTGTTTCGCCCGAAATCCGTCGCCGTGATCGGCGCCTCGGACCGCCCCGGCAGCACGGGCGCGATGGTCTGGAAGCGGCTGATCGAAGGCGGCTTCGACGGCCCCGTGTGGGCCGTCAATCCGAAGTACGACATGCTCGACGGCCACTCGTGCGTCGGCAATGCGGGCGATCTGCCCGACGCGCCCACGGTCGCGATCGTCTGCACGCCATCGTCGACGTGGCCCGGTATCGTCCACACGCTCGGCGGACGCGGCACGCGGGCGGCGATCATCGTCGGCGAAGTGCGCGGCGAGGAAGGCCGCGCCGACGTGCGTCATATGCTCGCCGCCGCGCGTCCGCATCTGTTGCGGATCGTCGGGCCGGGCAGCCTCGGCATCGTGACGCCCGCGCTCAAGGCGCATCTCGGCGCGCCGTCCGTGACGGTGCGGCCGGGCGGCGTCGCGTGGGTGTCGCAGTCGAACGCGCTGACGAACGCGGTGCTCGGCTGGGCGCACGCGCGCGGCCTCGGTTTTTCGCACGCGCTCGCGCTCGGCGACGAAGCCGACGTCGATGCCGGCGACGTGCTCGACTATCTGGCAAGCGATCCCGCCACGCGCGCGATCCTGCTCGAAGTGGATTCGGTGAAGGCGGCGCGCAAGTTCATGTCGGCGGCGCGGGCGGCGGCGCGCAACAAGCCGGTGCTGGCGCTCCGCTCGGGCCGCAGCGATCCCGACGACGCGCTCTACACGGCCGCTTTCCGCCGCGCGGGCATGGTGCGCGTCGATGCGCTCGACGATCTGCTCGACGAAATCGAAACGCTCGGCGTGGGCCGCGTTGCAGCGGGCGCGACGGCGACGCTGATCACGAGCGACCGCGGCGTCGCGACGCTCGCCACCGACGCCTTCAAGGCGGCCGGCGACACGCTCGCGCCATGCCCATCGGGCGCCGTCGATGCGCTCGCGCAGGCGCTGCCGCGTGCCAGACCGGGCAATCCGCTGCTGCTCGGCAGCGACGCGCGCGCCGAGCATTTCGGCACGGCGCTCAAGGTGCTCGCCGACCAGCGTTCGACGGGCACGGCTTTCGTCGTGCACGCGTCGACGCACAGCGCGCCCGTCGAAGAAGTCGCGCAGGCGCTGATCGCGAATCAGCGCTACGCGTATCGCGGACTGCTCGCGTGCTTTTTCGGCGGCGTGAAGCGTGAAACGCGGGACGCCTTGCACGAACACGGCATTCCCGTCCACACGACGCCGCAGCGGCTCGCGCGCGCGTTCGAGCGTCTGGTCGAATATCGCCTCGTGCGCGAACTGCTGATGCAGACGCCCGAAGGCCAGCCCGCGCGCGTGCCCGAAGCGATCGATGCCGCGCAGGCGCAGGCGTGCGCGGCGCTGTCGTCGGGCGTGACGGAACTCGAAGGCGACGACGCGGCGCGGCTGCTCGCGCACTTCGGCCTTCGCACCATTCCCGACGTTGCGCGCGAACAAGCCGTCGTCGATATCTCAGTCGAACTGCGCGACGACGACAACTTCGGCCCGGTGTTCCGCTTCACCGCGCCGCCCGAGCACGACGAAGCGCGGCCGATGTGCGTGTTCGGCCTGCCTCCGCTGAATCCCGTGTTGTCGCGCGACATCCTGTCGAACTCCGCGTATTTCCGCGCGGTCGCGCCCGAGCCTGTGCTGGGCGCGTTCACGGCGATCTCGCAGGCGGTGTCGGAGATACGCGAGATCGTGTCGCTGAAACTCGCGTTGCGCGTGATGAAGAACGGCGCGGCGATCGTCGCGCCGCGTTTGCGGCTGTCGGCGAGCCGCACGCGCTTCGCGATCATGCCGTATCCGCGGCGCTACGAAGAAACGCTCGACTGGCGCGGTCAGCGCATCACGGTGCGGCCGATTCGTCCCGAAGACGAGGCAGCGCATCGCGAGTTCGTCGAATCGATGACGCCCGACGATTTACGTCTGCGCTTTTTCGGTGCGGTCGGCAGCTTCGACCATTCGCAACTCGCGCGCATGACGCAGATCGACTACGACCGCGAGATGGCGCTGATCGCGACGACGCGGAACGACGACGGCTCGATACGCACGCTCGGCGTGGTGCGCGCCGTCGCGGACCCGGACAACGAAACGGCCGAATTCGCGATGGCCGTGCGTTCGGATCAGAAGGGAAGAGGCTTGGGGCGGCTGTTGATGGAGCGCATCATCGCGTACGCGCGGGCGCGCGGCACGCACTGGATCGTCGGCGAGGCGTTGCGCGAAAACTCCGCGATGATCGGCCTCGCGACGGCCGTTGGTTTCACGACGGCGCGCACCGAGGATCCGGGCGTCGTCGGCTTCAGAATGGCGCTCGAACAGCCGGACGACGCCAAACAAAAAGGCGGCGCACCGGGGTTCGGCGCGTCGCCTGCATGTTCTCCGAACACGCGCTAGATCGCGCGCTCGATGTTCGGGTGAATGCGCTCAGGCCGCGAGTTTTGTCGAGGCCGCGTCCACCTGCTCGCGCGAGACAGCCAGTTCGTCGAGCCATTCGGGCGCATACGTTGCGCCCGTTTCGCGTTCGAGACGCGCGATCGTCGCGGCGCAGCGCATGGCGTCCTTGGGCGTCGCGATGAACGACTTCACCGATTGACCTGCCGTGAACGCTTCGAAGAGCGGCACGCGCACTTCGTCGGGCAGCGCACGGGTCCATTGATACGGCTTGCCGTTGAACGTCACGGTCGGCGGAAGCACGCGTTCTTTTTTCGCGGCGGGAATCAGGCCGAAGTTACGCGCGGCGTCACCGATCTGATCGGCGGAAAAGAGTTCGTCGGGCGTGATGTCGAACTGGGCGATGAAGGTTTCGATCTGCTTCATCGCGGCGGCGCGGTCATCGCGTTTTTGCTGCGCGCGCGAGACGATTTCGCGGAGTTCGTCGGCTTCTTCGCTGGTGATGGTGAAGTTCGCCTGCTTTTGCTGGAGGTCGGAGAAACGGTGGAATTCGGAGTCGGAGAGGAGTTTTGCCATATCGATTGCGCGTGGGCGCAAAGTGCTTTTTTGCGAGGGGCCGTATTTTAGCCTATGGTTTTTGTCTGCGACGCAGTCGCCATGCTTTGGGTTTTGGTTTTCGCTGGCATCCTTTGAGCTGTCGCGCAGCGACGCCAACACTCCGTAGAAAGCCCGCAGTCAGGCGCGCGCGGCGCGAAAGATGACATCCACTTGCGGCACATTCGGTCGGCCTGTTTTTTGTGCGTTTGCCGCCGGTCTGATTGCGGCGGCATGTGCTCCAGACTGTGTGTGGGTTTTTCGCGCCGTGCGCGGTTGACTGCGGGCTTTCTACAGAGTGCGGACGTCGCTGCGCAATAGCTCAAAGAACACATGCCGTAGCGGTATCCTGGCAGGCACCGGAGGTTTGAAGCGGCTTTCTTTTGCCTACTTTTCTTTGCCGCTGCAAAGAAAAGTAGGTGCCGCCCCGCGCAGGGGCAACGCTAGCAAACCAAAACGAACACGCGGATGCCAGCGCAGCAAAAAACCCAAACAGGCGACTAGCGTCGCAGACAAAAAACTCAATCCGCCGAATAAGTCTTCTGCGTCTGCTCCCCAAGCCCCTCAATTCCTAAACGCACTGTCTGCCCAGACTTCAAATACACAGCCTCGGGCTTCACGCCCATCCCAACCCCTGGCGGCGTGCCGGTAGAAATCACATCCCCCGGCTGCAAGCTCATACACTGCGACAGATAAGAAACCAGCTTGGCAACGCCAAACACCATGGTCTTGGTGCTGCCGTTCTGATACCGATGCCCATCCACCTCGAGCCACATCTTCAGGTTCTGGACATCGGCCACTTCGTCGCGAGTAACGACCCACGGCCCGATCGGCCCGAACGTATCGAAGCCCTTGCCCTTGTCCCACTGACCCGCTCGCTCGATCTGCCATTCGCGTTCGGACACGTCGTTGATCACGCAATAGCCCGCGACGTAATCGAGCGCATTAGCCTCGTCGACGTACTTCGCTTCCTTGCCGATCACCACGCCCAGTTCCACTTCCCAGTCGGTCTTCTTCGAACCGCGCGGAATTTCAATGCCGTCGTTCGGACCGACGATCGCGCTCGTCCACTTGTTGAACACGACTGGCTCGGTCGGCACGGGCAGATTCGATTCAGCGGCATGGTCCGCGTAATTCAGACCGATACACACGAACTTGCCGATCTTGCCGACGCACGGCCCGATACGCGGATTGCCTTCGACCACCGGCAGCGACGCCGGATCGAGCGCACGCAGCTTCGCGAGCGACGCGTCCGACAACGCGCTGCCGTCGATATCGGCGACCACGTTCGACAGATCGCGAATCTTGCCTTGCGCATCCAGCAAGCCCGGCTTTTCCTGGCCCTTCGGTCCATAACGAAGCAGTTTCATCGCTGCAGTTTCCTCTGTTCAGTGATTCCGTGGTTCATAAATGTCGATGCCGCGCGCTCAGTTCGACCAGCCGCCGTCGATCACATGCGCCTGGCCCGTCGTGAACGCCGACTCGTCGGACGCCAGATACAACGCCAGCGCCGCGATCTCCTCCGGCTTGCCGACGCGACCCATCGGCTGACGCGCGACGAACGCGGCATGCACCGCGTCGACCGTTGCGCCTTGCGCCTTCGCCTGTTCTGCAATGCGCTGTTCGAGCGAAGGCGAGTGTACCGTGCCAGGACAGATCGCGTTGCAGCGCACGCCGCGCGTCACGAAGTCCGCGGCGATGGCCTTGGTCAGACCGATGACAGCGGCTTTCGATGCACCATACACGAAGCGGTTCGGCACGCCCTTCACGCTCGACGCCGCCGACGACATATTGATGATCGACCCGCCGCCCTTCTCCAGCATCGCGGGCAAGAACGCGCGGATCATCCGGTACATCGCCTTCGCGTTCAGATCGAAGGCGAAGTCCCAGTCCTCTTCGCTCGCTTCGAGAATCGAGCCCGCGTGCACATAGCCCGCGCAATTGAACAGCACGTCGATCGGGCCGAGTTCCTGCGCGAGCGCCTTGATCGCCGCGCCGTCGAGCACATCGAGCTTGCGCGCTTCGACGGGCTTGTCCTTGAGCGCGTCGATGCGAATGTCGGTCGCGATGACGCGCGCGCCTTCACGCGCGAAAAGCTCGGCTGTCGCAAGGCCGATGCCCTGTCCCGCTGCCGTGATCAGGGCCGTCTTCCCGGCCAGTCTTTGTACCATTTAAGGCTCCCATTGGATTGGCGTTTTGGTCATACCGGGTATTGCAACGGCTGCTCACCGGCGCGAACGTGGAAATCTCGATGCAATCACAAACCGGTCACAGGCGATAGAACGCTGCCGCGTTGTCGCCGAATATCGCATCGCGCTCGCCATCGGCAAGCGACGACAGCAGCAGCGTCGCGATCGAATGCCACAGCAGATAGTCGCCGTTCAGATTCAGCACAGGCCAGTCGCTGCCCCACATCAGGCGCTTCGGTCCGAACGCGGCGAGCAGATGATCGACATAAGGACGCAGCGTCGCTTCCGTCCAGCCTTGCGCGGCCTCTGTCGCGAGCCCGGAGATCTTGCAGTGCACGTGCGGATGCTTCGCGAGCCGCGTGATGCCCTCGGCCCACGCATGCCAGCCCGCGCTGCCGTCGCGGATCGGCGGCTTCGCGCCGTGATCGATCACGATACGCAACTGCCGAAAGCGTTCGATGAACGTGTCGAGCGCATCGACGTGACGCGTGAAGATCAGCGCATCGAACGCGAGGTCGTGAGCGATCAATGCATCGACAGCGGGTTTGAGTACGGGATTTGCGATCCAGTCGTCGTCGGGCAGGTCTTGCAGCATCGGCCGAATACCCTTGAATTTCGGCTTCTGCGCGAGTTCTGCAATCAGTGTGGGGGCGTCGGGATCGAGCATCGGCACCCAGCCGACGATGCCCGCAATCGAATCCTCATTGCTCGCGAGATCGAGCAGATAGCGCGTCTCGTCGACGGTCGGCGCGGCCTGCACGACGACTGTGCGCGACACGCCCGCGCGTTCGCGCAGCGGCGCCAGATCGTCGGGGCCAAACGTGCGATAGAGCGGCGCGAGTTCGGGCGTGAGCCAGCCGTAGTCGCCGCGCTCGGGGTTCCAGTAATGCTGGTGTGCGTCGATTTGCATGATGTGTTCGAACCGCTAGTCCTTCGGCACAGGTGCGCGCGTATCGAGCAACCCTTTATCGCGCAGCGCGTGCCAGAGTTCGGCGGGAATGGGCTTGTCGAACGAAGCCACATTCTCGCGCAGTTCGGCCGCATTGCGCGCGCCCGTCAACACCGTGGCGACAGCGGGATGCGCATAAGGAAACTGCAGCGCGGCCGCAGCAAGCGGCACGCCATGCACCTTGCACACGGCTTCGAGACGCGCGACGCGTTCAATGACTTCCTTCGGCGCCTCGCCATAGTTGAACTTCAGATCGCCTTCGACGCCGCGCGCGAGAATCCCCGAATTGAACGCACCGCCCAGCAGAATGCTGACGTTGCGCTTTTCGCATTCGGGCAGCAGGTCTTCGAGTGTGGCCTGTTCCAGCAGCGTGTAGCGGCCCGCGAGCAACGCACAGTCGATATCGAAGTCACGCATCGCATCGAGAATCGCCGCGCCTTCGTTGACGCCGAGACCCACCGCTTTCACGACGCCTTGCGAACGCAGATCGTCGAGCGCGCGAAAGCCGCCGCCTTGCGTCAGTTGCTGCCAGTAGTGCGCGTTGCGCTCGCCATGCGTCGTCACACCGATGTCGTGCACGAGCAGGATGTCGATATCGATGATGCCCAGACGCTGCTGGCTGTCTTCGAACGAACGCAGGATACCGTCGTGCGTGTAGTCGTAAATTGCTTCGAAGGGCAGCGGGTTTTGCCAGCCTTCGCTGCCGTCATATGGGTTCTTGCGCGGCACGTAATGACGGCCCACTTTGGTCGACAGCACGAACTCGCTGCGCGGATAACGCCGCAGCGCATCGCCGAGACGATGCTCGGCCTTCGTGTGTCCATAGTGCGGCGCCGTATCGAAGTAACGCACGCCCGTGTCCCACGCGGCCTGAACGGCGCCGAACGCTTCTTCGTCGGTCAGATCGCGATAGAGCCCGCCAAGCGGCGCGGTGCCGAGACCCAAACCCGTGACTTCGAGCGAGCGTCGTCCGATGCTGCGCCGCTTGCGCACGTTTGATCCTGCCGCATCCGTCATCGTCTCGCTCCCCTGTTCTTTGATCTGCTCACCGCGCGGCCACGTTGACCACCCGATGCGGCAGCGCCGCATTCGCAGGCAGGCACGCCGGCCCGACGGGCTCGAAGGTCTTGTACGTAAGGATAAACTCCTGGTGCCCGAGCGACTCGGATTTCGACGCCGCGCCCTGCGCGACGGCGAGCGTCAGATCGAACACTTCGCGGCCCACTTCGTCGAGCGTCGCGCGGCCCTCAAGGATACGCCCTGCATCGACATCCATGTCGCCCGACAGATTGCGATACGTATTCGGATTCGCGCAGACCTTGATGACGGGCGAAATCGCCGAGCCGACCACGGAGCCGCGTCCCGTCGTGAACAGGATCACATGCGCGCCGCACGCGATCAGTTCGGCAATCTCTGCGTTGTCGCTGATGTTCGGAAAGCCGAAACGCGGCTCACCGTCGGGCACGACGTCGAGCAGATAGAGCCCGCCCGTCGGTGGCACGTCACCCGGCTTCACGATGCCGACGATCGGCGATGCGCCGCTCTTCGCATATGCGCCCAGCGACTTCTCTTCCTGCGTCGTCAGTCCGCCGTCCGCGTTGCCGACGGCGAAGCTGCCGTGACCGAGTATCGAGTAATAGCGCGCAGCCTTCGCGACACACGCGACGATCTCATCGCCGAGATCGTCACGCGCGGCGCGGCTTTTCATATGGAACTCGCAGCCGACCAGCTCGCCCGTTTCTTCGAAAATGCAGGTCGCGTCGTGCTCGATGAAATGATCGAACGCGCGGCCCACGGCCGGGTTCGCCGTGATGCCGCTCGTGCCGTCCGAGCCGCCGCAGATCGTGCCGATCACGAGTTCCGAGAGCGCCATCGGCACCTTCTTCTGCTTCGCGATTTCGCTGCGCGCTTCGCGCACCCAGTCGACACCGTATTGAATCGTGCTGCGCGTGCCGCCTTTTTCCTGAATCGTCAGCACATGAACGGGACGGCCGCTCGCTCGCACGACGTCGACGAGATAGTGCTTGTTCATGCTCTCGCAACCGAGCGACACGAACAGCACCGCGCCGACGTTCGGATGCGTCGTCAGCTGCTCCATCATCTTTTCGGCGTAGCTGTTCGGATAGCAGCCGGGAAAGCCGATCAGATGAACGGGCGATTCGAGTTCCGCGGAAGCATCGCCGAATGCATCGAGCGACGGACGAAACTGCGCAACAATTTCGCGTGCCACGTGATGCGCACATTCGACGAGATACGCCACCGCGACCACGTTGCGGATGCCCTTGCGTCCATCGCTGCGCAGATAGCCTTCGAGCACAGGCGAGGTCCCATTTGCTACGGTCAGGTCGGTCATGTTCGTTTGGCCCGCTCAGTGATGAACGAATGCGTGGCCTGCGTCGTGCGTGTACGTCGGCAGGTAATCGCTTTCGAGGTTGTGCGTGTGCAGATGTTCGCCGCGCGCGACATCGACATTCACGTGGCCGATCACCGCGCCGTAGCGCAGCACTTTTTCATCGGCGTGCAACGCGCGGCGCGCGAGTTTGTGGCCGAGTTCGATCGTCTTCGCGAGCGTCACGTGCTCGCCTTCGATCTCGATCTGCGTGCCAGCTTCGAGCCGCGCGGCGGCGATCAGGCAGTTGTCGTCGGGGCTCAGAAGAATGAGGCGGCGATCCGTCATGTCAGTTTTGTCCTTCGCCGCTGGCGAGTCGCGCGACCATCAGCGAGCCGAGAATGATGGCGCCATAAATGGCCTGAATCCAGAACGACGGCACCTGTGCAAGCGTCAGCAGGTTCTGCACGACGCCGAGCAGCAGCACGCCGGAGAGCGCGCCGAGCATCGTGCCCTTGCCGCCGTCGAGCGAAATGCCACCGATCACGGCCGCCGCGAACACGGTGAAGATCATGCCGTTGCCCTGATTCGCGTTGATCGCGCCGACGTAGCCCGTCACGACGAGTCCACCGATCGACGCGAGCACGCTGCCGAGCACGAACACGCCCCACGTGATGCGCTCGACGCGAATGCCTGCAGCGCGCGCCGCTTCCGGATTGCCGCCAATCGCATACAGCGCGCGGCCCAAGCGGTGATAACGCAGCATGAACGCAGCAATGCCGAACGCAATCGCAGCGAGCCACACGGACAGCGGCAAGCCGAGCACGATGGTCGTCGCGAGCGCGAAGAACGACGGCGGCATATCGAACAGCGTGCCGCCCTTCGTCGCGCCAACCAGCATACCGCGCAACACGATCAGCATCGCGAGCGTGACGATGAACGCGTTCAGTCGCAGCCGCACGACGAGAAAGCCGTTGATGAAACCGATCAGCGCGCCAACCACGACGATCGCCAGCAAGCCGGCAGCAGCGGGCCATTCGAACCCGAAGCCCGCCGACGCCACGGGCATCACGAGCATCGCGCCGATTGCGGGCGCAATGCCGACCGTCGATTCGAGCGAGAGATCGAACTTGCCCGTCAGCACGATCAGCGATTCGGCCAGCACGACGAGCGCCAATGCTGCCGATGCGCCCAGCACGCTGATCAGATTCGCCTTCGTCAGAAAGCTCGGGCTGACGAACGCGCCGATCACGATCAGCAGCGCGAGCGCGGGCACCAGCGCGAGATCGCGCAGGCGCGCGAACTCGATGCGCGGACGCGCGGCGCCGGCGCCCACTCCTTGAGCCGCGGCAAACGCGGGCACACTATTCTTCATGGAGACTGACTCCTTCAACGGATGCGATCAGGTCGTTGTCTTCCCAACCCGCCGGAAACTCGGCCGCGATGCGGCCACGGAACATCACGAGCACGCGGTCGCATGTGCGCAGATCGTCGAGCTCGCCCGATGCGACGATCACCGCCTTGCCTTCGTCGCGCACGCGATCGACGACTGACAGCAACGCTTCTTTCGATTTCACGTCGACGCCTGCTGTCGGATCGATCAGCACGAGCACATCGGGATCGGTTGCGAGCGCGCGTGCCATCACCACCTTCTGCTGATTGCCGCCCGACAGACCCGACACCACATGCTCCGGCCCTTGCGCGACGATGCCGAGCGCGTCGATCATCTTCTTGCCGAACGCGTTCTTCTTCGCGGGCGGCGCAATGCCGAACTTGCCGAGCACGCGCGCAATCGTCATCGATGCGTTTTCCGCGACCGATTGCGTCAGCACAAGTCCTTCGTGATGGCGATCCTTCGGCACGCAGCCGATACCGCGCTTCAATGCAGCGGGCACGTCGCCGGGCGGCAGCGCTTTGCCGTCGACATGGATGCTGCCGCGCTGCGGCTTGCGCAATCCCGCGATCGCTTCCGCGACGCTCGTGCGTCCGCTGCTCGTCGCGCCCGTAATGCCGACGACTTCGCCGCGCTTCACTTCGAACGACACGTCGTCGTAGTCCGCGCCCGCGAGTCCTTCGACCTGCAACGCGACGGCCGTATCCGAAGGCAGCGGCGCGCGCGTCGCGGCATCGGTGACGTTCAGTCCGCCGCGCTCGCCCGTCATCGCTTCGATCAGCTTGTCGCGCGGCAACGCAGAAACAGGCGCGCTGACGATATGCCGCGCATCGCGCAACACGGTGACGGCCTGGCAAATCTCGTACACCTCCTGCAGATGATGCGAGATGAACAGGAACGTCACGCCTTCGCGCTGCAACTCTTCGATGCGTGTGAAGAGCCGCTTGATTTCGTCGCCGTCGAGTTGCGCGGTCGGTTCGTCGAGAATGATGAAGCGCGCGCCATACGACAGCGCCCGCGCGATCTCGACGAGCTGCCGCGCTTCGACGGAGAGATCGCCCGCTCGCGCGTCTTCACGCACGTCGATCTTCCAGTGATCGAGCAGCGCGCGCGCATCACGGCGCATCGCGCGCCAGTCGATCACGCCATTGCGCGTCTGCTGCCGGTTGATGAACAGATTCTCCGCGACGGACAGCTCGCGGATGATCGTCGAATGCTGATAGACGCACGCGACGCGTTCGCGCCACGCATCGCGGTCGGCAATCGGCGGCGCAGCTTCGCCACCGAAGCGCACTTCGCCCGTGTCGGACTTGCGCAAGCCGGTGAGGATCGATACGAGCGTCGATTTGCCCGCGCCGTTGCGCCCGACGAGCGCATGCGACTCGCCGGGCATCACGCGCATGCTCACGTCTCTCAGCGCCGCGTGGCTGCCGAAGCGCTTGCCGACGCCAAGCGCTTCGACGACCGCGCGCGTGGATGCGTTCGCGTCGTGGGTCATTTCAGCGCTCATTTCAACGTATTGCCCCAGAGGTTCTTGTCGTCGACATTCGCCTTCGTCACGAGCGGCGCAGGCAGCTGATCTTCGAGCACGCCCGGCTGCAACTGGACGATGTTGCTGCCGTGATCGGTCGGACCCGGCTTGAACGTCTGGCCCGCGAGCGCGGCCTTCATGTAATAGAGGCCGTATTTCGCGTAGAGATCGGCGGGCTGCGAAATGGTTGCGTCGATTTCGCCCTTGCGGATCGCGTCGAACTCTTGCGGAATGCCGTCGTTGCTGACGATCACAACATGCTTCGCATCGCCTGCAGGGAACAGCATCTGCTTGCGGCGCAGCGTCTGTAGCGTCGGCGACAGATAGACGCCGCCCGCCTGCATGTAGATCGCCTTCACGTCGGGATTCGCGGTCAGCAGGCTGTCGAGCGAGCTAGCCGCGACATCGCCCTTCCAGCCTGCGGGAATCTCCAGCAGCGACAGCGCCGGGTAGTTCTTCAGACACGCGCGGAAGGCTTCCGAGCGGTCGCGTCCGTTGACGGACGCCAGATCGCCCATGATCTGCACGACCTTGCCCGACTTCACATGCTCGCCGATGTACTTGCACGCGTTCGTGCCGTACGCGCGGTTGTCGGCGCGCACGACCATCGCGACCTTGCCTTGCGTCGGCGCAACGTCGACGGCGACGACCTTCACGTCTTTCGCCGAAGCCGAATCGAGCGCGCGGCTGATCGCGGCCGAATCGATCGGCCCGACGACGATGCCCTTCGCGCCGAGATTCACCATGTTGTTCATGTCGGTGATCTGCTGCGCGGGGTCGTTGTTCGAATTGACGGGCGCGAGGATGTCGATGCCCATTTCCTTCGCGTACTTCGGCAGATAGTTGTTGTACGACTGCCAGAACGGCGACGTGAGAAGCGGCAGGCCGAGACCGACCTTGGACGAATCGGCGGCCTGCGCGGCCGTGCTGAAGCCGATACCGGCGACGCACGCGGCGGCCACTGCCGCCGTCAATGCACCCTGAACGAAACGGCGAGCCGCGCGCGGCTCCTTGGCGAAACCCATGCTTGTCTCCAATGGCGACCGGCCTTTGCGCTCTGGCGCGGGCTGCGGTCTGCGTTGTGGGAAGAGGAACCGGCGAACCGGGTACATCGACCTTCGCTTTCTTTCTTATGGGTATTGGTGCACTCATTCACCAATGAACGTATTATTCATATACGAACTTTGACAAGTCAACGTGATGGGCGTGGGTGTTTTCCCTGGAGCGTGGTGCCCTGTGTGACAGTCCTTTGACGGCCGATAATCGATGCGAAAGCCAATCACCAACCGACTGCTGACGATGGACGTAGAAGAGAAGGACGACGCCGACCGATATCGCGCGCCTGCGCTCGACAAGGGTCTCGACATACTCGAACTGCTTGCCGAGCAGAAGAGCGGGCTGACGCGCGCGGAGATCACGAAGCTATTGGGGCGCAACGCGAGCGAGATGTACCGGATGCTGGAGCGGCTGGTGGCGCGTCAGTACGTGGTGCGATCGGATGGGGGCGACCGTTATTCGTTGAGTTTGAAGCTGTATGCGCTGGCGCATCGGCATCCGCCGATGAACCGGCTGATTTCCGAAGCCTTACCGTTGATGCAGCGCTTCGCCGCTGATGCCGAGCAGTCGTGTCATCTTGCTGTCTATGACCGTGGCAATCTGCTGGTGATTGCTCAGGTGGATGGACCGGGGACGTGGGGCATTTCGGTGCGGCTCGGCTCGCGGGTCGGTTTGATCGATACGAGTTCGGGGCGCACGATGCTGGCCTTCCAGACGTATGAGCAGCGCGAGCATATGCTCGCTGAGCATACGAAGGTTAAGGGCGAGGTGACGATCGATCATGATGCGCTTGAGGCCGCTTGCGCGGCGATTCGGTCTGCCGGGTTCTCGCAGAAGGATAGTCAGCAGATTTTTGGTGTTACCGATTTGACGTTTCCTCTGTTGACCGCTTCGGGTCAGGCTATTGCGGCTCTGACTTGTCCGTTTCTTAAGCGGATCGATGAGTATGTGGCGCCTTCGCTCGATGAGGTGACTGGGATGTTGCGGGAGGTCGTCGCTGCGCTCTCTATGGGAGATTGAGTTTTTGCTGGTGTTTTCTTTTGCTGCCCCGCACAGGGGCAACGCTAGCAAACCGATACGAATTCGCGGATGCCAGCAAAAAAAACAAAAAGCGAATCAACCAGAACAGCGACTAGCGTCGCAGACACAACAAAACCAAGTAATGGCGACTAGCGTCGCAGACAAAAAAAACCTACTCCACCCCATCCCCAATCCGATTAATAGTCCCCTGCGCGACGGCAACAAGCCTCTCCTTATCTCCGTCTGTGACAAACACATTGCACTGACAAGTAGCCTGCTGCCGCCCAACATAAACCACTTCAGCACGAGCCATCAAAACCCCATTCACAGCGGGCCGCAAATAATTAATCTTATATTCGCCCGTGACAACCCTAGGCCCAAGCGCCAGAGCACCCGCAAAAGTCAGCGCATTATCGGCGAGATAACTGATCACCCCGCCATGCACGAAACCATGCTGTTGCCGCAACTCGTCGCGGATCGGCAGACACAGCGTCAGCTCGTTCGCGCCCACATACATCAGCTCCGTGCCGAGCAACACGCTGAACGGCTGGGCGTGCAACGCGCCGCGCGCCCGGTCGAGTAGATCTGTCATCGTCGTTCCTTCGGGCACAGCCCGCGTGGCGATGTCCCCACTCTAGGAAGCGCAAATGCAGCGCGTCAAGGGAAATTCGAAGGTTCCCGCACCGATTATTGTGCAAAACGATGCAAACGCCCCGCGTAAGCCTCCGAAATGCTTACATGCCAGGAATTTTCTCGTTCGACGCTCAAGCCTCTGCCAGGCACTGCCGTAAACCCGGATGCATCCCCGTCCTCCATCAGCAATTCAGCAATTCAGGTGTCTCGATGTTCAGCAAGATCAAAGTCGCTTCCGGCTTGTTATGCGTTCTGGCCGCGTTCTGTATTTTCCAGCTGGTGACGGAGGGGCTCGGTTTCTGGTCGATGACCCGTACGCACGATGACGTCAAGGATCTCGCGAACGTCGCGCTGCATCAGGTGAATGCCGTCAATGAGACGACGCAGAACCTGATGGACGCGCGTATCAACCTGTCGCGCGCCGGCACGCGTATGGTGCGCGGCGGCGCCGAGCCGACCGAAATGGTCCAGCACGCGCGTGAGCAGCTCGCAGCCGCAGACCGCTCGTTCACGGCGTTCATGAACGCCCCCAAACTCAACGACGAAAACAGCGCGCGCGCTTCCGCGCTCAACGAGAAGTACCAGAAAATTCACACGGCACTCGGCGAACTGGCGCAGTACCTCGACGCCGGCAACATCCAGGCGTTCCTCGACCAGCCGACGCAAGGCATGCAGGACGCATATCTGGCCGAACTGCACACCTTCACGCAATTCGGCGATGCGACGGGCCGTGAATCGCTCGATTCCATCGACGCGCATCAGACGCTGTTCCGCACGGTCGGCATCGTGATCATCGTGATGCTGCTCGCGGGTACCGCCGGCGTGTATGTGGCGCTGCGGCGCGGCGTCGTCGGTCCGCTGGAAGAAGCGGGGCGCCATTTCGAACGCATCGCGCAAGGCCGCCTGAACCAGCCGATCGAAGAGCGCGGCACGAACGAAATCGGTCGTCTGTTCTCGGGTCTGTCCGTGATGCAGGCGAGCGTCGCGCGCACCGTGAAAACCGTGCGCGAAGCAGCGGATTCGATCTACATCGGCGCCGACGAAATTGCCACGGGCAACGCCGATCTGTCGGCTCGCACCGAAAACCAGGCGGCGTCGCTGGAAGAAACGGCGTCGAGCATGGAAGAATTGACCGCGACTGTTCGCCAGAATGCCGACCACGCGCGCGAAGCGAACGCGCTGGCCGAAACGGCGCTCGACGCGACGTCGCACGGCAGCAATGTCGTCAATCAGGTTGTCGCGAAGATGCAGGGCATCGCGCAGAGTTCGGACCGCATCGCCGAGATCATCACGGTGATCGACGGTATCGCTTTCCAGACCAACATCCTCGCGTTGAACGCGGCCGTCGAAGCGGCGCGCGCAGGCGAGCAGGGTCGCGGCTTCGCGGTCGTCGCGGGCGAAGTGCGCGGGCTCGCGCAGCGCAGCGCGCAGTCGGCGAAGGAAATCAAGGAACTGATCAGCGAGTCGGTCGCGGAAATCCAGGGCGGTTCGGTGCTCGTCGAGCGCGCCGGCGAAGCGATGCGCAACGTATCGGATTCGATCTCGCGCGTCACGCAGATGATGGCCGAGATCAGCGCGTCGTCGCTCGAACAGAGCACGGGCATCGAGCAGGTCAATCAGGCCGTCGTGCAGATGGACGAGATGACGCAGCAGAACGCGGCGCTCGTCGAGGAAGCGGCGGCGGCGGCGTCTTCGCTGCATCAGCAGACGCGTCAGTTGAAGGACGCCGTGTCGTCGTTCGAAATCTCGGACGTCGTGCTGAATTCGCACCGCGCGCGCGCCGCGATGCAGCCTGCAATGGGTGCGCCGCTGACGGTCTGACCGGCAGCGTCACGCATCAAACGTACATGAAAAAGCCCGCGAAGCGTCATGCTTCGCGGGCTTTTGTCTTTTTGTGCTCCGTGGCGTTCGATCAGGGCAACGCGGCGTACGCGGTCGCGAGGTGATACGGCGTCGTCGACGGCATGTCTTCGCGCGCGACATCGCCTGTTTGCGTTTTGCATTCGATCCAGCCTTGCGCATTCAGAAAGCGCGGCCGGAAACGTTCGATCTGCTGCGGCAGTACGGCGCGTATAGCCGCGTCGTCGTGAACGGCGAGCGCGCGCAGATACTCCGTCTGCGCCCAGATGCGCTGCGTCGAATCCTTGATGTTGCCTGCTTCGTCGAGCGCCGCGTGCACGCCGCCCGTCGCCGCGTCGATGCCGCGTTCGTGCGCGAACATGAATGCGCGCGCAAGCGCATCGCGCAGTCCCGAACCGGCGAGCACGTCGCCCGCCTGCTGCACGAGCCAGAACCATTCGAACTGATGACCCGGTTCGAGCCGGTTGTCCGCGCTGCCCATGGGCAATTCGGCAATACAGCCTGTCGATTCGTGCACGAAAGTGCGTTCGATCGCGCCACCGAGTTTTGCGAGCGCTGCATCGAAGGCGGCGTCACCCGTGGCTGCGCGTGCCGCGAGCCATGCCTCCGTCAGATGCATCAGCGGGTTTTGCAAGGGCATGCCGCCTGTCGTCGAGAAGTCGGCGGCGAGGGCGGCGTGCAGCAGGCCGTTGTCGGCGGCAAAGCGGTCTTCGATCAGCGACGACGCTTCATGCACGATGCTCAACGCATCGCGATCGCCCGAACGCGCACCGTACTCGGCGCACGCAAACACGACGAATGCATGCGTGTAGAGGTCTTTGGTGGTGTCGAGCGGCACGCCGTGTGCGTCTACGCTGTAGAACCAGCCGCCGTGCTTGCTGTCCCGAAACAGACGGTTCAGCGATTCGAACAGGCGCTGCGCATGCTGTATCTCGCCTGCGAGCGCGAACACGAACATCTGTCGCGCGCACGCCATCGCGCGATAGCGGGTGACAGGCATGGGCGTGCGGCCATCGGCGGCGACGGCTTCGTACGGCAGTCCGAGCGCTGCGTTGAACCCCGGTCCGCGCCAGATCGGCAGGATGACGCGCCCGAAGTGGTCGCGCAGCGCGGCTGCAAGTTCAGGCGTGGTTGCGGTTGCGTTCATGGTGCGGAGGTTGAAATAGGGATGAAGGGCGCTCGCGCCGGGCTTTCAGCATAAGGCAAACCGCGCACGCCGGGCAGCGCGGACGCAGCGCCGTAAGGCAAGGTCAACCGGCGACATCACAGGGAGAACGATTTGATCACCAATATGGAACTCATTTCCCGGCTCGTGCTCGCGGCGATACTCGGCAGCGTGATCGGCTTCGAGCGCGAGCGGCTTTCATGGGCCGCGGGCCTGCGCACGCATATGCTCGTGTGCGTCGGCTCGACGCTGATCATGCTCGTGTCGGCATTCGGTTTCGCCGATGTGCTCGGCAACGATCACGTCGTGCTCGATCCGTCGCGGGTCGCCGCGCAGGTCGTGTCCGGCATCGGCTTTCTCGGCGCCGGTTCGATCCTGTTGCGCGGCGAGATCATCCGCGGGTTGACGACAGCCGCGAGTCTCTGGTCCGTCGCAGCCGTCGGGCTGGCCGTTGGCGGCGGATTGTACACGGCGTCGATAGCCGCGACGATCATCGTGCTGATCATCCTGGCCGGGATCAAACCGATCGAGAAACGCTTCATCACGGTCAAGCAGCGGCGCCAGCTGACGCTGCTCGTCGAGCGCGGCACGATGACGTTCCATTCGCTGCACGAAGCGCTCGGTCCGGCGAGCCCGCGCGTCAAGCAGTTCGTGATGCAGCAGAGCGACGACGATCCGCAGATGGACGAGGTGATGATCACGCTGCATCGCGTGTCGTCGCTGGAGTTCAAGGCGATTTGCGAGCAGTTGCGCGCGCTGCCGGGCGTGAAGGAGTTTCGGGACGCCGGAGAACCGGCGTGACATGGTCCGCGCGGGCTGCGGGGCCGGCTTCGTTTCTGTGTCCCTGTTTGCGTGAGACAATGCGGGCTCTAGAAAAACACCGACGGCAGTGATGACGGGCGCCCCGAAAGGCGACGAACGCTGCGTTCCCGCTTTTCCTACATGGCCGATTCCGCAGAATCCACGATTGCCCGTCCGGCGCGCGCCCGTTCGCAAAAGCCGCGCGCATCGACTGTTTCACCCGAAACCGAAAGCAAGCTGGCGCGCGCCGCGCGCTCGGCGCAGCGCCTCGCGCAACTGAGCGACGCCGCGCGCGACCACAGCACGCTCGACCTCTTTCCCGACGACATCGCGCGCGCCGAGCAGCAGGCGCTGAACATCGACGTGCGGCAAGGCACGCTGCAAGGCTTCGAATTGCCCCATGTCGTGCTGGCGGCGGCTGGGGCGCCGGAAGGGAAGGCGGGCACGCGGGCGGCGCGCGGAGCGGCGGTGGCGAAAGATCAAGCCGATCCGCATCACGGGCAGATGGTGATCGATACGGACGTTGCTGAAGGAGAAGCGCAGGCGGGTTCCGTCGATAGCGATGGCGAAGCCGCCGCGAAGAAGCCGGATGCGCCGGCGCAAGCTGCATCGCTGGCTGCCGCGAGCGTCGTGCGCAGTGTCACGGCGTTGCGTCAGATGCCCCCGCCGAGCGATGCCGCTGATGTCGCAGATGCGGTCGCGCAGCAGCGTCCTGCGGCAAGTGACGCCGATGATGTGCCGGTTGCGTTGGCCGATGCGCCCGCGCCTGCCGCCTCGCACTTCGCGCCGCCGCCTCCGACGCATACGCCGCGCGCCACGCCCGAACTGGATCACGCGCGCGCGACCGCGTTCGCCGACACCGTCGATGCACTCTACGGCGTGATCGCCGACCAGCGCCGCGCCGCCGTAGACCATACGCGGCGCATGAAATGGATGTTGACGATCGTCGTGTGCGCGTTGCTGATGACCATCGCGATCGGCATCACGCAGACAATGCTGCTGTTCCGCCTCGCGCGTCAGTCGACCGCGCACGAACAGCGCATCGAACAGATGTTGCTGAACCAGCAGGCCACGCTGGCGACGCTGCTCGACACCGATTCATCGACGACCAGCCTTCCCGTTAGCGCCGTTCAAACTCCCGCACCCGTGGCGGCGGCTCCGACGCCAGCGCCGCCGGCTGCGAAGCCCGCCGAAGCGCACGCCAGCCACGCGCATCACGCTCAACGGCGCAAGTCAGCACACACTCACTAAGTCTCTCGATGCCAGCCGCTGTTCCATGCGGCTGGTCTTATCGAACAAATGTCGCGTCAAATAAGCAACTAACTGTCTGATTCCTCGCCTCCCCGAAGGCGCAAGCGGCGTTGTTGTATTCACGCATCGATGTTCTGCAAAACAGGGGCAGGTCTGGATGCCGCATTCTACGGACATGTTGCGATGCAATATGAATGAATCGAACCTGCGGCGAACCACCACACCAAAAATTTGCTGCAATGCACTAGCGCGAATCTAGGGAAAACCCTATACTTCTTCTTAAGGGAAAACCCTGAATCACCAACCAAACCGGGAGTCGCCATGAACTATCTTTTCGCGCTGTTCCAAAAGGTTAGCGACCTCTTCGCGTCGCCTCACTTGCCTCTGGATTCGGATTATTCGTTCGAAGCACGTCATCGCGAAGCGGAGCGTGTTCGCAAGTCGCAAGCAACCTTGTTCGGCATCCGTCTGACCGACTAAATCGGCAAGACGTCCAACAAAAAGACGTTGCACTGCGCATCTCGCCGCCATCCAGAAGCGGCGAAACTGAAAAGCCCGGCTTGCCGGGCTTTTGTTTTTTCGGCTGCTGCACGCCGCGCGGCGGCGTGGAAATCAGGATTTCGCCGTTGCGCGCGTCGTCATAATCGGCCGCGCATTATTTCTCGGCCGAAATGAATGTAACAGCCGCTTTAACGGAAACCCGCCGCCGCGATTAGCCGGCACGCATAAGGCCTTCTGAAATCACAGGGATTCCCCGGACGAGCCGCCATTCGACGCCGACGATCTATGAAATGTGCGCTTACAAGTCCTCACGTCTGTGAAAGTTCTGCGCCGCTAAAGTGGGTCTCAAGCGAACGGCGTAAATCTCAAGACCGTCCTGGTCGATCCAGCCGTCGCTCGCAACGAAACTCGAAAGGGAGAATAGCCATGAATGCCTTCAAGAAGACTTCGCGTTCGATCGTCGCCGCCCTGATCGCCGGTGGCGCTCTGCTCGGCGCCGGCAGCGCCTTCGCGCAACACGCCCCCGTTTATGCGCAGCCGCACATGATGCCCGTCGGCGTGCAGGTCAATATCGGCTGGCACGGCGACCGTTACTGGGATGGCCACCGTTACTGGGCGCATGACGACTGGATGCGTCATCACCCGCACGACCATGATCCGTACCACGATCACGGCCACCGTCCGCCGCCGCCGCGTTACTACTAATGCGCTGACGGCAAACCTGGCGGCGTCTGGGAAAGACGCTGCCAGGACGAACAAGGGCCGGCCCGCTCGCAAGAGCGCGCCGGCCCTTGTTGTATCTGGCGTCGGAAAAACCAGATTGATCGGTGATAAGAGACCGTTCGGTCCACAACATCAGGACGCAACGCACGAGCGCATGAACCGTTAGCCATTGCTGAACACGTTCACTCGCGCTTTGCTTTCGGACAACATACGAGTTCTTTATTCTTGGCCTTGTCCTGATCGAAGGGACTGGGCATCAGCAATCTCCCGACGAAGTGAGCGTCAGCGTCTCGCGTCGTCTTTTGTGCACGCAGATTCCCCTGATCTGCGTGCATTTTTTTTTACCTGCACATGAGAAGAAAGGAGCCACGTATGCGTTTATCGACTGCCTGCAAACTGAACGTGATGTATGTCGCGTTCACCATCGGCGCATTGCTCGCCGACATCCCGTTGCTGCTTGCACACGAAAAGCCGGCGAGCGCGCCGGACGCAATCGGCACAGCCGTCATCACGGAAGGCGCGAGAGATTGCAATCGTGACGGCGGATCGCGATGTATTTACAGCAACGCGCGAACGCTTTCTGATTCCCGATGAGGTTCACTAGCTCGACGGCAATTCGGTCTCAACGGATGCGAAGCCGACTTCGCTGTCGGCGGCGGATACAAATACCCGAATGGTGGCTCTGGCGCTTCCATGTTGTCTTCCCGTCACAGAATGTTGACAGTTCTGGACGATACCTTGCGAGTCACACAGCCGGTAGGCGCAGCACCGATGAACGCGTCAAGCAATGCCTAACGCAACGATAGCCGTGCACAGTGCTTGCTCGCCGTGGCGAGCAGGCACGCATGTTATCGTGGGCAAGGAAGGCGGCGCTGCCGCCCATCGTCATCCACTCCATAGCGGCACACACCATGTCGGATGTCTATTTCTACGATCCCGCCGCAGGCCACGGCCTGCCCCACGACCCGTTCAAGGCGATCGTCGCGCCGCGCCTGATCGGCTGGGTCTCGACGCGCTCGGCAAGCGGCCGGCTGAACCTCGCGCCATACAGTTTCTTCGGCGCGTTTGCCACGTTTCCGTCGATCATCGGTTTCTCCAGCGAGGGCCGCAAGGACAGCATCCGCAACATCGAAGAGACGCGCGAGTTCGTCTGGAATCTCGCGACGCGGCCGCTCGCCGAACAGATGAACCGCTCGTCCGCGCCCGTCGCGCCCGAAGTCGACGAATTCGCGTTGTCGGGCCTCACGCCCGTCGAAGGGCGCAACGTGGCGGTGCCGCATGTCGGCGAATCGCCGGCTGCGCTCGAATGCAAGCTGCTGCAGGTCGTGCAGCTTCACGACCTGAACGGCACGCCGATGGACAACTGGCTCGCGCTTGGCCAGGTGGTCGGCGTGCATATCCAGAACGCGTATCTGAAGGATGGTTTGTTCGACACCCACGCCGCGCAGCCAATCATGCGCGCGGGTTATCGCGCCGACTACGCGCAGATCGGCGAGATGTTCCAGATGATTCGTCCGACATCCTGACTATCGCCCGACTCCGTTGTTCATTCGGTCGCGGCTTCGTCGGAGGACAGATCGATGTCGGCGGCTTCCGCGGCGGCGGGCGTCGTGCCCGCCGGCGACGCGGCGCTCGATGCCGCAGCAGGCGCGAGCGTCAACGAGCTTCGCTTGCCGCGCGTGGCAACGGGCACGGCGCGCGGCTCGTTGTCGTGAATCACGGCGCGAATGCGCGGATAGATCTGCCGCTCCCAACGCTGTCCGTTGAACACGCCGTAGTGCCCGACGCCCGTCTGCACATGATGCGTCTTCAGATACGGCCGAAGCCTGTCGCACAGATCCTGGGCAGCGAGCGTCTGTCCGACGGCGCAGATATCGTCGCGCTCGCCCTCCACTGTGAATAGCGCAGTGCGCCTGATCTTCGATGGCTCGACGCGCCGTCCTTTCACTTCCAGTTCATGCAGCGGCAGCGCATGCCGCTGAAAGACGGTATCGACGGTCTCGAGGTAAAAGTCCGCTGTCAGGTCCATCGTCGCGAAGTATTCTTCATAGAACACGCGAATGGCCTCGGCCTTTTCCGGGTCGCCTTTCGAGCGCTCGTGATACATCGTTTCGAACGACTCCAGATGCCGTTCGAGATTCATCGACATGAATGCGTTCAGTTGCACGAAGCCCGGATAGACGCGCCGGAACGCGCCGCGAAAGCCGAACGGCACAGCGCTGATCAGATTCTGTTCGAACCATTCGATCGGTTTGCTCTTCGCAAGCTCGTTGACGCGCGTCGGGTTCACGCGTGTGTCGATCGGGCCCGCCATCAGCGTCATGCTCGCGGGCTGCGCGGGATGATCGTCGGCGGCCATCAACGCGACGGCAGCGAGCGCGGCAACGGTCGGCTGACAGACGGCGAGCAGATGCGTGCCCTGGCCGATCGTGTCGGTGAAATCGATCACGTGCTGCACGAACTCGTCGAAACCGAAGCGTCCCGCCGCTAACGGCACGTCGCGCGGATTGTGCCAGTCGGTGATATAGACGTCGTGCTCGGCGAGCATCGTGCGAACGGTGCCGCGCAGAAGCGTCGCGAAGTGGCCCGACATCGGCACGATCACGAGCACGCGCGGCTGCGGCACGTCGAACGACGCGTGCTTGCGGAAATGCAGCAGCGAACAGAAGGGCGTGGACTGCACGACTTCTTCATGCACGTCGACCGGCTGTCCTTCGACATCGACGCTGCCAATGCCGAACGGTGGACGCACATGCGTGAGGCCCGCGAGCGTCAGCAAATCGGCCGATGCGCGCAACGTCCGGCCGGACGGCGTGGCTGCGTATTCGGGCCACGCGTCGAGCGCGCCGCGCACTAGCGACGCGCCGTGACGCAGCGGCATCATGAAGTTGGCGAACGCCTGGTACGCCGGATAAGCGAGCGGATTCATGGCTTCGCACAAGATGAGAACCTGGCGCGATATGAGGCAAGTCATATGCCAGTGAAGCGGCAAGCGGCCTCGACGGAATGGTGCGCCACGAACCCGCATTGGCATAGCCCTTGCGCTTCAATGCGCGAGGTGCCTGTCGTGCCGCGTATTGGTGCGTCCATGCACGGCATCGTGCATCGCGGGCTGCGAACGGCGGCGCGATGATCCTTCAAGGAGCGAAGCAATGGCGAACACGCTGACCATCAGTAGCCGCAACTATTCTTCGTGGTCGCTGCGCGGCTGGCTGCTCGCGAAGTTCAGCGGCCTGCCGTTCGAAGAGATCGTGATGCCCGTCGACGATCCCGCCGCGCGCGCCGAACTGTTGCTGCTGTCGCCGTCGATACTTGTGCCGTGTCTCGTGCACGACGGTATCAAGGTGTGGGACACGCTGGCGATCGCCGAGTATCTGAATGAAGTGCGCCCTGAAGCGGGGCTGTTGCCGAAAGACCGCAAGGCGCGTGCACATTGCCGCGCGATCTGCGGCGAAATGCATTCGGGTTTCAGTTCGTTGCGCTCGGCGCTGCCGATGAACCTGAAAGCGCACTTTCCGGGCTTCAAGGTATGGGCGCGCGCGCAGTCCGATATCGACCGTATCGTGACGATCTGGCGCGAGTGTCTGGAGGAATACGGCGGGCCGTATCTGTTCGGCGAGCGAAGCGCCGCGGACGCGATGTATGCGCCCGTCGTCACGCGCTTCGTTACCTATGACGTGCAGCTCGATCCCGATATCGTCGCCTACGGGGAGCGCATTCTCGCGCTGCCCGAGATGCAACAGTGGATCGCCGAAGCACAGAAGGAAGTCGACGAAATCGACGAACTCGACGTCGAGTTCTAGCGCGCGGCGCACGGAGCGCCGCGCTGTTTCTACAGCTTTTAGCTGTGACCGCCGAGCTTGAACACGGAGACGACTTCCGCGAGCTTGTCGGCCTGCGCGCTCAGATCGGCGGCGGCCTGTTCGGCATCGCTGACGAGCGCCGCGTTCTGCTGCGTTACTTCGCCGATCTGCGTGACGGCCGTGTTCACCTGCTCGATGCCGCTCGACTGCTCCTTCGACGCGACGCTGATTTCGCCGATGATCGTCTGCACCTGGCCGACGCGGTCGACGATCGCGCGCATCGTCGTGCTCGCTTCTTCGGCGATGCGGAAACCGCTCGACACCGTCGCCGTCGATTCCGCGATCACCGCTTCGATTTCCTTCGCCGCCGCCGCGCTGCGCTGCGCGAGCGCGCGCACTTCCGACGCGACCACCGCGAAGCCCTTGCCGTGCTCGCCCGCGCGCGCCGCTTCGACGGCCGCGTTCAACGCGAGAATGTTGGTCTGGAACGCGATGCCTTCGATCACCGTCGTGATGTCCGCGATCTTCTTCGACGACTGGCTGATCTCGCCCATCGTCGAGACGACGCGTTCGACCGCGCGGCCGCCGTCGAGCGCCGCTTCCGATGCGCTCGTCACCAGCGTGTTCGCCTGCGCCGCGTGACCGGCGTTCTGCTGCACCGTCGACGTGATTTCCTGCATGCTCGCCGCCGTCTCTTCGAGGCTCGCGGCCTGCGTGCCGATGCGCGACGCGATCTCTTCGCTGCTGGCCGCGATCTTCACGGTGCCCTCGGTCATGTCGGTCGACGCGCTGCGCACCTGCGTGACGATGCGCGCGAGACCTTCACCGATGCCGTCGATCGCCTGCATCAGACGGCCGATTTCATCGGCGCGCCGGTCGTGGCTCGCCGACACGCGCACGCTCAGGTCGCCCGAAGCGAAACGCTCCGACGCCTTCGCTGCTTCGTCGAGCGGGCGCGACACGAGGCGGCGCACGGCGATCAGGAACACGGCAGCGAACACGCCGACCAGCACGAAGCCCATCAGCATGAAGCGGTTGCGCGTGCTGACGACGTCGGCCATCACTTCGTCGCGCCTCGCGACGCCGCCGACCAGCCAGTTCCACTCCGGCACCGTGACGAACGACACGAACTTGTCCTGTGCGCCCGTTTCGCCGAGCGCCGTATCCGCGCCCGAATATTCGATCTGGCCTTCCTTCTCGTCGAGCATGCGCTTGTACGGCGCGGCGTGTTCGTCGCCCATCTGGCCCGCTGCGCCCGGATGCACGATCAGCTTGCCGCGATCCGCGCCGTTCGCCGCGTTCATCACGAAGTAGTAGCCGGTGTCGCCGATCTTCAGCTGGCGGATGCCGTCTTCGACCGACTTGATCTGCGCGTCCACGTCGACGCCGACGAACAGCGCGCCGATCACCTTGCCGTTCACGTCGGTGATCGGCTTGTACTGCGTGATGTAGCGCTTGCCGAACAGCGTCGCGAGACCCGTGAAGGTCTTGTTCGCCGCGACGGGACCGTAAGCGGGCCCCTTGCGATCGAGCAGCGTGCCGATTGCGCGGGTGCCGTCCTGCTTCTTCAGCGAGGTCGTCACGCGCACGAAGTCGTCGCCCGTGCGGGCGAAGATCGATGCGATCGCGCCGCTTTGCGCGAGAAACTGGTCGGGAATCGAGAAGTCGTTGTTCAGCACCTTGTCGCCGGCCTTGAAGGTGGGCGTCGGCGTGCCGCTGACGTCGATCTTCTGCGTCTCGTCGAGCGCGTAGTTCGGCGGCAGGAAGCTTGCGAAGAGCGTCATCGAACGGCCGACTTCGGCGCTGAGCGCCTTGTCGAACAACGAGATCATCGCCGCGATCGAGCGATCTTTCTCGGTCATGCGCGACAGCACCTGGTCGCTGATCAGCGTGCCGGCGGTGCGCGTCACCGCAAATGTAAATGCGGCAAAAATGACAGCCACGAGCGCGCACGAAAGCATGGCGAGCCTGGCACCCACGCTGGCGCGGCGCAAAGAAAGGATATCCATGTGTGGTCTTGCAGATATTGGGAAGGGAGCTGCGCAGACGCGCCGCGACGACGCGCAAGGGCAGCCTGATTCCTGTTATCGGCAAGACCGAGGCTTTCCTTTAATTTTGAAAGGTAGAGTCTTGATTCAAATCAATGCGAAGACCGCCAGGTTCGTAGTAAGAGCGCGTTCGTCACGACGCTGACGCTCGAGAACGCCATCGCCGCACCCGCGATCATCGGGTTCAGCAGACCGAACGCGGCCAGCGGAATGCCGATCAGGTTGTAGACGAAGGCCCAGAACAGGTTCTGGCGGATCTTGCTCCACGTGCGGCGCGAGATGTCGATGGCGTCGGCGACGAGTGTCGGGTCGCCGCGCATCAGCGTGATGCCTGCCGCGTGCATCGCGACGTCGGTGCCCGTCGCCATGGCGATACCGATGTCGGCGGCGGCGAGCGCGGGCGCGTCGTTGATGCCGTCGCCCGCCATCGCGACCACGCTGGACGTGCGGATCTTCAGATCGTGCACGACGCGCGCCTTGTCGGACGGCAGCACCTGCGCGTGAACCTCGTCGATGCCGAGCGCAGCCGCGACGCTTTTCGCGCTGCCCTCGTTGTCGCCCGTCACGAGCGCGCTTTTCACGCCCATCCGCGACAGCCGTTCGATCGCGGCGCGCGCGCCGGGTTTCAGCGTGTCGCCGAACGCGATCAGCGCGAGTGCTTGCGTTTTTGACTCCGCTTTCGCTTCTGCTTTGCCTCGCTTGATAAGCCACGAGACCGTATTGCCTTGCGCTTCGAGTTCGCGCGCGCGGTCGGCGAGGGCGGGCGGCGGCGCGACGTTCAGTTCTGCGAGCCAGCGGCTGCTGCCAATTGCGAACGTCTCGCCGTCGATATCCGCTTCGACGCCGCGTCCTGCGACGGCGCGTGCGTCACCGGCGACGGGAAGCGAAGAGCCGCTGCTTCGTGTATCGAACGCTTTCACGACGGCCTTCGCCAGCGGATGCTCGCTATGCCGCTGCACGGCCGCCGCAAGCGCGAGCGCATGCGTGCGATCGATGCCTTGCACCGCCTCGAACGCCGTCACGGACGGCTGGCCGACCGTCAGCGTGCCTGTCTTGTCGAACGCGACCACGCGGACCTGATGCGCGATTTCGAGCGCCTGCGCGTCCTTGATCAGCACGCCGTGGCGTGCGGCGACGCCCGCGCCCGCCATGATCGCCGTCGGCGTCGCGAGGCCGAGCGCGCACGGACACGCGATCACCAGCACGGCGACCGCGTTGAGAATCGCGGTTTCGGCGCTGTGCCCCGTGACGAGCCATCCAATCACCGTCACGAGCGCAATCGCCAGAATGGCCGGCACGAAGATTTCGCTGACGCGGTCCACCAGCCGCTGGATGGGCGCCTTCTCCGCCTGCGCCGTTTCGACGAGCCGGATGATGCGCGCGAGCGTCGTTTCCGCGCCGATGGCCGTCGTCGTCACCGTGATCGCGCCTTCGCCGTTGATTGAGCCCGCCGTCACGCGGTCGTCGGGCTGTTTCGGCACGGGCAGACTTTCGCCCGTAATCAGCGATTCGTCGATATGCGTGCGGCCTTGAAGCACCGTTCCGTCGACGGGCACGCGCTCGCCCGGCCGCACCGCGACCGTCATGCCGACGCGCACCTGCGCGAGCGGCACTTCATGTTCTTCCGTGCCGACAACGATGCGCGCGCGGTCCGGCCGCAGCGCGTTGAGCGCGCGGATCGCGTCGGTGGTTTGACGTTTAGCGCGGGCTTCGAGCCATTTGCCGAAGCGCACCAGCGTAATCACGACCGCCGACGCTTCGAAGTACAGATGCATCGTGTCGCCGGGATGCAGCGCCATTTGATAGACGCTCACGCCATACGCCGCCGACGTGCCGAGCGCGACCAGCAGATCCATGTTGCCCGACCACGCGCGCACCGCTTTCCACGCGGCGCGGTAGAAGCGCGCGCCGAACACGAACTGGACGACGGTGGCGAGCGCGAGCTGCAGCGTGGCGGGCAGCATCGCGTGCAGGCCGAGCGGTTCGGCGAACATCGGGACGATCAGCGGCAATGTCAGCAGCGCGCAGATCACGACGGCGCCGAGTTCGCGGCGCACGGCCCGGCGCGCGGCCGCGTCCTTGTCTTCCGTGGCGGCGGGCGTGGCGTCGTCGGCGGAAAGCGGCGTCGCCTGATAGCCCGCTTTCGTCACGGCCGCGATCAGCTGATCTACACCGACTGCGCCGTTGGTCGTCACGGTCGCTTTTTCGGTGGCCAGATTGACGGTCGCGGAGGTCACGCCGGGGATGCGCGCGAGCGCTTTTTCCACCCGGCCGGAGCATGCCGCGCAGGTCATGCCGCCGATTGCTAACTCGGCCAGATCGGCGCTCGATCCCGCAACGCTCGCGGGCGGCGTGGTGCCCAAAACCGGCTGCGCTTCGTAGCCTGCCTTGCGCACGGCGTTGATCAGCGTATCGACGGCGACGGAAGCGTCGGCGTCGACGGTCGCCTTTTCCGTCGCCAGATTCACCGACGCCCGCGCGACGCCCGGCACCTTGGCGAGCGCCTTCTCGACGCGCAGCGCACATGACGCGCACGTCATGCCCTGAATGTCGAGTTCCGGGAAGGCCGCCGGGCGGGATGTATCGGCGGGGCGGGGTGTGGCGAGTTCGGTCATGGCTGCGAGGCTCCAGTTCGCGCGAGGGCGCATCGTTGGAACCAGTATTGACCTTCCCATGATGGGAAGGTCAAGGGGGCGTTTTCAGATTCGCCCGCTGGCGTGCGAAAAAGCGGCCGAAAAGCGTCAGTCCATCGCGGGCGGCGCTGCCAGCATCGCTTCCGACACCGCGCGCTGAGCGTCGCTGTCCCGCTCGGCCAAAGCATCGGCGGCGCCGCGGCGGTCGGCGGATGCCTTGTTCTGGCCCAGTTTCCATTTGCCCGTCAGCTTCGTCACCTCGATTTCGATGCCGACGATCGCGCCGAGCATCTGCGAGATGAAGTCAGCGGGGGCGTCGCCCATTTTCCAGGGCACCGGTTCGCCCGCTTCCATCTTGCGCGTGAGCCGCGCGACGAGCCCGCGCACGAACGCTTCGTCGTCGCGCACGGCGATCCGGCCATGCGCGTGCACCACCATATAGTTGTAGGTCGGCACCTGGCGATGCGCTTCGTGTTTGCTCGGATACCACGTCGGCGAAATGTAGGCGGTCGGACCCTGGAAGATCACGAGCGCATCGGGCCGCCCGGCCGCTTCCTGCCAGACGGGATTGGCGCGCGCGACGTGTGCGCGCAACGTGCCGTGCGGACCTTTGTCGGCGTCGAACTCGAACGGGATGTGATTCGCATCGAGCCCGTTCGGGCCGACGGTCACGAGCGCGCCGAGCGGATGGTCGGCGATCAGCCGATGGAGCGTTTCCGGACGGCTTTCTTCGAAATGAGCGGGGACATACATGACTCGGCTCCAGGGAGTAAAACGGGCGGCTTTGCCGGCGCGAAACCGCCAACCGTACCGCAAAATTCGCATGAGCGCTCATCTTCTCGCCTTATCGCTTGCCGAGGCGTCGCGGATAAGTTAAAACCCGAGATCAGAAAAGGAATGTCAGGACATTTCGGCAAGTCTGGCGCGGGCGGGGGCTCGGCGGATCGGGCCCGTCCTGGCTCGAGATGACATCCAGGACCGCGGTTCATCGAATGATAAAAAATCGCCGAGAACAGTTTCCGTTTCAATTGGCCTGCGCGGCGCTTGCAGGCATTGCCTTCCTCTCCGGCTGCTCGTCGACGCCCATCGTGGCGCCCAAGCCCACGGGCTGGATCAAGGACGAAGTCGCCGATTCCTATGTGTTTGCGTATCCGCTCGTGCTGATGGGCGCGGCGCGCGATGCCGCCGTCGGCACCGGGCCCGGCCAGGCGCCCGTCAACACGCTGCGTCACGCGTCGGCGCTGCCGCCTGTCGGCGCGCACAATCCGCCGACGCCCGGCATCGACACGCTGAATTCAACGGCGTGGCTCGACGTCGGCGACGAACCGGTGATCGTGTCGCTGCCTTCGTCGGCGGGGCGCTATATGGATGCGCGCGCGCTCGACATGTGGAGCAACGTGCTGTGGTCGACGGCCACGCCGGGCACGGCGCGCGTGTCGGGCATCAAGGCGCAGACGGTCGCGTTCGCGAAGCCCGGCTGGAAGGGCGATCTGCCGAAGGGCGTGAAGCGTATCGACGCGCCCACGCGCAACATCTGGCTCGACGTGCGCATCCAGTCGAACGGCGGACGTGACCTGACGGCCATTCGCAAGCTGCAACGCGGCGTGCGCGTGGTGCCGTTGTCGGTGTATGTGGGCGACGAATCGGCTGCGTCCGTCGCGCCGCGCAGCATGCCCGCCGACGCGAATCCCGGCACGCCGACCGAACAGGTCGCGGCGCTCGACGCGAAAGGTTTCTTCGATCGCGTCGCGCAACTGCTGCCCGACAATCCGCCCTCGCCCGACGATCCGCACGCGCTCAAGTTTCTGTCGGACCTCGGCGTCAAACCGGACGAACCCGTTGAGTTGCCCCCGAAAGCTGCCGATGCAATCTCAGGCGGTCTCGCCGACGGCCGCACGCGCGTTGCGACGCCACCCAACAACATGTTGAGCGCGAACGGCTGGAGCTGGTTCGGCGAAGGCGTCGGCAACTACGGTCCCGACTACGCGTTGCGCGCCTACGCGGCGTACGCGCAACCGGGCATCGGCACGAAGGACGACGAAGTGCGCGGCAGCGTCGCGCTCGACAGCGACGGTCATGCGCTGAACGGCGCGAACCGCTACGTGATGCACTTCGCGCCGAACCAGGTGCCGCCCGTGCGCGGCTTCTGGTCGGTCACCGCGTACACGAAGGACGGCGCGCTCGGCGACAGCACGCCGGCGCGTGCTTCCGTCGGCGACAAGACGGGTGTGCGGCGCAACCGCGATGGTTCGGTCGACGTGACGGTGTCGGCGGCGAAACCGCGCAAGGCGTCGAACTGGCTGCCTGCGCCGCGCGGCGATTTCCAGATGGTGCTGCGACTCTACGCACCGAAGCCCGAAGCCAGCGACGGCACCTGGCAGCCGCCTGCGGTTGTGCGTCAATAAGTGCGTCAGCAGGTGCGTCAATAAGCGACTCGATAAGTGCAGGACGTGTCCGCTGCATGACAGCGCGACACGTTCGCACAACTGAAATCGGGCCGCTTACACTTTCTAACGTTTATTTGCCTTCAACGGTCGTCATTCCCATGACATTTGATGGTTTGCCGGAAGTTCAAGACGTATACTTCCGGCAAGCTGGATCTTCGTCACAGCGGCGAGCTTTGCGCCGCCCTACCCGCGACCGAGCATGGCAAGCCCCACCAAAGCAACACTCGCATCCTCCTTTCAGACCGTCCGCCAGGTTGCGCAAGGACGGCGCGCAAGACGCATCGTTCTCATCCTGTTTGCCGTGCTGGTCGTATTCGGCCTGCTTGGTTTCTTCGCGGCGCCGCCGCTGATCCGTCACATCGCCGAGCAGCAGCTGAGCCAGCAACTTGACCGGCCCGCGAGCATCGGCCGGATCTCGCTCAATCCGTACACGCTCAATTTCGAAGCGGACCACGTGCATATCGGCGAGCGCGGCGGTAAAGGCGATTTCGTCGATATCGAACGGCTGGTGGTGCGCACGTCGTGGAGTTCGATTTTCCGGCTCGCGCCTGTCGTCGATGAAGTGCATATCGATTCGCCGCGTTTCACGATCGTCCGTTACGACGCGCAGCGTTTCAATTTCACCGACCTGATCGAAAAGTTCTCGAAGCAGCCGTCGAAGCCCGACAGCAAGCCCGCGCAGTTCTCGGTGTCGAACATTCGCCTCGAGAACGGCAAGGTCACGTTCGACGACCGTCTGCTCGGCGTCACGCATACCATCGATCAATGGCGGCTCGGCATTCCGTTCATCGCCACGCTGCCGTCCAAGACAGACATCTTCGTCGAACCGCTGCTGCGCGCGCGCATCGACGGCAGTCCGCTCGCCATCGACGGGCGCACGAAGCCGTTCTCGAAGTCGCGCGAATCGGAAGTGTCGCTGCGTTTCGACGGGCTCGACGTGCCCAGGCTGCTGTCGTACTCGCCGTCGAAGCTGCCCGTCACGGTGCAGGCAGGCAAGCTGTCGAGCGATCTGAAGGTGACCTTCGTGATGACCGACGACGCGCCGACGCTGCGCATCACGGGCACGACGGATCTCGCCGACGTCGACGTGCTCGACGAGCACAAGGCGCCGTTCTTCGCCGCGCGTTCGCTGCATGTGGCAGCGCAGACGCTGGAACCGCTGAAGAGCGTTTATCGTTTCGACGACATCCGCCTCGACTCGCCGACCGTGCATCTCGCGCGCGACAAGAGCGGCGTGCTGAGCGTGCAGCGCACGTTCGCGCCCGCGCCCGCCGCTCCGGCTGCGAGTCAGCCGCAGGCGGCGAGCGCGCCCGCTGCGGCGTCCGGCGCGGCGGCTTCGGATGCTGCGAAGGCCAAGGCAGAACAGGCCGCGCCGCCGCCGCTCGATCTGCAGATCAAGCATTTCGCGCTGTCGAACGGTGTGGTCGAAGTGCAGGACGAAGCGGCGTCGCGTCCGGTGTCGGCAGGGCTCAACAACCTGGCCGTCACGCTCGACGACTTCACGACGCTCGGCAAGACGCCCGCGCGCTACACGCTCAACACGAACGTCAAGAACCAGCCGCAAAGCGCGCTCGGCGTGACGGGCAACCTGACGCTCGCCGCGAAAACGGCCGACGCGAAGATCGATCTGAAGTCGGCGCAACTGCCCATCATGCAGCCGTATCTCGACACGGTGACGGCGGCGAAGGTGCTCGACGGTAAGCTCAGCATGCAGTCGAACCTGAGCGCGAACTGGTCGAAAGATCCCGTCGATCTGCAGATCGGCGAAAGCCAGCTCGATCTGCAATCGCTGAAGCTGGCGGCGGCGGGCGCGAAGCAGCCTGCCATCGCAATTGCGGACGGCAAGGCGAGCATCAAGCATGTGGATCTGGCGGCGCGCAAGGCGGAACTCGACAGTGTCGACGTGACGGGCCTGTCGGTCGATGCGCAGCGCCTGAAAGACGGCACGATCGATCTGGCCGCGCTCGCCGGTCCGCCGCACGAGGAAGCGCACGAGCGCACCGTGATCCACGCGGCGAAGAAGGCGACGCAGGAAGGTCCGGCGTGGCATTACAGCATCGGCGAACTGAATCTGAAGAACGGCGCGGCCACTTTCACCGACAACACGACCGCACGCCCCGTCAAGGTCGCCGTGACGCCGCTGAACCTCAAGGTCCAGAAGATCACTGACGACCTGAGCCGCGCGCTGCCCGTCGATCTGCAGGCAACCGTGAACGGCAAGGGCACGCTCGGCGTGAAGGGCGACGTGACGGCGACGCCGCTCAAGCTCGCCGTGAAGATCGACGCGAACCGGCTCGACGCGGCCGCGTTCGAGCCGTACTTCGGCAGCCAGCTGAACGCGACCGTCGCGAGCGCGCTGCTGAATGCGAGCGGCGACGTGACGCTCGCGCAAGCCGACAAGGCGAAGGGCTTGCGCGCGACGTACCACGGCGACGCGGCGCTCGTCGACGTGCGGATGATCGACAAGGCCACGCAAGACCCGTTTGCCGGCTGGCGCTCGCTGGCGCTGACGGGCATCAAGGCGAATTACGACGAGCGCGGCACCGACGTGGACGCCGCCAAGGTCACGTTCGCGAACTTCTATGGCCGTGTGCTGCTCGACGCGCAAGGCAAACTGAATCTGAAGGACGTGGTCGCGCACGAATCGGGCGCGCCGCAGTCGTTGACGCGCGACAAGAGCGGCAAGGGCAGGGAGCCGATTCCGCTGAGCCCGCCGGCCGCATCCGAGGCGCAAGCGGCAGCGCCCGCATCCGCGGCGTCTGGCACTTCCACTACGAACGCAGCGGTTGTGACGGCAGCGACGCCGCCGCAAAGTCCCGTGCGTCTGCACTTCGGTCAACTCGTGCTGCAAAACGGCCGCGTCACGTACACCGACAACTTCATCAAGCCGAACTACACGGCGAACCTGGTCGCGATTCAGGGCACGGTCGGCGCGTTCGGCACGGAGTCGAAACAGTCGGCGCCCGTCGATGTCTCAGCGAAACTCGCGGCGAACGGTCCGATCACGATCCGCGGTTCGGTCAATCCGCTAATCGCGAAGCCGGCGCTCGATCTGACGGCGACGGCGCACGGCATCGAACTGACCAACCTGACGCCGTACTCGGCGAAGTACGCGGGCTATCCGATCACGAAGGGCAAGCTGAACGTCGATCTGCACTATCAGCTTGCGAACGACCAGCTGACGGCGAACAACCACATCTTCATCGACCAGCTGACGTTCGGCGATCACGTCGACAACGACACCGCGACGAAGCTGCCCGTGAAGCTCGCGATTTCGCTGCTGAAGAATTCGCGCGGCGAGATCGATGTGGACATTCCCGTGTCGGGTTCGCTGTCGAATCCGGAGTTCAGCATCGGCGGGCTGATCTGGCATGCCGTGCTGAATCTGCTGCAAAAGGCGGTGACGGCGCCGTTCTCGCTGCTCGCGCACGCGTTCGGCGGCAACGGCGAGGAACTTGGCTACGTCGAGTTCGATCCCGGTTCGTATGCGTTGTCCGACGCGTCGCAGAAGAAGCTCGACACGATCGTCAAGGCGCTTTCCGACAAGCCGTCGATTCGCCTCGACATCATCGGGCGCGTCGATCCGGCCGTCGATACGCCGGCGCTGCGCACCGCGTATGTCGACCGGCTCGTGCGTCAGCAGAAGATCAAGGACACCGTCGGCAACGGCGAGAGCGTCGATCCGATGACGATCAAAGTCGACGACAAGGAATACGACAAGTATCTGACCAAGGTCTATAAGGATTCGGACTTCAAGAAGCCGAGCAATTTCATCGGCCTGACGAAGACGCTGCCCGACGACGAGATGAAGTCCGCGCTCGCCGAGCACGCGCCCGTCAACGACGCGAGCCTGCGCGATCTCGCGCAGCGCCGCGCGCAAGCGGTGCAGCAATACTTCGAAGGCAAGATCGACAGTGGGCGCGTGTTTATCGTTGCGCCGAAGCTCGATGCGTCGGGTATCAGCGACAAGGGCGCGACGACGCGGGTAGATTTCGGTTTGAAGTAACGCCCCCTTTGCCTGCGGAAGCGGCGCCCTACATGCGGCGCCGCGCTCACGCTTCTTCACATGTTTGCCGCGTTCAGGCGCGCGCATGTCAACAATCGTCAAGGATGACGGATCGGGCACGTGCGGGCGACGCATCGCCGCGACGTTCGTTTAGGATGCCAAGCTTTGCGCCGCCCGGCGCAACGATTCCGGCTAACCAGAGCACCTGGCTATGCGTTCCGAAGACGAGCTATCGCTTGAAGAAAAATCCCTTGCTGCTGCGGCTTGGCGCTTCCGTATCGTTTCTGCTGCTCGCGAGTGCGTTGCCTGCGTCGGCTGCTGCTGCCGCGAAACATAAGTCCGCCGATCCCCGGTCGCGTCAGCGAGCGAAGCATGCGCAGCACGGCGTCCGGGTCGAGCCGCATCCCGATTCACACGCCAACGCCAGACATCAGCCGAATCGCGCCGCGCACGTCGCGCATGCGGCGAGCGCGAAAGGGCACGCGTCGCGCTTCCGGCAACTGGGACTCGCGTCCTGGTATGGACGCGGTTTTCACGGACACCGCACCGCAAACGGCGAGCACTACGACATGTACGCGATGACGGCCGCGCATCGCACGTTGCCGCTCGGCTCATATGTGCGCGTGACGTCGCTGGCAAATTCGAAATCGGTGGTGGTGCGGATCAACGACCGTGGACCGTACGCGCGCGGTCGCGTGATCGACCTGTCGTATCTGGCGGCGTCGGCGCTCGGCATGCATCGCGCGGGCGTGACGAAGGTGGCGATCGAGCGCGTCGACAAGCCGCAGGTGGAGCGCATCGCGCATCGTCAGATGCAACTGACGACGCACGGCTAATCGCACGGCTGACGCTCGTTTTGCAGCGTCAGGCGGCGCGCGTCGGCATGGCCGTCGATTTCTTCAACGCAGTCCGTTCGATCACGCCGGCGAGCGTGTCGAATGCCGGGCCGATGCGCTCGTTCGGCACACACGCATAGCCGAGCAGCAAGCCGCGCCGTTCGGGCGTTTCGCTGTTGTAGTACGACGCGAGCGGACGCACGATCACGCCGGCATCGTAGGAAGCAGCGGTGACCTCGCGGTCATTCGCATCGTCGGGCAGGCCGAGCACCAGATGCAGACCCGCTTCGTCGCCCATGACAGGCAGCGTGTCGCCGAAACGCGATGTGATCGCGTCGATCAGAATCTGGCGGCGCTCGCCGTACAGCGCCCGCATGCGCCGCACGTGCGACGTCAGATAGCCGTCCATGATGAACTCGGTCAGCACGGCTTGCTGCATCAGCTGTCCTTCGCGATACAGCTCGGCGACGCCCGTGCGAAACGTATCGACCAGATGCTCCGGCGCGATCATGTAGCCGATCCGCAAACCGGGAAACAGCATCTTCCCCAGACTGCCCACGTAGATCACCTGGCCCGCGTCGTCGAGTCCTTGCAGCGACGCGAGCGGCCGGCTGCCGTAGCGGAATTCGCTGTCGTAGTCGTCTTCGATGATCCACACGCCGTGCTGGCGCGCGTATTCGAGCAGCGTGCGGCGGCGCGCGAGGCTCATCACCATGCCGAGCGGATATTGATGCGACGGCGTGACGAGCGCGATACGCGGCGGCGACTGCAAATCGGATTCGCGCGGATTCAGACCTTCTTCATCGACGGGCACGGGCGCGAGCGTCAGCCCCGACGATTGCAGCACGCTGCGCGCGCCCCAATAGCACGGCTCCTCGACCCACGCGCGATCGCCGACGTCCGTCAGAAGACGCACGGCGAGATCGATCGACTGATGAATGCCCGTCGTGATGATGATCTGGTCCGGCGTGCACTTCACCGAACGGGCTACGCGCAGATAGTCCGACAACGCGCGCCGCAACGGACGATAGCCGCCGCCCGGCGCGTAAGTCAGCAGATCGGGGTTCGCTTCCTTCCACAGCTTGGCTTGCAGGCGGCTCCAAGTGCGCGCCGGAAACTCGGCGACATCCGGCACGCCGGGCATGAACGCGCCCCACTGTTTGGCCGACACGCCCGCCTGCCGGATGAGCCGCGCGCCGCGCGTCGACAGGCCGCCTTGCGCGGGCGCAGCGGATTGCGCGACGCCGGCCGTGGCAATCGTACCGGCCACGCCGGACGCGCCGATGGAGCCACTCGCCGCCGGTGGCACCTTGCGCGCGTTGACGGCGGTCGTGTCCGGCCGCGTGTCGGCGACGTAGGTGCCGCTGCCCGTCGTCGAGATCACATAGCCTTCGGCCGTGAGCTGGTCGTACACGTGCAGCACCGTATTGCGCGCGATGCCGAGGTCCGACGCCAGCACGCGCGAGCTGGGCAGCTTCGCGCCGGGCAGCAGCTGGCCCGTCAGGATGGCCTGCTGCATCAGTTCGAGCACTTGCCGGTAGACGGGTTCGGCAGCCGTCCGGTCGAGCCGCGCGGCAAGCCAGTCCGACAGGATGACGGTGTCCAAGTGGTTCTATCCGGAATTATGAAATGGTTCCCTATTGTAGAACCGTAACGGGCTATAGTGGATCACGCAATCAATGCGATTCTTCAAAACGGGTGGAACCAAATGTGGGTAGAAACCCGTAGTTGCCTTGCATGCGACCCGTGAGCGCCGAGGCGCAAACTCAGGTGTAGAGGAGACCGACACATGAAAACCGAAGACGTAATCGTCAGCTTTCGGGGTGTGCGCAAGACCTATGACGGCGAGACGCTCGTCGTCAAGCAACTCGATCTCGACATCTATCAAGGCGAGTTCCTCACGCTGCTCGGGCCGTCCGGCTCCGGCAAGACGACCTGCCTGATGATGCTCGCGGGATTCGAGTTTCCGACGGGCGGCGAGATCTGGCTCGATGACCAGCTGCTCAACAACGTGCCGCCGCACAAGCGCAACATCGGCATGGTGTTCCAGAACTACGCGCTGTTTCCCCATCTCACCGTCGAGCAGAACGTCGCGTATCCGCTGACCGTACGCAAGCTTCCCGCCGATGAACGCGCGCACAAGGTCAATAACGCGCTCAAGATGGTGCGCATGGAAGGCTTCGCGAAGCGCTATCCCGCGCAGCTGTCGGGCGGCCAGCAGCAGCGTATCGCGCTGGCGCGCGCGCTCGTGTTCGAACCCAAGCTCGTTCTGATGGACGAGCCGCTCGGCGCACTCGACAAGCAGTTGCGCGAGCACATGCAATACGAACTCAAGTCGCTGCACGAAAAGCTCGGCGTGACTTTCGTGTACGTCACGCACGATCAGGGCGAGGCGCTGACCATGTCGGATCGAGTCGCCGTGTTCGACAAAGGCATCGTGCAGCAGCTCGATACCGTCGACAGCCTCTACGAATCGCCGTGCAACGAGTTCGTCGCGAACTTCATCGGCGACAGCAACCGGCTGCGCGGCACCGTCGCCAATGTCGACGGCGACTACTGCGAGTTTCACCTGATCGACGGCACGCGGCTGGTCGGGCGCAATATCGGTGGCGCACAGGCGGGCGCGGAAGGCATCGCGTGCATCCGTCCGGAGCGCATGAAGCTCGCGGCGGGCGCGTCGAAGCCGGGCGCGAACGCGCTGGCGGGCGAAGCGCGTGGTCTCATCTATTTCGGCGATCACGTGCGCATGCGCTGCGGTCTGCCGCAACAGGACGAGTGCTTCGTCAAGGTGCCGCTCGGCACGGAAGTGCTCAATGGCTTCGCGCCGGGCGTGCCCGTCGCGCTGGAGTTCGCGCCCGAGCATCTGCGCGTGTTCGCGTAAGAAGAAACACAACAACGTCAACGTCGTAAGCAGTCCATCACACCATAGAGGAACCATCATGAAGAAGATCGTGCAATCGCGCTGTGCCGTGGCTGTCGGCGCTTTCGTCCTCGCGCTCGGCGCCGTTGCTCAGGCGAACGCGGCGGAACTGACGGTCGTGAACTTCGGCGGCGCGAACGGCGACGCGCAGAAGGCGGCATTCAACCAGCCGTTCGAAGCGAGCAGCGGCTCGAAGGTGACGGCCGTCGAATACAACGGCGAGCAGGCCAAAGTGAAGGCGATGGTCGAAGCGAAGCACGTGAACTGGGACGTCGTCGAAGTCGAATCGGGCGACCTCGGCCGCGGCTGCGACGAGGGCCTGTACGAAAAGCTCGACTGGTCGAAGCTCGGCAAGAAGTCGGATCTGATTCCCGAAGCGCCGCAAACGTGCGGCGTCGGCATCTTCGTGTGGTCGACGGCGATGGCATATAACGCCGACAAGCTGAAAACGGCGCCGGCAAGCTGGGCCGACTTCTGGGACACGAAGAAATTCCCGGGCAAGCGCGGCATGCGCAAGGGCGCGCGCTACAACCTGGAATTCGCGCTGATGGCCGACGGCGTCGCGCCGAAGGACGTCTACAAGGTACTCGGCACGAAGGAAGGCCAGGACCGCGCGTTCAAGAAGCTCGACGAACTGAAGCCGAATATCCAGTGGTGGGAAGCGGGCGCGCAGCCGCCGCAATTCCTGGTTGCGGGCGACGTGGTGATGTCGACGGCGTATAACGGCCGTATCGATGCCGCGCAGAAGGAAGGCAAGAACCTGAAAGTGGTGTGGAACGGCAGCATCTACGACCTCGACTACTGGGCAATGCCGAAGGGCACGCCGAACAAGGCGCTGGCCGAGAAGTACATCGCGTACACGATTTCGTCGAAGCCGCAGCAGGACTACGCGAAGCACATTGCGTACGGTCCGGTGAACGAGTCGGCGATCAAGTCGCTCGATGCGAAGACGCTCGCCAATCTGCCGAACTCGCCCGCGAACGGCAAGAACGCCGTGCTGCAGAACCTGACGTTCTGGACCGATCACGGCGACGAACTGGAGCAGCGTTTCGCGTCGTGGGCGTCGAAGTAAGCGTTTTGCGTTGAACGATGCGGCTTTCTCTCGTTGCAGAAGGAAGCCGCATCGTCGCTGTCAGAGCAACGGCATGCTTGGCTTGCATTAAAGGCAGGAGAACAGTGTGACGACGATCACGATCGCCGCCGACCCGGCCCCCGAGTCGACCAGTAAACTCAAGCGCGAACTGAAGGCAGCGGAAGCAAAGAAGCGCGCGGTGGCGCTGCTGCTGATCGCGCCGCTCGCGATTTTTCTGCTGATGATTTTCGTCGTGCCGATCGGCGCGCTGCTGACGCGCGCGGTGCAGAACCCTGAAATCGCGACCGCTTTGCCGCATACGGTGACGGCGTTGCGCGACTGGGATCGCAAGTCGGCGCCGACGGATGCCGCGTACGCCGCGCTCGCGACCGATCTCACCGCGGTCGCGGACGGTGAAGCGATGGGCGCGCTCGCACGGCGTCTGAATACGGAAATTCCGGGTTATCGCTCGCTGGTCGCGAAGACGGCGCGCGCGATGCCGCTCAACGACGACGCGGGCCATGCGCTGCCGCCCGCGCAGGTGAAGGCGAAGATTCTCGAAGTCGACGAACGTTGGGGCGACGCAAAGTACTGGCAGGCGATTGCGAAGAACGGCAGCGCGTATTCGCCGTTCTATCTGCTTGCTTCGCTCGATCACAAGCAGGACGCGTTCGGCCACATCATTCCGACCGATCCCGAGCAGCAGATCTATCTCGCTGTGTTCAGCCGCACGTTCGTGATCGGTTTTGCGGTGACGGTGTTCGCGCTGTTGCTGGGTTATCCGCTGGCGTACTGGATTTCGACGCTGAACGAACGGCGCGCGAATCTCGTGATGATCCTCGTGCTGATTCCGTTCTGGACTTCGATTCTCGTGCGTGTCGCTGCATGGATCGTGATCTTGCAGAGCGAAGGGCTCGTGAACAAGGCGCTGATCGGCGCGGGGTTGATTCACGATCCGTTTGCGCTGCTGTTCAATCGCGTCGGCGTTTATATCTCGATGACGCACATCCTTTTGCCGTTCATGATTTTGCCGCTGTATAGCGTGATGAAGTCGATTCCGCCGAGTTATCAGCGTGCGGCGATTTCGCTCGGCTCGCATCCGTTCGCCGCGTTCTGGCGCGTGTATGTGCCGCAGACGTATCCGGGCATCGGCGCGGGCGCGCTGCTGGTGTTCATTCTGGCGATTGGTTACTACATCACGCCCGCGCTGCTCGGCGGCCCGAACGATCAGATGGTCAGCTACTACGTCGCGTACTTCACCAACGTGACGATCAACTGGGGCATGGCGTGTGCGCTCGGCGGCCTGCTGCTCGCCGCGACGCTCGTGCTGTATGTGATCTACGGACGCTTCACGCGTTCGAACGTGAGCCTGGGTTGAGGAGCGCGCGATGAAAATGGCCAAACCGATGTTCGCGCCGCACACGTCGACGATCGAACGCATCTGGTACTTCACGCTGCGCGGGCTCGCGGTGCTGACGTTGCTGTATCTGATCCTGCCTGTGCTCGCGATCGTGCCGCTGTCGTTCTCGTCGAGTACGTTTTTGGTTTATCCGATTCCGGGCTGGTCGATGCGCTGGTATCAGAACCTGATCGCCTCCGACGAATGGCGGATGGCGGCAAAGAACAGCTTTATCGTCGCGCCGTCGGCGACGGTGCTGGCTACCGTGCTCGGCACGCTCGCGGCGATCGGTCTCACGAAGGCGAATTTCAAGGGCAAGGCGCTTCTGATGGCGATCCTGATTTCGCCGATGATCGTGCCCGTCGTTGTGGTCGGCGTCGGTATGTATCTGTTCTTTGCGCCGCTGGGGCTCGCGAATACGTATATCGGGCTGATCATGGCGCATGCGTCGCTGGGCGTGCCGTTCGTCGTGACGACGGTTGCGGCGACTTTGCAGGGGTTCAACTACAACCTGGTTCGCGCGAGTTTGTCGCTCGGCGCGAGCCCCGTTAAAACGTTCTTCAGCATTACGTTGCCGGTGATTGCGCCGGGCGTGATTTCGGGCGCGCTGTTCGCGTTTGCGACTTCGTTCGATGAAGTGGTCGTCACTTTATTCCTCGCGGGCGCCGATCAGACGACGTTGCCTCGGCAGATGTTCACAGGCATTCGTGAAAATATCAGTCCGACGATTGCTGCTCTGGCGACGATCTTGATTGTGTTCTCGACTTGTCTGTTGCTTGCGCTGGAATGGCTGCGGGGGAGGAATGCGGCGCGGGCGGTGGCGGCGTAGGCAGATTCGCTTGCTTTGGTGCGCCGCTTGCGCACATTTGTCATAAGTTGTCAGAGCTTCGTTGGTTGACCTGAGAGTTCCTGTATAGCTCGCTACAGGAAATTTTCTGGAAGCACGAAGCATGCTGTGTGAAGCTCTGACACTTCGCCCGTTGACCAAAACCGACGTTGCCGCTTTTTCGGAGTTGCGTCGCAAGGCTATCGACGATTCTCCGTCCAGCGTCTGGCCGACATTAGAAGAAGAAACTGCGCGGCCGCTCGACGCGATTGCCGCGCAAATCGCCGAGACGCCGGAACAGATCGTATTTGGCGTATTCGATCTGCACATGCTGGTGGGCATCGCCGGTCTCAAGCGGGAACCCTTTACGCAACTGCGGCACAAGGGCGTGCTGTGGGGCGTGTTCGTGCATCCGCTGTACCGGAACGTGGGCGTCGCGCGCGAATTGCTCGGGGCCGCGTTGATGCACGCGAGGCGCATGCACCTTCAGCAGGTACATCTTCGCGTCAATACCGAAAACCATCGTGCGCGGCGGCTCTATGTGACGAGCGGCTTTTCGGGCTATGGCGTCGAGCGACGCGCGATGTGCGTGAACGGCCGGTACTTCGATGAAGAGCACATGGTGCTGTATCTGGATCACGAGGAAGGCGCTTCGTTTGCCGCCTGGCTTGCGCACCCGCCTGCGTATGACAAACGTTGACATTCGTCGTCGAGCAGTGCGTTAAAACTACCGTTCCCATAACTCACGTTGGAAATCTGAAAACCATGGAACACGGAATCATTGCATGGCTGATCATCGGCTGCATCGCGGGCTGGCTCGCGAGCGTGCTGGTTGCAGGCAGCGGCTTCGGCGTCATCATCGACATCGTGGTCGGCATTGCGGGCGCGTTCATCGGCGGCTGGCTGTCGGGCGCGCTGCATATCTCGCTTGGCAGCGGCTTTATCGGCTCGATCATTACGGCGGTGATCGGCGCGGTAATCCTGCTGTTCGTGATCCGGCTCTTCCGGCGCGGATAACAGCGGCGCTCAAAACGAACCCGGCTCCGGCCGGGTTTTTTCATGCATTGAAGGTCAACGCCCCGCAGTCCGATCCGCCGACCCAGCCGGCGTCATCCCACCCAGCGCCTGAAACAGCGCCGCTGTATCCGCTAGCCGATCGGCCTGTGCGCGCGTCCTGTCGAGCGCCGTCTGCAACGCCTGGCGTTGCGTATCGATCAAACCGAACTGACTGACGCCGCCCGCCGCATATTGCGCCTGTGCGATCTTCACACTCGCTTGCGCTTCGCTGTCCGCTTCGTCGCGCGCCTCCAATGCGTGCGCGTCGTTGTTCAATGCATGCAGCGTATCAGCGACCTGCTGAAGCGCCTGCAGCACCGTCTGCCGATACGATGCGAAAGCGGCATCATAGGCCGCCTCGGCAGCGCGCTTCTTCGCGTGCAATTCGCCGCCATGAAAGATCGGCTGCGTCAGATTCAGGCCGATATTCCAGACATTCAATCCATTCACGACATCCTCGATCCTCGTGCGCTCCGAACCGATTCCCGCCGACACAATGAACTGCGGATAAAGATTCGCCGTCGCGACGCCGACATTCGCGCTCGCCTGATGGAGCAGCGCTTCCGACGCGCGAATGTCGGGCCGTTCGCGAGCGAGCGTCGACGGCAGCGTCACGGGCACCGTGTCGGGCAGATGCAGCGTATCGAGCGTGACGTCGTCGAAATCCGCTTGCGACGGCGCGACGCCCAGCAGAATCGCGAGCTGATGATCGGCTTGCGCGAGTTGCGTCGCGAGCGGCGGAATCTGTGCGCGCGTCTGCGCGACCAACGTGCGCTGCGTGCGCACATCGAGTTGCGCGACGCCGCCCGCTGCGTAACGTCCTTCGACGATCGCCAGTTGCCGCGCCTGCGCATCGGCGAGTTGCTGCGTCAGCGTGAGTTGCTGTTGCAGCGACGCACGCCGGATCGCCGTCGATACGACATTGCCCGCCAACGTCAACCGCGCGGCGTCGAGTTCATAAGTCTGATAGTCGGTTTGCGCGAGCAGCGCTTCGAGCGCGCGCCGGTTGCCGCCGAACACGTCGAGCGCATACGACACGCTCACCGATGCATTGAACAACGTGAACGGCCCCGTGTTCGGCACGTTCGGAATGCCGAACGCCGCAGGATCGACCTTTTGTCGCGTGCCGGACAGCTTGGCATCGATAGCGGGAAACTCGGTCGCGCCCGCTTGCGCGATGTAGTTCTCGCGCGCCTCGACGAGTTTCGCGCGTGCTTCATCGAGCGTCGGGCTGTGTTGCAGCGCTGTATCGACGAGACGGGTCAGCGCGTCCGACTGAAACTGCGTCCACCACATCGGCAGCGCATGGTCCGCGGCGACGAGCGTTTGCGCGGCGCCCGCGGCCTGCGTCGAAGTGGGCAGAGTTTCGCGCGTGTACGACGAGGCATCGGGCGCGGCGGGCGCTTGAAAGTCGGGGCCGACGGCGCAGCCGCACAGCGCGAGTGCAAACAACGGCGCATAGCGTTTCATCGTCGAAGCTCCTAATCCAGCGTGCGCCGATAGAAGCGCACGGCAATGGCCATCACGACAACCGTGAAGATCGCGACGGGCCAAACCGACGGCCACAAGTCCGCCCAGCCATTGCCTTTCAGCAGAATGCCGCGCACGAGCCGGTTGAAATACGTAAGCGGAAGCAGATTGCCGATCCATTGCGCCCACACAGGCATGCCCGCGAACGGGAACATGAAGCCCGACAGCAGCAGGCTCGGCAGAAAGTAGAAAATGGTCAGCTGCATCGCCTGCAACTGGTTCTGCGCAATCGACGACAACGTAATGCCGACCGTCAGATTCGCCGCGATGAACAGCAGCGCCGCGACATACAGTGCGACCAGACTGCCGACGAACGGCACATTGAACACGAATCGCGCCGCCGCCAGAATGATCGACGATTGCACGAGCCCGATCGCGATATACGGCACCAGCTTGCCCGCGATCACTTCGAGCGGCAGTACGGGCGTCGCGAGCAGGTTTTCCATCGTGCCGCGCTCGCGTTCGCGCGTCATCGCGAGGCCCGTCATCATGACCATCGTCAGCGTGAGGATCGTGCCCATCAGGCCCGGCACGACGTTGTACTGCGTGATCCCCTCTGGGTTGTACAGTCTGTGAATCTCGACGTCGAACGGGGCGGGCTTGCCGGTCAGACGCTCGAGCGGCCCCTTCATGTCCTTGTCTGCGACGGATTGCACGAGTCCGGGCAGCGCGGCGAGGGGCGCCTGCGTCGCGGTGGGATCGGTGGCGTCGGCTTCGACCAGCAGCGAAGGGTGCTCGCCGCGCAAGAGACGCCGCGAAAAATCGACGGGAATCGACACCACGAAGGTCACGTCGCCGCGCGCCAGCGCTTGCCGGCCGGCCTCGTCGTTGGGCAGCGTATCGACGACACGGAAGTAGTCGGAGTTCTTCATCGCCGCGACGAAGCTGCGCGAAAACTGACTCTCATCGCCGATGATGACGGCCGTGTGCAGATGCTTCGGATCGGTGTTGATCGCGAAACCGAACAGGGCGAGCTGCATGATCGGCAAGCCGACGATCATGCCGAACGTGATACGGTCGCGCCGCAACTGGATGAACTCCTTGAGCACGATGCCCCACCAGCGCGTCACGGAAAAGAAGCGGCTCACGATGGTTTTCCGTAGTTGTCGGCCGAGCGGCTCATCATGTAGATGAAGACGTCTTCGAGACCGGTTTCGATCTGTTCGATCCGCACGGGCAGGCCGGAGGTGATCTGCCGGATGGCTTTTTCGAGCGCCGCGTGGTCGTGGCCGCTCGCGTGCAGCGCGGAGCCGAACACGACGGTCTGATCGACGCCAGGCGTTTTTCGCAGCCGTTCCGACAGTTCGGTCAGGCGCCCGCCGTGAATCGCCCATGTCGCAAGCGCCTGCGAATCGATCACTTCCTGCGCAGTGCCTTGCGCGAGCAGCTTCCCATACGCGATATACGCGAGCTTGTGACAGCGCTCCGCTTCGTCCATGTAGTGTGTGCTGACCAGCACCGATATTCCCTGCGCGGCAAGCCGATGCAGCTCTTCCCAGAAGTCGCGGCGCGCGGTGGGATCGACGCCCGCTGTCGGTTCGTCGAGCAGCAGCAGTTTCGGTTCGTGCAGCATGCAGGCGGCGAGCGCGAGCCGCTGCTTCCAGCCGCCCGACAGCGCGCCTGTCATCTGATCCGCGCGCGTCTGCAAGCCGAGGTTTTCGAGCGCGCGGTCGACCTTCTCCTTGCGATCGCGCATCTGATAGATGCGTGCGACGAAGTCGAGGTTCTCGCGGATCGTCATGTCTTCCCAGTACGAGAAGCGCTGCGTCATGTAGCCGACATTGCGCTTGATCTGCGCGCTGTCGCGCACGATGTCGTAGCCGAGGCAGGTACCGCTGCCGGAATCGGGCGTGAGCAGGCCGCACATCAGACGGATCGACGTCGTCTTGCCGCTGCCGTTCGGGCCGAGAAAGCCGAAGATTTCGCCATGCGCGACCTGCAGCGTCACGTCGTTGACGACGTGCTTGTCGCCGAAATGCTTGTTCAGGTTGTGCACGTCGATCGCGAGCGAGCCTTGCTGCGTGTCGTTTTGTGCGCTCATTGCAGCGTCACCGAAACGGGCTGGCCGGGATGCAGGCGCGGCGCATCGTCGACGGAAGGATGCGCTTCGACCATGAACACGAGCTTCGCGCGGCTCTCGTTGCTGTAGATGACGGGCGGCGTGTATTCGGCCGAACTCGATACGTAAGTGATCTTCGCGTTCACATCCGACGCGCAGCCGTCGCAGTGAATCGTCAGTGCGCGACCGGGTGCGAGCGAGCCGACCACGGTTTCCGGGACGAAGAAGCGCACCTTCACGTTTTGCGGCGGCAGCATCTGCACGACGGGGCTGCCCGCTTGCACCCATTCGCCGACGCGGTACAGCGTGTCGTAGATGCGGCCTTTGGCGGGCGCGCTCACGCGCTTCTGGTCGAGCTTCCATTGCGCCTGCGCGACGGCGGCCTGCGCCGCTTCAACCTGCGCGGACTGTGCTAGCAACTGCTGCGAGCGGCCCGGCAATCGCGCGACCTGAACTTCGTGCGTGAGTTCGCGCACTTGTGCATTGGCGGCATCGGCGGCGGCGCGCGTATCGTCGAGCTGTCCCTTCGGAATGCCACCGACGCGATACTGCGCCTCGTCGCGCGTCAATTGCAGCGTGGCCTTGCGCGCATTCGCAATGGCCTGCGCGAGTTGCGCCTTCGTCACGTCGACTTCGGGCGGACGCTTGCCCGTCTGGATATCCGCGAGCTGCGCGCGGGCCGCGGCGAGCTGTTGCTGGGCCTGCTGCAAGGCCGCCGTTTCGTCGACGGATTCGAGCGCGAACACGGGCGCGTCCGCCGTGACCTGATCGCCGCGCGCAACCTGAAGTTGCGTGAGCTTGCCCGATTGCGACGAGCCGAGATACACGAATTCGCCTTCGACATAACCTTGCCAGGTGTTGCCGGCATGTTGCAAGCACGCGCCGAGCACAGCGCAGACGGCGAGCGCAGTGACGAGCCGCGCGCCGCGCGCGAAGAAAGGGAAGGGCTTCATGTGCTGGGCCTCGTCGTAGGACGGCGCGTGGCTTTGCGTGCCATCTTGCGCGCGGGGCTCGCCGCCGGCGCACGCATGCCGCCGAGCAGCAATGCCGTCGCGTGTTGCTGTAGTGTCTCGCGTTCGATGGCCGGGAAGCCGCGCACGCTTTGCCACACCTTCGCAGCCGCTTGCGGCAGCATCACGAGCGCGATGATCGAGTTGAACATCAGCAGCGGATCGAGTTCGGGATTGACCGCGCCCGCCTGCTGCGCCTTCTTGATGCGCGCGCCGAAGCGTTTGATGTTATCGAACGGAATGCGCGTGATCATCCGGTCGCGCAGCATGCCGCCTTCGTTGATGACTTCGCGCAGCCACAGCGGCGGCAGCCACGGCATGCGGCCTGTCACGTCGAACAGACGCGCGACGAATTCGCCGACCATCACGAACGGATCGTCGTTCGAGTCATCCGCGGCGGCGCTCCACACGAAACCGACGGAGGGTGCGAGCCGTTCCTCGACGATCGCATCGAGCAGCGTCTCGCGATTCGTGAAGTAGTAGTGCACCAGCGCCGACGTGACCTCCGCGGCGGCGGCGATTTGCGCGACCGTGGTGGCCGCGATGCCGCGCTCGGAGAAAAGACGCGTGGCGGCGTCGAGCAGGTGTTCGCGCACATCGAAATTCTCGACGACGGGGCGGCGGCCGCGAGGTTTGGCCGGTTGACGTTTCGGATCCATGGAACGAAATGCTAATTGACGAGTTAGTTAAATTCAAGCGGGTTTACCTGAGGTGCGGCAAGCCGCCTCGCGCCGGATGGATGCCGGCCATTCGCGTGTCTCACGGGAGCAAGTCTTCGCCTGGCCGATTTACTGATTGATGTCGCGAGCATTATCCGAAGCCGAATAACAAATCAATCATGAAAAACGACCTGAAAAAAGATTGGCAATGCAGAATATTCCGCAGAATAAATGGCGCGGTAATGACTTAGAATAATCGATGCAAAGGATCTGTAATCGACAGGCAATTCGTGTGCGCATCGGCAGCTGCAACGCGAATCAGGAAGAAAATCTGGAGAACGGCAGTTGGCTTCTATACTCATCGTGGACGATCATCCGGCTTTCCGCCTGGTTATCAAGACTCATCTGCTGCAATTGCTCGGCACTCAGGAAGTGTTTGAAGCAGACAATGGCCAATCCGCGATGGAAATGGCACGTCAATTCGTGCCTGACCTGACCATTCTCGATCTGGATATTCCGCGCATAAATGGTCTCGATGTGCTCGCGCGTCTGAAAGCCATATTTCCCGGCATGCGCGTGCTGATCCTGTCGAGTCACGATGCAGCCACCTTCATTTCTCGCGCAATGCGCGCGGGCGCTCAAGGGTTCGTCAGCAAGTCGCAGGACGTAAAGGAAATCATGCGCAGCGTCGAGGCGGTGATGTCGGGTTATAGCGTGTTTCCCGTCGCGCCCGCGAGCGCTGGCCCGAGCGCGCAAAGCGGCGCCGAACAGAGCAGGCTGGAGCTGCTCTCCGACAAGGAACTCGTCATTCTGCAAATGCTTGCCAAAGGCATGTCGAACAAAACCATCGGCGATGCGCTCTTCATCAGCAACAAGACGGTCAGCAGTCACAAGACGCGTTTGATGAGCAAGGTCGGCGTCGAAACGCTCGTCGAACTCGTCGACTTTGCGCGACGCTGTGGCATCGCCACGGCCCAGCAATGACGGCCGTCTGCGTGCGGACCGCCTTCGGCCTCGCCGTGCAAGCGAATGGGTTGCAGGAAAGAATCGACGCGCTCGCGCTCGGCGATCGCGCCGTTGCACTGGACGTGACCAGCGCGCTGATTGATACGAACCGCGCAACGCTGCGCTACATGACGGACGCCCGGGACACTACCGACTGGGACGGCCTGGCGCGCGCGGCGCACCGTCTCGCGGGTTCGTTGAGCATGCTGCAATGCAGGCCCGAAATCGCGCTGGCAATACGTCTGGAGCGGGCGGCGCTCGAGCACGACGCGCCGGCTATTGCCGAATTGCTGCCCGTCGTCGCGAAGGCGGTTGCTTGCCTGAACGAGGAACTCAGTGCGCTGCTTGTCTGAGCAGGGCATGTTGTATCTATCGTTGGTGCGGCGGCAATTAATACTTGTTAGCGCCAAAACAGGCATTTTCTCCTGCACTGACGAATCCACGCTCTATACTGATCCATAGCGCGGCTGTGCAGCCTTCCCCGGGGCTGCATCGACCAGCCGCGCAAACCGCACACGGTTCTCAGATCGTCTCCACCGTGTCTCGCGGTGTTTGGGCCCGCGTTCTGCGGGCCTTTTATCTTCAAGTGCCGGATTGCCGCTGAGATCCACGGCTGTCGAGGTCGTTCATCTGCGCGCTGATACGCGTGACGAGTCCATCGAGCAGCGCATGATCGATGGGCCCTCGCGCGGCGCTCGCGCGCTGCAGCGCGTTCATGAGGCCATGATTGCCGACGATGCCCACGGCGCCCGCAAGCTTGTGCAACGCGCGCCGCATGCCGGGCTCGTCGTGTGACGCACGGCGCCGGGCGAGATCGGCAAGGTCGTCGCTCATCGACTGCTGCCAGTCGCGCAGCAAGGCGTCGATGTCCACGCCTTGCTCGGCGAGCGAATCGAGCGCGGTGAAATCGTATTTCTCGAGGCGCGTCGACGGGGGAAGCAGGCGCTTGAGGGCGTCGTCGAGTGCGTTCAGTCCCGATGTCTTGACGAGGATGACGCCGAATAGCGCGCGGTCGCGCTCGCTCATCTTCGTATCGTGATTCGCCGACAGCAGGATGACCGGCACGGCATGGCTGGAACCGTCAGCCGCTCCGCGCACCTGACGCGCGAGGTCGACGCCGTTCATGCCAGGCATCTGCAGGTCGGTGATCAGCAGATCGATGCTTTCGCGGCCCAGCACGTCAAGCGCTTCTTCGCCCGAACTCGCGCTGACACAGCGATAACCGAGCACGTCGAGTTGCCGCGCGAGCACCTTGCGATTCACATCGTTGTCGTCGACGACAAGGACGTTTTGCCGCTGCGAAGCGGGACGAAATTGCGCCGGCTGCAACGGCACGGGACGTTCGGCGGAGATGTCAGCCACGTCGCCGCGTGCGTCGCATAGTTGTCGGAGCGCCGTCCACGACAGCGGGTTGAGCGACAACTCGATGCTTCCGTCGCGTTCGCGGATACCGCCCGGCAGCGCATCGCGCGTCACGACGATCAGGTGCTTCTCGCCATGCGCAGACGGCATCTGGCCTCGTTCGACAAAGCGATAGTCGATGTGCACGGGAGGCTTTGCGTCGGACGGCAACGTGGTGATGCCGAGCTTTCTCAACGCCTCGCAGATCGCCTGGCGATCCGTGTAGTTGTCGACGTCGACGCAGGCCCAGCGGCGCTCGTTGCCGTGCACGGACCATTCGTGCCGCTCGATCGTGAACGGCGCATGCAGCGCGATGCAAACGCCCACGCGCTTGCCTTCGAGGATTGTAATGTCGCCGCCCATTTTTCTCGCGATCACGCGAGCGAGTGTGAGGTCGGGATGCTCGCAGATCGTACCGGCTGCCGTTGCCGTGCCGTTGATGCCGATCACGATGCGTTGCGCGCCCGCGTTCAGCGATTCGGCGCGTGCAGAGAGCGTAACGACGCCTTGGCCAGACGCTTCCGTCGCATGCACGAGCAGGTTGAACAAGGTTTGCCCGAGCCTTGCGCGATCGGCAAGTACGAGCGCTGCAACCGAGCGGTCGATGCATATCTGCAGCCGCGCCTGCTGACGCGCGGCAATGGGCGCAACGAGCAGTGCGACGCCGTCGATCAGTTCGCGCAGATCGACGGAATCTTCATCGAAAACGATAGCTCGGTCCGCAGGCGGGATGTGATCGAGCGCTTCGTGCGCAATGTGCGCGAACGTTTCGGCCGCGCTGCGCAGTGGATGGAGCGACGACGTTTCGGGATCGAGCGCATCGCCCAAAGCCCGCGCGCACGACACGATCCTGCGCTGCGCGCTGTGCAACACGCCGAGAGCTTCATCGAGCGTCGCGATCGCCTTTTGCTGCGCTTGCGCGAACCCGGCTTCGCGCGTCGCGTGGTTCTGCTGTTCGGTGCGCAGCAGTGTTTCGAGTTGCTCGACGCGAAATTCGAGCGCACGCTGCGCGTCGCGCGAAAGAGCGGCTGCCCGCAGACCGTGCGCGAGCAAAAGCAGCGCCGCCGCCGTCGAACCCGCGAGCGGCGCATCGTATGCCGCGAACGAGCCGAATAGCGCGAGTGCGCCGATGGGCGCGCGCAAGCCGAACGTGCGAGCGAGTAACGATGCAGTACCGGACGAGCGCAAATTCATGCAGCCGCCGCGTCAGTCGATCAGCTTGTGCAGCGTGGCGAACTCGATCAACGCAGCGAGCGACGACAGCCCCAGCTTTTCGCACAGCCGCGTCTTGTAAGTGCTGACTGTCTTGTCGCTGAGAAAGAGCCGGCTCGCGATTTCCTTGTTGCTGACGCCGCGCGCGAGATATTGCAGCACTTCCATTTCGCGCGGCGACAACACATCGAGACCGCCTGCCTTGCCCGTATGCGGCGCGCTAGCCGGAAAGCAGTCGAAACCCAGCAGCACGGTCCGCGCGGCCGTGAGCATTTCGGTCAGTTCGCGGCCCTTGCTGACATAACCGTTCGCGCCGGCCTGCTGGGTGTGGAGCGACATCACGTGATCGGGCTTCGCGGATAACACCAGGATGCGGATGCCGTCGTCTTGTGCGCGAATGCGTCGAATCATCGATAGCCCGTCCAGGTTCGGCAAATCGAGGTCGAGCACGACGAGATCCGGATTCAGCGATAGGACCATTCTCAGTCCTTCTTCTCCGTCGCCAGATTCGCCTACGATCCGCAACTCCGAATCTGAACTCAGAATGCTTGCGATTGCGCCGCGAATCATCGGGTGATCGTCGACGATGACAATTCTTTTCATTCTTGGCCCGTTCTTTATCATCGTGAACCGAAAACATGCTGTTTTTCAAGGGTTCACTGGGAGAAAACTAAGGTACGATTCTAGCAAGGCGGCGAACTACGGATTGCTGATTAAGTATTGAGACCGCTCAGTTTATGTAGTAAGAAAAATCCTACATTCTTACAGTGAATCCAATCCACATTCATCAAAACTCCAAACCATTTCGAACGATGGTCGTCGACGATCATCCGGTCATGCGGCGCGCGCTGTGTTACGTGCTCGACGAATCCACCGATTTCGAACTGGTCGCCGAAGCCGGAACCGTCGCCGACGCATTGGCGGCGGCAGCGGAGCACGAGCCTGCGCTTGCCATCGTCGATCTGCGTTTGCCCGATGGCGACGGACTCGATCTGATCGCCCAGTTGCGCGAAGCGCAGCCCGGCTTGCGAACCGTGGTTTTTTCATCGGTCGACGAGCGGCTCAATGCGATGCATGTCCGCAAGGCCGGCGCGCATGGTTTCGTGAGCAAGCTTCGCGATCCGGAAGAACTGCTCGCCAGCCTGAGACTGGTGATGATCGGCTACACCTGTTTCGCTGCCGAACTCGTCGAACCGTCGGGCATCGCGCTTTCGCGGCGGGAAACGTCTGTGTTGCATCGGCTGATTCGCGGACAGAGCAATGTCGATATCGCTGAATCGCTTAATCTGAGTCCCAAAACCGTCAGCACGTACAAGACGCGTCTTATGCAAAAGCTCGATTTGCAAAATGTCGTCGATCTCGTCGAGTACGCGAAGACGAACGGACTGACGAGCTAGCCGATATGGAATGGCCGCGATGACGGACGGCTGGGCGCATCTCCTGGCCGAAGGTCCGCACAATCTGCACGCGATGCTGGTTCAGACCATACGCGATGATCTGAAGGCAGCCTTCGATGCACTCGCTGTTGGTGACGCGGCGCGCGTCGCGTTTTTGGCGCATCGTTTGAAGGGTTCGGCGCGGCTATCGGACGACAAAGCCGCGACTGCGCTATGCGCTGCACTAGAAGCGGCGGGGCAGGCGGGCGAGATCGAACGTGCGCGCCTGTTTCTGATGACGCTCGAGCGCGCATTCAGCACTGCGCGCGGCCCGCAATGAACGTGAGCCGCGCGACTCGAAAAAAGCTCAGCGAGCGGACTCGCCGCGCTTGATGCTCAGTTCGACGCGCCGGTCGGGCGCAAGACAGCGGATCAATGACTCCCGTTCGCGCTCGTCGCATTGCGCGAGCGGATTCGTCGCGCCCATGCCGCGCGCGCTGATCGGCGCGTCGACGCCGCCCGCGGCGAGATAGCGCTTCACGGTCTCGGCGCGTATCGTGGAAAGCCGCGCGTTATGCGTGCTGCTGCCCAGCCTGTCCGTGTAGCCATCGACGCGGATAGCCGTCACGTCACCGGCCTGTTTGACCTCGCGTATCAGCTGATCGAGTCTGGCTCTGCCTTCAGGCAACAGGCCCGCGATATCGCCGCGATCGAAAGCAAAGGTCGCGTCGCTTTGCAGCGTCACTTTCGGCGCGGGTTCCGCTGTCTGCGGCACGACAGGCGGCGTACATGCGGCGAGCGCGGCGTCGATTTGCGGCAAGCGTTTCGTCACGTCGTCGACGCGCTGCGTGCTGCCCTTGAAATCGCGCGTCCACGCTTCGTGGCCCGCGTGAATCATTTCGACTTCGGAGCAGGCCGTCAGGCGCTGCGCTTGCGAACACGACGCGAACGCCGGCGCTGCCTTCGCCGTCAGAATCTGCTTCCATATATCCGGCCGCACGACAGCCGCCGTGCGCAAGTCGGGATTCTCGGCATAAAGCCCGCCGCCCGTTTCCAGCGCCGTCGTGAGACGGCTCGCTTCGCGCAGCGCTTCTTCGACGAATCCCCAGTGGTTCCAGTGCGAGCGCTCTTCGCGCGCGGCGTCGAGCCAGCATTGCGCCTTGAAGCCGAAATAGTTGTCCTTGTGCGGACCGAGTGCGTCCAGACGCTTCTGGATCGAATCGGGCGCGTGCGTATTGTCGGCGGTTCGATACTGATCGAGCCATGCCGGCGTGGCCGCGCCCGCCGCGTTGTCCTGCGTCGTGTCGACGCCGCGCAGCAGAACCGTCGGGTTCTGCACCTGCAACGCGTCGCGCGACGCAGTCGACGTGCAGCCGGCGACGAGCGCCGACAACGCGATGCACGTCCGCGTCATCAATGAATGCTTCATGTGTGATTCCATCAGAAAAGGGCTGCGCGGCCGTTTCAGCCGCGCAGCCCGGTCAGGTCAGCGGATCAGTTGCCGAACACGATGCCGACGCCCGCGCGGACGATCGTGCTGTTGCCGCCCGCACTCGACACGCCGAGGTTGTAGTTCACCGTGCCCTTCTCGTTCCAGCGCGAAACACCCACGCCGAGCGCCGCCGTGCCGCGATAGCCGGCTACGCCCGCGTTGAGCGTCGTGCGTCCGGGCAGATATGGCGTGACGATGTTCAGCGCCGATGCGGACGCGATGCCGCGGCGGTTGTCGCGGTCCATGTCCTGCATGCTCTTGTAGACGCCGCCGATCGCGCTGTTCATCTGACCGACGTTGACCGCGTCGGTCGCCGCCGTGCCTGCCGCGACGTTGGTGATCTGCCGCTCGCTTCCCGCAGCGCCCACCGACACGCTGTTGTCGCGATCGGCCACCGAGTTCGCACCGAGCGCGACAGCGTTCCCCGCCGGCGCCGATGCCGCCACGCCGAGCGCGACCGACTGATCGCCCGCCGTCGACGTGCGAGCGCCGATTGCGATCGCCGCGTCGCCGGACGCGCTCGAGCCGTTGCCGATCGCGATGGCGTCCGCGCCCGTCGCCGTACCCACGGGCAGATCGTGAACGACAGCCGCAGGCGTGATCGCCGCCGGCGCGAAGTTCGTGATCTGCGACGACATATAGCTCTGCATTTGCCGCAGGTTCACGGCATCGAGCGCGTCGGTGGCATCGGCGACGTTCTTCAGCTGCGTCGGCGAACCGCCCATGTTGAACGTGACGCTCGACTTCGACGCGTTGTCGTAACCGACAAAGGCGTTGGTCACGAGACCCGTCGACGGATCGACGGAAATGCCCGCCGCCTTCAGCTGCTTCAGGTTGACGGCGTCGCTGTCCGCTTTCGCGTCGGCGACGTTCGTCAGCGTGACGGGCGTGCTCGCGCTCGCGCCGCCGAGCGTGACCTTGTTGCGCGCCGACGAGTCGTACACGAGCCCGTTCGGATTGCCGCCTGTAGCGAGCGCGGAATCGACGGCGGCAAGTGCACCGCCGACGCTGCTGTACGTCGATCCGCCGATCGCGTAAGTGGGCGCCTTGACCTTGCCGTCCGCACCGACCGACGCGCCGTTGCCGAGCGCGCCCGCGACCGTGCTGGCCGTGTTGTACAGCTGCGCGCCGTTCACTGCGTCCGTGCTGCCCGACGTGAGCAGGCCTTGCGCGACGTTCGTCAGTTTGACTGGCGAGGTTGCGCTCGTGCCGCCCAACGTGAGCTTGTCGTGCGCGGACGTGTCGTAGGAAACGGCATCGGGCAAAGCGGAACCGGATGCCGCGGCCGCCGCGAGCGCGTTGCCGACGTCGGAGTACGTCTTCCCGCCGATCGTGTAGACCGGCTTCTTGACCGAGCCGTCGCTGGCGATGTCCGCGCCGCCGCCGAGCGCATTCGTGACGCCCTTCAGTTGCGAGACATTCACTGCGTCGGTGTTCGACGTGCCCGCCGCGACGTTGACGATCTGCCGCTGCAACGTGTCGCTGCCGACGGAGATCGTGTTTGCCCGCGAGGCGATCGACGCTGCGCCGAGGGCGACGGCGTTCGAGGCCGAGGTGGTCGTCGCCGCCTCCGCGCCGAGCGCAATCGAGTTGCCCCCGTTGGCGATCGACTTCGCACCGAAGCTCAACGACCCGGCGCCTTCCGCATCCGCCATAAAGCCGAGCGACACGCCATTGGTCGCGCCGAACCCAGTCGATGCGCTTGCGCCGATCACAGTCGAACCGATGGCGAGGGCAGCAGCGCTCTGGCCGACGGCTGTGGTGCTGTCGCGCGCTGCTGCCGCACCCGCGCCGACCGCCGTCGTCTTGCTGCCGTTGGCAGCCGACATCGCGCCGACCGCAAACGAGTTGGTGCCCGCTGCGCTCGAGCCCGCCCCGATAGCCATCGCGTTGGGATCGTCGGACGCCTGCGCGGCACTGCCCGCCGCGACGTTCGAACTGATCGCGATGTAGTCCAGCGCGTTCGCCGCACCGAGCAGCGTGGAACGTGGCGCATTGCTCGAACGCGCCAGCTTGTCCTGCATCGCGTTGAGCTGTTCCACGGTGACGGCGTCATTGGCATCGACGCCGTCGGCCACGTTGGTGATACGACGCTTCAGGTCTATCGCGCCGACCGACACGACATTCTCGTCGTTCGTATAGGAGCCTGAACCGAGTGCAACGGATTTCGCGGATCGCGCATAGGCACCGTAGCCGATTGCCACGGCTTCCTCACCGGCTGCGCGCGCGCCCGTTCCGAACGCCAGCGCAAGATTCGCTTGCGCTGCGGAGGCCGAGCCAATGGCGATCGAGAAATCGCCCAGAGCGTGCGCTTCAGGGTCATCGGCGGGATCCTTCACGGACACCTTGATGTACTTCGTATACCCCGTCAGGCCGACCACCGACTTGTCCATTGCCGACAACGCATTGCCCACATCGTTGTACGACGTTCCGCCGACCACGTAAGTCGGCGCTCCGATCGTCCCGTCGCTGCCGGGCGCCGCACCGCCGCCGAGCGCCGCCGCCGTCGAATTCGCGACGTTGAAGAGCTGCGAGCCGTTCACGGCATCGCGGCTGTTCGCGGCGATCGAACCTGCCGCGACGTTCTTCAACGCGACAGGCGAGGTCGCCGTCGTGCCGCCCAGCGTCACGATGTTGCGTTGCGTTGCATTGTCGTACAGCACGGCAGACGCGAGCACACCGCTCGACGAAGCATCGACGGCCGATTTCAGCTGGCTCACGTTGACGGCATCGGTCGCGGCTGCGCCCGCTGCAACGTTCGTCACGCGCCGTTCGTTGCCCGCCGATCCGACGGACACTTCGCCGACGGGCGCCGTGCCTTCCAGCGTAGATGTGCCGGGCTGATACGCGGATGCAATCAGATTGGCGTTCGTCGACGAGCCCGCGCCCAGTGCCACCGAATTCGCAGCGCTGGCCTGCGCGTTGTTGCCGAGCGCAATCGAGCCTGCCTGCGCCGCCTGCGCGTGCGCGCCGATCGCCACGGCACCCGTGTCGCTCGCCTGCGCTTCGCCGCCGATCGCGATCGAATCGCTTGCCGCCGCGCTCGAATCGTCGAGTGCCGAATTGGCGTGGAAATACTTGATGCCGCCGCCAAGCGCGATGTTGTTGATCGTATTCGTCACATTGAGCACATTGCCAGCAACGTTCGCGACGTTCTGGTTCGTCTGGTACAGCTGCGAACCGTTGACGGCGTCGGTGCTGTTGGCGTTCAACGCGCCGGCAGCCACATTGACGATCTTCGTGCCGCTCGCGCCCTTCAACGTGACCGTGCCCTTCGACGCATCGTCGTACGCGACGAATGCGCCCGTCACGTTGCCGTTGTTGTCGAACGATGCACCGAGGTCTTTCAGCTGCTTCAGGTTCACGGCATCGGTGTTCGCGCTGCCTGCCGCGACATTCGACAGCTTCACGGCCGACGTTGCGCCCGCGCCGCCGAACGTGACCTTGTTCTTCGCCGCGCTGTCATACGCGACAAACGCGCTCGACACGTTGCCGTTGTTGTCGAACGATGCACCGAGGTCCTTCAGCTGCTTGAGGTTCACGGCATCCGTGTTCTGCGTGCCGGCCGCGACATTCGTGATCTGCCGCTCCGCACCGCCCGCGCCCACAGACACGCTATTCGCGCGATCCGCGAGCGAACCCGTGCCGAGCGCGACGGCATTCGTCGCCGTCGAACGCGCGTTGCTGCCGATCGCGATCGAGTTGTCCATCGTCGCCTGCGCATTGCCGCCGATCGCCACCGAATTTGCGCCGCCTGCCTGTGAGTCGGCGAGATCCGAAGTCGCGTGGAAATACTTGAGGCCGCTGCCGCCCGCGAGATTGTTGAGCGTGTCGCTCATGTTGTTCACGTTGCCCGCGAGGTTCGCCACATTGCCCGCGACGTTCGCGACGTTCTGGTTCGTCTGGTACAGCTGCGAACCGTTGACCGCGTCGGAGCTGTTGGCGTTCAGCGCGCCTGCCAGCACGTTCGTGATCTTCGTGCCGCTCGCGCCCTTGAGCGTGACCGTACCCTTCGACGCGTCGTCATACGCGACGAACGCGCCCGTCACGTTGCCGTTGTTGTCGAACGATGCGCCGAGGTCCTTCAACTGCTTAAGGTTCACGGCATCGGTGTTCGCGCTGCCTGCCGCGACGTTCGAGAGCTTCACCGCCGACGTTGCGCCCGCGCCGCCGAAGGTGACCTTGTTCTTCGCCGCGTTGTCGTACGCGACGAACGCGCCCGACACGTTGCCGTTGTTGTCGAACGACGCACCGAGGTCTTTCAGCTGCTTGAGGTTCACGGCGTCGGTGTTTTGCGTGCCGGCTGCGACGTTGGTGATCTGACGTTCCGCACCGCCCGAGCCGACGGACACCGTGTTCGCGCGATCCGCGAGCGAACCCGTGCCGAGCGCGACCGCGTTCGAAGCCGTCGAGCGCGCGTTGCTGCCGATTGCGATCGAGTCGTCCATCGTCGCCTGCGCATTGCCGCCGATCGCCACCGAATTCGTGCCGCCTGCCTGCGAATCGGCAAGCGCCGAGTTCGCGTGGAAGTACTTCAGTCCACCGCCGTCGTTCAGATTGTTCAGCGTGTCGCCCATGTTGTTGAGCGAGCCGGACAGATTCACGACATCCTGATTCGTCTGATACAGCTGCGAACCGTTGACGGCATCCGTGCTGTTGGCGTTCAGGGCGCCTGCCAGCACGTTTGTGATCTTCGTGCCGCCCGCGCCCTTGAGCGTGACCGTGCGTTTCTGCGCATCGTCATACGCGACGAATGCGCCCGTCGCGTTGCCGTTCGTGTCGAACGATGCGCCGAGGTCCTTCAGCTGCCTCAGGTTTACGGCGTCGTTGTCGCTCTGGCCAGCCGCAACGTTCGACAGCTTCACGGCCGAAGCAGAACCCACGCCGCCCAGCGTCACCTTGTTATGCGCACTGGAGTCGTATTTGACAGCGTCGGTGATATTGGGGCCGACGCGCGATGCAGCGTCGATAGCCGCGCCGACATCGTTGTACGTGAGCCCGCCGATCACATACGACGGCTTCGTCACCGAACCGTCGCTGCCGATGGCCGCGCCACCGCCGAGCGTGCTCGTCACGCCCTTGAGTTGCGACACGTTGACGGCATCCGTATTCGACGTGCCCGCCGCGACATTGACGATCTGACGCTCCGCGCCGCTCGCGCCGACGGACACGGTATTCACACGATCTGCCACCGATCCGCTGCCGAGCGCAATCGCGTTCGACGCACTGGCGCGCGCATTCGCGCCCAGCGCGATCGCATTCGCTTCCGCCGCTTGCGCCGCGCCGCCGATCGCAATCGAATCGCTGCCGCTCGCGCTCGAATCGTCGAGTTCAGAGGTGGCGTGAAAATACTTGATGCCGCCGCCAAGCGCGATGTTGTTGATCGTGTTCGTCACATTGAGCACGTTGCCCGCGACGTTCGCGACGTTCTGGTTCGTCTGGTACAGCTGCGAACCGTTGACAGCTTCCTTGCTCGCCGCGTTCAGTGCGCCCGCGGCCACATTGGCGATCTTCGTGCCGCTCGTGCCCTTCAGCGTGACCGTGCCTTTCGACGCATCGTCGTACGCAACGAATGCGCTCGTCACGTTGCCGTTGTTATCGAAGGATGCGCCAAGGTCTTTCAACTGCTTGAGGTTCACGGCATCGCTGTTCGCGGTGCCTGCGGCGACGTTCCGGATCTTCGTGCCGTTTGCGCCCTTGAGCGAGACGCTCGCGTTCGACGCATCGTCATACGCGACGAACGCGCCCGACACGTTGCCGTTGTTGTCGAACGAAGCGCCGAGGTCCTTCAACTGCTTCAGGTTGACGGCATCCGTGTTCTGCGTGCCCGCCGCGACATTCGTGATCTGCCGCTCCGCGCCGCTCGCGCCGACGGACAGGCTGTTCGCGCGATCCGCGAGCGAACCCGCGCCGAGCGCGACGGCACTATTCGCCGTCACGCGCGAGTTGCTGCCGATTGCAACGGCGTTCGATGTCGTCGCCTGCGCATTGCCGCCGATCGCCACCGATTCCGCACCCGCCTGCGAATCGTTGAGCGACGAGTTCGCGTGGAAATACTTGATGCCGCCGCCGCCGTTGATGTTGTCGAGCGTGCTGTTCGCGTTGTTCAAACCGGCGATCACGTTCGCGACGTTCTGGTTCGTCTGATACAGCTGCGAGCCGTTGACAGCTTCGAGGCTCGACGCGCTCAGGTTGCCCGCCGCGACGTTTTTGATCTTCGTGCCGCCTGTGCCCTTGAGCGAAACGCTCGCGTTCGAGGCATCGTCGTACGCGACGAATGCGCTTGTCACGTTGCCGTTCGTATCGAGCGAAGCGCCCAGATCCTTCAGCTGCTTCACGTTCACAGCGTCGGTGTTCGCGCTGCCTGCCGCGACGTTTGTCAGCTTCACAGTCGACGTTGCGCTCGTGCCGCCGAGCGTCACCTTGTTGTGCGCGCTCGTGTCGTATCGGACGGCATCGGGCGAGCTTGCGCCTGCTGCCGCCGTGAGCGCCGTGCCGACGTCGTTATACGTTGTTCCGCCGATCACATACGACGGGTGTGCAACCGAGCCGTCCGCACCGACGCTCGCGCCGCCGCCGAGCGCCGTTGTGACGCCCTTGAGTTGCGAGACGTTGACGGCATCGGTGTTCGCTGTGCCCGCCGCGACATAGGCGATCTGGCGCTGCGTCGTTGCGCTGCCGACGGAGATCGTGTTCGCGCGATCCGCGACCGAATTGGTGCCCAGTGCGATCGAGTTCGCCGCTGCCGCCGTTGCGCCCGTGCCGAACGCCATCGCGTTGCTGGCGGAGTTGAGGACGAGCGCGTTGTAGCCGAGCGCCACCGAGCCCGCACCGCCCGCAATCGAGTACGAGCCGAAGCCCATCGAGTTGACGCCTTCCGCATCCGCCATGTAGCCGATCGACACGCCGTTCTGCGCGTTGAAACCCGTCGACGCGCTCTGGCCGACCACGGTCGAGTTGATCGCAAGCGCGGCGGCGCGCGAACCGACAGCCGTCGATCCTGCGCGCGCGGCGCCCGAGCCTGCGCCCACTGCGACGGCATTCGCGCCCGACGCATTCGCCGAAGGACCGATCGCCATCGCGTTCAGATCGTTCGATACCTGGGTCGGCGAGCCTGCCATCACGTTCGGGCTGACCTTGATGTAGTCGAGCGCCGAGGTATCGGTGAGCAGCGCCGAGCGCAGCGCGGGCTGCGACTGCACCGACAGCGACTTCTGCAGCGCGGTCAACTGACCGACTGTCGCGGCGTCCGTTGAGTTGATGCCGTCTGCGACGTTGGTGACGCGCTTCTCGCCGCCCTTGCGTCCGACGGACACGGTGTTGGGGTCATACACCTGCGCATTCGAGCCGATTGCCACCGAGTCGTCGAACTGCGCGCGCGCACCCGAGCCGATTGCGACGGCACGATCGCCCGACGCATACGCCGCGCCGCCGATAGCCGTCGTTTCGACGCCGTTGGACAGCGCCTGCGAAGCCGTCGACGTCACCTTCACGTACTTCGCCGTGACCTGCACGTCCTTGCCGACTGCGCCGATCGCGTTGATCGCGCTGCCCATGTCGTTGTAGGTGACGCCCGAGATCACATAGGTAGGCGCGGTGAGCGTGCCGTCCTGGTTGACGGAAACACCCGCGCCGATCGCGCCCGCGATGCTGTTCGTCGTCGCGAACATCTGCTTGCCGTTGATCGCGTCGGTGCTGCTCGCGCTGATCGCGCCGCTCGCGACGTTCGTCAGTGCAACGGGCGCGTTCGCGAGCGTGCCGCCGAGCGTCACGCTGTTGTGCGCAGCCGTGTCGTAATTCACGCTGTTCGCGGAGCCGCCGCCGTTGCCGCCGCCCGCCGCGAGTGCGTCGAGCGCCTGCCCGACGTTGTGATAAGTCTGGCCGCCGATCGTGTAGCTCGGCGACGTGATCGAGCCATCGGCGGTACTGGCGCTCGCATTGCCGCCGAGCGCCGCCGCCGTGCTCTGAGCCAGCGCACTCACGCCGCTGCCGATGTCGTTGAAACCTTGCTGTGTCGCTTGGGCGAGCTGAAACATCTGCGAGCCGTTGATCGCGTCGGTGCTGTTTTGCGTGATCGCGCCGGCAGCGACGTTCATCAGCTGCACGGGATGCGCCGCGCCGACGCCGCCCAAGGTCAGCGCAGCATGCGACGCCGAGTCGTAGACGACGGCATTCGGCAGCACGCCGCCCGTCAGCGCGTTCTGCACCGTCGTGTTCAACTGCGCGACGTTGACGGCGTCGTTGTCCGACGTGCCCGCCGCCAGATGCGTGATCTGCCGGTTGGTCAGATCGTTGCCCACGGAAACCGTGTTCGCGCGATCGGCGATCGAATTGGAGCCGAGCGCGACCGAGCCGTTGGCGAGCGCCGTCGCATTGCCGCCGATCGCAACCGTTTCCTGACCCGCTGCCGAGGCATCGGCGAGAGCGGACTTCGCGTGGAAATATTTGAGGTCTGTCGGCAGCACGACGTTGTTGCCGCCATTGCCTCCGCCTCCTCCGCCACCACCACCGCCGCCGTTGACGCCCGCAAGCGCTGCATTCAGCTGGTTCACGTTGACGGCGTCCGTCCCCGCCGAACCCGCCGCGACGTTGACGATCTGCCGCTCGGCGCCTTGCCGGCCCACGGACACCGTGTTGCTGCGCGTCGCGACCGAGCTTTCGCCGAGCGCAACCGAGCCGCCCGCGAGCGCGGCCGCATGCGAGCCGATCGCGGTCGATGTCTGCGCGGACGCGAGCGCGTGTCCACCGATGGCGACGGTGTAGATATCCGCAGCCTGCGCGTCGCCGCCCACGGCGACGGCATGATAGAGACCATCGGCCTTCGCGTTCACGCCCATCGCGACGTTGGCCGCGCCTTTCGCGAGCGCTGCGCCGCCGATCGCAACAGGACCGTTACCGGTGTTGGAGCCTTCCGAGCCATACGTGGCGCCGTCGCCGCTGACGCCATTGGCTTGCGCGCCGCCGCCGATTGCGATGGCGTCGCCGCCGCTCGCCGACGAGTCGCCGAGATTCGACGCGACGTGGAAGTACTTCAGGTTGTTGCGGTCGTAGGTGTACGCGTACGCATCCTGCGCGTTGACGCCGTTGTACGTGATGTTCGTCGTACTTCCGCCTCCGCCGTCGGCGCCGCCGCAAAAGATCAGAAAGCAGAACCAGTCGCTCTTCGGTGCGGGCGCCGCGAGATTCGCGGCGCTCGAAGTCGGCTTCGGCGTCAGCGCGGGATCGGCTGCCCACGCCGCGCCGTATGACCCGAACGTGACGGCCGACGCCAGCGCCGCCGATGCAATGTTGAGCGCGCAGCGGCTCGATTTCTTGCCATGCGCGCGCGTGTTTTCCGCTGCGGCGACATAGGTGCCTGACGCCTCGTTCCACACAGACTTATAGGTTTTATTCATGCCTCGCGTTTTCCCTTGAATGGACGATGAATCGAATCGAATCGGATGACAAGGCCGCTTTAAAACGCTGTTGCCGATTCGGGTTCGTCTGGGAAATCTAGTCGCGAGCGATCCATTTAAATATCAGTGGAAAAGGCGTCGCGTGTAGGAATTTACCGGCTCTTTGCAGGGAAAATGGAAGGTTGTAATGCCTTCATGCGTTTTCGTGAAAGGCGAAGCGCAATCTGTCGGTCAGGGCCTTGTGTGGTATGGGTGAGACGCCAGATTAATCTCGTGCTCTATTCGGAAAATGGGTGATATGGATGCGGAAATTTCTCACTCCATATTCAGTTTGACGTTTTTATACTGGCCACCTGCCTGGTTAGGAAATATCGAATAACGAGGCGATGAATTGAAAGTCGTACCGGTCACTTCCTTTAATCGATTCTGATTTTATTGCTATGAAAATCTCTATTAAGCGTCTTCGCAAACAGGCCGGTCAGGGCATGACCGAATACATCATCATCGTGGCGCTGATCGCGGTTTCGGCGATTGCCGTGTATGCGTCGTTCGGCAAGACGATCCGCGAGCAGACGGCCGGTCTCACGCACGAAATGTCGGGCACGGATAGCACGTCCGATATCAACGACGCACGCGCCGCAGCCACGGACGGCAAGAGCCAGGCCGACAAGAACAAGGGCATGGGCGCGTACGGCAGCGACGGCAGCCTGACGACGGGCAACAAGTAAGCGTCGCGCGGCTCGTCATCATGAAACGCACGGCCCGTCGGCGACCGGATAACCGAAAGAGCATGCATGCCGGCCAGGCACTCGTGCCGGTGCTGCTGTTCCTGCTGATCGGCGGGATCGGTCTGTATGTCGCCTTCGGGTCGTTCCAGATGACGAGCGCAAAGATCAAGCTGCAAAACACGGCCGACGCCGCTGCGTACAGCGCGGCCGTGCTGCAGGCACGCGACTACAACTTCTCCGCCTACACGAATCGCGCGATGGTCGCCAATCAGGTGAGCGCCGCGCAGGTGGTCGCGTTGAAGTCGTGGATCGACGAACTCGACAACACGTATATGGGCAATCCCGACACCGAGCAACTCGTGACGACCTTCGCCGATCATCCGGCGCTGTGGCGCACGCCGAACCAACGCGGGCGCGCCGACATCGCGCCCGTGCGCGCGACGCTCGATGCACTGCTGCCCGCCGTCGCGAAAGGCATCGGCGGCATTACGCGCGCGCTCAGCGACGCGCAGACCAACTATCACGCCGCGATTTTCGCGGCCGTGCCCGATGTCGCGAACGACGTCGCGCAACGCAATCAGCCTGACACGCACGTCACGTCCGGTTACTTCACGAGCCCACGCAACGCCGCACAGCTGGCGACGTGGCAGACGTATACGCGCGTCGTTACGCCCGCAGGCAATCTCGACGCCGATCATTTCGCCGACGTCGTCACCGATCCGACGACGCTCGACAACTTCGTGAAAGCGCGTGTGTCGTCGCGCAGCGTCGCGCCGAACTATCAGCAGCTCGACGATTCGAGCGCGCGCTGTCCTGGCGGCGGACGCATCGCGATTCGCGTCGCGCATGTCGGCGGCACGCAATTGCGCAGCGACAAGAAGGGCTGGCAGTCGATGGACGCGAGCACTGCGCACATCACGATCACCTGCGTCGATACGTTCGACGCCATCGCGGGCCACGGCGGCAGCACGAACGGCGACGTGGACAGCTACATGACGCATCCGCCGTTCGTCGCGTGGAGCGACTGGAAGGGCTACGGCGGCTATATGAACTTCGGCGATCCGGACAGCACGCAACCGGGCATGAACGTTCCCGCTGCAATGGCCGAGCAGTTCACGCTAGGCCCGGGCGCTTCGCTCGATACAGCTAATGGCGGCCTGCTGCCGTATCAGGACATCGTGCTCGCGCCGCTCGCAAGCGAAGCGCCGCGTATCACGATCGAAGTGGAGCGTGACGCGGGCAGGCTCGTGAAGGCCCCGGGTCTTGGCGGCGCGGGTCGCATGCGTGTCGACAACGGCAGCGCGAGTGGCGCGATGCGCACGCTGGCGAGCGCGCATGCGTACTTCGTGCGTCCGTCGGCGGACTCGCTGGGCGACAGGCTCGCAGGCGCGTTGCTCGATGCGGGCGCGTGGCAGCGCGACGATGGCAAGACCGAGTACCCGAGCACGTTCAGCCCTTACTGGCAGGCATCGCTTGCGCCCGTCCGCGCGGAGGAGCGCGCCGCTGCGCAGGCCGCGCAGCTTCCATCGGACGCGGCACGCGCGACAACGCCATGACGCAGCACATGAAACGGCGTGTCCGTGCGCAATCCGGCCAGGCGCTGGTGGAATTTCTCGTCGCTACGATGCTCGCGACGAGCGTGTTGCTGATGGCCGTCGTCATGCTCGGCAAGTTCAACGACATCCGCAACCGCACGCTGATGGGATCGCGCTACGCGGCGTGGGAACGCACCGTGTGGATCGACGGAGCCGCGAATGACTCGACGACGCGCGACTGGTACGCGCGTTTCGGCAGCGACGCGTTGCAGGTGCAGAAAAGCGATCAGCAGATACAAAGCGAGTTGCTGTCGCGTGTGGTCGCGGGCAAGAACCTCTCGCAGCCCTCGATGTGGAAAGACGCGAGCGGCGCAGCGTTGCTCGACGATGCGCGCGATGTCGTCGTCAGCACTGGGCAATCCGATTTGTCTTCGTCGCTCGATGCTTATACGTCGAACGGTTTTGGTTCGATGCCCACGGCTGTAGGCGGCGCGCCGTTCGCCGCGACGCTCGATCTGCCGTCGCGCACGCTGCAATCGGCGAGCTTGCGCATCGCGACGGGCATGCATAGCGATGCGCTGCGGCGTCTGTGGAAGGGCTTCGACGGCTTCGCTGTCGACGATACGAATGCGCTGCTTACCAACACATGGTCACCCGAAGGCGCGTCGCGCGCTCAAGCGTTGTTCGCGCAGGCCGTGCCCGCTGCAAACGCGCCGTTGATCGCGCCTTCGCTGTATCAGCCGTTGCGCGTGTATGCACCTGAAATCGATACGCTCGAATTCGGCCGCATTCGCGCCGATGTGGTTCCTGCGGACAGGTTGTCGCGATGAACGTTCTTTGCTTGGCTCTTGTCGTCGCATTCATGCCGCTGCAAGTTCTGGCGGCCGGACCGTCGTGCGACCGTCAGCCCGTCCACGCAGAACGCGTGCAGATGATCGGACGCGACATGCTCGTCGAAGGCGTGCCGGCGTCCGTGTACGGCATGGAATTCAACGGGACGTCCGACGATGTGTCGAGCGAATTCCGCGCGTTCTGGACCCGCGCACACGTGCCCGCGATGGGACGCCGCGACGCGTCGGGCCTGCTGCTCGCCGCGCTCGATGGTGCGTGTCATTACGTGCTCGTCATTCCGTCGCGTGGAGAAAGCGGCCCGACAAAAGGGCTGATGAGCGTCATGCGTCTCGATGGCACGGGTGCGGCACATCGCGTCGATGCTTCGCGTGTTCCGCTGCCTTCAGGGGCGCGGACGGTGTCGGACATCGAAAGCCGTGACGGGCGGCAGGCAGGGCGCACGCGGCTGCTTGAGCTATCAGGCGAAGCGAACGACAACGCGCGACGTTACGCGCGCCAGCTGGAGCAAACAGGCTGGCGCGTCGTCGCGCAGATGCCCGCGCTGCAACTCGACGGATCGCAGCGCGCAAAGGGCCACGCGCTCGCGATGCAGCGCGTCGGCGAGCGGATCGATGCCGTGTTCTCCAACCGCAACGGACAGACGGAGGCCGTGATCCATGCGACAACGAGCCCTTGAAAACAGGCGTTTGCGTAACAGCAGGCAGCGCGGTCAGGCGGCCGTCGAGTATCTCGTCGTGACGGCCGTGATCGTGTGGGAGCTGGTTCACGGCGGCGATGAGTCGATCGTCAGCCAGCTTTGCGCAGCGTTCAAGTCGCTTTATCGCGCGTACAGCTTCGTACTTTCCTTACCTTAACCACTTCGCTTCGAATCAGATGTTCAGGAAGATCAAGATTCATTCGCTGCTGGGCAATGCCTGGCTCCTGCTGCTCGTTGCCGTGCTGACGGCGTGCGCGCTGACGTGGTTTGTTTATCGCTATCTCGGCGAACGCGAGGCGCATGTGCGCGCCGAAGTGACGGGCAAGCTCACGCAGCGCGGCGTCGAAGTCGTCGTGCCGCGCCGCGATGTGCCGGTCGGCACGCCGCTGTCGAGCGATGCGTTCGTATCGCGTGAGATTGCCGCCGATCTCGTCTACGACGACATGGTGCGCGTCGATGCCTTCGACGCATTCCGCAAGGCGAAGCTCGTGCGCGCCGTGATGCACGGACGGCCGCTGCGCATGAGCGATATCGACGCGCTGCGCGGGCGCGATTTCTCCGACACGCTGCCCGCGGGACAACGCGCATTGACGCTCGAAATCGACGCGGTGAATTCGACGGCATCGATGCTGCGGCCGGGCAATCGCGTCGATCTGTATTGGGTCGGCACGCAAGCCGATGCATCGGCGGGCGACGGCAAGGCCGTGCGGCTGCTCTTGCCCGATGTTCAGGTGCTCGCGACAGGCCAGAGCGTGAAAGCGCGCAATGCAAGCGACGCGGATGAAGCAGGCAACGCCTCACGCTACGACACCGTGACCATGCAAGTCCCTGCCGCCGACGCGCCGCGCATCGTGCTCGCGCAAAAGATGGGCTCGCTGCGTCTCATTCTTCGCAACGCGGAAGACAACGCAGTTGGTCCGCCCGTCGCGTTGACCGAAAGCGATGTGTTTTCGACGGCGCGCGTAGCGAAACACGAGGCTGTCGAAGTGATCGCGGGCGGCGGCTCGGGCGCGGCTACGGCGAACGTCGCGCAGGTCGCGCCGATGTCATCGGGCGCCGCGAGCGAGCCCGCCTCCGCGTCGTCGACGCTATTCGAAAGCGCCGCCGTCATCGCGAAGCAACTGCAGCAACACGACACGCGCCGCGTCAGCGGCCAGAACTAGCAGAACATTCATGAAAGCAGGTTTCCATTCGATCGCGCTGCGATGCTTCGCGAGCGCAGCACTCTTCATTGGCGTAGTCGCATTCGATGCGAACGCCGCGCAGCGCAGCATCATTGAAAGCGCAGCGCAAAGCGCCGCCGTGCTCGATCTGTACAAAGGCGAGGTGCGCATGCTGAACGTGCCGGGCACGATCAAACGCATCGCGATCGGCAACGGCAAGCTCGTGACGGCGAATGTCGTCGATGGACGCTTGATGTTGCTTGCGGAAAGCGCGGGCATCACGTCGCTCGTCGTGTGGAACGAACGCGGCGTCGCGTTGCAGACGACCGTGCGCGTCGCGAAAGGCGACGTCGGCACGTCGGCGGCGCAATTGCGCAGCGTGCTTGCGCCGGTGCAAGGCTTGCGGGTGCAGGAAGTCGGGCCGAACATCGTCTTGACGGGCAGCGTGCATCGCGACATGGCGTCCGCCGTGAAAGCCGCGATCGCCGACATGACGAACGTGATCGATACGACGACGATCGACGAAGGCGACGCGCTCAAGAAAACCCTGCATTTCAAGGTGCAAATCATGGAAGTGACGCGCACCGGGCAGAAGGATATCGGCATCGCGTGGGACAGCCAGTTCGCGGGACCGCAAGTGTCGGGGCAGGGCGTCGTGGGGTCCGGTGTGACGAGCGGCGCGAACTTCCTGTTTGCGGGCATTGCATCGACGATCACCTCGCGCATCAACTTCGCGATCAACAACGGCGACGCCTTCATACTCGCTGCGCCCGAATTGAACACGAAGAGCGGCGGCACGGCATCGTTTCTGGCGGGCGGCGAAGTGCCGATTCCGAAGGCGGGCGCGCTCGGCACGACCGATGTCGAATACAAGCCGTATGGCATCCGGCTGAACATCAAGCCGGTGGTGGACGCGAACGACATCATCTCGGCAACCGTGCAGACGGAGATCAGCCAGCTCGATCCGTCGGTGTCGTATGGCGGCTTTCCGGGTTTCCTCACGCGCAGCGCCAGTTCGGATATCTCGTTGCGTGCTGGCGAAACGATCGCTATTTCGGGCCTTGTCAGCGCGGACGCGGTGAGCGCATCGGCGGGCATGCCGTTTCTCGCCCGCCTGCCGATCATCGGGCAACTGTTCCGCTCGGACAATTTTCGCGCGAAGAACAGCGATCTCGTGATCTTCGTGACGCCGCTGATTTCCGACCCTTCGCGCGAACCGAATACCGCGCTGCTGGCGCGCGCGCAGGAAGGCGCGCGGCGCTATGCGGATCAGTACGGCGCGCGCAGCCCGCTCGATGCGCCCGTTGCAGCGCCTACGCCGCAGACCGCGCCGCTTCTTCCCTCACACTGACGAACAACATGCTGAAACTGCAAGTGCAATCGCGCAATGCGCCCGCACGTTCCGTCCACGTCGACGGGATGTGCACGATAGGCCGCGACGCCACCAGCGATATCGTGATCAAGGGCATGCTGGTGGGCCGCACGCACGCGCGCATCGTGAAGGACTTTCATGCGTGGTATGTCGAGGATCAGGGCGGTATCGTCGCGACGACGGTGAACGGTGCGCCAGTCGTTCGCTATGGTCCGCTCGTCGAGGGCGATCAGATCGAGATCGGCATGACGGTGCTGAAAGTCGAAGCGATGCAGGTGGCGCGCGCCGATCGTCTGGGACACGACACGCAGCCTGCGATGGGCGAACGCGCTTCTGTCGATGCCGACATGTCGGTAAATATCGCGCCTTCGCGTGCAGCCGCGCCGCAACGTATCGCCCCGATCAACAGCACGGAAGGCATCGAGCTGCGCAAGCTGCTGCACATGAAGGTGATCGATGCGCTCGATCTGCGCCGCCTGAACGTCGCGCGGATGGCCGATGACGAATTGCGCACCACGGTCAGCGACGCGCTCGACGACATCCTCGCGCGCGACGCCGGTTTTCATCGCACGGACATCCCATTGCCGACGCTCAAGAAGAGCGTGTTCGACGAAATCATTGGACTCGGTCCGCTCGAAGAACTGATCGCCGATCCGACGATTTCCGAAATCATGGTCAATCGGCACGATGAAATTTTCATCGAGCAGCAAGGGCGTTTGCTGCGCTCGCCCGTGATTTTCACCGACGAACGCGCGGTGCTCGGCGCGATAGAGCGCATCGTCGCGCCGATTGGAAGGCGTATCGACGAGAGTTCGCCGATGGTCGACGCGCGTCTCAGAGACGGCTCGCGCGTGAACGCAGTGATTCCGCCGCTTGCGCTGAAAGGGCCGAGCATGACGGTGCGAAAGTTTCCGCAGCACAAGCTGCGCGGCAACGATCTGCTGTCGTTCGGCTCGATGTCGCCGGCGATGCTCGCGTTCTTGCGCAAGGCGGTCGAGCATCGCGCGAACATCGTGATTTCGGGCGGCACGGGTTCGGGCAAGACGACGCTGCTGAACGTGCTGTCCGACTATATCCCCGATGACGAGCGCATCGTGACTGTCGAAGACGCTGCCGAATTGCAGCTATCGCAGCCCAATCTCGTCGCGCTCGAAACGAGACCGGCGAACCTGGAAGGCAAGGGTGCCGTCACGATCCGCGAACTGGTGCGCAACTGTTTGCGGATGCGGCCTGATCGCATCGTGGTCGGCGAATGTCGGGGCGGCGAAACGCTCGACATGCTGCAGGCGATGAACACGGGCCACGATGGTTCGCTGACCACGGCGCACGCGAATTCGCCGCGCGATTGCATCGCGCGTCTCGAAGTGATGACGCTGATGGCGGGACTCGATCTGCCCGTACAGGCGATACGCGAACAGGTTTGCGCGGCCGTCGACATCATCGTGCAGCAGACCCGCTTCTCGTGCGGCTCGCGGCGCGTGACGCACGTCACGGAAGTAAGCGGCATCGAGTCGGGCGTGATCCAGTTGCAGGATGTGTTCGTGTTCAGAGAGGCCGGCCTCGACGAGAACGGCAAGATTCTCGGGCAATTCGTGCCGACGTCGTATATCCCCGATTTCTATCAGGATCTGATACGTCGCCGCATTCCCGTCGATACCTCGATTTTCACGCACAGAGAGTGAGGCTCGGCTGATGACTCTGCTTCTCGTATCCGTGTTTTGCGGCGCGTCGATCGCGCTCTGGCTGGTTGCATACGCTGTGCGGACCGCGCTTGCGAACGGCACGCGTCATCTCGCCAGCGAAGTCGAACGATCGCTCGCCGATGCCTTCGTATTCGTGAACCGCCAGAAGGCCGCCGCCGCGACGTTGGCCGCCATGATCGTACCGCCTGTTCTTGCGCTACTGCTGAGCGGCAGCGTGCTGGTCGCGCTCGCGTCGCTGCCCTTCGTGTGGTTCGTGCCGCGAAGGATGCTCGCGTGGATGCGCGCGCGGCGCATCCGCACGCTGGAGCGCCAGTTGCCCGACATGCTGTTGATGATCGCGGGCGCGGTGCGTGCCGGCGCGAGTTTTCCGATCGCGCTCGAAAGCGGCGTGCAGGAATCGTCGCCGCCGATCTCGCAGGAATTCGATCTGCTGCTGCGCGAGATTCGCCTCGGTATCGATCTCGACGACGCGATGCGCAACATCGAAAAACGCATACCTGTACCCGACTTCATGATGGTGACGGCGGCCGTGACGATATCGCGCGAGGTCGGCGGTAATCTTGCCGAAGCGCTCGAATCCGTTGCGCGTACATTGCGCGACAAGCTGCAGATGGAGGGCAAGATTCGCGCGCTCACTTCGCAAGGACGCATGCAGGGCATCGTGATGACCTGTCTGCCGCTCTTCCTGATGATGGTGCTGCGCGCGATGGAGCCCGTCGCGATGGCGCCGCTCTTCACGTCGCCGATCGGCTGGACGACGCTCGCCGTGATTGCGGTGATGGAATTGCTCGGCTATGTATCGATTTCGCGCATCGTGCGCATCAACGTGTAGACGGCCATGCTGATAGTGTCGATTGCGATTGGAGTGGGCTTCGTGCTGATCTGCGTGCTCGCGCTGAATGCGGCTCACCGCCTGATGCGCAACGTGCCGCAGGAAGATCGAACGTGGCTCGATCCGTTGCCGCCGCTGCTGCGCTTCATCTGGCCCGCCGTCAATTTCGTTGCGTACTACTGTGCCGACTGGTTCAGCGCGCGCCTGATCTCGCGCACCGATGCACAACTGCGTCTGACGTCGCTTAACTTTCTGATGAACGCGCGGCAGTTTCTGGCGTTGTCGATGGTGTCGTCGATCAGCGCTTTGCTGCTTGCTTTGATGACGATGCTGGCTAGCGGGCTGTTTTCAGCAGCCGTTCTGCTTCTGACGATATGCGTGGGCTTTTTCTATCCCCGTCTCTGGATGCGCGACGTGCGGCGGCGTCACGTCGCGACGATGCGGCGCCAGTTGCCGATTTATCTCGACTTCCTGACGCTTGCCGTCGAAGCGGGCCTCAACATCAACGGCGCTATTCAGAAGGCCGTCGAGAAGGGTCCCGATGGTCCGCTGCGACGCGAATTCGAACACGTGCTGCGAGATCTGAAGTCGGGCCTGAATCGCGCCGATGCGTTGCGGCGTCTCGATGAGCGCCAGCGGATCGGCGAAGTGTCGAACCTCGTTCGCACGATCGCGCAAGCGGATCGGATGGGTTCCGGGCTCGCGAAAACGTTGCGCTTCCAGTCCGAACAGCGGCGCTCGGAACGCTTCCAGCGCGCGGAAAAACAGGCGATGGAAGCGCCCGTCAAGCTGGTGTTTCCGTTGCTCGTGTTCATTTTTCCTGTGACGTTCATCGTGCTCTGCTTTCCGATTGCGATGAAGTTCATGCAGGAGGGGCTGCTGTGAAGCACGGGCGTTTGATCCATCGCGGCGAAGAGAGCCGCATTGGGGTCGAAGTCGCCGACAGGTCAATCGAACGCATGCGTGGCTTGCTCGGCCGCTCGGCGCTCGACGCGGATCGTGCGCTGTGGCTCGAACCGTGCAATGCGGTGCACACGTTCGGCATGCGCTTTCCGATCGACGTGGTGTTCATCGACAAACGCGGCTGCGTGCTGTCCGTTCATTGCAATGTGAGCCGTGCGCGCATGCTGGTTTGCTGGCGAGCGAGAAGCACACTCGAAATGCGCGCGCATGCGGCGAAGGCGTTACAGATCGAGGTGGGCGATTCGCTTGAATGGAGGGCGTCGGCGTGACGAGGCGCTTCTCAAGCAAAAGCCGGATGAAGGGGCAGGGCATGACGGAGTTTCTCGTCGTCGCGCCGCTGCTGTTGTTCTTCGGCTTCGTGACCGTGCAGTTCGTGCTGCTGTATCAGGCGAAATCGACGCTCGATGTCGCCGTGCTCGAAGCCGCGCGCGAAGGCGCCGTGAATCACGGCTCGATACAGGCGATGCAGGCGGGGCTCGCGCGCGGACTCGCGCCGCTGTATGCGCACCGCGCCGATGCAACGGGCGCGCAGGCTGCGCTGATTGCCGGGCAACGTGCGGTGTCGGAGGCGTCGTCGATCGAGATCGTCAGCCCGACGGCTGCAATGGTGCGCGACTTTGCGCGGCCGCGCTTCTATCCCGGCGAAGGCATCGCGCACGATGAAATTCCCAACGACACGCTGATGTATCGCGACACCGCGCATGGCCTGGAATCGGACGTGGATGTGCAGGACGCGAATCTGCTGAAGCTGCGCGTTCACTACTGCTTCGATCTCATCGTGCCCGTGGCGAACAAGGTGCTGTATTACGCGACGAATGTGATCGGCAATATCGCGGCCAATGGCGTGTTCTCGCGCGAACCGGCGGACGCGAATGTCGATGTGTACGGCTCGCCGAAGCGTCCCGACAGTTTGTGCAGGACGACGCTCGCGGACGGACTGCGCAGCCAGCGCTGGCCTGTGGCGCTGGAATCGGAGGCGATCGTACGGATGCAGTCGCCGTTTCGCGCGGCGGCGCGCTGATGCATCGCGCGATGCTGGCCGCGGTGCTGGTGTGGGGCGCGAGCTGCCATGTCTGCGAAGCGAAAGTGGCGGCGCATGTGGAGATGCTGATCGGCGGATCGAATGAAGCCGATGCAGACGATGCGGCGGATCAACCGCTGATCGTCGAATTCGGCGAGCCCGGCGCGCGTTCGAAAGTGCTCGCATGGACACCGCTTGTCGAGCAGGTAGCGAAGCGCATCGGTGTCGATCAGGCGCTGCTGATGGCCGTCATCGACGTCGAATCGGGCGGCAATCCTGTCGCCGTGTCGCTGAAGGGCGCGCGAGGCCTGATGCAACTGATGCCGCAAACAGCCCTCGCACAAGGCGCAAGCGACCCGTTCGATCCGTATCAGAACGTCGTGGCGGGCGCGCGGCTGCTCGATACGCTGCTCGCCACGTTCGGCGATCTGTCGCTGGCGCTAGCCGCGTATAACGCGGGCGAGGGCGCGGTGCGCAAGTATGGTGGCGCGATTCCGCCGTATGCGGAGACGCAGCGCTATGTGCGGCGGGTGATGGAGCGGGTGGCGGCTTATCGGCGTTGAGCGGCGAGCGTCGTGTCGTGGGCGCACTTCAGTAATTTCATGCTATTCGCATGGATGGTGTTCTTTTAAGAGTCTCCTCATTCACATGCTTTGCACACCAACCGACGATAAAAGCCGGTGCGAGAATTCGCTCGTCTGTCTGTCGTAGCCGGCTGCTGATCGGGCCGCTACGCGCGGTCCGTTGCCGTTACGGGTAGCTAGGAACGTACGAGCGAATCCTGTCGAAAAAGCGGAGTATTCCTTAAGGAGAAGTTGGCAATGGGCTGCGATATGTTCATCAAGATTGACGGCATTCATGGGGAGTCGCGAGACGCAACGCACACAGATGAAATCGATGTAACCGAATGGAGTTGGAACGTCTCGCAGCAGTCGTCAATGCATTCGGGGTCTGGCGGAGGGGCGGTCAAGGCCACGGTCGCCGATCTGGGATTTACGCACACTATGGATCGCGCAAGTCCCAACCTTGCGAGTTATTGCTTTACTGGAAAGCATATCCCCAAGGCAGTACTTACGATGCGCAAGGCGGGATCGGTCCCTCACGAGTATGCACGAATTACTTTGTACGACGTTGTGATTACATACGTAGGGCCGGTTGCGAACGAAATCGGTTGCCAGGAGCATGTATGCCTCTCGTTCGCAAGAATGAAAAATGAATACATTGTGCAGAATTCGATAGGTGGTACAGGTGGCACAGTGACAGCGCTTATTGACGTCAAGGTCAACAAGAGCAACTAACATGGCGATGTCATTACCTGATACGGCAGACGAGCCTTCGTTTGCCTGGGATGCTGCCTTGAAACCGAGCGGCACTGGCCTGTTCGATATACGGCCTCCCAGTGTGCCGTTTGACGCGAAGCCTATCTACGACGCTGATCTGGACTGCATCATAGGCTACCAGCGGGAGTTCGGCGGCGTATCCCGCGTTTATTCGCTCGATGGAACGATTTCTGTAAGCGAAAAGCCGCTGGAAAGTCCTTTGATCGATCCGCTCGATGTGTTGTTTATCGTGGGCGGTATCTGGCGTGAAGGTCTTCGAGGTCTAACGGAATGGGGGATGAAGGGCGTAGGTTCGTCCATGAGGCGGGCCACGCTTTTCGGCTTGCGCGCGAGGTACTATGCACTAATGCAGCGGCCTCTGCAGTTCGCAACAAAGCCGCTCGTACACATGCAGAATCCGGGACGATACGTGCCTGTTCACGTTCTTCGCCTCGCAATCAAATATGGAAAGCGGACGCCGGATCCGCAAGGCACGAAGGGGCTGTTCATGTACACCTATCCAATGATGCGGAATGGCAAATCCTATGTTCTTGAGATTCTGGTCCGCGAAAGGGACTACACCATATTGCACTTCGTATTTGAACCGGTAAGAAAATGAGCGCAATCATTGTCCGCGTAGAACCACCAGATAATTCCCCTCTTGTTCGTGCGAATTGGGACGCGGACAGCCTGACAGTATCCTGCGATATCGAGTACACATCGGCTCCGTTCTCTGACGAAGGGCGGATGACATTGAGCACAGAACTCGACAAGCAATTCGGTATTGCTCCACCAAATTTCGTTCTGACGGGCGGGACGTTTTCGATGGCCCTTGATTCACGGAAGCGAATTGTCGATTGGGATATTTTCACTAACCCGACGCGTTGGTCTGAACGTCCATTGCATTTCGCGGAGGCGACATCTGCAACGCTACATATCGACGCAGCATTCGATGAGAATGGACACGGCGACGATATGGGCGAGCCGGAGGTTATCTATGAGCCGCGACGGGGGACGCTTTACCTTTCGTGGGGCGACGCAATTCATTGGTATTCGATCGGATCGTCGCTTGCCTTGGGTTTAACGGGCGAGAATCACCTGGCGCAGATTCGTCTTGATGGTTTGCACGTCCCGAAGCCTCAGCATTTAAAGCCGAGGTTACGGGATAGCCTACGCAAGCGCTTTTGGTTTGGTCCTGGGTAGCCTGAAAATGGCACACGCTTGATACGCGAGACTTTTGTCGTCTAAACGAAGACGAGCGCTCCGCCTTGATATGTCATTACCAGAACATAAAAAAAAGCCCGGATAACCGGGCTTCTAAAAGTCACTGCGTCCTCAAAGAGAACGCAGCACCTGCAAAACAGTGACTTACGCCGCGAGCAGCGAGCGCAGCACGAACGGCAGGATACCGCCGTGCTTGTAGTAGTCGACTTCGATCGGCGTGTCGATACGCAGCAGCACCTGCACGCGCTGCTCCGAACCGTCCTTGCGATGGATCACCAGCGTGACTTCCTGTTGCGGCTTGAAGTCGTCGCCAAGGCCTTCGACGTCGTACGTTTCTTCGCCCGTGATGTTCAGCGACTGGATGCTGTCCGAGCCCTTGAACTGCAGCGGCAGAACGCCCATGCCGACCAGGTTCGAACGGTGGATGCGCTCGAAGCTGCGTGCGACCACGGCCTTCACGCCCAGCAGTTGCGTGCCCTTCGCTGCCCAGTCACGCGACGAGCCCGTGCCGTACTCTTCGCCCGCGAAGATGACCGTCTGCGTGTTCGCGTCGATGTACTTCATCGCTGCGTCGTAGATCGGCATCTGTTCGCCGCTCGGTTGGTGAATCGTCAGGCCGCCTTCGACGCGCGTGCCGTCTGCCTTCGCCGGGATCATCAGGTTCTTGATCCGGACGTTCGCGAACGTGCCGCGCATCATCACGTCGTGGTTGCCGCGACGCGAGCCGTAGCTGTTGAAGTCGGCCTTCTGCACGCCGTTTTCCTTCAGCCACTTGCCTGCGGGCGAGTCTTCCTTGATCGAGCCGGCGGGCGAGATGTGGTCGGTCGTCACCGAGTCACCGAAGATGCCCAGTGCGCGCGCGCCCTTCACGGCGGCGATGCTCGAAGCCGGCTGCATCGAGAAGTCCGAACCGAAGAACGGCGGCTCGGCGATGTACGTCGACTTCGGCCAGTCGTAGACCTGACCTTCTTCGCCTTCGATCTTGCTCCACAGATCGCCCTTCTTCGTGAGCTGCGCGTAGTTCGTGCGGAACGCGTCGGAGTCCAGCGCGAACTTGAGCAGCGCGTTGACTTCGTCGCTCGACGGCCAGATGTCGCCGAGGTAGATGTCCTTGCCGCCCTTGCCCTTGCCGACGGGTTCCGTCATCAGGTCGCGCGTGATGGTGCCCGCGATCGCGTAAGCGACGACCAGCGGCGGCGAAGCCAGGAAGTTCGCGCGGATGTTCGGGTGGATACGCGCTTCGAAGTTGCGGTTGCCCGACAGCACGGCTGCCGCGACGATGTCGTTCTTCGTGATCGCTTCGTTCAGTTCCGGCGTCAGGTCACCCGCGTTACCGATACAGGTCGTGCAGCCGTAAGCGGCCAGCGTGAAGCCGAGCTTGTCGAGGTACGGCAGCAGGCCCGTCTTCGTCAGATATTCGGTGACGATACGCGATCCCGGCGCCAACGACGTCTTGATGTGCGGCGCAACTTCCAGACCGGCTTCGACGGCCTTCTTCGCCAGCAGGCCGGCTGCCAGCAGCACGCTCGGGTTCGACGTGTTCGTGCACGACGTGATCGCGGCGATCAGGATGTCGCCGTTCTTCACGTCGACGCCGTTGGTCGTCGTGTATTGCGTGTCGAGATCGGCGGCCTTCTTCGCGAAGCCGTTTTCGTTGACGGGCTTCGAGAACAGGTCCTGGAACGTCGACTTGACGTGCGTGATCTCGATACGGTCTTGCGGACGCTTCGGGCCGGCCAGCGACGGCGCAACCGTGCCCAGATCGAGCGTGACGACCTTCGTGTAGTCGATGGCGCCCGCGTCGGGAATGCCGAACAGGTCCTGCGCCTTGAAGTAGTTTTCGAAGGCGGAGATTTCGGCGTCCGTGCGGCCCGTGCCCTTGAAGTAGTCGATCGTCTTTTCGTCGACGGGGAAGAAGCCCATCGTCGCGCCGTATTCCGGCGCCATGTTGCCGATCGTCGCGCGGTCCGGCAGCGACAGCGAGCGCGTGCCTTCGCCGAAGAACTCGACGAACTTGCCGACAACCTTCTCTTTGCGCAGCAGTTCGGTGATGGTCAGGACCAGGTCGGTCGCCGTCACGCCTTCGCGCAGCTTGCCCTTCAGATGCACGCCGACGACGTCCGGCGTCAGGAAGTACACCGGCTGGCCGAGCATGCCCGCTTCCGCTTCGATGCCGCCCACGCCCCAGCCGACCACGCCGATGCCGTTGATCATCGTCGTGTGGCTGTCCGTGCCGACGAGCGTGTCCGGGTAGTAGACGGTGTCGCCGTTTTCAGCCTTCTTGTGCACGCCGCGCGCGAGGTATTCGAGGTTCACCTGGTGCACGATGCCGACGCCCGGCGGCACGACCTTGAACGTGTCGAACGCCTGCATGCCCCACTTCATGAACTGGTAGCGCTCGTTGTTGCGCTGGAATTCCAGCTTCATGTTCAGGTCCAGCGCGCCCTTTTCGCGGAAATGGTCGATCTGCACCGAGTGGTCGACGACGAGATCCACGGGAACCAGCGGTTCGATCGACTTCGGGTTCTTGCCCGAGCGCTGCGCGACGCCGCGCATGGCTGCGATGTCGGCCAGCAGAGGCACGCCCGTGAAGTCCTGCAGCACGACACGCGCCACGACGAACGGAATTTCATCGACGCGCGATGCCGTCGGCTTCCAGTTCGCGAGCTGCTCGATGTGTTCTTCCGAGATCTTCTTGCCGTCGTAGTTGCGCAGCACCGATTCCAGCACGAGGCGGATCGACACGGGGAGACGGTCGATCTTCACGTTCAGTGCCTTGCCGAGCTGCGGCAGCGAATAGAACTTGCCTTTGCCGGAACCGCTGTCGAATTCCTTGAGCGTTTTGTGGAGGTTGTGGGCCATGATAATTTTCCTGGGGTTTTCGAGGAAATGACGTTGCTACGTTTCTACTCAAATGACGTACAGGTCGACGTATTCATTGACCGGCATCGCTTCCAGCCGTGCCTGATCGAGCGACACATCGAGAATTGCCTGTTGCTGCTTCGCCGGAAAGCGCCGCGCGAGGTTGGTCCTGAACTTCTCGACCAGCAGCGGGATGCCTTCGGCGCGACGACGCTTGTGACCGATCGGATATTCGACCACCACCTCGTCGAACTTCGATCCGTCGGAGAACTCGATTGTCAGCGCATTTGCGATTGAGCGCTTGTCGGGGTCGTGATAATCCTTCGTGAAGCGCGGGTCTTCGACGCATTGCATCTTCGCGCGCAAGACGTCGATGCGCGGATCGCGCGCGATGTCGTCTTCGTAATCCGCCGCGGTGAGGCGCCCGAAAATCAGCGGCACGGCGATCATGTACTGGATGCAGTGATCGCGGTCGGCGGGATTGTTCAGCGGGCCTTTTTTATCGATGATGCGGATCGCCGCTTCGTGCGTGCGGATCGTGATCTTCGCGATATCTTCGGCGCGCTTGCCGCTCGCGCGCAGCTGCTCGTGCAGCGTCATCGCCGCTTCGGCAGCCGTTTGCGCGTGGAATTCGGCGGGGAAGGAGATCTTGAAGAGCACGTTCTCCATCACATACGAACCGTACGGACGCTGGAAGCTGAACGGCTGTCCTTTGAACAGCACGTCGTAGAATCCCCACGTCTTCGCCGTCAGCACCGACGGGTAGCCCATTTCGCCCGTCTTTGCGATCAGCGCGAGACGTACCGCGCGGGAGGTGGCATCGCCTGCTGCCCAGGACTTGCGTGAGCCCGTATTCGGCGCATGGCGGTAGGTGCGCAGCGCATGTCCATCGACAAACGCCTGCGAGACTGCGTTGATCAGCTCATCGCGCGTCAGGCCCAACATCTGGCCGACCACGGCCGTCGAAGCGAGCTTCACGAGCAGCACATGGTCGAGGCCGACCTTGTTGAACGAGTTTTCGAGCGCGATGCAGCCTTGAATTTCGTGCGCCTTGATCATGCCGATCAAAACGTCTTTCATGACCAGCGGCTTTTTGCCGTTGGCGATGGCGGTGCGCGAGAGCCAGTCGGCCGTCGCCAGAATGCCGCCGAGGTTGTCCGACGGATGGCCCCATTCGGCTGCGAGCCAGGTGTCGTTGAAGTCGAGCCAGCGGATCATTGCGCCGATGTTGAACGCGGCTTGCACGGGATCCAGCTGGAACGACGTGCCCGGCACCTTTGCGCCGTTGGGGACGATCGTGCCTGGCACGACGGGCCCCAGCAGCTTGGTGCAGGCAGGGTAGGACAGGGCCTCGAGTCCGCAGCCGAGCGTATCGATCAGGCAGTTACGCGCCGTCTCCAGCGCAAGATCGCTCTCGAGCCTGTGATTCAGTACGTAGTCGACGATATCGACCAGTACTGTGTCCGGCTCAGGCCGGACGTTGGAGATCGGTGCGGACATCGAGGTTGTCCTGTCAGGCTCGTTTTACTGAGCCTTGTTGATGGCGTTCGACTGCGTCGGCGCCGGTGCGCCTTCCGTCATGGCAGCCGTCTTGCACTCGTCGGCGAGACGCGAGCTGTCCTTGTCCGAGAACAACATGGCCTTGGTCGGGATCACGACGAGATCCATGCCGCTGGCTGCGTCGTGGAAACGGTCTGCGCCCGTCGTCGTGGCTTCACGCGGCAGGTTGTAGTTCTTGTTGCCCCAGTGGACGGTGACGATCTGGTCGCGCTTCATGTCGCCCTTCATTTCGAACGACAGGCCTTCGTTGCACGACCACTTTTCTGCGCCTTCCGGAATCGGATCGACCTTGGCTTCCTTGGCCGGATTCGGCTTGCGCTTGATCAGGCGCTTGGGCTGCGGTGCCTTCGGCTTGGCGTGCGTCGTGGTTTGTGCGAACGCGCTGGGCGCCGTCACCAGCAGTGTCGAAGACAGAGCGCCAATAACGGTAGCGATCAGCAGTTTTTTCATGGGATGGAACCTTTCTATCTAATTTCAAAAATTTAACAGTGCACGGTTGCGAAATTGCGACCGCCGGGGTACTGCACGCGCCCCGAGAGCGCACAGCGGACGCTATTTTCTCCTATTTAGCGCCACGAACTTCAAATTCTCCGGTCCCGTGTAGTTCGCGCTCGGTCGAATGATCTTGTTGTCGATGCGTTGTTCGATGATGTGCGCGGCCCAGCCGGAGGTCCGCGAGATTACGAACAGCGGCGTGAACATGGCCGTCGGCACGCCCATCATGTGATACGACACGGCGCTGAACCAGTCGAGGTTCGGGAACATCTTCTTGACGTCGCCCATCACGCTTTCGAGCCGCTCGGCGATGTCGAACAGCTTCATGTTCGACTGCTCTTTCGACAGCTTCTTCGCGACGTCCTTGATGACCTTGTTGCGCGGATCGGAGATCGTGTACACCGGGTGGCCGAAGCCGATCACGACTTCCTTGTTTTCGACACGACGGCGGATGTCGGCTTCCGCTTCATCCGGCGTCTGGTAGCGCGACTGGATTTCGAACGCGACTTCATTCGCGCCGCCGTGTTTCGGCCCGCGCAGCGCGCCGATTGCGCCCGTAATCGCCGAATACATGTCCGAACCCGTGCCCGCGATCACGCGGCCCGTGAAGGTCGACGCATTGAACTCGTGCTCCGCATACAGATTCAGCGACACGTGCATCGCATCGACCCACGACTTCGACGGTTCGACGCCATGCAGCAGATGCAGGAAATGGCCGCCGATCGAATCGTCGTCGGTTTCGACTTCGATCCGCTTGCCGTTGTGCGAGTAGTGATACCAGTACAGCAGCATCGAGCCGAGCGAGGCCATCAGCTTGTCGGCGATATCGCGCGCGCCGGGCAGGTTGTGATCGTCTTTTTCCGGCAGCACGGTGCCCAGAACGGACACGCCCGTGCGCATCACGTCCATCGGATGCGCGGCGGCGGGAATCCATTCGAGCGCCGCCTTCACGTTCGCGGGCAGGCCGCGCAGCGCCTTCAGCTTGGTCTTGTAGGCCGCGAGTTCGGCGACATTCGGCAGCTTGCCGTGCACCAGCAGATGCGCGACTTCTTCGAATTCACAGGCGCCTGCGATATCGAGAATGTCGTAGCCGCGGTAGTGCAGGTCGTTGCCCGTCTTGCCGACCGTGCACAGCGCAGTGTTGCCCGCCGTCACGCCCGACAGGGCCACGGATTTCTTCGGCTTGAAGCCGCTTGTTGTTTCCGGTGCAGCCGCTTGCGTCGTATCGCTCATTCCACGCGTCTCCTTGTTGTGCCGCTTACTTGTCCTGTTCGTTTTTGCTCGTGCCCTGGCTGAACAGCGCGTCGAGCTTCTGCTCGTACGCGTGATAGCCGATGCGATCGTACAGTTCTTCGCGCGTCTGCATCGTGTCGACGACGGCTTTTTGCGTGCCGTCGCGGCGGATCGCCGTGTAAACGTTTTCGGCGGCCTTGTTCATCGCGCGGAACGCCGACAGCGGATACAGCACCAGCGACACATCCGCGCCGCGCAGTTCGTCGACGGTGAACAGCGGCGTCGCGCCGAACTCGGTGATGTTCGCGAGAATCGGCACCTTCACGGCCTGGGCGAATTGCTTGTACATCGGCAGTTCCGTCATCGCTTCGGGGAAGATCATGTCGGCGCCCGCTTCGACGCAGGCCATCGCGCGGTCGATCGCCGATTGCAGCCCTTCGACGGCCAGCGCATCCGTGCGCGCCATGATGACGAAGTTGGGATCGGTGCGCGCGTCGACGGCGGCCTTGATGCGGTCTACCATCTCGCCCTGCGACACGATCGCCTTGCCCGGCCGATGCCCGCAGCGCTTTGCGCCGACCTGGTCCTCGATATGCATCGCGCCTGCGCCGGCCTTCGTCAGCGCCTTCACAGTGCGCGCGATGTTGAACGCCGACGGGCCGAAGCCCGTGTCGACATCGACCAGCAGAGGCAGATCGCAGACGTCGGTGATGCGGCGCACATCGGTCAAAACGTCGTCGAGCGTCGAGATGCCGAGATCGGGCAAGCCGAGCGAGCCCGCCGCGACGCCGCCGCCCGACACGTAGATCGCCTTGAAACCCTGGCGTTGCGCGAGCAGCGCGTGATTCGCGTTGATAGCGCCGACCACCTGCAACGGTTTCTCGGCGGCGACGGCTGCGCGGAATGCTGCGCCCGCGGACGTGTTTGCACTCGTGCTCATGATGCGGATGTCTCCGTTGCGGTCGTGTCGTTCGGCCCGAACAGCGGCGCGGCTTCGGCGGGCACGCTGCGGCCCGTCGAGCGGGCGCGGCGCAGCACCGACCAGTAATAGCGATAGCTCGCGCGATCGTGCAGCGTGTCGTGGTGGCGCGTCGGCCCCCATTGCGCGGACTGCGCGGCGAGCAGGATTTCAGTCGCAGTCGCGATCTCTTCGTCGCGCGGCGCGAAGGCCGACACGATGGCGGGGATCTGCGCCGGATGGATGCTCCACATGCGCGTGTAGCCGAATTCGTTGCGGGCGCGCAGCGCGTCGTTCGCGACCACGTTCATGTCGCGCACTTCCGTCGACACATTGTGCGACGGCACCTTGCCATGCGCATGGCATGCCGCCGAAATCTCCAGCTTCGCGCGCCGCACGAGCGGGTGATCGAACTGGCCGGGCGAGCGCATGGCCGTGTCGGGGATCGCGCCGTCGTGCGCGGACACGAAGTCCATCAGGCCGAAGCTCAGCGACTCGACGGCGGGCAGCGCGGCGAGATCGAACACACGCGTCAATGCGCCATGCGTTTCGACGAGCAATTGAACGGGAACGGGTTTGGCGATGCCGAGTTCGCGGCGCGTGGCCTCGATGAACGCGCACATTTCGGCGGCATCGGGCACGTTGCGGATTTTCGGCAACATGATGAACGCAGGCGCACGCTTCGCGGCGCGCAGGATGAGGCGCACGTCCTCGCGCCAGTGCGCATGGTTGAAGTCGTGAATCCGTACGCCGACGCGGCCGAAGCGGTCGTGCTCGCTGCCAAGCAGCGACGCGACGAGTTCGGCATGTTCCGCTTCACGGCCCACCTGCGCGCCGTCTTCGCAATCGAGCGTGATGTCGAAGACGGGCCCGAGTTCCTGCTGCAACGCGAGCGATTTGAGCATCAGCTTCTCGCTGCCCGAGTAGTGGTCGCAGGCAGGCAGCACTTTGGGCGGCGCTTCGCCGTCAAACAGGACTTCGGCGGGAGTCAATGCACGCATTCTCGGCGTCAGGGGCGTGGGTACTGTCTGGATATTCCGATTCGGGCGCGTTCTGCTGCTTCCCGGCTGCGAAGTGTCGCAGATCGAATCAAAACGCGCTCGGATCAGTGGTGCACAGCCGCATGCGGCTTGTCGCGCAAGCCGTCATGCGGGCTGTCAAACGCAAAAAACCGGAACCCGTCGCGTCGCAACGGAGTCCCGGTCTCTCTGCATCCGGCGATTAGCCGAGCAGGTGCTGAACGCCGTCGCGCTCTTCGAGCAGCTCGTTCAGCGTGTTGTCCATCTTCTCGCGCGCGAACGCGTCGATCTGCAGGCCTTCGACACGCTTGTACTCGCCGTTTTCGCACGTCACGGCAACGCCGTAGACGATGTCTTCGGGGATGCCGTACGAGCCGTCCGACGGGATGCCCATCGTGACCCACTTGCCGTTCGTGCCCAGAACCCAGTCACGCACGTGGTCGATTGCAGCGTTCGCTGCCGAAGCCGCCGACGACAGGCCGCGCGCTTCGATGATCGCCGCGCCGCGCTTGCCGACCGTCGGGATGAACGTGTTGCGGTTCCATTCTTCGTCGTTGATCAGCTTGGTCAGATCCTGGCCTTCTGCCGTTGCAACGCGGAAATCCGGGTACATCGTCGGCGAGTGGTTGCCCCACACGACCAGCTTTTCGATCGACGAAACCGGCTTGCCCGACTTCGCAGCCAGTTGCGACAGCGCGCGGTTGTGGTCCAGACGCAGCATGGCCGTGAAGTTCTTCTTCGGCAGATCCGGTGCCGACTTCATCGCGATGTAGGCGTTCGTGTTCGCCGGGTTGCCGACGACCAGCACCTTCACGTCGCGGCTCGCCACTTCGTTCAGCGCCTTGCCTTGCACCGTGAAGATTTCGGCGTTGGCCGACAGCAGGTCCTTGCGTTCCATGCCTTTCGAACGCGGGCGTGCACCGACCAGCAGCGCGACGTCGGCATCCTTGAATGCAACCTTGGGATCGTCAGTGACCACGACACCCGCGAGCAGCGGGAACGCGCAGTCTTCGAGTTCCATCACGACGCCTTTGACGGCGCCTTGCGCTTGCGGCAGGTCCAGCAGTTGCAGGATGACCGGCTGATCCTTGCCGAGCATGTCGCCATTGGCGATGCGGAACAGCAGGGAGTAACCGATTTGACCTGCGGCGCCGGTGACGGCAACGCGCTTTGCGGGCTTAGCCATTGAGAAATCTCCAGGACGATGCGTTGAACGCTAGGGAAAACGCCATTCTATATGCGCGTTAAGCGAAGCGTGGTTTAAGCACGGCGAATTCGTTTGCGCGAGCCCTGCAGGCGGTCCGGAGAAGGCCAGAAGACACGCAGCCGGCGAAGCCGCCGTGCCGGAATAATCTGTGCTGCCGAGCGTGGGGACGGGAAGATGCTTGCCTGTGTGCCGCCGTGGCGATACCACGATCGACGAAACTTTCGGGCCGCTGCATGGCGCGGGCTCCAGCAAACAGCGCGTTTCGGCGGGCATTGCGGCGTACGTGTCGGGCAATGCAGGGCGGAGCGAAACCTGAACTGCGTGAGGGAACAGCGTGATGCAGGGTGGCCTTTCGGTGCATCACGCTGTTGACATAAAGCGGTGTCAAAAATGCGTGGCACAACCCGCAAACCCTTGCTCGACAAGGAGTGTAGGAGTCGGGCGACACAAAGTCAACAGTATCTTATGTCTTATATAAGACATAACTATTGCGGGAAAAATCTGGACGACGCGAGGCGCTTTGTGTTGAAATGCGCGCATGAATTCGAACCCGGCCAGCACAGCAAACCCTCCCGGCGCGCCCGGCGCGGGTGACGCTGCGCCTGCCGCCGCGCCGGCTCCGTCGCCGACATTCAGCCCTCTCTATCAGCAGATCAAGGCGCTCATCACGCAGAGCCTCGAATCGGGTGAGTGGAAGCCGGGCGAGATCATTCCTAGTGAAGTCGAACTGGCCGCTCGTTACAAGGTCAGCCAGGGCACCGTGCGCAAGGCGATCGACGAACTCGCCGCCGACAACCTGCTGGTACGCCGTCAGGGTAAAGGCACCTTTGTTGCTACGCACAACGAAGAGCGCGCGCAGTTTCGCTTTCTCCGACTTCTCGCCGACGACGGCGCCGAACATCCGCATATCAGCAGGCTACTCGAATGCCGGCGTTTGCGTGCGTCGGCGGACATCGCGCGGCAGTTGGATCTGAAGCCGGCCGATCCCGTCGTGCTGATCAAGCGTCTTCTGACATTCGACGGCGAAGACACCGTGCTCGACGAAATCTGGCTGCCGGGCGGCGTGTTTCGCGGACTGACGCTCGAGCGCCTGTCGGAGTACAAGGGCCCGCTCTATGCGATGTTCGAAACGGAGTTCGGCACGCGCATGATCCGGGCGTCGGAGAAGATTCGCGCTGTCGCCGCCGATCCATCCGTTGCGGATCTTTTGCACGTGCCGACGGGATTTCCGTTGCTGTCGGTGGAACGCGTGTCCTATACCTATGGTGACCGTCCCGTTGAAGTGCGCCGGGGATGGTATGTCACAACCGGGTATTACTATCAAAACGATTTGAGTTGAACGAAGAAGCATTGCCGTGGGCTTGCGGCAAGGCTTGCGAGTGCCTTGATGCGTGCTTCGCGGCGCGCTTTCTCGAGCAGTGTTACGCTGCAGCGCGAAAAGAAAAGGCGCTAAAATTGCGGATTAGTGTGACTACATAGTAGGGGTCTAGCATGGCAGAAGCCGTAAAAAAACCGAGGCCGGAATTCCGGAACATCGGTATCGGGCAGATATTGGCGGCATACCGTCTCCCGCTGGCGGGACGCGTGTCGATTCTCCACCGCGTGAGCGGCGGGCTGCTGTTCATCTTCCTTCCGTTCCTGCTTTACCTCTTCGACCAGAGCCTGACTTCCGAACTGAGCTTCGAGGTGTTCAAGGGCTTCCTGTCGAACATCATCGTCAAGCTGATCACGCTGGTGCTCGCATGGGCGTTCCTGTTCCACTTCTGCGCGGGCGTGCGCCATCTGCTGATGGACACGAACCATGACGCCGTCACGAAGGAACGCGGCAAGAGCACATCGGTGGTCGTGCTCGTTGTGTCGTCGATCCTGACGATTGCCTTCGCGCTCAAACTGTTCGGAGCTTTCTAAAACATGTCCGCTAATAACCGGGTTGGCTCGAAGCGCCTCGTCGTGGGCGCGCACTACGGTCTGCGCGACTGGCTCGCGCAACGCATCACGGCCGTCGTCATGGCTGTGTACACCGTCATCCTGCTCGCGTGGTTCTTCGGCGCGCAGGCATTCTCTTACGACGGCTGGGCAGGCATCTTCGCCACGCAGTGGATGAAGCTCGCCACCTTCGTCGCGCTGCTGTCGCTGTTCTATCACGCGTGGGTCGGCATCCGTGACATCTGGATGGACTACATCAAGCCCGTGGGCACGCGGCTTCTGCTGCAGGCGCTGACGATCGTCTGGCTGCTCGCGTGTGCGGGCTACGCTGCGCAGATTCTCTGGAGAGTGTAAAAGAATGGTTGCAATCAAGAATTCTCTGCCGCGTCGCAAGTTCGATGTGGTCATCGTCGGCGCGGGCGGCTCCGGGATGCGCGCCTCGCTGCAGCTCGCGCGCGCGGGCCTCTCCGTGTGCGTGCTCTCGAAGGTGTTCCCGACGCGTTCGCACACCGTCGCCGCACAGGGCGGCATCGGCGCCTCGCTCGGCAACATGAGCGAAGACAACTGGCACTACCACTTCTACGACACGATCAAGGGCTCCGACTGGCTCGGCGACCAGGACGCGATCGAGTTCATGTGCCGCGAAGCGCCGAACGCCGTCTACGAACTGGAACACTTCGGCATGCCGTTCGACCGTAACGCGGACGGCACGATCTACCAGCGCCCGTTCGGCGGCCACACGGCGAACTACGGCGAGAAGCCGGTCCAGCGCGCGTGCGCTGCCGCTGACCGTACGGGCCACGCACTGCTGCACACGCTGTACCAGCAGAACGTCGCGGCGAAGACCACGTTCTTCGTCGAATGGATGGCGCTGGACCTGATCCGCGACGCCGAAGGCGACGTGCTCGGCGTGACCGCGCTCGAAATGGAAACGGGCGACGTCTACATCCTCGAAGGCAAGACCACGCTGTTCGCCACGGGCGGCGCGGGCCGGATCTTCGCGGCGTCGACCAATGCGTTCATCAACACGGGCGACGGCCTCGGCATGGCTGCACGCGCAGGCATCCCGCTCGAAGACATGGAATTCTGGCAATTCCACCCGACGGGCGTCGCCGGTGCCGGCGTGCTGATCACGGAAGGCGTGCGCGGCGAGGGCGGCATTCTGCGCAACTCGAACGGCGAGCGCTTCATGGAGCGCTATGCACCGACGCTGAAGGATCTGGCGCCGCGCGACTTCGTCTCGCGCTCGATGGACCAGGAAATCAAGGAAGGCCGCGGCGTCGGTCCGAACAAGGACCACGTGCTGCTCGACCTGTCGCACATCGGCGCCGAGACGATCATGAAGCGTCTGCCGTCGATCCGCGAAATCGCGCTGAAGTTCGCGAACGTCGACTGCATCAAGGAGCCGATCCCCGTCGTGCCGACCATCCACTACCAGATGGGCGGCATTCCGACGAACATCCACGGTCAGGTCGTGGGCACCGCGAAGGGCCACGAAGACCCGATCAACGGTTTCTACGCGGTGGGCGAATGCTCGTGCGTGTCGGTGCACGGCGCGAACCGTCTGGGCACGAACTCGCTGCTCGACCTGGTGGTGTTCGGCCGCGCGGCCGGCAACCACATCGTCAAGCACGTGAAAGAGATCAAGGATCACAAGCCGCTCCCGGCCGATGCCGCTGATTTCGCGCTGTCGCGTCTGGCGAAGCTCGACAATTCCAGCTCGGGCGAATACGCGCAAGACGTCGCCAACGACATCCGTTCGACGATGCAGAAGCATGCAGGCGTGTTCCGCACGTCGGCGCTGCTGGCTGAAGGCGTCGAGCGCATTCGCGAAGTGGCCGCACGTGCAGGCCACATCCATCTGAAGGACAAGTCGAAGGTGTTCAACACGGCGCGCGTGGAAGCGCTCGAAGTGGAGAACCTGATCGAAGTGGCGCGCGCGACGATGGTGTCGGCGGAAGCACGCAAGGAAAGCCGCGGCGCGCACGCGCAGAACGACTTCGAGCATCGCGACGACGAAAACTGGCTGCGCCATACGCTGTGGTACAGCGAAGGCGACCGCCTCGACTACAAGCCGGTACACATGAACCCGCTGACGGTCGAATCGGTGCCGCCGAAGGCACGGACCTTCTAAGGCACACGCACAAAAAGGACCCCACACAATGGCCAAGCGTACATTTGAAATCTATCGCTACGATCCGGACAAGGACGCCGCGCCGCGCATGCAGTCGTACGAGATCGAGATCGACTCGCACGAGCGCATGCTGCTCGACGCGCTGGTGAAACTGAAGGCGCTGGACGAAACGCTGTCGTTCCGCCGTTCGTGCCGCGAAGGCGTGTGCGGCTCGGACGCGATGAACATCAACGGCAAGAACGGTCTGGCGTGTCTGACGAACCTGAACGATCTGCCGCAGAAGATCGTGCTGCGTCCGCTGCCGGGACTGCCCGTCGTGCGCGACCTGATCGTCGACATGACGCAGTTCTTCAACCAGTATCACTCGATCAAGCCGTTCCTGATCAACGACACGCCGCCGCCGGAGAAGGAGCGTCTGCAGTCGCCGGAACAGCGTGACGAACTCGACGGTCTGTACGAGTGCATTCTGTGCGCGAGCTGCTCGACGTCGTGCCCGAGCTTCTGGTGGAATCCGGACAAGTTCGTCGGCCCGGCGGGCCTGCTGCAGGCCTACCGTTTCATCGCGGACAGCCGCGACGAGGCGACGGGCGAGCGTCTGGACAACCTGGAAGATCCGTACCGTCTGTTCCGTTGCCATACGATCATGAACTGCGTCGACGTGTGCCCGAAGGGGCTCAACCCGACGAAGGCGATCGGCAAGATCAAGGAATTGATGGTGCGCCGGACGGTCTGAGATGGACGACGCGTCACATCAGACCGACCCCCTTCGCCGCGCGCGCCTACGCTGGCGCGCACGGCGCGGCCTGCTGGAAAACGATCTGATCTTCGAACGTTTTTTCAGCCGATATGAGCATGAACTCAGTGATGCGGACGTGGGCGCGCTCACGCGCCTGCTCGAACTGAGCGATAACGACCTGATGGACTTGCTGCTCGCACGCAAGGAACCGGAAGGCGACCTCGCCGACGCAGATGTCAGGCGGGTGCTGGAGATGCTGCGTACGGTGTGAGCTTTGCCCGTATGCAGGTGAGTTTGATCCAGGCGTGCAATTATCGAAACCCTGTTTCCATACTTCGATTGAGGATGTGCTATGACCCCGTCAGATGTTAAAGCCACGCTATCGTTCAGCGACAACTCGCCGAGCGTTGAAATGCCGATTTACAAGGGCACGATGGGCCCGGATGTGATCGACATCCGTAAACTGTACGGTCAGACCGGCAAGTTCACGTACGATCCGGGCTTCATGTCGACGGCGTCGTGCAACTCGGCGATCACCTACATCGACGGTGACAAGGGCGAGCTGCTGTACCGCGGCTTCCCGATCGACAACCTCGCGCAAAACGCCGACTTCCTCGAAACGTGCTATCTGCTGCTGAAAGGCGAACTGCCGAACCAGGCGCAGAAGGACGAGTTCGTGAAGACGGTCACGAACCACACGATGGTTCACGAGCAGATGCAGTTCTTCTTCCGTGGCTTCCGCCGTGACGCGCACCCGATGGCGATCCTCGTCGCCGCAGTCGGCGCGCTGTCGGCGTTCTACCACGACTCGCTCGACATCACGAACCCGCGTCACCGCGAAGTCTCGGCGATCCGCATGATCGCGAAGCTGCCCACGCTGGTCGCAATGGCGTACAAGTACTCGATCGGCCAGCCGTTCGTGTATCCGCAGAACAATCTGTCGTACAGCGCAAACTTCATGCGCATGATGTTCTCGAACCCGTGCGAAGAGTACAAGGTCAACGAAGTGCTGGTCCGCGCACTGGACCGCATCCTGATCCTGCACGCAGACCACGAGCAGAACGCGTCGACGTCGACGGTGCGTCTGGCCGGTTCGTCGGGTGCAAATCCGTTCGCGTGTATCGCTGCCGGTATCGCGTGTCTGTGGGGCCCGGCGCACGGCGGTGCGAACGAAGCCGCGCTGAACATGCTGGAAGAGATCGGCTCGGTCGACAACATTCCTGAGTTCATCAAGCAGGTGAAGGACAAGAACTCGGGCGTGAAGTTGATGGGCTTCGGTCACCGCGTCTACAAGAACTACGACCCGCGTGCGAAGCTGATGCGCGAAACGTGCCACGAAGTGCTGAACGAACTGGGCCTGCACGACGACCCGCTGTTCAAGCTCGCAATGGCGCTCGAAAAGATCGCGCTGGAAGACGAATACTTCGTGTCGCGCAAGCTGTACCCGAACGTCGACTTCTACTCGGGCATCGTGCAGCGCGCGCTGGGCATCCCGACGTCGATGTTCACGTGTATCTTCGCGATGGCACGTACGGTCGGCTGGATCGCACAGTGGAACGAAATGATCGCCGACCCCGAACAGAAGATCGGCCGTCCGCGTCAGCTTTTCATCGGCGAATCGCCGCGCGAAGCAAAGCCGATCGCGAAGCGCTAGGCAGCAGGGCGCGTGAGCGCTCTACGCTTGCGTTAAACGCATCGAATAAAACACCCCAACGGTTCGCCGTTGGGGTGTTTTGTTTTTGGCGCGTCCCTGCGTCTTGCATCACCGCTGGTAGTGTCGATACAGGTATCGGCACTACCAGCCAACTCCCTGTTTTTTATCGGTTTTCTCGATGTTTGGTGCGCGCGCAAAGCCAACTGCGTGGCATAATCGACCGGACACGAACTGCCCGTTGTGATTACAACCCCCGCATACCATGGCACAGACTCTCTACGACAAATTGTGGAACACGCACGTGGTCCACACGGAAGAAGACGGTACGACGATTCTCTACATCGACCGTCAACTGCTGCATGAAGTGACCAGCCCGCAGGCCTTCGAAGGTCTGAAGATGGCGGAGCGTCCCGTGTGGCGCATCAGCGCGAATCTGGCGGTGTCGGACCACAACGTGCCGACCACGGATCGCAGCCACGGCATCGCTGATCCCGTCTCGAAGCTGCAGGTCGATACGCTCGACGCGAACTGCGACGCCTTCGGCATCACGCAGTTCAAGATGAACGACTTGCGCCAGGGCATCGTGCACATCATCGGGCCGGAACAGGGCGCGACGCTGCCGGGCATGACGATCGTCTGCGGCGACTCGCACACGTCGACGCACGGCGCGTTCGGCGCGCTGGCGCACGGCATCGGCACCTCGGAAGTCGAGCACGTGCTGGCCACGCAAACGCTCTTGCAGAAGAAGAGCAAGAACATGCTCGTGAAGGTCGAAGGCGCATTGCCGCGCGGTTGTACCGCGAAGGACATCGTGCTCGCCATCATCGGCAAGATCGGCACGGCGGGCGGCACGGGCTACGCGATCGAATTCGGCGGCTCGACCATTCGCGCGCTGTCGATGGAAGGCCGCATGACCGTCTGCAACATGGCGATCGAAGCGGGCGCGCGCGCCGGCATGGTCGCCGTCGACGATACGACTGTCGAATATCTGAAGGGTCGTCCGTACTCGCCGCAAGGCGTCGAGTGGGATCAGGCCGTCGAATACTGGAAGCAGTTCAAGTCCGACGAAGGCGCGCATTTCGATCGCGTGGTCGAACTGAACGCCGCCGAGATCGTGCCGCAAGTCACGTGGGGCACGTCGCCGGAAATGGTCACGTCCATCGACGGACGCGTGCCGGATCCGGAAAAAGAGAAAGATCCCGTCAAGCGCGACGCTATCGAGCGCGCGCTGCAATACATGGCGCTCGAACCGAACCTGCCCATCGAATCGATCAAGCCGGACAAGATCTTCATCGGCTCGTGCACGAACGCGCGCATCGAAGACATCCGCGCTGCCGCGTGGGTCGTGAAGAAGCTTGGCCGCCGCGTCGCGTCGAACATCCGTCTCGCGATGGTCGTGCCGGGCTCGGGTCTCGTGAAGGCGCAAGCCGAACGTGAAGGGCTCGACAAGGTCTTCACGGAAGCGGGCTTCGAATGGCGCGAGCCGGGCTGCTCGATGTGTCTCGCGATGAACGCCGACCGCCTCGAACCGGGCGAGCGTTGCGCGTCCACGTCGAACCGCAACTTCGAAGGCCGTCAAGGCGCGGGCGGACGCACGCACCTCGTCAGCCCGGCAATGGCTGCGGCTGCCGCCATCGAAGGGCATTTCGTCGACATTCGCAAGCTGGGATAAGCCCAACATGAACATCGATCGCATCGCACTTCTGCGCCGATTCGCACTCGCGACGCTCGCCGGGCTTCTGCTCGGCCTCGCCGGATGCAACACGGTGCACGGCTTTGGCGAAGACCTGCAGCATCTGGGCGGGTCGATCAGCGACAAGGCGGCAAAGTAAGCGGTTTTTGATTCGCCGGACGGCGTGAGTGACCTGCCCGGTCACGTAAGCGTAAAACGCGTCTTCCGGCTTCGAACAGGCTAAAGCGTCATGGATAAATTCACTGTACACACCGGCGTCGTGGCGCCGCTCGATCGCGAAAACGTCGACACGGACGCGATCATTCCGAAGCAGTTCCTCAAGTCGATCAAGCGAACGGGCTTCGGTCCGAATGCGTTCGACGAATGGCGTTATCTCGATCACGGCGAGCCCGGTCAGGACAATTCGAAGCGTCCGCTGAATCCCGATTTCGTGCTGAACCAGCCGCGCTATCAGGGCGCGTCTGTGCTCCTCGCACGCCAGAACTTCGGCTGCGGCAGCTCGCGCGAGCATGCGCCGTGGGCGCTGCAGCAGTACGGCTTCCGCGCGATCATCGCGCCGAGCTTCGCGGACATCTTCTACAACAACTGCTTCAAGAATGGTCTGCTGCCCATCGTGCTGACGGAACAGCAGGTCGACCATCTGTTCAACGAAACGTTCGCGTTCAACGGCTTCCAGCTGACCGTCGATCTGGAAAAGCAGGTCGTGCGCACGACGGACGGGGGCACCGAATATCCGTTCGACGTCGCTGCGTTCCGCAAATACTGCCTGCTGAACGGCTTCGACGATATCGGCCTCACGCTGCGTCACGCGGACAAGATCCGTCAGTACGAAGCCGAGCGCATCGCGAAGCAGCCGTGGCTGAACAATCGCCTCGTGCGCTGAACGTTTATCGCGCGTCTGAAGCCAGCTAGAAACCAACAAGGAACAAGCATGAAGATCGCAGTGTTGCCGGGCGACGGCATCGGCAAGGAAATCGTCAAGGAAGCAGTCAAGGTGCTGAACGTGCTCGGCGAAAAGTTCGAGCTCGAAGAAGCGCCCGTCGGCGGCGCGGGCTACGAGGCGGCGGGCCATCCGTTGCCGGAAGCCACGCTCAAGCTCGCGAAGGAGGCGGACGCGATCCTGTTCGGCGCAGTCGGCGACTGGAAATACGATTCGCTCGAGCGCGCGCTGCGCCCGGAACAGGCGATTCTCGGCCTGCGCAAGCATCTGCAGCTGTTCGCGAACTTCCGTCCGGCCATCTGCTATCCGCAGCTGACGGGCGCGTCGTCGCTGAAGGAAGAGATCGTTTCGGGCCTCGATATCCTGATCGTGCGTGAACTGAACGGCGATATCTACTTCGGCCAGCCGCGCGGCGTGCGTCAGGCGCCGGACGGCCTGTTCGAAGGCGCGAAGGAAGGTTTCGACACGATGCGTTACGCGGAGCCGGAAGTGCGCCGCATCGCGCACGTCGCGTTTCAGGCGGCGCAAAAGCGCGGCAAGAAGCTGACGTCGGTCGATAAAGCCAATGTGCTCGAAACGTCGCAATTCTGGAAGGACATCATGATCGATGTGTCGAAGGAATATGCGGACGTCGAGCTGTCGCACATGTACGTCGACAACGCGGCGATGCAGCTGGTGAAGGCGCCGAAGTCGTTCGACGTGATCGTCACGGGCAACATGTTCGGCGACATTCTGTCGGACGAGGCGGCCATGCTGACGGGCTCGATTGGCATGCTGCCGTCGGCTTCGCTCGACAAGAACAACAAGGGTCTGTACGAGCCGTCGCATGGCTCGGCGCCGGATATCGCGGGCAAGGGCATCGCGAATCCGCTCGCTACGATCCTGTCCGCCGCGATGATGCTGCGTTATTCGCTGAACCGCGCCGAACAGGCCGACCGCATCGAAAGCGCCGTGAAGAAGGTGCTGGAGCAGGGCTATCGTACGGGCGACATCCTCACGCCGGGCTGCAAGCAGGTCGGCACGGAAGCGATGGGCGACGCCGTGATTGCCGCGCTGTAATTGTTGAGTAATGCGCGTGAATCGCCCCGTTTTGGGCTCGATTCACGCGAATCGTGGCGTGCGCGCCGCACAAAACGGGTTTTCGTGTAGACTCTGCTGATGGCGACGATTCCTCAAATCACCTCGATTTCGACACTGCGCGGCAAAACGGCCCGCGTGGTTGCGCTCGCCATTACCATCAAAACGATTACCCCGAAAACGATCACGAAGCGCTGATCGTCCGTCGTGCCCGCCCATCTTCCCCGCGCGGTCACTGCGGGCAAAGATGCGGGGAAGTTTCCACTCGAAGGGTAAGTCATGAACGTAGGTCTCGTAGGTTGGCGCGGCATGGTCGGCAGCGTCCTCATGCAACGCATGCAGGAAGAACGCGATTTCGACCTGATCGAACCGGTGTTTTTCAGCACCAGTAACGCGGGCGGCGATGCGCCGTCGTTCGCCAAGAACGAGACCAAGCTCAAAGATGCGACAAGCATTGACGACCTGAAGAAGTGCGACGCCATCATCTCCTGCCAGGGCGGCGACTACACGAACGAAGTGTTCCCGAAGCTGCGCGCAGCGGGTTGGGACGGTTACTGGATCGACGCAGCTTCGGCGCTGCGCATGAAGGATGACGCCGTCATCATTCTCGATCCCGTCAACCTCGACGTGATCAAGAACGCGCTGGTCAAGGGCCAGAAGAATTTCATCGGCGGCAACTGCACGGTCAGCCTGATGCTGATGGCGCTGGGCGGCCTGTTCCGCGAAAACCTCGTCGACTGGATGACGGCCATGACGTATCAGGCCGCATCGGGCGCGGGCGCGCAAAACATGCGCGAACTGCTGCAGCAGATGGGCACGCTGTACGGTTCGGCGAAGGAAGATCTGGCCGATCCGTCGTCGGCGATTCTCGACATCGACCGCCGCGTGCTGGCCGCAATGAACAGCGACCGCATGCCGACGGACCACTTCGGCGTGCCGCTCGCCGGCTCGCTGATTCCGTGGATCGACAAGGATCTCGGCAACGGCATGTCGAAGGAAGAGTGGAAGGGTGGCTCGGAAACCAACAAGATTCTCGGCAAGCCCGCGATGGGCCAGCCGGGTTCGATTCCCGTCGACGGTCTGTGCGTGCGTATCGGCGCAATGCGCTGCCACTCGCAGGCGCTGACCATCAAGCTGAAGAAGGACGTGCCGCTCGACGAAGTGAACGGCATCCTCGCGTCGGCGAATGACTGGGTGAAGGTCGTGCCGAACGAGCGCGAAGCGTCGATCCGCGATCTGTCGCCGGCTGTCGTGACGGGCACGCTGACGGTTCCCGTCGGCCGTCTGCGCAAGCTGGCGATGGGTGGCGAATATCTGTCCGCATTCACGGTCGGCGATCAGCTTCTGTGGGGTGCTGCAGAGCCGCTGCGTCGTATGCTTCGCATTCTGCTCGACAAGTAAAGTAAACTAACGCGTTAGCTGAACGACGCGTTCAAAACTCCAAAAAGCGTCGCGATTTCGCGGCGCTTTTTTATTGTGCATTTCAGAATCTTGTCGCCAACACTTCTACGCATGCGCCGCACGACCGCGCACGAAAGGTCCCGATGACGGCCCGATTCCCTATTCTTCAAGCCGCCACACGTAGCGGCTCGCAGCAGATTGCGGCGGCTGTCGCAATCGTCTTCCTCGGCGCGCTGTCGGTCCCGACCTACGCGCAGACGGCGACCACGGGGGCGGCCAGCGCCGCTGCGGCCGCGAGCGCACCGGCGGGTGCCAACGCAGGAGGCGCACAATTCACCGTTCAGCCGGGGCAATCGCTGAACGACGCCGCGATCGCGATGACGCAGTCGCACGACCACACTGTGCTGGCGCGCGCGGCGAAGGCGATTTTCGACGCGAATCCCAACGCGTTCATGGGGCACGATCCGAGCCGTTTACGGCTGGGCGCTGTGCTGAACCTGCCTTCCGTCGACGCGACGGGTGCGCCCGTCGTCGCGGCATCGGCGGCGGCACCGGCTTCCGCGGCGTCTAATCCGACGGCGCAGGCGGCGGCGGGCAACAACAACGCTTCCGCGACGACTTCGGCTGCGGCACCGGCTGCGACGGCTGGCGCGGGTGCATCGTCGGCGGCAGCGACGACAAACGCAACGCCCGCGACGCAAGGCGCCAGCGCACCTGCGACAGCCGAGGCAACGTCCGCTCCCGCAGCAGGCGCGCAGCCGACGAGCGGGACCGCCGCACCGTCGGCTTCGACTGCGAGCGGCTCTTCATATTCCGGATCGATTCAAAACAGCGAGCCCGCGGCAACGCCGCCCAGTGCGCCCGCTGCGAACAACGGGCAGCCTGCCTCACAGACGCGTCCGTCGAGCTTGCAGCAGTTGCTGGCGCTGAAGAATCGCGTGCTGATGGAGTTGCAGAAGCACGGCATCGGCAAACAGCCGGACGCGAACGAAAACGGCGCGCCTGCAACGACCGCGACGCAGCCTTCGAACGCGGCTCCGGGCGCGAGCGCACCGGCGCACGCCGCGCCGTCGAAGGCGCCGGCCGCCAGCCAGCCCGCCGGAATTCCGCAGGAATATCTCGCTGCCGCCGGCATCGCCGGCGCTGCGCTCGTGGCGCTGCTGGCCGGCCTGACGATGCGCCGCCGCCGCAAGGCCGCGCGTGCGCAGGAAGCGGCCAGCGCGGACCTTGACCGCGAAGAAGAGACGCCGCCTGTCGCGCCCGCTGCCGCAGAACCGTTTGCCTCCACGCCGCGTGACGAAGCGGCTTCGACGGCTCAGACGCAGCCGGAACCGGAATCGCACGATGTCAGCGCAGTTGCCGCCGCCGCTGCTTATGAAGAAATCTCGGCCGCGCCTGAGCATGAGGCCGAACTCAAGCCCGAGCCGGAAACGTTCCATGCCGCGTCCGCCGAGGCCGCGCTCGACGCCGCCGCGACGCTCGGCGCCGATGCGCTGCCGCGCGAATCGCTCGATCCGGCTCGCGAAGAAGTGCGCGCCGCCGAAGCGGCCGAGCTCGAGCAGGCCGCGCGCGAACAGGAGCTGACGCCGGACGAAGCCGCTGCCGTCGCCCCTGCCGCCGACTTGTCGCTCGATGAAACGCCGATCCACGAACCCGTCGAGCCGCATTTCGTCGAGCCGATCGGCGCGCCGCACGGCGAGTCGGGCGCGACGCCCAAGCCGTTCGTGCTCGATCTCGGTCCCGCGCCCGCTTCGGAACAGATCGAACCGACGTTCGAGCAACCCAGCGCGCCCGCCGCGCCTGCCATTCAGCTGAGCCATGTCGAGCCGGCCGCTCAGCACGAGCAGTTGATCGAGCCGCTACCCGAGGCCATCGACGAAACTCACGTAGAAGACGACGCGGAACCGCATGCCGCGACGTCGCTGCCGCTCGGCGCGCCGCCGCCGCTGGAACCGGCTGTGCCGGACGAATTCCCGCGCGAGGCGATGCGCGCGCTCGACAGCATCGACGAATTCGCGCTGCCGCCGCGCACCGAGCCGTTTGCGTCGGCTGCACCCGCAGTGACGGCGCCCGGTTCGCTGGCGACGCAGCCCGTCGTCGCGCCGGAAATCACCGCGCAGCAGGCGGTGCCCTCGCATCTGACGCAAGCCCGTGCCGCCGGCGATGAAATCATCGCTGGCACGGCGGGCGCGGCGGCTGTCGCGGGTCTGGGCGCGTCGCGCTTCGGCGCGCTGAAGCTCGATTTCGATCTCGAACTGCCGCCGTCGCCGGCGCAGGCCGTGCCGTCGTTCTCGCCGGACGAGATCGCACGCATTGCGCGCAACAAGCTCGATCTGGCCGTCGAATATATCGATCTCGGCGACGTCGTCGGTGCGCGCACGCTGATTAACGAAGTCATCGAGTCGAACGATGCCGACACGCGCGCCGACGCGCGCGCGTTGCTGTCGACGCTCGCGCCGCTTTCGTGATGACGCGGATCGCGCTTGGCATCCAGTACGACGGCGCGGCATTTTGCGGCTGGCAGTCGCAGCCGCACGGCAAGACGGTGCAGGACACGCTCGAGCGGGCGCTGCGCGAGTTCGCGTTGACGCCGCTGCAGACGGTCGTCGCAGGGCGCACGGATACGGGCGTTCACGGTCTCGGGCAGGTCGTGCATTTCGATACGGAACTCGACCGCGCAGAGTTTTCGTGGGTGCGCGGCACGAACGCGTTCTTGCCGTCCACGGTCGCCGTGCAATGGGCCAAGCCGATGCCCGAGGCATTCCACGCGCGCTTCTCGGCGTTCGAGCGCACGTATTACTACGCGCTGTATGTGCATCCCGTGCGCTCGCCGATGCTCGCGAGCCGCGCCGGCTGGATCCACACGCCGCTCGACGTCGACGCGATGCGCGAGGCGGCCGCCTGTCTGATCGGCGAGCACGATTTCTCGGCGTTCCGTTCGTCGGAATGCCAGGCGAAGACGCCCGTCAAGCATTTGTATCAGATCGATATCCGGCCGCAAGGCGACTTCATTCACTTCCGCTTCCGGGCCAACGCATTCCTGCATCATATGGTGCGGAATCTGATGGGCTGTCTGGTCGCCGTGGGCCGAGCGCGTTATCCCGCGGCATGGCTTGCGGAAGTGCTCGAAGGCCGCGACCGGAGTCGCGCCGCGCCCACTTTCATGCCCGACGGGCTGTATCTCGCTCAGGTGGGCTATCCTGAGACGTTTGCCGTGCCTGCGCCGCAGGCGGGCAGCGTTCCGTGGAGTACCGTTTGGACCGACTCATGACTTCCGCCGACACCCAAGCCGAAAGCGTTTCGTCTGCCGACAGCGCCGTGCCGCGCCGCACGCGCATCAAGCTGTGTGGACTCGGCAATGCCGCCGACGTCGCCCATGCCATCGACCTTGGCGCCGATGCGATCGGCCTCGTGTTCTATCCGCCGAGCCCGCGCGCGCTGAGCGTGGCACAGGCCGTCGAGATGACGCGCGATATCCCGCCGTTCGTGTCGGTGGTCGGTCTGTTCGTGAATCCGACGCCCGAGTGGTTCAGCGACGTCATCTGCAACGTGCCGCTGACGATGCTCCAGTTTCACGGCGACGAAACTCCCGAGCAGTGCGAAAAGCTCGCGGGCGTTGCGGGTTTGCCTTGGTTGCGCGCATTGCGCATTGCGGCAGATACTGAGCCGGCCGATTTGGTAAAATCGGCGCTTAACTATTCGGCCGCCAGTGGTCTCCTGTTCGACACACATGTCGAGGGCTATGGCGGCGGCGGGAAGGTCTTCGATTGGTCACTTATTCCAGAAGAGCTCGCGCGTCGGGCCGTTTTGAGTGGTGGGTTGAACACGCAAAACGTACGTGATGCGATTCATCGTGTGCGCCCGTACGCGGTCGATGTCTCGAGCGGCATCGAAGTGTCTGGCGCAAAGGGCGTGAAGGATCACGCCCGGATGGCGGCGTTCGTGCGCGCAGTGCGCGAAGCGGACGCCCGGTGATTTCCAGGCCGCGCTGTGCATCTGATGCGATGCGCGGCCAGCTGAGAAGAGTGACGGAATATGTACAACTTACCCGATGAACGTGGCCACTTCGGCCAATATGGCGGCGTGTTCGTCGCCGAAACCCTCGTGCAGGCGATTGACGAACTGCGCGTTGCGTACGAGAAATACTCCAAAGACCCGGACTTCATCGCCGAATACGAGCGCGAACTGAAGTACTTCGTCGGTCGTCCTTCCCCCGTTTATCACGCGCAACGCTGGAGCGAACTGCTCGGTGGCGCGCAGGTTTATCTGAAACGCGAAGACCTGAATCACACGGGCGCGCACAAGGTGAACAACGTGATCGGCCAGGCGCTGCTCGCGAAACGCATGGGCAAGCCGCGCGTGATCGCGGAAACGGGCGCGGGCCAGCACGGCGTGGCGACGGCGACCATCGCGGCGCGCTTCGGCATGGAGTGCGTCGTGTACATGGGCGCGGAAGACGTGCGCCGCCAGGCCGCGAACGTGTACCGGATGAAGTTGCTCGGCGCGACCGTCGTGCCCGTCGAATCGGGCTCGCGCACGCTGAAGGACGCGCTGAACGAAGCGATGCGCGACTGGGTCACGAACGTCGAAAACACGTTCTACATCATCGGCACGGTGGCCGGTCCGCATCCGTATCCGATGATGGTGCGCGACTTCCAGCGCGTGATCGGCGACGAATGCAAGGTGCAGATGCCGGAACTGACGGGGCGTCAGCCGGATGCTGTGATCGCGTGTGTTGGCGGTGGTTCGAATGCGATGGGTATCTTTTATCCGTACGTTGACGACAAATCGGTGAAGCTGATCGGCGTGGAAGCAGCCGGCGACGGCATCGATACGGGCCGTCACGCGGCATCGCTGATCGGCGGCAGTCCGGGCGTGCTGCACGGCAATCGCACGTATCTGCTGCAGGACGAGAACGGCCAGATCATCGAGACGCATTCGGTGTCGGCGGGCCTCGACTATCCGGGCGTCGGTCCCGAGCACGCGTGGCTCAAGGACAGCGGGCGCGCCGAATACGTCGGCATCACCGACGAAGAAGCGCTCAAGGCGTTCCACGACTGCTGCCGCATCGAGGGCATCATTCCCGCGCTGGAGTCGAGCCACGCGCTCGCGTACGCGGCGAAGCTCGCGCCGACCTTGCCGAAGGACAAAATCCTTCTGGTGAACCTGTCGGGCCGCGGCGACAAGGACATGCACACGGTCGCCGAGCGATCGGGCATCCAGTTCTGAGCGCCGCGACGATGCGCGACGAGTTCGAGGAGCCGCAGCCGCCCGCGCTGAAGGGTGACGCCGAAGCTGGCGTCGCCGAGGCCGCGCAACGGACGGAAGCTTCGCCGTTGCTGGCCGTGCCGGCCGGCATCCAGCTCCTCAACCGCGATTTTTTGACCGATGCAGCGAATCTGCCGGACGGCTCGATCGATCTGATCGTCGCCGATCCGCCTTATGGTCTGGGCAAGGACTATGGCAACGATTCCGACATGCGCTCGGGCGAGGATTTTCTCGCCTGGACGCGTGACTGGCTCGATCTCGCCATTCCGAAGCTCAAGCCGTCGGGTTCGCTGTACATCTTCTGCACGTGGCAGTACGCGCCGGAAATCTTCGTGTTTCTGAAGAGCAGGCTCCTGATGATCAACGAGATCATCTGGGACCGGCGCGTGCCGAGCATGGGCGGCACGACGCGCCGTTTTACGTCGGTGCACGACAACATCGGTTATTTCGCGGTGTCGAAAGACTATTTTTTCGACCTCGATCCCGTCCGCATCCCGTACGATGCCGTCACGAAGAAGGCGCGTTCGCGTAAGTTGTTCGAAGGAAGCAAGTGGCTGGAGCTCGGCTACAACCCCAAGGACGTCTGGTCGGTGTCCCGCCTGCATCGGCAGCACGCGGAGCGGGTCGACCATCCGACCCAGAAACCGCTCGAAATCGTCGAGCGGATGGTCCTGGCAAGTTGTCCGCCGGGCGGCCGCGTGCTCGATCCCTTCATGGGAAGCGGCACGACGGCCGTCGCTTGCGCCCGTCAGAAACGCGAATTCGTCGGCTATGAGATCAATGAAAGTTACTGCGCGATAGCGCGAGAACGGGTCAGTTTGGCGGCAAATCCGCCGCCGCCCGTTCCCCGTCGCAGCAAGGCCGCGATTGCCGATCCAACGGCGCAGGCCTGACAAAGCGCAGTCATCGACTTCGAGAAAATTCCATGTCCCGTATTCAATCCACGTTCGCGGCGCTGGCCGCGCAGGGCAAGAAAGGTCTGATTCCATTCATGACCGCCGGCGATCCCGATCCGGCACGCACTGTCGAATTCATGCATGCGCTCGCGAAAGGCGGCGCCGATGTCATCGAACTCGGCGTGCCGTTCTCCGACCCGATGGCCGATGGTCCCGTGATCCAGCAGTCGTCTGAGCGCGCGCTGGCGAAGGGTGTGTCGCTGAAACACGTGCTCGCCGACGTCAAGCGCTTCCGCGAGACCGATGACAAGACGCCCGTCGTGCTGATGGGCTACGCGAACCCGATCGAGCGCATGGGCGCCGACGCGTTCGCCGCGGCTGCGCAGGACGCGGGCGTCGACGGCGTGCTGGTCGTCGACTATCCGCCGGAAGAATCGGCTAACTTCGCCGAAAAGATGAAGGCGGCCGGGATCGACCCGATTTTTCTGCTCGCGCCTACGTCGACGGACGAACGCATCGTGGAGGTTGGTAAAATCGCGTCCGGTTACGTCTACTATGTATCGCTCAAGGGTGTGACGGGCGCTGCAAATCTGGACGTTTTGAGCATCGCGGGTAAAATCCCGGCCATCAAGTCGCGCGTACCGCTGCCGGTGGGCGTCGGTTTCGGCATCCGTGACGCGCAATCCGCGCGCGCTGTGGCCGAAGTGTCCGATGCCGTCGTGATCGGCAGCCGTATCGTGCAATTGCTCCAAGAAGCAGCACCCGAGTCCGCTGCCGGCAAACTGACGAATTTCATCAGCGAGATTCGCCAGGCGCTCGACAGCATCGGCGCGACTGCCCGATAAACATCATTTTTGTCGCGGTTAGTATGGCGGCGCAGTTTCTGCTGCGCCGTCGTTCGTATCGCGGATCCTGGAAGGAATCATCATGAGCTGGCTCGACAAACTGTTGCCGCCGAAAATCAAGCAAACCGACCCGAAGAGCCGCAAGGGCATTCCGGAAGGGCTGTGGATCAAGTGCCCGTCGTGCGAAGCGGTCCTGTACCGCAACGACGTCGAGGCGAATCTGCACGTCTGCCCGAAGTGCGACCACCATATGCGGATCGGCGCGCGCGAACGGCTGGACGGCTTGCTCGATCCGGAAGGTCGCTACGAGATCGGTCAGGAAATCCTGCCGGTCGACGCGCTCAAGTTCAAGGACAGCCGCAAGTACCCCGATCGCCTGAAAGAGGCGATGGACGAGACCGACGAAACCGACGCGATGGTCGTGATGGGCGGCTCGATCCACACGTTGCCCGTGGTGGTTGCGTGCTTCGAGTTCGCGTTCATGGGCGGCTCGATGGGTTCCGTGGTCGGCGAGCGCTTTGCGCGCGGCGCGCAGAACGCGATCGAGCAGCATGTGCCGTTCATCTGCTTCACCGCTTCAGGCGGCGCGCGGATGCAGGAAAGCCTGTTGTCGCTGATGCAGATGGCCAAGACCACCGCGATGCTGACCAAGCTCGCCGAAGCCAAGCTGCCGTCCATCTCCGTGCTGACCGACCCGACGATGGGCGGCGTGTCGGCGAGCTTCGCGTTCCTCGGCGACGTCGTGATCGCCGAGCCGAAGGCGCTGATCGGCTTCGCCGGCCCGCGCGTGATCGAGCAGACTGTGCGCGAAAAGCTGCCGGAAGGCTTCCAGCGTGCCGAATTCCTGCTGCAAAAGGGCGCGATCGACATGATCGTCGACCGTCGCAAGCTGCGTGAAGAACTCGCGCAACTGATGGCGCTGCTGACGCGCCAGCCGGCGGACGCAGTCGCCTGAACGTCTTGACGCCGCGCTTTACGCCGCGCGGTGAGTCGGAAAAAGCCAACGCGCCGCGAGAAGGTTTCAAGCGGCGCGTTGTCATTTCTAGGATAATTCCGATCCGCACTGCCAGTTTCTCAGATGACCACTTTCCCCACTCTCGACGCGTGGCTCACGCACCTGGAATCCGCTCATCCCGTCGGCATCGACATGGGCCTTGCGCGCATCAGCCAGGTGCGCGACGCGTTGCAACTGTCGTTTGCGTGCCCGGTGATCACGGTCGGCGGCACGAACGGCAAGGGTTCCACCTGCGCGATTCTCGAATCGATCCTGCTGCGCGCCGGTTACAGCGTTGGCTGTCATACGTCGCCGCACCTGCTGTCGTTCAACGAGCGCGCGCGGATCAACGGCGAAATGGCGACGGACGCGGCGCTGCTGCCGCATTTCGAAGCGGTCGAAAAGGCGCGTCGCTCGCTGCCTGAGCCCGTTTCGCTGACGTATTTCGAGTTCACGACGCTCGCGATCATGCATCTGTTCGCAGAGCGCGGCCTCGACGCGGTGATTTTCGAAGTGGGACTGGGCGGGCGGCTGGACGCCGTGAACATCCTCGATACCGACTGCGCGATTATCACCAGCATCGACATCGATCACACCGACTTCCTCGGCGATACGCGCGACAAAATCGCGTTCGAGAAAGCGGGTATCTTCCGCGCGGGCAAGCCGGCGATCTGCGCCGATCCCGTCCCGCCGCAAACACTGATCGATCACGCCGAGAAGATCGGCGCCGATTTGTGGCTTTTTGGACGCGATTTCCGCTACGAAGCGCAGCCAGGCAACGAGCGGCAGCAGTGGAGCTACATCGGCCCGTCGATGCGCCGCTCCGCGCTGGCTTACCCCGCGCTGCGCGGCGCGAATCAGCTGATCAATACGACGGCGGCGCTGGCCGGGCTCGAAGCCCTGCGCGACCGGCTTCCTGTGTCGGCGCAGGACATCCGTCTGGGGCTCGCGAATGTCGAATTGCCGGGACGCTTCCAGGTGCTGCCCGGCAAGCCGTCGATCGTGCTGGACGTCGGTCACAATCCGCACGCAGCCGCTGTGCTGGGACAAAATCTCGGCAATATGGGCTATTTTCCGTACACGTACGCAGTTTTTGGCTCGATGCGCGACAAGGACATCGCGGGCGTGCTGAGCCATCTGACGGGCGAAATCGATCATTGGAACGTGACCGATCTGCCGACGCCGCGCGCGGCCAGCGCCGAAGAACTGGATGCCGCGTTGCGCGATGCGGGCGTCACGGATGGGCCGGACGGCGGCGTCAAGCGTTTTGCAACACCTGCAGAAGCTTTCCAGGATGCGCTAAAACGAGCCTCCGAAAATGATAGAATCGTGGTTTTCGGCAGTTTCTATACGGTTGCAGGCGTGATGGCCTACCGTAAATCGCAGCAGCACTGAACGCGCGGGCCTCGAACCAAGCCATTCATGGGTATTTTTTCGTTCGGCAAGAAAGACGACGCACCTACGCGGCGCGGCGCAAAATCCAGTTCCAGTCGCGGTAGTCGTGCCGAGCGCGCAGAACGCGCGGAGCGGGTCGAACGGCGCAGCCGTCGCACGGAGCGTTCCGGCGACGCCGACGCGATGCTGCTCGACCCCACGCTTCCCGAAAAGCAGCGCGCACGTCGCCGCCTCGTCGGTGCAATCGCGCTGGTGATCGCAGCCGTCGTGATTCTCCCGATGGTGCTGGATTCACATCCGAAGCCCGTCACCGACGACATTTCCATCGACATTCCGAACCGTCCCGCGCCGAAAGCGCGTGCGTCTGAAGACGCCGACACGCAGGCGGGCGTCGCACCGGACAATCCGGCCGCACCGGAAGCGGCGCTGGCCGCTTCGGGTCTTGCACCCGCAGCATCGGGCGCGGCGGCGACGGGCGCCGTTGCTTCCCAGCGCAGCGGCGACAGCAAGAACGCACCCATCGCAATGACCCCGGCGAAGCCGCAGGCACCCGCCGTCGTCGCGAATAACACGCCGGCGCAGGCGGCGAAACCCGCCGCGAAGCCGCAACCGGAAACGAAGCCAGCGGCAAAACCGGAACAGAAACCCGCATCGACGCAAGCAACCCAGACGGCGCAAGCAGCTGCCTCCGGCACTGAAACGGGCACGCCCGCGGCGCCTCCCGGCAGCCGCTTTGCGGTGCAGTTGGGCGCGTTCCAGGACGACGCGAGCGCGCACACGTGGGCGAACAAGTTGAAAGCGGCGGGCGTGCCCGCATATACGGAGCGTCGCAAGCAGGCTGACGGCTCTACCCGCACCATGTTGCGCGCCGGTCCGTTCGCGGATCGTGCGGCGGCGTCGGCGGCCATCGCGAAGGTTCGCGAGGCTGGGCTGTCGTCGGGTGCGAACAACGGCACTGCGCAGTAATCCGGCGATGTTCACCGCGTTCGACTACGCTGTAATGGCGGTGATCGGGCTGTCGGCACTGCGCGGCGGCTGGCGCGGCTTTTTGTCCGAGGTGTTCGGACTGATCGGCTGGGTCGTCGCGTTTCTGGTAGCGGCGCGCTTCGTGGGGCTGCTGGTGCCCTTCGTGCCGTCTAACTGGCCGGGCGGCGCGCTGACGCAGTGGCTGATCGCGTTTGCGGCCATCGTCATCGGTGTGATTCTGGTGGCGAGCGTGGCGAACGCGCTATTGAGCCGGCTGGTGCAGGTGTCCGGCCTGGGCGGAGTGGACCGCTCGCTTGGACTGATGTTCGGCCTCGTACGCGGGGTCATACTGGTGCTGATTCTGGTCGCCCTCGCTGGCTTGACCGAACTGCCCAAACAGGAATTCTGGCGCAACGCGCTGCTACGGCCCTACGCCGAGCAGGGCGTGCGAGAGTTGAAGCCTCTGCTTCCCGAAACGCTCGCCGCCTACGTCCACGTGTAACGATCGCGTTGCACGCAAGGGGCGAAGGCGGATGACAAGGCGGGCCGATGGTGAAGCATGCAGGACCACGGCGCGCGCGGCTGTCTCCCAGGCAGGCCGCACTGTTCGAATTTCGTACCCTTTGAAGGACATGCCATGTGCGGCATCGTAGGCGTAGTTTCCCAGTCTCCCGTCAACCAGTTGCTGTATGACAGCCTGCTGCTGCTGCAGCACCGCGGTCAGGACGCAGCCGGCATCGCCACGGCGAACGGCAGCACTTTCCACATGCACAAGGCGAACGGCATGGTGCGCGACGTGTTCCGCACGCGCAACATGCGCAGCTTGCCCGGCACGAGCGGCATCGGCCAGGTGCGTTATCCGACGGCGGGTTCCGCGTCGAGCGAAGAAGAAGCCCAGCCGTTCTACGTGAACGCGCCGTTCGGCATCATCCTCGCGCACAACGGCAACCTGACCAACTGGCAGCAGCTGAAAGACGAGATGTTCCGCGTCGATCGCCGCCACATCAATACGAATTCCGACACGGAAGTGATGCTCAACGTGCTCGCGCACGAAGTGCAGACGGCCAGCTCGGGCCTGCAACTCGATCCGGCGGCGATGTTCAAGGCCGTGTCGGGCGTGCACCGCCGCGTGCGCGGCTCGTACGCGATCGTGTCGCTGATCTCCGGCTACGGTCTGCTCGGCTTCCGCGACCCGTTCGGCATTCGTCCGCTGTGTATCGGCAAGCTGGAAACGGCGTCGGGCACCGAATGGATGCTCGCATCGGAATCGGTGGCGATCGAAGGCATCGGCTTCGAATTCGTGCGCGACGTGGCGCCGGGTGAAGCGATTTTCATCGACTTCGAAGGCAACTTCCACGCGCAGCAATGCGCGCCGAACGCGAGCCTGAACCCGTGCATTTTCGAACTCGTGTATCTCGCGCGTCCGGATTCGGTGCTCGACGGCGTGCCCGTCTACAACGCGCGTCTGCGCATGGGCGACTATCTCGCCGAGAAGATCCTGCGCGAACTGCCGAAGGACGTGAAGATCGACGTCGTGATGCCGATTCCCGATTCGTCGCGTCCTGCAGCGATGCAGGTTGCCGCGAAGCTCGGCGTCGAGTATCGCGAAGGCTTCTTCAAGAACCGTTATGTGGGCCGCACCTTCATCATGCCGGGCCAGGCGGTGCGCAAGAAGTCGGTGCGCCAGAAGCTGAACGCGATGGGCATCGAGTTCAAGGGCAAGAACGTGCTGATCGTCGACGATTCGATCGTGCGCGGCACCACCTCGCATGAAATCGTGCAGATGGCGCGCGATGCGGGCGCGAGCAAGGTGATTTTCGCGTCGGCCGCGCCGCCCGTGAAGTTCCCCAACGTGTACGGCATCGACATGCCGACGCGCAGCGAACTCGTCGCGCATGACCGTTCGGACGAAGAAGTGGCGCGTCTGATCGGCGCCGACTTCCTCGTCTATCAGGACGTCGACGCGCTGAAGAACGCGGTGCGTGACATCAACCCGGCGCTGAAGGAGTTCGAGGCTTCGTGCTTCGACGGCAACTACATCACGGGCGATGTGACGTCGGAATATCTCGATCGCATCGAATCCGCGCGCCTCGCGCCGTCGGCGCAGTCGGACCGCGACGCGGCAAGCGAAGCGATCGACGGTGGCGCTGCGCGTTCGCAATTGCACCTGCAGTTGTCGGTCGAGTAACACGACGTCAGCGCGCGAGCATTGGCTCGCAGCCCACACGAAGCCCGCTTATGCTTATGCAAAGCGGGCTTTTTTGTTGCTCTCGCTGGTTGCTCTTGCGTGCGATCTGAAAACGGAACGAAACGAACATGGACGATTCCCTGAACTTCGACACACTCGCAGTCCGCTCGGGCACGTTGCGCAGCGAATTCGGCGAACATTCCGAGGCGCTCTTTCTGACGTCGAGCTTTGTCTTTGCGAGCGCCGCAGAAGCCGCCGAGCGCTTTAAGAATTCCGAAGACTATTACACCTACTCTCGCTTCTCGAATCCGACTGTGACGATGTTCCAGGAACGTCTGGCGGCGCTCGAAGGCGGCGAGGCGTGCATGGCGACGGCGTCGGGGATGAGCGCGATCATGTCAGTGGTGATGTCGGCGTTGCAGGCAGGCGATCATCTTGTCAGCTCGCGGAGTCTGTTCGGTTCGACGCTCGGCATGTTCTCGCAGATTTTCAGCAAGTTCGGCATTACGACGACCTTCGTCGATCCGACCGATCTCGACGCATGGAAGAACGCGGTGCGTCCCGAGACGAAGATGTTCTTCCTCGAAACGCCGTCGAACCCGCTGACTGAGATCGCGGATATCGAGGCGATCAGCAGGATCGCGAAGTCGGCGAATGCGCTGTTCGTTGTCGACAACTGTTTCTGCAGTCCGGCGCTGCAACAGCCGCTGAAACTCGGCGCGGACGTCGTGATGCATTCGGCGACCAAGTTCCTCGACGGGCAGGGACGTGTGCTTGGTGGCGCGTTGGTCGGCTCGAAGCAGTTCATCATGGAAAAGGTGTTTCCGTTCGTGCGCAGCGCGGGGCCGACGTTGTCTGCGTTCAATGCGTGGATTTTGCTGAAGGGCCTGGAGACGTTGTCGCTGCGCGTCGAGCGACAGTCGGCGAATGCGCTGGAGATCGCGCGTTGGCTCGATCAGCATCCTTCTGTTGGGCGTGTGTTCTATCCCGGGCTGGAGTCGCATCCGCAGTATGAGATCGCGAAGCGGCAGCAGAAGGCGGGTGGTGCGATTGTGTCGTTCGAACTCAAGGGCGACACGCCCGAGGAGATGCGCGCTAATGCCTGGCGGGTGATCGATAGCACCAAGATCTGCTCGATCACCGGGAATCTTGGTGATACGCGGACGACCATTACGCATCCTGCTACGACGACGCATGGGCGTGTTTCTGCTGAAGCTCGCGCTTCGGCTGGTATTACTGAGGGTTTGGTTCGGCTGGCTGTTGGGCTTGAGAATGTAGATGATATTCGCGGGGATCTCGCCAGGGGTTTGTAGTTTTTTGTCTGCGACGATAGTCGCTGTTTTTGTTTTTGTTTTTGCTTTTTGTCTTTCGCTGGCATCCGCGATTTCGTATCGGTTTGCTAGCGTCGCCCCTGTGCGGGGCGGCACCTACTTTTCTTTGCAGCGGCAAAGAAAAGTAGGCAAAAGAAAGCCGCTTCAAACCTCCGGTGCCCGCCTGGATAACGCTACGGCATGCGTTCTTTGAGCTGTGGCGCAGCGACGTCGGCACTCCGTAGAAAGCCCGCAGTCAACCGCGCACGACGAAAAATCCACACACAGTCTGGAGCACAAACCGCCGCAATTGGACCGAAGGCAAACGGACAAAAGCAAGCCGACCGAATGTGCCCCAAGTGGATGTCAACTTTCGCGCCGCGCGCACCTCACTGCGGGCTTTCTACGGAGGTTCGCGTTGCTGCGCGACAGCTCAAAGAACGCATGCCGTAGCGTTATCCTGGCAGGCACCGGAGGTTCAAAAGCGGCTTTCTTTGGTTACTTTCTTTGCCGCGGCAAAGAAAGTAACTGCCGCCCCGCACAGGGGCAACGAGTGAAGCACGGATGCGAATTCGCGGACGCCAGCGAAAGACAAAACGCAAAAACCAAAAAAGGCAAAAAGCCAGAACAGCGACTAGCGTCGCAGACAAAAGCAAAAACGATAAAACCTCAGTGCACTCCGCGCCACTGCCCCGGCGCAATCCCAAACCGCCGGGTAAACGCATGCGTATAGGCGCTCTGATCGCCGAACCCAACCTCAAGCGCAACATCCGTCAACGACCGACGCGAATCCAAAAGCAACGTCAACGACACATCAAGCCGAACCCGCTGCAAATACCGATGGGGTGTCTCACCAAACGCCTCGATAAACAGCTGATGAAACCGCCGCATCCCAAACCCGCAATGCGCGGCGAGATCGGCAATGCGTAAAGGCTCGGACAATCTCGCCCGCAACCACGCATCGATACGCGCAAAATCCAAACCGCCGCCCGGCACAGCATCCGACGTACCCGAATCTTCGAGTATCGCCGCGCACAACCTCGCAGCCGCATCCCAATTGAACCGGCGCCACGCGGCATCGCCGTCGATATGCCCCGTCGCGCGACCCGCGATATGCGATACGAGTTGCGTAAGCGATCCATCGATCGACACCGCACGCGCCCGATCAAACAAACGCTGTGGCACCGCGACCGACAACGCCGGCAGATCGAGCACAAGCTGCCGGTTCTCGCCGACACCCGCGTAGTCGTGCCGCGAACCCGCTGGAATGAGCCATGCAGCCGACCGGTCGATTTCATGCGCGACGCCATCGACGGCCATCACCATCGAACCGTCGAGACCCAGCACGATCTGATGAAAGTCGTGAACGTCCGACGCTTCCACCGCGCCGTAACGGCGCAGGGAAACGCTGGGCGCGTCGACGACGACGTGGCTCATGTCACGCAACTTCGCTAAAACGCAGAAACGCTCAGACGTCGAGCAATTCGACTTCGAACACGAGCGTCGCGTTCGGCGGAATTACGCCGCCTGCGCCACGCACGCCGTAGCCGAGTTGCGGCGGAATGGTCAGCTTGCGTACGCCGCCGACCTTCATGCCCTGCACGCCTTCGTCCCAGCCCTTGATGACCATGCCGCCGCCCAGCACGAACGCAAACGGGTCGTTACGGTCCTTGCTCGAATCGAACTTCTGGCCGTCCGTCAGCCAGCCGGTGTAATGCACGCTGACGGTCTGGCCGGCCTTCGCTTCCGCGCCCGTGCCTTCCTTCAGGTCTTCGTACTTGAGGCCCGATTCAGTGGTGACAGTAGTCATGCGATGCTCCTTGTAATCGTTCGAAACCACTATTGTAGGCGTGTTGTCATACCTTCGCGAAGATTGGCCGAACGGCCATGCCTATAATGTCCAGACCGCAACCAACGCTGAACCGTCAACAAGGATGTCGATCGTGAGCACATCTACCCCGTCTTCTTCCGGCCGCAGCGAGGAGATGCCTGCCATCACCGAGCGAACCGCGCGGCGCAGCGCCGAAACGGCGCTCTTCATGCGCGATCATGTGCTGTCGCTGGTGTCGCACGACCTGCGCAGCCCGTTGAACGCGATTCATAGCTGGGCCTATGTGCTCGACCGCAAGATCGATGCAAACGACGCCACCGCGCAACGCGCGCTCGAAGGTATCCGGAATGGTGTCGACCAGCAGGTGAAGCTACTCGAATCGATCGTCGACACGACGCGCGCCGAAACCAAAGCGCTCGCGTTGAACCGCGCGCCGTTCGCGTTGCGTCCATTGCTCGACGAAACGCTCGGCGATGTGCGCGAAGGGCTCGCGGCGCGGCGCGGTGTCACGCTCGCGCTGAACACACCGCTCGCCGACCAGCAGATGGACGGCGACCGCGAGCGCCTCGCCGCCGCGCTGTGGCTGCTCGTCACGTTCGCAGTGGAAGCGAGCGCGAATGGCACGACCGTGACGCTCGACGCCGATATCGATGCCTCGAAGTTCTGCGCCACCGTTTCCTGGCAGGCGTCGCCCGCCGCACTGACCGACCCGTCGTTGCCTCACGTGCTCGAAAATTTCGCGCGTGCGCAAGCCACGCACCCGCGCGAAGCCAGCCGCATTTCATGGGTGCTGAGTCTCTGCAAGCGCGTGTCGGACGCACACGACGGCGCGTTCGAGCAGGGCGAATGGGCGGACGGCCAACCGACCACGCTCAAGCTGCGCGTGCCGCTCGCCGGCGCGTGAGCGCACACGTCGAAACGCGCGTGACCTGGCCGGATGGCCAGTTCATGCGCGCTCATCTCTTTCGGGTGCCTTTCGCACTCTATACTGACGGCTTTTGTTGCCGGAGTCCTTCGCTTTGATCCAGGTCGTCGCCCTCATTGGCGCGTTGTTGCTCGTTGCCCTCAACGGTTTCTTTGTCGCTGCCGAATTCGGTCTCGTGAAGCTGCGGCAGACACGCGTGCGAACGCTCGCGGAGAAGCATGGCTTGCGCGGCAAGCTGCTCGCAACAGTGCATGGCCGGCTGGATGCCTATCTGTCCGCGTGCCAGCTGGGTATCACGCTCGCGTCGCTCGGGTTAGGCTGGATCGGCGAACCGGCGTTTGCCGAACTGCTGAACCCGGTGTTCCATGTGCTCGGCATCCAGAACGAGAACCTGATACACGGCATCTCGCTGTTCTTCGCGTTCACGTGTATTTCGTTTCTGCACATCGTGGTCGGCGAACTGGCGCCGAAGTCGCTGGCCATCCGCCAGGCCGAACAGATTTCGCTGTGGGTCGCGATGCCGCTCTACGGCTTCTACTGGGCGATGTATCCGGCCATCTGGGTGCTCAACACCAGCGCGAACGCCGTGCTGCGCATCGCCGGTCTCGCGTCCGATCACGGCGGCGACACGCATTACTCGACGGAAGAACTCAAGCTGATTCTGCGCGGCCGCCGCGCGAGCGTGACGAACGAACTCGACGCGCCGGAAGACGCCTACTCACAGGACGAATGGAACACGATCGCGCATTCGCTCGATTTCTCGCGCATGACCGTGTCCGACCTGATGCGGCCGGCACATGAACTCGTGAGCCTGCGCCGCGATCTGCCGTGGCGCGACAACATGCAGATCGTCGCGCGCCATCGTTTCAGCCGTTATCCGCTGCTCGAAGATGCGACGGGCGAACGTGTCGCGGGCACGATCCATCTGAAGGACTTGCTGCTCGCGCGCCACGCGGGCAGCACGCTCGACGACCTGTCGCGCTACGTGCGTCCCGTGCAGTACGTGAAGCCGGAAATGCCCGCGCTCGAACTGTTCCGGCGCTTTCGCAAGGGCGCGCCGCATCTCGCGCTGGTCGGCAGGAAGAATGCGAAGCCGATCGGCTTTCTCACGCTCGACAACCTGCTCGGCGCGCTGGTCGGTCAGATTCACGACGAATTCCGTCAAGGTGATGCCGACTGGACGCGCATGGACGACGGCACGCTGATGGGCAAGGGCAGTTTGCCCGTGGTGTCGCTGGAGCGCGCTCTCGGTATCGATATCGACGAAGGCAGCGCGGAGTCGGTCGGCGGTCTCGTGATCAACGCGCTCGGCGATCTGCCCGAAGAAGGGCAGCGCGTGGAGTTCGACCGTTTCGACGTGGTCGTCAAGCGAATGAAGGGGCCGCGTATCGTGCTCGTGCGCGTCTATCCGAAGGTCTTTGACGACGAAGGCGGCTGATCTTCACACGCGGTCGTGAAGCGTTCACACGCGCGGCACACCATCCTCGACGAGCACGGCAACGGGCATCGTCGTCAGCGCTTCGCGCAAATAGAGCAGCCCCGTATCCTCGACCTTCGGCGCGGCGGGGCTCAGCCAGTCGAACAGCGCGCGCCCGAACAGTTCTTCGGGCATCTGCACGGCCGTTTCGTCCCACGCGATGGGGTCGACCAGCGGCAAAGCGCTGTCCGCATCGAGCAGCGCCATCGAAAGACGCGTTGCGATCACGACAGCCCAGCAGTTGCCCTGACGCCGCGCGAACGCGATCACGCGTTCCGCATGCTTGCCTTGCACCGTAAGCGGCAGATAGCTGCCGTTGCTAAGCAATTCCGGAATCTGCATCCGAAGTGCGAGCATTCGCTGATTGATCGCGAGCTTCACGCGGCCGTCGCGCCAGTTGGCGAGATAGTCGGAAGGCCGCGCTTCCGCGAGCATCCGCTGACGCTGTGAAAAATCGACGGGACGCCGGTTGTCAGGATCGACGAGGCTGAAGTCCCATAGTTCGGTGCCCTGATAAAGATCGGGCACACCCGGCGACGCAAGACGCAACACCGTCTGCTGCAAGCTGTTCACCACACCTGCCCGACCGATACGCGCAACGAAATCGCTCAGTTCGCGCAGAAATCCGTCGCGGCGCTGCGGCGCGAGTATGTCGAACAGAAACTCGCGGCAACCGTCTTCGAAGGCTTCGTCGGGCGCGAGCCAGGTGGTGCGCAGCTTCGCTTCGCGCAGCGCCTTCAGTTGCCATTGCGCGACGCGCTCGGCGAGTGCCTTGATGCCCGCTTCGTCGTCGGATGAAAGACCGGGCGGCCAGCAGCCCACCAGCGTCTGATACAGCATCGCCTCCGCCGCCGGGCCGGGCGCCCAGTCATCGGCATTGCCGTTCAAAGCACGGCGATGCGGCGTGTTCAACGTCGTCCATGCGCGCAGCGTCGCGACCCACTCATCGGCGATTTCGCTCAGCACGGCAAGCCGCGCGCGCGTGTCTTCGCCGCGCTTGTGATCGTGCGTCGCCGTCGCGAGCATCGCGTGTGGAAAGCGCCGCGCGCGTTCCTGATTGCCCGCATGAAACGCCTCGACCGACAGCGCGAACTCGCCCGGATCTGCGCCCACTTCGCAGCGCGACAGCAGACGTCCATAGCGATAGCACGCGGTATCTTCGATCGCCTTCGCGGCGACGGGCGCCGTCAGCTGCGAGAACAGCGTCTGCACCGTGCGTCGCGCCGACGCCGTGTGATTGAACGGATTAGCATTGCCGTTTGCCTGCGCTGAATATGCCGCGCCGCGTCCGTTGCCGTTCTCGTCCACGCCGCTGCCGAGCCACGCATCGACGCGCGCGAGCACGCCATGATCGGCACGCGACAGCGTCTGTCTCGCGGCATCGAGCGCGACGTCGAAATACACGTTGTCGGCGGCGCTGCGCAGGCCATTTTGCGGATAGATGCGATAGACGGGAAAGTGCGCGGCCAGTTCATTGGTCACGCGGCGAATGGCCGTGTAAGTGAAATCGCGCGTGGTGATGCTGTCGCGCGCCAGCCGATGCAGTGCGCGCGACACGCGGTCGAGTTCCGCGGGCAGATTCTCGGCGAGAATCTTGCGCCGCGCGGGCAGCGCTTCGTCGGCGAAATTCGCGGGGCGGCCGCTCAGTTCCGCCCACGCGTCGGCGAGCGGCGCGGCGCCCGCGGGATCGTGCAGCAGCGCGCCCGCATCGTTCATGAAGTCGTAGCCCGTCGTGCCGTCCACGGGCCAGTCGTCGCGCAGCGCTTCGCCGCGCGCGAGAATCTTTTCGACGACGATATACGGCGTCGTGCCTTCGCGCAGTTCCGAGAGCCGCTGACGCAGCCGCTGCGCGTATTCGCGCGGCTCGGCCAGCCCGTCGATGTGATCGATGCGCAAACCGTCGATCACGCCTTCTGCATAGAGCCGGAAGATCAGCGCGTGCACGGCGTCGAACACCTCGGCGCGCTCGACGCGCACCGCCGCGAGCGTGCTGATATCGAAGAAGCGCCGCCAGTTCACTTCGTCCGATGCCGTGCGCCACCACGCGAGCCTGAAATGCTGCCGCTCGATCAGCCGATGCAGACGGTCGCGCGTGACAGGATCGTCCGGCGAATACGCTTCGAGCACGAACTCGAGCGCCGACGCGCCGTTCTGCCGCACGAACTCGCGCAACGCTTCGCGGCCTTCGGCGGCGCGCGGGTGGTCGGCGGGCTGGGTCGTGACGGGCGCGAAACGGTCGGCGAGCGCGCTCAGATCGGCGCGATCCGCCGATTGCAGGATAGCCGCGTAATCGATCGGGCACACGGGGCACTCGTGCTCGGCATACACGATGTTGAAGCGTCCGTTGTCGGCATCGAAACGCAGCGCGATGCGGCCCGCGAACAGTTCGTCGCCATACGACGCGCCGAGCACGGGCATCAGCACCTTGCCGCGCAACGCCGGGTCGGGCGAGTGCCAATCGACATCGAAGTAGCGCGCAAACGCGCTATGGCGGCCCCATTCGAGTATGTCCTGCCACCACGCGTTGTGTTTGCTCATGCCCATGTGGTTCGGCACGACGTCGACGATCAGGCCCATGCCGAGTTCGTGCAGCTTGTCGGCGAGGCGTCGCAGGCCGTGTTCGCCGCCGCATTCGGCGCTCACCTGGCCGTAATCGACCGTGTCGTAGCCGTGCATCGAGCCCGGCGTGGCTGTCGTGATCGGCGAAGCGTACAGATGGCTCACGCCGAGCGCGGCGAAATAGTCGACGTGCGCGAGCGCATCGTCGAATGTGAAGTCGCGATGAAACTGGAGTCGGAGCGTGGCGCGCGGAACAGTCATGGCGTATCGGACAACGAAGAAGCAGAGGTTGAGTCGGTGCGTGCCCGCTCGATCGCGAGCAGACGGTCGCAAAACGTTTCGTCGGCGAACAGCGCGTCGACGGGCTGGACCACTCGACGGCGCCAGTTCGGATGTTCGTCGATCGAGCCGGGCAGATTCGGCTGATCGGCGAGACCGAGCAGGTCTTCGAGCGGATACGTGACGAGCGGCGATGGCGTTGCGGCGACGAATGCGAGCGCTTCGTCGACGGGCGCTTCATCGGGCGGCGGCGGGTCGACGTCGGACGCGGCGATGCCCGCCTTCTGGAACGCCTGCCACAACGCGGCGCGGTCGTTGTCGCGTTCGGCCTGCGCGAGCGCGACGGGGTCGCGTCCATCGGCGCGCGCAGCCGTTTGCCCGACGCGATGGCGCCACACGATGTCTTCGCCGCGCCACCAGCCGGTGACGGTCGGCAGATCGTGCGTGGTCGTCGTCGCGACGGCGCCGCGGTCCCATTCGGCCGGCGCCATGAAGGCCTTGCCGTCCTTCGTGCGTTCGAACCACAGCACGCGGATGCCCGCGAGTCCATGTTCGCTGAGTCGCTCGCGGAAACCCGGCGGCACGGTGCCGAGGTCTTCGCCGATCACGATCGCGCGATGCCGCCACGATTCGAGCGCGATCAGGCGCAGCATGTCTTCGAGCGGATAGCGCAGATACGCGCCGTTCTTCGCGGGCTCGCCTTCGGGCACGAGCCACAGACGCCGCAGCCCTAGAATGTGGTCGATGCGGATGCCGCCTGCGCTGGCGAATGCGGCGCGCAGCATGTCGATGAACGCCGAGAAGCCCTGCGTGCGCATCGCGCGCGGCGAGAAGGTGGTGAGTCCCCACGCCTGACCCGCCTGATTGAACAGATCGGGCGGCGCGCCGACGGACACGCCATGCAGCATGTCGTCGCGGTACGACCACGCATGCGAGCCTGCGCTATCGCAACCGACGGCGAGATCCGCGATCAGTCCGACCGCCATGCCCGCATCGCGCGCCGCATGTTGCGCGTGCGACAGTCCCTTCGACGCGAGCCATTGCAGGAACAGATGAAATTCGACTTCATGCCGATGCTCGTTCGCGAACGCTTCGACTTCGGGGCTGCGCGGGTCTTGCAGCGCGTCGGGCCACTTGCGCCAGTAGCCTTCGCCGTCGTGCTGCAACTGGAACGCATGCAGCGCTTCGAAGCGCGCGTGGTCTTCGAGCGCGCGGCCGCCGCGCTCGCAGAAGCCGTGAAATTCCAGCGCGCGCGGCGAGTCCTGTGCGCGGTCGTTCGCGCAGAAGCGCTCGAACAGCACGCGCAGTGTCTTTAGCTTGAGCGGCGTCGCCGTCTTCCAGTCGATCAGCGGTTCCGCTTCGAGCTTCGTCCAGGTGTCGAGACCACCCGCCGCATCGAGCGCGGCCTGTGCGGCTTGCGCGCCGAACACGGCGGCGGGATCGATATGCGTGACGTTCAGCCACAAACGCGACGATGGCGAATATGGACTGAACGATCCCGGCAACGCGCTGAACATCGCGTGCGTCGGGCTGATCGCGAGTGCATTCGCGCCGCGTTTCGCGCTTTCGATCGCAAGCGTGGTCAGCGCCGTGTAATCGCCGATACCGCCGTCGCCCACGCGCCGCAACCCGTAGATTTGCGCGGCGATGCCCCACATCGGCGGCGTCTTTTTGTCGTCGCCGTGCAGCGCGCGCCACGCGTCGGCGACCGTGTAGCAGCGCGCGGGCGCGACGGCGAGCGTCATCCGGTGATCGTTGAGCACGAGCGTGTGGTAGCCGGGCTCGTCGATCGGCGAGAGCAGGGCCGCTTCGCCCTTGGGCGCGGTGAAGCGTCCGTCGATCAGCGAGCCGCTCTCCAGTTCGATCCGGTAGTGGCTGCCCGATTTGATCGCGGCAGCGGGCAGTGCGATGCCGCGCCCGCATTCGACCGTCATCAACGGTGGCAGCTTGCGGCCGGACAGTTCGGCTTCGAGCGCCGCGGCGCTCTGGCGGATCTGCGTGGCGTTGCCGCACGGCAGGCCCATGCGTTCGAGCAGCGCGGCGAGCGTGCTGTCGGGCACGCGCTTTTTGTTGTGATGCGCGTCTTCCCATTCGACTTCGAAGCCTGCGCGCGCGGCGAGCGTGTCGATGGAAATGCCGGGGCGTCGGGTCGTGGCCACGCGTGTTACTCCTCTTGAACGTGCTTGCGCGCGTCGTGACCGATCGCGTATTCGCTGACGTCGCCCGTCAGCCACGCGACGAATGCATTCGACGGCAACTCGCCCGTGTCGATGCGATCGCGCACGCGTGGCGGCGTTTCGAAAATCAGCTTGCCTGCCGGACGTTCGTCGAGCCGCACAGCGTCTTTGCCGAGATTCAGCGCAATCGACAGCGTTTCGCCGTCGGCGAGCGTCCAGCGCGCGACGAGCGCGTTCGCGTCCTGCGCGCCGGACGTTTTAAGTACGGTTGCGCCGAGCGGCTTTGCCTGCTTGAGACGCGGCGCAATCAGCTTGGCGCGCACGGCGAGCGCGGACTTGTAGAAGTGCATCCAGTCGAGTGCGTCTTCGTCGAGCGAATCCCCGTGACGTTCGGGCGGCGACGACATGACGAGCGTCTGTGGATCGTTCGGATCGGGAATCTGCGCGCGGCGCTTTTCGTCGGCGAATGCGGAAAAGCGCGCGAACTCCTTGCGGCGCCCTTCACGCACGGCATTCGCGAGATCGCCGGTGTAGTCGGTGAAGAACAGGAACGGCTGCTTCGAGCCGTACTCTTCGTCCATGAACAGCAGCGGTATCTGCGGCGACAGCAGCAACAGGCCTGTCGCGGCGCGCAGCGCGTCGTCGGAACAGAGCGTACGCAGACGCTCGCCCATCGCGCGATTGCCGATCTGGTCGTGGTTCTGCAGGAACGCGACGAACGATGCCGGCGACAGATGGCCGCTAGGCTGTCCGCGCGGCTTGCCGTCGTGGATCGGCGAGGGATCGCCCTGATAGCCGAAGCCGCTGCCGAGTATCTTCGCGAGCTTCTGGATCGGCTGATCGGTGTAGGCGGCGTAATAGCCTTCGTGTTCGCCCGTCAGCAGCACGTGCAGCGTGTTGTGCGCGTCGTCGTTCCATTGCGCGGTGAAATGCGTGTCGAGCAGGTTCGCCGTGTTGCGCTCGTTTTCCAGCACGAGATGCACATGGCGACCATGTTGCACATGAGCGTGCACGTGATCGGAGAAACTGCGCAGCCACGTGTCGTTGTCGATTGCATGCACGGCATCCATACGCAATCCGTCGAAGCGGAATTCGTTGAGCCAGTACAGCGCGTTGTCGCAGAAGAACTCACTGACTTCGCTACGCTCGAAATCGATCGCGGGGCCCCACGGCGTGTGCGTGCCTTCGCGGAAAAACGGCTTCGCATACTGCTGCAGATAGTTGCCGTCCGGGCCGAAGTGGTTATAGACGACATCGAGAAACACGGCGAGCCCGTGACCATGCGCGGCGTCGATCAGGGCCTTCAGTTCGTCGGGGCGTCCGTACGAGGAATCGGGCGCGTACGGCAGCACGCCGTCGTAGCCCCAGTTGCGGGTGCCGGAAAAATCGTTGAGCGGCATCAGTTCGATTGCCGTGACGCCGAGCGCGGCGATGGCGGGCAGGCGCTTCATCACGCCCGCATAGCCGCCGAGCGCGCCGACATGCAGCTCGTACAGCACCGTTTCTTCCCACGGCCGGCCGCACCAGTGCGTGTGCGCCCACATGTACGCGCGCGGATCGATCACCTCGCTCGGACCGTGCACGTCCTGCGGCTGAAAGCGCGATGCAGGGTCGGGAATCAGCAGCGCGCCATCGAGCTTGTAGCGATACAGCGTGCCCGCACCGCAGTCGATTTCCGCCTCGAACCAGCCGTTGCCCGTCGGGCTCATGTCGTGCGTGCCGGCGGCCTGCTGGCCCTGGCCATTTTCAATCGCGACCTGCACCTTTTCGCACGAAGGCGCCCACAGCCGGAAGCGCGTGCGCGGCTTCGCGCTCGCCGCGCCGAGCAGCTGCGCGCCGAACGGCAGGCAGTGCGCGTAATGATGCGCGTGAGGGTCGATCGGACGTTCATGCATGATTGTCACCATTCGTCGCCATGCTGACTGGCGGATTCATTTGTGCTTTCAGCATCGGCATTCCATTGATAGTCGGACGCGCGCCTAGCCGGACTGTTCCGTGTCCGGCATCGACGTGCCCGGGTCCGGCGGCAGCGCGGTCAACAGCCGTGGCCCATATTGCGCACCCGCGCGCCAGCTCGCCTGCCAGTCCGCGTCGCCCGTGGGCTGCGCCGCGAGCACGACCATGCTGTGCGCGGCGACTTCCAGATCGGGCGTCGCGAGCGGCGCGGGCGGCGCCTCCGGGTCCGCCGTATCCAGCAGCACATGCCATTCCAGGTGCGGCGGAGGCGGCGTGAAACGCAACGCCGTCGCGGATGCATTCAACATCATCAACAATACTTCCGTTTCTCCGTTCAGGCCTGCGCCTGCGCGCCGCAGCGTGAAGGCGCGGCCTTCGGGATCCTGCCAGGCTTCGATGGTCAGCGCTTCGCCGTGCTCGTCGAACCAGCCGACATCGTAGAGGCCCGGCAGCACTTCGCGATCGCCGAACAGGAAGCGGTTTTCGCGCAGCAGCGGATGCTGTTTTCGCAACGCGATGATGCGCGCGAAGAACATAGTCATTTTGCGCCCGTGTGGGAGCGCGGCACGTTCCCAATCTATCCAGGAAATTTCGTTATCCTGGCAATACGCGTTGTTGTTGCCGCGCTGGGTGCGGCCCATTTCGTCACCGGCGAGCATCATCGGCGTGCCGAGCGCGATGAACAGCGTCGCGGCCAGCGAACGTGACACGCGCTCGCGCGTTTCGGCGATGGCGGGTTCGTCGGTCGGACCTTCGACGCCCCAGTTCGAGCCGTAGTTCTCGTTGTGACCGTCGTTGTTGTTTTCGTTGTTGATCTCGTTGTGCTTCTGCGAATACGAGACGAGATCGGACAGCGTGAAGCCGTCGTGCGATGTGACGAAATTGACCGACGCCGTCGGCTTGCGAAAACGCCGGTTGAAGAGATCGGCGGAACCCGTCAGCCGCGCGGCAAGATCGGGGCGCATGCCTGCGTCGCCGCGCCAGAAGCGCCGCACCGAATCGCGGAAACGGTCGTTCCATTCGCCGATGCCGGGCGGATGATTGCCGAGCTGATAGCCGCCGGGACCGATGTCCCATGGCTCGGAGATCAGCTTGCGCTGCGACAGGACGGGGTCTTGCCGGAGCGCGTCGAAGAAACCCGAACCGGGATCGAAGCCGGAATGCTCGCGACCGAGCGTGACGCCGAGATCGAAACGGAAGCCGTCGATATTGAAAGCCGTCGACCAGTAGCGCAGCGAATCCATCACCATTTGCAGCACACGGGGATGCGGCAGATTGAGCGTGTTGCCGCAGCCCGTGTCGTTGATGTGATGGCGCTCGTCGCCTGGAATCAGGCGGTAATAGCTGGCATTGTCGAGTCCACGCCACGACACGGTGGGGCCCATTTCATTGCCTTCGCATGTGTGGTTGTAGACGACGTCGAGTATCACCTCGATTCCTGCCGCGTGCAGTTGACGGACGGCGATGCGCATTTCATCGAGCCGGTGCGCGGACAGATACGACGGCTCGGGCGCGAAGAACGCGGCCGTGTTGTAGCCCCAGTAGTTGCGCAGCCCGCGCTCGACGAGAAAGCGGTCGTTGAGGAACGCGTGCACGGGCAGCAGTTCGACGGCCGTGACGCCCAGCTTCAGCAGATGCTCGATGAATTCCGGCGACGCGAGTGCGGCGAACGTGCCGCGTTCGGGGGCACGCAGATCTTTGCGCAACATCGATGCACCGCGCACGTGGGTTTCGTAGATGACGGTTTCGCTCCACGGCACGTTGGGGCGTGTGTCGTGCGACCAGTCGAAGGCTTCGTCGACGACGACGCATTTCGGCATGGCGGGCGCCGAGTCGCGGCGATCGATCGACAGGTCCATTCTGTTCGAGTGCACGCGATAGCTGAACAGTGCGTCCGACCATCGGAACTGGCCGGTGAGTTTTCTTGCGTACGGGTCGAGCAGCAGCTTGTGCGGGTTGAATCTGTGCCCGTGCTGGGGCTGGTAGGGGCCGTGGGCTCTGAAGGCGTAGACCGTGCCTGGATGTGCATGCGGCAGGTAGCCGTGCCAGACCTCGTCGGTGCATTCCGGAAGCGCGTAACGTTTCAGTTCTTTTCTGCCTGTCGGCTCGAAGAGGCACAACTCGATACGTTGCGCGTTTGCCGAGAAGACGGCGAAGTTCACGCCTAAGCCATCCCAGCTTGAGCCCAATGGGTACGGGTTGCCTGGCAGCAGGCGGTCAGGGAGTACGTGTGGCATGTTCGTTTTGCCTTCGGGCTTGGTGTTGGTGTTGGTTTTTTCTGCTTTCGCTGGACCTGGTTCTTGGCTTTCTGCTTTCGCTTGCAAATCAAGCCGCTAACACCGCTAGTCCTTGTTGTTACCCATGGGCCCCCAACATCTCCACATTTCTCTCGATAGTGCTCTTGGTTATTGCTTCGCCTGTTTTTGATTTACTCTCGCTGGCGTCCGCGATTTCGTATCGGTTTGCTGGCGTCGCCCCTGTGCGGGGCGGCACCTACTTTTCTTTGCAGCGGCAAAGAAAAGTAGGCAAAAGAAAGCCGCTTCACACCTCCGGTGCCCGCCAGGATGGCGCTGCGGCATGCCGCAGTCGAGCCGTCGCGCAGCGACGCCCACACTCCGTAGAAAGCCCGCAGTCAATCACGCACGGCGCGAAAAGCCCACACAGTCTGGAGCACCTACCGCCGCGATCAGACGACGGCAAACACACAAAAACAAGCCGACCGAATGTGCTCCAGGTGGATGTCATCTTTCGCGCCGCGCGCGGTTAACTGCGGGCTCTCTACGGAGTGTTGGCGTCGCTGTGCGACAGCTCAAGGAGCCTGTGCCGTAGCGGTAAGCTGGCAGGCACCGGAGGTTTGAAGCGGCTTTCTTTTGCCTACTTTTCTTTGCCGCGGCAAAGAAAAGTAGGTGCCGCCCCGCACAGGGGCGACGCCTGAAGCACCGATACGAAACCGCGGATGCCAGCCAACAGCCAACAACCAACAGCCAACAGCCCAAAAACCAGAAACGAAAAACGAAAAACAAAAAACAAAAAACAAAAACCCAGAATGGCGACTGCGTCGCAGACAAAACAGATTAATCCGCCCGCAGCACAACAGTCCCTAACGGCGGCAAAACAAGAGCAGCAGACTGCGGCCGCCCATGCGCGGAAATCTCATCTGTATAGATGACACCACCATTCCCAACATTGGAACCACCATAAACACCCGCATCGGAGTTCAAAACTTCGACCCACCGCCCCGCACGGGGCAAACCAACCCGATATCCATGCCGCGGCACCGGCGTAAAGTTGCAAACGGTAATCAGCTCACGCCCCGCGCCATCCACGCGCCGCCAGGCAAAAACCGAATTCGCAGTGTCGTCGCCGATGATCCACTCGAACCCGCCCGGCTCCGTATCGAGCCGATGCAACGCAGGCTCCTCGCGATACAGCCGGTTCAGATCCCGCACCAGCCGTTGCACACCGTGATGCAGATCATCGTCGAGCAGATGCCAGTGCGGCGATCCATCGTGATCGAACTCGGCCATCTGCCCGAACTCGCCACCCATGAACATCAGCTTCTTGCCCGGATGCGTCCACATGAACGCGAAGTACGCGCGCAGATTCGCAAACTTCTGCCAGCGGTCGCCCGGCATCTTGCCGAGCAGCGATCCCTTTCCATGCACGACTTCATCGTGCGATAGAGGCAAGACGAATTTCTCGGAATACGCATACACCATCGCGAACGTCATGTTGTGGTGATGCCATTGCCGATACACCGGGTCTTCGTGCATGTAGTGCAGCGTGTCGTGCATCCAGCCCATGTTCCACTTGAACTGGAAGCCGAGCCCGCCATCCTCGGTGCGCGCCGTCACGCCCGGCCATGCCGTCGATTCCTCCGCAATCGTGATCGCGCCATGCACGTCGGGCATATGCTGCACTTCGTGATTCAGACGCTTCAAAAACGCAATCGATTCGAGATTCTCGCGGCCGCCGTAAATGTTCGGCACCCACTCGCCCGCCGCGCGCGAATAGTCGCGGTACAGCATCGACGCCACCGCATCCACACGCAAACCGTCGACGTGATAACGCTTCAACCACGCCAGCGCCGACGCAATCAGGAACGCGCTCACCTCGTTGCGACCGAGGTTGTAGATCATCGTGTTCCAGTCCTGGTGATAGCCCTCGCGCGGATCGGCATGCTCGTAAAGCGGCGTGCCGTCAAATTCCACGAGCCCATGCGAATCGTTCGGAAAGTGCGCGGGCACCCAGTCGAGAATCACGCCGAGTCCCGCCTCGTGCGCGCGATTCACAAAGCCCGCGAACTGCTCCGGCGTGCCGAAGCGCGCGGACGGCGCGAATTGCGACAGCGGCTGATAACCCCACGATCCGCCGAACGGATGCTCGGCCACCGGCATGAACTCGATATGCGTGAAGCCCATTTCCTTCGCATACGGAATCAGCCGATCCGCAAGCTCCGACCAGTTCAGGCCGCGATGTCCTTCCTCCGCGATGCGCAGCCACGATTCCGCATGGACCTCGTAAATCGAAATCGCCGATTGCGCCGTCTGCTTGCCGGCGCGCGTCTGCATCCAGTCGCCGTCGGTCCACGGATAACGCTCGACCTCGTCGACATGCGCGACGATGGATGCCGTCGCGGGCGGCTTCTCCGTCTGCATCGCGCAAGGGTCGGCCTTCAGCGGCAACGGATGACCGTCGCGCGTCAGCATCTCGTACTTGTAGCGCGTGCCCGCACCGATGCGCGGCACGAACAGTTCCCACACGCCCGCCTGATGACGCATACGCATCGGATGGCGGCGGCCGTCCCACGAGTTGAAGTCGCCCACGACCGACACGCGTCGCGCATTCGGTGCCCACACGGCGAAGCGCACGCCCGGCACGCCGTCCATCGTGTAGGGCCGCGAGCCGAGACATTCGAGCACCGCATACGGATCGCCCCACGCGACGCGCTGCAAGGGCTCGTCGCCGAGCACCGGGCCGAACGAATACGTGTCCTCGATCTCCTGAACCGAGCCATGCCAGTCGATGCGCAAGCGATACGGCACGGCTTCGCTCACCGGACCCGCGAACAGACCGCCCGGATGCAATTGCTCGAGTTCGCCGAGCAGACGGCTATCGTCGCGCGCAATTACCGAGACGCGTCCCGCATTCGGCAGCATCACGCGCACGACGGGACCACTATGGGTGTCGTGCATGCCCAGCTGCGAAAACGGATCGTGATGGCGCGCATCGACGAGCGCATCCAGGTCCACGCGATTCAGACCGGCAGCTTCAAGTTGAACGTTGTGTTGCTCACTCATAGTCACCCTCTGATCCAGCTGATCCTTCCGGCGGCGTCGAGCCAGCCGACGGCGAATGCGGCCCTGCGCCCGTGTCGCCGAGCAGGCGGCTCGTCAACGCTGCGAGTCCGCGCACCGGCAGGCTGAGCCACGTCGGCCGGTTGGCTGCCTCATAGCGGATTTCATAGGCGGCCTTCTCGATCAGGAACAGATCGAGCAGCGCCTGTTCGTGCTCCGGTGCGACGAGCGGCTGCGCGGCAGCCTCCGTCGCAGTGCGGTACTCGTCGAGGAATGCCTCGGCGGCGGCGGCGCGGAAGCGCTCGAACAGCGCGCGCTTGCGGTCGGCCGTCATTTGCGGCGCGGCTTCCATCGTCGATTGCGCGGCGGCGCTCGCATACGACAGCGAACGCAGCAGCCCCGCGACGTCGCGCAACGGACTCGATTTCGCGCGCCGTTCTTCGAGTTCGCGAGCGGGCTCGCCTTCGAAGTCGATCAGGAACGCATCGCCCTGCGCCACGAGTACCTGGCCCAGATGGAAGTCGCCGTGGATGCGCGTGCGCAGTGCATGCGCATCGGGCGTCACGAGATTCGACACGGCTTCGACCAGCTTGTCCTTGCGATCGAGAATGCTGCGACCGAGCAGCGCCGCGTCTTCGCCGAGATGATCGACGTTCTTTTCGAGCAGTTCGAGCGCGACGGCAAGCAGCTTTTGCGTGCCGTCGATCCACGCCTGCACCTGCTGCGCGTCGGCGGGCTCGGGGTTGAACGCGGGGTTGTCGGATGGCGTCGCGAGCGCGACGTGCAATTCGCCGAGCCGTTTGCCGATGGTGCCCATGTACGACGCGTAGCCTTCGATCGCTTCTTCCTCGTTCACGCGATCCTGGTTCTGCTGGTTCGCGTCGAGTCCGCCATCCATCACGAGGGCAAGCTCGTCGATCGAACGGCGCAGCGTGTCGAGCGCCCAGTTCCATGCGTCGCCCTGGTTGTCGACGAAGCCTTGCAGAATGCACAGCGTATGCGGCACGTTGTCGGGATCGACGCGCACGACTTCGCCGATCAGAGGCGCTGTGTTCGCGTAGCCGAGCTGCGTCAGATAGCGGGTCATTTCCGCTTCCGGATGCACGCCCTTCAACAGACGCCGCACGAGTTTGAGCACCACCTTGTCGGCGATCACGAGCGAACTGTTGCTCTGTTCCGCCGCGAGCCAGCGAATTTCCGGTTGATCGTCCAGTTCGAGTTCGGCGAAACGGTCGGTCGGAATGAACTGGATCGTGCTCTTCTGCACGGTCGGGACGGACGCGCGCTCGCGCAGCTTGCGCAGCGTGCCGTACGCGAATTGCGGCAGCGAGAACGCATCCGTCAGATGGCCGACGTTGCGGCCGCGGCGCACGCGCGCGAGCGCAAGCTGCATGAAGAGCGGCGTGGTCGTATCGGCGCCCCACGTGATCGCGATGGGCAGCACGTAACGTTCGGTGTGATTGCCGACATCCGCTTCGATTTCCGTAAACGCGAAGCCTGCTTCGGGAATCGTCGTGAGCGCGGCGAGCCGCACGGCGTGCATCTTCTGATCCTTCGATGCAAACCAGCGGCGGCGTCCCAGCCACGACGGCAGCACTTCCGATTCGAGCAGCCGCACGTTCTCCGGCGTCGGCCCTGACTGGCCTTCGCGGATCACGATCGTCACGAAATCGGGCAGCGGCTCGGACGGCGGCTGGCTCCATGTCGGACGGCCCTGGCCTTCGCAAAGAAGGAACCACAGGAAACCGTACGGCGGGAACGTCAGCAGATACGTCAGCTGGCCGATGCTCGGGAACACGGAATCGGCCGTCATTTCGATCGGCGTCGCGCCGTTGAATTCGGACAGATCGAGTTCGACGGCTTGCGGCGCGCGCGACAGATTCGCCACACACAAGATAGGCGGCTCGCCGGGTAACTCGCGCAGATACGCGAGAATCTTGCGATTGTTCGGCTTCAGGAAGCGGATCGTGCCGCGCCCGAACGTGTGCTTCGAACGGCGCGTCGCGAGCATGCGGCGCGTCCAGTTCAGCAGCGAATGCGGATCGCGGCTCTGTGCTTCGACATTGACGGCGTCGAAGCCGTACAGCGCACCCATCACAGGCGGCAGCACGAGTTGTTCGGGATCGGCGCGCGAGAAGCCGCCGTTCCTGTCCGACGACCACTGCATCGGCGTGCGCACACCGTCGCGATCGCCGAGGTGGATATTGTCGCCCATGCCGAGTTCGTCGCCGTAATAGATGACGGGCGTGCCCGGCATCGACAGCAGCAGCGAATTGATCAGCTCGATACGGCGGCGGTCGCGTTCCATCAGCGGCGCGAGACGTCGGCGAATGCCGAGGTTCAGGCGCGCGCGGCGGTCGCTCGCATAGGTGTTCCACAAGTAGTCGCGCTCGGAGTCGGTGACCATTTCGAGCGTGAGTTCATCGTGATTGCGCAGGAAGATCGCCCACTGGTTCGTTTCGGCGAGATCCGGCGTCTGCTTCATGATGTCGGTGATCGGGAAGCGGTCCTCGCTCGCGATCGACATGTAGATGCGCGGCATCAGCGGGAAGTGGAACGCCATATGGCATTCGTCTTCGTTGCCGAAGTATTCCTGCACGTCTTCCGGCCACTGGTTCGCTTCGGCGAGCAGCATCCGGTTCGGATATTCGGCGTCGATGGTCGCGCGAATCTTCTTCAGAATGGCGTGCGTTTCGGGCAGATTCTCGTTGTTCGTGCCTTCACGTTCGACGAGATACGGCACTGCATCCAGCCGCAGACCGTCGATACCCATATCGAGCCAGAAGCGCATCACCTGCAGCACTTCCTTGAGCACCGCGGGATTGTCGAAGTTCAGGTCCGGCTGGTGCGCGTAGAAGCGGTGCCAGTAGTACTGGCCGGCGACGGGATCGTGCGTCCAGTTCGACGGCTCCGTGTCGATGAAAATGATGCGCGTCTGCTCGTACTTCTTGTCCGTGTCGGACCACACGTAGAAATTGCGATGATTCGAGCCGGGCTTCGCGCGGCGCGCGCGCTGGAACCACGGGTGCTGATCGGACGTGTGATTGATGACGAGTTCGGTGATCACGCGCAGCCCGCGCGCGTGCGCTTCCTGAATGAAACGCTTGACGTCGGAGATCGTGCCGTAGTCGGGATGCACGTTGCGGTAATCGGCGATGTCGTAGCCGTCGTCGCGGCGCGGCGAAGGATAGAACGGCAGCAGCCAGATCGCGCTCACACCCAGTTCCGCGATGTAATCGAGCTTCGCCATCAGGCCGGGGAAATCGCCGACGCCGTCGTTGTTCGCATCGTAGAACGACTTGATGTGCACCTGATAGATGATCGCGTCCTTGTACCAGAGCGGATCGTCGTTGAGCGTCGACACCTTGCCGCGCCGCGACGCGCGCGGCTTCGAGGGCGCCGCCGTCGTGTCGGTGATATGGGCCTGCGACGTGCTTTCTGCGGGATCGTCACGTTTCATATCGCACCTTCGTTGAATGTCGTGTCATGGGCAGCCCGATGCGCTTCGGCTTCGTCGGGAACGGCTTCGCGCGGCAGGCCGCCCGCGGGCGCGATGCGCCAGATCGCGAACGGCCGTGTGCCGGGATCGAGCCGCACGTGTTGCCATCGGCCCTGCCATTGAAACTGCTCGCCTGTCATCTGATCGATCACGTCGATAGCGCCGTGATCGTGCACGCCCCAGCGGTTGAACGTCGACCACGACAACTCGATATCCGCGCCCTGCTCGTTGTACGGATCGAGATTGATCGCGACGACGATCACGTTGTCGCGTGCTTCCGTGGCCTTTTCGAAGAACAGGATGTTCTCGTTGTGCGCAGGCAGGAACGTGAGATTCAGATGCGTATGCAGCGCCGGATTCGTGCGGCGAATGCGGTTCAGCTCCGTGATCTCGCGCACGATGTTGCCGGGCCGGTTCCAGTCCCACGCGCGTATCTGATACTTCTCCGAATCCAGATACTCTTCGCTGTTCGGCAACGCTGCCGCTTCGCACAGTTCGAAGCCGCTATACACGCCCCACAGTCCCGAGAGCATCGTCGCGAGCGCCGCGCGAATCAGAAAGCCCGGACGTCCTTGCCGTTGAAGATGACGCGGGTTGATGTCAGGCGTGTTCACGAAGAAGTTCGGCCGGAAGAAATCGCGCAGGTTGGTCTGCGTGAGTTCCGTCAGATACTCGGTGAAGTCGCGCTTCGACTCGCGCCACGTGAAGTACGTGTACGACTGCGAGAAGCCGAGCTTCGCGAGGCGCGCCATCACGCGCGGACGCGTGAACGCTTCAGACAGGAAGATGACGTCGGGATGCCGCGCACGCACGTCGTTGATCATCCATTCCCAGAACGGGAAGGGCTTCGTGTGCGGATTATCGACGCGGAAAATGCGCACGCCCGCGTCGATCCAGAACAGGATCACGTCGCGCAGCGAGATCCACAATTCGGGCTTCGCGTCGCGCGCATAGAAGTCCGGATTCACGATGTCCTGATACTTCTTTGGCGGATTCTCCGCGTAGCGCAGCGTGCCGTCGGGACGCCATGCGAACCACGTCGGGTGTTTCTTCAGCCAGGGGTGATCGGGCGAACATTGAATCGCGAAGTCGAGCGCGATTTCGAGGCCGTGATCGTGCGCGGCGGCGAGCATGCGCTTGAAGTCGTCGAGCGTGCCGAGCTGCGGATGCACGGCGTCATGACCGCCCGCTTCGCCGCCGATCGCATACGGACTGCCGACATCGTCCGGTCCCGGCGTGAGCGTGTTGTTGCGGCCCTTGCGGTTCGCGATGCCGATGGGATGAATCGGCGGAAAGTACAGCACGTCGAAACCCATGTCGCGGATGCGCGGCAGCTTGCCGATCACGTCGTCGAAGTTGCCGTGCCGATGCGCGTCGTCGCTCGTCGAGCGCGGGAAGATCTCGTACCAGCTGCCGAAGCGTGCGCCCGCGCGTTCGGCGTCGATGCGATAGACGATCTGGTCGCGCGACAGCCCTGGCCGGTGACGCGCGGCGGCGAACGCTTCCGCCGTGGTCGGCGCGAGCACGATCGCGAGACGCTCGCCCACATCGGCCTTCATGAACTCCTTGACGATGGCATCGAGCTGTTGCGGCTGCGACCCTTCCGCTGTTTCCGCTTCGGCCAGCGCGAGCGCGAACAGATGCTTCGCTTCCTCGACTTCGAGTTCGACGGATTGATCGGCCTTCAGCTTCTTCTGCATGTGATCGACCAGCGAAGCGAAATCGTCGCGCCACGCGATCACCGTGAACTCGTGACGCCCGAGGCGTTCGAGCGGAATGCGCGCCTCCCAGATGTCGTTGCCGGCGGGCTGCGCGGGCGTCATTGGCGTTTCGTGCCACGCGGTTTCGTCGGCGGCGCGCCAGATCACGGCGGCTGCGATCTTGTCGTGGCCTTCGGCGAACACGGCGGCCGTCACGTGCACGCGTTCGCCGACAATGCGTTTCGCCGGGAAGCGTCCGTGATCGACGGCAGGCGACACGCTCTCGATCGCCACGCGCGACATCGCAATCGCGTCGAGCACGCTCTTGTGGCCCGAGGTCTTCGTGTTCTGCTTGTCGATCGGCGGCGCGAGCACGACGGGCTTTTCGGCGACCGCGCGGAACAGGCGGCACGCGCCCGGCGGCAGCGTGAAGGCCGCGAGCGGCTGCGGCGCGCTGCGCGCTTCCGTGCCGAGCGCCACGAAACGCGTGAAGCCGCCCGGCACGCCGTCGAGGAAGCGCGCAGGATCGATGCGCACAGGCGTGCCGAGTTCGGGATTGATCGCGATCAGCACGGCTTCGCCGGCATCGCGCAGATCGTGCTCATCGCCGCGCAGCAGCAATGCCGCGTGCGTGTCGGGGCCGGACAGCGAGCGCAACTCGCCGTTCGTTTGCAGGGACCATGTATCGCGCGCAATCGCGTTTGCATGGCGCACGCGCTCGGCGAGATCAAAGCGCGCCGCGCTGCGCAGGTTCGCGTAGTGGCCCGCGTCGCCGAGCGTATGCGAGATCGGTTCGGCGATGCCGTATTCGAAGCCCATCGGCATCAGCCAGCCGGTGCCCGTCGAAACAGCCGTCAGCAACGCGCGGCGATACGCGCGTTCGACGATGGCGGAGTCGTGCACCTGTGCGAGATCCGCCGCGAGGCGCGTGCCGTACGGTGCTTCGGGAAAGGCAATGGGCGAGCCGGCGCGCATCAAAACGGCGTGTTCGTCGAGCATCCACGGCGCGCGGAAGTCCCACCAGCGCGACGACGAAAACACGGCGTCGAAGCCCACGCTTTCGAGCGCGGCGATGTCCGAGCGCATCAGGCCAGGCGTCGCGGCGAGAAAGCGCGTCGACGGATGGCGCGACGCACGCACGGTGTCGAGCAGACGCCGCCATGCGAACACGGGCACGCGATGCGGCGAATCGAAACGGAATCCGCCGATGCCCGCATCGGCGAGCGTATCGAGCGTATTCGCCCACCAGTCGATCAACGGCGCGGCCACATGCTCGTTGCTGAAATCCGCATACGCGACGTTGTCTTCGTGACGCGCATGACGCGGATCGAGCCGCGCTTCTTCCGGCTCGAACGGATGAAACCAGTCGCGATGCTCGCGATAAAGCTGGCCGTCGGCGGCTGCACGGTCGATCACGAGATCGACGAGCAACGTGAGGCCATGCTGACTCGCTGCTTCGGTGAGACGCTGCAGCACTTCGTGCGCCGGCTGGTCGGTAGCGAGCGCGGGATGCAGTTTCGCGTGATCGCTGACGATCTGCGCATGCCCCGCCTGTCCCGGCTGGAACAGCCCGCCGATCAGCACATGATCGAAACCGAGCGCAGCCGCGTGTTCGAACTGCGCGGGCCACGCATCGAGCCGTCCGACAAGGGGAGAATGAACGAAGTAAATCCGCGGCGCATAGGCGTGAGGAGCTTCCATCGGTCGTTTCCAGATTCGTCCTGCTTTGCGGCGTGGATGCACATGGGTGCGATCACGACCGCCTATTAGGCTTCAGAGCCGGATGCCGCGCGATGCGTCCTGCGACGGCGCGTACTGCTCAATGTAGTGCATTGATCGACATGCGGCGCGTCAGTTCACACTCGCCGCGAACTGTCCGATAGCGACGGCGGTTCGAGCGGATTCGCGCTGCATGTCATCGGTCAGAAACCGGTCGACAGGCGGGTTAGGAGCAAGCGTTATGCCAGAAAGCGATACAGGACGGACACAGCAAGAACGAGGACATGCGGACGACAATGGCTGGCGCAGCCCGGTACGGCAAGATGCAGTGGATGCACACGCGGCGTCGTTCATACGAATGACGCCGCGAAACGGAAGGAAGACGTGTAATTCGGGCGTGTCGCCGGGCGGCTGTTACATGGCATGTTGCCATAGACACGCATGCGCGACATCGAAGCGCGCGAGATACATGCGTCGAGCGAATCGGAAAGCGGAGGCCGGTCATGAAGTGCTTTGCGCACAACCGGCCCGCCGCGATGACTCGCTACGAACCGAGCAGACCCGCCGCCATGTTGATGCACAGCCCGAGCACGGCGACGTTGAAGTAGAACGACAATACCGACTGCGCGAGCGTCGCGCGGCGCACTTCGCTGGAGCGCAGCACGACGTCCGATGTCTGCGACGCGACGGCGATCGTGAACGAGAAGTACAGAAAGTCCCAGTAGTTCGGATCGAGCTTGTGGTCGGGAAACTTGAGCGCCGTTTCCTGTTTGCCCGCGGCGAAGTGCAGGCGGGCGTAGTGCAGCGTGAAGATGGTCGGTATCAGGAACCACGCGCCGATCAGCGTGACAGCCGTGACGACGTAGTGTGACAGGCCCGTGCTGCCCTTCGACGACGCCAGCTCAGCCACGATCGCAACGATGCTCGCCACCGTCGCCAGACAGACGATGGCGAGCACGACGACGGCGTTCTCGTCCTCGCGCTGGGCGATCTCGCGCACGCGGTCGTGATCGGCGCGCGCCATCTCGATCCACATGAGCGCGAGATAGGTCCACACGGCGACGTCCCATGAGAGAAGCACGCGGATCATCGGACGCATGTGCGCGCCTGCTAACACCAGACCCATCACCACGCCCACGGCGAGGCCCGTGACCATGCGCGGCCGGTTGCGCAGTACCTGCGGATAGACACTCATGGGCAAGCGCTCCTGGCAGCGGGATATGACAACGGTATGTCGCGGGGCGCCCTTGAGGGCGGCGATTCTACGTGGCTATGCTGCATGATTTGTCGAAATGGGTGCCTGGACGTTATAGTTTTCCCGCAGTTTTACTCAGTGGCCTTGCATGCGGCTTTCACGGCCTGCTTCGTTCTCGCGCGAAGCGCTCCGCGAGCATGTAATGGCGGCTGCAATTCCGGCGCATTCGAGCGCCTGCGGCGGGGCGTTGCACGCGCCGCGCCTGAAGATCAGAGACCGCGAGACAGCGGCGCAAGACCGGTTTGGGGCGGACGCCCGTGTGTGCTTGCATGATCCGGCCAACAGCCGGACATAGCGCGCCGGGCGAATACAAACATCATCTGGAGCCCCCATGACAGATGTTGATCGACACGCTGTGCGCTCGCCACGCCGCCGGGCATGGATGCTCGGCGCGTTCGCTTCGGCTGCCGGTCTCGCGTTTGCGTCGGCGGCACGCTATGGCGCTGTGCCTGACGTTGCGCGCCTCGCGGGCATCGCGCCCGCATTCGCCGACACGCCGGCCCCCGCAGGCGGCGGCTTCGACGCATTCCTCGCGCTGTCGGGCAAGCTCACGGGGCACACCAGCTTCGACACCGTGCACGGCAAGCGCGCCTATGACGCTCTGTCACGCGCCGACAAGCAGTTTGCGCAAAACGTCGCCGCACTCAACAGCTGGATCCAGACGCACGGCGGCGTGCCGTCCGATACCGTCACGCAGGCCTTGCAGGCCGAGCAGCCGCAACTCGCGAAGACCGTCAGCGCGATCACGCGCGCGTGGTATCTCGGGCTCGTCGGCGACATGCCGAACGTGCAGGTGATCGCCTACGAGCGCGCGCTGATGTTCGAACCCGTGAAAGACATTCTCACGATCCCGTCGTATTGCCGCGACGTGCCGTTTTACTGGACGCAGAAGCCCGCGAACGCGTAATCGCCGGGCCCATCATGGTTGCGTGGCGCACGGCATGAACAGAACGAAAGAGAGCGCAAAGCCGAAGGCAAACTAGAGGCAAGAATGGCAAACGCAAATTCCGCCGACGTCGTCGTAGTCGGCTCGGGCGTGGCGGGCAGTCTCGTCGCGCATCAGATGGCGCTTGCGGGCGCGTCGGTGATCCTGCTCGAAGCGGGGCCGCGTCTGCAGCGCGGGCAGATCGTCGAGAACTTCCGCAATTCGCCGGCGAAATCGGACTTCGCGACGCCGTATCCGTCGACGCCTTACGCGCCGCATCCGCAGTACTCGCCCGCGAACAACTATCTGATCCAGAAGGGCGACTATCCGTATAACTCGCAGTATCTGCGGCTCGTTGGCGGCACGACCTGGCATTGGGCCGCGGCGACGTGGCGACTGTTGCCGTCCGACTTCGAGTTGAAGAAGCGCTACGGCGTGGGCCGCGACTGGCCGTATCCGTACGAGACGCTCGAGCCGTGGTACTTCGCCGCCGAAGTGCAACTGGGCGTGTCCGGGCCCGATGCCTCCGTCGATCTCGGTTCGCCGCGCTCGAAGCCTTATCCGATGAAAGGACTGCCGCTGTCGTACATGGATCAGCGCTTTTCCGACGTGCTGAACGCGAACGGCTTCAAGGTCGTGCCCGAGCCCGTCGCGCGCAACAGCCGCCCATACGACGCGCGCCCGACCTGTTGCGGCAACAACAACTGCATGCCGATCTGCCCGATCGGCGCGATGTACAACGGCATCACGCATGCCGACAAGGCCGAGCGCGCGGGCGCGAAGCTGATCGCGCAGGCCGTCGTCTACCGGATCGAAGCGGACAACAAAGGGCTGATCACGGCCGTTCACTACAAGGACCCGAACGGCAACAGCACGCGCGTGACGGCCAAGCTGTTCGTGCTCGCGGCGAACGGCATCGAGACGCCGAAGCTGATGCTGATGTCGACTTCCGATGCCTATCCGCACGGCATCGGCAATCGTTCGGATCAGGTGGGCCGCAATCTGATGGATCATCCCGGCACGGGCGTGGCGTTTCTCGCGAACGAATCGCTGTGGCCGGGACGCGGGCCGATGGAGATGACGTCGGTCGTGAACTTCCGCGACGGCGCGTTCCGCTCGGAATACGCGTCGAAGAAGCTGCATGTATCGAACGGCGTGCCGACGATGGCGATCGCCGCCTCGCTGCTAAAAAGCGGACTGACGGGCGCCGAACTCGACCGGCAGATTCGCGATCGCGCCGCGCGCATGGTCGTGATCAACAGCTTCCATGAGCATTTGCCCGAACCGCAGAACCGCATCGTGCCTTCCGCCGATCACAAGGACGCGCTCGGCATTCCGCAACCCGAGATTTACTACTCGATCAACGACTACGTGAAGAAAAGCGCCGCGCACACGCACGAACTCTACGCGCAGATCGCCGGTCTGTTCGAAGGCACGGAGGTGTCGTTCGACGACAACTTCGCGCCGAACAACCACATCATGGGCACGACGATCATGGGCAACGACGCCGCCGATTCCGTCGTCGATGCCGACTGCCGCACGCACGATCATCCGAACCTGTTCATCGCGAGCAGCAGCGTCATGCCGGGCGCGGCGTCGGTGAACTGCACGCTGACGGTTGCGGCGCTGTCGCTGAAGCTCGCCGACAAGCTCAAGAGCGAGATCTGACGATGAGCGATCACCTGTCCCGCGCGAAACGGTCGGACGTTCACGGCGGCAATCTCGACGCAACGGTTTTCTCGTCGAGCCGGCGCGTGGCGCTCAAGAGCCGCCGGCGCATCTGGAGGATGGCGGCGCTCGCGGCGGTGTTTTCGGTGTTCGCGCTGTATCTCGCGTGGCTCGAAGCGTACGACGCCGAGCCGCATCGCAACGACGAATCGCCGCTCGGCGAAGCCGTCGCGCAGGCCACGGCGCCTGCTGCGTCTGGACGCGGCCCGGATCTCGTCAAGCGCGGCGAGTATCTGGCGCGCGCGGGCGACTGCATCGCTTGCCACACGTCGGACAAAGGGCGTCCATTCGCGGGCGGCCTCGCGATCGCCACGCCGTTCGGCACGATTTATACGCCGAACATCACACCCGATCCGGACACGGGCATCGGCCGCTGGACGGAAGCGGACTTCATGCGCGCGATGCACGAGGGCATCGGCAAGGAAGGCGAGCGGCTTTATCCGGCGTTTCCGTACGTCGGGTACACGAAGGTCACCGATCAGGACGTGCAGGCGATCCGCGCGTATCTGAACACGGTGGTGCCCGTGCATTACACGCCGCCGTCGAACGACTTGCGCTTCCCGTTCAACCAGCGCTGGCTGATGGTCTTGTGGAACCTGTTCAACTTCGACGAAGGGCGTTTCTTGCCCGATCCGAAGCAGAGTGCCGAATGGAATCGCGGCGCGTATCTCGTCGAAGGTCTTGCGCATTGCGAGGAGTGCCATACACCGCGCAACTTCATGCAGGGCCTGAAAACCAGCGAACGATTCTCAGGCGCGATCCAGGCCGGCTGGCATGCGTACAACATCACGCCGCACAAGACGAGCGGCATCGGCGACTGGTCGGAACAGGATGTCGTCAGTTACCTGTCGACGGGCGTCGCGCATGGGCGCGCCAATGCGGCCGGACCGATGGCCGATGTCGTTTCCGATAGCACGCAGTATTTGAATCGCGAAGATCTGCGTTCGATCGCGACGTATTTGCGGTCGATCAAGCCTGTCGATCGGGGTGAATCGAGGATGCGTGCTGCATGGGGTTCGCCTGCCAGCGATGTCGATGCGATGCGGGGTACTCGGGTTAGCGGCGTCAATGGTGCGCAGCTTTTTCTCGCTAATTGTGCTTCCTGTCATCACTGGACTGGGGAAGGTGTCGGCGCTAGCTCGCCGGGTGCTTATCCTGCTCTGCTGCATAACAGTGTTGTTGGGGCTAGTGATGCTAATAATCTCGCGATGGTGATTTTGCACGGTGTGCGGCGTACGACTCAGGATGCTGATGTTTTGATGCCTGGGTTTGAGCGTGATTTGAATGATGAGCAAATTGCTGCTCTCGCTAACTATGTGACCGGGCAGTTTGGGAATCCGCGGGCTCGGGTTAGTGCCGACGAGGTCGGGAGGTTGAGGGGTTTGACGCCCTGAGTCATGGCTATTGCTTTGCTTTGCTTTGCTTTGGTTTGATTTGCTGTGGCATCCGCGAATTCGTATCGGTTTATTAGCGTTGCCCCTGTGCGGGGCGGCAGTTACTTTCTTTGCCGCGGCAAAGAAAGTAACCAAAGAAAGCCGCTTTTAAACCTACGGTGCCTGCCAGGATAACGCCACGGCACAGGTTCCTTGAGCTGTCGCACAGCGACGCCAATACTCCGTAGAAAGCCCGCAGTTAACCGCGCGCGGAGCGAAAGATGACATCCACCTGGAGCACATTCGGTCGGCACGTTTTTTTTGCATTTGCCCTCGGTTGATTGCGGCGGTATGTGCTCCAGACTGTGTGGGCTTTTCGCGCCGTGCGCGCTTGACTGCGGGCTTTCTACAGAGTGCGGACGTCGCTGCGCGACGGCTCAACTGCGGCATGCCGCAGCGCCATCCTGGCGGGCACCGGAGGTTCAAAAGCGGCTTTCTTTGGTTACTTTCTTTGCCGCGGCAAAGAAAGTAACTGCCGCCCCGCACAGGGGCAACGCTAGCGAACCGATACGAATTCGCGGATGCCGGCGAAGTGACAATTCGCGAACCCCATCAACCTGACCTGCGAACAAAAATCAAAACGCCGCTGCAAGCAAAACCAAACCCAAAACACTAACGAACGGCCTAGAAACGCGAGATGCCCCGCATACAGGGCATCCCCACCCGCACTATCATGCTGTTATGGATTCCACACTTGTCACCGTCGTCGAACATCATCCCTTCAACCGCGCGGGACGCGACTTCGTCATCGGCGATCTGCACGGTTGTCTCGACGCGCTCCGCTTCCTGCTACGCGAAATCGAATTCGATCCGTCGCGCGACCGGCTGTTTTCGGTCGGCGATCTCGTCGATCGTGGTTCGCAGTCGGAAGAAGCCCTCGCGTTGCTCGACAAGCCCTGGTTCCATGCCGTGCTCGGCAATCACGAGGACACGCTCTGCGCGGTTGCCGAAGGCAAGCTCAAGAAGCAGTGGTGGTACGGCATCGGCGGATTGTGGAGCGCGCATCTGCCGGCCGAAAAGCTGCAATCCTATGCGCAGCGGCTGCGCGCGCTGCCGCTCGTGCGCGTGATCGGCTCGGGCAGCCAGCGCTTCAACGTGCTGCACGCCGAGTTTCTCGGCACGGACGCCGACCTCGACGCCGACGATTTTTCCGCGGAAACACGCCAGCAACTGCTGTGGGGCCGCAGCCTCGCCATGGGCACGGGCGATCCGATGTCCCAACTCGGCCTGTCGCTGACCTATTGCGGTCACACGCCGATGCGCGAGGTCCAGCAGATCGGCGCGCAGGTGTTCATCGATACGGGCGCGTTCGGTCCCGGCGGCAAGCTGACGATCGTCGAGGCCCACACGACGAATCGCTGGTCGGTCACGGTCGACGTGGCGCGCTCGGTCGGCGCTGCGGCGCTCGCGCTGCCGTAGGCTCACGTCATCATCAGCCGTCATCCCACCTGATTCAGCTCGAAGATCACATCGACGGCATTGCCGTTCCAGTTGTATTCCAGGTACGCCGCGTGATGACAGTCCCGCAGCAGCGTCGTCTTGAACGCGGCGAGGCATTCGCCCGCCGCATCCCGCACCGACGGATACACGATGCCCGGCGCACCCGCCTCGCGCACCGCGCGACCGAGCGCCTGGCCGGGCGCGTAGTCGTTCGGCGACAGCACCGATGCATCGACCGATTCCGCGCCGCGCAGATCCACCACGTTGCCTTGCGCCATCACGGTGTAGAGGCGCATCTGCTGGCGCATCGGTGGCTGCTGGGTGGCGGCGAGGAACAGGCCGGAGTGATAGCGCGTCTCGGCAATCGCGGTGTCGCGCGAGCGCGCGCAATAAAACACGCCGTACGTGCCGTCCGAGAAACGGCTGCCCTGCGGGTTCAGATGCGTGAGCGCGGCCATGATCGGTCCGTAGCCGGGACCGAAGCGCCTTTCTTCGCGCGGCACGAGATCGAGATCGCCGACTTCGGTACGCACACGGTCATTGGTCATCGCTTCGAGCGCGTAGAGCGCCTCGAAATCTTCGGGCGACGCGACGCGATCGAACAGGTTGACGGCGGGAAAACGCGTGGGAATCACGCGATACGCCGGCGTCCAGACGAGCGGGCACGCGCGCCAGCGGTCTTGCCATTGTGGATCGGTCACGCCCAGCCGCCTCGCATTGCGTCGAGATACTGGCGCACGGCCACGAGGTCGCTGATGTTGCCCGCCAGCATGCGGTCGAGCGCGCGGCGGCCGCCGAACGGCGGCGCGCTGTTGGGACGCTTGACCCAGGTATCTGCGGCGGCGGGTTGCGGCAGCAGGATTTGCAGTGCCTTATAGATGCCGAGCAGAAGCGACAGACGCTCCAGCGTGTCGCGTCCGAGGCGTGCCGTTTGCGGCTCCTGCTTCCATTTGAAGAACGTGGAACGGCCAGGCGAGCCGAGCAGGATGATCTGCTCTTCGGTGCTCAGTTCCCAGTCGCGGGCGATGTTGAAGAACGCGCGCAGACCGGCGGCGGACATGTCCGCCATCGAAGGTTCGGCGGAAGGGCGTCGCAACGGTCGTTCAGCGCTCGAATAGTGCGCGGCGGAAGACATGATCTGAGTCCTGTTTTGAACTTTTTATGCATATTAGTCTATATGTGGATTATTGCAAGTACGCCTGTATAATTCGCGCCTCGAGTTTTTGCACGGAGACTGCGGTGTCGCTGCGTTCGAAGGTGTGGTTGACGGTAGGTTTGCTGGGCGCGTCGATGGCGGCGCACGCGGAGTACAAGGAAGTGTGGAATCCGCCCGAGGCGACGCGCGGCGCGACGCACGCTCACGCTCACGCTCATCCGGCGAAGGTGGCGCCGGCTAAGCACGTCGCGTCCGTGAAGGCGAAACCGACGGCGAAAAAGCCGCATGGCGTCGCAGTGAAAGCGACGCACGCGACGCACACGCCGCACACGGCAAGCGCCAAGGTCGCGCATGCAAAGCCTGTCGAAGCGGCGGCGAAACCTCAACGGGTCGCTGCGAGTCCAGCCGTTCAGCCCGGCACCAGCGGCAACCACGCAACACCGCGCGAACTGCCGCCCATCCTTCACTAAAAATCCCGCGCGGGTGCGCTCACTGCGCGCTCAAGCCGTTCGTCACGAGCCGCAACGACTCGATCGAGCGCGCGTCGCGAACACGCGAATGCAGCGTCACGCGCGATTCCGGCAACGGAGGCAGGCCGAGTCTCGGCCCTGAATCGACGAGTCCACGCGGCGCGACACGTCTTGCCAGCGGCGAGACGGCCAGTCCAGCCGCCGCCGCCGCGCCCACCGCCTGCACGCCGCCGCCGACAAACGTCTCGCGCCACGCGATCCCCGCGCCATCGAGCGTGCGCAGCGCAATCGACCGCACGTTGCAGGGCGCGGCCAGCAGCGCCAGCGACAACGGCTCGCCCGCGCGCGGCTGCCATTCGGGTGCCGCGAGCCATGACAGCGGTTCCGTGAAGAGCAGCTGGCCGTCGTCGCGCGGTACGTCGTCCGGTTCGTAGCGCACGATCACGGCGTCGAGCCGCCGTTCGTCGAACTGTTGCAGCAGCGTCGCCGACAATCCCATGTGCAGTTCCAGCACGAGCCCCGGATCGTGCGCATTCACGCGCGCAAGCAGCGTCGCGAGATCGCTTCCCGCCACGTGCTCGCTCAAACCGAGCGCGAATCGCCGCCTGTCCGCCGATAACGCGCCGAGCGCCCGGTCATGCGCGCGGAGCAGATCGCGTGCGCCTTCGAGAAACGCCTCCCCGTCCGCCGACAGCCGCACCACGCGCGGCGTGCGTTCCAGCAACTGCTTGCCCACGTGCGCTTCCAGCCGCTTCAGCTTGAGGCTGACAGCGGACTGCGTGGTGTCGAGCGCATCGGCGGCGCGCGTGAAGCTGCGCAGATCGGCGACGAGCACGAACGCGCGCACGGCATCGAGATCGAGTACTTTCATTTCAGGTGAAAATAGATGAAATATCCAGCTATGTCTGTTCATCATCATAGACGCGAACTAATCTGAATGCACTTTCTCTTCATTCATAGGAGTTCGACATGCCTTTCACCCGCATCGCACTTCGCGCCGGCAAGCCGGCCGCTTATCGCAAGGCGCTCACGCAAGGCATCCAGCGCGCGCTGATCGCCGAGTTCAACGTGCCCGAGGACGACATCTTCATGGCCATCACCGAGCACGACGAGAGCAATTTCTTCTATGGACGCCACTTCCTCGACATCCAGCGCAGCGACGATCTTGTGATGATCCAGCTCACTGTGACCAACTCGCGCACGGAGGAGCAGAAGAAGGCGCTGTACAGGCACATCGTCGACAATCTCGCGGAATCGCCGGGCGTGCGGCGCGAGGACGTATTCATCAATCTCGTCGAGGTGCTGAAGGAAAACTGGTCGTTCGGCAACGGGATTGCGCAGTACGCGCTGTGAGCCGCGCGGATGACGGCGGACGAGGGGGGCGTCGCTATAATGGCCCACACCTTCATCCGTTCGTCATCCGACGCACACGCGAGCCATGACTTCCGATAACAACGACACCTCCCACGACTCTTTGCAGTTTGGCGGCTCCGTCTGGTTCCGCTCCGGCGAGCAGGCGCTCGGCGGCGCGCAGCGCATCGCGCTGCTGGCGGCGATCGGCGAGACGGGCTCGATCACGGCGGGCGCCAAAGCCGTCGGCATGAGCTACAAGGCCGCGTGGGATGCCGTCGACGCGATGAACAACCTCGCGGGCGAAACGCTCGTCGTCCGTTCGACGGGCGGCAAGGGCGGCGGCGGCACGACGCTCACGCCGCGCGCGCTGACGCTGATCGACACGTTCCGCGCCGTCGATCGCGAGCATCGGCTGTTTCTGGAGCGCGCGGGCGCGGCGATCGCCGGTTTCTCCGATGACTGGCAGATGATCGGCCGCATCGGCATGAAAACGAGCGCGCGCAACCAGCTTTACGGCAAGGTCAGCGCGGTTCAGCGCGGCACCGTCAACGACGAGATTTCGTTGGCATTGCCGGGCGGGCAGAGCATCGTCGCGATCGTCACGCACGAAAGCACGGAGACGCTGGGGCTCGCGGTTGGCGCGGAGGCGGTGGCGCTCGTGAAGGCGTCGTCGGTGCTGCTGGTCGCGGACGACGGGACATCGGACCGGCTCTCGACTCGCAATCGCCTGAAGGGAACCGTGTCGGCCGTGCAGCGCGGCGCGGTGAATGCGGAGGTGTCGCTGACGCTCGAAGGCGGCGCGGTTCTGACATCCGTCGTCACGAACGATAGCGTCGCGGCACTGGGCATTGCCGAAGGACAGGCGCTCGTCGCCGCGTTCAAGGCATCGAGCGTGATTCTGGGCGTGACGGCCTGATCGTCAGGTCAGGAAACCGTCCGCGGATAACCCTTGAACGGCACGTTCTCACGCACGCTGCCGTCATACACCTGCACGACCTGATCGCCGAATGCGGCGACATCGTCGGGATCGTGCGTGATCAACAGCATCGGAATATCGAGCCGCGTCTGCAGGTCCGACAGCTCGCGCCGCATGCGCGCGCGCAACGCGTGATCGAGCGCGGAAAACGGCTCGTCGAGCAACAGCAGACGCGGCTTCGCGACCAGCGCGCGCGCCAGCGCCACGCGCTGCTTCTGTCCGCCCGACAGTTGCGCAGGATGATGCCCGGCCACGTTCTTCAGATCGAGCGCATCTAGCCAGTAATCGATCTGCGGATGCGAAAAACGCCGTCCCGGATTCAGCCAGCCCGTGTGCATCCCGAAACCGATGTTCTGCCGCACGTTCAGATGCGGAAACAGCGCGTAGTCCTGAAACAGATACGCGAGCCTGCGAGCCTGCGGCTTCTGGTCGATGCCTTGCGCGCTGTCGAACAGCGCGTCGCCGTGCAGCACGATCTGGCCTTCGTCGGGACGCAGCAGACCGGCGATCGCCTGCAGCGTCAGGCTCTTGCCCGCGCCCGATGGCCCGAACAGCACCATGCGCTGCGAGTTCGCCGTGAACGACACATCGAGCCGGAACTCGCGTTCGGCTGTGCGCAGGGTTTTGCGGATATCGACGGTGAGCGGCATGTCAGCGGGACGTCATCAGCGAATGTTGCGGTACGAGCCGGCCCGCGAGCACCAGAATCACGACGCAGGTGACCGAGGTCACGAGCACGAGGAAATTGGCCGTGCTGTCGTCGCCGGCCTGCACGGCGGCGTACACGGCGACGGACAGCGTCTGCGTGCGGCCGGGGAGATTGCCCGCGATCATCAGCGTCGCGCCGAATTCGCCGAGCGCGCGCGCAAACGCGAGCAACGCGCCAGCCAGAATGCCACGCGACGCGAGCGGCAGCGTCACGCGGAAGAAGATCGCCGTTTCGCTCACGCCGAGCGTGCGCGCGGCGCGCTCCAGTTGCGGATCGACGGATTCGAATGCGGCGCGCGCCGACTTCAGCACGAGCGGAAACGCGACCACCATCGACGCGATCACCGCGCCTTGCCACGTGAACACCAGCTGGATATCGAAGCGATCGAGCCACGCGCCGAACACGCCGCGCCGGCCGAGCAGCACGAGCAGGTAATAGCCGAGCACGGTCGGCGGCATGACGAGCGGCAGTGTCAGCAGCGAGTCGATCAGATCGCGCGCGCCCGAACGCCAGCGCGCGAGGCCGAAGCCGAGCGCGACGCCGAACACGATGTTCAGCGCAGTCGCCCAGCCCGCGACTTTCAGCGACAGCATCAGCGGAATCCAGGCTTGTTCCATGTCAGCGTTGGCGCTTGTAAGACGGTGCGCGGCTTAATGCGCCGGCTTGAAGCCGTACTTGGCCAGCACAGCCTGGCCTGCCGGCGACAGCACGAAGGTGATGAACGATTGCGCGTCGGCGGCGTGCTTGCTGCCTTCGACCTGCGCGATCGGATAGCTGATCGGCGTCGTGGTCGGCACGGTCAGCGCGACCTTGACCTTGTCGGGCATCACGGCGGCGTCGGTGCCGAACACGAAGCCGGCATCGACTTCGCCGCGCGACACGTAATCGAGGCTCTGGCGCACGTTCGACGCGAGCACGCCCTTCGCGCTCACGGCGTCCCACACGCCCGCTGCCTTCAGCGCGCCTTCCGTGTAACGGCCGACGGGCACGGAGGCCGGATCGCCGTACGCAATCCGCTTGACGCTCGCCGAGGTCAGCTCGTTCAGGTTCGACGGCGCGAGCTTGCTGTCCGTCGGCACGATCAGCACGAGCGAGTTCGCGGCGAAGTCCTTGCGCGTCGACGGCACGATCACTTTTTGCTCGGCGGCCTTGTCCATCGCTTTCTGATCGGCGGACGCGAAGACGTCGGCGGGCGCGCCCTTCACGATCTGCTGCATCAGCACGTCGGATGCGCCGAAATTGAAGAGCAGCCTGGTGCCCGGATGCTCCTTCTCGTAGGCGTCGCCGACAGCCTTGAACGCGTTGGTCAGGCTGGCGGCTGCGGACACGACGAGTTCGTCGGCGCGTGCCTGCGCGCTGAAGGCAAACGAAATCGCGCTCGCGACGAGCAGGGCAGGTTTCAGAAAGCGGATCATCGACGGAAGAGACATGGGGTGGCGCCGGTTCGACCGGAAGGAAGTTGAAAACGCCATCGTAATATATGTAGGGTTACAGCGGTCGACATGTTGAACATGTGGCGCGCAAGATTGCTCGTTTCGTGTGATTTATGCGTCGGAATCGGGCAGCGGCATCGCGACGTTGCGTGTTTTCTGCAACGGCACGACAGGTGCAGCCGGGATCTCAATGTCGCGCAGTGTCTTCCACTTTGCGCGGATGAACGGCCGGTCGTGGCCGGAAACCTTCAGCGCGATATGCGTGACCCAGCGCTGGGTAGGCAGATGCAGCTTGTGCAGGCCGAGCATGATGACCATCAGGCTTACGACGACAGGCGCCACGGGCAGGCGTCCCGGCGGCGTCGCATTCCACGCGATGCGCACGAACACGAGCGCAGTCAGCGCGCCGACGATGCAGCCGGTGATTGCTTCGGAAGGCGAATGCGCATCGATGATCACGCGCGACAGGCTGACGGTCGCGCCGCCCAGCAGCGCGAGCGCTACGCCGGCAATGCGTACGGCAGGCGGCGCGGACAGCAGCACGAGAAAGGCCGCCACGGGGAAGACGGCGGTGGCGAACATCGCGTGCCCGCTCAAGCCCGTGAAATCCCAGACGCGCAAGCCGATGCCCCAACCGAGGAACGCGATCTTCGTTGCCGTGACGAGCGCGACGGCCACGCCGAGCAGACACAGCCAGCCGGCCGCGAGCCGCCACGAATAGCCGACGGCCAGCCACAGCGCGATAGCGAAGGCGAGCGGCAGCGTCAGTCCGGCGCCGCCGAAGTTCGTAATCAGATACCAGAGGTGAGATGGCAGATGAGACATGGGCAATTCGATTGACGACGTATCAGGGCGCGATCGTGTTCGACCCGCGAGTATTCTATAAGTATAGGGGTAGCTGTTCTGTCGCAGATGCCACCGAAAAGCGCGAAATCTGACAGATGCTAGGACAATTCGGAAATCGTCTTATCGAAAGCCCGGTGCACGGGCTTTTCTCCGAAATCGGGCTTTGCCGATGTCAGCATCGCATGGAGATTGATGTTATTGTGCATTGCACAAGTCTGCCATCGGGCAGAGAGCATTGATCCCTATTTGCGAGAAAATCCTATGCCAAAAAGCCTCACGAAAATCTGGCTAGGCGGCCTGAAACGTCTCTTTGCGATTCAGACGGAACACGCCCAGGCGACGCTGAAGCGCAAGACCAAGCGGACTTCGACCCGCAACGCGACGCGCCCGGCGCCGACGGTCGCGAAGCCGTCGGCGAAGGTCCGTCCGACCGTCACCCGCGACGTGCCGCAGCGCGGCGCGCGCGAGTCGCGGGTGCGTCCGCGCGCCGCGGCCTGGGCGGGCGGCACGTGGACGCGTTCGTTCCACTCCGCGCCCGCCGCGCCGGGCAGCCTCGTCAATCATCTGCAGTATGGGCTGTATCTGCCCGCAGGCAAGCCCATCAAGCAGGCGCCGCTGATCGTGATGCTGCATGGCTGCACGCAATCGATCGACGAATTCGCCGAAGGTACGCGTATGAACCTGCTGGCCGACCGCTATGGCTTCGCGGTCGTGTATCCCGAGCAGTCGAAACACGCGCACGCGCACCGCTGCTGGCATTGGTACGACGATACCGACCGCGCCGGCCGCGCGGAAGCGCGCGCGGTGGTGTCGCTCGTCGATGCGCTCGTGGAAACCTATGGTTTCGATCGCGAGCGGGTGTATGTGGCGGGCATTTCGGCGGGCGCAGGTTTGACTTCGCTGCTGGCGCTGCACTTTCCGGAGCACTTTGCGGCTGTCGCGCTGCATTCGGGGCCCGCATTCGGCGAGGCGCACTCCGGCATCACCGCGATGGACGTGATGCGGCGCGGCACGCGGAAGGAGCCCGTCGAACTGGTCGACGCCATCGCGGACGTCACTTCCTATCCGGGCATGCCCGCGATCATTCTGCAAGGCGACGCCGATCACGTGGTCGCGCCCGTCAACGCCGAGCAGCTGACCGAGCAGTTTCTGCGGCTGAATGGCATCGTCGATGCACAAGGCCTGCGCCGGGTCGGCGACGTCAAGGAAGACCGCAAGGCAACCGTCACGACCCGCGATTACACGCGCGGCGGACGGCGCGTCGTGCGGCTTTGTCGCGTGGCGGGTCTGGGCCATGCGTGGAGCGGCGGCGACGATGCCGTGCCGTTCCACTCGTCGAAGGGACCGGACGCGTCCAGTTTGTTGTGGGACTTTTTCCGGCATCAGCGCCGGACCGAGTCGGCGCGGCCCGCTGCGCGCTCGGCGGAAAGCGCCCGGCAGCGCGCCAGTTGACAAATTGCCACACTTCGAATTTAGCGCTGGTGCAAACCTAGGGTTTTCCCTATAATACGGGTTATCCCTAGGTGTCAGTCACCTAACGCCAAATCCGAGGTTCACCATGTATCTGATCAGCCGCCTTTTCCTGTTCCTGACGAAGTCCTACGACCAACGCGTCAAAGAGCACAACGACGCCTATCTGGCCGAAGCTACGGATCTTTACGACCTCGAGTTCCGCATGCGCAAGATCGACCGTGAATCGCAGCTGCGTCAGCCTTCGTGGATGAGCCAGCACTAAATAGCAGTAGCGGCCGGCGCGCCAGCCGGCCATGAAAGTCGCTCAACGCGAGCGCAGCACGCCATAGCGCGCCAGTGTCTGCTGGCGCGCTTTTGCATGATCGACGACCGGCTGCGGATAATCTTTCCCCAGCACCACGCCCCAATCCTTCAGATCGTCGGGATCTGCCTGCCACGGCGCGTGAATCCATTTCGCGGGCACTTTCTCCAGTTCCGGCAAGAATCGCTTGATAAAGAGCCCTTGCGGATCGAATTTCTCCGATTGCGTCACCGGATTGAAAATCCGGAACCACGGTTGCGCATCGCAGCCCGTCGACGCTGCCCATTGCCAGCCGCCGTTGTTCGCCGAAAAGTCGAAGTCATTGAGCTTTTCCTCGAAGTAGCGCTCGCCGCGTCGCCAGTCGATGCCCAGATCCTTAGCTAGAAAACTCGCCGTCACCATCCGCAGACGGTTGTGCATGAACCCCGTCTGGTTCAGTTGCAGCATCGCGGCATCGACGAGTGGATAGCCCGTGCGGCCATCGCACCACGCGGCGAACAGCGCGTCGGCGTCCTTGCCCGTTTCCCAGCGCAGCGTATCGAATTCGCGCTTGAATGACTCGCGCTTCGCGATATGCGGATGATGCGTGAGGATCATGAAGTAGAAGTCCCGCCAGATCAGTTCCGATAGCCACGTCGCCGCGCCCTGGCCGTCGGGTTGCAGCGACATCTCGTGCGCGAGCCGTGCGAGCGTGCGGATCGAAACCGTGCCGAAGCGCAAATGCACCGACAGATGGCTCGTGCCGCGCGCGGCGGGAAAGTCGCGCCGATTGGCGTAGCTGTCGATCCGCGTCGTGAAATCTTCGAGCAGCGTTCGCGCGCCGCTCATGCCCGCCAGCAGCTTCGTTTCCGCCATCTCGCCAGGCGCGAAGCCCATTTTCGCGAGCGTCGGCCATGCGTGATCGAGCTTGTGCGGCGGCCGCGCAAGACTTTGCGCATAGCGTTCGACGGGATACGGTTTGAGATCGAACGGCGTCAGCTGCTTGAGCCACGCGTTCTTGTACGGCCTGAATACGGCGAAGGGCTTGCGTTGTCCGTTGAGCAGTTCGTCGCGCTCGAAGATCACCTGGTCCTTGAACGTGAGCAACTGGCGTCCGTCGTCGCGCAGATGATCGGCGATCGTCTCATCTCGTTCGATCGCAACAGGCTCGTAGTCGTGGTTGGTAAAAACGGCTTCGACTTCGAGCTGTGCGGCGAGCTTCGGGATCGCGTCGACGGGATCGCCGTGCAGCACGATCAGTCCGCCGCCGCCTTCTTTCAACGATCCATCAAGCTCTTCCACCGACGCGAGAATGAACTCGATCCGCCGATCCTGCACCTTGCCGCTGTGTGCGTCATGTTGATGCGCCGAATCGATCAGCGGCTGAAGGATCGTCGTGTCGAAGACGAACACGCACCAGACGCGCTCGCAATGTTTGAGCGCGTAGTACAGTGCCGCGTTATCGCCTGTGCGCAGATCGCGGCGAAACCAGACGAGTCCGTTCCTGAAGTGTTCGTTGATCTGATAGGCGCGGGTCATGTGATGGCGATGCGATTAAAGGACCGTCGATGATAGTGTCCGTTCGACGCAAACCCAATGCCCGGCGCGTCGGGAATCGACGCAAAAATGAAGCAGCGCCCGACTTTCGCATGAAAGCCGGGCGCTGCTCGAAGACAAAACCCAGGGACTTAAACGACCTTCACGCGCACTTCGACATTACCGCGTGTCGCGTTCGAGTACGGGCAAACCTGATGCGCCGCGTCGACCAGATCCTGCGCGGCGGCTGCGTCCAGGCCGGGTAGGGAGACGCGCAGTTCGATGTCCAGCGCGAAGCCGCCCTTGTCATTCGGACCGACACCGACATCGGCCGTCACGGTCGTTTCGGCGGGCACGGCCTGCTTGCGTTGTCCCGCGACGAACTTCATCGCGCTCAGGAAACACGCCGAGTAGCCGGCCGCGAACAGCTGTTCCGGATTCGTGCCTTGCGCGCCATTGCCGCCGAGTTCGCGCGGCGCAGCCAGCTTCACGTCGAGCGCGTTATCCGATGAAACCGCGCGGCCATCGCGACCGCCATTGCTCGTTGCCGTTGCCTTGTACAGTACGTTCATCTTGACGCTCCTTGATCGGTTCCAGTGATTGGGTCAATGCTTGCCAGTGCTTTGCGTGATCGCTGTCGAACTGGCATGGAGGAAATATATCGTGCAAATCATTAGTGTGCAAACTAAATTGCCTATCGATGCAATAGGCACGCATGTGCGCTTGCTCAGTAGCGTTCGAGGTAGTCGTTCAGCGTGCCGCGCAATTGCTGGAGATCGTTGCGCAGCCGCATGAGAAAGTCGGGCGTCTGCTGGGTCGCGCAGAAGATTTCTTCCGGCACGTCGCGCGCGGTGCGCTTGAGTGTGACGCCTGCTTTCGTCAGCCGGATGAAGACGAGCCGCTCGTCTTCCGTGCCGCGCACGCGCTCGATATACCCTTGCGCTTCGAGCCGTTTCAGCAGCGGCGTCACGGTCGCCGAATCGAGGTTCAGGCGCGCGGCGATGTCCTTCACGGTGACGTCGTCGGTTTCCCACAGAATCAGCATGGTCAGATACTGCGGATACGTGAGGCCGAGCCGGTCGAGAATCGGCTTATACGCCTTCGTCATCGCGAGCGACGTCGAGTAGAGCGCGAAGCAGAGCTGTTCGTCGAGCGTGACGGGAAAGGCGGTGCGCTGGGTCATGGACGTCCCCTTGAAGCGATGCGTGCGAATGGATTGCGTGCAAACTATTGTGCCGCAAAAAATCGGCGCGCGGCATCGGTGCTTCACCTCGTAGCGTCGAAGGCCCGCGCCGCATGCGCAGCGTGGACCCGACAGGCTAAACCGCTCACGAAACGCTCAGGAAGCGATCAGGAAGACGACGAGGAAGAGGAATTCGACGACAGCGGCTGACCGGGCGATTGCACGCCGAAGCAGCCGCGATACGTGGCGTAGAACGAGCAGTAGAGCATCGTGGTGACGATGATCGACGCGGGCATCAGAATGACCAGCGCGAGTTCGCCGGCGCCCAGCGCCTGAAGCAGCTGGGACAGCCCGAACGACACCGTCGTCGCGACAGCGAACCACAATGCGCCGTACACGATGAACGCGCCGCGATTGCGCCAGCAGCTGACGATGCTGAAGAACATCGCCTTGATGGCCGGCACGTCGTGCCACGCGGCGAGCACGGGCGCGAACCAGAACAGCATCGCGACGGGCACGTAGAACGCGAGCGCCGTCAGCACGGCCAGCGGAATGTCGCTATTGGCGACGGCTTCGGGCTGCATCGACTCGCCGCTGATCATCAGATGCAGCAGCATGCCGCCGTCCGCGAGCGCGGAGCCCATCAGCACGACGGCCATCGCGATGATGTACAGCACGCCGAGCAGCAGCAGGCGTTTCGCGACCTGGCCGCCATACGAGCGGAAACCGTCGACGAGTATGGTCGGCAGCACCGGCTTGCCCGCGATCGTGTCGCGGCACGCCGCCATGAAGCCGACGGCGACGCCCGGAATCAGCATGAGCGGCAGCACGCCGCCGATGATGGGAATCAGCGAGATCGCCGTCATCGCGAGCAGATACGCAAAGAACAGCGTCAGAAACGCAAGCGGATTCCTGCGAAAGAGCCAGATGCCTTGCCGGAACCACACGTAGCCGGTTTTCGCCGGAACTTCGATCAGTTGCATGAGCTATGAGTGCTTAGAGTGCGGCGCCCGCGAGACGCTCGCGGAGAATGCGCTCGAAATGACCGGGATCGTGTGGCTTGAGCAGTTCGGCGGCGCGCGGCATATGGAAATCATACAGGCGCGAGACCCAGAAACGATACGCGCCCGCGCGCAACATGTCGTTCCAGTGCCGGGTTTCGGCGGGCGTGAACGGGCGCACCGTCTGATAGGCGCGCAACAGCGCTTCGACGCGCGCTTCGTCGAGCTTGCCCGTCGCGAGGTCGACGCACCAGTCGTTGACGGTGACGGCGACGTCGAAGAGCCACTTGTCGCAGCCGGCGAAATAGAAATCGAAGAAGCCGCCCAGTTCGACTTCGTGATGCGTGCCGGGCGCCGCGTGCGCGAACAGCACGTTGTCACGGAACAGATCGCAATGGCACGGGCCTTCGGGCAGCGACGCGTAATCGTCCGACGCGAAGAACGCCTGCTGATGCGCGAGTTCTTCCGTGAGCAGCGTGCGCTGCGCGTCCGTCAGAAACGGCGCGATGCTCGGCACCGTTTCCTGCCACCACGGCAGGCTGCGCAGATTCGGCTGATGATGCGCAAAGTCGCGCCCCGCCAGATGCAGGCGCGCGAGCATCTGCCCGACTTCGACGCAGTGCGCGGCGTGCGGCGCAAGCTCCGGCGCGCCGTCGAGCTTCGTGACGATGGTCGCGGGCTTGCCGTTGAGCATGCCGAACAGCGCGCCGTCGTCGCGCGGCATCGGGTCCGGCACCGGCACGCGATGCGACGCCAGATGGCGCATCAGATCGAGATAGAACGGCAGTTGTTCAGCCGTCAGCTTTTCGAAGATCGTGAGGACGTACTCGCCGCGCGTGGTCGTCAGAAAGAAATTGCTGTTCTCGATACCGGATGTAATGCCGCGAAATTCGACGACTTCGCCGAGATCGTAGTGGCGCATCCAGTCTGCGAGTTGGGCTTCGGTGACAGCGGTGAAAACGGCCATGCGTGGGGGCGTCGGATCAGGTTGGTCGGCTGGCGCAATGCCAGTGGAAAATCGGAACAAGCAGGTTGAAAGCGTCGTTGCTGACGCTTCGGCTTGAAGCAAAACAGGCGCGCGTCTCGCGACGGCGCGCCGGTCCGGCTGGATCAGTAATGCAGGTTCACGGACGGCAGGCGCGCGGGCGGCTTGCCGGATTCGTAGACTTTCGGCGAGGTATCGGTAGGCGCGCTCATCTGGTAGCGCGTGCCGAAGTTCGAGCGCACGTCGATTTCGACGGGCTTGCCCTTGTCGCGGTATTCGGTGATTTCGGTGCCGTTGCCGCTGCGTTCGTAGTAGCTCGGCGTGCGCGGCTGGTTGATCTCGACTTTCGAGCTGACTTCGGCCGCGGGGCGGTTGATCGCTCTCAGATCCGGCAGACCGGCCCGTTCGTTGGCTTCGGCTTGGGCGTCTGCGGCTGCCTTGTCTTGCGCGGACGGGGCAGGCTGGGCAGCCATCGCGACGCCGCTGACGGCCAGCATCAGCGCAACTGCGACGGGGAAGAGCGGCTTCATGGTGTTTCTCCGATTAGGTGGCCCAATTCTAGCAAATCCACTGCTGCCCACGGGCGCGAGTAACGGGCGATCGCCTTATTTTGCGCGCTTCCCGCGCGGCCTGCAGCAAGCGCGCGGTTGCGTGCGCGACGCCACGCAAACGGCCGGTGAGCGGGCACGACGTCATCGGAAAGCACGGGTTCCGTGGTAATGTCGTTGCATCAATCGAGGCGAACGAAGATGAACTACGAGACCAATCAACGCGCGGTGCACGTGCCCGCCAACGCGTTCCCGACCGAGGCCTTCGACGACGCAGCCGATGCCGTCACGCGCCTGTCCGCCATCTATGAAGCGAACACGTCGTTCCTGCGCGACGCGTTCGCGCGCTATCGCCGCAACGAGCCGTTCGACCGGCGCGTGCGCGCGTGCTATCCGTTCGTGCGCGTGCGCACGGAGACCAACACGCATGTCGATTCGCGCCGCTCGTACGGTTTCGTCGCGGGTCCGGGCGTGTTCGAAACGACGGTCACGCGGCCCGATCTGTTCGGCAATTACTATCGTGAGCAATTGCGGCTGCTGGTGAAGAACCATCATGTGTCGGTGGAAGTCGGCGTGTCCGATCAGCCCATTCCCATTCACTTCGCATTCGCCGAAGGCATTCACCTCGAAGGCGATCTCGACCGCGAACGCCTGCTCGCGATGCGCGACGTATTCGATGCGCCCGATCTCGCGCTGCTCGACGACCGCATCGTGAACGGCACGTACGAGCCGCTGCCCGGCGAGCCGCATCCGCTCGCGCTGTTCACGGCGGCGCGCGTCGACTTTTCGCTGCATCGGCTGAAGCACTACACGGCGACTTCGCCGACGCATTGCCAGAACTACGTGCTGTACACGAACTACCAGTTCTATATCGACGAATTCGTGAAGCTCGGCCGCACGATGATGACGAAGACCGACGACGCCGATCTGCGCGCGTACCGCAGCGAGTACACGTCGTTCGTCGAACCGGGCGACGTGATCACGTACAACGCGAATCTCGGCGAGCAGGAAGACGAGGGCCACGCGCCGCCGCGCCTGCCGCAGATGCCCGCGTATCACCTGAAGCGCGCGGACGGCAGCGGCATCACGATGGTGAACATCGGCGTCGGACCGTCGAACGCGAAGACGATCACCGATCACATCGCCGTGCTGCGTCCGCATGCGTGGATCATGCTCGGCCACTGCGCGGGGCTGCGCAATACGCAGCGCCTCGGCGACTACGTGCTCGCGCACGGCTATGTGCGCGAGGATCACGTGCTCGACGACGATCTGCCGCTGTGGGTGCCGATTCCGGCGCTCGCCGAAGTGCAGGTCGCGCTGGAGCGCGCGGTCGCGCAGGTCACGCAGCTCGACGGCGCCGAACTCAAGCGCGTGATGCGCACGGGCACGGTGGCGAGCGTCGACAACCGTAACTGGGAACTGCGCGATCATCGCGAGCCAGTGCTGCGTCTGTCGCAAAGCCGTGCGATTGCGCTCGACATGGAAAGCGCGACGATTGCCGCGAACGGTTTCCGTTTCCGCGTGCCGTATGGGACGCTGCTGTGCGTGTCGGACAAGCCGCTGCACGGCGAGTTGAAACTGCCGGGTATGGCGGACCAGTTCTATCGCGCGCAGGTCGATCAGCATCTGCAGATCGGCGTGAAGGCGATGGAGATTCTGCGGACCAACGGCCTGCATAAGCTGCATAGCCGGAAGCTGCGGAGTTTTGCGGAGGTGGCGTTTCAGTAAGCGCGCTCGCGCGCGTTACACATACGGGAGTGCGACGAGCCCGACGAGGGCCCCGCCTCCCAACAACCACAACGGATGAATGCGCGTCTTGAACGCAAGCAGCGCGCAGGCACCCGTAATCGCCCACGCAAGCCACGACGCATCCGACGACTGCGCAATCAGCAGCGCACTCGCCGCGACGAGCCCCGCCGTCACAGGCACGAGTCCCTTCTGCGCGACGCGCCGCCACGGGCGATCCTTGAAGCGGTTCCACGCGTGCATCGCCAGAATCGTCACGACGGACGACGGCCCGAACTTCGCCAGCGACGTCACCAGCATCCCCGCCCAGCCGGCCACGTGCCACCCGACCAGCGTCACGACCATCATGTTCGGTCCGGGCGCGGCCTGCGCGAGCGCGAAGAGCGCGCTGAACTCGCTGGCGGGCATCCAGTGATGCACTTCGACGACCTGCCGCTGCATCTCCGGCAGGATCGTGTTGCCGCCGCCGAATGCGAGCAGCGAAAGCTGGCTGAAAATGACAGCGAGCGCGATCAGCGTTTCGATCATTTCGACACCTCGTTTGCGCGCGGCTTCGAGTCCGTCTTCGCGTCTGACGCCTGCGCCTTCTCCACGCGCGACGCGACGAAGATGCTGAGCGGCGTCAGCACGAGCATCGTCGGCAGCAGCGGAAAGCGCAGCAGCGCGATCGCGACGAAGCCGAGCGCGGCGATCGTCGCGGCGCGCGGATCGTGACGTAGCGGCATCAGAATCTTGACGGCCATCGCGACGAGCAATCCCGCCGCCGCGGCAGCCAGCCCGGCAAAAAGATGCTTGATGTGCGGATCGTTTTGCGTGTGTTCATACAGCACGCCGAGCGCGATCACGACCAGCGACGGTCCGGCGATCAGTCCGAGAATGCCCGCCAGCGCGCCGCGCAAACCGCGAAACTTCATGCCGAGCGCGACCGACAGATTGATCACATTGCCGCCCGGCAGAAACTGGCACAGGCCGAGCAGATCGGTGAATTCGGCGGCGCTCAGCCAGCGGTGCCGATCGACGATGGTGCGTCGCGCGAGCGGCAGCGCGCCGCCAAACGACGTGAGCCCCAGGCCCAGAAAGCCCATGAAGATTTCGCGCGTGGTCGGAGCGGGCGCATGCTCCGGCGCCGGGTCCTGCGCGTGAAGGTGCTGATCCATTGCGTTCACCATCCAGTACAAGCCGTGAAGATTAGCGCTATTCGAGCCGCACTCAAAACGATTTCTTGGGTAAGTCTTTGTGATCTAGAATCACAAGGATGAACCGCAAGCTTCCTCCTTTTCCGGCGCTGCGCGCCTTCGAAGCCGCGGCGCGGCATAACAGTTTCACGGCCGCCGCCGACGAGCTCCATGTGACACACGGTGCAATCAGCCGGCAGGTCGCGGCGTTCGAAGCGTGGGTTGGCGTGCAGGTGTTTCATCGGAACGGCAAGCGTGTACGGCTCACGGAAGACGGCGCGCGCTATCTGTCGAAGATTCAGGCAGCGTTCGACAGCATCGCCGCCGCGACTGACCAGCTTCGCGACACGGGCGTCGTGCATGTGCTGCGCGTCAACGCGCTGCCTACGTTCGCGATGAAGTGGCTGTTACCGAGGCTGTCGCAATTCCAGCGGATGGCGCCGAACGTCGAGTTGCGGCTCGCGACATCGAATGCGCCGGTCGAAACGCTCGACAGCTTCGATGTCGCCGTGCGGCGCGGGCCCGCGCACTGGCCCAATTGCGCGAGTGGTCAGTTCCTGGAAGAGAGCGAGATTCCCGTGTGCAGTCCGGCGCTGCTGCAACGCATGCCCATTCGCAGCGCCGACGATCTAGCGCGTCACGTGCTGCTGCATTCGGATACGCGGCCCGACGCGTGGCATCACTGGTTGCAGGCCGCGGGCGTCAAGGCGAAGTGCCGCAAGAAACAGTCGTTCGACCATTTCTATCTGGCGTTGCAGGCGGCTGTCGATGGATTGGGCGTTGCGCTCGGACCGATGCCGCTGCTCGATGATGAGCTGGCGTCGGGGCGGCTCGTCATGCCGCTGGCGGGACCGCGCATCGATGCGCGCGGCTACTGGTGGGTCGCGCGGCGCGAGGTCGCGAATGCGCCGCTTGTCGAGCAGTTCTGCCGCTGGCTGGAATCACAGGCAGCGCAGGCGGCAGAAACCGGCTCATAACAGACTCACAACACGATCACAGATAGAACATCCGGTCTTCGTCCGACTTCGAGGGATGCGCTTCCGGCTCTTCACGTTCTTCGTAGAACGCGAGCACGGCTTCGAGCACCTGGTCCGGTTCGTCGATGACCTGCATCAGGTTCATGTCGCCGGGATTGATGAGGCCCATCGGCACGAGTTGCGATTCGAACCATGCGAGCAAGCCCTTCCAGAACTCCGCGCCGACGAGAATGATGGGCACATGGCGCGACTTCTTCGTCTGAATGAGCGTGAGCACTTCGGCGAGTTCGTCGAGCGTGCCGAAGCCGCCCGGCATCACAATCACGGCATCCGAATTCTTCACGAACGTGACCTTGCGCGTGAAGAAGTGGCGGAAGCGCAGCGAGATGTCCTGCCATTGATTGCCCGACTGCTCGTGCGGCAACTCGATGTTCAGGCCGACGGACGGGGCCTTGCCCGCATGCGCGCCTTTATTGGCCGCTTCCATGATGCCGGGGCCGCCGCCGGAGATCACGGCGAAGCCCGCATCGCTGAGTTTGCGCGCGATCGTTGTGGCCAGTTTGTAGTACGGCGAGTTCGGTTTCAGACGCGCCGAACCATAGATGCTCACGGCCGGGCGGATCTCCGACAGGTACTCGGTCGCCTCGATAAACTCTGCCATAATCGTGAACATCTGCCACGATGCGCGGGCCTTCTTGGCTGTTGCGCGCTCTTGATCTGCGAGCGATCGCAGACTCGGAATCACTTTTCTCTTAGTCATAATGCCTGAAGAACAGAACCTGGAAGGTAAGACCCTGCTATTGGTTGACGGTTCGAGTTATCTGTACCGGGCCTACCATGCGATGCCTGATTTGCGCGGTCCCGATGGAGGGCCAACAGGTGCGCTCTACGGGATCATCAACATGCTGCGCCGTATGCGCAAGGAGGTTACGGCAGAGTATAGCGCGTGCGTGTTCGATGCCAAAGGCAAGACGTTCCGTGATGACTGGTATCCGCAATACAAGGCGAACCGTCCGTCGATGCCCGAAGATCTCTCGAAGCAGATCGAGCCGATTCACGTCGCTGTGCGCTCGCTTGGCTGGCCCTTGCTGATGATCGACGGCGTCGAAGCCGACGACGTGATCGGCACGCTGGCGAAGCGCGCGGAGCAGCGCGGCATGAACGTGATCGTCTCCACCGGGGACAAGGATCTGGCGCAGCTCGTGACGGATCATGTCACCCTCATCAATACGATGACGAACGAGAAGCTCGACCGCGAAGGCGTCGTCGCGAAGTTCGGTGTGACGCCCGAGCGCATCGTCGATTATCTGTCGTTGATCGGCGATACCGTCGACAACGTGCCGGGCGTCGAGAAATGCGGTCCGAAAACGGCGATCAAATGGCTCACGCAATTTGACACCCTCGATGGCATCGTCGCACATGCTGGCGAGATCAAAGGTGCGGTAGGAGACAATCTGCGACGTGCGCTCGACTTTCTCCCGATGGCGAGAAAGCTCGTCACGGTCGAAACGGATTGCGATCTGACCGAGCACGTGACGTCGTTCGAAGACACGCTCGCCACGCGTCCCGAAGCACGAGAAGAACTGCGCGACGTGTTCACGCGTCATGGCTTCAAGACGTGGCTGCGCGAAGTCGAAATCGCCGATGCCGTCGAAGGTCCGGAAACGGATGTGCCGCCCGCGCCGACTGTGGACGGCGAGCGCGAGTACGAAACGGTACAGACGTGGGAACAGTTCGACGCATGGCTCGCGAAGCTCGACGCCGCTGAGATCACCTCGTTCGATACGGAAACGACGTCGCTCGATCCGATGGTCGCGCAGATCGTCGGCATTTCCATTGCAGTCGAAGCGGGCAAGGCCGCATACATTCCCGTCGCGCATCGCGGGCCGGATGCGCCCGAGCAGTTGCCGCGCGACGAAGTGCTCGCGAAGCTCAAGCCGTGGCTCGAAAGCGCGGACAGGAAGAAGGTCGGCCAGCATCTGAAGTACGACGAGCAGGTGCTGGCGAACTACGGCATTGCTATGGACGGCATCGAGCACGACACGCTGTTGCAGTCGTACGTACTCGAATCGCATCGTCCGCACGACATGGACAACCTCGCGTTGCGTCATCTCGGTCTCAAGACAATCAAGTACGAAGACGTCGCGGGCAAGGGCGCCTCGCAGATCGGTTTCGACGAAGTGCCGCTCGACAAGGCATCCGAATACGCAGCCGAAGACGCCGACATCACGTTGCGTCTGCATCAGGCGCTCTATCCGCAGATCGCTTCTGAAGTGTCGCTCGATCACGTGTACCGCAACATCGAAGTGCCGACGTCGCGCGTGCTGCGCAAGATGGAGCGCAACGGCGTGCTGATCGACACCGAAAAGCTGCGCGTGCAAAGCAACGAGATCGCGACGCGTCTCGTCGAGCTGGAAAAAGACGCGTATGAACTCGCGGGCGGCGAATTCAATCTCGGCTCGCCGAAGCAGATCGGCCAGATTTTCTTCGAGAAGCTCGAACTGCCCGTCATCAAGAAGACGCCGAGCGGCGCGCCTTCCACCGACGAAGAAGTGCTGCAGAAACTCGCCGAAGACTATCCGCTGCCGAAGAAGATTCTGGAGCATCGCGGGCTGTCGAAGCTGAAGTCGACCTACACCGACAAGCTGCCGCGCATGGTCAACGCGAACACGGGTCGCGTGCATACGAACTATGCGCAAGCCGTCGCGGTAACGGGGCGTCTCGCATCGAACGATCCGAATCTGCAGAACATTCCCGTGCGTACGGGCGAAGGCCGGCGTATCCGCGAGGCGTTCATCGCGCCGCCGGGACACAAGCTGGTGTCGGCGGATTACTCGCAGATCGAGTTGCGCATCATGGCGCACATTTCCGGCGACGAAGCGCTGCTGCGCGCGTTCAAGCAGGGCGAAGACATTCACCGCGCCACGGCTTCGGAAGTGTTCAGCGTGACGCCGCTCGAAGTGTCGAACGATCAGCGGCGCATCGCGAAGGTGATCAACTTCGGGCTGATCTACGGCATGAGTTCGTTTGGTCTCGCATCGAACCTCGGCATCACGCGCGATGCGGCGAAGCTCTATATCGACCGCTATTTTGCGCGTTATCCGGGCGTTGCCGCGTATATGGAGAACACGCGCACGAGCGCGAAGATGAAGGGCTACGTCGAAACCGTGTTCGGCCGTCGTCTGTGGCTGCCCGAGATCAACGGCGGCAACGGCCCGCGTCGCCAGGCTGCCGAGCGCGCCGCAATCAACGCGCCGATGCAGGGCACGGCCGCCGATCTGATCAAGATGTCGATGATCGCGGTGCAGAAATGGATCGAAGAGTCGGGCATTCGTACGCGCATGATCATGCAGGTGCACGACGAACTGATTCTCGAAGTGCCGGAAGACGAACTCTCCGACGTACGTAAGCGCTTGCCGGAACTGATGTGCGGCGTTGCGCAACTGAAGGTGCCGCTCGTCGCCGAGGTGGGCGCGGGCGCGAACTGGGAGGAGGCGCACTAAGCCGGCAAGACGTGTCAGCCGAACTTCAGCGGAAGGCACACTGGCATGCCAGTCGCGCGTTTGATGCCACACTGACACACCATTGTTGCTTCCCCAGGTCAACGGGATAACGTCGCTCGCATGTCACAGTTTGGTTTTGACAGACTTGTGACTTGTCCCCTTGCTCGCCACAATCGACAGAACGCAATCTAGGCGGCCGCACTCGCGCGACGCGGCCGCATCGACGCACAACTTTATCGGTCAATACGGAGAGTTCTGATGCATCGTTTTGTCGTCGTAGGTGGAGGCGCAGGCGGCCTGGAGCTGGCCACGCGGCTCGGCGATCGTTACGCGCGCAGGAAGAGCGACGGCGCGCCGCGCGCGCAGGTGACGCTGGTCGATCGTAATCCGACCCATATCTGGAAACCGCTGCTGCACGAAGTCGCGGCAGGCAGCATGGACCCGTTCACGCAGGAACTCGAATACGCGGCGCAGGCGCGCTGGCATGGCTTCGAATTCCAGCAGGGCGAACTGATCGGTCTGAACCGCACGGCGAAAGCGATGACGCTCGGCCGCGTGCTCGACGACGACGGCGCCGAACTGCTGCCCGAGCGTGTTCTCGAATACGACACGCTCGTTATCGCGATCGGCAGTACGACGCATTTCTTCGGGGTCAAAGGCGCGCCCGAGTATTCGCTTGCACTCGATACCGTGCATCAGGCCGAGCGCTTCCGCAAACGTCTGATCGCGGCGTGCATGCGCGCCGAGCATCAGGAGCATGAGCCAGTCGAATCGAATCCGGGCGTAGCGTCGACGGAGCCGCGCATTCAGGTGGCGATTGTCGGCGGCGGCGCGACGGGCGTCGAACTGTCGGCTGAACTGCGCAATACCGCGCAGGTGCTGTCCGCGTATGGGCTGCACAAGCTCGATCCGCGCCACGACGTCGGCATCGTGCTGATCGAGGCGGGGCCGCGTATTTTGCCGGCGTTGCAGGAGCGAGTATCGACGGCGACGGCCGAGTTGCTGCAGAAGCTCGGCGTGAAGCTGATGGTCGGCGAGACGGTGGCGGAGGTCGCGCCGGGCGTCGTTCGGACGGCGAGCGGCAAGACCGTGCGTGCCGATCTGACCGTGTGGGCGGCGGGCATCAAGGCGCCTGCGGTGCTTGGCCAGCTCGACGGTTTGCCCGTGAACCGGCTCGGCCAGCTCGAAGTGCGCCGCACGCTGCAAACCACCATCGACGACAACGTCTTTGCACTTGGCGATTGCGCCGCGTGTCCGTGGCCTGGCAACGAGCGCAATGTGCCGCCGCGCGCGCAGGCCGCGCACCAGCAGGCGAGCTTCCTGCTGCGTGCGCTCAGCAACCGCCTCGAAGGCCGGCCGCTGCCTGAGTTCACGTATCGCGACTTCGGCTCGCTGGTATCGCTCGGGCACTTCAGTGCGGTCGGCAATCTGATGGGCGGCGTGATCGGCGGCAACATGCTGATCGAAGGGCTGTTCGCGCGCTTCATGTACATGTCGCTGTACCGGTTGCATATTGCGGCGCTGCACGGTTACGCGAGGATGGTGCTCGATACGTTTGCACACTGGCTGCGGCGCACGACGCTTCCGCGCGTCAAATTGCACTGATCCACACTGATCGATTTCGATGCTTCTGCAACGGGATGCGCTTTGCGCGTATCCTGTGGCCTTCCTTGCCGTTCACCCTTGACCTCTCTCCAAGGAGCAGCGCATGTTGAAGCCTGAAGTCGACAGTCTCGTTCCCCACGTTCCTTTCGACCGGCGCACGTTCATCAAGGCGGCGCTCGGCAGCGGCTTTGCGGCATGCGTGTTGCCCGTGTCCGCGCAGACGATCCACACGGACAGCGACGGCCTGGAGGCGGGCGAGGTCAGCATCAAGTCGGGCGACACGCAGGTGCCTGCTTACCGCGCGCAGCCGAAGGGCAAGACGCATCTGCCTGTGATCATCGTGGTTCACGAGATTTTCGGCGTGCACGAGCATATCGCCGATGTCTGCCGACGCTTCGCGAAGCAGGGCTATCTGGCCATCGCGCCGGATCTCTACGTGCGGCAGGGCGATCCGACCAAATATCAGTCGATGCAGCAGCTCAACGAGCAGTTGGTGAGCAAGGTGCCCGACTCACAGGTGCTCGCCGATCTCGACGCAACGTTTAAATGGGCCGGAGAGCATGGCGGCGACGTGAACAAGGTGGGTATCAACGGCTTCTGCTGGGGCGGGCGGATCACGTGGCTATATGCGGAGCACAATCCGCGGCTCAAGGCTGCGGTTGCGTGGTATGGACGCGTGGTCGGAAATCAGACGCCGATGACGCCGGCTAATCCGATCGATCGTGTTTCTGATTTACAGGTGCCTGTGTTGGGGCTTTATGGGCGGCAGGATCAGAGCATTCCACAGGATTCGCTCGAGCAGATGAAGCAGGCTATTGCTCAAGGGCCTCTTGCTGGGCGCGGGGCGCAGTTTGTCGTGTATGACGACGCAGGGCATGCGTTTTTTGCCGATTATCGGCCGAGTTATCGGCAGGCAGATGCAGAGGATGGCTGGCGGCGGGCTCTTGGTTGGTTTAAGGAGCATGGGGTGGGGTGATTTTTTGTCTGCGACGCTAGTCGTCATGCTTTGGTTTTTTGGTTTTTGGTTTTTGCTGGCATCCGCGAATTCGTATCGGTTTGCTGGCGTTGCCCCTGTGCGGGGCGGCACCTACTTTTCTTTGCAGCGGCAAAGAAAAGTAGGCAAAAGAAAGCCGCTTTTGAACCTCCGGTGCCTGCCAGGATACCGCATCGGCATGCTGCAGTTGAGCCATTGCGCAGCAACGTCCGCACCCTGTAGAGAGCCCGCGGTCAACCGCGCACGGCGCGAAAATCCACACACAATCCGGAACACATACCACCGCAATCACTCCGACGGCAAATACACAAAAACAAGCCGACCGAATGTGCCCCGAGTGGATGTCATCTTTCGCGCCGCGCGCGCCTGACTGCGGGGTTTCTACGGAGTGTTTGCGTCGCTGCGCGACCGCTCAAAGAACGCGCGCCGTGCCGTCATCCTGGCAGGCACCGGAGGTTTAAAAGCGGCTTTCTTTTGCCTACTTTTCTTTGCCGCTGCAAAGAAAAGTAGGTGCCGCCCCGCACAGGGGCAACGTTTGAAGTACGGATACGAATTCGCGGACGCCAGCGAAGGCCAAAACCAAAAACCAAAAAGCCAAAAAACCTAAAAAACCAAACCCAAGCTCAACCCGCCCAGGGTTATTCCCCATAACAACATCCAAAGACAAATTTGTATGATGACCCGATGACATGGCAAATCGGCACCCTTGCCGAACAGCAAAAATGTTCGAAAAGATCCCAAACAAAGCCCTAAGCGACACAGTCGCGCAGCAACTGTTAGCGCAAATCGACAAAGGCACCTTCGAAAGAGGCGGCAAGCTGCCGACAGAAGCCGTGCTCGCGCAAGAGTTCGGCGTAAGTCGCACAGTCATCCGCGAGGCGATCTCGCGTCTGAAGAATGAGGGCGTCGTCGAACCTCGCCAGGGCAGCGGCGTCTACGTAGCCGCCCACGGCGCGATTCGCCCGCTGCGCATCGACTATGCCGAAGCCATGGAAGGCGGCTCGGTGCTGCAAATCCTCGCGGTGCGCCGCGCCATCGAAGCCGAAGTCGCAGCCGAAGCCGCCATGCGCCGCACCGACGCCGACATGATGTCGATCGACGCCGCGCTCAAGAAGATCGACGAAGCCGTCGCCGATGGCCGCGACGGCGTCGCTGAAGATGTCGCGTTCCATCGCGCGATTGCCTCCGTGACGGGTAATCCGTACTTCCTGAAGACGCTGACGTTCCTCAACCAGTACCTCGAAGCGGGCACCGTCGTCACGCGCCGCAACGAGGCGCTGCGCGAAGACTTCTCGCGCCAGGTTCGCGATGAACACGCCGCCATCGTCGCGGCGATTCGCGCCGGCGATCCGATGGCCGCGCGCAACGCCGCGCAGACCCACATGTACAACGCGGCGCGGCGCCTCGGCGAAGCGGGGATCTGCTGATCCGCGCCGCGCACGTCATCGTCTGAAGCACTGTTCGTAGAGGAAAGGTATGTCCAGAAATGTCGGAGTGATCGGTCTTGGTGCGATGGGAATGGGCGTCGCGCGCTCGTTGCTGCGCGGCGGGCTTAACGTGCATGCGTGCGACGTGCGTCGCGAAGTGCTCGACCAGTTCGTCGCCGATGGCGGCAAGGCCTGCGCGAATCCCGCCGAACTCGGCGCGCAATGCGACGTGGTCGTCACGCTCGTCGTCAACGCGGCGCAAACGGAAACCGTGCTGTTCGGCGAGCAGGGCGCGATCAGCGCGATGAAGCCGGGCAGCGTCGTGATCGCCTGCGCGACCGTCGCGCCCGATTTCGCAATCGATCTCGGCCGACGTGTGGAAGCAGCCGGCCTGAAGATGCTCGATGCGCCTGTGTCGGGCGGCGCGGCGCGCGCGGCATCGGGTGAAATGACGATGATGACCTCCGGTCCCGCCGCCGCCTACGCCGCGTGCGAAGACGTGCTCGCGGCGATGGCGGGCAAGGTGTATCGCTTGGGCGAGCAGCACGGCGCGGGCTCGAAGGTGAAGATCATCAACCAGTTGCTGGCGGGCGTGCACATCGCCGCCGCCGCCGAAGCGATGGCGCTCGGCTTGCGCGAAGGCGTCGACCCCGACGCGCTCTACGACGTCATCACGCACAGCGCGGGCAATTCGTGGATGTTCGAGAACCGCGTGCCGCACATTCTCAACGGCGATTACACGCCGCTGTCCGCCGTCGACATCTTCGTCAAGGACCTGGGCCTCGTGCTCGATACCGCACGACGCTCGAAGTTTCCGCTGCCGTTGTCGGCGGCCGCGCATCAGATGTTCATGATGGCATCGACGGCCGGGCACGGCGGCGAAGACGATTCCGCCGTCATCAAGATTTTCCCCGGCATCGACGTGCCGGAAAAGCGCTGAAAGAGGAGCACGACGACATGGCCACTTCTTCCAGCAAGCCCTTGCTCGGCTGCATCGCCGACGACTTCACAGGCGCAACCGACCTCGCGAACATGCTGGTGCGCGGCGGCATGCGCACCGTGCAGACCATCGGCGTGCCCGCTGCCGACACGCGCATCGAAGCCGACGCGCTCGTCGTCGCGCTGAAGTCGCGCACCATCGATTCCGCCGATGCCGTGCAGCAGTCGCTCGCCGCGCTCGAATGGCTGCGCGCGCAAGGCTGCCGCCAGTTCTTCTTCAAGTACTGCTCGACTTTCGATTCGACCGATAAAGGCAACATCGGCCCCGTCACGGACGCGCTGCTCGATGCGCTGTCGCCGATCGGCGGCGGCACGCCGTTCACGATCGCGTGCCCGGCGTTTCCGGAGAATGGCCGCACGATCTATCGCGGGCATCTGTTCGTCGGCGATGTGCTGCTGAACGAATCGGGCATGGAGCATCACCCGCTCACGCCGATGACGGATGCGAACCTCGTGCGCGTGCTGCAACGGCAGACGCGTTCGAAAGTCGGTCTCGTGCGATACGACGCAGTTGCAAAAGGTGCTGAGGCCGTGCGCGCTTCGATCGATACGTTGCGCCACGACGGCGTGCGCATGGCGATCGCCGATGCCGTGTCGGACGCCGATCTTTACACGCTCGGCGAAGCATGCGCCGACTTGCCGCTGATCACGGGCGGATCGGGTGTCGCGCTCGGTTTGCCCGCGAATTTTCGCCGCGCCGGCTTGCTGAACGATGCCGCCGATGCAGGCGAATTGCCGCGTATCGAAGGCGCTTCGGCAGTGCTGGCGGGCAGCGCATCGAAAGCGACGAATGCACAGGTTGCCGCGTGGCGCGAATCGCGTCCGGCGTTTCGTATCGATCCGCTCGCGGCGGCGCGCGGCGAACCTGTCGTTGAACAGGCGCTGGAGTTCGCGCGCGAGCATATGAAAACAACGCAACCGGTGTTGATCTATGCCACAGCATCGCCGGACGAAGTGAAGTCGACGCAGCGCGAACTCGGCGTCGCGGAAGCGGGCGAACTCGTCGAACGCACGCTCGCTGCGGTTGCTCGCGGGCTGCATCAGATGGGCGTGCGCAAGTTCGTCGTCGCGGGCGGCGAGACGTCGGGCGCCGTCGTGCAGGCGCTCGATGTCCGCATGCTGCGCATCGGTAAACAGATCGATCCTGGCGTGCCCGCGACCGCGACCATCGGCGACGAGCCGCTCGCGCTCGCGCTCAAATCCGGCAACTTCGGCGCGGTCGATTTCTTCGCGAAGGCGCTGCGTCATCTCGACGGAGACGCCGCATGACGCTCGCCGTTCACACCAGCAAGGAAGCGAAAGTCCGCGAAGAAATCTGCGTGACGGGCGCGAGTCTGTATGAGCGCGGCTACACGGTCGGCAGCGCGGGCAACATCAGCGCGCGGCTCGACGACGGCTGGCTGATCACGCCGACGGACGCGTGTCTCGGCCGGCTCGATCCCGCAGAAATCGCGAAGGTCGATCTCGACGGCAACGCGGTGTCGGGCGGCAAGCCGTCGAAGACGCTCGCGCTGCATCGCGGCGTCTACGAACGCAACCGTGAAGCGCGCGGCATCGTCCATACGCATTCGACGCATCTCGTCGCGCTGACGCTCGCGGGTGTATGGAACGACGCCGATGTGCTGCCGCCCATCACGCCGTACTACGTGATGAAAGTCGGCCACATTCCGCTGATTCGCTACAAACGTCCCGGCGATCCGCAAGTCGCGCAACAGATTGCATCGCTCGCCGAAAGCGTGCGCGGCGTGCTGCTCGAACGGCTTGGGCCTGTCGTGTGGGAGCGTTCCGTATCGCAGGCTTCGTATGTGATCGAAGAACTCGAAGAGACGGCGCGCCTGTGGCTGATGACGAATCCGCGTCCCGCACCGCTCGACGACACCGCGCTCGATGAACTGCGCACCGTATTCGGCGCACGCTGGTAAGACGCTAACCAATCCGTATCACCAACCCAGGCAAAAAAGCCGGAGCACCGTCTGTTAGAGAACGGACGGTCCATAACCGGCGCCAATCGAAGGAGACACTGCATGTCAAGCTATCAGGCGACATCCGCTCGCCCTGCATCCACTACCGACGCAGCCGGGCAACCCGGCGCGGCTGAGATTGAACGCACCTACGGCAAGGTGTTCTGGCGCATCGTGCCGTTCCTGATGCTGTGCTACGTGGTCGCGTATCTGGATCGCGTGAACGTCGGTTTTGCAAAGCTGCAGATGTCGCAAGACCTCGCGTTCAGCGAGACCGTGTTCGGCCTCGGCGCAGGCGTGTTCTTCGTCGGGTACTTTCTGTTCGAGTTGCCGAGCAACATCCTGATGCATCGACTCGGCGCGCGTATCTGGATTGCGCGGATCATGATCACGTGGGGCGTGATGTCGGCGCTGTTCGTGTTCGTGCAGACGCCGACACAGTTCTATGCGCTGCGCTTTCTGCTCGGTCTCGCCGAAGCGGGCTTCTATCCGGGCGTGATCCTGTATCTCACGTACTGGTTCCCGTCGCATCGTCGCGCGAAGATCATCGCCGTGTTCATGTCGGCGATTCCGGTGTCGGGCATTTTCGGCAATCCGCTGTCGGGCTGGATCATGCAGACGTTCGATTCTCATCACGGTTTCGCCGGCTGGCAATGGATGTTCGTGATCGAAGCCGTGCCCGCGATCGCCGTCGGCATCGCGACGATTCTGTATCTCGACAACGGCATCGCGAGCGCAAAGTGGCTGACGCCGCGCGAGAAGAAGCTGCTCGCCGACGAAATCGCCGCGCAGCCGCAAGAGCAAGCGAAGTCGCATTCGCTGGGCGCCGTGTTTCGCGATCCGCGCACGTGGTGGATGTCGCTGATTTACTTCGCGTTCGTCACGGGCCAATATGGCCTCACGTTCTGGATGCCGACGCTCGTCAAGTCGACAGGCGTAACGGGCGCATTCCAGATCGGCCTGCTGAGCGCGATTCCGTTTCTCGTCGCCATCGTCGTGATGAACGTGATGGGCCACAGCGCGGACAAGCGCCGCGAACGTCGCTGGCATCTGATCGGGCCGGCGCTTGCGGGCGCGGTTGGCTTTAGCGTCGCGGCATCGTATGCGAACAACACGGCCGTTTCGATCGCGTTTCTGTCGATTGCGGCTGCGGGCGTGCTGACCTGCGCGCCGCTCTTCTGGTCGCTGCCGACGGCGTTCATGTCGGGCGCGACGGCCGCTGCCGGTATCGCGATCATCAATTCGATCGGCAATCTGGCGGGCTTCGCAAGCCCGTACATGATCGGCTATCTTAAGGATCTCACGCACAGCACGCAGACGGGCATGTACGTGCTCGCCGCGATGCTCGTGATCGGCGCGCTCGCTGTCTGGCTGACGCCCGCACGGCTCGTGAACCGCTAAACGCGTTTTTAAGGAGTAGCTTCGATGCCTCGCTTCGCCGCCAATCTGACGATGATGTACAACGAACACGCGTTCCTCGACCGTTTCGCCGCCGCCGCGCGCGACGGTTTCGAGGCCGTGGAGTTTCTGTTCCCTTATGACTTTCCCGCCGCGGAACTGAAGGCGCGTCTGCAAGAAAATGCCCTGACGCAAGCGCTTTTCAATGCGCCGCCGGGCGACTGGGCGGGTGGCGAGCGCGGCATTGCGTCGTTGCCGGGACGCGAAGACGAGTTCCGCCGCAGCGTCGACACGGCACTCGAGTACGCGCGCGTGCTCGGCAACGACAAGCTGCACATGATGGCCGGTCTGATCAAGCCCGAGCAGGATCGCGCCGCGCATCGCGACGTGTATCTGAAGAACCTCGCGTATGCCGCGAAGACCGCGCAGGCGGACGGCATCACGGTCGTCATCGAGCCGATCAATACGCGCGACATTCCCGGCTTCTTTCTGAACCGTCAGGACGACGCGCAGACGATCTGCGCCGAAGTCGGCGCTCCGAACCTGAAGGTTCAGTTCGATCTTTACCACTGCCAGATCGTCGAAGGCGATCTCGCTGTGAAGCTCAAGCGCGACATGAAGGGCATCGGGCATATCCAGATTGCGGGCGTGCCGGAGCGGCACGAACCGGATATCGGCGAAGTGAACTATCCGTATCTGTTCGCGCTGATCGACGAACTCGGTTACGACGGCTGGATCGGTTGCGAATACCGGCCGCGCGCGGGCACATCCGAAGGCCTCGGATGGATCCGGCCATACGTGAAGGCGCGCGGATAAGCATTGCGTCGGCGCATTCGACAGACAGGACAGACTCACTGAGGAACACGGAAACATGAAAGTACTGATCACGGGCGGCGCTGGATTTCTCGGCCAGCGTCTCGCGCGCGAACTGCTTGCGCGCGGCGAACTGAAGGGCGCGGACGGACAGCGTCAGCCGATCACAGAACTGGTGTTGCTCGACGTCGTCGCGGCGCCAGGTCCGAAAGACGAACGCGTGCGCGTCGAAGTCGGCGATATTGCCGAGCGCAGCGTGCTCGAACGTGCGATCGACGAGAAGACGGACGCGATCTTCCATCTCGCGGCGATCGTCAGCGGCCAGGCGGAAGCGGATTTCGAGCTTGGCATGCGCATCAATCTCGACGCGTCGCGCCTGCTGCTGGACGTGTGTCGCGCGCGCGGGCACAAGCCGCGCGTCGTGTTCACGAGTTCGGTCGCAGTGTATGGCGGCGATCTGCCCGCTATCGTGCTCGATGAAACCGCGCTGAATCCGCAGTCGTCGTATGGCGCGCAAAAGGCGGGCGCGGAATTGCTGCTCAACGATTACGCGCGACGCGGTTTCGTCGACGGCCGCGTGCTGCGCCTGCCGACCATCAGCGTGCGGCCGGGCAAGCCGAATGCAGCGGCGTCGTCGTTCGCGAGCGGCATCATTCGCGAGCCGCTCAACGGCGAGGCAGCCGTGTGTCCCGTGAACGGCGCGATGCGTCTCTGGCTGCTGTCGCCGCGCAAGGCGATCGAATGTCTCGTCGCGGGCTGCGAGATCGACGGCGCGGCGCTCGGCAACAGGCGCACGGTGAATCTGCCGGGCGTGTCGGTGACGGTCGACGAGATGATCGCCGCGCTGCGCGAAGTGGCGGGCGATGCCGTCGCGGATCGCATCGAATGGAAAGCGGACGAGCGCGTCGAGAAGATCGTCGGCAGCTGGCCGGCGCGTTGGGATATCTCGCGCGCGAATCAGCTTGGACTGCACGGCGACGCGTCGTTTGCGGACATCGTCCGCGCGTTTATCGACGACGAACTCGGCGGGAAGACTCCGCAGCAGTAATGCGTCGAAGTGAACGGGAGCGTGCGTTCGCTCCCGTTCCGCGCGCTCGCTGGCTCCTATAATCGGACGATCCACCCATCGACGAGGGGACGTCATGCGGCGCAGCGCGATACTCCTGACGGTGTTGCTCGCCGGTTGCGGCGCGACCGTAAAGCCGACGCCGATGACCAACGGTCGCGACGGCGCCGTGATTTCCTGCGACGGCCTGCTCTACAACTGGAAGATCTGCGACAGGGCGGCCAGGAAGACATGCCCGCGCGGCTATGACGTCGTGGATCGCGAAGAAAAGAAGAATCACACCGACTATGGAAGCTACACCACGCGCAAGCTCGTGGTGAGTTGCAGGCAGTGAGCGGTCTGCGTTACGCGTAGCGCCATTCGAAACTATCGCCGGTGCGCTGCACTGTACCCGCCGAAGATTCCGCGAAATGCGCGGCAAACACCGTCGCTCCCGTATCTGCAGCATGTGCGAGGAGCCATTGACGCGACGCGCGCGCCTGCTCCTGATCGAGACAGAACGTCGAGTTCCATTCGGGCCGATGAACCTGCACAGCGCTGTGCATCACGTCGCCAGAGAAAAGCGCTGTCTCGCCGCGCGAGCGAATTTCGATCGCCATGTGTCCGATGCTATGTCCGGGTGTGGGCAGAAAACGGATGCCGTCGAGAATGCTTTCGCCCGTATCGCGAACCACACGCGCCTGATCCGCTTCGATCACGGGCAACACGCTGTCATCGAAGACCATGCGGCGCGGTGCGCCCTGTTCCGTCGCGAAGAAATCGCGTTCGCGCTCGCCGAATACGTAGGTCGCGTTCGGAAACACGGGCGCCCAACGGCCATCGTGCCAGTGCGTGTTCCACCCGACATGATCGACGTGCAAATGCGTATTGAGCACGTAGTCGATCCGCTCGCGCTCGAAGCCCGCCGCTGCGAGCCGTTCGAGCACGGGATTGTCGAGCCTGTCGAATAGCGCGCTGAACGGGCGCAGCTTGCCGTTGCCGATGCCCGTATCGACGACGAACGTCAATCCGTCTAGCTCGACAATCCACAAATGCGTCTTCAACGGCACGCGCCGGTTCGACAGATCGAGGCTCTCGGTTGCGAAGCGTTCTTCGAGGATGCGTCCGCTCGTTTCGTCCCAGTTTGGGAAGAGGGTGTCGGGCGCAAGCGCGAACGTGGTTTCGTCGACGCGCGTAATGGTGGCCGCGCCGATGCGATGCACGAGGGGAGTGTCTTTCATGATGATTTGCTTGTCGTGGGGCTTCATCTTCGAGTCAATTCACGCGGTGATCGCAGTCGATACGCGTCTTGTCGCGACGGCATACAACACGGCGCTGATCAACGCCGACACGCCGCCGACGATCGCCAGCGCAATGCCGAGACTCGCGCCCGTTTGCCCAAGCCGTTCGTTCAGGTAACCGACTGAAAGCGGACCGACGCCGCCGCTGATCGCGTTCGTCATGAACACCAGCAGCGCGAGCGAGCGGCCGCGCATGCGGTTCGGCACGGCGATCTGCAACGGCACGGGTGCGAGTCCCATCGCGATGCTCGCCGTGAACGCACAGATACCGTAGAGCACGATCGCGACGGCACTATCGCCGACGAGCGGCATCGCGATCGCAGCGGGCACCAGCAACGCGACGGCACACGCGGAAAAGGCCAGCACTTTACGCAGTGTACTGTCGTCGGTGACGCGCGTCGCGAGCATGCCGGCACACGCGACGCCGAGTATCCCGCCGATCATGTACGCGGGCGCGGCCATCTGTCCGACTGTTTTCGGCGCGAGATGGAAGTGGCGCATCAACAGTGTCGGAAACCACGCGGCATGCGAATAGAACAGCGTGATCAACGCGACGTACGCGGCGAAGTAGGGCAAACAGAAGCGGTTGCGCACGAACAGCTCATGGACGACGTCGCGCAGCGAAGGCATGTCGTCCAGTGCATGCGTTGCATGTGCGGACGTGTCGAGGCGTGCGGGCTCGCGGATCGTGAATGCCACCAGCGCGGCCAGGACCAGACCCGGCAGGCCGACGATCACGAAGATCGCCTGCCACGGCGCGATGCCGTGCGCAGCGAGCCACGCGTTGCCATGACCGTTCGCCGCCGCCGACAACAGCATACCGCCGCCGAACAGCGCGACGCCGCCGCCCACGTACGGCCCGAGCATGAACACGCTGCTCGCGCGCGCCACGCGACGCGGCGCGAACATGTCGCTGAAGATAGACAGCGCAGCAGGACTCAGCGCGGCTTCGGCGACGGCCGTGCCCGCGCGGGCGAGCAGCAGTTCGGAGAAGTTCGTCGCGAAGCCGCACAGCGTGGTCGAGACCGCCCAGATCGCGATACATGCCGCGATCAGTCTGACACGGTTCGTGCGGTCGACGAGCCGCGCGATGAACACGCCCGCCGTCGCGTAGCACATAGTGAACGAGAAGCCTTGCAGCAGACCGATCTGCGTATCCGTGAGCATCAGCGACTGCTTGATCGGCTGCACGAGAATGCTGACGATCTGCCGGTCCAGATACGAGAACGCAAAGCAGATGAAGAACAGCAGCACGATATACACGGGATGGCGCACGCTGTCGTGAGTAGTCGTCTGCGCGGCTTCATCGGCTTGCTGCGTCAAGGGAAGATGGGCGCTCATGCGCGGTCTCCGTAGAGTGAGTCGGGACGTGTGCTGCGTCAGTCGGCGTGCGTTTCCGCGGCGAGCAGCGCGATGCAATCGCCGGGTTCGACGCGTGCGAACGTGCGCAAACACATGGCCGTGCCGTCGCCGCGAAAAGCGATCTCGATAGGCGCTTGCCACGGACGATGCGGATCGAACAGACGGCCCGCGAGTTGTCCTTCGCGAACCTGATCGCCGAGTGCGAAGGCCGGCTCGAACACGCCCGCGTGCGGCGCATAGACATAGTGATGCGCGCCGTCGACACGGAAGTAGCGTGTCGAGGGCGCAGGCGAGAGCGGCGCGTCCGACGTCACGCCGAGCCGATGCAGCACGCGCTGCAAGCCGCTTTCGACGATCGCGAGATTCGTTGCATCGCAACCCGCATGGCCGCCGAATTCGCCGCACAGAAAGAGCTTGCCGTGCCGCTCCGCCGCGGCGGCGAACGTGCGGTCCTCGCCGAGCAGATTCATGATCATCGTGTTCGGCGCGCCGAATGCGCGCACCAGATCGGCGTATAGCGCGCGGTGTTCGCCTTGCGCGGGCGGCGATGCGAGCAGCGTCGGCGCATGCTCGAACGAAGCGCCGCCCGCGTGCAGATCGATCACGACGTCGGCGCGCGGCAGCAGTTCGGTTTCGATGTAATGCGCGATCATCTCGGTTGGCTGTCCGTTGCGCGCGCCGGGAAAGAGCCGGTTCAGATTGCCGCGATCGATCGGCGACGTGCGCGTGCCGTTGGCGAAGGCCGGGAAGTTCAAAGCGGGAATCACGATGAGGCGGCCGCGTATCGACATCGACGGCATTCGCTGCATCAGCTTGAACAGCGCGACGGGACCTTCGTATTCGTCGCCGTGATTGCCGCCCGTCAGCAGCACGGTCGGGCCTGTGCCAGCGCCTGCGTTGAGCACGGCAAGCGGAATCGGAATGTGGCCGTAAGCGGAGCGGTCGTGCGACCACGGCAGCCGCAGCGTGCCTGTCTGGAAACCCGTGCGTTCGAATTCGACGTCGGTGGTGATGAGGGAAGGAAGATTGGACATGGCGCGATCGATAAAGAGCGAGGCGGCGCCTCGTTGTCTTCACTATCGCCGACGATAAAACGCCCGGCCAATGCCGTAATGCCGTTCAGTTAAGGTCTCTTTTGAGGAACCGAACGGTATAGCGAAACGGTCTGGATTTGACGGCCCGAGCGCAACTGCGCCCGGGCCGTTTGTCGTTGGGAAGTTGCTTGAGCCGCTCGCGCAGGCGCCTGAGCAGCGCTGGCAGTTTGCCGTACGAGCGCGTCACGGCCGCCCACGTCATTTCGTACTGAATGGTGTGAAACGCGCGGATGAAGCTCAGCTCGTCGGGTGCGTGCCGGGCGTCGAGTGCCGCCCTGGCCATCTCCAGGCGACTCAGGTTATAGGCGATCAGAGCCCCCCAGAACTCCTGATAGACACCTTGTACGGTCTGGCTGCGAAGGGTCAGTTCCATGCCCAGCATCGACTGCTTCAGTTCATGGTAGCTGGTGTCGATCTGCCAGCGACGCTCGTAGCACGACACAATGTCAGCCGCCTTGAAACGCCTTCGATCAGTCAGGGACGTGAGCAATGTCCGTTGCCGGCCACGTGCATCGACGGCCAGCACGGCGCGCGCCTGCCAGAATTCGGGCAGCTCGGGGCATTTCGTGCGGGCCTGCGGCGACACACGCATGCGCACGATCTGGTCACCGTCGCACCCGCTCACGACCTCCCAGCGCAGGTTCGATCTGGCCGGGATGATGAAATGCCGGTTCTCGCCGCCTGAAGCCAGATTGCACAGGATCTGGGCCGACAGGAACCCCTTATCAAAAACGGTAATGGAGTTGTCTGGCACACGAGGGATGAGCTCACGCGCCCAGATCATCTCATTGATATCGTAAGGGCCGAACCCGGCATCACACACCAGATGCGTCGCCAGGGCGGTGAGCGTGACCGCGCGCAGTTGGGGATAGCTGCCCACCCGACCGTGAGCGGCAGCCGAGGCGCCGAAATGCCTGCGGTTGGCGACACTGTCGGTGGTTCGCAGCGTCGTGCCATCCATCGCGAATAGCGAGAATCCCTTGAACAGGTACTTCGCCTGATCCTGCGCGATCCAGTTCCGGGCCGATTCATGAAACAGCCACGCCAGGGGGGCGGCGCCGATACGCTGCCGCGCCTGGGCGATGGCGCTCTTGCTGACAAATGACGCATCGGGTGCGGGTAGCGCAAGGTCCAGTTCATCGACGACCTCGCTGATCGACTGGTGCCGATACAACGCCAGCGCAATCACTAGCCACACGACCTGCTGTGCGGGTAGCCGACGCCGACGCACGCTGGCACTGCCACTGGCCTGCACCGCATACTCGATCCATTTGTACGGCAGATGCTGGCCTAGCCGGTCCCAATCGAGCGGCGGCTGTGATTCAACAAGGAGGCGCAAATCATCGACCAGCATGGCGATGAAAGTTAACATCGCCACGCCGCGTTTACAACCAATTCGAGCTACCAATAAAAATGCCGTTCAGTCGCTTAACTGAACGGCATTACGGCCAATGCCGTTTTCTGCGGCAGCCGATGCCTTCAAGGCATCGCTTTCGACGTGGATCGCCGCTATTTCAGCTGCTCGATGAAGCGGCTCAGCGCGGGGTTGGCTTCGTGTTCGACGAAACAGAATTCGAGCGGCAGCGGCAGCGAGAGGTCGTGCAGATCGACGAAGCGCACGCGCGCGGGCGGCCGGTCGCGATTCGCGGCGTTGACGATCGCGGCGCCCATGCCCGCAGAAACGAGCGAGAGGATAGCCGTTTCCGTCGATGCTTCCTGGCGGATGTCGAGCGTGAGGCCACGTTCGGCGCAGGCGGCAATCAGGCGATCGTAGTACGCGGGGTACACGTTGCGAGGAAACGCGATGAACGGCTTGCCCGTGAGTTCGGCGGCGGCGACCGGGCCTGCGTCGCCAGGCGGCCAGGTGTCTGGCACGGCCAGTACTACGTTCTGCTCGAGTACGGACACGCTCGCGATGCCTTCGGGCAGCGCGCCTACGCGATAGCAGAAACCGCCGTCGAGTCTTCCTGCGGCGAGCGAATCGAATTGCTCAGGCGTGTTCATCGGCTGAAGTTCGAGCGCGACGTCGGGCGCTGCCTGTTCGAACGCGCGCAATGCCTGCGAGACGATGCCGCTCCACGCGGCGTTCTCGACGAAGCCGATGCGCAGATGACCTTGCACGCCCGACGCAATGCGGCGCGCGAGACGATTCGCGGCATCGACGCGCGCGAGAATCTCACGCGCTTCCGACAGATACGCGATGCCTGCCGCCGTCAGCTTCAGACCACGCGGCGTGCGCTCGAACAGCGCCGCGCCGATCGCATCTTCGAGGTCTTGCACCTGGCGGGAAATGGCTGGCTGGGTCACGTGTAGTTGTTCGGACGCGGCGCGCACGCTGCGCAACTCGGCGACAGCGATGAAGTAGCGGAGATGCCGAAGTTCCATACCGTTCCCGGCGAGTGAGACTGGCGGAAATGATAGTGCAGACGCGGTGCTGTTGGCTTCGGGCTAGGTGATTGAAGCGTGCGCCGCGTGGACGATGTGCGGCGCAGGCTTCGTGTGGACTTCGGTTATCGGTGCTTCGTCAGACGGCCTGCACGCAACGGAAGCCCGCATACACGTGCTGATAACGCGGCTGAAACCAGTTACGAAACGTCGGCCGCAGCATGCACTGCGCGGTGCGCGCCGAGCCGCCCTTCAGCACGTAATGCTGGCCGTCGAAGAAGTTCGCCGAGTAGCCGAGATAGAACGGGAACGCATCGAAGCCCGGCAGCGCGTCGAACAGCGACGACGTCCATTCCCAGCCATTGCCGTACAGTCCTTCGACGCCGAATGCGCTGACGTTGTCGGGCGCGGCATCGACGGCTTGCGGGTCCCAGCTGCGGAAATCGTAGTTGCCCGATGGCGCGTGCGGCACGCCTTGCGCGGCGCGTTGCCACTGCGCTTCCGTGGGCAGCGTCTTGCCTGCCCAGCGCGCGTACGCGGCTGCTTCGGCGTGGCTCACGTAGACGGGCCAGTCGGGCGGCAGCGCGATATCCTCGAACATCGTGCGCAAGGTCCAACTACCTTCGGCACCTTGCGACCACGTGACGGGATGCGCGATGCCTTCGGCTTCTTTCCACGCCCAGTCCTTGTCGTTCCAGTACGCGCGGTTGCCGTAGCCGCCCGCGTCGATGAACTCCATGAACTGCGCGTTCGTCACCATGTAGCGGTCCATGTCGAATGCGTCGACCTGCACGCGCTGCTCGCCGAATTCGTTGTCCCAGCCGAAGCGTCCGTCTTCCTTCTTCATGCCGAGCACGGCTTCGCCCGCGGACACGCGCACCATCGGCGATGTGTCGACGTTGCGCGCCGATACCGCGTTCGATACCGCGCCCTCAGGCGCAGCCTTCATCTCGAGCGGCAACTGATGCAGCATGTACGCGAGCGTTTCCGCGTGCATCAGCCGGTGTTCGATGGCGACGTGCATCAACTGCTCGGGCGAGCCCGTCGACATCCCGCCGCTGCCAAATTCGAATTCGGCGAGACGTTCATCGATCTGCTCGCGCGCCCTCGTCGCGTAGTCGTGCACGGCTTCGAGCGACGGCCAGTCGGAAGGTTGATCCATCGGAAAGCCGCCGTCGACGGGATCGATGCCGAACGCGAACAGCTGGTCGAGTTCGGGCGAAAACGCGGGCAGCGGACAAAGCCGCTCGTCGAACAGATTGCGGTCGAAGGCTTCGAGATGGCCGATGTAGAACACGATCCGGTGCCGCTCGCGGATCGGACGTTCATACAGGTATTCGGGTTTGACGACCGAGAACAGGGCGTCGGTAACGCGGCGTGCGTCGATGAGCCGTTGGACCAGCGGGTGGTGCGGAGCGGGGTCGCGATTCATTCGCCGGGTCTCCTCGTGAGGCTGCAAGCTTCTTGCATGGAACGGGACAGTCTTAAACTGTACCGCAGCCGCAGGAGACGTGCCAGGCGGATGCGCATCGGCGTCGCACGATGCGAGGCCGAGCGTCAGACCCGGCGAGAATCAGTGAGAGCCCGACAGAATCAGGCGTTCGCGACCGCGCCGACCTTGCGCAGACCGTCGGGATCGACGATGTGAATGAAGCGCCCTTGTGCGTCGATCAGTCCGCGCTTTTGAAATCTTGACAAGGTGCGGCTCACGGTTTCGAGCGTCATGCCGAGGTAGCTGCCCATGTCTTCGCGCGTCATCCGCAGATTGAATTCCGCCGATGAATAGCCGCGCTGCGCGTTGCGTTCGGAGATGTCGAGCAGGAAAGCCGCGACGCGCTCGTCGGCGCTCAGCGAACCGAGCACCATCATCTGCGCGGCTTCGCGGACGATCTGTTCGCCCATCAGCTTGTGCAGCCGATCCTGCATCGAACTGACTTCGCGGCACAGATGCTTGAGCGCTGCGTAAGGAATGATGCACACCGAGCTGTCTTCGAGCGCCACCGCGCTGCACGCGTGCTGGTCGCTGCTGATGCCGTCGAGTCCCAGCGCTTCGCCCGCGAGCCGCAGACCCGTGACCTGCTCGCGGCCGTCGCGATGCGCCATCACCGTTTTCAGCGAGCCCGAGCGCACGGCGTACAGGTTGTCGAAGGAATCGCCCGCACGGTAGAGCGGCTCGCCGCGACGCACTGCACGCGCCGAGCAGATCAGCGCTTCGAGCTGCGGCATGTCATTGGCGGCGACGCCTTGCGGCATGCACAGATGCCGCATCGCGCACGATGAGCAGCGCGCGGTGCTGCGCGCGGCGCGCTGCGTGGAAGAGGCCGGCGGGCGGCGGGCGGCGCGAACGGGAGCAACGGCGGTGGGATTGAGCATGGTAGCAACCGGCCTGAAAAGGGTGACAACCGATTGTCCCACTCGATGCGCATGCAACCAGGCGGCAAAATGACGCGTCGATGCGCCGGTCGCGTTTGAGCGATATCACGCTTTCGTTCGCGCGCGTCGACGCGTCAGATCTTCGGCTCGTCCGCGTCGTCGCCGCCCGCCGCGGACGGAATCAGCAGCACGGGCAGCGTCGACTGGCGCACGCAGCGCTCGGCCACGCTGCCGAGTATCAGCCGCTGCATGCCGCGCCGGCCATGCGTGCCCATCACGATCAGATCGGCGGTGAAATCGGCGGCGGCGCGCAGCACGAGCGTCGGCACGTCGTCGAGCGAGGAGGCTTCGCCGACCGCGATATCGCCCGATACGCCGCGTTCGCGCATCGCCGCCGACAGTTCCGCCGTCAACTCCTTGCCCTGCTCGACCAGCCGGTTGCGCAGGACGGACGGATCGTAGCCCGGCGCGTCGAAGTACATCGGCGTGTTTTCGACCGCGTAGAACGCGCGCAGCGTCGCGCCGAGCTTGCTGGCCAGATTCAGGGCGCCGTCGAACGCGCGGCGCGACGTGTTACTGCCGTCGACTGCAACGAGGATGCGTGTGTACATGAAGCCTCCGTGCCGTTGAAAGCGGCGCGCCGCCATGTTCAGCGCGCGGGCCGCCGATGATGAGCGGTGGAAATTCGCCGGGATTCCGCTTGCAGCTTAAATGATCGCCGAAAAACACGGGTTTTCGACGGCGGGCGCGCAGATGTCAATCAAAGATTTATCAAATTTTGCTGTCGCGCGCCGGGTCGTTCATACTGGCGGCACACGCGCGCCAACGTGCTTTTCCGCCCAGACAGACGGAGATTTCGTAAGTTGGCGCGCATTATTTGCCTTACAATTCCAATCTATTCTGACAAGCCGCTTTTCTCGACGATGAACGAGCGCAAACCGACTGGTCTGCCGGACAAGATCTACGGCGACATCCTCAACCGCATTCTCGAAGGCGAGTACAAGGAAGGCGAACGCCTGCCGACCGAGCACGCGCTCGCCGAACGTTTCGAGACGTCACGGCCCACGGTGCGCGAGGCGCTCGCGCGGCTTCGCGCGGACGGCATCATCGTCACGCGGCATGGTTCGGGCACGACGGTCGCGCGCCGTCCTGACCCCGACGTGCGCCGCTTCGCGCCGCTGGAAACGCTCTCCGACATTCGCCGCTGCTACGACTTCCGCATCGTGACGGAATCGGGCGGCGCCGAGCTGGCCGCGCAGATGGCCGAGGCCGACGACATCGCCGCGATCCAGCACGCGTGGGACGAACTGGAGCGCGTGATCGAAACGCAGGGCATCGGTGCGAAGGACGACTTCGCGTTCCACCTTGCCGTCGCGCGCGCGTCGAAGAACCAGTTCTTCATCACGATGATGTCGTTCATCGAAGAGCAGATCGTGTTCAGCATGAATCTGTCGCGCAATCTGTCGCTGGTGAAGACGCTCGAACGTCAGCGGCTCGTGCAGGCCGAGCATCTCGCCGTGCTCGAAGCGATCCGCCGGAAAGATTCCGCGGCTGCCGGACAGGCCATGCGCTCGCATCTGGAGCACGCGCGCGACCGGATGTTCGGCTCCTGACGTTTTATCCCGCCTTGCCGGGCCGCGTCGTTTCACACGCGGCCGTGTTCGTTTTTCCCCTCATCTGAAAATGCGGCGCGTCATGCGTTGCATCGCAAAGAAGTGAATCCTTCCCGTCCTCTGCCTTTCCGCGACGCACTCCTGGCCATGCTCGGCATCGGTCTCGTCAACATGCTGGTCGCGCTTGATCAGACGGTGGTCAGCACGGCATTGCCGTCGATCGTCGTCGAATTGCACGGTTTCGAGTATTACGCGTGGATCGCGAGCGCGTATCTGCTGGCGTCCGTGGTCACGGTGCCCGTGTTCGGGCGGCTCGGCGACTACTTCGGCCGCAAGTATTTCGTGATCACGGCGGTGATCGTCTTCACGGTCGCGTCCGCGCTGTGTGGTCTGGCGAGCAGCATGCCGTTTCTGGTGTTCGCGCGCGGGCTGCAGGGCGTCGGCGGCGGGATGATGGTCGGCACGGCGTTCGCGTCGATCCCCGATCTTTTCCCCGATCCACGCACGCGCGTGCGCTGGCAGGTCGTGCTGGCGGCCGCTTACGGGATCGGCACGGCGGCGGGACCGTCGCTGGGCGGCTGGCTGAGCCAGAACTTCGGCTGGCGCTCGACGTTTCTCGTGAACCTGCCAGTCGGCGCGCTCGCGCTGTACTTCATCTGGGCGCATCTGCCGTATTACCGGCGCGAGCGCACGGGCGACGTGCGTATCGACTGGACGGGCGCCGTGCTGGTGGCGCTGGTGCTCGGCGGCTTGCAGACCTTCATCGAAGCCGTGCCGAAGGACGGCCTGACGACGGCCAATCTGATCCTCGCCGCGCTGGTGATCGTCGGCGCGGCGGCGCTGCTGGTCTGCGAGCGGCGCGCGACGCATCCCATCGTGCCGCTCGATCTGTTCAAGGATCCGCAGCTCGTGACGCTGTTCACGCTGTCGGTGTTGTCGGGCTTCGTGATGTTTTCGCTGATATTTTTCGCGCCGCTGCTGCTGCAGGGAGGCTTCGGGCTGACGCCGCAGCAGGCCGGTCTGCTGGCGACGCCGATCGCCGCATGTATCGCGCTCGGCAGCCTGATCAACACGCGCATCGTGATCCACATGTCGCGGCCGACGGCCATTCTGACGATCGGCTTCAGCCTGCTGGTGGCTGCGTCGGTCGGCATCGCGCTCGCCACGCCGGCGACGCCGCATCTGTACCTGGAACTGTCGATGGCGGCCGTCGGCATTGGCCTCGGCTTCATCCTCAACAATCTCAACATATTCGGACAGGAGATCGCCGGCCGCGAGCGCTTCGGCATCACGACGGCGTTGCTTCAATCGACGCGCATGGTCGGCGGCATGCTCGGCACGAGCATCGTCGCGACGATCGTGAACCGGCGCTACGCGTCGGGCGTGGAAGAATCGCTGCGCGTGCTCGGCGAATCCGTCGAGTCGACCTGGCGTCCGAAGCTCGCCGATCCGCGCATTCTCGTCGACGAAAGCCTGCGCGACTCGCTGCTGATCGAACTGAAGCGCGCCGGCCTCGAAGGCCCGGCGCTGTTCGACGCGGCGCGTCACGTGCTCGTGCAGTCGATTCACATCGGTGTTGTGCTGACGGGCTGCGCCGCGCTGGCAGCCGCGCTCCTCGTGCGCCGGATTTCGCACATCACGTTCCGGCGCGGCTGAAACGCGTCAAGCCAACCGCGGCGTTTGAAACATCAGGCAGCGACGGGCATCGGCTTGCATACCGCCGCGCGGATCGCGTCGACGGTGATGTCGAGCGCGATCGTACGCTCGACGCCGATCTTCACGGGCGGCCCCAGCCGCGTCACCTCGATGCCCGCGCGCCGCAGCATCCGTTCGATCGCCAGCGTCGTCACCGTCACGTAGCGGGTGATGCCCATCCGGTCGGCGAACGTCACCAGTTCGTGGATCGCGTGCATCGTCAAATCTGCAAAGCCAAACGTTTGCTCGCCATCCGTTTCGATAGCAAAGCGGCTCAATTCCCAGATATGCCTCCCGAGTGGCGCGTCCTGACCGCCGAGCAGTTGCGGGAACGTGTCCTTGAGCATGTTCGGGCCTTCCGTCGGCATCAGCCGCCAGCAGCCGCGCACGTTGCGATCGGTGTCCTGAATGAGCATGTAGTACGGTCCCAGCGCGTCGTAGCCGTCGATCTCCATGCCCGCGATGGTCGGAACATCCCATCCCATCCGGTCGCGAAAAACCCGGGCGCGCAGTCGGTACATCTCGTTGATGTGCTTGTTGTCGAACTCCTGCCGTGTGCCAATCCGAATCGCCGTATGCATGGTGTGCTCCTTACGTGGTGGAGGTACGCAGGAAAACGTATGCATTTCGGATAAAAAAAACACCTACTCACCTGGATAGGTGGCGATTGGGTCTGAAGATTACAAAATTGAGATGAGGGCAGCCAATCACCAGGAAAAACATCATGGAACTTCAGAATCATTGGCAAGCGGGCGTTCACGCAAACGTTCAACCGAGCGCACAGGGCCGCAATCCGGACGCTTCGTCCGGGGTGGATCGCGTTTTGATCATCGCGTACCGCAAGAAAAAGAAAGAAAGCCAGCGCCAGTTCTGGGCGCGTTTCGGCGTCACGCAATCGCGCGGTAGCCGCTTCGAATCGGGCGCAGAGATTCCGGCACCCGTCTCGATCCTGCTAGGCCTCTACTTCACGAAGACGGTCACTGACGGCGATCTGGGCAGGGCAGAGAAGGTTCTGCACAACCCGGAAGCGCGTGAGCTCATCAACCTGGATCAATAAGGCCGAGCTGCGTAGCAATCACGGCGGCTGCGCGCCGTGAGTTCACACCGAATTTCGTGCGAATGTTCTTGAGGTGGAAGTTCACCACGGCTTCCGAGCAATTGAGAATGTGCGAAATTTCCCAGGTGGACTTACCGCGCGCGGTCCATTTCAGACACTCCTGCTCTCGCGGCGTGAGCTTCGGCACCAAAGCTTGCGTGTGCGTGTTCAGGTGAGGCTGGCTCGTGTCGATGACGAGGTCGCGCAACAGCACCAGGTTGGGCAACACGACATCGAGATGACGCCAGAAGTCGTCGCTCGGGTTGTGATCGTTGACGAAGCAGATCAGACCCGATTCCTGTCTCGGCCCGTGAATGGGCAGGCTCACGCCTGCGCGCAAGCCGTGCGCGCGGGCTTCTTCATACATGGTTTGCGCCGGATTGGTGTCGAACAGATCCGGCGACCAGATCAGCGGTGACGATTTCGTCATGCAATGCGTGACGGTCGGATCGATGTGCGCAAACCCCTGCTCGTTGTAGAACTGCCGCCAGGTGGGCGAATACGTGCTGCGGATGAACGCGTCTTCGAGCCGCATGCCCGGCCGCGGCAGAATGCCGACCAGCACGCGATCAAAGCCCCAGCTGTCTGCCAGTCGGGCGACTTCGCGGAACCAGGTGACATCGTTCTCCGCTTCCAGCAACGGCGACATCTGCTCAATGAAATGTTGCGGCAAGGTGCTATCTCTCGAGGTGCGCAGCGGAGGGGGCCGTGGCCATGCCGATGCTGCGGTTACTCATCGTCTTGTTTCGCATCAATTTATCACTATTATTCGCCGGTTAATACTAAATGGCGATAGAGAATTTTCCAGCCTGTTTCATTTTCGGCTCAAAATCGAGTCACGCCGGGCCGCTATTTAATTGCATCCGCGCAATTCTCCATCAAATGCCGCAAATCCGCTCCTGCTCTGCCAGTCAGCGTATCGATTAAACCCGCACTTTGAAAGGTTATTGCGCGGTTTTGAATCGGTATTAAATACGGTCTAAGTCTCGAAAATCGGAACAGATTACAAAACGTTTGATTCAAACCCTCCGATTTTCGAGTCGTTGTCATACGAGCCTTTTTAAAAGCGCGATTCGAATCGCAGCGCGCCCGGCCTTCATTCATATGAAGAAAATCGTTTTCATGCGCGACGCATGGTAGCGTGCTGCGTTTAAGGTTGTTTGACAACATTGGCGGCGCGGTGCTAATTTGCCTGAGTGGTCTCGATGGGGTTCGTGTGTCTGACGGCATCGCGAGAAAGGGCACACCGGATGCTGCGAAGTACGCGGTCGCGCGTGCGTCCCGTCCTCGTCCCGAGTCGTCGAGCGAAGGCGGACGGCGCCGCAGCGAACCAAGGGCAGATCATGCGAAGATCAGTGTTGCGACGCCGGCTTTGCTCGGGTTCGAGCGCCGTCTCGCGGAATCGTCCGCCCATTCGTGACGTCGCACACTACTCACTATTTGGATTCCAGGCCGCGCGACGCGACATGCGTTGTCGTCGCACGGCCATCGACAGGAGCTGGACATGCAGATTACCGGAGACATGCTGATCGGAGCGTCCGAGGTGCGCGGCACCAAAGGCACGCTGCGCGCGTTCGACCCGGCGCACAACATGGAAATCGAACCCGAGTTCGGTGCGGGCGGCGCGGTCGAAGTGGACCGCGCGTGCACGCTGGCCGCGCTCGCGTTCGACACCTATCGTCAAACGTCGCTCGAGATCCGTGCGCATTTCCTCGAAACCGTCGCCGAGAACATTCTCGGCCTCGGCGATACGCTGATCGAGCGCGCTCAGGCGGAATCCGCGCTGCCGAAGGCGCGACTCGAAGGCGAACGCGCGCGTACGGTCGGGCAGCTCAAGCTGTTCGCGTCGCTGGTGCGCGAGGGCCGCTGGCTCGCCGCGACGATCGATACCGCTCAGCCGGATCGCAAGCCGCTGCCGCGTCCCGATCTACGTTTGCAGAAAATTCCCGTTGGTCCCGTCGGCGTGTTTGGAGCAAGCAATTTCCCGCTGGCTTTTTCTGTGGCAGGCGGCGACACGGCGTCGGCGCTCGCGGCGGGTTGTCCTGTTGTCGTGAAGGCGCATCCGGCGCATCTCGGTACGTCCGAACTGGTTGGCCGCGCCATTCAAAAAGCGGTCGCCGATTGCGGCCTGCATGAAGGCGTGTTTTCGCTCGTGGTCGGCGCCGGCAACGAAATCGGCGAAGCGCTCGTCCAGCATCCGGCCATCAAGTCGGTCGGCTTCACGGGTTCGCGCGCGGGCGGCCTCGCGCTCGTGAATCTCGCGCAGAAACGCCGCGAGCCGATTCCCGTGTTTGCCGAGATGAGCAGCGTCAATCCGTTCTTCGTGCTGCCGGGCGCGCTCGCGAAGCGCGCGGAGCAGATCGCAACGGGCTTTATCGAATCGGTGACGCTCGGCGTCGGACAGTTCTGTACGAATCCTGGTCTCGTGCTGATTCTCGACGGGCCGAACAAGCAGACTTTCATTGACGCTGCCGCGAAGGCGCTCGCGCAAAAGAGCGCGCAGACGATGCTCACGCCGGGCATCGCCAACGCTTATCAGGATGGCATTGCGCATCGTACGGAACAGCGCGGCGTGCAGAGCATCGCGCGTGGCACGTCGTCGGATGCGACCTGCGCCGCGCTGCCCGCGTTGTTCCAGACTTCCGCGATGCAATTCCTGACATCCGCCGAACTCGAAGACGAGATTTTCGGGCCGACGTCGCTGATCGTGACGTGCAGCGATATCGACGAAATGGTGAAGGTGACCGAGTACCTCGAAGGTCAGTTGACGGCGACGCTGCAGATCGAGCCTGAAGACTACGACATCGCGCGCCGTCTGCTACCTACGCTCGAGCGCAAAGCCGGCCGCATTCTGGCAAACGGCTTTCCGACGGGCGTCGAGGTGTCGTACGCGATGGTGCACGGCGGGCCGTTCCCGGCTACATCGGATCCGCGTGCCACGTCGGTCGGCGCGACGGCGATCGAGCGTTTCCTGCGTCCCGTCTGCTACCAGGACTTGCCCGCCGATCTGCTGCCGCAGTCGCTGCGCGACGAGAATCCGCTGAAGCTCTGGCGTCTGCGCGACGGCAAGCCGGCGCAGGCTTGATGCGTGTAGCGCAAGCAACGTCTAAAAGAACGTAACCAACAACAACCAGTAACGACGGCAACACGCCGGGCGTCGATCGATTCGACGCCCGGCGTTTGCACTCACAGCGCCATGACCGAACCCAGCCACCTGAACACGCGCCGCTATCCCGACCCTTCCATCCGCAGTTTCGATCCACGCTTCGATGCATTGCGCCTCGCGTCGGCTTCCGTCGAATGCCTGTACCAAGGCGCGCGCTGGTCCGAAGGGCCCGTCTGGTTCGGCGACGGCCGCTATGTGCTGTGGAGCGACATCCCGAACAACCGCATCCTTAGATGGGACGAAGAGACGGGCGCGGTGACGCCGTTTCGCCGGCCGTCGAACAACGCGAACGGCAACACGCGCGATCGCGAAGGGCGGCTCGTGACCTGCGAGCATCTGACGCGGCGTGTCACACGCACCGAATACGATGGCTCGATTACCGTGCTCGCGGACACGTACCAAGGCAAGCGCTTCAATTCGCCGAACGATGTAATTGCTAAATCGGACGGCTCGATCTGGTTCACGGATCCGTCGTTCGGCATCGACAGTTTCTACGAGGGCGAGAAGCAGGAGCTTGAGTTGCCGCAAAACGTGTATCGCGTGGACGGGCAGACGGGCGAAGTGACGATGGTGTGCGACGAAGTGATCGGACCGAACGGGCTCGCGTTTTCACCGGATGAGTCGGTGTTGTATATCGTCGAGTCGCGTTCGAAGCCCCGTACGATCCGCGCGTTCGACGTCGCTGGCGATGGGCGCTCGCTTACCAGCAACCGCGTGCTGATCGACGCGCAGCAGGGCACGCCGGACGGCTTTCGGGTCGATATTCACGGCAACCTCTGGTGCGGCTGGGGCATGGGCACCGACGAACTCGACGGCGTGCGCGTGTTCTCGCCGCAAGGCGAAGCGCTCGGCCATATCGCGTTGCCGGAACGCTGCGCGAACGTGTGCTTCGGCGGCCGGCATCGCAATCGCCTGTTCATGGCGGCGAGTCACGGCCTGTATTCGCTCTACGTGAACACGCAAGGCGTCCGGGGCGGCTGACGTGTAGTCGGTAAAGTTGCCTAACAAGTGATCTCTCGGTGTTCTCCCTATGTCGAACGGACGAGTCGGCAAAATCCGCTGAAATCCTTACCATAAAAGGACTTGAGGAATCTGAAAGGCTGCTCGTCCGTATATGCGCCAGGCTAGAATTTGCTTGACATCATGCGCGCCCGTTCGTTATGTTTCAGTCACTAGCAGCCCGTAGTGCGTCACCGCCGCATCCCGTCGGCGGACGTTCCATACCAAGAGGCGAGGAGACGAAATGGCTTTTTCTGGCAAGTTGTCAGTCAGGGTAGCGGCAGTGTGCGTGGCAGTCGGTGCTGCCGTCGCAGGTTTCGCACAAACGGCACGAGCGGCCGATCCAGTCACGCTCAATATCGTCGACGTCGCCGGCGATCTTCAATTGACGCAAAAGGGCTTCGAAGCCTTCAAGGCCAAGTACCCGAATCTCGTTTCCAACATCACTTTCACGAATGCACCCGCGCCGCAACTGCCCGGCAAGATCAAGGCAATGCAGGCAGCCGGCCGTTCGGACATCGATCTCGTTCTGACGGGCACCGACGCGCTTGCGGCCGGTATCGAGCAAAACCTGTGGGTCAAGCTGCTGCCCGAGAACAACGCGCAGTTCCCCGGCGTGCTCGACAAGTACGCGCCCGGTCCGCGCAAGATGCAGGACCTCGCGCAGGGCTTCGGTCTTGAAGTCGCGTATATGCCCGCCGGTCCGCTGATCGAATACAACCCCGCCAAGGTCAGCGATCCGCCCAAGACGCCGGATCAACTGCTGCAATGGTGCAAGGCGCATCCGAACAAGCTGATTTATGCGCGTCCCGCGAACTCCGGTCCGGGCCGCACGTTCCTGATGGGTCTGCCGTACGTGCTCGGCGACAAAGACCCGAAAGATCCCGTCAACGGCTGGGACAAGACCTGGGCGTTCCTCAAGCAGCTGAACGACTGCATTCCTTACTATCCGGGCGGCACGTCGGCGGTGATGAAGGAACTGGGTGAGGGCACGCGCGACATGACGGTGACCGTGACGGGCTGGGACATCAACCCGCGCGCGCTCGGCATCGTGCCCGCCGAATTCAAGGTGCAATCGTTCGACAACATGACGTGGGTCAACGACGCCCACTACATGGTGATTCCGAAGGGCGTGCCGAAAGAAAAGCTCGACGTGCTCTACAAGCTGATGAACTTCATGCTCGAGCCGACGCAGCAGGCCATGACCTATGACGACGGCTACTTCTATCCGGGGCCGGCCATCAAGGGCGTGACGGAAGCGCAGGCGCCCGAGCACAGCCAGGAAGTGCTGAAGAAATTCGGCCGCCCGGAATACGCGAAACTGCTGGCCGACCGTCCGCACGTTCAGCCGCTGAGCGCCGCGGCGATGGTGGCCGCGTTCCAGAAATGGGACCGCGAAGTGGGCGCGCAAAAGACCAAGTAAGGTCATCTCAACGCGTACCCGTCGCCGCGCAAAGCGGATCAGCCGATGCCACGCCTCGCGTGCGCATCGGTGCTTGTGACTGGGTTTGTGACTGGATTTGTATCGACGGGCCGCACGTCGGCGCGGCCATGCAACATCGTAGGGAAGCGATCATGAAGCATCACTTTGAACAGTTGCGCCTCGAATCGGTCTGCCGCAGTTTCGTGAATACCGAAGGGCATTCCGTGGCTGCGTTGCAGGGCCTCGATCTGAATATCCGCCGTGGCGAATTCATCGCGCTGCTGGGGCCTTCGGGCTGCGGCAAATCGACGGCGCTCAACTGCATTGCGGGCTTGCAGCCGCTGACGGGCGGTGGCATCTGGCTCGACGAAAAGCGTATCGACGTGCTGCCGCCCGAAAAGCGCGGCTTCGGCATGGTGTTCCAGAACTACGCGCTGTTTCCGCATATGTCCGTGCTCGACAACGTCGGCTTCGGTCTGAAGATGCGCGGCGTCGGCAAGGCGGAAACGGCGAAACGCGCACGCGAAGCACTACAACTCGTGCAACTGGTCGGTCACGAGAAGAAGCTCCCCGGCCAGCTGTCGGGCGGCCAGCAGCAGCGCGTCGCAATTGCGCGCGCAATCGTGATCGAGCCGCCGCTCATCCTGATGGACGAGCCGCTGTCGAATCTCGACACGAAGCTGCGCATCGAAATGCGCGCCGAGATTCGCCGTATCCATACGCAACTGGATCGCGCGACCATTTATGTGACGCACGACCAGGACGAAGCGCTGTCGATGGCCGATCGCATCGTCGTGATGAAAGAAGGTGTCGTGCAGCAGGTTGCGACGCCGAAGGAAGTCTACGGACGTCCGAAGAATCTGCACGTCGCGCGCTTCATGGGCTATCGCAATGTGCTGCCGTTCACGCTCGAAGGCACGCAGGGCGAAGGCGTTGCTGTGGAAGCGAACGGCGTGCGCCTGATCGGCATGGCCATGGAAGGCTTCAATAGCAAGCGTGTATCCGTTGCCCTGCGTCCCGAAGATATGGAGCGCGCCGCGCCCGGTTCGGAAAATGCGTTCGACGCGCAGGTCACGACCGTCGAATACGGCGGCCGCGATTCGCTGATCCGCGTGAAGAGCGCGTTCGGCGAACTGTGGGCGCGCGTCGCCGGCGAGTTTGCGGAAGGCGAGCGCGTCACGCTGCGCGTGCCGCCGGCGCGTACGCTCGTCTACGACGGAGAGCCGTCATGAGCACGCTGACGCCCGCTGCCGCGTCGGCGCCCGCCGCGCCGCGCGACGGCAAGGCGTGGCTCGTGTCGCCCGCCTTGCTGTTCATTCTTGCGCTGTTCGTCTATCCGTTCGCCTATGGCCTCGTGCTGTCTTTCAGCCCGATGGAAGGCGGCGGCATGTGGGCGAACTACGCGAAGTTCTTCAGCGACACGTCGATGTGGCCAACCATCATCGTCACGTTGAAGCTCGCCGTGCCCGCTACGTTGATCAATGTCGGTGTGTCGGTGCCCGTGGCGTTCGCGCTGCGGCGTCCGTCGCCGTACCAGAAGTTCGTCACAACTTTGCTCGTGATTCCCGTCACGCTCGGCACCGTGCTGATCGCCGACGGCATGCTCACGTACTTCGGTCCGAACGGCTGGTTTTCGCAGACGGTGCTCGGACTGCATCTTTATAGCGACGAAGTGCGCCTCACGCACAACTTCTGGGGCGTGTTGATTTCGCTCATCGTGTCGGGCTTTCCGTTCGCGTTTCTGCTGACGCTTTCGTACGTGACGGGTATCGATCCGACACTCGCAAGCGCTGCCGCGACGCTCGGCGCGAATCCGTGGCAGCAGTTCCGTCAGATCTATCTGCCGCTGCTATTGCCGGGGCTGACGATGGCGGCGTGTCTGTCGTTCGTGCAGGCGTTTTCGGTGTTTCCGTCGGCGGTGCTGCTGGGTGCGCCAGCGGGACCGACGCGGGTGATATCGATCGCCGCCGCCGAGGCCGCGTTCGAAAGCTACGATTATTCGATGGCTTCGGCGATCGCAATCGTGATGGGATTCGTGCAACTGGTGATCGTCGCCGCGATGCTCGGCGCGCGCCGCTTCTTCTATGTTGGACCGGCGACGGGAGGTAAGGGCTGATGGCATCCGATCATCAAGTCGCGCATCCGTGGCCCGCTGCGCCGCAAGGGCAAACGGTGAAATCGATGAAACCGCACGTCAGTCTGCGCGATCGCGTGTACAAGGCGCTCGTCTGGGGCGCGATGATTTTCTTCCTGCTCAATATCGTGCTGCTGATCGCGACGGTCGCGGTCAACTCGATTGCGACGCGCTGGTTCGGCACGCTGCTGCCGCAGGGCTTCACGCTGCACTGGTACGCGCAGGCATGGAGTGATTTCCAGCTCGCGTCCGTGCTGTGGGTGACGGTCGAAGTGGTCGGCGCGGTCGTACTGCTGTCCATTCTGCTGGGCGTGCCCGCCGCGTATGCGCTCGCTCGCGTGCAGTTCCGCGGCAAGCGTTTCGCGATGCTCGCGTTCCTGCTGCCGCTGATGGTGCCGCCCGTCACGTACGGCATTCCGATGGCGACCGTGATGTACAAGATCGGGCTCGCCGGCACGTTGAGCGGCGTGATACTCGCGAACCTCGTGCCCGCACTGCCGTTCGTCATTCTCGTGATGACGCCGTTCATCGAGCAGATCGATCCGAATCTCGAATCGGCGGCGCGCATCTTCGGCGCGAACACGTTCCGCTATTTCCGCTACATCCTGCTGCCGCTGCTGGTGCCGGGCATGCTTGCTGCGGGTCTGCTGGTGCTGGTGCGCACGATCGGCATGTTCGAGCTGACGTTCTTTACGGCGGGACCGGCGACGCAGACGCTCGTCGTCGCGTTGTATTACGCTGTGTTTTCAACGGGCGTGCGTGCGCCGCAATCGATCGACGCAATGGCGATGATCTATATGGCGATCACGCTCATCTGGGTATTGATCGCGCTGCAGTTCGTGAGCCCGACGCAGATCGTGTCGCGCGTGAAGGAGCAGCGCCGGTAGGAGAGGTTGTGTCGAACGATCAGACGAAGAAACGCAAAACCCCCGAAGAACTGCGCAGCCACCGCTGGTATGGCGTGAACGATCTGCGGTCGTTCGGCCATCGCTCGCGGACTGCGCAGATGGGCTACAGCCGTGAAGAGTACGCGGGCAAGCCGGTCATCGCGATCCTCAATACGTGGAGCGAGATGAATCCGTGCCACACGCATTTCAAGCAGCGTGTGGAAGAAGTGAAGCGCGGCATCTGGCAGGCGGGCGGCTTCCCGATCGAGCTGCCCGTGCAGACGCTGTCCGAGCCGTTCCAGAAACCGACGACGATGCTCTACCGCAACTTCCTCGCGATGGAAGCGGAAGAGACGCTGCGCTCGTATCCTGCCGATGGCGTCGTGCTGATGGGCGGTTGCGACAAGACCACGCCCGCGCTGCTGATGGGCGCGATCTCGATGGATCTGCCCACCATTTTCCTGCCCGCCGGACCGATGCTGCGCGGCAACTGGAACGGCGCGACGCTCGGCTCCGGTTCCGACACGTGGAAGTACTGGGCCGATCTGCGCGCGGGCAAGATCACGGAAGAAGACTGGCATGGCGTGGAAGGCGGCATCGCGCGCTCGCCCGGCCACTGCATGACAATGGGCACGGCCTCGACGATGACAAGCGCCGCCGAAGCGCTCGGCTTCACGCTGCCGGGTTTCGCGTCGATTCCCGCACCCGATTCGCGCCACGCGCAGATGTCCGCGAAAACGGGCATGCGTATCGTCGACATGGTGTGGGAAGACCTGAAGCCGTCGGACATTCTCACGGCGAAATCGATCGATAACGCCGTGACGACGTGCCTCGCGCTGTCGGGATCGACGAATGCGATCGTGCACATGATTGCGTTGGCGCGTCGCGCCGGCATCCATCTCACGCTCGACCGTTACGACAGCATTTCGCGCCACACGCCCGTGCTGGCCAACATCCGGCCGACGGGCGCGTATCTGATGGAAGACTTTTTCTACGCAGGCGGTTTGCAGGCGATGCTGGCGGAACTCGGCGACCTGATCGACCGCTCGCAGAAGACGGTGAACGGACGCACGATCGGCGAAAACCTCGAAGGCGCGCAGATTTTCAACGACGACGTGATTCGTCGCCGCGCCAATCCGCTGATGCCGGACAACGGACTTGCCGTGCTGAGAGGCAACATCGCGCCGGATGGCGCAGTGATCAAGCCGGGCGCGGCTGAACCACACCTGCTCGTGCATACGGGCCGCGCGGTGGTGTTCAGCGACTACAACGACATGGCTGCGCGCATCGATAGCGACGAACTCGATATCGATGAAAACTGCGTGATCGTGTTGCAGCACGCGGGCCCCGTCGGTGCGCCGGGCATGCCCGAGTGGGGCCAGTTGCCGATCCCGCAGAAGCTGTTGAAGAAAGGCGTGCGCGACATGCTGCGCATTTCCGACGCGCGCATGAGCGGCACGAGCTATGGCGCGTGCGTGCTGCACGTGGCGCCGGAATCGTTTATCGGCGGGCCGTTTGCGCTGGTGCGCGACGGCGATCTGATCGAACTCGACGTGCCGCAGCGCAAGCTGAACGTGCTGGTATCGGATGAAGAACTCGCGCGCCGCAAGGCCGCGTGGATCGCGCCCGCGCCGCGGTTTTCGCGTGGCTACGGCGCGATGCATCAGGTGCACGTGCTGCAGGCGGACAAGGGTTGTGACTTCGATTTCCTGCAACGCGACGGCGCAGGCGGCGCGAGCGCTTCGACAGAAGAGCCGGAAATCCACTGAACGAAGAAAGGTCGGCGAGCGTATGCGAAACGTGCGCTCGCCAACTGACTTGCAGCAAAACTTCTATTCCCCGACGCGATACACGCGCCCCGTCTGCGCACCTTCCACACTGCGCAAATACGCTTGCGCCGCTTTCTTCGCATCGACGGGCTCGAAGCCGCGGAAGAACGGCGCGTAGCTGTCCATCGATTCCGTCAGCACAGTCGGACTGACGACGTTGATGCGGATGCCGCGCGGCAGTTCGATCGCCGCGCCGCGCACGAACCCTTCGAGCGCGAGATTCACGGTGGTCGCGCTGGCGCCCAGGCGGATCGGCTCGTCGGCGAGAATGCCGCTCGTCAGCGTGAACGAGCCGCCGTCGTTCATGTACTTCTGCGCGGCGAGCACGACGTTGATCTGTCCCATCAGCTTGTCGCGCAGGCCGACCCAGAATTGCTCGACGGTCATCTCGGGCAGCGGGCCGAAGTGAACCTTGCCCGTCGTCGTGACGACGCCGTCCACTTTGCCGAGCGCTTCAAACAGCCGTTCGACACTCGCCGGGTCCGTGCTGTCGACCTGATGCGCGCCGCGCGTCGCGCCGACTTCGATCACTTCATGCCGCGCTTTGAGTTCGGTGGCGACTGCACGGCCGAGCGTGCCCGTTGCGCCGATCACGACGATTCTGCTCATCTTTCGCTCCGTGAATGGAATTGCGCCGATTGTGCCGACCGTTTGAAGCGGGAAAAAGATGCGCGCGCGACGAAATCACGAAACCGGCAGTTTCGAATCGCATGCACGTTCGTCACGCTGAAAACAATGCGCTGAAGACATGTGACGCGCTCCGAAGATGACGCGTCACATGACAATCTACACACAACCGCTCACTTCACGCGTTCGAGCTCGATCACGCGCGTCGGCCGCTGATGGTTGAGCGCGTAGTGCATGCGGCCGCTGCGCATGCGCTCGCCGGAATGGGTGCGCGGCTCGTGAAAGCGATCTTCGAATTGCTCGACGACCTCGGGCGCGAGCATGCCCTTGTCGATCACACGATAGCCGGGCTCCAGCGCGAGCAGCAGATGGTTTCCGCCGATACGGCTGTCGAATCCCGCCAGTTCCGCAAACGGATCGTCGGGGATGCTGTTGACGAGCGACGCATTGCTCGTCGTGACTTCGTCGGGGCCGATCGGCGCGTGGCCAGCGATGCGCGCCGCTTCGTGGTTCTTGCTGTCGGTATCGACGGTGCTGTCGTGCGTGCGGTCGTTATGCATCGCGGCGTTGCGCGCGACGTCGGTTCCCGATTGCGTCGCAGGTACTTTGCGGGTGTTGAGGCTCATTTGACGCCCTCCTTTGACTAGTGCCTGAAGCACAGGATACGAGCAAAAGTCGTTCCGCGTGAGCGCCCGATTACCTGGCGAAGCGCGCGTGACGGTGCTTCGCGCAAGCGGAAATTTTTTACGAATTTTTTTGGTGGACGCTCTTTTCCTACAGAGTATGATCTTGGTTCGAGTGCAGCAAGACCACATAAGAGTATTCCCGCGGCAGTCTCGCCGGTTGCTTCGATACCTGGCATCGCACTCGCGAAAAAGGACCATCTATGAGGCAGTCAGGGGCGGGTGACTCATGCACGTTGATGCTGCATTCACACATCGTGGCTACTTGCTGAACTGCGCGCCGGCGCGTTCAGGCGATGGAACTTGGCAACCGTATGTGGTCGTCTCGCGATCGAGCGATGGCGAACTGGTCGCCAACCGCTTCTTCCCCACCGATCTCCGCTTTACCGACGAAGCCGCTGCTATCGCCCACGCGCGCGACTGGGCAGTGCGCTGGATTGACGCAAGCAGTATCACCGTCTAGCACGTCATCTGCTACGCACTGCCGCGCATGCATCGATTCGTCTGCATGAGCCATTCCTTATGCAAATCGCACCAGGCTCCGGCGACGCGCGGCGAAACGCGGTAATCTCTGGGGACAATTCACTTTCGTTGCGGCCCGCCCGCAACTGCCGTCCTCGCCATGTCAAACGTTTCTTCCCACAACTGGGGCCTCGAACAGATCGTCGCCGAATTGCGCGCGTCGCGTGAAGAACTGCATCGCACGCGTCATCCGCGCGGCATTCGCGAGCTGCCTTCGCGCGACGGCGTGATCAACATCGTGCAGGGACTGCGCGCCGCGCTGTTCCCGACGCATTACGGCGCGCCCGATCTCACCGACGAAAGCGTCGACTACTACGTCGGCCATACGCTCGAAAGCACGCTTCGTCTGCTCGCCGAACAGATTCGCCGCGCGCTGCGTTTTTTGCCCGAACACGCGGAGACATCGGATGCTGATCTGAGCACGCGCGCATTCGATGTCGCGCGCGAGTTCGGCAAGCAGTTGCCCGGCATCCGCGCGTTGCTGGTCAGCGATATTCAGGCCGCGTATGTCGGCGACCCCGCCGCGCAGCACATCACGGAAATTCTGCTGTGCTATCCGGGCGTGTGGGCGATGACGCATCACCGGCTCGCGCATGCGCTGCACAAGCTCGGCGTGCCGCTGCTCGCGCGCTTTATCAACGAGATCGCGCATTCGGCGACGGGCATCGACATTCACCCCGGCGCGCAGATCGGCCCGAGCTTCTTCATCGATCACGGCACGGGCGTCGTGATCGGCGAAACGGCGATCATCGGCGAGCGCGTGCGTGTCTATCAGGCGGTAACGCTCGGCGCAAAGAGCTTCGCCGCGGAAGACGACGGCACGCTCGTGAAGGGCAAATCGCGTCACCCGATCGTCGAAGACGACGTCGTGATTTACGCGGGCGCGACGATTCTGGGCCGCGTGACGATCGGACGCGGCTCGGTGATCGGCGGCAACGTGTGGCTCACGCATAGCGTGCCGCCTGGCAGCAGCGTGTCTCAGGGCAAGATCCGCGAAGGCGAGCGCAGCCGTAACGACGAGGGCCGGCGTTGATGCGCACTCGTCTTTTCTTCTGCTCAGGCGGTTGAAACGATGAAACCGCGCGGACGCGTTCAGATGCTGCGCTGCGCGCTCGACGGCGTCGAAGCGACCGTCGCGCACACGACGCACGCGTTCGCCCGTCATTCTCACGATCGTTTCGGCATCGGCGTGGTGATCGCGGGCGGGCAGCGTTCGGCGAGTGGACGCGGTCCCGTCGAAGCGCGCGCGACGGATGTCATCACCGTCAATCCCGGCGAAGTCCATGACGGCAGTCCGCTCGACGAACACGGACGCGCGTGGCGGATGCTGTATTTCGCGCCGTCGCTCGTCGCCGCGACGCTTGCCGAATGCGCGCAGACACCGCTGCGAGAAGTGGAATTGACGCGGCCGGTGCTGAACGATCCGAAATTGTCGATGTGCTTTGCGCGCCTGTTTGCCGTGGCTGCGCGCGACACGAACGACGGCTCGGTTTCCGACAATCTCGCTTGCGAAGAAGCGTTGCTCGCGTTGTTCGCGCATGTGGGCCGGCATTACGCGACGTCGGCGCCGCCATGCACGGAACGCAATGGTTCGGTTGCGCGCGCAAAGAGCCGTATCGACGACGATCCCGCGTCGCCATCGACGCTCGCCGATCTCGCTGCCGAAGCCGGCATGAGCCGTTTCCAGCTGTTGCGTACTTTTGCGCACGAAGTGGGGTTGCCGCCGCATGCGTACCGGATGCAGCGTCGGGTCGCGCTGGCGCGGCAATTGATCGCGCTCGGCACATCGCTCGCGGATGCCGCTGTCTCGGCAGGTTTCTCCGATCAAAGCCACATGACGCGCGCGTTCGTGCGACTGCTGGGCGTGACGCCTGCGGGCTACGCAGCGGCTGTCCGCTGATCCATCCAGCTGCATTCCGACTCTCTGCAATAACGTTCAAGACCGCGCGTCGACGCGAACCGTACGCTTGCCGCATCGTTCGTTATGAGGAGACGGCGGCATGAACGCGCGTTACACCGGCTATACCTTTTGCGCGCTGGCGATGATTGGCGTGGGCAGCACTGTGGTGGTCAGCAAGGCGATTGCGGGCGGCCTGCCGCCGTTCTCGGCGACCGCGTTGCGCTTTGCGATTGCGTTTCCGATTTTTCTCGCGATGATGCGCGTGCTGAAGGTTCGATGGCCGAAGCTCGGCGCGCGCGATGCGTTGCTCGTGATCGCGCAGGCGGGCGCGGGAAGTGTCGGTTATACGGTTTGCCTGATCGGCGGAATGCGGCTCGCGTCGGCGGCTGATGCGGGGGTGATTGCGGGGACGTTGCCTGCAGTGTCTGCCGCGTTCGCGGCGTTGGCTCTTGGCGAGCGTTTATCTCGCGCCTTGCTTGCGGCGATCGTGCTCGCGACTTTGGGTGTGATCGTTTGTACTGTGCGTGTTGGTGAGCTTGCTGATGGTTCGGGCAGCGGGCACTCTTTTGTGGGTAATGCGCTGGTGTTTGCCGCGATTGTCTGCGAGGCGCTGTTTATTCTGCTCAATCGCAAGCTGCGGACGCCGGTCGCGGCGTTGCCGTTGTCGGCGCTGATGAGCGGCATCGGGTTTCTCGTGGCTATCGGGCCTGCTTTTTATGAGCAGCCTTGGTTGTTGCCATTCGATGCTGTTTTTGTTCATGCGATTGCAGGTGTCGTGTATTACGCGCTTGTTCCTACCGTGGTTGGGTTTGTGCTCTGGTATGCGGGGGCTGCGCGCCTCAGCGGCGCGGAAGCAGGAGTTGTCACGGCATTGGTGCCTGTGTCGGCGCTTGTGCTTGCCGTTGGCGTGTTGGGGGAGGCTGTTGGTGGGGCGCAGGTTGTTGGGGTTGGGTGCGTGCTCGCGGCTGTGGTGCTTGCTACGAGATAGGTTTTTTGTCTGCGACGCAGTCGCCATTCTGGTTTTGCTTTTTGTTTTTTTGCTTTTTGCTGCGGTGGCATCCGCGGTTTCGTATCGGTCTATTAGCGTTGCCCCTGTGCGGGGCGGCAGTTACTTTCTTTGCCGCGGCAAAGAAAGTAACCAAAGAAAGCCGCTTTTGAACCTCCGGTGCCTGCCAGGAAAGCGCTTCAGCATGCCGTAGTTGAGCTATCGCGCAGTGACCTCCGCACTCTGTAGAAAGCCCGCAGTCAACCGCGCACGGCGCGAAAAGCCCCCACACAGTCTGGAGCACATACCGCCGCAATCAAACTGACGGCAAATGCAAAAAAACGTGCTGACCTAATGTGCCCCAGGTGGATGTCATCTTTCGCGCCGCGCGCGCTTGACTGCGGGCGTTCTACGGAGTGTTCGCGTCGCTGCGCGACAGCTCAAGGAACGTGTGCCGTGGCGTTATCTTGGCAGGCACCGGAGGTTTGAAGCGGCTTTCTTTTGCCTACTTTTCTTTGCCGCTGCAAAGAAAAGTAGGTGCCGCCCCGCACAGGGGCAACGCGAGAAGCACCGATACGAATTCGCGGATGCCAGCGCAGCAAAAACCAAAAAGCAAAAAGGCAAAAAACCAGAATGGCGACTAGCGTCGCAGACAAAAAAAACGCTACGTATTAGCAACACTAACGGAAGTAGGACTATTTACGATAGACAAAAACTCCCTCCGCGTAGAGGCATCGGAGCGAAAAGTCCCGAGCATCCGGGACGTCACCATCTCGACCCCAGCCTTATGCACGCCGCGCGTCGACATACACTGATGCGACGCTTCGAGAATCACCCCGACGCCCTTCGGCTGCAATACTTCGTTGAGCGTATCGGCGATCTGCACGGTCATCTTTTCCTGAATCTGCAGCCGCTTGGCAAACGCATCGACAAGCCGCGCCAGCTTGGAAATCCCCACCACGCGATGCTCAGGCAAATAAGCAACATGCGCCCGCCCGATGATCGGCACCATGTGATGCTCGCAATAACTCTCGAAGCGAATGTCCTTCAGCACGATCATCTCGTCGTAGCCGTCCACCTCGGAAAACGTGCGAGCCAGTATGTCGCGCGGCTCGACGTTGTAGCCCGCGAAAAATTCCTCATACGCTCGCACGACGCGCGCAGGCGTATCGAGCAACCCCTCGCGCTGAGGATTGTCGCCCGCCCAGCGCAGCAGCGTGCGCACGGCTTCTTCGGCTTCCTCCCGGGACGGCCGGCCGGGTGCGTCGGTGGGCGTTGTTTTCTTCGTAGTCATCCTTCGCTCCAGTTCCAGTAAATCGCGCATCGCACGTTGAGGCATTGTTCCATGTTTCCTGGCCCTACGCCCAATATGGATATGCATCACGGCCTGATGCAAACGCTATTTCGGCCACTCGTCCTTCGCGTCGTTGAACAGCTCGGCGACCACGCCGCGCAGCCAGCCCGCGCGCGGATCGTTGTGAAACTTGCGATGCCAGTGCTGGCGCAAGTCGAATCGGGGCAACGGCAAAGGCGGTTCGACCAGCGTGATCGACGCGTGTTCCGACACGTACGCGAAGCCGATCGCGTGCGGCACCGTCGCGATCAGATCGGTGCGCGCAAGAATGAACGGCAGGCTCATGAAGTGCGGCGTCTCCAGCACGGCGCGTCGGCGGATGCGCTTCTTCTCCAGATACTGTTCGAGCACTTCCTGGCTGCGCCCCTCGGCACGCACGACGGCATGCCCCAGTGCGATGAACTGTTCGAGCGTCAGCGGCGCGCCCGCCAGCGGATGATCGCTGCGCATCAGGCAGATAAAGCGGTGCGTGAACAGACGCTGCTGAAAGAAGTTGTTGCCGGACAGATCGGGAAAGTAGCCGACGGCGAGATCGATATCGCCCGACTCCAGTCCTCGTTCGACATGCGCGGGCGGCAGCGACACCGAACGCAGATTCGCATGCGGCGCACGTTCGGCGAACAGTTGCAAGAGACGCGGCAAAAACACGATTTCGCCGACATCGGACAGCGCGAGCGAAAAGGTCTGCGTCGACGTCGCGGGATCGAAGTCCTGCGATTCGAGCATGCCCTTCTCGATGCGCGCGAGTGCTTCGCGCGCGGCGGGAATCAGCGCGAGTGCTCGGGGCGTCGGCTCCATGCCGCGCGACGTGCGCACGAACAGCGGATCGTTGAAGTATTCGCGCAGCCGGCCAAGCGCGGTGCTCACGCGCGGCTGGCTCACGCCGAGACGTTCGGCGGCGCGGCTCACGTTGCGCATGTCTTCGAGCGCGACGAGGTAGGGAATCAGGTTGAGATCGAGTTCGGCCATGCTGGGGCGCGTCATTGGCATTGAGCCGCGCATTATCTATAAATCGTATACAGGCTACCGCGGAAATCTCGCCAAAGCATATACGGGAAAGCGACGAGAATCGATTGGAGGCCTTGAATACTCCAATAAGAAAGAAGGAAGGAGATACGTCTATGCGTACTCAAGTGGCGATCATCGGCGCAGGCCCCGCCGGTCTGCTGCTCTCACATCTGTTGCGGCTCGCGGGCATCGAATCGATTGTGCTGGAGAGCCGGTCGCGCGATCACTGCGAGCATCGGATCCGCGCGGGCGTGCTCGAACAGGGCACCGTCGATACGCTCAACGAAGCCGGCCTCGGCGCGCGGATGCAGCGCGAAGGGCTGATCCATCACGGCATCGAACTGCTGTTCGACGGCAAACGCCATCGCATCGATCTGACGACGCTGACGGGCGGCCGCGCGATCACCGTCTATGGCCAGCACGAAGTGGTGCGCGACATGATCGCGTCGGCTGTCGAGCATGAGCAGGCGCTGCGCTTCGATGTCTCCGATGTCGCACTGCACGATCTCGCCACAGACAAGCCGTGGGTACAGTTCACGCACGATGACGCAGTGCAGCGTATCGATTGCGACTATGTGGCGGGCTGCGACGGATTCCACGGCGTCTCGCGCGAATCGATTCCCCGCGACGCGCTGCAAAACTTCGAGCGCATCTATCCGTACGCGTGGCTCGGCATTCTCACCGACGCCTCGCCGAACTGCGACGAACTCGTCTATGCGCATCATGCGCGCGGTTTCGCGCTGTTCAGCATGCGTTCGCCCGATGTGACGCGTCTCTATCTGCAATGCCGTCCCGACGAAGACCTCGCGCAGTGGCCCGACGAACGCATCTGGGCCGAACTCCACGCGCGCTTCGCCAACGACGACGGCTGGCTGCCCGCGATCGGCGACATCACGCAGAAAGGCGTCACGCCGATGCGCAGCTTCGTCTGCGAGCCGATGCAGTACGGCCGGCTCTTTCTGGCCGGTGACGCCGCGCACATCGTGCCGCCGACGGGCGCGAAAGGCATGAACCTGGCCGTCGCCGACGTGCGCGTGCTGTCGAAGGCGCTCGCCGCGCACTATCGTGAAGCCCGTGACGATCTGCTCCACGCGTATTCGGCGACGTGCCTCGAACGCGTCTGGCGCGCCGAGCATTTCTCGTACTTCATGACGAACATGCTGCATCCGTCGCTCGACGACTCGCCTTTCGTCGAGCGGCTGAAGCTGGCGGAACTGCGTTATGTGACGAGTTCGGATGCAGCGTCGCGGATGCTGGCAGAGAATTACGTCGGACTGCCGTTTCGCAATTGATCTGTGATCGATCGGCATCAGGGCAAACCACAGAAACCCTTGCCTTGACAAGAGACGCGAGCGCAAACCATAATGCGCCGGTACGTTCGCTAAACGAAACTGTGTTCGCATATAGAACTTTTCGGAGTTCGGCACGGTGCAGAAGAGGCGCACGACGAACCCAACACATGCGGCCTGCAGCAGGTCTGCATGCCGTCAGCAGGACATGAAGGACGTAAGCGGACGTGGAGACCGTCCGGCGCGCATTCCGTCTGGGAATCGGCGGATCGCGCGGCGCGGAACGACGCGTTCCAGAGGATATTCGACATGATCAACAAGATTTTCGAGTCACTCCAGTCGGCGGTCGCCGACGTGCATGACGGCGCGACCGTCATGATCGGCGGGTTCGGTACGGCGGGCATGCCGTCCGAGCTGATCGACGCGCTCATCGAGCAGGGCGCCAAAGAACTCACCATCGTCAACAACAACGCCGGCAACGGCGACACGGGCCTCGCCGCGCTGCTGAACGCGAAGCGCGTGCGCAAGATCATCTGCTCGTTCCCGCGTCAGACGGACTCGTACGTGTTCGACGCGCTCTATCGTGCGGGCGAAATCGAACTGGAACTCGTGCCGCAGGGCAATCTCGCCGAGCGCATTCGCGCGGCGGGCGCGGGCATCGGCGGCTTCTTCACGCCGACGGGCTACGGCACGAAGCTCGCGGAAGGCAAGGAAACGCGTGAAATCGACGGCAAGCATTACGTGCTCGAAGCGCCGCTGCACGCCGACTTCGCGCTGATCAAGGCGTACAAGGGCGACCGCTGGGGCAATCTGGTGTATCGCAAGACCGCGCGCAACTTCGGCCCGATCATGGCGAGCGCCGCGAAGACGGCGATCGTGCAGGTATCGGAAGTGGTGCCGCTCGGCGCACTCGACCCTGAAGTGATCGTGACGCCGGGCATTTTCGTGCAGCGCATCGTCGAAGTGCCGCAAGCTGCGCATCTGACTCAACGCCCTGAACAAGCCGCCTGAGGAGACCTGACATGAAACGACTGACCCGCGATGAAATGGCGAAGCGCGTCGCGCAGGACATTCCTGAAGGCGCTTACGTGAACCTCGGCATCGGCGTGCCGACGCTGGTGGCGAACCACCTCGACGCCAACAAGGAAATCTTCCTGCACAGCGAAAACGGCCTGCTCGGCATGGGCCCGGCGCCCGCGAAAGGCGAGGAAGACGACGAACTGATCAACGCCGGCAAGCAGCACGTCACGCTGCTGACGGGCGGCGCGTTCTTCCATCATTCGGATTCGTTCGCGATGATGCGCGGCGGCCATCTCGACTACTGCGTGCTCGGCGCGTTCCAGGTATCGGCGACGGGCGACCTCGCGAACTGGCATACGGGCGCGCCCGACGCGATTCCCGCTGTCGGCGGCGCGATGGATCTGGCCATCGGCGCGAAGCAGGTGTTCGTGATGATGGAGCATCTGACGAAGCAGGGCGAAAGCAAGATCGTCGCCGAGTGCTCGTACCCGGTGACGGGCGTCGGCTGCGTAGACCGCATCTATACGGACCTCGCGATGATCGACGTGACGAAGGACGGCCTCGTCGTGCGCGAAATCTTCTCGGATATCGATTTCGCGGAACTGGAGAAGCTGACGGGCGTCGCGCTGATCGACGGCACGCAGCAGGCTCGCGCGGCCTGAGGTTCGCCCGCAGGCGGCCTCGACATGTCACGCAAGCACGTGCGCAAATGCGCGCGTGATTTCGCCGCGGCGTTCGGCGACAATGAAACCGAACGCCGCGCGCTTTTTGCGCGAACCCAACGCGCATTCATCCAACGCACTGAACATCATGCTAGAAGCTAGCGCCCGCTTGACTGGCCTGATCTGCGGCACGCAGCCGATGAACGACATCTGGTCGCCGCGCGCGACGCTGCAACGGATGCTCGATGTCGAAGCGGCGCTCGCGCGCGCTTCGGCAGCTCATGGCGTGATTCCGCAATCGGCTGTCGCCGCGATCGAAGCGACCTGTCATGCCGACAAGCTCGACGCCGACGCGCTCGTGCGCGACGCCGCGCTCGGCGGCAATCTCGCGATTCCCCTCGTCAAACAGCTGACCGCGCGCGTCAAGGACGCCGACGCGCAGGCGTCGAAATTCGTCCATTGGGGCGCGACGAGCCAGGACATCATCGATACGGCGACCGTCCTGCAACTGCGCGACGCGTTCGATCTGCTCGACGGCGCGCTTCTCTCCACGTGTGACGCGATCGCCGCGCTCGCGCAACGGCATCGCGCGACGCCGATGATCGGCCGCACATGGCTGCAACAGGCGCTGCCCATCACGCTCGGTCTGAAGTTCGCGCAATGGCTCGATGCATTGCTGCGTCATCGCGAGCGACTCGACGCGTTGCGCGAGCGCGCGCTCGTGCTGCAATTCGGCGGCGCGGCGGGCACGCTCGCGAGTCTGCGCGACAAGGGCGGCGTGGTCGCGCAAGCGCTTGCGCAGGAACTGAAGCTCCAGCTTCCGGCCGTGCCGTGGCACACGCAGCGCGACCGCATTGCCGAAGCGGCGTCGTTTTTCGGCATGCTGATCGGCACGCTCGGCAAGATCGCACGCGATATCTCGCTGCAGATGCAGACCGAACTCGGCGAACTCGGCGAACCGGTTGCCGCAGGCAAAGGCGGTTCGTCGACGATGCCGCACAAGCGCAATCCGGTTGGCTGCGCGGCTGTGCTGACGGCGGCGACGCGCGCGCCGGGACTCGTCGCGACGGTGTTCGCGGGCATGGTGCAGGAGCACGAACGCGCGCTCGGCGGCTGGCAGGCCGAATGGGACGCGCTGCCTGATCTCGCGCGTCTCGCGGGCGGCGCGCTCGCGAATATCGAACAGATCGCGAAGGGACTCGAAGTGAACGTCGAGCGGCTCGCCGCGAATCTCGACGTGACGCACGGCCTGATTCTCGGCGAAGCGGTGATGCTTGCGCTCGGCGACAAGATCGGCCGGATGGATGCGCATCATCTCGTCGAGCATGCGTCGAAAGAGGCTGTGAAAAGCGGCAAGACCTTGTTCGACGTGCTCGCCGCCGATGCATCCGTCACTCAGCACTTGCCCGTCGAGCAACTGAAACGCCTGCTCGATCCGGCGCATTACGTGGGCAGCGCGCACGCTTTCGTGGACGCCGTGCTGGCTCTTCATACCGCGCGCAAGAACGCGTGAACCAACATCAGGAGTAAAGGAATGCCTTACGCCGCAGTCAATGGCATCGAGCTTCATTACCGGATCGACGGCGACCGGCACGGCAATGCGCCGTGGCTGGTGCTGTCGAATTCGCTCGGCACGGACCTGTCGATGTGGACGCCGCAAGTCGCCGAACTCGCGAAGCATTTCCGCGTGCTGCGTTACGACACGCGCGGCCATGGTCATTCGGAAGCGCCGAAGGGACCGTATTCGATCGAGCTTCTGACGGGCGATGTGATCGGCCTGCTCGACACGTTGAAGATCGCAAGCGCGAATTTTTGCGGGATCTCGATGGGCGGGCTGACGGGCATCGGTCTCGCGGCGCGTTACGCGGATCGTATCGATCGCGTCGTGCTGTGCAACACGGCGGCGCGCATCGGTTCGCCGGAAGTGTGGGTGCCGCGTGCGGCGCGGGCGCGTACGGAAGGGATGCTGACGTTGTCGGAAGCCGTGCTGCCGCGCTGGTTCACGGCGGAGTTCATTGCGCGCGAGCCGCTCGTGTACAACTATGTCCGCGATGTTTTTGTGCACACCGACAAGGAAGGTTATGCGCTGAATTGCGAGGCGATCAACGCGACTGACTTGCGGCCTGAGGCGCCTGGTATCAAGGCACCGGCGCTGGTGATTTCCGGCACGCACGATCTCGCCGCGACGCCTGCGCAGGGTCGCGAACTGGCTGCTGCGATTCCGGGTGCGCGATACGTCGAACTGGATGCGTCGCACATTTCGAACATCGAAGTGGCCGACACGTTCACGAAGACGGTACTCGATTTCCTGAAGGGACAACGATGAACGACGAAGAACGTTACGAAGCGGGCATGAAGGTGCGCCGCGCAGTGCTGGGCGATGCGCATGTGGATCGTTCGCTGGCGAATCGCACTGAAGTGACCGAGGAGTTTCAGAATTTCATCACACGGTATGCGTGGGGGGAGATCTGGACGCGAGAGGGGTTGCCGCGGCATACGCGGAGCCTTTTGACCATCGCGATGATGGTTGCGCTTAATCGCAGCGAGGAGCTTGCTTTGCATCTTCGCGCTGCGCGGAATAATGGGGTTACTCGGGAGCAGGTTAAAGAGGTTTTGCTGCAGACTGCTATCTACTGTGGCGTGCCCGCCGCTAATTCTGCTTTTCATCTGGCTGATAAGGTTTTTAAAGAGCAAGATCAGGAAGGGGGCGCCTGAGGCGGCGCGGTTCTGGTTTTTTTGCTGTTCTTCTTCTGCGGAGCCGTGTGGACTTTTTTCGTCTGCGCGGCTTTTTTGTGTTTGCTGCGCTGGCATACGCGGGTTTTGCTGCGCTGGCATCCGCTTTTTCGTGTCGGTTTATTAGCGTTGCCCCTGTGCGGGGCGGCACCTACTTTTCTTTGCAGCGGCAAAGAAAAGTAGGCAAAAGAAAGCCGCTTTTGAACCTCCGGTGCCTACCAGGATAGCGCTTTCGGCATGCCGCAGTCGACCTGTCGCGCAGCGACGTCCCCACTCCGTAGAAAGCCCGCAGTCAACCGCGCACGGCGCGAAAACCCCACACAGTCTGGAGCACATACCGCCGCAATCAACTGACGGCAAACGCACAAAAACAAGCCGACCGAATGTGCCCCAGGTGGATGTCATCTTTTGCGCCGCGCGCGCCTGACTGCGGGCTTTCTACGGAGTGTTTGCGTCGCTGCGCGACGGCTCAAAGAAAGTGCGCCGTGCCGTTATCGTGGCAGGCACCGGAGGTACAAAAGCGGCTTTCTTTTGCCTACTTTTCTTTGCCGCTGTGTACAGACTGGAGACATGGTTGACACATGTACGGGGACATCGTTGACACCTGATGGTCAGGGTTTGGGTGCCTTCAGGTCAAGTTTGGCGACCCGCTGATGGGCGAACCAGATCTCGATCACCCCGTCTTCCTTCTCGCTCATGCGGGCTGCTACCTGCAGCCCCTTGAGCGCGATCGACAGCTTCAGTTTCTGGCCGCGCAGGCGCACCACGCCGCTGGCATTGACCCGTAAGACTTCATCGCCACAGCCGTATTCGGGCTCGGGCACCCGCCCGGGCATCGCGCGCAGGCTGCACGCGTAGCGGGTAATGGGCGTGGCCATCCCGAGTGCCTCGTGCGGACGTTCGACGTTGTACACGTGCCGCCAGCGATCCAGTGCCTGCTGCATGTGCGCATGTGTGCTGAAGGCCTGCCGGTCCAGCACTTCGGCCTTCAGCGTGCGGTGAAACCGTTCGTCCTTGCCATTGGTCTGCGGGTGATACGGCCGGCTGTAGCTCACCAGGATGCCCAGCCGGATCAGCCAGACCGCGAGTTCGGTGAGCTGCCCCGGCGCGCTGGGCGAGCCCCACGGCGCGCCGTTGTCGGTGTTGATGCGCGCAGGCAGCCCGTAGCAGCGGAACGCGCGCTCAAGCGCGGCCTGCACGACCTGTGTGGTCGTACGCGAGCAGGCGCTGAGCACGAGGTTGTAGCGCGAGTGATCGTCGATGACCGTCAGCGGCATGCAGCGCCCATCCTTCAGCGTCTGGACGTCGCCCTTGAAGTCCATCTGCCACAGCAGGTTCGGATGCGCGTGCTCGAAGCGCTGCCAGTGCTGGCGCTGCTGCGACGCCTGTTCATCGATGAGCCCGTGGCGGCGCAGGATTTCGGTGATCGTGGCGGGCGCGGGCACCTCAGTCTCGCCCAGATCCTTCAGGCGCCGTTCGATCTTGCGTCCGCCCCAGCCATGTTCGCGACGCAGTTCCAGCACCCGCGCTTCGATGTGTTCAGGTGAGCGCAGGGGGCTGTGGTGCGGGCGTCGGGAGCGGTCGGCCAGCCCGCCGGGGCCTTCGGCCTTGTGACGGTCCAGCCACTTGTAGCCGGTCTGGCGGCTGATCCGGTAGCGCCGGCATAGCTCGCTGAATGACAGAGCCTGTGTGGCGGCCAGGCTGACGAATTCTTCGCGGAGATTCATGGTGTTTTTTGCTTCCCAGGGCATGGTTGAATCCGGGCGTTTGATTACCCGAAAGTGTCAACCATGTCCCTGTACACCTGTCAGCTATGTCTCCAGTCTTTACACCGCTGCAAAGAAAAGTAGGTGCCGCCCCGCACAGGGGCAACGCCTGAAGCACCGCTACGAATTCGCGGATGCCAGCGCAGCCAGAAAACCCAGACAGCGACTGCGTCGCAGCCAAGAACAAAAAGGCCAGCATGGCGACTGCGTCGCAGACAAAAAAACCTTCTGCAAACCACGAACATTTCAGGTATACCTGCTGCCCAACCCAAAACCCCATGCGCCGCCAGGCAAAAATGCTTCCGAACCTCCTGGTCCAACTCGTAAACGGACTCGCCGACGCCTCGGCGCTCTTCCTCGTGGCAGCGGGTCTATCGCTCATCTTCGGCGTATCCCGCATCGTCAACTTCGCGCACGGCTCCTTCTACATGCTGGGCGTCTACGTCGCCTACACGATCACGAGCCGCTTCGGCGCAACGACAACAGGCTTCTGGCTCTCCGTCGTAGCCTCGGCACTGACAATCGGCATACTCGGCGCACTCGTCGAATTCATCGTGCTACGACGCATCTACAAAGCACCCGAACTCTTCCACCTGCTCGCGACCTTCGCGCTAGTCCTGATCTTCCGCGACGCGGCACTCGCCATCTGGGGCCCGCAAGACCTCTTCGGCCCACGCGCCCCGCACCTCGCAGGCGCAGTCGAGCTGCTCGGCCATCAACTCCCAACCTACGATATCGCGCTGATCATCATCGGCCCGCTCGTGCTGCTCGCGCTGTGGTACGCGTTGACGAAAACCCGCTGGGGCACGCTCGTCCGCGCAGCGACTCAAGACCGCGAGATGCTCGGCGCGCTCGGCATCAACCAGGCGTGGCTGTTCACAGGCGTGTTCTTCGTCGGCGCGTTTCTCGCGGGACTGGGCGGCGCGTTGCAGGGTCCGCGAATGTCGGCGAATCTGTCGCTCGATCTCGAGACCATCGGCAATGCATTCGTCGTCGTCGTGGTCGGCGGCATGGGCTCGATTCCCGGCGCGTTCATCGCGGCACTCCTGATCGCCGAGATCAAGGCGCTGTGCATCGGCATCGGGCATGTGTCGCTATTCGGTATCGATCTGTCGCTGAGCCGCTTCACGCTCGTCGCGGAGTTCGTCGTGATGGCCGTCGTGCTCGTCGTGCGACCGTGGGGTTTGCTCGGGCGTCCGACATCGACCGTGCGCGCGACAACCGCGCCCGAAGCGCCCTTGCGACCCGCAAGCAAACAACTGAAAGCACTCGCGGTCTGCGTGCTCGCCATACTCGTGCTCGCGCCGCTCGCCGCGAACGCGTTTCCCTATACGCCCGTGCTGCTCGTCGAAATCCTGATCGCTGTTCTGTTCGCCGCGAGCCTGCACTTCATCATGGGACCGGGCGGCATGCACTCGTTCGGTCATGCCGCGTACTTCGGCCTCGGCGCGTACGGCGCGGCGCTCTTCCTGAAAGTGCTCGATCTGCCGATGGAAGCCGCGCTCGTCCTCGGCCCGCTGCTCGCCATGCTCGGCGCGCTGGTGTTCGGCTGGTTCTGCGTGCGGCTGTCGGGCGTCTATCTGGCGATGCTCACGCTCGCATTCGCGCAGATCGTGTGGTCGGTCGTGTATCAATGGGACGACGTGACGGGCGGCAGCAACGGCATCCTCGGCTTGTGGCCGTCGAACTGGTTGTCGTCGCCGGTCGCGTATTACTACCTGACGCTCGCGTGCGCCGTGCTCGGCGTGTGGCTGTTGCGTCGCATGCTGTTCTCGCCGCTCGGCTACGCGATGCGCGCGTCGCGCGATTCGGCGTTGCGCGCGGAAGCGATCGGCATCGATACGAAGCGCGTGCAATGGGCCGCGTTCGTGATCGCGTCGCTGTTCTGCGGACTCGCCGGCTCGCTGTACGCGTTTTCGAAAGGCACGATCTCGCCGGAAGTGATCAGCGTGAGCCGTTCCGTCGATGGTCTCGTGATGGTATTGCTCGGCGGCATCACGACGCTAACGGGGCCTGTCGCGGGCGCGGCGCTGTTCACGTGGCTGCAGGATGCCGTCGCGCGTCAGACGGATTACTGGCAGGCGTTGCTCGGCGTCACGATCCTGTTGCTCGTGATCGCGTTTCCGCAGGGAATCGTGGGCTTCATCCGCGATCGCTTCGAGCGTTTCGAGCATGACGACACGCGCACAGAAGGAGGCACGCAATGAGCCTTCTGCGCGTATCGAATCTGTCGATGTCGTTCGGCGGCGTCAAAGCCGTCGACGACGTCTCATTCGACGTGAACCCCGGCGAACTGCTCGCGCTGATCGGCCCGAACGGCGCGGGCAAATCGACGTGCTTCAACATCGTCAACGGACAACTGCGTCCGACACGCGGCTCCGTGATGCTCGACGGTCACGAACTCGTCGGCATGCGTCCGCGCGATATCTGGCGGCGCGGCGTCGGCCGCACGTTTCAGGTCGCGGCGACGTTCAATTCGATGACCGTGCTCGAAAACGTGCAGATGGCGCTCGTGTCGCGCGAAAAGCGTCTGTATGGCTTGTGGAAACGTGCAGCATCGCACTTCGCGGATGAAGCGCTCGCATTGCTCGATCAGGTCGGCATGGCTGCGCACGCGCAGCGCGCGTGCAGCGTGCTCGCCTATGGCGACGTGAAGCGCGTCGAAATGGCCGTCGCGCTCGCGAATCGTCCGAAGCTGCTGCTGATGGACGAGCCGACGGCGGGCATGGCGCCGCAGGAACGCAGCGAACTGATGACGCTGACGAAGCGTCTCGCCGTCGAACGCAACATCGGCGTGCTGTTCACCGAGCACAGCATGGACGTCGTGTTCGCGAGCGCGGACCGGATGATCGTGCTCGCGCGCGGCAAGCTGATCGCAGAAGGCGACGCGGACACGATACGCAACGACGCGAACGTGCAGGCCGTGTACTTCGGCACGGGCAAGACGTTTCAACCGCGCGCGGCGTTATCGTCCGAAAGCAGGACGGGGCGGCAAGAATGAACGCACCGATCCTGAAAGTCGAACGCCTGAACGCGTACTACGGACGCGCGCATATTCTCTTCGACGTGAATCTCGAAGTGGGGCGCGGAGAAGTGGTCGCGCTGATGGGCCGCAACGGCGCGGGCAAATCGACGACGATGAAGTCGATCATGGGCCTCATGCCGCGCCGCGAAGGTTCGATTCATTTCGACGGCGCTGACATCTCCGCGCAGCCGCCGCACAAGATCGCGCGCATGGGTCTGGGCTATGTGCCCGAAGACCGGCGCGTGTTTTCTTCGCTCACGGTGATGGAGAACCTCGACACGGGGCGCCAGCCGCCACGCGCGGGCGCGCCGTCGTGGACGCCCGGGAAGCTCTTCAAGCTGTTTCCGAATCTCGGCGAAATGCCGAAGCGTCCGGGCGGCCAGATGAGCGGCGGCGAGCAGCAGATGCTCACCGTGTCGCGCACGCTGATGGGCAATCCATATCTGGTGCTGCTCGACGAACCGTCCGAAGGCGTCGCGCCCGTGATCGTCGAACAGATGGCGAACATGATCCTCGAACTCAAGCGCGAGGGTCTGTCCATTCTGCTGTCCGAGCAGAACGTGCATTTCGCCGAACTGGTCAGCGACCGCGCGTACGTGCTCGAAAAAGGCCAGATCCGTTTCAGCGGCACGATGCGCGAACTTGCGCAAGATCATGTCGTCCGGCGCGCGTACCTGGGCGTTTAATGATCGATGACGGCGCTACATGCGTGGCGCGCTACCGGGCGCGCTCGCAAAACTCCGGTACGATGCAGCACCGTCCGGCGGCCCGCGCCGCCGCACCAATCAACCGACAATAAACGGAGTGACGCATGACCTCGCGCGCAGCATGGACTTTCCGTATCGCCGCTACGCTGGCCGTTTCCCTCGGTGTGTCGCTCGCGGCGCCCGGCGCGTCCGCGCAGCAGACCATCAAGATCGGCGAAATCAACAGCTACAAGGCGCAGCCCGCTTTCCTGATGCCGTACAAGAACGGCTGGAATCTCGCGCTCGATCAGGTGAATGCGGCGGGCGGCGTGCTCGGCAAGAAGCTCGAAGTGGTATCGCGCGACGACAACGCCAATCCCGGCGACACGATCCGCGTTGCGCAAGAATTGATCGCGCGCGAGCAGGTGCAACTGCTGTTCGGCGGCTATCTGTCGAACACGGGTCTCGCGCTGACGGACTTCGCGAAGCAGAAGCGCATGTTCTTCCTCGCCGCCGAACCGCTCACCGACAAGATCGTCTGGGCCGACGGCAACAAGTACACGTACCGCCTGCGTCCGTCCACTTACATGCAGGTCGCGATGCTCGTGCCCGAAGCGGCGAAGCTCAAGAAGAAGCGCTGGGCGCTCGTGTATCCGAACTATGAATACGGCCAGTCGGCGGCGGCGACGTTCAAGAAGCTGCTGAAGGCCGCGCAGCCCGACGTCGAGTTCGTCACCGAACAGGCGACGCCGCTCGGTAATCTCGACGCCGGCGCGACCGTGCAGGCGCTCGCCGATGCGAAGCCCGATGCGATCTTCAACGTGCTGTTCAGCGCGGACCTCGGCAAGTTCGTCCGCGAAGGCAATACGCGCGGGCTTTTCAAGGACCGCAGCGTGGTCTCGCTGCTGACGGGCGAACCCGATTATCTCGACACGCTCGGGGCGGAAGCGCCCGTCGGCTGGATCGTGACGGGCTATCCGTGGTATTCCGTCGATACGGCCGCGAACAAGAAGTTCGTCGCCGATTACGAGGCGAAGTATCACGACTATCCGCGTCTAGGTTCGGTGGTCGGCTATGCGGCGCTGATGTCGATTGCGAACGGCATCAAGAAGGCCGGTTCGACCGATCCCGACAAGCTCGCGGCGGCGTTCAAGGGTTTGAATGTCGATACGCCGTTCGGACCGATCACCTATCGACCGCAGGACAACCAGTCGACGATGGGCGCGTTCGTCGGCGTCACCGCGCTGAAGGACGGCAAGGGCGTGATGACGTCGTATCGCTATATCGACGGCGCGAGCGTGCAGCCGTCCGACGCCGAAGTGAAGAAGCTGCGTCCCGCCGAGTGAGCGGCGCGCGTTGCGAGCTTGTAGAAGGAGAAGGCCGGCTTGTAAAGCTGGCCTTTTTTATCGCGTGTAACCCGTCATTCCTCGGCGTCGTGCTCGGCCACGAAGTGCCGCAGATACGCGAGCACGGCCGCTTCCGCCGCGCGATGGTCGGCGCAGCTTTTCGAACCGGCGTTCTCTTCGTCGCCGAAGAGCGTCGACGGCGCGTCGTGCACGTCGACTTCCTGCCCTTCGCGCAGAATGCGGATCTCGTGGATCGTCTCCGAGTATTCCGCGACCCAGTGAATCCCTTCGATATGCGCGCCTGCTCTGACTGTCGGTGTGTTCATGAAGCGTCTCCCTTTTGGATGCAGAAGGTCGCTGGATGGTGGCCTGATCGCTTGCCCTTCCCGTAAACCATAGACGCTCTACGCACATCGCGCAGCCTCTGTTGCGCTTGAGGCGGTTGAGGCACTCGCGCGGGCATGACGTTTCAATGCAATCGACGTGTGGAGAAGGACGCGGCACAGCCGTTGCTGCGCTACATGGGCCACCAGTCAAAGGGAGCACTGTCATGCCCGACAAAGCAACGATGAAGCGTGCCGCCGCCGACAAGCGCGCCGGCAAGTCGCCGAGCACCCAGGCCGGCGAGTTCGTGAAGGAAGAGATCGACCACGTGCGCGAAGGCAAGCACGGCGTCAGATCGGCGAAACAGGCGGTTGCGATCGGTCTGTCGAAGGCACGCCGCGCGGGTGTCGCGCTGAAGCAGCCGAAGGCCGGGACGACGAGCACCAGCACGCGCAAGAAAGCCGCTGCGGATTCAGCTGCGGGCCAGCAGAAGTCGCCTGCTGCGAAGCGCACGGCCGCGAAGAAGGCCGTCGCGAAGACCACGGGCAAGAAGACGGCAGCGCGCAAGCCGAGCAGCGAAACGACGGCAAAGCGCTCACGCGTGTCCGAAGCCGTGCTGAAGCGCGAAAGCGGACGCGGCGCATCGAAGGAAGCGCTGTCGAAGCAGACCAAGGCAGCCGCGGCCAAGCGTCCGGCAGCGAGCCGCTCGGCGGCAGCGAAGAAGGCTGCAGCCACGAAGGGCGCAGCGGCCCGTTCTGCGGCGGCGAAGAAGGCTGCGCATACGCGGGCTGCGCGGGCGCATCACTAGCATCGCCAGCGGCCAGCAGACAGGCGTAAAAAAGCCGCTGCGCGTGGACTCGCGCAGCGGCTTGCGGATCGACGATGCAGCCGGAATTTACTGGATCGATGCCAGCGCGTTACGCACGGTCTGGAAAACGTGGTCGATCTGCGCTTCGTCGATGATCAGCGGCGGCGAGAAGGCCAGAATGTCGCCCGTGAAGCGGATCAGCACGCCTGCTTCGAAGCACTTCACGAAGGCTTCGTACGCGCGCGCGCCCGGCGCGCCGTCGCGCGGCTCGAGTTCGATGCCCGCGACCATCCCGAGATTGCGAACGTCCTTCACATGCTTCGCGTCGCGCAGCGCGTGAGCGGCGGCTTCGAACTTCGGCGCAAGCTTTGCCGCGCGCTCGAACAGCCCGTCACGGCGATACAGATCGAGCGTCGCGATACACGCGGCTGCCGCCAGCGGGTGCGCCGAGTACGTGTAGCCGTGGAACAGCTCGATCGCGCCTTGCGCGCCTGCGTTGACGATCGTGTCGTGCACCGTGCGGCTCGCGGCGACGGCGCCCATCGGCACAGCCGCGTTGTTGATCGCCTTCGCCATCGTCAGCAGATCGGGTTTCACGCCGAAATACTCGCTGGCCGTCGCCGCGCCGAGGCGGCCGAAGCCCGTGATCACTTCGTCGAAAATCAGCAGGATGCCGTGCTTCGTGCAGATGTCGCGCAGCTTCTGCAGGTAGCCTTGCGGCGGAATCAGCACGCCCGTCGAGCCCGCGACGGGTTCGACGATCACAGCGGCGATCGTCGACGCGTCGTGCAGCGCGACGATGCGCTCCAGTTCGTCGGCGAGATGCGCGCCCCAGGCCGGCTGACCCTTCGAGAACGCGTTGTGTTCGAGGTTGTGCGTGTGCGGCAGGTGATCGATGGCGGGCAGCAGCGCGCCCGAGAACGTCTTGCGGTTCGGCGCAATGCCGCCGACCGAAATACCGCCAAAGCCCACGCCGTGATAGCCGCGCTCGCGGCCGATCAGACGCGTGCGCTGGCCTTCGCCGCGCGCGCGGTGATACGCGAGCGCGATCTTCAGCGCGGTATCGACGGATTCGGAACCGGAGTTCGTGAAGAATACGCGGTCGAGCCCTTCGGGCATCAGTTCCGCGACTTTCGACGCCGCTTCGAATGCGAGCGGGTGGCCCATCTGGAAGGTCGGCGCGAAGTCGAGCGTCGCGGCCTGCTGCTGGATGGCGGCGACGATCTCGTCGCGGCCGTGGCCCGCGTTCACGCACCACAGGCCCGCGCAAGCGTCGAGCACATCGCGCCCGTCGCTCGAACGGTAATACATGCCTTTCGCCGATTCCAGCAGGCGCGGCGCGCTCTTGAACTGGCGGTTGGCGGTGAACGGCATCCAGAAGTTCGACAGATCGTCGATCACGGGGCGCGAAGTCATGGGTCTCTCCTCGATTGGGTAGCGAAACTGTAGCGTCCGAGGTTAAATGGCGGACATAAACAGTTGCGTCACTGCGCTGCTAACTGTGCTGGTCGAATTGCGTCGACTGTGCTGGTAGCGGAGCCGTCTCGCCAAGCCCATTTGAATGCTTCCGCATGATCGAACTCGAACTGGACCGTGACCGCCGTTCCGCACCGACGCTCGTCGAGCAGGTCGTGCAAGGCTTCGCGCGCGCAATCGACAGTCAATCGCTGCGCGCCGGCGCACTCCTGCCGTCCGTGCGGCAGCTTGCGCAGTCGCATGCGCTGAGCACCTTCACGGTGACGGAGGCTTACAACCGGCTCGTATCGATGGGACTCGTGACGGCGCGGCGCGGTTCCGGCTACCGCGTCGCACCGCGTGCGCGGGCCTCGCATGGAAGTAGTGTCGACTGGCAGCCGCCCAGTCTCACGGCGAACTGGCTGCTGTCCGACGTGTTCGCCGATCATTCCGTGCCGATCAAGGCGGGCGGCGGCTGGCTGCCGAGCGAGTGGATCAACGAAACGGGCATGCAGCACGCGTTTCGCGCGATGAGCCGGGTGCCCGCCGTGCGCCTCGGCGACTACGGGCATCCGTACGGCTTCGCGCCGCTGCGCGCGAAGATCGCCGAGCAGATGGACGCGCGCGGCTTGCCTGTCGATGTATCGAACGTGCTGCTGACGCAAGGCGCAACCCAGGCGCTCGACCTGATCGTGCGCACGCTGCTGCGTGCGGGCGATACCGTGGTCGTCGAAGATCCCGGCTACTGCAATCTGCTGCAAATCCTGAAGCTCGCAGGCCTGAACGTGATCGGCGTGCCGCGCACGCCGGCGGGCATGGATACGGACGTGCTGGAGAAAATCGCCGACGAGCATCGTCCGAAGGCGATCTTCGTCAACACGACGCTGCAGAACCCGACGGGCGCGACTTACGCGATGGCGTCGGCGTTCCGGCTGCTGCAGATCGCCGAGCGCAACCGCATGTGGGTGATCGAGGACGACGTGAGCCGCGAACTCGCGCCGCCCGCCGCGCCGATGTTCGCGGCGATGGAAGGCTTGCGGCGCGTGCTGTATATCAGCGGCTTTTCGAAGACGGTGACGCCCGCGCTGCGTTGCGGCTATGTCGTCGCCGAGCGCGACGTGCTGCGCGAACTGGCGCGCACGAAGATGGCGGTGGGATTGACGTCGTCGGAGGCGATCGAGCGGATCGTCGACAAGGTGCTGAACGAAGGGCGCTACGCGCGGCATGTCGAGCAGGTGAACGACAGGCTGCGCGCCGCGCATGCCGTCGTCGAGGAGCGGCTGGATGCGCTCGGGCTCGAAGCGTTTTACCGGCCGCGCGCGGGCTTGTTCCTGTTTGCCCGCTTGCCGGTAGAACCCGAGCGCGCAGGAGAGATCGCGACGGCGGCGCTGGCGGACGGCATCTGGCTCGCGCCGGGCTCCTATTTCCGTCCCGACGATGCCCCGAGCGCGTGGTTCCGTTTCAACGTTCCACATTCGACGGACGACGCGTTGTGGCGCTTCATCGAACGCGTGGGACGGCGTTGAGCGCGCCGCGAGGCGGGCCGTTACGGCCGCGCGAGTGCGTCGATCAGTTCGGTGATGTTTTCCGCGCCGACGTTGTCCTCCAGCAGCCCGATGAAGACGCGGCTGTACAGCTGATCCCGCTGGAGTTCGGGAAGGTCCGCGCGGGCATTGGCGATCGCTTCCGCCGCGCGATGCGCGGAGCTGACGATGCGTTGTGCAAGTTTCTTTTCCATACGATGCGCTAACGACCGCAAGCCGGAAAGCTTGAGCCGTTCTCCCTGATTTCGAGCATCCGTTCGTCCCGTTCCGCTTTCGGCAGAAAGGAATGCCGGATGCCTTGTGTTGTGTTATTTCCGCGTCACGCGACGAGTGCCTTCGGTGCCGATGGTGCCGATGGCGCGCGGCTCGCGCGGCTGCGTTCTTTCGCGTCGTACATCACCCGGTCGGCGGCTTTCACGAGATCGGCCGCGCGCTCGCCCGGCTGCAGCACTGCAATGCCGAGGCTCGCGCACACACGGTACGCGTGGCCGTGCACGCCGATGGGCGATTCGAGCGATGTCGTGATCGCCTCGGCGATGCTTCGCGCCGACACCTCGCCGTCCTCGCTGACGACGAGAAACTCGTCGCCGCCCAGCCGCCCGATCTGCGCGCGCCCCTGCGCGACTTCCTTCAGACGCCGGGCGATCTCAGCAAGAATCGTGTCGCCGAGATGGTGGCCGAACGTATCGTTCAGTTCCTTGAAGCGGTCCAGATCGACGAAGATCACGGCGACACGCCCGACGGCGTCCGGCGCGGCGACAGCTTCGTCGAGCCAATCCATGATGCAGCCGCGATTCGACAGACCCGTGAGCCGGTCGGTGTGCGCGAGCCGGTGCAGCTGCTCGCGGCCTTTCAGCAGCTTCAGGATCAGCGCGGCGATCCACGTCGACAGCCCGACGAGAATCAGCGAAATCACGCTCGCCATCGTCACGTAGACGCGGCGCATCCGGTAGTAATCGTCGAGCGCTTCGGCGACCGACAGACCCGCCATCACCGTCAGCCCATAACGCTTGACCTCGCGGCTCGCGACGATGCGTTCCACATGATCGATCGGGTCGACGAACAGTTCATCGTTCACGCGCGGCGCGACATAGCTCGTCGGTAAAGTATCGCCCGTGCGGCTCGGCGCGTCGCCGGCACGGCGCGACAACATCGAGCCTCGGCCCGACAGCACCGCGATCATGCCGTGCTCGCCGAGCGCGGCGCTCGTGTAGAAACCGTCCGTGAGCCACGCGGGATTCTCCGACACGATCACGACGCCGCCGAAGCTGCCGTCCGGACGATTGATGCGTCTCGTCACCTGGATCGACCATTGCCGCGAAATCCGCCCGACCAGCGGGTCGCTGACGAACAGGCCGACGTCGGCGCGCTCGCGATGCACGCGGACGTGCTTGCGGTCGCTGAGATCGATGTCGCCGGAAAACGGAATCGTCGACGCGATCACGTGGCCGTCCGGGCCCGCGAGCGTCACTTGCAGCGCCGTGTCCGCCGTGATGAGGCCGTACGCCTGGTATTTCTTGAGGTCGAAGGTTTCGGGCGACGTTTCGTAGCCATATTTGACGAGCAGCGCGATCGCGTCGACGTCGTGAATGGTTTTCAGCGTATGCGTGTCGAGCGCGCTTGCTACCGTGCCCGCCGCGACGCGCGCGTCGTGCAGCACCGCGGCTTTTTCGATCCGCAGACGCATCAGGATCGTCACCCACAGCACGGCGAGGATCAGCACCGTCAGCGCGGGCAGCAGAATGAACGCGCGGTGCGGCGCATTGCCGGGGCCGCGCGGCAGCAAGCGCTTGAGGAATGTGCGAAGTCTGCCTGTTTGCGGCCTCGCTGCGGGCGCGGTGTTCATCGCTGGCTATTGGCTGACGCCTGTGGCACTTCAACTCGACCGTTCATAAAAGACGGCGCGCATGCTGCTGCCGCCGTCACCTTGCTGCACCCTTATAACGGCAGCGCCGGACGGAAGTTGATTGCCATTTTCAGTTTCAGACGAAAGAGCACAGACGTGCTGCCGAGGTGCGATTTATCGTCTGAGTCGTCCGGGTGGAAACGGTTTTCGGGTGTGAATCATGCGAGCGGCATCGGCGGCGCGGGAGGGATGGCGAACGCATAGCCGTTCTTGCCGTGGCGTTTCACTTCGTACATCGCGCCGTCGGCGGCGGCGACGAGTAGCCGCGGATCGGCGACGCGATCGGGATACGTCGCAATCCCGACGCTCGCGCGAACGAGTCCGAGGCCCATGTGCGCGTCGGTGGCGCCGACGCAGTTCATCAGCCGGGTGGCGATGCTGATCAGTTCGTCGTCGCTGCCGAAGCCGGTCACGAGCGCCGCGAACTCGTCGCCGCCCATCCGCACGACGAGATCGCCGGGGCGCAGCGACTGACGAAAACGCTGCGCGAGCGCGACTAGGAATTCGTCGCCGATTCCGTGGCCGAGCGTGTCGTTGACCTGCTTGAAGCCGTCGAGATCGATATAGAGGAGCGCGGATTTGTCGAACGCGTGTCCAGCGGCGATGCTGTCGAGCCGCGCGAGCAGTTGCTGGCGATTCGGCAGACCGGTCATCGCATCATGCTGGGCCGCGTGCTGGAACTGATGCGTGAGCCCCGCGAGCCGCCGATGCCGCCGCGCAAACACGACGAGCGCCGCCAGCAGCGCGCCCGTCACGACGACGGTCAGCACGGCCAGCACGCTCGCGACGCGCAGCGTACGACGGCGCACGTCGGTGCTGATCGCGTCGCGGCGCGTGCGCCAGTAGTCGGCGGTGGCGGCCAGCGATTGCTGCAGATCGTCGAGGCTCTTTACCGTGGCATCGGCTTGCGGCAGACGCGGCGCGGGAATGGGACTGGAGCCGATCAGCGCGTCGAGTTCCGTGATGCGCGTGTCCAGTTCGTCGAGCGCCTGCCGGTATCGGCTGTCGATGCCGTTCGGCGCGGGCCGCTTCGGCGGCGGGAGGCGTTTGAGCAGGCTCGCGGTATCGAGCGCATTGTCGGCGCGCGCGACGGCCTCCAGTACGAGCGATGCGTACTGCTGCTGGAAGTGATCGGAGTAGAGCGCCCGCACCTGCACGGCGATATACAGCAGGCCCACTACGAGACAGGCCAGCGCGATAACGCCGACCGCGATCGGCTGCGGGCGCCATCGCGGGCTGGCGGGGCGGAGCGGCGTGACGGTTCGCTTCACGCCGTGGGTTTAGGGATGCGAGTACGGATCGGAGTTGGGATCTCGGGGACGACCGTGATAGCCGACCCTGCGGAACATCGCCGTCAGTCGCGACACGAACGATTCCTTCGGTTTCGCGCGTTGCGCGTGACGGTTCGCGCTGTTCGGCTGCTTGCCGCGATCGGCGCGGGCGGCTGCGGAATTGGGCGCGGCGCGGGCGCCTTGCGGCGGATCGTCGGCGGTATCGGCGTCGGCTGCGGTGTCGTCTTCGCTTGCCTGAGCCGCGGCGAGTGCGTCGCTGTCAGCGAGCGACGCGGATTTTTGCGTCGGCTCGGCCGGAATCACGCGGCCCGAGACGGCGCTCGTCGGCACGGCGGCATGACTGGGGATGCGCAAGTCGGCGGCGCTGGTTGCCAGCGTCGGCAACGGACGACGGGCCGATTGCATGGCCTCGGCATACGCCACCTGATCGCGGCTGAACCAGATCACATACGCGGCCGTGCCCATCACGCCGACGGCCAGACCCATCGCCGAGATGAGACAAATTTGCACCCAGTTGTAATGACGTGCCTGCTGATCGTCGCTTTCGGGTAGAAACGCGCTGTCGTAATGCTGCTGCCGGCGGCCGCGCACGCGGTCGGGCGAATCCTGCGTGTCCATGTGTGCAACGCCTCCGACCCTTGCGGTCTGCGTTTGTCAATGGCGGGACCGGCGCGTCGCGTGCGCACCGGTGGAATCTGAACCGTGGTCTAGGAGCAATTATCAAGCCCGAAAGGCGCCGATATCCGGCGAATATGCCGGTTGGAGGCAGCGCAGAGCCCGCTCGCGAGGACAGGGTTATATCGTCGTCATTCTACTGTTAAATCGCGAGACGGGCGGTTGCGCAAAACGGACGCTTCACGCGTTTTGATGCACACGGCCGCGCGTCAAAAGCGGCGCGCGGCGAGAAAAATTTCCAGGCTGTGTGTGCGTGAAAGACTCACGCGAAGAGACGCAACACGATGGGATACAGCGAGCCGACGAGCATCAGTGCCATCGCGATGTTGAACGTGCGCAGCCATACCGGCTTCGACAGCGCGCGGCGCATCGCGGTGCCGAACGCGGCCCACAGACAGATGCACGGCAAGCCGATCACGTAAAAGATCAGCGCCATCAGCAGTGCATTGGTGCCGAAGTCGGCGCTCAGATGAATCGTCGTCGCTGCCGTCAGCACCATCATCCACGCCTTCGGGTTGACCCACTGGAACGCGATCGCTTCGTAAAAGCGCATCGGCCGACGCTCGCCTTTTTTCACCTGCATTTCGCCCGACGTGCCGATCTTCCACGCGAGATACAGCAGATACGCGACGCTCAGCACTTCGAGCACCGTGTACAGCATCTCGAAGCGGCGGAACGCTTCGCCGAGCCCGAAACCCACCGACAGCATCAGCAGCACGACGCCCGCGCTGATCCCGAGAATATGCGGCAGCGTGCGGCGAAAGCCGAAGTTGACGCCCGATGCGAGCAGCATCGTATTGTTCGGTCCGGGTGTGATGGTGGTGACGAGCGCGAACAGGATGCCGGCGGGCAGGGCGCTGGCGCTCAGGGTGTCGAGGGTCATGGACGGCTCCGCAAAGTGATTCGAGGTTTTGCAACAGTGTAACGATCGAGGCCGGTACAGTACCGGTACAAATTGATAGATGATTTCCGGTACGGCGCGGGGCGGCTGCGGGATGCCTTGCCAGAGCGTGAAGATTCAGGGCAGGATGCGTGGACAGATCCTCATTGCACCCGGGCATGCAAACTCCAAAAGACAAACCCGCCGCACGTCTCAGCTTGCTGAAGGGCGTCCTTCCGTTCGATCGCGCGACGGCGTGGCGCGACGTGTTCTCCGGCATCTCGCTCGCGTCGATGGACATCCCGCAGGTGCTCGGCTACGCGCGCATCGCCGGCATGCCCGCCGTGACGGGGCTGTACACCGTCTTCCTGCCGCTCGTCGCGTTCGCGTTCTTCGGCGCGTCGCGTCACCTCGTGGTCGCCGCCGATTCGGCGACAGCGACGATCTTCGCCAGCCGCGCTTCGACCATCGCGCCGATGGGCAGCGCCGAGTACGTCGCGCTCGCGGGCATGGTCGCGTTGCTGACGGCTGCGCTGCTGCTGCTCGCGCGCATCTTCAAGCTCGGCTTTCTCGCCGATTTCCTGTCGCGCACGGTGCTGGTCGGTTTTCTGACGGGCGTGGGGATACAGGTATCGATTGCGATGCTCGGCGACATGTTCGGCATGACCGTGCCGTATCCGTCGTCGCGAAGTCTCGCGCAACTGGCGTATGTCATAGGCCATGCCGCGCATGCGCATCTGCCGACGCTCGCGCTTACCGCGCTCGTGGTCGGCGCGATTCTCGTCAGCAAGCGCTTTCTGCCGCGCGTGCCGACGCCGCTCATCGCCGTGGCGGGCAGCATCGCGGCGAGCAAGACATACGACTTCGCCGCGCACGGCATCACCGTGCTCGGGCCGATCAGCGGCGGTCTGCCGCCGCTCGCCTTTCCCTCGGTCACGTGGCAGCAGTTTCTCGATCTCGTGCCCGTCGCGGCATCGTGCTTCGTGATGATCATTGCGCAAAGCGCCGCCGCGGCGCGCGTGTTCGCGCAGCAGTATCACGAAGAAGTCGACACCAACGCCGACATCCTCGGGCTGGCCGCGGCCAATGCCGCCGCCGCGTTCAGCGGCACGTTCGTCGTCAACGGCAGCCCGACGCAGACGGCGATGGCCGAACGCGCCGGCACGCGCAGCCAGATCGGACAACTTGCGTTTGCGGTGGTTGTGGTCGTGGTGCTGCTGTTTCTGAGTTCGTATCTGCAATACCTGCCGCATTGCGTGCTTGCCGCGATCGTCTTCACGATTGCCGTTGGCCTGATCAACATTCCGAGCCTAGCGGCGATCCGCGCCGAAAGTCCCGGCGAGTTCACGCTGGCGCTGATCACGGCGGCCGCCGTCGTGATGGTCGGCGTCGAACACGGCATCCTGCTCGCCGTCGCGCTGTCGCTGCTAAGGCATGTGCGGCATAGCTATCGTCCGCATACGATGGTGCTGGAGCCGTCCCCGCCGAGCGGCAAATGGCAGCCGGTGCCCGCGCTTCCCGGCATCATGACGGCGCCGGGTTTGATCGTGTATCGCTTCGGCGCCGATCTGTTCTTCGCCAACGATCATCTCTTCTGCGCGGAAGTGGTCGATCTCGTCGATGCTGCTTCAGGCGATCTGCATTCGCTCGTCGTCGATGCAGCCGCGATCACCGCGCTCGATTATTCGGCGGCGCGCACGTTGAGCGATCTGATCGAGGATCTGCACGAGCGCAAGCTGGCTGTCATCTTCGGGCGAGTGAATCCTTATCTGCGTTCCGATATGGACCGTCACGGCATTACGCAGGTCATCGGCCAGTCGAATATCTTCGATACGCTGCATGAAGCGCTCGCGGCTGCGGGCATCAGTCCGCCGCATGAAGTGGGCGCGATTTAAAGCGCATTGGTCTTATCGCTTACCCTGGATCGCATACCGGCGACACCATCGCAAAGCCCGCACATGCTGCGCCGCACGCCCCGCGCGGACGGCGCAACGCTTCGTTCCCGCGCTTCATCCATCCTTCCGATTCGCTTCGCGCTACGCATGCGCAACATAGGGCAAGTCCCTAAGCGCATTTAGCCCTGCATTACCACTGCGCAAGTCGCGCTCCTACACTCAGCATCACACGGAGGAGGGACGACATGGCCAAGCTGATACACACGATGATCCGCATTCAGGATCTCGACCGCTCGCTGAAGTTCTATCAGAACGCATTCGGACTCGCGCCGTCGCACCGGCTCGACTTCCCCGACTTTTCGCTCGTCTACTTGCGCAACGACGAATCCGACAACGAAATCGAACTCACCTGGAACAAAGGCCGCGAAGACGCGTATTCGCATGGCGACGGTTACGGCCACGTTGCGTTCGTCGTCGACGACGTGACGCGCGAACGCGAGCGTTTTCTGGAACTCGGCATGACGCCGAACGACGTGCGCGAATTCCACAACGACGACGGCGCATTGCTCGCGCGTTACTTCTTCATTCTCGATCCCGACGGCTACAAGATCGAAGTACTCGAAAAGCACGGACATTACCAGTAGAAAGCCGCGCAACACGCGGCCTCACCCCACAACACAATCATGCAAGGAGACAGGCATGAGTCACAGAGTGATTCCCATCGAAGCGGAGCCTGCCGAACATGGCCATGAGCATCACGCACCTGCACCGCGTTCGCTTTCCAGGCGCGAGTGGCTGAAGGGGACGGGCGTGCTGATCGGCACGCTCGCGTTTCCGTCGATACTCGCGACGCTCGCGCCGAGCCGTGTCTGGGCGGTCGAAATGCAGGCGCTCGATACGCATCAGGGCGCGGTGCTGCTCGCGTTCGTCAAGCAGCAATACCCGCACAAGACGCTCGACGATGCCGTCTATGCACTCGTCGTCAAGGATCTCGATGCAAAGGCGCAGAAAGATCCCGCGGTGCGCCAGCAACTCGCTGACGGCGTGAAGCAGCTCGATGCCCTGAACGGTTCCGACTGGACCAAACGGTCGCCCGCCGATCAGGCGCGCGATGTCGCCGCAATGGAAAAGACACCGTTTTTCACGACCGTGCGCACGACGGCCATCGTTTCGCTGTACAGCAACGACATGGCTTACGCGCACTTCGGCTACGGCGCGGCGCTGGGCGACGGCGGCTATCTGACCAAGGGCTTCAACGATCTCGCCTGGCTGCCGAATCCGCCCGCCAACGCAAGCGGCCCGATCCCCACCGACAGCTGAGCACGGAGACCTGACATGGACGACAACAACAAGGTGCATTTCTCGCACAACGATGCGCGCGCCGTGGTCATCATCGGCTCGGGCGCGGGCGGCGGCACACTGGCGAACGAACTGGCGCAAAAGGGCATCGACGTGATCGTGCTCGAAGCGGGCAAGCTGCATACGCAAGGCGATTTCACCACCGACGAGTGGGGTTCCTTCTCGATGCTGTCGTGGCTCGACAAGCGCACGACGTCGGGCAGCTGGCGCATCGCCACCGACTTCCCGGGGCTGCCTGCGTGGATCTGCAAGACGGTAGGCGGCACGACGACACACTGGGCGGGCGCGAGCCTGCGTTTTCAGCCGCATGAATTCAAGGCCAAAACGCATTACGGCGCGATCAAGGATGCGAACCTGCTCGACTGGCCCGTCACCAGCGAAGAAATGGCGCCGTGGTACGACCGCGCCGAGAAGAAGATGGGCGTGACGCGCACAAACGGCTTGCCGGGTTTGCCCGGCAACAACAACTTCAAGGTGATGTACAACGGCGCGACAAAGGTCGGCTACAAGGAATGCAACACGGGGCACATGGCGACCAACAGCATCGTGCGCGACGACCGCGCGCATTGCTTCCAGCGCGGCTTCTGTTTCCAGGGCTGCCGTACGGGCGCGAAATGGTCGACGCTCTATACCGAGATTCCGCGCGCGCAGGCGACGGGCCATATGGAGTTGCGCACGCAGGCGCAGGTCGTGAAGATCGAAACGGACGCGAAAGGCAAGGCGAGCGCCGTCGTCTATTACGACGCCGGCGGCAAGCTGCAACGCCAGAAAGCGCGCATCGTCGCGGTGGCGGGTAATGCGATCGAAACGCCGCGCCTGCTGCTGAATTCGCATTCGAGCCATTTCCCCGATGGCCTCGCGAATTCGTCGGGACAGGTGGGACGTAACTACATGCGTCACACCACGGGTTCCGTCTATGCCGTGTTCAACGACAAAGTGGATATGTACAAGGGCACGACGATGGCGGGCATTATCGAAGACGAAGCGCGCTTCGATACGTCGCGCGGATTCGCGGGCGGTTATCACATGGAAACGGTGTCGCTGGGTTTGCCTTTCTATGCGGCGTTTTTGAATCCCGGCGCATGGGGCTCCGACTTCACGCAGGCAATGGATTCGTATCCGTACACGGCGGGCATGTGGATCGTCGGCGAAGACATGCCGCGCGAGACGAACCGCATCACGTTGAATACGGACGTCAAGGATCAGTACGGGCAACCTGTGCCCAACGTGCATTTCGACGATCACCCGAACGACGAAGCGATGCGCGAGCACGGCTTCAAACAGGGCAGCGCCGTGTATCAGGCGGCGGGCGCGAAGACCGTGTACAGTGTGCCGCCGTACCCGTCGACGCACAATCTCGGTACTGCACGCATGAGCGCGAAAGCGCAGGACGGCGTGTGCAACAAATACGGCCAGACGCACGACGTGGCGAATCTGTTCATTTCCGACGGCAGCCAGTTCACGACGGGCGCCGCGGAAAACCCGACGTTGACGATCGTGACGCTCGCGATCCGTCAGGCCGACTACATCGCAAACCAGATGAACAGGCGCACAATCTGATCCAAACGCGTGAGTGCGGCGGCGTCGTGCGAGCCGCCGCACTCATATGATCAATGGAGACAAACATGTGCAACGTGTACGTCAACGCGGACCCGATCCTCTACGAATCGCGCACGCGGTCGCTGCGCATCCACGGCGTGATCACAACCGTGCGGCTGGAGAATCTCTTCTGGGACGTGCTGCATGAAATCGCGTCGCGCGAAAACATGACGACCACGCAATTCGCCGTCAAACTCTACGACGAACTCATCGCATTGCGCGGCGAAGTGCCGAGCAATTTCGCATCGTTCCTGCGCGTGTGCTGTCTGCGGTATCTGTCGATCGTCGCGGGCAAAAGCGAGTTAGACAGCATGCCTTTGCCCGTGCCCGCGCCTGAACCCAAGCCGCGCGTGCTGAAGACGGTCTGACGCTTCAGCAGGCCTAGCGCCAAGGTTTATCGCGAGTGCGTGCGGAACGCCTCGCCGCCGAGACCCGCGCGATCGACGGCCACGATGCGGTTGCGGCCGTTGTCCTTCGCCTGATACAGCTGCGCGTCGATCAGGTTGATGAACGCAGTCGTGTCCATCTTGCCGTCGGGCACGATCGTGCCGACGCCGTAGCTCGCCGTCACGCGCTGATCGTGCGGCGAGCGCACATGCGCGATCGCTTCGGCGTCGATCAGATTGCGGCAGCGTTCCGCCATTTTCACGGCGGTGTCAGCGTCGGTATCCGGCAGCACCATCACGAACTCTTCGCCGCCGAAACGCCCGAGAAAGTCGTCGGCGCGCGCGGCTTTCGCGAGCACGCCCGCGACGCGCTTCAGGCATTCGTCGCCCTGAATGTGGCCGTAGTAATCGTTGTAGGCCTTGAAGAAGTCGATGTCGATCATGATCAGCGACAGCGGTTTGCCGCTTTCCTGACCTGCCGCCCACGCGCGCTGCATCACGCCGTCGAACATGCGGCGGTTGCCTGTGCCCGTCAGTCCGTCCTTGAACGACAGTTCTTCGAGTTCCTTTTGCAGCCGCGCGAGCTTTTCTTCCGTGCGCTTGCGTTCGCTGATGTCGAACATGAAGCCGATCAGTGAATCGACGCCGCCATCGGGCTTGCGCACTACGTGCACGACGTCGCGCAGCCACACGTAGCCGCCGTCTTTCGTCAGCGCGCGATAGTCGGCTTCGTGATCGGTGCCCGCCTGCGATTGCGCGACGCAAAATTCGACGACCTTCTGGCGGTCTTCGGGATGCATGCGTTCGGCCCAATCATTGACCGTCTTCCATGACGACGGCGCCCAGCCGAGCAGCGCTTCGATCTGCGGGCCGATGTAGGTGAACGCCATCGTCGCCCAGTCGATCTTCCACGGAATCGCTTTCGTCGATTCGAGCAGCGTGCGATAGACGGCGCTGTCGTGTTCGAGCCGCTCGCCTTCGGCGCGCATCGTGGCGTTCGTGTCGTCGTGGCGCAGAAACGCGGCGCCGAGCATGTCTTGCGTGTCGTCGATGTTTTTCATGTTTGCTTCGTTGTTCGCTTCGTGTTCGATGAAATTGGCTTCGTGTCACAACGGCCCGGCGAGCGTCGCGCTTGATCGGCTGAAACCCGGACGGACAATTCTACCGATGCGCTTTTACGACTGAATTTCACGCATTGCGCGCGAGATAGTTTTTGAATGTATCGATCAGCGCGCGGACTTTCGGCGGCGTGTGCTGCGTCGGCGGAAACACGGCCTGGATGCCCGCCGCTTCCGTCGACCAGTCGGGCAACAGGCGCACGAGACGCCCGGCGGCGACATCGGCGCGAATCGAGAAGTCGGTCAACAAACCGACGCCGCCGCCCGCGAGCGTCGCGGCGCGCGCGGCTTCCGCCGTGTTCACGAGAAACGCGTTCTCGCAGCGCACGCTGTCGGTGTGGCCGTCCGCGTGACGCAGATCGAGCGTTTGCGGACGCGGCAAGACAGTCAGCGCGACGAAAGGCCGTGCGGGCAGATCGGCGGGCGCTTGCGGCTCGCCCCAGCTTTCGACAAAGCCCGGACTCGCGACAACCCATTTCTCGAAGCTGCCGAGTTTCACCGCGCGATAGTTCGAATCGGCAAGACGGCCGAGCCGGATCGCGACATCGATGCCGTCCGCGATCAGATCGACGAGATGATCGCTGCACAGCAGTTCGATATCGAGTTGCGGATGCGCGCGCCGCAATTCGACCAGCACGGGCGCGACGACGAGCGTGCCGTAATCGATCGGGCAACTGACGCGCAGCGTGCCGCGCACGGGCGCTTCCTCGCCGCCGATTTCAGCCAGCGCTTCCTCTGCCGCGCGCAGGATCTTCACGCTCGCGTCGTAGAACGCGCGGCCCGCTTCCGTGACGCCGAGCCGACGCGTCGTGCGCACCAGCAGGCTCGCGCCGACTTCCGCTTCGAGCCGCTGCATGTGCGTGCTGACCATGGTCTTCGCGAGCCCGAGCTTTGCCGCCGCTGCCGTCAGCGAGCCCGCTTCGACCACGGCGACGAAGACAGCCAGCCGGTTCAGGTTCACGTCGCGCACGTCGGCCATGTCGATTGTCCACTTTCAGATGATTGTGTTTTCAAGGTTATCAGGCTTCTGCAACAAGACGGCGCGCATTAACCTTGGATTGTCCAACACCGCTGAACCACGGAGACCCGAATGCCCGCAGCCAAACCCGCTCAACCGATCCGCCTGTACACGACGCTGCTGTCGGGGCATGGGCATCGCGTGAAGCTGTTTCTGACTCTGCTCGACCTGCCGTTCGAAGTGGTCGAACTCGACATGCGCGCCGGCGACAACCGCAAGCCCGAGTATCTGGCGCTGAATCCGTTCGGGCAGGTGCCGACGATCCAGGACGGCGACGTGACGCTGTTCGATTCGAACGCGATTCTGGTCTATCTCGCGACGCGCTATGGCGACGCCTCGTGGCTGCCCAGCGATCCTTTGGGAGCCGCTGCCGTGCAGCGCTGGCTGTCGCTGGCGGCGGGGCAGATCGCGTACGGCCCGTGCGCGGCGCGGCTCGTCACCGTGTTCGGCGCGCCGCTGCATCACGAAACGGCGAAGAGCATCGCGGTGAAGCTGTTCGACGTGATCGACCGCGAACTGTCGACCAAGCCGTTCGCGGCGGGCGAGCAAGTGACGATCGCCGATATCGCCGCGCACACGTACATCGCGCATGCGCCCGAAGGCGGTGTGTCGCTCGAACCGTATCCGAACATTCGCGCGTGGCTGCGTCGCGTGGAAGCGCTGCCGCGTTTCATCGCAATGCCATCGACGAAGGCGGGGCTGCTCGCCGGATAAACAGCGCGCGGTTCCGTCCGACGCATTGACGTTTTGCCTGCAGGAGCCTGACATGTCCGATTTCATCCCTCTGAACGGCTGGGGCCTCGACACCTCGCCGTTTCACGCCGACGAACTTGCCGCTCAGCGGCTGGCGGGCGTGGACATGCAGGCGAATTCGTCGGGACGACGCGGCATCCGGCGCTCGATGCCGGATCAGCATCGCGAGTTCTTTGCGCAGCAGCCGTTCATGGTGTTCGGCGGCGTCGATGTGAGCGGGCAGCCGTGGGCGACGATACGCACGGGCACGCCGGGCTTCGTGTCGTCGCCGGATGCGAACACGTTGCGCATTCAGGGCGGCGCATTGCCCGGCGACCCGCTCGAAGGACGCTGGCAGACGGGCGCGATGATCGGCGGGCTCGGCATTCAGCCGCATACGCGGCGGCGCAATCGCATCAACGGCGTCGTGACGGCGGTGGACGGCGATGCCGTCACGCTCGAAGTGAGTCAGAGCTTCGGCAACTGCGCGAAGTACATTCAGGGCCGCGTGCCGACGTTTATCGAACGCGTTTCAGGCGATACGGCCGCGCCGCAGGAAGTCGCGGCGCAATTGAGCGACGCGGACCGCGCGCTGCTGGCTCGCGCCGACACGTTCTACATCGCGAGCGCCAATACGGCGGACGATGCGGGCCTTGCACGCGGCGCGGATGTGTCGCATCGCGGCGGCGCGCCGGGCTTCGTGCGTGTCGACGATGCCGCGACGCTTACCACGCCGGACTTCAGTGGCAACAAGTTCTTCAATACGATCGGCAATCTGCTGCACGATCCGCGCGCGGGTTTGTTGTTCATCGACTTCGCGAACGGCGATCTGCTGTATCTCGCGGTGCGCGCCGAGATCGTCTGGCAAGGGCCGGAAGTGGCCGCGTTTGAAGGCGCCGAGCGGCTGATGCGATTTCATGTGCAGGAAGTGCGGCGCAGCAAAGGCGTGTTGCCGTTTCGCTGGTCGGATGTCGACTATGCGCCGCAATTTGCCGAGGCTATTCGCAAGACGGCTGCTGCTGTATCGCCCTGGCGGAAGTTGAAAGTCGCGGCGGTTGTCGATGAGACACCGCTGGTTCGCTCGTTCTATTTCGAATCGCTGGATGGTGCGCCGCTGGCTGCATATCAGCCGGGTCAATATCTGCCGATACGCGTGCCCGTCGAAGGACGCGATGCGCCGTTGACGCGCACATACACGCTCTCAGGCGCACGCGATCCGCGCCGTTACCGGATCAGCGTGAAGCGTGAAGGCATCGCGTCGAACTGGCTGCACGACCATCTGGCCGCGGGCATGGAAATCGAAGCGATGACGCCGCGTGGCGCATTCGTCTACGACACTCAAAGCACGCGTCCCGCCGTGTTCATCTCGGCAGGCATCGGTATCACGCCGATGATTGCGATGCTCGATCATGAATTGAATGTGCGTGCGGGCAACGATGCTAAGGCAAAGCAGCTGTACTTCTTTCACGGCGCGCGCAGCGATCGCGAGCGTCCGTTCAGCGCGCATCTGAAGGATGTGGCGGCGCGTTATACGCACGTTTCCGTGCATCTTTATGACAGCGGCGGTGAAGCGAAAGACGGCATCGAAAAAGGTCGCGTGGACATCGCGGCCCTTAAGCGCGCACTGCCATTCGACGACTACGACTTCTACCTGTGCGGCCCCGAGCAGTTCATGCGCGATCTGTACGAAGGATTGCGCGCGCTGAACGTCGCCGACGAACGCATCCGTTTCGAAGCGTTCGGACCGGCCAGTGTGAAGCGCACGCCGGCTGCCGAAGAGAAAGCCGAAGTCGAAGCAGGCGGCGCGCAAGTGACGTTTGCGCGTTCGCAACGCACGATCCAATGGCTGCCGAAGCATGGCAGCCTGCTCGAATTCGCCGAGAAAAACGGCATCGATGCGCAATCGAGCTGCCGTTCAGGCATGTGCGGCACGTGCTCGACGAAAGTGCTGTCAGGCCAGGTCGCGTACGACGGCGAAGTGGAAGCCGACGTCGCAAAGGGCTGCGCGCTGATCTGCATGGCGCATCCCGTTGTCGAAGGAGAAAACGCGAGCGTGACGCTGGACTTGTGAACTTACTTGCCGGCGCCCGTCGAAGGGATGCAGGTGAGTATCAGCGAACTGCCGTTGCCCGCTTCGCCGCTCAGCATCGCGCGATGAACTTCGCGATGATCGCACGACCATTCGGCCGTGAAGTCGCGTGCGCATGACGCGCCCTGCGTCCGGTCGAGGCTCGCCTTGACGATATAGCGGCACGTCGAGCGATCGTTGCAGTGCGCCGCGAGATCGTGCGTGGAATTGCCGGACGCCGCGCCGCAATTCACGCCATATGTCGCCGATTCGATCCGTATGCGCTGCGTTTGCCCCGCCATGCAGACAACGGGAACAAGCGCGATGCCTGCGAGCAGGCTGATTCCTCGCTTCATGATGTGTCTCCCGCTATGTGCCGCGCAGTCGCGCGAGCACCGATGCGACGATGTGATCGCAATGCGCGCCGCCAAACTCGAAGAGGTCCGGCCCCAGCGTGTCGACTTCATCCGCGAGCGCGTCGCGCAACAACAGTTTCGCTCTGAAATGACGGCTGCGCACGGTGGCTTCGGGTATATCCAGGCACTGCGCGGTTTCTTCGACGCTCATCTCTTCGACAGAGCGCAACACGAACACCGTGCGAAAACCCGCAGGCAGCGCGTCGAGCTTCCGTTCGAGCAGCGCGCGAATCTCCGCGCGCGCTGCGGCCTGATCGGGGGCGTTGTAGTCGTGGGCGTTCGTCGTGTGCATGGTGGATGACATCTGCTCGTCGTCCGGACAATCGTGCAGTATGGGAACCACATTCTGTCGCCGAGCTTCACGTCGCATTCGCGCGAAGCATTCGTTCAGCACGAGCCGCGATAGCCACGTGAACAGCTTTGCATCGCCGCGAAACTGCGCAATCGATCTGTACGCGTTCAGATACGCATCCTGCAACGCGTCTTCCGCTTCGGCGTCGTTGCGCAGCGTGGCGCGCGCAAGACGATAGAGACGCCGGTTGTGACGGCGCATCAGCAGTTCGAATGCGGCGCGGTCGCCTGCTGCGATGCGGTGCGCGATTTCCAGATCGTCGTCGGGGCGTGGCGTCGTCGATGCGTCGGCCAGCGTGGCGTCCATCGTCTCCCTCTTCATGTCGCTATGCGTCATTGCCTTCATCGCGCGGGTTCTATGGTCAGTGTGCCACGCATCGTCGGATGAAAGATGCAGCGATACGTATAGCGCCCCGGCGTGCTCGCGCGATAACGCCATGACGCGTCGGGCGCGATGCTCTGCGAGTCGAAGCCCGCATCGAAGACCTTTGCATCGCTGCTCGCCGTATGCGCGACGAGATCCTTGTTGACCCACACGATCTCGTCGCCGCGATGCACGGTCAAAGCAGGCGGATTGAAGCGCATCTGCTCGATCGTCACGACATAGGTGTTCGCAAACGAAGTCGTCGCGACAACCCACAAAAACGACGCGCACATTCGCAGCGCAGCATGGCGCACGCGCTTCATTGCGCTTGCGGCAACGAGGACTGCACCATCTTCGCGTGCTCCAGATGCGCGACGAACGCGGGCCGCACCTTTACCAGCAGCGCTTTCAGTTCGGCGTTTTGTGCGGACGGAATCAACGTCTTGTCGAGCGCGTCGATCACGTTCTGGTGATACGTCACTTCATGATCGATATACGCGCGGTCGAATTTCGCGCCCTGCAGCGGCTTCAGATTCGCGATGTTCGCTGCGCCGCCCTGTTTTAGGCTGTCGCTGGTCGGATTCGTTTCGGGCTTCACGCCGAGCTTGTTCACGAGGTCGACGGCAGTCTTGTTGACGGCCGTGTGATCCTTGACCATCTGTTGCGCGAACCCCTTCACGTCTTGCGAATGCGCTTTCGATTCGGCGAGCTTGCCCGCGTCGATATCCGCCTGATTGGCGGCGACGACGATGGCGGCGATTTGTGGATCGGTTGGACCTGAGCTTTGCGCCCAGGCAGGCGCGCCTGCAAATGCGAACACAGCAAGCGCGGCAATCAGCAACCAGTGTGCGGATTTCATCTGAGCCTCCTCGACGGGCAATGCGACGTTTTCGAGGAGTTAGATGTCACGAGCCGGAAGTCTGTTTCCGGCTCGTATTTGCAGGGGTTTTACGTTGCGATAGTTGCGACGCGTCAGCTATGCGTGCGCGTCGGCGTCTTGGGCACGGGCTCGAACTGTTTCTTGCCCGACGAAAAACTCAGACGGCGGAAGCGCTCGCGCTTGTGCTCTTCTTCGAAGTGCGCAACCGATGTCTTCACGAGATCGCTGCGCGAAACGACGCCGAGCAGCTGCATCGAATCGCGATCGACGACGACGGGCAAGCGTTCGAGATCATGCACGGCAAGACGCGTTGCGATGAGACGGCAGGTTTCGTCGGGCAGTGCGACGACGGGCGAGTGATCTTTCATCACATCGGCGAGCGGCGTGTCGAGCGTGTGCTGCGTGGCGCCGTCGCGCACGGCATCGAGCGTCGCGCGATCGACGATGCCGAGCACCGCGCCGTTCTCACGCACGACAGGATACGCACGGCGCTTCTGCGTGGCGCCGAAGAACGACACGAGCGCATCGCGCACGCTGATCGTGCCGTCGATCGAATCGACCTTTTGCGTCATCACTTCGTCCACGTAATGCCGTTCGAGCGGATCGACGCCGTACTCGCGATAGATGTGATAACCGCGCCGCGCGATCTTCTCCGTCATGATCGAGCGCTTCATCACGACGGTGGCGAAGCCGTGCGCTACCAGCGTCGCGGCCAGCAGCGGCAGCAGCGCGTTGGCGTCGTGCGTGAGGCCGAAGGCGAACACGATGGCCGTCAACGGCGCACCGAGCGTCGCGCCGAGCGTCGCGGCCATGCACACGAGCGGCCACATTGCGGGTTCGCTGCCGGGCAGCACGTGGCCCAGCACGGTGCCGAGCCCCGCGCCGAGCATCAGCAGCGGCGCGAGCACGCCGCCCGACGTGCCGGAGCCGAGCGCGATCACCCAGATCACCGCCTTGACGACGAGAATCGCTATCGCCACCTGCAACGCAATGTGCTGGTGCAGCAGATCGCCGATCACGTCATAGCCGACGCCGAGCGCGCGCGGTTCGATGAAACCGCCGATGCCGACCGCGAGGCCGCCGATGGCAGGCCACCACATCCAGTGCAGCGGCAGCTTGTGAAAGAGATCTTCCGTCTTGTAGAGCGCAGCCGAGAGGCCCGACGCGAGCGCGCCCGACAACAGCCCCGCGATCACGCACCAGACGAGCGAAATGGCCGTGGGCGCTGCCGTTTGCAGCGGGAACAGCGCTTCCGTGCCGAAGAAGATCGCGCGCGCGAAGCCCGCAACAGCACATGCGAGCGCGACGGGCAAGAAGCTGCGCGGCCGCCATTCGAACAGCAGCAGTTCGACGGCGAGCAGCACGGCTGCGACGGGCGTGCCGAACACGGCCGTCATGCCCGCGGCGGCGCCCGCGACGAGCAGCGTCTTGCGTTCCGCCGACGTCACCTTTACGCACTGCGCGATAAGCGAGCCGAGCGCGCCGCCCGTCATGATGATCGGGCCTTCCGCGCCGAACGGGCCGCCGCTGCCGATCACGATGCCCGACGACAACGGCTTCAACACAGCAACCTTCGGCGACATGCGGCTCTTGCCGAACAGAATGGCTTCGATCGCTTCGGGAATGCCGTGTCCGCGAATCTTGTCGGAACCGAAGCGCGCCATCATGCCCACGATCAGACCGCCGATCACGGGAATCACGATCACCCACACGCCGAGCGTATTGCCCGCAGGCGAGCGGTCGGCGAACGAAAAGCTGCCGAAGAAGAACAGGTTCGTGAACAGATGAATCAGGCTCAGCAGCACGAATGCCGCGAGCGTGGCGAGAAATCCGATGCCTGCCGCTAGCGCTGAAATGCCGGGCAGACGCGAATTGCTGGAGAAGTCCCGCTTGTGAGAGTTGTCGCTCATGGATGCTGTGCTGCCTTGAAGCCGGAATTAAAAATCGATTTGCGGAATGGTGAACGCGCCCTTTAGCGAGCGCAGTTCAGCGCGATGCAGTTCGGCGAGGCGCGAGAGTACTTTTTCGCCGGCCTTCAGCAGATGTACTTCCACCTGACGGCGGTCGGTCTCGCTGACCTTGCGCTTGACGAGTTCGAGTGCTTCGCAGCGCGACACCAGCGCGACGACGCCGTGATGCTGCGCCTGCAGACGTTCCGCCAGTTCGCCGATGGTCGCCCACTCGCGATCGGGATAGCCCTTGATATGCAGCAGCAACAGGTATTGCAGCGGCGTAATGCCTTCGCCCTGCGCGGCCTGTTCGGAGAAACGTTCGAAGCGCCGCATCTGATAGCGAAACTCCGATAGCTGTTCGAAGTCCGCTTTATTCAACGTGCGTGTGAGAACTTTCATGTCGGTTGGCCGCGCAAGGGGGAAACGGAAAATATATCACAAAATGATACATTCGGCGATGCAGGTGCATCGCCGTTCGGAAGATTCAGTGCTGTTGGTTCGTCAGGCGGCGGGACGCTGTTGCGCCTGGGCCTGCATCTGGCTTTGCCGGTAGAGGCCCTCGATCAGATCGGACTGCGTGATGATGCCGACCAGCCGGTCGTGCTTATCGATCACGGGAATGTGGTGATGACCGTCGTCGGCGAAGAACGGCACGAGTTCGACGATCGGCGTGCCCGTCGCGACGGTGCGCACATGCGTCGTCATCACCGTGCTGACGAGCCGGCCGCGATGCGTGTCGCGCTTGAAAAGGCGCGCCGCGAGCGCTTCCATCAGACGAAGGTCCACGCTTTTCGGCTTGTTCGCCAGATCGGCGCGCGTAACGATGCCCACCACGCGTTCACGTTTGTCGATCACGGGCAGCGCCTTGATCGAATGGCGCTGCAGCAGATCGGCGGCGGCGCGCAAGGTCGTATCTGGAGAAACGCTGACGACGGGCGCCGACATCACGTCGCGGCACGCCAGTTCGCTGAACGTGCGGGCATACGCCTGCATCTGCGTTTCGCGGAACAGCGTTTCGAGATCTTCAGGATCGATGTCGAGCAGTTCGCCACGGCGATTCAGCACGGCTTCGAGATCGTCACGCGTGATGTTGCTGCTCGACGCGGGCACTTGCGGCGCGGCGGGTGCGGCGCGCGTCGCGTGCGGATAGCGATGGCCCGTCACCGCGTGATAGACGAGCGCCGCGCCCAGCAGCGCCGCCGACTGGATCAGGATCGGTTCCAGCACGAAACGGAAGCCGAGCGCGTGGATGGCCGGGCCGCCAAGCACGGCCGTCAGCGCGACCGCGCCTGACGGCGGGTGCACACAGCGAAACGCGAACATCGCGGCGATCGCCACGCCCACGGCCAGGGCCGCAGCCGCGACGGGGTCCGAGATCAGCGTCGCGCAGGCCACGCCGACCGTCGCCGAAACAAGATTCCCGCCGATGATCGACCACGGCTGCGCGAGCGGACTCGCGGGCACGCCGAACAGCAGCACGGCCGACGCGCCCATCGGTGCGACCAGCATCGGAATGTTTGCGCCCGGCCCGAGCAGCAGATGCATGCTGCCGCCCGTGAAGGCAATGCCGATCAGCGCGCCGAGAGCCGAGCGCATGCGCTCGGGCCATTTGACGTTCATTGCGGCGGGGTAAAAGCGCGCCAGCCACTGGATAAGAGGAGAACGGGTCAAGATTTTGTTCTGTAATGGGGAAAACAATAGAAGCGGGAGAATGCGGCAGGCGTACGTTAAGGGAAAAGCTATCAGAACGGAAACAACTTGTGGTCATGGATATATGCCAACGTGATATAAATCCGCCGCCAGGCCCGGCTGGCAAGGCTCGCATCGACCTGAAAACGCAGGGAAAACCCGTATCGCATGCTTTGTCGCGGTGCATCATAACGTGATATGAATTGGGGGCGGAAAGGAGGCGGCGGACCGCAGTTCCGAAGCGGGTGGAACGGGAAATGCAGCGCCAGCAGGGCGCGAGCGCACGCTGACGGCCTGCGTCGTCCGTGGCTGGCGCATTGCCGCATTAACGGGCATGATCGTGCCATGTGCCTGCTCAACCCTTCGCGGCACATATCCCACCCCACCGACGCGCCAGGAGATCAAGCATGGAACCCTTTGACGCCGCCAACCCGTTCGCCGAATTCAACAAGCTGTTCGATCAGTTCAAACTGCCCGGATTCGACGTGCCGGCCGTGATGGAAGCGCGTCGCAAGGACGTCGAGGCGCTGATTGCCGCCAACCAGACGGCCGTGCAAGGCATGCAGGCGCTCGCGCAAAAACAGGCCGAAATGCTGCGCACGACGCTGACCGAGCTTCAGGAAGCCGTGCAGAAGCAGGCGGCGTCGGGCGGCATGCCGTCGGCGCAAACGGCCGAACTCGTCCAGCAGTCGCTGCACAAGGCGCTCGCCGATATGCAGCAGCTCACGCAAGCCGCTTATCGCACGCAGGCCGATTCGTATGCGGTAATCGCGAAGCGCGTCGAAGAGAATGTCGAAGAGCTGAAGTCGCTGCTGCAGAAGAAGTAACGCGCGTTCATGGTGGGCCGCACGCGTGTGCGGCCCACGCTCATTTACGCGCGGACGCTGACGCCTGTGCGATCACGCGATGCACGAAGCGCAGCTTGTCGACGACAGGCGGCGCGAGCGTGAACGGATAGCCGTCCGGCATGCCGAGACTGCGGTTCAGGCTGTTCAGCGCATCCGTCAGCGGAAACCAGCGTTTCATCAGATTATCGAAGCTCGCTTCCTCGACGGGCGTCTGGTCCGTCAGGCGCGGCTCGTTCGGCGCGGGCGGCAGCAGCGCGAGCCCGTATGCCGTCGACGTATCCAGCACGTCGACGATCAGCAGATAGTGCGCCCACGTTTCAGCCCAGTCTTCCCACGGATGCATCGTCGCGTACGCGCTGATGAAGCGCGTGTCCCAATCGGCGGGTGCGCCGTTGGCGTAGTAGGCGTCGAGCGCTTCGCCGTAGTCGGTTTGCTCGTCGCCGAAACGCTCGCGAAACGGCTTGAGCCAGTGCGTGCCCGCAATCAGCTTCTCGAAGTAGTAATGCCCGGATTCGTGGCGAAAATGCCCGAGCAGCGTCCGATACGGCTCGCGCATATCGGTGCGCACTTTCTCGCGATGCGCATCGTCGGCTTCGGCGATATTCAGCGTGATGCGGCCGTTGTCGTGGCCCGTCATCACGGGCGCGGCAGGATCGACGTTTTCGAGGAAATCGAATTCGAGGCCGTTGTCGGGATCGGCCTGGCGCGACTCGATCGCGAGACCGAGCGCGTCGAGCGTGTAGAGCAGGCGCCGCTTCGCCGTTTCCAGCCGATACCAGTAGAGCCGGTTATTCGGCTCGGCCAAGTTCGGAATGGTGTGCGTGAGACGGCACGAGCGGCATAGCGTTTCAGGATCGTCGGCGGGCAGCATCCAGTTGCAGACGTTTTCGACTGCATAGTTGTGGCATTGACGGTACAGCTTGCCTTCGGCGTCGGGATGCAGACTGCGCCACTGGCCTTCGCCCGCATCTTCGAACGCGCTGATCTCGCGCAGTTCAGGCACGTAGCCGAGCAGCGCTTCGCAGCGTTCGCACAACACGTTTTCAAAGAACACACGCTGGTCGCATCGGTTGCAATGGAAGGCTTTCATCGCTTCAACCCGGTTGTGTCGTGCGTTAAGGGAGGTGATAAAACGGATGTGCAAGGCGCTCGCGTTCCCGCAATCTTCATGCCGCTCCGCTATAACATCGAAGGTCGCGCGCACATTGCGAGGGCGGACGGATTCACGCATGCGCCGCTTTGGTGCGTGAGCTCTGCCAACGCCGCTGCGAAACCTCTGAGCGAATCACGCGCAAAAGCATGCAGCCCAGACGTGACAACGCGATAGACACAAACGCAGTGCAAGCAGCACGCTCACGATCAACGGCATAAAGCTTGCTTTTCGCGGCTGCCCCCTGCGGTTACCCCGTTATCGGCCTTTTCAGTCCAGGAGTCCGGAGTGTCCATACGCGTCGCGCTGAACCATGTCACGCATTACCGCTATGACCGTCTCGTCGGATTGTCGCCGCAGGTCGTGCGGCTGCGTCCGGCGCCGCATTGCCGCACGCCGATCCTGTCGTACTCGATGCGCGTCGAGCCCGGGCAGCACTTCATCAACTGGCAGCAGGATGCGTTCGCGAACTATCAGGCGCGGCTCGTGTTTCCCGAGCGCACGCCCGAGTTCAAGATCACGGTCGATCTCGTCGCGGAGATGGCCGTCTACAACCCGTTCGATTTCTTTCTCGAACCCTCCGCCGAGCAGTTCCCGTTCGAGTACGCGCCCGAACTCGCCGCCGAGCTTGCGCCATACCGGATGAAGCGCGAAATGACGCCGCGTTTCGCGGAGTTCGTCGCGAGCATCGACCGCTCGCCGCGCGGCACGACCGATTTTCTCGTCGATCTGAACCAGCGCGTGCAACGCGAAATCCGCTACCTGATCCGCATGGAGCCTGGCGTGCAGACGCCCGAGGAAACGCTCGTCAACGCGTCGGGTTCGTGCCGCGATTCGGGCTGGCTGCTGGTCGAAACGCTGCGCCAACTGGGGCTCGCGGCGCGCTTCGTGTCCGGCTATCTGCTGCAGCTCGCGCCCGATACGAAGTCGCTCGATGGCCCGAGCGGCACCGAATACGATTTCACCGATCTGCACGCGTGGTGCGAAGTGTTTCTGCCCGGCGCGGGCTGGATCGGCTTCGATCCGACTTCGGGTTTGCTCGCGGGCGAAGGCCATATTCCCGTGGCGTGCACACCGGAGCCGGGCAGCGCCGCGCCGATTTCAGGCGCCGTCGACGAATCCGAAGTCGAATTCGCGCACGCGATGTCGATCACGCGCGTGCTTGAATCGCCGCGCGTCACGAAGCCTTATACGGAAGCCGCGTGGGACCGCGTGCTGACGATGGGCGCGCATGTCGACAGCCGGCTCGATGCGATGGACGTGCGCCTGACGATGGGCGGCGAGCCGACTTTCGTCTCGGTGCGCGACCGCGATGCCGCCGAATGGAACACCGACGCGCTCGGCCCGACCAAGCGCGCGTACGCCGTCGCGCTGATGGACAAGCTGCGCGCGTACTACGGCGCGAATGGCTTTCTGCATATCGGGCAGGGCAAGTGGTATCCGGGCGAGCAATTGCCGCGCTGGGCGCTGTCGCTATATTGGCGCGCGGATGGCGAGGCGTGCTGGCGCGACCCGACACTGTTCGCCGACGAGCGCAGTCCCGGTTACTACACAGCCGACGACGCGCAGCGCTTTCTCAACGTGCTCGCAGGCAAGCTGTCGGTGGACAGCCAGTATGTGCAGGCGGGCTACGAGGACACATGGTACTACTTGTGGCGCGAGCGCCGTTTGCCCGTCAACGTCGATCCATTCGATTCGCGCCTCGAAGACGAAATGGAGCGCGTGCGCCTGCGGCGCGTGTTCGACGCGGGGTTGTCCGGCGTGACGGGATATGTACTGCCGATTGCGCGAGACGAAATTGATAAAGGCTGGACAAGCGGCGCGTGGTTCTTCCGCGACGACCGCATGTATCTGATTCCCGGCGATTCGCCGATGGGCTATCGCTTGCCGCTCGATTCGCTGCCGTGGGTGTCGAAGGCCGACTATCCGTATCAGCATGCGCACGATCCGTTCGCGGAAGCGATGCCGCTGCGTACGTCGGCGGAATTGCGGATGCAGTATGACGGCGTGTCGAAGGACGATGCGCCACGCGGTGCATCCGCACGCGCAACGGGCACAGGCATCGGCACAGCGCCGCAAGACCGCGTTCCCGAGCACGGCGAATCGGCGTCGTCGGTGATTCGCACGGCGTTGTGCGTCGAGGCGCGCAATCCGGCGCGCGCAGCAGGCCCGAAAGTGGAAGCGGACTCGATGAGCGATGGCCGCGCGCTGCTGCATGTCTTCATGCCGCCGCTGACCGAACTCGACGATTATCTCGATCTGCTCGCCGCCGTCGAAGCGACAGCCGCCGAACTGCACATGCAGGTTGTTATCGAAGGCTATCCGCCGCCGCGCGATCCGGGTCTCAAGGTGCTGCAGGTGACACCCGATCCCGGCGTGATCGAAGTGAACATTCATCCTGCGAAGAACTGGAACGAACTCGTCGATCACACCGAGTTTCTGTACAACGCCGCGCACGAGTCGTATCTGAGCACGGAGAAGTTCATGCTCGACGGCCGTCACGCGGGCACGGGTGGCGGCAATCACTTCGTGCTCGGCGGTGCGACGCCCGTCGATAGCCCGTTCCTGCGCCGTCCCGATCTGCTCGCGAGCCTCGTCGCGTACTGGCACAACCATCCGTCGCTGTCGTATCTGTTTTCCGGGCTGTTCATCGGCCCGACGAGCCAGGCGCCGCGCATCGACGAAGCACGCAACGACCAGGTCTACGAACTCGAACTCGCGTTCGACGAACTGCAACGGCAGATCGATCTGCTCGGCGGCAGGGAGAGTGCGCAACTGCCGCCGTGGATGATCGACCGCGCGCTGCGCAACATCCTGATCGACGTGACGGGCAATACGCACCGCGCCGAGTTCTGTATCGACAAACTTTATTCGCCCGATGGTCCGACAGGCCGCCTCGGTCTGCTCGAACTACGCGGCTTCGAAATGCCGCCGCATGCGCGCATGAGTCTCGTGCAGCAACTGCTGCTGCGCGCGCTCGTCGCGAAGTTCTGGCAGAAGCCGTACACGACGCGCCTCACGCGCTGGGGCACGGAACTGCACGACCGCTTCCTGCTCGGCACCTTCGTGCAGATGGATTTCGATGACGTGCTCGCCGATCTGCGCGATGCAGGCTTTGCATTCGACAGCGAATGGTTCGCGCCGCACTTCGCGTTCCGCTTTCCGGCTATCGGCGAAATGCATGCGAACGGTTTGTCGCTCGCGATCAGCGGCGCGCTGGAACCGTGGCACGTGATGGGCGAGGAGGGCGCGGCGGGCGGCACGGTGCGCTATGTCGATTCGTCGGTGGAGCGGCTCGAAGTGAAGGTGCTTGGGCTGAACGACAACCGTCATCGCGTGAGCGTCAACGGTGTGACCTTGCCGTTGCAACCGACGGGCCGCGTCAGCGAATTCGTCGCGGGCGTGCGCTTCCGCGCATGGCAGCAGTCGTCGTCGCTGCATCCTACGATTGGTGTGCACGCGCCGCTGACGTTCGATGTCGTCGATATGTGGACGGGGCGCTCGATCGGCGGATGCCAGTATCATGTCGCTCATCCCGGCGGACGCAACTATCAGACGTTCCCGGTGAATGCGTACGAAGCGGAAAGCCGGCGTCGCGCGCGCTTCTTCACGACGGGCCACACGCCGGGTGCGTTGGCTGTCGAAGATGCGCCGCGCAGCCAGGAGTTTCCGTTCACGCTGGATTTGCGGCACTGGTAAGCCGCTATTGAAACCAACAACGACAGACTCGCGACGACATCTTGGCCTTTCAATCGACTTTTCCGTTCGAAGCGGCAGCAGGCCATCCGGACGCTCTCGCGTTGCTGCGCACGCTGCCGCTGCTGGACGTGCGCGAGGGCCACTGGGACGAATTGCGCGATGCGTCGGGCCTGCTGCGCGAACCGTGGCGGCGCTTTTTCGAACTGCTCGGCGAGGAAGGCGTCGCGGGTCTGGAGCCGGGGCGCGCGTCCATCGCGCAACAGGTGCGCGACAACGACATCACGTACAACGTCTACGCGGATAAGGGCGAGCCGCGTCCGTGGTCGCTCGACTTACTGCCGTTCATCATCGATGAAGACGAATGGGCGCATATCGAGCGCGGCGTGAAGCAGCGCGCGAAGCTGCTCAACGCGATCGTCGCCGATGTGTATGGGGCGCAGAAGCTGTTGCTGCAAAGCAAGCTGCCGCCCGCGCTGGTGTTCGGGCATCCCGGTTATCTGCGCGCCGTGAAGGGCTTCGAGCCACAGGGCGGCCAGTTCCTGCAGGTAGTCGGCGTCGATCTGGCGCGTGCGCCGAACGGTGAATGGACGGTCGTCTCGCATCGTACGGAAGTGCCGTCGGGCCTTGGATATGCGCTCGAAAACCGCATGATCGTGTCGAACGTTTTCGCCGATGCGTTCCGCGAAATGCGCGTGAGCCGGCTCGCGCCTACGTTTTCTACGCTGATCGCGACGCTCGCCGAATGGGCGCGCGCGACGATGCGCGACGGCAACACGGACAGCGCGCCGCATATCGCGTTGCTCACGCCGGGGCCGTTCGCGGAGACCTATTTCGAGCATGCGTTTCTCGCGCGCTATCTGGGCGTGACGCTCGTCGAAGGCAAAGACCTGACGGTGCGCAACGACATGCTGTATCTGAAGACGCTGACGGGACTCGAGCGCGTGCATGTCGTGGTGCGCCGTCTCGACGATGCGTTCTGCGATCCCGTCGAACTGCGCGCCGATTCGACGATCGGCGTGCCCGGTCTGTTGCAGGTGATGCGCGCGGGCAATGTGATCGTGTCGAACGTGCCGGGTTCGGGTTTTCTCGAATCGCCTGCAATGCATGGTTTTTTGCCGGGTATCGCGCAGACGTTGCTCAACGAGCCGCTGCTGCTCAACGGCGTGTCGACATGGTGGTGCGGCGAAGAAGCCGCGCGCGAGCACGCGTTCGCGAACATGGACGAAGCGTTTCTGCAACCGACGTGGCCTGCGCGCAAGCCTGACGGTCCGCCTGGGATGGCGCAGGGCGCGCAGCGGCTCGACGGGTGGAAGAGCCGAATCGAGCGCGCGCCCGATGCGTTCACGATCCAGCAGCCGCTGCCGTATTCGTGCACGCCGCGCTATGAAGACGGCACGCTCGGCAATCGTCCGGGCGTGCTGCGGGCGATCGCCGTCGCTGATGTAAACGGCGACTGGCATGTGCTGCCCGGCGGCTTCACGCGTCTCGCAGGGGAGCGGCAGTCGTCGGTGTCGATGCAGTTCGGCGGCAGTAGCGTCGATACGTGGGTGCTGTCGAGTCAGCCCAATTCGACGTTCACACTATTACCGTCGCCGCTCGAACCCGCCGATCTCGCGCGCAAGCATCGCACGGTGTCGAGCCGCGCTGCGGAGAATCTGTTCTGGAGCGGCCGTTACGGCGAGCGCGCGGAAAACAACGTGCGGCTGTTGCGGCTGATACTCGGCTCGCTGGAAAGCAATGGCGCGGACACGATGTTCGCGACGCTTGCCGAACTCGCGCTGCAATTCGGTCTCGTGCAACCGGGCGATATCGTCGCGGGACAATCGTTGCAGGCGTTCGAGCGCACGCTGGTCGCGAATCTGCACGAAAACACGGGCGCTTACAGCATCGGGCAAAACCTCGCGAGCCAGGCGCGCGCGAGCGGCGAGATACGCGGGCGGCTGTCGAACGATCACTGGCGCATCACGCTCGCGGCGCGCAACGACTTCCGCGACGCGTTGCACGAACTGACGCCCGCTGCGGCAGTGTCGTCGAATGCGTCGTCGCGCGGCAAGGCGCGCTACAACCGCGTCTCGCTGATGAACGCGCTCGAACATCTCGCCACGCAACTGGCCGCGATCAGCGGCGCGCAAGGCGACCGCATGACGCGTGACGAAGCGTGGCGACTGATGTTCGCGGGCCGCCATATCGAACGCGTGTGGGCGATGACATCGATACTGCGCGTCGTCGCGATGCAGCGTCAGCTTGCGACGCCCGCCGCGTTCGATCTGCTGCTGCAACTGTTCGACAGCACGCTCACATATAGGTCGCTGTATCCGGGGCGGCTGGAGGTGCCCGCGCTGATCGATCTGCTCGTGATCGAGCCGACCAATCCGCGCGGACTGTACGGCGTGTACGCGCGCTTGCGCTCGAAGCTCGACGATATTTCGCGGGCGGCGGACGGCGCGCGGCATCGTCCGTTCAGCGATATGCTGCCGGCTGCGAATACGTTGCCGTCGCTCGAACAGTTGTGCACGACGGACGGCAACGGTCTGTATACGGAGTTGATCGCGCTGTGCGACCGGCTCGCGATGAACGTGACGGCCGCCGCCAATGAAATCAGCGCGCGCTATTTCAGCCACGCGAACACGCTCGCGGCGCAGGTGTCGTCATGAAAGACGCGCAAACGCTGCTGTCCGTGTCGCATCGCACGACCTATCACTATTCGACGCTCGTCGAAACCGCGCAGCATCTCGCGACGATTCGTCCGCTTGCGTGCGCGTGGCAGCGCGTGGTCGCGCATACGGAACGCATCGAGCCGGCGCCTTCGTATCTGCATAGCCGCATCGATGCCTTCGGCAACGACGTGCTGTATTTCGCGCTCGATGCGCCGCACGAACGCCTGCAGATGGTCAGCGAAACGACCGTTCAACTCGTGCCGCGCTGGACCGATCTCGATTCCGACGCGACGCCTGCGTGGGAAGACGTTGCGGATTCGATGCGGTTTCGCGCGGGCGGCGCGTGTCATCCGCAAGTCGAGTTCTGTTTTGCGTCGCCGAATATCGCGCTCAAACCCGCGTTGCGCGACTACGCGCTGCGCAGCTTTCGTCCTGGCACGCCGATCGTCGCGGGCGCGATCGACCTGATGCACCGCATTCACGCGGATTTCGACTACAAACCGTCCGCGACGATGTTCGATACGCCCGCCGAACGTGCGTTCGATATGAAGAGCGGCGTCTGTCAGGACTTCGCGCAGGTGATGATCGGCTGTCTGCGCGCGCTCGGGTTGCCGGCGCGCTACGTCAGTGGCTATCTGCGCAACGATCCGCCGCCGGGCCAGCCGCGTCTCATTGGCGCAGACGCGTCGCATGCGTGGGTGTCGGTGCATTGCCCGCAAAGCGGCTGGATCGATCTGGACCCAACGAACGACGTTCTCGCCGACATGGATCACGTCACGCTCGCGATCGGCCGCGATTACAGCGACGTTTCGCTGCTGCGCGGCATGATTCTTGGCGGCGGCGCGCATCGCGTGGACGTGGCTGTCAGTGTGTTGGCGTTATGAGCAACAAAGAATTCCAGTTTGTGTGCTGCGCTGCGATTTGACAGCGTGCATACGCACATATAGACTTCCTTCCCATGAGCAAGCCCATTTCACATGACGATTGCAACTGTTTCGCGCTGCGCCAGGCGGCGCGGTACGTGACGCAAATCTACGAGCGACATCTCGGCGAAGTCGGCCTGACGGCGGCGCAGTTCACGATCGTCGCCAAGCTTGCGCGCAAGCCGGGTCTGACGATGCTCGAACTGGCGGACTCGATGGTGATGGAACGCACCACGCTTGTGCGTGCGCTCAAGCCGTTGCAGCGTGATGGTCTTGTTCTTAGCGAATCGTCGGAACATGACGGCCGCACGTTTCAGTTCAGCCTGTCGAAAGCGGGCAAGGAAACCTTCGAGCAGGCCGCGCTTGCATGGCGTGCAGCGCAGGAAGAATTCGAAAGCAAGTTCGGACGCAGCCGCGCGAAAGCATTGCGCGCCGAACTGTTCAATCTGACGTCTTCATAATCCCGTTGTCTTTTGTGCGTCGCGAGACGCATCCGACGAAATCGATTCAATGGTGTGCATATGCACGTAGAGTCCGGAACGGAAGAAATACAGGTGTCGCCGGAAGACGATTGCTTTGCGATCCGGCAGGCGGCGCGCTTTGTGACCCAGCTTTACGACCGCCATCTCGGCCAGGTCGGCCTGAAGACGACGCAGTTCTCGATCATGATCCACCTGCGTTATCGCAAGTGGATGACGATGAAGGAACTCGCCGATTCGATGGTGATGGAACGAACCACGCTGGTCCGCGCGATCCAGCCGCTGCAACGCGACGGACTTGTCTTCACGGAAGCATCGCGCAGCAATCGCCGCGTGTTGACCGTGATGCTGACGACGGCGGGCGAAGAACGCTTGAAAGCAGCGCGCGAGCATTGGCATGCAGCGCAGAACGAGTTCGAGCAGCGCTTCGGAACGCAGCGTGCTGCGAATCTGCGCGAAGAACTGTTCGACATGACGAAGCGATAACGCTCAAGAAGTGCAGCAAAAAAGCAGGCGCTTCTGAGCGCTTTTTTTCAACGTTTCTCAGTGCATACGCACACGCAAATACAGCCATGTCTACCACTCCTTCCATTGCACCGCCCGCCGTCGCCGGCGCCGCAAAACAGACACGCAGCATTCCGTGGATGCGTCTGGCGGTGATCTCCGTGATCGTCGTGGTCGCGGCCGCCGTTTCGTACTGGTTCTTCGTGGGCCGTTTTGTCGAAACCACAGACGACGCCTACGTTGGCGGCGACGTCACCGTGCTCGCGCCGAAAGTGAACGGCTTCGTCGACGACGTGCTGGTGCAGGACAACCAGTACGTGAAAGCAGGTCAGGTGCTGATCCGCCTCGATTCGCGCGATTACGATGCGCGTCTCGCGCAGGCCAACGCGGAAGTCGCGAGCGCGGAAGCGTCGGTGACGGAGTTGGAAGCGAAGAAGTCGCTGCAACTCGCGACGATCAACGAACAGTCCGCCGAAGTGCGCGCGTCGAATGCGGAACTCACGCGCAGCGCGTCGGATTCGGTGCGTTATCGCCAGCTGGTGAAAGACGATGCCGTATCGAACCAGGTCGTCGAACGTGCTGATGCCGATCTCGCGAAAGCCCATGCATCGGTGGATCGCAGCAGTGCGGCACTGACGGCCGCGCAACGTCAGCTAAGCGTGCTCGACGCACAGATCAACGACGCACACGCTCGCGTTGCAACCGCAGTGGCGGCGCAACGGGTCGCCGCGCTGAACGTCGAGTACACGACGATCCGCGCACCGATCGACGGCTACGTCGGCAATCGCACGGCGCGTGTCGGCGTGCTCGCGAATATCGGCGTGTCGCTGTTGACGGTCGTGCCCGCGAGCGGTCTGTGGATCGACGCGAACTTCAAGGAAGACCAGCTGAAGAAGATGAAAGTCGGCGATACCGTCGACGTCGATCTGGATGCGTCGAGCCGTCGTATCGAAGGCGTGGTCGAAAGTCTCGCGCCGGCAACGGGCGCAACTTTCAGCGTGCTGCCCGCCGAGAACGCCACCGGCAACTTCACGAAGATCGTGCAGCGTGTGCCCGTTCGTGTGCGCCTCACTGTGCCGAAGGACATGCAAGGCGTGCTGCGTCCCGGTCTCTCTGCGACGGTGAAAGTGCATCTGCGCGCCGACGGCGATCACACAAGCTCGGCTTCGTAATCCACGGACGCGGCGAACATCATGAGCAAGACGACTTCCGCTCCCATGAACCCGGCCGATCTGCCGACCGCAACCAAAGTCTTCGCGTTCTCGCTGCTGTGCCTCGGCTTCTTCATGGCGACGCTCGATATCCAGATCGTGGCATCGTCGCTGAAGGATATCGGCGGCGGCTTGTCCGCGAGCCAGGACGAACTCTCCTGGGTGCAGACTTCGTATCTGATCGCCGAAATCATGGTGATTCCGATGACGGGCTGGCTCACGCGCGTGTTCTCGACGCGCTGGGTGTTCGCGTTCTCCGCGTTCGGCTTCACGGTGACGAGCATGCTGTGCGGACTCGCGTGGGACATCAACTCGATGATCCTGTTTCGCGGCCTGCAAGGCGCGCTCGGCGCAGCGATGATTCCCACGGTCTTCACGACTGCGTTCATGCTGTTTCCGGGCAAGCAGCGCATCATCGCCGCGACGACGATCGGCGCGCTCGCATCGCTTGCACCGACCATCGGCCCCGTAATCGGCGGCTGGATCACCGATCAATGGTCATGGCACTGGCTGTTCTATCTGAACCTCGTTCCGGGCGTGCTGGTGACGGTGCTCGTGCCGCGTTACGTCGACGTCGATCGCGCCGATATTTCGCTGCTCAAGAGCGGCGATTATCTCGGCATCGTTTTGATGTCAGGCTTTCTCGGCTGCCTCGAATATGTGCTCGAAGAAGGCCCGCGCAAGAACTGGTTCGGCGACGACGTCATTCTGTTTTGTGCGTGGATCTGTGCGATCTGCGGCTTTCTGTTTCTCGTGCATGCATTCACCGCGAAAGAGCCGATCGTCGATCTGCGCGCACTCGCGATCCGCAACTTCGGCATCGGCAGTCTGCTGTCGTTCATTACGGGCATCGGCCTGTTCTGCACGGTGTTTCTGACGCCTGTGTTTCTCTCGCGTGTGCGCGGTTTCGATTCGCTGCAGATCGGTATCGCGCTGCTGTCGGTGGGCTGCGCGCAACTGGTCGCGTTGACTGTGTATTCGCGCCTCGCACGTTTCGTCGATATGCGGCTGCTGATGGTGTTCGGCCTGATCTGCTTCGGCGTCGGCTGCTATCTGTATGTGCCGCTGACGAACCAGTGGGGCTGGCATGAACTGCTGATTCCGCAGGTGCTGCGCGGCGTCGGCCAGCAGTTCTGCGTGCCGCCCATCGTGACGATGGCGCTCGGTTCGCTGCCGCCTTCTCGCCTCAAGTCGGCAAGCGGTCTGTTCAATCTGATGCGCAATCTGGGCGGCGCAATCGGCATCGCCGTGTGCAGCACGATGCTCAACGACCGTCTGAACCTGCATTACGAACGGCTCGACGAACATGTGACGGCAGGCCGTCCCGTTGTTGAAGACATTCTGCGCAATCAGGCCGCGCATTTCGCGGCTGTCGGCGGGGACATGCTCAACGGCGCATCCGCGGGCCTCTCATCGCTGCACGCGCTGATGATGCGCGAAGCGCTCGTGCTGACCTTCTCCGACACGTTCCTCGCGGTCTCGCTGTGTTTCGCGGTGGGACTCGTCAGCGTGCTGTTTTCGCGGCCTTTCGGCAATACCGCGCCGCCGCCCGATGCGCACTGACATGCAAGCGAACACATCAACCATTCCGATGACTGGAAGCCTCGACATGAAATCGATCGTAGCCAAAGCGCTCGCCGTTGCCGCCGCCATGACGCTCGCGGCCTGTGCGGTGCAGCCCGAGACGCACGCGGATTTGCCGCAGACGGTGAAGACCGTCGCCCCCGACGCGTGGAGTGTCGACGCGCCGAAAGACAGCGTGGACGCCGACCAATGGTGGTCGCAATTCGGCGACCCGACGATGCACAAGCTCGTCGATCTCGTGCTGAATGACAACCTCGACGTGAAAGCCGCCGTCGAGCGCGTGAAGCAGGCGCAGGAAGTCACGAAGCAGCAACGCGCCGCGCTCTCGCCGCAACTCGATGCAGGCGCGACGGCTGCGTACAAACGGCAGAACACGCCGCCGCCGCTCGGCTATGTGAAGCAAGGCGGCGTCGGCCTGACGGCTTCGTGGCAACCGGACGTGTTCGGCGGCGAACGTCTTGCCGTGCTCGCGGCGCAGGCGCAGGTGTCGGGCCGTCAATCGGCGTTGAATGAATTGCGCCTCGCGCTCGCCGCGAATGCCGCTGCCGCCTACATCGATTTGCGCTGGGCGCAGACGCAATTGCAGATCGTCAACGACAACGAGGAAATTCGCAGCCGCGCGCTGAAGCTCACACAACAGCGCCTGAAATATGGACTCTCGACGCAACTCGACGTCGCGCGTGCGCAGAACCAGTTGCAGGACTTGCAGGCGCAGCTTCCGAGGATCAAGTCGAATATTCAGCACGATATGAGTCTGATCGCCGTGTACTCGGGACGCACGCCGGAAAGCGTCGACACGCTGCTGCTCAGCGATGCGCGCGCGATTCCCGTGCCTTCGCAAAGCGTGCCGCAGACGCTGCCTTCCGAAGCGCTGCTGCGCCGCCCCGATGTGCGCACCGCTTACGCGACGGTCGAACAGCGCGCGGCCGAAGTGGGCGTCGCGCGCGCGGACCGTTATCCGAAGTTCAATTTGAGCCTTACCGACGGCATTCTCGCGTCGTCGTATCTCGGCATGCCGACGTTGACGGACAACCTGTTCAGCGCCGCGTTGAATGCGACGAGCCCGATCTTCAATGCGGGGCGCATCACCGCGCACATCGAGGAAAACGAGAGCCGCATGCGCGAATCGCAACTGGGCCTGCAACAGACGATGCTCACCGCACTGAAGGAAATCGAGGACACGCGCAGCGATCTCGTCAACGGCGATGCGGAAGTTGCCAAGCTCACCGGCGCGCTCGATGCGTCGGGCCATGCGCTTAAGTTGTCGACGGAACTGTACAAGGGCGGCGCGTCGAGTTTCCTCGATGTGCTCGATGCGCAGGAAGCGTATCTGCGCGACTCGGAGTCGTTGAATCAGGCGAAGCGCGACCATGCGCAAGCGGCTGTCGCGCTGTATCGCTCGCTCGGCGGCGGCTGGGACGCGCCTGCGAATAGCGACGTCGCGAAGGCGAAGCAGTCGACGGACGTTGCCGCGAACTGAACGCAACGGAAGCGGAATGAAAGCGCCTCGCGGATGCGAGGCGTCCATGTGGTCGTTCAACCAGAGGAATAGCGATGAATGCACGCGATATTGTGATTGCTCACCCCGTCCGTACGCCGATCGGCGCATTCGGCGGGTCGTTGAAGGATGTGCCCGCCGTACAGCTCGGCGCGACGGTGGTGCGCGAAACGCTGCGGCGCAGCGGGCTCGATGCGAAGGCGTTGTCGTCGGTAGTGATGGGCAACGTCGTGCAGGCGGGCAACAAGATGAACCCCGCACGACAGGCGTCGATTGGCGGTGGCGTGCCGGTGTCGGTGCCCGCGTTGACGGTGAATCGTGTGTGCGGATCGGGCGCGCAGGCGATCGTGTCGGCCGCGCAGGAGATCGCGCTAGGACTCGGCGACGTGGCTGTCGCGGGCGGCATGGAGAACATGGACCGCGCGCCGTATCTGCTCGAAAGCGGCCGCTGGGGCAGCCGCATGGGCAACGCGCAGGTGCATGACAGCATGCTTCGCGACGGTCTCGTCGATGCGTTTTCGAACGAGCACTCGGGCTGGCACACGGAAGACCTCGTGAGCAAGGCTGAACTGACACGCGCCGCGCAGGACGAATGGGCTGCGCGTTCGCAGCAGCGATTCGCTGCCGCACAGGAGCGCGGCGCATTCGACGCGGAACTGGTCGCCGTTGAAATCGCGGGCCGCAAAGGCACCGTGCAGTTCGCACGCGACGAGCAGCCGCGTCCCGACACGACGATTGAAACACTCGCGAAGCTGCGTCCCGCGTTCCGTCCCGACGGCACGATCACGGCAGGCAATGCGCCTGGCCTGAACAGTGGTGCCGCGGCGATGATCGTCGCGGGACGTGATTACGCGGAAACACACGGCATCGAAGCGTCCGCGCGTCTCGCGGCATTCGGCATCGCCGCTGTCGAGCCAGGCATGTTCGGTCTTGGCCCGGTACCTGCCGTGCAGATCGCGCTTGAACGCGCGGGCTGGAAACTCGGCGATGTCGAACGCGTCGAGATCAACGAGGCGTTTGCTGCCGTGCCGCTCGCAGTCGCGCAAAAGCTCGGGCTCGCGCACGACATCATCAACGTCGAAGGCGGCGCGATTGCGCATGGCCATCCCATCGGCGCGACGGGTGCGATTCTCACGACACGCCTTATTCATTCGATGCGCCGCGATGGTCTGAAGCGCGGCATCGTGACGTTGTGCATCGGCGGCGGACAAGGTATCGCGCTAGCGCTCGAAATCCTCTAACGCGTTCTTCATTGCACTGACGATGCCCGTAATGTGGCTTGCAAGCCCGCTGCGGGCAGCGTCGATTTGCGACATACTGCAGCGCACGGGCGTGGCGTGCGCCATGCAAACCAGTCAAAGGAGCAGCAATGCGTATTCTCGTGGTGGGTGCGGGTGCAACGGGCGGATACTTCGGCGGACGTCTCGCGCAAGCGGGCCGCGACGTGACGTTTCTCGTGCGCGAGAAGCGCGCTGAAGAACTGCGGCGCGCGGGGCTCGTCATCAAGAGTCCACGCGGCGATCTGACGTTGCGCGACGTGAAGACCGTGCTCGCGTCGCAGATCGCGCAGCCTTACGATCTCGTGCTGCTGAGCTGCAAGGCCTACAACCTCGACGATGCGATCGAATCGTTCGCGCCCGCCGTCGGCGAGTCGACGATGATCCTGCCCGTGCTGAACGGCATGCGCCACATCGATGTACTCAAGCAGCGCTTCGGCGCGTCGAAAGTGCTGGGCGGGCAGTGCGTGATTGCCGCGACGTTGAATCGCGAGCGCGAAATCGTGCAGCTGAACGACATGCATTCGATCGGCTTCGGCGAACTGGATGGCGGTATCAGCGAGCGCGTGCGCAACGTGGCCGCGGCATTCGACGGCGCGGGTTTCGATTCCGCGGCTTCGGACAACATCCTGCAGCAGATGTGGGAGAAGTGGGTATTCCTCGCAACGCTCGCATGCAGCACGTCACTGCATCGCGCCGCTATCGGCGACATTCTGAAGACGCCGGACGGACGACGCGTGATCGAAGGCATTCTCGGCGAATGCAAGAGCGTTGCGTCGGCGAATGGTTACGCGATCGGCGATGCATCGAATGCGCGTGCGCAGACCATTCTCTTTGCGGAAGGCTCGCCGCTGACGGCTTCGATGCTGCGCGACATCGAAGGACAATCGCGGATCGAGGCGGATCATATCGTCGGCGATCTGATTGCGCGCGGCGGCGACGCGCAGAAGGAAGGCGCGCTGACGCTGCTGCGCATCGCGTACAGCCATCTGAAAGCCTATGAGGCGAGATTGGCGCGGCAGTCCGCATAAGCGCGGGGCGGGAGGATCGGCGTGAGGTGAAGCTGAAGTAGAATCGACGGCACTCACTCACGCGAGGTAGACCATGCCCATGCCCCAGGGATCGGTGCCGGCGCTCTGCGCGGCATCCGCGACGATGTTCTCGCTCGGCATCATCTTTCTCGGCTATTGGGGCTTGCAGGAGGACGGCGCGTGGACGCTCGCCGACAACTTCGTCGCGGGATTCGCGGTGATCGGCTTTGCGTTTCTCGGGCTCGTGCCGTGGGTCGCCACAAGTCCCGTTGCCGCCGAGGGGAACGACTCGAAGGTGCGGCTCGCGAGGATGATGTTTTTGTGCGGAGTGATAGGCGTGTGGGCGGCGATTGTGGTGTCGGTGGTGTTTTGAGCGTCATCGAACGATGAACAGTGTCTGCGAACGTCGCCGCTCGCAGACACGGTAGCAAACACCCAGCTTAGAACACCTTCACCGGCACATTCACAACCAGCCGGTACTCCATGTTGTTCGGGTCCGAGTAGTGCGACGACGACTTGTGATACATCGCGATGAACGTGACCTTCGTATCCTTGAAGCGGCCGCTTTGCAGCGTATAGCTCGGAATGAAGCCGATTTCATGGTGCGTGCCGTGCACATATTCGCCGTTGCGCGTGTACGGTCCGATTGCATTCGAAGCAGCGCCTGCCGAAGCATCCGCGCCCCAACCCGTCACGCCCCACAGCATCGCCTTGAAGCCGGGCAGACCTGCATACTTGCCGTCGAACGTATAACGCAGCTGGAATGACTTTTCGTGCGGCGCGTTGTAGTCGACGTCCATCGAGTTCACGAGATAGATGCCGTTGGTCTCGTTCACGTAATCGAAGAACTGGTCGCCGAGAATCTGCTGATAACCGAGCAGCACCTGGTGCGGACCATGTTGTGCCGACAGCGACAGGCTATACGCGTTGTTGTTGATATGCCCTTGCAGCGCGGAACCCGTCTGGTGCGTCGAATAGATGTTCGCGAGGCCCGCCCACTTGACGGTGTTCACATCGCCGATCGAATGCGAAATTGCGGCGTAAAACTGATTCCACACGTCTTCAGCCTGGTCCGCGTACAGCGTGACCGTGCCGTTCGGCGAATAGTCCCAGTTGCCGCCGAAGTAGGACAAACGTTTGATCGTCACGCCGCCGTACGATGACGTCAGGTCGATCAGGTTCGTGTGACCGCGTGCGTCGACTTTCGTGAAGCTGCCTGCCTGGAGCGTGACGTTGTGGATGTCGTTGCTCACAGCCGATACGCCGAGGAACGTCGGCGGCAACGCGCGGTTGTCGTGCGGTTCCATGAACGGGTTGTTATCGACGATCTGCAAGCCGTATTTGACGACCGTTTCGGAAATGCGTCCCTTGATGTCGTACATGCCCGGATATGCCCACGCGAGCTGATCGGAGCCACCGCCGCCTTTCGCGACGTGCACCATGTTGCCCGCGCCGTTGCCGCCGTCGAGCTTGAGCGCCGCGAACAGCGACGCATCGAAGCCTAGACCGACGAGCCCTTGCGTATAGCCCGATTCGAAGTTTGCCTGCATGCCCTGCACCCATGCATGGCGATGCGGTCCGCCTTCGTTATCGAACTGGTCCGCGTAGTTGCGGAACAGCAGGTTCAGATGGCTGTCGGCGATCAGACCTTTGCTTTTCGCCTGGCTCGACAACTGCTCGGGCGGCGTCGCGACCTGATCGGCTTCGGCGTTCACGAGTGCGTTGTTGGTTTCCGGCTGCACTTCCGCGGTATTCGGCGTGTGCTTCAGCTTCGGTTTGGCAGGCGTTGCGGGCGCTGCGGGTGTTGCTTGCGCCACTGCTGCGCTGGCGGCTGTGGCGGGTGCGGCTGCGTCGTCTGCGAACGCGGCGGTTGCAATCGTCAGCGCGGGCAGGCCTACCGCCAGCAACGCGAATTTCGATGCTCCTGATGTGGATCGTTGGGTTGTCATTGCTATTCCGTTCTTCTAGTTGATGAAACAGCGACGCGGCGGTCGGCCGTGTCACGCTTTCTCGCCCGTCCCCGCTGTCGCGCGGACGAACGCCTCCCTCGGCGCAGCGGCTGGCTGCGTCGTGGAAAAAGGGTTGAGTGAAGCTAGATGGACGTCAGGTCATGACGGCGCGTATGCAGGCCACTTGCGTATGACCGATGCCCGCCGCCGCTTTCGTGACGGGCCGCTCGTTCGCACAGGCGTCGATCGCATCCGGGCAGCGCGTGCGGAACGCGCAGCCCGAAGGCGGCTTCAGCGGCGAAGGAATCTCGCCGCGCAACAACACGTGTTCACGCGCGCGTTCCGCAACGGGATCGGGCAGCGGCACCGCGGAGAGCAACGCTCGCGTGTACGGATGTTGCGGCTCGCGATACACGTCGCGCTTGTCGCCGAACTCCATCACGCGGCCGAGATACATCACGAGCACGCGCTGACTGATCGCTTTGACGACAGCGAGATCGTGCGCGACGAACAGCAGCGACAGCGACAGTTCGCGTTGCAGGTCGCGCAGCAGATTGACGATCTGCGCCTGAATGGACACGTCGAGCGCTGACACGGGCTCGTCGCAGATCACGAGTTGCGGCTCGCCGATCAGCGCACGCGCAATGCCCACACGCTGACACTGGCCGCCCGAAAACTCATGCGGATAACGCCGCAAATGATGATTCGACAGGCCGACGCGTTCGAGCATCGTCCGCACGCGCACGCGCGTTTCTTCGCGTCCGAGTTGCGGCTGATGCGTCTTCAGCGGCTCCGCGACGATCTGCTCGATCGTCATGCGCGGATCGAGCGACGCGAGCGGATCCTGGAAAATCATCTGCACGTCGCGGCGGAGTTGCACGGTGTCGCGGTACGCTTCGCCTTTGACGGTTTCATTTCCTTTCCACTGCACGCTGCCCGACGTAACAGGCGCAAGGCCGATGATCGCGCGTGCGAGTGTCGACTTGCCGCAGCCCGATTCGCCGACGAGGCCAACCGTTTCGCCGCGGCGCACGTCGAACGACACGCCATCGACGGCGCGCAGCGTCGCTTTCTTCGACCACGGATAGCCGCCTTGCGCGATATGAAAATGCACGCTGAGGTTGTCGACCTTGAGTAACGTTTCGTGATCGCTCATACCACCTCCGCGATAGCGTGAACAGGGCGATGACACGCGCGCAACGCATGCAGATCGCCTTCGATTGCTTCGAGCGAAGGACGCGTCGTGCGGCACGTTTCTTCGGCGAACGTGCAGCGCGGCGCAAACGCGCAGCCTTGCGATGCGAGACCCGGCAGCGGCGGATTGCCCGGAATGGTCTGCAACGGCTGGTCGTCTTCGTCGGTGAGACGCGGCAGCGCATTCAGCAGGCCGATCGTGTACGGATGCGTCGGCGCGGCGAAGAGTTGTTGCGCGGGCGCCTGTTCGACGGTTTGTCCCGCGTACATCACCATCACGTCGTCGCACAGACCGGCGACAACGCCCATGTCGTGCGTGATCAAAATGATCGCGGTGCCGCGCTCGCGGTTCAGTTCGCGCAAGAGTTCGATGATCTGCGCTTGCACGGTGACGTCGAGCGCCGTGGTCGGCTCGTCGGCGATCAGGATTTCAGGCTCGGACAACAGCGTCATCGCGATCATCACGCGCTGACGCATGCCGCCCGAAAACTCATGCGGATACATGCCGATGCGGCGCGCCGCGTCGGGAATCCGCACGCGTTCGAGCGCTTCGATCGCGCGCTGCTTCGCCTCGCGACGCGACAGCTTGCGATGCAGTTGCAGCGTCTCCGTCATCTGCCGTTCGATCGTGAGGAACGGATTGAGCGACGTCATCGGGTCCTGAAAGATCATGCCGATGCGGTCGCCGCGAATGCGGTTCAGCGCAGCGTCGCTCATGGTCAGCAGATTCGCGCCGTTATAGAGCGCTTCGCCGCTGACGGCGCCGTTCTTCGCGAGCAGGCCGAGCAGCGCCATCACCGTCTGACTCTTGCCCGAACCGCTTTCGCCGACGATGCCGAGCGTCTTGCCTTTTTCGAGCGCGAACGACACGCGCTGCACGGCGTCGACGGGCGCGCCATCGCGGCGCGAAAAGCGCACGCTGAGATTGTTGACTTCGAGTAGTGCCATGTCAGCGGTCCTTCGGATCGAATGCATCGCGCAGGCCGTCGCCGACGAAACTCACGCAATAAAGCGTCGCGCACAGCATGAGGGCAGGGCACAGCAGCAGCCACGGCGTCGATTCGAGCTTCTGCGCGCCGTCCTGAATCAGCACGCCCCAGCTCGTCATCGGTTCCTGCACGCCGAGGCCGAGAAACGACAGCACCGATTCCGTCAGCACGATGCCCGGCACCGTGACCGTCGCGTAGACCACGACCACGCCGATCAGATTCGGCACGATGTGGCGCGCGATGATCGAGCGCGAGCCGACGCCGATCGCCTTCGCCGCGTCGATGAATTCGCGCGAGCGCAGCGACAACGTTTGACCGCGCACGACGCGCGCCATGTCGAGCCACGAAAACGCGCTGATCGTCAGCACGACCAGATAGAACGCGCGGCCGAACAGCGTCATCATCAGGATCGCGATCAGCATGTACGGGATCGCGTACATCATGTCGACGATGCGCATCATCACGGCATCGACGCGTCCGCCGAGATAGCCGGCCGTCGCGCCCCACGCGACGCCGATCACGCCCGACACGAGCGTGCCGAGCAGACCGACTTCGAGTGACACGCGTCCGCCGACCAGTGTGCGCACGAGCAGGTCGCGGCCGAGTTCGTCGGTGCCGAACCAGTGCATGTTGGCGAACGTGGGCGCGAGGCTGATCGCGGACCAGTCGCTGTCGATCGCATTGTTCGGCGACAGAAGCGGACCGACGAAGCACGCGAGCACGATGAGGACCAGCAACAGCAGCGCGGCAAACGCGGCGCGATTGCGGGCGAAGCGGCGCGCGGCAGTCGCGAACGGGCTGCGCGAAGGCGGCGCGTCCGTGACGGTCAGATTGATAATTGGCGTTCCCATCGTTCTCAATAGCGGATACGCGGATCGAGCCATGCATACGCAAGGTCGACGAGCAGGTTGAACAGAACGGCGACGGCCGTCGTCAGCACGACGAGGCCGAGCACGAGCGTGTAATCGCGATTGATCGCGCCGTTGACGACGAGTTGCCCCAAGCCCGGCAGCGCGAACACCGATTCGGTGACGACAGCGGCCGTGATCGACGAAATGCACACCGAGCCGAGCAGCGACACGACGGGCATCAGAGCGGGCTTCATTGCGTGGCGCAGGACGATCGTGCGTGCGGGCAGGCCCTTCGCCCGCGCGGTGCGGATGAAGTTGCCCGACAGCACTTCGATCATGCTGCCGCGCATCACGCGTGCGATCAGCGCGACATTGATGATCGTCAGGAGCGCGATGGGCAGCACGCGATAACGCCACTCGCCGTCGCCCCAACTGCCCGCGGGCAGCCAGCCGTGGCCGTCCGAGGTCTTCAGCAGAATGGCGAACACCCACACGAGCAACGGACCGAGCACGAACGGCGGCACGACGTTGCCGACGTTGCCGAGCACCATCACGGTGTGATCGATCACGCTATCGCGGCGCACGGCCGCGATCGTGCCGAGCGCGACGCCGATCACGACGGCGATCGGCACCGACACGCCTCCGACGCCGAGACTCACGGGCAATGCCTTGAGCACGAGGTCGGTGACGGACCAGTCGGTGTAGCGGAACGACAGGCCCAGATCGCCGTGCAGCAGTCTCCACAGATAATGCAGATACTGCTGCCACAGCGGTTCGTCGAGGTGATAGCGCGCGTTCAGATTCGCGAGCGTAGCCGCCGACAACTGCTTCTCGGTGTCGAACGGACCGCCCGGCGTGAGATGCAGCAGCAGATAGCATGCGGTGATCACGGCGAGTATCGTCGGGATCGCCCACAGCGTGCGGCGCAACGTGTATGCAAGCATGGGTGCCTTTCCTGTGCCTTTGCTGCCGTTTAGTGCTTGAGCACATACATGTCTTGCGACGAGCGCATGTCGAGATAGTTGGTCGCTGCGTAACCGCCGACATACGGCTTCACCAGACGTGCCGCCGAGTACTGGAACAGCGGGATCATCGGATAGTCGTTCATCGCGAGTTCATGCGCCTGCGTGAGCAATGCGGTGCGCTGCCTGTCGTCCGTCTGCTGGTTCGCCTGATCGATCAGCGCGTCGACCTTCGGGTTGCAGTAGTGCTGGTCGTTCTGCACGCTGCCGCAGCGGATCAGGTCGAAGTACGACATCGCGTCGTTGTAGTCGACGAACCAGCCGTCGCGCGACGCCTGCACCTTGCCGTCATGACGCTGCTTGAGCAGCACCTTGTATTCGACGTTCTCCAGCTTCGCGTTGACGCCGAGCTTCGTGCGCCATTCCGACGTGACGAAGAGCGCGACCTTCTTGTGCAGATCGTTCGTGTTGTATGTGAAGGTGAACGTGAGCGGCTTCGCGTCCGAATAGCCCGCTTCCTTCAGCAGATTGCGCGCGGTTTCAACGCGCTTCGCCATCGGCCACGAGGCCCATTCCGGCTTGAAGACGGAGGCGCCTTCCGTGCCCTTCGAAATCAGACCGTACATCGGCACTTCGCCGCTCGACGTCAGCTTCGACGTCAGCAGTTCGCGGTCGACCACCATCGACAGCGCTTCGCGCACGCGCTTGTCCTTGAAAACGGGATCGTCGTTATTGAGGCTGTAGTAATACGTCGCGATTTGCAGGCCTTTTTGCAACTGCTGGCCGAACTGCTTGTCGACCTGATTGAAGATGCCCGACGGAATCGTGTACGTGTAGTCGAACTGGCCTGCCTGATACATGCGCATCGCCGTTTCGTCGCTTTCGATAGGCAGATACGTGACCTTCGAAATCGCCACCTTCGGCGCGTTCCAGTAGTTGCTGCTCTTCGTGACGACGAGTCGGTTGTTCGGCTGCCAGTCGGTGAGTGCGAACGCACCGTTGCCGACGAAGTTCGCCGGACGCGTCCAGTCGCCGCCGAACCTGGTGACGACGGCCTTGTCGACGGGCGCCATAGTCGCCATCGCGGCCAGCTGCGGGAAGAATGCCGCGGGCACTTCCGTCTTCACTTCGAGCGTGTACGGATCGACGGCACGCGCGCCGAGGCTCGTCAGCGGCGCCTTGCCCGCGATGATCGCTTTCGCGTTCTTCACGAACTCGACGAGGATCGTGTACTTCGAACCCGTCTTCGGATCGACGACGCGTTGCCATGCGTACACGAAGTCTGCTGCCGTGACGGGCTGGCCGTTGCTCCACTTCGCGTCGTGACGCAGCTTGAAGACCCACGTGTCGGGTGCGGTGCGCGTCCACGATTGCGCGACGCCGGGCACGATCGCACCCGCTGCGTCGATGCGCGTGAGACCTTCGAACAGATCGAGGCCGATCGTGTTGCCCGTCCACGATTCGATGTGAGCAGGGTCGAGCGATTCGGTTTCGGCGGGCACCTGGCGCGTCAGTTCCTGGCTCGGCGCGAGCGTCGTGCCGGACGGAATCGTGACGGCCGATGCGTTTTGCTGAAGTGTAAGGACGAGCGCAGTCAGCGCCGTCGAATAGACGAACGTTTTATTCATGGTTGGATTCGCAGAAAGAGTCTGGAGAGAAACGCGAGCGGCACGGAACGCCGCTAACGGTTATCCGCGTGATGGGGACCGGGGTGGCCCTTGTTCGGTATACATGCAGGATTCCTTACAATTATTATTACAGGCATCCTACAGCGGATTTTCTCGCGCTTCCTTGAGCGGAAGCGCTTCCAACCAGGATCGAATGCCTGCCTTCTAAAACAGCCTCGGCGTACCTACCCAGACGACCACCGATTCCTTGCGGGCCGTATTGGCCCAGCTATGCGGCAGCGTCGATTCGTAATGCGCGCTATCTCCCGCGCGCAGCACGAAGGTCTTGCCTTCCAGCGTCAACGACACTTGCCCTTCGATGACGTAGATAAACTCTTCGCCGGCATGTGTCGTGACTTCGGAACGCTTTTGCCCGGGTGGCATCCTCACAAGGATGGCTTCCAACTGACGGCCCCCCGACAGATTGGTCATCCGGGCAAACAGATTCGCCGAGTCTGCAAATCCAAAAAACTTCAGTTCGTTTGCTCGACACACCGAGCGCTCTTCGCTTGGTGTATCGACGAAGTACTGCACCTTCACTCCCAACGCATTCGCAATTCCTGCCAGCGATGTGATGGACGGCGACGCGAGACCGCGCTCTACCTGCGACAGAAACGGCTTCGAAATACCTGCTGCCGTTGCTGTTTCGTCGAGCGTGCGCTTCAGTCTTTGCCTCAGCGCGCGGATCTTGCTCCCCAGTGCAAGTGCCGTGTCCTTCTCAAGTGTCGTGACCATAACAAAACCAAATTAGTCCGTCAAGATTAGTTTGATATAAGCAAATGTTGTTTGATGACGTATTGCTCATGCCCGCGAAAGCCTTGCGTGGATTGACAACTCTTCAAGCCTGTTCGCGCTGTTTCGATCTTTTCGAGAAAACACTCTATGTTGCCAGATCGCACAGCGCAGTTATCGGAATTGCATTAGATGACTCGCAATGCATCGAGACGCAGCGCGTGTCGACGGGCTCATGTCAGTGAATTCCCGAAGCGACAAGTTGCGATTCGATGCGCACAATCGCAACCTCGCGCGGGTTGGCCAAGCCATGGTCTTTCCGCCGGCACTCCCGTTTGCAGCGATCCTGCGGCGGCGTTTTTGATCGGTACGTCCCGACCGGACTGCCACCGACGAATAGAGGTGAACACGCATGTCGATTTCTTTCGCAGTCTTTCCTCACTCATCCCGCATACCTTGCACGCGTACGCCGATGCAGCCGCCGAAGAGGGCTGGGCGCGCGATGCTTTATCATTGAGCCTTCGTCACGCGCTTTTCGCGTTGACGGTCTCCCGCTGAAGTCCTGGTTGTTCCGTTTTCGACGCGGACCGCGCTGTCCGTCGTTCGTATCGCACTGAACCGTCTCCGCATGCCGCATCGCGCGGCGGGCACGGCAAGTCATCGACGATCTCCAGTTTTTCCAGCTTCGCCACGTGGCATGGCGTCGGTCGACGCGTGCGCGCGGCTGTTTTTGCATGAATACGAGGAACACATGAAATCACCCGTATCCCAGACCCGGTCGTTTTCGACTGTCTTTCTCATCGAGATGTGGGAACGCTTCGGCTACTACGGCATGGCGGCATTGCTCGTGCTGTTCATGATCGACAAGCTCGGCTTCGACGACGGCCGCGCCAACCTCACTTGGGGCGCATTTGCGGCGCTGGTGTATGCGTCGCCGTCGATCGGCGGCTGGATCGGCGACAAGGTACTCGGCGCGCGCCGATCGATGGTGTTCGGCGCGCTGGTGCTCGCGGCCGGCTATCTGATGCTGGCGATACCGAACGACAGCCTCGATTTCATGTATGCGTCGCTTGGCGTGATCGTGGTCGGCAACGGGCTCTTCAAGTCGAACGCCGCGAATCTCGTGCGCCGCATTTATGAAGGCGACGATGCGCGCATCGACAGCGCGTTCACGATCTACTACATGGCCGTCAATATCGGCTCGACGGTGTCGATGCTGGCGACGCCGTGGATCAAGGATCACTGGGGCTGGCACACGGCGTTTGCCGTCTGCTGTGGCGGTCTGCTGATCAGCGTCGTCAACTACTTCGTGATGTTGCGCACGCTGTCGCATGTCGGTTCTGCGCCCGATGCCGAACCCGTGCGCTGGAAGCGCGTGCTGGCCGTCGCGCTCGGCGGCATTGCGCTTGGCACCGCGACGATGTTCGTGCTGCAGCACAAAGCGATTGCCGTTGCGTGCGTGTACACGGCGGGCGTCGCGATTCTGGCGATCTTCGCGTACATGCTGGTCAAGTGCGAGCGCTCCGAGCGTTCGGGTTTGCTTGCAGCGCTGATTCTGACTTTGCAGGTAATTCTGTTCTTCGTGTTTTATCAGCAGATGTCGACGTCGCTGACGCTGTTTGCGCTGCGCAATGTCGATCCGACGTTCTCGCTGTTCGGTACGCCGCTGTTTACGTGGAGCGCGGCGCAGTTCCAGGCGTTGAATCCGATCTGGATCATGTTGCTGAGCCCGCTGCTCGCGATGCTGTATACGAAGCTTGCGAAAGACGGCAAGGATGTGCCCGTTGCGGCGAAATATGCGTTTGGATTTGCCGTGGTCGCGGCGGGTTTCTTCGTTTATGCGTGGAGCGGTAGTTTTGCGGTGAATGGACGGGTGTCGTCGTGGTGGATGGTCGGCGGGTATGGGTTGTATTCGCTCGGCGAACTGCTGGTCAGCGGTCTTGGGCTCGCCATGATCGCGCGCTATGTGCCCGCGCGGATGAGCGGTTTTATGATGGGCGCTTATTTTGTGGCCACCGGGGTGTCGCAGTATCTGGGTAGTGTTGTTGCTAATCTCGCCAGGATGCCTGCCGGGGATCTTGATCCTCTTACCTCGCTTCCTCTGTATACAAAGCTCTTTGCTGAGCTTGGGTGGCTGGCTGCTGGTGGTGCTGTTGTTGCTATTTTCTTGCTGCCGCTGATGGGGCGGCTTTCGCGGGCGCATCACGAGTTTGCTTTGCAGTCTGGTGCTGCTCCTTCTGGTTCTGGTTCTGCTTCCGCTTCCGCTTCCGCGCAGTAAGCTATTTCTTCGCTGGCATCCGCGTTTTCGCTTCGGCTCGCTAGCGTTGCCCCTGTGCGGGGCGGCACCTACTTTTCTTTGCAGCGGCAAAGAAAAGTAGGCAAAAGAAAGCCGCTTCAAACCTCCGGTGCCTGCCCGGATAACGCCACGGCACACGTTCCTTGAGCTGTCGCGCAGCGACGCAAACACTCTGTAGAAAGCCCGCAGTCAGGCGCGCGCGGCGCGAAAGTTGACATCCACTTGGGGCACATTCGATCGGCTTGTTTTTTTTGCGTTTGCCGTCAGTTTGATTGCGGCGGTATGTGTTCCAAACTGTGTCGGGTTTTCGCGTCGTGCGCGGTTGACTGCGGGCTTTCTACAGAGTGCGGACGTTGCTGCGCGATAGCTCAACCGCGGCATGCTGAAGCGCTATCCTGGCGGGCACCGGAGGTACAAAAGCGGCTTTCTTTTGCCTACTTTTCTTTGCCGCTGCAAAGAAAAGTAGGTGCCGCCCCGCACAGGGGCAACGCTAATAGACCGATACGAATTCGCGGACGCCACCGCAGCAAAAAGCAAAAAAACAAAAAGCAAAAACCAGAATGACGACTGCGTCGCAGACAAAAAACCCTTCCCTTCCGCGTTAAGCTACCAAATCCACGGCGCAGCCAAAAAACCAAGACCAAATCCAAAACCAAAATGGAAATCCACATCTCGGTAGAAGGCCGCCACGACCTGGCGGGCCAAATCTACAGGCAACTGCGCGCGGGCATCATCGAAGGCCGTCTGGCAGGCGGCACGCAACTGCCTTCTACACGAGATCTGGCAACTCAACTCGGCGTGTCACGCAAAACCACCCTCGATGTCTTCGAGCGCCTGCTCTCCGAAGGTTTCCTGCACGCACGCGCCGGCGCCGGCACCTTCGTCGCGGAAGGGCTGCAGCGCCTGCCTGCAGAACGTACATCGCACGCGCGCGCCGCCGACGACGCGAAGTCGTCACCCCGCCCGGTCGCCCGCGCGCAGCCCCTTTGGCAGACCGTCCCCGACATTCTCGGGCCGCAGCCGACGCCCGGCACGCCATACGACTTCATCGGCGGTATCACCGATAAAACCCACTTTCCCTTCGATGCCTGGCGCCGCTGCGTCAATCACGCACTTCGCGTGCAGGCGCGCGGTCGCGGCACCTATCGCGATGCCGCCGGCGAGCAGGAACTGCGCCTCGCGATCTCGCGTTACCTCGCGTTCAATCGCGCCGTCGCGAGCAATTGGGAAGATGTCATCGTGACGCAGGGCGCGCAGCATGCGCTCGATCTGATCGCGCGCGTGACGCTGCGCCCCGGCGATGTCGCCGTCATCGAGGACCCAGGCTATCCGCCTGCGCACGCGTGCCTCATGGCCACGGGTGCGAAGGTCGTCGCCGTGCCCGTCGATGCCGAAGGTTTGATCGTGAGCAAGCTGCCGAAGAATGCGAGGCTCGTCTACGTGACGCCGTCGCATCAGTTTCCGCTCGGCATGCCGATGAGTCTCGCGAGGCGTGTCGAACTGCTCGAATGGGCGCAGCAACGCGACGCCGTCATTATCGAAGATGACTACGACTGCGAATACCGCTTCGAAGGACGGCCGATGGAACCGCTCAAGAGCCTGGACCGCGCGGGACTCGTCGCGTATGTGGGAACGTTTTCGAAGACCATCTTCCCCGAACTTCGCGTCGGTTACATGGTGCCGCCTGCATCGCTGTTCGACACGCTGCGCAAGGCACGAAAGATCGGCGACTGGCATGGCTGCTCGCTGACGCAGACCGCGCTGTCACGTTTCATGCTGAACGGCGACTTCGCCAAGCACCTGAAGCGGATGCACAAGCTTTATGCCGCGCGTCGCGCATGTCTGCTGAAGCATCTGCAAGGCGATCTCGCCCGCTGGTTCGAACCGATCGTGCCGACGGCGGGCATCCATCTGGCTGCGCTGCTGAAGGCGCCGCTTGCAGAAGCGGACGTGATCGAAGCGGCGCGCGCCGAGTCGATCGCATTGCCTGGGCTCGCGCCTTTTTATGTGCGTGCCAAACGGCAGCAGGGGCTCGTATTCGGCTATGGCGGCATCGAGGCCGAGCAGATCGACGCTGCGCTGACGAAGCTCGCGACGCTGCTGCCGCGTGTCGAATCAAGCACTTGAGCGCGGCTTCGTAGGTCTGGATGGATCGACATGTAGGGCTTTCCCGACGCATGCGCGACTGACGTCGCTATCGAAACTGGCATCGACGAAGGTGTCACCACCCATCCGAAGGGTTTGACGATTCACGCTGGACAGGTGCGTCGAAATCGCTGGGGAGTCGCGTTTACCCCTTAAAAACAGGCTCGAAATGCGCGAGGTAGTCGGCGCCGCGCAACAAACCGTAACCGTTATACACAAAAGATTCGCGCAGAACGCGAAAGCGCTTGTAGAATCCGGCCTTGAAGCGTGTGCATATCGCGTGCGCTTCACGCAATCAATGACCCTTAGAGGTAGGAGAAATATGGCGACTTCCGCAAAAAAGGTAGCAGCCAAGAAGGCTGCTACGGTACCGACCAAGAAGGTTGCTGCAAAGAAAGCTGCTGCTCCCGCAAAGAAAGTCACGGCTAAGAAGGTCGCCGTGAAGGCGTCCGGCGTTCCCTCGCCGATCAAGGACACCTTCACGAAGGCCTCGCTGGCTGCACACGTTGCGGAGCGTGCTGGCGTCGAGCCGAAGTCGGCGAAGGCAGTTCTGGCTGCACTCGAAGACACGATCCTCGGTTCGGTCCACAAGAAGGGCGCAGGTGAGTTCACGCTGTCGGGCCTTCTGAAGATCGTCGTTCAGGCTGTTCCGGCGAAGAAGAAGCGCTTCGGCAAGGATCCGTTCACGGGTCAGGAGCGCTGGTTCCCGGCGAAGCCGGCAAGCGTGCGGATCAAGGCACGTGCGCTGAAGAAGTTGAAGGACGCAGCAGCAGCTTAAGGCGCCTCGTGGCGCTGGCTGTTGTTTGAAGGTGTTTTTTGCGGTCCCCGCATGCGGAAGTGTGCGGGGATTGTTTTTTTGGGTTTTCGGTTTTTGGTTTGTCTGCGACGCAGTCGCCATTATTTGCTTTTGGCTGGCATCCGCGGTTTCGTATCGGTGCTTCACGCGTTGCCCCTGTGCGGGGCGGCACCTACTTTTCTTTGCAGCGGCAAAGAAAAGTAGGCAAAAGAAAGCCGCTTCAAACCTCCGGTGCCTGCGAGGATAACGCTACGGTACAGGTTCCTTGAGCTGTCGCACAGCGACGCAAACACTCCGTAGAAAGCCCGCAGTCAGGCGCGCGCGGCGCGAAAGATGACATCCACTTGGGACACGTTCGGTCGGCTTGTTTTTGAGTGATTGCCGTCGGTCTGATTGCGGTGGTATGTGTTCCGGATTGTGTGTGGGATTTCGCGCCGTGCGCGGTTGACTGCGGGCTTTCTACAGAGTGCGGACGTTGCTGCGCGACAGCTCAACCACGGCATGCCGCGGCGCCATCCGGGCAGGCACCGGAGGTTCAAAAGCGGCTTTCTTTTGCCTACTTTTCTTTGCCGCTGCAAAGAAAAGTAGGTGCTGCCCCGCACAGGGGCGACGCATGAAGCACGGATACGAATTCGCGGATGCCAGCGAAAGACAAAAACCGAAAGACAAAAACCAAAAACCAGAATGGCGACTGCGTCGCAGACAGAACCCACACTAGAACCGCATGCACCGTGTGCGCCAAAACACGCACTGCGGTAGCGCACACTGAAACCCCAAGCTACGATGACACCATAAAACAAGCGCCAACATAGTGCGCACCAAAGCATGGAAACCGCGCGCAGCGCAAAAACAACGACAAAACCAAAAATGGCATAACGCTTGCTTGAACCGTGATCGAAAAACCGAATGCGCAGCGCATTCGCCTTCTATCCGACAAAAAGAGTGGGGCGTGACATGCGATGCTATGACGAGATGCGTCATTTCGATGACGCCGTGCGGCCGCATTATCAGCGGTTCGAACGCTGGCTCGTGCAGCAGGGCAGCGAAGCAATCGCGAGAAAGCGAGCCGAAGCGGATCTTCTGTTTCGCCGCGTCGGTATCACGTTCGCCGTCAACGGCGATCTGTCCGGCACGGAGCGGCTCATCCCGTTCGACCTGATTCCGCGCATCATCCCGCGCAGCGAATGGCAGACGCTCGAAGCGGGTCTCAGGCAGCGCGTCCAGGCGCTCAACCTCTTCATCCACGATGTCTATCACGAGCGCAATATCGTGCGCGCCGGCATCGTGCCCGCCGATCAGGTCTACACCAACGCGCAGTATCGCCCCGAAATGCAGGGCGTCGACGTGCCGCTCGCGGTCTACGCGCATATCGCCGGTGTCGACGTCGTGCGCGCCGGCGAGAACGGCGAGTTCTACGTGCTCGAAGACAATCTGCGCGTGCCGTCGGGCGTGTCGTACATGCTCGAAAACCGCAAGATGATGATGCGGCTTTTCCCCGAACTGTTCGTGCAGAACCGCATCGCGCCCGTCGCGCATTACCCCGATCTGCTGCTCGATACGCTGCGCTCGGTCGCGCCCGAAGGCGTCGACGATCCCGTCGTCGTCGTGCTCACGCCGGGCATGTACAACTCCGCTTACTTCGAGCACACGTTCCTCGCGCAGCAAATGGGCGTCGAACTGGTGGAAGGCAAGGATCTCTTCGTCGACGACAACTACGTGTTCATGCGCACCACCCAGGGGCCGCGCCGCGTCGACGTAATCTATCGCCGCGTCGACGACGATTTTCTCGATCCACTCGCGTTTCGCCCCGATTCGGCGCTTGGCGTGCCCGGTCTGCTGACGGCGTATCGCGCGGGGCGCGTCGCGCTCGCAAACGCGATGGGTACGGGCATCGCCGACGACAAATCGATCTACCCGTACGTGCCCGACATGATCGAGTTCTATCTGGGCGAAAAGCCCATTCTGAACAACGTGCCGACGTATCAGTGCCGCAAGCCCGACGACCTCGCCTACACGCTCGCGCATCTGCCCGAACTCGTCGTCAAGGAAGTGCACGGCGCGGGCGGTTACGGGATGCTCGTCGGGCCGGCGTCGACGTCGGCGGAAATCGAGGCGTTCCGGCAGCGGCTGATCGAGAAGCCCGCAGGCTATATCGCGCAGCCGACGCTCGCGCTGTCCGCGTGCCCGACTTTCGTCGAAGCGGGCATTGCGCCGCGTCATATCGATCTGCGTCCGTTCGTGCTGTCGGGCAAGACCGTGACGATGTGCGCGGGTGGCCTCACGCGCGTCGCGCTGCAGGAAGGCTCGCTGGTCGTGAATTCGTCGCAGGGCGGCGGCACGAAGGACACCTGGATGGTCGACTGATTTCGTTCGACCGATGTTTCAAAGCATCTGCATCGTGCGATGCAGAGTCGAAAAACGGGCAACCCGGCGCTCGCGGTCACGCACCGTCGACGCGCCAACTCAACACGGAAAGCCGACATGCTGAGCCGCACCGCCGATCATCTGTTCTGGATGGCCCGTTACATGGAGCGTGCCGAGAATACCGCGCGCATGCTCGACATCAACCTGAAGGCGCAGTTGCTGCCGCAGACGCCCGAGCAGGAGGAGCGCGCGCAGCGTTCGGTGCTGCGCATCTCCGAACTCGATCATGCGTTCTCGCAGCGTTATGAAGACGCCACGCGCGACAACGTGCTCGATTTCATGATCGCTGATCCTACGAATCCGTCGAGCATTCATTCGTGTCTGCAGGCCGCACGCGAAAACGCGCGTGCGGTGCGCGGCACGCTGACGACGGAATGGTGGGAAACGATCAACGACACGTGGCTCGAATTCAACGAGCGCACGGCGCACGGCCAGGTGGCGAGCAATCCGGCCGCGCTGTTCGAATGGGTGAAGTTCCGCTCGCACCTGTCGCGCGGCGTGACGATCGGCACGGCGCTGCAGGACGATGCGTTCTTCTTCACGCAGCTCGGCACGTTCCTCGAACGCGCGGACAACACGGCGCGCATTCTCGACGTGCGTTTCGCCGACGCCGAGCCGAATTCGCGCGAGGCCGCGCGTCAGCTCGAAGACTTCTATTACTGGACGTCGATTCTCAGCTCGGTATCGGCGCTCGAAATCTACCGCAAGGTGTATCGCGATGTCGTGACGCCCGCGCGCGTGGTCGAACTGATGATCCTCAATTCGCAGATGCCGCGCTCGCTGCTGGCGTCGCTCGACGGCGTCTGCGACAACCTCGCGATGCTGCGCACGCAAGGCTCGAATCTATGCGAGCGGTTTGCGGGCAAGCTGCGCGCCGAACTGCTGTATTCGGATATCCGGCAGATTTTCGAAGCCGGCCTGCATGCCTGGCTCACGCAGTTTCTCGCACGCGTGTTCGAACTCGGCAACATGGTCGCGCGCACGTATCTGATGCTGCCTGTTGCCTGACGGAGTGCCCTTCATGTTTCTGACGATCCGCCACGACACGTTCTACCGCTACGAATCGACGGTCCATTATTCGATCCAGCAGCTGCGCCTCACGCCGTCGAGCGGTGCTTCCCAGATCGTGCGGCGCTGGACGCTCGATGCGCCCGGCAAGCTCGATTCGACCTTCGACGCCTATGGCAACGTGCTCCATACGCTCGTGCTCAACAAGCCGCACGAGGAAATTCGCGTGCACGTGTCGGGAGAAATCGACACGTTTGCGCTGATGGACGGCAGGCTCGGCGACGACGAGGGCGCGATTCCGCTCGAACACTTCACCTGCGCGACGCGCCTGACGGATTGCGATCCGGCGATTCGCGAACTGGCCGCGTCGGTGCCTTTGCTCGACAAACCGGCTGCGCTGATCGCGCTGGCGGAGAAGATCGTCGATCGCGTGCAGTTCGAAACGGGCGCGACGGCCGTGACCAGCACGGCGTCGCAGGCGCTCGCGCTCGGCAAGGGCGTGTGCCAGGACCACGCGCACCTGATGCTCGCGTGCTGCCGCGCGCGCGGCATTCCTGCGCGTTACGTGAGCGGCTACATCGAGCCCGGAGAGGTCGAGCATGCGGCGAGTCACGCGTGGGTCGACGTGTGGCTCGCGGGCATCGGCTGGGTGTCCGTCGACGTGACGCACGCGGCATTCGCTAGCGAGATGTACTGCCGGCTCGCGGCGGCGCGCGATTACGAAGCGGCGTCGCCCGTGCGCGGACGGCGGATCGGCGGACTGGAGGAGACGCTCGATGTGTCCGTTTCCGTGAAGGCGCAGGAGCAGACGTCGCAATAGCGATCGACCGAAGGTCTGCTGTACAGCGCGCGAGGCGCGCGCATTACAATGGCAGCGTCCCGCGGCACGCCGCGGCCCTGCCTCTTTCCGGCTCGCCCTCCGTCCGCATCCTCGCATCCGTTCGCTTGCGGCAGCCGTCTGGATTCACGTCATGACTTACTGCGTGGCAATGAGTGTCGACGAAGGCCTCGTGTTTCTGTCGGATACGCGGACCAATGCCGGCGTCGATCACATCAGCACGGCGCGCAAGATGTCGGTGTTCGAAGAGCCGGGCGAGCGCATGCTGGTGCTGCTCGGCGCGGGCAATCTGTCGCTCACGCAGGCCGTGCTGCACGAATTGTCCGAGCCTTCGGTGCCGTCGCGGCCCACGCTCTGGACCGTGCCGACGATGGCCGATGCCGCGCGCGTCGTCGGTCAGGCGGTGCGCGACGTGCACCAGCGCGAGGCGAATGCGCTGCAGGAATTTGGCGTCGACTTCAATTGCAGCTTCATCCTCGGCGGTCAGATTGGGGACGGCGGCGAGGGCGGCGCACAGCCGCGTCCGCGTCTGTTCATGATCTACGCAGCGGGCAATTACATCGAGTCGTCGCGCGTGAATCCGTACTTCCAGATCGGCGAATCGAAATACGGCAAGCCGATCATCGACCGCGTGCTGGTGCCGTCCACGCCGCTCGACGAGGCCGCGAAATGCGCGCTGATCTCGATGGACTCAACGCTGCGCTCGAACCTCTCGGTCGGGCTGCCGCTCGATCTGCTCGTCTATCAAAAGGATGCGCTGAAGGTGACGCGCTTTGTCTCGATCGATCAGGACAACGCTTACTACCAGATGATTCACCGCACGTGGGGCGAGCGGCTGCGGCAGGTGTTCAGCGAGATTCCCGAGCCGGACTGGCAAAGCACGGGCGAGGTGCCTCAGAACGGGCATATCGGCGAGATGGTGCTGTACCGGCCGCCGGGCGCGCTGCATATCGACGCGGATCGCAGCACGCCGGGCGTCGATGTGCGCGCGGCTCAGACTCTCGCGCAAGCGGATAAACCTAAAGCACGCGGCTGACGCGTCAGACGAAGCGCCGCGTGTCGAACGCCTTCACGTGAGGCGTTTTTCGGCGTTTGCATCGCACCAATGAAAAAAGCCAGCCTTCGGCTTTCGCCTCTGGCTGGCTTCAGGGTACGGCTCGACGTCTCGAGCCGTAGGTCATGTTGTTCTATTAGAACTTGTGACGGATACCCAGGCTGATGATTTCCTGGTTGCTCGAACCAGCTTGAGCACCGTACGAGCCGACCGATGCGCCTGCGTCGACGATCGAGCCGTTGGATGCATCGCGCTGATGGCCGCTTGCGTGCTGGTAAGCGCCAACCAGGTACAGGTCGGTGCGCTTCGACAGCGAGTAGTCGCCGCCCAGCGAAACCTGGTGGTAGTTCGCCGACGTGTCGCCTGCGCCGTGCGTGTAGATGTAGCCGAGACCAACCAGCATTGCCGGGGTGATCTGGTAGCCCGCGTATGCGCCAGCAACGTGGAACTTTTCTTGTTCCGCGAATGCCGAGAATGCGTCCGGCTTGTACTGTGCGAAGCTATAGCGAACGTTGAACGTGAACGGACCTGTCACGTATTGCGCCGCTGCCGACGTGATGTCGATCGACTTGGCCGATTGGTACGCGCCGTTGATGTTCGAGCCATCGAACGTTGCGTCCGACGTCACGCTCTGGCTCCACGTACCAGCGCGGCCAGCCAACGTGTTTGCGTTCTGCATGCGGAAGTAGCCAGCTGCAACGCTGAACGGACCGCCGCTCCACGTTGCTGCACCTGCCCACGATTGACCAGCGCCCGTTGCGCCAGCCACGCCGCCCAGTGCGTACATGCCTTCGAACTGGAAGCCGCTCCACACCGGCGAAACGTACTTGACTGCGTTGTTCGTACGCGAGCTGTTGTCGTTGTTGTCAACGTCGCCCGGCGTCGTGAACGTGCTGCCGAAGTAGTTGTCGCCCGTCAGCGGCTGAACCAGGTCGACCAGCGGGTCATATTGACGACCCATCGTGAACGTACCGTATGCGTCGTGCGTCAAGCCGACATAAGCCTGGCGGCCGAACAGCTTCGTGCCCGTGCCGTACGAACCCATCTTGCCGTTGTTCGGGTTGAAGCCGCTTTCCAACTGGAAGATCGCCTTCAGGCCACCGCCCAGGTCTTCCGTGCCCTTCATGCCCCAGCGGCTACCTTGCAGGTTGCCCGCTGCGAGCTGCCACAGGTTGTCGTTGGACGTGTTGGCGTTGTGAATGTACTGGATCGAGTCATCGATCAAGCCATAGAGCGTCACGCTGCTTTGTGCATGTGCTGCGCCTGCAGCGCCGAGCAGTGCCAGCGAGAGCGTCGACAGTGCGATTCGTTTCATCCATTTCTCCACGCAGATGATTGGTTTTCGTTGTTGCGAATCGGAGAATAGCGCAGTGTCTCAAGGTGTAAGAACTGAAAAAAATTAAGGTGTATCGAAAATGTGACAGCCCGGTAGAAGCCTTGTATCGCAAGCTTGTCAACGATTGTTTCTGTTTCAGCAATATTAAATCTTTGACTATGCATTATTGTTCTTTTTATGACAGTGATCGGTGGGATCGCCGCGACTTGTGCGCATGGTCGAAGGCAGAACGTAAGTTAGTTGTCTAGTCGATTGACGAAAATTCCGCTTCTATATAAAGAAGGCATAAACGGGCGAAACCGTTGCCTTGACGCATCGGGTAGACAGTTTCGGCCAGATATGGTCGCTGGAAGGCGTGTTCTGTTGAAGCGGACGCTTAACGCGTGGACCTGTCGACGGGCGGCGTTGCTGCGTCATCGGGGCCGTTGCGGCGGCGGGCGAACGCGGCGACGGCCATCGCGGTACCCGCTGCGACCAGCACGGAACTCCACGGATGCCGCCTGACATACTGGTCCGCGGCGACGGCTTTGCGGCGCGCTTCGACGAGCGTGAGCGCGGCGGCGCGCGTCGCCTGCATTTCGGCGTTGATGACCGTCCTGCCGATCGTGACCGCCTTGACGACGCCCGCGTCGTGCTTCGCGGCGACTCTTGCCGCCATCGAAGGACGGGGCGTCGACGGCGCGCTCGCCGTATCGCCAGGTGAACGCGCGGCGCTGCGCACGGAACCGCGGTTCGCATCGGCCGCGACCGTCGATGCCGCCAGCACCGAAGCGAGCATCGCGCGACTGCCCGGCGGCGCCGATCGCGCGAAGCCCCAGCCACCGCGCGGATCGTGCATGCGTCCGCGCGCCGCGGCGAATTCCGCGCCGAGCAGCAGCACGACGGCCGAGAAGTACAGCCACATCAGCAATACGGCAAGCGATCCCGCCGCGCCGAACGAGTTGGCCATGCCGGCATGCGCGAGATACAGCGCGAACAGCTTCTTGCCCGCCGTGAACAGCGCGGCCGCGACCGTGCCGCCGACGAGCGCATCGCGCCAGCGCACGGGCGCATCGGGTAAAAACTTGAGCAGCGCCGCGAACGCGAACGCGAGCACCAGCCAGCCGACGGCCAGCTGAAGAATATTGCCGATCACCACATACGGCGAGTTACCCCAGATCCAGTTGCCGATGAACGTGATCGCCGTGTCGAGCACCAGCGACACGATCAGCAGAAACGCGACGCCGAGCACGAGCCCGAACGAAATCAGCCGCACGCGCACCAGCGCGATCACGCTCGACGCGCGCGGCGCGACGGCAGGCCACACGATATTGAGCGCGCTGTTCAACGACGAAAATGTCGCCGACGCACCGACGGCCAGCAGGACGAACGAGATGATCGCGGCGATGCCGCCCGCGCCGCCGCTGCGATGCGCGTTCTGCACGATGGTGGTGACGGCGGCCGCTGCATCGTTGCCGAGCACGGAATGCACCTGTCTGAAGAGTTCGCCGCGCGCGGCTTCGGCACCGAAGAACCAGCCGGAAATGGCGATCACCATCACGAGCGTCGGCGCGAGGGAGAACGCTGCATAGAACGCGATGCTCGCCGCCATCGCCGCGCAGCGATTCTCGGAAAACTGCTTCAGCGCGCCGACCGCCCACGACGCCTGTTTCTTCGCGGCCGTTTGCAGCTTGTCGGCGGACAGTGAATCGAGTTCCATGACGGTCCTTCATGACGAGGGTATGAAACGGCAGACGCGCAACGCATCGTCGCGTGGATTCATCGCGCATCGTAGCGCGCCGGGACATGCAACTGACAATCGTATTACGCAATCGTCATGCCCATCTATCTATGCGGATACAACAACTCCGAATCAGCGGGCATACGGCATGCGAGCGTCCTGTTCCGCTCTGCTTACGATTCGCAGGAAACGACTTATACTTTTTTCACCTCCCCACAAATAGAACGAGAGGCGATCATGTTGCAAATGTCCCGTCGCCAGTTTCTGAAGGTGACGGCGAGCACGCTAGCCGGATCGAGCCTGGCCCTGATGGGCTTCTCGCCGGAGCCCGCGCTTGCCGAAGTCCGGCAGTACAAACTGGCTCGCACTACCGAAACGCGCAACACGTGTCCTTATTGCTCAGTCGGCTGCGGCATCCTGATGTACGGCCTCGGCGACGGCGCGAAGAACGCGACGGCCAGCATCATCCATATTGAAGGCGACCCGGATCACCCGGTCAATCGCGGCACGCTGTGCCCGAAGGGTGCGAGCCTCATCGACTTCATTCACAGCCCGAGCCGCCTGAAGTATCCCGAGTATCGCGCCGCCGGTTCCGACCAGTGGCAACGCATCTCGTGGAACGACGCGCTCGACCGCATCGCGAAGCTGATGAAGGAAGACCGCGACGCGAACTTCGTCGAAAGCACGCCCGACGGCAAGAAGGTCAACCGCTGGCTGACCACGGGCATGCTCGCGGCGTCGGCGGGCAGCAACGAGGTCGGCTATCTGACGCACAAGGTCATCCGCAGTACGGGGATGCTCGCGTTCGACAATCAGGCGCGTGTCTGACATGGCCCGACGGTGGCAGGTCTTGCCCCGACGTTTGGCCGTGGAGCGATGACGAACCATTGGGTCGACATCAAGAACGCGGACGTGATTCTCGTGATGGGCGGCAATGCAGCCGAGGCGCACCCGTGCGGTTTCAAATGGGTCACCGAGGCGAAGGCGCACAACAAGGCGAAGCTGATGGTCGTCGATCCGCGCTTCACGCGCACGGCGTCGATCGCGGACTTCTATGCGCCGATCCGCACGGGCACGGACATCGCGTTCCTGGGCGGCGTGATCAACTATCTGCTGACCAACGACAAGATCCAGCACGAGTACGTGAAGAACTACACGGACTTCGCGTTCATCGTCCGTGAAGACTTTGCGTTCAACGACGGCATCTATTCGGGTTACGACGAAAAGGCGCACAAGTACACGGACAAATCGTCGTGGGATTACGAGCGCGGCGACGACGGTTTCGTCAAGGTGGACATGTCGCTGCAGAATCCGCGCTGCGTGTACAACCTGCTGAAACAGCACTATTCGCGCTACACGGCGGAGATGGTCGAGAAGACCTGCGGCACGCCGAAGGACAAGTTCCTGCATGTCTGCGAGACGCTCGCGAGCACCGCGACGCCTGGCCGCGCGGGCACCATTCTGTACGCGCTCGGCTGGACGCATCATTCGATCGGCGCGCAGATGATCCGCACGGGCGCGATGGTGCAGCTGCTGCTGGGCAATATCGGCATTGCGGGCGGCGGCATGAACGCGCTGCGCGGGCACTCGAACATCCAGGGGCTGACGGACCTCGGGCTGATGTCGAATCTGCTGACGGGCTATATGACGCTGCCGAACGAGCCCGAACAGGACTTCGACGGCTACATCAAGATTCGCGCGTCGCAGCCGTTGCGTCCGAACCAGTTGAGCTACTGGAAGAACTATCGCGCGTTCTTCGTCAGCATGATGAAGTCGTGGTGGGGCGACGCCGCGACGGCAGACAACAACTGGGGCTACGACTATCTGCCGAAGCTCGACAAGCCGTACGACCTGCTGCAAACCATCGAGCTGATGAATCAAGGCAAGATGAACGGCTACATCTGCCAGGGCTTCAATCCGCTCGCGGCGGCGCCGAACAAGGGCAAGACGAGCGTCAGTCTCGCGAAGCTGAAGTGGCTCGTCATCATGGATCCGCTCGCCACCGAAACCTCCGAGTTCTGGAAAAACCACGGCGAGTACAACGACGTCGATTCGTCGAAGATCCAGACGGAAGTGTTCCGTCTGCCGACTACCTGCTTCGCCGAAGAACGCGGCTCGCTCGTCAGTTCTAGCCGCGTGTTGCAATGGCACTGGCAAGGCGTGGAAGGACCGGGCGAAGCGCGCAGCGATCTCGAGATCATGTCGGGCCTCTTCCTGCGCATGCGCAAGGCGTACAAGGAACAGGGCGGCAAGTATCCCGATCCGATCGTCAATCTGACGTGGCCGTACGCGCATCCCGACAGCCCGACGCCCGAAGAGGTCGCGATGGAGTACAACGGCCGCGCGCTCGCCGATCTGCCCGATCCGAAGGATGCATCGAAAGTGCTGGTGAAAAAGGGCGATCAGCTTGCCGGCTTCGCGCAGCTAAAGGACGACGGCTCCACGGCGAGCGGCTGCTGGATCTTCTGCGGATCGTGGACCCAGAACGGCAACCAGATGGGCCGGCGCGACAACAGCGATCCGACGGGTATCGGTCAGACGTTGAACTGGGCGTGGGCCTGGCCCGCGAACCGGCGCGTGCTGTACAACCGCGCATCGTGCGATCTGAACGGCAAGCCGTTCGACCCGAAACGAAAGCTGATCGCGTGGAACGGTGCGAGCTGGAGCGGCACCGACATTCCCGACTTCAAGCTCGACGAGCCGCCCGAAAACGGCATGGGTCCGTTCATCATGAATCCGGAGGGCGTCGCGCGTTTCTTTGCACGCGACGGGATGAACGAAGGTCCGTTCCCCGAGCACTACGAGCCGTTCGAAACGCCGCTCGGCTACAACACGTTCCATCCGAACAATCCGGCGGCGACCAGCAACCCGGCGGCGCGCGTGTTCCCGGACGACCGCAAGGCGTTCGGCAAGGCGGCCGATTTCCCGCATACGGCGACCACCTATCGTCTGACGGAACACTTCCACTTCTGGACCAAGCACGCGCGTCTGAACGCGATCATCCAGCCGCAGCAGTTCGTCGAAATCGGCGAGGACCTCGCGAAGCAGATCGGCGTGGTGGCGGGCGATCGCGTGAAAGTGTCGAGCAATCGCGGACACATCATCGCGGTCGCCGTGGTCACGAAGCGGATCAAGCCGCTGATGATCGACGGCAAGAAGGTGCAGACCGTGGGCGTGCCGCTGCATTGGGGCTTCAAGGGGCTCACCAAGCCGGGCTACATCACCAACACGTTGACGCCTGTCGTGGCCGACGCGAATTCGCAGACACCGGAATTCAAGTCGTTCCTCGTGAAGGTCGAAAAGGCATAGGGGAGGCGCCATGGCATTTCAATCGCTGGACATCAAACGCCTCTCCGCCACGACGGTGCAGCCCACGTCCGTGCGCGAGCCGGTGACGGGCACGGTCGCGAAGCTGATCGACGTGACCAAGTGCATCGGCTGCAAGGCGTGTCAGACGGCGTGCATGGAGTGGAACGACCTGCGCGACGACATCGGCACGACGACGGGCATCTACGACAACCCGCGCGATCTCGACGAGCATTCGTGGACGGTGATGCGCTACACGGAGTACGAGAACCCGAAAGGCGATCTCGAATGGCTGATCCGCAAGGACGGTTGCATGCACTGCGAAGATCCCGGCTGTCTGAAGGCGTGTCCGTCGCCGGGCGCGATCGTGCAGTACACGAACGGCATCGTGGATTTCCACGAGGAAAACTGCATCGGCTGCGGCTATTGCATTGCGGGTTGTCCGTTCAACATTCCGCGTCTGTCGAAGACGGATCATCGCGTGTACAAGTGCACGCTGTGCTCGGATCGCGTGGGCGTTGGCCAGGAGCCCGCGTGTGTGAAGACGTGTCCGACAGGCGCGATCGTGTTCGGCACCAAGGTCGACATGATCCAGCACGCGGAAGAACGCATCGCGGACCTGAAGGAGCGCGGCTTCGAGAAGGCCGGTTTGTACGACCCTCAAGGCGTGGGCGGCACGCACGTGATGTATGTGCTGCATCATGCGGACAAGCCGTCGCTGTACAACGGCTTGCCCGACGATCCGCACATCAGCCCGTTCGTGAAGCTGTGGAAAGGCGTCGCCAAACCGCTTGCCGTCGCGGCGATGGCGATCACCGCGCTGGCGGGCTTCTTCCACTACACGCGCGTCGGCCCGAACGAGGTATCGGAAGAAGACGAAGACGCCGCCCGCAACGCCGCGCACGACATCCGCGAACGCCGTGAGAACAAGCCCGAGGAGCCCGTGAAATGAGACATCATCGGCAAGACAACCCGGAACTGATTGAGCGCTACACGCCGAACGAGCGCACGAATCACTGGATCACGGCGATCACGTTTGTTTTGCTCGCGCTGTCAGGGCTCGCGATGTTTCATCCGTCGATGTTCTGGCTCTCTGCGCTTTTCGGCGGCGGGCAATGGACGCGCATCCTGCATCCGTTCGTCGGCATCGTGATGTTCGTGTCGTTCATGATTCTTGCGCTGCGCTTCTGGCATCACAACTATCTCGACGCCGACGATCGCCAATGGCTGCGTCAGATGAACGACGTGCTGATGAATCGCGAAGACCGACTGCCCGAAATCGGCAAATACAACGCCGGGCAGAAGCTGCTGTTCTTCGTGCTGGTGCTATGTCTGCTGCTGTTGCTGCTGAGCGGCATCGTCATCTGGCGCGCGTATTTCGCCTTCTATTTCCCGATCGAAGTGGTGCGCGTCGCCGCCGTGATTCACGCGATCAGTGCGTTCGTGCTGATCTGCAGCATCATCGTGCATATCTATGCGGCGCTGTGGGTGAAGGGTTCGATTAGCGCAATGGTGCGCGGCACGGTGACGTTGGGCTGGGCGCGCAAGCATCATCCGAAGTGGTTCCGCGAAAGCATCAAGTGACATTCGAACGGCGCGCGCACGGGTTGGCGCGCGCCGCTCGCGCTTATCTGCTACTGTTGACGCCATGTCCGTTCTGAACGTCAGGAACCTGAATTGGTGCAACGCATTCTGGATCCCGGCCAGATCGAATCGCTCGATCATTCGGCCATTCCGCGCCTGCGCATGCCGGAGCGCGCCGCGCATTTCTCGACGCGTGCCGCGCGGCTTCGCCAGTTGGCGGGTGCGAGCCCGATCGGCGGCTATGTCAGGCTGATGGCCGCGCTCGCCGATGCGCAGCAGCAGACGCTCGCGCAGATCAGCGCGACGATGCCTTCCGACGAATCGATTGCGCTCGCGCAGCAGCATTCGATGCCTATCGTCCCTGCAACCACGCCCGAGCGCGATCCATTATGGCGCGACGTGTTGCAACGTCTGCTCGATCGCGTCGAAGCGGCGGGACTGGTGACGCCTGTTCTCGCGCGAGTGATTGACGGCTTGCGCGTGAAGAGCGCGCAGGAACTCGACGCGCTCGCCGATGCCGTCGTCGCGCTGCGCTTCAACGAAGTCGAGCCGTCGTCCGCGCCGTTCGTGATGGCGGCGCTGCAGGTGGTGTGGACGGACATCGCGAGCCGCATCGATGCGCGTGCCGTGCCGTATCTGGACACGCCCGGCGCATGTCCCGTTTGCGGCACGCCGCCCGTGGCGAGCATCGTGCGGGTCGGCGGACAGTTCTCGGGTTATCGCTATCTGCAATGCGCATTGTGCTCGACGGAGTACCACGTCGTGCGCGTCAAATGCTCGAATTGCGATTCCACGAAAGGCATTGCGTATCACGGCATCGAGGGCGGCAGCGAAGCGCTCAAGGCCGAATCGTGCGACGAGTGCCACACGTATCGCAAGATCGGCTATCAGGAGAAAGACTACGACTTCGAGCCGCTGGCCGACGATCTCGCGAGCCTCACGCTTGACCTGCTGATGAACGAAGCCGGCTACCGGCGCAGCAGTCCGAATCCGTTGTTGTGGCCGGAAGTGGCGTCGGACGAGTGAACGGGGGACGCAAGCGTGAGCGAAGTGTCGGGCAATGAGACTGGCAAGGACATACGCGCATTGCTGGCACGAGTGCCGGCCGTCGAACGCGTGCTTTCGTCGTTGGCGGCTCAGCGTTTGATCGGCGAATATGGCCACACGCAGGTTGTCGACGCAATCCGCGCCGCAACCGAAACGCTACGGCGCGATTTGCTCTCAGGCGTTTCGTTCGATGATTCATTCGACTTCGAAGCGAAGCTCGCCGACGACGCAGCGCGCGTACTGTCCGAGCGATCGCGGCCTAATCTGCGGGCCGTGTTCAATCTGACGGGCACGGTGCTGCACACGAATCTCGGGCGCGCGCTGCTGCCCGACGAAGCCGTGCGCGCTGTCATTGAAGCGCTCACGCGTCCAATGAACCTCGAGTTCAATCTCGCTACGGGCAGTCGCGGCGACCGCGACGATCTGATTGACGGCCTCATCGGCGAACTCACGGGCGCGAAGGCGGCGACCGTCGTCAACAACAACGCGGCTGCCGTGCTGCTGACGCTGTCGGCGCTCGCGTCGAAGAAAGAAGTGGTGGTGTCGCGCGGCGAACTGGTTGAGATAGGCGGCGCGTTCCGCATTCCCGACATCATGTCGCGCGCGGGCGCGAAGCTGCGCGAAATCGGCACGACGAACCGCACGCATCTGAAGGATTACGACGAAGCGATCAACGCGCGCACGGCGTTGCTGATGAAGGTGCATTGCAGCAACTATGCAATCGAAGGCTTCACCAAAAGCGTATCCGTCGATGAAGTCGCGCAACTCGCACATGCTCGCGGCTTGCCGATGGCGGTCGATCTCGGCAGCGGCACGCTGGTCGATCTCGCGCAGTTCGGTTTGCCGACCGAGCCGACCGTGCGCGAGACCGTCGCGGCAGGCGCCGATCTCGTCACGTTCAGCGGCGACAAGCTGCTCGGCGGGCCGCAGGCGGGTCTGATCGTCGGGCGCGCGGAGTTGATCCGCAAGATCAAGAAGCATCCATTGAAGCGCGCGCTGCGCGTCGGCAAGCTGACGCTCGCGGCGCTCGAACCCGTGTTGCAGCTGTATCGCGCGCCTGAACTGCTGCGCGAGCGGCTCACTACATTGCGTCTTTTGACGCGTCCTTCAGCCGATATGCAAGCCCAGGCTTCACGCGTGCAGGATGTGTTGCAACGTGCTCTCGGCGACGCATACAGCGTGACCGCCGAGCCGATGATGAGCCAGATCGGCAGCGGCGCATTGCCCGTCGATCAGTTGCCGAGCTTCGGCCTCGTGATACGCAATGCGTCGGGCAAGCGTGGCGGTCGCGCGCTGATGAAGCTGGAAGAAGCGCTGCGTGCGTTGCCACGTCCCGTGATCGGACGCATTGCCGACGATGCGCTGCGCCTCGATCTGCGCTGCCTGGAAAGTACTGACGAAGCCGCGTTCATCGAGCAATGCGCGGAGCTGCGAATATGATCGTCGGCACGGCGGGCCACATCGATCACGGCAAGACGACGCTGGTGCGCGCACTGACGGGCGTCGATACCGACCGTCTGAAAGAGGAGAAGGCGCGCGGCATTTCGATCGAACTCGGCTACGCGTACACGCCGCTCGACAATGGCGACGTGCTCGGCATGATCGACGTGCCGGGCCACGAGAAACTCGTGCATACGATGGCGGCGGGCGCGTGCGGCATCGACTATGCGCTGCTCGTGATCGCCGCCGACGACGGCATCATGCCGCAAACGCGCGAGCATCTCGCGATCCTGCAACTGCTCGGCGTCACGCGCGGCGCGATTGCGTTGACGAAGACGGATCGCGTGGACGCTGCGCGTATTTCGCTGGTGCGCGACGAGATTCGCGCGTGGCTCGCGCCGACGCCCTTCGTCGAAGCACCTATCTTCGAAACGAACGCCACCGCTTCCGACGACGCAGGCGTGCGCGCGCTATCGCAGCATCTGCGCGATGCGGCTGTCACGTGGCGTGCGCGTCGTGACGACGGATTGTTCCGGCTGGCCATCGATCGCGTATTCACCTTGACGGGGCAGGGCACGATCGTGACGGGCACCGTGTTCGCCGGACGCGTCGCGACGGGCGACACGTTGATGCTCGAACCCGCGCAACATCCGGTGCGCGTGCGCAGCATCCATGCGCAAAACCGCGCCGCCGATGTGGGCCGTGCAGGACAGCGCTGTGCGCTCAATCTCGCGGGCATCGACAAGGACGCGATCTCGCGCGGCGACTGGATCGTCGATGCGCGGCTCGCACAACCCGGCGAACGGCTCGACGTCGAACTGACGCTGCTCGCGGATGCGGACATCACGTTGCAGCATTGGGCGCCGCTGCATGTGCATATCGGTACGCTGCATCGCGTGGCGCATGTCGCGCTGCTCGACGGCGACACGCTCGCTGCGGGATGCTCGGCGCGTGTGCAACTGGTGTTCGACGCGCCCGTTTGCGCGATGCCCGGCGACCGCTTTATCGTGCGTAATGCGCAGGCGACGCGCACGGTCGGCGGCGGACGCGTGCTCGATCCGTTCGGGCCGCCGCGCAAGCGCAGGACAGCGGAGCGGCGTGCGTGGCTCGATGCGTTGCGCACGTGGCTCGACGAAGGCCGTTTGGCGCCGCTGCTGGATGAAGCGCCGCGCGGCGTGTCGCGTTCGATGCTGATGCAACTGACGGGCTTGCCCGCCGATGCGTTGCCGCTGCCCGCCGATGCCGAATCGATTCCATTGCACGGCAAGGATGCGGGCGATGCGATCGTCGTATTGCACAAGCACTGGGCGCGTTTGCGATCGAACGTGATGGCGGCGCTCGATCAGTATCACGCGCGCTCACCCGACGAGCAGGGACCCGATGCGGCGCGTTTGCGGCGTATTGCAGCACCGCTGGTGCCGGACGCGATGTGGCGTGCGTTGATCGATTCGCTCGTGAATGAAGGGGTAATCGCACGGAGCGGGCCGTGGCTGCATTTGCCGGGGCATTCCGTTGCGCTCGATTCGAACGAGCAGCGTATCGCCGATGCATTGCTGCCGTTGCTTGTGGCAGGCCGTTTCGATCCGCCGTGGGTGCGCGATCTCGCGAAGACGACGGGACAGCAGGAAGAGGCCGTGCGTCAGGTGCTGCGCAAGCTCGCGCGACAGGGCGACGTGTATCAGGTGGTTCGCGATCTGTTCTATTCGCGCGAGGTGGTGCATGAGCTTGCGCGGCTTATCGCCGGTATCGCGGACGGGCATGGCGGCGCGTTGGGTGCGTCGGCGTTTCGCGATGCGACGGGTCTGGGACGCAAACGCGCGATCCAGATTCTCGAGTTCTTCGATCGCATCGGCTATACGCGCTTTCAACGCGATGTGCACTGGCTAAGACCGGATTCGCATTTGCGTGAGGCGCTGATGTGCGAGTCGGATGCGTAAAGTCGAACCAATAGATGACGCTGCTGTTTTGCGGCCGCTATAATCGGCTGCGAATGAAATGTAGTACTGGTGCTGATCTTCAACGGAAGGCATTCGTATCTGGTGGTGCGGCTGGGCTTCAAACCCAGTAGGGGGCGTCAGCCGCTCCCTGGTCGGTTCGACTCCGGCTGCCTTCCGCCACACGGCTTTTTAGCGCTTGGGGTAACTCCTTGTGGAGTTCATCAATTAATGTCGTTTACGACACGAATTGATTGTTTTGCGGGGGCATGGCTGTCCGGATCCGGACTGATTGCGAAAATTAGTCTCGGCTTGTCCTTGTCGGTGAGGCGCTAGGGTAAGGAGACGTCTCTGCTAGGTCAAACGCCCTTTTGTGGAAGCGGGCGGCTTCACGGAAGCCGAGACCCTTCCCGGTCCGCCGACGCATCCGTTCCAGAACTTTTACTCGCGCCGGGTAGATGCCCTCAAAGCGCAGTTCTTGGAATGATTGCCAGAAGTCGTGAAAGCGAGCTTCTTCTCGCTGGATCCTTCTGCAATGCCTAATCGCCGTTCCTCGTTGCACTAAACTGGCGGCAATTTCCGGCGCTAGCTTGTGTAAGAATGTTTCGGTAACGTTGAGAAGCCGAGCCGCCTGATGGAGGTTTTCTGTCGATCCCGATCGGAAGAGCACATCCAACTCCGCAAGCAGATTTTGAGAGTCTTTGGCCGACTTGCAATTTAACGGATCAGCGTTAGAAATTGGATAAACTTTTCTCAGCATGACTGTGTTTCCGAGGAGGACATCAGACACACAGCTGCCGCAGCAGTAGGCTAGGAGTACTAGTCGAGGCAAGCACGGATTGCCCCTTTCCGAGCGCCAGTAATCAACTTCTGAATTAACGACACCAAGATGATTCGCAAATCGCCTGGAATTTCCATCGAACAGGGTTTTGATGGCATGCTGCACAAATTTGCTTGGCGAACAGCCGTTGGCAAACGCATCGGGATGTTGATGGACATCATCCAATAATTCTGCAACCAGACGCGCGGACCGTACCTGTTCTTGGCTTGCTCCTCTGGTCGTGTACCTCGCAAGATTGGAGCCGTCTAGACGGGATAAGCCTGGAACACAGAACTTGTATTGTGTCGTATCTCGAGAATATGGGGCGATTTGGAGAAGAACATTGTGATAAGGACAGGCCTCGACGCAATCAATTGACCAAAGCAATCGGTTGTATTTTGCGTGACCAGAAAATTCGTCATCCCGGTAACAGCATGCGCAGAAGCGCTCAGTTTTCGAAAGCAGCCTGAACGAAGAAACAACAGATCGTAACGGAAGCAACGTTCTTAGAGCGAGGTCGTTTCGTAGCGTAAGTCTCTCAAGTGCGTCGACCCAAGCTATTGCGGTCTGCGATACCCCGTTCATTCTTAAATCGTAGTAGCTATTTCTTATTGTTCGTTGCGTATCCATCGGTTGATCACGAAAGAGAGGTGCGATCGCTTGCATGGCAAGAGACCGTGGATGTAATCCGTGACACGCACTTAGTCTATTGTAGTAGCTTGAGAGGCCTTCGTTCGTTCCTCCGCTGCAACCCTCCGGCGCTAAACTAAAAAACGCAGACCGCGGGGGGCAATCCTCAGGCCACCCCGGAGGAACGCTCAAAAGGATTATCGAATTGCTCATCGAGTGAGATGACCATTTAGACCCTTGCTTTCTGCGTCTTCCTCTTTTAACCGATGAAGAATTTGATCTTCCGTTTCGTACTCGATCGCTCGCTCCATACAAAGAAAAGGTTGGATTCGCTCTTCTCCTCGCAGCGTCTCTTTCGCGAATGTCTTGTGTGCTTCCTTAGACGGCATCGATTTTAAGAATATCTTTTCGCTCCACCGTGGATATCGCTCTTGCGCACAGGTCGCGGCGGCCTCTCTGAGTACGTCGATGGACTCACCGGGCAACCCAAAGGTGCCATGAAACAAGTATTCAAGATTTCTCTCTAAATCGATTTCGAAGCGATATGGCATGGCGGCCGCAACTGACTTGATGAACGTTGTGTATTCTAAGAAGTCGGCATCGCATCGTTTATACCGACTATAATGGACAATGCTAACGCGACGAGCTAGCTGACCGCTTGCGTGAATGAGCTCTTCGGATCCGTATGCACCTAGCAACAATAGGTTGAAACCGGAAAGGTTGGACAAGTATTTAAGCAAGTTTCCGTAATGCAATGGCCCGGTCGATGAGTGTACGAAGTGGATCGCTTCATCAAGTATAAGGTGTTGAAGATTTCGCCCGGAGACTGCCGCTTGAAACATAAGACTGCTACTTCTGGCCAAGTTATATGTTTCATCTAGAGATTTTGGAATTTTAAACCGGTCTAGGGCGGTGGGTGCCAACAATGCAGAGCAAAGTCGAGCGTAAAGCACTGTCATATTTATCTCAGTTTCCTTGTCTGCTGGATTCACTTGTACCATGACCGCCGGAATGATGGCGGGATTCTCCTGTATCTGGATCTTATAGAGTGACAGGAGTTGTAGCAGTTGCTTCCGGCCTAGCGATGACTTCCCGATTCCGGTAGGGCCAACGACCATCGTAATCGAAAGTCCCACACCTGCAGTCATGCGCGGTCGCACTTTGGCGACGACTTCCTGCAGGTTTCTGTGAGGGATTACAAGTGCGTCCATATAATCCTCCTTGTCCTTTTCTGATCCTGCAATCGCCTGCTCGCGTGTAAGCATTTGAGGTTCCTCCCTCACGCGGGATCGTCATTGGCAATGATGCTCGACGATTTGCCAGTTCCTGATGAACAACAGACAAACGTCGTCGCTGAACGTCGTGCATACTCTTCCAAGAATAGCTGCAAGTCGCTTGCGATCTGCTCAATGCTTCTATGGTGGATCACGAGTAAATTAATCTCGTCGTGTACGTATGCTATCGTTTGGTTGCGCGGAAACATTGAATATCCTCCTTGTCAAATTGATTTCCTTATTGGCAGGGACGCGTAATCTACATTGAACCTAGGGGATTTCTTCTTATTGTTTGAATGGACTTGACTTGCTGCTGTACCATTAGCCGAAGATCCTGAAGATGCAGGGGCTTCGGCAGCGGCATCTTGCATCTGAGAGTCGTGCTCGTCGCGGCTTAAGACGGCCGTGAGGCCCGCCGGTCCGTAAATTTGTCGTGTAGCTGCGGTTGCTTCAGCTGCGGTGGGTAGATTATGCTCAGCCAACACCCCTTCAAGAACCGACTCGAAGCATTCTGCGGGTGCAGATTTAAGCCTCAATCGCACCTCGTAAAGGGCATAGCGCAACTCGATCGCTGTGAGGTTCCGGTAGCGGAGCAGCAAGCTCGAAATACACTTGTGCCATAGCCCTTTGATTACCACGTACGCGACACTTACGTCCCACATATCAACGAAGCTTTCGACTTTCGTTTTTTTATGGCGTTTCGCTGCGAATTCGTCGGTCCAATACCATATGGGTCCAATCTTTATCCCCATTGTTGGATTGATTGAACGGGTGCCTCCATTTGAAACCGGAATCAACGTTTGCAACATGAACTGAGTGTCATATGGTCTGAGTCTTGAGAGACGCCTCCCCGTCTCCATGAACCGCTTATGCATATACTGCTCGGGAGTATGGTCATGCGCTGGATGGGAATCTTCACGGTTGTACTGCACGAAGAAGTAATGTTCTAGAAGGCCGTGCAAATGAACAAATGAGAGATGCTTAGCGTTAATCGGGTCGACTGACCGTGTTAAAGTCCGTACGTGCTGCATGGCTTTCGTGTTGCCCACTAGGTTATGAATAAGTTCGGTGTTGGTCGACCCGAACAGGCGCTCAATGACAAGACCGAACCGAGACTCATGTGCTGGCCGATAATCGATGGTGATATCATTGAGATCACAAAACCGGTCAAAAGCCTTTGAGAGGAACTCTTTGCCGTTGTCGCAAACGATGAAATCCGGTACACGTTTATGAAGAGCGACCATGGCGCGAATGGCCATCATGCAACTCACGGTACTGGGCGGGTGCGCAGCGAGATAAAAGCCCAAGACCGCTCGCGTTTCTTCGTCGATCAATACGGTAAGCCACGGACGTAGTTTGTATATTCGGCCACCAAATCCTCGCACCTTGATGAAAATATCGAGCTTGGTGTGATCGATGTGGACTCGATGGAAAGGTCGGCCTCCGTGAATCTTGTCATGACGATGCAGATACCAAATCGCAGGCTCCTGGTTGTATGCACGGCGAGAGCCTTCCCTTTTTCGGATATCACGAAACTGAGCGGATCGAAGATAGAACGTGTTCTTCGAGCAGGGCTTCAGTTTGCGCTCCTCGCAGAGTTTTACAAAGACCCCGAAGCTATGGGATTCTTTCGGGTTCGTGGGATTGTTTGCACCGCAGGCTACTTCTTTGATTAGATCGAGAACGTCATCGACAATTTGAGGACCTCGTCCCCCGGGCCTCCCCGGAACCAGAGCAAGCATCTGAAGCGGCTTTGAATCCCCAGCATCGCGCTTCTTTTTCTGCCAGCGCTGGATAGTACGCACGTCTTCGACATGTGAAACGTCGGTATGCTCGAGGATAGTTAGCAGCTTGAACCTGTAATGTGCCTTCCGGACTTGCTCATCGGTAATGCGCGGGCTACCGTCCAGCAGTTCATCTGTGCCTTGTGATGTCGAAAGCAACTGGATATCGCCCGAATACATCAGTGTCTGGAAGTCTTGATCTGATAGGTGTTCAAATACCTTGGAGGTGAAGTCACGAAAAAAGACCTTGCCCTCTGGCATCGCAGTGACGGTGTACACGTCAGCTTTTCCGCGAAAAATGAATTCGGTCCCTATGTCGACCGTCATGACAAAATGAGTCGAGACCGCGTGTGGCGGAGGGCGTCGCCATTTGGCCGCTTCCAGTTGCTCCCTTGTCAGACAAAGGACAACCATGTGAGGGTCAGAAAGATCATCGTATTCCAGATCAACAAAGAGACGCTGATCAGCGATAGATTTCCAGATATCGTCGACGCGAAATCGACCAACTGGCGTTGGCAATACGATATCTTCATTCCACGGCGTGTTGTCATCGTACGCCTCGCGAATCAGGGCGGAAAAACTTATTGCGCCACCGCGTTTTATTACAACCTTTTCGATTGCCGACCAGGCGTCGTCGGTTACAGGACGCTGGTCGTCATTTAGAAAGGCCGCGAGGTGCTCGAGATTCGACGCAAACAGGTCGTCGTGTTCGGCCGACGAACGAAGACAGAAAGTAATCCCGAGAGTCTTGAAATATTCTTCCCGTTCAGGACAATGCCACGTTCCTTCAACCTTGAAGAAGCGTTCGGGTTCCTTCTTCGCGAGTTTCAGAAGTTCTTGTTCAGTCTTCCATTCCTCAACGATTGGACCGTAGTCGGTGAGGCGAAGCAGATCAGGGGTGTACCGAATATTATAAGTATATTCGGTTACTTTACCGTCGTGTCGCGAGGTGCGTCGGGTGACTCTCGGAATTCCAACGTTTAGTGGCTGACAACAAAACTCGCGGGTGAATCCGTCGAAATCGGCTTTCACAACGGCTGGGAACTCGACCCGCCTGCTTTCTGTCTCGATTCTTCTCCTCATCTTTCTTGAGGTATAGCGAGATCGGACGTTTCTACCAGTCCCTGGAAACTTTCTAGTTGGAGATTCCCGCAGAGATCGAAGTATGTATTCCCGCCCCGCTTCTGGTGTACCCCATTCTTTCATGGCCTGTCGACGCTCGTCGTCCGTGTAAGGCTTCGCGGACGCGAGTGGACTAGCATCTATCTGTTGCTTTTCGTTCTGCTTCCAGATTGAAATGGGTGCCAACGTAACTGGCAGCTCTATTCTCATTCTGGTATCTCAGCATGCTTTGGAACTTGGGTGGGAGGCGCGTGGTTCTCGTGTACCAACTTGGCTATTTCGGCTTTTGTCTTCCATTCGCCAACGACGACGCCGTCGTCCGTGAAATGTCGTGGATCTGGGATATGAGGACCACGCGACGCGAGGCGAGACAGGAGCAGCCGTTGTCGCGTGCATTGTTCAGCTGTCGAGACAGAGGCTGGCGAATCCAGCAGATTAGTCTTCATAGCCGTCTCCCAAAACCTCCGCTACATGAGCGATGCACTGCCGCAAGTGGATATCGGATGCGGGCACGAACTAGCTCCCCACATCCGCCGTGTTGACGATATGGTTCGATACTGCGTATGGTGTAGTGCATGCCTCTTCAATGAGCCCGCGTCGACGATCAAAGTAATCGTCGACAAAGGGAAGATTCTTCCGCGTACATCCCGACTCCTGCCGTCTATAAAACGACATCTGCTGATACGTTTACCCGTCACGATAGGACAATTTCTTTTCTTGTGACGTGACATTTGGAGAGAAAAAATGTTACTAGAGGTCGTATGTGCTTTTTCGCCCGTATCAATTGAAGACCGCGAAGCTGGCTACTATCTCCAGTTCAATCCGTGGGAGTCTGTCACAACGGATCATGCGACTCGCGAGTCGGAGTTAAATTTCATTAGATGGCGACTCTTCTTCTGGCTCGCAGCAGAGACCGCGGGAACAAGCAAGCCACACACAATGGCGAGAGTCATGTGTAGCGCGAGAGATAGCTTTCCCGCAGTCAAGCAACGTTTCGCGCGAATGAGTCGGTGTGCGCAGTCGTTCGATGACTCCGCGACGCGAAGGAACGGTGTCGTGGCCGTGTACAGAACTAGATTCGAGGACCAGAACGCGCTTTTCGGCGAATTGATAGACGGTGCGATTTGGGAACTAGCAAAGACATGTCGTTGGAGCCTTGCTGAGCTTGAAACGAATTTCTTGTGCAACGTGGAACGGATGGGCTTGCACGTAGATGACCCTAGGCTTAATGCTTATATGGATCACCAGGCGTTCGAGGGTAGCAAAACTTCGGTCCGACGCCGATTCTTCGGTCGCTCAAGTCAATGGGCATGGCTCAGTTGTATATTTTTTCGCATGAAGCGGGCCGAGGCGGTTGGCAATGTTGAAAGATACGCCATTGCATACAACCAATTGCAATCGTATCTCGGTTTGGGGCGCATGATCGCGTCGCGTGAATATCGGAGGGTCTACAATGTTGAGATGGTGATATTTCATCATTTTTGCGTTATGTTTAGCCTGTTCTTATCGAAATGGCATTCTCGAGTTCTACTTCACAATGGGGCGAACGTTGATATGAAGAGTGTGGTTGCTTTCCTCAACCGGCAGGGGTTGCGGGTCTGGGGTCAAGAAGTAGGCAAGAAAGGGGACTTGCGCTACATCGCTGGAAGGCCATTTAAATCCGCAGTGGGAGAGAATTGCTTGGAAGGCGAGGGGGATCGTTGGGTTGAAAAATATATGCTGAACCTCAGTCACTTCGGTCGCTTGAAATAGCGGATGAGCATGCGAATGTAGCAGGGGATGGCAGACCCGGCTCCATTGCAAGGGTACGTACGCTACGGGGGCAATCGAGAGCGGGAATCATCAGAGACAAACGAATCTCGCGAGAATCCATCCGCGTGAATTACAGTGTCCGTGTTTTCCGTATTGCTCGTTTCTCGTCTGCGTAGGTGAAAGAAATGCGCAGTTTCTTCAGGGGCGCCACCACTTTTCTCCGAGACGGATACGTACCATTTTTCGACAGCGCTAAGCAAGATTGCTTGAATGCGTCGTCCTTGGCGTCGCGCATCGCTTGCGAATTGCGGTTTACGAACGATCGATGCGCATTAACCAGCGATTTGTTTTGTTCTGGGAAAGTCTCGCGAAGAAATTTGGGAGACACTTCGAGGTGGTTTGCGGCTTCTTGGGCGCTGGCGCCTGGGTTCGACGTCGTAAAACGCACGAGGGAATCAAGTAGTTCGGATTGAGGCGTTTTGTAACCGACTCTTCGCGAGAGCCTAAATAGCCCGTAAGGCAGCTTGCAGGCTCGACGTAGTCGCAGACTAGCTTCGCTTCCCAAGATGACATCTGCGATAGCGCATTCAAACGCGTATGCGATTCGAATCAAGCCTGCTAGGCTAGGCAGGATGCCGTCGTGCATCCATCCGTGTACTTGAGACTTGGAAAGTCCAAGGTGGAGTGCAAGGGCCGCGGAATTCCCATTAAAAAGAGCGTCCGCCGCATGTGTCAAAAAGGCTGTAATCGAAGACGCTTTTTGCGCATCGATGGGAGTTATCTCGTCTATAAAATTTGCGACCAGTCCTGCACAAATTACGTCAAATCCTGGCGCTCTTCCGCTGGTAAACCTTGCTAGACTGCTGCCGTCGTTCCTCGAGATGCCGGGCGCCGTGAACGGCATGCGGCTGTGGCACTTGCCTCTTGCCTCAGAAGTGAGCAGGCGTTCGTGTTTGGGACATGCGCTGACACAACGTACGGTCCACAGAAGCCGGTCGTATTTCTGACGTCCGGCCAGTTCGTCTTCGGCATAGCAGGTTGGACAGAAACGGTTCGTGTGCTCGATTAGTTGATAGGAGGACACGAAATGTTTAAGAGGGAATAATGTCAACGACTCAAGATCTGATCGCGCGGTGAGCTGATTCAAACAATCAATCCAGCGAGCAGCTTTCGTGCTCAACCCGCAGAGCTCAAGGCGATAGCACTCATCGGCCATTGAATCCGCTGAATTCTTCGACGCAACCTCCGTTAATGGGACTATCGAGTGATAGGCCAGAGAACGTGGTAATAGAGCGTGCGCATCTGAAGTTCGTCTGAAAAAGCTTACAAGGCTTTCCCGCGTTGCTCCGTCAAAACCGTAGGGCGTAACTCCAAATAGAAACGATCTTGGCGGAAGGTCGACTGGCCAGCCTTCGGGCCGATCTTGAGTCTGTGCGGACTGTCGCATCACTTACGGTTTTTCAATGGGAAGCAACTGCGCTCAATAGGAAGCGGCGGAATGCGCGCACGGCTTGACGGTCGGCCAGGCCGATTTGCGGATCGAGAAGGAACGTAATGTGACGGAGGTGCTTAGGATATCGGGCGTCTGCGTGATCGAGTATGACTACAGGTACGTTCGAGTTATCGGCTGTCTCACTTGCCATCGAAATGCGGTGCGGTAGTGTGGGACATAAACTGGCATGCGGCAGGATTGAACCGGTAACTCGTGTTGAAAGTGCTTTAGGCAAACGATTAAGACACTCGTCGAGACCTACGGTGTAGGTCCACCACGTGTTTAGTACTAGCCATAGGCTGGCACAATCCACGGCGACTTTTCCGAGTGCAGAATTGCCTTCAAAAAGGCGATGTCCGGGGGCGTCGAGGACCGGCCTGTTCTCTTGCGTGAAGTGCACGGCGTTAGGGTGTAACACGCCGTCAAAATTAAGTAAAAGCAGAATCATTGCGTCACTCCAGCTCGAATCCTGTTCGATATGACGCCAGTTGCATTCGCTGACTGCTCCGTTGGACAAAGAAGCGATGTTTGGGAAGGCGGTTCGAACTCTTGTTCCTTAACTCATCGCATATTCGGTTGCGTCGGAGCGCGGGACCGGTTACCTGCGGTCGAGGTGTCGGCGGTCATACTGAGAAGAGTCTCAAATAAGGCGCTAAAGTCGCATATGTGGGATTATAGAACCATATTCGAGAGAGGCAAGGAATAATCCGCCTTTTTGCGGGGTCATGGGCGGATGGACTGGTATCAGGTAGCGAGAAACGTGCTTCGTGCCGAGCTTGTTCGGCACGGCGTTAGCTATCGACAACTGGCGGAACTACTTGCTGATGTCGGAGTAAGCGAGACCGAGCGATCCATCGCCAACAAGCTCTCTCGCGGTAGCTTCAGCTTTGCGTTTTACCTGCAATGCATGCGAGCTTTGGGGCGAACGGATTTCCGTATAGACCTCACCGACGTAATCTAGGCCTCATTATTTCTACGGTTCCCGGGCTTTCATCGCCTTTCCTGCTGACGTCCGGATGAGTCGGTCTCGCGCGAGACCGACGCTGTCTCGGCGTGGACCGTCGTCAAAGTCGTGCGCCGCTTGCGGTCCTGCGCCGATCATTGATCCGACTATCCAATTCACAATAGCCTGAAAAAGCTTAAATCTCGTCTTGTAAATCTCATATACGAGACTATAGTCTTGAAAATGAGGCTAGTGGTTGCTCGATCTTAGGTTGCCGGCGGGGACGTTCAGCCAAGGAGCAGGGGGAGTGAGATGACAACGCCCGCAGAACGCACACGCGCGGTGCGGGGGACGCGACAGTTCCTCGAGACACTTGCTAGTCACACAGACCAGCTCAATCACCTTCTTGTCCGCACCCTTGCTATTCAACTCTTGCGCCATTTCCCATCAGACGCTGACCTCGCACTCTCAAGCAGTTCGCTTCCAACCCTGTGGGGAACGATGCACGGCGGTTGTTCTCAAGCGTCGACTTCAGCAGTAGCGCCAGACGTTCCTAAAGTCGCTGATGACCGGGTGCGCAAGAGGACGATGAGAGGTGCAGATAACGAAACGACATCTTGAAGAGCAGGAAAAGCGATGAACAAGTACCGTTCAGCACGTCCGTCAATGTTCTGAATTTTGCGATGTGCATGGTGCTGCTGCTAGTTCGTCTCATCCAATGGCGAGGGGACTACCTGAGTGATCGCGGGCCACACGCACTCTTCCTCGCAACGGCGTTCTGGTCCGTCCGCCCGCCGCACCGCGCCACGAACGCTAAACAGTTCGCTCATCCACTGGCGAACCCTGATCCGGTCAGTGTGATTCTGCCAACTGAGAGTTGCGAGTGGGAAGAAAGGTTTAAGGTGTCACCGTGCGGCACTATGGAGCCATTTCGAGGGCGGCATAAAGGCGCCACCTGAGGGGCGGCGTAATGGCGCCACCTCACGTGCGGCGTAAAGGAGCCACCCGAAAGGCGGCGCATAGGCGCCAGCAGCACCAGGGCTAGAGCGCGATTCGAACTTTTCAAGTCGGTACGCTCCGTTCTATTTGAACGGAGCGTCCATGGCCAACAGGAGGTTCGAATTGTTCGAGTACCGCCAAGTCCTTGTCCGCATGCGGCAAGGCGATTCCGACCGCGACATCGCTCGCGGCGGCTTGATGGGACGCAAGAAGCTGACGACTGTGCGGCGCCAGGCCGAGGCACGGGGATGGCTCGATCCCGCCCAGCCGCTGCCGGATGACGCAGTGATCGCTGGCGTTTTTGGTCGCTCGCCGCACTTGCCGCACACCTGCGTGTCGACGGCAGAGCCGTTTCGTGAACAGATCCGAAGCTGGGCGGCCGCCGGCGTGCAGGGCACCACGATCCATGCCGCCCTTCAGCGCAATCACGGCTACACCGGCAGCTATGACGCCGTGAAGCGCATGCTGCGTCGCCTGGCCGCCGAGCGTCATCCGGTCGGCACGACGACGATCCTCGAATTTGCGCCAGCGGACGCCGCCCAGGTTGACTTTGGCGCCGGGCCGGTGCTCAGGCACGAGTCAGGCCTTCCGCTCAAGACGTGGATCTTTGTGATGACGCTCTGCTGGTCGCGTCACCAGTACGCGGAGATCGTCCTGGACCAGACGGTCGAGACGTGGTTGGCCTGCCACCGGCGGGCGTTTGAATGGTTCGGCGGTTGCCCTGGCCGGGTCATCATAGACAACGCGAAGTGCGCGATCATCAAGGCCTGCCGTTATGAACCCGCAGTCCAGCGCTCCTATGCCGCGCTAGCCGAGGGATATGGATTCCGGATCGACGCATGTCCACCGCACGACCCGGCCAAGAAGGGAATCGTTGAATCCGGAGTCAAATACGTCAAGAAGTCCTTCGTACCACTACGCGAGTTCCGGGATCTGACCGACGCCAACCGGCAATTGCGCGAGTGGGTCTCCCAGCAGGCGGGCACCCGCGAGCACGGCACGACCCGCGACCAGCCACTCGCGCGCTTTGCGATCGAACGCCCGCTGCTCACGCGGCTGCCTGACGTGCCGCCGGTGCTGGCAGTGTGGAGCGAGGTGAAGGTGCATACCGACGGCCACGTCGTCTACAAGAACGTGCTCTATTCAGTGCCCTTCACGCTGGTGGGCAAGCAGTTGTGGCTGAAGGCCACCGACACGGTCGTGCAGGCGTTCCACCGCCACGAGCTCGTCGCGACCCATCCGCGACTACGCAAGCCTGGCGACCGCCATACGGTGCGTGATCATCAGCCGCCAGAGGCGCAGGCATGGCTTGAACATGACCCGCAGTGGTGTCTGGCGCGTGCAAAGGACATCGGGCCTGCCTGCCACGCAGTGATCCTCGCAATGTTCAACGACAAGGTGCTCGTCAACCTGAGGGGCGCGCAGGGCCTTGTGCGTTTGCGCGAGAAGTACGGTGATGTGCGCCTGAACGCCGCCTGCGAGCGCGCACTCGCGTTCGCGAACCCGAAGTATCGCACCGTCAAGACCATTCTCGACAAGGGACTCGATAGCGAGCAGGCAGCCACACAAACACCGGCACCATCCGACACGTACCTGAACGGCGGTCGCTTCGGCCGTGATCTCCAGTCCATCCTTCTGCACTGAGTGTCATGAATCCAAGTCCCGAACTGAACACCATCCTCAAGCAGTTGCGCCTGTCCGGGGTCCTCGACTCGCTTGAGCAGCGCAACCGGCAGGCAATCGAGGGGCAACTCGCTTACACCGAGTTCCTTGCCATGCTTCTGCATGACGAGGTCGCACGACGCGACCAGAAGAAGTTCGGCGCGCGGATCACCCGCGCCGGCTTCGCGCTAGGCAAGACGCTCGAGACCTTCGACTTCGACCGGCTGCCAAAGCTAAACCGGGCGCACGTTCACGACCTCGCCACCGGCCGCTACATCGACGAGAAGGTCTGCGTCCTGATGGTCGGCCAGACAGGCGTCGGCAAATCGCATCTGGCGCAGGCGCTCGGGCATTGCGCCGTACGCCAGGGTTGCGACGTACTGTTCATCACGCAGACGGATCTGCTCAAGAAGCTGCACGCAGCGCGCGCCACGGATCTCTATGAACGCAAGTTCCAGCAGTTCGTGCGTGTGCCGCTGCTTATCGTTGACGACTTCGCGCTCAAGCCACTTCGCGCACCTCATGACGAAGACTTCCATGACCTGATTGCCGCCAGGTATGAGCGGGCAGCCTCGATCCTGACTTCAAACCTGGACTTCAGTGAATGGGGTGAGGCTTTCCCTGACAACCGCATTCTCGGAGCCGCCACGCTCGACCGCCTTCGTCATGGTGCCTATCGTGTCGTCATAGAAGGCGAGAGCTTCCGCAAGCCAAAGCCGATGCCTGAAAGCAGCGAAAATGCGGTTGCTAAAAACGGTAAAAGACCGCAATCTTGAAACTGTTCGAATCCGCGTTTTACCCCGTTTCTGCTGGCGCCATTACGCCGCCCATCCCCGGCTCCATTACGCCGCCCCGTGACATAAGGAACAACGATGGTGATGATGAAGGTGAGCCGGGCGGGAAAGCGTGCACGATCCCCGATGCGTATCCAGATCGCGTCCGACTTACATCTGGAAAACCTGCACCGGAGCTTTCCTGGCTATAACCCGATCGCGCCGTCCGATGCGGACGTGCTGGTGCTCGCGGGAGACATTGCGAATCGTGCGGATGCCGTCGAGCATTTTGCGCGCTGGCCGGTACCGGTCATCTACGTTCATGGCAACCACGAAGGGTATGGCGCGAAGTACGGCGCGCTGGCCGATGACATCCGCAAGCGTGCGACCGGGACCGCGGTCCGTTACATTGAGCGTGATGTGCTTGTCGTGGATGACGTGAAGTTCCTCGGCTGCTGCCTGCGGACCGACTATGCGCTCGATAGCACGCGCGACGAAAGCATGGCGCTGGCCGACCGCATGATGCATGACTACCGTGCGATCCGCATCGACGATAGCGAACGGTTCCGGCCTGAGCACGCGCTGGCCGAGCACAAAAAGGCGCTGGACTGGCTGCAGGACCAGCTTTCGAAGCCCTTCGACGGCCGCACGGTCGTGGTGACCCGTCACGGCGTGGCACCGCCGTCAGTGCATCTACGCTACGCGGGTGATCCGTTCAACGCCGCATTCGTCAGTGACCTGGGGCAACTGCTTGGCCACGCCGACGCGTGGATTCACGGCCACGTGCATGAGTCGTTCGATTACTGCGTCGGCGGGACGCGCGTGATTGCCAACCCCCTCGGCTATGCGAAGAGATGCCGGTCGGCCCGAAGTGGGAAAACCCGGCGTTCGATCCGGCGCCGGTGATCGCGCTGTGATTGCAATTGCCGGAGCGCGTTGCGTTTAACAGGGGGACGACGGACCGACCCGGCCGCCGCAGGCAATAAGAGGTACCCGACGGCCGCAAAACACGGCCACACCGACGCGATGTCCGCGTCGCAGACCAAATGAGGAGCAATAGCATGACCGAGATCGAAAGGCTTGCAGAAGCAGCGTCGGGGCAGTACGCGGACCTCGAAAGGATCGGTTGCCGGGCCGTCAACGCGCTCCGATCAAGTGACCCGGACTTGGTCGAAGGGCTCCTTGCTACGTGCGAATCCGAGAATCAGGCCGGCCATTGGCTCGTGGGCCGGACGATCGGATTCGGCGGATCCAGCGCACTTGAATTATTGGCGCAGGGCAAGCGGGAGCATGTCATTCAGGTTGTGAACCACCTGCGCTTCGGTTTGTGTAGTTGATGATGCCGGGGGTCTTCAGGGGCGGTCTGGCAGGAACGCCTATGGGGCCTCGTGCTGGGGTCCCGGTTGTTGCGACTTTGCCCAAGCCGGCTCGCACCGGGGGCTGGGTGCTGTATTTGGACTTCGATGGCGTGCTGCATCCGGAAAATGTCTGGCGGCGTCCGGGAATCGGGCCGTACGTCGCGACGCCGCCCGGGCATCGCGTATTCGAGCTTGCGCCGCTTCTCGCTCAGGCGCTTGAGCCGTACCCGGACGTTCAGATCGTGCTGGCAACGAACTGGGTCCGCCTGCTCAGCTTCACGCAGGCCGCCCGACGGTTGCCGGCCGGTCTGCGCGCGCGCGTGATCGGCGCGACCTATCACAGCAGGATGGATACTGCCGCATTCCTTGAACTGCCTCGTGGCGTTCAGGTCCTGGCGGACGTGAGTCGTCGCAGGCCGGCTGCGTGGCTCGCGCTCGACGACGATGCCGAAGGCTGGCCACCCTCGTGCAGGGCACACCTGGTCCACACCCGCGAAGTGCTTGGCATCAGTGCGCCTGACGTTTTCGAGGACTTGTGCGGAAAGCTTGCAGATATGTATGGCGACGGTGCGCCGAGTGCGCACCGACCACGAGCGGAGTTGCAGAGAATCGCGGGGCAAACGGGAGCCGGTCATGCAGGTCCTAAACCACCTACGTTTCCGCCTGTCTCCATGAGGATGCCCGAACCGATCAGCGACGCGCTGGCAGCGAACCGCGCAGCCGATCCCACGGTGCTCCCCGCCCTGTTTCTTGACTTCGACGGGGTACTGCGTCCCGTCGGCGAGCCCGCACTTGACGACGACTTCGGTCTGATCGACAACCCGGGGCTCTTCGTCTGGCGTCCGATCCTGGAGGCGCTACTGGCTCAGTATCCGGCCGTGCGGATCATCATCAGCTCCGACTGGCGAAGGCTGTTCGACGACGCAACGCTGATACGGCTACTGGGGCCATTGGGCAACCGGTTTGCGGGGGTGGTGGAGAGTGTCGGATCGTGCCGGTCTGAGGAGATCCTGACGGAAGTTCGTCGGAGGAAACTGATTCACTGGCTCGCCATCGACGATCACGCGAGCGTCGTTGCGACGCAGGCGACGGAGCGCCGCTTTATCGCCTGTGCGCCCGCGCGTGGTCTGAGTGACCTGACCGTACAACGGGCGTTGAGCGACAGGCTGTCGGCGCTTGACGACCAGCTAGTCGGGTAGGTTCGCTGCGCGCTTTACGGGATTCCCGCGAGACAGCAGGACATACACACTGCGTCGGTTCCCGCTGGTCGTCCGTATGCAAAAGACTACGTCCATAGGGGAGTCGGTGAAAGGGCCGCTGGCAAGCGTTGGCGTTGAGCGAAAAGACTACAGATATAGGGAAGTCACTTCGACAGGGAGGCCACGTGACCAAGGCAAACCGGCGAAAAAGACGGCGACAGGCATTGCCGCCGTACGAGAGCAGCGAGCAACTAGAGGCGCGCCTGAAGGCTTTCGCGCTCGCCACCCGTGAGTGGGCGATCAACGCTGCAAAGATACCGTTCCCTGACAACAACATCTCGGTACTGGCCGGCCCGACGAGACGTGTGCGCCCAAAGCCCCCGGCGTCGAAGCGGGGGAGGGCCATCGACAGCCGTCCGCGAGACGCGGAAGAGGTTCCGCCCGAGGAATCGCCTGGTGACGCTGATGTTTGACTATCGCGGCGTCGACCGGGAACAGATCCCCGTGTGTGTATGCGACCGGTGTGGCCGGCGCATGCACCACACCGACCCGGAACATGCGGAGAAGCAGTCGCTGGCGTGGCGGACGGGCATGCACTCGATCTTCGGCGACGGCAGGAATATCCGGGTTGATCTTTGCCAGCATTGTTTGCGACGGGTGCTGGGACTTTGGCTGCAGATATCTGAGCCCCCATCGGAGGACGAGAGGCGTGCATTCTCCCAGGCGTTTCGTGACGAACTGCTCGCCAGGGACTGGCCCGACAGCGAACGGGTCGCAGCACGGCTGGGTGTGTCGTCACAGGACGCGGCCGCATATGTCCATCGTTTGAGAACAGAGCGCATCATCCTCGGTGTATGGAGCAGGCCGCGCCGACGCTATGTCTATCCGGATTTCCAGTTCGACCGCGAGGGTCGTCCAATTCCTGACGTTGCAACGCTGCTCACAATCCTTCCGGACCGCGATGCAGAAAGCGGCGGATGGGAGAACGCGTTCTGGTTGTACTGGCCGTGCAGGGTTCTCGATGGTGCAAAGCCGGCAGACGTCTTTGCGGAGGATCCGAAGCGCGTGATCGACGCAGCGACCGGCGAGTTCAGGCAGCCGAAAGACGCTGCATGGTAAGGCATGCAGACCATTTCAGTTTTTTGCTTTCGCCGTGCAGTGGGTAAGGTGGCATGTGTAATCCTGCAAAAAGGATCATCAGGTTGTACTAGCCGATTTGACCGCGGAACAGATTTCCAAAAGGAAGGCCATGAGCACCAAAGACACTATCCGGTCTCAGGAGAAGGCCGGCAATCTGCCTGGCTGGCAGATCTATAGCGAGATGTCCGAGAAGGACGATTTTGTCTATCTTGAATTTGAGGGTGGCGTTCAGGTTGATGTAAACATGATCGGCAGTTTGTGGGGGCACCCGCCAGGCACAGTCGTGCTGCGTCTGCCGACGGCTACGGCGCGCCAGTTAGGGATCGTTCCGCAGGAGTGGACCGGGGATGCTTTTGCCCGGGCATCGGAGGAGTAGTCCAGTGCGCCAGGACTCAGCGTGTTCAGGTCCATGGACTCGTTGCAGGATTGATCGCCCAGGCGTACACGCGGGAATGAAACGGAGTTCTGTGATGGAGCGATGTCGTAAGGACGGGCGTCACGCGGTGCAGGGGTCAACCGGCGATCTGGAACGGCAGGTAAAGAAACTGGATGGGCCGCTTGACCGGGCGCGGATTACGCTTAAGCCCGTTGACCCTGCGGTGCTGCGCGAACAGCGGCAAAGGGAAATATGGTCACGATTGGGTGTCTGTCCGGACGGGCAAGCACCATCTACGGGTTCGACTGACAATGAATAAAGGCGAATCCGGTTGAGCAGAGATAGAGGCGGGGAGAATGACATGCGAGAGCAGATGCGCCAGTCGACATACTTTTGCATAGGCGCGCGCATCTCTTCACAAATGATTGTCGACCCACGCCCGTGCCCATTCGAGGCCGATGTGTTCCGCGTTCATCTCCGAATCGGCAATGCCCAGAATGCCTGACGCCTCGGCGAACTTGCCAGCCTTCGTCACGGTGCCGCTGGCGGCATAGCGTTTACGCTCGGGTGACGCTGGCTGCTCGAGAATCGCGTGGCCCCACAGAACGTAGCCCCGATAGATCTCGCTTTGCATCAGCGTTCCACCTCGGCACGCATGGTCCTGCCGTCCACGCGAAGCACGTTCCCCTCGGGCGTCAACTGACGCGGAATGTCGTCGAACGTTGGCCGGCTCGCCTGACTTGCCGCACGCACGGGAGCGGCAGAAACAGGGGCGTGCGCAACCACACGTCGGGGCGAATGGCGATGAGCCATGCGTTCGGCCGTTTTCTCATGGTTAGACCCCTTGCGAGACGGCTGATCGTGATGCCCGCCAGCCGCGCCGCGCGCCTCTGGCGGATTCCAGATTTCAACGTATCGTTCGCCGGCGCATGCGGCCGCGACCGTTATCAATGCCGCCAGTCCGCAGATCACTGCTTTCACCGGTTGTTTCTCCGAGCTTGCATGGCAAGGTGTGTTGAACAGCTCATCTGCTGCGCGACACAGCTGCCGTCGCACCCTGAACAAAAATGTCGGTCGCGTACAGACTCATCGACCCGCCACGCGATACCGGATGGCGAGGCCGTGCCGACCGAGCGGCCATTTTCGCACGCGTAAAAACTCGGCTCACCGGCTTTCCCCTGGCGAATGGCGACGTCGATCACGTCGTCGCCAAATGCGTCGCGAAGCGACCGCACGAATTCTGCAACTTCCGGCATCGGGTGAGATTGCGGCTTGCGAACTCGGGCGTCCATATGGCTCTCTGGCAGGTCGATCAGTCTATGATACTGTATATTTATACAGTATTGTTGTCACACCCATGAACGCATCACCTGCCTGCCCGGAAGATATCCATCCGTCGATCTGGCGCGCGTCGCAGCTTGCGCACGGGCGCGGACGGGTGGTGGAGACGGGGTACCCCGTTCTGTCGCGCGAATTGCCCGGAGGCGGATGGCCAGTTGCGGCGCTGGTCGATCTTCTTGTTCAGCAGGCGGGCATCGGCGAGTTCAGGCTGTTGCGACCGGCGCTCACTGCGATCGCAGGCGGGTCGATTGCGCTCCTCAATGCGCCGCATCTGCCGGATGGACTTGGACTGCACTACATCGGCGTTCCGGTTGAGCGGGTGATGCTCGTCAAGGCTGCGAATAGTGCGGATGCCCTGTGGTCCGTTGAGCAGATCCTTCGGGCGGGCACCTGCAGCGCCGTCATTTTCTGGGCGCAGCAAGTGAAGGACTCGTCGCTCAGGCGGCTGCATCTGGCGGCGCAGTCGACGGAAAGCCTTTTCGTCATGGTGAGGCCGCTCGCGTCATCGCAGAACTCGTCGCCTGCGACTTTACGGCTCGCATTGCGACCGACGTACGACGGACTGGTGATTGACATCGTCAAGCGTCGAGGTCCCGTGCTGGCCGGCCCAATCTCCGTGACACTGCAGCCGACGCCTGTTCTGTTTTCGAACCGGGGTCGGGCGGCGAAGCCGGCGCGCGAAGGCGCAGACCACGTTGTTGGCGCGCTTGAGCGGGCGCACGCTTAGCGCGTAGACTGGCTGGCGAAGTTCGCCGCACTGACTGGAGCGACTATGTGCTACTCGGCGCAAATTGAAGCTGACTACAAACGATATGTGCGGACGTTCGGCGCACACATGGATATCCGGGAATTTGCGCGGCTCTACTGGGAGCGCGCCGACGGACGACTGAACGCGAAGATTCCCAAGGCGATGGACGACTCGTTTCGCTCGCCACAGTCCGAAAGTGAACTCGAGATCAGACGGCTGATCGATCAGTACAACGCCGGTCAGGCCAAGAGGCTCGAGGAAGAACTGTTCAGGCAACGCGCGAGGCTCGTCGCGGCAGAGCGAACGCTGCAGACAAAACAGACGAAAGCGGCGACCGAAAGCAGGCGCATCGCTGGCGACAAGATCGAAGCGGCGCTTCGCCGGCTTGATGACATCAGGCGCAGCGAGAGCGAACCGCGAGATTCCCGTATCTTCCCCGGACACTATGCGCCGGTACTTGTCGTCGAAGATGGGCAACGGGTCGTGAAGCCCATGAGGTACCAATGCCGGATTGCGGGTAAGCCGGCGAACTACGATCTCAAATTTCCTGGTACCTACAACGCCAGACGGGATAACCTTGAAGGCTTCTGGAAGCCACTGTTCGGATATCGACATGGTTTGGTGATGGTCGACGTTTTTTACGAGAATGTGAGTCGGGCAAAGAAGGAAGGGCGAGAACTCGGGGAGGGTGAAAAGGACGAGAATCTGGTGCTTGAATTCAAGCCTGCCGATGGGAGCACGATGCTGGTCGCATGTCTGTGGTCGAAGTGGTCGGCACCAGGCGAGCCCGATCTGCTTTCATTTACCGCCATAACGGACGAACCGCCAGAAGAGGTGGCAGCTGCCGGTCATGACCGATGTATCGTGCCGATCAGGGAAGCGCATCTTGACGCATGGCTGAATCCCGACCCCACGCGCCTGGACGCGCTATACGCGATACTCGACGACAGGGAGCGGCCATATTACGAGCACCGGATGGCCGCTTGACTGGCTGGCTGGCTATTATCGTTCGTCGGGACCGCCAGTCAGTTTCGCTTCCCTTTGAGGGTGAAAGGCGCGAGCAATGCCTCCATGTCGAGCTGATGCCCCTGAAGCAGAAGCAGGCGCGCGTGGAGGACTGTGTTTTCGAGAACAAGCTTGGCGGTGCTCAGGAGATACAACGCATGGACGTCGGAGACGGACATGCTTGTCTCTACGTTGTGGTGAGGCTCAACGAGCGAGCTGACAATGAGCCGTCTGAGTTCCTGTTCACCAAACGGCAGGTCTGCATAGTCGATGGGATCTTCTGCTTCCACTTCGCGAAGCATGTCGACAAGCATTTCCGTGCTCACTTGCATGAATCCTCCCGGGAATGAAGGTCAAGGTCAGTGCGGTCGAGGCTTTGTTCTGTGCAAGCAGATTACCAATGCCGTTCACCTTGGTCCAGCATCGGCATCGATGGCCACATCGGGCGTGCCGTTTTGGCATATCAGACTCAGCGGGTTTTCCTGACGTCAGTCAGGCGAACCAGGCGCCTACTCACACGTCTCGATGCAACGGCTGCACGGCCGCTAGCCGACTGCCTGCAAACGGGTCCTGACGCCAATCCACCTTCGAACGAGGCTCGGACTCTGGCTGTGCCTGGCGCGCGACGGTAAAGTGGTCCAGAGTCTGACCCGCGCTAATGGCCTGCTTCAGCCATAGCGGCATCTCACCGTCGCCTGACCAGCTTTCTCCCGTAGCACTGCGATATCGAGCCGCCTTCTGCCGGATCTGGTCTTCGGCGATCGCCGCCGCGAGATCATCCAGTTCGATACCGACTTCAGCCATTCTGCGGCGCAGGTAAGCGACCATACTGTCGCGCTTTCGCTCATCCATGAGATTTCCCCGTTTTACGAATTGCAGCCACTAGCGTGCGATGCAAGCGCTGTGCCTTGAGATTACCACTCCAGTTTGGGTGCCGCTTATAAGGGTTTATCGCTCGATGGCCCTGTTTGCACGGTTATATGGCATAGTGCCGCCAACACTAACGACGGGGAGAAAATCAATGGCAACACTTGAAAAGGTTCAGGCACAGATCGCAAAGCTCCAGGCTCAGGCGGAAGCGCTAGCCGCGAAGCAGTCGTCCGGCGTGATCGCGAAGATTCGCGCCATCATGGAAGCGCACGGTTTGACGACTGCCGACATCGACGCGCATATCGGCGCTTCGACGAAAGTTGGACGCAAGCCGGGCATCAAGGTTGCGGCCCAGCCGTCCGCATCGACAGCAAAGTATCGCGACCCGAAAAGCGGCGCGACCTGGACGGGCCACGGTCGCGCGCCCGCATGGATTGCCAGTGCGAAAGATCGCAACAAGTATCTGATCGCAGGCAACGCTGTCGCTTCGGGATCTGCGATGGCGAAGAACGAAAAGGCTGGCAATTACGTTCGCGGCCCGCAGGCGCCGAAGTACCGCGATCCGAAGACGGGAGCTACATGGAGCGGCCGCGGTCCTGCACCCGCATGGCTGGCCAGCGCAAAGGATCGCACCAGGTTTCTGATTGCAGGAGCGGTTGAGAACGCTACGGAGTCGAAGCCTTCAGTAGCGAAGAAAGCATCGGCGCCGGTGAAGAAAGTCGCTGCGAAGAATGCAGCCACTAAAGCGGCGGTTGCCAGAAAGGGTGCGGCGAAGAAAGCTGCTACCAAAAAAGCAGTCGTGCATAAGGCAGCAAAGAAAGTGACTGCGAGGAAGGGGGCCGTCAGCGTCGACGCGCGTAGCACTGTTCCTGTTGATGCATCCGGAGTCGTCAGCGAGACGTCTGCTTCCTGATTGATTTTCAGGTATTACTGGAGTTACGAGCGGGACCTCTGCGTCCCGTTCGCACATTTTCGTCTCGATTCTCCCTTCGTGTGCTAGGTCTGCAGCGGCCGACAGATTGCCGAAAACCAGAGATGATCGGCTGAGTGCGGCCATGAACGGCCAGTCGCCACCGGCACGTAGATCGTTAACAATTGTGGCTTCACATTTGCTCCGGCCATCTACAGATGAAGGTATCGCGAGATTTCGGAATCGTTGTCCGACGAGCCGCGCTCACAGCCAAGAACGTCGATCTCTCGGTGGTTATGGTTGAATTCAATTTGCGGACATACTTTGACGAATCTAGCAATCTGATTTCGCTCGGTCCGTTTTGCGGCGGAGATGCAGCAGACGCGTGCGTGAGGTCTTTGGAAAAACTCGGTCTCGCGTACATCGACGATTTTTTCATCTTCGAAGGGTTCGTGCCCGACTGGTGTTCGGTCGAAGTATCTTGAAACTCAGCCGCCGACGAAATGCTTCTGAACGGCCATGATCGGCCGGTCGAGGTCGTCGTCCAGTTTGGCTGACCGAGGCCTCGTCCGCCCTCGCTCAATGGCCGGTCTTCGGTTAGCAGATCGCAGGTGGCATTGCCTCCACGCGGCCAAGAGGCGTCATTTGCTCGTACTGTCGCGCAGACGTTCAAACGTCGGCTCGAGTCAGGAACCGGCCGTTGCTTTCGCAAGAGTCGGATTGCTGCTGTTGGAGCGATCGAACGAGCAGGGGGTACAAGGTTACGCGCAAAACGTGTCGTCGCCGCGTGCCGGTAATTGCGCACAAAGTTCGAACGCGTTCCACCGGGGTTCCCCGTTTTCTGATGGGCGGCACTGTGCACTGCACGGGCGAAGGGCTGCTGCACGGATCTGGGCGCCCCGAATCAAAAAGTCTTCTGGTAGGCGTCATGTCAGAGGAATCCACTGGAGCGTGGATGACCACGTTGTGCTGCATCGACCGATCCAGCAGGCGTTGGAAGCTCCTAGACGAACCACCTCGGGATTTTCAGCTAGACAGTTTGTTAGGGGTTTGACAAATCTTCCAGGATTGGCCAAACTGCCCAGCATGTTTAAAAACTACTGGAGCCGACATGCCGAAGAAGACTCCCGAACAGCAGCTACTGCTGGGGCAGATCAAACAGGTCGCCGAAGGGCTGGCACAGACTTTCGCCCCATTTACCGAGGTCGTCGTCCATGATCTCCGTGACCCGGAGCACGCTGTGCTTGCGATCCACAACAATCTGTCAGGTCGAGAAGTCGGGCAGCCTGCGACCGAACTCGGGCTTGCGCGGATCATGGACCCTGCCTACCAGCAGATCATCGCCAACTATCCGAACCAGTTCTCGGATGGCCGCCAGGTGAAGAGCACTTCCATCGGCATCAAGGACTCCAACGGCGACTACATCGCCGCACTGTGCATGAACGTCGACCTCACGCTGTTCCGAGGGTTTCAGAACATGCTGAGCAGGTTCATGGCCGTCGAGGGCACCACACCTGCCAGGGAGTCGCTGGATCCTGCTAGCGCCGACCTCATTCGCGCCCGTATAGACGAGTTCGCCGCACGCATGGCGTCGACACCCCGTGCGCTCAAGGCAGAGGACCGCCGCTCGCTCCTGAAGGAACTCAAGGCGGCCGGCTTGCTCGAGGTCCGTCGCGCAATGGACACCATTGCCGTCCATCTAGGCGTGTCTCGCGCAACGGTGTACAGCGATGCCAAATGACGCCACGCTCCTTCTCGTCGACAAGCATGTCGTCGAGCAATTGCTTATACCGGACGACGTGATCGCGGCGGTGCGCGAGGCTTTCGAACTGCACGGACAGCGCGCGGGCCGCGTGTTCCCGGTCGTGCGCGAAAAGCTGACCACCGGCGGCATCTTCGGTATCAAATCCGGGGACGTCGGGAGCCAGGACCTGCTAGGGTTCAAGGCGGCCGGCTTTTGGCCAATGAACCGGACACTCGGCGGCGAAGCGCATCAGGCCACTGTGCTGCTATTCGATCCCGTCACCGGCCGGCCCATGTGCGTGATCGACGGCAACGCCATCACCACCGCGCGCACCGCCGCGGCTGGGGCACTTGGGCTTTCCCTGCTGGCGCGCCAGGACAGCGCAGTGGTCACAGTCTTCGGCACAGGCATTCAGGCGAAGGCGCAACTCGCATTTGCCCTCAGAGCGTTACCTTCGCTGACGCATGTGAATTACGTCTCGTTGGATCGGGAACCGCAGGCAGAGTTTGAATCTTTGTTTGCTGGCCATTGCATGTTGAGATGCGCCGCAAATGCGGATGAGGCTGTCGCCCAAAGTGACCTCATCATCACCGCGACGACCGGTAGCGGCCCGCTTTTCGATGAAACAGCGCTCCGCGCCGGGACGCATTTGAACTGCGTCGGCGCGGACACCCGAGGCAAGCGCGAGCTTGCCTCGGGTGTGCTCGATCGAGCACGGATCGTCGTCGACGACCTGGAGCAGGCCCGCGAGCTTGGAGAACTGCAATGGGCGCCGCACACGCCTTCCATCGAGATGGGAGACCTGGTCACGGGCCGTTCCCAATGGCGGCGCGAACCGACAGATATCAGCGTTTTCGACATGACCGGCCTGGCCTTGCAGGACCTGACCGTCGCTCGATTGATCCACCGCCGCGCCACTGACCTGAGCCTCGGAGTCACCGTGGCGTGGCCCTGGTGATAGCTGTCCTGGCCTGAACCCAGAATATCCGGACGATCCGCGATGATGACCCGCACCGTGCACGCTCGTCGCCCTCATCGCGCGTCGCCGTGCGATCACCCCGCGCGCTGTCGATGGCGGGCCGGTCAATCGCTGATGCTAAGGGCGCAAGGGCCACCTTTTCATCAACCAATGGCCTTCCCGTAAGACCCAACAACGTCACAGCCATCATCGTCTTGCCCTTGCAGCGATCCGGTATGCGCTAAAGAGGAGTCGGAAACTTGAAACCGCACTATGTTGAGCCGCTCAGCGGCACCACTTATCGTTTAGACACGCCCCGGTGGTGTTCGGACGACCGCAGACCGCTCCTGATCTCGCCGCTGGCTGGAATTTCCCGGGATGACATCGACCGACACCTTCGCTCCCAATGGCGCTATCGCGCATCGCTTCCAGTCGAGATTGTGTCCCCCATCTCTATGGGGGAAGGGTGCACCCCGCTGATCCAGAAGACATGGGACGACCACCGGCCGTACTTCAAGCTGGAGTGGTTCAGCCCCACCAGCAGCTTCAAGGATCGCGGCACCACGGTGATGCTCTCGATGTTACGACAACAAGGTATCGCCTCCGTTCTGGAGGACAGTTCAGGCAACGGCGGAGCTTCAGTGGCGGCTTACGGCGCTGCAGGCTCTGTGCGCGTGAAGATTCTGGCGCCCGCCTACGCGTCGCCCGCGAAGATCGCCCAGATGCGGGCTTACGGGGCGGAGGTGCAACTGGTCGACGGGCCTCGACAGGCGTGCGAGGACGAGGCAGTCCGGCAGTCCGCGAACATCTTCTACGCCAGTCACAACTGGCAGCCATTTTTCCTGGAAGGGACCAAGTCGGTCGGCTACGAAATCTGGGAGGACCTCAACTTCCAGGCGCCGGACAACATCGTCATGCCTGCAGGCGCGGGCAGCAATGTACTCGGCTGTTATCTGGCGTTCTCGGAACTGATGCGTGCGGGTCAGATTCACAAAATGCCCAAGCTATTCGTTTGCCAGCCATTGAACTGCTCTCCCATCGATGCCAGCTTCCAGGCCGGCGTCACGACTCCCGTTTCGCGCGAGATACGAAAGACAGTCTCCGAGGGGACGGCCATCGCCCATCCTCTACGGCTCGCGCAGGTGGTCAACGCTGTCAGAGAGACGGGCGGCACGACTGTGGCTGTGGAAGAAGAGGCAATCGTCGAAGCGCTCAGGCGAATTGCGCGGCTAGGCCTTCTGCCGGAGCTGACTTCGGCGACTGCGGTTGCAGGATTTGACCGGCTTACCCAGGTTGGGGCGATTCGGGCTCGAGAGGCGACAGTTGTCCTGTTAACAGGCACGGGTATCAAGAACGCCGGAGCCATCGCGGATATGTACTCGCAAACTCTCGACACTCTTGTCTAAAGGCCGACTCTAATGAAAATCGGACTCCTGAATTGCGGCGGAACCATCACGGAAAGCTATCAGCTTGATGGGACGATCAAGCGTCTATTGGCACGCGATCTGATCGCATTGAGCGGTCAGGCAGACTGGATCGGACATGACATCGATCCTGTCGATAGCTGCGATCTGACCTTCGCTTCACTTTGCCGTGCTCGGGATGTCATACGGCAGGATCGGGAGAGCGACGCGTTCGTCATGTGCTGCGGCACCGACGCAATGGAAGATGTCGCCTATGTCGCCGCTCTGCTTTTTGATCGTGACCGGCCTGTCGTTTTGACCGGTGCTGCGATACCCGGTGGCAATGCCAATGCCGATGGCCCGCGCAATCTGGCGGATTCTGCAAATCTGGCAAGGGCCATGCCGCAGGGCGCGAGCGCCCTCGTTGCCTTTGCGGGACGGATTTTCGATCCGGTCTCGATCGTCAAGGTATGGCCGCAGGCCATTCAGCCCTTCGGACCAGATACGGCGATCCGCGGCTCCATTGAAGCCAATATCGTCACGCTCGCAGGATCGGGAATCGTTGACGAGAGTTACGCGGAACTCGATGTATCCGATCTTGGCGCCCGCGTTGCGATCGTCACGGAGACCTTCGGGTTACTCGTTGGCTTCCCGGATATCGCCAGACTCGACGGTATCGTCGTGGCAGGCAAGGGCGCGGGTGGCTTCTCCGCGCAGTCAGAGAGACTTCTGAGCGAAGCCGCTGGGCATATTCCTGTCGTGCTATCGACACGCTGCGCCCACGGTTTCCGGGTCAATCCAGCCGTCACCAAATATGCCTATGATCGCGCGCACAACCTCGGCCTGACCACGGCGGGTTATGACGGTCTGAACGCATCAAAGGCACGAATTCGGCTCATAGCCGAGCTTGGTCGTGCCAATCGAAGCGAAAAGGCTGGGCGCTGATCAGCGCCTCGTCCACCTGGGCTTGTTCGCGCGCTGTACTGCCCCAAAGTTCTTGTATCCCTGGCTGACGGTCCATTCGATCAACCCGGTGGGCGAGCAGTTGTCGTGGCGTATTGCCGCTTCGCTGCCTTGGGCGTCGATCTACAGCAGTCAGACTCCCCACATCTCTTTCAATCAAGGTCGCGATGCACCGCTTGCAGTGCCCTCCTGCTGAGCGCACAAGAGAAACGCCGCCGGGGACGGCGGCACATTCAAGGATCTCAACAAAGATCCACCTGGTGCGCTGCGGTGCGGTGCGGGCGCGGGAACTAGGAGGCTCCCGCGTCAGTCCTGCTTCGATTACATCTTCTCGACCTCCAGCAGGGTTCGCTTGCCTTTGACGTATTTGTAGAGTGAGATGGAACTGTCCTTCAGGTCGCCGTGCTCGTCAAACCGGATATTGCCAATCAGGGTGTTGAGATTGGTCGCGGGCATGGCGGACAGGATATCGGCGCGCGTGATCGAGTTGGAGCGTTTCATGGCATCGACGATCACGTAGACGGCGCTGTACGCAACCGGCGAGTAGACCACCGGATCGTGGCCGTACGCGGCCTTCAGTTCCTTGCCGAACGCGGCGCTGCCGGCCATCGCGGACAGATCGCCGCCCGCGACCGAGCAAACCAGGTTGTCGGCGGCGTCGCCGGCCAGCCTGGCCAAGTCGGTAGTGCAGACGCCGTCGCCCGCCAGAATCCTGGCGCGAATTGCCAACTGCATAGCCTGCCTGGCGAAGGGACCGCCGGTCGCGTCCTCGCCGCCATACATGATGGCGTCGGGGCGTTCGGCTTTAATCTTGGTCAGGATAGCCTTGAAGTCAGTGGCCTTATCGTTGGTGGCCTCGCGCGATAGCACCTGGATGCCTTCGGCCCTGGCGGTCTTCTCGAACTGGTCCGCAAGGCCCTGGCCGTAGGCCGTGGCGTCATCGACGATGACGACCGTCTTGACCTTCTGGTTTTGGGCGTACTTGGCGAGGGCGGGACCCTGCTGGGCGTCGGTGCCGATCACGCGGAAGGCGGTCTTGTAGCCTTGCAGCGTGTACTGCGGGTTGGTGGAGCCCGGGGTGATCTGGGTGACGCCGTTGTCGCGGTAGATTTTGGACGCGGGGATGGACACGCCAGAGTTCAGGTGGCCGATCACTGCCACGACACCGTCGTCGACCAGCTTCTGCGCGACATTCGTACCGGTCCGGGGATCGGCCTGGTCATCCAGCGAATCGACCTCCAGGACGACCTTCTGGCCGCCGATGACCAGATTGCCGGCCTTGTTGATCTGCTGGACGGCGAGCTTGACGCCATCGGCCGCATCCTGGCCCATGTGGGCGATGTTGCCGGTCAGCGGGGCAGCGCTGCCGATCTTCACGGTCACGTCGGCGAGAGCGGCTTGACCGTAGGCCATGACGATGCACGCGAGAGTCAGCGCAGCGTTGATGGGTTTGAGTTGAGATTTCATAGCTTGCCTCTTGTTGAACTGGTTGCTGTTGAAAAATGCGTACGGCGTCCCCTATCGAAGTTGTCGGCACTGGCGACATTTCGAATGTCAGTATTCGTCAGAGCAGTTCATCAACCGCGGGTAAGCTGATTAGTACTCCGTAGCGTGGCGATCCTCAAACTGGCCGCTCGTCGGCGGTCCGTCTGTTCCGCGCGGGCCATTTTCAGAAAGATTATCTAGAATTAAATAAAATGTATTGTTGACGCGTTGGTTCAGCGAGCAGGCGTCTTTTTAAACAACGGGCCGAACGTTTGTGACCTCGGAATGACAACTGCTCCCCGTTAAGAGACGTACTTCGAGGCTGGTTTCGAAGGTCGGCTTGGGGTCGGTTTGGTGCGTTCGCGGTTGGTCGGGGATCACGAGGGCGACGAGTGGGTGCAGTCGGCCACAGGCTGTCAACGGCCGCGCTGGTCTATCTGACCGCTCCGTGCCACATAACCGTCGGTTGGCGCTAGCATGATCGGTTGCTTGATGGGCTCTCGCTTTGACGCTGCCGCCAATCTGATAGCGCTGTCGAGTTCCGGAAATAATGTCGTCAAAAGAGAGGGGCCGTGACGGGCAATTGAAGCCCGATCAGCCTGCGTCGTGCCCATTGAAAAGCGTGGAAGGATGATAAGAGGTAGTGGCTCGGATACCCGCCTCAGATACGTCACGAACGACGGTGCTCTCCGCATAGCAGGCTCGATATAGGCGAGGACCGCAGCGAAGCGAACATCTTGTGCTGCGGCGTGCAGCTCATCCACGCGCGCGACCTCGATCGGAACATATGCGTGGGCTCTAAGCAGATCGCAAAGTGAGCGCCTTACGTTCTCGGTAGCGCTGTAGGTCAGAACCCCTTTGGCCTGGCGGAATTGAAATGGGCCGATGATTCCCATGCTGCGTAGTCGCAAGTCACACGACAGCCACAGAAGCCTTGCCCGTTCATACGCCTCCCGGGTGCGATGGACAACGAGTGGGTCGATTGAATCGTCGCCGCTGAGGATGCGCACGGCATCGAACCGCTTCTGTAGTTCGATCAGCGCGTCCTCATATTCCTGTTGTAACAACTCATCGACCCTCATTGCTTCGATCGCCTTGACCCGTGGTATATCCATAATCGTAACCGGACGAAGGCTGTATCGTGCATTCGGAGAAGAACGGAGCGGACGCGCGCAGACAACGATGACGAGCTTGTTCAGATGAATGATGCAGGCGATGCGTCAGATCACTGTGGCTGGCGCGCCATACAGTCGATGAACGCACGAGCTCGTCGAAGCCCGTATTCGGCCGCCGCACTTTCGGATATGAAATCGACGTTTTCCGGGTAGCTTGCGACCGGGGCGATCTGATCGTCGCAGGCGTATATGACCCACAAAACTGTGAAGCGACGCAGTACGCCGGTGAAAGAAAGGGAGAAGGTGATCCTAACTTCAACGTCGATCTGGTACCCGCGGTACGGCTCGCAAGATTGACGCATGGCGCCCTCCAGCACGAACGAGGTATGCATGTGGGGTAGTCGGTTGCGCATCCCTCGTACCCGATGCGAGCGGCGGGTACGCAGACGCCAAGTGAAAGCAGAACGCGACCGACGCTGCCGACCGCAAATATCGTGTTGCTTGCAACGCGAAGCGCTTGTTTGGGAAGGCAATCCGATCCCGGAGCACGCGCTGCCCACGCTTTTCGATCCGTGACCCCGGGCAGGGCCACCCAACCGGCGTGGGAGGCAGGCATGGGACTGGGCCTGAACATCTGCCGCTGCAAGATGCGCTACTGTGCTCCGGCCTCCTGCCAGTGCTGAGACTTTGCCGCTGATTCAGGCGGCAAGGGAAATCGGACGACCACCGCCCCGCCACGTAGGACTCCCGGCGGGAACCCGCAACGCCTCCAGGCTAATTGCGCAGCCCGCACTGCTCATTACGGCCTACATATACCTTTCAATCACGAAGCGCTGCTCAAGAATTAAGCACGCACTGGCGACCGCATGTCGCACTGCACACACGAGTAAAACCGTTATAGTGGCTGGGTTTGGGTCGCCCTATTTTTGCAGTGCGGTTCAGATCGCCAGGCGCGATCGGGCCCCGTGTGCGGCCTTGCCGGTTGTCGAAAAAGGGCGCCGAAGTGATTCGGCCCCCTGTCAGCTTCGCCAGTCTCTGCCTACACCTCAAAAGGAAGTCCCTGTGAAATACATTCCCCGCATCGCCGCATCTGCTGCCCTCGTCGTCGTCGCTTTCGCTGCTGTCACGTTTGCCCAGATCAAGTTCGCTCCGGATTCCGCCGAGAAGAACCCGGTTGCCCGGATCGTCCTCAACGTCGAGTCGCAACTGAACGGCTGATCCCCGCCCTCAACGACAGGCGCCGTCGTCCTCGGCGCTCTCGCGCCAGTTGCCGCTCCGTACCGCGGCACCACGCGCACTGCTGGCCGGCGATGCCAAACTCATGTTTGAGCGTTTCCAATCCCTCCTCGCGCGCCAGATTGCTGCACGGAAAGAACGTCTGCATTTCTGCCAGCGCACACGATCGAAAAGCCCGTCGCCATCCACATGGGATGTGCAGCGGGCTGCACGGAACGTCCTGAACGGTCGGTTTGGTGCATTCGCCATCGGCCCGGAATCGGCCGATTCTGTTGAAAAACTCGCCCGAGAAGTGGAATCTTGCCTATCCTGGTAGACATCGATCGGCGGGGGGTACATCGTCATGATGGGTCAACAAGGTGGTGGTCAGGATAGTCTCTTCTACGCCTTCAACCTTGATGATCATGTGCCGCGCGACCATCCGCTGCGAGGAATCGATCACTTCTTTGACGCTGGAGACCTGCGGCAACACCTGGCGCCGTTCTACAGTCACACGGGGCGTCCCTCAATCGATCCAGAATTGATAGTCCGCATGCTGCTCGTGGGCTACTGCTTCGGTATTCGCTCCGAACGCAGACTGTGCGAAGAGGTTCATCTGAACTTGGCGTATCGCTGGTTCTGTCACCTGGGGCTGGACGACGCCGTCCCGAATCATTCGACCTTCTCAAAGAACCGGCATGGCCGGTTTCGCGATAGCGATACACTGCGTCACGTGTTCGAATCGGTTCTGCGGCGATGCATGAGCGAAGGACTGGTGGGCGGCGAAGGCTTCGCCGTTGACGCGAGTGTCGTGAAGGCAGACGCCAATCGTGCTCGCGGCGCTGCTGGCATTGAAGGTGTCGACTGGAGCGCGCTGGATCGACCAAGTCGCGCGGTACGTGAATATCTCAAGGCGCTCGACGAGAGTGCTGTAGCTAACGACAGCACGTCGCCAGAGACAGAGCCTGAAACGCCGCCGAAGAAGATCTCGCTGACTGATCCGGCAGCGCGTTATACCGCCGCCCCGGGAGGTCCAGCCTGCTACGCATACTCCACCAACTACCTGATCGATCTGCAGGCCGGAATCATCGTCGATGTTGAGGCCACGCCGGCACACAGATCGCAGGAGGTTGAGTCGACGAAGACGATGATCGATCGGGTCGAAGAGCGTTTCCATCTCAGGCCTGAACGTTTGGTGGGGGACACCGCCTACGGCACGGGAAAGATGCTCGGCTGGATGGTGGAGGAAAAAGGTATCGAGCCTCACGTTCCCGTCTGGCAAAGAGCGGCGCATGCCGACAACGTCTTCCCTAACAGTGATTTCGATTGGATAGAACAGGCCAACGAGTATCGCTGTCCCGGCGGCCATGCGCTGCGCAGCAACTGGCGTGCGTTCAAGAATGCTCGCACGCACGTGACAAAGGAGGACACGGTTATATATCGGTCAAGTCAGCACGATTGTGCTGAGTGCTCGATGAAGAATCAATGTTGTCCGGACACCCCAAGACGTAAGATCACTCGCAGCGTTCACGAAGCCGCACGCGACCACGCCAGGGCCATCGCGACAACCCCGCAATACAAACGGTCCCGCCGTGAACGCAAGAAAGTAGAGATGCTCTTCGCTCATCTGAAACGGATTCTGAGGCTGGATCGACTGCGACTGCGAGGACTCAGCGGCGCACACGATGAGTTCTTGCTAGCAGCGACAGCGCAGAATCTGCGGCGAATGGCAAAGAGGTTGATGTGGGGCAGTAAAAAGGCGGAAGTCGCGACTGCGTGATGCAGTTCGGGCCGCCGAATCGCCCCGCCGATTTTACTTGTGAGCGAAACCGTCAGCGCGACAGGCAGGATAAAGCCACGTGGCGCCAGCATCGGAGTCGAGTTTTTCAACAGAATCGGCCAGTAGCGGTCGGTGACGGACGGACGCAGATCGTCGACAATGGGTAGCGACGACCCGCAACTTTAAGTCAATTATCAAGCCTCCTATAAGCATGCCACTCGAATACCTTGTCATGTTTCAATACCATGAGCCCGAATCCCGCCGACTATTCGAGCAAGGAGTGATTGAAGACTATGAATCAACGACTGGAGTTTTCATTACGGCCAACTCGGCAGAAGAAGCGTTGATTTGGTGCAACGCAATCGCGCAGGAGGTCCTTTGGCACTGCAATGACGACAGGTCGTTGGACTGGAAGCAATCGGGATATTCGTGCTGGATTGAATCCGATCTTGAAACGTCGTCATGGGGTCATTGTTTGGGCTTTTTTCAGCATGTGCTGGTCGGTGAAATGCCCAATGTCGACGCAATGGGTACTGACGCATACGTTAGCTGGCAGAAGCGGTAGCTCAACCGGGCGCCGTTCGAATGACCGAGTTCGAGAATTGCGAGATACCGCTCAGGGTCGTTTCATGCCTTTTGCATGAGGTGCGTCCCGCGAGACGACGCGGGCGCCCGTTCGTGAGCCGCTGTGCGGCCAGAAACGGGGGTAGACGACGATCCCGTCAAAATCGTCGATAACTAGACGAAACTACTCCGGTCTCCCTATGTATTGCCCGTACTGCTCCGCACAGCTGATCGAATCACGTGGAGGTGAGCTTCAGTGTCCTTTGAGCGGATCATTATTTAGCATTTCTGTTCGAGCGCAATTCGAGAGGCTTGCATTGAGTGCTCCGGCTCCGATCTCGGGGCCGTTCAAGCTCGGAGAATGGTTTTGCCCCTGTTGTGGCAAGCAAACCGACGATGGGCATTGTGCATCGTGTGGCCAGGTGATTTCGAGTCGGCTTGCGCGCGAACTATTGGAATTAAATCCGCACCAGTGCGAATAAAACAATCCTGCGTGCAGCGTTGAACGCAACATCGAACGACCGCTTTGCACGGAATCGAAAGACCGCAACGGGTCGCTTTGGTGCGTTCGCCGTCGGTCCGGAGTCTAAAGGCGATGAATGGGTACAGTCGGCCACAACCGGTCGTTCGACAGATGCGCCTCGATCGTTGACACCCATTAGCGGACCCGGTGTCAAGCGAGCAAACAATCTCCTCGGCCAGGTGAGCGGCCGATGTCGCTTCTACTGATCGAAGGCAGTAGCCAATCGCACCCGTTTCTTCGCTTCGTGGCTGCGACGGATCGCGCCAGACACCCATCAGGATCAAGCGATCGGCGTGCAGCGGTTGCCTGTCGCCCTGGTGGCTCTGCCACCCCAGAAGAACTTTGGTGCCGCAACGCGTCCATCGGGTTCGCACAATACTCGTGGTTGCCAAACGTCCGGCACCAATCCAGGGCTGGCTCGTGTTGCAGGCGATCCGCTTTGCTGTACTTCGGGGACGGCGGCACGACATCCCATTCAATCTCGGTGGCTTCTGGCCCAGTCAACGATAAGGGCTTGCCGGTCGCCGTCGTAACGCTTATGCGAAGCAGCGAGTCACATCAAATGGTTTGCGCTCCTTCAGCATGTGGAAACACGCGCGGGCCAGCTTGTGAGCCAGAGCCTTGCGAGCGAGCACTGAATTCGTCCTCGCTTTCTTGCGTTCGTAGAACCGCCGGGCTTCGGTGCTAAAGTGCATCGCGAAGTTGGCCGCCTCGATGAATGCCCAGCACAGGTATGGATTTCCGTTCCTGGTATTGCCTTCGCCCTTTTTCTTGCCGTTGCTCATGCGCTGGCTGTCCACGCACCGTGCGTAAGAAGCGAAGTTTCCAGCGTTGGCGAAACGATCGATGGTTCCGGTTTCGAGCATGATCACGGTGGCGAGCGTCTGGCCGATGCCGGGCACCGTGGTCAGCAAGACATAGTCGGGATGTCGCGCGACTTCCTTCCGGAGACGCCTTTCGACGATAGCAATCTGATCGCGAAGCGTCGTGATGACCGCGATGTTCGCGCGGACCGCGAGCGCCACATTGTCGGGCAGGCCCATCTGATTGACAGCATGTTCGTCGAGTCGCTTGACCTGATTACTCGTGATTCGCGTGCCATACTGACGCGCTGTAATGTTCTCGACGGCGAGAATGTGACTGGTGCAGCTGCGTACCAGCTGCATTCGCTTGCGTGCCAGGTCTCGTACCTCACGGAGTCTCGCCGGCAGGATGGTGCCCACCGGAAGGATCCCCAGGCGTAGCAGGTGGGCCAGGTAACGCGCGTCGGTCTCGTCGCCACTATGTTTGAGCCCGTCGTATTTTTTGATCGCGGTGGTGTTGGCGAGATGAACCACGTAGCCGGCCGTCTGCAGGCCGTCGACAAGCCAGTACCAGTTGAACGTGGATTCGACCACGACCCCGGCCATCCCGGCTCGCCATGGGGCAAGGAAAGCCAGGATCTTCGTCAGGTCGTTCGGCAGGCGTTTTTCGGCGACCACGCGGTCCGTTTCGTCGATCACGCTCACCACGCTATTGTTCGAATGCAGGTCAATGCCGCTATAGTTCATGATGACCTCCTTCTGGTTAAAGCTGTTTCGGCAAACTCACTTTAACCCCGTCGCCCGGCAGGGCGACGGCAGGGGTCCGCTAGATGATTTTCAATCGACCACCAAGTACCGTGCGACCTCCACGCGAACTGCAACTCGATAGGAAAGACTGGGCGTGATAAAAGCAATATTCTTTGATTACGATGGCGTATTGACGACCGATAAGACCGGCTCGCTCACAACGAACCGTTACCTGAGCAAAATGGCAGGCGTCGAGTACGAAGCAGTTCAAAAGGCCTTTTCAAAATACAATCAGGAATTGCTTGTCGGGAAAATCACGCATAGGGAGATTTGGGACGCCGTTTGCGAGGCCATCCATTGCAAGATCGATTTTTCTTTGCTCGAACGGGCGTTCCTGAGCACACCGGCAAACGGTGCCATGCTTGCACTTGCGCGTGGATTGAAGTCGCAATACGCTCTCGGAATCATCACGGATAACAAAAAAGATAGGATCGATTGCGTAAGGGCGTCTCAAGGTCTCGATGCGTTGTTCAATCCGATAGTTGTGTCTGCCGAGTTCGGATCAGGCAAGGACAACCCAGCGGTGTTTGAGTACGCTTTGCGTTGTCTGGATATACGGCCAGAAGAGAGCCTCTTCATCGATAACAATCCGGAAAATCTGACCGCACCGAAGGCGCTCGGTATGGGCGTCATTTTTCACGACGACGAAGAGAACGATGTGGGTAAGTTGGTTACGGTGCTCACCGAGAAATTTCCCATCCGACTAGAATAGTCTCGCTCGTCGCCCGAAGGCTTGGATTGATCGAGCATGTGGAGGGCTCATTGTCGCGCTGGGAATCCAGCAGGCCCTTCGTTAGCAGAGCGCCCAAAAGAGCCCTATCTGAACGGCCGCTTTGCGTGCGGGCGACCGTCCCTTGTGGGTCGGGTTGCGTCAATCCGCTCATCAAATTCGACGCCGGAAAGCGGCCACTGAAGATCCGCTTCCCGGAAGCGGCCAGTCGCCGGTGAGGACCCGTTGCCGCCGGTAGCGATGTCGCGACCGAGGCGGCGGGTTTCAGAGTTCAGCAGCCATTCGCGAGGTGGAGTCCGTCCGAACGTGAACGTAGACCGTACAGGTTCATTTTTGGCGTTACTCCGTTGTGGTTTATTGGAGTCGCCATGATCGGAACTAAGAGCGAACATCAAAAATTCTTGGCTGCGGTGCACGAGAGACAAACGCGGGGCCGCGAGACTTGAGTTGTTCACTCCGCTCCTGTAGGACCGTCTCAAGTTCGTTTACACTGCGCATCGGGCCAAGCAACGCATAAGGGGATTCATGGCTGAAGTCAATACCGCGCTCATCGCATTCATCGGCGTGCTTGCTGGCGGCTATTTCAACAATTTCCTTGGCGAAGATTACAGGCGCTTTCGCGATGGGCAGGCGCTCGCCGGTGCATTGGCCGGTGAACTGGAGTCACACGCCGAGCCCCTCAAATGGATGAAAGACGGGCTGGAGAAGATGGCTCGACAGGCGATGACTGAAGAAGGTTTGACCCTGCCAGAGTGGCCGATTCCGCCCAGCCCGATCTTCGACAGCAACACGGCAAAGATTGGATTGCTAGGCGCGGAGATGGCCAAGGAAGTTGCGTATGTGTACGAGAACTTGCGCGCCTTCCGTATCAACTTCCATCAGCTATCGAAACACCACCACGATATAAAGAACAAGGAGTGGAACGTGGCGATGGTGAATGGATGCGCTGCTGCACTCCACCGCGCAGAGCACCGAGGGTTGCCGCTGATTGAGTCGTTGAAGCGATATGCAAATGTGAAGTACGGATCACTTCCATCGACGCACAAACAGTACAAGATTGGCGCGGGCATCCTCATAGCCCTCGTGTTGTTCGCCCTCATCGGCTCCTGCTCATCGTCCAGCGGGCAGAATTGCACGACCGTTGTAGATCAAGCAAAGGGCACTTCAACTACCGTCTGCAAGTAATCGAGTCCCGCCCGCGTCCCATGATGACTTCGAGCCGCGCGCGCATGGGTTGAAATCGCCTTAACTAGGCGGTCTAGTCCTAGTTGCTTATGGACCAGGGAAGCGAAGATCACCCAACACGTATTCGAGCGTTGAGGCTACATCTCCCGCCCGCTCTCTGAAGTCGCGAACCTTTTCTAGGTCTGCCTTCTTGGTTTCGTCATTGAACTTCCTGATTTCCGACTTGAACTTTGACTCGTCAAGATCGATCCAGATTTGCCAAGGATTGTGAGCAAGCAGGTTCCGTTCGATGGCTAAGTTTTGAGCCTCCTTGAGATGGCGAAGCGCAACCGCCTTCTCTTTTTCTTGCCCCTTCAATCGCTCGACAAGCTTTATCACCAGGTCAGTACGCGTCTTGAACTGCTGGCCGCCCATAAGTTCGTCAAGTCTGTCACTCGACAGCTTCTTCATGTAGCTGTATGTCACCCGCTCGATCATCGCAAACGCCCAGATTGCCTCTCCGAGTGCTTGTGCCAGCTCCGCCTTCATATCTTCAAGGTATTGGATTTTGTCCATATTTGGGCCACGCTCCTATTCCGCTGTTGTAGGCGTGTCTGGTACTGGCGGCCATGCGGGCTTGTGCAACTTCACCCACGTCTGCAACCTCCTGCGTGCCGAATCGCCGCCTGTTTGGATTTTCAGATGATCGCAGATTGCCTTCCACGTGGTCAGGCCGCGCTTGTTCTTCAGTTCTAGCACGGTCGCAGCCCATTCCTGAGCGCTTGGGGAAGGCGCTTTCTTTGGTTGCGCTTGCGCTGCTGCCATAGACCCAGCAAGCAGTTCGTTCAAATCGACCTGCGGCTGGTGATTGTCGCCCATGAATCGATCCAGCACCCGTTTGAGCGCGGCGTTAAACGACAGATTCTCAAACGGCTTCGGATTGGCGAGCCGTTCGACAAGGCGTGCTACGTCTTCATCAACTTCGAATTTGGGCATTTGGCTGGTCTCCTACTATAGAGATGCCAGTGTACCACTAGTGGTCGAGAGTGCAAGAACTAAATCACTAGTGGAAGGCGTACGGCGATATCCGAGCAGATAATTGCCTGTACAACTCGCGCGGCCTTCTTGAGATCATCGCTGCTCATCTGGATAAGCACCCGTGCAAATCTGGAGGGTTGAGTTTTTTGATTGCAGCGTTGTGCATGCGTTTTCACACTTCTTGACCGATAGTGCCAATCAGTGAGTGCAATCGGAGAGAGCGTTGCAGCGAGTGGTAGCGCACGACGCCGGTGAAGGGGTCCCCTTGATTTCGGCGCAAATTTCCGGTTAGAACGCTCCCCGCTGCATGCGGCTTTGCGGGCTGTCCCCAATATATATCCGTGTAAAATCAATGTCCTGCTGTCTGGACCCGAAGCCTCGGTTCTCGGCCCCGAGAGGCGACAAGCGGGCCAGCAGCAGTCCATGGACCTAACGCGGGAAGAGACCGCTCCGCTTTCGGGAGTGGCTTATCGCGCACCGCCGCGCGAAGTCATCGAGAATGCGAGTCCGATGAGAACCAGTGCCACGCCAACCACAAATGACGGGCCGAGCCTGTCGCCAAACATCATCGATGCAGTCGCGATGCCGAATACTGGCTGAAGGAACTGCACGCTCGCGGCAACCCGTGCGGGGACATGACGCAGCAGGTTGAGCCATAGAAAAAGGCCCGCAACGGTCACAATCAGGCCGAGGTATGCCGCGGCCGATATGCCCGGTGTCGTGATGTGAAACGGAACTCGCCACATTTCCCAGGCGGCCCACGGCAGCAGAGCAAGGAAGCCGAACAGCGTACTCCATGCCGCCACCGTGGCGGTACCGTAGGCGGTCGTGAGTTCAACGCTCCAGACGTAGTAGAACGCGATAGCAAGCGCGGACAGGAGCACGCAGAACGCGCCTCCCACACTCGTTCCAGACACGCCTGTCGTTCCGTGCCCGCGCGCAAAGGCGACCAGAGCGATCCCCGTGAATGCGGCAAGCAGCCCCAGCTTCTGCCAGCCCGAAACGTGCTGCTTCAGTCTCAGCGCGGCAAAGAACACGATGAAAACAGGAATGGTTGCGGAGATGATCGTGCCGACGGATGCCGATGTGCCTGAGACACCGAACGTCTGCGCTACCTGGCCAATGCCGATGCCAAGTACACCGAGCGCGGCAACACGAGGTAAGGCACGACGCGGCAACGGATTTCGGCCGACGGCAAAGACGAGAAGCAGGGGCACCGCTATGGCAAACCGCATTGCAGTTAGCGTCAGGGGTGGCAGGCTCTCGAGCCCGAGTTTCGTCACCGGGATGGACAATCCCCACATTACCGCGAGCATCAGCATCGCGCCGACACTCCGCGGCGTTATCCCCTTTGGGGCGTGGTCTTTGATGATGACCGGGGGACGGACATCAGTCAGGCTTTCGCTCGACATCAGGGCTTTGGTGAAAGTGATTTCGAAACGTAGATATTCGGGTGCGCATGCGTCTCTAACAAACGATTTGTCGTCATATAATGCGTGAGTCAAACTCACACATAACAGCGCAACATGTTCGACAGGCTTCCGCCCCTGCAAACGCTACGCGCCTTCGAAGCCACTGCACGACTGCTGAGCATGACGCTGGCTGCTGAGGAACTGCACGTTACTCACGGCGCAGTGAGCCGACACATCAAGACGCTCGAGAATCATCTCGGTGTTCTACTGTTTCGCCGCCTCACGCGCCGCATCGTCCTGACTGATGCAGGTGCCGAGTTTCACTTTGCCGTCGCACGATTACTCGGCGAACTGACGCGAGAAGCAGAGAATTTGCGCGGACACGATAGCGTTGCGAGCATGACCATCAGCACAAGCGTTTCGTTTGCGACAAAGTGGCTCGCGCCGCGCCTTCATCGATTCAAGGCAATGCATCCGGAACTCGACGTGCACCTCGATGTGACCGACCGCAACGTTGACCTGGACGATGGACAGGTCGATGCAGCCGTGCGTTATGGTGGTGGTCGCTATCCGCGCGTCCAGTCAGAACGGATACTCGAAGAAACAGTGACGCCCGTCTGCAGTCCCGTGTATCGAGAGGAGGCCGGCGGGATTCCGGAGCCAGCAAGCCTCACTCGTTGCACATTGCTGCATGAGGACCGGATGCTAACGAACTGGGAACAATGGTTTGCCTATGCGGGCGTGGTCAGGAGCCGCAAGGGGCGGGGGCCCGCATACAGTCATGGAAGCATGGCTATTGAGGCAGCCATTCGCGGCGAAGGCGTAGCCTTGGGGCGTAGTGCTCTGGTATGCGATGACGTCGTAGCCGGACGCCTTGTCGTGCTGTTCCCGGATGCGCGACTGAAGGTTGAGCGCGGCTATGATCTGGTCTATCGGGCAGGGAATCGCGACCATCCCAAGGTCAGCGTTCTGCGCAGCTGGTTAGCAGCAGAAGTGCAGAGCTTCCTCGCGAACGCTGGATGACGATCGCGATCGAGATTGCGCTGAGCGCCGAGAAGGGTCGGTTCGATGCGTTCGCCGTTTGGTCCGGAGTAGAAAGGCGCTGAATGGGTACAGTCGGCCAGCAGCAACAGCCACACGAGCTCGATCAGCGAGTGTCGGCTAAGGGTCGGGTTTGGTGCGGTCGCCGTCGACCCTGATCCGGCGGAGGTGCCGAATGGGTACAGTCGGCCGAGGCGGCCCTTAGATCATCATTTCCGAACGGCTGCTGCTGCATTAACTGCAGACAGCAAACCGGCGGGGTGCGGTGGCCTTACTCGCCAGCAAACTCCCACATCAGCGGACCGCACCGGCTATTTACTGGCCGCCGAATGGTTTCTGCACAGTCAGCCTGTTGGTCACCGACGTCACGCCGGGAACGCCTCGGGCAATCTCGGCGACCTTGTCGATCTGTGAGGCGTCAACGACTGTTCCGTCGAGCGTCACGGCGCCGTTTTTCGCAACGACACTGATATCGCCAGCATTGATCTCTTTGTATTTTGCGATCGCTGCGTAGACCTTTTTGCGCAGCGCGCGATTGGCCGCACGAACGTCCTTGGCCGACGTGCCACCGGACGCCGCGACGGCCGTGGCGTTCGAAGCCGCGCTTGCCCCGCTTGTGCCGGGCTGCGCGCAGATATGAGCGGATGCCAGCGCGATCAATATGGCGCCGGCGATTCCAAGGGCCCTTGTTGTAGTCATCGTGTGCTCCAGTTGTCGTGTGGAATGGATCAGAAGCTGTGGCGGATGCCGATCATCGCCGCGGTGGTCGATCGGCCTTCTGGAACAGGCGCGCCGTAGGTGATCGTCTGACTCATATTGCCGTGGTTGTCGACGTAACCAACTTGCCCATAAGCAAGCGTGCGCTTCGATATGCTGTATTCGGCGCCCACCGCGTATTCGGTCGAGTGATTGGCGCCGACGTTCCGGTCGTGCAGGTAGTAAAAGCCTGATGTGACCTTGAAGAGTGGCGTGAATTTATATCCCAGTCCCCCGGAGAACATCTCGAGGTTGAATCCCTTAGGTCCGCTCGTGTTCGCGGGATTTCGGGCCCGGCTATAGGATGACGACACGGAAAGCGAGTGAAACGTGTATTGCGCGCCCACGTAGTAGAACTGGTTGTTGTTCACACCCGTCGAAGGCGCAGTGACGATTCCACTGGCGGTCGTCGTGAACGGATTGGAGTCGTGCCCGTTGTAGTACACGGCCGCGAGGTTCAGACCGTAGTTCGAATATTGCAGCACGGCTGACTCGCGCGTGCCGCCCTGGAACTGGCCGGGGACGCCACCCGGTGCATACTCAAGTGCCAGTGATGCGCCGTAGAACTTCGGCGACCGGTAGACGATCGCGTTGTCGTCATACAGCGCGCCGACCGAACCATTCGTACTCGTACCTTGCCAGCCCGATGCCTGATTCAGACCGAGCCACCCGGTCAAGATGCTGCCGAAGTACTGGGCGTTCCGCACATCGGTATCGGCCATTGCGTAGATCATCGGTACGATCTGACGACCCATGTCAACGGAGCCATACGGACTCGAAACGCCTACCGTCGTCTGCTGGGTGAACATTGACGTGGCGGTCGGTGTGTCGGCCAGACCGCTCCTCCCGGTACCGCTGTTGAACGATCCCTGCAGCTTGAAGTTGACCTTGAAGCCGCCGCCAATGTCCTCGGAGCCTTTCAGGCCAAAGATGCTCGAATAGATCCCGCCGTCCTTATACTGGAAGACGTGCCCGAGATTCACTTTAGACTGAAAGTTCGCTGCGTTTGCGCTCTGATAGAGCAAACCGGAATCCATGACGCCATACAGCGCGACTGATGATTGAGCATGTGCCGCGCTGGCGAACACGACAAGCGCCGCGGCGCCACTCCACTTCACTTTCATTTTGGTCTCCACGTTTGTGCAGGGGCCGGAAGATTCCGGCGGCTGTATAGCAAATGATGCGATTAGGCTGCCTGTGGCTGGTCGGGCAATGTTGGGCCAGATGTTTTTGCCTGGTAGTCCTCTTCTATCAGAGAACCAATGCACTGGCGTTGTTCAAACTTTGCTCGAAACAGGGGCTGCTGTTGTGACGGGTTACTGATCCGAGCTGCGCGGCATCGACCACCGCTCGTCGGGATCGGTCTGTAATATCAGCACGCCTCCGATCTCGCGCACTGGAAACCTGCGCAGTCGCAGCGCGCCCGATGTCCCACCATCTTGCGTCGTCAGATTGAACCGCAGGCCATGAGCGGGGCATCGCAACACTGTCCCTTCGAGGCAACCGCTCGCCAGAGACGCTCCGTTATGAGGGCACGAGTTCTCAATGGCGTAGATCGTCCCTTCGACGTTGAAGATGACGACGCTTTTGCCGTCGGCGAAGACGAGCTTGCGTTGGCCTGGAGGAAGCTCAGTTGCCAGTGCGACGGGCACCAGATTCGATATGCCAGAGTGGGATTGACAAGTCATGGTCTGTCGAAGGAAATGAGGTCGCTGAAACGGGCGACCTTCCCGTAAAGTTCGTCTTCCACGGATGCTGCTCGATTCCGACCGCCGCGACGCGCTCGTCAGCATTGCTCACGCAGCAGCTTCTTGTTGATCTTGCCCACGCTCGTTTTCGGAATTTCGGTGACGAAGCTAATGCGCTCGGCGTCGGGAACCGCATACTTGCTGATGCGCCTGGCATCGACATGCTGCATCAGCCGTTCACGGATCACTTCAGCGCAAACACCCGCGCCCGTCTCGCGAACGACGAACGCCATCGGCCGTTCGCCCCACTTCTCGTCGAGCACGCCGACTACCGCACATTCCTGCACGCCGGCTACGCCCGTTATCAGGCTCTCGACTTCGATCGATGACACCCATTCGCCACCCGTCTTGATCACATCCTTGATGCGGTCGACGATCTGGATAAACCCGTCGGGCGTCATGACGGCAATGTCCTGCGTGTGGAGATAGCCGTGTGCCCAGAGCTCTTCGGACGCCTCTGGCTTCCCGACGTAGGCCCTGGTGAGGAACGGTGAGCGCAGAACGATCTCGCCTTGCTGCTTTCCGTCGCGCACCACGTCTTGCATGTTCCCGTCGACGACCCTGAAGTCGACAAACGGCAGCGGGCGTCCGGTCGTGCAGCGCATCCGCACTTCTTCCTGGCGATCCCTCGAGTCATATCCCGGCGGCAGTTGCGCCAGGGAGACGATCGGGCCGGTTTCGGACATGCCATAGGCAGTGAAGACATCCATGCCGCGGTCGAGCGCAGCTTCACACAGCGCGGGCGGCAACGCGGAGCCGCCAATCATGAGCTTCCAGCCCGTCAGCTCCTCTCCGTGTACGTCCGCTGCCTGGAGCACCATCTTGAGGATGGTGGGCACGCAGTGGGAGAAAGTGACTTTTTCCGACTTTCGCAAGGCGACCAGGCTCTCAGGGATATAGCGTCCCGGCAGCACAGTCTTGAGCCCGAGCATGATCGCGATGTACGGCATGCCCCAGGCGAGCACGTGAAACATCGGCGTGATCGGCATGTAGACGTCCTCGCGATGTAGCCGCTGGCCTTCGCGGGGTGCACACAGGCTCATCGCTGTCCCCATGGCATGCAGGACGATGTCGCGGTGGCTGTACGCTACGCCCTTGGGATCGCCCGTCGTGCCTGTCGTGTAGAAGGTCGCGGCGCGCGTCCTTTCGTCAAACTCGGGAAATTCGAAATCCGCCGAAGCGCGCGCCATCATCTCCTCGTATTCACCGGCGACCGGCAGTGTCATCACCGGCACGGATTCGCCGTCGGCAAGCACCACCACCTGGCGTACGAACTTCAGTTCCCTCTTGATCTCCTCGAGCACGGGAACGAACTCCGTATGCACCAGTACAACCTCGGCGCGGGAATCATTCAGCGTATAGAGGATCTGCTGCGCCGACAGTCGCACGTTGACCGTGAAGAGCGTCGCACCCATCATCGGAATCGCAAAATAGCTTTCCAGATAACGATGACTGTCCCAGTCCATCACGGCTACGGTGCAGCCGTGCCGGACATCCAGCCCGCGCAGCACGGACGCGAGCTGGCCGACGCGCTCGCGGAACTGCCGGAAGCTGTAACGCATTTCTCCGCGGTAAGTGATCTGCTGATCGCCATGAATGCTCAGTGCATTCAGGAGCAGCTGCTTGACGAGGAGCGGGTAGGTATAGGCCGACGGCGTCGGCGTGATCAGGTGGTCTTGCATGGCAGGGCTCAGAAAGGTTTGCTTCCAATAATTCCCGCGCGCTCCATCTTCCGATGGCTTGGCGGATAGTCCATGACGGCGTAGTGCTGCGTCGCACTGTTGTCCCAGATCGCGATGCTGTTGGGCTTCCAGCGCCAGCGCACCTGATATTCCGGGATGGATGCCTGACTGATCAGGTAGCGCAGCAGGTCCGGGCCACCGGGGTTGGCATCGGCGCCGTAGCGCACACGGCCGGGGGTATGGAAGTTGGTGAAATGGGTCGTGAAGACGTTCACGTAAAGGATCTTTTCGCCGGTCTCGGGGTGCGTGCGAACCACCGGATGCTCAGCGTCCGGATACTGCGCCTTGAGCGCCAGCCGCTTTTCGATCGGCATGACGGCGCCGAACGTCGCCTCGATACTGTGACGCGCGCGCAGGTCGGCGATTTCGGCCTTGACGTGCGCCGGCAGTTTTTCGAAAGCCAGCACCATGTTGGACCACATGGTGTCGCCACCGACGGGCGGGCATTCGACGCAGCGCAGTACCGCGCCGAACTGCGGCGCCTCGCGCCAGGTCGCGTCGGAATGCCAGGCGTTTTCATAACGGTCATTCGGCTGTTCGGGCGTGCGGTAGATCCGCACCAGGCCTGGATACTCCGGGTCGCTACCGGCAACCGGATGGTCCTCCAGGTTGCCAAAGCGCCGGGCGAACGCCACATGCTCGGTCCGGCTGATTTCCTGGTCACGCAGGAACAGGACGCGATGCTTCAGCAGTGCGCCGAGAATTTCTGTGAACAGGCCGTCGTCATGAATGGCGTCGGCCAGCTTCACGCCGGTGAGTTCTGCGCCAAGGGCGTAAGTCAGTTGTTCAATACGCATGATGATGTCCTCGTGGCAGCGATCTTCAGATCGCGAAGACGGAAGAGCCGGTCGTCTTGCGTGACTCCAGATCGCGATGGGCGCGCGCGGCATCCTCCAGCGCGTAGCGCTGGTTGATCTCGATCCGGATGCGGCCCGATGCCACGTGGCCAAACAGCTCGCCGGCCAGTTCGGCCTTTTCGGCAGGATCGGCGATGTAGTCGGCCAGTGCCGGACGCGTCAGGTACGGCGAGCCCTTAAGGGCGAGGATGTGCGGACTGAACGGCGGGATCGGGCCCGATGCCGTGCCGACGCAGACGACGAGGCCTCGCCGCTTGACCGAGTCGAGTGAGGCTTCGAAGGTGTCCTTGCCGACGCTGTCAATCACGACGTTGACGCCCACGCCGTCGGTCAGATCGCGTACACGCGCGGCGGTGTTCTCGTGGCTGTAGTTGATGATGTGATCGCAGCCATGGGCACGTGCAACCTCGGCTTTGGCTTCGCTGGAAACCGTGCCGATGACCGTCAGCCCGAGCAGCTTCGCCCACTGCGAGACGATCAGCCCGACGCCACCGGCTGCCGCGTGCAGCAGGACGGTGTCGCCTTCCTTGAACGCGTAAATACGGCGCATCAGATATGCAGACGTGAGGCCGCGCATCGTCATGGCCGCAGCCGTATCACAGGCAATGCCATCGGGCAGCCTGATGAGCGGAGCGGCAGGGATCAGCCGCTGCGTGCAATACGCGCCGAGGGTGTTTGCCGCGCCCGTATAGGTCACGCGATCGCCGACTTCGACGTTGGTTACGTCCGATCCTACTGCCTCCACCACACCAGCAGCCTCGGTCCCAATGCCCGAGGGCAGCGGCGCCGGATACAGGCCGGTGCGAAAGTAGATGTCAGCAAAGTTGAGGCCAACCGCCTCGTGGCGCAGCCGGACCTGACCTGGCCCGGGTTCGCCGACCGCGACGTCCTCATAGCGCAGGACCTCGGGGCCACCGGTTTCATGAAAGCGAACAGCTTTTGCCATGATTCGTACTCCTTCATTCATTCTCTGATTAGAGGCACGCCAGCCTCGTGCCGGATCGGCACTTCGTGGCAGGCGCACTAACGCGTGACTACCGTCCCATCGCTGTGCGACCGGCGGCAAACCGGGCGAACCAGTCCAGGCTTTCGGGATTCGCCATGGTGTCGGGACTTGCTACCTTGTCCAGCGGCTGTCCCAGCAGCAGTTTCTTGATCGGCAGTTCCATCTTCTTGCCGGACAGGGTGCGCGGAATCGCCGGCACGTGGAACACGTCGTTCGGAACGTGTCGCGCAGAGAGCGCAACCTTGATGCGCTGGCGAATGATTTCGGTGAGCGCAGACGTCAGTTCGGCACCCGGCCGCAACACCACGAACAGCGGCATGTAAGACTCACGCCCCAGGTATTCGAGATCCACAACCATGCTGTCCAGAACCTCGGGCAATTCCTCCACGGCCCGGTACAACTCGCTCGTACCCATACGGATGCCGTGGCGATTGATCGTGGCGTCCGAGCGGCCATAGATCACGGCGCCGCCCCGAGGGGTGATGCGCACCCAGTCGCCATGACGCCAAATGCCTGGATACATGTCGAAGTAACTGTCGCGATAGCGCGCGTTGCCCTTGTCGTTCCAGAAGTGCAGCGGCATCGATGGCATCGGAGCGGTGCAGACCAGCTCGCCCACCTCGTCTACCACCGCTTTTCCTGCCTCATCGAACGCCTCGACCCGCGCGCCCAGGCAGCGGCACTGCATCTCACCCAGGTAGACAGGTAGCGTGGGGACACCTGAAACAAAGCAGCCAGCGAAGTCAGTGCCACCGGATAAAGCATTGATCCAGATCGGGCCGACGTGGTCCAGGATCCAGCCGTAGCCTTCCGGCGATAACGGAGAACCTGTCGAGCCGATGGCGCGTAGTCGCGAAAGATCCGTTATTTCGCGGGGTTCGATAGCGGACTTTTCACAGGCCTGGTAGTACGCTGCGCCAGCACCGAAAAAGTTCACACCCGCATCGCCGATGAATTGCCAGAGCGCATTCATATTCGGGTAGCCGGGATTGCCGTCGAACAGGCACACAGTCGCGCCTGCGAGCAGGCCGCCGACCTGCAGGTTCCACATGATCCAGCCGGTGCTGGCCTGCCAGAAGAAGCGGTCACCGGCGCGCAGATCCAGATGGAGCGTAGTGAGCTTCACGTGCTCGAGAACGATGCCGCCCTGTGAGTGAACGATCGGCTTCGGCAAACCGGTGGTGCCTGAGGAATAGACGATCCACAGCGGATGGTCGAACGGCACATGCGCGACCTCGAGCGGCAGCGCGTCATTCGAAACTACGTCGGCCCACGTTACTGCGTTGGAAAGCCCGTAATGATCGTCCTGACAACGTAGCGTCTGAACGACGACGACACGCTCGATGTCCGGCAATTGGTCGAGCAGCGTGCGCAGTACCGGTCGGCGATCGAATTCCTTGCCGCCATACCGATAGCCGTCGACTGCGATCATGACCTTGGGCTCGATCTGGCGGAACCGATCCAGCACGGCCAGTTCCCCCATATCGGGCGCGCAGGCCGACCAGATTGCACCGATGCTTGCCACGGCGAGAAACGCAACGATCGCGTGCGGCGTATTGGACAGATAACCGGCCACCCGGTCACCCCGAACCACACCCATGCCGCGCAGGGACACGGCGAGGCTCGCAACCTGGCGTTCCAGCTCAGCCCAGCTCATTTCTCCCGTCTCTCCCGCCTCATTGCGGTAGACAATCGCGGGCCGGCCAGCTGTGGCGTGTCGAAAAACCTGTTCGACATAGTTCATCTGCACGCCGGGGAACCATGCAGCGCCCGGCATGGTGGCCTCAGCCAGTGCGACGCGGGGCTTCTGGATCGACGGAATGGCGGCCCATTCCCAGAGCGCCAGCCAGAAAGCGTCGATCTCGTTGACTGACCACTGCCACAGGGCGTCGTAGTTCACAAACGACAGGCCGCGCTTCTCTTCGAGCCATCGCATGAATTGCGTCACGCGCGCGTTGTCGACGACGGATGCAGACGGCGACCAGGCGGGGGCTGAGGCGAAGGTACCGGCGTTCGGGGTCTGACTATGGGAAGTGCTCATTGCTTGGCTACCGATAAGAGGTAAATACGGTAAGGACGCGTTGCTGCACGGCTCAGGCCGATGCCGCGACGGGCGAGCCCTGCGACGTCGCGGCATCCAGCCGGATATCCGCCACCGTCGCCAGTTCCGATTCGTAGGTGCGCATGGCCCGCAGGAAACACAGGGCGGCGAGCAGACCGAAAGCGGGCATCACCGCAAGCGCCGTTTGCAGGCCCCAGGCATCGGACACCAAGCCTCCTACGAAAGGCCCGACAGCAAGGCCGAAGAGATTCTGGAACAGCGCCAGAATGGCGGCGCCGGTGGAGCGGACACCCGGATGAATCACATTGAGCACCACGGTGGCGGTCGGCGCCACCGTGCACATCATCAGGAGACCACCCAGGGCGATGAGCAGGAACTTCTGGTTCGCTGGCATCGTGCCGCCAAAGGCTGTCATAAAGACCAGCAGCGTCGCCGTGCACAGGATGGCCATCATCACAAGTTTGTTGCGCGGCCGGCGACGGGCGAGTCGATCCGCCACCACGCCCCAGATAACGGAACCCGCTGCGCCGCAGAGTACGATCACTGCGGCCAGCATACCCGCGTGGTCCGGAGCGGCACCGTGGTAACGGTGGAAATAGCTTGGCAGCCACGACCAGATCATCGACACGACGACCAGTTGAAGGGCCGCGCCAAGGCAGGTCCACCATACGGTGGGCGAACCGGTCAGCGTCGATATGATCTGTCTGGCAAAGCTCTGCACGGAGTGCCGCGCCTGGTCCATGCGGGGGGCAAGCTCCACTGTCTTGTAGTCGGGCACAAGCAGGTAAAGGAAAGCCAGGACCAGGCCAGGAACGCCAACAATACCGAATGCCGCTTTCCAGCCCCAGTGGGCCGCGACAACGCCACCCAGCATCACGCCAAGCACTGAACCGAGCGAGGCCGCCGCGAAAAAGGCGCCAAGCAGCGTGGTGCGAAGTCGCTTCGGAAACAGGCTGGCAATCAGGGCGCCCCCCACCGAGCCATAGCCGGTCTCGCCAAGGCCAACGACGGCTCGCGCGGCGAAGAGCTGTCCGAAGTTGCGCGCGAACATGCAGGAGATCGTTGCAAGGCTCCACACCGCCGCCATCACGAAGATGCTCTTAACCCGGCTGAAGCGGTCAGCCATCAGCGCGACGGGAACGCCGCCAGCGGCCACGACGATTGAAATGATCGACACCAGGCTGCCAAGCTGCATGTCCGAGAGACCCCAGGCGGCCTTCAGGTGCGGGAACAAAGATACGATGACCTGACGATCGATGTAATCGAACAACATCAGCGCGAAGGTCATCGCAAAGGCGAACCACGCCTGACGCCGACCGACGAGGTAGCCGTCGCGGTCGTCCGACTGCGGCACGGCGGAATGCAAGTTCATGATTTACGTCTCCGGGTTGAGGCCCTTTCATTGAGAGCCTCTTTCTAATCTGGTGATCTCTCAACGAGACCGGAAATTTCATTGCTTCGCAAGGTCAGCGAACCAGGTTGCACTCAAGTCGCGACGTGCGATCGTCCCCTCAGGCAGCACGCAGCGGAACGCCTCTGGTACCAGGCAGGCGGTTGGGTGCCATGCCGTTCGCTGCCAGCGTCTCGTCGACACCGTCGTACCAGGTGCCAATGCGATAGATCTCGCGGGCCTCCTTGCCGGTGGCAATTTCGCGGCCAAGTTCGTGGGCGACACGCACGCACTGCTGGATCTGCTGCACGGACGTCATGCGATTGCCGTGTTGATCGGTCAGCGTGTCTTCAGTACCAACGCGAGGATGGAAGCCCAGTGCCATGGACATCATGTTGAGCGGCAGGACGTTGTGCAAAAGAGACTCGGACGTCACGCACACGCCGTCGGCCGCCCGCTGCAGGAGATACATGAAGTTGTACGGATTGGGACCGTCCGCACCGCCAGCGATGCCGATCCATGTCAGGTTGACCGGGCCTTTGTAGATGCCACGGCGGATCATGCGTTCGATCGTGTCATAGGAGTGAACGCCCGCGAGCTGGAAGTGTGGCTGAATACCGGCAGCCTGCAGACGGCGCAGGTGCTCTTCAACCCAACCCGGACCTGCCGGGACAGTCATCTCGCGATAGGCTTGCTGCAATACCGGCTCGGCCAGCGAGGTACCTGCCACGGCCTCCGGTGTCATCAACTCCATGATGTTCATCTGCGTGGTGTTGATCGCGATCGTCACCTGGTCCGGCTTCGGGTCCAGTTCAGCCAGCATGTGGCGCGTATCGTCCGACAGCCACTTCGCGGCCTGACCTTCATCTTCCGGCGCGAAAGAGATGGAGCCGCCGACCTGGATGATCATGTCGGGTACCGCCTCGCGAACGCCGGCGATCAGTTCGTTGAACTTGGACAGGCGCTTTGAGCCTTTGCCATCGAGTTCGCGCACGTGCAGGTGCAGCACCCGTGCCCCTGCTTCGTAGCAGTCAACGGCCTTCTGGATCTGCTCTTCCATGGTTACCGCAATGTCTTCCGGGAAGTCGGAAGGCATCCACTCGGGGGCGTACGGGGCGACAGTGATGACAACTTTCTGCTGGTTATTGGGGTGAAGCGAGTCGTCGAGGAATTGCATAAATTTGGCTCCTGGCGGTTGAGCACCGATAGCGGCGTGCAGCTCGGCGTATGGCTACACTGTAGGTCGGCCATGAGATAGACTCTTTCGTCGAGGTGCCAAATATTTTCGTTTTGGTGCCACCCGGTAAAAACCCTGCGGCGATCACCAGTGTCGTCAGGCACAACCTGGGGTATCCAGGAGATCGAACAGTGACGGGACCCATGGTTCGTGCCAGAGCATTGAGCGGCCTCTTGCAGGTGGCCCGGCGACACGGGCTGGTGCCCCAGCAACTGCTGCGCGAGGCGGGTCTCGATGCCTCCGTTCTGGCCAATCTCGACCATCGCATTCCGGTCAGCGCTGTGTGCCAGTTGCTGGAAAGTGCCGCATTGAATGCGAAATGTCCGACCTTTGGGCTGGAAATGGCCGACACGCGCCAGCCGCTCGACTTCGGCATGCTCAAGCTATTGCTCTCGCACAAACGTACGCTACGTGAGGTCCTGCTCGCGGCGATCCAGTATCGCCACCTGCTCAACGAGGCGCTGGCCATTTACGTGGAAGCAGGCGGAAGCACAGTCGTGATCCGCGAGGAGATCATCACCGAGCACGGGATTTCGACGCAGCAGGCAACGGAACTTGCCATTGGGGTGCTGTCCCGTACGTGCGTCGCCCTCCTTGGAGAACACTGGCAACCGCGAAGCGTCAGTTTCACCCATCCCGCGCCTACCAGCATGAGCTTTTACCGGCGTTTCTTCGGATGCCCGGTGGAATTCAGCAGCGACTTCAATGGCATTGTCTGCGCCGCCGGGGATCTCGACCGACCAAATCCGAATGCGGATCCTGAACTCGTGAGATACGCGGAAAGTTTGGCCAATCCACTGAATCTCTCAGAGCCGTACTCAATCGTGCTGGATGTGCGTAAGACTATCTATCTGCTGCTGCCCATCGAGCAGGCTTCAGTTGACCAGGTTGCAGGTCAGTTGCATCTGAGTGTACGCACGATGCAGCGCCAGCTCGATATGGCCGGCACCAACTTCTCGAATCTGGTGGATGAAGTTCGACGGGAGCTCGCACTACGCTACCTGACGAATCGGCGTTACCCGATCGGGCGTGTCGCAATGTTGCTCGGCTATTCGAGGCAGTCAACCTTCACCCAATGGTTCACGGCGCGCTTCGGCACATCACCTCGTGCGTGGCGGACTACGCAGTTGAACCAATAACCAGCTCGCAGTGCATATTGGCAGCGGCTGACAGGCAAGGTTTCGCGCTGTGCCGACGGTTCGATACTCATCGCTGTCCTTGATTGGATGGCGAATGCATACCTGAGCGCCTGGCCAGATCCGTCAGTAGATGGGCCTGTTTGGACAGCCAGGTTTCCGCTCTCAGCGATACGATGTTCCCAACGGTTGTTCCCGTTGCAATCCGCAACTACTCACATGATCGAACGCGTCTTTGGAGCCGGAACGCGATGTGTACGGGAACTGTTGGTGTCACTGTTTTCGCGTAGGAGAGTTTTGTGAGAATTCTGGTCGCGGTAAAGCGCGTAATTGACTACAACGTGAAGGTCCGGGTGAAGTCGGACAACACGGCAGTCGACATCGCCAACGTGAAGATGTCGATGAATCCGTTCGACGAAATCGCCGTCGAAGAAGCCGTGCGTCTGAAGGAAGCGGGCGTGGCGACGGAAGTGATCGCCGTGTCGGCGGGCGTCACGCAATGTCAGGAAACGCTGCGCACGGCGCTGGCAATCGGCGCGGATCGCGCGATCCTGATCGAATCGAATGAAGACCTGCAGCCGCTGGCTGTCGCGAAGCTGCTGAAGGCGCTGGTCGACAAGGAACAGCCGCAGCTTGTCATTCTTGGCAAGCAGGCCATTGATGACGATTCCAACCAGACCGGTCAGATGCTGGCTGCTTTGGCGAATCTGCCGCAAGCGACGTTTGCATCGAAGGTTGTTGTGGCTGACGGCAAGGCAACGGTGTCGCGCGAAGTGGACGGCGGTGCGGAAACGCTGTCGCTGAAGCTGCCCGCAGTCGTGACGACCGATCTGCGCCTGAACGAGCCGCGCTATGTGACGCTGCCCAACATCATGAAGGCGAAGAAGAAGCCGCTCGAAACCGTGAAGCCGGAAGACCTGGGCGTCGATGTCACGCCGCGTCTGAAGACGCTGAAGGTCAGCGAGCCGCCGAAGCGCTCGGCTGGCGTGAAGGTGGCCGACGTGAAGACGCTGGTCGAGAAGCTCAAGACCGAAGCCAAGGTGCTTTGATTTCTACGGGCACACGGAGACGAATGAAATGACGATTCTGGTAATTGCTGAACACGACAACGCGGCGCTCAAGGCAGCGACGCTGAATACGGTGGCTGCCGCGCAGAAGATCGGTGGCGACGTGCATGTGCTGATCGCTGGTCACAACGCGCAAGGCGCGGCTGATGCGGCTGCAAAGGTGGCAGGCGTGGCCAAGGTGCTGCTGGCCGACGCACCGCAACTGGCCGAAGGTCTCGCGGAAAACATCGAGGCGACGGTGCTGAACATCGCGAAGGATTTTTCGCACATCCTCGCGCCCGCTACGGCCTACGGCAAGAACATCGCGCCGCGTATCGCCGCGAAGCTCGACGTCGCGCAGATCAGCGACATCACGGCTGTCGATTCCGCCGATACGTTCGAACGCCCGATCTACGCCGGCAATGCAATCGCGATCGTGCAATCGGCTGACCCGATCAAGGTCATCACGGTTCGCTCGACGGGCTTTGATCCGGTGGCAGCCGAAGGCGGCAGCGCATCGGTCGAGAAGATCGAAGCGGCGGCTGACTCCGGCATCTCGCAGTTCGTGAGCCGCGAAGTCACGAAGCTGGACCGTCCGGAACTGACGTCGGCGAACATCATTGTGTCGGGTGGTCGGGGTCTGGGTAGCGGCGAGAACTACAACAAGGTTCTCGAGCCTCTGGCGGACAAACTCAACGCGGCGATGGGCGCGTCGCGCGCAGCTGTCGATGCGGGTTATGTCCCGAACGATTATCAGGTCGGTCAAACCGGCAAGATCGTCGCGCCGCAGCTGTACATCGCGGTCGGCATCTCGGGTGCGATCCAGCACTTGGCAGGCATGAAGGACTCGAAGGTTATCGTCGCGATCAACAAGGACGAAGAAGCGCCGATCTTCAGTGTCGCGGATTACGGTCTGGTTGGCGACCTGTTCGCCCTCGTGCCGGAATTTGAACACGCCTTGGGCTAGCACATCCAGCGGCCAACGTGAGTCTCACAAACTGTTTCCGATATCGAAAGCAGAGGCATGTCGCCGCAGCAACTGAGATCATCATGAATCAACTCAACGGTTTTGATTTTGAAGACCTGCAAACGGGCATGAGCGCCAGTTCTGCAAAGACCATCACTGAAGCGGACATCCTGCTGTTCGCTGGCGCTTCAGGAGACATCAACGCGATCCACATTAACGAGCAGTTCGCGCAGACGACACCGTTCAAAGGGCGTATCGCTCACGGGATGCTGACCGCGAGCCTCATCTCCGCGACCATCGCTGGTCGGCTGCCGGGACCGGGCACAATCTACCTCGGTCAAAACCTGCGCTTCAAGGCACCTGTCCGACCCGGCGAGACGGTGCAGGCGGAAGTGACTGTCAAGGAACTGATCCACGACAAGCGCCGTGTGGTGCTGTCGACCGTTTGCACGGTCGGCGGCAAGATCGTAATTGAAGGCGACGCGATCGTCATGCCGACTTCCAGTGTTGATCGCGTGAAGGCATGCACGGATTCTGCGGTCAGCAATGGTTAACAGCGAGATCCGTGTTGACAATGCCATTCTTTATGCCACATGAGTTCTCGATGGGATGGGTCAAGGCCGGACAAGACTTTTGCCGTGCCTCGCCTGCAATGTGCGGATCAGGGTCGGTGCTTTCCTTCGACAACCGGGACATCACTCCGCGGTCGTCAGGCGCGCAAAGCGTCCTGATGCGGGCGGGCACCCATTATTTGCAAAAGCAGGCGGCGCTTTGGAGCAGTGTCGTCGAAGGAATGATTGGCGCACGAGCGCGCTTAACGGCGGTGGCTGAACCCGAGCATGGTGACCGAAGATTCCATGCCGAGGAGTGGTCCAACAACGGCTGGTACAGCCTTTGGAAACAGAGCTACCTGCTTAACGCCCGGATGCTGACAGAGCTTGTCGAAGCGAGGACGCTCGATAAAAAAGACAAGCATCGGCTACGGTTCTTCATGCGTCAGTTCATCGATCTCGCGAGCCCTGCAAACTTCGTAGCAACGAATCCGGGAGGCAGTCCGCGAGGCGATTGAATCGAAGGGGTCGAGCCTGCTCGCAGGCCTGACGAATCTTCTCGAAGATGTAAAGAATGGCGCGATTTCGATCACCGACCAGCGCGCGTTCGAGGTTGGCAGCAGCGTTGCCACCTCCGATGGTGCGGTAGTCTATGAGAATGAACTGTTCCAACTGATCCAGTACGCTCCACTGACGTCGAAGGTCGGAGAGCGCCCTCTGGTGATCGTTCCACCCTGTATCAACAAGTTCTACATTCTGGATCTCCAGCCGGAGAATTCCTTCGTGCGCTTTGCATGCGAGCAAGGGCTTACGGTATTTATCGTTTCATGGCGCAATCCCCAGAACGAAGCAGCGAACACCGGATGGGAGGACTACGTTGAACATGGCGTGATGAAGGCAATCGATGTCGCTCGCAGCATCAGCAACGCCGACAAGGTCAATGCGCTGGGATGGTGTGTCGGTGGAACCATGCTTTCGTCGGCCCTTGCGGTCATGCGCGCGAACGGTGAAGACTCTGTGGCCAGTTTGACGCTGTTGACGGCGTTACTCGATTTCAGCGAGCCCGGCGATCTCGGTGTTTTCATCGACGAACCGGGCGTTTCGATGCGAGAGAACACGATCGGTCGCAGCGGCCTCTATCCCGGGAGAGAACTCGGCTTTGTATTCCAGGCGCTGCGTGCCAACGATCTGATCTGGCCAAATGTCGTCAATAACTATTTGAAGGGCAAAACCGCGGCCGCATTCGATCTGCTGTACTGGAACGCGGATACGACTAACCTTCCCGGGCCGATGTATAGCTTCTATCTGCGCAACATGTACCTCGAGAACAACCTCTGTGTGCCGGACAGGCTAACGCTTTGCGGTAGTGCAGTCGATCTGGGGAACGTCGATATGCCGAGCTATTTGCTGGCAACTGAGGAAGACCATATCGTGCCATGGAGATCTGCTTACCATTCGACGCAACTCTTGGGCGGCGAAACAGAGTTCGTGCTGGGAGCAAGCGGCCATATAGCGGGAGTGGTCAATCCGGCGTCGAGAAACAAACGCAGTTATTGGACGAACGATGCGTGCGGCAAGGACGCCGACGCGTGGCTCGAGACCGCGACCCAACAGCAAGGTAGTTGGTGGAATCACTGGATCACCTGGGTCAAAAAGTACGCTGGCGGAGAAGTGGAGGCACGCGCGTCGCTGGGCAATACACGATACAAACCGATCGAGTCCGCACCGGGTCGGTATGTAAAAGTGCGGTCGCAATAATGTCTGGAGCGCCGCGAGCGACCGTGTCTGGAAAAGCTGGCTTGTGCTGATTCTCGCATCCGACTCCTTTCCCGCCATGCTTCACGGCTCGATCTGGAGGCAATTCATCGCCACGAGGCAGCGGGAAGGGTAAGCTGAAGCGTCTTCGCCCCGTGGAACCAGGTCATGCACGCTCCAGGCGCAACTGTACCGATGTCGCTCGTTCATGGCTTTCTGGACAGCGTCGGGACGCAGACGGACATCGTCGACAGGCATCTAACCGCCGCTAATATCCCGCCGGCACTTTTGGACCAGCCTGGGGCGCGCGTCACCGAGGAGCAGTTCTCGACGCTATATCGTGCGCTCGCGATCGCGCTCGACGATGAAATGCCTGGTGTTTTCTCTCGGCCCTTGCGTAGCGGCACGCTCAAGTTTCTGTGTCTTAGTCTGCTGGACGCCCCCAATCTCGAAACCGCGATGCACCGTTTCGGGCAGTTCTTTCATATCGTGCTGGACGACTTTCGTTTCGAGTCGCGGCGCAGCGAACATGTAGCAAGCCTTGCACTTCAACCTGGGCAAACGGGCACACGGCCCGGTGTGCTCGGCCAGGAACTGATGCTCAAACTCGCACACGGTGTTGCATCCTGGCTCATCGGCCAGCGGATTCCGTTGCTGCAGGTGCAGTTCGCCTTCGCGCGTCCACCGCACGCGCTCGAATACCTTTACCTTTTCCCCGGTCCTGCCAAATTCGATGCCGGTCACACGTCGATGCAGTTCAGCAGCGCGTATTTCGACATGCCCATTCGACAGCGCAAAGCGAACCTGCGCCGGTTTCTGGCACGCGCGCCGGAGGACTGGATTTTCGTGTCATTCAGCGAACAGCTTTTTAGCCATCGCGTGCGTGAGTATCTTGCCTCCCGGCTGCCCGATGTACCCACCATTGAAGATGCGGCAGCGGATGCGCACTGCTCGGTGCGAACGCTGTGCCGGCACCTTGCGGCGGAAAACACGGCGTTTCAGGTGCTCAAGGACGAACTGCGCCGCGACATCGCGATACAGCGTCTGACAGGCACGCGCGACGGGATTGCCTTCATTGCCAGCGACCTCGGATTCTCCGATCCCACCGCGTTCCACAGGGCTTTCCGTCACTGGACAGGCAGCACGCCGGCAGCGTATCGCCGGGGCGGTTGACCTTGCCAATGTCCATGCAGCGTCGGCCTGTATCGATGTGCCGCTGACGTTCTGTGGTCGCCTCGACGTGGCCAGGTATGTCAACAGGTCGTCCAGTTTTGACAGCCGGTCTGCGCCCCCAAAGGGATACGATTCGCACATCTGTTGCTGACCCGGTCGGGAACGCGACTGTCGGCGCACCGCGCAGGCGTTTCTCAACGAAGCGGCGCAGCGCCACCAATACTCGTTCTGATCTGAAGGTATAGCGTTATGGCAACAACATGCATCACCGGGCAGTATGGCCCCCGCGAGACGATGGAATACGACGTGGTCGTGGTCGGTGGTGGCCCGGCAGGCCTCGCGACGGCGATCCGGCTCAAGCAGCGCGCAGCGGAAGCCGGCACCGAAATCAGCGTCTGCGTGCTCGAGAAGGGCTCGGAACTTGGCGCGCATATACTCTCGGGCGCAGTGATGGATCCGCGCGCGTTGAACGAACTGATTCCGGACTGGAAGGAAAGGGGTGCGCCGCTCGACGTCCCGGTGACCGAAGATCGCTTTCTCTTTCTGACCGAAACAGGAGCCCGCGCGGTGCCCGACTGGGCATTGCCCGACAACTTCAGAAACCACGGCAACTACGTCATCAGCCTGGCGAGGGTGACGAGGTGGCTTGGGCAGCAGGCCGAGGGCCTTGGCGTCGAGATCTTCCCGGGCTTTGCGGCAGCTGAAGTGCTTTATCGCGATGACGGCTCGGTAAAGGGCGTCGCGACGGGCAACATGGGCGTCGGCAAGGACGGCGAGCCGGCTGGGAACTTCCAGCCCGGCATGGAACTGCATGCGAAGTACACGATTTTCTGCGAAGGGGCACGAGGCCATCTGGGACGCCAGCTCTCGGAGCGGTTCAAACTGCAGGATGGCGCGGATCCGCAGGTCTATGGCCTCGGCATCAAGGAGCTGTGGGAAATCGATCCTTCGAAGCACAAGCCGGGTCTCGTGATTCATACCGCCGGCTGGCCGCTCGATACACAGACCTACGGTGGCTCTTTCCTCTATCACATCGACAACAATCAGGTCATGGTCGGCTTCGTGGTCGGCCTTGGATACACGAATCCGTATCTTTCTCCTTTTGAGGAATTCCAGCGTTATAAAACGCACCCGGAAATCCGCAAGTTTCTCGAAGGCGGCAAGCGCGTTTCATACGGCGCGCGCGCAATCACCGCAGGCGGATTGGTGTCGCTGCCGAAGCTCGTGTTTCCGGGAGGCGTGCTGGCTGGCGATGACGCGGGTTTCCTGAACGTCTCGCGCATCAAGGGCTCACATGCTGCGATCAAGACGGGGATGCTTGCCGCCGACGCCGCGTTCGACGCAGTGTGTGCGGGACGCCAGGGCGACGAACTTGTCGCGTATCCGCAAGCGTTCAGGCAGTCGTGGCTTCATACCGAACTGCACAAGGCGCGCAATTTCAAGCAGTGGATGAGCAAGGGCCTGGTCCTGGGCACGCTCATGGTGGGCCTCGAGCAGAAGCTGTTGCGCGGTAATGTGCCGTGGACGCTGCGTCATCGGTACCGCGACCACGAAACGCTCAAGCCCGCGTCGCAGTGCGTGCCGATCGAATATCCCCGTCCCGACGGCAAGCTGACGTTCGACCGCCTCTCTTCAGTGTTTCTGTCGAACACGAATCATGAAGAGAATCAGCCGTCGCATCTGACGCTGACCGATCCGAGCGTTCCTATAGCGCTCAATCTGCGCACCTATGCGGGTCCGGAAGCGCGCTTTTGCCCGGCAGGCGTCTATGAGTTCGTGAAAGACGCGAAGAACGAAGACCACCTGCAAATCAACGCGCAGAACTGCCTGCATTGCAAGACTTGCGACATCAAGGATCCGTCCCAGAACATCGTATGGGTCACACCCGAGGGCGGTGGAGGCCCCAACTATCCGAACATGTAATCACCGCATGGTAACGGGCGAGGGCAGATTGCCTTTGCCGGTCGAGTCAGAGAGGAAAGCGAAAATGCATAGAGAAGTCGTCATTGTGAGCGGCGTGCGCACCGCGATTGGCAAGTTTGGCGGGAGCCTGAAGGCCATGCCACCGACGGAACTCGGCACGATCGTCACGCGCGAAGCGCTCGGGCGCGCGGGTGTGCGAGGAGATGAAGTCGGGCACGTCGTATTCGGCAATGTCATCGCCACCGAACCTCGCGACCTGTACCTCGCTCGGGTTGCTGCGATGGATGCCGGAGTGAGCGAAGAGACGCCTGCGTTCACAGTTAACCGCCTCTGCGGCTCGGGACTGCAGGCCATTATTTCGGCTGCGCAGACTGTTCTGCTTGGCGACGCGGATATCGTCATTGGAGGCGGCGCAGAAAACATGAGCCGCGCACCTTATGTATCGGCTGATGCCCGCTTCGGCTCGCGCATGGGTGACAGTCGCCTGTTGGACATGATGCTTGGCGCGTTGCACGATCCGTTTCATTCGATGCATATGGGGATGACCGCAGAAAACGTCGCGCGCAAGCATGGAATCACGCGCGAACAGCAGGATGCGCTGGCGGTGGAGTCGCATCGTCGCGCTGCATATGCGATTGCGCAAGGGCGATTTCGCGAGCAGATCATCCCGCTGGAGCAGAAGGTCAAGGGACAGTTGACGGTGTTCGACACCGACGAGCACGTACGCCAGCAGCTTGATCCCGATGAGATTGCGGGGCTACGTCCCGCGTTTCAGCGCGACGGGGGCACCGTGACGGCCGGCAACGCCTCAGGCATCAACGACGGCGCCGCGGCCCTCGTCATGATGGAGCGCGCGACGGCCGAGCGGCGCGGTTTGAAACCGCTTGCCCGCCTCGTCTCATATGCGCACGCCGGCGTGGATCCGCGCTATATGGGCATAGGCCCCGTCCCGGCTACGCGTTCTGCCTTGCAGCGTGCGGGATTGCGTGCGACAGACCTGGATGTCGTCGAGTCGAACGAGGCATTTGCCGCACAGGCGTGCGCGGTAACGCAACTGCTGGAACTGGACCCGGCCAAGGTGAATCCGAATGGCTCAGGCATATCGCTTGGCCATCCGATCGGCGCGACGGGCGCGGTGATCACCGTCAAGGCGCTATATGAGCTCCAGCGAGTGAACGGCCGTTATGCACTCGTCACGATGTGCATCGGCGGCGGACAGGGCATTGCGGCAGTTTTTGAAAACCTCGGCCGCGTCTGAGTGCAAGAGACCGGCTTCGGCGGTAGTCGATGACGCGTGGCCGGTCTCTCGCCCTGATACCGACGACTGACGATGGGCTTCTCGAAACTGGATGGTTGAGCGAACGCAGTCACGTGCATCGTTGCCGAAGCGCCGGCCGTAGTCTGCCTGAGCGCAGTGGACGATGTGCGGGCTGACGCAGCTCGTCCCGAAAGACTGGTCTCCTCTCGACCTGACGTGGCAGACGGAGACAAGAATGCATATCACTGAATCCATTGAAACAGGTTGATCATGAAACAGAGAACAGAGAAAACACAGGCACTGCGGCGAGAGACTGACGAGTGCGACTATGCGCAAAGCCATCGCATTGGTGGACCAGGCACGATGAGTTCTGATCCCGAGCGAATCTGGGCGTGGGCGACTTCAGGCGGTCAATATGACTGGATGGATTCGCATGCGCCGTTCGCGCATCTCGACTAGATTTCGGTGGCTGACGATATGCTGCCAGCCGTCATTGGGGACTCGTAGCATGGACGGCTTTTGAGGGTCGACTTCCGTCGACCGCAACGGTGAGCGACACCGGCCAACCCATCCGTGCCTCGAAAGGGCAGGACTGACATTGCGGCCGGACGAGCCATGTAGTTGTGCTTGCCCCCGGCAACACGTATTTCGAGCAGCAGCAGATCCTATGTTGCCCGATGAATCTGAACGGCAGCTTGCGACGACCCCTCAACTAGTTGGATTTTGCATGGGGGACGAGGCATCGGTTCGTCGTCCACGAATGCAGTGCCGCAACGCGCGGCAAACGCGAGAGCCGATCGCTTGTTCGCAAAATTCCCGAGATCACCGAGCGAGGTGGCCTCGCCATCTTCCTCAAGAATGGATACACGCGCGACAAAAGTATTTCCGCTTCTTGCTACCGATGGTTGTATCGCTACACCTTGATGATAGAAGTGCATAACGTCTCCAGTCCGGTACAGGTGCGGGCTTACTGCAGCGGCCAATGGTTGCTCACGTCGAAAAGAAGGTAAAGATTGGCCTTCCAGGTTTCGGCAACTGTTTCTGGCTCAGCATGATGACCTCCTGTATGGGCGGTCAGGCGCCGACGCCGCATCGTTCGGGCGGGCGACGTGCGACAGCGGGATCGCTTGCAGACCGATGATGCGCGCCAGGCGTGGTCACGCACATGACTGGCGGCCTGCTGGCGGATGGAGAGTCAGTGTTTTCGGGCGACGGCCTGGAGAACTGAGTCGCCGTCGCAGGTGAGGCGGAGACGCTGGGCTCCGGACGCTGGTTGCTCCAAAGCGATGAGGTGGCGCTCCAGCAGGGTATCGAGTTCTTCGCGGTTCAGGTCAATCTGCTCGGGTGCGGCAGCGACCAGCATGAGGGTGGCGAATTCGTGCGGGCTCAGCATAGATGTGTCTCCGCTTTAATCTGGATTGAACGTTGTCGGGAAGCATCAATGCTTTGACGCGGCCGACCGTTTCGTATTCGGTAGTAGTTCCAGTCTTTTTGAGCGCCGGCTTCGCGAATTCTGTAGCCTTCAAAGCCGGGAGACAAATGTTAAATCCAAATCGGGGACGATACAGGATGAAAAATAAATATGAACACTGCATCCTGATAGCACCTCGTGACCGCACTTCCTAAGCGACTGCGGTCACCATACATGGCTTCGACTGCAGGACCGGTTCAGTTTATTGTGACTGGTATTATGTCACGATGTGATATACAACCAGAGAGAGCAGGTGCGACCGCGGGGTCTCCGTCTCGCTCAACTCAGACCGAGCAATAGCTAAACCGCGGAGCGGCGTGCGAGGAGACTAAAGCGCTACCGTGTCACCGGACGTTGCTGGTTGCGACTGACATGTATTCGCAAAAGCAGCGTGCTGCACCGTGTTTCTGGGTTTCGTCTCCTGCCATAGGAAAGTTCCTAAGCGTTTCCTGACTGATGGCGTGGCATCGTCTTGTGGGCCGAATAACCCTTGTAGAATTCGGCGCTGTGCAGGCCGATGCCGCACATTGGTGTCGGCCTCTTCCTGATTTCCTGGCGGATGCCGATTTCGACTCTGATGAGCCGAAGTCAGATCGCCCTGGGCTCCCAAAACAAAATGGCTGAGAGAACATCGAACCGGCGAACCGAAAAGTGCAATCGGTTCAAGGCTGCAATACCGCATATCGAGGTCAGGTACGCCGTTGAACTGGCCCGGGGTGCTTCAGTGATTGCAAGTACACTTAGTGAGGCGTCTTTGATGCAGGCGGTTGGCGATACTCTTTCTGGTTTTGTCGTGGCGCACGGTATGGCAGATCTCGATGCATTCATTCACGTCCTCGGCGAACGAGTGATGCAACGAGACAGACCGGACGCGTTAAAAATTATCGCCAGTTGGCAACCGTTTCCTTCGAAGCAATAGAGCGCGAATTGGGCAGAGCGCGAGCCGAAGATTGCGCCCAAGCCGGTGCAAGGAGCGATCTGATGGCAGCTGTCTACGCCGTCGTGGATCGCCGTTTTCGCAGGTGTCGTCTTTGCCGCCGTCGAGAAGGGCAATATGGCATCACGATCCCCGATTCCATGCTTTTCCATGCAGGGCAACACGTGACTTGCCGATTTGAACTCGCGGGAATGGAGCGTACCCAAGCGCATCGGGAGACGTTGCCGGCAGTCTCCTACCTGCAACGAGAGACATGGCTCGTTTGCCCTGCGCGACTGCGCTCAACAGTTTCTTGAGACCTTGGCCAGTGATCGATTGACTCTTCCCAGGATAAGGGAGCAACACGAAAAGTCGCTGGAGCCCGCTGGCGGGCCCGGCGTGCGAGACAGGGCGCGGGCTTGGCCGGCTCCGCACACATTACAGGGGACGTTATGACATACGCGGACCATAAGCGACTGTCGGGGCTTGATGGCGAAGCGCGGACCGAGCTGCTCTGTTATCTTGTCGTCTCGCAGCTTGTGGGCCGCGTCAGGACGTCTTCATGGCTGCGGACGGACCATCTGGTCGAATCCACGCGGATCTGGTCAGACGGGAATGGGGCGGCGACAAACTGATCCGCAAGCGTAAGGCTTGGCGCACTTTCCCGACAACTCGCAGAGACAATGTGGGCGATCGAGCCGTTGCGCGACGAGGAAGTTCTCTCGGGCCTGTTCACTGAAGCGGGGCGGCTGGATTTCCGGTCGCCCATTGTCAAGGGTGTACACGAAGTCTGTGTCTTCCGACTCATGACGTGGGAGTACGAAGCCTAGAGAAGGCACATTCAGTGTGTATGACGCGATGACTCCCGGGTTGCGGATCGAACAGGCCCAGAACGCCAGATGCCTACATGTGCACAGCCGGAAAACGGAGAGACGCCAATGCACGGCGACGAAAATAACATCCAGGCAACCTGGCCGTCACTTCTGATCGGTCGCATATCGGAGTATGCAATCTTCAGGCTGACGGAGCGCGGCGAGGTTGCCAGCTGGAACCCCGGGGCCAAACGCATCAAGGGCTACGAGGCGGATGAGATCATTGGCCGGCACTTTTCCGTCTTCTACACGGATGGGGACCGGCGCAATCATGTTCCTGAACAAGTGCTTCGCAAGGCGCGCGAGCAGGGCCAGCACGACACGGAAGGCTGGCGCGTCCGAAAGGACGGCACGAAGTTCTGGGCCAGCATCCTTGTCACGGCTCTTTACACGGACACTGGCGCGTTCGTGGGCTTTGGCAAGGTTGTGCGTGACACAACCGACAAGCGCCTGGCGTACGAAGCCGTGACCGAAAGCGAACGACGTTTCCGGCTGCTGGTGCAGGGTGTGACCGATTACGCCATCTTTATGCTGTCTCCTGAGGGGCTTGTGACAAACTGGAATCTGGGAGCCGCGCGCATCAAGGGTTATCAGGCTAACGAAGTGATCGGTGCGCACTTCAGGCAGTTCTATACGCCCGAAGACGCGGCCCTGGGGCTGCCTGAACGTGGTCTGCACACGGCTGCGATAGAAGGCCGGTTCGAGACCGAGGGCTGGCGGGTCAGGAAAGACGGCACCCGCTTCTGGGCCAACGTGATCATCGATGCGATCCGGGACGAGACCGGAGAGCTGATCGGCTTCGCCAAGATCACACGCGATGTAACGGAGCGCAAGACCGCGCAGGAGCAACTGGAAAAGGCGCGCGTCGCGCTGCTTCAGTCGCAGAAAATGGAGGCGCTCGGAAAGCTGACGGGCGGTGTTGCGCACGACTTCAACAATGTGCTGCAGGTCCTGCGTGGCAACCTCGAACTGCTTGAGGGTCGTCATGGTCGGGATGCCTGGACACAGGAGCGCCTCTACAAGGCAATTGAAGCCGTTGAGCACGGCGCCACGCTGGCCTCCCAGCTGCTCGCGTTCGGACGCCGTCAGGCGCTGCAGCCCGTTGTTGTCAATCTCGCGGTGATGCTGCGAAGCATGGACGATCTGCTCAGACGCGCGTTGGGTGAAGTGATCAACGTGGAGACCGTCATCGCGGGCGGACTCTGGAACACGCTGGTGGATCCGAACCATCTTGAAAACGTGGTCCTGAACCTGGCCATCAATGCCCGCGATGCGATGCCCGAGGGCGGCAAGCTGACGCTCGAACTCTCGAATGCGATGCTCGACGAGCATTACACAGCCCTGGCTGACGATGTTCGCGACGGGCAGTACGTATTGCTGGCCGTCACCGACACGGGCACGGGCATGAGCCGCGAGATTATGGAGCGAGCGTTCGAGCCGTTTTTCACAACGAAACCGGAAGGCCAGGGCACCGGGCTGGGCCTGAGCATGGCGTATGGGTTCATCAAGCAAAGCGGTGGTCACGTCAGGATCTATAGCGAGCCAGGACACGGAACGACGGTGAAGGTCTATCTGCCACGGTCGATGGCGGAGGCGGTCGATCTTGAACCTCCGGAGCCGGTCGCGCTCGCTGGCGGTGCCGAGACCATTCTTGTCGTGGAAGATGACCGCCGGGTTCAGGTCACAGTCCTTGAAACGCTCAGACAGCTGGGCTACACGGTGCTGAAAGCGGATGACGCCCAGAGCGCACTCGCCATCGTGCAAAGCGGGATGAATATCGATCTTCTGTTTACCGACGTGGTGATGCCCGGCACGATGCGCAGTACCGAGCTCGCAAAGCGAGCGACCCTGATGCTCCCGCATCTGAAAGTGCTGTTCACTTCGGGCTACACGCAGAACGCAATCGTGCACGGTGGCCGCCTTGACCCGGGCGTGCATCTGTTGAGCAAACCCTACAGCCGCGAGCAGCTTGCCTCAAAAATCCGCCGGCTGCTCGGACCCGCTGGCGCGTCAGATGCGGACGCAGCGGTCGCGTCGCCGTCCCCGCCTTCTCTGCCGTCGCAACCGTCTTATACACCCCCAGACCTCACGGTTCTCGTGGTGGACGATGATAATGGCTCACGCGAAGCGGTTAATGAACTGCTGACCACGATGGGCTATGACGTGCATGAGGCCGCGGATGCGGAGGCAGCAATGCGTGTCCTGATGGCGGAAAAAGTCGATGTCCTTCTCACGGACATCACCCTCCCAGGGCAGTCAGGTATCGAACTCGCCAGGGTCGCCGTTGGGCGCAATCCGGACATCAGGGTTATTTTTGTCTCGGGAGGCAATACACCGACGCCAGAGGAGGTCGGATTTGGATGTGCATCACTCGGCAAACCATTCACGGGCGACCAACTGCACGCGTTGATCAGGGCCATGCACGGACGGCGTAAGCAGACAAACGAGGAGTGATGGAACGGCGAAGCGCTCGAGACAATATGCCGAGCGCTGGGTGAGACTTTATCCGGTGCGACGTAAGAAAAGCGCGCGTCGAGTTTTTGCCAGACTTGCCCACGCCGACAGCAGATGGCTCGCTTCGAAGGAGACATCAAGAAATGGTGGCGGGTGCGGACAAGCGTAGGAGAGTTGCGGCCGCCGAGCGATAAACCGCGGCTCTCGGGAAAGTCGGCGAATGAGTACGTTCGGCCAAGAACGGTCGTTCGACAGTGGTAGTTAAATCGTCGACAATTCGCCACTGGGTCACGCCAGCACCAAGCTTTCGAACCTTCATCGCCCGACATCCAGGAACCTCGTATGCCCGCACCTTACATTGGCAACTGCCTCTGCGGCCAAATCAAGTTTGAGCTAAGGGACGAGCCGCTCACTTTTTATGTTTGCCACTGCACTAACTGTCAACGTAGAACGGGCGGTGCTGCGCTACCTGTCATGTGGGTCCGTCGAACAGATTTGCACGTTGTACAAGGCGAACCGATCATGCTGGTATTTGACATCGGTCATGGGCGGCAGCGGCGTAGCAAAGCATGCCCGCGATGTGACACGCGGCTTTGGGCTGAGCCTATTGACCAACCAGACGCAGCGATACTCAGACCGGGGACACTACAGAACCAAACCGAATTTGCCCCGATAGCGCACATATACACCCGTAGCAAACAGCCATGGTTTTTGATTCCGGCAGGCGTTCCAGCATTTGAGGGACGCGTCGGTGAGCAGGAGGAGTTATTTCGCCTATGGCGTGAAAGAGAGTCGGTGGAAGGCCGTGAGGGCAGCATTGGCGCCGGGCGTCCATGACCGGGACGCTAGTTTAGGAGATTAGTGACTGAGGCCTTGTCACGGATCGGCGTAATCGAGCCGGGGATGATCGGCGTAATGAGGCCACCTGGAATGGCCCCGAAACGCGATTTCGAAGGGACTCAAGAATGCGTTTTTTTGCCTGATTTTGCAACCACGTTTTCGCCGTTTTCGGGCATCGGTTTCGGCTTGCGGAAGCTCTCACCCTCAATGACGACACGGTAGGCGCCGTGCCGTAGCCGATCGAGCGTGGCAGCACCGAGGATGCGGTTGTCGGGGAATGCGTCGCCCCATTCGCTGAAGTCGAGATTCGACGTCAGGATAGTTGCCGCGCGCTCATACCTGGCGGCGATCAGGTCGTGGAAGTCTTCGTCGTGGGGCGCACGCAGGGGTTTGAGTGCAAAGTCATCGACGATCAGCACCGGAACGCGCACGAACTGCTGCAACTTGCGTTCATAGAGCTCAGTCGCCCGTGCTGCATGCAGCTTCTTGAGCAATTCGGTTTGCGTGATGAACAGGACATCGCGGCCCTGGCGTGCGGCGCAGTGGCCCAGGGCCTGCGCGAGATGCGACTTGCCGACGCCGGTTTGGCCGACCATCAGCACGCAGACCTTCTCGTCGATATAGCGGCCGGCGGCGAGATCATAGATGTGAGCGCGGTTGAGTTTGGGCACGCGGTCGAAGTCGAAGTTCTCGAGCGTCTTGCCTAGGGAGAAGCCAGCGCGGGCGAGCCGCACGCCGAGCTTCTTCTGCTCTCGCCGCGCGACCTCGTCGTGCAGAAGCGTGGCGAGGAACTCCGTGTAGGCAAGTTGCCCGTCGATGGCTTGACGGTTGCGTTGCTCGAGCGAGTCGAGGATGCCCGAGAGGCGCAACTGCTTGAGGATCGTGTTCAGTTCTGGACTGGGATGCATAGGCGTTCAATGGATCAGAAGGGAATGGAGGTCACGGCCGAAGCGGCCGCCGTTCAGATAGGTGTCGGCAGGCGCCGGCGTCGGCGCTGGTGCTGCGGTGGGCTGGCTGTCCAGCCCCTTGTCGAGGATCGCCTTGACAGTGCGGTACTTGGGGCTGGCGAACACGAGCGCACGCTCGCACGCAGCCTCCAGCCGTTGATCGCCGACCTTCTCGCGAAGCCTCAAGACGCCCTGCGCGCCGCGCAGGTTGACGAGCACCTTGTCGTTGAACATCGCGAGAACGAGCGCGTGGCAGGCTGGCCCGATATCCTTTGCCCGCGCCAGGCACCACTGTGGATCGTGCTCGAGCCACGCTTGCGCTTCAGGCGGCTGGTGGTCACGCACCGTGTGGCGATCGCCGGGCTTGCGCAGGCGCGGATGGGTCGCGACGAGCTCATGGCGGTGGAACACCTGCACGACCGTGTCGGTCGCCTTCAGCCACAGCTGCTTGCCAACGAGCGTGAACGGCACCGAATACAGTGCCTTCTTGTAGACGACGTGCCCGTCGGTATGGACCTTGACCTCGCACCATACGGCCAGCACTGGCGGCACATCGGGCAGTCTGGCGAGCAGTGGCTTCTCGATGGCGAAACGTGCAAGCGGCTGCTCGCGCGTCGTGCCGTGCTCGCGCGTGCCGGCCTGCTGCATCACCCAGTCGCGCAATTGACGGTTGGCGTCGGCGAGATCGCGGAATTCGCGCAGCGGCACGAAGGATCGTTTGATGTATTTGACTCCGGCCTCAACGACGCCCTTCTTCGCAGGATCGTGTGGAGGGCATGCATCGATCCGGAAGCCGTACCCCTCGGCCAGCGCGGCGTACGAGCGCTGTACCTCGGGGTCGTACATGCACGCCTTTGTGATCGCGCACTTGGCGTTGTCGATGATCACGCGTTCGACGCGGCCACCGAACCATTCGAAGGCGCGCCGGTGACAGGCCAGCCACGTCTCGACCGTCTGATCCAGCACGACCTCGGCGTATTGATGACGCGACCAGCACAGCGTCATCACGAAGAACCATGTCTTGAGCAGAACCCCGGACTCATGCGTGAGCACCGGACCGGCGCCGAAGTCGACCTGTGCGGCCTCGGCCGGTGCGAACTCCAGGATCGTCGTCGCTCTCGCGCCGCGCTCGGCCTTCAGGTGCAGCAGGAAGCGCCGCACTGCCGAATAGCTGCCCGTATAGCCGTGGTTGCGCTGAAGCGCGTTGAAGATCGTCGTGCCCTGCACGTCGGCGTCATACCAGCCGCGCACCAGATCGCGAAACGGTTCAATCGTGGAGACGCAGCTACGCGGCAGCTTCGGATTGCGTCCGAAGATCGCTGCCAGTTCGGCGTCGTCCGGCAAGGGCCGACCGGGATCGAGCCAGCCCCGAGCGAGCGCGACCTGCCTGACGGTCTTCAGCTTCCCACGCCCCATCAGGCGTGCGCTGGCAATGTCACGGTCGGAATCGCCCTGACGCATGCGCGCCAGAACCTGTCGATACTCAAACACTTCGAACCTCCTTCGACTCATCGGCCCTCCGGGCAAAAAGCCTGAAGGTACCGGGTTGTGGAAATTCGAAATGCGTTTCGGGCTGCCGCCCGACAGAACACTGAGCCCGCTACGTGGCTCGATTACGCCGATCCTGCGGTGGCTCTAATACGCCGATCATCGAGTGGCCCGATTGCGCCGATCATGCACTGGCTCGATTGCGGCGATCATCCGGTGGCTCGATTACGCCGATCCCGGAATGGCTCGAATATGCCGGTCAGTGACAGGCCTTGCGTCGGATTAATCCAGCCGTCACGCTACGCTCGGCCAATTTTGGACATTCGCCTGAAGCAGCAAAATCGTTGACATCCAGCACAGCGCCTCTACCTTTTAGAGCATCGAAGCCCGACGGATAGTTTTCGGAAGAATCAGTGCGGCTGCTGCGAAGCCCACGGCTGCAACACTTCCAAACGTCGCCCACGTCTCGAGCGACGTCGCGTTGAGGATCAGCCAGCTTCCGGCGTAGTAACCGCCAGCGCCGCTCAATGCACCTGTAGCACTCAACACACCAAAGGACGTGGCCTGACCTCCGTCAACCGCTAGTGAGCCGGTCATCGTTTCCAGCGCCGGAAGCATGACTGTCTCGATGACCGTATATCCGGCGATGAATAACAGAAACCATGCGAGGCTATCGAACGCGGCCACGCTGGTGAAGGCGATCGCAGCCGCCAAATAGGCATACATCGTTGCAATGGCCGGATTCATCCGGACAAGCCAGCGCTTCGCGACCAGCATGAATGCCAGTCCGATCACGCCGTTCACAACGTAGACAGCTGATGCTGCGTGCGGACCCGCGAGACGCCCGGCATACAACGGAAACGCGACATAAAGCTGTGGGAACAGAAAGAACCAGGGAAAAGAAATCACGATCAGGCGCCACAGATCGCGGTTAGCCGCAGCGGCGCGCAGATTGACCAGAACGGCTCGGCGATCCGCTGTCTCAGTTGCTCCGACTGTTGATCGGGACATAGACGCACCCAGCACGCCAAATAAAAGTGCACTTGCCACAAAGGCGAAACGGGCATCGATCAGGGCCGCCAGTCCTCCGAGTATGGGGCCAATCGCCGTGCCCATGTTCAGCATCTGGTTGTTCGCTGCGAACAGGGCAGAATGCGATATCTTCGGCTGGCGGCCGAAGACTCCGTACAGGCCGGCCTCGTAACATGCAACGCCCGACCCGGCCGCGAAAGCGAAGCACGTCCAGGCCGTCTCGTTGTTCGTAACGCTAAATCCGAGAAATCCCAATCCTCTCAACCAAAGCCCCAAGGCCAACATCCGCCGGGAGCCGAAGCGGTCTGCGACCGCGCCGGCAATAAGCGGCAGCGTCTGGGCGGAAAGCAGATTCGCTGACATTACGGTCGCAAGCGCGACGGAATTGAAGTGCAGGGTCATCGACATGTACAGTGCAAGAAGCGGAACGGTCATGAAGTGCGACGCGTTCATCACGCCTTGCATCCGCAACAATGCCCTGATGTCTTGTGAAAAAGTCGGACTGAGCGAACGGGTATTGGCGAGCATCTTGCATCCCTGTAACCACCGTAGTATTTTGATGGTTACGTAAACTCTGCTCTTTTGCAACACGGAGACGCGATGCCGGACCACAATCAGACAGCGCCAGGAGAGCTTGAGGACGTGCGGCGGTTCATCAACACCTGGTCGATTCCAAATGACACCCGTGAAGCAACAGACGCACTGCCCGGATTGGCTCGCGCTCCCAAAGTCTGGCACAAGGAGTTTCCGCACCGCTCCCTATCGCGAGCCGACTCTCTGGCTCGGCTGCAACGGCTACGTGATGATTTGCGCAGTGCCTGCCAAGGAGAGGCGTCCAGTAGCGAGGCACTGAACGAATGGTTCAACAGCGCTGCGCTCGGCTTGAAAGTCCGATGGGTAGGCGGCGCTTTGCAGTTGGATATCAAAGCGTCAGAAGGGAGCTTTGTTGGGTATCTCGTGGCTATAGCGGCAAAGGCCATTGCCTCGGGAGAGTGGACACGCCTGAAGACCTGTCCTGATTGCCAATGGGCTTTCTACGACCACACGCGCAATGGCAGCAAACGCTGGTGCGGTATGACAAAGGGCGGCCCAGACGGACGGGCGTGCGGCACCATTGCGAAAGTCACAGCATATCGCGCTCGTGAAGCAAGGAAGGACGGCGTTGCCTGACGTGACGCCTTCCGAGCGACGGGTATTACTCAGGCCTCGATTGGCGGCTAATTCTTATCCAGTTTGAATGTCCGCTTCAGGGAAAGCTGACTGTCCATTGTGGGTCGGTTTGGTGCGTTCGCCGTCTGTCGGGGATTGCGAGGGCGACGAGTGGGTGCAGACGGCCAGTTTAGGCCATTCGCCGAAATCCGCTCAAGGTCGCCGCGACGGCCGGGTCGATCCAAAAAGCGGACACGTACTGGCTCAGTGAGACCTCCACGCGCTGGTTTGCGGAAAGGGCATTGACGGGAGGCCGAACCGTCGGCAGTCAAAGATTACTGCCCGGCCGCAGGGCCAATCATGTCATGCGTCGCTGGCGTGACGCTGGATTCACAATGTACCGGACTGCAAAGTTGGAGATCGACGGGAAGGGAAGCAAGCATAGGCTTGAGAGGAACAGCATTCCCAGTTTCTTCCTCAGGCTCCAGAACGGATTAGCGACGACCGTATGCAGGTAATTGCCGGAATCGTTCAAAAGCCAGTGCCAACGGCTTTTGAACGGAGCACGGTAAATGCCCCTGCAGAATTGCGCTTTCTCGACAGCAAAATCGTGACAGGTCGGTGATAACACAACGCCAATCCGCTTTGCCGCAATCTGACGCAAAAGCGACCAGCGTTCAATGCACGCTTCCGATACGGTCTGATGGTCTTCAGAATTTGCGAAGCTTGCATCGCTACCGGTGCTTTGATGCACACGATAACCGCCTAGAACATAGGGGATTGTTGCAACGCGACCTTGCAGCGCCACGCCGTAGATTGCATAGAAGTCTGCGCCATAACGATTTACATCCAACTCTGGCACGGGAAATATGCGCTGCAGCGCGCTAACCTGATACACGTGACCGGACGCTGGTGGAGAAGGATATAGCCAGCCGTCGGCGAGCAGCTCACCGCATGTCTCAGACGGTTCAGAATGCGGCACGTGTGTGCCTGTTGGCCGGCCGTCTCCGTTCAGAACATCGAGGCGAAACTGAACCTTTGCGTAACCAAGGTCCAGAAGTTCTACGGCTCGCGAGACGGCCGTTGGATAAAGAAGGTCATCCGCGTCGAGCATCACCGCGTACTCGGTCTCTAACTGGGATATCGCCAGGTTGTACGCAGACCCCTGGCCACCATTCTCTTTAAAAATAGGCCGGATTCGCGAGCCGTAGCTTTCGATGACTCTGCGGGAATCATCGGTACACCCGTCGTCGATAACCATCACCCGTACGAAGGGATAATCCTGCGCGAGCGCCGAGTCGATCGCCTTGCCAATGAACTGGGCGTAGTTGAAGTTGCAGATAACAACTGTCACGTGATTCATGGCTTACGTGCCCAATTACGGGAAACATCAAAACAAACCGCCGCACCGATCGGTCCGAAGGTAACGTGTCTCCTTCAGCCGGCGTTCTGTAGCCAGCTGCCATTTGGGCACACGCCGTGATTCGGCGCGCGCGGCAGTTCTTGTCTGCTCTGTCGTTATCGAACGGTACTCGCGGCTGTCCCTGGGTGACTCGTCGTTGGCACGATGTACTGTGCTTATGTCCCGATAGAACGGGCAGGTTACAACCACCTATCCGTGCACTCGGGAGAATGGATACATCGCGTCTCCGTATCGAATGCTGGCAGACTTTCATTTCTCACGCCTGTTCGTCTCTTTTGTCCTCACCGGTGGAACCTTTGTCGCGATTGCCTCGTGACTCGCGGCGATGCCGCATTCTCAAAACGCCTCCGTTACGGACGGTGGCAGTTGATCATCGTCCCTCTATACATTTAGCAAGGGCACTACTTGCAAACCGCTAGAGGCGTCCTTGCGGACAGGGAGGGATTCATGGCTTGTGCGAACGATTCGCAGACAATCGATGCGGCGGCGGTGACGAAGGCCGCCACCGAGGAAAACGCGCGCCCTACGAGGAATATCGCCGTCGTCATGTTCGAAGGTTGCGAAGCTGCAGGCGTTGGGGCTTTTGCCGAGGTATTTGCGATCGCATGTCAACTCACGGAAAAATCATCCATGCGCTACCGATGGCGGCTGCACTTCCTGTCGCCGCTTGGCGGACTCGTCACTACACGAGCCTCATTTCGGGTGTTCACGCAAGCAGTGGACGCGACAATGTCTTGCAGCTATCACTTTGTTCTTGTCGCGGCCGGTAAAGAGCAAGGAAACGCCCTTCGCCGAAGCGGCCTTGCGGCGTGGATACAGCGGCTAAACAGGAATGCAACTCCTGTTCTCATGTTGGGGCAGCGAGCCGATTGCGAGAATAACGGCTTTCAGCCAATGACAGTCGATGCCGCAGTGGTCGTCGCGCTACGCTTGCTTGCGCGCGACGAAGCCAATGGTCTTGCATTACGCGTCGCCAGCCATTTTGAGAATACCTTGCAGTGCGCGCAATTCGGTAGCGGAGACCTCGAACACGAGCGGCCAGATGTAAAGGCTCGAATCGCTGCGGAATGGCTGGTGCGAAACAGCGCGGAGCGGCTCACGATAGATGCTGCCGCCGCATCCGTACAACTGAGCAGGCGCACGCTTTTGCGACACTTCCAGGATGAATTTGGCATGACGCCAGCCGCGTACCTGTTGCACACACGTCTGAAGCGGGCCTGTCTCCTGCTGATCGATAGCGAACTGCCGGTCGACAAGATTGCTCGGCGGGTGGGTATGGTAAGCGGTGATCGCCTCGCCAAGGTATTTCGACGAAAGATGGGAGTTTCGCCAACTTGCTACCGCATGCTGAATGGTATTTAACAGGTGCCCGTCTTGTGGCACGAGCAGGTGCGGATCAGGTTATTGCATCGGCTGACCGGTCTCAACGTTTGCGGACATGCGCCTCTTCAATTGCGTGATCTTCAACGGTCGCCCAGCTTTCGCAGGCCGACCAGAGATTGGGGGGAGAGCCTTCGGAATCGTTCTGACGGAACCGCGAACCGCAAACGACGCAGCGGTATTCAAGGTAATGGATCAGGGGGAGTTCAGCCGCGCCTCCAGCAGACGCATCGGCTCGCCGCAGTGACCCATGGGGTGCTACTGACGAGGGCATGCATGGCAAGGTTTCACATTCGAAGCACCGGGTCATCGTCCTCTCCGCTGTCGCATTGACGTGAACGATGGGGAAGCGTAGCCGATGGCCACGGCAGACGGCAGCGGAAGAAACCCCGTAATCGACGGGGAATGTCCGGATTCCTGGCATGGCGGGCGGGGATCGCTATGGAAGTTAACAGGAGCAGGATGGGCCTCAGTGCCGGCACTGCTTCGGCCACGCGAGTTCGAGTGCGGGCGCGGTCGATATGTTCGACGCTACGCTTTCGAGCCGCCCGCACGCAGCCTGGCGAACAAAGCGGTCAGGTTGTCCGAAGTATGATGCGTCGGCGGCGCGTCGATCGCTGCATGAGGATCGGGCTCACTGGCAGACTTTTCTTGCCGTTCCATCCCGCCGTTGCTACCTGAGCACGCTGCTGTCGCCGATGCCGGAGCGAACCGGCGCTGAGCGGCACTGTGCAGCGCGGGCACTGATGTCCGCAATGCATGTCTATGCGCGTGAGCGAATAGCACGGACCGACGTGCTGGAGCGCCATCGCCGTGGATTGCGCTGTTTCGCTCTCGCGGCTCTGATAACGGACTCGCAGCCGTGAGACGTATGGCGTGCAGTAGCGGCCAGTTGCTTGCAGCCGCCGCAACATCCGCGTCATGCTTGCTGTCACTCATGATGTTTTTTTGCCGTGAGGAAAACGTCGTGGTACGTCAGTGGGCACCTTTTCCTGGAACTGGTGAGTGGCTCGCGCATGCGTGGCGCATTCCCGTGGCAGATACGATTGCGCTATTCCCGCCTCGACGGGACGCGCAAACCAGAAGCCCTGAACTTCGTCGCATCCGTTGTCGACCAGAAACTGCAGTTGTTCCGGCGTTTCGACGCCTTCTGCCACGACCCGCATCCCTAACGTCTTCCCCAAGGCAAGGACCGCTTCGACGATGACCTCGTCCGCATGCGAACGGCCGATCCCGCGCACGAACGACATGTCCAGCTTGAGCCGGTCGGCCATGAAGTTCCGGATATAGGAGAGACTCGAGTAGCCGGAGCCGAAATTATCAATGGCGACCGAGACGCCGAGTTCCCGAAGCGCGCGCAACGTTCCGAGCGACCGCGGTCCCATCATGACGCCCTCGGTGATTTCCAGTTCGAGATTGTGAGGGCGAACGCCAGTCCGCTTGATCGTTTCGGCGATGACGACGGGCAGGTCGGACTGTTCGAATTGCACGGGCGACACGTTCACGGAAACAACTATGTCCGGACAGGTCTGCGCCCAGATGGCCGTCTGCCGGCAAGCCGCTCCAAGCACGCGTTCACCGATGCTGACGATCAGGCCCGTTTCTTCCGCAAGCGGGACGAACAACGAAGGGCTGACGTGGCCCTGCTCCGGGTCGTACCAGCGGACCAGGGCGTCGAATCCTGTCGTGCGTCCCGTTACGGGATTCACCCGCGGCTGGTAGACAACTGAGAACTCGTCGGCGCCAACGGCTCGCCGCAGTGCTTGCGCCATCAGTGCCCGCCTGTTGCTGTGTGATGCTATCTCCGCTTCAAACAACTGAAGGCTGTTGCGCCCGATTGCCTTTGCCCGATACATGGCCGCATCGGCATATGAAAGGAGGGCCTCGGGGTCGGTCGAGTGGTCGGGGTACACGGCGATTCCGACGCTGGCTTGCGGCACGACAAGCGTGTCGCGTACAGAGAAACCGAAGTTCAGTGCATCTTTCATTGCGCTCGCGGCAGCCACCAGGCCGTCGACTTCGCCGCGCCCAGTCTCCCGCGGTGTGTCCAAGCGAGTCGTTTATCTCCTTGAAGTTGTCGATGTCCAGAAAGACGAGAGCCAGTTTCGTGTTTTCATCGGCGGCACTCCTGAGCAGGTCGCCCTACCGAACCACCGGTTCTGTGGACGACACGACCGCGGACAGCCGCCGCGCCACTTCGCACAGCACGGCGGCGGTGCCGTCGGCGTGTTTGTGACGACGCACGCCTCCCAATCCGGCCGGTGTTGCCGGATGCGATGTAGTGTTGCAGGTCACGCCGGAAGTATTGTATATCCTCTGTAGGGCGGATCTGGTCGATCGATGTAGCCCGCAATTCGCGGCCGTACTGGCGTTGCGCAGCTGTGTTTGCGGTCAGGATCTCAAGCGAGTTGACGTCGAAGATCAGCATAGCGACGGGGTGCCGTTCGAAGTATTCCTTGAAGCGACGTTGCGCCTCGATTGCTGCGATTGTCGATGGCAGCTTCGCAAGCGCTGCACGTTGACGCGTGAGCAACGCGAAGAGCAGCAGGACGCCTCCTGCCGAGGCGACCGCCAGAGAGATCTTTTGCCTGACCAGTTGGTCCTGCGACGCGAACTGCATGTCGGCAATTCGTGCACGTTGCTCGGCGCTCCAGTTGAGCCAAGAGAACCATGAGCGAGCCGAGCGTCCTGTTCGCCTGCTGCAGAAGTGCCGGTTCGATCGGTTTCACATCGGCATCCGCGAGCGCCCAGGTTTCTTGCGGCAATATCGAGCTGTTCGGGCCACGCGGCGCTCAACCGGCGCAACTCCTGAAGTTTCTCGCGCCCGCCGCGCATGGTGGCGAGACCTTCCGCAAGGCGATCGTATGTCTTTGCCGCCGCCGCTCGCGGCTGATGGGCCAACCCTTCGGGCCGTAGCTCGCGATGCCAGCGCCATCGAGGAAATCGGGGTTCGCAGCCACGTGAAGGGTCGTAAGCCTCTCGAGATCGGACGTCACGAAAAGGGCGCCACGAAGCCGCTGTTCTTCGGCTGTACGCGACAGCTTTGCGCTAATCGAGGCGCAGATTGCGAGCTTGATTTCCGGCCTGAGTTGGCGCGCGTTGACGCCGCGCTACAGCGCGCCGGGATGAACACGACCAGTGTGCTAGTTTGCCCCATCAAGAGTCGCGATGAAGATGACCAATGAAAGAAGGAGGCCAGACGTCCCCGTCGCCCGGCCGTCCTTGAAGCGCGGTCTTAGGTGAAGCAGCGTCGACACCGTTGACCGCTTGCGATGCACGGTGAATTAAGCATCCCTCGTGCCGCCATTTGTGGACGACAGGCCAGTAAAAAAAAGCCAAGCGTCCTATAAGCGCCTGGCCTTCCAAACCGCCCTGAACGGCATCTGACCACCGCTCAGAGGGTACTGCCATGCAATCGTGCCGCGACAAAAAGGCGGGTTGTACCGGAGTGTTGGCCGGCCTGCGGAAATGCGTCGCCGGCTCAGCGCAGCCAGAAACACCCCATGATGTGATGCTCACTCGCATGCGCTATGCCTGACATGCAAAACGGCTACGAGGCGCTAGTTTTTCTCTGACACAGTGGCGGACGTCACCCGCGGGGCAAGGCTTGTCGAAAGAGAGACGGATGAGAGAGATGGTCTCTCCGCTTGCGTGACAACGGTCGGGAGGGCCGCCGGGAGCGCCTGGTTCCGGACCCCTAGTATCAGCGATACCCGATCGAACGAGCCATCTTGTCAGATTCATGATCCCATGCAACGAGCACGGTTTTTGACGCGGTGCGAAGTCACCGGCAAGCGTGGAACGGGCAGGCCGGTCGGCGCGCGCTTGGCTTGCGGGGCGACGTCGGCGACTCCGCGCCTCTCAAGTCGTGCATCAGAGACATAATGGCGACGCTTGGCAGTCTGGACATTCTCGGGAATTGGCATGGCCACGGTCGTGCGGGGCGATGTGCCGCATCCCTTGGCACCGGGCCGGACAGCCGAAGGAATTTCACGGTTCGCGCTGTCTAACGCGACTGGGCAAACGTGGAACATCGACGGTGGTTAGCCGGCGCACGCAACGTTGCGGCGTCGCATACATCGTTGCGGGCCATCACGCGAGACAGCAGCTCTTGCAGCGGTATGTCGAAATCAGCGACGGGAATGACGATTGCGGCAGCGCAACACGAAGTCTTGTCCACCAACCGTCGAGGAGTTGAACATGTATCAGAGTGTCATTGCGTTGCCCGGTGCCATCCACAACAGAGCATCCGAACGCGCCGTATGGGTCGCTGCCGAAATGACCGATCTTGCGGAGCTTTGCATCCGCACCGCCGAACGCATCGCGGAGCTCAATAATCGCGCAATACAAACGGCAATCGACGAGCAGCGCGTCGTCGCACTCGAGGCCGCCGCCGCCCGCTCGCCACTCGGCGCCTGGCGCCTGCAGACAAGCTACGCGCTCGCGGGAACTGCAAAGGTCGTTGCCTGGTGGCGGCATGTCAATGAGATCATGCTCGGAGCCGCGGCTGAAGCTGTCACCGCAGCAGAGAGCCGCGTAAACAGCAACTTCATGGCGTTGAGCAGCGCTCTAGACGAGACAGCGTCGGGTGTCGGCTCGACTGTATTGACAGGCGAGCCGGCTCACGCTGTGGGCGGCATGAAGAAGGCAGTACAGATAGTCGACACGCACGGCAAGGTCGTATCGCCGCCCCGTTCGCGGTGAATGGCGGACATCGCTCCGGCTGATACTCCGGATGAACAGCTCCGTCACGTTGAGTGATCCGCCGGGTTTTTCGCGTCGTGAGTCGAGCGCGTATCGTGCAATGCCTGGCTACGCGCCCCATGCGTAGCCATTAGCTCGACGTTAATTTGCAAAGCCATACCCGGTAGCGGCAAGGGCGCCCATGACGAGTTGAAAATACGCTGCGACTCATTCGCAACGCACGGTGAACGAAGGGCAGTAAGACGCGCGCCGGATAGCGCGCCGACTGATCGGGGCGGGGCTCGGGCCCTGTATTACAGATGTGTCCGCCGACCTTCATTTACGTACACCCCGGCACATATAAACTTCGTCAAAATTGCTGGATACACTTCGTTGAGTGAATGACAGGCGTGCTAAGGGTTGCAAAAATGCCGCGTGGTAACGTTCAAAGCAAACGCCTTTCCTACAGGCAATGTGAGATCGATTTTCAACTCGAACTGTCGCGCGGTGCGTCCTGCATAGCAAGTTGTCAGACGGACGAGAGCTCGCGCGACGAGGTCGAAAAGACTGTGCTCTGCTTTCTTGAAACGCATGGTGCGAACCGGTTCGCGATGTTTCGCGATGTGCTAGCCGTCAAGCTGTCTGCGCGCGGTCGACGTGACGCGGCAGTGTATGTCGCTTCGTATCCGGTGCCCCCACATCAGGCGATGGTCTAGCGGCACGACAACGCGATTCATGACGTCCCTCCCTGGTCCGACCTACAAGTTCGCAGTCGCCATGCAAGGAAGGTAAACAGGCTCGCCCGGATGTCACGGTACGTTAATTATCGCGGCAAATATAAATCGATACTTTCGGAGACAAGAGATGCTGAGCCCTCACGAGTTCGCCACCCTGATGCTGGTCAAGTCTGCGCCGGATCAGATCGATCTGGATCGAGCCGAGCTCGACAAACTACTCGAGCGGCAACTTATTGCGCTGGAAGAAATCGGCTCAGGCGTGCGACGCCCTCGCTTGACGCTCGACGGCGATTCGCTGCTTCGGGTGATCGCAGGAAAACATTGATCTGGTTTTAACGTTCGCCGAATTTCTTACCTTCGATGCCACGTATCGCAGGCGCGTCAATGCGGTCAGACGCTTGACGCCGTGCGCCGACGGGACGCGCGCTGGACCAACCAGCAAGGAGATTCATCATGCAGATACAAGAGCAAGTTATTGCGGCTCAGCAGAAGAACGTCGAGTTGTTCATTGATCTGCATCGGATCTTTGCCGAAACAGCAGAGAGGCTTACGCGGCTGGGTATGGAAACGATTCATTCGACACTAGGCGAAGCACTCGACGCATCGATAAAAGCTGTCTCAGTGAAGGAGCCGCAGGAATGGTGGACGTTGCAAAGCAATCAGTTTGCACTCGCCGCGGAGAGAAGCCAGGCGTGCAATCGCCAGCTACTCGATATCAGCGCCTCGGGTCGGGCTCAATGCGCAAAGCTGCTTCAGGCGCACATGGAAACATATGGCCGTCAGGCCAGGACACTCGCAGAAGACATCGTTCAGCATAGCCCTGCAAATTCGGCGCCGATTGTCACCGTGCTGGACTCCGCAATCTCAGCCGTCACGACGCTGTATGAAGCTCTTCAGCGAACCGGTCAGCAGGCGGTCGAAGTCACGCGTACCAACTACGAGCTGGCGGCATCGGCGGAATCAAAATCCACGAAGCGTGCTATCGAACCGTTGCCGCAGGCGGCGAAGCGGTAATCCACGCTGGATGCATCCATGAGCGAGCCGAGCGTCCTGTTCGCCTGCTGCAGAAGTGCCGGTTCGATCGGTTTCACATCGGCATCCGCGAGCGCCAGGTTTCTTGCGGCAATATCGAGCTGTTCGGGCGACGCGGCGCTCAACCGGCGCAACTCCTGAAGTTTCTCGCGCCCGCCGCGCATGGTGGCGAGACCTTCCGCAAGGCGATCGGTTCTCCTGGCTCAACTGAGCGCCGGGCGACGTGCACGAATTGCCAACATGCAGTTCGCGTCGCAGGACCAACTGGTCAGGCAAAAGATCTCTCTGGCGGTCGCTTCGGCAGGAGGCGTCCTGCTGCTGCTCTTCGCGTTGCTCACGCGTCAACGTGCAGCGCTTGCGAAGCTGCCATCGACAATCGCAGCAATCGAGGCGCAACGGACGCAGACGGCGACGGTTTTCTCCGTACGCCTTCCGCGCAGCATATAAAGCTGCCGTGCCCGATATTGGTCAGGTCGACGATTGCACAACCAGCCGGTGCGCAAGACGATGCTTACGACGTCGCTGTTTGACTGGCCAGACGAGGCGGTTGAGCGCATGCCTCAGAACGAGGGTTCTCCAGAGCCGGTCGGCGCTCAGCACGCGGGCGCGCGCCTGCCGTTCCAGCAACTCCTTGCAATCGGGCAGATGGATCAGCGAACAACCCTTGAACCATCGCAGATCGCGATGACCGTTTCCTGACCAGTGTCGCCCAACGAGGCGATAGGTGCCGACATCGATGATGGGCCGGTTCTTTTCCGAGAGCAGATTGAGCGCCGCCGACATGAACATTTCATCGCCCTGATGATTCAGATGGGGCAAGGCGTCTACGTACCGAAGGAAGCACTCGCGCGCGAACGGCATCAACTCTTTGATCAGGCTGGACGTCACGAGGAGGCACTCGCCGCCGAACCAGCGGGGATTGAGAAGTCGACGTCCGGCGACCATCTCCAGATCTGCGACGACTCGCCGGCTGCCATATGCGGAAAACTCCTGATCCGATATGTCGAACGCACCTATGCCTGTTTCGGCGCACCGGCGCAACAGGTCGCCGCTAAACGGTCGGAAAGCGAACACGTCAGTGTCGAGCAGCATAAGTAGCGTGCCGTCGGGCATGCTGCTGCCAATCTGCTCAAGCAGATCCAGCTTGAAATGTGCACTATAGAAGCGGGTGTTCCGTGAGAGGGACAGAGAAGGCAACAGTGGTTGCACAGTCGGACGAACATCAGGCGCTAGATCCTCAAGATAGCGCTCGATAAACCGCGGAACGTTGGATACAACCGTCAAGCGCGGCAGCCCTAAAGCAAGAAGACTGCGGTTGAGCGTCACACCCTGTTCCACGTAGGAGAGCGCGCCCGGACGGCGTTTATTCGGGCTTCCCGCACTGGTCTCGTCGATGAAAACCAGAGCGCACGGCATGACGGTGGTATCCGCTGCGGTCCACAACCGTCGTGCTGAGGGCACGAGTGACGACATGTACGTGTCGCGTAGCAAACCGTTTGTGCTGTTGTACATGTTCCTTTTGGTGATTGGGTTCACAGTTGTACATCTTGGAAAACTATCAGTACGCTCGCCCGACAAAACTCTTGCTCATTCGGTCACGAGGGCGTGCGGTGCATCGCCTGCGCGGCACGCGATTTACATATGGCCGCGTGACTTCACAAAAAGCGAGCGATCGGAGGGATGTCCGAAAGAACCGAGATTCGTACGTGCCCCGAACGCGTACAGGACAATCAGCTATGCGTCCTTGTCAGGCGCGAGATCGGGATCGATCCGATCATGCTCGGGCGTATAGGGTCCTTGTTCGGGATGGTCTTTTCCCTTCGGGATCAGTGTTTCATCCATATTTCCGTGCGGCTTCTGTTTGACCGTTCCGTCGCGTTCCACGCTAACGTCGACGTTCTTTTGATTCTCTCTGCGACGGTCTGCGCGTTCGACTGGGTCCGTGGATTCCCTGGAACCACTCGTGCCATGCGCATCGGGCTCCGGGTTGTGCAATGGAGCGTCGGGCTTGGTCGCTGCGTCTTCAGGTTTGACTGACATCATGTACTCCTTTTATCAATCGTGTCGACGATCAAGGATCGCCTTGAGGTGGTTCTGTGCTATTTGATCGTTGACACGAACTGACGGAGGTTGCGCTTCTCGACAATGATCGTCGTTCGTGCGACTGCTGGGCTCGTTAGAGACGGGCTACAGCAAACCAATTCGAATGCATTGCGACAACTCAACTGGTCAGACGGCATACCGGTTGACGCGATCGATGCGCATTGTGTAGACGGCTACGTTGTAGCAGCAAGATGTCCGTGCGAAGCGTCCGGTATAGAGGATCGAATTTCCGCTACCACCATTACCTCTTCATCGGCACCGTTTCCATTGGCAATCCTGAGTAGTTCTTCCTTCCTGGCGGGATAGGACGCGCCCTTCAATGCCTTCTACACGTTGATGAACTTGCGGATCTGGGGATTGTTTGCATCGGACGCGGTCATGATCGATCTCCCTGAGGTCGGCTGCGCAGCAGCGCGGCCGCGACGAAGCCCGCTGCCAGCGCGACATATACGCCGGCCAGCGAGCGGCTGGAAAGATGTTCTTCGAAGCCCGGCCTCAACCGCTCCGGCACAACGTGGTAATCGACGATATATGCGGTAGCGGCGGTCGCCGTCGCTGCGGTGGCGGTCGCGACGGGGGCGATGCGGCGTGCGCCGCGAGCAAGCCGCGCATTGACCGCCTCGAACAGCATTGCCCAGAAGACCGCCGACGCCTGATGAATCGCGAAACCACTCAGCGTAAAGCGCGGACTGAAGCCCCTTTCGCTGAACGCGCGGCGAGGCCAGATGCAGTGCGTGACCGCGTTGATAGGGGCGAACATCGTCGAGCCTTCGTACGCTGCTCGCAAGCCAGCGAAGCCCGCGGCCAGTGTGCCCGCCGCAATGCCCGACTGCAGTGCCGAGCGCGATACCGTTTCGTTTCCTGCCTTTGGACTGTATCGGGAGCGTCTGTTGAATGCCATCGCCGGTCTCCATGCGCCGCGAAGTCGATTCGAGACGCGCAATGTCTGTGACGTCTGCGAATCCGCAAGCGCTGTGCCGCAATAGCGAGAGGGAGCGCCTGGCCGAACCGTGTCGCGCTAGCAGCTTCCCGTGATTTCGGCCGCGGTTGATACGCGATTTAGAGGACCGACGAGAGTCCTGCCGGCCGTGCGCAGCATGTGGCGTAGTCCCGCAGAAATTGACAGTAGTCCTCGGCCCAAGGAACGGGGCGGCAAGATCCTCATCGGGTATCCGCGCAACGAAAAGCGCGCGAGTACCGTCGCGCCGCTCTCGGCCGTGGGAAGCCTACTGGTGCGCGCAAGGGGGAGCCGTAGAAAAACCCATTTACCCTGCCGGTTCCCGTTTTGCGAGTTAGCGCGTATCACGGGTTGTCGTTGCGTACATGCGCGCTTTCCGGTTTCGCTTTGTCGGGCTCGGCCACTGTATTCGTTCCTGTCTTGCCATTGCTCATGTTCGCGATGTCACCTGTATTGGCGAGTTCGCCGTCGATATCTTCTTTCTCTGAATCGTCATCACCGGGAGCCGCGGAAAACAGATAGGTGTTACGCGAGAGACGCACGCTATGAAGCCACCTGATCGACGTGACGTTCATATTTTCTACTCCTTGAGGGGGGAGCGTGCGCAATGGCTGCGCCGTGTTTCATACCTTCCGTACCGGTCGCCGATTGCCGCCGAGGAGCCGCGCCACGCCGCATGCGAGCAAACCCACGAACACGGCAGTCGCGACGGGAAACGTACCCGCCGTATTGACCGCGACTTCGACGGGATGCTCTCCGAGCAGTTGCATGCGCCGGCGCGTCATGTCTGCGCCAAGGGCGCGTAGCTCGGGTCCGAGCGCCCGTTCCGCCAGAGGCAGGAGCCTCGTCTCCTCATCGGCGACATGGTGCAGAGTGTCACGCATCAACTGCATGAACAGCGAGTCGTACGCGGCATTCTCGGGACCCATACCACGCAGCTTCGCGATCACCTCCCGCATTTCGTCATGCTCCGGCCGACTCTTCTTTAGGGTTTCGTCAGTCGGTGCAATGCGCGCGAGCGCAGGGTAGAAAATCTCTTCCTCGAGCTGCGCATGAATTTCAAGCGCTCTGCAAACGGATGTGACGATCGCACGCTTTCGCCACCACGAGGTCTCGCTGCCGTAACGATGAAACGCAGCGAGGACGTGGGTGTGATCCAGACGGATCATCGTCGTGATCGTAGGTACGTAGCGCATGGTGTGGACCTCTCATGGTGCGGACACAGACAAATAACCGTTCGCGATTCCGGCAGCATGTCTCGTTCCCGCGGTCCTCAACAGCCTTTGTGCTGGCTCGTCAGCACTCGTTAGACGATCCTCACCGGAATCGACTTCGCACCGGGCACCATGCTTTCTTTTGCGTAGTGCCAAAGCGGCAGCAGTACATTGCATTCCGGATAGTAGCCACCGATACACCCTTCAGGGATCTCATACGCCTTGATTTCAAGTCCATCCAGGCGTCGGTCGATTCCATCGTCGGCGATCGTCTGCAGCGTCACTTTCTGTCCTTCACGCAGATGGCGCTTATCGATGTCCGCCTGATTCATCAGGATGACCATGCGCGTGTTCTTTACGCCGCGAAAACGATCCTCGATGTTGTAGATGGTCGTGTTGAACTGGCTATCGCTGCGCAGGGTCATCAGACGGAGCGCTTCGGGCACTTTCTCCGGCATGTCGGGATCTTCGCCCAGCGAATGCGGCGTGAGGAACTCCGCCTTGCCGGATTTCGTTTTCCACTCGCGATGTCGCGCAGGCAGCGGCCGGTGGAAGCCGCCCGGCTGCCACATGCGCTCGTTGAAGTCGTGGAAGATGTCCGGATACGTCGCCGCGATTTCGTCGCGAACGCGAGAGTAGTCGTCGCGCCATGCATTCCAGTCGACGGTGGAGCGCTCGCCTAGCGTCGCTTTCGCGATGCCTGCCACGATGAATGGCTCGGGACGTGCCTTCGCGCTTGCGGGTTCGGTGGCACCTCTGGAGCCATGCATGCAGCCTGTGCTGTCTTCCATCGAAACGGCCTGGTCGCCAAGTGGCGTGCGGTGTGTTTCAATCCGGCTCAGGCACGGGAGTACATACGACAGTTCGCCGTGAACAAGGTGGCTGCGATTGAGCTTGGTCGCCACATTGACAGTGAGTCGCAGGCGCGACCATGCGGGCTCCGTCTGCAGCCGGTCCGGCACGGACCTTACGAGATTGCCGCCCAGATTGACGACGGCCTTCACGTCGCCTTTTACCATCGCTTCGAATGCTTCGACGGTGTTCAGGCCTTTCTTCCTCGGCGGTTCAAATGAGAACTGCTTTGCGAGTTGATCGAGCGGGGCAAGTTCTGGCTTCTCCGTAATGCCCACGGTGCGCTGACCCTGGACGTTGGAATGTCCGCGCACGGGCGATGGGCCGGCACCCGGCTTGCCGATGTTCCCGCGCAAGAGCAGCAGGTTGGTCAGCATGCGCACGTTTTGCACGCCCAGCCGATGCTGCGTCAAACCCATTCCATAGTGCGCCATCACCGCGTTCGCGCGCATATATTCGCTCGCCGCATCGAACAGGGCGGCGCGCGTCAGACCGCTAACATGTTCGATCTCACTCCAGTCCGTTGCCCGCGCGTGCGCGGCGAACTCGTCGAAACCTGTCGTGTGCTCGTCGATGAATGCGACGTCGACTACCCGGGGCGATCCCTGCGCTTTTGCCTGATCGTCGGCTTCGATGACCGCCTTGCAGATGCCGAGGATCGCGGCCGTGTCGCCGCCCGTCTTGAGCTGATGATACTGCGTGCTGATTTGCGTCTGCGCAGGCGTCAACATTTGCACGGGTGACTGCGGATTCGCGAACGAAACCAGACCGGGCTCGCGCAGCGGGTTGAAGGTGATGATGGGCACGCCGCGCTTGCGTGCGTCCTGCAACTGGTGGAGCATCCGGGGACTGTTGGTGCCGACGTTTTGTCCGAAGAAAAACATCAGGTCAGTCTTCTCGAAGTCCTCGAGTGTGATAGTGCCCACTCCTACGCCGATTGCCTCCTTCAGCCCGACGCTTGTGCTCTCATGGCACATGTTGGAGCTATCGGGCAGGTTGTTGCAGCCGTACATCCGTGCGAAAAGCTGGTACATGTATGACGTTTCGAGCGATGCCCGACCTGACGCATAAAAGACAACGCTCTCCGGATCAAGCGCGGCCAGTTCCCGCCCGATCTCCCGAAACGCCTCCTCCCAGCCCACTTCGATGTATCTGTCGCTAGCGGCGTCATATTTCATCGGCGCGGTCAGCCTGCCTGCTTCCTCGAGATCGTGATCGTGCCAGTTCAGAAGCGACGTCACGGTGTTGAGCTCGAAGAACTCCGGCGTCATGCGCTTCGCTGTCGTGTCCCATGCGGTCGCTTTTGCGCCGCTCTCGCAGAACTCGAATGTGTGTGGATCGGCCGGCTTCGCCCACGAGCAACTTACGCACATGAAGCCGTCTGGCTTGTTCTGTTTGAGCAGAATCGTGCTGTCTTTCAACGCGATCTTTTCCTGAGCCAGTATCGTCGTTACAGACTTCAGCGATCCCCAGCCGCCGGACGCGAACGGATAGGACGGGCTCTTGTTGACTTTGCTCATGGTGAGATGCTCCCGGGAAATAGCACGACGTGACATAACGAGCAATGCGTATTCCCCGAACGATCTGCTCCGCAAGGGCGGGTAGCCGCGCGGTCTGAAGCGGTAGAAGCGGCAGTGCAGTTTGTGCGCAGCTTGCCGCATCAGGCGTATCGCCCGCGCCACGACGGGTCCGTGGTCGGCACAGCGCTTGCGGGATGCGTTGCTCCCGCAAACAGGAGGGCGTCATGAGCATCTTCGGCAACATCATGAACAAGATTTTTGGCCACCACGCAAGCGGCGGAGCGGCGGCGCAGGTGCCGGGGGCGCCCGGCGCGGCTGCCGGACAACAGGCATCGCCCGCGAACGCGCCGCCCGCGACTGCCAGCAGCGGCGCGGGTGCGACCACATCCACGGCCGCTTCGATACCAGCCCAGCCGCCGGTTCAGCCCGCCGCGCCCCGGCAGGAAGTCGACGTCGAGGCCGTGCTTATCCAGATGCAGGCCAATCATGGGGAGCAGCTGAACTGGCGAACGTCGATCGTCGATCTGCTGAAGTTGCTCGGCCTGGACAGCAGCCTGGCTGCGCGAAAGGAACTCGCATCGGAGCTTCACTACAGCGGCAGCACCGACGATTCAGCGGCGATGAACATCTGGCTGCACAAACAGGTCATGCAGAAGCTCGCGGAAAATGGCGGCAAGGTGCCCGACGATCTTAAGAACTAAGCTACACCTGACCATACCCGCGCCTGCGCGGGTATGGTCCGGCGCCGAGGGCGAGGTCCAGCAGGTTGAGGCGCGCCTGCCTGCTGCGTAGAGTCGGAAGGAGAAGGCGATGAATCTGGCAAGGCAGGTAGTGTCATTTCTCGGCTCGCGCGGCCTGAAACTGGTCACGGCCGAATCATGTACGGCCGGGCTGATCGCATCGTGTCTGGCCGAGGTGCCGGGCAGCGGAGGATGTCTGGACGTCGGGTTTGTCACATACTCGCCATCGGGCAAGGCGGGCTTTCTCGGTGTGCAGCATGCAACGATGCAGGCTCATGGGCTGACGAGCGAACCCGTCGCACGCGAGATGGCGGAAGGGGCGCTGCAGCAGGACGCCGTTTGCGCTGACGTTGCAGTCTCCAATACAGGCGTTGCCGATGCCGTGCCTTCCAGCGGTCTGGCTCCCGGTACGCAATGCTTCGCGTGGGCCTACCGGCTTCGTGATGGCTCCATCGCTACTTTCACGGAAACCCGCCAGTTTTCGGGTAGCCGTAACGAAATCAGGCGTCAGGCCGCACGCTACGCATTGTCCCGCGTCGAGCACTACTTCAATGAGCTCGGAGCCCACCGATGAGCGTGCATCGGGTTGCACGGCGGCCGGTCCGGTGTTTCGGGCAGCACCGCGTGCTCTCGCCGCGGTAACGCCGCAGCGCAGAGTTCATCACCGATACGGAGATCAAACATGACTGTCGATGTGTCAGCGTTCCAGTGCGACTGGCAGCGCCAGGTGATCCTCGAGCTATGCGTCCCTGCGCATTTCGACGCAAACGCCGAACGTGAACGGCGCGTCGAATTCCTCAGCGATTACCTGTATTCGAACGGACTGCGCACATACGTCCTCGGCATCAGCGGAGGCGTCGATTCGTCGACCGCGGGGAGGCTCGCACAACTCAGTGTCGAGCGGTTACGGGCGAAAGGCTATGAAGCGCATTTCCTCGCCGTGCGCCTGCCCTACGGCGAGCAACGCGACGAAGCGGATGCGCAGCACGCGCTGCACTTCATCCGCCCGGACGAGGCGTTGACGGTCAATGTGAAAGAACCGTCCGATGCGATGCTGTCCGCGCTCAAGCGCGCGGGGGCGCAATACACCGACGACTTTCAGGAAGATTTCGTGCTCGGCAACATCAAGGCGCGGCAGAGGATGATCGTGCAGTATGCGATCGCGGGCGCGAGAGCAGGTGTCGTGATCGGAACGGACCATGCGGCCGAATCTCTGATGGGCTTTTTCACCAAGTTCGGGGACGGTGGCGCGGATATTCTCCCGCTTGCCGGATTGACGAAACGACGCGTGCGGGAACTGGCGAGAGTGATAGGCGCGCCCGATCATCTGGTGATGAAAGTGCCGACTGCCGACCTCGAAACGTTGACGCCGCAAAGACCTGACGAAGACAGCTATGGGATTGCCTACGACGATATCGACGACTTCCTCGAAGGCAAGTCTGTTAGCGACGAAGTCTTGACCACGATCCGGCGCTTCTACATGGCGACGCGCCACAAGCGTGCATTGCCGGTGACGCCGGGATGAACAAGCCAGCGTCGCGTGGCTTCCCGACCGGCGGGCCGAAAGGGCAGCCCGCTTGTTCGGGACTGGACGCGGGTCTGCACCGCCGCAAGCACTATGATTTGTCTTCTTGGGACGGCGGCCTTGTTTCGGTCAAGGGAAGGTGCGGGTTCTGTATGGCGTCCGGGTCGCACCGCCGCTTCATTGATCGAGCATCCGTAGTTCCTGAGCATTGCCCGCGACCGCAGGTCACCAACCGGCGCTGTCGTACCGGCGCGCTTTCGGGGGGATACCGTTTCGCGGCTGCCGCGAACTGCGCGCATGTTGTCTGCGGAAGTAACGGTTGAGCGCAGGTGTCGCGCTCGATCCGTGCACGATGACGGACAACGTGATGCTCGCGAGTATCACTGAAGCAAGCGGCCTGAACTGATTGCCGCCTTGCTCGAGCGCAAGCAGCAGGTAATAAAATGCGCCGACACCGCGAATGCCCATCCACCCGATCAGAACGCGCTGATAGCCATCCACGTTCGCGCCGACGAGGGCAAGTGAAGTACCGACAGGCCGCGCGACGAGAAAGAGCACTAGTGCAGGCCAGATCGCGTGCCAGGTCAGCACCTCGCGCCAATGTGCGGAAACGGCGCTGCCGATGGCAAGCATCAATGCGAATTCGACGAGCCGTTCGATTTCACGGGTAAAGCCCATCATCGATTCAGCCATGTAGGCGTGGGCTCGCTCCGGATCCGTGGCCGCAGTGTGTTTCTCTTTTCGTTGCACGCTGGCCAGTACTTCCGACGGCGGGCGGTCGCCGGTTGCCTTGAGCTCTTCGTGACGTAACGCGACGCCCGCGACGAACACGCCGACGAACGCAATGGTGTGCGCCGCGAGCGACGCGCCGTAGCAGATCCCCATCAAACCGAGCGCGAGAAAGCCTTCGACGCCGACCGCTTCGCCATAGCGCGTGCGAAGCCTTGTCACGATCTTGACCATGCCGACACCGCACACCCAACCGATCAGCGCCGCGCCGCCCAGGCCCCAAACGACGCTCAACGCAAATCCAATCGGGCTGCTGCCGGCGAAGCCCTGAATTCCGCTTAAGGCGAAGCCCGCGAGCGCAACAGGATAGGCGGCGCCGTCGTTGCAACCGCCTTCGCCTGACAGTGAAAATCGCAGCGGCTCGTCGTCGCCCGCTTCGCGCACGCGAAGTTCATTGGCGAGTACGGGGTCGGTCGGCGCGAGGGCGGCCGCGAGCACGAGCGCAGCGCCTGCAGAAAGATGCAGCCCCCAGATACCGGTGGCCGTCACGATCGCGACGGTGATGATCATCGCGGGAAACCCGAGCCTGAGCGGTAGCCACCAGAGGCGATCGTGCAAGGAAACGCGAAGATGCATGCCGATCGAGAACAGCGAGACGACCAGGCCCACTTCCGTGACGATGCGCAGCGTCCGGACATCGCCGTCGAGCGAGACCGGCAGCATTCCAGCGCCCGCAGTGCCGATTAGAAATCCGACGCAAAGATAGACCATCGCGCCGCTCAAGGGCAGACGCGCAATCAATCCACGGCCGATCGCCACCGCGACGAGCAGCACGCCGACAAGGGCGAACCATGCGGCCTCGATCAACATGTGCGGACCCGATCAATCAACTTCACGTCGTGGCGCAGATCAAGGCTTCGGCGCGTTACCCGGCCCGCCGGGGCCTGCCGGCCCGCTGGTGTCGGGCGTATTGCGTACGGGATTCTGGTCCGGCTGAACGTCCGTATCGGATTGCGGTTCCGGCGTCCGCGCGGGCGGCGTGCCCCGTCCGACTTTGGATTGCTGCGGCTCCCGCTTCTCTGGCGACTGGTTGATATTCATGAGTTGCTCCTTGGAGTTATGCGCCCATCCGTCGCGGTTCTCTCGATGGTCGGGAAGCTGCAGCGCGTCCGTTAGACGAGCATCCGTTATGCCTTTGCGCGGCTGTCCGTCGCTTCATGAAGGCGTGACAGACTGTCTTGCGGCACGGCGTATGCTGAGTGCACGCATCCGCCATTACGTTGACGAATGCAATGAGCGACGTCATCCGTCTTCGCCGCGAGCGAGCGCATGTGCACACACGCCTGCTCGTTGCTGGGCTGTTATCGGCACTCGCTGCCATTGATGCCAGCGCCGCTCCGCAACAAAGCGTGCTCAAGCCGGCGGGCGTACAGGCGGCGCGCATTCTCGACCTGTGGAACCTGACGCTGGTCGTCTGCGGGGTCGTGTTCGCAGCGGTGCTTCTCGCGATGTTCATCGCACTATTGCGCGCGCAACGCAGCGATGCATCGACGGCGCCCGACTCCGCGCCCGATGACCCTACCGAAAGACTTGCACGGCGCGGGGTGATCGTTGCTTCGTCGGTATCTGTCGTGCTGCTGGTCGGTCTCGTCGCCGCCGATGTGCTGACCGATCGCGCATTGTCGATGCTGCCCGTCGTGAATCCCGTGCGGATCGAATTGACTGGCCAGCAATGGTGGTGGCAGGCGGTGTACCCACCGGACAGCGGTCAGCCCGGTTTTACGACGGCGAACGAACTGCACATCCCCGCCGGGCGGCCCATCGTCGTCGCGCTGAAAGCGGGCGACGTCATCCATACGTTCTGGGTGCCCAATCTGCACGGCAAGAAGGACATGCTGCCCGGCATCCAGTCGACGATCGAGTTTCGCGCGGACAAACCCGGCGTGTATCGCGGACAGTGCGCCGAGTTTTGTGGCGCCGAGCATGCGCTGATGGCGATGCTGGTCGTTGCCGAATCACCGGACCAGTACAGCGCATGGCGCGCGAATCAGGCGGGCGCGGCGGTATCGTCCGTCGATGCGCTCGCGCAGCGCGGCCGGCAGGTCTTCGAGCGCTCGACGTGCTCCGGATGCCATACGGTGCGCGGTACCGCCGCGCAAGGAACGCTTGGACCGGACCTTACGCATCTGATGAGCCGTCAGACGATCGCAGCGGGCATGTTTGCGAACACGCAAGCCAACCTGCTGCATTGGATCCGCGAGCCGGATGCAATGAAGCCGGGCACGACGATGCCTGCCTTGCCTCTCACGGCCGACGACCTGCGCGCGGTCGTTGCGTGGTTGGAGACGCTCCAATGAGCACGACGGGAGCGCGTATCGTGACCGGTCAGAACCTCGATCTGAAGGACGGTCCGGACGCGTCGCCAGAGACGCTCGACGCGCTGGCGCAAACGTGGCGCGATCCGCCGGGACTGGTCGGGATGCTGTCGGCCGTCAATCACAAGACCATCGCGCGCCGGTTCATCGCGACGACGTTCGTATTCTTTCTACTCGCGGGAGTGCTCGCACTCGCGATGCGCGCCCAGCTCGCGCGCCCCGACAACCGTCTGATTTCGCCCGATCTCTACGACCAGCTGTTCACGACTCACGGCTCAGCCATGATGTTCCTGTTCGCCGTGCCTGTAATGCAAGCCGTGGCCGCGTGGCTCGTACCACTGATGGTCGGCGCGCGCAGCATCGCGTTTCCGCGCATGAATGCGTACGCCTACTGGGTCTTTCTGTTCGGCGGCGTGTTGCTGTTCGGCGCGCTCGCTGTCGGCGCAGGTCCTCGCGCGGGCTGGTTCAGTTACGTGCCGCTCGCGGGCCCCGACTATTCGACAGGAAAAGGCTCGGATATCTGGGCGCAGATGATCACGTTCACCGAGCTATCGGGGCTGCTCGAAGCCGTCGTGCTGATCGCGACGATACTCAAGATGCGCGCGCCGGGTATGTCGCTCAGCCGCATGCCGCTGTTCGTATGGGCCACGCTGGTTACACAGTTCATGGTGCTGTTTGGGATGCCGGCCGTGATGCTCGCGAGTACCGCGCTGATTCTCGACCGGCTGGTCGGCACGCAGTTCTACAACCCGTCGCTCGGCGGCGATGTGCTGTTGTGGCAACACCTGTTCTGGTTCTTCGGGCACCCCGAGGTGTACCTGATCTTCATACCGGCGCTCGGTTTCATGTCGTCGATCATCGCGACATTCTCGAGACGCCCGGTGTTCGGCTATCCGGCGATGGTGCTGTCGTTGATCGCGACTGCGTTTCTGGCGTTCGGGCTGTGGGTGCATCACATGTTCGCGACCGCGGTGCCCGAGCTTGGCAAGAGCTTCTTCACGGCGGCGAGCGTGATGATTGCAGTTCCCTCGGGTGTTCAGATCTACTGCTGGCTCGCCACGCTGCTGACCGGGCGGCTCAATCTGAAGGTGCCGCTTTTTTTTGTGCTGGCGTTCTTCTTCAATCTCGTGCTGGGCGGCATGACGGGCGTGATGCTCGGTTCGGTGCCGCTCGATTTGCAGGTCCACGATACTTACTTCGTGGTTGCGCATCTGCATTACGTGCTGATCGGCGGAGCAGTGTTCCCGCTGTTCGGCGCGATCTATTACTGGTTTCCGAAGGTGATGGGCCGCATGCTCGACGAGCGGCTTGGTCGATGGCACTTCTGGCTGTTTTTCATCGGCTTCAACGTGACGTTTTTCCCGATGCATCTGCTCGGCTTGCAGGGGATGCCGCGCAGGGTGTGGACGTATCCACATGGGATGGGATGGGACGGGATGAACCTCGGCGCCACCGTCGGCGCTTACATGATGGCCGTGAGTATCGCGATCTTCCTGTTCAACGTGGCGCGCAATGCGCGGCATGGACAGCTCGCCGGATCGGACCCGTGGGGCGGCGGCTCGCTTGAATGGAGCGTGCCGAGCCCGCCGCCGCCTCACAACTTCGATGCATTGCCCGTTGTGTACGAACAGGAGCCGCTGTGGTCGGCGCGCCGGGAGCCGCGATTCGTGTCAGGACTCACCGCTTCGGCGCGTGAGGTGCTGACGACTTCCGCACTCGACGCGATACCGGACACGCGCCCGCTGTTTCCGTCGCCGTCGATCTGGCCGTTCGTCAGCGCGATCGCAACGACCGTCTTTTTTATCGGCTCGATATACACGCCGTCGGCTGTCTGGTGGGGCACGGTGCCCGTGGCGATTGCGATGATCGTCTGGTTCTGGCCGACGCGGCGCGAGAATGCCGTTGCGCGCGCGCTCGAGCGGTGGCCGGAAGTGGCGGGGCGCGGGCGGAGGAGTCGAGCATCGGCTGTCACTTCTTCGCGCGATGGTTCGTCTTCTGATGCGCAGCCGTCGACGCTCGACGTTCGCGCATTGCCCAGCTTCGGCTTTGGCGCGCGCAGTCTGATGTGGTGGGCAACCGCGGGGCTCATGCTGATCGAAGGCTCGGTCTTCGCGCTCGCGGTCGCCGTCTATTTTTATCTGCGCACGGTCAACGCGTCATGGCCATTGCATGCGCCGCCGCCGTCGCTGCTATGGGGTTCGCTGAATACGGTCGTGCTGATACTGAGCATGGTGCCCAACGAGCTCGCAAGACGTGCCGCGAACAAAGGAAATCGCGAACTCGCGCGATTGTGGCTCGCCGTATGCGTCTGCTTCGCGCTGATCTTTCTCGTGCTGCGCGGCTTCGAATTCACAGCGCTCAACGTGATGTGGAACGCGAATGCATACGGATCGATCGTGTGGACCTTGCTGGCTTTGCACACGACGCACCTGATTACGGATACCGTCGACACCGCCGTGCTCGCGGTGCTGCTATTCACGGGGCCGTACGAAGGCAAGCGGCTCGTCGACACGAGCGAGAACGCGTTCTACTGGTACTTCATCGTGTTGAGCTGGCTACCGATCTATGCGGTGATCTATTTCGCGCCACGGATGTCGCTATGAATCCGTCCTTTGCATCGTGGGCCGGACTCCTCGCGGCGCCCCTCGTGGTGCTCGGCGCGCAAAGTCTCAACTATGCGCTCGTGCATGTTGCATGCGCGCAGCGCAACACGGTCGCGCTCGGGATCGTAAGTGCCGTCGCATTCGTATTTTCGGTCGCCGCTGCGTGGCTCGCGTATCGACGCTGGCGGCGCGTATCGCATTCCCGCGAACCCAACGCGTCTGACGATAGCATTCCTGCCGCGCACGCAGCGTTCTTTCCGCTAATGGCCATGCTGGTGGCTGCGCTCTCGGCGTTGGTTCAGTTGATGATGTGGTTCCCCCAATGGTTGCTGTCGCCCTGTCAATGAAGCGCTCTATCAGGCATCTACGTGGTCGCGTGGCGTTCATGGCTGCGTTGACGCTCGCGCCGGGCGTCGCGTGCGCGCATGGGCTCACGGGGTCGGTAGAGAGTCCGCCGTCGTTCGGATGGACGTACGAACCATGGGTCGTCGCGCTGATGGCAGTCAGCATCGCCGCATACGTCACCGGCTACTGGCGGCTGCGCAATCGCGCGTCACTGCGATCGCACAGCGCGCGCGTGCGAGCGACACATCTGATTGGCTTCCTGAGCGGCTGGGTCGCGCTTGCGCTCGCGCTCTTCTCGCCGCTCGACACGCTGAGCGGCGCGCTTTTCTCGGCGCACATGGTGCAGCACGAATCGATGATGCTGATTGCCGCGCCGCTGCTGGTCGCGGGCCGACCCCTCGGCGTCTGGATGTGGGCATTGCCGCGGCGTGCGCGCGCGGGTGTCGGACGGTGTGTGAGAGCGGACGGGTTTTCGTCCTGCTGGAGAGGACTGACAACGCCGTTGACGGCCTGGCTGCTGCATGCCGTCGCACTATGGGCATGGCATATGCCGACGATGTTCCAGGCTGCGCTGCTGCATCCGTGGATCCACTCGCTGCAGCACGCGAGCTTTCTACTCACCGCGCTGTTGTTCTGGTGGACGGTTGCGGGCGAGGGCGCAAGGCGGCAGACGGGCGGTCATGCCATGCTGTCGCTCTTCACGACGATGGTGCATACGGGCGCGCTCGGTGCGTTGATTACGCTCGCACCCGGCCTTTGGTATCCGCTGTATGCCGAGCCTTGCAGCGCGATGGGCGTCGATCCGCTGCACGACCAGCAACTGGGCGGGCTGATCATGTGGGTGCCGGCGGCCGCTGCGTATCTGATCGGCGCCCTGGCGATCGCCGCGCGCTGGCTAACGCGTCGCAAAGCGCCCGCGCTGGCGACAGGGCAGGCCGTCATCGTGCCGCGGGACGGTTCGACATGACACGCGCGTCGATCCGGCGGCTGGCCGCTTGCGCCTTCGTGGGCGCATGGGCGCTGGCATTCGCGACCGCATCGTCCGATGAATACATTGGAACGGTTCCTTCATCGAAGATCGCCGCCAGTCGCGAAACGCTTCAGCGCGGCGAATATGTCGCGAAAGCAGGCGACTGCGCGGGCTGCCATACGGCTGTCGAAGGCAAGCCGTACGCGGGCGGCCTGGGTCTGGCCTCGCCGTTCGGCACGATCATGTCGAGTAATATCACGCCCGACAGGCAATCTGGCATCGGGCAATACACATACGAAGAGTTCGCCCGTGCGCTTCGCGAAGGCGTTGCACGAGGCGGCAAACGGCTCTATCCGGCGATGCCGTACGCGTCGTTTGCGAAGGTGAACGACGACGACATGGACGCGCTCTACGCATACATGATGCAGGGCGTCGCACCCGTCGCCCAGCCGACTCCGCCTTCGCACGTCGCCTTCCCGTTCAACCAGCGCTGGACGTTGCGCTTCTGGCAACTCGCGTTCGCGCCGAAAGGTGTGTATACACCGCGCGCCGATCGCGACGCGCAATGGAATCGCGGCGCGTATCTGGTGCAATCGCTGGGGCACTGCGGCGCGTGCCATACGCCGCGAGGCGCGGGCTTCCAGGAGCGCGGCTATGACGAGTCGACGAAAACGTATTTGACGGGCGGCGTCAACGATCACTGGTTCGCGCCGAACCTGACGGGCGACAACGGATCCGGCCTGGGAAGAATGAACGAGGCCGATATCGCGTCGTTCCTGAAGACGGGGCATGCGGGTGGTGTGATCGCGTACGGCAGCATGGTCGAGCAGATCGAAGACAGTTCGCAATATCTGACGAACGCTGACGCTCAGGCGATCGCGCATTATCTGAAGTCATTGCCGGCGCAGAATTCGTCTGGCACTTACACGCCCCACGTCGAACCCGCGCGATCGCCCGTCAACGGCAGCCGCGTACCCGATGAACTGTCGCTCGGCTTCAACGTGTACCGAGGGTTCTGCGCGAGTTGCCATCGCGAGGACGGGATGGGCGTGCCCAACGCATTTCCTTCATTGGCGGGCAACCCGTCCGTGCTCACAGAAGATACGACGTCGCTGATACGTTTGCTCGTGGAAGGCGGCAACAGTCCATCGACACTAACGGGGCCGCCGCGCCAGTCGATGCCCGGTTTTGCAGCGACGCTCGCCAATGTCCAGATCGCCCAGGTGCTGACGTATATACGGAGCGCGTGGGGCAACAACGCGCAGCCGATCACGGCCAATGACGTCAGCTCGCTAAGGAGCAAGCTGCACAAGTGACGGATTTCTACGCGACTGCATTCACGAATCGGGCTCCAATTCATGCTGCCCCCGCCGCCAGCCGCAACCGGTGTCCGGTGTCCGGCGGCTGGCCAGAGGGACCGGTGGTTAGGTGCTCTTTTCCTGGCCGATTGCGAATGCCGCGAGGGTGTCAGCAAAGCCGCCTCGCGCTTTCGATGCGATCCTCGCACTCGTGACAACCCGCGGGGCCGCGCTCCACGCGATGTTCGCGCCCGTTGCGACCAGCATGTCGACCAGGGCGACGTCTTCGCTGCAGACGCGAGGGGTAAAGCCACCTGCGCGGCAATAAGCGCGCGAAGAAACGCCAAGGTTCGCACCGTGTACATGCCGGTGCCCATCTGTATCGATGTACGACCGGTAAAAAGCTTCACGTGTTTGTGCGTCGTGCTCGGACCAGTCATCGACAGTCACCACGCCGCATACGGCGTCAGCCCGCAGCGCCAACTGTGTGACCAGCCAGTCTGGCGCGACGCGACTGTCGGCATCAGTAAAAGCAAGCCAACGTGCGCCCCTGTTGAGCGTCCACGATGCGCCCTTCGCCCGTGCAACACCAACGTTCCTTGCGTCGACCCCGACAGTGTTCACCCCCGCGGTCTCGGCGATTGCGCTGCTGCCGTCGCTGCAGCAGTCAAGCACAACAACTATCGCTACTTCCTCTCCATGCAAGAGAGGATGCGTCGCGGCGACCTGGGCGGCGCGCAGACAGGCAGGCAGTAGTACTTCTTCATTATGGGCTGGAATCACGATGCCGATCATTCACTCCTCCGCATGATGAACTCGACATCCGGTCGTTCAGGCTTCACGGGACGTGGAGATAACGATACTCATGCAGCACGAGTCGTGCCGCCCGCTCGTTGCGTACACAACTGCCGTGCGAGAACCGCGAGGTATGCAGCCGTCCTTGACGCGGACGCTTGCCCGGTTTAAAAAAATCAGGCATGAGGGATGCGCGACAAAGCATCGTCCACATGTCATCCGGAGTACGACCATGGCAACAAGCACACCGTCGAGCATCTATAAGGTTACTGAGCTCATTGGCACGAGCCCGACTTCATGGGAGGAGGCGGCGAAAAATGCAGTCGAAACTGCCGCTAGTCCACTTCGCGACTTGCGGATCGCCGAAGTCTGCAAGCTCGACATAAAGTTCGACAACGGCAAAGTGGTCGAGTATCGAACCAAGGTTTCTCTGTCGTTGAAGTACGAGGCCTGAGAGATACCGCACAGTCCAGTTTTTCTGGCAAAGCGCGTGGCTAGCTGGCGATAACAGCGGTTATCACATGGCACCCCCGCCCACCTACTCCCGTTGATCAAGCAGCGTGGCGAGCTTGCGAAGATTTGCCGAAACTTGCTCGAATGCAAAGAGCAGCGTCGACAATGCGTGAATCTCTGCCGACCGATGCGGGTGACCTGCGCCGTGTGCTGCATCGATGTGTTTTGCCAGGGCTGCACACGCGTCGCCTATCGGCTGCGTTGATCCCATGCCTTCGGGCAGAGCGGTGTCACCACGGAGATAAGCCGCAACTTGCTGCAAGTATCCGTCGGCTCGCTCGAGAATCGCATTGGTGGCCGGCGTGAGGGTTTCGCGTTCGGGCAACGCGTCGCGTTGGCTGCGCATTACACGATCAAGCAGGACCAGACCGTGCCAGAGAGTTTCCAGCGCATCCAGTACCGCGTAAAGGGTCGGTCCTTGCTTGAGATGCGGCCGCACGCGCGCATCGCCAGAGCTCAGTCGCGCGTCGATCAGGCGTCGAAGGAAGCGCGCATGAATCGAATCGGTCGATTTCCCATCGACCGCCGACGACTGCAACGACAGGGTGCTCAGCAGATCGCGGCAATCATCGACCAGGTCGGCCATGAGGTCGAACGCGCGCGACCGGGCGAACCGTGGCCACACGATGATGGACACGCCGATGCCGACGGCCGAACCTAGTCCGATCGCTATTGCGCGGGAGAGCGCACCCGTCAGACCTGTCGAAGGCTCCAGCGCGACCGCGGCGGCCACCACGATGCTGTAGTTCGTCGACGGATAAAAGATCGAGGCGAGGCTCGTAGCGAACGTGGCCAGACCCAATCTCGACAACGTGTCCCCGTCAGTCGGAAACAGGGCTAGCGTTGCGACACCGACCGCCGAGCCTCCGACGGCACCTACGATTTGCCCGACTCCGACGCGGAGCGTGCGGTCGACATTCGCCTGCAGGGCGAAAAGACTCGCGAAGACTGCCCATGTCACGTTCGTTGCGTCGATTGCTTGCATCAGAGAGTAAGCGATCGCGGCTGCGAAAAGCGACTGCAAACAGACGCGTAGTGCATCCGCGCGGCGAAGGCAAAGGTGCAGCCGCAGTTTTCGCTTCAGGTGGAATCGCCAGTGGCTGCGAGACAATGATGTGGTCTTCCTTTGCCTGTTGCCTGGTGGCGGATATCGTAAAGATTCAAACGGGTAGCGCCGGTTTTTGCAGATCGGGTTAGTCGATCGCGCCGATCTGAATCAGGCTAAGACATGAACAGTTGCCAGATAACGGAGTGCGTAGATATCGAACAGCGGAGCAAGCACAGTGCCCCGGCGGCAGCAGGTAGACGACGCGACTGCGACGCGTCAAATTCGGATCCGGTACGTCAAATGCTGGCACCTACCGACCGCGTGACCGGAATCCTGTTTATGAGCACGAGTGACAAGCGCATTGCTCTCGAGAAGGTGGTTTCGCTTGAGGCCAGACTCCGCTCGGGCCTACAGAGCACGAAATCGCCCGTTCGGCCTTTATCTCGCGCGGACTGCGCCGACGCACGCAGTGCCGTCGACGCAGCGCGATACGCTTTGCCGACGATCATCTATTCGACCCTGCTTCAGCGGATCGATCAGGTCGAGCGCTCGTTGACAAGCGAACGTGACGACGCGAGGACTCGTTAAGGTCGCGACGTGAAGCGGGATGGCGTGTGCCGGGTTAAGGGTTGCAGTTCCCCGGCCGCTCGCGATATACCGTACCGCTCGACGCCGATGGCGTGGCGGCCGCCAGACAACGATCGATGCGCTGCTATGGTCGTGGATCAGCATGCTGCAAGAGATGAGCATCTACAAGGCCGGCTATTTGCAGCACGGCCAACGTTTCGCAACCGCAAGATAGTAATGGCGACCGCTCGCGCTCGACCGACGGGCGGCACACCGCTTGCGGATTTCATTCGCCGCGCTGGGTCACGCAGGATGCAGCGTGTGGCGCTTATCTCACTTGCCTCGGGAGTTATCATGAAACTGCTTGCCACTCGGGACGGCCTTCCGCGGCTGTCGTGGGGCCCTATCGTCGCGGGCGTGATTCTATCGATGATCGTTTATCTGATCATGAGCGTACTCGGCGCGGCCGTTGGCGCGTCGTTGCTTGCACCGATGACCAAACCCAATCCGCTTGAAGGGTTCGGCTTCGGATCCGGTGTCTGGATGATCGTCACGACCGTGCTTGCCGTCTTCGTCGGTTCGTATTTCGCCGGCCGTTGTGCGCCCGTGCTTGGATGGCTTCATGGTCTGCTGTCTTGGGCCGTGATGACGCTATTCGTTGTCTATGGCATGACGTCGCTCCTCACGGGCGCAGTAAGCACGGCCGGCAGCGTCGCCGCCACGTCCGCCCAGGTTGGCGCGACAGCGACCAACCAGACGGGCTCGGCGAACTCCGTCGTCGACACCGCGAAACAGCAGATGCAGGCGGCCGTCGCGTCCGCGACAGCCATTGCGTCCAGTCCCGAGGCCCAGCAACAGGCCCGTCAGACGGCCGATACGGCAGCCCGGGGCGTCGCACGCGCGAGTTGGTATTCGTTCGCGGCATTGATTGTCGGCGCTATCATCGCGATCGTTTCGGGAGGAGCGGGATTTCGTCATCAGCCGCCGTTCGAGGAGAGCGGGGGTTCCGCCACGCGACATGAAGTTGCGCGTGCGCGTGGCCGTTACGCACAGTCCTGATTTGCACGGCAAGTCTCGCGCGCTCGACGACCAGCCGTGCGGCGCGCGAGCGACGAACTTCGTCTCGGCCGCGTCTGCGAGCGCGTTTTCAGAATAGGGAGAGTCCGCGTGCCGTCGCTTCGATGGCGACGGGTGCATCCAGCGCGAAGACGGGGAATTGCCAGTTTCCCTTCGGTTCTTCGAATCCCGCAGACTGATCGCTCTGATCGCTCTGATCGCTCGAGCGCGGCAGGGGGCGCAAGCTCTTTTTTCAAAAATAGTCTGGATGATCAGCAGCTGAGGTCCTGAAGCACGCAGGTTTGTCACGCAACTGCATCAACCGGCCACGCGAGCGGTGGCAGCACGGTCAGCCGCAGTTGAATGAAGGTCGACAGAAACTTACCCACACGCTGAGTTCGCAGTCATGCCATGTCGACCGCGAAGCCCTCCAGCACAGCACCGAGTTCCTCGATTGAAAACGGCTTGCGCAGTGCAGCCCATCGGAAAGGCATCGCGGGCAAGTCGGGCATCTCGTAGCCAGATGAGAAAAGCACGCGTATCCGGGGCCGCGCAACGACGGCCCGCTTCGCGAGTTCGACGCCACCCAGGCCGGGCATGTTAAGGTCGCTCATCAGCACGTCGAATGTCTCTTCGCTCAACCGTTGCAGCGCCTCATGTGCACATGTCGTCGATTTGTGCGCGTAACCGAGGGCGCCGATCTGTTCGCTTATTGCCTCTGCAAGATTCTCATCGTCATCGACGATGAGAATGCGAAGAGGCGTCGCAGAAGCGGGCCGCAGGGCGTCGGATTGATCCCCGGAAGGTTGGTCGGAGATATCGAGCATTTGCCGGACCTTACGGGCGAGCTGGGCGCGGCTATAGGGTTTGCTGAGCAGTTCGACACCAGGGTCGAGCCGGCCGCCGTGCACGATTGCATTATGAGTGTAGCCCGATGTGAACAGCACCTTCATGCGGGGCAGCAGCAAGGTCGCCTGCGCCGCCATCTCGGTGCTCCGTACCGGCCCGGGCATCACCACGTCGGAAAACAGTAAATCTACGTCTACGCCGCTGCGCAACACGGTCAAGGCTTGCTGTGCATTGTCCGCCTTGAGTACTCGGTATCCGAGGCCTGTGAGCGTGTCGATGGCGGTCGACTGTACTTTCTGATCGTCCTCGACGACGAGGATGGTCTCGGTTCCGCCCTTTACGGGCGCATGCGTCCGTGGCGGCGGTTCAACTGCGGGCTGAGTAGAGCGGGGAAGGTAAATCCTGACGATCGTGCCGTGGTCGGTTTCGCTATAAATTCTGATATGACCGCCGCTTTGCTTGACGAACCCATAGGCCATGCTCAGTCCCAAGCCGGTGCCTTGGCCCTCCGGTTTCGTGGTGAAGAACGGGTCAAACGCGCGCTCCAGCACATCCTGCGGCATTCCTGTTCCGGTGTCGGTGATGGCGAGCATCACGTATTGTCCCGGAAGCACATCAGGGACTGTCGCAACGTATTCGTCGTCCAGACTCGCGTTGGAAAGCTCCATGGTCATCTTGCCCCCTTGCGGCATCGCGTCGCGCGCATTGATGGCCAGATTAAGAATGACGTTCTCTAACTGGTGGATATCGACGAGCGTATTCCACAGTCCGCCCGCGACCACCGTTTCGACACGAATCGTCTCGCCCAGCGCGCGGCGGAGCAAATCGTCCATGCCACGCAGCGCGGCTGCGAGATTGATCGCAACGGGTTGCAGAGGTTGCTGACGGCCGAACGCCAGCAGATGCGAGGCGAGCTTCGAGCCGCGGTCCACGGCGTCGATGGCCTTGAAAATCCGGTCGCGCGACCAGGCGTCGCGGTGATGCCGGCTGTCGAGCAACTCAAGGTTGCCGCGCAATATCTGCAGAACGTTGTTGAAGTCGTGAGCGACGCCGCCTGTCAGCTTGCCCACGGCTTCCATCTTCTGCGCCTGAAACAGGGCCTTGCGGGTTTCCTCCAGCATCCGGTTGGCTTCCATACGCTCGGTGATATCGCGCGTGATCTTGGCGAAGCCGATCAGTTCGCCTGTGTCGTCCCGGATCGCGTCGATCACCACGTGCGCCCAGAATCGCTTGCCGTCCTTGCGGACCCGCCAGCCTTCAGCTTCGAATCGTCCCTCCCTGGCGGCTATCGAAAGCCCGCGCTGCGGCAGTCCGGCTTCAACGTCGTCCGGCGTATAGAAACGCGAAAAATGCGAACCGATGATTTCGTCCGCGTCGTAGCCCTTGATGCGTCGGGCGCCCGCGTTCCAGTTCGTAATGACGCCTTCGGGCGACAGCATGAAAATCGCGTAGTCCGTCACACCATTTACGAGCGTACGGAAGCGCCGTTCGCTCTCGACCACGGCTTCATGCGCTCTACGCTTGTCTGTCATATCGCGGACGATCTTGCCGAATCCCAGCACACGGCGATCGTCGCCCTCGAGCAGTGTGATCACTACATTGGCCCAGAAACGCGAGCCGTCCTTGCGCAGCCGCCATCCTTCCGACTCGGTATGGCCTGCGCGTCGCGCGATATCGAGCGACACCGCGGCACGGCCGGTTTCGCGGTCTTCGGGTGTATGAAAAATATCGAATGGCTGACCAATGACTTCCTCGGCCGAATAGCCGTGAATCCGTTCGCCACCCCGATTCCACGTCATGATCGTGCCGTCGGCGGAAAGGCCGATTACTGCGTAGTCTTCCACGGTACTAGTCCAGTGTCGGCACCAGTCTTCGGGAAATGACGTGTTCTGGTTGTCGTTACCTTGCATCGATTGCCCCTATCACGATCCGCGCTTTCGGCTACCTCTATGCGCGCGAGGCAGCAATCTTCGCGCCTGATCAGGCATGCCTTCCGATGGTTCGCGGTTCGGACGTCGACACGTTGCCCGTCAGCGCACCGACGCAAGAGATCCTGAAACCGGTGCTGCGCCAGCACGACGACCGTGCAGCAACCGGTGGCGCCGGGCGGATGCCTGGCGAGTTCGTACGTCCTGCACCCATTGCGAAGCACTACGGTGCTGCGCATCGGGAAGGGTTATTGCTCGACACAGGTTTCATAAGGATCCCACTACAGGAGAAAACCATGACCGACGTCAGGCATCCCGAACTGCCTTTTACCGATCAACAGCAGGACGACGTTCCGGGTCACACAGGCCCGATGCATCCGCAGCCCGACCATGGAGAGGAGAGCTATGTCGGCAGCGGCAAGCTGGAGGGAAAGGCCGTTATCGTCACGGGAGGCGACAGCGGTATTGGGCGTGCAGTCGCCATCGCGTTCGCGCGTGAAGGTGCAGACCTGTTGATCTCCTACCTCGACGAAGATGAAGATGCCGAAGCAACGAAGCGCTGGATCGAGAAGGCGGGTCGGCGCGCCGTCCTGCTTCGCGGCGACATCACGAACGCCGCGCATTGCGACGAGATCGTGGCACGTGCAGTCAAGGAGTTCGGCAAGCTCGACGTGCTGGTGAACAACGCGGCCTATCAGATGACCTACGATTCGATCGACGACATCAGCGACGACGAGTGGAATCGCACGTTCGATACCAACATCGGCGCAATGTTCAGGATCACGCGCGCCGCCGTCAGGCACATGAAGCAGGGTAGCGCGATCATCAACACCACGTCGATCAACGCCGACAAGCCGAATCCGGGGTTATTGGCGTACGCGACAACTAAAGGCGCAATCCAGAATTTCACGGCCGGGCTGGCGCAACTGCTTGCCGAACAGGGGGTACGCGTGAATTGCGTCGCACCCGGACCCATCTGGACGCCGCTGATTCCGTCGACGATGCCGAAGGACAAGGTGGAGAACTTTGGCAAGCAGGTGCCGATGAAACGCCCTGGCCAACCGGCGGAAGTGGCGCCCGCGTATGTCCTGCTCGCTTCCGATGCAGCCAGCTACATCTCGGGCGCAACGATTGCCGTGACAGGCGGTGCGCCGATTCTGTAGCGCGGCCGCTAACCATGCCTTATGTGGCGGGCGTACTCGTTTGCGTCACGTGATTCGAAGTGCTGCCCTATGTGGAGGCTTATGGCGTTGCCTGCGCGCTCGTTATGCCGCGCAGGCCCGGATGGATGTGAGCAGCTTTAAAGGACGCTCCGTTCTCGTCGCTCCGGGTATGTCGGATGCACGAGTTCCGCCGAAGGCGCGCGCGATAGATGCGCTGCCTTCACGTGCGCTGCACGTTTGCGACGTCTGCAGCGCTGGCGCTTTCCCATTGGAGCAAAAGATGAAACTTCAGGGCAAGATCGCACTCGTCACCGGCAGCGACTCGGGTATCGGCAAGGCGATCGCGACGCTGTTTGCGCAGGAAGGTGCGGATGTCGCCGTTATTTACCATACCGACGAGAACGGCGCGAAGGATACCGCCACCAGGGTGGAAGAGGTGGGTCGGCGTGCGCTCATCCTGAGGGGCGACGTCGGCGACTCCGCGTCTGTTGCGTCGTGTTTCAAGGAGGCTGTGGCGAGACTCGGTGGCCTGAGCATCCTCGTGAACTGTGCGGGCATCGGTGCGGGCGGGGCGGAAGTGGCAGAGATCGAAGACGCGCAGGTTGAACAGGTATTGCGCACCGACCTGTTAGGACCGCTTTTCTGCTGCCGGGAGTTCGTCAGGCTGCGCCGTATTTCGGGTGGCGGAGGCCGCATCGTCACGATTTCTTCCGTCGCCCAGCATCTGCCGACGCCCGAGAGCGCACCCTACGGGATGGCGAAAGCGGGGCTCGGGTCGCTTACACGCAGTCTGTCGCGTGAAGTCGCCGAAGATCGCATCAACGTGAACAACATCGCGCCTGGCTTGATCCAGACGCCAATGACGCAAGGACGCCTCGATGATCCTGAAGCCCGCGAACAATCCTTGTCGCGCATCCCGTGGCATCGCGCCGGACAACCCGAGGAAATTGCGCGGCTCGCCCTGTTTCTTGCCTCCGACTACGGCGACTACGTGACAGGGCAAACGTGGACCATCGATGGTGGTCTGTCGATGCAATGGGGCGGGGCATGAACCGTAATACGAAGTGACAGGAGTCGGATATGAGATCGCCGGGACGCTTCAATATTCTTCTTGTCGTAATCGGCGCGCTAATTGTCGGTAATGGGTTGACGGTCATCGCCGGAATCCACCTGCCTGATGACCAGACGGGTGACTGGTACTATGCCTTTGCGGGTGCAGGGCTCGTGACGGCCGGCGCCGCACTGGCGACGTCTTGTATCTGGACGCTGGGGTGGCATGCGTTATTCCTCTTTGTCAGTCTGCAATGGACGATCGCCGAGGTGGGACTTTCGTTCACCTCTTTGGCCGCGCGTATCGTTCCGGGACTGCTGGTAGGCGCAATGTTGCTGACGCCCTCCATTGGGCGGCGACTGCGCGCAGTGCCGGCCAACTGTACGATGCCCGGCGCTCGCATCGAATCCGTCATGTTCTGGAACGACGCGGCGCCCGCTGCGCTCGCGGGCATCATGCTACTCAGCACGGGCGTGTGTGTCTTGACGCTGGTCACAAAGCTGCATGTTCTGTAGCGGCATCTCGTTTCGTTTTCCTGCATCGGCCGAAGCGTTCGTTACGCGATGGGCTTCACGAATCGCGCGAGAAAAGTGCGCGTCGTTCCATCAGGAAATAGCACTGCAACCTGGTCCGCCGTGGCGAACGACACCTGACCCGTGCCGTACTTTCGCACACGCACGGACTGGCCGCGCGCGAAGCCGTGTCGGCTGTCGAGTGTCTTGCGGGCGGTATCCATCATGCGGCCTTGTGCCGTGACCGGTTCCTTCACAGGCTCGATATGCGGCGCATTCAGACAGTTATCGCAACTGCCGCAGCGCTCCACGTCTTCGTCATCGCCGAAATATTCGAGGATCGTGCGCCATCTGCATCGCCCCGTCTGCGCATAGTCGATCATCTGCTGAAGCGCTGCACGGTCGCGCCCGGCCAGTTCGCCATAGCGTTCGAGCGACGCACTGAGCACGTCGTCTTCGACGCTCGCGTCGCGCAGCACGTATCGGCGTGCGCGGTTGCGCGACACGAGGCGCGCGTCGTGCATGATCTTGAGCGCGACCTGTAGCTTGTTGCGTCCGACGTCGCCGAGCGATTGCGCGAGTTCTCCCGCGCTGACGCCCGTGCCCGACGCGTCGCGAGTTCGTCGAAGCGTGTCGTGCACGCGCACGACGAGATCGCGATCCGGGTAGCGCCCAAGCATCAGAAACTGTTGCACGCGCCGGTCGCTGAGATCGAATAGCAAGACGCAATCGGCGGGCTTACCATCTCGTCCGGCGCGGCCGGTTTCCTGGTAGTAGGCGTCGATGCTGCCCGGCATCTGATAATGAACGACAAAACGGATGTCGCCCTTGTCGATGCCCATGCCGAATGCGTTCGTTGCGATCATCACGCGCGCCTCGCCGGACATGAACCGGTCCTGCGCGTCGTGCCGTTCGCGCGCCGAAAGTCGTCCGTGATACAGCGCGGTGGCGAAGCCCCATTCGCGGATCGCCGCCGAGAGCGTCTCGGCTTCACGTACCGTCGCCGTGTACACGATGCCAGGTCCGTCGCGTTGCGCGAGCAGCGTCTTGATGCTTTCGTGCTTCGCTTGGGCCGATCGTGCGGACGCGCGGCCTCTGCCGCCGGCCACAGAAGTTTGCGTCACGCCGTAGTGCAGGTTGGGACGATAGACACCTTTTTGCAGTACATGCGGGTCGCGCATGCCCAGCGTGCGCACGATGTCGTCGACGACGGCTTTCGTCGCCGTCGCCGTGAGTGCGAGAATCGGCGGTCGACCGAGGCTTTCGACGGCATCCCCTATCTGCAGGAACGCGGGCCTGAAATCATGGCCCCATTGCGAAACACAATGCGCCTCGTCGACAACCACGAGACTCACCCTCCAGCGATCATCGCGTTCCGTGTTGCGCGTCGATGCCCCCGCGCCGACGCGCGTTCGGAGCGCGTCGAGCAGTAGTGGCTTACCCAGTTGCTCCGGTGTGACAAAGACGATCGCACGCGAGGCGGTGCTGAGCTTCCCGTATGCATCGCGTTCTTCGTCCGCTTTCAGGCTGCTGTTGATCTGGACGGCTTCGACGCCCGCATCGACCAGCTTGTCGAGCTGATCCTTCATCAGCGCGATCAATGGCGAGACGACCAGTGTCAGGCCGTCAAGATGCAGCGCAGGCAACTGATAACACAGCGACTTGCCCGCACCCGTGGGCATGATCGCGAGCGTGTCGCGCGCTTGCATCACGCTCTCGATGATTTCCTTCTGGCCTGGCCGCAGCGTTTCGAGGCCGAAGACCTCCCGCAACGTTCGGCGCATGGCCCGCTTGCCCGTGTCCATTGAAGCCGTCATGTTTCTGTTTCCTTCTTTTTCATTGCGGCCAGTTGCTGAGCGCGCGGTACGGCTGCGGCGCCCTTGCGCTCGCGGTCGTACCAGCGCGCCGCTGATGCGTCACAGGATTTAAGGCTGTTTGCTGGGAACGGGCGAAGCCTCCATGCCGAGTTCCGCGCCCGTGGCGGGATCGGTCGATGGGTCGGACATCAGCCGCTGGCTCATCGCCTGGAGCGCGGTCTGCTGGGTGGCGCTCAGCTTCACCGACGCGGTGCCGTCGCCGCCGCCCGCCGTCAATGGCGGATCTTCGACAAGTTGCAGCCCAGTGCCCTGATTCCACGGTCCCGGAACAGGTGGCTGCCCGTGAGACATCTTGTAGTAGACGCTCGCGAATTCGGGAACGGGTGGCATCTTGCCCGGAGGGAAGTTGCCCGCAATCGAATATAGTGCTTTTTCGAAGGACTTCTGGTGCGACACTTCCCGCGTCATCAGGAAGCCGAGCGCGTCGCGCACGCCCGGATCGTCGCTCACGTTGATCAACCGCTCGTAGATGATCTTCGCGCGCGCTTCAGCGGCAATGTTCGAACGCAGGTCGGCTGTCGGCTCGCCGATCGTGTCGATATACGCCGCTGTCCACGGCACGCCGGCGGAATTCGTGAGCGGGGTGCCTGCGCCGTACAGCACCTGCGTCAGATGACTGTCGTTGCCCGCGCCATAGATCTTGCGATACATCTCAGCCTGTTCGTCGACTGCTTCAGCGAGCTCGCCCTTCGCGCCGCGGTTGAGCATCGCCACGATCGAGCCGATGATCTCCAGGTGGCTGAGTTCTTCCGTCGCAATGTCGTAGAGCATGTCCTTGCGGCCGGGGTCTTCTTCAGTGACGGCTTGCGTGAAATAACGCATTGCTGCCGCAAGCTCGCCTTGCGGTCCTCCGAACTGTTCGAGCAAAAGATTCGCGAGCCCCGGGTTGGTGTCGGTAACGCGAACTGTGTACTGCAGACGCTTGTTGTGAACGAACATATCGACCTCCTTAAGGTTGGCTTAAGCCATTCGTCACAGCGCAAACGTCGTTCCACTGAACGCGTCCGGTCAGGGCGTGGCGTCGCCGTGAAGTCCATCGATAATCAGCAGGCGTGTCGCGACAGCGGCGGGGCGTCCCGGCTTGAACCAGGGCATGTCGGGAATGCACGAATCGGTGAGATAGATGCTGCCGTCCGGTCCTTCCGCGAAAGTGTCGGGCCAGCGCAATCCCGGTTCGTGCACGAGCACGTCGAGGCGCTGGCCATCCCACACCTTGACGGCGTGCTCTTCGACAGCGGTGATGTAAAGCTTTCCATCGCGGGCGATGTGTAGTCCATCGGCCGGTCCGTGTTCGAAGAGTTTTTCCACACAGGACCCAACACGGTCGGCTGAAAGCGCGTCATCGACAAGGGCATTTGTCGGGATGCGATGAACGGTCTTGCCTTTGACGGCTTGCCAGTACAGATAGCGTCCATCTCGCGTCAGTGCGATTCCGTCGGCGGAAAACTCGACGCCTCGTCCATCCGGCCGCCGCAACGGTATGCCATCGGCGTGCACGGTGACAGCCGCATCCATTTGCGTCGACGGATGGCCGTCCAGTACGCGCCGCGCTTCGCCTGTTTGCAGGTCGACAACGACGATGGCGCCTTGCGTGCCGGAATCGGTGATGAAGCCGTGACGTCCGTCCGGACTGACACGGATATCGTTCAGATAGCTGCCTTGCGGCGCGATGTCGGGCGCGAAGGCGATGCATTGCGCGACGCGGCCGGTCGCGAGTTCTATTCGCACGAGCTTGGGCGCGCCGGGCACGACGAACGATTGCGCGGGTGCGCCTGGATCGAGCACCCAGAGATTATCCTGTCGGTCGCATAGCATCGCCTGCACGCATACCCAGTGGTCGGCGGGGTTCATTTCGTCGCGCTTTGCGTTTCGCCAGCTATTCCACGCATCGTCCGGATAAGGGCGCACATTGCCGTCGGGCGTCAGTACACCAACGGAAATGGGCGTGTCTTCCGTCCAGCGGGGAAAGTTGACGAAGATGCGGCCGTCGGATGCTATCGCGACGCCTGTCGCCTGATGGTCGAACGCCGCGACCTGCCTTAATCGAGGGGTGGTTGCGTCGGAGGACGGCGCAGCGTCTAGCGGCATGCTGTCCGCGGCTAAACGGGATTGCGGGTCGGTCATCGAAGTCTCCTGAAGCCTTGTGCGTGTTGATCGAGATTGCCAGTGTCAATGCCGCCGCTTCCATGCAAGCAGGCCAAGCGCCGCCGCGCCGAGTGTCAGTGTTGCAGTCCATCCGGGATGCAGTGCTGCTTGCGTGTAGAGACTGCTTTCATGCACATAGCGCTTGTGCGGCGACCGTTCGAGCAGTTCGCTGCGTCGCGCGGCGTCGGTTCCCCGCGTGCGACGTTCGGTCGACTGCATGCGAACGCCGAGCCGTCCCATGAAGGTGTCGAATAGCCGCGGAGCGAGACGGGCGAACGCGACGTTGCCGGGCGCGGCGCCACCGACATAGATGGACCGCCGGGGCGACACGGCCGCATGTAGAATCGCGTCGGCCACGACAGCGGGCGAATAGAGCGGCGATGGCAATTTCGGCTCGACGTCCAGATGGTTGCGCGCGTGTTCGACGAATAGAGTATGGATACCCGACGGCTTGATGAGCGTGACAGAGACGGGCGCCCGCTCGTCGATCAGCTCGAGACGCAATGCATCGGTAAATCCCTTAACGGCGTGCTTCGATGCGACATACGCGCTTTGTAACGGGATGGCGATGTCGGACACCTCGCTGCCGAGATTGATCAGCGCGCCGCCGTGTTGCCGCAGATAGGCGACGGCGACGGTCGAGCCGCGCACGATGCCCCAATAGTTGGTATCGAACAGATCCTGTTGTTCTTCCATGGGCACTTCATCGAATCGCCCATAGATCGACCCGCCCGCGTTGTTGACCCACGTGTCGAAACCGCCATAGCGCTGGATGGCACGGTCTGCGGCTGCCTGCACTTGCGCGGTATCGCGCATATCGGCGATGACGTAGTCGACTTGTGCGCCTGTGGCGTTCAGGTCTACGGTGATCGTCTTCAGCGCAGCTTCGTCGCGTCCCGCCAGCATCACGCGCGCGCCGGCTTTCGCTGCCGCGCGTGCTGTCGCGAGGCCGATCCCGCTGGTGGCGCCTGTAATGACGATGACCTGTTCGTTCAACGGTTTCAGTTTGATGCGGCTCATGATGGCGGTCCTGTTCGTTGAGAAAAAAAAGCAGCGGGGCACGGGTGGATTTCCGCCGCCTTCGCTTAAAGGAGGCAGAAGCGCCCGTCGTCGTGCATTGGCTGCGATGCGACTGCATGTACGAGAGTCGTGCCGTTCGTGCAAAGCGAGTTCAACGAATCAGCTATGCCTCGGGGTTTTTCAGGTCGGCCTCGATCAGCGACGCGCCATGCGCCGTGGCCGCGGCTCGTGCAGCGTCGACAGTCAGGAATGGACCGATCGGCGATGAGCCCTCGAACGGATACAGCTTGCGTCCATCTGTTGTGCGCACCAGTGCCAGTTCACCGAAGAAGCGCCCGGCAGAGGCGAATCTCGTCGTCACGTAGATGATGTAGTCGTCCGCTGTCTCCGGGCGAGATTTCCCGCTCGGTTCAACCATCAGTTTCCGCCGTACCATTCAGCGCTCCCAATCTTTCCATCCGGACAGCAAACGCAATGCCGATGAGCCTCTCTGCGAGGCCCGTGCGGTAGCGGCCTGTTGCGGAACGTTGCAATCGGTCTGTATCAAGGCTTGAGCAGGACCTTGATGCAGCCGTCCTCCTTGTCGCGGAAAGTCTTGTACATCGATGGGCCGTCTTCGAGCGCTACTGTGTGCGTAATGACGAACGACGGATCGATCTGGCCTTCCTGTATCCGGCGCAAAAGGTCATCGGTCCACCGATTCACATGCGTTTGCCCCATGCGCCACGTGAGCCCTTTGTTCATCGACGCGCCGAATGGAATCTTGTCGATCAGTCCGCCATAGACGCCGGGTACTGAAAGCACACCGGCGGGCCGGCAGACATAGATCATTTCGCGCAACACATGGGGACGGTCGGTTTCCAGCATGACGGCCTGCTTGGCCCGGTCGTACATCGAGTCGAACGAGCGCGTCGCATGCGACTCCATACCGACTGCGTCGATGCATTTTTCCGGACCCTTGCCCATCGTGAGATCCGCCAGCCGGTCGAGCACGCTTTCTTCCTTGAAGTTGACCGGAATCGCACCGCCTGCGCGTGCCATTTCCAGACGTTCCGGAACCCAGTCGATCGCGACGACCTGCCGTGCGCCGAGCAGTGCGGCGCTGCGAATCGCCATCTGCCCGACGGGACCGGCGCCCCAGATCGCGACGGTGTCGGAGGGCTCGATATCGCATTGGACGGCAGCCTGCCACCCAGTCGGGAAGATGTCGCCGAGAAACAGCACCTGCTCGTCGCTCAGGCCATCGGGAATCTTTACGTGCGTCTTGTCGGCGAACGGCACGCGGACGTATTCGGCCTGGCCGCCTGGGTACCCACCCGTCAAATGCGTATAGCCGAACAGACCGGCCGTCGTGTGACCGAACAGTTTGTCGGCGGCGTCGCGGTTCCGGTTAGTCCGCTCGCACACGGAGAAATTGCCGCGCCTGCATTGGTCGCATTCGCCGCAAATGATCGTGAACGGCACGACCACGCGGTCTCCAGGTTTGAGCGCCGAGTTCTCCTTGCCGACCTCGACCACTTCGCCCATGAACTCGTGTCCCATGATGTCGCCGGACTTCATGCCGGGCATGAAGCCGTCGAACAGATGCAGGTCGGAGCCGCATATGGCGCAGCTGGAAACCTTGACGATTGCATCGCGCGGATGCTCGATGATCGGATCCGGTACGGTGTCGCACCGAATGTCTTTCTTGCCGTGCCATGTGAGCGCTCTCATTGCGTTTCTCCGGGATCAGAGAGGTGGATGGGCCGATAGCAAGCGATCAAAGGTTCGTCGGGTTGCCCGGATCGGTCTTCCCCTTCTCTGCGTTTTCGCGCTGGTCCCCAAGATCTTTGCGGTTATCGCCCTCGGTGATCTGCGCTTCGCCTTTGAGCTTTTTCGCATCGTTGCCCGTTATCGAACCAACGCCTTTGTTGACATATCCTTTCAGCTCTTCCTTGATGCCCTCTGTTTTATCGTTTGCCATTCCAATCTCCGTTAGCGGTCCTTGATCGAGGCGTCGCTCCCTTCATGGGTACGATGCCGCTCTGCGTCGAATCGCATACGGCATGCCGTCGCCGGCGCGGCGCGATTTCACGTGTTTTGGGGCATGGCATGACAGGCATGCCGGATGCAATACGTCGTCCGTCGCGGTCACGGTGATTGCGACTCCGCGTGAACGGCTTATGGATACGGCAAATTTCGAACTGTGGGGTCAGCCGCGCCCGTTCAAAAGGGATGGGGAAGTGCGTGTGCTGGTGGTGGACGACAATGAAAGCGCCCGAGGCGCTATTGCGGCTTATCTGACGCTCGAAGGGATGCACGTCTGTGCTGTCGCGGGATACTGCGAGGCGTTGAGCGCCTCCGCGGACTGGAAGCCGGACGTCGCAGTCCTGGATATCATGATGCCTGTTCATGACGGGTTCCAGACTGCACAGGCACTGCGCGACCGGTTCGATGACTACGTCGGCATTGTTGCTTTCACGGCGACGGACAGCTCGTTCGTGAAGTCGCATCCTGCGAGCCGCTTCCTATTCGATGGATATTGCCAAAAAGGCACGTCTCCGGAGCGCCTCGTTCGAGTACTGGAAAGTCTGCTGGCTAACAAGGCACACCGGCAATCGGCGAACTCAAACTTCGTCGGATCGAACGATTCGCTGGCGATGAACCCTACCGGAAGGTCGTGACAGGCGCTTGCCACACGCTCTGTGCGGCAGTCGACGAGCGCTTGGCCTGTCAGGTTTCCCTCCCGGCGTCCGACAAGAGAATGTCACGGGCTGCATCGAGTCTGCCTATTGCTGCGTCATGCGCATCGGACGGCTGCAGGTTGGCCAGTGTCTCACGCGCCCGCTCGATCGCCTGAGCGACGTCGCGCAAGACAATATTGATCATCGTCTGTTCAGTGGCTGTTGCCTCAAGCGTTTGTCCCTTCTCCATCCAGTGTGCCCCCTTTGCGATTCCAGTGCCTGCCGGACGGGGCGGCATCCCGCGTGCCAGCACCTGCATCAGGAGGCACCCCGGCGAAGCGTTCGCCGTTATGGGCGAGTTCGATGGATTCTCGGCGCCATTCGGTTAGACTGCGGGTTTCAGTCGGTGGTCCGGCTGCACAGCGTATGCGGCCTTTGAAGGGTCACACATGTGACGGGTCGACGCTAACTCTCACTCACGGATTCATGCAATGGATAACACGCTTGCGCGGTTAAGCAGCGACGTTCCTGGACTCGACGAGATCTGCGGCGGCGGGCTGATTGCAGGCTCGTCGTACATCATCCAGGGGCGTCCAGGCGCGGGCAAGACGATCCTCGCGAACCAGATCGCATTCGCTCAGGCTCGGCGCGGCAGCAAAGTGCTTTATGTGACGTTGCTCGCGGAATCGCACGACCGCCTGTTTCAGTCACTGTCTGCGCTCGACTTTTACGACGCCGCGCGGGTCGGCAAGGATCTGACCTATATCAGCCTGTTTCGCACGTTGCTGGAGGAGGGGCTGGATGCGCTCGTCGCGACGTTGCGCGGCGAACTCGCGCGCCAGAAGGCGAGCATTCTGATCCTCGACGGACTGCTGAACGCGCGCGAAAGTGGCCAGAGCAATCTCGACGTCAAGACCTTCGTGGCGGAACTCCAGGGCCACGCCGCATTCACCGGCTGTACGGTGCTCTTTCTGACGAGCGCCAGAATCGACGAGTCCAGCCCGGAACACACGATGGTGGACGGCGTGCTGCAACTGGAGGAAAGACTGTCCGCATCACGCACTGTGCGGCAAATCCGCGTTGCCAAATCACGCGGCAGCGGCGCGTTGGGCGGGCTCCATCTGTTCGAAATTTCGCGGCGGGGAATTGACATCTATCCGCGTCTCGAGGCGGCGCTCGCCTCGCCGTCGTCTGCCGAGCGGCCCGTCACGACGCGGCTCGGGACGGGCGTTGCGGGCCTTGACGAACGCCTGGGTGGGGGGCTGCCGCATAACTCGGTATCGGTGCTCGTCGGACCGGCCGGCAGCGGCAAGACGACGTTCGGACTGACGTTCCTGAAGGAGGCGACGCCCGAGCGTCCCAGTGTGCACTTCGGCTTCTATGAGACGCCCGAACGGTTGTGCACGAAAGCACAGGCGCTCGGGATCGATTTTCAGGGGCTGGTCGCATCGGGTGCGCTGAAACTTTTGTGGCGCCCGCTCACCGAGAACCTGCTCGACAAGCTTGCCTACGATCTCCTGCGAGCGGTTCGCGAAACCCGCGCGGAGCGGCTGTTCATCGACGGACTGACGGGTTTCGAACGGGCGACGGTTGACCCGCATCGGGTGGTCGAATTTTTCTCCGCGCTGACCAACGAACTCAGAGCCGTCGGCGTGACGACCGTCTGCACCTGGGAGGTGAAGGAGTTGTCGGGTCCGTGGGTGACGAATCCTTCGCCCGAAATTTTGAGCCAGCTGGACAACGTGATCGGTATGCAGCACGAGATGACGGGCGGCACGCTCAAGCGCAGTATCACGGTGCTGAAGGTCCGCGATAGCGTCTTTGACACGTCAGTGGCAGAAGCCGTCATTTCGAAGGCGGGCATGGGTCTGCAGGTGACGGGGACGATGCCGGGCGGCGGCGCGGCGGTCAGACGTGGGGCCGGACAATAACCAGGCGTGAGCCCAGCGCATGACTACCCTGGTTGTCGTCGATGACGAATCCCTGATTACCGACTTCCTGACCTTCCTGCTGGAGGGAGAGGGATATACGGTTCATGTCGCCGCAAACGGCAAAAAGGCGATGGACGTGGTCGGCCGCGTGCATCCCGCGCTTGTCATCACTGACCTGATGATGCCCGTGATGTCTGGCCTGGAGCTTGCCAAAGCGTTGCGGGGGAATCCAGAGTTCGTATGCTTGCCCATCATTCTGTGTAGCGCCGCGTCTCATGCTGTTGCGCAGGAAGACCAGCATCTGTTTTCGGCGATCCTTCAGAAGCCACAGGCGCCCGCTTCGCTGCTCGACATCGTGGCTCAGCACGCCCGGAAGGTGGAAGGTGAGGGCGCAACCAGTCGCGATGCGCCATAACGCGGGCGCAGCGTGTCGTGTCCGGACAAGTGTGAAGCACGTGTCCCTTTTCGGTTTCAGCCAGACATCTTTGCGGTAGCGAGCAGTTCATGACGCGAGTCCTCCTTGTCGACGACGAACCAGAAGTGCTTGAGGCCTGGAGCTTCGGGCTGGAATACGTCGGCTATGACGTAGAGCGTGCTCGCGACGGCCGGCAGGCCCTCGCCGCGATTCAGCGCCAATCGCCCGATCTGCTGATCACGGATCTCATGATGCCCGGCATGAATGGCGAGGATCTGTGCCGCGCGCTCCGTGACCAGCCCCGCTGGGCGAACATCCCCGTTCTACTGCATACGTCTGCCTATGTGGGCGCGAACGACGGTATTGGGCTGTGGGATGCCGTGCTTCGAAAACCCGCGCGGATGGAGGATTTTCTCGCAACGGTTGCACAACTTACTCGAGGGTGACCGACCATGCACGGCAGTCAGCGCGCGACGCGATACGCCGCACATCAGGGGCGACCGTGATCGAAAAGCTCCCAGACGGCGCGGCCGCGCATGACCGCGCGAAAACGGATGCCGGGCTGTTCGACAGGTTGCCCGATCCGTATCTGGCGCTAGACGGCGCGCTGGCCATCGTGACGGCGAACGCCGCCTGGCGCAAACTGTTTGCACCGGGTGATCTGCGTCAGTGCGAACAGTTAATCCGTGCGCTGGTGATCGAGCTGCACGCGGGCGGTCGCAGAGTGTCGCCTGTCTTCCGGCTGGATGTGCGCACGGAAGAAACGGACGAAGGCGGAGCACGGCCGCGCTACTGGCAAATGCATGCCTCTCTTCTTCCCGCGACGCCGAATGAGCCGGCGCTCATCGCCGTGCGCTTCGACGATGTCACCGCGCACACGCTGAAGGAGGAAGAGGACCGGAGGGAGAAAGCGCTGCTGCGCTCGCGCGCGAGGTTGCGCCAACTTCTCGTCAAGGACGCTGGACAGCGTCGCGATGATCATGCGAGCACATTTGAACAGGCACTCGCGAGAACAGGAGTCGGAGTCTGGCAGGTCGACGTGACGAGCGGCATCATCGACTGCAGCGAACGATGCCTTCGCGACCTCGGCGTCGGACGGACGGCCGCCTTGACGAAAGAGGGCCTGTTGGGCGAACGGACAGGGCGCTTCGTCGCCAACTGGAGAGCGTTGCAGTCCGGCCGCCCCGTTGAGTTCGAGCTGAAGGTCCAGGCGTCCGAGGAGCGCTTTCGCTGGGTGCTGATTCGCGGGATCGGGCAGTTCGACGAGGATGGCACCATGCGCTCGGTGGTGGGATTCACTCTGGACATCACAGGACGCAAGGAGCATGAACTGGAGCTCGACGCGCTCGCGGACTCGGAGCGAACGGGACGCGAGCGTAGCGATGCTTTTGCGAAAGCGATGGACCAGTTCATTGCCGCCGTCAGCCACGAGCTGCGATCTCCCCTCAATGCGATCGTTTCATGGGCCGAATTGCTTCAGCTTGCCGCCGATCCCGCCAGTGTGGTGCGCGCGGGTGAAGCGATCCGGCGCAACGGCCGGCAACTCTCCCGCATGGTCGACGATCTGCTCGACAGCGGCGCGGTCGGCACGGGCAAACTGTCGATGAACATGCAACCGGTCGATCTGGGCGCGCTTACCGCAACGGTGGTGGAAGACGCACGCAAGCTGATCGAGCATAAGGGCTTGCGACTGGGCACGTCCGATATCTTTCCTTGCACGGTCATGGCGGACGACAACCGGATGAAGCAGGTCGTCTGGAATCTGCTGACCAACGCGGTCAAGTTCACCGACGCGGGCAGCATCGAAGTGTCGGTCATCCTCAAGGGCGATTGCGCCGAGCTGGTCGTCCGTGATACGGGACGCGGCATCGAAGCGGACGCGTTGCCATTGATATTCGACCGGTTCCTGCAGGTCGCGCAGAACTCGGGTGGCCGCGTCGGCGGCCTGGGGCTCGGGTTGTGGCTCGCGAAGCACATCGTGAACCTGCATGCCGGCACCATCACCGTTGTCAGCGACGGGCTGGGGCAGGGTGCCTGCTTCGTCGTCCGGATACCTGCGATGACGTCGCATATCGGCTGATGCCTGCGCAAGCGGTTGCACTAGGCGACCATGGCGTGAAATTCAACTGGCGGCAGCTTTTTCTTCAAACGTTCGATGCGCGCGAAATGGCTGGCGACGACTGCCAGTCGCGTCAACGCTGCGATTCTCACGTCCCAGTAGGCGGGCGGGAACTGCGCGGCAGCGCTCATGTGCGAGACGAGCCGTTCGAGATGGGATAGCTCCCACTCGACGAGGTGCGTATGGTTCACTTTTTTTTTGGGGTGGTTATTGTCGTTGCGGACACCCGCCTTTTGCGGCTGCTAGGTGAAGAGGCTGGCCGGTCACATCCGGATCGACGCGTTCGATGTCGCGCCGAACACTGCATCAGTCGGCGAGGCGCGCAGGCGTTTTGGCCGAAGCGGACACAACGGGCTCCTCTCAGTTGCGCTTGAGACGGTTAGCTGTTGCATTCATTCGCGCCGGTCGTCGGCAAGCCGTCATCGTCTCGCCCGCAACTACCGTCTGGTGACCTGAGCCAGCCGGGATGGAGCAGAGCAATCCGCGTGCCTGATACGGCGCCGGAACGGCACTCTCCCATGTCTGCGAGCGCTTCTCAGCGTTTGTCCGGTAGGCGCGCATTAACCAGTGGATTGGAGCCCGCGGAAGAAGTGCGGAAGTTGGTCGCCTTGGGTACGCCTTTGCGCGCGGGCGGTAAGGTTGCACGCTGGTCGCTTCGAAGCGCGACGACAATCGACAGCCTCCGTATGACTTAAGGGATGCTGAATAACGACTCGCCGTTCATTCAGAGTTTGTTTTGTCCGCGAATCGCGCCTGCTCGCGGACTGTCTGGTTGGCCCCGCCGCTCAAGTCATGGCTCTTCGAATCGCCCCTTTGTTTGTCATTTCGGCGTCTTCATCTTTGCCGTTTTCATTTGCCCTGTACTCGCTCAGCCGGTTGTAAATCGTCTTGAGGCTGATGCCTAACACCTCCGCCGCACGTGTTCGATTGCCGCCGCAATGCTCCAGCGTGGCAAGTATCAGTTGACGATCCACATCTTCGAGCGCCGTGCCGAACGGAATCGTGACCGTCGAGCGCATGGCAAAAGGCTCCAGCGATATCTGTACAGGAACAATGGCTGTTTCGTGGGTCTCGGGGCGCGACATGATGTATGCGCGCTGCACATAATTTTTCAATTCCCTCACATTGCCGGGCCAACGATAAGAGAGCAGCGTATCCTTGATTGCTGTCGGAAAGTGCTTTTTCGTACCGTGCTGGTCGTTTAGTTCATCGAGGAACGACTGTGCGAGCAACTCGATATCGTTGCCACGTTCGCGCAAGGGCGGGAGGCTGATGGGGACCACGTTGAGGCGGTGATACAGGTCGAGCCGCAGCTTGCCCTCGGCGACGGCCTTCTCCGGATCGCGATTGGTCGCGGCTATCAGACGCACGTCGGTGCTGATTTCTGCGGTCGTTCCAACGCGCATGAACATGCCTGTTTCCAGTACTCGAAGCAGCTTGACCTGGAGTCCGATCGGCATTTCAGTGATTTCGTCGAGAAACAGCGTGCCGCCATTTGCGCGCTCGAAGTAGCCTCTATGCTGCCGCTCGGCGCCGGTGAACGCGCCACGCTCATGGCCGAACATCTCGGACTCGATCAGGTTTCGCGAAATGGCACCGCAGTTCACGGCTAAAAAGTCATGCCTGTTTCGTGCGCTCAACTGATGCAACGTCTGGGCAGCGACTTCTTTCCCGGTGCCGGACTCACCCACCAGCATTACCGAGAGCGCTGTGGGCGCGACGCGCGCGATCTGGTCATACACCTGCAGCATGGCCGGCGAGTTTCCAGACATCAAGCCGAAACGACCCATGCGGCGCAGTTCGCCGCGCAGCGTGCCGATCTTGGCCTTCAGGTCGCCGGTGCGCGGCAGACGGCTCAAAATTACCTTGACCCGTTGCAAGTCGACCGGTTTCACGAGGTAATCGGCGGCACCCATTTTCAGCGCGTCGACGGCCGATTCGACGGTCGCGCGGCCAGTGACGATGACGAACTCGACTCCCTGGTGCGGATCGAGATCCTCGAACAGATCGACGCCCGTGCCGTCTGGCAGATAGAGATCGCAAAACACGACATCGGGCACCTGGCGTACGAGCTGGATGCGTGCTTCGCGCAAATCACTCGCGGTAGCCGATGTCAGACCGTCTTCCGCGATCATCGCAGCGAGTGCATTCCGGCTGTCCGGATCGTCGTCGACAATTAAAGCGTGGACCATATACGACAGTCACTTACATGATTCACAGATCAAGCAAGCGGAATACCTTGTCAATGACCACACCTGAAGCAACGCGAAGCAACTATGTCCAGAGAGGGGATCACTCCGGTAACTTGTGCCTCTTTGGACTCAAATCGATGCGTCGGTGAGTGTGCCGCGATCCCGAGCGCACGCCCATGCAATGGGATAGCTCGCTGCCGCACGCAGGGTTCACGCAGGGCAGGACTCTGGTTGCCCGTGACACGACGACGAGTGTGCGCGATCAGGATAATGAGGTATCCAGCATGTTGTCGCTCTACCGGCGTCTGCAGGTCTTGCGGCGCAGTCACGCCGCGCCGGTGCAGGGCACGATCGAGAATATCGCTGCACACGGAGATGTGCTGACGTACGAGAGACGATCGGAATCAACGACTTTTCATCGCGCTAAACATGGCTGATGAAGGTGCGGAGTTGCAGGTGCAATCAGGCGCGGTGTTGTTGTCGACGATGATGTCTCGTCGCGGTCAAGCCGTAGTTCAAGGCACTCGATGCGTACGACGTATGACCATGGAACTGCATGCATTGACGGGCGAGGCGGTTGCACGCGAGATGGCGAAGGGCGTATCGCGGCAGGAAGCGTGTTGCGCTGACCTGGCCATGGCTAATGCCCGACATCATGCTAATGCGCATTATGCGCTGTCGCACATCGAACCCGATTCGCGTAGGGCGCCGAGTGTCCCGCAAGTGGGCACAAAACAGCTGGCGTATCGGCACGTTCCCTGCTGATGGATTCACTGCATACTGGCACCTGCTCGCAGTATCCGGGCGAGAAGACGCTGCCGGTCTGCCGACGCCGGAGCGGAGGACAGGCATGAACATGAAGAAAATCGCTGAATTGCGACCGACGCAGGTAACGCACGGCGAGCGCGAAGTTCGTCAAAAGACCGAGACGTATCGCGCTTTGAGCCCGCACGACCTTGAAATGGCCATCGCCGAGAAACCGATTCCGATCGTTCTGGGTCCCGCGGCTCAATCCTATGCAATCGATCATCATCACGTGGCGACCGCGCTCTGGCATGTCGGGATCAAAACGGTCCCGGTTGTTCTGGTCGGTGACCTGTCGTCGCTCACCAGGGCGGAATTCTGGCTGACCATGGAAAACAACCGGTGGACCTATCCGTACGATCGAGAGGGCCAAAGGGTCGCGTTCGCGGACATGTACGAGCACGTCTGGCAACTGGCGGACGACGCATACCGCAGTCTCTCCGCTTCCGTGCGTGACGCAGGCGGCTACGAGAAGACGGCTGTGCCGCTTGAAGAGTTTCGCTGGGCGGATTTCTTCAGATGTCGCCTGGCGCTGCCCGAGACCGACGCGGAATTCGAGGCGCTCGTCAAGCAGGCAGTCAAGCTCGCGAAGAGCAAGGCGGCATTGGGATTGCCCGGCTACATCGGGCCGGCCGACTGAGCGAGTTGCCACGGGTCAGGGCGCGCGTCGAATCGGGCAGCAGGGCGACCGAGTCAGGTTGGACGGCGAATGGCGCCGCCATGCTGCCGCCGCTGCACGCGGAGAAGGACTTCGCGTGATGAGCCTGAACGGCAACAGGAGAGTTCAACGGAGCTGGTGGAGGAACGGACATGAAGAAGACACTCGATCGATCGCAGCGACGGCGCCTCGGGAGATGGCTGCCGTCAGCGGAGGATACGGTCGCGACATTTCGGCTTGAGCTTGCGGCCCGCGCTTACGAGCGGGGAGGCGCGACATTACGCGCGAATCCCGTGCGCGAACTTTCCGAACTGGTACAGAACGACGCGGTTCTGCGCATGGACTTCTCTAATGCAATTGCCGAGGCGCTCGAGCGAGGCTTCCAGCTAGGCTACCGCACGATTGAAGAACTGATGCTCATTATCGACTTTACGATGAGCTATGCACCGCCATTCAGCGAGTCGAGTCTGATTCATTGCCCGCTCAACGCTATCCTGGACTGGCCGATGTGTATGCCGTCGGGTTACGCACTATTCCGCGATCCGGCGCTCAACGCGCAGCTAAAACGCGTGCTGAATTGCTGGAGCGGTTATCTAAGCGGACCGCATTCGCGGCAGTACCTTCATGAGAAAGCTCCCGACGGATGGTTCAGCCCTGAAGCGGACCGACGTATCGGTCTGTCACAGTTCGTTTGCGACAGGACGCGGCCTCACTGGGGTTTTGCTTCCTGGAACGGCTTCTTTACGCGCCAGTTCGCTCCTGACGCGAGGCCGGTAGCCGCGGCGGCCGACAACAAGATCATCGTCAGTGCGTGCGAGGCGTCGCCTTACAACATTGAACACGGCATCGCGCTGCGCGATACCTTCTGGGTGAAAGCGCAGCCTTACTCGCTGCTGGACATCTTCGCCGCGCGAGATCCAGATCTCGCGCAACGCTTCGTCGGCGGATCTGTGTATCAGGCTTTCCTGAGCGCATTTAACTATCATCGATGGCACGCACCTGTCAGCGGTATCGTGACGCACGCATACGTCGTTGACGGCACATACTTTTCGGATGCAGAGGCAGAAGGGGAGGATCCGGGAGGACCCAACGATTCGCAGGGGTACACGAGCGCGGTAGCAACGCGGGCCATAATCGTCATTGAAAGCGACGATCGCGACGTTGGTCCGGTGGCATGTATCTTCGTAGGCATGGCTGACGTCTCGTCATGTCTGATCGAGGTGGTTCCGGGTCAACGGCTACTGAAGGGGGAAGAACTGGGCTATTTCCAGTATGGCGGTTCGACTGCCTGCATGATCTTTGCGCGCGATGTGATCCGGGATTTTATTCCTTGTCCGCCCTTCGACGATGACGGTCCGCCCGTCAAGATCAATGCGCACATTGCGACCGCACGTTAAGCCGGACATGAATGGCTCAAGGCAGATGACATCGCGGTGAAGGCTGGGACTATTGCTGTGCGTGGTTCTCAGGTTATGTCGCAACGCTTCGTCGGCGACCTCCGGACCTGTTGCGCTGCTGCGCATGCGTACTTTGCGTTGGGGAACGGCCCCAGTCGAGGCAGGCCGATTCGCGTGAGACACGACCGTTCACGCGTGGCTCGCGAGCACGGTCTTTCCGGATCGATTCGGGAATAACGCTTGCGATCGTGCCCGTACCCGCCGGATCAGCGGAAGTCCGAGAGGTGCCGGTCCGGACAACGTCAAGAGGGCGTAACCATGAGCGTACTTTCGGCAATCGGCCTGGGCGCAGGCCGGAAAATCCGCTACGCAATCGTGGGCGTAGGTGATATCGCGCAGGAAGCAATGATGCCTGGCGTCGCCCATACCGGGAATTCCGAGATCACGGCGCTCGTGACAAGCGATTCCGAAAAGGCCCGGAAGGTTGGCGAGCAATACGAGGTGACCGATACGTATGGTTACGAGCAGTTCGACGACATGCTCGCGTCGGGCAAGGTCGATGCCATCTACCTCGCCACACCCAACTGGCGACACGGGGAATTTGTGATGCCGGCCCTGAAGGCCGGCGTGCATGTACTTGTTGAAAAGCCGCTTGAAGTGTCGACTCAGCGGTGTCACGACATTATGGAAGCCGCTCGAGAGTCGAAAGCAAAGCTGATGGTCGCGTATCGCTTGCATTTCGAACCGGCCACGCTGGCGACCATCGAACGCATCCGATCCGGCGAGCTTGGAGAAATACATTTGTTCACGTCCACCTTTGTTCAAAAGGTCGATCCGGCAAATCATCGCGCGCACAACGGCGTCGACGCAGGCCCCATCTTCGATATGGGTCCTTATCCGTTGAACGCCGCACGGTACGTGTTCGGGGAGGAGCCGACGGAGGTAGTCTCGGCAACCGGCGTGCGACATCCCGAGGCAGGACTTGGCGATTTCGACGATACTGTCGCCGTCACCCTCCGATTTCCGGGCGATCGCCTTGCGCAGTTCTCGGTGTCATACGCGTTAAACGCTTTTGAGTCGTTTTCCGCACTCGGCACGAAGGGCAGCATAGCGATGCAGCCATGCTACACATACGGAAAACCGCTGGCGCACACTGCGATCATCGGTCAGGACGTACACACGCATTCTTTCAAAAACACGGATCATTTCGGCGGTGAGATGAAATACTTCTCGGACTGTATTCTGAACGGCACAGATCCGGAGCCGGATGCGGAAGAGGGATATGCAGACGTGCGAGTGCTTGAGGGTATCGTCAAGGCGCTGCAAAGTGGTAGCGCGGTCAAGCTTCGGCCATTCGCGCGTAAGCGGCGGATCGACACCTCCATGCAAAAGCAGACGCTGCGGGCCATTAAATCGCCCGATCTGGTAAATACGAGCAATCCGGGCGTGGGCGTCGACAAGGTTCCCAAGAATTGACTTCGGTCCATGGTGCGTTTCGTCACAGGTAGCTTTGCGTCGATGACGCTCACTTCGTAGCTTTTGCCGGGATCGTGATCGCAGACATCCCCCGACGACTGGCATCGACCGCCAGATTTTCCCGTTTCTGTAGCATTTCTGAACGGGTGCACACAGGGTGGGCGACATATACTCGTTTCATCCATCACGGGAGAGATGCGCATGGATCGGCAGCCGGCGAGCATGCAGCACCGTCACCTGGTCATGTCGACGCTGTGGATACGTGCCCCCTGGACCAGATCCGCAAACAGCGGCTGCGCCTGCAGACCCTGCGACAAGCGGCGTCCCGTGAAACCGGGGGCGCCTTTCTAGATGCACTGTATGGTCTGCTGCGTGTGCAGTGGCAGCATCGCCGCACAATCCAGCGCTCACTGCGCATACGCGATCGCCTCTGATGCATCTGCGTCGAAATCCGCCTGTTGTGGGACGGGAAAGCGCCCCACCGCGACGACATGCCGCGATCCATCGACGCACAACGCCGAGAGGCGCGTTGGCGACGAATCGCGTGAATTCGTCAAGCGCATCCACGCATAGAACGGGTGGGTCGAACGAATGCGGCGACTAGACCGCCTTCTTCATGGAAGGAGCCGGGTGCGAGACATAGTCGCGTCGCTCATAGAATGCGACCGCGTCGGGCTTGGCGTCGAGAAATACCCAGTTCATGTTGCGCGCGCGTGCATCCGCTTCTGCATAGTCCATCAACGCATGACCCGCGCCGCTTCCCCGGTGGCTGTCAGCAACGATAAGGTCGTCAACGTACAGGAACGCCCCTCTCGCTAAGGTGTGAACAGGCCGCATACCCAGCAATCCGATCAGCTTTCCGTTTGTGAACGCGCCGAGCAGTTCATAGCCGGAATACGATTGTTGAGCAACGGCCCGAAGAAACGCCATTTCGTCCAACGAGCGGAGCTCAGCCATCACAGGAAATGCGATTGGCCACTCGGTGGGAGAAAGCCGTCGAACGGTTATGGCGGCGGTAGAGCGAGTAGAAGTTGTCATTTTTCCTCGTCCTCAAACTTGTTGATGCATCCCAAAGCCGGCATCGCGTGCATATTCAGGGTGCGATCCAGCTGCGGTGCCAGATGTCGCCCTGACGAACGAAGCGCGCGCGCCATTGACGATCCGGTGTCGAATGATTCAGCCAATCCAGGCTGGTGGGGCTCACCTCAACGACGCAGAAATGCTTGAAACCTTCGTCCGGATCAGGGGCATCGCGTGTCTCGTCGAGCGCATCGTCCGGCCGGCTCACAGGCGTTCCAGGTGCGAGGCGCGTCCGATATTCGATCAGGTCATGGTCGGGACTGGACCTCCACGCATCGAGTCGCGCTTGCCCGTCGCGGACGATCCGCGTTACGCCGAGCACGCGGAGTTGCAGGTTGTGAACAGGGTCGACGCCTACCAGCGCGACGCGCGGCTCATCGCTTAATTCTGCAATCTTCGGCGAGCGCAGGTCGGTATGGAAAGTGAGCAGGTTCTTCGGTTCACTTACGCTCCGAAGTAGCACTGTGCGCACGTTCGGGCAGCCGCCGAAGCTGACCGTCGCCGCCTGCATCACCTTGAACGGATTATTTTCTTCGCGGACCGCGGCAGCGAGGCAATCCCAAATTCGGTCATAGATCTGTTCGAGGTTCACCGAGTCCATTCCTTTCAAGCCGGCCTTGGGTTCATGTTGGAGACAGACTGTCGACACGCAAGTCTAGCGGCTTTGGAGGGGCAGCCGAGAAGACGATTCGCCCGTCGATAAATCTTTGTCCAGCGACGGGTACGAGTCGTTCGCCGCGATCCGGCTCACCAGCAGCACTCCATCACGCTCCAGGATCGGGTACGCAGCAGCCGCAACGATATGCGAATTGATGAGTTTCATATCGCAGAGCAGGTCGAGATGCATTGCGCTGGTCTGCGCGGTGTCCAGACGACCCGAGCGTAACCTTTCGAAATGTGCAGCGGTCGCCGCGGACTCCGCTGCGCGGAATGTCACCTTTTCATCGGCAAGCGTCCGGGCGATACGTGCATCCTGCGTCATGAGCAACGACGCGGCGGTTCGCAGATTGACGGTCAGACGGTCCAGCATATCGAGCAATTCGGCCTCGCCTTCCTTCGAAAACGCAAGCCGACGCTTCACTCGTTTGGTCGCATGCGGAAGCAGATTGAGATCTACGACGTCGCCCGCCTGCTCGATATTTACGACGAAAGTCAGTATCTCGTTCAGACGCTGCCGATCGTCGTCGGTTAACTGCTCGGGATCGAGTGATGTGAGGTAGGTTTTGATCGCCGCATTGAGGCTATCCAGTATGTCGTCGCGCTGGCGGGTTTCGGTGACCAGCCTGCGATCGCCATTCGAGAGTACCGCCCGTGCGCCTGCCAGCATATCGCCCAGGACATCCGCTAGTCGAAGCGCTTCACGCGCCGCATTGGCAAGCGCCACGACCGGAAATTGCCTCGACATTGGGTCCAGGTACAGCGGTTGTCCCGGATCGGCGCTGCGTTCCTGCTGAGGCAGCAACCGCGCCAACAGTGCGGCATAGGGAGAGAGGACCAGCATGAACAGCCCAGCAACGATCAGATTGAAGAGAGTATGAAAATCCGCGACGACCCGCGCGTTATCCGGTTCGATGGTAACCATGGCGCGGCCGATCGGGTCGAGCGCTGCCATCGCGATCACGACGCCGGTTGCTCGCGATAGCAGATTGCCGATGGCCAGGCGCTTCGCTGCCGGGTCAGTCGACTGCGTTCCTTCCAGCACCGGGTTAATCGCGGTACCGAGATTGGCTCCGAGGACTAGCGCGAAGGCGGCATCTGGCGGGACCACGTTTTGTGCACAGAGCGACATGATGAAAAGAACGACGGCAACGCTCGAATGCGTCGCCCACGTCAAGCCCGCCGCGACCAGGACGTTCAGCAGCGGTGCACTCGACGCCGCGTGCAACTGCGTACTGAGAATGGACACATCGTCCTGATCCATCATCAGGCGAAGCAACTGGTGTAGCGCGAGCAGCATCAGACCCAGGCCGATCAAGGTTCGGCCAAGATCATGCGTGCGAGTGTTCGCCGCCTTGCGGAACATCAGAACGCCGACGAGGATCAGCGCTGGCGACGCAGCCGAAACATCGAACGACAAGGCCTGGACGATCAGCGTCGTGCCGACGTTCGCGCCCAGCATCACTGCGAGCGCTGGAACAGTCTCGACAAGCCCAGCCGCGACCAGTCCCGCTGTCATGAGACCAGTGGCCGTACTGCTCTGAAGGATCGCAGTGATGCCCAGCCCCGCAAGGAAAGCGCAAAACCGCCCATGCAGGGCACGTCCGAGAAGTGTACGAAGCCCGGCACCAAATACGCGCTGAATGCCGCTTTGAACCATATGGGTTCCCCATAGGAGCAAGGCGACGGAGCCAGCGAGGTCTAGCAGCGTAAGCGACAACGTTTTCTTCCTTTATCGGCGAGCTTCAGTTTCGCGTCAACCTTTTACTTATATCTGGCGCAGCATACAAAGGGCCTGTCGCCTGCTTCTGCAACGCGCGCATTTGTCTCGAGAGGAAAAGTGGACCAGGAACAGCGCGACAGATGCTTGCAATGGGTGCCTGCGGCGCTGCAATGAGGGTTTACTGACACACGACGCCCATTGAAGAAAGTATTGAGGCAAATCACAATAGGTTCTTCATACACAGCGCATCACTACTGTGAATAGACGAAACGCGAACTTCCAAGTGCTTCCGGCAGTTTTGATTAGTGGAACGCCGGAGGAAGTGGACCGCTATCTGGTGGAAGTACTCTGGGGAACGCCAGGCCCCGCGCCTTCCATGGACGATGTCGTCCGGTGGATCGGTTGCCTTCATAAGCGTGGCGACGACTTCGGATCGCACCAGGCAGCCTGCTACTACTGGCTCTGTGAGCATCGGGCCGGTTGTCCGCCTTGGTTCTTTCCGAAATGAGCCGGCTACGTTTTAGACTGGCAGAACATCGCTTCCGCAAGATCACGTCATCAGCCTCGATGTCTTGCGCATGATCGGCGCCCGTCACGGTCCATCGACTCGCTCCATTGACTCATCGACGTCATGGGAGACGTCGTGCGCCTCCAGCGGTTGGGCACTGACACTCGGGTCCTCGCCGTTGCGAAGACGTGCATGTCTGAGCAGGGAAGGCACCCGCGATATGTAGAGCGAGATTCCCTTGGTCGAGATGCTGGCCGGCAGGCGCGTAACACCTTGAAATCCGACCCATCGGCACCGTGCTATCTCGTTGCCCGGCTTTGGCTGCGCGCCGGGCGGCAGATGAGCGACGAATATGAAGTGTCGAGTGCGGGCTCCCCAGAACTGGAAGAGGTAATCGACGCGCAGTGCAGACAGTTGCGTCTCTTCCTGCAATTCCCGTATGGCAGCAGCCGAAAGCGATTCCCGGCATTTGCGGCTGCCTCCTGGTAATGCCCATCGTCCTCTCCGCTTTGCGACGAGCAATATCCGCTCGTCTCTTATGCATATAACGGTCGCGCGGTGCTTCATTCGCCTGTCCTCCATGACTTGGGAGTAGCAGTCCACGTGCCGTCGGTCCTGTCACGTAGTCAAATCGAAATGGTCGCTTCTGCGACGCCGGCAGATCCTTGATCTGCCCGCCCGTACGAAACCCATCCTTTCTGAACGGACGACGAATCTTAACTTTTGCATATGTGTACCGTAGGCTCACTGCACACTAGGGCATTTATCGTCGCTGGCACTGATGATCGATGAAGCTGCGGATGCCGAATGACGATGGCGGATGCGCCAAGAGACTCGGCAAACGATGAAACGGACAATTCGAGGAGACGGCAATGCTGAGTCCACACGAGCTTTCCATGTTGCTTCTCATCAAGAGTGCGACCGAATCGATCGACCTCGACCACACCGATCTCAATGCACTGCTGCAGCAACAGCTTGTCTCGCGGCAACGGTGTGACGACGGCATCGAACGTCTGGCGCTGACGCCAGCCGGTTTGTTAATGGTGAGGGCGATCATGTCAACGGCTGGACGCAACGTGCGATACCGCGCGTAACGGCGCGATTCTACGCGATCACCGGTCGGGCGGGCCACCCGGAGCGCCCGGCCTGGGGGCCCCGCTCAGTTTCTCGCAAAGCAGGGAATTCGCGTCAATTGCGTTGCGCCGGGGCCAATCTGGACGCCGCTGATTCCTTCAACCATGCCAGAAGATAAGGTCGTAAACTTGGGAAAGAAGGTGCCAATGGAGCGGCTCGGTCAACCAGTCGAACTCGCGCCAGCGTACGTCATGCTCGCGACCGATGAAGCGAGCTATGTGTCTGGCGCGACGATCGCCGTAACTGGCGGCGCGCCGATTCTATAGGTTCATGCGAGTGCGGTCTCGAGTATAGCTAACCTATATGTAGCGAAAACGTGCCGCCTCTGCACTCAACCACACGCAGCGAGCGGGATGGGTGCACGTCGGCTTTGACTGGTATCGGAGGTCAGTTCACATGCTCTCGACTGTCAAATGATCACGCAGGACGATAAGGCTGCCTTCGACGCCGCGTGTACCGTGCTGGGGAAAGCTACTGACGAGATTATGCGTTTGGAGAGGACCATCGAAGCATCGGAGGAAGCGCTTGCGAGGGCGCGTCGCCGGTACGAGCAGGCGCGGATCGAGTATATCTGTTGTCAGTTGCGTCTTCGCACGGCGGCGATAACGTCGTTGCCCGGATCGAAACCGACGACTGTTTCAATCATAGGAGAAGATGTACATATCAGAGAATCCATTGCCGCGTTGCTGTATGTGCATCGGACTCTGCATGCGGTCACCTGCGGCTTCGGTCATTGGTACGCTGACGCATCTTCGCCCGGATCCCAGACCCTGTTAGTCGACGTCGGCGAGCATTCGGTCGATGACGCTTTTCGGTTTACAAAGTCCTTGGACGGCTTGCCAGCAAAACCACGAATTATCGCGATGGTCTGGCCAAACCGGGCTGCGAATTTCATTGAAAGCGTCGATAGGATCGTCGAAAAGCCTCTTGGGCTGACGCGACTTCTCGACGCTATAGACGCTGAAGGCTCAAGCATCGAAGCGAGAGCACATCAAGAGCCGCTGTCTTGATTCGCGCAGCCAAAGAAGTCCGGTTGATGCAGTGCTGTGTCTGCACAGGTTGCCAGGCGTAGCGCGGATGAGTTAGGGTGTGCGTCCTTGTCCGCAAAAGCGGGCATTTTACGAAATGGAGCTCGCGCATGAACAAGCAGGAACTCATCGATGCGGTCGCCGCAGAAACCGGCGAAAACAAAGCCAGCACAGGCGAAGCTATTGATGCGATTTTCGCAGTCGTAGCTGCCGCAGTGACACGGGGCGATACCGTTCAACTGATTGGTTTTGGATCGTTTTCGACGGGCGCGCGCGCCGAACGCACCGGGCGTAACCCGTCTACGGGCGAAGCCATCACCATTCCTGCGGCCAGGACCGTGAAGTTCACGGCTGGCAAATCGTTCAAGGATGCGGTCAACGCTACGTGAGGTGAACGTCCTGCAAGGCGATGGCAGGCTGACGCCGACAGAATCGTGCCTGCCGGCTGGCGAGGACGATGCGCGTCAATGACCGGCGACGGCAATCAGTTCGAGCGCGGCATTCGCGATTGCCGTAGGCTGATCGCGTTGAACGAAGTGCCCGCTTTGTTCCAGATACACCGCTTTCGTCGCGCTGGAGAGCTCGTGAAAGTCTCGCTGAAGCCGATCCCATTGCGACTGTAACGCGCGCCTGGTCTTTTCGTCCGCGATGTTAGGCGCAGACAGGAATGAAGCGGCACTGAGTACGCGGATGGGCAGGTCGCCGAAAGAACCGGCACACATGCGATCTTTGTCGAGTGCCCCTGTAAGGTTGAGATGCTCTCGGGTTGAATCCGTACGTTTCCACGACCCCTGCCAGAATGAGCGCATACGGGCGAGCGCTCTCGGATCGGACTCCGTTGGAGAGGGGAACAACGGGCCGAGGCAATCGAACTGTCTGGGATGCATCGATTCCGCTAACACCAGACCAAGTACTTCCCGTCGATGCTCTCTGGCGAACGCGCGAACCAGCACTCCGCCGAACGAATGTCCAATGACGACAAACGGTGGACTCAGGTCGGTCGCTCCAATCAGTGTGCAAAGGTCGCTTTGCACGTCCTGAACGTCGCGTGCGCCGCATGCCGGTTCACTTGCTCCTCGACCGGCGCGGTCATAGACAAGCACTCGCGCGTGGTTTGCCAGAGTACAGGCAACGGAGGACCATTCGGCACTTTCTGCGCCAATCCCCGTCTCCAGCAGGACCGTAACGGCTCCTGTGCCCATGATGTCATAGACTATGCTTCTGTCCTTGATCCGTATTTTGCGCATGTTTTTCGGCAACTCGAGTTTTTCTGGTATCTGATCGGTAGCCAGCACCATGCCCAAGTCACCGCCAGACTGCCCGTCTAAATGCCGCGCGTTTGTCAATGGAGGTTCACGTGGCCGTAAATGACGCGACCATGTCTCCGTCCTGCCGTCGTCCACGGTCTACATCAGCTTGATGAAGCAACGGGCGTCCGAGACATTGACATAGAATCCGAATGGTCCAGTGGGTTGATAACCGTTGCGTTCGTACATAGCGATCGCGCGGCGATGCGCGCGTACCGACGATGAGTGCCCCGTATCCCGCGTTGATGCTTTCCTGTTCAAGGCGTTGGACGATTGCCGTTCCAACTCCTTTGTATTCCGGCCGGCAGTAGATTCGTTTGAGCTCCGCAACGCCGTAGTGGTGCCTTCGGAATGCGGAATGCTCCACAGCCGATTGCAGCGCCGCTTGACGTCCGCGCTATGACAAAGCCGCCGCGCGCCGAACACGCATCCTCGATATCGAACAGGGACTGTCCGCCGTCCCAGTAGAGAGGGCGAGCGCCGCACTCAGTTCATCAAGCAGCATCTGAGCGTGCGCACTGCGGGGATCGGCCCGACACACGACAGCAGTAAGCGTCGATTGCTTCATGGTTGTCATCCTCTCTATCCGTAAGCGTCGCGTGGGAGCCGTTGAGAATTCTCTGGACAAGCGTCGAAGGACGCGGCAGGCGTATCGCGCTGCTGCCAGCAGGGATCAAAGCGAGGCAGGTGTAGATAGGGGGAGATGCTTCGCGACGTTCCAGGGCAACAATTCGTCGATGCGGTTGGCCTGGTGATCGGCGATGTGCGTAAGCACGTATTCCAGATAGGAGCGTGGGTTGATGCCATTCAACTTGCACGAGCCGATCAGGCCATACATGGCGGCGGCTCGCTCACCACCGCTGTCGGAGCCCGCGAACATAAAATTGCGCCGACCAAGGGCCACACAGCGCAAGGCATTTTCGGCAAGCACGTTGCTGATTTCGACACGGCCGTCGTCACAGAACAGTGTGAGGCCATCCCATCGGTTCAGAGAGTAGTTGATCGCTTCGACCAGTGGTGCCTTTGGCCAGAGAGTGGCGAGTTTCTCCTTCATCGACTTCTCGAGAGCCACGAGCAACGGGCTGGTCTTTTCTCGCCTGACGCGTCGCCGCTCATCAGGTGGTCTGCCGCGGATAGCAGCCTCGATTTCGTAGAGATCGCCAATCATGTCGAGCCATTGCTTCGTGGTTTCCGACGGCGCTGTCTCATGGACGTCGAAGAGATATCGACGCGCGTGATCCCAGCAAGAAGCCAGGCGAACTTTGCCGCTTTCGGTCAGTTCGTTGAAGCCGGCATAGCCGTCCCCTTGAAGGACGCCTTCGAATCCGGCGAGATGGGTCTGGGGGTGGATGCCTTTTCGGTCCGGCGAATACGCGAACCAGACAGCAGCGGGTTCGCTCGAACCTGAGCGGCGATCATCGCGCACGTAGACCCACAACCGACCGGTCCTGGTCTTCTTGTTCCCGGGTGCGAGCACCGGGATCGGCGTGTCGTCCGCGTGGAGCTTCGCACTCGCCATTGTGTAGCGACGCAGCGCTTCAGTCAGCAGTCGGCAGAGTTCTTCGCATTGCCCGACCCAGCGTGCCATGGTGGCCCGATCGAGACGTACGCCGTCGCGCGCCGCGATCTCGGATTGCCGATACAGCGGCGTGTGGTTCGCATACTTCGCAACGATGATCTCAGCCAGCAAGCTCGGATGCGCGATGCTGCGCTCGATCGGCAGCCCCGGCATGGGTAGTTGCACGATATGTCCACAACCGGTGCAGATCCGCTTGCGACGGATCGTGCGGATGACCTTGAACATCGCCGTGACGCGTGCGAGCTGCTCGGACACGTCCTCGCCGAGCAGTTCCATGGCGTTGTCGCACTTCGGGCAGATCGAGGCGGGCTCGAGCACGCGCTCCTCGCGCGGCAGGTGGGGCGGCAAGGCTTCCTGCGGGGATGGCGCAGACACGCCTGAACTTGATGCACGAGCGCGCGCACGGCGGACATCGGCGACGCCGCTGCCCGCTGCCAGATCCTCGAGTTGGGTTTCGAGCCGATCGATCTGCCGCTCAAGTTGCTCGGATTTGCGACCGAAGTGCATACGCCTGAGCTTGTCGATCTGGGCCGTCAGGCGCTCGATCTCCTGGTCCCGTTCGACAATCTCCCGGTCGCGGTCGGCAATCTCCTGCAGCATCTTTGCCATCGACGCCTGCTGCTCGAGCACCAGGGCCTGGAGCTCGGCAACGGTGTCCGGAAGTGGCGCATGATCGGGCATGCGCTGCAGTTTACGAGCCTTCGATGCGGTTTACAACATCGACAATGCGGCCGTACGACGGGGTTGTCGCCAATCGATGCCTTCCAGCAACATCGACAGCTGCGCCGACGTGAGATAGATCTTGCCACCATCAGCCTGGGGCCAGACAAAACGCCCACGGGTAATCCGCTTCGCCAGAAGCCATAGTCCGTCATCGGTTGCCCAGAGAATTTTTACCAGATCGCCGCGACGTCCCCGAAAAATGAACACGTCGCCGCCGAGCGGATTCTCTTCGAGTGCCGCTTGCACCTTCGCGGCAAGAGCCGGGAAACCACTACGCATGTCGGTGACGCCTGCGGCGATCCAGATGCGAGTGCCTGCCGGCAGGCCGATCATCGGGATAGCTCCCGGATCAGCAGCCGCAGCATATCCGGTGACACGTTGCCGCGAACCCTCAAGCGTGCACGGTCGAACTCGATCTCGCAAAGATCCTCTGGCGACCGTGCTATATCGACTGCCATCGGTGGCTTATGTTCTGCCGCCTCAGCGACGACATCCACAGGCAACAGCGACGGCACCTCCGATGCGCGCTTCGGCGTTACGCCCTCCGGAAGCGTTGGCAAACCGTACTCTCCTTCCAGATAATGCCGTCGCCATTTGAACAACAGGTTCGCATTGATGTCGTTGCTGCGCGCGATCAATGCCACCGACGCGCCCGGCTCAAAAGATTGTTCAACCAGTTGCCGTTTGAACTCGGTCGGAAAGTTCGGCCGCTTATGTGCGCCGTCTGCGGCGCCAACGCCCCACGTCTTGTCCACTTTGGTATCCACCATTAAATTGGTGGATACCAAACTACCCAAAACCTCAATCAGCACGCCAGAACGGCCACTGCGAGACGCTTACCTCTATCCGGTTCACTGGCGTCGAGCAAGTGGAAGACCCGAAGAGCAGCATGAACGTCACTCCGATGGACAACCGGATGGCACATCGTTTGCGCTGACTGATGTCACTCCGAAAGCAACGGGGTATCGACTGGATTTCCACGAACGCAATGGAGAAACACGTGAAACGCAAGCTTATTTTTGCGGTTCCATTCCTCGCTCTCACCTGTGCCATATCTGCGCAAGGTGCTGGCGGGAACGGCAATGGCGGGACGGGATCGGGTAACGCACATGGCGCTGCAACTGCGGGGCCTACCACAGGAGGCGAGCCCGCGTCGGGAGCAATGTCGGGCAAACACATTAAGCATCACAAGTCCAGGAAAGCGCCCGCTACTGATTCAACGAACATGCCCGGTGCCGACGCTAGTAGCGATACTAAAGGGCAATGACGAAGCAATTCGACACGCCGAGCCGCCATGCAATTCGTCCCGTCTCGCCCGTTACGCCGGCGAGGCTCAGGACTTTACTCTTGATAGTTGCTAAAGCGGGTTGCGGCCGTGTTCGAGCAGTTCGGGCTCGAAAAATATCCATTTCGCGGAAGGGAAGCGCTCCCTCAGCCCGTTTTCAATACGGTCTATCGTGCGAACCAGTTCGCTCGCGCTCGCGTGTGGTTCGAGTTCCGCCTGAATCGCGATCACGAGATCGTCCGACCATTTCAGCGCGATCAGGCTGACAATGCGTCGAACTTCGCTGCGTTCGTTCAGCCAGGCACACATCTCGTCGCGTACATGCCGGTGCGCCGCTTCGCCCACGAGTAACGATTTGATCTCTTTCATCGAGAACAGCGCCGTCGCCGTCAGGACAAGACCGACACCGACACTGCCGAGCGCATCGTAAACCGGATTTCCAGTGAGCATGGCAAGGCCGATGGCGATCAGGGAGACAAGCACACCCGCGACTGCGGCGATATCCTCGCTGACCGCGAGCATCACGGACGGACGGCCGCTTTCCTTGAACCAGTGCAGCAGTCCCTTGGCGCGATGCCCAGGCTCGATGGTGCGGATGGAGGCTCGTAGCGCCAATCCCTCGATCACGCCGGACACGCACAATACGCAAACCGCCAGCAGAGGATGTTCAAGCTGCGAGTGGTGGGCTGCCCGATACCCGCCGATCACCATCGAGGCAACGCCGCCGACGATGAAAAGCTGCATCGCCACCAACATTCCATAGACATAAGTCTCGCGACCGAAGCCCAACGGATGTTGTTCGTCGGGCGTTGCGCGCGCCGCACGATGGCCGACGAGCAGGACAAGCTGGTTCAGACAGTCGGCGCTGGAATGGACGGCTTCGGCGAGTGCGGATCCGGAATTGGTGTAGAAAGCGACGCCGAACTTGCACGCGGCCACGGCAATATTCGACGCGAGGGCGTAATAGATCGCGCGTGGCGCAGATGGTCCTTGCCGACGGGACTCCGCGTTCATGACCCGCCCTCCATTTTTCGATGCTCTCGACTTTTAGAAGAGTTTCAGCAGCAAGAAGCAGGCCGTCGAGAGCCGTTTGGAAGAAAGAAGCGGTGCCGTGCTCGTTGACGTTACGGGAACGGCGCTTGCCCGGAGCCGTCATTGGTCAAGTCATTGACGACGGGAGACGCGGTCGTGGCGAACTCGAAATCGGCGGAGCACAACGACGACCAACCGGTCGTGCGAAAAGGGCAGGTGACAGAGAAAATGTCGCGCGAAGCGTTTCGTGTCCGCTTCAACGCGCGGTTCTACGACCCGGCCTTTCGCATCGAGGACGTGGCGATCGGGCGGCTGGAAGAGATCGCATGGGAGGCTTACGCGCAGGGCCGCAAGGCGCCCGTCACCGAAAAGGCTGGTGCGGGCTACGTGGATCCTGACTACGATCTGTCCGTCGAATGGCGCGAGGCCGCGCAGCGCATTAAGGCCGCACAGGAGCACCAGCAGAATCCCTCGACGCGTTCGCGCGTGCTCGTCATCAACGCGTCGACGCGTAACGACTATACGTGTCCCGGCGAAATGTCGAAAAGTTTTCGTCTTGCGAAGCGCGTAGAGGCGATCGCCACGGACGCACGTTTCGACGTCGATTTTCTCGACCTCTCACTGCTTTCATCCGATCACGACCTGCACATCCATCCGTGCAAAGCGTGCGTGTCGACGGCAATGCCGTTGTGTCACTGGCCGTGCAGCTGCTATCCGAATCATTCGCTCGGGCAGGTCAACGACTGGATGAACGAAATCTACGAGCGATTCGCTGCGTGTCATGGCGTCGTGATTGTGACGCCCGTCTATTGGTATCAGTCGCCGAGTGCGCTGAAGCTGATGATCGACAGGCTGGTTTGCGCGGACGGCGGCAACGCCGATCCGTCTTCGACGCAAGGCAAGGATCCGCAACGCGCGAAACAGCTCGAACTCGAAGGCTGGTCTTATCCCAAGCATCTGAAGGGCCGCGCCTATGGACTTGTCGTGCACGGCGACGTCGCGGGCATCGAAGGTTCGCGCGCGGCGCTCGCCGACTGGCTCGACTGGATGGGGTTCATCGAAGCGGGCGCGCAGGCGCGTCTGGACCGGTACATCAACTATTACGCCCCGTATGCGACCAGCCACGACGCACTCGACGAGGACAAGGGCATGCAGGCGGAAACGGACAACGTTGCGCGCGCAGTCATCAATGCGGTGACGGCGATTCGCGAGGGGACGCTGCGTCGCCCCGACGATGCGCTGACGCCACCGCGCGCGAAGTAACGTCTAGCGTTGCTTCTACCCGCGATAGGAACGATGGATGCTCGAACGATGTTGTCGTTCAGCGCTTGCGCTTCTCTGCGGCGCGAAATCCACTTTTTCATTCTCACTGGAGCATTCAATGAAAGCACTCGTTTATGAGGGGCCGCGGAAAGTCGTTGTCAAGGACATGCCGGACGCGCGCATTGAGAAGCCGACCGACGTGCTCGTGAAGATCACCACCACCAATATTTGCGGCTCCGATCTGCACATGTATGAAGGCCGGACGAACATGGAGAGCGGGCGGATTCTCGGCCATGAAAATCTTGGCGTCGTGACCGAAGTTGGCAGTGCGGTCGAGCGCGTCAAGGTCGGCGACCGGGTTTGCCTTCCGTTCAATATCGGCTGTGGCTTTTGCAAGAACTGCGAGCGCGGTCTCACCGGCTTTTGCCTCACTGCGAATCCGGGCGTGGCTGGCGCGGCTTATGGTTTTGCTGGCATGGGGCCGTACAGCGGCGGACAGGCAGAGTATCTGCGCGTGCCGTTCGGCGATTTCAACTGCCTGCTGCTGCCGCCCGATGCCGAGGAAAAGGAAAACGACTACGTCATGCTCTCAGACATCTTCCCGACGGGTTATCACGCGACGGTGCTCGCCGGCGTCGAAGCAGGCGATAGCGTGGTGATCTACGGTGCAGGTCCTGTCGGGCTGATGGCGACCATTTCAGCGAACCTGAAGGGCGCGAGCAAGATCATGGTGGTTGACTCGCATCCCGATCGGTTGAAGCTGGCCGAGAAGCTGGGCGCGATTCCCATCGACGACAGCGACGGCCATTCCGCCGAGCGTGTGCTCGAACTGACGGGCGGCGAGGGTGCCGATCGCGGCTGCGAGTGCGTCGGCTATCAATGCGGCTGCAAGGGCCATGAAGTGCCGAACCTGACGATGAACAATCTCGTGAAGGCCGTGCGTCCGACGGGGGGCATCGGCGTCGTGGGCGTGTTCGTCGCGGAAGATCCAGGCTCGCCCGACGAGCTGATGAAGAAAGGCCAGCTCGCATTCGACTTCGGCCAGTTCTGGATGAAAGGCCAGCACATGGCGACGGGGCAGGCGAACGTGAAGGCGTATAACCGCAAGCTGCGCGACCTGATTGCAGCGGGGAAGGTGAAGCCCTCGCAGATCGTCTCGCACGAACTGCCGCTCGACAAGGCGCCCGAAGGCTACGAGAACTTCGATGCGCGCAAGGACGGCTGGACCAAGGTCGTGCTGAAGACGGCGGCGTGAAGCGAACGACCCGCGCGGTTCAACCGCGCGAACATTGCAGGAGCAGAGCATGTCCGAAGTCCCCGATACGATGCGGGCGTTCCGCATCCACCGCTTCGGCGGTCCCGAAGTACTCGAAGCCGACTCGATCGCCGTGCCGCAGCCAGGCCGGGGCGAGCTGCTCGTCAGGGTGCTCGCGTCGAGCGTCAATCCCGTCGACATCAAGACGCGCGAAGGCCGCTATCCGCTGATACGCGAGGACGCGTTGCCCTATACGCTGGGCCGCGACTTCGCCGGCGTGATTGCTCGAACGGGTGACGGCGTCGCGGGCTGGAAGGCGGGCCAGGAAGTGTACGCGTTCATCGGGCAGGGGCCGGGTGCGCATGCCGAATATGTCGTCGTCGATCAGGCGGCGCTGGCGCGAAAGCCCAGCACGCTCGATTTCCGGCAGGCCTGCGCGGTTCCGCTCGCGGCGCTGACCGCTTGGCAGGGCCTGTTCGAACACGGCATGCTCGAAGCCGATGAGCGCGTTCTGATCCACGCGGGCGCGGGCGGCGTCGGACATTTCGCCGCGCAGTTCGCGAAGCTGAAGGGCGCGAAGGTGTGGGTCACGGCGTCGGGCGACGGGATCGATTTCGTGCAGTCGCTCGGCATCGACAACGTGATCGACTACCGGACGCAGCAGTTCGAAGCGGCCGTGTGCGAGGTGGATCTCGTCTACGACATGGTCGGCGGCGAGACCCAGGAGCGCTCATGGAACGTGTTGCGCAAGGGCGGGCGACTCGTCTCCACGCTCAACGAACCATCGCAGATCAAGGCGGCCGAACACGGCGCAACGGCGATGCGCTATACGGCGCATCCCGATGGCAAGGCGCTCGCGCGCATCGGTGAACTGATCGACGACGGCGCGGTGCGCGTCGTCGTGTCAGGGCAGTATGCGTTCGATGAAGTGCCCGCCGCACTGGCGTGTGTCGAGCGCGGCCATGTGCACGGAAAGATCGTGGTTCACGCGGCGGGCTGAATCGAACGGAAGGCGCTTGACGCCGTGGCCCCCGCTTCGGCTCGCGCGCCTGAAGCGGACTGCAGCAGTGCCGCGAAATAGCGGACCGTTTGCGCGAGACCGTCGTCGAGCGACGTGTGCGGTTCCCACGCGAGCAGCTGCTTCGCGCGTGCGATGTCCGGTTGTCGATGCCACGGATCGTCGACGGGCAGCGGGCGAAACTCGATCGCCGACGACGACCCCGTGATCTCGACGACGCGTTGCGCGATTTCCACCATCGACACTTCATGCGGATTGCCGAGATTGACGGGACCATCGGGATACTCGGGCAAATTCATCAGGCGGACGAACGCCTCGATCATGTCGTCGACGAAACAGAACGAGCGCGTCTGCGAGCCGTCGCCGTACACCGTCAGCGGTTCGCCGCTTAGCGCCTGCATGACGAAATTGGATACCACGCGGCCATCGGCGGGATGCATGCGCGGCCCGTAGGTGTTGAAGATGCGCGCAATGCGGATTTCTAGCCCATGCTGGCGGCGATAATCCATGAACAGCGTTTCCGCGCAGCGCTTGCCTTCGTCATAGCAGGAACGCGGGCCGATCGGGTTCACGTGACCCCAGTAGTCTTCTTTCTGAGGATGCACGCGCGCATCGCCGTAGACCTCGCTGGTCGACGCCTGGAAGATCTGCGCTCCGACGCGCTTCGCTAGGCCCAGCATATTGATCGCGCCGTGTACGCTCGTCTTCGTGGTCTGCACGGGGTCGTGCTGATAATGAATGGGCGACGCAGGACACGCCAGGTTATAGATTTCGTCCACTTCGACATAGAGCGGAAATGTCACGTCATGCCGCATCAGTTCGAAGTTCGCGCAATCGAGCAGGTGCGCGATGTTGTCCTTGGTGCCCGTGTAAAAGTTGTCGACGCACAGCACGTCATGGCCTTGCGTGACGAGCCGTTCGCACAGATGCGAGCCGAGAAACCCGGCGCCGCCCGTCACGAGTATGCGTTTGCGCGATACCTCTTTCATCGTGTTGCTCCTGTGCCAAGAATCATGCCGTCACCTGTGTCAGTGCTTCATGCCAGTCCTGTACGAAGCGGTCGATATGAAAGCGCTCCCGTGCCGTGCGCCGCGCGTTTTCGCCCAGCACGCGCGCGAGCGACGGGTCGCGCAGCAGCAACTGCATCGCGTCGGCCAACAGGTCCGGGTCCGTGTGAATGAAACCGTTTTCGCCGTTGCGGATCACCGTCGACAATTCCGTCGTCGCGAGTCCGACAATCGGCATGCCGATCGTCATCGCCTCGACGATCGCGAGGCCGAGGCTCGTCCAGCGGATCGGATTGAAAAAGAAGCGATAGCGCGCGATAAACCCGGCCAGTTCCAGATTGCCGATCTCGCCGATGCCGCCGCAGCTTTGCGCGTCCATGCCGACGAGATCGAGCGGCACGCGCGAGCGCATCTTATTGAACACGTCAACCCCGAGTCGCCGTCCGCGCTGCGCGAGATGATTCACCACGACGATGCCGCGTTCGTGTTCGCCGACGTATCGCACGCCCTCGGGCACGACCACGCCATGTTCGATGACGCGCGTCGGCGTCGCGCCGCACTCCCACATCAACCGGTTGAAGGGCGTGACGTGCACGAGCAGCGTGTCGGGATCGTCGACCCAATGCCGTTGCTCATACGGGTTTTCCATCGGCGGATCATGCTCGACGTAGACGCGCGGCAAGCGCCGCTGCGCAGCGGACAGCACGCGCTCGCGGTCATGTTCCCAATGCTGGCGATGCTGATACAGCACGACGTCGAATTCCTCCGACGCCACCTGGTCGATATCGACTTCATGCACGTTGCCGCCCCACGGCAGCACGCCATTCGCACCCGCATAGCCGGGCGGATTGCCCGGCTTGGTGACGAGATAGAATTCGTGCGGCGCTTGCGTCAGATAGTAGAGATAGTTGCCGTGCACATGCCAGGTCAGCACGCGCAGCCTGCGACTGCTATGCAACATGGCGAACCTCCTCTCTGATGGGCACGACGATCGCGCCGTGTTCATGCAGCAGGCAGGGCGCGGCGGGCCGCGCGCCGAGATCGCGCGCAAGCATCGCACGAGCCGCGCCGACCACCTGCGTCACCGTCACGTTGAGCGCGCATTCGTGTCCGTAAGGGCACACGCGAAACGAGCAGGGGCGGCACGGCGGATAGTCCGCCAGCACGCGATGCCGCGTGCGATTTAACGGCGCCCAGCGCAACGTATCGCTGCCTGAAGCAACGACGACGCTCGGCGCGCGCATCGCTGCTGCGATATGTGAAATGCCCGTGTCATTGCAGACGACGAGCCGCGCCTGCTCGACCAGCGCGGCCAGCGAACCCAATGAAGTCGAACCTGCCAGATGCAGCGCGGGCGCCGTCATCAGGCCGAGCACGGTGCCCGTCAATTCGGCTTCAGCGGCCGTGCCCGTAACGGCGATCTGCCAGCCATCGGCGGCGAGCGAATCGGCGACTTCCGCAAAGCGTGCAACGGGCCAGCGCCGCGACGGCAATTGCGCGCCGGGATGCACGAGCACCAGCCGGTGCGCTTCGATTCCGTGCTCAGCCACCAGCGTCGCGTAATGGGCCATGTCCTGCGCGGTCAGATCGAACGAGAGCGCATCGCTTTCGCACGGCGCGCCCATCGCGTTCGTCAGCGCGAGATAGCGATGCGGCTCGGCTAGGGTATCGGGCCATTCGATGAAACAACCGGGGCGCTGGATCTCGTCGTGCTGGACGAAGCCAGCGTTCGCGCGCGCATCGAATCGGCACACGATATCGTTCGCGATGCCGCCGCTGCCGTGCAGCTGGATCGCGAGATCGAAGCGTCGCTCGCGCATTGCGTCGATAAACGCGGGCAGCGCGCCATCGTCTTCGCGTTGCTCGGGAAAGCCGGTCGCGCCCGGAAACACGATCAGCTCATCGAGGAGATCGGGATAACGGTCGACGAATGTGCGCGCCCACGGCAAGCCGATCAACGCGATATGCGCGTGCGGTGCCGCGCGTCGCAACGCGCGCAGCGCGGGCACGCTGCACAGCATGTCGCCGAGTTGCAGCGCGCGAAAGATAACGATGCGCTGCGGATCGAGTCGTTCGAGAAAGGAACTCACAGGAAGAACACCTTGTAGCGAATCGCGCCGCGCAGGCGCCAGTAGATCGAGAGGAACGGAATCAGCATCGACGTCCACGCCATTTCGGCGATATGCGCCGCGTCGCGGCGCGTGTGACGCAGACGCGCGATGCAGAACGACGCCGTCAACAGACACCACAGAACGAACGCCGCCGCGCAGATCAGAGCGTGTCCCGCGAGCGCGGCAACGACGCCGCACAACAGGCTCGCGACGATCGCGTAGTAGCGCAGCGGCGGCCCCGCGTCGATCCGCTGCCGGTACAGCGCGGGATGCTTGCGATATAGCAGCGCCTCGAACTGGCTCTTCTTCTGCTGCGACAGACTCACGCCCCAGCGCGCGGGGCGCACGGGATGCACGACAACGGCATCGGCGGCTTGCACGATGCGGCCGCCCGCCTGCAGCACGGCGAATTGCAGGTCCGAGTCCTCGCGCCATGCCGACGTGAAGCGTTCGTCGAAGCCATCCATCGCGACCAGCCGCGAACGGCGCATAAACGCGTTGGCCGTCGCGAACTCCGCGCGCGTGAGGCCGCTTGCGTCGAGTTCGTAGTCGGTGGGCGCATCGGGCAACGGCATGACGATCCGGCCCGCTGCCGCGTCCGCACCCGTGGCGAGCGCGGCGGCGCCCGCCGTGAGCCAGTGCGGATCGGGAATCGTGTCGTCGTCGGTGAAGGCGATCAGCGGCGAGCGCGCGGCGCGCCAGCCCGCATTGCGCGCGCCGGCTGGGCCTTGCGTGTCGGTGACGGGCACGTACTCGACCACTGGGCCGTCGCGCCCGGCACAGCGCAGCGCGAAACGCTCGACGGCCGCTCGCGTCGCGTCGTCGGGACCGTCGTCGCACACGACGATCTCATAGCGCGTCGCATCGAAGTCCTGCGCGGCGAGCGCGTTCAGGCAGGTTTCCAGCATCGCCGGCCGTCGATAAGTCGGTACGACGACGGTGATATCGAACACCATCCATCCGTTCGCGATGACGCTTGCACCGGCATGCCGGGCTTGGGTGGCGGCGAACGCGCGCACGTTCATGTTGCGGCCTCCATCGACGACGCAGCCGATACGGCAGAACCCGTCTTCTCGACAATGAACGGCCCGATCACGAGCGCATCGAGCGGCGAGGTCCAGAACGACTCGACGGCATCGCGCGGAGAATTGACCATCGGCTCGCCGCGCGTATTGAACGATGTGTTGACGAGCACCGGCACGCCCGTGCGTTGCCGGAACGCGTCGAGCAGATCGTAATAGAGCGCGTGCTGTTCGCGGTTCACCGTCTGCACGCGCGCCGTGCCGTCGACGTGCCGCACAGCGGGAATGCGCGCCGCCTGTTCTTCGCGGACGTCGAAGACGAACAGCATGAACGGTGCACGCTGCCCGCCGACGAACCAGTCGGCCGCATGTTCTTCCATCACGACGGGCGCGACGGGGCGGAAATCTTCGCGGTCCTTGATCTCGTTGAGCCGCGCCTGCATGTGTGAATCGACGGGCGATGCAAGGATCGAACGCGCGCCGAGCGCACGTGGTCCGAACTCCGTGCGTCCCTGGTACCAGCCGATCACCTTGTTGGCGGCGAGCATGTCGGCCGTTTCGCTGACGACATCGCGCGCGCGGCGATACGGAATCTTCGACCACTTCAGGAAGCGCTCGATTTCGTCGTCACCATACTCGGGACCGAGATAGGCGTGATTCATCGCCCAGTGCCGCGTCTTGTCGCCGCGTTCGCGGTAGTCGGTCCACAGCGCCGCGCCGAGCGCCGTGCCGGCGTCGCCCGCTGCGGGCTGGACCCACACTTCGTCGAACGGTCCCAGGTCGCGGATCTTGGAGTTCATCACGCAGTTGAGCGCGACGCCGCCCGCCATGCACAGGCGCGTCAAACCCGTCTGGTGATGCAGCCAGCGCGCCAGATGCAGCACGGTTTCCTCGAGCACGCATTGCAGCGAATTCGCGATGTCGAAGTGCCGTTGTTCGAGCGGCCCGCCGCGTTCGCGCGCCGTACCGAAGCGCTCGACCAGACGCGGCGCATCGACGGTATAGGTGCCGTCCTGTCTCACCCTGACGATCGCACGGAACTGATCGATATAGACGGGCTGGCCATACGACGCGAGCGCCATCACCTTGTACTCATCCGACGAGTGCAGAAAGCCGAGCCATGCCGTGACGGCTTCATAGAGCAGGCCGAGCGAATGCGGCAATTCGACCTGACGTAGCCGCACATACGTGCCGTTGACGAACTGTCCCATGCTGGTCGTCACGCCTTCGCCGCGGCCGTCCATCGTGAGCACGGCGGTGTCGTCGAACGGACTCGCGAGAAAGGCGCTCGCTTCGTGAGCGAGATGATGATCGACGAAATGCCACTTGAAACAGTCGTCGCGATCCACGCCCTTGAAGCGCTTCGACAGATGATGCGGCGCGCCGTCCAGCAGCTGCGCTTTTGCATTCGCGATATAGCTGAGAAAGAGCGGGTCCCACGGCGATTGCGACGGGTTGGTCAGCTTGTGGTGCGCGGGATCGAAGGGCAGTTCGATGGTCGCGCGCGGCTCTTTCGGCATGCCCGCGAACAAAGACGGATCGTACGAGTACGCGACGTGATCGACATCCTTCAGTTCGATGCCCGCCATGCCGAGGCAATAGTCGATCGCATCGAACGGCAGTTGCCAGGTCGAGAACGGCACAGGGCGCTTTGCATGCTTGACGTGCGTGAAGCGCTCGTCTTCGGCGGCGGCCAGTACGACGCCGTCGCGTATCAGCACGGCAGCGCTGTCGTGATAGACGGCGTTGATTCCCAGTGTGTACATGAACGTCATTCCGTATGAGTGGCGATTCGGTGAGGGATGGTCTGCATGCGGCGCGTCGGCTGGCGCGCTTCGTCGATCAGTTCGAGCGCCGCGTTGGCGACCTCGATCGACGGTATGTCCCGCAGACACGCGTGATGCCCTTGCGGACAGACGCTGCGATAACACCAGCGGCATTCGACGTCGTTGAACAGCACGCGATGCGGCGTTTTCCACGGCGCGTGCTGCGGATTGGTCAACGCATACAGATCGACGACGGGCGCGCCGAGCGCCGATGCGATATGCACCGGCCCGCTGTTGTTCGAGATGACGACTGTCGCGCGCTCGATCAGCGCGGCAAACGCGCCCAGCTCGAATGCATCCGTCAGGTCATGCATGAACGGTCGAACGGATGGGCCTGCCGCGTCGATCAACGCACGCACGAGGGATGCTTCGCCCGTGCTGCCCGTCACCAGCACGTTGATGCCCGTCGCGCGAACGAGGCGCGCGGCGGCTTCTCCGAAGCGCTCGGCCGGATAGCGGCGCGACTCGGCGCTCGCGCCCGGATGCATGACAGCGAACGGCATCTCGGCGTCGATGCCGCGTCGCTCGAGCGTGGCCGCGAGGGTCTTGCGGTCGATATCGCGCAACTGCATGCGCATGCGCGTTTCGTTCGTCGTCGCGCCGACCGCGCCGACGAGCGTCAATTGGCGCTCGACCTCATGCTGCACGCCCTGTTCGGGTTCCGTCTCGCGCAGCCAGTCGTTGACCAGCGAATACGGGTTCTCGCGGCAGCGCGCAAGCCTTCGATGAATGCCCGCGAGATAACACATCGTCGCGGCGGGCAACGGGTTCTGGCTATAGACGGTGAAGATCACGGCGGCGTCGAACCGGCGTTCTTCGAGCAGCGCGCGCATGGCCAGATCGGCGGGATGCGTGCGCGGCGGACGAATATGCGTCCACGGCGCGTCGTAGCGGATAACGTCGTCGACGTCGGCGAGAAACGGCGCGACGGCTGCGCCCGCGGGCGACGTCAGCAACGTCAGGTGACGATCGGGATAGGCGGTGCGCAACGCATGCAATGCGGGCGTCGTCATCAGCACGTCGCCGAGATTGTCCGTGCGCAAGCAAAGAATGCGCTTGACGTCATCGCCCCACGGCGCGAGCGGTTTGGTAGCCGCGACGGTCGCATGCGCGGCGGTCGGCTGTGCCAGCAGCGCCAGATGCTTCATCATGCGGCCCGCCTCGACGCATCGGTGGCGTTGCAGCGTTCGTGACTGTGCAGGATCATCAGCGCCGCGCGATGCAGGTCGCGCGCATACGCAGTCGGCATGCGCGATTGCGAGCGGCGCCATACCGTTTCGTGACCGTTGTCGAGCAGGATCGTCTTGCAGCCTGCGAGGTTGCCCGCCTCGACATCGTCGAGGATGTCGCCGACGAACCACGACGCGTGCAAGTCGATGTCATGCTCGCGCGCGGCGCGCAGCAGCATGCCGGGCGCGGGCTTGCGGCAGTCACATGCCTGCGAGTACCCGGCGACGCGGCCTTCGGGATGATGCGGACACCAGTACACGCCGTCGAGCGTCGCGCCGCATGACGCGAACATCTCATGCAGCTTCGCTTCGACGGCGCTCAGCGCGCCGATCTCGAAGCGCCCCAGCGCGACACCGCTCTGATTGCTGATCACAATCAGCGTGAACGGACAGCACGCAAGCTCGGCGAGCGCTTCGCACGCGCCGGGCGCGAAGCGCATCTGTTGCGGATCGACGTTATAAGGCACGTCTTCGATCAGCGTGCCGTCCTTGTCGATAAAGACGGCTGCCTTTCGTTGCGTGTCGGGTGGAACGGACATGGGAACCTCAGTTGGTTGATGTGCGGGCGACGACGCTCGGGTCGCTCGGGTCGCTCAGGGTCCACTACCCGGCCGCGCCTCCCGCTGCCGAACGCAAGGCATCGGCGGTGTTGCTGCTGGCCTGGACCGTGTTCACATCGGCCACGCGTCCATAGATCGCCTTCAACGATTCCGCGACGCCGCTCCATGTGAAATGCGCCTGCGCGCGTGCGAGTCCCGCTTCGCCCATGCGGCGCGCGAGCGCAGGGTCGCGCTGCAACGCCGCGAGCCGCATCGCCAGTGCGGCGGGATCGCGCGGCGGCACCAGCCAGCCGGTCTCGCCGTGCTTCACCGAGAAGCGGATGCCGCCCACGTCAGCGCCGATCACGGGCGTGCCGCACGCCATCGCTTCGACGGGCGTGATGCCGAACGGCTCGTACCACGGCGTCGTCACGAACACGTTCGCCGCGCTGTAGAACTCGCGCAGATGCTCGCGTCCGCGTCGCCCGACGAAGGTCGTCGCCTGCTCGACGCCGGCTTCGCAGGCAATGCCGCGCAGCCGCGCGATTTCAGGCGTGGCGATCTCGTTCGGCGTATCCGAGTTGCCGCCGACAACATACAGCCGCGCATCGACGCCATGCCGCTCATGCATCACGCCGACGCCGCGAATCACGTTGTCGATGCCCTTGCGTTGCACGATGCGTCCGAGCTGCAACACGACAAACGCCTTGCGCGGCCAGCCGAGCGCCTTGCGCGCTTCATCGCGGTTCACGGGATGGATTTCCTCGGCATCGAAACCGCACGGCACGACGTCGATGCGTTCGGGGTCGGCGTGATACAGCTCGATCAGATCGGCCTCGTCCTGCGGACATTCGGCGATGACGGCATCCGAATGCCTGACCAGTTCGTCTTCGATCGCAAAGCGTTCGTCGGGGAAGCCGTCATCGCTTCCCTGATGGAGGCGGCGCACGCGGCCCAACGCGTGAAACGTCATGACTAGTGGAATGCCGAGCGCGCGCTTGACCTTCAGGCCCGCGAGTCCTGACATGAAGAAATTCGCATGGATCACGTGATACGGCGTGCGCTCGCGGCGAAAGAAGCCGATCAGGAAATCGGCGAACGCGCCCATATAGGGCAGCAACTGTTCTTTCGGCAGTTGCAGCGGCGGACCGGCGGGCACGTGGATCACGCGGACGCCGTCCATGTTGGAGATGGCAGGCAGCAGCGCGCGATCGCGCCGGGTGAAGACATCGACCTGATGGCCGCTTCGCTGCAACTGACGCGCGACATTCGCGACATAGATGTTCTGGCCGCCGCTGTCGACTCCGCCTGCAACGGCCAGGGGAGACGCGTGCTCGCTAATGATCGCTATTTTCATCGTGGTCCCTTTGCAAACGGACTATGACGGTTGATCGGAATGGCGCTGCGCCTACCGCGTGAAGCGTCGCGCAGCGCGCGACGGTGTTTCAGCATCCGCTGTGCCGAACGATGAGCATGGGCATGCTCATCGTCTCGTTTGGAACGCAGAGTTTTTTCGTTGAGGGGACATCGTTGGAAGCGCTGTGGCGGGCCCCGAATTACAAGCGTCATGTAAAAACGCGGCGCGGCGAGGCGCGTCGTTATCAGGCGCAGCGCATGCTCCCCAAAAGCACTTTAGTGTCGCGCTACCGCTTCGACGCCATCCGGCACCGACATGTCGCGCGTGCCGCCGCCGGGAGCGAATCTGGCTCGCTTGCATGGCGCACGAAAGTCCGCAAGACACTGGGGAGGACGATGACGACCGATGCAACGACCGCTCGCTCGCAGATCAAAGGACTGATCGTGCGCGACCTGCTGGCAGCCGTGCTCAGATATCGGCTCGTCACGGCTGTGTCGTTCGCGTTGATGATTTTCGCGAAGCTGTCGGCCGTGGCGATCCCGCTGACGCTCAAGCACATCGTCGACGAACTCAGTCACCCCGAATCGCCTGTCGTGTTTCCCGTCTTTCTGGTGCTGGCGTATGCGCTGCTGCGTTTCTTCGCCGATGCGTTGAACGAGGCGCGCGACGTCGTGTTCAGCGTCGTCACGCAGCGCACGGTGGCCGAGTTCGCCGAGCGCACCTTCGGCCATCTGCATCGACTGGGCGCGCGCTTTCATGCGCAGCGCGAGACGGGCGGCGTCGTGCGCGACGTGCAGAAGGGCACGGATGGAATCGGTTTTCTGCTGGGCACGGCGCTGTTTTCGATCGTGCCGACCTTCATCGAAATCGGCAGCATCGTCGCGATAGTGATGCGCGGCTATTCATGGCTCTTCACGATCATCATCGCGGCAACATTTGCCTGCTATGCGCTCTACACGTACGTCTTTACGCAACGGCGTCTGGTGATCCAGCGTCGCGTGAATGCGATCGAAGCGCAGTCGGACGGGCGGCTGGTCGACAGCCTGCTGAACTACGATTCCGTCAAGTTCTTCGCGACGGAAGAGACGGAAACGCGGCGGCAGTCCGACGTGCTCGCGCAATGGATCGATGCCCGCATTGCGAATCAGCGCGCGCTGACGGCGCTGCACGTCGGACAGAGCGGCGTGATCGCGACGGGGATCGCGGCCGTGGTGCTGCTCGCGGTGCAGAAGGTGATGACGGGTTCGATGACCGTCGGCGATCTGGTGCTGATCAACGCATACATCATTCAGGTCTGCATGCCGCTCAACACGCTCGGCTTCGTGTTTCGCGAGACCAACGATGCGAAGGTCAATGTCGAGCGCATGTTCGCGATCCTCGTCGCGCGCGGCGTCCCAGGCGAGGATCTCGACATGCCCGATGCACGGCCGCTCGTCGTGACCGACGGCGGCATCGAATTCGAGCGCGTGAATTTCGGCTACGACCCCGCGCGCCAGGTGTTGCGCGACGTGTCGTTTCGCATCCATCCGGGCAACCGGCTCGCCGTGGTCGGCGGCAGCGGCTCGGGCAAATCGACGCTGGTGCGCCTGCTGTTTCGCATCTATCAGCCGGCCTCGGGGCGCGTGCTGATCGACGGCCAGGACCTGCGCGCCGTCACGCAGAAAAGCCTGCGTGAAGCGATCGGCATCGTGCCGCAAGACACCGTGCTGTTCAACGAGACTATCGCCTACAACATCGCGTACGGCCGGCAGGGCGCGACGCGCGCCGACGTGGTGCGGGCAGCGCGGGCCGCGCAACTCGACGGGTTCATCGAGCGGCTGCCCGATCATTACGACACGCGCGTTGGCGAACGCGGCGTGCGGCTGTCGGGCGGCGAGCGGCAGCGCATCGCGATTGCGCGCGCGATCCTCAAGAATCCGCGCATCATCGTGTTCGACGAAGCGTCGTCGGCGCTCGATACGCGATCGGAACGCGCGATCCAGAACGAACTGAAGCGGCTTGCGCAAGGGCGCACGTCGATCTCGATCGCGCACCGTCTTTCGACCGTCGTCGACGCCGACTGGATTCTTGTGATGGAGCATGGCCGGATCGTCGAACAGGGCACGCACGATGCACTGCTGGCGCGCGGTGCGGTGTACGCGAAGATGTGGGCGCTGCAATGGCAGCAGGGCGAGCTGGAGCATCTGCAGCGCAAGGTGTCGGCGGAATCGGTGCGGATCGACACGCTGATCGCCGATGCGCTGCGACCGCTGCAGAACGCGATCGCGCAACGGCGCATTACGTGGCGAACCGTTACACCGCCCGACGATCTGCGTTTCACGGGCGATCCCGTCGAATTGCAGCAGGTGCTCGCTACGCTGTGCCGAAGCGAGATCGACCAGACGCGCGTGGGCGGGATGATCGAGTTGCGTGTCGAGCGTCGGGACAATCATGCGTGGCTAAGCGTGGTGGGGACGCGGGACAAATCGGTCGAACTGTCGCAGGATGCGGCGCGGATGATGGAGGCCAAGCTGGCGGCATCGGGCGGCCGGTTGACCGTGATGCCCGTCGATCAACGCGTTGCCTATGTGATGGTGCTGCCGCTGCGCCCCGTTCTTGATGACGAGCCTGTGGAAGCGCAGCGCGACACGACCGTCGACGGCGAGACGAGCGCCGCTGATGCGCAGCGTCCGCTCGACGATCTGCGGGTCTTCGCAATCGACGACCAGGAAGACGCGCGCGATGCGCTCGAAGCGGTCCTGATGGTGAACGGCGCGCGCGTTCAGCTGGCGGGCTCGGGCGACGAAGCGCTTGTCACGCTGTCGGACACGGCGCGGGATGATTGGCCTCAAGTTCTGCTGTGCGATATCGTGCTCGGCGCCGAAGATGGCTACCAGGTGTTGCATCGCATTCGCGAATTCGAAACGCGACATGACGTGCCGGCGGGCAAAGGCATGCCCGCGATAGCATTGACGGGCTACGCGACATCGGACGATGAGGGCAGGGCGCGTCAGGCCGGGTTCAGCATGCTTTTGACCAAACCTGTTGCTGCACCGACGCTGATCGAGTCGATTCGTGAAGTCGCCGGCAGGCAGGCTCAGAAGCAAGCTTAAGATCGCTAACGTCCTGCCGTTTCCCTGTAGTCGCTTTCATTCTCGTGCGCAGAGACTCCGTCGCGGCTCGGTGTGCGCTCCAGGGAAACGCCGCGCTGCTCATGGAGTTCGACTTCACGCAGCATCGACAGCACCTGACGCGGTACGAGCCTGCGTTCGCGCAGCGCCCACCGCAATCCGAGCAGCAACTGCGCGCCGTCGTGCAACAGCGTGCCTTCACGGTTGAAGATCGAAAGTGCGTGCACTGTCCGCGTCAATGCGTCGCTCAAAGGAAGGCGCAACCACGCGACCCATGCCGCGTTGCGCGCGAGCATGCGCCGGCGTAGCGCGCTGTCGCGCGCCGCGGAGGGATAATGCGCGACCGTCAACGCCTCGCAATAGACAATCGCGTGACCTTGCGCGAGCAGGTCGAGCGCAAGCAGTTCCTCTTCGCCGCCAATGAAGAGCCGCGCATCGTAGCCGCCCGCGTCGCGAAACAGCGCGGTCCTGAATACGGACGCGCCCGCCATGTGACCGACGAGAGAAAGGCCTGGCAGTCCATGTGAATCGAGCGGGCTATGGCGCATGACGATGCAGGTCGGGTCCGTTTCGCCCGCATCGCCGACTTCGATCCGCGCATTGAGCACGCCGACCCGCGGCGACGCGTCGAGTATGCGGACGGCTTCGGCAAGTGAGCCGGGCTCCCACCAGGTATCGTCGTCGCAGAACGCCACGTACTCGGTGTCGACGCATGCAACGGCGCGATTGCGGCCGGCCGCCCCCATGTTGCGTCCGCATTGAACGATGCGCACGTCGGGGAACGCGAGGTCGACCATCCACACCGTCTCATCCGTCGACGCGTTGTCGGCGACGACGATTTGCGGATACTCCGGCAACGCGCGCAAACGATGCAGCGTCGCCATCAGCTGCGTTGCGCGATTATGTGTCAACACGACGAGCGTGATGCGCGAGCCCGCCTCTTCCAGCCAGGAAGTGGGCACGAAATCGGGAATGGAGGGAGCGGTCATCGTGACTTGATACGCGATATCTGGTTTGACACCGGCGCGGGGCTGTCATACTTGTATGCGGGCAGCTTATCGGCCAGGTCGACCATGTCGATGCTGACCCGATTCTTTTGTGTCCGTTCGACCAGCTTCTCGCGCGTGGTCCGACAGTTGAAGTCTGACAGCGCTTTCTGGGTATCGGGCGGGTTGGGTTGTCCGAGGTGACGCTGATCCTGGGAATGAGCCGGAAGCGGTGACTGCGATGACATAGCTGTTCTCCGTTCATCAATTCGACTACCTGCGTCGCGCGGTTCATGCGAGCCGCAAGCGCGATGCCCGTTCGCACTTGCAGTGGTTCAGTTGCCACACTGCACATTTTTTATTAGCGCCGGCCGATCCCGAGCGAGCTCAGCCATACCTTTGAATCGGGTCATGTCGCGTCGGTGAAGGTGAACAGCCCTTTTCGAGTAGTCGGTACTGCAGGCTAGTGGCGGAAAACTATCTGCGTTCGATCTGTGCACCAGTACGACCGGGGATGAGGAGGGGGCGACGGGGTGGGAAGCCAGGCGAGTAAAACGGCGGCATCTTCAGGACCGAGCCTGCCCGAACATCGAGACGCTTTGCCTACGCAGCACGTGCTGGTCGTAAACCTTGGCCTCATGCTCGCGTCATCGCCATTCTTCTGATAGCGGAAGGCGGGGTGGCGGCGGATCTGCGGTGCGCGCTCACCCGGCTCGGCCGAGGTATGGGGGCAACCCGGGGGCGTCGTTGCTTTTCGGGAGCTTTACCGCTTTGCTCACTCGCGATCGGATGTTGCGTCGCTTTCCGGTGATGAAAGTTGCGATGGCGCTGCGGCCGATTCTGCCAAACACACCGCCGAACCCACCGAATTTGTTATAACCACGGTGCGCGCGCGGCTCGCGGCTGCGACCTCAATCTTGGAGATGTGGAAATGACCGGCGGTGCTTCTGCGAAATCAAAGGGTGCTCGTGTAACGGCTGCCAGCCTGCCGTTTCCCGTGGTCGGCATTGGGGCGTCGGCTGGCGGCGTGCAGGCGCTGAGCGAATTTTTCAGGAATGCCCCAGCCACCATGGACATGGCGTTTGTCGTAATCCTGCATCTGTCCGCCGACCATGAGAGTAATGCCGACCAGATCCTGCAGCGAACCACTTCAATGCCCGTCAGGCAGGTCACCAGCGCGACGTCGATCGAGAAAAATCACGTCTACGTCATCGCCCCAGGCAAGCAGTTGCTCATGTCGGACGACCATCTGCGCGTAAGCGACCGGATCGAAGAAGGCGTCAAGATCCTGACAATCGACGCGTTTTTCCGCACGCTCGCGCAGGCACACGGCGCACATGCGATGGGCATCGTGCTCTCCGGCACGGGATCGGACGGCAGCGTCGGGCTCAGCCATATCAAGGAAGCCGGCGGCATCACGATGGCGCAGGAACCCAACGATGCCGAGCATCCCGAGATGCCGCAGCATGCGATCACGACTGGTCAGGTCGATATCATCCTGCCCGTTGCGGCGATGCCGAAAAAGCTGCTGGAACTGTGGCGCAATGCGCAGCGGATCCGTATCCCGTACCCGGAGCCTGTCGATCATCCGGAAGACTCGCCGGAAGTCCAGGGCGCGGAGGCGGAACGCGCGCTGCAGGACATCCTCGCGCATCTGCGTGTGCGTACGGGCCATGACTTTCGCCATTACAAGCGAGCGACGGTTCTGCGTCGGATCGAGCGTCGCCTGCAGGTTAACGCCCTGTCCAGCCTGGAAAAATATCGGGATTTCCTTCGTGGCACGCCCGACGAGACGACTGCGCTGCTGGCGGACATGCTGATTGGCGTCACCCAGTTCTTTCGCGACCGCGAGGCATTCGATGTCCTCCGGGAGACGGTGATGCCCTCGCTATTCCGCGCGGCGAACAGCGATACGCAGGTACGGGCGTGGGTAGCAGGCTGTTCGACGGGGGAGGAGGCGTACTCGATTGCGCTCCTGATGGCGCAGGCGCGCGAGGCAGCGGGATCCGCATCGGCCATGCAGGTTTTCGCCACGGACATCGACGACACGGCAATCGCACGGGCCCGGTCCGGTACCTACCCGGCTTCGATCGCTGCCGATGTGCCCGCCGACGTGCTTCGCCGCTACTTCACGCAGGATGGCGAGCGGTATGCGATTTCGAAGCCGGTGCGCGAACGGATTCTATTTGCAGCGCACAGTCTGCTGCGGGACCCGCCTTTTTCACATCTCGATCTGATCTCGTGCCGCAACGTCCTGATTTATCTCGACCGTGCGGTGCAGCGAAAGATTCTGGAACTGTTCCACTTCGCGTTGCGGCCAGACGGGTATCTGTTTCTCGGGTCCGCGGAATCGGCCGATGCGGCCGATGACCTGTTCTCGGTCGTCGATAAAAAGCATCGGGTGTATCGGGCGCGGAAGATCGTGAACCGCGCGAAGCAGGCGCCCGCTTTTCCTTCGCTGACGCTGACCAGCACGACGGCATCCGACGACGCACAGGCGAGCGCCGTGAGCGCCGGGCCACCGCTGCCGCCGGAGCGCCGGAACTTTTCATTCTCGGCCCTGCATCAGCGCGTGCTCGAACAATACGCGCCTCCGAGCGTCATCGTCGACCGCGAATCGGCGATCGTGCATCTTTCAGACAACGCGGGCCGGTTCCTGCGACACGCTGGCGGCGAACCGTCAACCAACATCATGTCTGTCGTCGTGCCGGAACTGCGGCTGGATTTGCGTACCACCCTGTTTCGGGCGCAGCAGACAGGCGCAAGCGTCGAAGCGAGGCGCGTCAAATCCGAGCGCGATGGCCACACGTCATGGATCAACATGACCGTTCGCCCTTTCCACGATCCCGGTGTGAACGCCAATTTCTTCCTGGTGCTTTTCGATGAAGTTCAGGAACGGATGTCGGAGGAGGACGAGACTGAAGGCAAAGGACGGGATCCGGTTCTCATGCAACTCGAGCGGGAGTTGCAGCATAGTCGCGAGCAGCTCGCCACAACGATCGAACAGTATGAGACTTCCGTTGAAGAACTGAAGGCGTCGAACGAAGAACTGCAGGCGATCAACGAGGAGTTGCGATCGGCGACCGAAGAGCTGGAGAGCAGCAAGGAAGAACTTCAGTCGGTCAATGAAGAACTGACCACGCTAAACGCAGAGTTGCACGCACGGGTCGAGGACACCGCCAAGGCCAACGACGATCTGCAGAACATCATCGTGTCGAGCGAAATTGCGACGGTTTTCGTCGACAAGAAAATCCAGGTCAAGCGGTTCACACCGAGTGCCACACACATCTTCAAGCTGATCGATGCGGATCTTGGCCGTTCGCTGTTCGATATCACGCACTCGTTGAAACACCCGACGCTGGCTGAAGATGTCAAGAACGCATTTGAGACGCTGAAGCTGATCGAGCGGGAGGTGCAAAGTCATGACGGCCGGTGGTATCTCATGCGCCTGCTTCCGTATCGTACTGCTGATGATCGTATCGACGGCGCCGTGCTGACGCTCATCGATATCACCGCGCGCCACGAAGCGGAGGAGCAGGCCCGTATCGGTGAACAGCGCCTGCGGCTTGTCGCTCAATCAACGAACGACTATGCGATCATCGTGCAAGATCCTTCGGGTCGCATCGTCAGCTGGAACGCCGGTGCGGAACGCATCTTCGGCTTCGCCCAGGAAGAGGTAGTGGGCAAGGATATCGAACTGATCTACGAGCCCGGCGACCGTCAGGCCCACGTTGCGGCGCGGGAGCGCGATCTCGCATCGAGCGAGGGCCGAGCGGACGACGAACGGTGGCATGTGACCAAGGATCATCGTCGGGTCTACTGCAGCGGGGTGGTGACGCCGATCGTCGATCCATCATTCAAAGGGTATGCCAAGATCGCGCGTGATCTCACAGAACGCAAGCAGCGCGACGACGCGCGAGAGGCCGCGCTCACGCACGAGCAGACGGAGCGTCGAAAAGAGTCCGACGCGAGCCAGCTGAAAGACGACTTCATGGCCGTGCTGTCTCACGAGTTGAAGCATCCGTTGAATCTCATTGGGATGAAAGCGGATATCCTCCCCAGGCTGCCCCAGACCAGGGATATCGAGGTCGTGCGCGAAACCGCGGACGCTATCCGGCGTGCGGTGCGCAGCCAGGCACAGATCATCGACGATCTTCTCGACCTCTCGCGAGTGCGCACCGGCAAGCTCGCGCTCGATGTTGTCGATGTCGACATCGCGTTGATATTGCGTGAGATCGCACAGGCTGCAGACGAGGACGTGGCAGCGCGGCGGATCGAACTGAAGGTGACAGGGGCGACGCAGGCTGCAGTCGTTCGCGGCGATCGGACCCGTTGCGAACAGATACTGTGGAATCTCGTGACGAACGCGATCAAGTTCACGCCGGACGGTGGGCGGATCGAACTTCGCCTGACGCGCGAGGCAGCCATGGTGCGGCTCGACGTAATCGACGACGGAGAGGGCATCGATGCATCCGAGCTTCCGTACATTTTTGACATGTATCGTCAGGGCGGGCGATCCCGAACGAAGACGGGGCTCGGTATCGGTCTCGCACTCGTGCGACAACTCGTCGAAATGCACGACGGCCGTGTGGGAGCCCGTTCGGACGGGATTGGCCGCGGCACGACGATGACGGTCTGGCTGCCACCGGTGTCAGCTACGGATGACCTGACGCGCAAAGTGGGGCAGTCCCAAGGCTCGCTGAAGGGCGCTCGCGTGATGATCGCGATCGGTGACCCGGAGGTTGCTGCTTCGCTCGAAGAACTGCTGAAGCTGGAGAATGTTTCGACTGTCCTCGTCCCCGGCGCGTCGCAGGCGTTGGACACCCTGGCACAACAGCCGGTCGACGTGGTAATTGTCGATGTCCGGAGTCTTGAAGATCCGCATGAATTTATGGCGCTTGTGAAGGCCAACCCGCAACTCACCGACCTTCGAAGTATTGCGGTCACCGAGAGCGACCGCGAAGCGGACAGGCGTGAGGCCTTCGAGGCAGGATTTCACGCTCAGACTGGCAAACCCCTTGATTTCGGTTCGTTGCTGCAAATCCTGAATAGCTTTGCGCCGTCGCTACGCTCATCATCGGAATAAGCGGCGAAGTCATCACTATCGAGCTTCGCAGTTAGTGCTCTCCCGACGTGGGCTCGTCGTCCTTTTTCGGTAGACGCGGGTTCGTCGCTTGCTGCCTGACGTAGAAGGGAGGGCAAATGAAGCGACGCGATATTGTGGTGATCGGAGGGTCGCGCGGGGCGTTCGGTGTTTTGAAAGCGCTTGCAGCGACACTGCCACCGGACCTTCGTGCAGCCGTGTGCATCGTGTTGCACATAGGCAGGCACGAAAGTGTATTGCCGCAGTTGATGTCCGGTTGGGGACCACTACCCGCGATACATCCCGTCGACGGCGAGCCGCTGGCCAACGGAGTCATCTACATCGCGCCGCCGGATCGGCATATGCTCGTACTACCGGAAGGGCTCAGGATGAGCAATGGAGCGGCCGAGAACTTCGCCCGCCCAGCTGTAGACCCGCTGTTCAGAACGGCCGCCCTTTCATTCGGCGACGGCGTTGTTGCCGTCGTGCTCAGCGGCGATCTTGACGACGGTGCGGCCGGACTCGCTGCGGTGCGTGCCCGTGGCGGATATTGCATAGTTCAGAGCCCCGAGGATTGCGAGGCACCGTCCATGCCCCGGACAGCACTGCAAGCTGCCGGCGCAGACGCTGTCGTTGGCAAAGAGCATCTTGCCGACCAGATTGTCGCGGCAATAGAGGGCGCCCCCCGCTTACAGCCTTCGGAATTGCTTGAAATGAGCTCGCAAGATCTTGACTTTGAAGCGCGGATCGCAGGACGACACGTCGTTTCTCCGGAAGAACTGGACCGCATTGGTGCGCGCTCGCCGCTTTCGTGTCCGGAGTGCGGCGGCATGCTATGGCGCATCAATGACCACCAACAGCTTCGTTACCGGTGCCATACCGGACACGCGTTCGGCTATCTCTCACTTGAGGATGGTCAGGAGCAAACGCTTGAGAACGCCATCTGGGCAGCGATCCGAGCGGCGAACGAACGCATAGTGTTCGCGCACGAGAGAAGGATGTGGGCAGAGCGCGTGGGTGACCAGCAGCAGGTTGCGATCGAACAGGCGCATATTGACGAAACGACAAGGGTGATCGAGACGTTGAAGGGCACGTTGTCACAGACCGACGAGACATAACGCTGAGAGCCTTCACTCGCGGGTTGCCGCGTGTTTTTGGGAAGCTGGCGGTGCAAGGCTTGCGGAAGGACCTCTGGGTACAGGATCAGTCACAGGCGAGTCGCTCACTCGCTTGATGCTCATAAAGCTCGCCGAGCCACGGCACGTTGTTGCGACGTGTCAACCTCGCAGCCGTTGCGTCGACATCATCGATTGCCCGAAGCAGTGCCTGAAGGACGAACGGTTTGGCAACTACCCGATTAACCTTGCCGCTGAAGTCGTCTGCATATTCCCGTTGCAGCAACGCGATGAAAGAGGGCTTGTCGAAAGACGCGTCGAAGCTCTCCAGAAACCATCGAGCCGCGGTGACCGAATGCCAGGGAACGTCCACAATGACAAGCTGTCTGCCAAGTGCATTCGTACGGTCGAAAGCGTCGAAACCCACAGCCTTAGGTCGGCCGTACCCTTTGGCGGCCAGAAGAACGGCAAGAGACTCACGGACGGTTTTGTCGGACCCGACAATTAGCAAGGGACCAATCTTTAATGGCGGTCGCCTGAGTGCGTGAGCGGCCGCAGCCCTCAGTTCCCATTCACACCGCAACCACCGCATTCTCGACAAGTCGTAATCGCGCCGCGCCTTCGATAAGGCAGCGAGAGTGGCGGTGGGATCGTCCGTCAGGCGCTGCACGTCACGAGTCGCTTGCTCCAGCGCGGCGCATGCGACGTCGAATCCCAGCGCGTCATTTGCCGTCGACATTGATTCCATACTGCCCCCTGAGTCGGTCCCAACTCTATCGTGGAGAAGGCCCGGTAAGACATGCCAATAATGCACCGCACGCGGAAATTTGTATAGCGCCGGACGAGATACCATGTCGGGCCGCATACGACGGCTTCCCTGCCTGACGAAAAACGGGCCCGCGTGCATGTGAGTAACCTGGGGCGCGTCATGGACCCCGCGACGGGGCGTACGAAGCTGGAAATGGTCCGCTACTACGAAGCAATCGCACAGTGGGCGCTGCCTCATCTGATGAACCGGCCGCTTGCGTTGGTTCGCGCGCCCGACGGCATCAGCGGTGAACTTTTTTCTAGAAGCATAGCGAGAGGGCTCGCATTCCGGGCGTCATGGAGCTTGCGAAGGAGATGCATCCGCGTCATCCGCCGCTGCTCGTCGCCAACACGCCCGAGGCGCTTGTCGGCCTCGCGCAGATGAGTGGGTGCAGTTACATACGTGGAATGCAGTGGCACCTGATCTCGAGCATCCTGATCGGAGTGATCTTCGACCTCGACCCCGACGCCGTTCTGCCATGGACGATGATGACGGAGGCAGCGATGCTGCTGACGGTGGTCCTTGACGAAATGGGATTGAGTTCGTTTCCGAAAACGAGCGGGGGAAGGGCTTCCATGTTGTCGTGCCGCTGACGCGCAGGTACGGGTGGGACGAGGTCAAGGAGTTTTCGCGTGCCGTCGCACGACATATGGCACGGGTCATACCGGACCGCTTCTCTGCGGTCCTCGGCTCGAAAACCGGATAGGAAGTTGTTTATCGACTATGTGCGTAACGGCTGCGGGGCAAGTACAGTGGCGGCATTTTCGTTCCGCGCGCGGCAGCATGGCCGTGTCGATGCCTTCGGTCGGATCCATGGGAGGATTACTGGCGCACGCGGCAGGGCATTACTGCCACGGTGCCCCGCGCTGTCGGGATCACACGCTAGCTGCGTGCCTCGGTGCCCTTGAGTTCGCTGTGCTTATGCGAATGCGTCGCCGCGTACTTGAGTTCGTAGTGCGCGCCTTTCCCGCTTCTGGTGGGTGGGAAATGTTCGCCTTCCACGCATGTCACTTCGAACGTGCCTTTGCCGTCGTCATGGACCACCGAATAGATACCCGATGTTTTGACAATCTCGCCCGGCTTGAATGAGCTGTCGCCTGCCATTTCTGACTCCTTTGCTGACGTTGGTGCGGTCGAACCAGCAAACGTGATACCAGGAGAGCTTGAGCCAGCTATTCGTTGCGATTGATTCCTGCAGGCGGGACCACGCACGCGGCTGGCTGTGTTCGAACCCGGCGCTAGGTGCCGCGATCGCAAGTGTCGGCCGGGCTCGCTACTTGCAGATGGTCCGGCAGAGGAGGCAGCCATGAGCGATGAGAAGCTGTTCGAGCCCGAGAGCACTGTTAGCGACCCTGTCGAGCAGTCCTGGATACGAAGACTGGGACCCGGCCTGATTACCGGCGCGGCGGATGATGATCCTTCCGGAATCGGCACCTATTCGCAGGCGGGGCGCAGTTCGGCTACGGCCTCCTTTGGGCGCTGCTTCTAACCTACCCGCTCATGACGGCAATCCAGCTCGTGAGCGCACGCATTGGCCGCGTGACGGGCAAAGGTCTGGCGTCGAACATGCGCGTCCATTATCCACGCTGGTTGCTCTACAGCGCGGTCATCCTGCTGGTGCTCGCTAACGTCATCAATATTGCGGCCGACCTTTCGGCAATGGGCGCGGCTGTCGGACTGCTCGTGCGAGGTCCGCAACAACTGTATGTCGTGGTTCTCGGGGGGCTGTCGGTCGTGCTCCAGATTTTCGTTCCGTATGAGCGTTATGCGCGGCTTCTCAAATGGACCGCACTGGCGCTCTTGACCTACGTCGCTGTCGCGCTCATCGTTCCGGTCCGGTGGGGCGATGTTGCGCATGCAATCATACTGCCGCCTGTTTCGCTGACTTCGGACTACCTGACCACCGTTATTGCCGTACTGGGCACGACCATCAGCCCATATCTGTTCTTCTGGCAAGCATCGCAAGAAGTGGAAGAGATGCGGTCGGAGCCGGGTCAGGCGCCGTTGCGCCAGATGCCTCATCAGGCGCCCGCGCAACTACGCCGTATCAACTTCGACACCTGGGTTGGGATGGGAATCTCGAACGTCATCGCATTCTTTATCGTGCTGACGGCGGGAGCAACGCTTCATCTGCATCACATTGATGTGAAGACGTCAGCGGATGCGGCTCGCGCGCTGGAACCGTTTGCCGGACGCTTCGCGTATATGCTTTTCGCGCTCGGCATAATCGGAACGGGGTTGCTCGCACTTCCTGTCCTGGCCGGCTCCGCGGCCTACGCTGCAGCGGGAAGCTTCCGCTGGCGAAGCAGTCTTGCCCTACACCTGACACTTGCACGGGAATTCTACGCCGTCATCGCGCTGGCGATCGTTGGTGGCGTTGCGGTTACCTTCATGCACTTTGAGCCGATTCGGGGCGCTCTACTGGAGTGCGGTCATCAACGGTGTGACCGCAGTGCCGATGATGGTGATCATGATGCTTATGGCTCGCAGCCGGCGCGTTATGGGCGCGTTCGCGGTCAGGGGGCCGATGGCCTGGGGAGGATGGTTGGCGACTCTCGCCATGGCGATCGCAGCAGCGGGAGTGTTCGTGCCCGGATGAAATGCTTAACCCTACTGTATCCAGGAACTTAGGTGGGGACCACCGAAAGAACGGCAGGTGACAGGACATGCCGGATCTCGTCAATGTGCGACCCGGCGTCAGGACTGATACGGTCTACGGTGGATGTGGCACCGGCTGCCACTCCGGCTGTCTACAGGTCCCCCGGGGGCTCATGATTGCGTCGGATATCATTTTTCCGCGTTACCGTCCTTCGCTGCATCGACGGGAGCAATCGCGGTCCAACGGGATGCACACGAGTCCGCACCGGGTTCACTCAATCGCATAACGCATGAGCCGTCGGCAAACGAGAGGCATTCAACCTCAACGCATCGAGCGCCGTTTTGCTGACGGCCAAAAGTGCCACAACGATGGCTGAAAGATAGACCGCCCTCACGGAGAAGGTCATACCTGCGTTCCCCTGAAATCTCTCATGATCCCATCTGTTGAGCAAGGTCATTGCAATCTCGGCGTCGTTCATCATCCGCAGCTCCGGGTTATTGAAAAAGCGCACTGGCGCGCTGATACTCACTAGCAAGAATTGCGCGATGCAGCATTCCGGGAGCGGACACTGGCACTGGAAGGATCGTCAACAGCTTAGGTATCTTGGTTAACCGGCGAAACGGTGCGCTTGTCGTCTGCAGAATTACGCCTCGTGCCGTTTTTACTTTGAGGAACACACCTTTGAACGAACCCGAATTCGTTGCGACTGTTCAACGCGTGACTGCAGATGGCAGTCACGCGTTAATCATCACGGACGCTGTCGCACGGGAGATATTTGATTGACCAGTTTCGGCCGAAAAGTCCGCTGCGCGATTACGCAGTGCGCTGCCCGACCTCAGCACTGTGTCCATTGAAGACGACCATCTCGACACGCGATGGATGGCTGCGTTCGAAGAATGCATGCACCCCTTAACGGTCAAGTGGACTCGCGCCATGCCCATAGACGGTCGTCACGGTAGATAAGAAGGGATGAGTCGCTCGTATGGATACGCGCAACATTCACGGATGGTTTGGTTATTTTTTCGAAAGTGACCGACAGCATCTCGCATACTGAAATGTTCTCCTCGGGTCGCATGCTGCAGACAATCGGAGAGGGAATCATGCAGGCCATGTTGCTAGGCGCGTGAGGCAGCAGTCGGCCATAAGGGGACATCCGGTCGACGCATCATCTGGACATTCAGCAGGCCGGATCGTCCACTTAAGCGGTCGTTTGGTTGCTCAGCTCTGCGTGTCGTGGTTCATCGAATGCATCATGTCTGGTCCGCCCGTGCGTAAAAATACGGCGAGGAGCGCAATGAACACGAGCCCGAAGCCGATGTCGAGAAAGGACGTGTAGTTGAGCGTGATGGCCGGTGCGACAGCGTGCGCAGTCGAATCGCCTGATGTCCGCGCGGGCACCCATCCCGCGGCCATGAAGATGCCCTCTACCACGAGTGCGGCAATAACCATCGCGGCGTAGAAAGTCCCGAACATGAAAGCGGTCATGCGTGGACCATAGTATTTCCGGTAGATGCTGAGGATCGGCAGGATGATCAGATCGCCAAAAATGAACGACGCGACGCCGCCGAAGCTGATGCCGCCATGCCAAAGCACGCTCGCGAGCGGGATGTTGCCGACTGAGCAGGTGAATGATGCGAGTGCAATGAGCGGGCCGGCGAATGCGCCCCACAGCGCCGACAGCACGGGATGACCCGACAGAAAGAACCGTTGCCAAAAGGTGTCAGGAACCCATGCCGAGAGCGCACCTGCCACCAGCACGCCAACGCCGATGTCTCGCCACAACATCGACCACGTCATAACGTAGCTGTGGCTGATCGCAACCCAGCGTTCACGCGAGAACAGATGTAGATGCGAGGCGCCTGACTGTTCGTCCATAGACATGGCCGCGTGACCTTCCATACGGCCCGCGACGCCGCGCTTGGCCTGCTCGACGGCGGCGCACCTGAGGGCTCGTGGCAGGAACAGTCTGAACAGTATCGCGATGGTGATGATCATCAAGACGCCGCCCACGGCTTCCGCCGCAGCGAACGGCCAGCCGATCAGCGTACCCATCAGGATCGCCAGTTCCAGCACGAGGTTGCAGCGAACTGGAACGTGATCGACGAGGTGAAATCGGCGCCTTTGCGAATGGCCGAGCGCGCCATCGCCACGGCAGCATAAGAGCACGATGACGACGCGGCTCCGAGAAGGCTGGCGAGCACGATGGAGCGCGGTGACGCATCCGGCAGCAGCTGCGACATCCGCTTGCGCGACACAACGTTTTCGATGGCGGCGGAGAGGAGGAAGCCCAGGCTCAGATCCCAGAATAGCTGCCAGCACATGACGACAGTCATCCATAACGCGTGGCCCGCATAGTCGAGAAGCGTCACGGTCCGGAACCGAGGGCGACGTTGTGTGGAAAATGGGGACTTCGTCATGACGACCTCCTTGGCAAGGGAGAGTGAGTTCGCGCGACGGGCGTGCCAGCCCGACCACTGCCCGCCTATCGCGACCAACTGTTGCGCAGCTTACGAATGTTGCAGCACACGAGCAGGAAAAATCCTCCTTGCGCCGCAGCCCGACGGCCGGGGGTAGCGCGCACCAATGACAGAAATGCGCACCCGTGCGCGGATTGCCGCTCGCAAGATCCTGACTTGCGCTGACCGACGTGCTCATTCAGTCCGGTAAAATCACATTCCCTTTTTCGGCGGTCGCCGCGCACGGTTGTTGCTCTTGCAAAGGCGAAGGCACCTCGAAATACAGCGAAACCGGGAGACCGACCGTGACGGATCTGAACGACAAAGTGCAGCAACGGTTCGGCGTGGTGCCGAATTTTTTTCGTCTGACGCCAGAAAACCCCGAGGTCACAGCCAACCTCTGGGGCTTCGCCTGTTTCGGCTACCTGGATAATCCGCTGCCCTCACTTTTCAAGGAACGGCTGTTTGTCTGGCTGTCCCGGTTCTGCGAAGTGCGCTACTGCATCGTTCGGCACGTTGGTTTCCTGGTCGGCCTCGGGCGTGTCGCCGGCGACCCCGATTGTCCTCCCCAGTCGGTCGACGAAATACTTCGCCTGCTACGACGACCCGTGCCACTGGCGGCGTCACTGGGAGCTTGCATTGAGCAATGTTCTTCCCTGAAAGAGCCCTTGCTTGACATGCCGCCACCTGACTCGGAGCTTGAATGGGCCATGTTTGGGTGCGCCACCCATCTGTTTTTGCGCACGCCCTCCGAGGCAGCCTCGATGGAAGCACTACGCCGCGCGCTCGGGCCGGCCCGCATGGAAAGTCTCCTGCTTCTGTTGACGTTTATCCGCACCGCGCACTTCTGGACCGAACTACATCCTGAGCTGAGCTTCGAGGACGACGTCCGCGATCTGCTGGCCACTCACGAGGAACTGGGGCAATGCCTGCTGGACGATCCAGCATCCGCATCAGGCAGCACGAGCCAGCGCCTCGTTGCAGAGCTGGATTCACTGCGGCAGGAAAAACGGGAACTCGAGCGGGAAAGCCAGCGACGCCTTCAGAATGACCTCGCAGAAAGCCGGCTACTGCACGAGATCAGCAATGAACTCATCGGCGAAAACCAGGTTGATGTGCTTTACGGCAAGATTGTTGACGCTGCGGCGCGGCTCATGCGTGCGCCGTGTGCCAGCATGCGCGCCCTGCGGATACGAAGCGACGGCACCAGAGGACTCGACCTGCTTGGCCATCAAGGCTTTACGGAGGAAGCCTCGGTATTCTGGGACCGCGTTGAGATCGGGTCAGCAACACCGTACGCGGCTGCACTGGCTAAGGGCCATCGTATTGTGGTTCAAGACATTGAACAATGCGACTTTATGGCAGGCAGCGACGACATCGCGGTGTACCGGAAACTTGGTATCCGCGCACTTCAGACCACGCCGCTGACTTCCCGGGCAGGGACGATGGTTGGCACTATTTCGACATTCTGGCGCGAAGTACGCGAACCCTCGGAGCATGAACTTCAGACATTCGATATCCTCGCGCGCCAGGCCGCCGATCTGATCGAGCGGGCCCACGCGAACGAGGCGCTGCGCCTGAGCGAGAAGCGCCTGCTAACAATCATCGAGCAGTTGCCCGCCGGCGTCGGCGTGATGGATAAGACAGGCGCGTGGACGCTGCACAATTCGTGGATGGAGAAGTATGTGCCTCTCGGGATTCCATCGAGTCAGGGTGACGGTGCATCGCACTGGCGGGCGTGGGACGAGCAGGGCAAACCGAGTACGCCGGATCACTGGCCGGGCCGGCGGGCGCTGGACGGTGAGACAGTGGTGCCAGGACTCGAGGTCGTCCATACAGACGACACGGGTCGGGAATTCTGGATGCGAGTCAGCGCCGCGCCATTGAGCAACGATGCCGGCGACGTCATAGGGGCCTGTTGCGTCGTACAGGACACGACGCAACTGAAGCAGGCGGAACAGGCGCTCAAGGAAGCGGACCGTCGCAAGGACGAGTTTCTTGCGACACTCGCGCACGAGTTGCGCAACCCCATGGCGCCGATCCGCAGTGGTCTGGAAATTCTCCGTCTCACAGGATCCAGCAGCAAGTCTGCCGAAAATATCCACGGCATGCTGGAACGGCAGGTTAATCAGATGGTCCGTCTCGTTGACGATCTGCTGGAGGTTTCCCGGATCGCCGGCGGCAAGATCGAACTGCGTAGGGAGAATGTTGATCTGGCTGTCGTACTTCACAACGCCGTGGAGACAAGCCGCGCGCTCATCGATGCGGGTGGACACCAGCTCACAATCAGCTTGCCCCACGAGTCACTGATGCTTCACGCGGATCCTGTGCGCATTGCACAGATCATCGCGAACCTGCTGAATAACGCGGCGAAATACACGGATCACGGCGGCCAGATCTGGCTCAGTGCTCACCGGGACGGGACGCAAGCCATCGTGTCGGTACGGGACAATGGGATGGGAATTCCGGGCGCCATGCTGTCCCGGATATTCGATCTGTTCACGCAGGCGGAGCGCACCTACAGCCGCGCCCAGGGAGGACTGGGTATCGGACTCACGCTGGTGCGTACGCTCGCGGAAATGCACGGTGGCAGCGTTGAAGCGCGAAGCGAAGGGCAAGGTAGAGGCAGTGAATTTCTCGTTCGATTGCCGGTAGCCCAACAGCCACGGGTTCCCGACAGCAGAGGTCAGGATGCGCGGCAAACAGACGGGTTAGCGGGACGTCGCATTCTTGTCGTCGATGACAATACGGATGCGGCTGACAGCCTGGGGATGTTGCTTGGAATGTATGGTGCCGAGGTCCGCATTATGCGCGATGGACCGGCCGCGCTCGCCGCGCTCGACTCGTATCGCCCCGACGTGATGCTGTTGGACATCGGCATGCCGGGCATGGACGGGTACGAAGTTGCGCGTCGTACGCGCGAGAATCCTGAATTCGCCAGGGTGACGCTGATTGCCTTGAGCGGCTGGGGCCAGGAGGAGGATCGGCGGCTGTCGAGAGAAGCCGGAATTGATCATCATCTCGTTAAACCCGTGGATGTGGCCGCACTCGAGCGGTTGCTGCAGCTAGAACCGAAGTCTGGGCGCAGGCTGGGCTAGCAAACGACCGGGTACATTCGAGGCCGTGTGAAAACGCGCTGGCCACGAAACCTTTTCAAAAGTCGACCCTTCAGATCGACGCGTATTGGCTTGGTAACGACTCGGGAAGGGTAAAGCGACACCCGAAAACCGAGTACTTTTGCGTTTTCACACGGCCTGATTCGAAAGCTGTCGTACGCGAACGATGCACTGAGAGGCGAGATGGGTCGTCGGTTTGGTGCGTTCTTCGTCTGTCGTGGGATCGCGAGGGCAACGAGTGGGTGCAGTCGGGCCATTTCCTGCCGTTCGTCGCATTCGTCATGCAGTTATTCGAACGGCCGCACAGCATCGTATTGGGGACCTTCGGACCTTACAATCGATTGTCTCTGCTGCTGGACGGCGTCACCATTCAAAAAAGCTCATCGACCACGGCCGAGTACTAGCTTCTCCAGCAGGATCCCGGCGTCCACCGGCTTGGCCAGGTGATCGTCGAAGCCCGCGGCGATTGCTGCGTCGCGATCCTGCAGCGACGCGAGACCGCTGAGGGCAAGTGCGTAGACCCGTCGTCGGCCGCCCTCGCGTTCCCGAACGCTGCGGAGCAGCGCGTAACCGTCGATGCCGGGCATAGCCAGATCGCTCACCAGGATATCGAATGAACCGGCTTCGAGACAGGCCAGCGCCTCCTTCGTCCCGGATGCCGTCTGCACCTGCGCGCCAAGGCCTCGCAGGAGATGGGCCAAGGCCTCCAGCGCCTGCCCGTCATCGTCAACGAGCAGCAGCGACAGGCCGTCCAGTGTGGCCGGCCTGTTCGAAGCAGGTGCCGTTGAGTCCGCCGCGGTCACAGCGCATTGCACCAGAGGCAGTCGCACGGTGAGGCGTGTACCGCAACCCTCACCCTCGCTGCTGGCCGCCACCGTGCCCGCGTGTGCCACGACCAGGTGCCTGACGATCGACAGCCCCAGTCCCAGTCCACCGTACCGGCGCGTGCGGCTCATGTCGGACTGCACGAAACGGTCGAACAGATGCGGCAGGAGATCGGGGTTCACGCCGATGCCCGTGTCGGCGACCGAAAGTTCGATAAGCGAGCCCAGCCGCGTAAGTGCAACCTCGACACGGCCGCCGCCTGGAGTAAACTTCAGCGCGTTGCCGATCAGGTTAGACACCACTTGCTGGAGGCGGCGGGCGTCGCCACTGACGACGGCCTCGTCGTGCAGTCCGGAAGTGGCCAGTGTCATCTCCTTGATCGCCGCCGCCGGCCGGTGACCTTCTACAACGGCGCGCACGGTCGCGGCGAAGTCAACCGGCTGGGAGTCAAGCGCGAACCGGCCGGAGGTGATGCGCGAAACATCCAGCAGATCGTCGATGAGTTCTGCCTGCGACTCGCACTGACGCAGGATCGTCTCCGCCGCGCGCAATGCAGTTTTCCCGTCAGTGTGCAGGCCGCGTTCGCTGGCCGTTTTGAGCACCGCCGCCCAGCTGGCGATCACGTTAAGCGGCGCGCGCAGTTCGTGCGAGACGATGCCAAGGAAATTGTCCTTTGCATTGTTGGCTGTCTCAGCGTCATGCTGGGCGGTCTGCGCGCTGTCGACGGCACGTTTGAGCTCGTCGATGTCCTGCACGGCGAGCACAGCGCCGTCGATCCGGTCGTCAGTCGTCCGGTAGGCGCGCACGTTGACCAGCCACCAATGGCCCTCGGCGTCCTGGTATTCGTGCTCCACCTCCGTCAGCCCCTGGACGGCGGATAGCACCATACGCTCCAGGTCACCCGCGGAGAACATCTGGCTTAGCTGCGCCATCGGCTGCCCGACGCTGTCGTGCGGGAAGCCGAATAGCTGCTGGGCCTGCGGCGAGAAATGACGCAGGCGCAACTGTTTGTCGAGCAGTACCACCGGCAACGGTATGCCTTCGACCAGGTTGCTCAGGTCGTCGTTGGCACGGTCGAGTTGCTGGTTCCGCGTCCTGAGCTCATCATTGAGCGAGCCAAGTTCCTGGTTAGCCGACTCCAGCTCCTGCTTGGCCAGTAGCAACTCCTCGTTAGCGCTTTGCAGTTCCTCGTTGGTACTGAGCATCTCCTCATTCGCAGTGCGCAACTCCTCATTCGCGGATTCGAACTCGGCCACGACAGCTTTCAATTGTTTCTGCGTTGCCTCGAGTTCGTCAGACAGCGTCGTAACCGTGCGCTCCAGCTCCTGTAGGTGGCCCTGTCCCGAGTGCGGGTCGGAGTTCATCGTGGGCACCGTGGGCGATTCCAGGGGCAACGGCTGCAGCGTAACCAGAAAATGTGGCACCAGGTCTTCGGCGCCCACGGGCAGCACCTCAAGCGCATATCGCCTGTCGCCGAGCGGCACGCGTTCGCGCCGCACGGGCTGGCCCGTCCGCCTGGCTTCAATCAGCGCGGTGCGCACCGGCACGTTCAGCTCAGGACTCAGCAGGCGCGGCAGGGCTAGCGAAGCTTCGCCGCTTGCCGGCGCGACGAAGTCCGAAACATCGCCGCGAAACTGCACGACATCCCCCTTCTCATCGACGACGAAGCCAGGCGGCGCATAGCGCTCCAACGCCGTGCGGGTGGCCGCTTCGTTAACGGGATCCACGGGCTGCGTCCGGCGAGCGGGTGACGCGCCACCTTCGCTGGACCATGGCCGCAATGCATCAATCGGGAAGACCGCCTGCTGCCGCCTGGCAACCGGAATTTTTCGATAGAGGTGTGGCGCGCCGGCGTGCTCGAATCCGTCCGCACCCGATGCCGCCTCGGCGCGCCCGAGCAAGACGAAGCCGTCGGGGCGACAGGCGTAGTGCAACGCCTCCAGCGCGTGCTGCTGCGCCTCCTTGCGCAGGTAGATCAGGAGGTTCCGGCAGCTGATCAGGCCCATCCCGGAGAAAGGAGCGTGCGCCAGCACATTGTGCCGCGCGAACACACACATATCGCGAATCGACTTGCGCACAACGTAGCCACCGGATGTCGCGGCGAAAGTGCTCTCGCGGAAAGCCTCGGGCACGTCGTCGACCGAGCCTGAACTGTACCGGCCCGCGCGGGCGATCTCGATCGACGCCTCGTTGATGTCGGTGCCAAAGATCTGCACCCGGCGGTGCAGCGCTGCGCGATCGAGCGCGTCCTTCAGCAGGGTGGCGATAGTGTAGACCTCTTCGCCCGTCGAGCAGGCGGGCACCCAGACACGGATCGGATCGTCCTTGATTTCCAGCAGGGCCGGAATCACTGATTGGCGCAGCACGTTGACGAACTCGGCATCGCGGAAAAAAGCCGTCACGCCGATCAGGATGTCGTCCCGTAGCGCCGCAGCTTCTCGTGCATCGCTACGCAGTAATTGCAGGTAGGCGCCGACATCGCGGTCCTTCTGCAGCAGCACGCGACGGAAGAAGCGCCTACGGAGGTTCACGTCCTTGACGTAGCCGAGGTTGATGCCGGTCTTCTGCTGCACAACCGACAGCGCAACACCGAGCGCGTCGGCGTCGCCCGTCTGCGCATCGGCTACCTCGTCCCCGCGGACCGGATCGCCGAAGCGCCGGACCAGGCATCCGGCGATATCTTCCGGCGGCAGTACCTCGTCAACGAGGCCGGTGTCGATCGCGGCTGTTGGCATGCCCTGGTGACTGGCCGTCTGCGGCTTCTGCGCGATGACAAAGCCACCGGAGGCCTTCAGGTCCACCAGACCACCCGCTCCATCCTGGCCCGTGCCGGAAAGGATAACTGCCGCGCCGTTCACGTCCGGGTCCTGCGCAAGCGAAGCCAGGCAGGCGTCGATCACCAAATTCGGGCCGGTCTGACGGCGGGTGAGGCGGAAGTGGCCGTCAAGCGCGATTACACCGGCGTTTTCCGGGAGTACGTAGACCCGGTCGTGCTCAATTTTGCGTAGATGGACCAGTTTCTCGACCGGCACGCGGGAACCTGGCTGAAGAATGTCAGCAAGCTGGCTTTCCCCGCCCGGATCAAGATGTGTGATTACGAGTACGGCAAAGCCCGATTCTTGTGGTAGCGCGGTGACGATCGTGCGTAGCTCGTTCAGGCTGCCCGCCGATCCCGCCAGCACGACCACCCGCAATAGCTCTGGTGGCAACGACCCCATGGTCGCACTCCCGCTTGTTCTAATGGTGATATGGGCGGCAGTCTAACCTGTCGCGGAAGAACATGTGAGAGGGCGAGCAACGGCCGTGCCAATCGACTACGTACCGTTGGCATCGTCGCTAACTGGGTTTTCCACTTTGTGGCGATGGACAGGTGAGCAGCCGACCCGGGGTGTCTGACCGTTGGCTGATGGAACTCCGTCCGAGGTCGTCTGAGCCGTCCTTCACGCCGTGTGTCCACTTACGCGTAGCACTTGTCCATTGGAGCCGCGCGCCAGCGGTTAAGATGAGACAAATTTGGAACGGAAACCCTTGTAGCGAAAAACATGAGCAATTCGATGAGAAATCAACCCGCCACATATGGATCGGAACAGCAGTTCCGCATCCTTGTGCAGGGCGTAACCGACTATGCGATCTTCATGCTCTCTCCGACGGGAATCGTGACCAGCTGGAACGTGGGCGCACAGCGGATCAAGGGATACAGCGAGGCGGAGATCATCGGGCAGCATTTTTCGTGCTTCTACACCGACGAGGACCGGGCGGCGGGGTTACCCGCACAAATCCTGGCCACGGCAGCAAGAGACGGTCGCGCCGAGCGTGAAGGATGGCGCGTCCGGAGCGACGGCACCCGGTTCTGGGCGCATGTGGTTGTCGATGCGATTCGTGACGAGACGGGAACCCTTCTCGGCTTTGCGAAAGTGACGCGCGACATCACGGAGCGCAGCGAGGCGGCGGCAGCACTTGAAAAGGCAAACGCCGCGCTGTTCCAGGCGCAGAAGATGGAAGCGATCGGGAGACTGACAGGCGGTGTCGCCCATGACTTCAATAATCTGCTATCGGTACTGTCCAACGGTTTGCAGATTCTGGCAATGCAGTCAAGAACGCCGCTCGACATGAAGATGATCGAAGGCATGCGGCGCGCAGTTGAGCGCGGCGCCTCGCTCACGCAGCAGCTATTGTCGTTTGCGCGCCAACAGCCGTTGCAGGCACAGGTCTATGACCTCAATGCGCTGATCGGCGATTTCGAGCCGATGCTGAGGCGTGCCGGCAACCAGCAGATACATTGCGAACTCGCTTTGCACACACGCGAGACTTTTGCGCTTGTTGACGCTGCACGTTTCGAAGCTGCGCTGCTAAACCTTGTCGTCAACGCCGTCGACGCGATGCCGGAAGGCGGTGCGATAACCATAAAAACCGAGTTCGTCGAATCCCGCCTTCCGGTGACGGTGGCGCTCCCGGCAGGCAATTACGTTCGCATTTCGGTAGCGGACACTGGCTCGGGCATGTCGGAAGATGTGCTGGCGCAGGCGCTCGACCCCTTCTTCACGACGAAGCCGGCTGGCAAGGGCACAGGCCTTGGGCTTAGCCAGGTGTACGGCTTTATCACGCAGTCTGGCGGCGATGTCGTTATCTCAAGCAAAGTCGGTAACGGTACGACAGTTGACCTGTACCTGCCGGCCTCCCAACCTGTTGGTGCCGTGCAGTTAGCCGCGTCAAAAAGGAAGGTCGAGACGGTGTTGCTCGTCGAGGATGAGCCCGACGTGCTGGCCGTTGCCACCGAGCTGTTTGTAAGCATCGGTTATGAAGTTGTGCCAGCCAGCGGCGCATCGGAGGCTGTCGACATACTCAGCCAGCGGCAGGACATCGGTGTGCTGTTCGCCGATATCACGATGCCACGCGGCATGAGCGGCATCGACCTCGCTTGCCAGGTCCGCGAGGCGCACCCCGGCATCAAGATCGTGCTGACGTCGGGCTATCCACAGGCCGCATTGCGCAACGAGCATGCGGTCCTCAGCGACTTTACCTTTGTTCACAAGCCGTATCGGCTCGCGGATCTTGCGAAGGCACTGCGCGCATGATGCCTCAGTGCTGCAGGGAGTCGGCGTTGTCGTTGCAGTTGCGGCAGAGCCGAGTCGTTCGAGTCATTCGTGCCACGCTTGAAACGATTCTGGCTGGCGAGGCTCTGCTTCGTGCACTTGTCTTTCAGGCAGACTAGGTGCGTCGCTGTGCGATGTTCGTCACGCAAAATGGCAGTGCTTCAACCGGCGTCATCGGCATTCACAAGTTTGCGTCTGAGACAGCGGGTCTACCCAATAGTCGATGCCCGTGCAAAGCTGACCCGCCTGAGGCCGTCGGACCCACGGCATCGATTTTTGACGCGAGCCGTGCCTGAAGCTTGTCTTTCAATGACCTGATCGACCCCGGGAATGGCCATTGACCTTACGCGGACTGAATGGCTCCGCAGGGTCGAGTTCAGGCATCCGAAAAGTCGCATCCGGAATCCGCTGCGGCCGTGAGCATCGACCGACGGCAGGCGGGAGCACCGCAACGACATGCATAGTGGGCGCGGAGCTCGTCGGTGATCTCGCCATCGACGCTCAGCCCATAGTCAATAAACAGTCCTCGCCCGGCTGAATGTCGACGAGCGCATGGATGAAGACGCGCTGACGCGTCTCGATGGCCTCGCAGTTTGGCGCGCACGGGTGATTGATGAAGCGTGCGCTGTTGCCGCCACGGCTGCCGTCGATCACGTGCCCATCCGACAGACCAAGGACAAACGTGTGGCCATCGTCGGCTCGCTGACGGGCATCCGCGCGTCGCCAGCTGGTCACCTCGCCCGTGTACTTGATGAGCCGCTCGCCTGCCGCGACAGGCAGCAGGGCAAACACGCCCTTGCCGTGTACCGGTAAGCGTCGTGAGGTGATACGCCGTCGTTGCATTGAACCGTTTCCCTTGCGTCACACATGCAATCAGGTGATTGCGCGAGCTGCGAAGCTTAGCGCTGCAGGCGGGCGCTTTCAACCCGCATCGTGAACATGGATGCAACTAACCGGCTGCCGCCGATCGATCGTTCATCAGCTTCGCCATCAACCGCGCCTTCAGGCAATGCGGTCAATCGGACAGGTGTCCGCTCGTCCCGTGATGCGCGGGACCCTCACACGGAGAAAGCTTCCTACATGAACAGACAGGATCTTATTGACGCCATCGCCGCCAGCACGGGCGAAAGCAAGTCCAGAACGGGCGAAGCCCTTGATGCCATTATCGAGACGATGCAGCTCGTTGGCTTCGGCTCGTTTTCCACGGGCGCGCGTGCCGAGCGCGCCGGCCGCAATCCGTCGACGGGCGAAACCATCACGATCCCCGCCGCCAAAACCGTCAAGTTCACCCCGGGCAAGGCGTTCAAGGACGCAGTCAATGCAGCGTAAGACATCGGTCGATCAGCGACGATATGGGGCCGCGGTGCACGCGCACCGTCACAGCCGCGAGATCCGGGAACGGCGAACGCACGACGGTATGCGCCTCTCGCGAGGACGGCTGCCTTACGGACGGGCGAAGTCATCCGGGGTAAGTTCAAGCTTTGCCGCTGGATGCGCGAGCAACCTTCGCTCGGCGATGGCGCGGATGCGGCGGTAGCCGTCATTGAACCGTTTCAGGATCCGCGCATCGTCCGCGCGGCACTCCAGCCAGAAGCAGCCTTCGAGCGCGGCGAGGGTGATCACGCACTCGATGGTGCTGCCCCGGTGCACTACAGAAAAGGCCACGCCGCGACGGTTCGCGAGGACCTGCGGGGCGAGTTCGATGGTTTCCATGGTCTGACGTGGCTGCGTTCTGACAGTTCTCGAGGGAAGGTGCCGGGACTGGCTGATGCGTGATTGCCGCGGAGGCGGCTGCACCAGGCGACCATGGCGTGAAATTCAACTGCGGGCAGCTTTTTCTTCAAACGTTCGATACGCGCGAAATGGCTGGCGACGACTGCCAGTCGCGTCAACGCTGCGATTCTCACTTCCCAGTAGGCGGGCGGGAACTGCGCGGCAGTGCTCATGTGCGAGACAAGCCGTTCGAGATGGGATAGCTCCCACTCGACGAGGTGCGTGTGGTTCATTGTTTTTTTGCCGGTTATTGTCGTTGCTGACACCCGCCTTCGCGGTTGTCAGTAGAGAGGCTGGCCGGTCACCTCTGGATCGACGCGTTCGATGTCGCGCCGAACACTGCATCAGTTGGCGAGGCGCGCAGGACCGCCCTGAAGCGCAATTCGCGGTTCGGCCGAAGCGGATACAACGGGCTCCGCTCAGTTGCGCTTGAGACGGTTAGCGGTTGCATTCATTCGTGCCGGTCGTCGGCGAGCGGTCATCGTCTCGCCCGTAACCACCGTGTCGTGACCTAGGCCAGCCGGGATGGAGGACAGCAATGCGCGTGCCTGATACGACGCTGGAGTGGGCAGATCGCTCTCGTCTGTGAGCGCGCCTCAACGTTTGCCCGGTAGCCGCGCATTAACGAGTGGATTGAACCCTGAGGAGGGCTTCGATGTGCGTTTATTCGCAGGTGGTTTGTGATTACGCCGCTTCGTGCGCGCAACGTCAGGTCGTTCGATCAGGGCCTCGTCCTCTTCGGATGGTTCGTCGTGGCCCTGTCCAGCGTCCTGATTGTTCGTTGGCATGGGGGCGTCGAAGGGGGCATAGCGGCCCGCTTCGCCCGTCCTCAAATGCGCGATGATCCGCGCGAATTGACCCGCCGCCTGTTTCGGCTGATTTCCAGGCATGAGCGTCGTCACCACGATGTCGTGCATCGTACGACCGTCTACGGATCGGATTTCGACGTCGGTGTCCCACTGTACCTTCGCGCCGATAAACGCTTCCAGCACACGCTGCAGGACCGCCGGCGATAACACGCCGCCATCGTACAGCGTCACCACCGCCCGTTCAGCGACGCGAAATAGCGACGAGGTGCCTCGCACGGCCATTACCGGAAGCGCACCCGCTCATCGCCCCCGGAAAAGTGGCGGGCGCTTTCCTTTTCATCGGGCGATGGCGTGGGCGCGAGCGGGTCCATGTCCGGCGGCAAGCCGGGTGCGGGACGCGGTTGCTGCTCGGGATCGTCGAGGGGCTGATTGGCCGGGTCTGCGACCGGGTCGATTGTCGGATCGGTTTGCATTGCCTTGTTGCTGTGTCGAAGTGGATGAACAGATCATCGCAATTGACGTTCCGCCTCTGCGGTCATTCGCGCGGTGTCGCGCGACGGCGCACTCCCTTCCCTTTACGACGTGCGAGAACACCAACGGTCTGCTGTGCCAGTATCTGCTTAAGGGAACGGATCTCTCCGTCTACAGCCAGTATGACCTTGACGCCATCGCCGACAGCCCCAACGGTCGACCTCGCGCCACACACGCATTTCACTCGCCGTTCGAAGTCTCCTTGACCAAGCTCGCACTTGCTTCTCGCACCGTTACTTCTGTCCATTAAACTTTGTGTTGCACTTCACGTTTGAAACCGCCCTGGTAAAAGACTGAAAGCAGTGCCTGACCGCGCTTTATCAATTCAATCCGAGTGGATTCGAGATTCTGAGCCGCCAGCCACCATCGCGGCCTTTCTCCAAGACCTGGGCTGCAGCCCCCTGTTCTACGTGCTTCTGGCCGTCGGGTCGCGGGATGCTGAGGGTCCAGTCCAGCAGAACGAGCGCAATCTCGCCGCTCGACAGTACGCGGCGCACGGTATTTCGAATATGCGGTCGCATCGCCAGCAAATGGGCAAGCGACCGACGTAAGTCGCCAGGGCTTTCCTGCGCGACGTCACCGTTTGTCATTCGCATAGTGGCGTTATTGCTGAACACGCGAAGTAATGCATCGAGATCGCCTGCGTTCATCGCTGCATCGAAGGCGGCCGGGACGTCCGCAGGCGAGTTGCACACTACAGACTTGTCTTCTATCGCAGCGACGAACCTCGCGATGTTTTGCGCAACTTCCACTGGTGCTTCGAGTGGCGACAGGTGCCCGGTGCCGGGAAGGATGTGCATCGCCGCATGCGGAATGCGAGGCAACAGTTCAGCCTGTAACGTCGCGACCCGATCCACCTGATCCTGCTCTCCGGAGACGACGATGGTCGGCACGACGATAGACGCCACCGCTACGGAGATATCTTCGCGCATCGCGACCTCGGGCCACGCAGCCTTCGCTTGCGGTGCGGCCTTCAGGCTGTCCTCGATGACCTGTTCGCGACACGCGGCATCGAGCGGTCTCGCGGTGAGGACGCGGTCGATCACGAACTCGACCGATTCGCGTGACTGGTAAGCGCGCGACAATGTCGCGCGTTCCTCGTCGGAGAGAAGCATGGGGGAGGGCGGCGACGGCGCGACCAGCACGAGACCTTCGAGCCCTTTCGGCCTCCGCGACGCCATGAGTTGCGCGACCTTGCCGCCCATCGAATGACCGACAAGCACGAAGCGCTTCAAACCCAGCGCCTCGATCACGCCCTCGGCGTCGTTCGCCAGATCCTCGATACGGTAGCCATGCGCGGGTGCAGCGGAGTCGCCCCAGCCGCGATGGTCCGTAGCCACGATGCGGTACCGGTCCGGCAGCGCCTTCGCAACCTTGTCCCATGTGCGCGACGATCCGCCATAGTAGTGCAGGAAGACCAGCGCAAGCTCTCCGCTGCCTAGCTGCGAGACGTGAATGCGCGTACCGTTCGTTTCGATGTCCATGTCGTGCTCCTCGCTGTTTGGAAGGATCATCGTAGAGCCGCGCATGTGATTTGATAATTGCTCGAATATTGGCGACAGTCGATAATCCCGGTATCGAATCTGGTGACGTTATGGATCGACTGACAAGTCTTGGCGTGTTCGTTGCGGCCGTGGAAGAAGGCAGCTTCGCGGCGGCCGCGCGGCGTTTCGGGCTTTCGCCCGCGATGGCGGGCAAGCACGTAAGTGAGATTGAGGCACGGCTGAATGCGCGACTCCTTCAACGCACGACGCGGCGCCTGAGCCTGACGGACACGGGCCAGGCCTATTACGAGCGCTGCAAACAGATTCTCGAGACATACGACGAAGCCAACCGGGAGGCCAGCGATTCACACGGCACGGCCCGCGGCGTCATGCGCGTCGCCGCGCCCGTCACGTTCGGTGCGATGCATCTCGGACAGGTCGTTGCGCGCTATGTCGAAGACCACCCGAAGGTGAATGTCGAGGTCGTGCTCGGGGATCGTTATGTCGATCTGCTCGATGCGGGCATCGACGTCGCTATCCGGATCGGGCGACTGGAAGACCCGGCGCTGGTAACACGCCGGATCGCCCCTTGCCGGATGGTCGTGTGCGCATCGCGCGCATACCTCGAGCGGCATGGAACGCCGCGCAAGCCGCGCGATCTGCTTCAGGCGCCCAGACTCGTGTTCAGCGAAGCGGTATCCGCCGGGGACTGGACGTTGTTCGATGCGAAGGGCCGTGCACATGTTATCGAAGGACCCGTGCGGGTGTCGGCTAACAACACGCAGATGCTGCTGTCGGCCGCGCTCGCGGGCGCCGGGATTGCGTACGGCCCGACATTCGTCTTTGGGGAGCATCTGCGGAACGGGGAACTTGTCGCGCTGCTGCCGGCTTACCGTGCCACCGAGCTGGTGGTTCAGGCCGTCTATCCAAGCGCTCGCCGGATACCGTTCAAAGTGCGCCGGTTCGTCGATTACCTTGGCGAAGCGTTCGGCGACGATCCGCCCTGGGATGATTGGAGCGTGAGAAAAAACCGCCAGAAACCCAATTTGAGCTTTGGCCTTTCTTTGAACCAGATTTGACCGTTTGAGTCCGGCCAGAAGCTACTGTCCGCGCTTCGGAAAAGTGGAAAAGTCGACGCCTAAGGCCGTTGTGGGTTTTGATATCTGCCCGTCGAGCAGCGAGCGTCGAGGGGCTGTAACGGTTCAGTTATGTCGCTTGTATGAATCGCGAGCCCCGGAATGATCGACACGTTCAGTATTGAGACGCAGTGCGGCCAGGAGGCGTCATTGTGAAGTGGGACGCGTCGCCCATTCCGAAGTCTGTTTTTCTTCAGATAACCGACGTTGTAACTACCTTTCGCGTCTTCAGCGATAGCTTCCCGACCTATCGTCTAAGCACGGTTTGTCCAGCATCTTGAAGGGAAGCATTACTTAATTAAGGGGGTGCGCGTCATTCGATAGCTGGAACGAGTCAGACAAGCTCTTCTTGTTTCTGCCAGCATGCGTGACTAAATTGAGTAGGGTCTTCGATTGAGCGTCACGTTTCGGAGTGGCGAGGCCGTGCCGTAAACTGTGCCTCTGCCAGGTCTCGCCTGCGCCCTTGCGTAATTTACGGAGCCAACATCGTGATCGGCAACACGCTTCGCAAGACGAACGAGGGAATTTCCAACTTCCTCAAACTGGAGTCAGCGGGCGGGCTGATACTTGCAGCAACGGCTGCGCTTGCGTTGATCTGCAGCAACTCACCACTTCGCGTCGCTTACAACGAACTGCTAACGATTCCCGTGGAAGTTCGGGTCGGGTCGCTCAGTCTCGGAAAACCGCTTTTACTGTGGATCAACGATGGACTGATGGCGATCTTCTTTTTTTTGATCGGGCTGGAGGTCAAGCGCGAAGTGGTCGAAGGTGAACTGTCCAGTCCCGCACAAGTCGTGCTGCCCGTCGTCGCAGGATCGGGAGGCATGCTTTTGCCCGCGCTTGTCTTCTTCGTCATTAACCGTGAGAGCGGCGTGGCGATGAATGGCTGGGCGATTCCGACGGCCACTGACATCGCATTTGCGCTCGGCATTCTCTCGCTTCTCGGCGACCGGGTGCCAGGGGCGCTCAAAATATTCCTCACGGCCGTCGCGATTGCTGACGATCTCGGCGCAATCATCATTATTGCGCTGTTTTATACCGCCGACCTGTCGTTCCTGATGCTGATTTTAGCGGTCGTTGCCATTGCGTTGCTGTTTGGCTTCAACTTCTTCGGCGTCACGCGGATTGCGCCTTACGTGATTGTCGGCGTAATTCTGTGGGTATTTGTTCTGAAGTCCGGCGTTCACGCGACCCTCGCGGGGGTTGTAACCGCCTTCGCCGTTCCACTTAGAGCAAAGGATGCCGAAGGCCATGTTCCCCTGCACTGGCTTGAGCAAAACCTCCACCCGTGGGTGGCATTCGGAGTGTTGCCGATTTTCGCGTTTGCGAACGCAGGAGTTTCATTCACCGGAATAACCATAGCCGCGCTCGCAGATCCTCTCCCGCTGGGTATCGCCGCAGGCCTTTTCGTAGGAAAGGTTGTCGGGGTTTTCGGAGCGAGCGCTGTGCTGATCGGGCTCGGGCTGTCCAAACTACCTGCTGGCGTCAGCTGGTCGCAACTGGCAGGTGTCGCTGCACTGTGCGGCATTGGCTTTACCATGAGCTTGTTCATCGGATCCCTGGCGTTCGAAGGACAGGAATACTTCACGCCCATCCGATTGGGCGTGATTGCCGGATCGTTGCTTTCGGGCGTTACTGGCTATCTGTTGCTCAGGTTCGTGCCAAGGCGAGCCACAAAAGTTTCGCTTGACGGCCGCGCCGTCGAACCCTAAACCATACTTGCGATTGACCCAGTTCCAAATACAACGTAACCAGACTTCTCCATGACAAAGATCATTCTTGCGGCATCGCTGGGATTGCTACTGGCCGGCGCGCTGCTTCCTGCTAGCGCCAACGCAGCCGACAAATCCCTGATTGTCGTGGAACAGGCTCCGCCGCTGGCACGCCACGAACGCGCGCCGAAGCCACGCCGAGGCTATGTATGGGTAGAGGGTTATTGGACGTTCCGCGGCAAACACTACGCGTGGCAAAAAGGGCGCTGGGTACTTGCACGCCCAGGTTATGAATATCAGCAGGCACGATGGGTAAAAGTTCCGGGCGGATGGGAGTTGCGCCAAGGCGGCTGGAGACGTCCGGCTGAGGCACCTTTGCAGCCGCAGTAACTGAAGGGCAAACCGATTCTGTCGGTTGCAATACACAATCATCGGCTTCCACTTGCCAAAGTTGATGGCAGTTCCGCCGACCCATCTCACAGGCGGAAAATCAGGATGCTGTGCGCGATACAATGCGGCTGCCACATCCCCCGATTGTAAGAGCAATCCACACGTGCTGGATGCAGCCAGACCTCCAGGGAACGACGGCTCCCGCGACAGCTGTCAACTGCAACACGGTAATGCCCGCCGTCTTGCCGTCACCCGCATAGTATGGCTTCCCGGGGCGGCTTGGCCACAACATGGTTGTGGTTGTGCAGGGGTAGCCGCTTTCGTCAATCTGCGTCGATTACGCCCGACATGAGATGCCCTCATCACCGAAAGCGCCGAAGCCATATTGAGGAGCGACTCCATGCGAGCTTTCACACAGTCGGTCACGCAGGCACTTTTCGATCGAGGCGGACTGAAAGCCGCATTTGAGCATGTCCGGAACCTGGTCATTGCGACGGTCCTGGTCGCAGCGGGTTTCGAGACGATAAAGCGCTTCGATGTTATCGATTTTCCCGGATTGTCGAATCCGCGCTTCGCCGGCTACGTCGTAGCCGGTATCGGATGCGCACTGATCGTTCTCAACCTGCTGGCCGGGCTTAGGCAGTTGTCCAGACTGAGGTGGCATTTCGCATTGCAGACGGCGCTCACGATCATTTACATGGTCTTCTCACTGAGAATGGTCCAGTTGATTATTCTTTTCAGAACAAATTCGTGTCAATGAACCGGCCCAACGGCACTTAAGGGATCCGATCCTATCTTGATCTGTCTGCGAGCGATCCATCTTGGTGAGAGCACGTCAGCAGGCGTTTCATGTCAACGGCCTCCGGCCACAATGCGCCAGTACAGAATTTTCCCGGGAGCGGTCGTCTCATACAAACGCCCGATCATGGCGTTGATTCTGTTATCGGCGACGATGCTCGCAGGTTGCGCCATCCCGCCGCCAGCGAACCGTACGCAATCGACCGCGGTAACGCCTGAGCAGGCACAGGCTACACGGCTAGGTCGGACGGTTGCACATAAGCTGGAAAAACATCCGGGCCTTACCGGCATTGATCCGCTCGTCGATCCTCTTGAGGCATTCGCGGCAAGGATGGATCTCGCGCGCTCGGCGCAGTGCTCGCTCGACGTTCAATACTACATCTGGCGCAATGATCTGACGGGCACGCTGCTGCTCGAAGCGCTTCGCGAAGCGGCCGAGCGGGGTGTCCGTGTGCGCCTTCTGCTCGACGACAACGGCATCCCTTCGGCTCTCGATGACACGCTGGCAGCGCTTGGTGCTCATCCGAATATCGAAGTGCGCCTGTTCAATCCGTTCAAAATCCGCAGACCAAAGTTCATTGGCTTTCTCACCGATTTTTCGCGTCTGAACCGCCGCATGCACAACAAGTCCTTCACCGCTGACGGTGTCGCAACGATCGTCGGTGGCCGGAATATCGGCGATGAATACTTCGGGGCGACCGACGGTGTGGTGTTTGCCGATCTCGACGTCCTCGCCGTCGGGCCGGCCGCGACCGACGTAGTTTCGGATTTCGACCGATATTGGGCGAGTGGCTCGTCTTATCCCGTCGGGCAGATTCTCGCGACCGCACCGCGCGATCAACTGGAAGCACTGGATCGCAAGGCTCTTGCGGTGCAAGTTGATCCGGCCGCCGCCGCATATACGGCCGCGCTGCGGAAGACGACTGATGTGCGCCGGTTGCTCCAAGGTTCGCTCATACTCGAATGGGCCAAGACCCGGCTAATCAGCGACGATCCCGCCAAGGGCTTGAATGAGGCTCCGCCTGAGACGCTCATTACCCGTCAGTTGCAGGAGATACTAGGCGAGCCGACTCGGGAGCTTGATCTTGTCTCGCCGTATTTCGTGCCTGCCAGAGCGGGAACGCGTTATTTCACCGGGTTGGCGGGTCGCGGCGTCGCGGTGCGCGTGTTGACCAATTCACTGGAGGCCACGGACGTCGCGCTGGTACATTCCGGTTATGCGAGAAGGCGCGTAGAACTTCTGTCCGGCGGTGTGGAACTATTCGAAATGGCGAGCTTTCCGGACAACGCTGCAACCGGGCATCATGGGGCGGATGGGGCTGGCAGTGGGGGATCGAGCTTGCATGCGAAGACCTTCGCGATGGACGCCGAGCGTGTGTTCGTTGGATCACTCAATTTCGATCCGCGCTCGGCGAACCTCAACACTGAAATGGGTCTTGTGATTGAAAGCCCTGGGCTGGCTAGTCGCATTGAAGCCGTATTCCATTCGCTCGCACCGCAACTCGCATATCGTGTCAACCTGGACGACGACGGCAAGGTGTACTGGATCAGACGATACGGGGACGTGCTAGTACGTTATGACCAGGAACCGAACTCGACGTGGGCTACCCGACTCGGCATCTGGTTTTTCTCAATTCTTCCCATCGAATGGTTGCTGTGACTGGTGGCACAGTAGAATAATTGGCGATCCTAAACGTTGCGACGGGCGATTTTGCAGAGGAACCAATGCCAGGTCGGCATCTGGGACGTCATCATCGAGCTTGGCAGAGTGCGCGCGGACGGGTCCAATGCTTTGTTTTCTCTAACGGCCGCCGGATTCGCCAGCATCAATGACGCGTTGCCTGTTTTCCCGGCGCCACACAGACACGCTACAACCGAACCGGCCGCCGAACCAGCGGGAAAACGCGCTCAACGATGAGAAGCCCAGCAGCGAGGCAACTTCAGACAGCGGCCTGTTGCCGCTACCGACATACCGCGTCACCATTTCTACCCGCACCGAATCGACGATCGACAGATAGCTCTCGCCGTATGCGGCGAGATGACGATTCACGGTCCTGCGATCCACGCCCAGATGTTGCGCGATCCGATCGTTTGAACAGGCGCCTGACGGCAGCAGCGCCACTACCAACTTCCTTATTTTGTCGGGCATCGTTGCGCCCGACTGCAGCAGCATCGAATCCAGATAGCGCCGTACCTGCTGCGCCATGACCGGATCGTACGCTGGGATCGCCGCGTCAAGCTCGGACGCGAGACACACAATGCCGTCGAAATCCTGGTTGAATTCGACGGCTGCGCCAAATATGCGTGCATGAATCGTGGTACCGGCGGGGGCATGATGGGTGAAACACACGGCGCGCGGTTTCCAGACGGCGTCCAGCACCATGTGCAGTACGCGGTACAGGACACCCAGTACCAGCTCCGTTGCCTGACGCATCGAACCAGGTACGCCGACGATCTCCTCGCGGATGACCACCAGCCCCTCCGATTCCTCGAAGCGCATCACCACGGCCTCGTTCTGCAGCCGCAGGTAGTACGCGGCGGATTCCAGCGCTTTTCGTAGCGTCGGCTGTTCCCGCATCACAAAACCAAGCGCGCCGAGGTTCGAGATGTGGCGGGTCTCGGCCATGCGCAGCCCCAGATCCTCGACGGCGGCGGCCCGGGCCGATGTTTCGAGCAGCCGCGCGACCGCCTCGGCCGGAATCATGATGTCGGGATCGAGCAGCACGGACCGCTCGATCCCCGCGTCGCCCAACTGCTGATACGGATCGAGGCCCACCAACCGGGCCACTTCGACGTAATTGGTGAGGGCGGCGCTGCGAAGCAGATAGGACATATCGTTTTCCCGTGGTGTCCCAAAATGTAAATTCTTTGCCCCAATCCGTCAAACGCCTTTTTGCCGAGATCCGATACTTGTCACCGTGGACACACCACTAAGCAACACACCGATTCTTTCTGAAAGGCAGAGGGCACAGGCAATGAGAAATGAGACGAACGGCAGCACCGCGTCAGTGTGCGATCAGCTGCGCGCCACGGGCAACTGGAATCCTGCGTGGGACGCCATTGCCGAACTCGATCCCGTCTGGGCCGAGAAATTCATGACGATGGGCGCACACACCATGATGTCCGGTGTGCTTGAGCCCAAGGTGCTGGAGTTCATTGCCATCGCAGTCGACGCGTCCTGCACGCATATGTATGCGCCGGGCACGCGCCGGCATATCCGCAAGGCGCTCGAACTGGGCGCCACCAAGGAAGAGATCGCTGCCGTTCTGCAAGCCGTAAGCGTCCTTGGCATTCATTCGTCGAGTCTCGGCGCACCGATCCTGCTGGAGGAACTGGCCGCGTTCGAGCAGGCAAAAAGCGGGGGAGCGCAGGCCGCTGCCTGACGCCATCCAACACCTACCCATTCTTAAGGAATACAACCCATGCATTTCATGGATGATTCGCTGCTACCTGAAAATCAGGAGAAGCTCGTAATTCAGGTCGCACCGTACGGGCCGCAATGGATCCCGGGCGATTCGGACGATATCCCCGTCACGATGGACGAGCAGGTGCAGAAAGCGGTCGACTGCTACAACGCGGGCGCAACGGTGCTGCATGTGCACGTGCGCGAAGAAGATGGCAAGGGCAGCAAGCGTTTGTCGAAGTTCAACGAGATGCTTGCCCTTCTGCGCGAAGCGGTGCCGAAGATGATCCTGCAGGTCGGCGGCTCGATCTCGTTCGCGCCGGAAAGCGACGGCGAGATGGCCAAATGGGCGAACGACGACACGCGCCACATGCTCGCGGAACTTAGCCCGCGTCCCGAACAGGTGACCGTCGCGATCAACACGGGCCAGATGAACATCATGGAGTTGCTGACCGAGGCCGACATCGCCGGCACTTCGTTCATGAACCCCGCGCTGCAGGCGGCTTACCGCGACATGGTCTCGCCGTCGAATCCCTCGTGGCATGTCGAGCACGTCAGGCGGCTGTTCGCCGCCGGCATCCAGCCGCAGTTCATGTTGGGCAATCTGGCGCAGCTCGAAACGCTCGAGCGCCTGATCCGCAAGGGCGTCTACACCGGTCCGGTAAACCTCAATTACGTGGCAATCGGTGGTGGCGCGGCAGGGCTGCACCCGGCCGACATGCTGGAGTTCGCGCGCCGCACGCCCGACGGCGCCGTGCTCACGATCGAAACGGTGGGCCGCAATGTCGTGCCGATGAACACGATGGCCATCGCGCTGGGCCTCCATGTGCGCGTCGGCATCGAGGACACGCTGCTCGGTCCGGATGGCAGACGTGCAAGCTCCGTGCAGCAGATCGAGCAGATGGTGCGCATCGCGCGCGAGCTCAATCGTGACGTCGCAACTGCGGAGGAGGCACGCGGCATCTATCAGATCGGTACTCAATGGAAGTCGGTTGAACAGACGCTCGACAACCTGCGCATGGTGCCTAACCGGGCAACTGACCCGCGCGGCGAGCGGGCGCGCAAGGTTGCCTGACCGGCATGACGAGATGCGGCGCGGTTGCATACCGCGTTGCGCCTCGTGAGCACACCAATCCTTCAGGCATGGAGACAGATGATGTTCTGGAAGAAGAGCCCCGCTGCCGTCGCGGCGTCCCTGCTGATGATTCATCTGCTGGCGCACATCGACCGCAACATGCTGCTCGGGTTTTCGCCGCAAATCGTCCGGGATCTGGCGCTTAGCCACACGGAATACGGATTTCTCGCCGGTGCAGTATGGGTGCTGAGTTTCGGCGTGATGGCGATGTTCATGGGTACGCTTGCCGACCGCTTCAATCGCCCCCGGATCATCGCCGCCGGCGTGCTGATCTGGAGCGCTTGCACCCTGGCGTCGGGTCACGCCCAGAGCTTCGAACAGATGGTGGTGGCCCGGTTTTTCGTCGCCAGCGGCGAGGCGGCACTGGTCCCCGCCGCGGTGGCCCTGCTAGCTGAACTCTTCTCCGGGAAGCGGCGCGGCACGGCGATGGGGCTCTTCTTCATGGGCATTCCGCTGGGTGTCGGCTGCAGTTTCCTGCTTGCTGGCAGCTTTGGCGCCACGCACGGCTGGCGATCCACGTTCTATGCGCTGGGAGTGATCGGCATTGCGATCGCGCTACCGCTGGCATTACTCAAGGAAGACCGTAGCGTGCTCGCACCGCAGGAGCGCGGCGCACCATTCGTCGAGCAGGCGCTCGCCGTATTGCGCACGGTTGGGGGTAATCGAGCTCTCGGCTTCACGATTGCTGGTTTCGTGCTGGTGCACCTGGTTTTTGCCAGCTTCTCCTTCACACAGGTGTGGCTCGTCGACGAGCGGGGCATGAGCGCGGCTGGTATTGCCACGCGGATTGGCGTGTTGCAGCTGGTATTCGGCACGCTTGGCGCGGCCGCGGGGGGCGCGGCGGGGGATCGCGCAGCGAGGAGGCTGCGCGGGGGACACGCCAGTTTCATGGCGTTGCTCGTCGTCGTATGCGCGCCGCTGATCCTGTCATATCGATTCATGCCAATCGGCTCGCCCCTGTTTTATATAGGAATGTGTGCCGGATTCTTCCTGCCGATGGCGGTCTATGGCGCGGCCCTTACAGCCATAACCGGTATGACGCCGACAAACATGCGCTCGACGGTGACCGGCTTCACGATGTTGCTGATCAATGTATTCGCGCTCGCCATTGGGACGGTGATCATCGGCATGCTGGCTGACCATTTGAGGCGAACGGGCAGCACCGCACCGTTGACGGACGTCCTGCTCGTCAACGATGTGCTGGCGATCAGCTCGGCCATATGGTTCGCCCTCGCGGGGCGCGCCTCAGGCAGGAAGCGCGTTCCCTCAGCCGAAAATGTTCAACCTGTGAGATCTTGAAAATGCAAAACCAACCTCAGAGGCTCGAAGGGCGCGTCGCGCTCGTCACCGGTGCCGGTCGTGGCCTGGGCGGGGCCATTGCCATCGACCTCGCCCGCGCGGGCGCTCACGTCGCGATATGCGATATCGACATGCCGGCGCTCGAAGCAACGCGCGCAGCGGTGGAAGCAGCCGGCGTGCAATGTCTTGCGCTACGCTGCGATGTCACGTCGAGCAGCGAAGTCGCGCGGCTGTTTGCCACCATCGCGGAGCGCTTCGGCACGCTGCATATCCTTGTCAACAACGCCGCGCGTGTACCGCACACCCCGCTTGATACCAGGCGTCGCAACGAACACTACGCCTATATGACTACGCCGGTACCGCGGCAGTCGCTGGGCTTTACCAGCACCATCAGCGACGATGAGTGGCATCGCTACTGGGACGTCAATGTGCACGGTCTGTTCTATTGCACGCGCGAAGCGCTCCAGCTGATGCAACCACAGCGCGACGGCAGGATCATCAACATCGCGTCGATCGCCGGCATGTCTGCGATGAGCGCGCACAGTCCGCACTACTGTGCGACCAAGGGGGCGGTGATCGCTTTCACGAAGTCGGTTGCGGCCGAAGTGGCGGGCGCCAACATTTTCGTCAATGCGATGGCGCCGGGTGGGGTGGCCACCCCCGAATTTACGGAATACTTCGAGGCCGCAGGAAAGGAAAAGCGCAACCAGTTCTGGCAGCTGGTGCCCGCCGGGCGCCTGGGCACGATGCAGGAATATGCATCGATGGTGACGTACCTCGCTGGCGATCATTATCTCGTCGGCCAGGTCATCAGCCCGAACGGCGGCGTCGTGATCTGACCGGACGTGCCACGTGATCAGAAGCGATGCCATCATCGATCCCTGCATCAATATCTGCAGGATGGACCTGAACGGTCGGTTCTGTCAGGGTTGCTGGAGAACGCTCCGTGAGATCGGTATCTGGGACCAGTTGACTGACCAGCAGAAGGCCGAAGTCGCAGCGGCGGTCGAACGCCGCCGCCCCACATTCGCGTGCCGTGTCACGCCGCGCCGCGACTCCACTGTATTAAAGAACGGACTGCCAGAATGAACGGATTGATGCTGCAAAAGCAGTTGCTGGTCTCCTCGCTGATCATGCATGCGGATCGCCATCATGGCGATACTGAAATCGTGTCACGCAGGGTCGAGGGCGACATCCATCGCTATACGTACAGCGACTGTCACCGTCGCGCACGTCAGCTGGCCAATGCGCTTGCCAACCTGGGCGTCAGGCCATCCGACCGCGTCGGAACGCTGGCGTGGAACGGCTATCGTCACATGGAGTTGTACTACGGCATCTCCGGCATGGGCGCGGTGATGCACACGATCAATCCGCGCCTGCACGCGGACCAGATCACCTACATCGTCGACCATGCGGAAGACCAGTACCTCTTCTTCGATCTGACATTCCTGCCGCTGGTCAAGGCCATTGCCGACCGCTGCGAGGCAGTCAAGGCGTTTATCGCGCTGGCCGACCGCGCGCACATGCCCCAGGACTCCGGCATCGCCAGCCTGCTTTGCTACGAAGACCTGATCGAAGGAGGTTCGCCCGACTACGTGTGGCCGAATTTCGACGAGGATACTGCCTGTACGCTGTGCTACACGTCGGGTACGACGGGCAACCCGAAGGGTGTGCTGTATTCGCATCGTTCGTCGCTACTGCACACCTAAGCCGCGGCGTTGCCGGATGCGCTGAACTGCTCGGCACGTGATGTGGTCCTGCCTGTCGTGCCGATGTTCCATGTCAACGCATGGGGCTTGCCATACGTCGCTTGCATGGTTGGCGCGAAGCTGGTGTTTCCGGGCCCGGGACTCGACGGCAAATCGCTGTACGAGCTTCTCGAAGCTGAACAGGTCACATTCGCGGCCGGCGTGCCGACCGTATGGCAGGGCCTGCTCGCTCATCTTGAACGGGAAGGCCGGACGTTCTCGACCCTGAAGCGTACCGTGGTTGGTGGCGCAGCCTGTTCGCCCGCAATGCTCCAGAAGTTTCAGGACAGCTACGGCGTGGAGGTCCTGCACGCGTGGGGCATGACCGAATTGAGTCCGCTCGGCACCATCGGCACGATGAAACACAGGCACCTGACGATGTCCCGGGAGGAGCGTTGCGCCGTGCAGTCGAAGCAGGGGCGCGCGGTATTTGGCGTCGATATGAAAATCGTCGACGCGAACGGGCACGAACTGCCGTGGGACGGCGTGACTTCGGGCGAATTGCTCGTGCGCGGACCGTGGGTCGTGCGGAACTACTTCCGCAACGAGGGTGGCAATCCCCTTCGCATTGATACCGACGCGCACGGATGGTTCCCGACCGGCGATATCGCGACGATCGATGCAGACGGCTTCATGCGGATCACCGACCGCAGCAAGGATGTGATCAAGTCCGGCGGCGAATGGATCAGCTCGATCGACATCGAGAACATCGCAGTCGCGCACCCGGCGATAGGGAGCGCGGCCTGTATCGCGGCACGACACCCGAAGTGGGACGAGCGACCGCTGCTGGTCGCCGTGAAGCGGCCCGATGCACAGGTGACAACGGAAGAGCTGCTGGCGTACTTCGAAGGAAAGATCGCGAAGTGGTGGATGCCGGATGCCGTCGTGTTCATCGAGTCGCTGCCAATGGGCGCCACCGGAAAGGTGCTGAAAAGCCGGCTACGAGAAACGTTCCAGGACTATCTACTGGTCTGATCTGCGGGCCGGGGGGCATTGAATCGAGTGGGATGGAATTCGTTGCGCATTGATTAGATATACTGAACAGGAGACAAAATGAAGGCGAAGTGGTTGGCGGTGGCCGTGCTGGCCGCAACGGGAAGCACTACATACGCGCAGTCGTCGGTGACGCTGTATGGCGTCATCGATTCCGGCTTGTTGTATCAGAGCGCGAATGCGGCGAACTTCCAGTCAAAAGTGAATCTCGGACATGTCTATGCGCTCAAGGACGGCGGGATCTATTCCAGCGTCTGGGGTCTCAAGGGCAGCGAAGACATCGGGGGTGGCTACAAGGTCAACTTCAAGTTGCAAGCGGCGTTTAACAGTTCGAATGGCAAGTCGGGGTTGGCCGACACGCCGGGCGCCGCAGCGATGTTCAACCAGCAGGCGACGGTGGGCGTGTCGAGCCCGTTCGGCACGATCGACATGGGCCGGCAGATCGTGCCGATGATTTATGCGATGGCGGATACCGACGTACGCAACGCCCAATACTTCGGCAGTATCCTGACGGCATGGCTCGGCATGAACCAGGCTGCGGGGTGGCAGGGCCTGAGCACGAACGGTCCGATCGGCGCGCTGTATGACGACAACGCGATCGTCTATCGTTCGCCAAAACTCTATGGCCTGTCGCTAGCGCTCGAGTATTCGCCCGGCGGCGTCCCGGGCCAGTTCCAGGGCGGTACGCGTGAGTCCGCCGTGCTGCAGTATTCGAACTATGGTCTGAACCTGGCGGCCGCTTATTACAACGGCCATGACACAAATCCATTCACGCAGACCGGCCCCACGACAATTGTCACTGCGCCGTCGACCGGCCTGGCCAACAACCGCTTCTGGTACCTGGGCGCGCAGTACGCCTTCCACGATTTTTCCGTGTCGACGTCGTACAGCATCGGCAAGAACCCCGCGAACAGTGGCCAGGCAAACTTTGAGATGATTTCCGGCGGGCTCGGCTACAGGTTCAGCCCGGCTTTGAAGATCACCTCGGGCTTCTATTACCTGAAGGATCGTAACCACTCAGCCAATCAGTCGGATGAGTTCGCGCTGGGCGCCGAATACAGCCTGTCCAAGGCCACGCTTACCTACGCGCAGGTCGGCTACGTCAACAACCGCGGCAATATGAGCCAGACCATCACCTACGGTGCGCCTGTTCCGGAAGGCAGGTCAACCACGGCGGCGATGGTCGGTATGCGCCACACCTTCTGATCCCCCTCGCACAGAAAACAACGGGAGCATGGAATGAAAACAAACTGGGCGCTCACGATCGCGGGCGGCGTATTGGTCGCCTCGGCATCTGTTCATGCCTGGGCGCAGGCGGGCGCAATCGCAGCGAGTACCGCTTCGAGCGGACCTGCGATCGCGGCCTCGGGCGGCATGTCGGCGAAAGATATCCGGAAAGCCGATCGTGCGCTGCGCCGTAAGGTCTATTCTGCGATCGTCACGCACAAGGAGATCAACGCTGGCAACATCAGCGTCATCGCGAAGGGCGGCGCAGTGACGCTCGACGGAACCGTGGTCGATGCATCCCAGATCGACAAAGTGAGCGAGATTGCGAAAAGCGTTCGGGGCGTCACATCCGTCACCAACAAGTTGACGGTCAAAAAGCCGTTTGGCGGGCAGTAACTGTCTCCGGCCTTTGGCTCTTGCCGGTTGGTGCGAGATGCAGCACTAGAAGGGCGCGGTCGATATTGGCGGAGAACTCAATTACGAGGCACGGGTCCGGCGGCTAGGGGGGCGGCGCAATTGCGGATGTATTGCCGTCGTCGGAATTGACCGGGCAGGTGGCGCGCGAACTTTTGCGGCGTGGTCTGAATTGCCCGCCCGATTATTGCAATTCACTGACCCGCTGACGGAAGATCGGTCGAAGTGATCGCGCGAATGGCCGTTGCAGTTGAAAAAGCCGCCGTCGAGGCGGCGCCGGGTCGAACGGCGGGAGTGGGTCGTGAAGACTCAGTCGCACTTGCACGAACCCGACATTCATCTGCAACGCATCGCGAATGACAGCAGAGCAGCATGTAGCAGCCCCACGGAGCCTGACTAGCGAACGTCGGCTTTGGCCGAATAACTGTCTTTGAGCGAAGGCAGGGAATTGTGAGTGCTCTAGTGAATGCCTTTGAGACTGTATATGTTTGATCGGCAGCGAAGGTACTAGCGTGACGGCATAAAAGTCGAGCCAATCGCCACCCGACGTCCGAGCCGGTGTAGATCGCAGTGCCTTGTCACGCAAAGGGGCAGACCGTCAAAAATTTAAGTGTCTGCATGTCAAGGCGACACGAAATGGTTGGACATGGAGCGGACGGGTCCGAAATCGGCGTGCTCGAGCCGTAGAAAACGACACGAATTGGTTGTCAAACCGCGACAATAATTGGTGAACTCTACAACTCCTTTAAGAGTCGCGACCTGGCTACGGAGCGCGACTACAATCGACGGCCTTTGTACGACTTAAGGGACGCTGGATAACGCCTCTCCGTTCGTTCAGCGAATGTTTGCAGTCTGCGAATCTCGTCTGCTCGTACACGGTATAGTCGAACCCCGGCCACTCAAGTCATAACTCCCTCAAACCGCCCCTTTCTTTGTCATTTCGGCGTCTTCATCTTTGCCCTTTTCATTTGCCTTGTACTCGCTCAGCCGGTTGTAAATCGTCTTGAGGCTGATGCCTAACACCTCCGCCGCACGTGTTCGATTTCCGCCGCAATGCTCCAGCGTGGCAAGTTTCAGTTGACGATCCACATCTTCGAGCGCCGTGCCGAACGGAATCGTGACCGTCGAGCGCACGGCAAAAGGATCCGGCGATATCTGTACAGGAACAATGGCTGTTTCGTGGGTATCGGGGCGCGACATGATGTATGCGCGCTGCACATAATTTTTCAATTCCCTCACATTGCCGGGCCAACGATAAGAGAGCAGCGTATCCTTGATTGCTGTCGGAAAGTGCTTTTTCGTACCGTGCTGGTCGTTCAGTTCATCGAGGAACGACTGTGCGAGCAACTCGATATCGTTGCCACGTTCGCGCAAGGGCGGGAGGCTGATGGGGACCACGTTGAGGCGGTGATACAGGTCGAGCCGCAGCTTGCCCTCGGCGACGGCCTTCTCCGGATCGCGATTGGTCGCGGCGATCAGACGCACGTCGGTGCTGATTTCTGCGGTCGTTCCAACGCGCATGAACATGCCTGTTTCCAGCACTCGAAGCAGCTTGACCTGGAGTCCGATCGGCATTTCAGTGATTTCGTCGAGAAACAGCGTGCCGCCATTTGCGCGCTCGAAGTAGCCTCTATGCTGCCGCTCGGCGCCGGTGAACGCGCCACGTTCATGGCCGAACATCTCGGACTCGATCAGGTTTCGCGAAATGGCACCGCAGTTCACGGCTAAAAAGTCATGCCTGTTTCGTGCGCTCAACTGATGCAACGTCTGGGCAGCGACTTCTTTCCCGGTGCCGGACTCACCCACCAGCATTACCGAGAGCGCTGTGGGCGCGACGCGCGCGATCTGGGCATAGATCTTCTGCATGGCCGGCGAGCTTCCAGACATCAAGCCGAGGCGACCCATGCGGCGCAGTTCGCCGCGCAGCGTGCCGATCCCGGCCTTCAGGTCGCCAGTGCGCGGCAGACGGCCCAGAATGGCCTTGACCCGCTGCAAGTCGACCGGTTTCACGAGGTAATCGGAGGCACCCATTTTCAGCGCGTCGACAGCCGATTCGACGGTCGCGCGGCCAGTGACGATGACAAACTCGACTCCCTGGTGCGGATCGAGATCTTCGAACAGATCGGCGCCCGTGCCGTCTGGCAGATAGAGATCGCAAAACACGACATCGGGCACCTGGCGAACGAGCTGGATGCGTGCCTCGCGCAAATCACTCGCGGTAGCCGTTGTCAGACCGTCTTCCGCGATCATCGCAGCGAGTGCATTCCGGCTGTCCGGATCGTCGTCGACAATTAGAGCGTGGACCATATACGACAGTCACTTACATGATTCACAGATCAAGCAAGCGGAATACCTTGTCAATGACCACACCTGAAGCAACGCGAAGCAATTATGTCCAGAGAGGGGATCACTCCGGTAACTTGTGCCTTTTCGGACTCAAATCGATGCGTCGATGAGTGTGCCCCACTCGAAGTCAACCCGATCGGGAAACATCGGCACCACGCCCGCGCCGGGTGTGAAGGTCAGTTCGCCAAAAAACAGGGCATTGTCGGGCGCGTAGAGATCGACACGCACGTAGTCGAAGTCGCGCGAGAGCTTGTCCGCTGCTTCGAGGATCTCGGCCAGATTGGTCGGCCGCGTATCGGGCGTCGCGTTGCGTGCATATTCGCCGATCGTGACGTCGAGATGATTCCAGTCGCTGTCGTATACGTTGCCGCGCGGAAACGGGCCGAAGCGGTCGGAGATCTGAACGATGTACATCACGGGACGCATGCCTTTGCGGCGGAAGACATGCACCTTGTAGTCGGGAGGTACCTGCCCCGAGCTATCGAGCAGCAATTTTTCGAAGAAGAGTCGCGGCCCGATTTCCTTGTAGTGGCGTTCGCGCGAGACATGATAGAACTCCGTTGCGAGCCAACGGTCGGCTAGCTTTTTCAGATGCTCGTAACTCACCTTCGACTTGTCGCGCACGATCTCGACGAATGTACTGCCATGATTTGCTTTCATGACAAACGATTGCGGCAGTGAGTCGAAAACGTCGCGCGTGAAGTTATCGGGCACTGCGATCAATGGAATCAGATACGACTCGCCAAGCGTGCGCGCAACGTAATCGCGCACAGCAATCTTATCGGTCAATCCGGCATAGCGCGGATCCGGCTTCAGACTGCGCATGAGTATGTGTTCGTTGAACGTGCGCGGCCGTCGCAGGTTAGGGTAGCGGCCAACCAGTTTCCGGTGCAGTAGCGACAGAAAAATCGGATCGGGCAAAAACGCCTTCATCTGTTTTTTCAGGTGCTGCGCGGTACGTTTCGTTATCCCGACAACAGTGCCCGTATGTTCTGCTTTCCCCAATTGCGTCGCATCGTCGTGCGGATAAGCGAGAACATCGTTCGAAGGTCGTAGCCTGCGAGACATTGGTATGGCCTCCATGATCTTCAATGCGAGCGAACACCAGGGCGAACGCGTCGCAATGCGGCGAACTCACAGATGTGGTTGTATGGGCGACAGGGTGTCCTGCGTCGGCCGGCCGAATGCCGGACCGACGCACTTCAACCTGTGAATGTGGATGACATCAATACGGTGCGTCCGTGGGCGCGCGGCTACGGACTGGCGACACGATATATGCCGGCTCAGTGGACAGTTCGACGCGGATTTCACCGACGTTAATGACCGCCCCTTTGGGTGCATTCGGACCGTCGACTCTTTCCAGCGTCACATAGTAGTCGCGCGATCCTCCATTGCCCGTCTTCAGCAATGAAGCCGTGGCGGGATAGTCGAGCATGACCATGCCGTGATGCGCGGCGCCGGCGATTTCGAACGCGCCGAACGTGCCCAGAAGGTTCTGTTGGCGCGCTGTATCGGTGTCGAACTTGTCGGGCAGATTCAGATAGACGTTGTAGTAATAACCACCCGCCGCGCCTGCCGGCGTCAACGAGATGTCGTCGAACACGACACGTATCGAACGATATCGCCCGGCTGCTGCTGCGTTGACGGATGCCGTTGAGTTACGCACGCCATGTTCAGCGGCCGCGAGCGGCGCGGCGGTCGCGGAGAGCAACTGCTGAACAGGCGCTGTCGACGCGGCCTCGCCCGTAACACGTGCCGTCGTCGACTGTTCGCGCAGTGCGACAGCCTTCACGCCGCCGATCGAGCGCACGCCCGTGTCGATGTTGCGCGCGGCCGTCGCGGCGAACGAGCCGGTTGACGGGCGACTGCGCGACGGACCGATGCTCGCCTGCACGCGGATGATGCGTCCCACCTGGGCCTGCGGCGGCATGGATGTCGGACGCGACGCACTGTCGTAGTCATAGCCGAGGCGAGTGCGCGCGGAGTAGGTCTGCTCCTTGAGGATCGTCAGACCGGTCGCGTAAGTGAAGGTGCCTGCCCAATACGGATCGCTCGGCACAGGCATTGTTCTGCCGTCGGGCAGCGCCCATGCATGCCACAGACGGTCGACATTCGCGTGATGCAGATAAAAGATCGGATCGCGAGGCGACTGCATCGTGGCCATGGAATTACCGATGATGTTGTGCACGGGGTTGTGCGGCGCCGTCTCGAACTTCTCTTCAAACGAGTTGACCGTGCCGCGCTGGAAATTGACCGTACTCGCCGCCCATGGAGAGAGATCGAGTGCGTTATACACATTGGTGTTGAGGCGCGGACAGTAAAGTGGATTGCCGCTCGCCTGATCCGTGAATTCAGCGGGAACGTGCGGATTCGTGAACCAGTCCCAATACGGCAACGTGAAGCCGACGTCGCCGGAAACCAGCCTTATTTGCCGTTCGAGGTAATACAGATAGCCTCGATGCCACGCAAGAAAATACGGTTGCTTGTGCGGGCAATAGTTCACGTGAACATTGGTCCAGTACTGCCACGAATTCGGGTCGGCAGCGTTTGTATTGGCCTGCATGGTCCGAACTGCATTGAGAAACGACGCATAATGCGGTGTCGTTTTGAATTGCTGCCATTCGACGCGGATGACGTTAGTCGTGGCTGCCCGCGCGTAAAACGGTAGGGTGGCCCACGTAATAGCCGATGCAGCACCGCCCAGAAACGCTCTCCGGTTGATTCGATACGACATGATTCCTCCACTTGTCGGGGGGTGCTAGATGCGTACGTTTCGTGGCGCGTGTATGAGAACCGGTGTTCCACGCGCCTTTATATCGGTGCTTCAGGTCAGAGAGCGAAACTCCTCTTTGGATCGTGAGTCGTTCGGGGACTCCGACTTGAGACACACGGTCAGATGGGTCAATTCCGACAGTAACCTGTCGCCGTCATGCTACTAGAGGGATGCCAAACGCTTAACTAATTTAGTTAATCAATTGAGGACATTCGTGGCCGAAAAAGCTGACAACGATTGCATATATCGCGAGAACCCGTCTTTTGCCGCCACTTTGTCTTGCAACGGGTAATTGGGGCATAGAGACAATCGAATTGTCGCCGAGCGCAGTTCAATTGATACGGCGTTGTTCGTTAGCTCGCTGTACGCCAGCCGGAGTCCAGTGGCAGTAGTCGTAACAAGAGCGACACAAGCACCCGCGAAGAGTCGGTGTTGAGGTATCCGGTGCGCTTTGAACCGGTTGAGGGCGGCAGATTCGTGGTGACGTTCCGCGATGTCCCGGAGGCGATCACTCAGGGCGAGACGATCGAGGAAGCGCTGGTTATGGCCGCTGATGCGCTGGCCACTGTGATGGACTTTTACTTTGAGGACCGAAGACCCGTGCCGATCCCTTCGGAGGTGGAGGAGGGCGAGGAACTGGTCGCGTTGTCGGTAAGTATGTCGGACAAAGTACTGGCGTTCAACAGACTGCTCGCAATGACGTAATCGGTCCGTGTTGCGCGGCGAGAGTCTACGCGCGATAGCAACGAGCGGGCGTGAGTGGCGGCAGCGCCGCCACTCGTCCGGCCGGTTACTGCAGCCAGCGCCACTTCGCTAGCGTCGCATGACACCCATCACAAGCGTCACCAGGAAAATGACAACGAAGATAACAAACAGTATCTTCGCGATGCTGGCTGCACCAGCAGCAATCCCGCCGAATCCGAAGACGGCGGCAACAATCGCAATAATGAAGAAGACTAACGCGTAATAAAGCATCGCATGCACCCTTTCAAAGTTAGCGCCAGTCCGGCGCCGATGGTACGAGTTTCGCAATGTTTGTTCCCAGGCCGTCAATCGCCAGCGGCACATAAGTGCGAAGTTTGAGCGTCGACCCGGTCGATGGTGGTGCCGGGTATCCAGCGCAATTCCCCCGCGCACACGCCCGATGCTCAAGACGAGTTGCACAGTCGCCAGCGGCTTGCGGGCGGGCAGATTGCGAATGCGCCGTAGTCCTTCAACCTGTCGCAGATTCTCCTCACCATCAGAGGTGGAGGAGACATCACGACGAGCAAGGTATGCCCATCTCTCGGAGCAGTACTGCGGACACTACATTCCGACGAGGGTACGCTGTACCAGTTTTCGTGGAAGATCGCGATCTGTTCGCCGTGACCCGCGTATTCCGCGCGGTCCGACTCGTGCTCTTGCAATAAATCGCTCCCGCGGTCGGCGGAGTGCGCTAATGGAAACAAAAACAATTGCATGGGATAGGGCAAAAAACCGGATTCCAGCAGCGACCTTCGCGCGTCACGTGCATCACGAAATGAGCGAAATATCGCGCGGAGATGTTGATCGGATTTCACGACTTCTTCCATTTCACTACCTTCACGAACGCATACCAAACCTGGAAGCCATATCGCCGGACGTGCGATGCGTAGATTCGTGCAAGAGAAGTGCCCAGAATTTCGGAGCGCGCACCTTGAGAAGATCCTGAGTCCGCGGTTCCGAGCATGCGTGCTTTGTACAAAGGATCTTATTCGTCAATCGAGAGCGCCTGATGCCAAAGTTGCCCAGTGTGCGAATGCGTTTCGGAATGACTATCAGAACATTTGCTTGCGTGTCGTACAGCCAGAAACAGGCGGATAGCGACAGGGTATTTCTCTCGCATTTTTCGGGCTATTTTGTAACATGCATTCTGTGTGCATCCTTCCTGACGGGCGCGCGTCGGTATTCCCGTTTCCAAAATTGCGAAGGCGTCCGGCAATTTATGAATGCCGTGGATCACATCGTCCACGTTCGTCCCACAAACGAAATGACCGAGACAACGACAAGCCGACGAGTGGCTAAGGGCAACCGTATCAAGGTCAATCGATCTCTGATTGAGATCAGGTACACCGTCGAATTGGCGCGTGGCGCTTCAGTGATTGCAAGTACCCTGACGCAGTCTTCGTTGATGCAAGCTGTTGGAGAAACCATGTCGTCTTTCGTAGCAAGCAATGGAAGAGGGGATCTGGATGGATTCGTCGAAGTGCTTCGCGACCGGCTAATCCGGCGAAACAGAACTGATGCGGCAGATACGCTTGCAAACTGGAGGCCGTTCGAGCCAGATAGAGAGTGATGAAGACGTTCGATTGGCGAGCGGCTTCCGCGGCGCTTGTGAAAGCGGCGTCGGGTCCGAGATCGTGATGACCGACGCGATACTACGGTGCGCTGCCAGCTATAACGAAAGCACTGCCGCGCCGATGGTGACGCCGACGATACCAGTCGCCTGGATCCACGACAGCTTCTCGTTCCGAAAAACGCGGCCCAGCAGCGCCGTGATGCCTCCTGAGAGCGAACTCAGGACGGTAACGACGGCTGCGTTGCCCATCCCGATGCCCGCAGCAAGGCAGGCGAGGGCCGCGACGCTCGCGGCTGCCTGAATCAGCAGCCGTGGCGACCTGAACGCGGCAAGACTCCCTGTGCGCTCACGTATCAGTGCAATCATCGACACCAGTACACCGCAAACATAGTTGACGAGCAGCGCACCGGCGATTCCCACCTGGGGCACAGAGAAACGCCCCTGCATCCAGAAGCCAGCGCCATAGCAGAAGGCGGCCGCCATGGCAAACAGAACCCCAGCTGACCATACGCCGTGACGCATCAAGTCGTGCCGATCGAGCGCGGTCAAAGGTGCCCCGGCCACGCAAAGCAGCAGTCCCGTCAGCGACGTTGGGCGGAAAGCCTCGCCGGTCAGCAGGGACAGGACCGTCGTGACGGCACCATACGACATTGCGATGGGCGCGACGATCGCACTTTTGCCGATAGCGAGCCCCGAAGTGAGGAAGAGTGATGCTGCAGCCGACAACAGGCCGGCTATCAACACCCATGCGAACGATCCGGACGCGTGCGCATGCAGAAGGCGTGGCACGGTTTGGTCGGTTCCGCCACTGATCCAGATTGCGACGGCGGCGACACCGGCCAGGCTCGTAAAGAACATCGTAGAACCGACACCCGCCCGTCGCGCCGTGGGGCCTGCCAGGAAATCGGTCAGCCCCCAGCCCAGTGCGGCGCACAATCCGAATAACACTGCCAACTTGCCTCCGCCGTCAGGACATAGGTCGTCGTCGCACCGATGCGGGTATTGAGCGTACGGTTATCCCATGCGCAATGCTCGACGAGCACGGTCCACGGTTGGCTTCAGCGCGTCTCGCGGAAGAGGCAGAGCGGAATCCGCTCGCCTCGTTCGGTTTTACTGCTTCTTGGCAGCGTCGATCTTTTGATCGGCGGCTTTCTTGTTCGCATCGTTCTGCGCCTCGACCTTATCCTTGTCGGCTTTCGCCTGAGCAACGTTGGCATCGTTCGCGGCGTCGTGCTTCTTGCGGTCCGCTTTGACCTGAGCATCGTGCTTCTTTTTATCGGCCTTGGCCTGCGCGCGTGCTGCATCCGCGTGAGCATCGGAAGCTTCGCGCGGCGTGGTCGCCTTTTGCATTTTCGCCGCTTTCTTGTCGGCATCCGCTTGAGCCGAAGCCTTGTCTTCGTTCGCCGATGCCTGAGCCTTGTCGGCGTCGCTTTGAGCTTCGGCCTTCTTCTTGTTCGCCGTAGCCTGCGCTTCGCTCTTTTCGCTGTTTGCCTTCAATTGCGCCTTGCCGGCGTCCGACGGCGCCGTTGATTGAGCGAACGTCGTGGAGACGAGCAATGCGGATGCGAGAGCCGCGACAATGTTCTTCATGACAATGTTCTTCATGATCTTCCTCCCGTGGAAATGCATGGTTGTGGTGAGTGCTGTTCAAACACATCCACCGTTCTCATTGCGAATCAAGCCAGAAGGCTTCTTATGAAACGGCGGATGCTCTCTCAAAGCAACCGGCATGCCGCAGATCGCGTGTCAGTCATTCGCAGTGGTTTTCCTGTTGCGTCTAACGAGCGTGCAGGTTCACACAGCGAAGTCAGACCTCGGTGCGTCTGAGAAGATAATCGAGGCCGCCAACGCGAAACCACCGATACCCATACGGCTCGAGCACGACCGTGTGACGCCCGTCATCATCGGCCTCACTGTGATCATCGGAGAGAAGATTGATCAGCCTGTCGACATCGGGCTCGATGCAGCCGGAGCGGAATTTGACGGTGTTCGGCTGCGCAGCGAAGTTATGTAAAAACAGCACCGAGTTGTTGCGCCAGTGATAACTCAACGCAAGCACATCCTCTCGCGACGTGCGCAGGACTTCGAAATCTCCCCAACTGATCTCCGGTACTTCCCGGCGCATGCGAATCATTCGCTCAGTCCAGTTGAGAAATGATTCCGGATTGCGCCGCTGCTTCGCCACGTTGACGCGTTCAAAGCCGTAGGGGCCCTTCGAGATGACGGGAACAGGCGGCTTTAGACGTTTGGTGAAGCCACCCTGTGGCTCACTCGACCATTGCATCGGCGTGCGCGCGCATTCACGCTCGGGACGACGAAGGTCGTCGCCCATGCCGATTTCATCGCCATAGCGGAAGACGGGCGTGCCGGGCAAGCTCAGCATGAGACTGTAGGCCAGTTCCAGCCGACGTCTATCGCCCGCCAGCATCGGCGCCAGGCGGCGGCGGATGCCGCGCCCGTACAGTTGCATGTCGGACTCAGGGGCGAACGCTGCGAACACCTCCGACCTCTGTCTTGGCGTGAGACGGCCCAGGTCAAGCTCGTCGTGATTGCGCAGAAACACGCCCCACTGTGCACTCGACGGTCGGGGCTTCGTCGCGAGCAGGGCCTCTTTCAGCGGTTTGGTATCGCCGGTCGCAAGCGTGTAAAAAGTGTTCTGGTTGACCTGAAAGTTGAACATCATCGGCAGGCGCTCGCCCTCGTCGCCGAAGTACTGAAGATCCGTGTTGGGCAGCACGTTGGCTTCCGCGAGGATGATGGCGTCGCCCTCCCGCCACTGCAAAAACTCGCGAAACGTTCGCAACATGTCGTACTGCTCGACAGGTTTGCGGACCTTTGGGCCCTTTGTCGCAATCACGAAAGGCACGGCGTCCATGCGAAATCCCGACACCCCGAGCTGGATCCAGAAACCCATGATCTTCAGCAGTTCGGCTTGCACGTGAGGATTGGAAGTGTTGAGGTCCGGTTGAAAATCATAAAAGCGATGAAAGTACCAGCGCCTTGCGCGCTTGTCGAAGGTCCACGTCGACTTCTGAACGCCCGGAAATGCCACGCCGCGATTCGCGTTGGTCGGCTTGCTATCGGACCATACGTACCAGTCGCGATACTTCGAATCGGGATCGCTGCGTGCTTGCTTGAACCAGGGGTGCTGATCTGATGTGTGATTGACCACCAGGTCGATGATCACGCGCAAACCGCGCTGGGCGCACGCGTGCGTGAATTCCGAGAAGTCGCCGAGCGTGCCGTACTTCGGATCGACGTTGTAATAGTCGCTGACGTCGTAACCGTTGTCGCGCCCTGGCGACGGATGGAAGGGCATGAGCCAGATGGTCGTTACGCCGAGCCCTTGCAGATAGTCCAGCCTGCGCACGAGTCCCTGAAAGTCACCCACGCCGTCGCCGTTTGCATCCATGAATGTGCCTACCGAAAGGCAGTAGATGATGGCGTTCTTGTACCAGAGGTCGTTGAGCATTCGATTCGCGCGTGGCGTCCAGAGAATCGATCATGAAGAGGAACTGCAATGTCGGAACTGGCGTGGTGGCAACGCGGCGTGATCTACCAGATCTATCCGCGCTCGTTTCAGGACAGCAACGGCGACGGTATCGGCGATCTGCCCGGCATCCGTACACGCCTCGAATACCTGGCCGCACTCGGTGTCGATGCCGTGTGGATTTCCCCCATCTATCCGTCGCCGATGGCCGACTTCGGGTACGACGTAGCGGACTACTGCAACGTCGATCCGATGTTCGGCACGCTGGATGAATTCAAGCAATTAATGGACCGCGCCCATCAACTCGGCCTCAAGGTGCTGCTCGATTTCGTGCCGAACCATTCGTCGGACCGGCACCCGTGGTTCGAGGAAAGCCGCTCTTCGCGTGACAACCCGAAACGGGACTGGTACCTGTGGCGCGATGCCGCTCCCGATGGCGGGCCGCCGAATAACTGGTTGAGCCGCATGGGAGGCTCGGCGTGGGAGTGGGATGAGCATACGGGGCAGTATTACTACCACGCATTTCTGCGGGAACAACCCGATCTGAACTGGCGGAACCCACAAGTACGCCGCGCAATGGATGATGTGCTTCGCTTCTGGCTCGATCTCGGCGTCGACGGTTTTCGCGTGGATGTGTTGTGGCTGCTGATCAAGGACGTGCAGTTTCGCGACAACCCGCCAAATCCAGCGTACTCGGCCGGCGAGCCGGAGCATCACCGGCTATTGCAGCGTTATACGGAGGACCAGCCGGAAGTGCATGACATCGTGCGCTCTATGCGCGCCACGCTGCGTGAGTATGGCGAGCGGGTGCTGATCGGTGAGATCTATTTGCCTGTTGCGCAACTCGTGCAGTATTACGGCGCAAGTGGTGATGGCGCGGATATGCCGTTCAACTTCCAGTTGCTCAACGCGAAATGGAATGCACGCGAGCTTGCGAGCATGATCCAGGCTTATGACAGTGCGTTGCCTGAACATGCGTGGCCCAACTGGGTGCTGGGAAATCACGACAATCCGCGCGTCGCATCGCGGGTCGGCATCGCGCAGGCGCGTGTTGCCGCCGTATTGCTCCTCACGCTTCGAGGGACGCCGACGCTTTACTACGGTGAAGAGATCGGCATGACGGACGGCGCTATCGCATTGAATGAGATCCAGGATCCCGCAGAGCTTCGACAGCCCGGCATCGGTCAGGGACGCGATCCCGAGCGCACGCCGATGCAATGGGATAGCTCGCTGCCGCACGCAGGGTTCACACAGGGCAGACCCTGGTTGCCCGTTGACACGGCGACGAGTGTGCGCGATGAGGATAATGACGTATCCAGCATGTTGTCGCTCTACCGGAGTCTGCTGGTCTTGCGGCGCAGTCACGCCCCATTGGTGCAGGGCACGATCGAGAATATCGCTGCACACGGGGATGTGCTGACCTACGAGAGGCGATATCGGAATCAACGTCTTTTCATCGCGCTAAACATGGCTGATGAAGGTGCGGAGGTGCAAGCGCGATCAGGCGCGGTGTTGTTATCGACGATGACGTCTCGCCGCGGTCAAGCGGTTGTTCAAGGCACTATTCATCTTGCGGCAGGAGAAGCGGTAGTCATTGCGTTTTAAGTTTTCAGGGGTGAGCTCGCGCAACGCATGGAACAGGGCCTGATGGTTGGGAAGTCGCATCGCGGAGCGAACCCTGTTGTCTATGTTCTCGACTTATAGACGAGATTCAGCAGCAAGAAGCAGGCCGTCGAGAGCCGTTTGGAAGAAAGAAGCGGTGCCGTGCTCGTTGACGTTACGGGAGCAGCGCTTGCCCGTAGCCGTCATTGGTCAAGTCATTGACAACGGGAGACGCGGTCGTGGCGAACTCGAAATCGGCGGAGCGCAACGACGACCAACCGGTCGTGCGAAAAGGGCAGGTGGTGCGGGCTACGTGGATCCTGACTACGATCTGTCCGTCGAATGGCGCGAGGCCGCGCAGCGCATTAAGGCCGCACAGGAGCACCAGCAGAATCCCTCGACGCGTTCGCGCGTGCTCGTCATCAACGCGTCGACGCGTAACGACTATACGTGTCCCGGCGAAATGTCGAAGAGCTTCCGTCTTGCGAAGCGCGTAGAGGCGATCGCCACGGACGCGCATTTCGACGTCGATTTTCTCGACCTCTCACTGCTTTCATCCGATCACGACCTGCATATCCATCCGTGCAAAGCGTGCGTGTCGACGGCAATGCCGTTGTGTCACTGGCCGTGCAACTGCTATCCGAATCATTCGCTCGGGCAGGTCAACGACTGGATGAACGAAATCTACGAGCGATTCGCTGCGTGTCATGGCGTCGTGATTGTGACGCCCGTCTATTGGTATCAGTCGCCAGGTGCGCTGAAGCTGATGATCGACAGGCTGGTTTGCGCGGACGGCGGCAACGCCGATGAGAGTACCTTCATGGTTTTAGACCCGGCGTGCTTGTCGAGCATGCCAGCAGATCTGAAAACGTGAGAAGCGATCGTTATCCGCGCAGGTTGCGGACGAACAGTTCCAGCATTTCCTGCGCAGCCAACGCGTCGAGTGGCTCGATGCCGGCGAGCATCTGGGCCTCGAGAACATGGACCGTCGCCATACAGCGATGAAGCACCTCCCGTCCTTCGTCCGTCAGGCGTAGCACGACGATGCGCCCATGATTCGGGTCGGGCTCGCGCGTGATCCAGTTGCGCGACGCCATGACGCTCATGACTTCGTTGGCCGATTGTGGCGTGATAAAAGACCGCTCGGCCAATTGCGCATTCGACGCCTCGCCCCGCGCCTCCAGCACGGAAAGCGCGGTGAACTGCGCGAGCGTCAGGCCCAGTGGCGCGAGCGCATCCGTCATTTTGCGGCGCAGGATTCGATCGAGACTGCCGATCAGATACGTCAACCGGGGACGCGCCGCCGCCTTGCGTCCCGCCGAAGCTGCGCGCGGGCGGGCGGCGGTCGCGACTGCTGTTTTCGTGGCGCTGGATGTCTTCGTGGGAGATTTGCCCGTCATCAGATCGGTCTGCGGCTGTCGTGGAAGACGCCATGTTACCGCGTCGTTCGCACGCTGCACCGCTCCTCGCGCCTTCATGCCTTGCAACGCGACGCGTAGATCACGTCAGGATCGTGACGCTGCGCATCGTGCATCGCCTCCACCAGGTGTGCGCGCTGCGTCAGTACCGCGCGCTGGTTGATTGATCCTTTGTCGGTGATCTCGCCCAGATCGAGGGACGGTGCAACCTCGAGCAGACGAAGACGCGCGATCGCCGTCGCGCTGCCCGTCGAATCGCGGTTCAGTTTCTCCAGCAGGTCGGCGAAGAATGCGCGCACGGCGGGTGCGCCGACAATCTCCGCGGCGTTCGCGGACGTCGGCAGGTGCGCGAGCCGACGGCAATCGTCGAGTCGTGGAAATACGAGCAGCCCGACGTCATCGCGATTCAGGCCGGTCACGACCACGTCCTGCACATAAGGCGCGCCCGCTGAAATGACCCGCGCGCGCATCGGCCCGACGCTCACGAAGGTGCCTGAGCTGAGTTTGAAGTCTTCGGCGATGCGTCCGTCGAACATCAGGCCAAGTTCCGGCCTTTGCGGGTCGACGAACTTCAGTGCGTCGCCACTGCGGTAATAGCCCTCGTCATCGAATGAATCGGCTGCATTCGAACCCGCCATCCGCCAGTAACCGGGCATCACGTGCGGCCCGCGAAAGCGCGCTTCGAGCTTGCCCGACACGGGCGCCAGCTTCACTTCGCAGCCGGGTGCCGGCATGCCGACGTAGCCCGCGCCGAGCACAGGTCCAGTTGTGAACAGACACGACGGCGAAGTCTCCGTCATGCCGAGGCCCGCCATGATGCGGATGCGCTCGCCACAAAAGCGCTCGGTGACTCGTTGCAAACGGTCCCACGCTGCCTGCGAAAGTCCCGCGCCTGCGAAGAAATAGACTTTCACGCGCGAGAAGAATGTCTCGCGCAACTGCGGGTCGCTTTCGAGCGCGCTCGTCAGCTCTTCCCAACCCTTCGGCACGTTGAAGTAGATGGTCGGCGCGATGTCGCGCAGATTGCGCAGCGTTTCGTCGAACTTCCTGCCGACGGGCTTGCCGTCGTCGATATACAGCGTGCCGCCGTTGTAGAGCGCAATGCCGACATTGTGGCTGCCGCCGAACGTATGATTCCACGGCAGCCAGTCGACCAGCACGGGTGGCTCGACGGCGAACTCGGGAAACGTGTCGAGCAGCATCTGCTGATTGCTGCACAGCATGCGATGGGTCGTCGGCACGGCCTTCGGGAGCATCGTCGAGCCGGACGTGAAGAGAAACTTCGCGATCGCATCGGGATCGATCGCCTCGTGCACGGCATCGACCGTCGTTGGCGCGGTGTCGAGCAGTTCCGATAGCGGCGTGGATTTTCGCTTTCCACACGAACCCGACGCGGTGACCAGTTCGACGCCGTCGGCAATGGTCGCGTCGATCGCTTTGGCGAACGGCTCGCCTTCCGTCGCGAATACGAGGCCGGGTGTGAGCAGATCGAGCGTATGACGCAGCTTGCCGTAGTCGCTGGATACGAGCGAATACGCGGGCGAAATGGGCGCGTAGGGGACGCCTGCCCACATCGCGCCGAGCGCGACCATCATGTGTTCGAGATCGTTGCCCGAGAGAATCACGACGGGCCGCTCGGCAGACAGGTTGCGATCGAGCAGCGCCTGACCAATCGCGCGGGCATGCGCGAGCATCTGCGCATAGCTGATGCCTTGCCATTCGCCGTCGGCGCTGCGGCGAGCGACCAGCCACCGGTCGGGATGCGCTAGCGCGCCGCTTGCGAGCCGGTCAGTCATGCGCTTCGGATAGACGCCGGGCGCGGCGTCCGACTCCATGTACCAGACGTCGTGCTCGCGACGCACGCGAACGGGCGCCGATCCGATTCGCACCGCGCGATAAGGCGTTGATGTTTCTCTGTCGACACCGGATTGCGTCGGCTGGGAATTCACCTTGTTGTCTCCTGTGTGGGCTCGCTCGCGCGGCGGGCTACCGCCCGGCGCGAGGTCGTCGCCCGATGTGAAGCATGCCCGAATCTCTTCCGTCTGCGTGAACGGGCCCGTTTGCAGCCGCGATATCAGATCGGATAGTGACGCGGTCCTGTCTGTATCGTGATCCAGCGCAGATCGGTGAATTCGGCAATCGATGCCTTGCTGCCGAAGCGCCCGTAGCCGCTGCTTTTCACACCGCCGAAAGGCATCTGCGCTTCGTCGTGCACAGTCGGCCCGTTAATATGGCAGATGCCCGATTCGACGCGCTTCGCCACCTGCATGGCGCGCGCAATATCACGGCTGAACACGGCCGCCGACAAGCCGAATTCGCTGTCGTTCGCGACACGTATCGCTTCGTCGTCGCTATCGACGCGCAGCACGGTTACCACGGGCGCGAACGATTCCTCCGAGTACAGTTTCATCTCAGGGCGCACACCATCGACGATGGTCGGCTGCATGATCGCGCCGTCGGTCGGGCCGGCCGTGTGGATCGTCGCGCCATGATCGCGGGCGTCTTGCACGAGCGACGTCGCGCGCTGTGCAGCCTGCGCGCTCACCATCGCGCCGAGCACGGCGCCGCGCGCCGTCGGTTCAGCCGCGACGAGCTTGCGCGCCTTGCTGACGAGCTTCTCGACAAGCGTATCGGCGATGGCGCGATGCGCGATGACGCGTTCCGTCGACATGCAGATCTGCCCCTGGTTGAAGAACGCGCCGAACGCGATGGCTTCGACAGCCGCGTCGAGGTCTGCATCGTCGAGCACGAGCACGGGGGCCTTGCCGCCGAGTTCGAGCAGGGCGGGCTTCAGGTGTTTCGCCGCGTGCATCGCGATGATGCGGCCAACGTGCGTCGACCCCGTGAAGTTCACGCGCCGGACGGCGAGATGCGCAATCAGCCGCTCGACGATTGCGGGTGCGTCGTCGGGCGCATTCGTGACGACGTTGATCACGCCGTCGCCAAGACCGGCTTCCTGCAACACGCTGCCGATCATCCGATGCACGGCGGGACACGCTTCCGACGCCTTGAGAACGACCGTGTTTCCGCACGCGAGCGGCATCGCGACTGCACGCGTGCCGAGGATCACGGGCGCATTCCACGGCGCGATGCCGAGCACCACGCCGCATGGCTGACGCACGGCGAGAGCCAGGTTGCCGGGCATATCGGTGGGCACGATGCTTCCGTCGATCTGCGTCGTCATCGCGGCGGCTTCGCGCAGCATGTTCGCGGCCAGATGCACGTTGAAGCCGTACCAGTTCGCCATTGCGCCCGTTTCCGCCACGCCGGTTTCGATGAACGCGCTCGTTCGCGCATCCATCAGGTCCGCTGCCCTCAGCAGGCGCATGCGCCGCTCCGTCGGCGGCAGAGCCGACCATGCGGGGAAAGCCGCTGCGGCGGCGTCGACTGCCGCGTCCGCATCCGCGAGCGTGGCTGCGGGTGCGCGCGAGGCCAGTTTGCCTGTCGCGGGATTCAGACGTTCGAACGTCGCGCCATTCGAGGCGAGGCGGTCCTTGCCGCCGATCAGCATACTCACTTCCGTCACGATGACTGTCTCCTTTGTTCTGTCGCTCGCCCGGCGGATGCCACACCGGGCGTCCCGGATGTCAGTCCGCGCGTTTGTACGTCTGCAGTCCGGGCTTGATCGACTTCTGGTCGAGGAATTGCCGCAGTCCTTCCTCGCGCCCGTTCTCGGGATCGCGCAGTTGGGCCTGATCGAGTTTTGCGTACAGATAGTCCTCGTTCTGCTCCCACGTCAGTTCGCGGCAGCGTTTGAAACCATGCTTCGCGACCCGCAGCACGACCGGATTCTTTTCAAGCAGCTTCGCCGCGAGAGCGACCGTCTCCGCACGCAGCTGTTCGCGCGGCACGCTCTTGTTGACGAGACCCATTGCGGCGGCTTCCGTGCCCGTGAACGTTTCACCCGTCATGATGTAGTAGAGCGCCTGACGATGTCCGACCGTATCGGCCATCGCCTTGCTGACCAGATTGCCCGGCGGAATGCCCCAGTTGATCTCGGAGAGGCCGAACACGGCTTCGTCGGCGGCGATCGCGAGATCGCATGCGACCAGCGGCGAGAAGCCGCCGCCGAAGCACCAGCCATTGACCATTGCGATGGTCGGCTTCGAATACATGCGCAGCAGCTTCCATTGCCATTGACACGCATCGCGACGGATTTTTTCCTGCAGGATTTCCGGACCTGCGTCGACTTCGCGGAAATACTCCTTCAGATCCATGCCTGCTGTCCATGCGTCGCCGGCGCCCGTGAGCACGAGTACCTGCGCGTCGGCGTCGAGTTCCAGTGTTTCGAGCACCTGCACCATCTCGCTGTTGAGCGTCGGGCTCATCGCATTGCGCTTCTCCGGGCGATTGAACGTCACCCATGCGATGCCTTCTTCTACCTTGACGTCGACCGTCTTCCAGCGATCCTCATAACTTGCCATGTTCGTAGCTCCAGCGCGCCTTGCGCGCATCAGTGGTTGCGTTCCTGAAGTCACCCGATAAATTTCGTTGTTATCAGGTAGCCTGATACAAAGTCTATTATCAAGTTGCCTGATACACAATCGTCGGCTTGTTGGTGAAAACCCCTGGTTACGGGATTGGGCGACGAAACTTTGAGCCGTTATGCACGCGCAGAGCTCGTTCGTACGGCGCTCACCGGGCAACATGCACCCCGCGTCCCTGCATCTCCTGGGGTATTCACCAAAGACATTAACCTTGCGTTGTCAGGTGGCCTGATATTAAATGCGCTCCATCGCGACGACGCCCAGCGTGTTCTCAGGAACACGCTTTTATTCGCCTTCTATATCAGGTAACCTGATATAGAAGGCTGCCTGAAACCGTTCGCGAAACCGACACAACAACAGGTGACAGACATGAAATCCACGAGAACTGCACTGCCAGGAGACAGCATTACAGCGCAGCCCGCCGCCAGCACGGGCGTCGTTATGACATTGAGCCTCTGTTTCGCGATCGCGCTGCTGGAGGGACTCGATCTGCAATCCGTCGGCGTCGCGGCGCCGCGCATGGCGCGTGAATTCGGGCTGACGGTCGCGCAAATGGGGATCGCGTTCAGCGCGGGCACCTTTGGACTCTTGCCGGGCGCGATGTTCGGAGGACGTCTCGCCGACCGCGTCGGACGCAAGCGTGTGCTGATTCTGTCGGCATGCATTTTTGGCCTTCTGTCGATCGCGACTGCGATGGTGTCGAGCTTCAGCATGCTGGTGATCGTGCGCGTGCTGACGGGCATGGGACTTGGCGGCGCGCTGCCGAACCTGATTGCTCTTTCTTCGGAAGCCGTGTCGCCGAAGGCACGCAATACGGCTGTGAGCGTGATGTATTGCGGCATTCCGTTTGGCGGCGTGATCGCATCGATCATCGGGATCATCAGCATCGGTGACACGGACTGGCGGCACATTTTCTATGTCGGCGGCGCGGGGCCGCTCGTGCTCGTGCCGCTGCTGATTGCATTCCTGCCTGAATCCAGTGCGTTCAGAAAAACATCGCGTGGAGCCAATGCGCAACCCGCGCCCGTCGGCGAAGTGCTGTTCGGCGCCAATCGCGGTCTGTCCACGCTGCAAATCTGGATCAGCTATTTCTGCACGCTGATCGTCCTCTACTTCCTGCTCAACTGGCTGCCGTCGCTGATGGCCGCGCGGGGTCTCGCGCGTGCCGAAGTCGGCTATGTGCAGATCTTCTTCAATATCGGCGGCGGACTGGGCGCGCTCTTCATCGGCATGTTGATGGACCGGCTGCGTGGCGGCGCGGTCGTGTCGGGCATGTACGTCGGCATCATCGCGTCGCTCGCCGCCTTGTCGGTCGCACCGGGATTCGCGGCGCTTGCCGTTTCGGCGTTCTTCGCCGGCATGTTCGTGATCGGTGGCCAATCGGTGCTCTATGCGCTCGCCGCGGTCTTCTACCCGACGCCGATGCGCGGCACGGGCGTCGGCGCTGCGGTGGCAGCGGGCCGCATCGGCTCCGTGGTCGGGCCGCTCGCAGCAGGGCAGTTGCTGGCGATGGGCCGCAGTTCGTCGACGGTGATCGGCGCGAGCATCCCCGTCACGCTGATCGCTGCCGTTGCCGCGTTGCTGTTGATCCGCCGTCCACGCGCGGTGGACTGAATCCCCTTTTTCGATAACAACACACGACGTTTGGAGACAACGAGATGCACGCAACAACGATCCGGCTTTCCCTGTGCGGCGCGCTCTGCGCGTTCGCGACGAGCGCTTTTGCGCAATCGAGCGTCACGCTGTACGGCATCATCGATACGGGCATCGAATACGTGTCGCAGGCGAATGCCGCCGGCGACCACGTGTTCCGCATGCCTGCCGTGACAGGCGAATTGCCATCGCGCTGGGGATTGCGCGGCGTCGAAGATCTGGGTGGCGGCTATAGTGCGGTATTCACGCTCGAAAGCGGCTTCAATGTGCGCGACGGCAGTTCAGGGCAGGGCGGCCGGTTGTTCGGACGCCAGGCGTTCGTCGGCCTCAAGAGCGCGACGTACGGCACGGTCGCGTTCGGCCGGCAATACACGATGACCTACCTCGCGTTGCAGGGCGCCGACATCATCGGGCCGGACATTTACGGCATGGGTTCGCTCGATGCCTATGTGCCCAATGCGCGCACCGACAACGCCGTGACCTACATCGGCAGCTACAAGGGCTTCACGCTGGGCGCGGGTTATTCGTTTGGACGCGATTCGGCGGGTACGGGCAACTCGCCGGGGCAGGGCACGTGCGCGGGCTCGGTGCCCGGTCACGCAACCGAATGCCGCGACTGGTCCGTGATGCTCAAGTACGACGCGCCGTACTTCGGCATCGCTGCGTCGTACGAAGAGCAGCGCGGCGGCACCAACGCAGCCGCCAACTTCTTCGATGGCGTGGCAACCACGCCGCTCACCAGTGCCGCCGACAAGGATGCCCGCACGCACGTCAGCGCATATGCGCAATACGCCGGCATGAAGCTGGGCGCGGGCTGGCTCGGGCGGCGCGTGGTGACCGATTCGCCCGCTGTGGCGAATGTGCGCTCCGACCTTTTCTTCGTGGGTGCGTCGTATCTCGTGACGCCTGCGTTTCTGGTCGACGGCGAGGTCTTTCGCATCGTCAATGCCGACCACGACACGCGCGCGACGATGGGCACGCTGCGTACCACTTACCTGCTGAGCAAGCGCTCGTCCGTGTACGCACAGGCCGCGTATCTCGCCAACAGCGCAAAGGGGCGCTATTCGGTGAGCGGCGGCGGTGGCGGCACGACGCCCGGCGCGGGCATGGGACAGACGGGCGTGATGGTCGGCATCAAACACATGTTCTAGGAGACATCGGATGAAGAAGTCTGCGATTGCTGTATGCGTGTCGGCCACGCTCGCCGCCTGCGGGGGCTCGTCGAATACGACTTCGTCGGCGCTGCCGCAGTTGAGCGCCGCGACACCCGCGACGCTCATCGGGAGTTGCGCGGCGCTCGCCGCGAAGCTGTCGTTCGCGAACACGACGTTCACGTCCGTGACGGATGTGCCCGCAGGCACGCTGAAGGTGGCCGGCAAGTCGATTGCCGAGCATTGCGTGATCGAAGGGCAGATGAACCAGCGCGTGAGCGCAGTCGATGGAAAGACATATGCGATCGGCTTCGAGATGCGTCTGCCCATCGCGTGGAATGGCCGCTTCTTCTATCAGGCCAATGGCGGACTCGATGGCAATGTCGTGACGGCGACGGGCGAAATCGGCGGTGGCGGTCCGCTCAACGATGCGCTCAATATGGGCTTCGCTGTCATCAGTTCGGACGCGGGGCATGCGTCGGCGCAGAATCCGCTTTTCGGTCTCGATCCGCAGGCGCGCATCGATTACGGCTACAACGCCGTCGCGACGCTCACGCCGATGGCGAAGCAAACGATCAAGACCGCCTATGGCAAGGCGCCCGATCGCAGTTACTTCGACGGCTGCTCGAACGGCGGGCGGCACGCGATGGTGGCTGCCGCGAGATCGTCGGCGCAGTACGACGGCATCATTGCAGGCGATCCCGGCTTTCATCTGCCGAAGGCTGCGATTGGCGAGATGTGGGGCGCGCAGCAGTTCGCCAAGGTTGCAACTGCGACGACATCGACGGGTTTGCCCGACATCACGACTGGCTTTACGGCAGCGGAGCGCCAACTGGTAGCGTCGCGAATCATTGCGAAGTGCGACGCGCTCGACGGCGTGACGGACGGCATGGTGCAGGATATCAAGGCATGTCAGGTGAACTTCAGTCTCGCCAACGACGTGCCGACGTGTTCGAGCAATGTGCGCGACGGCACCTGTCTGACGGCTGCACAGAAGGATGCCATCGGTAATGTGTTTTCGGGGGCGCGCAACAGCGCGGGCACGGCGCTTTACGCGAGTTTTCCGTATGACGTGGGCGTCAACGGCGCCAACTGGGCACAGTGGAAGCAGAGCAATTCGATCACGCTCGATCCTGCCGCCGCCGCATTCACGTTCACAACGCCACCGCAAAGTGCATCATTGCTGAGCCAGTTGTCGTCGTATGCGCTGAACTTCAGCATGGACAACGATGCTCCGAAGATCTTCGCGACGAGCGGCGTGTATACGGAATCGTCATGGTCGTTCATGGCACCGCCCGACGAGACCAATCTCAGCGCATTGAAGCAGCGCGGCGCAAAGCTGATGGTCTATCACGGCACGAGCGACCCGGTGTTTTCATCGAACGATACGACCGACTGGTATCAGCGTCTGATGGCCGCGAACGGCGGCGACGCGAGCAACTTCGCGCGGCTGTACACGGTAGCGGGTATGAACCATTGTTCGGGCGGCCCGACTGCAGATCAGTTCGATATGTTGACGCCAATGATTGCGTGGGTCGAGCAGGGCAAGGCACCCGACAGCGTGATCGCGACGGCACGCGACGCCAGCAACGCGGTACCGAACAGCGAAGTGCCCGCCGACTGGGGCGCGGGTCGTACGCGGCCGCTGTGTCCGTATCCGAAAGTTGCGCGTTACAAGGGCGGTGACGCCAACTCGGCCGCGAGTTTTTCGTGTAGCTGAAGTTGAGTGAAGTGAGGCGGAGAACCGGTTGCACCCAGATCGGTCCCCGCTCGTCACTAACCTTCAGTCGGGCTGATCGGCAAAATACCGGGTCCGGCCATATTCGGCCGCTCGACACATTGGCCAAGATCGTCAACAATCGGAGGTCAAGCACTAAATCGACAATGTCGAGGCCGACGAAAATCGTTGATCCGAAGGAGCTCTAAAATGACAACTAGCGGCGTCGCTCCGATCGAACCAATCAATATTGGTCAACTGAGCATCCAATACCTGATTGATGGAACTGCGACTGGCGGGATGGGCGTGTTCGAATTGACTGTGGCTCCCGGTTCACAAGTCCCGCCGCCACACAGCCACACACGCAACGAAGAGTGCGTCTATGTGCTGGAGGGCCTACTTCGGTACTCGGTCGACGGGGTGATGCGAGACCTGGCACCGGGAGAATGGATGTTTACTCCACGTGGGTCGGTTCATCACTTTAGCAACCCGCACAATGACACGGCCCGCGCACTGATCGTCCTTACGCCCGACATAGGTGTTCAGTATTTTCGTGATGTCGGAGCAATCGTGAACACCGGTGGTCCGCCCGACCGCTCGAAGCTCATCAATGTCATGTCCAGGTACGGACTGGTGCCGGCGCTACCGTCACAATGAAACCCGGGCGCTGAACGTCGGCTTTCAGAAAGCCAATCTGATTGCTCCGGGGCGTGCGGCCGGTTGCCGTCAGGCAGTACGTGGCCCTGAAGAGCCATTCGGTCCACGCACCTCATGGACATTCAGCAGGCCGCTCCACGCAGGTTTCAGACGGACATTCGGACATACGCGCTTGCCGCCACTCGAACTCGTGATTGGTGCGGCCCTAATCAACTAAACTGGTCAGTACACCTCCCGCATTTCAGTAAGCGGGCTGCGAACAACGTGTTTGCCTGTGGCGACAGCGTGCGCGCGATGCCTTCTGCGTACGGCTACATCTCCAGATCGATCCCGGCAAAGAGGGGGTCTTGATGAAGCGCATCGTGACGCGGGTGCGAGCTGTCATCTTCGCTGGCTGCATACTGGCGGGCTGTTCTGCAGCGCCGCCCACGGTTTCAGTGCCTGCTTATCAGAACCGCGCCGTGACACGTACTGAAGGCGGCGTGCAGGTCTCGACTGCCGTGCTCTCGCCAGCGGAAAGCGCAGCCGTGTACGGCGTCCCGCTCTCAGAAAGGAAGATTCAGCCCGTCTGGATCGAGGTCCGTAATCGTGAGGACGGCAACTACTTTCTTCTGTCTCCGGGACTGGATCCGAACTTCTTTCCCGCGTCTGAGGCGGCTGAAGCATTCGGGAACCACGCTTCACACGATGAACAGGTCGCGCTCGACAGCCGCTTTCGTGCGCTCGGCTTTCGTAACCCCGTCCGCCCGGGTGAGACGGTATCCGGATTTGTTCTGACCAACCTCCACGAAGGCGCAAAGCTCGTGCAGATCGACCTTGTCGCGAAGGGGCGCGCCCAGACTTTTTCGATCTTCGTGCCTGTGCCCGGATTCGAAACCGACTACAAGCGGAGCCAGGTGTTCAAACGCGCGGCCGATCCTGACGAGCCTATCGTGAACTACACGGACGATGGGAGCTTTCGCGCCGCGGTCGAAGCCCTGCCGTGTTGCGCGACGAATGAAGATGGCTCGAAGAATGGGGATCCCCTTAATCTCGTGGTTGTCGGCGGTCTCGACGATGCTTTTCCGTCCTTCGTCCGTCGGGGCTGGAGCGTCACGGAGCAGAAGTGGTCGGGTGCAATCAGGCGGATGATCAGCGCCGCGCTCTCTGGCGAAGCTTATGTCAACGCACCCGTGAGCGACCTTTTCCTGTTCGGCCACGCACAGGATCTCGCGTTGCAAAAGGCGCGCGGCGATATCCATCAGCGCAATCACATGCGCCTCTGGCTCAGCAACATGCGCTATCACGGCAAACCCGTCTGGGTGGGACAGGTCAGTCGTGACATCGGAACCCGTCTGACATGGCACACGTCAACGTTTACCACTCACAAGATAGACCCGGACGTCGATGAGGCGCGCACCGCGCTGACTGAAGACATGACGTATTCGCAGAATCTGTCGAAGATCGGCCTTTTGAACGGCGTGGTCGCGGCGCCGGAAAGCATGCCGCGCGAAAATCTGACGACCGACCCGTACTTTACGGATGGCTATCGCATCGTGCTTGTATTCGACCGCGCACCGTCATCGCTTGCAGACATCACCGTCTTCCCGTGGATCACACCATACAAGGTCATGCGTGTCGCGCCGGGAGCCGGGCCATGACCGGGCTGCCTACCACGCATCGCATACGCAAGCGTGCTGCCGTACTGTTGCTTGCGCTGACGCTGGCGGGATGCGCGACATGGCGTGCGCCGGAGGCCGATTTCACGCCGCTGCGCGAACATGAAGTCAGCGATACCCGTCGCGACGTGCGCGTGAGCGCCACTGTGCTGAGCAGCGAAGACAGCAAGCGACTGTATGGCGCCGATATCGACGCGACGAAGGTCCAGCCGCTCTGGATCGAAGTACGCAATGGAACCTCGGAGGCGCTATGGCTATTGCGGTCGGGCACTGACCCGGACTACTTTTCGCCCGACGAGGTCGCGTGGTCCATGCATACGATGTTCGGCGGTTCAGCTAACACGCGCATGGACGACCATTTCAGAAAGCTCGGCTTCGCCAATCCGATTCCTCCCGGCGCAACCCAGTCGGGCATCCTGTTCACCAACCCAGATCGCGGCATCAAGCTTGTCAATATCGATGTGTTCGGAAGCCGGACGCTGATCCCTTTTTCGGTCTTTCTGCACGTACCCGACGGCACAGTCGATCCGGGTCTCGCGCAGATACCTTTCCCGTTTCCCGAGACCGCCATAATTGACTGCCCGGATCTCATGTCGCTGCGCGCCGCAATCGAGCGGCTGCCATGCTGTGCCACCGATACGACCGGGAAGGTGCAGGGCGATCCGCTGAACGCCGTCGGCGTCGGCCAACTTACCGATATCGGCGCGGCGCTGGTGCGACGCAACTATCGGCGCGATGCGCGTGAGTTCGATCTTACGCAGCGCGTCTTCGGGCGCGAGGCGGACTTCGTCATGCGCAAGCAGGCGCAGGCAGGCGCCCCTTCGACCTGGATACGCGGATGGCTCGCACCGATCCGCTTCCAGGGGCAACTGGTCTATGTCGCGCAGGTCGGCCGCCCGGTCGGCGGGCGCTTTGCGCCACGCGGCGAGACCCACCTCAAGCTGCATGAGAACGTCGACGAGGCTCGCAACCTGCTCATCCAGGATCTGATGTATTCGGGCGGTCTCGACAAGCTTGGCTTCGCTTACGGAGTCGGTGAGGCATCGACGACCCATCCACGCGCAACGGTCGACGGCGCGAGCTACTTCACGGACGGTTTGCGCGCGGTCGTGTTTTTCGCAACGAGGCCGCGCAGCCTTTCCGATGTGGATCTGCTCGACTGGGTGCCGTATCTCGACAGGCGCGACGATCTTCGATCGGGAGCAACGAGCGATGCGCGTCAGTGATCTCGGATGGATTCCGTCGCTCGTCTCATTGAGACGGCAGCTTGCCGTGATCGACGCGTCGCGCCGAATGTGCGCCATGCTGTCGTTGACGGCGGCGTGTGTTCTGTTCGGCGCCTGCGCGACCAAGCCACTCGTCCCGTATTCGACCGACACCCCGCCGATGATCCTCATGCCCGCGACCGAGGCCGGCATAACGGATCAGCGCGCGCGCTTCCGCGAAATCTATTGTGCAGTCCTCGACGCACGTGGTTCCGAAGTGCCCGACACCCGGCCCTGTGAGGACGCGCTGACGCGAGTGGGCACGGAGCCCACCGGCACGGGCAAGCCGGTTGAACTGGGTCCTTCCAGACGGCACCTCGTCGCGGCCGTCGTGCCCGGCGTCGGTTACGACTGCTTCAAGCCGTGGCTGAGTCCACCCGGTACCGTCGTCACGCATCTGCGCCAGTATGGCTTTGACGCAACGCTGATCGACGTCGACGCGCTCTCGAGTTCCGCCAACAACGCACGCCAGATTCGCGATGCACTCATGACGATGCCCGCGCCCGACGGCCCGCCGCGCATCGTGCTGATCGGCTATTCAAAAGGCGCGCCCGACATCCTCGAAGCGCTGGTCGCCTATCCGGAAATCCGTAGCCGTCTCGCGGCCGTGGTGAGCGCCGCTGGCGCTGTGGGTGGATCGCCGCTTGCCAACGACGCCGAGCAATACCAGGCCGATCTGATGCGCCATGTTCCCGGCGCGACCTGCACGTCGGGCGATGGCGGCGCTGTGCAGAGCCTGAGACCGGCGGTCCGCAAGGCGTGGCTCGCGGAGAACCCGCTTCCTGCTGGACTGCGCTATTACTCGGTCGTGACATTTCCGCAGACCGAACGCATCTCGTCCATCCTGAAGTCGAGCTACAACAAGCTCTCGCAAGTCGATTCACGAAACGACAGCCAGGTCATTTTCTACGACCAGGTCATACCCGGCAGCACGCTGCTGGCCTACGTGAATGCGGATCACTGGGCGCTCGCGGTGCCCGTTGCCCGGACGCATCCGACAATAGGGGCGCTCTTCGTGACTCAAAATGCGTATCCCCGTGAGGCCCTCGTGGAGGCAATCTTGCGATTCGTGGAGGAGGGAATGACGGAGCCCGTCAGGTGACGTTGCGTCGTTCTCAGAACATGACCGTTTGATCCTGCGGGGCGGTCGCTGAGGTGGCGAGGAGTCTTGTGGCCGAGTTGGGTCGTGAAGACTCACTCATTGACATAGGAGATGTCATTCGCAGATGTCGGTTTGCGCATGGCAGCAACCTGACCTGGAGCCGACCCACGGCGCCTATCGCCGAGCGTCCGCTTTGGCCGATCTTGGGTCGCTCGATCTGTACGTTCGTGGTCCGTTCGAAGCAAAGAGAAAGAGGCTGGCCGATCACCTTCGCATCGACGCGTTCGATGTCGCGTCGAACACTGCATCAGTTGGCGAGGCGCGCAGGCGGTTCGGCGGAAGCGGATACAACGGGCTCCGCTCAGTTGCGCTTGAGACGGTTAGCGGTTGCATTCATTCGTGCCGGTCGTCGGCGAGCGGTCATCGTCTCGCCCGTAATCACCGTGTCGTGACCTGGGCCAGCCGGAATGCATAGCAGCAATGCGTGTGCCTGATGCGACGGCACCAGCGAGCACGATATCCCGTACGTCAGCTCTCTAAGGAAGCAAGCGCACAAGTGTGGTCTAGCACGCTCGGCGTCACTCATGGACCGCGCGATGAAAATGCGCATCGCATTCGTCGAACCGTGTATGAACACTCGAGCGCTGGATGCGCGTCCACCGAAGGCACAGATCGGTGATTAAACGGCGCGAAATGCTGAGGTGCTTTCCTCATATCATAGATGGACGCCATGTAACATGGCTCTACGACTTTCGTCCGTAGAGATATTGTTTTGGCATACCCAATTGCTCCCTCTCGTCAGCAGCATGTCTCCCTGTCAACTTGCCTGGACGACAGACAACGCACTGATCTGCTGTGTCATCTGGTTGTCGAGCAGCTTCAGTCACGCGCCAGTTCGGGCATCTGGCTGTCGCTTGACAGTGCGGTCGAATGCATTCAACGCTGGTCGAAAACGACAGCTGTCGGGTCGGCGTGGCTCGATGCTGCACGCGTCAATCATTTCTCGGAGCAGTTGGCTTCCGACCTTTGGCAGATCCGGCATCTGCGGAGCGCGACGAGAATCGCCAGCCTCCGTACGGCGCGAGGGATGCTGGACAACGACTCGCCGTTCGTTCGGCGAATGTTTGCGGTCTGCGAATCGCGTCTACTCGCGCACGGTATGGTTGAACCCCGGACACTCAAGTCATAACCCGCTCAGACCATGATGCCGTGCTCCACCGCGAAGTCATTCGAGTGGCACGGTGAGCCGATCGATCACCGCACGTGTTGCGGGCCGAACGCCGCGCCACCAGTCGAAGGCTTCTGCCGCCTGTTCCACCAGCATGCCCACGCCGTCCGCGATCATCGACACACCTGCATTGCGGGCAAGCCGCAGAAAGGGCGTCAAACGCTTCCCGTAGGCGAGTTCATAGGCCGCGCCATCAGGACTGAAGACACTCGGAGGAACGGGCGGCAGGTCGCCTGTGAGGCTGGCCGACGTCGCATTGACGACGAGGTCGAATCGTCCCATCGTTTCCAGATCGCCATATCCGCAGGCCTTTAGAGAATCACATGCGCCGATTTGCGCCACTAGCGCCTTGCCTTTAACGACATCGCGATTGACGATGATCATCTCGACCGGCCGTGCTGCAAGAAAGGGCAGCAACGCACCACGCACCGCGCCGCCTGCGCCGAGTATCAGCACCCGTTTTCCAGCCATCTTCAGCCCGAGATTGACTTCGATATCGCGCACGAGTCCGATGCCGTCAAAGTTTTCGGCGATGACGCGGCCATTCTCGAACTTCATCGCGTTGACGGCACCGGCAAGCTCCGCTCGCTCGCTGCGCTCGTCGGCCATCGCAAAGGCCTTCAGCTTGAAGGGCGCGGTGACGTTCATTCCCTTGCCGCCCGACGCGGCGAACGCGCGCACGACGTCGGCAAAAGCCTGCTCGGGTTCCAGCGGCCCTTCGATGGCTGCATAGGCCATGTCCTGACGCGTCTCCTCTGCAAAGAGTCCATGAATAAGGGGTGATTTGGTGTGTCCGATCGGATTGCCGATCACCGCGTACTGGTCCGTCATCATGTCCTCACTTTGAAAAAAGAACGCCATCGGTCTGCATCGCGTCGATCTCGGCAGGCTTGAAGCCCAGCGACTTCGCCACTTCCGCGTTGTGCTGACCGAGGTCCGGTCCGACTTCGCGTATCGTCGTGTCGCAGTCGGAGAATCGAAACGGCAGATTCGGCAGGCGCAACGTACCGAAGCGCGGATGCTGCTGTTCGACCACCATGCCGCGTGCGACGATCTGCGGGTCGGCGAGCACTTCGTCGATGCGTTGCACCTTCGCGCAGGGCACATCGACGCCATCGAGCAGATCGAGCACCTGTGCGACCGGCCGCGCGGCGACCCACGGTTTCACGATGGAAAGAATCTCCACGCGATTGGCATTGCGTCCGTTGAGAGTGTGGAATCGCATGTCGGAGCCGAAGCCTTCCGGGCCGCCGTGCGCTTCGACAAGCGCGGCGAAGCGCTTCCATGCATCGTCCACTTGTGCTGCGATCACGAGATCGCCGTCGGCAGCACGGAACACGCCATAGAGCGTCGACGTCGGCATGTCGTGTCCCGTCTGTTCGGGCAGAACGCCTTGCATCGTGTAGCACTGCACGGCGTATTCGTGCATCGACACGAGCGTGTCATAGAGCGCCATGTCGATGTGCTGGCCCCGGCCGCTTTTCACACGGCCGAGCAGCGCGGCGTTGATCGCGGCAACCGCGTGGATGCCCGTGTACATGTCGCCGAGCGAGATGCGCATCAGCGGCGGCGGCGAACCGGGTTCGCCGATCATCTGCATGATGCCGCTCTTCGCTTCGGCGATCAGGCCGAAGCCCGCGCGATGCGCATCGGGCCCGGTGTGTCCATATGCCGAGATCGAGCAGTAGACGAGGCGCGGATTGCGCGCGGAGAGCGCGTCGTATCCGAGGCCGAGTTTGTCGAGCGCACCCGGCCGGTAGTTTTCGATAAACACGTCCGCCGAGTCGCACAGACGTTGCATGAAATCCTTGCCGCGCGGATCCTTCATGTTGACGCTCACGCCGCGCTTGCCCATGTTGAGCTGCAGAAAATAGGCGCTTTGCTGGTCGTCGAGGACGGTGGCGTGCTGGCGGCCAGCGTCGCCGCTGCCGGGACGCTCGACCTTGATGACTTCGGCGCCGAGCGCCGCGAGACAGCGTCCGACGTAAGGTCCGGCGAGAAAGTGGCTGTAGTCGACGACGCGGATACCTTCGAGTGGACGGGCTTGCATCAGAACGCTCCCGGACGGCGTGGCACCATCAGACGATGCTCGCCGCGCTGAACGACCTGGCCGTCCTGATTGATCAACTCAGACGGCAACACGACGATGCCCCAATCCGGACGGCTCTTGCTTGCGCGCATCGCACCCACGCGGAACTTCACGTGCAGCACGTCGTTGACCTTGATCGGCAGAAGGAAGTCCCATGTCCAGCCGAGCGACATGCCCGGCAGGAAACGGTACTCGCTCTGCGTTTTGAGCCCGTCCGCTATCGACAACCCGAACAGGCCATGCGCGACGATCGAACCGAAGTGGCTCGCGTTGGCATACGCTTCATCGACGTGCACGGGCGTGTGGTCGCCAGTGAGATCGGCATAGGCGAGGATGCGTTCCTTTGTCACCGTGTAGGTCGGGCTCAGGCACTCGTCGCCTTCTTTGGCGTCGTCCCAGTACTTTTCGACAATGGTCATGTCACGCCTCCGCGCGTGGATTGATCGCCAGCGCCTGCGCAACGCATGCGGCGGGTTTCGCCTGAATCAGTTCGACGGCGAGGCCGTCCGGCAGACGCAACCAGTTGCGTCCCTGCGGCATTTCAGTGACGTCAAATGCTTGTGCGGCGGTGAGCGCGGCTTCGAGGTCCTCGCACATCACACCCAGATGCGCGAGCCGTCCTTCGGGGCCTTCGAATCGCGGATCGTGGATGAACTGCAGTCCGCCAAGCGTCCAGTACTGGCGCGGTTCGTCACGCGGGCCGTCTACCTCGCGCATGGTCATGCCGAGGACTTCCTCGAAGAAGCGAATGTGCCAGTGGATGTCTTTCACCCAGATTGCGACGTGCTCCACATAGGCTTTGGTGCTGCTCATGCCGTCGCTCCTTCTCGTTGCCGATCCGACATCGCACGTTCGATGCCCTTGATGCATGCAACGAGCGTCGAGTTGACAGGCGTCGGCACGCCGAGCCGCTCACCCCAGCGCACGACGGCTCCGTTGATGAAGTCGATTTCCGTGACCGAGCCCTTCTCCAGGCTCTGCAGCATCGAGGTCTTGAATGCAGGGGAGAGTCCTTCGGATGCGAGTGTCCAGGCCTGCTCCGCATCCTTCATGGACAATCTGACACCGGCTGCCTTTGCGGCGGCCATCGCTTCGGTGACGGCCGCCAGCGCGGTCGCCTTAAGAACGGGCTCTTCATAGAGTTGTCCGTACGTGAGATGCGTGATGCCCGTCAGCGCGCCCGTCGCGACGTTGATCAGCAACTTGTCCCACATCGTGCCGAGAATGTTGTCGCTGACTCTGGTCACGAGGCCCGACGAGTTGAACGCATCGGCGATCGCCTGCACGCGCCGTGTGAGCTGACCATCGAGTTCGCCGATGTAGGTGCGTTTGCCGCTTACGCCGCGCTGGATATGGCCCGGTGCGCGCAGTACGCCGCCGACATACGTCTTGCCCGCCAGCACGCGTTCACGTCCCACGATTTCAGCCAGTACGTCTTCGTGGCCGAGGCCGTTTTGCAGCGACAGCACGAGCGTGTCGGGTCCGATGAGATCCAGCGCGCCACGCATGGCCGAATCCGTGTGAAAGGACTTGACCAGCACGACGACGAGATCGACTGCTCCGACTTCTGCGGCCTGCGTCGCCGCGCGGACGTCGACGCGTCGCGAACCATCGGCATCGTCGACCTGCAGACCGTTGCGGCGCATCGCGTCGACGTGTGCCGGCGACCGGTCGATCAGCCATGTCTCGTGACCGCCTTCGGTCAGTGTCGAACCGATAGCGCAGCCCAGCGCACCGGCCCCCAGAATTGCGATCTTCATCGGCGTCTTGCAAAGTTGATGTGGTGACGCAACGATAGAAGTCGCCGCTCATCATGGCAATGCAATGGCTACAATGGCGTTATTGCGTAGCGTAATAGTGGGTAAATCGCCATGATCCCGACCGAACTGCCTGACCTGAAGCTCTTGCAGCTTTTCGACCTGCTATACGACGCACGGAGCGTCACGCGCGTGGCCGAACAGCTCGGACAAAGTCAGCCGACGATCAGCATCTGGCTAGGGCGGCTGCGCGAATTCCTGCAGGATCCGCTGTTTATCCGCACGCCCGGCGGCATGGCGCCGACGCCTCAGGCCGACGCGCTGATCGGACCGTGCCGCGAAATTCTCGAATCGCTGCGCCGCTTCGCTGCGTGGGAGATCGCGTTTGATCCCGCTACCGCGAAGCGCAGGTTTCGCATCTGCATGACGGACGCAAGTCACATCACGCTGCTTCCGCGGATGCTCGCGCACATCCGAGCGCAGGCGCCCGGCATCCGCCTGGAGGCCGCGACGATAGATGGAAACACTGAACGTGCGCTGGAATCCGGCGAGGCCGATCTTGCTATCGGCCATGTGCCGTGGCTAGGCGGCGGCATCTACCAGCAGCAGTTGTACACACAGGACTGGGTGTGTCTGGTGAATCGACATCATCCGCGCGTGCGCGCGCGGTTCGGCGTGAAGCAGTACCGCGCGGAAGGACATGTCGCGATTGCGGCAGGCACAGGCGCTCAACTGCTGGAGCAGGCGCTCTTGCGCGAACAGATTCAGCGGGACGTCGTGCTGGAACTGCCGGGGTTTCTCGGTCTCGGTGCGATCATCCAGACGACCGACCTGATTGCCACGCTGCCGCGACACATCGGCCAGACGCTTGCACAGGTAAGCGATCTCGCGATTCATCCGTGCCCCGTTCCCGTGGACGGGTTTGCGGTGCGGCAACACTGGCATGCGAGGTATCACCACGAAGCAGGTAATCGCTGGTTGCGTGAGACGATGGCGCAGCTATTTGGCAGCGCACGCTGAGCTTTCGCTTAAGACTTCCACACCGCGAACTCGCCGTGTGAACTGTTCATAGCCAGGCAGCACGCGCCCAAGCGTGCAATCGGCGAATCGAAACCACTTACAAACGGCCTCCAAGGTTCACGGAAACCCGACCTCCGTGCGATGACCGTACATATGCGTACGTTAATCGCGCAGGTTCTTACCGGATCTATCGCCGAATCACACCAATCCGACCTAATCTTTAGCCAGGCTCGGCGAGCAGTTTTTCTGGGCATTTCAACCCGCGACACATTGGCGAGCCCCGCTCGCAATCAATACCTTTGTTCGTCACAAACGATCAAATATATAGGAATGCGAAGTGAATGAATAAGTAAAGATTTTCCGAAAATTACGGCTTTTCGGAGAGCCGGTAAGAAGTTCGCATCGCCGCGTGATCGCTGTATGGAGCTTGAGAAGAAAGACCTGAAGGTAATCGACCTAAACCAGTAAAAGGACAGTCATCCCATGGAAACGTTCGTACGGTCTTTAAACGTAAATCGGTGCCTGCTACCAGCAGCAGTCGGTGTCGCTTCGGCATTTCTTTTCATGCCGGTTCAGGCGCACGCAAGCAACTGCGAAACATTGACGGGCGTGTCGTTGCCTGGGAATACCACCATCACGTCGGCTCAGACTTTGTCTGGGAATCTGACGATCAACGCGGTTGGCGCGACAGCTAATTCGACCGGTATGCCGCCGTTCTGCCGCATCGTCGGAGTCACCAGGCCCGGCCCTAACTCCAGCGTCAACTGGGAAGTATGGATGCCGGCGAGCGGCTGGAATGGTCGATATGTACAAATCGGCGGCGGTGCGATCGATGGTTCGGTGAACGTTTCTACTCTTGCTGCCCGGGTGCAACTGGGATATGCCGCGGCAGCGGATGATGGCGGCTCAACTGGCAAGTTCGCGGATTTCGTCAACAATTCTGATCGGCAACTCGACTTTGCCTACCGCGCCTATCCGGCCACGCACGATAACGCGATACCCCTGATCCGAACCTTCTACGGCGCGGGACCGCAGAAGTCCTATTTCACAGGATGTTCCGAAGGCGGACGCGAAGCCCTTTTGATGGCTCAACGCTATCCGACCTACTTCGACGGAATCCAGGCAGGCTCACCCGCGAAGTACCCGTCCCACATGTGGATTGGTAACAACATCTGGCTCGACCGGCTCTTCTCGAACCCGGCCAATGCTCTGTCGGTGCAACAGATCAACCTGATTCAAAACGCCTCGACAGCGGCGTGCGCGTCGCCGGCTACGGGAGTTGTTGCAGATCCCCGTCAATGCAAATGGGATGTCAGTTCCCTGCTGTGCACAGCAGGCAATACTCCCGAGACTGGCACGTGCCTGAGTGCGGCTCAGGTTGCCACCATGAAGCAGGTTCTGGGACGAAATGGGGGAGCGCACAACCCGCGAACCGGGAAGATGATATTCCCGGGGGTAAATCCATTTTCGGGGCTTACCGGCTTATTTCCCGGATCAAATGCCACCGATTCCCACATTCAATACATCGGCAGTCTCTTCTATAACAATCTGAATTGGCCTTGGCAGGACTACAACTTCGCTTCAGATCAGGCGAAGCTGGACGCGCTGCCGATGGCAAAGGCCATAGAGACAATCAACCCGGATTTGTCCGCCTTCGCGGCCCACGGTGGCAAGTTGCTCATGTGGGCGGGCTGGGAAGATCCACAGATCTTTGTCTGGGATACGGTCAACTTTTACGACTATATGGTCCGTCACAATGCGAATCCCGTAGACGGCGCGTTGATCGACCTCAATTACGACAATCCTGAATATCCCTATGGAAAAACGACGCCGTCTGAGTTCATAAACCCTGCACTGAAGCAACGTTTCGCAGCCGCCAGTCACGCGGCTTATGGTCGTGCCGTCGATGCGACGAGCAAGTTTGCCAAGCTGTACATGGCGTCGGGCGTGAATCACTGCGGCGGAGGGCCGGGCGCTCAGGATTTCATTGCGCAGGGCATGAACGGCTCGCTCACCCAGGCATTGATTAACTGGGTTGAAAAAGGCGAAGCTCCGGAAGCAATCCCGGTTTCCAAACGACAAAACGACACCGCGACGGGTGCCGTCAAGTTCAGTTCGCTTATGTGCCCTTATCCAAAGTCGCTGAACTACTCGGGCAGCGGTGATCCGTTAAGTTCCAGTAGCTATACCTGCCAGTAACGATTCAGCTTAGGCTCGAAGAGGTGGCGAAGGAAGACTTCGTCACCTCGACTGGATTCTGCAGGGCTGTGCCTGGAAGGACCGACAGTTCCAATACCGGCAATTCACCGCTCGTCTACTTTCCTGCATTCTTGAGCACATCGAGCGCGGCCGTACACGCGCCCTGCAACTGTTCCCGCATCAAGTCCTGCCCGTCTCCCGTGCGATTGACGATCCCGTCGCGAATCCGCACTGCCTGTTCGAACGATGCGCGCATCCGTCCGCCTCGCGCCATCGCAATGCGGCGCAGTCGACGCACCGGCCCGATCAGCGAGGCATGGTTCTGTTGCAATGTGCGGTTGTCGGCGATCGTCATCACGATCGTGTAAAAGCGGTCCAAGGCATCGACATATGCTCCCGCGTCATCCGCCTCGACGCTGGCGCGCATCGCGTCGATCACATCGTCTAGTTGCGCGGCACCGAGCGGCGTCATGCGCTCCGATGCGAGTTGCACCGCGAGACATTCGAGCGCGGCCCGCACCGTATAAATCTCCTCCACGTCGCGCAGCGTCACCGAACGCACGTAGGCGCCCACGCGCGGCAGGATCGTCACCAGCCCTTCGCGTTCGAGTTGCGCGAACGCCTCACGCATCGGTGTGCGGCTGACGTTCAGCTGCTTCGCCACCTGCACCTCGGACAACCGGCTACCCGGCGCGAGCACGCCTTCCACGATCGCCTCGCGTAACGCGGGCACGACGACGCCATCGCTCAGCGAATCGCCGGAGGAGTCCAGCGTGCGCAACTGCGCGTGATATCGCGTGGCGATCGATTCCAGACTCGGCGCCTGGCGCGTGTGCGCCGTCGTGGTTTTGGAAGAAGCAGATTTTGCGGCAGGCATTGACACCTCGGAATTCTGTGAATACGCTGTATACAGATTATACAACAGGAGACGACATGGATCGCAGTCCATTGCAGGCCCCCGTTCTGATCGAGCATACGGGCGACACGCTGACTTTCACGTTGAACCGCCCCGACGCCGGCAACGAAATATCGGGTGTGATGTTCGACGCGATGTCGGACGCGTTGCGCGCCGAGGCTGTGCAGCCGAAAGCGCGCGTGTTGCGCATCCGCGCGAATGGCGACGTGTTCTGCACGGGCCGCGAACGGGCGGGACGTGACGCCGTGTCGATCCGCGCTGAAGTCGCGCGGCTGATCGAACTCAAGCGGCTCGTACACAGCACGTCGTTGATCTCGATTGCGCAGGTGCACGGCGACGCGTTCGGCTTTGGCTTCGGGCTCGCGATCCTGTGTGACTTTACGCTCGTCGCGTCGTCGGCGCGGCTCGCGTTTCCGGAGATGCGCGCCGGCCTCCCGCCCGCCGCGATCATGGCTTACCTCGGCGGCTATGCATTGCCCAAGGCCGTGTTTCCGATGGTCCTGTTCGGCGACGTCATCGCGCCTGAAGCGGCTTTGCAGGCAGGGCTCATCACGCGCGTCTGCGAGCCCGCAGGCCTGCACGCCGAAGCGGACGCGCTTGCCGCGCGCATTCTTTCGATCGACGAAGCCGGTGCGAAACAGTGCAAGTCGTTCTTCCTTGCGGCACAGGAGGGCAGCGTCGAGCAGAACTTCCGCGCCGCGACCGACATGCTGACCGTGAATGCATTGCGACTGATGCAGGCCCGTTGAGCACCGTAACGTCGACAGGAGACAGACATGAACGTCAACGCAGGGCCCAGGCTCGACCGTTTGCCGATGTCGGGATTTCACCGGCGCATCATGTGGTTGATCGGCATTGGCATGTTTTTCGATGGTTTCGATATCTACGTTGCGTCGACGGTGCTCGGTGCGACGCTGAAATCCGGCTTCTCCACGCTTGGACAGAACGCGCTATTCGTGTCGCTGACTTTTCTCGGCATGATGCTCGGCTCGCTCGGCACGGGTTTTCTCGGCGACCGCTTCGGCCGGCGCTTCACCTATCAGGCGAATCTCGCCGTGTTCGGACTGGCGTCGCTCGGCGCGGCACTCGCGCCGAACATGAGCGTGCTGATTGCGTGCCGCTTCGTAATGGGACTCGGACTCGGCGCGGAGAACGTGGTCGGTTACTCGACGCTGACCGAGTTCGTGCCGCCGCAAAAACGCGGCAAGCTGCAAGGGCTGATGGCGGTCTTCGTGGTGTCGGGTCTGCCCGTCGCGGGGCTGATCGGACTGCTGCTGATTCCGTCGTTCGGCTGGCGCGCGATGTTCGTGCTCGGGGGCATCGGTGCGCTCGGCGTCTGGTATGCGCGCAAGTCGTTGCCCGAGTCGCCGCGCTGGCTCGATTCCGTCGGACGGCACGACGAGGCCGATGCGATTTTGCGCCGCATCGAAACCGAGGTGACGGCCGCGCGAGGCGGCGAGCCTCTGCCAGCTTTCGTTCCCGTGAAGACGGGCGCGGGCGCACCGCAAGCGCTGTCGTTCGGTTCGCTGTTCAGCGGCACGATGCTGCAACGGATGATCGTCGGTTGCGTGACGCTCATCGTGATCAACACGCTGCTGTATGGCTTCGTGACCTGGCTGCCGACGTTCTTCGTCCATCAGGGCTTCAGCATCGCGAAGTCGTTTGGCTTTGCGCTCGTGATGTCGCTCGGCGCGCCGATCGGTTCCGCAATCGGCGCGCTCACGGCCGATGCGTGGGGACGCAAGCCGACCATCATCGGCTCGTCGCTTGCTGCGATCCTGTTCGGTGCGATGTATCCGTTCATCACGAGCCCGGTGATTCTGCCCATCGTCGGTTTGCTGCTGACCATTCCCATCTACGTGCTGGTCGCGCTGCTCTTCGCCGTGTACGTGCCCGAACTCTTTCCGACTGAAGTGCGGCTGCGCGCGTCGGGCGTCTGCAACACGCTGGGACGCGGCGCAACCATCGTGACGCCTTTCATCGTGGTATCGCTTTTCGCGCAGTACGGCATCGTCGGCGTGCTCGCGATGATGATCGGTTTGCTCGCCGTGCAGATCGTCGTGGTCGCATGGCTGGGCGTCGAGCCGACGGGACAGCGCCTCGAAGACCTTCAGCCGCAAGACACGCATACGCGCGACGCGCTTCATGCCGACGCGCACGCTTCGCCTCTCAAATGATTCGACAGGAACCATGCAATGGATACAACCAACACGCAGCACTACGACGCACAGTTGTTGATCGACGGCGAATGGACGGACGCTGAGGAAGGCCGCACGCTCGACATTCTGAATCCAGCGACGGGTGAAGTGATCGGCGCACTCGCATCGGCTTCGGCGGGCGATGTGGATCGCGCGGTGCAGGCCGGACATCGCGCATTCGAAGGCGGCGCGTGGCGCGATATGTCGATCCAGCAACGCGCGCGCATTCTCAATCGTTTCGCCGATCTGTTCGAAGCGGATCTCGAACAGTTTTACAAGCTGGAAACGCTGAACAACGGCCGGCCGATTTCGGAAACGCGCGCGCAGATTTCACGGTTGCCGCACTTCTATCGCTACTTCGCGGCGCTCGCGCTGACACGACGCAGCGACGTGATTCCGATCGAAGGGCCGTACCTGTGCTACACGCAGCGCGTGCCGCTCGGCGTGGTTGCGCTGATGACGTCGTTCAATCATCCGTTGATGATTCTCTCGAAGAGCCTGGCGCCCGCGCTCGCGACGGGCAACAGCGTGGTCATCAAGGCATCGGAACAGACGCCGCTCACGACCGTGCGGCTCGTGAAGCTGCTGCAGGAAGCGGGCGTGCCCAAGGGCGTCGTCAACGTGGTGAACGGAGAAGGGCGCGAAGCGGGCGCGGCGCTCGCGCAGCATCCGCTGATTCGCAAAGTGGTATTCACGGGCGGCACGGAAGTCGGGCGCTCGATCGGCGAAGCGGCCGCGCGCAATTTTGCGCTGACCACATTGGAACTCGGCGGCAAAGGGGCGGTGATCCTGTTCGATGACTTCGATATCGAGCGCGCGGTGAACGGCGCGGCGTTCGCCGCGTTCATCGGCGCGGGACAGACCTGCGTGTGCGGCGCGCGCATCCTCGTGCAGAAGTCGATGTATGCAGCGTTTCTCGAACGTTTCCGCGCGAAGGCAGAGCGCATTCGCGTGGGCGATCCGACCGATGCAAGGACCCAGCTTGGGCCCGTGATTTCGGAGCGTTCGCGGCAGCGCATTCTCGCGATGCTCGAACGCGCGAAGGAGGCTGGTGCGAAAGTGCTGACAGGCGGACGCGTACCGCAAGCATTGACGTCGGGTTACTTCCTCGAGCCGACTGTGATCTATGACGCGAATCCGCAATCGGAGATCGGTCAGGATGAGGTGTTCGGGCCCGTGACGGTCGTGATGCCATTCGAAGACGAAGCCGATGCAATCCGTATCGCCAACGACACGCAGTTCGGCCTCGCCGCTTCCATCTGGACGCAGGACGTCGCGCGTGCGCATCGTGTCGCGAGCAAGCTGGAATTCGGCATGGTGTGGGTGAACGATCATCATCGTCTGGACCCGGCGTCGCCGTGGGGCGGATTCAAGAACAGCGGCGTCGGGCGCGAGACAGGCATTGAGTCATTCGACCAGTTCAGCGAACCGCGTGCGGTGACGATCAACACGACGGGCAAAACAGTCGACTGGTACGCGGACGATGGCGAACCCAAGCGACTGAACTAGGCAGCGAGGGCGTCGAAATTGAGCGGGTGGAGCATCGAGAGCGCGACGCTTCCTGCTGCCGCATGACAGCACACCGGATGGATGCGCGACGCTATAGGGCGTCGCCATACAACGGCAGAATTTTCGCCTCGAGCATCGACATGGCCTGGACCGCCAGCTGCGACAGCGTGTGCTTGCTGCTGGTCGCAATCGCAAGACGGCTGAAGAGCGTCGGCTCGGTGATTCGCATGACCTTGAAACGCCGCTTCAGTGCATCGCTTGTCGTTGCCTTCCGCGATAACACTGCATACCCGATGCCTTCGGTGACGAGGTCGAGAATCGACGTAACGGCATCGACCTCCAGTTCGATCCGCAAGCGCACGCCTTGCTCCGCCGCTGCGGATTCGACCATCCGCCTGATCGCATGCATGCGGCCGGGTATCACGAGCGGATAGCGCGCGATTTCCCGCAATGGGATCGCAGCAGACCTCGCGAGCGGTGCGTCGCCGTCTGCCGCGTCCAGATCGCCTGTATCCGGGCCGATCAGAAACAGTTCTTCCGTAAAGATGGTTCGCTTGTCGATCAACGGCGAATCGAACGTGTCGTACAGGACGGCGACGTCGATGCGGCCCATCATCAGCCATTCGATCAGATAGGTGGACAAGCCTTGCGCCACGGAAATCGTTGCGCCCGGAAACGTGGTCCGAAAGCTCCTGACAAGTTCGTGCGTCGCGACCGTCGCAAAGCTGGGCGTGATGCCGATGCCGAAATGCCCACCAGGCGCGCCATGCAAACCATCCAGGTCCTGCGAGGCTCGCTGCACCTGCTGAAGAATACCTTTCGCATGTGCGAGCATCCGCTGTCCGGCTGGCGTCGGTGCGACGCCGCGTCCATTGCGTTCGAGCAGCGTATGACGCAACTCGACTTCCAGTTGCCGCACCAGCCGGCTCAACGCGGGCTGATTGGTGTCCAGCGTGATCGCCGCGCGTGTAAAGCTGCCGAGTTCGGCGACGTGAACAAATGCCTCGAGCTGCTTGAGTTCCATGGGACGTATGTGAAATTCACATATCAGCTAGTTCGGTATGGCAATTGTAGGCGTGGCGAGGGGCCGTCACAATCCGCTCACTCAATCGAAATCCGCGCTGCACGCGGATCACGCACAAAGAGACGATCTTCGATGAAATCCTGTTTGCCCCCCGATCCTCATCCCGCTCAACCGTCCCATGCATTGCCGGCCGGCGCCTGTGATGCGCATTGCCACGTATTCGGCCCGGCGGGCATTTTTCCGTACGCGCCGGATCGCAGCTACACGCCACCCGACGCGCCGTTCGAGCGTCTCGTCGCATTGCATGATTTTCTTGGCGCGAGCCGTGGGGTGATCGTGCAGGCAAGCTGCCACGGCACCGACAATACGGCGATGCTCGATGCCATCGCGCGCGGCAATGGCCGCTACCGCGGCATCGCAATCGTCGACGGCAACGTGACCGATGAAGCGCTTGCACATTTGAACGCGCATGGCGTGCGCGGCGTGCGTTTCAATTTCGTCGCGCACCTGGGCGGCGCGCCCGATCTCGACGTGTTCGACGCCGTGCTGGAACGAATCGAGCGGCTGGGCTGGCACGTCGTGCTGCATCTGGATGCGCAGGACATCCTGCATTACGCGGAGAGAATCGCGCGTATCAGGGTGCCGTTTGTGATCGACCATATGGGACGTGTGCGTGCCGAAGCAGGACTTGACCAGCAGCCGTTCAGACAACTGCTCGAACTGATGCGCAATCCGCTTGCATGGGTCAAGGTCTGCGGCGCGGAGCGCGTCTCGGCGGGCAAGCGGCCTTTCGACGACGCGATCCCGTTCGCACGCACGCTGATCGAGGCTGCGCCCGATCGCGTGCTATGGGGCACCGACTGGCCGCATCCGAACATCAGCAAGGACATGCCGAACGATGGCGAGCTGGTCGATCTGCTGTTCCGTTTCTGTCCGGACGCGGCGCTGCGAGAGAAGCTGCTCGTCACGAATCCCGCGCGCCTGTACGGATTCTGAAGCACCCGTCCCCACACTTTGCGTGAACTGCCACATCCGATGGCAGACGACGGAGCGGGACGATGGTCGCCGCTTCGCTAACAATCCCCGGTCAGGAGACACCATGATCCAGATGCTTTTCTACGCCGTCCATCGAGGAGGGACGTCATGAGTAATGGCGCCGTCATGACGTCGCGTCCGCGTGAAGTGAAGAAGCCTTTCTACCGCGCACTGTATTTCCAGGTGTTCATCGCCATTTTTCTCGGCGTGCTGCTGGGCCATTTCGCGCCGTCGCTCGCGGTAAAGATGAAGCCGCTCGGCGATGCGTTTATCAAGCTGATCAAGATGGTGATCGGGCCGATCATCTTTTGTACTGTCGTCGCGGGCATCGCTGGCATGGGCGACATGAAGAAAGTAGGTCGTGTGGGCGGCAAGGCGCTGCTGTACTTCGAGGTGGTGTCGACGCTGTCGCTCGTGGTGGGACTTGTCGCGGGGCATCTGTTTCATCCCGGCAGCGGCTTCAATCTGGACCCGGCGAAGATCGACACCAGCGCGTTGACTGGCTACACCGCCGCCGCGCATCAGCAGAACACGGTCGAGTTCCTGATGCACGTCATTCCCGACACGATTACGGGCGCATTTACCTCCGGCAATGTGTTGCAGATTCTTTTGGTCTCGGTGCTGTTCGGCGCGGCGCTCGCGGCGGCCGGCGAACGGGCGCGGCCGCTCGTCGCCATGATCGACGGCTTGACGCATACGTTCTTCGGCATCGTGCACATCATCATGAAGGTCGCGGCGATCGGCGCATTCGGTGCGATTGCCTTCACGATCGGCACATACGGGATCGGTGCGGTACTGCCGTTGCTGAAACTGATCGGCGCCTTCTACCTGACGCTCTTTGTGTTCGTGCTGGTCGTGCTTGGGATGATTTCGCGGCTCCTTGGTTTCAGCATCCTGCGCTTCATGAGCTATATCCGTGAGGAAATTCTCATCGTGCTCGGCACGAGTTCGTCGGAAGCCGCGTTGCCGCAGATGCTCGAAAAACTCGAACGCCTCGGCTGCTCGAAATCGGTCGTGGGTCTCGTCATTCCAGCCGGCTATTCGTTCAATCTCGACGGGACGAACATCTATCTGACGATGGCCGTGCTGTTCATCGCGCAGGCATTTAATGTCGAACTCAGCCTGACACAGCAACTGACGCTGGTCGGCGTGGCGATGCTGACATCGAAGGGCGCCAGCGGCGTTGCCGGCGCGGCATTCGTGATGCTCACCTCAACGTTGCTGGTGTTTCCGCTGATTCCGGTGTCGGGTATGGTGCTGATCCTCGGCATTCATCGCTTCATGGGCACCGGGCTCGCAATCGTCAATACGATCGGCAATGGCGTCGCGACGCTGGTCGTGTCCGCGTGGGAAGACGAGCTCGATCGTTCGAGACTGAACACGGAAATGCTGCGCCGTCGCTCGCAATGAGCGCCTCGCTACACAACGCCGATGAGAGATGTTGCTTCGGTGGCCGCGCTCATTCATCCGTTCCCTACGCTGACGAGCCGATGGGTGAATTCGCCCGTCCAGCGCTTGACGGTCCCCGTGTCGATATCGAACAGATCGAGTACGCGTCCTAGCGTGTGATCGATCATCGATTCGAGGCTGTCGGGCCGCGCGTAAAACGCAGGCACGGGCGGATAAATGATTGCGCCGGCTTCCGTGACCGACGTCATGTTGCGTAGATGTCCGAGATGCAGCGGCGTTTCGCGCGCCATCAGAACGACCCGCTTGCGCTCCTTCAGCATCACGTCCGCGGCGCGCGACAACAACGTTCCCGTATTGCCCGTCGCGATCTCCGCAAGGGTTTTCATCGAGCAGGGCGCGACGATCATGCCATCCACACGGAACGAACCGCTCGAAATCGCCGCGCCGATGTCGGCATTCGGATAGTGCTCGTGCGCGAGCGCCTGCACATCTGCCGCGCGTAAATCTGTTTCATACGCGAGCGTCATCTGCGCGGAGCGGCTCATGACGAGATGCGATTCGACGTTCAGCTCGCGCAACATTTCCAGCAGCCGCACGCCATAGATGACGCCCGAGGCGCCGCTGATTCCCACCACGATACGTTTGCGTCGTTCCATGTCCATCGTCTCTCGTCGAACCCAAGGCTACGTGAAGGTTGCATGACGCAGACGTGGCCCTTCAAACGAAATCTGTTCATGCGTGGCATGAAGTCTTTTCATCGTTCGACAGCCGCGTGTGGCGTGCGAGGCCAGGCCATGGCGCAGATGAAATCCTTTCATGGCGAACATGAGAAATCACCGTTTGCGAGGGTGTGCGTTCTGGCTCAGTCTGCCCTCACAGTCCCGCATGTCATGCCGCGCGACTCGACGGGCAACGTCCACCGAACGGCAGCATCTGTCTGCCGCCGTGCTGCCCGGACACGTCACATCGTTGCGACGTTGCCCGATTCACACCGATGCAATCCGACAGGCGAATCCGTGAGGCTGGCCGGTTTGCAATGCATTCCCCTTGATCATTCACCGGACAACCATGAAAAATTTCCCTTCATTCCAGACACATTTGCAGGCCTTGGAGGAAAAAGGCCTCGTCGTCCACGTCCATCGCGAGATCAACAAGGACACCGAGCTTCATCCCCTCGTGCGCTGGCAATTGCGCGGCGGCATCCCCGAATCGGATCGCAAGGCGTTCGTATTCCATAACGTCGTCGACAGCAAAGGGCGCCGTTACGAGCTTCCCGTCGTCGTCGGCGCGCTGTCGATCAACCGGGAGGTGTACTCGATCGGCATGGGCGTGCCCGTCGACGACATCGGCAAGAAGTGGCAGCACGCGAAGGGCAATCCGATCGCCCCGGTCGTGGTCGACGAAGCGCCGTGCCAGGAAGTGTGCTTCATCGGCGACGATCTCGATGTCGATGGACAGGGACTCGAACATCTGCCGATTCCCATCTCCACGCCGGGTTTCGACAACGCGCCGTACACGACGTGTTCGCAGTACATCTCGGTCGATCCGGAAAACGGCATCCAGAACATGGGCACGTATCGCGGACAGATCAAGGGCAAGCGCCGGGTCGGCTGCAATCCGTCGATCGAAATGGGACAGGGCATCTACCAGCACTGGCTCAAGTACAAGGCGATGGGCAAACCGATGCCCGCCGCACTCGTGATCGGCGGCCATCCTGCCGTGTCGTTCTGTTCGGTGCAGAAGCTGCCTATCGACGTGGACGAACTTGGCGTCGCGGGCGCGATCCTCGGCGAGCCGTTGCGCGTCGTGAAGTGCAGGACAAACGATCTGCTCGTGCCCGCCGACGCGGAAATCGTGATCGAAGGCTTCGTGCCGACGGATACGCTCGAACCGGAAGGTCCGTTCGGCGAATCGCACGGTCACGTGAACCTGCAGGAATTCAACCCGTATATGAACGTGACGGCGATCACGCGCCGCAAGAATGCTCACCTCGTGTCGATCATCAGTCAGGTCACGCCGAGCGAAAGCTCGCTGGTCAAGAAGGTGGCATTCGAGCCGCTGTTCCTCGATCACCTGAGGAACTCGCTGCGTATCGCAAGCGTGGAGAAGGTCGTGATGCACGAGCCGCTCACGAATCTGCGCAAGCTCGTGATCGTCGTGTTCAGCGAGAAGGCAACCGAAACGGAGATCTGGCGTGCACTGATGGGCGCCGCATCGCTGCAGCCCGCCGTCGGCAAGCTCGTGGTCGCTGTCAGCAACGACATCAACCCGGAGAACAGCGACGCGATCTTCTGGTCGATGAGCTACCGGATGAATGCGATCAAGGACGTGCAGATCCTGCATGGCCGCGACACGGGCCACGGGCCGCGCACGTCGGGTGCGCAGCGCGGCGACGACGCGGTGGATGGCGTGATCCTGATGAACGCGACGCGCAAGGAAAAGCTGCCGCCGCTGTCGTTGCCGACGAAGCCCTACATGGAGAACGCGAAGGCGATCTGGGAGGAACTCGGCTTGCCCGCGCTGCGTCCCGAGTGGCCGTGGTACGGCGTCTCGATGGGCGACTGGGACGAACGCAACGAAGCGATGGCGCAACGCGCGGTGAAGAGCGAGTACTTCAAGACGGGTGAAGAGCAGACGCGTCAGCGCGTCGGTCCGGAATGGATCAACAAGGACTCGGACTGGTACTTCGCAGAAAAGAAGGACCTGTAAGCGGCCAGCGAAAGCGGCCACACCACAGCAGCAAGAGAGCGTCTCGCGCGATGGTTCACGGGTTGCCGTCAGAAAACGGCAGAACGCTGGACGGCGGTTCGCGCGGGACGCGCTCGCACATCCACGGTGGGCGGCGCGCAATGCGTCACGTCCCGCCACATGAATACAAAGACATTTGATGGAGGAGATATGCACGAAAAAGGAGGAGCAGTTTCCATCGCGCGCGCGAGAGGTCTCAAGCGTTCGCTGACAGCGTTGACCTTGCTAGGTCTGTCGGGCGGCGCCGTTCACGCGCAGAGCAGCGTCACGTTGTACGGCTCGCTCGACGGCGGGTTGCGCAACCTGGTGAACGGAACCAAAGCAGGCGGCGCGGCGCTGTCGATGGCGTCGAACGGTGTCTATAACTCGAACCGCTGGGGCTTCGAAGGCAAGGAAGACATCGGCGGCGGTTACTACGTGCGCTTCAATCTCGAAGCGGGTTACGTGTTGTCGACGGGGGCGAACAACAACACCAACAACCAGCTGTTCCAGCGCACGTCGACGGTGGGATTCGGCGGTCCGTTCGGCCAGATCGACATGGGTCATCAGTTCACGCTGCAGCACTTTCTGGTCAAGGACTTCGAGCCGTTCGACTTCCATTACCTGAGCATCACGGAGTCGACCGCGATCTCGGGCGGCACCACGGGGCGCGACGACAACGACATCAACTATCGCGGCATTTTTGGACCATGGGTGATCCGCGGCGAGTACGCGCTGGGCGGCGTGCCGGGCAGCGCCTCGCACGGCTCGACGCTCGCGGGCGGTCTCAACTATCGCACGCAGCTGATCAAGCTGGGCGCAGGCTACACGCACAAATCCAATCCGCTCTCCGCGACGTCGAACCAGTACTTCGGCAACGATCAGTACACGGCAGGCGGCGCCGTGACAGTGGGGCCCGTCGACGTGATGGCCGGTTATTCGCTCGACTTGCAGGACGTGCCCGCCAGCGTGCACAGCATGACGCGCAATCAGTACCTGTGGGGCGGCGTGCGGTATCAGATGACGCCGTTCTTCAACGTGACGGCCGCGTATTACGACAACAAGAACAAGACGAACGGCGTGGATGGCCGCAAGGATGTCGCGATACTCGGGATCAGTTATCTGCTGTCGAAACGGACCGAACTCTATGCGGATATCGACTACACGCATTTCACGGGCGTGTACGTGACGAACGCGACGCTCAATCCGTCGCAGCATGAGAAGCAGACGGGCGTATCGTTCGGTATCAACCACTGGTTCTAGTCGTGCGAAGGCGCGTCGGAGCGGTTCGTTCCGCTCTTCGACGCGCCTTTTTTGTTTGTGCAGGGATCAAGCGATCTCAGTGATCGTCCAGCGATCCTTGAGCATTGAAGTGGGCACGAATCGTTTTCGTGTAGTGCAGAAAGGCCGGCGTCGCCATGACTTCCAGCGGCCTCGGACGAGGCAGATCGATATCGTAGATCGCCGCAATCGATCCGGGCCGCTCCGACATCACCAGCACTCTGTCCGACAGAAACACGGCTTCCGGAATGCTGTGCGTGATCAGGAGCACCGTCTTCTTCGATTCGAGCCAGATGCGCTGCAATTCCATGTTCATGCTTTCGCGCGTCATTGCATCGAGCGCGCCGAACGGCTCGTCCATCAACAGCACCGACGGATCATGCAACAGCGCCCGGCAGATCGACACCCGCTGCTGCATGCCGCCCGAAAGCTGCCACGGATACTTCTCCTCGAACCCGGTGAGTCCCGCCATGCCGATCAGCTTCATCGCCTTCTCGCGCGCTTCCCGCTTCGGCATGCGGCGCATCTCGGCTTGCAGAAGAATGTTGTCGAGCACATTGCGCCACGCGAGCAGCACCGCACTCTGAAACACGATGCCCACGTTCTTCTGCGGCCCGCGAATCGGCTGTCCCGACAGTGTCATCGTGCCGCCCGAAATCTCTTCGAGTCCCGCGACCATCTTCAGCAGCGTGCTCTTGCCGCATCCGGACGGTCCCACGATCGACACGAACTCCTGCTCGCGGATGTCGAAATCGAGCGGCCTGAGCGCCTGCATCATGCCCTGCGCGCTGCGGTAACTCTTGGTCACGCCGCGCAACGCGATCAGCGGTTTCGATGGCGCAGGTGCGGGCGACCGGTAGTGCTTTTCGTCAAGCTTCAGTACGGTGGTCATAGCGATGCCGGATTCAGATGAACGGATGGAGAAGGGCGCGCGATGTCAAGGGCGCGGCTCAGGGCACGAATGCGCTCGTGTAGTACTTCGCGGGCACATTCGCTGCTGGATCTAGCTTGCTGTATTGCACGATCGCGGCGACGGAATCGTCGATGTTCTTCGTGCTGACGTGGAAGATCGGCGCCTGCTCGGTTTCAGGCGTGCGATAGAACGGAATCGTCGCCTTGAGCGTGCGTATCATCGTGTCGCGCGAGCCGGCGGCGGGCAGCGTCTTCAGCAGCGCATCGACGGCGGCGGCGGGATCCTTCTCGCTGTCGTTCACGGCCTTCGCGGTGGCGCGCATGAAGCGTTTGAGCAGATCGGCGTTGTCCTTGATCATGTCGTCGCGCGCGATGATGCTGAGCGTCGCGACGTTGACCTTGTAGTCGGCGAACAGGATCGCGCGCGCGGGCTTCTTCGTGGCCTGCTCGACGGAGATCAGCGGAATGGTCGCGAAGCCGACGAGCAGGTCGGCCTGGCCGGTGATGACGGCGTTGATGGTCGTCTGCGGATTGCCCGTGATGGTCTTGAAGTCCGAATCCTTGAGTCCGACCTTGTTCATGAACATCGTCCAGAGTTGCGACGACGCATCGCCGGGCGCGACGGCCACGGTTTTGCCCTTGATGTCCTGCGGGGTCTTGATGTTCTTCTCCGCAAGACCGACCACGGAGGTCGGGTTCTCCTGCATCAGCACGCCGATTGCCTTGACGGGCGCGCCCATCGCGGCGACTTTCACCATCGTGCTGAAATCGGCGTAGCCGATATCGACGTTATGCGTGGCGACAGCCTGCACGGTCGGTCCCGAACCGTGTCCTTCCATCAGCTTCAGGTCGATGCCCTCGGCGTCGTAATAGCCTTTCACCTTGCCGAGATAGAACGGCGCCACGGCACCGTTGACGGTGTAGTTGAGCATCATCGTCAGCGAATCTTTCGCGTAGCTCGCCGTGCTGCTACAGCAGCAGATGGCGGCGATACTCAATGCGCTCGCCATGCGCGATAACCTTCTGGACTTCATGTCGTCTCCTGCCTGGTTTTAATGAGTAATCACGTGGGGATCATCACGCTCGTCCGAGTGCGCGTGCACGATGCGACGCATGCCATGGAATCGCGACGCGCTCCAGCATGTCGATCACGACGAATAGCAGCGCGCCGATGACGGACAGCACGACGAGCGCGGAGAAGATCAGCGGCTGATCGAAGTTGCCGTTGGCGCGCTGCAGGACGAAGCCGAGCCCCGAGTTCGCACCGACGAATTCGCCGACCACGGCGCCCACCACGGCGAGCGTGATCGACACTTTCATGCTGGAGAAAATCGACGGCAGCGCATGCGGCAAGCTGATCTTGAAGAACGTCTTCACAGGCGAACTGCCCATCGACTTCGCCAGATCGATCAGGTCTTTCTCGACCGACTTGAAGCCCATCACCGTCGACACGACGACGGGAAAGAAGCCGAGCAGAAACGCAACCAGCACGCGCGGGAAGAGCCCGAAGCCGAACCAGACCACGAAGAGCGGTGCGATCGCGACCTTCGGAATGCTCTGCGAGAACACGACGAGCGGGTACAGATAGCTTTCGATCAGCGGCGACGCGGCCACCAGCATCGCGATCGGCACACCGATCAGCACCGACAGCGCGAAGCCGCCGAGCGTCGCGTAGAGCGTCGGCAGCGACTCCTGCAGCAGCATCGGCCATTGCACGGCGATCTGACGCATGATCGCTTCAGGCGTCGGCACGAGGTAGGGCGGAATCCTGAAGATGCGGATCACGAGATCCCACGCGACGAGTATCGCCACGATCAGCAGCAGCGGACGGATCCACTGTGAGTTCAGCACTTTCCTGGTGAAGTTCACGGCATTCGACCTTTCTGGTTGAGAGGCTGGAAACGGACCGCGGATTTGGCGAGGGGCCTCGCATGTCGCGGCAACGCGTGCAAGCGGGAAACAAGAAGCGAGAAACAAGAACGAGAAGCAGGAAGCGGCGGCGCAGGCAAGCGCGGCGCACAGGCATGGACCGGCACGCTCTGGCAGCAAGATTGAAGGCGAGCCATGCGACGGGCAAACGCTAATTGTTCATGCCGCACATGAGAGAAATTCATCCGCTGTTGCGTGTGACGCTTGCTTCAGGATCGACTCGCGCGATGTAGAACGCCCGTTCGCAGGCAATGAATACTTTTCATGCGTCGCATGAAAGATCGTCGTTTGCTGGGTCAACGGCGAGCCAGCAATATCCGTCTGCGGGCTCGGAGAGCCGAGAACCCCTTCCCGACAGCATTCGATCGCACCCTAGCCAGCGGAGCACGCAATGAATCAACCGAGCAGTCCCGATGTCGTTTCGTCCCACGTCACCGTACGGGACGGCACGCGCATCGGCTACAACCTCTACGGCGGAAAAGAGAACACGGTGCGCGTCGTCCTCGTGCATTCGCTCGCGATGGACCGTCACTTCTGGACGCCCGTCGTCGAGCGGCTGATGCCGCGCGCGGCCGTTCTTGCCATGGACGCGCGCGGTCACGGCGCCTCCGATAAGCCAGCCGGTCCCTACACGGTGTCGCTCTTCGCGCAGGACGTGTACGACGTGATCCGCGCGACGGACTTTCGCAATGTACTGATCGCGGGCGCATCGATGGGCGGCTGCGTGGCGCTCGAGTTCGCCGCAACCTGTCCCGACGCGATCGCCGCCGGTCTGATCGATACGACCGCGTGGTACGGCGAGACCGCGCCGCAAGACTGGAACGTGCGCGCAGAGAAAGCGGAAGCGGGCGGCCTCGCGCCGCTGGTCGAATTCCAGACGACGCGCTGGTTCAGCGATGCGTTCCGCGCCGAACGTCCCGACGTCGTGCAGCGTTGCGTCGATACGTTCCTGCGCAACGAAGTCGCTGCATTCGCGGCGACGGGGCGCATGCTCGGTGCGTTCGATGGGCGTTCACTGATGCGCGACGTGAAGGTGCCGACGTGCGTGATCGTCGGTGAAGAAGACTATGCGGCGACGCCCGCGATGGCGCGTGCGCTGCACGCGGGCATCGCCGCTTCGACGTTCGTCGAGATCCCGCAAGCGCGTCATCTTACGCCGCTGGAGACCCCGGAAATCGTGGCCCGCGAACTGCATGCGCTGCTCGATCGCGCGGGTTGCGCGCGCTAGGTCCATTCAGAAACAAGGAGTGCATCAGATGATTCCGTTTGAGCTCGCCAGGCCCAGGTCGCTCAAGGAGGCGATCGCGCTGCTCGATCCGGAAGATCCGGATATTCGCCCGATGGGCGGCGGCACGGCCGTGATGTTGATGATGAAGGCGGGCGTGCTGCGGCCGACGCGTCTCGTCAGCCTGCGCGATGTCGAGCCGCAGTATGCGCAGGTTCGCGTCGGCGCGAACGGCGAGTTGTGCATCGGCGGTCTCGCGCGTCTTGCGACGCTCGAACATTCGCCGCTCGTGAAGGAAGGCTGGCCGCTGCTGTCGCGCACGTTGCGCACGCTGTCGAATGTGCGCGTGCGCAATGTCGCGACGATCGGCGGCAACCTCGCTCATGCCGATCCGCACATGGATATGCCGCCCGTGCTCACGTCGCTCGGTGCACGCGTGACGATCGCGGGCCCGAATGGCGAGCGCACCGTGCCCGTCGAAGAACTTTGCACGGGCTATTACGAAACGGTGCTGGCGCGCGACGAACTGATCTCCGAAGTGATCGTGCCGCCGCAGGCTGGCCGTCCTGCCGCCTACATGAAGGTCACGACGCGCGCAGCGCACGACTGGCCCGCACTCGGCGTCGCCGTCGTGCTGGACATGAAGGGGCCGCAGATCGGCAGCGCGAGCGTGATTGTCGGTGCGGCCACGGATCGTCCGACGCGCCTCACGCAGGCCGAAGCGCTGTTGCGCGGCGCGTCGCCCGACGATGCCGCGCTGCTGCGCGATGCGGGCGAAGCCGGTGCGGCGCAGCTCGATATCGTCGGCGACCCTCACGGCTCGGCGAGCTACAAGAAACAACTGCTGAAGGTCTATCTGGGCCGCGCGGTGCGTACGGCGATCGCTGCCGCCGAGGGACGCGCGGTTTCATCCGAGGGTCATGCCTGATGAAAATCGAAACGACGCTGGAAGAACAGCCGGCACAAAAACAGGTTGGCCGTGCATTGAACCGTCTGGAAGCGCGCTCGAAGGTGACGGGCCGCGCGGAGTACATTCACAATCTCGTGCTGCCGCGCATGCTGTACGGCAAGATATTTCGCAGCACGGTGGCGCACGGCAGGATCGTCGGCATCGACACGAGCGCCGCGCGCGAACTGGAAGGCGTGTTCGCCGTTTATACGGGCGAAGATGTGAAGCGCGTGATTCCCGAGCCGTATTTCGGCCCGGCCTTTCACGACCAGCCGATTCTGGCGCTGGACAAAGTGCGTTATATCGGCGAGCCCGTGGCCGTCGTGCTCGCCGCCGATCCGCACGTCGCCGAAGAAGCGACGCATCTGATCATGGCCGACTACGAAGAACTGCCCGCCGTGTTCAACGAGGTCGAAGCCGCGCAGTCGGACATTCTTGTGCACGACTTCCTGCGGCCTGCGGGCACCTTTCCCGATCTCAAGCATCTGGCGGGACGCAAGGGCACCAATGTCGCGCTCGATTTCCAGTTGCGGCGCGGCGATGTTGACGCCGCTTTCGCAAGCGCCGCGCACGTGTTCGAAGATACGTTCACGACGCAGCAGGTCATGCACACGCCGCTCGAACCGATGGTGTCGCTCGCGGAACCCGATCTCGGCTCGGGCACGCTGACGGTGCACACCGCGTCGCAGAGTCCGTCGTTCGTGCGCATCGAGATTGCGCGCCTGCTCGGCTGGGACGAAAACCGCGTGCGTGTGAAGTCGGCGCTGCTCGGCGGCGGGTTCGGCGCGAAGCTGTACATCAAGCTCGAAGCGCTCGTGGTCGCGCTGGCGCTGCTGTCGCGGCGCGCGGTGAAAGTGTCGCTGACGATGGAAGAGCAGTTCTTCACCATCACCAAGCACGCCACCACCTTCCGCATGAAGACGGCGGTGAACGAAGAAGGCCGCATTACCGCGCGCAAATGTCAGGTGTGGTGGAACGGCGGCGCCTATGCGGATATCGGGCCACGCGTCACGCAGAAGTCGGGCTTCACCGCGTCGGGTCCGTACGATATCGAGAACGTGTGGATCGATTCGTATCAGGTGTACACGAATCTGCCGCCCGCCGGCGCGTTTCGCGGCTTCGGCATTCCGCAGATGGTGTGGGCGTACGAGAGCCACGCGGACATGATTTCCCGCGCACTGCGCATCGATCCGCTCGAATTCCGCCGCCGCAATATTTTGCGCGAAGGCCGTCCGCACGCAACGGGCACGCCAATGCACGACGCCGCGATCGACCTCGTGCTGGAGCGCGTCGCGCAGCGGATCAACTGGACCGCGCCATTCGAACGCGGTACGGGCACGCTGCGGCGCGGACGCGGCATCGGCATCGGCTTCAAGGCGCTGGTCGCGCCGACCACGTCCGTCGCGATGGTGAACATCGCGGGCGACGGCAGCTGCACGGTGTATTCGAGCACGGTCGACATGGGCCAGGCCTCAGAAACGGCGATCGCGCTGATGGCGGGCGATGTGCTCGGCATTCCCGCCGAGCGCATCAAGGTGATGCGCCCCGACACGGACGTGACGCCGTACGATATGGCGACGCTCGGCTCGCGCTCCACATTTCACATGGGCCACGCGGTGCGTCTCGCCGCCGAAGACGCGAACCGCAAGCTGCGCGAACTCGCCGACGAGCTGGGCGTTGCGCCCGTGCCCGCGATCCGCGCGGGCGAACTGCTGCGCCGCAAGTACGGGATGCAGGCGGGCAATATCGTCGGCATCGGCAGTTTCATTCCTGGCTACAAGTCACCGGAGCACGAGACAGGGCAGTCGGAGAACATCACGCCGAACTGGATGGTGGGCGGCTGCGGCGTCGAAGTCGAAGTGGACACGGAAACGGGTCACTTCAGGCTGCTGCGTTTCGAAAACGTCGTGGATTGCGGCACGCCGATCAATCCGAAGGTCGTCGATACGCAGATTTCCGGCGCGGCCATCATGCAGCTCGGCATCACGTTGTTCGAGCGCATGGAGTTCGATGAAGTCGGACAATTGCGCAACGCGTCGTTTGCCGAGTACAAGATTCCGGGCATTCACGACATTCCGTCCGCGATCGGCCGCGAAACGGTCGATTCCGTGCAGCACAACGGACCGTTCGGCGCGAAGGGCGTCGGCGAAAGCGCGACCTTCGGTGTCGCGTCGGCGATTGCCGATGCCATCGAAGATGCCGTCGGCGTGCGTCTCAAGTCGCTGCCGTTGACGCCCGAGAGTGTTTTCCGGGCACTGTGCGCCGCGCGCAACGAACCGTTATCCGAGGAATAGACCATGAGCACCACGTCCATCACGATTCATTTCACGCTGAACGGCGAACCCGTGAGCGCCGTCATCGAGCCGCATCATACGATTCTGGAAGTGCTGCGCCAGCAGTTCGCGCTGTACGGCGCGCGCGAAAGCTGCGGACAGGGCCTGTGCGGCTGCTGCACGGTAATCGTCAACGGCGAGAGCGTGTCGGGCTGCCTGTACCTCGCGGCGATGGCCGACGGCGGCGAAGTCACCACGGTCGAGCATCTCGACGCGAGCGGCGAACTCGATGTCGTGCAGCGGGCCTTTATCGAATGCGGCGCGTTTCAGTGCGGCTTCTGCACATCGGGTTTCATCCTGATGAGCCGCCAGTTGCTCGACCGCAACCCCGATCCGACGGAAGCCGAGATCCGGCATTTTCTGTCGGGTAACCTGTGCCGTTGCGCGGCGTACCCGGAGATCATCGAGGCCGTGAAGCTCGCGGCACAGATGCGCCGCGCCGAGGGCGCCGTGCCCGCGTAAAATTTCGGGCGGCACGCGCGCCTCAAGACAGGCGCGCGACAACAAGGAGACGGTCGATGCAGCAACCTCTGGAGGAGAGGTCCGGCGGCATGCGTGCGCAGTCACGCAGCGCCGACGAGAACGTCGTGTGGTATCGCTCGATCAGCCGCAAGCAGTGGAAGGCGCTGGCCGCATCCAATCTCGGCTGGTTCTTCGACGGCTACGAGACCTACGCGCTCGTTCTGACCGTGGGCGTCGCGCTCGGGCAACTGCTGGCGCCGTCCGCGCACGCGCAGATTCCGTTCTACGCAGGGCTCGTGATCGCATTGACGCTGCTGGGCTGGGGCATCGGCGGACTGATCGGCGGCATCCTGACCGACTATATCGGCCGCAAGCGGATGATGATGCTCGCCATTCTGGCGTACTCGCTCACGACGGGACTGAGCGCGTTGTCGTGGGACTGGGCGTCGTTTGCGGCGCTGCGCTTCGTCGTCGGACTCGCGATGGGTTCCGAGTGGGCGACGGGCACGGCCATGACCGCCGAAATCTGGCCGGACCGTCATCGCGGCAAAGGCGCGGGACTCATGCAATGCGGGCTCGGCACGGGTTTCTTCGTGGCATCGCTGATCTGGCTGTTCGTGAGCGGAATGGGCGAACACGCATGGCGCTACATGTATCTGATCGGCGTGCTGCCAGGGCTCGCGACGTTGTGGATGCGCGCGGGCATCCCCGAGTCGGAACAGTGGGAGCGCGTGAACGCGCAGCGCAAGGCGACGCGCGAACGCAAGAAGGCGGGCGCGGTGCTCGACGACGGTGAACAGGCGCTGACGCGTTTCACGCTGACCGATCTGCTCGCCGATCCGAAGCTGCGCCGCCGTACGTGGATCGCGGTGCTGATGTCGCTCAGCACGACGCTGGGCTGGTGGGGCATCTCGACGTGGGTGCCGCCGTACATCGGCGCAGTCGCGGCGCGCGGCGGCCTGCCTGCGGCGCAATGGGCGAGCTTCGCGGGCATGGCCTATAACATCGGCGCGATCGCCGGCTACATCGGCCTGGGCTTTCTCGCCGATGCCTACGGCCGCAAGCGCGTCACTGCGCTGTTCTTCGCGGTGGCGTTCATCATCACGCCCGTACTGTTCATGTGGACGCACGATGTCGCGTTGCTGCTCGTGGTCGCGTGCGTGTCGGGCTTCTTCAGTCTCGGCCAGTACACTTGGATGCCGACGTGGCTGCCCGAACTCTATCCCACGCGCGTGCGCGGCACCGCGATCGCACTGTGTTTCAACGTTCCGCGTTTTCTGGCATGGACGGGGCCGCTCGTCGCCGGCACGCTGATCGCCCGCTTCGGCGGCTATGGTCATGCGGCCGTCACGGTCGGCTTCATCTATCTCATCGGTCTCGCACTCGTGCCGTTTCTTCCGGAAACGCGCGGCAATCCCCTACCCGAACAGGTCTAACCATGAACTTCATCTTCACCGAAAAAGCGCCGTCGCCCGGCGGCCACTATTCGCAAGCCGTGCAGGCGGGCGGCTTCACGTTCGTCTCGGGCATGCTGCCCGGACCCGGCGTCGCGACCGACGGTCCCGACAATTTCGAACGTCAGGTGCGCGCGACGCTCGCCCACTGCACCAACGTGCTCGCGGAAGCGGGCTGCGAACTGACGGATGTCGTGCAGTGCACGGCCTATATCGTCGACGTGAAGAACTGGCCGGAGTTCAACCGCCTGTACGCGGAGCATTTCGGCGCGCACAAACCGGCGCGCGCGGTCGTGCCCGTGCCGGAACTGCATCATGGCTTTCTCGTCGAGCTGCAGATGGTGGCGCACCGCACAGCCTGAACCGGGGCTTCAAGGAGGAGGCGATGGACAGCATCGACGTGAGCGTGCTGCATGACGCTGTCGGCTGGCTGAAGGCTGGGCGCCGTGTCGTGCTGGTGACGGTGACGCGCACGTGGGGTTCGAGCCCGCGTCCCGTCGGCGCGCTGCTCGCGATGCGCGACGACGGCGTGGTGAGCGGTTCGGTCTCGGGCGGTTGCATCGAGGACGATCTGATGGCGCGCGCCCGCGCACAGCTGCTTGCTGGCGAGCGCCCCGAAGTCGCGACCTACGGCGTCAGCGCCGAGGAAGCACGGCGTTTCGGTCTGCCATGCGGCGGCACGATGCAACTCGTGATCGAACCGCTCGCAGGCGATGCGTCGTTGACGGCCTTGAACGAACTCTGCCATCAGATCGCGGACGGCAATCTGATCGCGCGAGAACTGGATCTGGCGAGCGGCCGTGCGCGGCTGCGGCGTGCAGCGCCGGACGAGCAGCTGCGCTTCGACGGCAAGACGCTCGTGAGCGTGCATGGTCCGCGCTATCGGCTGTTGATTATCGGTGCGGGCGATCTGTCGCGCTTCCTGGCTGTGATTGCGAACGGACTCGGCTATCAGGTGACCGTATGCGACCCGCGCGAGGAGTACGCCGATGCGTGGCCCATTCACGGCGTGCGCCTCGTGCGGACGATGCCCGACGACACGGTGCTCGACATGCGCCTCGACGGACACAGCGCCGTCGTTGCGCTGACCCACGACCCAAAGCTCGACGATCTCGCGCTGATCGACGCGCTGCAGACCGACGCCTTCTATGTCGCGGCCATCGGGTCGCGGCGCAACAGCGACGCGCGGCGCGAGCGGCTCAGGCTGTTCGATCTCGGCGACAGGCAACTCGCGCGACTGCATGGCCCCGCGGGCATCTATATCGGCAGCAGGACGCCACCGGAAATCGCCGTGTCGATCGCGGCGGAAATGACGGCCGCGAAGAATGGCGTGAAGCTGCCGCACGCGCTTGAAGTGGCGCAAGGAAAGCGCGAGCAGGAACCGGGCGCGGTGTGCGCGGCGGCTTTGAGCAGCTAGATCGCGACATCCGGAGCGCGGCTATTCGCACTCCGGTTCCGACATGTCGCGCTGCGAATTGACGATCTGCCACCACTGCTGACGCAGTGCGTCGCGCAGAATCTTGCCGCGCGCGCTGCGCGGCAGCGCCGCGATCATGAAGATCGCCCTGGGCATCTTTTCGCGTGCGAGTTGCTCGCGGCAATGCGCGAGCAACGCCGCTTCGTCCGGCGCGGTGCCCGGCTGCGGCACCACGAAGCACACGGTTTCCTGTCCGTACACGGGGTCCGGCACGCCCAGTGCCGCGACGTCGAGCACCTGCGGATGCGCGCGCACAATCTCTTCGATGTCCTGCGGGACGATCTTGACGCCGCCGCGAATGATGAGATCGTCCATGCGCGCCGCCATCCGCACAAAGCCTTGTGCGTCGCGCGCGGCGATATCGCGCGTGAAGAGCGGCGTACCGCGGATAGGCAGCAACGAGCCGTCGCGTTGCAGCACGCCGAGCGCGAGCTTGGCGCCGTCGACCACGACCTGGCCTTTGACATCGGGTCCGCACGACGCGCCTTCGGAGTCGACGATATCGAACGCAATGTGCGCCGCCGGATAGCCGACCGTGCCGATCTCGCGGCGATGCAGACGGTTGCCGCACATCCATCCCGCTTCCGACGAACCGTACAGGTTGAGGATGCGGATGCCGTACCGCTGCTCGAACCGCTGCCATTGAGCAGGCGAGAGCGGCGCCGTGCTGCATGTCATCGCGCGCAACGAGGCGAACGTGCCGGGCGGCATGTCGAGCGGCGCTTCGAGCAGCATGTTGAGTACCGTCGGTACGCCGGCGCTTACGGTGATCTGGTGGTCGCGAATCCAGTCGCCGAAGCGGCTGCGCGAGAAGCGTCGCGCGATGCACAGCGTCGAGCCCAGTTGCAGGAACGGAATGAAGCTCAGTATCTGCGCCGAATACCAGTCGAACGAACGGTATTCGAGCGTGCGGTCGTCACGAGTCAGGCCGAGCAGGTCGATGCTGTCGAGTCCGTTGAGCCAGTAGCACGTGTGGTCATACACGACGATTTTCGGAATGCCCGTTGTGCCCGACGTGCAGCACATCGAGGCGATATCGTCCGCGTTGGCGATCGTCGCGGCGTCGGGCAACGGCGGTGAGTCGTCGTGTTGTGCCGCATCGTCAGCGAGTGCGGCGAGGGTAATGACGTCGCTGCGCGGATGCGTGTTCGCGCTGTCTCCCGACGCCCATGAAGCAAAGCGCACGACGGGCGCATTCGTGCCCGCTACGGCGGTATCGGCCGCGTCTTCGGGGATCACGACGAGCGTCGGCTGGATGGTGTCGAGCAGCGCGCGAGCCGTCTCATTGCCGACGAACAGCACGTCGAGCGGACACACGATCGCGCCCAGACGCCATGCGCCGAGCCATAGCAGCAGCTTGTCGGGTGCGTCGCAATCGGCGAGCACGATACGCGCGCCCCGCGTGATGCCGCGGCGCGCGAATTGCCGGGCGATCGCATCGACGGAACGGGCAAGCTGTTCGAAGCTCAGGCTGACGCCCTGGTCGACATCGACGATGGCAGGCTTGTCAGGCGTTTCCCGCCGATGCTGTTCGATCAGCCCGGCAGCGGTGCGCCAGATGGGATCGGCTACGGTGTCTCGGGCGCTCGACATGAACTCAGCAAGGCTCCGGCACCGACGGCGCCGTGACGCGGCGTGGCGCCGCTGTGCCGTCGGCGGCACTGTTTTCGCCGAGGCGCGCGAGCGCCCATTCGCGGAACAGTTCGACTTTCTTCGTGCGGGCCTTGTCGTTCGGCGACGAGACGTAATACGCGGAACTGGAAGGCACGCGCACATCGAACGGCGCGACGAGCTTGCCGCTCGCCAGGTCGCCGTCGACGAGCGGCGTGCGGCCGATCGCGATGCCGACGCCATCGACCGCTGCCGCGAGCGATGTCAGCTGCAGATGGAACACCGACTCGCCCGCGAATTCGACGGGCTCGCGCACGGCGGCTTCGAGCCATGCAGGCCAGTCGTCCTGATACATCGAATAGAAGTACGTGCGAATCTGCCGCATGCGTGCGAGGCCTTCCGCGACCGAGCCGAACTTGCCCGCTTCTTCGAGCACGGCGGGCGAGCACACGGGGAAGAACTCCTCGCCGTGCAGACGGTCCGAGCGCGCCGATGCCCAGCGCCCCGAACCATAACGGATGGCGACGTCGTAGCTGTTGCGGTCGAACTCGTTGAACGTGGAACTGGTGGCGACGTGCACCGTGATGTCGGGATACGCGCGCTGGAATTCAGGCAACGCGGGGATCAGGCATTTGACCGCGTAGGTGGGCAGACAGGTGACCGTGAGGACCGTGCTCGGCTTCTTCTTGCGTGCATGCGCCGTGGCCAGCGACAGCAGATTGATGGCCTCGTGCACGGAATCCAGGTACTCGCGTGCCGCCGGCGTCAAGGTGAGGACATTGCGGCGCCGCACGAACAGCTTGATCTCGAGGCGTTCCTCGAGCGTCTTGATCTGATGGCTGATCGCCGTTTGCGTCAGTTCGAGTTCCTGCGCTGCACGGGTGAAGCTGAGGTGTCGCGATGCCGCCTCGAACGCAAGCAAGCTCTGCAGAGAGGGTATGTAGGGTCTCATCTAGATGTCAGCGCAATGCAAGTCACCTGGTAACGGATTGTAGCGGGTTTCCTCTACGCGCTCCGACGCTCTGCGCGGCGCTGCAGAGCCCGCACGAGGCCACACGGCGGCCCAGGTCGAACGCCGCCGGATGCACGGATGATCGACCCGTTATGACCCCTCGCGAAAATGAAACTTTTTCATGCCGGACATGAGAAAAGTTAGTTTGCGCGTGCCGAAAGCGCTCGGGCACTCTTGATCCGGTCGAACGAAGCGTCCTCCATCGGCGCACACGAATCAATTGTTACAAACCCGGAACATCGCGTGTTCAACGGCAAGGCAATGGTCAGCTGTGCGCTCGTGCGAAGCCACGTCGGCACGGCAAGGACAACAAGAAGCGATGCGCGGAATGAGCCGCTGATCGCAGAGAGGAAAACGAACGATGGACATCGATGTACTGGAAAACCCGTTTCTTGCCAGCCTCGGCATGACGCGTACCGACTGGCGCGAAGGCTACGCGGAGTTCTGCCTCGACCTGCAACCGGAACTGCTGAATCGCCAGCGCGTGCTGCAGGGCGGCGTGGTCGCCACGCTGCTCGACGCGGCATGCGGATACGCGGGACTGTATAGCGCCGATCCGCAGCGGCCGATTCACGGCGTGACGCTGTCGCTGACGCTGAACTTCCTCGACAAGGGCGTGGGCACCACGCTGATCGGCAAGGGCTTTCTCGAACGCAAGGGGCGCTCGATCTTCTTCGCGCGCGGCGAAGCGTGGATCGATTCGACAACGCTGATTGCCACTGCGCAAGGCACGTTCAAGTACGCGGGCGGATATGGACGGCGCGAACCGTCGGGCGCACGCGGGGGCGAACTCGACTGACGGGCGGCAGCACGTGGACAGCGCATGGGCAGCGCATGAATCGTTCTCATCCGTGACATGAACGATGGTCGTTTGCGCGGCGTAGGGCATTGCTTCAATGTTGCAGCACGAGAACAACCACCTTGTTTGGAATCGGAGCAAGACGCTGCTCGACAGGAGACACAGGACGTGACACAGGGTTCGAATACTCACTCGCTGGATCTGCGCGCATGGCTGGACGAGGCGCGCGCGCTCGATGAACTGGCCGACGTATCGGGTGCCGACTGGAATCTGGAACTGGGCGCCATCAGCGAGCTGAATGTGAAGAAGGCGCGTCCCGCCGCGCTGCTGTTCGACGATATCCCCGGCTATCCCAGCGGACATCGCGTGCTGACATGCAGCACCGCGAGTCCCGCGCGCCTTTCCTCGATTCTGCGCGTCGGGCATCAGGCGGACCATCGCGCACTCGTGGAGACGCTGCGCGGCAAGCCGAAGCAATGGCAGGCGCACGCACCCGAATACGCGCCCGTGACGGTTGCGGGCGGTCCTGTGTTCGACAACGTCCAGTCGGGCGCCGACGTCGATCTCTTTTCGTTTCCCGCGCCGCTGTGGCATGAGAAGGACGGCGGACGATACATCGGCACGGGTTGCATGGTCGTGACGAAGGATCTCGACTCCGACTGGATCAACGTCGGCACCTATCGCGTGATGATTCACGACAGGAACCACGTCGGCCTCGACATGATTCCCGGCAAGCACGGCGCCATCCAGTACGACAAGCACATGAAAGCGGGCAAGCCGTTCCCGGTCGCGATCGTGATCGGCTGCGATCCGCTCGGCTATCTGATCTCGGGCATCGAAGTGCCGTTCGGCATGTGCGAGTACAACTACATCGGCGCGATCCTGAAGCAGCCCGTTTCCGTGGTGAAGGGGCAGTTGACGGACCTGCCGTTCCCGTCCGCATCGGAGATCGTGATCGAGGGCTACGCGCATCCCGGCGACGTGAGGATAGAAGGACCGTTCGGCGAATTTCACGGCTATTACCCGGGCAAGGCGGAGACCGCGCCCGTCGTGACCATCGAGCGCATCTACTACCGCAACAACCCGATCATCATGGGCAGCCCGCCCGCCAAGCCGCCCAACGACTATTCGTATTCGAAGGCGGTGATGCGCTCGGCACTGCTCGTCGATGCATTGCAGGCGGCGGGCGTGCCGGATGTCGTTGGCGTGTGGGCACATGAAATCGGCGGCGCGCGCATGTTCAACGTCGTGGCGATCCGCCAGCGCTACGCGGGCCACGCGCGCCAGGCGGGACACATTCTCAGCCAGTGCGGCGTCGGTGCATACATGTCGCGCTATTCGATCGTGGTCGACGAGGATATCGATCCGTCGAATCTGCAGGAAGTGATGTGGGCCGTCGCCACCCGCACTGATCCCGACATCGATATCGACATCGTCAGGCGCGGGATGGGTTCGAAGAACGATCCGATGTCGATTGCGAACCCGTACAAGGCGCCGTTCAACTCGAAGGCGGTCATCGACGCGTGTCGTCCGTTCGATTTTCTGCACGAGTTTCCGCAGGTCGCGGAAGCCAGCAAGGAACTGCAGGAAAAGACGCGCGCGAAATGGCAACACATTCTGGGCTGACGCCGCACGACGCGGCATGAAGCGGCGCGCGACGCGCCATATACCGATCATGCAGGCCGCCGCCATTTGCGGCGCGCTGGATTGCGCGCCATCGACGGCGGCCGGAAAGGAGAATTGCACATGGAACTGACAGGCGAACAGATTCTGCCGCTGCCGCGCGAACGCGTATGGGCTGCGTTGAACGATCCGGAGATTCTCAAGGCGTCGGTGCCGGGCTGCGAGTCGTTCGAACGCGTCGACGACAACCAGTTTCAGATGGTGATGGCGGCGACGGTCGGCCCTATCAAGGCGCGCTTCAAGGGCAAGATGATGCTGACCGATCTGCAGCCGCCGCAATCGTATTCGATGACCTTCGAAGGATCGGGCGGCGCGGCCGGGTTCGGCAAGGGAGGCGCGCACGTCGATCTGCTGACGGACGGCGGCGGCACGCGTCTCGTGTACCGGTCGCACGCGCAGGTCGGCGGCCGTCTCGCACAGGTCGGCGCGCGGCTGATCGACGGGGTCGCGCGCAAGATGGCCGAAGATTTCTTTGGCCGCTTCACGGAGGCCGTCGTCGGGCCGCAGGCACAGGCATCGGCAGAAGATGCAGCGACGGCAGCCGATGCCGCGTCGGACGGCTCGACCGTCCACGCATCGCCCGACGTCAGGCAGCATGCATCGGCGAAAAGCACGCAGGGCGCCAGCAGCAAAACACTGACGTGGGCATTGGGCCTCGTCGTCGTCATCGCGCTGGTCGCCGTGTACGCATTGCATTGACCAGAACGACGGGGAGAGGAGACGACAATGCAGGAAAGCAATGCGCTGCATGACGCGGTGAGAGAAGGAGCCGCGCAGAATGCAGCCGTTCATGCGACGGCAGACGCGGCGGAAGCGGCGCTGATCCGGCGGATCGAGAGCGTGCCGTTCTCGCGATGGCATACGAAGGCGCGCATCATCATTGGCAGCGCGACATTCTTCGACGCCTTCGATGCGCTGTCGATCGCGTTCGTGCTGCCCGTGCTGATCGGTCTGTGGCATATCGAGCCGCTCGAAATCGGTGTGCTGATCGGCGCGAGCTATATCGGGCAATTCGTTGGCGCGCTGATCTTCGGCTGGTATGCGGAGCGGCACGGGCGGATCCGCAGCGCGACCATCTCGATTGCAATCATGTCCGTGATGAGCATGGGCTGCGCGATGAGCGGCAGCTTCGCGATGCTGCTCGTGTGCCGCTTCGTGCAGGGCATCGGCGTCGGCGGCGAGATGCCCGTGGCGGCGACGTACATCAGCGAGCTGTCGAACGCACATGGGCGCGGCAAATACTTTCTGCTGTACGAACTCATCTTCCCCGTTGGATTGATGGCGACGGGGCAGGTTGGGGCGTGGCTCGTTCCTGTGATCGGATGGAAGGTCATGTTCTGGATCGGTGCAGTGCCAGGCCTGATCATCACGCTGCTTGTCGCACGCTTGCCAGAATCGCCGCGCTGGCTGATTTCAAAAGGGCGCCTCGACGAAGCCGACACCGTCGTCAAGGCGATGGAAGCGAGCACCGATCGCCGCATCGCACCGAGTCACAGAAAACAGCCCGGGAATGCCGGCGTAAATGCACGCGCAGGCTGGCGCGAACTGCTGTCACCGTTTTACCGCGGACGGACGCTCGTTGTGTGGGCGCTGTGGGCGAGTGCGTTCTTCATCGCGAACAGTCTGAACAACTGGCTGCCTACGCTGTACCGTTCGCTTTATCACCTGCCGTTGCAGACGGCACTGCGCGCCGCATCGATGACGAACGTCGCGCAGGTCGCGTTGCTGCTCGTCTGCGCGTATGTGATCGATCGCGTCGGGCGCCGGAACTGGACCGTGGCGGCTTTCTGCCTCGCCGCCGTGCTGTTTGCGTGCCTCGGTCTGTTCGGCGCGCACGACGTATGGAGCGCGATGGTGCTCGGCACATTGAGCTATGGACTCGTCGGTTCGATCGCGGCCGTGCTCTATCTCTACACGCCCGAGGTCTACCCGACCCGAATGCGCGCAACCAGCACCGGACTCGCGACGTCATGGCTGCGGCTGGCATCGGCCGTCGGACCATCGCTTGCCGGATTGCTGCTGCACAAGCACGGCATCGCTTCAGTGTTCGTGATGTTTGCGCTAGTGGCCGTGTTCGGCGCGCTCTGCGCGATGAAGATGACCGAGACACGCGAGCGAAGCCTGGAAGAAATCGCACCTTAGCTAAAGCGATCCCTGTTTTCAGCGTTTTTCCAGCAAAGGAGCACGACGAAACAGCGAACATGAACCGGGCGTGAGACGCGCTAACGCGTCTGTCATCGACTGTAACGAGTTGCGCTTCGCAGTTGCGTCGCGTGTGGCGCGTTGTACCCGTTTCTGGGGGTAAGATGGGGTTTACGCTAAAGCCCTATCGGAGGCCACCATGAAACTCATTGCAAATGCTGCGGCACTTTCCGCAGCCTTGCTGTTGCCGTTTGCCGCGTACGCACAATCAACGGCACCGCTCACGCGCGACCAGGTCCGGCAGCAGATTATCGAAATCGAGAATGCGGGCTACAACCCGTCGACGTCGGATCCCACTGCCTATCCCGAGAACATCCAGGCAGCGCAGAGACGTCTCGACGCGCTCAAGGCGAACGGCGGCTACGGTGGCGTCGCCGCCGCTTCGGTCAGTTCCGGATCAGGGCGAACGTTTTATCAGGGCGATGATTCTCAGTAACAGCGCAAATCAGTGCATTGTTGACAGTACATCGCGTGAACGAGGGACGCGACCTCGCATTCTTTAGCGCTATCGTCATGGCGGGCACAAGGCACCGGAAGTCCGAGCCTTGCACCACGCAATCCGATCGTTCGCGCCATGTACCGATCTCTCCTGGCGAAGCAGCCATGGAGAGCAGGGAACGCTGTATTCCTGAGCTTTGGCAGCTTAGCCCGGCAGGCAATCAGTCCACATAGCGCAGTCCCGCTTTCTCGAGCGGACCGCGCATGTTGTACATGTCGAGGCCGAGCACGCCCGACGCCAGCTTCGCGCGCTTCTCTTCCTCAAAAGCCTCCCGCGCCACAGCCTTTTCCAGCACCTGTGCCGCCAGTGCCTCGGGTACCGCAACCACGCCATCGTCATCGGCCACGATGACGTCGCCCGGATGCACCAGCCCGCCCGCGCACACGACAGGAACGTTCACCGAACCGAGCGTCGCCTTCACCGTGCCCTTCGACGAAATCGCCTTGCTCCACACGGGAAACTGCATGTCGGTGAGCACACGCACATCGCGCACGCCGCCGTCGATGATCAGCGCACGCGCGCCGCGCGCCTTGAAGCTCGTCGCCAGCAGGTCGCCGAAGAAGCCGTCCGTGTTGTCCGTCGTGCAGGCCGCGACGACGACATCGCCCGGCTGGATCTGTTCGGCGGCGACGTGCAGCATCCAGTTGTCGCCCGGCTGCAGCAGCACCGTGACGGCCGTGCCGCCGACCTGCGCGCCCGAATAGATCGGACGCATGTACGGCTTCAGCAGACCGACGCGTCCCATTGCCTCATGCACCGTCGCGCTGCCGAGCGCGCCGAGTTTCGCCGCGACGTTGCCGTCCGCGCGTTTGATGTTGCGATACACCACTCCGAGTTCGTACATGTTCACTTTCCTTGAGCTTTGAGCGCGGCATCGAGACGCGGATACACGCGCCGTGCGTTGCCTTCGTAGATCTTGTAGCGCTGTTCGGGATTCATGTCGGCGGCTTCGACGTAGCGCTTCGTATCGTCGAAATAGTGGCCCGTCTGCGGATCGATACCGCGCACCGCGCCGATCATCTCGCTCGCGAACAGGATGTTGTCGACGGGAATCACGTTCGTGAGCAGATCGATGCCCGGCTGGTGATACACGCAGGTATCGAAGAAGATGTTGTTGAGCAGATGCTCCTGCAACGGCGGCTTCTTCATTTCCTGCGCGAGTCCGCGGAAACGGCCCCAGTGATACGGCACCGCGCCGCCGCCGTGCGGAATCACGAAACGCAGCGTCGGGAAATCGCGGAACAGGTCCGACGTCAGGCATTGCATGAACGCGGTCGTGTCGGCGTTCAGATAGTGCGCGCCCGTCGTGTGGAAGCAGGCGTTGCAGCTCGTGCTGACGTGCACCATCGCGGGAATGTCGTACTCGACCATCTTTTCGTAGATCGGATACCAGTAGCGGTCGGACAGCGGTGGGCTCGTCCAGTGACCGCCCGACGGATCGGGATTCAGATTGATCGCGACATTGCCGTACTGCTCGACGCACTTCACGAGTTCGGGAATGCAGGTGGCAACGTCCACGCCGGGGCTTTGCGGCAGCATCGCGGCGGGAATGAAATGCTCGGGAAACAGCTGGCTCACGCGATAGCACAGCTCATTGCAGATTGCGGCCCATGTGCTCGAGACTTCGAAGTCGCCGATGTGATGCGCCATGAAACTCGCGCGCGGACTGAACACGGTCAGGTCGAGACCGCGCTCGCGCATCAGACGCAACTGGTTCTGCTCGATCGATTCGCGCAGCTCGTCGTCGGTGATGTGCAGTTCGGACGCCTTCGGCATGTCCGACGGATTATTGATGCCAGCAATCTGGCGGTTGCGCCACGCTTCCAGCGCTTTTGGCGCGGTCGTGTAGTGGCCGTGAATGTCGATGATCAATTGCGTGCTCCTGCCTGAAGTACGTTGCGCCGCGCTTCTTCTGCCGCGCTAGAAAAGATGATTGATACCCACTGTGACAGCCGTCTGGCTCGATGCGCCCGCCGGGTTCAGCGTGCTGACCACGGCATGCCGGTATGACGTGTAGTCGCCTTCGGCATAGAGTGTGGTGCGCTTCGAGAGCAGATAGGCGAGCGACAGAACGGATAGCCCACGTCGCCCCGATTTGTCGGTGGACACGTTGGTCTGGTAGTACGCGCCGCGAAACACGAGATAGGGCGTCACCGTCCATGCGATGCCGCCGAAGCCATTGTTCGTGACCATATGCGGCGCACCCTGATTCTGCTGGTCTTCCGACATGAAGCCGCCAGATACGCGAACGGGACCAAGCTGGTAGCTTGCGCCGACCATGTAGTAGCTGTCGCCGACATAGGACTTGCCCACGAGCAGATTGCGATGGCCCAATACGCCGCCTATGCCGATGGGACCGGTCGTATAGTTCAGGCCGACCGAGCGCGCTGCGCCGCTGCTGAAGTCGCCTGCCACGCCGCCGAACGAGTTGTCCACTTCCAGAAGCACCGGTCCGAAGTTGTTCCTGTACTTCACGTCGTTGTTGTTGCGCGTTCCGTTCGATGCCACAGTCAAAGGGATGATCGGCGTGAAGTGGAAGCCGTACGGATCATAGAAACTGATGATGTCGTGCGCGATCGTGTACTGACGACCAAGATCGAGCGAGCCATATTTTTGGTGGCCGATGCCCACGAACGACTGCCGGTTGAACTCCGTGCCCGTCGTGTTATCGAACTGGCCGTTGCCGAGATTGAAACCGCTCTCGAGCAGAAAGTGCGCATTCCATCCGCCGCCGAGGTCTTCTTTTGCGCGGAAGTCCAGCTTGTTCGAGCTAAAGTAGCCGTTCGAATTCATCGTCGTAACCGAGCCGCCTCCGGCAGCCGCATTGGTCTGGTGACGAACGCCGCCATCGACGGTGCCGTACAGCTGTACGCTCGATTGCGCATGCACGGGTGTCGTCGCGAGCATGCCGATCGTCGTCGATACACTCAGCCCCATTCCGATGCGGTTCTTCCACTTGCTTCTCACAGCTGTCTCCTGTCGTTGATGTTTTATCTCTGGGCGACGGTTCTTCACTTGATCTACCGTCTCCGTCGCCACGTTCGCGGCGTTTTAATAATATGTATGCCTAAGTAATAATTTTGATTGAACGGACAGTTTTAGCGGACGGCGCACACGTGCTCGCGCCGTCCGGGCTTTCAACTTCCTGCAGAACCGCCAGTCGATTGTTTCAGGACACTCATCGACGTATCGGCGGGTCTGAAGCCGGTTTTCAGTTCGCTGCGCAGCGCGGTTCGGTCGAGCGCCTTTTCCCAGTTCGCGACCACGATCGTCGCGACGCTATTGCCGACGATGTTCGTAAATACAAAGGCGCTGGAAAGAGCCTTGTGGATGCCGAGAATCAGCGCGATCGATTCGACGGGAATCGTGTTCGATGCCGCGAGCGTTGCGGCGAGCACGGCGATTGCAGCACCCGATACGCCCGCTGCCCCCTTCGATGTCAGCAGCAGTACGGCAAGCAGCACCAGCTGATCGTGCCAGCTCATCGGGGTATTGGTGGCCTGCGCAAGAAACACGGCGGCCGCGGCAAAATACAGACAGGTACCGTCGTGGTTGAACGTGTATGCAGTCGGAAGCACGAGTCCCACGACGGACTTCTCGCAGCCGAGGCGTTCGAGCTTGTCGATCAGTTGCGGAAAAACGGTCTCGGACGAACTCGTGCCGATCACGAGCAACAACTCCGCGCCGATATAGCGCATCAGCCGCATCAGGCTGAAACCGTTCACCTTCGCGATCGGCCAGAGAATCAGCAGGATGAAGAGCGCGCAGGTCAGATAGAACTCGAGGATCAGCTTGCCGAGCGAGATCAACGTGCCGAAGCCGAACTTGCTGACCGTGAAGGCGATTGCGCCGAATGCCGCAAGCGGGGCGATCTTCATCGTCAGGCCGATGATCCAGAAGAGGGCGCCCGATACCGAATCGATCATGTCCATCGCCGGGCGCGCACGCTCGCCGATTGCCGCGAGACCAAACGCGAACAGCACCGAGAAGAAGAGCACCTGGAGCACGTCGCCGCCCGCAAATGCGCTGATGGCCGTATGCGGGATCACGTTCAGCAGAAACTCGCTGGTCGTGACGACGTGATGAGCCTTCGCGACATACACGTCGACGGCGGACGAATGCACGCCGTGCATGTCGACGTTCATGCCCACGCCGGGCTTCAGCACGTTGATGACGACCAGTCCGAGCACGAGTGCGAGCGACGTCACGACCTCGAAGTAGAACAGTGCCTTGATCGCGACGCGGCCCACTTTCTTGAAGTCGTTCACCCCTGCGATGCCGCTGCACACGGTACAGAAGATGATGGGCCCGATCAGCATCTGGATGATACGGATGAACGCATCGCCGACCGGCTGCAGGTTGATGCCGAACTTCGGGAACCAGTAGCCGACGGCGACGCCGAGCGCCATGCCGGCGAGTACCTGGAAAGACAGGTCGCGATAGAACGGCTGGCGTCCCCGGGGTTTCGATGCGGCCTTGCCGGGCAAGCTCATGATGTCTCCTTCTGGAACAGCGGCGAATTTGAATTCGCTTGAGTGATTGAAGCGGCTTGTGTCGGACTAGCGTGCAGCGTCGCCGAGTATGTCGAGGCAGTCCGCGAAAATTTCGTCGACGCTCAGTTTGCGCGGCAAAAGTTGCTGGCTTTCGCAGAACGCGAGCGTCTCTTCGAGGGGACCTCGCAGCGCGTCGATACCGAACAGGAGCGGGTCGGGCTTGCTCGCGTCGCGTTCGTGCGCCACCGACTGTTTGCCTCGCAGCAGCAGGTCATACACGGCGCGGACGGCCTCGGGATGCTGTTCGGCCAGCGCCTTCGTGACCACGACGACGTGATTGACGGGTACATACTCGTGGATGCCGTACCACGCGCGATCGGCGGCCACTGCATCTTCGATCAGCGGCACAAGGCCTTCCTCGTCAGGCAGATCGTTGCCGAGGATCGCGGCATCGAGTTCGCCTGCGCGCAGCATCGGCAGCAGCGACTCGCCAGGCTGTGCACGCCGGACGAATACCGGCTCGCGGTATTCCTCCAGATGCGAGCCTTCGAACGTAATCCATTCGATTCTGTCGATGGGCACCCCATACGTCTGCGCGAGAATCGCACGCACCCACATGCCTGTCGTTTGCGAATACGCACGCACGCCGATGCGCTTGCCTTCGAGATCGTCGACGCTCAGCCGGCCGTGTTGCGCATTATAGATAATGCACTTCTGCTGAAAGCGCGCGGCGACGACGGCGGGCAGCAGCACGACAGGCTTGCCGTACGCCTTGGCTTGCAGATACGTCACGATGGCCAGTTCGCTGACGTCGAACGCCTGCTTGCGCGCCATCGGCGCGAAAGCTCGATGAATGGGCTCGACGTCCTCGAACACGAGTTCGACGGCGGGATCCGTCAATTCACCCGATTTCAGCGCGCGCGTATGCGGATAGGTCATCAGCGCGGTTTTCAGGCGCAGCGGTTGCGTTGCGGTGCTCATGTAGAAGTTTCCTCGCGGTTTTCCGTCGTCGCTGTCAGGCCGCAAGTGCGGGGTAGAGCGAGCGCGCCGTGTCGCCGAAGATGGCTTCGCGCGCATCGGCGGGCAGCATCGACAGACTCTCGCGCGCATCGGCGAGCAATTGCGGCAGCGTGCCTTCGGCTGCGGGAAAATTCGAGCCCCACGCGATGCGATCTGCGCCGAAGGCGTCGAGCACGCGGGGGAAGAACGCGCCCGGCGTCGACGCGCCGCGCGACGCCTCGGCGATCGTGCGATTGGTCAGCTTCAGATAGACGCCGCGATGCGATGCGAGACTGAACAGCGGTGCAGCGGCCTCGTACGGCGGACCGCCCGCCAGTTCGGGACGCGCGAGGTGATCGAGCAGCACGCGCACGTCGGGAAAGCGTGACAACATGTTCAGCAGCGCGGGAATGCCCTGCGCGGTCATCTGCAGGCAGATCGATACGTCGTGTTTCTGCGCATATTCCCAGACGGGAAATGAGCGGTCGTCGTCCAGCCACCCCGCCTGGCCGGGCATCGTGCTGCCTGTCGTGAAGAGGCGCAGGCCGCTCAGACCGGCATCGAGCCAGCGTTGCATCTGCGAGACGGCATCGTTGGCCAGTACATCGATCGAGAACACGCCCGCGAAGCGGTCGGGATGATTGCGCACGGCTTCGACGACATAACTATTATCGTTGCCATACACCGTCGATGCCTGCACGACGACGGCACGCCCAATCCCGGCTTCGTCCATCGCTGCAAGGAGCCCTTCGAAACTGACAGGGCGCTTCGCCGACCACTCCGATTGATGGCCACCAACCGGCGCGAGAGGATAACGTTGTTTATCGGGGGAAATTGCGTGTGTGTGAGTGTCGACGACGACGGACATGAACGGCTCCTGGCTGAAAACATCTTGATCGGATTGATGTCACTGTAAGCGTGGACCCGCTGAATCCCTCAATATGAAGTACACCCTCTGGCATAAATTTTCGTTAAGCTAGGGGTTTTCACAGAGGCTTTTCCGAGTCATGTCGACCGACACGGGACTGGAGCGCGACGACGATCTCGCACGTCTGCGGCGTCTGTTTCTGTTCGACGCCGTCTGCGAAACGGGCGGCATCGGCCTCGCGGCTGCGCGCGCGGGGCGCACGCAGCCTGCCGTCAGCCTCGCCATCAGCAAACTCGAAGCCAGCTTCGGCGGCGCGTTATTCGAGCGCGGCTACGGCGGCAGCGAACTGACCGCTGAGGGCGAGATCCTGCATCGTCGCGTGCGGCGCATGCTCGATCAGATCGAGCGGGCTGTCCGCGATCTGATCGGCAACGACGGGGCGCACGCGAAGAACATCGGCAATATCTGCCGTCATTTGACGGATTCGCAGGTGCGCTGCCACATTGCGATCGCCCAATGCGGCTCGGCGGCGGAGGCGGCGCAGCAACTCGGCATTTCGCAACCGGCCGTGCATCGCGCGGCGCGTCAGATCGAACAGGCGGTCGGCGCGACGCTCTACCGGCGTCGCGTGCACAGTGTGTCGGCGAACACGGCGGGCGTCGAGTTCGCACGTTGCCTGAGCCTCGCGATGTACGAGATCGCGCAGGCCCGCGAAGATCTCGCGCATGCGCGTGGACAGATGACGGGCCGGATTACGCTCGGCGTGCTGCCGATGCTCGCGCCGCGTTTCGTCGCGCGCACGATCCAGCGGCTGCGCCGGCAGTATCCGAATGCGAAGGTGACGGTCGACGAAGGTTCTCACGCCCGGCTGTTGCGGGAGCTACGATTCGGCAACATCGACGTGATCATTGGCGCGCTGAGAGTGCCTCGCCTCACAGGTTCCGAGCGGGAAACCGAGCTGTTTTCCGATCCCTATGTGATCGCAGTCAGAAAGGGGCATCGGCTGGCAGGCAAGAAGACGATCGCCGCCCGCGATCTCGCGGCGTTCGACTGGGTCGTGCCGCAACGGAACGTGCCGCGTCGTGCGGCGATCGACTCGATTCTCGCTCGGCTGCCGGGCGATCCGCCGCTCGTGGTCGAGACGAGTTCGCTCCCGATGATGATGGCCATGCTGGTGGAAAGCGACTGCATCACACTGCTGTCGCGTTCGCAGATTCTCGAAGCGTATCCTGCCAGCGAGATGGTCGCGCTGGAACTTCAGACGCCGGAAGCGGCGCGTACGGTTGGCTATACGATCAGAACAGAGTGGCTCGGCACGCCTGTCCAACAGGCGTTTCTGGAGCAGCTGTCGCTCGAAGCCGGTGTGTGGGCCGCGAATCATATCGGCGTGGATTGATGCAGTGGCAGCGGCTTGACGGGTAATCGCGCGACGCTCATTCGTGTGGCCTCATCCGCACGCGAGCAGAGATCTTCGAAGTACCCGTGCAGAAACTCGCCGAGAAAATCCGCAAACGTCCTGAGCTTGACGGAGAGCTGGTTGCGTTCGAGATGGATCGCATGGATATTGGCATCCGGCAATGTCCAGTCCGTGAGCAACGGCGCGCCGGAACTTGACGAAGGCATCCATCGAACCGATTCAATTCCGCGACACGGCCTGCGCAACGGCACACGGTTTGCGGCACATTCGCCGCAATGCCTCCACGCGCCTTCGTGACGCGTATAACCTGCAAATAAAGGTCTTGCCGATTCACGTCCCAAGGAGTCGTCGATGTCGCCCGTCGTCGCTGTGTCGATTGCGTTCGTGTTGCTCGTCGCGCTGTTCGCGGCCTTCTGGGTGTGGCAGCAGTCGAGCGAGAACGCCGGCATGATCGATCCGATATGGGCTTTCTCGCTGGGCGCGATTGCGCTGTTCTATGGAGTGACAGGCAACGGCGATCCGCTTGCCCGCGCGCTCGTCGCGATCGGCGGCGGCATCTGGGGCGCGCGCCTGGGCTGGCATTTGTGGCGGCGTAACGCGGGTAAGCCGGAAGACCCGCGTTATCACCGATTCCGCGAGCAATGGGGCGCCGACGCGGGGCGCAAGATGTTCTGGTTTCTCGAACTGCAAACGGTCATCTCGATCGTGCTGTCGCTTGCGTTCGCGGTGCCTGCGTGGCGGTCGAGCGCGCCGTCTGCCGCATGGGTCGCGATTGCGGCGCTGATCTGGTTCGCGTCGGTCGGCGGCGAGGCGATTGCAGACAGCCAGCTCAGACACTTCGTCGCCGATCCGGCGAACAGGGGAAAGGTGTGCCGCGTCGGCCTGTGGCGCTACTCGCGGCATCCAAATTATTTCTTCGAATGCCTGCACTGGGTCGCGTATATCGCGCTTTCGGCCGGCTCGCCCTGGATATGGCTGACGCTGATTCCGCCCGTACTGATGGCGTGGCTGCTGATGAAGCTATCCGGCGTGCCAATGCTCGAAGCGCATCTGGTCCATTCGCGTCCTGGCTACGCCGAGTACATGCGTGAGACCAGCGCGTTGATACCGTGGCCGCCGCGCCGCGGCTGATTTCCGCCCACTCACGCGAACGGTACATGCCATGACATTCACGGCAACCCGGCCTTCAATCGACACTCCGAAAAACGCCTGCGAAGACTGGCTGATTCATGCGTGCGAGCGCGGCTGGGTGCCGGATCGTCTGATCCGCATTGGCATGCGCCGGCTGATGCGGCAGCGTCTGATCGAAGAAGGCGCGTTCGATTACGCGCTCCGTTCGAAACGGTTCAGCACGCTCATCGACGAGTTGCGCACAAGCCCCGTCGCAATCGAGACCGACGCCGCAAACACGCAACACTACGAGTTGCCGCCGTCGTTCTTCGAGGCGCATCTGGGTCCGCACCTGAAGTATTCGTGCTGCCTGTATCCACGCGGCGACGAGACGCTCGACCAGGCAGAGCATGCGATGCTCGCGCTCTATGCAGAGCGGGCGCAGATCGAAGACGGTCAGACCATACTCGACCTCGGTTGCGGCTGGGGATCGCTCGCGTTGTGGCTGGCCGCGCGGTACCCGCTAGCGCAGATCGTGGCCCTGTCGAACTCGCGCGGCCAACGTGAATTCATCGAGGCGCGAGCGGCGTCAGCGGGCATCACGAATCTGCGCGTGATAACCGGCAACGTCGTGCAGTTCGAATTTGAGCAGGCGTTACGCACCGGCTATTTCGATCGCGTGCTGTCCGTCGAGATGTTCGAGCATATGAAGAACTATGGGTTGCTGCTCGAACGCATTGCGCGCTGGATGCGGCCCGATGGCAAGCTCTTCGTCCATCTCTTCGCGCATCGGACGATGGCCTGGCATTTTCAGACCCGCGATGCGACGGACTGGATGTCGACGTACTTTTTCACGGGCGGCACGATGCCTTCGGAAGCGTTGTTGCAGCACTTTCAGGACGACCTGCGCATCGACAGGCAATGGTGGATCGGCGGCGCGCATTATGCGCGCACGGCAGAGCACTGGCTGGCGAATCTCGATGCGGCGCGCGCACAGGTGATGCCCGAACTCGCTCTGGCTTACGGTGTGGATAATGCGGCACTGTGGTTCCAGCGCTGGCGGATGTTCTACATGAGCGTGGCCGAACTCTTCGGCTACGCAAAAGGCAACGAGTGGGGCGTAGCACACTACCTGTTCGAAAAGCGGTGATGTGATGAAAATGCCCACGTGGTATGCGCGAATTGGATGGTCACTGATTGCTGTCGCGGTGGCGGCCTTTGTGATGTCGGCATGTTCGCAGTCGCCGCCAAATCCCAATCCGCGGGCCGACGTGCCGCTGAGGCCCGCAAACGTCGATCTGCCGCGCTATATGGGGCGCTGGTATGTGATCGCGATCATTCCGTATTTCCTCGAAAGCAAATATGTGGGCAGTTATACGGACTGGTCGCTGCGCGAAGATGGCAAGATCGACGACCGTTATACCGCGCATGCGAAGACGTTCGACGCGTCGCCGTCCAATTTCCATTTCGTCGACAGCGTGGTGCCGGACAGTGGAAACGGCGAGTGGAAGGTGCGTATCGTGTGGCCCATCCACGTGACGCAACTGACGCTCTACGTCGACGACGATTATCGCTATACGCTGCTCGGCCTTCGCGACAAAAGCCTCGGCTGGATTTTCGCGCGCGACCCCGATGTCAGCGACGAAGTCTACCGTTCGCTGCTCGCGCGCTTCGACGCGTTGGGTTTCGACGCGTCGCGTTTTCGCCGTGTGCCGCAGCATCCGGAGCAGATCGGCAAGCCAGGCTTTCTGTCGCCGGGCGAGTGACGCCTGAACCGGTCACGCATTCTGAGTGTCGCTCAATCGGCGACAGTGAGAATGAATTGCCTGACGTCCGTGCGCTGTTCGGCGAAACCTGCCTCGCAATACGCAAAATAGAGCCGCCACGTGCGAACGAAAAGATCGTCGAAACCGAGCGCGCGTATCGCTTCGAGATTCGCCTCGAAACGCTCGTGCCAGCATTGCAGTGTGCGCGCATAGTCGTTTCCGAACGATAGCGACTCGACCGACTCCATGCCCGCGCGTTTCGCCGCGAGTCGAAAGTGTTCTGCGCCCGGCAGCATGCCGCCCGGAAAGATGTATTCGCGGATGAAGTCGCTGGAAGAACGGTACGCGGCGAAGTGCGAGTCGTCGATCGTAATCGACTGGACGAGCGCGCGTGCGTCTTGCTTCAACAAGTGTTTAAGCGCCGTGAAGAACGTATGCCAGTAGCGCTCTCCCACGGCCTCGAACATTTCGATCGATACCACCGCGTCATAGATGCCGCGCACGTCCCGGTAGTCGCGCAATTCGATCGAGATGAGATCGCCGAGCCCGGCTTGCGCCACACGCCCGCGCGCCCATTCGTACTGTGCGTCGGAAATCGTTACGCCATGCACGCGGATACCCAGCCGGCCCGCATGCAGTGCGAAGCCGCCCCAGCCGCAGCCGATCTCCAGCACGCGCATCCCGGCACGCAACTGCAACACGTCGACGATGCGCTGATATTTTGCGGCTTGGGCATCGTCGAGCGTACGGTTGGGATCGCCGTCGAACAGCGCGCTCGAATAGGTCATGCCAGGGTCGAGCCACAGTGCGTAGAACGGATTGCCGAGATCGTAGTGTGCGTGCACGTTGCGCTGGCTGCCACGTCGCGTGTTGGGGCGCAGCCAGTGCCGCAATCCATAGAACAGCCGCGCCGGCATGCTGCCCGCCACGGTGCGCGGCAACGCAGCCTCGTTGCGGATGCCGAGCCTCAGCAGCGCGACGATGTCGGGCGTGTCGAGCCATTGCGCGCGGTACGCTTCGGCAAAACCGATGTCGCCTGCCAGGAGGATCGCACGACACGCGCGCCAGTCGCGCAGGATCAGTTGCGCGCCGGGATGAGCATGCGGGTCGCCGAATACGCGTTGCTGGCCGCCGGGCGTCGTCAGAACGAGATGGCCGACGCGCACGCGGCCCAGCAACGCGAGAAACAGCCGGGCAAAGGCAGGCGCACTGCCCGTTGCATAGAAGGCGCGCTGAAACGTCATGGTCACGATTCCTCGTTGGTTGTTGTTGGGCGCGAGTGAGGAGAGGGCGGCTGTCTGCCGTGGAAAGGCACCTTTCTGAGCCATAGGTGCAGCGCCTGCCAATGAATGCGCGCGATAACGCCGACCGTGAGAAGCGGTTGACGTGCGAGCGCGTGCAACGCACGGGCGCGTGTGAGAGGGTGTTTGTCGAGCGAAATGGCCGTGCGAATCAGGAGCCCTTGCGCATCGTGATAGTCGATGGAGATCGAAGAAGCGTGCACACTTTCGCGGATGCGGAAAACGTAGTGACCTTCGATGCGACAAAACGGGGATACGTGCAGCGTCTTCGTGCAAACGAGGTGGGTGTTCGCGTCGATAGGACGTTCGTCCACTGCCTTGAGCAGATACGAATGGCGCTCGCCGAACGTGTTGCGCACCTCGGCGAGCAATACGCGCAGATTGCCGTCAGGGTCGTGACAGAGCCAGAAGCTGACTGGATTGAACGCGTAGCCGAATACGCGTGGAAAGGTCTGCAGCCAGATAGAGCCGCCGTCGAGGTCGACGCCTGCGTCTGCGAGCTTGCCGCGTATCCACACGAGCGGATCGGTGCCGTCGCATGCGCCGTAGTCGCGCTTCATCAGGCTCAACGGGCGAAGACGATCGACGCCCAGCCACCAGCAATCCAGCTCCGGAAGCCTCGCGAGATCGCAACGAATGCAGAACACGGGATAGACGAAACGGTGACGCACGGGGCGCAACCGTTCGTGAACGACGTGACCGGACAGCAGCCACGCTGCCTGATCGGAGGATGTCCCGTTCATCGCACGGACCATGCGGGTTCGACGCCGAAGTCGCACGCAACGCGCAGCGCAGACTTCAGCCCGTCTTCATGAAAGCCGTAGCCCGTCCAGGCGCCCGCGAACCACGTGCGCCGCGTGCCCTGTAACGAAGGGAGGTGAGTTTGAGCGGCGACGGCTGCGCTGTCGAGCAGCGGATGATCGTAGTCGAACCGCTTCAGGATCGTTTCGCGTGAAGGCGGTCGTGAAGGATTGAGCGTCACGATCACAGGCATCCTGAACGGCAACGGCTGCAGACGGTTGATCAGATAGCTGACGCAGACCGGCCTCGTGACATTGGCGCCTTGTGACACGTAGTTCCATGCGGACCATACCCGCTCGCGGCGCGGAAGCAATGCCGCATCGGTGTGCAGCCACGCGACATTGGGTTGATAGCGAATCGCGCCGAGCACACGACGTTCGTCGTGGTCGGGATCGTCGAGCAGCTGCAGCGTATCGGGTGCGTGCGTGGCGAGGACGACGGCATCGAAGCGCTCCCATCCTGATCCGCTCGCGATCAGCACGCCATCCTGCGCGCGGCGCACCGCGAAGACGGGTGCGTTCGTCCGCACGTCGTCCAGCGTGGCGACGATCTTGCGCACGTACTCGCGCGCGCCGCCTGCGACTGTTTTCCAGCGCGGGCGGCGATTGACCTGCAGCAGTGCATGGTTCAGGCAGAAGCGCAAAAAGGTCGCGGCGGGGAAGCGCAGGACGTCTGACGTCGCGCACGACCAGATCGCGGCTGCCATCGGCAACAGGTAATGTTGCCGGAAGGGCGCGCCGTAACGTCCCGCCGTCAGCAGGTCGTCCACCGAGCATCCGTTGGCGGCTGCCGCTGCGAGATGCGTTTCAGCCGACGAATTGAAACGCATGATGTCGCGCAACATCGCCAGAAAGCTGGGCGAGAGCACATTGCGGCGCTGCGCGAACACGGTGTTCAGATTGGTGCCGGCCCATTCGAGCCGTCCATGATCGAGCGAGACGGAAAACGTCATGTCGCTTTCGTGTGACGTGACGCCAAGCTCGTCGAAGAGGGCGATCAGGTTGGGATAGGTGCGATCGTTGAAGACGAGAAAGCCGGTATCGACGGGATGGATGAAGCCGTCCAGTTCGACGTCGACGGTGTTCGTGTGCCCGCCGGCATAGCCCGACGCTTCGAAAAGGGTGACGCGATGGCGGCGGGCGAGCAGATACGCACTGGCGAGTCCGGCAATACCGGCGCCGACGACAGCGACGCGGCTGCCAGGCCAAACGGGACGGGTGGCCGTCTGCACATCCATTGCGCGATCTCCCTTAGCTACGGGCCGATAGCGGACGATGAGAGCAGCGGCGCGTCATTCCCCTTGTACGCACGGCGACAGCAGACGGATGCAGCCGTGCGGCGGAGCTTCCCTGATCTGCTGCCATCGATGCGAGTCACACCGGGCGCATGGTTTCGCGCTGACATCCGGACTGTTTGCCCGTGGAAAATATAGCCGGAAGTGAGGGCGGGAAACGGGACAGAACCTGGACGGTGATTGATGCCGTAGTGAAATCGTTACGTGTTCGATCGGCAGCGAAGGTACTGGCGCAACGGTGGCATAGAGTCGGGCCAGCTGCCGCCGAAAGCCCGAGCCGTGGGGAATTCACATGGCGTCTGCCTGTCAGTGCGACACGAACTGTTTGTCGAACCGCGACATCAAGTGTTGAACTCCACAGCGCGCGTCACAGGCACATGCCCCGTCTGCTGCCGCGAGCGTCCCGAGCTCAGATAGTCCGCAATCGAATCCTGCGTAATCTCGCCGACATAATGACCTTCCGTGTCGAGCACAGGCATCCACGACGAACGGAACTGATACATCTTCGACAGCACGATTCGCAGGTTCTCATCCGGCGACACGCTTGCCTGAAACTCCGTGAGCTTGTCGCCGCACACGCCTTGCGCGCCACGCGCCGCACGTCGCGATACCAGACCGAGCGCGCGCTGTTCGCCGTCCAGCACCGTCAGATAGCGGCTGTCGTTTTCGTCCATGATCGCGAAGGCATCGGCGAGCGGCGTTTCCGCGCGCACGGTTTCGGGCTGCGTCGCGGCATCGCCGGCCTTGACCAGCAACAGGCGCTTGAGCGTACTGTCCGCGCCGACGAACTGGCCGACGAAGTCATCACGCGGATGCGCAAGCAACGTATCCGGATGATCGTATTGCACGAGCTTGCCGCGCCTGAACACCGCAACGCGATCGCCAAGCTTGATCGCCTCGTCGATATCGTGGCTCACCATAATCACGGTCTTTTTCAGCTGGCGCTGCATCGCGAAGAACTCGTTCTGGATGGTCTCGCGATTGATCGGGTCCACCGCGCCGAACGGCTCGTCCATCAGCAGGACGGGCGGGTCCGCCGCGAGCGCGCGAATCACGCCGATGCGCTGTTGCTGCCCGCCCGACAGCTCGCGCGGATAACGCTTCAGATACAGCTTCGGATCGAGCGCGACCATCGACATCAACTCGGTTGCGCGTTCGGCGCAACGCTTCTTGTCCCAGCCGAGCAGACGCGGCACGACCGTGATGTTTTCTTCGATCGTCATGTTCGGGAAAAGGCCGATCTGCTGGATCACATAGCCGATGTGACGACGCAGATCGACTTCATTGAGGCCGCTCGTATCGTTGCCATTGATCAGCACGCGTCCCGAAGTCGGCTCGATCAGACGGTTGATCATCTTGAGCGTCGTGGTCTTGCCGCAGCCGGATGGCCCGAGGAACACGCAGATTTCTCCCTCTTCGACCTTGAGGCTCACCGAGTCGACGGCGGTCACTTTCTGGCCGTCCTTCTGCGTGAAAGTCTTCGTCAATTGGTCGAGTTCGATCATGTCTTTTGCACTCCCTTCGGTGTCAATGCACGCTGCAATGCCTGCAGCAGCAGGTCGGCGACGATCGCGAGCACGCTCACGAGCACGGCGCCCACCAGCAGTTTCATCATGCTGCTCTGGCCGATCGCGCGAATGATCAGCGAGCCGAGGCCGCCCGCGCCGATCACGGCAGCAATCGTCATCACGCCGATGTTCATCACGACGGCCGTACGTACGCCGCCGAGAATCACGGGGACGGCAAGCGGCAACTCCACGAGACGCAACCGTTGCCATTGCGTCATGCCGATGCCGATGCCCGCTTCCTTGATGCCTGCCTCCACATTGCGCAGCGCGAGATACGTGTTGGGCATGATGGGCAGCAGCGAATACAGGAACACGGCGGTGATCGCCGGCACCGCGCCGATGCCTTCGCCAAAGCGCGAGAACACGGGGATCATCAGGCCGAACAGCGCAATCGACGGCAGCGTCAGAATGATGGTCGCGATGGCGAGCAACGGTCCCGCGAGCCATTCATAGCGATTCATCAGAATGCCGACCGGCACGCCGACGATGATCGCGCAGCCCACGGCAAGACCGACGAGATAGCAGTGCTGCAACGTGAGTTGCAGAAGCTCGGGCCAGTTCGCGCTCAGATAGTCGGTCAGACTCATCTTTACTTTTCCTCCTTCGTTCAGGGCAGTTTGTGCGTGCGAAGAAACTCGCTCGCGACTGCCTGCACGGACTTCCCGTCGATATCGACCTGCTTGTTCATCTCCAGCATCGTGTCGTTGTTCAGCGCGCCGGAGAGCGCGTTCAACTGTTCCGCGAGCTTCGGGTTCTGCTGTAGCACCGACGCACGCACCACAGGCGTGGCGTTGTACGGCGGGAAGAAGTGTCGATCGTCTTCGAGCGGCACGATGCCGAAACCCTTCACGCGGCCATCCGTCGTGTAGACGAGGCCGATGGTCAACTGGTTGTTATGCAGTGCCGTGTAGACGAGGCCCGGATCCATCTGCTTCGTTTCTGCGCGACTGAAATGCAGATCGTAGGTGGCTTCGAGCGGCTTCAAACCATCGGGGCGATTCGCGAATTCCGCGTCCATGCCGAACACGTGTCGCGTGCCTTTCGGGTCGCTCTTCATCTTGTCGGCGAGTTGCGAGATCGTGCGAATGCCCGATTTCTGCGCGGCTTCAGCGGGAAGTCCGAGCGCGTAGGTGTTGTTCAGCGGCGACTTGTTTAGCCACACGAGCCCTTGCTTTGCATCGAGATCCTTCACGCGCTGATACATCGCGTCAGGCGACAGCTTCTCCTTCAGCTTGTGATAGACGAGCGCCGCGGTGCCCGTGTATTCCCACGTCACATCCACTTGCCCGTTCTCCTGCGCACTGCGCAAGAGCACGCTGCCGAGGCCCGTGCGCGCATCGACTGTATAGCCGCGCGAACGCAGATACTGCGACGTAATCTCGATCAGCACGTATTGCTCGGTGAAGTTCTTGCCGCCGAGCACGAGGGGCGCGGCCATCGCGGGGAGACTCGCGAACACGCCCAGTGCACCGGCAATGAGCGCCGTTTTTAGGAAGCGAATGATCTTCATGGTGTCACCTCGCTTCCCGTCGTCCAGCGCCGGCTTGCTGCGGACACGATCGCATCGAGCAACAGCGCGAGGATCGCGGTTCCCGCCGCGCCGAGCAGCAACATCTGGTTGTTGTTCAGATAGATGCCCGGAAAAATCAGTGTGCCGAGACTGTCCGCGCCGATCAGATACGCAAGCGGCGCAGTGCCCACGTTGATCGCAAGCGCCGTACGCACGCCGCCGACGACGATCGGCATCGCGTTGGGTAACTCCACGCGCGTGAGCGACTGCATGTTCGTCATGCCGATGCCGCGTGCGGCTTCGAGCAACGATGCCGGCACGTTCTTCATGCCCTCGTAAGTGTTGCGCGTAATCGGCAACAGCGACGCGAGAAACAGCGCAATGATGGCGGGGATATCGCCGATACCGAAGATGCCGAGTGCAATCGCCAGCACGGCAAGCGAAGGCACGGTATTGCCGATGTTGAAAATCTGCATGAAGCTTTCCGCCTGCCGCGCGAGGGCAGGACGGCTGAGCACAACACCAGCGGGAATGCCGACCACGATGGCGAGCGTCATCGAAATCCCCACGAGCGAGAGATGACGGCCGGTGTAGTACACGAGATCGCCGGAGTATTGATGCCACGTGCTCGCATCGATGGCGCGTGTCAAAAGCACGGCGACGAGCACGACCGCCACCAGGCTGCCCACGAGTTGGACAGTGCGTCGGGTCATAGAACGGGTCTCCTTTTTCGAGGGCCGGGCGCGAGATGATCGCGCTGCTACGTACGCCACTGCACGACGATGTGGCGCCGAATGGGAGCTTGTTACAGCCGGTTTGAAAATGATGCGGCTACCGGCTCGATGAAAAGAAACTGCTAAAGCCGCATTTGCCGGATCGCCGCTCAGCGCGAGCTGGCGAGGGCGCACAGGAAATGGTCGGGTGCGGGATCTCCTGTTCAGAAAGTAGAAACCTGGAACCCGGCAGCAAGCGCCGTGCCTGACGCCATTCGTCGCAGCGTGAAACTCCTCCGGACCTCTCAGGAAAGCTTCCTCAATGTTTCGGGAATTTCTCCCGGGTCCACATATGCGCTTTCGTGCGACGCTTTCTCAACGGAGCATCAGTTTCGACGTAGGCCATCTCCCCGGCCAGGAACGCAGAGCATCCGCGATAAGAAACAGAACGAACGGACAGGAGACGGCATCGATGATCACCACGCTACGCAAACCGGGGCGCTTGCAGACGTTGAGGCCTCGAACCGCGTTACGCCTGTCCGTAGGCGCGGTGTTTGCCGCACTGTCGGCCACTTCATGGGCGCAGACGGACACGGCAGCCGATACAAAGGAACAGGTCACGCCCGTCGCACAAGCGGAGAGCACGCCAGGCAACGCAGCCGGCAACTCAGCCGACAGCGCCTCGCAGCAAATCGCGCAAAACGCGCCGTCGACCGAGCAGGTCGAACTGCCGAACATTGTGGTGGTCGGCACGACGCCGCTGGTGGGCATCGGCACGGCGATCGAACTGGTGCCGGCCAACGTGCAGACGATTCGCGGTCGCGATCTTCAGACGCAAAATTCGCACACACTGGTCGACTACTTTGCGAGCAACCTGCAAAGCGTCGACCTCAACGATGCGCAAGGCAACCCGTGGCAGGTCGATGTCAACTATCGGGGCTTCACGGCTTCACCCGTGCTCGGCACGCCGCAGGGATTGTCCGTGTTTCTCGATGGCGTGCGAGTGAACGAGCCCTTCGGCGACGTCGTGAACTGGGATCTCATCCCGCAGGCGGCCATCCAGACTATTCAGCTCATTCCCGGCTCCAACCCAACCTTCGGCCTGAATACACTCGGCGGCGCTATCGCCGTGACGACCAAGAACGGCCGCGAGAACCCGGGCGGCGAAGCCGAAGTCCAGCTCGGCTCGTGGGGCCGCAAGCTCGCGCAGATCCAGCAGGGCGGGGTCATCGGCAACAGCAATCTCGACTACTACTTCACCGCCAACGCAACCAACGACGACGGCTGGGCCGACCACAACTCAAGCCGACTGCGACAGGCGTTCGGCAAGCTGCGCTACATGGATTCGTCGACGACCATCTCGGTGTCGATGGGCGGCGCCGACAATACGCTCAACGGCTCGCAGACGATCCCGCGTTCGTTTCTGGGCAACTACACGCAGGCATACACGTTCCCGGACACGAACGAAAACCAGCTCGGTTATCTGACGATCAACGGCTCGCACTATTTCACGCCCGACATTCAGATCACGGGTAACGCGTACTACCGGCATTACCGGAACGTGAACACGAGCAGCAACGTCAACGACGACTTCGATCCGGATGACGATGACGAACCGCCGGCAACCAACGCGCAGTCGGTGATCGTGACCGACAGCTATGGCGCGAGTCTTCAGCTGACACTACTGCAGCGCCTGTTCGGCAAGAACAACCAGTTCACGATCGGCGCGGCGGCGGATCTCGCCAACTCGCACTTCACACAGTCGTTGCAAAACGCGTTCTTTACGGACGATCGGGCGACGGTCGGCGACGGTCCGTTTGTCCAGACGACCGACGCAAAAACGCGCAACGAAAACTACGGCATCTATTTCACCGATACTTTTTCATTCAACGACGAATGGTCGATGACACTCGCAGGCCGCTACAACTGGGCACGCACGAACATCGGCGATGAGAGCGGTATTCAGCCGTTACTGGATGGCCGCCACACTTTCTCGCGTTTCAATCCTGCTGTTGGTGTGAACTGGAATCCGACTTCGTGGTTCACCGCCTACGCCACCTATAACGAAGGCATGCGCACGCCGACGTCGATCGAACTCGCCTGCGCGGATCCTGCCGCGCCATGCTCGCTGCCGAACGATTTCCTCGCGGATCCTTCATTGAAGCCCGTTATTTCAAAGACGTTCGAAGTAGGCGCGCGAGGCCGTATAGGGAACAACACATCGTGGAGCGCAGCCGCGTATAGCACGACGCTCGACGACGACATCCAGTTCGTCAGCAGCCAGGGCGCATCGAGCACGCTGGGCTATTTCCAGAACGTAGGCAAAACGCGGCGGCAGGGTTTCGAACTGGCGGGGCGCACGCAGTGGGGGCCTGTCGGTATCAGCGCGAGCTACAGCTACGTCAATGCGACGTATCGTTCGACATGGACCGAGAACAGTGGAAGCAATTCGAGTGCTGACGCGGATGGCAACATCACCGTGCATTCGGGCGATCGCATTCCCGGTATTCCGGCAAATACAGTCAAGCTAAGGCTGGACTATGCGGCGACGGCCAAATGGAAAGTCGGCACGGATCTGACATACCGCAGCGACGTCTTCGCGCGCGGCGACGAGAACAATCAGGATGTGAACGGCACGCTTGCCGGCTACTTTCTCGTGAATCTCGACACGACCTACAACGTGACCAAGCACTTCCAAGTATTCGGTTCAATCCAGAATCTGTTTAACAAGCGCTATGCGACTTTCGCGGTGCTCGGCCAGAACTTCTTCAACGGCCCGAACCATACGTTCGATCCCGACGGCATCACGAACGAGCAGTTCCTTGGCCTGGGCGCACCGCGTGGGTTCTGGGTGGGAATGCGATACGCGTGGGATTGACAGGGGACGTTGCGCTCGCGGCTTGCGATCCGCGCCGTGAACGACGCGGCGCGGATCGCAACGATTACACCGACTGACGCAGGGTTTTCGCAGCCGCGACCATGTTGGTCAGTGCGGGCAGCACTTCAGCCCATTGACGCGTCTTCAGACCGCAGTCCGGATTCACCCACAGACGCCCCGCCGGAATACGCTCTGCGGCCTTCTTCATCAGGTTCACGATATGTTCCTGGCTCGGAATGTTCGGCGAGTGAATGTCGTACACGCCCGGGCCGATCTCATTCGGGTACTTGAAGTTGTCGAATGCATCGAGCAGTTCCATGTCGGAGCGCGACGTTTCGATCGTGATCACATCGGCATCCATATCGGCGATCGACGCGATGATGTCGTTGAACTCCGAATAGCACATGTGCGTGTGAATCTGCGTTTCGTCGCGCACGCCGTTCGCGGTAATGCGGAACGATTCCACGGCCCATTGCAGGTACTCGTTCCATTGCGCGCGGCGTAGCGGCAGTCCTTCGCGTAGCGCAGCTTCGTCGATCTGGATCACGCGCACGCCGGCCTTTTCGAGGTCGAGCACTTCTTCGCGGATCGCAAGCGCGAGCTGGTAGCACGACACTGAGCGTGGCTGATCATCGCGCACGAACGACCAGTTCAGGATCGTGACGGGGCCCGTCAGCATGCCCTTCATCGGCTTCGCGGTTTGCGACTGTGCGTAGCTGATCCACTCGACCGTCATCGCCTTCGGGCGGCTGATGTCGCCGAACAGGATAGGCGGCTTCACGCAGCGCGAACCATACGACTGCACCCAGCCGAACTGGCTGAACACGTAGCCGTCGAGCTGCTCACCGAAGTATTCGACCATGTCGTTGCGTTCGGCTTCGCCGTGCACGAGCACGTCGAGGCCCAGCGCTTCCTGCTCCTTCACGGCGCGCGTGATTTCCTGCTCCATCGCGAGCTTGTAGCCGGCCTGATCGAGTTCACCTGCCTTGAACTGGCTGCGTGCGTGACGGATTTCGTTCGTCTGCGGGAATGAGCCGATCGTGGTGGTCGGGAACGCGGGCAGGTTGAGAATCGCGGACTGCGTTTTAACGCGCTGTTCGTAGGCGCTCGCGCGCTTGCCGAGCGATGCATCGATGCGGGCAATCGCAGCCTTGACAGCTGGGTTGTGCACACGTGGCGAGGTGCGGCGGCTTTCGATGGCCTTCGCGTTGGCAGCGAGCGCCTCAGCAACCGACTCACGGCCATTGTTCAGTGCACCGGCCAGCACGGTCAGTTCGTCGAGCTTTTGCAGCGCGAACGCGAGCCACGACTTGATCTCGGCGTCGAGCTTCTGTTCGCTGCTCAGATCGACGGGCGTGTGCAGCAGCGAGCACGACGGCGCGATCCACAGACGATCGCCGATCGAACGATGCAGCGGTTCGAGCCACTCAAGCGCAGCCGTGAGATCCGTCTTCCAGATGTTGCGGCCATTGATTGCGCCGACCGACACAACCGAGGTCGCGGGCAGTTGCGCGACAACCGCCACGACTTCGTCGCGTGCATTGATCGCATCGATATGCAGACCATCGACGGGCAGCTTGCACGCGAGTTCGAGATTGTCCTGCAACTGGCCGAAGTACGTCGCGAGCAGCAGCTTCACGCGGCGCTCCGACAGCGCTTCATACGCGGTACGGAATGCCTGACGCCACGTTGCATCGAGTTCCGTGACGAGCGCGGGCTCGTCGATCTGCACCCATTCGATGCCCTGCGCCGTGAAGTAATCGAGTAGCGCCGCGTACACGGGCAGCAGACGCGGCAGCAGTGCGAGCTTGTCGGAGTCGTCCTTTGCCTTGCCGAGCCACAGATACGTGACGGGTCCGACGATCACGGGCTTGGTCTTTACGCCGAGCTTACGTGCTTGCGTCAACTGTTCGAGCAGGCGGGACGGATCGAGCGAGAAGTTCGTGTGCGCGTCGAACTCGGGGACGATGTAGTGATAGTTCGTATCGAACCATTTCGTCATTTCACCCGCGGCGACACCGCCGCAGCATGCGCTGTGATCTTCCGCGCCTCGCGCCGAACGGCCACGCGCGACGCGGAAATAGTTGTCGAGCGCATCGCCATGAAAACCTCGCACGCGTTCCGGCAGATTGCCGAGCGTGAAGCTCATGTCGAGAACCTGATCGTAGAACGAGAAGTCGCCAACGGGGGCGAAGTCCAGTGCGGCCTGGTCTTTCCAGTGACGCTCGCGAAGCTCCGCGCCGACCATCTTCAGTTCGTCGCGCGACGACTCGTTCTTCCAGTATTTTTCGAGTGCGAACTTCAGTTCGCGTTTTGCGCCGATGCGCGGAAAACCCAGATTGTGCGTAGTGACCATGTCTCGTTGCCGTCCAGAGGAGAGTAGCTGGAAGCGATGATAGAATTTTCGCTGCATGAATAAAAATGGATTTATTTCATGCAAACATTAATTCTGTTCATGGAGTGAGTCATGCTGGAGCGCAGTCATCTGATGGTCGTGCGTGAAGTCGAGCGACAAGGTTCGCTCACAGCGGCCGCCGATACGCTCAATCTCACGCAATCGGCTCTGAGCCATGCAGTGAAGAAACTGGAGCAGCAACTGGGCACGCCTGTCTGGACGCGTGAAGGCCGTTCGATGCGGCTCACGCAGGCCGGTCAGTATCTGCTCGGGCTTGCGAACCGCATGCTGCCGCAGTTCGAGCTGGCCGAAGAGCGCATGAAGCAGTACGCGCAAGGCGAGCGCGGCACGCTGCGCATCGGCATGGAGTGCGCGCCGTGTTATCAGTGGCTGCTCAAGGTGGTGTCGCCGTATCTTGCGCGCTGGCCCGATGTCGATGTGGATGTGAAGCAGCGTTTTCAGTTCGGCGGTATTGGCGCGCTGATCGGCTACGAGATCGATGTGCTCGTGACACCTGATCCGCTAAAGAAGCCCGAATTGCACTTTCAGCCGGTGTTCGACTATGAGCAGGTGCTGGTTGTCGCCGATGAGCACAGGCTTGCGAGTGAAGCCTACGTCACGCCGGAACAGGTCGCGAAGGAAGTGCTGATCACGTATCCCGTCGAAACCGATCGGCTCGACATCTACACACAGTTCCTGACGCCCGCGAACGTCGTGCCGAGGCGCCACAAGGTGATCGAGACGACCGACATCATGTTGCAGATGGTCGCAAGCGGTAGAGGCGTGGCGGCGCTGCCGCGCTGGCTCGCGGAAGAATACGCGGGCTGGATGCCGCTTACGCCGCTGCAACTCGGCAAGAAGGGAATCGCGAAACAGATCTTTCTCGGCACGCGCAAGGCCGATGACGAGATCGAATACCTGGCGGCGTTCGTCAAGACGGCGCGTGAGGCGAAGTGGGGGGAGGCGAGGGTGCGGGGGTAGTTTTGCGCTTCTGCATGAATAGAACCGGTCGCTGCCTTCGGTTGGTCCTTTGGCGTGTGGTCCGAAGCGGATCGCCAATAAAAAAACGCCGCAGACCCTCAAAGCCTGCGGCGCCCTTCGATTCATTCAAGCCACGACGCAAACCACACGTCATAGCCCGACAGCAAACAACTTACACCTGCACAGTGTCTGCCACTTCCTTGAAGTCTTCGATCTGGTCGAAGTTCATGTACTGGTAGATCTTGTCGCCGTTCGCGTTGATCACGCCGATGTCGGCCATGTACTCTTCCTTCGACGGAATCCTGCCCAGACGCGAGCAGATCGCCGCCAGTTCCGCCGAGCCGAGATACACGTTCGTGTTCTTGCCCAGACGGTTCGGGAAGTTACGCGTCGACGTCGACATGACCGTCGCGCCTTCGCGCACCTGTGCCTGGTTGCCCATGCACAGCGAGCAGCCCGGCATTTCCGTACGCGCGCCAGCCGTGCCGAACACGCCGTAGTGACCTTCTTCCGTCAGCTGCTTCTGGTCCATCTTGGTCGGAGGCGCGACCCACAGCTTGACAGGAATGTCGCGCTTGCCTTCGAGCAGCTTCGACGCGGCACGGAAGTGACCGATGTTCGTCATGCAGGAGCCGATGAACACTTCGTCGATCTTCGCACCAGCAACGTCCGACAGCGTCTTCACATCGTCGGGATCATTCGGGCAGGCGACGATCGGCTCGTGAACGTCAGCCAGATCGATTTCGATGACAGCCGCGTATTCGGCGTCGGCATCCGGTTGCAGCAGTTGCGGATCGGCGAGCCATGCTTCCATCGCCTTGATACGGCGCTGCAGGCTGCGCGGGTCCTGATAGCCCTGCGCGATCATCCACTTCAGCAGCGTGATGTTGCTGTTGAGGTATTCGATGATCGGTTCCTTGTTCAGGTGCACCGTGCAACCGGCGGCCGAACGTTCAGCCGATGCATCCGACAGTTCGAACGCCTGCTCGACCTTCAGATCCGGCAGACCTTCGATTTCGAGAATGCGGCCCGAGAAAATGTTCTTCTTGCCTTGCTTGGCGACCGTCAGCGTGCCTTCCTTGATCGCCCACAGCGGGATCGCGTTGACGAGGTCGCGCAGCGTCACGCCCGGCTGCATCTTGCCCTTGAAGCGGACCAGCACCGATTCCGGCATATCGAGCGGCATCGTGCCCGTAGCCGCCGCGAAAGCGACCAGACCCGAACCTGCCGGGAAGCTGATGCCGATCGGGAAACGCGTGTGCGAGTCGCCGCCCGTGCCGACGGTGTCGGGCAGCAGCATGCGATTCAGCCACGAGTGGATCACGCCGTCGCCCGGGCGCAGCGCGATGCCGCCACGGTTGCTGATGAAGTTCGGCAGCGTCTGGTGCGTCTTCACGTCGACGGGCTTCGGATACGCAGCCGTGTGGCAGAACGATTGCATGACGAGATCGGCCGAGAAGCCGAGGCACGCCAGGTCCTTCAGTTCGTCGCGGGTCATCGGGCCCGTCGTATCTTGCGAGCCGACCGAGGTCATCTTCGGTTCGCAGTACGTGCCGGGACGCACGCCCTGGCCTTCCGGCAGACCGCAGGCGCGGCCAACCATCTTCTGCGCCAGCGAGAAGCCCTTGCCGCTGTTGGCCGGCTGCTGCGGCAGACGGAAGAGTGCGGACGGTGCGAGGCCCAGCGCTTCACGCGCCTTGGCCGTCAAACCGCGGCCGATGATCAGCGGAATGCGGCCGCCGGCGCGCACTTCGTCGAACAGCACGTCGGACTTGACCTGGAATTCGGCGATCACTGCGCCGTTCTTCAGCGCCTTGCCTTCGTACGGACGCAGTTCGACCACGTCGCCCATTTCCATCTGCGACACGTCGAGTTCGATCGGCAGCGCGCCGGCGTCTTCCATCGTGTTGTAGAAGATCGGGGCAATCTTGCCGCCGAGGCACACGCCGCCGAAGCGCTTGTTCGGGATGAACGGAATGTCTTCGCCCGTGAACCACAGCACCGAGTTGGTCGCCGACTTGCGCGAGGAACCCGTGCCGACCACGTCGCCAACGTAGGCGACCAGATGGCCCTTTTCCTTCAGCGATTCGATGAACTTGATCGGGCCGCGCTTGCCGTCTTCTTCCGGCGTGATGCCGGGACGGGCGTTCTTCAGCATCGCCAGCGCGTGCAACGGGATGTCCGGGCGGGTGGTGGCGTCAGGTGCAGGCGACAGGTCGTCGGTGTTCGTTTCGCCCGTCACCTTGAACACGGTGATCGTCAGGCTCTGCGGCACTTCCGGACGGCTCGTGAACCACTCGGCGTCGGCCCAGCTCTGCATCACTGCCTTGGCGTTGGCGTTGCCCTTGTCGGCGAGTTCCTTGACGTCGTGGAACTGGTCGAACATCAGCAGGGTTTTCTTCAGCGCGTCGGCGGCTACGGCGCCCACTTCGGCGTCCGACAGCAGTTCGATCAGCGGAGCGATGTTGTAGCCGCCCAGCATCGTGCCGAGCAGTTCGGTGGCGCGCTCGCGCGAGATCAGCGCGCAGGGCGTCTCGCCCTTGGCCACGGCGGCCAGGAAGCCAGCCTTCACGCGAGCGGCTTCGTCGACGCCTGCGGGCACGCGGTTGGTGATCAGGTCGAGCAGCGTCTGCTCTTCGCCGGCGGGCGGATTCGTCAGCAGTTCCACCAGTTCGGCCGTCTGCTGAGCCGTCAGCGGCAGGGGAGGAATGCCGAGCGCGGCGCGTGCGGCCACGTGAGCACGGAAGTTTTCAAGCATGGGGAACCTGCTGTATTTGCGTTTCAGGGGAAGGCTTTCAGGGCAGCCCGAGGCACTGCTTTGATCGCGATTTTAATTCCAATACCGCTCCAACGTCAAATGTCTTATGTCTTATATAAGAGTTGGGCGACATAATCCGACGGCAAGGTGGGACTCGATGGAGCAGGCGGAAGCAGCGACCCGCAGTGCGGCGCGCCGTTCTGGGCCGCGCCGGACCTTGTCGGAAGGCGCGTCTATTTCGTGGATTTCACGCAGGCGGAAGCGGTTCGCGGATCGACGCGAGAGGGATTTGAGGTGAAGCGTGGTGTCGGCAAAGGTGCGACGATCAGGTCAGACGCAATTGGCCTTTTACACTGCTGCCTTTACGCTTTTTAGCTTCGGCTTTTTTGCAAAGATCGAGCAAAAGCCAACGCGCGACTGTTTCGGGACGATCCATGCCGAATTGGGCGGAACGAATATCCCACCCGAAATAGACGATAACCGTCCCATCCATTACCCGATAAGAACCGCTGTGTGCGATGCCGGCAACCGTAACGGTCAACGGTCGCCTCTCGTCGTATTGAGCTGAAGCCACTTTGTAGATTTGAATAACAAAGTAAAAACCTATCTGGACGATTATCTTTCGTCAATCAAATATACGTTTTGAAGCAAAGTTTAATTCGGCAATCGCATGTGGCAATAACGAATGCCGTTTCAACGGTGCGATTTTTGTTTTCCGTCGATCATCGATGTGCGCGCGCGTACAGCGAAGCGAAGGCGATTACCAGCGGCTTGCGGCTGGTCGCGCGGTTGCACTAATTGGGAAATGGCAAGTTGACGCGGATTTGCCCGAATGAGCGTGCGTCGAGGTGGAATGGTCGATTCTATTCGATCCAACGCGGACGGCAACCCTTCCGTTGTTTCGAATCCAACACTTCATTACATCACCGGCAGGTTCGCTCCGGATGTGCAACGATAGGCGTGTAGCTCGCAACGGTCGAACACGCTGGACAACCCAACGGGGAGGGTAGATGAGAGAGAACGCCAAAACGCTTTTCGTCGCTTCCGAGGACATTGCAACCGCGTTGAACCTGCTGGAGAGCATCGAGGTCGAGATCGGCTTCGATTGCGACGATCCCGAGAGCATCGAAAAGGCCATTCTCAGCGTCGAGGAGGCAATCAACACGCGCCTGAGCGGACATCGCGGCGATGCGCGTATCGAATCGGCGATCCTTCGCGTGAAGTCGGATTTCCGGTGCGCGATCCTCGATCAGGCGTCGTCCGATGAGGACGATGAAGATACCTTCGGTATCGTCCACACCGTGCATTGACACTGCCGAAGCTGGGTCACCCGATCGCCGGTTGGGATCGGGTGAGTCGGCGCTCAGACCAGCGACGTTTCCTTCCCCGTTTTTCTTCTGCCGATCCCGGGCATGCGAGGGCGCGTATCCTGCGATGGCTGCGGCTGCCGGTCGCGCAGCAACAGCGGCATCAGGCGCCGATTGGCCGTCTGTGCAGCCCACTCGCAATAAGCGGCGCTGCCGAGCACCCATCCGTTGAGCGTCGACTGCATCAGGTTGTCCACTTCGCATTCGTCGATCGGTCGCGCACCGAGATCGCGGTAAGCCTGCTGGCGTTCGACGGGCGTATTGCCGAGCGCGCTGTAGAGCGAATGATCCTTGATGAAGCTATCGACGCGCATCCCGATGTGATGCGTATAGCTCGACCACTGATAATTTCCCGGCTCGGCCACGAGTCGGTTGCGCACGGGCGCATGATCGATGACCTGGCTCGCGAGCAGGAAATATCGGTCGGGCTCGATCACTGTTGCTCGGTATCCGCCGCGCCACATTGCACCGCGGCGTCCGTGGCGTCGATTGAAGGTCTCGACATAGCGACGGCAGACCGCCTGCATCGCCATGCCGACGCTCGACTCGTATGAAGGTGTGACGAGGAACTGTACTGCCTCGGGCATGAGCACCCACGCGTGGACTGCCAGATCGGCGACGCGTGCGGCGTCCGCCAGGCAGGCGAGGAAGTACAGATAGTCTCCCTCGTCGAGGAATGCGGGCCCCGTGAGTCCCTGCAAGATAACGTGCTGCGGTTGTTCTGGGACGTAGTGCCGTGCAAGCCGTGTCATGCTGAATTAACCGGAAATCCGATGTGAGAAAGCGATCCGTCAGGTGGCGGTCGCGTGTCGTGCGTAACGCGGGTATCGGACGAAATTCTAGCGATCATTGGCGCGCGTGTGGATCGCGAATAGGCCTTTTTTCTGGCCTCTTTTCATCGAATTGGCGATCACGGCGGGGAATTTTTTTATGTCGACGCTGAATAGGTTTGGAAGTGCTGTTTGAGTGCTATCCGGCACTATTAAATCCGGTGGCACGGTGCGGCGTTCGAGGGACCATCTGGCTCTATTTTTATTTCGCCTGAATTGCGGGTTGGGCGTATTGTGAGTCGGGGTTTATCGGTAGGTATCCGAAACTTAAAAAGAGAAATTGGCGAAAATATGAAACCAGCCGCGATCGTATTGCATGGGCCAACCAGCGCGGGAAAGAGCAGTCTGGCGAGGGCGCTTCAGGACAGTTCGGAAGTCCCTGTCTTTCACATCACGCTCGATGCATTCGTGGAAATGTCGCGCAGACGTGACATGCGATCGGACGACGAGCTGGCGCAAGCGCTGCGGCTGCATCATCTCAACCTGCAATCCACGCTCAGGCGCGTGGCGGATAGTCACTTCGAGATCGTTCTGGACCTCGTGCTCAGGGATTCGTCCGCCTTCGATGAATGCATCGCGGCTCTCGTTCCGCGCCGCACATTTGTGATCGGCGTCACATGTCCGCTGCACGTTCTGGAGGAACGCGAACGTGAAAGGCCAGACCGTGGAGCAGGAATGGCCCGATCGCAGTTCGGACACCCGGCTTACGCGAGACCCTACTCGATGTGCATCGATACTTCTACCTGTACGCCAGAAGAAGGGGCACTCCGCGTTCGCTCGTCTATCGATGGGGTGGGCGAGTGATTGTCTGGTCGTCGGTGCAACCTCAATCATCCGGCTCGAAGCGAAGAATCCCTGCCCGACGCGCCGGCCCGCCCGTGTCGTTCGGATGATTGACACCATCCATCACAGGCACTTCGGCGAAATCGAATGGGCTCACTCCATCGAGGCAAGCCACGTTCACACCAAACAGATTCGGGTTGGATCGCCGTTGAAGATGCGTGCTGATTCCGCAGCGTGAACAGAAGAAGTGCTGCGCGATTCCGGTGTTGAAGCGGTAGCTGGTGAGCGCATCTTCGCCCTGCAGAAATCTGATCCCGCTCATTTCCGCTGCGACGACGATCGCGCCTCGCATCCGGCAGTAAGAACAGTTGCAGCGACGGATCGAGTTGAAGCCGTCGCTGAGCGTGACCTCGAAACGCACCGCGCCGCAATGGCACTGGCCGGTTCGAATGTTCGTATCGCCTGCCATGCTGGTTGTCTCTCCTCTGCGGATCAAATTCATAACGGCATCAAGAGCGCGACGCACGCAAACCCATGACGCGCTTCCGGTCGTGTCAAAGCCCCAGGCAAACCGCTCCCGCCGCGACGACCACGCACGCGAGCCAGCGCGCTCCGCTGACCGATTCCCGCAGAAACATCCGCCCGATCAGCACCGCGAACACGACGCTGGTTTCGCGCAACGCCGATACCGCGCCCATCGCGCCCGACTGCAGCGCCCAGATCACGATGCCATACGCCGCGATCGACACCAGACCGCCGACAAGCGACGAGCCGACCGCGAGCGGCTCCGCACGCACGGGTTTCCACAGCGCCGCGAGCCCGCGCTTCGCGACGAACAGCACCGGCATCAGCCAATAGAACAGGAACATCCACGCGGTGTAGGTGAGCGCCTCGCCGTTGGACAGCCTCACGCCGATGCCGTCGATCACCGTATACAGCGCAATCGTCGCCCCCGTCGTCAGCGCGGCCAGCGCGCCCGCGCGCGACACGCGACGTCCCTGCAACGCGATCGCGATGATGCCGCCGGAGATCATCGCGATGCCGAGAGCGTGCAAAAGGCCGATCGCCTCATGCGCGAAAAGCGCTGCACCGAGCGTGACGAGCAACGGCGACGAGCCGCGCGCGATCGGATATGCCAGCGCGAGATCGTTGCGTCGATACGATCGCACGAGGCTCATGTTGTAGACGATATGCACGAGCCCCGATGCGACGATGTAAGGCCAGCAGCCGCCCGACGGCAACGGATGGAGCAGGACGACGAGCGTGGCGACCGCGGCGATGGCGATGCTCATCCATGTCATCGACAAAAACCGGTCGCGGTTGCCGTGCAGCATCGCGTTCCAACTCGCGTGGAGCATGGCAGCGAAGAGCACGATGCCGCCGGTGTAACTGAGCATGCGGGTTTCGGGGCGGAAGAAGAGTTGAAGCGTTGATGGATTCGGCAGTGAAAAGGATATCTATCTTGTGACGGGTAGACAAACCAGATAAATTGCCCATTCACGTTAGATAAACTATTTCGAATGAAACGGACATTGCCACCGCTCAATGCCTTGCGTGCATTCGAGGCCGCGGGCCGACTCGGCAGCTTCAAGGAAGCCGCCGCCGAACTGCATGTGACGCACGGCGCAGTGAGCCAGCAGGTGCGCCTGCTCGAAGAGTGGCTAGGCGCATCGCTGTTCGACCGGTACAACCGGCGCGTGACGCTGACGCCCGCGGCGAAGGTCTATCTGGAGGAAATCGGTCCGTTGTTCGAGCGGCTCGCGCAGGCCACCGCGCGATACGGTGTGCCCGAGACGGTCTCCCGCACGCTGACCGTGAACGCGCCCGCAACCTTTACGCTGCGCTGGCTGGTGCCGAGACTGGCGACATTCCGTGCCGCACATCCCGACGTGGAGGTGCGAGTGGAGACGTCGAACGGGCCGCTGGAAAGTCTGAACGAACACTACGACGTCGTCATTCGCGGCGGTCCGGACACGTTCTACGGCTACTCGATGCGGCCGTTCCTGTCGGAGGAGCGGCTTCCCGTGTGCAGTCCTGCGCTGTTGGCGCGAGTGCCGCTTCGAAAGCCAGGCGACTTGCGGCATCACACGTTGCTGCATACGTCGAGTCTTCCGCGGCTTTGGCCCGACTGGCTGGCGAACGCGCAGATAGCTGCCCTCAAGCCGGCGGCCAGTTTGACCTTCGATCACTTCTATCTGACCTTGCAGGCTGCCATCGACGGAATCGGTATCGCGATGGGGCCGACTGCGCTCGTATCCGACGATCTCGCCGCCGGTCGGCTCGTTGCGCCGTTCGAGAGTCCTCGTCTGCCGTCGCGCAGCTATTGCACTTATGTCGCGGATGAGAAGGCCGGCGATGAACTCGTCGTGCTGTTCTGTTCGTGGATCGAGCGGGAGGGGAAGGGTTCGTGAACGGAGGCCGCGCCGCACACGCATCAATAAGCACGCGTCAAAAAGCTCTGAATCTGCGCGACGACCCCCGCGCCTTCGCCCACTGCCGAGGCAACACGTTTGGTCGAGCCCGAGCGGACATCGCCAATGGCGAATACCCCTTCGACGCTGGTCTGCAACGATATCGACAGCATGTTCGCGTCGGGAAGATCGACGCCCGTCTGAACGAAACCTTTGCTGTCGAGCGAGATGCCGCATGTCCTCAGCCAGGTCGTGTTCGGGTACGCGCCGATGAACACGAACAGGTGATGCATGGTCATGCTCCCTTCGATTCCCCCGGCGCCGCGGTAGCGCACACGTTCGAGGCGCGTCGCGCCTTCGAGCGCGGACAACTCGACCCGCGTGTGAACCGTCACGTTCGGCAGCGACGTGACGCGCTCGATCAGATAGTGCGACATGGTGTCTTCGAGCTTCGCGCCTCGGATGAACATGTGCACATGCTCGGCGTGCGACGCGAGAAACACGACAGCCTGTCCCGCCGAATTGCCGCCGCCGATCAGCAACACGGGCTCGTTGCGACATAGCTTTGCTTCGATCGGCGTCGCCCAGTAGTAGACGCCACGGCCTTCAAAGCGCTCGAGATCTTCGACGACGGGTCGCCGGTACTCCGCGCCCGTTGCGATAACGACGGTGCGCGAGGTGATCCGATGGCCGTCCGTCAGTTCGACAACGGGCGGTTGCCTGTCGCAATACAAAGCTTTGACCTCGCACGGAATGCCGATCTGCGCGCCGAACTTCTGCGCCTGCACGAACGCGCGATCCGCGAGCGCGTGTCCCGTGATGCCCGTGGGAAAGCCGAAGAAATTCTCGATGCGCGCGCTCGCGCCCGCCTGGCCGCCGGGCGCGCGACAGTCGAGCACCGCGACCGACAATCCCTCGGATGCCGCATAGACGGCGGCAGCAAGTCCGGCCGGGCCCGCGCCGACGATTGCCACATCGTAGACATGCGCCGGGTCGAAATCGGGAATGATCCCGAGACACGAGGCAAGCTGCTGCTCGGTCGGATTGCGCAACACCGTGCCGTTCGGACAGACGACAAGCGGAAAGTCGTCCGGCTGTGGCGTCAGTCGTTCGAGCAGTGCGACGGAATCGGCGTCGTGTTCTGCGTCGAGCGTGACGTTCGGATACGTGTTTCGGCGCAGGAAATTCTGCAACGCGAGCAGGCGCGCATTATCGGACGATCCGACCAGGACAGCGCCATTCACGCGTTCCATCGCCACGAAGCGCCTGAGTATCAGCGCGCGCATGATCTTTTCGCCAAGCTCGGCTTCGCTGATCAGCAAGGGGCTGAGATCGTCGGGCCGCACCAGAACGGCTTCGACATCTTCGATCACACGCGAATCCACGAACGAAGGCTTGTTCGAAAACTGGTTCACGTCGGATGTGAATTCGCCGCGCTGCGTGAACGTGTGAATGATCTGCTCGCGGCCAAGACCATCGCGGGCGACTGCGCGGATCTTGCCCGACAGCAGCACGAACATACCCGGCGTGCGTTCGCCGACGCGATAGATCATCGTGCCCTTCGCATAGCGCGACACTCTGCCGAAGCGCCGCACGCGGCTGATTTCCGCTTCGCTCAGGATGGGAAAGAGTTGCTGAAGGCGCGGATGACTACGCACGAACGGCGCGTCGAGTTCCGCGTCATCGTCGGCGCGACTGTCGACATTGGCAGGCTGGCCAGGCGGGATCTCGTCGCCTGGCTTGGGCTCGTTGCTCATCGCGCATCCTCCGGCGGCTGGGCGGGTGAACCTGCACGAATCGGTTTTTGAATCAGGCGTCGCGCGTCGGATTGATCAGAAACTTCGATCCTGTGCTGCGTTTCGTGTATTCGCGAAGCACGTCGGGCGAGAGGATGTCGCTGAGCGAAATCTCAGTCTTGAACTCGCTGCGGAACGTGGTGCGCAATTCGGCATTGACCTGGTCGCGCAGTGCCTGCGTTGCCTGCGGGCCGATCTTGTCGAGGAAATAGAACAGCAGCCATCCGCCGATTCCCCACGCCATGCCGACGCGCGGCACTTCGATCGGTCGCGAGTCCAGGCTGCCGTACATATAGACCTGCTTGTGCGTGGATGACCCGTAGCGGCTGTAGGTCGGCAAGCCGCGCGCAAGCGCTTTTTCCATTGCCACCAGGATGCGTCCGGCGAGCGGTCCGCCCGTCAACGCGTCGAAGCACAGCGTAGCTTTGGTCTCCGCTAACGCGTCGGTTAAGTCAGCATCGAAAGCAGGCGATTCGCTGTTCAGAACGTATTTCGCGCCGAGTTCTTTCAGGGCCGCAAGTTGCGCGTCGCTTCGCACGACATTGACAAGCGGTATCTGTTCTTTCTGGCAAATCTTGACGAGCATGCGGCCGAGATTCGACGCCGCCGCCGTGTGCACGAGCGCGTGATGCCCTTCGCGCCGCATCGTTTCCACCATGCCGAGCGCGGTGAGCGGGTTGATATAAGCCGCGGCGCCTTCTGCCGGCGACACGCCTTCGTTCAGCACCATGCATTGGTGTTTGGGAAGGCGACGATACTGCGTGTACATTCCGCCCCCCGCCACCGAAACCGTCTTGCCTAGCAGATCGGCGGCGCCCGTGCCGGCCCTGACGACGACATCCGCGCCCTCATTGCCGACGGGCAGCGATGCATCGAGGCGCAGCGCGAGCGCATCCATGGCTGCTGGCGGGATTTTCGCGGTCAATGTTCGATCGCGGCCGCTGCCTGTCGCTGTCACGCTGTCGAGATCGGCGGGGCCGAGCAGCAAGCCGATGTCGGACGGATTGAGCGGCGCGGCTTCGATACGCACGATAACTTCGTCGTGTGCGGGAGGCGCGACGTCGAACTCGATCAATGAAAGGTTCAGATTCCCGTCACGCGTAATGCACGAACGCAGTTCCAGACCTTTCAACGGTGGTTCGTCGCGGGTGTGATCGGGCGAGCCAGTAGAGGTGGTATTCATGGCGCTTCCTTGGGTTCGGTCGATGTCGTGCATCGCAGCAGCAGAATACGGCTGACACGGGGCGCGCTGCATCGAAGGTGACGCGCTGGCGCTTGGCGCAGACATATCCGTGCTTCGCATCCTTCTTGCTTGTTCCCCACTGCAACATTCGTCGATCGACGGCACGTGAGCGGCACGCGAGCGATTGGAGCGCACCGCTCCGTGGCGCAGGGAGGCTCCCGATGCGAGCACTGGCTAAAAAGGTAGGCATTGCAATTTCCGCGGCATTAATTGCACTGCTGGCGGCGTGCGGCGGTAACAGTGGGAATAATGGCGGCGGCAATGCATCGGACAATCCATCGGGCGGCGTCCGTCTGCAAACCGTTTCGTTCGGAGACAGCCTGTCCGACGTCGGCACTTTTGCGCCGCTCGCGAGCGCGGTCGGCGGCGGGCGATTCACGACGAATCCCGGTCAGGTGTGGACCCAGCTTGTCGCGCAATACTATGGCGATACGCTGCGCGCGGCGTACACGATTGGCTTCGATCATCAACTGAGTCCGCAAGGTGGCTTTGGTTATGCCGAGGGCGGATCGACGGTCGCGACGCCGGCCAATCTGAACAACTTTCTCGTCGATGTGATCGGCGACATCGAAATGCCTGTCACGCAGCAGGTATCGAGTTATCTGGCGGCTCACGGAAGTTTCAACGGCGGTCAACTCGTGCTCGTGTGGGCCGGCGCGAACGATGTGCTGCGCGCGGGCACGTTGCCGGCCGCAGCGCCGACGGTGCAGACCGCAGCGAACACGCTGGCTCAGGTCGTCGCGCAGATCGTCCAGAACGGCGCGACGCACGTCGTGGTCGTCAATCTGCCGAACGTCGGACTGTCGCCCAAAGGACTGGCATCGGCGGACGGCGGCGCGAATCTCACGCAGTCGTCGCAGCTATTCAACGACACCCTGAACGCCGCGCTGCAGAGCAACGGGCTACAGGGCAAAGTCATTCAGGTCGATGCATTCGGCTGGATCAACCAGATCTTCGCGAACTTCCAGGGGAATGGCTTCACGGTGTCCAACACGGCCCAGGCCTGCGATCTATCGAAGACGCCGCACGACACCTCGTTGTTATGCTCGCCGGCAACTTACTCCACACCGAATGCAGACCAGACTTACATGTTCGCCGACGATCTTCATCCGACCACGCGCATGCATGCACTGTTCGCGCAGTTCGTCGAGCGGCAGATCGCGAGTAGCGGTCTTGGTCATTGAGAGGGTCATTGAGCGCGCTCTCACCGATCCGCTGGCATCACCTGCAGCAGCGGTTCGGGCGTGAGCGCGATCTCTCCCGTGAACGGCCGGTCGTGCGACAGAATGAGCAGCATGGTCGTCGCAAGTCCGGCGGCAAAAAGCCCGATTGCCACCGCCGATGTCAAACGGTCGGCGCAATGGACAAACGCGATCGCGAACAGCAGGCAGATCGCCAGAAAACTCAGGCATGCCCATTTGACGCCGCTCACTTCCGAGCGGCTGATCAGGATGCGCTGTCGGCGCGCTTCGAGCGCGTGCTGCAACGACGCGGCCACCTCGCGCTGCGCGGTCTGCTGTCCCGGCGAATTGACGGCGAGCGCAAGCGTGAACTGGAGCGCCGCGTTCAGCGTCGGCGGGCTGATGTTCAGCGTGACCGCGCCTTGCGCCATGAGCGGCCATTCGGTCGTCGCCGTGTACTGGATGTAGTCGCGCACCAGCTTGCGCAGCGCGACCTGGGCATCGGCGGGCAGCACGGCGGACATGACGACGACCGAACGCAGCGCGCTGGCTTCCGCATCGACGGCGGCATCGGCGCGCGCCGTGTCGTTCCAGACCTGCGCGGCCGTGAACGCAATGAACAAGCCGAAGATCACGCCGACAGGCGACAGCAGACCAGGTGAAATCGCCTTGTACGACCGCCCGTTCGGGCCGGCGGCAAGCCATCCGCTGACGAGATGAATCAGCGCGGCCGCAACGAATGTCGCGCAGAAAATGGCGAGCGCCATCAGCCACAATGGCAGTTCATGCAACCATGTACTCATCGTGACGGCTTGCGCGATGCGCAGCGTGAAGGCGATATCCGTGGAGTGCAGGCGAGTTCAGTCGCACACGAAACCATGCCGCCTGGATGATCGTCTGTGCGGTCGGCAACGTTTCTGTCGAGAACGCGAAACCAGCCGTCAGCAGAAGTCCCTGCGAAGATACGCAGCCACAGCCGCTGTCACCGGCATGCTGCGCAATTCCTCCGGCGACGCCAGATGCGTTGCCACGATCTCGCGATTATCGAGCCGCAGTTCCGGCATGCGATCGAGGTGCAGTTCGAAGAAGTGCACCCGGTCTGTTCGCCCGTCCCACACGCCGCAGACTTCGCCCACGGCGCGTAACGCATGCGACGAGAAACCGATCTCTTCCTCCATTTCGCGCTGCGCCGCTACATCGGGCGTTTCTCCCGCGTGCATGCTGCCGCCCGGAAGACCCCATCCGGCCCGATACGACGTCTTCACCAGCAACAGCGCCTGCCCGACATAGATCGCGACGAGCGCGCCTTCGTGGCTCGGCCGTCGCAGATGCCACCAGGCGCGGGCGAGCGGAAATCCGAGTCGAAGCGCGACGCGCCAGAGTGCATCGACAAGCCCGGCCGCCGGGCCTCGCTCAAGGCTCGGCATGAGGTTTCTCCTTTCTGTTCACAGTATGAATATCTCATATACGTGTGTCAGAAAAGCACGATCAATACCCGTCCGTCGACTTCGTCACCGTCTCCCAGCTATCGATTTCTTCCTTGAGCGCGGACAGCTTGTCGCGCACGAGGCCGAGCGCGTCGCTGCCCAGAAGCAGGTGCATCGGCGGATTGTCCGCGCCGATGACCGACAGCATCGCGCGTGCGGCCTTCACGGGATCGCCCAGCTGTTTGCCGCTTTTCTCTTCGCGTGCCTTTCTGATGGGATCGAACAGCGGATCGTAGTCCGCAATCGAGCGAGGCGAGCGGACCATCGACCGGCCCGCCCAATCGGTCCGGAACGATCCGGGCGCAACGGCAGTGACGAAGATGCCGAACGGCCTGACTTCCTTCGCGAGTACCTCCGAAATCCCTTCGAGCGCGAATTTGCTGCCGCAGTAATAGCTGATGCCCGGCATCGTGATGAAGCCGCCCATCGATGTGATGTTGAGAATGTGCCCGCGCCGCCGCTTGCGCATCGCGGGCAGCACTGCCTTCATCATCGCCACGGCGCCGAATACGTTCACATCGAACTGACGGCGCATGTCGGCGAGCGGCGATTCTTCCATCACCCCTTCGTGACCGTATCCGGCGTTGTTGACGAGCACATCAATGGGCCCGACGCTCGCCTCGATATCGGCGACGACATGATCGATGGCGTCGAAGTCCGTCACATCGAGCATGCGAGCCACGGCGCGACCGGGAGCCTGTGCTTCGAAAGCGTCGCGTGCCTGTTCGTTGCGTACCGTACCGACCACGCGATGACCTGCCGCGAGCGCTTCTTCAGCCAGCGCACGTCCGAAGCCGCTGCTGACGCCAGTGATGAGCAGAGTGTTGACAGTCGACATATGTACCTCGAAAGATAGAAGAGACGTCTGCATAATAGTCTCGGCAGCACGCCGCAATCAGACCCGTTAATCTCTTTTCATTGCCTGATCCTATGACGTTCGAAAAGCCCCGGAAGAAAAGCAGGAGTGAAGCGCAGTCGGGCGAGCAGCAGCGCATGGTGTCGCTATTGAAGGCGTTGGCGCCTCACGAGGGATACAACCTGACCGTCTTGCCGGATGTGCGCATTCTGCGCTCGAACCGCGCGTTGACGCGCACACCGGTCCTTTACGATCCGGGCATCGTCATCGTTTGCCAGGGAAGCAAGCGCGGTTATTTCGGCGACCAGATCTACGAATACGACGAGCAGCACTATCTCGCCGTCGCCGTTCCCGTGCCTTTCACGATGGAAACACGCGCCACGCCGCAGCATCCGCTGCTGGCCATCTACATGCATCTGGATTTCTCGCTGGCCGCCGAACTGATGCTGCAAATCGATCGTCACGACGCATCGGACGATGAGCCCGATTCGCCGCAAAGCATGATGTCGAGCCCGATGGACGCCGCGCTGCAGCGGTCCGTGTTGCGTTTTTTGGAAGCGATGAACCAGCCGCTCGACGCTGCGATTCTCGGCCCCGCGCTGGTTCGTGAACTGTATTTTCGCGTGCTGACGGGCGCGCAGGGCAACGCGATGCGCGCGGCTTTAGCGATGCAAGGTCCGTTCGGCAAGATCGGCAAGGCGCTGCGACGCATTCACGCGACGTATCACCAGCCGCTCGATGTCGCGCAACTCGCGAGCGACGCCAGCATGAGCGTGCCGACGTTTCACAGTCACTTCAAGGCGATCACGAATACGTCGCCGATGCAGTACGTGAAATCGACGCGGCTGCATCAGGCGCGGCTGTTGATGTTGCGGCAGGAGATGACGGCGGAAGCCGCGTGTCACGCGGTGGGTTATGCGAGCGCGTCGCAGTTCAACCGGGAATTCAAGCGTCTATTCGGCTTGACGCCGGCAGCCGAGACGAAGCGCATGCGTGAGAGCTTCGCTATGCCGCCGGCCTTTGCCGCGTCCGATTTCGTGTCGTCGCACTGACACTCGTCGGAACGAACTCAGCGCAGCCATGCAAACGCCGCCAGCGCGATCATGACGGTAATCGCGCCGCCGATGCGCGTCGCGATCTGCGCGAACGGCATCAGTTCCATGCGGTTGGCGGCCGTCAGAATCGCCACGTCGCCCGTGCCGCCGAGGCCGCTGTGCGTCGCGTTGACGATCGCCGCTTCGACGGGATACATGCCCGTCCAGCGCGCGACCAGAAAGCCCGTCGCAACGAGCGTGAGCACCGTCGAAACGGCCGTCACGATGTTGACCCAATGGAACGCCGTGACGATCTCGCCCCACGGCGTCATCGCGACGCTGATGGCGAACATCAGCGGATAGGTGACAGCCGTCGAAAAGAAGCCGTACATGAAGCGCGCGCCGCCTCGCACGCGCGGCGACACGACCTGGAAGAACTGCGCGGCGACGACCAGCACGAGCATCACGACAGGCGCGGGCCAGTCGAAGTACTGATGGCTCAGCACGCCGAGCAGATACAGCGCGATGGCCGTTGCGCCCGCCGCCGCGACCGAGTTCACATCGAATTCGAACGAAGCGGGTTTCGCGCCCGTCACGTCGTCGTCGCCTTCGGCAACGGTCAGCCGCCCATTGCCCGTGAGATGCGGCCGGCGCGCACCGAGATAGCTCAGCAAGCCCGCGCAGCAGATTGCCGCGATATTGCCGAGCATCACGGCCGACAGCACCTGCGCGAAAAGTGGCCCCTGTTCGACGCCGAGTATCTGCGCATATCCGGCCGACAGCGGCAATGCGCCTTCGCCGACGCCGCCCGCCATGATGGGCACGACGACCATGAACAGCGCGTGCCTGATATCGAGGCCCAGCAAGGTGCCGACGGCCGTGCCGACGCACGCGGCAGCGATCGAACCCGCCGCGACGGGGACGAAGATGCGCACGAAGCCTTTGACGAGCGTCTGCCGGTCCATGCTCAGCACGCTGCCGACGATGATCGCCGCGATGAACAGATACAGAAAGTTCGACTGCTTCGTGAACGTGGTGACCGCTTTCGTGATGGGCGCGGGCATCAGCTGGTAGTAGACCAGCATCGACGGAATGAAGGCCGCGAAGATCGACGTCGCGCCGATGTGCCGGATCCACGGAATGCGCTTCGCCAGTTCGGCGCACGTGAAGCCGCCGACGGCGACGAGCGCGATGCCCGTCGGCAGGTCGGAGGCGAGCTTGCCGTGCGCCGTCATCAGGCCGAGCACGGCAACCAGAAACACATAAACGGGCAGCGGCAGCGCGCCGATGCGCACATCGAATACGCGCCACCAGCGTTCCTTCAGGCCGGACTTTTCTTCATGGACATGATGCGTCGCTGTCTCCATCGTTTGGTCTCCTCTTACACAAAAATCAGCAGCGCCGCGCCATACACGATCAGACCGACGGCGAAGGTCATGACCGTAAAACCGAGCACCCGCTGCACGCCGATACCCGCCATCGCGACGACGGGCGCGGCCCAGAACGGCTGCATCATGTTCGAGACCTGCTCGCCCATCGCGACGGCCATGGTGGTCGCTGGAACGGACGCATGCAGCGCGACGGCAGCGGGCACGACGAACGGACCCTGCACGGCCCAATGGCCGCCGCCGCTCGGAATGAAGAACGTCACGATCAGCGAGCACACGTAGCTCCAGAACGGCAGCGTGTGCGCATTCGAAATCGCGATGAAGAAGTGCGAGATCACATCGGGCAGACCCGTCGCGTCCATCATCCCCATGATCCCGCCGTAGAGCGGGTACTGAAGCATCATCGAACCCGTCTGCTTCGCGGCGTTCTTGATGGCGTCCGCATACGCGAGCGGATAGCCGTGCAGGATCACGCCCGCGATGAACATCACGAAGATCACCGCATTCACGCCGGAAAACGCAATGTGCTGAAACTGCGTCAGCACGATCAGACCGATGCCCACCGCGCCGATGAACGCGCTGCCGATCCACGAATGCTCGACCTTACGTGCGAAATTCAGCTTGCCTTCGGGCTTCTTGCGGATCGGTTCGTCGGGATGTTTGTCGGTATCGAGCGGCACGGCGTCGCCGTCACGCGGACGCAGCCAGGCGAGCACGAACGGCATCGCGACGAGCATGATGAGCGTTGGCACGAGATTGAAGCGCGTGAACACCGTTTCGCCGAAGGGCAGCACCGCGCCCGTCAGCTTTTGCACGACGTTCATCGAACTGCCGGGCGTCGATTGCGCGAGCGCGATCGAACTTGAAATGCCGCTCGCCCACACGATCCAGCCCGAGAAGCCCGCCGCGACGATCCACGCGAAATCGACACGCATGCGCTTTGCGACTTCGCGCGCCAGCAATGCGGCCACCACGAGGCCCATGCCCCAGTTGAAGAACGACGTCACGGCGACCAGCACGAAGGTCAGCGTGCCCGCCTGCGCCGGTGTGCGCGCGATCGACACGAGCGTCTTGAACAGGCGCTGCACGGGCGGCGCGTGCGCAAACGCGTGACCCGTGACGAGCACGAGCGTGATCTGGAACGCGAACGTGAAGATGTCGAAGAAGCCCTTGTACCAGCCGGAAATCATTTTCGGCAGCGTCGCGTGGGGCGCGAAGATCGCCGACAACGCGGCGACGATGGCCGTGATCATGATCGCGAGCACGAAGGGATCGGGAATCGTGCGCTCGAACAGACGGATGGTGGCTTCCGTGAAGCTCGTTTTGCGCGCGGACGTCGATGGCGCGGTGGTGGGTTTCATGCGTGTCTCCTGTTTATATTTTTCAGTTCGCGAAGCCGTAGAGCGTGGCGGGATTGGTCACGAGAATCCTGTCGCGTGTGGCTTCGTCCTGCGCCCAGTCGGGCAGCAGATCGAGCAACATGAGGTCGTCGGGCTTGTGCGCCTCCGTGACGTGAGGCCAGTCGCTGCCCCACACGAGCCGGTCGGGCACGGCATCGACCCACGCGCGCGCCATCGGCGTGATGTCCGCGTAACGGCCTGCAAGTCCGTCCGCCGAGTCGAGATACGGGCCCGACAGCTTGATCCATGCGCGGCCCGCATCGGCGAGTTCGCGCACGATGGCGAATGCCTCGTGATTCACGCCCTGTTGCAACGGAAGACGCGCACGATGATCGAAAACCATCGTGCACGGCAGACGCTGCAGCATCGCGCGATGTTCGACGACTTGCTCGGCGGTCCAATGCAGTTGAACATGCCAGCCGAGTTCGGCGATGCGATGCGCGAGCGGTTCGACCATCTCGAAGCCGACGGCAGCGTTCTTTGCCGTATAGAGCGTGAAGCGGATGCCGCGAATGCCGCCGCGATTCAACGCGTCCAGTTCCGCATCCGTCACATCGGGATGCAGCACCGCGATGCCGCGCGCGTTGTCGATGCCGAACTGACGGATGGCATCGACGGTCACGGCGTTATCCGTGCCGTAAATGCGCGGCGTGACGATCACCACACGCTGCGTGCCGATGCGCGCCTGCACCTTGCGATACGCGGCGACATCGGCGTTCTCGACGAAACCGGGTGTGTCGGTTTGCTCGAGAAACGCACGGTCGTAGATGTGAATATGGGAATCGCATTTCATCGCGATGTGTCTCCGTGTTTTATTAACGAGCGCGCTTCGTTCAGAGCACGGCGCGCGTCGCGCGTAATCCGTCTATCTCCGCGTCGCTCAAACCCGCTTCGCGCAGCAGCGCTACGCTGTGCTCGCCGAACGCGGGCGCGGCGAACGGCTCGGGCAACGGCGTTCCGCCGAAGCGCACCGGATGCTTGATGCCGCGATACGCGCCCACGCCCGGATAGTCGAAGCGCGCGACCATGTCTTCGGCGAGCACTTGCGGATCGTCGAACATGTCTTCGACGCTGCGCGCGGCGGCGCACGGCACGGCATCGCCGAAGAGTGCTTCCCATTCGAGCGCGGAGCGTTGCGCGAGCGCCGCGTGCAACAGCGGCACGATCTCGTCGCGGTGGATCGCGCGCTTGCGCACGGTGTCGTAGCGCTCATCGGCGGCGAGGGCGTCGAGGCCCGTGAGTTCGCACAACGACTTCCAGAAATGCGGCGTGTTCGCCGAGAGATACAGATAGCCTTCGCGCGTCGGATGAATGCCCGTGATGCCGCCCGAACGCATGTCGCGCCCGATGTCTTTCGGTTCGCTGTCCGCCCAGATCATGCGCGCCGATTGCATCGTTAGCGCGCTGCGCAGCAATGACACGCCGACGTACTGTCCTTCGCTGCTCTTCTCGCGCGCGAACAACGCCGACGACACGCCCGATGCAACCAGCGCGGCCGCGTAGTAATCGACGACCGAGCCGTACAGCACTTCGGGCGGACCTTCGCTCGGGCCTTGCAGCGTGCACATGCCCGTCATCGTCTGGAGCACCTGGTCGTAACCGGCCTTGTCCTTGTTCGGCCCCGTTTCACCGTAACCCGTCACCGCGCAATAGATCAGACGCGGATTGATCTCGCGCAACTGTTCATACGCAATGCCGAGCCGCGCCGGCACGCTCGGGCGGAAGTTGTGCACGAGCACGTCCGCCTGTTTGACGAGCGAGAGCAGCACGTCGAGCGCTTCGCGTTGCTTCAGATCGAGTACGAGTCCGCGCTTGCCGCGATTCACGCCCAGAAACGCGCGGCTTTCTGCTTCGAGTGTCGACGGATACTTGCGCAGGTTGTCGCCCGTGGGCGGTTCGATCTTGATGACTTCGGCGCCCTGATCGGCGAGCAGCGTGCAGCCGTACGGACCGGCGATATACGCGCTCAGATCGAGCACGCGCACGCCGGAGAGCGGCCCGCCGCGTCCAACGTTGTATTCCATGAATGATTCTCCTTGTTGGCTTTACAGCGCGAGCGACGTGCGTTGGTCGGGCGAAAGCAGTTCGAGCCGCGCTGCCTCGTTCACCAGCACGCGTGCGCGCTCGACGAAAGGCGGGTCGATCATGCGGCCATCGACGACATAAGCGCCGATGCCTTCCGCGTCCGCATCGCGCGCGGCGACGACCACGCGCACGGCATGCGCGATGTCGTCGTCGGATGGACGGAACACGTCGTTCGCTATCGCGATCTGGCTCGGATGAATGCAGCTTTTGCCGACGAAGCCCAACGCGCGCGCCATCTCCGCTTCGGCGCGAAAGCCGTCGGCGTCCTTGATGTTGGCGAACGCGGTGTCGTAGGCGAACACGCCGGCTTCGCCCGCTGCAACACGCAACGCGAACATCGCCTGTTGAATCGCCGACGTTTCGCGTCGCGCGATGCCGAGCGGCTCGAACAGATCGCCGAGTCCCAACTGCAAACCCGCGACGCGCGGATGCGCGCCCGCGAGTTCCGCTGCCATGCGCAACGCGCGCGGCGATTCGACGTTCAGCAGCAAGCCGATCGGCGCGCTGACGCCGTTCGCGCGTTCGGCGGCTTCGAGCGCGGCTGCGGCCGCACGCACGTCATCCGGCGTTTCCGGTTTCGGCAGATTGACGAGCGACACGCCGTTGCGCGCGACGGCGTCGATATCGGCGGCGAAATGCGGGGTGTCGAGCGCGTTGACCCGCACGATCAGCGTCTTCGTGCTGGCGAGCGCTTCGCTGGTTTCGAGCAACGCGCGCAGGTCGGTGCGCGCCTGCGGCTTGCGCTCGGGCGCGACGGCGTCTTCGAGATCGAATGAAAGGGCGTCGGCGGCGCTGGCGAGCGCCTTGGCGAACAGTTCCGGGCGCGATGCCGGTACGAACAGCTTGCTTCTCATGTGTCTCCCGAACTTCTTCGATATGACTCCGAGTGTATGAGCGCCGACGTTTTAGATAAACTATCTGCGTCTATCTTCAAACCAAAGGAAATCTGTCTAGTGGATACGGCATTTCTGGCCAATCTGCTGCTGGTCGTCGATACCGGCTCGATGGCGGAGGCCGCGCGGCGCGTCGGTGTCACGCCTGCGGCGATTGCGCAGCAGATGTCGGCGCTGGAGCGCGAACTCGGCGTGACGCTGTTCGTGCGCTCGGGACGCACGGTGACGCCGACGGAAGCGGGGCATCGGATCATCGAGCGGGCGCGTGGACTCGTCGCGGATTTCGCCGATCTGAAAGCGCACGCGCTGGAAGGCGAGGCGGCGGGCGAACTGCGCATCGGCACGATCACCACGGCGTTGTTGAGCCTGTTGCCCGATGTGCTCGCGAACTTCGCGCGCGGCTTTCCGCGTGCGAAGGTGCTGATTCGCGCGGGCACGTCGATGGAGCTGTATGACACGCTGCATCGCGGCGATCTCGACGTCGCCATCTGTCTGCATCCTTCGTTTGCGTTGCCGAAGGCGTACGACTGGCATCTGTTGCGTGAAGAGCCGCTCGTGGTGCTCGCGCCTGCGCGCTTTGCTCAGGAAGATCCGCACGAACTGTTGCGGCGCGAGCCGTTCATCCGATACGACCGGACCTTGGGCGGCGGCAAGCAGGCCGATCAGTATTTGCGGGCCGCACGCATCGTGCCGCGTGAACTGTTCGAACTGAATGCGCTGATGGCGATTGCGATGATGGTGGACCGTGGTTTGGGTGTATCGCTGGTGCCCGACATTGTTTCGCCGATGACGTCCGCGTTGTCGATCGCGCGAATTGCATTGCCGCTTCCGATCGAGCCGCGCCGCTTCGGCATGGTGTGGCAACGGGCTTCTCCGCGTTCGCGTCTGATACAGGGACTGTTGCAGTGCGCCGATGAAGCCGTGATGGCGAGTGTCGCGCGAGGCGATCACGCGCGCTGACGCGAACGTGATTGCAAGGCAAAAGGTGTATGTTCGATCTACTGCATCGATCGTTAAAGGAAAACCGATGAATCGTTCCGACTACAAGCGTGAAGACACCGGCAATCTCGTGCTGCTCGAGCACGTGAATCTCACGATACCGGACCAGCGTATCGCGACGGCGTTCTATGTCAGCGCGCTTGGGCTCACACGCGATCCGTATCTGATGACGGGCGTGACCAACATGTGGATCAACGTCGGCCGCTCGCAGATTCATCTGCCGCATGGCGAGGCGCAGCGTCTGCGCGGACATGTCGGGCTGATCGTGGGCAAGCGCGCGTCGCTGATCGAGCGGCTGCGCGCCGTGCAGCCGCTGCTGGAACAAACGCGCTTTAGTTGGACCGAGCGCGAGGATCGCGTGGAAGTGCTCTGTCCATGGGGGAACCGTTACGACTGCCTCGATCCCGATGTGCATACCTGTGCCGTCGATCTAGGCATCGCGTATGTGCAACTTGATGTGCCTGTGGGTTGCGCGGCTTCCATTGCAGCGTTCTATCGCGAGATGTTCGATGCGTCCGCCGAGGTTCGCGAACACACCGGTTCGCTGCAAGCGACGATTGCGATCGGGGGACATCAGCAACTCGTCTATGCGGAAACGCCGACGACAATTCTCGAATACGACGGGCATCACATTCAGATTTATGTTGCGAACTTCTCAGAGCCTTATGCACGTCTTGCTGCGCGCGGACTGACTTATGGTGAAGAGACGCATCAATATCGTTTTGCCGAGATCGTCGATCTCGAGAGCGGTGTGCCTTGCTTTACGCTTGAACATGAAGTGCGGAGTTTGCGTCATCCGCTTTATGCGAGGCCGCTGGTGAACCGGAATCCGGAACTCAGCAACCGGAATTACCGGATGGGTGGGGAGGGGTTTGGCGGCGTGTTTTAATTGCCTTTCGACTGGGAAGCCGAAATGCCAAAGACAGCTTTGCGTAGAGCTTTTCTCTTTAGCGGACATATGATCGACGCGCCCGATCGCGCGCAGCCGCGTTTTCCTCCGCAATATGAACCGCGGGTCGCCGCGGAAATCGGCCGCATACTCGATCTTTTTGAACCCACGGCAGACGATGTCGCGATTGGCAGCGGCGCATGCGGCAGCGACATTCTGTTCGGCGAAGCGATGATTGCGCGCGGTGTGCCGTTGCGTTTGCATCTGCCCTTCGACGAAGCGGTGTTCATCGAGAAGTCCGTGCGTTTTGCCGGTGAACAATGGGTAGAACGATATCGCGGCCTGGTGAAGCAGGCGGTCACGCTCGCTGCGCCGGATCAGCTTGGCCCGCTACGCGCGGGGGATGATCCTTATGAACGCGCCAATCTCTGGATGCTGGCTGAGGCACAGCGGCTGGCGGATGGGCAGGTGGTCTTTCTCTGCGTGTGGGATGGTCAGGGAGCAGATGGGCCTGGTGGGACGAAGCATATGGTGGATGTGGTTCAGGAGGGCGGTGGTGAGGTTGAGTGGATTGATATAAGGGGGCTTTAAGGCGGCTGCAAGCTCAGGACGCGATTACGCAGTCCACGCTATCTGATGCGGTTAAACGACAGGCGTTGAACAATCTGAGCGACGGCAATTTCGTGACTAACACGGTAGGCTCAGGCGGTCTAAAGAACTCCGTGTCGATTCGGTTTCTGTTTGCTGCAGGAAAACGTATGCTGCGCGCCAACCTCGAGTCACGATGGTTTGGCGGCGGGCAGTTTAACCGTGGTGCGACCTGGTTGAAGAGTGTTTATTGTGGTACTGATTCATCGCTGATATCGCTTGAAACATTATTGAAGGCATATGACGACATGCCTGATGTTGTAAAGGTAACCCGCTAACCGAGACCGCTCTCGAACCCGGGGCTGCGCAATGACCGGCGACAACGTCCAACGTATCCCGCCAGTGAAAGCAACCTGACAGTTTCACCTCCTCTCCCATCTGAAGAACCCCTCCGAACTCATCAGCCGGAGTCAATCTCACGTCTTTTACGGCCATAGGCACCACGCATAAAAACGCTGGCAGTTACGATGTGGTACGGATTAACAAAAAAGACTGTTCTCCGCGTACGCACTCGATCGTCGATTTTGACGAGTGCCGCTTATCCCCACGGAGCAGAACAGAACGAACTTGCCGATCAGGTCGCTGACTTCCTGTTCTCTTCGGCTTTTGGACGGACCATGTTATGCGAGTTGACGTCGAACGTCTCGCCAGAGCGTCGGTAAAAAGACTGGCCAGCTATAAATTCCATCTCGGCCATACCATTCAGGCCGGACACATTCTGAGAACGATCGAGAAGCGTCGCGGAAAGCTTGCGCCGCAAGTGTGCCGTCAGATCGAATCGTATGCGCGTGATGTCTTCGGCGACGGGGTCTACGCGCCGTGGCTTCGCGTCTATGCCGCATTGAACGGCACGTTCAAGGAAGGCTGGATTCCCGACAATTATTACGGTGCTGTCGTGGTGCCGCGAACAAAGGGTTCTTACGGGAAGATCTCATCATTGAAGACGGCCTCCTGGCTGATCTTTGGTGACGAGTCATTTCCCGACATCGGCTACTTCGCCAACGGCCTGTTCTATACGACCGATAACAAGGTGATATCCAGTTGCGAGGTTCAAAGAACCCTATTCGGTAACACCAACAGGATCGCTTTCAAACTCGATGCTTCCTCACAGGGAAAAGGCGTATTCATACTCGAACGAGAGTCATTCGATCCGAACTTCATTCAGTCAGTGGGCAACGGCGTATTTCAATCTTTCGTCAGGCAACACGAAGCATTCGATCGGTTTACGCCGGATTCCGTTGCGACCTTGCGCTTTACAACCGTCGTCGAGCCGACGGGTACGATCTCGCTTCGTGCCTGTTTCCTGCGGCTAGGACGAGCGGGTGAAACGCACATCCAGTCGGGTAGCGAGGTTTGTGTCGCGGTGAATATCGCCACTGGTGAACTCGATCCTGTCGGCTATCTGAATGACTGGACGGACGTGCGCGAGCATCCCGATTCAAAGACGAAGTTTTTTGGTGTCACTGTTCCCGCATTTGAAAGTTGCGTCAGAAAGGTACTTCAGTTGCACAGCAAAGTACCGTTTATTGGCTGCATCGGATGGGACGTGGCTGTCGATCTGAATGATGGTGTGAAAGTACTGGAGTGGAATGCGGAACATAACGACGTGAAGTTCGGCGAAGCCACACAAGGGCCGTGCTTTGCCGATCTCGGCTGGGAGAACCTGCGGCCCAATGTTTCGATCGTCAAAGCTCGCACGGCTTGACGTTTTATGTCGAAACGCTTGAGGCGTTCCACTCAGCGCTCATAGTTCGATTCCTTCCTCGCGCAATTGCCTTTGCAATTCCGCCGCCTTTTCACCAGCAAGTTCAAGCAGTCGCGATCGGGCGCGCCCGCATCCGCGAAACGCGTCCATCGCAAGACGAGATCTCGCATGTGTCTTATCCTCGGTCGTGACACAGGTTGAAGCACCACGCAACGCAGCGAGCGGCAGTGTAAGCAAATGACGAATTCGCCGAAGCCCGCAGCGTACGAAGCAAATGCGGAGGCATCCCCATGACCGAATCATCCGATTTCCGCGGCAAAACGATCGTGCTGAATCACGGAGGCGGCCGTATTCCCGCGCTCGGTTTCGGCACGCTGATTCCGGATAGTGCTACGACGATAAGCGCGACGCGGGCCGCGCTGGAAGCAGGCTATCGTCTGATCGACTGCGCCGAGCGATATCGAAACGAGCGCGAGGTCGGCGACGCGCTGAAAGCAGGGCTTGCGGCTACAGGCATAGCGCGCGAAGACATCTTCGTGACCACGAAGATATGGAACAACAATCATCGGCCTGAGCGTGTTCAACCGGCATTCGAGTCGAGTCTCGAAAGACTCGGAATCGACTATCTCGACCTCTATCTGATCCACACGCCGTTTGCCTTTCAACCGGGTGACGAACAGGATCCACGCGACGCAAACGGCGACGTCATCTACGACAAAGGCGTGACGCTATCCGACACATGGCGCGCGATGGAAGACCTCGTCGACCGCGGTCGATGTCGCGCTATCGGACTGTCGGATATCCTGCTGAGCGAATTGCAGACCCTGTACGAATCCGCGCGCATCAAGCCCGCGGTCGTGCAGGTCGAAGCACATCCGTATCTTCCTGAAACGGACATGATGGTTTTCTGCAAGGAGAACGGCATCGTGTTTCAGGCCTTTGCGCCGCTAGGCCACGGCATCAGGCCAGGGCCGCTCGAAGATCCCGTCATCGCGCGGATCGCCGAACGGATCGGCAGAACGCCGGCTCAGGTGCTGCTTGCATGGGCCGTGCAGCGTGGCGGTGCTACGTTGACCACACCGAAAACTACAGCGCGTGCGCATGAAAACTTCGACGTTATCGCGCTCCCGTCCGATGCATTCGACGAGATCAACCGGATTCAAACCAGGCAGCGATTCAACGAAGTCGTCAACACGGGCAGCGGTGGCTTTCTTACGCAACGTTAAAGACAGCGATGCATGGATCGTGTCCAGAGGTGAATCATGAACGAAGCAGCAGTCCGTGAAGTGCTGAATGCGCACTGGCGCGCGTCGGCGGCCGGCGATCTCGAAGCCGAGCACGATATCTACGATGACGATGCCATCTGCGACTATCCGCAATCACGCGAGCGTATTCTCGGTCGACGCAATTTGCAGGCATTGCGAAGTCATCATCCCGACAAGCCATCTGGTTTCGATGTCAGGCGAATTCAGGGAGAAGGCAATCTCTGGGTCACCGAATACACCATCGCCTATAAGACGCAACTCACATGCGTGGTCAGCATCATGGAGTTCCGCGACGGCAAAGTCGTGCACGAGACCCAGTACTTTTCGGACCCATTCGACGCGCCGGCCTGGCGCAGTCAATGGGTTCAGCAGATCAACGATCCCCAAGCTCGACCATGACGATAGTCGTGTCGTCGATTGCGCTTATCGTGAGCATCCGTTCACCGATGACGGCGGCGCCGTCGCGCGCTGCAAGGCGGACTTCGTTCACGTCGACGCAGCCGGTCGTCGTGACGAGATAGGCCTGCGCTGCGTCGTGCATCACATGTCCGAGCGTTTGACCCGCGAGCATCGTTGACGCTAGAACGCGCGCGGCGGCGTCGATCGCCAACGCACCCGCTCGAACGTCCGCAACGTGGCCGCTCGCGAGCACGATCATGCAACCTGGCTGTACATCGAGATCGAAGCGGCGCATCGTCCAGCGCGGCTCGCGGTCGAGCGTGCGTGGCTTCAGCCAGATCTGAAACAGCTGCGTCAATTCGGATTCTTCGTTGCGCTCGGCGTGCCGGATGCCTTTGCCCGCGCTCATGACCTGCACGTTGCCCGCCTCGATGCGGCCCGTGTTGCCGACGCTATCCTCATGCGTGATCGCACCCGCGCGCACATAGGTCACGATCTCGACATTCGCATGCGCATGCATGCCGAACCCCGAGCGCGGCGCGAACTCATCGTCGTTCCAGATGTGCAGCGGGCCGAGCGCCGTATGCGCGGGCTTGCCCGTTTCGCCGAAGCGGAAATGCAGCCTGGCCTTGAGCCAGTCACGCTCGATACATCCGAGCGTTTCGAAAGGCCGATGTTCGATCACGTAGTGCTCCCGTTCGAAAGCGGAAGGCAGCCGCATCGACGCCGCTGCCTTCGTCGCCTTCAGGCTCAGACTTGTGCCTGTCCGCCGTCGACGAACAATTCGGCGCCGTTCACGAAGCTCGCGTCGTCCGATGCCAGGAACAGCGCTGCGCCCGCGATTTCTTCCGGCTCGCCCACGCGTCCCATCGGGATGCGCGACGCGAGATAGTCGAGCAGACCTTGCTGTTGCGCGGCGTCGGGGCCCGCGAGTTCCACGAGGCCCGGCGTCCTCGTCGCGCCGGGGCTGATCGTGTTGACGCGGATTCCGCGGTCCTTGAGATCGAGAACCCAGCTGCGGGCGAAATTGCGGATCGCGGCTTTCGATGCCGAATACACGCTGAATGCGGCCGTGCCTTCGATGGTCGTCGTCGAGCCGGCGAGAATCACGGATGCGCCCTTCGACAGCAACGGCAGCGCCTTTTGCACGGTGAACAGCGTGCCCTTCACATTGCGGTCGAACGTGTCGTGATAGTGCGCCTCGGTGATTTCGCCGAGCGGCACCATCGACCCGCCGCCTGCGTTGGCGAACAGCACATCGAGCCGGCCTTTCTCGCCGCGAATCTGCTCATACAGCATGTCCAGTTGCTCGGGCTTCGACGAATCGACGCGCACGCCGGTTGCGTTGCCCACCGCGTTGATCGCGGCGACGGCGGCATCGAGTTCGGCCTCGCGGCGACCCGTGATGTACACGTGCGCGCCTTCCGCAGCAAAGCGCTTTGCCGTCGCCAGTCCAATGCCGCTGGTCGCGCCCGTCACCAGTGCGATCTTGCCTTCGAGTCTGCGTGCCATGATGTTTCTCCTTTGCTGGGTGGTTCGATGGGTTGCTTCGGTTTCGCTAAGTGGTGAAGCGATGTGAGAAGAATATCGACGTAGCGATCTTTTCGAAATAGAATCGTTTGCAAACCATCATTGCAAAAATGAAATGACGAGATTGCCCGATTTCGAAGGACTGGCGATGTTCGCCAAGGTGGCGGAAGAAGGGTCGTTCGCGGCGGCGGCGCGGGCGATGGGGGTGTCGGTCGCCACCGTGTCGCGGGGCGTGGCGCGGCTGGAGGAGCGGCTCGGCGCGCGGCTGTTCAACCGCACGTCACGCCAGCTGGCGCTGACCGAGTTCGGCCACTCGATCGCGGAAAAGGCCGCCGACATCTACCGGCAGGCGGAAGAAGCGGAAAGCGCCGCGCGCGAAATGTCGGTCCAGCCGCGCGGCCTGGTGCGTCTCGCCGTGCCGATGTCGTTCGGGCTGCGCTGGGTCGCGCCGCTTCTGCCGGGATTTTTCCGCGCGTATCCCGACGTGTCGATCGATCTGCATCTGTCGGATGCAACCGTCGATATCGTCGCGCAAGGCTTCGACGCAGCGCTGAGAATCGCGGCGTTGCCCGATTCGTCGCTGATTGCGAGGCGTCTGTGCCCGGTGTCGCAACTCGTCGTCGCGTCGCCCGGGTATTTGAAGCAGCACGGGCGGCCTGAACATCCTCGCGAGCTGGTTGGGCGGCCCTGTCTGTCGTACGCGTATCGCGCGCGCAGCGATGTCTGGCGCTTCGTCAACGATGCAGGCGACGAGGAGCCCGTCACACCCGTGGGGCCGTTACGCGTGACCAACTCCGACGCGCTGCTTCCAGCGCTGCTCGATGGACTCGCGATTGCCGAGCTGCCCGAGTTCATCGCGGGGGAGTATCTGGCTGATGGTCGGCTCGAAGCGATCCTGACGGACTGGCATCTGACGAGGGGCGGGCTCTATTTCGTGACGCCGTCGGCGCGGGCGCGGCCTGCGAAGGTCACGGCATTGGCCGACTACTTCGCGGAGCATCTGTCGGAGCCTGTGTGGTTGCAGCCGCGTTGAAGTAGCAGGATCGTGCATTGCTGACCCGGTACACTGAAAGCACCGCCGCGATTCACGATGCGAGGCATCGATGTCAAACGCGTTTTACACGATCGGCCATTCGACTCACCCGCTCGAAGAATTCATCGGCATGTTGACGGGCGCGGCGATCGAGACCGTGGTCGACGTGCGGAGCATTCCGCGCTCTCGTACGAATCCGCAATTCAATCGCGACACGTTGCCGGATGCGCTGAGCCACGAGCGCATGGGCTACGTTCACCTTGCAGGGCTGGGCGGCCGGCGCAGCAAATCGAAGGACGGCGCGCCGTCGCCCAACGGCTACTGGACGCATCCCGCCTTTCGCAACTATGCCGACTACGCACTGAGCGCCGCGTTTCAGGACGCGCTGACACAACTGCTAGACCTCGGACACAAGCAGACGTGCGTAACGATGTGTTCCGAAGCCGTCTGGTGGCGCTGCCATCGGCGCATCATCGCGGACTACCTGCTGGCGCGCGGCGAGACCGTGCTGCACGTGATGAACGCGGGCCGCATCGAACCCGCGACGATGACACCCGGCGCGCAACCGCAGTCTGATGGAACGCTGCTCTATCCGCCGGGGTGATGCTAGGATCGCCGATTCCCCATCGACTCAAGCCTTGGACAACGCACCGTGCACGAAGACTTCCCACGCATCAATCCCGCTCGCCTGCTCGACGATCTCAAGACCTTGCGCAGCTTCGGCGCGACGGGGCCGGGTGTGGTGCGCCTGTCGCTGTCGCCCGTCGATATCGAGGCGCGTCGCTGGCTCGCGGGGCGCATGACGGACGCCGGACTGGACGCGGTCATCGATGGCGTCGGCACCGTATTCGGGCGCTCTCGCAAGCGCGGCCCCGCGCTCGTGATCGGCTCGCACACCGACACGCAGCCGACGGGCGGCTGGCTCGACGGCGCGCTCGGCGTGATCTACGGACTCGAAATCGCACGCGCGCTCGGCGAATGCGAGGCGACGCGCGAGTACGCGGTGGACGTCGCATCGTGGATCGACGAGGAGGGCACGTTCTCGAGCTTTCTTGGCAGCCGCAGCTTCGTCGGTGAAGCCGTCGATGCCTCGTTGCAAAGCGCGCGCAATCACGAAGGTCTGTTGCTCGGCGATGCGCTCGCTCAGGCGGCCCTGGCGAACGCGCCGCGCGTGACACTCGATCGCACGAGGCAGCGCGCGTATCTCGAACCTCACATCGAGCAGGGCGGGCGGCTCGAGGCATCGGCGAAATCGATCGGCGTGGTGACGACGATCGTCGGGATTCGCGAGTTTCAGGTGCGCTTCACCGGCCAGCGCAATCACGCGGGCACGACGCCGATGGCGATCCGGCGCGATGCGGGTGCGGCGCTGGTCGCGTTCATCGCGCGTATCGACGATGCGTTCGGCCGGCTGGCCGATGCGGATACGGTGTGGACGGTCGGACGCATCGATCTCGATCCGGGTTCGTTCAGCGTCGTGCCGGGCAAGGCCGTGCTGCACCTGCAGTTCCGCGACGGAAACCGCGAGCGGCTGCATGCAATGGACGAAGCGCTTGCTGAACTGGTCGACGAATGGAACGCGCAGAATGCCGTAAAGGCCGAACTGATCGCATGCGAAGGCGCCGAGGAACCCGTCACGATGGATACGGATTTGCAGCAGCATCTCGCACAAGCCGCGGAAGCGCTCGCGCCGGGAAAGTGGACGCGCATGCCGAGCGGCGCGTCGCACGATGCGCAGGTGATCGGACATCACATTCCCGCGTGCATGCTGTTTGTGCCGAGCATCGGCGGCGTCAGTCACGATTTCATCGAGGACACGGCGGAGCAGCATATCGTGCTCGGTTGCGAGGTGGCGGCGCAGGCGGCCGCGCGAATCCTGAAGGCGTTGACGCATCAGGCGTGACGCGCGCGTGCAGCGGGCAGGCGCGCTGCGTGCTATTGCTGTTGTTACGATGGTCTTTCATTCGCGGACCCCGGCATGACGGCGCAGGACGATCAAGCTGCATTCGATGCGGCCTGTTTGACATTGAAGCAAACCGCCGACGATGTGAAGCGCGTCGGAAGCGATCCGTATGCCTCCGAATTTGCAGTTGCGAGAGCGCGCCGTCGTTACGATCAGGCCCGCCTCGACTATCTGTGTTGCCATCTGCGGCTGCGCACGGCGAACGTCAGCATGGAACCCGGTCCGGCGCCTTTGCCCGTGATGGTCGTCGGAAACGACAGTCATATGAAGGAGTCGCTCAAGGTGCTGCTTCAGGTGCGCCGAGGCATCCAGGCAGTTCCCCGCGCTTTCGAACGTTGGTATGACGACGCCAGATGGATCGCTCCTCGCGTCGTGATCGTCGACGTGTCGGACCATTCTCTGGCGGCTGCTTCGTGGTTCATGAAAAGCCTGCGCGACGCCGAAACAAGACCATATCGAATCGCGATCGCGTGGCCGGAGCGCGCCGAACATCTCACTGGTTTAGCGGATGCCGTGGTGCGCAAACCTCTCGTGCTCGATGACCTTCTGTGGATCATCGACAGAATCGATTCTGCCGTCGCGGAGTTTTCCGCGACATCGAACGCTGCAACGTTCCTCACGGATCCGGCTGGTGCTGCAACGGATGAAGCGCGTATTTAAGCAGCGCCTTTGCTGCACCGTCTCTTACCGCAACTACGAGGCATCTGTCCATAACTCTTCACTTACGGACATATGCAGCCTGATTTAGATCGTTCCGCAACGCGCTAAGATCCATAGCGAAAGCATCAGGGCGCAATACTCCGCGTGTCGGTTTGTTCGGCGCGGACCTTGTACTGCCGCTAAAGGGTTGTCGCTGGTCGCGTGGAGAACGGGCGATGGATCTGGAACAGCAGTTGGGCAATTTGCGTCTCGCAGACGAGCACATTGCGAGAGGACGCAGTCTCATCGAGCACCAGCTTGAAACGGTGCACAAGCTCAAGCTGAGCGGCGACGACGCGGAGTCGGCCATCGAATTGCTTCGGGAAATGCGCGTGTCGCTGGAAGCAATGATGGACCACCGCGCTGTCATCGAAGAAACGATCGAGATGATACGGGTCGAGAAGCTGCCTTAGGTGCGGACCTTAAGCGCTGACCTTAAGCGCCTCGTTCGTCATCCCCGCGGACGCTCGCCGTCCATATGGCAGCCGCCAATGCCCGTCTTGGCGCGGGCAATCGACTCGTCGACCGTGCCCATATCGCGTTGACGCCTGCCCGCATTCTCCGCGAGTTTCAGATAGGCGTCGGCGATGCGGCGCAAATCCTCTTCCGACGCATCTTCGATTCCGATCAGCTTGTTGCTCGCGGCATGATGCGACGCGAGCAGTTCGTTGAGCTTCAGGTGGACCGCGACGCTGTCCTTGTTCTGGCTTTGCTGGATCAGAAAGACCATCAGGAACGTCACGATGGTCGTCCCCGTATTGATCACGAGTTGCCAGCCATCCGAGTAGTGGAAAAGCGGCCCCGAAATCAGCCACACAGCGATGGAAATCACGGCCACGCCGAACGCGACGGGCGACCCCGCCCAGCGCGTAACGGCGGCCGCGAATCTGTCGAAGGCGCGCGTAACGGGATGCCGCGCGGCGTAGGCGGGACTGGACGTGTCCGGCACGGACTGAAGGCGATCGACGCCATGTCGATCATTCGAGTGTGTCGAGCGCATGAAATCCTCATCGGGCGAATGCTTTTCGGATCATCAAGCAAGCGTTATGCCGAATGCACGGCGCGGCTCTGACGTGGACCGTGATCGTCGTGTCGCCGCTTGCCCGTTGCGGGCTGTTTTTGATCGCAGGGTCATATCATCAGCCGACGCATTTTGCGCTTGTCACCTTTGTTCTCCGGCCCTGTCCGTTAGCCTGTAATTACGAACAGAGTGTACGTATTGATAGCGGACAGACTCGAAACTATCTTTTTACGGGTTGGGATCAATTGCCGATCCGTTGACGATCTGAACTCAACCGAGAGAACACATGAGTCTGTCCGATTTCATCGAAGCGAATCTTCGAGGTCTGATCGACGACTGGGTAGAGTACGCCCTGCAGATTGGGCCGCGCGACACACAGCTCACTGAAGCGCAACTGCGAGACAAGGCGCACGACCTTCTGCTTCAGATTGCGGCCGATATGCGGGAATCGCAGACGGCCGTCGAGCAGATAGCAAAGTCTCACGGCGATCTGCGCGATTCCGAGTCCGGATTCATGAGAGTCGCGCAACTGCATGCCGACGATCGCGTCAGTCACGGCTTCGATATCAACGACGTCGTTGCCGAATTTCGCGCGCTGCGTGCGAGTGTGTTGCGACGCTGGCAGCAGATGTCTCCGAACGGTGCATCGGCTTTGGAGGACATGACGCGCTTCAACGAAGCCGTCGATCAGGCGCTCGCCGAGTCGGTCCGCCAGCACGCGCTGCGTATCGAACGTATCAGGGATCTGTTTGCGGGCATGCTCGCCCACGATCTGCGCTCGCCGCTCGGCGCAATCGTGAATTCGGCGACGGTGCTGTTGCATGACGAGGGTTTGTCGGCGGCGGGCTTGCGTGCCGCGGGCAACGTACAGCGCGGCGCGGCACGCATGAAAAGAATGCTCGACGATCTGAGCATTTTTACCCGCACGCGGCTCGGCGATTCACTGCCCGTCGACTTTTCGGATCAGGACTTCGCGCAGATTTGCAGCGACTCGGTCGCCGAAGTACGCGCGGCTTATCCCGAAGCGCAAATCGATATGCCCTTGATAGCGGCGCTCACTGGCCACTGGGATGGCGCGCGTGTGCGCCAGTTGCTCGTGAATCTGCTCGTCAACGCAGTCCAGCACGGTTCCGGCGGCGTGACGCTGGAAGTGTCGAGCCGCGATGCGGATGTGACGGTCGTCGTGAGCAACAGCGGCAGCAAGATTCCCGCCGATGCGCTGCCGACGCTATTCGATCCGCTCACACGTGCGCGCCCACTGCAGACGCAACATGACGGGAGCATGGGCCTCGGGCTCTACATCTGCCGGTGCATCGCGCAAGCGCACGGCGGCGGCATCACCGTCGAGTCTACCGATCACAAGACGATCTTCACCGTGCACATGCCCCGAGGCTGATACGGCGACATTCGATGGCGTGCTATTGCTCGTCGTTGCCCACTGCTTTGGAAACGGCGGCGGGGCCATCGAACTCGTTGTCGGGCAGCGCGGCGAGGGCTTCCATCGTCTCTTCATCGGCGTCGTTGTCCTTTGCGGTCTTGAGCAGCGTCTGCTTGCCGGCAGGATACGATGCGCCCTTCAGCGCCTTTTGCACGTCAATGAACTTGCGGATCTGCGGATTGTTCGCATTCGACGAGGCCATGATGATCTCCTTGCGGGACGTTGAGATCTGCGTCGTGCATCTGCCGTTCCCAACGCGCCGCAAGGTGCTAAGCAGCGGCGTTACACGTCATCGCGGCGGTTCGCCGACCACAGCGCGCCCAGTACGAAACCCGCTGCCACCGCGCCTGCCAGCACGGCAAGCGGACTCGACGACATCGCGTCGCGCGCGATGTCCGAAGCATCCGCGCACAGCTGCTGAGCCCTGCCGCGCAGCTCGTCCACCTTGCCTTCCATCTGCAATCCGACGTCGCCCGCGATCGAGCCGACCGCTTCCTTCACATTGCCAGCCGCTTCGCGGACCACGCCGTCCGTTTTCGTCGTTTCCATGTGTCGCTCCTTGATTGAACTGTCGTCGTCTGTCACCAGCCGTCGCGATGCACGGTCTCGTGTGCGGTGCGCATTGCGCGCAGGTGAGCGTCAGCAAGTCACGGACCCGCGACGGCGCGCTGGTTCACGCAGCGTATCGCTTTTGTTCGCCGACGTGCCGTCTTGCGGCACAGCGTTTGCGGAATGCGTCCTCGACAGATCTGGGAGCGAGGTAGCGATGTCGATCCATCAACGGGCAACGTCCTGGCGCAACGTCGGGCGCTTCTACGCGAGTCGGGTCGCGGAGTACGGCGAACTCTTTTCCATCGAACTGGAGCAGGCGCGAACGCGGCTCGTGCGGGAGGTGATCGCGCTGATCGTCCTCGCCGTCGCTGCGCTTTTTTCGCTGTCTTTTCTGTCCGTCGCGGTGATTGCGACGGCGCTGGGCACGCGTTACTTCGTCGACGTCGCGTGGGGCGTGGCGGGCCTGTGGCTTGTGCTGTGCATCGGCTCTTATCTGGTTGTGCGTGCGCAGCGACCCGCACGTTCTTTCGATGGATTGCGTGAAGAAATTCGCCAGGATCTCGAAACGGCACGGGAGGCACTCCGATGAAGCAGCATGACATCGCGCGACGCGCTTTGCCTGTAACGGAACGCGAGGCGCTGGTGCGGGCGCAGCTTGCTGCCTCGCGCGCGGATCTCCTCGTCAAAGCGCTCGCGCTCAGGGAAGGACGCGCACGCCGGGTGCCGCCCTGGCCCGTGCGTGGAATCGAACTCGTCTCGGTTGCGCCGAACGTGACACTGCTGACGGCGGTCGCCGTGTGCGCGCTGGTCGTCGGTCCGCGCAAGATCGCTTCCGTTGTCGTGCGCAACGGGATTGTCGGTTGGGTCGGCAAGAACGTGCGGCGGCGCGCGGCGCAGTAGCGGACCTGGTCTTTTTGATTTCCCCACACACATACAAGGAGTCGATGATGAGCGAGCATTCCCCTTCGGCCGAAACCAGCGCACACGCAGACGCGATTGCTTTACTGAAGGCCGATCATCGAACGGTCGAAAAGCTGTTCGATGCTTTTGAAAAAGCCGGGTACGATGATCTCGAAGCGAAGGGCACGCTGGCGCGGCGCGCCTGCGAAGAACTGACGGTGCACGCGATCATCGAAGAAGAGCTTCTGTACCCCGTCGCGCACAAGCAACTGGACAAGCAGGACGAAATCGACGTGGACGAAGCGTATGTGGAGCACTTCCTGGTCAAGACGCTGATCGAGAAGTTCGACACCCTCAAACCCGGCGATCACGGCTTCGATGCCACGTTCAAGGTGATGTCGGAACTCGTGAAGCACCACGTCGAGGAAGAGGAATCCGCGCTCTTTCCGGAGTTGCGCGACAGCGGTGTCGACCTCGTCGCGCTCGGCGAAAAACTGCGCGCGCGCAAGGCCGAACTGATGAACAAGCTCGATCAGGCGGGGAGCAAGCTGGTCGGCGACAGGACGCTGGCATTCACCCGCATGACGTGAGCGTCGCGTTTCCGGTCATTGGCCCGCGGCCCTACGGTGCGGGCCGCCTGTCACGATGTGAGGCGCAAGGAGATGACACGTGCTGAATTCGAAGAAAAGATCGGCGCGATACTGCGCGATCACGGCGCCGACACGACGGCAGATCTCACCGACGAACTCGTGGCCTACTGGAACGGTCATGCGGTCGCCTATGTGCTGATGCGCGAGACGGCAACGGGCGCGAACTACGACGATTTCGTCATGGACGACGCGCAGTGGAAAAGCTGGCGATCGTGGCTCGAAGCGTGGATGGACAGCCCGATGTTCAGCGTCAGGCCGGAAGTGCGTCACTGGCTGTCGGAAGAACCGCCCGCCGATCCTGGCAGCTGACGTGATCGAGATGCGCAGCGCCTGCTGCGCTTTCGCTGCCGGATCGTCGGGTATTTGACGTTCTTCGTTTTGCTGCGCAGACGCGAACGCAGACGCGCGCGCGCCATTGCACGCACGCGAATAACGTAAGCGCAAATCGGTTGTTATCCGCTTGAGGATGCGTCCCTATACTGGCTCGCTTGTTGACCACTCGCGTGGCAGAAACGAGGGAACCAGGAATGCCTGCTCAAGCTTCAACGGATCACACCGCATATCAAAAGCTTCAAACAGCGCTTGCCGGATTGCCCGCGCTCGCGAATGCCATTGGCGAAGGTGCGGCGTCGCGCGAAACGAAGCGCGAGTTGCCCTTCGATGGCTTCGCGCTGTTTCGCGAATCGCGTTTGGGCCGTCTTCGTCTGCCCGTCGAATGGGGTGGCCTGGGCGGATCGCTCGAAGACGTGTTCGAGGTGATCGCCACGCTCGCAGCCAAAGAGAGCAACGTCGCGCACGCTTTGCGCATCCACTTCGATCAGACGGAAGCGCTGTTGCTCTCGCCGCGCACGCCGTTCAACGAACTGCAAATCCAGCGTGCCGCCGATGGCGCGATTTTCGGCGGTGCATCGACGGAACGCGGCACGTCGCGTCCCGGCGAAATCACGACCCAGTTGCGTCGCGACGGCGAGCACTACCGCTTGAGCGGCCGCAAATACTACGCAACCGGCACGGCCTTCTCCGACTACGCACGCCTCAATGTGCACGATGAATACGGCAATCCCGTCGTGGCCATCGTGCCTGTCGACCGCGAGGGTTTTCGTGTGCTCGACGACTGGGACGGCATGGGGCAACGGATGACGGCGAGCGGCAGCCTCGAATTCGATAACCTGCTGGTGCGCGCCGACGAAGTGACGCCGCGCGTGTTGTCGACGCTGGCCGGTCGTCACGGCGGCGCGCTGCGTCAGCTGCATCTCGTCGCGGTGGGCGCGGGCATCGTGCGCAACGTCGTCGCCGATGCGAAAAACTATGTGCTGCATCACGGGCGCCCCGTCTTGCACAGCCCCGCGCCGACGGCGCGCGAAGACGCGTTCATCCAGCAGGTGATCGGCGATCTGACGGCGCACAGCCATACCATCGACGCGCTCGTGCGCGACAACGCGCGCGTACTCGAACGCTCGTCGCAGGCGATCCGCAAGGGCGAATCCGATGCGGAAGCACTCGTGCTCGAAGGCGCGCTCGCGACGGCGCGCACGCAGCTCGTCGTGAGCAAGCTCGCGCTGTATGCGGCCGAGCGCATGTTCGAAGCGGGCGGCGCGTCGGCGACTTCGCGGGCGCACAACTTCGACCGCCACTGGCGCAACCTGCGCACCATCTTCAGTCACAACCCGCTGCTGCACAAAGCCCGCGTGATCGGCGATTACGCGTTGAACGGCGTGACCACGCATCTGACGGAAGGGCGGGTTTTCTAAGCCCACGCTTACCTGAAATCGTGCGCACGCCCGCGCGCACGCGACATCACGGAGAAACACAAATGAGCCGTATCACGGCGCCTGCGCTTGCGCGTCGCCTGCATCTGAACGTCAACATCCTGCACTCCGGCTTCGTGCCCTCCGCGTGGCGGCTTGCCGACGCGGACCCGCGCGCGTTCGTCGATGTGCAGCACTATGTGCGCGTCGCGCAGATCGCGGAAGCGGCGAAACTGGACGCCGTGTTTCTCGCGGATAACGCGGCCATCGTCGATCAGATCGACTTTCGCCCGATCACGGCGCTGGAACCGACCGTGCTGCTCGCGAGCATCGCGGCGGCGACCTCGCGCATCGGCGTAATCGGCACGGCGTCCACGAGCTATAACGAGCCGTACAACATCGCGCGCCGTTTCTCGACGCTCGATCACGTCAGCAACGGACGGGCGGGCTGGAACGTCGTGACGACCGCCGATCTGCCTTCTGCGCGCAACTTCGGCCGCGATGCCGTGCCGGATCACGCGCAGCGTTACGAGCGCGCGGCCGAATTCACCGAACTCGTGAAGGCGCTGTGGAGTAGCTGGGAAGACGACGCATTTGTCGGCGACAAGGCGGACGGACGTTTCGTCGATGTGTCGAAAGTGCATCCCGTCGCGCATCGCGGCCGACACTTCGACGTGCAAGGTCCGCTGAATCTGCCGCGCTCGCGGCAAGGCCATCCCGTCGTGGTGCAGGCGGGCGGCTCGCCGGATGGCCGCGATCTGGCCGCGCGTCATGCGGAGGCGGTGTTTTCGGCGTCGCAATCGTTCGAGGAATCGGCGGAATATCGGCGCGATCTCAACACGCGGGCGGCGGCATATGGACGCCCCGGCGTGAAAGTGCTCGCGGGTCTGACGACGATCATCGGCGCGACCGAGGCACAAGCACTGCGCCGCCGCGACGAACTGATCGATCAGATTCCGTGGCGCTACAGCCTGAACCGTCTGGCGGGCACGTTGGGTATCGACGTCGAGCGCCTGAAACTCGATCAGCCCTTGCCGGAGGATCTGGCATTGCCTGGCGGCGGCAACGGCAACCACACGTTCTTTCACGCGACCATCGCGCAGGGCCGACGACATGGCTACACGGTGCGCGAACTCATCCGCTCGCTGGCGGGCGGGACGGGGCATCGCGTGATCGTCGGCACGCCCGAGCAGATCGCCGACGATATCGAGCACTGGTTCAACGGCGGCGCCGCCGACGGCTTCAACCTGATGCCCGATGCGCTGCCGGGCGGACTCAGCGATTTCGTGGACGGCGTCGTGCCGATCCTGCAAAAGCGCGGCATTTTTCGCAGCGAATACGAAGGCACGACGCTGCGCGAGCATCTCGGGCTTGCACGTCCCGGCGATGTGTAACTCAATCCGGGCTTCCCGGCGTGAAACAGCAAGCCTTACGGTTTGCTCCAGACCTGCTTCCAGCACATGAGGAAAGTGCCGTGCACGTCCTTCGACACTGCACCTTCCGTGCTGCACGCGGACCCCGTCAGCGCCGGACCGAACTGCGCGACTTCTTTGTCCGCGTCGGCGAGTGCGGCGGCGGGCACGCGGCCCCAGATCGACAGGCTGGCGAGCACGCCGGCGCAGCCGACCAGAATCACGAGCGTGCGTTTCAAATGGGCCGGGCGGCGGGCGATAAATTCAAATTGCATCGGAAAGCCTCGTCAGGCAGGGACTCATGAGCGGTGTTATCGGCAGCCGTTTTCGAAACCATAGAGCTATACGCAAATATTTTTTCGACGCGCTCATTGTTGTCCCGGACGCGTCAACGACTTGCCCCACACGATGGATTCCGGATGCTGCTGAAGGTAATCGGCGAGTGAATTAAGCGATACAAGCGTTCGCCGCAACTCGGTCAACGCGCCTTGAAGATCGGACTGAAGCGGAGAACCGTGCGCGAGCGTTGCGTTCGCCGCGTCGAACGATTGCTGCGCGGCGCTTAAAGTTGCGCGCGCTTCGGGCATCAGTTCGGTGTCGACCCGCTGAAACAGCGACGCAGCCGTCTGCAGGGTCGTATCGAGACTGCGGCCGATCTGATCGAACGGCACGCGATCCAGCTTGTCGACGATGCCCGCAAGCTGGTCCTGAAGTTCTTCGAGCGTATTGGGAACGGTCGGCAGTTCGACGGGCGTCCGCTGCGGATCGAACGCGACTTTGGGCGCGCGCGGAAAGAAATCGAGCGCGACGTATCGCTGGCCGGTCAGCACGCTGCCCATGCGCAACTGTCCGCGCAGGCCGTTGGCGATCAGCCGGTGCAGCAGATTTCGGCCCGCTGCGCTGTCGCCGTTGCCAAGTGCCTGACGATAGCGGCGTCCCAGTCTCGTCGGATAAAGATCGAGCGCGGCGATCATGTCAATGCGGCCGGTGGCGGGATCGAAGTCCACATCGATCGCCGCCACGCGCCCCAGTTCGACGCCGTGAAAATCGACGGGCGCGCCGATCGACAGGCCGCGCAACGATTGCTCGAAGCGCATGAACACGCGCGCCGCGGTTCCGTCCGCTGCGCCTTGCGTCGCTTGCGTACGATCGGTGGCGAGCACGAAGGATGCGCCTTCGGGTGCCGGGCGCGGAGCGGGCGCGCGTTTGAGCGTATCGAACGCAATGCCGCCCGATAACAGCGACGCGACCGATTGCGTATCGAGTCGAAAACCGTCGGAGCCGAAGCTCATGTCGATTCCGCTCGCCTGCCACCAGACGGTGCCGGATGTCACGTATTGGTCGTAGGGCGCGTTGACGAACACATCGACATCGACTTCCGCGCCGTCCGCGGAGAGCGCATAGCCCAGCACCTGGCCCGCCTGCACGCGGCGGAACAGAAGAGGCGAGCCCGCAGTCAGCGATCCCAGCGAGTCTGCGTGCAGCACGAAGCGTTTGCCTTTCCGGTCGCGGGTGACGAAGGGCGGCGCTTCCAGTCCGACGAACGCTTTGCACGCTCGCGATGCGGGCGCGGTGTCGGCGGCGATGTAGGCGCCGGAAATGGCTGTCGAAAGCCCGGAGATGCCCGTCATGCCGATGCGCGGCCGCACTACCCAATAGCGTGTGCCGCAAGCCGCGAACTGTTTCGCGGAATCGTCCAGTTGCACGTCGGCGAGAACGTGCGTCCGGTCGGTCGACAGATGCAGGTCTTTGAGCCTGCCGATTTCGACGTCCCGGTAGCGCACGCGTGTTTTTCCGGCCTCGAGACTCTCGGCCGTCGTGAAGCTGATCGTGATGCGCGGACCGCGCTGCATGCCTGTGCGAATCAGCAGCGCGCCGGAAATGAGCAAGGCCGCAACGGGCACGAGCCAGAACGCCGACGGCGCGCCGCTCATCACAGCTCTCCCGTCACGACGTCGCGCAGCTGTCGGCCGATTCTGCGCAGGCTGGCGATACAGACTCTGAACAGACGGCCGAGCCCGCGCTTCGCGTGCCGAAGAGGCGCATGCGTCACGGCCGACGGCTTATTGCAGCTGCGCGACGAGCGCGTCCGCGCCCTTGTCGATGCCCGTTCTCGCGGCGCTGAGCGATCCGAATGCGGCGGGCAGATTCATCGCGTTCGGATATTGCTTCGACACGTAAGCCTTCAGCAGGCGGCCGCTGGAACTGTCGTACACCTCGACGGCGTACGACACGGAGCCGCTGAACGCGCCCTTGCCGCCGCGGATCGCCTGCACGCCGTTGTAGAGATTCCCCGCGATATCGAAGTGCATGAACTGGCCGACGAGCGCAGTCGTCGTTTCCGCGCCCGTCAGCGTGAGCCGGATGCGCAAGGCGGCGGGCGACGGCTGCGTCGCGCTTTCGAAACGCTTCGTGAGCTTCGACGCGAACGTCTTGCCCATGTAGTCGGCGAGCGCAGTCTTGTCGTTCTCCGTCATATCGCCGAACTGGTTGTCGCCGCCGCGATACACGACGACGGGATCGACCATCACCTGCGTGTAACGCGACCAGACGACGGGCGCCGCGTACCGGTACGGCACTTTGGTCGAGTCGTCGTCCCGGTTCTGCTTCATTTGCTGCGCTGACGAAATGCCCGAATAGGCAACGGGCTGCACGCTCGAACACGCCGTCGTGGCGAGCGCGACGGCGCAGACGGAGAGAAGCGGGGCGAGTCTGATCGAGGGCATGGGTCGGTCCTTGCGATGAATGTCGGGAGTGGGTGAGGGCGTCGGTTCGGGCGTGAACCGACGTGGCCGAAGCGTAGCATCGCCGTTTTCGGATGTAAACCGTCTATCCGGTTTGTTTGTTGAAAAAAGATGCGCAGCGTACAATCTGGGTCTCCCGGTTCGGGCGCTGTTCTGCCTGCTGGTTTCGGTGCGTCGCATGTCCCGTTTTGCGGGCCGCGATGCCGGGCAGGACAGGCGGCCGACGGGCTCGAATGACGTCACCTATACGATCAATGGATAACCAGACCCGTTCGGAAAATACCCGCAAGAAGGCCATCGAGGCCGCACTGACGATACTCACGCGAGAAGGCGTGGGCGGGCTCACGTTCGATTCGCTGTCGCGCGAAAGCGGCATCAGCAAGGGCGGATTGCTGCATCAGTTCCGCACGAAGGACGGCGTGCTCAAGGCGCTGCTGGATCATCAGCGGCAGCAGTTCGAAGCGATCGCGCACGCGCATATGGCGAAGGGTGGGGCGACGAAGACGGAGCCGTGTCTGTCGTCACAGATTGCCATTTACCGGGAATCCGTCAAGCAGCCGCATTCGGTCGCGCGTGCGGTTTTGGCCGCGCTCGCTGAGAACCCCGAGCTTCTGGCGGACTTCAAGGCGACGGATGTCGAGAGGATGAAAAAGCTGCGCGAAGAGTCGAGCGATATCGAACTCTCGTTGTTGCGCTATTTCGCAGCGAGCGGCCTTGCGTTCAATTCGCTGCTTGGGCTCTCGCCTTTGCCCGATTCGATGATGAACCGTCTGTTCGATCGACTGCTGGACGAGGCGGCGTGGGTGAGTCAAAAGCAGCCGGCGAAAACGCGGAAGAAGGCTGCGTCGTGAGGGTTGGCATCGTCGCGGCTCGAGCGCGAAAGTGAGTGTCTGCGACAGCGGCAACATGGCTGCCGCTATCGCAGACAAATAAAGCGTTTACACGCCGCCGATGCACATGTACTTGATCACGACATACTCGTCGATCCCGTAGTGCGATCCTTCGCGTCCGAGGCCCGATTGCTTGACGCCGCCGAACGGTGCGACTTCGTTCGAAATGGCGCCGGTGTTGATCCCGACCATGCCGAACTCGAGCGCTTCCGCGACGCGCCAGATGCGGCCGATATCGCGGCTATAGAAATACGAGGCCAGGCCGAAATCGGTGCTGTTCGCCATCTCGACCACTTCTGCATCTGACGAGAAGCGGAACAGCGGCGCGAGCGGACCGAAGGTTTCGTCGCGAGCAACCTTCATTTCCGGCGTGACATCGGCGAGCACGGTGGGCTCGAAGAAGCCGTGACCGAGCGCATGACGCTTGCCGCCCGTGACGACGCGCGCGCCTTTGCCGAGTGCATCTTCGATATGCGATTCGACCTTGAGCACGGCCGCCTCGTTGATCAGCGGACCTTGCTGCACACCTTGCTCGGTGCCGAAACCGACCTTGAGCTTCGTGACGGCGGCGGCCAGTTTTTCGGCGAATGCATCGTAGACGCTGTCGTGCACATAGAAGCGGTTCGTGCACACGCAGGTCTGACCGCTGTTGCGATACTTCGATGCAATGGCGCCTTCGACGGCAGCATCGAGATCGGCGTCGTCGAACACGATGAACGGCGCATTGCCGCCCAGTTCCAGCGATACCTTCTTGACGGTCGGCGCGCACTGCGCCATCAGCAGACGACCCACGCCCGTGGACCCGGTGAACGACAGCTTGCGCACCAGCGGATTGCTGGTCATTTCGCCGCCGATCGGTTTCGGATCGCCGGTGACGATGCTGACGATGCCGGCGGGCACGCCTGCGCGCTCGGCGAGGACGGCGAGCGCGAGTGCCGACAGCGGCGTGGCTTCAGCGGGTTTGACGATGATCGGGCAGCCTGCCGCGAGCGCCGGACCGACCTTGCGGGTGATCATCGCGGCGGGGAAATTCCACGGCGTGATCGCGGCGCAGACGCCGACGGGTTCTTTCGTTACGACGATGCGCTTGTCGTTGGCGACCGTGGGGATCGTATCGCCGTAGACGCGCTTGGCTTCTTCGCCGAACCATTCGAGGAATGAGGCTGCGTAGCCGATTTCGCCTTTTGCTTCGGCGAGCGGTTTGCCTTGTTCGGTTGTGAGGATCAACGCCAGGTCGTCGGCGTTGGCCAGCATCAGGTCGTTCCATTTGCGCAGGATTTCTGCGCGTTGTTTGGCGGTTTTTGCCTTCCAGGCGGGCCATGCTGTGTTGGCCGCTTCTATTGCGCGGCGGGTTTCTTGTGTGCCCATTCTTGGCACTTGCGCGATTAATTCGCCCGTTGCCGGGTTTAGAACTTCAAACGTTTCCTTGTTGTCGGCTTCTTGCCATTCGCCATTGATATACGCTTTGCTTTGCAGCAGGGTCGGGTCTTTTAGTTTGCTACGCAGGTCAGTCATTTTGGGTCTGTCCTTTCAGGGTTTGTGTCTGCTGTGATGCAGTCGCCGTGCTTTGGTTTTTTGCTTTTTGCTGCGTTGGCATCCGCGAATTCGTATCGGTTTATTAGCGTTGCCCCTGTGCGGGGCGGCACCTACTTTTCTTTGCAGCGGCAAAGAAAAGTAGGCAAAAGAAAGCCGCTTTAAACCTCCGGTGCCTGCCAGGTCCGCACTACGGCATGCCGCAGTTGAACTGTCGCGCAGCGACGCAAACACTCCGTAGAAAGCCCGCAGTCAGGCGCGCGCGGCGCGAAAGATGACATCCAGCTGGGGCACGTTCGGGTGGCTTGTTTGCTTGCTTTTGTGTGTTTGCTGTCGGTCTGATTGCGGCGGTATGTGCTCCAGACTGTGCGCGGGGTTTTCGCGCCGTGCGCGGTTGACTGCGGGCTTTCTACAGAGTGCGGACGTCGCTGCGCGATAGCTCAACTGCGGCGTGCCGCGTCGCTGCCCTGGCAGGCACCGGAGGTTCAAAAGCGGCTTTCTTTTGCCTACTTTTCTTTGCCGCTGCAAAGAAAAGTAGGTGCTGCCCCGCACAGGGGCGACGCTGGCAAACCGATACGAAACCGCGGATGCCAGCGACGACAAGAAAACCAAAAGCGAAAAACCAAACCAGCGCCGCAGGGCAAAGAAAAAACCTCAGACCGTGACGCCCACAGTCTCCTTAAGCACTTCTTCGAGAATAGAAACAGCCTCATCGAAGACAGCATCCTGAATCGTCAGCGGAAACAGGAACCGAACAACGTTCGAATACACACCACAAACGAGCAACAGCAACCCGCGCTCAAGCGCACGAGCCTGCACGCGCTTGGTGAAATCGGCATCGGCCTCGGACGTCCCAGGCTTGCAGAATTCAACGGCAACCATACCCCCAGGCCCACGAACATCAGCAATCTGCGGAACTTCCGACTGCAGCGCAGTCAACTTCGCCTTAAGGCGATCACCCAACACAACAGCCCGCTCGCAAAGATTCTCTTCATCGATGATATCGAGCACGGCATGCGCCGACGCCACGGCGAGCGGATTGCCCGCATACGTGCCGCCCAGACCGCCCGGCGCAGCCGCATCCATCACATCGGCACGTCCGACGACGCCCGACAGCGGCATGCCGCCCGCCAGGCTCTTCGCCATCGTCATCAGATCAGGCACCACGTCGTAGTGGTTCATCGCGAACAGCTTGCCCGTGCGCGCAAATCCCGTTTGCACTTCATCCGCGATCAGCAGAATGCCGTGCTCGTTGCACAGCTTGCGCAGCGCACGCACAAACTCGGCAGGCGCCGGGTAGAAACCGCCTTCGCCTTGCACCGGCTCGAAAATGATCGCCGCGACGCGCTTCGGATCGATGTCGGCCTTGAACAGGAATTCGATTGCCTTCAGCGAGTCCGCCGTCGTCACGCCGTGCAGCGGATTCGGGAACGGCGCGTGGAAAACGTCGGCCGGGAACGGGCCGAAGCTCAGCTTGTACGGCGCGACCTTGCCCGTCAGCGCCATGCCCATCATCGTGCGGCCATGGAAGCCGCCCGTGAAGGCGATCACGCCCGGACGGCCGGTGTACGCGCGCGCGATCTTGATCGCGTTTTCGACGGCTTCAGCGCCCGTCGTGAAGAACGCAGTCTTCTTCGGATAATCGCCCGGCGCGCGCTCGTTGATCTTCTCGGCGAGTTCGACATACGACGCGTACGGCACGATCTGATAGGCCGTGTGCGTGAAGTTGTCGAGCTGCGCACGAATCGCCTCGACGATCTTCGGATGACGATGGCCCGTGTTGCACACCGCGATGCCCGCCGCGAAGTCGATGAAGCGGCGGCCCTCGACGTCCCACAGCTCCGCATTCTCCGCACGCGCAGCGTAGAAATCGCACATCACGCCCACGCCGCGCGGGGTGGCGGCGTCCTTGCGGCTCTTCAGTTCAGCATTCTTCACGGAGATCTCCTGTTGGGGTTCGTTCAGGCGCTCGCGTTCATCGCGGCACATGCAGCGACTATAATCAGATTTGGCTCCAAATTTCAGAGCCATTTCGGTAAAAAATCAGGAGCCAATTTCATGCGCGCGAGTGTGTTGTCCGACTGGCTGGCCCAGCGTCTGGATCGCGGCAACGGTCAGCCGATCTACCGGCAGCTGCATCGGCTGTTGCAGCAGGCCATCCTGACGCGCGAACTGCCCGCGGGCAGCAAGGTGCCGTCGTCGCGGCTGCTGGCCAACGAGCTCGGCATCGCGCGCAATACGGTCACGCAGGTCTATGAGCAGCTTGCACTAGAAGGATATGTGTCGTCGGCGACGGGGCGCGGCACATTTGTCGCCGATACGTCGCCGGACGAAATCGTCGGTTCGACGGACACGCAGGGCCCGGCGATACAGGCGGCGCCCGTGCGGCAGTTGCAGCAGGCGTTGACGCCGCAGCCGTCGAAAGCGCTACTGCATGCACAGCAGCCCGCCGCGCGCGCGCTGTCGCAGCGCGGCTTCCGGCTCGTCGCGGGGGCAGGTGTGTCGAAGCGACAGTGGGGCGCGTTCATGCCCGGCGTGCCTGACGTCACGCGTTTTCCGGCGCGTGTGTGGAGCCGCCTGCACAACAAGTACTGGCGTCGTCTGCGGCCCGATCTGCTGACGTATGCGCCGGGCGGCGGTCTCTCGTTGCTGCGGCACGCGCTGGCCGACTATCTGCGCACGTCGCGCTCGGTGCGCTGTACGCCCGAGCAGATCATCATCACGACGGGCATTCACCAGTCCGTCGACCTCGCCGTGCGTCTGCTGTCCGATCCCGGCGACGTCATCTGGACAGAAGATCCGTGCTATTGGGGCGTGCGCAGCGTGATGCACGTGTCGGGTCTGAAGTCGCGTCCGATCGCCGTCGACGACGAAGGCATCAACCCGTCGACCGACGATCTCGCGCATCCGCCGAAGCTGATGCTCGTCACGCCGTCGCATCAATATCCGCTCGGCATGGTGATGAGCCTTGCGCGCCGGCGGATGCTGCTCGAATACGCGCGGCAGAACCAGTGCTGGATCATCGAGGACGATTACGACAGCGAATACCGTTACGGCAGCCGTCCGCTCGCGTCGCTGCAAGGACTCGATACGGCGGGGCAGGTGATCTATGTGGGCAGCTTCGGCAAGACGCTGTTTCCGGGGCTGCGGATCGGCTATCTGGTCGCACCCGAGGCGCTCGCCGAGAGCTTCGCGACGGCCAGCGCCGAGTTGTATCGCGAAGGGCAGTTGCTGCAGCAGGCGATGCTCGCCGAGTTCATCGCCGAAGGGCATTTCACGTCGCATATTCGCAAGATGCGCACGCTGTATGGGCAGCGCCGTTCGACCTTGCTCGATGCTGCCGCGCGGCGTTATGGCGATGCGTTGCCTGCCGTCGGCGGCGACGCGGGCCTGCATCTCGTGATGCAGTTGCCCGAAGGCACCGACGACCGCGCGGTCGCGGCGGCGGCGCTCGAACGCAATATCGTGGTGCGTCCGTTGTCGGGGTATTACGCGGAGCCGTCGCGCGCGCCGTCGGGGCTGCTGATCGGCTATGCGTGCGTACCCGACGAAGAGATCGCGCCCGCGTTCGATACGCTCGCCGACGCAATCGACACGACCTTGCCGCTGTTCGCGTGAGCCGCGCGTCAGCGCTTTAAAGACGGATCAGAACCGCGCCGAGCGTCACGAGCGTGCATGCGAACACGCGACGCGGCGTGAGGCGCTCGTGCATGAACGAGAAGCCGATCAGCACGGCGAAGATCGAGCTGAGTTCGCGCAGCGCGGACACCATTGCGATGGGCAGAAAGCGATAGGCCTCGATGATGAGGCAATACGCGGTTAGCGCGATCACGCCGGAAAGCATGCCTTTGAACATCGTTTCGCGCGACGTGAAGAGACCTTTTGCGCCGCCGCGCCAGTGCCACACGAGCAGAAACTGCGGCACGTTCCAGAGCAGATAGACCCACATGATGTAGCTGAGTCCGTTACCCGCGACGCGTGCGCCGATGCCGTCGACGACGGAATACGCCGAGATGAAGAGTCCTGTGAGCAGCGCATAGGGCACGCTTTCGCCGGAAAAGCGCATATCGCGGCGAAACGCGAGCGACACGATGCCGATCGAGACGAGCGCGACGCCAGTTGCTGCGAGCGGCTTCAGCGATTCGTGCGCGAAGATGAGCGCGCCTGCGAAGACGAGTAGCGGCGAGAGTCCTCGCGCGATGGGGTAGATCTGGCCGAAGTCGCCGCTGCGGTAGGCGCGGATCAGTGCCAGGCAGTAGCCGAATTCGAGTACCACTGAGGCGGCTATGTATGGCCATGCGGCCGGCTCTGGCAGTGGCAGTAGTGTTACTGCGATTGCGCTGACTGCGATGTACGGGATCGACATCATGCCTAGCAGCCAGATGCGGTCTTCCGCCAGACGCAGGAAGGCGTTCCAGCTTGCATGCAGCATGGCGGAGATCAGGACCAGCAGGACGATCGAGGATTCCATTTGAAGCGCTGTGGGCGCGCGCAAAGATTGTGATTATTGCGGAGATTGGTGGTTTTGTGTGGAGTTTTGTGGTGTTTTTGTCTGCGACGCAGTCGCCAGTTCTGGCTTTTTTTGTTTTTTGTTTTTTGCTGCGTTGGCATCCGCGAGGCCACGTCGTAGTTCATGCGTTGCCCCTGTGCGGGGCGGCAGTTACTTTCTTTGCCGCCGCAAAGAAAGTAACCAAAGAAAGCGGCTTCAAACCTCCAGTGCCCGCCAGGATAGCGCTTCGGTATGCCGCAGTTGAGCTATCGCGCAGTGACGCAAACACTCCGTAGAAAGCCCGCAGTCAGGCGCGCGCGGCGCGAAAGATGACATCCACTTGGAGCACATTCGGTCGGCACGTTTTTTTGCGTTTGCCGTCGGTTTGATTGCGACGGTATGTGCTCCAGCCTGTGTCCGGGGTTTTTGCGCCGTGCGCGGTTGACTGCGGGCTTTCTACAGAGTGCGGACGTTGCTGCGCAATGGCTCAAAGAACCTGTGCCGAAGCGGTATCCTGGCGGGCACCGGAGGTTCAAAAGCGGCTTTCTTTTGCCTACTTTTCTTTGCCGCTGCAAAGAAAAGTAGGTGCCGCCCCGCACAGGGGCAACGCTAATAGACCGATACGAATTCGCGGATGCCACCGCAGCAAAAAGCAAAAAGCAAAAAGCAAAAAGCAAAAAGCAAAAAGCAAAAAGCAAAAAGCAAAAAGCAGAAAACCCAGAATGGCGACTAGCGTCGCAGACAAAAAACCCTTAAATAACGCGCTCCCGCAGTCGCGCAGACAAAACATCAATAACAGTAACAACAACGATGACCATCAACATAACAGCCGCAGTCTGCGAATAATTAAAAGAGCGAATGGACTCATAAAGCACGACGCCGATGCCACCGGCGCCAACCATCCCGACAACCATCGCGGACCGCACATTAGACTCAAAGCGATAAAGCGCATAAGAGATCCACAAAGGCATCACCTGCGGCAGCACGCCATAAACAATCTCATCGAGACTCGTCGCGCCAGTCGCCCGCACACCTTCCGCAGGCCGCGGATCAATCGCCTCGACGGCTTCGGCGAACAGCTTGGCCAGCACGCCCGTCGTATGCACCCACAACGCCAGCACACCCGCAAACGGCCCGAGCCCGACGGCAACGATGAACAGCATCGCGAACACCATCTCGTTGATCGCGCGGCACGCGTCCATCATCCGGCGCACAGGCTGCACGACCCACGCCGGCGCCATGTTGCTCGCCGACAGCAGCCCGAACGGAATCGAACACACGATCGACAGCGCCGTGCCCCACACCGCGACGGCAAGCGTCACGCCCATTTCGTGCACATACGTGCGCCATTCGGTGAAGTCCGGCGGAAAGAAGTCCTTCGCGAACTGCCCCATGTTGCCCGAGTCGGACAGCAGGTCGAGCGGGCGCATGTCGGCGGCCCGCCACGACAGGCCGAGCACCGCGATCAACGCGATCCAGCCGAGCAGCGAAACCCAGCTGCGCTTGCCCGCCGCCGCAGCCATCGCCTTCGGCGAAGGCTGCGGCTGAGCGGTCGAAGGCGTCGAGCGGTCGGCGCTCAGGTCGGCTGCGTTCATTGCTTTTGCGCGTTCAGTGCGGACAGCTTCGCGTCGATGGCGGCCATCTGCGTCTTGCGGTCAGCGTCCGACAACGACGCATCAGCTTCGATCTTCTGCTTCTGCTCGAACAGCTTGATCTGACGGATCGGCTGCAACTGCGCATCCGTCGACGGCGAGAAACCGCTATAGCTGAAGATGTTCGCCATCACCGCCTTTTCGCGCGCATCCGTCTTCGCGTAGTTGTAGAAGAACTTGCGCAGCTTTTCCTTCGTTGCGTCAGGCAGATCCTTGCGCCACACGAGCGGGTCCGACGGAATCAGCGGCGATTGCCACAGCACGCGCACCTGCGCGAAGCGATCGGGATGCTGCTTCTTCAGCGTGTCGAGCATTTCGGTGTTGTTCGTCGCGATGTCGACCTTGTTGTTCACGACGGCCAGCAGGTTCGCTTCGTGGCTCGACGGCAGCACCGTCTTGAACGACGTGCGCACCGGCGCGTTGTGCTGCGCGAACAGGTAATAGCCGGGAACCAGCGAGCCCGACGTCGAGTTCGGATCGCCGAAACCGAGCGTCACGTCCTTCGTGTTCTTGAACACGTCGTCGAGCGTCTTGAAGCGGCTGTTCGCGTTCGTGATCAGCACCGAGTAGTAACCGGCGTCGCCGTTCGAATACGTCGTTTTGGCAAATACTTCGCCATTCGAACGATCTACAGCTTCGATTGCCGATGCATTGCCGAGATACGCAACCTGCACCTTGTTAAAGCGCATGCCTTCGATGATGCCCGCGTAATCGGTCGCGAAGAACGCCTTGACGTTCAGACCCGTCTGCTTGTTCATGTCGTCGATGAGGGGCTGCCAGCGCTGCTTGAGCACGGCCGACGAATCGGTCGAAATGATGCCGAGGTTCAGGTCTTCGGCATGAGCGGCGAAGCTGGCGAAAGCCGACACGGCCGCAACGCCGACGAGCAGAGAGCGCAGGAATTTCATGTGTTCTGTTCCAGTTGAGTGAGTCGGTTACAGCGTTTCTTTGCGAATGGAAAATCAGGCCGAGCGCGCCGCGTTCAGCGGCAGCACCTGTGCGCGCGGTGACGCGCTGTCGGGCTGCGCATCGGACTGCGGCGTGTCCTCGAACAGTTCGCGCGCATCGTCGCCATAGAGCTTTTGCAGCAGCGCGGGCGTGAGCGCCGACGAGGGGCCGTCGTAGACGACCTTGCCGCGCCGCATTGCGATCGTGCGCTGGCAGTACTGCATCGCGATGTCGACCTGATGCAGCGACACCAGCACCGTCAGCCGATGTTCGATGTTGAGCGTACGCAGCATGTCCATCACGCGGCGCGACGATTCGGGATCGAGCGAGGCAATCGGTTCGTCGGCGAGAATGATTTGCGCCTGCTGCACGAGCGCGCGTGCGAGTGCCGCGCGCTGCTGCTGTCCGCCCGACAGATTCGACGCGCGTTCGCGCGCATGTTCGCCGATGCCGACCTCGTTCAATGCCGACATCGACAGTTCTCGTTCGCCGCGCGGAAAGCAGCCGGTGAGACGGCGCCACAGCGGCAGACGCGCGAGTGCGCCGATCAGCACGTTCGCTTCGACCGTCAGCCGGTTCACGAGATTGAACTGCTGGAAAACGAAGCCGATGTCGCGTCGAATGCTGCGCACTTCGCGCACGATGCGCCCGTTCTGCTGGATCGGCCGGCCGAGAATCGCAATCTGCGAAGGCTGCGCATCCGACACCGTGAAGCCCGCGATATGACGCAACAGTGTCGACTTGCCCGAGCCCGACGCACCGATCAGCGCGACCATTTCGCCTTGCTCGACACGCAGGTCGATTTCGTCGAGCGCCTTGCGGCCGTTGCCGAACGTCTTGCTCAAACGCTCGATGCGGATTGCTTCCATGAGTGTCCTGTCGATGACTCCGGTGCATGCCGGAAGTTGTGGGACATTCTAGAAAGCGTCTGTGACGGTTGAGTGAAGGCGTCGCAACATCTAGACGACTATATCTTTGCGTTTTGCGCGCCGATTCACACGTACGTCACGTCGTGTGCGATCGCGCAGTGTGTCATTGGCATGACAGAAGAAACGGCGTGCTGTCGATCACGCGCGAGCCCAGTCCTTGCGTTTGAGCAACCTGAGCACATCGCCCGTTGGACGATACATGGCGCGGCGCAGGAGCAGCCGCGTCGTGCCGCGGTCGGCATTCGATCTGCGTGGCTGCAGAAGCGGATACGCGAAGTCGTCACCTCGCACCTCGCGCTTGATCACGCGTCGCAGCGCATAGAGCGCGACCAGACCCTGCCGCATGTTCTGCAAAAGAATGAAGGCGTCGGAAGAATCTGCGTAGACGCTGCGCAACTGCAGCACGCGTTCGGCCTGGTCGAGCAGTCGATCGGCTGCACGTATCAGCGCCTGATCGGCGCGCGCCAACTCCTGCACCTTGTCGGTGTCGATCTTCATGCCGGATCTCCGGTTGCTGCGACCGTGCGTTCCGGGGCGCATGGAAGACGGGTTGGAACGTAAGGGCGGGTCGGTCGATTGCAGCGAACCGCGACGAATGCGTGGCACAAAAGCTGCGTTGGTTCGCAGGCGCACGACCGGCCCGGATTGCCGATAGGCGTCCGTCATACAAAGCAGCTATATTGGCGGCGGCAGGCGGCGCTATCCCCCGATGTAGCCGCCCAATAACGAAACTACAACCATGCGCGCTTTCAGTTTGTTGCCTGACAGCTTCGCGGAATACGACGATCTGAAGGCGCTGCTCGACGAGGGCGCGCGTTCGTTCGATATCAAAAGCGTGGCTGACGTCGAAGTAGCGGGTCGCACGTTTGAAGTGTATGTCGCCTCGATCGGATCGAACGATCCGAACGCGCCCGCCGTCGGTTTTTTCGGCGGCATTCATGGACTCGAGCGCATCGGTTCCCGCCTCGTGCTGGAGTACATGCGCTCGCTGTTGTCGCGGCTCGCGTGGGACGAACTGCTGCTGCAACAGCTCGACTCGATTCGTATCTACATCGTTCCTATCGTCAACCCCGGCGGCATGTGGGCGGCGACGCGCGCGAATCCGAACGGCGTCGATCTGATGCGCAACGCGCCGCAGGACGCCGAAGAGCGCGTGCCCTTGCTGGCGGGCGGCCAGCGTGTCGGGTCGTGGCTGCCGTGGTATCGAGGGCGGCGCGGCGCGCCGATGGAAGGCGAGGCGGCGGCGCTGCTGCGCATCGTCGCGGAAGAACTCGCGACGCGGCCGTTGTCGTTCGCGCTCGATTGCCATTCGGGCTACGGCTGGAGCGACAGCATCTGGTTTCCGTACGCGAAGACGCGTCGCGCGATGCCGCATCTGCCGGAAATGTACGCGCTGAAAACGATGTTCGAGCGCGCGCATCCGCATCACGGCTACATGTTCGAGCCGCAGAGCCATCAATATCTTCTGCACGGCGACCTGTGGGACTGGGCCTACGACCGCACGCCGCCGCCCAACATCTTTCTGCCGATGACGCTCGAACTCGGCTCCTGGCTGTGGATCAAGAAGAATCCGCGGCAGATCTTTTCGCGGCAAGGCATGTTCAATCCCGTGAAGGCGCATCGCACCGCGCGCGTGTTGCGACGGCACGCGAACCTGCTCGATTTCCTGACGCGCGCCGCGTATGCGTCGGAGCGCTGGCTGCCGCATGGCGTGCGGCGCGATCAGCTGCTCAGCAGCGCGACCGAACTCTGGTACAGGGCCGCCGAAAAATGAGCACGTGGATTCTGCTGCGCGGCCTGACTCGCGAGGCGCGTCACTGGGGCACGCTGCCGGACGCGTTGCGCGCGGCGTTCGACGGCATCGGGCGGCGCGCATCGCTTTCGGACGCAACGCGCGCGCGCGTGCTGACCATCGACCTGCCCGGCAACGGCGAACACGCGAACCTGCGCGCGCCGCTGCAGGTCACGGGAATGGTCGATTTCGTGCGCGCGGCGGCACGCGCGAGCGGCGCGCCGGGACCGTATTGCGTGCTGGCGATGTCGCTCGGCGGCATGGTCGCGACGTGCTGGGCGCAGCATCATCCCGCCGACATCGACAGGCTCGTGCTGATCAACACCAGCATGCGGCCGTTCAGCCGCTTCGATGAACGGCTGCGTCCGCAGGCGTGGTCGGGACTCGCGCGCGTCGCGTGGCACTGGGACGACGCGTACATCGCGGAGACGGAGATCCATCGTCTGACGTGCGCCAACCGCGAGACACGCGACGCCGACGTGAGCGCATGGACGGCCATCCGCGAGAGCGCGCCTGTCAGCCGCGCGAATGCGCTGCGGCAACTGCTCGCGGCCGCGCGCTTCGCCGCGCAACGGCGACGGCCGGCGTGCGCGACGCTCGTGCTGTCGGCGCGCGAGGACGGACTCGTCGATCCCGCGTGCTCCGCTGCGCTCGCGGCGGCATGGGGCGCTCCGCACTGGCGCCACCCGTGGGCGGGCCACGATCTTCCGCACGACGACCCCGCATGGACGGTCGAGCGCATTTGCGCCTGGCTCGAACAGCCGGACGGGAATCCGGGATTCGAAAATGCGGAGTCCGACTTGTCGGATGAATAATCGATAATTAAACGAATCATTCAGTATCGCATTGCCGCAATTAATCGTTTATTGATGCGCTGCATTAATGGGATGCAATAAACCGGCCTTGGTACTCGCAATAAAGTACTGCGTAATTTTTGTTGGATGAAAAGCGTTCGCGGTGAACGGCAAATTGATGCCATGCGTCATTGTCGCGTGATAATCAATCATGGTTGATGAGTTAGGCGCATACTGAAATTGTAAAATAATTACACTCCTTGGCGGATGAGGCGGAAAAACTTGCGGATGCATGCTGCATGCGCCTTGCACGGTCGTAAACGATACGTTTTTATACGCCACGAATTCGGCTCGTCTCGCCAATGCGAATTCCTCGCAAAGCCATGGTACGCAAGGCCACTAAGGGTTTTTATCGAAAAATAAAGGGGGGCGGCGGGCCGATTATCCTGTGACTCAAGAATCGGGCCCAACAAAAAAGAAACGTTTTTAAAAGCTCCGCTTCTTTCTCAGTAATGTTATCCAGTCGTTTGAATAACAAGCGATTTCGAAAACCCTCATATTCGCAAACCGGCGCAATGCCGGATTAGCCGTTTCAAATGCGAAACATAAAACCTAGGTATTTACCCCTAAGTTTCCATCCCGCATAACGGGAAATGTGAAATTTCTTTAAATTTCAAAGCCTTACATGCATGGCATTGCCTATGCGACACGGCGTGCCGGATTGGTGCAGTCGGCCAAGCCGCCCCCCATCTCCTCCAGGAGGATTCCATGCGCAAAACTCTACTGGCGTCCGCAGCAGTCATCGCATTGGGCTGCAGCGGTTACGCAATGGCAAACCCATGCAGTGACGGCGATTCGTCCTGCAATCAGAAGGCCTACAACGGGAGCAACACAGCAACGAACGAGGCGACGTCCAGCCAGACCAGCACTACGGGCAACAACGCCAATGAAATCACGACCGGCTCCAAGGTCGCGCAGGATTCGTTCAACACCACCAAGATCGTCGCGGCGAGCCGTTTGTCCGGCTCGGTGTCGGGCGTGAGCGTCTGGGGCATCGGTAACCATGCCTATAACGACGGCAACGCCAACGGCGGACGCGGTGGCAGCGGCGCGAAGGGCATTGGCGGCAAGGGCGGCAGCGCACTGGCGGTCGGCGGCAGCGGCGGCTACGGCGGCGATGGCGGCAAGGCCATTGCGGGCGATGGCGGCAACTCCAGGGCATCCGGCGGCGACGGCGGCAATTCCCGGTCCTACGCCGGCGACGGCGGCAACTCCAGGGCTTCCGGCGGCAAGGGCTCGGGCAGCGGCGGTGACGCATGGGCCAAGGGTGGCAGCGCGCTCGGCGCAACGGCAGCAGCAGGCGGCGATGGACGCGGCTCCGGCAAGGGCGCAGGTCTGGCCCTCGGCGCAGGCGGTGCGCTGGCAGCAAGCGGCGACGTGCATTCGAAGGCCAACGGCGGCGGCGGAAGCGCCAGTTCGTCGAGCGGCGCAGCAACGGCGACGGGCACGGGCACCGCGACGGCAAGCGGCTCGGGCACCGGTACGGGCACGGGCGGCGCAGGCACGGCGGGCGCAGCGACGGCAACGGCCGGAACGGGCACGGCTACGGGCGGTGCAGGCTCGGGCACGGGCGGCGCAGCGACATCGACGGCAGGTGCAGGCGGTGCAGCGACCAGCACGGCAGGCGCAGGCGGCACGGCAGGCTCGACGGCCGGCAACGGCGGTAGCGCGGCAGGCGGCGCTGGCGGCGCAGGCGGTGCGGGCGCAGCAGCCACGGCGACAGCCGCGGCGGGCGGTGCAGGCACGGGCGGCGCGGGCGGTGCAGGCGGCGCAGGCGGCGCGATCAGCGTCGGTACGGGCGACTTCAGCATGGCCAACACCATGACGAGCGTCGCGCAGTCGGCAGCGGGCGTGCTGATCGCGAACCAGAACAGCGGTATGGCATCACTGGTTCAACAGGCCGTCACGGTGCAGGCGAACCTGTCGGTTGGCCGCTAATCCTTAGGAGACTCTCATGCGTAAGACACTTTTGGCATCTGCAGCCATCGTCGCGCTGGGTTTCAGCGGCTACGCGATGGCCAATCCGTGCTCCAACGGCGACTACTCGTGCAACCAGAAGGCGAGCGGCGGCGACAACAACCTGTCGAACACCGCGTCGTCGACCCAGGGCAGCACGACGGGCAACAACGTCAACGAAGTGACCGGGCACTCGAAGGTCGCACAGGACTCGTGGAACAACACGAAGTCCGTGGCCGTCAGCAAGCTTGACGGCACCGTGAGCCATGTACACGTCAATGGCATCGGCAACGTGGCCGTGAACTACGGCAACGCCAACGGCGGCAAAGGCGGCGACGGCGCACGCGGCATCGGCGGCAAAGGCGGCAGCGCAGCGGCTGGCGGCGGCTATGGCGGCGACGGCGGCAACGGCGGGCGCGCCATTGCCGGCGACGGCGGCTGGTCGAAAGCGTCGGGCGGCGACGGCGGCTACGCGAAGGCGTCGGGCGGCGACGGCGGCTGGTCGAAGGCATCCGGCGGCAAGGGCTACGCGAGCGGCGGCGACGCTGGCGCGAAGGGCGGCGGCGCAGCAGCAGGCACGCTCGCACTTGGCGGCAACGGCAGCGGCCGGGGCGCGGCACTGGGCGCTGGAGCCGGTCTCGGCCTCGGCGCGGCCGGCAGCGGCGATCTGTCGTCACGTGCAGGTGGCGGCGGCGGCACGGCCAGCTCGAACTCCGGTGCAGCGTCGGGTTCGGGCAGCGGCTCGGGTAGCGGCACGGCCACGGCGTCGGGTTCGGGCACGGGCGGCGCAGGCTCGGCAGGCGCGGCGACCGCGACAGGCGGCGTAGCGACGGCGACGGGCGGCGCAGCGACGGGCACGGGCGGCGCAGCCACGTCGACGGCAGGAGCAGGCGGCGCGGCAACGTCGACGGCAGGCGCCGGCGGCGCAGCGACGTCGACGGCGGGCAACGGCGGTGCGGCAACGGGCGGCGCAGGTGCGGCTGGCGGTGCGGGCGGTGCAGCGACGGCGACAGCCGGCGCGGGTGCAGCCGGTACGGGCGGCGCAGGCGGAGCAGCGGGCGCCGGCGGTGCGGTCGCGGCCACGACGGGCGCATTCGACATGTCCAACAACATGGCGAGCGCGGCGCAGTCGGCAGCTGGCGTGATGGTGCTGAACCAGAACAGCGGTATGGCATCGCTCGTCCAGCAGGCTGTCACCGTGCAGGCGAACCTGGCTGTCGGCCGCTAACTGACCTGCAACACAGTTAGCGTCGACAAGTCGTTGTGTGAAGTGCCGTGGGGCGTTCGCGCTCCACGGCTTCTGTTCCATCGCCAGGGCGCACGGGGTAGCCGCGCCAGGCGACGGTCGCACAAGCCTTACTTCGCCACACGCTGCTGCGCGTGCCGCAAGGCCATTGCAGCGCAAACGGCGAAGCACCAGGAGACAACCATGCAGGCGTTCAAACGCATTGCGATGCTGGTACTGCCTGTCGCTATTGGATTACCGGGCTTCGCAGCCCATGTTGTCGCGGGCGAACTGCGTTCTGCCGTTCAGGCGGATACGTCGGGCGCGCCTGCTGTCGTTGTGCCCGCTGCACAGGCGAGTGCGGACAAGACTGCATCGCCCGCACCGGCGAGTGCCGCCGACGCGACCTTCGGTGTCGCGATGACGGCCGAGCAGCTCGATGCGCATCGCGGCGGCGAGCAGGTCTACAACGACATGAACCTGCGCGGCACGGTCGCGAACAATACGGCGCGTGGCGTGGATACGGGATCGAACATGATCACGGGCGGCTCGTTCTCGAGCGCCAGCGGTTTGCCCACCGTGATACAGAACACGGGCGCGAACGTGCTGATCCAGAACGCGACGATCGTCAACGTGCGCTTCGGGGAATGAGCGATGAAACTCCAGAGAGGGGTGTGGCTTCTCGCGTGCGCGCTGACAGTAGCAGGCGCGGCGCGCGCCGATCCCATCACGATCTACGAACCGTCGGGCGCGGGTTACGCGATGCACGTGACGAGCCTGAAAGAGGCTCGTTTCAAGCGGACCATCAAGCAGCAGTTCGACTTCAGCTGCGGTTCCGCGGCTGTCGCGACGCTGCTCACGTATCAGTACAACTATCCCGTGAACGAGCAGACGGCTTTCCAGGAGATGTACGAGAACGGCGATCAGGCGAAGATCCGCACCGAGGGCTTTTCGCTGCTGGATATCAAGCGTTTTCTGGAGCGTCGCGGTTTCATCGCGGACGGCTATGAGCTGCCGCTGCAAAAACTCGTCGAAACGAATACGCCCGCGATCGTGCTGATCAGCGAAAGCGGCTATCACCATTTCGTCGTGGTGAAAGGGCTGAAGAACGACCGCGTGCTGATCGGCGATCCCGCGACGGGCACGCGGCCCGTGCCGTTGAAGAGCTTCGAGGCGAAATGGGAAGACCAGGTTCTGTTCGTCATCCATAACAAACCCGGCGTCGGGGTCTTCAACGATCCCGTCGACTGGCGGGTCGCGCCGCCTGCGCCGTTGTACACGGGCGTCAATCGCGATGGTCTGTTCTTCACCGTGATGCCGAAGCACGGCGCGAGCGATTTCTGAGGGCCATCATGAGAACGGAGACCCGAAAAATAGCCGGTATCGCCACGATGCTATGTGGGTCGATGGTGACGTTCGGCGCGCATGCGTTCGAGCAAAGCGTGCAGGCTGCGGAAGTGGGTACGGCACACGATGTCGCGAGCGGGCCGGTCGAACCGCTGGTGATGCGCGACGTCGCGCCTTCGAACGATGCGCCCGATGCAATCACACAGGCTGTCGTCGATGCGTTGTCGGCGCAAAAGCCGCGCGCACCTTCCGATGACGTTGTGTCTGTGCCCGTGTCTTATGCGGCGCCGATTGCCGTCGTCACACCGCGCAGCGATACCGACGAAGCGGTCAGTACGGCGCCCGTCACGACAGCCGATGCCGCGAACGATGCCGTCATCAACGAAGCGTCGTATGCAGTCGAAGAACCGGGCGCAACGTCGCCGGAACATGTTGTCGCGAAGGAAGCCGAGCCTGCCGTCAAACCGCTTCCGGTGTCGTATGCGGCGCCGATCGCGGTTGCGGCGCGCAAGGCCGATGCGCCTCGCGAGCAGCCAGCGGAACGACGCGCGCAAGCGAAACCGATGCAGCATGAAGCGTCGACTCAAGCTCGAAATGCAACGCCGACACCGCCCCCCGTGTCGCCCGCGCATGCGGAGTCGATCGCTAGCGGGACTATGATCGACAAAGCGCCCGTTTCGTATGCCGCTCCCATTGCCGTACCGCAAGCGTCTCAGATCGTGCGCAACGACACGCCCCCCGGCGCGAACCGCGTAGTGAAGACGCAAGCAACGACTACTGAAGACCCGAACTGGTCGTCGAAAACCACGGTCGCGATCAGCGAAGAAAAGCTCGACACGATGCGTGGCGGCTTCGATGTGGCGAACGGCCTGAAGGTTTCGTTCGGCATTTCGAGGATGGCTGTCGTGAACGGCAATCTCGTCACGCAGACCAGCTTCAACATTCCGGACCTGAGCAACATGACGACGCAGCAGGCGCAAGCGCTCGCGGCGGCGAACATGGGCTCGCTGCTGCAAAACGGCGTGGGCAACGTCGCGCAGCAAGGTTCCGTGCAGGGATTGTCGGGCGCGGTGATCCAGAACACGCTGAGCAACCAGAACATTCAGGCACTGACGACAATCAACGCATCCGTCAATTCGCTGGGTCTGTTCAAGAACATGAATCTGGGCGCGACGTTGAACAGCGCGTTGATGAATTCAGTCAGACCGAGATAGCAGCCTCATCGAAAAGGGCTCGCGAGGCATGATGCGCCGCGAGCCTTTTATATGCCTTAAAAGCAGGCCGCTCAGAACTGGATCGGCATGCGGAACGTCAGCGTGAGATCCGGCGTGTCGCGCGTGAGGCCCGCGCCGAGCGAGAAGTTCAGCGTCGTCTTCGGCGTGATGCGATACGAATAGCCGACCAGCAGCGTACCGAGTATCACGCGCACGGAGCCCGGCACGCTTTGCCCGTTCTGCTTGGTCGGCAGCACGATGCTCTGGTCGTAGCCGATACTGAACGAAGCCTTTTCGTTCAGCGCGAGACCCATGCCGATGTTGAAGCCGTAGATGTCGCCGGGCTGGATATGACCGACGGGATCCGTTTCGCCGTTGAGGATGTGCAGGCTCAGATCGCTGCGTCCGAAGCTGTGCAGATAGCTGAAGTTGCCGAAGAACACGACCGGGTCGCTCGGGAACAGCCAGGTGAGGCCAGGCTGGATCGCGTAGAAACCCGTGCCCGTCGGCTGTTCGAGCGGCAAGCCCGTGCCCGTCGTATTGCCGATACAGCGCGTCACGCAATCGGTGACGACGTCGAACGGACTCTTGCCCGTCGCCGTCTTGAAGCGCAGCCAGCCGATGTAATAGAACTTGTCCGGGCCGCCTTCGTTCAGCTGGTAGCGCAACGTCATTTCGACGTCGCCGATACCGTGACCGCTGCTGTTGAAGACGTTGTCCTGCGCGGAGCCTGTGAAGATTTCGCGGCTCACCGTGTCGTTGGTCGAATAGACGTACGGCACGCGCACTTCGAATTCCATCCGGTTCGTGATGCCGTAGCGCGCGGCAAGACCGCCCGTGAGCACATTCGACTTGATCTCGCGCACATCGATCAAACCGATCAGCAACGCGGGAATGATCGTGTAGCCGACCAGCGCGACGCGGTCCGACGACGAATAGCCGAACTGGAACGACGGCTCCAGTACGAACTTGTTGCGCGGCGTGAGCACGCCGGGCTGATCGAAGATCGGCGCGACGGCGGGCGGCGCGGTATCGGGGATGGGCGCCTGGCCGACGGGCTGCGACGGCTGGTTCTGCTGATCGCCGCCGTTTTGCGCGGTGCTGATCGCGGGCGCTGCGCCCGTTGCAGCGCCCGCAGTTGCTCCGCCACCGGCTGCTACGCCTGCACCGTTGCCCGCGCTATCTCCCGTACCGGTGCCTTGCGCGATGCCCGCGGCAGGCGCCGCGCCCGCGCCGGGCTGACCCGCTCCGCGCGTTGTATCGAGCATGCGTGAATCGAGTGCTTTGCTTAATTGCTGGAATTGCGCTTCTTCTTCGGCGAGTTTGCGTTTGAGTGCGTCGAGTTCCTTGATCCGGTTGTTTAATTCCTGGCGAAGGGTTGCGATATTGTCTTGTGCAGTTTGATCCTGAAGCGATTGCGCATGGGCTTCAGCGTAAAAGAGAAGCACCGTCGCGTAACTGATCATCCGCACATGTCGAAATGGCTCGCGCTTCATGGGTCTGTTCTCCATGTCAGGCTTGCAGGTTCTACCCCGGTACACCTAGACAACAGGCCAGCGGCATCGACACGTCCAGTCGTTGTGCTGGGCATGAAGCATTCCCTCGTTCGACGGCCTTTGCGGGACTCAGGAACGTCTTCATGCGCGCGAATTGCATCGGTATTGAAGCCGTGATTCGCTATTGGTATGTATTTCGAAATTGTCTTGATGCATCCGCAATAAGGTCTTTAAAGATGATCGTCTCTCGCCTTGAATACGGACCATAAAAGCCTAACGCATCGGGGGTGCATACGCTAATAAGAAGAACCCTGGCCTGTGATGGTTAGCCAACAGAACGAAGCGGTTTTTATGCGGCTTTAAAAGCTGTTGGTCCGCTATCCGTAGTTTCGGTCGACACGCGTCTGTCACAGGCGCGCGCAAGCATGCTCGATGTGCGTGTGCACAATCCGTTTCTGCTCAACGGGTGCATAATGCGCTTCAGTCGATGCAGCCGATTGTCGCCCGACGCGGAGGACGTCATGCAAGCGAAGAACGAAGAAGCCGTTGCCCATCTGCTCAACGATGTCGTCGAATTCGCGCGAGGACGATTGCCCGAGCCCGCATTCGCAGCCGTCGAACCGTTCCTGCACCACTACTACGATTTCGCCGACGCGGACGACCTGCAAAGCCGCGGCATCGCCGATCTCTACGGCGCCGCGATGGCGCACTGGCAAACGGCGCAGCGCTTCGTGCCAGGCAGCGAGCGTTTGCGCGTCTATAACCCGATTCTCGAACAGCACGGCTGGCATTCCGATCACACCGTGATCGAGATCGTCAACGACGACATGCCGTTCCTCGTCGACTCAGTGTCGATGGCCGTGAACCGTCAGGGGCTCGCGCTGCATTCCGTGCTGCATCCCGTGTTTCGCATCTGGCGAGGCAAGGACGGCGGCATCGAGCGCATCGCGCCGGGCGGTGTGTCGAGCGACGATGGCCAGTCGCAACTCGCGTCGTTCATTCATTTCGAAGTCGACCGTTGCGGCGACGCGGCGAAGCTCGATGCATTGCGCAATGAGATCGCGAAAGTGCTCGGCGACGTGCGCGCAGCCGTCGAAGACTGGCCGAAGATCGTCGACATCGCGCGCACGACCATCCGCGACATGGCCGCGCGCGAGACGAGTCCCGAAGGCGTCGAAGCGCGCGCGTTCGTCGAATGGATGGTCGCGGATCACTTCACGTTTCTCGGCCAGCGCGACTACGAGCTGGTCACGCACGAGGGCCAGTATGGTTTGCGCGGCGTCGCGGGCTCCGGCCTCGGCATTCTGCGCGAGTCGTTGAGGCCGCAAGGCGCGTCGGAGGTGACGCCGTTGCCGCCCGCCGCTGCCAGCATCATTGCGGGCGCCGCGCCTATCTTTCTGACCAAGGCCAACTCGCGTGCGACCGTGCATCGTCCCGGTTATCTCGACTACGTTGGCGTGAAGCTGGTCGGGCCGGACGGCAAGATCAGCGGCGAGCGTCGCTTTATCGGGCTGTATACATCGACGGCCTATACGGCGTCGGCTTCGGAAATTCCCATCGTGCGCCGCAAGTGCGCGAACATCGTGCGGCGCGCGGGCTTTCTGCCGAAAGGGCACCTGGGCAAATCGCTGGTGACGGTGCTCGAAACCTATCCGCGCGACGAACTCTTCCAGGCTGACGAAAACGAACTCTACGACACGGCCATCGGCGTGCTGCGTCTGCAGGAACATCAGCGCACGCGCATGTTCCTGCGGCGCGACCGCTTCGATCGTTTCGTATCGTGCCTCGTGTTCGTGCCGCGCGACAAGTACAACACGGACTTGCGCCGACGCATCGCGAAGCTGCTGATGAGCGCGTTCAACGGCACGAATGTGGAATTCACGCCGCTTCTTTCGGAGTCGACGCTCGCGCGCATTCACTTCGTCGTGCATGCGGAGCCGGGCGCGATGCCCGATGTCGATACGCGCGAACTCGAAGCGCGGCTGATTCAGGTGTCGCGCCGCTGGCAGGACGATCTCGCCGATGCCTTGCTCGACGCGTTCGGCGAAGAGCAGGGCAATCGCCTGTTGCAGCATTACGCGGATTCGTTTCCGGCCGGCTATCGCGACGATTATCCGGCGCGCACGGCGGTGCGCGACATCGAACTGATCGAACGCGTGCAGGGCACCGCGCACATCGCGATGAATCTGTACCGGCCGATCGAAGCCGGTCCGCGTGCGTTCCGCTTCAAGGTGTATCGCGTGGGCGATCCGATTGCACTGTCGCGCAGCCTGCCGATGCTCGAACATCTCGGCGTGCGCGTTGACGAAGAGCGGCCTTATCTGATCGAAGCGCCGGGCGCTGCGCCTGCATGGATTCACGACTTCGGCCTCGAACTCGCCGACGATGCCGAGTTCGATATCGAGCGCGTAAAAGACCTGTTCGAAGACGCTTTCGATCGCGTGTGGACAGGCGATATCGAAGACGACAACTTCAATCGTCTGGTGCTGCGCGCGCAACTGAGCGCGCGTGAAGTGACGATACTGCGGGCGTATGCGAAGTATCTGCGTCAGGTCGGATCGACCTTCAGCGATGCGTATATCGAACGCGCGTTGACGGGCAATCCGGCCATCGCGCGCATGCTCGTCGAACTGTTCATCGCGCGTTCCGATCCGGCGCCTGCGACCTCGCGCGATGCGCGCGTCGAGCGGCTGCTGAAGACGATCGAAAGCGCGCTCGACGAAGTACCCAATCTCGACGAAGACCGCATCTTGCGCCAGTTCCTCGGCGTGATCAACGCGACGCAGCGCACGAACTACTACCGGCGCGAAGACGACGGCAAGCCGCGATCCTATCTGTCTTTCAAGTTCGATCCCGCGAAAGTGCCGGGCTTGTCCGAGCCGAAACCGATGTTCGAGATCTGGGTGTATTCGCCGCGCGTCGAAGGCGTGCATCTGCGCGGCGGGCGCGTCGCGCGCGGCGGCTTGCGCTGGTCCGATCGTCGCGAGGATTTCCGCACGGAAGTGCTCGGCCTGATGAAAGCGCAGATGGTGAAGAACGTGGTGATCGTGCCCGTGGGATCGAAGGGCGGCTTCGTCGTGAAGAATCCGCCGCCGCCCACCGATCGCGAAGTATGGATGCGCGAAGGCGTCGCGTGTTATCAGACGTTCTTGCGCGGGCTGCTCGATCTCACCGACAACCGCGTCGGCGGACAGATCGTGCCGCCGCCTGATGTGGTGCGCCACGATCCCGACGATCCGTATCTCGTCGTTGCCGCCGACAAGGGCACGGCGACGTTCTCCGACTACGCGAACGCGATCTCGCAGGAATACGGTTTCTGGCTCGACGACGCGTTTGCATCGGGCGGCTCCGTCGGCTACGACCACAAGAAAATGGGCATCACCGCGCGCGGCGCGTGGGAATCGGTGAAGCGCCACTTCCGCGAAATGGGCGTCGATACGCAGACGATGGACTTCACGGTGGTCGGCGTCGGTGACATGTCCGGCGACGTGTTCGGCAACGGCATGCTGCTGTCGCAACACATTCGCCTGATCGCTGCATTCGATCATCGTCACGTATTTCTCGATCCGAACCCCGACCCCGCGACGAGTTTCGCCGAGCGTCAAAGGCTCTTCAATCTGGACCGTTCGAGCTGGGCTGACTACGACCCCGCACTGATCTCGGCGGGCGGTGGTGTGTTCGCGCGCACGGCGAAGACGATTCCGTTGTCGCAGGCCGTGCAGTCGATGCTCGGCATCAGTGCGGCTGCGTTGTCGCCTGCCGAACTGGTGCGCGCGATTCTTCAGGCGCCCGTCGATCTGCTGTACAACGGCGGCATCGGCACCTATGTGAAGGCGAGCCACGAAACGCATGCGCAGGTCGGCGACAAGACCAACGACGCCGTGCGCGTAAACGGTCGCGATCTGCGCTGCAAGGTGATCGCGGAAGGCGGCAATCTCGGCTTCACGCAACATGGGCGTATCGAGTTCGCGCAGCATGGCGGCCGCATGAATACGGATGCCATCGACAATTCAGCGGGTGTCGACTGCTCGGACCACGAAGTGAACATCAAGATTCTGCTCGGTCTCGTGGTTGCGGACGGCGAGATGACGGAGAAGCAGCGCAACGCGTTGCTCGCTGAAATGACGGAAGAAGTGGGCCTGCTCGTGTTGCAGGATAACTACTATCAGACGCAGGCTCTATCGATTGCGGGCCGCTACGCGGCCGAACTGTTCGACGCGGAAATGCGCATGATGCGTTATCTCGAACGCGCGGGCCGCTTGAATCGCGTGATCGAATTCCTGCCTTCGGAAGATGAAATCAACGAACGTCTAGCTGCAAAACAGGGTTTGACGTCGCCCGAGCGCGCGGTGCTGCTCGCGTACAGCAAGATGTGGCTCTACGACGCGCTGCTCGAATCCGACGTGCCGGAAGATGCGCTCGTCGCGGGCATGCTCACCGAGTACTTCCCGAAGCCGCTGCGTCAGCGCTTCAGTGAGCCGATGCATCGTCATCCGCTGCGCCGCGAAATTCTCGCGACGCATCTGACGAACGCGCTCGTGAATCGTGTCGGCTGCGCGTTCGTGCACCGGATGATGGAAGAGACGGACGCGAAGCCGGGCGATATCGTGCGCGCGTGCATGATCGCGCGCGACGTGTTCGATCTGAACGACGTGTGGCGCAATATCGACGCACTCGACAATCGCGTCGCCGACGACGTGCAGGCGCGCATGTTCGTCGAAATCACGAAGCTGCTGGAGCGTGCCGCGTTGTGGTTCCTGCGTCATCTGCAATCGGGCGAAGTGATGAACGGCGGCGTGACGGCGTTGATCGCGCGTTGCCGCGATGCCGCGCAACGGCTCGCGCCGCAATTGCCGATGCTGTTGCCTGCCGCCGAACTCGAAGCGCTGTCGGAGCGTCAGCGCGTGCTCGTCGACGCAGGTGTAGACAGCGAGCTTGCGGTGCGCGTGGCGAGCGGCGACATACCCGCTGCGCTGCTCGATATCGCGGAAGTGTCGGCGACGACGGACCGCAGTCTCGAACTCGTCGCAGGCGTGTACTTCGCTTTGAGCACGCAGCTGAATTACGGATGGATCGGCGAACGCGCCGAGTCGCTGCCGACGTCGACGCATTGGGACGTGATGGCACGTGCCGCCGCGCTCGCGGAATTGGCGCGCCTCAAGCGCGTGCTGGCTACCAGCGCGCTCACGGAAGCACCCGAGGCGACGACGGCAGAGGGCGTCGTCGAAGCGTGGCGCGCAAAACGGGAAGACGCGCTCGCGCGTTACGCGCAGCTGCTGACGGATTTGCGTGCGGCGGGTGGCGCGAGTCTGTCGATGCTGCTCGTGATCGTGCGGGAAATGGCGACGCTCGAACGTCGCTTGATGGCGGCGACCTAGCCTGCGTGCGATGTTCGATACAACGCGCCGTTGTCGTCAAGACGATGGCGCGTTTTTCATTGTGCGGCCCCATTCGACAGCGTCGCGGCGGATTGCCGGATAATAGCCGTTATCGACCCTCTGTCACTTCATCATCATGACCGAATCCGCTGTCACATCCAACGTTCCGCGTCTCACGAGCCTGTCGCATGGCGGCGGCTGCGGCTGCAAGATCGCGCCGGGCGTGCTGTCCGATCTGCTCAAACGCAATATGCCCATGCCGTCGTTTCCCGACCTGCTGGTCGGCACGGAAACGTCGGACGATGCCGCCGTGTATCGCCTGAACGACGAGCAGGCAATCATCGCGACGACCGATTTCTTCATGCCGATCGTCGACGATCCGTACGACTTCGGCCGCATCGCTGCGACGAATGCGCTGTCCGATGTCTATGCAATGGGTGGCAAGCCGATCCTCGCGCTCGCGCTGGTCGGCATGCCGATCAACGTGCTGCCGCACGATGTGATCGCCGCTGTGCTGCGCGGCGGTGAAGACGTTTGCATGCAGGCGGGCATACCCGTGGCAGGCGGCCATTCGATCGATTCCGTCGAGCCGATCTACGGCCTCGCCGCGCTCGGCGTCGTGCATCCCAAGCGCGTGAAGCGCAATGCTTCGGCGCAAGCGGGCGACGTGCTCGTGCTCGGCAAGCCGCTAGGCGTCGGCGTGCTGTCGGCGGCGCTCAAGAAGAATCAGCTCGACGAAGCGGGCTATGCGGCGATGATCGCGGCGACGACCAAGCTCAATCGTCCGGGTGCGGATCTGGCCGCGCTCGACGGCGTGCACGCGATGACGGACGTGACGGGCTTCGGTTTGCTCGGCCACACGCTGGAACTCGCGCGCGGCGCGCAGATGACGGCGCGTGTGCGCTACGCGGATTTGCCGTGGATCGCAGGCGTCGATGCATTCGTCGCTGCTGGCGTGTTCACGGGCGCGTCGGGCCGCAACTGGGCTTCGTATGGCGACGACATTCGACTCGCAGATGCGCTGCCCGCCACGGCACGCACGTTGCTGACGGACCCGCAGACATCGGGCGGACTGCTGGTGTCGTGCGCGCCGTCAGCCGTTGATGACGTGCTCGCGATCTTCCGCGCCGACGGCTTCGATCATGCGGCAGTGATCGGCGAACTGCACGACGGCGCGCCGCGTGTCGAAGTGGTATGACCGTTTATTAACGCATCCGCATCACAACAACTCGAAGAGCCTATGAAAGAAGAATCACCGAAGGCCATTTTCTACGCGCTGGCGGCGAACTTCGGCATTGCCATCTGCAAGTTCGCCGCGGCGGCGTTCACGGGCTCGGGCTCGATGTTCGCCGAAGCGATTCACTCGACAGCCGATTGCGGCAACCAGGTTCTGCTGCTGTTCGGACTCAAGCAGGCACGCCGGCCCCCAAGCATCTTGCATCCGCTCGGCGCAGGGCGTGCGATCTACTTCTATTCGCTGATCGTCGCGCTGCTGCTGTTTTTTGTCGGCGGCGTGTTCTCGGTGTATGAGGGCATCCATCGGCTGATGGCGCATGAGCCCTTGTCGCACGCGTATATCGCGCTCGGCGTGCTGGGCGTTTCCGTCGTGCTCGAAACGTTTTCCCTGATGGGCGCGATCAGGGAAATACGCAAGACCAATCAGAACAAGTCGATGTGGCGCTGGTTTCGCGAAACGCGCGAATCGGAACTGCTCGTCGTCACGGGCGAAGATGTGGCCGCGCTGCTCGGTCTCGCGATGGCCTTCGTTGCCGTGCTGATGACGATGATCACAGGCAATCCGATGTACGACGCGTTGGGATCGATCGGCGTCGGCGTGCTGCTGATGGTGATTGCGTATCTGGTCGCGCGCGAGGTGAAGTCGATGATCATCGGCGAATCCGCAAGCCCGGAAGTGCGGCGTGAGATCGAAGCGTATCTGCACACGCGCAAGGAAATCCGCAGCATCATCAATCTGATCACGCTGCAATGGGGGCGTCATGTGGTCGTCGCGGTGCAGGCGGAAATGATCGACTACGACAGCGGCCGCGCAATGGTGGATGCGATCAATATCGTCGAAGCGGATTTGCAGGCGAAGTTTCCGCAAGTGCGCTGGGTGTTTTTCGAGCCGGATGTGCCGAGAGTGAGAACGGAAGCTTCGCTCGATTGATCTTTGATGCGCAGCTCATAGGCCCGCGAAGGGTGCATTCGGTGCATCGTTCGCGGGCCTTTTCGTTTGTGGACGTACTGCTTCGCCATTCGTTTTATGCGAATCAGCTATTCGAAGCGGTTATTCGAAGCAGCAAAGCGAATTAGCCAATGGAAAACAATTCGATGCCACCTATACTAAGCTCCGCCCAGTTACGCGAGGGCATGCATTCCATTTCCAATCTTTTAACGCGTTTAAAGAAAGGACTTGTCATGGTAACTCGCACGGTAGGCGCATTGACGGCCTTGGCATTGGCCGCATGCACGGCCATTTCGCCGCTGGCCAATGCGCAAGATGACAGCTTTGCGCAAGGCAATGGCGAATCGCACGGCCGCCAGGTCAAGGTGATGATCATTTCGATGTTCGGACCGGAAGGGCAGACGTGGCTCGACAAACTCGGTCCCTGGCAGGACATTCCTGTTGCCGGTCTTTCGCCCGACTACCCGAACGTTCACTGCAACAAGCAGGACGTCTGCGTGATGACGACGGGCATGGGACACGCCAACGCCACCGCATCGACGATGGCGCTCGCATTCTCGCCGCGCTTCGATTTGCGGCATACGTACTTCATGGTGGCGGGCATTGCGGGCATCGATCCGATTCAGGGCACGGTGGGCTCCGCAGCGTGGGCGAAGTATCTCGTCGACTTCGGCATTCAATGGGAACTCGACGGACGCGAAATTCCCGCAGGCTGGAACACCGGCTATCTCGGCATCAACACGAAAAGCCCTACGGAAAAGCCTCCGCTCGATTACCGCACGGAAGTGTTCCAGCTGAATACGCGCCTCGCGGATACGGCTTTTGCGCTGTCGCGCGACGTCGTGCTGTCGGACAATGCGCAGGCGCAAGCGGCTCGCGCCAAATACAGCTATGCACCCGCGAATCGTGCGCCTGCCGTGATTCAGTGCGACACGCTGGCGGGCGATACGTGGTGGTCAGGAACGAAGCTCGGCGAGCGCGCGCGCGACTGGACGAAAATTCTGACGGACAACAAGGGCGTCTATTGCACGACGCAACAGGAAGACAACTCGACGTATGAAGCATTGAAGCGTGCGGCGAGCGTGCATCGCGTGGACTTGAATCGTATTGCCGTATTGCGCGCCGGTTCGGATTTCGATCGTCCCTATGATGGACAGACGAGCGCCGACAACCTGCTCAACTATGCCGCGCAAGGCGGCTTCACTATCGCGCTTGAGAACCTGTACCGTGCGGGCAATCCGCTGGTGCAGGACATCGTCACGCATTGGGGCGAATGGCGTCACGGCGTGCCGCAGCGATAACAATGCAAAGCGCTCAATCGCGCAAAGCGATTGAGCGCCATTTGCTAAAGCTGTGTGTTGCGCAATGCTTAATGCGAACGATAAGGCGTCCAGACGGGAATGTCGGATGCCCAGTCATCGAGTTCCGATGGGCTCATGTTCGACTCCTTCGATAAAGATGAAATGACGCTTACTGGCTGCGCGCAACGCGCACTTTGCCATCGCTTTGCGCGTCGAGGCGCTCGGCTTGCGTGCGGCCAATCAGGCCTTGTTCCGGATACGACGTCTTGTTCAGCGAAGGCAACGTGCCGTCGCGATACGCATCGGCTTCTTCCGCACGCACTTCTGCGCGCGTTTTCGGCGCCGAGGCGCTAGCCGAGTGTTGCCACCATTGATCGTTATACGATCCTGCGCGGCCGATGCCACCACCGCCGCCGGCAAACGCCGGTGCGCTGACGAGCAGCGAGAGAACGAGACCTGCCAGCAGATTGCGCTTCATGATTCACTCCTGTCGATTCGAATTCATTTGCAGCGTCGTGATGGTCCGGCGCTGCGACAGGGTGAAATGTAGGCTTTGACGTGCGGGCGATAAACCCGACTTTCGTGAAATGAATTGTCGCAATTTCAGAACAATCGCGGCGCGGTGCCGCGATCGTCCTTTTGCCTAAAAGCCTTTAAAGCAATATGGCATTAAGCAACCCACTCGGCCATTACGGGCGTATTGAGTTCGGGCGCCGACTCTTTCTGCTCGAATGTGCGTTGCGTGCAGGTCTTGTCGAGGCTTGCGCGGCCGCTCAATAGCGGACAACGGTCGAAGATCTCCGCAATCCAGTCGACGAACACGCGCACTTTCGAAGAAAGATGCCGGCTATGCGGATACACCGCGGAAATGGGCATGGGCAGCGGCTTCAGGTCGGGCAGCACTTCGACGAGCTGGCCCGAACGCAGATGCGGCAGCACCATGAAGAGCGGCGGCTGGATCAGGCCGAAGCCTTCGACGCCGCACGTCACGTACGCATCCGCGTCGTTGACGGACACCACGCCCTTCATTTTCACCTCGACTTCCTTGCCGTCGACGAGAAACGACCAGTCCATGACGCGGCCCGTACGGCTCGAAAAATAATTGACCGCCTTGTGCTGTTCGAGATCTTCGATCGTCTGCGGAATGCCGGCGCGCTCAATATATGCAGGCGCCGCGCACGATACGCCTTCGAATAACCCTATTCTGCGTGCGACCAATGACGAATCCTGCAGCGCGCCCACGCGCACCACGCAATCGACGCCTTCCTGCAGCAGATCGACGGGGCGATCGGACAGTCCGAGTTGCAGATCGATATCCGGATACTTCGTATGGAATTCGCACAATGCGGGAATGACGAGCAGACGTCCGATCGATCCCGGCATATCCACGCGCAGCTTGCCGCTCGGCTTCTTGTTGCCGCTCTGGAAACTCGCTTCCGTCTCTTCGACGTCCGCAAGAATGCGAACGCAGCGCTCGTAATACGCAGCGCCGTCGGGCGTCAGCGACAGACGGCGCGTCGTGCGGTGCAAGAGGCGCGTGCCGAGAAACGCTTCGAGATTCTGGATGATCGTCGTGACGGATGCGCGGGGAAGATCGAGCGTTTCCGCAGCCCGGGTGAAGCTGTTCGTGTCGACGACCCGGGTGAACACTTGCATGGCCTGGAGCCGGTCCATTGCAAACCTCCGAAAGAGCCGGAGCACTGTGAAGCATCCGCTTTAGCCCGCTAACGCCGACTGGAGGCGGCGAATAAAGGCATTCGATTGTTCAGGTGCACCGAATTGTGTTGCCGGATTATAGGCATTTATTTGGAAGTCTGCTGGTCCCACAATTCGCACCATTCGATAGCTTCGCGCATTGCGCTGTTCGACATGGATGCATTCAACCCGCGCCACACCTTTGTCCCGCCCGGCACAAGCCTCGGCGAAAACGCTGCATTGCTCGACGTCACCGACGTTCGGGTCGAAGGCTACGCGCAGGACATCACATTGCGCCTTTACCGGCGGGCTGCCGCGAAGAGCGGTCTGCCGATCCTGCTCTATTTTCACGGCGGAGGGTTCGTGCGCGGCTCGATCGAGGAAGCCGATTACGCCGCGCGTTACTTCGCGCAGCACACGCCGGCGCTGGTCGTGTCGGTCGGCTATTCGCTCGCGCCGCAGTTTCCGTTTCCCGCCGCGCCCGAAGACGCACATCGGGCGGCGCTGTGGGTGCAGACTCGCGCACGAGCGTTCGGCGGCAACACGAAAAAGATCGGCGTAGCGGGCCACGATGCGGGTGGCTCGCTCGCGAATTGTCTTGCGTTCATCGGCCGCGATCGCGGGGATGTGCGGATCGAAGCGCAAGCATTGTTCGGACCGATGCTCGATCCGAGCCTCACGCGTCTCGGCGACGAGAAGCGTTTGAGCTCGGACATCACGGCAAGCGAATGCGCGGCGTGTTATCGCGCGTATCTGCCGCAGGCTGCGCAACGGATGCATCCGTATGCGGCGCCGCTCGAATCGGTACGGCTCAAAGGCTTGCCCGCGACATTGATTGCCACCGCGCAAAACGACGTGCTGCACGTCGAAGCGGAGAAGTACGCGAGCAATCTGATCGACGCGGGCGTGCAGACGCAGGTAGTCCGATATCCGAGCGTGTCGCACGCGGCGCTGGCCAATCATCCGGCCGCGTTGCTCGAGGCGGTTCGATTTTTCCAGTGGCGCTTCGACGAGCGTGCACTCCGATAAACAAACTTCTATTAACTAAATTCCGGAGTCTGTCATGTCAGTTTTTCCTCTCTCGCGTTCAAAGCTGGCGGTTGCCGCGCTAGCCGTGTTGGTCATTGCGGGTCTCGGCACGTTCGGCGCGATTCGCGTCGATGCGCGCGCGCCCGCGCAATCCGCGCCGACCATCGTGCCGGAAGTCGATGTCGCCACTGTCGTGCAGAAAACCATTACCGATTGGCAAACCTATTCGGGCCGTCTTCAGGCCGTCGAAAAGGTCGATGTGCGGCCGCTCGTGTCGGGCACCATCGTGTCCGTGAACTTTCAGGACGGCGCGCTCGTGAAGAAGGGCGACGTGCTGTTCGTGATCGATCCGCGTCCGTATCAGGCCGAAGTCGATCGCGCCGCTGCGCAGCTTGCGGCGGCGCAATCGCGTTCGGGCTACACGCAAAGCGACTGGGAACGCGCGCAACGGCTGATCGGCGATAACGCAATCGCCAAGCGCGACTACGACGAAAAGCAGAACGCCGCACGTGAAGCGAACGCGAATGTGAAGGCCGCGCAAGCCGCGCTCGAAGCCGCGCAGATCAATCTCGGCTACACGAAGATCGTCGCGCCTGTGTCGGGTCGCGTCTCGCGCGCCGAGATCACGCTCGGCAACGTCGTGAACGCGGGCGCGAGCGCCGCGCCGCTCACCACGCTGGTGTCCGTGTCGCCCATCTACGCCGAGTTCGACGCCGATGAGCAGACGTATCTGCAGTACATCAGCCAGGTGAAGAACGACGGCAAGGTGCCCGTCGAACTGGGTCTCGCGAACGAAACGGGCTATTCGCGCAAGGGCACGATCCAGTCGGTTGATAACCGGCTCGATACGTCGTCGGGCACGATCCGCGTGCGCGCGCGTTTCGACAACGCCGACGGCGCGCTCGTCCCCGGTCTCTATGCACGCGTGAAAGTGGGCGGCAGCGAGCCGCATTCGGCGTTGCTGATCGACGATGCCGCGATCGGCACGGACCAGGACAAGAAGTTCGTGTTCGTCGTCGACAAGGACGATCACGTCGCGTATCGCGAGATCCAGCAGGGCGATCTGCAAGGCAGTCTGCGCGTCGTGAAGAGCGGTTTGCACGCGGGCGATCGCATCGTCGTGAACGGCACGCAGCGCGTGCGTCCGGGCGCGCAGGTTCGCGCACACATGGTGCCGATGGGCGACGGTGATGCGAATAGCGCACCCGTTGCCGACGATGCGAAAGCAGAAAAGCAGGCACAGCTCGACGGAACGAAGAAGCACACCGAACCGCAAACGCAGGCACAGGCGCAGCCGCGCGCGAAGACGCGCAAGGATTCGTGATCGCCCGGCGAACACACGCAATCCTTCGATGCATGCGCACCAGACGTAAGCGCTCCAACATCAAGAGCTTCACATGAACATATCCAAATTCTTCATCGACCGGCCGATTTTCGCTGGCGTGCTATCGGTTCTGATTCTGCTCGGTGGCTTGATTTCCGTGTTTCAGCTGCCGATTTCCGAATATCCGGAAGTGGTGCCGCCTTCCGTGGTGGTGCACGCGCAGTATCCGGGCGCGAATCCGAAGGTGATCGCGGAAGCGGTCGCATCGCCGCTCGAAGAGCAGATCAACGGCGTCGAGAACATGCTTTACATGCAGTCGCAGGCGAATAGCGACGGCAATCTCACGCTGACGGTCACGTTCAAGCTCGGCACGAACCCCGACCTCGCGACGCAGCTCGTGCAGAACCGCGTGAATCAGGCGCTGCCGCGTTTGCCCGAAGACGTGCAGCGTCTCGGCGTGACGACGATCAAGAGCTCGCCGACGCTGACGATGGTCGTGCACCTGATCTCGCCGAACGACCGTTACGACATGACGTATCTGCGCAACTACGCGCTGCTCAACGTGAAAGACCGTCTTGAACGGATCAAGGGCGTCGGGCAGGTGCAGCTGTGGGGTGCGGGCGACTATTCGATGCGCGTGTGGCTCGATCCGCAGAAGGTCGCGCAACGCAATCTGACGGCGATGGAAGTGGTCAGCGCGATTCGCGAGCAGAACATTCAGGTGGCTGCGGGTGTGATCGGCGCATCGCCGTCCGTGCCGGGCACGCCGCTGCAGTTGTCGGTGAATGCGCGCGGCCGTCTGAAGACGGAAAGCGAATTCGGCGACATCGTCGTGAAGACTGCACCCGATGGTGCTGTCACGTATCTGCGCGATATCGCGCGTATCGAACTCGCGGCATCGGAATACGGCTTGCGTTCGCTGCTCGACAACAAGCCTGCCGTCGCGATGGCGATCAACCAGTCGCCGGGCGCGAACTCGCTGCAAATCTCCGACGAAGTGCGAGCGACGATGAAGGAACTGAGCGCGGATTTCCCGGCTGGCGTCGAGTACCGGATCGTCTATGACCCGACGCAGTTCGTGCGTTCGTCGATCGAAGCCGTCGTGCATACGCTGCTCGAAGCGATTGCGCTCGTCGTGATCGTGGTGATCGTGTTCCTGCAAACGTGGCGCGCGTCGATCATTCCGTTGATTGCGGTGCCTGTGTCGATCGTCGGTACGTTCTCGCTGCTGCTGGCGTTCGGTTTCTCGATCAACGCGCTGTCGCTGTTCGGGATGGTGCTCGCGATCGGTATCGTGGTCGACGATGCGATCGTGGTGGTGGAAAACGTCGAGCGGAACATCGAAAGCGGGCTCAGTGCGAGAGATGCGACGTATAAGGCGATGCAGGAAGTGAGCGGGCCGATTATCGCAATCGCGCTCACGCTGGTCGCCGTGTTCGTGCCGCTCGCGTTCATGTCGGGTCTGACGGGTCAGTTCTACAAGCAGTTCGCGATGACCATCGCGATCTCGACGGTGATCTCGGCGTTCAACTCGCTGACGCTGTCGCCCGCATTGTCGGCGATGCTGCTGCGCGGTCACGGCGCGAAGGAAGACTGGCTGACGCGCCTGATGAATCGCGTGCTGGGCCGCTTCTTCAAGGCGTTCAACAAGGTGTTCCATCGCGGCTCCGAAAGCTATGGCCGCGGTGTGAACGGCGTGCTCAAGCGCAAGGGCGCGATGCTGGTCGTGTACGCGGTGCTGCTGGGTCTTACGGTGCTCGTGTCGCGTGTCGTGCCGGGCGGCTTCGTGCCCGCGCAGGACAAGGAGTATCTGATCGCGTTTGCGCAGTTGCCGAACGGTGCATCGCTCGATCGCACCGAGAAGGTGATTCGCGACATGAGCGCGATTGCGCTGAAGCAGCCGGGCGTGGAGAACGCGGTCGCGTTCCCGGGTCTGTCGGTGAACGGCTTTACGAACAGTTCGAGCGCGGGCATCGTGTTCGTTGCGCTCAAGCCGTTCCATGATCGCAAGGGCAAGGCGTTGTCGGCGGGTGCGATTGCGGGTGCATTGAACCAGAAATACGGTGCGATCAAGGACTCGTTCGTTGCCGTGTTCCCGCCGCCGCCTGTGTTGGGTCTCGGTACGCTGGGCGGCTTCAAGATGCAGCTGGAAGATCACGGCTCGCTCGGTTATGCGGAGCTGAACAAGGCGACGGAAGCGTTCATCAAGAAGGCCGCGACGACGCCCGAACTCGGCCCGACGTTCTCGAGCTATCAGATCAACGTGCCGCAGCTGAACGTCGATCTCGATCGCGTGAAGGCGAAGCAGCTTGGCGTGCCTGTGACGGACGTGTTCAACACGATGCAGGTGTATCTCGGTTCGCTGTATGTGAACGACTTCAACCGTTTTGGCCGCGTGTACCAGGTGCGCGTGCAGGCGGATGCGCCGTTCCGTCAGCAGGCGGACGACATCCTGCAACTGAAGACGCGCAACGTGAAGGGCGATATGGTGCCGCTGTCGTCGCTGGTGACGGTGACGCCGACGTACGGTCCGGAAATGGTGGTGCGCTACAACGGCTTCACGGCCGCCGATATCAACGGAGGTCCGGCGCCCGGTTTCTCGTCGGGTGAAGCGCAGAATGCCGCCGAACGCATTGCGGCCGAAGTGTTGCCGAAGGGCGTGAAGTTCGAATGGACCGACCTGACGTATCAGCAGATTCTCGCGGGCAATGCGGGGCTGTGGGTGTTCCCGATCAGCGTGCTGCTCGTGTTCCTCGTGCTCGCCGCGCTGTACGAGAGCCTGACGCTGCCGCTCGCGGTGATCCTGATCGTGCCGATGAGCGTGCTGTCCGCGCTGACGGGCGTGTGGCTCACGCAGGGCGACAACAACATCTTCACGCAGATCGGCTTGATGGTGCTCGTGGGGCTGGCGTCGAAGAACGCGATTCTGATTGTCGAGTTCGCACGTGAACTGGAGCACGACGGACGCACGCCGTTGCAGGCCGCTATCGAAGCAAGCCGGATGCGTCTGCGGCCGATTCTGATGACGTCGATCGCGTTCATCATGGGCGTGGTGCCGCTGGTGACGTCGAGCGGCGCGGGTTCCGAAATGCGCCACGCGATGGGTATCGCCGTGTTCTTCGGCATGTTGGGTGTGACGCTGTTCGGCCTGATGCTGACGCCGGTGTTCTACGTGGTGCTGCGCACGCTCGCAGGCGGCAAGATTCACGTCGCGCAGAAGGACTCGCCGCATCTCGTCGCGCATACGACGGATGCATGATGGAGAAGAAGAAAATGACGAAGTTCGAAAACATGGGGCGTGTTGGCCGTGCAGCGGCGAGTGGCTTGCTGATGTTGCTGCTCGCGGCGTGCTCGGTCGAGCCGACGTACAACCGTCCCGATGCGCCGACGCCTGCAGCATTCAAGGAAGCGCCCGTAACGACCACGACGGATGCAGCGGCCACGCCGCTGCCCGCGAGCGAAGCGGGCACGTGGAAGACGGCCGAGCCCGCCGAGGACGCGCATCGCGGCGAATGGTGGATCGTGTTCAACGATTCGACGCTGAACGACCTCGAGAAACAGGCCGCCGATGCGAACCAGGATCTGAAGGCCGCCGCTGCACGCGTGCAGCAGTCGCGGGCGTTGACGCAGGCGGCGCGCGCCGACTGGTTCCCGTCGCTGGATGCGGGCTTCGGTCCGACGCGCGAACGCCTGTCGCCGGCTTCGCAGTTTCTGCCGAACGACACGCACGTGCCGACGCAGACGCTGTGGCGCGCGCAGGCCACGGCTTCGTATGAGGTCGATCTGTTTGGTCGCGTGAGTTCGAACGTGAACGCCGCGCGTGCCGATCAGGCGCAGAGCGAAGCGTTGTTCCGTTCGGTGCAGCTCGCGTTGCAGGCGGACGTCGCGCAAAACTACTTCCAGTTGCGCGAGTTCGATACGCAATTGAGCCTGTATCGTCAGACGGTGACGTTGCGTGAAGACGCGTTGAAGCTCGTCGAGCGCCGCTTCAATGAAGGCGATATCAACGAACTCGATGTATCGCGCGCCCGCAATGAACTGGCGACGGCGCGTGCCGATGCGGTTGGTGTCGCGCGTCAGCGTGCAGCGTCCGAACACAGCCTCGCGATTCTGCTCGGCAAGCCGCCCGCGGACTTCGCGTTCCCCGAGACGCCGCTTGCGCCTGTCACGGCGCGTGTGCCGGCCGGGTTGCCGTCCGCGCTGCTGGAGCGTCGTCCGGATATCGCGGCGGCGGAGCGTGCGATGGCGGCGGCGAATGCGCGTGTTGGTCTCGCGAAGTCGGCGTTCTTCCCGAAGCTCGATATCACGGGTGCATTCGGTTTCGAATCGGCGACGCTCGGCGATCTGTTCCAGTGGTCGAGCCGCGCGTTCCTGCTCGGACCGTTCGCGGGCACGGCGCTGACGGTGCCGATCTTCGACGGCGGCCGGCGCAAGGCGAACCTCGCGAACGCACGCGCGAAGTATGACGAGGACATTGCGCAGTATCGTCAGCAGGTGCTCGTGGCGTTCCGCGAAGTCGAGGACAACCTGTCGGACCTGCGTCTGCTCACCGATCAGACGCGCGAGCAGAACAATGCTGTGAACGCGTCGCAGCGTGCCGAGCATCTGTCGCAGACGCAGTATCAGGAAGGTCAGGTCGCGTATCTCGATGTGATCGATGCGCAGCGCCAGGTGCTGCAATCGCAACTGCAATTGAGCCATCTCGCGGGCACGCAGGCGGTGGCGACGGTGAACCTGATTCGCGCGCTCGGCGGCGGGTGGGGCGATGCGAAGACGGATGTCGGCAACGCGGATGCACAGGCGCAGCAGCAGTTGGTGAAGCGTTGAGCGTTGTTTGACACTGCACTCGTATGCGGTACGAAGCGGACCCTTGCGGGTCCGCTTTTTTATTTGCGCGAGATGCGCGCCAAGGCGGTGTGCGCACAGGCTGTGCGCTACGCCCCTACCGGGACGCTGCCGGAAGTTTCTTTGTACACTTGAGGGCGTTTCGCGGCACAGTCTTTCTTTTCGATTGATCGCGCCGCGAGTTCATTCACCTCGAGGTCACCGGCTTTGCAGTTCAAACTTCCTACTACAGCCACCGCGCCGTTCTGCCCATCCGAGGTGCAGGGCACCGTCACCGTCTCGCAGTCCGCGCCCTTCTGGAAGAAGATCCTTCAGTTCGCAGGTCCCGGCCTGCTGGTGTCGATCGGTTACATGGACCCCGGCAACTGGGCCACCGATATCGAAGCCGGCTCGCGCTACGGCTATAACCTGCTGTTCGTCGTCGTGCTGTCGAGCCTCGCGGCGATGGTGCTGCAATGTCTGAGCATGCGGCTCGGCATCGTGACGGGCCGCAATCTCGCCGAACTGTCGCGCACGCGTTATTCGCCGGGCGTCGCGCGGTTTCAATGGTTGCTGGCCGAACTGTCGATCGTCGCGTGCGATCTCGCCGAAGTGCTCGGCGGTGCGCTCGCGTTTCATCTGCTCTTCAAATGCTCGCTGACGGTGGGCGTGCTCCTGACGGCGTTCGACACGCTGATCGTGCTCGGCCTGAAGGGCAAGAACTTCCGCGATCTCGAAGCGATCATGCTCGGCCTGATCGCGACCATCGGCATCGGCTACGTGATCCAGCTGGCGCTCGTGCATCCGCACTGGCCGTCCGTCGCGGCGGGGCTGGTGCCGTCGTGGCAGGCCATCAGCGAACGCGAGCCGCTGTATCTCGCGATCGGCATTCTCGGCGCGACCGTGATGCCGCATAACCTCTATCTGCATTCGTCCGTCGTGCAGACGCGCGCGGTCAAACGCGATCATCAGGGCATTGCGAGCGCGATCTCGCTGTCGCGTATCGATACCGTCGTCGCGCTGTTTCTCGCGCTGCTGATCAACGCGGCGATCCTGATTCTCGCGGCAGCCGCGTTCCATTCCACAGGCCACACCGAAGTTACCGAAATCGAGGATGCCTACCGGCTGCTCGCGCCCATCGTCGGCACGGGCTTCGCGGCTGTGCTGTTCGCGATCACGCTGCTCGCGTCGGGACAAAGCTCGACGTTCACGGGGACGGTCGCGGGGCAGGTCATCATGGAAGGCTTTTTGCAACTGAAGATTCCGTGCTACCAGCGGCGCTTCATCACGCGCGCGCTCGCGCTGATTCCCGCGCTCGTCGGCGTGCAGATGCTCGGCAACGGCGCCGTCGGCAAACTGCTCGTCGCGAGCCAGGTGGTGCTGAGCCTGCAATTGCCGTTCGCGCTTTATCCGCTGATCCGCATGACGGGCGACCGCGCGCTGATGGGCGAATTCGCGAACCGGCTGCCGACGCGCATCCTCGCGTGGGCGCTGTTCGTTCTGATCAGCGCGGCCAATATCTGGCTCGTCGTGCAGACCGTCGGGCTCGCAGGCTGAAGCCGAAGCCGTTACAGAAACAGCGGACGAAAAAAAGCCGGTCTCGCGAGACCGGCTTCAAAAGTAATTCTTTGCTTCGGATGGACTGAGCGATGTGCGGCGCTAAGCCGCCAACGCAGTTTCCTCGATCAGTTCCTCGAGCACCTCGACTTCTTCCGCGACTTGCGGCAGCGGTGCGATTTCCTTCTCGGCCTCGCGCTTCGCAGCGGCGGCCTTCTTCGTCTTGCCGGCGCGCGACGGCGGCTGGCAGGCGCCGCACACGACGTTGTGCTGCAGGTCGTGCTTGTGCGCGACGAACTTGCCGCTGCAACGGCAGCAGGGCGTCAGTTGCAGGATGTCGGCGTCGAAGAAACGCACGAGCGTCCATGCACGCGTCAGATCGAGGACCGGCTCGGTCTCGCTATGACGGCAATGTTCGAGGTACAGACGATAACCCTTGGTCAGCGCGTCCAGATGCGAGCAGCGCGCTTCGTTCTTCAGGAACAGGTACGTGTTGTAGAACAGCGATGCGTGGATGTTCGCCAGCCACGTCATGTACCAGTCCGCCGAGAACGGCAGCATGCCCTTGGGCGGCGATACGCCCTTGACCTCGCGGTACAGGCGGATCATGCGGTCGCGCGACAGCGTCAGCTCGCTTTCGAGCACCTGCATGCGCGCGCCCAGTTCGATCAGCGCGATCGCGCGGAACACTTCCTGCGCGTCTTCGGTAAGGCTCTTTTTCAGCATGGCAGTCCTCTGAGGTTTAAGCGAACTGCTCTGCAGGCTGTCCAGCCAGCAGGATCGCGGCATGCGTCGATGCCACTTCTGCGTGCCGGGACGTGTGCGTCAACGCCGACAACATCGCGTGGTCGTTGAAGCGGAAGAAGCACAAAAGCTGATCGGAGCTGGCCAGCTTGACGATCTGCGCGAGCGACAGCCCGGCAAGAATATCAGCCAGTTCCGACGACAAGCCCAGACGGAACATGCCGACTGCCTTGTCCTCGCGCAACATGCGTTGTGCGAGCATGATGTAAGACAAATTGATCTCGCGGATAGAATCCAGCGTCTCGCTGCTACGGTCCATTTTCTCTGTTTCCGAAGCCCCGAATTACTTTTGTCGGCATTTTCTGCCGTTATGGTCTTATGCCCCGCCGGACACTGAAGATTTCCGGCGTCAAGTTGGTGCAGAGATACATCCAGCCAACCTTTGATACAAGCCGTTACATTTCGTAACAGCTTGGGCGGAATTGTATGAACAGGATTTCCAGAAATCAATACCTTTCTCAAAAAAAAGATACGACAAAACAACACTGTTTTCGGTAACTCTTTCACGTCATCGTCATAATGCATAGCTAGACGGAAAACGTTTGCGACGGGGCTCCCGCAAACCCTTGTCCAATAAGGATCAAAGCAATAGTTTCCGATTTTCAGAGCGGCCGCCGCTTATGCGAAAACGATATGAGTTCAGAAAGCGGGGAGAAAGAAAAACAAAAACCGGCAGGTAAAAAATACGCCGCCGGTTGGGTGGTCAGGGATAACCCCAGATGTAACGAAAAGGAGTTACAAACCAGGAAGATTTTGTAACTGGTTCGGGCCGGAGTTGTTACAGACTCCGACCAGGTTTGTAACGGTTCAGCAGCCAGTCTGGCGGATACGCTCTACTTCCAGGCCGAAAAGCGGACGCAGCCGGGTCCCGATCACGTTGCCGCAGAACGCGGCGACGAGCCACAGCCAGCCGTGCAGGCTGCCTGACACGATGCCGCTGAAATACGCACCGATATTACAACCGTAGGCCAGCCGGGCCCCGTAGCCGAGCATCAGGCCGCCCGCGACGGCCGCGATGAGGGAGCGCATGGGCACGCGCCACACGGGCGCGTAGCGGCCCGCCAGAGCGGCCGCAGTCATCGCGCCGAGCACGATCCCGGCATCCATTACGCTCGTTACATCGCGTGTAACCGACGAGGTGAGGGCTGCTGCATTCGTGTGAGAACTCCAGTAAGGCCAGCTGGCGACGTCGATGCCTGCCAGCGAGAACAGCTTCGCGCCCCACAGCGCGAACGCCGACGTCACGCCCCACGGACGGCCCGACAGTGCGAGCGTCGCGAAATTGAGCAGCGCGAGGGCGATCGCGCCCGCGAACAGCGGCCACGGGCCGTGCAGCCACGGCGACGTGTTGGCGGCGCGCGGCGCATCGTTGACGAGGCGCCCGTGACGGCGTCGTTCGATCGCGACCGTCAGCGCGGCAATCGCGGCGAACACAGCGAGATTGATCGCGATCGCCCAGCCGGCGCCGAAAGTTGTAACAAGCGAAGTCGGCTTGAGCGACGGCAGCGCCGTCCAGAACGGCATATGTGCCGTCGCGACGACCGAGCCGACGATGAACGCCGCGAGCGTCACCAGCATCCGCGTGCTGCCGCCGCCGACCGTGTACAGCGTGCCCGACGCGCAGCCGCCGCCGAGCTGCATGCCGACGCCGAACATGAACGCGCCGACGATCACCGATGTCCCTGCCGGCGACACCAGCCCCGCAACAGGATGGCCGAACAGCGAGCCCGCTGACAGCGCCGGGAAGAACAGCAGCACGCCGATGCCGAGCATCAGCATCTGCGCGCGCAGGCCGGCACCGCGGCCATCGGCGATGAACACGCGCCACGCGGACGTAAAGCCGAATGCCGCGTGATACAGCGACATGCCGAGCAGCGCGCCGACCACATAGAGCGCGGCCTGGCGGCCGCTGACCGTCTGCGCGAGATAGACCGCGCCGAGCGCGATCAGAAACAGGGAGGCGACGAGCGGCTTCGGATTGATATCGAAGCGGCGCGGAAGAGGGGTAGCGAGATCGGACATGACGAGCGTTGTGCGAGCGTGTGAATTTCTCGGACTGCGTCTCGGACTGCACGGGCGGTGACGGCGCGTGTGCCGTGCCGGAGAGCGCGGGTCCGCGAGGATGGACGTAGCTGGAATGTGCGGCCCCGGAGCCGTTTTGCAACGGAGAGGCCGTCAGACAACATAGCACGTTATGCCCGATGATGCCGCGTGCCGCCCCGTTTCGCGAGCGCGCGTTCGGCGCTGGAACGTGAGCGCCGCACGGTTGTAAGACCTATCGGTATCGCTATCGCGCTATCGCGCGTCGTGGAAGATCACGCCGAGCGTATGTCGATGCCCCGAGCGCAGCCGGCTCACGCCGTGCCGCATATTCACGCGATACGCGCCGCGCGTGCCCTGCACGGGCCGGTGATGCACGGCGAACAGCACGGCATCGCCCTTGCGCAGCGGCACGACTTCCGTGCGCGACTGCATGCGCGGACGCTGTTCCGTCAGCACGAATTCGCCGCCTGTGAAGTCCTTGCCGGGCTCCGAAAGCAGGATCGCGAGCTGGATGGGAAAGACGTGCTCGCCGTACAGATCCTGATGCAGGCAGTTGTAGTCGTCTGCCGCGTATTGCAGGATCAGCGGCGTCGGCCGCAGTTGCCCAGCCTGATGGCAGCGGCGCAGGAAGGCGGCGTGCGTCGGCGGAAAGCGGATGTCGATGCGCATCGCTTCGTGCCACGCGTTCGCGACGGGCGCGAGATGCGGATACACAGCCATACGCAGCGCACCGATCACGTCGGGCAGCGGATAGTCGAAGTACTTGTACTCACCTCGTCCGAAGCCGTGCCGCGCCATCACGACGCGGCTGCGATACAGATCGTCGCGCGGATAGAGCGCGCTGAGCGCGTCGCACTCGTCGGCGCTCAGCAGGCCTTCCAGCATCGCGCAGCCGTGGGCGTCGAGTTCGCTTGCGGCGCGCGTCCAGTCGATCGCTTCGACGCGCGTTTCGATCGATTGCCGTGTCGCGATTGCTGGCAGCGGCTCGCGCCGGCTTTTGCGCGGCGTTTCATCGGCGGTGAACAGCGTGGTTTGAGTGTCGAATGCGAAATCCTGCATGAGCGGCTCCGTCGCGTATCTGCGTTTTCGATGCCACCCAGTCTACGCAGCCCGACGCGCTCGCACACTCCGCGTCTTGCTCTCTTATTCGGCGAGCGGGCCTGTCCCACTTCACATGAAGCGCACCATCAGATCGGCGTCATGAAACACACCGTCGATGCACAGCGCGCCCGGCTCCGTTCCATACACGCGAAAACCGAGCGATTCGTACAGCGCGCGGGCCGAGCCGTTCGCGCTCGTCACGAGCAGCCCAATCTGCCGCAAGCCATCGACCTGTCCGGCGCGCGCGAGCAGTTCCGTCAGCAGCGCACGACCGACGCCGCGTCCCGCCGCTTCGTCCGCGACATACATGCCGATCACATGGCCCTTGTGCCGTTCCTTGTGCCGCGTTTCGCGCAGCAGTCCGACCGTGCCGACGAGCGCGTCATCCGGCGACCCGTAAGCGCCCAGCAAAAAGCTGCCGACGGCGGCCTGCGTGCCGCTCAGCATCGAATCGTGTTGCGACGGGCCGCGCTCGACGGCCTCGTCATAGCTTTGCCCGAACGCGGCGGGATACGTTTGCAGGCCGCGCAGACGCAGTGCGAAGAACGCGTCGCGATCGGCGGGGCCGAGCTGGCGGATCGAGATGTCGTGTGCCATGCGCGACCTCAGGCGCTCGCCGCAGCGGACGCCGCACGCGTGTCCGCGAACTTGCGCAGTGCGTCGGCCGTCTGCGGATCGGCGGGGAAGAACGCTTCGATCGCCAGTTCCGACAGCGTGACGTCGACGGGCGTGCCGAACACGGTGGTCGTGCTGAAGAACGACAGCACGCCGAGTTCCGTGCGCAGGCGCAGCGGCACGGCGATCTGTTCGAGCGGCGACGCGTGACTGTCGTCGGCGGGCTCGGCGTTCGCAGGCGTCGGGTAATCGGCGAGTTCGTCGTAGAGCGCGGCAAGCGTCGCGTCCGCGCTCACTTCGATCTGACGCTGCAGGCGCGACAGCAGATGCGCGCGCCACGCGTGCCAGTTGGCGATCTGCGACGCGATGCCGTCCGGATGCATCGACAGTCGCAGTGCATTGACGGGCGCCTCCAGCAGCGCCGGCTTCGCAGACGTCAGCAGCGGCGCGAGCGCGTTGTTCGCGGCGACGATCGTCCAGTGCCGGTCGACGGCGACAGCGGGATGCGGCTCATGGCCTTTGAGCACGAGATCGATCGCCTCGCGCGCGGCGTCGAGCTGCGGATCGCTCAACTGACGCTCGCGATAGAGCGGCGCATAACCCGCCGCGACGAGCAGCGCATTGCGCGCGCGCAGCGGCACCTCGAGCCGCTCGGCGAGATGCATGACCATTTCGCGGCTCGGCAGCGCGCGGCCCGATTCGACGAAGCTCAGATGACGCGTCGAAATCTCGGCTTCGGACGCGAGCAGCAACTGGCTCATCCGGCGCCGCTGCCGCCATTCGCGCAGCATATCGCCGACGGTGCGGCTCAACGAGGGTGCGCCAGCGGGCGCGGACGAGGTGGCTGTGAGCGTGTTCATGCCGACGATGATAGCCAAACCGCGCCGCGATTCCATTACCTCAGAGGTAAAGCAGGGCTGCGCAGCGAGCGGCGCAGCATCGCGGACGCCGCCAAACGCGCTCATACTGAAGACCCTTGCGACCGTTCCGGAGGCAAACATGTGGGACAAGATCGAGCACAACGGCCAGGAAGTCTGGGTGCTTCCCGTCACGGCCTACGGGCCGCCCGTGCCGGAAACCCTGTGGCACTACATCGGCTATGTGTGCCGGCACGGCGCGGACGCGCACGTCGAAGGACAAAGCCGCCGCTTCCAGGAACTCGTCGCGACCTTCCGCAGCGAAGAGGAAGCGCGCGAAGCGGGCTATGACGAAGGCCGGCGACTCGCCGATCAGGTCAGCGTCGCGAAGGCCTGACGCCCGTCTCTTTACCGTTATTCCGCATGTCGTTCTCTCCGGCACCTGCGCGCATCGACGCCGCGGGTGCTGCCCGATCATTACCTCGCGAGTAATCGACGCACGTACGTTCATCGACGATTCTTCAGTCCGAGGCCGCCGTCATCGTGAAGCACACGGCGCATGTCTCGATCATCCACCGACTGAAGGAGTCAATGATGAACGCGCATACCGCACTGATCGACCGTTACTTCGACGCCTGGAACGAAACCGACGCCGGCCGCCGTCGCGAACTGATCTCGGCCAGTTGGGCCAGCGACGCCGTCTATGTCGATCCGCTGCTGTCCGGCAATGGACACGACGGCATCGACGCAATGATCCGCGCCGTCCATGAGCGCTTTCCGCAGCACACGTTCCGCCGCACGACGGACGTGGACGGCTTCGCCAACCGGCTGCGCTTTTCGTGGGAATTGCTGACGCCGTCAGGCACTTCGATCGTGAAGGGCTCCGACTTCGGTGTCGTCGATACGCACGGCCGGTTGCAGTCCGTGACGGGCTTTCTCGATGAAGCGCCGGGCGCTGCCTGATCGCCAGCCATCCCACATACCAAGACTGGAGAAACATCATGCATGAGCCCGCCGTCGCGTCGAACGCGGCCGCTTGTGAACGTGCGCAAGGCGCAATCGATACGGCATCGGGTGCCGTCGCCGGCTTCGCGCTGCACGCCAGCGCTCGCGCATTCACGTTCGTCGCACTCATCGCGTGGCGCGACCCGGTGCTCGGCGGCGCGGCGCTCATGCTGCTCGCGCTGGTCGGCTGGATCCGATGGGTGTTTATATCGGAATGTGTCATCGGAGAACCGTTGACGCGCGCGTTCGTCCTGATTAAAGTGCTGCGAAAAGCGGTATGCGCAGGTCGATTCGAACATCAACAAGACTCCGGGGAACGCAAGACCATGCAAACGACGAACAACATCGGCACGATGGGCACGGGCAGCATGAACAACGGCGCATCTTCCGCGTCCGGCACGTCCGGCTCGCAGGCGAGCAACAAGCCGAGCTTCAAGGAACTGCTCGATCAGTTGACCGATTACACGAAGGGTTCGGCGGGCGAGCGTCTGCAGAAGATGATTCTCGCAAAGCTCGGCGTATCGGAAGACGACCTGAAAAAGATGTCGCCCGAAGACCGCGAAAAGATCATGCAGAAAGTGCGCGAGATGATCAGGAAAGAAGTCGAAGCGCAGAAGCAGCTTGAAGAAATGCAGAAGAACAACAAGATCCGCGTGTCGGTTTGATGACATGAGAGCGGCGGCCTGCTGGTAACGCAGGCACGAAGCAGCGGTATGACGGGGCGCTCGCGTACAATCGACTCCTCCGTCTCCGGTCGCGACGTGGCGTTGCGCCGAACCGCTGCATCATGAATCACGATATCGCCCAAAGCCTCGCCGACGCGCAGCAGAAGTTCACCGCCGGTCAATACGACGAAGCAGCGGCGCTGCTGAACGGCATCCTGTCCGTCGATCCCAACCACAACGAAGCACTCGAAGCGCTCGGCTATGTCGCCGCGAAGCAGGGCGATTACGCGCGCGCGGCGGACTATGCGTGGCGCGCCGCGCAACCCGCATCGACAAATCCACAGCAGCTTCATTTCGCCGCGCACATCTGCCAGCTCGCGGGGCGTCACGCCGATTCGCTCGTGTTGTTCGAGCGCGTTCTCACAGCATTTCCCGATCACGCCGAATCGCTGCATGGCGCTGCGATGTCGCTCGTCGCAACGGGCGAGCATGCGCGTGCGCTGCAACGGCTCGCGCGTCTCGCACAACGTTATCCGCAATCGGCTGAAGTGCAGTACAACCGCGGCACGCTGCTCGGTCAAATGGAGCGCTATGACGAAGAGCTTGCTGCTTATCGTCAGGCGATCGCACTCAAGCCGAACTTCGTGCGCGCGTATGTGAATCTCGGTGTCGCGTTGCGCGATCTGCATCGCTTCGACGAAGCCTTGCAGCAGTTCAAGAAAGCCGTATCGATCGATACGAACGATGCCGGCGCGCGCACCAACCGCGCACAGACCAACCTGCTGCTAGGCGAGTTCGAACATGGCTGGCGCGAATACGAATGGCGCTGGCTCGACGGCACGATGAGTCACGGCTTGCCCGACGCGACGCTGTGGACGGGCAAGCAGCCGCTCGACGGCAAGACGCTGCTCGTGCATGCCGAGCAGGGTTTCGGCGATACGTTGCAGTTCATTCGATTCGTCGGGCGTTTAAGCGCGATGGGTGCTCGCGTGATCGTGCGCGTGCAGGATGCGCTGTTGCCGCTGTTGCGAGGATTTCCCGGTACCGCTGAGGTGATCGGCGAAACCATGCCGCTGCCCGCATTCGACTATCACATTCCGATGCTCAGTCTCGCGTTCGCGCTGAAAGTGCGCGAAACCGATTTGCGCATCGAAAGCCCGTACGTTCATGCCGATCAACAACTGGCCGCTCAATTCGCCGATGGGTTCGCACAAGACGATGCGCGTCCGCGCGTCGGCATCGTGTGGTCGGGCAGCCGTACGCATCTGAACGACCGCAACCGTTCGATTCCGCTCGCACAATGCATGCCGCTGTTCGATGCGCGTGCGCAGTTCGTGTCGCTCGTAAAGGATGTGCGTGAAGGCGATCGCGCTGCAGTCGATGAACTCGTGGCGCGTGGCGTGTTGCGCGATGTGTCCGATCGTTTGACGTCGTTCGCGGAGACCGCCGCGCTCGTCGCGCAACTGGATATCGTGATCGCCGTCGATACTGCCGTCGCGCATCTGGCGGCTGCGCTCGGCAAGCCGGTATGGATCGCGTTACCGTTCACGCCCGACTGGCGCTGGCAACTGAAGCGCGAAGACAGTCCGTGGTATCCGCAGATGCGCCTGTTCCGTCAAGCGAAGCGCAACGAGTGGAGCGATGTCGTGCAACAACTGCGGGCCGCGCTGGATGCTGAAAGTTAGCGCGATATAACGGCGGACAAAAAAACGGAGCACAGCGGTGCTCCGTTTTTACATCGACAGAAAGTCTACGCTTAGCCGACGTTCACATCGATGCGTCGCGGCTGCGCCTGTTCGCGGCGCGGAATGACGAGCTTCAGCACGCCGTCCTTCAGGTTTGCTTCGATCTTCGACGTGTCGAAGTCGTCGCTGATCGTGAAGCGCCGCGCGAACAAGGGCGCGCGCACTTCGGCATGCGAGAGCCGCACATTCAACCCCGCGGGCACAGCCGACTCGCCTTCGATCGTCAGACTGCCGTCGTGCACGCGAATGTCGAGCTTGTCCTTCGACACGCCAGGCAGATCGGCCCATAGCGTCACGGCCTTGCTGTCTTCGACGATGTCGACGGGCGGCGTCACGGTCGCACGCCGTTCCTGCGCGCGCGCTGCGTTGCGGTTCACTGCGCTTTCGTCGCGCCGGGTCACTTGAGTGTCGCTCATGATTTCACCTTGCATTTATTGAACCGTAATCGCACGCGGCTTCGACGCTTCGCGCTTGCCGACCTTGATCACCAGCAGGCCGTCGGTATAACGCGCCTGCACGTTGTCGGGATCCGCTTGCTGCGGCAATTCGACGACGCGGCGGAACGTGCCCTTGAAGCGTTCCTGCGCATAGGCTCGCGCGCCTTCTTCCCGCACTGCCGTGCGCTCGCCGGCGATGGTCAGAAGACCCTTGTCGATCGATAGTTCGAGCTTTGAAGGATCGATGCCGGGTGCGAATGCAACGATCTCGATCGCGTCTTCCGTCGTGCCGATGTTGAGACCGGGGAACGCACCCGCGCGGCTCGAACGGATGCTGGCAGGGAAGCCGCCGCCGAATACGCCCGACATATGCCGCTGCAAACGGTCGAGTTCGCCGAACAGATCGTTGCCGAAATAGAAGTCACTCATGGTCGCTCTCTCCTCTGAGCGGCAAGGCGGGCCGGCCTGAGTGTGCCGGCTGCCTGTCATGCCGCGACAAACGAACGAAGTGGATACACGCAGCGCCGTCATGTCGATGCAGCGGCTGCCCTGGATGACTCGATAAATAGGAAGCCTGCGCAAACTTTTCAAGTGCGATTTCTGCAAAAAAGAGGGGCTTGAAAAGCGCAGGCGGTGGCCTTAGATGAGTGCGTTTCGGCCTGGCGGCGCTCAGGTTGCGTGCCCGACGTTGTTCATCTGCGCCGTTGCAGCCGATGGAACCAGGCGCCGCTTGAGTCGCGCTGAGTCGAAGGGCGCTTCCACTTTTTTGTCGTTGTCGAAATAGACAAGCACGTCGCGCGCACGACGCGAGGGCGCTGCGCGTTGTGCGATACGCACGGCATCTTCCGGCTCGCTGCCGTGTGACCATGCGTCGATACGTGCGGCGAAACGGTCGAGCGCTTTGTCGGTATACGCGCCGCCGTACAGCGTTTCGCTGCCGTGCAGGCGCATGTAGACGAAATCGCTCGTCACGTCTTCGGCATAGGGCCAGCCTGCCACGGCGTCGGAGACCACGAGCGCCGCTTTGTGCTTGCGCAACAATGCGACGAATTCCGGCACGCAGAAACTCGCATGGCGAATCTCGATCGCATGCCGCAGACGTCTGTTCGAATCGACCTCACACCAGGGTTCTTTCACGCGGCCATCATGCGTACGCGCGAGCGCCGCGGCCGCTTCGACATCGCGCGGCAGCAGCGCAAGGAACGCTTCGAACGATTCGGGCGCGAACCTGAAGTTCGGCGGAAATTGCCAGAGGAATGCGCCCAGCTTGTCACGCAGCGCGAGCACGCCGGATGCAAAGAAATTCGCGATCGCGGGCCGCGCCGTCTCGTCGCGAAAGCGCAGCATGTGCGTGAGATAGCGCGGGCCCTTGACGCTGAACGTAAAACCGTCGGGCGTCGCGTCGTACCACGACAGATAGCTGCCGATGCCTTGCAGCGAGTAATGCGAGCCGTTGATTTCGATGGTATCGACGGCGCGCGACGCGAATTCGAGTTCGCGCTTCTGCGCCAATCCCTGCGGATAGAACACGCCGCGCCAGCCGTCGTACCGCCAGCCCGAAATCCCGATCTTCACGGCCATATGCGAGTTCCTTCCGATGTTGGCTGGCATCTCGCAAGCGCTGTTCCAATGTTTGTGACACGGCTAACCTGGCAAGTCTCGGCTCGCGCCCTGGTGAAAACACTAATGCCCGCGGTCCGTGCACATCGAATCCAAGCCCCATAAGACTTTGGCGCATATGCAGCGCAGTTCAGACGTCCGTCCAAACTGGAAACAATCATAACGACGCTTGTTAGAATCCTATCAAGCGATGTACGATGGATGCGAATAAACCATCAGCTGTTGCTGTGCATTGCACAAACCTGTGGACGTCTCATGCCTGAAGCTCCTACGCAGTCTTCGTCGGTGGTCGCGCTGCGGCGCGCAGCCCATCTTCATCCCGTACGCAATCCCGGCGTGCCTTTCGATCTCGCGTGGCTCGACGGGCTGCGCGTGAACCAGTCGGCTGTCGAACGTCGCACGTCGACGCTGGGCACGCGCCGCACCGTCAAGAAGGATGCGCAGGCTGCGTGGCTGCTGAAGGCCATCACCTGCATCGATCTCACGACGCTGAGCGGCGACGACACGGAAGGCCGTGTGCGACGTCTGTGCGCGAAAGCGCGGCAGCCTGTACGCGCCGATATCCTCGCCGCGCTCGACGTGCCGTCGCACAGCATCACGACGGGCGCCGTGTGCGTGTATCACCGCTACGTTGCGGCCGCCGTCGATGCGTTGCGCGGCAGCGGTATTCCCGTTGCTGCTGTATCGACGGGCTTTCCTGCCGGTCTCATTCCGCATCCGCTGAAGCTGAAAGAGATCGAGGCGTCGGTGGCCGATGGCGCGCAGGAAATCGACATCGTCGTGACGCGCGAATATGTGCTTACGGGCAACTGGCAGGCGCTCTACGAAGAAGTGCGCGACTTCCGCGCCGCATGCGGCGACGCGCATCTGAAAGCGATTCTCGCGACAGGCGATATCCAGACGCTGTCGAACGTTGCGCGCGCGTCGATGATCTGCATGATGGCGGGCGCCGATTTCATCAAGACGTCGACGGGTAAAGAGGGCGTCAATGCGACGCTCGACGTGTCGCTCGTGATGGCGCGCATGATTCGCGAATACCACGCGCGCACCGGCATCCTGATCGGCTTCAAGCCTGCGGGCGGCGTGTCGAATGCGAAGACGGCGCTGTCGTATCAGATCCTGATGAAAGAAGAACTCGGCCGTCCGTGGCTCGAACCCGAACTGTTCCGCTTCGGCGCGTCCAGTCTTCTCGCCGATATCGAACGCCAGCTCGAGCACCACGCGACTGGCCGCTATTCCGCCTTCAACCGTCACCCCGTTGCCTGAGCAGATCGATCCCATGAGCGTAGCCGAGTATTTTTCATCGATGGAGTACGGTCCCGCACCGGAGGACGATCAACCCGCGCGCGCGTGGCTCGCGCAGCATGACGCGACGTTCGGTCATTTCGTCGACGGTGGATGGCGCGCGCCCGCAGCGGGCGAGCGCTTCGCATCGCACGAACCGGCGACGGGCGAATTCCTCGCGCAGATCGCGCAGGGCGATGCAGCGGATATCGATGCCGCCGTCGCCGCCGCGCGCGCTGCACAGCCCGCCTGGTTCGCGCTGGGTGGCGCGGGCCGCGCAAGGCATCTGTATGCGCTGTCGCGGATGGTGCAGCGTCACAGCCGACTCTTCGCCGTGCTCGAAGCACTCGACAACGGCAAGCCGATCCGCGAAACGCGCGACATCGATATCCCCCTTGTTTCAAGGCACTTTCTGCATCACGCAGGCTGGGCGCAACTGCAGGACAGCGAGTTCAAGGACTTCGCGCCGCTCGGCGTGATCGGCCAGATCGTGCCGTGGAATTTCCCGCTGCTGATGCTCGCGTGGAAGATTGCGCCCGCCATCGCGACGGGCAACTGCGTCGTGCTGAAGCCCGCCGAATACACGCCGCTCACCGCGCTGCTGTTCGCCGAACTCGCGCAACGCGCAGGCTTGCCGAAGGGCGTGCTGAACGTGGTGACGGGCGACGGACGCACGGGTGCTGCGCTCGTCGAACATCCCGGCGTCGACAAGATCGCGTTCACGGGGTCCACGGAAGTGGGCCGCATGATTCGCGCAGCGACGGCGGGCACGGGCAAATCGCTGACGCTCGAACTGGGCGGCAAGTCGCCGTTCATCGTGTTCGACGACGCGGATCTCGACGGCGCAGTGGAAGGTGTCGTCGACGCGATCTGGTTCAACCAGGGACAAGTGTGCTGCGCGGGCTCGCGTCTGCTCGTGCAGGAAGGCGTGGCTGCGCGTTTTATCGACAAGCTCAAGCGCCGCATGGCGACTTTGCGTGTCGGTCCGTCGCTGGACAAGAGCATCGACATCGGCGCGATCGTCGACAAGATGCAGCTCGAGCGGATCGCTTCGCTCGTCGAAGCGGGGCGCCGCGAAGGCTGCGAGATCTATCAGTCGGCGGAAGCGAACGTGCCTTCAGACGGCTGCTTCTATCCGCCGACGCTCGTTACGGGTGTTGCGCCTGCATCGACGTTGGCGCAGGAAGAAATCTTCGGCCCCGTGCTCGTGACGATGACGTTCCGCACGCCCGACGAAGCCGTTGCGCTCGCGAACAACACGCGCTACGGCCTCGCCGCGAGCATCTGGAGCGAGACGATCGGCCGCGCGCTCGATATCGCGCCGCGCCTCGCGTGCGGCGTCGTGTGGGTCAACGCGACGAATCTGTTCGATGCCGCTGTCGGTTTCGGCGGTTATCGCGAGTCGGGTTATGGACGCGAAGGCGGCCGTGAAGGTCTCTATGAATACGTGAAGCCGAAAGCATGGCTTGCGCGCGAAGAGCGTCGTCCCGTGCATCGTGTGACGTCGTCGTCGACAGTGCATGACGTGCAGGAAGGCGCCGATGTGTTCGCCATCGACCGCACCGCGAAGCTCTTCATCGCCGGCAAGCAGGCGCGGCCGGACAGCGGTTATACGTTGCCCGTGTATGGTGCCGATGGTGTGGTCGTCGGCGAAGTGGGCGACGGCAATCGCAAGGACATTCGCAATGCTGTTGCGGCGGCGCGCGGCGCGTCTAAATGGTCGCAGGCCACCGCGCACAATCGCGCGCAGGTGATCTACTACCTGGCGGAAAATCTTGCCGTGCGCGCGCAGGAATTCGCGCATCAACTGGTCAAACGTACGGGTGTGAGCGAAGCCGAAGCGCGCCGCGAAGTGGATGCATCGGTGACGCGTCTCTTCACGTATGCTGCATGGGCCGACAAGTTCGACGGCGCGGTGCATGCGCCGCCGTTGCGTTGCGTGGCGCTTGCGATGAACGAGCCACTCGGTGTGATCGGCGTGGCATGCCCGGACGAAGCGCCGCTGCTGTCTTTCGTTTCGCTGATTGGCCCTGCGCTCGCGATGGGCAATCGTGTCGTTGTGTTGCCGAGTTCGTCGAGTCCGCTTACAGTGACCGACTTCTATCAGGTGGTCGAGACGTCGGATGTGCCTGCGGGCGTGCTCAACATCGTGACGGGCGAACGCGGTGCGCTGCTGTCGGCGCTCGCGAAGCACGACGACGTGGATGCGCTGTGGTGCTTCGGTTCCGCGAAAGATTCGGCGCTGGCCGAACGTGAGTCGGTGGGCAACCTGAAGCGCACGTTCGTCGATCATGGCCGCGCGTTCGACTGGTTCGATACATCGAGCGAAGGCCCGGCGTTTCTGCGCCATGCAACACAAGTCAAGAATATCTGGATACCGTATGGCGACTGATCGTGTTCTGATCGCCTGACAGGATCTGACAGGTTCCGGGAGAACCAAAGCGAACCATAAGCGCGCCAACCGAATAACGGAGGAGACAACGTGCTGAAGAATCTGGACCCGCTGTTGAACGCCGATGTGCTGCACGCGCTGCGCGCGATGGGCCACGGCGATGAACTGGTGATTTGCGACGTCAACTTTCCGGGCGACTCGGTCGCGCGGGAGTCCGTCACGGGCAAGCTGTTGCGGCTCGATGGCGTCGATGCGCCGCGCGCGATTCGCGCGGTGCTCTCGGTGTTGCCGCTCGATACGTTCGTCGACGACCCTGCGCTGCGCATGGAAGTGGTCGGCGAGCCGAACACGGTTCCCGCCGTGCAGCGCGAAGCGCAGGACGAAGTGAACAAGGCAGAAGGGCGCGACGTGCCGTTCGTCGGCATCGAACGTTTCGCGTTCTATGCTCGCGCGAAGAAAGCGTACTGCGTGATCGCGACGGGCGAGCAGCGCGGCTACGGCTGCTTCGTGTTCAAGAAGGGCGTGCTGCTTGCGCCCGACGCACCTGCTTCGAAGGGATGAGCACGATGGCCATGCAACAGAAAGAAGGCCGCGTCGTCATTCTCGGCATCTACGTGACCGACCTCACGTTTCGCGCTGACCGTATGCCGCTGATCGGTGAAACGGTCGCGGGCAACGCGTTCAAGATGGGGCCGGGCGGCAAGGGCTCGAATCAGGCCGTCGCGGCGGCGCGCGCGGGCGCGGACGTGGTGTTCGTCACGCGCATCGGCAACGATGCATTCGGCGCAATCGCGCGCTCGACGTGGGACGCCGAAGGCATTACGGCGCGCGCGTCGGTGATCGACGGCGCATCGACGGGCGCGGCGCATATTTTCGTGGACGACATCACGGGCAAGAACGCGATCATCGTCGCATCGGGCGCAGCGGGCATGATGAACGCGGGCGACGTCGACGCGATCGAAGCCGATATCGCGTCGGCGCGCGTGTTCGTCACGCAACTCGAGCAACCCGTTTCGGCTGCGCGGCGTGGACTCGAAGTCGCGCGCAAGCATGGCGTGACGACGGTGTTCAATCCCGCGCCCGCGTTGCCGCTCGACGACAGCATCTTTCCGCTGTGCGACTACATCACGCCGAACGAATCGGAGACGGCCGCGCTGACGGGCATCGAAGTCCGCAACGTCGACGATGCGCGCCGTGCCGCCGATGTGCTGCTGAAAAAGGGCGTGCGCAACGTGATCGTCACGCTCGGCGAAGCGGGTGCATTGCTGCATTCGGCTGAACAATCGGTGTTCGTGCCCGCGTTCCAATGCGGGCGTGTCGTCGAAACAGCAGGTGCAGGCGATGGCTTCACAGGCGGCTTTGCGGCGGCGCTCGCGCGCGGCACGGATGCCGTCGAAGCGATGCGCTTCGGTTGCGCGCTGGCAGGCATTTCGGTGACGCGCCCCGGCACCGCGCCGTCGATGCCGATGCTCGCCGAAGTCAACGAAGTGCTGGCGCAAGCTGGTCATACGCTTTCAACGCATTGAGCGCGTGCGCCGCTCGATGCGGCGCGCAGCATGAAGGAGTTCGCTTCGACATGAAGTCCTCGCTTTCCGCCGGCCTCTTTCACGACCGGCAACTGAATTTTCTGCTGGCCGTCAACGTGCTCGTCGTGCTGCTTGCGACGTGGATTTCGCACGGCCAGTTCGTTTCGATCGACAACCTGCAGTCGATGGGCGGTCAGTTGCCTGAACTCGGGCTGCTCGCGCTCGGCATCATGCTGTCGATGGTATCGGGCAACGGCGGTATCGATCTGTCGGGCGTCGGGCTCGCGAATCTTTCGGGCATGGTCGCCGCGCTGATCGTGCCGAAGTTCATCAGTGGCGACGATTCGCCGATGCTCTATACCAGCGTGTTCTGCGTGATCGTCGTCTGCATGGGCGCGATTGGCGGCTTTATCAACGGCGTGGTGATCGCGCGCCTGCGTTTGACGCCGATTCTCTGCACGCTCGGCACGCAACTGCTGTTCACGGGCTGCGCGGTCGTGCTGAGCAACGGCGCATCGGTGCACGTCGATTACGTCGAGCCGCTGTCGGATATCGGCAACGGCACGTGGTTTCAGGTGCCCGTCGCATTCGTGATCTTCATCGCGGCCGTCGTTGTGCTCGGCTGGCTGCTGCGGCGCAGCCCGTTCGGCTTGCGTCTGTATCTGATGGGCACGAATCCGAAAGCAGCGTTCTACACGGGCATTCCACGCGCACGCATGCTGATTCTCACGTACACGATGTGCGGCATTCTCGCGTCGCTCGCGGGCCTGATCAGCGTCGCGCATACGTCGAGCGCAAAGTGGGACTACGGCAATTCGTATCTGCTGATCGCGATTCTCATCGCCGTGATGGGCGGCGTGAATCCGGCGGGCGGTTATGGCCGCATCGTCTGCGTGTTTTTTGCCGCGACGGTGCTGCAGTTCCTGTCGAGCTTCTTCAATCTGCTCGGCGTTTCGCAGTTCTTCGGCGATTGCGCGTGGGGTTTTCTGCTGCTGGCATCGCTCGCGTTTGCGGGCGGCGAGCGCGTGCGCGCAATCTTCGGTTTCGCGCAGCCGAATCAGAGGCGCTAGCGCGGCATCAACGGTTTCAGCGGACATCGGAGCCCTGGATTTCCGCCGACATGCCATGCAGGGGCGACACCAAACGACGAAAGGCAAAGGAGACGAACACATGAAACTGACCCGACTGAGCGCTGCCCTTGCAACGGGCGCACTCGCGCTTGGCGTGATCGCCGCTGCGCAGGCCGCCACCAACGAAACGATCGTCACGGTCGTCAAGGTGACGGGGATCAACTGGTTCAACCGGATGGACGAAGGCGTCAAGGAGTTCGCGAAGGACAACCCCGGCGTGCAGGCGTATCAGACGGGCCCGGGCCGCGCCGACGCCGCGCAGCAATTGAAGATCATCGAAGACCTGATCGCGAAGAAAGTGACGGCCATTGCCGTCGTTCCGTACGATCCGCCGACGCTCGAACCCGCGCTGAAGAAAGCGATGGATCGCGGCATCAAGGTCGTCACGCATGAAGCGGACAACGAGAAGAACACGATGGTCGACATCGAAGCGTTCGACAACTCCGCGTATGGCGCAGGCCTGAACGAGCGCCTTGCATCGTGCATGAAGCAGGATGGCAAGTGGGCCGTGCTGGTCGGCTCGCTGGGCAGCCGTTCGCAGGTGCAATGGGCTGATGGCGGCATCAACAACGCGAAGGCGAAGTACCCGAAGATGAATCTCGTCGAGCCGAAGCTCGAAACGAACAACGACGGCGAGAAAGCGTATGAAGTCGCGAAGGAAGTGCTGCGCAAGCATCCGGATCTGAAGGGCTTCCAGGGCTCGTCGTCGCTGGATGTGATCGGCATTGGCCGCGCGGTCGAAGAAGCGGGCCTGCAAGGCAAGATCTGCGTATACGGCACGGGCCTGCCGACGGAAGCGGGCAAATTCCTCGAAAGCGGCGCTGTGAACGGCATCGCGTTCTGGGATCCGAAGCTCGCCGGTCTCGCGATGAACAAGGTCGCGCAGATGCTGGTCGACGGCAAGACCGTGCAGAACGGTGCTGACCTCGGCATTCCGGGCTACACGAAGGTGACGGTCGAGAAGGGTCCGGGCAAGGGCATCATCGTGCGCGGCCAGGGCTGGGTCAACGTCGACAAGTCGAACTACAAGCAGTACAACTTCTGATCGTTGCATGACGGCGCGCGGGCTTTTCAAACGAAGGTCCGCGCGCATTGACATTCATCTGGAGCACGGCTTTTCAGCATGAATCAAAACGTTTCCTCCACGCCGTTCCTGCAGGTGGTCGGCGTACACAAGCGGTTCACGGGCGTGCATGCATTGCGCGGCGTGAGCCTGTCGTTCGAGCGCGGGCAGATCTATCACCTGCTCGGTGAAAACGGCTGCGGCAAGAGCACGCTGATCAAGATCATCTCCGGTGCGCAGCCGCCCGATGAAGGCGAGCTGATCATCGAAGGCGTGAGTCATGCGCGGCTCTCTGCGCTCGAATCGCTCGCGGCAGGCATCGAAACGGTCTATCAGGATCTGTCGCTGCTGCCGAACATGAGCGTCGCGGAGAACGTCGCGCTGACGTCGGAGCTTGCCGAGCACAACGGACGCCTCACGCGCACGTTCGATCGCAAGGCGCTCGCGCGCACGGCAGCGAAAGCACTCGAAGCCGTCGGTCTGCCTGGCGACACCGAATTTCAGGCGACGCTGATCGAACAGTTGCCGCTCGCGACGCGCCAACTCGTCGCGATTGCGCGTGCCATTGCGAGCGAAGCGAAGTTCGTCATCATGGACGAGCCGACCACGTCGCTCACGCAGAAGGAAGTCGACAACCTGATCGCTGTGCTCGGCAATCTGCGCGCACAAGGTGTGACGGTGCTGTTCGTGAGCCACAAGCTCGACGAATGCTATGCGATCGGCGGCGAAGTGATCGTGCTGCGGGACGGCCAGAAGATGGCGCAAGGCCCGATCGCCGATTACACGAAGTCGCAGATCAGCGAGCTGATGACGGGCCGCCATCTGTCGAGCGAGCGCTATCGCGAAGGCGAAGTCGGCAAGGAAGTCGTGCTCGACGTAAAGGGCTATACGCGCGGCACGCAGTTTCGCGATGTGTCGTTCGCATTGCATCGCGGCGAGATTCTCGGCGTAACAGGGCTACTCGATTCGGGCCGCAACGAACTTGCGCGCGCGCTTGCGGGTGTTGCGCCGGCGGAAAGCGGCACGGTGATGCTCGAAGGCAAGTCGATCGTGTTGCGCACGCCATCGGATGCGAAAGACCACCGGATCGGCTATGTGCCCGAAGACCGCCTGAATGAAGGGCTATTCCTCGACAAGCCGATTCGCGACAACGTGATCACCGCGATGATTTCGAGTCTGCGCGACCGCTTCGGGCAGATCGACCGCGCGCGTGCGCATGAACTCGCCGAGCAGACGGTGAAGGATTTGCAGATTGCGACGCCGGGCGTCGACAAACCGGTGCAGTCGCTATCGGGCGGCAACCAGCAGCGCGTATTGATCGGCCGCTGGCTGGCGATCGATCCGCGCGTGCTGATTCTGCATGGACCGACGGTCGGCGTGGATGTCGGCTCGAAGGACATCATCTATCGGATCATGCAGAAGCTGTCGCAACGCGGCATCGGCATCATTCTGATCAGCGATGACCTGCCTGAACTGCTGCAGAATTGCGATCGCATTCTGATGATGAAGAAGGGCCGCGTGGCGAGTCAGTATCGCGCGGACCAGTTGAACGAAGCGGAGCTGTATCACGCTCTGCTCTCAGAGGCTGCATGAGATGTCGTCTATCATGAACCAGACCGTGACTACCCCCAACGTCGTCGAAATCCCACCCGAAGTGAAGCCGCCCACGTGGCGCGCGAAGCTCTCGCGTAACCCGGAGTGGTTCACCGCGGCGCTGATCGTCGTGATGTGCGTGATCGTCGGCGCGATCAATCCGCGCTTCTTCCAGCTTGCGACGCTATTCGATCTGTTGCATTCGGCGACGACGATGTCGTTGTTCGCGCTCGGCGCGCTGACGATGTATGCGATTACCAAGGCCGTGTTTGCCTGGTGGCCGGATGCGCCGTTTGCGCTGATTCTCGTGGTCGGTGCGTTGGGCGGGATCGTGCTCGGCGTGATCAATGGATTGCTCGTGCATCGGCTGAAGGCGCCTTCGCTGATCGTGACGATCGGCACGCAGTATCTGTATCGCGGTGTGCTGTTGACGTTCGTCGGTACGACGTTCTTCATGAACATTCCGCATAGCATGGATCATTTTGGCCGTATTCCGCTGTTCTTCTATCACACGGCGGATGGGCTGCGGGCGGTGTTGCCGGCTTCGGTTCTTGCTCTGGTGCTTGCTGCTGTTGTCACCTGGTGGCTGTTGAATCGCACGATGATGGGGCGCGGTGTATATGCCATGGGCGGTAGTCTCGCGATTGCCGAGCGGCTTGGGTATAACCTTCGCGCTATTCATCTTTTTGTTTTTGGTTATACCGGGATGCTGGCTGGGATTGCAGGCATTCTGCATGTGTCGAATAACCGGCTTGCTAATCCGTTTGATCTTGTTGGGACGGAGCTTGATGTTATTGCTGCTGTTATTTTGGGCGGGGCCCGGATTACCGGTGGCACCGGTACTGTTGCTGGGACTTTGCTCGGTGTCGTGCTCGTTACGCTCATTAATAGCGTGCTTATTCTCGTTGGGGTGCCTAGTACCTGGCAGAAAGTTATTATCGGTGCGTTTATTCTTGTTGCTGGGACGTTGTTTGCTTTGCAACGCAAAGCGTAGGTTTTTTGTCTGCGACGCTAGTCGACATTTTGGTTTTGCTTTTGGCTGGCATCCGCGAATTCGTATCGGTGCTTCATGCGTTGCCCCTGTGCGGGGCGGCACCTACTTTTCTTTGCAGCGGCAAAGAAAAGTAGGCAAAAGAAAGCCGCTTCAAACCTCCGGTGCCTGCCAGGATAACGCCTCGGAACACGTTCTTTGAGCTGTCGCGCAGCGACGCCAACACTCCGTAGAAAGCCCGCAGTCAGACGCGCGCGGTGCGAAAAATGACATCCACCTGGAGCACATTCGGTCAGCACGTTTTCTCGCATTTGCCGTCAGTTGATTGCGGCGTTATGTGCTCCAGACTGTGTGCGGGGTTTTCGCGCTGTGCGCGGTTGACTGCGGGCTTTCTACAGAGTGCGGACGTCGCAGCGCGATAGCTCAACTGCGGCGTGCCGCGTCGCTGCCCTGACCGGCACCGGAGGTACAAAAGCGGCTTTCTTTTGCCTACTTTTCTTTGCCGCTGCAAAGAAAAGTAGGTGCTGCCCCGCACAGGGGCGACGCTAGCAGACCAAAAAGAAATCGCGGATGCCAGCCAAAATTCAAAAGCGAAAAACAGGAATGGCGCCTAGCGTCGCAGACAAAAAAATCACTTCTTCCGGGACACCTGCTGTCCTTTCTCAGTAATGATAGAAGTGAAGTCTTCGACTTTAGAAAACCGCACAGCCTTAACAACACCAAACTTGCTGCTATCAACAACAAGATGACTCTCGACGGCGCTAGCCATAGCCGCCTGCTTCAACGCAACTTCATGAAAATTCCAGCAAGTGACGCCTCGCGCGTCATCCACTCCGCCTGCGGAAATAAAAGCCTTATTGATCCCCATGCGCCGCAAAACCTCAATGCTCTCTTCACCTGAAAACGAGTCAGAAGAAGGCACATACACACCGCCGAGCAGAATCATCCGCACATTAGGCTTGCGCCGCAAAATCTCCGCGACATTCAGCGAATAACACACCACGGTCACATGCAGATCGTTAGGCAGAAGACGAGCGAGCGTAGTGAGCGTCGTACCGCAATCGATGAACAACGTCTCGTTGTTGCCGATCAGTTTCGCCGCCACCGCCGATGCCTCCGCCTTGGCCTGAGCGAAATGATCCTTTTCCTCTTCCAGCGAATAGCCGGCCGTGTTCGGCACATCCGTCGCGCTGACGATATACCCGCCCAGATACGTGAAATGCCCCGGACTCGCCGCAATGTCGCGGCGCACCGTCATCTCCTATACACCCAGCAGCGTCGCCGCATCGCGCAGGCGCATCACGTTCTGTTTGGCCAGCGCATCGGCGAGCACGCGCAGACGTTCAGTTTTGAGCATGGAATGGTCTCTTTAACGCGATGTTGAGCAAAGACGTGGCGCGTTAGATTTTGTTCGATTTCCTGAGAAGATTATAACAAGCCCGAACGGCAGCCTGTCGATGAATTTGCTCAATCGATCGCCTTGGAAAAGCGGGACATTCCACTTATTCTGACTTCAGCGCCCGGGAACTGATGACGTGCGGCCCGGTCTTCTGCTTAATTCAAATCAGGAGCCACATCCATGACGCGTCCCGTCGATTCCGGCGTAATCCTTCTTGCCCGCCTCGCGCTTGCCGTGCTTTTTCTGTGGGGCGGCGTGATGAAGCTGCTCGGCTACGCGGGCTTCGTCGGATATTTGCAATCGAAGGGCGTGCCGTTCGTGCAGGTTGCCGCGCCGATCGCCACGGCCGTCGAGGTGCTCGGCGGCATTTTTCTCGTAGTTGGCTTCAAGATTCGTCCCCTCGGGCTGTTCATGGCCGCTTACACGATCGCAACGGCCGTGCTCGGACACGACTTCTGGAACATCACCGATGCCGCCCTCCAGCGCGACATGATCATCCATTTCTGGAAAAACATCGGCATCGCGGGCGGCTTCCTGCTGCTGTTCGTGACGGGCGCGGGACGCATTAGCATCGACGGCGCACGCGCGCCACGCGGCGGACTCGGCAGCAGCCTGTGATCGTTGCGCGTACAGCGGCGTGCGAATACGCAATGCGCTATGTCCCTCGTCATGCAGACCGCGGCAGGAGCGGGCATCATTCGTGCAGCATTTCACGCGCAGCATCTGGGCAAGCCAAATTCGACTAAAAGGAGCACGCGATGATTCAAGCTTTTGACCAAACGATCAACGGCACGGTCATGCAGTTCTGCGCGAGCATCGGCGAAGGGCCGGTGCCGCATCGCGTGATCATCAGCCGCGCGGATTCGGCTGAAACGCTGGTAATCCTCGACGCAGCCGGATTGATCAGCTCGATCAAGGCGGAAATCGAAGAGCCGGAAAAGCTCGTCGCCGATGCGATCCGCAAGGTGCAGAGCGATGGGCTCATCGAAAAGGCGCTCGATACGGGCGTCATTCAGGAGACGTCGCTGTAATACCTGCTGCCGTTTTTGCACGCCGTTTTCACACGATGACACCCACGATGCCGCGCGCATCGTGGGTGTTGTGCTTTTGTGGCTTCGTGTGTGTTTCAGGCGTGCGTCATTCGCTGGCGCTTGCGGGCCGTGTGCGCCCGTCGCGTGTGCGCCTGTTCGACGCGTCGTGGGCGTGCGCCTCGGGATGCACGAGACAGGCAAGTCCGAGCGCGCATAGCAGGATGCCCGACGAAATCAAGGTCGACGACTTCAGCCCCGCCACCACGTGCGCCGCGCCCGCCGCGCTCGCGAGCGCGCCGAACGCCGCGACACCGACCGCGCCGCCCGCCTGCCGCGCCGTGTTGAGCACAGCCGACGCGGTGCCCGCGCGCTGTTTGTCGACGGATGCGAGCACCGCGGTCGTCATGGCGGGAACGGCGAGGCCCATGCCGGACGGAATCAGCAGAAACGGCACGAGCAGCGCCCACAGCGGCGACGCGGCATCGACGAAATGCAGCAGACCGTAGCCGAGCGCGGCCGTGATCGCGCCCGCGATCATCGGCACGCGCGCGCCGAAACGGCCGACCACCCAGCCGCTCGCGACGTTCGACACCAGAAACCCGCCCGTCAGCGGCAGAAACGCGAGTCCGGCCTGCAGTGCCGTTTCGCCGCGCGCATGCTGCAGATACAGGCTCAGCACGAACACGACGCCGTAGTAGGTGAGATTCACGCAGATGCCGAACAGCACGGCCGCGCTGAACGTGCGATTGCCGAAGAACGCGAGCGGCAGCATCGGCGTGTGGACGCGCCGCTCGGTGACGATGAACGCCGCCGTCGCCAGCATCGCAAGCACGAGGCTGCCGCCGACGAGCGGATGCATGAGCCCGAGCGGCCGCCATTCGATCACGGCGGCCGTGAAGGCCGTCAGCGCGACGATCGCGAGCAGCTGGCCGACGGGATCGATGCCGCGCGCGGCTTTTGCGTCATTCTGCGAGTCTTGGGCAGAGGCGGCCGATGCCGGCACCCACGCGAACGTTGCCGCCAGCCCGAGCGCGCAGATCGGCAGATTGACGAGGAAGATCGCGCGCCAGCCGAACGCGGCGATCAGCAGTCCGCCGATCACCGGGCCCGCCGCAATCGCAATCGCGCCCGCTGCCGTCCACAGGCCGACCGCGCGGGCGCGCAGCTTCGGATCGTGGCCGCACGCTTCGTTGAGCAGCGCGAGCGAATTCGGCAGCATCGCCGCCGCGCCCACGCCTTGCACGGCGCGCGCGGCGACGAGCAGCGCGGCATCGGACGCTAGCCCGCATGCGAGCGACGCCGCGGCGAACAGCCCGATCCCGCAAGCGAACATCCGCCGCGCGCCGAAGCGGTCGCCGAGTACGCCCGCCGACAGCATCAGCACGGCGAACGCCAGCGTGTAGGCGTCGACGATCCATTGCAGGCCCGTGACGTTCGCGTGCAGGTCCGCGCCGATCTTCGCGAGCGCAATATTGACGATGGTCACGTCGAGTTGCGTGACGACGAAGCCGACGCTGACCGTCGCGACGATGCGCGCGAGCGTCGGCGTGAAACGGGGTGCAGGAGAGGTATTCATGCGTCGATGATAGGGCGAGCCTGCCATGCGACGTTTCGGACCGTTTTGAAACGTCGATGTGACGTGCGGTCCGGAAGAGTGCAAGCGGCGTGCCGCGCACGCCGCTGCAAGAGCCTTACTGCTGTGCCGCTTTGTTCTTCACGCAGCACGCCGTCAAAGCGCCGACCACGCACAGCGCGCCGACGTACAGCGCGGACGCCATCGGGTTCGACTTCAGCATCAGCGAAACGACGATCGGCGTGAGGCCGCCGAACACCGCATACGCGACGTTGTACGAGAACGAAATGCCCGAAAAGCGCACGACGGGCGGGAACGCGTTGACCATCACGAACGGAATCGCGCCGATCACGCCGACGAACAGGCCCGCGACTGCGTAGAGCGGCACGAGCATCGTGCTGTCGACGGCGAGTTGCTGGAATAGCACGTAGTACGCGATGCCGAGCCCGAGGCAGCCGACGAAGATCGTGCGGCCCGCACCGAAGCGGCCCGCGAGCGAACCCGCCAGCACGCAGCCGATGGTCAGGAACAGCGTCGCGATGCTGTTGGCGAACAGCGCTGTTGCGGGCGCGATGTGAAACTGCTTTTGCAGCAGCGTCGGCGTCATCAGGATCACGACGACGATCGCGGCCGACAGCATCCACGTGAGCAGCATCGACACGATCACGGCGCGGCCGTGATCGCGCAGCACGGCCTTCAGCGGGATTTCCGCGGCCAGCGACTTGCGCTGCTTCATTTCGGCGAACACGGGCGTCTCATGCAGCCAGCGGCGCAAATAGACCGAAAACAAGCCGAACACGCCGCCGAGCAGGAACGGAATGCGCCACGCGAAATCGGTGATATCGGCGGGAGCGAAATGGCGATTCACCGCCGACGCCACCAGCGAACCCAGCAGGATGCCCGCCGTGAGACCCGCCGTCAGCGTGCCGCATGCATAGCCGACGTGGCGCTGCGGCACGTGCTCGGAAACGAACACCCACGCGCCCGGCACTTCGCCGCCGACGGCCGCGCCCTGCATCACGCGGAACAGGAGCAGCAGAACGGGCGCCATGATGCCGATGCTCGCGTAGGTGGGCAGCACGCCCATCAGCAGCGTGGGCAGCGACATCAGCAGCACGCTCAGCGTGAACATGCGCTTGCGCCCGAGCAGGTCGCCGAAGTGCGCCATGATGATGCCGCCCAGCGGCCGCGCGAGATAACCCGCCGCGAAGATGCCGAAGGTCTGCAGTTGGCGCAGCCAGTCGGGAATCGATTGCGGGAAAAACAGCTGTCCGATCGCGGGCGCGAAGAACACGAAGATGATGAAGTCGTAGAACTCGAGCGCGCCGCCGAGCGCGGCGAGGCTGAGCGTCTTGTAGTCGTTGAAAGTCAGAGGGCGCGCGTGCGCGATCTCTCCGGCGTGTGGTCTACCCAGTTCTGTTGCTTGCATTGCCTGTCTTATATGAATAGAAAAGCCGCGCGTTGCGCGCGGAGTACGGCTTCGTCAGGCGGGAAGTGCGGCAGTGCGGGGTAGGGCACGGGACACGGCACGCCGGCCCGGATAGGGCGGCGTGCTGACGATTTTTGGCCAACCCGGCATTTTACGCGATCGAAAGTGTCGCAGAATCTTTGCAAATTCAGACAAGTCTTATGGGCTTAACGATACAGCCTGAACAGAATCGCGATCCTGGATCAATTGTCGGGGGGACCCATGATGCGTATCGCCATTCTTCAACGCGACCCCATCCAAGGGAAGTTGCTGGAAAAAATCATCGTTCAGGCTGGCCACAGTTGCGCTCTATACGACGACGGCCTGACGCTCTCCAAGGTGCTCGCCCGCTCAACGGTCGATCTGCTCGTGCTCGACTGGCACGCGCTGCGTCTGTCGGGCACCGACGTGCTCAAGGCCGTGCGTTCCGTCGGCGGCGAGCGGATGCCGGTGATATTCGCGTCGGCGGATGACTCGGAAGAGAGCGCTGTGCGCGCGTTCGTACTGGGCGCCGACGACTACGTCACACTGCCCGCGCGCCATGCCGAATTCCGCGAGCGGCTCTGCGCGCTGCTGCGCCGGGCGTATCCGGAGCGTTACGGCAAGGACAGCTTCGACGTCGGGCCGTATCACTTCGATACCCGCCGTCAACTCGTCACGCTGCGCGGCGCGCCCGTGCAGTTGTCGGGCACGCAGTACCGGCTGGCGTCGCTGTTCTTTTCGAATATCGGCCGCGTGCTGTCGCGCGATCACATCTTCGCGATGGTGTGGGGCCGCGAGTTCCGCGAAGTGACGCGCACGATCGACAGCCATGTGTCGCGCCTGCGTCTGCTGCTGCAGATCGAGCCGCACAACGACTTCCGTTTGCAGCCGGTTTATAAGAGCGGATATCGGCTGTTGCATTTGCGCACGAATGAGGAAGTCGTCGTGCCGCATGCTGAGGCGGCCTGATTGCAGCGCTCACGCAATGTGAGTGGTTTTCGCGGCGGCTTCGGCCGCCGCTTTCTTTTTCAGCTTCCCGTTTTCAGCGAATCAAAGCTTCGGCAGTTCCGGCCGCGTTTCGATCGAGCGACGAATCAGTGCTTCGACAGCCTTGCGTTCGTCGCCGACGAGCGGCAGACGCGGCGGACGCACCGGCTCCGTGCCCAGCCCGACGATCGCTTCCGCCAGCTTGATGTTCTGCACGAGCTTCGCCGACACATCGAGCGCGAGCAGAGGCGCGAACCAGCGATAGATCGCGCGCGCTTCTTCGAGTCGTCCCGCCTTCAGCAGCTTGTAGATCGCGACGGTCTCATGCGGGAACGCGCAGACGAGTCCCGCGACCCAGCCGTGCGCGCCCATCAGAATCGCTTCCATCGCCAGATTGTCGACGCCGCACAGAACCGCGTAGCGGTCGCCGACTTCGTTGATCAGATCCGTCACGCGCCGCACGTCGCCGCACGACTCCTTGATCGCGACGATCTTCTTCTCGTCGGCGATTTCGGCGAACATCTCGGGCGTCATGTCGACGCCGTACGCGAGCGGATTGTTGTAGATCATCAGCGGCAGCGGGCTCGCGTCGGCGACCATGCGGAAGTGGTTCAGCGTCTCGCGCCGGTCCGACAGATAGCGCAGGCCCGGCAGCACCATGTAGCCCGCGGCGCCGCGTTTTGCGCCTGCTTCGGCCTGACGGCAGCCGTCGAGCGTGCTGTTTTCGGCGATCGTCAGCAGCACGGGAACGCGGCCGCGCGAGGCTTCGACGGCGATGTCGAGCACCTGCAGCTTTTCATCGAGCGACAGCGTGGACGCTTCGCCGAGCGAGCCGCACACGATGATCCCATCGACGCCCGCCTCGATCTGCGCGTCGATATTTTTGGCCGTCGCCGCGCGATCTATGCTGAAATCCGCGTTGAACTTGGTGGTGACTGCGGGCAATACGCCTTCCCAGATATGCGCCACGACTGCTCTCCTGAAAGTGATGAGTCGAGTGCAGTGTAAGCAGGGAATATTCGTGTGTCTTGCGTGAATCGCGCGTTCTGCGTGACGATTTCGGCATAGCGGTTGTGCGAGGGGAATCCCTGATTTACGGTGCTTTCGGTGTTCGATGCGTGTTTTGTGCAGCGCATGACGCAACAAGATAGCCGAAACGATGACGCGGTCTCGCCCGACACGAAGCGCTTCTGCCAAGAGACAAACTGCACGTCGCGCATCAGCCTGTGAACTCCGAAGGCAATCGTGATGTTATGCCGAAATCGTCACAATCCACGCGCAGCCGCTTCAAGACTCTGCGACGCCGCGTTCCTACCATGAGCAGCATGAAAACCTTGAACGTGATCGATTCGCACACGGGCGGTGAACCTACCCGCCTCGTCGTGTCAGGCGGCCCCGAACTCGGCGGCGGCACGCTCGCACAACGGCTCGACGTGTTTCGCACGCGCTTCGACGACTGGCGCGCGGGCGTCGTCACCGAGCCGCGCGGCTCCGATGTGGTCGTCGGCGCGCTGCTGTGCGAGCCGGATCGCAAGGAATGCGCGGCGGGCGTGATCTTCTTCAACAATGTCGGCTATCTGGGCATGTGCGGACACGGGACGATCGGGCTCGTCGTGTCGCTGGCACACATGGGGCGCATCGGTCCGGGGCGGCATCTGATCGATACGCCCGTCGGCATCGTCGAGGCGACGCTGAACGACGACCACAGCGTGTCGGTGCGCAACGTGCCCGCGTACCGCCATCGCAAGGACGTGACGGTCGACGTGCCGGGCTTCGGCGCGCTGACGGGCGATATCGCGTGGGGCGGCAACTGGTTCTTCCTCGTGTCCGGACATGGACGCTCACTGGACGCATCGAACATCGCCGAACTCACGCAGTTCAGTTCGGCGATCCGCGACGCGCTGATCGCGGCCGGGATCACAGGCACGAACGGCGCGCTGATCGATCACATCGAACTGTTCGGCCCGGGCTCGCGTGAAGGCCTCGACAGCCGCAGCTTCGTGCTGTGTCCCGGCAACGCATACGACCGCTCGCCGTGCGGCACGGGCACGAGCGCGAAGGTCGCGTGCCTCGCCGCCGACGGCAAGCTCGCGGCGGGCAAGGTGTGGCGCCAGGAGAGCATCATCGGCAGCGTGTTCGAGGCGAGCTACGTGGAAGGCGGCACGCACGAGGGCGTTGCTACCGTCATTCCGACCATCACCGGTTACGCGCACATCATGGCCGAAAGCCGCCTGTGCTTCGACGAGCGCGATCCGTTCGCGTGGGGCATCAGAACGGTATGACGGCGGGCATGACGGCCGATGTCGTGATCGTCGGCGCGGGCATCGTCGGCGCGGCGTGCGCGGCGGAACTCGCGGCGCGCGGGCTGAACGTGACGGTGCTCGACGCGCGCGGCATCGGTGGCGGCGCGACGGCGGCGGGCATGGGACATATCGTCGTGATGAACGACACGCCTGCGGAATTCGCGTTGAGCCGTTATTCGTGCGACTTGTGGCTCGAACTCGCGCCGCAGTTGCGAACGCGCGACGCGTTCTCGCGCTGCGGCACGCTGTGGGTTGCCGCCGATGCCGAAGAACTCGACGCCGCGCGCGCCATGCACGCGGCCTACGCTGCACAGGGCATCGCGGCGGAAATGCTCGACGAGCGTGCGCTGTACGACTGCGAGCCGTCGCTCGCGCCGGGCATGGCGGGCGGATTGCGCATCGAACACGACAGCATCGTGTATGCGCCGTCCGCTGCGCAATGGCTGCTCACGCAGTCGCCGGGCGCTGCGCGCATCGACGTGCGGCTGGATGCGCCTGTCGCGAATGTCGGTGCTCATCAGGTCACGCTGGCGAATGGCGAGCGGATCGGCGGCGCGCATGTCGTCGTCGCGAACGGATTGCAGGCGCGCGAACTTGTGCGAGGCTTGCCCTTGCAGCCGAAAAAAGGCCACTTGCTGATCACCGACCGTTATCCGGACTTCATTCGTCATCAACTGCTCGAACTCGGCTACATCAAGAGCGCGCATCACGCGACGGGCACCTCCGTCGCGTTCAACGCGCAGCCGCGGCCCACGGGACAATTGCTGATCGGCTCGTCGCGTCAGTTCGATACGACGGACGCCGCCGTCGACATGCCCGTGCTCGCCCGCATGCTGCAACGCGCGGCGCGCTATCTGCCCGCACTGCCGACGCTCAACGGTATCCGCGCCTGGACGGGTTTTCGCGCGGCGTCGCCCGATGGCATGCCGCTGATCGGCCCCGCCGGCGATGCCGCGCCGGGCGTGTGGCTCGCCGTCGGTCACGAAGGGCTTGGCGTGACGACATCGCTCGGCACCGCGCAGTTGCTCGCCGCGCAGATCACGCAGACGGCAGCCGCGATTGCCGCCGATCCGTTTTTGCCCGCGCGTTTCGAATTCGGAGCGTGCCATGCGTGATGCGCTTCTTTCACACGTTCGTCTGACGATCGACGGCGAATCTATCGAGGTCGAAAAAGGCGCGACCATCGCCGCCGCGCTGGCAATCTGCGGCGCGAGCGCATCGGGCACGCGCACTTCCGTGAGCGGCGAGCCGCGCGCGCCGCTGTGCGGCATGGGCGTGTGCCAGGAATGCCGCGTCACCGTCGATGGACGCGCGCATGTGCTCGCGTGTCAGACCTTGTGCCGCGACGGCCAGAACGTGCAAACCACGAGGCCGCGATGAACGATCAGCACTTCGATATCGTCGTCGTGGGCGCGGGACCGGCAGGTCTTGCCGCTGCGCGTGAAGCCGCGCAGGCGGGCGCGCGCGTTGCCGTGCTCGACGACAATCCGCGCGCGGGCGGTCAGGTGTGGCGCAACGGGCCGGCGCATCCGCCATCCGATGCACTGAGCGCGCTGCTGCACGGCATCGCCGCGAAGGGCAACGTGACGCTGACGTGCGCCGCGCGCATCGTCGCGCCGCTCGACGGACGCCGGTTGCTTATCGAATCGACGGAATACGGCGGCGCGTGCATCGGCTACGACCGCCTGATTCTCGCGACGGGCGCGCGCGAGCGGCTGTTGCCCTTCACCGGCTGGACGCTGCCCGGCGTGACGGGCGCGGGCGGCCTGCAGGCGCTGATCAAGGGCGGCGTGCCCGTGCGCGGCGAACGCATCGTGATCGCGGGCAGCGGGCCGTTGCTGTTCGCGTCGCTCGCGACCGCGCGTGCGGCGGGCGCGCGCGTGGTGGCCGTCGTCGAACAGGCGACGCTCGCGTCGGTGATGCGCTTCGGCCTCTCGCTCGCGGCGACGCCCGCAAAGCTCGTGCAAGCAGCGCAACTGACGCGCGGCTTGACGGGCTTTCGCTATCTGACGTCGAGCGTGGTGCGCGCGGCGCAGGGCGATGGACGCGTCGAACGCGTGATCGTCGAACGCGAAGGCGGACGCAGCGAGACTATCGATTGCGACCGCATCGCGTGCGGTTACGGTCTGGTGCCGAATACGACGCTTGCCCGCGCGCTCGGTTGCGCGACGCGCGACGACGGTGCGATCGCCGTCGACGATGCGCAGCGCACGTCCGTCGCCGATGTGTTTGCGGCGGGCGAGTGTACGGGCATCGGCGGAATGGAGCGGGCACGCGTGGAAGGACGGATTGCAGGTTTCGGCGCGATCGGCGTCGAACCCGAGGATGGGTTGAAGCGCGAACGCGCGCGCTGGCAGCGATTCGCGGCGCGCGTCGATACGGCCTTCACGTTGCGCGACGGAGTCAGGCAACTGCCCGCCGACGATACGCTGCTGTGCCGCTGCGAAGACGTGTCGGTTGGCGAGGTGCGCGCGCAGCGCAACTGGCGCGATGCGAAGCTGCATACGCGCTGCGGCATGGGCGCGTGTCAGGGGCGCATCTGCGGCGGCGCGGCGCAGACGTGGTTTGGTTGGGACGTGACGCAGGTTCGTCCGCCCATTCATCCTTCGCAGATCGGCACGCTGATGCTCGCTGCGCAGACAGAAGACAACGCCGATTGACCGATGCTGGCCGATTGACGCGCGCATCCAATGCAGGCGCTCACGATTTTCTTCCCCAAAGCGCGCCGCCCTATAATCGATCAGCCCCGCGCGTGCCTGCCGCGGCCATCTTCACGTCCTCGCCGTCCATGCATGGAATTCGCACGATGAACACGTTCGCTTCTGCGCTCGATGCGCCAGTTGGGCTCGATTCGGGCGATGCTGCGCTGGCCGGCATGCTCTCGCATTTCGCGCTGCTGGAACCCGTCTTCGACGCGATGCCCGACATCGTGTTCTTCGTGAAGGATGCGCAGGCGCGCTATGCGCTCGTCAATCGCACGCTCGTGTCGCGTTGCGGATTCAAGGAGAAGGAGAAACTGCTGGGCAAGACGGCCGAGGACGTGTTCCCGAGCCGCTTCGGCCGCATCTACACGGCGCAGGACAAAGCCGTGATCCATGTCGGCAGCCAGATGGTCGATCAGCTGGAACTGCACCTGTATCCGGGCCGGCAGCCCGGCTGGTGCCTGACCTGCAAGCAGCCTTTGCGCGATTCGGAGGGGCGCGTCGTCGGGCTGGCGGGTATTTCGCGCGATCTGCGCGCCGACGAAAGCAGTCACCCGGCGTACAGCCGGCTCGCGACGGTCGTCCAGTATCTGCAAGAGAACTACGTGCAGCCGCTCAATCTGAAGCAGCTTGCCGCGATGGCCGATATGTCGGTGGCGCAGCTCGAACGATACTTCCACAAGGTGTTTCATCTGACGCCGCGTCAGGTGCTGCTGAAGACACGGCTCGATGCGGCGACGGCCTTGCTCGTGTCGCACGACAAGGTCACGGACGTCGCCGCGCTGTGCGGCTACACGGATCACAGCGCGTTCACGCGGCAGTTCAAGGCAACCGTCGGTGTGACGCCGACTGAATACCGGATGCTGTTGCACGGCACGTCGCGCGGTTAATGGGCCGATCAGTCAGCGAACGATGCCCGTGCGCCGTCAAAAGCTTCGCTACTACGTGTACGTGGTTGCGCTCGACGATACCGTCTGGAACGAGGCGCGCTTTCGTCGCGCGAATCCCGATTATCGGTTCGAACGTCCGTGCGTGTATGTGGGGATGACGGGACTGGACCCGGATCTGCGCTTCGACCGGCACAAGGCGGGCATCCAGTCGAATCGCTATGTGCGGGACTTCGGTTTACGGCTGATGCCGGAACTGTACGACGTATTCAATCCGATGCCTTACGACGGTGCGCGCGACATGGAGGTCGAACTGGCGATCGGGTTGCGCGAAGCAGGCTACGCGGTCTGGCAGGCGTGAGACTGCATCGGCTTATTTGACGCCGAGTCCGCGCAGAATGGCGTTGCCTTCGGGCGTCAGACGAATGTGCGATTCGCCGGCATCCGTGGCGACGGTTTCGACGAGGCCAGCTTCCTGGAGCGTCGGAATTTCTGGTTTGGCGAACGCGGCCATCGGCGCATGCAGCAGGAGCAGCAGCGTCGCGAGTTCATGCGGGCTCAGGAGCCGGCGCAAAATGTTCGTCTTCTTCGGCGCTGCCTTCGTGGCGGCGGCCTGCGCGGATGCGGCCGGTGAGCCGGCTGCGATGCGCTGAGTCAAGTCGTTGCGGTCTTTGTAGTAATCCATCCTTGGCACCTTGAGCAGAACGCGGGTCAGTGTCAAAGACGAATGCTGACGGGCAAGACTTAAACGATTCTTAAACCATCCGCGCGACGGCCTTGCGGGCGCGTAAAAGTTGTTACACCCAGTTACGCCGTTCGCGCTCAGGGCGCGCATTCCTTGCTAGCGCCTTCGATCCACAGATTGGACGTATTGCGTTTGCCAGCGTAGTAGCGGAACGTCGTGCCGCCGTTGTCGGCGCGGACCTTGACGATGTTGGATTCGCCGAAGTCGAGCATCTGGCCTTGCGGAATCGGCGTGGTCTTGACGGGGTTGTCGTGCTTTGCCGCGGCTTGCGTCATGCACTGGATGACGTCGCTGACGGGGCGACTCGTCATGTTGTCCTTCATCGGATCGCCGGCATCGGGGTTGTGCGACGCCTGATATTGCGCGCAGGCGGCGAGAAACAGCGGAACGGACAGGGTAACGGCTAGCTTCCTCATAAGTCTCCTTCGTCGATGGGTCGACGTTCGCGTGTGCGGAACCGCAAATGAATCGGGGAATTATATCGGTGCAAGCGTTATGCCTAAGGTTTTTGCGCAGCAGGGGTGTGCGTGGGTTTTGGTGTTTTGGTTTTTGCTTTTGGTTTTTGGCTGGCATCCGCGAATTCGTATCCGTACTTCACGCGTTGCCCCTGTGCGGGGCGGCACCTACTTTTCTTTGCCGCTGCAAAGAAAAGTAGGCAAAAGAAAGCCGCTTCAAACCTCCGGTGCCTGCCAGGATAACGCCACGGCGCACGTTCTTTGCGCTGTCGCGCAGTGACGCAAACACTCCGTAGAAAGCCCGCAGTCAGGCGCGCGCGGCGCGAAAGATGACATCCACCCGGGGCACATTCGGTCGGCACGTTTTTTTGGCTTTGCCGTCGGTCTGATTGCGGCGGTATGTGCTCCAGACTGTGCGCGGGGTTTTCGCGCCGTGCGCGGTTGACTGCGGGCTTTCTACAGAGTGCGGAAGTCACTGCGCGACAGGTCAACTGCGGCATGCCGTAGTGCGAACCTGGCGGGCACTGGAGGTTCAAAAGCGGCTTTCTTTTGCCTACTTTTCTTTGCCGCTGCAAAGAAAAGTAGGTGCCGCCCCGCACAGGGGCAACGCATGAAGCACAGAAAGCAAAACGCGGATGCCAGCGCAACAACAGCAACACCAAACACCAAACACCAAACACCAACTACGACGCCTTAGTCGTCACCTCCCGCTTACCGCGCACTATCTCATCCCCAGCATCAGCCGCCAGCCTCCTGGTAACAGGAATAGAAGCAACCGAACACAACCCGACAACCACAAACGCGGGCCAGAAATCCGACCACTGCAGAGCGGCATGCCCATGCAACGCCCGCGTAATGGACAGCACAATACCGGCAACGGTCACACCAAGCCCGAGAGAAATCTGCTGCACGACACTACCGAGGCTCGTCGCGCGGCCCACGTCACGGCTTTCGATCTCGGCGTAAGTCATCGAGTTGAGACTTGTGAATTGCAAAGCAGGAAAGAACCCGCCGAGCAACACGATCACCCAGATCAGCCAGGTCGGCGTGCCTGGAAAGAACCCGCCGCACGCGGCAATGGCAATGCCGGAATAAGCGGCGTTGTACATCAGCACCGTGCGAAAGCCCCAGCGGCGCAACACGGTCGCGGCCATCGTCCGCATGAACATGCCGCCGAATGCCGATGCGCACGTAATCAGCCCCGATTCGAAGGCGCTCATGCCAAGCCCTTCCTGCAGCACGAGCGGCAGCAGAAACGGCACGGCGCCCAGGCCGATCCGAAACAGCGAGCCGCCCAGCACGCTCGCCTGAAACGTCGGCACGCGGAAGAACCGCAAATCGAGCAACGGACGCTCGGCGCGCCGCGCATAGAGCACATAAATGCCAAGCATCACGGCACCGACCAGCGTCATCACAGTCGCCGTCGTGACGCTCACCAGCTCGCCGTCGGTGAGCGACAGCCCCAGCAGAAACAGCGACGCGCCGCCCGCCGACAGAATGAATCCCAGCCAGTCGAGCGGACCGGGATGCGGCTCGCGCGTGTTCTTGATGTACTTGTTCGTGAGCCAGATGCCGAGAATGCCGACGGGGATGTTGATGAAGAAAATCAGCCGCCAGTGCAGATATGTCGTGATGAAGCCGCCGAGCAGCGGTCCCGCCGCAGGGCCGAGCATCGCGGGAACGCTCAGGTAGTTCATCGCGCGCACGTACTCCGAGCGCTCCACGACGCGGAAAATGATGATCCGTCCGACGGGCACCATCATCGCGCCGCCGACGCCCTGTATGAAGCGCGCGACGGTGAACGTGGCAAGCGATGTCGACGCCGCGCACAGCAGCGAGCCAACCACGAAAATGCCGATCGCCGTGCGAAACACCGAGCGCGCGCCGAATCGGTCAGCCAGCCATCCGCAAACGGGAATGAACACGCCGAGCCCCAGCACGTAACTGGTGACGGCGATTTTCAGCGTGACGGGATCCCGGCCGAAGGCGCGCGCCATTTCGGGCAGCGCAGTGACGATGACGTTCGCATCGACGCTCTCCATGAACATCGCGCAGGCGACGATGACGGGAGCGATAAAAGCCTTGATGGCAAGCAGCACGGGCGGCGAGCGATGTAAGTGAACGTTGATTATTGCATAGCCCGTGCGCTAAACGCCATGACGTTGTAGTGACAACAGGTCGTGACAACAGCGGCAACGTGCAGCGCTTACAGCACGGCAAGCCACCCGCCGTCGACGTAAATGATCTGCCCGTTCACATAGCTCGATGCCGCCGACGCCAGATACACCGCCGTGCCGACCAGTTCTTCCGGCTTGCCCCAGCGTCGCGCGGGATTGCTGTTTTTCACCCATGTATCGAACGATTCGTCGGCGACGAGCGGCGCATTCATGTCGGTGAGAATGTAGCCGGGACCGATCGCGTTCGCCTGAATGTCGTGCGCGGCCCACTCGGCGCTCATCGCGCGCGTCAACATCTTGATGCCGCCTTTCGCCGCCGTGTACGCGCCGACCGTCGCGCGTGCCGCTTCGCTCGTCAGCGAGCCGATGTTGATGATCTTGCCGCCCGCGCCGCGCGCAATCATCCGCCGCGCCGCCTCGCGCCCGACGATGAACGCCGCCGTGAGATTCGTATCGATCACGCGGCGCCAGTCCGCGAGTTGCAGATCGACGAGCGGCTGCCGGAACTGGATGCCCGCGTTGTTGACGAGAATGTCGACGTGTATTCCTTCGCGATCCCAGCCGGCGAAAGCGGCGCTGACGGCGGCTTCGTCGGTGACATCGAAGGCGACGCCGAGCGCGCGATCGATCGTGCGGCCATTCGCGCGGCCGCTTGCGCGCAGCAACTCGGGCAAGCGCGCATTGAGCGCGGCGACGGCGTGCTCGACGGCTTCTGCACGCGTGCCGTTCAGGATCACGCGCGCGCCCGCCTGCGCGAGTCCTTCCGCGAGCGCGAGACCGATGCCGCGCGTCGAGCCCGTGACGAGCGCCGTGCGGCCATTCAGGTCGAATAATGTCGACATGGAGTTCCTCGTCGTCGAAGTGAACGGGCAGGATAAGCGATCGCGTGCAGCGGCGCTGCGAATCGCGCAGCGTTTCGTGCCCGGCTAGCTCGAGTGGCGTTTGAACAGGCCGTGGTGCTTCGGCGGAGTAGCGGCTGCATCGTCGCCGATCCAGCCGAACTCCACGGGCATGCGCGTGAAGAACACGTGCACGTTCGCCGCGCGCACGATGTCGAGCAGGCGATCCGCTTCGTCGTCCGTCGTGGCGAGAATGATCTGCTGCGGCTGGTCGCTGAGCGACAGCGCATGCGCTGCGTGATGCGCGCCTTCATGACCGACGCCCTGCGCGCAACTGACGACCGTCGCGCCGCGAATTCCGAGCGCACGCGCTTCGTGCAGCAGCCATTCGCACACGGTTTGATGACCGTGCTTGCGGCTGCGCTCGGTGAAGAAGGTCAATTGACAGCCGTTCATCGCAAGGCTCATCGGCGCGCGTGCGAAGTCGAAGTCGCAGAAGCAGACGGTGGTTTGCCGCCCGCATGCGTCGCATGATGCTGCGCGTAATCGACTGCTTCGATCAGCACCGGAGCGATTTCGCCGACGCGTTCGCGTGGAATGCGTATCTCGACCCATTCGGGCATCGCGGAGCGGCCATAGGGCTGAAAGGCGAACGCGCGGCCTGCATCGACCAGCATCGCCGCGCGTTCCGCGGGCAGCTTGATGCCGATGCCGCTGCCGTACACACAGAACACGAGCTGCGAACCGACGAAGGCGGCAGGGCAGCCGAACATCGCGCCGGCGCGCAACGAGGGGTCTTTGTCCTGAATGCAAGCGAACACCGCATCGAACAGCCCGACATCATGCAAGAGTCTTGGCTCTGTTTTCATCGCGTTTCTCCTGTCGCCGGATTCGCGTTGCAGCGCAACGGGTGCGCGTGTCGATCAGTGTGTGCGTGCAGACCTGAACCAGATTACGCGCTTTCACGGAACGCCGCTGCCGAGCACCTCGTATTCGACTGCGCAGCGCGTGTAGAAAAGCGGCACGTTGCCTAGTCGCAGACGCTCGAGCAGTGCATCGACGCGCGCGCTTTCTCCTGCGAGCGTGATGGCGACGGGCTGATCGGCGAGTTCGACGAAACGCGCCGCGTGATATTTGCCGTGCACGTCGACGCATTCGCTGACCTCGACCACCGTGGCTCCCTGAATGCCCGCCTGGCGCGCTTCTTCGAGGATCCAGCCGACGGTTGTCTGATGGTGCTTGCGTGGGCCCGTGGTGGCCGCGAACACGGTGAGCTGGCTGCCTTGCATCGCCGATCTCCATGCGCTCTGGATGCGCTGACGTGTGACTACGATTATCGCGCTGCGCTTGCGCGCGTGACAGTCTTGCAAGAGCGATGCCCGTTCTTCACGCGATGCGGCACTGCGTCATCTGGGATCGTTCACAATGAGCGACTTCGACCCAACAGAGCGCTGCCATGACCCACGACACGCCCCATGTCCACCACGCCGCGTCCGAAGGCTATACGAAGGGTGCCGACACCTACGCGAAAGGTCGCCCCGACTATCCGCCGGAACTGGCCGCCTGGCTGAAGGATGAACTGGCGCTCGGGCCGGGCAAGATCGCCGTCGATCTCGGCGCGGGCACGGGCAAGTTCACACCGCGCCTCGTCGAAACGGGCGCGCAGGTGATCGCCGTCGAACCCGTTGCGCAGATGCGCGAGAAGCTGGCCGCCGCGTTGCCGCAGGTCGATGTGCGCGAGGGCACAGCGCAGCGTTTGCCGCTCGACGATGCAGCCGTCGATGCCGTGCTCTGCGCGCAGTCGTTTCACTGGTTCGCGTCGCGCGAATCGCTTGCGGAAATTCGCCGCGTGCTGAAACCCGGTGGGCATCTCGGTCTCGTGTGGAACGTGCGCGATGCGCGCGTGCCGTGGGTTGCGCAACTCGACGCCATCGTCAATGCGCGCGAAGGCGATGCGCCGCGCTACCACACGGGCGAATGGCGAAACGCCTTTCCCGCCGATGGTTTCAGTGCGCTGGAAGAGCGGCACATGCCGCATGGACACACGGGCTCCGCCGAAGATGTGATCGTGACGCGGGTTCACTCGACGAGCTTCATTCTCGCGTTGCCGCCCGAACAATGGGCGGAAATCGAACGCGACGTGCGCGCGCTGATTGCATCGGAGCCGTCGCTTGCCTCGTGCGATGTCGTGACCGTGCCGTATGTCACGTATGCGTTCCGCGCGACGCGGATCGATTGATACGCGGATCAGTGCTTGCGCACCAGCGCATCGACGAGCGCAAACGCCGTCTGTTTCAGTTTCTTCGGATCGCCGTACACGCGCTCCATCACCGCGATACCGCGCGTCGTCGTGACGATCAGATTCGCAGCCTGTTGCGGCGGCACGGTCAATTGCGCGCGCGCTTCTTTCGTCTCGAGTACCGCGAGCACAACTGCTTCGAGCATATCGAGCATGCTTTGCAAAGCCTCGCGCAAACGCGGCGATTCGGGATCGATTTCGACGGCCGTTTTCGTCGACAGACAACCGCGCGTCGGCGTGCCTTGCGTGATCGAACGGATCGCGAACGTGAAGAACGACGTCAGCGCGTCATGCAGATCGGGTTTGTCGAGCGCTTTGCGTGCATCGCCGATGAAGCGTTGCGCGTAGCGGTCGAACACGCGCATGAAGATTTCTTCCTTGTCGCCGTACGCGTTGTACAGCGAGCCGCGCTGAACGCCCGTCGCTTCGGCGAGATCCAGCATCGACGTGGCGCGAAAGCCCTTGCGCCAGAACACGTCGAGTGCGTGCGCGAAGGCGTCGTCTTCATCGAACTGACGAACTCCAGCCATGTGTTTGCCTCGGTCGGGAAATGCTCAAACCCGTATTTTGACATCATTGGCTAGGATGCACAGAGAAGGTAACGTCAGCGTGCGCGTTCGTCGATAAAACCCTTCAGTGTGACCAGCGTGTCGGCGTCGTCGATATGCTTGTCGGTGCGCCAGCGCAGCATGCGCGGAAAGCGCACGGCCACGCCTGATTTGTGGCGCGGACTCGCCTGAATGCCTTCGAAACCGATCTCGAACACGAGCGTCGGCGTCACGCTGCGCACGGGGCCGAACTTTTCAACGGTCGTCTTGCGCACGATCGCATCGACCTCGCGCATCTCTTCGTCCGTGAGGCCCGAATAGGCCTTCGCGAAGGGCACGAGCGTGCGCACGCCGTCCGCTTCGTCCCACACGGCGAAGGTGAAGTCTGTGTAGAGACTCGCACGCCTGCCGTGTCCGCGCTGCGCGTAGATCAGCACGGCATCGATCGCATACGGATCGATCTTCCATTTCCACCACGTGCCCGCCGCCTTGGTGCGCCCGACGCCGTACATCGACGCACGCTCCTTCAGCATCAATCCTTCGACGCCGCGTGCACGGCTTTCGTCGCGCAACGCGGCAAGCGCGTTCCAGTCGCTTGCATCGACGAGCGGCGACACGCGCAGCAGATCTTTGGCGAGCGTATCGGCGAGCTGCGCGCCGAGCGTATCGAGTCGCGCGCGCCGTTCCTGCAGCGGCTGCATGCGCAGATCGTCGCCGTTTGCTTCGAGCAGATCGTAGGCGAGAAACGTGGCAGGCGATTCTGCGAGCACGCGCTTCGTCAGCGACTTGCGCGTGATGCGCGGTTGCAATCGCGCGAACGGCAGCGGTGCGAGCGCGTTGGGTTCCCACGCGAGAATCTCGCCGTCGAGCACATAGCCGTCAGGCAGCGCTTCGCCCAGCGCGACGACTTCGGGAAAGCGGTCCGTGATGAGATCTTCGCCACGCGACCACACCCACACGCGGCCATCGCGTTTCACGACCTGCGCGCGTATGCCGTCCCACTTCCATTCGGCGAACCACGACGACGGATCGCCGAGTGTCGACGGATCGGCTTGCAACGGATGCGCGAGAAAGAACGGATAGGGCAAGCCGAGTTCGCTTTCGTGACGGATGCGCGCGGCTTCGTCGTCTTGCGTATCGGCGGAAGGCGCGGGCGCGATGAGGCGCAGATAGCGCGCGGCATCGGGCGGCTGGCTCGAATCGGTCCAGCCGACCATGCGCTGCGCGATCAGCTTGTGATCGACGCCCGCGGCCTCGGCGAGTGCGCGCACGACGAGTTGCCGCGCGACACCCACGCGAAAGCCGCCGCCGATCAGCTTCGTCAATAGAAACCGGCCGCTCCAGTCGAGTTCGTCCCAGTACGCAATGAGACGTTCGCGCAGCGTTTCCGGTGATGCGCCGCGCAGCGTCAGGATGCGTTCTTCGATCCACTGTGTGAGCCCCAGCTCCGACGTGCGCGCGGCGGGCGGCAACACGTGCGCGATAGTCTCCGCGAGATCGCCGACGGCCTGATACGACTCTTCGAACAGCCACTCGGGCAAGCCGGCGCGGGTGCGCGCGATCTCCGTGAGCAAACGCGTCGGCACTGACTGGCGCGGCTTCCCGCCCGCCAGAAAATACGACGCCCACGCGGCGTCTTCGGGTGGCGCGGCATGGAAGTAGGTGATCAGCGCGTCGAGCTTGTCGCGCGTCGACGTGGTTGCGTCGAGCGCCGTGTAGAGCGTGGCGAAGCGCTTCATGATGCTTCGGGCGCGGCTGCTTCGTTGCCCGCTGCCGCGTCCGCTTCGATCGCATCGTCGCCGTATTCGGTGGCGAAGGCGCCTGCTTCGAGGCCCTGTTCGTGCAACCAGCGCACCATCGGTTCGACCTGTCCATGCGTGACGATCACGCGCTGCGCGCCCGTCGCCGCGATGGCCGTTTGCAGGCCCGGCCAGTCCGCGTGATCGGACAGCACGAAGCCGCGATCGACGCCGCGTCGCCGGCGCGTGCCGCGCAAGCGCATCCAGCCCGACGCGAACGCGTCACTGTAGTCGCCGAAGCGCCGCAGCCACGTGCTGCCTTGCGCGGACGGCGGTGCGATCACGAGTGCCTGTCTGAAGACTTCCTTGCTTTTCGCGGGAATCTCGCTGACGAGCCGCACGGGCGGCAGCGCGACACCCGCCGCACGATACGCACGATTCAGCGGCTCGACGGCACCGTGACAGAAGATGGGACCGATGCCCGCATCGATGCCCGCGAGGATGTGCTGCGCCTTGCCGAACGAATAGCAGAACAGCACCGACGCGCGATTCGTCGCCGCGTTATGACGCCACCAGCTGTCGATGCCGTCGAACACCGTTTGCGGCGCATCCCAGCGATAGATGGGCAGACCGAAAGTCGATTCGGTGATGAACGTATGGCAGCGCACGGGCTCGAACGGCGCGCAGGTCGGATCGGGGTCGAGCTTGTAGTCGCCCGACGCGACCCACACTTCGCCGCGATATTCGACGCGCACTTGCGCCGAACCGAGCACATGTCCCGCCGGATGAAGCGACACGTCGACGCCGTTGATCGAAATGCGCTCGCCATATGCGAGCGTCTGCAACTCGATGCCCGGCAGCCGCGATTGCAGCACGAGCGCGCCGGGTTCGGCGGCCAGATAACGGCGATGCCCGAAGCGTGCATGATCGGCATGCGCGTGCGTGATGACCGCTCGCTCGACGGGTTGCCATGGGTCGATATGGAAATCGCCTTGCGGACAGTACAGGCCTTCGGGACGCGCGACGATCAGATCCATCTGTTGACTCAAGGTTGTCTCCGCGTGAACCAGGCCGCGTCGGCACGGCATGGCCTGTGCATCGATGGACTCGCGCAATGGGTCGGAAGTTCATCGCCCGCGTTGACGCGATATTGACCAGGATTTCGATCGACAACGCCTGTGCAACCAACGCAAAAACGCCCCGGCGTTCGACGAACGCCGGGGCGTGTGCTCGACAGCTGGCTTTTACAACGGAACCCACCTGTCAGGCGCGATTACTGGCCGCCCTGATTGGTGCCGTTGGTGCCCGGCTGCATCGTGCCGTTCTGCTGCATCGTGCCTCGTTGCGGCATCGTACCGTTGTACGAGCGGCTCGTGCCCGCGCTGTTCGGCGTCGCGCCCGTACCCGTGCCCGCACCGCCGCCTGTGCCCGTGGTGCCGGGCGTGCCGTAGCCGCTATCGTTGGTGCTGCCGCGCTGCATGCGGTTTACGTTGGCGCCCGGCGTCGCGACGCCGCCTGCGCCGCCCGTGTTGCCGCCGCCCGCGCCGACACCGTTGCCTGACGAACCGCCGCCTGCGCCGTTACCGCCGGCACCGGCACCCTGAGCGTAGACACCGCCGGATAGAGCCATCACGAGGGCAGTGGCAAGTACCTTCTTGGTCGTGCTTTTCATGGTCGAACCTCCAGGAGATGGTTTGATCTTCACGAGTCGGTGCTGTCGACCCGCCCGTGTCTGCATTAGCGCAAACCCTGTGCCGCGCGATCCGCGCTTTCACGCGACAGCGCCAGGAACACTGTTTGCACTCTTGCTGGACGATGCAGCGCAGATGCACGATGCGTCGCGCGCAATTCACGAGCACAGGAAAAGGAGCCCCACCGATGGCAAGCAAGCAGCGCAATCCGTCGTCTTCCGCGCCGGCGGAAGATCTCAAGTCGAAGGATCTCGAACGTTCGCGCGTGCGGCCGCAAAACGAAGCACTGCGCACGAATCAGGGCGTGAAAATCGCGGACAACCAGAACACGTTGCGTGCAGGTCCGCGCGGTCCGTCGTTGCTCGAAGATTTCATCATGCGTGAAAAGATCACGCACTTCGACCATGAGCGCATTCCCGAGCGCATCGTGCATGCGCGCGGATCGGCGGCGCATGGCGTGTTTCAGGTCTACGAGTCGATGGCCGAATACACGAAAGCAGCCTTTTTGCAGGACCCTTCCGTGCAAACGCCTGTGTACGTGCGCTTTTCCACGGTGCAAGGTCCGCGCGGTTCGGCCGATACCGTGCGCGATGTGCGTGGGTTCGCAACCAAGTTCTACACGTCTGAAGGCAATTACGACCTGGTCGGCAACAACATGCCTGTGTTCTTCATTCAGGATGCGATCAAGTTCCCCGACTTCGTGCATGCCGTGAAGCCCGAAGCGCCGAATGAAATGCCGACGGGCGGCTCGGCGCACGACACGTTCTGGGACTTCGTCTCGCTCGTGCCCGAGTCCGCGCACATGGTGCTATGGACGATGTCCGACCGCGCGATTCCGCGCAGCCTGCGGACGATGGAAGGCTTCGGCATCCACACGTTCCGCTTCATCAACGCGAAGGGCGCGATGCGTCTGGTGAAGTTTCACTGGCGACCTGTGCTCGGCTCGTACTCGGTGCTGTGGGACGAAGCGCAGAAGCTCGCGGGCAAGGACCCGGATTTTCATCGACGCGACCTGTGGGAAGCGATCGAACGCGGCGACTTTCCCGAGTTCGAACTCGGCGTGCAGATTATCGAAGAGAAGGATCAGGATTCGTTCGACTTCGATCTGCTCGATCCGACCAAGCTTGTGCCCGAGGAAATCGTGCCCGTGAAGATCATCGGCAAGATGACGTTGAACCGGAATCCCGACAACTTCTTCGCCGAAACCGAGCAGGTGGCGTTTCACCCGGGACACGTCGTGCCGGGCATCGACTTCACGAATGACCCGCTATTGCAGGGGCGTTTGTTCTCGTACACGGATACGCAGATCAGCCGGCTAGGCGGACCGAACTTCCATGAGATCCCGATCAATCGTCCTGTGAGCCCGAACGTGAACAACCAGCGCGACGGCATGCACCGGCAGACGATCAACGTCGGCCAGGCTTCGTACGAGCCGAATTCGGTAAGCGATGCGTGGCCCAAGGAGACGGATCCTGCAGCAACGGACGGCGGCTTCGAGAGTTATCCAGAGCCGATGGAAGGCACGAAGATCCGCGTACGCAGCGATTCTTTCGCCGATCATTTCTCGCAGGCCGCGCTCTTCTATCAAAGCATGAGCGACGTCGAGAAGGAGCACATTGCGCTCGCGTATCAGTTCGAACTCGGCAAGGTGACGAAGCCCGAGATTCGCGCGCGCGTGGTCAATGAAATCCTCGCGAACTTCGATGCAGATCTCGCGGCGACGGTTGCGGAAGGACTCGGCTTGCCGAAACCCGGCAAGGGCGCGCGAGCGGTGGGCAAGCAGAAGCCGTCGCCGGCGCTGAGCCTGCTGAATCGCGTTGTGAAGGGCATCAAGACGCGCAAGATCGCCGTGATGGCCGCACCCGGCAGCGACGGTGCGACGATCAAGAGCGTGCAGGCGGCGTTGAAGGCGGAAGGCGCGACGCCGTTGCTGGTCGCGCCGACGCTCGCGGCCATCGACGGCATGAATCCCGACGCAACGATTTCCGGCATGCCGTCGATCATGTTCGACGGCGTGGTGATTGTCGGCGGCGAGCAGGGCGCGAAGGCGCTCGCGCAATCGGGCGATGCACGTCACTTCGTGCTCGAAGCGTTCCGGCATCTGAAGGCGATTGCCGCGATCGGCGCGGGCAAGGAACTGCTGTCCGCGACGCATCTGCCCGAGAAGGCGGATGGCGTATCGATCGGCGATAACGGCAAGGTGGACGCCGTGCTGAAGACGTTCATCGACGCGGTCGGTCAGCATCGCGTGTGGTCGCGCCGGCAGGCTGCGGAGTCGGTGCCTGCTTAAAACCGGTCGTGCATGAACAGGCGCCGTTGCTGTCGTACGCAGCAACGGCGCTTTTTTATGCTCGAAGGAGATATGTTTAACGACGCGTCGGAGGCGAGACGCGCGATGTATGCGCGCTTTCGCGTTCGACGGCCTGTAGCCGCCAGTAACCCGCGACGGCGTCGGGCCGCGAATGCGAGATCCACGTCGCCTGGCCCTGCGCCGACGTCATGTTGCCGTGCCGATCGATGCGCACGCCGTACAGCGTGACGAGCGGCTGTTCGCTGTCGCGCGCGCACAGCGACATGATGTGCCCGTCTTCGCGCATGTCGCCCGACGACGGCAGCTCCACTCCGCGCCCGTCTTGCGACGTCCACGCGTGGCTGATCGTGTCGAGCCACAGGACCGCGTAGTCGTGATTGACAGTCGGGTCGGATGTATTGATCAGGATCGACAGACGCATGAAGCCTCCATGTCCGCAGAATCGGCCGCGCGGACGTCGCGGCAAGGTGTGAGGCGGCCTCGCCTGCGTGCGCAGTAGCGGAGGGCAATGGCTTTCGCCGGATCAAGCAACGCCCGTTCCAACGTGTGGGACGCGACGCGATCGCGGTGCAGCAAGGCGCGGCGGCGCGACCTGTGTGTTGCGCTGCACTTGGCGCTGTACAAAATGCAGGACGGCGTTGGCGTTTTTACGTGGCGGCGCGCAGTAAAAGAAGAGGCTATCTGCAACGCATTTGACAATCCCGCATGCATAAGCGACGCGCGAACGTCAGTAGGGGCAGAGTAGCGGCGCAGCGGGGCGCTATCTGCTATCGTTCGCGTCTATGCCACCCATCATCTCGGTTTCGAATCTGTCGAAGACGTACGCAACGGGCTTTCAGGCCCTCAAGCGTATCGATCTCTCCATTCGCCAAGGCGAAATCTTTGCATTGCTCGGGCCAAACGGCGCGGGCAAGACCACGCTCATCAGCATCATCTGCGGGATCGTCAACGCGACGGAAGGCACCGTGACGGTCGACGGTCACGATATCCGCAACGACTACCGCGCAGCGCGCACGCTGATCGGCCTCGTGCCGCAGGAACTGACCACCGATGCCTTCGAGACCGTCTGGGCGACCGTCTCGTTCAGCCGCGGCCTGTTCGGCAAGCCGAAGAATCCGGCACACATCGAAAAGGTGTTGCGCGATCTGTCGCTGTGGGACAAGCGCAATAGCCGCATCATTCAACTGTCAGGCGGCATGAAACGGCGCGTCCTGATCGCGAAGGCGTTGTCGCACGAACCGCGCGTGCTGTTTCTCGACGAACCGACGGCAGGCGTCGACGTCGAACTGCGCCGCGATATGTGGAAGCTCGTGCGCTCGCTGTCCGCGAACGGCGTGACGATCATCCTCACCACGCATTACATCGAAGAAGCGGAAGAGATGGCCGATCGCATCGGCGTGATCAACGGCGGCGAACTGAAGCTCGTCGAAGAGAAAGCGGAGTTGATGCGCAAGCTCGGCAAGAAGCAGCTGACGCTGCAACTCGAAGCGCCGCTCGCGGGCATTCCTGCATCGCTCGCACATTACGGCCTCGAACTCTCGAACGAGAACGGCGAACTCATCTATACGTACGACGCGGAACGCGAGAAGAGCAGCAGCATCGTTGCGCTGCTCAACGATCTCAGCGAAGCAGGTATCCGCTTCAAGGATCTGCATACGACGCAAAGCTCGCTCGAAGATATTTTCGTGAGTCTCGTGCACCGCAAACAACAAGAGGAAAGCGTGCGATGAACATTCATGCAATCCGCGCGATCTACCGCTTCGAAATGGCGCGCACGGGGCGCACGCTGATGCAGAGCATCATCGCGCCCGTCATTTCGACGTCGCTGTATTTCATCGTGTTCGGCTCGGCGATCGGCTCGCGTATCCGCGAAGTGGAAGGCATCAGCTACGGTTCGTTCATCGTGCCGGGACTCATCATGCTGTCGCTGTTGTCGCAGAGCATTTCGAATGCGTCTTTCGGCATCTATTTCCCGCGCTTCACGGGCACGATTTACGAACTGTTGTCCGCGCCCGTGTCATATCTGGAGATCGTGATCAGCTACGTCGGCGCGGCCGCGACCAAGTCGATCATTCTCGGTCTCATCATTCTCGCCACCGCTGGCCTGTTCGTGCCGCTGCAGATACAGCACCCGTTCTGGATGGTCGGGTTTCTCGTGCTGACAGCCATCACGTTCAGTCTGCTCGGCTTCATCATCGGCATATGGGCCGACAACTTCGAGAAGCTGCAGCTCGTGCCGCTGCTCATCATTACGCCGCTAACGTTCCTTGGCGGCAGCTTCTACTCCGTCTCGATGCTGCCGCCCGCGTGGAAGGTGATCACGCTGTTCAATCCCATCGTCTATCTGGTCAGCGGCTTTCGCTGGAGCTTCTTCGGACTCGCGGATGTCGGCGTCGGCATCAGTCTCGGCATGACGGCGCTGTTTCTTTGCATCTTCCTCGCAGTGATCGCGTGGATCTTCAAAACGGGCTATCGGCTCAAGTCGTAGTAGGATGAACGTCGTTGGCGTACAGCCGACATGGGAGAGGGTTGCGGCCACGTGCGGTGCCGCAGCCGTTCGACATCGCAGCACGACGCTTTTAGCGGGGCGCGAGCGACATCATGGCCACGACGCAATCACGACCGCTCGGCGCATTTGCCGGGTATATCCGCAAGAACGAGGTCGAGCTCACGGAGCGCTGGCTGAAATCCGTTTTCAGCGATGCCGAGCTGACGGAAGCCGACCGGCTGACCAACGACCAGTTGTCGGATCATGTACCCGACATACTTGAATCCATCTGCAGCGCGCTTGAGCAACAGGATCTCGAAGAAGTCGAACCCGAGATCGAACGCAAGGCGCGGCTGCACGGCAAAATGCGCTGGAAACAGGGCTATCGCATCGACGAACTCGTGCGCGAGCTCGATCTGTTCCGTCAGACGCTGATGGGCGCCGTCGTGCAATACGCGGAAGCGCATCCCGCTTTCTCGCGGCGTTACGAAGAACGCGCGCGCTATTTCATCGACGAGTCCGTGAGCTTCGTCACGCTGACGTCGGTGCGTGAAGTCGTGACGGAGCGCGACCGCAAGATCGACGAATACACGGGGCGGCTCGAACGCGCGAATCACGAACTGTTGCTCAAGCAGAAGCTGGTCGGCGAACTGTACGAGTCGCGCATGCAGATCACGCGCAGCGTCGTGCATGACTTGCGAAACTTTCTCAATGTGTTTTCGATGGCGCTGCAACTCGTCGCGCGCGCGCCCGCGAAAACGGAAGCCGCACTGGCGCTCGCGAACCGCCAGGCCGCCGACATGAAAGTGCTCGTCGATGAACTCGTCGAGTATTCGGTCGTGCTCGGCGACACGAACCAGATCGCCATCGAATCCGTCGATCTGCACGCGCTGTTCGACGAACTGGTCGCGTCGTGTGGCCCGACGATACGCGAGAAAGGGCTCGAGCTGAATGCATCGTTCGACGGACAACTCGAGTCGGTGCAGTCGAATCGCCTGAAGCTCAAACAGATCGCGATCAATCTGCTCACGAATGCCGTCAAGTACACGAAGGCGGGCAAGGTCACGCTCGACATGCGCACGCGCGGCAACGACGCGTGGTGTCTGCGCGTGTCGGATACGGGAGTAGGTATCGGTGATGGAGATCGCGATCGCGTGTTCAGGGAATTCGAGCGCGCGAACGACGACGACGTGCCCGGCGCGGGTCTCGGCCTCGCGATCGTCAAGGAGTTGTGCCGCATGCTGGACGGCGAGCTGCGCTTCGATTCGCAGCGAGGCGTCGGCACGACCTTCGAGATCAGATTTCCGTTGCAGTTGCAGCCCGTGCAGGCGCCGGAATTCTAACTACCAAAACAAAAAGGCCGGGCAGCGATGCCCGGCCTTTTCTTCAATCGATGCTGATGCTGTAGCGGCTTAGCCGAACAGCTTCATCGCCTGCAGCAGCGTGTTGACCACGCCCCACGTCAGCGGAATCAGCACATACAGCCAGAACACGGCCATGAGGCCCTTGTTCGTCGGATGAGCGTTTTGCGTCGACATTGTCATTCTCCTGTGTCGGGCCTTATTTGGCGGATGCGAGTTGCGCGTCCGTCATGTGATGCTTTTCGTTCACGTGCTTCACGAGCAGGTTGCAGATGAAGCCGATGACGAGCAGCACGGTCATGATGTGCACGGTCATCGTGTAGGCGTCTGCCTTGGCAACGCCATGCGCGACCTGGTAAGCGCGGATGTAGTTGACGAGCACGGGGCCAGCGACGCCCGCTGCCGCCCACGCCGTCAGCAGACGGCCGTGAATGCCGCCGACGAACGCGGTGCCGAACATGTCCGCGAGATACGCGGGCACGGTCGAGAAGCCGCCGCCGTACATCGACAGGATCACGCAGTAGCAGAGCACGAAGAGGGCGATGTTGCCCGTCGTCGCGAAACTCGGCACGAGCCAGTACAGCACGGCGCCCAGCGCGAAGAAGATGAAGTACGTGTTCTTGCGGCCCACGTAGTCCGACGCCGATGCCCACACGAAACGGCCGCCCATGTTGAAAAGCGACAGCAGACCGACGAAGCCTGCGGCTGCCGCCGGCGTCACCGTGTTCTTGAAGCTTTCCTGGATCATCACCGATGCCTGGCCGAGAATGCCGATGCCGGCCGTCACGTTCAGGAACAGCACCAGCCAGATCAGATAGAACTGGGGCGTCTTCAGCGCCTGGTCGATGTGCACGTGGTTGCGCGTGATCATCTTCGTCGTCGTGGTCGCGGGCGGCGTCCAGCCAGCCGGCTTCCAGTCTGCGGGCGGAACGCGGATCGCGAGCGAACCGATCGTCATCGAGATGAAGTAGGCAATGCCGAGCACGATGAACGTTTCAGCCACGCCGATGCTCGTCGCGCTCTTGAAGTGGTTCATCAGCGCGACGGACAGCGGTGCGGCGATCATCGCGCCGCCGCCGAAGCCCATGATCGCCATGCCCGTCGCCATGCCGCGGCGGTCCGGGAACCAGCGGATCAGCGTCGACACGGGCGACACATAGCCGAGACCGAGGCCGACCCCGCCGAGCACGCCATAGCCGAGATACAGCAGCACGATCTGATGGAGCCACACGCCGATCGCCGAAACGATGAAGCCGCCGCCGAAGCAGCAGGCCGCCGTGAACATCGTGCGGCGCGGGCCGACTTTTTCGAGCCACTTGCCGGCAAATGCCGCCGACAGGCCGAGAAACACGATGGCTAGCGAGAAGATCCAGCCGAGTGCCGTCAGCGACCAGTCGTCCGGTGCGGACTGCGTGATGCCGATGACTTTGGTGAGCGGTCCGTTGAACACGGAGAACGCATAGGCCTGACCGATACACAGATGCACGGCGAGGGCGGCAGGCGGCACCATCCAGCGGGAAAAGCCAGGTTGGGCGATCGTTGCCTGTTTAGAAAAGAAGGATGGCGAGCGGGCGTCGCCGCCGGGCTCAGAAATGCTGCTCATGGTCGGTCTCCGATCGGGCTAAACGTCTGGTTATCGGTTGTAATTGCCGAAACTTGAGCTAACGCAGTTTCATTACATATGCTGGGCTGCAACATATTAAAACTGTGTTAGCCGGTGGCCATATTCGGCAATGGCGAGACGATAGGTGCATGCGACACGCTTTGCAATATGAGAATGAAATGCATATGGAAGCGGCCGGAAGGGTTGTGCGAAGCGGGATACAACCATTTCAAGCGACATGAGGCCGCAGGTGACGGCGTGACGCACGATGCGCGGGCATTGAGTTTTTTGCCGAATCGATTCAGGTGCGCACTTTGCTGCGTAAGCACACAGAAAGGCTTTTCAGTCGATTTTTGGGATTCGGGTTCACCCTCTATTTTTTCGTTGTCGAACGCTTCATAAGTACAGTTCGCAGCATAGGAAAAAAGTACAGTTTCCGGCTGGACCGCCAGCCGTCGCGGCTCCGCGCCCGCCGTGCTAAGTTGGGATTGTTGTCGCCGCTGAACAACAGTATTTGATATATCACATACAAGATACTTGATTTTTGTCGCGACGCAGCATATGATTGAGTCATTCGATCACTCAATGACGGGAGCACCAAATGGATTTCGTGACGCTTGCATTCTTCGCCGTTGCTGTCGTGGGCCTGGGTTCGGCCGCAACCGTGCTGCTGACGCGCTGGATTCCCCAGCATGTCGCCGAGCTGGCATCGAAGCATGGCCGTTATGTCGGTCTCGAAGCCGCTCCGGTGCGTCAAGCCACGCCGTACCGCGCGCGTGTCGAAGCCGCGATGAACGCAGTCGGCTCGTCGAACTAAGCGCCGCACCCAGCAGTGGCTACACCCGCACTGAACCTGCCTCTGGCGCTGCAGCCCATCGGCAACAGCGCCAGCCTGCGCGATCAGGCTTACTCGATGTTGCGTCAGGCCATCGCGGATGCCGACATCTACGCGTCGAGCGAAGAGATTCGTCTCGACGAGCGCGCGTTGAGCGAATCCCTGGGCGTGAGCCGCACGCCCGTGCGCGAGGCGATGACGCTGCTGGAGCAGGAAGGCTTTCTGCGCATGGTGCCGAGACGCGGCATTTATATTGTGCGCAAGAGCAAGCGTGAGATCGTCGAGATGATCCAGATGTGGGCCGCGCTCGAAAGCATGGCCGCGCGTCTCGCCACCTTGCACGCATCGGATGAAGAGATCGCCAAGCTGCGCCACATGTTCGACCAGTTCCGCGATTCGACGCCGGCCGAGCATATCGCCGAGTATTCGAACGCGAACATCGCGTTCCATCAGGCGATCGTCGAACTGTCGAAGTCGCAGATCATTCTCGACACGATCAAGAACATCTTCGTCCACGTGCGCGCGATCCGGCGCATGACGATTTCGCAGAGCGACCGCGCGTCGCGCTCGATCGTCGATCATCTGCGCATCATCGAAGCACTGGAAAAGCGCGATACGGAACTCGCCGAGCGTCTGGTGCGCGAGCACTCGCTCGGGCTTGCCGCTTTCGTCGACGCGAACTGCGATTTTCTCGACTGAGCGTCGTTGCAGCAGGTTTGAAGCAAAAAGCCAGCGGACCGAAAAGTCCGCTGGCTTTTTTTACGTCCTTACATCGTCACTGAAAAGCCTTCAGCATCGTCTCGCCAAGCGCCGCCGGCGACTGCGCGACGTGAATGCCCGCCGCGCGCATCGCGTCGATCTTCGCGCCCGCCGTGCCTTTGCCGCCCGAGATGATCGCGCCCGCGTGACCCATCCGACGTCCGGGAGGCGCGCTCGTGCCCGCGATGAAACCGACCACGGGCTTGTTGGTGCGCGAGTCCTTGAGGAACTGCGCCGCGTCCTCTTCCGCCGAGCCGCCGATTTCGCCGATCATGATGATGCCTTCCGTCTCGTCGTCGGCGAGGAACATCTCCAGGCAGTCGATGAAGTTCGTGCCGTTGACGGGATCGCCGCCGATACCGATGCACGTCGTCTGCCCGAGGCCCGCCGCCGTCGTTTGCGCGACGGCTTCGTAAGTCAGCGTGCCCGAGCGCGACACCACGCCGATCTTGCCCGGCCGGTGAATATGCCCCGGCATGATGCCGATCTTGCACTGGCCCGGCGTGATGACGCCCGGGCAGTTCGGCCCGATCAGACGCGTCGCCGAACCGGCCAGCGCGCGCTTCACGCGAACCATGTCGATCACGGGAATGCCTTCCGTGATGCAGACGACGAGCGGGATTTCGGCATCGACGGCTTCGAGAATCGCGTCGGCGGCCATCGGCGGCGGCACGTAGATCACGGATGCATTCGCGCCCGTCGCGCCGACGGCGTCGGCGACGGTATCAAAGACGGGCAAACCCAGATGCGACGTGCCGCCCTTGCCGGGCGTGACGCCGCCGACCATCTGCGTGCCGTACGCGACGGCCTGTTCGGAGTGAAACGTGCCCTGCGAGCCGGTGAAGCCCTGGCAAATCACCTTCGTATTACGATCGATCAGTACGGCCATGTCAGTTTGCCTCCGTCGCGACTGCCGCGTGGTTCTTGTCCTTGACTGCGGCGACCACTTTGCTCGCCGCGTCGGCGAGGTGATCGGCCGAGAGAATCGGCAGACCCGAGTCGCGCAGAATCTGCTTGCCGAGTTCGACGTTCGTGCCTTCCAGCCGCACGACGAGCGGCACGCGCAGGTCCACTTCGCGCGCCGCGCTCACCACGCCTTCCGCGATCACGTCGCAACGCATGATGCCGCCGAAGATGTTGACCAGAATCCCTTCGACTTTCGGATCGCGCAGAATCAGCCGGAACGCCGTCGCGACGCGCTCTTTGGTCGCGCCGCCGCCGACGTCGAGAAAATTCGCCGGCTCGCCGCCATAGAGCTTGATGATGTCCATCGTCGCCATCGCGAGGCCGGCGCCGTTCACCATGCAGCCGATGTTGCCGTCGAGCGTCACGTAATTCAGGCCGTGCTTGGCGGCTTCGAGTTCGGCGGCGTCTTCTTCCGCTTCGTCGCGCAGCGCTTCGATGGGCGGATTACGGAAGAGGGCGTTGTCGTCGAAATTGATCTTTGCGTCGAGCGCGATCACGTCGCCTTGCTGCGTGACGACGAGCGGATTGATCTCGACGATCGACGCATCCAGTTCGACGAACGCGCGGTACGTGTTGGCGATGAACTGCGTCGCCGACTTGACCTGCTTGCCCGTCAGCCCGAGACCGAAGGCGAGCTGGCGCGCGTGGAACGGTTGCAGGCCCGTCGCCGGATCGATCGCGACCTTGAGGATTTTCTCGGGCGTGCGCTCGGCGACTTCCTCGATTTCCATGCCGCCTTCCGTCGACGCCATCACCGTGATGCGCGACGTGCTGCGGTCGATCAGCATGCCGAGATACAGCTCGCGTTCGATCGCGCAGCCTTCCTCCACATATACGCGCTTCACTTCGCGGCCCGCCGGTCCCGTCTGCTTCGTGACGAGCACGTGCGACAGCATCTGCGCGGCATTCGAAGCGACGTCGCTGACCGTCTTCACGACGCGCACGCCGCCCTTGCCGTTCGGATCATCGGTGAAGCGGCCCGCGCCGCGCCCGCCCGCGTGAATCTGCGACTTCACGACCCACACCGAGCCGCCGAGCGCGAGCGCCGCGTCTTCGGCCTCCTGCGGCGTGAACGCGACGCGGCCGTTCGGCACGGCGACGCCATAGCCCTTCAGCAGTTCCTTCGCCTGATATTCGTGAATATTCACCTGTCTCCTCGCTAGTTGAGTTCGACGCCTGCCGGCGTCAGTGAGTGGGTGGTCGGCTCAGGGTAGAAATATGGTATGTGATATATCAGAGATGCTCAAGCGGAGAAACGGATCGGGGTTTTCCCTTTGTGAAACCGCTGCTTAATTTGCAATTCGGTCTCGATGCCTTGTCAGTAAAGGCTTCAGACGTTTCTACGGGATTCTGCTTACGGTAGTGAAAGCGCTTGCAGCGATTAGATATATCACATACCGTATTGAACACGGACGATCGAAATAAGAGCGCGAAGTGCTCGGAAGGGAGACAACATGGGCAAAGCACTCGACGGTGTGCGCATTCTCGATTTCACGCACGTGCAATCGGGGCCGACCTGCACGCAGTTGCTCGCATGGTTCGGCGCGGACGTGATCAAGGTGGAGCGCGCAGGCGCTGGCGATATCACGCGCGAGCAACTGCGCGACGTGCCTGACGCGGACAGCCTCTACTTCACGATGCTCAACCACAACAAGCGCTCGGTGACCATCGATACGAAGAATCCCGAAGGCAAGCTTGTACTCGAGGCGCTGATCCAGAAGTGCGACGTGATGGTCGAGAACTTCGCGCCCGGCGCGCTCGATCGCATGGGCTTCACGTGGGAGCGGATCCAGGAACTCAATCCGAAGATGATCGTGGCCTCCGTGAAGGGCTTCGGTCCCGGTCCTTATGAGGACTGCAAGGTCTACGAAAATGTCGCGCAATGCGTGGGCGGCGCGGCTTCGACGACGGGTTTCGACGACGGCCCGCCCGTCGTGACGGGCGCACAGATTGGCGATAGCGGCACGGGTCTGCATCTCGCACTCGGCATCGTCACCGCGCTCTATCAGCGGACGATGACGGGCCGCGGCCAGAAAGTACTCGCCGCGATGCAGGACGGCGTGCTGAATCTCTGCCGCGTGAAGCTGCGCGACCAGCAACGCCTGGAACGCACCGGTGTGATGAAAGAGTACCCGCAATATCCGAACGGCACATTTGGTGAAGCGGTGCCGCGTGCAGGCAATGCGTCGGGTGGCGGACAGCCGGGCTGGATTCTCAAGTGCAAAGGCTGGGAGCACGATCCGAACGCGTACATCTACTTCATCACGCAAGCGCCTGTGTGGGCGAAGATCTGCAACGTGATCGGCAAGGAAGAGTGGGCGACCGACCCGGAGTACGCAACGCCCAATGCACGCCTGCCGCGTTTGAAGGAAATCTTCGCGGAAGTCGAACGCTGGACGATGACGAAGACCAAGTTCGAGGCGATGGAAATCCTCAACGAACACGACATTCCATGCGGCCCGATTCTGTCGATGAAAGAGATCGCGGACGACGAATCGCTGCGTAAAACAGGGACGATTGTCGAAGTCGATCACCCGGTGCGCGGAAAATATCTGACGGTGGGCAATCCGATCAAGCTGTCGGACAGCCCGACGGAAGTCATCCGTTCGCCGCTGCTCGGCGAGCACACGGAAGAAGTGATGGCCGAACTCGGTTATTCGCCTGAACAGATCGAAGCGCTCAGGACGGCAGGCGCGATCTGAGAAAAAGATCGGGTCAGGAAGCAGAACAAAGAATCGAACTGGCGCGAATGCGCAACGCAAGGAGATGACATGCCGGATGGTGCGGACTTCATCGCGTGGTCGGGACTCGAGCGACTCGAGTTGTATGTATTCGTCTTCTCGGGCGCACTGATGTTCGCGATCGCGTCGATCGTGTTCGTCAAGCGGCTCGCGCATGGCAGGCGAAGCGCGCGGCAAGCGGCGGCCGGCGACAAGATCGTCGATCTGCTCGCATTGGGATTGTGTATCTGGCTTGGTTACGCTTTTGTCAACGAGCCCGCGCAACTGCCGGGAATCGCGGCGCTGTTCGCTGTCAGCCTGCTCGCTGCGGCGCTCGGGGCACATGTGATGCTGACGACACATGAACACGGTATGCGTGCGCCCGCGCATTGCGGGATGCTGGCGCGGCGTAGCGCATCGCTGCGTGTCGCGTGGGACGGCGACGCCGCACGCATGCAACCATCCGACGATTTCACGCAGCGCTGGACCTATACGAACAATCCGCGCCGTACGCAGGCGCGTTGTCTGTCATCGGCGAGAAATGCGCATCTGGCGCATGCGACGCTGCGCGTGCGAAGCCGGCAACGTTATCAGCTGAAACGCCACTAACACTTCACTGGGGAAATGCATGACGTCCGCGCTGTGTGCATCGAAAGGATCGCACAGCGCGGACGTCGGAGAGAGCCATCGATGAACTGCAACCCTGCGTCATTGAGCCGTGGACTCGCGATAGAACTGGTTCTTCCTGTCGAAGATCAGTTGCGCGAGAAAGTCGGCGTCGTAGGCGTTGAGCAGATGCGCGTGAAAGCGCTCGATGTAGGCGGAGATGCGCGCCACTTCGTTGCTGACGTCATCGAAGAAATCGAGCGTCGCCTGGCTCCAGCGGAAACGCAGGCCGAGATCGCTGAACGCGGCGTTGTAGGCGCTCAGCAGCGCTTCATTGTGCAGATCGGCAGACTGATTCATTGCAATGCTCCTAAGTCGGGGGACGACGTTCGACAGAAGCATAGAAGCCACAACGAATCTGCAATAGTTAAAGTTTTATTGGCAATCCATAGCACGTCACTTATGGACGGCCAGTTGATTCACCCGCGTGATCTGCTCGATCAGATTCGCGCCTTCTTCCATCAGAAAGCGCTTGAACGCCACGGCCACGGGCGGCAAGCGCTTGTTCTTGCGATGCACGACGTACCAGTTGAGCATCACGGGAAAACCCTCGACATCGAGCACGACGAGATGCCCGACCTGCAGTTCGAGACTGATCGTATGCGCCGACAGAAACGCGATGCCCATGCCCGCGATCACGGCCTGCTTGATCGTCTCCGTGCTCTTGATCTCCATCGCGATCTTGAGGTTGGTCAGGCGTCCCGCAAAACCTTCTTCCATCGAATTCCACGTATCGGAGCCGCGCTCGCGCACGACGAATGCTTCGCTAGCAAGCTGGCTGAGCTTGATGTTGCGCTTGTTCGCGAGGGGATGCGTGGGCGCCGCGACGATCACATACGGGTGCGGCGCGAACGCTTCGTTGATCGCGTCCCCTTCCTGCGGCGGACGCACCATCACCGCGAGATCGGTCTGATTGGTCGCCAGCTGATGCAGCAGTTCTTCGCGGTTGTGCACAGCAAGATTCAGTTCGACGCCCGCATAGCGCCGCGTAAATTCGGCGAGCAGCCGTGGAAAGAAGTAGTCGCCCGCACTGATCACCGAGACGTTCAGCTTGCCGCCCGATACGCCCTTGAGCTGGCCCATCGCTTCATCGACTTCATGAAATTGCTGAATGATCGCGCGGCTGTAGTGAAGCATTTCGGTGCCGGCCGGCGTCAGGTAGATCTTCTTGCCGAGTTGTTCGAAAAGCGGCAGGCCCGCATGTTCTTCAAGCTGTCGGACCTGCGTGGAAACAGCGGGCTGGGTGAGGTGGAGTTCCTCCGCCGCGCGCGAAAAGCTCAGATGCCGCGCCACCGTTTCGAAGACTTTCAGCTGGCGCAGGGTCGCGTTACGCATTGTCATGGCAGATGTATAAGCGAAGATGAATCTTCATGGTAACAAACTTTAATTATCAGTAATTCAGCATTGACCCTAGCATGGATTCTGTAATGGACGAATGGCAGCGCAAGTATCGGGTTAACGCTTAAAACAAGGCCCCGATGCGGCGACAACGAGAACTGATGACCGGCACTCTTTTATCGATCGGGTGAAAGAACCGCTAAATCGGCTTAAAGGTTTTTAGAAAAGAAGAAGTGGAATTGGCATTGCGAATATCCCCGAAGCGGTCCGATCGGGGCACAACTATAAGGTGGCATGGATGCAGGCCGGCGTTTTGTCCGGCGGCCCTAAATAGATAGCGGAGACAGGCACATGAACAGCATTTCTCAGCAAGCTCCCGTTGCGTTCTGGCGCAACCGGTGGTGGCAACTAGTAATCGGCCTCTTGTGTATGGCGCTCGTCGCCAACCTTCAATACGCGTGGACCTTGTTCGTCACGCCTATGAGCACGAAGCATCATTGGGGGCGTGCAGAAGTGCAGCTCGCATTCTCGATCTTCATTCTCACGGAGACGTGGCTGGTCCCGATCGAAGGCTGGCTCGTCGACAAGTTCGGTCCGCGTCCTGTCGTGGCGGCCGGCGCGATCTGCGCGGGGCTTGCGTGGGTGATGAATTCGTTCGCGACGACGCTGCCGGAGTTGTACATCGCGTCCGTGATCGCCGGTATCGGTGCGGGCGGCGTGTACGGCACATGCGTCGGCAATGCGCTCAAGCTGTTTCCGGACAAGCGCGGTCTCGCAGCGGGCCTGACGGCTGCGGGCTTCGGCGCTGGTGCAGCGGTGACGGTGATCCCAATCGCGAACATGATCAACGCGAAGGGTTATGAGCATACGTTCCTGTTCTTCGGCATTCTGCAGGGCGTGTGCATCTTCCTGCTGGCGTTGATGCTGAAAAAGCCGGAAGGCGTGAAGGTCGCGGCCATCAAGCGCAAGTTCGCCGTCACGAAGCAGGACTACACGCCGGGCCAGATGATCAAATCGCCTGTGTTCTGGGTGATCTACGCATCGTTCGTCGCGGTCGCGGCGGGCGGTCTGATGGCGACTGCGCAGCTCGGTCCGATCGCAAAGGACTGGGGTCTCGCCAAGCTGCCGATGACGCTCTTCGGCGCCACGCTGCCGCTGCTCACGATGACGCTGTCGATCGACAACATCTGCAATGGCTTCACGCGTCCGCTGTGCGGCTTCATCTCGGACAAGATCGGCCGTGAAAACACGATGTTCGCGATCTTCATCGGCGAAGGTCTCGCGCTGCTGGGCTTGATGCAGTATGGCCAGAACCCGTATGCGTTCATGACGTTCGCGGCACTGATCTTCCTGTTCTGGGGCGAGATCTTCTCGATCTTCCCGGCAATCTGCGCGGACACGTTCGGCAGCAAGTATGCGGCGGCGAATGCAGGCACGCTGTACACGGCAAAGGGCACGGCCTCGCTGATCGTGCCGATCGCCTCGGTGCTTGCGGCGACGGGTGGCTGGAACCTGGTGTTCATCGTCTCGGCAGTGATCACGATTGCTGCGGGTGTGTCGGCGAAATTCGTGCTGGCACCGATGCGCGCACGCTGGATCGCTTCATCGAACGAAAGGTCTCACGAACTCGAGCCGGAACTCGCGGCCAATGGACCGGGCCTGCGTCACTGGCCGGAACAGACGGGCGAATAAACCCGTATCACTTCAACATGGCGACGTGAACACATGAACGTATCGTTGCAGCAATTGAAGGTGTTCGTCGCCGTCGCGCGTCAGCGGAGCTTCACCCGCGCGGCGCGCGAGTTCGACCTGACACAGTCGGCCGTGAGCCGGTGCGTGCGCGAACTCGAAGAGTCGATTGCATTGCGTCTCTTCGATCGCACGACGCGTCAGGTCGAACTGACGACAGCGGGCTCGCGGCTCGAACGGCGCATCGGGCGCCTGATCGAGGAGATCGAGCTGACCTTGCGCGAGGAGCGCGCCGCGCACGAAGAGCACACCGGGCTCGTCGTGGTCGCGTGCGATCCCGTGACGTCGTCGGGCTGGTTGCCCGAGCGGCTCGCGCGCAGCGCCGCGCATTTCCCCGACCTGATCGTCACCGCGAAGGAACAACCCCAACATGCCGTGCTCGCAGCAATCGAGCAAGGCGAAGTCGATTTCGGCGTGCTGTGCGACGCGAACGTCGCGGGCGCCGATGCTTTCCACATGCAGCCGCTCGTGTCGACGCCGCTGTGCGCCGTGCTGCCGCACGCGCATCCGCTCGCATCGGGCGCCGCCGTGCACTGGGAGGCGCTGCGCAATAGCCGCAGCGTCACGCAGCTGGTCACGCTCAACGCGGAAGCGGGCACGCGCAACGTGACGGAGCGCGCATTGAACACGCATCGTATCGATGCCGCGCGCGCCAACGAATGCGGCCATCTTGCCGCGGCGTTGCGTATGATCGAACTGGGTCTCGGCATCGGCGTACTGCCTGTCGATCCGCATGGCGCTGCGTTGCCGGCATCGCTCGTCGCGCGTCCGCTCGTGCCCGAAGTGTCCGTGACGACGATGCTCGTGCGGCGTCGCAACCGCTCGTTGCGCCCGAATGCGGAAGCCGTGTGGTCGCTGTTTTCCGGCAAGGACTTGCCCGCCCATGCCGGCGCGTCGTCGACCACAGGCACAACAACTGCACACTCGATAATTAAAGGAGCCACACACGAACCGATGCCGTGCGTACCCGATGACGAGGCGTTAATGCGAGCCTCATAAGCCCAAGGGTGCGGGCGGTTCAGTTGACGGTTCGCGAATACGCAATATCGCCAATCGTAAGGAGCATGGGATGGACACTGAAACCGACCTCAGACGCCACGATCTTCTCATCGACGGTAAGCGGCTGCCGCCCGGTACGGGCGAGTACTCAGTCAATATCAACCCTGCGACGGAAGAGCCGATAGCGCTCGTCGCACAAGGCAGCGCGCAGGATGTCGATACGGCCGTGAAGGCCGCGCGCGCTGCGCTCAAAGTCTGGAACGGCATGCGCGCCGCCGAGCGCGGCCGCATCCTCATGCGCTTCTCAGAACTGCTGCGCGAGCATCAGGACGAAATCGTCGCGCTCGAAAGCCTCGACGCGGGCAAGCCGCTCGGGGCCGTCAAACGCCAGGACGTGCCCGCCGCCATCGACACGCTCGCCTACTACGCCGGCTGGTGCGACAAGATCAACGGTCAGGTCGTGCCCGTGCGTCCCGACGCGCTCACTTACACGATCCGCGAGCCCGTCGGCGTGGTCGGCGCGATCGTGCCGTGGAATTTCCCGCTGATGATCGGCATGTGGAAGATCGCGCCCGCGCTCGCGTGCGGTTGCACGATGGTCGTCAAGCCCGCCGAGATCACGCCGCTGTCCGCGCTGCGCGTCGGCGAACTCGCGCTGGAAGCGGGCGTGCCGCCCGGTGTGCTGAACATTGTGACGGGCAAGGGGCGTGTGGTCGGCGATGCAATCGTCGCGCATCCGGACATCGACAAGGTGACGTTCACAGGATCGCCGTCGGTGGGGCGCGGCATTCTGCAGGGCGCGGCGGGCAACTTCAAGCGCGTGACGCTGGAACTCGGCGGCAAATCGGCGAACGTGATTTTCGCCGACGCGAATATCGACAACGCCGTGCGCGCGGCGGCTTCCGGCATCTTCTTCAACACGGGGCAGGTGTGTTCGGCGGGTTCGCGGATTCTCGCGCATCGCGATGTGTACGACGAAGTGGTCGAACGGCTCGCGGCGCGCGCGCAAGGGATCAAGGTCGGCGATCCCAATGAACGCGAAACGACGATGGGCCCGCTCGTGTCTGCCGCGCAGATGAAGACGGTGCTCGATTACGTGGAGATCGGCAGGAACGAGGGCGCGTCGATCGTGACGGGCGGCGCGCGTATCGGTCAGAAGGGTTTCTTCGTCGAACCGACGGTGTTCGCAAACGTCGAGCACGAGATGCGCATCTCGCAGGAGGAAATCTTCGGTCCGGTGGCGAGCGTCGTGCGCTTCGACGACGAAGAGGACGCGGTGCGCATCGCGAACGGCACGGCGTACAGTCTCGCGGCGGGCGTGTGGAGCGCGGACATCGGCCGCGTGCATCGCGTCGCGCACGCGCTGAGGGCAGGCACCGTGTGGATCAACACCTACGGCTATACCGATGTGCGCCTGCCGTGGGGCGGTTCAGGCGATTCGGGCTTCGGCCGCGAACACGGCGATGTCGCAATCGAAAACTTCACGGAACCGAAGGCGATCTGGCTCGCGATCGAACATTAATTCGCCGACATCGCCAAGAAAAAAGCGGATCGAATGATCCGCTTTTTTTGTATGACTACGCGTGTGGAAAGGCCGTTCAGGTCGTGCGCCGAACCAGCAGAAAACTCACGCCGATCGCGCCGAGAAACGCGCCGCAGCAGCGGTTGAACCAGCGGCGCACGGTGGCGCGCGTCAGCCACTTGCCGAGATGCATGCCCGCCCACGAGTACAGCGCGATCGCGAACCATTCGAGCACGAGGAAACTCGCGCCGAGCACGGCGAACTGCGGCAGCATCGGCTTCGAAATATCGACGAATTGCGGCAGGAACGCGGTGAACACGAGAATCGCCTTCGGATTGCCCGCCGCCACGAAGCACTCCTGACGCGCGATGCGCCACAGCGACGCGTCGTCCTGTTTCATCGCGTCCATCGGCCCGGCGTCGCTGCGCCACAGCTGGATGGCGAGCCAGATCAGATAGGCGGCGCCCGTCAGCTTGATCGCGAGGAAGAACAGTTCGGACGCGTGCAGCACGACGGCAAGGCCCGTCGCCGCCAGCACGAGCATGCCCGCGAACGCGACGAGCCGCCCGCTGCCGGCGACGAAGGCCGTCATGAAGCCGTGCCGCGCCGCGACGTTGATCGACAGAAGGTTGTTGGGGCCGGGCGCCATGTTGATCGCGAAGCACGCGGGGAGAAAGAACAGCCAGGCGGTGAGGGACATGACGGCTCGCTCGGATGACCGCCGCGCGACGCGTTTCGATAGCGCGTCGCGGCAGCGCGAATTCGGATGGGGAAACTTCGATTGTAACGAAATGCCGGCTGCGTTTGGGTCGCAGCGGAAGAAGCGCGCGCCGCGATGGCGCGGCGTGTTATTGCGCGGGCTGAAGTGCCTGGCGGAACGACGGATCTCGGACGATCGTGTCGATGCTGAGCTTGACGACGTCGTCGAGTGCGAAAGCGGGGTTGGTGAACTTCTGCCGATAAAGATGGACCGTATTGCTCTTCACGTAGACGGTTTCCTTCGTCGATGCATTGGTGACGAAGTAGCAGATCGTCATCGACCACGTGGCGGGCGAGCGTGCGTCGTCGACCGACAGAACTTCGATCCGGCCGTTCAGCACCAGCTTGTCATGCGTGGTCACGACGATGCCCGACTTGCGCCACGCGGACACGACGGCGTCGCGCACGGACGCTTCGACGCCCTTCTTCAGCAGAATCGACGTCGTCGCCGTGTTGGCGATCCGGTCGTAGGTGATGTGGCCTTCGCGCGCGGGCTGGTAGGAGAATCCGCGAGCGGGAGCGATGGTCAGCGCGTTGTCGGCGGGTGTCTCGCTCGACGACACCGAGCGCGGAACGAAGAAAGAACAGGCAGAGGTCAGGAGCGCGAAGCAGGCGATGCTGGAACGTTTGAACAGGAGCGGGTTCACGGCGATAGCGCAGCAGACGTGACGCTGCGTGATGGATGTCGAAAGTGCAAGAGTTTGTCGCGCGAGCGCGCCGACGAATATGAGACGTGTCCTAAAAAGGCGCAGCCTCGTCGGAACTGGGGCTCCGGGCTTATCGCATTAAGACTGGTCCTACAGTTATTTTTTGGATAGCCGGCGATACTCATCGACGTTCATTTTCGTCCCGACAGAGATCACGTCCATGCTCCAAACGTCCGCACTCCAAACGATGAAACCGCTGTTCATGACGCCGTGTTACGGCGCCAATCTTGCGGCGAACTTCACGAACAGTTTGCTCGCGCTCAACAACGCGCTGTGGACGACGGGCATGCAGGGTTCCGTGCGAATCCGTTCCGGCGAGAGCCTCATCACGCGTGCGCGCAACGAAGCCGTCGCCGAATTTTTGCTGGATCCGAGCTATACGCATCTGTTCTGGATCGACGCCGACATTGGCTTCACCGTCGATCAGGTGTTTCGCCTTCTGCTCGCCGATCGTGATGTCGTCGCGGGCGTATATCCGCTGAAGCGCTTCGACTGGCCTGGCGTGTTGCCCGCCGGTATCACGCGAGAGACCTTCGCGGCGCGTTACCTGCGCTATCCCGTGAACGCGCACGACGGCGTGTCTACCGAAATCGACGGCGACGGATTTCTCGAAGTCAGCGAAGCGCCGACGGGCTTCATGTGCATCCGCCGCAGCGTGATCGAAACGATGATCGCCCGTCTGCCCGAACTGAAATACGTGCCCGACGGTCCGCCCGATTCGCCGCTCTACGACTTCTGCTATCGCTTTTTCGACGTGATGGTCGAGCCGTCGACCAACCGCTATCTGTCCGAAGACTACGCGTTCTGCCGACGCTGGCGCGAGATCGGCGGCCGCGTGTTCGTCGATACGCAATCGAAGCTGTCGCATCAGGGCATCTACACATGGCACGGCGACTTTGGTGCGTCGCTCGCGGCGAGTCCGCAGACGGCGATCGGCGGCGAGTGCTGAAGCATGGAAGCCAACGAACTGAGCGTGCGCGCACGCGGCGGCACGGAGTTGATGCTGCAGGCGCTTCACGCGCGACTCGATCCGCAACTGGCGGGACAGTTTCAGATCATTCCATCGCGCGTCCGCTCGCTCGATCCTGATCGCAAGCGGATTCTCTGGCTGCACGACAAGCCGAGCCGCGAGGAAGCTGGCTTCCTGGAGCACGCTGAAAATCGCTCGGCGTTTGCAGGCATCGTGTGCGTGTCGCACTATCAAGCGGCGCTGTATCAGATGATTCCAAACGTGCCGTATGCGGAGATGACCGTGTTGCAGAACGCAATCGAGCCGTTCGGCGCATTTCGTCCGCGACGCAGCAAGCGCATCCGCCTGATTTATCACACGACGCCTGATCGCGGCCTCGAAATCCTCGTGCCGGTGTTCGAGCATCTCGCGACGCGTCACGCCGACATCGAACTCGACGTCTTTTCGAGCTTCAGCATTTACGACTGGATCGAGCGCGACGCGCCGTTTCAGCCGCTATTCGAGCGATGCCGCGCACATCCGCGCATCCGCTATCACGGCGCGCAGCCGAATGCCGTGGTGCGCGACACGCTGAGCGAGTGCGACATCTTCGCGTATCCGAACATCGAACCGGAGACGAGCTGCATCGCGGCGATCGAAGCGATGTCGGCGGGCTGTCTCACGGTTTGCGCGGCGTATGGCGGTCTGCCGGAAACCTGCGCGAACTACGCGAAGCTCTATCCGTTCACCGAAAACCTGCAGGCTCATGCGCAGCGTTTCGCCGCTGCACTCGATGATGCAATCTGCGCGGTCCGTCAGCGCAACGCCGACGACGAGCGCCTGCGCGCGCAGCAAGTCGAGTACTTCACGCGCTTCTATTCGTGGGACAGGCGCATCGGAGAATGGGATGCTTATTTGCGCGGCTTGCTCTAACACGCGAATGCGTATTCAACCAAACGACGCTCAGGTCGTGTCATAAGAAAAATTAGGAATCAGGCGATTCAACCGGATTCGTCCTCTCCCTAAACTTGATAGTTCACTTGCCGGGCTGCGCGGCGCGATGCAGCGACCACAGAGTCGCCGGATCGATCGATCCCTCTTCGCTACGCGCCGCGGCCGTGTCTTTCGGACGCGGCCGCTCATGCCCGCAGCCCTTTGTTTCCAACGCGAGATCTTGACGTGAATCACCTGCGATCATTCCTCGCGCGCGGGCAGGGCATCTCCGTGGCAGCGGCTGCTCCGCTGTCTCTCAAACGCAAGACGCTTTCCAGCGTGGCCGCCTGTTCGGCATTGTGGATCGGGGCCTCGATGGTGCCCGGCGCATCCGCCGCGCTCGCCGCACCGAAGGCGCATAAACATGGTTCCGCTCACAAGCGGCGGCACCATCTTGCTGTTGCACGGAAGATGCCGTTGCCGGGCGCGCAACCCGCCACTTCGTTCGACGCCGATGGCGCACATGCCGAATCAAACGTTCCCGACGCGGCCGCGCCGGCTGTCACTCACATGCAGGGTTATTCGATGGCGTCGCTCAGTGTGCGTATGCCGTCGAACGAACTGGTGCTCGGCCCGGTCTGCGCAACCACGCCTACGATGTGCGTGCCCGTCGCTCATGATCGTTCGGACGATGCTCACGAATGGTCCGGACGCGTCACACAGCAAGGCGCACCCGACGACACCTTGCAGGCTGCGACGTCCTTCGGCGACGCCACGGGTTTCAGCATGCAGGGCGACGAAACCCGTTCGAGCGCCGGCCCGATCGACTCGACACTGCGTGCGTCGCTCGAACGAGCGGGCTTTGCCGCGAGCATCGTCGAGCAGATCGGTGCGATTTTCGCGGGCCGCGTCGATGTCGACGCACCGGCGCAAGCGGGCGACGAATATCGGCTCGTGATGGAACCAGGCAGCGAATCAACTCAGCCGCGTATTGCATCGCTCGAAATCCGTTTGAACGGCCACGCGTACGACGCGCTCTGGTTCACCGCGCCGGGCGCGGCGCAAGGCGCGTACTACACGCTCGATGGCGCGCTGATCGCGAGCGAGCCGTTCGCGATGCCGCTGGACTATGGCCGCGTGAGTTCGCCGTTCGGCATGCGCCGGCATCCCGTCTTCGGCGAGCGCCGCTTTCACACGGGCGTCGATCTGACCGCGCCCGCCGGCACGCCGATCTACGCGGCGGCGCCGGGCATCGTCGAAATGGCCGTGGATGCGCACGGCTACGGCAAGCACGTCGTCCTGCGACACGACGATGGCTATTCGACCTACTACGCGCATCTATCGCTCTTCTCGGACGATCTGAAGGCCGGCCAGCGCGTCGAGCAGGGGCAGGTGATCGGCTTTGTCGGCCGCACGGGGACGACGACGGGGCCGCATCTGCACTACGAAGTGCGCAAGGACGACCATCCCGTCGATCCGATGACGCTCACCGCTCATCGTTTCGTCGCGCCGCTGTCGGGCGCCGCGCGCGTCGCGTTCGACGAGCGCGCCCAGGCCGCGCGCACCAGCCTGGCTGCGCTGCCGGCGCAGAATGTGCGCATTGCCTTGATCCTCCAGCCGCCGCGTCTCTTCTGATGCGGCCACGCGATGGCGCGCCGCGCGCCATCGCTTCTTCCCCTTTCCCGTTCTGATTTCCGGTGCAGCCGCGCACAGACTTGCGCGCCCGTTCGCCGTGAAATGTAATACAGTCCATCCGATGGCCGTGCGCGCCGTCGTCACTGTGCAGCGCAGCACGAATCGAACGAACCATTCCCGACGGCCCGCAGCCGTCGAACGCCTGACGCCTTTTCGCGCCGCGCGGTAGCAGCGCTCCCGATGCAAGCCGATTCACAAGAACGGAGAAAAGCATGAAGGCCAGCACCATCGCGGAACGGGAAGCCAGCGGGCGCGCGGCCCGCGAACACGCAAGACGCTCCAGCCACCGCGCGATAGGCCCCATGCATCGCAATTCCATCGATCTGCTCCGGCAAAGCAGCGAAGGGCGCGTCGAGCGACTCGTGCCGCTGCGCTACGGCCGCATGGCGGTGTCGCCATTCACGTTTTTTCGCGGCAGCGCGATCCTGCAGGCGCACGATCTCAGCCTGACGCCGCACACGACACTCACGCTGCCCATCTGCGGCGACGCGCATCTGCTGAACTTCGGCGGCTTCGCGACGCCCGAGCGCCAGCTGATTTTCGATCTGAACGATTTCGACGAAGTCTCGACCGCGCCGTTCGAATGGGATTTGAAGCGCCTCGCCGCGAGCTTCGTCGTCGCCGCGCGGCACATGCGCTTCAGCCGCGGCGCCGCCCACGATCTCGTGATGACGGCCGTCAACCAGTATCGCGACCGCATCGCGCAGTACGCGGAATGCGGCGCGCTCGACCTGTGGTACGAGCGGATCACGTTCGATCGCATGGTCGACATGGCCGTGAACGCCGAGAACCGCCGGCTGATCCGTCGCGCGATGGAAAAGGCAGGCGCGCGCACGCATGAAAGCATGCTGGAAAAGCTGTGCGAGCGCGACGGCGAGCGTTACGTGATGCGCGATATGCCGCCCGGTCTGTTTCACGTGCACGGATCGAACACGCTGTTCGATCCGGAAGACGACTGGTTCAAGATTGGCGACTGGAACAAGCTGATCCATTCGACCTTCGAGGACTATCTGAAGACGCTCAACGACGACCGCCGCGAGTTGCTCGGCCAGTTCGCACTGCACGATCTCGTGTTCAAGGTGGTGGGCGTCGGCAGCGTGGGCACGCGCTGTCTCGTGCTGCTTGCCGTCGATCCGCATGGCAAGCCGCTCTTTCTGCAGGTCAAGGAAGCACGCCGCTCGGTGATCGCGCAGCATTTCAAGGCGGGGCCGCGCAAGTCCGAGCCGAAGCACGAGGGCGAGCGCGTCGTGCTCGGCCAGCGCATGCTGCAGGCGGCGAGCGATATTTTCCTCGGCTGGTCGACGGGGCCGTCGGGTCGGCACTTCTACGTCCGGCAGTTGCGCGACATGAAGCTGACGCCGAGCATCGATCTGTTCGACGTCGATCAGCTGAACGGCTATGCGCGGCTGTGCGGCTGGGCGCTGGCGCGGGCGCACGCGAAGGCGGGCGGCAAGGCGATCGAAATCAGTGCTTATATCGGACGCAGCGATCAGTTCGCGGAAGCGCTCGCCGAGTATGCGTCGGCGTATGCGGATCAGGTCGAGCGCGATTATGACGCGTTCATGAAAGCGTGCCGCAGCGGCGATCTCGAGGCGCGCACCGACGAAGACATGGCCGCCGATTTCCGTATCTGATTCACGCGCCCGCCGCAACGATGCAGTCGCGTGATGCAGCAAGGCAGCAGGCAGTAGCAGGGCAATGTAGTGCTAACTTTGATCGGAGGTTCGCATGCTTTCCCTCATTGGCACGATAGTCGTCGGCCTCGTCGTCGGTCTGATTGCGCGCGCGCTCAAGCCGGGCGACGACAGCATGGGTCTCATCATGACGATCATCCTCGGCATCGCCGGCTCGCTGGTGGCGGGCTATGTCGGGCGGGCGCTCGGCTGGTATCAGCCGGGGCAGGCGGCGGGCTGGATCGCGTCGATCATCGGCGCGATCATTCTGCTCGTCATCTATCACCTGATCCGGCGGCGCACCTAGCGGTTCGCCCCGTCGCGCGGGTACGCTGCGCGCGTCAGGCGCCTGCCGCCTCGCGCAGCGTCACGAAGCGCAGTCCGCTCGCGCGCACGGTTTCGATCAGGCGCGGCAGCACGTCGAGTACGACGGGCTCGCCGGACGCATCCTTTGCCGCGCTCGCATCGTGCAGCAGCAGGATGTCGCGCGCCGCGAGGCCGTCGACGAGCCGCTCCAGCACGCGCTGCGGATTGCGCTCGCGCGTGTCGAAGCCGCGCCGCGTCCATGCCGCGAGCCGCAGGTCGAGCTTTTGCAGCACCGGTTCGAGAAACAGATTGCGCAAGCCGGCCGGCGCGCGGAAGAACATCGGGCGCTCGCCCGTCAGCGCTTCGAGCGTGTGCTGCGCGGCGTCGATTTCGCGCGTCAGGCCATGCGGCAGCGTGACCGAGAACGTGTGCACGTGAATCTGCGAGTGATTTTCGACGTCGTGTCCGCGCGCGACGATCTCGCGCATCAGCGCCGGATGCCGCTGCGCCCGGGCGCCGATGCAGAAGAACGTCGCGCGCACGCCGTGCGCGTCGAGCAGGTCGAGCACCTTGGGCGTGATCACGGGATCGGGGCCGTCGTCGATCGTCAGCGCGACGGCGTCGGCGTTGCGCGGCGTGTCGGGCAGCCGCGTCCAGTTCGGCCCGAGCAGCGACGAGCGCGGCCACAAGCCGATCGACACGACGACGACATGGCTCGCGACGATGCCCGCGAGCCACCACGGCCAGCCGTGGGGCGCGAGCGCCCAGCCGGCCAGCATCGCGACATGCCATGCGATGGTGGCGTTGAACATCGGCGGATTGCCCGTGCTGGGCCAGCGGCGAGAGGGCGCGGCGTGCGCGGCGGCGCGCGGCAGCGGGGGATTCGGTTGATTCATGATGCGTTGGATCTGCCGGATTTCGTTTCGGAACAAACCGTCAGACTTTCTTGATGCACGTCAAATGCGAACGATACCATCCGCGCGCGTCCGGCCTCCTGATTGCGAGGTTTGGAAAGGCGAGGCGCCCGCCGAAACCCAGTATCCTTGAGCCCTTTCCACCGCTCCGCCGCCCGCGGATCCGCGTCATGCGCCTGCGCCACATCGAAGTCTTTCACGCCATCATGCGCACCGGCTCGCTGTCGAAAGCGGCCGAGCTGCTGTGCGTTTCGCAGCCTGCCGTCAGCAAGGTGCTCGCCCACGCGGAGCGCAGCGCGGGCCTGACGCTCTTCAACCGCGTGCACGGCCGTCTTCAGCCGACGCGCGAAGCCGAGCTGCTGTTCTCCGAAACGCAGAAGCTGCAGACGAACCTCGACAGCATCCGCGATCTCGCGCGCAATCTGGCGCTGCAGCCGGAAGGGCATTTGCGCATCGGCTGTCTGCCGAGTCTCGGTCTGAGCCTGATTCCGCCTGCCGTCGAAACGTTTCGCGCCGCGTATCCGCGTGTGTCGCTGCGCATCCAGACGCGCCACACGGAGGAACTGCTGAACGCGCTGCTCACGCGCGATCTCGATCTGGCCGTCGCGCTGAATCCGCCCGCGAGGCCGGGCATCGCCTCGGTGGAACTGGGGCGCACGCCTGTCGTGTGTGTTGGTCCGCGCGCCGAAGACGCGGATAACCAGCCGATGACGCTGCAAGCCTTCGTCGAAGGCGACTGGATCGGCATCGGCAATGCCGATCCGCTGGGCGAAATGATCGGCAACGCGCTGGAGGCGCTCGGACTCGACGGTCACGCGCCCGCTGTCGAAGCTCACACCTGGCATGTCGCCCGCGCACTGGCTGCGCGCGGCATCGGCCATGCGCTGCTCGACGAACTGACCGCGAAGAGCGGCGCGGAAGCCGTGAGCCTGCGGCCGATCGAGCCGCCGCTGTCCGTCGGCGTGTTCGCTTTGTGGCGCGACGGCGGTCTGACGTCGCAGGCGGGCAGTGCATTCGTCGACGTGCTGCGCGCGCGCTTTGCGTGAGAGAAGCGTGGGAGCCCTTAACCTGAGGTTATGCAGCCTCGCATCTCGTCATTTGATGCGCCGTTTTCGGCGCGCGACACTCGTCTGCAATGCAATCGCAAGGTTTGAGCATTCATGCGTGTGTGTGTCCTCGGAGCGGGCGTCGTCGGGCTGACGACGGCCTGGAGTCTGGCCCGCGACGGCCATGACGTGACCATCGTCGAAGCGCGCGGCGGCGCGGCGCTCGAAGCGAGTTTTGCCAACGGCGGGCAGCTGAGCTACAGCTATGTCGCGCCGCTCGCCGATCCGGCGGTGCTGCCGAAGCTGCCCGCGTGGCTGTTGCAGCGCGATTCCGCGCTGCGCTTCGTGCCGCGTTTCGATGCGCAGCAGTGGCGCTGGTGCGCCGCGTTCCTGCTCGCGTGCCGCAGCCATCGCGCGCGGCAGACGGCGCTCGAAATGCTGAGTCTCGGCGCGCTCAGCAAGACGGCGTTGCATGAGATCGTCGAGCACGAGTCGATTGCGTTCGACTACGTGCGCAACGGCAAACTCGTCGTGTATCGCGATCCGCACGAGTTCGAACGCGCGCGGCTCAAGATGGAGCGGCTCGTTGCGGCAGGCTCGGAGCAGCGCGCGCTGGACGGCAGCGCATGCGCCGTGCTCGAACCCGCGCTCGCGCATGCGCAACCGTTGATAGCGGGCGGCATTCATACGCCATCGGAAGAAGCGGGCGACTGTCAGCGCTTCAGCGTCGCGCTCGCGGATGCGCTGGAGCGGCGTCATCGCGTGAACATCTGCTATGACACGCCCGTGCGCGAACTCGTCACGGAAGGGCAGCGCATCGTCGCGGCGCGAACGGCATCGGGCGATATTGAAGCGGATGCGTTCGTCGTCGCGCTGGGCCTGGGCAGCGTGCCGTTGCTCGAACCGCTCGGCGTGCGTCTGCCCATCTATCCGCTGACGGGCTACAGCCTCACGATTCAACGCGCCGATGCGCGGAACGCGCCGCGCGTCAGCGTGACGGACTTGCATCGCAAGGTGGTCTATGCGCCGCTCGGCGAGAGATTAAGGATTGCGGGCATGGTCGAGATCGCGGGCTTGCGTGATGCGCAGCGCGCGAGGCGCGTCGAATTGCTGAAGCGTCACGCGCAGGAAATCTTTCCCGCTGCGGGCGACTACGCGAACGCGCAGGCCTGGTGCGGACATCGGCCCGCGACGCCCGACTCGAAGCCGCTGCTCGGCAGGACGCCTTTTAAAAACCTTTGGCTCAACACGGGGCACGGCGCGCTCGGCTTCACACTCGCGTGCGGCAGTGCGCGCGTAGTTGCCGATATGATCGCGGGCCGCACGCCATCCGTCGATACGACGGCTTACGCGTGCGATCGCTGAATTCGTTGCACACACATCCACAACAACAGGAGACACGGCATGAAAACTAAAACCACAATGTTCGCGGCAGTGATTGCTTTGACCATCGCGAGCGGCAACGCGTCCGCACAGGACCAGAGCGCGACGTTGAAAAAGATCCGCGAAACGGGCGCGATTTCGCTGGGCGTGCGCGAATCGTCGGTGCCATTCTCGTACTACGACGAAGAGCAACACGTGATCGGCTATTCGCAGGCGATCGCGCTGAAGATCGTCGACGAGGTCAAGAAAGAACTGAACATGCCTGACCTGAAGGTGCGCGAGATTCCCATCACGTCGCAGAACCGGATTCCGCTGGTGCAGAACGGTACGATCGATATCGAATGCGGCTCCACGACGCACACGAAAGAGCGCGACAACCAGGTCGCGTTTTCGAACAGCTTCTTCCAGTACGGCGTGCGGATGATCGTAAAGAAGGACTCGGGCGTGAAGGACTTCGGCGATCTCGCGAACAGGACGGTCGTGACGACGGCGGGCACGTCGGAAGAGCGTCTGCTGCGGCAGATGAACAACGAGAAGTCGATGAACATGCGCCTCATCAGCGCGAAGGATCACGCCGAGTCGTTTCTCAACGTGAAGACGGGGCGCGCCGTCGCGTTCGTGATGGACGATCCTCTGCTGTACGGCGCAAAAGCGAAGGAAGCGAACGCGGACGACTACCTGATCACGGGCACGTCGCCGATGTCGGAAGTGTATGGCTGCATGTTCCGCAAGGACGATCCCGGCTTCAAGAAACTGACGGACGGCGTGATCGCGCGCTTGCAAACTTCGGGCGAAGCGGCGAATCTCTATCAGAAGTGGTTCACGCAACCCATTCCGCCGAAGGGCATCAACCTGAACTACCCGTTGTCGGCGGAGATGAAACAGCTGTTCGCGAAGCCGAACGACCGCGCGCTCGACTGACGGGGCTGCGTTTTTCTGTGTCGCGTACAGCACGACCAGGAGACAAGGTGTGACGCAGACATCGGAAGCGACGACGACAGGCAAGGTGGCGCTCGTGACGGGCGCGGGCAGCGGCATCGGAAAAGCGACGGCGCGCAAGCTGCTGGATAACGGCTACAGCGTCGTGGTGACGGGGCGCAGACAGGCCCCGCTCGATGCGCTCGCAACGGAAGCGCAGCAGCAAGGCAAGGACGCGTTCGCCGTCGCCTGCGACGTGACGGATGCCGCGAGCGTTGCCGCGCTCTTCGATGCGATCCGGCTGCGCTACGGCCGGCTCGACGTGCTGTTCAACAACGCGGGCCGCAATGCGCCGCCCGTCGAAATCGACCAGATCGAACTCGACGACTGGCGCTCCGTCGTCGATACGAACCTGACGGGCGTGTTCCTGTGCACGCGCGCGGCCTTCGCGATGATGAAGGCGCAGACGCCGCGCGGCGGCCGCATCATCAATAACGGCTCGATCTCCGCGCACGCGCCGCGGCCGTTGAGCATTGCCTACACGGCGACCAAGCACGCGATCACGGGACTGACCAAATCGGTATCGCTCGACGGCCGGGCTTACGACATCGTGTGCGGTCAGATCGACATCGGCAATGCGGCGACGGAAATGGCCGAGCGGATGGCGCGCGGCGTGCCGCAAGCGAACGGCACGATCGCCGTCGAACCGCTGATGGACGTCGAATACGTCGCGGACGCCGTGCTGCACATGTCGAATCTGCCGCTGTCGGCGAACGTGCAGTTCATGACGATCATGGCGAGCAAGATGCCGTACGTCGGGCGCGGCTGATCCACGTGTGAAGCACGCGTGACGCACATCTGACATCACGCGGCAACTTCGTCGGACTTATACTGGACGCTTCCCGAACCACTGGAAGTGGATGTGACTTCTGACGAGGCGCCGCGCCCCAACGCGCCCGCCGCCGACGACCCGCGCCCCACACCGCCTGTGCGGCCCGATCCCGACGATTGCTGTCATAGCGGCTGCGATCCGTGCGTGTTCGATCTGTACGAAGAGGAAGTCACGCGGTATCGCGCGGCGCTGGCGGCCTGGGAAGCGCGGCATGCCGAGCCGCTTCAGGCGTCGAAGCCTGGAAAGCGCGAAGGCAAGCCGCGCAGGAAGCGCTGAGTCCCCGTCCGTATCCACTCGTTCTACCGATTCCATGTCCACGCCGATCGAACCTCACGCACTCGCCGCGCTGCAAGACTTCGTCGAACGCTATCCGCGGCTCTTCGTGCTGACGGGCGCGGGCATCAGCACCGATTCCGGCATCCCCGGCTATCGCGACGAAAACGGCGAATGGAAACGCTCGCCACCCATCACGTTGCAGGAATTTCTCGGCTCGATCGCGTCGCGCCAGCGTTACTGGGCGCGCAGCACGGTCGGTTGGCCCGTCGTCGCGAAGGCCGAGCCGAACGCGGCGCACCGCGCGCTCGCGCGGCTCGAAGCGGCGGGGCATGCGCGCACGCTCGTCACGCAGAACGTCGATGGCCTGCATCAGCGCGCGGGCAGCAGCGACGTCATCGAACTGCACGGCAGCATCGGCGAAGTGACGTGCCTCGATTGCGGCACGCATCACCGTCGCGCGTCGATCCAGCAGATGCTGATCAATGAGAATCCCGCCTTGCTCGACGTGATCGCCGAACCCGCCGCCGATGGCGACGCACATCTCGAATGGCACGATCTCGGTTCGTTCCGCGTGCCCGCTTGCCCGAACTGTGGTGGACTGCTGAAGCCCGCTGTCGTGTTCTTTGGCGAAAACGTGCCGAAGCCGCGCGTCGAGGCGGCGTCGAACGCGCTCGATGCCGCCGATGCGATGCTCGTCGTCGGTTCGTCGCTGATGGTGTATTCGGGTTATCGCTTCTGCACGTGGGCGCAGAAGATGAACAAGCCGATCGCCGCGATCAATCTCGGGCGCACGCGTGCCGACCCGCTGCTGTCGCTGAAAGTCGAAGCGCCGTGCGGCGATGCGCTCGCGGCGCTTGCGGCCAGTCTCGCTGCGCGCTGACGCGAGCGCCAGAACACATGCCATTTCAACAGGAAACACCGATGCTCACGACGATCGAAGAACTGGAAGCGCTCTACGGCCAGCCGCATGAGCGCTCGGTGCGCAAGGAGATTCCGTACGTCAACGACTGCTACCGCGCGTTCATCGAACATGCGCCGTTTATCGTGCTGGCGACGTCGGGCCCCGACGGTCTCGACTGCTCGCCGCGCGGCGACGCGCCCGGCTTCGTGCGTCTGATCGACGAACGCACGCTGGCCATTCCCGATCGCGTCGGCAATAACCGCGTCGACAGTCTGCGCAATGTGATCGTCAATCCGCATGTCGGGCTGCTGTTCGTCGTGCCTGGCGTCGGCGAGACGCTCCGTGTGAATGGACGCGGGCGCGTTTCGGCCGATCCTGAACTGCTCGACAGTTTTGCCGTCGACGGCAAGAAGCCGCGTTCGGTGCTGATCGTCGATATCGACGCCGTGTACTTTCATTGCTCGAAAGCGCTCGTGCGCTCGAAACTGTGGGATCCGGCGCGCCACGTCGAGCGCTCGCAGCTGCCGAGCGCGGGCGATATGCACAAGCGGATTTTCGGTGAGACTTTCGATTCGCTCGCGTATGATCGCGACCTCGCCGAACGCATCCGCACCAGCCTGTACTGATCGCCATGACCACGCCCGACCCGAACCTGCGCCAGCACGCGCCCGCCGCCGAACGCAACCGCGAGCCGATCCTCGCCGTGCTCGAACGCGTGCTGCCCGCGTCGGGCACCGTGCTCGAAATCGCGAGCGGGACGGGGCAGCACGCGATTCATTTCGCCGCCGCGCTGCCGAAGCTCGTGTGGCAGCCGAGCGATCCGGGCGAAGACGCGCGCGCGTCGATTGCCGCCTGGACCGCGCATAGCGGCCTCGCCAACGTGCGTGCGCCGCTTGCGCTCGATGTGCGCGACGCGTCGTGGGGCATCGATGCCGCTGCGGCCATCGTCTGCATCAACATGATCCATATCTCGCCGTGGGAATCGGCGCAGGCGCTGATCGGCGGCGCGGGACGGCTGCTGCAAACGGGCGGCGTGCTGTTCCTGTACGGACCGTACCGGCGCGGCGGCGCGCATACGGCGCCGAGCAACGCCGCGTTCGACGCCCAGTTGCGAAGCCGCGATTCCTCATGGGGCGTGCGCGACATGGAAGACGTGGTGGCGCTGGCGGACGCAGCGGGCTTCGACAGCGACGAACCCGTCGAGATGCCCGCCAACAACTTCTGCCTCGTGTTCCGGAAACGTTAGCGGCGGCGGCGGGTCTGACGCTTGAATCCGCGCGTGTGCAAGGGCTCGCACGACGCATGTGCGAGGCGCGTTTCGCGGACTAAGCTGTAGAAGACCGGCAGCTGGATCACGACAGCATCGAAACCGAAACACGCGGCGAATGGCGCGAAAGCGCGGCGAAAGCCAGTACGCATCGTCCATGCCTGTCATGGACATGAGGTGCGGGGAGTACGCGAGCGGCATCCCGTCATTTCTTTTATCCTTTCATCCTCGACGCTGTGCCTTGATGGCGGGTGCAGCTTCACGACTTACTGGAATCTGGAGAATTCACATGGGCAAACAGGCAATCGGCGTAGTGGGGCTGGCGGTGATGGGCCGGAATCTGGCGCTGAACATCGAGAGCCGCGGCCACGCGGTCTCCGTGTTCAACCGCACCCGCGAGAAAACCGACGAACTGATCGCGGAGTTTCCCGACCGTAAGCTGGTTCCGACCTACACGCTGGAAGAGTTCGTCGAGTCGCTCGAAAAGCCGCGCCGCATCCTGATGATGGTCAAGGCAGGCGAAGGCACGGACGCGACGATTGCTTCGCTGCGTCCGCTGCTGGAGAAGGGCGACATTCTGATCGACGGCGGCAACACGCATTTCACCGACACCATCCGCCGCAACCAGGAACTCGCGAAGTCGGGGCTGCACTTCATCGGCACGGGCGTGTCGGGCGGCGAAGAGGGCGCGCTCAAGGGCCCGTCGATCATGCCGGGCGGCCAGCGCGAAGCGTATGACCTCGTCGCACCGATCCTCACCGAAATCGCCGCGAAGGCGCCGGACGGCGAGCCGTGCGTTGCGTACATGGGCCCCGACGGCGCGGGCCACTTTGTGAAGATGGTGCACAACGGCATCGAATACGGCGACATGCAGCTGATCGCCGAAAGCTACTCGGTGCTCAAGCAGGTGGTCGGCCTGTCGAACCAGGAACTGGGCGCCGTCTACACCGAATGGAACAAGGGCGAGCTGGACAGCTACCTGATCGAGATCACGTCGAAGATCTTCGACAAGAAGGACGAAGAGACGGGCAAGGACCTCGTCGACGTGATCATGGACCGCGCCGCGCAGAAGGGTACGGGCAAGTGGACGAGCCAGAACGCGCTCGATCTCGGCGCGCCGTTGCCGCTGATCACGGAAGCCGTGTTCGCGCGCGTGCTGTCGTCGCTGAAAGACCAGCGCGTCGCAGCGAGCAAGGTGCTCGAAGGCCCGGCCGCGAAGCCGTTCTCGGGCGACCGCGCCGCGTTCATCGAAGCCGTGCGCCGCGCGCTGTACTTCAGCAAGGTGATTTCGTACGCACAGGGCTTCGCGCAACTGCGCGCGGCGTCGGACGAATACAACTGGGATCTGGACTACGGCACGATCGCGAAGATCTTCCGCGCGGGCTGTATCATCCGCGCCCGCTTCCTGCAGAAGATCACGGACGCCTACACGAAGGACAAGCAGATCGCCAACCTGCTGCTCGACCCGTACTTCCGCGACATCGCGGCGAACTACCAGGCGGCGCTGCGCGACGTCGTGATCGCGGCGACGACGGCGGGCGTGCCCGTGCCGGCGTTCTCGTCGGCGATTGCGTACTTCGACGGCTATCGCTCGGCGCGTCTGCCCGCGAACCTCGTTCAGGCGCAGCGCGACTTCTTCGGCGCGCACACGTTCGAACGTCTCGACAAGCCGGGCAGCTTCCACGCGAACTGGTCGTAATTCGGATCGGCTGATCCGCACAGGTCGAAACGCCTCGGCGCCTGCATGGCGCCGGGGCGTTTTTTCTTTGCGCGCCGCGCTGTCGGAGCACGATTGTTTCAGCGATTGCACACATTCTGGAACACAGTGTTGCAATTATCTGATCCAAATGCGCAGTGATATCCGGGAAAACGAAGAATTATTTCAATATTCGCAACATAGTTTCGTCGAATAAGGGATTTCCCTAGGACGCCGCCTTACCTAAACTTGCATCAACGCTGACGAACACGGTGTTCGCAGCAAATCAAAAAACAAGTTCTCGGAGGTTGTCCATGAAAGCCCTGATTTCCGCAGTCGTTCTCGCCGCCGCTGTCGCCGCTCCCGTCGCATCGTTCGCACAGTCGAGCCAGCAGCCGCTGACGCGCGCCGAAGTTCGCGCCGATCTCGCCCGTCTGGAAAAGGCCGGCTACGATCCGCTGTCCGATCGTCAGAACTACCCGAACAACATCCAGGCCGCCGAAGCGCGCGTCCATGCACAAGACGTCGCGCAAGCCAGCACGACGGGCTACGGCGTACAGACGAACGGCACGTCGCAAGCCGGTCGCTCGCTGGCCGATGAAAAGGGTCCGCGCTCGGTGTTCTTCGGCAACTAAGCCGAAGGTGCAGCTTGATGGTTGAAGTCCGCGAGCTTCATCCATCGCCAGCAGGCAAGAGAAGGTAGAACGAAGGTAGAAAGCGCCGGTCAGGTCGATCCTGACCGGCGTTTTTCGTTCATGCCGTGCGGGCGGCGTTCAGCGCGGAATATGCGGAATCGCCTCGTTGTTGGCGACGTTCAGCTGATGCACCTGCCGATGCGCCTTGTTCAACTGCGCCTGCGCCGCCGTGCGTTGCGCTTCGAGTTGCGCGATGTCCTTGCGCAACTGATGCTGCCTGCCCGTGACTGCGTGATCCTGCTCGGTGGTCCGTTGCAGGTTCTGACGCAGCCGCTCCGCGTGCGCTTCGGATTCGGCGATCAGGCGCTTCATCTGTTCGTTCTGCGCTTCGAGCTGCAGTCGCCGCGTCTCGCCGTCGGCAAGGCGCGTGGCCTGTTCCTGCATGTGATGGAACAGCTGCTTGGCCGTGTTCATGTCGCTCGTGCTGAGCACGCGCCACATGCGGTCCTCCTGAAACAGTGCGACAAAGTATTTCAGTTCTTTTGCATAAAACAGCAGGCTGACGGAATAATCAAAAGTACGAAACGTGTGGAACGTCTTGAGTTCCGCGTCGTCGGTCATGCGTTCTACATCGTTTGCATCGGCCAGTTGCACGGCGCGTCCATTCGGCGCGGAAGGCGTGACCTGCACCGCGTGCAGCGGCGTGACGGGGCGCGGCTGGCTCGCGGGCCGCTCGTCGATGGTTGCGCCTGCATCGCTCTCGCCGGGCAGGTCGTCGAGTTGCGCGGGTTCGGAGCGTGCGGCGTGTTGTGAAGGGTGCTGCGGCGGAAAATGAAGGTGTGCCGCAGCGCCATTGCTGACGGCGGCGCGGCGCATGTTCAAAAGATTTTTCACGATCGATCCTCGGTAGGCGGCCGGGAAGCCGTACCTCTTCAGGTTTGCGGGCGCATCAATGCAGCGTGCGTTGTCCACCCGCGATATCGTCGAATAATGCACGGTCTGGTTCCAGCGCGAACAGCCACGACTGGTCATACTCGCTGAGCGTTTCGAGCGCCTGACGCAGCTCTTCGAGCGCGACAGCGGGAATCTCGACGCTCGCTTCCACACCGCTCGACAGGCGGCTCACGCTCGCCAGTTGCACGAGGGCATCGGCGGCTTCGGCGACATCGACGGCAAACACGAGATGGGCATTCAGCAGTTCGACCAGCGTAGGCGATGAAGTCATCTCATCGACATTGAGCTGCACGGCAAGAAATAACGCCTTGTTCATGGAACCTCCTCGTTGAAGGCAAACGCTGAAGTGGATGAACCGTCTCGCCGCGCATCGGCTTACGGACATGCGCATGTTATTGACTGCGGCAAAGTCCAGTATAGGCGAGCACTCCAGCTATGCAATGGCACGCAAGCCGCATGCAACGGTCATCTCCGGGCAGGTGAGCAAGCAGCGTGCATGATCGCGGTCGACACTATAATGTCGAGTCCGACCACCATCATTGCGCAAGCTCGCCATGAAGATCGTCCGCAGCAGCACGTTTACCGCAGAGCGCGCGTGGGGCGCGCTCGACATCGCCAACATGAACGGCATCACCACGCGTTTGCACTGGACCGACCAGCCTTACAAGTGGCACATCAACGACGGCGAGGAAGTCTTCGCCGTGCTCGACGGACGCGTGGAGATGCGATATCGCGAAGCAGGCGTCGAGCATTCGACCGTGCTCGAAACGGGCGATGTGTTCCATGCATCCGTCGGCACGGAGCACGTTGCGCACCCGATCGGCGAAGCACGCATTCTCGTCATCGAGTCCGAAGGCAGCGTATGATCTTGCGCTTTCGCTGAGCGCGAAGAATTGATTGGGATTGCAGAAGGAATTACGGCGGTAATCGAAGGCGATCCACGCAATCGTCTCGCACAGGGTCGGACATGCCTGAAACGGGTCTGTCGAGCCCGCCCGGTTCGCGCGCCCGGATCGCGTTTACCGGCCGTCATTTTTTCGACGGGAAGCCGAGGCATAATATTTGCACTGCATATCCCGCTACACGTTCAAACGACGGGCGGCTAACCTGAGCGCCGTTTCGTCCCACACCGCGTCGAGGGCCACAAAAATGACAGTAAAACGGCAATACGTCGTCACGCAGGCTTTGATTTCGCTCGCCGTCGCGAGCATGCTGGGCGCGTGCACCACGTACCCGTGGGAACCGCAGCAGACCTCGGCACCCGCTTACCGGACGACCCAGCCGACCCCAGCCGTTGGCGTGCCCGCCGGGTTTTATCGGGTGAATCCGGGCGATACGCTGCAAAGCATCGCGGGCGCGTACGGCCAGCGTCCGCAGGATCTCGCGGCGTGGAACGGGCTGACCGTGTCGACGCCCGTTGCGCCCGGCCAGATGCTGCGCGTCGGGCCGCCCACTTACGCGCAGACGACGCCCGTGCCGACGCCGGCGCCGTCCACCAATGCCGTTCCGCCTGCACCCGCCGCCCAGCCGCAGATCACGCTCGCGTGGCCGTTGCGCGGCCCGATTCTGAAGCCGTTCGTGCCGGGCAAGTCGAAGGGTATCGTGATCGGCGGACGTCCCGGCGATCAGGTGCGCGCCTCCGCGACGGGCCGCGTGGTCTACGCGGGAACGGGCATCGAGGCTTACGGGCCGCTCGTCATCATCAAGCACGACGACACGCTGATCACGGCTTACGGCCAGAACAGCAGGTTGCTCGTGCAGGAAGGCGACGCCGTCACGCAAGGTCAGCCGATCGGCGAAGTCGGCACTGACAGCAACGGCGTGCCGTCCATTCAGTTCGAAGTGCGCAAGGACGGCAAGCCTGTCGATCCGCTTGCGTGGCTGCCGCACTGAATCGCGAAGAACGTCACACGGCGGGCCAGGGCGCCCGCCGCCCGCCATCGAACCGCATCGAACAGCCAACACTTGCACGTCTGACAGTTGGCGCCAATCAACCAGCAGGCTTCTCCCTGATCGCCCGAACGCCCGTCGCAGCGGGCTTCGCAGCTTTTGGCATGGTGCGTGCAGCACGCGAGGTGAGCGCGGCGCAGCCGGCGCTCGCCATCCTTATCGTTGCTGGAGAACCATCATGACTCACCTGCTTGTGAAAGACCTGTCGAGGGTCGACGAACTCGATCGTCAAGCCGCGAAGCGTGTGCGCGGCGGCATACTCATCATCAGCAAGCCCACGGAGCCGAGCCCGTGGCCGAGCTTCCCAGGCATGCCGTCGATGCCCTGGCCGCCGATGCATTTCCCCGTTCCGCCCGTGCATTCGGGCGGCGGCTGCAACGACGGCGGCAATGGCGGCGGTGGCGGCTACATCATTCCGTATCACGCCACCGCGCCGCAGGATCCGCGTCTGCAATGATCGGCGTGCCGTGGACGACAAACGCCGGGACGAGCCGTTAAGCAAGGCTCGTCCCGGCGTATCCATGTCGGGAACCGACCCACGTCCCATCAACCGCCATGCAACGCTCATGGCATGCGCTATTGCTTTGCATGGCGTCGGCAGAAACCTGCACCGTGGATCGGCGGCGATACTGTGTCACAACAGACCGCGCCGGGGTATCGGGATTGTTCGAAACTTGCGTCAGAGCCTTCCGACTTCGTTCAGGCCAACGCGAGCTGCACGACCTTCACGATCACCAGCGCTACCGCCACCACCAGATAGCCGCGCAACGCGCTCATCCAGATGCGCCGCGGCAGCGTCATCGCGGGCCTCGGCAGCGTGTCGAGCGGCGGCGTGCGCCACGTCATGCGTTCGGCCTTGCTGATGACGGGCATGCTGTCCGCAACCGACGCGCCGCGCAGACGCCGCAGCGCAGTCGCAGCGACGAACGCGACCACGGCGAGCAGCGTGCCGCCCGCGAGAATCTCGATGATCGCGTGACCGCTGATGTCGGGATAGACGACGGACGCCGTCAGCACCACGGACAGCAGCACCAGCGCCCACACCACAGCGCCCGTGAACAGGTTCAGCCCTTTCGAGTTGACCCACGGCCCGAGCACTTCGCGATCGTTGCACAGCAGAAGCAGGAACACGGTCGCGCTCGGCAGCAGCACGCCCGCGAGCGTCTGCACGGCTTCCGTCAGCAGGCCGAGCGGGCTGCCGGGAATCAGCACGAGTCCGGCAGCCGCCGCGACGATCCCGAAGTACACCAGATAAAAGCCCTTTGCATCGGCGACACCGCGATGCAGCGAATGACGGATCTTGAACACGTCGCCGATTGCATAGGCCGTCGACAGCGACACGGCCGCCGCGCCGATGATGCATGCGTCGATCAGCGCAATCGCGAACAGCACGGCAGGCGTGCGGCCCGCATACTTTTCGAGGCCGGCGATTACGCCGCCTGCATCGCTGAACTGGCCGAACTCCGGCTTGCCGCCGAACAGCGCCGCGCTGAACGAGATCATCGCGATCGCGCCGATCAGCACGAACACGATACCGATCCACAAATCAGCCTTTTCGTACTTCATGAAGCGCGGCGTGATGCGCTTGTCGATTACGTAGCTCTGCTGGAAGAACAGCTGCCACGGCGCGACGGTCGTACCGACGATGCCGATCACGAGCAGCATCACGTCCGACAGCTTCGCGTGCGCGGGCCATGCGGGCATGAACAGATGCTGCGTCATCTGCGCGACAGGCGGGTGGATCGTCACGAGCACGGGCACGAGCAGAAGGCTCAGCAGACACAGCACGATTGCAAAGCGCTCGAAGCGTTTGAAGTCGCCGGTACTGACGGCTGCCATCGTCAACGCGGCCGCAATGCACACGCCCGCCACTTTCGATACCCCGAAGAAGTCGAGCACGAACGTAATGCCAATGAACTCGGTGACGATGGTCAATGCGTTGAGTATGAACAGATCGACGACGCTGAACGCACCCCAGAACTTGCCGAAGCGTTCGAAGATCAGACGCGCGTGTCCGACGCCCGTCACGGCGCCGAGACGCAGCACCATTTCCTGATTCACGTACAGCACGGGCACGAGCAGCAGCAGCGTCCACAGAAGCGTGGTGCCGTAGTTCTGTCCCGCTTGCGTATAGGTGCCGAAAGCGCCCGCATCGTTGTCGCCGACCATCACGATGAGGCCGGGTCCGACGATCGCGAGCAGCGTGCGCAGGCGCGCGCCCCAGCTGTTGCGCGGAGCCGTGTCGTGATGCGCGATCGTGCCGAGCGCGCCGCGAATATCGCCGACATGCGCGTCGTCGAGGACGGCGGAGCGCGTCGGCAGTGCTTGTGGTGGCGTGGCCATTGTTGTTCTCCCTTGAACGGATATTGGTCGAATGATTTCCGTTATGCCGCGCTGCGCTTTCCGAGCAGGGCGGCGGCGATGCTGTACAGCTTGTGTGCGAGCGTCGCGGATACGTCGCGTCGTTCATGTTTCAGCGAAAGAAGCGCGTCATAGTGCGCGCGTGCTTCGCGGGTTTGAGGCAGGGTCGAAAGAAGCAGGAAGTGCATATCGGTTCTCCGGCACGAAGGTTCGTGCATGCGAGGCGGCAAGCGCCGGAGAATCGATGGAATCGAGTAGCCGTGGGCTTGCGTGCCTCAGTTCGTTAAAGGCAAGTCGGTGTTCAAGGGATGACTGTCACTGTCGGGCATGGCGGCTCCCGGTTAATGGATAAAACGCATCGCGGTTTGCAATACGCACGTCGATGAACGCGCGGCCACGGACGGTTCGAACTTTCGCAACGGCAAGCGACGGCATGAGCGCATGCATCCGGTTCGAACGCCATCGAACGCGCGCTGCATACGCATCTCGATACAAACACGAGACACACGATGCAACGGCGCACACGTACGCCAACGCAGGCACGTGAAGACGAAACCGCAATAGCGGCTGCGATCACGCGCGAACGCGTTGCGCACCAATGGCGCTAAACAGGATGCACGAGGATTGAAACTGCGACGCGCACCGTCTACCTGCTGGCAAGACGGCGGCTAATGAGGAAGGCGCGGACGTCTTGCCGGTCAGGCGGCGAAACTGTTCGAAAACGTACTACTGCAACTGTCCAAGGCAACGCCCCTCGTATTTCAAGATAAGAGAATTTTATGCCCGCGCACGAAGTCAAGTCAATGCACTTTCTTAAGCAGAACCGAAATATGCGGGGCATCGCACATCCGCTGTCGCGCGATGTTCACACTGGCTCGCTGCGCTTTTCTACAGGCTCTTTCTATACTGGATTGAGCCGCGAGACCGGGTCGCGCGTCGTTCATACGTCCGACCATTCATCCGGCTTTCAGATCGCCCGCTAGAAGCCAACGACCACATGGCGATCATTGGAGGGAGACATGAGCCTGTCAGCCACGCATGCCGGCGCGGAGTCCATTGGCGCGCCCGCGCCGCACAAGCCGGCGCTCCGTTCGCTGGCGCTTGCTGCATTGGGCGTCGTCTATGGCGATATCGGCACGAGTCCGCTGTACACATTGCAGACCGTGTTCGCGCCGTCGAGCGGATTGCCGCTCACACCGCTGAACGTGATCGGCATCGTCTCGCTGATCTTCTGGTCGCTCACCATCGTCGTGTCGCTCAAGTATGTGGCGCTGATCCTGCGCGCGAACAATCACGGCGAGGGCGGCATCATGGCGCTGCTCGCGCTGGCGTCGTCGTCGGTGGCGAACCGGCCGCGACTGCGGCATACGCTGCTGGTCGTCGGCGTGATGGGCGCGTCGCTGTTTTACGGCGACAGCATCATCACGCCCGCGATCTCCGTGCTCAGTGCCGTCGAAGGTCTCGAAGTCGCCGCACCGTTTCTGAAGACCTGCGTGATACCCGTCACGCTGATCGCGCTCGTCACGCTGTTCGTGATGCAGAAGCATGGAACCTCGGGTATCGGCGCCGTGTTCGGGCCCGTGATGGTCGTGTGGTTCGTCGTGCTCGCCGTGGTCGGCGTGACCAATGTCGTCGCCGCGCCCGCGATTCTCGCCGCGCTCGATCCGCTCGCCGGTCTCGCGTTCTGTCTGCGTCACGAGTGGCTCGCGTTCATCGCGCTGGGCGCCGTCGTGCTGTCGCTGACGGGCGCCGAGGCGCTCTACGCCGACATGGGCCACTTCGGCGCGCGGCCGATCCGTCTCACGTGGTTCGGTCTCGTGTTTCCCGCGCTGGCGCTGAACTATCTCGGTCAGGGCGCGCTGCTGATTTCGAAGCCCGCCGCCGTGCAGAACCCGTTCTACCTGCTCTTTCCGCAATGGGCGTTGTATCCGATGATCGTGCTCGCGACGGTCGCCACCGTGATCGCATCGCAAGCGGTGATCTCCGGCACTTACTCGATGACCAAGCAGGCGATGCAACTCGGTTTCCTGCCGCGCATGAACGTCGTCTACACGTCGGAGAAAGAGATCGGCCAGATCTATGTGCCCGGCATCAACTGGACGCTGCTTGCCGCCGTGGTCGCGGCCGTGCTCGGCTTCGGCTCGTCGACGGCGCTCGGTTCCGCGTACGGCATCGCGGTGACGGGCACGATGCTGATCACGACGCTGCTGACCTTCTTCGTCGTGCGCTACGCATGGCATTACAACTGGGCGCTGTGCGTATTCGCGACCGCGTTCTTCTTCGTGATCGACGCGACGTTCTTCGCGGCGAATCTGCTGAAGATCGTCGAAGGCGGCTGGTTCCCGCTGCTGATCGGCTTCGTGATGTTCACGATCATGGCGACATGGGGGCGCGGCTGGGAAATCATGCTTGCCGAGGCGCGTGCGCGCGCGGGCACGATGCCGCTGAAGACCTATCTGCAGAAGCTCGTCGCGCGCGAACCGGTGCGCGTCGGCGGCACGGCGATCTTTCTGACGCCGAATCCCGACAGCGTGCCGCATGCGCTCGTCAACAACCTCATCCACAACCACGTGCTGCACAAACGCGTGGTGTTCCTCACCGTGAACAACGACGAGATACCGTGGGTCGCCGAGAGCGAACGCGTCAGTCTGACGACGGTATGCGAAGGCTGCTATCAGCTCACGATCCGCTATGGATTCAAGGACGAAGTCGACTTGCCGAAAGCGCTTGCGACGGCGAAATCGCTCGGTCTCGATGTCGAACCGGACGAGGCGTCGTACTTCCTCAGCCGCGCGACCGTCGTACCGACGCCCGGCGCGGGCATGGCGATGTGGCGCGAGCGGCTCTTCGCGGTGATGCTGCACAATGTCGGCAATGTGGCCGCCTATTTCAAGCTGCCCGCAAACCGCGTGATCGAAGTCGGCGCGCGCGTGGAGATCTGACGATGACGCATGATGCATCTCACGAACACAAACATTCGCACGATCACGAAGGCAGCGAACTGCCCGAGATGGACCTGCGCGTGCGCGCGCTGGAATCGCTGCTGATCGAAAAGGGTTATGTCGATCCGAAGGCTCTCGATGCGCTGATCGACACTTACGAGCACAAGGTCGGTCCGCGCAATGGCGCGCGCGTGGTCGCGAAGGCATGGTGCGATCCGGAGTTTCGCCGCTCGCTGCTCGACGATGCGACGGCGGCGATTGCGTCGCTCGGTTTCACGGGGCGGCAGGGCGAGCATATGGTCGCGCTGGAGAATACGAAGGACGTGCACAACATGGTCGTGTGCACGCTGTGTTCGTGCTATCCGTGGCCTGTGCTGGGCTTGCCGCCCATCTGGTACAAATCGGCGCCGTACCGCTCGCGCGCCGTGATCGATCCGCGCGGTGTGCTCGGTGAATTCGGCGTGACGCTTCCTGACGATACCGGGATCCGCGTCTGGGATTCGACGGCGGAAGTGCGCTATCTCGTGCTGCCGATGCGTCCGCCCGGCACGGACACGTTGAGCGAAGACGAACTCGCCGATCTCGTGACGCGCGATTCGATGATCGGCACGGGCCTCGCGCTCGCACCTCACGCGGCGAAGCAATCGGCAACGGGAGGCCAGCCATGAACGGCGCGCAAGACCTGGGCGGCATGCAATCGTTCGGTCCCGTCGTGCCCGAAGCCGACGAGCCGTATTTCCACGCGGACTGGGAGCGCCACGCGCTCGCGTTGACGATCGCGATGGGCTCGACGGGCACGTGGAACATCGACATGTCGCGCGCCGCGCGCGAGAGCTTGCCGCCCGCGCAGTATCTGTCGAGCAGCTACTACGAGATCTGGTTCGCCGGGCTGCGCAAGCTGCTGATCGAAACGGGGCTCGCGACGGCCGATGAAATCGACAGCGGTGTGTCGCAGCAGGCGGGTGTGCCGCTGGCGCGCGTGCTGGCCGCCGACCAGGTGAACCCGATGCTGTTTCGCGGCAGTCCAGCGTCGCGTCCGGCGCCGCATCCGGCGCGCTTTGCCGTCGGCGATGCCGTGCGCACGCTGACGCTCAATCCGCCGACGCACACGCGACTGCCGCGCTATTGCCGGGGCAAGCGCGGCGAGATCGTCGCCGTGCATGGCGCGCATGTCTTTCCCGATTCGAACGCGCTCCGACGCGGCGAAGATCCGCAATGGCTGTACACGGTGCGCTTCGACGCCGTCGAGTTGTGGGGCAGGGACACGACGGCGTCGTCGGTGTGCGCCGACTGCTGGGAGCCGTATCTCGAAGCGGACGGCACGGCATGAGCGCGCAGACTTTTGCTTCGAAGGAATCGCGCGAGTTGCTCGATGCGCTGCCTGACTTGCCGCGCGACGGCGCCGGTCCGGTGTTCGCCGCGCCGTGGCAGGCGGCCGCATTCGCGATGACGCTCGCGCTGCACGAGCGGGGCGTGTTCACGTGGCCGGAATGGGCTGCGACGCTGGCCGACGCGATTCGCGACGCGCAGGCGCAGGGCGACCCCGATCGCGGCGACACCTACTATGCGCACTGGCTGACGGCGCTCGAACGGATCGCGACGGCCAAAGGCTGCGTGACGCGCGACGGCCTGAACGAGCGCCGGGACGCGTGGGACGCAGCGGCGCGCCGCACGCCGCATGGTCAGCCGATCGAACTGGATTGAAGGCTGCGCGTCGTCACCGAACCGTCATTGCGTGATCATTGCGTGACGGGGTCCTTGTCGGGCGGACCTTCGGGGCGCTGCGGCTCGTCGTTGTGATGTCCCGGCGACGGCGGCGTGAGCGGATCGCCCTCGGGGTCACGCGTCGGATCGGCGTGCGGGTCGGGAATCGGACTGGTGTGCATGGTGTGACCTCGTGGCGATGTGGCCGATGTCAGGGATGTCGGAATCGGCGGTGGACGCGGTCGCGCTGCTCTGGCGGCGAGATACGAAGCGTCCGCTTTCACTAGCGTAGGCGATGGCCGCGAAGACTGCTGGCGCGATCGTCTGTGACAGCCGTTCAATGTCTGGATTTGCGGGCCGGCTTCCGGTCGACGGCGAGGCGCCAGTAGCGCTCGGCGGCGAACACGTCGTCGCAGCCATGCGGCCCGAACGCGTGCAGCTGGCTTTCATAGGCCGACACGGCTTCGCGCTTGAGCATGACCTGGCGCTCGCGGTCGAGGGCGTGATCGGCGGCCGGGCTCGCGGGTGTCGCGACGATGCCGCGCCCGGCCAGATCGACGAGCCGCTGCTGCACGACGCCGGGTATCGGCCTATAGATCGCTTCTTCGTACGCGAACCATTCCAGGTGCGACATGCGCGGCAGGATTTCGCAGCACGCTTCGAACACGCGGCCGTGGTCGTCGTGAAAGAGACCGAGCGGCATCAGCAGCGTGTCGGCCGTCGAACCGTAGATGGCTTCCTCCAGCGCCGCGGCGAGCTTGCCGATCGACGGTGAATCGCCGTATTGCGCGTCGCGAAACGGCAGCCGCACGGGGATCGCGTCGAGCACCGAGAGCGCGTTGTTGTCTTCGATCGTCCGCGCGCGGATCGCTTCGTATGCGCCCGCGAAACCTGCCTTGCCGTCCCAATCGGTCTGCATGTCCTGCTCGGGCGGCGCGGCGAACACGGTGCAGACAGCGGCATCGGAATGCGCGGCGAGCAGCGCGCCGCAACTGAAGACGGCGTCGTCGAAATGCGGCGATACGATGAAAAGACGCGGGCTGGTTTCGCTCATGAGATCCTGGGCTGAATGCGGGATGAGTCGTCCGGCGACAGGCTGCATTGGCTGCGCGGCGAGAATGTGACGCGCTGCACCGTGGACAGCTTAGACCAATGAGGCGAAGCGTGCTCGATGGTTTTGCCGCGCTGCAGCAGCGCGCAAATGGCGTGCCCGAACGCACTGAAACGCGTGGTTTCCCGTGTCGGCTGACCTGTCGAAGCGCGGCGATTCCGGATGTGCACGCGATGCTTCCGATTCAAGCGCGCGGATATTTCAAAAGCGTGAGCGTGCGACGGTTAGACGTTGCGGAGATCGGCGGGCGTATCGACATCGCTGAGCACGCCTTTGTCGTCGACGTCGATGCGCGTGACGTCGTGCGTCGCGAAGAGGGCGCGAGCGCCGGTGTCGCCGTCGAGCGCGATCAATGCGTCGCGGTGCTCGATGCCGAAGCCGACGGGATGGCCGCGCTGACCCTGATAGTAGGGCGCGACGATCGACGCGCCGTTGTCGACTGTGCGCGCGACGGCTTCGATGGTCGATGGCGCGATGCGCGGCATATCGGCGAGCGCGACGATCCAGCCGTCTGAGTCGTCGCTCGCTTCGATGCCGGCGGCGAGGCTTGCGCCCATGCCGCGTTCGGCGTCGGCGGAGAAGATCACGTGACAGCCGGCGTCGTTGAGCACGCGGGCGAGCAGTTCGGAGCCGGGGCGCACGATTGCGATTACGTGAGGTACGACGAGAAGCATGCGGTGCGCGGATTCGTGCGCGACGGGCGTGCCGTCGGGGAGGCGGGCGAGGAGTTTGTTGTGGATGCCTTCCGGGTCGAAGCGCGATCCGTAGCCGGCGGCGAGGAGTATGCCGGTGGCGAGGGAGGCATATGACATTGGCTGTCACCAGAAGGAGGGGGTGTTTCATTGTGCGGTGCAACTGGGCTTGGGTGCAAGCTGTTTGCTTTTTTTGTCTGCGACGCAGTCGCCATGCCTTGTTTTTGATTTTTTGGGTTTTTGGTTTTGGTTTTTGGCTGGCATCCGCGAATTCGTATCGGTGCTTCATGCGTCGCCCCTGTGCGGGGCGGCACCTACTTTTCTTTGCAGCGGCAAAGAAAAGTAGGCAAAAGAAAGCCGCTTCAAACCTCCGGTGCCTGTCAGGTTCGCGCTGCGCCATGTCGCAGTCGAGCTGTCGCGCAGCGACGCAAACACTCCGTAGAAAGCCCGCGGTCAAGCGCGCGCGGCGCGAAAGATGACATCCACTTTTTGTTTTTGATTTTTGGGTTTTGGTTTTGGTTTTGGTTTTTGGCTGGCATCCGCGAATTCGTATCGGTGCTTCATGCGTTGCCCCTGTGCGGGGCGGCACCTACTTTTCTTTGCAGCGGTGTACAGACTGGAGACATGGTTGACACCTGTACGGGGACATCGTTGACACCTGATGGTCAGGGTTTGGGAGTCTTCAGGTCAAGTTTTGCGACCCGCTGATGGGCGAACCAGATCTCGATCACCCCGTCTTCCTTCTCGCTCATGCGGGCGGCTACCTGCAGCCCCTTGAGCGCGATCGACAGCTTCAGTTTCTGGCCGCGCAGGCGCACCACGCCGCTGGCATTGACCCGCAACACTTCATCGCCGGGGCCGTATTCGGGCTCGGGCACCCGCTCGGGCATCGCGCGCAGGCTACACGCGTAGCGCGTGATGGGCGTGGCCATCCCGAGTGCCTCGTGCGGACGTTCGACGTTGTACACGTGCCGCCAGCGATCCAGTGCCTGCTGCATGTGCGCATGTGTGCTGAAGGCCTGCCGGTCCAGCACTTCGGCCTTCAGCGTGCGGTGAAACCGTTCGTCCTTACCATTGGTCTGCGGGTGATACGGCCGGCTGTAGCTCACCAGGATGCCCAGCCGGATCAGCCAGACCGCGAGTTCGGTGAGCTGCCCCGGCGCGCTGGGCGAGCCCCACGGCGCGCCGTTGTCGGTGTTGATGCGCGCGGGCAGCCCGTAGCAGCGGAACGCGCGCTCAAGCTCGGCCTGCACGACCTGTGTGGTCGTACGCGAGCAGGCGCTCAGCACGAGGTTGTAGCGCGAGTGATCGTCGATGACCGTCAGCGGCATGCAGCGCCCATCCTTCAGCGTCTGGACGTCGCCCTTGAAGTCCATCTGCCACAGCAGGTTCGGATGCGCGTGCTCGAAGCGCTGCCAGTGCTGGCGCTGCTGCGACGCCTGTTCATCGATGAGCCCATGGCGGCGCAGGATTTCGGTGATCGTGGCGGGCGCGGGCACCTCTGTCTCGCCCAGATCCTTCAGGCGCCGTTCGATCTTGCGTCCGCCCCAGCCATGTTCGCGACGCAGTTCCAGCACCCGCGCTTCGATGTGTTCAGGTGAGCGCAGGGGGCTGTGGTGCGGGCGTCGGGAGCGGTCGGCCAGCCCGCCGGGGCCTTCGGCCTTGTGACGGTCCAGCCACTTGTAGCCGGTCTGGCGGCTGATCCGGTAGCGCCGGCATAGCTCGCTGAATGACAGGGCCTGTGTGGCGGCCAGGCTGACGAATTCTTCGCGGAGATTCATGGTGTTTTTTGCTTCCCAGGGCATGGTTGAATCCGGGCGTTTGATTACCCGAAAGTGTCAACCATGTCCCTGTACACCTGTCAGCTATGTCTCCAGTCTGTACACAGCGGCAAAGAAAAGTAGGCAAAAGAAAGCCGCTTCAAACCTCCGGTGCCCGCCAGGATAACGCCACGGCGCACGGTCTTCGAGCTGTCACGCAGCGACGCAAACACTCCGTAGAAAGCCCGCAGTCAGGCACGCGCGCCGTGAAAAATTAAACCCACTTGGGGCACATTCGGTCGGCTTGTTTTTGCGCGTTTGCCGTCGGTTTGATTGCGGCGGTATGTGCTCCAAACTGTGTGTGGGGTTTTCGCGCCGTGCGGGGTTGACTGCGGGCTTTCTACAGAGTGCGGACGCCGCTGCGCGATAGGTCAACTACGGCATGCCGCGGCGCTGCCCTGGCGGGCACCGGAGGTACAAAAGCGGCTTTCTTTTGCCTACTTTTCTTTGCCGCTGCAAAGAAAAGTAGGTGCCGCCCCGCACAGGGGCGACGCCTGAAGCACGGATACGAATTCGCGGATGCCAGCGCAGCAAAACCCGCGGATGCCAGCGCAGCCCAAAAACCGTCAAACCAAAACCTTATCCAAAGTAACAGGCAAATCCCGAACCCTAACCCCGGTAGCGTGATAAACGGCGTTCCCAATAGCAGCAACAACACCCGTAATCCCAATCTCCCCAATCCCGCGAGAACCAAGCGAATTAATAAAAGGATCGGGCTCATCGAGCACGACAACGTCCAAAGACTGAACATCGGCATTCACAGGCACGTGATACTCGGCCAGATTGGCATTAACAAACCGCCCATACTGCGCATCAAGCAGACTCTCTTCCTCGAGAGCAGCACCAATACCCCACACAAGCCCACCCATCAACTGGCTACGTGCCGTCTTCACATTAAGCATCCGCCCAACGTTATAAACAGCAGTAATCCGGGCAACACGAATCGTCCCAAGATCCGCATCGACATGCACTTCGGCGAACACAGCGCCCCACGAATGAAACGAGTAACGCTGCTTCTCATCGCCGGGTTTGGTGCTGATGGAAGCCTCGATCGGCTGCCCGCCCGCTCGGGCAAGCACGGCCGCGATGGGATCGCGCTTCGACTGATCGGACTTGCTGATCACCCAGCCGTTCTGCACGACAACATCATCGGACGACAAACCGAACACAGGCGAACCGTGATCGGCGAGCGCCATTGCCACAAGCTTGCCGCGCGCCTGCTCGCACGCATCGCGCACAGCAGGCGACACGCTCGCGACGGACTGCGAGCCACCCGACACGGGCGCCTTAGGCAGCGACGAATCGCCGAGTCCGAAGCGAATGTTCTCCGGCGCGATACCGAGCGCATCCGACGCGACCTGCGTCATCACCGTGTACGTGCCCGTGCCGATATCCTGCGTGCCCGACACAACCATCGCCGTGCCATCGGGCAGAATCCGCGCGAGCGCCGCCGCTTCGCTGCGATTCGCGGGATACGTCGCCGTGCCCATGCCAAGGCCGATCAGCGTATTGCCGTCGCGCATCGAACGCGGCTGCGGCTTGCGGCGCGACCAGCCGAAACGCTCCGCGCCGACGCTATAACACTGCCGCAACGCCTTGCTCGACCACGGCTTGTTTTCCTGCGGATCGCTCTCCGCGTAGTTCTTCAGACGCAGCGCGAGCGGATCCATCTTCAGCTGATACGACAGCTCGTCCATCGCCGTTTCGAGCGCCCATGAACCCGTCGTTTCGCCCGGCGCGCGCATGAACGTCGGCGTGCCGACGTTCAGCTGCACGAGGCGATGCGTCGTCACCTGATTCGGCACCGCGTACATCATCCGCGTGACCATGCAGCAGGTCTCCGTCCAGTCCTCGATCATCGACGTGTTCGAGAAACTGTCGTGCCGCATCGCGGTGAGCGTGCCGTCGTGCTTCGCGGCGATCACCATGCGCTGTTCGGTGAACGGCCGGCCGCCGACGGGCCCGAACATCTGCGGCCTCTCCAGCGCGAGCCGCACAGGACGTCCCGTCTGCTTCGCGGCCATCGCGCACAGCACCACGTGCGACCACGCCGAGCCCTTGCAGCCGAAGCCGCCGCCGACGAACGGCGAGATCACGCGCACATCGTCGGGTGATATGCCGAGCGTCTTTGCGACGGCCGTGCGTGTGCCCGTCACGCCTTGCGTCGAATCGTAGAGCGTCAGTTGCGGGCCGTCCCACACGGCCATCGTCGCGTGCGGCTCCATCGGATTGTGATGCTCCATCGGCGTCGTGTAGACGGCGTCGACGCGTACCACGCCCGCCGCAAGCCCGGCGTCGTAGTTGCCGCGCGACGTGTCGGTCTGTCGGCCTTGCGGCTTGTCGGGCGCGTGCGCGCTGGCTTTGGCCTGCGTGAAATCGAGCGCGGGCGGCTGCGCGGCGTACGTCACGCGCAACTGACGCGCGGCGTCCGTTGCATGTTCCAGGGTATCCGCGACGACGATCGCGATCGGCTCGTTGCTGTAGTGAATCTGGTTGTCCTGCAACAGCGACAGATGCCGTCCCGCAGGCGGCGCGAGCGCGGGCTTACCGTTGTTCGGCAGACGCGGTGCGTTCTGATATGTCATCACGAGCAGCACGCCCGGCAACGACGACGCGCGGCTCGTATCGATCGACGCAATCGAGCCGCGCGCAATCGTGCTCGTCACCAGCACGCCGTGCGCGAGACGCGCTTCGGGAAACTCGGCCGCGTAGCGCGCTTCGCCCGTGACCTTCAGCAGACCGTCGGTGCGGTCCAGAGGATGTCCAATGATCGTGCTCATGCAAAACCTCCAACGCCGCTTGTTCCGCTTGCTGCCTGGTTCACCGCGCGCACGATCGCGTTCTGCGCGAGGCGCACCTTGAACGCGTTGTCGTGCAGCGGTTTCGCTTCGCTCAATGCGGCGTTGGCTGCATTGCGCAGCGTCGTGCTATCGAGCGGCTTGCCCGCGATCATCTGTTCCGCCGACGTCGCGCGCCACGGCTTGTGCGCGACGCCGCCCAACGCGATGCGCGCGCTACGCACGGTATTTCCGTCCATCTGCAGCGCGGCCGCGACCGACACCAGCGCGAACGCATAGCTCGCGCGGTCGCGCACCTTGAGGTAGTGCGCGTGTTCGCTGTAGATGGGCGGCGGCAGATCGACGGACGTGATCAGTTCACCGAGGCGCAGCGTCGTGTCGAGATCGGCGCGGTCGCCAGGCAAGCGATGAAACTCGCCGAACGGAATCACGCGCTCGCCTTGCGGGCCGCTCACGCGGACGGTTGCATCGAGCGCCGCGAGCGCGACGCTCATATCGGACGGATTCACGGCGATGCATTGCGTGCTCGCGCCGAGAATCGCGTGCATGCGATTGTGGCCGTTGATCGCCGCGCAGCCGCTGCCGGGCTCGCGCTTGTTGCAGGCGGTGAACGCGGTGTCGTAGAAGTACGGACAGCGCGTGCGCTGCATCAGATTGCCGCCGACGGTCGCCATATTGCGCAATTGCGCCGACGCGCCTGCAACAAGCGCCTGCGTCAGCAGCGGATAACGCTCGCGCACGAGCGCATGATTCGCTGCATCGCTGTTGCGCACGAGTGCGCCGATACGCAGCCCGCCGTCGGGCAGCGTCGACACGACGTCGAGCCCTTGTATCCGCGTGATATCGACGAGCTTCACGGGTCGCGTCACGCCGCCCTTCATCAGATCGAGCAGATTGGTGCCGCCGCCGATGAACATGGTGCCCGGTTGCTGCGCGGCGCGCACGGCACCGGCGATATCGGCGGCGCGTTCGTAGGAGATCGCATCCATGATGGCCTCCGTTACGCGACGTCGCTCGTCTTGATGACGAACGTCGTATAGGTGTCGCCCGTGCCGCTGCCGACCGTGCCGCGATGCGCGGACTGCACGGCCGCGACGATGTTCACATACGCGCCGCAGCGGCAGATGTTGCCGCTCATGCGTTCGCGGATTTCCTCGTCGGAGAGTTGCGGCGGACGGCGCCGCACGTCCGCTGTCACCGTGCTCGGCGCGCCGGCGTCGAACTCAGAGAGCAAAGCTGTCGCCGAACAGATTTGCCCCGGCGTACAGTAGCCGCACTGGAACGCGTCCTGTTCGATGAATGCGCGCTGCACGGGGTTCAGCGTGCCGTTGCTCGCAAGTCCTTCGACGGTCGTGATCTTGTCGCCTTCGTGCATCACGGCGAGTGTCAGGCACGAGTTGATGCGGCGTCCGTTCGAGAGCACCGTGCACGCGCCGCATTGTCCGCGGTCGCAGCCTTTCTTCGTGCCTGTGAGTCCGGCGTATTCGCGCAGCGCGTCGAGCAGCGTCACGCGCGGTTCGAGATGCAGCGAGTAATCGCGTCCGTTGATGTTGAGCTTGACCGTGCGCGGCGGCACGGTTGAACGTGCAACGGGTTGTTGTGCCTGCGGTGTTTGCGTTTGCGCATGAGCGTAGGGCGCTGTGCCCACGGCTGCTGCTGCCGCCGCCGATTGCAGGAAGCGGCGGCGTGCGGAACTCGAAGGCGTGGCGTCATGCTCGTCGTGGCGGGGCGTGTCCGCATCGTGTTGCGAGCACGAACCCTGACAGTCGATGTGGTGGGACATGATGTTCTGCTTGCTCCGTAGAAGGTCGATGCAGACTTGCGCCGCATCGCAGCCGAAGCAGGCGGACGGTGCATGGCAAGCCTTGTCGATGAGCAATTTCGATGCCGCTCGTGCAGAACCACAAACGACGCGCACAAGCGGCGAACTTCATCGTGGCATAGTCGCCGTGGCGCAACCGTGACGGGCAGATGGCGCGAAAATGGCGCGGCGCTGTCGACGGCGTCATGCGTCGTGCAGCGCGCAAAAAGAAAAACGCGCGTCGACTATCGACGCGCGTTTGTGTGATGCAAGGGCAAGGCGCTGGCTAGCGCTCAGCAAGATCAGTCGATGCCATGAAACACGGCATCGTCCGGGCCGAGATACGCGGGCGGGCGCCACGCGGCATCGCGCATCGAATGTTGAACCAGCTTCTCGACGCCTAGCAGCACCGCGAAGATCGCCATCCGCACGGGAATCCCGTTGTCCGTCTGACGGAAGATCGCGAGGCGCGAGTCGTGGTTCAGGTCCGTGCTCAGATCGTTCGCGCCGGGGCGGCTGTCGCGCGGCAGCGGGTGCATGATCAGCGTGTCCGCGCCGCACACGGTATCCACCAGCGCCTGATTGATCTGGAAGTCGGGCGTGTAGCCTTCGAACGATTCGTCGGCGAAACGCTCCTTCTGGATGCGCGTCGCGTAGACGACGTCCGCGCCGCGCAGGCCGTTGGCGAGATCGTGCGTCTGCTCGACGACGTGGCCGTTGCGCGAAATCTGATCGACGATATACGCGGGCATTTCGAGCGACGGCGGCGAAATGAGCGTGAACTTGATGCCGCGATACAGCGCGAGCAGCTTGACGAGCGAATGCACGGTGCGCCCGTACTTCAGGTCGCCGACCAGCGCGATATGTGCACCGTCGACGATCTTGCCGAGACGAGAGAACTCGCGCTGGATCGTATACAGGTCGAGCAGCGCCTGGCTCGGGTGCTCGCCGGGGCCGTCGCCGCCGTTAATGACGGGAATGTTGGTCGCGCGCGCGAACTCGGCCACGGAGCCCTGTTCCGGATGGCGGATCACAAGGGCGTCGACGTAGCCGGACATGACGCGGCTCGTGTCATAGATCGACTCGCCCTTGGCCATCGACGAAAACGTGAAGCCCGTCGTGTCGCACACCGAGCCGCCCAGCCGGCAGAACGCCGCGCCGAAGCTCACGCGGGTCCGCGTGCTGGCTTCGAAGAACAGGTTGCCGAGCACCGCGCCTTCCAGCACGCGCGAGATTTTCCGGCGGCGCGCGATGGGCTGCATGATATCGGCGACGCGGAAGAGGGCTTCGACGGCGTCGCGCGAGAACTGGTCGACGGAAAGAAGCTGCGGTTTGCCTTCGAACAGCATCTGGCTGGCGAGCGACTGCGAATCTACGCTTTGCGTATGTTTTTCGGCGGGTGCGCCGTTGACGACGATTTCCGACACGAAGCGCTCGACGATTTCCGGCATCGCGCGCGATTCCTGCGAATCGTCGGGCAGCAGCCAGGTATCGAGTGCGCGCTTCGACACGCCGATACGCGTCGCGAAGCCGTCGCGGGTGAGGTTCAGACGCCGCATCGCGTCACGGAGAAAGGCTTGTTGCGGGACGCTCATGGGCTTGCCTCTTTTTCGTCGGGTGAATCGGTTGATATACGCGGTGCGTATATTAATTCGCCGTGCGAGGAAGTCAAGGAATTTCGCGCATCGATTCGCCCGGTACGCGTTTCATCTCAAAAAGGGTCGTTTCCGGTTACACTGCCGGACATGGAAAACGGCTCGATGCTTCTTCTTTGCGTTGAAACCGGCTTGCACTCGCAGGCCGCGCAGGCGCGCGCCGCTTCCAAAGCCAAAAAACAGTTGCTCATCTGACCGGAGCTGCTGTTCCGTCAGATGTGCGACGGAACAGTCTTATCAAGCCCGGTTCTAGAAACTCCCGCTCCCGATACTGCTTCCTCGCCGCTGAACGGTTCTCATACGGTCGCGTTCGAGGAAAGTCATGTCCAATTTTTCGGGTATCTGGATTCCGCTTGTCACACCGTTTTCCGCCGACGGCGCCGTCGATCACGCGGCGTTGCGTCGCCTGATCGGGCTATATGCCGAGGCGGGCGTCGCGGGCGTCGTCGCGCTCGGCACGACGGGCGAGCCGTCGTCGCTCGATGCCGCCGAGCAGGAGGCCGTGCTCGCGACCACGCTCGACGCGGCGGGCGGCGCGTTGCCGGTGATCGTCGGCGTGTCGGGCAATAACGCCCGAAGCATGCGCGAGCGTGTGCTGCGTCTGAACGCGCTGCCACTCGCGGGCCTGCTGATTTCCGCGCCGTACTACGTGCGGCCGTCGCAAGCGGGCATCGCCGATCACTTCACGATGCTCGCCGACGCGAGCGAGCATCCCGTCGTTCTGTACGACATTCCCGCGCGCACCGGCATTCGCATCGAGCTGGACACGCTGCTCGCGCTCGCCGCGCATCCGCGCATTCAGGCGATCAAGGATTGCGCGGGCTCGCTCGACACGACGCTCTCATTGATTCTCGATGGCCGCTTGCAGGTGCTGGCCGGCGACGACGTCCGCATCTTCGACACGCTCTGTATGGGCGGCAGCGGCGCGATCGCGGCGTCGGCGCATATCTGGCCCGAGCGTTTCGTCGCACTCGATCGCGCGCTGAAGGCCGGGCGGCTCGACGAAGGACGCGCGCTGTTCCATGCGCTCGTGCCGTTGATCCGCGCGCTGACGTCCGAGTCGAACCCCGCGCCCGTGAAGGCGGCGCTCGCGGCGCAAGGCTTGATGGCGAGGGATCTGCGCGCGCCTATGACGCAAGCAAGCGAAACCTTGCGCGCACGTTTGCAGCACATGCTCGCGATGTGAAGCGCTTGCGACGAATCTGATTCACTCCAATTTGAGATGCGGGTCCGGCGCGTGGCGTGATAATGCGCGCCACCGTTTTCCGACATCTACGAGATAGATTCGTCATCCTGAGTATGCTGGTTCATCGTTACCTTGTGCCGTCCGCCGGACGCGCGCAGCTATTTGCAGTACTTCGTGCAGTACTTCGCGATCGTTTGTGGCCGTGTTGCAGGACCGCGATGAAAGGCGGCTGCTGATGTCGCTGATCTGGGGAACCGGCAGGAATCTGACGAACGGCTCGGTGCGCTTCGTCACGCGGCGAGCCGCGCTAACCGTCGCGTTGATCGCCGCTTGCGGCAGCTCGGCGCTGGCGTTGACGGCGGGCATCGTGATTGGTCGCGATCATCCGAAGCTCGATGCTACGGGCGTGGGCAACGACGGCAACGACAGCCGCGTCAGGCGCGACTACACGATCACCGAACTCGGCAAGCTGAACGCGGCCATCGAGCAGATGGACCCGCGTCTGACGCGGCTCGCTTCGCAGATCGCGACGCTGCACGACTTCGAAACGCGCCTGAAGACGATCAAGACCTTGCCGCGCCCCGTGTTTGCGCCGCCCGCGCTGCCCGCGAGCGATGTGCTCGGCGACGACGCTGGCGACGATGTGGTCGGCACGCGATCCACTGCCGTTCTGAAACGTGAACCGGCCGACAAGCCGAAAGAAGAACCCGACGGCAAAGCCAGCGAATCCGCCGCGCAAGACGCCGAAGGCGGCCCGTCGCTGCCGCCGCGCCGCTGCGACGAACCGGTCGCCCATCCTGCACGCGACGCCGGCGCGCTTCACGAACAGATCGCCTGTCTCGTCGCGACGCTGTCGGCGCTCGAACAGGAAGTCACGCTGCACGTCGCGAACTGGGAGTCGTTCCCGGGGCGCATGCCCGTCGACGGCGCGCGCTTCGGCTCGCCGTTCGGCAATCGCGTCGATCCGTTCACGCATCACCTGAGTTTTCATCCGGGCGTCGATCTCGTCGCGATGTCGGGCACGCCCATTCTCGCCGCGGCGGGCGGCCGCGTGATCCACGCGGGACCGCAGGGCGGCTACGGCAATGCCGTCGAGATCGATCACGGCAACGGCCTGATCACGCGCTACGGACACGCATCGAAGATCGTCGTGCAGGAGGGTGATCTCGTGCTGCCGCGCCAGCATATCGCCGATGTCGGCACGACGGGCCGTTCGACGGGGCCGCATCTGCACTTCGAAGTGCTCGTCAACGGCGCGCCCGTCGATCCCACCGACTATCTCGCACTTTTCATGGGGCCATCGCATGGCTGATTTTCTTCGTCTGCGGCGCCGGAGCGCGCGTGCCGTCACGCAAGGCGCGTATGCGCTGAAGCCCGTGCGTTCGCGCGCGATGCGCATCGCGACGTGGCTGGCGGTTTGCCTCGGAAGCGCTGCGGCGGGCGCGGCAGCGATGCATGTCTACGCGACACGCGCGGCGCGGGAAAGCGCGTCGTGCGCCGCGTCTACCTCACACGACGGACTGGATGACGCGCTGGCGCGCGCACAACTCGCGCTGAAGCAGGAAGCCGCTTCGCGCGCGAGCGTGCAGCGTTCCGCCGATGCGCTCACCGCCGAAGTGCGCCAGCTCCAGGCGCAAGTGCTGTTTCTGCAGGGGCAAGGCCGTTCGCGCCGTTGACGCGCGCGGCGAGTTTCAACTTCACTCGGTATCGATTATGTTCAGCAAGAAGAAGTCACCCGGCGTTTCCCAGAACAAACTGGCGACGCTCATTGCACATGACGTGCACATCACCGGCGACCTCGAATTCAGCGACGGCCTGCGCATGGACGGTCACGTGAAAGGCAACGTGACGGGCAAGCCGGGATGCGAGACGCTGCTGGTGCTGAGCGATCGCGGCTCGATCACGGGCAACGTGTATGGCTACGACGTGATCGTCAACGGCCGCATCACGGGCGACGTGATCGCCGATCATTTTGTCGAGTTGCAGGAGAACGCGCATATCACGGGCAACATCTATTACCAGCAATTGCGGATGGACGTGGGCGCGTCGGTGGACGGCAAGCTGACGCGCCGCGATGTGTTGCCCGCGGTCGCGAGTCCGCATGTCGAGCCCGCGTCGTTCGCGCTGCAAAGCCCGAACGCGACGGACGGCGAACGCTGACAGCTTGCACGCGCCGTCGTCAGACGGCCGTCATGCGCTCCTGAAGCAGCGCGCTGAATGCGTCGGCCGTGAGCGGCTTGCCGAGCAGAAAGCCCTGCATTTCGTCGCATTGCAGGTCTTTGAGCTTGTCGAGCTGCGAAGCCGTTTCGACGCCTTCCGCCACCACGTCCATTTCCAGCGAGTGCGCGAGCGCGATGATCGCCTGCACGATCGCGCTGCCTTCGTGGCCGTCGGCATCGAGCCCGTTCGTGAAGAAGCGGTCGATCTTCAGTTGCTTCACGCGAAAGCGCTGCAGATAGGCGAGGCTCGAATAACCGGTGCCGAAATCGTCGATTGAAATCTCGAAGCCGCTGTCCTGGAACTCGCGGATCATTTCCGTCGTCTTGGCGGCGTCCTGCATCGCCACCGTTTCGGTGATCTCGAACATGATCTGGCTGCAATCGACGCCTTCCGTGCGCACGATCTCCAGCGTCTGCGTGACGAGATCCGGCTGCGTCATCTGACGCGGCGACAGGTTGATCGCGACTTTCATCGACGGCAGGCCGGACTTTTCCCAGCGCCGGATCTGGCGGCACGTCTCGCGCACCACCCAATAGCCGATCTGCACGATCTGCCCCGAGCGTTCCGCGATCGGGATGAATTCCATCGGCGCGAGCACGCCGATGTCCGGGTGATTCAGGCGGATCAGCGCTTCCGCGCCCGCGACTTCGCCGCTGTCGCCGCGGAACTTCGGCTGGAAGTGCAGCGAGAAATAGCCCTTGCCGAGCGCTTCGTGCAGCGCGCTCTGAATCTTGAGCGTGCGCATCGCGGCTTCGTTCATGTGCGCTTCGAAGAAGCGATACGTGCTGCGGCCGCCGCGCTTCGCTTCGTACATCGCGGCGTCGGCGTGCTTGAGCAGTTCGTCGACGGAATGGCCGTCCTGCGGATACAGCGCAATGCCGATACTCGGCATGACCTGCAGCGTCTGGCTCTGCGTTTCGATGCCCTTGCGCATCCGTTCGAGCACGGCTTCCGCCATCTTCTCGGCGTCTTGCGGCGCGCTGAGATTTTCGGCCAGCACGACGAACTCGTCGCCGCCGAGTCGCGCGACGGTATCGACGTTGCGCACGCATTGCCGCAGGCTGTGCGAGAACGACTTCAGCACTTCGTCGCCGAATGCGTGACCGAGCGAATCGTTGATCGTCTTGAAGCCGTCGAGATCCATGAACAGGATCGCGAATCCGCGGCCGTTGAGTTTCGACGCATGAATCGCGCGCTCGATGCGCTCCGTCAGCGTGCGGCGGTTCGGCAGATCGGTGAGCGTGTCGTAGGTGGCGAGGCGCACGATCTGGTTGTTCAGCAGCGATACCGAACCGGCGAGGAAAGTCGTGCGTGCATCGAAGCGCGACAGGATCAGCGTGACGATCAGAATCGCGAACGTGAAGAGGATGATCGTCGTGGCGAGCCACTGTGCGTTGACGCCGCGCGCCGCGCCGCACACCGAGCCGGGCAGGAAATCGGCGGCGGCCATGCCCGTGTAGTGCATGCCCGTGATCGCGAGGCCCATTACGCAGGCTGCGCCGATGCGCTTGAGCAGCACGCGATGCTGGTTCGAGTCGCGCAACGTGTGCGCGATCCGCAGCGCGGCGATCGAAGCCGCAATCGCAATCGCGATGGACGCGGCGAAGAGTCCCGGCCGGTATTGAATGCCCGGCTCCATCTGCATCGCCGCCATGCCCGTGTAGTGCATGCCCGCGATGCCGAAGCCCATCAGCACGCCGCCTGTGACGAGACGCTGGATGGAGAGTGTCGGACGCGCCACCTGGTGAAGCGCGAAGTACGACACGATCATCGCGATGACGAGCGAGTAGCCGGTGATCGAGAAGTCGTAGCCGAGCGGAATCGGCAGCGAGAAGGCGAGCATGCCGATGAAGTGCATCGACCAGACGCCCGTGCCCATTGCGGCTGCGCCGCCTGCGAGCCAGAGGTGGCGCAAGCGTGCCGATGCCATTGTCGAAATACGTCCGGCCAGGTCGAGCGCCGTGAATGAAGCTAGTGTTGCGACGGCGAGCGACACGACAACCAGACCCAGATTGTAAGTGCTCTGCATGTCAGTTCCGTCGCGAAAGGAAAGTCCCTCGACTGGTTATCGGCAGCATTATTAAAATATTGAGCGATTTTTTAAAGGGTTCGCTCAAATATTTATTGAAGTATCTTTGAAGCCGCTTTTGGCTTTTTTCGCGACTTTTAACAGCGCGTAATCGCCCGAAAGGCATTCCATAGACGATTACACGCCGTCCGCGAATCCCGCTCAGGGTTGTTGTCGCATTTCTGTACAGGCGCTTGCTGCCTGCGTTTCCAGCACGAAGCCTTCGTCGAGCCAGCCCGTCACGCCGCCGATCATGATTTTCACAGGCCGCCCGAGTTGCGCGAGCCGGATTGCGCCGCGCGTCGCGCCATTGCAATGCGGACCGGCGCAATAGGTGACGAATAGTGTATCGGCCGAATATTCGCGCAATTTAGATTCGGTAATCTTCCTATGCGGAAAATTGATCGCGCCAGGAATATGGCCGCGCGCGAAATGCTCGGGACTGCGCACGTCGAGCAGCACGAAGTCGGCGTGGCCCGACGCGAGACTGTCCGACACGTCCCAGCAGTCGGTTTCGAAGCGCAACGAAGACTCGAAGTGTGCGAGCGCCGTGGCGCTGTCGGCGGCGGGGACGGCGCTGACGTTGGAAGCGGGCATTAGGGTTCTCCTGTTGGCGTTGAAGGTGTTCCGATTATCGACAGGGGCCCGCCTGGCCGTAAGTGGCGCAATCGTCAATCTCCGGTAATATCGCGACATGCAAGATCATCTCGTCGCGGCGCTCGTCTACGACCGCCTGTGCACCTTCGAATTCGGCTGCGTGACCGAACTGTTCGCGCTCGATCGTCCGGAACTGGGCGTCGAGTGGTATCGCTTTGCCGTGTGCGCCGTCGAACCCGGTCCGATTCGCGCGGCGGGCGGCATTAGCGTCGCGGCGCCGTACACGCTCAAAATGCTCGATCGCGCGACGACGATCGTTGTGCCCGGCTGGCGCGATCCCGATGAGCTTCCGCCCGAGCCGCTGCTGAAGAAGATCCGCGCGGCCGTCGAGCGCGGCGCGCGCGTCTGCTCGATCTGTTCCGGCGTGTTCGTGCTCGCGGCGGCAGGCGTGCTCGACGGCAAGACGGTCACGACACACTGGCGTTATGCCGACAAGTTGCAGCAGCGCTATCCGCAACTGCGTGTGAAGCCCGATGCGCTGTATGTCGATGAAGGGCAGGTGATTACGTCGGCGGGATCGGGGGCGGGGCTCGACATGCTGCTGCATCTCGTGCGGCGCGATTACGGCAGCGCGATTGCGAATCGCGTGGCGCAGCGGCTCGTCGTGCCGCCGCATCGCGAGGGCGGCCAGGCGCAGTTCGTCCCGCGTCCGATGCCACAGGACGACAGTGGCCGGCTCGCGCGTCTGATGGATTACGTGCGCGCCAATCCCGCGCGCGAGCACACGCTGGCGTCGCTGGCTGGCCACGCCGCGATGAGTCCGCGTACGCTGCAGCGGCAGTTCCGCGACGCGACGGGCATGGCGCCTTATGAATGGCTGATTCGCGAGCGCGTGGCGATTGCGCGCGATCTGCTCGAATCGCCCGCCGATCTGCCGATGTCGCGCGTCGCGGAAATGGCGGGCTTCGGGTCCGAAGAGTCGCTGCGACGGCACTTCAGGCGCATTGCGCTGACGAGTCCGGGCGCGTATCGGAAGAAGTTTGGCGCGGCTTAGGATTGCATATGGAGGCTTTGTGATGACTGCCCCTTCGAACGACACACGTGATGCAAGCGTCGCGCGCCTGCTCGATCAAGCGCAGCATCGCGATGCCGCCGATACCGTGATGTTCGCGCGTTTGATCGGCGCGAAGCTCGCGAGCGATGAACTGCTGCATCTCGGCTTGACGCGCGATGCGCTCGACGCGTTGCTTGCGCGTCATTTCTCGCGCTACGCGTTGCCGCATGCCGCGCCCGAACGGATCGCCGCGAGCGAGCATCAGGCTTTCGTCGATGCGATGCGCGCGATGCTGCTGCAACACGAGTCGTCGCTGACATCGACCGACCCCGACGCGCAATGTCTCGCGACGATCATCGCGACGGCTTGCCTGCGTCCCGATCATTTGTGGCGCGATCTCGGCCTCGATGGACGCGACGACGTGACGGCGATCCTCACACGCCACTATCCGCAGCTTATCGAGCGCAATACCGACGGCATGCGCTGGAAGAAATTCCTCGCGCGCGAACTGGCGCTCGCCGAAGGCCGCGCGCCTGCGCCCGCGCCGGGCTGTCCCGGTTGCGAAGACTACGGCTTCTGTTATCCCTCGCGCTAAGGCTTCTACGGAAGCCGGCGACGCGCCTTCGCACAAACCCCAACGTAGAAACCCGAAGTTGAGCGGGACTCATACCCGGCATCAAAAAACATCGCTTCATCGACGAAAAAAACGGACCGCACAATCGCGATGCCATGTCACCCCTTGCGATGACGCGGCGGGTCGCGCGAGCCGTGCGGCCGATCACAACAAGATTCGAGACCTTCGCACAGGAGACATTCGATGATGCGATCCATCAAGCGCGCGGCCGTGCTGGCCGCCGTGACGACTGCTGCAACCCTTCTCGCGGCGGGTACTGCGCACGCCGCCGACAGCAACGCCGCTAAACCCGGAAACTGGTGCAGCGCGGGCAAGACCGTGCACTTCGCGGGCATCACGTGGGAGAGCGGCGCGTTCGCGACGGAAGTGTTGCGGCAGATTCTGGAGAAAGGCTACGGCTGCAAGACGGACGTCGTGCCGGGCAGCACGGCCGCGACGGAAACCGCGCTCGCGCATAACGACGTGCAGATCTGGGCCGAGCAATGGACGGGCCGCAGCGAGATCACCGCGAAAGCAGTCGAATCGGGCAGCGTGAAGCTTGTCGGCGACACGCTGCCGGGCGGCACGAAAGAAGGCTGGTTCGTGCCGGACTATGTGGTGAAGGGCGATCCTGCGCGCGGCATCAAGGCATCGGCGCCGGGGCTGGCATCGGTGGCGGATCTGCCGAAGTACAAGAACGTCTTCAGCGACGACGAAGAGCCGAACAAGGGCCGCTTTCTGAATTGCCCGAGCGGCTGGGATTGCGAGCGCGTGAATACGCGGCTGCTGAAGGTGCTCAAGCTCGACGACTCGTACACGAACTTCCGTCCCGGCACGGGCGCGGCGCTCGATGCCGCGATTGCGTCGGCGTACACGCGCGGCGCGCCGATCCTGTTCTACTACTGGGGACCGGCTGCGCTGATGGCGAAGTACAAGCTGACTGAGTTGAAGATGCCCGCCTACAACGATGCCTGCTGGCAGACACTGCGCAACGAGAGCAGCACGCAGCAGTGCGCGTCGTCGTATATGGTGTCGCACGTGACGGTCGGCACGTCGACGCCGTTCTACAACGCCGAGCCGCAACTGATGACGATGTTCTCGAAGGTCAAGTTTCCGATGGACTTCCTGAACGCGACGATTCTCGACATGAGCGTCAAGAAACTCGATGCGCCGACGATGGCCGCGCAGTTCCTGCGTACGCATCCTGAGATGTGGAAGACGTGGGTGCCCGCCGATGTCGCTGCGAAGGTTCAGGCGGGGATCGCGAGCTGAGTTTGGTTTGTTTGAGCGCGTGATGACGGCGGCGCAGCGGCAACGAAAATCCGCTGCGCCGCCGTCGTCATATAGAATGACGCGCTTTGCCCGTTCCCGCCATGTGGTTCAAGAATCTACAGCTTCACCGCCTTCCCGCTCCGTGGAAAGTGAGCGCCGAGCAAATGGAAAAGTGGCTCGCGCCGCACGCGTTCCAGCCTGCCAACAGCGTCGAGACGCAGCGTCAGGGCTGGACGTCGCCGCGTAACGACGGCTCGCTCGTCTACTCGATCAACAAGCAGATGCTGCTGACGTTCCGCGCGGAAAAGAAGCTGCTGCCCGCGTCCGTGGTGACGCAGGTGACGAAGGCGCGTGCGCAGGAACTCGAAGAGCAGCAGGGCTTCAAGCCAGGCCGCAAGCAGATGCGCGATCTGAAAGAGCAGGTCACCGACGAACTGCTGCCGCGCGCGTTCAGCATTCAGCGCGACACGCGCGTGTGGATTGACACAGTGAATGGCTGGCTCGTGATCGATGCGGCGTCACAGGCGCTGGGTGACGATGTGCTCGGGCTGCTGGTTAAATCTGTTGACCGTCTGCCGATTTTTTCTGTGCGCGTTGCGCAGGCGCCTGTGTCAGCCATGACGAACTGGCTGCTTGCTGGCGAAGGTCCTGTCAATTTCACGCTGGATCAGGATACTGAGCTGCGCTCGCCTGCTGAGGGGAATGCGACGGTGCGGTACGTTGGTCATGCGCTCGAGGCTGATGATATGCGTCGGCATATCGAAGCGGGTAAGCAGTGTATGCGGCTTGCCATGACGTGGAATGATCGGGTTTCGTTTGTGCTGACGCCTTCGTTGGTCGTTAAGCGCGTCACTGCGCTTGATGTGATCAAAGAGGCTGGTGATCCCACTGCGCAGAATGATGATGAGCAGTTTGATTCTGATTTCACTTTGATGACCGGCGAACTTGCGAAGTTGCTTGAGGGGATTGTTGGGGCGCTTGGGGGTGAGGTGGAGGATGGGGTCAAGGCTGCGTAGGGTTTTTTGTCTGCGACGCTAGTCGCCATTTTGGTTTTTTTGCTGCGCTGGCATCCGCGTTGACGTATCGGTTTGCTAGCGTTGCCCCTGTGCGGGGCGGCAGTTACTTTCTTTGCCGCGGCAAAGAAAGTAACCAAAGAAAGCCGCTTTTGAACCTCCGGTGCCCGCCAGGATAGCGCTTCGGCATGCCGCAGTCGAGCTGTCGCGCAGCGACCTCCGCACTCTGTAGAAAGCCCGCAGTTAACCGCGCGCGGGGCGAAAACCCCACGCACAACCCGACCGAATGTGCCCCAGGTGGATGTCATCTTTCGCGCTGCGCGCGGTTGACTGCGGGCGTTCTACGGAGTGTTACGTCGCTGCGCGACAGCTCAAAGAACGTGTGCCGTGCTGTCATTCTGGCGGGCACCGGAGGTTTGAAGCGGCTTTCTTTTGCCTACTTTTCTTTGCCGCTGCAAAGAAAAGTAGGTGCCGCCCCGCACAGGGGCGACGCATGAAGCACCGCTACGAAACCGCGGATGCCAGCGAAAAAAAGGCGCCGCAGGCAAAACCAAAACTAAACCAAAACCAAACCAAAACCAAACCACTAATCAAACATATTCCGAAACGCAACAGCAACAATAACCGGCACACACATAACAAGAGGAATAGCGAAGTAAGGCACCTCAAGATCGACATACCAGCTATAAACAAGCCAGCCGATCCCGGCACACAACGTGCCGATCCCGATCAGTGCGGTCAGCACGTTCAACAACGTGGGAGACGGTTTCCAGCGCGTCTTTTCTTCTTTTGGTGAAGGCGGGTTCATTGCAGCTCCGGAGCGGATCGTCACGAGTTTCGATTCGTCCGATTCTACTCCGGCAGTCTGCACATGACACGGCATAGCCCGCCTGCCCGCACCGCGAATGAAAGCACGCAGCAAGGGCAACGCGGGCAACCTTATTCGAACGCCTTATCGTTGGGGTTCTTGTACAGCGTCCGCAGGTTGTCACTCATCGGGAAGTCGAAATTCATGTTCTTCGGCGGCACCGGCTTCATGAACCACCGGTCATACATCGCGTCGATCTCGCCGCTTTTCATCACCTGCGCGAGCGTATCGTCGACGATCTTCAGGAACGCCGGGTCGCCCTTGCGCAGCATGAAGCCATACGCCTCCGACGACTGCGGCGTGCCCGTGATCACCCAGTCCGCAGGCTTCGCCGTCAACGTGCGCGTGCCGGCCAGCAGCACATCGTCCATCATGTAGGCGACCGCGCGTCCCGTCTCCAGCGTCATGCGTCCTTCGCCATAGTCCTTTGCGCTGATGATCTGCATGTTCATCTTCTTTTCTTCGTTCATCTTGCGCAGAATGCGCTCGGACGTCGTGCCCTGATTCGTCACGACCGTCTTGCCTGCGAGATCGGGGAAGTCCTTGATGCCCGAGTCCTTGCGCGTCAGCAGGCGCGTCGTCGCAACGAAGAACGTGTCGCCGAATGCCACCTGATTCTGGCGCGACGTGAGGTTCGTCGTCACGCCGCATTCGAGATCGACCGTGCCGTTCTGCACCAGCGAAATGCGGTTCTGCGACGTCACGGGAATGAAGCGGACCTGCAAGTTCGGCTTGTGCGTCTTGACCTTCACCGCGTCGATGATGCGGTTGCACAGATCCTGCGAAAAGCCGATCACCTGATTGCTCGAATCGACATACGAGAACGGCACCGAGGTCTCGCGATGTCCGATCGCGATCAGATTGGCCGCCTCGATCTTGGCGAGCGTCGGCTGCGATTCCTGCGCGGCAGCGCCCGTCGTCGTCATGAGGCACGGCGCTGCGACGCACAAGGCAAGCGCGAGCGAAGTCAGTCGGTTCATTGCAAATCCCCTGGTTGAATCCGTTGAGTCGTCGGAACCGGCCACCCGCGCCGGGTCCCTGGCGTGTGTACGAATGTTGCCATGAAAAAAATAATTGCAACATATGTTTAACCCTAAAGTCTTTCCTGTCTGTTCGCTTCTTCGGCGAAGCGCGTCACGAGCGTGGCATCCGGCGATGGCATGATGCATGCGTCAATGCCTTCCTTGCAGTGCCGTCCTCTGTATCCGCCGTTTCGTCCGTCCACAGAACCAAGGAGAAAGCCGATGCACGCCGTTCGCACATGGATAGCGGGAGCCGCCCTGATCGCGGCGCTTGCCGCGCTGGTCCCGATTCCTGCCGCCGCGCAGACCAATCCCGGCGCGATGCCGCCGCCGACGCCCGCCGGCGACGGCACGTTTTTGCTGACGATCTTCCTGAAGCACGACCAGTCGAAGCCGTTGCCGAAGATCAACCAGCAGCTGGCCGATCAGGGCTTCTACAAGGCGTTTCCGCCGCCCGGTATCGAAGTGGTGTCGTGGTACGTGATGATGGGCGTCGGCCAGGTCGTGACGTTGCGCGTGCCGGCGGACAGGCTGCGCGAAGTGAATCGCGCGATCGAAGAGACCGCGTGGGGCGGCTACCGGACCGAGTTCTATCCGACCTACGATTACAAGGCGATCGCCGAGCAGGCGCGGGCGAAAAACGGCAAGTGATGCCGTGCAGTCGCCGCATCAGTACCATGGTTTGTCATTGAGCGGCGAGCCTGTGATCTTCACGATGAAATCGAGAAACGCGCGCACCTTCGCGGACGGATGACGCCGCGAAGGGTAGAGCGCGTAGAGCGGAAAGCGCTCGTCGGGCCAGTCGGGAAAGAGATCGACGAGGCGGCCGCTGTCGAATAACGGCTGCGTGCCGAGCGCCATGATCTGCGCGATGCCGTGACCGGCGAGGCATGCGCCGTGCATCGTGGAGACGTCGTTGACCATCAGACGGCCGCGTGCATCGATGATGACTTTTTTGCGCGGCCGGTGAAATTCCCACACGAATGGCCGTCCCGTTTCGGGATCGCGATACTGGATGCAGCTGTGCGGCTCGCGTTCGAGATCGGTTGGCTTCAGCGGGCGGCCATATTTCTTCAGATAGCCGGGCGATGCGGCCGTCATGATGCGCGTGTCGAGCAGCTTGCGTGCGACGAGCGTCGACGGACGCGGCTCGCCGAAACGCACGGCGAGATCGAAGCCGTCGGCGACCATGTCACGAAGTTGATCGCGCGTGATGAGGTCGAGATTCAGTTCCGGATAGCGCCCGACGAACTCGCCGATGCGCGGACTCAGCACGATCTTCGAGAAGAACGGATCGACGTTGACGCGCAGCCGCCCGCGCACTGCGGTCGCACCACCCGCCGCCGATGCCGCTGCTTCTTCGAGGCCGTCCATCAGCGGGACGATCTGTTCGTAGAGGCGTCGTCCTTCGTCGGTGAGTTTGACGATGCGCGTCGTGCGATCGAACAGGCGGATGCCGAGCCGCGCCTCGAGCCGCGCAACCGAGCGGCTGACGCCCGACTGAGACATGTCGAGCCGTTCGCCTGCGCTCGCGAAGCTGCCGCTTTCGACGATCGCCGTCAGCACGCCCATACCGTTGAGTATTCTTTCGTCGAAGGACATCGTGCGCTCCCGCGTTGATCTGGATGCCATTGTGTCATGAATCAAATGACACTCATGTCATGGTATCAAGCGTCCGCGAAGACGAGAATGAACCCCGTCGCAAGCATTCTTCAATTGAACGGGAGTTTCAGCATGTACGCAGTTACGGGTATCACAGGTCAGGTCGGTGGCGTGGTCGCCAATACGTTGCTGGCGCAGGGCAAGGCGGTTCGCGCGGTGGTGCGCAGCGCGGAGAAGGGCGCGCCGTGGGTCGCGCGTGGTTGCGAAGTGGCGCTTGCTTCGATGGACGACGTGGATGCGCTGCGCCATGCATTCGAAGGGGCTGAAGGCGTGTTCGTGTTGTTGCCGCCTGTGTTCGATCCGTCGCCGGATTTTGCGGAGTCGCGGCGCAATATTGCGGCGTTGCGTGCTGCATTGGATTCGGCGAAGCCGTCGCGTGTGGTTGTGTTGTCGACTGTGGGTGCGCAGGCTACGCAGCCGAATTTGCTGAATCAGTTGGGGATCATGGAGAAGGAATTACGGACGTTGCCGGTGCCTGTCGCGTTTCTTCGTGCTGCGTGGTTTTTCGAAAACAGTGTGTGGGATGTTGAGCCTGCTCGTTCGAGCGGTGTGATTCCGAGTTTTTTGCAGCCACTCGATAAGGCTGTGCCTATGGTCGGCACTGAGGATATTGGGCGCGTTGCTGCTGGGTTGCTTCAGGATTCCTGGAGGGGTGCGCGTGTCGTCGAGCTTGAAGGGCCGCGCCGCGTGACGCCGAATGAGATCGCTGCTGCGTTTGCCGATGCGCTCGGGCGTGATGTGTGTATGCAGGTTGTGCCGCGTGGCGAGTGGGAGGCGCTGTTCCGCGCTCAAGGCATGAGCAATCCGTTGCCTCGTATGCAGATGATCGACGGGTTCAATGAAGGGTGGATCGAGTTTGAAGCGCCTTCTGCGACGCTGAAAGGCCGTGTCACGGTTGATGTGGCGATTCGTCGGATTGTCGAAGGTGTTCGCTGAAGGTTTTGCGCTGGCATCCGCGAATTCGTATCCGTGCTTCAGGCGTTGCCCCTGTGCGGGGCGGCACCTACTTTTCTTTGCAGCGGCAAAGAAAAGTAGGCAAAAGAAAGCCGCTTTTGAACCTCCGGTGCCGGCCAGGTTCGCGCCGCGCCATGCCGCAGTTGAGCCGTCGCGCAGCGACGTCCGCACGCTGTAGAAAGCCCGCAGTCAACCGCGCACGGCGCGAAAACCCCACAAACAGTCTGGAGCACATACCGCCGCAATCAGACCGATGGCAAACACACAAAAACAAGCCGACCGAACGTGCCCCAGGTGGATGTCATCTTTCGCGCCGCGCGCGCCTGACTGCGGGCTTTCTACGGAGTGTTTGCGTCACTGCGCGACAGCTCAACTGCGGCATGCCGCAGCGCGAACCTGGCCGGCACCGGAGGTTCAAAAGCGGCTTTCTTTGGTTACTTTCTTTGCCGCGGCAAAGAAAGTAACTGCCGCCCCGCACAGGGGCAACGCTAAAAGACCGATACGAATTCGCGGATGCCAGCGCAGCAAAAAGCAAAAAGCAAAAAAACCAAAAAACCAAAAAATGGCGACTAGCGTCGCAGACAACAAAAAACCCAAACCTCAAGCGGCAACAGCATCAGCCGCAGAAGGCCACAACAAAACCGGAATCGACTTCGAAGTAGGCGTATTACAAACATCAGCGGTGCTATTCAACGGCACAAGCGGATTGGTCTCAGGATAATAAGCCCCAAGACATCCACGCGGAATGTCATACTCGACAAGCAAAAATCGCTCAGCACGCCGCTCGATCCCATCATCCCAGATGGTTTCCATATCAACCCAATCCCCAGCCTTGAACCCGAGCATCGCCATATCGGCAGCATTAGCAAACACAACACGCCGCTGGTTATAAACCCCCCGATAGCGATCATCGAGAGCGTAAATAGTCGTGTTGTACTGGTCATGCGACCGCGTCGTCATCAACGTCATCGCACGCTCGCCGTGCAACTTCTTCGCACGCTGGATCGGCGTGTCACGCTGAATCTGATGCACGACGAAGTTCGCCTTGCCCGTGCCCGTCTTCCAGTCGCGTTCGCGCGATGCAACCCGCAGATGAAATCCGCCCGGCTGCGCAATACGCTCGTTGTAATCGTAGAAGCCGTCGATCGACCATTCGATCGCATCGCGGATCTTCGCGTAGTCGTTCGCATAACCGAGCCAGTCCACCTTCGCGCTGCCGAGCGTCGCATGCGCGATCTGCGCGACGATGCGCGTCTCCGACACGAGATTCTCCGAGGCCGGCTGGTTCATGCCATACGACACGTGCACCATGCTCATCGAATCCTCGACGGTCACGCCCTGCGCCACGCCATTCTGCAAATCGATTTCCGTGCGGCCGAGCGTCGGCAGAATCAGCGCTTCACGTCCATGCACGAGATGGCTGCGGTTCAGCTTGGTCGTGATGTGCACGGTCAGGTCGCACGCACGCAGCGCGTCCCACGTGCGCGGCGTGTCGGGCGTCGCGATAGAAAAGTTGCCGCCGAGTCCGATGAACACCTTCACGTGACCTTCGAGCATCGCCTCGATCGTTTCGACCACGTCGTAGCCGTGGCCGCGCGGCGGCTCGAAATCGAACACCTTGCCAAGGCGATCGAGAAACGCGTCAGTCGGCTTTTCTTCGATGCCGATCGTACGGTTGCCCTGCACGTTCGAATGGCCGCGCACCGGGCACAATCCCGCGCCGAGACGGCCGATATTGCCGCGCATCATCATCAGGTTCGACAGCATGTGCACCGTCGCCACCGAATTCTTGTGCTGCGTGATGCCCATGCCCCACGTCGAAATCACACGCTTGCCGTTCACGTAGATGCGCGCGAGGTTCTCGATGTCTTCGCGCAACACGCCCGCTTCCTCGACGAGCGCGCTCCAGCTTTCGGCGCGCAGATCAGCGGCGAATGCTTCGAAGTTCGCCGTGTGCTCTTCGAGAAACTCGACGTCGAGCACGCGTTCCGTGTTCTGTTCGACGGCGAGATCGTCGAGTTCCAGCACGCGCTTCGCCACGCCCTTGATCAGCGCGAAATCGCCGCCGATCTTCGGCTGGATGAACGTCGACGCGATCTTCACGCCCGACATCGTCATCATGTCCGTCACGTGCTGCGGGCTCGCGAAACGCTCCAGTCCGCGCTCGCGCAGCGGATTGATCGACACGATCGTCGCACCGCGCTTCGCGCATTCACGCAGTTCGCCGAGCATGCGCGGATGGTTCGTCGCCGGATTCTGACCGAAGATCAGCAGCGTGTCGGCGTGTTCGAAGTCTTCGAGCGTCACCGTGCCCTTGCCGATGCCGACCGTCGTCGGCAGGCCGCGGCTCGTCGCCTCGTGACACATGTTCGAGCAGTCGGGGAAGTTGTTCGTGCCGTACATGCGCACGAACAGCTGATACAGGAACGCGGCTTCGTTGCTCGCGCGGCCCGACGTGTAGAACGCGGCGCGGTGCGGGCTGTCGAGTCCCTTCAGATGCTTCGCGATCAGCTGATACGCGGCGTCCCACGAAATGGACTTGTACTTGTCCGTGAGGGGATCGAACACCATCGGATCGGTCAGGCGGCCGTGCTGTTCGAGCGTGTAGTCGTCCTGCTTCATCAGCTCGTCGATGGTGTGCTCCGCGAAGAACGCGGGCGTCACGCGCTTGCTCGTCGCTTCCGCCGCAACGGCCTTCACGCCGTTTTCGCAGAACTCGAACGTCGACGCATGCTGGCGATCAGGCCATGCGCAACCCGGGCAGTCGAAGCCGTCCGGCTGGTTCTGCTTGAACAGCGTCTTGTACTTGCCGCCGGCGACCTTCTCCTTCATCAGGTTGATCGCGACGTACTTCAATGCGCCCCATCCGGCGGCAGGCCCGGTGTACGGTTCGATGCGGCCCGGCTTGGTGGTCTTGTCCATGTTTTGCGTGCGGTGTGACGTTACGTTGACGACAGGGTAGTGGGGAATACGCGTAGTCGGTGTGTACACAACGCACGAAAGAAAAAGAGTACAGTTTCGACTGTTATCCCCTCAAATGCTCCTTCGCGGTGAACTGTGCTCAAAAATTGGGCGCCGTGCCCGTCCGCTGTGCTCGAAACAGAGGCATCGATTGAAGCTCTACGAAGAACTGGCGAAGGAAATCGAAGGGCAGATCCGGCGCGGCGTGTTCCGTGCCGGCGAGCGCGTGCCGTCCGTGCGGCAGACCAGCCAGCATCGGCAGATCTCGATCACGACGGTGCTGCGCGCGTATCTGATGCTGGAGAGCAAGGGTGTGATCCAGAGCCGCCCGCAGTCGGGCTACTTCGTGCGGCTCGGCGCGAACGACACGGCGCCGCCTGTGCAGGAGCTGGACGTGTCGAAGCCGATCGCCGTGTCGGCGCAGGTCGACGTGAGCCGGCTGGTGTTGTCCACGCTGCGCTCCATCGGCAGCGATGAAGCGGTGCCACTCGGCTCGCCGTATCCCGATCCCAGTCTGTATCCGTTCCAGAAGATCAACCGCTACGCGCACGCGATCGGGCGGCGCAAGACGCAATGGGGCGTCACCGACGAATTGCCGCCCGGCAATCCCGACCTGATCCGGCAGATCGCGCGGCGCTATCTGGAGAACGGCATTGCCGTCGATCCGAACGAAATCGTCGTGACGGTTGGCGCGACGGAAGCAATCAATCTGTGCTTGCAGGCCGTCGCGAAACCGGGCGACACGGTGGCCGTCGAATCGCCCACGTTCTACGCGATGCTGCACGCTATCGAGCGTATGGGCATGCGCGCGATCGAAGTGGCGACGCATCCGCGCGAAGGCATCGATCTCGGCGCGCTCGCGCAGATACTGGACAAACGCAAGATCGCCGCGTGCATGGTGATGCCGAACTTCCAGAATCCACTCGGCTTCCAGATGCCCGACGACAAGAAGCGCGAACTCGTGAAGCTGCTCGCGAAACACGACGTGCCCGTGATCGAAAACGACGTGTATCACGAACTGTACTTCGGCGACGTACACCCCGGCGCGCTGAAAAACTACGATAAAAAAGGGCTCGTGCTGCATTGCGCGTCGTTCTCGAAGACGCTGACGTCCGCGTACCGGATCGGCTGGGCGATGCCGGGGCGTTACCGCGAGCAGGTCGAGAAGCTCAAGTTTCTCAACACGCTGACCACGCCGTCGATTCCACAACTCGCCATCGCCGAATATCTGAAGCAGGACGGCTACGAACATCATCTGCGCAAGCTGCGCAAAGGGCTCGCGCAGCGCGCGAAACTGATGACGACGATGGTCACGCGCTTCTTTCCCGAAGGCACGCGCGTGTCGCATCCGATGGGCGGTTACGTGCTGTGGATCGAACTGCCGCCCAGTGTCGATTCGATGCAGCTATACAAGCTCGCGCTGGAGCACGGCATCACGGTCGGGCCCGGCTATATGTTCTCGACGACCAACGGGTACAGCCATTGCATCCGCTTGAACTACAGCTACGCGTGGTCGCCGGAAATCGAAAATGCGCTGATGACGGTCGGCAAGCTGGCGGCCGCGAGCGCGCGTCAATGAGCAGAGGAGACTCCCCATGAACCCGAACGATTCCGCGCACGACAAGCATTGCGACGACGATGACGACGACAACGAACTCGATCCCACCGTCGAGCAACTATTGATGCTGCTGTGGGAGGCGGAAAGCGAATCGCCTGGCAAGCCGTGGTCGCTCGCAAAGATCAGCAAGCGCTGCGATCTCCCCATGAGCACGCTGCGCCGCTACTTCACGCAGTTGCAGTCGGCGGGCGTGATTGCCGTGCAGATGGACGAGGAAGGGCGTGGCACGGCCGCGCTGACGGACGAAGGGCGCGAGTTGTGCGAGGCGCTGTTCGGCGAGCCGTGATTCTGCTTCGCGGCGCGCTCAGGGCGTCGCTTCTTCTGAGATCGGCAGAAATGAAAGGCGCGACGCGAGCAGCATCACGCAGGTAAGAATCGCGATACCCGTCAAAATGCCCGCGAGACGCATCATCGCGGGGTGCGGATCGGCAGACCACGCGTGGTCCTGCACGAAGACCATGATGAACGCAATCGTGAACTGCCGGCCGATATAGCTCGCGCCCTGTTTGCCCGTCTGCACGTGACAACCGGCCCACACGCCGGCCGCCAGCGCGAGCAGGCACGGCAGGATCTGGCCTCGCATCAGCGGCAGCAACGCGATGCCCACCGCGCCCGCAATCAGGCAGCCCACCACGCGCTGCACCATCTTGTCGGCGACGGGCTTTTGCGAGCGCACGACGATCGACGTCGGCGGCAGGATCAGCACGGCGATCGTCGTCACGAGCGCCTGGGCGAAGCCGGGCAGCTTGAGCGCGTACGTGAGCGCGGCGAGGATGGCGACCGCGACGCCCGCCTGCACGGCCAGCACCATGCGCGCGTGGCGCAGCGTTTCGAAGGTGGGCGGCGCAGCGTTTGCAGAAGCCGCCGCTGCCGCCGCGACTTTCGATGCAGGATGGCGTCGTTCGTACCACTGTATGCCGACGTGAAATATGCCCGACACGACGACGCACGCGAACGTGCCGACGCACACTTCGGCGACGCGCAGCATCGCGAACGACGCGGTGGGGCCGAACGTCAGCAGTTCATGCGCCTGATACGTGACCATCACCCACGTGATGCCGCCGAGCACCCACGCATACGACGCCGACGAACCGTTCGCGCGATACACGCAGACGGCGCTGATCGCGCCGAGCACGGGGACGAAGAGCCAGGGACGATCGCCGATCATCGGGCCCAGAACGGCGCCGAGCAGCCCGCCGACGATCGTGCCGAGCACGCGATGCAACGCGCGTTCCGCCGACGCCGAAAATCGCGTCTGCATGACGGCGAAACCGCTGATCGCGGCCCACCACGTATTCGGCAGATGCAGCAGATGCGCGAGCGCCACCGACAGCACGACGGAGATCACCGCTTCGAGGCCGAACAGCGCGCGCTCGGGCGTCGGCTTCCAGGCAGCGAGTTCGCGGCCGAGCGCGACGAGCGCATCGCGGCCGATCTGCTTGAACATGTGGGCGCGCATGGAAGCCCTCGTCGAGTGGAATGCGAAGGCGCTAGCGCGTCGCGATTGCGGCTGCGGCGCCCGCCATCATCGTCGCGCTGGTGCGGTTCGCGATCTTCACGGCGCGGCGGCTGGTCAGCAGCGTGCGCGCTCTGGTGGCGAGCAGCGCCCAGACGAAATCGACGATCATCAGCACGGCGAGCATCGTCAACGTGAGTTCGAGCCACGCGAGCGTGCCGACGCGCGACACATCGACGAGCGTCGGCAGCAGCGCGACATAGAACACCATGATCTTGGGATTGCCGAGCGTCACCATCAGCCCTGCGACGAACATGCGCCACGGCGACTGGCCGCGCGGCAGCGCACCTTCGTGGACGTCGGTGGGCGCGAACCACATCTTCCACGCAAGAAACAGCAGATAGCCGACGCCCGCGAATTTCAGCGCGATGAACACCAGCGCGAAAGTCTTTGCGACGACGGCGAGACCGGCGACGGCACAGGTGAGCCACAGCGCTTCGCCGATCCACATCGCGGCGAGGAACGGCAGCACATCCTTGAAGCCGTTGGTGAGCACGCGTGCGACGAGCGCCGCGATACTGGGGCCCGGAGAGCCCGCCGCGACGATCAGCGCGAGGGCGAAGACGAGAAGACCGGAAAGTGCCATGAACGACTCCTTTGCGAGTGGGTCTCACGCTGGATTATATCGGCGTGTCGCGCGGGTTCGGACAGAGGGTTGAATTGCGTGTGCAGCCGGTGTCAATATGTCCGCGTGAACGTTCGTCTTTCGCCAGCCTCGCACGATGCATCCAATGCCATTACCCGAAGTCCACTATCGAAACGCGCTCCCCGAAGACGTGGCGTCGATTCGCGTCGTCGAATACGAGGCGGCGCAGCGTTTCGTGAGCGTCGGGCTGACGGGCATCGCGGCGGCGCGTCCGATGGATGCGCCGTTCGTGCTGAAGAAGGTGACGGCGCGCGAAGTGATCGTCGCGCAATGCGACGGTGCGTGCGTCGGCTTCGTGATGTTCGCGATCCTGCGCGCGCGCATTTACGTGGAAGCGCTCGACGTGGTGCCGCAGCACGCCGGCCGTCGAATCGGCGCGGCGTTGCTCGATCAGGTCGATGCAAGGGCACGCGAGACAGGCGCGGCGCACGTCGAACTGTCGACGTTCCGTCATGTACCGTGGAATGCGCCGTATTATCAGCGGCTCGGTTTCAGCATTCTCGACGACGACGAACTCGATGCCGCGTTGCTGCGTATCCGCAAGCTGCGGATCGCGCGTGGCGTCGACGAAACGAAGCGCGTGTTCATGCGGCGCGCCGTCAAGCCCGCTGAATAAAAGCGCGCTGGCCATGAATGAAAAAACGCGGCGAGAATTGCTCCCGCCGCGTTTGTGTCGCTAAAAGCCCTATATGCCGCTAACGCAGCCGCGCGCGTTTAGCTCACCGCTTCCATTGCCGGATAGTCGGTGTAGCCCGTTGCGCCCGGCGCGTAGAAGGTCGTGGGAACCGGCTCGTTCAGCGGCGCATCGAGTTCGAAGCGGCGCACGAGGTCCGGATTCGCGATATACAGCTTGCCCCAGGCGACAGCATCCGCATCGCCCAGATCCAGCACCTTTTGCGCGCTTTCCTTCGTGAACTGCTCGTTGGCGATATAGACGCCGCCGAATGCCTTCTTCAGTTGCGGTCCGAGGCTGTCTTCGCCGCGCGCTTCGCGGGCCGCGATGAACGCGATCTTGCGCTTGCCGAGTTCACGCGCGACATAGCCGAAGGTCGCGGCGGCATTCGAATCGCCCATCGTGTGCGAGTCGCCGCGCGGCGCGAGGTGCACGCCGACGCGATCCGCGCCCCACACATCGATACAGGCGTCCGTCACTTCGAGCAGCAGGCGTGCGCGATTTTCGATCGGGCCGCCGTATGCGTCGGTGCGCTTGTTGGTGCTGTCCTGCAGGAACTGGTCGAGCAGATAACCGTTCGCGCCATGTACCTGCACGCCGTCGAAGCCCGCCTTCTTCGCGTTCTCCGCGCCCTTGCGATACGCGGCGACGATGCCCGGAATCTCCGAGATATCGAGTGCGCGCGGCGTGACGAACGGACGCTGCGGACGCACGAGGCTCACGTTGCCTTGCGGCGCGATCGCGCTCGGCGCGACGGGCAGTTCGCCGTCGAGGAAGATGGGATCCGACACGCGGCCGACGTGCCACAGTTGCAGGAAGATCTTGCCGCCTTGCGCGTGAACCGCTTGCGTCACGAGTTTCCAGCCTTCCACCTGTTCATCCGACCAGATGCCCGGCGTGTCCGCGTAGCCGAGACCTTGCGGCGTGACGGAAGTGGCTTCCGACAGGATCAGGCCGGCGCTGGCGCGTTCGGCATAGTACTTCGCCATCAATGCGTTGGGCACGCGGACGTCGCCGGCACGTGCACGCGTGAGCGGCGCCATCACGATACGGTTCTTCAGTGTGAGATCGCCAATCTGGAGCGGGTCGAAAAGAGTCGGCATGTTGATTCAATCCTTGCGGGCGCATGGCCCATGTATGTCAAGACTGCGTTCGGGAACAAGCGAAGACGCGGGCGCGCCGTCAGAGATCCGCGTTCATGTGCGCAAGAAAAGCCTGAATGACGGCTTCGTTGCGCTTGAAGAACACCCATTGGCCGACACGCTTCGACGTGATCAATCCCGCGCGCTGCAACGTGGCGAGATGCGCGGAAACCGTCGACTGCGACAGACTGCAGCAATCGTCGATCTGACCCGCACAGACGCCGTGCTCGTACGACAGCTCCTGCTCCGGAAAATACGTTTCCGGCTCGCGCAGCTTCGCAAGAATCACGCGACGCGCCGGATTGGCCAGCGCCTTGTGGATCGCGTCGATGTCAATGTCGGTGGACTTGGGGTTGGGCTTCGTAGTCATGAAACGGCGGGCAGACTCTCTGGCCGGGACGTCGGCATCTGCATCGCTATGGAACGAATCTTATATCGGATTTTCACGATATGCTCGGATGGCCTTACTCTTAATGGGGGTGATAGGTATAAACGCGTATGCCTACGCCGCGATGTGCGCGCGTCGTCCCGCCGCGTAACCGAACCACGCGGACAGCACGCAGATGCCGGCGCACAAGGCTGCGAGGCTGTATAGCGAGCCCGTCGCGTGAAGCAGCGCGCCCGCGATGAACGGTCCCGCGGACGCCAGCAGATAGCCGATCCCTTGCGCCATGCTGGACAGTTGCGCGGCAACCCGCGAATCATGTGAACGCAGTCCGATCACGGTAAGGGCGAGCGTGAAGGCAGCGCCTTGCGCAATGCCGAGCAGAATGGCGCAGAGCCACATCGTCGAGAGCGGAGCGAAGAAACAGCCCATGATGCTCACGCCGGCCAGCAGCAACGCGGCCACATTCACCGAGCGCTGGTCGGGCAAGCGTGCGATCAGAACGGGCAGAAGCAGGGACGCGCCCGCCTGGGTGATCACGCTCAGCGACAGCATGAACCCGGCATCGACGGCGCTCATGCCGCGCATGCGCAGGACGGTCGGCAGCCAGCCGAACACGATATACGCCAACGACGATTGCGTTCCCATGAACAGCGTGACGTTCCATGCAAGCGGATTCCGCAGCAATCGTCCGATAGCCGACGCGCGTTTCTGTGCGCCGGGTTCGACGGGCGGCAGTTGACCGACCCAGATGGCGGCGGCAACGGCGGCGGGAATCGCCCACACTGCCAGGGCCCACGACCACGCGTTGCCGGTGTTGCCCGACATGTGCGCCAGAAGATTGGCGATCGGCACGGTCGCGGCCGCAGCGCCCGCCGCGCCGGCGCACATCGCGGCGCTGTAGATCCCTGTTACTAGAGGGACGTGATGCGGAAAGTCCCGCTTCACGACGCCGGGCAGCAGTACGTTCATCAAACCGATCGAAAAGCAGGCGACGATCTGTCCGGCGTAGAGCGATTGCCATGAGGGCACGACGCGCAACGCAGTACCGAAGGCAAGCAGGATGAGCAGCACGAGCAATGCGCGCTCGCTGCCCCAACGACGCGCGGCCAGCGGCGCAAGCGGTCCGAACAGACCGAAGCAGAGCGACGGCAATGTCGTCAGCAGGCTCGCGCCACTGGATGAGAGCTGCGTGGCGCGAACGGCATCGATCAGGATCGGGCCGACGCTCGTGATCGGCGTGCGCAACGAGAAAGCCATCAAGGCAAGGCTCGCGCCCAGAGCAATGCTGCGCGCGCGTGAACGGTCTGGTGTGGTGGTGTCCATGAATTGCATGTTGTATTGCTACTCGCGGTCAGGCGAGCATCGACAGGGCATCGTCGAGAGAGAGCACCGTCGTGCGCGAGTCGAATGCCGTCGAGAACAGATGATCGTGCACGACCTGATCCGGGTCGTAGCAGCAATCCTTGACCGTGAACAGGCGGAAGTCGGCATCGCTCGCATACGCAACCGACGACAGCACGACACCCGTCGACGCAATGCCCACCATGATCAACGTATCGATACCTTGTGCGGAGAGACGCACCTGCAGATCGGTGCCGAAAAACACGCTGGCGCGATGAGCGCTGATGAGCGGCTCGGTGTCTCGCTGGCCGAGTTCCGGTGCGATCTGGTCGTCGATGAAAAGACCGAGTTGCTTCATGCGTTGCCCGTTTCTGTTCAACGGACTGACTTCCGGGTATCCAGGACTGAAGTGAATCCTGGCGAAGTAGATGGCGACGTTCCTTGCCCGCGCGGCGTCACACAGCTTGCGCGTATTGGCGAGCAACGCAGGCGCGGCTTTTGGGAACAACGCCAGAATGTCGGTCTGATAATGCATGACCACCAGAGCGGTTCGCGCGGGCACGATCGATGGAATCTGCATGTTCAGTGCACGAGGCTGTATGAGGGACGTAAGGTGGTTGACTCTACCACGATCGTTCCAGAGGCCGATCCAGAGGGCGAGCGCGAACGCGCATCGCGCCGACGCCTCAGGCAAGCAGATAAAACAGCCCGCCTGCGAGTGCGATCGTGACGGGCAGCGTGATCACCCACGTCAGGACGATCCTGAACAGCGTCGGGCCCTGAACGCCTTGTCCGCTCGCGGCCATCGTGCCCGCGATGCCCGACGTGATGATGTGCGTCGTACTGACGGGCAGCCCCGTGAGGCCGGCCGTACCGATCAGCACCGAGCCGACGAGTTCCGCGCTGGCCCCCTGGCCCGGCGTCATGTGCTGGCGCCCGAGCCGCTCGCCGAGCGTGCGGACCACGCGTCGATAGCCGACCATCGTGCCCGCGCCGAGGCAGATCGCGCTCAGCACGCGCACCCACCAGGGCGCGTATTCGACAGGCGTGCCCATCGTTTTGAGCAAGTCCGATGCCTGTTTGCGCTGCGCCTGCGGCACGTTTTTCTGCTGGCTCACGTATTTCATCTCGGAGATGACGTCGTACACATAGCCGCGCAATTGCGACCGCAGCGCGCGTTCGTCTTTTTGCGCGGGTTGGTGTGCATCGAGCGAATGGGCCTCGCGTTGCAGATCGGGCGCTGCGCGTTGCAGCGAGAGAGCGGAGTGGAGCGCCTGCGCCTTGACGTCATCGCCATACTGGGCAATCAGGGGAATGGCTTGCGATCCGTTATCGCTGAGCTGTCTGATCTTGTCGGCTGAATCGGGATTGAGCGCGTAGGTGGCGGGGAGCAGACCGATCACCGTCAGCATGATGAGGCCGATGCTCTTTTGCCCGTCGTTCGTGCCGTGCGAGACGCTGACGGTCGTACACGTCGTGATCAATAGCGCGCGCAGCCACCAGACAGGCCTCTTTCCTTCGGGCGGCGGTTCGAGCAGATGGCCGCGCCGCACGACCACGCGCAGAATCCAGTAAAGGCCGCCCGCAATCACGAAGCCGAGCACGGGCGACACGAGCAGCGCCTTGATGACCGTGACGATCTGATGCCAGTCGACGCCCTTGGCGAGATCGCGTGATTTGAGAAGCGCATCCGACACGGCAACGCCGATCAACGAGCCGATCACGCAGTGAGAACTGCTATTCGGAATCGCAAAGAACCAGGTCAGCACATTCCAGAGTAATGCCGACGAGAAGATCGAAACCAGCATCGGGACGGCGGGCGAGCCGTCGGGCGGCGTCAAGACATCGGGCGGCAGAATCGTGACGAGCGCGAACGCTACCGAAATGCCGCCGACGAGCACGCCAACGAGGTTCATCAGGCCCGACCAGATGACGGCGGGCACGGGTTCCAGCGAGTTCGTGTAGATGACGGTCGCGACGGCATTCGACGAATCGTGGAATCCGTTGCTCGCTTCGAAGGCGAGCACCATGATCAGGCAGACCACCAGCATGACCATGACGATGGTCGACGAGGGCGCGAAATGAGCGAGCACGATTAGCTTCCGGAAGATGAGGGCGGTTGTCCGCTGATCCCGCCAACGGCGTGCCTGCATGTATGAACTTTTAGTGAACGTCGCGCGGACTGGCACAATCCACCTGTCGACGATCCACACAGGAACCTGTTCATGCCCGATGCCGCCGCGCGCACGCGACGTGTCGCTCCGCTTTCTGCGCTGTTGCCGTTTCTCCGTCCTTACGCAAAGCGCTGGGCGCTCGCGTTCCTGGCGCTCCTGATATCCGCGAGCGCGACGCTGGCGTTGCCCGTCGCGTTCAAGTACCTGATCGACCGAGGCTTCGCGAGCGGGAACCGCGCGCATATCGACCGCTACTTCATCGCGCTCTTCGTTCTCTCGCTGATTCTCGCGGCCGCGACGGCGCTGCGCTTCTATTGGGTATCGTGGCTCGGCGAACGCGTGACGGCCGACATGCGCCGCGCCGTCTACGATCACGTGATGCGGATGAGCCCGCAATTCTTCGAGACGACGCAGACGGGCGAAGTGTTGTCGCGGCTCACCACCGATACGACGCTGATTCAGACCGTGGTCGGTACGAGCCTCTCGCTCGGACTGCGCAATCTTCTGCTGACGGTAGGCGGCGTCGCGATGCTGATCGCGACGAGCCCCGTGCTTTCGGGCTACATCATCGCGACGCTGGTCGTCGTGGTGGCGCCTATCGTGATCTTCGGGCGGCGCGTGCGGCGGCTTTCGCGTGCAAGCCAGGACAAGGTCGCGAACGCCAGCGCGCTGGCGGGCGAAGTGCTCAACGCGATGCCGACCGTGCAGTCGTACACGCAGGAAAGCTACGAGTCGAGACGTTTCGACAGCGCGGTCGAAGGCGCTTTCGCGACAGCGCTCACGCGCATTCGCGCCCGCGCGTCGCTGACGGCCGTGGTGATCGTGTTCGTGTTCGCGGCCATTGTGTTCGTGCTGTGGCTGGGCGCGCAGGCGGTACTCGCGGGCAGCATGACGGCGGGCCAGTTGTCCCAGTTCATCCTCTATGCGGTTTTCACGGCGGGCGCCGTCGGGGCCGTCGCGGAAGTGTGGGGCGATCTGCAACGGGCAGCGGGCGCAACGGAACGGCTGCTGCAACTGCTGGCCGCGCGTTCGCCCGTAGAGGATGCGCAGACCACCGTGCCGCTGCCCGCGCATGGGGACGGCATCCGTTTCGACAACGTCGGCTTTTCGTATCCGTCGCGGCCGGGCATCGCCGCGCTGTCCGCGTTTTCGCTCGATGTGCGTCCGGGCGAACATGTCGCGCTGGTCGGGCCGTCGGGCGCGGGCAAGACCACGCTGTTCCAGTTGCTGTTGCGCTTTTACGATCCGCAATCGGGCGATATCTCGATCAACGGTGTGTCGACGAATCAGGTATCGCTCGCCGCGTTGCGCAAAGCGATCGGCGTCGTGCTGCAGGAATCGGTGATTTTTTCGGGCAGCGTGCTCGACAACATCCGTTACGGGATGCCCGACGCCACGTTCGCGCAGGTGCAACGCGCCGCTGAAATGGCGGCCGCTGCCGGTTTTATCGAGGCATTGCCGCAAGGCTACGACACGTTTCTCGGCGAGCGCGGTGTGCGGTTGTCGGGCGGGCAACGTCAACGCCTCGCGATTGCGCGCGCGATTCTCAAGGATCCGCCCATCCTGCTGCTCGACGAAGCGACCAGCGCGCTCGATGCCGCGAGCGAACGGCTCGTGCAAACGGCGCTGGACAACGCCGCACTGAACCGTACGACGCTCGTGATCGCGCATCGTCTTGCGACCGTGCAGCAGGCGGATCGCATCGTCGTGATGGATCAGGGGCGTATCGTTGCGCAAGGGCGCCATGCGGAGCTGCTGCACAGTTCGCCGCTGTATGCGCAGCTCGCGGCATTGCAGTTCGGCGAACTGCCGGGGAAGGCAGGCGAGCCCGACGTACTGGGCGACCGGGTCGACTCTCACTGAGACGGACACAAGCGAAGCCTCACCAACGCGAGCTTCGCTTTCATGCATCTTTCTTCCGATACGTTACGGATTTGCAAGCCTGGCTGCGTAGATTCGCGCAGGTCATTTGCAGCGAGGCGCGGCGCATCGACGCGTGCGCTTCGCAACCGATCGAACGAGTCTCTTTGGGAGTGAAGTCATGAACGTGTCCGGCATCCAGACCGGCTTGGTCACCGCAACCGCGCGAGACCCGCAAACTCCCGATCCCGCGCGCGACGACGAAGTGAGAGCGTTGCTCGCCGATCTCGCGCCGATGCTGGACCGCGCGTTCAGTGCAAATGCGACCCCGCCCGCTCCGGCGACTGCGACCGCAGCTGCAACTACGACATCACCGGCAGCCGCCACATCTAACGCCAATGCACAGCAAGGCGGGACCGACCTCGAAAACGCGATGTCGGCGACGCAGGCAAAAGATCCCACGCTGTTTGCAAAAACGATGAAAGACGCGCAGAGCGGCGACGGCAATGCACTCGTCGAAGACGAACTGCAAGCGTATAAAGAAGGCGCGATCACGAAACAGCAGGCGATCGAAGAAGTATCGGGCGCGCAGAAGCTGGCCAACGATCACGGCGGCGGCAAGATCAACGGTCATGTGAAAAGCGATGCGCAGGCGTTGCTTGGCGGAAGCTATATCAAGGGCGGTCAAACGCGCGCCGGTCACGCCATTTCGAAGTTCTTCGAGAGCTTCAATCCCATCGGCGCGATCGTCAAAGGCGTGAAGGACAAGACATCGAAACCGTCCGAGGACGTTCTCTCGGCGGCTCAGCCCGCGCTGTCGCGAGGCGTTCAGCGCGCGATGGCCGACATGCAGTCCGCGGATCCCACGCTTGCGCAGAAGTTTCAGCAGGACGCCAGCAAGGGCGACGGCAACGCGATGGTCGACGATATGGTGAGCCTGAAGAACGAGCAGCAAAGCGGCGCGGTGCCCAACACATTCAGCGATCAGGATGCGCAGCTATTGGGCAGCCAGGTGGGCGCGCTCGGCAAAGGCAAGGTCAATTCAGCGGAAGACCAGAAGTTCGCGCAGGCGTTCGGCACCGACACGCTGTATCGCGGATCGAGTGCGGCGTCGAAGACCTGGAACAAGATCGAGGACAAGGCGGGCAGCTTCATCAGCAGATCGTGTCGCCCGTCACCGATACCGTGGACGGCGCGATCGATCTCGTACACGGCGACGTGAAGGGCGCCTTCTCCGAGTTCGGAAAGGCGTTCGTCGGCGCAGCAACCGACGCGGCGATGGTCGTCGCGCCCGAAGCAGCCCCCGAAGTCGAGGCGGGCGTGATGGCGGCGCGCGGCGGCGCAGAGGCGGCGAAGCTCGCGACCACGTCCGACGGCGCGGTAAGCAGCCTGATGAAGGGCGCGAAAATGGTCGATAAAGGCAACGACTATGCGAACCATGCGAACGACGCCGTCAACTACCTGACGGGCGATAACAGCAACAACGGCAACAACGGAAACTCGCAGCAGGTCGGTTAACAGCATGGACGCGGCCGGCGACGAGCCGGCCGCGCTGCCGTTATCCAGCAGCAATTTCCCCCGCGTCTTCGCACGCGTAGCCGAGCGCTTCGGCCACTTCAGGACAGGTCACCTTGCCGAACGCCACATTCAGGCCGCGACGCAGATGCTCGTCGTCGGTGAGCGCCTTGCGCCAGCCGTTGTCCGCGATCTGCAGGACGAAGGGCAACGTCGCGTTGTTGAGCGCATAGGTGGACGTGCGCGGCACGCCGCCCGGCATATTCGCGACGCAATAGTGAACGACTTCGCCGACTTTATAGGTCGGCGCCGCGTGAGTCGTCGGCTTTGCCGTCTCGCAGCATCCGCCCTGATCGATCGCGACATCGACGATGACGGAACCCGGGCTCATCGCGTCGACCATCTTGCGTGTGACGAGCTTTGGCGCAGCGGCGCCCGGAACCAGAACGCCGCCGATCACGAGATCGGCCTCGAGCACATGCTGCTCGATATTGTCCTGATTCGAATACACCGTGATCACGCGTGCGCCGAGCAAGCGATCCATGCGCCGCAGCGCCTCGACATTGCGATCGATCACCACGACCTGCGCGCCCGTGCCGACGGCCATCTGCGCGGCGTTGCTGCCGACCACGCCCGCACCGAGAATCACGATCTTCGCGGACGGCACGCCCGCCACGCCGCCGAGCAGCACGCCCTTGCCGCCATGCGCGCGTTCCAGGCAGAACGCGCCCGCCTGGATCGACATGCGGCCCGCGACTTCGGACATCGGCGCGAGCAACGGCAGCCCGCCGCCGCGCTGCGTGACCGTCTCGTACGCGATGCAGACCGCGTCGCTCTTGACGAGATCGGCGCATTGCTCGGGGTCCGGCGCGAGGTGCAGATAGGTGAAAAGAATCTGTCCTTTGCGCAGCATCGCGCGTTCGGGCGCTTGCGGCTCCTTGACCTTGACGATCATGTCGGCCGCCGAAAATACCGCGGCGGCATCCGGCGCGACCTGCGCGCCTGCTGCCCGGTATGCATCGTCCGATGCGCCGATGCCCGCACCCGCTCCCGTCTCCACGCTCACCTTGTGTCCGTGAGCGACGATCTCGCGCACGGAAGACGGCGTGAGCCCGACGCGATACTCGTGGTTCTTGATCTCCTTCGGAACGCCTATGTGCATATTGCCTCCTGTATGGGACTGCAAACCTGCTGTGAAACGATCCCGCTCATTTCATTCGTCAGACGCTCACCAGGGCAGCGAATAGGTCTTGGTATTGGTGAAGCTTTTCATCGCTTCCTGCACGCCTTCCTTATAGCCTAATCCTGAATCCTTCACGCCGCCAAAGGGCGTGAGTTCGAGCCGGTAGCCCGGCACCTCGCGCACGTTGACGCTGCCCACTTCCAGCTCCGAAATGAAGCGCGTGATGTAGTCGAAGCGGTTCGTGCAGATCGACGACGACAGCGCATAGTCCGTGCTGTTCGACATGCGGATCGCTTCTTCGATATTGCCGAAACGCATGATCGGCGACACGGGCCCGAACGTTTCGTGCTTGACGAGCGGCATGTCGGGCGTCACGCGATCGACGACGGTCGGCGCATACAGCGCGCCGTCGCGCTGATTGCCTGCCAGAAGCCGTGCGCCGCGCGCGAGCGCGTCGTCCACCTGGCGCTCGCAGAAACGCGCGGCGGCTTCGTCGATCACGGTGCCCATGTCGACGGATGCATCGGCGGGATTGCCGTATTTCCACGCACGCGTCTTGTCGACGACGAGATCCGTGAAGCGGTCCGCGACGGCTTCGTGGACCAGCATCCGCTTGATCGCGGTGCAGCGCTGCCCCGAGTTCTTGTACGAGCCCGACACGGCGAGCGTGCTGGCTTCGTCGAGATCCGCGTCTTCCATCACGATGATGGGATCGTTGCCGCCCAGTTCGAGCACGGCACGCCGGTAGCCCATGCGCGACGCAATCGACTTGCCGATCGACACGCCGCCCGTGAAGGTGATCATATCGATCGCGCGGTTGGTGATGAGTTCGTCGGCGATCACGGCGGGGTCGCCCGTCACCACTTGCAGCATCTGCACGGGCAAACCGGCTTCATACAGGATGTCGGCGAGCAGGTAGCACGACAGCGGCACCTTTTCCGAAGGCTTCACGACGATGCGGTTGTTGGTCGCAATCGACGGCACGATCTTGTGCGCGACCTGGTTCATCGGATGATTGAACGGCGTGATGGCCGAGATCACGCCGAGCAGCGGATCGCGCTGCGTGTACACGCGCCGCTTCTTGCCGTGCGGCGTGAGATCGCACGAAAAGATCTGGCCGTCGTCCTTCAGCACTTCGCCCGCGCCGAACACGAGCACATCGGCGACACGTCCCGCTTCGTAAGTCGAATCCTTGATGCACAGGCCGGCTTCCGCCGTGATGAGCGCCGCGATTTCCGGCGTGCGTGCGCGCACGGCATCGGCGGCGCGCCGCAGGATCGCCGCGCGCTCGTAGCGCGTGAGCGACGGACGATACGCGCGCGCAACCGCAAATGCGCGGCGTACGTCGTCGAGCGTCGCCTTCGGCACGGTGCCGACCAGCGCGCCGTCATACGGGTTGCGCACTTCGATCACTTCATCGCGATACAGCTTTTCGCCGTCGATACGCAGCGCCTCGTGGCGAACCTGCGCGTGTGCCTTCGTCGTGTCTGCAATAGCGTTCATGAACGAGTCCTCGTCACTGGAGATGGTTGAGTGCGATATCGATGACGTCGAAGTTGCGCAGCCGCGCGCGTTGCGCGGCGGACTTCGCGACGGGCTGGCTGAAGATCAGCGGCACGGTCTGTTCGGCGAGGCCGCCGTGCGAGCGCAGCGGTGCGTCGAGCCCGGAGAGATCGTGCTTCGCGCGCTGCGTGCCGAGCACGACGTCACGTTCGGAGATCACGATCAGATCGCCCATGCGCGCAGGCGGCAGCTCGAAGCGCTCGCAGCCTTCCGCGCTCGTCAGCACGAGTTCGATGCCGGGCTCGTCGGCGAGCTTGCGGCGCAGCGCCTCGATATCCGCCGACGGCGGCAGATACACCGTCGCAAACGAACCGAGCGCACCGTGATGCACGACGTACGGATCGGTGATGGGCAGGATCACGCGCGCCGCGTCCTCTCCGAGCCACTCGTCGAAACGCTCCTGCAGATAGATCACGTTCGGCTCGCCGTCTTCGTTGTGCTTCGCGTTCATGCCGTGATCGGCGGTGATCGCGACGATCGCACCCAGTTCGTCGAGGCGTTGCAGATAGCCGTCCATCATCTGATAGAACGCGTTCGCGCCGGGCGTGCCGGGCGCGCATTTGTGCTGCACGTAATCGGTGGTGGACAGGTACATCAGGTCGATGTCGCGCGTTTCCAGCAGCCGCACGCCCGCCGCGAACACGAACTCGGAAAGATCCGCGCTATAGACGCTCGGCACCGGCTTGCCGACCAGTTCGACCACGCCGTCGATGCCGTTTTCTTCGAGCGTCGCTTCGTCCGCTTTCTCCGACGAAAAGCAGATGCCCTTCAGCCCTTTGCCGAGCAGGCGGCGCAGCTTGTCCTTCGCGGTGACGACGGCGACATTCGCGCCCGCTTCGGCGAAACGCGCGAGCACGGTGGGCGCGACGAGGTACTTCGGATCGTTCATCAGCACCTCGGTGCCGCTCTCGCGATCGAAGAAGTAGTTGCCGCTGATGCCGTGCACGGCGGGCGGCACGCCCGTCACGATCGACAGGTTGTTCGGGTTCGTAAAGCTCGGCACGACGCAGTCGCCCCGAAGCGCGGTGGCCGGCTTCAACAGCTTGGCGATGAACGGCGCGACGCCCGCGGCGGCCGCCATCTCCAGATATTCGTACGCGCAGCCGTCCACGCAGACCACGACGACGGGGCTGCGCATCCAGTTGTAGCGGCGGCCGTTCACTTCGACGGATGTAGGGGATGTGCTCATTCGCTTCTCCTTTGACCAGGGTAATCCGGGAATTGATGATGTGGCGTTGTGTGGCATTGTGCGGCAATACTTGACATTAAAATTGACGCTTTGTAGATTGTCAACAACAGACAACAACAAACGCATTTGTCGGGGGAAAGCAGCAAAAGGGCCGCATTGCGCAGCACTGGCCGTTTCCGTCGCTGGCCGCGACGCCACTTATCAAAGGGGTCTTGAGATGAAGGAAGGAACGGGTTTCTACGGTTGCAAGGGGTTTCTGAAAGTGGCGGCGCGTTGTGCCGTGGCGGTGTCGGTGGCATTCGGGGCCGCACAGGCCGCGCACGCGAAGACGCAATTGCTCGTCTACACGGCGCTCGAAGACGAAGCGATGAAGCCGTACAAGGACGCGTTCGAAAAAGCGAATCCCGACATCGAGATCCGCTGGGTGCGCGATTCGACGGGCGCGGTAACGGCCAAGTTGCTCGCCGAAAAGAACAATCCGCGCGCCGATGTCGTGCTCGGACTCGCGGCATCGAGCCTCACGGTGCTCGACCTGCAAGGGATGCTGATGCCGTACACGCCGAAGGGCTTCGACAGCCTCACTCGCAAATACAGCGACACCAACAATCCGCCGCACTGGGTCGGCATGGACGTGTGGGGCGCGACCATCTGCTACAACCGCGTCGAAGCGGAAAAGCGCCATCTGCCGAAGCCGACTTCGTGGGAAGACCTCGCGAAGCCCGTCTACAAAGGGATGATCGTGATGCCGAGCCCTGTGTCGTCGGGCACGGGTTATCTCGACGTGACCTCGTGGCTGCAAACCTTCGGTGACGAGAAGGGCTGGCAGTACATGGACGCTCTCGACAAGAACGTCGCGCAATACGTGCACTCCGGTTCGAAGCCTTGCACGCTCGCGGGCACGGGTGAATTCCCGATCGGCATTTCATTCGAATTCCGCGGCCACGAATTGCAGGCGCAAGGCGCGCCCATCGACCTGATCTTTCCGAAAGAAGGGCTCGGCTGGGACATGGAAGCGACGGGCGTGATGAAGACGACGAAACACCCCGAAGAAGCGAAGAAGCTCGCCGACTTCATGGCGAGTCGCCAGGCGAACGAAATCACCGCGCAATGGTGGGCGATCGTCGCGTATCCGGGCGTCGCGAAGAAGCTGTCCGGCATCCCCGACAACTACTCGCAAATGCTCGTGAAAAACGACTTCGTGTGGTCCGCGAAAAACCGTCAGTCGATTCTCGACGACTGGCAGAAGCGCTACGGCAGCAAGGAACAGAAGTAGTGCGGGTTGTCGCGTGAAGCGTGCGCGGGTTGTGCCCTGAGCGCGCTTCTACCGTCCGGCGGCGTGTGCGCCGCCGGGACGCAGAAAGACTAGCGAAGTCGGAGGATCAGATGACAGCGTATTTGAGCGTCGAGCAGGTTTCCAAGCGGTTCAACGAAACGCCCGTTCTGAAGGATATCGATCTCGGCGTGAAGAAGGGCGAAATGTTGTGTTTTCTAGGGCCATCGGGATGCGGCAAGACGACCTTGCTGCGCATCATCGCGGGACTCGAAACGCAGAGCATGGGCCGCATCATGCAGGACGGCCGCGATATCTCGCGCCTGCCGCCGCAGTTGCGCGACTACGGCATCGTGTTTCAGTCGTATGCGCTGTTTCCGAATCTCACGATCTTCGACAACGTGGCCTATGGCCTCGTGAATCGAAAGATGAAGCGCGCGGCGATTGCGGAGCGCGTGCATGAACTGCTGGCGCTGGTGGGTTTGCCCGACGCGCATCGCAAGCATCCGAACCAGTTGTCGGGCGGCCAGCAGCAGCGGATTGCGCTCGCGCGCGCACTGGCGACGTCGCCGGGATTGCTGTTGCTCGACGAGCCGCTGTCCGCACTCGATGCGCGCGTGCGCGTGCGGCTGCGTCAGGAAATAAGGCAACTGCAGCAACGGCTCGGCGTGACGACGATCATGGTCACGCACGATCAGGAAGAAGCGTTGTCGATGGCGGATCGCATCGTCGTGATGAATCACGGTGTGATCGAGCAGATCGGCACGCCGCCCGAGATTTATCGCGAGCCCGCGTCGCCGTTCGTCGCGGACTTCATCGGCAAGGTCAACATGATTCCCGCCGAAGTGATGCGCGACGGCACGCTGAAGGCGGGCGAGATCGGCTTGCATTATGGCTGCGGTACGGCGCAGGCGGCTGCGGGTTCGCAGGTCTCCGCTTTCGTGCGTCCTGAAGACATTCATATCAGCCTGCCCAACAGCGCGCCTGACAACCAACTCGCCGCGCGCGTGGAAAAGCTCGAATTTCTCGGCGCATTCTGCCGCGTCAGTTTCAAGGTCGACGGGTTGACGGGCCAGGAGATCGTCGCCGATCTGTCGTTTCATGAAATGCGCCGCACGGGCCTGCAAACGGGCGCACGTTGCGACCTTGCCATTCAACGCGAAAACGTGTGCGTGTTCACGGCCGCGAAGGAGCGTCTGCAATGAGCGCCGTTTTGATCGAACGCCGCGGCGGTGACGAAGCGAACGCCGAAGTGCGACAAATCACGCATTGGCACGACAGGATCGCGCAGCTTGCGCTGTTGCTGATGTCGGCAATGTTGGCCATGTTTCTGCTGGTGCCGCTCGCGCTCGTGATCGGCAAATGCTTCGTCGATGCGGACGGCCGCTTCATCGGGCTCGCGAACTTCACCGGCTATCTGGGCAATAGCGCTGTCTGGATATCGACGCTTCATTCCGTGAGCGTCGCGTGCACGGTGACAGCGATCGTCATTCCGATGGCATTCACGTTCGCCTACGCACTCACGCGTTCGTGCATGCCGATGAAAAACGCGGTCCGCACGGTGGCGTTGCTGCCGCTGCTCGCGCCCACATTGCTGTCGGCCGTGTCGTTCATCTACTGGTTCGGCAACTCGGGGCTGCTCAAGCCGTTGTTGCACGGACATTCGATCTACGGCTTCTCCGGCATCGTCAGCAGTCTCGTGTATGCAGCGTTTCCGCACGTGCTGATGATTCTCGTCACGGCGCTGTCGCTTTCGGATGGACGTCTGTACGAAGCCGCCGATGCGATGGGCACGAGCCGCTTTCGCAAGTTCGTGACGATCACGCTGCCGGGCGCGAAGTACGGCCTCATCAGCGCGACGATGGTCTCGTTCACGATCTGCATCAACGACTTCGGCATTCCCGTGGTGATCGGTGGACCGTACACGGTGCTGTCGACGGATATCTACAAGCTCATCATCGGCTTGCAGGACTTCAACCGCAGTGCCGTGGTGAGTCTGCTGCTGCTGTGTCCCGCACTCGTCGCGTTCGCCGTCGACTTCCTGATCCGCCGCAAGCAGCAGTCCCAACTCGGCGCGCGTTCGACGCCGTTCCAGCCGAAGCCGTCGCGCGGTTTCGACATGGCGATGCTCGCGTACTGCGCGTTCATCTGTCTGCTGATGATCGCCGTGGTCGGCATTTCCGTGTTCGCGTCGTTCGTGAAGTTCTGGCCGTATCAGATGAGCCTCGGCTTGCAGCACTACAAGATGGGCCTGATCGCAGCGGGCATTTTCGACGCGTACAAGAACAGCTTGCAGATGGCGGCGTGCGTGGCGATCGGCGGCACGGCCATCGTGTTCGGCGGCGCGTATCTCGTCGAGAAGACGCGCGGGCCGCGCTGGCTGCGCGGCTTCATCAACCTCTGCGCGATCCTGCCGATGGGCGTGCCGGGGCTCGTGCTCGGCATCAGCTACATCTTTCTGTTCAACGCGCCCGCGAATCCGCTCAATGGTCTTTACGGCACGCTCGCGCTGCTCGCCGTGGTGACGGTGGTGCATTACTACTCGTCGAGTCATCTGACGGCAGTGACGGCATTGCGGCAGATCGACAACGAATTCGAAGCGGTGTCGGCTTCGCTGAAAGTGCCTTTCTACAAGACGTTCTGGCGCGTCACAGTGCCCGTGTGTCTGCCGTCGATCCTGCAGATTGCGCGCTATCTGTTCGTCAACGGCATGACGACAGTGTCGGCTGTCGCGTTCCTCTATTCGCCCGATACGCAGCCCGCTTCGGTGGCGATCCTGAACCTCGACGACGCCGGTCAGATCGGACCGGCCGCCGCGATGGCGACGCTCGTTCTCGTCACGGCTGCATGTGCATGTCTGCTGTTCGCCGGCGTATCGCACGGCGTGTTGCGTCGAACCCAGGCATGGCGCACGACGCGCCGTGGCTGAACCGAATCCTCATCGTGTCCACCAAGGAGATACCGTGAATCTGCCCCGTCAACCGATTCTGCTCACTCCCGGCCCGCTCACCACATCCGACCGCACGCGCGAGGCCATGCTGCGCGACTGGGGTTCGTGGGACGGCGATTTCAACCAGATCACCGCGCGCATCCGTCGCGAAACGCTGCGTATCGTGCATGGCGAAGAGACGCACGAATGCGTGCCCTTGCAAGGCAGCGGCACGTTCTCGGTCGAGGCGGCCATCGGCACGCTCGTGCCGCGCGACGGTCACGTGCTGGTGCCGAACAACGGCGCGTATTGCCAGCGTATCGCGAAGATTTGCCGCGCGCTGGGGCGGCGTCATCAGAGCATCGACTATGCGGAAGATACGCAGGTCAAGGCCGCCGACATCGACCGCGCGCTCGCCGCCGATCCATCCATCACGCACGTCGCGCTGGTGCATTGCGAAACGGGCGCGGGCGTGTTGAATCCGCTGCACGAGATTGCGATGGTGGTCGCGAAACATGGCCGCAGCCTGATCGTCGATGCGATGAGTTCGTTCGGCGCGATCGATATCGATGCGCGACAGACGCCGTTCGATGCCGTCGTCGCGGCTTCGGGCAAGTGTCTGGAAGGCGTGCCCGGCATGGGCTTCGTGATCGTGCGTCGCAGCGTGCTCGAACGCTGCGAAGGCAACAGCCATTCGCTCGCGATGGATCTGTACGACCAGTGGGCCTACATGAATCGCACGATGCAATGGCGCTTCACGCCGCCCACGCATGTCGTCGCCGCGCTCGATCAGGCCATTGCGCAGTATGTCGACGAGGGCGGCCTCGAAGCGCGCGGCGCACGCTATGCGCGCAACTGCCGCGCGTTGATCGACGGCATGGCGAAGCTCGGTTTCAGGACGTTCCTCGATCCGTCGATTCAGGCGCCCATCATCGTGACCTTCCATGCACCGGACGATCCTGCGTACGACTTCAAGACCTTCTATCAGGAGGTGAAACGGCGCGGCTACATCCTGTATCCGGGCAAGCTGACGCAGATCGAAACGTTCCGCGTCGGATGCATCGGGCACTTCGGCGAGGCGGGCATTCCCGGCGCTGTTGCAGCGATTGCCGAGACGCTGGAAACGATGGGGATTTCGCAGGTATCGCCGAAAGCGCTGGCCTGAACGGCGCGGCTTTCCTGAAGACCTCGCGCGCTTACCGACGCGCGAGGTTTTTACGCTTTCATGCCTCTGTGACGGATGCGCCGTTGGCTGGGCCCGCTTCGATCCATTGCTCATGCGCGCGCCGCATTCTCGCGATACCGTGCGCGACATGCTCGCGCACCAGCGAGACCGCGCGCTCTTCATCGCCGCTTGCGAGCGCGTTCACGATCTCTTCGTGTTCAACGATGGATTCGCTCAACGCGCTGTGATCCGTTTCGATCGCCGCCTGGCGCAGCAATCCGAGTTGCAGCACGAGCTGACGGTACGTCGCGATGAGATGCTGATTGCCGACGCCTGCAATCATCGCGTCGTGCAGTTGCATGTTCAGTTCCGTATAGCGTGCTGAATCGCGGGTTTTCTTCGCGGCCTTCATCTCTGCGACGATGCCCTTGAGCGTGGCAAGCGTATCGGGCGGCATGTGATTGGCGAGCTTTCGTGCGACCGATTCGTCAAGCATCGCCCGCACTTCGTAGATCTCTTCCGCTTCTCGCAGCGAAACGACGCGCACCATTACGCCGCGATTCTTTTCCGTCTTCAGCAGCCCCGATGCTTCCAGCGCGCGAAACGCTTCGCGCACGGGACCACGCGATACGTTCAGACGCGTGGCGATATCGGCTTCATTGAGCTTTTCGCCGGGCGCGAACTCGCCCGACAGGATGCTGCGGTGAAGACTCTCCTGCACGAGCATGGCGAGCGATTGACGTCGAAGGAGTTCGAAAGCATGCGGCAGGCTGCTGTTGTCGTTCATGGAGATCGATCCCGGTGTATCGGCGGTCGCACATTGTCTGCGCAGACATTGCGGCACGTTCTGTTTATTGTCAACAATAAATGAGGGAGCGCTCGTGTGTCCACATGCGGCCCGCCGGTACGAGCCGCATGCGTCGTTCGTTACTGCTCGAATACCTGGCGATTCGCTTTCACGAAGTCGCTCACAGTTTGCGGTGCTTGCCCGGTAATTTCAGCGATCACACCGTCGGCGCCCGAGAAAATGCCGTTCTGATAGTCGATGGCGATTGCCAGAAAGTGCTGGATCAGAAACTCCGGCAGACGGTATTGCTCCAGATGAGCGCGGTATTGCTCGATAGTCGAAGGGCTGTAGGTAATCTTGCGGCCGAGCACCTGACCGACTTCGTCGGCGATTTCCTGCTGATTCAGTTCGACGGGTCCGAGCAGCGGATAGGTCTTGCCGATATGACCCGACGGCTTCGCGAGAACTGCTGCGATGAGCCGCGCCTGATCCTCGCCTGCGATCGGCGCATGACGTCCTTCGCCGTACGGCAGCGTGATCTTGCCTTCCTGCACGATCTGATCGCGGACCCACGGAAAAACCAGCCACTCGGAGAAGAAGGTCGGACGAATGTGCACGGTCGGTACGCCCGACCAGTCGAGCACTCGTTCCGCGATCCAGTGGTCGCGTGCGGCATGGCTCTTCGAATCTTCGCGGGCAGAAATCTGCGACATCTCGACGACGACCTCGACACCCGCGCGCTGTGCCGCATCCGCGAAATACGACGTGGCCTGGATGAAGCCCGGCATCACCGGATAGCACAGATAGGCGCCCGTGACGCCGTCCATCGCGCGCAACACGTCATCGTGTTCGAGCAGATTGCCGACGACGGTTTCGGCGCCCTGAGCGCGCAGCGCCGCGCTGCGTTCGTCTTCGCGATGCACGAGGGCGCGCACGGCGTGGCCGTCGTTCAGCAGATGCCGGATGGTGTGCATGCCGGTTTTGCCCGTGGCGCCGGTAATGAGGTATTTGCGTTGTTGCATGATGGACTCTCCAATCTAACGGTGTATGAAAGTGCATACACACACATTTAAGTACGCGTATTCGGCTCGAATTCGATGAATGAGTGTGTCTACATCGCGGTGAGGTGTTCCCTGACGGTTTGCAGAATAGCCGCCGACGCTTCCGGATCTTCGATGACACGCGCCATCGTCAGCGCGCCGATCATCGCCGAGAGTGCGACGACGGCTTCCGATTTCGCCGCCGAACGATGCCGGCGTTTCGATCGCTTCGCGAGCACGTCGACGAGACCGTCGAAGCCGCGTGCCGCGACGGCGCGCGTCTGTTCGTCGGCCCGGGCAAGCTCGCTGCCCATGCCGGCGAGCGGGCAGCCTTCCGCCCGCTGGTCGCGGTGCGCACTGGACACGTAGGCGTCGATGATCGCCTTGAAGGCATCATCTGCCGCGCTGGCTTCGGCAATGGTGTCGAGCTTGTGGATGATCGCGTTTAGTCCCGCCTCGCAGGCTTCCGAAACCAGCTGATCCTTGGACTCGAAATGCCGGTAGAAGCCGCCGTGCGACAGTCCCGCATCGGCCATCAGATCGGCCAGCCCGGTCGCCTGGATGCCGTCGGCGCGAAAACGCCGTGCCGCGACTTCGACGATCTTGCGGCGCGTATCGGCCGTTTCCGCTTTCGATTTCCTCATGATGGCAGCGCTCGGTAACAGGTTATTTAGATGGTATTTATCATCTAAATGGATGTCAACCCGTACAGTGCGGCAACTCTGTGTTTCAGCTTTCGAGCAGACGGTTAGTGAGGCGAGTCTGGTTGCCGGGCATGGTGTGGATCGCCGTTCATCATGCGCATCATGTCCGGACCTCCTGTGCGCAGAAACACGCCGAGAAGTGTGACAAACACGAGTCCGAAGACGATATCGAGCACGGATGTGTAGTTGAGCGCGATCGATTGTCCGGCGGCGTGTGCGGCCGATCCGCCCGATGGTCGCGCGGGCACCCATCCCGCAGCCGTGAACACGCCTTCGACCGCCAGTCCCGCCACGACCATCGCAGCGTAGAACGCGACGAACATGAACGCGCTCATCCGCGCGCCGTAGTACTTCCGGTAGATGTTGAGAATGGGCAGGATGATCAGATCGCCGAAGATGAACGATGCGACGCCGCCGAAGCTGATGCCGCCGCGCCAGAGCACGCCCGCGAGCGGAATGTTGCCGACCGAGCAGGTGAACGACGCGAGCGCGATCAGCGGACCGGCGAATGCGCCCCACAGCGCCGACAGCAGCGGATGGCCCGACAGGAAGAAGCGTTGCCAGAAGCTGTCGGGCACCCACGCCGAGAGCGCGCCCGCGACCAGCACGCCGACGCCGATGTCTTTCCACAGCATCGACCAGGTCATCACATAGCTGTGACTGATCGCGATCCAGCCTTCGCGAGAGAGGAGGCGTGTGCGCGCATTACCTTCGGTTGCGTCCATCGACATCGCCGCGTGGCCCTCCATGCGACCGGCGACGCCGCGTTTTGCCTGCTCGACGGCGGCATGCTTCAGCGTGTCCGGCAGGAACAGCTTGAATAGCACCGCGACCATCACGATCATCACGATGCCGCCTGCGGCTTCCGCGGCCGTGAACGGCCAGCCGATCAGCGTGCCCATCAGGATCGCCAGTTCGAGCACGAGATTGGTGGCAGCGAACTGGAATGTGATCGACGACGTGAAGTCGGCGCCCTTGCGAACGGCCGAGCGTGCCATCGCGACGGCAGCGTACGAGCACGACGACGAAGCGGCGCCGAACAGGCTGGCGAGCGCAATAGAACGCGGCGATGCATCCGGCAGCAGCGCGGACATGCGCTTGCGCGAGACGACGTTTTCGATGATCGCGGAGAGCAGGAAGCCGAGGCTCAAGCCCCAGAAGAGCTGCCAGATCATCACGACCGTCATCCACAGCGCGTGGGCGGCGGGGTGGAGAAGCGTCACCATTGAGCAGCAGGGAGTCGAAAGAGGAAGACTCCCGTTGCGCAACGGCCATGCCTGCTTTCGTCGCGATGGGAGCGCCACTTACCAGCGCAGCAGCTTCGGCCCCAGCCATGCGCCGATGCCCGCAGGCACCAGCATGCCGATTGCGTACCACACGCTCCAGAACGCCGGGCTCATCTCCGGACAGTGCAGGCAGTACACGATGGTGGCCGTCGAACTCGCGAGCAGCCCGGCGACGGCGCCCGCGAGCCGCAGCTGCGTCGGCGCGAGCGATTTGACGGCCCAGAACACGGCCGGGAAGGTCGGCAGCGACAGCAGCATGATGTTGAACGGACACGTGCGCCAGGTGTGGCCGAGCACGACCGCCCATCGTTCGCCCGACGCCGTGCCGTCGAGCACGACCATGCTCGCAGCCCACACCGCGACGAACGGCAGCGCGATCAGCGCCCACGAATAGCCGGCGCGCGCGCCCGGACGGCCGAGCCGCATCACGGCGAGCATCGCGCCGACGGCAATCGCCAGCGGATACGCCATCTTGGCCCAGAAGATCGTGGTACGCGCGACGCTCGCCAGATCGTGCCGCACGCCAAACACCACGCTCATCAGGATCAGCGAGCCGAGGCCGCCGAGCACGAGCGCCTTGACAAAGCGTCGCGCGACGACGCCGCGCTCGATGCGCGTCACCTGATTCGACAGGAGGCCAATGAGATCGTCGGTCTTCATCGCAGCCCCCGGATGAGCGTCGCCAGCGCCTTGAGACCCCGATGCACGCCGACCTTCACGGCCGATTCGGACAGTCCCGTGAGACGAGCCGTCTCCGTGACCGACAACCCTTCGAGCTTCATATGAACGATGGGCAGCCGCTGCTTGTCGGGCAGATGTTCGAGCAGCTTGCCGATATCGTGACGCGCCTGCGAGGGTTCGTCGTCGGTGTCGGCGAGCAGATCGGTGTGGTCGTCGAGCGGATCATTGAGGGACTCGCGGCGCGCACGCGAGCGGAAAAAATCCATCAGCTTGTAGCGGGCGATCGCGTGCAGCCATGCCGTCAGCGGTTCGTCGGGACGATAGGTGTGACGCGCGTTGTGCACAGCGAGCAGGATCTCCTGAACGAGGTCTTCGACATCGTCGCGATAGTTCGGGATGCGTCTGCGCAGAAACGCGCGCAGATGCCGCGTGAGCGCTTGCAGAAAGCTTCGATAAGCGTCGGCATCGCCGTCGAGACCGCGAACGAATAACGCTTTCAGGCGGCTTTCCGCTTCTTGCAAATTGGCTCCCGTATTGGCGGAACGACGAGACGACGACGCGTGCGCCTGGCTCGCCGTCGCGACGGCGAGGGGAGCAGCCAGTCTCATGTCGATGGCTTCCGTCAAGCCGAAGCCGTGATGCGCCACTATAGCGCGGTCGTCGTCCATCGTCGTCACCCGCCTCCTTTAACGGGTTAATTCGCTGTTCGGTAGTGCCCGGTTACAGCCTGCACAAAAAATATTTCTTCACGTCGCGCTGTAACCCGCCGCGTGTTTCCGGCGAATTTACGTGTATCCGACCGTCACGGTGATCGACATGGACACGTTAAAAGCGTCACTTACTCCAGCGCACGAAAGCGTTCAGCGCAATTCGCCGATTCATCCGTTGTGGTTGCGCATCACGCATTGGCTCAATGCGCTGGCGGCGCTCGTGATGATGTTCTCGGGCTGGCGCATTTATGACGCGTCGCCGGTTTTCAAGGACATCGTCATTCCGCCGTCGATCACGCTCGGCGGCTGGCTCGGCGGCGCGCTGCAATGGCATTTCGCAGCGATGTGGCTGCTGGTGTTCAACGGCATCGTGTACCTCGCGCTCAACATCGCGAGCGGACGTTTCTTTGCGAAGTTCTTTCCGGTTTCGCCGCGCGCCGTGCTGCACGACTTCATCGCCGCAGCGAGCGGCAAGCTCTCTCATGCGGATCTGCGCCAGTACAACGCGGTGCAGAAGCTCGCGTATCTCGTCGTGATCGTCGATCTCATCGTGCTCGTGCTGTCGGGTCTCGCGATCTGGAAGTCGGTGCAGTTTCCGCTGCTGCGCGAACTGATGGGCGGCTACGACAACGCGCGCATCGTTCATTTCTGCGCGATGGCGGTGATGGCGGCGTTCGTCGTCGTGCATGTTGCGATGGTCGCGCTCGTGCCGCGTTCGCTGTTGACCATGTTGCGCGGCCGTTGATCAGTGCGCGAGGAAAACCCCATGAAAAACGACGCTAAACCGATCGTCAAACTCGACCGTGCATCGATTCTCGCGGATGCAAGCCGCGAACTGGAGATGCCGTCGCGGCGTCTGTTCGGCAAACGCATGCTGACGTTGGGCGGACTGTCACTGCTCACAGGCTGCTCGATCACCGACGACGACTCGGTCAACAAGTTTCTGACTGCCGTCTCGCGTCTCAACGACCGCGCGCAAGCGTTTCTCTTCGATCCGAACCGGCTCGCGCCGACGTACACGGAAGCACAACTCACGCGGCCGTTTCCGTTCAATGCGTTCTATGGCATCGACGATGTGCCCGATGTGAACGGCAGCGACTATCGCCTGAAAGTGAGCGGCCTCGTGACGGGGCAACGTGTGTGGACGCTGCCCGAACTCTACGCGCTGCCGCACGCGGAGCAGATTACGCGGCATATCTGCGTCGAAGGATGGAGCGCGATCGGGCGCTGGGGCGGCACGCCGTTCGCGGAATTCCTGCGCCGCATCGGCGCGGACACGACGGCGAAGTATGTCGGCTTTCGCTGCGCGGACGACTACTACGAGAGCATCGACATGCCGACCGCGCTGCATCCGCAAACCTTGCTCACGTTCGAATACGACGGCGAGCGTTTGCCCGCGAAATACGGCTATCCGATGAAGCTGCGCATGCCGACGAAGCTCGGCTACAAGAACCCGAAGCACATCGTCGAGATCTTCGTCACCAATACCTATCCGGGCGGTTATTGGGTCGATCAGGGCTACAACTGGTTCGGCGGTTCCTGAGTGCTGTTCTGTTTTTTCTGGTTCCGGTCTGGCCGGATACCGTTTCAACCCCAAGGAGATGAGCAATGAAACGACTGATGACGGCTGTGTTCGTAGCAACGATGGCGATGGGTACGACGGCTGCTTTTGCGCAGGCGAGCGGCGCGATGTCGAACGATGCGATGAGCAAGGACGCCATGTCCCACGACGCGATGAAGAAAGACAACATGTCGCACGATGGGATGAAGAAGAACAGCAAGATGAAGAAGCACGACGCGATGGGTATGGATCATCCCGCATCGGGCGCGATGTCGCAGTAAGCAGCTGGTGGTTGGCAGTGAAGCCGGGCGCAACGCCCGGCTTCGTTATAGCCGTTTATGCCTGCGCCTGAAAAATCAGGTTGAACGGCGTTTGCGTCGCGCGCCTGAAACGCGTGAAGCCGCCCGCCGTCACGACATCCCTGAGCCGCGCTTCGCCCGCCTGTGCGCCGAGCGCTTTTCTGCCTTCCTGCGACAACGATGCGCCCGTGCAGATCATCGTCGATGCGGAATAGAACACGCGTCCGACAGGATTGAGATTGTCTTCGAGCCGGTCGTTCGCAAAGGGCTCGACGATCATCCACGATCCATCGGGCTTCAACGACTGCAGCACATGCGCTGCGGCACCCGTCGGATCGCCCATGTCATGAAGGCAATCGAAGAAGGCGACGAGGTCGTAGTCGTTGCCCGGAAATGCTTGCGCGCTCGCCACTTCGAACGTCACGCGCTCGCTGAGACCGGTTTCCTCGGCGAGTTCACGCGCTCTCTGCACGGACGGTTCGTGATAGTCGAAGCCGACGAACGTCGCGTCGGGATAGGCATCGGCCATCAGCATCGTGGAGGCGCCGTGCCCGCAGCCGACATCGGCGACCCTCGCGCCGCGTCCCTTGAGTCTCGCTTCGACGCCGTTGAGCGCGGGGATCCACTCGGCGACCAGATGCGCCGCATAGCCCGGCCGGAAGAACCGCTCCGTACCCTTGAACAGCGACGGATGATGCTGATGCCATCCGACGCCCAGCCCCGTACGGAACGCGGCTTCGAGCTTGGGCAGGCTGCGGAACATGGCTTCGGCGCAGTCGGCGAAGCCCGGTATGAACGTCGGGCTCGTCTCTTCGGCGAAGCACATCGCCATTTCGTTATCGAGTTGATAACGCCCGCTTTCGGGCTCGTAGCGAACGAACCCTGAAGCGGCCTGCGCCGCGAGCCATTCGCGCACATATCGCTCGGCGAGACCGGCGCGTTCGGCAACCTGCTCCGAAGTCATCCAGCCTTGCTCGGTCATGGCCTTGTACAGACCGAGCCGGTCGCCGAGCGCGATCAGCGGCGCGGACGCGACTGCGCCGAATTCCTCGACCATGCGCCCCATGAAGTCCTGCACTTTTTGTGCGTCGTATCGCATGTGCCACCTCCTCGACGAAGGCAGAATTGATCTGACGAAAGGGACGCCGCCGATGCATCAACGTTGCCGCCGACGTCCATGCCAAGTATAGGTAGTGGAAAGACAGACGAAAGGCGGAGTGCTGGGCATTTCGTGCGTATGTGTATGATCCGCGAACATCAAGGCCATTCACGGGGACTGCAAATGAGTTCAAGCAGGCAAGCCAAACGCGATCTTCCAGCCAAACAGGATCTGGAAGCGATGTCGGTATTCCGTTACGAGCTGCGCAAGTTTTTGCGGGTGTCGGAGGAGATCTCCAACGCGGCGGGCATCACGACGCTTCAGTATCAGCTGCTGCTGCACGTGCGCGGGTTCGAGGGGCGGCAGTGGGCCACGGTCGGCGAACTCGCTGAGCGTCTGCAGGCGGCGCCGAACGGTACGGCAGCACTCGTGTCGCGCTGCGAATCGGCGGGGCTCGTCGCGCGCAAGCCCGACGCGGACGATCGCCGTCAGGTGCAGGTGCATCTGACGCCCAAAGGCGAGCGCTGTCTGCTCAAGCTCGCAGCCGAGCACAAGGCGCATTACGGCTCGTTCGGCTGGGTGTTCGGCGAGGCGGACGAATAAGCATTGCGCGGTCGGCTGTCGGGGGTGACACGGGGAAGTGCGCATTTATGTCACAATGTGCCTTATTTTGTTTCGACCACACAAGCATCCCGATGCGCATTCCCTTACTTCCCGACCGGCGCACGATGCTGCGCGGCCGGCGACTCTGGCTTCACTACGGCGTGTTCTGGCTGGGCGCGATCGCAACCGGCCTGGTCGCCGTCATGTACGCGCGTCTGATCGATTTCGGCTACGACGCGTTCTTGCGCTACACGGCGATGCTCTGGTGGCTGCCGCTCGTGCTCACACCGGCGGTTGGGGCGCTCGGCGTGTGGATTACGCGACGCTTTTTCCCCGGCGCCGAGGGCAGCGGGATTCCTCAAGTGATCGCGACGCTGCACGAAGGGCGCGACCTCGGCCCGCGTCTGCTGAACCTGCGCATTCTGGGCGGCAAGATCGCCGTATCGTTTCTGTCGATTCTGGGCGGCTTCACGATCGGCCGCGAAGGACCGACGATCCACGTCGGCGCGTCGCTGATGTTCAGTCTGCGGCGCTTCTATCCCGAGCGCCTGCGCAACATCCGCGGCGCGGAACTGGAACGCAAGCTGGCGCTGGCGGGCGCGGCCGCGGGGCTTTCCGCAGCGTTCAATGCGCCGCTTGCCGGTGTCGTGTTTGCAATCGAAGAACTGACACGCAGCTTCGAGCAGCGGACCAGCGGCGTGCTGATCACGGCGATCATCTTTGCGGGTATTGTCTCGCTCGGTTTGCAGGGCAATTACACGTACTTCGGCACGATCGATATCGACGGCCACTTTCCGGATCTGCTCGCGGTTGCCGTGGTGATGCTGGGCGTCGTGACGGGCGTGGCGGGCGGCGTTTTCTGCTGGCTGCTGCTGAACACCGAACGCTGGATGCCCGCGAAGCTCGTCGCGTGGAGGAAAACGCATCCGGTAGCGTTCGGCGCGGCGTGCGGCCTGTTCATCGCCGTGATCGGCGTTGCCGCTGGCGGTCATACGTTCGGCAGCGGTTATGCCGAAGCGCGCGGCATGCTCGAAGGCAATTCGCAACTCGGCGCGACGTATCCGCTGCTCAAGATGGCGTCGATGGTCGGCTCATATCTGCCGGGCGCGCCGGGCGGTCTCTTTGCGCCGTCGCTGGCGATCGGCGCGGGAATCGGCAACGCGCTGCATCTCGTGTTCGGGCAGATGCAACTGCCGATGCTCATCGCGCTCGGCATGGTCGGCTATCTCGCGGCCGTCACGCAAAGCCCGATCACTGCGTTCGTCATCGTGATCGAGATGATCAACGGGCACGCGCTGGTGCTGTCGCTGATGGCGACCGCGCTGATCTCGAGCCAGGTGTCGAAGCTGTTTGCTCCGCCGCTGTATGAAGCGTTGGCGCAGCGCTATATCGGCCGCTGAGCCCTCGCCGAGACGTCCTGGCGCTTGACAGAAAATAGATGACCGGTTACTTTATTATCCATCAACCGATGGATGAAAAGCCGACACCATGCCAAGACCTCCCAACCCCGAAGTGCGCGCCCGACTGCTGAGCATCGGGCGTGATGTCGTGCTCGACAAAGGGTTCAACGGCTGCGGCGTGCAGGACATCACGTCAGCCGCGAATGTGCCGAAGGGCTCGTTCTACAACTACTTCGAAACGAAGGAAGCCTTCGCGGCCGAGATCGTCGAGGAATACTGGCAGTCGATCGAAGACCGGCACGGCCCGATCCTGTACGACGCGCGCATCAAGCCGCTCAAGCGGATCGTGCGTTTTTTCCGCGCGATCAGCGACGATCATGGGCGCGAGAATTTCAAGCTTGGTTGTCTTATCGGCAATCTGTCGCTCGAACTGTCGAACACGAGCGAGGACACGCGCGCCAAATTGACGGATCTGCTGCAACGCTGGGAAGACGGTCTCGCGGCCTGTCTTGCCGAGGCCCAGGAGCGCGGCGAACTGGACGCCGGCATCAAGGCCGGCGAGTTGGCGCAAATCATAATCGAGGCTTACGAAGGCGCGCTGATGCGCGGCAAGGTCGAACAATCCGGCGACGCATGCGCCCGTTTCGAACGTGTCGTATTGCCTCGCTTGCTGCGTTAGTTTTTTTTGGTCTTTTTATAAAGCGACCGGTCAGCTATTTAGACTGGATCGATCGTAACGTAACGTCCCAAACGAAGAGGTAGATATGAGCAACGAAAGCACGGTTAAACAAGGTGGTGTCAACGTGTACGCGGATCCCGCCGATCCCGCACTTCCCGCTACGGGATTCAGGCTCGATCGTTCGAAGGCCGCGCTGGTCGTAGTGGATCCGCAAAACGATTTTCTGAGTCCGACGGGCGCGAGCTGGCCCATCTTCGGGCCGAGCATCACCGAGAACAATATGGTGGCGCACGTCGAACAGCTGTTGAAGGGCTTCAAGGCGCTCGATCTGACGGTCGCAGTGTCGCCGCATTATTACTACCCGTACGATCATCACTGGCATTTCGGCGGTCCGCTCGAAAAGGTCATGCACAACATCAACATGTTCGAACGGAAGAGCCCGATTTCGCTAGATGGATTCGAGGGCTCTGGTGCCGACTTCCTCGAACAATACAAGCCGTACCTCCTCGACGGAAAGACGATCATCGCGTCGCCGCACAAGGTGTACGGACCGGAAACGAATGACCTCGTCCTGCAGTTGCGCAAGAAGGGCGTCTCGCAGATCGTGCTGGCGGGTATGGCGGCCAATCTGTGCATCGAGTCGCATCTTCGCGAACTGATCGAGCAAGGGTTTGAAGTGCTCGTCGTGCGCGACGCGACGGCGGGCCCGCGCGTTCCCGAAGGCGACGGCTACCTCGCTGCGTTGATCAACTATCGTTTCCTCGCGCACGCGCTGTGGACGACGGAGGAAACGCTTCGCGCGCTGAATGCCTGAGTCATACTCGGGCGATCAATACGCGGCACGCAACGCCTCGTCGGCGACGGCGAGCCGTGCCGCGATCGTCTTGATCAGGAAGCGGTGAAACTGCTGCGCGGCGACGGGGTCGTCGCGTTCGAGCGCCGATAGCGCGGGCGTCGACAGCCGATGCACACGTGTGGGCGCTTCGGCGACGACATCGGCGCTGCGCGTGGTCTGTGTGTAGACGGCCATTTCGCCGACAACGGTGCCGGGGCCGAACGAGCGCAGCCGCACGAGCCGCCCGTCGGCCAGCGACAGCGAAACGGCGACGCGCCCACGCTCGACGATATACAGTGCGTCGCCCGGCTCGCCATGCAGGAAGAGCGCTTCGCCCGCGTCGAGATCGCGCACTTCGAGGCAGTCGCACAGCTTCGCCAGCGCGGACAGCGTGAAATGCGGCGCGAGTACCGCACGAAAATCCTGCTCACCTGATCTTCCGATGTCGGAGCACGATTCGAGCAGACGATCTTCGATCCATTCGAGACCGGCATCGAGCGTCGCGAACTCGTGTATCCGCAAGTTCAATGTGCCCGATTTCGCGAGCAGGCTGCGCGAGCGCGCGGGCAACGCGGTGAGCACGAGATCCGCGCCTGACGACGCGCACAGTTGCCGCAGCTTGACGAACGCGATCGATACCGACGCGTCCATGCCGTTCGTCGATGCGAAGTCGAGCACGACATAGCGCACGGCAACGGCGCTATTCGCGTGAAGGCGCTCGCGCACGCGCTGCAAAATCGAATTGGCGGTGCCGAAGAACAGAAAACCCTGCAGGCACAGGCCGCACACCTGTGCGCCGCATTCGCGCAGATGCGTCGAATCTTCGATGCTGCGCTCGACCGACGAAGTACGCGTGGCTGCATCGAATTCCATGCGCACGCAGCTGACGCGCCCATACAGCAGCGCGAACATCACGCAGGCAGCAATGACGCCCGCGATCACACCCGCGACGACGCCATAGAGCGCGACAGCCGCCAGCATGCCGGGCACGAGCGCGTACTCGTACCAGCTGAGTCGTGCATACGCGCCGATCAGCCATTGCAGCATCAGACGCAATCCCATGAACAACTGCAGGCCGACGAGCACGGGCACGGGAAAGAGCGCCACCAGATCGGGCGATGCCGCGAGCGCAACAAGACACGCAAGCGCCGCGAACACGCCCGCGAGCCGACTCGTTGCGCCGGCACGCGCATTGAGCATCGAGCGGTTGTACGACTGATAGCCGACCATGCCGCCCAGCAATCCGCTCGCGATGTTGGCGAGTCCCGCGGCACGCATTTCGCGATTCAGATCGATGTCCTCGCCGGTTGCAGCGCCGATGGCCGTCGAATTCATCAGGATCGTGATCGCGGACGCCGACGTGACGATGAGCGTCTCGGGCAGATGCGCCGCGATCGCGGGCCAGTCGATCGCACCTTGCGCGAGCGGCGCGGGCACACGCAGATCGGGGAAGAAGTGCAGCTTGACGTGCGGCAGCAGCAGACCCATATTGCGCGCATCGTCGATCGAGATTCCGGCGAGATGCAGCAACGCATAGAACAGCGCGATGCCGCACACGAGCACGAACGGCAGCGCCGCAATGTGCTGCTGTCCGCGCGTAAGCACGGTCGTCAGCACGCCGATGAAGAGCGCCGGCACCCATGCGAGCCAATGCAGATGCGTGAGCAGACCGAGCGTGTGCCACTGCGGCGCTTCGCCCGTCAGCACGCGAAACGCGCCCGCCAGCAGCAGATAACCCGTACCCGCCAGAAAGCCGCCGACGACGGGATACGGCAGGAACTGCAACGAACGGCTGCGCTTCGACGAGCCGATCGCAAACAGCACGATGCCCGTCAACACCGAACACAGCGCAATCGCGATCAGCACAGTCAAAAGGAGGGTTTGCGGCGAGCCGCCGTCGGCATGCACGCTGCTCGCGACGCCCGCCGCCACGCCCGCGAGAAACGCAGTCGCATTGCTGTCGGGCCCGGCGATGTTCAGACGCATCGAACTCGTCAGCGCGATCACCAGCGCCGTGACGATGCAGCTGATCAGCGCGGTCGGCACGCCGAGTTCGGCGTAGCGCGCGAGGTCGGCGCTGAAGATCAGCGTGCCGAGGCTCATCGCGTAGCAGAGCATGACGAGCGTCGAAACGGCGCCCGCCGTCAGGTCGCCGAGCAGGCCGCTGACACGCGGCGCGGCAGCGCTGCGAGATGCAGACGCGGACGCGGACTCCGACGAAGAACCTGTAGCACCTTGCTTCACGGCGCTCTCCCGGAACGCGCGGTGCCCGCGCCAGGCGGACGGCCGCGCGAGTCAGTATCCGCCGCTGTTCTCGCGGCTGTCAAACCGCGCGGCACCCGAGCACCCGGCGCAACACCTACACTGAAAAAGACGCGTGGCGGCGTATTTCTTAAGCGCTCAACGGGAAACAGCTTCGGGCGATAACGATGGCGATAGCGATGGATATCGGACGATGGCTCGGCGGACTCGGGCTCGAACAGTACGCGCAGGCATTCGCCGACAACGATATCGACGCGGCAATGCTGCGTCAGCTGACTGACGCGGATCTGAAGGAACTCGGCGTGCAATCGCTCGGGCATCGCAAGCGGCTGCTGGCGGCGATTGCCGAAGCTCGCGTCGATCAACCCGGCGCACGCGCCGTCGCCACACCCGCCGACGAACGCAGACAGGTCGCCGTGCTCTTCGCCGACCTGTGCGGCTTCACGGACCTGAGCCGCCAACTCGATCCCGAGGAATTGCTCGTTGTGCTCGACGGCTATTTCGAGCAGGTCGATGCGATCGTCGAGCGGCATGGCGGGCACATCGACAAGCACGTCGGCGACTGCGTGATGGCCGTGTTCGGCGCGCCGCGTTCGCATGGCAACGATCCCGAACGCGCGGTGCGCGCCGCGCTCGCGATGCTCGACGCGATACCGTCGTTGTCCCGTGCGCTCGCGCGTCCGCTTTCGATTCACATCGGCATTGCGGTCGGCCAGGTCGTCGCGAGCGGCGCAGGCAGCACGGCGCATCGGGAGTACACCGTGACGGGCGACACCGTCAATCTCGCCTCGCGCCTGACCGACGCGGCCGGGCCGGGCGAGATCCTGGTGTCGGAGGCCGTGTGGCGTCCGCTGGCTGAACGTCTCGACTGCGCGACGCGTGGCGCGCTCACCGTGAAGGGTTTTGCGGAGGCCGTGTCGGTGTGGCGCGTCGACGGGTTGCGGCGTGCGTCTCCCAGCCGGCCATTGATCGGCCGAGGCGACGAGTTGAGCCGGTTCCGCGACATACTCGGCTCGTGCCGCGCGGCCGCGCGAGGCGGTGTAGTGCAGATCCGGGGCGAGGCCGGTATCGGCAAGACGCGCTTCGTCGAAGAATGCCGGCGCGAGGCGAGCGAACTGGGATTCGCGTGTCACGACGCGTTCGTGCTCGACTTCGGCTCCGGCGCGGGCCGCGACGCGATCCGCTCGCTCGTGCGCGGTCTGCTCGGAATCGATGAAGCCGGCAATCGCGACGCTGCCGCGACGGCGGTGGCGCGAGCGATCGCCGAAGGTCTCGTCGATGCGGACGATGCGCCGTTTCTCAACGATCTGATCGATGTGCCGCAGCCGCCCGAAGGCCGGGCCGTGTACGAGGCGATGAACAACGCAATGCGCGTCCAGGGCCGGCAGAACGCGATGACGCGACTCATGCAGCGTGTCAGCCTTCGACAACCCCGCTTGCTCGTCGTCGAAGACATCCACTGGTCGGATCGATCGACGCTGCAGGATCTCGCCGAACTCGCGACGGCGTCGTCATCGTGTCCCGCCGTGCTGGTGCTGACGACGCGGCCTTCGGTCGATCCACCCGACGACGCATCGAACGCAACGGGAAAATCGCTGATCGATCTCGGCCCGTTGAACGACGGCGACGCGCGTCTGATGGCGGGCGCGTTTCCCTGCACCGGCGATCGCGCCGAACGCTGTATCGAACGCGCGGCAGGCAATCCGCTCTTTCTCGAACAACTGCTGAGCAACGTGGGGAAAGCCGGGAAAGCCACCGACGCGGGCGTGCCGGGTTCGGTGCAAAGTCTCGTGCAAGCGCGGCTCGACGGGCTCGATCCCGCGGACAAGGCTGTGTTGCGGGTTGCCTCCGTGTTCGGCCAGTTCTTCGAAAAAGAGGCCGTCAGCGAGATTCTCGACGGCGCCGACCTGAAGCTCGAACCGTTGATGACGGCGCGCCTGTTGCGCGAGCAAGGCAGCGGCTACATTTTCCATCACGCACTGATTCGCGACGCGATCTACGACGGCCTGCTAAAAAGCCAGCGCCGCGAACTGCATCGCCGCGCCGCGCAGTGGTACGCGCCACGCGATGCCGTGCTGCGGGCCGAACATCTCGACCGCGCCGCCGCCGCCGACGCACCGCGCGCCTATTGCGACGCGGCGCACGCGCAGGCAAGCGGGTATCGCTATGAATTTGCGCTGCGTCTCGTCGAGCGCGGGCTGGAACTGACCTCGGCACGCAGCGATCGCGTAGCGCTCGAATGTTTGCGTGGCGACATCCTGCACGACATCGGCGATATGACATCGGCGCTCGGCGCGTTCGAAACGGCGCTCACGGCTGCGATGACGAACGCGGAGCGCTGTCGTGCGTGGATCGGGCGCGCCACGGTGAAGCGGATCATCGACGATCTCGATGGTGCGTGGGCCGATCTCGATTCCGCCGCTGCCGCCGCCACCGCCGACGGCCTGCTGCGCGAAGAGGCGCGCATTCATTTTCTGCGCGGCAATCTGTGCTTTCCGCTCGGCGAGATCGACGGCTGCGTGCGCGAACACGAGCGCAGTCTCGCGCTCGCGCGCGAGGTCCACGATCACGAACAGGAGGCGGCTGCGCTCGGCGGGCTCGGCGATGGCGAATACATGCGCGGCCGGATGATCAGCGCGCATGACGCGTTCAGCCGCTGCATCGCGCTGTGCCAGCGCCACGGCTTCGGACGGATCGAGGTGGCGAATCTGCCGATGCACGCGATTACCGCCTGGTTCGCGGGCAAGACGAAGACGGCGCTCGATACCGCTCACGCGAGCATCGCGGCGGCGGAGCGGGTCGGGCATCTGCGGGCGCTTGCCGTCGCGCATCATGCCGCGTGGCATTGCTTTCACGATCTCGCGCAGTGGGAGCGCGCGTGGGAGCATGTCGGCCCGGCGCTGCAATGCGCGCGCGAGCTGAAATCGAGGCGTTTCGAAGGCGAGGCGCTCGCGCTTCGCGCAGAGTTGCAGCGGGTTGCCGGGCATCGACGCGAAGCACTCGACGATATCGAACAAGCGCTGGCGATCAGCCATGAAACGGGCATGGCCTATCTGGGCGCATCGTATCTCGGCACGCTGGCGCGCGTGACGGACGATGCCGCTGTCTTCGAACGGGCTATCGAAGAAGGCGAAGCCGTGCTTGCTGCGGGAGCGGTGAGCCACAACCACTATCTGTTCCGGCGCGACGCGATCGAAGCCTGTATCGATCGCGGACGATGGGATGCGGCTGCGTTCCATGCTGCCGCGTTCGAAGACTATGCGTGCCGCGAGCCGTCGCCGTTTTCCGGCTTCTTCGTGGCGCGGGCCCGCGCGCTCATCGCGCACGGACGAGGCGAGCGTGGCGCGGCAACCGTGTGCGAACTGCAAAGGTTAAGGGAAGAGGGCGCAGCGCTGGGTTTTCTGCATGCGCTCCCGGCAATCGATATCGCGCTGCATGGCGCTTGCCTATGACCGTTTGCGCGATTCGCCGAGATAACCCGGCAGTCCCACGGCGAGATCGGCTTGGGCCAAAGCGACCGCCTGCGCGATCCGCGCGCCGTACTCCGGTTCGCTGAAAGGCGCCGGCAGGTAGCGTCTGAAAAAGTCCGCCCATCTGAAGTCCGCGAGCGGCACGTCGGTCTTCGCGTAGCCGCCTGCATCGCGGGCGTCGGCGGCGAGATCGCGGAAGTCATCTTCTTCGGATTCCCATACGTGCTTAGGCATTTGCTGGAAGGCGATGCGCTCGCCGCGCGCATCGAAGGGCGAAACCCAGTGCCGGTTTTCCATCGAAAGCCAGAAGTCGCCTTCGGACAACGCGGACAGATCGTCGACGATCACAATGGGCACGGTCTTCACGCCGACGAGATGCAAGGCCGCCGCGACATGATGATGATCGATCGCAAAGTACTCGCCGCCGTAGCCCTGCACGACGGGCACCGGCTTCTGCGCAATCGCATCGCGCAGCGCATCGGCGTCGAGCGCGCGGTACGCGTCGGCCTTCTTCAACACCTCGCGACGGCCGTGCGTGCCCTGCGTCGAACGCAACGCGTCGATTTCCAGCATCTGCATGTTGCTCTCCGATGTGCCGTCGCTATCGGTTCTCCAGCACACCGCATGCCGCCGATGCAACGCACTGCCGCTACAGCAGCACGCCTTCGCGCGGCGAGACGCGGAACGTGCCTTTGCCCGCCTGCTTCGCTGCGTACAGCGCTTCGTCGGCGCGCGTGATGAGCTCGTCGACGGCGTCGTCGGGCGCCGACAGCGCGATGCCGATGCTGGTGCCGATCGACACGGTTTTCCCCGCAGCCAGCCGATACGGCCGGCCGACCACCCGGATGATCCGTCGCGCGACAGTGGACACCACGAGCGGCGTCGAATCGCTGACGATGATCGCAAACTCGTCGCCGCCGAGCCGCGCCGCCAGTTCGCCTTCGCGCAGCGTCTGCCTGAGCCGCGCGGCGACCATCGTGAGCACTTCGTCGCCCGCGCCGTGACCGAGGCTGTCGTTGACGCTCTTGAATCCGTCGAGATCGAGATAGAACACGGCCGGCCGCGACACGGTCGACGGCGGAATCGTGCTCAGCATGCGCCTCAGACGGTCATGCAGTTCGCGTCGATTGGCCAGTCCCGTCAGCGGATCGTGACGCGCGAGGTGAAGAATCCGCGCTTCGCTTTCCCGGCGCTCGGTCACGTCTTCGATGATGATCACGGCGCTGCCGTCGGGAACGGGATTGCGCGTCATCTCCAGCTGACGGCCATCGCGCAGATCGAGGTCGAGCGCGCGACGCTCGCCATGCAGCCATGCCGCACAGCGCTCGACCAGATGCTTCTGAAGGTCCGGACCGAAGTGCGCGAGCCCCACATGACCGATGAATTCGGGCAGCGGCAGGTTGAGTTTCAGCTGCTCGACTCGCGCGCCGAACAGTTCGGCCGTGCGCCGGTTCGCGATGACCACCTTGCCGAACGTATCGATCGTGCAGAGGCCGTGCGGCATGTTCGCGAGCGCCGCATCGAAACGGGCCGCCAGTTCGGCGTGCCGCTGTTCCGCCGACATCAGCGCGAGCAGGCCGTCGTAATGCCGCCAGACGACGGAAAACATCGCGCCGAGATAGGCGACGAGCGGCGGCAGGAGTATCCACGAGCCGCTGCGCCGCGCAATCAGCGCGCCGATGCCGATCGGCACGGCGCCCAGCGCGATTTGCGCAATGGCGAGCCGCGGCACGGCGGCATTGCGCGAGCCGATGCCGCCCAGAATCCCGGCCGTCACCATGATGGCGAGTGCCGACAGTTGCGTGTCGGGGGAAATCACGCAGCCCATCGTGCCGAGGCCGAGCGTCAGCGTCGCCAGCAGGCAGAGCGGCGCGTAACGCGCCGCCCAGGTATCGGTGTGTCGTGCGCCCGCGCTGTCGTGTCGACGCGCGTAGGCGCGGATGCAGAGTAGCCGCGTGACGAGGATCGACACGTCGATCAGCAGCCAGACGGCCGCCCACGGCGCATGCAGCCGCCAGTACGCGACCAGCGCGGCGAAGGCGCTCGCGACGCCCGCCATGAAGAGCGGGTAAGCATTGCCGAACACGGTCGACAGCAGGGACGCGCGGATCGCCTGGCCGACGACGTTCTGCCGGCGCGCCGGCGTACCGAGAATGAAGCCGATCACGGGAAGTATTGCCGGCATTACGCCTCCCCGGCGAGCATGGCAGTGGTATCGGCGTGCGTACCCGTTTCCGCCTGACGGGCGACTGCGGCAGTCACACCGGACACGGCGGCAAGAGGACGGCAGCGCAGCCCGCGCCAGGCATCTCGCGCGGTACTACGCGAATTACGCATCTCGGCAACAATTACTTGATATTTCAGGGAAAACAGTAGTCTCGAAGCCTGTTAACGGACGTATTCAGGAGGCCTTTAGACATGTTTATGAGGGGCGGAAGAAACGCTCAGCGCACGACGATCGATGCGGCGATGCGGTCGGCCAGTTCGCCGAGAATCTGGCTCAGCGCCGCCGCCTGCCCGGTCGCATCGCTGCTCGTCAGCGCCGATGTCAGCGTGACCTCGCGCGTCAGCGTGGCGCGCGCCGGTTGGCCGGATAGCAGTGTCCAGCCTGCCTGCAGCGTGAGCGTCTTCGTATCGGCTTCGGCATCGAGCACCGTGACGACGAGCGTGCGCGTATCGGGCGGCGCGGGCGCATCCGGGAACACGAAGGCGCCTGCAGGCAGGCGCGTCGTCAGATCCTGCGCCAGCGTGCGGCGCATCATCTGCGCGAGCGGCGCGCCCCAGTGGTTGCCGTCGTCGACCGCGAGGCGGTTCGGCGCGACCTGCGTCACCACTTCCGGCCGATCGAGCACAGCGGGGATATGCACGGCCGTCAACTGCACGGGCGCCATGTGAGTCGTCGCGAGCGGCGCGCCGGATGGCGCCGCGTTCAGCGTCACATAGTGCGTGGCCGGGCTATGTCCGCAGCCCGCGACGCTCATGACGACGAGCAAGGCGAGGCGTGATGTAGTGCGTGATACGAAGCGCGAGGCATGGCGCGTCATGGGTTCTCCTCGCGCTTGCCGCGCACGAGCGCCTCGGGATGACGATCGAGATAATCCGCCAGCGCACGCACGGAGCGCGCCGTATCCGTCAGTTCGCGCAGCGTGGCGGGCAAGTCATTCTGGCTGGTTGCATCCGCGCCGAGCGTGCGGTTCGCCGCCGCCACCGTGCGGTCGGCCTGGTTCGCCGTGTCGCGCAGCTGTGCGACGAGCGGCCCGATTTGCGGCGACACCTGCTGCAGCGTGCGGTCTATCTGCGCGACCGAACGGTCGATGTGCGTGAGGCTGTCGCGTATCTGCGGCGACGAACTCAGCGCGTTGACGCGTGCCGCGATGCTGCGGACTTCGTCGCCTGTTTCCTTGATGGGAAGCGCGTCGATTTTCTTCATGACGTCGTTGGCTTTTGCCGTGATCGAGTCGATGTCGGCGGACGCGACGCTCGGAATGACGGGCACGCCGTTGTCCGCGGCGAGCGTCGCCTTCGATGCGCCCGCGACGAAGTCGAGATCGACCTTGCGCGCGCCGACGAGCGGCGGATCTTGCGACAGACGCGCGCGCAGCCCTTCGGCGATCAGATGCTCGAACATGCTGTCGACGAGCGGCCGCCAGTCGCCATTGGCAGGCGGCGGCGCGCCGACGATGCCGAGTTGCGTCGGATCGAGCGCGATCTGGACGGGCGTGCTCAGCGCGCCCGTGCCTGCATCGTAGTTGAGACGCACGCCCGTGACGGTGCCCACGTGAAAGCCGCGCAACTCGACATCCGCCCCGTTCTTTAGTTCGCCCGCGGCGCCTTCGAAGCGCACCGCGTACGTGACGATCGGACCATGTTGTGGCGCGAGCGCGGGCCGCGCGTCGTCGCCGTCAAAGTGATCGGCGGGTTTGCCCGGTCCTGGTTCCATCACGATCTCCGGGCCGGCGAGCAGCGCTTTCATCGACGAAGGATCGCTCAAGTCCATCTGCGCGCCGCGCAGAAAGAACTTCGTGCCGCTGCGCAAATACTGCTTTTCCGCGCGATCGATTTTGAGTTTCGCTTCGACGTGCCGGCCGTCGTTCGCAAGCGCGATGCCGGAGAGCGCGCCGACTTTCACGCCGCGCAGCGTGACGATGGTGTCGTCGGGTTTCATGCCGTACGCGTTGTCGAAGGTCACGGTGACGGTCGCGCCATCATGAACCAGCGCGCGCACGCCGAGCCATCCGGCGACACCGAACGCGGCGATCGGCACCGCCCAGATCCAGCCGGGCCATGCGCTGTGCCGCACGCCTGCCTGCGTGCGATGCGAATGCGGGCCGCTCACGATCGTCTCCGCTCGCGGGCGTCCCACATCATGCGCGGGTCGAATGCACGCGAAGCCAGCATCGTCAGAAACACGACGAGTGCGAACGCCGTCGCGCCCGGCGCAGGCCGCGCCGATGCGAGGCCGTCGAAGTGGATCAGCGGAACGAAGGCCGCAATCGTGAAGACGTCGACGTTCGACCATCGGCCGAGTTCGTCGATCCATCGATACAGATGCGCTTTCGCGCGCAGATGTTTGCGCGAGCGGCGCATCACGGAAGCGACGAACCACGCCATGCCCGCCAGCTTTCCAACCGGGATCACGATGCTCGTGCAGATGATCAGAATGCCGAGCGGCCACAGGCCTGCATGAAAAAGCTGATAGACGCCGTCGACGATCCGGTGCGGCACGTCGCGGCCGAGTTGCATCGACAGGGTCATCGGGTAGAAGTTGGCGGGCACCGTGAGCACCAGCGCGGCGAGCGACAAGGCCGTCGCGCGCACGACGGCGTCGGGCTTGCGCACGCGCAGCGTCAGCCCGCAACGCGAACAGGGTTGGCCTTCATGCGAGGCGGGTTCGACGCGGTCGCATACCGTGCACGACAGCGCGGGTTCGTCGGCGGGCGGCGCATGTTCGGGCGCGATCGCGCGCCATACGGTCCGGCGATCGAGCGCGGCGCGTGTCAGCATCGACATCAGTGCAGCCGCGATGAAACAGTAGCCGCCCGGACCGATCGTGCCCGTCAGATTCTGCGTGACGCGCGCATAACCGACGAAGCAGCCGACCAGATAGACATCGGGCATCGCCCAGATGTCGAGCCAGATAGTCCAGCGAAACAGCGTGCCGATGCCTCTGAAATGCCGACCGCTGCGGACCGCACCGAGCACGAGCGCGAGTCCGCCGAAACGCAGCAATGGCAGGACGATACCGAACGCGCCGAGCAACAGCGCAAGGATGAGCCAGCCGCCGCGCCACATATCGACGATACCCGACGAGAGAAGCGAGCTGCGCTGCGCGCCGAGCATATGGACGGTCATCAGCGGCGCGAGGTTGGCGGGGAGCAGCAGAACGAAGGTCGCGGTCGTGCACGCGAGCGCCGCATTCACGCTTCGTCCGCTGCGCCGTTCCAATGGATAGTGGCAGATGCGGCAGCGCGCGAGCGCGTGTGCCGCGAGGGGTGGAACGTCGTCGAGCGCGCCGCATTCAGGGCACCCGATTGTCATGAGACCTCTTGCACTGGCTATCGACCGATGATGCTTTGCTCCCAGCATGCGCCGTTCCAGCGCTTGAAGCGCCGGGTCTCTGTTCTGTTATGGATGTCGTTGGTCTACTGTCGTATGTTCGTTGCTGCCGGACCTGACGGCGCAGCGGGTGCTTCGCGCGGAGCCGCCGGTCGCGCATCCGCCGAGATACCGCTCTTGCCCGCGTTCATGCTGTCGTTGCCCGCGTCGTGCGCCTTTTTGCAGCCGGCAGCGCCACACGCGAGCACGGCACACGCGATTGCCATACACACCATACGTTTCATCGATCTTCTCCGTACGACAGGTTCATGCGTTCTTCATGCCTTCTCACGCGCAGACGCCGTGCCCGCGACGCTCATGGAACGCTTCGGGCATGCCGCGTGCACGGCAAAAAATGTGAACCGCTATCGAACATCAAGAAGAGGCATCCGATGACACCTGCCGCACCCGTCTATCGATCGAGATTCGCCACCGCGATCTTCGATCTGCTCAACCCGATACCGTTCGGGCTCTTCGTGGGCACGCTCGTCTTCGACATCACCTACGCGATCACGGGCAATGTGTTCTGGGGCAAGGGCGCAGCATGGCTCGTGTCGACGGGACTGGTGTTCGCGATCATTCCTCGTTTGATCAACCTGTGTCACGTATGGCTTCCGTCGCGCTGGCCGTCGACGCGCATCGAGAAGCTCGACTTCTGGCTGAACCTGCTGGGCATTGCCGCGGCGATCGTCAATGCGTTCGTGCATAGCCGGGATGCGTATGCGATGGTGCCGATGAACGTGGTGCTGTCGGTGATCACCGTGGTGCTGCTGGGACTCGGTCAATGCGCGCTTGCAGTTGGCAAGACGGCAACCGGCAAGACGGAAACCGGCAAGACGGGTATCAGGGAGACGGTCCGTGAATAGAATCATGATCAAGAGCGTGCTCGCGCTCGCACTCACGGCGTTGTTCGGCGGATGCAACGAGCACGCGAGTTACGACGCCGAACATCAGGCCGGCTTCAATCCGCCGTTACCTGCGGCGCGCAATTTCTTCGCACCGCCGATGCAGGTTCCGAAGTACGTCGGATGGCAGAACGGCGCGACGCCGAAGGTCGCGGACGGCCTGAAGATCGAGAAGATCGCTTCGGGACTGAAACATCCACGGCAGATTTATACGCTGCCGAATGGCGATATTCTCGTCGCCGAATCGAACAGTCCGAACGAAGAAGCCGTGACCACGCCGAAGCAGCTGATTGCAGGCTTGATCGAAGGACGTTCGGGGAAAAAGGAAAAGGGCGCCAATCGCATCACGTTGCTGCGCAAGCGCACAGACGGCAGCGGGCAATGGGATAAGCACGTGTTCATCGAGAACCTGCATTCGCCGTTCGGCATGCAGCTGGTGGGCGACACGCTGTATGTCGCCGACACTGATGCGATCCTGAAGTACCCCTACAAAACGGGCGAAACGAGCATATCGGCACGGGGCGTCGAAGTCGCCGATCTGCCCGACACGATCAATCATCACTGGACCAAGGCGCTGCTCGCGAGTCCGGATGGCAAGAAGCTGTATGTCGGTGTGGGCTCGAACAGCAATGTGGGCGAAAACGGTCTGGACGTCGAATATCGCCGCGCGGACGTGCTGGAAGTCGATGTCGCGACGGGCGGCAGCCGCATCTACGCGGCGGGGATTCGTAACCCGACGGGGCTGCAATGGGAGCCGAAAACAGGACAGCTATGGGCGATCGCCAATGAGCGCGACGAAATCGGCGCGGATCTCGTTCCCGATTATCTGACGTCGGTGAAGGAGAACGCTTTCTACGGCTGGCCGTATAGCTATTACGGCCAGCACGTCGATCAGCGCGTCAAGCCGCAGCGCCCGGATCTCGTCGCCAAGGCAATCAGTCCGGACTATGCAATCGGTTCACACGTCGCACCGCTTGGCCTGATGTTCTACACGGGCAGTAATCTGCCCGCGCAATATCGCGGCGGCGCGTTCATCGGCGAGCACGGCAGCTGGGACCGTTCGCCGCTGAGCGGTTATGCCGTTGCCTACGTCGCGTTCGAAAACGGCAAACCCGTCGGCGCGCCGAAGCCGGTCGTCACCGGTTTTGCATCGAACGACCAGAAGGAACTGTATGGCGCGCCCGTCGGTGTGGGAGAGGACAAGGACGGCGCGCTGATCATCGCCGACGACGTCGGCAACGCAATCTGGCGCGTGACTGGCGCGGGCGGGTAGAGATGACGGCCGTTGCGACGGGCGGCGCGGGCCGGGACAAATGAGGAATTACGTTTGCTCATATTCCTCTACCTGCTATCAACACCGATCAACACACACAAGAGCCATCACGTGACGAAATCTGCCAAGAGAGTCCATGTTCGCCGCGAAGACCCCTGCACGGACGACGCACAACTTTTACTCGACGAGTGCACCGCGACACTCGCTCTCTTTTCGGGCGATGGAGGCCAGGCGAGATTCAAGCTGGAAGAAGTCTGCTCGGCGCGCGGCGCATTCGTCGTGGCGCGAACGAACAAGGGCGCACCGCTTGGCTGCGGCGCGTTCCGGCGCTTCGACTACGGCGTTGCCGAGTTGATGCGGATCTACTGCAGACCCGACAGCGGCGACACCGGGCAGGCGATATTGAACATGCTGGAAACCGAGGCCGTCACCGCCGGGTATCGGACGCTGATTGCGCAGGCGAACGAGTTGAACCGGCGAGCCGTCGCGTTCTACGAGCGTCATGGCTTCGAACGTATCGAACCGGCCGGCGCGTCGATTCATCGGGGGGACGTGTTGTGCTTTGCGAGACATATGGCCTCGCACCCCGCCGACGATGCAACGGACGGCAAGCATGCGGACACTGGCTCGACGGGACACGGCGAGCGCCATTGAAGCGCATGCTCGATCGCAAGACACGTCTTGCCGACGCCGCCCGGCCCGGTCAGCGTGACCACGCGGCTTAGCGATCTGCGCACGCCGCTGACGGAACTGCGTGCGCGGCTCGAAGTGCTGATTCTCGGGCTTCGCAAGATGGGCGATGAAGATACGTGGATCGCGTGATCGGCATTTTCAATGATCGACAACGCGCTCGAGTATGCGCAGGAAAACGGCGAGGTCGCTGTGTCGCTGTGCGAGCGCGAAGAACGCGTCGACATCACGGTTTCCGACGACGGACCGGGCATCCCTGCCGGCGAACGGACCAAGGTGACGGAGCGCTTCTATCGCGGCGACCGAAGCCGCGGCACGCCCGGCGTTGGCTTCGGTCTTGCGCTCGTGAAGGCGGTGGCCACGCTGCGCCAGGGCTCGCTCGATTTCGCAGACAACGAGCCGGGATTGGCCGCGACGATGACGATCCGGCGCACGACGTGAAGCGTTATCGGCTTAATCGAACGAACCCGTGCGCACGGCGCCGTTGCGCAGATAGCGCGCAATCAGCACGCCGCCTGGCGTGGCGACCGAATGCGCCAGCGTGAACGCCGAGGCGAGCGCATCGTCGCCGAAGAGACGTTTGCCGCGTCCTAGCATCACAGGGTAGGTCAGTAGCCGAAGCTCGTCGACGAGACCTGCCGCGAGCAGCTGACGCACCATGTTGCCGCTGCCGAACGTCAGCAGACCGGCGCCGTCCTGACGCAGTAGCGCGCGTACGGCATCGGCGAGATCGCCTTCGAGCGCATGGCTGCTCTGCCATCCGAGCGTGCCGGGTCGATGTGTGGCCACGTGCTTCGGCACGCTGTTGAACCGGTCCGCGATCGCGCGGCTGCCTGATCCCGCCGGTACGTGAGGCCAGTACGACGCAAAGATGTCGTACGTGCAGCGCCCTAGCAGCAACTCGAAGGGCTGCGAAAGCATGTCCTGCAGATTGTCGCCGATGGCTTCGTCGGCATAGGGAACGATCCAGCCGCCCAGACTGAATCCGCCGCCTGTATCTTCGTCGGGCCCGCCGGGCGCCTGAATCACGCCATCGAGACTGCTGAAAACGGAAACGGTGAGCTTGCGCATGTGTCCTCCAGGTCTATGAACGCGTTCTGTCCATAGATACGACGAACGACGCGCATCCAGATCGACAGAACCCGTCACTCCAGCGCAATTTTTACGGGGCGAATCCGCCAGATCTGCTCGCAGTATTCGGCGATAGCACGATCCGACGAGAACTTGCCGGAGTATGCCGTGTTCAGGATCGACATGCGCAACCAGCGCTGCCGGTCCTGCCACGCGGCGCTGACGTCTTCCTGGCGCGCGACGTACGACGCGTAATCGGCGAGCACCAGATACGGATCCGAGTATCGCAGGTTATCGACGAGCGGCCGGAATACCTCGGCGTCGCCTCGCGAAAAGTGGCCGCTCGCGATCAGATCCAGCGTCTCGCACAGTTCTTCGTTCGTGTTCACATAATCGCCGGGCCGATAGCCTTCCCGTTTGACGCGTTCCACTTCATCCGTCGTCAGGCCGAACAGGAAGAAGTTGTCATCGCCGACTTCCTCGCGCATTTCGACATTGGCGCCGTCGAGCGTGCCGATGGTCAGCGCGCCGTTCATCATGAACTTCATGTTGCCTGTGCCCGACGCTTCCTTGCCTGCCGTCGAAATCTGCTCGGAGAGATCGGCGGCGGGGTAGATGAACTGCGCATTCTTCACATTGAAGTCGGGGAAGAACACGACTTTGAGCCGCCCGTTCACGGCGGGATCGTCATTGACGACTTCGGCGATGCCGTTGATCAGCCGGATGATCAGCTTGGCCATCGCGTAACCGGGCGCGGCCTTGCCGCCAAACACGAAGCAGCGCGGCGTCAGCGCAAGCTGCGGATTGCGCCGGATGCGCAGATAGAGCGTGACGATGAAGAGCGCATTGAGATGCTGACGCTTGTATTCGTGGATGCGCTTGACCTGAATGTCGAACAGCGCTTCTGGATCGACCACGACGCCCGTCGTACTGCGGATACGCGCGGCGAGCGTCTCCTTGTTCGCCTGCTTGACGCGATGCCAGCGCGTCTGAAATGCAGGGTCGTCGGCGAATGCGGCCAGTTTGCGGAGTTGCGCGAGATCGGCCGCCCAGCCTCCACCGATGGTGTCGTCCAGCAGCGCGCCAAGCCCCGGATTGCTGAGCATCATGAAGCGGCGCGGCGTGACGCCGTTGGTCACGTTGTGAAAGCGCTCGGGCCACAGTTCGGCGAAATCCCGCAACACCGTGCGCACGAGCAGATCCGAATGCAGCGCGGCGACACCGTTGACGGCGTGGCTGCCGATCGTCGCAAGATGCGCCATGCGCACGCGCTTCGAACCCGTTTCGTCGATCACCGACATGCGCGCGACGCGCGCGTCGTCGCCCGGATAGCGTTGCCGGACTTCGTCGAGGAAGCGTCGATTGATCTCGTAGATGATTTCGAGCGGACGCGGCAGCAGATCCTGAAACAGCGGCAGGCCCCATGTTTCGAGCGCTTCGGGCAGCAGTGTGTGATTGGTGTACGCGAGCGCGGCACGCGTGATGTCCCATGCTTCGTCCCACGGCATCTGCCGTTCGTCGACCAGCAGCCGCATCAGTTCCGCGACGGCGATCGACGGATGCGTGTCGTTGAGCTGCGCGGTGAACATGTCGGCGAAACGGCTGACGGGTTCGCCTTTCAGCGCCAGCAGACGCAGCATGTCCTGCAGCGAACACGAGACGAAGAAGTACTGCTGCGCGAGCCGCAGGCGCTTGCCGGCTTCGGGCTCGTCGTTCGGATAGAGCACTTTCGACAGCGTCTCCGAGCGTACCTTTTCGTGCACGGCCTCGTAGTAATCGCCGGCGTTGAAGTCCTGCAGATCGAACGATTCGACGGCCTCGCTTTTCCAGAGCCGCAGTGTATTGCACATGTTGACGCGAAAGCCCGGCTGCGGCGTATCGCACGCCACGCCCTTGACCGTGTACGCGGGAATCCAGCGCACGCGATAGCGGCCTTCGGCATCCGTCGCGCTTTCCGTGCGGCCCCCGAAGCTCACGTAGAAGGCCACGTCAGGGCGCAGGATTTCCCACGGGTTGCCTTTTTGCAGCCACTTGTCCGTGACTTCGACCTGCCAGCCGTCGCGGATCTCCTGATCGAAGATGCCGAACTCGTAGCGGATGCCGTAGCCGATGGCAGGGATTTCGAGCGTGGAAAGCGAGTCGAGATAGCAGGCCGCGAGACGTCCCAGGCCGCCGTTTCCAAGGCCCGGTTCTTCCTCGATGGACAGCAGATCGTCGAGTTCCAGGCCGAGACCTTCCAGCGCTTCGCGGACGTTTCGCTCGATGCCGAGATTGATGAGATTGTTGCCGAGTTGCGGACCGATCAGAAATTCCGCCGACAGATAACAGGCGACCTTTGCGTCGCTTGCCACATACGCGTGCGTGGTTGCGACGCGGCGCGTCATCATCCGGTCGCGCACGGCATACGCGAGCGCCATATACTAGTTGTGCGGCGTAGCAATCTCGGGATACCGGCCCTGCAGACAGATCAGATTGTCGACGATGTCACGCTGCAGCGCCGCAACGCCAAGACCGCTGCGGGCAGGCTCCGTGTTGGCCGGAGTCTTGAGGATGGCGATGTCTTCCATGAGCGGCCCCTGTCTTTGCGCAGACTCTCGACGATGATCCAGTTGTGTGTCGATGGGTTGACAGTGCCGTGAACCTCGCGAAGTTTTTCGGCAGCTTATGCCGTCACGCCCGGCCCCACCGAAAACACCGACAGCCGCTGCTGGATCCATCTGAGCAATTCCAGCGGCCCCGGCGTAAGCGCGCGGCTCGACTTCACCAGCAGCCGCGCCTGCGTGCCCTGAAACAGCGGGTGATCGACGGGTACGGTGGTCAGTTCGCCGCTCGCCACTTCGCGCCGCGCCGCGAACTCGCCGATCAGCGTGACGAAGTTTTCGGTCGCGACCATACGCTTGAGCACGGCCAGCGAATTGGTCGTCATTGCGGGCTCGATCTGCATGCCCTCGGCGATTTCGAGCATCTTCACTGCATGCCCGATGCCGAACGTCTGCGGCATCAGCGCGAGCGGAAAGGCGCGCAGATCGTCGATCGTGGCCGGCCGTTTCTTCTGCGCGAGGGGATGCTCGCGGCGCAGCAAGAGCACCGCGCGCTGGATCGAACTCGCGAGACAGCGGATGCGCGGATGCGGCGGCGGATTGTAGGCAAGCCCGATATGCGCGCGATTGCCCGCGATTTCTTCGACGATGCCGTCGCGCGCCAGCATGCTCATTTCGATGCTCAGCGCAGGGTACTTCGCGCAAAACGGCGCGAGCACGTCTTCCGTCAAGGTATCGATGAACCCCTCGCTGACGGCAAGCTGCACGCGGCCATGCCGCAGGCCGCGAAATGCGAGCAGCTGATCTTCGAGCTTTTCCTGCTGCGACTGGCAGCCTTCCCAGAACTCGAGCAGATGCGCGGCGGGCTCCGTCGGTTTGACGCCTTTCGCGCCGCGCTCGAACAGCGCGACGCCGAGTTCGTCTTCGAGCAGACGGATCTGCCGCGTGATGACGGAAGGGGACGTGTTCATGTCGTCGGCGGCGCCGCGGATCGAGCCGTGCGTGAGGACGGCATGGAAATATCTCAGGCGCTGGTGATTGATTGTTCGCATCGTTTTCAGACCTATGAAATCTCGACTGTTGACCAGAAGGCAACGGTGGGTGCGCACAGTTGCTGTTGTGTTGCCCACGCGTTCCTGCCACCATGCGCGGCACATGAACCGCGACCTTGGAGGCTGCAAGGCAACCATCGTTGAGGTTCATTTGAGCAGCCGGATGTATCTGCCGCGTGTCTGGAACGGTTTCGCGTGCAACGTTATGTATCGCCGTGCAAGCGCGCGATACATGCGCATACAGACGCGCCGTCAGCGGGAAAGCAGGCTGAGTGTTTCGCCGTAGCCGTAGTCGTAGAACATGTCATGAAGAAGCTCGAACACGTCCTGATCGTCGACGACGATCGTGAGATCCGCGAACTCGTTGCCATCTATCTGGAACGCAACGGCATGCGGGTTTCGCATGCGGGCAACGCGCGCGAGATGCGCGCCGCGCTCGTACTCGACCGGCCCGATCTCATCGTCCTCGACGTGAGATTGCCGGACACGGATGGCCTCGCGCTGTGCCGCGAATTGCGCGCGGCGACTTTCACGCGATACCCATCGTGATGCTGTCCGCGCGCGACGAAGAAGCGGACCGGATTCTCGGGCTCGAAATGGGCGCCGACGATTATCTGTCGAAGCCGTTTGCGATCCGCGAACTACTGGCGCGCATCCGCGCCGTCTTGCGCCGCACGAACATGCTGCCGCCCGGCATGCAGATCGCGGAATCGGCGTCGATACTGCGCTTCGGCGAATGGCGGCTCGACACGGGCGCGCGCCATCTTATCGATGCGGACGGCACGATCGTCGCGCTGAGCGGCGCCGAGTACCGGCTGCTGCGGGTGTTTCTCGATCACCCGAACCGTGTGCTCACGCGCGACCAGTTGCTCAACATGACGCAGGGGCGTCACGCCGATCTGCTCGACCGTTCGATCGATCTGCTCGTGAGCCGCGTGCGTCAGAGGTTGCAGGACGGTGTGCGCGACGGGCGATACATCAAGACGCTGCGTAACGAGGGTTATCTGTTTTCGGCTGCGGTGACGGTTGCTGATAACCATGTTTCGCATGCGGCTGTGGCGGCGTGTTTTGCCTAGCGGGTTGTGAATAACGGGCGCCCTACGCGCCCGTGCGGGTATGTCCACAAACGTGCAGAGCGTTATTCAAAATCGCGCGTATCGTCGACCTTCACGATCTTCCATGCGTCGCCCTGCTTGCGCAGGAAGACGATCACATTGATCTTGTCCTTTGATCCGAACGTAACAGGAACGATCGTCACGTCACCCAGGGAAACGGGATTCGTGGCAACGATATTCGACAGCCAGTCACGTTCGTCGTAGTCCTGAACCTTGGTGAAGTAGTCGCTGCCACCCGGTAGCCGATTGTGGCGATATGCAGTTCTCAGGCGATCTACCGTTTGCTTGTTCACGTAGCCGTAAATGGCCTTGTCGAGTAGCGGGAACGCTGCACCGGACTGCTTTCCGATGTACCACGAATAGAAAGCTTTTACGTCCGATGTCGCGTCGTGGGCCTGGGCGAACGCGTTGGAATGACAAAAGATGCTGGTTATGACTGCGAGGGCCAGCGCAAAGGGCATTAGAAGTTTACGCACATCAAGCCTCACGGGTGCCGATAGATACGGTACGACGGTCGCTGGGTCCGGTAGGCCGGGCCTGGATAAAAGCCGTCCGCGCCGCCATGCTGCCTGAAGTCAGAAATCCAGCGAGTTCCATCGTAAATCGCCATGTGTCCATCAGGATGCCCCGGAATCGACTGGATAACCGCAACATCACCTCGTTGAGCAATGCCGGTTGCCTGAGCGAATCCCGCTGCCTGGAGGATCGGTCCATAATCCTTTGCCGAATGGGTGGTCGTGAGGGTAACACCACCGCGCGCAATCGCCGTGCGCACGTACCGTGCGCAGTTCCCGGTACTGTGTCGGTGCGCATGACTGTCGGCGTAATGCGTGGCGGCCAGCTTATCAAATGGCATTATTTGGACTCCATATCAGATAGGAGAAAAGATGCTAACCGCGACGAGCGAATAAAAGTGTCGAAAAATGTCAAGCTTGCTTCGTCTCGTCCAACATGCATCACGACATTTCTTGACATCTGCTAATGGCGGCCACCGGTAGGATTGCCGTTCCTTCACAGCGGGAAACCGGGCATGACACGCACCATTAGAATTCTGGCGCTCGCAATAGCAGCGACTACGCTCAATGGAGCGCACGCGCAGGCATCGCCGCGAGCTGTGTTCGCCGGCTTTAGTTCCTATGCTGCGCGGAATTCGTTCGCGAATGAAATTCGACGCCTGGTGCGCGGCAACCTCGTCTGGTCGGGACCTTTTGATAAGTCGATCTCTACGGTAATCGAAGTGCAATGCGCGACGGATGGCAAGCTGCTGTCAGCAACCATCTACCGTGCAAGTGGTAATCCCGCGTGGGATAGCGCTGCGGTCCAACGCTCGGACCCGATGCCGTCCGACGTCAATGGCAATACGCCAACGCATTTCAAGATTACGGTGCTGCAGAAATAGCCCGTGTCGGTACTTCGCTGGATGTTGGTTTTGTCCGGCGATAGGGAGCGGTAAGCAGCCGATGTGCAAAGTGCAGCCAGACCGGTCCCTTGTGACGCCCGCCGTCGAAGGGATATTTCAAACAACCTCGCTATGGCACCAGCAACAGCTTCCCCGTCGTCTTCCGACTCTCCATATCCGCATGCGCCCGCGCCGCATCCGCAAGCGGATACACACCGCCGATCCTCACATCCAGCACGCCCGCGACGATCCAGTCGAACAGTTGCTTCGCCTTCGCGCGCAGTAGCGCTGTCGTGTGAATGTGATCCGCAAAGGTCGCGTAGCCGATCTTGATGCTCTTCGGCAGGCTCATGATGTGGATCGGCCCCGCATCGCCGAGCACAGGTCCGTACCAGCAGAACGTGCCCGAGCGGCGCAGCGACGCGAGCGAGCCCTGAAACGTCGCCGGTCCCGAGCCGTCGTACACGACATGCACGCCTTCGCCGTCGGTGAGACGCATCACTTCATCGGCGAAACGTCCTTCGCTGTCGACGATCACATGATCCGCGCCCGCTTGCCGCGCGGCTTCGATCTTGCCCTCATGCGACACGCGGCCGATCACCATGCCGCCGCGCAGCCGGATGATCTGCGTCAGCAGCAAGCCGAGTCCGCCCGCCGCCGCATGCACCAGCGCGATATCGCCTTGCCGCACGGGATAGAAGTCGGTGGCGAAGTGGCTCGCCGTGAGGCCTTGCATCATCACGGCTGCGGCGGTGGTGTGATCGATCGCGTCGGGAACGGGCACGAGCGACGCAGCGGGAATCGCGATGCGCTGCGCGTAGCTGCCCGGCGCGTAGACCCATGCCACACGTTGTCCCGGCCGGATATCCGTCACGTTCTCGCCGACGCTCAGCACGCGGCCCGCGCCTTCGACACCGAGCGTCTTCGGATTCGGCATCGTCGACCAGATGCCGCCGCGTCGCACGCCGATATCCATGAAGTTGACGCCCGCCGCATCCACTTCGACGAGCACTTCGCCCGGTCCTGCCACGGGCTCGTCGCGTTCGACGAGGCGCAGCACTTCCGGCCCGCCCGGGCCGTCCATCACGATCGTCTTCATGTCGTGCGCTCCCGGGTCAGTGCGCGTTGCGGGCCGCGGCGATGATCGCGTTGGCGACGGCTTCGGGCTGGCTGAGCATCGCGACGTGGCTCGCGTTCACATGCGTCACCTGCGCGTGGATGTTCGTCGCCATCTTTTCCTGCAGATGCGGATCGATCATCTTGTCGCGTGCCGGAATCACGAAGTACGACGGCTTCTCGTGCCATGCGGCCTGCGTCACCTTGTCGGCGGCGCAACCGGAGAACCACGGTCCTTGCGTCGCGGCGACGATGCGTTGCTGGCCGGCGGGCAGATCGAGCGCGAAGTCGTCGCGCACGGCCTTGTCCGACAGCGTCAGATAGCCGGCTGCATCTTTCTGCAACTCGTTGGCCCATGCGGGCGCCTGCATGCCTTGCGTGATGGAGGCTATCGACTGATCCGCATCCGGCGCAAACGCAGCGACGTACACGAGCGATTTGACCTTGTCGTCGTTGCCCGCCTGGCTGATCACGACGCCGCCCCACGAATGGCCGACCAGCACGACAGGTCCTTTCTGCTGATCGATCACGCGCTTCGTTGCCGCGACATCGTCGGCGAGCGAGCTAAGCGGATTCTGCACGGCGACGACATGCAGGCCATGCGCTTCGAGCAGCGGAATCACGCGATTCCAGCTGGAGCCGTCCGCGAATGCGCCATGCACGAGCACGACGTTGGTGCCTTTGAGATCGGCTTGCGATGCCGCTTGCGAAGTCTGGATCGCGAAGAGTCCGCACAACATCATGGCGAACGCGAGGTAAGTCCGGATGGTTCTTGTCATTGTCTTGCCCCTGAGTACCGCGTTATCGATGAACGATTTTTTGATTTGCTGCTCCGTTGCGAACGGCTAGCTGTTCGCAACGGAGCCGCTGCTATCACGAGTGCGCGTAGATCGGTTCGAGACCGAGCACATCCTGTTGCTGCGGCGCAGGCGTTTGCGCGGTATCGCGACGCGCGCCCGAGTTCGACTGGCCTGCCGCAACGCCGCCGTATGCCGCGCCTTGCTGAGCCTGGATGCGCGACAGCGCAGCTTCGATGTTCTTCGGGTATTGCGTGTTGTCGCTGGCGGGGTTGTAGCCGGCCTGTTGCAGTTGAACCAGTTCGGCGCGAACCTGCGCGCGGGTCACGGGCTGGTTCGACTGTGCGAACGACAAAGCGGGAGCGGCGAGCAATGCAGCGACGACGAGCGATTGAACGAATTTCATGAGATTTCTCCAGTAGATGAATGGATTGCGTTGACATCACCCGGGCGGTCATCGCGTTTGCGATGTGTTGATTTCCCGGTCAGTTCGCACTGTCATGAATCAACCTTGCGTGTCGTTATTTGAACCCGCCGACGTATCTGGCTTGTTTCCAGAACGCGCCGGAATGTAAGCCAGTATTTCTCGATCGGCGATATATACATTGAGGTACAAATCGCCACGCTTTCGCGGGTTTTCCGATCCCGGCAAATGAAAACGCCACTGCGCTGTGATGGCGCAGTGGCGTCATATGAGAAGCTGGCGGTCAGCAATCAGCCGAACGTGAACGAGAACGCCTGCACGCCCGGATCGAGGAATTCGATCGTGAAGGTGCGGTCGCGCACGCCGTCGTGCTGGCGCACGAGTTGATACAGCCGCGCGCTCGTCACGACGCCGCTGCCGTCGGCGGCGACGTCGGCGCCGTGCGACTCGCCGGGCGCGGCGCCGTCGATCGTCACGCGAAAGCGCACGGGCTTGCCGTTCGCAGCCGGTCCGAGCACGAGGTGCAGGTCGCGTGCATGGAAGCGATACGCGATGCGCCCATTCGCCTGATCAAGCACAGCCGCTTCGCCGCCGACGATCCACTTGCCGCCGAACGCCCAGCTATTGAGCGGCAATTGCGACGGGATCGTGTACGAAGCGGCATCGTCGGGACGGACGTTTTGCGGCGAAGCAAAGCCGCGCGCCTGTTGATAGCCGACATACGTCTCGCCCGATTCGACGTCCGACGTATCCGCCGCCGCCTGCGCGCCCGAACCGTGGATGGCGGGCAGATCGCCTGCCTGCATCGTGTGTCCCGAGTCGGCGAGCAGTTGCTGGATGACTTTTTCCGCTTCGCCATAGCCGCCTTCGCCGAAGTGGTGATAACGGATGCGGCCCTGTGCATCGACGATATAGAACGCCGGCCAGTACTGGTTGCCGAACGCTTGCCAGATCTTGTAGCCATTGTCGATCGCGACGGGATAGTGAATGCCGAGATCGGCGACCGCGCGCTTTACGTTCGACGGATCGTGCTCGAACGCGAACTCCGGCGTATGCACGCCGACCACAGTGAGACCGTCCTTGCCGTAGCGGTCCGACCAGGTCTTCAGATACGGCAGCGTGCGCAGACAGTTGATGCACGAATACGTCCAGAAGTTGACGACCGTGACCTTGCCGCGCAACGCATCGGCCGTGAGGGGCGTCGAGTTGATCCAGCTTTCGGCGCCATCGAGCGAGGGCAGCTTGCCTTCGACGGGCAGCTTCGACGGCGTCTGCAGGCTGACGCGTTGCAGATGCGGACGATCGTCGTGGTTGCTGCTATGGCTAGTGGAAAGCAGACCGACCAGGCGGCTTTCGACACCCGTCGTCGAAGTCGACGGCACGTGAGCGAGGGCTCGCGTATCGAAGCCGAAGCCGATGCCCACGACGCTCAGCAGCACGACGGCACCCATCACGCGGCGCACGTGCTCGCCGAACCCGAGCGAACGCTTGAGACTGTCGAAGGCCTGCTTGCCGAGCCCCGAGATCACCGCGAGCGAACTGGCCGCGCCGAACGCATAGGCGGTGAGCGCCGCCGCCGTCTGCCAGCTTGCGCCATGCAACGCGGCGCCCGTCAGGATCAACCCGAGGATCGGGCCGGCGCAGGGCGCCCACAGCAAGCCCGTCGCTGCGCCGAGCAACAGCGCGGAGACGACCTGGAAGCGCGCGCCTTTGGCATGCGACAACGCTTCGACGCGGTTGCCGATGCTGAAGAACGGCTGTGACACACGCGTCCACAATGCCGGAAACAGCAGCGACAGGCCGAACACGGCGAACAGCGCGAGCGACACCCAGCGTCCGTAGTGGCTCAACTGCGCGGCGCCCGCGAGGCCCGCAATGCCGACGCCCGTAACGACCGAGAACGTGACGGCGAGCCCGATCAGCAGCGGCAGCCGGTCCGTGACGAAGGGCCTGTCGGAGCGCGCGAAGACGAACGGCACGACAGGCAGGATGCAGGGGCTCAGTATCGTGAGCACCCCGCCGAGAAACGCGATGACGATGAGTAACATGAACAACCTCCTGATCCGCGATGGATGGCTTCAACCGGTTGGCACACGAAGCGCGTGCCGTTATGCAGGATTAGAGTCCGCGCATGTATCCGGCGAATTTCAGGAAGGTAGGGTTTGCGTATCGCGATGTATCGCGGCGGGCGCCGGATACATGGCGATACAAATGAAGGACGGCCGCTTGCGCCTCAGGCGTGCTGCCGTTCGCGCATTTCCTCGACGGCCTTGACGGTCGACGAGAACACGTAGCCTTCGTTGCGCAGCGTCTTGATGTAGCGCGGGACGCGGGCGACGTCGCCGAGCCGCTGACGCAGCCGGCTGACCAGCAGATCGATCGAACGGTCGAACGGTTCGGCATTGCGCCGCTGCGTCAGGTTGAGCAACTGGTCGCGCGTCAGCACGCGTTGCGGATGATCGAGAAACACGCGCAGCAGCCGGTACTCGGCGCCGCTCAGCGCGACCACGGCGTCGTCGGTGTCGAGCAGATGACGCGCCGTCGTATCGAGCCGCCAGTCGCCGAAACCGAGCATCTCCGATGCCTCCGCGATCAGCATGCCCGGCGGCAGCATGCGCGTGCGGCGCAGCACTGCACGGATGCGCGCCAGCAGCTCGCGCACGGCGAACGGCTTCGCGAGGAAGTCGTCGGCGCCCATTTCCAGACCGATGATGCGGTCCATCTCGTCGCATTGCTCCGTGAGCAGCATGAGCGGCACCGCGCGATGACGGCCCGCGCGCAGCCAGCGGCACAGCGCGAGACCGTCTTCGCCGGGCAGCATCAGGTCGAGCAGGATCACATCGGGCGTGTCGCGCTCGAGCACGGCATGCATGTCGCGTCCGCTCGACGCGAGCGTGACGCGCATGCCGTTTTTCTCCAGATAGGCAGCGACGAATTCGCGTACGCCGCGATCCTCGTCGACGATCAGCACGTGGTCGGGTTTGTCCATGATGTCAGCTCAAAATGCGACGGATTGCGTGGCGTGGGTCGAACGCGATCACAGCCGCACGACTTGCATGACGGCATCGGCGAACGCCTTAGGCGCTTCCTGCGGCAGGTTGTGGCCGATGCCGCCGCTCACGTCGCGATGCTGATACTTGCCCGTGAACATTTTCGCGTAGGCGGCGGCAGGCGGATGCGGCGCGCCGTTCGCGTCGCCTTCCATCGTGATGGTCGGCACGGAGATGGTCGGCAGCGCAGCGAGGCGCTTTTCGATCTCGTCGTATTGCGACTCGCCCGGTGCGAGGCCGAGACGCCAGCGATAGTTGTGAATCACGATGGCCACGTGATCGGGATTCGCGAACGATGCCGCCGTGCGCTGATACGTCGAGTCGTCGAAATGCCACTTCGGCGACGCGAGTTCCCAGATCAGCCGGTTGAAGTCGTTGCGATTGGCCGTGTAGCCCGCTTCGCCGCGCTCGGTCGCGAAGTAGAACTGATACCACCATTCGAACTCGGCCTTCGGCGGCAACGGCTTGCGGTTCGCTTCGGGCGTGCCGATCAGATAGCCGCTCACGGATACCAGCGCCTTGCAGCGCTGCGGCCACAATGCCGCGATGATGCAGGCCGTGCGCGCGCCCCAGTCGAACGCGCCGAAGATGGCCTGATCGATCTTCAGCGCATCCATCAGCGCGATGATGTCGACGGCGACCACGGCTTGCTGGCCGTTGCGCATCGTTTCGTTGGACAGGAAGCGCGTCGAACCATAACCACGCAGATACGGCACGATCACGCGATAACCCTGCGCGGCGAGAATCGGCGCGACATCGACGAACGCATAGATGTCGTACGGCCAGCCGTGCAGCAGGATCACGGGCTGGCCATCCTTCGGGCCCGTGTCGACGTAACCGATGTTCAGCAGGCCCGCGTCGATCTGTTCGATCGCATCGAACGACGTATGGTGCGCGGCCTTCTTCGCGGCATGCGTGCTCTTCGGCGTCTGCCCGAACGCTAGATTGTGCAGCCCGAGTTCGAGCAGTCCGAGGCCGGCCGCTGTCGTACCCATCAGCCGGCGGCGACGCAGGTTCACCGTGTCTTGCATTGCGTTCTCCTTTTTTGTCATACAGATTTTCTTGTCAGAGCCGTTCGGACGATCGTTCGCTATCGTTTGCTTCATAGAGCGTTTCAAGCGACTTTCGCCTTAAATCATCGATGTGCAAAGATTAGACTGCGGGGTGCATGTGTTCCATACAATCTGCAGCTAGGCAGTTGACTCCAAGGGATGGGCGACCGCATACGTTCGTATAGGTGCGGGCCGGCATTCCCCTTGTATGCCGCGCGGAGCGGGCTCAGGCGACAGGTGAGGGTGCGCTCAGAAACTGATGGATCTCCGCGACGACGGCCGCGCCGTCGCCCACTGCCGCCGCCACGCGTTTCGCCGATGCATTGCGCACATCGCCGATCGCGAACACGCCCGGCACGTTCGTCTGCAACGCGAAGCAGGCCGTATCGGCGCGCACGCCTGCCGCCAGTCCCGTCTTCACGAAGCCGCGTTCGTCGATCTCGACGCTGCAATCGCGCAGCCACTGCGTATTCGGATCGGCGCCTGTGAAGAGGAACAGATGCCGCGTGTCGAACACGCGCTCGCCTTCAGGCGTGTTGCAGATCACGGCCTCGAGTCCCCATTGATCGCTTCTGACCGACGTAATGACCGTCTGCGTATGCAGCGTGACATTGCCGAGCGATGCGATGCGGTCGATCAGATAGCGCGACATGCTCTTCTCGAGGCTGTCGGCGCGAATCAGCATGTGGACGCGGCTCGCTTGCGAAGCGAGATACACGGCTGCCTGTCCCGCCGAATTGCCGCCGCCGACCAGCACCACTTCCGCGCCGCGGCACAAGCGGCCTTCGACAGACGATGCCCAGTAATAGACGCCACGGCCCGCGACATCGTCGAGGCCTTCGATGGCGGGCCGCCTGTAGGCCGCGCCCGTCGCGATCACCACCGTGCGCGACGCGATGCGCTGGCCGCTTTCCAGTTCGAGTTGCAGCGGCATCTGCGCGCAATCGAGCCGGTCGATACGCGTCGGGATCACGACTTCGGCGCCGAACTTCACGGCTTGCGCGAACGCGTTGGCCGCGAGTTCGCGGCCCGATACGCCCGTCGAAAAGCCGAGATAGTTTTCGATCCGCGCGCTTGCGCCCGCCTGTCCGCCAGGACCATGATGGTCGAAGACGATCACGGAGAGTCCTTCGGAGGCTGCATAAACGGCCGCCGCGAGACCGGCGGGCCCCGCGCCCACTACGGCGACGTCATAGGTGCGCGCCGAGTCGAGTTCGGGCAGCAGACCGAGCCGCGCGGCCAGCTCGCGTGCGTCGGGATTGCGCAGCAGCGTGCCGTCCGCGAGCATCACGACAGGCACGTCGTCTCGCCATACGCCCCAATCTTCGAGTAGCGCGCGGATGTCGGAATCGGTTGCGGGATCGGCGACCGTGTATGGATGATCGAGCCGGTGCAGCAGGCCTTCGAGCGCGAGCAGCCGCAGGTCGCCCGAGCGTCCGATCAGCACGGGGCCCGCGCCTTCGCGTACGAGACCGAAGCGGCGCAGCACGAGCGAGCGCATGATGCGTTCGCCCAGATGCGCTTCGGCTACGAGCATCTCGCGTATCTGTTCGGGCGGAATCATCAGCGCTTCGACGTCGTCGAGTGCGAGGCCATCGGCAAGCGCGGGCTTGCCTGTGAGTTGCGCGACTTCGCCGAGGAACTGCCCTTCGCCGAGTTCGACGATGGTCTGCGAGCGGCCGAGCCCATCGCGCCGCGAGAGCCTCGCGCGGCCGCTCAACAGCACGCGCATGCCGAGACCCGGCTGACCGATGCGAAACATGACATCGCCTGCACGCCAGCGCTCAATGATGCCGAAGCGCATCATCTTTTCGACCTCGGCTTTGGTGAAGCGCGGATAACGGTCGTTCGCCGAAGCGTTGTCATGTCGCTGCTGATTCATCGGATTCCTTGTTTTGCGTGCGCGGGAATAATCGCGTTTATGCGGATCAGGGTCAATCCAAACGAAAGTATGATAGGCGCGCCTGTTAATTTAACTGTTCTCTCGCGCAACGTTACGTTATTCATCCAGTTTAAAGCGCGCGTGTTACGAATAAGTACATCGCGGACAAACGCGAGATACATTCGTCGCTTCTAATGAGTGGGACGCTTCGGACGCTGTGATTAATCGGCTCCGCAAGTCGATCGAGCCTTGCCCTGCCAATCGTGCACACAGGTGCCCACTCCTTGGAAACAGGACGACACAGCATGTCTTCAACACCGTTTTCGCCGATGCGGCGTAACGTGCTCGCCGCCACCGTCGCGGCCGGCGCATTCGCGTTATTTCCCGAAGCGGTTTATGCCGCCAGTGACGCGGAGAATATCCGGCCTTTTAAAGCCCATATTCCCGACAGCCTGCTAGCCGATTTACGCCAGCGACTCGCCAATACGCGCTGGCCGGGTAAGGAAACCGTCGCCGACGAATCGCAAGGCGTTCGACTCGAACGCATGCAGCAACTGGTTCAATACTGGGGCAACGATTACGACTGGCGCAAGGGCGAAGCGAAGCTCAATGCGTTGCCGATGTATGTGACGGAAATCGATGGGCTGGATATCCAGTTCATTCACGTGCGCTCGCGGCACAAGAACGCGATGCCGATGATCATGACGCACGGCTGGCCAGGCTCGATCTTCGAACTCGTCAAGGCCATCGACCCGCTCACGAATCCGACCGCCTATGGCGCAAGCGCGGACGACGCCTTCCACGTGGTCGTGCCGTCGCTGCCTGGCTTCGGCTTCTCGGGCAAGCCGACCAAACCCGGCTGGGGCTCGGACCACATCGCGCGTGCATGGGGCGTGCTGATGGAGCGGCTCGGCTACACGCGCTTCGTCTCGCAAGGCGGCGATTGCGGCTCCGTGGTCTCGCACCGGATGGCGATGCAGCACGTGAAGGGCTTGATCGGCATTCACGTGAACATGCCCGCGACGGTGCCACCCGATATCGCGCGTTCGCTGGCGCTCGATGCGCCCGCGCCCGCAGGCTTGTCGCCGAAAGAGAAGAACGCGTACGACAAGCTCGCCGTGTTCTATCGCGACAATTGCGGCTATTCGGCGATGATGGTCACGCGTCCGCAGACGGTCGGCTATGCGCTTGCCGATTCGCCCGTAGGCCAGGCCGCATGGATGTACGACAAGATTTCGCAGTGGACCTATAGCGGCGGCATTCCCGAGCGCTCGCTGACGCGCGACGAGATTCTCGACGACATCTCGCTCTACTGGCTGACCGACAGCGCGACTTCATCGGCGCAGATCTACTGGGAAGACCACTCGAACAACTTCAATGCTGTCGATATCTCTCTGCCCACCGCGATCACGGTGTTCCCCGGCGAGATCTACCAGGCGCCTCGCAGTTGGGCCGAACGGGCGTATCACAATCTGATCTATTTCAACGAGGTCGACAAGGGCGGCCATTTCGCGGCATGGGAAGAGCCGCAGCTGTTCGCTCAGGAAGTGCGGGCGGGCTTCAGGCCGTTGCGTTAACGCACGACCGATCGATCGTTCACGCGCGGGCCGAGCATTTTGCAATCTGAGGCCCGCGTCACATACAGGCGTTGATATGTAACAGGCACGGTACAGTATCGGGCCTGTTACACCTATTGCCGCGCCTGTCACGTCGTTTGCATGATCGATCTTTCTAACCGAAGCTTCATTGAACTGGGTGCGGGAGCGCTCAGACTGCAAAGGGCGGTTGCCAGCGGCATGGCGCCCGTTCTCGTCGCGGGCCGCGCCAACGCGACGCCCGCCGAACTGGCCGCGCTGCAGCGCGAGTACGCGCTGCGCGATGCGTTGCACGAAACCTGGTGCGCCGTGCCGATGGCGATGCAGCCTCACGGCCAGGGCGTGTTGCTGATTCTCGCCGATCCGGGCGGCGAGCCGTTGCGTGCCGACATGTGGCGCGCGGCCGGGTTGAACACATTCCTTACTCATGCCGTGGGCCTTGCTGCCGCCGTCAGCGCGATGCATGCGGCAGGCGTCGTGCATCGTGCGCTGACGCCGGGCAGCTTTCTCGTCGATCAGGGCGGCCGCGCGTATCTGACGGGTTTCGGCTTCGGTTCGTGTGCGTGCAAAGACACGGCGGGCTTGCCCGCTGCCGACTTCGAATGGAGCGAGGCCAGCTTCATCTATATGGCACCCGAGCTTGGCGCACGGATGAACGTGCGGGTCGATGAACGCGCGGATCTCTATTCGCTGGGCTGCATCTTCTATGAGTTGCTGACGGGCGCCTTGCCCTTCGAAGGCGCGACGGATGCCGCCGCGCGCGTGCATGCGCATGCCACGCATCGTCCGCGTCCGCCTGCCGAACTCGCTGCAGACGTGCCGCCGCAACTCTCTCACATTGTGATGAAACTGCTCGAGAAGGCGCCCGAGCAGCGTTACGCCGATGCCGCGAGCCTGTTGGCCGATCTGCGCCGCTGTGCGGATCTGCACGAGCGGCTCGGGCATATCCCGGCATTTGCGCTGGATACGCAGGCCGCGCTGCAATCGCTGCGTCGCGCCGACCGTGTGTTCGGGCGCGACGAAGAACTCGACACGCTGGTGGCGCTGTACGAAAGCGTTGCTCAGAGCGGAAGCGCGCGCGTCGCGTGGATCGCGGGCCATTCGGGCATCGGCAAATCGACGCTGCTGCAGGAAGCGATCACGCGCATACGCCGCACGCACGCGCCACTGCTCGCTGCCGGCAAGAGCGAAGAGGGCCGCCGCACAGCCCCGTACGCGATCCTGATACAGGCGCTGGAGCCGCTGCTGCAATACGTGCTGGGTTGTCCCGACAATGAATTCGCGAACTGGCGCAACCGTATCCGCGAAGCCGCCGGTCCTGCGGGCCGCACGCTCGCGGGCCTGCTGCCGACGCTGACGGCTGTGCTCGGTTCGCAGCCGGGCATGTCGGAAGCGCCGGACCCGCAGCCTTCGCTCGAACGGGAGCGCGTCCTGCAGGGCATGGCGCGGCTGATCGCCTGCTTCGCGACGGCATCGCGTCCACTCGTGCTGTTGCTCGACGATCTGCAATGGACCGACGTCGGCACGCTGCATGTGCTCGAACGTCTGTTGAAGCAGCAAGCGGAAGCCGCACTGCTGTTCATCGGCGCATTCCGGGGCAACGAAGTCGGCGCGGATCATCCGTTGCATGGCGGTCCGCTGGCGGCACGGCAGGACGCGCTGAACATCGAACTCGGACCGCTACACGAAGATGCATTGCGCGAGCTGATCGCGCTGGCGCTGCATCGCGATGCGCACGCGCTCGCGCCGCTGGCAGAGGAAATCGGCCGCAAGACGGGGCGTAATCCGTTCTTCGTCCGTCATCTGTTGCGCGTGCTGGCCGACGAAGGCGCGCTCGAATACGACCTCGATGCGGGCGCATGGGGATGGCATCTCGAACGCGTGATGAGCCATCGGGGCGCGGACAATGTCGTCGATCTGCTCACGCATGAACTCGAACAGTTGCCGCTCGCCGCACAGATCATGTTGCGCGTGCTGGCCTGTCTCGGCGATCGCGCGTCGGGCGAAGCGCTGGCCGTCGCAGCGGCGCTGCCCGAGGGCGAGGCCGCGCAGGGTCTGCAGGCGGCGCTCGGTGCGGGCTGCCTGTCGCGCGACGGCGCGGACTGGCTGTTCCTGCACGACGGCATCCGCGAGGCTGCGTATGCGTCCATTCCGACGGAGGAGCGCGCGCCGCTGCATTTGCAGATCGCGCGTCGTATGCTCGCGCAGCGTGCCGCACAGGCCGATATCTTCGCGATGGCCGCGCAGGTCAATCTCGCGCGGCCCGTCGTAAAGGATCACGACGAGCGGATTACCTTCGCGCGCCTCAATCTCGATGCCGGGCGCGAGGCGAAGGCGGCCACCGCGCATCATTCGGCGTTGGGGCTGTTTCGCGCGGCGCTCGACTTTCTCGGCGACGACGACACCAGCGAAGACGGCCTGATGGCCCGCATGCTGTGCGGAGAGGCGGAGTTCATGACGGGCGCGCTCGAACCCGCCGAAGCGCGGCTTTCCGCGCTGGAGGCGGTCGCGGGCGAAGACATCTTCGGCGCGGACCTCGCGCGTCTGCGCGCGGCGCTCTACACGACGCTCGGCCGCTACGATCTCGCGCTGCAGGTAGGCATCGCGTTCCTGCGCAAAGCGGGTATCGACGTGCCCTTGCATCCGCAGGCCGCCGACGTCGACCGCGAATATGCGCGGCTGCGAGCGTGGCTCGACGAACATGGCATCGACGGCTTGCGCGGTTTGCCTCTCGTCGCGGACCCGTTGCGCCGCGCGATCACCGACATCTTCGCCGACCTGATTCCGCCCGCGCTGTACACGGACCAGGATCTCGTCGACCTGATGCTGCTGCGCGCCGTCAATCTCGCGATCGAGCACGGACATTCCGATGCAACCGCGAACGTGTACACCTGCATGCACCAGATTTTCGCCGCGCGCTACGGCGACCATACGGCCGCGTTGCCGTTCGGCGAACTGGCATTGCATCTCGTCGACGAGCGCGGCCTCGCGCGATATCGCGCGCGGGTCTATATGGTGTTCGGCACATGGGTCGTGCCGTGGGCGTTGCCCGCGCGAACCGGGCGCGACTACATTCGCCGCGCGTTCGATGTTGCCGTTGCCAGCGGCGACCACACGTTCGCGATGTACTGTCCGAGCAACCAGGTGACGGGCATGCTGTTCGCGGGCGAGTTTCTCGGCGACGTGCGCGCGACCGTCGCACGCGGACTCGCGCTGGTACGCGACGCGAATTTCCGTCTGGTGATCAAGTCGTTTCTCGCGAAGTGGGCGCTCGTGACGGCGCTGCAGGACGGCGTGCCCGATGCCGACGAAGAACCGCCGCCCGAGCCCGTCGAAGGCGCGCCCGTGACGCTGGTCGATCTCGCGTACTGGGTGTATCGGATGCAACGGGCGTTTTTATTCGGCGATATCGCCGATGCGCTCGAATCGCGTCGGCGGGCCGAGGCGTGCTCGCACGTTGCGCGCTCGTTTGCGGAATCCGCCGAACTGCCTTACTACGGCGCGCTCACGCTGCTCGCACTGCCCGCGCGCGACGCGCAACAGGAAGCGGCGCTGCGCCGTCATATGGAACGGCTCGATACATGGGCCCAAGCGTGTCCGATCAATTTCGTCGGCCGGCGCGAACTGGTGCGTGCCGAATACGCGCGTGCATACGGTCTTGCGCATGAAGCGGGCGAAGCCTATGCGAAGGCGTTGTCGCACGCGCGCCGCAACGGCTTCACGCAAGTCGAAGCGCTCGCTGCCGAACTGGCCGCGCGCTTTCATGCCGCGCGCGGCGAAGAGGTGCCCGCGCAAGCCTATCTGAATCATGCGCGCGGCGCGTGGCAGCGCTGGGGCGCGACGGCGAAGGTGCGCCAGTTGCAGGCCGACTATCGGGGCTATGTCCATGCGGACAGCGGCGCGCCCGCCGCAAGCCGCTTGCAGGAACTCGACGTGCAGGCGGTGCTGCGCATTTCGAATGCGCTTGCGAGCAACATCGTGCCCGCGCGTCTCGTCGAAACGCTGTTGCGCACTGCGCTCGAAAGCGCGGGCGCCGATCAGGGCGCGCTCGTGCTGCTGCATCGCGGCGTGTGGCGTGTGCCGGCGCGCGCGCATGTGCTCGGCGGCGCGATCGTCGTGTCGCATGACGCGGCCGCATTCTCGTCGGACACGCTGCCCGTATCGATCGTGCATGCCGTGGCGCGCACGCAGGAAAAGCTCGTGCTCGACGACGCGTGCGATTCGCCTGCTTATGCACAGGACGATTACGTGCGCCGCCAGCGTCCGCGCTCGGTGCTGTGTGTGCCGTTGATGCGTTACGCGATGCTCGTCGGCGTGCTGTATCTGGAGAACCATCTCGCCGCGCATGTGTTCACGTCGGCGAAAGCGGCCTTGCTCGAAGTCGTCGCGTCGCAGGCTGCGTTCGCGCTCGAAAATGCGCGTCTCTACGAAGAACTGTTCGAACAGAATCGGCAGCGCGCGCAGGCGGAAGACGAGTTGCGCAACGCGCTCGGCGAACTGGAACGCGCAAGCCGTCTGAAGGCGATGGGCGAACTCGTCGCATCGATCGTGCACGAAGTGGGGCAGCCGCTTGCAGCCGTCGATACGTCGGCGAGCGCGGCATTGCGCTGGCTCGATCGCAATCCCCCGAACATCGGCGAGACGCGCGAGATGCTCACGCACATCAGCCTGAGCGCGACGCGTGCGCGCGCGATCATCCAGGCGTTGCGCGCGAAGGCGCGCAGAGCGGAGCCGCAGTTCGCGACGCTCGATCTGAACGACGCGTTGCGAGAAGCGGCCGCACTCGTCGCGGGCCAGCTCGACGCGATGAAGATCCGGCTCGAACTGCGCGGACTCGATTGTCGCGTGCCGGTGCGCGGCGATCGTATCCAGCTGCAGCAGGTCGCGATCAATCTGCTGACGAACGGCGCCGAATCGATGGCGGCGCTCGCGCAGAACGAACGCAAGCTGAAGCTGATCTGCACGCAGGAAGAGGGCGGGCCCGTTTGCGTGTCGGTGGAAGATCTCGGCAGCGGCATCGATCCGCAGATCGCGGAACGTCTGCTCGAACCGCTCTTCACGACGAAAGAAAACGGCATGGGCATGGGGCTCGCCATCTGCAATTCGATTGTCGAAGCACATGGCGGAACACTCACGCTCACGCCGCGCGAAGTGCGGGGCACGCGCGCCACGTTCACGCTGCCGTGTTTCGCGAATCCAGCGCCGCATACGATCGTATGATTGCCTTGCGTGCGCGGCTGAGCCTCGTGGACCGCGCCAGGTCCATTTGTTACCATGAGCGGCCGTTTTTTCCAGCGGCCATCCGCGTCATCGAAAACATCAACAGCAACGATGTCCAAATCCACGCCTTTCCAGACAGCTTCCTCTGATTCCGATGCCCGCCTCGTGTATGTCGTCGACGACGATGAACTCGTGCGTGGCGCGCTGTCGGGGCTGCTGCGCTCGATCGGTATCGATGTCCGCACGTTTGTGTCGACGGAAGATTTTCTCGCCGCCGACAAGCCTGCCATTCCCTCGTGCCTCGTGCTCGACGTGCGGCTGCGCGGGCAGAGCGGACTCGCGTTGCAGCAGACGCTGATCGAAGACGGACGGCTGCATATGCCCATCATCTTCATGACGGGCTATGGCGACATCGCGATGTCGGTAAAAGCGATGAAGGCGGGCGCGATGGATTTTCTCGCCAAGCCGTTCCGCGATCAGGACATGATCGACGCCGTCATCGCCGCGCTCGAACGCGACGAGCGGCGGCTCGCATCGGATCGTTCGCTGCACGCGATGCGCACGGCCTGGGAGTCGCTCACGCCGCGCGAACGCGAAGTGCTGCAGCATGTCGCAACGGGGCTGTTGAACAAGCAGATCGCCGCGAACATGGGCATCGCGGAGATCACCGCGAAGATTCATCGAGGCCAGGCGATGCGCAAGATGAGCGCGCGCTCGGTCGCCGAACTGATGCGCAAAATGGAAGCGCTCGGGATCGTGCACGTGCCGCGCTAACGGCGCGTTTTTTTTGCGGGATGCAGGCGCGACATATACGATCATATGATGGCGGCGCGGCAGGTCGCGCTCTATCCTGAAGCTGCCGGGCAAGCTTGGGATCCGCTCATTCGCTTGCCTCGTCATCAGCGAGAGTGTCCTTGTCCCTGCACAATAACGAGCTAGTCTCCATCGTCGACGACGATCCCCTCGTGCGCGCCGCGACCAGCAGTCTGGTGCGATCGTTCGGATGGGACGCGCGGGTTTTCGCATCCGCTCCGGAGTTTCTCGCTTCCGATACGCTCGAACGCACGCGTTGCCTCGTCTGCGATGTGCAGATGCCCGAGATGGACGGCATCGCGTTGCTGGACGCGCTCGAACGCGAGAGCCTCCTCATTCCCACCATCTACATCACTGCCTTCGCCACGGTTCGCATTCGCGAGCGCGTGCAGGCGGGCGCGGCGCTATGCCTGATCGAAAAACCCATCGTCGCAGCGGAGCTCGAAACGTGGATCCGCCGCGCGCTACACCATCGCTGACGTCAGATTGTGGCGGCGCTAACATCGCCTCTGATTGCGCTGGCTGAAACGGCGCAATGAGCGAAGCCGCAATGCAACCGTCAGCCCGATACATTTGGATACGTCGAGGAAACACAGACGATACATTGCGCGTTTCTAATTATCGGCAGGCGTCGGAGTCAGATCATCTGGCGGCCTGCAGCTCAGTTTTCACAACGACAAGGACAAGACAATGAAACTCCGCCAATTTCTGATCGGAAGCGGCCTCGCCGCAGCGGTCGCATTCTCGTGCGCACCCGTCTTCGCTGCGGATTCCGCAGCATCGGCAACGGACGCAGCCGCGACGACCAAACCTGCCGCGCAAGCCGGCACGTCGAAGAAGCAGATTCGCGCGGCTAATCGCGCATTCTCCAAGACCGTGCAGAAGTCGATCTCGAAGACGAAGGGTCTGGAAGACGCGTCGATCACCGTGTTCGGCAACGCGAAGACGGGCGCCGTCACGCTGGCCGGCCAGATCACGAGCGAAGACCAGGATCATCTCGCCGTCGATACGGCGAAGCAGGTGCACGGCGTGACGTCCGTCACCAGCAAGCTGACGCTGCGCGAGCAAGGCGGCGGCTGATCGCTGCACGACCCGCGATGGCGCTCTCATGCAAAACGCGCGAGAGCGCCAGCCGAACCAATCACGTTTTCACGCTATAGCCGCGACAGTGACGGGAGATAAGTCGATGAACGCGCTATCCGAACTATCCGAACACAATATCGTGCTGCGCACGCTGCTGAATGTGCTGGATCCCTCGGCGGAACAGCGCAACGCGTGCACGAAAAACCGCTATGCAGCGCTGAAGAAACTGCGCGTCACGATACCGACGCCCGCATCCGAAGTGCGCGAAGTGCAGCCGAAGCCCGCGCATATCGTCGTGCAGGAAAGGCTCTCGTCGTGCACGATCAGCGTATCGTGGAGCGATCCGTGCACCGGCCGATACACCGAGCAGATATGGCGCAGCGGCCTGGCGCGCGATGCTGCCGTGTGCGCGCTGACGGGCCGCGCGATCAGCCGTGGCGACGCCGTGTTTCGGCCGCGCGCGCACGACTTCCATGTACCGTCCAACCAGCATCAGATGATCCTCGCCGCGACCGTCGACGGGCACGCCGAAGCCGATGTGTCCGTTGCTTGAGCGGCATCATTGACAGTCCGAATTCCTATCGAGGACAACATGAGCGAACTATGGCGTTTGTCCGCGGCTGAACTTGCGAGGCGCGTCCGATCGCGCGAAGTCTCCGCGCGCGACGCGGCGCGCTCCGCACTCGCACGTCTCGACGCGGTGAATCCCGTCATCAACGCGGTCGTCGCGCACAAGCCGGAGTGGGTGCTCCAGCAGGCCGACGACATCGATCGCGCGATCGCACGCGGCGAAGATCCGGGGCCGCTCGCGGGCGTGCCCGTCACCGTGAAAATCAACACGGACCAGGCCGGCTTTCCGACGACGAACGGCACGCGTCTGCAAGAAAACCTGATGGCCGAAGCGAGCAGCCCTGCCGTCGACAATCTGTCGAAAGCGGGCGCCGTGCTGCTCGGCCGCAGCAATTCGCCGACCTTTGCGTTGCGCTGGTTCACGTCGAATCAGGTGCATGGCCGCACGCTCAATCCGCGCGACGCGTCGCTGACGCCGGGCGGATCGTCGGGCGGCGCGGCGGCGGCCGTCGCCGCGGGCATCGGACAGCTTGCACTCGGCACCGACATCGGCGGCTCGATCCGCTATCCGGCTTACGCTTGCGGCGTGCATGGACTGCGGCCGAGCTTCGGACGCGTGCCCGCCTTTAACGCGTCATCGCCCGAACGTCCGATCGGCGCGCAGCTGATGTCGGCGACGGGACCGATCGGACGCACGATCGAAGATCTGCGCCTCGGTCTGCTCGCGATGGCTGCGCCCGATCTGCGCGATCCGTGGTACATGCCGATGCCGCTCGAAGGGCGCGCGGTGCCGTTGCGCGCAGCGCTGTGCCTGCGTCCGGGCGGCATGCAGATCGCTAAGGAAGTCGAGGACGCGCTGCACGATGCGGCACGGCGGCTCGTCGATGCAGGCTGGAGCGTCGAACAGATCGACGACGTGCCTTCGCTGCAGGAAGCGGGGCAATTGCAGGAGCGTCTATGGCTCGGCGACGGCTTCGACGCGCTCGCCGACAATGTCGCGCGTGACGGCGATCCTGGCGCGGCTGCCGTCGTTGCGGCGGCGCGTCTGAAGGTGAAGGATCTGCCCGCCGATGTGATCAGCCGGTCGCTGGTGCGACGTACCACGCTGGTGCGTCAGTGGCGTCTGTTCCTCGATCAGTATGCTGTCGTGCTGATGCCCGTCTCCGGCGAACTGCCGTTTCCCGACGATCTCGATCAGCGCGGACCGGAAGGCTTCGAGCGCGTATGGGATGCGCAACTCACGATGCGCGCGCTGCCCGCGATGGGTTTGCCGGGGCTCGCCGTGACGACGCAACTGGTGAACGGTGTGCCCGTCGGCGTGCAGATCGTTGCCGCGCATTTCCGCGAAGACTTGTGTCTGCTCGCGGGCGAAGCGATCGAGGCGCGCGGCGTGCCGGTTTCGCCCGTCGATCCGATCGTTTGAACTTCCCGTTGTGCATGCCGGGCGGCTTTCGTTGCCGCCCGGCATGCCGTACTACACAAGCGGCGGCGTCACCGTCACGATCGTCGAGCCGCGCAGGCGTTCGGCAAGATCCAGATGAACGGGGCGCTCGCCCCACCAGCGCGCGAATCCTCTTTGCACGCGATGGCCGATCACCACGATATCGGCGTGAAAGGCGGCCACGTGCAGTGAAATCACATCGGCGGGGCGTCCGTACTTGAGATGGCCGTATGCGGTGACGCCCTGATTCGCGAGATGTTCTACTGCTGTGTCGAGCGCGTGTCGAGCATGTTCTTCAATGCTGCTGCACGCGAGGTCCGACAGCATGCCCGCACAGGACACATTCGCCGTCACCGAATCCACGACGGAAACGACGTCGACGTGTGCCGACAACGCCAGTGAAAGTTGTGAGCAACGATTCAACGCAGCTTGCGCTTCGGCACTATCGTCGTACACCAGCAGCATTCTCGAGAAGGATGACATGTTCGATCAGGACAGTAACGGAATACGCGCATCGTCGTATTCCGGTTGAAAGAGAGAGTTGAGCAGGGCCTTTGTCCGGCTCTATCCGATGCGAAATTTCGGATGCCTGATTCGACAACACTTCGCTAGACGGATCTATTCCGCGCGCATGTGCCGGTGTGTGCCGATCTGTCGTGCCGCGCACGATGCGCCGATAACCTTGCGTGCCGTGCACAATCGTTCGACGACGACGGAGACATCGACGCCGAGCACGCCGGCGGCTTCTTCGTAGTCGAGACCTTCCGCATTGACCAGCAGCATCGCGATACGCTGTGTTCGCGTGAGCTGTTCGATCGCACTGATTGCGTGTCCGATCACTTCATTCATTCGCGTAGCTGGATCGAATTTCGCATCGCTGCACATGACGCTCGAGGCCGCATGGACGCAATGACGCTGCATGCGGCCACGCGAATCGTCACGCCATAGCGAATAGATGATGGAGAACATGCCGTGCAGCGGCGAAGCATCGCGTGCAAGCTTGTTTTCGTTTTCGAGTGCGCGCATGCAAGCCTGCTGAACCAGTGCTTCCGCTTTGCATTCGTTTTCGGCTAGCCTTAATGCAAATGACCAGAGCCGCGGAAGCATGGCTGGCAGAACGAGTGGGAGATCGATACACTGCATCGCAATCGTGAAGCTGAACAGAAAACGTCCCTGCTGTGGGTAGCGCAAGGAGCCTCATACTGTATCGCTTCAATGCACCGGATGCCTTGTCCATGGGGCGCGTTTGTCTTGTCTGTGACGCGCATTTCGCGCGGTCAATCTGCAGCGTCGCTTGCGCAAAGTACTCGGCGACATCGCTTTGAAACGATTTGTTTCCCGCGCTGCGCCAGATACATTCAGACATATTCCGGCGCGTCGAATGCGCTATAAAGGGACGTTTTCATAAAGCGCGTTTTGGACAAGCGTCGAACCGCTCTGGACAATTCCCGAAAGAGTCGAATCACTACACTGAAAGATCACACCTTTTCTCTGTAGAAGACTTTTTGGCGGGATGACTATGATCGAGTACTCCACTGCACTGTCGTCGAACGTTCGCGAGCGGTTTTTCATCGATGGCGAATGGGTTGCAAGCCATTCCGGCGCGCGCCATGTTCTCGTTTCTCCGGCGACGGAAAAGCCGTTCATGTCGGTTCCGCTCGCGGACGCCACGGATGTCGAACGTGCGATAGCAGCCGCGCGCCGCGCATTCGATAGCGGTCCGTGGCCGAAGATGTCGGGCGCGGAGCGCAGTGTGTATTTGCAGCGTTTGACGGAGGAAATCCGGCTGCGGCTACCGCTGCTTGCGCAGTTGTGGACGGAGCAGGTGGGCGCGCCGATCACCTTTGCAAACGGGCTGCTGCCCGTCGGCATTACGCGCTTCGAGTTCTTTTCGGAACTGGCGAAGACCTATGAATTCGAGGACGCGCGGCCGACGCGGCGCGGACATGCGCGCGTGCGCCGCGAGCCTGTCGGCGTCGCCGCGTTGATCGCGCCGTGGAATGCGACGTTCCCGATCGTGTCGCAGAAGATTGCTGCGGCGCTGGCGGCGGGCTGCACGGTCGTGGTGAAATCGCCGGTTGAGAGTCCGCTGGATGCGCTGATCATCGCCGAATGTGCGGCCGCTGCGAGCCTTCCGCCTGGTGTGCTGAATGTCATCACGGCGGGCCGCGACGAAGGTGCGCAACTGGTGCAGTCGCGTGACGTCGACAAGATCAGCTTCACGGGCAGCGTGGCAACAGGCCAATGGATCGCGCGCGCGGCCGTCGACAGAATGGCGCGCGTGACGCTCGAACTCGGCGGCAAGTCGGCAGCGATCCTGCTCGACGATGTCGATCTGTCTTCGGCGCTGGCCGCGTTGACGCCGTTCACGATGCCGTTTTCAGGGCAGATCTGCTTCGCGCAGACGCGCATTCTTGCGCCACGCGCGCGGCATGACGAAGTGGTGAGCGCGTACGCTGAGATTGTGTCGAAGCTGAAGGTGGGCGATCCGCACGATGCCGATACGCGCATCGGGCCGCTCCTCAATGCGGTGCAGCGCGATCGCGTGCGTGCTTATATCGATCGCGGCGTGAAAGAAGGCGCGCGGCTCGCGTTGGGCGGAAGCGGCAACGTAGGCTTCGACAAGGGCTATTTCGTCGAGCCCACGGTATTTGCCGACGTCGCGCCGGACATGACCATCGCGCAGGAAGAAATCTTCGGACCCGTCGTGTCGATTCTTCCTTACGACAACATCGACGACGCCGTGCGCATTGCGAACGATACGCCGTATGGCTTGAGCGGCTCGGTGTATGGCCGCGATCCGGAGCAGGCCTACGCGCTAGCGTGCCGCATGCGCGCCGGCAACATCGGCGTGAACGGCGTCGAGCTGGCGGCCAATGTGCCGTTCGGCGGCTACAAATTATCAGGAGTCGGCCGCGAGGGCGGTCGCGAGGGACTGGAGGCCTACCTCGAAACCAAGGCAGTGTTCATGCCGACGGCAGCAGGGTAACGCGTAATCGCGCGTGCCGTGCCTGTCCGTTTCAGATTCATGAGGCGTTTTCATGCATTTCGACACGCACGAAATGACTTTCGATTCCGGCCTGAGTGCGGGCGAGCGATGGTCGGATGTGATGCTCAACAGTCACGGCCTGCGTTGCGCTTTCGACGCGCAGCAGTCGGCCGATTCGACGGTGAAGAGCTGGAAGCTGGGCGAAGTCGGCGTGTCGCTTGCCGACCTCGCAGTGCAGACGCTGTCGCCCGTCGATGAAGCGTGGCCGTCGTGGCAAGGCGGCTGGACGTTCGTCAAGCTCGTGACGGCGGGGCATGTGCACGTGCAATGGCGCGGCCTCGTGCAACGTTTCGACGCGGGCAGCATGTTTATCATCGACCCCGTCTATCCGTTCGCGGAAAGCTTCCCGGACCGCGCACGGATGACGGTGCTGCGTGTTCCGAAAGCGAGCCTGCGCGAGCGCGGCGTGCATCATTCGGGTGCTGGGCCGCTGGTGGGCGATCCGCGCTCGCCCGACGTGCGCGCAACCTGCGACCTGATTCAGTGCATTGCAAGTCAGTCCACTGCGCCGAGTGCGATCGCGCGGAACATGATGGGCGAGCAGTTGCTCGAACTCATCGAATTTTCGATGATCGATCCGGGCGCGCGTTCGAAACGGCGATGTCCCGAAGCGTTGATTCATCAGGCGAAGCGTTACATCGACACACATCTCGGCGATACTGCACTCGACGTCGCTGCGATTGCGGGCGGCGTGCACGTGTCGTCGCAACATCTGCAGCGTCTGTTTCGCACGAAGGGCATCTCGCTGATGCGTTACGTGTGGCAGGCGCGGCTCGAGCGCGCGGCGCTGCTGCTGCGCGCGGGCGCAACCCGCAGCAGTTCGATTCAGGAAATCGGCTGGCAGTGCGGCTTCACGACTGCCGCGCATTTCAGCCGACTTTTCAGGCGTCAATACGGCGTGTCGCCATCGGACTTCCGCTTTGCGGGCGTTGAGGTTCAGTCATAGTCAGTCATAAGGAAAATCATCGATGTATAAGGCTCTATTCGCGGCAGCCGTCTTGACGGGTGCAATCGCATCGACGGGTTTGCACGCGGAAACGATCCAACCCGTCAAGGTGTCGAAAGCCGATCTGGCGGGCGCGATATTCAATCGCAAAGATGCCGTCACGAAGGATGAAAACGGCCATCGAAGCAGCGACGCCGTCACGTACACGTCGCCGGATAACGCGTATCAGACGGGTGTCTACAAGTCGGGCCCGTTGCACGAAGAGATCAAGGGCCCGCAGGGGCTGCCGTATACCGAGTTTCTGTATTTTCTGTCGGGCAGCGTGAAGCTGACGTCGTCGGACGGTAAGGTGATGGTCGTGAATACGGGCGAAGGCGTCACGCTTCCCAAAGGCTGGACGGGACAGTTCGATACCAGGGGCTACACCAAGCTCTACGTTACCTACGATTCCGACGAAGCGAACAAGGCGAAGCAGTAGCGCGAACGTTCGCATCCGTCAATTTCCCGCTGAAAGAAAAGGGCCGCGTTTTCGCGGCCCTTTTTGTATCCCAATGTATCTGCGCCGCCATCTGATACATACCGACTCAATCGCAGACACTGCGGACACAACGCAGATACGTCCGACGTGTTTAATACATCCATGCCAGCCGATTGCGTCTCCCGCAAGCGCGCGCAGATGTCACTTAAGCAACCGTACCTAAGGAAACTCACCATGTCGGATCAGATCAACACTCGGCGCCGTCGTCTGCTTGGGACGACCGTTGCGGGCATCGGCCTGCTGCAGATGGGCCTGAGCGAACTCGCGCAGGCCCAAACCACGAAGACGGTGTCGAGCGTCGGTTCGTACGCGGAGATCAAGCAGATCAATGCGGGCACGCTGAACATCGGCTACGCGGAAGCGGGTCCGCAAAACGGACCGGTTGTGATTCTGGTGCACGGCTGGCCGTACGACATCTATAGCTATGCCGAAGTGACGCCGCTGCTCGTCGCAGCGGGTTATCGCGTGATCGTGCCGTATCTGCGCGGCTACGGCAGCACGCGCTTTCTTTCGTCGGATACGCCGCGCAACGGCCAGCAGGCCGTGATCGCTGTCGATCTGATCGCGCTGATGGACGCGCTGAAGATCGACAAGGCGATTCTGGGCGGCTTCGACTGGGGCGCGCGCACGGTGAACATCGTCGCCGCGCTGTGGCCGGAACGCGTCAAGGCGATGGTGTCGGTGAGCGGCTATCTGATCGGCAGCCAGGCGGCGAACCATGCGCCGTTGCCGCCGAAAGCGGAATTCGCGTGGTGGTACCAGTTCTACTTTGCGACCGAGCGCGGCTATGCCGGTTACGACGCGAATCGCCACGACTTCAACAAGCTGATCTGGCAACTCGCGTCGCCGAAGTGGAATTTCTCGGACGCGACCTTCGACCGCTCGGCCGAATCGTTCAACAACCCGGACCACGTCGCCGTCGTGATCGACAACTATCGCTGGCGTCTCGGCCTGTCGCGCGGCGAGGCGAAGTACGACGACATCGAAAAGCGTCTCGCAACGGCGCCGACCATCGCCGTGCCGACCATCACGATGGAAGGCGACGCGAACGGCGCGCCGCATCCGCAGCCGGAAGCGTACGCGAAGAAGTTCACGGGCAAGTACGCGCACCGGAACATCGGCGGCGGCATAGGGCACAACCTGCCGCAAGAGGCGCCGAAGGCCTTCGCCGACGCGATCATCGACGTCGCGCGTTTCTGACGCACGAATGAGGAGCCATTCAATGCGAGCCATCCGGACCGCGTATGTCATCCTCAGCGCGGCGCTGCTGGTCGGCGCCGTGTCGGCGGATCAGGCGATCGCCGAGTCGGCCAAACCTGCGCAGGCCGTTAATAAAGCGGCGTCGCCGATATACGGCGTCACGATTCCCGAGGGCTACCGCAAGTGGCAGGTGATCGCGCCGGCCGAAGAGGGCGCGCCCCTCGACGAACTGCGCGTCGTGCTCGGCAATCCCGCTGCCGTGAAGGCGATCGAAAACTCGACGCTGCCGTATCCCGACGGTGCGACGTTCGTGAAGCTCGCGTACAAGCGCAAACAGTCGCCGGATTTCGAATCGGCGACCGTGCCGGGCCAGCCGACGACCGTGCAGGTCATGGTGAAGGATTCGCGCCGCTATGCGTCGTCGGGCGGCTGGGGTTACGGGCGCTTCATCAATGGACAGCCCGCCGATCTCGCGCAGCATCAGACGTGCTTCGCGTGCCACGCGGCGCGAGTCAAAGACCGCGACTACATCTTCACTCATTACGCACCCTAAGCGCACACGCGTCGGGCGGAGGTAAAGAGCGGCCGGCATACAGCCGGCCGCTTTTATGCGTTTACAACACACCCAAAGGCTGTGTGGGATAATCGCCGGGTTTGCCCAGGGCGCGACTCACGAGGTTGTTCGCACGGGCGCACGAGGGGCCTTATTCGCGTGGCCCGCTTTCTCTCTGCGATAACTCTCCCACAACCACGATGCCCGCATACCGTTCCAAAACCTCCACCGCCGGCCGCAACATGGCTGGGGCGCGCTCGCTGTGGCGCGCTACCGGCATGAAAGACGAAGACTTTTCCAAGCCGATTATCGCGGTCGTCAACTCGTTCACCCAGTTCGTGCCGGGTCACGTGCACCTGAAAGACCTCGGCCAGCTCGTCGCGCGCGAAATCGAAGCAGCGGGCGGCGTCGCGAAAGAATTCAACACCATCGCCGTCGACGACGGCATCGCGATGGGCCACGACGGCATGCTGTATTCGCTGCCGAGCCGCGACATCATCGCGGACTCCGTCGAGTACATGGTCAACGCGCATTGCGCCGACGCGATGGTGTGCATCTCGAACTGCGACAAGATCACCCCCGGCATGCTGATGGCCGCGATGCGCCTGAACATCCCCGTGATCTTCGTGTCGGGCGGCCCGATGGAAGCAGGCAAGACGCGCCTCGCGAATCCGAAGACGGGCACGATCGAGTTCAAGAAGCTCGACCTCGTCGACGCGATGGTGATCGCCGCCGACCAGTCCTACTCCGACGCCGACGTCGCCGAAGTGGAACGCTCCGCGTGCCCGACGTGCGGCTCGTGCTCGGGCATGTTCACGGCCAACTCGATGAACTGCCTGACGGAAGCGCTCGGCCTGTCGCTGCCAGGCAACGGCACGGTCGTCGCGACGCACGCGGACCGCGAGCAGCTTTTCAAGCGCGCGGGCAGCCGCATCGTCGAACTGGCGCGCCAGTACTACGAGAACGAAGACGAGCGCGTGCTGCCGCGTTCGGTGGGCTTCAAGGCGTTCGAAAACGCAATGACGCTCGACATCGCGATGGGCGGCTCGACCAACACGATCCTGCATTTGCTGGCGATCGCGCAGGAAGCGGGCATCGACTTTTCGATGACGGACATCGACCGTCTGTCGCGCAGCGTGCCGCAGCTGTGCAAGGTCGCGCCGAACACGAACAAGTACCACATCGAAGACGTGCATCGCGCGGGCGGCATCATGGCGATCCTCGGCGAGCTGGAGCGTGCGGGCAAGCTGCATACGGACGTGCCGACGGTGCACGCGCCGACCCTGGGCGACGCGTTGAATCAGTGGGACATCGTGCTCACGGATGACGCGGCCGTGAAGACGTTCTACATGGCGGGTCCCGCAGGCGTTCCGACGCAGGTCGCGTTCAGCCAGGACACGCGCTGGCCGAGTCTCGATCTCGACCGCGCCGAAGGCTGTATCCGCTCGTACGAGCACGCTTTCTCGAAGGAAGGCGGCCTTGCGGTGCTGACGGGCAACATCGCGCGCGACGGCTGCGTCGTGAAGACGGCGGGCGTCGACGAAAGCATTCTCGTGTTCGAAGGCTCGGCGCACGTGACGGAATCGCAGGACGAAGCTGTCGAGAACATCCTCAACGACAAGGTCAAGGCCGGCGATATCGTGATCGTCCGCTACGAAGGTCCGAAGGGCGGTCCGGGCATGCAGGAAATGCTCTATCCCACCAGCTACATCAAGTCGAAGGGTCTCGGCAAGGCATGCGCACTGCTGACGGACGGCCGCTTTTCGGGCGGCACGTCGGGTCTGTCGATCGGTCACTGCTCGCCGGAAGCGGCGGCGGGCGGCGCGATCGGCCTCGTGCGCGACGGGGACAAGATCCGCATCGACATTCCGAACCGCACGATCGACGTGCTGCTGTCGGACGAAGAACTCGCACGCCGCCGCGAAGAGCAGAACGCGAAGGGCTGGAAGCCTGCGAAGCCGCGTCCGCGCAAGGTGTCGGCCGCGCTGAAGGCGTACGCGAAGCTCGTCATGTCGGCGGACAAGGGTGCCGTGCGCGACCTGTCGTTACTCGACGACTGATTCCGCGAGCGGGCTTGCGTCCGCGTGCATTGAGAAGGCCGCTCGTTCGAGCGGCCTTTTTTATTGCCTTTTTTGCGGCGTTCAGTTCGCCGACGCGTCGATACGCCCGAACATGCCCGTCGTCTTGCTCGGACCTGCCGCATAGAACAGCGTGTTCTTCGGTTGATTGTCGACGTCGTTGCCGAAGCTGATGCCCCACAAGCCCTTCTGCGTGAACGGCTGGCCGTCGTGCAGCGTGAGCTTGCCGAGATCCTTCGCGGTGTTCGGATCGAAGGCTTCGATCGTGCCGTCGCCGAAATTGCCGACCAGCAGGTCATTGCTCAACGGACCGAAGTTCGCAGGCGCCTGCGCGATGCCCCACGGTGCATTCAGCACGCCGCCCGCCATTGCGAACTGCCTCACGAGATGGCCGCTCAGATCGAATTCGTCGAGCACGCCGAGTCCCGCGCCGACCACCTGCGCATTCGCCGTCGCGTTCTGCTTCGCGTAGGTGACGAAGATGTTGCTGCCGATCGCCTGAATGCCGAACGGCGCGAAGCCGGCGGGCACGCTCGGGTCCTTGAACTGGCCGTCGAGCTGGATCTTCTGGAACGTCGAGTTGAACACGTCGATCTTGCCGTTGTGGAAATCGGCGGCGTAGAGCAGGCTCTGACCGTTCAGAGATGCTGCTGTCAGGCCCTTGTAGATCGCGCCGCCGCTGGCGTCGTCGAACGCGGTGACGGCTTGCGTCGGCAGCACTTTCGGCGACCATGCCGCAATCGTGCCGGCATCGGTGGCCCAGACGAACACGGCGCTGCTGCTGTTGCCGCCGCTATTGATGACGAAGTCCGACGTCGAGTTGAAGATGATGCCTGTCGGGCCGGCGGGACCGTTCTGGCCGTCGGGAATCGTCACGACGAGCGATTGCACGACGCCATTGCCGTCGTAGAGCGTCGATTTGTGCGTCGTGTTGTCCGACACCCAGAAGGTGCCCTTCGGATTGAACGCGACGCCCCAGCCATTCTGCAGATTCGGATCGGTGTGCGCGGCGGGCGTGCTGCCGTCCGACACCAGCGCGGTCGAAACGAAGGGGCTTGCGGGCGGCGGCGGCGCGTTATCACTGCCGCCACCACAGGCTGCGAGGCCGCCCGCCACTGCGCCGGCGAGTGCGATTGCAATCAGCGATCTATACGTGTTCATCATCAGCTTCCTCATTCGTTGTCATGCGTTTCAATAGGATGGCTAATCAATCGATCTAGGGTCTTCCTGTCGATATGAAGGGTCCGTCTGCATCAGGACCTTCCTTCAGAACGACTGTGATTGCCCGTCTATTCCAGTGTTTTTTCGACGAAAGAGATTGCTGCATTCGCTTCGTTTCGCGCGCTTCCACTTCGCAACTCACGTCCATTTACGAGCGCCGCGTGTTACTGATCGCGTTCGACGAAATCGTGCAAACGAAAAATCCCGCCGCGAAGGAATAAGCGAAACGGGCCGGGTGTTGTTCGATATGCAACCGTCAATCAAACATGGAAGGACGTCATGAATTCCTTAGTTGAACCCGTCATCTCCCGCACCGCGCGCGCGTTGGGCGCAATGGAAAAGTTCTTTTATCTGCTGAGCCAGAGTCATCCGAATCATTTCGTCATGGCAGGCGAGGTTTCGGGCGAGACGCGCGTGGATCAATGGCAGGATGCGCTCGATCTCGTCGCGCATCATTCGCCGCTCGTCTGGTCGCGAATCGAGCGCAATCGCGACGGCGTGCCGATGTTCGCGCCCGTTGCGCACGGCGCGGTGCCGTTGCAGGTGAAGCCGTACGGTTCGTCGCACTGGACGGACGAAGCCGCCGCGCAAGTCGCGCAACCGTTCGACGAACTCAATCCGCCGTTGATGCGCGCCACGCTGCTGCATGGCGAAGTGCGTTCGATCATCGTGCTGGTCGCGCATCATTCGATCGGCGATGGCCTGTCGTTGACCGCGCTGCTCGGCGATCTGTTGCGCGCGATGGCGGGGCAGCCGCTCGTGCGCAGTCAGGAAACGATGGCCGTCGAGCGTCTGATCGAAGTCACGCATGGCGCGCCGCAGACCGATACGAACGCGCCTGCGCCTGCGGCAGTAGATGCGCCGTCTGCGCCCGTTCGCGAGCCGGTTGTCATGCGCGAACCGGATGGATCGCGGCCGCATGTCGAAGCGTTATGTCTGACGTCAGCAGTGACGCACGAGCTGCGTGAACGTGCACGCGCTGAGCGCACGTCGGTTCAGTCGGCGCTGGTCGCGGCTTTCACGCAGGCTGTGTGCTCGCTGACGGCCGATGCGCCGCGCCAACCGATGCGCGTGCTGTCGCCCGTCGATTTGCGGCGTCGGCTGCTGGGCGGCAGCGATCATCTGGCGATGTGCGCAAGCGGCGTCGTGCATCCCGACGATCATTCGCGCGATGCCGATCTGTGGAGTCGTGCGCGTCTTGCGGCGCAGGCGTTCGCCGATATCCAGTCGCCCGAGCGTCTCGCTGCGCAGGTGCTGGGCGCGCACGCGATGCTGGACACGGTGAACGGCGCGGCCGATGCGAAAGCGGTGTTCGCCCAGGCGTTCGGCAACGATGCCGTGATCACGAATCTGGGCGTCGTCGATCTGCCGAAGCGTTTTGGGTCACTGGCGCTCGACGCCGTGTGGGGACCGTCGGTCGCAGTGGGTGTCGCAGGCGAGCAGGTGATCGGCGCAGCCACGTACGACGACCGGCTGCATCTCGTGCACACGAGTTACGCGCCGATGCACGGGCTGCTCGACCGGATGGTGGTGGAAATCGGAGCGGCGTTGAACAAGGCCTCGTGATAGAGCTTCAGTTGTCGCAGCGCACGTCCTTCTTCTGCACGACGATGATGGCGGGATAGGTCTGCCCGTGTTCGAGTTCGACGCGCGCGACGACGGCGATCGTCGCGCTGTCGATGTCGTCGTACACGCTCACTTTCTCGTTGCGCAGATTGTCGACACCGGTGCAGCCCTTGGCGCGTCCATCGTCGGATACCTGGCACTGGAGCGGATGATCGGCGACGTAGCGAAAGCGGTCGCGGTCCGGCGTCGCGAGATATTCGCGCATGCTGTCGGCCGCGCCGCCGACGCCCGTCACGTAGCCGATTGCACAACTGAGGTTGTCGCCATTGCCGGGCGTCGCCGCCAGCGCAGCCGTGCTCGTGACTGCGAGCGCGGCTGCAGCAGCCGCCACAAATGTCGATGCAGAAAGGAATTTCATCGCGCGATTTGCCTGTGTACGATCGAAGTGCTGGATTGTAACGGCAACTCGCGAAACGGGTCCGCGCGACACGCGGCGCGTCGTCAGGCAAGATTCGGAGGCGCGGCCTTCGACACGTCGATGTGCTTCGGAATCAGGCCAAGATCGAGGAAGGTATCGGCGATCTGCTGCTGTTCGGCGAGAATCGCGCGCGTGATCGGCTCGGTGCCGAACTGCTGGCGCGCCACGACCACATCGACGACGGGCTTCGGCAAGCCCCACAGTTGCGCCAGTTCGCTCGCGAGCTGATCCCGGTTCTGCTTGCCCCACTGATCGACCTTGTCGAGTTCTTCGATCAGGATGCGGATCACGTCAGGATTTTTCGCGGCATACGTCTGCGACGAAAAGTAGTACGCCCGATTGCCGACCACGCCGCTCGCATCCGCGATCACGCGCGCACCCAGCGACTTCTCCGCCGCCGCGAAGAACGGATCCCAGATCACCCACGCATCGATCGATGCGCGTTCGAACGCAGCGCGCGCGTCGGCGGGCGCGAGGAAAACCGGGTGCACGTCGCTGTATTGCAGGCCGTGCTGACGCAGCAGCTTGACGAGAAAGTAGTGGACGTTGCTGCCTTTGTTGAGCGCAATCCGCTTGCCCTTCAGGTCCGCGACGCTGCGTATCGCCGATTGCGGCGGCACGAGCACGGCCTCGGATTGCGGCCGCTTCACGGTGGCCGCGACGTACGTGAGCGGCGCGCCCGCGGCCTGCGCGAAGATGGGCGGCGCTTCGCCGACGTCGCCGAAATCGATCGAGCCGACGTTCAGCGCTTCGAGCTGCACGGGGCCCGCTGCGAATTCCGTCCAGCTCACGGAAACGTTCAGCGGCGCGAGCCGCTTTTCGAGCGTGCCGCGTCCCTTGAGCAGATTCAGATAACCCTTCTGATTGCCGATACGTAACGTGCGCGCCGACCCTTGCGCAAACGAAGCGGGCACGACGGCGCTCGACAACGCTGCGGCAGTGATGCCGAGCGACTGTTTCAGGAAGGTGCGGCGGCCGTGAAATGTTTTGACGTTGGACATGGCTGTATCGCTTAGTGTTGCGGCGCGCCGTCCCATGCCGGCAGCGTCGCGCCGTGATAGACGGTCAGGATCGACGAAGCGACATTGGCCTGCTGGTAGCTGTCGACGAGCGTCTTCACCCACGGCGCTTTCGCATCCTTCGAATTCACGGCGATGAAGTTGCGATACGGATTGCCCGGCACCTTCTCCTGCGCGATGCGTTCCTGCGGAATCTGGATGCCCGCCTTGATCGCCCAGTCGGTGTTGACGACGGCTGCATCGAGATCGCCGATCGCGCGTCCGACGATGCCCGCGTCGAGTTCCTTGATCTGCACGTGCTTCGGGTTATCGGCGATATCGCGCGCAGTCGGCAGCAGGCCGACGTCCGGGCGGAGCTTGATGAGCCCGTTGGCCTGCAACAGCAGCAGCGCGCGGCCTTCGTTGCTCGGATCGTTCGGCACGCCGATGGTCGCGTTCTGCGGCAGCGCCGCGACCGACTTCACCTTGCGCGAATAGAGGCCGATCGGTTGCACATAGGTGAAGCCGACGGGCACGATGTCGTAATGGCGCGCGGCGATCTGCGCGTCGAGATATGGCTTGTGCTGGAACGAATTCGCGTCGAGATCGTGTTGCGCAAGCGCTTCGTTCGGCTGCGTGTAGTCGGAGAACGTCGTGATCTTGACCGTGATGCCATGCTTCGCCGCGTTGGCCGCGACGGCGCGCCACACGTCCTCGTCTTCGCCGGACATGATGCCGACGCGCACGGTTTTATCGGCGGCGAGCGCGGGTTGCGCGCTTACGATGCCGAAGGTCAGCAAAACGGAGAGAAAAGCGACCTGGAGTGTTCTGGTTGTTTTCATGGTTCGGAAAGTCGTTGGGTGAAGATGCGCAGATCGCGCCGTTAGTGCGCACCGCTCAACGCGGAGCTTGCGTGGTGCCGAAGTAACACAGCGCGAGAGCGGCTGCCGTCGTCGTCAGGAAGTCGCGAAGTGCGCGCGTGTGGTGAGAGAAGAATGCCAAGCCCGAAAAGCGTTCCACCGATTGTCCTTATGGTCGCGTGTGATCCAGGCTTCGAATGTAGCGAAGCCCGTCGCGCAAGCGAACCAATTAAAGATCACAATCAAAGCAGTTCTGGCGCTATGGCAGCGCGGCCGTTCGAGCGAACGGGATCAGCGGCTGCGCGCGTGGCGTGCCTTGCGTCGTCTCCACCACTGCCAGATGCCCGTCACGCCGAGACCGAACAGCGCGAGGCCGCCGATACCGAGCACGGTCATCAGCGCCGGTCCGCCGATTTCGCCCGTATGCAGCGGATAAATCACCGACACGGCCCGCGCGCCCGGATCGAGCTGATCCCAGCGTTGCGCGGCGAGCACGTTGCCCGAGTACGGATCGAGCCACACGGAGGTCAGGCCGTTCGGATGCGGATCGTCGGGCAGACGCATGCGCACGCGCAGCGGCGTGTCGGCTTTCGCGGGCATCTGGACGATGTTGATCTGGCCGTTCGGGAACGCGTCGTGTGCGCGCGCGACGAGCGTATCGACGGGAAGCATCGGCGTTGAATGCGAAGGCGGCGCGGACAGTGAAGGTGCGCGCATCGGATGCGAACCGGCAAGCGCCGTGATCCATCCGCCGAGCGGCCGCCACGCCATATACGCGCCCGTCGACACCGACACCGCGATCACGAACCCGAGCGTCGCGCCGCCGACGCGATGCAGGTCGTACAGTGCGCGCGTGCGTCCGCGCCGCAATTCGATCCGCCACGCCTTGATGCCCGCGCGCGGCCACCACAGCACGAGGCCCGACACGAGCATCAGCAGATAGCACAGCGCGACGCATGCGAGCAGCGGCTTGCCCGTCTGATCGAGCAGCAACGAACTATGCAGCTTGAACAGCACGTTGAAAAAGCCTTCCGTCTGTCCACGCCGCCCGAGTTCGCGACCCGTGTACGGATCGATATAAACGGCGCCTTGCCATTTGCCGCGCACGGTTACTTCGAGGCTTTGCACTGCGGAGCGCGGCGGATGAAACGTCAACGCGGCGCGCGGCCCGAACTCGCTGGCGAGATGCTGACGTACGCTTTCGAGCGTAACCGTCGTGGCGTTTTCAGAAGGCGCGGCGACGCGAAACAACCGGGGATGCAGTTGTTCGTCGAGCGGCGCGGCGATCATCAGCAGCGCGCCCGTAATGCCCATCAGCGCGAGCACCCAGCCAACCGACAGCGCAAACCAGCGATGCGCGACGACCCAGTAATGTCGAAGGCGCGGCATGGCGGCTCTGGCGGCGGGCGTTGACGCTTGCATCATCAGTAGATGAAGTGGCCTTGCACGTAGACCATGCGCGGCGCGCCGACCATACGGCCCGGATTGCCGTCGACGTTGCGCGTGTAGTAGCGCTTGTCCGTGAAGTTGTTCACGCCGAGCGTCAGGCTGCTGCCCTTCCAGTTCGGAATCTGCCAGTCGGCCTGGAAGTTGTAGGTGCGAAAGCCCGGCACACGGCCCGTCGTCGCCGCCGCGTTCTCGTTGACCGTGTTTTGCAGGTCCGAGTACTGCGAGGTCTGATGCGTCGTCGACAGGTTGAAGGTCCAGCCGTGCGTTTCGTACTTCAGACCCATCGTGTCGGTGATGCGCGAATAGAACGGCACGTCGAGACCCGCCGTTGCGCCCGATTCCTGGATCGCCTTCGTGTACGTGAAGTTCGCGTAGGCATCGAGGCCGCGCAGCACGCTGTCTTCGTCGAACGCGTAGTCGATCGCGGTTTCGATACCCTGGTGATGCGTCGCGCCGATGTTCTGGAACGTCGGCGGCACGACGCCCGGCACCTGAAGAATCTGGTTGTCGAAGCGCATGTTGAACGCGGTGATTTCCGCGTGAATGCGCTTGCTTGTCCAGCGCGCGCCGACTTCGAAAGTCTTCGCGACTTCAGGCTGCAACGGATTCGTCGCCGACTGCGAGTTCAGCTGCAGATTCTGCACGGGACCGAACGACTCGCTGTAGTCCGTGAACAGCGTCAGCGACGAGTTCCACAAATACTCGAGGCTCACGGCGGGCAGCGCCTTGTTGTTGAGCGTGTCGAAGGTCTGCTTGAGCGTGTCGTCGCGGCGCGTCGATTCGATGTGCTCGAAGCGGATGCCCGGCGTCAGGCGCCAGCGGCCGAGTGCAAAGCGGTCGTCGATGTAGACGGAGTGCGCGTCGGTGGAATTTTCGAAGGTGGCAGTCGGGCCGATGATGCCCGTGGCGATCGACTGGTTGTAGCTGTTGTCGTCGCCGCGTTCGCGGATGTAGCGATAGCCGACAGTGATGTCCTGTTGCAGCGGCCCGAGCGTGAAGCGTTGCGTGAAGCGCGGCTCGACGCCCGTCGTGTTGTAGTTGCGCGGCTGGTACTGCAGCTGCGTGCCCGCGGCGTTGATGAGCGCGCTGGTGCGGTTGGCCTCGTTGTACCACGCGCGGACTTCGAATTCCTGATTCGCGTTGAACGTGTTGATGTAGCCGACTTCGACGGCTTTGCGTTCGCCTTGCCAGTAGTCCGTCGGACGCGTGTTCTGGAACGGATCCTGGTTGTATTGCGCAACCGTCAGGCCGCCCGGCGTACGCGACTTCACGTCGTAGTACGAGAACTTGCCGTACAGCTCGGAAGTCGGCGTCAGTTCGAAGCGCCATTTGAGCGCGAGGTCGTTGACGCGTTCGTCGCTGCCGTCGCGCCAGTCGCGGCCCGTCATCCCCGAGTACAGCAACGCGACGCCGAGGCCGTTGTCGAGTTGCGTGCCGAGGAACGTGTTGTATTGCGTGTTGCTGCCGCCGCCCGCTGTGTAGATGTTTTCGCGCACGGAGGCATCGGCTGTCAGACCCTTCTTGTCCGGGATGTCGCGCGTGCGGAAGTTGATCACGCCGCCCACGTTCTGCGGGCCGTAGCGCACGGCGCCGCCGCTGCGTACGACGTCGATCGATTCGATGTTGCCGAGGCTGATCGGCGCGAATGACAGCTGCGGCTGTCCGTAAGGTGCAACGGCCATCGGAATGCCGTCGAGCAGCACCGTCGAGCGCGGCGAGTAGCGCCCCGTCAAGCCGCGCACGCCGATGTTCAGCGAAATCTGGCTGCCCGCCGTGCCGGAGTTGTCGGTGACCTGCACGCCGGGCACGCGGCGCATCACGTCGCCGATGCTGGTCGCGCCGCTCGCTTCGATTTCCTGTTTGTCGACGATCGTGCGCGCGCCCGGAAACGTCTTGACGCTGTTCTGCAGGCCGGAGCCGAGCCAGTCGCCGGAGACGGTGATCGAATCGAGCGTGGTCTGCTTGTCGCCTGATGCGTTCGATGCGGCGGGTTTCGCGGGTTGCGCTTCCTCGTCCTGAGCCGATGCGTAGTCCGGCGACGCGAGAAAGGCGAGGGCGGCGACGGCCGCAAAACAGTTGAGCCGGCTGACTGTATCGATGCTCCGGCGAACGGCGAAGGCCATGTTTCCCCTGATTCTTGTTCTGGAGGACGCCGCGCCGGATTCGCTCTGCAAGCGTGTGAGCGCGCGGAGCGAACCTTCCGAAATTTTACGAAGTATTGTTCCAACGGCGGGCGCGATTATAATGAGAATCACTATCATTTGAAAGTGATTCCCTTGTTTTTCGTAGGGTTGCGCGAAAGGAAGGGGTTCGCGACATGCGCGCGCGGCGCGCGCTTCCTTACCGGGACGCCGATGAATGGGAAGGCAATGTTGGAGACAGCGGCTTGAACTAATATCTGGCAATAGTCGAGACGGGAGAGCGGGTCGTGCCGTCAACATTTGCCATCAGATATGCGGCCGCCGCGCTTGTCGCGATGTTGGGTGTTGCGTCGTCGCAAGCGGCAGCGGCCGACGCTAAGCAGGACTCCGCCGCCAGCGAGCCCAAAACGCTAAAAGAACGACTCGGCGACAAGGCCAGCGACGACCAGCGCGTCGACAACTGCAAGGTGCCCGTCGCAGAACGCGGGAGCAAGGTGCGCCCGGACGATTGCTCGCACGGGCGCAAGACGGGTCAGTAGTCGCGCGGCGATCTGCTAGTGCGAAACCTTCGCCGGCCGCTGCCGGAAGAGCGTCCCGCACACGACGATGAACGCGACGAGCGCAATCGACGCGCCATAACGGCTCATCGCGAGGCCGCCATTTGCGATCGGCTTGTCGAGGAAATCGCCGACCACTGCGCCGAGCGGTCGCGTGAGGATGAACGCCGCCCAGAACAGCAGCGTGCGCGGCAACTGCGTCGCGTAATACGCGATGACGAGCGCAAGCAGCAGGCCGCCGAAGATCAGCGCCGCGCCTGCATAGCCGAGACCGGCTGTATCGGCTGTCCAGTCGCCGAGCGCGGTGCCGAGCGTCTGAGAAAACATGATCGTCACCCAGTAGAACATCTCGGCTTTCGCGGACGAAACGGTCGCCACGGAGACGGAACCCATCGTCCGATACCAGACGAACAGCGACGTGAACAGCAGGAACAGCAGCAGCGCGCTGCCGCCTGCGTAGCCGATGCCGAGCGAGCGGTCGGCGAAATCGGCGAGTGTCGTGCCGACGGTGGTCGTCGCGATGATCGTGACCCAGTACAGCACGGGGTTGAAGCGCTCGGCGCGGATCTGCGCGATCACGGCAACGATGAAGATGACGGCGAAAATGAGTGTGCTGATCAGATAGCCCAGATTCATCGACATCGAAGCGGCATCGCCGCCCGTTTCGCCGAGCGTGGTGGCGGCGATCTTGATGATCCAGAAGGCGAGCGTGACTTCGGGTACCTTGGTGAGGGCCTGGTTCGCTTTATCCATAACGTATGTGCGCAATTGAGTGACGGACGCCGCGTCGGCTGCCTGCTGGCAGCCGCGCGGCACAAAGCGCACAGACTAGGGGTTGCCGCCTTAAGAGATCCTTACAGGGGAGGCGGATTTGTGCATCGGCACGATCACGCGCACCCACAAGCCGCCATCGGGATGATTGCCGAGCTTGAGTTTCGCGCCGCAATGCTGCGCGAGCCGGCTGACGATCGACAACCCGAGTCCCCAATGTTGTTCAAGCTCGCCAGGGTTTTCGCTGCGCGGCTCGTTCGACGCGAGTCGCATGAACGGCTGCATCGCCGCGTCGAGATCGTGTTCGCTGATGCCGTTGCCGTGATCGCGCACGCTCAGCACCCATGTGCGCACGCCGCGCAGCGTGCAGATTTCGACGGGCGGCGCGCCGTGCGCAAGCGCATTGCCGACCAGATTGCCGACCAGCCGCTCCAGCGCATTGCGCGGCAGCGTGAAGTCCGCGCCCGCGCTCAGCCGCAGCACGATCTTTGCATCGTCGAGCGCCGCGCCGTGCACGAAGCGATCGTGCAGCCACGCATCGACGCAGACAGGCGCGGCTTGCGTCTCGCTGCGTCCCACCACGTCGACGAACTGACGCGCGACGTTCGAAAACAGATCGATGTCCTCGATGAAACCCACGCGCTTGTGCCATTGCGCGACATTCAGCGCACGCGTGCGCAACCGCGCGACGCGCGCGTCGATCTGCCGCGAGAACGCCGCGAGCGCCGTCGACTGTTCGTCGAGCGCTTGGCTGTGGCGGCCCATCACATCGTTCAGCGCACGCGCGAGCAGACGCACGTCGCACGTGCCGCGATCGGGCACGCGCAGTGCGCTGCCATGTGTGCTGCCATGTGCGTCCGCGTCGCGCGCCATCTGCGCCAGCTCGCGCAGATGACGCCGCATCTGGCAGAACCAGTACGCGCACAGCGCGATCAACGCGGCCGGCAGCGACAGGATCAACGGCGCGAAACGCGTGTCGTAGTCGAACGGGAAGGATGTGGCGTCCCACCTATCGGACGATTCGCTCCCGGCGAGCGCGAGCGCGTTCATCGGCATCGATAGGGACGCGGCGGGCAACCAGACGGCCGTGCGCAGGCTCGGCGCGACCGGTGTGCCGAGATCGACGAGATGCGGACGGATCGACACGGCGGGGCCGATGCCGTTCGTGTCGTCGATATCGGGCGCGGCGTCGTCGCGCGATGCGTAAGCGGTGAGAGTGGTGAAAGTGGTGAAGGCGGCAGGCGCAGCGCCCGGCTGCGTGGCGCTGAAAGGGGATTCGTCGGCGGTTAAAGAAACGGACTCGATCAGCCGATAACCGATATGCACGGCAAGCAACATGGCCACCGATAACAGCACCGTTCGTGCGAACAAGGTATTCACGTCTTTCTCTACGTCGATGTTTCGCTCAGGTCGTGTCGCGAAGGTCTTCTTGGGAACTGCGCGCAAACTGCCTGCGAACTGCGCGCGTGCCTTCGGATTGAAGCGATGATCGCCGAAAGAGGCCAGCCCCAATTCGCGGAACAGCCGTGAAAAGAGGCCGTTCCTTACCAGATGTTTCTACTTGCGCTGCGCGCCCATTTCCTGCATCAACCTGATGACTTCGCCGCGCACCCACCGGTTCGCCTGATCCTGCTCGCCGCTGCGATGCCAGTACAGATGCCATTCGAGCTTCGCGAGCGGAAACGGCAGTTCGAGAATGCGTGCGTCGTAGCGTTGCAGCAGTTGCACGGGCGCGGTTAGCGCGAGGTCGGTGCGCAGCGCGATCAGCGGCGCGACCATGTAGTGCTGCACGCGCATCTGCATCTGCCGGCGCTTGCCGAGCCTGTGCAGTTCGGCATCGACGAGTCCGCTGCCCTGACGGCGGCTCGACACCTGGATGTGGCCGAGCGCGAGATAGTCGTCCATCGTCAGCGTGTCGCCCGCGAACGGATGATCGTGACGCAGCATGCACGCGTAACGGTCGCTGCCGAGCGGCAGTTGATGCAGTTGCGGATCGTCGATCAGCGGCACGTCGATCGCGAAATCGATCTTGCCCGTCGCGAGCGCGGCGGGCACTTCGTTGCGCGGCGTGAAATAGCTTTCGATGCGCATGCCGGGCGCCTGCTGCTGCAGCACTTCGCCGAGCGCGGGCAACAGGATCGCTTCCGTCAGATCGGGCATGCTCAGCCGGAACGTGCGCTCCGACGCGGCGGGCACGAACACGTCGCCTTCCGTCGCGCTCGTCTCCAGCAGTTGCAGCGCCTCGCGCACCCGGCCGATGATGTTCTCCGACAATGGCGTTGGCACCATGCCCGTCGGCGTGCTCACGAAGAGGGGATCGTCGAACGCCTTGCGCATGCGTGCGAGCGCGTTGCTGACGGCGGGCTGCGTGATGAACAGCATTTCGGCCGCGCGCGTCAGGTTGCGCTTGTCGTAGATCGCTTCGAATACGACGAACAGGTTCAGATCGAGCTTCGGTGGACGCATCGCACAGTCTCCTTTCGCCCGACATCATAAGCGAGGGCTTTTATGGCGACGCGCCCTTGTGTCGGCTTTGCGCGAGGAAGATCAGTCGCGCATCGGCGGAGTGAGATACGCAGCCGCCGCGCCGAGCGTTTCCTTGCTCGCGCCGATCTCCATGCGCGCGATCGCTTGCAAATGCACTTCGTCGGGGCCGTCCGCGTAACGCAGCGCGCGTCCCCAGGTCCAGTGATCGGCGAGCGGCGTGTCGGGGCTCACGCCCATCGCGCCGAAAACCTGCATCGCGCGATCGCAGACGGTGGTGTGCAGTTGCGGCACCAGCGCCTTGATCATCGAGATTTCCTTGCGCGCGGCCTTCGCGCCCACTTCGTCGATGAGCCACGCCGTCTTCAGTACGAGCAGCCGCGCCTGATCGATTTCGATGCGCGACTTCGCGATCCATTCGCCGACGGCGCCGTGCTGATGCAGATACTTGCCGAATGTCTTGCGTTTCTGCGAACGCTCGATCATCAGTTCGAGCGCGAGTTCCGCCGCGCCGATCGAGCGCATGCAGTGGTGGATGCGTCCCGGTCCGAGCCGCGCCTGTGCGAGCGCGAAACCGCTGCCTTCTTCGCCGAGCAGATTCGTGGCGGGCACGCGCACGTTCGTGAACGTGACTTCGCAATGGCCTTCCGGCGAGATGTGGTTCATCACGGGAATGTTGCGCACCACTTTCAGGCCGGGCGTATTCGCGGCCACGAGAATCATGCTTTGCTGCTGGTGCGTTTCCGCGTCGGGATCGGTCTTGCCCATCACGATGAAGAGCTTGCAGTTCGGATGCGCGGCGTTCGTGATGAACCATTTGCGTCCGTTGATCACGTAGTCGTCGCCGTCGCGGCGGATCGACGTCGTGATGTTCGTCGCATCCGATGAAGCCACGTCCGGCTCGGTCATCGCGAACGCCGACCGGATCGTGCCGTCGAGCAAAGGCACGAGCCATTGCTCGCGCTGCGCGGGCGTCGCGAACATGTGCAGCAGTTCCATGTTGCCCGTGTCGGGCGCATTGCAGTTGAAGACTTCGGGCGCCCACGAAATGCGGCCCATGATTTCCGCGAGCGGCGCGTATTCGAGGTTCGTCAGGCGCGTGCCGGGCTCGTCCTCCTTCAGATGCGGCAGGAACAGATTCCACAGGCCTTCGGCTTTTGCCTTCGCCTTCAGATCTTCCATGAAAGAGGCGGGAAACTGGCCCGCATGCACCTCGTCGAGCCATTGACGATGACGCGGCACGATGTGCTCGTCCATGAACGCACGCACGCGGCGGCGCAAGTCTTCAACCTTGGGGCTGTAGCCGAAATTCATGATGTGTTCCTTGATGTATTGCTAGATCGTCAGGCCACCGTCGACGACGATGCATTCGCCGTTCGTATAGCTCGCCGCATCGGACACGAGGTACAGCACCGTGCCCGCCATTTCGTGCGGCTCGCCGTGACGGCGCAGCGGAATGTTGTTGATCCAGTGGTTATAGATGTCCTTGTTCTCGAACAGCGCGCCCGCGAATTTCGTTTTCGTGAGGCCGGGCAGCAGCGCGTTCACGCGGATGCCGAGCGGCCCGCATTCCTTCGCGAACGCCTTCGTCATGTTGACGACGGCCGCCTTCGTGATCGAGTAGATGCCTTGCTGGTCGCCGGGCTGAAGCGCATTGACGGACGCCGTGTTGACGATCGCGCCGCGTCCTTGCTCTCTCATCAGCTTGCCCGCTTCGACCGACATGAAGAAGTACCCGCGCACGTTCACTTCGACGGTCTTGTTGTACGCGGCGAGATCCGTGTCGAGGATATGGCCGAAGTACGGATTGGCCGCCGCATTGTTGACGAGGATGTCGAGCTTGCCGTGCTTCTCGCGGATATGCGCGAACGTCGCGGCGATATCCTCCATGCGTCCGACGTGGCATGCGAACGCTTCCGCGCTGCCGCCCGCGGCGCGAATCGTCGCCGCCACCTGCTCGCATTCGTCGATCTTGCGGCTCGATACGATCACATGCGCGCCCTGTTGCGCGAGCAATGTTGCGATTGCTTCGCCGATGCCGCGGCTCGCGCCCGTCACGAGTGCGATACGGCCCGTCAGGTCGAAAAGGTTCGTGCTCAAGCTTGTCTCCTTCATGTTTTGTCGTGAATGTGTTTGGCGCCTACGCGATGACTTCGACCGCGAGTTGCGCGAGCGGCTCGACCATCGCACCGACTTCATGCGCTTCCGCGCTCGACGCATTGCCTTGCAGCGCACGCGCCTTCACGCCCTGCGCAATCGATGCGAGCCGGAAGAAACTGAACGCGAGATAGAACGGCCAGTTGTCGATGGCGGGCAGGCCGCGCAACGCACAGTACTGCGCGACGATTTCGCTTTCTTCGGGCACGCCGAGCGCCGCTCGGTCTAGTCCGCGCAATCCCGTGATATGACCTTGCGACGGCAGCCGCAGACACATGCAGAAGTACGCGAGATCGGCGAGCGGATTGCCGAGCGTCGACAGTTCCCAGTCGAGAATCGCGCGCACTTGCGGCGTGTCGCTCGCGAAGATCAGGTTGTCGATGCGGAAGTCGCCATGCACGAGCGACGCCTGTTGCGTATCGGCGGGGCAGTGCGCGGGCAGCCAGTCGATCAGCGCTTCCATCGCGTCGATGCGCTGCGTTTCGGCGGCGCGATACTGCTTGGTCCACACGCCGATCTGACGTTCGAAGTAATTGCCTGCGCGTCCGTAATCGCCGAGTCCGACGGCTTGCGGATCGACGTCGTGCAGCGCTGCGAGCGTCTTCACGATCGACGCGTAGTAATCGCGCCGCGCATCGCGCTCCACTTCGGGCAGCGCCGGGTTCCAGAAGATGCGGCCTTCCTCGTAGCTCATCAGATAGAACAGGCTGCCGATCACATCGCGGTCTTCGCACAGATGCCATGCGCGCGCGACGGGTACGGGCGTATCGGCGAGCGCGCTCAGCACGCGGAATTCGCGATCGACGGCGTGCGCGGACTTCAGCAGTTGTCCGGGCGGCTGACGGCGCAGCACATAGCGGCCGCTTTGCGCGTCGAGCAGGTAAGTCGGGTTCGACTGCCCGCCCGCGAACTTCGTCGCGCGCAACGGGCCGTGAAAGCCGGCAACGTGTTGCTCCAGATAAGGCGTGAGGCGTTCGAGATCGAGCGTGGTGTCGTGTTGATCGCTGGTCATATCGTTCGAGGCGTCGTTCGCGGATTAACCGTAGGTCTGAAAGGCGCGGCGCTGCGGATCGTCGAGATGGCCGATGCCGTTGAAGCTCGACAGTTGCAGCGTGTCGCGATTGAAGAAGTAATGGCTGACGCTGCTGTTGCGGATCTGCATGTTCAGCGCAATGGCCGTCGCGGCGGGCGCCTGCAGGATCTGCTGCGTGAGCGCGGCGATCACGCCGCCCGAACTGACGACCAGCACGCGCTGCCTGCTGCCATGCTGGATCGCGCGGCGCGCATCGGCGACGCGTTGCTGGAACGCTTGCCATGTTTCGGGCGCGCGACCGTCGAGCGCGCCTTCCGTCCACAGTTGCAGCACTTCGCGCAAAGCCTTGAAGAAATCGCGCGGACTGCGCGTGGCGCGTTCGGCGAGCGCGGCGTGTTCATCGCCCAGCGCGCGAAAGAGGGCGTGGAAATCGTATTCGTCGAGACCGGGATGGATCTCGGTTTTGAACGGCGGGGCGCGGAGGCCTTGCGAGATTGCGTCGGCGGTTTGCGCGTGACGGCGCAGCGTGCCCGTCATCACGCGGTCGAAGTGGATGTCGCGTTGCGCGAAGTATTCGCCGAGCCAGATGCCTTGCTGCTCGCCGACTTGCGAAAGCCGGTCGTAGTCGTCAGTGCCTAACGACGCCTGGCCGTGCCGTACCAGAAAGAGTTCCGCCATCGCATGCTTCGCCAGGGAAGAGGTGAAGCCAGCTTAGCGGTGGCCAGGGCATTCCTGAAGTTTATTTGATGAATCTGTGGGTATTCATTGGGATGATGACTTGAGGGTATCTGAATCGCAACTAACTGTCTGCCTCGTGCATCTCCGCCCATATCCGCGGCATACGCGTCAGGCGTTTAGCCGCTCACGCCGCGCGTTGCGCCGGGCGCCATCAGCATCCGGCGCGTAGTCGGCTCAGCGGTTGCCGTCAAGCAGATCGTTGAGCATCGTGTCGAACGCGGCTTGGGCGTCTTCGAGTTCCTGAAGCGCGGCGTCGAAAGTCTGCAGCGCGATCTGCGAAGGACGGCCGCTGCCCGCGGGCGGAAATTGCGATTGCAACGCGGCGAAGGCCGTCTGCACCTGTTTCGTTGCGTTCAGGACGCGCTCCATCGCGCTGGTTTCTTCGGCTCGTGCCGCTGCGTGATCCATGCCTATGCTCCGTGTTTCGTCGTGCCGTGTGGGCGAGGCGCACACTATGCCACGAGTCGCGCGCGATTTCGTCTTCGACGCTGCATGTCGCGGATGGGTCAGATGAGCGGCAAGCCGCCGTTCGCCTTCACTTCGCGCAGCGACAGCGACGATTCCACCGATGTCACCCCCGGCAAGCTGCGCAACTCGTCGCGCATGAAGGTGCCGTAATCGTCGAGATCGCGCGCGACGACTTGCAGCACGTAGTCGGCGCTGCCGGACACGTTGTGACACGACAGGATGCGCGGGATGGCCAGCACCTCGCGCTCGAAGCGCGTCGCGGTGGCCCGGTCGTGCACGGCGAAGCGCACATACACGAAAGAGACGACGCCGAACCCGAGCGCCGAACGCGACAGCATCGCGCGGTATCGCTCGATATAGCCATCGCTTTCGAGCCGTTTGAGCCGGCGCGCGCAGGGCGTTTCGCTGAGGCCGACCGTCTCGGCGAGTTTCGCGTTGGACATGCGGCCGTCCGATTGCAGGGCGGCAAGGATCGCGCGATCGGTTTTGTCGAGTTCGTTCATTCGAGAGGGGAAAGCGTTAGTGATGTGATGGATTTTAGGTCAATCCGCTAACTCCTTGCGAAAGTCGATCGAAAATCGCCAGCATTCGCTAACGGGGTCAATGCATCATGAATGCCCCGACACGTGAGGTTTCCATGATTTCCGCTCATCTTCTGATCCTGTATGTCACGGCGCTGGTCGTGGTGTTTGCGCTGCCTGGGCCGGACATGGCGCTCGTGCTGCAGACGAGCATCGGGCGCGGCGCGCGCCACGGTTTCGCCGCGTCGCTCGGGCTCAGCATCTCGCGCGCGGCGCACGTGACGCTGTCCGCGTGCGGCGTGGCGGCGCTGCTGCGCAATGCGCCGTGGCTCTATGAAGTGGTGCGCTATGGCGGCGCGATTTATCTCGCGTGGGTGGCAGTGCAGATTTTCCGCTCGCCCGTGTTCGCGTTGCCGTCGGGCAGCGCGCCCGCGAGCGACGACGGCGCGCTGCGCACGGCCTTCGTCAAAGGGCTGTTCACGAATCTGCTGAACCCGAAGGCGCTGCTGTTCTGTTCGGTGCTGTTGCCGCAGTTCGTGCGTCCGGAAGCGGGACCTGTCGCGTGGCAGATGATCGAACTGGGTGTGGTGCTGGTTGCGCTCGGCGCCTGTTTCGACGCGATCTATGCAATCGGCGCGGCGCGGATCGCCGGCTGGGTACGTGCGCATCCGCTTGCGCAGACGTTGCAACGCTGGACGTTCTCGGCGGCACTGATCGGCTTCGCGGTGCGGCTTTCGCTCGATTGATGGATGGGCGGCCGCCGCGCCGCTCTCCGCGATGTGATTACTTGCGGATCATCGCCACGCGTTCCTGCTTCTGGTCGATGACCTTGCGGCGATGCTTGTCCTTCATCTTCTTCCAGCCCTTGCACTCTTCGCGAGTGCGCAGACAGCCGACGCAATAGCCGGTCTTGCTGTCGAACTTGCAGACGTCGATACAGGGCGATTTGACACTCATGCTGGCGTGCTCGCAAAGGTTGGGTAGCGGGTGAAAGGCGACTGTCGCATGCCGCGCCTGCCTCGAGCCAAGTGATTGTGTTTATAAAGACGATAGACTTCAGGGCCGCGTGTTGGCGTGTCGGCCTTGAACGCTGACGCGCATCTATCGATCACCTGATCACTTCGCTTCTGCCGATGAAAACCCTGTTGCTCTATGTCGTGACCGCCATCGCCGAAATCGTCGGCTGCTATCTGCCGTGGCGCTGGCTCAAGGAAGGCGGCTCCGCCTGGCTACTGCTGCCGGGCGCGCTGAGTCTCGCGCTGTTCGCGTGGCTACTGACCTTTCATGGCACGGCGGCGGGCCGCGTCTATGCTGCATATGGCGGCGTCTATGTGGCCGTCGCGATTCTCTGGCTCTGGTGCGTCGACCATGTGCGGCCAAGCGCGTGGGATCTTGCCGGTGTCGCGCTGACGCTGGCTGGCATGAGCATCATCGCGTTCCAGCCGCGCGTGTGATTTTTCGTGCATGCGAACCGGCGTCTAAGGCCGGTTCGCGCTTCATCTGGCGGTGATTCCGCCGCTTTCAGCTATTCGGCTTGCCGAGGAAATCCAGCTTGCCCAGCTCGACGCCGTTATGACGCAGGATGTCGTAAGCCGTCGTGATGTGGAAATAGAAGTTCGGCATGGCGAAGCCGAGCAGATAAGACAAGCCGTTGAACTCGACGGGTCCGCTGCGCATTTTCAACGTCACCTCGCGCGTTTCCGATCCGTCGATCTGTGCGGCATTGAACTCCTTCAGATAATCGATCGTTTTCTGAATGCGCGCGTGCAGTTCGTCGAACGTGAATTCGACATCGTCGAACTTCGGTGCTTCGACACCGGCCAGACGCGCCGCGCAACCTTTAGCCGTATCCGTCGCGATGTGCACCTGGCGCGCCAGCGGATGCATGTCCGGAAAGAGGCGCGCGCCCGTCAGCACGGACGGATCGATCTGCTTTTCTGCCGCGTGCGCCTGTCCCTTGCCGAGAATGGCCTGCAAATTGGTAAGGCCGCGGATCAGCACGGGAACTGATGCCTGAAACATCGAGATGGTCATGGAGGGTCCTCGAATTCATGGGGTCGCGCGCGCTCCTGGCCACGCGGTCGCATAGCGTAACGCAACAGCGCAAATGCTGCTGGAGCAGCGTAACGCGAATCCCGTTCGCGACAAAAGCTGGCCGTTCGGTTAGCCATCCGGCCAGGTGTCGGGCGGGCCGGAACTGTGTTCGAATGGATTGGTCGGATGGTTGTCGTTGGCTCGTGACCAGCGTCGTGACGCAAGCGAGTTGTAGCGCGCCGACGCTTTGCTGCACCCTGCGTGCGCCGTGTTTCTAACGCGTGGCTTCGCGCCATGCACAGGGAGAATCGCAACCATGACGAAGCATCCATTGCCCGGCAGCGAGCGCCAGCTTGCGCCCGGTTCGAAGGTGGTCGCACAGTGCGACCCGTCGGAAACGATTCAGATCGTGGTCGTGCTGCGTCGCAAGGACGAGCAGCAGTTTGCCCAGATGATGAAGAAAATCGAGTCGGGCGCGGCGGACGCGAAGCCGCTCACGCGTGACGAACTCGAACAGCGCTTCGGCGCTTCGCCGGAAGACATTGCGAAACTGAAAGCCTTTGCCACACAACATGGTCTGACGGTGGTTCGCGAAGACGCGTCGGCGCGCACTGTCGTGCTGAGCGGCAAGATCGAGCAGTTCCAGAAGGCGTTCGACGTCCAGTTGCAGCACTACGAACATCAGTCCATGGGACGTTTCCGCGGCCGCACGGGCGCGATCAGCGTGCCCGATGATCTGCATGGCATCGTCATGGCCGTGCTGGGTCTCGACGATCGTCCGCAGGCGCGGCCGCACTTCCGCATCCGGCCGCCGTTCCAGCCGGCGAGAGCACAGCCGGCGTCGTCGTTCACGCCGTTGCAACTCGCATCGCTGTACCAGTTCCCGCAGGGCGACGGCAGCGGCCAGTGCATCGGCATCGTCGAACTGGGCGGCGGTTACCGCACAGCCGATCTCGACAGCTACTTTTCGAGCCTCGGCGTGGGCACGCCGAAGGTGGTCTCCGTCGGCGTCGATCAGGGCGACAATCACCCCACGGGCGATCCGAACGGACCCGACGGCGAAGTGACGCTGGACATCGAGATCGCAGGCGCCATTGCGCCTGCCGCGACCATCGCCGTGTACTTCACGACCAATAGCGACGCCGGCTTTATCGACGCCGTCAGCCAGGCCGTGCACGACAAGACCAACAAGCCGTCGGTGATTTCGATCAGCTGGGGCGCGCCGGAAAGCGTGTGGACCGCGCAGTCAATGAACGCGTTCAACGACGTGCTGCAATCCGCTGCGGCGATCGGCGTGACGGTGTGCGCGGCATCGGGCGACAGCGGTTCCAGCGACGGTGTCGGCGACGGCAGCGATCACGTCGACTTTCCGGCGTCGAGTCCCTACGTGCTCGCATGCGGCGGCACCAGTCTGCAAGGCTCCGGGCAATCCGTTTCGCATGAAGTCGTGTGGAACGACGGCTCGAACGGCGGCGCGACGGGCGGCGGCGTGAGCGCCACGTTTCCCGTGCCGGCATGGCAGGAAGGACTGTCGACATCGGCTGCGCAAGGCGGCAAGCGCGCGTTGACGGGGCGCGGCGTGCCGGACGTGGCGGGCGACGCATCGCCGCTCACGGGCTACGACGTGATCGTCGACGGCAACAACACGGTGGTGGGCGGCACCAGCGCCGTCGCGCCGCTGTGGGCCGCGCTGATCGCACGCATCAACGGCGCGAAGGGTGCGCCCGTCGGCTTCGTCAATCCGAAGCTGTACAAGGCGTCGGGCGCCTGCAACGACATCACGCAGGGTAACAACGGCAGTTATTCGGCGACCACGGGCTGGGACGCCTGCACGGGATTGGGCAGCCCCAATGGTGTGAAGGTCGCGGCAGCTTTATAGTCTGAGCAGCGGACGGTTTGGGTGGTAACAGGTGTCACGCAAATGGCACCCGGTTGGCATAAAGGCGGCGATCAACGCATCGCAACAGTGGGCATTACAACAGGCATTCGATGGAGCGATCATGACGAACACAGAATCGGCTTCCGGCAGTTTGCAGTCGCCTCACAATTCACATGCCGCGCAGGAAGCGTCCGCCGCGAGCGGGTCGCACAAGGCCGGCGACCAGCCGTTCTTCGATCCCGTCGCATACGGCAACGGCCCCGACGACTCGGTTACGGACACGAGCGAGAACGCCGCGATCACGAAGCATTCGGTCACGATCGGTGGCAAGAAGATCAACTACACGGCCACAGCCGGCCATCTGGTGACCGTCGATCCTTCCAGCTCGCAACCCGCGGCCAAGTTCTTCTATGTGGCCTTCACGCAGGACAACCAGAAGGAAGAGACGAGGCCGCTCACGTTCTTCTATAACGGCGGGCCGGGTTCGTCGTCGGTGTTCGTGCTGCTTGGGTCATTCGCGCCGCGCCGCATCAAGACGTCGATGCCGAGCTTCACGCCGCCCGCGCCGTATCAGATGGAAGATAACCCCGACAGTCTGCTCGACAAGAGCGATCTCATCTTTATCAACCCGGTCGGCACGGGCTATTCGGCCGCCGTCGCGCCACGCAAGAACCGCGATTTCTGGGGCGTGGATCAGGACGCCGATTCGATCAAGCAGTTCATCAAGCGCTATCTGACGAAGAACAATCGCTGGAACTCGCCGAAGTTTCTGTTCGGCGAGTCGTACGGCACGGCGCGCAGCTGCGTGCTCGCCTACAAGCTGCACGAAGACGGCGTCGATCTGAACGGCATTACGCTGCAGTCGTCGATTCTCGACTACACGCAGGCGGGCAATCCCATCGGCGCATTGCCCACGGCCGCCGCCGACGCGTGGTATCACAAGAAACTCGGCGTCGCGCCGAGGCCCACGGATCTCGGCCAGTTCGTCGAAGAGGTCGCTCAGTTCGCGCGCACCGACTACCTGAACGCGCTGCGCAAGTTCCCGACCACCGACAACGCCGTGGTAGAGAAGCTGAGCGAGTACACGGGCATCGACAAGACCACGCTTCTGGCGTGGAGCCTCGATATTGCCGGTTACGACAGCCGCGGCAATTCGCTGTTTCTGACCACGCTGCTCAAGTCGAAGGGGCTCGCGCTCGGCGCGTACGACGGCCGCGTGACGGCGATCGAAACGGGCATCGCGGGCAAGATCGATCCGAACTCGGGCGGCAACGATCCGACCATGACGGCCGTCACAGGCGTCTACACGACGATGTGGAACGTCTACCTCAACGAGCAGTTGAAGTTTACGTCGAACTCGGCGTTCACGGACCTCAACGATCAGGCGTTCAAGTTCTGGGACTTCGGCCATATCGATCCGACGGGCGAACAGAAGGGCCTCGACAGCAAGGGCAACATCATCCTGTACACGGCGGGCGATCTTGCGGCTGTGATGGCGCTCAATGTCGATCTGAAAGTGCTGTCGGCGAACGGCTTCTACGATTTCGTCACGCCGTTCTATCAGACCGTGATCGACTTGCAGCAGATGCCGCTGCTGAGCCAGCACGTGCGCGACAACCTGTCAGCGCGCTTTTATCCGTCGGGCCATATGGTGTATCTCGACGGGGGCTCGCGCACTGCGTTGAAGGCCGATCTCGCGTCGATGTACGAGGCAGCGGTCACCAACACGGCCGCGCTCGGGCGCGTGCGGGAGTTGCAGGCGCTCACGGCTGCGAAGATGCATTGAACGCTTTTTTTCACGCGTCAGATTCGGGACGCGTCTGCCCTGAAAATGCCGCCATCGAGGGCATCGCATGTACATTGCGATGCCCTCGATGCCTTCAGCATCGAGATTGTCAAGCGATTCAAACGGGGCGCAAAACGGACCGCAAATCGGTCGGTATTTACGTCATGCGTCCCGGATGTGTTTTAATTGCCTTGCGAATTAACTCTTCCGCGCTGTTCGAAGGCGCGCTGATTAATGAATGCAGGGAAGGTGAACGCGCCCGCTCAGGCGCATGGCGTTGATCGAATCGAATCCATTGTCCGCGATGCACGTCGTGTCGTGGACCGCGCGCGAGCGATGCGCAGGCGCGGTGTCGCGCTCGTAATCGTGTGTGCTGGCTTGTCTCTGCATGCCGCGTCGTCGTTTGCGCAGGATGCGTCGATGCTCGACGACCGCGTGACGCAGCAGAACATTACCGCGACGATCTGCCGGCCCGGTTACGCCGACACCGTTTCGCCACCGTTCGACGACATGATGGAGCACAAGGACCGGCTGCTCGCCGAGCGTGGTATCGACAGCGAACATGGCACGCGCTACGCGCTGGACCGTCGCGTGCCGATCGTGCTGGGCGGATCGCCGGATGCACCGGATAACCTGGATCTGTTGCCGTGGGGCGGGCACAAAGGCGAGCGCCGCAAGGAACTGCTGACGGCGAAGCTCAAGCGCTGCGTGTGCGAAGGGCGCATGAGTCTGAGCGAGGCGCAGACTGCGATCGCCGGAAACTGGTCGGCGCACTATGCGGGCTTCGGCAGCGCACCGTGCGACAGTGACAGCGCTGGCGGCGTGGCGTCGATCGGCGACGACGGCTCCTGACGCATACCGCGACGACTGGTTCGCATTCGGCCCGCATCCGGTCCGCCTTCCCGGACGCCGCGATACATCGAAGTACGCGGCCAACCGTCACATTCTGGAGAACCGACATGAAGCAATCATTCATCGCTATCGCCCTGGCCGCGCTCGGCTGCCTTGCGGCGAGCCAGGCGGCACTGGCGGCATCGCCGTGCGGCAAGGACGACGCGCTGCAAATTCGCGGCGACACGCCGGGCGCGATCAGCTACGACGTGTACCGTCAGCTGCGCCCGCTCGACGTGCATCGCCTTGCGCTCTTTCAGGACGCAGGCACTGTCAAACGTCTGCCCGACGGACTCGATGTTTGTGAAATCGCCGACGACGGTGTCTCCGATCCTTCCGCCGTGCTCGTGCACGTGCCGCAAGGCAAGATGGCGTGGTGGGTCAGCGCGGCGAACGTCGAGAACGCGGATTAAGTTCAGCAAGTCAAACGCAGGCGGTATGTCGCACTCTGCGTTGCCGCGGGGCACGTTTCTGGCTACGCTGAGGGTTGTTGTCAATGCGGTGTCAAGGCGGTGTCAGTGCGGTATCAGAGCAGTATGACCACCATCAACAGAGAGCGTGGTGCGTATGAAGATCATCGTGTGGAACATCCCCGAGTCGTGCTCGGAGCAGGAAGTGCGTGATTTTCTCGGCCACGAACTTGGCCATTATGCGAAAGACATTGAAGTGTTCGAGCAGGGCACGTCGAACGCGTACGCCAAGGTCGATGTCGATGCCGACGACGCCTATGTCGCCGACGTCATCGCGCAGCAATTCAACGGCAAGCAGCTGGGCGGCGTGTCGCTGCAGGTGAGCGCCGTGCCGTTCGGTGGCGACGAAGCCCCGCCGCGGCCTCGTCCGTAATTCACGCCGCAGCGCGCAGCCGCGCGTTCAATCGAAAGGCGTGTAGGGCAGCGCCCGCTTGTGACGCGTGCTGTCATAGAAGCGCATGACGGTGTCGAACACCGCATCGCTCACGGGCTTGCCCTCGAGAAAATCGTCGATGTCCGCGTAACGGATGCCGTACGCGTCCTCGTCGGGACGTTGAGGGCGCAACATTTCGAGGTCGGCGGTCGGCACCTTGTGCGCGAGCGCATCGCTGGCGCCGAGCGTCGTGGCGAGTTCGCGCACGCGCCGCTTGGTCAGTCCCGCGAGCGGCAGCACATCGGCGCCGCCGTCGCCGAATTTCGTGAAGAAACCCATCACCGATTCCGCCGCGTGGTCCGTGCCGATCACAACGCCGCGCCGCGCGCTTGCCGCCGCGTATTGCGCGATCATCCGCTGGCGCGCCTTGATGTTGCCGTGCACGAAGTCCTGCTGCGACTCGTCGGCGAAGGGCAGGCCGCTGGCTGTGAGCGACGCGAGCATCGCGTCGGCGGCGGGACGGATGTCGACCTTCAGCGTTTCGTCGGGACGGATGAACGCGAGCGCCTGCTGCGCATCGGCTTCGTCGTGCTGCACGCCATACGGCAAACGCATCGCGACAAAGCGCGCGTCGTACCGGGCGTCGCGCAGACGCTCGACGGCAAGTTGCGCGAGCCGGCCCGCCGTCGACGAATCGACGCCGCCGCTGATGCCGAGCACGTACGCGCTCAATCCGTTCGCACGCAGATAGTCGGCGAGAAACGCGACGCGCCGCTCGATTTCGCGCGCGGCATCGAATGTGTCTGCGACGTGCAATTCTGCTGCAATCTGCCGCTGACGCACGGCGCGTTGCTGCTGGTCCATCGGCGTTCTCCTCGCAAGACGCGGTGATTTCGGCTTCGATGATTGCATGAACTGCCGGATTCGGTGCGCTGTCATGCTTTGTCTGGTTTAATGATGCAAACCTATATTCCATTCTGACCGATTGGCGCGTTAATTCGACGGACGCAGTTCCGCCGAACATCGGACAGTGGAAGCATGGGTTTGTCATCATCATCAGCCCGGTGCGCGAGCGACGTCTCGTCGCCGGAAGACGTCCGGCAGCGTGTCACGAGCAGCTGCGCGGACGGGCGACATGCAGTGATGTTCGAACAAAAATGACTAGCAAAAAAGACAACAACATGTTTATTCCGCCTGCACGAGAGACGGCGGATTCGCAGATCGGTAATCTGCGCATCGATGACGGGGAGTTGCGCGGCGACAGGATCGCATCGGCGCTGCGTGCATGCTTGCGTCGGCGGGCGTTATCGCTGTCCGTTGCGCTTGCCGCGGCGCTCGCCGTGCCCGCGTTCGCGCAGAATGTGCCGCAAATTGCGCCGCAAACCTCACCGCAAGACGCCGCCAATCCTGCCGTCGATGCATCCGGTGTCGCGACGCACGATGCCGTCGGCGGAATGGATCCGCGCCGCGCGTTCCTGATGCGCGATGTGTTCGCGAGCAGCGTCACCCGTCGTCTGAAAGTGCCCGCCGCCGAACAGCGCGCGTACGGCGAGCGTCTGCAGCAGGCGCTCGCGCAGAACGATCTGGGCAACCTGTCGGCCGAATATGTGGTGCTCGTCGATCGCAGCGAGAACGTGCAGGCGCTTTTCATCTATTTTCGCGCGACGCCGTCCGACGCCTGGCAGATGATCGGCGCGTCGCCCGTCGCGACGGGCCGTCCCGGTCAGTACGATCACTTCATCACGCCGCTCGGCGTGTTCGAGCACACGCCGGACAACATGGATTTCCGCGCGGAAGGCACGATGAACCAGAACGGCATCCGCGGCTACGGCAATCACGACATGCGCATCTTCGATCTCGGCTGGGCGCAAGGCGAGCGCGGCTGGGGCAAGGGCGGCATGTCGCAGATGCGCTTTCAGATGCACGCCACCGACCCCGACAGGCTCGAACCGATTCTCGGCATCCGCCACTCGAAAGGCTGTGTGCGGATTCCGGCGTCGCTGAACGTGTTCCTCGATCATTACGGCATTCTCGATCGCGATTACGAGGCGCTCGTCGCCGAAGGGCGCTCGCTGTGGGTGCTGCATTCGAACCGCGTCGCGACGCCGTGGGCGGGGCGCTATATCGTCGTCGTCGATTCGCAGCGCAAGGCGCGGCCCGCGTGGTCGCCGGCGCCGAGCGGCAAGGCGCGCGCGAAGGTGCCGGCCAACGCCGACACGGCCGACTAGCAGCGCGGTCAAGCGCGGTCACGACCGCGCCAGCAAAACTCCGATCAGCGCGACGACGAAGCCCGCCACCTGAATCGCCGTCAGCGTTTCGCCGAAGCCGACATAGCCTTCGAGCGCGGCCAGCGGCGGCGCGAGAAATAGCAGCGCCGTCGCGCGCGACGCGTCGCCGCGCCGCACCATCCACACCAGCAGCGTGACGCTCACGCCCGACAGCATCACGATGCCCCACGCGAGCGACATCCAGAGCGTCGGCGACGGAATCCATTTGTGCTCGCCGAGCGCCAGCGCGAACACCAGCACGACCACAGCCGCGCCGAAGTTCTGCACGGCGCTCGCGCTGCGGATATCGGCTTTCGACAGCGACGTCTTCTGGATCAGCGTGCCCGCCGTGATCGCGCACACGGCCAGAATCGACACGCCGATCACCAGCCATTGCGGCACGTCGCCCGCATGGCCTTGCACGACGGGCGAGGGCGCTGCCACGAGTTTCGGTTCGAGCACCAGCGCGACGCCGACGAGACCGAGCATCATGCCTGTCCAGCCGCGCCCCGACAGACGTTCGCCGAACAGCGGCGCGGCCACGGCGGCCGTCAGCAGCGGCTGCAGCGCGCCGAGCAGCGCCATGATGCCCGCGCTCATGCCTTGCGCGACAGCCCAGTATCCTGCGCCGAGATAGACGCCTTGCAGCAGCGCGCCCGCGATCAGATGCTTGCCGAGCGCGCGGCCCGTCGGCCATTCGACGCGCGCGACGAGCGCCGCCGCCATGAACAGCAGCGCCGTGCCGCCGAAACGCGCGAGCAGGAAGAGATTGGGATCGGCGAAAGGTTTGATCGCGCGCGCGACCACGAAACCCGTCGACCAGAGAACGACGAAGACAACGGCATTGAAGACAACCAGCATCGGACGACCCGAACCACGGACACGAAGTCCGCAGTATCGGCGCAAGTGCATGCGGCTGTCTTGTTCGAAGCTGCACTTGCCGCAGCGAGCCCGATCAGTACGCCAGCAGCACCGCAATCGCCCCGAGCAGCCCGCCGCAGACCGTGCACGCCCACAGCAGCGTGCGCGTGCGCCGGTATTCGAGCAGCACGTCGCTGACGAGTTGCGTCTGCTGCCTGACGTGAGTCACCTCGTGCTGATGCTGCAGATAGCGCACCGCGAGCTGCGGAATGCGCGGCACCAGATGCGCGAGATGCGGCAATTCCTGCGCGAGATGCTTGACCCAGCCGCGATGATCGCGTTCGCGGCGCGCGAGCGTCGCCAGCACGGAGCGCGCGATCTTCCACGAATCGACGCCCGGATGCAGCGCGTTTGCCAGCATTTCCGCCTGACCGAACGCGCGCTGCGCGGCTGCGAGACGCGCCGGCACGGCGCCGCCGAACGGATGCACGGCGAAAAGCAGATGATGGAACAGCGCGCCCGCCGAGCGCTCGTGCGACTCCGGCGCGAAATGCCCTTCGGCGCGCGTGCGCAATTCGGCTTCGAGCTTCTCGGGGCGCGTGTCCTGCGACACGTGTCCGGCATCGCGATGCAGATGCGCGAGACGTCCATAGTCCTGATCGAACAGCGCCGTCGCGCCATGCACGAAAAACTCTCGCTCCTGCGACGACAGACTCGACATCACCGCGAAGTCCGCCAGCACGATGCGTCCCAGCGTGTCCGGCTCTATGCTCACGCGCACGCGCCGGGCGTCGAGTGTCGCGTGGAAGAAGCCGTGCTCGAAGGCCTGTTCGGTGACCACTTCGATGATGTGCTCGGCGAGCGGCACGAGTTTCACGCCGCGTGCCGACAGACCGCCGAGGTCGAGCGCGGGCAGCGACTCGATATGCTGCATCGCGAGCGTGCGGTCCGTGCACAGCTCCCAGATCACGGCGGGAATCGCGAGCCGCTTGTCGCCGTCGAAATGATGCGCGGTTTGACTCAGGTTCGCGGCCTCGGCGCGCAGATCGAAGCGGCGCAGGATCTCTTGCGTGAAGGTCTCGGCGAGTTCGCGCAGCTTAAGACGGCGCGCGTTCTTCGACAGCTTTTCCATCCAGCGCGCGACCCAGCGTAGCAAGGCGGCTTCGTCGGCGATTTCCTGGACTTGCTGGGCACGTATGAGCTTGATCGCGAGATCGCGATGTCCGTTGACCGGCTCGATGAGCCGCGCGACGTGCGTCTGTTCGGCCAGTCCGTTTTTCGCGGGCGTCAGGTCGATCGCGGCGAAGAGCGTCGACACGGGGCGTCCGAGCGCCGCCGCGATCGCGTGTTCGACCTGGTCGGGCGGCAACGGCGTTTCGAGGTGGCTGACGGCGTCGATGGCGTCGTGCAGCGTGCCCGTCGCGAGTTCGGGGCGGCGCGCCAGCGATTCCGCGAAGGCGCTCGCCAGCGGTCCGAGATTGGGCAGCGCGCGGTGCACGCCCGCGCGGCCGCCCGGCGATTCATGCACGCGCGAAGCAAGCGTGACGATCCAGTGCAGCTTGTGATGCTCGGGCGCGGCGAGCCAGATGAGGCGCGCGCCGTAGCGCAGCGCGTGAAACAGCAGTCGTAGTCGGCGAAACAGAGGCGGCATCGGCGGGTCGTTCGACGGGGCGCATCGGCGATGCGTGAGAAGACCGCTCAGATTAGCAAAGATGAGGCGCGCGGAACACTGGCACGGAGACGGCGCTGCATCCGTCGACGTACGCGGGGACCGCAGCTAACGTCGAACCAACGTGGAGCTAACGGTCCGCCCACAAGCCGCTCACAACCGGCAACGAGCCAGGGACGTCCAAGTTCCGCGCCGGCCACGCATGCGTAATACAATACTGCGGGCTTGCTCTATATCTGAACACATGCTCGCCGCATGACGGCGGCCAACACAACCTATGCTGGCAGAACAACGTCACCAATACATACTGGCTAAGGTCACAAAGACGGGCGCGCTATCGGTCGCCGAGCTGGTTCGCGAACTCAACGTATCGCGCGAAACGATCCGCCGCGATCTGAACGCACTGGCCGAGCGCGGCCTGATCGTGACGACGCACGGCGGCGCGTTGTCGAGCGACCGGCGCGAGCCGGATCTCGATACACGCGATGCCGCGAACGCCAGCGCGAAGCGCGCGATCGGCGAGCGCGCGGCACAACTGGTGCCTGACGGCGCATCGGTGATCATCGATTCGGGCAGCACGACGCACGCCGTCGCGCGCGCGCTCACGGACCGCCACCGCCTGACCGTCTACACGAACGACTGGCGCATCGCGCTGCTGCTCGGCCGCCGCAACGACAATCGCGTGACGCTCCTGGGCGGCGAGCTGTCGGACAACGAAGACGCCGCGTTCGGCCTCGACACGATCACGCAGCTGTCGCACTACCACGCGGATTTCGCGCTGATCGGCGCGGGCGGCATCACGCCCGACGCGCAGCTGTCCGACTACTCGCGCATGGCAGCCGAAGTGCGCAGCAAGATGATCGGCGCCGGCGCGACCGTGATCATCGTCGCCGACAACTCGAAGTTCGGCCGCGTGACGCCCGTGCGCATCGAAGGGCTGGAGCTGGCGCGCTACGTCGTTACGGAACTCGCGCCGGATCGTGCGCTCGCGAAGGCGATCACTGCACGCGGCCCCGAAATCCTGATCGCGTGAGTGTCGCGCTCCAGCTCATTTCACGCTGATCCCGAGGTTCGCCAGCGTCCGGCCGATCGCCGCGACGGCGTTGTGCATCTCGTTCGTGTCGATCGAACCGATGCAGCCGACGCGGAACGTCTCCACCTGCGTGAGCTTGCCCGGATACAGCACATAGCCGGCCTCGCGCACGGCTGCATAAAACTCCGCAAATTGCCACTTCGGATCGCGCGGCGCGTGGAACGTGACGATCACGGGCGCCTGCACGTCGGCCGCGAGAAACGTCTCGAAGCCGAGCGCCTTCATGCCGTCGACAAGCGCCGCGCAGTTGCGCGCGTAACGCGCGCCGCGGGCCGGCTGGCCGCCTTCCGCGATGAACTGGTCGAGGGCCGTGCGCAGCGCGGCGAGCACGTGCGTCGGTGGCGTAAAGCGCCATTGTGTGGTTTTTTGCATGTACGCGAACTGGTCGTACAGATCGAGCGCGAGCGACGGCGAACGTCCTTCGCACGCTTCGAGCACGCTGCGCCGCACGATCACGAAGCCCATGCCGGGCACGCCTTCCAGACACTTGCCGCTCGCCGACACGAGCGCATCGATGCCGCCCGCGCGCAAGTCGATGGGCAGCGCGCCGAACGAACTCATCGCGTCGACGATCAGGCTTTTGCCGTGGTGCTTGCAGACGGCGGCGATCTCGTCGAGCGGATTGAGCAGGCCCGCGCTCGTTTCCAGATGCACCTGCGCGACGTGCGTGATGCGCGGATCGCTGTTGAACGCGTCTTCGATTGCGGCGGCGCTCACGGGTTCGTCTTCGCGCAACGGCAATTCCACATACGCGATGCCCATGCGCTGCAGCACCTTGACGATGCGCGCGCAGTACGCGCCGTTGTTCGGCACGAGCACGCGGCCGTCGCGCGGCACCAGCGTGCCGAGCGCGGCTTCGACGGCGAATGTGCCGCTGCCCTGGAGCGGCACGCAGACGTACTCATTTTCGCCATGTACGATCTCGACGAGATCGGCGCAGACGCTTTGCGTCATGCGGTTGAACGCGGCGTCCCACGAACCCCAGTCGCGCAGCATCGCCTGACGCGTGGCGGGCGAGGTCGTCAGCGGTCCCGGCGTGAGCAGGATCGGGTCGTTTTCAGGAATCACACAGCCTCCTTCGTATGGATCGGGTGCGCCGTGGCGGGCGCACAAAGCATCGCTTGTTGCGTTGCTGATGGCTTTGCATATTATTGGCTAATTGTGTCATTTTGTGGAAATCGACAGAATCTTCACGTCGGTGTCACAAAAAAAGACGATCCTTGCCGTGCCCGTTCAGGCAAGGCGGCCGGCAACGTGTAATGGTCGGAGGGATGCCTTGGCAGAAACGCCGCAAAAAAAGTTGTCAGCAATCTGCAATCTGTGCGGCTTCGGCTGCGACGTCAGGCGGATAGCGCCCCCGAAGCGCCGTCCGGACACCACCACTATCGGGTTACCCACAGGTTTTTTGCCTTTCGGAGAGAACGACATGAAGAAGACGGATCACCATCGCTCGACGGGTCATATCGCTCGCCATGCGCGCAAGCTGCTGCCCGCGCTGGTCGCGGCGGCCGCGTTCGGCGGCGCGATGTCCGCGCACGCAGCAGGCGCAGTCGTGCTGTACACGGCTGACGGCCTCGAGAATCTCTATAAGGACGTGCTGCCCGCGTTCGAAAAGCAGGAAGGCGTGAAGGTCAACATCGTGACGGCTGGCAGCGGCGAAGTCGTGAACCGCGCCACGGTCGAAAAAGACGCACCGAAGGCAGACGTGCTCGTCACGCTGCCGCCGTTCATCCAGCAGGCGGCGCAAGGCGGCCTGCTGCAGAACTATCAGAGCGTGAATTACAAGAACGTGCCGGCCATCGCGAAGGCGTCCGACGGCGCGTGGGCGACGTTCGTGAACAACTATTTCTCGTTCGCGATCAACCCGGAAGTCGTGAAGAACCAGCCGAAGACGTTCGCCGACCTGCTGCACCCGGACTACAGTGGCAAGGTCGCTTACTCGAATCCGGCGACGGCGGGCGACGGCATGGCCGTGATCATCCTGACGACGTCGCTGATGGGCGAAGACAAGGCGTTCGACTACCTGAAGAAGCTCGAGCAGAGCGCGAAGTTCCACACGAAGGGGACGGGCTACCTCGACGTGCTGCTCTCGCGTAACGAAATCGCGGTGGCGAACGGCGATCTGCAGATGGATCTCGACGACGCAGCCAACGGCGGCCTCTCGCTCAAGCCGATCTTCCTCGCAGCCGATGCGGGCGGCCAGCCGACCACGTTCCAGCTGCCGTACGCGATCGGCCTGATCAAGAACGGTCCGAACCAGGCGGCAGGCAAGAAGCTGATCGACTATCTGATGTCGACGGAAGTGCAGTCGAAGGTGCCGGACATCTTCGGCATTCCGGGCCGCACGGACGTGGCGCTGTCGGGCAAGAACGGCGCGGCCGTCAAGCAGGCGATTTCCGGCGTCAAGCTGATCCCCGTCGACTGGAATCAGGTGATGGCGAAGAAGGCTGACTGGACGGCTCGCTGGAAGAGCGAAGTGATCGGCAATTCGGGCAAGCAGCTCGAAGTCGTCAAGCCGAAATAATTCCGGCGTCTGATGAAAATGCGCGGCGCGACGGTCTTCTGGGTTTCGTCATGCCGCGCGACCAGCTTGCTGGCGCGGTGACGCGCCAATCCAAGTCACCAAATGTAGGAGGATGGTCCCGGTGAACACTGCAACAACTCTTGCCGGTTCCGGCGCGCTCGACGTCACGCCGCGGGCGGAAGGCGTCGCGCAGACAGGCGCGCCAGGCGGCGTGCAGATCGATCACCTGACCGTGCGTTTCGGCTCGCGCACGGTGCTCGACGATCTGTCGCTGACGATCGAGCGCGGCGAACTGCTGACCGTGCTCGGACGAAGCGGCTGCGGCAAGACGACGTTGCTGCGCTTCATCGCCGGGTTCATCGAGGCTGACGGGCTGGCCGGCACGCTGACGGTCGCGGGCCGCGATCTCACGCACGTGCCGCCGCACAAGCGCAATCTGGGTCTGCTGTTCCAGAGCTATGCGCTGTTTCCGCATTTGTCCGTATTCGAGAACGTCGCGTTCGGTCTGCGCGCGCGGCGCATCTCGGCAAAAGAAATCGCGCGGCGTGTCGCCGATGCGCTGAAGCTCGTGCAGCTCGGCGATGCCGGCCACGTGATGCCCGCGCAACTGTCGGGCGGCATGCAGCAGCGCGTGGCGCTGGCGCGCGCGCTCGTGATCGAGCCCGACGTGCTGCTGCTCGACGAACCGCTTTCCGCGCTCGACGCCAATCTGCGCGCGTCGGTGCGTTCCGAACTGAAGGCGCTGCATGAGCGCCTTCCCAATCTGACGATCGTCTGCGTGACGCACGATCAGGACGACGCGCTCGTGCTGTCCGACCGCACGCTGCTGATGCGCGAAGGTCATATCGCGCAACTCGGCACGCCGCAGGAACTGTACGACCAGCCGAACGATGCGTTCGTCGCGCGCTATCTCGGCGCGGCCAATCTGCTGCCGCCGAACGTCGCGTTTCCGATCGGCGATGCGCGCTACGGTGAGCGCGACCGCGTCGCGTGCCTGCGCCCGGAGTCGATGCGGATCGTGCCGCTCGGCGAAGGCCAGTTGCACGGCACGATCTCGACGGTCGAATGGTACGGCTCGGTGCTGGCCGTGCAGGTCGCCCTCGACGCGATGCCCAACGACCCTGTGCAGGTGTCGATGCAGCGCGGCACCGGCGTGACGCCTGAAAAGGGCGTGCGAATCTCCTTGCGTTACGAGGCAGACGATGTCGTCCTTATCAAGCCCTGATTCGATCGCCGCGTCGCGAGATGCGCAGCGCGCCGCGACGGCGGCTTCGCACGCGGCCGCGAAGCGCCGCCGCGAGCGGCTGTCGCAATGGCATCTGCTGTTTTTGCTGGTGGTCGTGCTCGGGCCGCTCGTGATCTATCCGCTGATCCGTCTCGTATTGCTCAGCCTGACGGGCGCGCATGGCCTGACGTTCCACGCGTATGCGGCGTTCTTCCAGAACCCGGAAACGAGCGGCGTGATCGGCACGACGCTGTGGATTCTGTTCGCCAGCGCGGGTCTCGCGTCGATACTCGGGGTGGCGCTCGCGTCGCTGCTGTTCTTCAAGCCGTTTCCGGGCGCGCGCCTCGTCACGCGTTTTCTGGAGCTGTTCGTCGCGTTCCCGTCGTTTCTGGTCGCGTTCACGCTGATCTTTCTGTACGGCTCGCAAGGCTCGGTGAGTATCGGCCTGCAACGGCTCTTCCATCTCGAAGCGCCGCCGCTCGATTTCCTGTTCGGCATCGGCGGCGTGATTCTCGCGGAAGTGGTGTTCTACGCGCCGTTCGTCGTGCGTCCGACGCTCGCGTCGTTCGCGCTGCTCGACATGCGTCTGATCGAGGCGGCGCGCAGTCTCGGCGCGAACAGCTTGATGGTCGCGTTCCGCGTGATCCTGCCGCTTGCGTGGCCGGGCATCGCGGCGGGCACGATCCTGTGTTTTCTGCTGACGCTCAATGAGTTCGGCATTCTGCTCGTGCTCGGCAGCGCGCATCTGATCACGCTGCCCGTGGCGATCTACAGTTCGGCCACCGTCGATCTCGATCTGCCGACGGCGGCGGCGGGCGCCGTCGTGATGCTGGCGATGTCGCTGTCGTTGTACGCGCTGTATCGCCAGGTGAACAGGCGCAAGGTGGGAGGAGCGAAGTAATGTCCGACGTCGATCAAACCGTGCTGCCCGCCGTGCATCATCGCGCGCGGCCCGTTCAGCACGGACTCTTCGCGCGTGCCGCGGGCGCGCTGTTCATGGCGTTCGCTGCGCTGCTGTGTTTCTGGCTGTTCGTGCTGCCCGTGATCGTGGTCGCGCTGTCGAGCGTCGCCGCGCACTGGTCGGGCACGATCCTGCCCGACGGCTTCAGCATGCGCTGGTTCGAGCGCCTCGGCGGCAGTGACTTCGATGCGCTCGTCACCAGTCTGCAGATTGGCTTCGGCGTCGCGATTCTCGGCACGATCCTCGGACTGTGGCTCGCGCTGGCGCTCGAAGGACGCGACCGGCGCGGAATCGGCGCGCTCGTCGATACGATCGCGATGGTGCCCAACGGTGTGCCGAGCGTCGTGCTCGGGCTGGCCGTGCTGATCGCGTATCACAAGAAGCCCGTCGATCTGTCGAGTTCCGCCGCGATCGTCGTGTTCGTGCAACTCGCGCTCGTTCTGCCGTTCTGCTATCGCTGCGCGGCGGCTGCGCTGCGCCCCGAACTGACCGTGTTGCGCGAAGCGGCCGCGAGCCTCGGTGCGCCGCCGTCGATGGTGCTGCGCCGCGTCGTGCTGCCGCAACTCGTGCCCGCGATCCGTGCGTCGCTCGCACTGGGCTTCGCGTTGTCGCTCGGCGAACTCGGCGCGACGCTCACTGTTTATCCGCCTGGCTTTGCAACTGTGCCGATCGTCGTCGTCGGGCAAGTGGAGCGCGGCTACTACCTGCCGGCATCGGCGCTTTCGCTGATTCTGCTGATCGCGTCGCTGGCCGCGCTGCTCCTGATTGCCGCCCGCGTGCCGCGGCGCCGCGTGGACTGATCCACGACGTTTCCTGATTTTTCGTGAGGTGTGCCGACGTCGGCGCGCCGCGCATATTGATGTGGCAAATATTGTCGAAATGACCGAAAATATGGAAATTGAGTCGGGCGACAGAATCGAGGTGGTCAGGCGGCATTCGCTGACGGCGCTGGTGCGCGACGAGATCGAGCGCCACATCGTCGACGGCAAGCTCACGCCCGGCGACAAACTGAACGAAGCCGAATGGGCCGCGCGTCTGCAGGTGTCGCGCGGGCCGGTGCGCGAGGCGTTTCGCGCGCTGGAGCAGGCGGGGCTCGTGCGCAACGAGAAGAATCGCGGCGTGTTCGTGCGGACGGTGTCGCTGGCGGAAGCCGACGAGATCTACGCGGTACGCGCCGTGCTCGAAGAGGCAGCGTGCCGGATGCTCGCGCCGCGCATCGATGCCGCGCAACTGGCCGTACTGCGCGCGCATGTCGAAGCGATGCGCGCCGCGCTCGATGCCGGCGATCACGATGCGTACACGCGCTCGAATGTGGCGTTTCACGATGCGATCGTCGCGACGGCGGGCAACGCCAAGCTGTATGAGACGTATCGCAGGCTGGTCGGCGAACTGAGTCTGTTCCGGCGCGCGGCGCTCAGCGTGCGTGGCGATGCGATGGAGCAGTCGCTCGCCGAGCATCGCGCGATCTTGTCTGCGCTCGCCGCGCGTGACGCAGATGAAGCCGCGCGACGCATGCTCGCGCATGTGGACGGCGGCAGGCGGCGCGCGCATGAGGCGGTCGAGCCGGGTGTATCGGACGCGTCGGCCGCGTCGGACGAAAGCGATGACGATGACAACGGGCTGAGCGCGCTGCTCGCCTGAACGAATGAAGAACACGCGTCGGCGACGCGTAGGGAAGAGTGCAATGGTGAACGAATCCGCAATCCAGTCCGGACGTAATGTTGAAGTGAATGGCCGCAGCTACCGGCTGCCCGCGAAGTCGACGGTCGTTGTGTGCGTCGACGGCTGCGAGTACGACTATCTCGAAGCCGCGGTGAAAGCGGGCGTCGCACCGTTCATCGGCAAGATGCTGCGCGACGGCGCGGCGTTCAAGGCCGACTGCGTGATCCCGTCGTTCACGAACCCGAACAACCTGTCGATCGTGTGCGGCGTGCCGCCGTCCGTGCATGGCATCTGCGGCAATTACTTCTGGGATCCGCAGGCCAATGACGGCAAGGGCGCGGAAGTGATGATGAACGACCCCGCCTATCTGCGCGCGCCGACGCTGCTCGCCGCTGCCGCCGATGCAGGCGCCGCCGTCGCCGTCGTCACGGCTAAAGACAAATTGCGTCGCCTGCTCGGCAACAAGATGACGGGCATCTGCTTCTCGGCGGAAAAGGCCGACAAGGTGACGCTCGAAGAAAACGGTATCGGCGAAGTGCTCGATCTGGTTGGCTTGCCCGTGCCCGACGTGTACAGCGCGGGGCTGTCGGAATTCGTGTTCGCGGCGGGCGTGCGGCTCGCGCAGACGCGCAAGCTCGACCTGATGTATCTGTCGACCACCGATTACATCCAGCACAAGTGGGCGCCCGGCACGGAAGGCGCGAATGCGTTCTACGCGATGATGGACGGCTACCTTGCGCAACTCGACGCGCTCGGCTGGGTGATCGGCCTGACCGCGGACCACGGCATGAACGCGAAGCACGATCCGCAGACGGGCGAGCCGAACGTGATCTATCTGCAGGACGTGATGGACGAATGGCTCGGCGCGCGCGCGGCCCGCGTGATTCTGCCGATCACCGATCCCTACGTCGTGCATCACGGCGCGCTCGGTTCGTTCGCGACGATCTATCTGCCGGCGGACGCGAATGCGCGCCAGGTGATCGAACGGCTCAGCGGCCTGGACGACATCGAAGTCGTGCTCGACAACAAGGCAGCGTGCGAGCGCTTCGAGCTGCCGAACGATCGCGTGGGCGACATCGTCGTGGTGAGCAAAAAGAATACGGCGCTCGGCACGCGTCGCGAAGAACATGACCTGTCGGGACTGACCGTGCCGCTGCGTTCGCACGGCGGTATTTCCGAGCAGGTGGTGCCGCTGATCTTCAATCGACGCATCGACGAAGCACGCGTCGCGGGCAAGCGTCTGCGCAATTTCGACGTGTTCGATCTCGCGCTCAATCACGTGGCGGCGTCATGAACGCAATCATGCAGTCCAACGATCATCCCGCGTTTCGCGCAGAAGCGCTGCGTCTGAAGGGCGAGCGCGCGGCGCGCTCGCGCACGCTCGATGTGTTCGATCCGTACACGGGCATGCGCGTCGGCACGGTGCCGCTGGCGAGCGTCGACGATGTGCGCGCCGCGTTCGAATACGCGTCGGCTTATCAGGCGAAGCTCACGCGTTATGAGCGCTCGCAGATTCTGGAGCGCGCCGGCATTCTGCTGCGCGAGCGGCTCGAAGAGGCATCGGATCTGATCACGCTCGAATCGGGTTTGTCGAAGCAGGACTCGCGCTACGAGATCGGTCGTGTCGCCGACGTGCTGAAGTTCGCGTCGATCGAAGCGCTGCGCGACGACGGCCAAAGCTTTTCGTGCGATCTTACGCCGCATGGCAAGAAGCGTCGCGTGTTCACGCAGCGCGATCCGCTTGCGGGTGTGATCGTCGCGATTACGCCGTTCAATCACCCGATGAACCAGGTCGCGCACAAGATTGCGCCGTCGATTGCGACGAATAATCGCGTGATTCTGAAGCCGTCCGAGAAAGTGCCGCTGTCGGCTTACTTTCTCGCAGACATTCTGTATGAAGCCGGTTTGCCCGCGCCGATGCTGCAGGTGCTGACCGGCGATCCGCGCGAAATCGCGGACGAACTGATCACGAATCCGCTCGCCGAACTCGTGACGTTCACGGGCGGCGTGGCGATCGGCAAGCATATCGCCGAGCGCGCGGGCTACCGGCGCGTTGTGCTCGAACTCGGCGGTAACGATCCGCTGATCGTCCTCGAGGACGCCGACCTCGAGCGCGCGGCCACGCTGGCCGTGCAGGGCTCGTACAAGAATTCGGGGCAGCGCTGCACGGCCGTCAAACGGATGATCGTGCAGAAGAGCATCGCGGCGCGCTTCACGGAACTGGTCGTCGAGAAGACGCGCGAATGGACGTACGGCGATCCGTTCGACGAGTCGAACCAGATGGGCACCGTGATCGACGTCGAAGCGGCGCGGCTGTTCGAATCACGCGTGAACGAAGCCGTCGCGCAGGGCGCGCGTTTGTTGACGGGCAATCAGCGCAAGGGCGCGTTGTATGCGCCGACGGTCGTCGATCAGGTTGATCCGTCGATGACGCTGATCCGCGAGGAAACCTTCGGCCCCGTCTCGCCGATCATCACCTTCGATACGATCGACGACGCTATCCGCATCAGCAACGGCACGCCGTTCGGTTTGTCGTGCGGCCTGTGCACGAACCGGCAGGACGCGATTCCGCGCTTCATCAACGAATTGCGCGTCGGCACGGTGAACGTGTGGGAAGTGCCGGGGTATCGCGTCGAACTGACGCCGTTCGGCGGCATCAAGGACTCCGGCCTCGGTTACAAGGAAGGCGTGCAGGAAGCGATGAAGAGCTTCACGAATCTCAAGACGTTTTCTCTTCCATGGGAGTGATGCTGTGGCATTGAGTCTGGACGATATTCGCGGACTGTTCGAGTCGCACGGCCAACTGGCCTATAGCGGCGAGCCGGTCACGCAACTCGAGCATGCATTGCAAAGCGGCGCGCTGGCCGAATCGGAAGGCGCGTCCGAAGAGCTGGTCGCGGCGGCGTTTCTGCACGACCTCGGGCATCTGCTGAACCGGCAGGGCGAGACGCCGACCGCGCGTGGTATCGACGATCTGCATCAGTATTTCGCGCTGCCGTTTCTGCGGCCGGTGCTGCCGGAAGCGGTGCTGGAGCCGATCCGTTTGCACGTCGACGCGAAACGCTGTCTGTGCGCAATCGATGACGCATACTTTGGGAAGTTGTCGTCGGATTCCGTACGCAGTCTCGAACTGCAAGGCGGCATTTTCAACGACGACGAGGCGCAGGATTTTCTGAGCAAGCCGTTTGCGGAGGATGCGCTGCGGTTGCGTCGCTGGGACGATCTCGCGAAGGAGGCGAATCGCGAGACGCCGGACCTCGATCACTATATGAGCGTCGTGTCGCGTGTGATGGAGCGGCATGCTGCTGTGTGAAAGCGGTAGCCGCGTCATATGACATGCGTTTTACGCATATAAAAAAAGCGCTTGCAAGTGCCCGTGCAAGCGCCTAGAATTCCGCTCTTTCGCGCTGCGGACAACGCGGCGCGGGAGAAACGAGGAAGGGCGGGAAAGCTAGCATTGACGGGCTTTCCAGTTAAGTCGGCGGGTCAGGAAGTTAAAAAAACCGGTTGACGAGACGAAAAAGGTTCTTCATAATCTCGTTTCTCTGCTGCTGACGCAGCAACGCGGTGAAAGCAAGGCGCTTCCTGCGGATGTTCTTTAAAAACTAACAGCCGATAAGTGTGGGTGCTCGATGGCGGCGCGCGGCGATCTTCGGGTCGCTGAATAGCGAAAGTAATCGAGTCTCACACGGAAGAAATTGAGGAAGGTTTGATGGAGTCGAAAGACTTGATCGAATCATCTGTCAGTGATTTTGAGTGAGCGACCGGGTTCGAAAGAGCCCGAAAAACAGTAACAGGTTTGAACTGAAGAGTTTGATCCTGGCTCAGATTGAACGCTGGCGGCATGCCTTACACATGCAAGTCGGACGGCAGCGCGGGGGCAACCCTGGCGGCGAGTGGCGAACGGGTGAGTAATACATCGGAACGTGTCCTGGAGTGGGGGATAGCCCGGCGAAAGCCGGATTAATACCGCATACGCTCGGGAGAGGAAAGCGGGGGATCTTCGGACCTCGCGCTCAAGGGGCGGCCGATGGCAGATTAGCTAGTTGGTGGGGTAAAGGCCTACCAAGGCGACGATCTGTAGCTGGTCTGAGAGGACGACCAGCCACACTGGGACTGAGACACGGCCCAGACTCCTACGGGAGGCAGCAGTGGGGAATTTTGGACAATGGGGGCAACCCTGATCCAGCAATGCCGCGTGTGTGAAGAAGGCCTTCGGGTTGTAAAGCACTTTTGTCCGGAAAGAAAACTTCGTTCCTAATACGGATGGAGGATGACGGTACCGGAAGAATAAGCACCGGCTAACTACGTGCCAGCAGCCGCGGTAATACGTAGGGTGCGAGCGTTAATCGGAATTACTGGGCGTAAAGCGTGCGCAGGCGGTTCGCTAAGACCGATGTGAAATCCCCGGGCTTAACCTGGGAACTGCATTGGTGACTGGCGGGCTAGAGTATGGCAGAGGGGGGTAGAATTCCACGTGTAGCAGTGAAATGCGTAGAGATGTGGAGGAATACCGATGGCGAAGGCAGCCCCCTGGGCCAATACTGACGCTCATGCACGAAAGCGTGGGGAGCAAACAGGATTAGATACCCTGGTAGTCCACGCCCTAAACGATGTCAACTAGTTGTCGGGTCTTCATTGACTTGGTAACGTAGCTAACGCGTGAAGTTGACCGCCTGGGGAGTACGGTCGCAAGATTAAAACTCAAAGGAATTGACGGGGACCCGCACAAGCGGTGGATGATGTGGATTAATTCGATGCAACGCGAAAAACCTTACCTACCCTTGACATGTACGGAATCCTGCTGAGAGGTGGGAGTGCCCGAAAGGGAGCCGTAACACAGGTGCTGCATGGCTGTCGTCAGCTCGTGTCGTGAGATGTTGGGTTAAGTCCCGCAACGAGCGCAACCCTTGTCCCTAGTTGCTACGCAAGAGCACTCTAGGGAGACTGCCGGTGACAAACCGGAGGAAGGTGGGGATGACGTCAAGTCCTCATGGCCCTTATGGGTAGGGCTTCACACGTCATACAATGGTCGGAACAGAGGGTTGCCAAGCCGCGAGGTGGAGCCAATCCCAGAAAACCGATCGTAGTCCGGATCGCAGTCTGCAACTCGACTGCGTGAAGCTGGAATCGCTAGTAATCGCGGATCAGCATGCCGCGGTGAATACGTTCCCGGGTCTTGTACACACCGCCCGTCACACCATGGGAGTGGGTTTTACCAGAAGTGGCTAGTCTAACCGCAAGGAGGACGGTCACCACGGTAGGATTCATGACTGGGGTGAAGTCGTAACAAGGTAGCCGTATCGGAAGGTGCGGCTGGATCACCTCCTTTCCAGAGCTAGCGTTTCAAAGTTGAGCGCTCACACTTGTCGGCTGTTGTTTGAAGACAGGCTCAGGGGTCTGTAGCTCAGTCGGTTAGAGCACCGTCTTGATAAGGCGGGGGTCGATGGTTCGAATCCATCCAGACCCACCAACGCCTTGTCTGGTGTGGTGATGATAACCCGCTGACATTCCTCTGTGCGCTGTATGACTGGGGGATTAGCTCAGCTGGGAGAGCACCTGCTTTGCAAGCAGGGGGTCGTCGGTTCGATCCCGTCATCCTCCACCAATTCCCAATGCACAGTGTTCTGCTGAAGCAGAAGACTTCGCATTGGCAATTGAGCCAGTCAGAGCGGTATCTGGCAGTAGCGGATATCGGCTGTCGTTCTTTAACAATCAGGAAGAAGTAGTAAAGAGATTCACGAAAGTGTACTTAGAGATGGGTGCATGAGTAGGTGAATCAGGGTTGTGATTGTATCGAAAGTATTTTTGAGTTCATCGAAAGACGAACCTGGAATACGGCACAACGCGAAAACTCAACCTGTAGCGGATGATCTTGCAGTGAGCAATCATTGGGAGACACACCCGTTATAGGGTCAAGCGAACAAGTGCATGTGGTGGATGCCTTGGCGATCACAGGCGATGAAGGACGCGGTAGCCTGCGAAAAGCGGAGGGGAGCTGGCAAACGAGCTTTGATCCTCCGATATCCGAATGGGGAAACCCGGCCCGAATGGGTCACCCGCAGCTGAATACATAGGCTGTGTGGAGCGAACGCGGTGAACTGAAACATCTAAGTAACCGCAGGAAAAGAAATCAACCGAGATTCCCAAAGTAGTGGCGAGCGAAATGGGACCAGCCTGTACTCTTTATCTTCGTTGTTAGCCAAACGCTCTGGAAAGTGCGGCCATAGTGGGTGATAGCCCCGTAGGCGAAAACAGCGAGGAAGAACTAGGTGTACGACAAGTAGGGCGGGACACGTGAAATCCTGTCTGAAGATGGGGGGACCATCCTCCAAGGCTAAATACTCGTGATCGACCGATAGTGAACCAGTACCGTGAGGGAAAGGCGAAAAGAACCCCGGGAGGGGAGTGAAACAGATCCTGAAACCGCATGCATACAAACAGTCGGAGCCTCGCAAGGGGTGACGGCGTACCTTTTGTATAATGGGTCAGCGACTTACATTCAGTGGCGAGCTTAACCGATTAGGGCAGGCGTAGCGAAAGCGAGTCCGAACAGGGCGATTCAGTCGCTGGGTGTAGACCCGAAACCAGGTGATCTATCCATGGCCAGGATGAAGGTGCGGTAACACGTACTGGAGGTCCGAACCCACTAACGTTGAAAAGTTAGGGGATGAGCTGTGGATAGGGGTGAAAGGCTAAACAAACCTGGAAATAGCTGGTTCTCTCCGAAAACTATTTAGGTAGTGCCTCGTGTATCACCTTCGGGGGTAGAGCACTGTCATGGTTGATGGGTCCATTGCGGATTACGTCGCCATAGCAAACTCCGAATACCGAAGAGTGCAATCACGGGAGACAGACATCGGGTGCTAACGTCCGGTGTCAAGAGGGAAACAACCCAGACCGCCAGCTAAGGTCCCCAAATATGGCTAAGTGGGAAACGAAGTGGGAAGGCTAAAACAGTCAGGAGGTTGGCTTAGAAGCAGCCACCCTTTAAAGAAAGCGTAATAGCTCACTGATCGAGTCGTCCTGCGCGGAAGATGTAACGGGGCTAAGCCATATACCGAAGCTGCGGATGCACATTTATGTGCATGGTAGGAGAGCGTTCCGTAAGCCTGCGAAGGTGCGTTGAAAAGCGTGCTGGAGGTATCGGAAGTGCGAATGCTGACATGAGTAGCGATAAAGGGGGTGAAAGGCCCCCTCGCCGTAAGCCCAAGGTTTCCTACGCAACGTTCATCGGCGTAGGGTGAGTCGGCCCCTAAGGCGAGGCAGAAATGCGTAGCTGATGGGAAGCAGGTCAATATTCCTGCACCAGTGTGAAATGCGATGGGGGGACGGATCGCGGAAGGTTGTCCGGGTGTTGGAAGTCCCGGTCGCTGCGTTGGAGAAGGTGCTCTGGCAAATCCGGGCACGGGATTCAAGGGCGTGGCGCGAGCTCCTTCGGGAGCGAAGCAATCGGAAGGGGTTCCAGGAAAAGCCTCTAAGCTTCAGTTTCACATTGACCGTACCGCAAACCGACACAGGTGGGCGAGATGAGTATTCTAAGGCGCTTGAGAGAACTCGGGAGAAGGAACTCGGCAAATTGGTACCGTAACTTCGGGATAAGGTACGCCCCTGTAGCTTGACGCCCCTGCGGGCGAAGGGTGAAGGGGTTGCAATAAACTGGTGGCTGCGACTGTTTAATAAAAACACAGCACTCTGCAAACACGAAAGTGGACGTATAGGGTGTGACGCCTGCCCGGTGCCGGAAGATTAAATGATGGGGTGCAAGCTCTTGATTGAAGTCCCGGTAAACGGCGGCCGTAACTATAACGGTCCTAAGGTAGCGAAATTCCTTGTCGGGTAAGTTCCGACCTGCACGAATGGCGTAACGATGGCCACACTGTCTCCTCCCGAGACTCAGCGAAGTTGAAGTGTTTGTGATGATGCAATCTCCCCGCGGCTAGACGGAAAGACCCCATGAACCTTTACTGTAGCTTTGCATTGGACTTTGAACCGATCTGTGTAGGATAGGTGGGAGGCTATGAAGCGGGAACGCCAGTTTCCGTGGAGCCGTCCTTGAAATACCACCCTGGTTTGTTTGAGGTTCTAACCTTGGCCCGTGATCCGGGTCGGGGACAGTGCATGGTGGGCAGTTTGACTGGGGCGGTCTCCTCCCAAAGTGTAACGGAGGAGTACGAAGGTACGCTAGGTACGGTCGGAAATCGTGCTGATAGTGCAATGGCATAAGCGTGCTTAACTGCGAGACCGACAAGTCGAGCAGGTGCGAAAGCAGGTCATAGTGATCCGGTGGTTCTGTATGGAAGGGCCATCGCTCAACGGATAAAAGGTACTCTGGGGATAACAGGCTGATACCGCCCAAGAGTTCATATCGACGGCGGTGTTTGGCACCTCGATGTCGGCTCATCTCATCCTGGGGCTGTAGCCGGTCCCAAGGGTATGGCTGTTCGCCATTTAAAGAGGTACGTGAGCTGGGTTTAAAACGTCGTGAGACAGTTTGGTCCCTATCTGCCGTGGGCGCTGGATATTTGAAGGGGGCTGCTCCTAGTACGAGAGGACCGGAGTGGACGAACCTCTGGTGTACCGGTTGTCACGCCAGTGGCATCGCCGGGTAGCTATGTTCGGAAGAGATAACCGCTGAAAGCATCTAAGCGGGAAACTCGCCTTAAGATGAGATATCCCCGGGGCTTCGAGCCCCTTGAAGGGTCGTTCAAGACCAGGACGTTGATAGGTCAGGTGTGGAAGCGCAGTAATGCGTTAAGCTAACTGATACTAATTGCCCGTAAGGCTTGATCCTATAACAGGTGTGTGTCGGCAGCCGTTAGTGCTTCAGCACTTATGGATGCCCCACCCTGCGCTGCGCGCAGGGTCTCGGAAGCACACTCAGGTTTGAGATCGATGTTGTGCCAACATAAACAACACATCCCACACTCTTTACGCTTCTTCCAGATTGGCTGTGGCGCCAGGTTGACTCCAACCCGCGCGACGCAGCAACCCGTCATGCCTGATGACCATAGCGAGTCGGTACCACCCCTTCCCATCCCGAACAGGACCGTGAAACGACTCCACGCCGATGATAGTGCGGATTGCCCGTGTGAAAGTAGGTAATCGTCAGGCTCCTTACCCAGACAAGACCCCGCCCTCAAAAGCGGGGTCTTGCCGCTTCTACAGACGAAGTTCTGGCGCCACGCTTACCAACGAACGATTCTTGCGCATCGGTGCTGCGCAAACATCATCGCGCCGCTCAAACCCATCAAAAACAAAAAGCAGGATCGTCGCCACAAAAACGTAGCATCCGATCCTGCCATAGTCTCAAACAGCCAGAGCAATCACTGGCAAAACACAACAAATCCGTTATCGTCTCGCCCGCGTCTCATGCGTAAACCTGAGCGTGAAGACGGTGATCGCACCCAAAATCATCAGAAAGACCGAGACCGGCCAATAAGCGTGATAGTGGGCGAGCAGAGCCGTAGCAATCAACGGCGACAGTCCCCCCGCGAAAATCGATGCCACTTCATGCCCGAGGGCCACGCCTGAATAGCGCACTTCCGTGCTGAAAAGTTCTCCGACGAGCGCGGGCAAGGTACCGATCATCGCTCCGTGGCAGACCGCTGTGCCGAGAATGAGCGCGAGATAAATCCACGGCGCCTGGTGCGTATCGAGCATCCAGAAAAACGGAAACGCCATCACGATCAGACCGGCTGCGCCGATCATATACACCGGCTTTCGGCCGATACGGTCGGACAGTCGTCCCCACGCGAGCATGGCGGCCATTTCGACGACCATCGCCAGCATCACGCCCGTTAACATCACCGAACTCGCGATACCTGCAAACTTCCCATACACCAGCGAAAACGCGAGAAAGATATAGGCGCCGCCGTTTTCCGCTACGCGCAAGCCCATCGCCATCAAGATCTCTTTAGGATGCCGCCTGATGACTTCGACCACGGGCATATGCGTCTTTTCTCCGCGCTTTTCCGTCTGTTCGAAATCGCGGCTTTCCGGCAGGCTGTGCCGGATATAAACGCCGATAGCAAAGATCACGATGCTCGCAAGGAACGGGAGCCGCCATCCCCAGCTGATGAATGCGTCGTGTGGCAAAGATTGCGCCGCGAGAAATGCGCCTGACGACAACACAAAGCCGCCGCCTACGCCAAGCTGGCTCCACGCCGCGTAATACCCGCGTTTTTCGGGCGGCGCACTCTCGCTGATCATCAATACGCCGCCGCCCCATTCGCCACCCGATGCAATGCCTTGCAGCAGCCGCAACACGACGAGCGCGACTGGCGACCAGATGCCGACCTGCGCATACGTCGGTAGCAGGCCGATCGCGAACGTTGCGATGCCCATGATGAGCAGCGTCCATACGAGCGATGCCTTGCGCCCATAGCGGTCGCCGATGTGCCCGAACACGATGCCGCCCACCGGTCTCGCGACGAAACCCATCGCGAACGCCGCAAATGCGCCGAGCGTGCCGATCAGCGGATCGGCTCCCGCAGGAAAGAACAACTGCCCGAATACGAGCGCTGCAGCCGTGCCATAGACGAAGAAGTCGTACCACTCCATCGCGTTGCCCGCGACGGATGCGATGACGATCTTGCGCAGCGTTCTGTCTTCGAGAGGCCGGGCGGCGTCGAGGCGGCCGGAGGCGTGCGTGGTTTCGATGGAAGCCATATTGGTGCGCATTCTATGTAGTGGGGATCGTGGCATCGAGTGTCGGCCGCGCATATCGATCGGTCAAATTCATCGAAAAAGGGAGACGTCATCAGCCGCGCAAATGTGGGACGAAACGTTCGAAGTCGTCTGCGCAAAGTGCGGCGTGGTAACGTCACGTTTCAACGAGAACAGTTGCCGGCCATCACGAGCCGGCGTGAAAGGAGGAGACATGCGTCCAGGCACAGCGCCGCATTCGCGCGGCCTCGGCATGTGCGCCTCCCGTACGGTTTCGTGAACGCGTAGCCGCGCGCTGGCGTGTCGTCGATGTTCAGCATGCGGCGTCCACTCATGCCCAATAGTGAGGACGTGCTGTGACTTTCCTTGGAATCGACCTCGGCACCTCTGAGGTAAAAGTAATTCTGACCGATGACGCATCCGCGACGCTCGCGACGAGCGGCGCGCGCCTCGACGTGGCGCAGCCGCATCCGCACTGGTCGGAGCAGGATCCGCAAGCGTGGTGGCAGGCCACGCTCGACGCCGTTGCGGCCGTGCGCAGCGCGAATCCCGCTGCATTCGCGGCGCTGCGCGGCATCGGGCTCTCGGGGCAGATGCACGGTGCGACGCTGATCGATGCGAATGGCGAAGTACTCAGGCCCGCGATACTCTGGAACGACACGCGTGCCTTCGCCGAATGCGCGGAGCTGGAAGCGCTCGTGCCCGAGTCACGCGACATCACCGGCAATCTCGCGATGCCCGGTTTCACTGCACCGAAACTGCTTTGGCTCGCGAAGCACGAACCTGCAGTGTTTCGCGCCGCAGCCAAGGTGCTTTTGCCGAAAGACTATCTCGCGTGGAAGCTGACGGGCGATTTCGTGTCGGACATGTCGGATGCCTCAGGCACCTTATGGCTCGATGTGGCAAAGCGCGACTGGTCCGACCGCATGCTTGCGGCAACAGGACTGACGCGCGCGCATATGCCGAGGCTCGTCGAAGGCAGCGCGCCTGCTGCACAGTTGAGCGACGCGTTGCGGCGCGACTGGGGCATCACTGGACCTGTCACCGTGTGCGGCGGCGCAGGCGACAACGCAGCGAGCGCAATCGGCATGGGTGTGGCGGAAGCGGGCAGCGCGTTTCTGTCGCTTGGCACGTCGGGGGTTCTCTTCGCGGGCACCGATCGCTTTGCACCGAATCCCGCGCAAGGCGTGCACGCATTCTGTCACTGTCTGCCGGAGCGCTGGCATCAGATGAGTGTCATCCTGTCCGCGGCATCGAGTCTCGGTTGGCTGTCGAAGGTCGTGGGTCGCGAGGTCGGCAGCTTGCCCGAGCTTGCGAGCACGGCCAATCCCGCAACGGCGCCGATCTTTCTGCCGTATCTGAGCGGCGAGCGCACGCCGCATAACGACGCGAATGCGCGCGGTGTGTTCTGGGGCTTGACGGGCTCGCACAGCACGGGCGATCTCGCGTACAGCGTGATGGAAGGCGTTGCGTTCGCGATGGCAGACGGCTACGCGGCGCTGCAAAGCGCGGGCACGACGTTGAAGAGTGCATCGTTTATCGGCGGCGGCTCGCGCAGTCCCTTCTGGGCGAATCTGTGCGCGACGGCAACGGGTATCACGATGCATCGGCACGAAGGCAGCGATGTGGGTGCCGCGCTCGGCGCGGCACGTCTCGCGCGACTCGCAGTGACGGGTGAAGCCATCAACGAAGTCTGCCTCGCTCCGCCGACACTCGAATCATGCGAGCCCGATCGCGCGCAAGCGCCGTTGCTTGCGCAAAGGCTCGCGCGTTATCGCAGCATCTATCAGGCGCTCAAAGCGGGCTTTGCGGAATCCGCATGACGTGTGCAGCGCGGCGTGCCGCAACGGGTGCGCCGCGCGATGACGACGTATTTCAACTCAGGTCATGCAGATCTTTCTGCAGCGGTGCGCTAACGCTGAAGCTGGAGAACTGGACCTGCAATCCGCCTCGCTCCGGTGTGCAGCACACGGGCCCGACAAAGTAGTGCGCGGCAACGGGAAAAGGCGCGAGCCGCAGTAGAGGCCATGTTTTCCCGTCGATGGAGTACTGGATGCGCAGCACACCTTGCGCAACGGTGGCACGCATCCAGAAGCCGTCTTTTGACACGATTGGCGAACCGATCGCCCAGTCCGACTGGCCGACGGTTAACACGCTGCTCATCATCAACACGTCGTCGGTGAATTCGACGCCTGCCTTCATCCACGTCGACTCGTCGACGCGCACCATCAATCCGGCCTGATCGTAGAGCGCATGAAACTGACCGCGCACACGCACTTGCGCAGTGAAGTCGCCCTGTGTGCGGACGACGAAGCAGTGGCCTGAATCGCGCGTGAACCCATAGTGCGTTTTGCGCCAGAAGTCGGTTTTCGGATCGGTGGTCACGTTGAGCGTATCGCCGTCCAGCGACCATACAGACGGCTCATTGAACCATTCGCATTGTTCGAACACGCGCTGTCTCCCGTATGCGGCCAGCGCAGCGCACCGAGGTCTAACGTTCGCCGCGAGCCATGCTGGAGAATACGCCGTCGCGGCGAACGAGTCCATGAAAGAGGGCCGCCGCGAGATGCACGAGTACGGTGGCGAACAGCGCGAATGCGAGCCACGTATGCAGCGCGCGCAGCAACGCAAACAGGTCGACGTTTTGCGGCACGATCGAAGGCAGATGCCATGCGCCGAACAGCGTGACGGGATAGCCGCCCGCCGAGAGCATGGCCCAGCCGATCAACGGCATCGCGATGAATAGTCCATAAAGCACGAGATGCGACGCCTTGGCGGCGAAGCGCTGCAAGGCGGGCATATCGTCGGGCAATGCCGGGCTGCCGTTTTTCAACCGCACGGCCACGCGCAGCAGGGCGAGCAATAGCAATGCGACGCCAAGCGGCCGATGCAATGCGATCAACGTGGCGTGCGCGTGAGAAACAGTCGCGACCATCGCGACGCCGATAAACAGCATCGCGAGAATCAGCGCGGCCATCGTCCAGTGCAAAAAGCGCGCGAGCGGCGAGAAATGGCGAGAAGTGTTCGTCATGATGCGTTCCGTTCAGGGTTGCTGTGTGGCGGCAGCGCCATGCAGTGCTTCTTCGCGCGTGCGCCGCTGATACGAGACGGCATAGGCAGCGGAACGCGCTGCGAGCAGCGGATCGTCGGAAGTCTTGATGCCGTCGGGCAATACGGTCGGATCGAAATTGACATCGCGACACGCGCCATCGGATTGCGGCGACGTGCGTTCGAGCACGACGGTGCCCGCATCGATACGTTGCCGGTCGGCAGGCCATTGCAGCGTTGCATCGTTGGTCGGATCCCCCGCATTGGCGACGGTGACGATCAGATGCCAGCGCACGTTGCCGTGTTGCAGTTGCTGGCCCAGTTGATCCGACAGAAAGTCGGGATCGCTCTTTTCCTGCGGATCGACGGGCGCATACGGCATCTCCGGTTCGACGGACCAGCGCACCGCACGCTCGTGTCCGCCTGCATCGACGAAGCGGAAAGCGTTGATGCTGTAGTACGCCGAATTGGCGAGACCCGACGACGCGGGATGCGTCTTCACCCATTCCTGAAACGGCCGCGTGTCCGGATTCGCCGCATAAAACGCCTTTAATTTCGCGGGATCAGGCTTGCCCGTTTGCGGATCGGGTCGTGCAGCGACGAGTTGTTGATAAAACTGCTCGGGAGTACGCACCGCAAAAACAGGCGTCGAATTCATAGCCGTGCGCCATTGCTCGCCATCGTGTTGCCTGAAAAGCAGGGCAAAGCTGCGAACGGGCACGCTGGCATCGGGCGCTGACGGATTGCCGCCGGGAATCGCAAAGCGGCCGATCACAGGCGTGCGGCCCGCCGCGAAAACCTGTGCCCGCGAGATCCACGCCGCGTTGCCATTACTGTCGAAATAGCCCTCTACGCAGAGGCCTTTTGCGTGATTGCGGCGATAACCGGGATGCGAACCGCTATTCGCCTGAAACTGATCGATGATGCGATAGGTAGTGAGGCGCGAAGGCGTGAGCCAGCCGGCTGCATAAGCGAACGTGCCGGCAAGCGCAACGACGGCTGCGCCGATTGCAGCGAATCTGCACGGCATGCAGCGTGGCGCCGACGCCCGGGATCTTGAATTCATCACGGATGCTCCTTTCGTTTCTGTTTGTGACGTGCATAGAGCGTCAACAAGGAGCCGTGCGGATTATTCCAGTCGTATGAAGAAATTCTCTGTTTGCGAGCGCCGATCCGCGAATGAAAAAAAGTTGGGAATAGATTTCGATGTCGCTTTGTTCATCACCGTGAAGCGTCGCACATCCTGCGACGCATCGACACGATCTCTCATCCCAAGGAGCTGGAAATGAAAAAGCTTGCACTGTTCACCGTTTCGATCGCACTCGTTTCGACGGCATTTGCATCGAGCGCATTCGCACAGGAGAAGACGCGTGCAGAAGTTCGCCAGGAACTGATCCAGGCCGAACAGAACGGCTCGCAGTTCGTGACGGATGCGTCGTATCCCGATGTCGCACCCATCTACCAGCAACAGGTTGCACGTCAAAAGACCGCGCAGGAAAGCGAAGGCGCAGGCATGTCGGGCACGCACGCAGCGGGATCGCGCATGCCGGCTGCGGGAACGAACGCGAGCATGTCGTCGTGCGTCGGCCCCGTCAGCTATTGCTCGGTGTACTTCGGAAGTTAAGCGCGATGCCGGCACAGGGGCGCGTTTCCGCGCGATGAAACGCCCCCGCTGGCAGCATCCGTTTTTCGCTTCATCCTTTGCTTCATCCGCACAACACATCCGTCGCCACATGCGACGCGGGCACTGCATCGATCAGAATCACATCGCCAATCGAATTCTCCGTGCGTAACGGCAGGATCGTCTGATACGCATCGGACCTGTACCATGCGCGCGCGAGATCGCGATTCGGGAACTCGATGGCAATCAGATCGCCGCACCATTCGCCCTCGAGCCGTTCATAGCGTCCGCCATGCAGCACGAAGTGCCCGCAGTACGGCGCAAGCGTCGCATCGATGCGCTTCAGGTACTCGACAATCTCCACACCCATCTTCACTTCGCGCAGATGCGCAACGGCAAACGTCGACATGCTGCTCTCCCGGTCGTTGACGAATGAGACCAGCATAGCGTCGGCTTCGAAGCGAATCGATTACCTCTGAGGTAATGCCGGGAGTCGCGCGATTCGCGCGTGAAGCACTTTTGACAGTCGATACGCCATGCGGCCATGCGCAGCGAAAGCCGCTGGAAAGCGTGCGGAATGGCGATCTTCGTATGCGTCGCGCGCCGCGTGAATGTTTCGTGTACGAAACGTTGTTGCGCTTTCTGTTCAGGTGCGGGATGTCGAACACGGATGCGCAGAACGAGACGCCATGCGGCTTGCAGCGCGATCCGCTGTGTTCGTCGGGATCATGGTATGAAACGTGCATCGTTAAGGGGAAAACCAAACCCAACCACACACCAATAACTACGGTCCTTCCCATACGATGGATGCTCGTCACGCTACCGCGGCCAATCGCGAGGATAACGCCTGTGCGACAACGGGCCCGAATAATACGCATACACCGCGATCGATGAACACACTCGAACGACGCGTGAGCGAAGGTCTGCTCGGCGGCGAATTCCGCCTCGCTTTTCAGGGCATTTACGACGTGAAGACGGGCAAGCTCGCGCGCGTCGAAGCATTGATTCGCTGGATGCATCCCGACTACGGCATGTTGTTGCCCGATGCGTTTCTCGTTGCACTGGATCATCCCGTCGTCGCGTTGCAACTGACCTATCACGTGATCGACGGTGCGTGCAGAGCGATTGCACTCGCACAGCGCAATGGCCAACGCGTGTGTCCCATTGCTGTCAACGTGCCGCCGCGCGTCGTCGCCGACGAGCATTTTCCCGCGACGGTGATGCAGATCGCGCGCATGCATCGCGTCGAGCCCGATCTGCTCGAACTCGAACTCGTCGAGACGGAAGACTCGACGCGTCTGCTTGCAGCGCCACCTTTGACGAAACCGCTGCGCGAAGCGGGCATGCGTCTCGCCATCGACGACTTCGGCACCGGCTATTCGTCGCTCGCGCTGTTGAGCACGATCGACGTCGATACCGTGAAGGTCGCGCGGGAAATGCTTGATGGCGTGCCGGACTGTCCGCGCGCGTCAGCCGTGGCGTCGGGCGTGCTGTCTCTGCTCGAACGGCTCGATGTCGCGGTGGTGGTGGAGGGCGTCGAAACGAAGGCGCTTGCGCGTTGGCTCGCGCAATGGCCCAAGGTGCTCGCGCAGGGCTTCTTCTATGCGCGCCCGACCTTCGACTATGCCGACGTCCCCGTTCAGGAGCGATACGTCGCGTAAGGTCCGGCGCGATGCTGCTTCACATGTGACGACCGCCTGGCCTCAGGCCTGCGTATCGACGATGCCGCCCGTCGACTTGCCCGAAGAAGAAAGCAGCAGTTGGGCAAGCTCGGCCGTGGCCGTTTGCAGCGACGCCGAAACCGTCGTCGCCTGCGCACCGAGCGAAGCAACCATTGCGGCAGCAGCGCCCGAGCTGTCGCTGGTGGCCTGTTGCTGCGCGCGCGCCATCTGCTGCTGCAACGCCGCCAGCTTCTTCTGCAACGATTCGATCAGCGCCTTCAGCTGCTTGACGGCCGCTTGCGTGATGCTGTCGCCGCTCGACGATGCCGCGGGCGCTGCACCTTGCGCGGGATGAGCGCTGGAAGCCGGGCTCGTGCTCTTGCTCGTACTCGTGGGCGCAGAAGTGCCCGACGTATCCGCAGAAGTGTCCGTGGTCCGCGCGCTGGCGATCGCGGTGCTGCCTGAAAGATCGTTCTGGATTTGCATGGGCTGAGCCTCTTTTTGTTGAAATGGAAACGGCGTATCTGTGATATCGGCAGATGGCCGCATGTTCTTGAGGCATGCCCGCGTTCAGAAATGCATCAATTTGTGCGCGCGAACGCTGGAGAAAAACCTGCAAAACACACGCGTAGCACGTGAAAAACGCATGTGCGTCATACGCAAGCGCGTGAATGAATGTGCAGTGGCAGACAATCGGATGCGATGAATGTGTGCGAGAGCACAGCGCGAGACGAGGATGATCAGGAAGAGAACGACGCACCTTGCCCGCTTGCGTTCGGCGCATCGCGTACGATAGGGCATTCGCGTGCTTGTCGATGCGCCTCAGGGGCGCGTCGATCGTCGCACACGTGCATGACATTCGTGAGGCAGCCTATGCTCGAATCGTTGTTGAATCGCCTGGCCCGTGCGTTGCGCAGTGAAGCGGATTTCTGGTCGATACGTGTCGTCGACGAACGGACCGACGATCACATGGTGCGCAACGATGTCGCGCAACCGCTGCGTATCGCGAGCGATCGCGGCGCGATGCTGGTCGCGTGGTGCGGAAAGGGCGCGGGCTATGCGGCCACCGCGGATCTGTCGGAGAGCGGTTTGCAGGCCGCGCTCGACATCGCCACGCAACGCGCGAAGGCAAGCGCGTCTGTCTCGCTGATCGATCACACGCAGATTGCGCGGCCCGTCGAGAGCGGCAGCTACGAATCACCTGCTGTAGCAGATACGTTGCCCACACGGCGCGAATGGCTCGAACGTCTGCAGCACGAATGCGCGGCAGCGAACATGGACGCTCGTATCGTCGAACGGATGGCCGCCGTGCAGATTACGCACAGCGAGCAGACCTATGTGACGAGCGACGGCATCCGTATCGATCAGCGCTTTCGCTTCATGATGCCGCAGCTCTCGGTGACAGCCCACGCCGCGGGTGTGACGCAAGTGCGGACGCTCGGCGGCGATTACGGCACGCTAGCGCAAGGCGGCATCGGCGTGCTGGGGCATTTCGGCTTCGACGGTGCGGGCGCGCGCATTGCAAACGAAGCGCTGCAGCTGGTGAGCGCGCCGAACTGCCCGTCGGGCCCGCGCGATCTGCTGCTGATGCCCGATCAGATGATGATGCAGATCCACGAATCGATCGGTCATCCGCTCGAACTCGACCGGATACTCGGCGACGAGCGCAACTTCGCGGGCTGGAGTTTCGTGAAGCGGGAACACTTCGGCTCGTATCGCTACGGCTCGGAACTGTTGAACGTCACATTCGATCCCGAACCGCGCCAGGAAGCCGCAAGCTATGCATTCGACGACGACGGCACACGCGCGCGACGCGAATATCTGATTCGCGACGGCGTGCTGATGCGCCCGCTCGGCGGCTCACTGTCGCAACAGCGTGCGCGGCTTGCGGGCGTCGCAAATTCGCGGGCGTCGAGCTGGAACCGTCCGCCCATCGACCGCATGGCGAACCTCAACATCGAGCCGGGCACGAGCACGCTGGACGAGATGATCGCGAGCATCGAAAGCGGCATCCTGATGCGTAGCAATACGTCCTGGTCGATCGACGATCAGCGCAACAAGTTCCAGTTCGGCTGCGAGTATGGCCAGTTGATCGAGAACGGCAAGCTCACACAGGTCGTGCGTCAGCCGAACTATCGCGGCATTTCAGCGAGCTTCTGGCGCAGCCTCGTCGCCGTCGGCAACGAAGCGACGCGCGGCGTGTATGGCACGCCCGTGTGCGGCAAGGGCGAGCCGATGCAGATCATCCGCGTCGGCCATGCGTCGCCTGCCTGCGTGTTCCGCAACGTCGACGTTTTCGGAGGCGCATGATGCAGGCCTCCCGTTCCCACGAACATTTCATCGCACTCGCCAACGAGATCGAACAGCGGCTCGCCGCGCATGAAATTGCGCTGACGTCGTACTCATCCGAACGATCGGACTTCATCCGCTTCAACGAAGGCAGGGTGCGCCAGACAGGTCACGTATCGCAAGCGAGCCTGACGCTTCGATTGATCGACGGACAACGGCAGGCCTATGCGACGCTTACGCCAACGGGCGATATGTCAGCGGACGCGCAATCGATCGCTGCAACGCTAACGGCACTGCGCGAAGGCCTGCACGATGCGCCTGACGATCCGCATCTTTTGTTCGATACAACCGTGTGGTCGGAATCGACACAGCGCGCAGGCACGCTGCCGTCGCTCGACATATTGCCGCTCGTCGTCGCGGAATGCTCGCGCGGTCTCGACTTCGTCGGCTTCTATGCGGGCGGCACGATGGCGCGCGGTTTCGCGTCGTCGCTAGGCAGCCGCGGATGGTACGAAGTCGAGAACTTCAATTTCAGCTGGTCGCTCTATGACGCAAGCGGCCACGCAATAAAGAGCCACTACGCAGGCGACACATGGAGCGATACCGTATTCGCCAGCAAGCTCGAAGAAGCGGCGGCACGGTTGCCGATTTTCACGCGCCAACCGCGCATCCTGACGCCGGGCCGATATCGCACCTACTTCGCGCCCGCCGCGTTGCAGGAACTGATGGAGACGGCATCGCTCAGCGCGTTCTCCGCTCGCATGCAGGCCACCGCACGCAACGAGTTCTATCGTCTGAATACCGGCGAAGTGTCACTCGATCCGCGCGTCACGCTCACGGAAGATCTTTCGCTCGACATCACGCCGCGCTTCAATGGCGACGGCTATCAACGGCAAAGTGTCAAGCTCGTCGAAGCGGGGCACGCCGTGTCACAGCTGACCAACGCTCGCACCGCGCGCGAATACGGTCTCACGCCAAACGGCGCGACGGCAGGTGAAGCACCCGCCGCGCTGTCGATGCAAGGCGGCGATCTGGAAGCCGCCGATGTGCTGCGCGCGCTCGATACCGGTCTCTACATCGGTAACCTGTGGTACGTGAACTTTTCCGACCGAATGAATTGCCGGATGACGGGCATGACGCGCTTCGCGACCTTCTGGGTCGAGCACGGCCGCATCGTTGCGCCCGTCGATGCGATGCGCTTCGACGACAGCCTGTACCGGTTGCTCGGCAGCGAACTCGAACGCATCGGCGCAGCGCCCGAACTGCTCCTGAACGACTGGACATGGGGCGAGCGCGCAACGGGCGGCATGAAGCTGCCGGGCCTGCTGGTGCGTTCGTTCGAGCTGACGTTATGAAGCGGACTGCCTGACTGAAGGGCGTCCCTGCGTGAGGCAGGCGGGCGGGCGCACGAATGCGCTGCGGCCACTTGCCGAGCGGTATGAAGAATCCATCGATCACCCCGTCATTATCTGTTCTTTAGCATCGCTAATCACATGTCGATGCGACGCTAGCGGTTCCATCCACGGACCGCGTCTTTCTTCGTCTTTGATTGTGCAGCGAGACAATACCCGAGACCGCGAGCGGCGCTCTGTGCGCTGGCGCACATGGAATCACGACACGCCTGTGTGCGCCAGCGCACATTCGTCGCGCGTGTTGCGACACTTGCGTCGCGTACTGACCACGACTGTCTCGAGCCGTCGCGCATCGCTGTGCAGTGCCGCGCATAGGCTGGCGGCGTGTCGCTCGCGCAACATGTTCGGTATCGCACGCATCAGACGAATGCGCTCGCAGTGCATGCCGTTTCACCGTTGAATCAAAGATGCGCAGCTGTTGCGACGCACAAGCATGTTCTTTGCTGAGCATGGGTTTGCATCGAATTCGCACGATTATTTCGGTGCCTGAAGCATGGCCTGGAATTTGATTCGTCATGCTTGTCGAGTTCAGCGATGAAACGTTTTTGACGATTTACGGTTTCCTTGCACCGTTGTTTTTGCCGCGGGCCTTTAAGCCAGAAGGAAAAGCGGGGTGCTGGTACGGACTTCGCTATAAGCCTCGCCGCGCAATACGACGAGGCCGGTGCGCAATGCAGCAACCGGCCATCGAAACAAGACGCTGAACTCCACGCCTTTCGCCAGGCCATGCGACGTTGTTACTCCCCATGCACCATTCGCATGGTGCGGGGACTCGCTTTGTCTGGAGGTTGGCATCGACAAGCGAGGAACCATGAAAACCAAACGCTCTAGCCGACACAAGCACGCCGCAGTCAAGGCGACCGCCTTGCTGCTGGTGCTGCTTGCGCGCGACTACTGCGCCGCGCAGCCGACCACTGCGTCCGAAACCACGGGGAAAGTCGCAGAAGGACAAGTCGCAGAAGGCAAGGTAGAAACGGAGCGCGACCAGCTCCGCAGACGCATCTTCGCGGAAGCAGGCGCCGGCGCGGCGCAGCTTGCGCTCCAGGAGGCGCACGCGAGCCGCGATGCGTTCTCCGATCACGATCTCTTTCAGATCGAAGCGCTCGTCGTCGAAACGGAAGTGCATTGGGGCCGTCAGCAGTCGCTCGCATCGGATGAACCCGATCGCCTCGCGCAGACGAAGACGGCGCTCGCGCACATCGACGACATGCTCGCTCGCATGCCTGCATCGGACGATTACGCCGATGTGCGCCGCTCGGTGCTCGTCGAGAAAGTCGCTGCGTTGCAGGGCGTGGGCCGCATGAAGGAAGCGACGGTGCTGTACGAAGACCTGTCGCGCTCGAACCAGCCGATGCCGGCACGTACCTACGCAGCGGCCGGCGATGCGTACACGTACATCGATCAGCCGCGCAAGGCCGCGCCCGCATATGAGCGCGCGTTGCAGACCCCCGTCGAGCCGCTCACGCCTTCCGTCGAACCGCATGCGTTGAAGCGCATCGACGTGCAGGAGGGGCTCTTTTTCGCGTACCTCGATGCGGGCCGCTACGACAACGCGCAGCAACTGCTGAAGGAAATTTCAGCGAGCACGCCGATTCGCGCGGATCTGTCTGAACACCCGGAAGACGTGAACGAAGACTACGGCCGCGTGAAGAAGCTGCAGGCGCAGTACCTGCTCTACACCGACCGCACGCGTGAAGGCGTCGCGGCACTCGACGAGTTGCGTCACGAAGCGCCGTTCGATCCCGCGCTGATCAGCGCTCGCTCCGATGCATCGCTCGTGCAGCAGCGTCCGCATGAAGCGCAAAAGGTCTACGAAGGCACGCTCGTCGATCACCCGGGCGACATCGAAACGCTCGCGGGACTCGGGCGCACCGCGCTCGAACTGAACCAGTACGACCGCGCCGCCGACGTCAACGCAACGTTCTCCGACCGCTTCCCGGACAACAACACGGTGAAGACGTTTCAACGCGACTACGAGGCGTACAAGAGCCCGCAGCTGATCATCGCGGCGAACGGGCAGAAGGGCAATTCGGTTCTTGCGGACAACAACTGGGGCGTCGACACGCAACTTTATTCGATGCCGCTTTTCAACTACTGGCGCGTATTCGCGCACCAGTTCAGCGGTCGCGCGGATACGGGCGACGGCGACAGCGTGAGCCGCATCCGTAACGGTATCGGCGCGGACTTCCGTTTTCATGGCATCGACGCCGCAGCGGAAGTCGATCACTCGACGGGACCGCAGGCGAAGACGGGCGGCGCAGGCAGCCTGAGCTATGCGCCCGACGACCGCTGGCGCTTTTCGGCGGGTGTGGACAGCAACGTCAACACGCTGCCGTGGAAGGCGTATCAGGCAGGCGTGACGGGCCGCGCGGCAACGGGCGGCGTGCGCTACAGCGTCGACGATTATCGCTACTTCGATCTCAGCTACGGCGCATCGCGCTACAGCGACACGAACTTCAACCAGGCGTGGGTGGGCACGTGGTACGAGCGCCTCATCAACACGCCGAGCCATCTCGTCGCGACGTGGGTCGAGTTGAACACGAGCAGCAACACGCTCGCGAATACCGCGTACTTCGCGCCGCATCGCGACATGACGGCGCAACTCACGGCGATGTACCAATGGACGTCGTGGCGCAATGCGGATCAGTCGCTCGCAAACCGCGCTTATGCGACGGTCGGCGGCTACCGGCAAACGGATATCGGCAACAGCATGCTGTGGGAAGTGCGTCTCGAACAGCAATGGCAATTCAGCGCGCACGCGTCGCTCGCGTATGGCATCGGGCTCTCGAGCCAGCGCCTCGATCACACGCGTGAGACCAGCAAGCTCATCTACCTGAACCTGAACGTTCCCCTGTAAAACATCATGGACAAGCTCAACCGTAGACGTTTTCTCGCCTTCGCGGCCGGTCTCGCCGCTGTGCCCGCCGCGCAGGCCCGCATCGCACTCGACCGTCTGCCGCCGCCCGACGCCGACGACGGCCTCACGTTCCGCGTGCTCGCCATTCACGACATCCGCGACGATCTGCGTGCCGATGTCGGCACCGTCGCGGATACGTGCGCGATCAGCACGGCCACGCTCAACACGATCTTCGCTTGGCTGAAGGCGAAGGACTTCCGTCCCGTGAGCGTCGATCAGATCGTCGCGTCGCGCAACGGCGGGCCGCGTCTGCCGCCGCGCGCCGTACTGCTCACGTTCGACGACGCATACAAGAGCCAGTTCACGCACGCGTTCCCGCTGCTGCAGCAATACGGCTATCCCGCGCTGATCGGTGTCGTCACGCGCTGGACCGATACGCCCGCAGGCGACCCCGTGCGCATCAGCCACAAGTCGGTGATGCCGCCGGGCTACTTCATGAGCTGGGACGATCTGCGCGAAATGGCGAACTCCGGTCTCGTCGAAGTCGCCTCGCACACGCACGACATGCATCACGGTGCGCTCGCAAATCCGCAAGGCAACGAGCTGCCCGCTGCAAGCGCGCATCTTTACTACCCGCAACTGGAACGCTACGAGACGGATGAAGAGTACCAGGCGCGCGTGCACGACGACCTGAAGAAGAGCGTCGATATGATTCAGGACCGCACGGGCGTCGCGGTGCGCTCGGCCGTGTGGCCGTACGGGATGTATAACGCAGCGCTGATCAAGGCATCGCAGGCGCTCGGCATGTCCGTGCATTTCACGCTCGACGACGGCCCCAATACGCCCGACGTGCCGCTCACGCAGATTCGCCGGCTGCTCGTCTCGTACGACTGGGACGTCGGCACGCTGATCGCGCAGATGCGTTCGTCGCGTCTGTATCGCGGCGAGCACAACCCCGTCGAGCGCGTGGTCAACGTGTCGCTCGACGAGATCTACGACATCGATGCGAACAAGAGCGAAGAGAAGCTCGGCCGTCTGCTCGACCGCATCAAGGATCTCGAACCGAAGTCGGTGTATCTGAAGGCGTACTGGGATCCCGACAACACAGGCGTTGCGCGCGCGCTGTACTACCCGAACCGTCACATGCCGATGCGCGCCGATCTGTTCAACCGCACCGCATGGCAGCTGATCACGCGCGCGGGCGTGCAGGTCTATGCACGCATGCCGCTCCTCGCCTTCGGATTGCCGACGGGGCATGCGGCAGCAGGGCGTCTCGTCGAAGTCGCTTCGAACAGTCCGAGCGATGCACAACATGGCCGCACGCCGCGCCTGAGTCCGTTCGATCCCATCGCGCGTCAAACCATCCAGGACATCTACGACGATCTCACGCGCTATTCGAGCTTCAACGGTGTCGTGTTCGGTTCGGACGCGACGCTGAATGCGTACGAAGACACGAGTCCCGCCGCGATGGCCGTGTACCGCTCGTGGGGCCTGCCCTCCGACGTCGCGCAGATTCACGCGTCCGACGATCTGATGCAGCGCTGGGCGAAGGGCAAGACCGCGTATCTGAACACGTTCACGAACCAGCTTGCAGAGCGTGTGCGTGCCTATCAGGGCGGCGGCAACGTGCTGACGGCGCGCACCGTGCCTGCCGAAGCCGTGTTCGACGCGAACGCCGAGCGCAATTTCTCGCTGAGCCTTGCGTCGTCGCTCGGGAACTACGACTTCGTTGCGCTGACGGCCGCGCCGCATGCGGCGGGTGAACGCGTGAACGATGCGTGGCTCGATAACCTTCGACAAACCGTGTTGCAGCAGCACGGCGCGGCAGCGAAGACCGTGTTCGAACTGCCCGCGATCAACCGCGACACGCAACAGCCCGTCGAGGCAGCCGTGCTGCGCGCGCAGATGAAGCGGCTCAATGCAGGCGGCGTCGTGCATCTGGGCTACGGGCCGGACGACTTCCTCAAGAACCGGCCGGACACGACCGTGCTGCGCGACGTGATGTCGGTGCAAAGCACGCTGCGATCGAATCAGGGGATGTTGGGCTGAGCATCGCGCGCGGGTCTCGAACCCGCGCGATGCGAGCCCGGACCAGGGGACCACAATGAAAAACGTAATGAGCGTCATCTCGAACTTCGTCTTCTACTATCCATTGCTGATGGCGTATCTGTGGATGGTGGGCGGACTGCTGCACTACCTGCTGATCGAGCGTCGCGACGCAGGGCGCAAGGTCGCGCCGCCGCTGTCGTCGTATCCGAAGGTGTCCGTCGTCGTGCCTTGCTACAACGAGGCCGACAACGTGCGCGAAGTGATCGCGTGTCTCGACAAGCTGAACTATCCGAACTACAACATCATCGCGATCAACGACGGCAGCCGCGACGAAACGGGCGCGATCCTGAACCAGCTCGTCAACGTGTATCCGAAGCTCGTCGTCGTGCATCAGCACCAGAACGAAGGCAAGGCGATCGGTCTGACGACGGCCGCGATGCTGTCGGATGCCGAGTACCTGATGTGTATCGACGGCGACTCTTTGCTCGACAAGGAAGCGATCGGCTGGATGCTGCGTCATTTCCTCGACGACGCCTCTGTCGGCGCCGTAACGGGCAATCCGCGTATCCGCACGCGTTCGTCGCTGCTCGGCCGCATGCAGGTGGGCGAGTTCTCGTCGATCGTCGGTCTCATCAAGCGCACGCAGCACATGTATGGGCGTCTCTTGACGGTGTCGGGCGTGGTGTCGATGTTCCGCAAGCGCGCGCTGCAGGAAGTGGGCTTCTGGAGCTCCGACATGCTGACGGAAGACATCGACATCAGCTGGAAGCTGCAGGTGCAAGGCTGGGGCGTGCAGTTCGAATCGCGCGCGCTGAGCTGGATCCTGATGCCCGAAACTTTCCGCGGCCTCTACAAGCAGCGTCTGCGCTGGGCGAAGGGCGGCATCCAGGTGCTCTTCAAGTACGCAGGCGAAGTGCTGTCCCGCCGCAACATGATGATGTGGCCGATCTTCGTCGAGTACGCGACCAGCATCGTATGGGCGTATTGCATGCTCTTCACGCTCGTGATGATGGCGGCCACCGCGCTCTTCACGCTGCCCGAAAGCTGGCGCTTCGCGTTCGTGCCGCGCGGTACGGGTGTGCTGCTGTTCGCCACCTGCTGTGCGCAGATTCTGCTCGGCTGCCTGATCGACCGCCGCTACGACAAGAACCTGCTGCGCTATTTCATCGACACCGTCTGGTATCCCGCTGCGTTCTGGGCGATCAGCATGATTGCGTCCGTGATCGCGCTGCCGGGCGTGATCAGCCAGCGCCGCAGAAAGCGCGCACGCTGGGTCAGTCCCGATCGCGGCATCCGCTCGAGCGGCGCGGTGGCGGCGGATGCATCGACGGCATTGCTCGCGCAAGCTGGTGCACAGCAGCCGGAATGAAGCATTGAAGCACGTGAAATGAAGCACTCGAATTGACAACGCAAGTCAACAGCCTCTCAGGGGAACACAAACATGGAATACCCGATCATCGATGTTTCGAAGCAGTCCGTTGCGCAATTCGCTTCGGATTCCAGCAAGGCGAAGGCCGTGCGTGCCGTCGCGTGGTATCGCTTCGTGCGGCCGACGCTCGTGCTCGGCACGTGGGTGCTCGCCGCGCTGTATATCCGCTGGTGTCTCGCGAATGCGAGCGAGGAAGAGCTGTCGCTCGACGCGTTCATGCCCGGCATCATGGGTATCGCTATCGTCGTGCTGTCGATGGTGCTGTGGACCTTCGGCCGCCAGATGGATGCGATGAACGAACACCGCGTGCGCCGCATGCCGCAGACGAGCGAAGTCGCACAGCAGTCGCACACGGCGCATGAAATTCCGGAAGGCGATGCAGGCCGCTGCCTCGTCGCCTATCACGATGACGACGGCATGATCTCGCACGTGATGAGCGTGCCCGAGTTCGAACGTCAGGCAGCCTGAGCGAAACCGCTCACACAGACAAACACACGCACTCACGGAGACCACCATGTGCGGAATCGTAGGAGCAGTGGCACAGCGCGACGTCGTCGGCGTGCTGACGGAAGGGCTGCGCCGGCTCGAGTATCGGGGGTATGACTCGTGCGGCGTCGCCGTCCTGCAGCACGGCGCGCCGCGCCGTGTGCGCAGCATCGAACGCGTCGCGAATCTCACCGAGCAGGTGCAGGAAGCGCGGCTGTCGGGCACGATCGGCGTCGCGCATACGCGCTGGGCGACGCACGGTGCGCCCGTCACCGACAACGCGCATCCGATCTTCTCGCGCGACGAAATCGCGCTCGTGCACAACGGCATCATCGAAAATCACGAGCCGCTGCGCGACGAACTCAAAGCGCTCGGCTACACGTTCGAATCGGATACCGACACGGAAGTGATCGCGCATCTGATTCATCACACACGCGAACAGGATCCGTCGCGCGATCTGCTGACGGCTGTGCAGCGCTCCCTGTTGCGTCTGCGCGGTGCATACGCGATCGCCGTGTTCGCGCGCAACGAGCCGGATCGCGTGATCGGTGCGCGCGTCGGTTCGCCGCTCGTGATCGGCGTGGGCGAGCGCGGCACGTATCTGGCGTCGGACGCGATGGCGCTGTCGGGCACGGCCGAACATTTCATCTTTCTCGAAGAGGGCGATGTCGCCGTGCTGTCGTGCGACGGCGTGCATATCGTCGACCGCGACGGCGCGACCGCTCGCCGCGAAGTGCAGACGCATCAGGCGAGCCACTATACGGCTGAACTCGGCCCGTATCGTCACTACATGCAGAAGGAAATCTTCGAGCAGCCGGACGTGGTCGCCGACGCCACCGAGCGCGTGCGCGCCATCACGCCCGCACTGTTCGGCGCGAACGCGCAGCGCGCGTTCAGCGAGATCGATTCGCTGCTGCTGCTCGCGTGCGGCACCAGCTACTACTCCGCGCTGACGGCGAAGTACTGGCTCGAATCGATCGCGGGCATTCCGACGCAAGTCGAAATCGCCAGCGAATACCGCTATCGCGAGAGCGTGGTGAATCCGTGTGCGATGGTCGTCGTCGTGTCGCAATCGGGCGAAACGGCCGATACGCTCGCCGCGCTGAAGCATGCGCAGGAACTCGGTCATCATCACACGCTGGCCATCTGCAACGTGCCGCATAGCTCGATGATGCGTCTCACGGAACTGCAGTACGCCACGGGCGCGGGACCGGAGATCGGCGTCGCATCGACGAAGGCCTTCACGACGCAACTCGTCGCGCTATATCTGCTCGCGCTGACGCTCGGCAAGGAGCGCGGCCGCGTGAATGCCGATCAGGAAGCCGACGCGCTGAAGCAGTTGCATCATCTGCCCGCCGCGCTCAATAGCGTGCTGGCGCTGGAGCCGCAGATCGTCGCGTGGGCGCAGGCGCTGGCGCGCAAGGATCATGCGCTCTTCCTCGGGCGCGGCGTGCATTACCCGATCGCACTCGAAGGCGCGCTCAAGCTCAAGGAAATCTCGTACGTGCACGCGGAAGCATATCCGGCAGGCGAACTGAAGCACGGGCCGCTTGCCATCGTCACGAACGAGATGCCCGTCATCACGATCGCGCCGAACGACGCGCTGCTCGAAAAGCTCAAGTCGAACATGCAGGAAGTGCGCGCGCGCGGCGGCCAGCTGTACGTGCTCGCCGATGCCGGCACGAAGATCGAAAACAGCGAAGGTCTGCGCGTGATCCAGTTGCCGGAGCACTACGGTCCACTGTCGCCGATCCTGCATGTGGTGCCGCTGCAATTGCTCGCGTATCACACGGCCTGCGTGCGCGGCACGGATGTCGACAAGCCGCGCAACCTCGCGAAGTCGGTCACGGTGGAGTGAAGGGCGCTCATGCGGACCATCTTCGCAGTACTCGCCGTGGTCACGGCTGCGGCGGCCGCGCTCTGCCTCGTTCCGCCCGCGCATGCGGGCGGAACGAAGGCGGCGAAGGCCGCGAAAGCCGCCGTGCCGACGGGCGATTTGCGTGCCTACATGCATGGCATCGGCGCGATCACGGATGCGCAGGGCGTGACCACCGTGTTCTTCAGCAGTTCGGGCCTGCCGCCGCGCGGCGCCGGGCGCGACCGCAACTGGACGCACGATGTGTACGTCGCGCGCTGGACGCCGAAGCAGCCGAAGCTCGACCGTCCGCGCGTGTTCATCAGCCGTCCCGAAGCGCAGGAACCCGTGTCCGTCGCGCAGAACGACACGGGCCGCGTGATGGTGTCGTTCGAGGACGGCTGGAATACGCCGAACGAAGTGAGCCAGCGCTACGGCGTCTATACGTCCGATCTGAAGGACGTGAAGCCTTATCCGAATGACGTGCTGTCGGGCGGACACTCGGGGCATGCCGCCGCCGTCGGCTCGCGCTTCGTCGTGTTCTATTCGAACGACTGGGTGAACGGCGGCGGCGTCGACAACCTCGGCACGGGCAACGGCGTCTACGTCAAAACCTACGACGCCGACGGCGCGCTGTTGCAGGCCGTCGACGTCGCGCCGCGCACGCGCGAGTGGTGGCCGATGATCGCCGGTTCGCCGACGCGCGCGCTACTCGTGTGGCAGCAATACGTGAGCGGCGAGACGTATGCGCGGCTGAAGGCGGCGATCTTCGATCCGTCGACGGGCGCGCTGAGCGAGCCGCGCGTGATCGGCGAGCGGCTGCTGTATTACACGTATTCCGCCGCGTACGTGCCCGCTGTGGACCGCTTCATCGTCGTCGCCACCGACGACAAGGGCAAAGGCTTCGCGCAACTGATCGACGCGAACGGCCAGACCACGGCGACGCTCGATTGCATGCCGGCGTCCGTGCGCGAGGCAGGCGTCGCGGTGATCGGCGAGCGGGCGTTCGCGCCGGCGCAGGACGGTCGGCTGCTGCACCTGAAGCTCACGCCGAACTCGATCGAACTGGCGGCAGTACAGCCGTCGCCGATTGCGTGGACGTACACGGGCAGCGTCGGACTGGTGCGCTCGCCGACCCAGCTGCATTGGGTCGCGACGAGCCCGAAAGGGCTGCAGGAAGCGGACTTCGATCTGAAGGCCGCGAAGGCGCCCGACGCAAAGGATCTCTGCAAGGGCTGAGCGCCGTCGAAAGGGGCGCCAGCAGGCTCGTAAAAGGGCTCTTAAACGCCCGCTGGCGCCCCATTTTGTATCGCTGTACGCGCCGGATACATTGGGACACAAAGCTCGCGCGACGCCGGGGTATAAATGCGGTCATCGTATTCAGGAGACTGTCATGACCACCCATTTCCACCAAGGCTCGTGTCACTGCGGCGCCGTCAAATTCGAAGTCGAAACGCCCGTCACGCCCGCCGCGCGCTGCAACTGCAGCCTGTGCCGCCGCAAGGGCGCGCTGATGTCGCCGTTCTTTCCCGCCGGCGCGCTGCGCATTCTGTCCGGCCAGAACGACCTGACGCTCTACCAGTTCAATACGCACGTCGCGAAGCATTACTTCTGCAAGCACTGCGGCATCTATCCGTTTCATCAGACACGCAAGGATCCGAACCTGTGGCGCGTGAATATCGGCTGCCTCGATGGCGTCGATCCGTATGCGCTGGAGGCGTCGGTGTCGGACGGCGCGAGCCTGTCCGTGGTCGAGGACGCGTAAGATAAGCGAACCCTTGGCAGGCGAAGGAGCCTTGTGTGGATAAAACGGATCACGTTCTGATCGTCGACGACGACCGCGACATTCGCGAGCTGGTCGGCACGTACCTCACGCGTAACGGCGTGCGCGTCACGCTCGCGTCGGGCGGCCGGCAGATGCGCGCGGCGCTCGCCGACGAGCGGCCCGACCTGATCGTGCTCGACCTGATGCTGCCGGGCGAGAGCGGCCTCGACCTGTGCCGCGAGCTGCGCGCAGGCGAATTTCAGACCGTGCCGATCCTGATGCTGACGGCGCTGAGCGAGGAGACCGATCGCGTCGTCGGACTGGAAATGGGCGCCGACGATTACCTCGCGAAGCCCTTCGCCGTGCGCGAGCTGCTCGCGCGCATCCGCGCCATTCTGCGCCGCGCCCGCATGATGCCGCCCGGCAACGATACCGAGCAGGTAGGCGGCGCACACTTCCTGCGCTTCGGCGACTGGCGCCTCGACACGATCGGCCGCAATCTGATCGACACCGACGGCACGCTGGTCGCACTGAGCGGCGCCGAGTACCGGCTGCTGCGCGTGTTCGTCGATCATCCGCAGCGCGTGCTGACGCGCGACCAGCTGCTGACGCTCACGCAAGGACGGCAGACGGAACCGTTCGACCGTTCGATCGATCTGCTCGTGAGCCGCGTGCGCCAGCGTCTGAACGACGACGCGCGAGAGCCGCGCTACATCAAGACGTTGCGCAACGAGGGCTATGTGTTCTCGTCGCTAGTCACGCCGGAGGATCAGGGCGGATGAACGCGCACAGCGGCCTCATGAGTGGGCCCAGGAGCGGTCCGATGAGCGGCCTGTGGCGGCCGCGCACGCTGTTCATGCGGCTGTCGCTGATCTTCGTCGCGGGGCTGCTCGCCGCGCAGACGCTGTCGTTCTGGCTCACGATGACCGAGCGCAACGAAGCGACCATGCACGTGATGGTCGGTTACATCGGCCAGGAAGTGACGAGTTCCGTCGCGCTGCTCGACCGTCTGACGCCCGCCGAACGCGAGGAATGGCTGCCGAAGCTCGGGCGGCGCAGCTATCGCTTCGAGCTCGGTCCGGGCACGAGCGGCATGCCGCCGGACGCGAAGCTGTCGCAGGAAATCGGCGCGTCGATCGCGAAGGACATCGGCTCGAAATACAAGGTGACGGCCAATGCCGTGCCGGGCGAGGGCGAGCATCTCGAAGTACATCTGACGCTGAGCGACGGCACGCCGCTCACCATCGACATGCATCCGATGCACGGCATTCCGCTGTCGCCGTGGCTCCCTCTCGTGCTGGTCGCGCAACTCGCGCTGCTGGCGGGCTGCGCGTGGCTCGCCGTGCGCCTCGCGACGCGGCCGCTCGAACGTCTCGCGCGTGCCGCCGACACGCTCGGCCCCGATCTCACACCTGCCGCGCTGCCCGAAGACGGCCCGGAAGAAGTGGCGCGCGCGTCGAAGGCGTTCAACTCGATGCAGGCGCGCATCGGTATTTATATGCGCGAACGGCTGCAGATTCTCGCGGCGATTTCGCACGATCTGCAAACGCCCATCACGCGGATGCGGCTGCGCGCCGACATGCTCGAAGACGAGACTGAGCGCGCACGTCTGCAAAAGGATCTGAAGGAGATGGAGCTGCTGGTGCGCGAAGGCGTCGCGTATGCGCGCACGCTGCACGGCGCCGACGAAAAACCGGTGCGTGTGAATCCCGACGCGCTGATCGAAAGCATCGTCAACGACTATGCGGATGCGGGCGACCACGTGACGCTCGAAGGGCGTGTCGGCGTGGCCGTGACCACGCGGCCGCAGGCGCTGCGGCGCATCCTCGGCAATCTGGTCGACAACGCGCTGAAGTACTCGGGCGGCGAAGAGGTGAACGTCGAAGTCTCCGTCGACGACGCACGTACGCAGCGCTGGTCGATCGTCGTGCTCGATCGCGGTCCGGGCATTCCGCAGGAACTGCTCGATGCCGTGTTCCAGCCGTTCTATCGCGTCGAAAACTCGCGCAACCGTGAGACGGGCGGCACGGGTCTGGGGCTTGCCATCGCGAAGCAGCTTGCGCAATCGATGAACGCGACGCTCACGTTGCGCAACCGCGAAGGCGGCGGACTCGAAGCGCGTCTCACGCTGTAACGTCGTCCGTTCCCGCTTTATGTTTCGCCGCGGCCCGCAAGTGGTCGCGTACGTAGTCGACGAAGCGCGCCACGACAGGATCGTCGCGCTCCGTCTGCCACGCGAGTCCGACGCGCCACTGCGCGGACGCATCCTTCAGTCTCAACACTCTCGCGTCGCGCAGCAGATGTTCGGCGCGCGACGGCACGAACGCGACGCCGACTCCTGCCGCGACGGCGGCCAGCACCGACTGGATATCGTCGGCCTGCTGGATCACGCGCGGCACGAAACCGCGCTCCGCGCACCACGCATCGATCATCGCCGCCGTTCCCGGCCCGCGGCTGCGCGCGAGCGCGACGAAGCCCAACTCGTTGAATTCATCCAGCTTTGCAGGCAGGCGTTTCCACTTGGCGTGCGGCGGCAGCGCAAGTCCCAGCGATTCGTCGATCACGGCAAACGCCGACAGGCCGTCGGCGGCAGGCAGGCGCACGAATCCGACATCGAGTTTGCCGGCAAACATGCGCCGCGTCTGTTCCGCCGACGACAGATCGTTCAGCGTGACGCCGATCTGCGGATTGGCCGCGCGGTAGGCGGCGATCAAAGGTGGCGCGAGCGTGAGCGTCGACAGACAGAGCCCGATGCGCAGATGACCGCGCCGTCCGCTGCTCGCTTCGCGCGCGCGGGCGAGCACGTCGTCGGCATCGCGCACCAGCGCTTCGGCATCCGGCAGGAACGCTTCGCCGAACGCGGTCAGTTCCGCGCCATGACGGCCGCGCTCGAAAAGACGTCCGCCGAGGCTCTCTTCGAGCGCGACGATCTGCTTGCTCAGCGCGGGTTGGCTCAGATGCAGGGTTTCGGCGGCGCGCCCGAAATGGCGCAGATTCGTCACGGTCAGGAACGCGCGCAGCAGACGGATTTCCATTCTTCAAGGTTATCGTATCGATCGGATTATTCATTTTACTTATCGATGCGCGAGCGGTCCAATGGCGTCATTGCATTGAAGTCATCGCAGGAGTCGCCATGTTTTCGTTGCCTGTTGTGCCGCTGCGCGTCGCGTCGATTGCCCTCGCTGCGCAGCGCGGCGAGATCGAACAGAATGCCGAGCGCGTCGTCGCGCGGATCGAGCGGGCCGCACGCGAGCGCATCGGCCTCGCGGTGTTTCCCGAAGCGTGTCTGACGGGCGGCATCGGCGGAGGCATGTCGACGCCGACGCGCACGATGCGCCGCGCGCAGATGAAAGCGCTCGCGGCGAGCGTCGACGGCGAGCATGTGCAAGCTGTCGCCGATGCCGTCGAACGAACGGGCGTGGCGGCGGGCGTCGGCCTGATCGAGCGTGCCGCGGACGGCGCGCTGTACAGCAGCTACGTCGTCTGTCTGCCGGGCGGCAAGCGGCACGTGCATCGCAAGTTGCACGCGGACGGGCAGCCGCATCTCGCTAGCGGCGACCGCTTCACGGTGTTCGAGATGCGCGGAGGCTGGCGGCTGGCCGTGCTGGTCGGCGGCGACAACTATCCGGTCGAGAACGCGCGAATGGCCGCGCTGCTCGGCGCAGGCTTGCTGGTCGCGCCGCACGCTTCCCATGAAACAGACGCGTGGATGCGCCGCGCGCTGCCGGCGCGCGCGCTCGATAACGGCCTGTTCGTCGTCTATTGCGAACACGGCGAAGGCGCAATCGTCGATCCGTGCGGACAGGTCGTCGCGCAGCGCGCGGGTGGCGACGAGACGATCTCGGCGGAACTCGATCCGGCGCTGCTCGGCACCAGTCCCGCGCACCGCTGGCTCGACACGCGGCGCCCCGATCTGTATGCGCGGCTCGCGCACGAATCGCGTGCAGGCATGCCGTCGTTCGAACCGCGCAATGCGGGCGCACGCGGCGCCGTCGCGGTGAGTTTCGCGGTCGTGAGACGCAACGGTTAGCGCGTCGTCACGATTTAGATTCACAGAAGAGGATCAACATACGCAGATCGATAACAGCGCATTTTTTTCGCGCCCTATACTGAATCGATCCATCCTCTTCGAAAGCAGGCCATGCGTCGTTTATCCGTCAGGCGGTCGCCGATTCACGGCAAAGGTGTGTTTGCGCTGTGCTCGCTCGCGGCGGGCGAACGCATCATCGAATATAAAGGCGAAGTGACGTCATGGCGACGCGCCGCGCGGCGCATCGAACGCGACGGCGAGTACGGGCATACGTTCGTGTTCGGTCTGTCGGATGGGCGCGTGATCGACGGCAGCGTCGGCGGCAATAGCGCGCGCTGGCTCAATCATGCGTGCAAGGCCAATTGCGAGGCGGTCGAGATCGACGGACGCGTGTTCATCGAGGCCGCCGTCGATATCCAGATCGGCGAAGAACTGCTGATCACGTACGGCCTCGCCGTCGACGATCCGCAAGACGAGGAAACGCGCCGTCAATACATATGCCGCTGCGGCTCGGCGGCGTGTCGCGGCACGATGCTGGCCGGGACGGACGACGCGCACTTTCAGGTGTGATGCCTGGACAGCCGGGTTCGGGAAGGGCGGCTGCCCGCCTGTGATACAGTGCCCGCAGCGTTCCAGAGAGGCGTCCATGACAAACCGACCACGGAAGACCCTGCAGTCCCCGGCACCGACCTTGCCGATGTTGCTGATGGAACTCGAAGCATCGCTGCCGTCGCTGATGACGCAGCCGGCTTCCATTTCGACGGCGCTTGCGCGCGTCTGCCGCGGCCTGGAGCGCGTCGGCGCACCGATGCGCCAGCGCGAGATGCGCCAACGCAAGCCCCGCGCACCGCGGACGGCACGCGCCAAGGCAGTGAGCGTCGATATGCCGATGTCGCTACCGCTCTTTCCCTGATCTTTTCTTCGTAACGGATTACCGCGCTGGGTCGATGCGCTCGCACGCAGCGAGACGCGTTCGACCGCGCCTCGCCTCGCGCACGCATTTAGTGCGTGTGATAAAACCCGTCGGTCACCGAGTTCTGCAACACACCGTCGACGTACACATCCACCGGCTCGCCATCGGGCGAGATGAGGATGGTGCCGTTGTTGTGCTGGCCGGGCAGCTTCATACGGCCGCCGTGAATATCGGCCATCGTCTTGCTGTCGAGTTCGGTCGATGCGCTGAGGTCGCGAATGGTCAACGTCTTCATGATGTGTCTCCTTGAGCGGAATGGTAGTTGGATCGGATAAGCGGCCGGCGCGCTTGTGCCAGACAGTGCGAATCTCGTGCCATGTGTTCATTGCGGGAGAAGCGGGTGAGGAGAGGGCGAGAAGCGGGCGTCGGAACAGGCTTCGCGGCGTGTCCGCATCGGAAGGTGGACCACGCAACGTTGTCATACACCCGTCATCGTTGACACGAGTGTTGGACATGCGCCGACAGGGCGGCGTCAGGACGGCGTCAGGACGCCAGCGTCAGCTCGTTCACACGCACTTCCGGCACACGCGGAAACGCGATCTGCACGGCGAGGCCGCGCCGCCCGATGCCCGAGCCGATGTGAATCTGCGCGTTGAAATGCGCGGCGATGCGCGCGACGATCGACAGCCCGAGTCCGCTGCCGTTGCCGCTCTGTGTCGCCGATGCGCCCCGAAAGAAGCGGTCGGTGAGGCGCAGGCGTTCTTCGTCGGAGACGCCGGGGCCGTTGTCTGAAACCGTGAGCGAGACCGTCTGCTCGTCGGCGAGCACGCTGATATGCACGCGTCCGCCTTCGTCGCCGTACTTGATCGCGTTGTCGAGCAGGTTGTCGATCAGCGTGCGCGCCAGCACGCGGTCGCCGTAGATCTCGGCGTTCGTGTCGCCTGTGAGCACGACGCTCATCGACTTCTCTTCGGCATGCGGCGCGCGGAACGCGATCGCCTCGCCAGCGATGTCGTGCAGCCGGACCCGCGCGGTCGTCACCGTGTCGCGTTCGTCGAGACGGGCGAGCAGCAGCAACTGTTCGGCGAGATGCGCACTGCGGTCGACGCCCTGAACCACGCGCTGCATCGCCTGCTGCTGTTGCGCGCCGTCGTGCGCGGCGAGCGCGACCTGCGCCTGGACCTTGATCGCGGCGAGCGGCGTCTTCAGTTCGTGCGCGGCATCGGCCGTGAAGGCGCGCTCGCGCAGGATCGACTGCTGCAGACGGGCGAGCAGCTGGTTGATCGCATCGACGAGCGGCCGGACTTCGGCGGGCGACGGGTTGACGTGAATCGGTTCGAGATTGCGGCTGTCGCGCATGCGCACGGCCTTCGAGATCGTCGACAGCGGCCGGAAGCTGTGGCCGATGCTGAACCACACGAGCAGCGCGAGCACGGGCAGCGCGAGCGCCACCGGCCGGGCGATCCGGCTGGCGACGCCCGTCGTCAGGTCGCTGTGCTGGTTGGCGGGCGCGAACACGCGCACGCTGCGGCCCGTCGCGCTGTCGTTCAGCGCGTAAGCCCGCCACGGCTGGCCGTCCACGGTCAGGGTGTGCACGCTTTCCGCCGTTTCGCCCGGATTCGCGGAGTGACGCAGCGCCGCGATGCCGGCGCTCGCGCCCACCACCTGACCTGCCGAATCGCGCACTTCGAACAGCGCATAGCGGGGTTGCGCATCGGAGTCGTCGTCGACGGCGGGCGACGCGCGCGTGTACTCGTTGCGCACGTCGATGCCTGCGGCGGCGAGCTTCGCGAGATTGGCGCCGTCGAGCTGGATCAGCAGATGCGCGAGCTGGATCAGGCGCGCGTCGTCCCATGCGTCGACTTCGCGCGTCGCGTTGCTGAAGCTCCACGCGAACATCACCGCCCACACCGCGCCCACGCTGACGAGGATCAGCCCCATCAGCCGGCGGCGGATCGACGTCGGCCTCGGACGCGGCATGGTCATGTCTTGTCCACGACGTAGCCGAAGCCGCGCACGGTGCGGATCACGTCGCCGCCGAGCTTCTTGCGCAGGTTCGACACATGCACTTCGATGGCATTGCTCTCGACTTCTTCATGCCAGCCGTACAGGCTTTCCTCGATGCGCGCGCGCGGCTGCGGCACCCCAGCATGCGTGAGCAGATGGATCAGCACGGCCCATTCCCGCGCGGTGAGGGGCACGCGCGCGCCGTCTTTCGACACGGTCTGCGCGACGGGATCGACGGTGAGGCCGCGCCACGCGATCAGTTCAGCACTGCGGCCCTGCGAGCGGCGGATCAGCGCGCGGCAGCGCGAGACGAGTTCGGCGAGGTCGAACGGCTTGCCGAGATAGTCGTCGGCGCCCGCGTCGAGGCCGCGCACCTTGTCGGCGGCCGTGTCCTTCGCGGTGAGCACGAGCACGGGAATGTCGTTGCCGCGCAGCCGCAGCGACTTCAGCAGATCCATGCCGGACAGTTTCGGCAAGCCGAGATCGAGAATGACGAGCAGATAGTGCGTGGTCGCGAGCGCCAGTTCCGCATGCTGACCGTCGCGCGCCCAGTCGACGGTAAAGCCCGCGTTGCGAAGCGCGACTTCCAGTCCGCTGCCGATCAGGTCATCGTCTTCAACGAGAAGAATGCGCATGGTGTCGTTATCTGACTGGTCTGAGCATATCGTATCGACTGGCAGTCTAGCGCGGTTACCGCATATGTATATGCGCTTTCCGCCATTCCGGGGGCGTTAAGCTTGTCTTCAGGTTTGCCCCGTTAGCATCGCCGCGTCCTGCGCGCTTTTTTTGCGGGGCTCATTCCAGGCTTTTCACGCGGCGCCACTCTCACCGGGATCGAACATGAACCAGAACACCCTTGCCCGACGCCCCGCCTACGACGGCATCGCGCGCCTCTTGCACTGGCTGATCGCGCTGCTCGTCGTCGCGCAGTTCGTGATCGGCTGGACGATGCCCGATGTGCATCGCGACACCTTGCCCAACGGGCTGATTGCCTGGCACCTCGGCGTCGGCGCAGCGATCGTCGCCGCCGTCGCGTGCCGCATCGTGTGGCGCGCGACACATACGCCGCAACCCGCCGAGCTTTCACGCGCGCTCACGCTGATGTCGCACTTCACGCATGCGCTGCTGTACGCGCTGCTCGTCGCCGTGCCGCTGGCAGGCTGGGCGAATGCGTCGTCGCGCGGCTGGGCGGTGAAACTGTTCGGCATCGTTCGGTATCCCGATCTCACGCAGTCCGGCTCACCGACGGGCCATGCACTCGGCGACGTGCACAGCGTTCTCGCCTGGGTACTGCTCGCGCTGATCGTGCTGCATGTATGCGCTGCCGTGTTTCATCGCGTCGTGCTGAAAGACGGTGTATTGCAACGGATGCTTCCGTAAGTCATCAGCAATCTGATGCAAGCAAGCTGAAAAAACCCTTGTTTTAGCGGCTTAATATTCTCTTCAGAATCGCCTCGCTACCATCGGTGCGTCGTATCCAGCGAATGTGGACACGTTGAAATCCGTCGCACCGTCACGCTGACTTCATCCTGGTGGAGTACGCACACCGACGGCTGCGCACCATGTGAGGCTGGTCGGGAGATGAAGCAAACCACCGTTCAAATGATTCGCGCGCACATCGTGACGGCCTCCGTGGCCGCCACGACGATCGACGTATTCGTCGTCAGCCTGCTCTTCATCTGCAAGTTTCCCGAGACGCTGTTCGAGACGACGACGTTCCGCGTGCTGACAGGCGCATTGCTGGTGGCTGCCGTTCTCATTACACGTCATGCGGCCAGCGTCGCGTTTCGCGCGGCCGTGAAGCGGCATCACGCGCGTTTTATCGGACCACGACGCGATGCCGTATGCGTATCCGCGTTCTGTCCGGCGCGACCGCTCGTCATCCTTCATCTGCATTTCACCGGCATGCCTTACGTTCCCGTCCATGCGACGGGTTGGTAACAGTCGCCGCCGCTTGTGAGTACGTGGCTGCGACGTCGACGGGACGCACAGCCTTCAGGTTTTCAGCCGGAGCAATCGAAACCATGCAGGACGCGTTGCTGCACATCTACTGGCTGCCGATGGCGCTGGCATTCGGCGCCGCGCTCTATGCCGTCGTGGCCGTGATCGCGTCGCGCGTGTCGACGGTGCGTGCCGCCGCGGGCGAGCGGAGCGCCGCGCCGACGCCCGTCAGCGTGCTCAAGCCGCTATGCGGCGCCGAGCCGCGGCTCTTCGAAAACCTCGCGACGTTCTGCGAGCAGACGCATCCATGCTTCGAAGTGATCTGCGGCGTGTCGCGTTCGGACGATCCCGCCATCGCGGTCGTGCATCGGTTGCAGGCCGCCTATCCGCATTGCCGGATTTCGCTCGTGGTCGATCCGCGCATTCACGGCACCAACCTGAAGGTGAGCAACCTGATCAATCTCGCGCACTGGGCGCGGCATGGCGTGTTCGTGCTCGCCGACAGCGACATCGCCGTCGAGCGCGACTATCTGGAACGCGTATGCGCGCCGCTCGCCGATCCGCAGGCGGGCATCGTCACGTGTTTGTATCGCGCGAAAGGCATTGCGGGTTTCTGGTCGCGCGTGGGCGCACAGTTCATCAACGAATGGTTCGTGCCGTCGGTACGAATTGCGCATACGTTCGGTTCCACGCGCTTCGGCTTCGGCGCAACGCTCGCGCTGCGGCGCGCGACGCTCGAACGCATGGGCGGCTTCGAACGGCTGAACAACACGCTCGCCGACGACTTCTGGCTCGCCGAACACGTTCGCGAACTGGGACTGAACACGGTGCTGTCGCCCGTGGTCGTCGAAACGGACGTGACGGAAAGTACGCTGGCCGCGCTATGGGATCGCGAGACACGCTGGTTACGCACGATCCGCTCGGTGAATCGCGTGGGCTTCGCGTTTCTGTTCGTGACGATCACGCTGCCGTGGATCGTGTGCGGCGCGTGGCTCGCCTTCGCGTTGCGCGGCATGGCCGTGCATCCCGCCGTGTCCATCGCGCTCGTGGCTGCTGCCGCGACGGGCGTGGCCGCGCGTGTCATCCTGCATGCGATGACGAGCGGCGGGCGCACCCTGTTCCGGCGCGATCTCGCGTTGATGCCCGTGCGCGATGCGTTTCTGTTTGCACAATGGATGGCGGGGTCGTTCGGTTCGACGGTGGTGTGGCGCGGCGTGCGCATACCCGTCGAGGATGCCGACAGCCCGGCAACGGTTTTCCGGCACGAGCCGGTCAAGGCACTTGAAGTATCCGACGGCCGCTGAGCGCCCGATGTATCCGGAAGCTGTAACCGGAAGCGCTCGGCTCAATCAAAAACTCGTGGAAAGCGAAGATGAAGAAGACGTTATTTTTGCAGGCGCCGTCGTATGACGGCTTCGACGGCGGCGCGGGGTCGCGTTATCAGGCCAAGCGCGAGATCCGCTCGTTCTGGTATCCGACGTGGCTCGCGCAGCCCGCTGCGCTGGTGCCCGACAGCCGTGTGCTCGATGCGCCCGCTGACGGTTTGTCCGTCGACGCATCGCTCGCCATCGCGCAGGAATATGAAGTGGTCGTGATCCACACGAGCACGCCATCGTTTCCGACGGACGCGCTCTTCGCCGAGCAGCTGAAAGCGCGCGCGCCGAAGGTGCTGGTCGGCATGGTCGGCGCGAAGGTCGCCGTCGATCCGCATAACTCGCTTACGGCGAGCGATGCGATCGACTTCGTCTGTCGCGAGGAATTCGACTTCACGTGCAAGGAAATCGCCGAAGGCGTGCCGTTCGCGCAGATCAAGGGCTTGAGCTATCGCGCCGCCGACGGTTCGATCGAACATAACGAAGCGCGCCCGATCCTCGAAAACATGGACGAGCTGCCGTTCGTCGCGCCCGTTTACAAGCGCGATCTGAAGATCGACAACTATTTCATCGGCTATCTGAAGCATCCGTATGTATCGATCTACACGGGACGCGGCTGCCGTTCGCGCTGCACGTTCTGCCTGTGGCCGCAGACGGTGGGCGGGCATCGCTATCGCACGCGTTCCGTCGAGAACGTGCTCGAAGAAGTGAAGTGGATTCGCGACAACATGCCCGAAGTGAAGGAGATCATGTTCGACGACGACACCTTCACCGACTTCAAGCCACGCGTTGAGGAAATCGCGCGCGGTCTCGGCAAGCTCGGCGTGACGTGGTCGTGCAATGCGAAGGCGAACGTGCCGTACGCGACGCTCAAGATCATGAAGGAAAACGGGCTGCGTCTGCTGCTGGTCGGCTATGAATCGGGCGACGACCAGATCCTGCTGAACATCAAGAAGGGCTTGCGCACGGATATCGCGCGGCGATTTTCCGAAGACTGCCGCAAGCTCGGCATCAAGATTCACGGCACGTTCATTCTCGGCCTGCCGGGCGAAACGAAAGAGACGATCGCGAAGACCATCGAGTACGCGAAGGACATCAATCCGCACACCATCCAGGTGTCGCTCGCCGCGCCTTATCCGGGCACGACGCTCTACAAGCAGGCTGTCGACAACGGCTGGCTTGAAGAGAACAAGGTGATCAATCTCGTCAGCAAGGAAGGCGTGCAGCTGGCGGCGATCGGCTATCCGCATCTGTCGCGCGAAGAGATCTATCACCACCTCGAACAGTTCTACCGGCAGTTCTATTTCCGGCCGTCGAAGATCTGGGAAATCGTGCGCGAAATGCTGGTGAGCTGGGAGATGATGAAGCGCCGTCTGCGCGAAGGCGTCGAATTTTTCCGCTTCCTGCGGGCTCATGAGGCATGACGCAACGTGTCACGCAAACGAAGGCCATACCGCGACGGGCACTGATCGTCACCGCCGACGACTTCGGCCTGCACGTACGCATCAACGAGGCCGTCGAGCGCGCGCATCTGCATGGCATCCTGACCTCGGCGAGCCTGATGGTGTCCGCGCCGGCCACGGCGGATGCCGTGCACCGCGCGCGGCAGTATCCGAGCTTGCGCGTCGGCCTGCATCTCGTGCTGGCCGACGGCGTGCCGATGCTCGCCACGCATCTCGTTCCCGCGCTCGTCGACCGGCATGGACGGCTCGGCGACAGGATGGTGCGCGACGGCTTCCGTTTTTTCCTGCTGCCCGAAGTGCGCCGTCAGTTGAGGGCGGAGATCCGCGCGCAGTTTCAGGCGTTCGCGCGCACGGGTCTCGCGCTCGATCACGTGAATACGCACAAGCACTTTCATCTGCATCCTACCGTTCTCGCGCTGATCATCGAAGTGGGCAGCGAATATGGCCTGAACGCAATGCGTCTGCCGTACGAACCGGGCTCGCCCGCGTGGATCCGACCGTGGATGGCTCGCGTGCGCAAGCAGTTGGATAATGCAGGGATCGCGCACAACGACTACGTGATCGGTTTGTCGCAGACGGGAAAACTCGACGAAGCGGCGCTGCTCGCCGCGCTCGCGCGGCTGCCGCAAGGTGTCGGCGAGATTTACTGTCATCCCGCAGTGGCTGGCGTCGGCGCCATTACGCCCACGATGCAGACCTACCGGCATACCGACGAGTTCGACGCGCTGGTGTCCGAGCGTGTCGCCTCGGCGCTCGCGGCGAGCGGCGCGATCACGGGCGGTTTTGCGGATGTGTTCGCACAACGCGCATACATGTGACAAAGCGTTTATCGATGATGAAGTGGCTCAAATGGCTGGGATTGCCTGCCGGCATCGCGATGCTGATCGCACTCGCGCTGCACGGCGGCATGAACGACGTGCTGCACGCGATCGGCGCGGCGGGCTTCGCGCTGCTGTGGCTCGTGCCGCTGCACGCGCTGCCGTTGCTGCTCGACGCGCAGGCGTGGTGGCTGCTGCTTCGCAAGCGCGCGTCGCTGCCGTATTTGTGGTGGGTCGCGACGGTGCGCGAGGCCGTGAGCCGCCTGTTGCCCGTGGCGAGCATCGGCGGCGAGTTCGTCGGCGTGCGGCTCGCGCGCTGGAAGGTCGACGAGACGAGCGTGGTCGCGGGATCGGTGATCGTCGAAGTGCTGGTGACGATGGCCGTGCAGTATGTGTTCGCCGCGCTCGGGCTCGTGATGATCGTCGCGCAGACAGGGCACGACGATCTGCTGTTCACGATCGGCGCGGCGCTGTTGCTGTCGTTGCCGCTGCCCGTCGTCGTGTTCGTGCTGCTGCGGCGAGGCGGGCTCTTCCACAAGATCGAGCGCTGGTCTGCGCGTTTACCGATGAGCGCGCACTGGGGCGTCGAGCGCATCGGCGGCGCGCAGCTCGATGCCGCGATCGATACGCTGCTGTGCGAGCCGTTCCTTTTGCTGCGTGCGTTTGCCTGGCAGTTTGCCGGGTATCTGATCGGCGCGTCGGAGGTGTATCTGGCGCTGTGGATGCTCGGGCATCCTGTGTCGATTGGCGGCGCGATCGCCGTCGAGGCGCTCACGCAGGCAGCGCGCCACGCCGCGTTTTTCGTGCCTTCGGGGTTGGGCGTGCAGGAGGCCGTCGTCGTGTTGCTCGCGCGGCTCTTCGGCGTCGACGAGCAGACAGCGTTCTCGCTGGCGCTCGTCAAGCGGATGCGCGAAGTCGTGTTCGGCTGTCTCGCGCTTGCGTCGTGGCAAGCAGCCGAGATCGCGCGCAACCGGCATGACGCGTGGCGCGACGAGCCCATGCTCAGACCCGTCGAACAGCGCCGTGCGGACTCCGACGACAGACGTCGCTCGCGCTGATTTCCAGTTCTTTTACAGGCAATGCCGCGCGTCTGAACGAATGCGAATCGCAATCAACTAGGTTCCGGAAATGTGCGAGCCGATGTCATAGGCTGGAAGCCGGTTCCTTCGATTCGTCTCCAACGGCTGCGCATGCCGCCTCGTTCACATTCACCTGTTCCTGCGCTCGACGCGCTCAAACGCGCCGGTCTGCTCGGCACGGCCGCGCAGATCGCCGTGCTCGACTATCTGCAGCGCACGGAGCACGGGCATTTCAGCGCGGAGGAAATTCATCGGCGGATCGCGGCGGGCGGCGACCGGATGAATCTGTCGACGACGTATCGCGTGCTCGGTCAGCTGGTCGACGCAGGCTTCGTCGCGAACGTCCCGCTCGGCAAGCATCACAGCCTCTACGAACTAAATACGGGCGAAGTGCACGATCATCTCGTGTGTGTCGTGTGCGGCCGTGTCGAAGAGTTCTCCGACCCGACGATCAACAGGCGGCGTGTCGCGATCGCGAAGAAGTTCGGTAAGCGCTTTGTCGGCAAGACGCTGGCGTTGCAGGGCGTGTGCGCGGACTGCACGGCGCGCGCCCATCCGACGAGGCCGCGCGCCAAGTAACTTGCTCCCGCTTGTTCCCGCTTGTTCCCGCTTGCTCCCGCTTGTTCCCGCGTGTTCCCACTTGTGCGCGCTGGAAAGGAGTGTTTCCGCGCGGCTGCTTAATCGCCGACGCGCGAACGGCTAAAGTAACTCACGTGCGCGGTGGTTCCCTTCGCGCGCGAGAGAGCTTCCCCCGGTCGCCGCACCCGGCGCCCGGGGTTTTTTTCGATTGCTCCGTTTTTTTGACGCGGGTAACGTGATCCTGCCTCTTGAGAACAGGCGAGCTTTTTATCAAGCCCCGCGCCGCTCCGATCACGTCCGGCCGGGGCTTCTTTTATGGTTTTCCCGATCGCGCTCAGCGTCGTTCAGCGGATCGCGGCGTGAGCGTGACTGACCGCTGACGCATTCCCGTCGTACACTTTCCCTCGTCGATCATCCCAAATCGCTGCGAAGAGGACAGCTCCATGTCGGACGATATGCTCAACACCAGGCGGCCTCGCGATCCCGCGAAGTCGGATCTGCTACATCTGCTGGACGGCGTCGAGCAGTTCAGCGACGAGGTGTTTCCCGCCACTCAGGCCTTGTTCGAAAGCCTCGCCTCCGGCCAGGCGCCGCATACGCTGTTCATCACGTGTGCCGATTCGCGCGTGTCGCCGGAAATGATTACGCAAACGCATCCGGGCGAACTGTTCGTGTGCCGCAATATCGGTAATATCGTCCCGGCTTACGGCGAGATGCTGGGCGGCGTGTCGGCTGTCGTCGAATATGCGGTGCTCGCGCTCAACGTGCGGCAGATCGTGATCTGCGGACACAGCGACTGCGGTGCGATGCGCGGCCTCGCCGGCACCGCGCCGATGACAGCGGAAGAGATGCCGACCGTCAACGCATGGCTGCGCAATGCCGAAACGGCGCGCAGCGTCGTGCAGGCGCGCAATGTCGATAGCGAGCATCAGGTGCAGGCGCTCGTCGAAGAAAATATCCGGCTGCAACTGATGCATCTGCGCACGCATCCCTCCGTCGCGGGACGGCTCGCGCAAAAACGGCTCGATGTGCACGGCTGGGTGTACGACATTGGGCACGGCCGCATTTCCGTGTTCAACGAGGACGACGACCGCTTCGAAAGCCTCGGCGAAGCGCGCGGGAGGCTGCAGCGGGAGCAGGGCGGCTAGAGGACGGATGGAGGACGGATGGAGGACGGATGAAGGGCGCGGCAGCGTTTATTCGCCCATCGCCGCCGCGCGCCGCAGAAATCCCATCGCGCGCTCGTTGTCGAGATACGCGGTATTGAACCGAACCCACGGCGTAGGCTCGCCGTGCGGCCGATAGTAGCTGCCCGGCTGCACCGTGATGCCGGCGCGCGCCGCCTCGGCGACGAACACATCCGAATTCGGCACGCCGGGCACGCGCGCCCACACGAGCGTGCCGCCGCAAGGCTCGTCGAACACCTGCCAGCCGATATCGGCGAGCAGTTCCACCGCTGTCGAAATGGCGCCGTTCACGCGCCGCCGCAGCCGCTCCAGATGCTTGCGATACGTGCCGCGTTCGAGCAGCGCCGCGACGACGCGCTCGCTGAAGCGCGTCCCGCCCAGACTCGTGAGCGCCTTCACTTCGACGAAGTGCTTGATCAATCCTGCCTCGGCAGCGATATAACCGAGCCGCAGCGACGACGACAGACTCTTCGAAAATCCGCCGATATACACCACACGCGTCAGCCGGTCGAGCGACGCGAGGCGCTGCGTCGGAATCGCCTGGAAATCCGCGTACACGTCGTCCTCGACGATCATGAAGTCGTGTTCCTGCGCCAGCTGTAGAAGCCGGAAGCCGACGTGCGGCGCGACGTTCGTACCCGTCGGGTTGTGAAAGACCGTGTTGACGAAAAAGAGCTTCGGCCGGTGCTGTTTCAGCAACGCTTCGACGGCGTCGACATCCGGCCCCGTCGACAGGCGCGGCACGCCGACCAGTTCGATGCCTTGCAGCTTGAGCAGCCCGAACAGGTTGAAATAGCCGGGATCTTCGACGAACACCGTGTCGCCCGGTTTGAGCAGCATTCGCACGACGAGGTCGAGCGCCTCGCTCGCGCTGTTTGTCACCATGATGTTCTGCGGCTCCGCGGCCACGCCGACGAAGGCGAGGCGCTGTTCGATCTGCACGCGCAAGACCGGGTCGCCCTGCGGGATTGCGTAGTCGATCAGGCTGCGCGCGTCGGTGCGCGACGCCTGGCGGATCGCCTGCGCGATGCCTTCGACGTCGCGCCACGCTTCCGGGATAAAGCCGATCGACAGATTCAGCACCTCGTCGGGGCGCTCGAACTGCCGCAGGATCTGATCGGACTCGGACGTCGCGCGGATCGCGTCGAGCCCGCGTGTCACGCGCGGCGCTTTTTCGAACTGTTCGGCGACGTAATACCCGGAGCCGTGCTTCGGCTGAAGCAGGCCGCGCGTGGCGAGGCGGTCGTAGGCCTCGATGACGGGGAAGCGGCTGATGTTGTGTTCGGCCGCGAATTTGCGGATGGACGGCAGGCGCATGCCCACGCGCAATTCGCGCGAGAGGATCAGCGCTTCGACCTGACCGACGATCTGTTCCGTCAGCGGGGTAGCCGTTGCGACGTCGAGGGTGATCTTCATTCGCCTCCCGTTCAAAGTGTTCGCGCAACTTCGCCGAACACTTCGCGCAAATTGATCGAAAGTGTTCATTCCAGTTATCGCAGTTTACCGGAACAATAGCCCCAACGAGTTAGTTTGTTTGCATGAATTTTCGAGCGAAAATCGTGTTAAATCAGTGGCTTGTTTAACATTCGGGCAATTCGCCGAACACTGGTAAAAACGAGCGAACACTTTAACCGATTGCGCAAAATCGCAACTGTACCGACAGAATTTTCGAGGCCGTGCAAAAAAAGATACGGCCCAGCAGAACCTGAGAGAGCAGAAGCAGGCGGAACCTGAGAGACATAACGAACGGCGGCCATAGACGAGAATCCGACCGGACCGCCCAGACCAGATCGACCTTCAGAAGCGCTCCCCTTGCGGGAGCGCCCGTTTTCGCGTCGAAAGCGTCTGGTTGGGGCGTCAGTGCGACACTCGGGCACGCATTCGGCAAACAGCGCGCGCCGCAGCGGGCGGTAGCGGGCTGATAAACAAACAACACATGCGTCTGACTGCACCGGAACGGACAGAGAAGCCGTGACGGGTGATAGATCCACGACAGAGAACGGGGCTACATGGTTAAGCCTGTTGCGCTCATCGGCCGCCGCCATTGGCGAGGCGATGCTGCCCGCCGCACGGCTCTGGGTTTCTGGCTCCGGGTGTGAAAGAACTGGCCACTTTGGTGGGCAGCTTGTTAAGCAGTGCAGAGTGAACGCTAACCCAAGGAGATTGAAATGACGACCCAAACGCAGGTTCAGCAAATGCAGCCGCAACAGCAATCGCAAGCCCAGTCGCAGTCGGACCGGCAGGACGACAAGAAGATCACGGTCGTGGTCAAGCCGCGCAAAGCCCGGCCCGTGCTCATTCCGGTTCACCTGTAATCGACCAGCCGGCACCGTTGCGTGCCGGCCACGAACGGAGGCTGTCGTGATGGACGACATTTTTGAACCACAAGCGTTTGTGCTGGCGGGAAAGTGTCTCAGCACGTCGCCTTCGCTCGTCATCGAAGACGACGAGCATCAATACGAATTTCCGGCGTCCGTCGACGGTGAAGACGCGGCGTCCCTCATCAGCGCGCTGCGCTCGGGAGTGAAGGCGGAAGAAGTCCTGGCCCGCTACTCGCCGTACGAACAGAAACTGTTCGACCGTCTGAAGGAACTGCAACTGGTGCGCGCGGTGAGGCCCGCGCTGGCACGCAGCGGCCTCGACGTGCTGCTCGAACTCGAAGATCTCGCCAACGAACTTCTGTATCGCACGCTCTATACGAACGTGTTCTGGGAAAAGTGCGCGTCCGCAAGTGCACGCGACGACATTCCCCTCAACGTGATCCACGGAATGATCGTGGAGAACTACCATTTCCTGTTCCGCGAAAGTTATTTCGATGCGCCCGTGCTGTCGTATGTCGCGAATACGGGCGTGCGGCTCGCGATGAACGAGTTCTACGCGAAAGAGTACGGTCACGACGAACTGCTGTTGAAGTCGCTGAACACGCTCGGCGTGACGCGCGAAGATCTCGCGCGCACGGTGCCGCTGGCGCAGACCATGGCGCTGTGCAATGCGCTCGCGTACTGGGCGCATAGCGATCCGCTGTTCTTCTTTTCGACGCTCGGCATTCTCGAAGGCAAGGACATCAAGCAGGATTCTTTCCTCGATGCCGCGTACCGGATCGGCGTCGATCCCTTGCTGCTCAAGCCTGTGAAAGCGCATTCGGACATCAACCTGAATGGCGGTCACGGCAGTCTCACGCGCAAGATCTTTTCGCGCATTCCCGCAATCGCCGATTCGGACGTGCGCCGTCTGCGCGCGCAGACGCATCTGTTCATCGAACTGTACGACCAGTTCTACACGGGTATCTGGGAACACTATTCGACGTCGCCGACGCTGTTGCGCCAGCTCGACGTCAGCGGAGAAGCATGATGCAAGTCACGACAGCCGCCGATCTTTTCGCCGCGCCGCGTTTTCGTCCCGGCGTGCAACTGACGGAAGAAGACAATGGCCTGACCGTCGACTATCGCGAGCAATCGTGCTCCGTCATTGCCGACAAGCAGGGCGCGCTCAAGGCGTTCGTTGAATCGCTCCGGCGCGGCGATACGTCGATTCCCGAACTGAAACGCCGCCATATCGAGCTTGCGCCGGAAATCGACGGCTTGATCGAAGAGTTCGACCGGCTCGGTCTGTTGACGGAAAGCGCGTTTCCCGAGCCGCAGGGTTGTCTGTCCGGCGAGGAGTTCTATCACCGGCTCAGGAAGTTCGCGACGGAGACGATCGCCGCGAAATCGAAATCGCGCCTGTATCAAGGGCTGTGCGACCGCACGCTGCCGAAGAGCGCGCTGATCGGCTATGCGCTCGAGTACTTTTATATCGTGCGTGAAGCGCCGGGGCTGATTGCGCCCGCGCTCACGCATGCCGGGCCCGTCAAGGTGCAGAAGATGCTGCAAGGCTTTCTCGCCTCGGAACTGAATCACGACGACATGCTGCGGCAGTCGCTGCACGCCGTCTCGATCCGCACTGACAATCTCGACGATCTGGTGCCGCTGCCCGCTACGTTCGCGCTGTGCGCGTCGCTGGGCGTGTATGCGCGCCAGCATCCGTTGAGCTTCAAGTCGTTGTTGTTCCTGTTCGAGCAGCCGAGCGTGAGCTTTCATATCGAACTGGCGAACTATTGCCGCGAGATGGGCATTCCGGAAGGCTTCTGGCGTCCGATCGCCCGTCACGCGACGATCAACGACGAGTTCGATCACGAAGACATTTCGCTTAGCCTGCTGTCGGAAATCGAAGCCGTTTCGCCGGAAGAGCAGATGACGGTCAAGAAGCACGTGATGCTCTCCATCGAAACGATGGTGCTGCAGGAAAACCAGATTCTCGATTTCTACGGCAGACAGCCCGTCGTCAAACCGCGCATCTTTGCCTGAGAACGGTCATGGAACGCTGGGATATCGATCGATACAGACGGCCGGCGCTGGTGCCGTGCGAGGTGTCTTCTTTTGGAAGCGAAGCGTTGACGATCGGCGTCGGCGATGACGCGATCGATCTGTCGTTCGAAGGCGTCGCGCGCGACGAAGTCGCCGACGTCGTCGCGCAACTGATGCGGCCTTCGTCCGATATCTGGGTGAAGCTGAACGATGGCGAGTGTCCCGCGTGGATACGCGCATTGACCGTGCAACTGGATGCGCTCTCGCTGATCGAAGAGACGGATTCGGGCATCGACGGAGTGGCGTCCGAAACGGAACGCGCGGTCGCGTTGTGCGCGGAAGTGGGGCAGCGCTTGGGCGCTGTCGTCGAGAAGCGGCTGGCGATGTACAAGGACGTGCTTGCCGTTGTTCAGCAAATGCTCGCGGACGAAGCGCTCGATCGTGATGCGGCCGCGGTTGCGTTTCCGTTTTCGGATCAGCATGGCGGGAAGTTCGCTGACAATTTCGCGCTGCAGGCTCTGCATTTTCAGCTTGCGTATGCGCGTCGAAATGCTCCGGAACTGTTGCTTGCATGGCAGCGCGTGCTGGACGAAGTGTTCGGGCGCGTGAGCTGGTCTCCATCGACAGAAGCAGTACAAAACGCATCGTGCGAAAGTCTTCACAGCCTCGCCTCGCTCGATCCCGTCGATCTGCAAACGTATCTCTTGTCGTTCGCGCATTTCATCGAAATTGCGCCGCTGCGTGTCGGTAAGCGAGTGACGTCAGTGGAGACCGAAAGCGTTAGAGAGCCATGCAGCGGCCTCACACTCGCCGCACGCGCAGAGCGTCTTCTGCTTAAAGCACTCGACGATCTCGGCAGCAACGTCTATGCATCGGCGGCGCTCGCGAGCAACGAGATCACGCCGCTCGTAAAAGGCCTGTACATCGAGCAGTATCACGTCACCGACCGCTTCGTCGAAATCCTTGGACCGCTGTTGTCGCGCCGCCTCAAGCGCAATCTGCGCGCGCGGCTCTTCCAGTACTTCCAGGAAGAGTACGGTCACGAAGCGTTCGAACTCGCCACATGCGTCGCGCTCGGCATGAACGAAAACGACGTGCGCGCGTCGGTGCCGCTGCCGCTCACCGCGCTTTATATCGACGCCTACACGGTGCTCGCGCATCGTCTGCCGACGGCGTTCTTCACGTCGATCATGGTCACGGAAGGCTTGCGCGACCAGCACAGTCCCGTGCACGAGCATATCGCCGCGCTCGTCGAGAACGCATTGCATGCGGGCGACATCGTGGCGAAGCATGGCGAGACGAACGACGAACTGAATCATCCGAGCCTGTCGCGCCTGTTCCTCGCCGACATTCCTCACGTGACGGCGGCGCAGCAGCGCTACAGCCTCGAAGCGGCGCTCTTCATGCTCGAAGTGAACATGCGGCAACTCGAATCGGTCGCGTTCTTCTATGGCGATCAGACGCAACTCGAGTTTCATGGACTCCACGAAGGCAGGAGGCCGCTTGAAGTCTGAGATCGGTTCTGAGGACGGAGCGCGCTTCGATTCCGTCAATCCGTACTGGGCGCAGTTTCTCGACGACGCGGGCCTCGACATGACGGGCGCGCGCGGCGACGGCTGCTACATCGAAACAGCCGATGGCCGCGCGCTGCTCGATTGTCTCGCGGGCTTTGGCACCGCGAATCTGGGGCATGCGCATGCGGCGCTGCTCGCGCGTTTCGCCGATGCGTTGCAGCGCACGTCAGTGAATGTGTTTCCGTTCGAATGCGCGGAGTCGCAGCATCTGCTCGCCGACAGGTTGCTGGCGCTGTCCGGCCAGCGTTTTCAGAAAGTGTTCTTCGCGACCACGGGCGCCGAGGGTGTCGAAAGCGCCGTGAAGTTCGCGATGACGAGCACGGGACGAACGGACGTCGTCACGTTTCGCGACGGGTTTCATGGCCTGTCGATGTTCTCGTCGTTCATGACGGGCAATCCGTTCTGGACGGAGGCGCTGCCGTGGAAGCCGGGCAACGTCCATCACGTCGACGCGCAGAACTTCGCCGCGCTCGAAGACGTGCTCGCGAGCCGCAAGGTCGCCGCCGTCGTGTTCGAGCCCGTCGCGGGTTCGTCGTCGGCGCAGCACTGGAACGCGGAAACGTCGGCGCGGCTCGTGGCCTTGTGCCACGCAACAGGCACGAAGCTGATCGCCGACGAAGTCTATTGCGGGCTGGGCCGCACGGGCACCTGGTTCGGCATCGACGCGATCGGCATGAGCGATGCGTCGGCGGCGCCCGACATGGTCGTCGTATCGAAGGGATTGACGGGCGGACTCGTGCCACTGTCGGCCGTGCTGCTCAACGACGCCGACTTCGACGCCGTGTTCGGCGCACCCGGCAAGGCGAAAGTGCACGGTTCGACGTTCGGCGGCAACCGGCTCGCGATGCACTGCGGGCTGATCGTGCTCGATCTCGTCGAAAGCGGGCGGCTGGTGGAGAACGCGGCGGCGATGGGCGCGCTGATCGAAGCGCGCATCGCGCAGCGTTTCGACGGACGCGTGATCGTGCGAGGCAAGGGTCTCGCGCTCAGTCTCGAACTCGACGCGTGGTTCGCCGGCGAACTGGACAAGCGCATATCGGACGTGTGGCTGGATCTGATCGACGGCGGCGTGCTGGCGATGCCGAATTCCGCTGCGCCGGATTCGCTGCGCCTGTCGCCGCCACTGATTTTGGGCGTGGATGAAGTGGAAGTTCTGATCGATCGACTCGACGAGGCGCTACAGCCATGAATGCAAACAATCAGAAGCAGAAGGAGGGCGCCGGCTACGCTGCGCTGCTCGTGGCGCTGTGCTGGTGGGGCTTGATGCCCTTGTACTACTGGCATCTGAAGGAAGTGAGCGCGCCGGAAATGCTCGCGCATCGCGTGTTCTGGTCGTTCGCGCTGCTCTCTGTCGTGATCGCGCTCAAACCTGCGTTGCGGCAGCAAATGGGCGACTGGCGCTCGTTCGCGCTCGCGCTGCTGCCGGCCGTGCTGCTGTCGGCGAACTGGGTCGTGTATATCCTCGCGTCGGTGACGGGTAATGCACTGCAGGCGAGTCTCGGATATTTCCTGAACCCGCTGTTGTCCGCGGCGCTCGGCATCGTGTTTCTGAATGAGCGTCTGAATGGTCTGAAAGCGTTGGCGCTCGCGCTCGGAGTCGCGGGCACGGCCGTCCAGTGCGTCGCGCACGGTGGCGTGCCCGTGTTCGCCCTCATGCTGACGGTGACGTTCTCGCTGCTGGGCCTTACGCGCAAGGTGTGGCCGACGCGCAATGCGATCCTCAGTACGTGGCGCGAGACGGTGGTGATGATGCCGTTCGCGCTCGGCTACTTCGGCTATCTGACCTCGCACCATGCGCTCGCTTTCACGTCGTACGGCATCGACGCGTCGGTGCTGATGATGCTGGCGGGGCCGTTGACGGTGGTGCCGCTCGCGCTGTACGCGTACGCGATGCCACTGGTGTCGCTGACGGAATCGGCCGTGATGCAGTACGTGACGCCGACCGTGACCTTCGTTCTCGCGCTCACGGTCTTCCACGAACGGCTGACGGCGATCGACCTGACGGGCTACGGCCTGATCTGGTGCGGCCTTGCGCTTGCGACGTACGCGTCGGTGCGGCGCCGTCGTCTGACGCTCGTCGCCGCGCCGACGCCGGCGGCCGGGTCAGCCACGCAAGGCGTGCAAAGTGTGCAGGGCGTGCAAGGTGCAGGCGTCGCGGGCCAAAACGTGTCCTTTCTGGCAGCCCACAAAAAGACGCCAGCTTCCGCTGGCGTGAATAGGTTCTGGCATTCCGAGGGCCGTCCAGAACCTGAGAGACGGTGCGAAAAATCTGACGCTTGAAGCGCCGAAGATGGGATTCGGATTAGGCGCGCGAGGCGCAATGCCGCGCGCTTAAGACATGCCGCTGAGTGTACCCCTAGTTCGCAAAATGAGCTTGCAAAATATGCGAATTAGTTGGGGAGCGATCGTGCGCTTGCGTACAAAGCCTTTTGTAAGTTCAGCCCCTTTCAGCGCGCCTTCGGATAGCCATTCCGTGGCGCGCGAACACGGGTTTTCGCGCCACCGGATCGATCCTGAAAAAGAACATATAATCAAAGGTCGCGACCGCGCCGGGCAACGGATTCCCGGCGATGTGGAGGGGAGAACAACGCGCCGCGGACGTAACAGTCACGGGAGGGTGTGGCTGTCGTCATGGGCACGCCGATGGGGCTTGCTTTTCGGCTCCCGGCGGCCATCTGATTGTTCTGGTGCCGACCGTGCTCGTGGTACGGGCGGATCGTCGCTGGTTTCCCTTCAAGCTTGCATCGGACGACACGTTGCGTGAAGACCGAATCGCAGGTGTCGCCGTTTTCATCCGGATCTCACAGGGCTCGCGAAGAGCCGCGCAATTTCATGACAAGTTCTTCCGGCTCATACGACGACGAGCCGTTGGTATCGATGAACATGGCGGGCGCTACGGCCGACGCCTACCGCATCGGCCCCGCGTCCTCCGGCGCGCGGCCGGCTATGCGTACGTCTGCGCGCTGGATCGCGCCGGGCGAAACCGTCGATATCCACGGCGTCGACGTGTCGGGAGGCTTTTTCTACACGGGCGACGTGCAGCGCTCGCACGCCGATTCGATCGAAGCCTGCGTGATCGATGTGCGCTTCGACGTGGCTCGCGACGGCGCGGATCCGTCGGCGGGACTGGGCAGTGTCGCGCTGAGCTATGGCGGCTTTACGCCCGAGCAGCGCCGCGCGTACCTCGAATGGCTGGCGTCCGACCGCAAAAAGTCGGACATCAACACCGGCTACCTGTTTTTCTATCTGTACGGGCTGGAGCGGCGGGTTCTCGTCGACGGCGCGGCGGGCAAGGTGAGCGGCGACGAATTCAACGCGATCGCGAAGGAACTGCGGCGCCTGATCAATCTCGACGCCAACTACGGCTGGCAAAAGCACGTGCGCGCGCTGATCGATGCGCTGTCGCTGATGGCGTCGCGGCACACGCGGATGTATCTGCAACCCGCGCCCGACGGACTCGCGACGGGTTATCAGGTGCCGCTGAACGTGCGCGTCGCGTTTGGCCAGGCGGCGCTCGACCAGCATCCGCTGCCCGCTGACTGGGCGCTCGCGTGGGTCAAGCTCGATCCGATGATGGTGCGGCGCACGGCCGTCGCGCGTTGTCCTGAGGAATTCGACCGGGTCTTCACGCGGCAATATCGCGACCGTTTCGGCGTCGGCATGCTGCTGCCCGCGAACCGCACGAAGCTCGATGCGTCGCCGCAGCCGTCGTTCCGCGCGTTGAAGAGCGTGCCCGTGCCGGGGTTTCTGGTTGGTTTGCCCGATATCGCCGCCGTCAACGGCACGCGCAACAAGCTGCAACTGCTGATGCACGAAAGCGCCGTGGCGCTCGATGCGTACAGCCGCTATCTCGGCCGCTATCCCGAGGCGCAGGGCACGCTCGAGGCGACGCTGACGCTGCCGCCCACGATGTGGCCGCAGGCGACCCACGACGCGATCGATGCGCTCGCCGACGAAATCGCCGGGGAGACCGCCGTCAGCACGTTCGGCGCGCTGCTGGCGCGCTTCCGGTCGGGCGGCAAGATGACGCGCGACAAGGCCGTCGTGTTCACGACAGCGCTCGCGGAAGCGGGCATCGCCGTCGAGCCGGACGTGCGCCTCGGCGCGCGCACGCCGAAGCCGACCGACGCCGTCGCGCTGTTCACGATCGAACCGGGCGCAAGCCCGCTCGCGATCGACGACGCGTATGAAGTCGCGACGATCATCGTCGACCTGGCCGCGACCGTCGCGCGCGCGGACGGCGATGCGACGCAGCGCGAGACGGCCGTGATCGAATGGCAGATCGACCAGTGGCCGCATTTGTCGGACGAACAGCGCAGGCGTCTGAAAGCGCGCAACCTCGTGCAACTCGCGCAGCCGACGGCGAGCGCGGGCTTGAAGAAGAAGCTCGAACCGCTGTCGCACGATGTGAAGGCGACGATCGCGTCGTTCCTCGTGCATACGGCAAATGCCGACGGCGTCGTGTCGCGCGACGAAGTGCGGTTGCTCGAAAAGGTGTACCGGATGCTCGGCATCGATCCGCAGCGTCTTTACACCGATCTGCATCAGCATGCGAGCGGCGCGGCTGTCACACCGGCGCATGCGGGCACGAAGCCGTCGAAGAAACACGCCGACGCGCCGAAGCCCGCTGCACCGAAGCACGAATTTGTGCTGGACGCGACGCGCATCGCCGCACTCAAGGAAGAGACGGCGCGCGTGTCGTCGATGCTGGCCGACGTGTTCGTAGAAGAAGCGCACACGGCGCACGCAACCCCGCACGCCGCCGAGCACGTTCGCACGCCGGAAGCCGTCAAGGAACAGCACGTGCTTGAGGTTCCAGCAGCAACGGCCACGCACGACGAAGCGCAGCAAACGTCTGACGCAAACGCGGAAGCAAGCGACGAAGCAAACGAGCCGCTGCTGGGCCTCGACGACGCGCACTTGTCGTTCCTGCGTCTGCTCGTCACGCGTGCGTCGTGGACGCGCGCCGAACTCGCCGACGCCGCGTCGCATCTCGAACTGATGCTCGACGGCGCGATCGAACAGGTGAACGAGGCGTCGCTCGACCGTTGGGACGAGCCGCTCACGGACGGAGACGATCCCGTCGAAATCAATCAGGAAGTCGCACAAAGGTTGGCTGCATGACAACGATTCGCCCCAGGGACCGCGACGCGGTCCTGCAATCCCTGCGTGCCGGCGTCGTGCCGCGCATCGGGCAACATCTGATCCAGGTCGGGCGCGCGCGCGAACTCGAAGCGCTGCTGAAGGACATCGAGCGCGTCGCGGACGGCGGCTCGGCGTTTCGCATCGTCGTCGGCGAATATGGCGCGGGCAAGACGTTCTTCCTGAATCTCGTGCGCGCAATCGCGCTCGAGAAAAAGCTCGTCACCATCCACGCGGATTTGAATCCCGACCGGCGCCTGCATGCGTCGGGCGGCCAGGCGCGTTCGCTGTACGCGGAACTCGTCAAGAACATGGCGACGCGTACCAAGCCCGAAGGCGGCGCGCTCGCGGGCGTGGTCGAGAAGTTCATCGGCCAGGCGAAGACGGAAGCGAAAGCGACAGGCCGCAGCAGCGACGAAGTGATCCGCGCGCAGCTCTCGCAACTGACGGAGATGGTCAACGGCTACGATTTCGCCGATGTGATTGCCGCTTATTGCAAGGGTTTCGAGGAAGGCAACGAGAAGCTCAAGAGCGACGCCGTGCGCTGGCTGCGCGGCGAGTTCTCGACGCGCACCGATGCGCGCCAGGCGCTCGGCGTGCGCACCATCGTCGACGACGCGAACATGTACGACCAGCTGAAAGTGCTCGGCCGATTCGTGCGGCTCGCAGGCTACAGCGGCCTGATGGTGTGCCTCGACGAAATGGTGAACCTGTACAAGCTCGCCAATCTGCAGGCGCGCAACGCGAACTACGAGCAGATCCTGCGCATCCTGAACGACTCGCTGCAAGGCACGGCGGAAGGGCTCGGTTTCGTGCTCGGCGGCACGCCCGAGTTTCTGCTCGACACGCGACGTGGCCTCTACAGCTACGCGGCGCTGCAGTCGCGCCTCGCGGAAAACGCGTTCGCGACCAACGGTCTCGTCGACTACAGCGGTCCCGTGATCCGTCTCGCCGCGCTCACGCCCGAAGACTTCTACGTGCTGCTCGACAAGCTGCGCCTCGTCTATGCATTCGGCGACGCGAGCAAGGCGCTCGTGCCCGAGGAAGCGATTCCCGCGTTCATGGCGCACTGCGCGACACGCCTCGGCGAAGCGTATTTCCGCACGCCGCGCACGACGATCACCGCGTTCATCAATTTTCTGGCGGTGCTGGAGCAGAACCCGTCGACGGACTGGCGCGAACTGATCGGCAGCATGGATATCGAGCGCGACACGGGCGGCGCGGCCGACATCGTCAACGACGCCGCGTCCGACAGCGACGATGAGCTTGCCAGCTTCCGGCTCAACTGATTCGCGCAGCTTCGACCTGCTCGACGAGCGCATTCGCCGCTGGATCTGGCGCGAAGGCTGGACCGAGTTGCGCGATGCGCAGGAGCGGGCGGTGCCCGCGCTGATCGATGCCGACCGCGACGTGATCATCGCGGCGGCGACGGCCGCGGGCAAAACGGAAGCGGCCTTTCTTCCCATTCTGTCGAACCTGCTGCGCGACGAACCGTGCAGTGGTTCCGTGCTGTACGTCAGTCCGCTGAAGGCGCTGATCAACGACCAATGGTCGCGTCTCGACAATCTCTGCGAGGCGCAGGAGATTCCCGTCACTGGCTGGCATGGCGATGTCTCGTCGGGACGCAAGCAGCGCTTCGTGAAAAAGCCGACGGGCGTGCTGCTGATCACGCCCGAATCGCTCGAAGCGATGTTCGTCACGCGAGGAGCCTCGCTGGCCACGACGTTCGGCGCGCTGCGTTATGTGGTCGTCGATGAGTTGCATGCGTTCATCGGCTCGGAGCGCGGCATGCAGTTGCAGTCGCTGATGCAGCGCGTCGATCATGTGTGCGGGCGGCGCGTACCGCGCGTCGGCCTGTCGGCGACGCTCGGCGACATGCGGCTCGCCGCCGAATTTTTGCGTCCGAAAGGCGCGCAGGACGTGCAGATCGTCGAGTCGGGCAATACCGGACAGGAACTGAAGATCCTGATCAAAGGCTATGTCGAGAAGCCGCCGCGCATCCAGTTCGAACCGGGCATCGAGAATCCCGGTCTCGAAGACGTCGTGCCCGCCAGCACGGTCGAAGTCGCGAATCACATGTACAAGGTGCTGCGCGGCTCGAACAATCTGATCTTTCCGAACAGCCGCCGGCAGGTCGAGCTCTACGCCGATCTATTGCGCCGCGCATGCGAGCGCGACGGTTATCCGAACGAGTTCTGGCCGCATCACGGCAGTCTGTCGAAGGAATTGCGCGAGCAGACGGAACAGGCGCTGAAGAAGGGCGACCGGCCCGCGAGCGCCGTCTGCACGACGACGCTCGAACTCGGCATCGACATCGGCGCAGTGAAGAGTGTGGTGCAGGTGGGCGCGCCGCCGTCGGTGGCGAGCTTGCGGCAGCGGCTCGGGCGCTCGGGACGGCGCAAGGGCGAAGCGGCGATTCTGCGCAGCTATTGCGTCGAAGCGGAATTGCACAGTGGCTCCGATCTGTCGGACCGGCTGCGCGAGAGCCTCGTGCAATCGGTGGCGATGGTGAATCTGCTGCTGCGCGGCTGGTTCGAGCCGCCGCGCGCTGGCGGCATGCATCCGTCGACGCTCGTGCAACAGATTCTGTCGATCATCGCCGAGCGCGGCGGTGCGCGAGCAAACGAACTGTGGGACACGCTCGTCGTGCAAGGCCCGTTCGGCGCGATCGACAAGCCGACCTTCGCGGCCATTTTGCGCAGCCTGGGTTCGAAAGATCTGATCGTGCAGGAAGCAAGCGGCTTGCTGCTGCACGGCGTGGCGGGCGAGCGGCTGGTCAATCACTACGAGTTCTACGCATCGTTTTCGACCGACGACGAATTCCGCATCGTCGCGGGCGCGAAGGTGCTCGGCTCGGTGCCTGTGTCGCGGCCGCTGGCGCCGGGGCAGGGACTCGTGTTCGGCGGTCAGCGCTGGCGTGTGCAGGAAGTCGACGCGCCGCGCAAGACCGTCTACGTGAAGCCCGACCAGGGCGGCGTGCCGCCCGTGTTCGACGGCGGCGGCTCGCTCGTGCACGACGAGGTGCGGCGCGAGATGTTCAACGTGCTGAAGGACGGCGCGCCCGTCGTGTTCCTCGATTCGACGGGGCGCGAACTGCTCGAAGAGGCGCGCCGCTATTTCGCGTCGAACGAACTGGCCACGCGCTCCGTGTTCACGCATGGCGGCAACACCGTGCTCGCGACATGGTCCGGCGACTGGATCAACGATGCCCTCGTCGTGCTGCTGCGCGCCGAAGGCCTCGATGCATGGAACCAGGGACCAACGGTGAGCGTGCGCATCCACGGCGCCGATTCGATGAAGGACGCGCTGCAACGGATCGCCGCGCTGACGCCGTCGCAGACCACGGATGCGTTGCGCGCGATCGGCAACATCGACAACGAAAAGTGGGACTCGACCTTGCCCGACGACGTGAAGCGCAGCGCGTACGCGTCGCTGCGGCTCGACATGCCGGGCGCGCAGGCGCTGGCGCGTCGGCTGGCGGCTGCGTGTGAGTGATCCGCGCCGCTCAAAATCCATCACAGCCGGATCAAAGCGTGTACATCCAAGTGCGCGCGCGCCAATTAAGCGGTAGCATACATTTCTTTGCGCATCGACTGTCTCGCGAAAACCGCGCTGTTTCCGCGAACGGTCGACACCCCCGGCGCAGCACACATAAGACCGTTTCCCCATGTCGAACCATCCCCAGACGAAGCGTCATCTCGTCATCGCGGCCGTGATGGCGTCGATGGCGATGGTGGCTATCGAGGCCACCATCGTCTCGACGGCCATGCCGCAAATCGTCACGCAACTCGGCGGCCTGCGCCTTTACAGCTGGGTGTTCTCGTCGTTCCTGCTCGCGCAGACGGCGATGACCGTCGTGTTCGGCAAACTCGCCGATCTGTTCGGCCGCAAGCCGACCGTGCTGGTCGGCATCGCCATTTTCCTGATCGGCTCGATCGGCGCGGGTTTCGCGTGGTCGATGCCCGCGATGATCGTGTTCCGGCTGATCCAGGGCATGGGCGCGGGCGCGATCCAGCCCGTCACGCTGACCATCGTCGCCGACCTGTATCCGGCGCGCGAGCGCGGCAAGATTCAGGGCTATCTGGCGAGCGTCTGGGCGATCTCGGCCGTGATCGGTCCGATGGCGGGCGGTCTGCTGATCCGCGATCTGTCGTGGTCGTGGATCTTCTGGATCAACGTACCCATCGGTTTTCTGGCCGCGTTTTTCTTCATCTCGTTCCTGCATGAAGAGAAGCGTCACCAGCGTCCGTCGATCGACATCATGGGCGCAGTGCTGTTCACCATCGCGATCGGTGCGCTGATGATGGCGCTCACCGACGCCGGCTCGGAAAACAACGGCCGCGCGCTGTTCGAAGTGGCGCTGTGTGTCGTCGTAGGCGTGCTGTTCGTGTGGCACGAGCGGCGCGTGGCGGAGCCGATGATCTCGTTCGCGCTGTGGAGCCAGCGGCCCATCGCCGCGTGCAATGCGGCGACCGTGATGTCCGGCATGGCGCTGATGGGTCTCACCACGTTCCTGCCGATGTATGTGCAGGGCGTGCTGCATCAATCGCCTGTGGTTGCGGGGCTTGCGCTGACGATGGTGATGCTCGGCTGGCCGTCGGGCGCGACCTTCACCGCGAAGTCGTTTCATCGGCTCGGGCTGCGGCGCCTGATGGTCGCGGGCAGTTTCTTCCTGCCGCTCGGCGCTATCGCGTTCGCGCTGCTGCAGCCGAACGGCTCGCCCGTCACGGCGGGTGTCGGGTCGCTCGTGATGGGACTCGGCATGGGGATCGTCAGCGTCAGTTCGCTGATCCTGATTCAGGAAATCGTGCAGCCGTTGCAACGCGGTTCGGCCACGGCGTCGAACCTGTTTTCACGCAACCTGGGCAGCACGCTCGGCGCGGCGATTTTCGGCGCGGTGCTGAACTTCGGCCTGAGTCACTTCAAGGGTATGTCGATCACGTCCGACCAGTTGCGTTCGCTGCTCGATGCGACGCCGGGTGCGGCTCAGACCGCCCAGGCCGCGCTGTCGGCCAACGACATGGTGCGCGCGGCGCTCCATCATTCGCTGCATCTGACCTTCCTGTCGATCTTCGTGATCTGCGTTGGGGCGGTGCTGTCGGTGATGATGGTGCCGCACATCAAGATCGGCGAACAGCGCGAAAAGACATCGGCGGCTGCACATCTCACCGAGATGTGATTCGTTTCCAGGGCGAGGGCGCTTTTACGGCGCTTCGCCCGATGCATCCCCGCCTTCGGCCACTTCCTTTGCAATCCACAAGCTGAACGCGCGCATCGCGGGCGACGCCGGTTTCGCCTTCTGCCACGTGAGCCAGTAACTGCCCGCGTGCACGTCGATATCGAACGGACGCGCAAGGCGTCCCATCGACAGATCGCGTTCGAACATCGACGCCGGTGCGAGCGCGACGCCCGCGCCTTGCATCGCCGCTTCCACCATCAGCCGCGACGAATCGAACACGGGCCCGCGCACGGGACGCGGCGCGAGACCCGCTGCCGCGAACCAGCTCGCCCAGTCGTCGGCGCGATACGAGCGCAGCAGCTTTTCGCTGGCGAGATCGGCGGGCGTATGCAGCCGTTGCGCGATCTCCGGCGTGCACAGCACCGACAGCGGCGCGTCGAACAGCTTCGATGCGCGTGAACCGGGCCACGTGCCGTCGCCGAAACGGATCGCGAAGTCGAGACCTTCGGCGGCGAGATCGACGAGATTGTTGTTCGTCATCAGACGCAACTCGACGAACGGATGCGCGTCGTGAAAGGCTTTCAAACGCGGCATCAGCCAGCCCACTGCGAACGTGCCGACGGCGCCGACCGTCAGCACCTCATGAAAATGCCCGCCTTCAAATTGCCGCAGCACGGCTTCGATGCGATCGAACGCGTCGCTGAGCACGGGACGCAACGCGAGTCCTTCATCCGTGATCGCGAGTCCACGCGGCAGACGCTTGAAGAGCGTCGCGCCGAGGCGTTCTTCGAGCGTCCGCACCTGCTGGCTCACGGCCGCCTGCGTGACGTTCAGTTCGAGCGCGGCGCGCGTGAAGCTCAGATGCCGGGCCGACGATTCGAACGCGCGCAGCGCGTTCAGAGGCAGATACGGTCGCATGTTCGAGTCATAAGATTTTCTGGGGCATCGGGCAATTTATCATCGTTTGTCAGTCGACTGCGAAAACGCGATAGTGGCGGCACTTCAAGGAGAAGCAATGGTCACGAGGCGGAAGTTCACATTCACGATGATCGGTGGTGGGTTAGCTGGTGTTGCGGCTCAGGCGTTCGGCGCCGGTGCGGCTGCGTCCGCGCAACGGCGCGGGATGCACGCGGGCGCTCGCGTCAAACAGGCCGTCGACGCAGCGATCCAGCCGATGATGGCCAAAAACGGCATTCCCGGTGTAGCAGTCGGTGTGATCGTCGACGGGCGGGCGCAGGTGTTCAACTATGGCGTTGCATCGACGCAATCTCATGAACCCGTCACCGACGACACACTGTTCGAACTTGGCTCCGTGAGCAAGACGTTCACGGCGACGTTGACGGAGTGGGCGCAGGTCGATGGGCAGTTATCGTTGAGCGATGAAGTCGGCAAATATCTGCCGGAGCTGCACGGCACACCGTTCGGGCAACTTGGCCTGCTGAATCTCGGCACGCACACGCCGGGCGTGCTGCCGCTTCAGGTGCCCGACGAAATCCACAACGACGCGCAACTGATGCGCTACTTCAAGGCATGGCGTCCGACGTATGCGCCCGGCACGGTCCGCACGTACACGAATCCGGGCATCGGCACGCTTGGCCTGATCGCGGCGAAGAGCATGGGGCAGGACTTCACGGCGCTGATCGAGCAGCGGCTCTTTCCGGCGCTTGGGCTGAGAAACAGCTTCATCGACGTCCCCGTTGGCAGGGCGGCTGATTACGCACAGGGCTATACGAAGGACGGCAAGCCGATCCGCATGGCGGGCGGCGTGCTCGCGGCACAGGCGTATGGCGTGAAATCGACGGCGGCCGACATGCTGCGCTTCATCGAAGCCAACATGAAGCTCGTCACGGTCGACAGCCAGTTGCAACGCGCGATCACGCAGACGCATACAGGCTATTTCCAGGCCGGTCCGATGACGCAGGATCTGATCTGGGAGCAATACCCGTATCCCGTCAAGTTGAGCGCGCTGCTGGAAGGCAACGGCTCGGCGATGGCGCTCGACGCGACGCCCGTCAAGGCAATCGTGCCCCCCGAAGCGCCGAAGGACGACGTCTGGATCAACAAGACGGGCTCGACCAACGGCTTTGGTTCGTACGTCGCATTCGTGCCGTCGCGGCGCATCGGCATCGTGATTCTCGGCAACCGGAATTTTCCGATTGCGGATCGGGTTGCCGCCGCGCACGGCATTCTGGAATCGCTGGATCGCGGCGGTTAGTGAAGCGCGAGCGCTATCGTGAGCAGGCCGTATCGATAGCGCTCAGCATCTTGCCGAAGAATGCGTCCGCGTATTGGGAATCGAGCCAGCGCACGATCAGCGCGATGCGTCGCTCCGGCTCGATCCACATGAACGAACTGCCCGCGCCGACGCCGAAGTAGCTCGATTCCGGCACGCTGGGAAACACGCGCCGCGCTGTGTTGAGCCACACGAGATAGCCGTAGTACGGCGCGAGCGCGCAGGGCGTTTGCATCCGCGCGATCCATTCGGCTGAGATCACGCGGCGGCCGCTGTTGGCACCACCAACAAGCCCTTTATCAAGCAGCATCTGCGCGACCTTCAGCTGATCGTTCGCGCTCACCGACATCCCGCCGCCCCAGTGCGAGCCGCCTGGCACCGACTGCACGCGCTTGCCGCCGACTTCGAGCCACGCATCGTCATAGCCGACCCACTGCCAGTTTTCGCTCGCGCCGACGGGCCGCATGATGGCTTCGCGAAACACCTCGGGCAATGGCTTGCCGAACAGATGCAGCAGCGCCAGCGACAGCTGGTTGATGCGCACGTCGTTGTATTCCCAATACGTGCCGGGTTGCTGCAGCGGACGCAGGTCGCCCTTTTTGCCGCTGGGCGGATCACCGAACGTCACCGCGCGATAGTGATCGGCCTGATCCGACAGACCGAAGCACTTGCCTTGCCATTCGCTCGTCTGCTGCAACAGCTGCGTCCACGTGATGGACGCGTTGTGCGCATCGTCGAAGCCGATGCCCGGCACGCGCACGCGTACGGGCTCGTCGGGATCGGGCAGCAGGCCGCGATCGTGCGCGACGCCCGCCAGCAGCGCGAGGTACGTCTTCGCGATGCTGAACGTCAGGTCGGCGCGATCCGGCTCGCCCCATGTCGCGAGCAGCCTTCCGTCGACGGCCACGGCACCCGACACCGGCCCGCGGTCATGAATCGGCCCGAGCAGCCGATTCCACGGCGGCGGATCGTTCACATGCACGCCGAACTTGCCATCGGCGTTACGGTCCCACGGCGATTCGTGATCGATCGAAAACTGGATCGCGCCTCTCACTTCCTGCGGCACATCGGCTTGCATACGTGCGGGTTCCTCGTGATTCATTCGACTCATTGCACCATTCAATGCGCGTTCAATTTCGCGCGCGCCCAGACCAGCGTCAGCAGACTGACGATAGCGGCCATCATCAGATACAGCCCCGGCGCGAGGTTGTTGCCCGTTGCCGCGATCAGCGCCGCGACCGCGAGCGGCGTGAAGCCGCCGAAGATCGTCGTGCCGATGTTGTAGCCGAAGGCCATGCCCGTCGTGCGCGTGCGGGTCGGGAAGAGTTCGGCCATCAGCGCGGGAATCGGCGCGAAGTAGGTGGCCTTGAGCAGCGCGACCCAAGTGACGGCGGCGAGCAGCGTCGGCAGCGACGGATGCGCATTCATGAACATGAACGCGGGATACACCGTCACGAAGAACAGCGCGCCCGCGCCGAGCATGATGCGCGTGCGGCCCACCTTGTCCGACCAGTGCCCGACGATCGGCGTGAGCACCATGACGATCAGCCCCGCGAGCAGCGTCGCGATGAAGCCCGACGACGGCGCAAGACCGAGTTGGCGCGCCGCGTAGGTCGGCATGTAGAGAATCATGTAGTTGGCCGTCGTCGTGAGCACGAGCGAGCCGATCGACACCAGCACGCGCGACTTCTGTGTCGCGAGCAGTTCGCGCACGGGCGATTCGGCTTTTTCAGTGCGCTCGAATTCGGGCGTTTCATCGATACGGCTGCGGATATAAAGCCCGACGGGACCGATCAGCATGCCGAACAGAAACGGGATGCGCCAGCCCCAGCCTTCGAGTTGCGGCTGCGTGAGCATGCCCGTCAGCACCGCGCCGAACGCGGACGCGAGCAGCGTGCTCGCGCCCTGGCTGGAGAACTGCCAGCTCGACATGAAGCCGCTGCGCTGCGGCGCGTGTTCGATCAGGAATGCCGTCGAACTGCCGAACTCGCCGCCCGCCGAGAAACCCTGCAACAGCCGCGACGCGAAAATTCCGATCGGCGCGAGCAAGCCGATCGACGCGTACGTCGGCATCAGCGCGACCATGCCCGTGCCGAGCGTCATCATTGCGATCGACAGCGTGAGCGAAGCCTTGCGGCCTTTTCTGTCGCTGTACGAGCCGAGCACGAGCGCGCCGATCGGCCGCGCGAGATACGACAGCGCGAACGTGCCGAGCGTGAGCAGCAGCGAGACGGTTGCGTTGTGCGCGGGGAAGAACAGCTTCGACAACGTGGTCGCGAAGTAGCCGTAGGCGATCAGGTCGTAGAACTCGAGCGCGTTGCCGATCGACGTTGCGATGATCAGGCGCGACACGCTCGTGCCCGACTTCGCGGACGCGCCTGCTTCATGCGAATCGTGCGACGAAGAAGGATGATGTGCGGTGACGGAATCCATGTTCATTGCGACGTCCTCAGGCGGGGGTGGTCGAAACATGCGGTGCGGGATTGTTTGCGCTCACGTCCTGCGCGCCGAGATCCCAGAAGAGGCCGGCCATGATGCGCAGTCCGTCGCGCACGACAGGGCCGAGCAGATGCTCGTTCGGCGCGTGCTGCGAGCAGCCGGGATACGAGTGCGGCACCCAGATCGTCGGCATGCCGAGCACGTCGGCGAAGACGTCGTTGGGCAGCGTGCCGCCGAGGTTCGGCAGCAGCACGGGCTCGTCGCCCGTCGTCTGACGCAGCGAACGCAGCGCCCATTGCACCCACGCGTTGTCGGGATCGACGCGTGTCGCGGGCGCGCCGCGCTCCACGTCGAGTTCGATCATGCCGAAGCCGTGCTCGTCGAGATGCTTGCGCACGATCGATTCGAGGTTCTGCCAGTCCGTGCCGACCACGAAGCGGATCTGCATGAACGCGATGGCCGAAGGCGGAATCGCGTTGACGGGCTTCTCCGGGTTGCCGGTGCGGAACGCGAGCACTTCGAGGTTGTTCCAGCCGAACACGCGCTCGGTTGGCGTGAGGCCCGGCTCGCCGTAGTCGGTATCGACGGTCGGTTCGCCCGGATTGCCGCCCACGGCGATGTCCGACAACGCACGACGCACCGAGTCGGGAATGGGCGGCGGGCGCAGCCCGTCGACGAGAATCTTGCCGTCCGCATCGACCATCGACGCAATCGCGCTCGCGAGCACGACGCCCGGATTGCGCAGCAGCCCGCCCCAGTTGCCCGAATGATGGCCGCCTTCGCGCAGCGTCAGTTCGAGCTTGAAGTTCACCAGACCGCGCGAGCCGAGAAAGAGCGTCGGACGATGCGCGGACAGGCGCGGGCCGTCGGAGGCGATCAGCACGTCGGCGGCGAGTTCGTCGCGCAGTTGTGTGCAGAGCGCGTGCAGGCCCGGCGAGCCGACTTCCTCGCCCGTTTCGAACAGCAGCTTCAGATTGAAGCCGAGTTTGCCGCCGCGCGCGTCGAGCACGGCCTTCAATGCGGCGAGATTGATGCTGTGCTGGCCTTTGTTGTCGGCGGTGCCGCGGCCGTACCAGCGTTCGCCGTCGACGGTCACGTCCCACGGCGAGAGCCCGTCGCGCCACTGCGCGTCGTAGCCGCGCACGACGTCGCCGTGACCGTAGCTGAGCACGGTCGGCAGCGCATCGTCTTCATGGCGATGCGCGATCAGGAACGGACCTGCGCCTTTCGCGGGATTGTCGACGACCCGGCAGGTGAAGCCCCACTGTGTGAGCAGCGGCGTCAGTTCGTCGTCGAGATAGCCGCGCAGGCGTTCGCCGCTGTCGGTCTCCTGGCTCTCCGTGCGATACGCGACGCGGCGCCGCAAGTCATCGAGAAAACGGCCGGAATCATACTGGCTGGCCGCGTTTTGAATGGCGATATCACGAGTCAACGGCAGGTCTCCTGTGCTTCGCGCCGACATAGGGCGCGGGTTCGTCAATAAGCAGTCGAATCGATGCTGCGGTCGCCGATATTTCTGCACAATTACAATATTTGCGACGAATCGTTGCCGAAACGGCAAAGCGGACATGGACAACACAGCACTGCGTTACTTTCTGGAAGTGGCTCGCAGCGGGTCGCTGAGCAAGGCATCGGAGCGGCTTTTCGTCGCCGTGTCGGCGTTGAGCCGGCAGATCGGCAAGCTGGAGGAAGAACTGGGGACGCCGCTATTCGAACGTCGTCCGCGCGGGATGGTGCTGAGCGACGCCGGCCGCCTGCTGGCGGAACACGCACGGCGCAGCGTGCTCGAAACGGAGCGCGTGATCGGCGAAATCCGCGGGCTGGCGGAGGAGGGGCACGCGACGATCCGCGTCGCGAGTTCGGAGGGCGTCGCGCCGCATTTTCTGCCGCAGGTGTTCGCGCATTTTCTGAAGACGTATCCGTCGACGCATTTTCAGCTCGACGTGTCCGCGCCATCCGTGGCGACGCAGCGGGTGAGGGAAGGGACGGTGGACATCGCCGTGTGCTTCAGCATCGCGCCGGAGAAGGAGATCAACGTGCACTACTCGCAGCGCGCGCCGATCTATGCGCTGGTGCGGCGCGGGCATCCGCTGGCGGCGCGCGAGTCGGTGTCGTTGAAGGACCTCACGCCGTGGCCGCTCGCGATGGACAACCAGGGCGTGACGATCCGGCAGCTGTTCGATATTTCATGCAGCCTCGAAGGGCTGATTTTCGAGCCGGTGTTCGTCAGCAACTATCACGCGGCGCTGCAGAGTTTCGTGAGGCTGACGGATGCTGTGACGCTGACGGGTTATCTGACCGTGCGCAGCCGGCTCGAAGTGGATGGTTTGGCGGCGATTCCGATTACGAACCCCGAACTGCATCAGCGCACGCTGCAGGTTCAGACGATGGCGGGACGCACGCTGCCGCAGACAGTGCAGGCGTTCGTCGATTTGTTGAAGCGGGCGATTGATGCGCCGGAGATTGTGGATTGACAGGCGTTTCAGCGAAACGCACGGCAGAAGGGCGATGCTATGATCGGGCCATGCGCACGATCGATTCGACACACCATTTGCGCTCACAACACAGATGACACTTTCACCTAGCGCGCAATTCGAGGCCATCGATAACGACAAGTCGAAGCTCGACGCGGCTCGCCCGTTGCCGAAGCATTCGCTCGCCACATTGCGCGAGAAGCTGGCACTGGAATGGACCTATCACTCCAACGCAATCGAAGGCAACACGCTTACGCTGCGTGAGACCAAGGTCGTACTCGAAGGCATTACGGTAGGCGGGAAATCGCTTCGAGAGCATTTCGAAGCGACCAACCATCGCGATGCCATCCTCTATGTCGAGGAACTGGTCGCGAAGGACGAGTCATTGTCGGAATGGCAAATCCGCAACATTCACAGTCTCGTGCTGAAGGGCATCGACGATGGTGAAGCAGGGCGGTATCGGCAGGAAAACGTCGTGATTGCGGGCGCAAGCACGATTCCGCCGGACTTTCTCCATCTGCCCGCGGAAATGAAGTCGCTCGTCGAATGGCACGCCCAGGCGCGCGCGCTGCATCCTGTTGCGCGTGCTTCCGAACTCCACACGCGGTTCGTCAAGATTCATCCTTTCGTGGACGGCAACGGACGTACAGCGCGCCTGTTGCTGAATTTCGAATTGATGAAGGCGGGCTATCCCCCAGCGATCATCCGCAAGGAAGATCGCCTCGCGTACTACGATGCACTCGATGAAGCCTGCGTGACGGGTGATTACACCGCGATCACGCTGCTCGTCGCGCAAGCGGTTCAGCGTTCGCTCGACACTTACCTGCAGGTCCTTGGGCTGCGCGACGAACCCTGACGTTGCTTCATCCCAGAAGCCCGCGTCGTCGACGTGGCAGAAGAACACGGACCCCGCGCCGATCGCGAGCGCCATCAGCGAATTGTCGGTGGCCGACAATCCTGCGACGACAGGCGCGTTAACGCCGCGTGCGTAATGCCCAGATCGCTTTAAAAAACGCAATGCTTCTAATTGACAATGATTTATTGCGAGTTTTAAATAGAATTTAAATCAGGTCATTGGATTGCCATTCCTTACCATTATAAGAATAGGAAAGGTAAATGCGCATTCCGCCGCTTGCGGCTTTAACAACCGATTCATAGAATCCGCAGGCCTGTATTCCGGGAACAGCTAGAATTGGGCACTTGGGGCGCATCCGCGAGAGGGATGCGCCCCATTTCACATCTGCACCTGCATCGCCGAAATTACGAATAGCGTTACCGGGAAGATTAGGAAAGCATTTAAAGGGTGGTTAAAACACAACGACAAAGTCGCAATGCCAGATCAATCAGATATTCTCCGCGCCACGATAGCATTCGTTATCGGAATAATGGAGAAAAGATGAAAAAGCTCGTACTCTCGACCCTCTCGCTCGCGCTGTTCGCCACGGCCGGCGCAGCACACGCTCAAAATTCGGTGACGCTCTACGGTTTGCTCGATACGGGCCTCACGTACTCCAGCAACTCCGGCGGTCACAGCAACATCCAGCAGGCTAGCGGCATCCTGAACGGCAACCGTTGGGGCCTGCGCGGCTCGGAAGATCTCGGCAATGGCCTGAAGGCGATCTTCACACTGGAAAGCGGCTTTAACCTGTCGACAGGCGCGATGGGCCAGAACAGCCGACTGTTCGGCCGCCAGGCATTCGTCGGTCTCGCAAGCAACCAGTACGGTTCGGTGACGCTCGGTCGTCAGTACGACAACCTCGTCGACAATCTGGGCCCGCTGTCGCTGAACGGCACGCAATACGGCGGCACGCTGGCTTCGCACCCGTACGACAACGACAACCTGAACAACTCGTTCCGCGTCAGCAACTCGGTGAAGTATCAGAGCGTCGATTACGCGGGCTTCAAGCTCGGCGCGATGTACGGCTTTTCGAACGAAGCTGACGGCTTCTCGGACAACCGCGCGTACAGCGTCGGCGCAACGTACGCATTCGGCGGCCTGAAGGTTGCGGCGGCTTACCTGCAACTGAACGGCGCGGGCTCGAGCAACACGAGCGGCGCAGTGAGCACGGACGCGACCTTCACGGCTTCGCGTCAACGCACGTACGGCGCGGGCGTCAGCTACGCGTTCGGTCCGGCGAACGTCGGCTTCGTCTTCACGCAGACGCAACTCGCGAACGCGACGGCGATCGGCTCGACGGCATCGGGCAAGTCGAGCGGCTTCACGCTGAACGGCACGGGTGCGCACTTCACGAACTTCGAACTGAACGGCCGCTATGCGATCACGCCGGCATGGTCGCTGTCGGGTGCCTACACGTACACCGATGCAAGCCTGCAAGGCGTCGATCCGAAGTACCACCAGATCACGCTGCAATCGGATTACGCACTGTCCAAGCGCACCGATGTCTATGCTGAAGCGGCTTACCAGCACGTCGGCAGCACGGGCAGCTCGGGTATCACGGCGCACATCGTCGGCGTGAGCGCTTCGTCGACGGATTCGCAAGTCGTCGGCACGGTCGGCATCCGTCACCGCTTCTAAGCGGCTCGACGTGTGCGAGATTCAGTGCATGCGATGCATCGCGGTATGACGTGACATTGCGTGGTTTTGAGTCTCGCGCGAGACTGCTTCTGACGCGCGTTCCGTGTGCAGCGGAGCGCGCGTTTTTTCTTGTCTGCGCTGGGCGCGAAAGATGGCTGGGCGAGGGCGCGTGGCACTCGAATGGATCTGCGGGCGCTTCGGGCGCGCGGATATAATCGCGCTCGACTATCGTCAGGGAGACGTTGCCTGTGAAAAAGATCAATGCATGTGTGTTGGCTGCTCTGGTGCTCGCCGGTTGTTCGTCCGCCGAAAAGGAAGCGCGCCAGGCGCAGGCGTATCAGCACAACGAAACCAGTCTCGCCGCCGCGCAGCGCAATGCAGCCGTCGATTGCCAGGAGGCGCAGTGCGACGCCGCGTGGGCGCAGACGAAGCGCTACGTCGAGCAGCACTCCGATACGTCGGTGACGCGCGCCGATGCGCTGGCGATCGAAACCGAAGTGCCGTATAGCTCGGGCAAGGTGTCGTTTTCCGCGACGCGAGTGGCCAAACCCGGTGGCGCGACGCTCACGCTGTTCGCGCAATGTCGCGGGATGTATGGACCGGACAATGCCAAGGGTTCGGATTACGACGATTGTGTTGAGAAGATTCTGAAGACACAGAATGGGTATGCGGCGTTTGTTCGGGGGCGTGGCGCGGCGCAGTGATTTGTTGTTGGTGCGGGGATGGCTGGCTGGGGTTGGCTAAAAGCGGACATTACAACTTGGCCGCTACATCCAGAATGTTGATAATTAAGATTATGTCAAATAACGAATAAGCAGCAGCAAACCCGCCACCGCTCCCTACAACCTCAATCCATCAACCTTGCGCCTGATCAGCAGCCGGCGCGTTTCCTTCTTCGCCATCCGTGCTGGCCGGAGCCTCAGCGGAAGTCGCAGCCGCAGCCGCAGTCGCATCACCCGCCGCCTTCTCAACAACACCCGCACCATCAGTCTTCGCCGCCGGTTTCGTCCGGCCGCCCGAACGACGTCGCGCGAACGCCGATTCCGACGCCGTGACCTTGCCCGTTTCCGCGCCCGTCAGATCGACGCGCGATGCGCCTTCCGTCAGGCTCGCCCAATAGCGGCTGCCACGGCACCACGTGCTCACGGCATCGCGGACTTCCTGCTCGGTCAGTTTCAGTTCGCCGGCCTGCGCGAGCAGATCGTCGAGAATGCCGATTTTCAGCGCGACCTTCGGTGCAGGATTCTTCGGAAATGCCAGCGGGAACCGCTTCTGCAACTTGCCGATGGTATGCACGACGGGATCGACGGGATTCTGCTGCTTCGCGGCCGGACGCGCGGGCGCCGGCTTGCGGTCCGCCTTCGCGGCAGGCTTGCCCGCCGGACGCGCGTCTCTGGGTTTCGAGTCCTTAGCCTTCGCATCCTTGCCCGGGTGGGCAGCGTGCGTGTCCGCAGCCTGCTTTTCCTTGCGCTGCGCTTTTGCCTGCTTGGCGAGTTCGTCCCTCAGCTTCGCCAGTTGTTCAAAGCCCATGTGTTCACCTTCATTGCAATGACGCAGGATTGTAGCAGCCGCTGAGCATCTCGATGCCCACTGGCTCTCCTTGCTGTCCGTCCATGATGCATGCCGTTGATGGCTTTTTGCTGTCGCCATGCCGATTTCAGCGCGTCACAAACGGAAATTCAACCGCCGACGCGGCCAGCAAGCGCCGATCCCGGCCCGCAAATGCAACTCGATGCAGCATGCGGGCCCGCAAAAGCAAAGCGCCGCAATCGCGGCGCCCTGTCCTGCTCGACGGCAACTTCAGCCAACCGTCAAGCAGCGTTCAAACGATAAAACAGCTTCAGGCGAGAATCAGAAGCGGTGAATAATGCCCGCGCCGACGCCGACCATGCTGCGCGAGGACGAAGGCGTCGAGTTGAAACCGTCGCCGAGCGTTGCCGTTGCGTTGATGATGGTGCGGCCGTTCGTGCCGAGCGTCTGGCCGTTCGCGCGCTGGTATGCCTGCAGCGCGTAAATGCCCGTGCGCTTGGACAGCGAGTAGTACTCCGACAGGTTGAACTGCGAGTACGACGCGCTGCTCGTGATGCCATTCGACTGCGTCGCGCGCGTGTACGCATAGCCCGTCGCGAAGTCCCACGCTGCCGTCGGCTTCCAGTGCAGCACGATGCCGCCCGAATTCCAGATCGCCAGGTTGCGGTACGACGAGCCGATGCCCGGAATGTACTGCACGTTCGAGTACGTTGCCGTGATGTCGAACTGGCTGCTGAACGTGTAGCCCGCGCCGACCGCGAAGCGCTGCTGCGCGCGCGCCGTCTGGAAGCCGTTGGTCACAGCCGAGACACCCGCCTGCGAGCCGTTGTTCGACGTCGCCGTGTCGGTGCCGAAAGTGCCGCCGTTCACGTTCGAGTTGTTGATCTTCGAGAAGCCGACCGCGATGCCGATCGGGCCCTGCGCGTATTGCACGGCCGTGCTCCACGTCGAACCCTGATACGCGCTGCCCGGCACGCCCGCGAACGAATACGAGCCGCTGAACTTGAAGCCGTAGAGTTTCGGCGACATGTACAGCAGTGTGTTGTTCGCGCGATAAATCGTATCGAGACCGTCGACGTCACCCGCGTGCGCGCCGTAGAAACCCGTGAGCCATGTCGTCGGGCTGTACGGCGACAGCAGCTGGTAGTACGACGCATACTGGCGGCCGGCCGTCAGCGAGCCGTACGCATCGTTCGTCACGCCGACGAACGCCTGGCGGCTGAACATCAGGTTGGTCGTCGACATCGCGCCGTTGTTCGCGCTGAAGCCTTCTTCCAGCGTGAAGATCGCCTTGGTGCCGCCACCGAGGTCTTCCGCGCCCTTCAGGCCGAAGCGGCTGCCCGCCCACACGCCCGTGACCATCTTGACTGCCGAGTGGCCGTTCGCGGTCGAACCGAGCGTAGTCGAACTCGACTGATAACCAATGCCGTTATCGACGATGCCGTACAGCGTCACGCTGTTCTGTGCGAAGGCAGGCATCGCGGCCAGCACTGCTGCGCAAGCCAGCGCGAGTTTGACTTCGGGGTAACGTCTTTTCATCTCCTGATCCTTTTATCTTTGAGTGTTATGACGATGCAGAGCATCGCTTTGCCGGCTTCGGACAAACGGAGACCGTCGCCGCCAGTGCTGCGTGGTAGTACGGGAAAAGCCGAAGTGATGCGGGGAAAGCCGGGTTGCCTGTATGTCGTGTTGCGCGGATCGCTACGGGTAACCACTAGTACGTCACCCGCGCGATCTCTGTTCGTGCTGCTAGCCGTTCTTGCGCTGTGCCTGCGCGGCGAGTCTCACAGGCGCGTTCACCGCGCCGTATCCGTCATAACCGCCCTTGCGCTGCACGATCTCTAGGAAGAAGCGTCCGTCCATCTGCTCGGTGTACACATGGAAGAATTCGCCGCCCTGCGCGTCCCGGTCGTAGAGCACGTGAGCGTCTTTCATCATCGAGACCATGCTGTCGGCGAAATCGTATCGCGCTTCAAGGTCATCGTAATAGTTCGACGGGATCCGTAATAGCCGAACGTCGCGTGCGCGCAACTGTTCGACGGCCGCGAAGATATCGTCGGTGACAAATGCCACGTGATTCAGACCTGTACCGCGATACGTATGCAGCGATTGCGCCGTCGACGTGCGCCCGTCCACCGACGCATTGAGAACGATCCTCACCGAGCCGTCGGCGCTGCGCACCGCGCGGCTGCGCACCAGTCCGTAAGGATCGGGAAGCAACCAGGCCGCCTCGGCTTCGAAGCCGAACACAGCCCTGAAGTAAAGAATCCACGTATCGAGCGTATCGGCGGGCAGATCGAGGCACACGTGATCGATACGTTTCAGCTCGCCCTGCCCGGCCGGCTGTCCGTTGGCCTGCGCGTCGAGCACGAAGTCGGCTTCATACAACGTCGGCTCGTCGGGCCGCGCATCGACGAAGTAATGCAGGCTGCCATCAGGCGCACGCACGCCCGGCACGACGCGTTCGTTCGGGCCGACTCGGCCCGAAAACGGTGCATAGCCGAACGACGTCGCGCGCTCGAATACACGCCCGGCATCGTCGACCTGAAACGCCGACGCGCACAGCGACAATCCGTGCCGATGAAAGAACTCGCTCGCAAACGAATCCGTCTCGGCGTTCAGCACGATCGACGCATCGCCCTGCTGATACAGCGTCACGTCTTTCGAGCGATGCTTGCCCGCCGCATGAAATCCCGCTTCAGCAAAGCGCTGCGCAAGACGCGGCGCGCTCGTCGAATCGACGGCGAACTCGATGAACTGGAAACCCGAATGCGCGGGCGGCGCAGGCGGCGTGAACAGCGGCTGCGCATCCTGCGTGACTGTTGATGCGTCACGTCGATGCGCGGCCTGCTCTTCGAGATACAGCAGCGAGCGATAACCGTCGGCAGCCGTCGCTGCCGTCGGCGCGGCGCGAAAGCCGTCGTTGAAAATCTCCAGCGAAAACGGGCCTTGATAACCCGTCGCCAGCACACGATCCGCGAAGCCTGCGACGTCGAATTCGCCCTGCCCTGGGAAGCATCGGTAGTGACGGCTCCATTCGAGCACGTCCATCTTTTGCAGCGGCGCATCGGCGATCTGCACGAACGCGATGCGGTCGCCGGGAATGTCGGCGATGGGATCGATGGGGTCGTCGATCGACAACGTGTGGAAGCTGTCGAGTATCAGCCCGAGATTCGAATGATTGACGGCATCGACGAGCCGCCATGCGTGGCGATACGAATTCACATACTTGCCCCACGCCAGCGCTTCGAAACCGACGCGCACGCCTTCGCGTTCGGCGAGCAATGCAAGCTCGCCGAGCTGATCGACGATCAAACCGTCGTCTGCAATCACGTTTGCGTTGACGTTGCTGCACACGAGCACCAGATCGGTGCCGAGTTCGTGCATCAGCTCGAACTTGCGTTGGGCGCGGTTCAGATTCTGCGCGAGCCGTTCCTTCGAGACGCCCTCGAAATCGCGGAACGGCTGGAACAGCATGATCTGCAGGCCGAGATCGTCGCAACGCTTGCGAATGTCGGCGGGCGAGCCGTCGAAATACAGCAGATCGTTCTCGAAGATCTCGACGCCATCGAAGCCGGCCGCGCGAATCGCAGCGAGCTTCTCGACGAGCGTGCCGCTAACCGACACGGTGGCAATGGAGCGAAGCATAGTGGGCTCGATGAGAAAACGTACTGAATGCGCGCTCAGGCGACGGGCTTGAGCGCCAGCAGCTCACGCGCCTGTTTCGCCGTCGCGACGGGACGGCCGTATTGCGCGCACAGATCCGCCACGCGCTGCACCAGCTGCGCATTGCTCTTCGTGAGCGTGTCCTTGTCCCAGCGCACGTTGTCTTCGAGACCCGTGCGGCAATGGCCGCCCATTTCGAGCGTCCAGTGATTCACTTCGAGCTGGTGACGGCCGATGCCTGCCGCCGTCCACGTCGCCGTCGGCAAGAGCTTCTTCAGTTGCTCGACTTCGAATTCGAGAATCTCGCGGCGCGCAGGCAATGCGTTCTTCACGCCCATCACGAACTGCACGTGCACGGGCTCTTTCAGCAAGCCCTGTTGAACGAGATCGACGGTGCTGTACAGCATGGCCAGATCGAAAATTTCGATTTCGGGCTTCACGTCATGATCGAGCATCGTCTGTGCGAGCATGCGCACGAAATCGGGCGGGTTCTCGTAGACAGTAGTCGGGAAATTCACCGAGCCCGTCGCGAGCGAGGCCATGTCGGGACGCAAATCGAGCATCGCGCCGCGCTGTTCGAACGAACGGCCGCGGCCGCCCGTCGAAAACTGGATGATGATGTCCGGGCAATGCTTGCGGATGCCCTCTTGCAGCACCGCAAAGCTGTTGCGGTCCGAACTCGAACGCTCTTCTTCGTCGCGCACATGCAGGTGCACGAGCGTCGCGCCCGCTTCATACGCTTCATGCGTGCTCTCGACCTGCTCGGGCACCGAGATCGGCACGGCCGGATTGTCCTTCTTGCGCGGCACGGAGCCCGTGATCGCGACGGAGATGATGCAGGGCTGACTCGTTGCTTGACTCATGGCAGAACCTTCTTCGGTGAAACCCGTGTTGCAGGGCGACGCATTCGCTATTCCCGTCGATGCGGCGCCGGCAAGACCGCGAGCCGCTGAGGTGGCTCAAGAATAGGCAAGCGAGCCAGGTCGGGCAATGCTGGCCAACGCCAAACTGTGCGTTAATCGCACGTTTATGTGCGATTAACGCGCGCTTTGCGGGTTTGCACCAGGCACGATGTGGTGGCGCGGATACAGCGGGTGCAAGGATTCGCGCGGTTTTTGGGGTGAATGGACCGGTGTGATTTGATCGCCCGCGCACGAATCAGCCAACGAAACGCAATTGCCCTACGTGAGCGATAATCGCGCGTATCGATACGTTAGCCGCGCAGAATCAAGGGGTAATTGCCATGAACCGACCGCCATTGGACAAACGCGACTGGATCGCGGGCCTCGAAAAAGGCCTCGCGATCCTCGAGTCGTTCGACAGCGAACACGCGCGCCTCACGCCGAGTCAGGCCGCGCAACTGACGGGCATGACGCGCACGGCCGCGCGCCGCTATCTGCTGACGCTCGAACATCTCGGCTATGTGCAGGGCGACGGCAAGCTGTATGGATTGACGCCACGCGTGCTGCGCGTCGGCTGGTCGTATTTCGATTCGGCGCGTCTGCCGAAAACCGTGCAGCCGTATCTGCAGCAACTGAGCGCGTCGATCGGCGAATCCGTCTATGTGAGCGTGCTCGACGACTGGGAACTCGTGTTCATCGCGCGTAACGGCACGTCGCGCGTGATGACGACAGGCTTCGTGCTCGGCGCGCGTGTGCCCGCCCCGCTCACCTCGCCCGGCGTCGTGCTGCTCGCGTATCACCGCGATCAGGACGCGATGCAGACGTGGCTCAACGACACGTCGCTCGCACCGTTCACGCCGCACACACTGACGAACCGCACGGGTCTGCTCGAAAAGATTCGTCGCGCGCAAGCGGACGGTTTCGCTGTGATCGAACAGCAACTCGATATCGGCGTGCGTGGTGTGGCCGTGCCGATGAAGAACCGGCATGGCGAAGTGGTCGCCGCACTCAGCACGAACATGCCGATGGGCAAGGAGACGTCGGAAGCGGCGCTGCATCGCGTGTTGCGGCCCTTGCAGGAGTCGGCCCTTTCGATGCTCAACGTCCTATAGTGAAGGGATAGCGGACGTGGGAGCGAGCGAATCATGCACCAGCGGTTTGCGGATCGCGCCGACGCGGGCCGTGCGCTCGCCGATCATCTGAAGCAATACGCACGACGCGATGACGTCGTCGTGCTCGGCTTGCCGCGCGGCGGTGTGCCTGTCGCGTATGAAGTCGCACGCGCGCTCGGTGCGCCCCTCGATGTTTTAGTGGTGCGCAAGCTCGGCGTGCCGTGGCAATGCGAACTGGCGATGGGCGCGATCGCATCGGGCGATGCGTTGTATGTGGATGAAGAACTGCTGCGCGAGACGGCTGTGTCCCGTGCTGATTTCGAGCGCGTACTGGCCGATGAAAAAGTGCAACTCGCGCGACGCGAAGTACTGTTTCGCGATCCGCAGCGCAACAGTATCGACGTGGCGAATCGCATCGCGATCATCGTCGACGATGGACTCGCGACGGGTGCGTCGATGACAGTCGCAGCACGCGCATTGCGCGCTCGCTCGCCCGCGAAGATCGTCGCTGCGTTGCCCGTTGCACCATATGATGCGTCGGCGCGGATCGGCGGCGAGATCGATGAATTCGTCTGTGTGGTGACGCCGGAATCCTTCTTCGCTGTCAGCCAGTTCTATTCCGACTTCAACGAAACGACCGACGACGATGTGCGCGCAATACTCGCACACGCATCGTCGGCCAGCGGGCCCGCTTCGTCCTGATCGCACGCGAACTCGCGCCGACCGACCTGCAGCGCGAGGGCGCATAGACGCGCCGTCGCTGCCGCAGGCGTTGGATTCATGCAGCGGCTTTCGTCAGATGCAGCGGCAGATAGGCTTGCAGATAATCTTCGAAATCCGCGCGCACTTCCGGGTGACGCAGCGCGAATTCGACCGTCGCCTTCAGATAGCCGAGCTTGCTGCCGCAATCGAAACGCGTACCGAAGTAGCGATACGCGAGCACCTGCTCTTCCGTCAGCAGCGATTGCAGCGCGTCCGTCAATTGCAGTTCGCCGCCCGCACCCGGTTTCAGCGCGCGGATATGCTTGAAGATGGTCGGCATCAGCACATAGCGGCCGACCACGCCGAGATTCGACGGCGCCTTGTCGGGTGCCGGCTTTTCGACGATGCCCGACAGCTTGATCACGTCCTCTTCCCACTCCTTGCCGTCGACGACGCCATACGAACGGCTCGCTTCGCGCGCGATCGTTTCGACGCCGACTACCGAGCTGTGATAGTGGTTGAACGTGTCGACGAGCTGCTTCATCACGGGCTTTTCGCTGTGCAGCAGGTCGTCGGCAAGAATCACTGCAAACGGACTTTCGCCGACGAGCTTTTCCGCGCACAGCACGGCATGACCCAGACCCAGCGCTTCGGCCTGACGCACATAGAAGCAGTCGACGTTCGCGGGCTTGATGCTGCGTACCAGCTCAAGCAATTGCGCCTTGCCGCGCGCTTCGAGTTCCGCTTCGATTTCATAGGACTTGTCGAAGTGATCTTCGATGGCGCGCTTGCTGCGGCCCGTGACGAAGATCATTTCGGTGATGCCTGCTGCGATCGCTTCTTCGACTGCGTACTGGATCAGCGGCTTGTCGACGATGGGCAGCATCTCCTTCGGGCTCGCCTTCGTGGCAGGCAGAAAACGTGTTCCGAGGCCCGCAACAGGAAAGACGGCTTTGGTGACTTTCAGCATGGTATGCATTTCCACTCGGTTGGATTGAATGTATGCAATCGCCGTGAGAGGCGGCGCATTGTCGTGCTGGAAAAGACTAGCGCAAAACTGTTCGAAATTTTGTGCAACGCGGCATCTAAATTATTTCAAATTGTTCGATTGACGATCATTTATTCCGACATTCGAAAAGCATCGGGAAACAATGACGCCGAATCTTTGAATCGCCTTGCATACGCCGGGTAATTCTTGCCGTTGAGCCGATGCGTGCTGCGCAGATGTGGCTATTCGTTCTCTTCGAACTGCGGCATCTTTTCCGGATTCATGCGGATACGGCTGATCGGCTCGTTGCGCAGTGCTTCGCGATATGCGGACACGGCGACGAGCAGCAGCAGCACGACGACGCCGGCGATCAAATGCAGGTTCATGACTCCACCCCTGTCAAAGTTTTCCCGCATCAACGTAACACGAAAAAAACGTCAAATAATTCAAGCGGCTATGTGGATTTATGCGCGACTCCGGAAATAAAACGGCCATATGTCGATTCAAATTATTCGAATCATTTCTTGCCGTTTTTTTGCCGGTCTATTCACCTACCATTCGCGTACGTTAGGCACGCGGGCGCGCGGCCTCTTGAAGCCTTGCGCCTTTTCATCCATCAACGATCAAGGACCGCATGAGCGATACAGCACTGGGCGCCAACGGCTCGTCCCTGTCCTTCGCGCCGGCGACGCGCAGTGAGACAAAAGTCGCCGACAAGGAACACGTCATCGACGCGATGCGCGGCTTTGCTGCGCTGCTAGTGGCCTATTTTCATTGCCGCCAGGTCGAATGGGTCGGCATGCAGAGCTTTCACCACGTCGCGGGCAAGTCGCTCGACCTGAACACGATCGTCGCGTACCTGACTTTGCCGATTGCATGGGGCTCGGCGGGCGTGTCGATTTTTTTCGTCATCAGCGGCTATTGCATTCATCGCAGCGCCGCGCAAAAGCTCGCGGCGAATCCTGCCTACAGGCTCGACGCGATGAACTTCTGGGCACGCCGCTTCACGCGCATCTATCCCGTGCTGTTCGCCGCTTTGCTGCTCACGCTGGCGCTCGACTGGGCGAGCCTGCAGTTTCCGCCCGTCAATCACAAGATTCTCGATATCGGTCCGAAGGCCTTTTTCGTCAATCTGTTTTCGCTGCAAGGCGTGGCCGGCAAGACATATGGCTCCAACGGCGCGCTGTGGACGCTGTCGCTCGAAGTGCAGTTTTACGCTGTATATCCGCTGCTTTTCGCGTTGCGCAAGCGGCTCGGCATGAACGGCGTGCTCGGTCTCGTTGCGCTCGTCAACATCGCGTCGTACTTCGTGTTCGAGCGCCATGAACTGCAATTCTTCACGTCGTTCTGGCTCTCGTGGACGCTCGGCGCATGGATCGCCGAATCGCAGGTGAAGCACAACACAGCGCAGAAGCGCATGCCGTGGCTCATGTATGGCGCGGCGGCAATGTTGACGGCGTTGGGCTGTGCCGCGCTCCACTTCGCCCAGTACTACGCATTCCAGCTGTGGGCGCTGGGCTTCGCGTGCTATCTGAACGAAGCGCTCAAGAGCCGGCGTCACAACGACACGCCCGCGATCCGCTTGCTGTCGCGTTTCGGCGATTTCAGCTTCTCGCTGTACTCGATCCATCTGCCGATTTTCGTGCTGCTGTCGTCGCTGCTGTATCGCTCGGCGCTGCAGATGTCGATCTTTCCGACCTTCGGCTTTATGCTCGTCGCGCTTGCCGCTGCATGGGT